>NZ_JAUTAB010000001.1:2500-4172388 GCF_030818125.1 Stenotrophomonas sp. SORGH_AS_0282 | reverse complement strand
CTTGCCCCGACGTTTCCGTCGTTGCGAGCCGCCCATTATAGCCGGCTTTTCCGCTTCGTCAACACCCTTTTTCGAGGGCCGTCTCACCGAAGTGGACGTTGTTGCCGATGCTGCTTCGTCGTGCGACCCGGAGGTCTTTTCGTCGAAGCGAGCCGCCTATTATGTCAGGCTTTTCGTTTCCGTCAACACCTTGTTTCGAAGGATGTTGTCGCCGCTTTGGCTTGGTGTTCACCGGGGTGAAGACCGCGTCGCAGCGAGGGAGCGAATACTAAAGACTTCTCGAAATTCGTCAAGCGCTTTTTTCAATTCGTACCGACCAACGCCCGGTACCTGCCGTGTGTGGGCACAGCGCCAACGGCGATGCGCAGCACGCGCGTTGCGCGTGCTGCGCAGGGCTGCCAACAATGCAGCTTCTTGTCGTCAGGGAAGCATGCGTCATGTCTGCGGTTGCCAAGCGTTCGTTGTTGCGCGATCTCTCATTGCCCGCCGTGGTCGCAGGCTTCATTACGGTGCTGGTGGGCTTTGCCAGTTCCGCGGTGATCGTGTTCCAGGCCGCACAGGCGGTCGGTGCAACGCAGGCGCAGATCGCATCGTGGATGTGGGCGTTGGGCCTGGGCATGGGCGTGACCTGCATCGGGCTTTCGCTGCGCTACCGCGTTCCCGTGGTCACTGCATGGTCGACCCCCGGTGCCGCGATGCTGGTGGTAGGCACCGGCGCGGTGGCCTACAGCGATGCCATCGGGGCATTCGTACTGGCGGCGGTGCTGGGGATGCTGGCCGGCTTCTCCGGTGTGTTCGCCAAGGTCATGCGCCGCGTGCCGATGGCGTTGGCCGCCGGCATGCTGGCCGGCGTACTGCTTCGCTTCGGGCTGGAGGTGTTCGTCTCCATGGGCACGCAGCTGGGCATGGCGCTGGCGATGTTCGCGACCTGGCTGGTCGGGCGCCGGCTTTTCCCCCGCTACGCGGTGATTGCCACCCTGCTGGTGGGCGTGGGCGTTGCCGCCGCACAGGGCCTGCTGCATGCCGGACAGCTGCGGTTGGAACTGGCCACCCCGGTGTTCACCTGGCCCACCCTGTCGTGGCCGGCGGTGTTCGGCATCGCCCTGCCCCTGTTCGTGGTCACCATGGCCTCGCAGAACATTCCCGGGGTCGCCGTGATCCGTGCGTCCGGCTACGACACCCCGATCTCCCCCGTCATCGGCTGGATCGGCGTGGCCAACACGGTGTTGGCCCCGTTCGGCGCCTACGGCCTCAACCTCGCGGCGATCACGGCGGCCATCTGCATGGGACGCGAAGCGCACGAGGATCCGGCCCGACGTTACACCGCCGCCGTGGCCGCCGGTGCCTTCTACATCGTGGTGGGCCTGTTCGGCGCGACGGTGGCCGCGGTATTCGCCGCCTTCCCCAAGGAACTGGTGGCCTGCGTCGCCGGCATCGCCTTGTTCGGCACTATCGCCAACAGCCTGGCCATGGCCCTGCGCGAGGAAAGCGACCGCGAGGCCGCACTGGTCACCTTCCTGGTGACCGCCTCGGGCCTGTCGCTGGGCGGGATCGGCTCTGCCTTCTGGGGCCTGGTGGCCGGCGGCATCTGCCTGGTCGCCTTGCGGCAGCGCGGTCCCGCCCTGCCCTGAGCGCAGGCCGCGCTTACTGGGGCAGGACGCGGAGGGTCTGCACCAGGCTGTGGCGCGCGCCCGGGGCCAGGGTGACCACGTCCGGGCCGGCGTTGGCCGCCTCCAGGCACACATAGTGCTTCCAGCCGGCGCCGACGTCGGCCATCTTCGCCGCACCTGCCTGGCCGGGGTTCCAGGCCACCAGCGAGCGACTGCCCTGGGTACTGATCTCGATGCTGCGCTTCAGCCCCGGGTCCTTCAGCACGTAGCGTCCACCGGCCTGGGTATAGATGCGGTCGCTGCGGCCGGGGTCACGCGGGTCGTTGAGCGACCAGTCGCCCTGTTGGGTGCGCGGGGTGGCGTAGTTCTCGAACTTGTCCAGGTAGGTCAGGCCATCCAGCCCGGACACGCTGACCTGCATGGCGTCGCTGACCTTGAAGTAGTTGTGCAGGGCCTGGGTGAAGGTGACCGGCTGGCGGCCGGTGTTCTCGGTGACCAGGCGCTGTTCGAGGGTGCGGCCGATCCGCAGCTGCATGCTCAGGCGCAGGTCGAGGGTGTCCAGCGCCGGCGGGGCGAGGGTCAGCACCACGGTGCCATCGGTTTCGCGCTGCGCGCTCTGCAGGGTCCATGGCACGTTGCGCACGAAGCCATGCGAGGGCACGTCACTGCCCTGCCCCTGTTTGCCGAAGTACGGCCAGCACACCGGGCTGCCGCCGCGGATGGGGGTGGGCAGCGCCTGCGCGGTGGGCGACAGCCACAGCACGTCCTGGCCGCCCTTGGGAATGAAGGACAGCAGCTGCCCGCCAAACACGGAGATCGCGGCAGTGGCCAGCGGGGTTTCCACCTTCCAGGCCGGGAAGCCCTGAATGTCGACGATGCTCAGGCCCTCCAGCTTCGGCAGCGCGGCGCCGGGGGCAGCCGGCGACTGCACGAGGCGGGCGTGGTTGGGCGGCAGGGAGAACGCGGTGGTGTCGGGCATGGCGGTAGTGGGCTTGGGTAGAGGGGGTGCGCTGCGCAGCGCGGTGAGGATGCGTTGGCCGGCGCGGCCGTCCGGATTGGGCCAGCCCAGCGCCTGCTGTTCGGTCTGGATGGCACGCCGCGTGGCAGTGCCGACCATGCCATCGGCGGCACCGATATCGTGGCCGCGTGCCAGCAGCAGGGTCTGCAGCTCGCGGCGTTCAGTACGGCCAATGCCGGGATCGTCGGTGGGCCAGGCCGCCACGATGCCGGGCCCGCCGCGCAGGCGGTCGGCCAGGGTGGCGATGGCCAGGGCGTAGCTCTCCGCGGCGTTGTAGGCGTAGATCGCATCGTAGTTGCGGAACACCAGCCAGGCCGGGCCCTTGGCGCCGGTGGGCAGCAGCAGGGCGGCATTGGCATCCTCGGGCAGTCCCGCAGGCGCGAGCGCGCCCCCACCGATGGGGGCAATGCCCAATGCCCGCCAGGCCGCGAGCGGCTTGCGCTGGGTGCGCCCGGCCAGGCTGGGATTGAAGCCCGCAGGGATCTTTACTTCGATGCCCCACGGCTGGCCGGTGCGCCAGCCGGCCTGCTTGAGATAGTTGGCGGTGGAAGCCAGCGCGTCGGGAATGCTGGCGACCAGGTCGCGGCGGCCATCGCCATCGCCGTCCACCGCGATACGCGCATAGGTGGAGGGCATGAACTGGGTGTGGCCGAAGGCGCCGGCCCAGGAGCCGGTCAGGCCATCGGCACTCAGATCACCGGCGTCGAGCAGCTTGAGCAGGGCCAGCAGCTCGCCGCGGAAGAACGGCTGGCGGCGGCCGTTGCAGGACAGGGTGGCCAGCGACTGCAGCAGCGGGCGCTTGCCGAAGACGCGGCCGTAATCGCTCTCCACGCCCCAGACCGCGACGATGGTGGCCGGATCCACGCCGTACTGCGCGGATACGCGGGCGAGCAGGGCGCGGTGCTCGTCCAGGCGGGCGCGGCCGTCGTCGACGCGTTGGGTATCGACCAGGGCGGCCAGGTAATCCCACAACGGCGTGGTGAACTCCGGCTGCGCATCCAGCAGCGGCAGCACGCTCAGGTCCGGGGTGAGGCCGGCGGTGAGCCGGGTGAACCCGGCCGCGCTGACGCCCTGCTTGAGCGCCTGCGGCTGCAACGTGGCCAGGCAGCGGTCGAAATCGTCCTGCGGCGCGGCAGCGGCCGGGGCGCTGGCCAGGCACAGCGCGCCCAGCAAGCCGACGGTGGTAAACCTCATTGGCGTGAATCCCTGCAGCCAAGTGTTACCGCATGATAGCGGCAACCCACGCGGTTCAGGCCCGTTCCAGCAACCGCAGGCCGAAGGCGGGGGCATCGGCATTCCACTGCATGCGCACGCGCAGGCCGGCCTCGGCGATCAGCGCGCCGAAGGCGGCGTCGGTGTACTTGTGGCTGTATTCCACCGTCATCGCTTCCCCCTCGGCGAAATCGAACGCGCGGCCGGCCACGTGCACCCGCTGTGCGCAACGGCTGACCAGCTCGGTTTCAATGCGCAGGCGCGGCACGCTGTAACGCGCGCGGTGCTCGAAGCCGTCCAGGTCGAAGTCGCTGCCGATCTCTCGGTTGAGCCGGCGCAGCAGGTTGAGGGTGAACGCCGCCGTGACCCCGGCCGCATCGTTGTAGGCCGCTTCGATCAGTGCCGGGTCCTTGTGCAGGTCGATGCCGATCAGCGCCAGCCCGGTGGGGCCCATGGTCTGGCGCATGGCATCGAGCAGCGCCACGGCATCGTCATGGGCGAAGTTGCCGAGCGTGGAGCCGGGGAAGAACAGCAGCCGGCGTGCCGGTTCGCGCTGCGGTTCGGGCAGCGTTACGGCGCGGGTGAAGTCAGCGCAGACCGGCAGCATCTCGATCTCCGGCAGCGCTTCGGCCAGGCGTGCCACGCTGTCGAGCAGCGCCGCGCGCGAGATCTCGATGGGGGTGTAGGCCACCGGATCTGCCAAGGCATGCAGCAGCAGCTCGGTCTTGCGACCGCTGCCACTGCCCAGTTCCACCACGTGCAGGTGCGGCCCCACGGCGCGGGCGACCTCGGCGCTGACCTGCTGCAGCAGCTGCAGCTCGGTGCGCGTGGGGTAGTACTCCGGCTGGCGGGTGATCTGTTCGAACAACTGCGATCCGCGTGCATCGTAGAAATACTTGGAAGGCAACTGGCGCGGGCGCTGCGACAGGCCGTGCAGGATATCGGCGGTGATCCGCGCGCTATCCGGCTGCAGGTCGGTCAACGCATCCAGGGCATCACTGACAGTGCTCATGCGGCATCCTTGGCCAGGCGCAGGCCGGCGAACTGCCAGCGCGCCGACGGTGCGAAGAAATTGCGGTAGCTTGGACGGATGTGGTCGGCCGGGGTGGCGCAGCTGCCGCCACGCAGTACCCACTGCCCGCACATGAACTTGCCGTTGTATTCGCCGAGGTTGCCTTCGAAGGTACGGAAACCGGGATAGGCCCCGTAGGCACTGCTGGTCCACTCCCAGACATCGCCGAACAGCTGCAGGTGGCGTGCGTGCGCGCTGCCCTGGTCGGTCGCGGCCGGATGCAGGCGCCCGCTGTCGGCGAAGTTGCCCTGCGGCGCCTGTCCGGCGGCGGCCGCTTCCCATTCGAACTCGGTGGGCAGGCGCGCACCGGCCCAACGGGCGTAGGCGTCGGCTTCGAAGTAGCTGAGGTGGCAGACCGGTGCATCGGGGTCGAGCGCGCGCCAGCCCGCCAGGGTGAACTCGCGCGCCAGTGCGTCATCCCAGTACAGCGGGTGCTGCCAGTGTTCCTGCTGGCACAGGCTCCAGCCCTCGCTCATCCAATGGGCGGGTTCTCGGTAGCCCCCGGCTTCGACGAAGCGGCGGAACTCGCTGTTGCTGACCGGGCGGTTGGCCAGCGCATGGGCAGGCACCAGCACGCGGTGCACCGGCGATTCGTTGTCATAGGCGAAGGCGGCATGCGCCGGCCACGCGGGCGCGCCGATCTCCACGATCTGTTCCGGGCTGTGGATCCACGCCAGCGGCGAGGCGGTGCCGGTGCTGCGCGGCAGGTCGTCGCGGTAGGCCGGCTGCAGCGGGTTGCTCCACAGCGCGTGCTTGATGTCGGTGAGCAGCAGCTCCTGGTGTTGCTGCTCGTGGTGCAGGCCCAGCACCAGCTGGCGGGTGGCCTGCTCATCCAGTGCATCCGCCTGCAGCGCCGCCAGCACGCGCTGGTCGACCAGGCTGCGGAAGCGCAGCACCTCGTCCAGTGAGGGCCGCGACAGCAGGCCGCGCTGCGGCCGCGCATGGGCCGGGCCGATGCTCTGGTAGTAGCTGTTGAACAGGTAATGCCAATCGGCGTCGAACGCGACGTAGTCCGGCTGGGTCGCCAGCACGAAGCGCTCGAAGAACCACGTGGTATGGGCCAGGTGCCATTTGCTCGGGCTGGCATCGGGCATGCTCTGCACCATCGCATCTTCGGCGCTGAGCGGTGCAGCCAGGGCCACGCTGCGGGCGCGTACCCGGGCGAACTGGGCCGCCAGTGCGCTGGCAGCGGTGACGGCGGTAGGAGGCGGGGCAACGACGGCGTTCATCGCACGAAGGATCGGCGAGCATGGGTGAGCGCGATGTCATGGCGCGGCGTACGCGGTGTTACGCCGTTCAAGTTGAATAGGCGATCAGGGCAGCGCGTCGAGATAGAGCCAGCGCCCATCGAGGCGCACGAAGCGGCTGTGCTCCTGCATCTTCACCGCGCTGCCGCCGCCGATCCGGTAGCGCGCGGTGAAACGCACCTGGGCGTGGTCGGCATCCTGCAGGGTCTGTTCGTGCACGGTCAGACCCAACCAGTGCGTGCGCTGCCCGGCCGGCCGGCTCGTCCAGCGACAGGGTTTCCGGGCGGGTATCGGGGTGCCAGCTGGCCAGAAGGTATGCGGGCAGCTGCTTCACATAGGCGCTGTAGCGCGAGCGCATCAACGCCTCGGCATCGGGCGCGGCGTCACCGGCGTGGAAGCGGCCGCAGCAGGCGGCGTAGGCGACGGGGCGGCCGCAGGGACAGGGATCGGCAGGGGTCATGGGCGTATTGTGCCGCGGGGAGGCGTATGCTGGCGCGCTTTCCGCCGTGATGCGCTGCCGTGTTCGAGCTGGTTCCCCCTGAACTGTTGTGGTTGGTGGCGATCGCCTTCATCGCCGGCCTGGTCGATGCCGCCGTGGGTGGTGGTGGGCTGGTGCAGTTGCCCGGACTGTTCACGGTGCTGCCGCAGCACACTCCGGCAATGCTGTTTGGTACCAACAAGTTCAGTTCGATGTTCGGCACCGCCGCAGCGGCATTCCGCTACGCGCGCAATGTGCGCTTCCCCTGGCGACCGGTACTGTTCGCGGCCGCCACGGCCTTCGTGTTCTCGTTTGCCGGGGCCACGGCGGTGAGCCTGCTGCCCAAGGACGCGGTGCGCCCGCTGGTGCTGGTGCTGCTGGTGGCGATGCTGGGCTACACGCTGTGGAAGAAGGACTTCGGCGCCCTGCACCGGCCGCGCGAGATCGGCCGCAAGGAACTTGCCACGGCGCTGGCGATCGGCGCGGTGATCGGCTTCTACGACGGCTTCTTCGGGCCGGGCACCGGCAGCTTCCTGATCTTCCTGTTCGTGCGCTTCTTCGGGCTGGATTTCCTGCGCGCCTCGGCCGCCTCGAAAGTGGTCAACCTGGCCACCAACGTGGCCGCGATCTCGTTCTTCGTGCCGACCGGCAACATCCTGTGGCTGTTCGCCATCCCGATGGCCACCGCCAACATCGTCGGTTCGGTGGTCGGGACCCGGCTTGCGCTGCGCGGCGGCACGCCGTTCATCCGCAAGCTGTTCGTGGGCCTGGTGGTGGTGCTGATCGCCCGGATGGGCTGGGACACGTTCGCCGGCTAGGCAGGTCAGTCCTCGACCTGCCCGGCCGCGCTGCGGGTGCGCTCGGGAAGCTTGAGCCGCTTGCCTTCTTCGTCGTACTCGATCAACAGCACGCCGGAGTCGTGGCGGCCGCTGATCTCGACGAAACAGGCGCCGCCGATGAAAGGCTCCAGCGTCATCACCGATTTCAGCGGGGTGGCCACCACCATCTGGAAGCCGAAGTTCTCGAAGATGTTCATCGCCAGGGCGGTGAACTCGTTGTCGGCCTTGTCGAACGCTTCGTCCAGCACCACGGCGGCGTAGCTGGGCAGCTGGCTGTCGGCGCCGCCGAGCTGGTAGCGCAGCGCCGCCGCCAGGCAGGTGGTGGCCAGCTTCTGGCGCTGGCCACCGGACTTGCCGGCGCCGCTGCGGTAGATCTCGACCTGCTGGCGGGTGGCGGCGTCCAGTTCCACGCCGATGAACTCCACATGCAGGCGTACGTCGAGCACGTTCTCGCGCCAGCGCTTGTCCTCGCCTTCCTGCGAGCCCAGCCGCTTGACCAGCTCGCGCAGCACGGCGAACTGGGTCTCGGCGACGTCGCGCTCTTCGGTCTGGTGATGCGACAGCACTTCGCGCAGGTGCTGGTGGAACTCGAGCACTTCCGGCAGACGCCGGTCGCTGAGCTCGATGGTCAGCAGGGTGCCGCGGTTGAACGGCACCTGCTCCAGCGATGCATTGACCTCGTCCAGGCGCTGGCCGATCGACTTGCGCGCTTCGGCGCTGTGCCGCTGCAGGGCGAGCAGGTTGTTCTTGCTCTGGTTCTGCAGCAGGTCGAAGAAGCGCTCCTCGTGCTGCGGCAGGCCGTCGCGTTCCAGCCGCGCCAGGCGCGCCAGGTAATCCTCCGCGGAAGCCACCGAGGCGGTGAAATCACCGGACTCCTCCGGCCACGCCTGCGCGAAGCGCCGGAAGCAGCCCACCAGCTGGGTCTCGACCCGGTGCACGTCCTGCTGGGACGAAGCCAGGCTTTCGTTGATGCCCTTGCTGATCTCGCGCATGTGCGCTTCCAGCGTTTCCAGGCTGAGCCCGCCGAGCAGATCCAGGCGCTTCTTGAGCCCGGCTTCCTGGGTGGCGCCCAGCGCCGGCAGCACCAGGGCGCGGCTGCGCTGGCGCTGGGCATCGAGCTTGTCGCGTTCGCGCGAGAGCTGGATGAGCTCGACCCGGGTGTCTTCGTAGGTACGTCGTGCCTGCACGATGTCCGCACGGGCCTGGTCGATCTGCTCGGCCAGGCGGGCCAGGTCGGTATTGCCTTCGCGCAGTTCGCGCAGTGCCGTTCCGATGTCCTGCAGGCGTTGCAGCGCGGTGGCGACGTCGACCTCCTCCCACGCCACGTTCACCAGCTGGTGGCAGGCCATCCGACGCTCGTTGTCGAGGTCACGCTGGCCGCGCAGGCGCACGACATCCTCGTCGCAGGCCGCAATGCGTTGCGCCAGTTCCTGCGCTTCGCGGCGGAACAGCGCCAGCTTTTCCTGGTTGTTGAAGCCCAGCAGCCAGCGACGGCGATCGCCGATCGCGCTGCGGTCATCCTTCTCGAACCGGTCGCCGGGATGCTTGACCTGGCCTTCGCGCGAAATGCCGCGTTCGACATCGCGCAACTGCCTGGCATCGACGCACTCATAGTCGAAGCGTTTGCCCAGCTCGCGGCGCAGCCATGGCTCGAACACGCTGTCGCGCAGCTCCAGCTTGTGCAGCAGCGAGCGCGCGGACGGCGAGCGTGCGATCGCGTCGTCGTTGCGGCGGACCCGGTAGTAGGTCAGGCGCATGCCCAGCTGGGTGCGATTCACCCAAGCGTTGATCTCGTTGTAGTGCTTGTCTTCGACCAGCAGCGACTGTGCAAAGCCGAACAGCACGCGCTCGATCGCCCCCTGCCAGGCACTCTGGTCCTCGTGGACCTGGATCAGCTCGCCCACGAACGGCAGTGCGGCCTCGGGCACGCCGGTTTCTTCGGACATCCGGCTGCGCAGCTTCTGCAGCGGCGCGGGAATGCTGGAAGGATTGCGCTCCATGGCCTCCAGTTCCGCGCGGACATCGGCGAAACGGCGGGTATCGTCCTGCTTGCCAGCCTGGCGCTCGGAGATGGCGTCATCCAGGGCTGCGGCAGCCTGCTGGCGGTTGTCGAGTTCGCCCTGCGCGCGCGCAACCAGCGCAGCGAAGCCGTGGGCGTCATCGGGAAGTTCGTTCTGCAGCCTGGCGGCGGCCTGGCGGGCCTGCTCGCGCTTGGACTGGCGGCGGTCCAGTTCGGCCTGGGCCCGGCCCTGTTCGCGTTCGAGTTCCTCGATGCGCTCGCCGCCCTGCTGGCGACGCTGCAGCTCCAGCTCGGCCAGGTGCTCCTCATGGTTGGCCAGGGCCTGCCGGCGCTGGGTTTCTTCACCCTGCAGCCCGCGGTTGCGCACATCGATTTCCTGCAGCCGCTTCTCGAGCAGCAGCTGCAGGCGCGACTCGCGGAAACTGTCCAGGCCCAGCTTCAGCGTCTCCTCGTCGGCACGCTGCAGGTTCATCGCCTTCAGTTCGGCATGCAGCGCGCGCGCCGGCAGCAGGGTTTCCACCTGCAGGCGGGCGGTGACCACCGACTTGTGCGCGCCATCCAGTTCGGCGAAGTCGCTGACCAGCCGTTCGGCGGCATCGAAGGTGCGCGGCGTATCCAGCATGAAGTCGCGCAGGAAGACGTTCAGGTCGCCCAGGTTCTTGGCCGACTGCGTCTTGTGCAGCAGGCGCAGCGCCATTTCATTGTCGATGCCCAGCAGGTGCCGGAAGCGCTCGGCGTAGCCGGTGAAGCTGTCGAAGTGGTGTACATCGCCCAGCCGCTGCTTGAGCTTGCGCAGGTCCAGGTCGAAGCCGCCGAGGTCCTTGGCGATATCGAACGGGCGCTCGGCGATCAGGTAATGCTTGCGGACGTCGGCGGCAGCCGCGCCGTTGCCGGCGATCCAGAACAGCCGCACCAGGCTCACCACGCGACCATCGCCGGCGCGGTACTCCAGCACCAGCGCGGTCCAGGTGGCGCCCTTGCGCAGGTATTGGGTGGCAATTTCGCCGGTGCCCCGGTCCTGCTGGTCCGCCCACGCGCCACGCACGTAGGAGACCAGGTTGCGGTCGCGGCCGCTGCGTTCGGCTTCGCGGGCGGCGGCGTTGAAGTCCACGATCGACGGCGGCACCAGCATTGCCGACATGGCATCGAGCAGGGTCGACTTGCCCGAACCGGAACGGCCGACGAACAGGAAGCCGCGCTCGGCGATCGGAACTTCGGTCAGGCCGTTGAAGGTGCCCCAGTTGTGCACCTGCAGCCGGCGCATGCGGAACTGCTGCTGGCGCGGGTCCGGCAGCCCTTCGGTGAACAGGGCAGGAGTGTTCTTGGAGATGGCCATGCGTTATCGGTCGTTCCGTTCAGGCTTTGGCAGCAGGGGTTTCGCGCAACTGGCGGTACACCGACGAAAGTGCGGACACGTCTTCGGCGGAGAACAGCAGCTTCAGTGCGGGCGATACTTCGTGCCGGTCTTCCTGGCCCGCCAGGCGGGTCAGGATGTGGTTCTCTTTCATCTTCTGCACCGCCGCCGCGACGCGACGGTTGAACCCGGCGCGGTCGGTGGAGAGGTTCTTCTCGTAGATCGCCAGCGCTTCGGCCATCTCGGTGTCGGCCACGACCGCGCGATTGCCACGCGCGTCGGCCTCGGCCAGCTGCTGGCGCAGGTACAGCAGCAGCACCGAATCGATGAAGGTCAACGGCGAACTGCGCAGCAGCACCGGCGCTTCGACGTCTTCGGTGTCGGCCTGGCGGGTGAAGGCCACGCCACTGTCGCGGTCCAGCACCAGTTCCAGGAACAGGTCGGCCAGCGAGGAGCGGATGGCCGCTTCACTGCGGATCAGCGCCGGCCACAGCTTGGGATGGCGCAGCTGGTCGATGCTGGGGCCGATCAGCAGCTGGCACAGCGCGCGGCGCCCATCCAGCGGCAGCCGGCCGGTGTCGCCCAGGTAGTAGACGTCGTTGTTCCGCCGCGGCAGCGGCGTGACCACCACCGGCTCTGCGTCGAGGTCGGGTGCGTCACCGTCGATCAGGGTGGCGTCGTTGGAATCTTCATGCCAGCTCATGGCGTTTCTCCTGGGTGAACCAAACCAACGGGATACGGGCCCGCCGCCACTGTCCATCGCCGCCACGCCAATGCGCGGTTTCCTGTTCGCCTTCCACCACCGTGCCGTGGCGCGTGCCCAGCGACAGGTAGCCGATCACGCTGCCCAACCCCTGCGGCGCGTCGCGCTGCGACAGGGCCTGGGCAATGCTCAGCTTCGGTTGGATGGCCAGCAGGTCGTGCAGGTCGCGGCGCAGGGTGCGGAAGTCGATTTCCGACGAAGCCACCAGGTCGCCAACGCTTTCCAGCGAAATGCTGGCGGCATCGTTGCGCTGTACGCTGCCATCGACGTGGGCGCTGCGCGGGTCATGCAGTTTCCACTGCGACCACGAGCGCAGGCGGCTGGTGGTCAGCTGCAGGTCGCGGCCGATCGGCCGCTGGGCGGTGAATTCATCGCGCAGCGCCAGTGCTTCGGACTGCGCCTGCTTGAGCAGCTGGTTGAGCCGGCGCTGCTCAAGATACCCACGGCTCTGCACGAAGCCGCGCAGGCTGCGCGCGAAGTGCTGCAGGACATCGTGGACCTGGCCGCCGCGGTCGAGCATGGTGCCGGTGAAGCCGCGCAGGAAGGCGCGCTCGTCACGGTCCAGCTTGCGGGCAAAGCCGCGCGCGAGCACGGTCTCCAGCGCCGCATCCAGCTGGGCGCTCTGTTCGGCATCGTTGAGCAGCCGCCAGAACGCCTGGAAGCTGCGTCCGGCGTCGCTGTCGCCGATCACATCGACGCCCTCGAACAGCCGCGACAGCACGTCGCCGCGTTCGCTCTCGTCGTCAATGATGCGTTCGCGGAACTCGCGGTTGAGCCGTTCGAAGTCGTCGCGGACACGGCGGAAGTCTTCGGTGAGATCGTCGGCCAGGCCGATGATCTGGCGCGCCCGTTCCAGCGCGCGCTTGCCATCCAGGGTCGCCACGCGGCCAACCCCGACCCGCGCGATCTCCGCGTCGATGCGGTCGCGCTCGTCGCGCAGCGCCGACAGGCGCGCGTCCGGATCGGACTCGGTCTGCGCGGCCAGCTGCGAGAGCTGCTCGATGACCAGTGCCAACCGGCTTTCGGTGGCCGCCACGCGCGTCTGCTCCAGGCTGTCGGCGAAACGGATCGCCTGCAGCGCCTGGGTGGACAGTTCGTACTGCTCCTGGTCGGCGCCCTCGGGCAGGCGCCGCTCCAGCCAGCCCTGGGCCAGCCAGTGGGCGATGTAGGCCTGGGCGGTGCGCGGCAGCTCGCGCGACAGTTCTTCGCCATTGAGCTGGTCCAGCGCGCGCTGCAGGCGCTCGTGCAGCGCTGCCGCCGGCAGGGTGCGCTCGCCGTCCATCAGCAGGCTCTGCAGCAGGCCGATGATCTCCGGGGCGTTGGCAGCGGCCAGCAGCTTCCACTGGGGCTGTTCGCGCAGGGTGCGGTAACGGGTGATGCGTTCGCGGTGCTTCATGCAGCCAGGACATCCGGATAGACGCCGCGCGGCCAGGCGCCGCGCAGCGGGAGGGGCATCGGCCCGGCACGCTCATGCCGGGCGCGCGGCGTACTCAGCGCTTGCCGCCCACTTCGATGAAGCGCAGGAACTCGGCCCGGGTGCGGGCGTCTTCGCGGAAGCTGCCCAGCATCTTGGAGGTGACCATGCTCACGCCGCGCTTGTGGATGCCGCGGGTGGTCATGCACTCGTGCGCACCTTCCACCACCACGCCCACGCCGATCGGCTGCAGCACGTCCTGGATGCACTGGGCGATCTGCGCGGTCATCTTCTCCTGGACCTGGAAGCGGCGGGCATAGGCCTCCACCACGCGGGCCAGCTTGCTGATGCCCACCACCTTGCCGGCCGGCAGGTAACCGACGTGCACGCGGCCGATGATCGGCGCCATGTGGTGTTCGCAGTGGCTTTCGTACTCGATGTCACGCAGCACGATCAGTTCGTCGTAGCCGGCGACCTCTTCGAAGGTCCGTTCCATGTAGGCACGCGGGTCGTCGCGGTAGCCGCTGAACCAGTCGCCATAGGCTTCGGCGACGCGCCGCGGGGTGTCCAGCAGTCCTTCACGGGTGGGATCTTCACCCGCCCAGCGCAGCAGGGTGCGCACGGCCGATTCGGCCTCGTCCTGGGTCACCGGGGTCACGTCGTTGTCTTGTTTGCTCATTACATACAGCACCCGAAGGGGGGCGAGCATCGTACCCGACAGAGCCCCCGGGCGTCCCCCGGCCGTTGGGCTGCGGTTGGGCCGGGGGTATTGATAGGAATGAAATTAGTAGTATCCTATCTATCTGCCATGAAACGCTCCCTCGACGAACGCACCCAGCTGCAGATGCAGCTCAGCTCCGGCCTGCTCCACTCAGGGCGGCAATGGCAGCGCCTGGCCGACCAGGCGTTGGGCAGCTATGGCATTTCCGCCGCCTGCACCATGCCGCTGCTGATGATCGGCCGCGCCGGCGGTGGTATCCGCCAGGTCACCCTGGCCCAACAGCTGGGCATGGAAGGCCCCTCGCTGGTGCGCCTGCTGGACAAGCTGTCGGCCAGCGAACTGGTCCGCCGCGAAAGCGATGCCAGCGACCGCCGGGCCAACCTGCTGTGGCTGACCGACAAGGGCGAGGCGCTGGTGAGCGCGCTGGAGAGCCAGCTGATCGGCCTGCGCCAGGACGTGTTCGGCGAGCTGACCACCGAGGAACTGCGCACCGTGCTGAAGCTGTGGAAGCTGCTGGCCGAGGCGTCCGACCGCGTGACGTAAGCCGCTGCCCTGCCCCACCTCCCGGTGTTGTCCTGCGACGCCGTGGTGTTCCCCTTTCCGCTTTCCTGCGAACTTCCTGCCCCGATGTACGGTGAATTCAGTCTCTATGGTGTGTTCGTCCCGACCCTGCTCGGGCTGATGCTGCTGGCCTACCTGCTCAAGAGCGGGCTGCGCCTGGTCCTGCAGCGCACCGGCGCCTACCGCCACATCTGGCACCCCGCCCTGTTCAACCTGGCCGTGTACGTGATCGTGCTCGGCGGGTTGTTTTCCCTGATGCGTTGGATGCAATCGTGAACAAGATCCTCAAGCACACCTTCCCGGTCGTCCTGACCGTGGTTGCCGTCATTGCCGCCCTGCTGGTGCTGCGCCACCTGTGGTCGTACTACATGGACGAACCGTGGACCCGCGATGCGCACGTCAGCGCCGACGTGGTCCAGGTCGCGCCGGACGTGTCCGGGCTGGTGGAAGCGGTGAAGGTGGCCGACAACCAGCCGGTGAAGCGCGGCGAGGTCCTGTTCGTGGTGGACCGGGCGCGTTACCAGATCGCGCTGGAACAGGCCCAGGCCACGCTGGGCGAACGCCGCGCCACGCTGGAGCAGCTGCGGCGCGAGATCGCCCGCGACCGCAGCCTGCAGGACCTGGTGGCCGCCGAGGACGCCGAAGTGCGCCGCGCCAAGCTGCAGGCCGCGCAGGCGTCCACCGCCACCGCGCAGGCCGCGGTGGACCTGGCCAAGCTCAACCTGGCCCGCACCGAGGTGCGCAGCCCCAGCGACGGCCACGTCAACGACCGCACCGTGCGCGCCGGCGACTACGTTACCGCGGGCCGCCCGGTGATGGCGGTACTGGATACCGGCTCGTTCCGGGTGGATGGCTACTTCGAGGAAACCCGCCTGCGCGGCGTGCATGCCGGGCAGAAGGTCGACATCCGCCTGATGGGCGAGGCGCAGCCGCTGCAGGGCCACGTGCAGAGCATCGCCGCCGGCATCGAGGATCGTTACCGCAGCGAAGGCTCCAGCCTGCTGCCGAACGTGACCCCGGCGTTCGACTGGGTGCGGCTGGCCCAGCGCATCCCGGTGCGCATCCACATCGACACCATTCCCACCGGCGTGAACCTGATCGCCGGGCGCACCGCCACGGTCACCATCGAGCCGGACGCCGCCACTCCCACCCCCACGCCGGCGCAACCGGCACGGGCGGCACTGTGAACCGCCCGACCCTGCACCGCATCGCCTTCGCCCTGGCGCTGACCAGCAGCCTGGCCGCATGCCGCACGGTCGGCCCGGATTACGCGGTACCGGCCGGTTCGGCTTTCCAGCGCCCTGAGGCCAACGCGGCGTTCATCGACACCGCCAACCCGCAGGTGGCACCAGGCGCCGAGCTGCCGGCACGCTGGTGGGAGCTGTACCAGGACGCCACGCTAAATGGACTGGTGGAACAGGCGCTGCGCGACAACGTGGAACTGAAGGTGGCCGATGCCAACCTGCGCCGCGCCGCCGCCGTGTACGAGCAGGCGCTGGATGCCGGTGGTTTCGAATACGAAGCCGAGGCCGGGGTCAGCCGCGCGCAGCTGTCGGCCGAATCGTTCCTGCTCGAGCACGAGCTGCCGCCGATCAACCTGGCCGACGGCAAGTTCGCGGTGTCCTACCAGTTCGACCTGTTCGGCAAGCTCAAGCGCGCCTCCGAAGCCGCGCGGGCCGATGAGCAGTCGGTGGCCGCGGCGATGGACCTGGCGCGGGTCTCGCTGGTGGCGCAGGTCGCCGGCAGCTACGTGGAGATCTGCCACGCCAACCACGAACTGCACGTGGCCGAACATTCCCTGCAGCTGCAGCAACGCAGCCGCGAGGTGACCCAGCGGTTGATCAGCGCCGGGCGCGGCACGCCGCCGGAGCTGGCCCGCGCCAATGCGCAGGTGGCGATGCTGGAAGCCGCACTGCCGCCGCTGCAGGCGCAGCGCCAAGCCTCCGAATACCAGCTGGCCGCCCTGCTCGGCCGCACCCCGGGCCAGCTGCCCGAGGGCGTGGACGCGTGCGACCACGCCCCGACCCTGGCCCAGCCGCTGCCGGTGGGCGATGGCCGCGCGCTGCTGCAGCGCCGCCCCGACATCCGCCAGGCCGAACGGAAGGAAGCTGGCTGCGGCCACCGCGCGGATCGGCGTGGCCACCGCCGAGCTGTACCCGGACATCCGCCTGGGCGCGTCGCTGGGCGCGGCCGGCCTGCTCGCCGATTTCGGCGAGCCGCTGACCCAGCAGTGGTCGTTCGGCCCGCTGATCTCGTGGACGCTGCCGTCCTCGGGCACCCACGCGCGCATCCACGCCACCGAGGCCGGGGCCGATGCGGCGCTGGCCGAGTTCGACCACAGCGTGCTGCAGGCGCTGCGCGAAACCCAGACCGCGCTCAGCCGCTACGCACACGACCTGCAGCGCCTGCAGTCGCTGCAGCAGGCGCAGGCCCAGGCGGCGCTGGCCGCCGAGCAGAACCGCCGGCTGTACCAGGGCGGGCGCACCCCGTACCTGTCCAGCCTGGACGCCGACCGCACCCTGGTGTCGGCCGATGCCACGCTCGCGCAGCAGCAGGCGCAGGTCTCGCGCGACCAGATCCAGCTGTTCCTCGTACTCGGTGGCGGCTGGAACGCCGACGCCGCACCGACAACGTCAACGCCGACAGGCGCACAGACGGTGACGTCAACGCCGACAGGCGCACAGACGGTAGTGCCGACTGTTAGTCGGCAAGCTGCCAGTCGGCACGCCACAACCCAGCAGCACTAACCCAATGCTCCTGCTCGACCGCCAAGCCTGGCTGTTTTCGGTAAAGACCTTCCTGGCCGCCCTCGCCGCGCTCTACATCGGCCTGGCCGGCAACCTCTCGCGCCCGTACTGGGCGATGGCCACCGTCTACATCGTCACCCAGCCGATGCTGGGTCCGACCCGGGCCAAGGGCGTCTACCGCATCGTCGGCACGCTCATTGCCGGCGCGGCCACGCTGTGGATGCTGCCGCACCTGGTGGAAACGCCGCTGCTGCTGAGCGCGGCGATGTCGCTGTGGCTGTCGGCGTGCCTGTTCATCGCCCTGCTCAACCGCGGCCCGCGCGGCTATGCGTTCCTGCTGGCCGGTTACACCACCGCGTTCATCGGCTTCCCGGCGGTGACCTCGCCGGACACCATCTTCGACACCGTGGTGGCGCGCAGCGAGGAAATCATCCTGGGCACGGTGGTGGCGGTGCTGTTCGCCTCGCTGTTCTTCCCGACCTCGGCGCGGCCGATGCTGCGCGCGCGGATCGGCAACTGGATGGACGATGCCGCGCAATGGTGCCGGCAGATCCTGCTGCGCGGCCAGGCCCATGGCCCGCGCAACCGGCTGGCCGCCGACCTGGTGCAGTTCGAGGCGCTGATCGAGTTCCTGCGCCGCGATGACCCGCGCCATGCAGGCGCAGCGGTGTCCATGGAGCGCCTGCGCGAACGCATGTTGCTGATGCTGCCGGTGCTGTCGTCCATCGCCGACCGGCTGGGCGCGCTGCGCGCCGGCGGCCGCGCGCTGCCGCCGGGGCTGGAGTCGCTGGTGAACGACATCGCGCACTGGCTGGAACAGCCGGGCCGCTCCAGCGCCAGCGAGTACGCCGCGCTGCGCGCGCGCATCCTGGCGCTGAAGCCGGCGGTGGATGGCGAGCTGGACCACCTGCTGCTGGTCACCCTGCTGCTCCGGCTGGAGGAGCTGGTGGACCTGTGGCAGGACTGCGCCACGCTGCACCAGGCCATCGAGAACGGGACCGCGCCGCTCGACGTCGCCCACTACAGGATCAACGCCAAGCGCCTGGGCGCCAGCCGCCACGTGGACTACGGCATGGCGCTGTTTTCGGCGGCCAGTGCCGGCGTGGCGCTGATGACCTACTGCGCGCTGTGGATCGGGCTGGGCTGGGAAGGCGGTGGCAACGGCGCGATGATGGCCGCGGTGGCCGCCGCGTTCTTCGCCGCGCAGGACGACCCGGCGCCGAGCATGCTGCAGTTCCTGCTGTGGGCGATCGTGGCCAGCCTGGTGGCGGCGGTGTACCTGTTCGGCGTATTCCCGGCGGTGCACGACTTCGGCAGCCTGGCGCTGGTGCTGGCGGTGATCTTCCTGCCACTGGGGCTGCTGCTGCACCGGCCCAAGACCGCGCTGATCGGGCTGCCGTTGACGGTCAACCTGGTGGCGCTGCTGAACGTGCAGAACACCTACAGCGCCAACATCCAGAGCTTCATCAATTCGTCGGTGGCGATGTTCATCGGCATTGGCTTTGCGGTGGTGATGACCCGCCTGTTCCGCTCGGTGGGTGCTGAATGGACCGCCCGCCGCCTGGTGCGCCAGGGCTGGACCACGCTGGCCGAAGCGGCCGAAGGCCGTGGCCAGCAGGACCGCCAGCAGTTCGCCGCGCGCATGCTGGACCTGCTGGGCCTGCTCGCCCCGCGCCTGGCGGCCACCCCCGAAGGCAGCGACATCGCCTCGGTGGACATGCTCACCGAGGCCCGCATCGGCCTGAACATCCTGCAGCTGCGCCGGGCACGGCATGGGCTGCCGGCGGCGAGCATGCAGGCGATCGAGGCGATCCTGGACGACGTGGCCGCGCATTACCGCGCCCAGGTGGCGCTGCGCCGGCCACAGCCGGCGCCACCCGCGCTGCAGGCCAAGCTGGAGGCCTCGCTGAAGCGGGTGCAGACGGTGGAGGCCGGCAAGGCGCGTGATGAAGCGCTGATGGGCGTTCTGGGGCTGCGCTATGCGCTGTTCCCGGAGCAGCCGGCGGTCACACAGGGGGGAGTATCCTGACGCCCTGCATTCCTGCATGGAACAAGGTAATCCCAATGAGTTACGACGTGATGGTGTTCGACCCGGCCGTGGCGCCGCGCGAAGCGGAGGCGTTCCTGCAGTGGTACAACGCGCAGACCGAATGGAACGAGAAGCACGAGTACGACGACGCCGCCGTCTCGGTGCCGGCGCTGCAGGCCTTCTTCACCGAACTGGCCGAAGATTTCCCGCCGATGGACGGCCCGCTGTCCGATGACGAGGATGACCGCCCGCAGGTGACCGACTACAGCATCGGCACCCATATCATCTATGCCTCGTTCGACGACGAGGTGGCCGAAGACGCCCATGGCAAGGTGCAGATCCTGGCCAACAAGCACCAGATCGGCTTCTTCGATGTCAGCGGCGACGGTGCGATCGTGTACCCGGACGGCACGGTGCTGATTCCCGGGGAAGAGGAAGAAGAAGAAGGCGACGCCTGATTCTGTAACGGCGGTAGCGCCTTTCTCTACCAGAGTTCGCCTTGGGCGGGCTCTGCAGGTGCAGCCGGGCAAGGCCCGGCTCTACCATTCAGTCGTTGCGCCAGCCCGGACAAGCGGCTGGCATGCCGCGCCAACGCGGCCTGCATCACCTCTGCACTGCCCAGTACATGCAATGCCTGCCGCGCGCGGGTCATGCCGGTGTACACCAGCTCGCGCGACAGCACCCGGTTGTCGCGCCGAGGCAGCTGCAACCAGACCTCATCGAATTCCGAGCCCTGTGCCTTGTGCACGGTCATGGCGAAGGCACTTTCGTGGGCGGGCAACGCGGCCGGGTGGAAGGCGCGTGGCTGCTCCGGGCTGTCGCCGGGGAACCAGGCCAGCATCGCGCCTTCGCGGCTGCGCAGGCACAAGCCGATATCGCCGTTGAACAACCGGTGCCGGTAACTGTTTTCGGTGATCAGCAGCAGCCGGCCATGGAAATAGCGCGGGCCACTGCCCGGGCGCGCGCTGCCGGCCAGGGCGGCTTCGATCCGCTCGTTCAGCCCGCGCGCACCCTGCGGCCCCTCGCGCAGCGCGGTGAGCAGGCGCAGCCGGCCGGCCTGCGCCAGCGCCTGCACCGGATCATCGGCTTCGCCCAACCCGCGCCAGTGCGCCAGCAGGGTGTGCCGGTGCTGCAGCAGTGGGTCGACCTGGTCTTCGTGGAACGCCACGCCGGCCAGGCTGCCGCCGCGCAGCAGCTGCAGCGCGGTGGCGCTGTCGCCCTCGCGCACCGCGCGCGCCAGCGGCGCCAGGTCCAGCGCATCGCTCTGCCGGTACCCGCGCTGCAGCTGCACGCGGCGACCGGCGAACGCGCGGGGCGGGGCCACCGGCAGCAACGCCGGGGCGGCCAGCAGCGGGCGCAGCGCGGCTGCGTCATCGGCCTGGGTGCCCAGGCCATCGCCGCTGGCCTGCAGGATCGCGCTGAGCACGTCGCCGGCTTCCACCGACGGCAGCTGGTCCGGATCGCCCAGCAGCACCAGCCGGGTGCCGCTGGCCACCGCTTCGACCAGCTTGGTCATCAGCGGCAGGTCGATCATCGAGGCCTCGTCCACGACCACGATGTCATACGGCAGCGGGTTGTCAGCGTGGTGGCGGAAGCGTGGCGAATCGGGAATGACGCCCAGCAGCCGGTGCAGGGTCGCCCCGGTGGTCGGCATGGCCTCGGCCAGTTCGGACGCGACACCCACCAGGCGCAGCCGCTGCAGCGCCTGGCGCAGGCTGTCGGCCATGCGCTCGGCGGCGCGGCCGGTGGGGGCGGCCAGTGCCACCCGTGGCAGGGCCGCACCGGCCTGCTGCGCCTGCGCGGCCAACAGCACCAGCAGGCGCGCGATGGTGGTGGTCTTGCCGGTACCGGGGCCACCGGTGACCAGCACCAGTGGATGGCGCAGCGCCACTGCAGCCGCGCGCGCCTGGTGGTCGATGCCCTCCAGCGCCTGCGGGAACAGCTGGGCGAACAGCGTGGCGAGCCCGCCCGGATCGTGCGCCGGCAAAGAATGCGCGGCGATGCGCTGCAGGCCGAGTGCCAGACGGCGTTCGTATTCGCGGTAACGGCGCAGGTACAGCAGGCCGTGTTCGAGCACCAGCGGTGCATCGGCGGCCAGCACGTCGTCGCTGTCGGGCGATGCCACCCACGGCGATGCACGCAGCTGCGCCAGCCATGTGTCCGGCGAAGGCCAGTCCAGCTCGGCATCCACCAACCGCCGGGGCGCTGCCGGGTCGACGCCGGCGTGGCCCTGCGCCACCGCCAGCGAGGCCAGCGCGGCGGCGGCCAGCACCGCATCCGGCGTATCCGGCTGCAGCCGGCGCAGGCTCTGCGCCAGCGCATGGTCGAGCGTGCGCAGGGTGCCCTGCTTCAGCAGTGCGTCGAGCAGGCTCATGCCTCACCCCGCGCGCGTGCCACCAGTTCGGCGTGCTTCTCGGGGCCGCCTGCGAACAGTGCATCCATCGCCTCGACCAGGGCCGGGGCGAAGCGCTGCGCATGCACGCCCGGTGCGTCGGCGCGCCCCGCTTCCAGGCCGCGGCAGAACAGATAGCGGATGCCGCCCAGGTCGCGCTCCTGTATGTAGTGGCTGCCCAGCCGGAAGCGCAGCCAGCGGTGCAGTGCCACGGTGTAGATCAAGGCCTGCAGGTCGTACTCGCTGCTTTGCATGGCGGCTGCCAGGCGCGCGGCGTCGTAGCCGGGCAAGCGGTTGGATTTGTAGTCGAGCACGTACCAGCGTCCGTCGCGCACGTAAGTGAGGTCGATCTTGCCGGTCATCAGCCCCTCGAGCTGGCGTCGCGTGCCAAAACCGCGGCGGTCCGGCACCAGCCCGTGGTGGTGCAGCAGCTGCAGCAACGCCGGCACCGCGGTGGGCTGCATGGCGAAGTGGAACTCGATTTCGGCCCGCCTGTCGTGCAGCGGTACGCTGTGCAGCGCGCCGCCTTCGGGCAGCTGCACGGTCAGGGTCTGGCCGACCAGCGGCACCAGCACCGCCACGCCGTCGTCCAGGTCGGCATCGGCGTAGCCTTCGCTGCGCAGCGATTCGCGCAGCACCTCGGCCTCATCGCCCGGTGCCGGGTCGCCCGCGCGCCAGTCCGCCCAGCGCGCGAAATCGGTGTTCTCCAGTGCATCGTGCAGCACGTTGCCGAAGCGGCTGCCCATGAAGCGCGGGTCGATCTCCGGCTGCGGCTCACCGGGCGCGGGCGGTTCCACTTCCAGCGGCAGTTCCACGCCGGCCGGTTCGTCGGCTGCCGGGGCCGGCGCTTCGGTGGCCACCGCGTCGGTGTCGTGGCCGGCGTCGGCGTGGGCCAGCTGGGTGAAGCTGTACACCCACCAGTCGTGTGGCACCCGCCGGGTGATGGCGCGCACCGGCGGCAGCTCGCCTTCGCGCTGCACTGGCAGCTGCGCCGGGCGTGGCTCCACCGGGCCTTCGATCACCGCGATGTCCGGGTGCGCGCGCAGCGCTTCCAGGTCGGACAGCATCGGCGCCAGCCGCGTCTTCGCCAGCCCGGCCAGGTCGCCGGCCGCGATCCACAGCGCATGCTCGGCGCGGGTCAGGCCCACATACAGCAGGCGCGCGTCTTCAGCGCGTTGCTCCTGTGCGCTGCGCTCGCTGGCCGCGCTCCAGGCCTCGTCCTTGTCCAGCTTCCAGTGCAGCTCGCGGCGACCGTCGGCGTACACGGTGCAGTTGGAGTCGGTGTTGCCGCCACCGCTGTCGATGCCCACGAACGGCAGGAACACCAGCGGGTATTCCAGGCCCTTGCTCTTGTGCAGGGTGATGATCTGCACCCGGCGCGCATCCGATTCCAGCCGCAGCAGCTGTTGTTCGTCGTCCTGGTCGGCGTGCGCCATCTGCACCTGCAGCCAGTCCAGCAGGCCGTGCATGCCCAGCGCCTGGCCCGCGGCCTGCTGCAGCAGCTCGCCGAGCTGCAGGTAGTTGGTGAGCCGGCGTTCGCCATCCAGCAGGCCCAGCAGGCGCTCGGCGTGTTCGGCGCACAGGTCGGCGATGACCGCGAACGGCCCGCCGCGCAGCCAGCGTTCCCGCCACAGCAGCAGCCGGGTCTGGAACGCACGCTGCGGGTCGCCGTCGCGCTCCATCGCGTCGATGGAGGCGGCGTTTTCGCCGAGCAGCACGGTCGACAGCGCCGCGCGCAGGCGGCCTTCATCGGCCGGCTGCAGCAGGGCCAGCAGCAGCACGCGCAGCTCGCGGGCTTCGGCGGTTGCATACAGGCTCTGCTTGCCGGCAGCCACCGCCGGAATGCCCACCGCGCTCAGCGCGCGCTGGATACGGGTGGCTTCGTGGTGGCGGCGCACCAGCACTGCGATGTCGCCTGGCTGCACCGGCTGCCCGCGCAGCAGCGCGCGGCCTTCGCGACCCTCCAGCAGCACCTGGTGGATCGCAGCCACGCAGGCGTCGGTAGCCTGCTGACGCGAGGGGTCTGCCTTGAAGTCAGCACCATCGTCACTGCGCAGCAGGCGAAGGGTCAGCCCGGGTGCGGGCTGGCCATCGCGCAGGAAATCGGCATCGCTGCGGGTACTGCCCGGCAGCACCGGTTCAAAGGCGATGTCTGCTTCCAGGAACGCGCGCTCGCCAGCGGCTTCGTACAACGCCTGCAGCGCGCGCAGCACGCCCGGGCGCGAGCGGAAGTTGCGGTTCAACGCCGGTGCGGCCTCTGCTTCGCGCTTGGCCTTGAGGTAGGTGTGGATATCGCCGCCGCGGAACCCGTAGATGGCCTGCTTGGGATCGCCGATCAGGAACAGCGCCGGTGCCAGCCCGGCGTCGCGGGTTTCGGGCGAATCGCCAAACACGCGCTGGAAGATGCCCCACTGGCGGTCGTCGGTGTCCTGGAACTCATCCACCAGCGCGATGGCGTACTGTGCGCGCAGGTGCTGCACCAGTGCCGCACGGTGCGGGCCCTCCAGTGCGGCGGCCACGCCGTCGATCAGGTCATCGTAGGTCTGCACGCGGCCGACCCGCTTGAGTTCGTCCAGCCGCGCACGGGCCTGCCCGCGCAGCTGGTGCAGCAGCAGCAGCGCCTGCTGGCGCAGCCACTGGTCGTAGGCATCGGCGGCGTGCCACCAGGTCTGCAGCGCATCGAACAGCGGCGAGGCCGGGCAATGGCCCTGCTGGTCCTCCTTGCAGAACCCGAGCAACGCCACCGGCAGCAGCTTGCCCAGGTGCGAGGTGGCACCGCGCGGCCAGGTGCGCGCCGCACGACCGGCCAGCAGCTCGGCAAAGGCTTTGTCGAAGCTGGGCCGGCGCGCGCGGCGACCGTCGAAGATCTTGCGCTCGAAGGCGTTGGCGATGCTGGCCTGGGCGGCGTCGACATGCGCGTCGATCGCACTGCCGAGCGCCTCGGCGGCCACCTGCAGCGCGGAGCTGGGATCCTCCAGATGCTGTTGCGGCAACGCGGGCAGCAGCGGCAACGGCTTGATCAGCGCCGACAGGTCGCGCGCCAGCGCATCGGGCGCGGACCACAACCGGGTCAACGCATCCACCGTGGCCGGGTCGTTGGCGTGCACGCGCCACAGGTCGGCCGCCAGCTGGTCGTGCAGTTCGCGTTCGCTGGGCAGCAGCGTGGGCGGGTCGAAGGTATGCCCGCTTTCCAGCGCGTGCTCGCGCAGCACGCGGGTGCAGAAGCCATGGATGGTGAAGATCGAGGCCAGGTCGATCTCATCGGCGGCGGTCTGCAGGCGCTGGGCCAACGCTGCGGGGGTTTCCCGGCCCAGCGCCAGTTCGCGCTGCAGCAGGTAGCGGGTCAGCTGCACCTCGGGCGCGTCGTCGGCGGCCGGTGCGCGCGCCAGCAGCTGTGCGGCCAGCGCCAGGCGCTCGCGGATGCGCTTGCGCAGTTCCTGGGTGGCCGCGTCGGTGAAGGTCACCGCCAGGATCTGGCCGATGCGGTAACCCTGCTCCACCACCAGCCGGGTGAACAGCGTGGCCAGGGTGAAGGTTTTGCCGGTGCCGGCGCTGGCCTCGATCAGGCGCACGCCGTCCAGCGGCAGCGACAGGTACGGGTCGTCCTGCAGCATCAGCCCGCTCATGCCACGGCTCCTTCGTCGCTGAAGCCCTGGAACACCCGGCCCTCGCGGACTGCACTGAACACCACGAAGCTGGTGTGCAGCAGCTGTTGATAGCTGTCTGCGTCGGCGAAGGGATCGCGGCCGCGCAGGGCCAGCTGCACCGCATCGCCGCTGGCTTCGCCCCAGCGGCGTTCGCCGCCATGCCATTGCGCCCAGCCTTCGCTTTCGCGCTTGGCGGGGGGCGCGCGGTACAGCGTCCAGGCGGTGTACGGCCCGTACAACAGGGGGGCGCGCATGCCGTCGCGGCGCAACTGCAACAGCGCCTGCAGCGCCGCCCTGGCGATGGGCGCGGGTACTGCCGGCAGCACGTGCGGCCCTATCCCGTCATCGCCGCCGTCGTGGAACTCGACCAGCGCCAGCGCATCGCCGGCGGCGTTGGCCAGCAGCCAGTCCAGCCCATGCCGGATCGCCGCCGGCCCGTTCAAGCTGCCCGCGCGCAGGCGCACGATGCCTTGCGGGTGGATGTCGTCCACCCGCCCATGCAGGCGCACTCCATCAATCTCCACCTCATAGCGGCGGCTGTCGGCGTCGCTGTCGCCGCGCCATTGGGCCAGTGCCAGCGCATACGGGCGGGTCTGCTCCTGCAGGGCCTGGAACTGGCGTTCGCCCAGTGCGCCGGACGGCAGCAGCGCGCGGGCGCGCAGGCGTGCATAGAGAGGGGTGTCATCGCCCTGCAGGGTCGCCTCGATCACCGCGTGCTGCAGCAGGCGTTGCTCCAGTCCCCGGCCGGCCAGCACCAGTGGCTCAAGGTCGTCGGCGGTGGTCAGGTCATCTGGCAGGCGCAGCCCCAGCCGCTGCGACAGGAACTGCCCGGCGGGATCGACCAGGAAGCGGCGCAGCGCGTCCAGCGAGAGTTCGGGCATGCCCTCCTGCTCCAGCGGCGCCAGCGCCTGTTCGAACCACGCCGGCGGCGCGCGACGCACGCGGCCCAGCGAACCGGCGGCCGGGTGCCACTGCTGGCGGTAGCTGAAACGGCGCGGCTCATCGCCGCCACCGAAGGCGGCCGGCGAGAACGGCTGCAGCGAATGGCGCACGGTCAGCTGCTTTGCCGCCGCTGAAGGATCCTCATGGTATTCGGCGGCGGCATCGATCAGCTCGCTGACCAGCACCGAGGGCTCGCGCACGCTGCCATCGCGCGGATCGGCGCCCAGGTAGCTCAGGTAGAACACATCCTGCGCCGAGGCGAACAGCTGCAGGAACAGGAAACGGTCGTCCTCGCGCAGCGAGCGGTCGCCGTGGCGGCGCTTGTCGGTACCCAGTTCGGCAGTGAGCTGGTTGAGCCCGGCGGCCGGGTCGCGGCGCGGGAAATCGCCATCGTTCAGGCCGAGCACGCAGATCACCCGGAACGGCAGCAGCCGCATCGGCACCATGCGCCCGAAGCTGATGCCACCGGTGAGCAGCGGCGCGCGCGTATCGGCCTCGCTCAAGGCGCCGGCGAAATGGGCGCGCACTACCTCTGGCGGTACCGTACCGGTGAACCCGGCGCGTTCGGCATCGCGGGCGAACTCGTTGACCAGCTTGCGCAGCCGTTCCAGCGCGCGCTGGCTGCTGGCCGCTTCCGGTGCCTCGGGCAACAGCGCATCCAGCATGGCCAGCAGGCGCTGGCGCCAGTGCGCCGGTGTCAGCGCCTCGCCCAGTGCGCGCTGGTAACGGGCCAGTACCCGCATCAGCCCAAGCAGGCGGTCCAGCGCATCCAGCGCGCTGCCTTCCAGCTCCGGCCACGGCGCCACCCCGGAGATGTCGCCGTCGCTGCCGCTGGCATGGCCCAGCAGCAGGCGGTCCAGCGCGAACTGCCAGGTGTAGGCATCATCGTCCGGTGCCTGGTGCTGCGCGCGGTGCGCCGCACTCAAGCCCCAGCGCGCACCGGCGGCCTGCAGCCAGTCGTGCAGGCGGTCGAACGCGGCCGCATCCAGCCCGGCCGCTTCGGCCAGCGGCGCGCTCGCCAGCAGGTCCAGCACCTCATTGAGGCCAAAGCGCGACACCGGCAATCCCAGCAGGTGCACGAACACATCGGCAAGTGGTTCGCCGGTCAGCGGACTGGTATCGGCCAGGGCGTAGGGAATGTGGTCTTCGCCACCGCTGCGGCCGCCGAACACCGCTTCCAGGTACGGCACGTAGGGGTCGATATCCGGTGCCAGCACCGCGATGTCGCGGGCCTGCAGCGGCGGATCGAAGCGCGGGTCCTGCAGCAGCGCACGCAGTTGGTCGTGCAGCACCTGCAGTTCGCGCAGGCGGGTGTGGCAGGCATGCACCTGCAGGCTGGGGTCGTTGCGCAGCACCCCCGGGCGCAGCGCACCGGCCGGTTGCGCGCGGCGGTGGAACAGGTCGCGCTGCAGGCGGTGCAGCAGGCTGTCGGACAGGCCGCCGTGCGCCATGTCCGGGCGCGCGTCGTCTTCGGGATCGTCGTAGGCCGCGATCTCACCGGACGGATGCACCACTTCATAGCTGCCCAGCACCGCCATGAAGTCGCGCCCTGCCGCGCCCCAGGCCTGCAGCAGGCGGTTCTCATCGCTGCCATTGCCGAACGGATCAACCGCGCCAGCACGCAGCCGCCCGCCCAGCGTCTGCAGGTCGCCCCAATAGGAACGCGTCGGCGTGGGCAGGTAGAAATGCAGCGTGCCGACCCGCGCCTGGGTGGCCACCACGCGCAGCACATCCGGCGAGACGTTCAAGGTAGCGAAGGCGAACAGGCGCGGCGGCAGCCCCGCCGGCAACGGACGGTCCGCGCCTTCGAAGCCGTCGAGATAAGCATGGATGCGACGCGCGCGGTACTGGTGGCCGCTGCCGATGTGGCGCCACAGGATCGCCTGCGGATCCAGCGGGTCGGCGCCGGCCTCCCAGCGCAGCAGCCAGTCGCGGCGCCAGGCCTGGTACTTCTCGAACACCGAGGCCAGCTCCCCGGCCAGCGCCCACGGCTTGAGCGGGTCGGGCTGGGACAGGTACGCCTGCAGCGCGCGCAGCGGCGGCTGCGCCATCAGCAGCGGGTCGGTCAGCGCGGCGTACAGCTTCCAGTGCAGCGCGGCGGCAGTGAGGTCGTCATGTTCGCCCGGCACATTGGCATTGAGCGCGCGGGCCACGAACTCGCCCGGGGTCAGGAACGCCAGGTTGGCGGCGATGCCATACTCCGCCGCCAGGGTGGACTGCAGCCAGCGCCGCATCGCCACTTGGGGAATCAGCACCACGTCCGGCTCCAGGATCGACTGCCCCGCCACCGGCTCGCGCAGGGTGCGGGCCAGCAGCGCGGCCAGCACGTCCAGCGAATTGGAGTGGTACAGGCGGAAGTCTGAAGCGGGGTCGGTCATCGCGGCAGTGTGCCGCAGCCCGGCGCCAATCTCGACCCTCGCCGATACGGGCGGCAGCCGGTGACGTCTGTGACCTCCCGCACAGATGAGGGCGGTACGCACTGTTGCGGACCGGGAACCGCGCCGTGGCGGGGCTTGGGATCCCGACATGCGACAATACTGCACGGTCCAGTTCGGTTTTGTTCAGCCGCCCACCACGATCTTACAACGTTGGAATTTTGTTAATGGCGTCCATGACGGCTTCCGCAGAATCGCTGGTGCAGTTGGAGAACGTGCGTATCGATCGCGGCGGTCGGGCGATCCTGCGCGACGTTTCGCTGTCGGTCCCGCGTGGCAGCATCACCGCCGTGCTCGGCCCGTCGGGCAGCGGCAAGTCGACGCTGCTGGCCGCCCTGACCGGCGAGCTGCGCCCCGCGGCGGGCACCGTGACCCTGTTCGGTCAGCCGATTCCCACCGGCAGCAGCGCGTTGCGCGCGATGCGCCGCAGTGTCGGCGTGCTGCTGCAGGGCAATGGGCTGCTCACCGACCTGACCGTGGCCGAGAACGTGGCGCTGCCGTTGCGCACGCATACCAAGCTGCCGGCGCCGGTGCTGCGCCGGCTGGTAGACATGAAGCTGCACGCGGTGGGCCTGCTGGCCGCAGCCGATGCCTGGCCGCGCGAGCTGTCCGGCGGCATGGCGCGCCGGGTGGCGCTGGCGCGCGCGCTGGCACTGGACCCGCCGCTGATGATCTACGACGAACCGCTGACCGGGCTGGACCCGATCGCCAGCGGCGTGATCATGAGCCTGATCCAACGCCTCAACCACAGCCTGGGCCTGACCAGCATCATCGTCAGCCACCATGTGCACGAGACCTTGCCGATCTGCGACCAGGTGATCGCCATTGCCAATGGCGGCGTGGTCTTCCAGGGCAGCCCGGCCGCGCTGGAGTCCAGCCAGGACCCGCTGCTGCGCCAGTTCCTGCACGGACAGCCGGACGGCCCGATCCCGTTCGATGCCGCGCCCCGCGCGAAGGTGGCCTGATGCCGTTCGTTGAAAGCACCCGTTCACTGGGCCGGGCCGGCCTGTTCTCGCTGACCGTGCTGCGCGGATCGCTGCCGACCGCCGATTTCCTGGCCGAGCTGACGCGCGAGATCTACAAGGTGGGCGCGCGTTCGCTGCCGATCATCGCGGTGGGCGGTGCCTTCGTGGGCCTGGTGCTGACCCTGCAGGGCTACCGCACGCTCACCACGTTCGGCGCCGCAGATGCGCTGTCCACCCTGCTGGGCCTGTCGCTGTACCGCGAACTCGCACCGGTGCTGACCGCGCTGCTGTTCATTGGCCGCGCCGGCAGCTCGATTGCCGCCGAGCTGGGACTGATGCGCGCCACCGACCAGATCAAGGCGCTGGAGCTGATGGCGATCGATCCGGTGGCCAAGGTGGTGGCACCGCGCTTCTGGGCGGCGGTGCTCACCGTGCCCCTGCTCACCGGCATCTTCTGTTCGCTGGCGATCAGCGCCAGCTACTTCGAAGCCGTGCACGTGCTGGGCCTGGACAACGGCGTGTTCTGGTCGGCGCTGAGCAACAGCGTGGATTTCTGGGACGATTTCGGCGTGGCAATGCTGAAGTCGGCCATTTTCGGCGGCACCGCCGCGCTGGTGGCGTCGTACGTGGGCTTCCACGCCGAGCCGACCATCGAGGGCACGTCGGTGGCCACCACCCGCGCGGTGGTGAACGCCTCGCTGCTGGTGCTGATGTTCAACTTCGTGCTGTCGGCCATGATGTTCCGCTGACCCGCAACCCCCTTTGATCAGATACGGTGAGATGAACATGGCCATCCGCGGTCCCAGACTCGAATTTTCCGTCGGCGCGTTCCTGCTGCTGGCGCTGGCCTCGCTGCTGGTGCTGGCGATGGCATCGACCAACCAGCGCTGGGGCTTCGGCAGCGAGGGCTATGAGCTCAAGGCGCGCTTCACCCAGATCGGGCAGCTGCGCAAGCAGGCGCCTGTGAAGATCGGCGGCGTGGTGGTGGGCCAGGTGGGCAACATCGACCTGGACCCGGTCCGCTTCGATTCGATCGTCACCCTGAAGCTGGACCCGAAGTTCAAGGATCTGCCGGCCGATACCTCCGCCGGCATATTCACCAGCGGTTTGCTCGGCGAGAGCTATATCGGACTGCAACCGGGCGGTGACCCGGAGGTGCTCAAGTCCGGTGACGAGATCGTCTTCACCCAGCCAGCCGTGGACCTGATCCAGATGGTTGGCAAGTACATGTTCAGCGGCCCGGGCAATGCCGGCGCCGCTTCCCAGGAAGCTCCCGGCGCGGAAGCGCCGGCAACGGAACCGCAGAAATGAAAAAGACCCTGATTCCGGCGCTGCTCGCTTCGGCCCTGCTCGCCACCCTGCCCTCGCTGTCGTTTGCCCAGGCCGCCCCGGCCACCGCCGCCGCGCCGCAGAGCCAGGCCGGCAAGGTGGTGCTGGATGCCAGCACCCGCATCCTGAACACCCTGCAGCAGCGCCGTGCGGAGTTCAGCAAGAACCCGACCGCGCTGCGCAGCTATATCGACAGCGAGCTCAACCGCACCTTCGACCGTGATTACGCGGCGCGCCTGGTGCTGGGTTCCAACGCGCGCACGGCTTCGGACGCGGACGTGAAGCTGTTCGCCGATGCCATGGCCGACAACCTGATGCAGCGCTACGGTTCGGCCCTGCTTACCATCCAGGGCAAGCCGAGCTTCCGCCTGAAGGGCGAGCAGCCGCTGCCGGGCAACCGCGGGGTCAAGGTATCGACCGAGCTGCTGCGTGCCGGCAGCGAGTCGACCCCGGTCGAGTACCTGATGCGCAACGTCAACGGCCAGTGGAAGATCTTCGACGTCAATATCGAAGGCATTTCCTACGTGCAGACCTTCCGTACCCAGTTCGACGGCCCGCTGCGCCAGAAGGGCATCAAGGAAGTGGCCAAGGAACTGCGGGGCGGTACCCTGCAGGCCGGGCCGGCCGGTAATGGCAAGTAACGCCACCGTGCAGCTCGACGGTCCGCGCGCCCGGTTCACCGGCGTGCTGGACCGCGATGCGGTCGTGGCGCTGTGGCCGCAGCTGAAGGCCCTCCCCGACAGCATCTCCCAGCTCGACCTGGCGGCGGTGGAGGGCGTGGACAGCGCCGGCCTGGCGCTGCTGGCCGAGCTGTCGGCGCGCGCGCGCGCGAACGGGCGTACGCTGGTTCTCAACGGTACCCCTCCTGGTTTCACCGAACTCAGCGCCGCCTATCGGCTGGCGCCGTCCCTGGATTTCAATGCCCCTTCTGCCGCGAGCTGACATGAACGTCATACGCACCGCCTCCCTTCTCCTGCTGGCCTTGGCGCTGAGTGCCTGTGCAGCCAAGCCGGCCCGCGACAGTGCGCCCGCCAGCGTGGCGGTAGCCCCCGCCTCCGCACCGGCGGCTCCCGCAGCGTCCGACAGCGCCGCCGATGCAGCGACCTCGCCGACCGTCGCCAGCCCTGCGGCACCCGTGGCCGCCGTTGATTCCGCCCCAGGTGATGGCGCGCCCGTGACGGCCGCCACGGAGGTCGCGCCGACGGGTGCCGAGGACGACTTCGCCGCGCTGTACGGCGGTCCGGCGCCGACCGCCGACGGTGCCGAACCGGGTCGCTCGCCGTACGACCCGTGGGAAGGCTTCAACCGCCGCGTGCACGCGTTCAACAACGTGGTCGACCGCGCGGTCGCGCGCCCGCTGGCCACCGCTTACGTGAATGTCGTGCCGCGCTTCGCACGCACCGGCGTGACCAACTTCTTCAGCAACCTGCGCGCGCCGGTGACCATCACCAACCAGCTGCTGCAGGGCCGCCCCGGGGATGCCTGGGACAGCCTGGGCCGGTTCGTGATGAACTCCACGCTGGGCATCGGTGGTCTCTTCGACCCGGCCAGCCGCGCGCTGGTACCGCGCCGCAGCGAGGACTTCGGCCAGACCCTGGGCGCCTGGGGCTGGCGCAGCTCGCGCTACGTGGAGCTGCCGTTCTTCGGCCCGCGTACCGTGCGTGATGTATTCGGGCTGGCCGGTGACATCCCGCTGTCGCCGATCCGCACGATCGAGGAAGACAAGGTCCGCATCCCCCTGCAGGGCCTGCAGCTGGTGGACATGCGCTCGCAGCTGCTGGCACTGGACGACATCCGCGACGGCGCCGTGGACGAGTACGCGCTGACCCGTGATGCCTGGCTGCAGCGCCGCAACTACCAGATCCAGAACGACCTGCGCGGCCGCCGTGACCGCGGCAAGGACGCGGACGACGCGCCGATCCCGGTCGACGCGATGCCGATGCCCAACTGGGGCAACTAAGAAAAAACCCCGCTTCGGCGGGGTTTTTTTGTACCTGCCGGATTACAGCACTGCTTCAAGGCCCTTCCTGTCGATCAGGTTCAGGAGCTTCAGCGATGGCCCGCTGGGCCGCTTGTCTCCCTGCTCCCAGCTTCGCACCGTGGAAACGCTGGTGTTCAGGACACCGGCCAGCACGGCTTGGCTGATCTTCAGCATGTCGCGCAGCGCGCGGATCTGCGCGCTGCTGTATTCGGGTACAGGTTCAAGGCACAATGCGTCGTACTGATGCATCCGTCGCTGGTCGATGAAGCCGTGATCCTGCAGGCCGCGGGCAGTGTCATGCACTGCGTCGAGTACCGCACTCCGGGTACCAGCCTTAAGGCTTTTGTTTGCCATGACAGATCTCCTGCAATTCGCCTCGTTCGAGAGCCAGGTCCAAGGAAGCCGACGGCATGCCCAATAGATCCACGGCCAAAAGCTGCAATGCATCGCGTTCAGCAGGCGTGACGTTGGCACGCACATTCTTCTCGTAGCCGAACAGAAAGAACCAGCGGTTTCCGCGATTGCTGGCGAGCAATGTGCGCGTGCTTCCCCGCTTGCCCCGCCCCGGTAGCGCAACCCGCTTCTTCAGGACGCCGCCCCCAAGATCCGCATCGACCAGTCCGTGGATCATCTCCTGCACCGCTGCGCAGAGTGCGGCATCGGTCAGATCCAGCTTGCGCATCATGCGGACGAACACCCGCGTCTTGAATACTCGCGTCATGAGTTTACCATACCACTGGGTGGTATGGTAAATCTGAGCATCTGGTCACCTGCGGGCGCATGGGCGCGCAGATGCGAGGCCCGTCAGGCAGCGAGTGCGGCGTCGATGGCGGCGACCAGGCGGGCGTCGTCAGCCGGCACGTCGGGGGCGAAGCGGGCGACGACTTTGCCGTCGCGGCCCACCAGGAACTTCTCGAAGTTCCACAGCACGCCGGGGGCCGGGTTGACGACCAGATCCGGGTACTTGGCGACCGCACCCTGCAGCTTCTCGCGCATCGGACCTTCGCCGGTGGCGGCCGGCTGGGCCTGGGTCAGCTGCTGGTACAGCGGGTGGATGTCATCGCCAGCCACGCTGATCTTGGCGAACATCGGGAAGCTCACGTTGTATTCCAGCTGGCAGAACTGCTGGATGTCAGCGTCGCTGCCCGGCTCCTGGGCCAGGAAATTGTTGGCCGGGAAGCCCAGCACTTCCAGGCCGGCAGCCTGCTTGTCGGCATACAGTGCCTGCAGGCCTTCGTACTGCGGGGTCAGCCCACACTTGGAGGCGACATTGACCACCAGCAGCACCTTGCCGCGGTAGTCGGCCAGCGAACTGGCCTGGCCTTCAATGGTGGAAACGGGAATGTCGTAGACGGTCTGGCTCACGGGAAATCCTGTGCGAAGTGAAAAGGGCACATCGGAGATGTGCCCTGGGAATGGGAAATCAATCGACGCAGATCGTGCCCTGGGCCACGCCGTTGTCGATGCGCTGGCGGCAGCCGAAGTTCTGGCTCACGTCGGTCTGGCATACACCACGCGCCTTGCTGCCAGCCACCAGTTCGGTCTCGCCCTGGGCCAGGCACTGGCCGGTGCATTCACTCTTGGCGCTGCAGGCCTTGCCGGCATCGGCATAGGGCACCACGCACTGCACGCGCTGCAGCCGTCCCAGCGGCTTGAGTTCACCACCGGCGGCCGCGCAGCGGGCGGCATCGGCGTTGTCGGCGGCGGCGGGAGCGTTCGTGGCGGTGTCGCCGGCATTCGGCGAACTGCTGCAGCCGGCAAGCGCGAGCATCAGGGACAACATCAGGGTAAGACGCATCGGTTCAATCCTGGAGGAGGAAAAGGAAGGCAGGCACGTGGCCGCGACCCAGCATCGCCGATCGCGTGCATGCAGGGTGTCGGCAATGCGTTTCAGTCCTGCGCGGCTGACGCGTCGTCCGCGCTGGCCTCGTCATCGTCGCCGCTGGCATCGCCCAGCAGCAGATCGGTCTGCTCGGTGCCCAGCGTCTCCACTCCGCGCAGGCGGCGTTCGATGGTGCGGGTCTTGCGGCTGGCCTCGCCCAGGCTGCGGCCGACCGTGCTGATCTGCTTTTCGGCCTTTTCCAGGATGCCGGCAAACTTGCCGAACTCGCTCTTCACCGCGCCCAGCAGGCTCCACACTTCACTGGAGCGCTGTTCGATGGCCAGGGTGCGGAAGCCCATCTGCAGGCTGTTGAGCAGCGCGGTCACCGTGGTCGGCCCGGCCACCACCACGCGGTGTTCGCGCTGCAGCAGGTCCACCAGCCCCGGGCGGCGGATCACCTCGGCGTACAGGCCTTCGGTAGGCAGGAACATCACTGCGAAATCGGTGGTGTGCGGCGGCACGATGTACTTGTCGCAGATCGACTTGGCCTGGATCCGGATCGCGCGTTCCAGCTGCGCGCCCTGCACGCGTACGCCATCGGCGTCACCCTGCTCCTGCGCATCGAGCAGGCGCTCGTAGTCTTCGCGCGGGAACTTGGAATCGATCGGCAGCCACACCGGGGTGTCCTCGTGGCCGCGCCCGGGCAGGCGCACCGCGATGTCCACCATTTCGCCGCTGTCCGGGCGCACTTTGACGCCGCGTGCGTACTGCTCCTGGGTGAGGGTCTGCTCAAGGATGTTGTCCAGCTGCACTTCGCCCCAGCTGCCCCGGTTCTTGACGTTGGTCAGCACCCGCTTGAGGTCTCCGACGCCGGTGGCCAGCTGCTGCATTTCGCCCAGCCCACGCTGCACCTGTTCCAGGCGGTCGGACACCAGCTGGAACGACGCACCCAGCCGCGCTTCCAGCGTGGTCTGCAGTTTTTCGTCGACGGTGACCCGCATCTGGTCCAGCTTCTGCGCGTTGTCGGCCTGCAGGCTCCGCAGCTGCTGCTCCAGCGTGGCGCGCATTTCACCCATGCGCTGTTCGTTGCGCTGGGTCATCTCCTGCAGCCGCAGGCCCAGGGATTCGCCGAACCGCTGCTGCGACTGCGTGGCTTCCTCGCGGCCCAGCCGGGCATCGTCGGCCACGGCCTGGCGCAGCGCGGCCATGTGGGCGTCGCTGCGCTGCTGGGCCTGGCCGGCGTCCTCGCGGGCCTTGCGCGCGTCTTCGCCCAGCGCATCACGCAGCAGGTCCAGGCGCTGGTCAGTGCGGGTGGACAGGTCGGTCAGCGCGCGCGCGAAGGTTTCCAGCCGCGCGTCCTGCTGCCGGCCCAGCCCTTCGAGCTGCTCGCGCAGTTCACTGCGGCCGGTCCGCGCTTCTTCGCGCAGGCTCTGCTCAAGGTCGCCATGGCCGGAACGCCGCAGCAGGGCCACCAGCTGCAGGATGAGGACGGCACACAGCAGGCCGCCAAGGATGAGGAATTCAGGTTGCATGGAAGAAGTGTAGGCTGAGCCGGTCTCATTCGCTGCGCCGGATCGCTCCATGCTGGATCTTCTGGGAAAGTCGACGTCGATCAACGTGCGCAAGGTGCAGTGGCTGTGCGCCGAGCTGGGCCTGCAGTACCGGCAGCTCGGGGCCGACGGCCACGATGCGGATTTCCTCGCGGCCCTGCACCCGCTCAACCCGAACGGCCAGGTGCCGGTGATCCGCGATGGCAACTTCGTGCTGTGGGAATCCAACAGCATCTGCCGCTACCTGGCCGCGGCAGCCGGCCGCCACGACCTGCTGCCGCGCGACCCGCGGTCCCGGGCCCGGGTGGAGCAATGGATGGACTGGCAGGCCACCGACCTCAACACCGCCTGGCGGCACGTGTTCATGGCCCGCGTGCGCCAGCACCCGGCCTACCCTGACGATGGCGCCGCGCAGGCCAGCCTGGTGCAGTGGAACCGGCTCATGCAGCACCTGGATCAGCAGCTGGCCGGGACCGGCGCCTACGTGGCCGGCGAGGACTTCACCCTGGCCGACATCGTGCTGGGGCTTTCCACCCAGCGCTGGCGGCTGACCCCGGGCGACAAACCCGAACTGCCGGCCGTGGCGGCGTGGTTCCACCGCCTTGGCCCGCGCCCCGGGTTTGCCCGCCACTGCGACAACGGCGTGGCCTGAGGCTCAGAAGCCTTCCAGCACCACCTTGCCCACCGCGCGGTGGCTTTCGATGTGCGCATGCGCGCGGCGCAGGTTGGCCGCGTCGATGCGGCCGTAGTTCTCGCCCAGCGTGGTGCGCAGCACGCCGCTGTCGACCAGCTCGGCCACCCGGTTGAGCAGCACGTGCTGCTGTTGCAGGTCGGTCGTGCTGAAGCTGGAGCGGGTGAACATCGATTCCCAGTGCAGCGACAGGCTCTTGCGCTTGAGCGCCATCACATCGAGCTGGCCGGGGTCGTCGATCAGCGCCAGCTGGCCCTGCGGTGCCAGCGCGGCCACGATCTGCGCGTAGTGCTGGTCGGTGTGGGTGAGGCTGGCCACGTGGGTGACGCTCTCGATCCCGATCCGCGCCAGGCCCTCGGTCAGCGGCTGGCTGTGGTCGATGACGTGGTGGGCCCCCAGCGCGTACACCCAGTCCTGGGTGTCCGGGCGCGAGGCAGTGCCGATCACGGTCAGCCGGGTCAGCTGGCGCGCCAGCTGGACCAGGATCGAGCCCACCCCGCCGGCCGCACCGATCACCAGCAGGGTCTGGCCTTCACCACCGCCTTCGGCGATGCGCAGGCGGTCGAACAACAGCTCCCACGCGGTGATCGCGGTCAGCGGCAGCGCGGCAGCCGCCGCATCGTCCAGGCTGGTCGGCTTGCGGCCCACGATGCGCTCGTCCACCAGCTGGTACTCGGCGTTGCTGCCCGGCCGGTTGATGTCGCCGGCGTAGAAGACCGCATCACCCGGCTGGAACAGGGTCACCTCGCTGCCTACCGCGTCCACGATGCCTACCGCGTCCCAGCCCAGCACGCGCGGCGCCTCGACGGCCACGCCGCGGCGGACCTTGGTGTCCACCGGGTTCACCGACACCGCGCGCACCTGCACGCGAAGGTCGCGCGGGCCCGGGGTCGGCACCGGCAGGGTGATGTCGACCAGCGCCGTCGGGTCGGTGATGGGCAGGCCGTGCTGGGTATAGGCGATGGCTTTCATGGGATGGTCCTTGGATGAGGCGCTCAGGTTGGCTTGCCCGGCCCCGGCCGGAAAGGCGCAGAATGCAGCAGCACTTTCACTCCTGGAATGAAAATGGTCCGCTTCGAGGATCTTCAGCTGTTCGTCCGCACCGCCGCGCTGGGCAGCTTCTCCAGTGCAGCGCGCGAGGCCGACCTGCTGCCCGGCCAGGTAGCCGCCGCCGTGGCCCGGCTGGAGCGGGAGCTGGACCTGCGCCTGTTCGTACGTTCCACCCGCAGCCTGCGCCTCACCGCCGAAGGCGTGCTCTATCTACCGTATGCCCAGGACCTGCTGGACACCCTGCACGAGGGCCAGGCCCGGGTGCGCGGCGAAGATGCCGAGCTGCGCGGCGTGCTGCAGGTGGCCGCGCCCTCTGATCTCGGCCGCAATGTGCTGCTGCCCTGGCTGACCGAGTTCCGCACCGCGCACCCGAAGCTGCAGCTGCGCCTGCTGTTGTCCGACCAGGTGGCCGACGTATTCCGCGACCCGGTGGATATCGCGTTCCGGCTGGGCCGCTTCGACACCGCCAGCTACGTGGCGCTGCCGCTGCTGCCGGGCAACCGGCGCGTGCTGTGCGCCGCACCGGCCTACCTGGAGCGGCAGGGTACGCCGGCCTCGCTGGACGCGCTCAAGGAACACCACTGCCTGGTCTACCAGCTGGCCGGGCGTCCCTACGACCGCTGGAGTTTCGAACAGGACGGGCGGCGCGTGGTGGTACCGGTTCGCGGCCAGCTGGTGTGCGATGACGCTGACGTAGTGCGGCGCTGGGCGGTGGCTGGCGAAGGGATCGTGTTCAAGTCGTGGCTGGATGTGGCCGACGATGTGCGCGCCGGGCGCCTGCAGGTGCTGATGGGGGGCGCAGGCGACAGCCTGCCGTTGAACCTGGTGTGCCCGCACCGCAAACAGTTTTCGCCCGCGATCCGCCAGCTGCATGCGTTGTGCGCCCAGCGCCTGCAGCCGATGCTGGCCGATCTGCCGGGACGTGCGCCGTAGCGCTGTCGGCAGCGGGCCGGGTAGCCGACAATGGCGGCCCCCCGAAGTCGAGTCACCGCCATGCCGTGGATGGGCATCCAGGACCTGTGGACCTTTGTCATCGCCGTGCTGGTGTTCCTGGCGCTGCCAGGGCCGGGCACCTTCACCCTGCTCACCGCCACCGGGCGCGGTGGCGTGCGCGGCGGCTATACCGCGCTGTTCGGGCTGCTGCTTGGCGACCAGATCCTGATGTGGCTGGCGGTGGCCGGCGTGGCGGCCCTGCTCAAGGCCAACCCGCTGGTGTTCCACGCGGTGCAGTACCTCGGTGCGGCCTATCTGGTGTGGGTGGGCATCGGCCTGCTGCGGCCCGCGCCGGCCAGCGGTGACACCGGCGGCATCCGGCTGCAGCCGGGCCACTACTTCCGCCAGGCGGTGCTGATCAGCCTGCTCAACCCCAAGGCGATCATCTTCTACATGGCGTTCCTGCCGCTGTTCATCGACCCGGCGCGGCACCAGGGCGTGGTGACGTTCGCGACCATGGCCACGCTGATCTTCGTGCTCAGCCTGGCGTACTGCTCGGTGCTGATCGGGGTGGGCAACCTGTTGCGCCGTCGGATCATCCAGCACCCGCGTGTGGGGGTAGTACTGAAACGCGTCGCGGGGGTTTTCCTGATCGGGTTTGGCCTGCGCCTGGGGCTGAGTGGCTGAACCCTTTTCGGGGTGGGCGTTTCGCCTGCATTGCCGGCGCGCGGCGATAGGCAACGTCATCGAAATTGCCCTCGGCGATCGATAGCGCGTAATTCTTCCCAGGCGCCGGCAGGTGTCAAATCGTTGCCATCGCGGGCATCCGACCCGTGGCGAGGCAACCGTGAGATGACCACCCCCGTGTACTTCGTGCAGCACCTGGCCGGCCACGACGAGCGCCTGCTGGCATTGAGCACCGACCGCGTCGACCTGGCCCATCCGTCGGTCCAGCGGATCGTGGCGGACCTGCAGCCGCTGGACCGCATCGAGCTCCGGGGCTGCCGCTTCGATTGCGCCGCCAGCCTGTTGCTGGGGCTGCGCCGGCGCATCTGCGAAGCCGAGGCCGACGCGTGCGGCTGGCGGGTATTCGATGAACGGGGGGTTCTGCGCTGCAAGAAGCTTCCCGACGACACCTGCGTGATCTATCCACAGGGCGCCGACGATGTGGCGCGCTGGGGCCCGTTGATCGCGGCCAGCCGTGTTGTGCCAGATTCGTCAAGGCAGGCTATTTGAAATGATCGTCAAGGGATTCACGACGTCCAGCAGTAGTAATGCTGCGCCGCGTTCGGTCACACTCGGAAAATTGTCGATACCAGTCACTCTGTGAGGTTCCATGTCATCGCTGCTACGGCGCAAGCCGCTCGATTCCGTCACCGTCCATGAAGCCGGCAGGAGCCTGGTTCGTACCCTCAGCTGGCCGCACCTTATCGCCATGGGCATCGGTGCCATCGTCGGTACCGGCATCTACACGCTGATCGGCGTGGGTGCCAATCTCGCCGGCCCCGCGGTGCTGATCTCCTTCGCTATCGCCGGTGCGGTCTGCGCCTGCGCGGCGCTGTCCTACGCCGAGTTGTCCACCATGATGCCGGCCGCCGGCAGCGCTTATACCTACAGCTACACCGCGCTGGGCGAAATCTTCGCCTGGGTGGTCGGCTGGAGCCTGATCCTGGAGTACTCACTGGTGGTGAGTACCGTGGCAGTGGGGTGGTCCGGCTATTTCGTCGGCTTCCTGGAATGGATACACGGCAACACCGGCATCGACCTTCGGCTGCCGTTGGCGCTCTCGGCCGGCCCGCACGTGGAAGGCGGCGTGTTCAACCTGCCTGCGGTGCTCATCACCTGGGTGGTCGCCGGCGGTCTGATGCTGGGCACCAAGGAAAGCGCCACGCTCAATGCGATCCTGGTGGTGCTGAAGATCATCGCGCTGGGCGTGTTCGTCGCCGTGGCGCTGCCCGCGTTCGATTCGGCCAACCTGCACCCGTTCATGCCGCACGGCTTTGCCAAGTCGCTGGGTCCGGATGGCGTGGAGCGTGGCGTGATGGCCGCGGCCGCCATCATCTTCTTCGCCTTCTACGGCTTCGATGCCATCTCCACCGCGGCCGAAGAAACCAAGAACCCGGGCCGTGACCTGTCGATCGGCATCATCGGTTCGATGGTCGGCTGCACCATCATCTACATGCTGGTGGCGCTGGCCGCCGTTGGCGCGATGAGCTACGCGGTGTTTGGCAGCAGTGCCGAACCGCTGGCCCTGATCATGCGTGAACTGGGCCAGCCCAAGGCGGCGGCGGTCATCGGTGTGGTGGCCATCGTTGCGCTGCCCACCGTGCTGCTGGCCTTCCTGTTCGGCCAGAGCCGCGTGTTCTTCGTCATGGGCCGCGACGGCCTGCTGCCGCGCGGCCTGTCGGCAGTGAACAAGCGCACCGGAACCCCGGTGGCCACCACGTTGTTCAGCGCTGCCGTGGTCTCGGCCCTGGCCGGCGTGGCGCGGCTGGACGAGATTGCCGCGCTGGCCAATGCCGGCACGCTGGCGGCCTTCACCGCCGTGGGTATCTGCCTGGTGGTGATGCGCAAGCGTGCACCGGATGCCAAGCGCACCTTCCGCACGCCGATCGCCTGGTTCATCGGCCCGGCCGCAGCGCTGGGCTGCATCTACCTGTTCATCAGCCTGCCGAGCAGCACCCAGCTGTACTTCCTGATCTGGAACGTGATCGGCCTGGCCGTCTATTTCCTCTACAGCCGCCGCAATGCGCTGATCGGCCGTTGAGGCCGTGACGGTAAGGGTGCCGGGCGTTGCCCGGCACCCCCCGATCATTTCTTGCTGGCATGATCCTGCGCCTGCTGCAGCACACGCAGCAGGTTGCCACCCCAGATCCCCGCAATCTGCTTCTCGGTGTAGCCCTTGCGCAGCAGCCAGGCGGTGATCTTCGGTAGGTCGCTCACGTCCTGCAGGTCGGTAAGCCCGCCGCCGCCGTCCCAGTCCAGCCCGATACCCACATGCTCGGGGCCGACCACGCCCAGGATGTGTTCGAAGTGGGCGAAGAAATCGTCCAGGGTTGCCTTCCGCAGCGGCAGGCGCTGGTCGATCTCGGCCAGGCCCTGCTTCAGCTGCACGCCCTGGGCCATGCTCAGGTCGTCGTAATCGGCGCCGATCTGCTTCATCAGCGCGTCTTCGGCCTGCTTGCGCGCGTCGTTCTTGCCGGTGTCGATCAGGTAGCCGCCATAGGCGTTCACCTGGATCACCCCGCCGGCCCTGGCGAGCTGCTTCAGGCGCACGTCGTCCAGGTTGCGCGGGTGGTTGTAGATTGCCTTGGCCGAACTGTGCGACAGCACGAACGGCACCGGCATGCGCTGGATCAGGTCATCGAACACCGCATCGGAGGCATGCGACTGGTCGATCACGATGCCAAACCGTACCGCCTCGTCCACCAGTGCCTTGCCGGCCGGGCTCAGGCCCTTCCATTCGGCGCCTTTGGTGTCGGTGGCCGAATCGGCGAACTCGTTGTTGGCAAAGTGCACCGTGCTGAGCAGGCGCAGGCCGGCCTGGTGGTAGAAGCTGAGCAGCGTGGGGTCGTCGACCAGCGGGCTGGCGTTTTCCATGCTGATATACACCACACGCTTGCCAGCCGCCTTGATCCGGGCGGCATCGTCGGCGGTCAGTGCCAGCGCGAAGGTCTCCGGATGCGCAGCGAGCATCTCGCGGATTTCCATCAACCGCAGCAGGCCCGCATCGCGGTCGTGCTGGTGTGCGGCCGGGCTGCGGTCGCCCTGGTCGGTGTAGATGGCCCAGAACCCGCCGTCCAGCGCGCCATCCACCATGCGCGGCAGATCCACCTGCGACAGCGCGTTGTGGTCGTGTCGCTGCTGGATGTCGAAGCCTTCCCGGTGGAAGTTCGCCGGCGTGTCCAGATGGCTGTCGAGGGTAAGCAGTTTCTTCTGCAGGGTGGCAGCGCGCGCAAGCTCCTGCGCGCCGAACTCGATGGCGTGGGCCGACAGCGGCGCGCACAGCGCCAGTGACACCAGCAGGGACAGGCTGCGCAACGTCATGACGCCTCACTTTAGATTGGAATGCGTCAGACCATAGCAAAGCGTACCGACCAACGGTCGGTACCTACCCTGCCATTCCGCGGTAGGTGCCGACCGTTGGCCGGCACGCGAAGGTCAATCCAGCACGCGGCAGAACACGGCCTTGAGGTAACGCGATTCCTGCACGTGGGCCATGAACGGATGATCCGGGCCGGCGCCGGCGACCTTCAGGATCTGGATGGTGCGGCCGGAGTAGAACGCCGCGCGGCGCAGCATGTCCAGGAACTGGTCCTCGGCCACCAGGCCGGTGCACGAGAACGTGGCGAACAGGCCACCCGGCTTGACCACGCCCAGCGCCAGCTTGTTCATGTCCAGGTACTTCTTCAGCGCAGTGATCACCTGGTCGCGGTCGCGGGTCATCTTCGCCGGATCCAGGATCACCACGTCGAACTGCTCGCCGCGGTTGGCCGCGTCGCGCAGCCACGGGAAGATGTCGGACTGCACGAAGCGCGGGCGCACGTTGTTCAGCCGCGCATTGCCCTTGGCAATGGCGATCACGTCTTCGTCGATGTCGATGCCCAGCACATCAGAGGCACCGCGCGCGGCCGCGTACACCGCAAAGCCACCGGTGTTGCAGCACAGGTCCAGCACCGACTTGCCTTCCACTTCCTGGCTCAGCCACTGGCGGTTTTCGCGCTGGTCGGCGAAGAAGCCGGTCTTGTGCGCGCCGGCCGGGTCGGCGCGGAACTTCACGCCGTACTCGGTGATGACCGCTGCTTCGGTGGTGGTGTTGCCGTGGAAGTCGAAGCTTTCCTGCTTCTGCACGTGTTCGTCGGCGAAGCTGTGGAAGCGGCAGCCCGGGAACTGCTCGCGCAGCGCTTCGTACACCCACTCGCGGTGGCGGAACATGCCGGCGGCGAAGAACTCCACCACCACCAGGTCGCCGTAGCGGTCCACCACCAGGCCGGACAGGCCGTCGCCCTCGCTGTGCACCACGCGCCAGGCATCGGAAATCGTGTCCAGCTTCAGGACATCACGGCGCAGCGACACCGCCTGGGCGATCTTCCGCGAGAACCAGCCGGCATCGACGGGGACGCGCTGGTCGGTCTCGAGGATACGCACGGCGATGCGCGAATGACCGTTGTAGAAGCCACGCCCGATCCACTCCCCATCCACGCCGACCACGTCGACGATGGCGCCGGGTTTCGGGCGGACGGCGGGCTTTTCGACCAGTTTCTGGAAGATCCACGGGTGGCTGGAGCGCCAGGCGTTTTTAAGGCGGACAACGGGATTGGGGACAGTATTCATCTGCCTATTGTAGACGGGCCCTATGGCCCGGCAGGCCGCCCATTTGACGCCAACCCATTCAGCCCGCAGAATCGGCGCCAGAAGGGGAGTAGCTCCCAGACGTTGTCGCCGTCAATTCGAGCCCGCAGGCTCCGGTGCAACGGCAGTCCCACCCGGTGGGACTGCGAGCGAGACCTTCGCCGTATGGCGAAGCTCTGTCCCCGGATCCCCTCCGATCCTCCGTTGCAGATCCTCGCCGTCCGGCTTGAGGCATTTCATTCATTCAACGGACAAACTCATGCAGACGATCGGTAATTTGTGGTTGTGGGGCGGCTTCGGCGCGGTGGTGATCATCGCGCTGCTGGTCGATCTGGTACTGATGCGACACGGCGGCCCGCACAAGGTGACCTTCAAGGAGGCCCTGTGGTGGTCGATCGGCTGGGTGGTGCTGGCCCTGGCCTTCAACGGTGGCCTCTGGTACTACCTGAACGAGACCGCCGGCCAGGTGGTGGCCAACAAGGTCGGCCTGGAGTTCCTGACCGGTTACCTGGTCGAGAAGGCCCTGGCGGTGGACAACATCTTCGTGTTCCTGATGATCATGGGTTACTTCGCGGTACCCGAGGAACAGCGGCAGAAGGTGCTGATCATCGGCATCCTGGGTGCGATCGTGCTGCGTACGATCATGATCTTCGCCGGCAGCGTGCTGCTCACCAAGTTCCATTGGCTGCTCTATGTGTTCGGCGCGTTCCTGCTCTTCACCGGCTGGAAGATGTGGTTCTCGGCCGGCCAGGAGCCTGACCTGGAGACCAACCCGGCCCTGCGCTGGATGCGCAAGCACCTGCGCCTGCTGCCCGATTACGCCGGCAATGCCATGAGCGTCATGCGCGACGGCAAGCGCTGGTACACCCCGCTGTTCGTGGTGCTGATCCTGATTGCCGTCACCGACGTGATCTTCGCGGTGGACAGCATCCCGGCGATCTTCGCGATCACCACCGACCCGTTCATCGTGCTCACCTCCAACGTGTTCGCGGTGCTGGGCCTGCGCGCCATGTTCTTCCTGCTGGCCGGCATGGCCGACCGCTTCCACCTGCTGCCGTACGGTCTGGCTCTGGTGCTGGCCTTCATCGGCGCCAAGATGATGCTGATCGACATCTTCAAGATCCCCACCCCGATCTCGCTGGGCGTGGTTGCGGTGATCATCGCCGCCACCGTGGTGTTGAGCCTGAAGAACCCGCCGAAGACCGGCGACGCGTAACCCTGATCGCCGCCGGCGGGATTGTCCCGTCGGCGGCACCTCTGTCTCCCGTCGCGTTGCCCTTGTGTTCAGGCTGGCGCGACGCAATCCCTTTGGGTATGAACGCCAACCTGCCCCTGCCTGCCGGCGAGCCGCCGGTCTCTCCCCGCAACGACCGCGGCCGCGTGGTGCGGGCATTCAACCTGAGCCTGGCCTTCGTGCTGGTGCTGGTGGCGGTGTTCACCGCGCAGGGCCACTTCGATTGGCGCCCCTGGGCCGTGGCCCCGCTGGAAAGCGACGGCCTGCTGGGCATCCTCGGTGCGCCGCTGCTGCATGGCTCGGTCCAGCATCTGGCTGCCAATAGCTTCGCTCTATTAATTCTTGGCACTTTGGCAGGCAGCGTCTATCCAAAGGCGACCCTGCGGGCCTTCCCGCTGCTGTGGATCGGCTCCGGGCTGGGCGCCTGGCTGCTCGGCGATATCGGCAGCCGCCACCTCGGCGCCAGCGGCATCACCCACGGCCTGATGTTCCTGGTGTTCGTGCTGGGCCTGCTGCGCCGCGACCGCCCCGCCATTGCCGCCGGCCTGATCGCCTTCCTGTTCTACGGCAGCATGCTCATCACCATCCTCCCGCATGAGCCGGGTGTGTCCTGGCAGTCGCACATGGGCGGTGCCTTCGCCGGCATCATCAGCGCGCTGCTGTTCCGCCTGTCCGACCCGATGGCCCCGCGCAAGCGCTACAGCTGGGAAGAGGAAGACGAGGACGCGCTGGAGGCACAGCGCGACAGCGACCTCGAGCCGCCCTCCCCGCACCGCGTGCCGGTGCTGTGGCAGCCGCGCGAAGGGCAGGATTTCGTCGTGTTGCCGTTCCGCCCGCGGGATTCGGATTCCTCCCGGTAGGCATCGCAAGGAACGGTAATGCCGTTCCTAACGTCGCTTGCGACGGCCCGAAGGGTGCCCGCCAACGGAGGGCATACCGTTGGTCGATGCGCTGCGTGCCGATTCTCCGTACCGACCAACGGTCGGTACCTACCTGCGCGGCGTCGTTTTTACGGGGTGCCATCCACCGCTTTGCGCCCCAATGCCGGATCATCGGTGAAAAACGCATCGATCCCGGTGGCCAGGTAGGCGCGCATCTCCGCCACCGACCCGTCGGGATTGCGCGTGTTGGGCTCACCCTTGCGGAATTCGGCGGCCATGAAGGCATTCTCCGGCCGGAACGTATACGGCACCACCATCAGGCCTACCGCGTGCGCATCGCGCACCAGTGAGGTCGGCGGGCCGAGGCGACCGTTGGCATCCAGCGGAATCACCATGCGCAGGCTGGGTCCAATGCCATCGGCATAGCCGGCGATCTGGTCCAGCCCGGCGGGCGTGATCATGTCGACATAGCGCTGGCTGCCCTTGGCGGCGAGCACGTCGCCCGGCTGCTGCTTCGGGTCGCCCAGCAGTTGCAGCAGGCGGATGTTGCTGTCGCGGCCGAGCTTGGCGCGCAGATAGCGCAGGTTGCCCACCTCGAACGACTGGATCGTCACCGGGGCCACCCGGGTATACGGGTTGGCCTGGAGGGTTTTCACCAGCAGGTCTTCCATCGGCAGGCCGATGCCCTTGAAGTAGGTGCCGTGCTTGATCTCCGGCACCAGCCCGATCCCGCGCCCGGCGCGACCGGCCTGCTGGACCAGGAAGGTGACGATCTCGTCCAGCGTGGCAATGCGGAACTGGCCGTCGAAGGCAGTGCTGCGCAGCTGCGGCAGGCGCTCGCGGGCGTACAGGGTCTTCAGCTCGGCCAGGGTGAAGTCTTCGGTGAACCAGCCTTCGATGCGTTCGCCATCGATGGTCTTGGTCGTTCTGCGGCTGGCGAACTCGGGATGGGTGGCCACATCGGTAGTGCCACTGATCTCATTCTCGTGCCGAGACACCAGCACCCCATCCTTGGTCATCACCAGGTCCGGCTCGATGTAGTCGGCGCCATCGGCAATGGCCTGCGCGTAGGCGGCCAGGGTGTGTTCGGGCAGCAGCGCGCTGGCGCCGCGATGGCCGTACACCGCCGCCTTGCGCGGCGCGGGTGGGGAAGATTCAGCGCTCATGGCCACCGATGGTGCCACGGCCAGCGAGAACAGCAACGCACAACCCCACAACGACTTCGACACTGCAAACCCCTGTTGGTACCGCCCCGCCGACGCGGCGGGGCCGGAGACGTGGCGCATTCTGCCAGCGCGGTGTTACAGCCGGAAGAAGAGGTTACTTCCCGATACAGAAGCTCGAGAAAATCCGCCCCAGCAGGTCATCGGCGCTCATCCGTCCGGTGATCTCGCCCAGCGCCTCATGCGCCAGCCGCAGCTCCTCGGCGGCCAGCTCCAGGTGTTCATGCACCAGCTCTGCTTCGGCGCGCTCGGCGTGGCCGAGCGCCAGAGTGATCGCTTCCACGTGGCGGGCGCGCGCGGAGAACTCGCCTTCCACGCTGTCGCCGGCGCTGCCGCTGGCCAGCTCGCGCAGGCGTGTGTGCAGGCGGTCGAGGCCCTGGCCGGTGGCGGCCGAGACGTGCACCACGTTGGCATCGATGTCGGCCGGCAGTGCCTCGAGCAGGTCGCTCTTGTTGTGGATCCACAACTGCAGCGGCACGTCGGCGATGGCATCGGCCACGGCGGCGTGGCCGGCCTGCGGGTCGCGCGCATCGAGCACGATGATGGCCAGGTCGGTGCGCTGCATCTCCGCGCGCGCACGCCGCATGCCTTCGCGTTCAATGGCATCGCCGCCATCGCGCAGGCCGGCGGTGTCGACCAGGGTGAGCTCCAACCCATCAATGCGGATCGTTTCGCGCAGGGTGTCACGGGTGGTACCGGCAATGTCGGTAACGATCGCGCGTTCGCTGCCGGCCAGCGCATTGAGCAGCGAGCTCTTGCCTGCGTTGGGCGGGCCGACCAGCACGGCGTGCAGGCCATCGCGCAGGCGGCGGCCGCGTTCGGCATCGTCGCGCAGCGTCGCCAGCGCCAACTGCACTTCGCCCAGGCCCTGCCGAACCTGATCGCCGCCCAGGGTGTCGAGTGGTTCGTCGGCGAAGTCGATCGCGGCTTCCACATGGATGCGCAGGCGCACCAGCTGCTCGCCGGCATCTTCCACGCGGCGCGAGAACACGCCGTCCAGCGAGCGCCGCGCCGCGCGCGCGGCACGGGTATCGCTGGCCGCGATCAGGTCGGCGATGGCCTCGGCCTGGGCCAGGTCGAGCTTGCCGTTGAGGAAGGCACGTTCGCTGAACTCCCCTGGCCGTGCCTGTCGCGCGCCGAGCGCGATGCAGCGGCCGACCAGCTGCTGCAGCACCACCGGGCTGCCGTGGCCCTGCAGCTCCACCACGTCTTCGCCGGTGAAGCTGCGCGGATTCGGGAAGTACAGGGCGATGCCGTCATCGAGCACCTCGCCGGCGGCATCGCGGAAGCGCGCGTAGTGCGCGTGCCGCGGCTGAAGTTGCGGGCAGCCCAGATCCACGGCGATGCGCAGCGCCTGCGGGCCGGACACGCGCAGCATGCCCACGCCGCCGGCACCGGGCGCGGTGGCGATGGCAACGATGGTGTCGGTGGCGGCGTTCATGGCTCAGAGCTTCTCCAGCTGTGCGCGGGCCTGGGCAGCGCCGCTGCCCTGCGGCTGCAGCGCCAGGTAGGTGGTGTAAGCCTGCCTGGCCTTGGTCTTGTCGCCGGCGTGGAAGTAGGCATCGCCCAGGTTGAGGTGGGCTACCGCGCGTGACGGGTCGATCTTCAGGGTGTTTTCCAGCCAGCGTGCCGCCTCAGCGTAACGCTGCTGGCGGTAGTAGACGAAGCCGAGGTTGTTGGCCGCCTGGGCGAAGTCCGGTCGCAGCTTCAGCGCTTCGGTGAACTGAGCAACGGCCTCGTCATAGCGCTTCTCGCGGTACAGCTGCAGGCCCCGGTCGTTGGCCTGCTGCGCGCGCTGGCGGTCGGAGGTCGGCACGGCGGCCGGCACCACCAGCGTGCTCTTGCCGCCCTGCAGGTCGGCCACGGTCACCGGCGCCTCGCCAGCGGGCTTGGCGTCCTGCGCGGCATCCACCCGGTTGTTGAGCGCGATCGCGTCCGCCGAGAGCTGGCGGGTATCGGCAGTGAGGTATTCCTGGCTGTCGGGCACCTGGAACACGAACTCACCGCCCTGCGAACCAGGCAGGCTGCCGAACGCCGGGGTCTGCCGCGACACCGCCGACACCGCCGGCGCCACGTAGGCTGCCAGTTCGGTGCCGGTGATCAGGCCATCGCCATTGAGGTCGCCCTTGCCTGCCAGCGCCTGCAGCAGCACCCAGGTGAACACCGAATGGCCGTTCGGGCCGCTGTCGGCCACCTGCTGGTCGCTGCCGCCGGCGGTGAGCATCTGCCGCGCGCTGCGCTTGGCGTTCTCGCGCAGGAATGCCGACGACGAGGGACCGCCTCGGGTCAGGCCCAGGCCGCTGTAGCAGGCATCCATCACGAACATCACGTGCTTGGCCTGCATGCTTTCGGCGATGTTCTGGATGTCGGTCATCGCGATGGCATCGGTGGCGAACTCGTTGGGGTCCGAATCCACCGGGATGATGTAGCCCAGGTCGCGGCCCGACGCCAACCGGCGCGTGGCGCCATGGCCGGCGAAGAACACGAACACGCGGTCGTTGCGCCCGGTGCGGTCATCGGCCAGGCGGTCGTGGAAGGCGGCCAGGATGTTGTTGCGGGTGGCCTGTTTGTCCTTCAGCACGATCACCTGCGAGGACGGGAACCTGAACTGCCCGGTCAACGTATCGGCGATGGCCTGCGCATCGTGGCTGGCGTATTCCAGCCGCGGCCACTTGGCGTACTCGTCGATGCCGATCACGATCGCCCACGACTTCTCGTAGCCGGTGGTCACGGTGGCTTCGCTGGCAGCAGCGCTGCGCGGGCGGCTGACGGTGAACTCGCGGCCATTCCAGCCGGCGAACTGGTAGCCCTCGGCAATCAGCCGGTCCAGGATCTGCGGCAGTGCCTTCACCGCGCGGTCGTGGATGTCGTGGAACAGGATGATCCCGCGCTGTTCCTTCTGCACCTGGCCCAGCACGCGCTGCACGATCGATTCGGGCACCGGGTCGGCCCAGTCCATCGAATCGATGTTCCACATGATCGACTTCAGGCCGGCCTCGTTGAGCAGCTGCAGGCCTTCGGCATTGCGCGCGCCATAGGGGAAGCGGAACAGCGGAGCGCGGCGCTTGTCCACGTCCTTGAGCAGCGTGTCGGTCACCAGCACCTGCTGGCGCAGCGCCTCGCCGGTGGTACGTGACAGCTGCGCGTGGGTCAGGCTGTGGTTGCCCACCGCGTAGCCCTGTTCCATCAGGTTGCGGCTGATGCCGGCCATCGGACCCAGCTTCACGCTGCCATCGGCATGCACTTCGCCCAGGTTGCGGCCCACTTCGAAGAACACGCCCGGAACGTCGTAGCGCTTGAGGATGGCCACCACTTCGTCGGTGTAGGCCTTGTGCGGGCCATCATCGAAGGTGAGCACCACGGTCTTGGGCGGCAGGTCGCGGCCGAAGATCTCGCGGTCGCTGTCCTTCATCGACATCGGATAGGGCTCGATCACGCCGTAATCGCGCAGGATCGCCTCACGGCTGTACTGCTTGTGCAGGTGGGCCAGGTAGTCGTCCCACTTCTCGCGCTTGAGGGTGATCGCGCGGGTGCGGTCGAAGCGGCTGAAGATGTTGGTGATTTCCTGGTTGTAGTTGCGCTCGATCTCATCGAGCGCGTCCAGGTCCTCGCCCACGCGCTGGTGCAGCTTCACCGCCGGCAGCGAGGAATCGGTGCCGATGCGCTCGTGCAGGTCGCGCAGCACTTCGCGGAACGCCAGGCGGTCGGCGTCGTACAGCTCCGGCGCCGATTCAATGTAGTCCAGCACCGTGCCCAGGGTGGCAAACCGCTGCGGGCTGCCGCCGCGCAGCAACGCATCGAACTGGGCGGCAATGGACTGGCGCTGGTCCAGCCCGTCGTGGAACAACTGCTGGCCGATGCGGCTGGAGGTGTCACGGTCACGCGCGGACTGCTGCGCTTCGTCGGCCAGCAGCACGATGATGCGGCGGTGGCCGTCGAGCTGCTTCTGCAGGGCGGTGAGCAGCGGCGCGGCCGCGGGATCGGCGGAGGCCGCGGCCTGCGCGCTGGGCTGCGTCGGGGTCGGCGTTGCCGGGGCGGCGGGGTCGTTGTTGCCGCAGCTGGCAACGGCCAGGGTCAGCAGCAGCAGGGACGGCAGGCGGAACAACGACGACGCACGGGGCATGGGGGGCTCGGTGAGGTGCTGCGGGTGGGTGAGTGCAGGCGATTGTATCGCCGGCAAAGAAAAACCCGCCGGAGGGCGGGTTTTTCAGGGGTTTTATTTTTTGGCGGTGGCCGGGACCGGGTCGCCGCCGTGGCGCTTGGTCATCCACCACTGCTGCAGCAGGCCCAGGCCGCCGTTGACCACCCAGTACAGGACCAGGCCGGACGGCATGAAGGCCATCATGACGCCGAAGATCAGCGGCATCATCTGCATCATCTTGGCCTGCATCGGGTCCATGCCCGGCGCCGGGGTCAGCTTCTGGGTGGCCCACATCACCGCCACGTTGATCACCGGCAGGATGAAGTACGGGTCGCGTGCGGTCAGGTCCTGGATCCAGCCCAGCCACGGGGCCTGGCGCAGTTCAACCGATTCCACCAGCACCCAGTACAGGGCAAAGAAGATCGGCATCTGGATGAGGATCGGCAGACAGCCGCCCATCGGATTGATCTTCTCCTTCTTGTACAGCTCCATCATCGCGGTCTGGAACTTCTGGCGGTCATCGCCATAGCGTTCCTTGAGCTGCGCGATGCGCGGCTGGAAGCGACGCATCTTGGCGCCGCTCTTGTACTGCACCGCCGACAGCGGGTACAGCACCAGCTTCAGCAGCACTACCAGGCCGACGATGGCCCAGCCCCAGTTGTTGACGACCTTGTGGACCTGGTTCAACACCCAGAACAGGCCCTGGCCAATCACGGCCATGATCGAGAAGCGGCTGTAATCGACAACGCGATCCAGGCCCGGCACATCTTCCTTGGCGATCTGGTTGACCAGCTTCGGGCCCACCCACAGGCGTGCCTCGCTGCTCACCTGCTGGCCCGGGGCCACGGTGAAGGCCGGGCCGGTGGCCTGGATCTGGTCGCGGCCATCATGCTGGGACAGCGAGTAGTTCGCGGCCTGGTCCTTCTGCGGCACCCACGCGGTGAAGAAGTGGTGCTGCAGCATCGCCACCCAGCCACCGGTGACCTGCTGGTTCAGCGGGCCATCGTCCAGGTAATCCTTGAAGGCGCGGCGCTGGTACTTGCCGTCCTTGTCGAACCAGGTGGCGCCGTTGAAGCTGAACGAGTCCGGGTTGGTCATGCTGCGCGACAGGATCGTCGGCGTGCGGTCCAGGGTGCGGTAGACGTAGCCGCTCCACGGGGCGGTGCCGGCGTTGATCACTTCGTCCTTGACCTTGACCGCGTATTCATTGCGGTTGACGGTGAAGGTGCGGCGGATGCTCACGCCGTTCGGACCATTCCACGCGAACGGGATCTGCAGTTCGTTCTGGCCCTTGGCCAACACGAAGTCCTTGGCATCGCCCACCAGCGTGAAGCCGTTGGCTTCCGGCACCGGCATGCTCTTGTCCTGGCTGGTCCAGCCGGTCACCGCGCGGTACGGGTGGGCCGGGTCTTCGGTCAGCAGGCGCACCGGCGGGCTGCCGTCGTCCTTGGTCTGCGGGAACTGCAGCAGCTCCGCATCCAGCACGGAGCCGCCGTCGAGCACCAGGCGCAGCACGTCGGTGGTCACGGTCACGCGCGGCGCGCCGGCCTGGGCCTGCGCGGTCGGCTGGGTGGCCGGGGCGCTGCCCGGGGCCTGCGGCACGTTGGCACCGGGCACGGCGCCCGTTGCACCCGGCACCGGTGCCTGGGTCTGGGCGGCCACCGGGGCGGTGGGCGCCGGCTGGGCCTTGTCGCTACCCCACTGCATCCACAGCAGGATGGCCACCATCAGCCAGGCAACAATCAGGAAAACGCGGGTCTGGTTCATCAGCGTGCAGGCTCGACGGGGCCGGCAGCAGGTGCCGGCTCGGACTGGGAAAGGGGTGCAACCCCGGGCGGCGGCATTGTGCCGTCCGCGCCCGGCATGGGCAATGCGCCCAGCCGGCGCAGCAGGCGCTCGAAGGCCTGGCGGATCTCGGAATTACTTGCGGTACGGGCGGAACTGCGGGCAACCACGACATAATCGCCGGACGTCATCCACGGCCGTAGGTGGCGGGTGGCGTCGCGCAGCACTCGCTTGATACGGTTGCGACCCACGGCTCGGGGATCGACTTTGCGCGAAACGGCAAGACCCAGCCTGGCCGGCGTGTCGCTCTTCAGCCAGTGCAGGGTCATCAGCGGTTCGGACACACGGCGGGCGCCGTTGAAGACCGTTGTATATTCGGCACGCGTACGAACCCGCGCAGAGCGAGGAAATCGCTTGCGCGGGTCGGAACTGCTCACAGTCAGGATTGCGTCTGCCGCGGGAAGCGGCATTGCAATCAAGCGCTCAGGACTTTACGGCCCTTGGCGCGGCGACGCGACAGGATCTTGCGGCCGTCAGCGGTCTTCATACGGGCACGGAAGCCATGGTCGCGCTTACGCTTGAGGTTGCTGGGTTGGAAAGTGCGCTTGGTGGCCATGCGGGCCTCTATATGAAGGGGACGGAAAGAACCGGAAATTCTATAGACCTACCCCGGGGCGCGTCAAGCCCATGTCACTACGGGATTTCACCGGCCTGTGCAATAGCTGTGGATCATTTTGTGAATAACTTCGGGACAACCATTCCCGGCACCCCGCGTCGGTGGTAGGCTGCGCCATCCATTCTTTCCCCTTCCGGCCTGCGGCACGGCGGCTTTCTGCGCCCCAACCGCCGGCCCCAGACGATTATTGCCGATGGATGCCTGGTCCCGTTGTCTCGAACGCCTTGAGGCGGAGTTCCCGCCCGAAGATGTTCACACCTGGTTGAAGCCGCTGCAGGCCGATCTGCGCGCGGACAGCCTGGTGCTTTATGCGCCAAACGCCTTCATCGTCGACCAGGTCCGCGAGCTGTACCTGGCGCGGATCAAGGAACTGCTGGCGCACTTCGCCGGTTTTGGCGACGTTTTTCTTGAAATCGGCTCGCGTCCGCGGGCCGTGGAGGCGCAGATCGCGCCGATTCCGGGCCATTCCGCGCCCGCTGCGCCGGTTGAGCCGCTGGTGCCGTTCGCCGGCAACCTGGATTCGCACTACACCTTCACCAACTTCGTGGAAGGCCGCAGCAACCAGCTGGGCCTGGCCGCAGCGTTCCAGGCGGCGCAGAAGCCGGGCGACCGGGCGCACAACCCGCTGCTGCTGTACGGCGGCACCGGCCTGGGCAAGACCCACCTGATGTTCGCCGCCGGCAACGCCATGCGCCAGGCCAACCCGGCCGCAAAGGTGCTGTACCTGCGCTCGGAACAGTTCTTCAGCGCCATGATCCGTGCGTTGCAGGAAAAAACCATGGATCAGTTCAAGCGCCAGTTCCAGCAGGTGGACGCGCTGCTGATCGATGACATCCAGTTCTTCGCCGGCAAGGACCGAACCCAGGAAGAGTTCTTCCACACGTTCAACGCCCTGTTCGACGGCAAGCAGCAGATCATCCTCACCTGCGACCGGTACCCGCGCGAAGTCGAAGGCCTGGAAGCGCGCCTGAAGTCGCGGCTTGCCTGGGGCCTGTCGGTGGCCATCGAGCCGCCGGACTTCGAAACGCGCGCCGCGATCGTGCTGGCCAAGGCCCGCGAACGCGGTACTGAGATTCCCGACGATGTGGCGTTTCTGATTGCCAAGAAGATGCGCTCCAATGTCCGCGACCTCGAAGGTGCGCTCAATACCCTGACCGCCCGTGCCAACTTCACCGGCCGCGCGATCACCACCGACTTCGCCCAGGAAACCCTGCGCGACCTGCTGCGTGCCCAGCAGCAGGCCATCAGCATTCCCAACATCCAGAAAACCGTGGCCGACTACTACGGGCTGCAGATCAAGGATCTGCTGTCCAAGCGCCGGACCCGGTCGCTGGCCCGTCCGCGACAGGTCGCCATGGCGCTGACCAAGGAGCTGACCGAGCACAGCCTGCCGGAAATCGGCGATGCCTTTGCGGGTCGTGACCACACCACGGTGCTGCATGCGTGCCGGCAGATCCGGACGTTGATGGAGACCGACGGCAAGTTGCGGGAAGACTGGGACAAGCTGATCCGGAAGTTGAGCGAATGATGCATGCACGGCGCATAGGCGTCATCGCATAAAACGGTGCAAAATCCGGGTGTAAGCGAGGGACAGGCTGTGGATAAAAAACCGGTTTGAGTTGGCGGGATTTTTATCCACAGGCTTCCCCACCCCTTGGGGGGTAGTAGTGCAGAGGGTTTCGAGGCGATAAAAGCCTTTATTTACAAATGCTTAGATGTGTTTTCCCGCAATTCTGGCTCTACCATCACCACCAAGCTTTTGATTTATTCCACATCTTTTTAAAGCATAGGGGCACGGAACCACATGCGTTTCACACTGCAGCGCGAAGCCTTTCTCAAGCCGTTGGCACAAGTCGTCAACGTGGTCGAACGCCGCCAGACCTTGCCGGTTCTGGCTAATTTCCTGGTCCAGGTCCAGAACGGGCAGCTGTCGCTGACCGGTACCGACCTGGAAGTGGAGATGGTGTCGCGGATCGCGGTGGATGATGCCCAGGACGGCGAGACCACCATCCCGGCACGCAAACTGTTCGAGATCATCCGCGCCCTGCCCGACGGCAGCCGGATCACCGTCTCGCAGACCGGTGACAAGATCACCGTGCAGGCCGGCCGCAGCCGCTTCACCCTGGCAACGCTGCCGGCCAATGACTTCCCGTCGGTGGACGAAGTGGAAGCCACCGAGCGCGTGGCCATCGGCGAAGCCACCCTGAAGGAGCTGATCGAACGCACCGCGTTCGCGATGGCCCAGCAGGACGTGCGCTACTACCTCAACGGCCTCCTGTTCGACCTGCGCGGCGATGCGCTGCGCACCGTTGCCACCGACGGCCACCGCCTGGCGCTGTGCGAAACCGATCTGGAAAAGGCCAGTGGCGCCAAGCGCCAGATCATTGTTCCGCGCAAGGGCGTGACCGAACTGCAGCGCCTGCTGGAAAGCGGGGATCGTGAGATCGAGCTGGAAGTCGGCCGCAGCCACGTGCGCGTGAAGCGCGACGATGTGACCTTCACCTCCAAGTTGATCGATGGCCGCTTCCCGGATTACGAGGCCGTGATTCCGATCGGTGCCGACCGTGAAGTGAAGGTGGATCGCGAAGCCCTGCGTGCCTCCTTGCAGCGTGCCGCGATTCTGTCCAACGAGAAGTACCGCGGCATCCGCGTGGAAGTCTCGCCGGGCAACCTGAAGATCAGCGCGCACAACCCGGAACAGGAAGAAGCCCAGGAAGAGATCGAAGCGGATACCACCGTGAGCGATCTGGCCATTGGCTTCAACGTGAACTACCTGCTGGATGCCCTGTCCGCACTGCGCGACGAGCACGTGGTCATCCAGCTGCGCGACTCCAACTCCTCGGCCTTGGTTCGCGAAGCCAGCAGCGAGAAGTCGCGCCACGTGGTGATGCCGCTGCGTCTCTGACCGGATGCTTGGTTCCACGTGGAACCGCGGTAACCAGGAAGCCCGGCCAAGCGCCGGGTTTCTTTTTGCCCAAACGTTCCACGTGGATCATGAGGCAAGCAGCACGAGGAGAGCCACGCCGTGCGTGGCTGCTTGTGATCTTGGTTCTTGCCGCTGCGGTTGTACAACCGAACCTTCTCGCGGCAGGGGACGTTCGAATCTCACGACAAGATCGGCAAGCAGGTCATGGTTCAACAGATTCCCACAACGTGTGGGTTTGCCCCCTGATTCCCAGCTCTAAGCTTTTAAAAACTGTATATAAATCTAAAGCTAGGCGGTGGTGGTAGAGCCAGATTTGGTTGAAAACTACCTTATCTAGTTGAATTTAAAGGTAAATATGGTGCTGAAACCCTCGGTAAAACAGGGTCTGAGCCTGGGGTTCAACCTGTGGATATCTTTCAGCGGCACCCAAGGCCGTTCTTTTATCCACAGATTGCACAGAGACTGTGCATAAGTCATACAGACCCCCTGTGGATAGCTAGAAATGGAATACGTCAATCTCGCGAGATCTGAGAACGCCTACCCTGCTCCGCGTTTCAGATTTCAAAGAATCAAGCGGGTGATCCCATCTGCCCGTGGGGAGTTCCATCCCGAAAGCGCGCGAATTCCTTGAAATCTGCACGGCTTCACCCTTGACGCTCTCTCAGATTTCAAAGAATTCACGGCGTCTCGAACGTGCGGCGAATCCACCCCGATGCAGTAAGCTGATCGATTCCCCCAGCCTCTCTTGCCGCAGCTGCGGCGCAGATCCGATCGCATGCACATCCGTCGTCTGTCCCTGCACCAGATCCGCCGCTTCGACAGCGTGGAACTGGCCCCGCAACCGGGCATCAACCTGATCACTGGCGACAATGGCGCAGGCAAGACCAGCGTGCTGGAAGCGCTGCACGTGATGGCCTACGGGCGCAGTTTCCGCGGTCGGGTGCGGGATGGGCTGGTGCGCCAGGGCCAGGACGCGCTGGATGTCTTCGTTGAATGGGACGAACAGCGTTCCGGGGCCGAATCGGCCACGCGCCGCAAGGCCGGGCTGCGCCACAGCGGGCAGGAATGGAAGGGACGGCTGGATGGCGAAGACGTTGCGCAGTTGGGAAACCTTTGTGCTGCCTTGGCCGTGGTCACGTTTGAGCCGGGAAGCCACGCGCTGGTCAGCGGTGGCGGCGAGCCGCGCCGCCGGTTCCTGGATTGGGGTTTGTTCCACGTGGAACCAGACTTCCTCGCCCTCTGGCGGCGGTACTCGCGGGCGCTCAAGCAGCGCAATGCCCTTCTCAAGCAAGGCGGGCACCCGAATGCACTGGATGCATGGGACCGCGAGCTGGCAGAAGCCGGCGAACCGCTCACCACCCGGCGCCAGCATTACCTGGACCGCCTGCAGGACCGAACCATTGGCCTGGCGCAGGATCTGGCCCCGAACCTGGGCATTCAGTCACTCACCCTGAGCCCCGGCTGGCGCAAACACGAGCTTTCCCTGTCCGACGCCCTGCTGCTGGCGCGCGAACGCGACCGGTTGGCGGGCTATACCTCCGTGGGTCCGCACCGGGCCGACTGGAGCGTGGGGTTTGCCACCATTCCCGGCCGCGACGCGCTCTCGCGCGGGCAGGCCAAACTCACCGCCCTCACCTGCCTGTTGGCCCAGGCGGAGGATTACGCAGAACAGCGCGGCGAATGGCCGGTGATCGCGCTGGATGACCTCGCGTCCGAGCTGGATCGTACCCATCAAGCCCGGGTACTGGATCGTCTGCGCGCAGGCCCGGCGCAGATATTCATCACCGCCACCGAAACGCCCGCCGCGCTGCAGGACCGCACCGATATCACCCGGTTCCACGTGGAACATGGCCACGTCCACCTTGTGCCATAGTGCCGGCAGGGGCCGAAGCGCCCGGCTGGTATAATTGCTGTTGCAACCCCTTATCCATCGGCGCCCCGCTTCCCGCGGCGGCCCGAACTGCGGAGCCTATGGCAAGCGCAATGACTGAAGAACAGAACACTCCGGCACCTACCGGCAATTACGACGCCAACAGCATTACCGCCCTGGAAGGCCTGGAGGCGGTCCGCAAGCGGCCCGGCATGTATATCGGCGACGTCCATGACGGCACCGGTCTGCACCACATGGTGTTCGAAGTCGTCGACAACTCCATCGACGAAGCGCTGGCAGGCCACGCCGACCACGTGGCGGTGACGATCCACGCCGACGGCTCGGTCTCCGTGTCCGACAACGGCCGTGGCATCCCCACCGGCAAGCACGGACAGATGAGCCAGAAGCTCGGCCGCGACGTGTCCGCTGCCGAAGTGGTCATGACCGTGCTGCACGCGGGCGGCAAGTTCGACGACAACAGCTACAAGGTTTCCGGCGGCCTGCACGGCGTCGGCGTCAGCGTGGTCAACGCGCTGTCGCAGAAGCTCACCCTGGATATCTTCCAGAGCGGCTTCCACTTCCACCAGGAATACGCCGATGGCGCGGCCGTAAGCCCGCTGGCCCAGGTCGAAACCAGCACCAAGCGCGGTACCACCCTGCGCTTCTGGCCGTCGGTGGTCGCGTTCCACGACAACGTCGAGTTCCACTACGAGATCCTGGCGCGCCGCCTGCGCGAACTCTCGTTCCTGAACTCCGGGGTCAAGATCGTCCTGGTCGATGAGCGTGGCGATGGCCGCCGTGACGACTTCCACTACGAAGGCGGCATCCGCAGCTTCGTGGAGCATCTGGCGCAGTTGAAGACCCCGCTGCACCCGAACGTGATCTCGGTCACCGGCGAATCCAACGGCATCACCGTCGACGTGGCGCTGCAGTGGACCGATTCCTACCAGGAAACGATGTACTGCTTCACCAACAACATCCCGCAGAAGGACGGCGGTACCCACCTTGCCGGCTTCCGCGGCGCGCTGACCCGTGTGCTCAACAACTACATCGAGCAGAACGGCATCGCCAAGCAGGCCAAGATCAACCTGACCGGCGATGACATGCGCGAAGGCATGATCGCCGTGCTCTCGGTGAAGGTGCCCGACCCCAGCTTCTCCAGCCAGACCAAGGAAAAGCTGGTCAGCTCGGATGTGCGTCCGGCCGTGGAAAGCGCGTTCGGGCAGCGCCTGGAAGAGTTCCTGCAGGAAAACCCGAACGAAGCCAAGGCCATCGCCGGCAAGATCGTCGATGCCGCCCGCGCCCGCGAAGCCGCGCGCAAGGCGCGCGACCTGACCCGCCGCAAGGGCGCGTTGGATATCGCCGGCCTGCCCGGGAAGCTGGCCGACTGCCAGGAGAAGGACCCGGCGCTGTCCGAACTGTTCATCGTCGAGGGTGACTCCGCAGGTGGTTCGGCCAAGCAGGGCCGCAACCGCAAGAACCAGGCCGTGCTGCCGCTGCGCGGCAAGATCCTCAACGTGGAACGTGCCCGCTTCGACCGCATGCTGGCCTCCGACCAGGTCGGTACGCTGATCACCGCGTTGGGCACCGGCATCGGCCGCGACGAGTACAACCCGGACAAGCTGCGCTACCACCGCATCATCATCATGACCGACGCCGACGTCGACGGTGCGCACATCCGCACCCTGCTGCTCACCTTCTTCTACCGGCAGATGCCGGAGCTGATCGAGCGTGGCCACGTCTACATCGGCCTGCCGCCGCTGTACAAGATCAAGCAGGGCAAGCAGGAGCTGTACCTGAAGGACGACCCCGCGCTGGATGCCTACCTGGCCAGCAACGCGGTCGAAAACGCCTCGCTGATTCCGGCCGAGAACGAGCCGGCCATCGAAGGCGTCGCCCTGGAAAAGCTGCTGCTGGCCTACGCCTCGGCGCAGGAAGCGATCGGCCGCAATGCCCATCGCTACGACCGCCAGGTGCTTGAAGCCCTGGTCGATTTCACTCCGATGGACCTGGAGCACCTGCGCAAGGCAGGCGCCGACGAAGGTCTGGCCGCACTGGCCAAGCGCCTCAACCAGGGCAGCCTGGGCTCGCCGCGCTTCAGCCTGGAACTGCAGGAACCCACCGAAGAGCGTCCCGCTGCGCTGCTGGTCACCCGTCGCCACATGGGCGAACAGTTGATCCAGGTGCTGCCGCTGTCGGCCTTCGAAACCGGCGAACTGCGTGCCCTGCACCAGTCCTCGCTGCTGCTGCACGGGCTGGTGCGTGAAGGTGCCAAGATCGTCCGCGGTGCCAAGTCGTCGGAGATCGGTGGTTTCGCCGATGCCCGCAACTGGCTGCTGGACGAAGCCAAGAAGGGTCGCCAGATCCAGCGCTTCAAGGGCCTGGGCGAAATGAATCCCGAACAGCTGTGGGACACCACCGTGAACCCCGATACGCGCCGGCTGCTGCAGGTGCGCATCGAGGACGCCGTGGCGGCCGACCAGATCTTCAGCACCCTGATGGGTGACGTGGTGGAACCGCGCCGCGATTTCATCGAAGACAACGCGCTGCGGGTCGCCAACCTGGATATCTGACACAATCGGCTCAGGGCCGGCCGGTTGCGACCTGCAACCGGCCTGGCCACCGCCTATTGCTGCCAGGAACCCGATGTCCGCTACCGCCCCGGCGTCCACCACGCCTCCGCTGCCGCCCGCCCTGCCCAAGGCGCCCCAACGGAAACCAGGCTCCCCGATCGCGGGATTCCTGATCGATCTCGGTATCGCCACGCTCTCGCTGCTCGCCTTGAGCATGGCCAGCGGCCTGCTATGGGGCCTCTACCGCGCCGTGATCGTGGTCCGCGACACCGGCGCGCAAGCGGCCGATGCGCTGGCCCAGCAGGTGGGCCAGCCTGGTGCGCTCGCGCAGATCCTGATGGCCGTGTTCGCCACCGGCGGCGCTGCGATTTTCCTGTACTTCCTCAGGCGCCGTGCCGACGCCACCGAGCGCCGCGCCTCGTTCGAGGCGGCCCGCCGGCCGTCCACCTGGGGCTGGACCGCGCTGGTTGCGGTGGGCGTGATCATCGGCAGCAACGGCATCGCCTGGCTGGCCCGGCAGGCGGGCATTGAACCGGTACCCACCAACCTGGCCCTGATGGAACAGGCGCTGGCCCGCTTCCCGTGGTTCCTGGCCGTGTTCGCGATCGTGCTGGCCCCGGCCTACGAGGAACTGCTGTTCCGCCGCGTGCTGTTCGGCCGCCTGTGGCAGGCCGGTCGTCCCTGGCTGGGCATGCTGCTCAGCAGCCTGGCGTTCGCGCTGGTCCACGAAGTGCCCGGCACCAGTGCCAACGGCCCGTGGGAAATCGCCCAACTGTGGCTGGTGTACGGCGGCATGGGCGCCGCGTTCGCGTGGCTTTACCAGCGTACCGGCACCTTGTGGGCCCCGATCGTGGCGCATGCGTTGAACAACGCCATCGCGCTGGCCGCGCTGGTATTCCTGGGCTTGCACTGATCCGACGGTTTGACAAAACCTTACATTCGGCCCGCCACACTGCAGACATGAACACGGGAGTCCCCGCCTTGAAACCCTTGCTGCTCGGACTTGTCATCACCCTGGCGCTCAGCGCCTGCGCCACCACCACCTCGCCCACCGGGCGCAAGCAGATGGTGGGCGGTGTATCGCAGGCCGAGCTGGACCAGCTTGGCGCGCAGGCCTTCGCCGAAACCAAACAGAAGCAGAAGATCAGCAGCGACGGCCGCCAGAACGGCTACGTGCAGTGCGTGGTCAATGCGCTGGTCGCGCAGCTGCCGCCTCAGTACCGTGGCGTACGGTGGGAGACCGCAGTATTCGTCGATGCCGAGCCGAACGCCTTCGCCTTGCCCGGCGGCAAGGTCGGCGTGAACACCGGCATCTTCACCGTGGCCAAGAACCAGGACCAGCTCGCCGCCGTGATCGGGCATGAGATCGGCCATGTCATCTCGCGCCACCACGAAGAGCGCCTGACCCGCCAGATGGGCGCGCAGACCGGCCTGGCCGTGCTTGGTGCGCTGGCCGGCGCGGCATACGGCGACGGCGCGGCCAGCACGGTCAACCAGCTCGGCGGTGCCGGCGCACAGGCCGCCTTCCTGCTGCCCGGGTCGCGCACCCAGGAAAGCGAAGCCGACGTGGTCGGCCAGCGGCTGATGGCCGAGGCAGGGTTCGACCCGGCCCAGGCGGTCAACCTGTGGCAGAACATGATGGCCGCCAGCGGCGGGCGTTCCCCGCAATGGCTGTCCACCCACCCGGACCCCGCCAACCGGATCCGGGAGCTGCAACGCGATGCCCCCGCCCTGACCGGTGTTTTCCAGCAGGCCCAGGCGGCTGGACGGCGCCCCAAGTGCGGGTGATTCGACTAAAGGATGCTGTATTGCAGCATCGGAAACGATTTCTCACGCCATCGGTTTCTGATACGTTTGGCGGCTCAGATTTTTCTGACAGTCCGTTTTGATGCCGCCGCGGCGGTTCGATCGAGGTGAAAGATGATTTTCCGCAACCACAAGCAAGCCGTGCTTTCCGTCCTCATCGCGACCGCCATTGGTGGCGTTGTGGTCACTGACGCCGTCGCCCAGACCCGCTCCACCGATCGCAGCGCCGATCGCCGTGGTGGCAAGAAGGACCAGGCCAAGGCTGAAGCGCTGTACCCGCAGGCCACCCGCGCCGAGCCGGACATCAAGGCATCGCCGAAGCTGGGCAAGCAGCTGCAGAAGATGATCGACAGCTACAACGATCAGAAGTTCCCCGAGACGCTGGCTGCGGCCAATGAAATCCTGGGCAACAGCGCCGCCAATGCGTACGACAAGTCGCTGGCCGCGCAGCTCGCCTCGCAGGCCGCCTACAACACCGACGACAACGCCGCTGCCAAGAAGTACCTGCTGCAGGTGCTGGAATTCAATGGCCTGGACAACAACGGCCACTTCCAGTCGATGTTGATGCTGGGCCAGCTGCAGATCCAGGACGACCAGCTTGCCGAAGGCCTGGCCACCCTGGACAAGTACTTCGCTGAAACCAAGTCGACCAAGCCGGAAGAGCTGATCATCAAGGGCCAGGCCCTGTACCAGCTCGAGCGCTACCAGGAAGCGGTGCCGGTGATCCAGCAGGCCATCGCCGGCGCCACCGAGCCGAAGGACAACTGGAACCAGCTGCTGATGGCCGCCCTGTCCGAGTCCGGCCAGACCGGTGAAGCAGTGAAGCAGGCTGAAGCCCTTGCTGCCAAGAACCCGGCCGACAAGAAGGCCCAGATGAACCTGGCCAGCATGTACCTGCAGGCCGACCAGATGGACAAGGCCGGTGCGGTCATGGACAAGCTCTTCAAGGGCGGCCAGCTGACCGAGGAGCGCGAGTACAAGCAGGCGTACTCCATCTACGCCAACTCGGACAAGAAGGAAGCCGAGGTCATCGCGGTGATCAACGATGGCCTGCAGAAGGGCATCCTGAAGCCGGATTACCAGGTGTACCTGGCCCAAGCCCAGGCGTACTACTACTCGGAACCGCCGCAGGTCGAAAAGGCGATCGAAGCGTGGCAGAAGGCCGCCCCGCTTTCCAAGGACGGTGAAACCTACTTGAACCTGGCACGTGTCTTGCATTCGGAAGGTCGCATTCCGGAGGCCAAGACGGCCGCCCAGCAGGCGCTGGCGAAGGGTGTGAAGAACCAGGCGGATGCCAAGAAAATCATCAACCTGAAGTAAGTAGGAATAACGCCTGAACGCCTGCGTGAGTGATGCGCAGGCGCTCAGGATTGGTATAAGCTTGGAGGTTCCTGCGGTGTCATGCACCGCTGATCATGGGCTATCTGTCCCCAGGTACCCGGCCCCACTAATGAGCTCTTGGCGCATGACGGAACAACTAGTCGTTCACAGGTACGAACAACGCGATGACACCGGCCTCAGCTGGCCGCGCATCGTGGGTATCGCCTTTGTAATCGCATTGCATCTCGCCGCCCTGATGCTGCTCCTCATCCCCGCCGTGGCCCCCAAGGCCGTGACGGAGAAGGAACGCAACATCATGGTGACCCTGGTCGACGCTCCGCCGCCGCCCCCACCGCCGCCGCCGCCGCCGCCGCCGACTGAAACGCCGCCGCCGCCGGTCAAGAACCTGTCGCCGCCCAAGCCCTCGCCGGTGCCGCCGCCGCCGCAGGCGCCGGTGATCGACGTGCCGGAACCGCGTCCGAACGACATCGTCACGCCGCCGAGTCCGCCGAGCCCGCCGCAGCCCCCGAGTTCCATCGAGGCCAGCGTCGATATCTCGTCCAAGGCCATGAATCCCCCGCGTTACCCGCCGGCCGCGTTCCGCGCAGGTATCCAGGGTGAAGTGATCCTGATCATTGATGTCGATGCCAACGGCAACGTCACCAATGTGTCGGTCGAAAAGTCCAGCCGTAACCGCGATCTGGACCGTGCAGCGATGGAAGCCGCCCGTAAATGGCGCTTCAACGCAGCCGAATCGGGCGGGAAGAAAGCTGCAGGTCGCGTCCGCGTCCCGGTCAACTTTGCGCTGAATTGATGGGCCGGGTGGCCTGCCGGCCACCCTCCTGTCACTTGAACCTAGCTACAACATTCATCACCACACACAACAAAGGTAAGCGTCATGCTGCAGGAACTCTTCATCGCCGCTGCTGCCGGGGGCAACCCGTCGAATGCCCTCTCGCAGATGGGCTTCGAGCATCTGATCCACGAAATGACCTCCAAGCCGGGCGACTTCGCCGTCTCCTGGGTCGTGCTTCTGACCCTGGTGATCATGTCGGCCATGTCCTGGTACTGGACCGTCATCAACATCTTCCGTGCTACCCGCCTGAAGAGCGCTGCTGACAAGGTCGTGAGCCTGTTCTGGGATACCCCGAACGCACAGGACGCCATCCGCGCCATGGAAGAACAGCCGGCTTCCGAGCCGTTCTCCAAGATCGCCCTGGACGCAGCCCAGGCTGCCGCCCACCACCAGCGTGCCGAAGGTGGCGCCACCGGTGGCCTGGGTGAAAACCTGAGCCGTTCGGAGTTCGTCGACCGCGCCCTGCGTCAGGCCGTGACCCGCGAAAGCAACAACCTGCAGTCGGGCATGACCCTGCTGGCCACCGTCGGTGCAACCGCTCCGTTCGTCGGTCTGCTCGGCACCGTGTGGGGCATCTACGGCGCGCTGATCAAGATCGGTGCAACCGGTTCGGCCTCCATCGACGCCGTTGCCGGCCCGGTGGGTGAAGCCCTGATCATGACCGCCATCGGTCTGTTCGTGGCAATCCCGGCCGTGTTCGCCTTCAACTTCTTCAGCAAGATCAACAGCGCCACGATCAGCAAGTTCGATACGTTCGCTCACGACCTGCACGACTTCTTCGCCACCGGTTCGCGCGTCCGCTAATTGCGACGCGCTGTACCCAGCGAGAACGTAGTCAACACGATCTAGACGGAGCCCGTTATGGCTTTCAGTAGTGGTAACAGCGGCGGCCCCATGGCCGACATCAACGTTACGCCCCTCGTGGACGTGATGCTGGTGCTGCTGATCATCTTCATCATCACGGCGCCCCTGATGTCCCATAAGGTCAAGGTCGACCTGCCTGAGGCCAACCTGGTGCAGAAGCCGGAAGATGCGGCTGATCGCAAGGGCCCCATCACCCTGGCGGTGAAGGAAGACGGCTCGATTTACTGGAACGACGAAGAGATCGACAAGCAGACTCTCGAGTCGCGCTTGGCGACCGCCGCCCAGCAGACCCCCCAGCCCCCGCTCAATCTGCGTGGTGACCGCACCACCAAGATGCGCGTCATCAACGAGATGACGAAGGTCGCGCAGGAGCAGGGCATGCTCGACGTTGGCTTCGTGGCCACCAAAGAGAAGGGGCAGTAAGCCATGGCATTCAGTTCTGGTGGTGGCAAGGGCCCAATGGCCGACATCAACGTTACGCCCCTCGTGGACGTGATGCTGGTGCTGTTGATCATCTTCATCGTTACCGCGCCGATCATGACGTACCCGATCGCCGTGGACCTGCCGCAGCGCGTGCTCAACCCACCGCCGCAGCTGGTCGAACCGCCGCCGCCGATCGAGCTGCGGATCGACGCCAGCAACCAGGTGTTCTGGAACAACAGCCCGGTTGCAACGGCTGAGCTCCAGCAGCGTATGGAACAGGAAGTGCAGCGTGACCCGACCAACCAGCCCGAGTTGCGCATCGACGCCAGCCCGGACTCCGAGTACGACGTGATGGCCAAGGTTCTGGCCGCCGCGAAGAACGCGCAGATGAAGAAGATCGGGTTCCAGCAGCAGCAGTAAGACGCAACACCAAGTCATGACGCGACTGGAAAGCGCCCCTGGAAACAGGGGCGCTTTTTTTGTTGGCGCGTTCGGCCATTGACATCAATCCGGGGCCGTTCCACCATGGTTACGCGCAAGCAACACATAGCCGAGCCATTGTGCATCCCACCTGGTCACCAGGTCCCGGCCGGCCCGGGTATATCCAAGGGAATCGGACTCACGGAGCCTCGCCCAGCATCGCTGGCCGGGGCTTTCGTTCTTGAGGCGCCTCCAGTACATCCGCGAATCGTCTTGGATCGGGTTCATCGTCCTGCCTTGCGCGTCCCCGCAGGATCTCTCCCAATAAAAGATTGAAGGAATAGCGTCCCTTGCCGGGATGCGGCTTGCGCGGATCAAGCGGATACGCGGATTGCACCAGCAGCAGCACACTGTTCGAGCCGTGCCGCTTCCACCGTTTAAGATTGAAGAAGACGCCATAGCGTTCGCCGCTGTCCAGCCGCACGGCAACATAGTTGTCCGCTGCGGTGCGCTCGCAGGATTGTCGCCCTTCGATCACGTGGCGAATGATCTCCGGAAGCCGCTTCGACAACGTGTATCGAACACCATCAAATGCGCGGCACTCGCGATTGTCGGAAATCATGTCGTCATCAGCTCCACGACGCTGCACAGAGAAGCAATGAAGCCCAAAGCCGACATACAGGACGACCTCCCGGCCGGGGTGCCCCTTAGCGGCAAGCAGGGCGTAGTTGAGACGAAAGGGATGCAGGTGATTCAAGGGGAAGGCCTTGCCCTGCCTGTCCCTGTGGGGCATCCAGCGGATTAGACCGCCTGACCAGTTGACCGCCATCCCTTGCTCCATGACACCGTGTTGTGCGTCAAGAGACTCGGGCTACAGGCGCCCCGACTTCAAGGCCAAAACAGTCACGCATGCGTCGGACACCCGCGTCCGGCTATGATCCGCGGATGCTTGCCACCTACCCCGCGCTTGCCGACTGGCTCCACTGGCTGGATGCGTTCCCGCACCTGCGCCCGCTGCTCATCGCCGCCTACGTGCTGTACCTGCTGTGGTTGATCGGCTGGATCATGCTGCAGAAGCGCGAGCCGGTGGCCACGCTCAGCTGGATCCTTTCGCTGGCCGCCCTGCCCTATCTGGGCCTGTTCGTGTACTACCTGCTCGGGCCGCAGAAGGTGAAACGGCAGCGCCTGCGCCGTGGCCGCGCGCGTTCCGGCATGGAGCACTACAGCAGCGTGTGCCCGCCCGATGCGGACTGCACCGAACTGGCCAAGATCGCCCAGGCCACCACCGGCCTGGCGCCCAGCTCGGCGACCGAAGTGGAGTGGCTGGTGGACGGCGCGCAGACCTATGCCGCGCTGTTGAAGGCCGTGGCCCAGGCGCGCGACCACCTGCACGTCGAGTACTACATCTTCAATCCCGACCACGCCGGTACCGCGCTGCGCGATGCCCTGGTCGAACGCGCCAAGGCAGGCGTGCGCGTGCGCCTGCTGCTGGATGCGGTGGGCTCGTCCGGCATCCGCACGCGGTTCCTCAAGCCGCTGCGTGATGCAGGCGCCGAAGTGGCCTGGTTCCACCCGCGCCAGCTGCTCAAACCGTTCAAGCGGCCGTGGATGAACATGCGCACCCACCGCAAGCTGGTGGTGATCGATGGCCGCGTCGCCTTCACCGGTGGCATCAACATCACCGACGAAGAAGACGAAAGCCGCCGGCCCGATGCCTACCGCGACCTGCACATGCGCCTGACGGGCCACGTGGTGCGCAGCCTGCAGCTGGTGTTCGTCGAAGACTGGATCTACGCCACCGGCGAACCGAAGGAGCGCTTCAACATCGCCCAGCTGTGGCCCACCGACATGCCGGGCCGCCAGGACGGCGCCATCAACGCCCAGGTGCTGGTCTCGGGCCCGGACTCGGGCTGGGAAACCATCCACCGCCTGCAGGTGGCCGCCATCCACGAAGCGCGCGAACGCGTGTGGCTGGTCACGCCCTATTTCGTGCCGGGCGAAGCCGCGCGCATGGCGCTCACCTCGGCCGCACTGGGCGGGCTGGACGTGCGCCTGCTGGTACCGAAGATGAGCGATTCCTGGTTCGTCACCCAGGCCGCGCGCTCCTACTTCGACGAGCTGCTGCAGGCCGGGGTGAAGATCTACGAGTACGGGCCGCGCATGCTGCACACCAAGGCGTTCATCGCCGACCACGACGTCTGCATCGCCGGCAGCGCCAACTTCGACCACCGCAGTTTCCGGCTCAACTTCGAACTGTCGATGATGATCAGCAGCCCCGAGTGCGTAGCGGAACTGGAGAAAATCCTCATCGCGGAGTTCGCCGCTTCCACGCCCGTGCGCAACGACCGCCAGCGCTCGCTGTGGCTGCACCGGGTCCCCGAGGCGTTCGCCCGCCTGGCCTCCCCGCTGCTGTAGCCGCCACGTGGAACCGCCCCCCGCCCCGGCGCTACACTGCGCAGGTCAACGGGGAGAATGACAATGTATTGGCTGTTCCTGCTGCTGTCGCTGGGCTGTTTCACCTTTGCCATCAAGACACCGTCCACCGGCATGATGATGTTGTGGCTGGCCGGCGCACTGGTGTTCCTGCTGGCCTGGATCCGCGGCCGCTACCTGGCCAGCTTTGGCGGCAGCCAGCGGGATGCGGCCGGGTCGCACGATATCTACAACGCGATCGACCCTGCCGAGCTGCGCCGGCTGCGCGAGCAGGCCCAGGCCCGGCGCGAGGCCGACCGCGACCCGAATGACCTTCCCCCGAGCCTATGACCCACCTCAGCGTCAACGTGAACAAGATCGCCGTCCTGCGCAATTCGCGCGGCGGCCAGGACCCTGATGTACTGCAGGCGGCCACCGCCTGCCTGGACGCCGGTGCCCACGGCATCACCGTGCACCCGCGCCCGGATCGTCGGCATATCCACGCCGAGGACGTGCTCACCCTCTCGGCGCTGACCACCGCGCGCGGCGTGGAGTTCAACATCGAAGGCAACCCGTTCGCCCCACCGCGCCTGGGTTACCCGGGCCTGCTGCCGCTCTGCGCGCAGACCCGCCCCGCCCAGGCCACCCTGGTGCCCGACAGCGACGGCCAGCTCACCTCCGACCACGGCTTCGACTTCAGCCGCGACGCCGACCGCCTGCGCCCCTTGATCGCCGAACTGAAAAGCTACGGCTGCCGGGTCAGCCTGTTCGTGGACGCCGGCAACCCGGACCTGGCCCAGGCCGCCGACATCGGCGCCGACCGCATCGAGCTCTACACCGGCCCCTATGCCGAGGCGCACGCCGCAGGCGACGCCACCGTCATGCTCGCCCTGTTCGCCAACGCCGCCCGCCGCGCCCAGGCCGCCGGCCTCGGGGTCAACGCCGGCCACGATCTTTCCCAGGAAAACCTCCGGGATTTCCTGCAAACGGTCCCGAACGTCCTCGAAGTCTCGATCGGCCACGCCCTGATCAGCGAAGCCCTCTACGCCGGCCTGGACGCAACGGTAAAGGGCTACCTCGCCCTCCTTTGATGGATCCCGCGCAAACCGCGGCTCCGGGCCCTGCCCGGATGCTCTTCGCTGGGACCCAACTGCGCTGAAGAATCCCCTGTGGATAACCCTGGGGAACAAACCCCAACCATTCAGCCCAAACCCAACAGGGGCGCGGATTGCGCTTCCCATCGACCCTGTGGTTAGTAATACTACTAACCCATGCATGCCGCTCCGCCCTCTGCCACGCTCCACCCAAGGTCTCAACCCCTGAGACGTCTCGCCGGTAGCCTCTGAAGATGGGTATCGCAATCAAAGGCCGTGGTTCCACCACACACCTCGCCGGACGTTTCGAAGTCACGGTCAGCGAAGCCATGGACGACGGCTGGGAACCGGAAACCAGCGAAGAATTCGCCGCCCCGCGCCTGCGCACCGAAGTGCGCGCCGAAACCGCGCGGAGCATCATCAGCCGCAACAAGTCCCCCGATGTAGGTTTCAGCCAATCGGTGAATCCGTACCGCGGCTGCGAGCACGGCTGCTCGTACTGCTTCGCGCGCCCCTCGCACGCCTTCCTCAACCTGTCCCCGGGCCTGGACTTCGAAACCAAGCTGTTTGCCAAGACCAACGCACCGCAGTTGTTACGCAAGGAACTCTCGCGGCCCGCCTACACCCCGCAGCCGATCGCCCTGGGCATCAACACCGACGCCTACCAGCCGATAGAACGCAAGCTCAAACTCACCCGCCAGCTGATCGAAGTGATGCTGGAAACCCAGCACCCGTTCTCGCTCATCACCAAGAACGCCCTCGTCGAGCGCGACATCGACCTGCTCGCCCCACTGGCGGAAAAGAACCTGGTCAGCGTGCATTTCTCGGTGACCTCGCTGGACCCGCACCTGTCGGCCCGCCTTGAGCCGCGCGCATCGGCCCCGCACGCGCGCCTGCGCGCCATGCGCCGCCTGCACGAAGCCGGCATTCCGGTAGGCGTGATGGTGGCCCCGGTGATTCCCTGGATCAACGATTCCGAGCTGGAAGCGGTGCTCGAAGCATCACGCGACGCCGGCGCCAGCACCGCCGGCTATGTGCTGCTGCGTTTGCCTTTGGAAGTGGCACCGCTGTTCCGCGACTGGCTCGATACGCATCACCCGGACCGCGCCGCGCACGTGATGAGCACCATCAACCAGCTGCGTGGCGGCAAGGACTACAACAGCGAGTTCGGCACCCGCATGCGCGGCGAAGGCGTCTACGCCGATCTGCTCTCCAGCCGTTTCAAGCTCGCCCGCAAGCGCCTGGGCTTCGACGCGCAGAACAGCCATTGGCCGAAGCTGGACTGCACGAAGTTTGTTCGGCCGCTGCCGCCGAGGGAAGAGTCGCCGCAGGGGTCGTTGTTCTGAATCCCAAGATCTACGACGAAGCCGCTAAGAGAACGGAAGCGGCCAAGACCAACGCTGGAGGTGAGGGCTGTGGCTGCACAAACTAAACCTGTTCTCTATCTTGCTGCAGTTCTTTTATTGGCAGCTTGCAATAGCACGTCAGTAAATTTGAGAACAGGGGAAATTCCTAATGCGACCAACTGCCGTCCGACCTCTGCAATCGCCGATGAAATAGCTGGATCACAGATGGCATGCCATCAAGGAATTGCGGGAGATGGAGTTCAAGTGCTTATTTCGAACGCAAATAGGCGCGTGTCCGTGCGCAGTGACACGGCTGAAAGAGAGATGACATCGATCTTTATTCGGCCGGCTAGCGCAATAGGCGAGGAAGGCCCTGTCAGGTTCGATGCGTTCTATTCGCAGGGCTTGTTTGACCTGAGGGGAAAAACTGGCTGCGTAGGCGTGTTGGAAGATGGAACAGCGGAGATCAAGAAGTCGGCAAATACAACTACCCTGCACTACAAACTCCAGTTTCGGCTTGTGAGTCCGCTCGGTTGGCCGGAGGACTGCAAAGAACCCCATCGCATAGCAGGAGCTGTTGAGCTGTAGAACCCGCGGGCAAACACCGGCACCGCTTGGCACCAACGCAGGGCAATTTGATGGCACCTTCCCGGCTCTGGTACAACGGATTCGGGCGCTACGACGCCAGTGTCGGCAGCTACATTCAGAGCGACCCAATTGGGCTGAGTGGAGAAGGATCAAGCTGGTAAGGTTCCAAGCGGACTTTCTTTGAGAAATGTAAATGAAGATGAGTGGTCAGGCCCAAAGATGGACACTTCTTGGAGCGCGCACGATCTCCTTGGTCGCTTTCTTCTATGCGCAGTTCAAGGCGGTCAGCACATACAAGCAACTACGCGAGTGCGTGGAACAAGTAGCGCAGCCGGTGGTAATCGAGCTCTGCCAGAATTATCCGGTTTCGATTGAGGGCTACATCTATCTCATCATTGCATCTGTTCTTGTCCTCTTCATTGCTTCTCACCTTCTTGACAAGCAAATCTGAAGTTCGCCTCCTGACCCCAGGTGAATCGTGTAGCCATCTGGATGGTGAGTCCTCTGCCCTGTAACCTCCACCAAGACAGTGAGCCGGCCCGCTTTCCGGCAGAGGTGTCTGCTCCGTCGCCCGTCGCGGCCGCCGCGTGAGGATTCGCCGCAGGGGCAGTTGTTCTGAAGCGTCACACGCCGATACCATTCCGCAGGAGCTGCTCATGGAAGGCAAGAGGACAATCGCACCACCGCTCTCCCCGAAAGAAAGAACACGCCTCTGGGTCGGTTTCCTCCTCTCATGGATCGCGTTGCCTGGGTGCTGGACACCGGCACCGACCTGGTCACGTTTTCAACGGAGCGCGTGATGGACATTGAGAGCTACCTCGCACTCATGCACTTTCACCCCAAGTGGAAAGAGTACGGGCTGGTACCGGCGGACCAGCTGCAACTGCTGATGGAGAGCTACGAACCTGGCATGGAGGATGCTTCCGAACACGACCGCAATGGCGTCTTCCATTGGTGGCTGAAGCAATCTCCGTCGAAAGACGTTCTGCTGAAGCTGGTCGAGCTTTCCTACCTGGACGCTGACCAGCTGATGGCCGACGACGTCAGACGACACATCACCAAGAGTGAGCGCTTTGACAGAGAAGTCGCGCAAGCGATCGCTCGCGGCGCCATCAAAGAGCGTTGAGCTGGGTGCGGCGCGCCCGGGAAAGCAGGATGTCCGTACGCGCCCGCAGCCGTTCCGGATGCTGGGCATAGAGATCAGGTGCCCATGTGTAGGCAACCACCATCGCAGCCTCTTCGTCCGACAGCGCATCCAATGGCTTGGTGAACAAGCGCTGCGAAAGGGAGTTCAACCCCTGCCCCTCTCCGTTGTAGGCAAGGCTCGCATAGAGTCCCAACACCTCGTCCTGTGACAGGTGCAGGGAGACAAGCCGCTCCCACAGGAAGCTTCGCACGTGCCAGTCAAGCATGCCTATGCGGGGCAGCCAGCGGGAGTGCAACTGACGCGCCACCACTGCGGACGGCAACGCGCCATCATGCTGTGCGCGGATGTAGGCGCGAACCTTTGCAGGCGGCGAACGATCCAGCGGATCTGCATTCTCCAGGACGGTTCGCATGTGATCGCGATGCGGCCAGAACACCAATGCGTCATAGATCAGGAATGCCACGGCGGGCGCCAGCATCAGGGTGCACACGATGGCGATCAGTACTTTTGCGCGGCGCTTCATGTGCCCTCCTATCCCTGAATGACAGATCCATGGCCTGGCTGTACGACCTCGCCACCACGCCCGCCAGACAGCATATCGCCCTGGCATCCGCCCGCGCATGCAGGAAGTGAAGACGCAGGTCTCACCGATTTCACCTGCGTTCGCGCAGCCTCTGGGTGCCAGCTGCACACGCAGCATCAAGACGGAGCGAAGTACCGATGAACACCCGAGTTGATTACCCTGATCGAGGCGCCCTCGGGCCCGACATCGCCGTTGTGACTGAAACATCCATCATCGAACCCGCACCCGAAAGCGCGGTTTCGTGGGGCGCGATCCTGGCCGGTGCCGTCGCCGCCGCAGCGCTGTCGCTGGTTCTGCTGATCCTCGGCGTCGGGCTGGGCCTGTCCTCGGTATCGCCGTGGGCGTTTGATGGCGTCTCGAAGGAAACCTTCGGCTGGGGCAGCATCGTCTGGCTGACCTTCACCGCCCTCGCTGCCTCCGGCTTGGGCGGCTATCTGGCCGGCCGCCTGCGCACCAAGTGGACCCGCCTGCACGGCGATGAAACCTACTTCCGCGATACCGCCCATGGCTTCGTCTCCTGGGCCGTCGCCACCCTCCTCACCGCCGGCCTGCTGACCTCGGCCATTGGCGGAGTGCTCGGCACCGGCGTCAAAGCTGTCGGCGCAACTGCAGGTGCTGCAGCATCCACCGCCGGTGTTGCGGCCGCAGGCGCCGGCACCGCCGCCGCCGCGGGTTCGGACCAGGGCGACCTGAACTACTGGGTGGACTCGCTGTTCCGCACTGGCAGCATGCCCGCACCCATGCCCGGCCAAACGCCGGCTGATCCGGCCGCACCGGTCGATCCGTCGGCGATGGTTCCCGCGGTGGGTGCTGCAAACGCTGCACCGCCGCGCCCGCTGCCGCCGCAGGGCCCGCGACCGGGCGGCGACCGCCGTGAAGTGCGTGCCGAGGTGAACCGCATCATCGTCACCAGCCTGCAGTCCGAAGCCCTCAACCCGGCAGACAAGCAGTACCTGGCGCAGGTGATTGCCCGCGAGACCGGCATGAGCCAGGCCGAGGCCGAGGCCCGGGTTACCGAAACCCAGACCCGCATGCGTGCTGCACTGGAAGAAGCCAAGAACACCGCCAAGCAGGTGGCCGACGATGCGCGCAAGGCTACCGCCTACGCGGCACTGTGGCTGTTCATCACCCTTTTGATCGGCGCCTTCTTCGCCAGCCTCAGTGCCACCTGGGGCGGCCGTCGCCGCGACCTGTAACTTTTCAATCGACAAGGAGACTTCCCATGAAGACCCTGCTGCTCTGGGCACTCGGCGTACCAATCCCGCTGTTGATCCTCTACGCGATTTTCTTCTGAGCATCGCAACCCTGTAGACCATCAGGCCGCCTATTGGGCGGCCTGATGCGTTGCACAGTAAACTTGCTTTGGAAGTAGAGCCCTACAGCGCAAATGGAATGCCTCATGACCAATACCCAAGGGAAGCCGCATCAGCGCGGCGCAACCATCAAGATCCTTACCACCCTGCTTGTTGGCGCCTTGTTCGCTCCGGCAGCGCAGGCGTTCGACGCGGCGCAATGGCAGGCCGTAGCACCCGCGATCCAGGCAGCTGTTGAATGCCGCGCAAAGCCCGATACCACTGCTACGGCCTGGAAGGCGCTGCCCCGCGACGAATCCGGTGCCATTGAGGCAATCAAGCCACCCGTGCCCTTCACGGTGTTCGGTCTACCGGTGCAGGAAGTGTCCATCTTCATCGACGCGGACGGCGAACTGGGTGAGAGTTACACCGCAACCCTGGGTGCCAACGCAACGGCGGTGCGCAAAGCTGCAAAACTCGGCACGGCGGGTGGACGCACGACTACGATGGGGGAACTCATGCTGGGCGAGGGCGTAGCGCCGCAGCTGACCTGCACGGTTGCGGGCACGTACGATGAAAGCGATTATCAGGAAAACTGATCGATCTGCCGGGCTCAACTACTCGCCATCCCGCCCGGCAAGCTTCATGACCCAGCCAGGCACCGTGGGCTCGCCCGCGTAGAAGGACTTCGGCACCTTTTCGGCCATCGCCCAACGCTGTATCCAGCTCATGCCGCTACCGCCGTTGTAGCCGTCGGCGTGCTGGTAGGCAGGATCCTGCAGCGCAGCTTCCAGCGAAATGAAGCGGTAGCCGCGCCGACGGGTGGCGGCTATCAGCTCGCCTACACAATCGGCATTAAGCGCATTGGCATGCATCAGCCAGACCTGCGCCGGCAGCCGGCCGAGTAGTTCCTGCGAGCGTTGTTCGTAGTAGTCGAGCTTGTTCAGCATGTACGGCACGTAGCCCCGGCGCAGCTGCTGCATCAGCGCATCCCGCTTGACCGGATCGCTTTCGGTGTCGCGCACATGGTCGTAAGCAAAGGCCCAGATCCATTCGCTGTTGTCGATCGTGACCGGGGCGATCTCATAGCCGTGCTGCTGCAGGAACGCGCCAAGTTCAGCGCGCACCTGAGGCGACTGCCCGGCATGCAGGTAGGGATGCCGGAACCAGCGCGGCACCTGCCCGGTTTCGGCCAGCAGTGGGCGCAGGGTGGCTTCACCGCGAAGGATGTCCTGCTCGTAAGCCTGCAGCGGCATCGCATGCAGGTCGACGTGCCCGAAGGTGTGGTTGCCCAGCTCGAACCCGGCATCACGCCAGTCGCGCAGCATCTGCACGCGCGCAGGTTGCACCTGGCCGCCGACCTCAAGCTTGGCTTCATTGACGAAGCCCACCACCGGCACGTTGGCCTGCTTCAGCGCGGCAAGCAACCTGGCGTGTTGGGCGGCGAGCTCCGGCTCGGTACGTTCGCCCAGCCGCTGCCAGGGAAGATCGTCGATGGTCAGCGCGATGCGCCGATCCGGTTCGGCCGCATGGGCGATACCCGAAATGCACGCGAGCGCCAGAACGACACAGCAAGCCCATCCCTTTCGCACCCGCAGCTCCCATCTTGATAGCCGGTCCAGCATAGCTCCGTCGCCGGTCACCCTCAAACGCTGGGCCCAGGCATGCCACTACCTGTCGTGCCCTCCCCGGGGGTATGGTTGCGAGAACTTCCGGAGGTACCCATGAAGACTCCCGGCAAACCAGCCTCCCAGACGCACCATTTGGAATCGGGGACGCCCTCGGCGTTGTTCGTCGCATTGCGCAATCTGCTGCTGGCCCACAAGCAGGCGCTGGCGGTCGTGCACGATACCGACACCCACTTCTACGCCAACTGCAAAGACGATGACAGCAAGGGCAAGGCGCAGTTCTTCGGGGCGGTGAAAGTCTCTGCCAGAAAGCACGCCTTCCACTTCATGCCGGTCTACGACTTTCCCGAGCTGCTGCAGAGCCTCAGTCCTGGCCTGAAGAAGCGCATGCAGGGGAAATCATGCTTCAACTTCGACGTCATCGATCCCACCCTGCTGCAGGAGCTCCAGCAGCTGATCGAACAGGGCGTCTCCCGTTACAAGGCAGCTGGCAAACTCTGAAGCAACGGTCAGACCAGCAGGACTTCGCAGGCCACCCTCCCCGTCGCAGTTTCTGAGAGCCGGAACGGTAATGCTCTCGCCCATGCTCCCGCCCGACTTCCGATGGATCAAACCCGCCGCCACCGCCTACGACGAAACGGTGATCGCCCATGGCGACACGTGGGTGGTCCACATCTATCAACCCGAGCGAGGCAGGGAATGGGTGGCCATGCTTGATGCGCATCGGGAGCCGGAAGGCCGGCGGCACCGGCGCTGCACCGCCTTTGCCAATGGCAAAACCGGCGCCGAGCTATGGGTGCAGCGGGAGCAGGCGCGGCTTCGGTTGGAGGTACAGCAGCGCTTGGGATGACTCAGCTGCCATCACCACGGATCCGCCGTGCCTTTGCCCGGCGGAACCACAGCCACCCAACAACACCTACCAAGGCGGCGGCGATCAGGTACGGACCGAAGGTTCCAATAAACCATCCCACGTACCAACCCAGCTTGTAACCCGCGCTATAGCCTGCTTCGTGGGAAGCGGCATCGGCCGCTGCAGCCAATGGAACAAGTACCGAGAGCATGGTCAAACGTTGAAATGCCTTTTTCATGAAGCTCCTTTGTTGTCCACGTTGATCAAGCGCAGCTTACATGGTGCCGCGTTTCCTTGTGCAGCTCACGCCATCAACCACACCCGGATCAGCGACACCAGCTTGTCGACGTCCAGCGGCTTGGCCACGTAGTCGTTCGCACCGGCCTGGATGCATTGCTGCTGGTCATCGGGCATCGCCTTGGCGGTGAGGGCGATGATCGGCAGCTTGCCGAAGCGCCCGTCCTGGCGGATCTCACGGGTGGCGGTAAGGCCATCCTTGACCGGCATCATGATGTCCATCAGTACCAGTTCGATGGGCGACGGGCCGCCGACGGCCGCCGTCAGCACGTCAATGGCTTCCTGGCCGTTGCGCGCGATGGTGACCTTGCACCCGTGGGGCTCCAGCACGTTCATCAGCGCATAGATGTTGCGCACATCATCCTCGACCACCAGCACGCGGCGGCCTTCCAACGCGGTGTCGCGGTGCTGCGCAGAACGGATCATGCCCTGCTGTGATTCGGGCAGGTCGCTCACTACCTTGTGCAGGAACAGCGTGACCTCATCGAGCAGGCGTTCGGGTGAGCGCGCGCCCTTGATGATGATCGAACTCGAGTACCGTCCCAGCCGCACCTCCTCGGCAGGGGACAGCACCCGGCCGGTGTAGACGATGATCGGCGGCAGCGCATGCGGGCTCTGCTCGCTGAGCAGCTCGAGCAGCTCGAAGCCGGAGGCATCGGGCAGGCTCAGGTCCAGCACCATGCAGTCGAACGTGTGCTGGGCCAGCGCCTGCAGGCACTCCGAGGCCGAGCGCGCGCCGATGGTTTCCACATCGGCCAGCGCCAGCAGCTGGCGCACCGCGTCCAGCTGCACATCGTCATCTTCCACCACCAGCACCAGGCGCGGCCGCTGCGACAGCCTGCGCTCCAGCGAGAGCAGCACGTTGCCCAGCTCCTCGCGGGTGGCCGGCTTGCCGAGATAACCCACCGCACCCAGCGCCAGCGCCTTGCGCGAATGGTCCGTCGCCGACACCACATGGATGGGAATGTGCCGCGTGCGGATGTCGTGCTTGAGCACGTCCAGCACCGACAGGCCGGATTGGTCGGGCAGGCCGATGTCCAGCACGATGGCGTGCGGAAGCTCCGTGCGCGCGGCGGCCAGGGCCTCTGCCGCCGTCTGCGCCACCTGTGCACGGAAGCCCATCTCCAGCGCCAGATCGCTGACGATCTGGCCGAAGGCAGGGTCATCCTCGATGATCAGGATCAGGCCGCGGCCGTTGCTGCTGGCCTTGCTGCCTGGGGCACCCACGGGGCGCGATTCCAAGGCCGTGGCCACACCACCCGCTGCGAATGCCGCGCGTGCAGGCACCGGCGCCGGCAGCGCTTCAGGCGCGGCAGGGCGCTCGGTGGTTGCCAGCCGTGTGGCCACCACCAGCCGGAAGCAGCTGCCCTTGCCGGGCTCGCTTTCCACCGTGATGTCGCCGCCCAGCAGGCGTGCAAGTTCCTGGGAAATGGACAGCCCCAGGCCCGTGCCGCCATAGCGCCGGCTGATCGAACCATCGGCCTGCTGGAAGGCATCGAAAATGCGCGCCTGCTGCTCCGGCGCAATGCCGATGCCGCTGTCGGTCACCGCGAACGCCACCTTGCCGTTCCCGGCCGACGAAACCGACACCGTCACCCCGCCGGTTTCGGTGAACTTCAGTGCGTTCGACAGCAGGTTCTTCAGGATCTGCTCGATGCGCTGGCGATCGGATTCGATCACCACCGGGCAATCGGCCGTCATCGACACGTCCAGCGTCAGGCCCTTCTCGCTGGCCACCGGACCCAGCAGCGCCGAGATGTCGGTCAGCAGCTTTTCCACGCCGAAGCGCTCGGCGTGCACTTCAATGTGCCCGGCCTCGATCTTGGACAGGTCCAGGATCTCGTTGATGAGGTTGAGCAGGTCGGTGCCGGACGAATGGATGGTGCGCGCGAACTTCACCTGCTCCGCGCTCAGGTTGCCGTCGCGGTTGTCGCCCAGCAGCTTGGAAAGAATGAGCGCGGAGTTCAGCGGCGTACGCAGCTCGTGCGACATGTTGGCCAGGAACTCGGACTTGTACTGGCTCGCGCGCTGCACCTTGTCCGCCTCGGCCACGATGGCCGCGTTGGCCCGCGCCAGCTTGTCGCGCTCGTTCTCCAACTGCTGCGACTGGTCGAACAGCTGGTTGTTGGTCTGCTCCAGCTCGGCCTGCTGCTCTTCCAGCTCGTGCTGGGAGCCGCGCAGCGCCCGGCTTTGCTCCTCCAGTTCCTCGTTGGAAACCCGCAGTTCCTCACTCTGCACCTGCAGCGCTTCGGTCTGCCGCTGGGTCTGTGCCAACAGCTCGGAAAGCTTGGCGCGGTACGCCGCTGACCGCAGCGCTACCGCCATGTCGCCGGATGCCAGCTGGAGAAGCTCCACCACTTCGCTTGGTACCGCGCTGAAGAAGCCCAGCTCGATCACCCCGCTCACTTCGCCCTCGTGGATGCTGGGAGCGATGACCAGGTGGCGCGGCTGTGCCTGCCCCAACCCGGAGCCGACCGTGAAGTAATCCTGCGGCACGTCCGACACGACCAGCACGCGCTTCTCGTCCACCGCGCGGCCGAGCAGGCTGCCGCTGTCGCGCAACTGGTCGGTGCCGTCCGGGGCGGAGGCGGTGCCCACCGCACCGATCTGCCGGAAGCCGTTGTCCTCCGGCACGAACAGCATGCCGGCCTGTGCGCCCGTGAAGCCGGCCAGGAAGCCCAGGCTGGCCCGCGCCAGCGAACCGCTGTCCAGGTCGCCACCGGTGGCGGTGGTGAGCTCCAGCCGACCCCGCTGCAACCACGCATCGCGCTCGCGGGCCCGAGTATGGCGGCGCAGCAGGATGGCGATGAAGATCGTCAGCACGATGCCCAGCACCGCGCTGGCCGCGCCGGAGCTCAGCGCCGCGTTGTAGGCCGATTCCATCTCTTCAAGACGCTTGGCGCGCTTGTCCAGTTCGATGGCCCCCATTGAGGCCAGGCGCGCGCGGATGTCATCCATGGCTGCCTTGCCGCGGTTGGAACCGACCACCTCCAGGGTGGGCTCCAAGCCTTGGGTGCGCCGCACCTCGATGGTTTCATGCAGTTCGTCCAGCTTGTCCTGGACCCGCCGTGCCAGCAGCTTGAGCCGGTCGACCTGGGCCGGGTCATCGGCCAAGGACTTTTCCACTGTCTCCAGCCGGGTGCTGGCTACCCCCAGGGCGGTGCGATAGGGTTCCAGGTAGCTGTCATCGCCAGTGAGCAGATAGCCGCGCTGGCCGGTCTCGGCGTCCTGCACCGCAGAGAGCACATCGCCCAGCGCGGTCATCGTCTCCTGGGAGCGGATCACCAGCGCGTTGCCCTCGCGGATGGTGTGGATGTTCTTGCCGGCCAGGAACCCACTGCCGAGGAAGAACAGCATGACCGCCAGCAGGGGCCAAAGCGTGCGGAAGCCGGTTCCGGCCTGGGTGGCAACGCGGGGTTTGGGCGTGGTGGGCATGGGTTGGCAGGTGGGTGGGTGCAACCCATCAGATTATCACGCGCGCAGGCTGTGGAACCCTTGCCGGATCGCTTGTCAGCCTGTGCCGTCTGCTGGATGGTGAACTCCATCCTCCACGGGAACGTTGGGTATGGCGAAGGGGTTGATGCCTTCCAGGCACCCGACGTTGAACCCGTACTGATGAGGGTTCGAGCGGCGCTGGTGGTGGGTATAGATCCCGCAGATGCCGCAGAAGTAGTGCTTGGCCGTGTGGGTGTTGAACTCGTAGCGCTTGAGGTGCTCTGCCCCCTTCACGACACGAAGCCCGGAGAGAGGGACCGAAGCCACCACCGCGCCTTTGCGCCGGCAGATCGAGCAGTCACACCGGCGTGGGCTCTCGATACCGTTGGGAAGATCAAGCTCCAGCTCCACGGCGCCGCAGTGGCACGTGGCGCGGTGCTTGGGTTGGATGGGGACGCCGCCAACTTCCTTCAGCATGTTCAGTTCACCTTGGCTCTAACCAAATCCAATCTGGTGCGCGGACCGAATCCACGTCGTATCCACTGGGCCATTGAAGCCCACCACGGCATCCACTCCGCAACGCGGGCAGAGCGCGGTCTGATCCTGATCATCGCCATCGCACCATTCGTCGACGGCGCTGGGCGGAAATTCCGAGAAGCAGTAGTAGCAGGCCGCCACATCGCTTGCGAGCAGCTGCTGGCGGTGCAAGGTTGAATCGCAGGTTCTTCCCACTGCCCTACTCCTCAGGCTCAGACCGGATTGCCTACCCGGCGAAGGTTAGCAGCGCCTTGAGCGGCGAAGAAACGCGCGGCAACGGCACGGGCAATCTAGGGCTGGAAGCCAATGAAGCTTCTTCTACTCGGCGAGCACCGTTTCCGTCGCCGAAACCAGTTGCCGGAAGAAGTGCATGTGCCTGCGCAGGTCATCGCGGGAGACTGGGTGTTTGGTTGGACCGCCCTCAACTGGTCGGCCCGAGCGGTGGGCGATGTCTCCTCGCTTCTTCGCCAGGGCATTCAACTCCGAGCGTGCTGACGAAGGCTCCATGTTGTTCCAACGCCAAGCATCCGTGATGTCAAGCCCCAGATACTTCTGGTACATCGGCCTGACGCGATCGGTGCTCGGCGTGTGGAACGTCTTTAGGTCGCTGGCCAGGCAGTCGCGCATGAACTTGGACGTCCGGGAATCATCGGTCCCGGTAATGGTCGCAACTGCTTCGACGAGTCGATCTTCGAAGTAGGTCTCCAACGCCGCCAGCATCATGACCAGACTGGCCCGCTTTAATACCTCATTCTCTGGTGGAGGGGGTTGAGTGTTAAGGCGATCGAAGTGATTGACCAGATCTACCGCATCCCTCATAGCGTGGTCGAACGACTGGCTGGCTTTTGATGGCATTGGCTAGGTCCCCGTTTTGCCGGATTCTTGCACCCAGCGCAGACCATAACAATGGACCAGGCGCCGCCGCCTAACTCGACGAACCGGCAGCGCCCGACAGGAGATCGAGAATCAGTCTTCGACAGGAACTAGAGCCACTTGGACGGTTGTCCCTCGCGGCAATCGGTCCAGATACTCGGCCCGAGGACGCTTTTCGTCCGGATTGGCCCACGGATCCATCCATCCATCGTCGGTCCTGAGCAGGTAGTGACCCGTCCCCCGATAGCGCCCCCACTCCTCGGAAAGGAACACGATTGCGCCTGACGGCCAACGCTTGGCACCAACCCGCTGCTCCATGAGGATGCCGGCATCCCGCAGCACGTCGATGATCGGTTCAAGCTCCAATCCCGGGGCGTCGGCATCGATCAGACCTCCCTTACGCGCTTCCAGGCGACTCCTTGCCTCTCGGTACGAAAGCCCCGTCAGCGAGGCTACGCATGCAATGCCACAACCCCACTCATCCTGCTGACTGACCAAGCGATTCCTCTTCATTTTGTCCCTCGCTCTTCCTTGGAATGACAATGTAAAAACTTGATCGCCTACCGCGCGAGCGTTCAGCCCGCTACCGCAAGCCCGACTGGTGACTCACATCGCATACTGCGCCAAGCCATTGCCGAACGACCAGTTCTCGCGCTTCACCTCCACCAGGTTGATGAAGACATCCTCAAGACGAATGCCCACCGCGTCGTGCAGGCCATGGGCGACGGCGCTGTAGAAGGCTTTCTTCTGCTCCAGCGTGCGGCCCTCGTTCCAGGTGACCTGGACGCAGATGAAGTCATCGGTGCGCGCAATGCCCAGGTAGCCGGGGTCGTAGATGAGTCCATCCGGTTCGTGCTCCTGGATGATCTGGAAGCGATCATCCTTCGGCACGCCGATGCTGAGCATGGCGTCGTACACCACCTGGCCAACCTGCTGGCGGTAGGCGGCGGGCTTGCCTTTGCGGAGGTCAATGCGGGCCAGGGGCATGGCGGATTCCTCACGGATCTGTGTGCCTGGCAATGGAAGCACATGGGCGGGTGCGGTGCCACTACATGGCGCTGCGTGGGGGGCCGCCCAGCCTCGGTCCTCAGCGGTCCTTTACTTGCGCGCGCCACGTGATGGGCTTGTCTGCCGCAGTGCCCTGGCCTTCGAACTGGCCGTCGTTCCACAGCGGCCTGACGGTGATCTGGCCGTGGACCACTTCAATCCTGATATGGACACCCACTTCAAAGCCGAACCTGCGCAGCCAGGTGCCGCGCAGCATCACAAAGGGAACGGGGCCAAAATGGTCGCGGTCGCGCTCGGAGATCTGCGGAACCGCACGTACGTTGTTGATCTGGCTGTACTGCATCCACCGCTCGCGCGGGACGCGGTGGTCTTCAGTCGGCTGGGCCGGGTCGCTCTTCATGGTTTGCCTCCAAACGGGGAATGGCCCCCGCCGGTGAGGGCGAGGGCGTCGGGAGGTCAAAAACCGTGCATAACCAGACGGCGGGCGTATTCCCCCGTAAAGGGTCTTGTATTAACCACCCTCCCGACATGGGGCATCCACTATTTTCGGTTATGCGGAGTTTTTGAGCTCCGGCACCCACCATGCAGACGTCGGCTGCGCAACACAAAACGATTGTTTCTGTTGAATTTTCGATTTCAGTAGGCACAGCCTACTGATGACGCGTGCAGCCCGTTGCAGCATTCCGATTGGTGTTTCTGTGTGAACCAGCCCACGCATCTCACCCACCCCCGTAAAGCTTCTCCGCGCTCTGGAACAGGATCCAGCTTGTCGCAATGAACTTGTCCCCGCCCTGCGGGCGGTTGCCCCGGTGGGTGTGGGTGAATGCGGTAGGCGCAATCAGCAGGCTGCCGGTGCGCGGGGCGATCTTCCGGTCCTGGAACAGGAACTCGGTTTCGCCGGCGTCGAACTCGTCGTTGAGGTACAGCGTCCACAGCAGGTGCCGGTGCAGGGTCTCCGCACCGGGGTCGCGCGGGTAAAGCTCGCAGTGCCAATAGGGGTAACCGCCCTCGCCCGCCGCGTACCACTGCAGGTTGATGGCGCCCGGGCGCAGGCAGGTACGGGCCAGTTCGGACAGCGCGTTGTCGTCCATGCCGGGGAAATCTTCAGCCTTCAGGCGGCGCGCGGTGCCATCGTTGTCTTGAACCTGCAACATCAGCGGGGAGATCAGCGCCTGTGGATAACGGCGTAGATAAGTCAAAACCCCGCTGAATACTGCTTGTTGCAGCTGGATTTCCACCTGGCGCCACTCGGGACGCCCACTTATGCGCAGATCCTTGCTGTGCTTGAGTTCCGGGAACACGCCGCTGCCTACTTCGCCGGGCTTCAACTGTGCGCTGGCGCGCATCTGGGCCTGTATGGCGGCGCAAGTCTCAACGGGGATGGCGTTGTGGATTACTTCGATGAAGTCGAGCGGGGTATCGGCCGGCATGGGGTCATCCGTGGGCGTTTCAGCCCGATGGTGACCTGTGTTGGTGCAGGTGTCACCCCGTTGCCATGATTGGGAACGGGGTCACAAAGGGTCGCGCTACGTCAGGCCCGGGCGTCGTGCTCGCGGTGGTAGCGGGTGGCTTCGGCCACTTCGTTGCGTGAGCCGAGGAACACCGGCACGCGCTGGTGCAGGTGGTCGGGCTGGATGTCCAGGATGCGCTCGCGGCCGGTGGTGGCGGCGCCGCCGGCCTGTTCCACCAGCAGACCCATGGGGTTGGCTTCGTACATCAGGCGCAGCTTGCCGGCCTTGCTGGGGTCCTTCTTGTCCCACGGGTAGATGAAGATGCCGCCGCGGGTAAGGATGCGGTGCACGTCGGCCACCATGCTGGCGATCCAGCGCATGTTGAAGTTCTTGCCGCGCGCGCCTTCCTTGCCGGCCAGCAGGTCCTGCACGTAGCCCTGCATCGGGGCTTCCCAATGGCGCTGGTTGGACATGTTGATGGCGAATTCCTGGGTGTCCTCTGGAATGCGCATGTCACGCTGGGTGAGCACGAATTCGCCGGTTTCACGGTCCAGGGTGAACGAATGGGTGCCGTGGCCGGTGGTGAGCACCATCTGCGTGCTGGGGCCGTAGATGCAGTAGCCCGCCGCGATCTGGGCGGTGCCCGGCTGCAGGAAGCTCTCGTCGGTGGGCTGTTCGGTGCCCGCCGGGCTGCGCAGCACCGAGAAAATGGTACCGACCGAGACGTTCACGTCGATGTTGGAGCTGCCATCGAGGGGATCGAACAGCAGCAGGAAGTCGCCGCGCGGGTAGGTGTCCGGCACGGGCTGGCAGTGATCCATTTCCTCGGAGGCACAGGCCGCCAGGTGGCCGCCCCAGGCGTTGGCCTCGAGCAGGATCTCGTTGCTGATCACGTCGAGCTTCTTCTGCGCCTCGCCCTGGACGTTGCCGGTACCGGCGTCCCCGAGCACGCCGCCAAGCGCGCCCTTGCTGACCGCGATGGAGATGTTGGTGCAGGCGCGGCCAACCACTGCGATGAGCTGGCGCAGGTCGGCATTGATGCGGCCTGCGTGCTGCTCTTCAATCAGGTACCGGGTAAGCGACGTACGGGACATGGAATGGCTGCCAAAGACATTTCGGGGGCCGTATTGTGGCCCGTTCGGCAGGGCATTACGAGGCAACCGGGACACGTAACCGGTTTCAACCTGGCTGCACGAAAAGAAAAACGGCCGCACGTGGCGGCCGTCCTTCATTTCACCGTTGCAGCAGCTCAGCCCCTGGCGACGGTCGACACGGCCTTGGCCACGTATTCCAGGTTGCCCTGGTTCAGCGCGGCCACGCAGATGCGGCCGGTGCCGACGGCGTAGATGCCGTACTCGTCGCGCAGGCGGTCCACCTGTGCGCGGCTCAGGCCCGAATACGAGAACATGCCGGCCTGGTCGTTGATGAAGGCGAACTCCGGTGCACCGGCAGCCACCAGCTTGTCCACCAAGCCGTGGCGCAGGGCGTGGATGCGCTCGCGCATCTCGGTCAGTTCCTGCTCCCACAGCTGGCGCAGCTCGGGGCTGGTCAGCACGCCGGCCACCAGGGCGGCGCCGTGGGTGGAGGGGCTGGAGTAGATGGTGCGGATGATGCGCTTGACCTGCGACTGCACGGCCTTGGCGGCGTTCGCATCCGGGGCCACCACCGACAGCGCGCCCACGCGTTCGCCATACAGCGAGAACGACTTGGAGTACGAGTTGGCGACCACGAAGCTGTCGATGCCGGCCTCGGCGATGATGCGCACGGCGGCGCCATCTTCGTCGATGCCCTTGTCGAAGCCTTGGTAGGCCATGTCGATGAACGGGAACAGCTGGCGTTCCTTCAGCAGCTCGGCCACCTGCTTCCACTGGGCCACGGTGAGGTCGGCGCCGGTGGGGTTGTGGCAGCAGGCGTGCAGCAGCACCACGGTGCCCGGCTGCAGCTTGTTCAGGTCAGCCAGCATGCCGGCGAAATCCACGCCGTGGGTTGCCGGGTCGAAGTAGGCGTACTCGACCACTTCAAAGCCGGCCGCGCCGAACACCGCGCGATGGTTTTCCCAGCTCGGGTTGCTGATGGCGATGGTGGCGTGCGGCAGCAGGCGGTGCAGCAGGTCCGCGCCCACGCGCAGGGCGCCGCTGCCACCGATGGTCTGCGAGGTGGCCACGCGGCCGGCGGCCAGCAGCGGCGAATCTTTGCCGAAGACCAGTTCGCGGGTGGCCTGGGTGTAGGCAGGCAGGCCGTCGATCGGCAGGTAGCCGCGCGGTTTGGCTTCGCCAGCCAGCTGCTGCTCGATCTGCTTCACGGCGCGAAGCAGCGGAATGCGGCCGCTTTCGTCGTAATAGATGCCCACGCCCAGGTTGACCTTGGTGGGGCGGCTGTCGGCGTTGTATGCCTCGGTCAGGCCCAGGATCGGGTCGCCCGGGACCAGTTCCACATTTGCAAAGAAGGACACGGCGGTACTCATTCGGATGACGGATGGGGGAGGTTGGCGCGAAACTACCTCATCGTAACAAAGCCTCGGCGTGGGCGCGGCGGCTGCCGTCACGCTTGGGACCGTACCCTGTCGTGCGGTGCTCATTTTTTGGAGATTCCCCTCTGCGTATGTTCCGTCTTACCCCCTTGGCGTACTGGTGTGCGCTGCTTTCGGCCACCTCCCTGCCGAACCTGGCACAGGCCCAGGCCGCCCCGGTTTCCGCAGCCCCGATCGAGCGGCTTCCCACGGTTCAGGTGCAGGCCGCACGGGGCCAGCAGGTGGCCGACGTGGATCTGCCGGCCTCGCTCAGCACGGTGTGGCTGGATGACGATGCCAACGGCACCCTGGCCCAGATCGCTGACGCATTGAGCGGGGTGCCCGGCGTGGTCGCGCGCGACCGCCACAACCTGGCCCAGGACACCCAGCTTTCCATCCGTGGCTTCGGCGCGCGTTCCACCTTCGGGGTGCGCGGGGTGCGGGTGCTGGTGGACGGGGTGCCGGCCACCATGCCCGATGGGCAGGGTCAGCTCTCGCACGCCAGCATGCTTTCCGCCCAGCGCGTGGAGGTGCTGCGCGGGCCGTTCTCGGCGCTGTACGGCAACTCGTCCGGCGGCGTGGTGCAGGTGTGGAGCGCCGATGGCCAGGCCGGCGATCCCTGGCGGCTGCGGGTGGCCGGCGGCAGCGACGGCACGCTCAGCGCCGGGGCGCAGCTGCGCGGCGAGCAGGGCCCGGTGCGCTACAACGTGGCGGCCAACCACTTCCGCACCGATGGCTGGCGCGAGCACAGCGCAGCGCGCCGCGAATCGGTGAACGCGCGGCTGGGCACCGACGTGGGCGGCGGCGAGCTGGACCTGGTGCTGAACTACTTCGATTCCCCCGACGCGCAGGACCCGCTGGGCCTCACCCGCGAGCAGGTGCGGCAGGACCCGCGCCAGGCCACGGCGGTGGCCACCCAGTACAACACCCGAAAATCGGTGCGCCAGGCGCAGGCTGGGCTGGTGTTCACCCGCACCCGAGGGGCCCAGACCTGGCGCGCGATGGGCTATGCCGGGCAGCGCAGCGTGGAGCAGTTCCTGGCCATTCCGCCGGGGCCGCAGGCCAACCCGCTGCATGCCGGCGGGGTGATCGACCTGGACGGCGGCTATGGCGGGCTGGACCTGCGCTGGGCCTGGCAGGGCGACTGGGCCGGGCGGCCGCTGGAAGTGGTGATCGGCGCCAATGCCGACCAGCAGCAGCAGGATCGACGCGGTTATGAGAATTTCGTCGGGGATACGCTGGGTGTGCGCGGCGCACTGCGGCGCGACCAGGCCGACCGGGTGCGCAACGTGGACCAGTTCGCGCAGGCGTTCTGGCAGTGGGCGCCGCGCTGGTCGCTGCTGCTGGGCGTGCGGCACAGCGAGGTGCGGTTCCGCTCCAACGACCACTACGTCACCGCGCGCAACCCGGATGACAGCGGCGCGCGCGACTACGCGGCCACCACGCCGGTGGCCGGGGTGGTGCTCCACGCCAGCGATGCCTGGCGGGTGTATGCCTCGGCCGGACGCGGGTTTGAAACGCCCACCTTCAACGAACTGGGCTACCGGTCAGATGGCGCGGCCGGGTTGGCGCTGAACCTCTCGGCCGCGCGCAGCCGGAACCTGGAGCTGGGCGGCAAGTGGCGCGGTGCCGGTGGCGCGTCCTTCGATGCGGCGGTGTTCCGCGCCGATACCGATGACGAGCTGGCCGTGGCCAGCAACACCAACGGGCGCAGCACCTACCGCAACATCGGCAAGACCCGCCGGCAGGGCGTGGAAGCCAGCCTGCAGCTGCCGATCACCGCAGCGCTGGAGGCCAGCCTGGCCTATACCTACGTGGAAGCCACGGTGCGCGAGCCGTATCTGGTGTGCGCGGGCTCGGGCTGCGCCGTCCCCAACACGGTGGTGGCGGCCGGCTCACGCCTGCCTGGCGTGCCGGAGCAGCAGTGGTTCGGGCGGCTGCAGTACCAGCCGGGCGCGTGGCAGTGGGCCGGCGAGGTGGTGGCCTCAAGCGATACGGTGGTGAACGACCTGGCCACCGACCAGGCGCCGGGGTATGCCCTGGTCAATCTGGAAGCGGCCCGCAGGTGGACCACCGCGCAGGGCGCGCTGCGGGTGTTCGCGAGGGTGGACAACGTGCTGGACCAGGGTTACATCGGCTCGGTGATCGTCAACGACGGCAACCAGCGGTTCTTCGAACCGGGGCCGGACCGGCGCTACAGCTTGGGCGTGCAGTGGGCGTGGCAATGACCCACGCCCACCCTGCCCCATTCACTTGGGAATCTTGGCCGGCACGAACGGCGACGTAGGGTCACTGGCAGGGAACGTCTCCTCCAACGCCTCGTCCTGGTTGTCGCTCTCGTGCGCCTTGCGCGCGGCGCGGTGGTGCTCATGCTCTTCCCCGCCCGGGTGCGGCGCGGCGGCCGGATCCTTGCGGTCGCGGGAGGGGTGCACCTCACCGGCGTGGACCGGGTCGATGCCGGTGCGCATGTGCTCGGGCGCTTCGGACGGCGACATGCCAGCGCCGCGGTCTTCTTCGTTCTGCAGGTCGTGCTTGGCGCGCTGTTCGCCCGGTACCGGGGCGGTGGCTTCGCGCAGGGGATCGCGTTGCATGGTGGTGGTCTCCGTGGAGGGTTGGCTGGACTGTACGCACCTCCGAGGGGAGGCCGACGTGAAGCGCAGCGCGCCGATCTCAACGGATCTGTCACGGCTGGATAACGGCGGCGGGGCTATTCCTGCCAACCCCCACCCCCGCCGGAGACGTGCCATGCCCCGCCTGGATCGCCGCACCGCACCCGCGCTGTTCAACGCCTACCTGCAGCCGGACCGGAACGCGCGCCGCGGCCGTCGTCCGCGCGCCGAAGAGCCGGAGGCCGTGGCGCAGGACTACCTGCAGTACATGCGCAGCGATTACGAACGCCGCCGCAGTCAGGGAAGGCGCAGCTGGAAGGATCTTTACCCGGCGTATGCCTTTGCGCTGACCACCCACTACGCAGACTGGCCGCGTGGCAGCGACGACGACACCGACGGCGAGCTTGCCGAGCACTGGGAACAGATGCGCGGCCAGTCACGGCTGGGCTGGCAGCAGGCGCGCGCCATTGTCGAAGACGCCTGGATGGCGCTGGACCACATGCCCGCCGCCGCAGTGCACGGCCAGCTGCAGTAAGCGGCGCGTGCAGCCGGCCTTTACGGGCCGGACACGGGCGTTTCACGCCCTGCGCGGTACAGCTGGCCTCCCGCCTTGCACTGGAGTGGCGCCGCCATGGCCCGACCGATCTGGACTGGAACCCTGTCATTCGGGCTGCTGAATGTGCCGGTGTCGCTGATGTCGGGCGAGCGCAAGACCGACCTCAGCTTCCGCATGCTCGATTCACGCGACCGCAAGCCGATCCGCTTCGAGCGGGTCAACGCCGATACCGGCGAAGAAGTGCCATGGAAGGACATCGTCAAGGCTTACGAATACGACAAGGGCAGTTATGTCGTGCTGGATGAGGCCGATATCAAATCGGCCGCGCCGGAAAGCCACGAAACCGTGGAAGTGGAAAGCTTCGTCGACGCCAGCCAGATCGACCCGCGCTACTTCGAAAAGCCCTACCTGCTGGTACCGGGCAAAAAGGCCGAGAAGGGCTACGTGCTGCTGCGCGAAACCCTGCGCAGCACCGGCAAGGTGGGCATTGCCCGCGTGGTGGTGCGCACCCGCGAATACCTGTGCGCGGTGATGCCGCACGAGCATGCGCTGGTGCTGCTCATCCTGCGCTACCCGCAGGAGCTGGTGGATCCTGAAGAACACAAGCTGCCTACCGGCTCGCTGGCCGACTACCGGATCAGCAGCAAGGAAACGGCGATGGCCGAGCAGCTGATCGAATCGATGTCCGGTGAATGGAAGCCGGACGACTACCACGACGAATTCCGCGAACGCCTGCAGGCAGTGCTGACCAAGCGCATCAAGCAGAAGGGCGGCACCACCACCGTGGAAGACGAGCCGGCCGCGCCGCATGACGCCACCACCAACGTGGTGGACTTCATGTCGCTGCTGCAGAAGAGCCTGGATGCGAAGAAGCGCACCCCGGCCAAGAAGACGGCGGTGTCGAAAGTGGTGAAGAAGGCGGCACCTGCGAAGAAGGCAGCCAAGACCACCAAGGCGGCAACCAAGGCAACCAAAGCCACGAAGGCGACGAAGAAGACTGCCAAGAGCGCGCCGACGCGCAAGGCCGGGTAAGCGCCATGTCGTTGCAGGAGTACCGGCGCAAGCGCCGCTTCGGTGAAACCCCCGAACCCGACGACGAGCGCCGGGGCGCCGTCGCGCCCCGACCCATCTTCGTGGTGCAGCTGCATCACGCCAGTGCCCGTCACTACGATTTCCGGCTGGAAGCCGATGGCGTGCTGAAGAGCTGGGCCGTGCCGAAGGGACCGTCGCTACGCGTGGGCGAGAAGCGGCTGGCGGTGGAGGTGGAAGACCACCCGCTGTCCTACGCCACGTTCGAGGGCGATATTCCCGAAGGCCACTACGGCGCCGGGCATGTGGATGTCTACGACCACGGCACGTGGGCCTGTGATGGCGACCCGCTGGAGGCGATCGCCGCCGGCAAAGTCGACCTCGTGCTGCATGGGAGCCGGCTCAAGGGCGGCTGGAAGCTGGTGCGCACCAACATGAAAGGGAAGCAGCATCAGTGGCTGCTGATCAAGCGTGATGACGAAGAGGCGCGCAATACCGACGCGGACGCGATGCTGGAGGAAGCTGTGCCACCGAAGCGAACGTCTACGAAGACCGTAAAGACCATCAAGTCCACCACGACCACAAAGACAAGCTCCAGCCGCTCTTCCAGGACGACAAGGACGATCAAACCGGTTGCACGCCGCAATGCCGACGCGCGCTGGGCAAAACGCGCGCTGTCGCTGCAGCATGCAGGCGACAAGCCCTATCCCCACGACTTCAAACCCCAGCTCACCGATCACCGCGACACTGCACCCGACGGCGAAACCTGGCTGCACGAGATCAAGTGGGATGGCTACCGCCTGCTGGCCGATGTGCGCGATGGCGTGGTGGCGCTGCGCTCGCGCAACGGCTTGAACTGGACGGAAGACTTCCCGGAAGTGGTGCAGGCCATTCAGGCACTGCCGGTCACCGACCTGCGCCTGGATGGCGAGCTGGTGGTGCTGGATGCGCAGGGCCGCAGCGATTTCACCGGCCTGCAGAAAGTGATTGACGGCACCGCCAGGCAGCCGCTGCGCTACGTGGTGTTCGACATGCCCGGCGTGGCCGGTGTGGATATCAGCCGCGCGCCGCTGCTGGAACGCAAGACACTGCTGAAGGACCTGCTGGGTGACACGCCCGGCACACTGGCATACAGCGACCACGTGCTCGATCACGGCCCGGCGGTTTTCGAGGCAAGCGGCAAGGCCGGCTTCGAAGGCATCATCAGCAAGCGGGTGGATGCGCCGTACGTCAACGCGCGCTCGCCCAGCTGGGTGAAGGTGAAGCACGAGAACACCGATGAGTTCCTGGTGGTGGGATACACCGACCCCAAGGGATCACGCAGTGGCTTCGGCTCACTGTTGATGGCTGTGCCCGAAAAAAGCGGCCTGCGTTACGTGGGCCGCGTGGGTACCGGCTTCGATGATGCCAAGCTGGCTGCCATGCACCGCCAGCTGAAGGCATTGGATACCGACAAGGCCGCCGTGGAACTGCCTTCGCACGTGCCGTTCAAGGCGAGCAGCGTGCATTGGGTCAAACCCACGTTGGTGGCCGAAGTCGCCTTCCGTGGCTGGGCCAAGGAAGGGCTGCTGCGGCAGGCCAGCTTCAAGCGCCTGCGCGAAGACAAGACGGCCAAGGAGCTGGGTGCGGCTGCCAGTGCGGTACCTGCCAAGGCCGCGAAGGCGACGAAGGCACCCGCAAAGGCGAAAGCGCCCGATCGCGCCGCCGACGGCGTGAACATCTCGCACCCCGAACGTGTGGTGTTCGCCAAAGCCAGGCTGACCAAGGGCGACGTCGCCGACTATTACCGGCAGATGGCGCGCTGGATCCTGCCCGAGGTCGCCCGCCGCCCGCTGTCACTGCTGCGCTGCCCCGATGGCGTGGACAAGCAGTGTTTCTTCCAGAAGCACCACGGCACCGGCCTGGGCGACGCGGTGGAAGCCATCCCGCTGGAGCAGAAGAGCGGCCGCGAGGACTACCTCTATATCGAAGACACCGAAGGCCTGCTGCAGCTGGTGCAGATGAACACCCTGGAACTGCACCCGTGGGGCGCCAGCGTGGACGACCCCGAGCATCCGGACCGGTTGGTGTTCGACCTGGATCCCGGTGAGGGCGTGACCTGGGCGGCGATCAAGGCCGCAGCACGCGATGTGCGCGACCGCCTGCAGGATATCGGGTTGGAAAGCTTCGTACGCCTGTCCGGCGGCAAGGGCGTGCACGTGGTGGTGCCACTCACGCCCAAGGCGGATTGGGCGCAGGCCAAGGATTTCTGCGAGTCGTTCGCCCAGGCGATGGCCGAGCACGCACCGGATCGCTACGTGGCCACGATGAGCAAGGCCAAGCGCACCGGCGTGATCTTCATTGATTGGCTGCGCAATGCGCGCGGCGCCACAAGCGTGTGTTCGTGGTCGCTGCGTGCCAGGCCATCAGCCGGCGTGGCAGTGCCGCTGCGCTGGGAAGAGCTGGGACGTGTCACCGCCGCCGATGCGTTTGCGTTGCCCAAGGCGCTGCAGCGTGCGCAGAAGCTGAAGAAAGATCCCTGGGAAGGAATCGATCAGGTCAAGCAGGTGTTGCCTACGCTGTGATCGGGCGCGCGGACTCACCGAGTCCGATACCGCGCCCCCAACCAGATTCCAATCGCCTGTACCGGCAACGACACCAACAACGTCACCACGAACCAGAACGGGTAATCGCTGCCCAGGTCCCACGCGGCAAACACCGACGCGGCGGCAATCAATACCCACACCACGCCGCCATGTGCGTACGGCCACATCGGCGCATAGCGCGCAGCAAATGCCGTAGCGGCAATGCCACCCAGGATCGTCCAGCCCAGGTCCCACGCCAGCCGCACCTCGCCCTCGCCCAACCCCAGCCAGGGCGCGATCCATCCACCGGCACCGCTCACCATGCCCAGCACGAACAGCGCCACCACGACGCAGAGCACCGAGAGCACTACGGTCTTCGCGGTGGACAGTGCGGACATCGAGCTCAGCCCACCAGCGCTGCCGACGCCCGCGCCAGTTCCTCGATCCCCGCCCAATCGCGCGCCTGCAGCAGCGCCCGCGTGGTCAGCCATGAGCCACCGACGCACAGCACATTGGGCAGGTGCAGGAAGTCGCGCGCGGTCTGCGCGCTGATTCCGCCGGTCGGGCAGAACCGCACATCGCCGAACGGGCCGTTCCAAGCCGACAGCATTGCCGTGCCACCGGCCTGCACGGCGGGGAAGAACTTGAACGTATCCAGCCCGTGCTCCAGCCCCAGCATCAGCTCGGACGAGGTGGCCACGCCCGGCAGGAACGGCAGGTCGGTATCGCGTGCGGCGGCGTACAGCCGTTCGGTCGCACCGGGCGCCACCGCAAAGCGGCCACCTGCGGCCTTGACCCGCTCCATCTGGGTGGCGGTCAGCACGGTACCGGCACCGACCACCGCATCGGGCACGGCTTCCACCATCGCCTGGATCGCCTCCATCGCAATGGCGGTACGCAGGGTCACCTCGATCACCGGCAGCCCCCCGTTGAACAGCGCCTGGGCGACATGCACCGCCTCGTCCACGCTTTCAGGGGTGTACACCGGAATCACCGGGGCCAGTTTCAGGACTGCGCGTACGCGTGGATCAGCGCCGGACATCGAATCGCTCCTCGCCCGTCAGGGCCAGTACGTCAGCTTCACTGACGGGGTTGAAATCACCGGGGATGGAATGCTTCAGGCTGGCCGCGGCCAGGCCGAAACGCACGATCACGTCCGGTTCGAACCCTTGCATCATGCCATGCAGGATGCCGGCAGCGAATGCATCGCCGCCGCCAATGCGGTCGACGATGCCGATCAATTCGCGCGCCGGCGCCACCGCGCGGGTGCCGTCGCGGCCCAGCAGCATCGCGCCGAGCGTGTGGTGATCCACGCTGACCGGTGTGCGCTGCGTGCATGCCATCCACTGCAGGCGCGGGAAGGCGGCGAAGGCCTGTATCGCAGCGGCGTCCACGCGGTCGGCCAGCGCGGGCTGCTCGAACTGCCCGCCCAACACCACGCCGATATCGCGGTAGTCGGCAAACGCCACCGTGGCGCAACCGAACAGCTCGCGCAGGATGCGCGGTGCATCGCCTTCCCAGCGCGCCCACAGCGACGGGCGGAAGTTGCCGTCGAAGGAGACCTTGACCCCCCGCTCGCACGCCGCGCGCGCTGCGACCAGGGTCGCCTCGGCCATCGCCGGGTTCAGTGCCGGGCTCACCCCGGACAGGTGCAGCCACTGCGCGCCGCGCAGCAACGCATCCCAGTCGTAGTCCGCCGCCGAGCCCAGCGAGAAGGCAGAGTCCACGCGGTCGTAGACCACTTCGCTGGCGCGTTGCACCGCCCCGGTGGTGAGGAAGTACAGTCCCATGCGGCCGGGACGGGTCTGCACAGTGGAGGTGCCCACGCCATGCTTTCGCAGTTCTCCGGCCACGAACTGGCCCAGCGGGTTGGCCGGGAGCGTGCTGACCATCTGCACGGTGTGCCCGAAGTGGGCCAGCGAAACCCCCACGTTGGCCTCCGCGCCGCCGGCATGCACGGCCAGCTGCGGCGTCTGCAGCAGCAGCTCACGGCCCGGCGCGCTCATGCGCAGCAACAACTCCCCGAAACAGACAACACGACTCATGGCGATGGATCCCTTCGTGGTGGGCATGACCTGCGGGTCAGGGCCCGGACAGTAATGGCTAGCGGTGTCATTCTAGCGGGGCGGTGGCCTTCGTCCACCTACCCAGTTTGTCGGAACCTATGTCCCGCAAGCGTCTACGGGACATTGAAAGTCTGTTGCGGTGCAAGATGCCCGATCCCCAACGGACTGTTAACGTCCGCCCTGACCAGCGGTGTCATTGCACTGACATGTCGCCGGATAGCTGTTTCATGTAGCACCTTGGGAGAGGGAAAACATGCAATATCGAAACATCCATAAAAAGACACCGGTTACCTTGCTCGCCCTGTCCATCGGCCTGGCGCTGAGCGGTACCACCTTGGCGCAGGATCCTGCCCCGGCCGCGGCCACCGACCTGGACACCGTCACCGTCACCGGCTACCGCGCCAGCGTCGAGAAGGCGCTGGACATCAAGCGCAGCGAATCGGGCGTGGTCGACGCCATCGTTGCCGAGGATATCGGCAAGTTCCCCGATCTGAACCTGGCCGAGTCGCTACAGCGCGTCCCGGGCGTGGTCATCACCCGTGAAGCCGGTGAAGGCCGCAACATCTCGGTGCGCGGCCTGGGCCCGGATTTCACCCGCGTCCGCATCAACGGCATGGAAGCGCTGACCACGGTAGGCGCGGGCGACCAGAGCGGCGGCACCAACCGCGGCCGTGGCTTCGACTTCAACGTGTTCGCCTCGGACCTGTTCTCGCAGCTGATCGTGCGCAAGACCGCGTCGGCCGACGTGGAAGAAGGCTCGCTGGGCGCCACGGTCGACCTGCGCACCGCGCGTCCGTTCGATTATGACGGCTACACCTTCGCCGCCAGCGGCCAGGCCAGCTACAACGCCATGGCCGAGAAGGCCGACCCGCGCGTCGCCGCGCTGATCTCCAACACCTGGGCCGATGGCACCTTCGGGGGCCTGCTGTCGGTGGCCTATTCCGAGCGCCAGGCGCTGGAAGAAGGTTCCAACACCGGCCGCTGGGCCAACGGCCCGAGCAACGGCAACTTCAGCGCGACTTCGCCGTTCGCCGCCGCGCGTTCGGCCAACGTCTACCACCCGCGCTTCCCGCGCTACGTGCAGATGGAACACGAGCAGAAGCGCCTGGGCGTGACCGGCACCCTGCAGTGGAAGCCGACCGACGCCACTGAAATCTCGCTGGATGCGCTGTACTCGAAGATCGACGCCGAGCGCGACGAGCACTACATCGAAGCCATTTCCTTCAGCCGCGGCACCAGCAGCACCCCGCGCCTGGTCGGCAAGCCGAACATGATCGTCAAGGATGGCGTGATCGAGAACAACGCGCTGGTCTACGGCGAATTCGACAACGTCGACATCCGCACCGAAAACCGCCACGACGAGTGGAGCACCGAGTTCAAGCAGATCGCATTGAACGGCCAGCACCGCTTCGGCGATGACTTCACCTTGTCCGGCAAAGTCGGCATCTCGCGCTCAAAGCACGAGAACCCGATCCAGACCACCATCATCATGGACAAGTACGATGTGGATGGTTACAGCTACGACTACCGGGGCAACAGCCGGTTCCCGAAGCTGAACTACGGCATCGACCCGACCAACCCGGCGGGCTGGGAACTGGCGGAAATCCGCCTGCGCCCGCAGTACGTCGACAATGACTTCGACACCGGCCAGGTCGATTTCAACTGGAACATCAGCCCCGGCTTCCGCCTGAAGGGCGGCATCCTGGCCAAGAACTACACCTTCAGCACCGTGGAACTGCGCCGCGCCAGCGAACTGGCCGTGCCCAACTTCCCCAACGGCACCAAGATCGTGCCGGTGGACATGACCCAGCAGGCCGGCCTGAAGGGCATCACCGGTACGCCGGACCAGTGGGTCGTGCCGAACCTGGACGCCATCGCCGACCAGTTCAACATCTACAGCAACTCGGGCACCTTCGCCGTCGCCCCGCGCGCCAACAACGTGCGCAGCGTGGATGAGGAAGACCGCGGCGGCTACCTGATGGGCGAGTTCTCCACCGACCTGGGCAGCATTCCGTTCTCCGGTAACTTCGGTGTGCGCTACGTCAAGACCAAGCAGAGCTCCACCGGTCTTTCCACGCTGGCCACCGGCACCGTGTCCACCACGGTGGACCGCAGCTACGACGACACCTTGCCTTCGTTCAACGTGGTGGCCGAAGTGGCGCCGGACTTCCTGATCCGCCTGGGTGCGGCCAAGGTGATGAGCCGCCCGGGCCTGGGCAGCCTGACTCCGGGCGCCACGGTGGCCGTGGCCGGCGGTGCGCGCACGATCTCCAGCGGCAACCCGAACCTGGACCCGATCCGGGCCACCAACGTGGACCTGGGCTTCGAGTGGTACTTCAGCGAAGGCGCCATGGCCGGTATCGGCCTGTTCTACAAGGACATCGAAAGCTTCGTGCAGACCACCCGCGAAGTGGCGCCGTACAGCGCCAGCGGCCTGCCGGCCGAGCTGCTGATCGGTACCGGTGCGTCGCCGGCCGATGACTTCACCTACACCAAGCCGGTCAACACCCCCGGTGGCGAGCTGCACGGTGTGGAAGCGAACTACACCCAGCCCTTCACCTTCCTGCCGGGCAACTGGTCCAACCTGGGCATCCAGTTGAACTACACCTGGGTTGAATCGCAGATCCAGTACATCAACTCCAGCGGCCAGCCGGTGATGAAGGCCGACCTGACCGGTCTGTCCAAGTCGAGCTGGAACGCCACGCTGTTCTACGAAGGCAAGGTGTTCTCCGGCCGCGTTTCGGCCACCAACCGCGACGATTACCTGACCCAGGTGCCGGGCACCGAAGCAGGCTTCAACGTGGACGGTACCCACGGCATGACCGGCACCACCTTCATCGACGCCTCGATCCGCTACGCGATCAGCGACAAGCTGGAGCTGAGCCTGGAAGGCATGAACCTGACCAACGAAGCCAGCGACGAGTGGGTGTACTCGCCGGCCACCGGTCGCCTGCCGCTTCAGTACACCGAAACCGGCCGGCAGTTCATGCTGGGCGCGCGCTACAAGTTCTGATCCATCGCAGAGCCGGCGGCGGCGTGCACGTGCACGCCGCCGCTGCTGCGACGCAAGATGTTGGGGAACCGCTGCTTTGCTAGCGTGTACTGCGTGCAGGCGTGCGGCGGGGATGTCCGCGCGCCTGCACGCAGCGCACGTGCACTGCGTTGTGCCGCTCTCCAACGCCACTGCCGTACTGCTGAGTTGTCGAAAGGAACCTGCCATGCCGCTGCACGTTGTCCGTTCGCCCCGCCGTACCCGCCTTTCCGCCAGCCTGATGTTGCTGCTGCTGGGAGGCAGTGCCGGCGCCTGGGCACAGGGCGCGCCGCAGCTGCTGTTCCATGTCTCGGCCGACAGCGGCTTTACCGCCGACACCGCGCAAGGCGACGCGGTTCCGAACTTCCAGGACAAGGTCAAACGCGTGCCCGATGGCGCGCACGGTGCGGCCATCCAGTGGGAAGACGACGGCGTGCTGTCCTGGAATGCCCCCGGCAACATCCAGGCACAACGCGGCACCCTGGGTTTCTTCTGGCGCCCCCGCTACGCGGTGGGTGAAGCGCCGTTCGTGATTTTCCGGGTCGGCTATGCCGACCACAGCAGCTGGGACATGGCCTGGCTGCGCATCGACTGGAACGGGCACGGCTTCGATGCCTTCGTGACCGACGCCAACCTGGCACGCACCCGCGTGTCGTTCAAACTGGATGCCCTTCCGTCGCCACAGCAGTGGCAGCACATCGCCTTCGGCTGGGACGAGAACCACGGCGTGCGCCTGTACGTGGACGGCAAAGAGGTCGCCCGTCAGGAAACCACCGCCGATTACGATGCCGCCCTGGATCAGCTCGGCCTGGCCGGCAGGGTGATGGCGCCGTACCAAGTGCAGAGCCGCTACAACTTCCTGCGCGGCAGCGATGTCGACGAAATACGCGTCTACGACCGCCTGCTGGACCCGACAGGCATGGCCGCGCTTGCCGCGAACAGGGCGCCGGCCTCCGCCGTTGCCGATGGCAATGCGATGCGCGCCTGGAACCATCGCTTCGGCTGGGACACGGCGGCACCGCCCGCGCTGACCGCGCCCAGCACCAGCATCCGCAAGATCGAGTTCGCCGACACCAAAGACCACAAGCAGTGGATGTGGAAGGCCACCGATGGCATCGCCGAGACCACCTGGCCGGGCGTGTACAACCGCTCGCGCCTGCCCGGTCGCAACGACTATTTCCAGCTGCCCGACTGGAACACCTACGTGGAAGGCGGGCAGCAGCTGGACCTGACCCTGCCTGACGGTGAGACCGTCAACCGCATCGAGGTGCGCGGCGCGGCCTTTGGCGCGCTCAGTCACAGCGCGGGCAGCACGGCGGCCACACCGCTGCTGCAGCGCCCGCAGGGCGTGGTGCGCAGCGTCGACCCAATTCCGGCGCAGACCGGCGGGGTGCTGCACTTCCGCAACACCGCGCAGGAAACCCCCATCCAGGAAATCTGGGCCTACCAGGTCAGCGACGCGGCCGAGCCGACCGGCACCGTCAAGCAGCGTTACTTGATCGACAGCAAGGCACGGCCGGACTACCTCAACATCACCGCGCTGCGCGACTACATCGGCGGCCGCTATCCGGCGGCCGAACGCAGCACCGTGATGGCCCTGCCCAAGGGCGCAGGTTCGCGGCGGCGTGCGGCCGATACGCTGCCGGCCAACCCACTGCCGATCGTGCACGTGCTGATTCCTTCCGGCGTGGGCGACGCCCCCGCTGCACAGCCGTTGATCCGCAGCTGGGCGCACAGCTGGGAAAACATGCATGACGGCCTGGACGGCGTGGCCATCGACCTGCCTGCGCTGGACCTGCCGGCGGCGAAGGACGGGCTCATTCCGCTCAACATCCGCATCAAGGACCCGATCTGGCCGGCGCGCGACATGATCGACGTGTCGGTGTCGGTGAAGCCGAACGAGAAGCGCACGCTGTGGCTGGACCTGCGCGACCGCATCCTCACCGCCAACAGCCTGTGGATCAGCATCGCTTCCGGTGCGCCCGGATTCAACGCCGGCTCGCTGGACGGCGCGGAAATCCGCATGGTGTACAAGGATCGCGCCGAAGCGAAAAAGGAACATGTAGCCGACCGCTTCAACCAGGCCCGCGACAACTGGGGCTTCCTGGTCGAAGAGCACACCACCTCCAAGCGCCAGCGCCTGTATGCGCGCGTGTACGCGGACCTGACCGACCTGCTGCGGGTCGACCCGGACCACGAACTGGGGCGGCTGTACTGGAACTACATCAGCTACAACAGCCAGGGCAAACCGCCGTTCACGCAGCCCGATGCGCCCAAGGGCGTGCCGCTGTGGGCGTTCCGCCAGACCGAAGACCTGAAGTTCGTGCGCCGCTTCGTGGACTGGTGGATCGACAACCGCCAGATCCCCTACGGCGATTTCGGTGGCGGCATCTCCGACGACACCGACCTGACCCAGCAGTGGCCGGGCCTGGCGCTGATGGGCGTGGAGCCGGACCGGCTCAACCGCTCGCTCACCGCCCTGTCCGACGCGGTGTACCGCAACGGCATGTTCTCCAATGGCCTGAGCACCATCGAAACCGACGAGCTGCACGCCTACGAGGAAGGCATCAACGCCAACAGCGCCATGCTCTACCTCAACTGGGGCGACCCGCTCACGGTGGAGCGCCTGATGGAAACGGTGAAGGCGTTCGACGAGCGCATCATCCTGCCCAACCCGCAGGGCCACCTGCTGTTCTCCAGCAACTGGTTCGGCGGCAACAAGGTCTACCGCGAGCCGAACTGGCAGTGGCAGAAGCCATACTCGTTCCCGGCGCTGCACCCGGCCTTCCTGATGGGCCAGTACAACGCCGACCCGACCGGCCGCAAGCTGGTCACCGGACTGGCCGACAGCTACCTGGCCCACGCCTACACCGACGACAAGGGCCGCTGGGCGCTGCCCAACGAGATCAACTGGGCCACCGGCAAGGTGCGCGGCGGTGAGCTCAACAACGGCTCCGGCGGCGGCGATGTGATGCACACCTTCTGGGCGGCGTGGCGCTGGACCGGCGACGACAAGTACCTGAAGGCGCTGGACTACCGCGTGCAGCGGGGGGGCCCTGGCGCACTGGCCAACCTGGGCGAAAACTTCGTCGAGGTGCTGGGCAAGGGCGCGGAGTGGAACCCCGGCCTGGTCGCCGATGCCGATGCAGGCAACACCGGGTTCTCCAGCCTGATGGCGTGGCAGGCCACTGGTGACAAGAAGTACCTGGAGGCGCTGCACGCCGATGGCATCCAGGCCAAGGCGCAGCGCGAGTACATGAACACTGAAGGCCACTGGTGGTCCGACCGCGTCGAAGCACCGAGCGAGTTCCTGCAGCGCGCCCGCCTGGGCGGTATCGCGCTCAAGCGCAACCAGAGCTGGCCGGGCCACACGGTGAGCTGGCGTTTCGCCCAGCCCGATGCAGCCGAACAGGTGGCGCTGCTGGTGCATGCACCGTCCACCGAGCGCTTCAAGGTGATTGCCTACAACACCGGCAAGCGCGCGGTGGATGCGCAGATGAGCACGTGGAATGTCACCGCCGGGACCTGGCGGATGACCAGCGGGGTGGACCGCGACGGGGATGACCGGATCGACGGCAGGGCCGACGTGCGCGAGGTGACGCTGGAGCGCAGCGCGTCCGTGCCACTGCGGTTCGCGCCGGGGCAGGCGCAGGTGGTGGAGTTCGAGCTGATCCAGGCGGGCACGCCGGTGGAAGAGCGGCCCGACCTGGCGGTAGGCCGTGGCGACGTGCGCGTGGATGGCCGTCAGGTGCACGTCACCGTGCACAGCCTGGGGCATGTGGGCACGCCGTTGGGGACGGCGGTGCTGGAAGATGCGGGCGGGCGCGAGCTGGCGCGGATCGAGATTCCAGCGATGGCAGCGCCCACGGATCTGGTGCCCAAGACAACCACGGTGGCATTGCCGCTGCCTACGGGTAACCGAAGCGGCCTGAAGGTGCGGGTGAGGTTGGCGGATGGGGGCGCCGAAGTGACCCAGCTCAACAACGTGGTGGCGGTCGAGTAACCGCCTACAACGTCACCGCCCCCTCGATACACGTCACGCAGGCACCCCCGATCCACAGCGCATCCCCCACCCGTTCCACCTGCACGCGGCCGGCGCGACCCATCACCGTGCCCTGGCTGATTACATACCGGTCCGGCGCCGCACTCTCCCGTAGCAACCACCGCGCGATACCCGCATTGAGGCTGCCGGTCACCGGATCCTCCGGCGCGGCCTCGCCGGCAATGAACGCGCGCGATTCAAAATCTGCATCCACTGCGTCGCCTTCGCCACACGCCGCGAACACGCCCACCATCAGCCCATCCAACGCCGCGTAATCGGGGCGCACCGCCAACACGGCCGCACGGCTGCGCAATCGCACCGCCAACCACGGCGGGCCGTTGTCCACCCATTGCGCATCTACCAGTTCATCCACGGCCACCCCCAATCCCGCCCGCACCCGCTCGCGCAACGACGGGTCCAACGGCCCCTCCCGCCGCAATGGCGGCGCCTCGAACGCCAACCCGGCTGCATCGCGGCGGATCCGCACCAACCCGATCCCGCACTCCTGCACGATTTCCCCGCCACGCGGCACGCCGCCATTGGCCAGCCACGCATGGCAACTGCCCAGCGTGGGATGCCCGGCGAACGGCAGCTCGCCCAGCGTGGTGAAGATCCGCACGCGGTAATCGGCACGCGGGTCGTTCGGCTTCGATACGAACGTGGTCTCGCTCAGGTTGGTCCACCGCGCAAAGGCGGCCATGCGCGCATCGCTCAACCCATCGGCATCAAGCACCACGGCCAGCGGATTGCCCAGCAGCGGATCGGTGCTGAAGACGTTGACCTGGAGGAAGGGGTGGGACGTCATGGGCAGCGGTTCCTTGGCGGGATGTGGCGACATGCGTGCATCTTGGCGGTGAACCCTGCATCAAATCTAGGATCTTTTTCAACGCACCACCCCAATGGCCGCAGATAGCATCTGGTCGTCATCACCACACCGATGCACAGCGCCACCTCTCTTGGGGAAACACCTATGAACACCAACGTCGCCGACATTGATGAGGCGGTGCGGATCGAGGTATGTCCGCGCCCACAGCCTGACGTTTCTGGCGCAACCCACGGTTGGCGGGTGCGGGAGTACGAGGACGGCGGTGTGGACCACGTTGAAGTCCGCGACGGCACGGGCCGGGTGCAACTGGTCATCGCCTACGCCGCGGGCGTGTTCTGGGCACTCCACGTAGGGTTTCCCACAGCGCGGGTGTCGTTGCCGAACTGGCGGTTGAAGTTGCCCGAGGGCGCCAGAGCCACCGAGGTCTACGCCGGTGCGCGTTTCTCCCTTACCCGTTTCAGCAAAGGCGAAGAAGCGGTGTGGTGCATCCATCCCGCATGACTGCGGCTTGGCAACGTCGCGTCACGCGACGTCGGTTTCCATTTCCTTCATGCGGCGCTCGTACCAGCCGTCGTGGTCGGGTTCGAAGATCGCGCTGCGGGTCATTTCGCCCTGGTAGACGTGCACGGAAATGGCCAGCCGCTCGTCGCTGGTGTTGCGGATGGTGTGGTATTCGTGCGGCGGAATCAGGCTGCCGGCGCTGCCGCAGTCGCCGATCACCGACGGCTCGGCCTGGAAGCGGAAGCGTTCGCCCCTGCGTTCGAGCAGCCGGTACTGGGTGACTTCCAGTTGCCCCAGCCACACCCCTTCCACGCACCACAGGCCGCTGTGGTCATGCAGCGGCGTGCCCTGCCCCGGCGCCCAGCTCATCGCCACGATGCTGTAGCCGTGCGCCGGGCTGCGGTACAGCTCGCGGCGTGCGTAGTGGTCGCTGATCGGGCGGTGCACGCAGGCCGGCAGCTGGATGCGGCTGTCGGCAATGGCCTCGCAGAGCGCACCACGCAAGGTTCTGGCGATCTGCTGGGGATCGTCATGCTGCACGGCGTGATCGATGGCGGCTATCAATCGATCGCGGCCATGGAACGGCGGAAAGGAATCGCAATGGTCCTGCATGCCCCCAGTCTAGGCGATGGAGGTTAAGGACATGTTTGATCTGAATCACGGCTGATGACCGCTTTTTGGCCGAAAATCTATTGGATTTCGTTGTTCGGTTGGTGCTGCCTATCGTTGTTTGGAGTGGGCGACTGTGCGTGGGACACGCGTGGCGTGTGGCTACATCGTGCCTCGCTGTACAAACGGGGCCTGCTGGTACAGGCGTCGTTCGCCGCCACGCGGGTCGTCAGCGAGCTGCGGCGGGGTGTTGAACAGCATCGTCTGGCGGCGATCAAGCCCGTACTGCTCCCACTGCGGCAGCCCAGGGTGCTGCGGGTTGCCGGTGCGGGCGAAGGCGATCAGGGCATCGCTCATCGCTGCCGCCATGCGCTGCGCGTCGGCCGCTTCACCGGTGCGCGAACCCGCTGCCCGGGTGTTGTCGAACACCAGCGGGATATCCAGCGTGTGGAAAGCGCCCAGCCTGCCCCCGTCCAGCGGTGAGCCCCAATCGAGCTGGTACGCCCAGGTGGGCGCGCCCTGCCGCGCGCGTGCTTCCAGTTCCTCCACCGCCCCGCGCCAGGAGCGGCCGGCGGTGGTGGCGGCAAAGAACACATCAGAGGGCGTGTAGTGCGGATACAGGCGCCGATATTCGGCGATCACCACCGATGGCAGCAGATCGACGAACTGTTCCTTCTCCAGCCTGGCCGGCAACGTCTCCCAGGTCAGCGCGAAGTTGGCCGGGTCGTGGCCCAGGAACGCGCGCGTTTCGTCGTGGGTGTTGCCGATCACCATGGGGATGGCCGCTGACTGCGCCGGCGCCTGCGGCCAGAACGGATGCACCGGCAGGCTGTGGCCATCCACCACCGGTCCGAAGTACAGGCTGCTGCTTTCCACTCGCGAGGGGTCGCGGGCCCGGGTGGCAGCCAGCAATGCCTGGGCAGGCAGCGCCAGCAGCGCGTCAACGTCCGTTGCGCCTACCGCTTCCATCGCAATGTGCGCGCGCTGGGTAGCGGCGCGCGGCCCGGCCGCGGTGACCTGCTGGCCACTCATCGTCCAGGCACGCTGGAACAGGCCGCGCGCGGCGGGCATGGCCATCAGCGTGGCGATCTTGGCGCCGCCGCCGGACTGGCCGAACACGGTGATGTTGCCGGCATCGCCACCGAACTCGTGCGCATGTTCGCGCACCCACCGCAGGGCCTGGATCAGATCGAGCTGGCCCACGTTGCCCGAATCGGCGAACCGCGCATCACCCAGCTGCGCCAGGTACAGGTAGCCGAACACATTGAGCCGGTGGTTGACGGTGACCACCACTACATCGCCACGCTGGCACAGCGCGCTGCCGTCGTACTGCGGGTCGCTGCCGGAGCCGTTGTTGTACGCGCCGCCGTGGATGTAGAACAGGATCGGCCGGGGCTTGCCGTCGCGCAGCGCCGGCGTCCACACGTTGAGGTACAGGCAGTCTTCGCTGCCGGGGCCGTCCTCCTTGCTGCCCTGCGGAGCGGCCGGCCCGTAGGCCAGTGCATCGCGCACCCCGCGCCACGGCCGTTCAGGCAGTGCCGGCTGGAAGCGCCGGGTCGCGGTGTCCGCGCCATAGGGCACGCCAAGGAAACGGTGCACGCCCTGGTCATACCGGCCGCGCAGGTGGCCGCCGCGCACCTTCGCCAGTGAAACGGCCGGGGCGGTGCGGGTGGTCGCGCCTGCAGGCGATGACACCAGCGGCAACGTACCGGCCGCCAGCAGCATTGCGTAGCGCGCACTGTCGCGCAGGAAGCGGCGGCGCTGCAGGTCGGCAGGGGTGAGCGTCATGGCGCCTTCTCCCCGTTCTGCGCCTGCATCCAGCGCAGCGCGAGCGTGGGCCACTGGGTGGCAAGCGCAGCGGGCGGCAGGCGTACGCCGAAGCCGTGACCGCCGTGCGCGAACAGGTGCATTTCACTGGGCACGCCCGCCGCCACCAGTGCCTGGTAGTACAGCAGGCTGTTGTGCACGGACACCACGTCGTCGTCCTGCGCGTGGACCAGGAAGGTGGGCGGGGTCTGCGCGCTGACCTGCGCCTGCATCGTATACTGCTGCTCCAGCGCGGGCGTGGGGTGTTCGCCCAGCAGCCGGGTGCGCGAGCCGCTGTGTGCATGCCGGCCCATGTCGATCACCGGGTACAGCAGCAGCGCGAAATCCGGGCGCGCGCTGAGCGTGTCGGTGGCATCGCCGATGCCCGGCAGCGCGGTGGCGTAGCCGTTGCTCAGCCGCGCGGCAACATGGCCGCCGGCGGAAAAGCCGATCACGCCGATCCGTTGCGGATCCAGCTGCCACTTCGCCGCGCCGGCGCGGATCACCCGCATCGCGCGCTGTGCATCGGCCAGTGCGGCCTGGCGGTCCCCGCGCCCGGCCGGCAGCCGGTAGCGCAGCACGAACAGGGTTACCCCACCCTGCTCCACGAAGGCCGGCACCAGCGCGGTGCCTTCCTTGTCCAGCACGATGCGCTGGTAGCCGCCACCGGGAATGACCAGGAGGGCGGTGCCGTTGGGTCTGGCCGGGCTGTAGGCGACCAGATAGGGCGCAGAGACGTTGTCGATGTAGCGGTCCGGCAGCGCGGGGTCGGCGCTGCGCTCGACCACGTTGGGCACTGAGGCGTGCTTGGGCTCACCCGGCACCCTGCCGGCGGGCCAGAGCGCGATGCGGGTGGGCGTGCCGGGGGCGGGCTCGCTCTGCGGCACCGGGCGCTCGACGGCCTGGGCCGGCGGTGGGGCAACGGCGGCCAGCAGGCAGCCGGCCAGCAGGGACATCAACACAGCACAACGCATCCGCGGCAGTCCTCTCAGGGGTGGGCAAACGGGAGCGTGCCGGGCTCGTGCAGGTTCTGACGCGGTGCACATTGCCAATGACACCGGTTTACCATATACAGCTCATCCAAGTGCTGTCGATGGGCAGTGCAACAATTCACCGGGAGACCCGCTTGAGCAACGATCAAGGCAAACAGGACCTGCCAGAACAAGGGTTGGGCGACATCGCCCACGCGTTCGTCACGGCCCGCCAGCAGGGCCGTTCACTGCCGGATTTCCCCGGAACCATCCCGGAAGACCTGGTCACCGCCTACCAGGTGCAGGACCAGGCCATCGCGCTCTGGAACGACCAGGTGGTGGGCTGGAAGGTCGGCTACATCGCCGCCGAGCGCCGCGATGGCTCCGGCGACGACCGCCTGCTGGGCCCGATCTTCTCTCAGCGGCTCTGGAATGCTACCGGTGGAACAGTGGACATCCCGGTGTTCGTCGGCGGCTTCGGCGCGGTGGAAGCCGAGTACGTGATCCAGCTGCAGCAGGACGCCCCGGCCGACAAGCTGCAATGGACGGCCGAAGAGGCAGAAGCCCTTCCCGCCAAGCTGTTCATCGGCGTGGAAGTGGCCAGCAGCCCGCTCGCCACGATCAACAAGCTGGGCCCGCGCGTAGTGGTGTCGGACTTCGGCAACAACAACGGCCTGGTGCTGGGCCCGGAGATTGCGGACTGGACCTCGCTGGACGATGCCGACCTGCGCGCCGAAACCCGCATCGAGGGCGAAGTGGTGGGTACCGGTGGCGCCACCCTGCTGCCGGGTGGCCTGCGCACCGCGTATGCCTTCGCGCTGGCCCGTTCGGCCCAGCGTGGGCGCCCGCTGAAGGCCGGCGATCTGATCGCCAGTGGCAATGCCACTGGTATCCATGACATCGCCGTAGGCCAACAGGCACTGATCCGTTTCGCCGGTTACGGCGACATTACCTGCAGGGCCATCGCCGCCGGGTAACCGTGCGGCCATGGCGAGTACGCTTGGGAGGGCGCAGATGATTACTCGCAGAAGTTTCCTTGCCACCAGCGTGGGCGCGCTCAGCGTGCCCCTGTTGTCGGCCGGGTGTTCACGTTCCACCGGTGACGCGCCCGATGGCGCGCGCCTGCTGACCGCAACCGATGTGCATGTGGCCGACTACCCCACCGTGACCGCGGTGAAGTGGATCGGCCAGCAGCTGGAAGCGAAGACCGGCGGCCGCCTGCGGCTGCGCCAATACCATTCGGGCCAGCTCGGCCGCGAATCGGAAGCGATCGACATGGCCCGTTTCGGGGTCATCGACATCACCCGCGTGTATTCCGGCGCGCTCAACAACGCCTTCCCGCTCACCCAGGCGCTGTGCCTGCCCTACGTGTTCGATTCGGTGGCGCACATGCGCCGCGCGCTCGACGGCGGCGTGGCCGATACCGTGCTGCGCGGCTTTGAAAGCCGCGACCTGGTGGGGCTGGCGATCTACGATTCCGGCGCGCGCTGCTTCTACAACACCAAGCACCCGATCGTGGAACCGAAAGACCTGCACGGCCTGAAGCTGCGCGTGGCGTCCTCGGACATCTTCATCCAGCTGATGCGCCTGCTGGGCGCCAACCCGACCCCGATGTCGCTGGGCGACACCTTCTCGGGCATGGAAACGCACATGATCGATGGTGCGGAAAACAACATGCGCAGCTTCCACTCCAGCCGCCACTTCGAGGCGGCGCGCTACTGGTCGCAGAGCGACCATTCGTATGCGCCCGACGTGCTGCTGATGTCGCGCCGCAGCTTCGAGTCGCTCAGCCCGGAAGACCGCCAGCTGCTGCTGCAGACCGCGCGCGAATCGGTAGGGGTGATGCGCCAGCAGTGGGACGCCTCGGAAAGCACCGCCCGCCAAGCCGTGGCCGACTTCGGCATCCAGTTCAACGAGGTCGACATGCCGGCCTTCCGCAAGGCCGCCGACCCGTTGCTGCAGCAGTACCTGCAGCAGCCGGAGCTGGCTGCCCTCACCCGTCGCATCCGCGACTTCGCCTGAGGCCTGCCGCGATGTCCGACCCGACTTCCGAAACCGCCGTAGACCTGCGCACGCTGCCGCAGCGCGCACTCGACCGCATTGCCGACATCACCATCTACATCGCCGTACTTGCCCTGCTCGGGCTGGTGGTGGTGCAGGGCTGGCAGGTGTTCGCCCGCTATGTGATCAACGATTCGCCCAGCTGGACCGAGCCGGTGACCCTGCTGCTGCTGGCCACCGCCATGAGCCTGGGCGCGGCCACCGGTGTGCACACCCGACGCCACTTCGGCTTCTTCCTGCTGGCCGCGCACATGGGTCCCGGCCTGCGTCGTGCCGTGGACGTGTTCGCCTCGTTCGTGGTGGCCCTGCTTGGCGTGGTGATCGCCTGGTGGGCAGCCGTGCTGCTGCTGGATGGGCTGGACATCAAGATTGCCGGCGCCAACCTGCCGCAGAGCATCAACTACCTGCCGCTGTGCATTGGCGGTGCGCTGATGGCGGTGTTCGCCGTGAACCAGATGGTGCAGGCCGTGCAACCGGCCGTCGCTGAAGCAGAGGGAGACCGCTGAGTCATGGGTATTACGATTCTTTTCACTGTATTCGCGGTGCTGCTGCTGCTCGGCGTGCCGGTGGCCTATGCGCTGGCCGCGGCGGCGCTTGCCACCCTGTGGTACCTGGACCTGCCGACGCTGGTGCTGGTGCAGCAGATTTCGGCCGGTACCGGTTCGGCCTCGCTGATCGCCATTCCACTGTTCATCTTCGCCGGCGAAATCATGATGCGCGGCGGCATCTCCGAACGGCTGATCGCGCTGGCCTCGTCGCTGGTCGGGCGCATGCGCGGTGGCCTGGGGCAGGTGTCGATCCTGTCCTCGCTGTTCTTCGGCGGTGTCTCCGGTTCGGCCATCGCGGACGTGTCTGCGGTCGGCGGCACGATGATTCCGCAGATGGTCAAGCGTGGTTACGACCGCGATTTCGCGGTGAACGTGAGCATCACCGCCGCGCTGGTGGCGCTGCTGGTGCCGCCCTCGCATAACCTGATCCTGTTCTCGGCCGCCGCCGGTGGTGGCCTGTCCATTGCCGACCTGTTCGCGGCGGGCATCGTGCCGGCGCTGTTGATGACCGTGGCACTGATGGTCACCGGCTACGTGGTGGCACGCCGTCGTGGCTACGGGGTGGAAGTGTTCCCGGGCTGGCGCGCGGTGCTGCTGCGCATGGTCTCCGCCCTGCCCGGCCTGGGCCTGGTGGCGTTGATCTTCATCGGTATCCGCGCCGGCATCTTCACTGCGGTGGAAAGCGCGGCCATTGCCGTGGTCTACGCGTTGCTGGTGACCACGGTGCTGTACCGCCAGCTCAACTGGCGCGAGTTCCTGGGCACGGTGACCCATGCGGCGCGCAGTACCGGCGTAATCCTGTTCGTGATCGCCACCGCTGCCGTGTTCGGCTGGCTGCTGGCGTTCCTGCAGGTGCCGGCGGCGGCGGTGGACTTCCTGCAGTCGTTCGCGCACAGCCAGTTCATGGTGCTGCTGATGATCGTGGTGATGTTGCTGCTGCTGGGCACCTTCATGGACCTGGCACCGATGATCCTGATCTGCACGCCGATCTTCCTGCCCGTGGCCAAGGCCTACGGGATCGACCCGATCCACTTCGGCCTGGTGCTGGTGCTGACCGGCGGCCTGGGCCTGGTGACCCCGCCGGTGGGCTCGGTGCTGTTCATCGGCACGGCAATCGGCAAGATCAGCGTGGGCGAAAGCATGCGTTCGATCTGGCCGTTCTGGTTCGCGGCGGTGGGCGTGCTGCTGATCGTGACGTTCTTCCCGCAGCTGTCGCTGTGGCTGCCGGCGCTGCTGCGCGCCTGACCGCACGGCGGCCCGGTGCCGCCATCGCCGACGTGGACCCGCCCCGCACGGGCGGGTCCTGCACCGAACCAGGGAGACACCCCATGCGTATGAAGACCCTGCTGGCCGGGCTGGCCACCGCCGGCCTGCTGCTCGCCGGCGCCCTGCATGCCGCCGATGTCCCGGCCACGTCGTGGAAGCGTGGCATCGAGAACCAGCGCCAGGCCGACCTGGGCAACGGCACTTTCCTCAACCCGGTGCTCGCCGGCGACCGCCCCGATCCTTCGGTGCTCAAGGATGGCGACGACTACTACCTCACCCTGTCCTCCTTCGACGCCTACCCGGGCCTGCCGATCTGGCATTCGCGCGATCTGGTGAACTGGCAGCCGCTGGGCCACGCGATCACGAAGAATGTCGGCGCGATCTGGGCACCGGACATCGTCAAGCACGACGGCCGCTACTTCATTTACTTCCCGGCACGCACCGGCGAAACCCGCAGCAACTTCGTGGTGTGGTCGGACAACATCCGCGGGCCGTGGAGCGAGCCGATCGACATCGGCCTGGGCGGCTACATCGACCCGGGCCACGCGGTGGGCGAAGACGGCAAGCGCTACCTGTTCCTCAGTGGCGGCGCCTACGTGCAGCTGGCCGACGATGGCCTGAGCGTGGTGGGCAAGCCGAAACACGTCTACGACGGCTGGAAGTACCCGGAAAGCTGGGACGTGGAGGCCTACGCGCAGGAAGGTCCGAAGATCAATTTCCGCAACGGCTGGTACTACATGACCACCGCCGTGGGCGGCACCGCCGGCCCGCCGACCGGGCACATGGTGATCACCGCGCGCTCGCGCTCGATCCACGGGCCGTGGGTGAACGCGCCGAACAACCCGATCACCCGCACGAAGTCCGCCAGTGAGCCGTGGTGGTCGCGTGGCCATGCCACCGTGGTGGAAGGCACCGACGGGCGCTGGTGGATGATCTACCACGGCTACGAGAACGGCTACTGGACCCTGGGCCGCCAGGCACTGCTGGAGCCGATCGAGTGGACCGACGATGGCTGGTTCGTGGCCAAGGGCGGCGACCTCGGCCAGCCGCTGGCCAAGCCTTCGGGCGAGTCGGTCGGCCCGCACGGCATGGCGCTGTCGGACGACTTCACCGGCAAGACCCTGGGCGCGCAGTGGTCGTTCTTCAACCCGGCCCAGGACGAGTACAAACGCCTCGGCTTCAGCGCCAACGGCCTGACCGTGCAGGGCAAGGGCGACACCCCGAAGGACAGCTCGCCGCTGACCGCCATCGCCGGCGACCAGGCGTACCAGTTCGAGGTCGAAATGGACATCGCGCCCGGCGCGGTGGGCGGTGCCCTGCTCTTCTACAGCGACCGGCTGTACGTGGGCGTGGGCAGCAACGGCGAGAAGTTCATCATGCACCGCTACGGCGAGGAGCGCCCCACCCGGCTGGCCCCCAGTGCCAAAGGCGGCAAGCTGTGGCTGCGGGTGACCAACAACCGCCACATCGTCACCATCCATTCCAGCACCGACGGCAAAACCTGGCAGAAGTACCCGGTTCAGATGGAAGTCTCCGGCTACCATCACAATGTGGCCGGGAAGTTCCTCGCCCTGAAGCCGGCCCTGTACGCTGCCGGCGACGGCAAGGTGACCTTCCGCCAGTTCCGCTACCGCGCCCTTGATTGAGGGCGCCGGTAGACTCCTTCGACCTCTCATGGTTTGAACACATGTCACTGCGCAGCAAGACCGACCCGCCACCGCACGGGTTGACCAAGGGCAAGGCCGCCACGATCAATGACATCGCGCGGCTGTCGGGTGTATCCAAGAAAACGGTTTCGCGGATCATCAACAACTCGCCACTGGTGCGCAAGGACACCCGTGAGAAGGTGGAAACGCTGATGCGCGAGGTGGGCTACACGCCCGACCCGCTGGCGCGCGGGCTGGCCTTCCGCCGCTCGTTCCTGATCGGCATGGTCTACGACAACCCCACCGCGCAGTACATCGTGGACATGCAGTACGGCGCGCTGGACGCGCTGCGCGGCTCCAGCTTCGAATTGGTGGTGCACCCGTGCGATTCGCGCAGCCCCGGCTACATCGAAGGCGTGCGCCGCTTCGTGCAGCAGCAGAAGCTGCACGGTGTCATCCTGGTGCCGCGTGCCTCGGAAGACCAGGCGCTGGTGGACATGCTCGATGAGATCGGCTGCCGCTTCACCCGCATCGCTGCGCTGCCGCTGGATGACACCTCGCAGATGGTGGTGACCCACGACCGCGACGGCGCCGCAGAAGCGGCCGATTACCTGCTGTCGCTGGGCCACCGCGACATCGCGCTGGTCACCGGCCCCAGCGCCTACCGCTCGGCGCACGAGCGCACCGCCGGCTTCATCGATGCCCTCGCCCAGCGCGGTATCGAACTGCCGCCCGGGCGCATCGTGGAAGCCGGCTATACCTTCGAGTCCGGTGTGGCCGCCGCCGAAAAGCTGCTGCTGGGCAAGCAGCGCCCGACCGCGATCTTCACCGGTAACGATGAAATGGCGGCCGGTATCTACAAGGTGGCGCTGCGCGCGGGCATCAACATTCCGCGCCAGCTGTCCATCATCGGCTACGACGACAGCCCGCTGGCCTCGCGCCTGTGGCCCTCGCTGACCTCGGTGCGCCGCCACACCCGCGACACCGGCCGCACCGCCGCCGCGATGCTGGTCCAGCCCGACGGCCAGGCCGCGCTGCAGATCGCCAGCGTGCGCCCGCACCTGATCGTTCGCGATTCGTGCCAGCCGCCGGAGGACTGACGGGACGGTGCGGGTCACGACCAACGGTCGTGACCTACCGGCAAGGCAGCCCACCCGGCCGAACGCCACGAGATGATTCCACGCGGTAGGTCACGACCGTTGGTCGTGACTTCCCACCGATCCCGCAATGCAAAATGACACCGGTTTCCTCCTTGGCTAGAATGGGGGAAATCGCGCCGGGGCCGCCCCGTCGGCCCACCCCTGCTCTGGAGACGCCATGTACTGCAAGACCCACTACGCCACCCATCCCGACGCCATCAAGGGCGCCAGCAACGATGACCTGCGCGAGCTGTACCTGCTCGACGGCCTGTTCAATGCCGACGCAGTGACCCTGAAGTACACCCACTACGAGCGCTTCGTGCTCGGCGGTGCGGCCCCGGTGAAGGGCCCGGTGTCGCTGCCGAAGCAGACCGAACCGGCCTCCGCCGCCGGCCACGCGTTCCTGGAGCGCCGCGAGCTGGGCATCATCAACGTCGGCGCCGGCAGCGGCACCGTCACCGTCGACGGCACCGTGTACACGCTGGGCCCGAAGGACGGCCTGTACGTGGCCATGGGCAGCGAAGAGGTGGTGTTCGCCTCCGACGACGCGGCCAACCCCGCGCAGTTCTACCTGGCCTCGACCCCGGCGCACGCGCGCTTCGAGACCAAGCAGCTGTCCATCAAGGATGCGGTTGCGCTGGAACGCGGCGCGCTGGAAACCAGCAACGAGCGCACCATCTACCAGTACATCGTGCCGGCCACCTGCCAGTCCTCGCAGCTGCTGCTGGGCCTGACCGTGCTGAAGCCGGGCAGCGTCTGGAACACCATGCCGCCGCACCTGCACGACCGCCGCAGCGAGGTCTATTTCTACTTCGACCTGGGCCAGAACGACCGCGTGTACCACTTCATGGGCGAGCCGGACGCGCAGCGCCACATCGTGATCCAGAACAACGAAGCGGTGGTGTCCCCGCCGTGGTCGATCCACATGGGTGCCGGTACCAGCAACTACGCCTTCATCTGGGCGATGGGCGGCGAAAACCTGGATTACACCGACATGCACGTGCTGGACATCTGCCAGCTCAAGTAACCCACACCGCATTGGATAAGGACCGTAACCGCAATGGCTAATCCGTTCAGTCTGGAAGGCAAGGTCGCCCTCGTTACCGGTGGCAACACCGGCCTGGGGCAGGGCATCGCCGTAGCGCTGGCCCAGGCCGGCGCCGATGTGGCCGTGGCCGGCATCGCGCCGCCCACCGACACCATCGCAAAGATCACCGCGCTCGGCCGCCGCTGCCTGGCGGTGGAAGCAAACCTGATCAGCATCGAGCCGGTGGAGCGGGTGATCCGCGAAACCATCGAAGGGTTGGGTGGCCTGGATATCCTGGTCAACAACGCCGGCCTGATCCGCCGCGCCGATGCGGTGGACTTCAGCGAGCAGGACTGGGACGACGTGATGAACGTCAACATCAAGTCCGCGTTCTTCATCTCGCAGGCTGCCGGTCGCCACTTCATCGCGCAGGGCCGCGGCAAGATCATCAACATCGCCTCGATGCTGTCCTTCCAGGGCGGGATCCGGGTGCCGTCGTACACCGCCAGCAAGAGCGGCATCGCCGGCATCACCCGCCTGCTGGCCAATGAGTGGGCCAACAAGGGCATCAACGTCAACGCGATCGCCCCGGGCTACATGGCCACCGACAACACCGCCGCGCTGCGCGCCGACCAGGACCGCAACAAGTCCATCCTCGACCGCATTCCGGCCGGGCGTTGGGGTACCCCGGAAGATCTCGCAGGTACGGCCGTGTTCCTGGCGTCGAGCGCGTCAGACTACGTCAATGGTTCGGTAATTCCCGTTGACGGTGGTTGGCTGGCTCGGTGATGCATGGGTATCGACCAACGGTCGATACCTACCGGGATCAGATCGTCGGCCGCGAACCCGCGGCGCAAGACCGGTAGGTACCGACCGTTGGTCGGTACCCCCGCCAAACGTCCTGACGGTAGCGCCGGCCGTTGGCCGGCCCTCCTGGAGCCCGAACATGCACCGCTTCCTGCTCCCGATGCTCTTGTTGTTCGCGGCGGTCACCACACACGCGGCGCCGCACCGTGTTTTCATTGCCGGCGATTCCACCGCTGCCGACTACGGCCCCGAGCGCGCGCCGCTGATGGGCTGGGGCCAGGCCCTGCCAAGTTATCTGGACCCCGCGGTCTGGCAGGTCCGCAACCACGCCAAGGCGGGCCGCAGCGCGCGCAGCTTCATCGAGGAAAAACGCCTCGATGCGATTGCGGCCGAGATCCAGCCCGGCGACGTGCTGCTGATCCAGTTCGGCCACAACGACGCAAAATTCGAAGACCCCACCCGTTACGACGACCCGGACGCCGCCTACCCGCAGTACCTGATGCGCTACGTGCAGCTGGCCCGCGACAAGCGCGCCACGCCGGTGTTGATCACTCCGGTGGCGCGGTTGCTGTACGACTTCGGTTCGCTGCTGGACACGCACGGGCTGTACACCCAGGCGATGAAACAACTGGCCGCGCGCGAACAGGTGGCGCTGATCGACCTCAACGCCAGCTCCACCCGCTGGATCCGCGCGCTGGGCGAGCAGGGCGCCAAGCCATACTTCATGTTCGTACCCGAACAGAACAAGGCCGACGGCACCCATTTCAGCACCGCCGGTGCCACCGCCGTGGCCTGCCTGGTGCTGCGTGACTGGGTGGCCCTGAAGCCGGACCTGAAGCCGGTGCTGAAGCGCGACATCGATTGTGACGTCAGCCAGGCCGCAGGGCAGGGCGCTGACCCGGCCAAGCCGTCGAAGGTTGTCCATGAGCGCGATATCGCCGTTACCCAGCCTGGCCCGCACGGTGGCGCCGGCCCGACCACGGCGTACCCGTTCTTCGCCGACGACAAGGATCTGCCGTTCGTGCTGCGCAAGCGCGTGCTGCACAAGGGCGCGGGCATTGGCCTGCACCCGCAGCACAAGGACGAGATCTATTACATCGTCAGCGGGCAGGGCAGCTACGTACTGGATGGCAAACAGTACGACGTGGCGGCCGGCGACGCGCTGCTTACCCGGGTGGGCAGCCTGCACGCGCTGCAGCAGCGGGGTGAGCAGGATCTGGTGGTGCTGCTGGCGTACCCGCGGTGAAGGCGCAGCCGGGCAGGGCCCGGCTCTACCGACGCTAACCTTCAAAAGCCTCTGAAGCTTTTGAAGGTTAGGTGGCTAAACTTCAAAAGGCCCGGTGAATTGCGTCAGCGAACGGCGTCACACGTCGCCGCCTTCCGCCCAGCCTTCGCCGGTGCCCTTCTGGAACACGCGGTCGCCTTCCTGCACATCACCGGCCGGCAGGTGCTCCTGCGTTTCCAGCGCGGCGTAGATCGGGGTGAAGTCCGGCGCAGTCGCTTCCATCAGCTGCTCGTAGCTGTCGATGACGAAGTAGGTCTTCTGGAAGGTATCGATGCGGTAGCGGGTGCGCATGATGCGCTCCAGGTCGAACCCGATCCGGTTCGGCGCAGCCGATTCCAGCGAGTACAGCGATTCGCCCTTGGACGAGACGATGCCCGCGCCGTAGATGCGCAGCCCTTCGGGCGTGTTGATCAGGCCGAACTCCACCGTGTACCAGTACAGGCGGGTGAGGTGCTGCAGTGCTTCGGGGCCGATCGCGTGCGCCTTGACGCCGCCGCGGCCGTAGGCGGCCATGTAATCGGCGAACACCGGGTTCATCAGCAACGGCACGTGCCCGAACAGGTCGTGGAACATGTCCGGTTCGGCGATGTAGTCGATCTGGTCCGGGCGGCGGATCCACCAGGTGACCGGGAAGCGGCGGTTGGCCAGGTGGTCGAAGAAATCCAGTTCCGGCAGCAGGCCTTCCACGCCAACCAGGGTCCAGCCGGTGGCGGCGCCCAGCACTTCGTTGAGCTGGTCGAAGCGCGGAATCATGTGCGCGTTCATGCCCATCTCGTCCTGCGCCTGCAGGAACTCCTTGCTGGCCCGGCCCACCAGCAGCTCACGCTGGCGCTGGTACAGGGTGCTCCAGGTGGCGTGGTCGTCGGCGGTGTAGCTTTCCCACGGCTGTTCCACCACGGCGGTGGTGTACACCGGCACGTAGCCCTTGTCGGTCTGCTGGTGTTCGACGCGGCGGGGGGCAGTGGCGGTTTCCATCGAGGTGGGCTCCTGGGAAGTGACCCCTTGATGCTAGGGCAGGGCGCGCGCAAGAGGATTGCAAAGTTGCGCAGATCTGCCGACCTGCCGCAATATCGTTGCGTCCAATCAATGTTGCGGAGCAGCAATGTCCGGAGATGCCCAGTTCGACCGCACGGATCTGCGTCTTCTGGCGGAGATCCAGCAACATGGCCGCGCCACCAACGCCGAACTGGCGGCGCGGGTGAACCTGTCCCCGTCGGCCTGCCTGCGGCGGGTGCAACGGCTGGAAAGCGAAGGGGTGATCGCCGGCTACGGCGCGCGACTGGAACCGCGCCGGATCGGGCTGGGGCTGCAGGCCTTCGTGCGCGTGCAGCTGGAAAAGCACGACCAGCACGCCATCGGCGTGTTCGCTGACAGCGTGGTGGACTGGGACGAAGTAGTGGCCTGCCATGCGCTGACCGGCGACATGGATTACCTGCTGCACATCTACGTGCGCGACCTGGAGCACTTTTCCAGCTTCCTGCTGGACAAGCTGCTCAATGCAGCGGGCGTTGCCGATGTGAACTCCAGTTTCGTGCTGCGCACGGTGAAGGATTTCAGGGCGTTGCCGTTGTCGCAGCTGGAATGACGCAACGCGTCATTCCAGCGGCTCTACCGCGGGCGGCGTCCAGAGATGACGCGGTTTACCCCTCGCACTTTTCCTTGCGGCCCATCAGCTTGCCCACGCGCGAGGGTTCGTCGCATTTCGGCTTGGGCGGGGGCGGCGCCGCTGCCGCCGCACGCGCCTTCTGCAGCTGCTGGATCTTCGCGCGGATCTGCGGCATTGCCGCCATCGCGGCCTTCTCGCCCTCCAGGATCGCGTAACCGCGCTGGCTGAAATCGGCCGCGCCGATGTCCAGCACCTTGGGGCGGATGATGATGTCGGCACGCGCCAGTTCCTGCTCGCCCAGGCGCTGGCCCATGATCGAGATGGACTGGTTGACGATGCCCAGCATGCCGGTCGGCGATTTGCCGCTGGCCTTGCTGGAGATATCCACCGCGATGACGAAGTCCGCGCCCAGTTGGCGCGCGGCATCCACCGGCACCGGGCTGACCACGCCGCCGTCGACGAACAGGTTGCTGCCGATCTTCACCGGTTCGAACACACCCGGGATGCTGCTTGAGGCACGCACCGCTTGGCCGACGTTGCCACGCACGAACACCGCGCGATCGCCGGTATCCAGGTTGGTAGCCACGGCCGCGAAGGGCTTCTTCAGCTTTTCGGCCGGCTTGTTGTTCACCTGCGCGTTGACGTAATCCTGCAGCTTCTGGCCCTGCACCAGGCCGCCGGAGAACAGGCGCACGTCGCGGATGCTGGCCTCATCCAGGGCCACGGCCTTGGACTGCATCTGGAACGCGTCCATGCCGCTGGCATACAGCGCGCCGACCACGCTGCCGGCGCTGGTGCCGGACACCACGACCGGTTCGAAGCCATTGGCTTCCAGCATCTTGATCACGCCGATGTGCGCGAAGCCCTTGGCCGCACCGCCGCCGAGTGCGATGCCGATCTTCACCGGCTTGGCCGGTGCGGCAGGCACCACCACGGGGGTGACCGGCGTGGGGCGGGCGTTTTCGCCGCCGCAGCCAGCCAGCAGGCCGAGCAGGGCAACAGACAGCGTCAGGCGGGTGCGGCGGAAGGCGGTCATGGCGTGCAGTATCTGAATGGGCGGTTTGAAGGTCGCCAGCATACCGAAGCGTTGGAACAGGCGTCAGGGCGAGGGAGGTGGTCGTTTAGCGGGGCGCCGGGCGGATCATGGCGCTGCCTGGCCGCGCGGGGACACGCACGGCGTCTCACTACGGGGATCAGGCCAAGGCATTCCTGAAGGCGTTCATCCAACCGGCGGTCCCGTTTTACATTTCGGGGTCTGGATCTTGGTAATCAGTGATCCGCATTTGCGACGCTGTTGTTGTACTGCAACAATTGTCTGGTAGCGCCGGTCCACCACCCTTCCCAACACAGCCTAATCGCCATGTTCCCGAACCGCACTGCCCACGGCCGTACTCCGTCCGTGCATCCCCTCGTTGTCGCGCTCGCCGCCCTGCTGCCATTGACGGCCGCAGCCCAGGACGCCCCCGCCACCAAGGATCCGGTGGCACTCGACACCCTGCAGGTCACGGCCCAGCGCCGCGTCGAAAACGCCAAGGACGTGCCGGTCTCGATCTCGGCCATCCAGGGTGAAAAGCTCGACGTGCTTGGTTCGGCCGGCGACGACATCCGCTTCCTGTCGGCCCGCGTGCCGAGCCTGAACATTGAATCGTCCTATGGTCGTGCCTTCCCGCGCTTCTACATCCGCGGCCTGGGCAACACCGATTTCGATCTTAATGCCTCGCAGCCGGTGTCGCTGGTGTATGACGATGTGGTGCAGGAAAGCCCGCTGCTGAAGGGCTTCCCGCTGTTCGACCTGGCCGGCGTGGAAGTACTGCGCGGCCCGCAGGGCACGCTGTTCGGGCGCAACACGCCGGCCGGCGTCGTGAAGTTCGATTCGGCGCGCCCGTCGCAGGACGCCGATGGTTACGTCAAAGTTTCCTACGGCACCTATGACACCTGGAACACCCAGGCTGCCTACGGTGGCCCGCTGACCGACCGTTGGTCCGCGCGCGTGTCGGCCCTGTACCAGCGCCGCGACAACTACGTGGACAACACCCGCCCGAACGCACCGGCCGAAGGCTTTGAAGGCTACGACGAAGCCGCCGGCCGCGTGCAGTTCCTGTACGAAGGCGACGAATTCGAAGCGCTGTTCAACCTGCACAAGCGCAAGCTCAACGGCACCGCGCGCCTGTTCCGCGCCAACATCATCCAGCCGGGCAGCAACGCGCTGGTGGAAAACTTCGACCGCGACAAGGTCTCCAACGACGGCGAGAACTTCTCCGAGCTGGAGACCTGGGGCGGCAGCGCGCGCCTGCAGTGGAACCTGGGCAGCGTGACGCTGCACTCGATCACCGGGTATGAAACCGCCGAATCGCTCAATCATGGCGACATCGACGGCGGCTACGGCGCCAGCTTCCTCGGCGCGGGCAACTACGGCCCGGGCTTCATTCCGTTCCCGTCCGAATCGGCCGACGGCCTGCCGCACCACCGCCAGTGGACCCAGGAATTCCGCGTGGAATCCAACGAGTGGGGCCGCTTCGACTGGCAGGCGGGCGTGTTCTACTTCGATGAAGACGTCACCATCGACAGCTTCAACTACGATTCGCTGACCCCGGGCAACCCGCAGACCGGCCATGCCGTGCAGAGCCAGCGCAACAAGGCGTGGGCAGCGTTCGCGTCCGGCGATTTCGACGTGACCGACAAGTTCAAGCTGCGCGGCGGCGTGCGCTACACGCAGGACAAGAAGGACTTCACCGCCAGCGTGCTGCAGGCGGTGCCGGGTGGCACGCCGGTGAGCGGTCCGTACATCGCCAACACCGATGTCGACGATGTCAGCTGGGACCTGAGCGGTGTCTATCAGATCACCGACAACCTCAACACCTACGCCCGCGTGGCCAAGGGCTTCCGCGCGCCGTCCATCCAGGGCCGCCTGGCCTTCGGTGGCGTCTCGCAGGCCGACTCGGAGAAGGTGATTTCGTATGAAGTGGGCGTCAAGGCCGACCTGTTCGACCGCCGCGCGCGCCTGGGCTTCAACATCTTCCGCTACAACGTCGATGGCCAGCAGCTGATCGCGGTGGGCGGCAGCAACAACACCGCCACCCTGCTCAATGCCGACAAGACCATCGGCCAGGGCGCGGAGCTGGACTTCGAAGCCTACCTGACCGACCACGTGCTGCTGACCCTGGGCAGCAGCTACAACGACACCGAGATCAAGGACCGCGACCTGGCGGTGGCGATCTGCGGCGGCGGCTGCACCATCACCGACCCGACCACCGTGATCAATGGTGGCACCTACGCGCTGGTCAACGGCAACCCGTTGCCGCAGGCGCCGAAGTGGATCCACAACCTGACGCTGCGCGCCGGCTTCCCGATCAACGATGCCAGCGAGCTTTACGTCTACACCGACTGGGCCTACCGCAGCCCGGTGAACTTCTTCCTGTACGAGTCGCCGGAATTCCGCAGCCGCTCGTCGCTGGAAGGCGGCCTGCGCCTGGGCTACAACTGGGATTACGGCCAGTACGACGTGGCCGTGTTTGGTCGCAACCTGACCAACCAGACCCGCGTGGTGGGTGCGATCGACTTCAACAACCTGACCGGCTTCCTCAACGAACCGCGTACGTTTGGCGTGGAGTTCACGGCGAAGTTCTGATCGGGGTGCGCAGCAGGTAGACGAAAACGGCGCGGAGCAATCCGCGCCGTTTTTTTTGACCGTCGAGCACAAACCGGTAACGCCGACGGTGGCGCCGACGGTAACGACGACGGCAACGCGGACGGTAACGCCGACGTTAACTCCGACGTTAACTCCGACGGTAGTGCCGACTGTTAGTCGGCAGCTCTCCCTTCCGAGGTCATGAACGCCGGACGGGTGGCTTCGGCCGGGCGTAAACGTCGGTGCCGCTTCCACAATGGCAGTCATTCGACTTCGGATGCTTGCGCCGCGCTGCGCGCGGTCGCCGACTAACAGTCGGCGCTACGAATTGCTGGCGAACGCCCGTGGATCTGGATACGTCGCGAATTGCTGGCGAACGTCCGTGGATCAGGATACGTCGCGAATTGCTGGCGAACGCGATCAGATCCGGATGCGTCACCATCGGGCGACCCAACGTCACAGCGCGCTGGCGGGTCGCACCTTCAGTACCGTTTCCTCGGCCGCGCAATCGCGGCTGACGGTTGCGCCTGCCTTTCGGGCTGCGGCGATTTCCTTTCGGGCGGCCAGCAGGTCGCGGTTGAACTCGGCGTTGTCGTGCAGCCTCGCCACCGCCGCCGCGCCCATGAAGCGCCCTTCGAGAATGTCGCTCTGCCAGTGCACGTTGCACACCAGGCGGCTTTCACCGTAGTTGCGGCCGCGGGCCTGGATGGCGTCGGCGCGCTCGGGGACGACTTCCGACAGGATCAGCGCCCACGCCCAGCCGATGGAGGTGTGGCCGGACGGGTAGGAGCCATTTTTGCGCAGGCCTTCTTCATCCTCCGGCGTGCAGGTCGGTTCGCCATTGACCATGAACGGGCGCGCGCGCTGGTAGTGGTGCTTGGCGGCGCGGGTGGCGGCGCTGGCATCGATGCGGCTGCGCTCGAGCAGGCGGTACAGCGCGGGGGTCTTCTGCGCATCCACGTCCAGCCCGATCGCGCAGGCGAACTGGTTCGCGCCCTCGGGGAAGCTCAGTTCGGCATCGCGGTGGGCCTGCGCGAAACGCGGGGTCTCGCGCAGGGCGCGCGCCTCCCGGCTGACCTGCTCGTCCAGCGCGAACCCGGCCGAGCCGGCCGCCGGCGGGGCCGGCACCAGCGCCAGGCTGTCCGGCACTGCGTCGGGCGCCAGGTAGCCCACCGCCTTGGTCACCACCGAGGCCTCCACCGGCGTGGTCGGCGCGGCCACCGTGGTACAGCCGGCCAGGGCCGCAATCAGGGCGGTGGCCAGCAGGGGGCGCAGGAACGGGGCGGAAGCGGCAGCGTGCATCGGCAGGTCTCAAAAGCGTGAAGCGCGCATGATCGCAGCTTCCCAGGCCCCTGCCAGCGGCCACTGGTCATGCCGCCAGACCCGGCATGGCGCCGTGAAGGGCCGCGTTGGGAGTCGTTTCAAATGATAGGAATCCTCTACTGGTTCACGGAAACCGATTCGCAGGCGGAATAGCTTCTGTCGGCAATCAGGGGGATCACCGGGAAAGGGAGTCACAGGATGCAAAGCACTGCAGTGGGGAAGGGCGCGGCCCTGGCCCTGGGAATGATGCTGGCCTGCGCCAGCGCGCACGCCGCCGACGTGGTGGGCGTGGCGTTCGTGCACGGCACCGGCAAGCAGACCGATGCGCGCGCCGATTACTGGCAGCCGGGCATCATCGACACGGTACGCCAGGGCCTGCCCAACAGCGCCAATTACACCGTAGTCAACTGCGATTTCGAGCAGTACATGTGGAAGCCTGAAGCGGCCGGTTGCCTGGCCGGGCAGCTCACCACCTTCATCAACACCCGTGGCATCACCAGGCTGGTGGTGATCACCCATTCCAACGGCGGCAACGTGGTGCGTTGGATCCTGTCCAACCCCACCTACGACAGCCGCTACCCGAAGCTTATCCAGACCATCAGCAAGGTCACCGCGCTGGCGCCCTCGTCGGCCGGCACGCCGCTGGCCGACGCGGTGCTCAACGGCAACGCCTTCGAAGCGTCGGTCGGCTGGCTGCTGGGTTACCAGAACGATGCGGTGCGCATGCAGCAGGTGGGCTGGATGGCCACCTACAACGCGCAGAACCTGTACGGCACTTCCGGTCGCCCGGCGCTGCCCAAGCCGTTCCGCGCGGTGGTGGGTTCGGATGTGGAATCGGCGGTGTGGGACAGCAACAGCTACTGCGGTGGCTATGCGCAGAACGTGGGGCTGGAGCTCACCCAGAACTGGCTCGACAGCTGTTCCGATGGCTTCCTGGAATGCAGCAGCCAGAAGGCGGCCGGCAGCGTGCTGTTCACCGACAAGGCGCGCACCAACGGCGCCGAGCCGCTCAGCCACAACCAGAGCCGGCGCGAATGCTTCGGCCTGGGCGCGATCCTGCGCAACGACCTGACTCTCTGAGGAGCACGCCATGACGTCACGATTGATGCTTGCCATGGCCGTCGCCTCGGCGCTGTTCGCGCTGCCGCTGCACGCCGCCCAACCGCTGCAGGCCGCGCGCGGCACCGACCAGGTGGCCCCACGCGTGGAACGCGCGCCGATGCCCGATGCCACGGTGGAACGCGCCCCCGTGCGCTTTGCCTGGGCGCTGGACCCGACCCGGGCGCTGAGCGCGCCGGCCCCGTTCGTTGCACTGAGCCGCAGCTACTGGGACACCGTGGATGCGGCCACGCTGCAGCGCGGCCTGGAGCTGCCGCTCACCGCGCCGGATGCGGTGATCCAGGTCAGCCCGGTGCAGGGCGCCCGCGCGCTGGAGGTGGAGCAGCTGCAGGTGCGCGACCCCTCCGGTGCGTTGGCGCTGGACAAGCTGGTCGATGCCCAGCAGCTGCGCGCCGCAGGCATGGGCGTGGGCGAGGGCAGCGCGATGGCGCGCACCGGCGCCAGCACGGCGGTGGGCACCTATCGCCTGCAGGCCGCGCAGGCCCAGGGCCGCTACGTGGTGCAGGTGCTGGAGCCCAACAGCCCGATCGCGCTGACCCTGCAGGCCGACCGCCAGCAGGTGCTGGCCGGTGGCAGCGTGCTGTTGAACGCACGCCTGCAGCACGACGGTGGCAACGCGGCGCGGGCGGCGGGACGCTCGGCAGCGCGCACGCTGCCGGCGGGCGGCGAAGCACTGCTGGTGGCACCGGACGGGCGCAGCTGGCCGGTGCCGCTGGTGGCCGGCAAGGACGGCCTGCGCGCGCAGGTGACCATTCCCGAGGATGTGGGGCAGGCACAGGGGCTGTGGGAACTGCAGGCCTTCGTGACCGCGCAGGGCGTGCAGCGCGACGCCAAGGTGGCGTTCGCCGTCGCCCGGCCGACGGCGCGCTTCAGCGGCCAGGTCGAGGTGGATGCCGCCCGGCGCCAGGTGCGGCTGCCGCTGCAGATCGGCGCGCCGGGCCGTTACGAGGCGCGCGGCACGCTGCACGCCACCGGACCCGACGGCAGGCTGCACCCGGTGGCGCAGGCGCATAGCGCGGCGTGGTTCGATGCGGCCGGTGCCGGCGAACTGCTGCTGGCGTTCGACACGGTGGCATTACCGGGTGGCTACGGCGCCCCCTTCGAACTGCGTGACCTGCAGTTGCAGGACCAGGGCCGGATGGCCCCGATCGAAAGCCGCGCAGTAGCGGTGCGGTTCTGATGGAGGCCGGGGGCGGCAACGCCGCCCCCGGCTGTCACCCCGCGAAGGCGGTCAAGCGGCCCTCGTGCTCGACGACCTGGATCGGCCCGCCGAATACCTCCGACAGCGGCCCATCCTGCAGCAATTCCGCCCGTGTGCCATCGGCCGCGATCCGGCCGCCGCGCAGCAGCACCACGCGTTCGATTTCCGGAATCACTTCTTCGATGTGGTGGGTCACCAGCACCAGGGTGATGCCCTGCGCGGCCAGCGTGCGCATGGTGGCGATCAGGTGCTGGCGCGCCACCAGGTCCAGCCCGGTGGACGGCTCGTCCAGCAGCAGCGCCTGCGGCCGGTTCACCAGCGCACGGGCGATCAGCACGCGCCGGGTTTCACCGGCGGACAATTCGGCATAGCCCCGGTGCAGCAATGGCAACGCCCCGGTCAGTGCCAGCGTCTCGCGCACCCGCGCGCGCATGTCGTCGGTGACCTCGCGGAACGCGGGCACCACGAAGCTGGCGAAGAACCCCGACAGCACCGCTTCTTCCACGGTCAGCCCGGGCATGTCGGCCAGGTTGCTGCTCAGGTCACCGGTGACGATGCCCAGCTGCGAGCGCAGCCGGTCCACCTGCCAGCGGTTCTGCCCGAGCACGCGCACGGCGACGGTGCCGTCCGCGTGCGCCAGCGGGTACAGCTCACGGGTGATGAGCTTGATGAAGGAGGATTTGCCGCAGCCATTGGGGCCGAGCAGCGCGGTGTGCTGGCCCTGGGCGATGCGCAGGCTCAGGTCATGCAGCACGCGGACCTGCCCCCGGATCACACAGGCGCGGTCGAGTTCGATCAGGGGGGCGGCGGCGGCGATGGCCGGCGGTGGGGTGGCAACGGTCATGAATGCGGGGGCAATGCTCACGAAGGGGGAAAACAACTGAATGACTGCGCAAAAATCGCATCAGACGGATGAAGTTTGCAACGTCTGGCCCCATGATGGACCCACCTGTCACCGTTTCCCTGCTGGCCATCACGGCCCGGAGTCCTGCGATGCTCGATACCCTCATCAACTTCCTGACCGGCGGTGTCGTCGGCCTTGGCTGGTGGGGCATGGGCCTGGTGCTGCTGGTGTTCACCCAGCTCACCATCTTTGCCGTCACGCTCTACCTGCATCGCAGCCAGGCGCACCGCGGCGTCGATTTCCACCCGGTCATCGCGCACTTCTTCCGCTTCTGGACTTGGCTCACCACCTCCATGATCACCAAGGAGTGGGTGGCCATCCACCGCAAGCACCACGCCAAGGTGGAAACCGACGAAGACCCGCACAGCCCGGTGACCAAGGGCATCGGCACGGTGTTCTGGCGCGGCGTGGAGCTGTACCGCGAAGCCCGTGGCATGCGCGCGGACATCGAACAGTACGGCCGCGGCGCCCCGGAAGACTGGATCGAGCGCCACCTGTACACCCCGCACGCCAACCTGGGCCCGGTGGCCCTGTTGGCGGTGAACCTGCTGCTGTTCGGCCTGCCCGGCGTGGCCCTGTGGGCGATCCAGATGGCGTGGATTCCGTTCTGGGCCGCCGGCGTGGTCAACGGCCTGGGCCACTGGTGGGGCTACCGCAACTTCGAGTCGGCCGATACCTCCACCAACCTCACCCCGTGGGCGTTCTGGATCGGCGGCGAAGAGCTGCACAACAACCACCATGCCTTCCCCAGCTCGGCCCGCTTCTCGATGCGCCGCTGGGAGTTCGATATCGGCTGGGCGGCGATCCGTGGCCTGCAGGCCGTGGGCCTGGCCAAGGTGCTGCGCGTGGCGCCCAGCATGGACGTGCGCCCGAACATCGCCGTGCCCGATGCCGAAACCCTGAAGGCCCTGCTCTCGCACCGCTTCCAGGCCATGACCGATTACCAGCGCAATGTGTTCGTGCCGGCCCTGCGCGAAGAAGCCGCGTTTGCCGGTGCCAAGCTGCGCAAGCTGCTGCCGCGCCGCATGCGCCGGGGCCTGGTCAACGACGGCCGCTGGCTCAAGCCCGATTGCCGCGCCGAACTCAGCAGCTGGGTCGAACAGCGCCCGCGCATCCGCGTGCTGGTGGAACACCGCGCGCGCCTGGCCGCCCTGCTGGAAGCCCGTGGCAACGATGCCGCCGAACGCCTGAAGCTGCTCCAGGCCTGGTGCCATGAAGCCGAGGCCAGTGGCATCGCCACGCTGCAGAACTACGCCGCGCGCCTGAAAGGCTACGCGCTGACGGCGCACTGACCGGTGCGGCCTGGCCCTCGCACCACCGGAAAGCGCCGCCTTGTGCGGCGTTTTTCCTGCGCGTCCCTGTTGCTGCTCGCCGCCGCCGCGCAGGCCCAGGTCACCGACACCGGCAGTTACCTGCAACGCATGGATGCTGATGGCGACGGCAAGGTCAGCGTCGAGGAGTATGTGCAATGGATGATGTACGCCTTCGACCGCATGGACCGCAACGCCGACGGCGTGCTCGGCGCCGATGAACTGCCCGGCGGCAAAGGCAGGCCGATCACCCGCGAGCAGCAACGGCAGACGATCATCGAACGCTTCCACAAGCAGGACGCCAACGGTGACGGCTTCCTGAGCGCGAAAGAACTCGCCGCCCCACCCCGATGACACCGCGCACCCGCCTGCCATTCCCCCATGCCTGAACTTCCCGAAGTAGAAACCACCCGCCGCGGCCTGGCCCCGCATTTGGAAGGCCGCCGCGTGCACGGCGTGATCCTGCGCCGGCCGGACCTGCGTTGGCCGATTCCCGACGAAATCAGCGCGCTGCTGCCAGGCCAGGCGATTGAAGGCGTGCGCCGCCGCGCCAAGTACCTGCTGCTCGACACCGCCATCGGCAGCGCAGTGCTGCACCTGGGCATGTCCGGCAGCCTGCGTGTACTCCCGGGGGATACCCCGGTCCGCGCGCACGACCACGTGGACATCAGCCTGGACAACGGCCGCCTGCTGCGCTTCAACGACCCGCGCCGCTTCGGCAGCCTGCTCTGGCAGCCGGCGGGGGAAATCCATGAGCTGCTGGCCACGCTGGGCCCGGAACCGCTGGATGACGCGTTCGACGGCGACTACCTGTTCCAGCGCAGCCGGGGCCGGAAGGCGCCGGTGAAAACCTTCCTGATGGACCAGGCCATCGTGGTGGGGGTGGGGAACATCTACGCCGCCGAAAGCCTGTTCATGGCCGGGATCAACCCGCTGCGCGAGGCGGGGAAGATCTCGCGTGAGCGCTACCAGCGCCTGGCCACGGCGGTGAAGCAGATCCTGGCCTATGCCATCACCCGTGGCGGCACCACCCTGCGCGATTTCATCAACCCCGACGGTGCCCCGGGCTATTTCGAGCAGGAACTGCTGGTCTACGGCCGTGAAGGCGAACCCTGCCGACAGTGCGGGCGCGCCCTGCGCCACGCCACCATTGGCCAGCGCGCCAGCGTCTGGTGCGGCCACTGCCAGCGCTGAACTGTCCTACGCATCTGCAGGAAGCGGCGCTATAGTCGGCCAAACGTCACCGGCGGGGGTGTGCGATGGACGAAAGCCCGGATATCACCGTATGGCTGGATTCGGCCCGGTCGGGCGACCGTGCCTCGCTGGACCGGGTGCTCACCCTGCTCTACCAGGAACTGCACAGCATGGCCCGGCGCCAGCTGGCCGGGCAGCAGGGGCGCACCCTGGATGCCACCTCGCTGGTCCACGAGTCCTACCTGAAGCTGCTGGGCGCGCGCGGCGCGGCGCGCTTTGAAGACCGCGCGCACTTCTTCGCCTATGCCGCCTCGGCCATGCGCAGCGTGGTCGTGGATTACGCGCGCAACCGGCTGGCACGCAAGCGCGGTGGCGATCTCAAGCGCGTGGCGGAAATTCCGGAAAACAGCAGCAGCGGCGTGCGCCTGGATGAAGACCTGCTGGCGCTGGATGTGGCGCTGGCGCGGTTGCAGGCGGTGGACGGGCACCTGGCCAAGGTGGTGGAACTGCGCTACTTCGCGGGGTTGTCGGAACAGGAAATCGCCGATCTGTGCCAGCGCTCGGAGCGCAGCATCCGGCGCGATTGGCAGAAGGCACGGATGTTCCTGCTGGCGTCGGTCCGCGAGGACTGAGCACGGCGGCAGTCGGGTTCCCGCGCGAGGGCGCGGGCGGATGTGCACGGTGGCAACACAGCGCCCGGGGAAGGGACGATGGACGCAGTGCGCTGGCGGCAGCTGTCGACGCTGCTGGATCAGTTGCTGGAACTACCCCACGACCAGCGCGCCGCACGCCTGGCGCAGCTGCGCGCGGCCGATGCGACGCTGGCCGACGACCTGGAGCGGCTGCTGGAGCACGAGCAGGAAAGCCAGGAATTCCTGGCCCAACCGCTGTGGACCGCCGCACCGGAAGACAGCCGCGCCGGCACCCACATCGGTCCGTATCGGTTGCTGCGACAGCTGGGCGAAGGCGGCATGGGCGAAGTGTGGCTGGCCGAGCGGGCCGACGGGCTGTACCAGCGCCAGGTAGCGCTGAAGCTGCTGCGCAGCGGCTACGCCGACCCCGGCCTGCGCCAGCGTTTCAGCCGCGAACGCGAGATCCTGGCGCGCCTGCAGCACCCGCACCTGGCGCAGCTGCTCGACGCCGGCGTGGACCTTCAGGGCCAGCCCTACCTGGCGCTGGCCTACGTGGAAGGCGAGCCGATCACCGATTACTGCCAGCGCCTGCAGCTGCCGCTGGAACGCCGCCTGCAGCTGATGCTGCAGGTGTGCGCGGTGGTCAGCCACGCACACGCCAACCTGATCGTGCACCGGGACCTGAAGCCGTCCAACATCCTGGTCACCGCCGCAGGCGAAGTGAAGCTGCTGGATTTCGGCATCGCCAAGCTGCTGGACGACGAGCAGGCGCGCACCAACGCCGCGCACCCGCCCACCGAAGCGCGCGCCTTCACCCTGCATTACGCCGCACCGGAACAGGTACGCGGCGAACCGGTGACCACGCTGACCGATGTGTATTCGCTGGGCGTGGTGCTGTTCGAGGTGATCACCGGGCGCAAACCTTACCGCCTGCGCCGGCACAGCGATGCCGAATGGGAGCGCTCGATCCTGGAAGTGGATGCGCCGCGCGCCTCCAGCATGCTGTTGCGCGGCGACATCACCGATGCGGCGGCTACGCCGGCGGCGCGGCGCCTGGCCCGACGCCTGCGCGGTGACCTGGATACGATCCTGCTCAAGGCGCTGCAGAAGGACCCTGCGCAGCGCTATGCCTCGGTGGAAGCGTTGGCGCAGGACCTGCAGCGCTTCCTGGAGGGCCGCCCGATCCACGCGCGCCCGCAGCGTTCGCTGTACCGGCTGCGCAAGTACCTGGGGCGGCACCGCTGGGGCGTGGCGCTGGCTGCGGTGGCGATCCTGGCACTGGCGGTGCTCGCGGCACTGGCGGTGTGGCAGATGCAGCAGGCGCGGCGTGAGATCGCGCGTGCGCAGGCCATGCAGGATTTCACCATCGGCCTGTTCGACCGCGCCGCCAGCGTGCGCCACGGCAGCTTCGATGTGCGCCAACTGCTGGCCACCGGGCAGCAGCGCGGCGAGGCGGAGCTGGCCGACCAGCCATTGCCGCTGGCCGACCTGGAAGGGGTGATCGGCCGGCTGCGGATCGGCATGGGCGATTACGCGCTGGCGCTGGAAACGCTGGATCGGCAGCGCGCGCTGCTGGACCAGGTCAAGCAGGTGCCGCCCGGGCTGCAGCTGGAAGCGGTCACCCAGCGCGGCCGCGCGCTGCGCATGCTGGGCCGCTCGCGCGAGTGCGTGGCGCACATGACGCCGATGCAGGCGCTGGCGGCCGAGCAGCGTCAGGCGCTGCCGTCGGTGGTGGCCGAGTTCCACGCCCAGCTGGGCCGCTGCCAGCAGCTGCTGGGCTACCGCGATGAAGCCCGCGAAGGGTTCGAGCGTGCGCTGGCACTGCGCCGCGACATCACCCACGACGCCACCGGAATGGCCGAGAGCCTGTCCGACCTGGCCGCACTGGAGAGTGACGACGGCAGCGCACAGGCTGCGCTGACCGGCTACCGCCAGGCCCTGCAGCTGCTGCAGGCGCGCACCACCGACCGCCACCCGCAGCTGGTCACCCTGCGCCGCCACCTGGGCGAAATGATGGCCGCGCAGGGCGATCTGGACGGTGCCGACCGCAGCCTGCGCGCGGCGTGGACCGACGCGGTCAGCCTGTACGGCAATGACCATCCCGAAACGCTGACGATCCGCCGCCTGCGCGCGACCCTGGCCCTGCAGCGCGGCGATCTGGCCGAGGCCGAGGCCGCCCTGCAGCAGGTGCACCGGCTGACCCGCCAGGCGCTGGGCGAGCAGCACCGCGACACTGGCCAGACCTGGCATGCGCTCGGCCGCTCGGCGCTGGAGCGCGGCGACAACGCGGCGGCGGTGGAGGCATTCGGCCGCGCGGTGGCGATCTGGCGCCAGCCCGACTGCATCGGGCTGCTGCCGCAGGGCTTGTACGACTATGGCAACGCGCTGGCCGAGGTCGGCCGCTGGCAGGATGCGCTGGCCGCCTTCCACGAGGGCCGCCAGTGGCAGGCAGCGCAGCGCGGCGACGACGATCCGGAGGTGCAGCGGGGCGACCGCCGCATGGCCGAGATCATCGGCGAGCATGTCGACCCCTGGCAGGCCGGCGAGCGCCTGGCAAAACTGATGCGGCAATCCGCGCGGGGTGGCCCGGAGGCCCGCCTGCAGCTGCAGGCGGTACAGCTGGCGTGGGGACGCAACCTGCTCCGCATGGACCAACCGGTGGAAGCACAGCGCGCGCTGCAGCCGCTGACCGAGGGCGGGGCGATGGATCCGCGCAGCGTCAACCTGCGCTGGCTGGCACGGACCGCGCTGGGCCAGCTGGACTGCACGCGGGCGCCGGCACGGGGGCGCGAGGCACTGGTGCGGCTGCAGGCAGAAGTACGCGCGCAGCGGCCGCAGGGCGGCCGCATTCCCCGGCAGATCGAGCAGGCGCTGCAGGCCTGTGGCAGCAAGCGCCTGCAGGCGCGCACCATCCAGCCTGAACGCAGGCCCGGCGCCACGGCGGCGAATTAACGTTCACGTGCCTATGATGGCCGACCCTTTCCTGCCCATCGCTGCCTGCATGCAACGACGCGACTTCATCCGCAACGCCTCCCTGGCCCTGGCCGCCATTGGTTTTCCCGCGCTGCCGGCCTGCGCCGCGCAGGGCAGCCAGGTAGGCCTGCGCCGGCTGGGCCAGCCGCAGCCGTTCGATTTCGCCACCCTCAAGGGCCAGGCACGCGCGCTGTCCGAGGCGGCTTACAAGAGTCATCGCCGGACCCTGCCGGGGCCGCTGGAGGCGCTGGACTGGGACCAGTACCAGTCGATCCGCTACCGCCAGGACCACGCGTTGTGGGCTGACCAGCCCGGCCGCTTCCAGGCCAAGTTCTTCCACCTGGGCCTGTATTTCCATTCGCCGGTGCGCATGTTCGACATCGTCGACGGCAAGGCGCAGGAACTGGCCTATGACCCGGCCGCGTTCGATTACGGCAAGAGCGGCCTGAAGAACGGCCACCTGCCGGCCGACCTGGGCTTTGCCGGGTTCCGGCTCAATACCCGCGCCGACACCGACCGCGATTTCGCCGCCTTCCTGGGCGCCAGCTACTTCCGGGCGGTAGGCAAGGAAGGCCAGTACGGCCAGTCCGCCCGTGGCCTGGCGATCGACACCGGCATGGACCGCCCGGAGGAATTCCCCGATTTCATTGCCTACTTCCTGGAACAGCCGGCCGCCGACTCCAACACGCTGGTGGTGTACGCGCTGCTGGATTCGCCCAGCGTGGCCGGTGCCTACCGCTTCGCCATCACCAACGGCGATGTGCTGCTGATGGACGTGGACGTGGCGCTGTACCCGCGCAAGGCCATCGAACGGCTGGGCATCGCGCCGTGCACCAGCATGTACCAGGTGGGCGAGAACGACCGCCGGATGGCCTGGGACTGGCGCCCGGAGATCCACGACACCGACGGCCTGTCGATGTGGAACGGCGCTGGCGAGTGGATCTGGCGCCCGCTGTCCAACCCGCGCCAGCTGCGCTTCAACATGTTCGTGGACAACAACCCGAAGGGCTTTGGCCTGCTGCAGCGCGACCGCAGCTTCGACCACTACCAGGATGATGGCGTGTTCTACGAGAAGCGCCCTTGCCTGTGGGTGGAACCGAAGGGTCAGTGGGGCAGGGGCTCGGTCCAGCTGGTGGAAATTCCCACCGTGGACGAGACCTTCGACAACATCGTGGCGTTCTGGAACCCTGAAGCCAAGCCGCAGCCGGGCCAGGAAATGCTGCTGGGCTACCGCCTGTACTGGGGCGCCGAGCCGCCCGCGCGGCCGCCGCTGGCGCAGGCCGTGGCCACCCGCACCGGCCTGGGCGGGGTGATCGGCAAGAAGCGCGAGTATTTCTCGTGGCGCTTTGCCGTGGACTTCCAGGGCGGCGAACTGGCCGCGCTGATCGACAAGGGCGAAGTGGAAGCGGTGGTGCAGGCCAGCCGCGGCCGCACCGAGATCGTCTCGGCGCGCCCGCTGCGCGAGATCAAGGGTTACCGCGCCATGTTCGACCTGGTGCCGCCCGATGACAGCACCGACCAGATCGACATCCGCCTGTACCTGCGCAGCGGTGGCAAGACCCTGACGGAAACCTGGCTGTACCAGTACAGCCCGCCGCCGGCGGGGGCGCCGGAGCGTACGTTGTATTGAGAAGGTGTACCGACCAACGGTCGGTACCTACCGGCACGTCTACAAGGGTAGCCGTGCCTGGGCGGGGTCGATCCTGCCTTCGCCGCGCGTGATCTTCTTGAACTCCGCGCGGCTGACCGAGACGTAGCGTTCGTTGCCACCGATCTCCACCTGCGGGCCGTCCTGCACCGCGTGGCCGTGTTCGTCCACACGCACGGTCATGGTGGCCTTCTTGCCGCTGTGGCAGATGGTCTTGATCTCCTGCATCTCGTCGGCCCACGCCAGCAGGTACTGGCTGCCCTCGAACAGCTCGCCGCGGAAATCGGTGCGCAGCCCGTAGCACAGCACCGGAATGCGCAGCTGGTCGACCACTTCGCTGAGCTGCCAGACCTGGCTGCGGCTGAGGAACTGTGCCTCGTCCACCAGCACGCAGCCCAACGGCCCGTCGCTGGCGATGTCGGCGCGGATCAGCTGCTCCAGGTCGGTATCGCGGTCGAAGGCAATGCCATCGGCCTTCAGGCCGATCCGCGAAGCCACCACGCCACGCCCCGCACGGTCGTCCAGGCGCGGGGTGAGGATGGCCACGCGCATGCCGCGCTCGCGGTAGTTGTGCGCCGACTGCAGCAGCGTGGTGGTCTTGCCGGCGTTCATCGCCGAATAGTAGAAATAGAGCTTGGCCATCGGCCAATTCTAGACGGCGCGCTACCTCCCGTCGCCCTCTCCGCCGTGGACGGTTTCCGGCCGCCCCACGTCGATCTGCTGCTGGCGCAGCGGGGCCATCCAGTAGGTGTCGTGCAGACACCAGTACAGCTCGGGCTTCCAGTACTCCGGGTCGTAGTAGTCCGCACCGGACTGAACCTCGCCCGCCGTGGCGCCGGTGTGCTGTACAACCTGCAGGCCGCTGTGCACGTGCCCGACCCGGCTGCCGGTGATCTTCGACAACCTTCCGCGCATGGCGCTTTCCAGCCGCGGCTTGGCGACCTGGTCGCCGTACTGGGCGAACACGTCCTGCCTGCGCTGCAGCGCCCGCTCGCGCTGCCCCGCGTCCAGCTCGGCCCACCAGGCGTCGCGCAGGCGCACGAAGTCGTGATAGCCGCGCTCGGCGGCCAGGTCCATCCACGCGTACGCCAGCTCCGGATCGGCCGGCACCCCACTGCCCTCGCGGTACATGATCGCCACCCGCAGCTGCGAGTACTTGTCGGCGTACTCGGCGGCCTTGCGGAACCGCGACAACGCGCGTGGCAGGTTGCCCTTGTCGAACTCCTTCAGCCCATAACGGCGCCAGCGCAGATCCGGATGGCCATCCAGGAAGCCATCGGTCATCAGCGAGGCGGGAATGGTCCGGGGGACCTGCCGCGCACAGCCAGGGGTGCTTGCGCCAGCGACCCCGGTGGCCAGCCAGAGGGCCGCGCCGACCGCGCTGCCAGCCATCCAATGCATGAATCCATTCATGTGATTGCTCCGATCCGATCGCTCTCTGGATATCCCACCGCCCGGCGCAGGTCAAGCCAGGTCCGGTGGCCCGCCGCCCGTTACAATGCGGCACCCACGGAGAAGGCATGCACGGTCTCAATCCCCCCCAACGCGCGGCAGTGCTGCACTGCGAAGGTCCCCTGCTGGTACTGGCCGGCGCGGGCAGCGGCAAGACGCGCGTGATCGTGGAAAAGATCGCCCAGCTGATCAGCACCCGCCGTTACCCGGCCAAGCGCATCGCGGCGATCACCTTCACCAACAAGTCCGCCAAGGAAATGCGCGAGCGCGTGGCCAAGCGCCTGCAGGGCGGCGACGCCGAAGACGTCACCATCTGCACCTTCCATGCGCTGGGCCTCAAGTTCCTGCAGATCGAACATGCCGCGGTAGGCCTCAAGCGCGGCTTCTCGATCTTCGACGCCGACGATTCCACCTCGCAGGTGAAAGACCTGATGTACGGCGCCAAGCCGGACGACATCGAGGACGTGAAGAACCTCATCTCGCGTGCAAAGAACGCCGGACTGTCGCCCGAGCAGGCGATGGCCGAAGCGCGCAGCAACCGCGAGAAGGAAGCGGCCAGCGTCTACGAGCGCTACCAGCTGCGCCTGACCGCGTTCAACGCAGTCGATTTCGACGACCTGATCCGGCTGCCGGTGCAGGTGCTGGAGGAGAACCCGGAGATCGCGCTGGCCTGGCGCGAACGCATCGGCTACCTGCTGGTCGACGAATGCCAGGACACCAACGATGCGCAGTACCGGCTGCTCAAGCAGCTGGCCGGCACTGCCGGCAACTTCACCTGCGTGGGCGACGATGACCAGTCCATCTACGCCTGGCGCGGGGCCAACCCGGAAAACCTGCAGCAGATGGCGCGCGATTACCCGGCGCTGGAAATCATCAAGCTTGAGCAGAATTACCGTTGCTCCAATCGCGTGCTGCGCGCGGCCAACGCGCTGATCGCAAACAACCCGCACGAACACCTGAAGAAGCTGTGGAGCGACCAGGCCGACGGCGAACGCATCCGCGTGTGGGAGTGCCGCAACAGCGAACACGAGGCGGAGAAGGTCGCCGCCGAGATCTCCTACCTGGCCACCTCCAAGCAGATTCCGTGGAGCGACTTCTGCATCCTGTTCCGCGGCAACTTCCAGTCGCGGCCGCTGGAAAAGGCGCTGCAGCTGGTGCGCGCGCCGTACCACATCACCGGCGGCACCGCGTTCCTGGAACGCCAGGAAGTGAAGGACACGCTGTCGTGGCTGCGCCTGCTGGTGAACCCCGATGACGATACGGCGTTCATGCGCGCGGTGCAGTCGCCCAAGCGTGAGGTGGGCGCCGGTACGCTGGCCAAGCTGGCCGAGCTGGCCTCGGACAAGGAGCTGCCAATGGCGCATGCGGCCGAGGCGATCGGCGCGCTGGCGCAGCTGCCGCCGCGCGCCGCCAACAGCCTGAGCCGCTTCACCGACATCCTGCGCGACCTGCGTGCGGAGATGCCGAAGCTGAGCTCGGGCGACCTCGTGCGGAAGCTGGTGAAGGATTCGGGGCTGGTCTCCGAACTGCGCAGTACCTGCAAGGAAGAATCGGTGTACCAGCGCCGGCTGGCCAACCTCGAGGAACTGGCGCAGTGGTTCGAAGGCGGCCCGCGTGGCGCCACCACCGCCGACCTGGCCGCGCAGCTGGCGTTGCTGTCGCGCAACGACAAGGACGATGGTGGCAACCAGGTGCGCATGATGACCCTGCACGCGTCCAAGGGCCTGGAATTCCCGTATGTGTTCATCGTCGGCTGCGAGGATGGCGTGCTGCCGCACCAGGTGAGCCTGGACGAAGGCAACCTGCAGGAAGAGCGCCGGCTGCTGTACGTGGGCATCACCCGCGCCAAGGTGCAGCTGTGGATGAGCCACAGCAAGCTGACCCGCAAGTTCGGCGAGCATGTGCGGCTCAAGCCGAGCCGTTTCTTCGACGAGATCCCGGCCGAGGAAATGCAGCGCGACGGTGCCGACCCGGTGGCCGATGCGGCGCGCAAGAAGGAGCGCGCCAGCGCCGGCCTGGCGGCGATCGAGGCCTTGTTCGACTGACGTTGTAGAGCCGACTGTCAGTCGGCTGCCGTTCGCGCGGCGCCTGCAGAAGGCAGCCGACAGAAGGCAGCCGACTAACAGTCGGCTCTACCCACGTGTTGCGGCAGCCTGCACAATCGGCCAATTCCTGCCAGCGAGCGACGCGATGTCCGCCGTGATCCAGACCGAACGCCTGCACCTGCGCCTGATCGATCCCGACCATGATGCGGCGGACATGCTGGCGCTGCTCAACGAGCCGGGCTTCATCCGGCATATCGCCGACCGTGGCGTGCGCACCCTGGCGCAGGCGCGCGATTACACCGCCGAACGCGTGCTCGGCAGCTACACGCTCAACGGGTTCGGCATGTACGCCATCATCCGCCGCAGCGATGGCGCGTGGCTGGGCAACGCCGGGCTGGTGCGCCGCGATGGGCTGCCCGCGCCGGACGTGGGCTATGCGCTGCTGTCGCAGTACGAAGGCCATGGCTACGCGTTCGAGGCCGCACGCGGGGTGATGCATTACGCGCGCGACGTGCTCGGCTACCCGGACCTCTACGGCATCGTCGCCCCGGAGAACCTGCGCTCGGCCGCGCTGCTGCGCAAGCTGGGCATGGAAGACCGTGGCGATGTGCGCCTGCCGGCGCCGCGCGATGAAGAAGTGCTGCTGCTGTTCGCCACGCCCGGCGCGCCGGCGGTCTAGCCGCCCAGCTGGGCGCGCAACTCGGCCAACTGTTCCTGCAGTGCGGCCACCGTGGTTTCCAGCTCCTGCACGCGGGCTTCCAGCGCGGCATTGCCGCCGCCGCTGGAGGGTGCGGATTTGTACTGCTCGGCCAACGCCTGCACATCCACCGGGCCGGCCAGCAGGTGCATGTAACGGTCTTCGCGCTGGCCGCCCGCGCGCGGCAGCAGCACGGCCAAGCCGCGCTGGATCATGCGCTCCACGTGGTGGCGCAGTTCGTCGGCGTCCTGGAACTGGAACAGGCGCTCGCTGCGGGTCAGCAGCTCGTTCACCGTCTGCGGGCCGCGCAGCAGCAGCAGGCCCAGGATGGCCAGCTGCTGCCGGGTCAGGTCCAGCGCGCTGCCGGCGCGGTGCTCGTAGCGCTCGGCACGCGAGGAGAACTGCTGGCGGGCCAGGCCCAGGGTTTCCAGCTGGCGCAGGGCGTGGTGCACATCGCCGGCCGACAGCTGCAGCACCGGCTCGCGGGCGGTCTTCTGGTTGGCGGCCACCTGGGTGGCGTTGACCGTGAGCGGGTAGGCGTCCGGGGTGGTCGCTTCCTTCTCGATCAGGCAGCCCAGGGCACGGGCCTGGGCCGCGTTGAGCACGGGCAGGGCAGGGGTCTGGGTGTCGTCGGTCATCTCGCGCTCCGGGTGTTTCTGGGCCGTGCAGCATAGCCGAGCCCTGCGGCCGGCATGAACCGCGGCGGCCAAGCCGGTAAACTGGCGCCACTCAGTACTGGTGATTGCCATGCGTCGTACCGCTGTTTCCCTGTCCGTGCTTGCCTGCGCCGTGATGGCGCTGGGGGCGTGCAAGCGCACCGAAACCCCCGCCGAAGCTGCTGCCCCGGCCCCTGCTGCCGCCGCTGCCGCGCCTGCCGCGAAGGGCGATGCCGCCGTGGCCGCCAACGACAACCTCAACGCCGTGCTGTGGATGCAGCGTTCGCAGGAATACCGGGCGATCACCGAGCAGACCTACCGCGCCGCTGCCGACCACCTGGACAAGGCGCTCAAGGAAGCCAACTGGGATGCGCTGGTGCCTGAAGAGCGCGGCAACGCCGCCAAGGGCCTGAAGCCGGCCGTGGTGCTGGACGTGGACGAAACCGTGCTGGACAACTCGCCCTACCAGGCGCGCCTGGTGCGCGACGGCGGCGAGTACGACGAACTGAGCTGGGACCAGTGGGTGGCCGAGAAGAAGGCCAAGGCCATTCCGGGCGTGGTCGATTTCGCCAAGGCGGCCAACGCCAAGGGCGTGACCCTGCTGTACATCTCCAACCGCGCCGTGCACCTCAAGGAGGCCACCCTGGCCAACCTGCGTGCCGAAGGGCTGCCAGTGGCCGATGACAGCGTGTTCCTGGGCCTGGGCACGGTGGTGAAGGACTGCGAGCAGGCCGGCAGCGAAAAGAACTGCCGCCGCCGCCTGGCCGGGCAGAACTACCGCGTGCTGATGCAGTTCGGCGACCAGCTGGGCGACTTCGTGGAAGTGACCGCCAACACCAACGACGGCCGCGACGCGCTGCTGCAGCAGTACCACGACTGGTTCGGCGAGCGCTGGTGGATGCTGCCCAACCCGACCTACGGCGGCTTCGAACCGGCCCAGTTCAACAACGACTACAGCCAGTCGCGCCAGGCCCGCCATGACGCCAAGCGGGCTGCGCTGGACTACGCGCCGTGAACCGCGCCCCGCTGCCGCTGCGCGATGACGAACGCCTGATCTTCGCGCTCGATGTGCCGGGCCGCGAGGATGCGCTGGCCTGGGTGGACCGGCTGGGCGATGCGGTCTCCTTCTACAAGATCGGCATGGAGCTGCTGGCCTCGGGCGAGTACTTCGAAGTGCTCGATGCGCTGGCCGCGCGCGACAAGCGCGTGTTCGTCGACCTGAAGTTCTTCGACATCCCGGCCACCGCTGCGGCGGTGATCCGTCGGCTGTCGCAGTGGCCGGTGAGCTACGCCACCATCCATGGTTGGCACCCGGCGATGATGGAGGCCTGCGCGGCGGCCAACAGCAGCGACATGCGCCTGCTGGCGGTGACCGTGCTGACCTCGATGGGGCGTGAGGACCTGCGTGGCATGGGCATCGACCGCGAGCCGGTCGACGTGGTGGTGGAACGTGCGCTGGCCGCGCAGGCCGCCGGCATCGACGGCGTGATCGCCTCGGGCCAGGAAGCCGGCCCGATCCGCGCCGCCACCGGCGCCGGGTTCTCGATCGTGTGCCCGGGCATCCGCCCCGGTGGCCCGGTGGGCGATGACCAGAAGCGCACCGTGGGCGTGGCCCAGGCGTTCGCCGACGGCGCCGATGCCATCGTGGTCGGTCGCCCGATCCGCTTGGCGGCCGATCCGCGCGCGGCTGCGCGGGCGATCCAGGACGAGATCAGCGCCGCTCGTCGCTGACTGGTGTAGGGGTTGCACGCACCGGGATGGAACTGCATCCCGGTGCCAGGTAGCGCCTGTTCGCAGAAATGGATCCATCAATCGTTGGCGCCGCTGAAACGCGACCGACCACGCAGTTGTTCCGACTTCTTTGCCGTCGAATCGACCCGGCACACGCCCCGGCGCTGTGCCTCTCGTTTCCACTTTTCCGCAAAGGAGTTGCTGCATGCGTATCTGTTCCCGGCCGGCCTGGATGTTCGGCCTGATCCTTTCTGCTGTTTCGGTTCCCGCGCTGGCCCAGCCCGGGCCGGACACCGTGCCCCACATCATCGGCGGGGGCGACGCCGAACCCGGCCAGTACCCGTTCATGGCCAGCCTGCAGCGGCTGGGACGCGGCGATTCGGACCACGCCCGCCACAACTGCGGTGCCACCTTGATCTCGCCCTCCTGGGTGCTCACCGCCGCGCACTGTGTTGACGGGCTGCCGCCGGCGCAGCTGGCGGTGCTGGTCGGGGAGACCACGCTGAAGACCACGCCGCGCCGCCGTGCCTCCAACGTCAAGGCCATCCACGTCCACCCGGCCTACGACGAAGGCAACCTGCTCAACGACGTGGCGCTGATCCAGCTCAAGCGGCCGGTGCCCAAGGCCGAGCCGGCCGAGCTGTTGCTGGGCCGGGACAGTGCCTACCTGCGGCCCGGGCGCGCCTTCACGGTGATCGGCTGGGGGGTGACCGACTTCCCCGGGGAGCAGGATCTGCCGACCACCCTGCAGACAGTGCAGACCCCGTTCGTGACCTTCGACGCGTGCCAGCAGGCCTACCCGGATCTGCAGGCCGGCGCGGTGATCTGCGCCGGCGCCGAGGGCATCGACAGCTGCAGCGGCGACTCCGGCGGGCCGCTGCTGGTGCGCCGCAAGGGCGCCTGGACGGTGCTGGGCACGGTCAGCTGGGGCGAGGGCTGCGCGCTGCCGGATCGCCCTGGGGTGTACGCGCGGTTATCGCAGGGCTATGTGCGCGATTTCATCCAGGCCACCTGGATGCGTGACTGATATACAGTAGAAACAACGGGTTGCGCCCATCCTGCCGGCACGGCGGGCAGGATGGGTTGCCGCTGTGGGGGCGCAGGCCGCAAGATGCGGACCGGTCCGGGGAAGTCCGAATTCATGTCCATGCCGTTGATGACAGGGCGCTACCGACCCTGGGTGATGTTGCTGTCGTTGTGCGGGCTGCTGCTGGTGGGGGCGTGCAAGCGCGACACGATCGACCCGGATGCACCGGCCGCCGAGCCGGTGGCCGCGTTGCAGCAGATCGCCCGCCAGCTGGCCGACAACGACCTGGTGGGCTACGCCCGCGCCTCGGTGCCGCCGGCCCAGTACACCCGCCTGCAGGCGGCCTGGGACGAGGGTCACAGCCGCTGGCCGCTGACCGACCTGCCGCTGGATGGACAGCTGCTGCCGATGCTGGCGGCGCTGTCCGCGCCGGACGCGCCCAAGCGCCTGCAGCGCTCGTTCGACACCCAGATTGCCGGCCAGGCCACCGGGGTGCGCCAGGCGGCCCATTCGATGGGGCTGTTCGGCGTGCAGTACCTGCGCAACCAGACCGACTACAGCGAGGCCGAGCGCGCCCACTACAGCCAGGTAGTGGATGTGCTGAGCCGCTGGGCGGCCGCCGCGCCGCTGACCGACAAGCAGCGCGCAAAGACCACCATCACCCTGTTGACCGCCACCGCACGCAGTGCCGGGTTGTCCACCGACGCCGAGCTGCAGGCGGCCGGCATGGAAGGCAGCCTGCGCCGGCTGGGACCGTTCGCCAAGGCGCTGAAGACCGCGCTGGCCAGTTACGGGCTGTCGCTGGACGCGGCAATGAACGACCTGCGCGGCGAACTGGTGTCGCAGGAGGGCGACACCGCCGTGCTGCGGATCCAGTACCCGCTGGCCGGCGAACAGATCGAAGCCCAGGTGCGCATGACCCGCCGCGAGGGCCACTGGTACCTGGCGCGCACCCTGGAAGAGACCGACGCACTGCTCAAGGCGGCTGACGAAGCGAAGGCCGCCATGGCCGCGCAAGCTGAACATGACGCCCAGCTGGCCGCCGAAGCAGAGGCCGCCGCGCAGGTCAAGGACGGTGCTTCTGCACCGGCTAAGCCATAATGAAGCCGATGCCGAACCAGAATCCCCTGCCTTTCCCCGGCGAAGAGCCGCCCAAGACGCCGGACGCCCCGTCCGCGTCGCCCGACATTGTGCCCGGCGCGGACGCCCCGACCGCGGGCGCGACCGACCCGGCGGCGATCGTGCCCAGCCCGGTCAGCGCGGCAGCGCGCACCTCGTTCGGGCGCCGCCCGTGGTGGGCCCGCCTGCTGGGCCGCCTGGTCGAACCGTGGCTGTCGCTGAAGATCGAACCCGAACACCCCGGCCAGTACGACGACGGCCGCCCGGTGGTCTACGTGCTGGAAGACTACGGTCTGTCCAACGCGCTGATCCTGGACAAGGCCTGCCGTGAAGCCGGGCTGCCCTCGCCGCTGGTGCCCATTGCCGGCGACCCGACCGGGCGCAGGCGGGCCTATCTGGCGCTGTCGCGGCGGAGCAGCAGCAACTCGCTGATTCCCGAACAGCGCGGCGCCAAGACCCATTCCGATTCGCTGGCCAAGGTGCTGCAGGCCCATCGTGCCCGCGGCGAGCTGGACGTGAACCTGGTGCCGGTGTCGATCTTCGTCGGCCGCGCGCCGGACAAGCAGAGCGGTTGGTTCGCGGTGCTGTTCTCGGAAAACTGGGCGCTGGTGGGCCGCTTCCGCCGCCTGCTGGCGGTGCTGCTCAACGGCCGCAGCACCATCGTGCGGTTCGCCCCGCCGATCTCGCTGCGCGCCACCGTGGACGAAGGGCTGGACCCCGAGCGCACGGTGCGCAAGCTGCAGCGCGTGCTGCGCACCCACTTCCGCCGCATCCGCGAATCGGTGATCGGGCCGGACCTGTCCACCCGTCGCCTGCTGGTGGACAAGGTGCTGGAGGCCGACACGGTGCGCGAGGCGATCGCGTCGCAGGCCAAGCGCGACAACACCAAGCCGGCCGACGCCTGGAAGAAGGCGCACGCCTACGCCTGGGAAATCGCCGCGGACTACTCCAGCCCGGTGGTGCGCTCGGCCAGCTTCATGCTCAGCCATGTGTGGAACCGCATCTACGCCGGCGTGCTGGTGCACCACCTGGACAAGTTCAAGGCCGCCGCGCCGGGCCATGAAGTGGTGTACGTGCCCAGCCACCGCAGCCACATGGATTACCTGCTGCTGTCCTACCTGTTGTACGACCGCGGCATCGTGCCGCCGCACATCGTGGCGGGCATCAACCTGAACCTGCCGGTGGTGGGCACGCTGCTGCGCAAGGGCGGTGCGTTCTTCATCCGCCGCTCGATCCGCGGCAACGCGCTGTATTCGGCGGTGCTGAGCGAATACGTGGCGCAGCTGGTGGCCGGTGGCTATTCGATCGAATACTTCGTCGAAGGCGGCCGTTCGCGTACCGGGCGCCTGTTGCAGCCCAAGGGCGGCATGATCTCGATGACGCTGCGTGCGTTCCTGCGCCAGCCGCGCAAGCCGGTGCTGTTCCAGCCGGTGTACATCGGCTATGAAAAGCTGATGGAAGGCGGCAGTTACCTGGACGAGCTGTCCGGGCGACCGAAGGAAAAGGAATCGATCTGGCAGCTGCTGTGGTCGATCCCCAAGGTGCTCAAGCAGAACTACGGCCAGGTGGTGGTGAACTTCGGCGAGCCGATCGCGCTCAACGACGTACTGGCCCGCCAGGCACCGGAGTGGGATGGCGCGCCGGTTGGCGAGGACGAGAAGCCGTCGTGGCTGTCGGGCACGGTGGACCACCTGGCCGAACGCATCCAGGTGCACATCAACGGCGCGGCCGACGTCAATCCGATCAACCTGCTGGCGCTGGCGCTGCTGTCCACGCCCAAGCATGCGATGGGCGAAGCCGACCTGATCGCGCAGATCGAGCTGTGCAAGACCCTGCTGGTGGAAATGCCGTATTCGGACCGGGTCACGGTCACGCCGCATTCGCCGGAGCGGATCATCGCGCACGCCGAGGAAATCAACGTGCTGACCCGGATCAAGCACCCGCTGGGCGATGTGCTCAGCGTCAGTGGCGATACCGCGGTGCTGCTCAGCTACTTCCGCAACAACGTCATCCACCTGTTCACCGCGTCGTCGTGGGTGGCGTGCTGCTTCCAGAACAACCGCCGCATGAGCCGCACCGGCCTGGTGCAGCTGGGCCGCACCGTGTACCCGTTCCTGCAGGCCGAGCTGTTCCTGCCGTGGACCGAAGACGAATTCGCCCAGCGCATCGAGCAGACCATCGCGGTGTTCGTGCGCGAGGGCCTGCTGCAGAACGTCAATGACGACGATGGCGGCATCCTGGCGCGCAACACCGGGCAGACCGACGAGGTGTTCCGCCTGCGTGCGATCGGCCATTCGCTGCAGCAGGCGTTCGAGCGGTATTACATCGCCATTTCGGTGCTGGTGAAGAACGGCCCGGGCACGCTGGGCGCAGCCGAGCTGGAAAGCCTGTGCCAGCAGGCCGCGCAGCGCCTGAGCCTGCTCTACGCCCCGGCCGCGCCGGAGTTCTTCGACCGCACCCTGTTCCGCGGCTTCATCCAGAAGCTGCGCGAGCTGCGCCTGGTGTGGCCGGACGAGAACAGCAAGCTGCTGTTCGACGAACGCCTGGACATGTGGGCCAAGGACGCCAAGTTCATCCTGGGCCGCGAGCTGCGCCACACCATCGAGCGGGTGAGCCCCGAAGCCGCGAAGCCAGAGGAACCGGTAACGCAGGATTGACGACCGCGTCGACAATCCTGCGTATCCCGAGGTATCCGGATTTCACCGCGTTCGCCAGCAATTCGTAGCGCCGGCCGTTGGCCGGCATGCCTTACGCCGGCTCGTCCGGAATCAACATGTCTTCCAGCTTCGCAATGCGGTCCTTGAGCTGGAGCTTGCGGCGCTTCAGGCGCTTGAACTCCAGCTCATCCTCGCCATTGGCGGCCATGCGCTGGATCTTGTCATCCAGGTCACGATGCTCCTGCCGGAGGTTGGCAAGCAGGTCGGTGATCTGTTCGGGCGTCAGGGTATCCACAGTCGTCGAGCATACACATCCGGCATGACGCCCGGGAGTGAACGCAGTCACTTCCCCACACCGATGGCAACCAGTGCGAGCCGGTAGAATGACCGGATGCCTGCCGTGCTGCCCCTGCCCGATCCGCTCCCCCGCGCCCCGCGCACGGACGCGGCCGCGCAGGACAAACTGGCGCGCAGGCTTCGCCGCCAGGTGGGCCAGGCGATCGCCGACTTCGGCATGATCGAGGACGGCGACCGCATCATGGTCTGCCTGTCCGGCGGCAAGGACAGCTACACCCTGCTGGACGTGCTGCTGCAGCTGCAGAAAAAGGCCCCGGTGGCCTTCGAACTGGTGGCGGTGAACCTGGACCAGAAACAGCCGGGCTTCCCCGGACACGTGCTGCCGGAGTACCTGGCCTCGATCGGCGTGGCTTACCAGATCATCGAACAGGACACCTATTCGGTGGTGAGCCGGGTCATTCCCGAAGGCCGCACGATGTGCTCGCTGTGCTCGCGGCTGCGTCGCGGCGCCCTGTACCGGCATGCGGCGGAAAATGGCTTCAGCAAGATCGCACTCGGCCACCACCGCGACGACAGCGTGGCCACGTTCTTCCTCAACCTGTTCTACCACGCCAAGCTCTCCGCGATGCCGCCCAAGCTGCGCAGCGACGATGGCCAGCACGTGGTGATCCGCCCGCTGGCCTATGTCAGCGAGCGCGACATCGCACAGCATGCGCAGGCGCGCGGCTTCCCGATCATTCCGTGCACGCTGTGCGGCAGCCAGGACAACCTGCAGCGCCGCCAGGTGGCGCAGATGCTGCAGCAGTGGGAGGATCAACACCCCGGGCGGATCGACCAGATCGCGCGTGCGCTGGGCAACATCCACCCGTCGCAGCTGGCCGACCCGGCCCTGTTCGATTTCATGGCGCTGGGCCGCACCGCGGTCGCGCCCAGCCCGCCGTCGGCCTGGACCGACGGCACCCCCTGACGTTCCCTTTCACGCCTTCCTATCCGGATTTCCATGTTCTTTCGCAACCTGACCCTGTTCCGCTTCCCGACCGCCACTGATTTCTCTGAAGTCGATACCCTGCTGCCGCAGGTGCTGCTCAAGCCGGTCGGCCCGCTTGAAATGAGTTCACGCGGTTTCATTTCCCCGTTCGGTCGTGAGGAAAAGGCCGTGTTCTCGCACCGCGTCGGTGACGCGCTGTGGCTGACCGTGGGCGGTGAGGACAAGATCCTGCCGGGCGCGGTGGTCAACGACCTGCTGGCCCGCAAGCTGGAAGAGATCGAAGAGAAGGAGGGGCGCAAGCCCGGCGGGCGCGAGCGCAAGCGCCTGAAGGACGACCTGCTGCATGAGCTGATGCCGCGTGCCTTCGTGAAGAGCTCGCGTACTGACGCGCTGATCGACCTGACCCACGGCTACGTGGCGGTGGACTGCTCGAGCAGCAAGAAGGGCGAGAACATGATGTCCGACATCCGTGGCCTGCTCGGCAGCTTCCCGGCCATGCCGCTGAACGCTGAAGTGGCGCCGCGCTCGATCCTGACCGGCTGGATCGCCGGTGAGCCGCTCCCCACCGGGCTGAGCCTGGGCGAAGAGTGCGAGATGAAGGACCCGGCCGAGGGCGGCGCGGTGGTCAAGTGCCAGCACCAGGAACTGCGCTGCGATGAGATCGACAAGCACCTGGACGCCGGCAAGCAGGTGACCAAGCTGGCCCTGGTGTTCGAGGACAACCTGTCCTTCGTGCTGGGCGACGACCTGATCGTGCGCAAGCTGAAGTTCCTGGACGGCGCCCTGGACCAGCTCGAGCACGCCGACGAAGACGGCCGCCGCGCCGAGCTGGATGCCCGTTTCGCCCTGCAGAGCGGCGAAGTGCGCCGCCTGTTCCTGCTGCTGGAAGAGGCCTTCAAGCTGAGCAAAGCCGACTGAGGCACCGGGCGGGGTCCTGCCCCGCCCCTTTACACCCCGCAGTCATATCCCGCGCACCACGGGCGTTATGCTGTACCCATGCCCGGATTCCTCCGCCGCCTGATCTCCCCGGCCGTTGCCCCCACCCTGCAGCGCGACACCGTGCGCCTGCGCCTGGAGGATGCCGAGATCGACGTGCTGCGCGTGCGCGATCCGCGTGCGCGCCGGATCAAGCTCAGCGTGGATGAGCGTGGCGTGCGGCTGACCCTGCCGCCGCGCGCCAGCCTGGTGATGGGCGAACGTTTCCTCGAACAGCACCGCGGTTGGTTGTCCACGCAGCTGCGCAGTTACCAGGCGCAGAACCTGCCCCCGCCGCTGGTGATCGGCGAACCCGGCGTGCTGCCGCTGCGTGGCGAACTGCTGCCATTGCGGTGGGATACCGGGCGCTACGCGCACCTGGAGCTGGACGGCACCGGCGTGTGCATGCACCTGCCGGCCCGCGGTACCGATGCCACGGTGAAGCGCGCGCTGCGCGAGTTCTACGAAGCGCAGACCCGCGCCGATGTCGGCCAGTGGCTGCCGCGCTACCTGCCCAGCCTGCCGCGCGCACCAGCGCGCCTGCGGCTGAAGGTGATGTCCTCGCAATGGGGCTCGCTGGCCCCCGACGGCAGCATGGCGTTGGACCTGGCGCTGGTGCTGGGGCGGCCGTCGGCGTTCGAGTACGTGCTGGTGCATGAGCTCTGCCATCTGATCCAGGCCAATCATTCGCCTGCGTTCTGGGACGAAGTGGAACAGCGCTTCCCGGCGTGGCGTGAGGAACGGGACTACTTCCAACTGGAAGGGCGGCGGCTCAAGGCGATGCTGCGGCAGCTGCTTTGAATACGCTTTCTGCGTGGCTGCTTTCGACCTTGTTGCATGGGATCGCTGCGTGAGGCGCGCGAATCTGGCGGCTTCTGCCGCCACCCGGAATGCCCATGTCGACGATGGCCGCGGTTGCCTTCGATGTGCTCACCAATGTGCTGGCTGCCGCCGTGCTGGGCACGGCGGCGATGCTGCGTGCGCGCGTACCGGATGTGTCCGGGGTGTGGACGCTGACCCGTTACGGCCAGGGACCTGAACGCCACGCCGAGGCCGTGTACCTGGTGATGCTGTCGCAGAACGGGGTGCGCGTGGAAGGCGTGGCCGAGTGCGTGCAGTGCCGCGTTGGAAACGGACCGTTACGGTTGCTGCCCGGCCGCGAACGGCCACGGGTGGAAGTCAGTGGTGGGCTGTACGGCAGCGTGTTCCATCGCAAGCGCTTCCGCCTGCTGTTCCGCGAAAGCGCACGGCGCCAGGGCAGCATCGCCACCCACGGGATGGACCGCCGTGAAAGCGATGACCACTGGCACGGCAGCTACATCCTCAGTGCCGGCGGCCGCAGTGGCGACAGTGAGTGGCGACGGGGGCAGGGCGCGCATGATTTCGCCGTGGCCAGCGATGCATACCCACTCCGTGATCAGGGCGATGCGCGTGCGCGCAGCGTGGCCGCCTGCGCCCAGCGTGCGGCCACGCGCGGGGCGGTGATGCACACCGCCTGATCGGTCACGGTGGTGACCGCGCGCTCCAGCAGCTGGATATCGGCTTCGTGCTGGCGCGCCACGTGCGGGTCTTCGAAGAAGATCGCGCGCTGGCAGCGGCCTTCCAGCACCTGGTCGGCGATCTGCGCGTCGCCGCCCATCGGGCCGCTCTGGTAGCGGGTCACCCACTCCTGGTCCCTGGCCCAGCCCCGGCTCCAGGCCAGTTCATTCAGGCGCTGGCCGGTGGTACCGGTGCCCACGCGGCTGCGGAAGCGCGAGAGCAGCGCGAAGTGCTCGTCGGCGAAGGCCAGCATGGCCGGCTTCATCGCATCGTGCGCGATCAGCGCCAGCGTGTGCTGCTCAAATGCATGCAGGTCCTCGGCGCCGGGATCGGCGGCCAGGCCGGCGTGCACGCGTTCCACCTCGATCCAGTCGCGCGCGGTGGCCACGGTGGAGATGAAGGGCTTGCCGTGGATCACGCACTGGCGCTTGAGTGCGGTGGCTTCGGGGAACACCGAGGACGGGTCGACCGGGTCCATCAGGTAGATCGCGCCGTCGAGGGTGCGCTCGGGCGTGCCCATGCCCACCACCTCGGCGACCAGCTTCATCAGGCCGCCCTCGCGGCCGTTCGGGTAGCGGCGCAGGGTGGCGAAATCGGGCAGGAAGCCCAGCCGCTGGATGGCGTCATAGGTGCGGCCGACCGCATGCAGCTCCACGCCCAGCTCGCGCAGCCCGGTGTCGCTGGCGCGCAGCCAGCGGAACAGTGCAGCGTGCTTGTCGTGGTGGTGCAGCCGATTGGCGGCCAGGCCGATGCGCATGGGAATCATCCGGGAGAGTGGGGCATCCGCGACATTACCAGCCCTTCACGACAATTCGTAAAAGTTGCATAGCCGCATACCGGGGCCATAACCGACATTGGCCGCCATCAGCCGGTCAATCAGGACAAGCCCCCATGCCTCTCTCCGCTCCCCGCAACGCGCCGTCGGTGCAGACGCTGGCCCACGACCGTGGCGCCCGTATCCGCGCGCTGGGTCGCCTGCTGCGCCATGCGGCCCACGGCGATGCCGACGTCCTGCTGGTCGGGCTGGCGCGCATGCTGGATGCGCATATCGAATGCGACCACGCCGACGACGCGGGCAATGCCCGCATCCGCGACCAGCTGGATGAGATCCAGCTGTTGTTGGCCTTGGAAATCGAGCGCGCCGGGGTACGGGCCGCCGCTTGAATCCAGCACCGCGTGGGCCGGCCAACGGCCGGCGCCAGCGTGCCCGGTGACCGCTGTCAGGCGGTGATCAGCGCCACGATTGCCGCCGCCGCATCGCGGCCTTCGGCCACGGCGGTCACCACCAGGTCCGCACCGCGCACCGCGTCGCCACCGGCGAACAGGCGCGGGTGGGCGGTCTGGAACGGCAGCCGGCCCTGGCCGCCGGCCAGGATGCGGCCGTTGTTGCCCGCCTCCACGCCCTGCGCGGTCAGCCATGCCGGCGCGGTCGGCGAGAAGCCGAACGCGATGATCACCACGTCCGCTTCCAGCAGCGATTCGCTGCCCTCGATCGGCACCGCATTGCGCCGGCCCTGTGCATCGGGCTCGCCCAGGTGGGTTTCCACCACGGTCACGCCGATCGCCTCGTCATCGGCACCGGCCTCGATCGACAGCGGCTGGCGGTTGAACAGGAAGCGCACGCCTTCTTCGCGGGCGTTGGCCACTTCGCGGGCCGAGCCCGGCATGCTGGCCTCGTCGCGGCGGTACGCGCAGGTGACCCGGGCCGCGCCCAGGCGCACCGCGCTGCGCACGCAGTCCATGCCGGTATCGCCGCCACCCAGCACCACCACGCGCTTGCCCTCCAGGTCGGGCAGGGCAAGCGTGTCTTCCCAGCCGGCAATCGGCCGGCCGTGGGCATCGCTGCCGCTGACGATGCGGCTGTTCTGCACCAGGAACGGCAGCGCCGGCAGCACGTTCTTCAGGTCCTGTCCGGGCAGCCCGCCATCGGTGTAGCGGTAGGCACCGGTGCCGACGAACACCGCGTCGTAGTCGGCCAGCAGCGTTTCCAGGGTCACGTCGCGGCCGATCTCCACGCCCAGCCGGAACTGCACGCCCATGCCTTCCAGCACGTTGCGGCGGCGGCTGATCACCGACTTGTCCAGCTTGAAGCTGGGAATGCCGAACTGCAGCAGTCCCCCGATCTGCTCGTAGCGGTCGTACACCACCGCCTGCACGCCGGCATGCGCCAGGCGGTCGGCACAGGCCAGGCCGGCCGGGCCGGCGCCGATCACCGCCACGCGCTTGCCGGTGCTTTCCACCGCCGCCATGTCCGGCCGCCAGCCGGTGGCCAGTGCGGTATCCACGATGTACTTCTCCACCGCGCCGATGGTGACCGCGCCGAATTCCTCCAGCGTGCAGCTGCCTTCGCACAGGCGGTCCTGCGGGCACACCCGGCCGCACACTTCCGGCAGCGGGTTGGTGGAATGGCACAGCGTGGCGGCTTCGTGGATGCGGTTTTCCTGCACCAGCTGCAGCCACTGCGGAATGGCGTTGTGCACCGGGCACTTCCAGCTGCAGTAGGGGTTGCCGCAGTCCAGGCAGCGACCGGCCTGGTACTGGGCATCTTCCTTGCCGAATTTTCCGTACAGCTCACCCCAGTCGCCGGAGGTGCGCAGCTCCACCGGAATGCGCTGTGGCATGGTCCGGGGCAGGTCGAGAAACTGGAAGGCGTGCTTGCGGCTCATAGGGGAATCCAGGAAATCAGGCGGCGCGGCGCAGCGATTCGGTCAGCGATTCAATGCTGGCGGCCTTGGGTTTGACCAGCCAGAACTTGCCCACGTAATCGCGGAACTCGTCCAGGATCTGCTGGGCCCAGATGCTGCCGGTGAGCTCGCGGTGGCGGCTGATCAGCGTGTGCAGGTGCTGGCGGTGGTTCTCGAAGCCTTCGGCCGAAATGCGGTGGATGTCGATCAGTTCGTGGTTGTAGCGGTCCACGAAGTCGCGGTCGATATCCAGCACGTAGGCCAGGCCGCCGGTGAAGCCGGCACCGAAGTTCAGGCCCACCTTGCCCAGCACCAGTACGATGCCGTCGGTCATGTACTCGCAGCAGTGGTCGCCGGCGCCTTCGATGACCGCCAGCGCGCCGGAGTTGCGCACGCCGAAGCGTTCGCCCGCGCGGCCGGCGGCGAACAGCTCACCGCCAGTGGCGCCGTACAGGCAGGTGTTGCCGATGATGGCGGTGTTGCGCGCTTCGAAGCGTGCGCCGCGCGGCGGGCGTACCACCAGGCGGCCACCGGCCATGCCCTTGCCCACGTAATCGTTGGCTTCGCCTTCCACTTCCAGCTGCAGGCCGCCCACGTTGAACGCGCCGAAGCTCTGCCCGGCGGTGCCACGGAAGCGCAGGGTCAGCGGCGCATCGCTCATGCCCTGGTTGCCATGCGCGCGCGCGATGGCGCCCGACAGCCGGGTGCCGATGGAGCGGTCGGTGTTGTGGATCAGGAAGCGGTGTTCGCCGCCCAGCTTGCCGGCAATGGCCGGGGCCAGCAGGCCATCCATCTGCGTGGCCAGGCTGTCCGGCGATTCGTACAGGCGCTGCGCGGCGCAGTGGCTGCCGCCGTACTGGGCCGGGTTGAGCAGGCGCGACAGGTCCACCTTGACGCCCGGGCGCGGGGCGACGTCCAGCTGCTGCAGCAGGTCGGTGCGGCCCACGATCTCGTCCAGCGAGCGCACGCCCAGGTAGGACAGCCAGCCGCGCACTTCCTCGGCCAGCAGCCGGAAGAAGTTCTCCACGCGCTCGGGCAGGCCGGTGAAGTACTGCGCGCGCAGGCGCTCATCCTGGGTGGCCACGCCGGTGGCGCAGTTGTTGAGGTGGCAGATGCGCAGGTACTTGCAGCCCAGCACGATCATCGGCGCGGTGCCGAAGCCGAAGCTGTCCGCGCCCAGCAGCGCGGCCTTGATCACGTCCAGCCCGGTCTTCAGGCCGCCATCGGTCTGCAGCAGGGTGCGCCCGCGCAGGTCATTGGCCACCAGCGCCTGGTGCGATTCGGCCACGCCCAGTTCCCACGGCACGCCGGCGTAGCGGATCGAGCTGACCGGGCTGGCACCGGTGCCGCCATCATGGCCGGACACGGTGATCAGGTCCGCACCGGCCTTCACCACGCCGGCGGCGATGGTGCCCACGCCGGCATGCGAGACCAGCTTCACCGACACCAGTGCATCGGGATTGACCTGCTTGAGGTCGTAGATGAGCTGGGCCAGGTCTTCGATCGAATAGATGTCGTGGTGCGGCGGCGGCGAGATCAGGCCAATGCCCGGCTTGGCATAACGCAGCCGCGCGATCAGTTCGTTGACCTTGTGCCCGGGCAGCTGCCCGCCTTCGCCGGGCTTGGCGCCCTGGGCCACCTTGATCTGCAGTACTTCGGCATTCACCAGGTATTCGGCGGTGACGCCGAAGCGGCCCGAGGCCACCTGCTTGATCTTGCTGCGCTTGTTGGTGCCATAGCGCACCGGGTCTTCGCCGCCTTCGCCGGAGTTGCTGCGCCCACCCAGCCGGTTCATGGCGATGGCCAGCGCTTCATGCGCTTCGGGCGACAACGCACCCAGGCTGATCGCGGCGGTGTCGAAGCGGCGGAACAGGTCTTCGGCCGGCGCCACCTCGTCCAGCGGGGTCGGCGTGGGGGCGGCCTTGAGCTGCAGCAGGTCGCGCAGCGCCGACACCGGCCGGCCATGCACCGCCTCGCAGTAGCGCTGCCAGTCGGCGGCATCCCCGCTGCGCGCGGCGCGCTGCAGGGTCATGACCACGTCGGGGTTGTACATGTGGTATTCGCCACCGTGCACGTACTTGAGCACGCCGCCCACCTCCGGGCGCAGCAGGTCGTTCCAGGCGCGCACGGTAAGCTCGCGCGCCTCGTCGTCCAGCCGCGCGAAGCCCACGCCGGCCACGCGCGAGGGCGTTTCCGGGAAGCACAGGTCGACCACTTCGTCGTCCAGGCCGACGATCTCGAACAGCTGCGCGCCGCGGTAACTGGCCACGGTACAGATGCCCATCTTGGAGATGATCTTGGACAGGCCCTTGTAGATGCCCTTGCGATAGCTGCGACCGATCTGCGACTGCTCGCCGCCCTTCTTCAGCTGCAGGATGCCGCGCCGGCCCAGGTCGAACAGGGTCTGGTAGGCCAGGTACGGGTACACCGCCGTGGCGCCGAAGCCGAGCAGGCAGGCCATGTGGTGCGGGTCGCGCGCGGTGCCGGTTTCCAGGATCAGGTTGACGTCGCAGCGCAGCCCGGCGTTGGACAGGTGGTGGTGCACCGCACTGGTGGCCAGCAGCGCATGCACCATCGGCCGGTCGGCCACCGGGTAGCGGTCGCTGAGCAGCAGCATGACGATGCCTTCGCGCGCGGCCGCTTCGGCTTCGGCGCAGATGCGCTCGATGCCGGCCTTCAGCCCTTCGTCCAGGCTGTAGGAGAGGTCGATGAGCCGGTTGCGGTCCACGTACTGCGGCATCTTGATCAGCTGGCGCAGCTTGCGCTGGCTGAGCACCGGCGAATTGAGGATGACGTGGTTCACCGTCTCCGCGCCGGCATGGAAGATGTTGGTCTCCTTGCCGAGCTGGGTGGTGAGCGACATCACGCAGTCTTCCCGCAACGGATCGATCGGCGGGTTGGTGACCTGTGCGAAGGCCTGGCGGAAGTAATCGTAGAGCGGCCGGCTCTGCTGGCTGAGCACGGCCATCGGGGTGTCATCGCCCATCGAGCCGGTGGCTTCCTGCTCGGTCTCGGCCAGTGGGCGCAGGATCTGCTCCACTTCCTCGGTGCTGAGCTGGAACAGCTTGTGGTAACTGCGCAGGGTGCGTTCGTCGAACGGTTCTTCCACCAGCGACGGGTCGATCAGTTCGGTCTGCAGGTAGGTCACGCCCTGCTGCAGCCATTGCTTGTACGGCGCGCGGCCACGGTTGATGCGGTCGATGGCATCCGAATCCAGCAGGTCGCCGCGCTTGAGGTCGATGGCCATCATCTCGCCCGGACCCAGCTTGCCCTTGCGCACCACGCGTTCGGCCGGCACTTCCCACACGCCCGCTTCGGACGCCACCAGGAAGTGGCGGTCGGAGGTGAGCATCCAGCGCGCGGGGCGCAGCCCGTTGCGGTCCAACGTGCAGGCGGCATAGCGGCCATCGCAGGCGACAATGCCGGCCGGGCCGTCCCACGGTTCGCTGTTGAGGCCGTAGAACTCGTAGAACGCAGCCAGGTCGGCGTCCTTGAACTCCAGTGACTGGGTCGCTGGCGGCACCAGGATGCGCAGCGCCTGGATCAGTTCCATGCCGGCGCTGACCATCAGCTCCAGCATGTTGTCCAGGCTCTGCGAATCCGAGCCGTGCATGGAGATCACCGGGTTGAATTCGCCGATGTCGAAGCGCGGGGTCTTCCACACCTTGCTGCGCGCCTGCGCCCAGCGCCGGTTGCCTTCGATGGTGTTGATCTCGCCGTTATGGGCGAGCATGCGGAACGGGTGCGCCAGCGGCCAGCGCGGCAGCGTGTTGGTGGAAAAACGCTGGTGGAAGACGATGGCGCTGGAGGCCAGGTCGTTGCGCTGCAGGTCCGGGTAGAACCGGCTCAGCTTGTCCGGCAGCACCATGCCCTTGTAGCTGATCGCGTTGGGGCTGAGCGTGGTGACGTAATAATCGGCATGTTCGCGCAGCTGCTGTTCGCTGCGGCGGCGGGCCAGGAACAGCGCCAGGGTGAAGGCGGCTTCGTCCTGGCCATGGCCGGCATCGACGAATACCTGTTCGATGTGGGGCAGGGTATCGCGGGCCAGCTGGCCGCACACGCTCGGATCGGTCGGCACCACGCGCCAGCCAAGCGGCTGGCAGCCGGCGTCGCGCAGTTGCTGTTCGAGGGTGTCGCGGCAGGCCTGGGCGGCGGCATCGTCGTGCGGCAGGAACACCACGCCGGCCGCATGCAGTTTCCCGAGGACGATGCCGGCTTCGGCGGCCAGTGCCTGCAGGAACGCTTCGGGGCGGCGCAGCAACAGGCCGCAGCCGTCACCGGTGACACCGTCTGCGGCAACACCGCCGCGGTGGGTCATGCGCGACAGCGCCGCAATCGCGGTGTCGACCAGCAGCCGTGACGGCTGGTCATCCAGTTGCGCCACCATGCCGAAACCACAGGCATCGCGTTCGTCTTGTGGGTCGTAAAGCCCTTGGCGGTTGCGGGGGGCCATCTCTGCCTCAATGTCGGGTGAGCGGCGACACTCGTCCCCGCTCAATCCGTTGAGCGCATCTGGAGGCACCGGATGCTTCGACTAGATCACAGTTGCTGCAACGCCGCAATACACGGTTGCACGCGCAACCAAACCCCTCGAAAACCCGCTTCCGGTACCCCCAATTCAGCCGCAGCGCAGGCCGGTGACCACGCCCTTTTCGTCGACTTCAATGTTCAGCCGCTCGCCGACGAATTCCATGGTGGTCATGTCGTCCGGCTTGAGCACGCGCAGCTGGCGCGCGCTGGCATCCTGCTGCGCCTGCGCACCGATGGCATCGCTGTAGGGCTGGCCGACCAGGCTCTGCACCTGGTTGGCATCGCAGTTGCCGACCGGCGGTGCCTCGGTGGCCTTGGCCGTGGTGTCGGCGGGCGCCGCAGCGACTTCTTCGGCGGCCTTCTGCGCGTGGGTACCCGCTGCTTCCTGTTCGTCCATCGGCGGGGCCTTGCAGGCGCCCAGCAACAGCAGGGTGGGGACCAGGGTGGCAGCCAGGATCGTGGGGCCAAACGGGCGGCGGAAGGAGAAGGACGACATCGAGACTCCGGAGTTCCAGGCGGTAAACCGTGGAGCATATCGTCAAGGCGGGTGTGAGGTGTTTGTGTTGCGTTATTGACGCGGCGCCGTCGCGCCACCCACCACACTGCAGGCCCGTTCCGTCGCCCTGCTTCCATGCCCGCACGCCTTGCCACCCCCGAAGCCACCGCAGCCCGCGACGCCGGCCTGCGCTATGTCACCGACGAGCTGCCCGGCATCGCCCGCCGCCGCGCCGGCAAGGGCTTCAGCTACCGCGACGCCGACGGGCACGCGGTCCGCGACGCTGCCACCCTGGCCCGGATCCGCTCGCTGGCGATCCCCCCCGCATACACCGATGTGTGGATCTGCGCGCTGGCCAACGGCCACCTGCAGGCGACCGGGCGCGATGCCCGCCGGCGCAAGCAGTACCGCTACCACCCGGACTGGGCGCGGGTGCGCGGCGACGGCAAGTTCGACCGGGTCATCGCCTTCGGCGAGGCGCTTCCGGCGCTGCGCCGCCGCCTGCGCCGCGATCTCAAGCTGCCCGGCTTCCCGCAGGACAAGGTGCTGGCGATCGTGGTCGCGCTGCTGGCCGAAACCCTGGTCCGCGTGGGTAACCCCGAGTATGCCCGCGACAACCGCTCCTACGGCCTGACCACCCTGCGCAACCGCCACCTCGAACTGGTCAAGGGCGGGCGTGCGCGCATGCGCTTCCGTGGCAAGTCGGGCCAGCAGCATGAGGTGGACATCGACGACACGCGGCTGGTGGGCCTGATCAAGGGCTGCCAGCAGCTGCCGGGGCAGGCCCTGTTCCAGTACCGGGATGATGACGGCGCGCTGCAGCCGGTCGATTCGGGCCAGGTCAACGCCTACCTGCGCGATGCGATGGGCACCGATTTCAGCGCCAAGGACTTCCGCACCTGGGGTGGCACGGTGGCCGCCCTGCGCCATTTCGCTGCAACGGCGCTGCCGGAGACGTCCAGCGAGCGCGCGCCGGCCGCGCTGCAGAAGGAAGTGGTGTGCGAGGTGGCCACGCTGCTGGGCAACACCCCCTCGGTGTGCCGCAAGGCCTACATCGATCCCAGCGTGTTCGACGGCTGGCGCAGCGGGTCGCTGGCGCGGTTGGCCGGCCTGCGCGGCGAGCGGCAATGGGAGCAGGCGACGCTGAAGTTCCTGCGCAGCGCGCGGCGCACGGTGAAGAAGGCCAAGGCCGGGACAGCGCGCTGAGGGCGCGATCCCGGCCAGGACATCAGCCGCAGTAGATGGCGGTGATGTTGTTGGTGCGGCCGGTCTCGATGGTCAGGCGTTCGCCACCGCTCTCCGCGCCCGGGCTGGGGTTGGCCGCGCCGCTGGCGGTGGGGCCACTTTCGGTGCGCTGGCCACGCAGCACGTTCACCTGCAGGCTGTCGCTGTCCACGCGGGCGCGCTCGATGGTGGCGGCCGACGCGGCCAGGCCCACGGCGCCACGCACCTTGTCGACATGGCACTGGCCGGAGATGACGCCGTCGATCGGCTGCACCTGCGCCACCGGCGTGCTGCTGCAGGCGGAGAGAAGGGTCACGGCGGCAACGGCAAGCAGGGGACGAAACATGGGGCGGCTCCAACGGGGATTCTGGTGCCCACGATGCCGCTGGGTGCGTATGCGGCGGATGAAGCCGTACACGTCATGGCGACATGCCATTCACCGTATGCGACCGGCCCGGCGGCCACACTGCCCTTGCCTCGCCCTCCACCCGCATCGAGGCAAATGCTACGAAGGAGTTGACCATGGCCACGGCCAAGAAAACCCGTAAACGTACGACCCCCGCCGCGACCTCCGCCGAGCCCAAGGCAACGCGCACGCGCACCCCGGTGGTGAAGACCGCCACCCGCAAAGCCGCCGCCACCGATCCGCGCGCCGCGCGCGTGGCCGCCCGCCAGCGCCGCCTGCAGGACCAGGAAAAGGCCAAGGACGCGCGCGCCGCGGCGAAGAAGGCCAGCAAGAAAGCCCCGAAGAAGGCCACCCAGGCCGGCAGCCGCAAGCAGCCTGAAACCATGCCGGCGCAGCACATCGCCAAGCCCGGCAACGAACACGAACTGGATCTGGCCCCGCGCTTCCTGGCGCCGGATTACGTCGGCAGCGGCAAGCTCAAGGGCAAGCGCGCCATCATCACCGGCGCCGATTCCGGCATCGGCCGCGCGGTGGCCGTGCTGTTCGCCCGCGAAGGCGCCGACGTGGCGGTGCTGCACTTGGACGAAGCCGAGGATGCCGAGGTCACCCGCCAGCATGTGGAAGCCGAAGGCACCCGCTGCGTGGTGATCGCCGGTGACGTGCGCGATCCCAAGTTCTGCAACAAGGCCGTCAAGCAGGTAGCCAAGGCGTTCGGCGGCATCGACATCCTGGTCAATAATGCCGCGTTCCAGCTCCACTGCGAACGCCTGGAAGACCTGGAAGACGAACACCTGCAGGAAACCCTGCAGACCAACATCGGCGGCTACATCCAGATGGCGCGTGCGGTACTGCCGCACCTGGAAGAGGGCGACTGCATCATCAACACCGGTTCGGAAACCGGGTTGTTCGGCAGCAAGGCGCTGATCGACTATTCGTCCACCAAGGGCGCCATCCATGCATTCACCAAGGCGCTGGCCAGCCAGCTGCTGCCGCGCGGCATCCGCGTCAACGCGGTCGCCCCCGGCCCGGTGTGGACCCCGCTCAACCCGGCCGACAAGCAGGCGCCGGACGTCGCCGAATTTGGCAAGGGCAGCGACATGGGCCGGCCGGCACAGCCGGAGGAACTGTCGCCGGCGTATGTGTTCCTGGCCTCGCCGATCACCGCCAGCTACATCAGCGGGGTGATCCTGCCGGTGATGGGCGGCCCGAAGGGATAAAGGCCAGGCCGAAGGGGACGACATGCGACGCGGCGGCTTCCGCATTACCGTTCGTCGGCTGCGACCGTCCGGCACTTGACGACACGTGTAGTCACTGGCACCGTCGCTACACGTGTAGTCAACGGAGTGTGCCATGCGCGGCAAGACCATCGGGGACCAGGAACTGGCCCTGCTGCAGTACATAGCGGAACAGGACGACGCCAGCGTCGGCGAAGTGGCGGCCGGCTTCGGCGAGGAGCGTGGCCTGGCCCGCTCTACCGTGCTGACCATGATGGAGCGCCTGCGTGGCAAGGCGTATCTCCAGCGCCAGCAGGTCGAGGGCGTGTACCGCTACTCCGCCACCGGCGAACAGGACAGCGTGGTGCAGGGCGCGGTGGCGAGCTTCGTGGAGAAGACGCTGCAGGGCTCGGTGTCGCCCTTCGTCGCCTTCATGTCGCACAAGGCCGAGGTCAGCGACAGCGAACTGGCCGAACTTGAAGCGCTGGTCGCACAGCTGCAATCACGCAAGCGGGAGGGCTGAGCCATGGACACCCTGATGATGGAACTGCTGACCCGCCTGGCCTGGACCAGCGTGCAGAGCGCGCTGCTGGTGGCGCTGGTCTGGGGCGTGTGCCGGCTGCTGCCGCGGCTGCCCGCCGCCACGCGCTGCCGCCTGTGGTGGCTGGTGGCCCTGCAGGCCGTGCTGGGTCTGGTCTGGAGCAGCCCGCTCGAACTGGCGGTACTGCCGGCCCCGGGCATCGACAACGCCACCCTGGTGGCCCAGCCGATGGTGCAGGCGCCGACGACGCTGGCGCCGATGGCAATCGATACCGTGACCGCCACGCCGACCGCTGCGTCGCTGTCCTGGCAGAGCGTGGTGTTCGCGCTGTGGGCGGCAGGCGTGTTGCTGATGGTGGTGCACAGCCTGCGTGCCTACCGGCAGAGCCGCGCGCTGGTACGCAATGCGGTGCCCTGCACCGACGCCGGCCTGCAGCAGGCGCTGCAGCTGGCCGCCGAAGCGCATGGGCTTGCCCGCGCGCCGCAGCTGAAATTGTCCGCGCAGATCCGTTCGCCGCAGCTGATCGGCCCGTGGAACCCGGTGCTGCTGCTGCCCGCGCGTGAACTGCCGGCGATGGCCGCCGATGACCTGGACATGGCGCTGACCCATGAGCTGGTCCACCTGCAGCGCCGCGACCTGTGGTTCGGGCTGCTGCCTGCGCTGGCGCAACACCTGCTGTTCTTCCACCCGCTGCTGCACGTGGCCGTGCGCGAATACGCGTTGGCTCGGGAAGAGGCGTGCGACAGCGCGGTGGTGGCCGGGCACGGGCATTGCCGCCACGACTACGGCCGCCTGCTGGTGCAGCTGGGCGTGGCGCCGCGACCGGCGGTGGGCGTGGCCAGTGCCTCGCCCAACTTCCGCAGCCTCAAGCGCCGCCTGCTCACCCTTCAACAGACCGGCAGTTTCCCGCGCGTGGCGTCGCTGGCAATCACCGCGCTGTTCGTGGTCATCGGCGTGGCGCCGATGCGGCTGGTGGCTGCCGTTCCGCCCCCGCCGCCAGCACCCCCGGTGCTGACCGCGCCCGCTGCACCTGCTGCCCCTGCGGTTCCGGCCGCACCGGCTGTGCCGGCGGCCGTCGCCGCGCCAGCGGCCCCGGCGGTGCCACGTCCGGTCACTGCACCGCGTGCACCGGCGCCCCCGGCCGCACCCGCACCGCCGCCGCACCCGGACAGTGTGAGCAGCAGCACCAGCACCAGTACCACCACCATCACCCACGGTCGTCTGGACCTCTCGCACCAGCCGCGCCAGGCCTTCGTGCTGATGGGCGGCGGCGACAACTTCGTCGATGCCTCGATGGCCGACCTCAAGCAGGCGCAGCGTGATGTGCAGGGTCGCGACCCGGCGTTGTGGGTGCGCGTCGGCAACGAGCGTTACCTCGTGCGTGATCCGGCGCTGCTGCAGTCGCTGTCCCAGGCCCAGCAGCAGGTGGCCAGGCTGGGCGAGCAGCAGGGCGCGCTGGGCGACCGCATGGGCGCACTGGGCGAGCAGCAGGGTGAGCTGGGCGAGCGCATTGCCGAGGTGGCGATGCGCGCCAGCCGCGATGCGATGGAGTCGATGGATGCAGCGGAAATGGCCAACAATGCCGCGCGTACCACGAAGGGCGATGCAGCGCTGGCCGAACGCGCCGCGCAGCGCGCCAAGGCGGACGCGGCGGCAGCGGTGGACCACCGCCGCATCGCCGAGATCGCCCGCCAGCAGGCCGAACTGGCCCGCCAGCAGTCAGGCCTGGCGCAGCAGCAGAGCATCGCCTCGGCCCAGATCGCCCGCGACGTGCGCAAGGCGTTCGACAAAGCGCTGGCCGACGGCACGGCTCAGCGCCTGCGCTGAACCAGCCGATCAACGCAACGCAGAGCCACCCCCTGGGTGGCTAGACGCGGCTCCACACCGTCCAACACACGTTGAACGGTGGAGGCGGGCTTAATTGCAGCCGATGCGCTCGATCTCGTTCTTGTCGTTGACGTTGATGGTCAACCGGTCTTCGCGGAAATCCATCGTGACCGCCATGCCCGGTTTCACCACGCGGACATGCTTGGCCCCGCTCTTGGCAACGGCCTGCTTGACCAGCGCTTCGTCAGCGCGTTTTCCATTGAACTGCTCAAGCACTTCTGGATTGCATTTCACGGTGCCGCCATCCGCAACCTGCGGAACCGGATCGACTACTTCCTTGGATTCTTCAGTGCTTTTCGGCGGTGTACTGCACGCGGTGAGAGGCAGTACGCAGCCGATCAACAACAGCAGGGGCAGGCGCATGGCGGACTCCAGGAAGGCGGGTGGACGCATAGCATGCACGCGTCGGGCTGCACCGCATGTCAACGGGAAGGTGGGATGAAGGCGGCGTGAGAATGCCGTCCGGCCGACGGCGCTAGGATCGCGGCTGCGGGGGTACCACTGACATACACCACGGCGCACCGCGCCGCTGGGTTGCAGGAGTACGCCATGACATTGGAACCGCACCTCACCCGTGAGCAGTTGGACTGCTTCATCGAGTACGCGACGAGCGTGCTGCGAAGACGTGAAGCCGGGCAGGACGTCAGCCCGGCACTGGAAGAATTCCTTGCAGCAGTCTATGCCAAGGGGTTCGTCGTTCCCTACGACTGGATGAGCGCCTACGCGCTTCACGCGCGTGACCTGGAGGACGCCGCGTTACTGCAGTCCATGGACCTGGACGCATTCCGCCGCGCCGCGATCACGCATCTGCGGATGGATCGCTTCAGCGAAGGTCACTTGAAGCATCTGCTCCAGACCGGGTATTTCGCCGCGATGGTGGAACGCGCCCGCCAGCTGCGCACCACGCTCAGGGGAACGCCATGAACTACATTGACACCCATTACGTAGACCACCCGGGTACCGATCCGCGAGTGCTGACGCTGTGCAGTGGCAGCATCGCTACCCTGCCGCAGGACCTCGACCTGCAGTTCCTTGCCATTTCCAGCGCACCGCATGACTACACACCCGCACAGAACCCCTTCATTGCCGAGCTGGAGACGCTTGGCATCTCCGTGGCCGCGCTGGAGGAGAACTACCGCCTGCGGGATTTCCGTCCCTCGTTGCCGTGCTGGGCATCCCAACGGCTTACGCAGTCCAACGCCCGCTTTGGCCACCTGCTGGTCTGGGAGCCGGACGTGGGCGATCTGGACAATACGTTGCGGGCCATCCCCGAGGCGTTCGTTGCCCTGCACCGGGTCGCCGGTCACCTGGGCGCAGGCACGGCCATGTTCCTTGCCTGGCCAGCGGACGGGAATGCAACGGCCGAAGATGTATTCCGCATGCAGTTCTTCGCGGCTGCCGCGCTGGCAGCCAGGGCCCAATGGAGCACGTTGTACCTGATGGTGCCGGACAGCCTCGCTGCGGAGGCGGCGACGTGGTTTTCATCGCTGAAGGCAGCGTACGACGATCCACCGGTACAGATTCCCGGGCATCTTTCGGCGCGCGCACGCGCCGAACTGCCGTTGCACCTGAGCGCAGTCCCGTCACGTCACCACGATGTTCCGCATGTCACCGAACGCCAGGCGGCCGCAATCCACGCGTACACGGCTGCGGTGTACATGCCCATCAATCGCGCGCTGCGCCAGGGCGACATGCGGCATCCGGACTTCATCGTCATGCAACCCATCATCGAAGCGATCGCCAGCGGACTGGCGCAGCTGGCACCGCATGATTTCGTTGAACCGGTAAGGAGAAAGGTGACCCCATTCGAGGGTATCGAAGAGCTGTACGCCGACGGCATCGTCACCCGGGAGCTTGCATTCACGAGCTCTACGACACGCAACCCGCCATACGATGGCGGTTGGATATTCTCCCTGCGCGGCATCCTGGGGCGCTATATCGCAGAGTTGTCCATCATTCCCGAAGAGACGGAGGTCCTGTTCGACAGCGGCATGGACCAGCTTGTGACGTCGGTGGAGCCGTCGGGCGACTATCACGTCTATCTCGACAGCCATCAGGTCATCCCAGGGGCGGCGGGGGTTGGTGAAACCCACCTGTAAAAGCGGATTCAGCCCTGCAGCGCGAGCGTCTCCCGCTCGCGCTGTTCTTCAGCCACCAACCGCAGCATCAGCAGCGACAGGGTGACCACGTCCTGGTGGTTGTGCTCGGCCACCCGGCGCAGGTTCACTGCGCTGCCGCCGCGCAGGTAGTTCAGCCATGCGGCCGGGGCTTCAGAACCGGGCAGGTCGTCTTCGCGCACGATCTGCAGCAGCTGGCGCTCGATGGTGGCCAGCCGGCAGTTCTCCCAGGTGCCACGGTAACGGCGGCGGGTGGGGAACAGCAGGTCCACGTGGTCCAGCGGGGTGATCGGACAGCGCTGGCGGGCCAGCCGGTAGCGGGTCTTCAGCAGCGGTGCGTCGTAGCAGCGGCCGTTGTAGCTGGAAAACACCGTGGTGGGCTGCAGCCAGCGCGCGAACTCGGCCAGCATCGCGGTCTCGGCGGCCATGGTGGTCATCAGCAGCTGGCGGATGCGCAGGCCGTCGCCGCGCGCGGCATCGCGGTGCCAGTCGGCCGCGCCGATCATGAAGGCACGGGTGCCGGTGCCGCCGGCCAGGCCGGTGGTTTCGGTATCGAAGAACATCAGGTCCTGCGGCTGCACCTGTTCGCCGTCGCGTTTGGCGAAGGCCAGCGACAGCGGCTGGGTGGGAATGGGCTGGGCCAGGAACGATTCGATCAGGAACAACCCGGGTGCGATTTCCTCGCCGGGCACATGGCGGTCCTGCGCATTCGCGCGCGGTCTTGCCGCCGCCGCACCGCGATCACGCAGCCCCAGCAGCCGGTGCAGGCCACCCACATCGGGCTTGCGCAGCGGTGGCGGTGCCGGCACGGGGGCGCTGGCACCGGTCGGCTTGTGGCGGATTTCCTGCTCCACCCAGGCGAACACCGAATCCGGCGCGGGCCGGCGCGCCTGCGCATCGTTGGCCGCCACCGGCGCTGCGGGTACAGGCGCGGCAGCGGGCTCGGCCGCCGCCGGGCGCGGCGTGGCATCGCCGGCCTGGCGCCGCAGCAGGCGCAGCTTGTCCAGGCTCAGGCTCAAAACGGTACTACCTCGGCATCGCTGCGCTCGCGTGTGGCGGCGTCGGGCAGCGCCTGTTCGTCAAACAGCGCCAGTACCTTCAACGCCAGCGCCTTGGGCGTGGTGGCATCGTCTTCCTGGCCGGCCAGCACCGGGCCCACGCAGGCCGGGCAACCGGCCTTGCAGTCGCAGCGCTGCACCAGTTCCTGCGCGCGTTGCAGCAGCTCGGCCTGGCGCAGCCACAGCGGCTCGCTCAAGCCCACGCCGCCGGGGAAGTTGTCGTACAGGTACACGGTGGGCACGAACTGCTGCTGCAGTTCGATGGCGCTGGCATCGAACTCGGCGCCACGCAGCTGGCCGCGACCGCTCTGGTCGGCAACTGCAAACCACGCGCCGTCGCCATTGCCCACCGCCTTCTGCAGGTCGCGCGCATCGGCCATCACCGCCACCGTGGCGACGATGTGCAGCGCGTAGGCCGCACCCAGGAAGCCATCCAGTGCTTCCTGTTTCGAATCGAACGCGGTCAGCAGCAGCCCCTGCGGCAGCTGCCACCACACCGCGGTGGTGTGCAGTTCCTGGTCGGGCAGGTTGACCGGCCCATAGCCGATGTTTTCGTGGGTGTAGTAGCGGATCTTCTTGTAGCCGGCCACGCGCCGCACCACGTGCACTTCGCCGTGGTGCGAATCGCCCTGGCCGGCCATGCAGCCGTCGAAGCGGTCCAGCACCTTGAGCTTGGTGAAGTCGATGCTGTCGGTGTAGTAGTCCACGTGGGTGCGGGTGACGTAGGCCTTGCGGCCTTCCCAGTCGAGACGTTCCACCTGGTACGGGGTGGACTGCACCATGTGGATGGCGCCTTCGTACAGGGTCAGCGCGGCGGCGGAGTAATCCACCTCGGCAATGATCTGCTGCTTGCCGTCGCTGCGGTCCACCACCACGAAGTTGCCGTCGGCCACCGAACGCAGGCTCACCGCGTTGGCCGGGTAGCTGTCGGCGATCCACTCCCAGCGGTCGCCTTCGCGGTGCACCACCTCGGTTTCGGCCAGCGCTTCGAGGAACACCAGCGGATCGATCGGCCCGAACGGGTCGCCGGCCAGGAACGGCAGCTCGAAGGCGGCGCAGCGGATGTGGTCGAACAGGATCAGCGGCTGGTCCGGGGCGGTGCGCGCGTGTTCGGGCGAGGCCTCGGCGAAGAAGTCCGGGTGCCGCACCACGTACTGGTCCAGCGGCTGGGAGCTGGCCACCAGCACGCCAAGGGCGGGCTGCTGGCGTCGGCCGGCGCGGCCAAAGCGCTGCCAGGTGGCGGCCACGCTGCCGGGATAGCCGTTGAGCACCACCACGTCCAGGCTGCCGATATCCACGCCCAGCTCCAGCGCCGAGGTGCTGACGATGCCGTCGATGCTGCCGGCGCGCATGGCGCGTTCGGTCTCGCGGCGCTCGGTGGGCAGGTAGCCGCCGCGATAGGCGCGGATGCGTGGGGGCTTGCGCGGGTCGTGGTCGAAGATGTCCTTGAGGTACTTGGTGAGCACTTCGACCATCAACCGGCTCTGCGCGAAGATCAGGGTCTTCAGCCCGGATTTGATCGCGATGCGGGCGATGCGGTTGCTCTGCGACCGCGCCGAGGCACGCAGGCCCAGGTCGGCATTGACCACCGGCGGGTTCCACAGCAGCACGTGCTTGGGCCCGGTCGGCGCGCCGGATTCGGTGATGGCGGTGACCGGTGCCTCGATCAGCGCTTCGGCATGCGCCTGCGGGTTGCCGATGGTGGCCGAGCACAGGATGAACTGCGGCGACACGCCGTAGAAGGCGCAGATCCGCTTGAGCCGGCGCAGCACGTTGGTGACATGGCTGCCGAATACGCCGCGGTAGGTGTGCACCTCATCGATCACCACATAGCGCAGGTTCTCGAAAAACTGCGCCCACTTGGTGTGATGCGGCAGGATGGCCTGGTGCAGCATGTCCGGGTTGGAGACCACGATGTCGCCGTGCAGGCGGATCGCCTGGCGCGCGTCACCGGGGGTGTCCCCGTCGAACGTGAACGCCTTGACCCCCAGGTCGCCGGCGCGGTTGAGCTCCAGCAGCTCGGCCACCTGGTCCTGGGCCAACGCCTTGGTTGGGAACAGGTACAGCGCCTTGGCCTTGCCCTGCATGGCGGCGCTGACCACCGGCAGGGTGTAGCACAGCGACTTGCCGCTGGCGGTGGGGGTGACGATGGCCACGTGCTCACCCCGCTGGGTGGCCTCCCATGCTTCGGCCTGGTGGCTGTACAGCTGCTCGATGCCCCGCGCCTTCAGCGCGGCGGTCAGCGCGGCCGGCACATCCGCCGGGATCGGCGCATAGCGGCCTTCGCGGCCCGGGATCGTGAAACTGCCGGTGATGCGGTCGGCGTAGCGCTGCTGCAGGCGCGCGGTGAGCAGCGCGCCGTTGCGCGAGGGCAGCCCGTCGGTGGTCGCGAGGCGGCGCTCGGCATCTTCGGTGCGCTTGGCGAGTTCGTAGGCCATGGGTACAACGGTCTGCAAAGGACGCCATGGAAGCACAATCGCGTCTCAGCGGTTGAGACATCGCCGGCAGGCCGGGTGAATGATTCAGCGCCTGCGCTGCGGTCGGGCACGGGCAACGAAATCTGAAGGCGGTCTTCGTATGCTGCGCGCTGGACGCTGCTGACAGGACGACACGTGGCACTACGCACAGGGATGGCAACAACGACAATGATCGCCGGACTGCTGCTGGCGAACGCGGCCCAGGCCCAGGAGGATCGCGGCGAACCCGCCGACAGCGCGGACGCCCGCGTCACCACGCTGGGCGAGGTGCGTGCGCTCAAGCCCGAAGACGACGTGCCAGTCGACCTGTACCGCTTCAAATCCCCGGTGCAGCCCGCACCCAACGCGTTCAACCGCGCCTGGCACGAACCCCCTTCGCTGCAGGAGGTGGGCATGCGCGGCGGCTATTTGATGATGGGCATCAACTACGGCATCGCAAAAACCGCCCAGGGGCTGCATACCCTGACTCGCGCCCCGGACCCGATCCAGTCCGCCATCGCGCGCCCGCCGCCGCAGCTGGACGCGGCCCAGCAGCGCCGCGCGATGAAATTCTGTGAGGTGGAGGCGGAGTGTGACCCCGCGTCGGCAAAATGAGCGGCTTCAGCCAGTTCATGAGCAATGGTTGTATTATTCCCAAGTAATGATTAATTGGGAGGCTGGCATGATGCAGACAGTACAACTCGCCACCGCGAGGGAACTTGCCGCTGCCGGCAGTGTTCACGACACCCTCTTGGTGGGTCAGGCTGGCGGATATGCCGTCACGTTCAAACTTGGGATCGGAGAACGTGCACTGGCCACCAAGGCTGGGGCCACCCGGCTGTTCGCTGGACTCGATGCCGCCGTACGCGTGCTTCGCAGAGAGCTCGGCATCAACCGGTACCACGTTGATGCAAGTGGCTATTCCGAACCCGAGGAACGGCGTCGGCGACCGGATCGGACTGCAGCGCTGAAGCAAAGCCATGAGGACGCGGCGTATGCCGAGTTTCTGCGCGAAGGTGCAGCAAAGGCGCTGGCTGACACCCGGCCGCCGCTTTCGAGCGCGGACGCAAAGGCGCACATGGACGACATCAAAGCCAGGCACCTGGCCCAGCTGGATGAAATGATGAGGCGGAAGGACCGGAAGAGGTGAGCGTCCTGTGGACACCTTCGGCACTGGAGGATCGCCAGCGACTTCTTGATGCGGCATTCGCCCGCGCGATGGACTACGAAGATCCTGCGATCTACCGCGCCTCGTTGGAAGCGGACGCGAACATGGAGCAGGAGGCTGATGCCCTGGACGGCGTGGCCACTTGGCGACAGGGACCTCTAAAGGGCACACGCCTCTACGTATGCAGAAGCACGCGCCATCTTCTTGTATACACGCGCGAAGGTAACGATGTGCGGATCATCTCGTTGGCGCCCGCTGCTTCTGACTGGAAGCGTTCAACCTGAGGCGGGCCGTCGACGCCGCTCGAGCCACCACATCATGCCGGCGACGGCGATGAAGGCGAGGAGCCACGGCCAGCGCGGGCCGGGGACGCTGTCGGGCGTTCCGCTCGAGGTGGCATTCGTTTCAGCCAGGCGATTCGCAGTGGCGGCGCGCAGCTGCTGGCGGTACAGCGGTTGCGCGGTGGCCGGGTCGAATACGTAGAACGCCTGCACGGTGTCGCCGTGCTGGAGCTGGTGCCACCCGGGCTGCTGCGGCCAGTAGCCGGCGCACTGCTGGCTGCCGCTGGCCGGATCGACCTGCAGGGCGACCGTATGGCCTTCGGCGTCGCGGACGCGGGTGCCGTTGGGTACCTCGCACAGGGTCACGCGCTCGCCCGACCAGGGCGTTGCTGTCTGCAGGCGGATGGCAGGCGCACCCGGCAGCGCGCGCGCGACCTTGGACAACACGCCCGACCACAGCTCGGCGTAGCGGTCGTCGCGGCCGGACAGGACCAGCCGGTAGCTGTCGGTAACCGGGAGCAGGGCGATGCGGCCGCGACCGACGCTGCGCCAGCCGCCCACGGCGTTGCCCTTGGCGTCGAGCAGCAACGCCTCTGAATCGGTCACCCCCGCGTCGAACCGCTCCAGCGCGGGCGGCGTGGCGCTATCTGATGCGGCGTCGGCTTCGTCCATCCACGCGGTGCTGTCGGTGGACGGGCGCTGCGGGCCGCGCCGTGCCCGTAGCAGCGCCGCTTCCGGATCGGCCGGCAGCTGCAGCGGTGCTGCGCGGGTGCCGGCGCTCACCGGCAGGCCCCAATTGCGCAGCGCCTGGCGGGTAGCGTCGTTGAGCGGGCCGCTGCTGCGCACCACCACGCCCAGCCCATCGCGCAGTGCCTGCTGCACCAGCGTGCGTTGCGCCGCACTCAGTGCCGCCAGACTGCGTTCGTCGAGCACCAGCACGTCGGTTGCGGCCAGACGTGCCGTGCTCAGGGCAACCGGCGCATCGCCCAGCATCACCCCGCCACCGGCGTTGGCCTGGGCCTGCACGGCCAGGCGGGTATCGCTGGCCCAGCGACGCAGGTACTTCAGTTCCGGGCCGGGTGCGCCGGCGAGGATCAGCACGCGCGGTGGGGCTGCGGCCACGGTCTGCTGCGGCACCGGAAGGCTGTCCACCGCGTGCTGCTTGGCGTCGAGCAGGCGCAGGGTGAATTCACTGCGCCCTGCGGCGCGCGCGCTGCCGTGCAGGCGCACATTGCCCTGCGCGTCCAGCGGTGCGCGGTCGACCACCATGCCAGCCGGGTCGAGCAGTTCGGCCCGCGCCCCGTCGACACCGCCGGCACGTGCGGCAACCTCGAACAGCGCGCCGGGTGCGGTGACCGACGGCGGCTGGAGATCCAGCCAACCGCGGGGCGCGGCAGGGGATTGCACCGTTACCCGCAGCGGCAACGCGGTATCGCGATCGCGCGCGGACAGTCCATCGCCGACCAGCAGCAGCGAGGTGCTGCCCGGATGCTGGCGCAACGCGGTGGCCAGATCGGGGGCACGTACGGCGCCTGCATTGGGCGTTGCCTCGGGCAGCGCGATCATATTTGCACCGGCGGGCACGGTGCCTGCCGATGCGGCATTGCCGGTCAGTACGGTGAGCTGGCCGGCTTCCACGCTGCGCTGTGGTGGTACGAGGGTGAAGTAGAGCAGGAGGGCGGACAGTGCCTGCAACGCGAGCAATGCGGCGGGTCCGGGTGAAGGCAGCCATGCGCGGCGTGGCTCCACGCGGAGGATGCGTACGCTGCCTGCGATGGTGATCAGGGCCAGGGCGATGGCGATCCATGGGGCCATGCTCATCGCGTGCCCTCCAGTGCGTCCAGGTAGCGCTGCGCCATCGGGTCCGGTGCGCTGCGGCGTTCCAACTGCGGCAATGGTCGCTGCAACGCGCGCCACAGTTGTGCGCGCAATGTGGTGCGGCAGGATGCACAGTCTGGTGCGAGGCGCAGTTCTTCGACTGCCGCCGCAAGACTGAGGGGGTCGGTCAGTCGCGATTGATGGCGGCCCAGCCACTGGCTCAGCGCGTCGAGGTCCGGTGGGCTGCGGGTGTCGGCCAACTGCTGCCAGACCGCCACGATGGCGGGATCGGGTGCGTCCACGGGGGTAATGGTGGAGGAGCGGCTGCCGAGATCGGTGCGGTCGCCGGTCATGCGGCGACTTTCGTCGATGGGCGGCAGCTCGGGCCCGACCCGGGCCAGATAGATGCGCTCGGCCTGCTGCACCTGCTTGATGAAGGCCAGTGCCTTGTTGGCGAACGGCAGTGCGCGCTCGGGGTGGCCCTGGCGCAGTTCACCTTCCGACGACCACATCTGGTCCAGTGCGGCCTTCAGGATCGCGCGGGTCTGCGGATCGAGCAGGGTGGCGGCTTCGGCATGGTCGTGGGTGTGGCCGTACTCGGAGAGCACGTCGGTGGCGGCGCCGAATGTCGGCGCGCCGTCGGCCTTGGCCGGGGCATGGTCGTGGTCGTCATGACCCGTCTGGGCAGTGGCAGTCTCGTGATCGTGCTCGTCAGCATGACCGTCGGCAGGCACGTCGCTGGTGGGCAGGCTGTCACTGGTCGGCGGCGGCTTGGCGCCCCCTTCGCTTTCCTCACCCAGGAACTGCCCATAGCGCAGGCGCAGAATGCGCTGGTCCACACCGATCGCATCGGAGCGCTTCACGAATTCGTCGGCCGGCAGCTGGCGGCGCAGTTTGATCAGTGCTTCGGCGTCGATGATGATCTGGCGCTGGCTGCGGAAGTAGGCTGGCAGGGTTTTCTTGACCATGCCCTCCATATCCGTGCCCAGTACCTGTTCTTCGCTGGGCAGGCGCAGGATCAGGCTGGTGCTTTGCGCGGTCTGCGCGGTAGGCGTGCGGTTGTCGCGCACCTGCAGCTGCGCGATCACATCGTTGCCGGGTCCGGCGCCGAGTGCAGCCAGGTCCAGCGTGCGCGCGAAGCGGCGCTGGGTGGCCGGGCCGGTGCCGGCCAGCGCGATGCGCTGCTCACGGAAGGTGATGTTCTCCCCGCTGCCCTGGGCCAGGGTCAGGTGCAGTTCGGCGCTTGCCGCCACACCGAAGTCATCGCTGGCCTCGAACTGCAGGGTCCATTGGCGCTGGCCGGGCGTGGCCAGGACCAGGGTGCGGTCCGGTGCGATCACGCGGACACTCGGCGGGCGGTCGGGCACCACATCCAGGCGATACAGCTTGGGTGCGGTCAGCGCCGGCTCGGTGACGATGCGGTACAGCGTGGGCCTGGCCGCCTTCCACTGCGCCACCCACGCCTCACCATCGCGGCGCAGCGCGATGCGGGTGCCGTCGTGCAGCTGCAATGCGGCCTGCGTGGGCTGTGCGCTGAAACGCAGCGACCAGTCCAGTGCACTGCCCTGCACTACCTTGGCGTCCAGTGCGGTCTGGGTGCGCAGGGCCTGGCCGGTGTAGGCCGGTGCCTGGATCTGCAGCCGGGAGGACTGCAGGCTGGGCGGTTGGGCCGGGCTGGCGGGAGGCGGGGCACGGCCGGGAAGGCCCGGCACCGGTGCGCCCGGTACAGGCCAGCCTGCGGCGAGCACGGCCACCAGCATTCCGCCACACCACGACACGGCCAGCCAGCGCTTCGGCCAGGCGGCGCGCAGGTCCGGCGGCGCGGCCTGCAGCGCGGCGGTGATGCGCGCCTGCTGGCGTTGCTGCAGGGGATTGAGTGCGGCGGTATCGGCGAACAGCAGATCGGCGCTGTCCTGCGCGATGGCATGCGTGTCCAGCTGGCGCACCAGCCAGTGCCGGTCCAGTCGTCGCGCGCGCCAGGTGGCGGCACCCGCGACGACCAGCAGGGTTGCCAGCAGCACGATGGAGCCGATGTTGATGCCCGCTACGCGCGCGGCGATGGCGGTAAGGGCCAGCGCCAGCGGCACCAGCAGCAATGCGGTGATCCACCACCGCCGGCGCCGCGCGCGCTGCCATGCCTGGTGAACGCGTTTCATGCGCTTGCCCCACGTCGCGGTGCGGTGGCCATCCAACGCTCCAGGGCGAACAGCAGCACGATCACCGCCAGCAGCCAGGCCGCCAGTTCACGCGGCTGTGCCAGCGGCGGGCTGGCACCGGTCAGCGGCGCCTGCACGGCAGCCGGCGCCAGTTGCGGCGACGGCAGCGGCCGCAACTGCTCCAGCAGGCGGCGCGGGAACGAAGGTTCGCGCACGATCGGAAGTGCATCGGGTGACAGCGCGGCTGTAAAACGCAGCACCTGTCCGCGACCGAGCGCATGGCGCATGACCGCTGCCTTGCCGCTGGCATCCTGCAGCACCGTCGTACCGGTACCGGTGGCCGCTTTGGTCGACACAGCCAACACGCTGCCGCCATCGTGCACCCAGGCCTGCCAAGCGGGCGGCAGTGGCGCATCGACCAGCCACACGCCGACCTGACCTTGTTCCGGCACGGCATCGGTGGCGAGCGGCGCCGACAGCGGCTGCCCGCTCCACGCGCGCTGCAGGGCATCGAGCACGCCCCGTTCGGACGGATCCTGGTCGTCGCCGCTGACGCGCAGCTGCGGCGCGGTGTCCTGCACGGGTGCGGCCACCGGCATCGCCACCGGCCGCCAGTTCACCGCACGCGACAACCGTGGCCGCTCGCCGTCGAGCCCGCGCATCGGATCGGGGACGTACACCGTTAATGCCGTTCCCTCAGGCAGGGTTTGATCCAGCTCACGCAGCAGGCTGGAAACCGGCTGCTGGCCGGCCGGCGCCGCGTCCCGCAGCGGCGGGAACCCGGGCGCCAGCCAGCGACCCTCGCTGCCTGCGGGCAGCGTCGGCGGGCTCAGTCCCGGCGCCACCACCACCCATGGCGACGTCTGCACCGGCGCGCCGTGCAGCAGCGGCCGGGCCAGCAGTACGGCCAGCGCGGCAAGCAGCAACAGGCGCACCAGCAGCAGCGGCCATTCGTCGACGCGGATCCGCTGGCGCGGGCGGGCCTTCGCGCGCAGCCAGCGCAGCGCGGCGAACTCCAGCGGCGCGTACTGGTGGCGGCGCGCCAGATGGATCAGCAACGGCACCAGCAGTGACGCCAACGCCAGCAGGCCCAGCGGGAACAGCAGCGACAGGCTCATCGCGCGCTCCCCGCCAGCAGCCGCAGCGGCGCGTCCAGCGGCTGGTCGGTATGGGTCACCACATGGGCAACGCCGCCGCGCTGCAACCGTGCCTGCAGCACGCGCTGCGCCTCGGCGAAGCGGGCCAGGTACGCGTCGCGGATCGCGCGGCCATCACCCAGCAGCTCTTCACCCGTTTCCGGATCGCGAAAGCGGTGGCCGTCCTGGAACGGGAAATCACGCTCGTCGGCGGTCAGGATCTGCAGTTGCACCACATCGCGGCGGGCGGCGGCCAACCGCTCCAGCAGCACGGTGCCGGCGTCGTCGAAGCCATCCCCCAGCGCCACCAGCATGTCGTTGGCCTGTACGCGTTCCCAGACCGGGCGCAGTGCGTCCGCAGCGGGCCATGCGCCACGCGCACGCAGGCGGTGCAGCAGCAGGTGGATGCGGTCGCGCTGGCGCGCACCACTACCGGCTGGCACCAGCTGCACGCCGTCGCCGTTGATGGCGACCAGGCCGAAGCGGTCCCCCTGCTGCAGCGCCAGTTCCACGATGCAGGCCGCGGTGGCGCAGGCATGGTCCAGCCGCGACAGCGCGGGGCGTGCACGGTCGGCCTGCCCGGCCGATGCCGTGGCATCGACGAGGATCCAGATCGTGACCGGACTTTCGCGCTCGGACTCGCGCACGAAGAAGCGGTCCGAGCGGGCGTACAGCTTCCAGTCGATCTGGCGGAGTTCGTCACCGGGCTCGTAGGCACGGTACTGCGCGAATTCCAAACCAGCGCCACGGCTGCGGCTGGCATGCTGGCCGATGCCCTGCGCGCCAATCGCACGCCGCGGCAACAGCCGCAGCGCCTTCAGGCGGCTGCGGACATCGGCGGGGATGGCGATTGGGGCGTGCGGGCTCACGGAAGGCTCAGGCGGGGAAGGGCACGGCCTGCAGCAGCGCGGCGATCACATCGTCGGCGCCCTTCTGCTCGGCTTCGGCGGCGAACGAGAGCAGCAGGCGGTGGCGCATCACCGGCGCGATCAACGCCTGCACGTCGTCGCGGGTGGCCGCGAAACGCCCCTGCAGCAACGCGCGGGCCTTGGCCGCCAGCACCAGCGACTGCCCGGCACGTGGGCCGGCGCCCCACTTGATCCAATGGTTTACCGCATCCGGCGCACCGGCACCCGGACGGCTGGCACGCACCAGGCGGGTGATCCAGCCCAGGACGTCATCGCTCACATGCACCTGCCGTACCGCCGCCTGCAGGGCCAGCACATCCTCGGCGTGCATCACCTTGGGAACGGTGCCACTGCTGCTGCCGGTGGTCTGCACCAGGATGTCGCGCTCTTCCTGCTCGGTGGGGTAGTCCACCCGCACGTGCAGCAGGAACCGGTCAAGCTGGGCTTCCGGCAGCGGGTAGGTGCCGGCCTGCTCGATCGGGTTCTGCGTGGCCAGCACGAAGAACGGCGCCGGCAACGGGTAGGTGGTGCCGGCGTAGCTGACGGTGCGTTCCTGCATGGCTTCCAGCAGCGCCGCCTGGGTCTTGGGCGGGGTGCGGTTGAGCTCGTCGGCCAGCAGCAGGTGGGTGAAGATCGGGCCCTGCTGGAAACGGAAATGGCGGTGGCCGGTGCCGTGGTCTTCTTCCAGCAGCTCGGTGCCCAGGATGTCGCTGGGCATCAGGTCCGGGGTGAACTGCACGCGCCGGAACTGCAGCTCCAGCGCCTGCCCGAGCGAACGTACCAGCAGGGTCTTGCCCAGCCCTGGCGCGCCTTCCAGCAGCACATGGCCACCGGCCAGCAGGCCGATCAGCAGCTGCTCCACCACCTCATGCTGGCCGACCACGGCCGTACCCAGCGCATCGCGCAGGGGCTGCAGCTTGGAGAGAAGGGCGTCAATGGGGCTATCGTTTTGCATGGCACGCTCGCAGCAATGAATGTAGAGCCACGCCCTGCGTGGCTGAAGAAATCAGCGAAACCTAGTTGTTCAACGCATACATCACGATGTTCACCCCGAACCGGGTGTTGTCCTCGGCCAGGAAGCGCTTGTTGCGCCAGTCATAATCCCACTCGCAGCCATAGTCTTTATTGCTGTAAAGCACGCCCAGCCGGCCATCGACCTCGATGCCCTTGAGGTAATCGTGCACGAGATCATCGCCCCAGCCATTAAGCTCGAAGCCGGTGGCCGGTGGCCCGTCCGGGAACCTGAAGAAGCTGCGATACAGCGCATGCGTGTTGGGCAGCCTCTTTAGCGCGGCCGGCCCGAACAGCTTGGCCATCTGCGCTTCGAACGATTTGGCGAACAATCCATCGATATCGTGGTTGCAGTCATCCACGAACACGAAGCCGCCGTTGCGCACATAGCGCACGAAGTTCTGCCGCTCGGCCGCATTGAACTCCACCAGCTTGTGCCCGGCCAGGTAGCAGAACGGGGCTTCCAGCATGCGCGGGTCGGACAGCGCGACCACATGTTCGGTGGGGTCCACCCGCAGCGTGGTGTAGTCGATCAGCGAGGTGATCAGGTTGGACGGCATGCGCGCGTCCACGTCCCAGTCGCCGGAGTCGTATTTGAGCCGGGTGAACCAGAAGTCGTAACGCCCGGCCTGCGCGCGGGCGAACGAGGGCAGGGCCGCCAGGGCGGCCCCGCCAAGCATCAACCGCAGGAACTGCGCGCGGTTCATTGCCGCACGCGCGCCATCAGACCGCGTCGGACAGCGAGGTGAAGGTGAAATCGCGCAGCTTCATCGGCGGGATCATCATCACGAAGCTGGATTCGTCACCGGCCACGCGTACCGGCTTGCCCAGCTCTTCAATGTTGTTGAGCATGATCACCGGCGATTCGTTGAAGCGGAAGTTCTTCACCGGGTACTTGATCTGGCCGTTTTCGATATAGAAGGTGCCGTCGCGGGTCAGGCCAGTGAGCAGCACGGTCTGCGGATCGACCATGCGGATGTACCAGGTACGGGTGACCAGGATGCCCTTCTGGGTGCCGCGGACCAGCTCGGCAGTGCTCTTGTCGCCGCCGCTCATCAGCAGGTTGCCCGGGGTGGCGTTGGCGGTCTTGCCCTGCTTCTGCGCCCAGAAGCGCGAGTAATCCAGGTTGGCGACCTTGCCGTTCTCGATGATGGCCAGCTTGTTGCGCGGCAGGCCCTGCTGGTCCCACGGCAGCACCGGTGCCTCGGGGTGCCACGGGTCGGCGTACATGTTCACGCGCGGGTCGTAGACCTGCTCGCCCAGCTTGTTGCCGCCACCCTTCTTGGACAGGAAGCTGCGGCCTTCATCGGCCGAGCGCGCATCGAAGAAGTTCATCATGAAGCTGATCAGGCCGGCAGCGGCCGCCGGTTCCAGGATCACGGTGTACTTGCCCGGCTCCAGCGCCTTGGCTTCGGACGATTCGGTGGCCTTGCGCATGGCGATGCGCACGTCCTGGTCGGCCTTGAAGTCGGCGGCGTCCTTCAGGTTGCGGCCCACCCAGCCCGAGCCGCGCCCGTCTTCGGTGCGCACCGTGCAGGTGTAGTCGAAGTTGGTGGTGCGCTGGTAGCCGAAGTTGCCGTTGCTGTTGGCGGTGGCCTGGAAACCCTGGCCATCTTCCAGGAAGCCGGCGGCGATCAGGCCGTTGCCACGGCAGGGCGCGATCGAATCGGCGGCGACCTTGGCGCGGAACGCCGGGTCGATGGCGGCGGTGGATTCGCTGAAGGTCGGGCTGGCGGTGTAAGTCTGCTTGCCGATGGCCGGCAGGAACTCCGGGTTTTCCGGGGCCAGGCGGGCCAGGTCCTCGGCACGGCGGACCACGCGCTCCAGCGCGGCGTCGTCGAACTCGTTGATCGAGGCGGTACCAACGCGCTTGCCGAAGGCCACGGTGACGGCCAGTTCGGTGTTGTCGACGATGCCGCTGGTGGAGACGTTGTTGAGCGCGAAACGGATGTTGCCGTTGATCGAGCCGGCCAGCACCGCGGTGGTCTCATCGGCCTTGGACAGCGCGATGACCTTGTCGAGGATGGCCTTGGCCTGGGCTTCGGTGAAGATACTCATGGAATAAGGGCTCCTGACCGGTCAGCCGAGGCTGCGCGCGGTGTTGATGACGTTGATGCCGTTGAAGCGCGCGGTGGACGAACCGTGCGAGACCGCCGAAACCTGGCCCGGCTGGCCCTTGCCGTCGAAGAACGAACCGCCCAGGCGGTAATCGCGTTCGTCGGCCACGGCGCTGCAGGCGTTCCAGAACTCCGGGGTGCGGATCTGGTAGGCCACGTCTTCGAGCATGCGGGTGATCTGGCCGTTCTTGATTTCATAGAACAGCTGGCCGCCGAACTGGGCGTTGTAGCGCTGCTGGTCGATGGAGAACGAACCGTCGCCGATGATGTAGATGCCGTTCTCGACGTCCTTGACCAGGTCGCTCACGCTCAGCGGGGTCTTGCCCGGCGCCATCGACACGTTGGCCATGCGCTGGAACTGCACGCTGGACCAGGAATCGGCATAGCAGCAGCCGTCCGATTCGGTCTTGCCCAGGATGTGGGCCTGGTCGCGGATGGTCTGGTAATCGACCAGCTTGCCGTTGCTGATCAGGTCCCAGCGCTTGGTCTTGACGCCTTCATCGTCGTAGGCGACCGCGCCCAGGCTGCCCGGCTGGGTCTTGTCGGCGAAGATGTTGACCAGGTCGCTGCCGTACTGGAAGTGCTGCTCGCGCTTGTCCAGGGTGGCGAAGCTGGTGCCGGCGTAGTTGGCCTCGTAGCCCAGCACGCGGTCCAGTTCCAGCGGGTGGCCGACCGATTCGTGGATGGTCAGCCAGGTGTGCGAGGGGTCAAGTACCAGGTCGTACTTGCCCGGCTTGACCGACGGCGCCTTCAGCTTCTCCTGCGCCTGCTTGGCCGCCGCGATGGCGTCTTCCTTCATGTCGTACGACGAGCCGTAGTTGACCACGCCGTTCGGCGTGAGCACCTTGCCGCTCGCGGCGCCATCGAGGTATTCGTAGCCCATGCCCATCGGCGCGGACAGCCCTTCGCGGGTGCGGAACTTGCCACTGGCCTTGTCGATGGCGGTGACCGTCATCGGCGCCCAGATGCGGTGCACGTCCTGGTCGATGTAGGAGCCATCGGTGGACGCGAAGTACTTCTGCTCGTTGACCAGGAACAGCATCGAATTGACGAAGCTGGCGCCGGCACCCATCGCGGCGGCGTTGACGTCCAGCAGCAGGTCGACCTTCTCCTTGATCGGCACTTCCATCGCGTTCTTGCGGATCGGCGTCTTCCAGCTCACCTCGCCCACACCCGGCGCAGCGGCCAGCTGCACCTTGGCGGTCTGCACGCCGGCATTGGCCTTGGCGATGGCCACCGCCTGCTGGGCGGCACGCGCCACGTCGGTGGGATTGAGCTGGTTGGTGGCGGCAAAGCCCCAGGCACCATTGACGATCACGCGGATGCCCACACCGGTGGACTCGGTGTTCACCACGTTCTGCACCTTGTCTTCGCGGGTGATCACGAACTGGCGCAGGTAGCGGCCGATACGCACATCGGAGTAGGTGGCGCCGCCCTGGCGGGCGGCGGCCAGCGCGGCGTCGGCCAAGCGCTTCTTCAGCGCCGGGTCCAGGGTGCTGTGCAGCTGCTCGGCGGCAATCACCTTGCCGAAGAACGCCGGCACGATCAGGCCGCCAGCAGTAAGCCCGGTCAGGGCAAGGAAGTCACGTCTTTGCAAGGCAGCTCTCCACGTCGGTGTGGGGGTGGCAGGAACAAGGCGGGATCAGCGGTACAGCGGTGCATCGATTCTTGCGGGCGCGGCGGTCCAACGGTAGTGACGTTTGGCACGGTGGCCGGGCGGCTCAGCCCAGGCTGCGTGCGGTGTTGATGATGTTGATGCCGTCGAAACGCGTGGTCGCCGAGCCATGCGACACCGCCGAGACCTGGCCGGGCTGGCCCTTGCCATCGAAGAACGAACCGCCGAAGCGGAAATCGCGCTCGTCGCAGATCGCGCTGCAGGCGTTCCAGAACTCCGGCGTGCGGATCTGGTAAGCGGCGTCTTCGACCATGCCGGCGATCTGCCCGTTCTTGATCTGGAAGTACAGCTGCCCGCCGAACTGCGCGTTGAAGCGTTGCTGGTCGATGGAATACGAGCCGCGGCCGTGGATGTAGATGCCGTTCTCCACGTCCTTGATCATGTCGGCCACGCTCAGCGGGGTCTTGCCCGGTGCCAGCGACACGTTGGCCATGCGCTGGAACTGCACGCTGGACCAGGAATCGGCGTAGCTGCAGCCGTGCGATTCGGTTTCGCCCAGCAGGTGCACTTCATCGCGGGTGGCCTGGTAGTTGACGAGGATGCCGTCCTTGACCAGGTCCCAGCGCTTGGTCTTGACCCCTTCGTCGTCGTAGCCCACCGCACCCAGGCTGCCCGGGGCGGTCTTGTCGGCAAAGAAGTTGACCCGCTCGCTGCCCCAGCGGTAGCCGGCGTCGCGCTTGTCCAGCGTGGCGAAGCTGGTGCCGGCGTAGTTGGCCTCGTAGCCGAGCACGCGGTCCAGTTCCAGCGGGTGGCCGACGTTCTCGTGGATGGTCAGGAACAGGTTGGACGGGTCCAGTACCAGGTCGTACTTGCCCGGCTTGACCGACGGTGCCTTGAGCTTCTCGCGGGCGTGGCGGGCGGCGGCGATGGCATCCTCCACCGGATCGTACGAGTCACGGTAGGCGGTGATCCCGCCGGGCAGCTGGATCTTGCCGCTGGCGTCGCCATCCAGGAATTCATAGCCCATGCCCATCGGCGAAGACAGCCCGGCGCGGGTACGGAACTTGCCGGTGCCCTTGTCGATGGCGGTGGCGGTGAACGGCAGCCAGATGCGGTGCACGTCCTGGTCGATGAACGAGCCATCGCTGGAGGCGAAGTACTTCTGCTCGTTGACCAGGAACAGGGTGGAGTTGATGAAGTCGGCGCCGGCGTTGGTCGCGGCCGCATTCAGGCTCAGCAGCAGGTCGACCTTCTCCTTGATCGGCACCGCCATGGCGTTCTTGCGGATCGGCGTCTTCCAGCTCACATCGCCCACCCCCTTGACCGGCGCCAGCTGTACCGGGCGGGTCTGGATGGTGGCGTTGGCACGGGCGATGGCGGCGGCCTGCTCCACCGTGGCCAGGATCGCGGCCGGGGTCTGCTGGTGGGTGGCGGCGAAGCCCCACGCCCCATTGACGATGACCCGGATGCCAATTCCGGAGGACTCGCTGTTGGTGACGTTCTGCACCCGCGCCTCGCGGGTGATCACCGCCTGGTTGAGGTAGCGGCCGATGCGGACGTCGCAGTAGCTGGCCCCGGCCCGTTTGGCGGCAGCCAGTGCGGCCTCGGCGAGCGCCTTGTTGCGGACCGCGTTGGCCGGCTCGAGCAGCTGCTCGGCGGCGATCAGGCGGGCGTGCGGCACCATCAGGCCCGCCAGGCCCATGCCAGACAGCGTCAAAAACTCACGGCGTTGCACAGCGTTCGATTCCCCGGGAACGATCAGCCTTCGACTGTCGTTTGCGACCCGGTGCTGGCACAAGTGACTGCGGTCATGGTTGGATGTGCGCTGATCCGACATTTCCGAACGTCATGAGCCAACAACGCTGGTCCGAGGCCTGCGAGCGCAACCGCGACCCGATCCTGGCGGTACTGCGCCGCCTGCTGCAGGACCGCCAGCGCGTGCTGGAGATCGGCAGCGGCACCGGCCAGCATGCCGAATACTTCGCCGCCCAGCTGCCGCACCTGCAGTGGCAGGCCAGCGACCATCCGGACTACCTGCCGGGTATCGCCGAGCGCCTGGCCGCGGCGGGGCTGCCCAACGCACCGGCGCCGTGGCCGCTGCAGGCGGTACTTGCGCCGGTGCCGGGCCTGGCCCCACTGCCGGCGTCCCCGCTGGGCTTCGATGCGGTGTTCAGCGCCAACACCCTGCACATCATGAGCTGGCCGCACGTGCAGGCACTCTTCGCCGGGCTGCCGGCGGTGATGGCCGACGATGCGCTGCTGTGCGTGTATGGCCCATTCAATTACAACGGCAACTACAGCAGCGACAGCAACCGACAGTTCGATGGGTGGCTGAAGGCGCGGGACCCGGAATCGGGCATCCGGGATGCCGAGGCGGTGGATGCGCTGGCCGCAGCGCAGGGCTTGCGGCTGGTTGACGATGTGGCGATGCCGGCCAACAACCGGCTGCGTGTCTGGCGGCGGTGAGTCGCGCGGCCCGCCACCTGGACACGCATGGCGTGTCCTTACGATAGTTACCGTGCAAACCCGCCCAGCGCCGGCTCTGGCGCCTGCTGTGGGGCGGCGTGCTGCAACTGGAACGCCTGCTGCTGCTCGATCTCGCGGGCGGCAGCCTCCACTTTCTGGTCCGACACCGCTACCGGCGTCTCCTTGGCCAGTTCGATATCAAACGGCACCCGCTGCTGGTCATGCGGTCCGCTGCCATGCTGGACAAGGAAGGCGTAGCCCTTCGATCCGAACACAACCTCATCGACGCGGGAGATCTCGCTCCCCTGCAGCGGGCCGTCGTTGCTGCCGGGATACAGCGCCTGGCGCGTCTCCCGGTTGTCCATCGCGCAGGCCAGCGCCGAGCGGCAGAACTGTTCGCGTTCCAGCCCGTTAGCGAAGCTGACCTCCCCCTTGTCCTCGGCGGCCTGCACGCCTTCCCGGATGCGGGCCAGCGTGGGATTGTCCACGTGACCGGGGGCGTCCGGCGCCTTCCGCTGATCGCGCTGCGCGGCCAGCTCCACCAGGGCCTGCAGCTGCGCCTGTTCCGCCGGATCGGGCTGGATGGAGCGGTGCTCGAACCGCGCCGCCAGCGCCTGGTCAATCGGCTCGGAGTCGTTGCACGGATCGACGATCTTGCAGTTGGCCAGTGCATCACGCAGATTGCGCTCGCCGTCGCGGTCGATCTTCAAGCCATACAGCGCGGTCGCGCCGCCGGCCTGGTACAGCGTCATCGTATCCAGGTCCATCGGCACGGCGCGCTTCTCGAACAGTGGCTGGTCGCGCAACGTGTTCAGATAGTCGATGGCGGCGTTGCCGGTCAGGATCTCCAGGCCAGCATCACGGTTCCCGCCGCCCACGTTGGAATGGCCACCTGGCGCGGCGACGTTGATCGCACGCCCATCCGGCGTCATCCCGGGATCGTTGATGGCCTGGTGCGGAAACAGCTCGCGCTGCTCATGGGCGGCCATGATCGCCACGCGCGAGATCACGCTCGGTGGAAGGCGCGCGTCGAAGTTGGCGGGCATGTTGGTCGCCACTGGATCCAGCAGCAGGGTGGCCTGTGCGGCTTGGCCTGGCGGCACCAGCGGTGGTAACCGGCTGATGACGCTGATGTTGCCGTTCCTGTCATGGCCAAACCCAAGGCCTTCTTCAGGAACGATGCCGTACTCATCAATCAACCGGAGCAGGCCGGCCGTCTGCACCGCGCCACGGCTGTAGCCGATGCCGACAACGCGGATTTCGGCTTGAGGATCATTGTTGACCCAGGCACTTGCCTGAATTGCCAAGTCGCGATACGCGTCCTTGATTCCATCTTCCCAAGTGTATGCAAGCATACCGTCCCATGTACGTGCCATCGTCCTCGACTGGGTTCCGATGCCTCTTGAGTAGTGTGCACCTATGCGGCTGTCTGGCTCGTCCGCTTTAGCCAGCGCTTGCTCATACAGCGTTCCGACAGTGGTAGCTGGGCCAAGCCTCGGGTTGTTCAGGTCTTGACCCGTTCCATCCAGGAACGCGAAGAACAAGTACTCATTTGCAGTGGCATTGCGCTGGAGAACAGGGACTGAAAGCTGTTGCAACTGCTGCCGGACATCCTGCTGCATCCGGAAGTCATCTGCGGTCGCAGGACGACTACCTGCGCTGGAATTAACTTTGCCCACGGCAACACTCCATTTGCTCAATAGGTATACGTCTTTACCAATACAAGATCGCGGCGCGAGGTGCTGTATCGATTGCCGGGCGTCTGAAGGTGCTTCGTTGGCACTGACGCCACCATGTAAACGCGAATCACGCGATCGTTCACCTCCAGGAGGATTGACGGCGGGCTTTCGTTCTTTCCATTAGGAAGATCAGCGGCTTCCTCACGAGGTACGAAATGGCGCATCAGTTGATCCTTGAAGATTTCCCCGATATCAATCTCGGCCTCGTGCAAGGTGCCATCCTTCGAACGCCAGATCACCTTGGCGGCAGACGGAAAGTTGGGAACCGCGCCGTAGCTGCCGTTCCAACCCTTGAGGTAATCTGGGCCATAGGACGCTGATGACCTCGTAGGCTTATCCCCGCCAAATTTGAAGTTGTCGTAGATCACATGGCATTCAAGCGTGTCGTAGCAGCGCGGGCCGAAGCTATGCTTCTCAAAGCGCAACGGCCATTCCACCGGCTTGTAGTTCATCTTCGCCGAGATGGCAGGATCGCCCTCGGACACCAGCTCACCGCTGGTCACGACCGGAGGGTCGGGGTAGGTATAGCGTGCACCTTGCATTGGCTTGCTCTCCTGAATCTCCGTGGGCTGGGACGTTGCCGCCCCGGGCGTTGCACAAGCAGCCAGCGCGAGGCTTGCGACAGCGGCGACCTGCAGGGGCATCTTCGGCATGTCAGCTTCCTTGTCTTTGCGCCCTTAGGGCATCGGTGTTTCCCGCAACAGGGCGTGCGGCTTGCGCTTGTGCAGCGTCGGCGGGTCACCTGGCAGGCGTGATGCAAGTGTAGCCTCAGTGTGGGCCGTGACAGGAGCGGCATTGCGTCGCCGTGGTGCAACGTGGAATGAGTGGCACACTTTCGGTGTGCCGGACCCGTGCGACACAGCGGCGGCGGACGGTAGAGCGGACCGTTGGTCCGCTGCCTTTCGCGGGATGCCGGAAGCTGCGAATGCGGGCGACAGCGCGCTTCGCGCGCAGCGGACCAACGGTCCGCTCTACCCTGGGGGTGCGCGTGCGTTCCGGGTGTCAGGGCGGTGCGTTCGAAAACGCATCGCCCTGATACGCAGGGTCAGCGATTACGCCACCTGCACGATATGCAGTGCCTTCGGGTTGCGCCACTGCGCCAGCAGCACCGCTTCACGCGCCTTGGCCTTGTGCAGGTGCGCTTCCTTTACATGCCCATAGCCGCGGATATGTTCCGGAATGCTGGCAATCTCGACCGCCAACGCAACGCGGTCATCGCTCAACCCTTCCAGCAGCAGTGCCACGGTCTGTTCGTAATCGGCAATCAGCTGGCGCTCGCCCCGGCGCTCTTCGGTGCGGCCGAAGATGTCGAACGTGCCACCGCGCAGGAACTTAAGCTTGGCCAGCAGCCCGAACGCCTTGAGCATCCACGGCCCGTATTCCTGCTTGATCAGGCGGCCCTGTTCGTCCTTCTTCGCGAACAGCGGCGGGGCCAGGTGGAAGTGCACCTGGAAATCGCCCTCGAACTGCTGCTGCAGGCGGCGCTGGAATTCGCCGCTGGTGTATAGGCGCGCCACTTCGTACTCGTCCTTGTAGGCCATGAGCTTGAAGTAGTAACGCGCCACGGTTTCGGTCAGCGCGGTGCTGCCGGCCTTGTCCCACTCCGCCGTGCGCACGCGGTCGACCAGCGTGCGGTAGCGCGCGGCATAGGCCGCGTCCTGGTACTCGGTGAGGAAGCGCACGCGGCGTTCCACCAGCTCATCCAGCGAACGCGACAGGCGCTCGTCATCCAGCGGCAGGAATGCCACGTCGCTGCCGCCGCCATGCCCGGGCAGGCCGCGCAGTTCGCGCTCGTCGCCGGTCTCGCGCGGTGCCGCGGTGGCGCCCCATTCGTTGCCTTCCCACTCGCCCGGCGGCAGGTCGTGCAGCGGGCCCGGGGTGCGCTCGGCATCGGTATGGCCGTTGCGGACCAGACCGGCGGCCTGCTGCACCGCCTGCGGATCCACGGCGGCCAGCCGGCCCCACGCGAATGCCTGCTGGTTCATCGCCACCGCTGCGCCATTGAGCTCGACCGCGCGCATCAGCGCCTCGAACGAGATCGGCACCAGCCCCTGCTGCCAGGCGTAGCCCAGGATGAACAGGTTGGAGGCAATCGCATCGCCCAGCAGCGCGGTGGCCAGCTGGGTGGCATCCAGCAGCAGCGGGTCGCGGCCGCCCAGCGCCACGCGGATGCCGGCAATGATGTCGGCCGCCGGGAACTGCATGTCCGGGCGGGTGGTGAAGGTGCCCGGCATGGCTTCATAGGTGTTGAGCACCACCTGCGAGCGCTCGGCGCGCACCTTCGACAGCGCCCAGTAGTCGTTGACCACCACCATGTCGCAGCCCACCACCAGGTCGGCTTCGCCGGCGGCGATGCGCACCGCATGGATGTCTTCCGGACGCTTGGCGATGCGGATATGGGTGGTGACCGCGCCACCCTTCTGGGCCAGTCCGGTCTGGTCGAGCACGCTGGCACCCTTGCCTTCCAGGTGCCCGGCCATGCCCAGCAGCGCGCCAATGGTCACCACGCCGGTGCCACCCACGCCGGTGATCAGGATGTTCCAGGGCTGCTCGAGCGTGGTGCGGAAGGTCGGCGCGGGCAGGTTGTCGAGCAGGCTGCTGCGCTCGCTACGCGAGCCCTTGCGCAGCGTGCCGCCGTGCACGGTGACGAAGCTGGGGCAGAAACCGGTGGTGCAGGAATAGTCCTTGTTGCAGTTGGACTGATCGATATCGCGCTTGCGCCCGAATTCGGTTTCCTTCGGCAGCACCGACACGCAGAAGCTCTTCTGGCCGCAGTCGCCGCAGCCCTCGCACACCAGCGAATTGACCACCACGCGCTTGGGCGGGTCCACCAGCTTGCCGCGCTTGCGCCGGCGGCGCTTCTCGGTGGCGCAGGTCTGTTCGTAGATCAGGATGCTGGTGCCCTTCACCTCGCGCAGCTGCTTCTGCACCGCATCCAGCTCGGCGCGGTCATGGAATTCCACGCCCTCGGGGAACAGCTCGCGCTTGTTCCACTTGCCGATCTCATCGCTCACCAGCACGATCGTCTGCACGCCTTCGGCGCGCATCTGGTGGGCGATCTGCGGCACGGTCAGGGTGCCGTCCACCGGCTGGCCGCCGGTCATGGCCACCGCGTCGTTGTAGAGGATCTTGTAGGTGATGTTGACCCCGGCGGCAATCGCCTGGCGGATCGCCAGCGAGCCACTGTGAAAATAGGTGCCATCGCCCAGGTTCTGGAACACGTGTTCGGTATCGGTGAACGCGGCCTGGCCGGCCCAGGTGACGCCTTCCCCGCCCATGTGGGTGAAGGTGTCGGTGCTGCGGTCCATCCAGGTGACCATGTAATGGCACCCGATCCCGCCCAGCGCACGCGAGCCTTCCGGCACGCGGGTGGAGGTGTTGTGCGGGCAGCCCGAGCAGTAATGCGGCACGCGCGGGAAGCTGGCACGCGGCAGTGCCAGTTCGGCCTCCTTGGCATCCATCCAGCGCAGGCGCTGTTCAATGGAGTCATTGGTGAAGAAGCGCTGAATGCGGCGGCCGATCACGCCGGCAATGGTGGCCGGGGTGAGTTCGTTGGTGGACGGCAGGATCCACTGGCCGGCTTCGTCGTACTTGCCGACGATGGACGGGCGCTGGCCCCAGCTGGCCGGCCAGTTGTAGAACTGCTCCTTCATCTGGCGCTCGATGAAGGCCCGCTTCTCCTCCACCACCACGATGTCTTCCAGCCCCTGGGCGAAGCGCGCGATGCCTTCCGGTTCCAGCGGCCAGGTCATGCCGACCTTGTACACGCGAATGCCGATGTCGGCGCAGGCGCGCTCGTCCAGGCCCAGGTACTCCAGCGCCTGCAGCACGTCCAGGTAGCTCTTGCCGGTGGTGACGATACCCAGCCGCGCACGCGGCGAATCCATCACCACCCGGTCGATGCCATTGGCCCGCGCGAACGCCTGGGCGGCCTTGACCGCATAGCGGTGCAGGCGCATTTCCTGGTCCAGCGGCGGGTCCGGCCAGCGGATGTTGAGCCCGCCGGCGGGCATTTCGAAGTCTTCCGGCAGCACGATCCGGCGCGCGAACGGGTCCACCTGCACCGACGCGGACGATTCCACCGTCTCGGCGATGGTCTTGAAGCCGATCCAGCGCCCGGTGTAACGGCTCATGGCCCAGCCGAGCAGGCCCATGTCCAGGATGTCCTGCACGCCGGCCGGGTTGAGCACCGGCATCATCGCGCTGACGAATTCATCTTCGCTGCCGTGGGGCAGGGTGGAGCTGCGGCAGGCGTGGTCGTCGGCGGCCAGCGCCAGCACGCCACCGTGCACGGACGTACCCGCCGCATTGGCGTGCTTGAACACATCGCCGCAGCGGTCCACGCCGGGGCCCTTGCCGTACCACATGCCGTACACGCCCTGGACCCTGGCCCCGGGGAACAGGTTGGTCTGCTGGGTGCCCCAGACCATGGTCGCGCCCAGATCCTCGTTGAGGCCGGGGGTGAACTTCACCTTCGCCGCCTCCAGGTGCTGGCGGGCGCGCCACAGTTCCAGGTCGAAGCCGCCCAACGGGCTGCCGCGGTAGCCGCTGATGAAGCCGGCGGTGTCCAGCCCGGCGGCCTGGTCGCGCAGCCGCTGCATCAGCGGCAGGCGTACCAGCGCCTGCACCCCGCTCAGGTAAATGCGGCCATCGGTACGGGTGTACTTGTGGTCCAGCGTGTAGCTGTCGTCCAGCGGCCCGGCAGGCAGGTTGGCGGACGAAGGCGAGGTGAGTTCGGCGGTACTGGTCATGGCTGGCCCGTGCTGACGGCTGGCACGGCCACCGCGAGGGCGGCCGGAAAGGGCGGAATTGTATCAGCCGGGCATTTTCTGGCCTTCGGGACTCGCACCGCGGGCGAGCTGCGGTTAGGATCGGGGAGGGAGGTTGTTGTGACAACCTGGGGGAGTTTGTATGGCAGTGGCAAGAAAGATGCTGACCGGCATGGTGCTGGCGGCGGGGATGAATGTGTTCGGGGCGGCAGCGCAATCGTTGCCGGCATTGCAGGAGTTCTACTTCGATGACGACGTGGCTGCGGTCACGCCCGTGGTCGTGCCGGCCGACAGCAGCGATGTCGTCGACCAGCTGATGAAACAACGCGAACGTGGCCGCAAGGCGCTGGAAGCCACCGTGCAGCTGGCCAGCGTGGCCTATGCACAGGGCCGCCCGGAGCTGGGCCGCGAGCTGTACGCCGATGCGGAAAAGAATGCGCCGGGTACCTCGGTGCCGGGCCGCATGGTGCGCTGGAACCATGGCTGGGATCTGTTCCGCCAGGGTGACGCCGAGGCGGCCCTGGTGCAGTGGCACAGCGCCCAGCAGGGTCTGCGCGGCAACGCATCGTGGGTGCCGCAGACCTACGCGCTGGCGTTGTGGACGCTGGGTCGCAAGGACGAAGCGGTGAAGTGGTACGCCGCCGCCGTGCGCACCGAGCCGCAGCGTTGGAGCACCAGCGACGGCTACGCGCAGGCACTGCCGGGCTGGCGTGACAGTGAACGTGCCACCTTGGCCGAAGTGCAGCAGGCCTGGGCGGCGCAGCCGCCGGCTTGGCCGTAACACCCGCAGGTTAGCCGGCTTCGACCCTGCTCGAAGCCGGTCGCCGCACCGTGCTGGAGCGTGGTCTATTCGTCCGCGCTGACGGTACGCCCGCGTGCCCAGTCGCGCAGGCCGTTGACCTGTTCGGCCATCAGCACCGACAGCGGGCGGCTGCCGCGGATCTCGGTCATCAGCAGCTCGGTGTCCAGCGCACGTTGTTCGGCATGTGCCGCGTACAGCCCGGCCACCACGGCCTGTTCGATTTCCGCTCCAGAGAAACCATCGCTGGCCGCCGCCAGCGCCGGCAGCGCGAAATCGTCGGCATTGAGCGTGCGCCGGCCCAGGTGCAGCCGCAGCAGCTCCACCCGGGTGTTGGCATCGGGCAGGTCGACGAAGAAGATCTCGTCGAAGCGGCCTTTGCGCAGCAGCTCCGGCGGCAGTTCATGCACCTGGTTGGCGGTGGCCACGATGAACACCTGGCTCTTGCGCTCGGCCAGCCAGGTCAGCAGGTGACCCAGCACGCGCCGGGACACGCCGCCGTCCTCGCCACCACTGGCCAGGCCCTTCTCGATCTCGTCGATCCACAGCACGCACGGCGCCAGCTGCTCGGCCGAGGCCAGCGCCTCGCGCAGGTTCTTCTCGGTTTCGCCGTGGAACTTGTCGTACAGGCTGCCGAAGTCCAGGCGCAGCAGCGGCACCCCGAAGCCGGCGGCGGTGGCTTTGGCCAGCATCGATTTGCCGCAGCCCTGCACGCCCAGCAGCAGCATGCCCTTGGGCGGGTCCAGCCCGGCCGGGCCCTGGCCGCCCAGGAACACCGGGCGACGCTGGTTGACCCAGCGCTTGAGCCGGTTGGCCCCGGCCACGTCGGCGAAGCGGGTGGTGTCGTATTCGTAATGCAGGTGCCCGGCGCGGTTGAGCAGCTCGAACTTCAGCTTCGCCAGCTGCGGCAGGTCGTCCTGGCTGATCGCACCGTCGGCGAAGATCAGCTGGCGGGCGATCCGCCGTGCATCCACCAGGCTCAGCCCACGCAGGTTGTGCAGGATCTTCTTGACCGCATCGTTGTCCACTTCGACCCGGCGGCCGCCGTTCTCTCGCGCATAGGCGGCCACTTCCTCGCGCAGCATCTTGAGCAGCGCGTTGGGGTCGGGCAGGCGCGGGTTGAAGCGGGTGGCCAGCGCCTCCAGCTCGGCCGGCAGCTCCACCTTGGCGCCGATCAGCACCAGTACGTGGGCCTCGCAGTGGCGGCGCTGGATCAGGTCGCGCAGCGCGCGCTGGTGGCTGGCATAGCCCAGGTAGGGGTGGAAATCGAGAAGCAGGTAGATGCCGCGCTGGTCGGCCTGGCGGATCATCTGCAGGGCCGAACTGGCATCGGGCGGGCCGACCGCGTCGTCCTCGCGGTCCATGTCGATCCGGCGCAGCCCTTCGGTGATGGACCAGCGGTGCAGGGCCCGCCAGACATGCATCAGGGTCTGCCGGAACAGCTCCACCACACGACCCTCGTCCTGGGTCTCGATCACGATCAGCGGGGTATTGGCGCGGATCAACGCGCTGAGGTCCTGTAACTCGCTCATGCCGGCATGCAGTCCATTGGATCGCGCACGATAGCAAAGCGGCGCGGGATGCAGGAGGTTCAGCCGCGCGACTATCTCCATCACGGAGGGCGGTGTACGCTCGGGTCACGTTCCCCGGAAGCAAGGCTGGCATGAAGACGATCCTGGTAGCCGGTTCCAAGGGTGGGGTGGGTAAATCCACCATTGCCACCCACCTGGCGGCGCAGGCCGCCCTGGCCGGCAAACGGACCGTACTGGCCGACGCCGACCCGCAAGGCTCCAGCACCCGCTGGGCAGAACGCCGTGCCGGGCTGGAAAGCGCGGTGCTGCCCATTGATGCCAGCGGCAAGCACCCGCTCAAACACGTACCTGACGATACCGAGGTGTTGGTCATCGATGCCCCCGCCGGCGCCCGGGCCGGTGAGCTGGACGCCTTCCTGGACGTGGCCGACGCGGTGGTGGTGCCGGTGCTGCCCTCGGCGCTGGACATCGAAGCCATCGTCGGCTTCCTGAACACCCTGTCCAAGGTGCCGCGCGTGCACAAGCGCAAGCTGCCGGTGGGGTTGGTGCTCAACCGCACCAAACCGTGGACCCAGACCTCCCGCCAGGCCGAGCAGATGCTGGAGGAGTGGCCGTACCCGGTCGTTGCCAAGCTGCGCGATACACAAGCCTACGTGGTCATGACCGGCCTGGGCCGAAGCATGTTCGATTACCGCTCCGCGCAGGTGCGCGAGCACCAGAGTGACTGGGAGCCACTGTTGAAGTGGTTGAAGATTGCCTGAGCCAGAAGAGAGCCTTATGCGAGAACTGATCCTGCTGCGCCACGCCCATGCCGAACCTGCGGGTACCGGTCAGGCCGACCTTGACCGGCCGTTGTCGTCGGTTGGCTTGGCCGAAGCCGAAGCCGCCGGCAAGTGGCTGAAAGAAAACAAGCTGCTGCCCGACTGCGTGCTGTGTTCACCGGCGCGGCGTACCCGCGAAACGCTGGAAGCCGTGCTGGGCATCACCGGGTATGCCGAACAGAAGCTGGAAGACGGCGTGTATGAGGCGACCCCCGGTGCACTGTTCGGCTTGGTAAGTGACCGTGCCGATGTGGAACGGCTGCTGGTCGTGGGCCACAACCCGGGGCTGGAGCAGTTCGTTCCGTTCCTGACCGATGGAACCAGCAGCGACTACCGTGGCATGCCGCCCGGCGGTATCGCGGTCCTTACCTTCGAGGGTGCCATCGAACCCGGTGCGGCCAGGCTGACCCAGTTCTGGTGGCCGTAAGCCGTGACAGCAGTACGAACCCTGTTGTGCTGTCTGCTCGGGCTGGCGGCGGGGGCGGCGCGTGCCGAACCCCCGGTGACGGCCCTGCCCCCGGCCCAGGCCGCACCCAGGCACGTGATGGAGCTGGATACGGCGCGCTCGCGCCTGGGCTTCGAGATCCGTACCCGGCTGGGCCAGCGTATCGAAGGGGTGTTCCCGCGCTTTGAAGGCCGCATCGACGTGCTGGCCGATGGCCGCCACCAGGTCCACCTGCGCATGTTCACCGGCTACGTGGAGATTCCCGGGAAGGACCGCTACACCGGCTGGATGCGGGGCGAGGAGTTCTTCGACGCCGGGCGCTACCCGGTGGTCGAGTTCGATTCGGTGCCCTACGACCCGCAGCTGGTCGAAAAGGGCGGCGGCATCCATGGCCGGCTGATCCTGCGCGGGGTATCCCACCCCGAGACCCTGCAGGTTGAAGCGGCGTCCTGCCCCCGGGCCGGGTATGATTGCGATGTGGTCAGCCGCGGTACCGTCCAGCGTGGCCGGTATGGAATGGACAGCTGGCAGCTAGCCCTGAGTGATCGAGTGACCTTCGTCCTGCGTGCGCGTCTCAACGAGGCGCTGAAACCGTGAATCCCCTGCTGCGGGTGATCGTGCTGGCAATCCTGTTGCTGGGCAGCGGCTGTGCGTCGCTGTCCAACGCGCAGCGCGAGCGCGCGGCCGGCATTGCGGCGCAGGCGCGTTCCCATGCGGTGGATTGCGACCAGCCCGACCGCTGTGCGCTCGATTCGCCGTTGCGCGCCCTGGGTGGGCAGGCCTTCAGCGAATCCACCGAAGCGGCGCCTCGCCATTACGCCACCATCCTGGACGAGGGCGAAACCGCGCTGGTGGCGCGCATCAACCTGATCCGCAGCGCCACCCGCAGCATCGACCTGCAGACCTACATCTTCGACAAGGACGACAGCGCCCGGCTGGTGCTGGACGAACTGCTGGCCGCCGCCCGGCGCGGCGTGAAGGTGCGGGTGCTGATCGACCAGCTCTCGGCGATCTCCGACCTGGAGATCCTGGCCGCGCTGGCCAGCAGCCACCAGAATTTCGAAATACGCGTCTACAACCCGACGTTCGGCAAGGCGCGGCTGAACTACGCCGATTACGCCGGCAGCGTGATCTGCTGTTTCCGCCGCTTCAACCAGCGCATGCACAACAAGCTGCTGGTGATCGACGATGCGCTGGGCGTGGTGGGCGGGCGCAATTACCAGGACGACTATTACGACTGGGACAGCGAATACAACTTCCGCGACCGCGACGTACTGCTGGCCGGCCCCGAAGCGCGCGGCATGGCAGCCAACTTCGATGCGTTCTGGCGGGCCCAGCGCAGCGTGCCGGCCGAGCGCCTGAACGATGTGGGCAATACCCTGCTCAAGCAGGGCGCCCCGGCCATGCCGCCGGCCGACTACCGCCGCCCGGCGCGGGTGGAACAGGTGATCGATGAGGCGATCGACCCGGCCTACATCCAGCGCATGTTCGTCGATACCGCGCTGCCGGTGCGCTCGGTCCGCTATGTGGCCGACCTGCCGCGCAAGCACCGCCGCGAGCGTGCCAGCCAGCCGGCCAACGGCCAGCACGTGACTGAGCCGCAGCTGGATTCGTTGATTGCCGGCGCGCAGAGCGAAGTGCTGCTGCAGACCCCGTACCTGGTGCTGTCCAAGCCGGCGCGCAAGTTGTTCGAGGCACTGCGCAAGCGCGAACAACCGCCGCGCATCGTGGTCTCCACCAACAGCCTGGCCGCCACCGACAACCCGATCGTCTACGCGCTGTCCTATAAGTACAAGCGCCGCAACATGCGCGAGCTGGGCTTCAACATCTACGAATTCAAGCCGTTCCCGCTGGATGCGCCGGTCGACTACCGCAACCTGGTGCCGGCCCCGCTGGGCACCACGCCCAGCACCGACAGCGGGCGCAGCAGCCTGTTGGGTGGCAGCGCGGCCGGCAGCAACGCGCGCAGCAGCGGCAGCAACCGGCGCAGGGCGGACACCGCGGGCGCCACCGCACCGCCCGTGGCGCAGGAAGACGCCGGCACCGTGCCAGCCACCGACGACGCCGGCGACCGCCCGCAGCCCACCCCCGGCCCGGCCGCGCGCCGCCGTACCGACGGCAGCGTGGTGGAGCGCCGCGTGCTGCGTGCCGAAACCCGGCCCTCGTTCCTGGGCACCAAGGCGGTGAACAAGCCGCTGCCGGTGACCCGCAGCGGCGCGCGCATGGGCCTGCACGCCAAATCGCTGGTGGTGGACCGCCGCATCGGCGTGATCGGCACCCACAACTTCGACCCGCGTAGCGAGAACTACAACACCGAAGGCGCGGTCATCATCGATGACCCGGCGTTTGCCGAAGCGCTGGCGCAGAGCATCCTGCGCGACATCCACCCGGAGAACTCCTGGGTGGTGGCGCCGCGGACCAAGCCGCCGGTGCTGTCGGGCCTGAACTACAGCGTGGGCAAGGCCTCCGAAGCACTGCCGGTGCTCGATTTCTGGCCGTGGCGTTACGCCACCGATTACGAATTCCAGCCCGGCCCGGAATGCCCGGAGCCGCTGCGCCGCCAGGACCCGGACTTCCACCGCTGCTATGTGGCCGTGGGCGATTTCCCCGAGGTCAACGTCGGCCCGAAGTGGCTGCTGGTGCGCATGCTCACCGCGTTCGGCGCCGGCCTGGTGCCCATCCTGTAATTACTCTTCGTTCCAAGGAAGCAGCGCATGTCCCAGGTATTCCGCGAGCCGGTTTCGATCGAGGCGCTCAACGCGCTCAGCCGCAACACCCTGATCGAACACCTTGGCATCGTCTTTACCGCCGCCGGTGACGACTGGGTCCAGGCCACCATGCCGGTCGACGCGCGCACCCGCCAGCCTTACGGCATCCTGCACGGGGGCGCCTCGGTGGTGCTGGCCGAAACCCTGGGCAGCAGCGCCGGCAACCTGTGCGTGGATACCCGCGAACAGGTCTGCGTGGGCCTGGAGATCAACGCCAACCACATCCGCGCCCAGCGCGGTGGCACCGTCACCGGTACCGCGCGGGCCGTGCACGTGGGCCGGAGCACCCACGTGTGGGACATCCGCATCGAAGACGAGGCCGGCAAGCTGGTCTGCACTTCGCGGCTGACCCTGGCCGTGGTCCCGGCGGTCCGCCCGGGCTGAGCCCGGCTTGACCTGCTGTGGCGGATGGCCCGCCACGCTGGCAGACCCCGCAGCGCTCGGGTATCGTTCGCGGATGACTTCCCCCCCTTCGGCCTCGCGTGGCGGCGTGGCGCGTGTGTGCCGTTACCTGTACCGCGTTCCCCTGCTGCTGGTCCACCTGCTGCTGTTCCTTCCGCTGCTCCTGGTCGGCATGCTGCCGCCGTGGGGCAACCTGCGCGTGGGCGGGCGTACGCTGGAGCACCTGCTGGTCAATGCCTGGTCGGGCGGGTTGATGTGGATCTTCGGCTTCCGCCTGCACCGCATCGGCACGCCGTTGCCGGGCGCGGTGCTGTTCGTGGCCAACCACGTCAGCTGGGTGGACATTTCCATGCTGCACAGCCAGCGCATGATGGGCTTCGTGGCCAAGCGCGAAATCGCCGGTTGGCCGGTGGTCGGCTGGCTGGCCGCACGCGGGCAGACCATCTTCCACCAGCGTGGCAGCACCGAATCGCTGGGCGGAGTGATGCAGCTGATGGTCGAGCGCCTGCAGCAAGGCAAGGCCGTGGGCGTGTTCCCGGAAGGGCGCACCCGCGGTGGCCATGAAGTGGGCCCGTTCCACGCCCGCATCTTCCAGGCCGCAGTGGAAACCCAGGTGCCGGTACAGCCGGTGGCGCTGCGCTACGGCGTGCGCGGCGACGCGCAGACCGTGGTCGCGTTCGGCGAGCGCGAAAGCTTCTTCGCCAACTTCCTTCGCCTGCTGGGGGAACCGGCACGGCGGGCCGAGGTGCACTTCCTCGCGCCCATTGGCACCCATGACCTGGAAGGCCGTCGCCGCATCGCGGAAACCTCGCGTGCGCGCATCGTGGCGGCCATGAACGCCCAATAGCGCGATGCTGACCGCTGCCGACTACTGTCCGCCGCGTTGGCTGCGCAACCCGCACCTGCAGTCGATGCTCAGCTCCAGCCGCATGCGCATGCAGCGCGGCCTGGTGCTGCTGGCCGCCACCGGCGCGCTCACCGAAGAGCTGATCCTGGATGGCGGCGAAGGCGTGCGCCTGCAGGGCTGGCACAGCCGCATCGAAGGCCGTGAGCCGGTCGGCATGGCGCTGCTGCTGCATGGCTGGGAAGGCAGTTCCGAATCCAGCTACATGCGCATGACCGCCGCGCGCATGCTCGAGGCCGGCTACGACGTGGTGCGCCTGAACTTCCGCGACCACGGCAACACCCACCACCTCAACCCCGGCATCTTCCACTCCAACCGCATCGACGAAGTGGTACAGGCCGCCGGCGACATTGCCCGGCGCTGGCCGCAGCTGCCGCTGGTGGCGGCCGGCTACTCGCTGGGCGGCAACTTCGTGCTGCGGCTGGCGCTGCGCGCGCCGTCGGCCGGGGTGCCGCTGCGGCGGGTGGCCTCGGTCTGCCCGGTGCTGGACCCGGCGATCACCATGGAAAGCATCGAAAACGGCCCGGCGATGTATGACTGGTACTTCCGCCGCAAATGGGCCGGCTCGCTGCGCCGCAAGCGCGACCTGTTCCCCGAGCTGAGCGACTGGGACGACCGCGTGCTGAAGCTGGACATCCGCGCGCTGACCGCCTGGCTGGTGGAACACCACACCGAATTCGGCACCCTGCAGGCTTACTTCGACGGCTATTCCATCGCCGGCGACCGCCTGTCGGGGCTGGAAGTGCCGGCCGACATCCTGATGGCCCAGGACGACCCGGTGATTCCCTACGCCACCTTCCACGGCTGGCGCCTGCCGGCCCATGCCCGGCTGGAAATCGCCCCATGGGGCGGCCACTGCGGGTTCCTGGAAAACTGGCGCGGCGATGGCTTCTCCGAACGCTGGGTGGCCCAGCGGCTGAGCCTGGAAGCGCTGCGCTGAGGGACGACCCGGCGCGCCGGCGCCGGTGTTCTACAATCGGGGTTTGACCCCAAGCCGGACCGTCATGCAAGACACTATTCTCCAAGCCCTGCGCCGCAACGCAGTGGAAGAAGCCGCGCAGCTGGCGCGCGAATGGATCCAGGCCGAGCCGGAGCAGCCGCAGGCGCACCGCTGGCTGGCCCTGGCGCTGCAGCAGCAGGGCCAGCACGACGCAGCACTGGCCAGCCTGCAGCGTGGGCTGGAGCTGGCCCCGGACAACGCCGAACTGCATCTGCAGCACGCCGGCCTGCTGCTGGCGCTGCGCCAGTTCGACGCCGCCAACAGCGCGCTGGACCGCACCGCAGAGCTCAATCCCAACGAACTGTCGGCCTACCTGATGCAGGCCCACCTGGCGTTGTCGCGCAACGATGTGGACGAGGCCGAGCGGATCACCCGCACCGCCGCGCGCGTCGAGGAAGACAACGCCGAAGTGGTGGCGCTGCAGGGCATGATCGCGCTGCGCCGCAATGATGCCGACCGTGCGCTGGCGCTGCTCTCGGCCGCCAGCCAGGCGCTGCCCAACGATGCACGTATCCTCTATGCGCTGGGCTTTGCCTACCTGGGCAAGGATCTGTTGGCGTTTGCCGAACAGGCCTTCCGCCGCGTGCTGGAGATCAACCCGGCCATCACTTCGCTGCAGGGCCTGCTGGTGCAGCTGGCCCTGCGCCAGGGCAATACCGAAAACGCCGCCGCCATCGTGGGCCAGGTGCTGGCCCAGCCCGAGACCGACACCCCGGCGATGCGCCGCCTGGCCGGCGAGCTGGCCCTGCAGTCGGGCCAGCCGCTGCAGGCGCTGGAACACCTGCTGCCGGTGCTGGAACAGTGGCCGGCCGACCGCCAGACCCTGCAGCTGCTGCTGATGGCCTGGCAGCGCCTGGGCCGCGAGCAGCAGGCCCGCGACACCCTGGATGCCACGCTGGAAACGCACCCGCAGGAACACAACCTGTGGATGGCCCGCCTGGCCATCGAAGTGGTCGGCAGTGCCGAGGCCGCCGCCGTGGCCGATCGCTGGATCGCGGCCGTGCCGGATCACCTGCCGGCGCTGGAAGCGCGCCTGCGCCTGCACGACATGGCCGGCGATGCCGCCGCCGCGGAAGCCATTGCGCGTCGGATCATTGCGCTGGAGCCCGGCCGCAGCAGCGGTGAAATGCGCGTGGTCGAGGCCCTGCTGGCGCGTGACCCGGCGGCGGCTGTGGCGCACGTGGAGCAGCTGATCGAGCAGGTTCCGGCCGAGGCCAAGCCGGGCCTGCGCGCCTGGCTGGGCGCGGTGCAGGACCGTGCCGGTCAGCACGCCGCCGCGCTGGCCACCTGGACCAGCCTGCATGCCAACGAAGCCTCCATGCGCTTGCCGTTGCCGCCGCAGGCCAAGGCCCCGTTGAGCTGGCCGGCGCTGGGCGAGGTTGCCGCCGACGCCGGCAGTCGCCCCATGTTCGTATGGGGCGCGCCGGGTTCGGGCGTAGAGCGGGTCGTCGCCGCTATCGCGGCGGCCAGCCCGGTGGTGCGTGGCGATCGCTTCAGTCCCAACCCGCCCAATGATGCGTTCCAGAGCTACCACGCGCTGCAGGACCTCTCCACCGGCAAGCTGGCGCCGGAGCAGCTGGTGGCGCAGTGGCGCGCCGCCCTGCCCGAACGCGGCCTGGCCGATGGCAACGTGATCGACTGGCTGCTCTGGTGGGACAACGCGCTGCTGTGGGCGCTGCGCCCGCAGCTGCCCGAAGGCCGCCTGCTGCTGGTGCTGCGCGACCCGCGTGACATGCTGCTGGAGTGGCTGGCACACGGCGCACCGGCACCTTTTGCGGTGAACTCGGTGCACGAAGTGGCCGAGTGGCTGGCGCGCGCACTTGCCCAGATCGCAACGCTGCACGAGCAGGACCTGTACCCGCACGCGGTGGTGCGCGTCGACGAGATCGGCAACGACCCGGCCGCCATGGCCGAGCATCTGGGCCGCTTGTTCGGCGTGCATTTCCCGCCCGCGCAGACCCTTGGCCCGGCGCGCTTCCCGGCCGGCCACTGGCGCCAGTACAGCGAGGTCCTGTCTGCCGCGTTCGCCCAGCTCACCCCGGTTGCGGTGCGGCTTGGCTATACCGAAGCGTAAGGAGACCCTGATGAAACTCACCAGTACCCGCCTGCGCAACGGCGCGCCGATCGACAGCAGCTTCGCCGCAGGTGATGCCAACGGCTTCGCCGCCAACCGCAACCCGCCGCTGGCCTGGAGCGAGGTGCCCGAGGGCACCCGTTCGTTTGCCCTGTTGTGCATCGACCCGGACGTGCCCACGGTGCCGGAAACGGTGGGCCGCAGCGACTGCAGCGTGCCCGTCGACCAGCCACGTGCCGACTTCACCCACTGGGCGATGGCCGACATTCCGGCCGACCTGCGCGAGATCGCCGAAGGCAGCTGCAGCGATGGCTTCACCGCCAAGGGCAAGCCGCAGCCTGCCGGCCCGGCCGGTGCGCGCCAGGGCCTGAACGATTTCACAGGCTGGTTCGCCGGCAACCCGGACATGGCCGGCCAGTACCTGGGCTACGACGGCCCGTACCCGCCGTTCAACGACGCGCGCGTGCACCGTTACTTCTTCCGCCTGTTCGCGCTGGACGTGGCCACGCTCGAGCTGCCCACGCCGTTCACCGCTGCCGACGTGCACAAGGCCATGCACGGCCACGTGCTGGCCGAAGCCGCATTGCACGGCACGTACACGCTCAACCCGGCGTTGGCGTAAAAAAAGCCGCCCGATCGATCATCGGGCGGCACAGTGCATCGGTAGCGCCGGCCGTTGGCCGGCCCACGCAATGCTGGTCACTTCTCGGTCGCAGACTCCACGACCATATCCAGCACATACGCCTTCGACGACGCATCGGCCGGCGGGTTGGCCACGTTGAAGCGCTTCACCCGCAGCACGTTGCGCGTGCCGGCTTCATGGGTATAGCCCTCGATCACGTCGTAGAAGTTCTCGAACGCGCCCGGCGTACCCTGCTTGATCCCCTTGTCGTCGAAGTGGATCTCACGGGTCTGCAGGCACTGCTTGTCGCGGATCATCGGGTGCGGGCACGGCTTGGTCTGCGCGGCCACCTCGATGAAGATCGTCTCGCCCGGGCCGCCGAAGCGGGTTTCGGCGGTGGGTTGCGGGCTGAACACCAGCACGTCACCGCTGGCGGTGCGCAGGGTGAGCTGGCCTTCGCCGCCCAGCTCGGTCTTCAGCGCGCCTTCCAGCCGCGAACCCACCGCCTGGTCCAGCGCCATCAGCGCCTTGTCGGTGCAGGCCATCATGGTCGAGGCCATCGGCGAAACGGTCAGCGTGCCGTCGGCCAGGGTGTAGCCGCCGCCCATGCGGTTGCAGGTATTGCTCACGGCCAGGCGGCCATCGATGAAGTCCAGCGTGACCGGCTTGTCGGCGCGCGCGAACAGCGCATCGATGCGCTTGCCGGCGCTGTCGGTGGCGCTGTCGAGCACCCAGTGGTTGCCCTGCAGGCGCTGCACGTCCAGCTGCACGGCGGCCTTCTGGTCGGCGGCGGCGGTCGGGGCCGGGGCGAGGTCGTCGCGGCCGGGGCCGGAGGGGGCCTGGCTGGAGGGGTTGCTGCACGCAGCCAGCAGGGCCAGCGGCAGGATCAGCATCAGGTTGCGGGTGGTTTTCATGGGACATCTCCTTGGGAACCCGGGGAAGAACGCTGGAGCACCCCGGGTGGGGTTGCGGCGGCGCGGCGCTGTTCAGTTCCCGGCAGGCAGGAACAGCAGCAGGCCCGCACCGAGTGCGATCCGGTAGAACGCAAACGCCGTGAAGCGGTGGGCCTTGATGTAGCCCAGCAGCCACTTCACTACGACGAAGCCGGTGATGACGGCGGCAACGAAGGCCACGCCCACGTCGGCCCAGTTCTCGCTGGCCAGCCTGCCGTCCTTGGCCAGTTCCAGGAATGCGTAGCCACTGGCGGCGAACATGGTGGGAATACCCACCAGGAACACGAATTCAGTGGCGGCCGCGCGCCGGCTCAGGCCGAACAGCATGGCGATGAAGATTGCCGCCGCCGACCGCGAGGTGCCCGGGAACACGCCCGCCACCACCTGCGCCAGGCCAACCAGCACCGCCACCTTCCAGGTCACCTCGTCGCGGTCGGGCAGGCGCGCGGTGCGCGCTTCCACCAGGATCATCCAGATACCGCCGATGATCAGCGCCCACGCCACCGGGGTCACCGTTTCGGGCAGCTCCCAGCCGGCCAGCCGGACCGGCAGGCCCACGATCGCGGTCACCAGGAACGCGGTGCCCAGCTTGAGCACGTAATCGCGGTTGGCGCGGTCGTGCAGGCCGGTGGCCAGCGTCCACAACCGCTGGCGGAACACCAGGGTGATGGCCAGGATCGCACCGGCCTGGATCACGATGTTGAAGAAGTCCGAGCGTGCGCCCAGCCAGTGCTGGGCGATCAGCAGGTGGCCGGTGCTGGAAATCGGCAGGAATTCGGTGAGGCCTTCAAGGATGCCCAACAGCAGGGCGGAGAACAGATCGGACATCGGCGGGCAATTGCTCGAAAAATGAAGGGGTAGAGCCGGGCCGTGCCCGGCTGGTGCGGTGAAATCATAAAACATCACAACCCGCACCAAATGTGTGCATGGTGCGGCCATTGCACCGCAATGGTGCGCCGCGTTCAGCGTCCATCCGGGTGCACGCCGTGTGAAATCAATCACTTGTGCGCCACGAAAAGTTGGCACGGGGATTGCTCTATCCACACAGGCAATCACCCATCTGAGGTTTCACCGATGTCCGTGGAAAATGTTGAGAAGCTGATCAAGGACAACCAGATCGAGTTCATCGACCTGCGTTTTGTCGACATGCGCGGTGTGGAACAGCACGTCACCTTCCCGGTCAGCATCGTGGAACCGTCCCTGTTCGAAGAAGGCAAGATGTTCGACGGCAGCTCCATCGCCGGCTGGAAGGGCATCAATGAGTCCGACATGGTCCTGCTGCCGGACCCGGCCAGCGCCTACGTCGACCCGTTCTACCAGCACCCGACCCTGGTGATCAGCTGCGACATCCTCGACCCGGCCACCATGCAGCCGTACGGCCGCTGCCCGCGCGGCATCGCCAAGCGCGCCGAGGCCTACCTGAAGTCCTCCGGCATTGCCGAGCAGGCCTTCTTCGGCCCGGAGCCGGAGTTCTTCATCTTCGACTCCGTCCAGTTCGCCAACGACATGGGCAACACCTTCTTCAAGATCTCCTCCGAAGAAGCCGCCTGGAGCACCGGCGACAAGTTCGACGGCGCCAACAGCGGCTACCGTCCGGCCGTCAAGGGCGGCTACTTCCCGGTCCCGCCGACCGATTCGCTGCACGACCTGCGCGCTGAAATGTGCAAGACGCTGGAACAGGTCGGCATTGAAGTCGAAGTGCAGCACCACGAAGTGGCCACCGCCGGCCAGTGCGAAATCGGCACCAAGTTCAGCACCCTGGTGCAGAAGGCCGACGAACTGCTGCGCATGAAGCACGTCATCAAGAACGTGGCCCACCGCAATGGCAAGACCGCCACCTTCATGCCCAAGCCGATCGTCGGCGACAACGGCAGCGGCATGCACGTGCACCAGTCGCTGTCCAAGGGCGGCACCAACCTGTTCTCCGGCGACGGCTACGGCGGCCTGAGCCAGCTGGCGCTGTGGTACATCGGCGGCATCTTCAAGCACGCCAAGGCCATCAACGCCTTCGCCAACTCCGGTACCAACAGCTACAAGCGCCTGGTGCCGGGCTTCGAAGCCCCGGTCATGCTGGCCTATTCGGCCCGCAACCGCTCGGCCTCGTGCCGCATTCCGTGGGTGTCCAACCCGAAGGCGCGCCGCATTGAAATGCGCTTCCCCGATCCGATCCAGTCCGGCTACCTGACCTTCACCGTACTGATGATGGCCGGCCTGGACGGCATCAAGAACCAGATCGACCCGGGCGCACCGAGCGACAAGGACCTGTACGACCTGCCGCCGGAAGAAGAGAAGCTGATCCCGCAGGTGTGCTCCAGCCTGGACCAGGCCCTGGAAGCGCTGGACAAGGACCGCGAGTTCCTCAAGGCCGGCGGCGTGATGACCGACGACTTCATCGATGGCTACATCGCGCTGAAGATGCAGGAAGTGACCCGCTTCCGCGCCGCCACGCACCCGCTCGAATACCAGATGTACTACGCCAACTGAGCAACAGGTGGCGATGCCGAAGGACTTCCCTCCCACCTTCGTCATCGCCACCGCTTCTGCACCAACGCGCCATGGCTGGGGAGCCAAAACGCGGCAACACGCACCACGCGGCATTCCGCACGCACCACGCGACAATCCGCACGCACCACCCGGTAGAGCCGACTGTTAGTCGGCTGCTTCTGCCGCACCACCAGGGGAAAAGAGAGACCGGACGCGCAGCATGGGCCACACCTCCCTCCCGCGTCATCGCGGTCCATGCAGCGTTCGGCGCAACAACCGGTGGCCATGTGCAAGTGGCCGCCGGTTGACCTGACATCGGCCTGCCCTGCAGGCCGGTTCCATCCACCATCGGGACATGCGCATGAAACTGATCTCCGCCATCATCCGGCCGTTCAAGCTCGACGAGGTCCGCGAGGCCCTCTCCGATGCGGGCGTGTCGGGCATTACCGTGACTGAAGTAAAAGGCTTCGGTCGCCAGAAGGGACACACCGAGTTGTATCGCGGCGCCGAGTACGTCGTGGATTTCCTGCCCAAGATCAAGATCGAAACCGTGGTCACCGACGAACGCCTGGACGCGGTGGTTGAAGCGATCCAGAACGCGGCCGGCACCGGCAAGATCGGCGACGGCAAGATCTTCGTCACCGCCGTTGAACAGGTCATCCGCATCCGCACCGGCGAAATCGGCGCGGACGCGCTCTAACCCCACTCGGAGCCCACAATGAAGACTTCCTTGTTCACCGGGTGGCAAGCCCGGTTCCACGCGGTGTGCCTGTTGATGCTGTTCAGCGCGCTGGCGGTGGGTGCCTTCTCAGGCACCGCGCATGCCCAGGCCCAGGTCAGCCCCGCACCATCGGAAGCTGTTGCCGTCGAACCGCTGCCCGGCCCGGAAGCCGCGGCCCCGGCCGCCGCCGCGGAAGCTGCCGCAGCGCCCACCTTCGACCATGGCGACGTCGCCTGGATGCTCACCTCCACCCTGCTCGTGCTGCTGATGGTGGTGCCTGGCCTGGCCCTGTTCTACGGCGGCCTGGTCCGCTCCAAGAACGTACTGTCCGTCCTCAGCCAGATCCTGGTGGTGTTCTCGCTGGTGCTGATCCTGTGGGTGGCCTATGGCTACAGCGCGGTGTTCAGCGAAGGCAACGCCTTCTTCGGCTCGTTCACCCAGTTCGCCTTCCTGAAGGGCTTTGCGCCCGATTCGGTGGGTAACACCCCGATCAAGGGCCTGCCGGATTACCTGTTCGTCGCCTTCCAGTCCACCTTCGCCGGCATCACCACCGCGCTGATCGTCGGTGCGTTCGCCGAACGCATCAAGTTCAAGGCGGTGCTGCTGTTCTCGGCACTGTGGTTCACCCTGAGCTACATCCCGATGGCCCACATCGTGTGGGGCGGCGGTTACCTCGGCGCAATGGGCGCGATCGACTTCGCCGGTGGCACCGTGGTGCACATCAACGCGGGCGTGGCCGGCCTGGTCGCCGCGTACTTCGTCGGCAAGCGCATCGGCTACGGCCAGACCGCCCTGAAGCCGCACAACGTGCCGTTCACCTACATCGGCGCGATGCTGCTGTGGGTGGGCTGGTTCGGCTTCAATGCCGGCTCGGCTGCTGCTGCCGACACCGTGGCATCGCTGGCCTTCATCAACACCATCCTCGCCACCGCCGCTGCGGTGCTGGGCTGGACCCTGGTCGAAGCGGTCAGCAAGGGCAAGCCGTCCGCGCTGGGCGCGGCGTCCGGCGCGGTCGCCGGGCTGGTCGGCATTACCCCGGCGTGCGGCACCGTGGGTCCGCTGGGTGCGATCGTGATCGGCCTGGTCACCGGCGTGGTGTGCGTGTGGGGCGTCACCGGCCTCAAGCGCCTGCTCAAGGTTGATGACACCGCCGACGTGTTCGGTGTGCACGGCGTCGGCGGCATCGTCGGCGCGCTGCTCACCGGTGTGTTCAGCGCGCAGTCGCTGGGCGGCACCAAGGCCGACCTCGACATCGGCCACCAGGTATGGGTGCAGCTGGTCAGCGTGGGCTTCACCATCGCCTGGTGCGCGGTCGTCACCGTCGCCATCCTGCTGGTGGTGCGCCTGGTGTTCGGCCTGCGCGTCACCGAGGAAGCCGAGCGCACCGGTCTGGACGTCACCTCGCACGGCGAGTCCGCTTACGAGGTCTGATAGAGGTCACAGTTTCTTCGGGGTTACACCATTGCGGTAATGCACGTTGACCATTGACGTTGCTACCGGCGGTCTTCGGGCCGCCGGTTTTTTTATGCCCGCGCACGCCCCGGGCGATGTCTCACTTTCACGCGCGATGCGTAGTTTTCCTACAAACGAAAGGGAGGATCCAGAGCTGTTTCGGATCGCAGGGTTGCTTTAAAGTTCCCCGCCCGCCGGCCGTTTCAGGATCGGAGGCATCAGAATTTTCTGCCAGGGAAGCGCGTGAACGTGGATCAGGGACGTATCGAACGCAGCCGTGCGCTGCGCTGGCCGTTGGCCGTGGCCGTGGCCGTGGCAATCGCCTGCCTGCCGGCCGCCGCCGTTGCACAGGTGGCCGGGCCGTCAGACCAGGAACTGCTGCGCCAGCAGGAGCGTGAGCGGGTGCTGCGCGAGCAGCAGGAAACCACGCCTGACGTACGCCTGCAGGCAGCCCCGGAAGAAGCCGTCGGTCGCCTGCCGGTCGACGAATCGCCCTGTTTCACCATCAACCACATCGTGCTCGACGGTGAACTGGCCGAACGCTTCGGTTGGGCGCTGAAGGCCGCCGATCCGCGCAACGATCGCGCCACCGGGCGCTGCCTCGGCACCGGTGGCGTGGACATCGTGATGAAGCGCGTGCAGAACGCGATCATCGCCCGCGGCTTCGTCACCACCCGCATCCTTGCCGCCCCGCAGGACCTGAAGACCGGCACGCTCACGCTGACGGTGGTCCCAGGGCGCATCCACGCGGTCCGCTTCGCCAGCGGTGAAGGACGCACCCCGGCTCTGTGGAACGCACTGGCGGTCGGCCCCGGCGACCTGCTCAACCTGCGCGACATCGAACAGGCGCTGGAAAACCTGCAGCGCGTGCCGACCGCCACCGTGGACATCCAGATCGCACCGCCGCAGGAAGGCGAACAGGCCCGGCCCGGTGAGAGCGACCTGCTCATCAGCTGGAGCCAGCGCGCGCCCGTGCGCCTCAACCTGACCCTGGACGACGCCGGCAGCACCTCCACCGGCAAGCTGCAGGCCGGTGCCACGGTGTCGCTGGACAACCTGGCCGGGATCAGCGACCTGTTCTATTTCAACGCCGGCAAGTCCGTGTTCAACGGCAGCGCACGCGGCACCGACAGCTGGGCCGCGCACTACAGCGTGCCCATGGGGTGGTGGCTGCTGGGTGCCAACGCCAGCGAGTACGACTACCAGCAGACCGTGGCCGGCGCGTTCGAGACGTACGAATACAGCGGCTCCAGCCGCAACGCCGAACTGCGCCTCACCCGCATGCTGTTCCGCAACGCGCGCGCAAAGACCAGCATGCACGCGCGCGGCTGGTACCGCGAATCGGACAACTTCATCGACGACACCGAAATCCTGGTGCAGCGCCGGCGCATGGCCGGCTGGGAACTCGGGCTCGCCCACCGCCAGTTCATCGGCAAGGCCACCCTGGACGGCAACCTGGCATACCGACGTGGTACCGGCGCGTTCGATGCGCTGCACGCACCGGAGGAGGGGTTCGGCGAAGGCACCGCGCGCGGCAAGGTGGTCACCGCCGATGCGCAGCTCACCGTGCCGATGCAGTGGGGCAGCCAGGCCGTGCGCTACACCGGCAGCTGGCGCGCGCAGTGGAACCGCTCGCGGCTGGTCCCGCAGGACCGCTTCTCCATCGGCGGCCGCTACACCGTGCGTGGCTTCGACGGTGAAGTCTCGCTCACCGGTGAGCGCGGCTGGCTGCTGCGCAATGAGCTGGCGTTCGCGCTCGGCGGCGCAGTGGAGAGCTACGTGGCGATCGACCACGGCCAGGTCAGCGGCCCGTCCACCGGATGGCTGCTCGGCGACCGCCTCACCGGCATGGCGCTGGGCCTGCGCGGTGGCACCCGCCACGTGCAATGGGAAGGCTTCGTGGGCAGCCCGCTGGACAAGCCCGCCGGTTTCCAGACCGCCTACACCACCTTTGGCATGAATCTCGGCGTCTCGTTCTGACGTCCGTCGTACGGTACTGCGCACCCTGCCGGTGCGCGCCCTTACCACCGCATTGAAAGGAAGCAACGCCGTGAATCGAGTCTACCGTCTGGTCTTCAACCGCACGCTGGGTGTCATGCAGGTCGCCTCGGAGCTGGTCACCGCACCGCGCGGCGGCTGCGACGCGCGCGGTGGCAACACGGTGGCCACGCTGCGCCCGGTGAGCTTCGCCCTGTGGCTGGCGCTGGGCTGGGTGGGCGTGGTGCAGCCACTCTCGGCGCAGCAGTCACCCAGCGCCGGCCGCATCATCGCCGACCCCAACGCGCCGGCCGACCAGCGCCCCACCGTGGTCAGCTCGGCCAACGGCACCCCGCAGGTCAACATCACCACGCCCAGTGCGGCGGGTGTCTCGCGCAACCAGTACCAGCAGTTCGACGTTGGCGCGCAGGGCGTGATCCTCAACAACTCGCGTGGCGATACCCAGACCCAGATCGGCGGTTGGGTGCAGGGCAACCCGTGGCTGGCCACCGGCACCGCGCGCGTCATCCTCAATGAAATCAACAGCAGCAGTCCCAGCCAGCTCAACGGCTACATCGAAGTGGCCGGCGCCCGCGCGCAGGTGATCATCGCCAATCCGGCCGGCATCCAGATCGACGGCGCCGGCTTCCTCAACGCCAGCCGCGTCACCCTGACCACTGGCACGCCCATCGTCAGCAACGGTGCGCTGGAAGGCTACCGGGTGGCCGGGGGCGCCATCCGCATTGCCGGTGCCGGCCTGGATGCCAGCCGCACCGACTACACCGACATCATCACCCGCTCGCTGCAGGTCAACGCCGGCATCTGGGCCAACCAGCTGCAGGCCAGCCTGGGCAACAACGTGGTCAGCGCGGACAACACCGCCGTGACCCCGCAGGCCGCCGGCGGCGGTGCCGCGGCGTTCGCCCTGGACGTGGGCGCGCTGGGTGGCATGTATGCCAACCGGATCTGGCTGGTCGGCAACGAGCAGGGCGTGGGCATGCGCAACGCCGGCAAGATCGGTGCGCAGGCCGGCGAATTGGTGGTCACCGCCGAAGGACGGCTGGAAAACACCGGCGCGCTGCACGCCCAGCAGGACACCCGCATCAAAGCCGCAGGCGGCGTTGCCAACGCCGGCACGCTCAGCGCCGAGCGCGAGCTGCGCGTGGACACCCCCGCCGACATCGACAACAGCGGCGGCACGCTCAACGCACGCCGGCTCGAACTCAACGCCGACGCGCTGCGCAACCGCGCCGGCAGCATCGAACAGGTGGGCGCGCAGGCGCTGCAGTTGAAGGGGGCCGACGTCCGCAACCTGCAGGGGCAGATCGGCACCGTTGCCACCACCACGCCAGGCGACGGCACCGGCAACACCGGCGGTACCGCACCTGGCAGCGGCAGCACACCCGGCACCGGCACGGGCATCCCGACGCCCGGCACAGGCACCGGCACAGGCACCACCCCGCCGCCCGCCACGACGGTTCCCCTGGCGGCCGGCATGCTCAACATCGCGCGCACGCTGGACAACGACGGCGGCGCCATCGACGCCACCGGCGTGCTGCAGCTGGACGCGCGCAGCAGCCTGGACAACAGCGGCGGCACGCTCGGTGTAGACACCCTGAAGGTGCAGGGCCAGGGCCTGCGCAACGTCGGCGGCACCCTGGAAGTGCAGGGCGCCACCACCGCCCGGGTAGCCACGCTGGACAACAGCGACGGGCACATGACCCTGGCCCAGGGCGCGGAGCTGCACACGCAGACACTGCTCAACCGGGGCGGCACCTTGGCGCACGGCGGCAGCGCCGCCAGCGCCTGGACGATCGGCACGCTCGACAACCGCGATGGCAGCATCGCCAGCAACGCGGCCAGCTTCGGCCTGGGCATCGGCACCCTGGTCAACACGCGGGGCAGCATCAGCCACGCCGGCAGCGACGGCCTGCGCCTGCGCGCCGATCGCCTGGATGGCGTGGGCGGTACCCTCGCCACCGCAGGCGACCTGCTCCTGCAGCTGGGCACTGCCGACCACCGCAATGCGCAGCTGATCGCCAACCAGGTCAGCCTGACCGCCGCGTCCTTCGACAACCGCGGCGGCCGCGTGCTCGCCACCGGGCAGCAGGCCAGCAGCCTGGACGTACAGGGCACCCTGGACAACGGCGACGGCGGCACCGTGGCCAGCAACGGCGACCTGCAGATCAGCGCAGCGCAACTGGGCAACGCCGGCGGCACCGTGCAGCAGGCCGGCAGCGGCAGCCTGCGCATCGATGCGGCTACCCTCCAGGGCCAGGGCGGCAGCGTGCTCAGCAACGGCAGCCTGCTGCTGCAGGGCGGCACCACCAACCTGCGCGACGGCACCACCGCTGCCCAGCGCATCGACATCCATACCAACGATCTGGTCACCGCCGGCGGCTCGCTCACCTCGGCTGGCCCCGATGCGCTGAACCTGCAGGTAAGCCGCACCTTGGACAACACCGGTGGCCTGCTCGGCAGCAACGGTGCGCTGGCCATCGAGGCCACCACGCTCATCAACAACGGCGGCAAGATGGTCGCCGCCGGCACCGGGGCAAGCACGCTGCGCGCCGGCGGCCTGCTGCAGAACCAGGGTGGCACGCTGTCCAGCAATGGCGACCTGCGCATCGACGCCGACGGCCTGCTCAACGCCGGCGGCAGCATCGATCACGCCGGCGACGGCACCCTGCAGATCACCGCCAATACCGTGCAGGGCAGCGCGGGCAGCATCGCCAGCAACGGCCTGCTGCAGCTGCAGGCGCAGGCGCTGGATGTACGCAAGGGCAGCACCCGCGCACGCCAGGTGGACATCCGCGCCGGGTCGCTGGACAACAGCAACGGCACGCTGCTGTCGCTGGGCGAGCAGGCCCTGCAGCTGAGCGTAAGCGGCGCCCTGCTCAACGATGGCGGCACCCTCAGTGCCAACGGTGCACAGCAGATCGAGGCGGGGTCGCTGAGCAACCGCAGCGGCGAGCTCACCTCGGCCGGCACCGCCGACACCCGCATCGTGGTGGCGGGCACCCTGGACAACCACGCCGGCAGCGTAGCCAGCAATGCCGCGGCGCTGCAGCTGCAGACCGGCACGCTGGTCAACGCCGACGGCGCCATCAGCCACGCCGGTACGGGGGGGCTGTCGATCAGCACTGGCCGCCTGGATGGACAGGACGGGCACATTGGTACCGGCGGCGCGGTCACCCTCAGCGCCGACGCGATCGACCATCGAGGCGCCTCACTGGCGGCCAGCCAGCTCGACCTCAGCGCGCAGTCGCTCGACAACCGCGGCGGCAGCATCGTCGCCACCGGTACCAGTGCCAACACGGTGCAGGTTGCCGACATCCTGGACAACGGTGACGGCGGCAGCCTGGCCACCAATGGCGATCTGACCATCACGGCCCAGACCCTGGGCAACGCGGGCGGTTCCATCCAGCAGGCCGGCAACGGCACACTCGCCATTGAGGTGGCGCGCCTGGACGGTACGGCCGGCAGCCTGCTCAGCAACGGCGCCCTGCAGCTTCGCGGCGACAGCCTGGACCTGAGCCGGGGTACCACCTCGGCGCAGCAGATCCAGATCGACAGCGAGCGCCTGGTCACCGCCGGTGGCCAGCTCAGCGCGCTCGGCACCGGCGTGCTGCAGGTGCAGGCCCGCACCCTGCTGGACAACAGCGGCGGCACCTTCGGCAGCAACGGCGCGGTCAACATCGCGGCCGGCACCTTCACCAACGACCACGGCAAGTTGATCGCGGCCGGTGAAGCGGCCTCGCAGATCCGCGTGGCCAACCTGCTCGACAACAGCGGCGGCGCCATCTCCGGCAACGGCAGTCTCCACATCGACACCGCCACCCTGCGTAACGCGGGCGGAAGCGTGGTCGCCAGCGACGCGCTGCAGCTGCAGGGCGAGGAACTGGACCTGCGCGATGGCGCGGTCGGCGCCACCCAGGTCACGGTGCAGGCCGGCAGCCTGGACAACAGCGGTGGCTCGCTCAATGCCGCCGGCACGGCCGACATGCTGCTGCAGGTACGCGACCGCCTCGGCAACGACGATGGCACCATTGCGTCCAACGGTGCCCAGCGCATCGAGGCCGGCACGCTGTCCAACCGCGACGGCACGTTGAGCTCGGCCGGTACGGCCAACAGCCAGATCACCGTCAGCGGCGAACTGGACAACAGCCAGGGCCTGATCGCCAGCAATGCTGGCGCGCTGGCAGTAAGCGCCGGCAGCCTGCGCAATGAGCAAGGCACGCTCAACCACGCCGGCACCGGGGGTCTCACGGTGGACACGCGCACGCTGGACGGCCGCGACGGCGCCATCGTCACCGCAGGCGACCTGGCCCTTTCGGCCACCACCGTGGATCATCGCGGTGCCACGCTGCAGGCGGCGCAGATCGCGCTGTACGCGCGCTCTTTCGACAATCGCGGCGGCAAGCTGGTGGCCACCGGCACCGGGGCCAACCGCCTCACCGTGCAGGACACGCTGGACAATGGCGGGCAGGGCCTGATCGCCAGCAACGGCGACCTCGCCATCAACGCGGCCACCTTCGGCAATGCCGGCGGCACCGTGCAGCAGGCCGGCAGCGGCCTGCTCGACATCACGGCGGTCCGCGTCCTCGGTGCCGATGGCTCGCTGGTGAGCAATGGCAGCCTGACCGTGCAGGCCGACGACATCGACCTGCGTGACGGCACCACCTCCGCGCAGCGCATCCGCATCGACGGCGGCACCGTGACCACCGCCGGTGGCACGCTCACCGCCACAAGCACCGATGCCCTTGTGCTGCACGCGCGCGGCCAGCTCGACAACAGCGGCGGCACCGTTGCCGGCAACGGCACGCTGGACCTTCGCGCCGGTGCGCTGCTCAACAACGCCGGTACGGTGCAGGCCGCCGGTACCGGTGCCAGCCAGCTGCAGATCGACCAGGCGCTGCACAACCGCAGCGGCAAGATCCTCACCAGTGGCGATCTCGCCATTACCGCGTCCAGCCTCGACAACCAGGGCGGCACCCTGCACAGCGCAGCCGACCTTCGCGTGGGCGTGGACGGGCTGCTGGACAACAGCAACGCCGGCCTGGTCGCCAGTGCGGGCGACGCCGACATCAGCGCCGGAACCCTGGACAACCGCAGCGGCGCCATCGAGCAGGCAGGCGACGGCCAGCTGCAGATCAACGTGCAGACCCTGCAGGGCGCGGCTGGCCGCATCGTCAGCAATGGCGCGCTGAACCTTGAAGGCGAGACCCTGGACATCAGCGGCGGTACCACCGCCGCGCGCGACATCAAGGTCATTGCCGGCAGCCTGCAGAATGCAGGCGGTACCCTCAGCGCCACCGGCGAACAGGCCATGGTCCTGCAGGTACGCGATGCGCTCGGCAACAATGGCGGCACCATCGCCGCCAATGGCGCGCAGCAGATCAGCGCCGGCGCGCTCTCAAACGTTGGCGGCACGCTCAGCTCGGCCGGCAGCGCCGACACCCGCATCGACGTCACCGGTCAGTTCGACAACAGCCGCGGCACCGTGGACAGCAATGCCAACGCCCTGCAGGTAAACGCAGGCAGCCTGATCAATGAGGCAGGCCGCATCGCCCACGCAGGCGACGGTGGCCTCACCCTGCACACCGGCAGCCTGCTCGGCCAGCAGGGCAGCATCGCTACCACCGGGGCACTGACCCTGCGTGCGGGGGAAGTCGATCATCGCAACGCTACCCTCAGCGCCAACCAGCTGGACATCGTGGCCACCGGCTTCGACAACCGCGGCGGCACCGTGGTGTCCGGTGGCACGGGCCCCAGCACCGTGTCGGTGCAGGGCAGCCTGGACAACGGCAACAACGGCACCCTGGCCAGCAATGGCGACCTGCAGATCACCGCAGCGACCTTTGGCAATGCCGGCGGTACCGTGCAGCACGCCGGCAGCGGCACGCTTGCGATCAACGCGCACACGCTCAATGGCCAGGGCGGCAAGCTGCTCAGCAATGGCACCCTGCAGTTGCTGGGCGAAAGCACCGACCTGCGCAACGGCACCACCGCCGCGCAGCGCATCCGCATCCAGACCGGTGACCTGATCACGGCGGGCGGCACGCTCACCGCCGCCGGTACCGAGGCCCTGGCGCTGGACGTGCGCGGCCGCCTCGACAACACTGCCGGTACGCTGGCCACCAATGGCACCCTGGACCTGCGCGCCGCGCACCTGTTCAACAACCAGGGCACCGTGCAGGCGGCCGGCACCGGCGGCCACCAGCTCACCCTCGGCGGGGCGCTCGAAAACCGGGGTGGCCGCATCCTCACCGGCGGTGCCACCACGGTCACCGCTGGCAGCGTCGACAACCGCGCCGGCATCCTGCACACCGACGGCAGTGCACCGCTCACCCTCACCGTGGACGGCCTGCTCGACAACAGCGCGCAGGGCACGATCAATGCCGGCGGCAGCGCCGACATCCGCGCACAGTCGCTCAACAACACCGCCGGCATCCTCGCCGCCGGCGCGGTGCTGCAGCTTGATACGGCTACCCGGCTGGCCAACGCCGGCGGGCTGATCCAGGCCGGTACCGACCTGCACCTGGGCGCGGCCGGCATCGACAACCAAGTCGGCCGGATCATCGCCGGTACGCTGGAGCTGGACACCCGCGGCCAGGCGCTGGACAACCGGGGCGGCACCATCGCCAGCCTCACCGGTGGCGGCGTGCTGCGCACCGGCCTGCTCGACAACACGGGCGGCCTGCTGCAGACCGCCGGCAACCTGCGCATCGACACCGCCGGGCAGGCACTGATCAACGCCAACGCAAACGGCAATGGCATCAACAGCAGCGGCACGCTGGACATCACCAGCGGTGCGTTCGACAACCGCGCCGGTGTGGTGTTCGGCCAGGGCGCCATCACGCTCAACGCCAGCAGCGTGGACAATGCCGGTGGCTCGCTCCAGGGGGCGGGTGACCTCACCCTCCGCGTGCAGGCGCTGAACAATGCCGGCGGCGCCATCAGCGTCGGCGGCAACGCCGATATCGCGTTGCCAGGCGCGCTCGACAACCGCAGCGGGCTGGTCGCCGCCGCCGGCACCTTGACCGTGCAGGCCGCCAGCGTCGACAACCGCAACACGCTCAGCGCGCCCAATGGCCCGGCGCTGGGATTGCAGGGCAAGCAGCTGCAGCTGACCAGCGGCAGCCTGGTCAACCAGCAGGGCCAGGTCCTGGCCGACAACCTGACGCTGCAGCTCGGCGGGCTGTTGGACAACACCGGCGGGCAGGTGTCCGCGTCGGAGACCTCCGACATCAGTGCAGACAGCATCGCCAACGGGGGTGGCACCCTGGTGGCCGGTACCCACCAGATCATCCGCACCCGCGAGATCACCGGCGACGGCAGGGTGCTCTCGCAGGGCGACATGACCCTGGAGCTGCGCCAGAGCTACACCAACACCAGCGAGCTGGCCGCCAACGGCACGCTCACCCTGGCCATCCAGGGCAACCTGGACAACCTGGGCAAGCTGCAGGGTGCCAACGTCAACATCAGCGCCGGCAACGTCTACAACGCAGCTACCGGTGAGATCAGTTCTGTCGGCCTCACCCGGCTGGTCGCCGCCGGCGAACTGGTCAACCGCGGCCTGCTGGATGGGCGTACCACCCATGTCGACGCCGGGACGCTGGTCAACATCGGCACCGGCCGCATCTATGGCGATCACATCGCCATCAACGCCGGAACGCTCAACAACCAAGCGGAAAACGTGGGCGGCGTGCAGCGATCGGCGACCATTGCCGCACGCCAGCGCCTGGACCTGGGCGTGGGCGTGCTGAGCAACACCGGCCAGAGCCTGGTCTTCAGCGATGGCGACGCCGCCATCGGCGGTGGCCTGAACGGACTGAACGCGGTGGGCACTGCCCAGCGCATCGACAACCTCAGCTCCACCATCGAAATCGCCGGCAACCTGGACATCAACGCGCTAGCGGTGAACAACATCCGCGAGAACGTGGTGGTGCAGCAGCAGACCACCCGGCATGCCCCCGTTACCCTGAACCAGCCGGGGTGGTTCAAGAACGGCAACAACACCGGCAGCCTGCGCAACACCTCCAACTTCCAGCCCTACGAGGTGTATTACCTAAACCCGGCTGACATCCTGGAGGACTCGGCCTACATCACGCCGGACGGTCAGCAGATCCGCAGGGCGGTGGTCAAGATGACCCCCAATACCAGTGCGTACTACTTCGCGCGCGGCGGGCTGTACGGCGCGCGCGGCGAACGCGCGCGTCTGGACGTGCAGGGCGGCACGATGGTGATCTACTACGTGCTCCGCGCGGACAACCGCAACAATCCCGACCAGCTCGGGGCCGGCGCTGAAGACCCCTTCCGCGACCTGTCGACGTCGCAGCCGGGCAGCCCAGCGTTCCATTATGAATCGGACAACCTGACCTACAGCAACGCCTACGGTACCTGCACCACCACGTGCGTGCAGCTGATCACTTATCCGGACTACGACAATCCGGACGCGATGCTGATCAACATGCAGCGCCATCCGGAAAACACCAGCGGCAATGAAGAGCGCCGCGTGGCCACGCGCACCACGGTGGAAGACGTGGTGGTGTCGGCCGGTTCTGATGCGGTGATCAATGCGGGCGGCAACATGCGCATCACCACCGATGCACTACGCAACGAGTACGCCAGCATTGCCGCCGGTGGCGACTTCGCCACCTTCGGCATTACCCAGGACGCGTCGGTCACCAACATTGCCAAGACGCTGTACCGGACCCATTCCTTCTTCAATGAGTCCTATACGTACAACAAGTCGAAGACCACATGGAGCGCCGCACCGATCTCTGAACAGACCGGTGTCTTGGGCTCGGGCATCGTCGCCGGTGGCAAGCTCACCATCGACGTAGGCAACCTGCGCAATGAAAACACCGGCCGCGACGCACCCAACGTGCGCGACGGTGACAGCATGGCCAATCTCAATACCGGCGGGCCCGGTGCGGGTTCGGTCGGCCCCGGTGCCGGCGCGGTACAGGGACCGGGACAGAGTGCCGGGCAGGGCGCGGGACCGGTCTCCGCGCAGGGCCCGAATGCCGCCGCCGCAGCGCAGGGCCAGAACGGCACCGCCGTGCAGGGCCCGGGCAATGCCCACGCGCAGTTGGCCGACACCGCCACCGCGCAGGGACCAGGCCAGGTCGGCTCGGCAGGGCCGGGCGGCAGCGGCGTGCAGGACATCAGTGCCGTCCAGGCCGGACAGGCCACCGCCACCGGCCCGACGGCCGCGCAGGGCGGCAACCATGCCGGCAGTGGCGCCAACGCTGCACTCGACCGCAAGCAGGCCGTGGCCGCCGCCGGCAACGATCCGCACCTGGTGGTGACCACCGCACCGAACGCCAGCGCCCCCAGCGCCAGCCTGTTCAACGTAGATGCCAACCGCGGCAGCTACCTGGTCGAAACTGATCCGAAATTCGCCAACTACCGCAGCTGGCTCAGTTCCGATTACCTGCTGCAGCGCGCCGGCTACGAGCCCTCCCAGACCCAGAAGCGCCTGGGCGACGGTTTCTACGAGCAGAAGCTGGTGCGCGAACAGATCGGTGAGCTCACCGGCCGCCGCTTCCTCGATGGCTACGCCAGCGATGAAGATCAGTACCGCGCGCTGCTGGAAGCCGGCGCCACCGTGGCCGGCGAATGGGGCCTGCGCCCGGGCGTGGCCCTGACCGCCGAGCAGATGGCACGGCTCACCAGCGACATCGTGTGGCTGGTGGAGCAGGACGTGACCCTGGCCGACGGCTCAACTGCCCGCGCGCTGGTGCCGCAGGTCTACCTGCGCGTGATGCCGGGCGACCTCGACCACAACGGGGCACTTCTGGCCGGTGCCGACGTGGACATCAAGCTGCGTGGCGACCTGGTCAGCAACGGCTCCATCGCCGGGCGCCAGCTGGTCAGCATCGACGCCGGCAACATCCGCAACATCGGCGGCGGGCAGATCAGTGGCCAGCAGGTGGGCCTGAAGGCCAGCGGCAACATCGACATCATCGGCAGCACCGTCACCGCCACCGACGTACTGGCGCTCAAGGCTGGCGGTGACATCACCGTGGCCTCCACCACCCGCGAATGGCAGGACAACGGCGACCTGCTGACCCAGCGCACCACCACCCTGGATCGCGTGGCTGGCCTGTACGTGACCAACACCGACGGTGCCGGCGTGCTGAGCGTCAACGCCGGCGGCAACGTGGAACTGCGCGCCGCCCAGCTGGCCAACGCCGGTGCCGACGGCCTCACCGCCATCGTGGCCGGGGGTGACATCAACCTGACCTCGGTCGCCGAGCAACGGAGCGTGTCGCTCACTCACGACGCCCGCAACTTCAGCAACCAGAGCCAGCTCACCCACACCGGCACCACCATCACCGGCGCCGGCGACGTGGTGTTGAACGCGGGCCGTGACCTGAACCTGGCGGCCGCCAATGTCTCGGCGGCCAACGCCCTGGTCGCCCAGGCCGGCCGTGACATCAACAGCGTCGCCGTGGTCGACACCCAGACCTTCGAGAGCGGCGCAAAGAGCCGGAACCACTCGCGCGAGGTGACCGCCGCCAGCGGTTGGGTGCTGGGCAACCAGCTCAGCGGCGGCGAAGGCGTCGCCCTGCAGGCCGGGCGCGACCTCACGCTGCAGTCCACCACCGTGGACAGCAGCGACGGTGGCGTGGTGCTTTCGGCCGGCCGCAACGTCGCCCTGACCACCGCCCAGGAAACCCACGACCTGGTGGTGGATGAAACCACCCGCAAGAAGAAGACGCTTTCCAGCACCACCACCACCACCCACGAGCAGAGCGCGGCCAGCTACGCGGTCGGCTCCAGCGTCGGCGGCAAGTCGGTGGACATCATCGCGGGCAACGACGTCTCCATCACCGGCTCCACCGTGCTGGCCGACAACGACCTGCGCATTGCGGCGGTGAACAACATCACCATCGAATCCGCGCAGGACACCCTGAGCGAAGCCAGCAGCTTCAGCCAGAAGAAGTCGGGCATTACCGGTGGCTTCGCCAATGGCGTGGCCTCGGTGGGGTACAGCAGCGCCAGGTCCAACAACGAGAGTGCCAGCCAGTCCACCACCCAGGTGGGATCGGCAGTGGGCTCGATGGACGGCAACGTGCAGCTCAACGCAGGCAACCAGCTCACCATCGCCGCCTCCGACGTGGCCGCCGGGCAGGACCTGACCCTGATCGGCAAGGACATCAACCTGGTGGCACGCCAGGACACGCTGGACACCCAGAACAGCCAGTCCAGCAAGTCCAGCGGCCTCTCGATGGGCGTCACCTACGACCCCACCAAGGCCTACCGCAGTGCCCGCGATTCCACCACCGACGGCATGGCCGACAGTGGTTCGATCATGGGCGACATCACCCGCAATGCCGAAGGCACCGCCTCCGGCGTGCGTGCGGCCACCACCTCGGTGGTGGTCACCGGCGGCAGCCAGCGCTCCAGCGGCAACCAGACCCACTCCACCAGCGACGCCCGCGTGGCCCAGCTGAGTGCGGGCGGCGACATGACCCTGATCGCCAATGGCGGCTCGATCACCAGCCAGGGCGCGCAGCTCTCGGCAGAAGGCGACGCGCTGCTGCTGGCCACCAAGGACATCGTCTTCGACGTGGCCCACAACACCGAATCCAGCACCAGCCAGAGCGCCGGCAAGGGCTGGGGCTTCGCCAACAACACCAGCGGCCTGCCGTTCGGCACCAACAACTCGCGCAGCGACGGCACCGGCCAGAGCGACACCATCACTGGCACCCAGCTGTCGGTGGGCGGCGGCGTGCGCATGGCCACCACCGAAGGCGACATCAGCCTCACCGCGGCGAACATCGCCGCCGAGAAGGACGTCACCATCCGCGCCGCGGGCAACCTCACCGTGCAGAGCGGCCAGGACACGGTGAGCAACGCCAACACCGCCGACAGCAAGGCCATCGGCACGGTGCAGATCTCTGACACCGAGAAGTTCGCCGGCTGGCACCGCCAGCAGCACGAGGACGACAGCGGCATGGTCTCCCAGGTCGCCAGCACCATCGGCAGCCTGGGCGGCAACGTCAACCTGGGTGCGGGCGGCAAGTACACCCAGATCGCCAGCAACGTGGTGGCCGCTCAGGATGTGAACATTACTGCCGCCGAGATCGAGCTGCTCACCGCAGATGAGAGCGGCCATAACTCGCAGAGCGACAAGGACCTGAAGATTGGCGTGTTCGCGCGGATCAAGTCGCCCTTCATCGACCTGATCAACAACGTGGATTCGGCACGCCAGTCGGACGGTCGCCTGCAGGCCATGCAAGGCATGGCGGCCGGTGCCAATGCCTACCAGGCGGCCAGCGCAATCTCGGCGGCCGCCGGCGGCGCTGGCAGCGGCTCGCTGTTCAGTGCCGAAGCGGGCATCGGCTTCAAGTCCTCCAGCAGCAGTGCCGAGGGCAGCAGCACCGTTTCGCGTGGCTCCACCATCCAGGGCGGCGGCAACGTCAACCTGACCAGCACCAGCGGCGACATCCACGTGGTGCAGGGCAACCTCAGCGCCGGCAACACGCTGGCGCTGGATTCGGCCGGCGATATCCTGCTCGAAGCAGGCAAGGCGCACCTGCAGGACAAGAGCAGGAGCAACAACGCAGGCGCCGAAGTGGGCGTGGGCGTATCGGTTGGCGCGCAGACCGGCGTGTACGTGTACGCCGAAGCCAGCGTGGGCAGCAGCAAGTCCAACGCCGACAGCAGCACCTGGCAGAACACCACCCTGACCGGCCAGAACATCTCGCTCAAGGCCGAGGGTGACACCACCCTGCGCGGCGCCACCGCAACCGCGGACCGCATCGACGTCAAGACTGGCGGCACGCTGACCATTGAATCGCTGCAGGACGTTGCCGAAAGCATGTCCAAGGACAGCCAGGTGGGCGGCCGCGTGCAGGTGTCGGTCGGCACCGCGTGGGACGCCAGCGGCTATGCCAGCGCGGGAAAAGCCAACGGCAGCTACAAGGGAGTCGGCCAGCAGTCCGGGTTGTTCGCGGGCGATGGCGGCTACCACGTCGACGCCGGACACGTGAACCTGGTGGGCGGCGCCATTGCCAGCACCAATGCCGCCAACAGCGAGCTGACCGCGCAGAGCTTGACCTTTACCGACCTCAAGAACGAGATGGACTACCGGGCGAGCTCGGCAAGCATCAGCGGTGGGTTTGGGAACAAGGGCACCGGTGAAGGCGCCGACAAGAATGCCGCCGGTCAGTTGAAGGACATCGGCACCAACGTGGCCGGCGGCAAGTTTGGCAGCGCGGACGGCACCAACTTCAGTGGTGGCGTGCCGATGACCAGCAGCGGCAGCGACAGCTCCACGACCTACGCAACCCTGACCGAAGGCAACATCACCATCGGTGGAAAGAAGGTCACGGCTGCAGAGCTGGGTGTCAACACCGATGCCAGCAAGGCGCACGAGGCGATCAATGCGCTGCCCGACCTGCAGAAGCTGATGCAGGAGCAACAGGCGATGTCGTCGGCTGCGGGCACCGTGGTGGCGACAAGCAAGCAGGTGGCCGGAGATGTGTTCGCCTACAAGAGCAAGGTGGCACGAGCTGAATACGAACGTGAGCTGCAGAAAGACAGCACCAAGTGGAACGATTACTCGAAGTTGGATGAGGCAGGCAAGCAGAACTATCTGGCCGACAACAGTCCTGGTTTCCAAGACGCACTGAAGTGGAGCACCGGTGGTAGCTACAGTCGTGCGCTTGATGCGGTGACTGCCGCCGTTGTAGCTGGCGTCGCAGGACAAGGAGGCAGCCAGGTTGCAGCAAATGCGCTTGCCCCCTATGCGGCCAACTTCATTGGCAGCCAGTTCGATCCGAACCACGGAGAGAATCCGGACGCGACTCTCCAGCTGATCTCACATGCGGTGCTCGGCGCACTGCTGGCCGAGGCAAACGGTGGAAGCGCGGGGAGTGGCGCAACCGCCGCGGTCGGGGGCGAGCTGGCCGCGAAATTCATCACGGAGTACCTCTACAGGGGCGAGACCAGTAACCTTACCGAGGAGGATAGGCAGACAGTCCTCGCCCTGTCTCAGGCAGTGGGTGCGCTTGCAGGATCTGTGGGCTCGGGCGGGCTTGCAAGTGCAGCGCTGGGCGCCGGTATTGCGCAGAACGCCATTGAGAACAACTACCTCAGCCACGGTGAGCGCATGCAGTATCTCGACGCGATGCTCGGCTGCCTCAAGGGAGACAAGGAGGGCTGCGGCACCGAGAAGGAGCTTGCTGCTCTTTCAGATTCCCGCAACCAATCCCTGATCGCCGCCTGCACTGGCGCTGCCAGTTCCCCGCAGTGCGCAACGGAGCAGGAAAAACTGGGCGCCGCGTACGCCACGCTGGTCCACAGTGATGCCGCTTATCAAAAGTGGATTAGCGACAATGCGGTGGATCTGGCCATAGCCGCAGCAAAAAGCGACAGAAGTGGTGAGATTGCCAGCGGTCTTCTGACCCACACCAGCAAGCAGGATGCACTTTACAAGATTACTTGTGCGGCCGCTGGAAGCTGCGGGAAAGACACCGCCATGCAACTCGCGATGGCTGGGAAAGGCCAAGAAGCGGCCACCAATCTTGCCTTGAGCATGATCTTCGGCGGCGGCGGGCAGATTGCAGGTGTAACCGCAAATGCGGGGGGCATGGTCATCGACATGGCCGCGATGAATCCCATCTACAGCGCCTACCAGCAGTACGAACAAGCCAAGTACGACATCAATCGAATTCAGGAGATTGGTGCCATCGGCCTTGTCAAAGAAAAAGGCATGGGAGTAATTACGTCGATTTCGGACTATGCAGGCAGTGCATGGGACACGCTTAAATACGAAACTGGATTCACCGACAAGTGGAACCTCGCTGATGTAACCTCGAATGGGTACACGAAGGGCGAGGTTGGTTTGGACGCAGCCCTCGCGGTCATGAGTATGGGCGAGTTAACTGCGTTGCGTGCGGCCGTGCAGGCAAGGCGATTGTCTAAGCTGGAGCGTGAAGCTGCTGCGGCTGGACAAGCTCGTCCCCTTCCGGAGACGCACGTTGCCGAAAATCCCAAAGGCCAAGTCGAATCCACCAAGGGCGGCGCGGAGCCGAGCGGTGTGGCAGACGCTGGAACGCCCTCCGGGAAGCCGGTGGAGATTGGTGGTGTATATGGAAAACCAAGTGAGGTTGTCCAAAACAGAGTGTCTGAGCTGCAGGCTCAAATACCTGAAAACTCTCGGGGTCGAATCACGATGGGGGTTGCGATTGTCGAGGATGCCAATGGTGTCCGGTCTGTCGTGATTAGTACCAGTGAGCCCCGAGGGTACCTGCGACCTGGTGTAACAGCTAAGCCTGGGGAGAAGGTCATCGCAGGCACTGGCCATGCGGAAGCTGATATCATCAAATATGCAAGCGAAAACGGGCTGAAAGTGGTCGATATTGGTGCTACCCGTCCAGTGTGTCCAACCTGTCAGTCCAGCATTGAACCGACGGGTGCAAATGTGTCTACGCCGCTAAAACCGAAGCCCAGGGAAACGTCAAAGGTATCTCCAAGAAGGAATGAAGAATGATGAGGTTGGAAGCGGTGTCTGTGGATCTGATGACCCGATTGAGGCAAGCCAGCCCTTCGCAAAGAAGGGCTGCTGTATTGGCAGCGTGTGGCTATGCAATCGAATCTGCGAAAGTGCATGATAGTGTCGTGCTTTCCGTTCTAGGCGAACTGAGTTTGGGGCGCGATGTTTTGGCATCCAAGATTGAAGAGATAAAGATGCTGGCAGAGCAAGCCGACGAGCAATATTTCGATCTTCATGACGCCGGTGACTCGTCGGGAGACAACGCTTATCTCTTCGCATTCAGCAGGGCTCGCGCTTTGTCGGCACTGCTATTTGCCGTTGAGAACGAGTCGCTGCATTCTTCCTCTGAGTCGATATACGAGGCAGTCTCAGCTGTCGACGATCCTAGCGCCATTACTGTTCGAGTGGTTTCCGCATTGGTCTGACCGCAAGTGAGGCCGAGGAATTGGCTACAGTTGCCGACAGGGAAGTCGCATGGAACGCTATTTGATGCGGGCGGACATAGCTATTATGGACCGATGGGTTCTGGGCGATCTGAGTCATCAACGATTGGCACCTGATCGAACCGCCGGTCAACTTCATGGAGCCCGGTAGCCATAGCCTCTCGGTCACGCACCCAGGGCACGAGGTCGACTATTCACTGGCTGGATACGCGAGTGCCCCGCTTGTCAGTCAGAGGCTCTTCAGTGCATTGAGGGGTTTGCCCGAGGTCGACCAGCCATATGAGAACGTTGTCTTCTAGCCTGTAGCCATCGAAGGTCAGGAAACTGATCAGAAGTATTTCCTGATGATCGTTGAGACACCGGTCGAGGCAAACTGGGATATCTACTACAGCACCTACGTAGCCCAGAACGGCGGAGGCTTGACGCCCGGCGGTCAGGTGACCGGACAGCTATCTGGAACGGGTCCGGACACCGTAATCGGCTTCCCCTACGCAGGACTCAGCGTAGACAAGCATGCATATTCGGATACAAACCTGACCTGGTTTGAAAGGTACATATACAGAGAGAAGACCAGCAACGAGAGCACCTACATGGAAGGACTGCTCAGGTCAGGCTTGGAAAGCTTCCGGTCAGAAGACTACCTTCCGACCAACATGGCTTGGCGCAGCTTCTTTGCGGTCCAGGATGCTCAGATAAACAGTGCGCTCGCGAGCGCCGCTTACCTTGCTGCAAGTGCGTCCGACATGAGTGAAGAGCGTCGTCGGTCACTCACTTTGACAGTAGGGGGACTGGCGAATCTACTGGGGAACGCCGCGACGGTGAAATCTGGAGTTGCCCCTGTAACGGGGTCACTTGGCATTCGAAAGCCGCCGGCGGCCACCCCCTCTGAGCTGGAGGTGCCTCAAACAAATGCTCTTGGCCTTCCGCCTCAGAACGGTGGCGGTCTGTCGGACCGAATTGTCGTTCCAACTGTCACTGCCACGACCACCATTGGAGGAAGAACCTTCGTACACTAAAATCCGACTGGGGGAGAATTTGACCAAGGAAATGCCGGCATACCAACGCTGATAGCGGATCGCGTCGCTGCTCGATCAGAGAGGTCAGGCAAGGTGTTGCCCAATGGCAACATGGCGACGGCTCATGCAGAGATCGCTGTTATCTAGAAGGTGCATGATGCTGGGCTTGCGGTCGGTGCGGACATGAGCATCTCTGTCTCCGGAAAAGACGTCTGCGGATTCTGTAAGGGCGACATCGCTGCGGCGGCCCAGGCTGCTGGCTTGAATTCCCTTAGTGTCAGAGCGGTTGACAACAAGACCGGTCTACCAAAGACCTACTCTTGGACCCAGGGTATGCGCTCAATCAGAGAGAAGAAATCGTGAAACTAGCCGGATTCTACGTAAGTTCGGATACTGCGCGCACGCAGCTGCCAGTTCGGAATGATCCTTCCAATGAAGAGATTGACGCTGCGCTGCAGCTATTTTCGGCAATGAGCGGAATTGTTAGCCTGAGTGAAGATCCCGTGCCTGAGGTCGGAGTCTACGAACTGGCACTATATGCAGACAGCGGAAACTTCATGCTTATGCTTAGTCGCTACACCGACGACGGAGATCACGAGGTAGATACCATCACAAATCCAACTGCGGGCGAAGGGGAGATTGAAATCCTTGGGGACCTGTATCAGCGATGCATGACGACACATGACATCGAGCCGGTAAGAAGGTGCTTTCATGAATTCGCCTCTACTGGAAACGTCCAATCGGCGTCGCTGAAACTTCACGAGGGTGCCGGCTCCCCATAACTTCGGCTACTTGATCGGTCAAGGTCAGGCCAACGAATGCCGTGGTCAGCATGGGTGAACTTGCGGCGCTGCGAAGTGCACTGCAAGGTACAGATCTGTCAGGTCTGGCTTGGTCAAGCTCATTCCCTACGGAGACGGCATGGAAAATCTAAGCTAACAGGCGTACCTCGAACTACTGTCAATGTCTGATCCAAGCGCGAACATTACCAGTAGCTGGAATTCCGCTAAGGCCTGGGTAGGAACTTACGTCATCGGCACTATCAAGTTCGTTAGGCTGCTAGCGACACATGGCTTGCTCAATCATCAGGCAACGTTGGTGCTGGCTAAGGGTCTTAGACAGCACGCCCTGGCCGAACCAGAGACATACCCAGATCGAAATTTTGAAGCGGCGAGCGATGCAATCGCGTACGCGCACGCTCTGGAGGAATGCGCCGAGATTTCGTCCGCGATCAAGATGTCTTTCACTCTGGATGAGCAGGAGCGTATCGATCAGTTTTCGTGCGCTCTAGAACGCATCTTTGATGCTCACGGTGTCCCGATCAACGATGTTCCTCTCTACCCAATCTCGGGCGCGTGATGCTCGGACTCAATGAGTCAACCATCGAAGTGGATCCCATCAGACCAAAGCTGATTGTCCTTCCACTTCCTGTGCAGAACATCCAAAGAGCGCCCGAACTGGCGGCAACGTGGAGCTTGCCGACACTGACGTACCAGGGCTACGTGAAAGGATGGCCGCTTCCAGTCGAATCGATGACCCAAGCACCGAGCTGAAGCAGAAGGGCTTTGTTCGGTTAGTGACGGAAACCTTCCAGAGCCAAACAGTAACAATGGGTGGTAAGGATGCAATCGAGCTCAATCGAAGGGTGGATTCAGGGGTTAAATTCTGAAAGATATAGCCACACGAAGGTTGATGCGCTTCACATCGTTATGAAGGATGGCAATGCAATTACGTTGAACTCCCGCATGCATCCCGCTAGTGAGTAAAGCAGATGTCAGAATTCAATTGCATATTTCTTGGTCGTGAAGTGGATCGGTCCCCCGAGCTTTCCGAGTACGCGAAAAGCTTCCTGAACTGTTCCGCCGCAGAGTGGAGCAGGGGTGGCGGAGACTGCGTCTTTAGCTACATAGAAGGTGGACTTTCACTTGCAGTCCTCGTAGTTCTGCATGACGGGAATGGTCGGATGTCTGTTCGCTACGATCTTGCTAGGGCAAGGAAGGCCTACTACTCCATTGGAAGCAAGGATGAGATGAACGCAATTGTGGATGTCGGTGACGACCAGTTCGTTCCTCTTGGCTCATTGGTGTTACCCCTGGCCGCATGGCATGCGGTAGAGGACTTCTTTGTTAAGCCTCTAGAGATGCCCGGCAGACTCCACTGGATGAATGCCGAAGAGATTGTTTGGCCTGAGTAGGAGCCTCTTCAGAAGTGTTTCCTGATGATCGTTGAGACACAGCTCGACTGTGTCGACGACGCGCGCTCGGAGTACGTCAGGTTCGAGGACGGCGATGTGGCGAGGCCAGACCTGGTTGGCCGGATTCGAGCGTTCCTAAAATTTCCATGGACGAGGATAAGGCCGATCCGCGGCACGTGTTTCGCTTGAAGGCTTACCCAAGCGCACTGATCGTTCGCGATTCGTTGGGAAAATCGATAGAGGTCTGCCAGTGAACCAACGTCTTGCGCTTTCGAAGATTCTTGCGGTTGCTCTCAGCGCCGGCATCTGCGGGTTGCTCCTGATCGGCCTACCACTGAGCGTCAATGCAGGGACAGAAATTGAGACGATCTACTTTTCTTCGATCATAGGCATGGTGGCAGCTATCTTCGGCGTGGTGGTTGGCTTCCCAGCGATTCTCATTGTTGATGCCGTACTACCTCACGCGAAGTTCCGCCATGTCGCGTTGGGCGCGTTCTGTGCGGTGCTCGCTTGGCTCATAGTCGAGGGCGCCTTTGCGCGTGACGCTTGGAACAACATCTGGGCAAGCAGCACCTTCTGGATTGAACGGGCGCCCAGGCGACTTGCAGTGTTTGCGGTCATAGGTCTGCTCGCGGGCATCCTTTACTCTTTGATCTGGCCCAGCTTGCTACGTAAGCGGACAGCGGCCAAGGACAGGTAGAAGGGGAGGTCGAGTGACAGTAAGTATTTCGAGACTAGCGTGGCAGGTGGCAAGGTGGTGCCGCGGACGGCACCACCGCTGATCAGGGGATGTTCTGAAGCCTCATGAGACCCCGGCTGTGCAGGCGCCTGCAATCATTGACTGGAGTAAAATTGTGTCTAGATCGTGGTGAATGGATTGCATGAGTCAGGAGCGTGATCATGGCAGGAGCGAAGTACAACCTGATTCACCTTGCGTACTTTTGCCTCTGGGTGCTATGTGCGCTGGTCGAGCTACTTTCTGCCTATTCCCATTGGAATAGGGGCTTGAGATTGATGCCTCAACTTCTTTTGGGACCTTACGGGGACTGGGTCCGGCTTGCCGTCGTCGTGTCATTTCTGTCTCTTCCAGTCCTTCTCTGCGTACTCGTCGCTCGTTTGCGCCACTGGAAATGGACTAGGCTCCCGGAGGTCTTCCTGGCGATCGTTGTCGTTACCCTGTTCCTATACAACATGTCTTTAATAAAGTCTTAGTTCCCAACGCCTAATCATCTTCAACCGTCGAGTTCCCGATGATCATTCTTGCCTGCATTACTGACCGTACATGACTGTCTTCGGCGACCCAAACAATTTCGCACTCATCGCCGCGAGCGTCCAATCCTGGAACGAGAAGCCTGGCATGGGGAATGGCATTTTTCACTTCGTTGTAGATGGACGGCTATTCCCACGACGAGCGAGGGTATCAGCGCTCTCGGCAGACATTGGTAGCTTGTCGCCCGGTAATGCTCTTGTGGATCTGCCAGAGAATTCCGATGTGTCAAGTCTTGGTGCGGATGATACATTCCGCTTTCTGCTGAATGGAATGCTTCCCTACATCCTTATGGATGAAGATGAGATTCCCGATAACTTCCAGACTGACTATACCTACCAAGCCTCGACGAACAATTTGGAGGATGAGAATTGCTTCGCCTTTGCAGTGAAGGTTGGCCATCAGGTTAGGGTGGTCGCAGCGGAAGTCGTGCTGGACTCCCTTGCTGGTGGTAATCGCTTGTTGGATGTATCCGAGGCTTGGATCGATGTGAGAGAGCTCGCGGAAATTATTGGTCTTGCGAAAGAGGCCTTCAAGAATTCAAGCCTTTAGCTGACCTCAGAAACTACGTGATCCGTCCGGGGAGGGGAGTCGCCTCTGGGTTTCCCGGATCGTGGCGCAGCCTCCGGTGTCGACCAGGATCGGATTTGCAGCGAAAGGCGATAGCTCTCGTCTAAAGTTCCGCGCCCACAGGCCGCTCAATGATCAATGTGCCCGATATCGCGAACGCGCCAATTTTCCATCTTGGAGATTTGTAGTAATGAATGGAACGGTTCTTCCAGCGTGGTTGCACTCAATCGTATTTGCAGTGCTATCGGTCTACATGTTCATGCTTTGGGCTGGCTTGAAGCGCGACTCGCTGAGTGAGGCGCGGAAGCGTTTGGTTGACCGCATTGAAGTTCTTCGGTCACCGGGCGCGGCCTTGTCTGTTGGCTGCCTGTTTCTGGCTCTCGCAGTCGGCAATGCCGTTTGGGCTTATGGGTACCGGTGGTGACCGTTCCCAGCGATGCGACGCACATGTCTGGATCCTCGACTATGCCAATGCTCTCGCACCGCAAGTTCACATATGGCGGATCCACGATGAAACGGGGCCGAATACAGATAACATCGGCTCTAAGGTCAACTCCTACAAGCTGCCGTGGATACCGGGCGCACCACCCGCCAAGTGCTGGCCGTCCATAATGGATGGAAAGAAAGTTGAGGTTTGTCAATGAGTGCTTGGAATCTGCCTGCCAGGATGCTTGCAGTGCCACTGAGCACTGCAGTGGCCAGTGGCATGTTCTTTCTGATCCCTGTCATGTCCTCGAGCGGAACGTCTGTGCATGGTGCACTGCCTGTGTTGGGTATTTTCCTGATCATAGGTGCCATCATTGGCTTGATCGTGGGATGTCCACTTGTCTTGCTGGTCGACGGCATTTTCCCCAGATGGCGCCCCAGGTACATTGTTTTTGGCGCGGCCGGGGCTTTGGTGGGCTGGCTGGTCTTGGAGGGTGGGTTCGCGCGCGGCGCCTGGGAAGCAATATGGTCCAATCCGAGATTCTGGGTGGACTGGGCACCCAGGCGACTCATCCTCTTCTCGCTCATCGGCGTAATGAGCGGCCTCCTTTACACCGCGTTTGTCCGGTTCATTGATCGCGCAATCCCTCGTGACACCAGGTAGCTCGTAAAATGCGCCTTGCGCAGCCGCTGGCCACGTGGCTGCCCTCCCCGATCCAAAACGTGCGCAAGCCGGTGAGCATCGTGTTGCACTACGATTTCTGCCCGCTCGCCACGACTATCCATCCTTCCAGGCAGCCGAATGAAGAGCCTGATCAACATCGTCTACTACGTCGGTTGGATTGCGTGCGCGGCGCTGTTCCATGCGGTGGCCTACAACAGATACACGTCTGGAGCCCTTGGCCTGTTTGACGTCTACGATCTGAACCCGGAGCGTGCGCTGCAGGTTGTTCAGGCAGGCGTGGTGGTGCTGTTGATCCAGACAATGGCGATCATCATCAGGATCACCGATTGGAGGAGGGCGCGAATCCTTGAGATTGCACTGGCCCTCCTTGCATGGCTGCCATTCCTCTACAACCTGTCGTTCGTTCGGGGTTGAGAAGGAAGAAAGTTCAGGGCCACGAGGAACGCACGGCGTCGTTCACCACCCGCGCAGGCACGTGGACCCCAATCTGCGCGGGTGGGATTTCGCGATCCAGGACTCGCATCCTCGTGGTGAGGCCAGGACCCGCGCAACCCGCTCTCGAATCAAGCACAATCGGGTAATGCGCCGAATCCGCCTCCCGCTCGTGCTGCTCACCGCCTTCCTGCTTGCCGCCTGCGCCAGCACCGATGTGCGTAGCCCGCTGGCGACGTGGGTACCTTCGCCGAACCACAACGTGCGCAACCCGGTCATCATCGTGCTGCACCACACCGACCAGGACAACGTGCAACAGAGCCTGTACACCCTGCGTACCGCCAACAGCGGTGGCAAGGTCAGTGCGCATTACCTGGTGGGCTCGGATGGCCACCTCTACCAGCTGGTGGCCGACAACCGCCGTGCCTGGCATGCCGGAGGCGGCCGCTGGGGCACCATCACCGACCTCAACTCAGCGTCGATCGGCATCGAGATCGACAACGACGGCAGCAGTCCGTTTGCCGCGGACCAGATCGCCGCGCTGATCCGCCTGCTGGATGATCTGTGCACCCGTCTTAACATCCCGCGCACCCAGATCATCGCCCACTCCGATCTGGCGCCGGCCCGCAAGCAGGACCCCAGCCGCTATTTCCCGTGGCAGCGGCTGGTCGAAGCAGGTTTCGGCGTCTGGCCCCGCGCCAGTGACGGCCCGGCGCCGGAGGGCTTCGACCCGTGGCTGGCCCTGCAGGCCTTCGGCTACCCGCTTGACGACCGCGCCGCCGCCGCCGGCGCCTTCCACCGCCGTTTCCGTGGCCGCGACGACCTGCCGCCCACCCTCGACGTCGAGGACGCCCGCATCCTGCATTCGCTGCTCCTGCAGCGGTAGAGCGGCCGGTTGGTCCGCTGCTTCAGCAACCCCCTACAATCAATCGCTGATACCGCCCAGAACGAGCATCCATGAAGGCCAAGCGCATCACCGCTGCAATCAAGCACCCTGCCTTGACCCTTCTAGGTCTGTCCCTGCTCACCGCTTGCAGCGTCAGCACTCCCAAGTCCGATGCGCCGCCGTCTGCAAGTCCCGCCACCTACGCAAAGGCGGACTGGAAAGCGCTCCCCGCGGTCAGCGACAGCGACCTGCAGGCCGGCTTCAGTGCCTGGCGCAGCGCCTGCCCGCGGCTGAAGAGTGACGCCACCTGGGCGCCCACCTGCGCGGCGGCTGCCAACATCGCCAACACCCCAACGGCCATCCGCCAGTTCCTGCAGGACCATCTGGAGGTCTATTCGCTCCGTGCCGGCGGCCACCGCGCCGATGGCCTGATCACCGGTTACTACGAGCCGGTGTACAGCGGCACCCTCACCCGCACTGCCAGGACGCCCGTACCGGTCTATGGCGTGCCGACCGACATGGTCAGCGTGCAGCTCGATGAGCTCTACCCCGAGCTCAAGGGCAAGCGCCTGCGCGGCCGCGTGGATGGGCGCGTGCTTCGCCCCTACGACGACGCAGCAAAGATCTCCGCCAAGGGCGTAAACGCGCCCGTGCTGGCCTGGCTGTCCAACCCGATGGACCTGCAGTTCCTGCAGATCCAGGGTTCCGGCCGCATCCGCCTGGACGACGGCCGCCAGCTGCGCATCGCCTACGCCGACCAGAACGGGCATCCCTACCGCCCGATCGGCCGCTGGCTGGTGGCGCAGGGCGAGCTGAAGAAGGAAGACGTCACCATGGACGCGATCCGCGCCTGGGCCGATGCGCACCCGCAGCGCGTGACCGAGCTGCTGGCCAGCAACCCCAGCTATGTGTTCTTCACCAAGGGGCCGGACGGCGACGAAGGCCCGCGCGGCTCGTTGAACGTGCCACTCACCGCCGGCTACAGCGTCGCGGTGGACCGCACCGTGGTGCCACTGGGGAGCTTGCTGTGGCTGTCCACCACGCGTCCGGATGGCAGCCCGGTGGTGCGCCCGGTGGCCGCGCAGGATACCGGCGGCGCCATTGCTGGCGAAGTCCGCGCCGACCTGTACTGGGGCACGGGCGACGCCGCCGGCAAGCTGGCGGGGGACATGAAGCAGAAGGGCAACCTCTGGCTGCTGTGGCCGAAGGGTGCCGCCCTGCCCACCATTACGGCCGCTGGCGGCTGAGGACCCACGCATGGCGATCTTCTACGTAGTGGTCGCGGTGATGGTGCTGGAGATCATCCTGGAGCTGACCTGGAATCCGCTTTACTTCGTCACCGGCATCCGCCTGTTCAACGAGCGCATACCCGCCAACGCCGCCATGCGCGAGAGGCTGGTGCTGAACTGCCTGGAACGCGATGTAGCCACCCAGAGGTGGCTGCCGCTGGTATTCCGCGCGCTTCCCGACGGCCGCATGGCCTTCCGCGAGAGCTTCGGCATGAACCTCACTGGGCGCTACTACCCGGTGATGCGTGGGCTGGTAGTGGTGGATGCCAAGCGCAACCAGGTCCGCGTGGAAGGCATCTGCAACTGGATGACGCTTGCCATCGGCGGGCTGTGCGTGGCGATGCCCTTGGTAGTCGCGGCCGCCTGGCCGATGCTGATGATGCTGGGGCTGTTCGTCGGCTGCTACCTCTTCCAGCGTCGGCGCTACCACGGCGTGGCTGACGCGCTGCGCGAACAGATGCGTGTGGAGCTGCCGGAAGCGATCATGGCGTTGAGGCGCCGCACCCAGTAGAACTACTGCGCCCAGCGCAGTGATTCTGCGCAGGTAGCCGCCGTGCGCCAGGGCTAGCATTCCAGCTTCAAGCCCCCCTCGAGTCATATCCATGCACGAAGGACTGCTCAAAAGCTGGAACGCCGGCGCCACGCGCCAGGCCATCATCGCCTTCGTCGCACGGGTCACCCTGGAGGACGGCCCCGACTACGTGCCGCCGGCCGCACGGATCGCCGTGTTCGACAACGACGGCTGCCTGTGGTGCGAAAAGCCCATGCCGATCCAGGCCGGCTTCCTGTTGCGCCGCATTGCCGAACAGGCTGAAGCAGACCCGTCGCTACGCGACCGGCAACCCTGGAAAGCCGTTCATGAAAAGGACCAGGCGTGGCTGGGCGATGTCATCACCAAGCATTACGAAGGCGATGACACCACGCTCAAGGAAATGGCGGCCGGCCTGCTTTCGGCCTATGCCGAAGATGACGTGGAGTCGTTCGCCAGCAAGGCCGACCAGTTCCTGCGCAGCGCGGAGAACCCGGTGCTGAAACGCCCCTACCTGAAAACCGCCTACGCGCCCATGCGCGAGCTGCTGCAGTACCTGGAAGCCAATCAATTCACCAACTACATCGTGTCCGGTGGCGGACGCGATTTCATGCGGCCGATCACCCGCGAGCTGTACGGCGTTCCGCCCGAGCGCGTGGTCGGCACCACCGTCGCGCTGCAGTACCGCGAAGAAGACGGCATCGGCAAGGTGGTCCACACCTCGAAACTGGAGGTGTTCGATGATGGCCCCAACAAAGTGGTACGGATCTGGAGCCGGATTGGCGCGCGCCCGATCTTCGCTGCCGGCAACTCCAATGGCGACATCCAGATGCTGCAGTTCGCCACGCAGGGAAAGGGCGCCTCGCTGGCGTTGCTGGTTACCCACGATGATGACGAGCGGGAAATTGCGTATACCTCGGGCGCCCAGAAGTCGGTGGCGCTGGCGAAGGAGCGCGGGTGGCCGCTGGTCAGTGTCCGGGAGGACTGGGCGAAGGTGTTCGTGGATTAGCGGCGGGCTGCGTGGCTGCGTGGTGCCGGACGGAAGGGGAAATAGACCCTCGTTTTGCACTACATTGGTGCAATGACCCCCGCACCACCGTCTCCGTCCCTCGAAGTCCTTGGCACCCCGGTCGCCTGGGCCGATGCCGAAGGCCGCGTCGCCGGCTGCAACCCGGCCTTTGCGCGCTGGCTGGGGGTAAGCGTGCGGCGCCTGCTCGGCCAGCCGCTGGCCTCGCTGGAGGTGCAGGGCGAGGCGCTGGCGCACTTCCTGGCGCGCGGCGAGCGCGACACCCTGCGCCTGCACCGGTTGGCGCTGGCCCTGCCCGGCGAGGCCCCGCGCTTTGCCGAGGGCTGGCTGAGCCGGCATGAGGAAGATGGCTGGCTGCTGGAAGCGCACCCGGTGGATGAATTCCCCGGGCTGGACCCGACCCAGGCCCTGCCCAGCGCCCTCAGTGCCGCCCTCAAAGGCCTGGCCCACGAGCTGCGCAACCCGCTGGCCGGCCTCAAGGGCGCGGCCCAGCTGCTGGCCCGTCGCAGCGCCCAGCGCGACCCGGAAGAGCGCGAGCTGATCGAGCTGATCGGCTCGGAGATCGAACGGCTGAACGGGCTGCTGGAACAGTTGTTGTCGCCGGCTCCGGCCGCGCCGCATGCGCCCCTCAACATCCACGCCTCTCTGGAGCGCGTGCTGCGCTTGGCCGAGAGCGAAGGCGGCTGGGCGGTGCGCCTGCAGCGCGATTACGACCCCAGCATTCCCGAATTCGACGGCGACGCCGACCGTCTCACCCAGGCGATATGGAACCTGGTGCGTAACGCGATCCAGGCCGGCGCCGGCACAGTCACCCTCCGCACCCGGGTGGAACATGGGGTGCGCATCGGCGACCAGCTGCAGCCGATGGCGCTGCGCCTGGAGATCGCCGATGACGGGCGCGGCGTGCCCGAAACGCTGGCCGAACACCTGTTCCTGCCGCTGGTCAGCGGCCGCGCCGAAGGCACCGGGCTCGGCCTGGCACTGGCCCAGCAGGTGGCACGCGAACACCGCGGCACGTTGACCTACCGCTCGCGCCCGGGGCATACCGTATTCACCGTGCATCTGCCGATCGGGCAGGGCACCCCCGCTGCCGAGGAGACCGCGCATGGCGGCTGACAGCCAGGCCACCGCACAGCGTGTCTGGGTAGTGGATGACGACCGCGCGGTACGTTTCGTGCTGAGCACCGCGCTGCGCGATGCCGGCTATGCGGTGGAAGGTTTCGATGGCGCGGCGGCGGCCTTGGAGATGCTGGGCAGCCAACCCGCCCCGGACCTGTTGTTCACCGATGTGCGCATGCCGGGCGACGACGGTCTGGTGTTGCTGGACAAGCTCAAGGCCGCGCACCCGCAACTGCCGGTGATCGTGATGTCGGCCTATACCGATGTGGCCAGCACCGCCGGTGCGTTCCGTGGCGGCGCGCAGGAATTCCTGTCCAAGCCGTTCGATCTGGACGATGCGGTGGCCCTGGCCCAGCGCGTGCTGCCGGAGCCGGACACCACCCTGGTCGAGCCCAGCCTCCCGTCAGTGGAGTCCGCGCCTGACCAGCGCCCGCAGCTGGTCGGCGACACGCCGGCCATGCGCGCGCTGTTCCGCGCCATCGGCCGCCTCGCGCAGGCGCCGCTGTCGGTGTTGATCAACGGCGAAACCGGCACCGGCAAGGAACTGGTGGCGCATGCGCTGCACCACGAATCGCCGCGCGTGCAGGGCCCGTTCGTGGCGCTCAACACCGCCGCCATTCCGTCCGAACTGCTGGAAAGTGAGCTGTTCGGCCATGAAGCCGGCGCATTCACCGGCGCGCAGCGCCGCCATGTAGGCCGCTTCGAGCAGGCCAATGGCGGCACGCTGTTCCTGGATGAAATCGGGGACATGCCGCTGCCGTTGCAGACCCGCCTGCTGCGCGTGCTGGCCGAAGGCGAGTTCTTCCGTGTGGGTGGCCGCGAATTGATCCGGGTGGATGTGCGCGTGATCGCCGCCACCCACCAGGACCTGGAAACGCTGGTGGCGCAGGGCCGCTTCCGCGCCGACCTGTTGCACCGGCTGGACGTGGTGCGGCTTCGCCTGCCGCCGCTGCGCGAGCGCCGCGATGATGTCGCCCAGCTGGCCGACACCTTCCTGGCCGCCGCCGCGCGCAAGCTGGATACGCCGCCCAAACGGCTCACCGCCGCTGCGCTGCAGGCGCTGCGCGAGCACGACTGGCCGGGCAACGTGCGCGAGCTGGAAAACGTGTGCTGGCGCATGGCCGCGCTGGCCGCCTCCGACACCATCGGCGTGGCCGATGTGGACAGCGCGCTGCATCGCGGTGCCGGGCCGCGCACCCGCACGCAGGGCGACCCCAGCCAGTGGGAAGCCATGCTGTCAGCGTGGGCGCGCCAGCGCCTGGCCGAGGGCGCCGAAGGCCTGCATGCGCAGGTGCGCGACCGGGTGGACCAGGCGCTGCTGGAGGCGGCCCTGCAGATCACCCACGGCCGCCGTGCCGAAGCCGCCGCGCGCTTGGGCATGGGCCGCAACACGCTGACCCGCAAGCTCGGCGCCGGGCGCCGGCGCGGCGGATGAATCCCTGTCCATGGCATGTAAGCACCGCGTCGCGGTGCCTTTCATGGTCCGTGGACGACCATGACGTTAGTTTGCACAGAAGGAGTTCCAGATGCGTCGTTCCCACCTCGCCCTGCTGATCCCGTCACTGCTGGTGCTGGCCGCCTGTAGTTCCGCGCCTAAGCAGCGCAGCGCGCCGGTGCAGGCCGTACCGGTGGTGAGCACCGCCAAGCTGGCCGAAGCCAACCTGGCGCCTGCCTCGGCAAGCATTGTCAGCGGCCGTCTGGTGCTGGTGCCCGATGCGCAGGGCGTGCATATCACCGGCACCATCGGTGGGCTGCAGCCGTTGCAGACCGCCGCGTTCCACGTGCATGAGCGCGGTGACTGCAGTGCCGTTGACGCCAGCAGTGCGGGGCCGCATTTCAATCCGGCCAACCAGCCGCATGGCCGCAACAGCGTTGGGGCGCATCACGCTGGCGACATGGACAACCTGCGCGCGGATGCGCAGGGCCGGGTCGCCGTCGATGTGCGCCTGCCAGCGGTTACCCTCGGCGGCGGTGCAGCCACCGATATCGTCGGCCGCGCGCTGGTGGTGCATGCCAACGCCGACGATTACCGCAGCCAGCCGGCAGGCAATGCCGGCGCCCGCATCGCCTGCGGCGTCATCAAGGTCACGCGCTGAACGCGCTGCCCCCGACGTCGCTTTTCCACTCGTTACCCGCAAGGAGATCCACATGCGTCTGATCCATACCTCGCTGTTTGCCGCCATCGCCGCCATCGGCCTGACCGCCTGCAACAAGCCGGCCGACGCGCCGGCCGATGCCGCCACCGCCACCCCGCCGATCGCCGAAACCGCGCGCACCACCGAAGCACCGCCGGCCATGACCAGCGAAGCCCACGCCAACCACACCGCCGTGGCCGAGCTGGCGCCGACCCAGGGCAATGACGTCAAGGGCAACGTGACCTTCAGCGTCGTCGACGGCAAGGTCCACGTGAAGGGCCAGGTCAGCGGCCTGAAGCCGAACAGCGAACACGGCTTCCACATCCATGAGAAGGGCGACTGCAGCGCGCCGAACGGCGACAGCGCCGGCGGCCACTTCAACCCGAGCAAGGAAGACCACGGCAACGTGGCCACCACCCCGCACCACGGTGGCGACATCCCCAACATCAAGGCCGACGCCCAGGGCAACGCGGTGGTGGATGCAGCCGTGTCGACCAACGTCAACATCGGCGAAGGCAACGACAGCGACATCATCGGTCGTGGCCTGATCGTGCATGCCGACCCGGACGACTACAAGACCCAGCCGACCGGCAACGCCGGTGCGCGCCTGGCGTGTGCGGTCATCAAAGCCGCACCGTAACCGGTAGCGCCGGCCGTTGGCCGGCCCCGTGAAACGAAGAACGCCGGCATCGCCGGCGTTTTTCTTGAACGGTAGCGCCACGCCCTGCGTGGCTGCGCGGCGTCACCGTCAGCGGGTCAACAATTCCCGCGCATCCTGGCCCGCTTCGCAATGCACGAACAGCACCGGCAGCCCGTGCGCTTCCAGCACGGCAGCCATCTGCCGCTGGCGCATCAGGTACTGCTCGTAAATGCCCTGCAGGCGATCGCAGTTGCCCTTGTCGTGGCTGTAGTAGCTGCACCAGCCGGCCGGATCGAACAGTGCCATACGCACTTCGCCGTCAGCGTATCGAAGCAGCGGTTCCGGCGCTCTGTCCAGCCACTGCTCCGACTGCGGCGCCATCAGCGCCGTTTCTATCAGCGGCCACAACTCGGCCAGGCCCTGGTTGTCGTATTGCATCGACATCATCGCGGCCAGGTCGTTCACCGTGAAATACCGGGCGTGCTCGATCTGCGCGCCGAAGGCATTCTGCGCCTGCAGGGCGGTATCGGCCTGCGCCATGCCCTGGGCCAGCAGCACCTCTTCCAGTGCTTCGGCTACGGCCGTGGTCTGGGCCACGTCGGTGCCCGTCAGCAGGAACGGCACCACGCGCAGGCCACCGCCGGTGAGGCTCGCATCGGCCTGGAACGGCAGCGGCACTTCGCCGTCGGCACCGGCGCCGAACGCCAGCAGGCGCGGGCCTTCGTTGCGGCCGGGCGCACGCATCTGCAGTTCTTCCAGGCGGCGGTGGATCGGCCAGCCGGGGCGCAGGACTTCGGCGGGGTCGAAATGGGCGCCGGCGAACACGAAATCGAGTCCGCTCACGCCGGGTACCAGCTTGGCCAGGTCGCGGCCAACGCGGTCGGCCAGTTCGCCCGCCTGCGCGGATGTCAGGGCCGCGTGGCGGGGGGCGTCTCCTCCGGCCAGTTCCAATGCCAGTACGCCAAGGGCATTCATGCCGGGGTCGGGTTTGCTCATGGGTTCACAGTTGGCCCATCACAGGGCGGCAGCTACACTTGGCCCCATTATGCCTGCTCCTTCGTGCAGGCCATGTTGCAGACACCCCTCCCATGCCAGGTATCTCCATGCCCAACGCTCGTCCCGTCGCCATTCTCGGTGGCGTCCGCATCCCGTTCTGCCGCCAGAACACCGCCTATTCGGACGTTGGCAACCTGGGCATGTCGGTACGTACGCTTGGCGCGCTGGTGGAACGGTTCGGCCTGCACGGGCAGCAGCTGGGCGAAGTGGCGATGGGCGCGGTGATCAAGCATTCCAGCGACTGGAACCTGGGCCGCGAAGCCACGCTGTCCTCGGGCCTGTCCCCGCTCACCCCGGGCATCACCATGCAGCGCGCCTGCGGCACCTCGCTGGACACGATCATCGCGGTGGCCAACAAGATCGCGCTGGGCCAGATCGAATCGGGCATCGGCGGCGGTTCGGACACCACCTCCGACGTGCCGATCGTGTACGGCAAGAAGCTGCGCGCGCGCCTGCTGGCCGCCAACCGCGCCAAGACCACCGGCGACAAGATCAAGGCGATCGTGCGCGGCTTCAAGCTGGGCGAACTGAAGCCGGAATTCCCGGGCGTGGCCGAACCGCGTACCGGCAAGAGCATGGGCGACCACTGCGAAGACATGGCCAAGGAGTGGAACATCTCCCGCGATTCGCAGGACGAGTGGGCGGTGTCTTCGCACAAGAAGCTGGCCGCGGCCTATGAGCGCGGTTTCTTCAGCGACCTGATCGCGCCGTTCCGCGGCGTGGAGCGCGACAACATCCTGCGCGCGGATACCTCGCTGGAAAAGCTGGCCACGCTGAAGCCGGCCTTCGACAAGGTCTCCGGCCGTGGCACGCTCACCGCCGCCAACTCCACCCCGCTCACCGATGGTGCGTCGGCGGTGCTGCTGGCCAGCGAGGAATGGGCGCGCGCGCATGGCCACGAACCGCTGGCCTACCTGCGCGATTCGCAGGTGGCGGCGGTGGACTTCGTGCACGGCGAAGGCCTGCTGATGGCGCCGACCATCGCGGTGCCGGAAATGCTCAAGCGCAATGGCCTCACGCTGCAGGATTTCGACATCTACGAAATCCATGAAGCCTTCGCCGCGCAGGTGCTGTGCACCCTGCGTGCGTGGGAAAGCGAAGACTACTGCCGCAACCGCCTGGGCCTGGATGCGCCGCTGGGCAGGATCGACCCGGCCAAGATCAACCCGTTGGGGTCGTCGCTGGCCACCGGCCATCCGTTTGCGGCTACCGGTGCGCGCGTGATCGCCACGGCGGCCAAGCAGCTGGCCGAACGCGGCGGCGGCCGCGCGCTGGTCTCGATCTGCACCGCCGGCGGCATGGGCGTGGTGGCGATCGTCGAACGCTGAGTCGTTCGCATCGCGCGCAAGAAAAAAGGCCGCCCCGATGGGCGGCCTTTTTTTTGGGGGGACGGCGTCAGCGGATCGGGTTGCCGTATTCATCGCGCTCGTCGCGATGGATGTCGCGCACCGGCAGCGGTTCGCTCATCAAGGATTGTTCTTCGACCGTGGCGCGTTCGGGCACTACGGCCGCCAGTGGGGCGACCGGGCGCGCGAGCACCACGCTGTCTTCCCCGCGCTGCTGGCGCAGGGCGTTGGTGTAGCACTGCGCGGCGAGCGCGGGTTCGCCGCGTGCGGTGAAAACCTCACCCAGCGCTTCCCAGGCGGGGGAGCCGGCGCCGGCGGCGAGGGCACGGTGCAGGTAATCCTCGGCCTGGACGTGCTCGCCCTGGCGCGCGGCGATGCGGCCCAGCGCCAGCAGCAGGGCCGGGCTGGACGGCTGCTGGCCCAGCCAGCGCTGCAGGTTGGCCTGGCGGGTGGCCAGCTTCTCCACCGGCATCTGACCGTACAGCGTCACCAGCGATTCGTCCCAGCGCGTATCCAGCGCCTGTTCCAGGTTGAGCAGGGCCGGTTCATCCCAATCCAGCGCCACGGCGCGCAGCGCGTAGGCCGACACCACATCGGGGTCGCTGCGCAGGGCCTTCGGGGTGGCTTCCCACTGCGCGGCCAGCGCATTCACATCGCCCGCCTCCAGCAGCGACTGCGCGGCCAGGCGCACTTCCAGTTCGGCCACGGCCTCATCGGGCAGCACCTTCTGCTTGCGCAGCGCGCCCAGCTGGCCGTAGGCCTCGTGCGCGCGGTCGGCACGTGCCAACGCTTCGGTGCGCAGCCACAGGCCGCGTGGCGGCAGCGGCTGGATGCCCGGGGCATCCAGCGCGTTGATCGCATCCACCGGGCGCTCCTGCTGCAGCAGGCGTTCGGCCTGCATCAGCGCATAGGCGGTGGCATCAGTGGTGGACAGGCGCTGCAGGTACTGGTCCACCGCGGCCTGGTCCCCGCGCGCTTCGGCGCTGCGGATGGCGGTCACGTAGGCCACCGCGCTCACTTCTTCGTCCTCGGCGGCGGTGCCCAGCAGCTTCTCGGCGCGCTGCCAGTGGCCGTACTCGTGCGCCTGCATGCCTTCGATCAGGCGGGCGCGGCCCTGCTTGCGGCGGTAGCGGCCCCAGGCACGGAACGGCGAGGCCACCAGGCTCCACAGCAGCCACAGCACCAGCAGGCCCACCAGCACCATCAGTGCCACCTGCGGCACGGTGGAGCGGTAATCGTTGCCGCCGGCGCGGTAGATCACCTCGCCGTACTGGCGCAGCGATTCGGTGCCCAGCCATTGCGCGGCCACCACGCCCAGCACCACGGCCAGCAACAGCACCACCACGGATTGAATCGGCTTCATGTATCAACTCCCATCGCGCATGGCGCGCAGTTGCTGCAGGGTGCTGCCCAGTTCGGGCAGCGGCGGGCGTAGCACTTGGGTGCGCAACTGCTGCAGTTCACCACGACGCTCGCGCAGGCCGGGTGAATCCGGCCACAGCCGCGGCATCCACAGCGCCACCCGGTCCAATGCCTGTTCGAAACCGGCCTGGTCGCCACGTTCAACCGCGGCACGGGCCAGGGTCAGCTCCAGCTGCAGCGAATCCCACGCGGCGGTGCGCTCGGCGCGGGTCAGGGGGCCCTGCACCGCGGTGGGGGTGATGGTCACGAACGGAGCCAGCACCTGGTGCCACCACGGCGGCGCATCGGTGTCCGTCGCCGGAGCGATCTGTTCGGGCAGCGCCAGCAGCGACTGCGAGAAGTTGCCAAGGCGCTGGTTGATGCCGGCGCGCACGCCCGGGCCGAGGGCATCGACCGCGTTGCGTTCCTGCATCAGCGCTTGGCGCAGATTGAGGAATTCGGTGCCCTGGACGTCTTCCAGTGCCGTGGCGGCCAGTGCATACAGCCGCTTGGCGCCCTCCACGTCATCGGCGAAGGCCAAGCGCTGGCCGGCCTGGCTGAGCAGCAGTTCGGCCTCTTCCAGCTGCAGCGCCTGCGCGTTGTGGCGGGTGCTGTCGGCCAGCCGTGCCAGGTTCTCTTCCAGCAGGGCGTTGCGCTGGCTCAGGCCCAGCATTTCATCGCGCAGCACCCGGTTGGTGGCGGCTGCATCCTGCACCCGCTGCGAGGTGGAGCGCTGGTCGCGGCGCAGCGCTTCCACGCTGCCGGCCAGGCCCTGCACGAGCACGGCGGCATCGGCCTCGCGCTGCACGACACGCGCCTGCTGCGCCTGCCATTGGGTCCAGCCCCACGCGGCGCCACCGGCCACCACCGCAAGCGCGGCAAGCGGCACGATCCAGCGCAGCGGTCGGTGGGGCGGGGGCGGAACCATGTCGTTCATGCAGGCATCCTTGTCGACCGCGCCGGTGCATTCACGAGCTGGCGATCGACGAAGTGCACAGCATCGCTCGCCGCCCGCAGGCCCTGCAAGGCCGCAAACGACCCCTGTTCAGGAAGTTGCCGCAGTGGTGACAGCCGCGTGTGCGGCCTGCGCCAGCTGCGCCGGCAGCGGGCCGGCGGCGAGGGTGACCCGCGTGAATCCGGCGTCCGTCGCCAGCGCGGCCAAGCGCTCGCTGGCGGCCACCACGTGCGCCTGGCGAAGCTGCGCCAGCAGGTCCGCCGGCAGCTGTTCGCTGAGCAGCGCCAGGGCCTCGGCACTGCTCAGCGCCAGCACCCACGGCCCGGCCTGGTGGCGCAACCGCTGCAGTTGCCGGGGCGGCAGGCGCAGCGCCCTGCGCTGGTAAACATCCACCCGCTGCAGCGTCGCGCCACGGGCCTGCAGCGTACTGGCGATGATGCCGCGCCCGCCGGGGGCGGTGACCAGCGCCGCGCGCAGCCCCTGCAGCTGGGCGAGCGCCGGCAGGTCGAGCAGGCCTTCGCTGTCCATCCGGGTGGGGGCCACGACGTCGTCAACGCCGTGCCCGCGCAGCGCAGCGGCAGTGCCGGCGCCCACCGCCAGCCAGGTGCCGGCGTGCGGGGCCTGCAGCGGCTGCAGCCGCGCGGCGGCATGCACCGCCGCCGGGCTGCTGAACACCACGCGGTCGGCGCCCAGCGCCTGGGTCAGGGCCGCGCGGGTGCCCGCATCGTGGCGGGCCACCAGGGCCCACGGCGACAAGCCGATCACCTGCGCGCCCAGCGCTTCGGCCGCGCGCCGCAGCGGTGCGTGCTGGCCGCGCGGGCGCAGCGACACCAGGGTCCAATCCGGCACATGTGCGTGGCTGTTCATTGCAGGCATTATGCGAGGCCTTCGTTGCAACGTCGCCGTACTGATGTCTGAACAAGATTCCCTCCCTGCGCACCTGGCCTCACTGCAGCAGGTGCTGGAGCGCATGCCGCCGGTAGCGGCCATGCAGATCCGCGTGGATGCCTATGCCGATGGCGTGCTGGCCCTGCGCGCGCCGCTGGCCGCCAACGTCAATGACAAAGGCAACGCCTTCGGCGGCAGCCTGTCCTCGGCGCTGACCCTGTCCGGCTGGGCGCTGGTCACCCTGCGCCTGCGTCTGGCCGGCTTCGATGCCGATGTCTACGTGGCCGACAGCCACGTGCGCTACCTGGCCCCGGTCTATGAGGACCTGCTGGCCCAGGCGCAGGCGGCCGACGATGCGGACTGGGACACCTTCCTGGCCACCTTCGCCCAGCGCGGCAAGGCCCGCATCGAGGTGGTGGCCCGCCAGCCCGGCGAGGCCGGCAAGCCGGCAGCTGAACTGACCGGACGTTTCGTTGCCTTCGCAAGGCGGTAGGATGGGCGCCTTGCCGATTGGGGAATTCGCATGCGTCGCACCTTCCAGATCCTGCTGCTGGCCTTGCTGGCCCTGACTTCCGTGTCGGCATTCGCCGGCGAGCAGAAAACCACCAAGAAGCAGCGCAAGCAGCTCGAGGAAACCCAGGTCAAGTACGACTCGACCATGCGCTGGGGCACCGTGGAAGACATGCTGCCGTACCTGGACCCGGCCTACGCCAAGGAGCACCCGCTGACCGACCTGGAACTGCGCAGGTTCGAGCAGGTGAAGATCTCCAGCTACCGCGCCGGCGACAACGTGCCGCTGCCCGACGGCCGGATCGGCCGCAATGCCGAGGTCCGGGTGATCAATATCAACACCCAGTCCGAACGTTCGGTGCGGGTCAAGGAAATCTGGCGCTGGGATGCCGATGGCAAGCGCTGGCTGCAGGCCAGTGGGCTGCCGGACCTGTGGCAGGAATCCTGAGCTGGCCCAGGGCTGGACGCCGGTTCGCCCGCATGTGCGACAATCGGCGCCCGCTAATCGACCCGTGATCTAAGTGAATTACGAAGAGTTGCTGGCCTTTGCCGGCCGAAACCCGATGTTGTCGATGGCCTTCGTGGGCCTGACCGTCGCCATCCTCGTCACCGAGGTGCGCCGCCTGCTGCGCGGCTACAAGTCGATCAAGCCGGCCGAGCTGACCCAGCTGATCAATGCTGGCGGGGCGGTCGTGGTCGACCTGTCGGCGGGCACCGATTTCGAGAAGGGCCATATTGCCGGCAGCCGCAACGTGCAGCCTGCCCAGTTCGGACCGGAGCACAAGCTGGTGGCCAACGCCAAGCAGCGCCCGGTGGTGCTGGTGTGCCGCACCGGCACCGCCTCTGAAACCGCCGCCAAGGCCTTGAAGAAGGCCGGTTTCGAGCAAATGCACGTGCTCGACGGTGGCCTGCCCGCCTGGCAGCAGGCCGAGCTGCCGCTGGTCAAGGGCCGCAACTGATTTTGCCCGGATTGCGCGGCATGCCTTGTGCGCGCCGCCACACGCCCCCATCGCAGGGCATGTAACAATCCGTTTTTACTGCATTCATTCTGGAGCAACAGGAAATGTCCGAAGCGAACACCAACGGCGCCATCGCGCCGGCCGACGCCGCCACCGGCCCCGCGTTCACCGTCGAAAAGATCTACGTCAAGGACGTTTCCTTCGAATCGCCCAACGCGCCGGCCGTGTTCAACGAAGCCGTGCAGCCGGAGCTGCAGCTCAACCTGAACCAGCGCGTGCAGCGCCTGGGTGAGAGCGCCTTCGAAGTGGTGCTGGCCGTGACCCTGACCTGCAAGGCCGGCGACAAGACCGCCTACGTGGCTGAAGTGCAGCAGGCTGGCGTGTTCGGCCTGGTCGGCCTGGACCCGCAGTCGATCGACGTGCTGCTGGGCACCCAGTGCCCGAACATCCTGTTCCCGTACGTGCGTTCGCTGGTGAGCGAGCTGATCCAGGCCGGCGGCTTCCCGCCGTTCTTCCTGCAGCCGATCAACTTCGAAGGCCTGTACGCCGAAACCCTGCGCCAGCGCCAGGAACAGGGCGAAACCTCGCTCGCCGATTCCGAGCCGGCCGGCAACGCCTGATCGGCGCTGCAGCAATGAGCAACAACGCAGACAAGGTCGCCGTTCTCGGCGCCGGCTCCTGGGGCACCGCCCTGGCCAGCCTGCTTGCACGGCACGGTCGCCAGACCGTGCTGTGGGGCCGCGACGCGGCGATGGTCGAGGCCATCGACCAGCGCCACGAGAACACCCGCTACCTGCCGGGTATTCCGTTGCCGGAATCCCTGCGCGCCACCACGGACCTGACTGCGGCCGTCAAGGATGCCACCTGGATCCTGGTGGTGGTGCCGTCGCACGCGTTCGGTGAAACCGTGCGCGCGCTGGCGCCGCTGCGCCCGGCGGCTGCCGGCGTGGCCTGGGCCACCAAGGGCTTCGAACCCGGCTCCGGGCGTTTCCTGCATGAAGTGGCGCGCGAGGTCCTCGGGCCGGAAGTGCCGCTGGCGGTGGTTACCGGCCCGTCGTTCGCCAAGGAAGTCACGCTGGGCCTGCCCACCGCGATTACCGTGCACGGCGACGATGCCGAGTTCGCCCAGCAGGTGGCCGAAGCCATGCATGGCCCGGCGTTCCGCGCCTATACCGGCGACGACATGGTCGGTGCCGAACTCGGTGGCGCCATGAAGAACGTGCTGGCCGTGGCCACCGGTGTGGCCGATGGCATGCAGCTGGGCCTCAACGCCCGTGCCGGCCTGATTACCCGCGGCCTCAACGAGATGCTGCGCCTGGCCGCTGCGATTGGCGCCAAGCCGGAAACCCTGATGGGCCTGGCTGGCTTGGGTGACCTGGTGCTGACCTGCACCGGCGATCTCTCGCGCAACCGTCGCCTGGGCTTGGCGCTGGGGCGTGGGCAGTCACTGCAGGACGCGATCCGCGAAATCGGCCAGGTGGTGGAATCGGTGCAGACCGCCGACGAAGTCATGCGCCAGGCGCGACGCCACGGCATCGACCTGCCGATCTCCGACCGGGTCCGCGCCGTGCTGCACGGCGAGCAGACCCCGGAAGAGGGCCTGCGCGCGCTGTTGGCCCGCGAACAGAAGCCGGAGTATCCGGACACGCTGTTCAAATGATCAGGAAAAACCCCGGCATTGCCGGGGTTTTTTTTAACCCCGCCCGGATGCCCAGAACGCGAAAACCCAGCTTCCGCTGGGTTTCTGCGTGGCACCCCGACGAGGTAGGCACCATATAAGTGAAGCCCGGCCTACTAAGCCGGGCTTCATGGCGTGAGGGAGAGAGAGATCACGCCATCCAACAACGTACCGTGCAGCTACAGGCTTACCAGGTGAAGCGCGGGCCGACGAACCATTCCTTGTCGCCACCCTTGGCCAGCTTCACTTGGCCGCTCAGGCCCCAGTTCTGGTTGAACTTGGCCTGCGCGCCGACCAGGCCGTAGAACTCGCCGTCCGGGTTGATGCCGTGCTTCTTGCTGAAGTCTTCGTAGCCGGCCATCGCGTAGCCTTCGATCATCGGGGTGAACGCGGTGCGCACGCCCACTTCGGTGGCGTAACCGTTGAAATCCAGGCCTTCCTTCGGATCGAACTTCTGGTAGGCGACGCGGGCTACCAAGTCGGTGGTCGGCGCGATGCCGTAGTTGTAGCCCAGGCCCACGCGCCACTGGTCAACATCAACGTTGCCGCGGTCGGTTTCCTGCGAGTTGTAATCGCCAAAGACATGGAAGTTCGGCGCAATCGCGGCCGAGCCCTTCACCGCCCAACCGTCGGCGGAGCCGCCCTTGGTATCGGTGTTCACGTAGCCGCCTTCCACGTAGTTGTACGACAGGCCATCGGCAGCCGAAGCAGCGAACGGCAGGGCAGCAATCAGGCCCAAGGCAAGCAGGGAGGTCTTCATCATCGGGAACACACCTTTTTATTATTTGGTTTTGCCGACCGTCCCCCTTGGGGAGGGGAGAGAGAAGGACGGTCGACAGGTGTGAATTATCCGTTAGGCGATCTAATCAACCCTGAATATTGAACTGACCGGTACATGAATGAAGGGCGCGTTCAGGGAACTTGGTGGAAGGACTCACCGGCGTTGCGAACGACGTCTGCCAGAACCTGTTCCAGGTCAAAGCAACGCGCTTGCAGCCGAAGCCAGTGCATGTCGCTCGATGCTGGCGGCGAACAACGGGGTCTCGCGGCCGTTGTGGTTGCCGCCATCGCGCTGGCGGGCGTCGGCCGCGTCTTCGAACGGCGTGCCGTGTTCGGCGATGAAGTCCAGGAATTCCTGCGTGGGGTGGGCCACGACGCTGTTGGTGTATTCGCAGGTGTTCTCGTCGATCTTGTTCACGCTGAGCGTCCAGATCACCTGCACCCGCGTGCGACCGTTGGGCGTGAACGCGTCCGACGTGGATACCATGCGGCACAGGCTCGGCCTGGCGATTTCGGCCACGTAGTGCTGGACCATCAGCGTATTGCCGATCATCTCGACATTGATGGACATGCGCGTGCCATCGTCGGTGCGGGTCGAGCCAGCGGAGATATGGTCGGGCGGGCAGCAGCGCTGATACTCCGCTTCGGGCAGGTTGAACAGCCAGTCCGCGATGTCCACCTTCTCGATCGGCGCGTTGATGATCGCGGTGTAGGCGGAGGCGGACAGCAGCTTGTCGGTGATGATGATGTCGGACATGGTGGACTCCTTGGGTGAGGCCCCACTATCGATCCGGCACCGGGTGGCGCACAGCCATCTCTTGGTATGCACGGTTGGACCGGCGCGGACACCAGGCTGCATACCAAGGTTTTAGAACGCGGCCAGCCGCACGCCGTCCACGCTCGCAATGGCATCCAGGCGCACCACGCTTCCGTCGTCGAGGTGCATGTACTCGGCGCCCTCCTTCGCACGCAGGTCCGTGATCCGTGCCAGCGCCGTGCATTCCTCTCCCGCCGCGTCCACGTACACGATGGTCACGCGGCGTTGGCTGGTGGCGGTGGCTTCCAGCACATCGTGGAACTCGCAGTTGATCGGGCGGTAGGTTGTGGTCATTGCCGTAGTCTCACGCAACAGGACGGAGGGAACACCTGGGTTGGCTGGCCGGAACCCGGCCAGCACGGACCGCTGGAATCAACGCAGTTTGACGCCGGGGAAATCGACCGGCACCGCAAAGGCGACGTTGACGTAGTTGGTGAACAGATTCAACGCGACGTGGGCGAGGATTTCGACGATCGCTTCATCATTGAAGCCCACGTTCCGCAGCTGGGCGACATCGGCATCGTCGATCTGGCCACGGCCTTCCACCACGCGCAGCGCGAAGTGCAGCGCAGCAGCCGTCTTGGGATCCTCGGACTCACCGCCCTGCGCAGCGCTCATTTCCTGGCTGCTGGCACCGGCCTTGCGGCCCAGTGCGGTGTGCGCGGCCAGGCAGTACTCGCAGGCGTTGCGGTTGGCGATGGCCACGGCAATCTTCTCGCCCAGCGCGGCCGGAATGATGCCGCCGCCCAGCGCGCCGAACGATCCCCACATGCTCTTCAGGGCAGCGGTGGAATTGGCAACGGCACGGAACATGTTGGGGGTGGCACCGAAGGCGGAATGGATCTGGCCGAGCAGGGCCTGGCGTTCGCCGGTGGTGTCGGCGGCGTTGATCAGCGGGATACGGGACATGGTGTGGATTCCTTTGAATGCCGGCGCGGGGCGGCCGGTTGATGGGCATAATAGGAACCCGGTCGGGACGTTTGGTGTCTTTATGTCGCTCATAGATGTCAATTCGTCCAGTCCTTCCATCGACCGTCTGACCCCGGTGCTGGAGCGGTTCCGGGTCCAGGCCACGCTGTTCCATGCCGGCCCGCTGTGCGGGCACCAGCACTTCGACGCGCAGCCTGGCCGCGGCTTCCTGCACGTGCTGCGCCGGGGCGAAATGGACCTGCTGTATCGCGACGGCTCGCGCCTGGCGCGCACACATCTGAGCGAGCCCACGCTGCTGCTGTTTCCGCGCGCGGTGCACCACGAATTCATCAACCCGCCGGTGGACGGCTCGGACTTCACCTGCGCCACGCTCGATTTCGATGGTGGCGCCCGTAACCCGATCGTGCAGTCGCTGCCGGAAGCGATCGTGTTGCCACTGGGCGCCATTGACGGCCTGCAGGCGACGTTGGACCTGCTGTTCGCCGAATCGGACCAGTTGCGCTGCGGGTCGCGCCTGCTCGCCAACCGCCTGTTCGAGGTCGTGTTGATCCAGGTGCTGCGCTGGATCATCGACCATCCGGGCAAGGCGCAGGTGTCGCCCGGCATGATGATGGGCCTGTCCGACCCGCGCCTGGCCAAGGCACTGATGGCGGTGCACGCCGAACCCGATGCCGACTGGACCCTCGAACGCATGGCCGAACGCGCAGGCATGTCGCGCAGCGCATTCGCCGCTGCCTTCAAGACCGCCACCGGCACCACGCCGGCGGCGTATTCGCTGGACTGGAAACTCAACGTGGCCACCTCGCTGCTGCGCGCCGGTCGTCCGGTGAAGCAGGTAGCGCTGGAGCTCGGCTTCGCCGATGCGCCCACCTTTTCGCGCGCCTTCCGCCGGCGCACCGGCGCCTCGCCGCGCGAGTGGTTGAACGCGCACGGCGAGGCTGGGTAGTCAGGCGGTTACTTGTCCAGGAACGCGACCAGCGCGGGGATCGTCTGCTCCGGGGCTTCTTCCATCAGCCAATGGCCGGAGCCTTTGACGATCACGCCTTCCACGTTGGTGTCCACCAGCTTGGCCTGGTCAATCAGGAACTGGCCGCCGGCCTTCTCACCGGACAGCACCAGCATCGGCATGTGCAGCGGTGTCCTGGCGAAGCCCGCAAAGTCCTTGGCATCCTGTTCGAAGTTCTTGAAATACTCAAAGCCCGCGCGCATGCCGCCGGGGCGTGCGTATTCGGACGCATAGAACTGCCGGTCGGCCTCGGGCACGGAGTGCGTGCGGTCGGCGGCGAAGTCGTTCCAGAAGTGCTCGAAGTAGGTGCGCTCGCGGCCATCCACCAGCTTCAGCGGGGTTTCGCCGTAGAAGTGGAAGTGCCACAGATCACGCAGCAGCCACACGTGGGTCCAGTCGCCCACGCCGGGCAGGAATGCATCCATCAACACGATGCTGTCCACTTCGTCCGGGTACTGGGCGGCGTACGCGTAAGCCACCATCAGGCCGATGTCATGGCCGACGATCTTCACCTTGGGATAGCCCAGCGACTTCACCAGCGCATGGATATCCTGCGCCAGCGTCTTCTTGTCATAGCCGCCCTCCGGCTTGGAGGACTGTCCTGCACCGCGCAGGTCCGGCGCGATGACCACATGGCGGCCGGCCAGCTGCGGCATCAACGGGCGCCACATGTGGCTGGTTTCGGCATAGCCGTGCAGCAGCACCACCGGCGATGCATCGCCTTGGCCGGCCTGCAGGTAATGCAGGGTGACGCCGTTGACGTTGGCGTTGTGGCTCTGGATGGCCGCGCTGCCGGCCGCCTGCGCAGTGGCATGCACGGCCAGCATCAGCACCAGCGCGGTGGCGGCGCGGCGGAACGAACGGGAAAGCAGTTTCATGACGATTCTCCTGGAAAAGGGCGGGGCGTCAGAGCTGGCTCATGCCACCGTCGGCGATGATTTCGGTGCCAACGATGTAGGCCGATTCGGGTGAGGACAGGTGCAGCACGGTGGCGGCAATTTCTTCCGGGGTGCCGAAGCGGCCCAGCGGAATCTGGCTCTGGATCTGTGCGGCGGTGGCGTCCAGCGCGGCGGCATCCAGGCCGAGCTTGGTGTAGATCGGGGTGGACACCGGACCCGGGCTGAGCACGTTGACGCGCACGCCGCGCGGCAGCAGTTCGGCCGAGAGCGTTTTTGCGAGCGAGATCACGGCGGCTTTACTGGCCGCGTACACCGAGGTGTTGGGCATGCCGATGCGGGCGTTGATCGAGCCGTTGATCACCACCGACGCGCCCGGGTTGAGCAGCGGCAGCAGTGCCTGCAGCTGGAAGTAGGGGCCCTTGATGTTGGTGTTGAAGATCTGGTCCCACAGCGCTTCGTCCACGTCCGGGTAGGCGGCGAACTTCGCTGCGCCGGCGTTGACGAACACGGCGTCCAGGCGCACCTCGGCGGCGGCCAGGGTCTCGGCCAGGGCGCGCGCGGCGGCGATGTCGCCGGCATCGTTCACCACCACCAGCGCAGTGCTGCCCACCGCCGCTGCAGCCTGCTCCAATGCGGCGGCATCGCGGCCGGTGATGACCACCCGGGCGCCTTCGGCCGCGAAGGCCTTGGCTGCCGCCAGGCCGATGCCGCTGCTGCCGCCGGTGACAAGGACGGTCTTGCTGCTGAAACGGTTCATGCTGATCTCCTTCGATGGTGGCGTTGTGCCGTGAGCCCATACTGCGCGGGCGTTCTCCTGTTTCCGTGCCACAATCGCGACGAACTCGTTCGAAGGGATCGAACATGTTGTCTGCCGACGAACTGGCCCTGCTGGAAGCCATCCGCGAGAGCGGCAGCCTGTCGCGTGCTGCGGCACGCTTGGGCAAGGCGCCGTCCACGGTGTCGCACGCCGCCCGCCAGCTGGAGGCGCGCTTCGATGCCCTGCTGTTCGACCGCCGCCGCTACCGCCTGCAGCTCACCCCGGCCGGCCATCTGCTGGCCCAGGAAGCGGCGCGCCTGATGCTCGATGTGTCCCGGCTCACCCGCCGGGTCAAACAGGTGGCCGGTGGCTGGGAAGACCGGCTGTGGATCGTTACCGACGAAATCCTGGAATTCGAAACGCTGCTGCCGGTCATCCATGCCTTCGACGCGCTCGCCTCCGGCGTCACCCTGCGGATTACCCACGAAGTCCTTACCGGCACCTGGGACGCGCTGCGCGACGGGCGTGCCGACCTGGTGGTGGGCGCCACCAACGAACCGCCGGTCATTCCAGGCCTGCGCTGGTTCGAGCTGGGCGTGATGGAGTGGGTCTTTGCCGTGGCGCCCCATCATCCGCTGGCGAGGGCGCCGGAGCCGGTCGATGCGTCAGCATTGCTGCAGCACCGCGCGGTGGTGGTGGCCGATACCTCCCGCAGGCTGGAGGTGCGCGGCTATGGCGTGCTCGGTGGGCAGCCGTCGCTGGCGGTGCCGAGCATGCGTGCCAAGATCCGCGCGCAGTGCGACGGCCTGGGCGTGGGCTGGCTGCCGCGCGAGCGCGTGGCCGGACTGCTCGCCCGCGGCGCGCTGGTGGAAAAACGCATGGCCGACCCGCGCGAGCCCAACCTGCTGTACGTGGCCTGGCGCGGCGATCACCAGGGCAGGGCGCTGGAGTGGTGGCTGGCACGGCTCAAACACGAACGCCTCGCCTCGCGCCTGGTGAAGGGCATCGCGCTGGCATGATCACGCACTGCGCTCCGCGTCCACGGCGACGTCGCTGGGCAGGTGCCGCTCGATCCATTGCTGGAAGTCGCGCACCACGCCTTCGCGCCCTGCATCGTTGAGCAGGTCATGGGCGTGGTCCTTGTACAGCAGCAGCGTCTTGTCGGCGGAACCGGCGTTGTCGTCGAACACCTGGCTGCCGGCGGGGACGGTGACCTTGTCGGCGGTGCCATGCGCGATCAGTACCGGCAGGCGCAGGCTCGGAAAACCGCGCCTGAGCCGGTCGATGCCGACCAGCATCTGCGCCACGGTGAGCGCCGTCTGCTTCTCGTTGGCGATGAGGGGATCGGCATTGAGCGCCGCTACCACCTCGGGCAGCCGCGAGAATTCCTTGTTGGGCAGCTTGAGCACCCGCAGCTTCGGGAACGGGCCACTGAGCCAGCGCACCAGTGCCAGTACCGGCGCCGGTGCCGGCACCTGGAAGGCGTAGCTTTCGCAGATCAGGCCGGCCAGTTCGTCCTGGTGCGCGAGCGTGTACGCCGAGGCGATCACCCCGCCGGCACTGTGCCCGAGCAGGAATACCGGCAGCCCGGGTTCGCGCGAGCGCGCGACATCCAGCAGCGACTGCACGTCGGCCAGGTAATCGTCGAAGTGCTCGACATGGAAACGTTCGCCAGTGGATTTGCCGCGGCCGCGCAGGTCCACGGCATACACGGCCAGGCCCATCGCGGTGAACTGCGCGGCGGCCCACTGGTAGTGCCCGCTATGGGAGTTGAAGCCGGGCACGATGGCCAGCACCGCGCGCACCTTCCCGGTCGGGCGCCAGCTGCGGATGAACAGCTCGCGCTCGCCGCCGCTGATGAATTCTTCGCTGCGGGAGGGGCCGCGGACGTCGGACGGCACGGCATGCAGGGCTGCGGGGGGAACAGTATTCATGGCAGGTCCTCGGTGACGAAGCAGCGCGCCTGCATGGCCGGCGCGCAAGGGGTGCGCGGGGGAAGGCGCTCAGGTGCTGAGGAACGCGAGCAGGTCCTGGTTGAGCTGCTCCTTGGCGGTATCGCCCAGGCTGTGGCCACCGCCGGGATAGATCTTCAGCTGCGCGCCCTTGATCAGCGTGACCGAACGCAGGGCTGCGGCCTTGATCGGTACGATCTGGTCGTCGTCGCCGTGGATGATCAGGGTGGGAACATCGAACTTCGCGAGGTCGGCGGTGAAGTCGGTCTCGGAGAACGCCTTGATGCAGTCGTACGCATTCTTGTGGCCCGACTGCATGCCCTGCGTCCACCACGAGCGGATCAATCCTTCGGACACCTTCGCGCCCGGGCGGTTGAAACCGAAGAACGGACCTGTCGCCACATCCAGGAAGAACTGCGCGCGGTCGGCGAGGTAGGCGCTGCGGAAACCATCGAACACCTCGATGGGCAGACCGTCGGGATTGTCGGCGGTCTTGAGCATGATCGGCGGCACCGCGCCCATCAGCACCGCCTTGGCCACCCGGCTGGTGCCATGCCGGCCGATGTAGCGCGCCACTTCGCCGCCGCCGGTGGAATGGCCCACCATGGTGACGTCGGTTACGCCAAGGTGCGCGAACAGCTGCGCCAGGTCATCGGCATAGGTGTCCATGTCATTGCCGTTCCACGGCTGGCTGGAGCGCCCGTGCCCGCGCCGGTCGTGCGCGATGCAGCGGTAGCCCTTGCCGGCCAGGAAGAACATCTGCGCTTCCCAGGCATCGGCATTGAGCGGCCATCCATGGCTGAAGGACACCACGGGGCCGCTGCTCCAGTCCTTGTAGTAGAGGGAGGTACCGTCGGAGGTGGTGAAGTAGCTCATGGCAGCCTCGGCAGAAGGGACGTGCGCAGCCTCCCACGCACGCGCAGGATGGGGCATCGGTCGTTCGGGCGCGCAGGTGCTCCCCCATCCGGGGGCTGCGGCGCCGTCGCCCCCACATGGGGGATTTACGGATAACCCGGCCGGCGGCGGCCACCGGCCCGCGTCGGCGCTACCCTTGCCAGCAGCACGACGTCGCGCCGTGCATCGGGAGAACGCCATGCTCGACCGCCTGGCTGTGCTGGATGAGATCCTGGAGCGCCACGCCGAGGTGCTGGGCCAGGACTTCCATTCCTACCGCAACCACACCTACCGCGTGGCCAATTTCCACTGGTGCATGCTGCCGGGCACGGTGCACGATCTGTACGCCCTGTCGGTGGCCGTTGCGTTTCATGATCTCGGGATCTGGACTGCTGGCACGTTTGACTACCTGGCGCCTTCCGAAGCGCTGGCCCGGCAGTACCTGCTCGAGCAGGAGCGGCCGGAACTGGTGCCGGTGGTGGTGGCGATGATCAGCGAGCACCACCGGATCTCGCGCGTCCCACCGGACCAGGACCGCCGCATCGAGGCGTTCCGCCGCGCCGACTGGATCGATGTTTCGCTGGGGCTGCTCCGCTTCGACCTGCATCCGGATGACTTCACCCGCGCCGTAGAGCGATTCCCGCGCCTGGGCTTCCACCTGCGCCTGGTCCAGTTCTCGCTGCGGCATGGGCTGCGCCATCCGCTGCGGCCGCTGCCGATGATGAAGCGCTAGTCGTCCAGCCGCACCAGTCCACGACGCAGGGCGATATGGATGGCTTCGGTACGGGTGCGTGCCCCGATCTTCTCGAAGATGCGCGCCAGGTGTGACTTCACCGTTTCCGATGAGATGCCCAGGTCATTGGCGATGCGCTTGTTCTCCCACCCCTGCGCCAGCGCGGCCAGGATGGACTGCTCGCGCGCGGTCAGCGGTTCCTCGCCGATGTGCTGGGCGATCTCTTCGGAGATCTCCGCCGACAGGCAGCGCTTGCCCTGTGCCACGCGGTGCAGCGCCTCCACCAGTTCGCGGCGCAGCGAGCTCTTCAGCAGGTAGCCGCAGGCCCCCGCTGCCAGTGCGTCGCGCGCATTGGCATCGCCCCGGTAGGTGGTCAGGATGACCACGCGGGCCTGCGGAAACTCCGCGCGCAGGCGGCGGGTCAGTTCGATCCCATCCACACCGGGCATCTGCAGGTCGACCAGCGCGATGTCCGGCCGCAGGCGCCGGTACTGTTCGATGCCGTCCAGTGCGTCGGCGGCCTCGCCGACCAGTTCCAGGCCCGGTTCCACCTCCAGCATGGATGCGATGCCCTGGCGGATCAGGGGATGGTCATCGATGGTCAGGATGCGGAGGGTCATGGCAAGGTCCTGGTGAGGAGTGCACCGTGCATCGTGGCGCTGCCCAACGCAAGCGCTTTCCTCAGCGCCGGAAGCCCCGCCAGCGTGGCAGGCGCACCGCTACCCGGGTGCCGCCGGTGGCCAGTGCCTGCACCGACAACGTGCCGCCGCACAGCGCCGCGCGTTCGCGCATGCCAGGCAGGCCCCAATGTCCTTCGCTGCCGCCGTGGACCACCACCTCGTCCTGGATGCCACAGCCATCGTCCTCGATCTCGACGAGGATGTGCAGCAGCGCGTAGGTGATGCGGACGGTGATGCGCGATGCATGGGCGTGGCGGGTGGCATTGGCCAATGCCTCGCGCACGATCCGGTACACCTCGCCCAATTCGGGTTGGCGCCAGCGACGCGGCCGGCCGCGTACCTCGAGCGCGAACGCGATCCCGGCGGGCAGTTCCAGCTGGGCCGGCAATGCGCGCACTGCCGTCTCCAGATCGTCGACGCCGGCCTCGTCGCGGCGCAGCGCCCGGATGCGGTCGCGCCCTTCGGCCAGGCCGGACTCGGCCTCTTCCAGCGCATGCACCAGCCCGGACTCTGCGCCGGCGGCATCGCCCAACGCCAGCCGGCGGCGCGAGGACTCGATGCGCAGCATCAGTGCCTGTACCGACTGCAGCAGGGTGTCATGCAGGTCGCGGGCAATCCGCTCGCGTTCACCCACCCGCGCCCGGTACAGGCGCTGCACCCGCAGCCGCGCGATCGCCACCCGCCAACGCACGAACAGCCACACCAGCGCGCCGGCCAACGCCAGCATCGCCAGCGCGAACCAACCGGTCTGCCAGAACGCGGGCAACACGGTGACGTTGAACGATGCCTCCTGCGGTGACCAGGTGCCGGCGTCATCGCTGGCGATCACCCGGAAGCGGTAGCTGCCGGGTTCCAGCCGGCTGTACAGCGCCTGCCGGCGCGTTCCTGCGTCATGCCAGGCGTCGTCCACCCCATCCAGCCGGTAGCGGAAACGCACGCGTTCGGGAATGCGCAGTGCCGGCGCGGTGTAGTCCACGCGCAGGTCGCGGCTGCCGGCGGGCAGGCGCAGGTGCGGGCACAGTGGCAGCGCCTTGTCGTCCACCTGCACGCCCAGCAGCGTCGGCGCGGGCGGCGCTGCGGCCGTATTGCGCGGAATATGGTCGGGGTCGATCCAGTGCACGCCACGATCGGTCGCGAACCAGATCCGGCCCTGCGCATCGCTCTGCACCGACGACACGCCACCGGTCTTTTCGGTGCTGCCGCGCAGGCCATCGAGCACGCCGAAGCGCTCGAAGGCCACCGCATGGGCCGGGTCGGCGCGCCAGCGCGCCAGCTCGGCGGCCGGCACCCGGGTGAGGCCGCCACGCCCGCCCAGCCACAGCTCGCCGTTGGGCCGCAGCAGGATCCCGGTGGTGTGCTCAAAGCGTTCACCGCCGCGGCCCAGCAGCCGCTGAAAGCGCTCGTTCGCGCGCATCGACACGCCGCGCGCCGCACCGGCCCACAGTTCGTCGCCATGGGCGCGCAGCACGCCGATGCGGCCGATGTCCGGGCCATCCTGCTTGATGTCGCGGCGCCGCCCGTTCTCGAACACCCCAATGGTCTGCCCGGCATCGGTCCAGATCCGCCCCTGCGCGTCTTCGGCCAACGCACGCGGGGTCACGCCTGCCTGCATGCCGTACTTCGCGTTCTGCATTTCCCACTGGCCGTTGTACAGGCGCAGCAGGCCGCCGTTGAGGCGGCTCACCCACAGCCCACCGGCGCGGTCGCTGCTGATCATGCCGATCATTCCGTCGCCTTCCAGTTCCGGCGGCAGCGCTACCTTTTCCAGTCCGGTGGCGCCCAGCCGCGACAGCGTGCCGCGCGCACCGCCCACCCACAGCGTGCCGTTGCCATCGCGATACAGCGCGGTCACCCCTTCCATGTCCGGTCCGCCCAGCTCGTCGATGCGGGAGCCGCTGGCCTGGCTGGGATCGGGGCTGACCCACATCGGGCCCCGATCCGCATTGCCGACCAGCAGGCGGCCATCGGTGGCCACCGCCATGGCAAAGGACTGGTCGCGCCGGGGCAGCGCGATCGGCGCCATCGCGTTGTCGCGGAAGCGGTCCAGCCCGTTAGCGGTAGCGGTCCAGATGTTGCCTTCCCGGTCTTCGAAGATCGTCCAGACCACTTCCGAGGTGAGCCCTTGGGCCGGCCCGAAGGACTCCGGTGACGGCAGCACCACCCCGCGGCCCGGCGCCCGCAGCGTGGACGCGTCGCGCACCCGTGCAATGCCGCCGGAGGCGCTCAGCCACATGCCGCCATCACTGTCGAAGCGCAGGCCGGCACCCTTGAACGCCGGCTCCAGCCAGCTCACCGTGGCACGGGCATGGCGCGGATCGGCATCGGCGCGCGCCAGCGGGCGCACGCCCCAGTAGTCGGCCGCCCACAGCGTGCCGTCGGCGGCCTCATCGAAGTAGGGGATCTGCACCGGCTTGGGATAGGGCTGGAAGCGCGTCGCGCCCGGTGCCAGGTGCACGATGCCGAAGGCCTGGTTCTCCGAATACGCCACCCAGATGCCGCCCTGGCGGTCGGCGTACAGGCGCTCTGGCCGCCAGCCGGGGTCGATGCCCATGTCCTGTGCGGATGTCCAGGTATCGGTGGCAGGATCAAGCCAGACCACGGCCACCGGGGTGATCGCCCATAACCGCTTGCGTGCGTCACGCGCAAAGCCCATCACCGACCCGAGCGGCACGTCATCGCGCTGGTAGTCGTACTGGCCCGGTGCAGGACCGCCGACCCGGCTCATGCCGCCATTGAAGTAGCCGACCCACAGCGAGCCGTCGGGCTCGGCCTTCAGGCTCAGCACATCGTCGTCGATCAGCGGCTTCCCACCGGCAGTGGTAATGCGCTCGAAGCGCACGCCATCGAAGCGGTAGAGGCCTTGTCGCGAGCCGAGCCAGAGCAGGCCGTCAGGCGTCTGCGCAATGGAGAAGATCTGCGCCGGCGCGCCGTCGTCGGCTGTCCAGCGGTCATGCCGAAGCTGCGAAAGCGCGCGGTCGGGCGACAACGCATGGGCCGAAGGCAGCCCGAGTACCGCAAGCACCAGACAGGACAACAGCCGCCAGCACCTAGCGCCAGCGTGCCGGTTCGTGACGTGCACAGGAGCAGGACGAACCGGAAGCCAGGACATATGCGGCAGGCCAATGGGAGTGTGGCGGGTCGCGGCCACCCAGACAGGGCAGCACGCGATGCTGGCGGAGTATGCCACGCGCCTGACAGCGCGGAAGAAGCACGCGACCGAATCAACGATGCAGCGTGCCCTTGATGCGCGCGTCATCGCCGTTGACGCTTACTTTGCGGATGCCTTCCGGCAGCGCTGATACCACGAACCGGGCGCGATACTCGCAGTAACACGCCGCCACGTACCCACCGCTACTGCTCAGCGTGTAGCGCAGTTCAAGCGTGTCGCCGTCGAGTTCCGCCTCCGGTTTGTCCGCCGTGTCGTAGCCACACGTATCGGCGTTCCGGACCAGGAAGGAGATGGGCTCGGCAATCTCGCTGCGGGCAACTTCCGGTGCGTAGGTCTCCTCGTTCCAATCGCCTTCGCATCCTAGGTACTCGAACTCAGTGAGCAGCCCGGTCCCCGTCTGCGAACGCGACCCACACCCGGTCACCGTCGCTGCCATGGCAATGGCGGCCAACGCAGCAAGACGCAGTCTCAGATTCCCTTCCATGTCCCCATCATCCGTTTCACGCCCGACCTTGGGCCGCGTCCAGCGTGCGTTGTCCACTGGAGGGACGTCAATACTGGCTCCGCGGCGCCTCAACGAAGCACAGCCACGCAGTGCGTGGCTCTACTTGCACGATCCAGCCTAACACTGTTAGATTCGCCCCCTAACAACGTTAGGTAGAAGCCCCCAGTGCGTCAACCCATTGCCCGGGACAACATCGTCGAGGCTGCCTTCAAGATCCTCGACGAGGCCGGCATGGAGGGCGTGACCCTGCGCAAGGTGGCCTGCACATTGGGCATCCGCGCGCCGTCGCTGTACTGGCACTTCAAGAGCAAGCAGGCGCTGGTCGATGCCATGGCCGACGCCATGATCGTGGACGTCGCCCGCCACATCCCCGAGGGCCAGCCCTGGCGGCAGACCCTGCTGCAGATCGCCCGCGAGTTCCGCATCGCGTTCAAGGCCCGCCGCGATGGTGCCCGGGTGTATGCCGGCACCTTCCTGGCCACCGAGAACGTGCTGCGGGTGGGCGAGGCCAGCATCGCCGCGCTGGTCGGCGCTGGCGCCTCGGTGCGGTTCGCCGCGACTGCCTCGATGGACCTGGTGTACTACGCGATGGGCTTTGTCATCGAAGAACAGTCCTGGCCCGGCGACGGCAGCATGGAAGCGCTGGGCGAGGCCTTCATGGCCCTGGCCGAAGCGCGTTTCCCGCACTGCTGGGACGCCCGCGAGGTCTGGAGCGAGGTCGATTTCGACACGCGCTTCGAACAAGGCCTCGGCCTCATGCTCGACGGCATAGAACTGCGCCTGGCCCTAACCCCCTGATTCGTTTTCCCTTTCCCCTGTTCCCGCGGTTTCGACACGGAAGCTCCTCCATGCGTGCACCTCTTCTCCGCAGTTCACTGCTCCTGCTCACCCTCGCCCTGGTCACCGCATGCGGCGGCAAGGACGAAAAAGCCGAAGCGGAGGCAGCGGCCGCCAGCTCCGCGCTGCCGGTTTCGCTGGCCACCGTGCAGCAGCAGACCATGGCGCGCACGGTGCTGGTCTCCGGCCCGGTCTCCGCGTACGAGGAAATGCAGTTGGGCGTCGAAATCAGCGGCCAGCGCGTGACCGCGCTGCCGGTGGACGTCGGCCAGTGGGTCAAGCAGGGCCAGGTGCTGCTGCAGCTGGACCACCGCACGCTGGACAGCGAACTGGCCCAGGCCGACGCCTCGCTGAAGCAGGCGCAGGCGGCGCAGGACCTGGCGCGGATGAATTACGAGCGCAGCGCCAAGCTGGCCGCGCAGCAGCTGATCAGCGAAAGCAGCCTCGACGAACTGCGCGCCAACCGCATCAATGCAGAAGCACAGACCGCCACCGCCCGTGCGGCACGTGACGCGGCCAAGCTGCGCCGCGACTTCGCCGACCTGCGCGCGCCCGCCGATGGTCTGATCTCCAAGCGTCTTGTGCAGCCCGGCCAGGTCGTGTCGGGCGGCACCGAGCTGCTCCGCCTGATCCGCGACGGCCGCCTGGAATGGCGCGCCGAACTGCCCGAAGACCAGCTCACCGGCGTGGCCGTGGGCAACACGGTGGAGCTGCCGTATGCCGGCGCCGTGGTCACCGGGCGCATCCGTGCGGTGACCCCCGGCGTGGACGCGCAGACCCGCACCGGAACGCTGTATGCCGACCTGCCCGAGCCGGGCACGCTCAAGCCGGGGGTGTACGTCGAAGGCCGCATCGTCACCGGCGAGGGCCCGGTGCTGACCCTCCCGACCGCCGCGATCGTGCAGCGCGATGGCCACAGCTATGTGTTCACGGTGAACGACAAGCAGCAGGCCGCGCGCCTGCGCGTGCGCACCGGCCAGGCGGTGCAGGGCCGTACCGCCATCCTCGAAGGCGTCAAGGCCGGCGACCGCGTGGTGGTGGACGGTGCCGGCTTCCTGGGTGAAGGCGATCGCGTGCGCGTGGTGGCCGATGCCAAGGCGGCCGCGAAATGAATGTCTCCGCCTGGGCAATCAAGCGCCCGTTACCCGCGCTGCTGATCTTCTTCGTGCTGTGCGTGGCCGGCCTGTGGGGCTTCTACCAGCTTCCGGTCGCCCGCTTCCCCGACATCGCCTTCCCGATGACCACGGTCACCGTGACCCAGCCGGGCGCCTCGCCCAGCCAGCTGGAGGCGGAGGTCACCCGCAAGGTCGAGGACTCGGTGGCCACGGTCAACAACGTCAAGCGCGTGATCTCCTCGGTCAGCGAAGGCGTCAGCACCACCACCATCGAATTCCAGCTCGAGGCCGACCTCGCCACCGCGCTCGACGATACCCGCGATGCGGTCACCCGCATCCGCACCGACCTGCCGCAGGACATCCAGGAACCGGTGATCTCCAAGGTCGATATCGGCGGTTCGCTGATGACCTACGCGCTGGTCGCCCCGCACATGACCCCGGACGAGGCCAGCTGGTTCGTGGACCGCGACATTTCGCGCGCGATGTACGGCGTGCCGGGCGTGGCCCGGGTCACCCGCGTGGGCGGCGTGCAGCGCCAGGTGCGCGTGGACCTGGACCCCAACGCCCTGATCGCGATGGGCATCACCGCCGGTGACGTGTCCCAGCAACTGGCGCGCATCCAGGTCGAGCGCGCCGGGGGCAAGGCGGAGATCGAAGGCGCACAGCAGACCATCCGCACCCTGGGTACGGTCGGTGACGCGCAGTCGCTGCGCGACTACTCCATCGCGCTGCCGGATGGCCGCGCGGTCCGGCTGTCCACCCTGGCCACGGTGACCGACGCTGCGGCCGACCCCACTGAAGCGGCGTTGCTGGACGGCGAGAAGGTCGTGGCGTTCTCGATGTCGCGCACCCGCGGGTCCAGCGAAGTGAAGGTGGAAGCCGGCGTGCATGACGCGCTGGACAAGATAAAGGCCGAGCACCCGGGCATCGACTTCCGCCTGGTCACCACCGCCATCGACGAAACCCACCGCTCCTACGATTCGTCGATGACCATGCTGTGGGAGGGCGCGCTGCTGGCGCTGCTGGTGGTGTGGCTGTTCCTGCGCGACTGGCGCGCTACGTGGGTGTCGGCGCTGGCGCTGCCGCTGTCGATCATTCCCACCTTCGCGGTGATGTACTTCTTCGGCTTCACGCTCAACATCATCACCCTGCTGGCGCTGTCGGTGGTGGTCGGCATCCTGGTGGATGACGCGATCGTGGAAATCGAAAACATCGTGCGCCACCTGCGCATGGGCAAGCCACCGCTGGAAGCGGCGCGCGAAGCCGCCGGCGAAATCGGCAATGCGGTGATCGCGACCTCGCTGACCCTGGCCGCCGTATTCGTGCCGGTGGCATTCATGCCCGGCATCGCCGGCAAGTTCTTCCGCGAATTCGGCTGGACCGCCGCAACCGCCGTGCTGTTCTCACTGCTCGTGGCGCGCCTGCTCACCCCGATGATGGCCGCCTACCTGCTCAAGCCGCACGGCGAAGAGAAGCCCGAATCGAAATTGATGGGCTGGTACCTGGGCTGGGTGGACAAGGCACTGCGCCACCGCGGCTGGACCCTGTGGCTGGCGTTCGCCATGTTCGTGGGCTCGCTGGCGCTGGTCCCGTTGATCCCGGCCACCTTCATTCCGCAGTCCGACCTGGGCCGCAGCAACCTCAATCTGGAGCTGCCACCGGGCACCCGCCTGCAGGAAACCGTAGCCGTGGCCGAACGTGCGCGTGCGCTGCTCAAGGACATGCCAGAGCTGAAGCAGGTCTACACCGCCGTGGGCGCCGTGCTCGACCTGGGCGACCCCAGCGCCACCGGCGTGGGCGAACCGCGCAAGGCCACGCTGATCCTGGATTGGGGCGTGGCCGATGACCGCGACCGCGACCAGCGCGCGCTGGAACGCGATGCGCGCGCACGCCTGGCCAACCTGCCCGGCGTCCGCGTGAGCTATGTCAGCTCCGAGCCCGGCAACCTGCTGCAGCTGGTGTTGTCCGGTGACGACCCGCAGCGCCTGCAGGACGCCAGCACCGCCCTGGAACGCGACCTGCGCGGCATCCAGGGGCTGGGCAGCGTGACCTCCACCGCGTCGCTGCTGCGCCCGGAGCTGCAGATCGTGCCCAACGCCGCACGCGCTGCCGACCTCGGCGTGGCCACGCAGGACATCGCCGAAGCGGCGCGCATTGCCACCGCCGGCGACTACGAACAGCGCCTGGCCAAGCTCAACCTGCCCGACCGTCAGGTGCCGATCCGGGTCGGCTTCGCCGAGGCCACGCTGGCCAACCCGGCGCTGATCGGGCAGTTGCGCGTGCCCGGCCGCGATGGCCCGGTGCCGCTGGCGGCGGTGGCCGAGATCCGCCAGGGCAGTGGCCCATCGCAGATCTCGCGCTACCAGCGCCAGCGCAACGTGACCCTCACCGCCGAACTCAACGGCCGCCCGCTGGGCGATGTGATGACCGAAGTGCAGGCATTGCCCAGCGTCAAGCAGCTGCCGCCGGGCGTGACCTTCCTCAACACCGGCGATGCCGAAGTGTTCGTGGAGCTGTTCATCGGCTTCATGCTGGCGATGGCCGCCGGCCTGATCTGCATCTACATGGTGCTGTTGCTGCTGTTCAACCACGCGCTGATGCCGGTGACCATCCTGGCGGCGGTGCCGCTGTGTGCCGGCGGTGCGTTCGGTGCGCTGCTGATCACCCAGAACATGCTCTCGCTGCCGGCACTGATCGGGTTGCTGATGTTGATCGGTATCGCCACCAAGAACTCCATCCTGCTGGTGGATTACGCGGTGATGGCCGAAGACGAACAGGGCATGAGCCAGCATGACGCGCTCATCGATGCGTGCCGCAAGCGTGCGCAGCCGATCATCATGACCACCCTGGCGATGGGCGCCGGCATGATGCCGATCGCGCTGGGCTTCGCCGGTGATTCCAGCTTCCGCGCACCGATGGCGATTGCCGTGATCGGCGGCCTGATCACTTCCACGCTGCTCAGCCTGATCGTGATTCCGGCGGCATTCACCGTGATGGATGACCTCGGCGAATGGATGTCGCGCAGGTTCCGCCACCGCTCCACGCACGGCGCGCATTGAGGGAATGACACGTGCGCGCGACGGAACGCCCGTCGCGCGCATGTCATGGGCACGTAACCCCAGCTGCCAATACTGCCGGCCGACCCCACTGCCGCGCCCATGACCGATGCTCCACCGACCCGACGCTGGGCACCGGGGCGATGCGCTTTCTGCTCGACTGAGGCATTACGCGCCGGCGGTGGCGGCGCGTTCGATCAGCTTCCAGCCGTTGCCGGACGGATCGCGGAAGCCTGCATCCACCGTGCCGTAACGCTCCACTGGTTCCTGGTTGAATTCCACTCCGGCGGCTGACCACTGTTTGTAGACCGCCTTGCAGTCATCCACGGTCAGCACCAGCGGCGGCATTGCGCCCTTGGCCACCAGCGCGTTGAGCGCCTGTGCGGTGGCCGCGTCGTGCACCGGCGGGCCGGGCCGGAACAGGCCCAGCTGGAAACCGGGCTGGTCGGGGTGCTGCACGGTGAGCCAACGGTAATCGCCATTGCCGGCATCGGTGTGCACCACAAAGCCCAGCTTGCCGACGTAAAACGCGAGTGCTTCTTCCTGGTCGCGCACGTACAGGCCGACCGTTTCAATACCCTGGTTCATGGGACCTCCGTTGTTGGTGGGTCCTTTTTACCGGTCCCGCCGCCCAGCCGCTTCTCCGAAACTGAGGTCTTGAGATCGGGCCGGCCGGCCGCGCGCGCGATGCATTCCGGCGCCTGCGCGGCGGTGCCGGTGGCCAGGTTTGTACGCAGCTCGCCCGGGCTCTGCCCGGTGATGTCGCGGAAGATCCGCCCGAACGTGCCCAGGCTGTTCCAGCCGGTCTGCAGTGCGATCTCGGTGATCGGCAGCTCGGTGTCGCGGCACAGTGCCACCGCGCGTTCAATGCGCCGCGTCAGCAGGTAGCGGTGCGGCGGCAGCCCGAACGCCTGGCGGAACTGCCGCGCGAAGTAAGCTTCCGACACCGCGCTGACCTGCGCCAGCCGCGCCACCGGCCACGCCTCGTGCGGGGCGCGGTCCATGTGGTCCTTGGCCCGCAGCAGCCGGCGCAGCAGTTCGGGGGTCTGGTTCATCCACGCAAGCCTAGCGCGGTTTCAGTGCCGCCCCGGCATGGCCTGCGGCCGACCACGCGCGCAGACCCATCACGGCCAGGCCGACGAACACCAGGTACAGCCCGGCGGTGATGTCCAGCGATTTGGCCAGGTACATGCCCACGTAGACCACGTCCACCACGATCCACAGCCACCAGGTGGCCACGTGCCGGCGTGCCTGCCACCACTGCGCCACCAGGCTGAGCGCGGCCAGCATCGCATCCAGCCAAGGCAGCGCGGCATCGGTCCAGGTGTGCATGGCCGCGCCCAACGCGATGCCGAAGGCGATCCCCACGCCGAGGTCGCGCAGCAATTGCCGGCGCGGCAGCGGCACGATCACGATCGCGCCATCCTGCTCGGCATGCCGGTGCCAGCTCAGCCAGCCGTACAGCAGGAAACCGCCGAAAGCGACCTGCAGCAGGGTGTCCGAATACAGCCGTGCTTCGATGAACACCACCGCATACAGGCCCACCGCCAGCAGTCCCACCGGCCACGCCAGCACGCGGCGCTTTGCCATCAGCCATACTCCCAGCAGGCTGGCGGCGACGGCGCTCCATTCGAGCAGGAGCGCGCTCACAGGCCGAAGGTGACCGACAGGCGCGCCTGGCGCGGCGCACCGGCGAACAGGTAGTAATCGCCATAGCTGCTGCCGGTGTCACGCCAGTAGAAGCGGTCGAATACGTTGTCCACCGACAGCGTCCAGGTCACCGGATGCTCGCGCAGCGCGTGCTGGAAGCGCACACCGGCATCGAACACCGAATACGAGGGTGCCTTGACGCTGCCATCCACCGTGGCCGCATTCGACGAGGCATAGCGCCAGCCGCCGCTTACGGCCAGCCCGGGGGCGAACGGCAGGGCATAGTCCACGTGCACGGCCGCACGCACCTTGGGCACGTTGACCAGCTGCTGGCCGTCGTAGAACGCGGTGCCGGCATCGCGCGCGCGCGCCTGCAGCACGCTGGCGCTGGCGTTCAGCGCCAGCCGTTCGGTGACCTGGCCATTGGCGGTCAGCTCCAGCCCGGTGTGGGCCTGGGTGCCTTCCTGCACGAAGGTGAAGCCGGCATCGCTGGCGTCCGGCTTGGCGTACTGGAACGGCTGCGTGGTGCGGAATACCGCTGCGCCCAACATCAGGCCGTCGGTGGCGGCGTACTTGACCCCCAGCTCGCGCTGGCGCGACTGCATGGCCGGCAGGAAGGTGCTGCCGTTGGAGGTCCAGAACGGCGCTTCCTGGCCCAGCGACAGGCCTTCCACGTAGCTGGCGTACACGTTCAGCTGTTCGGTGGCCTGCCACACCAGTGCGGTCTGTGGCAGGAACTGCGACAGCCGGCTGTGCCGTTCCGGGGTGCCGCGCTTGTCGTAGGCGCGCTCATCCAGGCGCACGTAGCGGCCGCCGGCCAGCCACTGCCAGTCATCGCCGACGTGCATGCGGTCCAGCGCGAACACCGCGCGCTGCCAGCTGTCCAGGCGCCGCGCGGACGGGCCCGGCTGCAGCGGCGAGGGATCGAACACGGGTACCTGCGCATCGCCGATGTTGGCCGTGCCCACGTACTCGTTGACGTTCTGGCGCTTGTCCACGGTGCGGTGGAACGCGCTCAGCCCCACCGACAGTTCGTGTTCCACCGCGCCGGTGCTGAAGCGGCCGCGCAGTTCGCCGCGTGCCTCGTCATTGCGGCGCACATCGTCGGGGCTGCGGTAATCGTAGATGTCGTAGTCGCCGTTGGGCGCGAAGTAGTTGCCCGGTACGCTGCCATCGGCGCAGCCAGCAGCGTAGTAGCAGCCGTACGCAAAGGCGACGTTGTCCTGGATCACCGAGCGGCTGTGGCCCACCGACACGCGCGACTGCCAGGCCGGGCTGAAATCGTAGGTATGCAGCGCGGTGAGGTTGGTGCTGTCGATGCCCACCGGCTGCTGCCACGGCTGGTGGCCCAGCATGCGGCTGCGGTCCACGCCGCGCGGCAGTTCGCTGCCGCCCAGCAGCTGGTAACCGGACGCCGAACGCTGCGCGCTGGTCTGGTAGTTGGCATCCACTTCCAGCTTGCCGTGTTCGCCGATCAGCCAGTCGGCGGCCAGCGAATAGAAGTTGCGGCGGCCGTCGGCATGCTCGATGTAGGACGAGGTGTCATCCCAGGCCGCGTTGAAGCGCAGCCCGAAGCGCGGGGTAAGCCAGCCGCCCAGGTCCACCGCCGCGTAGCGCGAGCCCTCCGAATCGGTGGCCAGGGTGACGGTGCGCACATCGGCGGGGCGCTTGCCGACGTAGTTGATGATCCCGCCCGGGGCCATCACGCCCGCGGCCAGCCCGGCCTCACCCTTGAGGATTTCCACCAGCTGCACGTTTTCCAGCGCCAGCCGCTGTTCGCCGGCGATGGACAGCCCGTTGAAGCGGTAGCCGGTGGCCGGGTCCAGCGCGAAACCGCGGATGGCGATGTTCTGGTAATAGCCCACCGGTGCGTAGCTGTCGCCCAGCGACGCGTCGTGCCGGGCCAGCTCGGACAGGGTGCGTACCTGCAGGCGGTCCAGCAAGGCGCTGTCGAGCACGTTGACCGAGGCCGGGGTGTTCTTCCAGTCCGCGCTGCCAAAGCTGCTCGACGGTGCCAGCGGCGCGGCGGGCTTGCGCGCCTGTACGCGGATGCCGGCCAGGTCGGTGGGCGAGCGCTCGCCAGCGGCGCTGTCGGCGTCACTGGCGTACAGCGGCAGGGCGGCGCAGAGGGCGGCGGTCAACAGCGTGAGGCGGTAGCAGCGGTTCATTCGATTCGTCATCAGCCAGAGGAGACGAAGCGACGGCGCGCAGGCGCACCGGCCCGCAATGGGGGATGCGCTCGCTGCTCAAGCTCCCTACGCCGGTGCAAACCGGATCAGGTTCCAAGGGACTCTCTCAGCCTGGCAACGCCAGGCACCCCCGCTTCAGCGGCTAGTTTCACACCAATCGGCCGCCGTTGCGACCCCGGTGGTTCAGGCAGCGGCGTGCAGGGCATCCAGCAGGGCCCGGCCCGGGCGGCTGGCGAACCAGTCGGCATGGCCCAGCAGGAACGTGTGGTACGCCACGTCGGCGTTGGCCGGCGAGCCGGTAACCCCTTGGAAGTACTCCACTTCCGAAAGGGCGAAGTCCAGGTGCACCACCGGCAGCAGGTCGGCCAGCAGGTGCACCTGGGTGGCCCCCAGCGGCCGTACCTGGCGGTATCCGGTCAGCAGCGCCAGCGCGATATCGGCATGCGCCACCGGGCCATCGCCGCCTGCATCCAGCCACGCGATGGCATTGCGCTCGATCGCGGTGGCCAGGTCGAACAGGGCACTGGTCGGCGAGGCCAGGCCGAAATCGAACACGGTGGCGATCGACGCCGTGGCGCCGTGGCCGTGCCAGAGCAGGTTGGAGACGTGCCAGTCGTTGTGCCCCCACAGCACCGGCTCGGCGGCCAGGCGCTCGCCCAGGGCCGCGTGCCAGGGCAGCACCGCGCGCTGCAGGTCGTGTTCCCAGTGCTGGCGCGACAGGTAGCCGGCCAGCCCCGGTCGGGCGGGCAGCTCACGCTTCAGCAGTGAAAGCGGATCATGGGCGCGGATCAGGTCATCGCGCGCCACCAGCACGTGCGTGCTGCGCTGGGGCGCGGGGTAGCTGGCCGATGCAAGGTGCAGGCGGGCCAGCATCGCACCGGCAGTGCGCGCCTGCGCAGCATCGCCGAGCGGTGTCCAGGAGGGGCTGTCGCGGTACAGATCATGGCCGTCACCCTGCGCGTGCAGTTCGTAGGTCCAGTCGCCATGGGCGATCGCGGTGGCGCCGTCGTAGGCCTGCAGCACCTGCACGACCGGGAGTCCGGCAGCGGCCAGGTGCGCGATGAAACGGTGCTCTTCGGCCAGCACGTCGGCCGTGCGCACGCTGCGATGGTGGCGTTTGATGAAGCAGCGCCGTGATCCGCACTCCACCAGCGCGGCCGCTGAAAACGGTCGCGGGCTGTGCCACACCATGTGGCAGTCGCCCTCAAGCGCCGGATACTGCCCGCGCAGCCAGGCAAGTTCGGCGTCGTCGATTGCCGGCCAATCTGCGGCGACGTCATCGTTGTCCAGGCCCTGCACGCGGTGATCGGTGTTCGTCATTGAAACGGTGGTGTCAGCAAACAGGGCATGGATCGATGACGCACCTTCAGAAGCGGTGGATCTTGATGTAATCGAACAGATCGGCGTCATTGTCCAGGCCAAGCTTGAGCATGGCATCGCCTTTCTGCCGGCTGATGGTGCTCACGCTCTTGTGCAGTTTCGCGGCGATTTCCTTCACGATCAGGCCGCTGCCCAGCAGGCGCAGGACTTCCACCTCACGTGGCGACAGCGCGCGTGCGCGATCGTCGCCCATGCCCTCCGTGCCGATCTTGTCGATGCGTTTTTTCAGGGTCCGGCTGACATACGGCTGGCCGCGGTGCACGGTCTGGATCGCCACCGGCAGTTCTTCCATCGACGAGGTCTTGTCGACCAGCCCGAGCACGCCGGTTCCAACCACCATGCGCAGGATCGCCAGGTTGTTGGAGACGCTCAGCATCAGCACCGGCAGGTCCGGATAGTGTCGGCGGACCTGGCCGATCATGGCAAAACCGTCAGGCTGGCCGCCGCCGGGCATGGAGTAATCGGTGACCAGCACGTCGCACTCCTTGACCTTGAGCACGGCCAAAAGCTCATCCACGCTGCTGGCTTCGGCCACCACGTGGCCCACGCCACTGGATTCGATCACGGATTTGGTGCCGATGCGGACCACCGGGTGGTCGTCGGCGATGATTATGCGCAAGCTCATGGAATAGTATGGCCGTTAAGGCAGCGGCCCCTCGGGGCACGTCGCGGTGGGCGGATCACTCCTGGGAGAACTGACAGCATGCGTACCTCGGTTGTCCGCTGGCTGGTCGTGCTGGGCCTGGTGATCGCGCTGGGCGCCATCGCGGCTCCGGCGCCTGCACCGTCGCTGTCACCGCGCCAGGCTGAATGGATCGACCGGAACCCTACCATCTTACTGGGGCTGTACGACAGCGGCTGGCCACCATTCGAATTCATGCACAACGGCCGCCCCGACGGACTCGGCTACGACTACCTGATGTTGTTGACCCGGCAGCTCGGCGTGCGGGTGAAGGTGCGGGTGTATCGCGATTGGGCAGACGTGCTGGATGCGGCATGCCGGGGCGAGGTCGACGTGGTGATGAACATCACCCTCACCCCGGACCGCACCCGCTGCATGGTCTACACCGGCTCCTACGCCGACGCGCCGTTGGCCCTGGTGGGCCGGGTGGGCGATACCCGGACCTCAAGCGACCCGGACCTGGCCGGGCTGCGCGTGGTCACCGAGCAGGAATTCCTTACCAGCAACCAGGTGCGTTCACGCTTCCCCGCCGCCCGCCAGGTGACCGCGCCCAATACCCGGGCCGCGCTGGCGATGGTGGCCCAGGGCAAGGCCGATGTGTACATCGGCAATGCGCACGTCGCCAGCACCCTGATCCGCGAGCAGGACATTGACGGTATCGCCCTGCTGCGGCCCAGCGACCTGCCGCCCGAGCGCCTCCACTTCGGCGTGCCCAATGCCCGCCAGCCGCTGGCCGAAGCGCTCGACAGCGCGCTGTCCACCGTGACCGCCGCGCAGCGCGAGGCGCTGTACAAGCGCTGGCTGCCGCCACTGCAGTGGTCGGCGCAGTCGCGGCTGATCCTGGGCGAGGCCGAACGCCGCATCCTGGCCACCCCGTTGCGCATGGGCTATGCGCCGAACGGGGCGCCGCTGTCGTTCATCGATGCGGCCGGCGAACCCAGCGGGGTGGCCGGCGATTACCTGCGCCAGCTGCGCATGGTCGGGGCACAGTTGAACCGCGTGCCCGCGCACGACTGGTTCGAGGTGCGCGAGCAGATGCGCCGCGGCGATGTCGATGTGGTGATGGGCATGCCGAACGATGCGCATTACCTGGGCGATGACTGGGTCTTCAGCCAGCCCTTCATCAGCGTGCCCAACGTGATCGTCACCCCGAACAACAGCCGTTCGGTGCTGGGGCTGGGCGACCTGGACGGGCGCAGCATCCTGCTCTCCGACCCCGAGCGCCTGCGCGGCTACATCCTCCAGTACGCACCCAAGGCGCGCATCGTGCCGGCGCGCGGCGTTGAGCAGGCACTGTCGCGACTGGCCAATGGCGACGCCGATGCCTACGTGGGTAACCTGGCGATGGTGGACCGCGTGGTTCGCGAGGTGTATCCGGCCAAGCTGCACGTGGCCGCGCCGGCGGGTTTCAGCGACCAGCTGTCGCTGGCCGTCAAACGCCAGTATGCGCCGCTGGCCACCACCTTCGACCGGGTGCTGGCCAACCTCACCCCACGCGAGCACGCCGCCATCCGGGGCGACTGGTTGCTGGCCGAATACCGCACCGGGCTGGACTGGCGCTCGGTCGCGCGCTGGGCGGTGCCGCTGTCGCTGGTGCTGCTCACCGGCATCATCGTGCATGGCTGGGGCTACTGGCGGCTGCGCCGCGAGGTCGGCATGCGGCGGCGGCTGGAACAGCGGCTGGTGGAAGTGACCGACAACCTGCCGGCGATCGTCTACCAGGCGCGCCGTGACAGCGATGGCCGGGTGACGTTCCCGTACATCACCGGCGACCTGCAGTCGATGTTCGGGGTCAGCACCGCCGAAGTGGTCGCTGATGAAACCCGCTTGGTCGACCAGATCGACCCGCGCGACCGCGAGGCGGTCAACCGCGCGCTGCACGACGCCGCGCGCGATTTCTCCGCGCTGGACATGGAGTTCCGCACCAGCCCGCACGGCGCCGTGCGCTGGGTGCGCACCCGCGCATTGCCGTATGCCGCCGAACACGGTGTAGTGCTGTGGAGCGGTTACTGGGTGGACGTGACCGAAGCGCGCGCACAGGCCGATGCCCTAGCCGCCGCCAAGTCCGACGCCGAACGGGCCACCGCGGCCAAATCCAACTTCCTGGCCACCATGAGCCACGAAATCCGCACGCCGATGAGTGGCGTGCTGGGCATGGTCGAAGCGCTGTCGCACACCGACCTGGATGGCGAGCAGCGGCGCATCATCGCGGTCATCGAGGATTCGGCGCAGATGCTGCGGCAGATCCTGGATGACATCCTCGACTACTCGCGCATCGAAGCCGGCGCGTTGCCGCTGGAGCCGCAGCCGGTCATGCTGCGCAGCCTGCTCGACAACGTGCAGCAGCTGCTGTCGCCACAGGCTTCCAGCAAGAACCTTTCGCTCAGCCTGGAGGTCGATCCCGCCGTCGCCCACCAGCACCTGGTCGATGGCATGCGGCTGCGCCAGATCGTGTTCAACCTGCTCAGCAACGCCATCAAATTCACCAACGAAGGCGCGGTGACCATCGCATTGAGCGTGGAGCGCGATGATGAGATGGCGCAGGCCTTGCGGCTGACGGTGGCCGACACCGGTATCGGCATCTCACCCGAGCAGCGCGAACGGCTGTTCAAACCGTTTGCCCAGGCCGATGTGGCCATCACCCGCCACTACGGGGGCACCGGGTTGGGCCTGAGCATCTGCCAGCGCTTGGTGGGGTTGATGCGCGGGCGACTGGAGATGCACAGCGTGCCGGGCGAGGGCACGCGCGTGGAGGTGCTGTTGAGCCTGCCGCTGGTGCCCGGTGAGGAAACCGTGCGTGACGAGCAGCGCCCCGGCGGCGATGTCGACCCGCTGCCGCCGGGCCAGGCGCGGCGCCGGGTGCTGGTGGTGGAAGACCATCCCACCAACCAGGCCCTGATGCGCTGGCGGCTGCAGCAGCTGGGGCTGCAGCATGAGCTGGCGGTGGATGGCGAAGCCGCGCTGGCGTTGCTGGCATCCTCGCATTTCGACCTGGTCATCACCGATTGCCGCATGCCGGTGATGGACGGCTACACGCTGACCCGGCGCATCCGCGAGCGCGAACGTGGCAGGGGCCAGCGCATGCCGGTGCTGGCGCTCACCGCCAGCGCGCTGGCCGAAGACGTGCAGCGCTGCCGCGAAGCCGGCATGGATGACCTGCTGGCCAAGCCGGTGGCGCTGGCCACGCTGCGCCAGGCGCTGCGCCGCTGGCTGCCCTCGGACGATGCGGACGACGCTGTGCGTGACGCCACGCCGCCGGTGGAAGCCGTGCCTGCGGCGGCGCCCACGCGCGCGGCGATCGTGCGCCGCTTCGGTTCCGAACACGTGGCCACGGTGCTGATCGACAGCATGCGCCAGGCCACCGCCGACGACCTGCAGCGCGGCTGGGAAGCGCGCGACATGGGCGACAGCAACACCGCGGTGGAGGTGCTGCATCGTATTGTCGGAGGGCTGGGCACGCTGGGCGCCGAAGCACTGGCCACCCAGGCGCGCGCGCTGATGCAGCGGATTCCAGAACAGGGCCTGGCGGCCAGCGCCGACGACATCCGCGCGTTCGAGGACGCCTTGCAGGTGTACCTGGCCAGCTTGGACGAGTCGTAGGGACACCCCATGGGTGTCCGCGCGGAGCCTGATCGAAGCGCAGACACACATGGGGTGTCCCTACGGCTGTTCCTTCAGGTATTCGATGACCAGCCGCCTGCGCTCCGGATCCGCCGTCGCATTGACCATCCTCGAGCCCGGCACCACGGTGGCCGGTGAGCGCAGGAAGGCATCCAGGGTCTGCTCGGTCCAGACCAGGTCGGCGCGCTGCATCGCAGGCGAGTAGGGATAGCCGGCCACGCTGCCCGCGCGGCGCCCCAGCACGCCGTGCAGGTTGGGACCGAAGCGGTGCACGCCGCCGGCAGTGACCGTGTGGCAGCCACCGCAGATCGCGAACGCACGCTGGCGTTCCTGCTGCCGCGCCTGCTCGGGCGTCTGCGGCGTACGTGCGCACGCGCCCAGCAGCAGGCAGCACAGCAGCACCAGCAACCGGCGCGGCAGCCGCATCACATCGCCGGGTAGTTCGGCCCGCCGCCACCCTGCGGAGTGACCCACACGATGTTCTGGGTGGGGTCCTTGATGTCGCAGGTCTTGCAGTGCACGCAGTTCTGCGCGTTGATCTGCAGCTGCTCGTGGCCTTCGCTGCCGACGAATTCGTACACCCCGGCCGGGCAGTAGCGCGCTTCCGGCCCGGCGTACTCGGCCAGGTTGACCCGTACCGGCACGCTCGCGTCCTTGAGGGTCAGGTGCGAAGGCTGGTCTTCTTCGTGGTTGGTGCTGCTCAGGAACACCGAGCTGAGCCGGTCGAAGGTGAGCACGTTGTCCGGCTTGGGGTACACGATCCTGGTGTGCTGCGATGCCGGTTCCAGGCACTCGTGGTCGGCCTTGCTGTGGCGCAGCGTCCACGGCGGGTTGCGGATGCCCAGCTTGGGCAGCAGCCACTGCTCGATACCGGTCATCAGCGTGGCCACGCTGCGGCCCTTCTTGAACCACTGCTTGAAGTTCTTGGACTGCTTCAGCTCATCATGCAGCCAGCTGCTCTCGAACGCGGCCGGGTAGGCGCTGAGCTCATCGCGCTGGCGATCGGCCGCCAGCGCGTCGAAGGCGGCATCGGCGGCCAGCATGCCGGTCTTGATCGCCGCGTGGCTGCCCTTGATCCGGCTGGCGTTGAGGTAGCCGGCTTCGCACCCGACCAGCGCACCCCCGGGGAACACGGTCTTGGGCAGCGACAACAGGCCACCGGCGGTGATCGCACGCGCGCCATAGGCGATGCGCTTGCCACCTTCCAGGTGCTTGCGGATCGACGGGTGGGTCTTGAAGCGCTGGAATTCCTCGAACGGGCTCATCCACGGGTTGCGGTAATCCAGCCCGACCACGAAGCCCACCGCGACCTTGCCGCCGTCGGCGTGGTACAGGAACGAGCCACCGTAGGTATCGCTGTCCAGCGGCCAGCCGGCGGTGTGCACCACCAGGCCCGGCTCATGCTTGGCCGGGTCGATCTGCCACAGCTCCTTGATGCCGATCCCGTACGCCTGCGGGTCCTTGCCGGCGTCGAGCTGGAAGCGTGCGATCAGCTGGCGGCCCAGGTGGCCGCGCGAGCCTTCGGCGAAGATCGTGTACTTGGCATGCAGTTCCATGCCGCGTTCGAAGTTGGGCCCGTGCGAGCCATCCTTGCGGATGCCCATGTCGCCGGTGGCCACGCCCATCACCGCGCCGTTCTCGTCGTACAGCACTTCGGCGGCGGCAAAGCCGGGGAAGATCGCCACTTCCAGCGCTTCGGCCTGCTGGGCCAGCCAGCGGGTGACCTCGCCCAGGCTGATGATGTAGTTGCCTTCGTTGTGGAAGCATTCCGGCAGCAGCGCATGCGGCGTGCTGCGCGCGCCCTCCGGGCTGAGGAACAGGAATTCGTCGCGGGTGACCTTCTGCTTCAGCGGCGCGCCGCGTTCGGCCCAGTCCGGGAACAGTTCGGTCAGCGCGCGGGTATCCATGATCGCGCCGGACAGGATGTGCGCGCCGGGTTCGGAGCCCTTTTCCAGCACGCACACCGACAGCTCGCGGCCGGCCTCGATGGCGCGCTGGCGCAGGCGGATCGCGGTGGCCAGGCCGGCAGGGCCGGCGCCGACGATCACCACGTCGAATTCCATGGCTTCACGCGGGGGCAGGGCAGTGGTCTCTTCGCTCATGGGGGTGCGTAACTCGTGGGTAGTGCCGTCCCGGCCGGAGCCGGCGGCGGTTGCCTGGGAATCGCGCGCGACGTGTCACTGCGCAACGGCTGGATCAGTGCATCAGGGTACCGGTAGACGCCGTTTCCGCCTAGTTCGCCGACGTTGGCGACCGTATGCTGCGTTGCACCAAACGGCGTAGAGCCACGCCCTGCGTGGCTTGGCGGCAGCGTGCTGCGCCCGGCCTTGGCCGCCCTGATGGCCAGGCATCACAATGGAGGTCCTGCTGCTGCCCCCGATGTCGCCGCCCATGGCCCTCAATCCGTACGATCTGTTCGATGTCCGCTCGCTGCTCACCGAAGAGGAGCGCGCAGTGCAGGCCACGGTGGCGCGTTTCACCGACGAACGCGTGCTGCCGATCATCGGCGACGCGTTTGACGAGGGCCGCTTCCCGGATGAACTGATTCCCGAAATCGCCTCGCTTGGCCTGCTGGGCTCCAGCCTGCCGGAACAATACGGCGGTGGCGGCCTCAACGCGGTCAGCTACGGCCTGATCTGCCAGGAACTGGAACGCGGTGACTCGGGCCTGCGCAGTTTCGTTTCGGTGCAGAGCTCGCTGTGCATGTACCCGATCTTCGCCTACGGCAGCGAAGAACAGCGCCTGCGCTGGTTGCCGGACATGGCAGCCGGCCGGATGATCGGCTGCTTCGGCCTGACCGAAGCCCACGGCGGTTCCGACCCGGCCGCGATGAAGACCCGCGCGGTGCGCGATGGCGGCGACTGGGTGATCAACGGCAGCAAGATGTGGATCACCAGCGGCCCGGTGGCCGATATCGCCATCGTCTGGGCGCATACCGAAGACGGCATCCAGGGGTTCGTGCTGGAAAAGGGCATGGCCGGGTTCACCACCCAGGAAATCAAGCACAAGATGAGCCTGCGCGCCTCGCTCACCGGCGCGCTGTTCTTCGACAACGTGCGCGTGCCCGAACGCAACCGGCTGCCCAACGTGCAGGGCCTGAAAGGCCCGCTGGGCTGCCTCAACCAGGCCCGCTACGGCATCAGCTGGGGCCCGATCGGCGCGGCCGTGGCCTGCCTGGACGAGGCGTTGAACTACACCAAGGAACGCGTGTTGTTCGGGCGCCCGGTGGCGGCCACCCAGAGCGCCCAGATCAAACTGGCCGACATGGCCCGGCGCATCACCACCGCGCAGCTGCTGTCACTGCAGTTGGGGCGGTTGAAGGATGCCGGCCAGCTGCAGCCGCAGCAGGTCAGCCTGGCCAAGTGGAACAACTGCCGCATGGCGATCGACATCGCCCGTGAGTGCCGCGACCTGCTCGGCGGCGCCGGCATCACCACCGAACACGTGGCGATCCGGCATGCGTTGAACCTGGAATCGGTGATCACCTATGAGGGCACCGAAACCGTGCACCAGCTGGTGATCGGGCGCGAGTTGACGGGGATCAACGCGTTTTAAGCGCCGCCGGCGAATCCGCTCTGGCGCCACGCTTCGTACATCACCACGGCGACCGTGTTGGACAGGTTGAGGCTGCGGTTGTCCGGCTGCATGGGCAGGCGCAGGCGGCGGCCGTGCGGCAACGCATCCAGCACGTCCTGCGGCAGGCCACGGGTTTCCGGGCCGAACAGGAACGCATCGCCGTCTTCGAACTGCTGGGTGTCATAACGCACGCTGCCGCGGGTACTCAGGGCGAACAGGCGCTTGGGCGCGATCACCTGCAGGGCGGTATCCAGGTCCGGATGCACCTGCAGTCGAGCGTATTCGTGGTAATCCAGGCCGGCGCGCTTGAGCTGCTTGTCGCTCAGGTCGAAACCGAGCGGCTCGATCAGGTGCAGTCGCGCGCCGGTGTTGGCGCAGAGCCGGATCACATTGCCGGTATTCGGGGGAATTTCCGGCTGGAACAACACAACATGGAACGTAGGGTTGGCGGTCATTCGTGCATTTTACGCCGCGACCCCCTGGCAGGTATCGACCGTCGGTCGATACCTGCGGTTACGGACGAACCAGGACCGACGCGGTTTCAACCGCGAAGGCCTGCAGGTCGTTCGGCGACGGGCGCACCTGCAGGGTCGGCAGGTTGATGATCACGTCGCGGGCGATCGTGCCGGCGGCCGAGGCCAGGGCACCCATGTAATCGGTGCTGCGGGTGTCCTGCTCGGCAGCCAGGGCTTCGCGCTGTTCGGCGGTCGGGCGGACCTCGACGGCGGCCAGGGTGGTGACGCGCTGGCTGTTGGCCAGTTCGGCACGGTATTCGGCGATCTGGCCGGCGGTCGGACGGACTTCCACCAGCGCCAGGGTGGGGATGCTGCTGGTGCGTTCGACTTCGGCCTGGGCCAGCTGGTCGGCGGCGGGGCGGACCTGCACGGTCGGCAGCGTGGTGATGGCGGAAGCGGCATGCACGTTCGAAACAAACGCGGAGCCGGCAGCGAGGGCGATGGCAATTGCGATGGTCTTGGTGTTCATGACGGGGCCTGTTTAGTGTTGGTGAGCAGTGGTGTGGTAGTAAGGTAGTACACTGAATCTGGGAGTGCAAGAGAAATTTTCAGATTCCGTGTTGTGTTCAGCGATCAGTCAGCTTTGGTTTGATCGCGTCCTTTCCGCACTTGGGTATAAGCAGGCCCCGTGCCAACTTTTGGTTGTTGATTTGAAAGGGTTTTGTCGGATGCGCAGAGTGTCCGCTGTCCGGACACCTGTCCGATCCAGGGCTGCGCGACTGTCCGGACAGGGGTTCAGGTGCCGGCAGAAGGCGCTGCGGCGGTCAGCGACGCGCCCGGAAAGTTCCCTGACAAAGGGAGTGACTGTTGGCCGATGCCTTTACCCGTAGTCCCGGGCTAGCATCCCCCTTCACTTTCATGACCAAGGAAACGGAATGACCTCCCGACTTCGACCGCGTGCCGCGCTGCTGGCTGTAGCGCTTTCCGCCGCCCTGGGCAGCTTCGCCCCGGCCCCGGTGATGGCAAGGCCGGCGCAGGTCGCCAAGGTCGACATTCCGTTTGAAGAGTTCACCCTGCCCAACGGCCTGCGCGTGGTGGTGCACACCGACCGCAAGGCGCCGATCGTGGCGGTGAACATCTGGTACCACGTGGGCAGCAAGGACGAACCGGCCGGCCGCACCGGCTTTGCGCACCTGTTCGAACACCTGATGTTCCAGGGCAGCGAAAACCACGCCGGCGAATACTTCGAACCGTTCAAGCAGGTCGGCGTCACCGGCCAGAACGGCACCACCAACACCGACCGCACCAACTACTTCGAGAACGTACCCACCACCGCCCTGGACATGGCGCTGTGGATGGAATCGGACCGCATGGGCCACCTGCTCGGCGCGATCGACCAGGCTGCGCTCGACGAACAACGCGGCGTTGTGCAGAACGAAAAGCGCCAGGGCGAGAACCAGCCTTACGGGCAGGTGTGGGACAAGCTCACCCGCTCCATGTACCCCGAAGGCCACCCGTACCACCACGGCGTGATCGGGTCGATGAACGACCTCAACGCGGCCTCGCTGGACGACGTCAAGAACTGGTTCCGCACCTGGTACGGCCCCAACAACGCGGTGCTGGTGCTGGCCGGTGATATCGACGTGGCCACCGCCAAGGAGAAGGTCGCCCGTTACTTCGGCGACATCCCGGCCGGCCCGAGCATGGCCCAGCCGGCGGTCAACGTGGCCAAGCGCGAGAAATCGACCCGCGAAACCATGACCGACAAGGTGCCGCAGGCACGCATCTACCGTGTCTGGAACGTCGCCCAGACCGGCACCACCGACATCGACCAGCTGCAGCTGTTCGCGCAGGTACTGGGCGGCGCCAAGTCCTCGCGCCTGGACCAGCGCCTGCTGCACCAGGACAAGCTGGTGGACAACATCAGCGCCGGTGCCTACACCTCGCAGCTGGGGTCCAACTTCGTGATCATGGCCACCGTCAAGCAGGGCGTGGACCCGGCCAAGGTCGAAGCGATCATCGATGAGGAAGTGCGCCGCCTGGTCAAGGACGGCCCCACCGCCGATGAGCTGAGCCGCGGCAAGACCGCGTTCCGCGCCGGCTTCATTCGTGGCATCGAACGCATCGGCGGGTTCGGCGGCAAGGCCGACGCGCTGGCCGAGTGCGCCGTGTTCGAAGGCGACCCGGGCTGCTTCCGCCGTTCGCTGGCCAACATCGACGCCGCCAGCGCCGCCGACGTGCGCGCGGCCGGTGCCAAGTGGCTGGGCGTGGGCGACCACACCCTGGTGGTGGAACCGGGCGCACGCGTGGCGCTGCCGGAACTGCCGTCGGCCACCCCCAAGCCGTTCACCGTGCCGGGCGTGGACCCCAGGTTCAGCACCAGCCCGACCGTGGTGGACCGCAGCACCGGCGTGCCGCAGACCAAGACCTTCCCGGAACTGAAGTTCCCGCAGCTGCACCGCGCCACGCTGAAGAACGGCACCCAGGTGATCCTGGCCGAGCGCCATGACATTCCGGTGGTGCAGTTCAGCTATGAATTCCCCGGCGGCTTCACCGCCGACCAGGGCCGCAAGTCCGGCACCGCCAACTTCACCATGGACCTGATGGGCGAGGGCGCCGGCAAGCTGGGCGCACTGCCGTTCGCCGATGCGGCCGACGCACTGGGCGCCAGCCTGGGTGCATCGGCCACCCTGGACAGCGCCGCCGTGTACCTGTCGGCGCTGAAGGAAAACCTGGCCCCGTCGCTGGCCCTGTACGCGGACATGCTCCGCCAGCCGCGCTTCGACCAGGCCGAGATCGACCGGGTCAAGGCCACCTGGATCGCCGGCATCCAGCAGGAGAAGGTCAACCCGAACGCCTCGGCCATGCGGGTGCTGCCCACCCTGTTGTATGGGGCTGGCCATCCGTACGCCATTCCGTTCACCGGCAGCGGCAACGAAGCCGACATCCAGTCGCTGACCCGCGCCGACCTGGTCGACTTCCACCGCGATTGGCTGCGCCCGGAGCAGGGCACCCTGATCGTGGTCGGTGACACCACCCTGAAGGAAATCGTGCCGCTGCTGGAGCGCCAGCTCGGCGACTGGAAGAGCAGCACCCCGGCACCGCAGGCCAAGGCCCCGGTGGATGTCGCGCGCCCGGCCAAGGGCCGCGTGTACCTGATCGACCAGCCCGGCGCGGTGCAGGCCAACCTGTTCGCCGGCCAGGTGGTGCCCTCCACCATGGACGCGGGTGCCACCCGCTTCGACATCGCCAACGGCGTGCTCGGCGGCGACTTCACCTCGCGCCTGAACATGAACCTGCGCGAGGAGAAGCACTGGTCCTACGGTGCCCGCACCATGGCCAGCAGCACCTTGGGCCAGCGCCCGTGGATGGCCGTGGCCCCGGTCCAGATCGACAAGACCGCCGAGGCAATGAAGGAGATGCAGAAGGAAATCGCCGACTTCGCCTCCGGTGCCGAAACCATCACGCCGGCCGAGGTCACCCGCATCCGCAACATCCAGAACCTGAGCCTGCCGGGCGCCTACGAGACCGCCAGCGCGGTGCTGGGCACCATCAGCGGCATCGTCCGCTACCAGCGCCCGGACGACTACGTGTTCAAGCGCAAGGCCGAGATCGAAGCGATGACCCCGGCCCAGGTGCAGCAGGCCGCCGCCACGCTGGATCCCAAGACCCTGACCTGGGTGGTGGTGGGCGACCTGAAGCAGACCGAAGCCCCGGTGCGCGCGCTGAACCTGGGCGAGGTGACCATCATCGATGCCGATGGCAAGCCGGTTCCGTAACGGGCGACCGGGTGGCTTCGGTGGGTGTAAACGCCGGTCGGGTTGATTCGACCGGCGTTTTTCCCGCGTCGGACGCTTTGGCCGCGCTGCGCGCGGTGTCCGGCCAACGGCCGGACCTACGAATTGCTACGTGGCGGTTGGGATCTGGATCAATCAACCAACGGCAGTTCCCGGTAGCGCCGGCCGTTGGCCGGCCCTCGGGGTCCATCTACCCGCGATTCAGCCCGTTCAGGCACACTGCCTTTCTCATCTTCACGAGCCCTCCGCCATGCGCATTCTGCTGCTCTCCCTTCTTACCCTCAGCGCCACCGCCTGCACCTGGGTGCCGATCGAACCGGTGGGCAAGGCCGTGCGGGTGCTGCCGAACGGGCCGGTTCCCACCGGCTGCGTCACCAAGGGCGAGGTGGTGGTCACCGTGAAGGACAAGGTCGGCTTCTACAACCGCAACCCGCTGCGGGTGCAGGAAGAACTGGAAACCCTGGCCCGCAACGAGGCGCCCAGCGCCGGCGCAAATGCGGTCCAGGCGTCGGGCCTGCCGGCGGATGGCAGCCAGCGCTTTGCTGCCTTCCAGTGCCCGCCACGCTGAACCCGTCAGGTCCGGGCCGGAACCATACGCCCGAACGTGAATTGGTAAAGGTGCGGTGAAGGCGCAGGGGGCTTACAATAGCGCCCCCTTTGCCTGAGCCTTGGCGCTAACTGATGCTCTTCAAGAATGTATCGATCGCCGGCCTAGCGCACATCGACGCGCCGCACACGCTGACGTCCAAGGAAATCAACGAACGTCTGCAGCCGACGCTGGATCGTCTGGGCATCCGTACCGACGTGCTGGGCGATATCGCCGGCATCCACGCCCGCCGCCTGTGGGACGCGGACATGCTCGCCTCCGACGCCGCGACCCTGGCTGCCCGCAAGGCGCTGGACGACGCCGGCATCGGCGCTGACAAGATCGGCCTGCTGGTCAACACCTCGGTCAGCCGCGACTACCTGGAGCCGTCCACGGCCAGCATCGTCTCGGGCAACCTGGGCGTCAGCGACCAGTGCATGACCTTCGACGTCGCCAACGCCTGCCTGGCCTTCATCAACGGCATGGACATCGCCGCGCGCATGCTTGAACGCGGCGAGATCGACTATGCGCTGATCGTCGATGGCGAAACCGCCAACCTCGTCTACGAGAAGACCCTCGAGCGCATGGCCCTGCCGGGCGTGACCGCCGACGACTTCCGCAACGAGATGGCCGCCCTGACCCTGGGCTGTGGCGCTGCCGCCATGGTCATGGCGCGCACCGAACTGGTGCCCGACGCACCGCGTTACCGCGGTGGCGTGACCCGTTCGGCCACCGAGTGGAACCAGCTGTGCCGGGGCAACCTGGACCGCATGGTCACCGACACCCGCATGCTGCTGATCGAAGGCATCAAGCTGGCCCAGAAGACCTTCGTGGCCGCCCGCGAAGCACTGGGCTGGGCGGTGGAGGAACTGGACCAGTTCGTCATCCACCAGGTCAGCCAGCCGCACACCGCTGCCTTCATCAAGAACTTCGGCATCGACCCGAAGAAGGTGATGACCATCTTCGGTGAGCACGGCAACATCGGCCCGGCCTCGGTGCCGATCGTGCTGAGCAAGCTCAAGGAGCTGGGCCGCCTGAAGAAGGGCGACCGCATCGCGCTGCTCGGCATCGGTTCGGGCCTGAACTGCTCGATGGCCGAAGTGGTCTGGTAAACCGCCACTTCAGCGCCGCCGCGCGGTTCTTTCCATACTCGAGGGCCGGTTCTACCGGCCCTTTCCACAGGTGCGCTTCCATGCCCAAGCTTCCCGGTTACCCCACCCATCCGCAGCGCTTCGAGGTCCGCCCGGGCCTGACGATGAGCTATCTCGATGAAGGCCCGCGCGATGGCGAGGTGGTGGTGATGGTCCACGGCAACCCGTCGTGGAGCTACTACTGGCGCACGCTGGTGGCCGGGCTGTCGGACCGCTACCGCTGCATCGTGCCCGACCACATCGGCATGGGCCTGTCGGACAAGCCCGATGACGCGCACTACGAGTACACCCTGCAGTCGCGCGTGGACGACCTGGACGCGCTGCTGGCGCACCTGGGCATCACCGGCCCGGTCACCCTGGCCGTGCACGACTGGGGCGGCATGATCGGCTTTGGCTGGGCGCTGTCGCACCATGCGCAGGTCAAGCGCCTGGTGGTGCTCAACACCGCCGCCTTCCCGATGCCGGCGGCCAAGCAGATGCCGTGGCAGATCGCGCTGGGCCGGCACTGGAAGATCGGCGAGTGGATCATCCGCACCTTCAACGCGTTCTCGTCCGGTGCCTCGTGGCTGGGCGTTGAGCGGAAGATGCCGGCCGACGTGCGCCGTGCCTATGTGTCGCCGTACAACAGCTATGCCAACCGGATCAGCACCATCCGCTTCATGCAGGACATTCCGCTGAGCCCGGCTGACAAGGCCTGGTCGCTGCTGGAACGCGCCGGCAAGGCGCTGCCGTCGTTCGCCGACCGACCGGCCTTCATTGGCTGGGGCCTGCGCGATTTCGTGTTCGACCACCACTTCCTGGCAGGCTTCCAGGCGGCGCTGCCGCAGGCGCAGGTGCACGCGTTCGAGGACGCCGGGCACTACGTGCTGGAAGACAAGCACGAAGTGCTTGTGCCGGAAATCCGCGCTTTCCTGGACCAGAACCCGATTTGACGGAGTACCGACCAACGGTCGGTACCTACCGGTCACGCCGCGTCGGGGTGGTCCGCGCCATCGCGCCAGGCCCAGCTCTCCAGGCTCAGCGCCGGCAGCCCATGGATCGCCCGCGCCTTGTCGCACTGCGGGCTGGCCTTGCCGAACTCCCACGACGCATCCACCTCGCGGCACACGCTGGGGCGGTTGGGGTGGATGCTGCAGCGTGAATACACCCCGATCTCCGCATCCAGCGCCACGCAGCGCACCGGCTTGGAATGGGTGCCGCGCATGCACAGGCGGTGCGGGTCGAGCGGCTCGGTCAGCTGGTGCGGCACGCCGCCGGGGGTGACCTCGTCCGATTCCATCCAGTGGAAGGCCACGCGGTACTGGGTGCAGCAGGCGCCGCACGTCATGCAGGGATGGGACATGGGCGTGCCGCCTCGGGCGGCAGGGGGATGGAAGGGCGAAGGGGGCGAATTTTCCACGCCTGCGGCCGCCGCGCAAGAATTTTCTGCAGCGGCGACAATGAACGGATGAACAGCCCGATCAACATCGCCGCGCGCCTGCCCGAACTGGCCCGCGAACGCCCCGACCAGATCGCCATCCGCTGCCCCGGCCGGCCCGGCCCCGGGGGCATGGCGCGCTATGACGTGACCCTCGATTACCGCACCCTGGACGCCCGCAGCGACGCCATGGCCGCCGGCCTGGCGGCCTACGGCATCGGCCGCGGGGTGCGTGCGGTGGTGATGGTGCGGCCCTCGCCGGAGTTCTTCCTGCTGATGTTCGCGCTGTTCAAGAACGGCGCGGTGCCGGTGCTGGTCGACCCGGGTATCGACAAGCGCGCGCTGAAGCAGTGCCTGGACGAGGCCCAGCCGGAAGCCTTCATCGGCATCGGCCTGGCCCACGTGGCGCGGCTGGTGCTGCGCTGGTGCCCGTCCGCCACGCGCCTGGTCACGGTCGGCCGCCGCTGGGGCTGGGGTGGCACCACCCTGGACCAGCTGGAAGCGCAGGGCGCACGCCAGCCGCAGCCGATGGCCGCCACCGATGGTGAGGATGTCGCCGCCATCTTGTTCACCAGCGGCTCCACCGGCGTGCCCAAGGGCGTGGTCTACCGCCACCGCCATTTCGTCGGCCAGGTGGACCTGCTGCGCTCGGCATTCGGCATGGAGGCCGGCGGGGTCGACCTGCCCACCTTCCCGCCATTTGCGCTGTTTGACCCGGCGCTGGGGCTGACCTCGGTCATTCCGGACATGGACCCGACCCGCCCGGCCAAGGCCGACCCGCGCAGGCTGCACGACGCCATCGCCCGTTTCGGCGTGACCCAGCTGTTCGGCTCGCCCGCACTGATCCGGGTGCTGGCCGACCACGGCCAGCCGCTGCCCGGCGTGCGCCGGGTGACCTCGGCCGGCGCGCCGGTGCCGCCGGACGTGGTGGCCCGCATCCGCCGCCTGCTGCCCGACGACGCCCAGTTCTGGACCCCATATGGCGCCACCGAGTGCCTGCCGGTGGCGGTGATCGAAGGCCGCGAGCTGGAAAGCACCCGCCAGGCCACCGAAGCCGGCGCCGGCACCTGCGTGGGCCGCGTGGTGGCGCCCAACGAGGTGCGCATCATCGCCATCGACGACGCCCCGCTGCCGCACTGGTCGCAGGCGCGCGAAGTGGCCCAGGGCGTGGTCGGTGAAATCACCGTGGCCGGCCCGACCGCCACCGACAGCTACTTCAACCGCCCGCAGGCCACCGCCGCGGCCAAGATCACCGAAACGCGCGCCGACGGCAGCACCCGCGTGGTGCACCGCATGGGCGATGTCGGCTACTTCGATGCCGACGGCCGCTTGTGGTTCTGCGGGCGCAAGACCCAGCGCCTGGAAACCGCGCACGGCCCGCTGTACACCGAACAGGTGGAGCCGGTGTTCAACGCACTCGACGGCATCGCGCGCACCGCGCTGGTCGGCGTGGGCCCTGCTGGCCGGCAGCTGCCGGTGCTCTGCTATGAACTGCAGCCGGGCAGCGCCGATTCGCCGGCCCTGCAGCAGCGGTTGCGCGATGAAGCGTCCGCGCATGCCGGCACGCTGCGCATCGAACGCTTCCTGCTGCACCCCGGCTTCCCGGTCGATATCCGCCACAACGCCAAGATCGGCCGCGAGAAGCTCGCGGTCTGGGCGGCAACCCGAATGGAACAACCCGCATGAAGATCCTTGTCACCGGTGGTGGTGGTTTCCTCGGCCAGGCGCTGTGCCGTGGCCTGGTCGCGCGCGGCCACGAGGTCCTCAGTTTCAACCGCGGCGATTACCCGCCGCTGGCCGCGATGGGCGTGGGCCAGATCCGCGGCGACCTGGCCGACGCCGACGCCGTGCGCCACGCGGTGGCCGGGGTGGATGCGGTGTTCCACAACGGCGCCAAGGCCGGCGCATGGGGCAGCTATGAGAGCTACCACTTGGCCAACGTGGTCGGCACCGACAACGTCATCGCCGCCTGCCGCAGCCACGGCGTGCGCACGCTGGTGTACACCTCCACGCCCAGCGTCACCCACCGCGCCACCCACCCGGTGGAAGGCCTGGGCGCCGATGAAGTGCCCTACGGCGAGAACTTCCAGGCCCCGTACGCGGCCACCAAGACCATCGCCGAGCAGCACGTGCTGGCCGCCAACGACGCCACCCTGGCCACCGTCGCACTGCGCCCGCGCCTGATCTGGGGCCCGGGCGACCAGCAGCTGGTGCCGCGCCTGGCCGAACGCGCGCGCGCTGGCCGCCTGCGCTTCGTTGGCGATGGCAACAATCTGGTCGACACCACCTACATCGACAATGCCGCGCTGGCCCACTTCCTGGCCTTCGAACACCTGGCCCCGGGCGCGGCGTGCGCCGGCAAGGCGTACTTCATCTCCAACGGCGAACCGCTGCCGATGCGCGAGCTGCTCAACAAGTTGATGGCCGCCGTGGGCGCGCCGCCGGTGGAGAAATCGATCAGCTTCAAGACCGCTTACCGCATCGGCGCGGTGGCCGAACGGCTGTGGCCGCTGCTGCGCCTGCGCGGCGAACCGCCGATGACCCGCTTCCTCGCCGAGCAGCTGTGCACGCCCCACTGGTACAGCATGGAACCGGCACGGCACGACTTCGGCTACGTGCCGCAGGTCAGCATTGACGAAGGGCTCACGAGGCTGAAGGCTTCATCGCGCGGCGAGGAATCCATCACTTCCTGAACACCGGGGGTTGGTGAAGATGGCAGCACGCCAATCCGGCACGCACGACGCGAGGATCGACATGCTGCACTACGCCGTAATCTTTTTTGTCATCGCCATCATTGCGGCGGTGCTCGGCTTCTCCGGCATCGCCGGCGCTGCCAGCAACATTGCCTGGATCCTGTTTGTGGTGTTCCTGATCCTGGCCATCATTTCGATGTTCCGTAAGCGAGGGTAGTAGCGCAGGGTCCTGCGCGCCCCCTCTCTCCGGGCAACCAGGATCCAGCGCAGTCTCCGACGGCCTGGCGCTCGCAAGAGCGCCGGGCCGTCGTTGCATAGGGGCCGGTAGAGCCACGCCCTGCGTGGCTGAACCGTGACCGGCCCGCAACCGTGCCGGGGTAGAATGCATCGATGCCCCGCTCCCTGCTCTCCTCCCTCAAGCCCCTGGCCGGCAATGCGCTGCAGCTCGCGCTCAACCGCACCCTGGCGCTGGACCCCGATACCCGCCGCGCGCTGGTCGCGCTGGATGGCCGCCACATCGCCCTGACCCTGGAATCGCCCGCGCTGGCGATGCGGATCGGTGTCGAGGGCGAGCGCCTCACGGTGGGCCCGGTGGACCCGCAGCAGGAACCGGACCTGGCCGTGCGCAGCACGTTGGGCGGAGTGCTGGCACAGCTGCCGTTCCTGGCCAACGCACGGCGTGGTGGCGACGCCCCGGCCGGGCGGGTCAAAGTGTCTGGCGATGCCGAACTGGCGCGCCGCCTGCAGCAGCTGGCCAGTCGCTTCGATCCGGACTGGCAGCAGCCGTTCGTGCGGGTGTTCGGTGAAGTACTGGGCGTGCATATCGCCAATGCCCTGCGTTCGGCCCTGCAGCATGCGCGCCGTGGCGCGTCCGACCTGGCGCACAGCGCCGCCGATTTTGTCACCGAGGAGTCGCGCGACGTGGTAGCCCGAGCCGAACTGGATGCCTTCCATGACGATGTGGATGTGATGCGCGACGACGTCGAACGCATCGCCGCCCGCGTGCAGCGCCTTGCCCAGGTGCGCGCATGAAGGCGGTGTTCCGGGCAAGCCGCATTGGTCGGGTGATCCTGCGCTACCGCCTCGACGACCTGCTCGAAGGCACCCCGCTGGAAGGCTGGCTGCGCCTGGCCAAGCCGTTCGTGCCGCGCGCCTCGGCCGACATCGCCGTTCAGTCGCGGGGCGCGCGCCTGCGCCTGGCGCTGCAGGACCTGGGCCCGATCTTCGTCAAGTTCGGGCAGATCCTGTCCACCCGCCGCGACCTGATCCCGGCCGACATCGCCAACGAACTTACCCTGCTGCAGGACCGGGTCAAACCGTTCGATGGCGCCACCGCGCAGCGCATCGTGGAAGCCGCGCTTGGCCGCCCGGTCAGTGAGGCGTTCGCCAGTTTCGAGCTGGAACCGCTGGCCTCGGCCTCGATCGCCCAGGTGCACGCCGCCACGCTGGCCGATGGCCGCCAGGTGGTGGTCAAGGTGCTGCGCCCGGATATCGAAAAGCAGATCGACGCCGACATTGCGCTGCTCAAATCGGCCGCCGCGCTGGTCGAACGCACCCACCCGCGCGCTGACAAGATCCGCCCGCGCGAAGTGGTGGCCGAAGTCGAAAACACCCTTGCCGCCGAGCTGGACCTGCAGCGCGAAGGCGCCAATGCCAGCGTCCTGCGCCGCAACTGGGTGGACTCGGACGACCTGTACGTGCCCGAGGTGGTCTGGAGCCACACCGCCGAACGCGCGCTCACCCTGGAACGGGTATGGGGCATCCCGTCGGATGACATCGCCGCGCTGGACAAGGCCGGGATCGACCGCAAGGCGCTCGCGGCCAAGGGCGTGCGCGTGTTCTACACGCAGGTGTTCCGCGACAACTTCTTCCACGCCGACGCGCACGCCGGCAACATCTGGGTCGATGTCGATCCGGCGCGCCGCGACAACCCGCGCTTCATCGCGCTGGATTTCGGCATCATGGGCCAGCTGTCCGAAGAAGATCAGTACTACCTGGCCGAAAACTTCATGGCCATCTTCAACAAGGACTACCGGCGCATGGCCGAGCTCCATGTCGAAGCCGGCTGGATGCCCAACAACGTGCGCATCGATGAACTCGAAGCCGCCGCGCGTTCGGTATGCGAACCGTATTTCACCCGCCCGCTGTCGCAGATCTCGCTGGCCGAAGTGCTGATCAAGCTGTTCCGCGTGGCCCAGCGTTACGAACTTACCCTGCAGCCGCAGCTGATCCTGCTGCAGAAGACGCTGCTCAACATCGAAGGCGTGGGCCGCCAGCTGGATCCGGAGCTGGATATCTGGGCGGTGGCACGGCCGGTGCTGGAACGCATCCTGCGCGAACGCTACAGCCCGCGCCGCGTGTTCAGGGAACTGCGCAAGCGCCTGCCGGAAATCATGACCCACACCCCCGACATGCCGCGCCTGGTGCACGCCTGGCTGCGCCAGCAGGTGGAAGGTGGGCATGAGCTGTCCATGCGCTCGCAGGACCTGGTGGCACTCAACAGCAACCTGCAGAAGCTGCAGAAGCGCGCCGTGGCCGCCATTGCCGGCGTCGGCCTGCTGATCGTGGCGGCGGTGCTGTACGGCATGCAGCCGGGCGGCTGGTACTTCGGCGATGCGCCGGTGTGGAGCTGGGTGAGCGGGGCCGCGGGGCTGTTCTCGCTGGCCAGCGCCTGGTGGCGCCGGTGACCGCTATCGAGATGTCCGCCGACGCCACGGTCGAGGCGCCGGTGGCGTTGCCGCCGCTGCAGCTGCTGCACGTGGACGAGCGCCTGGCCGTGGTCAACAAGCCGGCCGGGCTGATGGTCCATGACAGCAAGCTGGCCCGGGGCGAAGATGATTTCCTCGCCGACCGCCTGCGCGAGCAGCTGGGCAAGCCGATCTTCCTGGTCCACCGCCTCGACCGCGCCACCAGCGGCTGCCTGCTGCTGGCCTTCGACCGCGAAAGCGCCAGCGTGCTGGGCAAATCGCTGATGGGCGGCGATGTCACCAAGGATTACCTGGCCATCTGCCGTGGCTGGCCGGCCGAAGAAGCGTTCACGGTCGACCACGACCTGGATGGCGGCCCCGGCAAGCCGGTGAAGAAGCCCGCCATCACCCATTTCCAGCGCGTGGCTGTGGGCGAGATCAGCGTGCCGGTGGGCGAGTTCGCCACCTCGCGCTACGCGCTGCTGCGCTGCCAGCCGCAGACCGGGCGCTTCCGCCAGATCCGCCGGCACCTCAAGCACCTCTCACATCACCTGATCGGCGACACCAGCCACGGCGATGGCCGCCACAACCGCAGCTTCCGCATGCAGGGCATCCACCGCATGCTGCTGCACGCCGAACGCCTGCGTTTCCCGCATCCGGACGGCACGCTGATGGATGTCAGCGCGCCGGTGGATGGCGAGTTCCGCAAGGCAATGGATCTGTTTGGGTGGTAGCGGTGAGGCGCACGACCAACGGTCGTGCGCTACCGAAGGGGCTTTATTTCTTGGCTGGAGCCGGGGCTGCCGCCGGTGCATTTCCTTCGTTCACGATCGCCTCCAGGTCCTTCTGCAGGTCCACGAACAGCGGCTGCATCTTGTCCTGGATGGCCACCATCACGTTCTGCATCAGCGCCGGGGTCTTGTCCAGCAGGCTCTGCCCGGCCGAGCTCTCGTAGAACTCGGCCATGGCCAGCACGTCTTCCTTGCTGAAGGTCTTCTTGTACAGGTCCACGTACATCGGCCGCAGCTGCTGCCACGACAGCGCTTGGCGGATGGTCTGGTTGGTGCGCTGTTCGATGCGCTGCAGCTGCGCCTTCTTGGCCTCATCCAGCTGGCGCTGTTCGGCCACCTGCTGGAACTGCTGGCGCTGCATCGCCTCGATCTGCGGCAGCATGGTGTCCAGCATGCTCTGCGCGCGCGACGCCGCCAGCAGGCGGTTGATGTCCGCATCCGACGGCGGCGCGGCCAGCGCCGGGGCAATGGCGGCCAGGCCCAGCGCGAGGGTCAGGGCCAGGCGGGTCAGGCCACGGCGGGCCGGCGAACGGGTCGACATCATGTAAGTGCATCCTGCGTTGCGTGGAAGCCCGAGCATACCTGCGATCCGGTCAAGCAGCCGTGCGCGCGTCGCATTGCCGCGTCCGGTGCCGACGGTTCCGGCCCGTACCCGGTTTTTATGCCCCTTATCGGCGGTATTGGTGAACATTACGGTCACCTCAGGCGGCGATCCTGCCTTTACAATGCCGCCCATGGGAAACGGGCCTGTCACCATCAACGCGCACCTGGCGATTCCGGACACGGAGATCGTCGAACGTTTCGTGCGCGCCAGCGGGGCCGGCGGGCAGAACGTGAACAAGGTTTCCAGCGCCGTTGAACTGCGGTTCGACGTGGCCGGTTCGCCCTCGCTGCCCGAGCCGCTGCGCACCCGCCTGCTGGCCCGGCGCGACCGGCGCATGACCGGCGAGGGCGTGCTGGTCATCGATGCCCAACGTTTCCGCACCCAGGACCGCAACCGCGACGATGCACGCGAGCGCCTGGCCGCCTTCATCCAGGCCAGCCTCAGCGTGCCCAAGCCGCGCGTGGCCACCAAGCCCTCGCATGGCTCCAAGCTGCGCCGGCTGGATGAAAAGAAGGGCCGCGCGCAGATCAAGCGCGGCCGCACCACACGCAATTGGGAGTGATTGCTTGAACAACCGAAGTCCGCTGCTGCCGGCCGTGCCGCCCAACATGCCGCAGGTCAAACCGAACCGTTTCCTGCGCTGGCTGGCACGCTGCACCCTGCGCCTGGGCGGCTGGAAAGTCACCGGCACCTTCCCGGACGTGCCCAAGCTGGTCTTCATCGTCGCCCCGCACTCCTCCAACTGGGACGGCTTCTGGGGCATGGCGGCCAAGATCGCGCTGGGCATGCAGGTCAAGGTGCTGGGCAAGGCCTCGCTGTTCTGGTGGCCGCTGTCGCCGCTGCTGCGCACCCTGGGGGTGATCCCGCTGGACCGCAGCTCGCCGCAGGGCACCGTGGAACAGGCGGTGAGCCTGCTGCGCAAGTCCGACCGCCTCTGGTACGCCATCACCCCCGAGGGCACCCGCAAAGCGGTGACCCACTGGAAGGCCGGGTTCCTGAAGATCGCCCGCATGGCCGACGTGCCGGTGCTGGCCTGCTACTTCCACTACCCGGAAAAGACCATCGGCATTGGCCCGCTGTTCTACTCCACCGGCGACGACGTGGCCGACATGGCCGCCATCCGTGAGTATTACCGCCCCTGGCAGGGCAAGAACCGCGGCACCGTTTGAAGCAAGCCCAGGCGCCACGTCCGGCACATGCCGGGCGCGGGCAATGGGAGTAGGGTGACCGGCTGCGGTTGTGTGCCGCTTCACCTCATTCCAGGAGCCCGTTTCATGTCGCGTACCGTTATCTTGGCCGCCGCCATCAGCCTGGCGCTGGCGGCCTGTTCCGGCAAGGAGTCCACCCCCGTGTCCGACGCCCAGACCCCCGCCGCGCAGCAGCCGGCCGACGCCTCCACCAACCCCCTGTTGAGCGCCAGCACGCTGCCGTTCCAGGCCCCGCCGTTCGACCGCATCAAGGACAGTGACTACCTGCCGGCCTTCAACGAAGGCATGAAGCAGCACCTGGCCGAAGTGCGCAAGATCGCCGACAACGCCGAACCGGCCACCTTCGACAACACCATCGAAGCGCTTGAGCGCAGCGGCGAAACGCTGGACCGCGTGTCGCGCGTGTTCTTTGGCCTGGTCCAGGCCGATACCAACGAAGCGCGCCAGAAGATCCAGGAAGAAGTCGCCCCGAAGCTGGCCGAACACCAGGATGAAATCAGCCTGGACCCGAAGCTGTTCGCGCGCATCAAGACCATCTACGACCAGCGCGCCTCGCTGGGCCTGGACCCGGTGCAGACCCGCCTGGTCGAACGCGATTACCAGGAGTTCGTCCGCGCCGGTGCGCAGCTGAACGACGCCGACAAGGCCGCCCTGCGCAAGCTCAACGTGGAAGAAACCACGCTGGCCACCCAGTTCCATACCCGTCTGGTCGCCGCGACCGCCGCCGCTGCCGTGGTGGTGGACGACAAGGCCAACCTGGCCGGCCTGGGCGAGGATGAGATCAACACCGCCGCTGCCGACGCCAAGGCCCGCAACCTGGAAGGCAAGTTCCTGCTGCCGCTGCAGAACACCACCCAGCAGCCGGTGCTGGCCTCGCTGAGCAACCGCGAGCAGCGCGCCGCGGTGCTCAAGGCCTCGGAAACCCGCGCCGAGCGCGGCGATGGCAACGACACCCGCGAAACGGTGCAGCGCCTGGCCCAGCTGCGTGCGCAGAAGGCCAAGCTGCTCGGCTTCGAGAACTACGCCGCCTACAGCCTGGCCGACCAGATGGCCAAGACCCCGGCCGCCGCGCTCAAGCTGCTCACCGACACCGTGCCGGCCGCTACCAACAAGGCACGCGGTGAAATCACCGAGATGCAGAAGGTGATCGACGCGCAGAAGGGAGGCTTCCAGCTGGCCGCATCGGACTGGGACTTCTACGCCGAACAGGTGCGCAAGGCGCAGTACGACCTGGACGAATCGCAGATCAAGCCGTACTTCGAACTGGACAACGTGCTGCAGAACGGCGTCTTCTACGCCGCCACCCAGCTGTACGGCATCACCTTCAAGCCGCGTACCGACATTCCGACCTACCACCCGGACATGAAGGTGTATGAAGTGTTCGACAAGGACGGCACCTCGCTGGCGCTGTTCTACACCGACTACTTCAAGCGCGACAGCAAGTCCGGTGGTGCCTGGATGGACGTGTTCGTCGAGCAGAACGGCCTGACCGGCGCCAAGCCGGTGGTCTACAACGTCTGCAACTTCACCAAGCCCGCTGCCGGCCAGCCGGCCCTGCTGAGCTTCGACGACGTCACCACCATGTTCCATGAGTTCGGCCATGCGCTGCACGGCATGTTCTCGAACGTGAAGTACCCGTCCATCGCCGGCACCAGCACCTCGCGCGATTTCGTCGAGTTCCCGTCGCAGTTCAACGAGCACTGGGCGCTGGACCCGAAGGTGTTCGCCAACTACGCCAAGAACTACAAGACCGGCGAGCCGATGCCGCAGGCGCTGGTCGACAAGATCCTCAAGGCGCGTACCTTCAACCAGGGCTACGCCACTACCGAGTACCTGTCGGCCGCACTGCTCGACCTGGCCTGGCACACCCAGCCGGCTGACGCCAAGCTGCAGGACGTCGCGCCGTTTGAAGCGGCCGCGCTGAAGAAGTACAAGGTCGACCTGGCCCAGGTGCCGCCGCGTTACCGCACCACCTACTTCGACCACATCTGGGGCGGCGGCTACTCGGCCGGTTACTACGCCTACTTCTGGGCTGAAGTGCTGGACCACGACTCGTTCGAGTGGTTCAAGGAACACGGTGGCCTGACCGCTGAAAACGGCCAGGTGTTCCGCGACAAGATCCTCTCGCGCGGCAACAGCGTGGAACTGGCGGACCTGTACCGCGAATTCCGCGGCAAGGACCCGTCGGTCGAACCGCTGCTGGTCAACCGCGGCCTGAAATAATGCGGCCGATGTAACAACGAACGGCGGGGGAAACCCCGCCGTTCGCATATCCGGTGCCGGGGCCGGCCGGTGCCGGGGCCTGCCGGTGCCGGTCGCCCAACCGGTAGTGCCGACTGTTAGTCGGCAAAGCGCGGTCCACGGACATTCGATCGCCGCGCGAACGGCAGCCGACTAACAGTCGGCTCTACCGCCTACGTTCCCACGCGACAACCGACCTCGCTGCATCCCAGGTGATCGAGTGCGATCTCCAACGCATGCATGTAACTCTGCGCGCAATACCCGTGCGCCACGCCGATGCGCTGGCCCACGTCCGCCGGCAGGCAATCCTCCGGCGCGCCCGCATCATCGTCATGCACTTCCACGTACACGTTGTGCAGATGCGGCAACAACCGCTGCAAGCGCGTACTCCCCACGCACGCCCCCGGGTCCAGCAACGTCACCTCGCCGCGGCTGTGATCGGCCACGCGCAACGCATCCAGCAGTTCCTGCTCCGACCCACACGCACGGATCGCCACCGTGGTGCCCGCATCGATCGCCCGGTGCACCAGGGCCTTGAGCACCGGCGCCGGCAACGGCTGCGCGGTGCGGATCAATTGCCCGCTCGCTTCCGGGCCACGAATGATGAAGATCGACATGGCTCAGGCACTCCCGGCAACGGTCTGCAACCGGCGCGCGGCAATCGCCAGCGACAACCGGCATGCATCCTCGCGGCCACTGCTGCACACCACCCGCGCCACCGGCGCATGCAGCGGGTGCAGGTGCGCATCCAACCCATCGTCATCGTTGGCCGCCATCTCGATATACGGCGCCGGCAACGCCTCCAGCGCTGCGCACAGCTCGCGGCCATGCGCGGCCCATTGCGCCGGCTCGGCGGCGCCGGTCTCGATCAGCACCCACGCCGGCTGGCTTTCCCGGGCCTGGCGCAGGCACTGCAGCAGCGCCGGCAGCGTGGCGCAGTCCTGGCAGTGCACGGCGTGGCCGGCCAGCTGGGCCGGCACCGGCAGCGGGTCCGGCGACGGCTGCCGGAGCAACAGGATGGTCATGGAACACCTCGACAAAGCGCCCGGAGGCGCGGTGTCGACACGATGCGCGCGCGGGCCATAAAGGGGCGATGACCCGGGCGCCCGGGGCGCGTAAACAACGCGTAGTTTTTCTGTATCGGGGCACGACCGTTGGTCGTCACGGCGGGAACTCCGGAACGTCCTGATGGTCAGACCCCAACCAACGCCCGCAAGGATCGCCACCATGACCGCTGCCGCCGCCGAACCCCGCTCCAACGGCCTGCTCCACTGGCTGAAGAAGGAAGCCCTGCCGCTGCTGGTCATGCTCGGCCTGCTCGCCGCCGCGCGCGACAGCCTGGCCAACCACTACCAGGTGCCCAGCGGCTCCATGCAGCACACCCTGATGCCCGGCGACCGGGTGGTGGTGGACATGCGCGCCTACGGCCTGCGCCTGCCGTTCACCTCGGTGGAACTGCTGCACACCGGCGTGCCACAGCGCGGCGAGGTGGCGGTGTTCGATTCCCCGCAGGACGGCACCCGCCTGATCAAGCGCATCGCCGCCGTGGGCGGCGACCGCGTGGACCTGCATGACGGCCACCTCAGCATCAACGGCCACCCGCTCGGCCAGGTGGGAACAGATGACGTGGAAGACTTCGGCCGCACCCTGGCCCAGCTCGACCTGGGCCAGGGCGGCGGCCCGGACATCACCGGGCTGGCCGTACCCGCCGGCAAGGTGCTGATGCTGGGCGACCACCGTGGCAACAGCGCCGATGGCCGCTACTTCGGCCTGGTCGACGCCAAGGCCCTGTATGGCAAGGCCGCGCGCGTGTACTACCGCCGCGGAGAGGGTTTTACCTGGCAGGCGCTGTGAGATCACGGGGGCCGGCCAACGGCCGGCGCTACCGGGGTCGGGCGCCCAAAACCGCGATCGGGGTTGGGTGCCCAAAACCGTGATCCACGGGTAGCGCCGGCCGTTGGCCGGCCCTCGCAAAACCTTGATCGATACGTACAACGTCTCAATCCAGACCCGTCAGGTTATGGATCGACCTGTACCCGCTGCCTATCCTGAGCGCTGATCCTTATGCACAGGCCCGCCCCCACGGGCCCAGACGCAATGAACGGCGACACCGCAGCACTGCCCGAGCGCAGTTCCACCCCCCATCCGCCGGCGCCCTCGGAGCACATCGAGCAGGGCACCCCCGCGTTCCGGCGCACGGCGGCGGCGCTGTTCCTGGCCGGCTTCTCCACCTTCGGCCTGCTCTACACCGTGCAGCCGCTGCTGCCGGAGTTCAGCCGCCACTTCGGCGTCTCCGCCGCCAACAGCGCCCTGGCCCTGTCGCTCAGCACCGGCCTGCTGGCCGTTTCGATGCTGGTGGCCGGGTTGATCTCCGACCGGGTCGGCCGCCGTGGCGTGATGATCACCGCGCTGCTGGCCTCCACCGTGCTCTCGGCGGCCAGCGCCATGGTCGACGACTGGACCACGCTGCTGATCCTGCGCACCCTGCTCGGCATCGCACTCAGCGGCGTGCCGGCGGTGGCGATGACTTACCTGGTCGAAGAAATGGACAGCCGCGCGCTCGGCCTGGCCATGGGCCTGTACATCGGCGGCAACGCAGTGGGCGGCATGAGCGGGCGCCTGATCGCCGGCATCGTGGCCGACCACTGGGGCTGGCGCTGGGGCATCGGCGTGGTCTCGCTGATCGCCGTGCTCAGCACCGTGCTGCTGTGGGTGCAGCTGCCGCCGTCGCGCCACTTCCAGAGCCGTCGCGGCGGCCTGCGCGAACTGCCCGCGCGCTGGCGCCAGCTGTTCGCCGATCCCGGCCTGCCTTCTCTGTTCGCCACCGCGTTCGTGCTGATGGGCGTGTTCGTCACCCTCTACAACTACCTCGGCTACCACCTGCTGGCGCCGCCGTACCGGCTCAGCCAGACCGTGGTTGGCCTGATCTTCAGCGTGTACCTGGTCGGCACCTTCAGTTCGGCGTGGATGGGCCAGCAGGCCAACCGGCATGGCCGGGGCCGCGTGCTCGGCATCTGCTACGGCCTGATCGCACTCGGCATCGTGCTGCTGTCCCTGCCGTGGCTGGGCTGCATGGCGCTGGGCATCGCGCTGGTCACGTTCGGCTTCTTCGGCGGCCATTCGGTGGCCAGCAGCTGGGTCGGCAGCCGCGCGGGCGTGATGCGCGCCGAAGCCTCGGCGCTGTACCTGTTCGCCTATTACCTCGGTTCCAGCCTGGCCGGTGCCGCCGGCGGCGTGTTCTACACCCGCTGGGACTGGTGGGGCGTGTGCGCCTTCACCGCCGTGCTCACCGCGATCGGCGCCACCATCGCCTGGCGGCTGGGCCGCCGCGCACAGCCGCTGCCGGCCGCGCTCGCACTCAGCCGCTGAAGCCGCCCTGCAGCAGCCGGGTGAAGTGGGTGATCAATGGCGACGGACTACCGCGCCGGTAGGCCACATGCACTTCCGAACTCGCCGCGCGATCACTCAGCGGCACGAAGCGCGCGCCCTCCACATGGATGTGGCTGCACGAGGCGGGCAGCACCGTCACCCCCAACCCGGACGCGGCCAGACTGATCAGCGTGGACGCCTCGCCAGCTTCCTGGATGATGCGCGGCGTGAAGCCGGCACTGCGGCACAGCGCAATGAAGTGATCATGGATGCCGGCGCCCACTTCGCGCAGGAAGCCCACGAACGGCTCATGCGCGAACTGGCGCAGCGCCACCGGCGAACCGGCTGGCAGGTCGCGGATCAGTGGATGCTGGTCATGCACCACCAGCGCCAGCGGATCGCTGAACAACTTGCGTGACATCAGCGGCGTGGGCAACGCGCGCTTGCGGATCAACCCCACATCCAGCTCATTGGCTACCAGCGCATCGATCTGCTGCAACGTGTTCATTTCGCGCAGCTTCAACTGCACCTGCGGGAACTGCTGGCGGTAGGCGAAGATCGCCCGGGGAATCTGCGTGGACAACGGCGTGGCGCGGGTCAGCCCGATGCGCAGCTCGCCGGTTTCACCGCGCTGCGCGCGCTGGGTGAGTTCGATGGCCTGGTCCACCCGTGCCAATGCGTCGGTGGCCTGCGCCTGCAGCACGCGCCCGGCCTCGGTCAGTTCCACCCGGCGGTTGCTGCGCAGGAACAGGCGCGCGCCCAGCAGCGTTTCCAGCTGCCGGATCTGCTGGCTGAGCGGCGGCTGCGACATGCCGAGCCGCTCGGCGGCACGCCCGAAGTGCAGGGTATCGGCCACCGCCAGGAAGTAGCGCAGGTGGCGCAGTTCAATCGACATGGCAGCGCATCAGCGTTCGGAATGACCGCTTTCATCATAGCTGCGCGGACTGAACAGGTCCGGCTGGATCAGCTCGATGAAGGCGCGTGCCTGCGGCGACAGGAAGCGGCCCCGACGCACGATCACCCCATAGCTGCGCTCGGGGAACCACGCGCTCATCGAGCGCGTCACCAGCCGGCCGCGGTCGGCATCGTTGAGGCACAGCGCCGGCACGATGGAAATGCCCATGCCCATCGCCACGTATTGCTTGATCACCTCCCAGCCGCCCACCTCCAGCGCCACCGTGTAGGGCACGCGCTGGCGCTGGAACACCTGGTCCACCAGCCGGTAGGTGATCTGCCGCTTGGGTGGCAGCACCAGCGGGTAGGCCGAAATCGCCTGCAGGGTCAGCTCCGGCGCGGTGGCCAGCGGGTGGTCGGGCGGGGCGATCAGCACCTGCTCGAAGCGGTAGGCCGGCGCATAGCTCAGGTCGGCCGGCACATCGGTCATCGAGCCTACCGCCAGGTCGGCCGCATCGCTGCGCAGCAGGTCGGTGCCATCGGCGCTGATCGCGTTGTGCAGGGTCAGGCGCACGTCCGGGTGCCGCTGGCGGAAGCGCTCCACGATGCGCGGCAGCAGGTACAGGATGGTAGAGCTGTTGGCGGCAATGTTGAGCTCGCCCGCATCCAGCCCTTTGACCTTGTCGCGGAAGCTGGCCTCCAGCCCGTCCAGGCTTTCCACCAGCGGCTGGGCCATTTCAAACAGCAGCTGGCCCTCGCGGCTGGGCACCAGGCGCCTCCCGCTGCGCTCGAACAGGCCCACCCCCAACTCGCGTTCCAGCGCCTGCAACTGCTGGCTGATCGCCGGCTGGCTGACGAACAGCGCCTCAGCCGCACGTGAGACTGAGCCCAATCGTACCGTCTGGCAGAACGCCCGCAGCGGCTTGAGCCGGTCAGACTTGTAGGAAAAACGGGGACTTGGCGGCTTGGGTGTGGGCATGGCGTAACGAATATAAGCGCAGCTTATGTAAAGCATTGCGATAACTGTTTTGTCAAATACCACACTCCGGCGCACGGTGGCATCACCCGCAACGCAGGAGTTGGACATGTCCGCTGTCGCCGCCTTCGCCACCGCCCAGCCCACCCCGGCCGATGCCCCGGCCACCCCGGGCATCGCCCTGACCACCCAGCTTGCCGGCCAGTCGGCCCTGCTGCCGGCGGGGGTACTGGCGCTGCTGGTGTCGCTGCACCGCGCGGTGGAGCCCGAACGTCAGCGCCGCCTGCAGGCCCGCCGTGAGCGCCAGGCCTTCTTCGACGGCGGCGGCCTGCCGGATTTCCGCACCGACACCGCCGCCATCCGCAGCGAGGACTGGCGCGTGGCGCCCATCCCCGACGCCCTGCAGGACCGCCGCGTCGAGATCACCGGCCCGACCGACCCGAAGATGGTCATCAACGCGCTGAACTCCGGCGCCAAGGTGTTCATGGCCGATTTCGAGGATTCCACCGCCCCGGCCTGGCGCAACCTGCTGGCCGGCCAGCAGGCGCTGATCGGCGCAGTGCGCGGCGACCTCACCCACACCGCGCCCGGCGCGGACGGCAAGCCGGGCAAGCACTACGCGCTGCGCCCGCTCGACGAACAGGCCGTGCTGATCGTGCGCCCGCGCGGCTGGCACCTGGATGAAAAGCACGTGCGCATCGATGGCCAGCCGCTGGCCGGCGGCCTGTTCGACGCGGCGGTGTTCGCCTTCCACAACGCCCGCACCCTGATGTGCCGCCAGCGCGGCCCGTACTTCTACCTGCCCAAGCTGCAGTCGATGGAAGAGGCCGCGCTGTGGGAAACCGCGCTGTCGCACATCGAAGGCATGCTCGGCCTGCCGCATGGCCAGATCAAGGTCACCGTGCTGATCGAAACGCTGCCCGCGGTGTTCGAAATGGACGAGATCCTGCACGCGCTGCGCGACCGCATCGTTGGCCTGAACTGCGGCCGCTGGGATTACATCTTTTCCTACATCAAGACCTTCCGTAAGCACGCCGACAAGGTGCTGCCCGAACGCGGCCAGGTGACCATGACCCAGCCGTTCCTGAAGGCCTATTCGGAACTGCTGATCCAGACCTGCCACCGCCGTGGCGCCCACGCGATGGGCGGCATGGCCGCGCAGATCCCGATCAACCATGATGCCGCCGCCAACGAACAGGCCATGGCGCGGGTGCGTGCCGACAAGCTGCGCGAAGTCACCGCCGGCCACGACGGCACCTGGGTGGCGCACCCGGCGCTGATTCCGGTGGCGCAGGCCATCTTCGACGCGCACATGCCCGGCCCCAACCAGCACGCGGTGCTGCGCCGCGATGTGCGGGTGGGCCGTGACGAGCTGATCGCCGCGCCCACCGGCACCATCACCCGCACCGGGTTCGAGGGCAACGTGGAAGTGTGCGTGCGCTACCTGGCCGCCTGGCTGGACGGCAACGGCTGCGTGCCCATCCACCACCTGATGGAAGACGCGGCCACCGCCGAGATCAGCCGCAGCCAGCTGTGGCAGTGGCTGCACGTGCCCGGCCAGCACCTGGACGACGGCACCGCCATCGACCTGGCCCTGCTCGACGCCACCCTGGCCGCACTGCCGGCGCGGTTGGGCGAGCGCAGCGCGCTGCCGGGCGGGGCGCGGATCGACGAGGCCATCGCCCTGCTCGGTGAGCTGAGCCGCCGCAATGAACTGACCGATTTCCTGACCTTGCCGGCCTACGACCGGATCGATTGACCCGCCCAGCCGGGCAGGGCCCGGCGCTACCGCTTTCGATGTTCATCCCCTGGAGAATTGCCATGACCAAGCTGCCGAGCGCCGAACAGATCCAGCACGAATGGAACACCGACCCGCGCTGGGCCGGCATCCAGCGCAACTACAGCGCCGCCGACGTGGTGCGCCTGCGCGGCACCGTGCACGTGGAGCATTCGCTGGCCCGGCTGGGCGCGGAGAAGTTGTGGAAGTACCTGCATGAAAAGGACTTCGTCAACGCGCTCGGCGCGCTGACCGGCAACCAGGCCATGCAGCAGGTCAAGGCCGGCCTCAACGCCATCTACCTGTCCGGCTGGCAGGTCGCCGCTGACGCCAACCTGGCCGGCCAGATGTACCCCGACCAGTCGCTGTACCCGGCCGATTCGGTGCCGGCCGTGGTCAAGCGCATCAACAACACCCTGCTGCGCGCCGACCAGCTGCACCACGCCGAAGGCAAGGACGACATCGACTTCCTGCAGCCCATCGTGGCCGATGCCGAAGCCGGCTTCGGCGGCGTGCTCAACGCCTTCGAGCTGATGAAGGCGATGATCGAAGCCGGCGCGGCCGGCGTGCACTTCGAAGACCAGCTGGCCTCGGTGAAGAAGTGCGGGCACATGGGCGGCAAGGTGCTGGTGCCCACCCGCGAGGCCATCGAGAAGTTGAACGCCGCGCGCCTGGCCGCCGACGTCCTGGGCGTGCCCACCCTGCTGGTGGCCCGCACCGACGCCGAAGCCGCCGACCTGCTGACCAGCGACATCGACGCCAACGACCAGCCCTTCGCCACCGGCGAGCGCACCGTGGAAGGCTTCTACAAGACCCGCAACGGCCTGGACCAGGCCATCAGCCGCGGCCTGGCCTACGCTCCCTACGCCGACCTGATCTGGTGCGAGACCGGCAAGCCGGACCTGGAGTTCGCGCGTAAGTTCGCCGAAGCCATCCACGCGAAGTACCCGGGCAAGCTGCTGGCCTACAACTGCTCGCCCAGCTTCAACTGGAAGAAGAACCTGGACGACGCCACCATTGCGACGTTCCAGAAGGAAATCGCCCGCTACGGGTACAAGTTCCAGTTCATCACCCTGGCCGGCTTCCACGCCCTGAACTACTCCATGTTCAACCTGGCCCACGGCTACGCCCGCCGCCAGATGAGCGCCTTCGTGGAACTGCAGGAAGCCGAATTCGCCGCCGCCGACCGGGGCTTCACCGCGGTCAAGCACCAGCGCGAGGTTGGCACCGGCTACTTCGACGCCGTGACCCAGGCCATCCAGCAGGGCCAGTCCTCCACCACCGCCCTGGCCGGCTCCACCGAAGAGGAACAATTCCGGGCGGCGTGACGCCCGGAATCGGCGGCTGCGGCCGCCGCCGGGTGGCCGCGCCACCCGGGTAACCCCGGCCGTTGGCCGGATCCCCGGGAACCCACCCCGAAGAAGGCCGCCCCTGTAGGGGTGGCCCTTCTTTTATATGCCCCCGCCAGATGCTACGGTCCGCAAAAGGCTCCATGCGGTAGGGGATGGCCGGTTCAAACCGGTCGCTGCGTTGGGGAAGACTGGGCCGGAGCGCCGGAGAAATCCGGGCGCCGGGGCATGGAAATGGGATGAGGCGCACACTTTTAAGGGGTGCTATCCTCATTCGCTCACCGGGGAACGCTGGGAAGCGGGTGTACGGGAATGACCGGCAAGCTTGCGACGAATGTGTGCGAACGAGCGTCAGACATCGCGCAGACCGCGATGGCTGAGATCGTGCACGCTGTCCTGAGCGCCGGCGAATTCGCCCTGTTTGCCGAATTCGGCCAGCACCGCGCGCTGCGCGCCGGAGAGCACCTGTTCCTGCGCAACCAGGCCGGCAGCACCATGTATGTCATCGTTACCGGTGCCATCGAGCTGGATTTCGGCGAAGACCTGGTGGTCAAGACGCTGGGCCAGCATGAGTTCTTCGGAGAACTGGGCCTGCTGATCGGCGACCACCCGCGCAGCGCCGACGCGCGCGCCACCACCGATTCGCTGGTGCTGGAACTGGACCACACCGATTTCCAGCGCCTGGTCGACCGCGACCCGGGCTTGGTTGCCTACTTCCTGCGCCGCACGATCATGCGCGTGGTGAGCAACGAACAGGTGCTGATCCGCCAGCTGCGCCGGCGCAACCACGACCTCGAAACCGCGCTGGACAACCTGTACGTCACCACCCACCAGCTCACCCACACCCGCGAACTGGTGCGTACCGACGAGTTGACCGGCCTGCACAACCGCCGCGGCCTGGCGCTGTACCTGCAGGAATGCCGCAACCACGACAACGGCGCGCCGCAGGGCCTGCTGCTGATCGATTGCGACCACTTCAAGCAGGTCAACGATGAGTACGGCCACCAGGCCGGCGACCGCGTGCTGCAGAGCGTGGCCAACATCCTTCGCTCGGTAGCCACCGAACAGGATCGTGCCTGCCGGTTGGGCGGGGATGAGTTCTGCCTGCTGTTGCGCCAAGCGGATCCCGATACCCTCCAGCACGCGGCCCAGTTCATCCTCAGTGCCGTGCACGGCCTGATGGGCCGGCCGGGCGGCCAGCCGCATGTCTGCCCGGTCAGCATCGGCGTGAGCCTGCTGGAACCGGACAGCGACTGGAGCGATTGGTACGCCCGCGCCGACAATGCGCTGTACCAGGCCAAGCGCCTGGGCGGCAACCGGTTGCACTGGTCGCGTGCCGCGACCGCCACGCCCTGACGGGGTATTCGAATGAACGGCGACAACGGAACGTCGACCCAGTCCCCACAGCTGCGCGCGCTGCTGTTTACCGATCTGTGCGATTCGGTGTCGCTGGTCGAGAAGATGGGCGACAGCGCCGCTGCAGAACTGTTCCAGCAACACGACCGTCTCGTGCTTGGCCTGCAGCAACAGTGGCGCGGGCAGCAGATCGACCGCTCTGACGGGCTCTTCCTACTCTTTGAGCGCGCAATCGATGGGCTGGGTTTTGCCCTCGACTACCAGCGTGGCCTGCAGGATATTGGCAAGGAGCGTGGAATTGAATTGCGCGCCCGCGCTGGCCTGCATGTGGGCGAAGTGCTGACATGGGAAAACAGCGCAGAGGCGATCAAGGTAGGGGCCAAGTCGTTGGAAGTAGAGGGCCTGGCAAAGCCGATGGCCGCGCGTCTGATGACCTTGGCCCGCCCCGGGCAGATTCTTATGTCGGCTGTGGCCGAGTCGTTGACCCGCCGCACCACCGCCGAACTTGGCGAGCGCGGCGGACGCCTGCACTGGAAATCGCACGGGCGCTGGCTCTTTAAAGGTATCCCGACTACGCAGGAAGTGTTCGAAGCAGGGGAAATGGGCTTCGCTCCACTGCGCATGCCGCGCGGCACTGCCAAGGCGCGTCGTGACCTGCCCTTATGGCGCCGTCCCGCGGCACTGGCAGCCGAAGTAGCGGCACTGGCATTGCTGGCCGTAGGAGGATGGGCACTGCTGCGACCAGAGCCAGCGATCGCCTTTGCAGAGCGGGATTGGGTCGTACTGGCCGATGTAGACAATCGCAGCGGCGAGCCGCTGTTCGACAACAGCCTGCAACGCGCATTGCTGATCAGCCTTGAGCAATCCAGATACGTCAATGTGCTGTCTGAAGGCAAAGTGCAGGAGTCACGCAACCTGCAGCAGGTGCCGACCGAGCGGGGCCTGGACCGGAATCTGGCTGGTGACGTTGCTCTGCGTGAAGGTGCGCGCATGGTGCTGGCGCCCAGCATCGGACGCTTGAATGGACGGTATGTAGTGGCTGTCGACCTGCTGGATCCGACCAGTCGGGCGGTAGTGCGGACCTACCGGGCAGACGCAAAGGACCCGAGCGGTGTCGTTGACGCAGTCGACGATGTCGTGGGGAGGTTGCGCGCTGGTCTGGGCGAAACGGTTGCGTCGGTGCAACAGTCCGTCCCCTTGCCGCAGGCATCAACAAGCGACCTGCAGGCGCTCAAATCGTTCGCCCTTGCTGAAAGCGCCATGGGGCGCCGTCGGTTCTCCGAAGCGGCCAAACTGTATGAGGCTGCGTTGGATGCCGACCCGGACTTCGCCATGGCGCACATGGGACTAGCCAAGCTGCAGGATCGGCTGGAGCGGCGTGCCGAAGCGCGGGTGCATCTGCAGCGCGCGCTGGCCCTCAACGATCGCCTGCCTCACCGCGAACGCCTCTACCTGAAGGCATGGTCGACAGAGCTCAGTCCGGGCGGGTGGCCGTTGGATGACTGGCGGGTGCTGGCCGACATCTATCCCGACTCATTTGCCGGGCTGTCCAATGCCTCGTGGTATCTGCTGATGGACAATCGCTTTGACGAGGCCGAGCGCTATGCGCGCGCTGCTTCCGTCCCGCAGGACGTAATGCGAGCCTATCCACTTGCGCACCTGGGACTGATCCAGCTGGGTACAAACCGTTTCGACGAGGCCATCCGCAGTTTCCAGACAGCTGAACAGTTGACCGGCCGCAAGGTCAGCGATGGCCGGGTGGACGTGCTGATCGCGTTGCGCCGTTACAAGGACGCGCAGGCGTTGATGGCCGAGCTGCCGAAAGGTCGCGACGAATTACAGAACCTCATGAACGTGCGAGCAAGAGTACTTCTGGCTGCCGATCAGGATGATTGCACGGGAATGAATGCGGCGCTCTCGAGCGAAGACGCCCCCACCGAATCCATCGACTTTCGTACGCAGGCCTTGTTGATGCGGGCCACCGTGGAAACGGCATGTGATCGGCGCGACAGCCGCTCGCTGAACGACATCGCGGCCCAGCTGACGCCCTTGCTCACCGGCAGCAATGACGTAAACATCCGCGACCGTGTCATGCGCTTGCTGAGCTTGGTATATCTTGCTCAGCGGCAGGGTGATCATGCACTGGCAGATCGCCTGCTGAGCGAAAACAACGCGCTGCTGGCCGCACAGTCGGTACCGATCGTCACCAAGTGGCGAACGATAGTGCTCGCCATGCAGCAGCTTGGCCGGAACCAACCGGCGAAGGCCGAGGCACTGCTTCGCCCGTTGCTGGATGGCACCGAACCGGTACAGGCCCGGGTGGTGTTCCGCGACGTGCAGCGCCAGCTGGGCAATGCCCAGGAATTCCAGGAGCAGAACAAGTGGCTGTTCGACCATCGTGGTCGTGCGTTCGCCGAGACATCGATCATCCAACTGTTGCAGCCGCTGAATGTACACGACAGCCTGGCTGACGCCACCCTGCGCCCGCAGTAGCGCGGGCGCAGGAATTGCCTCGGTTACTTGATGGCGTCGGTGACCTTGCCGGCTTCGAAACAGAAGATGACCGTCATCGCACCGTAGGACGTGCTCAGGTGCTTCTCCAGCTGAGCCTGCACTGCGCGAAGCTCTTCCACGCTCGCCAGCTGCTTGACGTCGCAGCAGTCAGGCTGGGCGTCGGTGTCGTAGCCGATCTCAGCAAGCGCCTTGCGGGTATCGTTCTGGAAAAGCTCACGGAAAGCGGGGTCGTCGATCAGCCGGCCGACCAGACGTGCAGCAGCTTCGGGAGCAATCTTGCTTTTTGCGGAAGTTACGTCGTTCATTGCGGACCTTCCAAGGGTGGGTAAAACGGTTGAGGTTGAGCAACGGTTATCGGCCGGCATGACCCGGAATGAAGCGCCGCGCGCGCGGCCGCATGCGAGCAGCAGAACGCAAATCCTGAGGGCAACAGGACAACCTGTAGCGAATGCCAGCGCTCGTCCTAGAATGTCGGGACACCGCCCCCGGACCTCTCCATGAAACTGCGCCGCTGCACCGTCGTGATGCTCGAACCCCGTGAACAGGTCCAGTTCGACCTTCAAGCGATCCTGCAGGGCCGAACCGAGCTCGCCACGAACACCACCTGGTTCGCGCTGGCCGGGCACCTGAGCCAACCTGTGGAGATCAGCGCGGCGCAGCGCGAACTGATTGGCACGCTCAGCCCCCGGCACTGGGTGGCAGCGGGCGAGCTTCCAGCCGATGGTACAGTCTGGCAGCCGCTGCTGGACGCCGGGCTGCTGATCGCGGATGACGAGGCCCACGCTGGCCCACGCGCGTGCGACGAGGCGCTGCGCGACATGCATTGGTGGCCGCTGTCTGCGCTGGCCCACCGCCACGCCCGCTGGCAGGGCGTGGATAGTGCGGCAGACATGCGTGCCAACGATCTGGTCACCGCCAAGGGCCTGCGTCGCCAGTTGGGCGCGCCGCCGCCGGCGGTCCACGAATACCCCGGGCAGTACGAACCGCTGCCGCCGGCCATCAGGGGTGACTACGACCAGCTGCTGGAAAGGCGCACCACATGCCGGAATTTCGACGCCGGGCGCAGCATCAGTCGCGAGCTGCTGGCGCAGTTGCTGCAGCGTACGGTAAAGGCCCAGGCCGTGGTCCAGGTAGAGGCGGACACCGAATTCCTGAAGAAGAACGTGCCCTCCGGTGGGGGGCTGCATGCCACCGAAACCTACCTGCTGGTGCAACGGGTGGACGGCATGGAGCCGGGGCTTTACCACTACCACCCAGTCCAGCATGCGCTGATCGGCCTGCCACGCCGGTGCGGGCGACCGCTGCAGGAGGTAGCTCGCGCCATGCTTTCCGGCCAGGACTGGTTTGCCGACGCGGCCGCGCACATCGTCCTCGTGCCGCGCTTTGCGCGGACCTACTGGAAGTACCGCAATCACGCGAAGGCGTACCGCGCGCTGCTCCTGGATGTGGGTCACATCTCGCAGGCACTGTACATGGCCGCTACCGAGCGCGGCATGGGTGCCTTCGTGACCGCTGCCATCAATGAGGTGGATACCGAAGATGCCTTCGCCCTGGACGGGGTGACCCAGAGTCCGGTTGCCATCGTCGGCGTCGGTTGGCGCGGCCCCGCGCTGGAAACGGCCGAGTTCGATCCCAACCATGTGGTGTGGACGCTCGGGTAGGGGATGGTGATACGCTCGCCCCTGCCACCGGCCGCATGGGTCGCACGACGCGACCGCCGGGCTTGGCTGGAATCCGCGCATGAACGGCGACACTGCCCACTCCCCCCCCGCCACCGCTGCTCAAAGCACTGCTGTTCATTGACCTGTGCGATTCCCTCGGGCTGGTGGCACAGTTGGGCGACAGCATGGCCGCCGAGCTGTTCCAGCAGCACGACAGGCTGGTGTTGGCATTGCAGCGGAACTGGCATGGTCAGCAGGTTGATCGCTCCGATGGGGTGTTCCTGCTGTTCGAACGGCCGATCGACGCGCTCGGTTTCGCCTTGGACTACCAGCGGGAGCTGCTGGTAATCGGCAAGCAGCGCGGAATCGAACTGAGCGCGCGTGCAGGTCTGCACGTCGGGGAGGTGCTGACCTGGGATAACAGCGCGGAGGCGATCCGGGCCGGGGCCAAGCCGGTCGCGGTCGAAGGCCTGGCCATGCCCATGGCTGCCCGCCTGATGATGCTCGCTTGGCCAGGCCAGATCCTGCTGTCGTCTGTGGCCGAATCGCTGACCCGCCGCGCCAGCGCCGCGCTGGGCGATCGTGGCCTGCGGCTGCTGTGGAAATCACACGGACGCTGGCGGTTCAAGGCAGTGCCAGGCGCCCAGGACATCTTTGAGGTAGGCGAAGTCGGGGTCACCCCGCTGCGCATGCCGCGTGGCAACGTCAACTCGCGCCGTGTGCTGCCGCTGTGGCGTCGCCCTGCAGCCATTGCTGCTCAATTGGTCGTGTTGGCGACGGTGGGCGTGGGGGCGTGGCTGCTGCTACGTCCTGTACCCGCCATCGCCTTTGCAGAACGCGACTGGGTGGTGCTGGCCGACGTGGAGAACGCCAGCGGCGAGGCGCTGTTCGATCATTCGCTGCAGCGCGCGGTATTGGTGAGCCTGGAGCAGTCGCGTTATGTCAATGTCCTGTCCACCAGCAAGGTGACCGAATCGCGCGACCTGCTGCGGGTACCGTCCGGGCAAGGGCTGGATCGTGAACTGGCCAGTGACGTGGCCGCGCGCGAAGGCGCTCGCATGGTGGTGGCGCCCGCCATCCGCCAGTCCAGTGGACACTACCTGGTCAGCGTTGACCTGCTGGATCCCACCAGTCGCGCCGTGGTGCGCAGTTACCGTGCGAAGGCCGGTACCTCAACGGAGGTGATGGCGGCGGTGGACGACGTGGTGGGCCAGCTGCGTGCAGGGCTCGGTGAATCGGTGGCGTCAGTGCAGCAGTCGGTACCGCTGCCGCAGGCCTCTACTGCCAACCTGCAGGCGCTGAAATCCTTCGCGCTGGCAGAGAGCGCCTTGGGCCGTCGGCGCTTCTCCGAATCGGCCAAGCTGTATGAGGCGGCGATCGATGCCGACCCGGATTTCGCCATGGCCCACATCGGACTGGCCAAGCTGCTTGTACGCCTGGAGCAACGCGCCCAAGCGCAGCCGCACCTCGCGCGCGCGCTGGCCGTGAGCCAGCGCTTGCCGCACCGCGAGCGGCTCTACCTCAAGGCCTGGAGCAACGAGCTGAGTGCTGACTCGTGGCCGTTGGACGACTGGCGCGCGCTGGCCGACATCTATCCCGACTCCTTTGCCGGCCTGTCCAACACCTCCTGGTACCTGCTGACCGACAACCGCTACGAGGATGCCGAGCGCTATGCGATTGCCGCTGCGTTGCCGCAGAACCCGATGCGCGCCTACCCGATCGCGCACCTGGGCTGGATCCAACTGGGCACCAACCGGTATGACGACGCGCTGCGTAGTTTCAAACTATCCGAAACGTTGACCGGGCGGGCGGCCAGCGATCCACGCGCCGACGTGCTGATTGCCATGCGCCGGTACAGGGACGCACAGGCGCTGCTGACCCAGCTGGGCAAGCCGCGCGACGAACTGCAGGCGCTGATGAACGTGCGGGTGCGGCTGCTGCTGGCGGCTGACCAGGATGACTGCACGGGCATGCGCACGGCGCTGTCATCGGAAGCGGCACCGGAGTCGGCCGATTTCCACGTGCATGCCGCGCTCATGCGGGCCGTGGTGGATACCGCGTGCGAACAGGGCGAAGCCAAGGCGCTGGCCGATATCGCCACCGAGCTGCGCCCGCTGCTGGCCGCGACCACCGATCCGAGCATGCCCGACCGCATCCTGCGCCTGCTGTCGCTGACCTATCTGGCCCAGCGCCAGGGCGAGCACGCACTGGCCAACCGGCTGCTGGCCGAGTACGACGCGCAGGTGGTGCAGCAGAAGAACCCGGTGATCGGAAAGTGGCGCACCATGGTGCTTGCCATGCAGGAAATCGGCCGGGGTGCACCCCAGCAGGCCGTGGCGCTGCTGCAGCCGATGATGGATGGCAGTGAACCGGTGCAGGCGCATGTGGCGCTGCGCGAGGCGTACCGCCTGCTGGGCGATGGTGAGCAGTTCCAGAAGCAGAACGAATGGCTGTTCGAGAACCGGGGAAGGGCGATCGCGGAGGTTGCCAACACCCAGTTGATGCAGGCATTGAACGTGCATGACACGGTGTCGGACGCTACGTTGCGGCGGTGAATGTGCGTCGTTGTCGGGCACCGCGATGACACCCATGGGGTGTCACTACGTCGATGCGTATCCGCTCTTCGTTCCGGCAACGCGGTTACGTGGCTTCGAAATCCACCAGCACCGCGCCATCGGCCACCTGGTCACCCGCCTTGACCCGATACCCCTGCACCGTGCCATCGGCCGGGGCCTGCAGGGTGTGCTCCATCTTCATCGCTTCCAGCACCAACAACGGTGTACCGCGCACCACCTGCGTGCCCGCTGCCAGCAGCGTGGCCACGATGCGGCCCGGCATCGGTGCGACCAGGCTGCCGGCGTCCGCTACAGCGTGGTCCGCTTCGCTCACCGGATCATGCAGGGTGAAGCGCTGCACGCCGTCGTTGCCGAACAGGTACAGCTCGCTGCCATCGCGCACCACGCGGGCGCGGTGCAGGCGCTCTCCCACCTGCAACGCCAGCCGCTCGCCCACCATCCGGCCCTGCGCCGATACCGTGGTGCCGCCCACCTCGATGGACCACGCCTCGCCATGGCCTTCAACGGCCACCACCTGCTGGCTGCCACGATGCTCCAGCGTCAGCCGCCGCGCCGCACGCTGTCCCAACCGCCAGCCATCGCGCGCCTGCCACGGCGAGTGCGGGTCGCGCGCATCCATCGGGGCCGCTGCGTCCGTCGCCATCGCAGCTACGGCCGCCAGCGCCCACAGGGCAGGGTCGGTATCGCCCTGATGCGGTGCCAGCGCGGCCTGCTCGCGTTCGATCAACGCGGTATCCAGCTTCGCGTTGGCGAATGAATCGGTCATCACCAGCCGGCGCAGGAACGCGGCGTTGGTGGTCACGCCCACCACTTCGCACTCGGCCAGCGCCTGCTGCATGCGGCGCAGCGCGGCATCGCGGTCCACATCCCACACGATCAGCTTGGCGATCATCGGGTCGTAGAACGGGGTGATCGCATCGCCCTGTTCCACACCCGCATCCACGCGCACGTGCGCGCTGCCGGACGGCAGGCGCAGGTGGCGCAGGGTGCCGGTGGAAGGCAGAAAGCCCTTGTCGGCATCTTCGGCATACAGCCGCGCTTCCAGCGCATGGCCGTTGATCTGCAGTTGTTCCTGCTGCAGCGGCAGCGGGGCGCCGCTGGCCACGCGCAGCTGCCACTCCACCAGGTCGGTACCGGTGATGCACTCGGTCACCGGGTGTTCCACCTGCAGCCGGGTGTTCATTTCCATGAAATAGAAATCGCCGTCGGGCCCGGCGATGAATTCCACCGTGCCGGCGCCCACGTAATTCACTGCGCGCGCGGCATCCACCGCGGCCTTGCCCATGGCGGCGCGGCGCTCGGGCGTCATGCCCGGCGCAGGTGCTTCTTCCAGCACCTTCTGGTGGCGGCGCTGCACCGAGCAGTCGCGCTCGAACAGGTACACCACGTTGCCGTGGCTGTCGCCAAACACCTGGATCTCGATATGGCGCGGGCGCTCCACGTACTTTTCCACCAGCACGTGCGCGTTGCCGAACGCGGACTGCGCCTCGCGCTGGCAGCTGGCCAGCGCCTCGGTAAAGGCCGCGCTGTCGTCCACCTTGCGCATGCCCTTGCCGCCGCCGCCGGCGCTGGCCTTGATCAGCACCGGGTAGCCGATGCCGTCGGCCTGTTCGCGCAGGAACGCCGGTTCCTGCGCGTCGCCGTGGTAGCCCGGGGTCAGCGGCACGCCGGCCTGCGCCATCAGCGCCTTGGCCGCGCTCTTGTCGCCCATCGCACGGATCGCCGCCGCAGACGGGCCGATGAACACGATGCCCGCCTCGGCGCAGGCCTGCGCGAAGTCCGCGTTTTCCGACAGGAAGCCGTAACCGGGGTGGATCGCCTGCGCGCCGGTGCGGCGCGCCGCGTCCAGGATGGCGTCGGCGCGCAGGTAGCTTTCGCGCGCGGGTGCCGGGCCGATGCCCACGGCCTCGTCGGCCAGGCGCACATGGCGTGCGTCGCGGTCTGCGTCGGAGTACACCGCCACCGTGGCAATGCCCAGGCGCTGGCAGGTAGCGATGACGCGGCAGGCGATTTCGCCACGGTTGGCGATCAGGATCTTGGTGAACATGGAAGTCTCGTTGCGCATGCCAGGGGGCCGGATCACATCCGGAACACGCCGAAATCGGTCTTGCGGGCCGGGGCGTTGAGGCTGGCCGACAAGGCCAGGCCCAGCACGCGGCGAGTGTCGGCCGGGTCGATCACGCCGTCATCCCACAACCGCGCGCTTGCGTAGTAGGGATGGCCCTGCTGCTCGAACTGGTCGCGGATCGGGCTCTTGAAGGTGTCTTCGTCCTGCGCCGACCACTGCCCGCCCTTGGCTTCAATGCCATCACGCTTCACCGTGGCCAGTACGCTGGCCGCCTGCTCGCCGCCCATTACGCCGATGCGCGCGTTCGGCCACATCCACAGGAAGTTGGGCGAGTAGGCGCGGCCGCACATGCCGTAGTTGCCGGCGCCGAACGAACCGCCGATCACCACCGTGAACTTGGGCACCTTGGCGCAGGCCACCGCCATCACCAGCTTGGCACCGTCCTTGGCGATGCCGCCGTGTTCGTACTTGCGGCCCACCATGAAGCCGGTGATGTTCTGCAGGAACACCAGCGGAATGCCGCGCTGGGTGCACAGTTCGATGAAGTGCGCGCCCTTGAGTGCCGATTCGGAGAACAGGATGCCGTTGTTGGCGATGATCCCCACCGGGTAACCGTGCAGGTGTGCAAAGCCGGTCACCAGCGTGTTGCCGTAGCGCGGCTTGAATTCGTCGAAGCGCGAATCGTCCACCAGGCGCATGATCACCTCGCGCACGTCGTAGGGCTTGCGCGTGTCGGCCGGGATCACCCCGTACAGTTCCTGCGCCGGGTAGCGCGGTTCCACCGGGGCCTGCACCGCCAGTGCCGGTTCGGGCTTGCGCCAGTTGAGCTGGGCGATGATCGCGCGCACCCGGGCCAGCGCCTGCAGGTCGTTGTCGGCCATGTGGTCGGCCACCCCGGAAATGCGCGTGTGCACATCGGCACCGCCCAGTTCCTCGGCGGTGACCACTTCACCGGTGGCGGCCTTCACCAGCGGCGGGCCGCCCAGGAAGATGGTGCCCTGCTCGCGCACGATCACCGTTTCATCGCTCATCGCCGGCACGTAGGCGCCGCCGGCGGTGCACGAGCCCATCACGCAGGCGATCTGCGGAATGCCCTGCGCCGACAGGTTGGCCTGGTTGTAGAAGATCCGGCCGAAATGGTCGCGGTCCGGGAACACCTCGTCCTGCAGCGGCAGGAACGCGCCACCGGAGTCCACCAGGTAGATGCACGGCAGCCGGTTCTGTTCGGCCACCTCCTGCGCGCGCAGGTGCTTCTTCACCGTCATCGGGTAATAGGTGCCGCCCTTGACCGTGGCATCGTTGGCCACGATCACGCATTCCACCCCGGACACACGACCAATGCCGGCCACCACGCCTGCGCTGGCGATGCTGTCGCCATACATGCCGTGCGCGGCCAGCGGCGCGATTTCCAGGAACGCGCTGCCCGGGTCGAGCAGGGCATCGATGCGGTCGCGCACCAGCAGCTTGCCGCGCGCGGTGTGTTTCTGCCGCGCCGCTTCCGTGCCGCCCAGCGCGGTCTGCGCCAGGGTGGCGCGCAGGTCGTCGACCACCGCCTGCAGCGCAGTGCGGTTGGCCTCGAAGCTCTCGCTGCCCGGTTGCAGCTGGGTGCTCAGTACCGTCATGGCATCGTCCTTACTTGGTGCGCTGGAACAGTTCGCGGCCGATCAGCATGCGGCGGATTTCCGAGGTGCCGGCGCCGATCTCATACAGCTTGGCATCGCGCCACAAGCGCCCGGTGGGGTATTCGTTGATGTAGCCGTTGCCGCCCAGGATCTGGATCGCCTGGCCGGTCAGCCAAGTGGCCTTCTCGGCCGAATACAGAATGGCACCGGCCGCATCCTGACGGGTGGTGCGGCCCAGGTCGCAGGCGCGCGCCACCGCATACACATAGGCGCGGCAGGCGTTGAGGCCCACGTACATGTCGGCCAGCTTGGCCTGCATCAGCTGGAACGTGCCGATCGCCTGACCGAACTGCTTGCGCTCATGCACGTACGGCATCACCACGTCCATCGCGGCCGACATCAGGCCCAGCGGGCCGCCGGACAGCACCACGCGCTCAAAATCCAGCCCGGACATCAGCACGTTCACGCCGCCACCGACCGCGCCCAGCACGTTCGCTTCGGGCACTTCGCAATCCTCGAACACCAGCTCGCAGGTGTTGGAGCCGCGCATGCCCAGCTTGTCCAGCTTCTGCGCGGTGGAGAAGCCCTTCATGCCCTTTTCGACCAGGAAGGCGGTGATGCCCTTGGCGCCGGCTTCCACGTCGGTCTTGGCGTACACCACCAGCACGTCGGCATCCGGGCCGTTGGTGATCCACATCTTGTTGCCGTTGAGCACGTAGTGGTCGCCGCGCTTGTCCGCGCGCAGCTTCATCGACACCACGTCCGAACCGGCGCCCGGTTCGCTCATGGCCAGCGCGCCGACCTTTTCACCGCTGCACAGGCCGGGCAGGAAGCGCTGCTTCTGCTCTTCGGTGCCGTTCTTGCGCAGCTGGTTCACGCACAGGTTCGAATGCGCGCCGTAGGACAGGCCGATGCCGCCGGAGGCGCGCGAAATTTCTTCCATCGCCACCACATGGGCCAGGTAGCCCATGCCGCTGCCGCCGTATTCTTCTTCCACGGTCAGGCCGAGCAGGCCCTGCTCGCCGAGCTTGCGCCACAGCGGGTGCGGGAACAGGTTTTCCTCATCGGCCTTGGCCGCCAGCGGCGCGATCTCGGCCGAGGCAAAATGGGCCACGCTCTGGCGGAGCATGTCGATCTCTTCGCCGAGGTCGAAGTTCATGGTGGGGACGTGCATGAGGCGGCTCCGCAACGGCTGGAAGGGGTCGAATGCTCCCAGCCTAGTCCTCCCGGGGGTAAAAGTGAACACAAATTCAAAAATTGAACATAGAATCAGCAAATGGCCTATAAACGCTCAGCTTTGATGGAAGAACGCCTGGCCGGGGCCCGCGAGCGGATCCTGCTGGCCACTCGGCGCCTGGTGGCGGCCGGCGGCTACCGGAATGCCCCGGTCACCGCCGTGGCGGCCGAAGCGGGGGTGTCCACCGGGCTGATCTACCGGCACTTCCCGTCCAAGGCCGAGCTGTTCGTGGAGGTGCTGACCGACGCGGTCGAGCATGAACTGCGCATCTTCGAAGCCATCGCCGCCGAACCGCTGCCCGCGCCCGAGCGCCTGCGCCGGGCGATCACCGCCTTCGTGCGCCGCGCCCTGGCCGGCCCCGGGCTGGCCTACGCCTTCATCGCCGAACCGGTTGATCCGGAAGTGGAAGCCGAGCGCATCCGCTGCCGCCGCCTGTTCGGTGACGTGTTCCGCCGCATCGTGGCCGATGGCGTTGAAGCCGGCAGTTTCCCTGCGCAGGACACCGACGTGGCGGCCGCCTGCATCGTCGGTGCGTTCACCGAAGCGCTGGTCGGCCCCACCGCGCCCAGCCGCGATGCGCACGGCGACCAGACCGCGCTGGTCGAATCCATCTGCGTTTTCTGCCTGCGTGCTGCAGGCGCTCCCCAGGTGTGATGCTGCATTGCGGTAGTGGAAGGCGGCTTGCAGAGCGCCGCCGACGCTGGTCATACTCGGCCGACAAGCCGTGGTCCAACGACTACCAGCCAGGGGTAACAGAGAGTGCGGAATTACGACCTCGAGTTCCTGAAACGCTTTTCCATGGTCATTGCCTTATTGATGGCCATCACGCTCGGATTGATCCTGTTCGCCGCGTACCTGCACACCCGCATTCCCCCTGAAGTCTCGCCCCAGGCCGCCAAGCGCACCGAACTGCGCATTGCCCCGGCCGGTGCGGTCTATGCCGGCGCCACCGGTGCTGCCGACCAGGCCGCAGCCAAGGCGGCGGCGATGGCCAAGGCCGCCTCGCAGGTGGCTTACGGCGGCACCACCGACGGCAAGGTGATCTTCGACAACCTGTGCACCGCCTGCCACACCACCGGCGTCGGCCAGGCACCGACCCTGGACCACGCCCATTGGGATGCGCGCCTTGCCCAGGGCAAGGACACCCTCTACAAGCACGCCATCGAGGGCTACACCGGCCCCGATGGCGGGATCATGCCGCCCAAGGGCGGCAACCCCGGCCTGAGCGAAGAGCAGATCCACGCCACCGTCGATTGGATGCTCGCAAACCTGAAATAACCGGCGCACATCACGAACGGCAGAGCCGACTGTTAGTCGGCTGCGGGTAGAGCCGACTGTTAGTCGGCTGCAGGTAGAGCCGACTGTCAGTCGGCTGCCGTTCGCGCGGACCCTGCAACCTCCCGTGCTCCGGCGCCAAGCCGACTAACAGTCGGCTCTACCGGCCGGGTCCAACCGTCCCGCCCGGTCCGCGCATCCAGCCTCTCCGGCAAAGCCGACTTTCATGTTTCACGGTTACCCTGTGCACCCGTTCCCGGAATCGCCGTCGATGCGCCGTCGCACCCTCGCTCTTGCCCTGTCGCTGCTGCTGCCCGCCACCGCGTTCGCCCAGGCCCAGCCGCAGCCACGCCCGACCGCATCGACCCCGGCGACCTCCGCCCCCGTCACCATCACCCTCACCGCCGCGCCCGCCGACTGGCGCACCCTCGACGGCCAGCACGTGCGCATCGCCGCCCCGCTGACCCTGGCAGGCACCGACGGCCTGGCCCGTTTCGGCGAACTCACCGTTGCCTTCGACGGCCGCCTCTGGCAGCCCAGCGAAGTGGCCGCCCCCGGCACCGACGCCCACGCCAAGGTGATCGCCGACAACCAGCGCCGCCGCCTGCTGCTCGATGACGGCAGCACCGCGCGCGACCCGGGTCCGGTGGCCTACCTGCCCGCCGCTGCCACCCTGCGCACCGGCACCGTGCTGCGCAACGTCGAAGGCATCGTCCACGTGGACGCCAAGGGCACCCCGCGCCTGCAGGTCACCACCCCGCTGACGCTGCCGGCGCTCAACCGCCCGGCCGCCCCCGTGGTGCCCGGCGCGCTCAAGGTGGCCGCCTTCAACCTGGAAAACTTCTTCAACGGCGACGGCCAGGGCGGCGGTTACCCGACCCTGCGCGGCGCCCGCACCCTGGCCGAACACCAGGCCCAGACCGCCAAGCTGGTGGCCACCGTCAGCGCGCTTGGCGCTGATGTCGCCGCGTTGATGGAACTGGAAAACGACGGCTACGGCCCGCAGTCGGCCATCGCCGAATTCGTCCGCGCGCTCAATGCCGCGTCGGGCGGGCAGGGCGACTGGCGTTTCATCGACGCCGGCAAGGGCCCGGGCGAGAACCCGATCCGGGTCGGCATCATCTACCGCAGCTCGCGGGTGACCCCCGTGGGCGCCCCCGCCGTGCTGGACACCGCGCCGTTCGGCCCGCACAGCCGCGTACCGCTGGCCCAGGCGTTCCGCGCCGGCAAGGGCGCGCCGTTCGTGGTGGTGGCCAACCACTTCAAGTCCAAGGGCTGCTCGGAAGCGGCCGGCGCCGACGCCGACCAGAACGACGGCCAGGCATGCTGGAACGCCACCCGCGTGGAATCGGCGCGCCTGCTCAACCAGTGGCTGGGCACCGACCCGACCGGCGCCGGCACCACCGACGCGATCCTGCTGGGCGACTTCAACGCCTACGCGATGGAAGCCCCGATCCGCACCCTGCACGATGCCGGCTGGCGCGACGCCTTCGCCGTGGCCAAGGTCGAGCGCCCCTACAGCTACGTCTACAACGGCATGACCGGCCGCCTCGACCACGCCCTGCTCAGCCCGGGCATGGCCAAGCGCCTGCGCGGCGCGGCCGAATGGCACATCAATGCCGACGAAGCCGACGACATCGGCTACCGCGACCGCAACGAAGCCGGCCCGTGGCGCAGTTCCGACCACGACCCGTTGATCCTGGGTTTCGACCGCTAACCAGGCTGCGCGCGCATCACCCCCACGCGATAAACCCAATCGCCACCACCGCCAACACCAACCCCGCGCGGTTCCACCGCGTGGTCGGCTCGCCGAACGCCAACACCCCCACCAGCGCTCCCAGCACCACCACGCCGATATTCATCCCGGCGAACACCGTGGCAGGGCTGTCCGGCATCGCCTGGTGGGCGTGCACGTAAAACAGGATGTTGCCGCCATTGAGCAGCCCCAACAGGGCCCCCGCACCCACGTTGCGCGCGCGCAACCGGCTGCGCCCACTGAAGTGCCGCCACAGCTGAAGCCCCAGCATCAACACAAACGCAATGCTGAAACACGCCAGCAGCGCGGCCATCGACGGCGTCCCCGACAGCGCCACCTGCTTCAGCAGCACATCCACCAGCGCAAAGCCCACCCACACCGCCAGCAGCCAGCGCCAGCTGCCCGCCTCGCCGGCCGCCGCCGGCCCACGCGGGCGCAGGCTGATGCCCAGCATCGCCACCAGCCCCAGCCCCAGTCCAAGCAGCTTGAGCGGGGTCGCCGTCTGCCCGAAGAACACAAACGCAGCCAACAACGACAGCAACAGCGACAGCCGCTGCGCCACGTCCGTGCGAACGATCCCGGCCACCGCCACCGTGCGGCCCAGCACCAGGAACAGCGAAGGCAGCACCACCGCCAGCACCAGCAGGGCCGGCCACGGCGCATGGCTTGATTGCAGCGCCTCCAGCGGCGGCCGCAGCACCCCTGCCGTAAGCCCGGCGGCCACCAGGTAGTTCCAGGTCACCATCTGGGCGACATCCAGATGGCGGCGTGCGGCCAGCTTCAGCAGCACCGACACCAACACGCTGCAGACCACGCTGAAAAGCAGATAGAACATGGGGTTCCAGGCAGGCGCGGCAGTGCAGCCCGCGGGGGAGCGGTATTATGACGCCATGCACAATCCCCCTTTCCCCAATGAAAGCACCACCCTGCAGCTGGCCGGGCCGGTTGGCGCGCTGGACGTGATGGTCGACCCGCCCAAGGCCGACGTGCCCGCGCAGCCGGTGGTGGCGGTCATCTGCCACCCGCTGTCCACCGAAGGCGGCAGCATGCACAACAAGGTGGTGACCATGGTCGGCACCACCCTGCGCGAGCTGGGCATTGCCACCGTGCGCTTCAACTTCCGCAGCGTCGGCACCTCGGCCGGCGAATTCGACCATGGCGTGGGCGAGCAGGACGACCTCAAGGCCGTGGTGGCCTGGGTGCGCCAGCAGCGCCCCGACGCCACCCTGTGGCTGGCCGGCTTCAGCTTCGGCGCCTTCGTCTCCCTGCGCGCGGCCGCCGAGCTGCAGCCCCAGGTGCTGATCTCGATCGCCCCGCCCGCCGGGCGCTGGGACTTCGACGGCGTGCAGCCGCCGGCCAACTGGCTGGTCATCCAGGGCGAGGCCGACGAAATCGTCGACCCGCAGGCGGTCTATGACTGGCTGGACGAGCTGGGCGCCCCGCACGAGCTGGTGCGCATGCCCGAAACCAGCCACTTCTTCCACCGCAAGCTGATCGACCTGCGCGGCGCGGTGCTCCACGGCGTCAAGGGCTGGCTGCCGAACCCGGAAAGCGCCACCGCATGAGCGATACCGCACTGACCCCGTCGCAGCGCTACGCCGAAGGCGTGGCCCGGGGCGAATGGCAGAACGACCCGGCCCAGCACGCCGCACTGGCCGAGCTGGACCGCATCCACCTGGCCCTGGTCGACAGCGCCCAGGACGGCTGGCTGGATCGCCTGTCCGCCTTCTGGAAGAAGCCCGAGCCGGTCAAGGGCCTGTATTTCTGGGGCGGGGTAGGGCGCGGCAAGACCTTCCTGGTGGACCTGTTCTACGACGGGCTGCCGATCGAACAGAAGTACCGCACCCACTTCCACCGCTTCATGCGCGGCATCCACGAGCGCCTGCGCGAACACCAGGGGCAGAGCGACCCGCTGGCCCGGATCGCCCAGGAATGGCGCGCCAAGCTGCGCGTACTGGTGCTGGACGAGTTCTTCGTCACCGACATCGGCGATGCCATGCTGCTGGCGCGCCTGCTCGAACGCCTGTTCGCCGAAGGGGTCACCCTGGTCACCACCTCCAACACGGCGGTGGAGAACCTGTACCTGAATGGCCTGCAGCGCGACAGCTTCCTGCCTGCCATCGGCCTGCTGAAGACCTACTGCGTGGAGCTGTACGCCGAGGGCACCGAAGACTACCGGATGCGGGCGCTGACCCATTCGCCGGTCTACCAGGCCCCGCGCGACGAGCACAGCGATGCCTGGCTGGCCAGCCGCTGGGCCGCGCTGAGCGGCGGACAGCCGCCCAAGCCGGGCAACATCGAGATCGAAGCACGCAAGATCCCGGTGCGCGCCCGCGGCAAGAGCATCGTCTGGTTCGACTTCAAGGCCCTCTGCGAAGGCCCGCGCGGCCCCTCGGACTACATCGAGATCGCCCGCGAGTTCAACACCGTGCTGCTGGGCGACATCCCGCATTTCGACCGCATGAATGAAGATGCCGCGCGCCGCTTCGTGAACCTGATCGACGAGCTGTACGACCGCCACGTCAACCTGGTCTGCACCGCCACCGACGCTCCGGTAGCCCTCTACACCGGCACCCGCCTGCAGGGCGCCTTCGAGCGCACCGCCTCGCGCCTGATAGAAATGCAGAGCGCCGAATACCTGGGCACGCCCCACAGGGCGTGATCCACGTTTGTTACGCCCACGTGACGCCCATCGTTCCGTTTTTCGAACGCTTGAATCGCACGAAAAGTCGCCCCCAACCCTTGACTGCGCACTCGCTTTCGACGGGTCGCGACCGTTCGTCGGACGCCTGCAACACCGGATCCTTGCGCCGCAAGGGATTGGCCTGATTCCCTACATTTGGCGTTGACGGCCCCCTACACCCCCACTATCTTGTGGCCGTCGGTCTCTTCGACCACAAGTCGAAGGGTCCAACGGGCCCAACGCCCACCGACAACCGCATGCCGTACAGGGTGCGGTGCTGGTAGCACCAGTCTCCGGGGGGAGATGACCGGTGACGCAAGGGGAATCGTCCGCAGCGCCAGTGCGCCGGTCGCGTCCCATGCGACACCGATAGTCCACCCTGAGCGCTGAGCGCATCGGCCCCACGCCTGCCCCGCAGGCGACCCTGCACCACCCCAAATCACGCCAAGAGGAAAACGCCGTGAGCACCGAAACCAGCGCAGCCACCGACCAGGAAAGCGAATTCCTGTTGACTTCGCCGCCGACCGCGACCGCCATGAGCGTGACCAAGCGCAACGGCACGACCGAACTGGTGGATCTGAACAAGATCGTGCGCGCGGTGCAGCGTTCGGCTGAAGGCCTGCATTCGGTCGACCCGATGCGCGTGGCCACCCGCACCATTTCCGGCCTGTACAACGGCGCCACTACCCAGGAACTGGACGAACTGTCCATCCGCACCGCCGCCCTGCTGATCGGTGAAGAGCCCGAGTACGGCCGCCTGGCCGCGCGCCTGCTGGCCAACTACATCGCCAAGGAAGTGTCGGGCCAGGAAATCCACGCCTTCTCGCAGTCGGTCGGCCGTGGCCACGAAGTGGGCCTGATCAACGACCGCCTGCTGAACTTCGTGCAGACCAACGCGCGCAAGCTCAACGATGCCATCGACCTCAGCCTCGACCTGAACTTCGACTACTTCGGCCTGCGTACCCTGTACGACCGCTACCTGCTGCGCCATCCGCACACCCGCAAGGTGATCGAGACCCCGCAGCAGTTCTTCCTGCGCATCGCCAGCGCGCTGAGCGAAGACGTGCCGGAAACCCTGGCCCTGTACAAGCGCATGGGCAACCTGGACTACCTGCCGTCCAGCCCGACCCTGTTCAATTCCGGCACCACCCACGAGCAGCTGTCCTCGTGCTTCCTGCTTGATTCGCCGCAGGATTCGCTGGAATCGATCTACTCCAAGTACGGCGACATCGCCCAGCTCTCCAAGTTCAGCGGCGGCATCGGCGTCAGCTACACCCGCGTGCGTTCGCGCGGCTCGCTGATCAAGTCCACCAACGGCCATTCCAACGGCATCGTGCCGTGGCTGAAGACCATGGACTCGTCCGTGGCCGCGGTGAACCAGGGCGGCAAGCGCAAGGGCGCGGCCTGCGTGTACCTGGAAACCTGGCACGCCGACATCGAAGACTTCCTCGAACTGCGTGACAACACCGGCGACGAATCGCGCCGTGCGCACAACCTCAACCTGGCCAACTGGGTGCCGGACCTGTTCATGAAGCGCGTCGAAGCCGACCAGGAATGGTCGCTGTTCGATCCGCGCGTGGTGCCCGAGTTCACCGACCTGTTCGGTGAAGCCTTCGAGGCCGCCTACCTGCAGGCCGAAGCACAGGGCAAGGCCAACCGCACCATTTCCGCGCGCAAGCTGTACTCGCGCATGATGCGTACCCTGGCCGAAACCGGCAACGGCTGGATGACCTTCAAGGACAAGTGCAACCGCGCCAGCAACCAGACCCTGCGTCCGGGCAACGTGATCCACCTGTCCAACCTGTGCACCGAAATCCTGGAGGTCACCTCCAACGATGAAACCGCCGTGTGCAACCTGGGTTCGATCAACCTGGGCAACCACTTCGACGAGCACAACGAGTTCAACTACGAAAAGCTGGCCGAAACCGTGCGCCTGGCCGTGCGCCAGCTCGACCGCGTGATCGACCTGAACTTCTACCCGATCGAAACCGCCCGCCGCGCCAACATGCGCTGGCGCCCGGTCGGCCTGGGCTGCATGGGCCTGCAGGACGTGTTCTTCCGCAAGCGCCTGCCGTTCGACAGCGCCGAAGCCCGCGCGCTGTCGAAGAAGATTGCCGAGACCATCTACTTCCACGCCCTGGAAACCTCGGTCGAACTGGCCCAGGAACGTGGCAAGCACCCGTCGTTCAACGACACCCGTGCGGCCAGCGGCGAACTGCAGTTCGACGCCTGGAACGTGGTGCCGGAAGACGGCGCGCGCTGGGACGCCCTGCGTGCCCGCATCAAGGAACACGGCCTGCGCAACTCGCTGATCATCGCCATTGCCCCGACCGCGACCATCGCCTCCATCGCCGGCTGCTACGAGTGCGTCGAGCCGCAGGTGTCCAACCTGTTCAAGCGCGAAACGCTGTCGGGCGACTTCCTGCAGGTGAACCGCTACCTGGTGAACGAGCTGAAGAAGCTCGGCCACTGGACCCCGGAAATGCGCGACACCATCAAGATGGCCGAAGGCTCCATCCAGGGTATCGCCCAGATCCCGGAAAGCCTGCGCCAGATCTACCGCACTGCGTGGGAACTGCCGATGCGTTCGCTGATCGACATGGCCGCCGACCGTGGCGCGTTCATCGACCAGTCCGCCTCGCTCAACCTGTTCATGGAAAGCCCGAACATCGGCGCGATGTCCTCCATGTACATGTACGCCTGGAAGCAGGGCATCAAGACCACCTACTACCTGCGTTCGCGTCCGGCCACCAAGATCGCCAAGACCACCATCAGCCACACCGCAGCGGCTGCCCCGGAAAAGGTGTTCAGCCCGGAAGAAGCCATCGCCTGCTCGCTGGAAAACCCGGAAGCCTGCGAAGCCTGCCAGTAATCCGCGGGCGCCCACCGCCCCGGTAGCGCCGGCCGTTGGCCGGCCTCGACCAACCGCAGCGCCGGGCTCTGCCCGGCCGCTCCACCGGCCCAACCGCCGGAACAAACACCCGGCAGGTGCCGACCGTTGGTCGGCACACACACCCGGTAGGTACCGACCGTTGGTCGGTACACCTCAGAAGGAAAGACCCACCATGGCCGACACCCGCAAGCAGATGCTGCTCGATCCCGGTTTTGAACTGACCCTGCGCCCGATGCGCTACCCGCAGTTCTATGACATGTATCGCAACGCGATCAAGAACACCTGGACCGTGGAAGAAATCAACTTCCAGATCGACATCAGCGACCTGCACACCAAGATGTCGCCGGGCGAGCGCCACCTGATCCACCGCCTGGTTGCCTTCTTCGCCACCGGCGACTCGATCGTGTCCAACAACCTGGTGCTGAACCTGTACCAGCACTTGAACGCGCCCGAAGCACGCATGTACCTGTCGCGCCAGCTGTACGAAGAAGCGCTGCACGTGCAGTTCTACCTGACCCTGCTGGACAACTACCTGCCGGACCCGGAAGAACGCTCGAAGGCGTTCTCGGCAGTGGAGAACATCGACTCCATCAAGAAGAAGGCCGACTTCTGCTTCAAGTGGATCGACTCCATCCAGGGCCTCACCCGCATCGAAACCCGCGACCAGCGTCGCCAGTTCCTGCTCAACCAGATCTGCTTCGCCGCCTGCATCGAAGGCCTGTTCTTCTTCGCCGCGTTCGCCTACGTGTACTACTTCCGTTCGCGTGGCCTGCTCAACGGCCTGGCCTCGGGCACCAACTGGGTGTTCCGCGACGAAAGCGCACACATGGACTTCGCCTTCGAATGCGTGGACGTCATCCGCGAGGAAGAACCGGACCTGTTCGACGATGAAATGAAGCGGCAGGTCTACGACATGCTGGCCGAAGCCATCGAAAGCGAAGTGCAGTTCGCCGAAGACGTGCTGTCCGGCGGCGTAGCCGGCATTTCCACCCGCGACATGCGCCAGTACCTGCAGCACTGCGCCGACAACCACTTCCACCGCCTCGGCATGGAAAAGAAGTACAACGTGCGCAACCCGCTGCCGTTCATGGAACTGCAGGACGTGCAGGAGCTGACCAACTTCTTCGAACGCCGCCCCTCGGCCTACCAGGTGGGCGTGCAGGGCGAAGTGTCCTTCGACATGTCGTTCTGATCCAAGCGCACCATGCGTACCAGAAAGCCCCGGCACTGCCGGGGCTTTTTGTTTGCGGGCGCTGCCGTATCATCCTCGTCGACCCCATCGCACGGCCCACCGCCATGACCGCCACCCCTGACGTCGTCCCGCCCACTGAAGTGCGCATGGCCGAAATCGTCTTCCCCAACCACACCAACCACATGGGCACCCTGTTCGGTGGCCAGGCATTGGCGTGGATGGACAAGGCCGCGTTCCTGGCCGCCGCGCGCTACTCGCGCCGCACCGTGGTCACCGCCCGCTCCGACCAGGTGGACTTCAAGCTGCCGATCAGCATCGGCCAGATGGTGGAAACCGTGGGCCGCATCGTCGAAGTGGGCCGCAGCTCGATGAAGGTGGAGGTGGAGCTCATCGCCGAAGACCTGCACACCGGCGAACGCAAGCTGTGCACCCGCGGCCACTTCGTCATGATCGCCCTGGACGAGAACCACAAGCCCACCGCCGTGCCTGCGCTGCCGGCCGATATCGCCGGACCCTGAACGGGCAGGGGCGATTGCGAACCCTCCAATCGCCCCCATCTAGCTGGCATGTCTACCCCACTGGCTGACTTCATCGACCGCGCCCGCCGCCTGTTCGTCCTCACCGGCGCCGGCTGCAGCACCGACTCGGGCATTCCCGATTACCGCGATGCCGACGGCCAGTGGAAGCGCACCCCACCGGTGAACTACCAGGATTTCATGGGCGAAGCGGCCACCCGCCAGCGCTACTGGGCGCGCAGCCTGCTCGGCTGGCCGCGCTTCGGCCAAGCCCAACCCAACGCCACCCACGCCGCACTGGCCGCGCTGGAAGCGCGTGGAAAGGTTGAAGTGCTGCTCACCCAGAACGTGGACTGCCTGCACCAGCGCGCCGGCAGCGCCGCGGTGATCGACCTGCACGGCCGCCTCGACCAGGTGCGCTGCATGGGCTGCGAAACCCGCAGCGGCCGCGAAGCTTTCCAGCAGGCGCTGCTCGCCGCCAACCCTGGCTGGGACCGCCTCGACGCCGCCCAGGCCCCGGATGGCGATGCCGACCTTGAAGGCGTGGATTTCAGCACCTTCAACGTGCCCGCGTGCCCCACCTGCGGCGGCATCCTCAAGCCGGACGTGGTGTTCTTCGGCGAAAACGTACCGCGCGCCCGCGTCGATGCCGTACACGCCCACCTGCAACAGGCAGACGCCGTCCTCGTGGTCGGCTCCTCCCTGATGGTCTATTCCGGCTACCGCTTCGTCCAGGCCGCCGCCAAGGCCGGCCTACCCGTAGCCGCCCTGAACATCGGCCGCACCCGAGCAGACGATCTCCTCACCCTCAAGGTAGAGCAGTCCTGCGCAGAAGCCCTGTCCTTCCTGCTCCCCACGACCACCCCCGCGTAGAGACACGCCATGCGTGTCTGGCCACACCGTTCCAAACAAACGGTTGCCTGCACCCCCGCTTCCGGGTGCAATAACCCCCCGGTTTCAACATCCCCCCGAGTCGCCCGCCCGTGAGCCAGCTTTTCTCCCCCGTAACCTTCGGACCGCTGACGCTGTCCAACCGCATCGTCATCGCCCCGATGTGCCAGTACTCCTCCACCGACGGCCTGGCCAACGACTGGCACCGCCAGCACCTGGGCATGCTGGCCCAATCCGGCGCCGGCCTGCTCATCCTCGAAGCCACCGCCGTGCTGCCGGAAGGGCGCATCAGCTACGCCGACCTGGGCCTGTGGGACGACGCCACCGAAGCCGCCCTCACCGACGTGATCGCCTCGGTGAAGCGCTGGTCGCCGATGCCGGTGGGCGTGCAGCTCGCGCATGCTGGTCGCAAGGCCTCCTCCGCACGCCCGTGGGATGGCGGTGGCCCGCTGCCGCCGACCGACCCGAACGGCTGGACCGTGAAAGCCCCCTCGGCGCTGCCGTTCACCGCCAACGGTCCCACGCCCGAAGCGCTGGATGAAGCCGGCATCGACGCCGTGGTGGAGGCCTTCGCCGTGGCCGCCAAGCGCGCCGAGCGCGCCGGCCTGGACCTGATCGAACTGCACGCCGCGCACGGCTACCTGCTGCACCAGTTCCTCTCCCCGCTCAGCAACAAGCGCCAGGACGAGTACGGCGGCTCGCTGGAAAACCGCATGCGCCTGCTGATCCGCGTGTTCGACGCCGTGCGCGCGGCGGTCTCCGACCGCATCAGCGTAGGCGTGCGCATTTCCGCCAGCGACTGGGTCGACGGCGGCTGGGACATCGAACAGAGCACCACCCTCGCGCAGATCCTCGATCTGTGCGGCTGCCAGTTCCTGCACGTCTCCAGCGGCGGTCTCGACGCACGCCAGAAGATCGCCCTCGAGCCCGGCTACCAGGTACCGTTCGCCGCCGCGATCAAGGCAGCCAAGGTGCGCATGCCGGTCATCGCCGTTGGCCTGATCACCGATCCGGCCCAGGCCGAATCGATCCTGCGCCACAACCACGCCGACGCCGTCGCACTGGCCCGCGGCATCCTCTACGAACCGCGCTGGCCGTGGCACGCCGCCGCCGCCCTCGGCGACTCCATCACCCCCGCCCCGCAGTACCTGCGCTGCGAACCGCGCGAAGCCCGCGGCGTATTCACCGCCCCGTCTGCTTGATTGAATCGGTAGCGCACGACCGTTGGTCGTGCGCCGCCTGATCTCACGCAACATCCACCCGCCACGCGGCCGGCAACCCCTCCACCACGTGCTGCATCAACGCCCGCACCTTGGGCGTCAAATCCCTTCGATCACTCACACACAAAAACAACCGCATCGGCTCCGGCGACGTCCGCGCCCCATCGCCCGACGCAAATAACACCTGCAACTCCCCGCGCGCCAACCAAGGCGCCGCCACGAACGCTGCCAGCCGCGCAATGCCACCGCCAGCGGCCGCCATCGCCGCCAACGCATCAATGTCATCCGACACCAGCGCCGGCCGCATCTCCGCCTCGAAGCGGATCCCATCGCGCACGAATCCCCACGGCAACAACCGCCCATCCACCGGATAGCGGAACACCAGGCAACGGTACTCGCGCAGCTCCTCCGGTGTCGCCGGCACCCCCGCCTGCGCCAAGTAAGAAGGCGCCGCACACACCTGGAACGGCACCTGCGCAATCGCCCGCGCCACCAGGCCTTCCACCAGCTGCGGCTCGATCCGGAAACTCACATCCACATCTTCATGCGCGTGGTCCACGCTGCGGTCGGCCAGCAGCAGCTCGATCGACAACCGCGGATAGCGCGCCTGCAACGCCGGCAGCATCGGCGCCAGCACATGCCGACCAAACGCGGAAGTGCTGGCAATGCGCAGGCGACCATGCGGTGTGGCTTCGGGATCGGTCACCGCCGCCTGAGCCCGTTGCAGGTCGCGCTCGATATGCCGCACCTCGGCCAGGTACAGCGCGCCGCGCTCGGTCAGCGCCAACGTGCGCGTGGTGCGGTTGAACAGGCGCACGCCCAGATGCGTCTCCAGCCGCGCGATGTTCTGGCCCACCGCCGCCGGGCTGATCCCCAGCGTGCGCGCCGCCGCTGCCAGGCTGCCAGGCTGCCGGCATCGGCGGTGCGGATGAAACTGCGGATTGACTGCAGAATGTTCATGCTGGCGCCAATTCTGGCCGGTCATTGCAAAGAATTACTTTATAAAGAGCCAACGCCCGGCGGTCTACCCGCACCTGGCCCCGCTGACTATCGTGCCGGTCCCGCAACCGCTGGTTGCCGCCCACTGGACCCCTGATGTCGCAACAAGTTCAAACCCTGGCCACCGCCCGCTGGAAGCTCGGCGCCCGCGCCACCCCGTACGTCTTTGCCTTCTTCATGGCCTCCATCATGGCCATGCTGATGTGCCTGGTGATCACCGCCGCCAACGCCGGCATCAACGCCGACTTCCCCATGCGCGTACTCGGCGCCTACCAGCTCGCCATGCCCACCGCGTTCTGCTGCGTGCTGCTGGTGCGGCCGGTGGTGATGCGGCTGGTGGCGCTGACCGTGCATCCGGCGCGCTGACGGTTGATGAAAACATTCGAAATCCAGGTTTCGATTGATTCTTCACACACCAGTACGCCCAACACAGATTTGCGTTTGCGTTGGCCGCACATTCGGTCTGCGGCAACAACGCCGCAGACCTGAGGGATGTTGATATGAACTACAAGAACGTAGCCTTCCTGTGTCTTACTCTCTTTAGTGCAAACGCATACGCAGACTGCCCGGGTACGTCCCCGATAGACAGGCAGCTGAGCCTTGCGGAAGAGTCAGCGGCTCCCATCCAAAGCGAGGCCGGTCTACTGGACTACCTCAACGCCATGCCGCAGAACTCCCCCCTCCGGGCGTTCAGTGATGATGCGATGGCAAGCTTCGTCGCATCTCTCCGATTCAACGAGAAGGGCCTGACCAGCTTCTCAACCATCGAAATGGAGCGCGAACTGACGTTGGGCCAAGCCTACGACGTGCTATCCCTGCTGGGCGCGCAACGCTCAGCCCGCCGCCTCCCTATCCCGATTCAGGGAGAGCGGGACTCGGAAATCATGAAGATGCTGAGTCCTCGCTGTGAGGACCATCATTACAGCTATCAGTGCGTAGGTACTGGCACCTGCAAAACGTCGGCCAGTTCCATCTGCACCCCAAAGTGCTGACCGCGTGCAGGCTCTTCTGCTGATGACAGTGCTGTTGTCGGCCTTGCCAAAGTCCGATAGCAGCACTTCTACGCTTTACGATACGGTGCGGGACATCGAGAGTAGGCCGGAAACAGATGATGACCGCCTACGGATCATGCGTCATGCCTATGACGAAGGCATACCTCCCGCACTGAGAAGCTTGGAATGCGACTCCATACCCATCGATAGGCGGGAGGATCTGTTCCTTGCGACGCATCTGGTCGTAGTCCACAGGCCGGATGCTTTACTTGTCGATCGCCTCATCTGCCTCCATGACGCAATCGTGGCGACGAACAACGCGCGTCCATACCATCACCACAGGGTGCATGGGGTGTTGGTGGCGTCCAGGCGTTTCAGCGCGGCCAATCAGCTCCGCAGCAAATTTGGTATCTCGGTTTCCGAGCTTCCAGCCCTGGAGCTGGCAGGTGGTACCGGACCGCGCCGCCTGCTTCTCAGCGAAGATGGCGTCACGGACGTACCTTGGCCCAACCAGGAAGGGTGGCAGATCGTGGCGGTAGTACATCCGCACTGCGCGCCTTCCCAGCGGGCGATGTCGAAAGTGATGGACGGCAGCACGTGGTCGTGGATGCTACCCATGCTGACATTGCTGGTCCCCGCAGGCTCTGCATGGGAGGAGGGCGAGATGCGCAAATGGAACGCGCACTACCCAACCCACCCGATGGCAGCAGAGGTGCCTGGACGTACGCCGAAGGGTGTGGCAACCAACGAGACGCCGGTGTTTCATCTACTACAGAATGGCCGGGTCATTGATACCCTTCGCGGAATGCCGGAGGATGGTGAAGTCCTGGAGGCTTGGCGGAGCCGAGTGGTTGAAGAGCCGATGGAGCGACGACGATCTCCATAGTTACATCTGATAACACCATTTCGCCTCGGAAGCCGCTGGCATAGACTTCATCCATGCGCCCTGATTCCATCCTCACCCTCTCATGCCCGGACCGTACCGGCATCGTTTACCGCGTTTCCGGCCTGCTGTTCGAGCAGGGCTGCAACATTTTGGATGCGCAGCAGTTCGGCGATGACGAAAGCGGCCGGTTCTTCCTGCGCGTGCATTTCGACCGCGACCCGCGCCAGCCCATCGACACCATCCAGACCCGTATGACCGGGCTGGCCACCGACTTCAAGATGGACTGGCAGCTGCACGACGCCCGCCGCCGTGCGCGCCTGCTGGTGCTGGTGAGCAAGCAGGGGCACTGCCTCAACGACCTGCTGTTCCGCGCGCACAGCCGCCAGCTGCAGGTGGACATCGCCGCAGTGGCCTCCAACCACGAAGACTTCGGCCCCCTGGCCGGTTCCTACGGCATTCCGTTCCACCACCTGCCGGTGAATGCAGACAACCGGGAAGTGCAGGAACAACAGATCATCGATCTGGTCGAACGCGAACAGATCGACCTGGTAGTGCTGGCGCGCTACATGCAGATCCTCTCACCGCGCCTGTGCCAGGCACTGGCCGGCCGCGCGATCAACATCCACCACAGCTTCCTGCCAAGCTTCAAGGGCGCGCAGCCGTACCACCAGGCCCACGCGCGCGGCGTAAAGATCATCGGCGCAACGGCCCACTACGTCACCTCCGATCTCGACGAAGGCCCGATCATCGAACAGGACGTGGCACGGGTGGACCACGCCATGACGCCCCGCGATCTCGTCCGCCTCGGCAGCGACACCGAATCGCAGGTACTGGCGCGTGCCGTACGCAGGCACGTAGAGCACCGCATCATCCTCAACGGGCACCGCACCGTTGTATTCAGGTAACCGATGGGGCGGCTCCTCCTGCTGGGCGCCTTTCGGCTGCAAGGCGCCACAACGCGCAATGTGCATACGGCTACGATAAAGCCACCGCCCAACTGCGACCGCCCCCATGATCGACCACCTGGATCACCTCGTGCTGACCACATCCGCAGAAGAGGCCACTACCCACTTCTACGTCAACGTCTTGGGGATGACCCTGGAAACGTTCGGAGCGGGCAGAAAGGCCTTCCGGTTTGGCAACCAGAAGATCAATCTGCACATAAAGGGGCATGAGGTTGAACCCAAGGCGCACCTACCTGTGCCGGGCTCCCTGGACCTCTGCTTCATTGCCGCAGTACCGTTGGATCAGGTCATCCAGAAGCTAGGCAGCAACTCCGTGAAGATCGAACAGGGCCCCGTCGAGCGCACCGGTGCATTGGGCAAGATCCGATCTGTGTATGTCCGGGACCCCGAACTCAACCTGATAGAGATCTCCGAGTACCTCCCTGCGAACTAGCCGGTCGGTTCTGAGCCAGACTACAGGTCACAGATACTGGGCCGCGCCGTCCGCAGGCATGCTCGATGGACACCGTGCCGCAGTCTTCTGATAGCGACCCCCACAGTCGCAAAAGACCCGGTAGCGCCGGCCGTTGGCCGGCCTTCACGATACCGGCAGAAAACCGTGCGGTAGTGCCGGCCCCCAGGCGGCACCGCACGGAGAATGGAGCGCCACCGCACCACCACGGAGTCAAAAGTGTTCGCACCCTACTGGGCAGAATTCCTAAGCCTGGCGATAGTCCACCTGCTTGCTGTCATAGCCCCAGGCCCAGACTTCGCAGTAGCCGTCCGCCAAAGCGTCCGCTTCGGCCGAAAAGCAGGCATCTACACCTCGCTGGGAATAGGCGCAGGCATCTCGGTCCATGTCCTCTACACCCTCATCGGCGTAGGCGCACTCCTGCACACAACCCCCTGGCTGATGACAGCAGCCAAGTGGCTCGGCGCGGCCTACATCTTCTACCTCGGCATCAAGTTCCTCCGCAGCAAGCCCAGCACGGGCGGCGAGGCCACTCCCGACGGGCCGAGTGAGACTGCGCAGCAATCCCCCAGGCAAGCCTTCGTCATCGGCTTCATGACCAACGCCACCAACCCCAAGGCGACCCTGTTCTTCCTGGCTGTGTTCACCACACTGGTCAGCGCAAAGACACCGCTCCCCGTGCAGATGCTCTACGGCCTGTGGATGTGCCTGGTCAACGCGGCATGGTTCGTCCTGGTCAGCGTAGCGCTCTCCACAGCAGCCGTACGCCAGCGCTTCATGCGCGCCAGCCACTGGTTCGAGCGAGTAATGGGCGTGCTGCTGATCGGGTTTGCGCTGCGACTGGTGTTCATGGCGTAACACGAACTCGGCCGAGGGTAGGGCGGAGACACGCCGGCGTGTCTCCAATGCCTCAACTACAGCCGGACTCCAGACGTGCGAGCCCCCAGCTACTCGCTCAACGCGTCCGGACGGCTCTTCTTCGGCTTGTGCTTCTGATACCGGTACGGCAACGGCACCGGCGTCTCATCCAGCGTCAACGTAACGCGCCCGGGTGTCACTTCTACAAACACACGATGACCGGTCTTGAACCCCAACCGCTCCAACCACACTCCGCACAGCGACAGGTAGGGAATGGACAGGTCCGGCGGCAGGATGTTGCCGGCAGGGTGCCGCAGGGCGGAAATGCGTAGGCTCTTGGGCTGATACCAGCCGATGCCAACCTGCTGGCTGGGATCGTTGCATGAATCCATCTTTGAACTGCGCATGCGTCTACTCCATCGGAAGTACTCCCTTGTCGGCGACAAGGGAGTCGGGAGGTTGATATCCGTTAGACCATCGGCGTGACTTATTTCCCAAGGGGGTGTTGTATTCGCCACCCTCCCGACGCAGAACTTCATGCTTTCATGGGTCTAACAAGGGGATATCAAGCCCCGAATCCAGACGATGCACAGCTGCTCAAGCAAAGAGAAGTTGATACTTGGCCAGCATACCGACATGTTCGATTCATTGGGTCAATGGTGTGACGCAATTGAGCCGGCACTAAGGTCCCCAGGGCCTCGGTGAAACGCATTTCCTGAAACTAAGGGCATCCAATCGTGCGCAACGGACCGACTCAATGACCGGACCGCGATAGAAGAGAGGACGCAAACAACCCCTGTTGCGCGGAACCTTGCACCGCCACTTGGAAGCAGCAGAGACGTTTGTATGAATACCGTTGGTTGGACTGGTCAGAACTCGATCCGGCTATGTGGTGCACATTGCAAAAACTCAGATTTCAGTGGAGGGTCCTCTTGGTTGGCAGTCATTGGGTAACAAGCCCCATGTCAGCAATCCACAGCGCAGCCAGCGCTGTCATGCTCTCAGGCAGCCACCTTCAAGCGCTCACGGGCAAGGCGGACAAACTGCTCATAGACCGGAACAAACGCTCGGGCTGCCTCGTTGAGGACACGCGCGCTTTCGATTATGTGCTCGGGTCGTGGGCCTCCTCGCTGCCGCCATGGATAAACGGTTCGCCATCCCTCGTTGCCGTCGTGCGGAACAGTCTCCCTGGCAAAGACAAATGCCAAGGAGCGCGCTGCTGCGTACAAGACGGCGCGCGAATCTTCCAAGGAAGCGTCTATAAATTCATAGTTTGGGTTGTCCCAGTCTTCGACAAATCGGTTCAGAGGCTGCAGCCATTCGGACCGGTAGTCAGCATCGAAGTTGGCTTCGCGAAGGAGCTTGACCGTTGGGTCAAATGGAAGATCCAATTGAAACTTATCAAAAAGGACCAGATCATGCGCTGCGACCGCAGGCTCTGCGTTATCTGAACGAGCCACCATTACCTCATTCCGCGCTGCTGGGGAGTCAGCATTTAGATAAGCAAGGAGACCAACCACTGCTGGTAAAAAGGCAGTGACCGAGGAGAACGAAAGCGAGTTTCCATCTAGAACCTCGATGAAGCACCAAACGCCGGGGACCAATGCCGCCAGGATGGTAACTACAAGAAGCAGCGTGCGCATTCGCCTTCTCCTATATGTTATCGGTTGTTTCCACTTATAATAGCCACGAGCCACGGGACTAGGCTTGGCGAAATTTTCGAGGTGAGGCGTTTCACAAACCGGACCGTTGACCTGCATTCACGAGATCGGCAAGTGTAGTCGGACTCTGGAGATCTCGGCAGGCATGAGCCCACCAATTAGATAAGATGTCTCGGAGGGTAAAATGCGCAGCGGACCAGTTCTCGCGCTTGACTTGGCTCGCGAATATGCATCAGCCACCGAACCACTGTTGGATCGTGCCAGTGGAGTGCAGTACACCGCCATCTTTCTTGACCCCAACCCCGAGGTTGCCCGATCTGAGCCTTTGGTCTGGCCCTTACTACGCGCAAGCTATGCTCTCAGCCTCTTGGAACGAAGCCACCTTGCCTGCGTTGTAACACTCGCGAGGAATCATCGCTGGCTCAGCGGAGTACTTAGTAGCTACCAGTCCAGCAATTTATTAGCATTCGCAGCCTGCCTGAGGGGATTTCTTGAGGCCGCTGCAGATAGTCATGACGTGCTGCAGCACCTTCCCCAAACCTTGGTGGAAGGCCGTGACTTCCTCTATATGGCGCTGCACCAACCCGCCCTCGTGAAGCAAGAATTTGCCTTCGGTGACCTTGAAGACCGCTTGATCCACTTTGCCTTCGCCCAAAGGCAGGCGAGGGGCGCCGGCGCCCCGCCGACCCACGAAGCCAAAGGCAATGGTGATTACATCCGACAAGTTCAACGCTTCGGCGTACAAGGAGCGATCGAGCTGTACGGCGAGTTGTGTGAGCTGACGCATCCAGCGGCTCCGTCGGTCAGTTGTTTCCTGGATGCGACTCCGTGCAGCTACTCCCTGAACTTCCGTAGAGACCAGCACTGCATCAAGAGCCTACTGGAGCGTCACGCCGAGGCCCTAGTGAAGCTACTTATGTACAGTTTCAATCCTGCGCTTACAGGGCTCGCATTCCTGGCGAGGTTGGTTCCTGATTGGCCTGCGCCAAGCGACAGAAGCCTGCAAGGAATTGCGCTTGCGAGGCGAAACCTCCCGCTTTTTGATGAGCTCCCTGTGCGATTCGGGTCGCCGACGTCGGTTTTGTCATTTCAGCAATCATTGGCCGATTTGGTGAAGAGAGCGCCTAGTCCAACGTAATATCTAATCAAGGGTAGGCTCGCCATGGCAACTACTCATTCCCGCTGACAAGTAGATGAAAGCAAAGGAACATCGCTCGTGGTCAGCAATTCGCTGAGCGTCAGGGTATTCCACCACCAAGGTGAGATCACGAGCTAACCACTGCTCATCAGCCCGCTGCGGGGGCTCCCTCCAATTGGATTGGCTGCATTCGGTCGACGAACCCGGCCATCCGCCTCTTGCTGCTATTTCGTTGGAAATGGCAATTGCAATGGTCAATAGACGCCCATCAAGGAACATCCGCGCACGAGCGTATCGGGCCAGCGGTCATCCGTAACACCAGTTTTCAGTCAAGCGAACACTTCACTAGCGGCCCGGCCCGAGAGAGATAGGGCTCTGGGCCCAGTGTCCGTTGTTTGGATAGTCCTATCCGACAGATGACGACGGACTTGGCGCCACGCTCAAACGATTGCGACGCCGAGTCGGTGAGGTACGCCGTCGAGTAGACACAACGCCCCCGAGTGGAGAGGCCTGGATTGGCGCATCCTTACCCCCTCCGATCTACACCCATAAATATGCGAAATGCGCTCAAGTAAGCACGAGTAGCTCTCTACACAGTGCAGCCAGACTTGAAGTAGAGCGAGCCAAACTTGGTGGGACACCTGGCAAGCGCCGATAGGCGATGTAGCAGCTCCGGGCAACCACTTCTATGCGGCAAGAGCCTCTGTTCGAGCCGAAACGTGTGGCCATCAGCTAACAGCCGAAGACTTCCAGCGGCCTCTTAGATAGGATCGCGCGACGTCTGGTGACACCCGCACTGTGACAGAGAGGCCCTTGAGGTCGAAAAATGCACGCCTAAGTATTTGATGTATAAGCACAATACTGGTGCCCCAAGAAAACAGACCGACCCACGTAGTGGAATGTTATAAATAGCGCTCTGTGACATGAGGGGTTAGGAATGCTAGCCGCGCTGGTAAAATCTTTAGGCCCGTGCCTGAGTACCGACCTTACCGAGTTCCTTGTTAGCAAGCAGGGAATGACGCCCGCTGCGGCCCGCCAGCGAGTGAGTCGAGGCCATCCTGAAATCAAGCGGCTCGCTCATCTTCCCTTCGCTAGGAAAGCGCGCTTCATCTACCATCAGGATGACTACGCGTCTCCGCGCTACTGGGAACGACTGTACGCGGCAATTCTCGAAGCAAACGGCCCGTATGCGCGCGGACTGGGAGCTGTCCATGCGCGCAGGGTCGTGCCGGAGGCACATTTCCTCGCTGTGTGTGGAGCGCCGCTCGCTCAGAAGAAGCAAATCTCAGCTGCGACATTGTTGCAGCGTCTCATTGATGCCAACGTTCTAGCAAAAGCCAACGTGCCAGGCTTGGGCATCTGTGTGATGTCAAAGAGAACCTACGAACTGAATCTGCAATGGAACTTCGACAAACTAGCTGTTGAGGCCAGGGCACGTCTCGTGGCTGAGGGAATTCTTCTTGAGAGTGTCAAGGAGTGGCTGCGTAGACTTGCCATCGCCAGCTACAACAAGGTGCAGACCAGGGGAGCACAGATGCCAAGGGTGGGAACCTTTGCATGGGATCTGGCCGCGCCGAGCTACCTTACATCGACTATCACCATGCAGAAGGATAAGGGAGTAAAGCCTGGCTGGGTGGTCTGTGATGTGCTTCTGATCGAAAGCGCTCAAGCGGTTCACGTCGAACCGTTCATTCACAAGGTTCGATCAACCGAGGCTTTAAAGAACATTGGTCGCACTGTTTATATCTTGGTTGCACATGGCTACGAGGCTGATGCATTCAAGGCCCTGCGTGGTGCAGGTATCATCCCCGCTACGCCCGCTTCTCTCTTCGGAAAAGACGTTGCTGATGGCTTCCGTGAACTAACTCAGACGTTGCAGAGGGCGGCTGAAGGTGTTGTGGATCCAGGAAAGTTTGACGCGCTTTTTGCCAAGCTTGGTAAGCTCGAAGGCGCGGTGGGAAACATGCGGGGAGCGCTCTTTGAACTGCTAGTGGCGGAAGTGGTCCGGAGGACAGCTGCAGCTCAAGTTAAGCTCAATAAGATATGCAAAGGCGAGGACGGCATTGCCGAAGTGGATGTCTATTGTGTCAACGAAGGTGTGGAAGCTTTAATGATTGAATGCAAAGGAATCGCGCCAGGGACCATTGTGGATGACGAAGAGGTCGGCCTCTGGCTTACAACCCGAATCAAGCGCGTACGCAATCATCTTGAGCAGATCGATTGGTCCGGACCCGTGCCGAAGTTTGAGCTCTGGACTAGCGGCAAACTATCAGAAGATGCGCGTAGTCGAGTTGAGAAGACAAGAAGTGCCAATGTGAAGAAATTTGAGCTGTCCGTTCTTGAGGCAGGCGACCTTCGAGCTCGCGTTAAGGCGTTGAACGATCTTCCACTCTTGAAGACATTCGAACAGCATTTTCTACCTCAAGCATCGAGCTAAACTGCGCATGGATGAGCGAATACGGCCTTAGTCAAAGGCGGTCCAGGCGATCAGGTCAGGATTCGGCTATGTGTGTATTGCGTTGAAGTATCGGGGGATTTTCACCTCAAACTGCTCGATCGCACCAGGATTTGGTGTCTATCGCATAGGTGCCCTACGTACTGAAGATGCGTGCGTGTACCTTCAGGAGTTGGTGGAGCCAGCAGCTTCAGCTGGTGTTGAGCGAGGAGATTCGGCAACTCACCTCCCATCCGCTCTTCCTCAGCGGCTATCGACAAGAACGTTGAACTCTATGCGTACGGCCAACGAGACGCCGGCTGCCATGACCTTCAATGGTTCTATCGGCTGAAGGTTCCCGTGGAGCTATACTCGGATCCCTACCTACATCGCGTCCTGATCGCTCCACAGCACGTAGCGATCGTGCGCCAGCCCTATCCATGCACCTCGCGGATACCCCGCATGCAGGCGCCAGCCAGCGCCGGTGCCGGGCGGCATTAGTCAGGCCCATCGTTCTCTTGGAACGCGCATTTGGGGTGCAACTTGCGGCGCGTAAACTTGCGAAGGGTAACGTCGGCTGCGCTCCAGTCCATGCCCGGGGCAACTCGGCGCTACTGCTAACCTGCACACACTGATCCGGCCAGTGTCTGCGTCTGAGCATGCAACGGGATACTTTCGAACGGCAGTTTGCCGGCATGCTGGCCGGCAAGAGACGCGTGGTGACATCCTGAGATATCACCATCGTGTGTTAGCGAACCTCAACTAGCAGGGCTGCAATCGGCACCAGCGCATCTTTACTCTCGCGGGCCAGCGTACCGAAGGAACTCGAATGCGGTAGCGCATGGAGCTACTTCGCGGGAATAAGTAGCGGCTTTTCTTTGTCTTTCAGGAGAAAGACCACAAACCTGGCGGGCTTGCTCTGGCTGGCATTGCGGCCCACGGTGTGGACATCGTTCGGGCCTTCATAGAACGTCTCGCCTGCCTTGATGGTCTGCTCAGGCTTTCCCCTCACACCCATGATGATGGTGCCGTCGAGCACGTACACGATGGCGTGCGCATCGTGGCGGTGGACGGGGTCAACCGCACCCGGCGGGTAGTCCACGGTGATGAGCGTGATCTCTTTGCCCGGGTAGTCCTGCAGCGCCTGCGATGCCACCTCGGCGACCACCGCGTGCGGCGCATCGGTTGCATGCGTGCCCCCGTGCGCGATGGCGGCGCCGGAAAGCAGGCAGAGGCTCATGGAGAGAGCGATTGCCGCCCACATCGCGCGCGCGCTCATTGCGTCACCGCCGGTGCGACGGACAGGCCAGCCTTGTCCAATCCCCATGCCTTGTCGAAGGAACCCGGAACGGCAAGGAAGGCCACGTTGATGCGGTTCCACGCGTTGATGCCAGCGATCACGAAGGTGAGATCGGAGATCTCGTTCTCAGAAAGCTGACCGCGAACGCGCTCATACAGTTCGGTCGGCACGCCCTGACTCGGAATGCAGGTCAGCGCCTCGGTCCACGCCAGGCTCGCACGCTCGCGCGGCGTGAACAGGTTGGATTCACGCCAGATCGCCACGTGGTGAAGCCGCAGTGCGCTTTCACCGTGGATGGTGGCCTGCTTGACGTGCATGTCCACACAGAACGCGCAGCCGTTGAGCTGCGAGGCGCGGATATGCACAAGGTGGCGGATGGACGCTTCGATGGAGCTCTTTGCTTCAGCCATGCTGAGTTCCATGAGCTTCTTGGTCAGCTCGGGGGACTGCTGCTGGTAGTCGAGACGTTGGGTCATGGTCTTGGGTCCTGGGAAGTGGCGCGGGGGGACTGCAGCGCGGTGCCACGTTATGCCCGCCCACTCGCCCCGGGTAGACACCTGCGGGTAACGCCAGTGTTTACTTCCGCGCAACAGTGGAAGCGTCACAGGGCAGTGCTCCGGGGCGTCTAGCTGACATGGACAATCCATTCTGCGCATGCGCGCCACCGCCGGAGGCGAGCAACCCGGCCAATTCACTCGCAGACGAAGTGGCGCCGGAAGCTTGGGATGCCTATCTCGACGCCCTGAGTGAGATGACGCCCGGCATCCGCCTGTACTTACTTACGTGGGACCCTCCAACCCGACCGATGGGATGAGCGCCATGAACAGGGATTGCCCCCTATCGAGCCTCCATCAGCAAGACTGGGCGGATCGCCACCCATCCGGCAAGGCAGGTGGCGTCCTATCGACCAGGTTTCCGCTACGGCAGCCCCAAGACAAGTACTGCCGCCGTCGACGCGCAGTTCGGCGCCATTGACGAAGCTGCTCTCACTCGAGGCAAGGAAGATTGCGGCACTGGCCCGTTCTTCCGCCGCGCCCATGCGCCTTGCCGGGATCCGATCATTCATTGCCTGCAGGAAGGCAGGGCGCACCAGTGTGCAGGCGAACGGTCGAGTGTGCCTGGATACCGGCGCAGCTATGCGGGCATCGGCCCTGGCGGGTGTGGGCGTGGCACCCCTCACCCGCTGCTCCGTTCAGGACGACCTGGACCGCGGCACGCTGATGCAGGTGCTGCCATCGCAGCGCCTGCCTGGCTTGCCCTTGCAGTCCATCCATGCCTTCGGCCGCATGCTGCCGGCGCGCGTTCGGCTGCTCACCGACTTCGTCGCAGCTGAGATGCGCGAGCTCCTGAGAGCCTGACGAAGGAGTTACGCTGCTGGGCTGATGGGGTCAGCATATTCACCTGCCCGGAAACGGGCAGCGTCGCGGGAAGGTGGTAGGCCGAAGAGCCGTGCGTACTCACGGCTGAACTGTGAGGCGCTTTCATACCCGACTTCAAATGCAATCGACGCAGCGTCGCGAGGCTCGAACAGCAGCAACCATCGCGCCCTAAGAAGGCGAAGCCGCTTTTGGTACTGGATGGGTGTCATGGCCGTAACAGACCTGAAATGGCGATAGAAGGCGGCGACACTCATGTCGGCCATCGCGGCCAGCGGCTCCACTCGAAATGGCTTGGAGAAGTTCTCGCGGATCCATTGGATCGCTCTTCGGATCTGAAACAGGCGACCATCTGGCTGGGAGATCTCACGCAGTGCACCGCCAAGAGGTCCCTGCAGGGCTCTGAACAGGATCTCTCTCTCAATCAGAGGCGCCATGACTTCCCTATCGCCAGGGCGGTCAACCAGCCGCATCATGCGCAGCCAAGCGTCGGTCATCTCCGATGACGCTTGCGTCGGGGCGAAACAAGCCGCTCGCCACGTCGCGGGCGCCGCTTCTGCGCCGCCCGATATGCTCGCGATGATGGCGGGTTCCAAGGTGAGACTGGTTGCCATGTAGGCCTGCCCGCCTTCTCCTGGAAAGATCTGTCCCGTGGCCGGAATATCAACGGGGACGATGAAATACGTTCCTGCCTCGTAGCGGCGCAGCTGATCGCCGATCGATAGTGTCTTTGAGCCTTGCAGGACCAGATGGAGCATCGGTTGGTAAACCTGACTGGCGCAGGCTTCAGCGTGAACCATGGCGACCCTTGGGATGCCTGTCTCGGTCCATCTGTCCCCCGCCCGCGTGACGATTGAGCGCAGCTCAGCCATTGAATCGTTCATGAGGTTGATCATGGGCCCCCGCGTAGAGAATAGCCAGGCGAGTGATAAGAATAGGCAAGGATGTGCGAGTAAAGGGCACGCGTGGAGGCTCCGGGCCGTCCAATACTGGTGGCCCGGTGAAAGCGCAGCGCCGAGAAGGAACTGCACCAGCTTCCACCGAGTGATCCTACTCATAGAGAACTCAGCACATGAAACTAGACGGAAAAATTGCTGTCGTCACCGGCGGCTCGAAAGGCATTGGCGCCGGAATAGCGAAGGCCCTTGCCGCAGAAGGCGCGACAGTGGTGGTGAACTACGCCTCCAGTAGAAGTGACGCAGAACGTGTCGTTGCCGAGATCGAGCTCCGCGGGGGTAAAGCGCTGGCAGCGCAGGCCGACATGAGCAATTCTGCAGACGTGGTCAACCTGTTCAGCACGGTGAGATCCGAGTACGGTCGCCTGGATATCCTGGTCAACAACGCCGGTGTGGCAGTCTTTGAGATGATCGAAGACCTGACCGAAGATGCGTTTCACAAGCAGTTCAATCTGAACGTACTGGGGTATCTGCTGGCCATTCGCGAGGCGTCAAAGCTGTTTGGTTCCTCAGGCAGCATCATCAATATCAGCTCGATCCTCAGCACCGACCCGTACTTGGCCTCCAGCGTGTACGCGGCTACCAAAGGCGCGGTGGATACCCTGACGTTTGCCCTCGCGCGCGAGATGGGTGGGCGCGGAATCCGGGTCAACTCCATTCTGCCAGGCCATACGAATACCCCGGGAACCAGTGGCAATTTCACCGGCGAGCTTGGTAAGAAGCTCTTGGCAGGCACGCCACTCGGCCGTTTCGGCGAGCCGGAAGACATTGCGCGGCTCGCTGTGTTCCTTGCATCAGATGATGCGAATTGGGTTACCGGCGAATCGATCCGGTCATCCGGTGGCGTGCGTGGCGTTGGCTACTGATCGTTGAGCACGTTCGCAGGCGCACCGGTGCGTGCGCCTGCCCCCTTCTGAAGTTCAGATCCTCAAGCGATTTAACCGCGCCGACTCGCGACCATTCGCGCCGCATCCTGCGAGGGCGGCAGACCGAAAGCACGCGCGTACTCGCGGGTGAACTGGGTGGGGCTCTCATAGCCGACATCAAGCGCGGCTGCGGTAACGCTGGTGCCGCGCGTCGCCAGAATCTGGCGGGCCTGCAGCAGGCGCAGCTGCTTCTGGTACTGCAGCGGGCTCAGTGCGGTGGCGGATTTGAAGTGGCGGTGGAACGCTGACTCGCTCATTGCCACCTGCTCGGCCAATGCCGCAATGCGCAGCGGTTTTGCGTAATCGCTGCGGATGCGCTGGATGGCGCTGCTGATACGGGCCAGCGCCGAATCCGGCGTGGCCAATTGCCGCAGCATGCATCCGTGTGGTCCCTGCAGCACGCGGTACAGGATCTCGCGCTCGTAGGCCGGGGCCAGCGCAGGTATCTCGCCGGGGCGTTCCATCAGGCGCAGCATGCGTACCCACGCATCCATCAGTTCGGGGGTGACGGCGGCGACGTTGAAGGCCTCGGTCTGGGTCGAGGGCTCGCCGCGCCCGGTGGCGGCATCGGTGGTGTCGCACAACAGCGTAGCGATGATGCCAAGGTCCAGCGTGAGGCTCACCGCCAGGTACGGTTCGCCGGTGCTGGCCGGGTGCACGGCACCCACCGCCGGCAGGTCCACGGACATGATGAAGTACGTGGCCGGGTCGTATTCGAGGGTCTTCTCACCCACCGTCATGGATTTGCTTCCCTGCAGGATCAGGTTGATCATCGGCTCGTACACGGCCGCCAGGGCATGCTCCGGGATCTCGCCCTGCACCATGGCAACGCGGGGAATGCCCGTATCGGTACGGCGATTCTCGGCATGCGCCGCAAGGCGGCGCAGTTCTTCCAGTGCGTTGTCCATGTCCCCATTGGACACCCGCCGCAGGGGGCTGGCAAGGCGGAAAGCAGGAATAGGCAGGAATTGGCGAGGATCAGGTCGGCGCGCCGCAGCCGGCGACCCTAGCCTGTGCATATCCCCTCACTGCACAGGACTACCTGCATGAAGCACGTACTGATCACCGGCGGCAGCCGTGGCATTGGTGCCAGCGCCGCGTTGCACTGCGCGCAGCGCGGCATGGGCGTCATCCTCACCTACAACGCCCAGCCGCACGCTGCCCAGCAGGTGGTGGAGCGTATCCAGGCAGAAGGCGGCACGGCAGTGGCCCTGCAGCTGGACGTGGGCAATACCGGTAGCTTTCCAGCGTTTGCGGCGAACGTGAAGGACACCCTGCAGGGAACCTGGGGCGCATCCGCGCTGGATGGCCTGGTGAACAACGCCGGCTTCGGGCTGTTCAATCCGATCGAGACGGTGACCGAGGAACAGTTCGATGGTCTGTTCAACGTGCATCTGAAGGGGCCGTTCTTCCTCACGCAGGCACTGCTGCCGCTGCTGGGTACCGGCGCGAGCATCGTCAACGTCACCAGCGCCACCACGCGTGTTGCCACCGCCGGGGTGGCGCCCTACGCCGCCTTCAAGGGCGGGCTGGAAGTGCTCACCCGCTATATGGCCAAGGAGTTCGGCGAGCGCCGCATCCGCGTCAACGCGGTCGCGCCCGGGGCGATCCGAACCGAGCTGGGCGGCGGCCTCAATGATGAATTCGAAGCCCTGCTGGCCTCGCAGACGGCACTGAGCCGGGTAGGTGAGCCGGACGACGTGGGCCGCGTCATTGCCGGGCTGATCGGTGATGAGCAGGCCTGGGTCAATGCGCAGACCATTGAAGTTGCAGGCGGCTACAACATCTAGTTTGCAACGGGAGTTCGACATGCTCGACCACATTTTCCTCACTGTCACCGACACGACCCGCTCGGTTGCGTTCTACACGGCGGCGCTGGCCCCGCTGGGCATCGTCAACCGGCTCGACTACGACGGCCGGCAGGGTCCACCCGGCCACCCGGACCTGAAGGGCTTCGGCGCAGGCGGGCGGGTCTTCTTCTGGCTGCGGCAGGGCGTGGCGGCGGCGCAGGCGGCACATGTTGGCTTTGTGGCAGATTCCCGCGCGATGGTCGATGCCGCGCATGCCGCCGCGATGGCCGCTGGCGCCAGCGAGATCCATCCGCCGGGCCCGCAGCTGCACTACGACCCGCGCTACTACGCCGCGCAGGTACGCGATCCGGATGGCTACAGCCTGGAGTTCGTCTACAAGAGCTGGCAGCACGGCCATGAATGACGTCGCAGCATCGCACCGCGTGAAAGCCACGGTAGTGGCCTTCATCAACGCGACGAACGCGTTCGATATCGAACGCGCCCTGGCGTTGTTCAGCAAGACAGCAGTGATCGATGACCCATCCACCGGATGCACCTTCAACGAGCACGCCGGTGTGCGTGACTATCTGGAAAAGTACTTCGTGGGTTACCACACGGTTACCCGTCTGCTTTCGCTGGAAGGCCTTGGCGATGCACGTGCACGGGCCCGGGTCGACTTCACTGGCGACTTCGGTCACGAGATCGGAATTCTTCTAGTGGCCATGGATTCAGCAGGCCGCATCTCCCGCATTGACGCCTCACTCGAATAGGGTGGCGAGGAACACACGATGAAAACATTGATGATCTACGGTGCATCCGGCTACACCGGGCGCATGGCTGCAGCGCACGCGAAAGAAGCTGGGCTGAAGCTGGTATTGGCTGGGCGCGACGAGGCCCCGCTGCAGACGCTGGCCAAGCGCCTTGGCGTGGAGTACCGCGTGTTTGCGCTGGATAACGCTGGCGATGTGGACTACGGGCTTCAGGACATCACGGTGCTGCTCAACTGTGCAGGGCCGTTCGCGCATACCGCAGGAACGCTGATGGAGGCTTGCCTGCGTACCGGCGTCCATTACCTGGATATTGCCGCCGAGCTGGACAGCTACCAGCTGGCGGAGCGCCATGACGTGAGCGCCACCAAGGCCGGTGTCATGCTGATGCCGGGTAGCGGCGGCAGCGTGGCGATGCTTGGCAGCCTGGCCGCGCGTGCGGTGGAGCGTGTGCCGTCACCGGTATCCATCCGTATCGCCCTGCATGTAGCGGGCTCGATGTCACGCGGATCGGCGCTCAGTGCCAGCCAGAACGTAACGGCCACGTGCCTGATGCGAAAGGATGATGTACTCACACCGCGTGCGCCGGACGCGTTGCGCGACCTCGATTTCGGCAAAGGCCCATTGAGCTGCTTCCCGGTGACGCTGCCTGATCTGATCACCATCGCCAGGCAGACCGGCGTTGGCGATATCGAAACCTACGTGCATGTCTCCGGCAGCGCGTTCCCCGAAGGCGGGATCGAAGCACTGCCGGATGGACCCACCGCGCAGGAGCGTGCCGACAACCGGTACCAGGCAGCGGTAGAGGTGGTCGGCGCGGACGGTGCCATCACCTGCGCAGTGCTGGACACCGTGAACGGCTACAGCTTCACGCCCCTGGCCGCGATCGTGGCTGCGCGCCGTGTGCTGGCAGGCGAGGCGCGCCCGGGCTTCCAGACGCCTGTAGGGGTATTCGGCAGTGGCTTCGCTGAGACCATCGCCGACACCTGTATCACGTTCATTGACCCAGCCACCCCCACGACCCGCTAAGGAATCCACCCCATGTCATTGCGCCAAAAAACCCCCGATGCCCTTCACGACACACTGGCCGTGGTCGACACGCTGTACCGCTTCGCCGCAGGTATCGACCTGCGCGACCGCGCGTTGCTCTCGTCGGCTTTTACAGAAGACGCCATCTCCGATTTCCGCCCCGCCGGCGCAAAGGCGGGCTTCGAGTACCCCGTGCTGCAGGGGCGGGAAACCATCGTGGAGGCGCTGTCCACGTCGCTCAACGGCCTCGATACCTCCCACTCCTTCAGCAACCCGAGGGTGGTGGTGGACGGCAATACGGCGCAGGTGGATGTGCTGGTCGAAGCGCAGCACGTATCGAGCGTTGACGGCGCACGCCAGTACCTGATGAAAAACCGCTATGACGTTGTTCTGGACCGCAGCGGCGCGGGGTGGGAGATCAAGCACGTGATAGTGGACAACGTCTGGCGGACGGGTGATCCGAGCGTGCTCGCTGGGATCTGACTGATTGGGTGGTCACTAGTCTGCTTCTGGCCGGGAGCGGACGCTCCGCCTAGGACGGGGTTGTTGATCCCGTGGTAATGTCCGCTTCCGACCCAAAGCGAATTTTATCGACTCGTAGACTCATGGAGCCAACCAAGATCGATCCTGTGTGGCCAAATGCCCTCCGTTGGTTTCTCAGTCAGGGGCTGACGCGGTTCACGCCTTGGCACTTTTTGTCCGACGCCTCTGACTTTGCATTCGCCTCCCGCGCATTCCAGCGCGAGGACGTAAGCGGCGGAGAAGTCTTTGTTTTTGCCGGCCGACAGGATTGCGACGACTTCGCGGGTCTATTGGTAGTTGATGGCCGCATCACAGACCGGGTTGTGTACTTCCATCCTGTTTTTGCAGATAGCAGCCAGCCATCGCCCAGGACATGGAACATCGTCTGTGACGCCTACGAAGACGTGTTCGATTTCGTCAAGGCGAGGGTGATTGAGGATATGAAAGACTGGGCGCTGGTCGAAGATGCTGCGGATCTTTGAGCAACGTCCGCTTCTGGCCAATAGCGGCCACGCAATAGAACCAGATTCCGTAGCGATGCTATTTTTGCGCTCTCGGCTGGACGCGCACGACTAACAAAAAGTCATTAAGGCTAACGCCGCTTCGCGACTCGGCTTGGCTCAGGAGTTTGCACGCTATGTCAGGTCCGCTGTCCGTCAATGAGGCGTTAGATCAACTGGACCTTCTCAACGGGAAGCCAGTTGCTATCCGTGGAATCCTGCGCTTCGAGTTCGAGCACATTGCTATTTGGCACTACCCGAAAGCGGAAAGACGTGATGCTGCACCGTTTGGGAAAGCTAGCTCCAGCATTTGGCTCAGCACCGGCTCGGGTAGCGTGCAGCTCAACGAACGGGGCCTAAAAGAGCTGGACGGTCATCGGGTTTCGATACTCGGTACGCTCCATGCGCCAGATCCACTTTTCGGTGGCTGCGGACATATGTCGGGCACTCCTGCAGAAATAATGGTCAGCTCCATTGACCGCTTGTAAGAGTGCCTAACAACGCGGACATGACCGGGCGGAGAAATGACGTGAAGCAGTACCATCAATTGGTAAGAATTGACGGAGGCTCTTTCGCTGGTGATCGCGGCAGGCCCCGGTGCGCTGGCTGGAGGGCTGGGCGGCGCGGTCGGCGGCGCGGTGACTGGCGGTCTCGGTAAGCTGTTCGAAGAGATGGCCAAGTAATATTGCGCGGTGCTGTCGCGAAATGACGCGACAGCACCGAACACATGAGGAGATGGACATGAGTACCTACAAGCGGGCGGTCCTGCTCGGGCTGTCGATGGGAGTTGTTGGCGCCGTCCTTGCCGCCGTACTTTCCCTGCTTGGCTGCCCAAAGGGCATCGCAATTTCGGCAGGCATCGGCGTAGTGATTGCATCAATGGGTACGCTTGCAATCAAGCGTCCCCCTTCGCATTAGGGACGCTCGGAACAACTGTTGCACCCATAGGCCGGTGGCGCTTATTGAGGGGCATCCGTGATGCCTTTGGGTATGGTCAGCCCATTGCAGGCATAAGGGTTGTGGCGTTGCAGGCTGCCGACGGGCCGACTTGCCATGCTAGGCCGCATACTTGCCTCGCAGCGCCGCCATCTCTCGTGCTGACGGCGGTCGCGTGCATTCCCGATGGCCGTCGCACATCCGCACCGATATTGCCGCTATCGCCCAGCACACAGTCTTCCCGACCATGCGGTAGCGCGTAGGTGACCGTGACATCGCTGACGTTGGCAAAGGTGCATGCCGCGTGGTGCACCAGTCCGGAGAACTCATCGACACCGATGTGCGCCTTCCTTCCGAAGTGCCGCTTAGGTATTCGGCATACAAAGGCTAGTGGGAGCAGGGTGGCACGTTGATCGCAGTGACGATCAACGGTCCTACCGGGAAGGCTTCTCACTCCAGGCTTTCGCTACCAATCAGTTGTGACCATACAAGCAGCCACTGCTGGCCGTCAGCGGCCCCCGCCTGCGAAGGCGGCCAGCTCCTCCGCCTGACCTTCGGGGAAGGATTCCTTGAGCAGGTCGAGCAGCGCCGACACCCTTGAGCTGAGCAGTCGTCGCGACGGGTACAGCGCCCATATCTCGATGGGCGGCGCCTTTGCATTTCCCCACGACACCAATGCGCCATCCCTGAGATCGTCAGCAACCAGCGAGAAGGGCAGCATCGCCGCGCCGGTGCCTGCACGAACGGCATCGCGCACCATGGTCAGTGCGCCCAGGCGCAGCACCGGATCCACCGCGATACGCATCTCGCCACGCGGCGTCACCAGGTCCCAGCCGGTGGCATCGCTGGACGGCCGGAACACCGCAGGCGCCGTCTCGCCCAGCGCGGGCAGGGGCAGGTCCGGGTGCGCCACCGCCACCAGGCGGTCCCGGATCAGCACCCGCCCCACCAGCCGCTCATCCGGATCCGGATTGACCCTTATCACCAGGTCATAGCCTTCTTCCACCATGTCCACGGCGCGGTCTTCGGTGGTGACATCAAGCCGGACCTGTGGGTAGCGCTTCACGAATTCGGCGGCAATCCTGCCCAGCGCCATCTGCGAGAACAGCATCGGTGCGCTCACGCGCAGCCGCCCCCGGGGCGTGTCGCCACCTGAGGCAATGGACGCGGCCGCTTCGTCCAGTTCGGTAAGCAGCGTCTCGGTGCGCTCGAACAGCGCCCGACCCTCCTCGGTGAGCTTCAGCGTGTGCGAGCCACGCTCGAACAGCCGCACCCCCAGGCTGGCCTCCAGCTCACCCACGCGGCGCGAGAGTGTGGCCTTCGGTCGGTCCGCTGCGCGCGCGGCACGGCCAAACCCGCCGTGCCGCGCCACCAGGTTGAAGTCGGCCAAGGCCAGCAGGTCCATGTGTTCCACCAGTGAGACAGGTGGTCCAAGTATATGGGCTATCGGCCCGCACGTGGATCAACAACCATGAGGCCTCACCACCCACCCGGAGTACCCCATGACCATTCTTGTTACCGGCGCCACTGGCACCATCGGCCGTCAGGTCGTCCATCACCTCATCCAGCGCGGCGCAAACGTTCGCGCACTGGTCCGCACCCCTGCCGCCGCCGACCTGCCCGCCACTGTGGAGCAGGTGCAGGGCGACATGCTGGATGTGGATGCCCTCCGCCAAGCGCTCGAGGGCGTCTCCACGCTGTTCCTGCTCAACGCCGTGGCCGCCGACGAATTCACCCAGGCACTCATCACCCTCAACGTCGCCCGCGAGGCGGGGGTGAAGCGCGTGGTGTACCTGTCGGTGATCCACAGCGACCGCTACGTCGACGTGCCGCACTTCGCCGGCAAGTTCGGCGTGGAGCGCATGATCGAGAAGATGGGCTTCAGCGCCACGATCCTGCGCCCGGCCTATTTCATCGACAACGACCTCACCATCAAGGACGTGGTGCAGGGCTACGGTGTGTACCCCATGCCGATTGGCAGCAAGGGGCTGGCGATGATCGACACCCGCGATATCGCCGAGATTGCCGCCATCGAACTGCTCAACCGCGAACAGGCGCCGGACAACAGCGCACTGACCCGACTCAACCTGGTGGGCCCGGAAGCACTCACCGGAGAAAAGGTGGCCGCCATCTGGAGCGATGTGCTGAACCGCCCGATCGCCTACGGCGGTGATGACACCGCCGCTTTCGAGCAGAACCTGCGCCAGTTCATGCCGGCGTGGATGGCCTACGACATGCGACAGATGGCCGAGCGTTTCATCAGCGACGGCATGCTGCCGGGCGCGGGTGACGTGGAGCGGTTGATGCAGTTGCTGGGTCGGCCGTTGCGTACGTACGCCGCGTTTGCGGCGGAGCATGCGTCAGGGGGCTGAGGGCGGAGCCTGGGCAGCGGTTGAACCGCTGCCCAGTAAAGTTTCACCCTTCGCCATCTTTAACATCCACATGGCAAACTGACGCTGCTTCAGGGCTCGACCCGCCCACAATTGGTGCGATCGCATTGCCGGGAGTTATTTTGGGATGGCGGGCAAAACTGGTTTTTCGGAAGGTCGCGGAGGAGTCGGAGCAGTCTGGAGACGACCTCGACTAACAGTTCACCCAACCCGAACCAACTTTGCGGGTCGCGCGGCTGATGACTGAATATGATCCGGCAACCGGGTGGACGACGCCGAAAGTTCAATACCTGGCGCCCTCTAGACAAGATGAACAATCGGACCATGGGTCCGTCAAATCGATAGGTATTTCCTATGGGAGCACCAGATCATTCCTTGGCAATACTACGATTCTTCGGGGACGAGCTCGTGCCCGACGAGATCAGCGCGCTGCTGGGGGCGAGTCCAACGGTGTCGTATCAAAAGGGCCAGGAGCTTATCGGCAGCCGCACCGGGATCAAGCGCATCACCAAGACCGGATCTTGGAGACTCAGCGCGGCTGATCGCAAGCCAGAAGACCTGGAGAGCCAGATCTTTGAGATCCTCCAGCAACTTACCCAGGATCTCACTATCTGGGCCTCATTAGCGCGGTTTGAACCCAACATCTACTGCGGCCTTTTCATGGCTAGCAGCAATGACGGGACATGGCTCTCAGGAGAAGCGTTACTCGCCCTTGGTCAGCGTGGGATCGCACTCGGGCTGGAAATCTATGATCACGATGAAGAAGAGTCCAATGCCGGGTTCTAACAGCTCATCTTGCCCTGAGCCCCGCATCAAGCCCCAAATGCACCATCAATCGTGTGCATGGCGCCAGTCACGAAGCTTGCCTCCGGCCCAGCCAGCCAGGCCACCATGCCCGCCACTTCCTCCGGGCGACCGTGACGTTTGATCGCCATGAAGCTGTGCATCAGATCCTTCATGGGACCATCCTCGGGATTGGCATCCGTATCGATGGGGCCGGGCTGAACGATGTTGATCGTGATGCCGCGCGGCCCGAAGTCGCGTGCCAGGCCGCGTGCCAGCCCCTGCAACGCGGACTTGCTCACCGCGTAGGACGCCATGCCCGGTACCGGCATCCTGTCGCCGTTCACCGAGCCGATCACGATGATGCGACCGCCATCGCCCATCGTGCGCGCCGCCTCGACGGAGGCGTGGTAGGGCGCGTGCACGTTGATGCGCAGCAGACGATCCACGGCGTCGGGGTCCTGCTCCAACGCATCGCCGAAGATCGCGATGCCCGAGTTCACTACCAGTACGTCCAGCGGACCGGTGTCGCGGACGCGTGCGATCACCGCGTCACGGTCCGCGCTGTCGGTCTTCTCGGCCGTCGCCCCGGTTTCCGCGGCCAGCGCATGCGCCGCATCGGGGGACCCGCTGTAGGTGAAGGTCACTGAAGCTCCGTCCGCCACGAAGCGGCGCACGATCGCGGCGCCAATGCCACGGCTGCCACCCAAGACCAGCACCTTCTTGTTGTTGAACGTCATTGTTGGACACGCCCTGGTGATTAATGTAACCTTCACTATAGAAATGGCTCGCGGCGGCTGTCAAGGAATTTAATAGTGGTCGATACAAAACAATCTCGACCCCGCGGTCGTCCCCGGGCGTTCGACCCCGACGCTGCCGTGGCCACCGCGCAGCAGCTGTTCCATGAGCGCAGCTATGACGACGTCAGCGTGGCGGACATCACCGGCACCTTGGGGATCAATCCGCCCAGCTTCTACGCCGCCTTTGGCAGCAAGGCGGAGCTGTTTGGCCGGGTACTCGACCGGTATGAATGCGACGGGGCGATCCCGCTGCGGCAACTGCTGGATCCGGCCCGGCCCGTCATCGACTGCCTGGCCGCCGTGCTTGAGGAAGCTGCATGCCGATACGCCGGCAAGTCGGGCGCGTCCGGGTGCATGGTCATTGAAGGGGTGCAGTCCATCGATGAGGACGCCAAGCGGGCGGCCATGGTGTTCCTGGTCGGCGCTGAAGCGGCGATCCGTGACTTCGTCGCGGCGCGCCACCCGGAAGCCGCCGACCGGGTGATGGACTACATGACCACCGTGATGATGGGGCTGTCCACGAATGCGCGCCGAGGGCATGACCATGCCCGGCTGCTGGAGTCCGCGCGACTGGCGGTTGGGGGGTTGGAGCGGGCGGTGGCCGGCCCCGGGTAGCCGCCGCTGGTACTTGGCCAGGCATGTCATAGGGCCGCTTCGTGCGGCCCTTTTTCATGGGACGAAATCACCTCCGAGGTCGATGGCGCCAGGCCGCGAGCGCCTCCAAGTTGCTGTTTTACTTAACCATTCACGGATGGCGCCGGGCATCTGCAGGAAAAACTAAAGATTGGTCCCCTGATGCCGATGATGTGATGCACGGCACACTTTCACGTTTTTTAAACAATTGCGTCATCAGGGGACCAAGGAATGAACAAAGTATTCAAGGTGGTATGGAGCAAGGCCGTGGGTCAGTGGGTTGTGACCTCCGAATTCGGCACGGCCGCAGCTGGCCGCACCCGCCGCACGGCCAACCGCTTGACCACCGGCCCGCTGGCGGCCCTGAGCCTGATGACCGCGCTGGCGTTGTATGGTCCCTCCGCGATGGCGGCGGTGGACATCACCAACATCGGGTTTGAAACCGGCACGCTTAGCGGCTGGACGTATTCCAAGACCGGCACCCAAGGCTCAACCAGTTATGGCACCACTGGTGTCGGCGCCGCGGTGGTCACCGGCATGACCGATTTCGAGGCCGACAACGGCACCCATAGCTGGACGGTGACGCCCTTCGGCAACAACATGGCCTCATTGCAGGCCGGCGCCGGTTCGGACTCGTTCACCACGGCTGCAACCGCACTTGGGTTGGACGCTGCAAGCCGTGCGCTGGTTGCAAGCACGATGGCCGGCTCGCCCACGAATGCATCGTGGCTGTACCAGGACCTGACCCTCGCTGCAGGCGACTACTTCAGCATGGCGTGGCAGTACGTCTCGACCGACTACGAGCCGTTCAACGATGCCTCGCTGACCTCGCTGGTCAACCTCGGCGACGCCTCGGTGTTCGCGACGGTGAACAACCAGAACGCGCAGTATGCGCTGCTGGGTGCCACCAACCTCGGCACGGGCAGCTATTCCACCGGGAGCTATGGTGCAACCGGCTGGCAGGTCGCAACGTACCAGGTCAGCACGGCTGGCACGTACCGCCTGGGGTTCATGTCATTGAATCTGCAGGACACGCAGCTGAGCCCCGTGCTGTTCGTCGACCAGGCGCCGGGCCTGACATTCGACAAGGGCGTGCCCTTCGGTCCGGTCGCGCCCAATCCGGGCAGCGGAGCGCCGACCACGCCGACCACGCCAACGACCCCGACCGGCCCGATCGTAATCGATGGGCCCAAGGGCACCGATGAGCTGGGCAACGAAGACGAGGCCTCGTTCGAGGGCGGTACGCTGGTGGTCGACAAGGACACCAACGTGGATGTCGACTTCAAGATCGACGACAAGCCCGGCACCATCGATCAGAACGGCCACGAGTCAACGTTCACCGGCAAGATCGACGACGCCACCAATGGCGTCCCTGGCTCGCTGATCGTAAAGAACAGCGGCAGCGGCGGTTCGGTCACGCTGACCAACAACAACGGCTACACCGGTACCACCGAGGTCGACGAGAACGCCACGCTGGCATTGTCCGGCAATGGTTCGATCGACAAGTCGAAGAAGCTCGTGATCGACGGGACGCTGGACGTGACCCAGGCTGCTCCGGTCGTGAACATCATCTCGCTGGACGGCAAGGGTGATGTGGCGCTGGGCAACAACACGCTGTCCATCACCGATGCCAACGACGAGTTCGAAGGCACCATCGGCGGGCAGGGCGACGTGGCCATCAAGGGCGGCACGCAGGTGCTCTCGGGCAACAACACCTACGCTGGCGGTACCTCGGTCAGCAACAACGCCGTGCTGCAGGTAAGCAGTGATGAGAACCTGGGCGACGCCGCAGGCAAGCTCACGCTTGGTGGCGGCACGCTGCACACCACCGGCGACGTCAACAGCGCTCGTGACGTCGTCCTTGCGGGTAATGGCACGTTTGATACCGACACCAACACCACGCTGACCAACAGCGGCGACGTGTCCGGCAATGGTGGCCTGATCAAGAACGGCGAAGGTGGCCTGGAGCTGACCGGTACGGTGAGCCACAGCGGTGGCACGACCGTCAACGAAGGTGAGCTGACCCTGTCGGGCCAGAACACCTACACCGGCGGCACCACGCTCAACGGCGGCGTGCTCAACGTCAGCAGCGACGGCAACCTCGGCGATGCCGCAGGCGGGCTGACCTTCAATGGCGGCACGCTGCACACCACCGGTGACGTCAACAGTGATCGCGACGTAGTCCTTGCGGGCGACGGCACCTTCAATACTGACGCCGACACCACCCTGACCAACAGCGGCGACGTGTCGGGCAATGGTGGCCTGATCAAGAACGGCGAAGGCGGCATGGAGCTGACCGGTACGGTGAGCCACAGCGGTGGCACCACCGTCAACGAAGGCGAGCTGACCCTGTCGGGCCAGAACACCTACACCGGCGGCACCACACTCAACGGCGGCGTGCTCAACGTCAGCAGCGACGGCAACCTCGGCGATGCAACGGGCGGCCTGACCTTCAATGGCGGCACCCTGCACACCACCGGCGACGTCAACAGTGATCGCGACGTGGTCCTTGCGGGCGACGGCACCTTCACCACCGACACCAACACCACGCTGACCAACAGCGGCGATGTGTCCGGTATGGGCGGCCTGATCAAGAATGGCGAAGGCGGCCTGGAGCTGACCGGTACGGTGAGCCACAGCGGTGGCACCACCGTCAACGAAGGCGAGCTGACCCTGTCGGGCCAGAACACCTACACCGGTGGCACCACGCTCAACGGCGGCGTGCTCAACGTCAGCAGCGACGGCAACCTCGGCGATGCATCGGGTGGCCTGACCTTCAATGGCGGCACGCTGCAGGCATCCTCTTCGATGACCACCAGCCGGTCGATGGTGCTGGACAGCGTGGGCGCGCTGCGCAGCAGTGAAGGCAGCACCCTGACGGTCAACGGTCCGATCAGCGGCGGCGGCACCCTGGTGGCGGACGGCCAGGGCACGCTGGTGCTTGGCGCGGCCAACACCCACGCAGGTGGCACGCTGATCAGTGGCGGCACGGTCGTGCTGGCGCATGCTGGCGGGCTGGGTTCCGGCGCCGTGGCGATCAATGACGCGACCCTGCGCACGACGGTCGACACTCAGGTGGCGCAGCCGCTGCTGGTGATGGGCGAGGCTACCCTGGATGTGGCCTCGGGAACCACGACGCAGCTGACCGGCATGCTGGACGGTTCGCGCAGCACCGGCTGCTTCATCAAGAGTGGTGCGGGTCGCCTCAACATGGCAGGCACCGCAGTCCTGGCCAATGGTACGTGCGTCAACGAAGGCACCCTCAGTGCCAATGGCGTACTGCTGAGCAATGTGCAGGTGGAACGTGAGGGCACGGTGCGTGGCACGGGCACCATCGCCGGCAACATGCGCGTCGATGGCACGCTGGCCCCGGGTAACTCGCCGGGCACGCTGGCAGTGACGGGTACGGTCGCGCTGACCGACGACGCCACGCTGCAGATCGATATCGACGGGTACGGCACCGGCGCCGGCGCGGGCAACTACTCGCGCCTGCTGGTGTCCGGCGCGGCCGGTCGCTTCGTCGCCAACGGCACCCTGCAGCCCCTGCTGCGCGGCATCAGTGGCAATGCGGGCAACACCTTCACCCCGAAGGTGGGCGACATGTTCCGCATCGTGAGTGGCGAGGGCGGCGTGACCGGCACCTTCGACCGGATCCTGCAGCCGACCGAGGGCCTGGCCGCCCGCACGCGTTTCCAGGTGTACTACACCACCGGTTTCGACATCGACCTGTACGTGACACCGACAGCCTACAGCGCTGACCTGGTGGGCAAGGTCAACGGCAACGGCTTGGCTACTGCCGCTGCACTGGATGCCTTGGTGGAAGCCAGCGACGCCGGCACCACCACCGCAGAGCAGACCGATCTGCTGCGCGCGGTATGGCAGCAGGATGCGGTGGCACTGCCGGTGCTGGTGACCGCCCTGACCGGTGAGAGCCACGCCAAGCTGGCCGCGCTGGCGCAGTCCAATGCGACCGCACTGGCCGACGACGTGACCGGTCGACTGGGCCAGGGTGTGCTGCTGGATGCATCCAGCACGCGTATCGACCAGCTGCTGTGGGCCAACATCGGCTACGGGGATCTGTCGGTGGACGCGGATGCCAGCGCCGACCGCTTCGATGCCCGCCAGCGTCGTGCCACGGCCGGTATCGACGTGTACCGCTCCTCCAACGTGGCGTGGGGCGCTGGCCTGGGTCGCACGACGTCGGAACTGGAGCGCAGCCCGCTGGACAACACGCTCGACAGCAACGCGTTCTTTGCCTATGGCGCCGCCAGGGCAGGTGCGGTGGTGCTGGACGGCATGCTGTCTTACTCGGCCGATCGCTGGGAAAGCCAGCGTCCGGACGCCCTGGGTGCCGATGGTCCGCTGTCCGGCAAGGCCTCGGGTACTACCCGCATGGCCAGTGCCGGCGTCAGTCTGCCCTTCACGGCGGCAGGCCTGAGCTGGCAGCCCTCACTGCGCGGCAACTGGCAGAAGGTTGAGCGCAATGCCTACCGCGAAGCGGGTGACTCGCTGGCGGCGCTGGACGTCGCACGCCTCCAGGCGGAAGGTAGCCGCGCCACGCTCGGCCTGTCGGTCGGCTCGCTGCTGAACGATCCGCTGGCGGCGCGCGGGACCTGGCAGTTCGGTTTGCAGGCGGGCATCAACCACGGCCAGGCCCGCCAGGCCACGGTGACTACCGCACTTGCCGGCGAGCGCGTGGACCTGTCTGCCGCCGAGGCGGGCAAGGCCTTCGGTCGGGCCCAGCTGCAGGGCACCGTGCGCCTGGGAGCGTCGAGCTACCTGTACGGTGGCGTCAGCACCGAGCAGGGGTCGGGCGTGGAGAACAACAGCGTCAACGCGGGCATCCGCATCGCGCTGTGATGCCAGGCAGCGGGAGGGCACTGCCTTCCCGCTGCGGCATGCAATCGAGGCCGCGCAGCCCATTGGGGTGCGCGGCCTTTCCTTTGATTGGTGTCCGAGTTCAATCGGTTGATCGCTTGTCGAGAACTCTAAACTCGGATACGCAGACCTCCGCCGCACTTGATGGTCCGTCACGACCAACGGTCGTGACCTACCGGATGCGGAGTCAGCGGCTACGTCCCATTCGGCCGCGTGCCAGTCCCGTGCGTTAGATCACTGCGATCTTGGCCTTGGCCAGCGCCTCTCGCACCATCCCGTCGTTGGCTTCCGTCACGGGCCGGGTCAGCTCCCAGTGGAACTTCACCCGGAACCCTGCCTTCATCGCGTCCTGCGCACTCCACAGCACGCAGTAATCGCGCGCCAACCCGCACACATGCACCTCGCGGATGCCACGCTCGTGCAGCCAGCCGGCCAGCCCGGTGGCGGGGCGGGTGCCGTCGGGCCCATGGTTCTCCCGGAATGCACTATAGGAGTCCACCTCACGGCGGGTGCCCTTGCGCAGGATCAGGTTGGCGACGGTCCAGTCCACGCCCGGGTGCAGCACGGCGCCCTGGCTGCCCTGCACACAGTGGTTCGGCCATAAGGTCTGCGGCTGCGCGTGCAGCAGGATGGTCTCGAACGGGAGCTTGCCGGGATGCTGGCTGGCGAACGACGCGTGGTCGGCCGGGTGCCAGTCCTGGGTTGCCACCACCGTGCGGTAGCGGCGTTCCGCCAACAGGTCGGCGATTGGCGACACCAACGCATCGCCGTCTTCGCAGGCCAGCGCGCCACCGGGCATGAAGTCCGGCTGCAGGTCGATTACCAGCAGGGCCACATCGGCGGGCAGGGCGGTCATGGCAGGTCCAGCGCAACGAAAGAGGGGCAACCAGCGTGGCGGCCCCCCGCGCGTACGTCAATCGCCCTTGGGCGTGTCGTTGTCCTGGCCGTAATACAACAGCCCGATCTTGATCCGCTCGCGCTGGTTCTCCCGGCGGTGCCGATTGGCATCCCGCAGCGAGTACACGCAGCCGCAGTACTCCTGCTGGTAGAACTGCTCGCGCTTGCTGATCTCCACCATGCGCGCGGCCCCACCGCCCTTGCGCCAGTTGTAGTCCCAGTACTGGATGCCGGGGTAGTGGGCGGCGGCACGGTGGCCGCAGTCGTTGATCTGGTTCATGTCCTTCCAGCGCGATATGCCCAGCGAGCTGCTGATCACCGGAAAGCCATGCTCATGCGCGTACAGCGCGGTGCGCACGAAGCGCATGTCGAAGCACATGGTGCAGCGGATGCCGCGCTCGGGTTCGTTCTCCATGCCACGGGCGCGGGCGAACCAGTTGTCGGTGTCGTAGTCCGCGTCGATGAAGGGCACGCCATGCTGCTCGGCGAAGCGGATGTTCTCCTGCTTGCGCAGCTCGTACTCGCGTGCCGGGTGGATGTTGGGGTTGTAGAAGAAGATCGTGTAGTCGATCCCGGAAGCGGTGATGGCCTCCATGACCTCGCCGGAGCAGGGCGCACAGCACGAATGCAGCAACAGCTTGTCGTGGCCACCTGGCAGGGTGAGGGTGGGGCGGATGAAATCGGTCATGCGGAAATCCATCGACCCCGCTGCCGGCAACGGCGGCAGCGGGGTCCTTGTGCAACAGTGGAAAGGTCAGGCGGCGTTGGCGTCGGCCGTCTCGGCGCGAAGCTGGTGCGCCGCCGCTACCAGCGCTTCCAGCGCGGCCCGCGTCTCCGGCCAGCCGCGGGTCTTGAGCCCGCAGTCCGGGTTCACCCAGATCTGCTCGGGGCGAAGCACCTCGGCGGCCTTACGCAGCAGGGAGAGCATCTCCTCCTTGTCCGGCACGCGCGGCGAGTGGATGTCGTACACGCCCGGCCCGATTTCGTTGGGGTATTGGAAGCGCACGAAGGCATCCAGCAGTTCCATGCGCGAGCGCGAGGTCTCGATGGAGATCACATCGGCGTCCATTGCCGCCACCGAGTGGATGATGTCGTTGAACTCGGAGTAGCACATGTGGGTGTGGATCTGGGTGGCATCGCGCACGCCGCTGGCGCTGATCCGGAACGCTTCCACTGCCCAGTCCAGATACTCGCGCCACTGCGCGCGGCGCAGCGGCAGGCCTTCGCGGATGGCCGGTTCGTCGATCTGGATCACGCCGATGCCGGCCGCCTCCAGGTCCAGCACTTCATCGCGCAGCGCGAGCGCGATCTGCCGGCAGGTATCGGCGCGGGCCTGGTCATCGCGCACGAACGACCACTGCAGCACCGTTACCGGGCCGGTCAGCATGCCCTTCATGGGGCGGTCGGTGAGCGATTGTGCGTACTGCGACCAGCGCACCGTCATCGGCTGTGGGCGGGTCACGTCGCCGTAGATCACCGGCGGCTTCACGCAGCGCGAGCCGTAGCTCTGCACCCAGCCGTTCTTGGTGAAGGCAAAGCCCTCCAGCTGCTCGCCGAAGTACTCCACCATGTCGTTGCGCTCGAACTCCCCGTGCACCAGCACGTCCAGCCCGATCTGCTCCTGGATGCGCACGCAGTGCTCGGTCTGGCTGGCCAGGAACGCATCGTAGTCGGCGTCGCGCAGGGTGCCGGACTTGTTGCGGGCGCGGGCTTCGCGCACTTCCAGCGTCTGCGGGAACGAACCAATGGTGGTGGTGGGGAAGCGTGGCAGCTTCAGTGCGGCGGCTTGGGCCAGGTGGCGCTGTGGGTAGCGGCTGTGGCGCTGTGCATCGGCCGGGGTCAGTGCGGCCAGGCGCGCGGCCACGGCGGGGTTGTGCACGCGCGGCGAGCGCTTGCGGGAGGCGATGCGCTCGCGCGAGAGCTCAAGCGCGGCTTCGGCGCGGGCCGGCGCGTCGATGGCATCGGCCAGCACGCGCAGCTCTTCCAGCTTCTGCTTCGAGAACGCCAGCCAGCCACGCAGTTCATCGTCCAGCTTCTTCTCATGCGCCAGGTCCACCGGGCTGTGCAGCAGCGAACACGACGGTGACAGCCACAGGAAATCGCTGCCCAGCTGGCCGTGTGCGTAGCGGGCCAGCACCAGTGCGTTGTCCAGGTGGGTACGCCAGATGTTGCGGCCGTTGACCAGGCCGGCCGAGAGCACGCGGCCGGCGGGCAGGGCCTTGATCACCGCATCCAGCTGTTCCGGTGCGCGCACCAGGTCCACGTGCAGGCCATCCACCGGCAGCGAGGCCGCCAGTTCCAGGTTGTCGTCCAATGCACCGAAGTAGGTGGCCACCAGCACCTTGGGGCGGGCGGCGGTGGCCAGCACCGCATAGGCGTGTTCAAAGGCGGCGCGCGCCTCCGGGCTGAGGTCCTGCACCAGCGCCGGCTCATCCAGCTGCACCCACTGCGCGCCGGCGGCCTGCAGCTGGCCCAGCAGCTGCACGTACACCGGCAGCAGCGCATCCAGCAGGTCCAGCGCGGGGGTGCCGTCGGTGGTCTTGGACAGCAGCAGGAAGGTCAACGGCCCGATCAGCACCGGGCGGGTTTCGATACCCAGTGCCTTGGCCTGGCGGTACTCGGCCAGCGGCTTGTCGCCGCGCAGCGCGAAGCCCTGGCCGGCCTGCAGTTCGGGCACCAGGTAGTGGTAGTTGGTGTCGAACCATTTGGTCATTTCCAGCGCGTGCAGGTCGAAGCCATCGCGCTGCAGTCCGCGCGCCATCGCGAAATAGCCGGCCAGCGGATCGGCATCGGCCAGCGCGCGGTAGCGGGCGGGAATGGCATCGAACAGGAAGGCGGCATCCAGCACCTGGTCGTACAGGCTGAAGTCGTTGCTGGGCGGCACATCCACCCCGGCATCGCGCTGCAGCTGCCAATGCGTGGTGCGCAGGGCGGTGGCGGTGTCCTGCAGCGCTTCGGCGCTGCTCTGGCCGGACCAGTACGCTTCCAGCGCGCGCTTGAGCTCGCGTTTGGCGCCTATGCGGGGGAAACCCAGGTTGGTAACAGTGGTCATGGAACGTGTCCTCATTGCAGTAGCGGCATTGAGGAACGAAGGAACTGCGCGGCACCCACGCCATTGCTGCCGTGTCCGCCCCGCCAGCGACCTTCGCCCCCGCGGGCGAACCGGATGCCGTGAAGCGGACGCACGGGGGCAGCGCCACGCAGAACGCATGGCGGCAGGCCCCGGCAACCTCCCCGCGGACGTTCCAGGTCGAATCAGAGGACGGTCGTGTCCTCCGGCCGGGGCCGGTATTCGGGCTGATGGACACGGGCACGGGGCCCACCTACTTCCTGCCGCTTCCCAGGCGCCAAGCCCAGTGCTGTTGGCAGGTTTCGTTTCCACTCACCGCTGCGGGGCAGCTCCGGAATGGGTGCGCAAGGCACCTTCACCGGATTCCCGTTTAAACCCATCCCTTCATCTGCATGAAGAGATGGATACCTTCGGCCAGCACAAGGTAAGCCGAGTTGGGGCGGCGGTCAAGGGGAGGGCAGGTCTTATATCGGCTTCGCTTATGAGCCAGCGAGACGAAAAGCGTCGGCCATCCGATCCTGCTCGCGCGCGGAAAGCCCAAGTTGCATGGCCAGCGTCCGCCACTGGCGGACAATCCCCTGAAACTCCTCGATGATTTCATCGCCCTCATCCAGGCCCACCCGGCAGTACGCGGCGACTTCGCGCGCGAGCTCCAGGTCCAGAGTGTTGTCTGCCTCGGTGATGTTTAACTTCAGGCCGTCTGCAACCGGCACCGGGTTCATGTCATACGCTTCCGAGAGGCGCCATCCCGATCCCGGCACCAGGATGAAGCCGTGGTTTCTCAGGTGATCATCGGTGTTGGAGACAAGGATATTGAAGACGATTCTCGACCATAGCTCCCGGAGATCCGCATTCGTTTGGGAGCCATGCCTGATCAACACCTCGGCCAGTTCCAGATAACTCACGCCCGTGGAGGCGTCATCGCCATCTACATGGCCCGTCATGGTCATGGCTGAGGCAAAGTGCAGGCGCTTCCCTTCATCGGTGCGATCAAACCTTCGAACCATGAAGCAGTGATGGTCACTGGCGAATTTTCGCGCTTGGGCGGTGGCTACATTGAGGCCACAGCCAACGGCAAGCGCGTTGACGACCATTTCCCAGCCGCCGACGTCGTAGTCATCACGCGAACTCGGAAACTTGGCGATGTAGAGGCGTCCCTGTTCGTCGGCAACGCTCGCCTTGGGCCTGGCACCGCCCAGCGAACCGCCCGGCACGATAAGCATCCTCAACCACTGCTGGCCTTGCTGGGACACGTTGTCCTGATCATCCTCCAGCGCGCGACTCGCTTGCTCCAAGGCACGAATCTGCGCAAAGGGCGGGGCCGCGAGTCCGATGGAATCATCCAGGAACTCTCCGCGGTCCTCCTGCTTGTAGCGCAGCGCGCCCACGCGATAGAGGTCGTGTACGCCAAGAAGGTAATCCGTCTCGAACAGTCGCGTTCCGGCCGGCCGGGCGCCGGCACGGATCTCACGTTCAAGGCGGCGATCCATAAGAAGGCGACCCCAGCGATCGGGGCTGGAATCGGAAAACACGCCGAACCGGTCATGGGGTGCAGGCGGATACTGGGGACCCTCGAAAAGGGAAATTTTCCGGTCGAGTGCGACTCGACCTATGACAGGGTCGGCTAATGCCGCAGGGTCGTACTGAAACTCGAACGTCTCGTGAGCTCGCGTCCTGCGGGAGTTCAGATAGCCCAGCCGGCGAGGTTGCTGCAAGCCTTCCCAATCCGCATACACCGCGATCATCGTCATTTCGTATTGCCTTGGTCGCGCTTCTTGCTGGAGGGCTTCAAGAGTGAGGCAAGACCTGCAGACGTCATTGCAACTGGCTTGGCAGATCCAGTTGTCGGGGTTACGTACTCGCCCTTGCGAGGCGCTTCACCTTGCTTGGCCATCATGGCTCTTCCGGCCTTCTGAGTCGGCGGCTTGGCTTTTGGGAACCTGGTGGCCTTGGGCAGCGCCTGTTCACGAACGCTGCCTGTTACAAGGCGTGAGTCCTGAAGCCGACGACCCAACTCATCGTCGGCGGCGAGCAACGCGAGGTCTCGTTCAATGCCAAGCACCTGCATCACCGAAAGATAAGCACCCATGGTCACTCCCGCTGCCCCGGACTCAAGCGACCGCAGCGTCATCGGCGACATTCCTGAGCGCTCTGCCAACTGTTTGGCCGTGATCTTGCGCCGCAGACGTGCAAGCTTGAGTCGCTCCCCAAACTCGGCGAGGAGCATTTCCGTCGAGGGCAGGAGTGGAGCGGTCTTCTTCGCCATGGCGCTATTATTCCTGCGTTTTTGAATGAAAAGAGCCACAATATTAGCACTATGAACAAGGATGGATCATTTGCAAGCCCAACCTGATCGAAAAACGCCAAATGTAGAAGTATTATGGCTAAACTAGCCAAATAATGCCATAATATTATCGCTATCGTCGTTCTGAGAGGCGAGCCCCTTCAGGAGGCAAGCCGGTACGGCTCGATGCTGGTCAGCACTTCGGCCAGTCCATCTCGCGCCTTGGCTATGTCGTAACCCTTCTGCAGGTTCAGCCACGCCCCTGCATCCGTACCTCGACTTCCCGCGTATCTCTCCACAACTTCCGTGGAGCCCGGCATGCGCGCGCACCCTTCTCTCTCTGTGTCGCTTCTCCTGCTATGCCCCGCGCTGGCCTCTGCCCAGACCGTCCAGCGCCAGGAAGGTCGTGCCTACGCGGCAAACGGCGACACCCTGCTGTACCGCGAAACCCATTGGCTGCAGGGATCCCAGCAGGCGCAGTCACGGCTGGTGCTGTACCGCTGCGCGGACGGCCGCCCCTTCGCGCGCAAGTGGATGACGCCGCAGGGCAGCCCGCAGACGCCGGATTTCGCGCTGGAAGACGGCCGCGACGGCTACCAGGAAGGCGTGCGCGGCAATGGCGCAGCTCGCACGGTCTATGTGCGGGCCACTTCGGATGCAACCCCGGTCAGCCGCGCGTTGGAGGTGCCCGCGGGCGCGGTGGTCGATGCCGGTTTCGATGCGGCCGTGCGCAGGCATTGGGCAGCTCTGCTCGAAGGGCAGCCGGTGGCGTTTCAGTTCCTGCTGCCCAGCCGCCAGCGACTGGTGCCGTTGAAGCTGCAACGCACCCGGGCGCTCACCTGGAAAGGCCAGCCGGCGCAGCAGCTGCAGATGAAACTCGATGCCTGGTTCGGCTTCGCCGTGCCGGCGGTAACCCTCATCTATGCCAGCGCCGACCAGCGCCTGCTGCAGTTCACCGGAACCGGCAACGTACGCGACCACAAGGGGCGCTACCCGCAGGTGCGCGTGGAGTTCCCCTCGCCGCCCGTAGCCGCTGGCGCGGCCGAGCTTGCCACGGCGCGGGGGCAAGCGTTGGTGAAGACATGCGACTCATGAATACCCTCTTGCAGCCGTCCTCAGGAGCAACGACCATGCAGGCTTGCTACCTGCCGACACCGAGCCCGCGATGCCTGAGCTGGATGCTTCCGATACCCCCGCATCAACACGCCTGGACCGGCTTCTGGTCCAGGTGGCCGAGGGCGACCGCCAGGCGTTCGAGTCGGTCTACCAGCTGGCCTCGGGTCGGCTGTTCGCGATCTGCCTGCACACCCTGCGCGACCGCCGCGATGCCGAAGAGGTCCTGCAGGATGTCTTCACCACGGTCTGGCGCAAGGCCACCCAGTTCGATGCCACGCGGGCCTCGGCCATGACCTGGCTCTCGATGATGGCGCGCAACCGCGCGATCGACCGCCTGCGCTCGGCCCCGCCGCGCCCGCTGGATGACCTTTCCGTGGCCGAAGAGATTCCCGATTTCGCGCCGCAGCCGGCGCAGGCGGCCGAGCACGCCTCCGACCGCGAGCGTCTGGATGATTGCCTGGATACCCTGGAACCGCGCCGCCGCTCGCTGATCCGCAGTGCGTTCCTGCACGGTGCCAGCTATGAAGAGCTGGCCCGCCGCATCGGTTCGCCGCTGGGTTCGGTGAAGAGCTGGATCCGGCGCGGGCTGGGCCAACTGCGGGTGTGCCTCGAACGATGAACATCCGCGACCTTCACGATATCCAAGACGACGGCCAGCCGCCGAGCGCCGACATCCTGGCCGGCGAATACGTGCTGGGCGTGCACGACGCCGCCGAGCGCCTCAAGATCGAACACCGCATCGCCACCGACCCGGGCTTCGCCCGGCTGGTCGAGCAGTGGCAGGTGCGGCTGGCCCCGCTGCTGGAAGAGCTCGGCAGCGAGGCGGTGCCGGCGCACCTGTGGCCGCGCATCCGCAGCGAGCTGGGCTGGCCGGCGGTGACCGCCGCGCCCAGGCTCTGGCAGCGCACCGGCTTCTGGCAGGGCATGACTGCCCTGGCGGCGGCGCTGGCACTGGTGGCGGTGTTCAACCGCCAGCCGCTGCCCACCGCCCCGTCCACCCCGGTGGCCGTCACCCCGGCGCCGACCCCGGCCGAGCCGGAGCAGGCGACCAAGCCGGTCACCCCGCTGCTGCACGACGATGGCACGCCCGGCTGGCTGGCCTCGGTCGACAAGGCACAGGGCAAGGTGTTGATGGTGCCCGTCCCCGCACCGGCCGATGCGGCTGGCCGCGCACCGGAGCTGTGGCTGATTCCGGCCGGCGGTACGCCGCGTTCGCTGGGCCTGGTGTCCATCAACCGTGCCCACACCGTGGCCGTGCCCGACGCGCTGCGTGATGTCCTTGTGAACGGATCGGTGCTGGCGATCACGCTGGAACCGTCGAGCGGGGCGCCGCAGGGCATTCCGACCGGTCCGGTCATCGCCAAGGGCGACATCGCCAACCTGTAACGGCCACCCCTTCCGGAAATTATTTTTCGGAAGGGTGCATCCAAACGGCGCGAGCCTGCGTATCTCCTGATGAACCGCTCAGGAGACGCGCGACATGCTGTCCCGTTCCACCCCCGACCGACCCGCCCGCGCCCCGCGCGGCCGCTGGGCCACCGTGCTGCGCTGGTTCGACACCGGCGCCGCCGCGCCGGCCGCCGGTGGGAGCGGCAACCGCGTGGACTGGCTGCGGGCGATTCCCTTCGTGGGCATGCACCTGGCCTGCCTGGCGGTGATCTGGGTGGGGGTGTCGTGGGTGGCGGTAGGCGCGGCGCTGGCGCTGTACGCGGTGCGCATGTTCGCCATTACCGCCTTCTACCACCGCTACTTCGCGCACCGCACCTTCCGCACCTCGCGCGTGGTGCAGTTCGTGTTCGCACTGATCGGCGCGGCCAGCGTGCAGCGCGGCCCGCTGTGGTGGGCCGCGCACCACCGCAACCACCACCGCCACACCGAAACCGCTGCGGACCCGCATTCGCCCACCGTGCACGGCTTCTGGTGGAGCCACATGGGCTGGTTCCTCACCACCGAAGGCTTCCGCACCGACTGGGCGCGCATTCCGGACCTGGCGAAGTACCCGGAGCTGCGCTGGCTGGACCGCTTCGACACGCTGGTGCCGGTGGCACTGGCCGCTGCGCTGTACGGGCTTGGTGCATTGCTGGAACACGTCGCGCCGGGCCTGGGCACCAGCGGCGGGCAGATGCTGGTGTGGGGCTTCTTCATTTCCACGGTGGTGCTGTTCCACGCCACGGTGACGATCAATTCGCTGGCGCACCGCTTTGGCCGCCGCCGCTTCAACACCGGCGATGACAGCCGCAACAACCTGTGGCTGGCCCTGCTCACCTTCGGCGAAGGCTGGCACAACAACCACCATTTCTTCCCGGGCACGGTGCGCCAGGGCTTCTATTGGTGGGAAGTGGACATCACCTGGTACGGCCTGCGCGCGATGGCCGCGCTGGGCCTGGTGCGTGACCTCAAACCGGTGCCGGCCTGGGTGCTGGCCAAGGCGGAGCACTGACATGCGCATTGCCGTGATCGGATCGGGCATCGCGGGACTGGCCAGCGCCTGGTGGCTGAGCCAGCGCCATGAAGTGACGCTGTTCGAGGCCAACGACTACCTCGGCGGCCACACCCACACTCACAACGTGATGGTGGATGGCCGCGCGCAGGCGGTGGACACCGGCTTCATCGTGTTCAACCCGCAGCACTACCCGCTGCTGACCACGCTGTTCGATGAGCTGCACGTGGCGTCGCAGCCCACCACCATGAGTTTTTCGGTGCACAGCGAACGCACTGGCCTGGAGTACAACGCCACCACGCTGGATACCCTGTTCTGCCAGCGCCGCAACCTGCTCTCGCCGCGCTTCTGGGGCATGCTGCGCGACCTGCGCCGCTTCTATCGCCAGGCGCCGGCGCTGCTGCACAGCGGGGAAGAGGGCCTGTCACTGGGCGACTACCTGAAGCAGGGCCGCTACGGCGAGGCCTTCGTCCAGGAGCACCTGCTGCCGATGGCCTCTGCGCTGTGGTCATCGCCGGTCCAGGCCTTGGCCGACTTCCCGGCGCGCTACCTGGTGCAGTTCATGGCCAACCACCAGATGCTGCAGATGACCGGCCGCCCGGCGTGGCGGGTGGTGCAGGGCGGTTCGGCGCGTTATGTGGACGCGATGCGGCGGCGCTGGCGGGTACGCGAGCGGCTGGAATGCCGTGTGCTGGGCGTGGAGCGGCAGGAGCACGGGGTGCGCGTGCTCACCGCCGATGGGCTGGAAGGCTTCGACCAGATGGTGCTGGCCTGCCACAGCGACCAGGCGCTGGCACTGCTGTCCGATGCCGATGCCACCGAACGCAGCGTGCTCGGCGCGATCCGTTACCAGCCCAACGAGGTGGTGCTGCATACCGATGCCAACCTGCTGCCACGCAACCGCAAGGCCTGGGCGGCGTGGAACGCACACGTGCCGCGCGACCCGTTGGCACCGTGCACGGTCAGCTACTGCATGAACCTGCTGCAGGGCATCGATACGCCCACGCCGCTGGTGGTGACGCTCAACCGTACCGACGCGATTGCGCCGGAGAAGATCCTGCGTCGGATGCAGTACGCCCACCCCGTGCACGACCACGCCATGGTGCGTGCACAAGGGCGCTGGGCCGAAGTGCAGGGGCGGCGCCGCACCTGGTTTGCCGGCGCTTACTGGGGCTGGGGCTTCCATGAAGATGGCATCCGCAGTGCGCGCCGGGTGGTGGAGGCGCTGCAATCGCTGGATGCCGAGGCGTACTGGCCGTTGTCGCAGGGCGTACCGGCATGACGGCCAGTGCGATCTATCGCGGCAGGATGCAGCACCGCCGGCATGCGCCGCAGCCGCACGCGTTCGACTATCCCATCGCGCAGCTGCTGATCGACCTGGACGAGCTGGACCGCCTGTTCGACGGGCGCTGGTTCTGGTCGGTGAACCGCCGCAACCTGGCCGAGTTCCGGCGCAGCGATTACCTGGGCGACCCGGACCAGCCGCTGGCCGATGCCGTGCGCGGACGAATCACCCGGGCGCTGGGCCATGCACCGCCGGGTCCCGTGCGCATGCTCGCCCACCTGCGCCATGCCGGGCACATCTTCAACCCGGTCAGCTTCTACTACTGCTACGCCGCCGATGGCACCACGCTGGACTGCATCGTGGCCGAAATCACCAACACGCCGTGGCAGGAACGCCACGCCTACGTGCTGCCCGTGGCGCACGCCGACGCGCACGGCCGCGCGCTGGCCTGGACCTTCGACAAGCAGTTCCACGTCTCTCCGTTCCTGCCGATGGACTGCGAGTACCGCTGGCGCTTCACCGCGCCGGGCGATGACCTGCACGTGCACATGCAGGTGTGGCGCAACGGCGAGCGCCAGTTCGACGCCGACCTGGCCCTGCAGCGCCATCCCCTCACCGGCCCAGGCCTGGCCCGCGTGCTGCTGCGCCACCCGCTGATGACGGTGCAGGTGGTGGCCGCCATCCACTGGCAGGCGCTGCGGCTGTGGCTCAAGCGCACGCCCGTCCACGACCACCCTTCCATTGCTGGAAAGCACCCATGAACGACATGACCCGACCGCTTGCCCTGCCTGAGCCCAGCACGCTGGAAGCGTTCCTGCGCCGCCGCCTGCTGGTCCAGCTGGCCCCGCTGCAGGGTGGCAGGCTGCAGCTGCGCGATGCGCTGGGCGATGTCTCCATCGGTGACGCCGCTGCACCGCTACAGGTGACGGTGTGGGTCGACAATCCGGCTTTCTACCGTGCGGTCGGCGCGCAGGGCAGCGTCGGTGCCGGCGAGGCCTACATCCGCGGCGAGTGGCGCTGCGACAACCTGGTGGGACTGGTGCAGCTGCTGGTGCGCAACCGCGCGCTGCTCGATGGCATGGAGCGCGGCCCGGCGCGGCTGGGCGGCTGGCTGCTGCAGGGCTGGAACTGGCTGCGCCGCAACACCCGCGAAGGCAGCCGCCGCAACATCGCCGCCCACTACGACCTGGGCAATGCGTTCTTTTCGCTGTTCCTGTCCCGCGACCTGATGTACTCCTCGGCACTCTACGCCGAGCCCGGCGACACGCTGGAAGTGGCCTCGCAGCGCAAGCTGGCGCGGATCTGCGAGCAGCTGCAGCTCAAAGCGGGCGACCGCGTGGTCGAGATCGGCACCGGCTGGGGGGGATTTGCGGTGTACGCCGCGCTTCACCACGGCTGCCACGTCACCACCACCACCATCTCCAGGGAGCAGTACGCGCTGGCCACCGAGCGGGTGGCCAGCGCGGGGCTGCAGGACAAGGTGACGGTGCTGCTGAAGGACTACCGTGACCTGGAGGGCCAGTACGACAAGCTGGTCTCCATCGAGATGATCGAGGCGATCGGCGCGCAGTACCTCGATACCTACTTCGCCACGCTCACCCGGCTGGTCAAGCCGGAAGGCCTGGCGCTGCTGCAGGCCATCACCATCGAAGACGAACGCTACGAGCAGGCGCGGCGCAGCGTGGACTACATCAAGCGCTTCGTGTTTCCCGGCAGCTTCATTCCTTCGCTGCACGCGATCATGGCCGCCAAGACCCGCAGCAGTGACCTGCAGCTGATCGGTCAATACGATTTCGGCCAGTCCTACGCGCTCACCCTGCGTGCCTGGCGCCGCCGTTTCCTGTCGCAGCTGCCGGCGGTGCGCGCGCAGGGCTTCGATGAGCGCTTCATCCGCCTGTGGGAGTTCTACCTCGCCTACTGCGAGGGCGGCTTCCTGGAACGCTCCATCGGCGTGTCGCAGCTGCTGCTGGCGCGCCCCGGGTACCGGCCGGCACCGATCGAGGGCACCCACTGAGATGCGCCACTTCTGGGCCAACGTCATCGGCAACCAGCTGGTCTGGCTGTGCGCGGTGGTCGGCGCGGGGCAGGGGCTGCGCTGGCCGGCGTTGTTGGCCGCGGCTGGCTATGTGGCCAGCCAGCTCGCCATGTCCGCGCAGCCCGGCGTCGACGTCAGGCTGCTTGGCGTGGCCGTGTTGTGCGGGCTGGTCGTGGATGGTCTCGCGGGTGCAAGCGGGCAGGTGGTCTACGCCGCTGCCTGGCCCAATGCGTGGCTGGCGCCGGTGTGGATACTCGCCCTGTGGGCCGCATTCGCGATGACGCTTACGGTTTCCCTGAAGGTGCTGCAGCGGCGGCTTTGGCTTGCCGGGCTGCTCGGCCTGATCGCGCCGCTGGCGTATCTCTCCGCCGCGCGCGGCTGGTCGGCTGTGGCGTTCCCGTCACCGTCCTGGCAGGGCGTGACCGTTCTTGCCCTGGGCTGGGCCATCGCACTGCCCCTGCTGGCCCTCTGCGCGCGGCACTGGCAGCGCGGGACGGCGCCAGCGGCTACGAACACCAATGGAGCGCATGCATGATGAATCTCGGATGGGTCTGGCTGTATGCCGCACTGATCATGTGCTGGGGCTGGTGGTGGCAGCGCCGCCACCAGAACATCGGGGTGGTGGATGTGCTGTGGGCCAAGGGCGTGGGCGCCTCGGCACTGCTGCTGGCGTGGCTGGGCGATGGCGCAACGGCGCCGCGCATCGCGTTGGCGGTGCTGGGCGGGCTGTGGGGATCGCGGCTGGCCCTGCACCTGTGGAAGCGCGTGCGCAGCGAAGACGAGGATGGCCGGTACCAGCACCTGCGCAGGCACTGGAACGGCCACCAGGGCAAGATCTTCGGCTTCTTCCAGTTCCAGGCGTTGCTGATCGTGCTGTTCGCATTGCCATTCGTGGCGGTGTCGCAGAGCGCCGGGCTGCCGATGGGCTGGATCATCGCCGCCATTGCGATGTGGCTGCTCAGCGTGGGCGGCGAATCGCTGGCCGACCGCCAGCTGGCACGCTTCCGCGCCGACCCGGCCAACAAGGGCAAGACCTGCCGCAGCGGCCTGTGGCGCTACTCGCGCCACCCAAACTACTTCTTCGAATGGCTGCACTGGTTCACCTACGTGCTGCTGGCCGTGCACTCGCCGCTGTGGTGGTTGGCCTGGTCCGGACCCGTGGTGATGTACGTGTTCCTGCGCTGGGTGAGCGGCATTCCATTCACCGAGGCGCAGGCGCTGCGCACCCGGGGTGACGATTACCGCGACTACCAGCGCAGCACGCCGATGCTGTTTCCGTGGTTCCCCTCCCGCACTGCTTCGCCCCGCAAGGAGTCTTCACCGTGAATGTCGCCCGAGAATCGCTGCCGCTGCCCGACTACGCGCCCGGCCTGACCGGCCTGGCCGAACGCGGCCTGCTGCCCGATGCGCTGCTGCGGCTGGGCATCCGCCGCCAGTGCGAGGCGCGCCTGCGCGAGGAAAGCGCAGGTACCGTGGAAGAGCAGGCGCAGCGCTTTTCCGCGCGCATCGTGTCGCTGTCGCGCAGCCCGTTGGCGCTGCACGTGGATGCGGCCAACCGCCAGCACTACGAAGTGCCCGCCGCGTTCTTCCAGGATTGCCTGGGTGCACGGCTCAAGTACAGCAGCTGCTACTACCCCACCGGCACGGAAACGCTCGATCAGGCCGAAGAGGCGATGCTGGCCCTGTACGGCGAACGCGCCGAGCTGGCCGACGGCCAGGACGTCCTGGAGCTGGGCTGCGGCTGGGGCTCGCTGACGTTGTGGATGGCCGAGCGCTATCCCGCCTCGCGCATCACCGCCGTATCCAATTCCAACAGCCAGCGCGAGTACATCCTGGGCCAGTGCCGCATACGTGGTCTCACCAACGTGACGGTGCTGACCCGCGATGTGAACGAGTTGATCCTGGAACCGGGCAGCTTCGACCGCTGCGTGTCGGTGGAGATGTTCGAACACGTGCGCAACTACGCCCGGCTGCTGCAGCGCATCCACCAGTGGCTGCGCCCGAACGGCAAGCTGTTCGTGCACATCTTCGTGCACCGCACGCTGATGTACCCGTTCGAGACCGAAGGCGATGACAACTGGATGGGGCGGCACTTCTTCACCGGGGGGCTGATGCCCGCCGCCGACACCCTGCTGCACTTCCCCCAGTACATGCAGCTGCAGCAGCGCTGGCTGCTGGATGGCACCCACTACGAACGTACCGCCAACCACTGGCTGGAGCGCCAGGACCAGCACCGCGACGCCGTGATGGCGGTGCTGCGCCAGGGCTACGGCGAGGCCGCCGCCGCACTGTGGTTCCAGCGCTGGCGCATGTTCTGGATGGCCTGCGCCGAGCTGTTCGGCTACCAGAAGGGCCAGCAGTGGATGGTGGCCCACTACCTGTTCGACCGCGCCTGACCCCTCATGAGGAAAACGCCATGAAGCTCCGCCCACTGCTCCCCCTCCTCGCCGCCGGCATGTTGCTGGGCGGCTGCGGTGGCAATACCCGTCCCATTCCGCCGGTGGCCCACGTGGACGTGCCGCGCTTCATGGGCGACTGGTATGTGATTGCCCACATCCCCAGCCGGCCCGAGCGCGAAGCGTTCGATGCGGTGGAGTCCTACGCGCTTCGCCCGGACGGCCGCATCCAGACCACCTTCACCTACCGCAAGGGCAGCTTCGATGCGCCGGTGAAGACCATGCATCCGATCGGCACGGTCAAGGAAGGCACCAACGGTGCCGAGTGGGGCATGCAGTTCGTTTGGCCGATCAAGGCCGAGTACGTGATCGTGTACCTTGACGATGACTACCAGCAGACCATCGTCGGCCGCAGCAAGCGCGACTACATGTGGCTGATGGCGCGCACCCCGCAGATCTCCGAGCAGGACTACCAGGCGGCCATGACCCGGATTGCCGCGCTGGGCTATGACCTGTCGCAGGTGCGCCGGGTACCCCAGTCAGCCGCGACCAACCGCCCGAAACCATAACTGGGGCGCGGTTCTCAGGCCCTGAGAAGGCCTTGGGGGATACTGGAACCCAAGGCGGACAGAGGGCGGCGACATGGCGGACAAGTACTGCGATCTGGTCATGAAGGGCGGCATCACCAGCGGCATCGTGTACCCCAATGCGGTGCTGTCGCTGGCCCGCGAGTACCGCTTCAAGAACATCGGCGGCACCTCGGCCGGGGCGATCGCCGCTGCCGTGGCCGCTGCCGCGGCGCTGGGCGACCGGCGCTGCCGGGCCGGTGAACCGATGGGCCCGCAGGCGGGCTTTGCCGGGCTGGCCGATGTGTCCACCCAGTTGTCGCGGCGCGGCTTCATCTACAGCCTGTTCCAGCCGGCGTACGGCGCGCGTACCGCTTACCGGCTGCTGGTGATGCTCACCGGCAAGGCGGGCCTGCCGCGCAAGATCCTGTGCCTGCTGGCGGCGGTGTTCGCCATCGCCCCGCTGGAACTGCTGGCCGCGCTGGTGGCGCTGCTGGGCATCGGCTGGCTGGCCGCAGGGGTGGAGGGCATGTGGGCCACGCTGCTGCCGTCGCTGCTGTGCGCTTATGGGGCGGGGGTACTGGCGTCCGCGCTGCGGGTGGCGCGGGTAGCGCGGCGCAACCTGCTGGGCCTGTGTTCGGGCGCCACCCAGAGCGGCGCCGACAAACCTGCGCTGACCGACTGGCTGCACACCCAGCTGCAGGCCCTGGCCGGCAAGCCGCTGGACCAGCCGTTGACCTTTGCCGACCTGCATGACGCCCCGCGTTACAGCGGCGAGCCGGAGGGCGCGCACGCGGTCAGCCTGCAGATGATCACCACCTGTGTATCGCATACCGAGCCGCGCACGCTGCCGTTCGGCGCCTCGCAGTTCTGGTTCCGGCGCGATGAGTTCGAGCAGCTGTTCCCGGCCAGCGTGATGGCGTGGCTGCTCGCCCGCGCGGGCGCGCCGCATCACGTGGACGGCGTGGACTACTACCGCCTGCCCGAAGGCGAGCAGCTGCCGGTACTGGTGGCCACGCGCATGAGCCTGAGCTTTCCGCTGCTGATCAGCGCGGTGCCCCTGCATGAGCCGGCCCGCCGCGAGCGCCGCTGCGAACCCATGGCCGATGCCGCGCCCGCGCACGGCGACCGCAACGTGGCCGACAGCACCGAAGGCTTGACCAGTGGTGGCCACGGCACCGGCCCGGCGATCACCGCGTTCCGGGTGTGCTGGTTCTCCGACGGCGGCATCAGCAGCAACTTCCCCATCCATCTATTCGACGCCGCGCTGCCGCGCTGGCCCACCTTCGGCATCAACCTGGTGTACCCGCACACCGCCGAACCACTGCGCGCCGCGCCAGACTCGCCCGACGCGATCAACGCCGCCGTGTTCCTGCCCACCGAAAACCGGCATGGCTGGCAGCGCAGCTACCAGTCCATCGCGCGGCCGCTGGCGGCGGCGGAGATGTCGGGCTTCCTGTTCTCCATCGTCTCCACCATGCAGAACTGGCGCGACGTGCTGCAGGCACGCGCACCGGGCTACCGCGACCGCATCGTGCACGTCACCCTGCAGGGCGACGAAGGCGGCATGAACCTGGACATGCCGCAAGCGGTGCTCAGCCGCATTGCCGCCAAGGGCAGTGTGGCGGGCGAGCGCTTCTGTGATTTCTCGTTCGCCAATCATTATTGGATCCGCTGGCGGAACCTGGCGTCGGCGTATCAGCGCTACACGGTGGAGGTGGCGCGTACCGATGACCCCGCGCAGCGCGTGAGCGCCTGGCAGGACGCCTACGAATCGGTGGCGCAGGGGGCGCCACCGCCGCCCTCCTACCGGTTCAGTTCGGAAGAGAAGCGCCGCGAGTCGCAGCAGCTGTGGCGCTTGATGGTCGAACAGGGCCAGACCTGGGAAGACCTCGGCCCGGACCTCACCGACGGCGCCCCGCGCCCGCTGCCACAGATGAAGGTGACGCCCAGTTACTGAACGCGCCGCCGCACGACCAACGGTCGTGCCCTACCGGTGTGCGTGAACAACCGTAACTTCCGCCACCCCCGGTAGGTACCGACCGTTGGTCGGTACGCTCTCGCCGCGCACGCACGCCAGCCCCCTACGCGCGCCCCGGCAGCTGCGCGAACGCGCGCTGCATGCAGTCCTCGCGCGGGCACACGCGGCAGCCCGGGCCGATGGACACCGAGTTGCCCGGGCTCTGGATATCCAGCCCGCGCGAGTAGATCAGCCGCTCGGCGTGCTGCAGGTCGCAGCCCAGTGCCACCGCGAAGGTCTTGCGCGGCTGGCCATGACCAATCGGGCCACTGCTGACCTGCCGCGCCAGCCAGAAATGGCGGCGCCCGTCGGGCATGCGTGCGGTCTGGGTCAGCACCCGCCCGGGCTGGTTGAAGGCCTCGTACACGATCCACAGCGGACACGAGCCGCCCACCTGCGAGAAGTGGAAATCAGTGGCCGAGTGCCGCTTGGACACGTTGCCGGCGCGGTCCACCCGGATGAAGAAGAACGGCAGCCCCGGCGCACTGCGCCGGGCCAGGGTGCTCAGCCGGTGGCACACGGCTTCAAACCCCACCCCGAAACGGTGCGCCAGCGCATCGATGTCGTAGGCGCTGTGCTCGGCCGCGCGCAGGAACTGCGCATACGGCATCACCAGCGCGCCGGCGAAGTAATTGGACATGCCGATCCGCGCCTGCGCGATCTGCTCCGGTTCCCGGAAGCCCGCGCGCGCGATCACCGCATCGATCTGGGCCGCATAGCCCAGCAACGCCAGCTCGGCCGCCATCTGGAACGCCTGCTGGCCCGGTTCCAGGTAATCGGGCAGCCACAGCGTGCGGCTGCCGCCGTCGTACACGCGCTTCTCGCGCCCGGCCTGCAGCGGCCCCACTTCCACCAGCACGCCGTGGCGGTCGGCCAGCAGCTGGCGCAGGCGCGGCGCTACGTGCCCGGCCACCAGCCCCCATTCGCCGAACAGGTGCTCGGCCAGGTCGTCCAGTTCGGGAATGTGGTTGTGCATGCGGTTGAAGAAATCCCGCACCTGGTCGCCGGCCGGCAGCGAATGCCCGGCCTGCGGGTCGCCCAGCTGGAACTCCAGCGCGGCGGCGTGTTCGCGCAGCAGCAGGTGGCGCCGGTGCAGGTCGAGCAGGGCCCGGCTGATCTGCGGCAGGTTGCCGGCCATGGCGCGCAGCTCGGTGCTGCTGACCTCATCCAGGCCCAGGTCGCGCAGGGTCTCGCCCAGTGCCTCCTGCAGCGCGCCGGGCTCATCGACGTCGAACAGGTCGGTAACGTCGCCCAACACCTCGCGCAGCTTGGCCTGCACGGCCGGGGTCAGGGGACGCTTGTTGCGCTCTATCTGGTTCAGGTAGCTGGCCGACAGCCCCAGGGACCGTGCAAGGTCGGCCTGGCTGTAGCCGCGCTGCTCGCGCAGCTTGAGCAGGCGCAGGCCGATCTGGCGATGGGGGAGCTGGCTATTCACAGAATTAACAGAAATCGTAGCGGACGTTGGCCAGATTAAGCGCAGACAGCCCGGAAATCGATAGGTCGCCTGTGAATAATGCCAATCACCTTTCGCACCCCGCCGGTATTGCCATGACTGTTGCAGCGCCCCGTATCCGCATGTTGATCGATGGCCAGTTCGTCGAATCGGCCAGCTCGCACTGGCAGAACGTGGTCAACCCGGCCACCCAGGACGTCCTGGCCCAGGTGCCGTTCGCCACTGCGGGCGAAGTGGACGCCGCCGTGGCCTCGGCCAAGGAAGCCTTCAAGACTTGGCGCAAGACCCCGATCGGCACCCGCGCGCGCATCTTCCTGAAGTACCAGCAGCTGATCCGCGAGCACATGAGCGAACTGGCGCACATCCTCAGCGCCGAGCAGGGTAAGACCGTGCCGGACGCCGAAGGCGATGTGTTCCGCGGCCTGGAAGTGGTCGAGCACGCTGCTGCCATCGGCAACCTGCAGCTGGGGGAGCTGGCCAACAACGTGGCCAACGGCGTGGACACCTACACGTTGCTGCAGCCGCTGGGCGTCTGCGCCGGCATCACCCCGTTCAACTTCCCGGCGATGATTCCGCTGTGGATGTTCCCGATGGCCATTGCCACCGGCAACACCTTCATCCTCAAGCCGTCCGAACAGGACCCGATGGTGACCATGCGCCTGGTCGAACTGGCGCTGGAAGCGGGCATCCCCAAGGGCGTGCTCAACGTCGTGCACGGTGGCGAAGAAGTGGTCAACGCGATCTGCGACCACCCGGATATCAAGGCCGTTTCCTTCGTGGGCTCCACCCGCGTCGGCACCCACGTGTACAACCGCGCCTCGCTGGCCGGCAAGCGCGTGCAGTGCATGATGGGCGCGAAGAACCACGCCGTGGTGCTGCCGGACGCCAACAAGGAACAGAGCCTCAACGCCATGGTCGGTGCCGCCTTCGGCGCGGCCGGGCAGCGCTGCATGGCCGCCTCCACCCTGGTGCTGGTCGGTGAAGCGCGCGAGTGGGTGCCGGACCTGGTGGCCAAGGCCAAGACCCTCAAGGTCAGCGCCGGCAGCGTGGCCGGTACCGATGTGGGCCCGGTGATTTCCTGCGCCGCCCGCGAGCGCGTCGAAGCGCTGATCGCCTCGGGGGTGGAGCAGGGCGCCAAGCTGGTGCTCGACGGCCGCAACCCGCAGGTGGACGGTTTCGAGAAGGGCAACTTCGTGGGCCCGACCATCTTCGACGGCGTCAAGCCGGGCATGCGCGTGTACGACGAAGAAATCTTCGGGCCGGTGCTGGTCATCCTGGAAGCGGAAACGCTGGATGACGCCATCGAGCTGATCAACAGCAACCCCAACGGCAACGGCACCGCGCTGTTCACCCAGTCCGGCGCGGCGGCCCGTCGCTTCCAGGAAGAAATCGACGTCGGCCAGGTGGGCATCAACGTGCCGATCCCGGTGCCGGTGCCGCTGTTCTCGTTCACCGGTTCGCGTGCGTCCAAGCTCGGCGACCTGGGCCCGTATGGCAAGCAGGTGGTGATGTTCTACACCCAGACCAAGACCATCACCGCGCGCTGGTTCGACGACGAGACCCTGGGTCACGGCGTCAACACCACCATCAGCCTGAAGTAAGCGCCTGCAAGGCACGGAGTGTTCATGAGCAACTCGATGACGACGGAACTCGAAGAAGCGCAGCAGGCCTATAGAGAAGCCGCGCGTGATTTCGCCCAGGCCGAACTGGCGCCGCACGCCGCGCGATGGGATGCGGAGGGCATCTTTCCGCGCGAGGCGATCGCCAAGGCAGGGGAACTCGGGTTCTGTGGCTTGTACATGGATCCTGAAGTCGGTGGAAGCGGCCTGAGCCGTCTGGACGCCGCCGTCGTCATCGAGGAGCTCGCCAATGTGGATCCGTCCACGGCGGCCTATATCAGCATCCACAACATGGCCTCCTGGATGGTCAGCAGCTGGGGCCAGGAAGCACTGCGCTCCGAGTGGGGCCAGGCGCTGTCTTCGGGCAGCAAGCTGGCCTCGTACTGCCTGACCGAACCGGGCGCCGGGTCGGACGCGGCCTCGCTGAAGACCAGTGCCGTGCGTGATGGCGACCATTACGTGCTCAATGGCGCCAAGGCGTTCATCTCCGGCGCCGGGGCCACCGAGCTGCTGGTGGTGATGGCGCGTACCGGTGGTCCCGGCGCCAGTGGTATCAGCGCGCTGGCCGTGCCGGCCGACTTGGCCGGCATCAGCTACGGCCGCAAGGAAGAGAAGATGGGTTGGAACAGCCAGCCCACCCGTGGCATCACGTTCGAAAACGTGCGCGTGCCCGTGGGCAACCTGCTGGGCGAAGAGGGCAGTGGCTTCAAGCTGGCCATGAAGGGCCTGGACGGCGGCCGCATCAACATCGCCGCCTGCTCGCTGGGCGCCGCGCAGGGCGCGCTGGATGCCGCGCGCCGCTACATGGGCGAGCGCCGCCAGTTCGGCAAGCCGCTGGCCGATTTCCAGGCGCTGCAGTTCAAGCTGGCCGACATGGTCACCCAGCTGGTGGCCGCGCGGCAGATGGTGCACACCGCCGCGCGCAAGCTCGACGCCGGTGCCAGCGATGCCAACGTGTGGTGCGCGATGGCCAAGCGCTTCGCCACCGACGCCGGCTTCCAGGTCTGCAATGACGCGCTGCAGATCCACGGTGGCTACGGCTATATTCGTGAATACCCGATCGAACGCCTGCTGCGCGACAGCCGCGTTCATCAGATCCTGGAGGGCACCAACGAGATCATGCGTGTGATCGTGGCCCGCCACTTGCTCAACACCGATGAGGAACTGCGATGATGGATTGGCGCAAGCAGGAACACGTGGGCCTGAAGGTCGAGGCCGACGGCCACACCGCCGTGGTGACCCTGGACAACCCTCCGGCGCATACGTGGACCGTGCACAGCCTGTCGGCGCTGCGCGATCTGATCGGTGCGCTCAATGCTGACACCAGCATCTACGCACTGGTGATCACCGGTGGCGGCGAGAAGTTCTTCTCCGCCGGCGCCGATCTCAAGCAGTTCGCCTCCGGCGACAAGGCGCTGGCCCGTGAGGCTGCGCGTCGCTTCGGTGAAGCGTTTGAAGCACTGTCCGGTTTCCGCGGCGTTTCGATTGCCGCCATCAACGGCTACGCCATGGGTGGCGGGCTGGAATGCGCACTGGCCTGCGACCTGCGCATCATCGAAGAACACGCCCAGGTCGCGCTGCCCGAGGCCACCGTCGGCCTGCTGCCGTGCGCCGGCGGCACCCAGAACCTGCCCCGCCTGGTCGGCGAGGGCTGGGCCAAGCGGATGATCCTGCTGGGCGAACGCATCGACGCCGATACCGCAGTGCGAATCGGTCTGGCAGAAGAAAAAGTTGGCAAGGGCGAAGCCAAGGCGCTGGCCCTCGAGTGGGCGAACAAGGCCGGCAAGCAGAGCCCGTCCAGCGTGGCGGCCTGCAAGACGCTGGTCCAGGCCACCCGCAGTGGCATCAGCCACGCTTCGGCCCTGGTCGCCGAGCGCGAGGCCTTCGTCGACCTGTTCGACCGCGCCGACCAGGGCGAGGGTGTCAACGCCTTCCTGGAAAAGCGCGCACCGCAGTGGAAGAACGCATGACCACGCCCGAGGCCAGCGTGGAGGCGCCGGTGCTGTTCGAAGAGCGCACTGCCGCCAACGGCACCCGCATCGGCATTGCCACGCTCAACGCACCACGTACCCTCAATGGCTTCTCGCTGCCGATGGCGCACCTGCTGCACGAGCGCCTGGGCGCCTGGGCTGCCGATGACGGCATCGCGCTGGTGGTGCTGCAGGGCGCGGGCGAGAAGGCGTTCTGCGCCGGTGGTGACCTGCACAGCCTGTACCAGAGCATGCGCGCCTACCGCGATGCCGGCGCGGACGATGTGCGCGACAACCACTATGCCTCTGAATTCTTCGACGTGGAGTACCGCGTCGACTACGCCATCCATACCTACGCCAAGCCGATCCTGTGCTGGGGCCATGGCATCGTCATGGGCGGCGGCATTGGGCTGATGTCCGGTGCCAGCCACCGCGTGGTGAGCGAGCGCTCCAAGCTGGCGTTCCCGGAAATTACCGTGGGCCTGTTCCCGGACGTGGGTGGCAGCTGGCTGCTGCCGCGCGTACCGGGCAAGGCCGGCCTGTTCCTGGCCCTGACCGGCGCGCCGCTCAATGCCGGCGACGCCATCTATGCCGGCATGGCCGATATCCATATCGCCGAGGCCCAGCGCGCCGACGTATTCAACGCGCTGGCCGACGTGCACTGGAGTGCGGACGCCAAGCGCAACCACGAACAGCTCAGCACCCTGTTGCAGCAGCACGCCAGCGATGCCGCGACCGGTCCGCTGCTGCGCAACGCCGCGTTGATCGACACGCTGTGCGAGGGTAGCGATGTGCCTGCGGTGGTGAACGCAATTGCCGCGTTGCAGACCGAAGACCCGTGGCTGCAGACCGCGCAGGCCACGCTCGCCGCCGGTGCCCCCGGATCGGCGCGCCTGGCCTGGGAACTGCAGAAGCGCACCGCCGGTGCGTCGCTGGCCGACGTCTATCGCCTGGAGTACATCGCCGCGCTGCACTGCGCCGCCCACGGCGATTTCGCCGAAGGCATCCGCGCGCTGCTGATCGACAAGGACCGCACCCCGCACTGGCAGCCGCAGACGCTGGCTGAGGCCACGGTGGGCTGGGCCGACACCTTCTTCGCTTCGCCCTGGACAGCCGCCACGCACCCGCTGGCCGACCTGGGTGCCACTGTTCCTGAAAGGAGCCACGCATGAGCCGTATTGCATTCATTGGGTTGGGCAACATGGGCGGCCCGATGGCCGCCAACCTGGCCAAGGCCGGCCACGCCGTGCGCGTGTTCGACCTGGTGCCGGCCGCCGTGCAGGCCGCCGTCGACGCCGGTGCCACCGCCGCAAGCTCCGCGCTGGACACGCTGACCGACGCCGAAGTGGTCATCTCGATGCTGCCGGCCAGCCGTCACGTCGAAGGCGTGTACCTGGGCGAGGACGGCCTGCTGGCCGACATCCCCGGCGGCGCGCTGGTGATCGACTGCAGCACGATCGCGCCTGCCACCGCGCGCAAGGTGTCCGAAGCGGCGGCCGCACGCGGCCTGCAGATGCTGGATGCCCCGGTCTCCGGCGGCACCGCCGGTGCCCAGGCCGGCACCCTCACCTTCATCGTCGGCGGCGAAAGCGATGCGCTCGAACGCGCGCGCCCGCTTCTGCAGGCGATGGGCAAGAACATCTTCCACGTGGGTGCCAGCGGCGCCGGCCAGGTGGCCAAGCTGTGCAACAACATGGCGCTGGGCGTGATCATGGCCGTGACCGGCGAATCGATCGCGCTGGGCGTGGCCCATGGCCTGGACCCGAAGGTGTTGTCGCAGATGATGGCGGTCAGCACCGGCCGCAGCTGGGCCACCGAAGTATGCAACCCCTGGCCGGGCGTGCTGGAAAATGCGCCCGCCTCGCGCGGCTACAGCGGCGGCTTCGGCAGCGACCTCATGCTCAAGGACATGGGCCTGGCCGTGGAAGCGGCGATGAGCGTAGGCGCCTCGATCCCGCTGGGCGAACTGGCCCGCAACCTGTACTCGATGAACCACCAGGCAGGCCGCGGCAAGCTCGACTTCTCCAGCGTAGTGCAGCTGGTAACCCCGGAAAAGTAACCGAAACAACGAATGCATCCCGGAAACGGGATCCACCGCGGTGGGATGGGCGGATGCACGGTCAACGCGACCGGCATCCGCCCATTTTTTTTGTCACGACCAACGGTCGTGACCTACCGACGTATTGACCGCGGTAGGTGCCGACCGTTGGTCGGCACACACTCCCATCAAACGATGGTCAGCGTCACATCAATATTGCCGCGCGTCGCATTCGAATACGGGCACACGATGTGGGCCTTCTGCACCAGCTCTTCCACCTGCTCACGCGGCAGGCCCGGCACGCTGATCTGCAGTTCCACTTCAATGCCAAAGCCGGTCGGGATCTGGCCGATGCCAACGTTGCCGGTGATGCTGGTCTCGGCCGGCAGCGCGACCTTGGCCTGCCCGGCGACGTACTTCAGCGCGCCCAGGAAGCAGGCCGAATAGCCGGCAGCAAACAGCTGCTCCGGGTTGGTGCCCGGGCCGCCGGCGCCGCCCAGCTCGCGCGGGGTGGACAGCTGCACGTCCAGCACGTTGTCCGACGAGGTGGCGTGGCCTTCGCGGCCGCCGGTGGCGGTGGCGTGGGCGGTGTAGAGAACCTTTTCAATCGACATGGGATAGCTCCTGGCTGTAAATGGGGTGGACCGGTTGGTGAGGTGTACTGTGCGCCTCCAGGGCGGACGTGTGGCAACATAAGGTCCAGAAAACTTGATCTGGAGTCCGGAATGGTTGACCGCCTGCAATCCCTGCTCGGCCGCTTTGCGGTCAATGCCGAAGTCTTCCATGCCGGCGCGTTGTGCGGCATCAACGACCTGGCCGCCGACGGCGAGCGCGGCCAACTACACCTGATCCGCGACGGCCAGGTCCGGGTCGAGCATGCCGACGGCAGCGTCATCGAGATCACCGAGCCCAGCGTGCTGGTCTACCCACGCCCGCTCGCGCACCGCTTCGTCACCGACCCGGACACCGGCGCCGACTTCGCCTGCGCCCACCTCCAGTTCGAAGGCGGCGGCAATAACCCCGTCTCCGCCGCGCTGCCACCTGTGATCTGCCTGCCGTTGTCGGAACTGTACGGTGGCCAACCGATCCTCTCGGTGCTCTTCGAAGAAGCCTTCGCCCAGCGCTGCGGCCGCCAGGCGCTGCTCGACCGGCTGTTCGAAGTGGTGATGATCCAGATCCTGCGCGCGCTGATGGAAAGCGGCCAGCTGCGCGTCGGCCTGCTCGCCGGCATGGCACACCCGCGCCTTCGCCACGCGCTGGTGGCCATGCACGAAGAACCCGCGCAGGAATGGACGCTCGAATTGCTTGCCCAACGCGCTGGCATGTCGCGCAGCGCGTTTGCCGACAGCTTCCGCGACACCATCGGCAGCACCCCCGGCCACTACCTGCAGGGCTGGCGCACGCGCCTGGTGCAGCAGGCACTGCGCAAGGGCCAACCGCTAAAGCGGATCGCGGTGGATGTCGGCTACGGCAGCGAAGCGGCGCTGTCGCGCGCGTTCAAGTCGCAGACCGGGCAATCGCCGCGGCAGTGGAAGCAGGGCGTGCACACTACCTGACGTTGAGGGGATCATCGCCCTTGCGGTAGGAGTAGCCAACCATTTCCCAACGTCCGCCGTGGCCCGTCGATGGTTCAGTCCAGCGATAGCTCCACGTCTGCGTGGTTCCGTCTGGAAGGGTGTTTTCCACGTTGTACTCTTCGCCCTGTGAACCCTTGTCCGGCAAGCCGCCGGGAGGCGCGGAGGTTTCCGAGCTCGACCGACGTGTACGAGTAAACTTCTTGACCTGCTCAACAGTTACCCGTCCGTTGCGTCCGATTGGGCTTCGGTCGGGAGAATGCGCGGCAACCCAGTCAAGCACCCTGATGCCTTCCGCTTCATGTGCTTCCCACGACTGGTTGACGACAACAATGGTCGGCGACCGGGTGTCCGCATGCGCTGAAGAGGCAGGCGTGCCGGCGATGAAAACCGCCAGGGCCGCCGCAGCAAGGGTTGGAATTCCATTCTTCATTGATCAAGGTCCTTTCGTCTACGCGCAACGGAACACCCGCTGCGCGCGCCGCCGTCAGGCGGGCTGCGAGAACCGTAATTCACTGCGTCTTTCAAGCCCAATGCAACGTTTAGATCGGCAGTGCGCTTTGATTCAATGAAACCTATCGTGATGAATGTTCCGTTACACCCGTCACAAGCAGACTCGTCAGATCGTCCATTCGCGATCAGTAGTAAACATGATCGTCAGCCATCGGTCGGTCGATTCCTCGCCCAACGCTTCACCAATCTCGTCGCGCAGCTGGTCCCATTCGACCAGTGGGCGCGGCGGGTCGTTCGCCGGCACCACGAAGAACAGTTCGATCTGATCGCCACGGCCCACCTTGGCCACGTAGCTGCGATGTTCGATGAAGCGGTACTTGGCGACAATTTCACGTGCAACCTCATCTACATGCGCCTGCAGCTCAACCGGAGTGATCAGCAGGATGTCCGACAGTGCCTGCCGCACGGTGCCGAGTGGCGCGACCACGACGAACAGGCACACCACCAGCAGGATGGCCGGGTCGATGTAGGGCACCAGCCACGCCCACTCCGTGCCGCGCAGCAGCCAGCCGCCGACGAAGGCGACCAGGTAGGCGGCCGACATGCTCGCGGCGACGACCCAGTTCTTCGCGTCGAGCGCAATGAACTCCGAACCGATCGAGCGGTTGGCGCGGCGCACGAACAGCGCCAGGCCGCTTTCGATGATGATGGAAATCACCGCGAACACGATGGCAGGCCCCAGCGCGATCTCGCGGCCACCGGACATCAATGCGTCCACCGCATTGACCGCTGCATACAAGGCCGCGCCAATCATCAGTGTGCCGCTGACACCGAGCACGATGGGTTCCAGATGCCAGAAGCCCATGGTGAAGCGCTGGTTCAAGCGGGACTGCAACGCATCCACATTGGTGGACATGCTGATCAACCGAACTACCAACAGCGACAGCCAGGTCATCACCACATCGATCAGGCCATAGATGCCGTCAAAGATGATCAGCGAGGAATTGGCGAACAAGCCGAAGGCGACGGCGATTGCCGCGACACCGAACGAGCCTGCGATTGACAGGCGCAGGACCCCTTGTTCGGTGGTGCTGTCGAAGCTGGAAGGGTGAAAAAGGCTCATGGTGAATTCGGGGAAATCCTAGCGGGATCCGTGACGGCCATTGGAGAGCCAAGGGCGACTTGGGCAGTAGATTGCCCTTCTTTGGTCACGCAATCCAAGGTGAACTTCAATGCTTCCATTGTTCAGGGGAATCTTCGTAGCTGCTTCGTGGGTGGCCGTCACCGCGATCCCGGTTTCGGTTCAAGCGGCATCGGAGATGCCTGAAAACGTCCAGGCCATGTCGTTCAAGGTATCGATAAACGGAAGGGAAGTGATGGCCCCCATTCTGGGGATGCCAACCGCTGGCCGTGCCGAAGTATCGATCGGCGCAAGTGAGAGGGATGGCTATACGCTCGGGGTAAACGTCATGAAAGCGGACCAGTCCACCGAGCTGCTTCCGTTGAAGCTACGGCTGGAGCTATGGAGAGGTTCTTCGCACAACGGCAAGCTGATGCTTGACCGGGTAATGGAGGTGACAGCCCATGACCCGACCAGCGCACCGCGTAGCGTTGAGGCCGTCTACGGCTGGGGAGGAGTCCGCGAGCACATCCAGATTGAGCTTGTCGCATTGGGCACCCGGCGTGCGGGCGATTGGCAAAACCCCTGATTCAAGAGAATGACCGGCCACCGGGCGAGGAATCAACCCGCCTCCGCCAGCACCCGAAGCGTCTCCTTGGGATTCTTCATGATGACGTGGAGCAGGGCACGTGCCGGACCCGTGGGGTCCCGCCGCCCCTGTTCCCAGTTTCGCAGCGTGCCAACGTCCACGTGGATGATGCGCGCGAATTTCTGCTGCGACAGCCCCGTCGCTCGGCGAATCTCGCGCACTTGCACGGGGCTGACATGGAGCTCACGCGACGGTACCTGATTACCCTTCAGGATCTCATCGGCCTCAGCCACGCTTCCCATCAGTTCGGCAAAAAGGGTGTTGTCCATGGCTCACTTCCAGTTCTCAATGATGGATCGGAGTGCGATCTTCTGTTCTGCGGTCAGCGCGTCCTGAACATTCTTTGGGTACACCAGAAGCAGGATGATCCGGGACGAAGGGGCGATGTAGTAGTAGATGACCCTCGCACCGCCACGCTTCCCACGTCCTGGGATTCCCAAGCGAACCTTGCGCAGCCCACCGGTTCCCTCAATTACATCTCCCACCAGCGGCGACGCGGCCAACTCAAGCTGGAACCTGGCGTAGTCGTCGTCAGGCATCAGTCCTTTGATCGCGCGGGTAAAGGTGGGCGTTTCAATGAAGAGCATAACGCACGGTACGCCAATGGCGCACATACGTCATTGACGTACGTTCAGCTTTTGGATGTCGGGCGTGACGTTCAGTCGATCGGTGTAAACTATTGATCGCGCTGGTAAACCCAGCACTTCCCAGCCTGATCCGATACCCATGACCCTGCCTGCCACCCCTGCAGACCGCTACGCCGCTTCCCTGCGCCTTTCCGTCGCCCCCATGATGGATTGGACGGACCGCCATTGCCGCGTGTTCCACAGGCTGCTGGCCCCGGGTGCGCGGCTGTACACGGAAATGGTGCACGCCAACGCCGTGATCCACGGCGACCGGGAGCGCCTGCTCGGCTTCCATGGCAGCGAACAGCCGCTGGCCCTGCAGCTCGGCGGCAGCGATCCGGCCCTGCTCGCGCAGGCCGCGCAGATCGCCCAGGACTGGGGCTACGACGAGGTCAATCTCAACTGCGGCTGCCCCTCCGACCGGGTCCAGGCCGGCCGCTTCGGCGCCTGCCTGATGCGCGAGCCCACCCTGGTGGCGGAGTGCGTGGCGGCCATGGTCGGGGCGGTGGACATCCCGATCACGGTGAAGTGCCGGTTGGGCGTGGATGACGACAACGACTACGAAAACTTCGTTAACTTCGTGGATCAATCGGCCAACGCCGGCAGCGCGATGTTCATCGTGCACGCCCGCAATGCGTGGCTGAAGGGCCTGTCGCCGAAGGAAAACCGCGAAGTGCCGCCGCTGCGCTACGACTGGGCACACCGGCTCAAGGCCGACCGCCCGCAGCTGCAGATCGTGCTCAACGGCGGCCTGGCCACGGTGGAGGCTGCCCAGGCCCAGCTGCCCGCGCTGGACGGGGTGATGCTGGGCCGCGCGGCCTACCACGACCCCTACGTGCTGCATCAGCTGGAGGCTGCGCAGACCGGTGCTGCACTGCAGCCGCGCGAGGCGCTGCTGCGCGCCATGCGCCCCTATATCGAGGCCCAGCTGGCCGGTGGGCTGGCGCTGAAGCATATCACCCGCCACCTGCTGGGCCTTTTCCACGGGCAGCCCGGTGGCCGCGCCTTCCGCCAGGTGCTGAGCGAGGGCGCGCACCGCCCCGGTGCCGATTGGAGCCTGATCGAGCAGGCCCTGACCATCACACGCGACCAGGCAGAACGCGTCGCAGCGTGAACCGCGTCTCAGACCGCGCTTGACATCGGGCGACAAGTAGCCGTCAATGTTCACCTAGATGAACAAAGCGATGCGGCGGTCAGAAAAGTTCAGACCGGATTCACTGCGTAAAACCAAGAATTTGCAAAAGATTCGTAAAGTGCCGGCCCAGGCTGGCGGCTGCCGATTCACAACTTTTGAACGTTTTGACGCGCTCCGCTAGGATCAGACCTGATGTCATCCGTAACCCGCCACCGCCGTCTTGCCGTTGCCGCCCTGCTGGCGAGCGGTGCCGTTGCTGCCATTGGCAGTGCCGGCGCCCAGGCCCCCCAGCCGGATCCGGCCCGGGCCGAGATGGTGCGGGCCTCGCGTGGTGCCCCGCCGGAACGCTCCCTGTCCGACGCCGTGCGTCGGGTCCAGCGGACCACCGGTGGACACATCCTCGGCGCCGAACGGGTGCCCTTCGATGGCCGGGACATCAACCGGGTGAAATACATGGATGACAGGGGGCGCGTCCGCTACATGGACGATCCGGCCCAGCCGCGTTCACAGCCCCGCACGCCGCGTTCGGATATGTCATCACTACGCGGCGATAACCCCTGAACGGGGATAGTTGTCCGCAGTCATCTGTTAGCCACTGGCCCCAGGCCACACCCAGGACACTAGGGAGAGTTCATGCGTATCCTTCTGGTCGAAGACGAAGCCCCGCTGCGGGAAACCCTTGCAGCCCGGCTCAAGCGCGAAGGCTTTGCCGTCGATGCCGCACAGGACGGTGAGGAAGGTCTGTACATGGGCCGCGAAGTGCCGTTCGACGTTGGCATCATCGATCTGGGTCTGCCCAAGATGTCGGGCATGGAACTGATCAAGGCGCTGCGCGACGAGGGCAAGAAGTTCCCCGTGCTGATCCTTACCGCCCGCTCGAGCTGGCAGGACAAGGTCGAAGGGCTCAAGCAGGGCGCCGACGATTACCTCGTCAAGCCGTTCCACGTCGAAGAGCTGCTGGCACGCGTCAACGCGCTGCTGCGCCGTGCGGCGGGCTGGAGCAAGCCGACGCTCGAATGCGGTCCGGTTGCGCTGGATCTTGCCGCGCAGACCGTCAGCGTTGCCGGCAGCAACGTGGACCTCACCAGCTACGAGTACAAGGTGCTGGAATACCTGATGATGCATGCCGGTGAACTGGTCTCCAAGGCCGACCTCACCGAACACATCTATCAGCAGGATTTCGACCGCGACTCGAACGTGCTGGAAGTGTTCATCGGCCGCCTGCGCAAGAAGCTGGATCCGGACGGCGAACTCAAGCCGATCGAAACCGTGCGTGGCCGCGGCTACCGCTTCGCGATTCCGCGCAACGAGGGCTGAGCCGTTAGTCCGGCGATGGGATGATGTCAGGCCGTCTGTGGTTCTTTAAACGCTGGCGGCCGCGCTCCCTGCAGGCACGGCAGCTGCTGGCCGCCAGTGTGAGCCTGCTCGCCTTCCTGGCGATTGCAGGCTACGCGCTGGATGCCGCGTTCGCCGATACGGCGCGCGCCAACCTGCGCGAGCGACTGAAAAACTATGCCACTGCCTACGCGGCCGGCATCGACTTCACCCGCGACCGCTCGCTGTACATCCGCGAGCAACCGCCGGATCCGCGTTTCGACGTGCCTGGTAGCGGCCTGTACCTGCAGGTCGTCATGCCGGACGGCAAGGGCAACTCCATGTCCGCCGAAGGCCCGATGCTGCCCACCGTGGGCGGCAAGTTGCTGGCCCCGCGCCAGGAAGTCTTCGAAGGCCCGCTGCCGATGATCCAGATCGACGGCAGCCAGGGCTCGGTGTACCGCTATGGCCTGGGCCTGGTGTGGGACGCCGACGCCGACCCCGCCACCGAATTCCCGTACACCATCTACGTGATGGAAGACTCGCGCGCGCTCGGTGCGCAGCTGCGCGTGTTCCGTGGCCGGGTGTGGTTCTGGATGGGCGGCGCGGGGCTGATCCTGCTGCTGTTGCAGACCGTCATCCTGCAATGGAGCCTGCGCCCGATGCGGCGGGTGATCACCGAGCTGACCAAAGTGCAGCGCGGTGAAACCGAGCGCATGAGCGAACGCCACCCGCGCGAGCTGGAACCGCTCACCGACAGCATCAACGCCTTCATCGAAAGCGAGCGCGAGAACCTCGAGCGCCAGCGCAACACCCTGGCCGACCTGGCGCACAGCCTGAAAACGCCGCTGGCGGTGCTGCGCACGCAGCTCGACAGTGGTGCGGCCGACCAGGACCTGCGCCAGGAATTCGATGTGCAGCTGCGCCGCATGAACAACCTGGTGTCCTACCAGCTGGCGCGCGCGGCATCGTCGGGCCACAAGCTGTTCTCGGCGCCGCTGCCGATCGAGTCCAACGCCGAGGAAATCGTGCGCGGGCTGGAGAAGGTGTACGCCTCCAAGGGCGTGCTGTGCGAATTCGACATCGACGACGGCGCGCGCTTCCATGGCGAGCCGGGCGACCTGCAGGAGCTGCTGGGCAACCTGCTGGAGAACGCCTTCAAGTGGGCCAACCGCCGCGTGCTGCTCACCGCCAAGCCGTTCAGCGCGCCGGGCATGCGTCGCGCCGGTCTGGTGCTGTCGGTGGACGATGATGGCCCGGGCATCGCCCCGGACGACATCGCCAAGGTGCTGCAGCGTGGCGTGCGCGGCGACGAACGCGTGCAGGGCCACGGCATCGGCCTGTCGATCGTGCAGGACCTGATCAAGGACTACCGCGGCGAACTGCATGTCAAGCGTTCGCCGGAGCTGGGTGGCGCGCGGTTTGAAGTGAAGTTGCCGCCCGGGCCGTAGGTCCACAGCGTACCGACTAACAGTCGGTACCTACCGCTGCGCTGTTTCCGGTAGGTACCGACTGTTAGTCGGTACGGAGCCCAACCGCAGGCGGCGCCCCATAAAACCGCCTCAAATGCCCGGCCACAACCGGCATCTCCGCTTCCAGCACATCCGGCGCCGAGAAGTGATACTCGGTCGCCACCGCAAAGAACTCATCCGGCGCTTCGGCTGCATACGGATCAATCACCGTCTCCACGCCGGCATCGACCTGCGCGCACAGCGCATCGAATGCCTGCTGGAAATCGGCGGCCCACTGCTGTTGCCACGCACGCGGCAGCGGCGGGGTGCCATCGAGCACGCCATCGAGCACATCGATGCGGTGTGCCATCTCATGCACCACCACGCACGCCCCTTCGTGCGGATGCTCCAGTTCGGCCTGCACGTCTTGCCAGGACAGCAGCAGCGGGCCGTTGTGCGACACCTGGCCGATCGCTTCCTCTTCCCATTCGTGCAGCACCCCGTCTTCGTCCATCTCGCTCTGCGGCACGATGAAGCCTTCGGGGTACACCAGCACCTGCGACCAGCCACGCAATCCCACCTCGCCCAGTTCCAGCAGCGGCAGGCAGCACAGCGCGGCAATCAGCACCGCGTCATCGTCGCCCAGCCGCAGCCCGCCAATGGGGGTAATGGTCTTGTCGTGCAGGAATGCGGCGGACAGCACACGCAGGCGCTGCACACGTTCGGGCGGCAAGCCGCGCAGCCACGCGGTGCGCTGGCAGGTGCGTTGCCAGGCGGAATCAGGAATCGGGCGCGGTGACGAGCGCAGCCAGCGCAACAACGACTGGATCAGCGGAACATGCCCGGCAGGAAGCTGTGCCATTTCGGCGCACGCAGGCGCGGCAACACATCGTCGTCGCCGCCACCGCCGGTGCTGCCCGGTGCGGTTGCGCTCGGCTTGACCGTGGTCGGCGCGGTGCTGGTCGGCGTGGTCGCCGGGGCCGCACGCTCTTCAGCTGCCGAATACACGCAGCCACCCCGGCCCGAGCTGGTAAGCGCATCGGAAGCGTGCGCGGCCATCGGGGCCAACAGCAGGAGCAGGCAATGGGCGAACGGGCGCATCGTCAACATCCGGAAGGGCGAAGGGGGTCAATCTTCGATTCTAGCCCGATTCACTGTCTCAATTGGAAGCCCCCCGGGCGGGCGCTGTCCGGCGCTTTCCCGCATACTTTTGCCGATCAACCGATGGAAGCTGCCGTGGACGACCGCCAACTGCTGGCCAAACTGGGCGCCGGGCGACTGTCCGGCGACGCGCTGGCCCGCGAGCTGGGCCAGACCCGTGCCGCAATTTGGAAGCGAATTCAAGGGCTTAGAGCGGCAGGCATCGAAATCGATGGCCGCGCCGGCGATGGTTACCAGCTGCAGCAGCACCTGGATCTGCTCGATGCCGAGGCCATTACGGCCCAGCTCCCTCCTGCGCTGAGGCCCCTGCTGGACACCCTTGAGGTGGCCTGGACCGTCGGTTCGACCAATACTGAATTGTTGCGGTGCAGCGCGCCGGAGCGCGGCGCGCGGGTGCTGCTGGCCGAACGCCAGACCGGCGGCCGTGGCCGTCGCGGCCGGGCCTGGGCCTCGCCGCTGGCCGCGCACGTGTACCTGTCGGTGCTGCGCGGCTTCGCGGGCGGGCTGTCGCGGCTGGGCGGGCTGAGCCTGGTCACGGGCGTGGCCGTGGCCGAAGCGCTGCACGCGCATGGCGTTGCCAACGTAGGCCTGAAGTGGCCCAACGACATCGTGGTGGACGGGCAGAAGCTCGGCGGCCTGTTGGTCGAAGGCGGCGGCGAGTTCGCCGGCCCCGCGCGCGCGGTGATCGGGCTGGGCATCAACGTGCGCATGCCGGCCGCGTTCGCTGCCGGGATCACCCAGCCGTGGACCGACTTGGCCACGCTGCTGGGCAACGACATCGAACGCAACGCGGTGGTGGCCTGGCTGCTGGCGGCGCTGCTGCCGGCACTGGAAGCCTTCGAGCGCGACGGCCTGGCCCCGTTCCTGCCACGCTATGCCGCGCTGGACAGCCTGGCCGGACGCACGGTGCGGGTGGACGATGGTGGCGTGATGCATGAAGGGCAGGCGCTGGGGTTGGCCGACGATGGCGCGCTGCGGGTGCGTATCGACGGCAGCGAGCGGGTGTTCCATGCCGGGGAAGTCAGCGTGAGGGCGCAATGAGCGATTGGTTGTTCGACCTGGGGAATTCGCGGTTCAAGTTCGCACCGCTGCAGGGCATCCGCGCGGGCGATGTGCAGGCCTGGCCGCATGGCGCCGAAGCGATGCCGGCCGATGCGCTGGCGCAGCTGCCCAGCGGCGACACCGCCTACGTGGCCAGCGTGGCCGCCGCGGCTCTCACCACCAGCATGCTCGAGGTGCTGCGCGCTCGTTTTACCCACGTTCGCGTGGCAACCACCGAAGCCAGCTGCGCCGGCGTGCGCATCGCCTATGCCGATCCGTCGAAGTTCGGGGTGGACCGTTATCTGGCGCTGATCGCCGCCGCCGAACGGCACGAAGCCGTGGTCGTGGCCGGTGTCGGCACCGCGCTCACCATCGACCTGCTTGATGCCGATGGCCAGCATCACGGCGGCCGCATCGCTGCCTCGCCGACCACCATGCGCGAAGCCTTGCATGCACGCGCGGTGCAGCTGCCGGCGCAGGGTGGCGACTACAGCGAGTTCGCCAACGACACCGCCGACGCCCTCGCGTCGGGCTGCGACGGCGCAGCCGTCGCGCTGATCGAACGCAGCCGCGTGCAGGCCGCCGCTGTGTTGGGCAGGGTGCCGGCGTTGCTGGTGCACGGCGGTGGCGCACCGGCGCTGATGCCGTTGCTGGCCGATGCACAGTTCCAGCCGGCGCTGGTGCTCGATGGTCTCGCGCGCTGGGCGGTGCACCAGCCACCGGCGTCGCGGTAGGATCGCGGCATGCTTACCCGTGCCCTGATCGTCGTACTGGCCATCCTCAACGTAGGCGTTGCGCTGTGGTGGATGCTGCGCGGCGAACCCGCGGCGGCGCCGCCCGCCACGCCTACCGGCGTAGCCCAGCTGCAGCTGCTCGACAGCCCCAGTGCACCGGCAGCGGCCGCACCCGCACCGGGCGCCGCAAGCGCGCAGCCCGCTGCCACCACCACGGCACTGACAGACACTACCCCGGCACCGCCCAAGCCCACCGCGCCAGCCACTCCGGAACCGGCCGCACCCAACCCCGCGCCGACGACGGCTTCGGTGGCGCCGGCCGTTGGCCGGCCCACGGAAACGCCGCCGGCCCCCACACCCCCCGGCCCCCTCCAATGCATCAGCCTCGGCCCCTTCGCCGATCGCGACACCGCCATGGCCGCCCAGGGCAAGGCCGGCGAACTCGTTCAGCGTTCGCGCCTGCGTGAAGTCCCCAAACCCGGCGCCAGCAGCACCTACCGGGTGATGATGCCGGCGGCCGCCAGCCGCGAAGAGGCCCAGGCCACGGTCAAACGCATTGCCGCCGCGGGCATCAGCGATTACTACATCATGGCCCAGGGCGAAGACGCCAACGCCATCGCCCTGGGCCAGTACCGCAACCGCGAAGGCGCCGAGCGCCGCCTGGCCGCCCTGAGCGCGGCCGGCTTCAGCGCCCGCCTGGTCGGCGGCAGTGAAGGCAGCGCGCAGTGGTGGGTGGATGCGGCCCTGGCCGACAAGGCCAGCCCGGGCGCAGCCCGCCAGCGCAGTGGCGCGGCCCAGCAACGCTCGCTGGAATGCGCGGGCTTGCGCTAGAATCGCCCTCCGCGCCGGCAATGCCGTCGCCGTGCCTTTGCCGGCATAGCTCAGTTGGTAGAGCAACCGCCTTGTAAGCGGTAGGTCCCCAGTTCGAATCCGGGTGTCGGCACCATTTTCCTCCAGCGCCATAGATGCTCCCTGTGGAAACGGGTCATCTGTCCGCCAACGTTCAATTGGCGTGTTGCGGCGCCGTCACCGAGACTCTTCTGCTCATCTTTCAGTTCGCCAAGGGCGAGCCAAGGGAGCAGCATGTACTTCATGTATGTGGACGAGAGCGGTGATGCAGGCATGGTGAACTCACCCAGCCGATATTTCGTTCTTTCCGGGTTGGTGGTTCACGAGCGGGATTGGCGTCTGTCGCTGGACGCGCTGGTCGCTTTCCGGCTTCGTATCAGGGATCACTTCGAACTTAAGCTGAGGGAAGAAGTCCATGCCGCCCAGTTTGTGCGCGGATCAGAGGAGCTGTCTCGCATTGCCAAGCATGACCGCTTGGCCATACTCCGTCACTTTGCGGATGAGTTGGCGCGATTGCCGGATGCGAACCTGATCAACGTGGTTGTAGATAAGCAGGGAAAAAGCGCTGGTTACGACCCCTTCGAAAAGGCTTGGCAGGCCTTGATCCAGCGATTCGAAAACACAATCGCCTTCCGGAACTTTCGCGGGACCGCCGGCCAGGAAGAGCGCGGCATGATCTTTGCCGATGGCGAGCCACAGAAGAAGCTCACGCAGTTGCTCCGCAGGATGCGCCACCACAACCCAGTGCCAAGTCAGCTCGGGGGGTACCGGTCATTACAGCTGAGGCGCATCCTGGAAGATCCGGTCTATCGGGATTCCCGGCACTCGTTGCTGATCCAGTCTGCGGACCTCTGTGCATTTCTGCTTTACCAACGGCTCGTACCAAATGGGTACATGCGAAGAAAAGGTGGCAGCCACTACTTCGATCGCCTGTCGCCGATGCTATGTAGAGCGGCCAGTACACAGGACCCTGAAGGGATTGTCCGGCTGTAGAAAGAAAAAGGGCACCTTTCGGTGCCCGGGTAGATCCTACTGGGTGGACGAGCCACCGGTCAGATCTGATCCCAAAGTAACACAGTTCTCGCAAACTGGTGCTGCAAAGAAATCAATGGCTTAAGCGATTTCGATAGGCAGGAGCATTGGTCAGTTCGTCTCGGCGTACCGATACGACAGCAGCGATTTCACCAGGAACGTCACCTGCGTGGCCGAACGCGCGTCTACGCGCATCACCGGCAGACGGTGGCCTGCGTCGAACAGCGCATTGCGGAATTCCGGAATCAACAGCGCCGGGTACTCATCGGTACGCGTCACGCCCACCGCCAGGCTCGCTTCCGGTGCGATGCGCGAGAACTCCTGCAGCAGCTCCACCGTAGAAGCAACCGGCTCCGGATGCCCGGCGCTCACCAGCACGATCACGCCCAGTGCGCCTTCGCACACCATCGGCCACATGAAGTCCAGGTAGCGCTGGCCCGGTACGCCGTACACGTGCAGCAACTCGCCGTCGTCCAGTTCAATGGAGCTGTAATCGAGCGCGACGGTGGTTTCCACCTTGTCGCCCATCGCGTCTTCGCTCATCGGCATCTCGGTGCTCACCGGCTCCACGTCGGAGATCGCACGCACTGCGGTGGTCTTGCCGGCGCCCATGCTGCCCACGAACACCAGCTTGTTGGCGGGCAGGCTCATGACGTGCTCCCCTGGAACAGATTCAGGCCGAAGCGGCGCGCCACCCACGAGAAGAAGCGCGAATCACCGGGCTGACGGCGGCGGGAAGTTGGGGGCACGGCAGGCTCCTGGGTCAGGGCGAGGCCACTGGCTACAGCAGCACAGAAGAGGGATTGCACCGTGTTGCGCGGCATCTGGCAAGCCGCCGCCAATGCAGTGGGTTGCCACGGGCGGGCATGAAGGCAGGCAATGGCCAGCAGCCACGTGCTGGGCACATCATCCGGGTTGAGGTCCGGCCAATGGCGCAGCTTCATCGGTGCATGCTCGGCAGGTGCCGGCAGCAGCAGGGGGCGATGGCGGGCGATGCAGAAATACAGCGCTTCGAACGAGTAGCGATGCGGCAGCCGGTACGCATACTGGTGCTCGAACGTCGGCGCATCGATGACGCTGCCCGACCAGGCCACATCATCCAGTTGTGCCACCAGCTCCGACAGCGTCGTGGTTGGCGGCAGCGCGATGCTGCGCGTGGCGGTGTCCACCAGTACGGTGATCGCGCCCCGCTGCAGCAGGTGCAGGTCCGAACCGTTGGACGAAGCCAGCTGCAGCAGCAGTGGCACACCGTCGGCGGGCCGGTCCACGCTGGGCGCGGCCTGCAGCAGGCTGGACAGCTGTTCGTTGATGTCGCGCACGGTGGCGCCATGTGGCAGCCGGCCTGGGGCAGGATCTCCATAACGGCGTGCGATCGACAGCGTCGGCACATTGGCCGCATGCGCCTCGCTGAGCGCGCGCGCGGCATCGGCGTGATCCAGGCCGATGACCAGCAGGTCGCAGGCATCACCGGACCACGGCTGCAGCACCACCTCCATGCGCTCGGCGAGCAGCATCGAACTGGCCAGTTTCAGGCGCGTGTGATGCAGCACGTCCAGCCCGATGGCGGCAATGCGGAAGGAACGGGTGGGGGTATTCATGGGGGTGTACCGCGCAACCGAAGCGGCCACCGCGCCGTACCCGGTCAGGGGCGCGGCGCGGCGGCAGTGCCTGCGATCAGCTGAAGTCCAGGGTCTTCTCGAAGGCCTTCAGTTCATGGCGCGACATGGCCAGGTTGGCCTTGCTGCGGTCCATCACCACGTACAGGAACAGAAGCGGGTTGCTTTCCAGCGGGCGGATCAGGTGGTACTGCGTGGTCAGCGTGATCAGCAGGTCTTCGAGGGTGTCCGACAGACCCAGCTGCTCGGCCACGCGGCGCTTGGCACGCACCACTTCGGTGTTGCCGGCAGCCGCCAGTTCCAGGTTGATGTTGCCGCCGCCGACCATGGCCAGGGCCATGCCGCTGTCACCGTCGACCAGCGCGGCGCCGACGAAACCGGCGAGCGAATTGAGCTTTTCCAGATTGAGATTGGGCACGTAAATCCTTTTTACTTCAGGCAGTGGGAGAGGCAGGCGAATGCCTGCCGGAAGGGCACAACAAAACCGAAGGGTGCTCAGGCCGCGCGCGGGCGCAGCACGGAATCGAGGCGGGAGGCGCATTCGCGCGCGTGGAACAGCAGCACGGCCATGTTGACCTCGTGGCCGGCCACGGCGGTGAGGGTCAGCGGCTTGTCGGCCTGGATGCGGATCAGCACCACGTTGCCGAGCTTGGTGCAGATGGTGGCGTAATCCGCTTCGCTCAGCGCCAGCTCGCGCGAGACGGTCTCGCCAAGGGTCAGGAACGAATTGGCCATGGCGGCCAGGCGGCGGCCATCCACGCCCAGCGTGGAATCTTCGGCCACGGCGCGGCCGTCGGCGGTGGACAGCATCAGCAGGCTCAGCCCGCGCTCGCGTTCGCGCGCATGCTGGAAGGCCTGTTCAATGGCGGCGGTGTCATACAACTGCCGGGCCGGCTGGCTCTCGCCACTGGCATTGCGGACGATCTGGTGGATGCTGCTGCGCTGCACGTACTGCCCCCTGAAACACGACAAAACACAGACCAACCCTGCGCGGATTAGTCAATCAGTACTGCGAAGAAGTGTGAAATGTAGCACGTAATTTTTGCCTTCACGGCCAACGTAAGATGAACCGCAGTGTTCCTTTCGTGTGTGTCAAAGCATTGACACATAAGGCTTTCGCGCTGGGTCCGGATGCGACGTGGCGGGTCAGTCCGCGCCGCCAGCGGTCAGCGCTTTGGCGCCTGCTGCTGCGACGCCGCGAGTGGTTTGGCCACCGGATCACTAGACTGGTGGGATTTTCCGTGTGTGTGGAGTCAGCATGAGTAATCGTCAACCTGCGGTGTCCCTGATCGGCGTACCCACGGATATCGGAGCCGGTGCCCGGGGTGCCGGACTGGGGCCGGAGGCGCTGCGCATCGCCGGCCTGGGCGAGGCCCTGGCCGCACGTGGCGTGGACGTGCGCGACTGCGGCAACCTGGATGGCCCGCGCAACCCGTGGACGCCGCCGGAGCAGGGCTACCGCCACCTGGATGAAGTGGTGGAATGGAACCGCGTGCTGATGGACGCCACCTATGCCGAACTGCAGGACGGCCGCCTGCCGATCATGCTGGGTGGCGACCACTGCCTGGGCATCGGCTCGATCACCGCCGTGGCGCGCTGGTGCCGCGAACAGGGCCGTGACCTGCGCGTGCTGTGGCTGGATGCGCATTCGGACTTCAACACCAGCGAGGTCACCCCGTCGGGCAACGTGCACGGCATGCCGGTGGCCTGCCTGTGCGGGCTGGGTCCGGACGCGCTGACCCGGCTGGGCGGTGATTCCCCGGCGATCTGCCCGCAGCAGGTGCGCCAGATCGGCATCCGTTCGGTTGACCAGGAAGAGAAGCGCCTGATCAAGCAGCACAAGGTCGATGTGTACGACATGCGCTACATCGACGAGGCCGGCATGAAGCGCGCGGTGGAAGCGGCGCTGGAAGGCATCGACGGCAACACCCATCTGCACGTGAGCTTCGACGTGGACTTCCTCGACCCCAGCATTGCCCCGGGCGTGGGCACCACCGTGCCGGGCGGGGTGAACTACCGCGAAGCCCAGCTGGTGATGGAAATGATCGCCGACACCGGGCGCATGGGTTCGCTGGACATCGTCGAACTCAACCCGTTGCTGGACAACCGCAACGCCACCGCAGTGCTGGCCGTGGACCTGGTGGAGAGCCTGTTCGGCAAGTCCACGCTGATGCGCGACTGAGCGGTAGCGGGGTTTCCCGGCGCGTGGCTGAACGGCCACGCGCCGCGTTCACATCGATTGCACGCGCCAGACCCCAGATTGCATCTCACGCGGGGGCAGTGCCGGGAACGGCGCCGACACCTCCGCGATCTGCAAGAGGCAGGTGGGGCCGTATTTCGGTAGTGACGTTGAATTAATCAGGAGAACCCTATGAAGCGTGTAATTGCACTGATGCTGTTGTCGATGGTCTCGCTGGCCATGCTCTCCGGCTGCAACACCGTTGCCGGTGCCGGCAAGGATGTGCAGAAGGCAGGCGAGTCGGTGGAAGACGCCGCCAAGGGCAACTGATCCAACGTTGCGGGCCGGCGACTTGCGGCCCGCATTGGACGAAGAAGCGCCGGGAGTTTCCCGGCGTTTTTTTATGTGCGCGATTGCTGCCTGCCCTCCATTCAATGACGTGAGCACGCACTTCATCCACGCTTGACCGTCGGCGAACAGATGGTATTGCAATCTGTTTCCACGGCGATGTTGCCGTTGAAGACGAGGACGCGAACCCATGAACAAAGACATCATTTCCGGCAAGTGGACGCAGCTCAAGGGCAAGGCGCAGGCAAAGTGGGGCGACCTGACCGATGACGACTTCAAGGTGGCCGAAGGCAACGCCGAATATCTGGCAGGCCGGCTGCAGGAACGCTATGGCTGGGCGCGCGACCGCGCTGAAACCGAGGTCAAGGACTTCGAAGCCGCCATGCGCAAGGATTATCCGGACTTTCACTGACACCCCAGCGGTGGCAGGGCGGCCATAGGGTCGCAACGAGGGTATGAAACCGGAACGGGCCGCACTGCGGCCCGTTTTTCTTACTTGGGTGGATCAGGCGCGAAGCCCGCCGGAAACGCCTGCGGTGCACGCTCGCCGCGCGGGTAACGCGCCGGAATGATGCCGCGCGCCACCAGGTTGCGCTCGCTGTCGTAACGCAGGTCCAGGCGCTGGGCCGGCCACCGGCTGGCGCGTTCGAAGGTGGTGCTGCCCGAGTACGACGCTTCGCGCTCGCCATGGCCGGTGCCCAGCGCGGGTGCCGGGGAGGGCGCACGGATCCTCGAACCGGTGGTCTCCACCGACGACAGCGCGCGGTCGGCCGCTTCGGCTGCTGCCTGCGGCTGTGCCTTGTTCTGCGCGCGCGCCACCGGGGGTGCGCGCGGGGGCAGGGGCACGTAACGCGGCGCTTCGTTGAACACCGCAATGCCGATCACCCCGATGTTGTCCGGCCGGTCGGTGCGGTCGGCATAGCTGTTGCCCGGGTCGGTAAACACGAACTGCGCCACGTCCCGGCGCGATTTGCGCCAGCCGGTAATGTCCGCGCTCTGCCACGGGTCCAGCACGTAACCGGTCTGGTCCGGGGCAGCCACCTCGCCGGTTATCACGTTGAGGCCATCCACCGACAGCACCACCAGCACCCGCTCGGGGCTGTTGTTGCGCAGGCGCACCGCATAGGGCTGGCCTTGGCGGCCGGCCACCCAATACTGGCCCCGGTGCAGGTAGGCGGGCAGTTCCAGGCGCTGGTCGCGCTCGATCAGGCTCAGTGTGACCGGGCCGGTATCGGCACGGGGCGGGACCGCCGGCTTGAAGCCACACAGGGCCAGCACGGCAAGCAGGGGCAGGGTCAGGCGTTTCATGGCGGGGCCTTCGCGGTTGGGTAATCCGTTGAACGCGCCAGGCCGGGCAACGGGGTTGCGCGCGGGCAGGTAAACTGGGGGCGTTCAACTGTCCGTAATGATTCCCACATGACCACCCGCGTTCTTACCGGCATCACCCCCTCCGGCACGCCCCACCTGGGCAACTATGTCGGCGCCATCCGCCCGGCCATCACGGCCAGCGCAGCGCCCGGCATCGAGAGCTTCTTCTTCCTGGCCGACCTGCATAGCCTGATCAAGGCGCAGGAACCGGAGAGGACACAGCGCTCGACCCTGGAGATCGCCGCCAGCTGGCTGGCCTGTGGGCTGGACCCGGACAAGGTCTGGTTCTACCGGCAGAGCGACATTCCCGAAACCACCGAACTGATGTGGTTCCTGACCGTCATCGCCAGCAAGGGCATCCTCAACCGCGCCCATGCCTACAAGGCGGCGGTGGACAAGAACCGCGAAGAACAGCTGGATGAGGACGCCGGCATCAGCGCCGGGTTGTTCATGTACCCGGTGCTGATGGCCGCCGATATCCTGATCTTCAAGGCCAACCGCGTGCCGGTGGGCCGCGACCAGATCCAGCACATCGAAATGGCGCGCGATTTCGCCCAGCGCTTCAACCACGTGTACGGCAAGGAGTACTTCCCGTTGCCCGACGTGGTGATCGACGAGCAGGTGGCTACCCTGGCCGGCCTGGACGGCCGCAAGATGAGCAAGAGCTACCACAACACCATTCCGCTGTTCGCCCCGCGCGCGGAGCTGAAGAAGCTGGTGTTTTCCATCCTTACCGATTCGCGTGCGCCGGGCGAGCCCAAGAGCACCGAAGGTTCGGCGCTGTTCCAGATGTACCAGGCCTTCGCCAGCCCGGAACAGACCGCCGCGTTCGCGCAGGCATTTGCCGACGGCATCAGCTGGGGCGATGCCAAGCAGCAGCTGTTCGAGCGCATCGATGCCGAACTGACCCCGCTGCGCGAGCGCTATGACGCGCTGATGGCCGAGCCGGAGAAGATCGAAGCGCTGCTGCGCCGTCGCGGCCAGCAGCTGCGCGAGCAGTACGCCATTCCGCTGCTGAAGGAGCTGCGCCATGCAGTGGGCCTGCGCGACCTGTCCACGGCCGGAGACATCGCCGCCGAGGACGGTGGCGTGGCGCGCGCTGCGCCGCCGCTGTTCAAGCAGTACCGCGAAAAGGATGGCCGTTTCTACTTCAAGCTGCAGGCCGGCGACGGCACGCTGCTGATCCAGAGCGAAGGCTTCGATTCGCCGCGCGATGCCGGCCAGCTGATCGGCGTGCTCAAGCAGACCGAGCATGGCGATGGCCTGCAGAGCGAATTGTTCAAGCTGGAAGCGGAAGTGGACACGGTGTTGGCGGCATTGCAGGAACTGCGCGGGTAGCCACCGACCGTTGGTCGGTGGACACGTAGACAAAGGAAACCACGATGGCCTGGTTGTCGTTGTTGTTGTTCCTGCCCTGGTTCGTGTTGTTGGGGACCGTGTACTGGCTGTTCCCGCGCCAGCCGCGCGACACCGCGCGGCGCCTGTTCGACGGCGCCGCGCTGCTGCTCGCCTTCGTGCTGAGCATCCTGGCCATGTTGTGGGGCCACCACATCGGCGTAGTGCAAAGCGACGCCGGCCCGATCTGGCGACAGGTCCTGGCGGTGCTGTATGCCTACGGCGCGTTCCTGGCGGTGATGGTGGCCGCGGTACTGCTGCGCGGGGGCTGGCTGGCCGCGCGTGCGACCAAAGCCGCATCGAAGTCGGCCGGCGACACCGCCTAGAATCAGGTGGACACCGCCTGTTGCCAGGGATGAGCAGATGTCCTCCGACCCCAGCATTTTCACCATCGATACCGCGTTCCAGCGCAGTGACTTCGACGCCGCCTACCTGATCGTCGAAAACGGCCGTGCCGCCTTCATCGACTGCGGCACCGGCCTGGCCGTGCCGGCGATGCTGGCCGCGCTCACGCGCGCCGGCTGCACGCCAGAGCAGGTGGACTGGCTGGTGCTCACCCACGTACACCTGGACCATGCCGGCGGGGCCGGCCTGCTGATGCAGCAGCTGCCCAACGCCACGCTGGTGGTGCACCCGCGCGGCGCGCCGCACATGATCGACCCCGCCCGGCTCATTGCCGGTGCGACCGAAGTCTATGGCGCGGCCGAAATCGCGCGCAGCTACGGCCCCGTCCTGCCGGTACCGGCCGCGCGCGTAGTCATAGCCGAAGACGGTCGCCGCGTGGACCTGGCCGGGCGCAGCCTGCTGTGCCTGGACACGCCCGGGCACGCGCGCCACCACCTGTGCGTGTGGGACGAGCGCAGCCGCAGCGCGTTCACCGGCGATACCTTTGGCCTGTCCTACCGCGAGCTGGACAGTGCACGCGGCGCCTTCATCATTCCCACCTCCTCACCGGTGCAGTTCGACCCGGAACCGCTCAAGCACTCCATCGCGCGGCTGGTCGCGCTGCAGCCGCAGGCGGTATACCTGACCCATTACGGGCGGGTGGAGAACATTCCCGCATTGGCCGCCGACCTGGTCGAGCAGATCGATGCAATGGTGGACATCGGCCGCCAGTGCGACGGACGCCCCGACCGCCACCGATGCCTGGTGGCGGCACTGACGGTGCTGTACCAGGAACGCGCGCAGGCGCATGGCTGCCCGCTCGACGATGCGGCGGTGGCGCAGGTGCTGGCGATGGATATCGAGCTCAACGCGCAGGGACTGGCCTGCTGGCTGGACCGCGACCGCCGCTGAGCGCGCACGCGGGGCCTGCCCGGTAACCGGAGTGTCACGTTACACTCTGGCATTCCGTTTTTTTCTGGTACCTGCCGTGAATCCGATGCGCATGCTGCTGTTGTCGTCCTGTCTGTTCGTGGGCGGCCTGGCCCACGCGGCCAATGACCTGCCCGGCGGTGGCATCGACCCCGAAGCGCTGTCGCGGCATGTGCGCATCCTGGCCTCGGACGAGTTCGAAGGCCGCGCGCCGGCATCGCCCGGTGAAGAGCGCACCGTGCAGTACCTGATCGAAGAATTCCGCAGATCCGGCCTGCAGCCCGGTGGCGTGGATGGCAGCTGGGTGCAGCCGGTGCCGATGGTGCGTGCGCAGGTCGATGGCCCGGTGAAGGCGCAGCTGCGCCAGGGCGGCAAGGCGCGCACGCTGGTCAACGGCGAGGACGTGACCCTGCAGAGCCTGCGCCCGCAGGCCGCGGTGGACATCAAGGACGCGCCGCTGGTGTTCATCGGGTATGGCATCGATGCACCCGAACGCCAGTGGAACGACTACAAGGACGTGGACCTGCACGGCAAGATCGCTGTGGTGCTGATCAACGACGCCGACTTCGAAGCGGACCGTGCCGGGGCCTTCGACGGCAAGGCCGTCACCTATTACGGCCGCTGGACCTACAAGTTCGAGGAAGCCGCGCGGCGCGGCGCCCAGGGCGTGCTGATCGTGCATGAAACCGCGCCGGCCGCGTATGGCTGGGCCACGGTGAAGAGCTCGGGCACCTCGCCGCTGTTCGATATCGAGCGCCCGCAGGACCAGGCGCTGGCCCAGCACGTGCCGGTTCGCGGCTGGATGCAGCGCGCCCTTGCCGAGCAGTTGTTCCGCGATGCCGGCCTGGATTTCGACGCCGAAAAGCGCAAGGCGATGACCCCGGGCTTCCAGCCGGTGGCGCTGGGGGACGCCACGCTGTCGGCGCAGTTCAAGCTCAAGCGCGAACAGGTGGTCACCCGCAACGTGGTGGCCAAGCTGCCCGGCGGCGCGCACGCAGATGAGGCGGTGATCTTCTCCGCGCACTGGGATGCCTTCGGTATCGGCCAGCCCGACGCGAAGGGCGACCGCATCCGCCGTGGCGCGATCGACAATGCCACCGGCGTGGCCACCGTGCTGGAGCTGGGCCGGGTGTTCGCCGCCGGACCGCAGCCGCAGCGCACCCTGTACTTCGTGGCGCTCACCGCCGAAGAGAAGGGCCTGCTGGGTGCCAGCTACTACGCCGCGCACCCGCTGGCGCCGCTGGACAAGACCGCCGCGGTGATCAACATCGAGATGTTCAGCCCGGATGGCGCCACCCGCGACATCGCCTCGTGGGGCAAGGGCCGGGTCTCGCTGGAAGGCGACCTGGAGCGCGTGGCCAAGGCGCGTGGGCGCAGCTACAGCCCGGACCCGAACCTGGAAGCGGGCTTCTTCTACCGCGCCGACCACTTCGCCTTCGCCCGTCTGGGCGTGCCGGCCATCACCATCGGCCCGGGGCTGGACAAGCTGGAAGGCGGCGTTGCCGCCGGCAAGGCGCTGCGCGAGAAGTACTTCGCCGACTGTTACCACCAGGCCTGCGATGCCTGGACACCCACCTGGGACCCTGCCGGCCACGCCGCCGACACCCTGCTGGTGTACGACCTGGGCGCCGAGCTGGCCAACAGCCGCCGCTGGCCGCATTGGGAAGAGGGCTCGGAATTCCGCAAGACCCGCGAACAAAGCGAAGCGGCTCGCCGCTGATTGCCGGGCGGGTCACGACCAACGGTCGTGACCTACCAGGGCGTCTGGCGGAGGGTAGATCACGACCGTTGGTCGTGATCCCCGCGATCCGAAACGAAAAACGCCGGGCAATGCCCGGCGTTTTCTTTTCCCGGTCCGCGGCCTGTTGGCCGCTGCCCGTTATTTCCGTGTGCCATCCAGGTAGTTCGGGCCGTGGTTCTTCAGGAAGAACATGTACACCACCAGCGACACCGCGATGATCGCCGTGACATAGATGGCGAAATCGCCCACCCGGTCGGTCTTCAGCGCGCCCTGGTACAGCAGCGGGGCGGTACCGCCGAACAGCGAGTTGGCCAGCGCGTAGCCAAAGCCCACGCCCAGTGCACGCACGTGGGTGGGGAACAGCTCGGCCTTCACCACCGCATTGATCGAGGTGTAGCCGGTGAGGATCACAAAGCCCAGGGCCAGGGTCAGGAACGCGATCAACGGGTCGTGCTGGTTCGGCAGTTCGGTGATCAGGTACCAGCTGTACAGCACGCCGCCCACGCCGAAGAACACCAGCAGGCTCTTGCGGCCCACGATGTCCGACAGCCAGCCGCCAATCGGCTGCAGCACCATCAGGAAGGTCAGCACGCCCAGGTTGATCAGCGTACCGGTCATCACGTCGGTGCCGGCGAACGCGCTCTGGATCATCTTCGGCCCGTTCACCGAGTAGGTGTAGAAGGCCACGGTGCCACCGGCGGTGATCAGGAAGCACAGCAGCAACGGGCGCCACTGGTTCACGAACAGCTCGTACATCGAGCCGGACGCCTTGGCGCGGCCTTCGCGCGCGGCTTCGATGGAGTCTTCGCCCAGCGATTCATCCATCGAGCGACGCAGCCAGAACACCACGATCGCGGCCAGGCCGCCGATGCCGAACGCGATGCGCCAGCCCCAGGCCGAAATTTCCGGCTTGTCCCAGAACAGCAGCATGGTGAACAGGGTCAGCTGCGCCAGCACATGGCCACCCACCAGGGTGACGTAGTGGAACGAGGACAGGAAGCCACGGCGGCCCGGGATGGCCGCTTCGGACATGTACGTGGCACTGGTCCCGTACTCGCCACCGGTGGCGAAGCCCTGCAGCAGGCGTGCGAACAGCAGGATCAGCGCGGCCCAGCCACCGATGGTGTTGGCGGTGGGGGTCAGTGCGATCAGGAACGAACAGGCCGCCATCATCGACACCGATACGGTCAGCGCCAGGCGCCGGCCGTAACGGTCGGCGAAGCGGCCGAAGTACCAGGCGCCGATCGGGCGCATCAGGAAGGTGGCGGCGAAGATCGCCCACACGTAGATGGTGGAATTCTTGTCGGCGGCCGAGAAGAACTGCGATTCGAAGTAGACCGCGAATACCGAGTAGACGTAGACGTCGTACCACTCGACAAGATTGCCCGCCGAACCCTTGAGGGTATTGGAGATCGAGCGTTTCAGCGCGGCCTTGTCATTGGCGGGCGCGGCCAGGGTGGGGGAAGTGCTCATGTTGGAAAACGGTCCTCACGGTGGAGCAATGGCAATACTGGTTTTTACCTTACCCCACGTGATGATCGGTGGGCATTGCACCATGTAACTAGGTCCAGCACGACAGCGTGCCACCAGAGGGCATGCCGGGCCGCCGGCAAAGGCCTAGAATCGCCTCTCCCCCGACCGCTGGTCCCGTATGGCCGCCACCCCCGCAACTCCGCAGGTCGCTCCCCGCAGCGGCCTGGTCGTCCTGGCCCTGCTGCTGGTGTACGTGGTGTGGGGGTCTACCTACCTGGGCATCCGTTTTGCCCTGGAAGGCGGGGCGCTGCCGCTGACCACCGTCTCCGGCGCCCGCTTCATCGTCGCCGGCAGCCTGATGTACGCGGTGCTGCGCTGGCGCGGCATGCCCGCGCCCACCGGCCGGCAGTGGCGCAACCTGGTGATCATGGGCCTGACCATGCTGGTGCTGGGCAACGGCATGGTGGTGCTGGCCGAGCGCACGGTGTCCTCCGGGCTGGCCGCCACGGCGGTGGCATCGGTGCCGCTGTGGATGGCCCTGTTCGGCGCCATGCGCGGTCAGCACGCCACCCGCGGCGAATGGCTGGGCATCGCCATCGGCTTCCTCGGCGTGGTCTGGCTCAACGCCGGCAGCAGCCTCACGGCCTCGCCGCAGGGCCTGGTGCTGCTGCTGATCGCCCCGATCGGCTGGGCCTTCGGCTCGGTCTGGGCGCGCAGCCTGGACCTGCCCAGCCCGTTCATGACCGCTGCCGGGCAGATGCTGTGCGGCGGGGTGATGCTGGTCGCGCTGGGCCTGGCCATCGGCGAACGGCCGACCACCTGGCCGACCATGAATGGGCTGCTGGCGGTGGCCTACCTGTGCATGTTCGGCTCCATCGTGGCCTTCACCGCCTATGTGTGGCTGCTGCAGAACGTGCGTCCGGCGCTGGCCGCCAGCTACGCCTACGTGAACCCGGTGATCGCCGTACTGCTGGGCGCGCTGATCGGCCACGAGCATTTCGGCCCGCATGACCTGCTGGCCATGGGCGTCATCCTGGGCGGCGTGCTGGTGCTGACCCTGGCACGGACCCGCCGCAAATGAGCGCGGTGGAACGGACGCCCCTGCAGGAACAGCGCCGTGGCCTGGCCATCACCGCCTTCACCTTCACCCTGTGGGGGCTGGTGCCGGTGTACTGGCACCTGCTCAAGGCGGTGCCCTCGCAGCAGATCATCGCCCACCGCATCATCTGGAGCACGGTGCTGGTGGTGGCCTGGCTGCTGCTGAGCAACGGCACCGGCTGGTGGAAGCAGATTGCCGCCCAGCCACGCGCGCTGCCGACCCTGGCCCTGAGCAGCATGGCCATCGCCTTCAACTGGGGGCTGTACATCTGGGCCATCAACGCCGGGCACGTGATCGAAACCAGCTTGGGCTACTTCATCAACCCGTTGGTGAGCGTGGTGCTGGGCGTGGTGGTGCTCAAGGAGCGCCTGCGCGGCCTGCAGTGGCTGGCGGTGGGGTGCGCCGCACTCGGTGTGGCCTGGCTGACCCTCGACGCCGGCACCCCGCCGTGGATCGCGCTGGGGCTGGCCTGTTCGTTCGGGCTGTACGGCCTGCTGCGCAAGATGATCTCGGTGGACCCGGTAGCCGGGCTGGGCATCGAAAGCCTGTACCTGTTCCTGCCGGCCATCGGCTTCGCGTTGTGGAGCGAAAACGGCCACGGCGGCGCGTTCTTCAGCGGCTGGGGCTGGCGCAATGACCTGCTGCTGATCCTGGGGGGCGCGGTGACCGCACTACCGTTGATCGGCTTTGCCTATGGCGTGAAGCGCATTCCGCTCTCGCTGGTGGGCATCCTGCAGTACATCGCCCCGAGCCTGGGCCTGCTGCTGGGCGTGTTCTTCTTCCGGGAACCATTCGACACCGCCAAGGCGATCGGCTTTGCCGCGATCTGGACCGGGCTGCTGCTGTTCATTGGCGACAGCTTGTGGCGCTCGCGGGCACCTGCACGCACCTGACATCCCGCAGCCACGCAGGGCATCGGCGACCGGCAGATCGTAGTGCCACGCCATGCGTGGCAGCCCGCACCCTTGGAACCTGCGCCGCCCACCACACCATTCGGAATGACGCGTTCGCAACGCATCAATTCCAACCGTTCCGATATCCACGGGCTCCCTTGGCTGATGAACTGCCATGACCCGCGTGTGTGGGCAATCAGGGAGCAGATAATGAAGAAGGTGTTGTGGTTGCTTTTGGCCGCGTTGCCGTACCCGGCAGTGGCGTCGGTGGAGGACCCTCTCGCCCGGCCCTGTTACATGTGTACTGCCAGTGAGATGTACGAACGGGCAGAGTCATTTGGCGTCGGAAAGCACTACATTTACAACGGCGCAAGTTGGACCAACATCCAGGGCTTCGATGTGACAGAGGTCAATGGACAGCGTGTGGCGACACATTTCGTGCCGGAGCCATGGATACGTACGCAATACAACCAGATGATGAGGGTCTACGACCAGACCAGGGACGAATTCGTTGATCCTTGGGGAACGGTGTCGCTGCAGCCGCCCGGGGTGCCCCACGTCCTGCTTGAAGGTCCGCAGAGCAACACGGTCCTGTGGGGACATCATGTGGCCGGAGTGAATCCCCGGAACCTGGAGGCCCGTGAAATAGCGCGTCGCATGATCACGCGTGCAATTCGCTTCGACTACCTCCACGCAGACAAGGAGCACGGACGGGTGCTGCGCATCGAATCGCCGTGGGGCGGGGTAACACCCCTCATCTCCCGCCTCAACATCCTCCATACCTACTTGGGATTCATCGAGTTCTACTTCGACCATGAAACCCGTCGCTGGGAATACCTTGAGTCGGGTGATCGTTATGCGCGAATGCAGGAAACGCCGGAGGACTTTCTGCATGCAGGGGGTGCTCCGCGCGACTTCCTGTATCGGAAGGAGTACCGCGAACTGCGGCCTTATTTCATGGACCGCGCCAAATGGGCGGGCGTGGAGATCATCGGTGAGCTGCCCGGTTACGTGGATATGGTCTTTTCCTGCAGCCGCGTCCAAGGAAAGACCCAGTGCCGGATCGTGCAACGCTAGTCTCGACGGCTGCGAAGCAACCGACCGTGCCCTTTGGGGGCACGGTCGTTTCAGGGATCAGGTTTCCCGAAGCGCGGTGGTAATCGGCAACCGCGCCGCACGCAGCGCGGGGAACAGCCCGCCCACCAGGCCGATGCCCAGCGCCCACTTCAGCCCGCTCCACAGCAGCTCGGGCGAGACCTTGAACTGGAACACCACCTGGCTGAAGTTGCTGCCGATGGTGGAGACGCTGTAGCCGTTGAAGATCGCCCACGCCACCAGCCCGCCCAGCAAACCGCCGATCAGTGCCAGCAACATGGTTTCGAGCATGATCGCGGTGACCACCGGCAACCCACGGAAGCCAATCGCACGCATCGTGGCGATCTCACGTGCGCGGGTGGCCACCGCCGCATACATGGTGTTGAGCGCGCCAAACACCGCACCCACCGCCATGATCGCGCCGATCACCGTGCCCAGCACCTTGATCAGGGTGTTCAGGCCGCCGCCCTGCTTGGCGTAGTACGCCCGCGTGGTTTCCACATCCAACTTCAGACGCGGGTCGGCAGCGACGCCGGCCTTGAACTGATCGAACCCGGCCTTGCCAGCGGTGCGCACGCTGATCGACTGCCACGCGCTGCGCTGGTAGGTGTTGGCCAGCGTCTCAGCGTCGGTCCACAGTTCCGAATCATGGGCATCGCCGGAGTTGAACACACCCACCACGGTCCACTGCTGGTTGCCCAGCGTGAGCGACTTACCCACCTCCAGCCCGCGGAACTGGCCCTGCGCGCCCTTGCCGACCACGATCTCGCGCAGGCCGGGTTTGAACGGGCGGCCCTCGGTGACCTTGACCTTGTCGTGCACCGCCCACGCCATTTCGCCCACGCCACGGAACTGCGCGTTGACGTCGGTGCCGTCGCCCTTGGAGACCAGGTTGACCACCTGCGACAGCTCCGGCGAAATCATCGGCCGGCCCTGCGCATCCTTTGCCACGCCGGGCAGGGTGGACAGCAGCGGTACCTGGTCGCGGGTGATCACCGAATTGGTTTCGGCCTGTGAACCGCCGCGCAGCACGATGGCCGTGGTGTCATCGCCGGTGCTGTTGAGCGTGGCCTGGAAGCCCTGGCCCATCGCCAGCATTGCCACCAGCACGCCGACCACGCCGGCAATGCCCACCACCACCACCGAGGACGCGCCCCACCGCTGCGGCAGGCTGGCCACGCCAATGCGCGTGGCGGCCAGCGCCAGCCGACCGCTGCGGGTGAACAGCAGCCACAACACCACTGCTACGGCCACGGCCAGCACCCCCGGCCAGGGCAGCATGATCCACACCGCCAGCATCACCGCCAGCAGCAGCACCGACAACAGATTGCTCAACCATTGCTTCTTCATGTCGGTTCTCCTCAGCGGCCCGCCAGGGCATCGACGATCTTCAGCCGCTTGGCGCGCAGCGCCGGCAGCAGGCCCACTACCACCCCGATCAGCAGGATCAGCCCAATGCCCATCAACCAGGTCTGGGTGGGTACGTGCGGTGGCAGCAGACCCTGTGTCTTCGGCGCCAACAGCGGCAGGATGGTCGCGGCCAGGCCCATGCCGATGGCGCCGCCCAGCCCGATCAGCAGCACCGATTCGATCATCACCAGGGTCAGCACCGTGCTGTCCTTGAAGCCCAGCGTCTTCAGCGTGGCCAGTTCGGGCACGCGTTCGCGCACCGCCTGGGCCATGGTGTTGCCGGTGAGCAGCAGCAGGGTGAAGAACACCGCGCCCATGATCGAGGTGACGATCAGGCCGATGTCAGCGAACTGCTTGACGAAGGCCTGCTGGAACGCCGATTCGGTCTGGGTCTTGGTTTCATGGTCCGAATTGGCCGAGATCGCATCGATGGCCTGGGCCACGCGCGAGGAGTGGTCCGGGTTGTCCAGGGTGACCGTGAACCAGCTGACCTGGTTCTTGATGTAGTCGTTGCTCTCGTCGAAGTACTTCCAGTTCATCATCAGCTGGCGTTCTTCATTCGCTGCCAGGGTGCGGTCCTTGGAACGGAAGATGCCCACCAGCTGCAGCGGCCAGTCGTTGCTGCCGCCACGCGGGAAGATGGTGGCCTGCAGCGGAATGGTGTCGCCGATCTTCCAGCCGAACTCCTTGGCCAGCGTTTCGCCCACCACCGCACCGGTCTGGGTGTCCTGGAAGGCCTTGAGCTGTTCGGGTGGCAGCTGGAGTTCGCGGTACACGTCGAAGTAGTTGGGTGCCACCGAGAAGTTGGCGAAGAAGTTCTTCGGGTCCTGGTAGATGCCACCGAACCACATGCCGTAGGTGACGTCCTTCACCCCGGGTACCTGCCGTACCTGCGGCTCCAGCCGGGTCGGCAGCGATTGGGTGATGGACAGGCGCGAGGCTACGATCAGGCGGTTGGCGCCTTCCACGCTGCCGCCCGAACTGAAGGCCACGCGCACCGAATCGAGCATGCCAAACAGCAGGAACGCGGCCACCACCGAAAGCAGGGTCAGCAGGGTCCGCGTTTTGCTGCGGAACAGCTGCGCCCATATGAGCGAGAAATATTTCATCGCAGTGACCTCCGTCAGTGGGCCGCAGGTGCCTGTGCAAGCTCACCCTTGTCCAGGTGCACCGTATGGGTGGCGTACTCGGCGGCCTTGGGGTCGTGGGTGACCATGATGATGGTCTTGCCGTGCTCGCGGTTGAGCTGCTGCAGCAGCAACAGGATCTCCTCGGCGGAGGCGCGGTCCAGGTCGCCGGTGGGCTCATCGCAGATCAGGAACGTGGGGTCGGACACGATCGCCCGGGCAATCGCCACGCGCTGCTGCTGGCCGCCGGACAGCTCATTGGGGCGGTGGCTGCGGCGGTCGGCCAGGCCGACCAGGGTGAGCGCGATTTCGGCATTGCGCTTGCGCTGCGCCGCACCCAGGTGGGTGAGCAGCAGTGGCAGTTCCACGTTCTTCTGCGCGGTGAGCATCGGCATCAGGTTGTAGAACTGGAACACGAAGCCGACATGGTGGCTGCGCCAGGTGGAGAGCTGGCCGCCGGACATGCGGTCGATGCGCTCGCCTTCGATCTCGATCTCGCCGCCGCTGGGCGTATCCAGCCCGCCGATGAGGTTGAGCAGGGTGGTCTTGCCCGAGCCGGACGGCCCCATCAGGGCGACGAAGTCGCCGCGCTGGATGTCCAGGTCGATGCCGTGCAGCACCTGCACCTTTTCGGGACCGCGCTGGTAGGTCTTGGTGATGTTGCGGAGCGAAACCAGGGTGGACATGGGTGGTTCTCCGTGATGCGGTGGAAGAAGAAGCCCTGCAGGCAGCCGCGCGCATGCGCGCCGGGCCGGCACGGGAATCGCACATCGTCGGCTCGCGACCCGGTCGCGGTGCCGCCTTGCTTACTGCGCCTGCTTTTCCACGACCGCGCTGCCATCGCGCAGTTCCGGCGGCGGGTTGCTGACCACCTGCTGGCCGGCGCTGAGGCCGGCCGTGACCTGGCGGTCGTTGTTGAGCGCCACGCCCACCGTCACCGGGACCTGCTGCACGCGCCGGTCATCGCCCACCACGAACGCCACCGTCTTCTGGTCGCGCTCGACCAGCGCCGCCGCCGGCACGCGCACGCCCTTGGGCGCTGCGGCCTGGGCCGGTGCGGCCGCTTCCAGGAAGCTCACCCGCACGCCCATCTCCGGCACGATGCGCGGGTCTTTGCTCTTCAACGCCACGCGCACCTTGACCGTGGCCTTGCCGCGGTCGGCGGTGGGGATGATGGCGATGACTTCGGCCGGAATCTTCCATTCCGGGTAGGCGTTGAGCGTGGCTTCCACCGGCATCTTCGGCTGCACGCGGCCGATGAAGGCCTCGCCCACGTCCACCTCGATCTCCAGCGAATCCATGTCCACGATGGTGCCGATACCGGTGCGGGTGAAGCCGCCACCGGCCGACAGCGGCGACACGATCTCACCCGGCTGCGCCGCCTTGGCGGTGACCACGCCGGAGAATGGCGCGCGCACGATGTTGTTGTCCACGCCCAGGTCGGCAATGGCCAGCGCGTCCCCGGCCACCTTGGTGTTGCGCTGCGCGGTGCGCAGCTGCGCGCGCAGGCTGTCGCGCTGGGCCATGGCCAGGTCGAACTGCGAGCGCGAAACCAGCTGCTGCCCCACCAGTTTCTGCAGGCGCCCGGCTTCGGCATCGGCCTGGGCCACCTGCGCCTGCAGGCCGGCCAGCTGGCTGCGGGCCGCTTCCAGCTGCGAGGACGACAAGCTGCGCTGGGCGTTGGCATCGATCGGGTCCAAGGTGGCCATGACCTGGCCTTCTTCGACCCGCATGCCTTCCTCGATCATCACCTCGCGGACCTTGCCGGTGATCTTGGCCGACACCGTGGCCATGCGCCGGGCCACCACGTAGCCGCTGGCATCGAGCACCGAGCTGCTGGCGGTGCCCTGCTGGATGGCCACCACCGGCGCGGTGGTCACCTCGATCGGGCGTTCGCGGCCGAATACGACCCAGGCGATACCGCCCAGGACCAGCAGCGCGACAATGGCGAGCACGATCCACAGGCCACGGCGTGGCGACGAAGGCGGCGGGGCGGCGGCCTTCTTGCGGTCGATGCGGAGTTCCTTGAGCAGTTCAGCGGATGCGTTCATCGTGAGTCTGGACGTGGAATCGGGCCGAGTGTGACCGCAACGGGAGTCACGGGCAAACCGGAAGGGGCTGGCTGGGGCACAGGATGCCCGGCCGGCGCGGTTCCGTGCAGTGACAGCTGTCACCTGCCTGGGGTGATGGGGCGTACTGGAAATGCCATCGCCGACCCGGGATCGTATGGGTATGCCGCACCCCACCGGGAAACTGCCATGATCGCGCCTCGCCCCCACGACCGGGAATCCACCATGCCGCCCCGCTGGCTTTCCTCCCTTCTGCGACCCGCCCCGGATTCGGCCGTGGCCGACAACCTGCGCGCCGGCAAGCCGGCCTGGTCCGACGCGGTGCACCTGTTGTGGACCGGCTGGGTGTTCCTCACCCCGATGTTCGGCGGCGGCTATAGCCTGCTGTGGCTGTGGCTCACCCTGCTGACCTACCCCGTGTTCCTGGCGCTGTACGCCCGCCAGCTGCTGTCGCCGCGCCGGCACGCGCCGCGTTACGCGCTGGCCATGGTGGCCATGGGTCTGGCGCTGCTGCCGTGGTATCCGTCAGGCATCAGCTATTTCATCTTCGGCTGCGTCACCCTGCGGGTGTGCCGCACCGGCAGCGCGTGGCGCTACCTCGGCCAGCTGGTGGTGCTCAACGCCGCCTTCGTGGCGATCGCGCTGTGGGTGGGCTACCACTGGCAGCTGGTGGTGTGGATTCCGTCGATGGCGTTCATCATCGGCGTCATCATCAACGTGGAAAGCACCAACAAGGATCGCGATGCAGCCCTGCAGCTGTCCCAGGATGAAGTGCGACGGCTGGCCGCCACCGCCGAGCGCGAGCGCATCGGCCGCGACCTGCACGACCTGCTCGGTCACACGTTGTCGCTGATCACCCTGAAGCTGGAGCTGTCGCGCAAGCTGTTCGACCGCGATCCCGAACGCGCGCGGCTGGAGGTGACCGAAGCCGAAGCCATCGCGCGGCAGGCATTGTCTGAAGTGCGCAGCGCCGTGACCGGCATCCGTGCCAGCGATCTCGCTGCGGAACTGGCGGCCGCGCGGCTGTTGCTGGAATGCCAGCACGTGCACCTGCACTACAGCCCGCCGCCGCCGATGCCGGCGGAGATCGAACGCGGCCTGGCGCTGGTGCTGCGCGAAGCGGCCACCAACATCGTGCGGCATGCCGACGCGCACCAGGCCTGGGTCGAGTTCAGCCAGGACGGGCGCACCCTGGGCCTGCAGATCCGCGATGACGGCCGAGGCGATGTGCAGGCCGATGGCAACGGGCTCACCGGCATGCGCGAACGCGTGGCTGCGTTGCGTGGCACGCTGCAGGTGCACTCCCCGCGCGGGCAGGGCACCACGGTTGTGGTGCAGGTGCCGCTACCGGCCAGGACCGCCGCGGTCGCCACGGCGCCAAGTGCGCCCCCAATGACCAGTGAGGCACTGCCATGATCCGCATCGTATTGGCCGAAGACCAGGCGATGGTGCGCGGCGCGCTGTCGGCCCTGCTCGGGCTGGAGCCGGATATCGACGTGCTGGGTGCCGCCGCTGACGGCGAGGCGGCCTGGCGGATGCTGCAGCAGCTGCAGCCGGACATCCTGGTCACCGATATCGAAATGCCGGGGCTGTCCGGGCTGGAGCTGGCGCAGCGCATCGCCCGACATGCGCTGCCGATCAAGGTGGTGATCGTGACCACCTTCGCGCGTTCCGGATTCCTGCGCCGCGCACTGGATGCCGGCGTGTGCGGTTATCTGCTCAAGGACGCACCGGCGGAGAAGCTGGCCGATGCATTGCGCCAGGTACAGCACGGCGGCCGTGCCATCGACCCGCAGTTGGCGCTGGACGCGTGGTCGCAGGCCGACCCGCTCAACGACCGCGAACGCCAGGTGCTGCGCCTGTCCGGCGACGGCCGCTCGGCCAGCGAGATCGCCACCCAGCTGGGCCTGTCGCATGGCACGGTGCGCAACTACCTGTCCGAATGCATCGGCAAGCTGGGCGTGGCCAACCGCATCGAGGCCTATCGCCTGGCCCGGCAGAAAGGATGGTTGTAACCACCCACGGTGGCTACAACCAGCCGGTAGCACACGACCGTTGGTCGTGTGACCTTGTCAACGGTCTCCCGGGCCCTTCGCCATCGCCTGGAACACCCCATCGCGCCGCACCCACAGGTGGAACAGCGCTGCACTCAAATGCAGCACCACCGTGGCGAACAACACATAGGCCAGCAGGCTGTGCGCGCTGCGCAGCGCGGCGTACAACGCCACGTCGTGCGGCAGGATCGGCGGCAGCAGCACGCCCTTCCACATCTGGATCGGGTAGCCACCGGCCGACAGCATCGCCCAGCCCACCAGCGGCATGGCCAGCATCAACCCGTACAGAACCCAATGCGAGGCATGCGCGGCGGCCGCCTGCCACGCCGGCAGATCCGCCGGCAGCGGCGGTGGCCGATGGCGCAACCGGTTGAACAGCCGCACCAGCGCCAGCAGCAGGATCGCGATGCCCAGCGGCCGGTGCAGGTCCACCAGCATCGGTCGCCAGTGCAGCGAGGCCACCATGGTCACGCCGACGAACAGCATGGTCAGGATCAGCACCGCCATCAGCCAGTGCAGCACGCGCGCGGTGAGGTTGAAATGCCCGGCATCACGGCTCATTGCGCCTTCTCCTTGCCACTGGCCAGTTCGCGCTCGCGGCGATTGAACGATTCGGAATACACCGCCGAACGCGCAGCCAGGATCGGGTCATCGCTGCCGGCAATGCCGCTGGGCAGGATCAGCGGGTCGAAGTTGAGGTTGTTGCAGGCGCCGCCGGCCTGCGGCTGCAGCGCCGTCAGGGTCAGCGTGCCCAGCTTCACCTGGCGGCGGTCTTCAGGCCACGGAATCGAGGGGTCGTTCACCGCATCGCCCGCCGCTGCAATGGTTGCCCACATTTCCCACTGCACCGGCCCGTTGGCCAGGCGCTGCTGGAACTCATCGCTGAGGTAATCCAGGCTGGCCTGTTTACGCTGCTCGGCATCCATGGCTTCGAACGGTGCCAGCGGGCGCATGCTCCAGCGCACCACTTCGGTGTGGCCGTCGGCGTTGGTGAAGCGGAAGCTGTTCACCCCGTTGTAGGTGGTGTTGGCCCAGCTGGTGGACCACGGCGCGGTCTTTGCCCATTCGCCGAAGGCCTTCGCCGATGGGTACTTGGCCGCGATGGCTGCCATCTTCGCCGGGTCCGGTTTGCCGGTGGCCGGGTCGGGAATGCCGGCGCGGGTCTGTTCCAGGAACGCCTCGGTGGTGGGAACGGCGAAGAACGGGAAGCTGTTCATTGCCGTGCGCCATTCCTGGCCGTCATCGCTGACCAGCTGCAGCGCCATGCTGCGCACGCGCGCATTGGCGTCTGCACCGTGCGGATCGCCGCCGCCGATCGACAGGCGGCCCAGCACCGGTACCTGCTGCTGGCGGAACACCCGCGCCGCGCTGAGTGCGGCCCCTTGCGGGGTGCCCTGGAAGCTGCCGCTTACGCACGCGCCCTTGCTGTGCGCGCGGCGGAAACCGGGATGGTTGGCGCCGGTGGCTTCAATGGTGTCGGTGAAGGTCTGCACGGTGGCGCGGTCGCGGCCCAGCCAGCCGGCCAGCCAGGCGAAGGCGAGCACCAGCACGCCGGCGATCAACGCGATCAGCGCGATCCACAGCAGCGGGGAATGCGGGGGGCGCGGGGCATCCGGCTCACGGCCGGCGCGGGTATAGCGGAAGAGCGACATGGGCCGTTACCTGCCTTCTCGAACGTGAGGGGGTGGGTGCGGCCATGGTGTCAGAACCCCGGTCGCCCGGATATTCACATTTTCGACAAGATTCAACGAACGATCCCCGCCGGGGCGGGGATCGGTGCGGTTCTGCTTTACGCGTATCGCGTTTTCAACATCGACCACGCCGAGCGCAGCGCCAGGGCCTCGCCACCGGCCGGGCGGCCCGGGCGTTCGCCATCATTCCAGGCATACACATCCAGGTGCGCCCAGGCCTGGCCTTCGGCAATGAACCGCTCCAGGTACAGCGCCGCGGTCACCGAGCCGGCCATGCGCGAACCGGCGTTGGCCAGGTCGGCAATGCCGCTGTGCAGGTAGCGCAGGTACGGGCGCCACAGCGGCATGCGCCAGACTGGGTCGCGGGTGGTTTCGCCGGCCTGCAGCCACTGCTGGGCCAGGCTGTCGTTGTTGCTGAACAGCGCCGGCAGGTCCGGGCCGAGCGCGATGCGCGCCGCGCCGGTGAGCGTGGCGAAATCCAGCACGATCTCCGGCTGCTGTTCGCTGGCGTAGGTCAGCGCATCGCACAGCACCAGCCGGCCTTCGGCATCGGTGTTGTCGATTTCGATGCTCAGGCCCTTGCGGGTCGCGATCACTTCGCCCGGGCGGAACGCATCCGGGCCGATCGCGTTTTCCACCGCAGCGATCAGCAGGGTCAGCTGCACCGGCAGCTCCTGGGCCATGATCAGCCCGGCCAGCGCCAGCGCGTGCGCGGCGCCGCCCATGTCCTTCTTCATGTTGCGCATGCCGTCGGCCGGCTTGATGTCCAGCCCGCCGGTATCGAAGCACACGCCCTTGCCCACCAGCGCCACGTGCGGCCGGCCGGCCTGGCCCCAGCGCAGCGCGATCAGGCGCGGCGCGCGGTGCGAGGCGCGACCCACCGCGTGGATGGCCGGGAAATTCTGCTCCAGCAGCGCGTCACCGGTGATCACTTCGCACTGGCCACCATGGGCGGCGGCCAGTTCACGCGCGGCGTCTTCCAGCTGCTGCGGGCCCATGTCTTCGGTGGGGGTGTTCACCCAGTCGCGCACGCGCAGGCTGGCGGTGATCACATCGCGCACTTCGGCGGCCGGGCTGGCCACCAGCTGCGCCGGGGCGCGGTTGGGCTTGCGATAGCGCGCGAAGCGGTAGCTGCCCAGGCCCCAGCCCAGGTGCAGCAGGGTTTCGATGTTGGCCGGCAGCGCATCGGCCAGCTTCCAGACGGTGCCTTCGGGCAGGGCGAACGGGGCGTGCGCGTAAGCATAGGCATCGCCCGGGTCGCCCACGCCGACGATGGCGCCGGCCAGGCCGTGTTCGCCCGGCAGCAGCACCACGCTGCCACCGCTGCCGTTGAAGTGCTGCGCATCCAGCCAGGCAACCAGGGCCGGGCTCTGCTGCGCGCGCCACGCCGCGAACTGTTCGCGCTCCATGACATGCAGCGGCAGGGCGTTGGCCGAATCGGTGGTGAAGCCGGTGATCTGGGTCATGCGGGGTCGTGCTCCGTTCGTGGTCAGGCGGTCTGTGCCGATGCGTTCGCATCGAGCCAGTCGGCCAGCCCGGTCAGGGTGTCGAACTGCAGGTCAGGCTGCAGCGAAGGATGGTGCCAGGTGTGTTCGACGCGGTTGATCCAGCAGCCGCGCAGGCCGGCCTGCATCGCGCCCACCACGTCCATTTCGATGTGGTCGCCCACGTGCAGCACCTGCGCCGGGGCCACGCCCAGGCGCTCGCAGGCGGCGTGGAAGATGCTGGCGGCCGGCTTGGCCGCGCCGTGTTCACGCGAACCCAGCTGGAAGGCGAAGTGGTGGTCCAGCCCAATCCGGGCCAGGTCGGCGTTGCCGTTGCTGAGCGCGGCCACCGGCACCCGGGCGGCGATGCGGGCCAGTGCGTCCACCGCATCGGGGTAGAACTCCACCTGGTTGCGTGCGGCGTAGAACGCCTCGTAGGCCGGTTCCAGCAGGGCCAGGTCCGCCCCGCTGTTTTCCAGCGCCTCGCGCAGGGTGAGCCGGCGCAGGGCGCTCAGGTCGTAGTGCAGGTGCGGGTTATCGCGGAAGGAGCGCTCACGCAGTTCGCGCATCGCCGCCACCGGGTACATCGCGGCGGTGGCGGGGCTGTGCTGGAGCATCCACTCGTACAACACCTGGTCGATGCGGGCGCCGATGGGGGCGAACGGCCACAGGGTGTCGTCGAGGTCGAGAGTGATGGCTAGGACGGGAAAATTCACCCGCCCATTCTACTCCAACAGTTTCGCCCACCCCTGGGTGCCGTCCAGGCGCGCCAGTACCAGCTTGATGCAGACCAGCAGGGGGACCGACAGCAGCAGGCCCACCATGCCCCACAGCCAGCCGAACACCATCAGCGCCAGGATCAGGATCAGCGGCGAAATGGCCATCTGCCGGCCCAGCACGATCGGGGTCACCACCTGGCCTTCAATGGTGTGCAGGGCCAGGTAACACGCCGCCGGCAGCAGGGCATGGAACGGGTCGCTGAACTCCACGAAGCCCATCAGCAGCATCAGCGTCACCCCGATCAGCGGGCCCACGTAGGGTGCGAAATTCAGCAGCGCCGCCACCGTGCCCCACAGCAGCGCTTCCTGCAGGCTGATGCCCAGCAGCAACAGCACCCCGGAGAAAATCAGCCCCACCAGCGTGTTGATCACGGTGATGGTCAAAACATAGCGCGAGACCTCACGTTCGATCGAACGCAGGATGTCGGTAGTGAACCGCTGCTGCTGCCGGCTGGGGAACAGCGCGATGGCATGCTTCTGCAGGTTCTGCCCGTAGATCATGAAGAACAGCGTCAGCAGCACCACCGCCAGCACGGACGCGGCCAGTCGCGGCGCCCGGGTCAGCACCTTGTACGGGTCATCCAGCTGGGTGCGCACCACCTGCACCCGGCGGCTGCCTTCGCCACCCGCCACGCGCGCGAAATTCTCCGCCGCCTGGTTGGCCTGCTGCACCGGCTTGGTCAGGTTCTGCACCTGCCGGGCCACCTTGCGCAGCTGCTGCGGGGCTTCCTGTGCCCATTCCATCGCAGGGCCCACCAGCTGCACGCCCAGTGCGGCCGTTCCGCTAAGCCCCACCCCGATCACCAGCACCGCCGCCAGGAAGCGAGGAACCCACAGCCGGCCCAGCAGGCGCAGGATCGGGTTGCCGACCAGCGCGAAGAACATGGCCAGCAGTATCGGCAGAATGATTTCCTGCGCGGCCCACAGGGTGAACGCCACCGCCAGCATGGCCAGCACCACCAGCGACATCGGCGCGCGCGGGCGCGGCGGCGGCGGTACCGGTACCGGCAGGGGGGCGTCGGCAGGGGAGGGCGCAGGAACGCTCATGCAGGTCGCACGCTGGAGAGGAGACGCATTATTGGGCAACCCGGGTGCGTGCGGCGTGTGGAATGGGTAGCGCCCCACCGGCGGTGGGGCAATGCATCAACGCTCGGAAACGTCGGTCGCTGCTTCCGCCGGCTGGGGCTGCGGCTGCGCCGCCTCCTGCGTGGCGGTAACCCGGGCCCGTGGCGCGGCGGCAGGGGCGGCAGCCCGAACCGGTGCCGCAGGTGGCGTCGGGTCGACGGCTTCATCCACCTTGTCCGCGGCCTGTTCGGCGGTTTCGGCCGCCTCATTGGCCTGCATCGAGGCGAACGCCGCCTGTGCGCTGGCCAGCAGGTTGGACACCGAACCAATCATCTGCAGCCAGCGGGCGCCGTGGAAACGGGTGCTGCCGGGCTCCAGCTTACCGGCCAGGAAACCACCGGCCAGGCCCACGCTGATGATGCGCAGCGGGGTCCAGCCTTCGCGCCAGGCCTGGCTCAGGGTGAACCAGCTGCACTGGGTCTGGTCGACCCGGATCGAGACCACCTGTTCAGCCCGCTTGACGCGGTGGCGAAGGGCTTCGAACTTCATGGCGTACGCTCCGGTGCCCGCACATCCGCATCGGGATCGTCTTCGGTGGGCTCATCGAACAGGCCCAGCCGCGACAACTGGCGGCGGGTGGCATGCATGCCGGTGTGGCGGAAGAAGAACGACACCCGCCAGATCGCATAGCCGGTCATCACCAGGCTCACCAGCGAGGTGATCAGCAGCGAATGGAACCAGGACAGGCCCCAGCGTTGCATCAGCGCAATCAGCGTGCCGGCCAGCAGCAGCCATGCCGAGGCGCCGAACACGATCGCCACCCCGCTCCACGCCAATGCCCGACCGAACGCACTGCGTGCCAAGGCAAATTCAAAGGAGGCCAGGCGGCGCAGCGAACGCAGCGTGTGCTTGGCCGAATCAACGGTTGCGCGGCCGGCCTGGCCGACCTCGCGGATGCTTTCATCCAGGCGCGGCGCGCGCTGCCCGGCATCGCCCTCCGGTGGGGGCGTTGCCGCCCCACCGTCAGGCGTCGACTGTGCTTGATCGCTCACGCCGACTTACTTGTCGCCGCTGCGGGCAAGCTTGGCGATGATCCAGCCGGCGGCAAACGCCACGCCGAACGAGGCCAGCGGGCGCTCGCGGATCAGCTCGGCGGCGCTGTCGACCAGGTCCTTGCCCTTGTCCATCAGCGCATCGACCTGTTCCTTCGCAGCGGCACCGCCGAATTCAGCAGCAGCCAGCCCGGACAGTGCGGTGTCGGAGAGTTCGGCCTTGACGTTGGCCTTGCCGATACGCAGTTCGTCGGTCGCCGCGCCGGTGGCGCCCTTGATCGCGCCGCCGGCAGCGGTGGCAGCCGACTTCAGGTGCGAACCGGCTTCACCCAGGTGTTCCTTCAGGTTTTCGGTATTGGTGGGGCTCATCGTGTATCTCCGTAGTAAGCGATGGGGAAGGTGACCGCAGGCCATGCCGGTCGAAGCGAACTGAAGGTAATAGCACTGGCAGGGTGTAGAGGGCGTCAGCTGGTGTGATCCGCGCGCGAAGGTTGCCTGACCGGTTCAGCGCATCTCCAGTTCGCCGCGCGCATTGCCGCGCACCACGCGCAGCACCAGCTGCTGCGGGCGCTGCTGGAAATTGGCGCGCCAGCTGGCCAGGTCGGCGAATTCACCCACGCTGGCCTGGATGATCAGATCGCCGGCGACCAGGCCCGAATTCGCCGCGCGGCTGCCGCGCTTGACGTCGCTGACCATGACTCCGCTGCTGCCGGCCTGGCGCAATGTCTCGGGCAGGTCGACGAAGGTGGCCCCGCTCAACCGCGGGTCCAGCGATTCACCGGCTACCGCGCGCGGCTGTTCCTTCAGCGTGGCCTTGAACTGCAGCGGCTTGCCATCACGGCGCACCTCCAGTGTCAGCGCGCTGCCCACCGGCTGCAGACCCTCCACGTTGTGCAGCGCCACCGCGCCATCCACCCGCTGGCCATTGGCCGACACCACCACATCGCCCGGCTTCAGCCCGGCCGCAGCGGCGCCCGAACCGGCCAGCACGCGGGTGACAAGCGCGCCACGCGCTTCGCTAAGGCCCAGGTTCTGCGCCAGCGCCTGGGTGAGGTTCTGTGCTTCGATGCCCAGCGTGCCGCGCACCACCACGCCATGCTTGATCAGCTGGTCCACCACATCGCGCGCGAGGTTGGTCGGAATGGCCAGGCCCAGGCCGATGTTGCCGGCCATGCTGCCCTGCGGGTTGAAGCTGGCGGTATTGATGCCCACCAGCTGGCCCTGCAGGTTGACCAGCGCGCCGCCGGAGTTGCCCGGGTTGATCGAGGCATCGGTCTGGATGAAGTTCTGGTAGCCCAGCCCGCGGATGCCGGTGCGGCCCACCGCCGAGACGATGCCCGACGTGACCGTCTGGCTGAAGCCGAACGGGTTGCCGATGGCCACCACGAAATCGCCCACGCGCAGCTGCGTGCTGTCGCCCAGCGGCAGCGCGGTGAGCTTGTCGGCCGGAATGCGGATCAGCGCAATGTCGGTGTCGCGGTCCGAACCGAGGAACTCGGCCTTGACCGTGCGCCCGTCCGACAGCGTCACCTGCACATCGTCGGCGTTCTCGATCACGTGGTGGTTGGTCAGCACCAGGCCTTCGGCCGCATCGATGATGACGCCCGAACCGAGCGATTCGTTGATGCGCTCCTGCGGCACTTCCGGGAACAGGCGGCGGAAGAACGGGTCGTTGAAGTACGGGTTGCGTACCCGCACCACCTGCTTGGTATTGACGCTCACCACCGCCGGCATCACCCGCTCCAGCATCGGCGCCAGCGACGGCACCGGCTGCCCGGCCACCGATGCAGGCAGCGCAGCGGTCGCCGGAATGGCCAGCGTGGCCGGCGCCGCTTCAGCGCGGTTGTCCAGATGGGCGTTGATGGCGGAAGCGACAAAGCCTCCGAAGGCGGCGGCAAGCGCGAGCGTGAGCAGGGTCGGGAGCGGTCGCATGGGAGTCCGGTGAGCGGAAAACACGTATACGGTAAATCAAGCTGAATGAGTCTGTGCGCTGCCGGCTAAACCGGCGATGAAATCGACCCCGGCCACCGCCGCCCCTGCGACCTTCCGTGCCGTTGACACGCCCCCGTGCCGGCGTAAGCTGGATCCAGGCCGGCCACTAGATGTTGCGTTGCCGACCCAGAGTGCCCCAAGGCGTTGGGTTCGCCAGCGGGTACACCCGGTGACCACGCGATGGAGCCTGCCTCGAATGCGTACGGTGCAAACGGACGTGATTCCCCCGGAGCTGGCCACGGGCGACGTGCCGCTGCAGCCGGCGTCGCTGGATATCTGGGACAAGAAGTACCGGCTCAAGACCAAGCAGGGCCAGGCGCTGGATGCGGACATCGACGCCACTTACCTGCGCGTGGCGCACGCCCTGGCCGACGCCGAACTCACCGAGGACAAGCGCCGGCACTGGCGCGAGCGCTTCACCTGGGCGCTGCGCCGTGGCGCCATTCCCGCCGGCCGCATCATTTCCAATGCCGGCGCGCAGGCGCACAAGCCGGCCACCAGCACCATCAACTGCACGGTCTCGGGCACGCTCGAAGATTCGATGGACGGCATCCTGCGCAAGGTCCACGAAGCCGGGCTTACCCTCAAGGCCGGCTGCGGCATCGGCTATGAGTTCAGCACGCTGCGCCCACGCGGCGCGTTCGTGGCAGGGGCTGGTGCACACACCTCCGGCCCGATGTCCTTCATGGATATCTTCGACAAGATGTGTTTCACCATCTCCTCGGCCGGCGGCCGCCGTGGTGCGCAGATGGGCACCTTCGACGTCTCGCACCCGGATGTGCGCGATTTCATCCGGGCCAAGCGCGAAGACGGCCGGCTGCGCCAGTTCAACCTGTCGCTGCTGATCACCGATGGCTTCATGCAGGCCGTGGACAACGACGCCGACTGGCCGCTGGTGTTCCCGCTGAGCCTGCACGAGGCGGGCGAGTTCGACCTGGCCGATCCGGCCGCCGTGCAGTGGCGCGAATGGCCCACCCACCGCGACTACGTGGTCCGCGAAGATGGCCTGGTGGCCTGCCGCGTCTACGGCCAGATCCGCGCCCGGCACCTGTGGGACATGATCATGGTGTCCACCTATGACTACGCCGAACCGGGTTTCATCCTGATCGACCGGGTCAATGAAATGAACAACAACTGGTGGTGCGAGGACATCCGCGCCACCAATCCCTGCGTCACCGCCGATACCTGGGTGCACACCGCCGCCGGGCCGCGCCAGGTGGCCGAGCTGATCGGGCAGGGGTTCCACGTGCGCGTGGAGGGGCAGGACCATGCCACCACCGATGCGGGGTTCTTCCGCACGGCGCGCAAGCCGGTGCTCGCCCTGCAGACCCGCGAAGGCCATCGGCTGCGGCTGACTGCCGACCATCGGGTTCGCCGGGTCACCCACCGCACCCGCTGGCAGGTGCAGAGCGAGTGGTGCGAGGCGGGCCAGTTGCAGGCGGGGGATGAGGTACTGCTGCAGGACCATCGCGCCGCGCCGCACTGGCCGGGTGCACTGGCGCATGAGCAGGGTTACCTGCTGGGGCTGCTGATGGGCGACGGCACGTTGAAAGAGGAAGGCGCTGTGCTCTCGGTGTGCAGCCCAGCGGCAGTGGCCAATGGCGCGCCGGCGACGCCGGCACCCGGAGCGCTCGCGCTGATGGGTGAAGCGCTGCGCTGCGCGAAGACGCTGCCGCACCGGGCCGATTTCACCGGGTGGTCCGAGGTGGGCGGCCGGAGCGAATGGCGCCTGAAGTCCGCGGCATTGCGTGATCTTGCTCAGCAGCTGGGCATGTCCCCCGGTGATAAGCCGATTACCCCGGCGCTGGAAAAACTTTCCAGCGATGCCTGCCGTGGCTTCCTGCGCGGCCTCTTCGACGCCGACGGCAGCGTGCAGGGCAACCAAGGCAAGGGCGTATCCGTCCGATTGGCGCAGTCTGATCGCCCGCGCCTGGAGGCGGTGCAGCGCATGCTGCTGCGGCTGGGAATTCCCGCCACCCTCTACGCCCGCCGCGAGGCCGGACACGCCGTGCTGCCGGATGGCCGCGGTGGCCAGAGCTCTTACCCCACCCTGGCCCAGTTCGAACTCGTGGTCAGCGGCGAAGGCGTGGCCCGCTACGACGCGCTGATCGGGTTCGCCGACACCGACAAGGCCGCGCGCCTTACCCGGACGCTGGCCGCCTACCGCCGCACCCTCAACCACAGCCGCTTCTTCGCCACCGTCGAAAGCGTGGACCCGGACGGGGTGGAAGACGTCTACGACGTCCAGGTACCTGGCATCCACTGCTTCGACGGCAACGGACTGCATGCCCATAACTGCGGCGAACAGCCCTTGCCCCCGTATGGCGCGTGCCTGCTGGGCTCGGTCAACCTCACCCGCTTCGTGCGCGAGCCGTTCACCGCCCAGGCCCGGTTCGACTGGGACGAATACAAAGAAGTGGTGCGGGTGTTCACCCGCATGCTCGACAACGTGGTGGAGGTCAACGGCCTGCCGCTGGAACAGCAGCGCCAGGAGATCCTGCGCAAGCGCCGGCACGGCATGGGCTTCCTGGGCCTGGGCTCCACCCTGGCCATGCTGCGCATGACCTATGGCGCGCCCGACGCCTGCGACTTCACCGAGGCCATCGCCCGCGAGATGGCCGTGGCGGGGTGGGAAACCGGGCTCAGCCTGGCCCGCGAAAAAGGGCCGGCGCCGATCATGCAGGAAACCTTCGAGGTCACCGCCGCCATGCTGCGCCAGCGCCCGGAAATGGCCGCCGATGGCTGGCGCGCCGGCCAGCAGATCGAGGGCAAGGTGCTGCATGCCCGCTACAGCCGTTACATGCAGCGCATCGCCAGCGTGGCCCCGGAGCTGGTGGAGAAGCTGGCCGAGATCGGCGCCCGCTTCACCCACCACAGCTCCATCGCGCCCACCGGCACCATCAGCCTGTCGCTGGCCAACAACGCCTCCAACGGCATCGAGCCCTCGTTCGCCCACCACTACAGCCGCAACGTGATCCGCGAGGGGCGCAAGAGCAAGGAGAAGGTGGACGTGTTCTCCTACGAACTGCTGGCCTACCGGCACCTGGTCAACCCGCAGGCCATGCCGTTCGCCGACGAGGATGGCGCCCGCCTGCCGGACTACTTCATTGCCGCCGACGATATCTCGCCCAAGGCGCACGTGGATGTCCAGGCCGCCGCGCAGAAGTGGGTGGACAGCTCCATTTCCAAGACCGCCAACGTCCCCACCGACTACCCCTACGAGCAGTTCAAGGACATCTACCGCTATGCCCACGCGCAGGGATTGAAGGGCTGCACCACCTTCCGTTTCAACCCCGCCGCGTTCCAGGGCGTGCTGGTCAAGGAGGCCGATCTGGAGAACACCACCTACCGTTTCGAACTCCAGGACGGCGCAGTTGTGGAGGTAAAGGGCAACGAACAGATCGAGTATGACGGCGAATTGCACACCGCCGCGAACCTGTTCGACGCGCTCAAGGAGGGCTATTACGGCAAGTTCTGATTGTGCAGCCGAAGCTGTTTTCAAGTGGTTTCATGCGTGATTCCCGTCCGCGCCGGATTCATGGCGCCGGCCGGGCAAGCACAAAGGCGGCTCACGGGCTGCGACAAGACCGTTCCACGATCGTCCGCGCCGGTATAGCATCGCCAGCGAAATCACTGACTGGCCCCTCAGGAGGCAAAACATGAGCAACGGAAATGGCGTCACCGCGACCCTGTCGCAGGGTGTGGAAACTGTGAAAGAAACCGCCGGCAACGTTGGCGAGACCATCGCCCACACCGCTGAAGAAGTGGTCGCCTCGGTGAAGAAGACCGCCAAGCGCGCGCGCAAGGCTGCCACCACCCAGGTTGCCAAGGTCAAGAAGGCTGTCAAGAAGGCCGAGAAGACCGTCGCCAAGAAGGCTGACAAGGCCGCCAAGTCGGTCGGCAAGAGCCTGGCCACGGCCAAGAAGAAGCTGGAAACCGCCAAGAGCAACGCCAAGGCCGAGGCCGCCGCGCTGACCAAGAAGGTCGCCAAGAAGAAGGCCGCTGCTGAAAAGGCCGTGACCAAGACCACCAAGGCTGCCAAGAAGGTTGCCGGCAAGAAGGTCGCCACCGCCAAGAAGGCCGTGACCAAGAAGACCGCCGCCGCCAAGAAGGTCGTGGGCAAGAAGGCTGCCACCACCAAGAAGGCTGTCGCCAGGAAGTCGGTTGCTGCCAAGAAGGCCGTGACCAAGAAGACCGCCACCGCCAAGAAGGTTGTTGGCAAGAAGGTCGCTACCGCCAAGAAGGCTGTGGCCAAGAAGTCGGCGGCCACCAAGAAGGCCGTGGGCAAAAAGACCGCCACCGCCCGCAAGACCGTTGGCAAGAAGGTCGCTGTCGCCAAGAAGACCGTCGCCCGCAAGTCGGCCGCCACCAAGAAGGCCGTGACCAAGAAGACCGCCACCGCCCGTAAGACGGTCGGCAAGAAGGTCGCTGTCGCCAAGAAGACCGTGGCCCGCAAGTCGGCCGCCACCAAGAAGGCTGTCGCCAAGAAGACCGCCGTTGCCCGCAAGTCGGTTGCCCGCAAGGCTGCACCGGCCAAGCGCGCCGCCAAGACCGTGGCCCGCAAGGCCCCGGCCAAGCGCGCCCGCAAGTAAGCAGGTAATGCACGGCGCCTGCCCCTGGGCGGGCGCCGTGAACATCGAGGAAACGCACCATGGCTGTCAGGATCGATCAGAAGATCACCGGGTATGCCGTCGTCACCCCCGAGGAGACGCGCCAGGCAGCGCCCACCGCCGCCCCGCTCCCGGACGCCGCCAACGACATCGTGCAGATGCACGAGCGCATCGAGCACCCCGACGTCCTGGTCGGCAACACCTACAAGATCAAATCGCCGATGGTGGAGCACGCCTTTTACGTGACCATCAACGACATCGTGCTCAACCCGGGCACCGAACACGAGCTGCGCCGGCCCTTCGAAGTGTTCATCAACTCCAAGTCGATGGAGCACTTCCAGTGGATCGTGGCGCTTACCCGGATCATGTCCGCCGTGTTCCGCAAGGGCGGGGACGTGACCTTCCTGGTCGAGGAAATGAAGGCCGTGTTCGACCCGCGCGGCGGCTACTACAAGATCGGCGGCGCCTACATGCCCTCGCTGGTGGCCGAACTGGGCAGCATCGTCGAACACCACCTCAAGTCGATCGGGCTGCTGCAAGACCCGGAGATGAGCGCCGCGCAACGCGCGCTGATCGCCGAAAAGCGCCGCGAGTACGAAGCGCGGGAGAGCGAAGAGCTGGCCATCACCGGCGACGGCGCCAGCTTTCCGCCCAGCGCCAGCATGTGCGAGAAATGCTTCACCAAGGCACTGGTGTTCCTGGACGGCTGCGCCACCTGCCTGAATTGTGGGTATTCCAAGTGCGGGTGAGCTGACGCCGATGCGCAACCTGGACTTCAGCTCCTGGCAGGCCATGCTCTCCACCTTGGTCGGGCTGGCGGTCATCACCCTGATCGGCGTGGCCATCCGCCTGGTGTTCATGCAGACGCTGCAGCAGCGCCGCGAGCGCGAGAACCGCCAGATCAACGAGCGGCTACGCACCCTGATTGCCGCCTACAAGACGCTCGGCGGGTCGTTCACCGGCGCGCTGCATGTCGATCCGCGCCACCTGCGTGACCTGCGCCAGGCGCCTGGCGAAGGCGACGAAACGTTGAACCTGCCACTGAGCACCGGCAGCGACCGTGCACGCCGGATCCGCGATGCGGTGGAAGCGGCGCTCTCGGACATCGTGCTGCTGGGCACCGACGACCAGGTGCGGCTGGCCGCACACGCGGCCAACGAACTGGCCGCAGGCCGCGCGGTGCCGACCGCCGAGCTGGTGGTATCGCTGCGCGACTTCATCCGCGAGGCGCTGGACCTGGCGCCCATTCCCGCCAGCGTGGCGATTCCGCGCCAAGGCCCGGCGCGGCCTGCGGCCGGTGGTGCGCGGGGCAAGGCCGAGGCCGGCGACCGCGCCGGGGGCAAGGGCGGCGGCGGTGGTGGCATGGGCGGCATGGGCGGTGGGGGCGCCGGGATGGGCATGGGCCACGGCCAGGACGACGACAGCAGCCACGCGCGCTGAGCGGGGCGGTGGCTGCTTGGGCCGTCGTTTGGACCGATACAGCGCCTGCTACTTCTTGAGCTCCACGATCGGTACGAAGCCGCCATAGATCATCCGCTTGCCGTCGAACGGCATGGGATTGTTTTCGGGACTCATGCGCGGGTCTTCCATCATCTTCTTCATGCCGGCGTCGCGTGTGGCCTTGTCCGGCCATTCGATCCAGGAAAACACCACGGTCTCATCCTGCTCCGCTTTTACGGAGCGGAAGAAGTCGGTCTGCTCGCCTTTGGGCACATCATCACCCCAGCACTCCACCACGCGCAGTGCGCCGAATTCCATGAACACCGAATCGCCTTCGTTGGCGTGTTTGATGAATTTGTCTTTGTTGGCGGTGGGTACGGCCAATACGAAACCGTCGATATAGGACATCTGCAGCCTCCGGTAACCGGTGCACCACGGCGGGCACCTTCAAGGAATACGACGCGTGGGGGCGCGGGAAATCGACAGTGCCTCCAGGGCAGGCTGGAGGCGGTGATGATTTCGTTAATCCGGCATATGCGGCCGGAAAATCAACGGGTTAAGTCACTGGCGCGCTGCATTGCAGCGAAGCAAGGGTAAGAAAACCCTTAACGACGGTGAGGAACATCCTGATATTCGCGCGCCGCTATCGGCCTCACTATGCAAGCGCCGGGCAGGCCACCCCAAGGGCCCTGCGGTTTGATGCCAGAGCTGCGTCAGCCGGTGCAACACGGAAGATGGACGCGTTAGCCGACTACTCCCCAAGAGCGGCTTCCCCAGCGCGTGACGCCCTGCAAGGGTATCGTCGTGACCGGATTCCCTTCGCCCTGCCGAATCATTTCGGCATGAGTCCAGCGGCGACCTCTAGATCACTCCCATTCCCTTGAGCCACGCGTTGTAAACGCGAGGTTCATTGTGCGCGGCGAACACACACAGCACACCTGAAAAATGCAGCGCGCGCGTATATGACACGACGCGTCTGAATGGATGCCAAAAATTCGCGTAGCCGAAACCGGCTTACTTCAGGGCGCGTTGTGTCGAATAACGGAGAATTTACATTCCCGATGCAGAAGCCGCTTGTGCCACTGCACGAACGAAACAACAGAAAAGGTGTACCCCCATGAAGACCTCCTTGATTGCCCTGGCGCTCGCCGCCGCTCTGCCGTTCGGCGCTTCGGCCGCTGAAGGCCTGTCCTACAATTACGCCGAAGGCGATTACGTCAAGACCGATGCCGATGGTGGCAAGGCCGACGGTTGGGGTGTGAAGGGTTCGTACGGTTTCCTGCCGAACTTCCATGCGTTTGGTGAATACAACCAGCAGAAGACCGACATCGGCAACTTCAAGGTTGACCAGTGGCGCGTCGGCGTGGGCTACAACCACGAAATCGCCACCAGCACCGACTTCGTGGGCCGCGTTGCCTACAACAAGTTCGACCCGAAGGAAGGCCTGGACTTCAACGGCTACAGCGCTGAGGCCGGTATCCGCACCGCGTTCGGCCAGCACGCTGAAGTCTACGCAATGGCCGGCTACGAGGATTACAGCAAGAAGCACGGCATCAATCCGGATGGCGCCTTCTACGGCCGCCTGGGTGGCCAGGTGAAGTTGAACCAGAACTGGGGCATCAACGGCGATATCAAGATGGATCGCCACGGTGACAAGGAATGGTCGGTCGGCCCGCGCTTCAGCTGGTAAGCGGCGCTTGATCGCTTCGCTACGTGCCTGACTGGCGCAGCGACTAGGGCCCGGCACATGCCGGGCCTTTTTTGTGGGCGCGAAAAGCGTACCGACCAACGGTCGGTACCTACCGCCGCATCCATCGGTTGGCGGCCACCACGGATGGTCGCGGGTCCGAAGCAACGGTTGGCGGCCACCACGGATGGTCCCGGGTGCACAGCAGACGGTAGGCGGCCACCGTTGGTGGTCGCGGGCCCGCAGGCGATAATGCCGCCGCCTCCCGGAGAACCCCATGTCCCAGCCGACCCCACTGCAACACCCCCGTGTCGGCTGTGGTGCCGTCATCCAGCGTGCCGATGGTGCCGTCCTGCTGGTCAAGCGCGGGCGTCCGCCCGAGCAGGGCCACTGGGGCCTGCCCGGCGGCAAGGTCGATTGGATGGAGAAGGTGGAAGATACGGTGGTGCGCGAAGTGCTGGAAGAGACCGGACTTCGCATCGCGTTGGAGCGGCTGCTCTGCGTGGTGGACCACTTCGAGCCGGCGCTGGGCCAGCACTGGGTGGCACCGGTCTACCTGGCGCGCACGCTGGACGACACGCCGGCCGCGTCGCTCGAACCCGAAGCAATCCTTGCCGTGGACTGGTTTGCGGCCGACGCGTTGCCCGCCCCCTTGACCCGCTCCGCCACCGAAGGCCTGGCGCGGCTCGCCGAGCCGCGCTGAACCGCGCGCTATCGCCGCGCCGCGGCGCCGTCGCCGCGCGCCACCGCTTCCACTTCCTCGCGGCTGGTACACGCGGCATCCCCCGGCGTGGTCATCGCCAATGCGCCGTGTGCCGCGCCGAGCTCCACCGCCGCCTGCTCGCCCAGGCCTTCCAGCAGGGCATGCACCACGCCGGCCACGAACGCATCACCGCCGCCCACGCGGTCCAGCAGGTCCACTTCGCGCGCGGCGGAGACGAACAGCGCCTCGCGGTTGCGCAGCGCGCCGGCCCAACCGTTGCGGGCCGCGTTGCTGGCATCGCGCAGGGTGAACGCAACCGCCTGCAGGTTGGGGAACCGTTCCATTGCGCGGAGCGCGGCCGCATCGGCCGGTCCCACATCCTTCGGCGTCTCGCGCCGGCCCAGGTCGGCCAGGTCCATGCCCAGGCAGGCCGCGAACGAGTACTCATCGCCAATGAGCAGGTCGCACTCGGCGGCGATGGCGCAGTTGGCATGCCGCGCCGCGTCCGGGTCCGGATGGCTGTTCCACAGGCTGGCACGGTAGTTGAGGTCGTAGGACACCGCCACGCCATGCCGGCGCGCGGCGCGCACGGCAGCGATGGCCGTCTGCGCGCTGCGCTCGGACAACGCGGCGAAGATGCCACCGGTGTGCAGCCAACGCACCCCGTGCACGCCGAACAGCGTGTCCCAGTCGATCTCGTCAGGCTGAAGTTGTGAGGCGGCCGAGTACGCCCGATCAGACACCCCCAGCGGCGCGCGCACGCCGAAGCCGCGCTCGGTGAAGTTCAGCCCCATCCGCGTGTTGCGGCCAATGCCGTCGTACTCGCGCCAGAGGATCTGGCTGCTGTCCACGCCGCCGGCCTGGATCAGCTGCTGGGCCAGCAGGCCCAGCTCGTTGCGCGGCAGTGCGGTCAGCACCGCCGTGGCATGGCCGAAGGTACTGCTCAACCCGCGTGCCACGTTGTACTCGCCGCCGCCTTCCCATACCTGGAACTGGCGGGCGTTGCGCACGCGGCCTTCGCCCGGGTCGAACCGCAACATCACTTCACCCAGCGCCATCGCGGCCCAGCGTGGGCTGGCGTGCCGGGCCAGCTGGAACTGCTGCGTGCTCATCGTGCCTTGCACCCGAGCACGGCCAGGTCCACGCCATCGGCCATGCGCCGGTAGCCTTCATCGTTGGGGTGCAGGAAATCGCGGGTGATGGCTTCCGGCAGGAACTCCGGCTTGGCCGGATCGCGCAGGATCTGGTCGAAGTCGATCAGCGCATCGAAGCCACTGCGCCCACCGCGCATCCAGGTGTTGAGCGTGGTGCGGGTGCCGGCCGATACGGGTTCGTAGCGGTCCGATCCGCCGAACGGCGTCATCGTTGCGGCAATGACGCGGATGCCGTTGCTGTGCAGGCGCTCGGCCACCTGCCGGTAGCCCAGCACCATGTCATCGGCGTTGCGGCCGGCCACCGGCGGGGTGCCGCCGTCATGGCGGATATCGTTGATGCCTTCGAACAGGATCACCCGGTCCACGTGCGGCAGCGCGATCACATCGCGGTCCAGGCGGGCCAGCGCACTATGGCTGCGGCCATGGTCCATCACCTTGTTGCCGCTGATGCCGGCGTTGACCAGCACCACCTGGTCCGGGCAGGCCTGCTGCAGGCGCGTGGCCAGCAGCGCAGGCCAATCACCATTGCTGCCGCGCGTGGCAGTGGCACCTTCGGTGATCGAATCGCCCAGTGCAACCACCACGATCGGCGTGGTGCTGCGCTCGGCCAGCACTGCCGATACCACGTTCTGCCGGTAGGCCAGCTTCACCTTGTCGGCAACCTCGGCCTGGCGGCCGTCGGCAATGCGCAGCGCGGTGCGCCGCACCGCTGGCTGGGTGGGTTCGGGGAAATACACGGTGAGTGAGACATCTGCCAGCGCCGGCACCGCCATCGGCACCGGGTCGCTGAGCAGCACCGCGCCCACCGGCACGGTGACCTCGCTGCGCCCGTTGAAGGTCACCAGCTTGGCCGGCGTGGCCGTGCCGGTGCGCTGTGCGGTGGCGCCGCCGATATGCAGCGGCGCCACGCCCAGCTCGTTGGTGATGCGGAACCGCAGCGCGGTGGCCGAGCTGGCCAGGCGCATGTCCTGGCGAACGGTCTGGTTGGCGAACTGCACCGGTGCTTCCGGCGTGCCGTCCTGGCGGTCGGGCGCCGGCGAGGCGGTCCAGGCCGGTACCCAGACCTGGGCTTGGGTGGGCAGCGCCGCGGCGCTGGTGGCAAGTGCAAATGAAAGTGCAGTGATCCAGCGCAGCATGGCGGCCCTCCCAGGCGGTCAGCGGTCTATCAGGAGAAGTAGGTGCCGCCGTTGACGTCCACGTTGGCACCGGTGATGAAGCCGGCCGCGTCCGAGGCCAGGTACACGGCGGTGTCGGCTGCTTCCTGCGGGCGGCCCTGGCGGCGCAGCGGGGTGTTGCCGGCCACGGCGGTGCGCACTTCCGGCTTGGTGAACTCATCGTGGAAGCGGGTGGCAATCATGCCGCAGCACAGCGCGTTGACGCGGATACCGCGCGGGCCCAGTTCCTTGGCCATGGCGCGGGTGAAGGTCATCACCGCGGCCTTGGCGGTGGCGTAGATCGAGGCGCCCGGTCCACCGCCATCGCGGCCGGCCTGCGAGGCGAAGTTCACGATCGCGCCGCCTTCGGGCATGTGCGGCACCACCGCATGGGTGGTCAGGTAGACCGAGCTCATGTTGAGGTCCATCACCTTGTGGAAGAACGCCGGGTCGATCTCGGCCAGCGGGCGGCGCTGCACCATGCCACCGGCCACGTTCACCAGCACGTCGATCCGTGGCCCGAACGCGGCCTGGGTGGCGGCAACCATGCCGGCCACGGCCTGCGCGTCGGTCACGTCGGCGCGGTGCACGATGGCGGTGCCGCCGGCGGCCTGCACCTGCTGCAGGGTGTCCTGCGCGCTGGCTTCGTCGTTGGCGTAGTTGATGCACACCTTGGCGCCGGCCGCGGCCAGCTTCAGCGAGATCTCACGGCCGATATCGCGGCCGCCACCGGTGACGATCGCCACCTTGTCCTTGAACTGATTCATTTGGTACTCCAGTGATGCGAGGGGGAAAAGGAAAACCTCAGCGGGAAGGCGGCGCGTCGAGCTTCTCGACGCGTCCGGTCACCAGCCACAGGGCAAGCAGGGAAGCGGGCACCAGCGCCGCCACCAGGATGAAAATGGGTGCATAGGAGTCGCGGGTCATCACCGGCACGAGCCAGGTGGTGATCAGCGTGCCGGCCACGGCGGCCATGCCGCCCAGCCCGGCCAGCGAGCCGACCGATTTGCCGTTGAAGATGTCGCCGGGCAGGGTCTGGATGTTGCCGATGGCGATCTGGAAGCCGAACAGCACGAAGGCAATGGTCACCACCGCCCACACCGGGTCGGTGGCCAGCACCGCGCCCAGCAGCGCCGGGGCCATGATCGCCCCGCCCAGGGTGATGACCCATTTGCGTGCGCGGTCCACGCTCCAGCCGGCCCCGATCAGCCGCCCGGACAGCCAGCCGCCGCCGAGGCTGCCGATCATCGCGCCCACGTAGGGCACCCAGGCAAAGATGCCGATCTGCTTGATGTCGAAACCGAAGGTATCGGCCAGGTAGATCGGCAGCCAGGACACGAACAGCCACCAGATCGGGTCGATGAAGAAGCGCGTGGTGAGGATGCCCCAGGTCTGCCGGTGGCCCAGCAGCTGGCGCACGTTCGGCACGTATTCGACCTTGGGCATGGCCGGCTGTTCGGCCGGCGCATCCAGGATCAACGCGCGTTCGGCCGCGCTCACCCACGGGTGCTTGTCCGGGCCGGCGCGGTAGATGATCAGCCACGGCAGCAGCCAGACGAACCCGATGGCGCCGATGAGGATGAAGGTGCCGCGCCAGCCCAGCCACAGGAACAGCACTGCGATGAGGGGGGCGGAAATGATGGCGCCGATCGACGCGCCGGCGTTGAACACGCCTTGCGCCAGGGCCCGCTCGCGTGCCGGGAACCATTCGGCGTTGGCCTTGACCGCGCCGGGCCACGCGCCTGCTTCGCTGATGCCGAGCATGGCGCGCACGATGCTGAAGGACAGGATCGAGTGGGTTACCGAATGCAGCGCGATCGAGATCGACCACACCGCAATCGACAGCGCAAAGCCCATGCGGGTGCCGATGATGTCGAACAGGCGGCCGAACACGAACTGGCCGGCGGCGTAGAACAGCATGAACACCGTGACCAGCAGCGCGTAGTCTTCCTTGGTGGCGCCTACGTCCTTGGAAATCTGTGGCCACATCACCGCCAGGGCGTTGCGGTCGATGTAGTTGATCACCGTGGCCACCGCGATCAGCGCCACGATCAGCCAGCGCACGTAGGAACGGGTTCGGGTGCTCACGTTCATTTGCCGCCCTTGCCGGTGGCCGTATCGAAGCGCTTCCAGCCACCGCTCCAGTTCCAGCGTTGGCCGTCGGCGCTCACCTCATGGCTGCCGCCCCTGGACGGGTCATCGGCAATGCCCAGCGCCACGCGCTGGCCACCGGCCAGGTCCAGCACCAGCACGCTGGCGTCCTTGCCACGGTAGTGAGCCAGGCGGTCGATGCGGCTGTTGGCGCCGCGCACGGTTTCGGCGGTGCCGTCGTACTGGCCATGCGGTTCCAGCACGCCGTAGAAGGTAGTGGACGCCTGGCCATCCACGCGCTGCAGCAGCAGCGGTTCGCGGCGCAGGTTGAACGAAGGATCGTTCGCACCGCTCTCGCCGATCAACGCCCGCGCCGGCGCGGTGCTGGCGAAGCGGTAGGTGTAGAAGCGCCCGTCCAGCAGCCAGGTCAGGCTCCGCGCCTCAGTGCCCGGTTCGCTGGAGGCATCCACCCACACGTGCTGGTAGCCGTTGGCCTTGCCCAGCACCGGGCGCGTGGTCACCGCCGACTGCGCCTTGAAGCCCACGTCCATGATGTGGCCGTTGAGGTGCAGCGGCAGGTCGTAGCGGGCCGGCGTGCTGCCGTCCACGCGCAGCAGGTCCAGCACCACCGGCTGGCCCAGCGATGGGTGCGCGAGCAGCGCCTGGGTGCGGGTGAAGCTCACCCCGTCATACGCACCGTCCATGCGTGCCGACACGATCTGGGTGTCGTCGGTCACCGCGAACAGCAGCGGGGCGGGGGCCAGCGGCTGGCCCTTCTTCCAGTCGCCGCCGAAGTGGCTCTGCTCGTTCACCACCAGCGTGTTGTGCGCCAGCGTCTGCCGCGCCCAGCTGGTGTTCTCGGGCAGGTAGATGCCGCCGGACTTGGCTTCGATGTTGAGGAAGCGGGCGGCGCCGTAGTCGGTGACCACGCGCTGGCCGTTGTCGTAGAACAGCCAGTTGAGCTTGTCGAAGTGGCCGTGCCCCATGCCCTGCTTGGTGTTCTTCATCACCAGTGCCTGGCCGTCTTCGCCACCCATGCGCAGGATCGCCAGCGCGCCTTCGGTGCCGTCCGGGCCATCGCGCAGCAGGGTGGGCACGAAGGCATAGGGCTTGGCCTTGTCTTCAGCCAGCGCCCTGGCCACCTGCAGCCCTTCGGGCGAGAGCAGCACGCGCTTCTGGCCCTTGGCGACCGACAGCAACCGTGCATCGCCGGTGTTGGCGTACGCGATGTCGATGCCGGCCACCAGCTCTTCGGTGTCCAGGCCCTTGTCCAGGATCGCGTCGTTGATCGGGATGAAGTAGCCGCCGTAGCTGCTCTGCACCAGCGCATCCACCGCCTTGAGCAGCACCCCGTCGCGGCGCTTGAAGATGTCGCGCTGTGGCTCGTTGCGCTGCACGGCGTTGGCGAACAGGATGAAAGGCGCCAGCGCATAACGCTGGTAGTACGGGCCTTCTTCGTAATAGCCATCCGGCGAGAACAGCTGGTCCACCTGCTTGAGGAAGCCGGCGCTGCCATCGCGCCTGCTGCCTTTCAGCGCCTGGTCCACCAGCACCGGATCGCGCAGCACGTAGCCGGTCATGCCGGTGGCGGCCACCGCCCAGGTGGCGTGGTTGTGGATCTTGTCGAAATTCTCCGGGTTGCCGCTCAGGAACTGCGCCATCGCCCGGAATACGTTGTCGTCTATGGTGCGGCGTTCGTCGGCGCTGAGGCTGTCACGGATCGCGTCGTAGCCCTGCACTGCGTTGACCAGCCACACCGAATCATTGAGCGTCTGCCAGAACAGCCGCCCGGGAATCTGCCCGCGTCCTTCCGGATGCGCGCCCAGGCCGGGGTACAGCGTGGCGTAGCCGAGGAGTACATCGCGCGCGAAGTTCGCATACGCCTTGTCGCCGGTGAGCCGGTACAGCGCGCCGGCGGCCTGGATGGCCTGGTAATTGCGCTTGTGCTGTTCGTGGGTGTAGCCGCCGCCCTTGTCCTTGGGCACCGGCACATCAATGCCGGCCTTCATCATCGCGCGCACGAGCTTCTCGGCACGGGCCTGTTCCCTGGCGAACATCGGGTAGCCGGCGCCATCGCGGCGCATCTGCTCCCACTGGGCGGCGGTGACCAGCACCGGTGCGCTGCCGGCTTCGGCACCGCGCGTGGCGGCGTTGGGCGCCTGGGCGTGCGCGGCGGGCAGCGCGGCGGCGCTGAAGGTGGCCGCCAGCAGCAGCATCAGGGGCGTGGAACGCGTCATGGCAAAGTCTCGGCTGGGATATCGGACTGCAGCGCCGCCGTAGCGGTGAACGTGGTGTTGCGCAGGCGCAGGTGCGGCTCGCCTGTCTGGTGGGTGAAACGCACCCGGCCGCTGCGCAGCCAGGTGGTGTCGCTCAGGTGGGCCTGCTGCACGCCGTGCAGGCGCAGGCTGGTGTCGCCCACGTTGCCGACCTGTTCCAGGCGGCTGCCGCGCAGCGCGAAGGCCGGCCCGAAGGTGCTCTCATCGATGCCGCCGCGGTACAGGTTCACCAGCGGGCCACCGATGCGCTGGAAGATCGAATCGACAATCTCCACCGTTTCGGCGTTGTAGGTGCCCAGGTCGTCGGTCTCGGCGGCGGAGGCGATCACGCTGCCGCTGATGTCGTTCACCGTCACGCCGTGCAGCCGGATCAACGCGGCGAACGTGCCCTTGCCGGTGTTGATCACATCAAAGGCCTTGTTGCTGCTCAGGTCGTGGATGCGGCTGTTGGCGATCTCCAGCGTGTAGTCGAAGGCCTGGCTGCCCGGCGGTACGCGGATCACCGCGTTGCCGGCGGCATCCGGCGCCAGGCTGCCGTCGATCTCCAGCCCGGCCAGGCGCAGCGAGCCGCCGGGGCGGATCTCGAACAGCGAGGGCCGTGAGAAACGCAGCGTGGCCTTGCCCTTGGCCGGGCCGATCACGCTCAGCGGGTGGTTTACCGCCAGTACCTGGCTGATGCGGTAGTCACCGGGCTGAAGCTGCAGGCGGTCTCCCGCGGCGCTGGCCGCCACGGCGGTCACCAGGGTGTCTTCGCCCGGCGCGACGCGATGCGCGCGGCCGCTGTCCAACGCGGTCTGGGTGACCTGTTTGGGATACCACGCCACGCCGACCTGTTCGCGCGGCACCGGCGCCAGGTCGCGCGGTGCGCCAACCTCAATACCGGCCGGCGGATACTGCAGGCCGTTGGCCGCGCGCTGCAGGGTGAGGCTACGGCCCTGAACGCCGTTGGGGAAACCGGGCGACGCCGCCGGGCTCTGCACGTTGCCACTGAAGGCAAAGCCGGCAAGGTCGCCCTGCGTGCGCAGCAGCTCGCCGCTGCCATCGCCGACGAACAGGTTGTCGGCGATCTTGCTGCGCACCGGCATCGCGTTGCGCTCCTCGTCCAGCCCGGCGCCGAGGAACAGGTAGCGCGCCTGCACGAAGCTGTTGTGGCTGATCAGCGCGTTGTCCACCTGCTCATAGCGGTTGAGTGGCGCATCGCGGGTGCCGGCCATCACCGCCAGCGCCGAGGCAAAGCCATCGCCGGCCACGCCTTCGAAATAGTTGTCGCGCACGATCTGGTCGCGGTTGATCACCCGCACCCCACCGGTATGGGGCTTGCCGTTGCCCAGGAAGATGTTGCGCTCCACCACGTTGCCGTGGCCGTGGCGCAGCACCATCGAGCCGCGCGATTCCTTGAACACGTTGCCGCGGTAGAGGTTGCCACCGGATTTGTTGGAGACGATCTCCACCTCGCCATCGCAGTGCTCGAACCAGTTGTTCTCCACCACCGTGTTCGAGGCCGACTGCGAATCGTGGCTGGTGCCCACCCGGATGGTCTCGCCGCCGTTGCTGCCCAGGTTGGGGCGCGGCCCGAACCAGTTGTGGTCGATGCGGTGGCGGTTATCCAGCCCGCTGGTGGCATTGCGCACCACCACCAGGGTGGTGCCGGCGTTGGTCTTGCCCACCAGCTGGTTGTGGTCGAAGCGATTGAAGCGGCCGTACATCGCCACCCAGTTGTCGGACTGGGCGCGGTCGGGCTTGTTGTAGCCATCAATCACGATGCCGGTGACCCGGCTGTGCTCGGCCCAGGCCTTGGAGGAGCTGCGGAAGCTCACCACCTCACCACCCGGCGCCCAGCCATCGCGGAACACCAGGTTGGAGACTTCCAGGTAGGCCCCGGCCAGCCGCAGCTGCGATTGCCCGCTCAGGATCACCTTCCCGGGCGTCTGCGCGGTCAGACGAATTGGTTGACCAATTGTGCCGGTACCCATCAGCAGAAGATCCACATCCCGCCACGTTCCATCGGCCAGAACGACAGTATCGCCGGGCTTCAGGCCCTTCGCAGCGGAAACGTACCCAGCCGCGTCGTGCACAAGGTACTCGGCCGACCAGGCAACGCCAGGCAGCAGCGCCAGCACGGTAGCGGCGGTTCCCAAACGCCGGCCAGTCCGGCTGATCGGCCCCATAACGCATGGACCCCACCGAAACCAACGCTGTACCGCCCTACTCACAACCTCAGCTTGTTGCTGTGCCACAGGCTAACCCTCCCAGATCACCATGGACGCCAACACGAGTCCGGATGGTAACAGCCTCGACCGCAACAACGTCAACCACAATCGCATACCACTTTAGGCATATGTGGTTGGCCATTTGCGCAAATATCTGCTGCATCCGCACATAAAATTGGTTGTAACTGGCCTAGGTGCATCACCGGGGTAGACTTTAGTACCAATTCATTGACATTGGTCCTTCAACCGTGAATCTTCCGGATCGAATCCGTGTAATCGGACGATCCATCCTGGGAGGGAGATCACGATGTTGCATGACCGCCGTACGGCCTCGCCACGAGGCTTCCGCCACACCGCGCTGCACAGCGCGCTGTTCTATGCCCTGTGCGCCACCGCGGCCCTGCCGCTGGCCCACGCACAGGACGCCGCCCCGGCCACAGCGCCGGCGCAGGCCACCACCCTGGACCAGGTCCAGGTGACCGGTACCCGCGGCACCATCCAGACCTCGATCGACAAGAAGCGCGACGAGACCGTGGTGTCCGACGTGCTCTCGGCCGAAGACATCGGCGACCTGCCGGCGCTGTCCATCGGCGAAGCCATCGAAACCATCACCGGCGCCTCCACCCACCGCGAGAAGGGCGGCGCCTCGGAAATCTCGATCCGTGGCCTGGGGCCGTTCCTGGGCTCGTCCACCTTCAACGGCCGCGAGGCCACCAACGGCAGCGGCGACCGCTCGGTGAACTTCAACCAGTTCCCCTCGGAGCTGATCAACACCGTGGCCATCTACAAGACCCAGCGCGCCGACTTCGTCGAAGGCGGCACCGCCGGTACGGTCAACATGGAAACCGTCAAGCCGCTCGAGTACGGCAAGCGCACCTTCCAGCTGGACGGGCGCGGCACCTGGCAGGAATACGACGACCGACTCAAGGACGGCGACGGCGTGGGCTGGCGCGGTACCGCCAGCTACATCGACCAGTTCGATTTCAGCGGCGGCGGCAAACTTGGCGTTTCGCTCGGCCTGCAGGCGCTTGAAGGCAGCAATCCCGAAGAAATGTTCTCCAGCAGCACCACCTGGGCGGCCTGCGATGGCCGCGAAGTGGTCGGCGCCACCCGCAACTGCACCCAGGTCAACGGCAACGACGTGGCCAACGGCGTGCCGTACTACCTGGTGCCCGGCAGCCGCCTGTATCGCCAGTTCATCGAACACGACAAGCGCGATTCGCAGTTCGGCGCGCTGCAGTGGCGGCCCAACGACGCGGTGGAAGTGAACCTGGATTACCAGCACTCCAAGCGCGATTACACCGAAGACCGTTCGGACCTCACGCTGTCGTCGATGATGCGCAACCTCAACAACCGCGTGGTCAGCGATGACGGTGCGCTGATCAGCCACACCGGCAGCACCACCATCGATTCCACCGGCAACTTCCTGGAACGCAACGAGGAATACACCGGCGGCGGGTTCAACGTGATCGTGCGGCCCGGCGCGGCGTGGATGTTCTCCACGGATCTGTCCTACTCCAACACCCAGCGTTCGCAGATCGAGCGCTCCACCCGCCTGCGTGCCGGTCGTACCGACGTCAACGGCAGGCCGGTGGCCGGCATCAAGAACACCCGCTATGTCGACTACACCTACGACTACAGCGGCGATGTGCCCAGCATCTACCTCGATCCGGCGTTCGACGTGAACAACCCGGACAACTTCACCGATTCAGCCCTGATCCGCCGCCGCCAGCAGGACCGCGAACACACCATCCGCGCCGGCCGCTTCGATGCGGCATTCACCCCGGAAAGCGGCTTCTTCACCGCGCTCAAGGGTGGCCTGCGCCGTTCCGAAGCGACCTACACCGACTTCACCGACACCGTGGATGTCACCACCACCAATGTCGCCGCGATCCGCGCCGCCAACCAGGCCTGCCGCCAGGCCTTCCCGCAGGATGATTTCCTGGCCAACGCCAGCGGCAACACCATCGACCAGTGGGCCACCTTCGACAGCCGCTGCCTGTTCAAGGCCTTCACCGGCGTGGATGACACCGGCCTCAGCGCGGACCTGCGCGACCCGGCCAACAACGATGTGACCGAGAAAACCAGCGCCATCTACCTGATGGGCGACTACAGCAGCGAGTGGTTCGGCGTGCCGGTCACCGGCAACATCGGCGTGCGCTGGGTGCACACCGACGTACGTTCGATGGGCCTGCGCAGCGGGCTGGACGTGGTCAACAATCCCGACGGCACCGTGACCCTGCGACCCACCGGCGATTTCACCCGGCAGGTGCTCAAGGCCAGCAACAACGAATGGCTGCCCAGCTTCAACGCCGCCTTCGAACTGCGCCCGGACCTGCTGCTGCGCGTGGGTGCCTACCGCGCGATGTCGCGCCCGGACCTCGCCGCGCTCGGCTACGGCCGCAGCTTCAACCTGGACGAGGTGGATACCGAGTTCGGCAGCGTGGCCGATGCACTGGGCAACATCACCGCCACCGGCAACCCGCGCGCCACCCCGCTGATGTCGTGGAATGCCGATGTCTCGCTGGAGTGGTACGCCAACGCCGATTCCATGCTGTCCACCGCCGTGTACTACAAGCAGTTCAATGGTGGCTCGGTGCCGGTGGTGGTGGGCGAGAACTTCGACATAGACGGGGTGAGCGTCACCGTGCCGGTGGAGCAACTGGCCACCAGCGACCAGAAGAGCGACCTGATTGGCTTCGAGCTCACCGGCTCGCACAGTTTCTCCTACCTGCCGGGCATCTTCGCCGGGCTGGGCGTGAAGGCCAGCTACAACTACGCCCATTCCAACTTCAAGACCGAAGACCTGCGCCTGGGCGAGTCCACCGATCCGGTCACCGGCATCGTCACCCCGGGCATCGTGGAGCCGGCCAACATCTTCGGCCTGTCCAAGCACGTCGCCTCGGCGCAGGTGTACTGGGGCCTGGGCAAGCTGGACCTGCAGGCCATCTACAAGTACCGCTCCGATTACTACCAGCAGTTCGTGGGCGACCCGGCGCAGAACCGCTACGTGCGCGACAATGGCTCGCTGGACTTCCGCGCCACCTACAAGGTGAACAAGCACCTGTCGGTATCGCTGTCGGCCAGCAACCTCACGGACGAGCCGCGGGTGTCGGATATGCCCATCCTGGGCAGCTTCCGCGAGTACACCACCTACGGCCGGCGGTATTATCTGGGGGTACGCTACCGTTTCTAAGCGCAACTCCGGTTCCCAGCCACCGTACAGCCAGGCCTTGAAGATGTCCGAACCCCGCCTTTACCAGTCCATTGCCGCTGAAATCGTCGCGCTGATCGAGAAGGGCGAATTCCCGCCCGGCTCGCGCCTGCCCGGCGAACGCGACCTGGCCGAACGGCTGGGGGTGAGCCGGGTCACGGTGCGCGAAGCGGAAATTGCCCTGGAGGCGCAGGGCCTGATCACCATCAAGACCGGTTCGGGCGTGTACGTGAAGGCACGTCCGGCGGCCGCCCCTGGCGCGCTGCCGGATGTATCGGCATTCGACCTCACCGCCGCCCGTGCGGTGATCGAAGCCGAGGCGGCGGCCATGGCCGCCAGCCGCATCACCGATGCGGAAGTGGAAATGCTGGAAGGGCTGATTGCTGCCATGACCGACCCGGCCTCGAGCGAGGCGGCGGCCAGCGAGGCCGACCGCCAGTTCCACCTGGCCATTGCACGCATTGCCGGCAACCCGGTGGTGGAGCACTGCGTGCAGCTGATCTGGCGCATGCGCAACGAGTTGCCGCGGGTGCGCCAGGTGTATGCCAACGTGTGCCACAACGACGGCGATACCCGCAACGACGAACACACCGCCATCCTTGATGGCCTGCGCCTGCGCGACCCCGGCGCGGCGCGCACGGCAATGCGCAATCACTTCCAGCGGCTGTTCGAATCGATGCTGGAAGCCACGGAAAACGAAGCGCTGGCGGAAATCCGCCGGCGCACCCAGCAGGACCGCGAACGGTTCCTGGCCGCCACCGCGCGATAAGGGGGGCTTATTCCCCCTGGTACTGCTTTTCTTCCACCAGCTGTGAGCCGGCAATCCGGTTGATCTCGTTCTTTACCTTCACCCGCTCGCCGTTGGTGCCATAAACACCGCGCGCCAGCTGGATGAACTGATCATCGAACACCTGCGCCGCTTCCTTGTCGCGCAGCTGGTCCTGGATGTCCCACATCCGCACGTTGATTGCCTTGAGCTGGGTCTTCAGCGCCTCCAGCCCCGGCTGCGCGGCCAGCTGTTCCTGCAACAGCGGCAGCAGCCCATCCAGTTCGGTGCGCACGTTGGCCACCTTGCCGGCATCGGTGATGCGTTCGGCCTTGATTTCCAGGATGGTGATCTTGTCGATCAGCTCGCCAATCGATATCGGGGTCAGGATCGCGTCCACGCGTTTCTCGCTGCAGGTCAGTCAGGGCCGCCATGATAGCGCGGGCCGCCTGAAGGCCTGGTGGGCAGCTTTTACGCCGAATTTGCGCGCCCCGCCGCTGCGGCGCATGGCGCCTTTACGGCCACGCTCACCACACTGTGCGCTTCAACGGCGCGGCCGTTTTCAGGAGTGGTGGACGTGGTGGCAAAGCAGGAAAAAGGGCGCGCACTGCGCCGGATGAGCGGCGTGGTACTTGGCCTGGCGCTCAGTGGCTCGGCGCTGGCGGGCGTGGACGGTAACGCCACGCTGACCTCCGATTACGTCTGGCGCGGCAGCTCGCAGACGATGGAAGATCCCACGGTGCAGGCCGGGGTCAAGCTCAGCAGCGAATCGGGCTGGTATGCCTCGGTCTGGGGCTCGGGGGTGTCGTTCGAACCGGATGCCGGTGCACGCAGCGAATTCGACATCGTCGCCGGCTGGAGCGGTGCGCTGGCGCCGGATTGGGCGCTGGACGTCAACCTTACCCATTACCTGTACCCGTCCACCGACGTGGACCTGGACTGGACCGAGCTCAACAGCACGCTGACCTGGCAGGAGCGCTACTGGGTGAGCGTCGGCGTTTCCGACGACGCCCTGGCCAGCGGCCGCACCGGCACGTACGCCCAGCTGGGTGCACGGCTGCCGCTGAGCGAGCAGTGGCGCATCGAAGGCGCGGTGGGCCAGTACTGGCTCGACAGCGCGTACGCCGACGACTACCTGCACGGCCAGCTCAGCGCCATCTGGAAAGTGCATGGCCCGTGGGAGCTGCGCCTGACCGCACACGACACCGACCGCGCCGCCAAGCGCCTGTTCGGCAGCAACGCCGGCTCCCGCGTGGAATTCGCGATCCAGACAACGTTCTGAGGTGCGGGCGGTGATTGAAACCGCACCGTTTCGCCAGCGGTCATGCCTTACCGGGGTACCCACCCGCGCGTGCGGTCGATAGGGATGCGACCCTACCGGCGTCGCCCATGCCGCATCGCCAATGCGCACCGACCAGGGCCGGTGCGCAAAAACCTGCCCGTCGGCGCGCCGGGAGGGTAGGGTCGGTTCCCAAACGACCGCCGATAGGGTCCATCAGCGCATTGACGCATGGACCCCAATCGAAGCAGCGCCTTACGCTGGACGAACGCGCAGCGTCAAACCCTTCAGGAAATTACGCAGCAGCTGATCGCCGCACGCGCGGAAATTCTTATGATCCGGCTGCCGGAACAACGCCGACAGCTCCGGCTTCGAGACCGGGAACCCGGCGCTCTCGAAGATCGAATGCATATCCACATCCTTCAGCTCGAAGGCCACCCGCAGCTTCTTCAGCACCAGGTTGTTGGTGATGCGCTTTTCCACCGGGCGCAGCGGCTGGCTTTCATCGCGGCCGCGGAACTGCACGATCAGCCCGTCCAGGAAGTGCGCCAGCGTGCGGTCATCGCAGGCCACGAACCCTTCCTCGTCTTCCTTGCGCAGCCAACCGGGCACATCGGCCTTGTCCACCACGAATGCCGGGTCGGCCAGGGCACAGATTTCCGCAATCTTTCCGTCGCTAAGGTCGAGCATGTAACGGATGCTGCGCAGTACATCGTTGTTGATCATGAGACGTCCAATACCGCCGACGCGGCTGCGTGGCTGGCGGCCATTTTACCCCCACCAGCCACCGGGCCCCGAAAAGGCTCGTTCCGGCTGTCATCTGGCTGCCATGAAAGTGAAGCACAGTGCGCTCCTCAGGCATCAACAGGCAGTGGAGCAGGCAATGCGCAGGTGGCAGGTTCTGGCGGGTGTGGGCATGGTCTGGCTGGCCGCAACGGCCTCGGCCCAGGCCCCGTATGTGGCGATTGAACAGCGCGTGGACCCGCAGCAGCTGGCCCGAGTGGGGCTCACCCCCGCCCAGCTGCAGACCTTGAACCGCCTGCTGCGCGAGGCCGACGCCCGCGCCCCGGCGCCGGCTCCGGTGGTTGCCGCGGCAGCCCCGGCACCGCTGCCCGGCGCGCCCACCCCGGCCCCGATGTTCCCCGGCCTGGACGATGGCCCCATCCATGCCAGCGTCACCGGCCAGGTCGATGGCTGGCAGCCGGGCACCGTGTTCACCCTCGACAACGGCCAGCAGTGGCAGGTGCTCAAGGGCGAGATGAAGCTCAAGGCCAGCCGCAGCAACCCGCCCATCGTGGTGGTGCCGGGCATTGCCGGGCGCTGGTTCCTGCAGGTGGATGAAGACCTGCCCAAGGCCCGGGTGTTCCGCATCCGCTGATTCCGCCAGCGCCCGCCAACACAGCGCGGCGCAGGGTGCGAAAATGGTCGGGAATCCCACGGAGACCCCCGATGACCCGTACCGCTCTGATTACCGGCGCCACTTCCGGCTTTGGCGCCGCCGCCGTCCATCGTTTCGCCCAGGCCGGCTGGCGCGTCATCGCCACCGGGCGCCGTGCCGAACGGCTGCAGCCGCTGGTCGATGCTTACGGACCCGAGCGCGTACATGCGGCGGTCTTCGACGTGCGCGACAACGCCGCGATGGAAGCGGCCCTGGCCGCGTTGCCGGCCGGCTTCGCCGACATCGACCTTCTGGTCAACAACGCCGGCCTGGCCCAAGGCACCGCCCCGGCCCAGAGCGCCTCGCTGGAAGACTGGCGCACCATGATCGACACCAACGTCACCGCGCTGGTCACGCTCACCCACCGCCTGCTGCCGCAGCTGGTGGCGCGCAAGGGCGCCATCATCAACATCAGCTCGGTGGCCGGCGTGTACCCCTACCCGGGCGGCAACGCCTACGGCGGCACCAAGGCCTTCGTCAGCCAGTTCTCGCTGGGCCTGCGCTCGGACCTGCACGGCACCGGCGTGCGCGTGACCACCATCGAACCGGGCATGGCCGAGACCGAATTCACCCTGGTCCGCACCCACGGCAACCAGGCCGCCTCGGACACGCTCTACACCGGCGCCAACCCGATGACCGCCGAGGACATCGCCGAGCAGATCTTCTGGGTGGCCAACCTGCCGGCGCACCTGAACATCAACCGCCTCGAACTGATGCCGGTCAGCCAGTCGTTTGCCGGCTTCCAGGTTGCGCGCGACTGATCAGGCTGCCGTCCATACCGCGAGCTCATACCCATCGGGGTCGCGGAAATGGAACCGGCGCCCGCCCGGGAAGTCGAAGGCCGGCGTGGAAATGGCCGCACCGGCCTTTTCCACCCGCGCCTGCGTGGCGTCGAGGTCATCGGCATACAGGATCACCAGCGGCCCGCCAGCGCGTACCGGCCCATCGGTGGTGAAGCCACCGCGCAGGCGGCCGTCGTTGAATTCGGTGTAGCCCGGGCCGTAATCGGTGAAGGTCCAACCGAACACCTCGCCGTAGAACGCCTTGCTGCGCGCGATGTCAGCCACGTTGAATTCGATGTTGTCGATGCGGTGGTTGTTGCCGTCTGAGCTGCCCATGCGTGTTCCGTACTGAGGGATAGGTGGATACCGTATCAAACCGCGCTGTCATTGATGACGTGGGTCGGTAGGGTGTTGAGCGGTGTCCACTCGAACTTGTGCCTGCCCAGCGCTGCCTGGATGAGTGCCATTCCCGCCGGAGTATCCAAGGACTGGGAAGCGCCAACGTGTTCCCACCCAGACGGAGCGCCGTGCCGGTGATAGGACAGATACACCGTCGAATCTTCAAACTGGCGTGACTTCCAGCTCAACATCGGCATGTCCTCGATCGGAGGTGTCAGGCCCAGCAAGCAGGCATGCAGTTCGGCCGCCTCCGCATGGGTGGCGGTGTGATCAGGTGTGGTGGTCAGGAACTTGACTGCCTGCACAGCCGCGCTGTCTCCATCAGGAAACAAGTGCTGCAGGCCGGGGCGACTGAGCGGCAACAGCCTGGATCGGGCCGCCTTGAAGCGAACCCGCGATACAACCTGACCCTTGAGCTTGGCGGTAGGGAACTCGCACAGGCCTTTGCGTCCGATCACCGTGTAACGCAGTAACGCTTCCCACAGCGCCCCTTCAAGCGAATCAGCCGCATAGAACATGGCATGGGTGCCCGGCAGCGCGAAGCGAGCCCTGCTCGCAGGATTGGGCAGGGCTGCATCAAACACGCCTGGGTGAACCCGATAAAGCTCCCCGGTAGGGGGCTCGAACCAAACCGGTTCGTCGGTCAACCAAGGTGTGCCACCCGGCATCAAGGCTCCTCGCTGAACTCGGCTTTGGCCGCGGCCAACACACGATGCGGATGGGTTGCCAGCACCTCGGCGGGCGTGTGGCCATCCAGCAACACGTGGCCGGACTGAAACCATTCCACTTCGCCCCAGCCGGTACTGCGGCGATCAGTATCAAGAAATGGACCCGGCTCGTGCAGCACCTTCAGGATCTCTTCGAGGTGCATGACGGGCTGCCCATCGCGTTGGAACTGCCACTGCGGAAAGCGCCAGCTGCCACCCGGCAAGGGAAGATAGACACCGAGCAGTTTTCCTGAGCGACGGTACTTGGTTGCCAGATGGCTGGCGTTCCCGGCGGACGAGCCCAGGTTGCGGCTTACCTCCGCTGCGGTTGGCCATTGACTGGCGAGTTTCATCCGGCGCGCAGCCGCGTCCTGTTCGAGCTGCTGCGGCTCCGCGTGCTCGGAAGGCTGGCCGTACACACGCCGATAGAGCTCTTCAATCGCGAACAGCCTGGCCTCTGCAACGCATGAGAAGTCGATCAGCAAGTGATCATCCGCGGCGCTGCCCCGAAGTGCTTTCAGCGAATCCTTGATCGACGTCCCGTGCATATGTCTGGCGGTACTGTCCGTGCCCAGCAGAACGTAGTGATACGTCGGCTCGCCCTCGCGAGGAAGAGGGATATTGGCATGTCTGGTGTAGTGCAAAGACATGAAGGCTGTAAGAAGGGCACTTTGGAGATGGTCGTGCGCTGTCTCGCCACGGAGATCGATGACGCGAATGACTTCCTCGCGTGCGCGCTGCGCGGCACCCAATTTGAGGGTGAGCTCCTTCATCGGCTTGATGCCGATCCTGGAGGTCAACTCGCCATTGGATTCGCTCACTTCCAGATAGGAAACGTCATGGGCGATACGCATGGGGCTCTCCGATAACCAGTGCAGTGCCGATCCCCGGAAGGGGATGCAGGAGCATAGGTTAAACCGGTTAAACCGACAATGAGCGAGGCGCTGCACCATGAAAAAAGCCCCGCAATGCGGGGCTTTCGGGGTAACTCGCAGCCGACTGACAGTCGGCTCTACCTGTCGGCGCTACTGCGCCTTGATGGCCATCGCCTGCAACCCGGTACCGTCCAGCTTTTGCTTGGCTTCTGCCAGCTCGCCGGCGGTGCCGTACGGGCCCATGCGCACGCGGTATACGGTCTTGCCGTTGATCTGCGCCGATTCCACCCGCGCCGCCAGGCCGATCATGGCCAGCTTGGCCTTGGTGGCTTCGGCATCGCCCGATGCCCCGAAGGCGCCGGCCTGCAGGATGTAACGCACGTTGTTGGCCGGCTCTGCTGCCGCCGTAGCCGGCGCGGCAGCAGCAGGGGTTTCCGGCTTGGGCGTGGCCGCAGCCGCAACCGGCTTCGGCTGTGCAGCGGCGGCTGCCGGGCGCTCGGCCACCGGCGCCGGCAACGGGGCCGGTGCAGTGGTGGCGGTGGCTGCGGTAGTCGGTGCCGGCGTGGCCGCGGGAACCGGGCGGCCTTCCAGCGCGGCCTGCGCGCGCTGCGCTTCGGCCTTGGCCCGGCGCTGGTCTTCGGCACGCGCGCTGGCGGCCAGCTCCGCATCGGACATTTCCACTTCCTTGCCCGGAAGCAGGGTGTAGAAGTCGTACTGCGTGGCGGCGGGCTTGGCCGGCTCGGCAGGTTTGGCGGCCGCACCCGGCTTGGGCAGTTCGGCGCCCACGTCGGTGTCCGCGTCGCTGACCGGGGCCGGCTGCGCGTTCGGGTCCGGCTGCGGGCCTACCCGCAGGAAGCCGTCGCCATCGTTCTTGAACAGGTTCGGTGCCGCCAGGAACACCACCGCGGCAATCGCCACGCCAGCCACCAACCACACCCATCCGGGCGTGCCTTGGCTGGTGTTGCGTCGGGCCTGGGTCTTGCCGCGTCGTGCTGCCATTTACTGCTTCTCCACTGCTTACATTTTTTCCGGGGCGGAAACGCCCAGGATGTTCAGACCATTGGCCAGCACCTGGCGGGCGGCACACGCCAGCGTCAGCTTGGCATTGCGCTCGGCCTCGTCAGCCACCAGCACCTGCGTGCCGTGATACCACGTGTGGAAGGCGTGCGCCAATTCACGCAGGTACTGCGCGATCAGGTGCGGTTCCAGCGCGATGCCGGCCGCTTCCACCACTTCCGGGAAGCGCGACATTTCCACCATCAGCCACAGCGAAGGTTCGTCGTTCAGCGTCGACAGGCCGGCAAGACCCTCGGCCGGGGTGTACGACAGCCCCTTCTCCTGTGCCTGGCGCAGCAGGCTGCACACGCGGGCGTGCGCATACTGCACGTAGAACACCGGGTTGTCATTGCTTTGCTGGCGGGCCAGGTCGATATCGAAGGTCAGCTGCGAATCGGGCTTGCGCGCAATCAGGAACCAGCGGGTGGCATCGCGGCCGGCTTCCTCGATCAGGTCGCGAAGAGTCAGGTAGCTGCCGGCCCGCTTGGACAGCTTCACTTCCTCGCCGCCGCGCATCACCGTCACCATCTGGTGCAGCACGTACTCCGGCCAGCCCTTGGGAATGCCCACGTCCAGCGCCTGCAGGCCGGCGCGCACGCGCGCCAGCGAACCGTGGTGGTCCGCGCCCAGCTCGGTGATGGCGCGCTCATACCCGCGCTGCCACTTGCTCAGGTGATAGGCCACGTCCGGCAGGAAGTAGGTGTAGGTGCCGTCGGACTTGCGCATCACGCGGTCCTTGTCGTCACCGAAATCGGTGGAGCGCAGCCACAGCGCGCCGCCTTCCTCGTAGGTATGGCCAGCGGCCTTGAGCTGGGCCACGGTCTCTTCGACCTTGCCGTCCTTGTACAGCGAGCTCTCCAGGAAGTAGATGTCGAAATCCACCCCGAACGCGGCCAGGTCCTGGTTCTGCTCGTTGCGCAGGTAAGCCACGGCAAAGCGGCGGATCGCGTCCAGGTTGTCCGGGTCGCGCTCGCCCACCACCGCATGGCCTTCCAGCTCCACGGTGGCGCCGGCCAGGTAGGCCTTGGCCACGTCTTCGATGTAATCGCCGCGGTAGCCGCCCTCCGGCCAGCCGGCGTCGTCGGGCTTGATGCCCTTGGCGCGTGCCTGGGTGGACAGTGCCAGGTTCTCGATCTGCACGCCGGCGTCGTTGTAGTAGAACTCGCGCTTGGCGTTCCAGCCGTTCACATCCAGCAGGCGGGCCAGGCAGTCGCCGATGGCCGCTGCGCGGCCGTGGCCCACGTGCAACGGACCGGTCGGGTTGGCCGACACGTATTCCACACCCACCGTGCGGCCGTTGCCGCTCAGGTTGTGGCCGTAATCAGCCCCTTCCTTGAGCACGCTGACCGCTTCGCGCTGGTAGGCGCTGGGGGCGAGGTGGAAATTGATGAAGCCCGGGCCGGCGATCTCAACGCGCAGCACATCGTCGCTCTTGGGCAGCGCATCCAGCAGGGCCTGGGCCAGGGCGCGCGGGTTGCTGCGCGCCGGCTTGGCCAGCAGCATGGCGGCATTGGTGGCGAAATCACCGTGTTCACGGGTCTTCGGGCGTTCCACCACGAATTCCGGGGTCAGGGTATCGGCCGGCAGAGTGCCGTTGGCGCGCAAGGCTTCGATGCCTTGGCTGATCAGGGCGCGGAGGAGATTTTTCACAGGGCCTGCTTTGAGACTGGAGCGGCGGAATCGGTAATTTTAGCCCAGAAGCCGCCCCGATCCATTGAACCGGGGCACAGCGGGGGCGGGAAGGCGGGCGTGGGGTGGGGCGGGAGGCCTTGGGGGGAGGGGGGCAATGAGCTGACCGGGCCGTTCAGGTGCGGGCGAACGGGTCGCGCTTGAGCCAGCCCCGTTCGGCCATGGACACCGGCGGGCCGTCGCCCACCACCACATGGTCTACCAGCCGGACCCCGACCAGCCCCAGGGCTTCAAAGAGTTGGTAGGTGATCTCCCGGTCGGAGGCCGACGGCTCGGCCCGGCCGGACGGGTGGTTGTGGCTGACAATGACCGCTGCCGCGTTGTGCAGCAACGCCCGCCTCACCACCTCCCGCGGGTACACGGTCGCCGTGTCGATGGTGCCGGTGAACAGCTCTTCATACGCCAAGGTGCGGTTGCGCGTGTCCATGAACAGCACGGCGAACACCTCCTGGGGTCGCGCTCGCAACCGCAGCTTGAAGTAGCGCCCGGCCGAGCCGGGATCGCAGATGCTGTCGCCGCGCTCCAGGTCGGCCAGCAGATGGCGGCTGGCCAACTCCAAGGCGGCGACCAGCTTGCAGGCACGCGCGGGGCCGAGAGCAGGCAGCTTCCTCAGCCTGATGGCATCCATGTCCATGAGCCTGCGCAGCGGGCCATGGTTTTCGAGCAGGCGACGGGCACTCTGCACCGCATCCAGCCCATTGCAGCCGCTGCCGATGAACAGGGCCAGCAGTTCAGAGTCAGAGAGGGCTTCGGGGCCCAGCTTGACCAGCTTCTCCCGCGGACGATCGTGCTCGGGCCAATGTTTGATTGCCATTCGGCCAGTGTCGGCGTTCGGGCAAGCGGAGGGCATAGGAAACTGCCGCGTGACTTGGTGGGGAAGCACCATTGCCATGCCTTCCATTTTCGTCGCAGATCATTCAGCGTGATCGCGTTCCCTTTGGCGTTGCACGTCTTTGTGCGATTGAATCAACGTCCATGCTGCGAAGCCGAAACCTGCGATAGAGATTACTACCGTGGCGGCGATGAGTGCTGTTGTCATGGGACACGCTCCGGATGGTCCATTTGGATTTTCGAGATGCGAGTGAACAAGGAATAGCTGATCGCGAGCGAAACCAGTGCGATGACAGCGACGCAGTACATGATTGCCTGCTGATTAATGGCGTCGCCCCCGATCAGGGTTGAGCAGAAAAGAACGCCATGAATTGCAATAAAGAAGGCGGATACGGTGTTCTGGGTTGTCTTCCATGCCCTGTCAGCACTGACAAGATGCTCAATCTCGTTGATGTTGGAGATATGAAGAACCAGCCCGAATGCAATGAAATCCTGGGGCGCGAAGGGTTCGAGGCTGCCTTCTTTGGTCACGAGCCACACGAGTAGCCTGGAGCAGATCGGTATCAGGCCGACGAGCACTGTATATGCAAGCCATTTGGTCTTCGCTGATTGCATCTGCAGCCCCTTGCATCAATTCTTTGCTGAATCCGTATGGCGCGAATTCTATGGTCGGGTGACACCTCAAGTTGAAGAGCTCGTCCCAGTTTCGGAAGAATCTATGGATCAAAGTTGCAGGCTGTCGGGACCGGCATCGTTTCGCGGGTAGTCAACGACAAGGCACGAAGCAGCCTGCTGTTTGAGCAGAGCTTCGGCTGCGACCAAACCTTCCCGCACGCTGGAAGGATCAGGCTGGCATCTTGAAATAGCGGGAAGTCATTCCCCCCACCGCTTGCGCTACGACCTCGATGCCAGGCTGCTGCTCCGGCGACATCGGCATGACGATCTCCTCTCGGCAGATCAGGTCATCTCCATCTAGATGCGAATAGCTGATACGCAGGCTGTCCCAGGTCACGATGTCCGGCTTCACCGTCACCACCCCGCTGCGGCTGATCCAGTCCTTGGTCTTCGACAGGCGCAGCGTGCGTAGCGCGTCGGTGTAATCGGCGTACAGCAGGTTTACCGGAATGGCCGGGTGGCCGCCGCTGGCCAGGTGTTCGAACAATGCTTTGTTGTAGGCGCAGAACCAGGCAGGGCGCTGCCATGCATCAGGGTGGTTCATCTCCTGGCGCGCGCGGTCCCATGAAGCGGCCTGCGCGGCACCCACCGGCTTCGCCTGCGTCCTGGGCGGCTTGCTCGTGCGGCCGCTGGTGGCCAGTGCTGCCACCTGCGCCTCCACCTCCGTACCTTTGAACCGGCGCACATCCGCTTTCAGAAGTTTGCCGTGTCCCGCGAGGGCTTCTGCCACCACCGCCGCCACGTCAACATTGCCGGCGTTCAACGCCAGCGTGAGCGGCGTGCGGCCGCGATCGTTGGCAGCGGCCGGATCCAGGCCCCATTCGATCAACAGGCGGGCAACGGCCACCGGGTCGCCCATCCGGTGCCATGTGGTGGAGATGCCACCGCGGCTGGCTTTCAGTCCGTCCACATCGCCCGCCGCATACATCAGCGCGTTGGAACCGGAGGGATTGACCACGTGCACGTTGGCACCGCGCTCCGCGAGGAACCGCAGCAGCGGCACACTGCCAAGGTACGCGCCGATCAACAGCGGTGTATACATCTGCCGGTGGTCCATGGCTTCCATGCTGGCGCCGGCCTGCAGCAGCGCGTCGATGGCCTCGAAGATGTAACCCATCTCCGCCGGATCTGCATCCGCATCAAACGCCGAGTTCCACACTTCGCCGCGCATGTCGCGCAGGCCAAGCACAGTGCAGATCGGCGAATCCTTGGTCAGGCGAGGGTTCGCTCCGGCGGCGAGGAGCCGGCGCAGTTTCTCCACCGCCCACGCGGCCGGGCTGAAGATGAAGTCCCGGCAGGTGGTCGAGAGGGGTGTGGCGCCACGTCCGGCTGCCTTGTTGGGATCCGCACCCTTGGCCAGCAGCAGGGAGATCAGCGCCAGGTGCGCCTCGATGCGCCCGACAATCGTGGCCTCGTCCGGACCGTCATGGTGAAGCAGGCTGCTGTTGCACACCCAATACAGGGCGCGCTCGTTATGGCCCAACCGGATGCGGTCGGGATGCACGCCGGCGCGAACGCGTCGTTCGATCTCTGCGAACGCGTCCTCGCAGGTAAGGGGGGTGTCCAATACAACAGGGGAAGACGAGGTGGCCACAGGCAGTTCACGATCCTTGATCTACTGCATTCAATGCTAACAACCGCAACGCGCGATGCACTGGACAAGTTGTCAACTTGCCTGGACGGCTATGCCAGTGTGGCGCGATAGATTCCGAACACGGTCAGCGCAATCAGAGCCCAGGTGATCAGGCCGGCAGCAGCACAGGCATTCTCCGAACGCTCCTTATTCGGCGCCAGCACGCTCAGGACCATATAGCCGGTGCCCAATATGACGGTATGGAACAGCAGGTCAACGAACATCCAGGCAATGAACCTGCCAATGCCGCCGAGCAGGCTTCCTGCAATTTCTTCAACAGGCATCGTGATTTTCCCTTGTCACGCTTCAGAGCTGACCTGCCGGAGTAATTCCCCGTCCGCCGGTAGGTCGCAAGCGCAGGATGTTCGCATACCGCAAGGGCAGGCCGCCCCACGAGAGGCACCCGCCAGGCCTTCATGACCAAAAACCCACTCCTTATGCCCCTGGGGCATCAGCCCCGCACACCCCATCGGGTAAGCTAATCGCCTCGGTTCGACAGGAAATTCGCAGGTGGCTGACTCCCCCCAGGCTTCCCCGGCGCAGGCGCGCCCGCTGGCAGGCCAGAAGCTGTTGTTGTGCGTGGGTGGCGGCATTGCGGCCTACAAGTCGCTGGAACTGGTGCGCCGCCTGCGCGACGCCGGGGCCCAGGTGCAGGTCGCCATGACCGCCGGGGCCCAGCAGTTCGTTACCCCGCTGAGCTTCCAGGCCCTGTCCGGCCAGCCGACCCGCACCACCCTGTGGGACAGCGCGGCCGAACAGGCCATGGGCCATATCGAGCTGGCCCGCTGGGCCGACCGAATCATCGTCGCCCCGGCCACGGCCGATCTGCTGGCCCGGCTGGCCAACGGCCATGCCGATGACCTGGTCACCACCCTGTGCCTGGCCACCACCGCGCCGCTCACCGTGTGCCCGGCGATGAACCACCGCATGTGGCTCCACCCGGCCACCCAGGCCAACATCAGCCTGCTGCGCGAACGCGGTGCGCAGGTGGTCGGCCCGGAAGACGGCCCGCTGGCCGAGGGCGAATCCGGTCCCGGCCGGTTGACCGAACCACATGCCATCGTGGCCGCGCTGGCCGCCCTGCAGGGCCCCGCCGATGCGCCCGAATCCCCCCAGGAGCTGAAAGGCCTGCGCGTAGTGATCAGTGCCGGCCCCACCTATGAAGACCTGGACCCGGTGCGCTACGTGGGCAACCGCAGCAGCGGCAAGATGGGCTACGCGCTGGCCGCCGCTGCCGTGCGCCAGGGCGCGCAGGTGGTGCTGGTCAGCGGCCCGGTGCACCTGGCCACCCCGGCCGGGGTGCAGCGGGTGGACGTGCGCTCGGCCGCGCAGATGCGCAGCGCCGTGCTGGATGCGCTGCCGGCCGACATCTATATAGGCGCCGCCGCCGTCTCCGATTACACCCCCCGCCAGGTGGCCCCGCAGAAGCTGAAGAAAACCGCCGGCACCCAGACCCTCACGCTGGAGCTGGTGCGCACCCAGGACATCCTGGCCGAGGTGGCCCAGCAGACCAACGCGCTCAAGCTGGTGGTCGGCTTTGCCGCCGAAACCCACGATGTGGAGAAGTACGCGCGCGGCAAGCTGGTCGACAAGCGGCTGGATCTGGTGATCGCCAATCAGGTGGGCATCACAAACGGCGGCTTCGAAAGCGATGAGAATGCAGCCACCGCCTATTGGCAGGGCGGGGAGCAGGTGTTCCCCGGTACCACCAAGGCGCTGCTGGCCGAACAACTGTTGTCCCTGATTGCCCAGAGGTTGCACGCATGACCCAAGCCCCGTCCCTGCACGCGCTGCAGGTGAAGCTGCTCGATCCCCGCTTCGGTGATACCTGGCCGCTGCCGGCCTACGCCACCGAAGCCAGCGCCGGCATGGACCTGCGCGCCGCGCTGGAAACCGAGCTCACCCTGCAGCCGGGGGATACGGCGCTGATTCCCAGCGGCATCGCCATCCACATTGAAGATCCGAACCTGTGCGCGGTAGTGCTGCCGCGCTCCGGGCTGGGCCATCGCCACGGCATCGTGCTGGGCAACGGCACCGGCCTGATCGACGCCGATTACCAGGGCCCGCTGCTGATCAGCGCCTGGAACCGCGGCCGCGAAGCCTTCACGCTGCAACCCGGTGACCGTATTGCACAGTTGGTTGTGCTGCCGATTGCACGCGTCGGCCTGCAGGTAGTGGATACTTTCACCGACAGCGCCAGGGGAACGGGTGGATTCGGCCATACCGGGGTGCGCTGACAGGGGGAACATCAATGAGCAAGGCAACGGCGGAAGGACAGCCGCGATTGACAAGCAAACGTAACGGGCTGTTGCTGGTGGGGTTGCTGACCCTGCTGGCGCTGTGGTTTGCCTGGAGCGGGGTGCGGCAATGGCGGCAGGCCTCGGTAGGGCAGGCGCTGGAACAGTCCCGCGACCAGATCGTGCAGGGCGTGGACGCCGCACTCAAAGGGCAGAGCAGCCAGCTGGGCACCCTGGTGAAAAGCGAACGGGTCAGTACCGCGCTGGCCGCCGGCGATGCCGATGCCACCGCACTGGCCGTGCGTGAAGGCTGGCCGGGCACCGAAGACGTGCAGGTGCTCACCGCCGACCTGGACCAGGCCTATGCCGACCCCAAGGCCTTCGGGTATGCCCGCCTGGGCCTGCTGGAATCGGCCATCGCCGGCGATACCGTGGTGGCGCGCGTGGTGCGCGACGCCGGTGGCCAGCGCCTGGGCCTTGCCGTGCCGGTGCAGCTGGGCACCACGGGGCCGGCCGTGATCTACGTACGCCAGCCGTTGCTGCGCCTGACCGGCACCTTTGACCAGGTGCGCGTGCCGTCCGCTGGCTACCTGGCGCTGCGCCAGGGCACCCACAACATCATTGAGCAGGGCGACACCGCCCTGTCGCAGGGCGCCGAAGGCCTGGCCCGTCCGATCGGCAAGACCGGCCTGCGCCTGGCGGCCGCCGTGCCTGACATCGAACCGGGTCCGCTGGGCCTGGGCGCGATTCCGTCCATCATCGTCGCGCTGTTGCTGCTGGCCATCGCCGGCATGCTGCAGTTCGGCAAGGGCCGCGTGCCCCTGCCGCGCCGCCGCGCCGCCGCCAGCGAGGCCGACCATGGCCCGACCCTGCGCGAAAGCCTGGTACAGGAGCCGCTGCTGGAGCCGGCCCCGGGCGCCGGTTCGGGCGTGGCACCGCCGCCGCTGCCCACCGGCCCGGGCCATGAGGTGCCGGAAGGCATCTTCCGCGCCTATGACATCCGCGGCGTGATCGGTCGCGAGCTCACCCCGCAGGTGGCGGTGCTGATCGGCCAGGCCATCGGCTCGGTGCTGCAGGTGCAGGGGCTGCGCGACATCGTGGTGGGCCGCGATGGCCGCCTGTCCGGCCCGGAACTGAGCGCCAGCCTGATCGAAGGCCTGCGCCGCGCCGGCTGCGATGTCACCGACATCGGCCTGGCGCCCACCCCGGTGGTGTACTTCGCCAGCTACCACCTGCGTGCCGGCAGCTGCGTTGCCGTCACCGGCAGCCACAACCCGCCGGACTACAACGGCTTCAAGATCGTGGTCGGCGGCGAGACCCTCTCCGGCGATGCCATCACCGAGCTGTACCAGCGCATCCGCGATGGCCAGCTGCACGTGGCAGCCGAACCGGGCAGCCTGCAGCAGCGCGACGTCAACGCCGATTACATCCAGCGCATTGCCGATGACGTGCAGCTGGACCGCCCGATCAAGGTGGTGGCCGATGCCGGCAACGGCGTTGCCGGCGAACTGGCCCAGCCGCTGCTGGAAGCCATTGGCGCCGAAGTCATTCCGCTGTACTGCGATGTGGATGGCACCTTCCCCAACCACCACCCCGACCCGAGCGACCCGGACAACCTGGAAGACCTCATCCAGACCGTGAAGCGCTTCGATGCGGATATCGGCCTGGCCTTCGATGGCGATGGCGACCGTTTGGGCGTGGTCACCCGCGAAGGCAAGATCATCTACGCCGATCGCCTGCTGATGCTGTTCGCGGCCGATGTACTGCAGCGCAATCCCGGCGCGCTGGTGATCTACGACGTGAAGTGCAGCGGCAAGCTGTCCGATTACGTGCTGCGCAACGGCGGCAGCCCGATGATGTGGAAGACCGGGCATTCGCTGATCAAGGCCAAGATGCGCGAAACCGATGCCGAGCTGGCCGGTGAAATGAGCGGCCACTTCTTCTTCAAGGAGCGCTGGTTCGGCTTCGATGATGGGTTGTATGCCGCCTCGCGCCTGCTGGAAATCCTGGCCCAGCGCGAAGAAACCCCGTCCGAAGTGCTCGACGAGCTGCCCGACAGCGTGTCCACCCCGGAGCTGAAGGTGCCGGTGGAATCGGGTACTCCGCACGCGCTGGTGTCGATGTTCGTGTCGGCCGCGCAGGTGGAGGATTCGCCGTTCGCCGGCGCGCGCCTGTCCACCATCGATGGCCTGCGGGCGGACTTCCCGGACGGCTGGGGCCTGCTGCGCGCCTCCAACACCACCCCGGTGCTGGTGCTGCGTTTCGAAGGCAACGACGAGGCCGCGCTGGAGCGCATCAAGACCCTGTTCCGCGAGCAGCTGCAGCCGCTGCTGCCGGGCGTCGAACTGGGGTTCTGAAAGGAGTACCGACCAACGGTCGGTACCTACCGGGTGATGCCCGACCTGTGGTCGGCCATCACCCTTTGAACCGCAAACCCACGCCGGGCTCGGTGAACAGGTAGCGCGAGTCCAGCGCCGAATCACCCAGCTTGTGGCGCAGCTTGCCCACCAGGATGCGCAGATAGTGCGTGTCGTGCTGGTGGGTCGGCCCCCAGATCTCGGCCAGGATCTGCGGCTGGGTCACTACCCGGCCGGCGTTGCGCAGCAGCAGCGAAAGCAACGCGTACTCCTTGCGGGTCAACGCCACGGGTGCGTCGTCCAGGTGCACTTCGCGGCGCACCAGGTCGATATGCAGGTGGCCATCATCGAAATGCGGCAACACCCCATCGGCCGATACCGTGCGCGTGCGCAGCAGCGCACGCACCCGCGCCATCAACTCCTGGGTGCCGAACGGCTTGGTCACGTAGTCGTTGGCGCCGTTGTCCAGCGCCAGCACCTTCTCGGTTTCGCTGGCGCGCACGGTGAGCATGATCACCGGTACCTGGCTCCACTGGCGCATCTCGGCCAGCACCTGGTGGCCTTCCATGTCCGGCAGGCCGATGTCCAGGATGACCAGGTCGGCGCCTTCGCCCACCAGCAGTTCCAGTCCCGCCTGCCCGGTCGCGGCCTGCAGCACCCGGTAACCCTGCGCGCGCAGGCTGATGTCGAGGAAGCGGCGGATCTGCGCTTCATCGTCTATCACCAGCACGCGCGCCGGTGGCACGCCATGGGAGGGGTCAGGAATCGTCGGGGTCATCGGCAGGGTGGGGTTGCAGCAGGGGGAGCGTGATGCGGATCAGGGTACCGCGTCCGTCGCGGCCCGGCAGCGCCTGCACGCTGCCGCCGTGCGCGCCGACCATGCCCTGGGTGATGGTCAGGCCCAGCCCGGTGCCATGCCGGCCGCGGTCGCCGCGCTCCACGCTGTAGAACATGTCGAAGATGCGCGCGCGTTCGTCATCGGGAATGCCGGGGCCGGCGTCGAGCACATCGATGCGCAGCTCGCCGTCCACCAGCCGCGCCTGTACTTCCACCGCCGCGCCGGGCGGGGAGAATTTCGCTGCATTCTCCATCACGTTGAACACCGCCTGTTCCACCAGCGCCGGGTGCACCCAGATCGGCCCCAGCGTGCTGGGAATATCCAGCTGCAGGCGTACGTCGGGCTGGTAGCGCTGCAGGCGGCGCGCGGCCGAGCCGACCAGCTCGTCCACGCCGATCCAGTCGCGGTTGATCTTCAGTCCTTCGTGGCCCAGCCGGGTCATGTCCAGCAGGTTCTGGATGTAGCGGTCCAGCCGCTCACCTTCCACCAGGATGGTATCCAGCAGTGCGCGGCGGTCGCTGGCATCCATCGCCTCGGCATAATTGGACAGGCTGTCGGCCGAGCCGATCATCGCCGCCAGCGGCGAACGCAGGTCGTGCGAGACCGACGACAGCAGTGCCGACCGCAGCCGCTCGGTTTCGTTGCTCACGTGCGCCTTTTCCAGGTCGGCCACCAGCCGCGTGCGCAGCGCGGCCTGCGCGATGTCATCCACCATCGCTTCGGCCAGCTGGCGCTGTTCCGGGGTCAAGCGCGGCGCACTGCGCGGGAAGCGCATGCCGGCCACGCCGATGGCGCGCTCGTCGCCATCCAGCAGGGGCAGGAACCACCACTCCGCGCCGGCCAGCGTGTCGGTGAAGCGGCCGCTGGGCTGGCCGTGGCGGTGCGCCCAGTCGGCCGCGGCTAGATCGGTGTCGCCGGGCGCAGCACTGCCGCTGGTGCTGGTGTCGGCACCAATGCGCAACCAGGCGGGCGCATCCAGTGCCTGCTCCAGCGCCTCGCGCCCGGCCTGCGCCACCGCTTCGTTGTTGGGGGCACGGGTCAGCTGGCCCCCCAGCACCTGGCGCGCGTTCGCATGCCGGTTGGCCGCCCGCAGCGCCACCACCTGCATGCGCAGGCGCGAGGCCAACCGCCCGGCCACCAGCGCCGCCACCAGGAACAGGAACACGGTGATCACGCCCTGGCGCGCGCTGATCGCGAAGGTGAAGCGCGGGGCGATGAAGAAGAAGTTGTAGGCCAGGAAACACAGTGCCGCGGCCATCACCGCCGCACTGGTGCGGCTGCGCGCGGCCACCACCACCACCGCCACGATGAACACCATCGACAGGTCGTACAGCCCCACCCAGCGTTCGGCTACCAGCGCCACCAGGCAGGCCAGCGCGGTGGCCACCAGCGCCAGCACGGTGTCGCGGCCGGTGCTCAGCGTGGGCATCGACAACCCATGGCGGCGCGCACGCGCGCGCGCCTGCGGGGTGCCGATGATGGTGATTTCAAAGTGCGCGCCGCGCTGGATCAACTGCTGGGTCAGCGTGCGGTTGAGCATGCGTGCGAACGGCCGTTCGCGGGTGCGGCCCAGCACCAGGGTGGACACGCTGTTGTGCGCGGCGTGGTCGAGCAGCGCATCGGCAATGCTGGGCCCATGCAGCAGCTCGGCCTCGCCGCCCAGCCGCCGCGCCAGTGCGAAGGCCGCGTCGATCTCGCGGCGGGTGCTGTCGTCTTCGCGGCGGCGCTGCACGGTCACTACGGTCCAGGGCGCATCGCGGCGCTCGGCAATGCGCCGGCCCACGCGCACCAGGTACTCGCTCTGGCCGCCGCCATCGATCGCCACCAGCACCCGCCGGCGCAGCGGCAGGTTGCCTTCCCCGCGCGCGGCGCGGGTTTCACGCAGGCTGTTGTCGACCCGGTCGGCCGCCTCCTGCATCGCCAGCTCGCGCAGCGCGGTCAGGTTGGCGGGCGAGAAGAACGCCTGCAGCGCCTGCGCGGCTTGTTCGGGCACGTACACCTTGCCCTGCTGCAGGCGCTCGATCAGTTCGCGCGGCGGCAGGTCCACCAGCACGATATCGTGCAGGCGGTCCAGCACCGCATCGGGCACGGTCTCGCTGACCCGCACCCCGGTGATGCGCATCACCACATCGTTGAGGCTTTCCAGGTGCTGGATGTTGAGCGTGGTCCAGACGTCGATGCCGGCGTCCAGCAGCTCCATCACATCCTGCCAGCGCCGCTCGTGGCGGCTGCCCGGCACGTTGCGGTGGGCCAGCTCATCCACCAGCACCAGGGCCGGGCGGCGGGCCAGCACTGCATCCAGGTCCATTTCCTGCAGCGCATGCTGCTGGTACTCACGCTGCAGCAGCGGCACCTGCGGCAGGCCCTCCAGCAGCGCCGAGGTCTCGGCGCGGCCGTGGGTTTCCACCAGCCCCACCACCACGTCCACGCCGCGGCGCAGCTGCTCGTGCGCGCGGCCGAGCATGCTGTAGGTCTTGCCCACGCCGGGGGCGGCGCCCAGGAATACGGTGAGCTTGCCGCCGGCCTCGCGCTGCAGGCTCTCCACCAGTGCGTCGGCCTGTCGGGTGCGGGAGTCGGTCATGGGGGCAGAGTGTGCGCCGTTCGGTGGCAAGGCGACATCATCGCGTAGTCGTCTCCGTCGCACCGGGTGCCGCCTGGGTGTTCTTCAACCCGTCCAAGGCAAGGTTCAACGTCATCACGTTCACCCGGGGCTGCCCGAACACGCCCCACTGCGGGCCCTGCGTATGCGCCTGCACCAGCGCCTGCACCTGTTCCACGCTGAGGCCGCGGTTGCCCGCCACGCGCTTGACCTGCACCGCAGCGGCGGCCGGCGACAGCTCCGGGTCCATGCCCGCGCCCGACTGGGTGACCAGGTCGCTCGGCACGTCGTCCACGGCGATGCCTTCGCGCGCTGCCACGGTCCGGGTCGCCTCGGCGACGCGTTCCTGCAGGGCAGGGTTGCTGCGCGCCAGGTTGCTGCCGGCGGCGGCCATCGGGTCGTAGTTGGCCGCCGACGGGCGCGTCTGGAAGTAGCCGTCGCCCACGAACGGCTGGGCCACCAGGCGCGAGCCGCGCACCTGGTGGTTGTCCAGCAGCAGGCTGCCTTCGGCCTGCACGGGGAACAACGCGGCACTGAGGCCGGTGGTGGCCACGGCATACGCCAGGCCGAGCAGCAGCAGGCTGGCCACGCCCAGGCCGATGGCCGGGCGCAGCGCACCGGTGTGCTGCAATGACACCGGAGTGGCGGCGCGCGCACGCGCCGGGCGGGAAAGCGAAGCAGCAGCGGAGCGGTTCATGCGCCAAATACCGAGAAGAGGAGGAGGTCGATCAGCTTGATGGCCGCGAACGGCAGCAGCACGCCGCCCAGCCCGTACACCAGCATGTTCCGGCGCAGCAGCGCGGTGGCCGTGGCCGGGCGGAAGCGCACGCCGCGCAGGGCGAGCGGAATCAGGGCCGGAATCACCAGGGCGTTGAAGATTAGCGCCGCCAGCACCGCATTGCGCGGGCTGGACAGGTGCATCACGTTCAACGTGGCCATGGCCGGCAGGGTGGCGGCGAACAGCGCCGGCAGGATCGCGAAGTACTTGGAGACGTCGTTGGCCAGCGAGAACGTGGTCAGCGCACCGCGCGTGATCAGCTGCTGCTTGCCCACTTCCACCACCGCCAGCAGCTTGGTCGGGTCCGAATCCAGGTCCACCATGTTGCCGGCTTCCTTGGCCGCCTGCGTGCCCGAGTTCATCGCCAGGCCGATGTCGGCCTGGGCCAGTGCGGGGGCGTCGTTGGTGCCATCGCCCACCATCGCCACCAGCCGCCCACCGGCCTGTTCGGCGCGGATGCGGGCCAGCTTGTCTTCCGGGCGCGCTTCGGCGATGTAATCGTCCACGCCGGCTTCGGCCGCAATCGCCGCGGCGGTAAGCGGGTTGTCGCCGGTGATCATCACCGTGCGGATACCCATCGCGCGCAGCTGCGCGAACTTCTCGCGCATGCCGTGCTTGACCACGTCACTCAGCTCGATCACGCCCAGCACGTGGCGGCCTTCGCACACCACCAGCGGGGTGGCGCCGTTGCGTGCCACCTGTTCCACCCGCCCGGCCAGCTCGGCCGGCACGGTGCCGCCCAGCTCGCGGACATATGCAGTGATCGCATCGGCCGCGCCCTTGCGGATGCGCCGGCCACCGTCCAGGTCCACGCCGGACATGCGGGTCTGCGCGCTGAAAGCGAGATAGTCGGCGCGGTCGGGCTCAGCGGTGGTGCAGCCCTGCTCGCGTGCCAGCCGCACCACCGACTTGCCTTCCGGGGTCGGGTCGGCCAGCGACGACAGCAGCGCCGCTTCGCGCAGCTGCGTCGCTTCAATGCCGGCCAGCGCATGGAAGTGGGTCGCCTGGCGGTCGCCGTGGGTGATGGTGCCGGTCTTGTCCAGCAGCAGCACGTCCACGTCGCCGGCCACTTCCACTGCCTTGCCCGATTTGGCCAGGATGTTGGCCGCCAGCGCACGGTTCATGCCGGCGATGCCGATGGCCGGCAGCAACCCGCCGATGGTGGTCGGAATCAGGCACACCAGCAGCGCGATCAGCAGCAGCGGGTCGACCTTGACCCCGACGAAGGCGCCGATGGCGGGCAGGGTTGCCACCACCACCAGGAAGGTCAGCGTCATCGCGGCCAGCAGCAGGGTCAACGCCACTTCGTTCGGCGTCTTCTGCCGGTTGGCGCCTTCCACCAGCGCGATCATCCGGTCCAGGAAGCTGTGGCCCGGCTCGGCGGTGATCTTCACGATGATCTGGTCCGACAGCACCTTTGTGCCGCCGATCACGCCGCTGCGGTCGGTACCCGCCTCGCGCAGCACCGGTGCCGATTCACCGGTCACCGCCGCTTCGTTGATGGTCGCAAGGCCCTGCACGATCTCGCCATCGGCCGGCACCAGCTCGCCGGCACTGACGATCACGTGGTCGCCCGGGCGCAGCTCGGCGGCCGGCACCTGGGTTTCGCTGGCCCCGGCATGGGCGGCGGCCAGCCGGCGCGCGCTCAGGTCCTGGCGGGCACGCCGCAGCGAGGCGGCCTGGCCGCGGCCGCGCGCTTCGGCCACCGCTTCGGCGAAGTTGCCGAACAGCACGGTCAACAGCAGGATCGCGGTCACCACCAGGCCGAAGCCGAGCGGCGCGTTGCCGGTCAGCGTGACCAGCAGGCTCACCAGCGTGCCCACCATCACCACCGCCATCACCGGGCTGTGCACCAGGTGGCGCGGCGACAGTTTGATCACCGCATCGCGTAATGCCCGGCGCAGGCCCGCTGCATCGAGCAGGCGCGGGCGGCGGGAAGGAGCTGCATTCAAGGGATAGGTACTCATGGTTTCACGTCTCAGCGCAGCGTCAGCGACAGGTGGTCGGCAACCGGGCCCAGCACCAGCGCCGGCATGAACTGCAATACGGTCAGGATGACGATCAGCGCGATCAGGGTCAGCGCGAAGGTCGGGGTTTCAATCTGCAGCGTGCCGGCCGATTCCGGTGCACGCCGCTTGGCGGCCAGCTGGGCGCAGACGATCAGCGGAATCACCAGCACCGGGTAGCGGCCCAGCAGCAGCACCAGGGTGCAGCTCAGGTTCCACCACGGGGTGGCATCGCCCAGCCCTTCGAAACCCGAGCCGTTGTTGGCGAATGCCGATACATACTCGTAGAACACCTGGCTCACCCCATGGAACGCGGGGTTGGAGGTGCCGGTGATCGACGGAATGGCCAGGGTGATCGCGGTGAACGCCAGGATGGTGATCGGCTGCAGCAGCACCAGCAGCGCCAGCAGCTTCACCTGCGGGGTTTCCAGTTTGCGGCCCAGCAGCTCGGGGGTACGGCCGGTCATCAGCCCGGCCAGGAACACGCCCAGCAGCAGGTACACGATGAACTGCTGCAGGCCGCAGCCGATGCCGCCCCAGATCGCGTTGATCAACATGTTGACCATCGGCACCGCGCCGGCCAGCGGGCTCAGCGAGTCATGCATGCCGTTGACCGAGCCATTGGACACCTGGGTGGTGATCGCCGCCCACAACCCGGTGCCGTCCGCACCCAAGCGTACTTCCTTGCCTTCCATCAGCAGCGGGCTGGCGGCCGTGGCCGAATGGCCCTCCAGCCACACCGTGGCGGCGATCGACACGCTCGACATCGCCAGCATGCAGCCGAACACCAGCGCGGCCAGCCGCTTGCGACCGGTGAACGCACCCAGCATGAACACCACCGCGATCGGGATCAGCAGGATGCCGATCAGCTCCAGCGCGTTCGACAGCGGGGTCGGGTTCTCCAGCGGCATGCTGCTGTTGGGGCCGTACCAGCCACCGCCATTGGTGCCCAGCTGCTTGGCCGCCACCATCGCCGCGACCGGGCCCAGCGGCAGTTTCTGGGTTTCCATGCCCGCGGCCGCATCGATCGGCGTGGCGGTCGGGCCACCGGCCAACGTCGAGGGCACGCCCTGGCTGGTGAGCAGCACCGCCCACAGCAGGCACAGCGGCAGCATGAAGCGCACGCACGAACGCACCACGTCGGCATAGTAGTTGCCCACGTCGATCCGGCGGTCGGCCGGCAGCGCGGGTTCGGCGGCATCGCCTTCCGGCGCCGTGCCGAACAGCGCACGCAGCGTGGCCACCACCAGTGCCAGCCCCATCATCGGGGTGACCACCTGCAGGCCGGTGATCGCGGTCATCTGCGAGAAGTACGACAGTTGCGCCTGGCCGGAGTAATGCTGCTGGTTGGTGTTGGTAAGGAACGACACCATCGTGTGCAGCGCCGTGTCCCAGCGCATGTTGGGAATCTGGTCGGGGTTGAACGGCAGCCAGGCCTGGGTCATGAAGACCGCCTGCACCAGCACGGCAATGACCAGGTTGCTGAGCAGGAACGCGCCCACGTAGCCACGCCAGGACATCCCGCGCGCCGGGTTCACCCCCAGCACGCGGTACAGCGGCTTTTCAATCCAGCCGAACAGCGCGTCGCCGCGCATCGGCCCACCGCGCATCACCCGGGCCAGGTACAGCCCAAGCGGAAAGGCCAGCACGATGCTGGCCAGCACAATCAACAGAATCTCGGTCATGGTCGGCTCCGGTCAGAACTTTTCGGGCGCAAGCACGACGTACAGCAGGTAGGCGGCGGCAACGAGCACCAGCACGCCGCTCACGAAGGAAAGCCAGGCAGGCACGGGGCGTTCTCAGTAGTAGGGAAGGGAGGCCGCCATCGTGTTCCCCAACGGCGTAAACGCTCCACGCCTGCCCCGTGCCCAACCCGTAAAAAGTGCATAAAAAAAGGCGGATGCCCGCGCATCCGCCCTTTCGCTGCTATCAACTCACCCGCGCGGGTCGGTAGAAACACCCTTCAACAACCGGTACCGCTGCAGGGTTTCCTCGATCTCCACATCCAGCGCCCTGCGCTGCTCCACGTAGGAGTCCTGCATGCGCTTCTGCGCCACCAGTTCGGCGTGGCGCAGGCGGATGTCCTCGGCCTGCTTGGGGGCCACCGGCTGGCCGGCCAGTTCGCGGTCGCCCGCGCTGCCGAGCAGGGTCACCAGCGCGCTGCGCAGGCTGGCCACGTTGTAATTGGCCGTCTGCACGTTGTTGTCCAGGATCCCGGTGCGCTCCACGAACACCCGGCGCAGGTCGGCCTCGTCCTGGTAGGTGGACAGCATGGCCTGCTCGGTGCGCTGGCGGGTATCTTCAGCGGCCTGGTCGAGCTGGCGCTGCGCGGCGGCCACGGCGGCATCGGCGCGCTCCTGCTCGGTCAGGGTGCGGTCCACCCCGCCCTTGCGCAGGCCGCTGTTGACGCTGAACTCCTCACGGGCGCTGTTCACCGCGTCCTGGGGCAGGGCATCGCTGCAGATCCGCTCCTTGCCCTCGTTCCAGCAGAACAGCTTCTTCGGTTTGGCCGGCGTGTTGCTGTGTTTGCTCTGGGCCTGGGCCGTGAGCACAGGCGCGGCCAGCAACAGGCCAATGATGGTGAACGTGGCAATCCTGGACATGGGAGCCCCCTGCTCTCAACGCGTAGGACGGCTGCCGTAACGGGACCGATAGTCCTCCAGCGGCTGCCGGTACCCCACAAGTTCCGGATTTCCGGAGGCAAAATCAAGCAGGTCGGCCAGCGTGGCCACGGCCACCACCGGAATGCCGGCCTCTTCGGCCACGGCCTGGGCGGCCGAACGGCGGTCGTCTTCCGAGGCGATTTCCTGGCGGTCCAGCGCCACCACGATGCCGGCCGGGGTGCCGCCGGCCTGCTTGATGATGCCCAAGGCCTCGCGGATGGCGGTGCCGGCGGTGATCACGTCGTCCACGATCAGCACGCGCTTGCCGTTCATGTCCGCGCCGATCAGGTTGCCGCCTTCACCGTGGGTCTTGGCTTCCTTGCGGTTGAAGCTCAACGGCAGGTCGCGGCCGCGCTGGGCGAATTCACAGGCGGTGGCGGTGGCCAGCGGAATGCCCTTGTAGGCCGGGCCGAACACCACGTCGAACTTCAACCCGGTGGCTTCCACCGCGTCGGCGTAGCAGGCGGCCAGCTGGACCATGCTGGCGCCCGAATCGAAGCGGCCGGCATTGAAGAAATAGGGACTCAGGCGGCCCGACTTGAGGGTGAACTGGCCAAAACGCAGTGCATCGGCGGTCAGGGCAAGCTGCAGAAAACGGTGACGGTGGTCGCTCATCTAACGCTCTATTCAATTCTCTTGGAGCGCAGATCGTAAAGCATGACCGGCAATTCAGGCTCGCGACCGGCCGCCGCAGGCCCCTGCAATGGCCGGATCCGGCCAGCCGATGGGCCGGGCAACCCGGTATGCTTTGCCCGTTACGTACCAGACCCGGGTCAGCATGCGCATCATCAGTTTCAACGCCAATGGCATCCGTTCCGCCGCCACCAAGGGTTTTCTCGAGTGGTTCCGTGCCCAGGATGCCGACGTGCTCTGCATCCAGGAGACCAAGGCCCAGGAAGACCAGCTGACCGATCCCATGTTCCGCCCGGACGGCCACCACTGCTTCTACCGTGACGCGATCACCAAGAAGGGCTACAGCGGCGTGGCCATCTACAGCAAGCGTGAGCCCGACCAGGTCATCACCTCGCTGGGCTGGGCCTCGTTCGACGACGAAGGCCGTTACATCGAAGCCCGCTACGGCAACCTCAGCGTGGTGTCCTTCTATATCCCCTCCGGCAGTTCCGGCGACCTGCGCCAGGGCTTCAAGTACGAAGTGATGGAGTGGCTGCGCCCGATCCTGGCCCAGTGGCTGGCCAGCGGCCGCGACTACGTGCTGTGCGGGGACTGGAATATCGTCCGCTCCGCGCTGGACATCAAGAACTGGAAATCCAACCAGAAGAACTCCGGCTGCCTGCCGCCCGAGCGCGACTGGCTCAATGGCCAGTGCGTGGATGCCGGCCAGGCGCTGGACGTGGCCGGCGGCCAGGGCTGGACCGACGCCTACCGCCTGCTGCACCCCACCGGCGAGGATTACACCTGGTGGAGCAACCGCGGCGCGGCCCGCGCCAACAACGTCGGCTGGCGCATCGATTACCAGTTCGTCAGCCCCGGCCTGCGCGATCGCCTGCGTGGCTGCTCGATCTACCGCGATGAACGCTTCTCCGACCATGCCCCGTTCACGGTGGACTACGCCCCATGAGTGAAGCGGCCGCCAAGCCCCGTCGCCCGTGGCAGCGGGTGCTGGCCAACCTGCGCGAGCGCAAGGTGCTGGCCATGCTGCTGCTGGGTTTCAGCTCCGGCCTGCCGATCTACCTGGTGGGCAACACGCTCGGCTTCTGGATGCGCAAGGAAGGCATCGAGCTGGACACCATCGGCTTCCTGTCGTGGGTGGGCCTGGCCTATTCGATGAAGTTCCTGTGGGCGCCGATCGTGGACAAGGTCGACGCCCCGCTGCTGGGCCGCTTCGGCCGCCGCCGCGGCTGGATGCTGCTGTCCCAGGCGGTGGTGGCCGCCGCCCTGATCGGCATGGCCGTGGTCCATCCCAAGGGTGGCCAGATCCTGATTCTGGGCATCGCCTGGGAACACATGCTGGTGTTCGGGATCATGGCCACCGTGGTCGCTTTCGCCTCGGCCACCCAGGATATCGTCATCGATGCCTGGCGCATTGAAAGTGCCGACAACAGCGAACAGCTGGGCCTGCTCACCTCCACCGCCGCGCTCGGCTACCGCACCGCGCTGCTGGTGACCGATGCGCTGATCCTGCTGATCGCCGCCCGCGTGGGCTGGCAGATGTCCTACGAAATCATGGCTGGCCTGATGGCCTTGGGCGTGGTGGCGGTGGTGATGGCGCGCGAACCGGTGCGCGCGCAGATCGCCGTGCAGACCCAGGCGGCCCCGCTGTGGACCCCGCGCGGGTTGTTCGATGCACTGGTCGGGCCTTTCATTGCCTTCGTCCGCGAACACCGCAGCGGCGCCATCCTGATCCTGCTGGCCATCAGCGTGTACCGCATGGCCGATTTCATCATGGGCCCGATGGCCAACCCGTTCTACGTCGACCTTGGCCTGACCGAAGAGACGGTGGGCGCAGTGCGCAGCTCGGTCGGCCTGATCGCCACCTTTGTCGGTATTGCCGCCGCCGGACTGGTCTCGGTGCGCTGGGGCGTGCTGGCCACCCTTCTGGTGGGCGCCGTGCTGGGCCCGGCCTCGAACCTGGCGTTTGCCTGGCTGGCCTACGTCGGGCCGGACCCGACCAGCTTCGCCATCGCCATGGCCATCGACAACCTCTCGGGCGGGTTTGCCGGCACCGCGCTGATCGCCTACATGTCCAGCCTCACCAGCATCGGCTACACCGCCACCCAGTACGCCCTGCTCAGCTCGTTCTATGCCATGCCCGGCAAGGCGCTGAAGGGTCTATCAGGCTGGGCGGTGCAGTCGTTGGCCCAGGGCCGCACCCTGCTGGAAGGCTACGCGCTGTTCTTCGTCGGCACCGCGCTGATCGCCATCCCGGTGGTGATCCTGTGCGCCCTGCTGATCGTGCAGCAGCGCCGGCACCTGCGCGCGGCCAGCTGAGGGGTGCTTGCCCGTACCCCCCGGCTGGGCCATCATCGAACCCGTTGTGCCGTGGGGGCGGTGCGTTGCCAACGGGGGAATACACATGGCTGATCTGGTGCTGCGCGATCTCGATCCGCTGCTGAACGAGCGCATCCGCCGGGTCGCCGTCGCACGCGGCTGGACCCGCGAACACACCTGCGTGGTCCTGCTCGAGCAGGGCCTGTTCGCCAGCGAACTGGAAGTCCGCAGCGGCTTCCACGACCCCGAAGTGAATGCCCTGGCCGACGCAATAGCAGCCCTGCAGGCGCTGCCGGACGTAAAGGCGTTCTAGGCAGCACCCATCACGCTGGGTGAATGGCGCCCAATATCCGCGGCCCGCGCGCCCCGGTCACGCTGGGCAGGTTGCCCGGCAACCCCTGCAGCGTCCGGTGCGCCAACCACGCAAACCCCATCGCTTCCAGGTAGTCCGGGTCCAGCCCGTGCACTGCGCTGGACTCGACCACCACCCCCGGCAACCGCGCGCTGAGTCTGCGCAGCAGCTGCGGGTTGCGAACACCGCCGCCGCACACCAGCACCCGCGTTGCTTCCGGCAGGTGGGCCAGCAGCGCGTCGGCCACCGTGGCCGCCGTCAGTTCCAGCAGCGTCGCCTGCACATCCGCCGGCGCCAGGGTGCGGCCGGCCATCGCCGCCTCGGCCCACGCCAGATGAAACTGCTCGCGCCCGGTGCTCTTCGGCGGTGGCAGCGCGAACCACGGTTCGGCCCGCCAGTGCTCCAGCAGCGCCTCATCCACCTGCCCGCTGGCCGCAAACGCACCATCGGCATCGAACGGCGTGCCGGTATGCCGCTCGCACCACGCGTCCATCAGCGCATTGGCCGGCCCGGTATCGAAGCCACGCGGGGTGCCCACGCGCGGAATCAGGGTCAGGTTCGCGATCCCACCCAAATTCAACACCGCCCGGTCCTCATCGGCCGTGCCCAGCATCGCCAGGTGGAAGGCCGGCATCAGCGGCGCCCCGTGCCCACCGGCGGCCACGTCGCGGCGGCGGAAGTCGGCCACCGTGGTGATGCCGGTCAGCTCGGCAATCCGGTTGGCATCGCCCAGTTGGCAGGTGAATGCCGGATCGGCCAGCGGCCGGTGCCGCACCGTCTGCCCGTGCGAACCGATCGCCCGCACCTGCGCCGGGCTCACCCCGGCCTGTTCCAGCAGGCGGTTGGCGGCGGCCGCGAAGGTGATGCCGATCTGCGCATCGATCCGGCCCAGCGTATCCAGTGAGCCCAGCTCGCCGCCTTCGCCCAGCGCCACCAGCTCGGCGCGGATGGCGGGGTCCCAGGGGTGGGTGAGCCCATCGACGAAGCGGCAGCCGCCCTCGGCGGGAAACTGCACCAGCGCGGCATCGATGCCATCGGCGCTGGTGCCGGACATCAGGCCCAGGTAGAGCGGGGTATGCGGATCAGCTGAAGTCATGGCCAGGCGGTTCAACAGGGTGCGTGCAGATTCCGCGCAACCTGTTGCCGCCGTCAATGCATGCGATCAGCCGCGGCTGCCCTTGGCCGGCTTGGCCGCGCTGGCCGTGGTGGTAGCGGCCTGGTCGGCCTTCGGCGCCGGGCTGGCGTCGGCGTAGATCAGCTTCTCCATGCCCTGGATGCGGGCCAGCGCCGGCGCGGTCTGCGCGCGGAAGGCGACCAGCTCGCTGCCCTGCAGCGGCTCCGGCGGCGGCATCGTCACCGACAGCGGGTTGCGGTGCACGCCGTTGACGCGGAATTCGTAGTGCAGGTGCGGGCCGGTGGCCAGGCCGGTTGAGCCCACGTAGCCGATCACCGTGCCCTGCGCCACGCGCTGGCCGGTCTTGATCTTGCCAAAGCGCGACATGTGCCCGTACAGGGTGGTGTGGCCACGGCCGTGGTCCAGGATCACCACGTTGCCGTAGCCGCGCTGCACGCCGGCGAACTGCACGCGGGCATCGCCGGCGGCCATGATCGGGGTGCCGGTGCGCGCGGCGTAGTCCACGCCCTTGTGCATGCGCATCTTGCCCAGCACCGGGTGCTTGCGCGCCCCGAACGTCGAGCTCAGGCGGGCGAAGGGAATCGGCATGCGGATGAAGCTCTTCTTCAGCGGGCGCCCGCTCACGTCGAAGTACTCGGACTTGCCGTTGCGGTCGAAGCGGAAGCCGCTGTAGGTCTTGCCGCCGGAGGTGAAGGTCGCCGCCAGGATCTTGCTGGTGTCCACCTTCTCGCCTTCGCGCCAGGTCTCATCCATCACCACGCTGAAGCGGTCGCCCGGCTGCAGGTCCTTGGAGAAGTCGATGTCGTACTTGAAGATCTCGTCGGTCATCGTCGCGATGGCCGACGGCGACAGCCCGGCCTTGCGCGCCGCCGCGTACAGCGAACTGGTGATCTCGCCGCTGGTCACCACCCGGCGGGTGGAGCTCTCACGCTTGCTGACCTTCTCGGTGATCTGTTCGCCCTTCAGCGACAGCTCCACCCGGTTGTCGGCATCGCGGTCGAAGCGGATCGTGCGCAGCTCCCCGCTCAGCGGCAGGTCGAAGGCAATTTCCGCGCCGGGGCGCAGCTTGGTCAGCGCGTCGCGCGCACCGGGGTGCTCCAGCACCTGGTGCATCACCGTGGGCGAAATGCCGGCCTCGTCGAACAGGTTGCTCAGGGTCTGGCCGCGCTGCACGCGCAGTACCTGCCAGCTGTCGCCCGGCACCTGCTGCAGGCGCTCCTGGGACAGCGGCGGCAAGGGCAGGGCCAGCGTGGAATGGCTGACCGAGTAGGGCGACTCGATGGTGTGCGAGAAGCCGGGGACAATAGTGGCCACCAGGGCGCCGATGGTGGCGAACAGGCTGGCGTGCATCCAGTGGCGGCGGGTCCAGCGCTCATTGAAAGCAGCGGGAAGATGCTGTCGAAGCTTCCGATGCAGGGCGGTGTCGTGGAGAACGTGAAGGCGTTCCTTGAAGCGCTGCTTGCGCGCGCGGCCTTGATCGGTATTCAGCATCGTCGGTGTGTTCCTGGCTGGCCCGGGAGCGCGGGCCCAAACGTCGGTAACATAGACAGGTATAAATATCGCGTCAAACCCTTGTGCCTATTGGCTTTTGTGAAGCGCTTGCGGTTAACTTGTACTTAACGTCATTCATGTAAATAAGGCATCGCCGGGAGTTGCACGTGTCCTCGATTGAACAAGCCCTTGCCCAGATCGGCCGTGGCGCCGATGAAATCCTCAAGATCGAGGAGCTGCGCCAGCGGCTGGAAAGCGGCCGCCCGCTGCGGGTCAAGGCTGGTTTCGACCCCACTGCCCCGGACCTGCATCTGGGCCATACAGTCCTTCTGAACAAGCTGCGTCAGTTCCAGGACCTCGGCCACCAGGTCATCTTCCTGATCGGCGACTTCACCGGGATGATCGGCGACCCCTCGGGCAAGAACGTCACCCGCAAGCCGCTCAGCAAGGACGACGTGCTGGCCAATGCGCGCACCTATGAAGAGCAGGTGTTCAAGGTACTGGACCGCGAAAAGACCGAAGTGCGCTTCAATTCGGAGTGGTTCGGCAAGATGGGCGCGGCCGACATGATCCGCCTGGCCGGCCAGCACACCGTGGCGCGCATGCTCGAGCGCGACGACTTCGCCAAGCGCTATGCGGCCCAGCAGTCCATCGCCCTGCACGAGTTCCTGTACCCGCTGGTGCAGGGTTACGACTCGGTGGCGCTGGAAGCGGACGTCGAACTGGGCGGTACCGACCAGAAGTTCAACCTGCTCATGGGCCGTGGCCTGCAGGAGCACTACGGGCAGAAGCCGCAGATCGTGCTGACCATGCCGCTGCTGGAAGGCCTGGACGGCGTGGCCAAGATGTCCAAGTCGCTCAACAACTACATCGGCATCAGCGAACCGGCGATCGACATGGTGACCAAGACCATGAAGATCGGCGACGACCTGATGTGGCGCTGGATCGAGCTGCTTTCCTTCGAGATCAGCCAGGCCGAGGCGGTCAGCCTGCGCGAGCAGGTCGCCGCCGGCACTCTGAACCCGCGTGAGGTGAAGCTGCGCCTGGCGCGCGAGCTCACCACCCGCTTCCACGATGCCGACGCGGCCGAGCTGGCCATTGCCGGCTGGAACGCTGCCGTGACCGGGCAGGGCGATGTGACCCTGTTGCCCCTGCAGGAAGTGGCCATTCCCGTTGAAGGCCTGCGGATTGGTGCATTGCTCACCGCAGCCGGCCTGACCCCGAGCAACTCGGAGGCCTCGCGCAAGCTCAAGGAGCGTGCGGTGAAGGTGGACGGCGAGGTGGTGGACGACGCCCAGCAGCTGTTCGTGCCCGGCTTCGAGGGCTTGCTGCAGGTCGGCAAGCGCAACTTCGCACGCGTGTTGTTGGTCGCCGCCTAAGCGCCACAAGGGTTTCGCGCCTTCGGGCGCGGAACCAGCATGAATGAATGCACAAAACCGTGAAAAAAAGTCATGCACCCCCTTCACAAACGAGGCGGTTGGGGACATACTTTCCCTCCCCCGACGCAGGGGCCACCGCAAGGCGGCAACCGCGAAGGAACAGGACTTCAACTTCTTCGAAAGAAGGTGTTGACGGAAACGAAAAGCCTGACATAATAGGCGGCTCGCTTCGACGAAAAGACCTCCGGGTCGCACGACGAAGCAGCATCGGCAACAACGTCCACTTCGGTGAGGCGGCCCTCGAAAAAGGGTGTTGACGAAGCGGAAAAGCCAGCTATAATGGGCGGCTCGCAACGACGGAAACGTCGGGGCACACGGAGAAAGGCGCTGAGGCCGACTCCCAAGTTCTTTGACAGTATGCGCAGGTATCTTGTGAAGGCGCCTGCAGGAAGGATGATTTGTCCATCTTGCAGACGTTTGATCAAGCAACATATCAATTGTTTTAAAGCAAGCGAAACGTTGCCAGCGGTCAAGCATCTGCAGCTTTAAATTTTTAGTCCTCGGACTATGCGTTTTTAAGTGAAGAGTTTGATCCTGGCTCAGAGTGAACGCTGGCGGTAGGCCTAACACATGCAAGTCGAACGGCAGCACAGTAAGAGCTTGCTCTTATGGGTGGCGAGTGGCGGACGGGTGAGGAATACATCGGAATCTACCTTTTCGTGGGGGATAACGTAGGGAAACTTACGCTAATACCGCATACGACCTTCGGGTGAAAGCAGGGGACCTTCGGGCCTTGCGCGGATAGATGAGCCGATGTCGGATTAGCTAGTTGGCGGGGTAAAGGCCCACCAAGGCGACGATCCGTAGCTGGTCTGAGAGGATGATCAGCCACACTGGAACTGAGACACGGTCCAGACTCCTACGGGAGGCAGCAGTGGGGAATATTGGACAATGGGCGCAAGCCTGATCCAGCCATACCGCGTGGGTGAAGAAGGCCTTCGGGTTGTAAAGCCCTTTTGTTGGGAAAGAAAAGCAGTCGGCTAATACCCGGTTGTTCTGACGGTACCCAAAGAATAAGCACCGGCTAACTTCGTGCCAGCAGCCGCGGTAATACGAAGGGTGCAAGCGTTACTCGGAATTACTGGGCGTAAAGCGTGCGTAGGTGGTTGTTTAAGTCTGTTGTGAAAGCCCTGGGCTCAACCTGGGAATTGCAGTGGATACTGGGCGACTAGAGTGTGGTAGAGGGTAGTGGAATTCCCGGTGTAGCAGTGAAATGCGTAGAGATCGGGAGGAACATCCATGGCGAAGGCAGCTACCTGGACCAACACTGACACTGAGGCACGAAAGCGTGGGGAGCAAACAGGATTAGATACCCTGGTAGTCCACGCCCTAAACGATGCGAACTGGATGTTGGGTGCAATTTGGCACGCAGTATCGAAGCTAACGCGTTAAGTTCGCCGCCTGGGGAGTACGGTCGCAAGACTGAAACTCAAAGGAATTGACGGGGGCCCGCACAAGCGGTGGAGTATGTGGTTTAATTCGATGCAACGCGAAGAACCTTACCTGGTCTTGACATGTCGAGAACTTTCCAGAGATGGATTGGTGCCTTCGGGAACTCGAACACAGGTGCTGCATGGCTGTCGTCAGCTCGTGTCGTGAGATGTTGGGTTAAGTCCCGCAACGAGCGCAACCCTTGTCCTTAGTTGCCAGCACGTAATGGTGGGAACTCTAAGGAGACCGCCGGTGACAAACCGGAGGAAGGTGGGGATGACGTCAAGTCATCATGGCCCTTACGACCAGGGCTACACACGTACTACAATGGTAGGGACAGAGGGCTGCAAACCCGCGAGGGCAAGCCAATCCCAGAAACCCTATCTCAGTCCGGATTGGAGTCTGCAACTCGACTCCATGAAGTCGGAATCGCTAGTAATCGCAGATCAGCATTGCTGCGGTGAATACGTTCCCGGGCCTTGTACACACCGCCCGTCACACCATGGGAGTTTGTTGCACCAGAAGCAGGTAGCTTAACCTTCGGGAGGGCGCTTGCCACGGTGTGGCCGATGACTGGGGTGAAGTCGTAACAAGGTAGCCGTATCGGAAGGTGCGGCTGGATCACCTCCTTTTGAGCAAAGACAACATCGTCCTGTCGGGCGTCTTCACAAAGTACCTGCATTCAGAGTTTCAAATCGGCCAGGCCGGTTTGAAAAGTCCCGTATATGGGGCCTTAGCTCAGCTGGGAGAGCACCTGCTTTGCAAGCAGGGGGTCGTCGGTTCGATCCCGACAGGCTCCACCACACGTAGCGCCTTTATCAGCGCCAACGGCAATGAGCTAAACGGACATTGGGTCTGTAGCTCAGGTGGTTAGAGCGCACCCCTGATAAGGGTGAGGTCGGTAGTTCGAGTCTACCCAGACCCACCAACTCTGAATGACCAGCGCATACAAAGAATTTATTACGGATCGGCATTGTGGCCGGTACGTGTTCTTTTAAAACTTGTGACGTAGCGAGCGTTTGAGATTCTATCTTGACGTGTCGTGAGGCTAAGGCGGAAGACTTAAATGTCTTCTTATTAATTGAGTCGTTATATTTCGTATCCGGGCTTTGTACCCCCGGGTCATATATATAACCCAAGGCAACTTGCGGTTATATGGTCAAGCGAATAAGCGCACACGGTGGATGCCTTGGCGGTCAGAGGCGATGAAGGACGTGGCAGCCTGCGAAAAGTATCGGGGAGCTGGCAACAAGCTTTGATCCGGTAATGTCCGAATGGGGAAACCCACCCGCTTGCGGGTATCCTGCAGTGAATACATAGCTGCTGGAAGCGAACCTGGTGAACTGAAATATCTAAGTAACCAGAGGAAAAGAAATCAACCGAGATTCCCTGAGTAGCGACGAGCGAACGGGGACTAGCCCTTAAGCTGGAATGGTTCTAGAAAAACAGCCTGGAACGGCTGGCCATAGAAGGTGATAGCCCTGTATTTAAAAGGGCCACTCCAGTGAAGACGAGTAGGGCGGGGCACGTGAAACCCTGTCTGAACATGGGGGGACCATCCTCCAAGGCTAAATACTACTGACCGACCGATAGTGAACCAGTACCGTGAGGGAAAGGCGAAAAGAACCCCGGAGAGGGGAGTGAAATAGATCCTGAAACCGTGTGCGTACAAGCAGTAGGAGCTCGAAAGAGTGACTGCGTACCTTTTGTATAATGGGTCAGCGACTTACTGTTCGTGGCAAGCTTAACCGTATAGGGGAGGCGAAGGGAAACCGAGTCTGATAAGGGCGCATAGTCGCGGGCAGTAGACCCGAAACCGGGTGATCTAGTCATGGCCAGGGTGAAGGTGCCGTAACAGGTACTGGAGGCCCGAACCCACGTCTGTTGCAAAAGACGGGGATGAGCTGTGATTAGGAGTGAAAAGCTAATCGAACCCGGAGATAGCTGGTTCTCCTCGAAAGCTATTTAGGTAGCGCCTCATATGTATCCTCTCGGGGGTAGAGCACTGTTATGGCTAGGGGGTCATCGCGACTTACCAAACCATTGCAAACTCCGAATACCGAGACGGACTGTATGGGAGACACACGGCGGGTGCTAACGTCCGTCGTGAAAAGGGAAACAACCCAGACCCACAGCTAAGGTCCCAAATTCACTGCTAAGTGGAAAACCATGTGGAAAGGCACAGACAGCCAGGAGGTTGGCTTAGAAGCAGCCACCCTTTAAAGAAAGCGTAATAGCTCACTGGTCGAGTCGGTCTGCGGGGAAGATTTAACGGGGCTAAGCAGTGAACCGAAGCTTGGGGTGTGCATATTTATATGTACGCGGTAGAGGAGCGTTCCGTAAGCCGTTGAAGGTGGATTGAGAAGTCTGCTGGAGGTATCGGAAGTGCGAATGCTGACATGAGTAACGATAATGCGGGTGAAAAACCCGCACGCCGAAAGCCCAAGGTTTCCTTGCGCAACGTTAATCGGCGCAGGGTGAGTCGGCCCCTAAGGCGAGGACGAAAGTCGTAGTCGATGGGAAGCAGGTTAATATTCCTGCACCTCGCGTAAGTGCGATGGAGGGACGGAGAAGGTTAGGTGTACCCGGCGTTGGTTGTCCGGGGGAAAGGCGGTAGGTTTGGATCTTTGGCAAATCCGGGATCCTTCAAGACCGAGCACCGAGACGAGTCTTTAAGACAAAGTCACTGATACCACGCTTCCAGGAAAAGCTCCTAAGCTTCAGCTTACGCAGACCGTACCGTAAACCGACACAGGTGGGTAGGATGAGAATTCTCAGGCGCTTGAGAGAACTCGGGTGAAGGAACTAGGCAACATGGCACCGTAACTTCGGGAGAAGGTGCGCCCTTTTTGGTGGCTCATGCGAGCTATAGCTGAAGAGGGCCGCAGAAACCAGGCCGCTGCGACTGTTTATCAAAAACACAGCACTCTGCAAACACGAAAGTGGACGTATAGGGTGTGACGCCTGCCCGGTGCTGGAAGGTTAATTGATGGGGTCAGCCGCAAGGCGAAGCTCTTGATCGAAGCCCCAGTAAACGGCGGCCGTAACTATAACGGTCCTAAGGTAGCGAAATTCCTTGTCGGGTAAGTTCCGACCTGCACGAATGGCGTAACGACAGCGGCGCTGTCTCCACCCGAGACTCAGTGAAATTGAAATCGCTGTGAAGATGCAGCGTTCCCGTGGCAAGACGGAAAGACCCCGTGAACCTTTACTATAGCTTTACACTGAACGTTGAGTTCGTCTGTGTAGGATAGGTGGGAGGCTATGAAACTGTGGCGCTAGCTGCAGTGGAGCCATCCTTGAAATACCACCCTGTCGTGCTTGACGTTCTAACCTGGGCCCATTATCTGGGTCGGGGACCGTGTATGGTGGGTAGTTTGACTGGGGCGGTCTCCTCCTAAAGAGTAACGGAGGAGCTCGAAGGTACGCTCAGCGCGGTCGGACATCGCGCACTGTGTGCAAAGGCATAAGCGTGCTTGACTGCAAGATCGACGGATCAAGCAGGTAGGAAACTAGGACTTAGTGATCCGGTGGTTCTGTATGGAAGGGCCATCGCTCAACGGATAAAAGGTACTCCGGGGATAACAGGCTGATACCGCCCAAGAGTTCATATCGACGGCGGTGTTTGGCACCTCGATGTCGGCTCATCACATCCTGGGGCTGTAGTCGGTCCCAAGGGTATGGCTGTTCGCCATTTAAAGTGGTACGCGAGCTGGGTTCAGAACGTCGTGAGACAGTTCGGTCCCTATCTGCCATGGGCGTTGGAGATTTGAGAGGGGCTGCTCCTAGTACGAGAGGACCGGAGTGGACGAACCTCTGGTGTTCCGGTTGTCACGCCAGTGGCATTGCCGGGTAGCTATGTTCGGAAGCGATAACCGCTGAAAGCATCTAAGCGGGAAGCGCGCCTCAAGATGAGATCTCCCGGGGCACAAGCCCCCTGAAGGAACCATATAGACTATGTGGTTGATAGGTCAGGTGTGTAAGTACAGCAATGTATTGAGCTAACTGATACTAATGATCCGTGTGGCTTGACCATATAACCTCAAGTTGCCTTGGCCGACATGACATGTCGATAGAGCCCAAGTGCACGCTACGTCACAAGAACTATGAGAGGCAGGCGCAGTATGGCCGTGCTTTTTCCCCTAGGAAAAATCACGAACATCGCGACGCTCCAACCGTCTCCCTGGTGAAATTAGCGCTGTGGAACCACCCGATCCCATCCCGAACTCGGAAGTGAAACGCAGCTGCGCCGATGGTAGTGTGGCTCAAGCCATGCGAGAGTAGGTCATCGCCAGGGTTTACACCCCGAAAACCCCGCTGCAGATGCAGTGGGGTTTTCCTTTTTTTGCAAGCCCCCCGTTTTCGGGAGCCTGCACCCGGTAGCACACGACCGTTGGTCGTGTGAAACGGGAGACAAGAATGCCGAGCTGGCGCACCGCGCTGCTCCAACCGTCTCCCTGGTGAAATTAGCGCTGTGGAACCACCCGATCCCATCCCGAACTCGGAAGTGAAACGCAGCTGCGCCGATGGTAGTGTGGCTCAAGCCATGCGAGAGTAGGTCATCGCCAGGGTTTACACCCCAAAACCCCGCTGCTCACGCAGCGGGGTTTTTTCTTTGGGTCAAAGCGTGCCGACCAACGGTCGGCACCTACCGCGTGGGTATGACTGATGCGTGCCGACCAACGGTCGGCACCTGCCGTGACGGGCCGGGCGGCGGTAGGGTCGATTCCCAAACGACTGCCGATAACGGTGATCGGCACGGTGACGCATGGACCCCGATCGAAACGCGTTCCCTGCGTTCGTGGTCATGCCCCAACGGGGTAATCACCACCACGGCGGTCGATTGGGATGCGACCCCACCGGCTTCGTCTGACAGGCTGATTGATACTTGCCGGATACAACCGGCCATGGGCGAACGCCACTCTGTGGTCATGCCCAGTCCACGCCTCCTCATCGGCCGCCGCTCCCTTCAGGGCGCGTACTACATGCTCACCACCGTAGTGGCCGGCCGCGAATCGATCTTTGTCGATGACACCACCGTTGAATGCGTGGTCGAGGCACTTCGCTGCTCCGATCGCGAGCATCGCTCACGTACGCTTGCCTGGGTGGTCATGCCCGACCATGTTCATTGGTTGATGCAGCTCGGCAACGGGAACATCAGCCGATGCGTGCAGGCCTTCAAATCCCGCTCCTCGCGTGCACTCAATCTGCATCGCGGCAGCGCGGGCTCGTTGTGGCAACGCGGCTTCTACGACCACTGCATCCGCTCCGACGAATCTTTACTCACACAGGCCAACTACCTGATCGAGAACCCGATTCGTTCGGGACTCGCTACAAAGGCAGGCGAGTACCCGTATTGCTGGACGCGGTGGCCCTCCGCTACCGAGTGACTCCCAAAAAAGAAGCGGCGCCAAAGGCGCCGCTTCCTTTCAACCAGCGATGTAGGCCAGGCTTACTTCGCAGCCGGAGCCGGCGCAGCCGCCTCGGTCTTGCCCTTCATCATCTCGTCGCGGGCAGCCTTGAACGGGTTGCCCTCGTACCAGTTCGGCCACTGGCCGCCCACGGCGATGGCCTTGCCCACGCCGTGCAGCAGCTCCAGGTCTTCCACGGTGCCGTCCAGCTTCCAGGTGCTGGCGTCGTACTCGTCCTTCGGGCCGTGGTACCGGTCGCGGCCATACGCCTCAGCCGCCTTGCGGCCTGCGTCCACGCCGCCGTCAAGCAGGTCTTCGCCGCCGTCGGCATACAGCGCCGGCACGCCGGCCTTGGCGAAGTTGAAGTGGTCCGAACGGAAGTAGAAGCCGCTCTGCACCGAGGTTTCGCCGTGCAGCGTGCGACCCTTCTCCGCCGCCAGCGGCTTGAGGATGTCCTCCAGCTGCGAGCTGCCGAAGCCGGTCACGGTCAGGTCCTTGGCCTTGCCGGCCACCGACATTGCGTCGATGTTGATCACGCCGGCAATCTTGTCCAGCGGGAAGGTCGGGTGGTTCACGTAGTACTTCGACCCCAACAGACCCGATTCTTCCAGCGTCACCGCCAGGAACACCACCGAACGCTCCGGCGCGGGCTGCTCATGCGCCATCGCATCGGCGATCTCCAGGATGCCCGCCACGCCCGTGGCGTTGTCGATGGCACCGTTGTAGATGTTGTCGCCCTGCTCGCCTTCATGCTTGCCCAGGTGGTCCCAGTGCGCCATGTACAGCACGGCCTCGTCGGCATGCTTGGTGCCCGGCAGCACGCCGACCACATTGCGCGACTTCTTTTCAGCGATGGTGCTCTTCAGGTCCAGCGAGATCTTCGCCTTCAGCGGCACCGGCTTGAAGCCGCGCTTGTTGGCATCCTTGTAGGCCTGGTCCAGGTCCAGCCCGGCATCGGCGAACAGCTGGCGCGCCGCATCGGCGCTCAGCCAGCCCTGCGCCGGCAGGCGGGGTTCCGGATCGTCCTTGGCCGGCAGGTCGTACTGTGGGCCGGCCCACGAGTTCTTCACCACGTCCCAACCGTACGAAGCACCGGCGGTGTCATGCACGATCAGCGCCGCGGCAGCGCCCTTGCGGGCGGCCTCTTCGAACTTGTAGGTCCAGCGGCCGTAATAGGTCATGCGCTTGCCGTCGAACAGCTTCTCGTCGTTGACGTGGAAACCCGGGTCGTTGACGAACATGACCACCGTCTTGCCCTTCCAGTCCTGGCCGGCGTAGTCGTTCCACTTCTGCTCCGGCGCATCCACGCCGTAGCCGACGAAGACCAGGTCGCTGCCGTCGATCTTCACTTCCTTCTGGCCACTGCGGGTGCCGATCACCATGTCGGTGCCGAACTTCAGGTCGCGCTGCTTGCCGGCCTGGTCCAGCTTCAGCACGGTGCTCTCATCGGCGGTGGTTTCGGTCATCGCCACCTCCTGGAACCAGCTGTCGCCGTTGCCCGGCTGCAGGCCGATGCGCTGCATCTGGTCGCGGATGTACTCCACCGTGCGGTCTTCGCCGGTGCTGCCCGGCGCGCGGCCTTCGAACTCATCCGACGACAGGGTCTTGACCAGCTCGCCGAAGTCGCCGGCGTTGATTTCGGCCGAGAAGGCGTGGCCGGCGGCGGCCGGGGCGGTATCAGCAGCCGGCGCGGCCGCCGGTGCAGTGGTCTCGCCCTTGCACGCGGTCAGCGCGGCGGTGGCGGCCAGGCACAACAGAAGTTTGCGGGACATCATCGATTCCTGGAGACAAAGGGCCGGTGCGCGGGCACCGGGTAAAAGAGTATCAATCGTTCGGCGCGGCGTCGGTGTCGAACGGCACGGGTTGAGCGCCCTCGACCGGACCAATGTGTGCGCTGCGGTGCACATACAGGGTGACCTCGCGCTCGAAGTGCAGCGGGCCGTTGACCGCCGCATTCGGGCCGATGATCACGCGCGGCTTGCGCCCGGCGCGCAGCGACAGGCTGAAGCTGGGTTTGTTCACGTGGATGCCGCCCTCGACCACCGAACCGATGCCGACGGTGATGTCGCCGTTGACCGTCTCGATACCCTGGGACAGCCGCGTCTCCACCAGACCGATGCCGCCGTTGACGGTTTCCACGCCACCGTCGATGCGGGTGCCGCGGTCGACAAAGATGCTGCCGTTGACGGTTTCGACATCGCCATCGACCACGACGCGCTGCCCGATCTTGATGCCGCCGTTGACTGTCGAGATGCCACGGGTGCGGGCGCGATCATCCACCTGGATGCCGCCGTTGACGGTCTGGATGTCGCCGGCCTCGGCTCCGCCCTCGACGGTGATTCCACCATTGACGGTGTCCAGGTCGCCGTAGGTCTGGCCGGCGCTGGCGGTGATGCTGCCATTGACCTTGCTGATGCCATCGCTGGCGAAGGCGGGCGCGCAGGGCAGCACCAGGGCAATCAGCAGCGGTAGCGGGAAACGTTTCATGGGGTGCCTCGTCCGGGTATGCGGCTGGCAGGCCGCCTTCAGGAATGTCACCATGCAGCGCTGCAATCCGCATCTGCCTGAAGTCACTGGAAAGCCCTTGCGCCCCAACGTCTTTTCCTCACGCGGGAATAACAATCCGACCGCTGGGCACGGCCGTAGCTCGCGCTGGCCGGTGGCGCTGTCGGCGCTGGCACTGATCCTGGCGATGATCGGCGCTGCACCGCTGGCCGCGCAGAACCCGAAGGACGCCGAGCGCAAGCTGCAGAAGCTGCGCACCGAGCTGAAGGGTGTCGCCCAGGAACGACGCACGCTGGAAGGCCAGCGCGGGCAGGCCTCGCGCCAGCTGCGCGAGGCCGACGAAAAGGTCGCCCGCACCGGCCGCGTGCTGGCCGAGACCGAAACCGCGCTGCAGCGCGAAACCCGCGCCCTGCAGGAGGCCCAGCAGCGCCGCAGCGAACTGCAGGCGGGCCTGCAGCAGCAGCGCCAGGAGCTGGCCTCGCTGCTGCGTGCGGCCTACCGCATTGGCAACAACGCGCCGTTGAAGCTGCTGTTGTCGCAGGACCGGGTGGCCGATGCCAACCGCACGCTGGCCTACCACCGTTACCTGCAGCGCGAACGCGCGCGGCGCATCGGCGCGCTGACCGCCGACCTGACCGAACTGGAATCGCTGGAGGCGCAGATCGCCGAACGCCGCCAGGCGCTGGAAGGCACCCGCCAGCAGCAGAAACAACAGGCCGCCAGCCTGGCTGCGGACCGCCGCACGCGCGCCGAGACGGTGGCCAGCCTGGACGAACGCTACAAGGACCGCAGTGAGCGCGAGAAGGCGCTGGGCCAGGATGCCAAGGCACTGGAAACGCTGCTGGCCAACCTGCGCGCCGCCGCCGCGCGCGCCGAAGCCGAGCGGCGTGCCGCCGCCCGCCGCGCTGCCGCCGAGAAGGCAGCCGCTGAAAAAGCCGAGCGCGCTGCCGCCGCCAGTGGCACCAAGCCGCCGCCGCGCCCGGGCAAGACCCCGCCGGCCGTCGCCTCAGCACCGGCGCCCAAGGTGGGCGGGCTGGGCTGGCCGCTGTCGGGCAACCTGCTGGCGCGTTACGGCGGCAAGCTGCCGGACGGGCGCACCAGCAGTGGTGTGCTGATCAGCGCGCCTGCCGGCAGCACCGTTACCGCCGTCGCCGATGGCACCGTGGTGTTCTCCGACTGGATGACCGGCTACGGCATGATCCTGATCGTGGATCACGGCAATGGCTACATGAGCCTCTATGCGCACAACGACACGCTGCTGCGCGATGCCGGCGGCACGGTGAAGAAGGGCGATGCCGTGGCCAAGGTCGGCAACTCGGGCGGGCAGGGCGTTACTGCGCTGTATTTTGAATTGCGGCGTAACGGGCAGCCGGTGGATCCGTCGTCGTGGCTGCAGCGCCGGTAGCCCCGTTCAACGGGAATTTACCGTGCCTTCGCGCATAATCGGGCCACGCATCATCGGTGCGTGTGGTCCCGTCCCCCGCTCAACCTGGAGTGCTTCATGCGCGTAGCCCGTTCCGCCACCCTGCTGCTGGCCCTGGTGCCGGCGCTGTCATGGGCGCAGCAGACCGCCCAGGTTCCGGAACGCGGCGGCGATGCAGCCTCCACCGAAGAGGCGGTAACCTCGCGCGTGCCGCTGGATGAAATCCGCCGTTACGTCGCCGTCTACAACGCGGTACGTGCCGCGTATGTCGAGCCGGTGGACGACAAGAAGCTGATGCAGTCCGCCATCCGCGGCCTGCTGCTGGACCTGGACCCGCACAGCACCTACTTCGACAAGGAAGATGCCGAAGCCTTCGACGAACAGGCCGAAGGTGCCTATGAAGGCATCGGCGTGGAGCTGCAGCAGCAGCCCGACAACAGCAGCCTCAAAGTCATCTCGCCGATCGACGACACCCCGGCGGCCAAGGCCGGCATCCTGGCCGGCGACCTGATCATCGCCATCGACGGCAAGCCGATCAGCGCGATCGAAGCCACCGAGCCGCTGCGTGGCAAGGCCGGCAGCAAGGTGATCCTCACCATCGTGCGCGAGGGCAAAGCCAAGCCGTTCGACGTGCCGATCACCCGCGAAACCATCCGCGTCACCAGCGTGCGCAGCCGCATGCTGGAACCCGGCTATGGCTACGTGCGCCTGAGCACCTTCCAGGCCGATACCGGTGCCGATTTCCAGAAGCACGTGGGCCAGCTGCAGCAGCAGGCCGGCGGAAAGCTCAAGGGCCTGGTGCTGGACCTGCGCAGCAACCCCGGTGGCCTGCTCACCGCAGCAGTGCAGGTCGCCGACGACCTGCTGGACAAGGGCAACATCGTCAGCACCCGGGGCCGCATCGCGATCAGCGACGCGCGCTTCGATGCCACGCCCGGCGACCTGCTCAAGGGTGCGCCGGTGGTGGTGTTGGCCGATGCCGGTTCGGCCAGCGCCTCGGAAGTGCTGGCCGGCGCACTGCGCGACAACGGCCGTGCCCGCGTGATCGGCAGCCGCACCTTCGGCAAGGGCTCGGTGCAGACCGTGCTGCCGCTGGACAACGGCGATTCGGTCAAGCTGACCACCGCGCGCTATTACACCCCCAGCGGCAAATCGATCCAGGCCACCGGCATCGTGCCCGACGTGGTGCTGGTGCCGGAGAAGAAGCCGGGCGAAGACGACGACCTGCCGGCCAGCCTGTCCGATTACAGCGAAGCGACGTTGCCGGGCCACCTGCGCGGTGACGAAGAAGGCGGCGAAGGCTACCAGGCCGGCGATGTACTGCCCGGCGACGGCCCGATCAACGACGCGCTGGCCGAGCTGAAGCAGCCCGGTTCGGTAGCCGCAAAGCAGAAGGCCGACGCGGCGAAGAAGCCGGCGCCCAAGGTGGAAGCCAAGCCGAAGCCGGAAGCAAAGCCGAAGCCGGAACCTGCACCCACGCCGTGACGGGTGCACCCGCTGGTAGAGTCGGTTCCCAAACGACTGCCGATAACGGTGCAACGCCCGGTAACGCATTGCGTTGAACGGCGTAACAGCCGGATCCGCCGATGTTCATGCCGACATCGAACGCGGCGGGTACCACGGCGGTCGATTGGGATGCGACCCTACCAGCCTGCGGCGCACGCTTAAAACCCGTGCCGCTTCCGCAACCGCCGCGCGATCGCCGCGCGCACGTACACCCCATACACCAGCCCGAACACGAACCCGGCAATGTGTGCCCACCAGGCCACCATGCCGAAGGTCGGGCCGATGTACGCGAACACCACCTGCAGCCCCGCCCACACCCCGATCAGCAGGTAGGCCGGCGCCCGCACGAATTCCAGGAACAGCCCCAGCGGGATCACCACCCCCAGCCGCGCGCCCGGGAACAGGGCCAGGTACGCCCCGATCAGCGCCGACACCGCGCCACTGGCGCCGATGATGATCTGGTCCGGGCTGCCCATCGTGTAGATCGCGGTGAGGTTGGAGATGGCCCCGCCCACCAGGAACAGCAGGATCAGCCGCCACGGCCCCAGCACCCGCTCGGCGGGCAGCCCGAAGATCAGCAGGAACACCAGGTTGCCCAGCAGGTGCGACCAGTCCGCGTGCAGGAACAGCGCGGTGAACAGCCGCAGCACGCTGCCGTCCTCGAAGGTCGCCCACCAGTCCAATGGCCGGGTCAGCCCGGTGGACAGCGCACCCCAGTCCATCCACAGGCTGCGCCGGGCATCGCCCGGCCGCGAGATCGACCACAGGAATGCGGCCCACAGCGTCGCGAACAGCAGGGGCGTCGCCCAGCGGACGGCGGACTTCTTGCGGGAGGGGAGCGAGACGAACATGCGTGGGCGCTAGCCTAGCGCGGCGACGCACCTGAAGGAGCGAAGACGCGTTCAGCCTGAATAGCCGGAAAGGGTGATCGCGTTATTGTTTCATTAACTGGTCTGGGTATACTCGCATACGGCGTCGTATGTCGGGAGGGGAATCCGGCGCGTTGTGTCAAGTCCTTCGGGGCCTGGGACAGCGCAGGCGCGCGTTGCCAAACCACACGCATTTCCGGAGAGAACAAACGATGCATACCGCTTCCACCCTCGCTCGCGTCACCGCCCTCGCTGTCGGCATCGCCGGTGTCCTGGCCGTTGGCCACGTCAACGCCGCCGCCTTCCAGCTGAAGGAAAACAGCGCCAAGGGCCTCGGCCGCGCCTTCGCTGGTTCGGGCAGCGCCCAGGGCGACGCCTCGATCATCGCCGTCAACCCGGCCGGCATGCGCCAGCTGGAAGGCATGCAGATCCAGGGCGATCTGAGCGCCATCAGCTTCAAGGCCGAATACGAAGGCACCGGCCGCAAGCCGACCGGCCAGCCGCAGACCGGCGGTGACGGCGGCGACGCCGGCATGATTGCCCCGGTTCCGGCCGCGTACTTCCACATGCCGATCGGCGAACAGGCCCACTTCGGCGTGTCGCTGACCGCTCCGTTCGGCTTCAAGACCGACTACGACAACGGCTGGGTGGGTCGCTACAGCGGCCTGAAGACCGACCTGAAGGCGATCGACCTGGGCTTTGCCGCCTCGTACGACGTCAACCCGTACGTCTCCTTCGGCGCGTCGGTGTTCGTTGAGCACCTGACCATCGAACTGAGCAACAACATCGACTTCGGCACCGCACTGGCCCAGTCCCGCGTGCCGGGCTTCGCCCCGGGCAGCGCCGATGGCAAGCTGACCATGGAAGGTGACAACAATGCGGTGGGCTGGACCGTCGGCGGTCTGTTCAGCCCGGATGAGAACACCCACATCGGCTTCAGCTATCGCTCCAAGGTCGAGCACAAGATCACCGGCGGTGATGCCACCTTCGACGTGCCGGCCAACGCTGCTGCCGTGCTGGCCGTGGCCCAGCCGGGCCGCTTCGTGACCACGTCGGGCAAGGCCACCGTGACCCTGCCGGCGTCGGCCACCATGAGCATCACCCACAATGTCAACGACCGTTGGACCGTGATGGGTGACGTGACCCGTACCGCCTGGTCGACCGCGTTCGACTCGGTCACCATCGACTACGGTTCGGCCCAGCCGGACTCGGTCCTGGACTTCTCCTACCGCGACACCACCTTCGTCTCGCTGGGTGCGGACTACAAGCTGAGCGACACCCTGACCCTGCGTGGCGGCGTCGCGTACGACCAGACCCCGACCACCGACGCCCACCGCGACGTGCGCGTGCCGGACACCAGCCGCAAGTGGCTGTCCTTCGGCCTGGGCTGGACCCCGGCGGCGAACATGGAATACAACTTCGGTTATACCCACCTGTTCACCAGCGACCCGAACGTGAACATTGGCGCCACCACCAACAACCAGGGCAACTCGCTGACCGGCAAGTACAAGGTCCGCGGCGACGTGCTGGCTGCATCGTTCAACTACAAGTTCTGATCCACGGCGTTCGCGCCGCGTAACAGACGGAAGGCCCCGCGCAAGCGGGGCCTTCTGCGTTGTGGGTCGGCAACCGGATGCGAAACGGGATGCGAAACGGGATGCGAAACGGGATGCGGACGCGGATGCGAAACCGCACCGGTAGAGCCGACTGTTAGTCGGCTGCTCTACGCGCGGTCTACGGCGTCATGCGAACGGCAGCCGACTGACAGTCGGCTCTACCCGCACGCGGGCGAACGCCCTGCGGCGTACAACAGGCCCTGCCGCAGGTGCGTCAGGAAATCGCGGTTGCGGTACAGGCCCGTGTCATGGCCCAGGCCGGTGTACCAGCTGCGCCCGCCATCGAACCGGTGGCACCACGCAATGGGGTGGTCGGCACCCATCGTGCCGCCCTGGTACATGCGCTCGTCCACCGTGGCGGTCACCTGCACGGCCCCACGCGGGTTGCTGCGGAAGTTGTACAGCTCGTCGCGTACCGGCCACGAGGTGCCCTGCGGCTTGCCCTCGCGCTCAGGCTGCACGCGGCTGAACTGCAGGCCTTCGGGGTGGTTCTTGAAATACGCGCCCACCAGCTGCCCATACCAGGGCCAGTCGTACTCGGTGTCGGCGGCCGAATGCACGCCCATGAACCCGCCACCCGCGCGGATGAAGGTCTCCATCGCCTGCTGCTGGGTGGCATCGAGCACATCGCCGGTGGTGTTGGCGAACACCACCACCCGATAGCGGGCCAGGTTGGCGTCGTTGAAATCGGCCGCGTTTTCGCTCTGGTCCACTGCCATCCGCTCGCGCTCGGCCAGCAGGCGCAGCGTGCTCACGGCAGTGGGAATGGAGTCGTGGCGGAACTTGGCGGTACTGGTGAACACCAGCACGCGCTCGTTGGCCGCCGCCATGGCCGCGGGAACGGTGGACAGGAACATCGCCAACAGCAACGGCAGGACATTTGGGCGCATGGCCGGATCATGCCACAGCCCCGTACAATCCCGGTCCGCGTGCAGCCGGCCGGATGCCACCTGCGGCGCAGGAACCGCTTCACGATCCATGACAAGGAAACCACATGTCGCCCGTTCTGCTTCGTTCCACCCTGGCCTTCGCCCTCTCCGCGCTGGCCGCGCCGGCCGTCGCCGCCGCCGATTTCGCCACCTGCTTCACCCTCACCCCGGGCCTGCGCTACTCCACCGGCGATGAAACCCTGACCATCGAAAAGGCGGAGTTCGCCGGCCAGCAGGCCATCCGCGTGCAGAGCGCCGGTGGTGGCGTCGGTACGGCCGCCTACTACGATGCCAGCGGCCGCCAGCTGCTGGGCCAGGACCGCTACGGCATCTCCGCCTGGGGCGGCGACGCCTCCCGGCCGGTGATGACCGATACCTTCAAGCCCGCGCCGACCTTCCCGCAGACCGCCAGGCCGGGCGAGCGCTTCGTGGTCAACGGCAGCGGCGAACGCACCCACCACGTGGAAGAAACGGTGGAGCCGGTGGATTACGACGGCTTCAACGACTACACCTTCGTCGGCTTCGAAGACGTGGAGGCCACGGTCGACGACCAGCCGCGCACCTTCAAGGACACCTGCCACGTCAGCGCGACCTTTGAAGACAACCGCATGGAAGCCTGGTACGCACCGGGGTTCGGCCGCATCAAATTCGAGCGCTACATGGGCGAAGAACTGCTCATGCGCGATGAAATCGAGGCCATCCACGCCGAGTGACGGCGTCGGCATCACCCACAAAAAACCCCGCTTTCGCGGGGTTTTTCGTTCAAACCATCACCACGTCGATCAATCGCCCAACGTCAGCAGCGACGCATTGCCACCGGCCGCGGTGGTGTTCACGGTGACGGTCTTCTCGGTCGCAAAACGCAGCAGGTAGTGGGGGCCGCCAGCCTTCGGACCGGTGCCCGACAGGCCCTGGCCGCCGAACGGCTGCACGCCCACCACCGCACCGATCTGGTTGCGGTTGACGTACACGTTGCCCACGTTCACCCGCGAGGAAATGCGGTCCACGGTTTCGTCGATGCGCGAATGCACGCCCAGGGTGAGGCCGTAGCCGGTGGCGTTGATCTGGTCGATCACCGCATCGAGCTGGTCGCCCTTCCAGCGGATCACGTGCAGCACCGGCCCGAAGATTTCCTTGTGCAGCTGGTCCAGGTTCTTCAGCTCATACGCACGCGGCGCGAAGAAGGTCCCGTGCGCGGCCGCTTCGCTGAGTTCGGCAGCGGCGATCAGGCGCGCTTCCTTCTCCATGCGCACCGCATGTTCCTGCAGGATCTGCAGCGCATCGGCATCGATCACCGGGCCGACGTCGGTCGACAGCAGGCCCGGGTCGCCGATCTTCAGCTCGGCCATCGCACCGGCCAGCATGGTCATCACCTTGTCGGCGATGTCGTCCTGCACGAACAGCACGCGCGCGGCCGAGCAGCGCTGGCCGGCCGAGGTGAACGCCGAACCGATCGCATCCTTGACCAGCTGTTCCGGCAGCGCGGAGGAGTCGGCGATGAAGGCGTTCTGGCCGCCGGTTTCGGCGATCAGCACGCCAATGGCGGCATCGCGTGCAGCCATCGCACGGTTGATCGCACGCGCGGTATCGGTCGAACCGGTGAAGGCCACGCCGGCCACGCGCGGGTCGGCGGTGAGCGCGGCACCCACGGTGGCGCCGTCGCCCGGCAGGAACTGCACCACGCCTTCGGGCACGCCGGCGTCCAGCAGCAGCTTCACCGCGTAGTAGCCGATCAGGTTGGTCTGTTCGGCCGGCTTGGCGATCACGCTGTTGCCGGCGGCCAGCGCGGCGCTGACCTGGCCCAGGAAGATCGCCAGCGGGAAGTTCCACGGGCTGATGCACACGAACACGCCGCGGCCATGCAGCTGCAGTTCGTTGGATTCACCGGTCGGGCTGGGCAGCTTCTCGGCATGGCCGAACTGCTCGCGCGCCTGCTTGGCGTAGTAACGCAGGAAGTCCACCGCTTCGCGCACTTCGGCGATGCCGTCGGGCAGGCTCTTGCCGGCTTCCTTGACGCACAGCGCCATGAATTCCGGCAGGCGGGCTTCCAGCTGGTCGGCAGCGTGCTCGAGGATCGCGGCGCGGCTGGCGGCCGGGGTGCGGTTCCACTGCGGCTGGGCGGCCACGGCGTTGGCCAGGGCCTTTTCCACGGTGGCGCTGTCGGCCGGCTGCCACTGGCCCACCACCTGGCGCGTATCGGCCGGGTTGACCACGTTCAACAGCGCGCCGGTGGGCTGTGCACCCGGGACCAGCGGAGCGGCCTGCCACGGCTTCACCGCAGCGTTGAGCTGCTCGGCCAGGGCGCGCAGATCGTTGTCGTTGGCGAGATTGACGCCCATGGAGTTCTTCCTGTCGTGGTTCTGGCTGCGCAGCAGGTCAACCGGCAGCGGGATTTTCGGGTGCGGAATGGAATCGAACGAGGCCACGGCTTCGACCGGATCGCGGATCAGGTCGTCGATGGCCACCGCGTCGTCGGTGATGCGGTTGACGAAGCTGGAGTTGGCGCCGTTCTCGAGCAGGCGGCGCACCAGGTACGGCAGCAGGTCTTCGTGCGAACCCACCGGGGCGTACACGCGGCACGGCACGTTCAGGCGGTTGGCCGGCACCACTTCGGCGTACAGGTCATCACCCATGCCGTGCAGCTTCTGGTGTTCGTACTGGCCACCCTGTGCGATCGCCTGCACCGCCGCGATGGTGTGCGCGTTGTGCGTGGCGAACATCGGGTAGATCGCATCGGCATGGGTGAACAGACGCTTGGCACAGGCCAGGTAGGACACGTCGGTGTTCTGCTTGCGGGTGAACACCGGGTAGGCCGGCAGGCCGTCGATCTGGGCGCGCTTGATCTCCGCGTCCCAGTACGCGCCCTTGACCAGGCGCACCTGCAGGCGACGGCCGATGCGGCGGGCCAGGTCGGCCAGGTAATCGATCGTGTACGGGGTGCGCTTCTGATACGCCTGCACCACCACGCCGAAGCCTTCCCACCCGGCCAGCGAGGCATCGCTCACCACCGCTTCGATGATGTCCAGCGACAGTTCCAGGCGGTCGGTTTCCTCGGCATCCACCGTGCAGCCGATGCCGTACGACTTGGCCAGTCGTGCCAGTTCCAGCACGCCCGGGACCAGGTCGGCCATCACGCGCGCGCGCTTGGCGTGCTCGTAGCGCGGGTACAGCGCCGACAGCTTGATGGAAATGCCCGGGGCCGAATTGACGTCGCCATCCGGGCGGCCGCCACGGGCCTTGTGGTCGCCACCGATGGAGTGGATCGCGCGGCGGTAGTCTTCCAGGTAACGCTTGGCGTCCTTCATGGTCAGCGCGCCTTCGCCAAGCATGTCGAACGAATAGCGGTAGCTGGCGTTGTCGCCCTTGTGCGAGCGCGACAGCGCTTCGTCGATGGTGCGGCCCATGACGAACTGGTGGCCCATGATCTTCATCGCCTGGCGCACGGCCAGGCGGATCACCGGCTCACCCACGCGGCCCATCAGGCGCGCGAATGCGCCCGGCACGTCGGCGCGGGTGGAGTCGTTGATCTGGACGATGTGGCCGGTGAGCATCAGGCCCCAGGTGGAGGCGTTGACCAGCACCGAATCGCTGCCGCCCAGGTGCTTCTTCCAGTCCGCTTCGCCGAGCTTGTCGCGGATCAGCTTGTCGGCGGTGTCCTGGTCCGGAATGCGCAGCAGCGCTTCGGCCACGCACATCAGCAGCACGCCTTCCTCGCTGCCCAGGTCGTACTGGCGCATGAAGGCTTCGATCGCGCCCTGGTCCTTGGCACGCACGCGTACGCGCTTGACCAGGTCGGCGGCGGTGGCCTGCACCTTCGCCTGCTCGTCGGCGGGCAGCCGCGCCTGCGCCAGCAGCTCGCGCACGTGGCTGGCCTCGTCCTTCATCCAGGCATCGGTGATCGCCTGGCGGAACGCATTGGGAACAACCGGCAGCTCGGGGGACAGCAGCGGCGGGCGGGAGGCGCCGGACGGGGCCGGGGCAGGGGGAAGCGCGGAAGGTGCGGTCATGCCGGTTGGCTCGTGGAAAACTTGACCATTTTAATCGCTTTTTCATCCGTGAAAGCAATCGGAGATGCGCCGACGATTACGGTCATAGCCTTTCATACAGGGGGATTCGGCGGATCCAGCGGTGTCGTTAAAAACTGTGCCGATTTCGTCAAAACAGCTGCCGATGCTTATGCTGTATTGCACCATTGTCAAAACTGTGAATGGACCCTTGCCGGTCGCGCGAGATCAGGGCTACCATCGAGACGTTTCCTGCGGCAGGAACACGCGTCCCCCACGGGCGCTCGAATGAACGGTGTTTGCGGAGATGAATCCGCACCCGGTCGATCGCCGGTGTTCAGTGCATACCCCCATGGGGTGGGGGCTGATCGTCGGCGGGAAGAGAACCAGAAGGCTTGCTAGTGGCCAGCGATGGCTGCAACCGACGACGCTAAGGGTCTAGGCAATGAAGCAACGCAGAAAGTGGGGCACGCAGTTCGCAAAGGCAGTGGGGTGTGGGGCAGCGCTGATGGCGCCGGCACTGGCGTGGGCCCAATCGGCCGACCCGGTTCCGTGGCAGCTGAACATGGGCAAGGGGGTCACCCAGAGCTCGCGGCTGGCCTGGGAATCCAACATGTTCTCCCTGTGGGTGTGTACGGTCATCGGCGTGCTGGTATTCGGCGCGATGTTCTATGCCATCTTCAAGTTCCGCAAATCCAAGGGGGCGGTCGCCGCCACCTTCAGCCACAACACCAGGGCCGAGATCGTCTGGACGGTCATTCCAGTGATCATCCTGGTGGTGATGGCGTGGCCGGCCACGGCCAACCTGATCAAGTTCTACGACACCCGCGATGCTGAAATGACCGTCAAGGTCACTGGCTACCAGTGGATGTGGAAGTACGAATACCTGGGTGAAGACGTCACCTTCACCAGCCGCCTGGACCGCGAATCCGACCGGGTCCGGCAGAGCGGCAAGGTACCCGACCGCGAAAGCCACCCGCATTACCTGCTCGACGTGGACAACCGCCTGGTGCTGCCGGTCGACACCAAGGTGCGTTTCGTCATCACTTCCGATGACGTGATCCACGCGTGGTGGGTGCCCGCGCTGGGCTGGAAGCAGGACGCCATTCCCGGTTTCGTCAACGAAGCCTGGACCAATATCGAGAAGGTCGGCGTGTACCGCGGCCAGTGTGCCGAACTGTGCGGCAAGGACCATGGCTTCATGCCCATCGTGGTGGAAGCGGTGTCCAAGGAAGATTTCCAGAAGTGGCTGGCCGGAAAGCGGCCCAAGGCGCCCGATCCGGCGCCGGCACCGGCCGCACCGGAAGCCGCCCCTGCGCCCGCAGACCCGGCGGCGCCCGCACCCGAGGCTGCACCCGCAGCTGCACCGGCGCCTGAAAACGCCTGATACGAACCGCGCGCGCCGCATGGCGCGCGCTGATACCGAACCAACGAGGTGGTGTGGCGATGGCGCATTCCGCAGTTGATCACGACGGGCATCACGGGCATCAGCAGTCGTTCTTCGAACGTTGGTTCTTCTCGACCAACCACAAGGACATCGGCACGCTCTACCTGCTTTTCAGCTTCATCATGTTCATCATCGGCGCGGCGATGAGCGTGATCATCCGCGCCGAGCTGATGCAGCCTGGCCTGCAGTTCGTGAAGCCGGAAACCTTCAACCAGCTCACCACCGTGCATGCGCTGGTGATGATCTTCGGCGGCGTCATGCCCGCCTTCGTCGGCCTGGCCAACTGGATGATCCCGCTGCAGGTGGGCGCGCCGGACATGGCGCTGCCGCGCATGAACAACTGGTCGTTCTGGCTGCTGCCGGTGGCCTTCAGCCTGTTGCTGCTCACCTTCCTGCTGCCCGGCGGCGCGCCGGCCGGCGGCTGGACCCTGTACCCGCCGCTGTCGCTGCAGGGCGGCTACAACGTGGCGTTCACCGTGTTCGCCATCCACGTGGCCGGCATCAGTTCGATCATGGGCGCGATCAACATCATTGCCACCGTGCTCAACATGCGCGCGCCGGGCATCGACCTGCTGAAGATGCCGATCTTCTGCTGGTCCTGGCTGATCACCGCCTTCCTGCTGATCGCGGTGATGCCGGTGCTGGCCGGTGCGGTGACCATGCTGCTCACCGACAAGTTCTTCGGTACCAGCTTCTTCAACGCGGCCGGCGGCGGCGACCCGGTGATGTTCCAGCACATCTTCTGGTTCTTCGGCCACCCGGAGGTGTACATCATGATCCTGCCGGCGTTCGGCGTGGTCAGTGAAATCATCCCCACCTTCAGCCGCAAGCCGCTGTTCGGTTACCAGGCCATGGTCTACGCGATCGCCGCGATCGCCTTCCTGTCGTTCATCGTCTGGGCCCACCACATGTTCACCGTGGGCATGCCGCTGGGCGGCGAAATCTACTTCATGTTCGCCACCATGCTGATCTCCATCCCGACCGGGGTGAAGGTGTTCAACTGGGTGAGCACCATGTGGCGCGGTTCGCTCACCTTCGAAGCGCCCATGCTGTGGGCGGTCGCCTTCGTGATCCTGTTCACCATCGGCGGCTTCTCCGGCCTGATGCTGGCCATCGTGGTGGCCGACTTCCAGTACCACGACACCTACTTCGTGGTGGCGCACTTCCACTACGTGCTGGTCACCGGCGCGGTGTTCGCGCTGATCGGCGCGGTGTACTACTGGTGGCCGAAGTGGACCGGGCGCATGTACAGCGAGTTCTGGGCCAAGGTGCACTTCTGGTGGTCCATCATTTTCGTGAACCTGCTGTTCTTCCCGCAGCACTTCCTGGGCCTGGCCGGCATGCCGCGCCGCATTCCCGATTACAGCGTGGCGTTTGCCGACTGGAACCTGATCAGCTCCATCGGCGCGTTCGGCATGTTCGTGACCCCGTTCATGATGGCTGCGATCCTGATCGCCTCGCTGCGCAACGGCGAAAAGGCCGCTGACCGCGCCTGGGAAGGTGCACGCGGGCTGGAATGGACGGTTCCGTCACCGGCACCGGCGCATACCTTCACCGTACCGCCGACCATCCGCCCGGGCGATCTGGCCCACGACGACATCACCCATTGAGGTCCGCCATGCATGATGTCCATCAACAGGATCTGGCTGCCCGCCGCCAACGCGCACGGCGCACCGCGCTGTGGGTCGGTGCGGTCGCGATCCTGGTCTATGTCGGCTTCATCCTGAGCGGGGTGCTGGGCCGATGAGCGAGACCCGCCCCGCACCGCATGCCGGGCTGCCGCGCCTGATCGCGGTGGCGGTGGCGGTGTTCGTGCTCACCTTTTCGCTGGTGCCGCTGTATCGCATCGCCTGCGAAAAGGTATTCGGGGTGCGGCTGGAGCGTGGCCCCGGTGCGGCGGCGGTGGGTGCGCCCGGCGCAGCCAAGCGCACCGTGCGCGTCCAGTTCGATGGCGGCGTGAACTCCAAGCTGCCGTGGGCCTTCCACCCCGAACAGCTGACCATGGACGTGGTGCCCGGCGAGCTCAACGAAGCGCTGTACTACGCGCGCAATGACAGCGACCACGCGCTGGTGGGCAGCGCGGTGCCGTCGGTGGCCCCGGCCAAGGCCTCGGGCTACTTCAGCAAGACCGAATGCTTCTGCTTCACCGCGCAGACCCTGGTGGCCGGCGAGAAACGCGACATGCCGGTGCGTTTCATTGTCGACCCGGACCTGCCAGCCAACATCAAGACCATCACCCTGTCCTACACGTTCTACAAGAACGACGCGCTGTCGGCGCAGCTGGCCACGGCGACCCCGCCGGCCACCGCGCGCTCGGCACCCTGATACGTACCCGGATACCGATCATGGCCACCCAGCACAGCCCAGACGCCAACGTGTACTTCGTGCCCACCCACAGCAAGTGGCCCTTCATCGGCTCCATCGCGATGATGGTCACCATGGTAGGCGTGGCCAGCTGGCTCAATGATGCCGGCTGGGGCAAGTGGACCTTCTACGCCGGCATCGCCATGCTGGTGCTGACCCTGTTCTGGTGGTTCAGCGACGTCGTGCGCGAATCGCAGGCCGGCAACTACAACCACCAGGTCGACGGCTCGTTCCGGATGGGCATGGTGTGGTTCATCTTCTCCGAAGTGATGTTCTTCGGTGCCTTCTTTGGCGCGCTGTTCTACACCCGCAACCTGGGCCTGCCGTGGCTGGGCGGCGAGGGCGACGGGGTGATGACCAACGAACTGCTCTGGGATGGCTATTCGGCCGCCTGGCCGACCAACGGCCCGGGTGCCATCGGCGGCCACTTCCAGACCATCCCGGCCTGGGGCCTGCCGCTGATCAACACGCTGATCCTGCTTACCTCAGGCGTCACCCTCACCATCGCCCACCATGCGCTCAAGGCCGGCCACCGCCGCCAGCTGCTGGTGTGGCTGGGCATCACCGTGCTGCTGGGCGCGTTCTTCCTCACCCTGCAGGCCGAGGAATACATCCACGCCTACAAGGAGCTCAACCTCACCCTGGGCTCGGGCATCTACGGCTCCACGTTCTTCATGCTCACCGGCTTCCACGGCGCGCACGTGCTGCTGGGCACGATCATGCTGATCGTGATGTGGCTGCGCTCGGCCAAGGGCCACTTCACCCGCGACAACCATTTCGGTTTCGAAGCCGCCGCGTGGTACTGGCACTTCGTCGACGTGGTGTGGCTGATGCTGTTCCTGTTCGTCTACGTGCTGTAGCGTCGGGCGGTATCAACCGCCCACGCCGTGGGGTTTGATCCAGCCGCTGTAGATGCCGATGGCCACCAGCACGATCAGCGCCACCGACACCGCGATGCGGCGGGTGAGCGCATTGACCGTGCGTTTGGTCTGGCCACGGTCGACCAGCAGGTAATACAGCCCCGCGCCCAGATTCCAGACGATGACGATCAGAAACGCGATTACCAGCAGGGTCTTCAACGAATCATTCATGCGCAGCTCGAGGGCAGGGCGGGTATGCCTATCTGACCGCGTTTTGCCGGCGTTGTCATGATGCGCCAGCACACGCGCCTGATCGGCTGGGTCGTCGCCGTGCTGGTGATCCTCGCGTTCTGCCAGCTGGGCCGCTGGCAGCTGCAGCGGATGCATGAAAAACAGGCGCTGCTGGACCAGCAGCTGCCGGCCCGCGCGCAGACCCTCAGCCTGGCCCAGGCGCAGGCTGCACCGGTGCAGCTGCGCTGGGTGGAGGACCACGGCCACTTCCTGCCCGGCACCGTGCTGCTGGACAACCAGACCCGCGAAGGCCGCGCCGGCATCAAGGTGTACCAGCCGTTCCGCAGCGATGGCGGCGCGGTGGTGCTGGTGGACCTGGGCTGGCTGCCGATGCCGGGCGATCGCACCCTGCCGGCCATCGTGCCGCGCGACGGCCCCGCCCACGTGGCCGGCCTGCTGGCGCCGCCGCCGGCCAGCGGGCTCGTGCTGGGCCCGGCATTCACCGCGACCCCGCAACCGGGTGTGTGGCTGGCCAACCGCATGCCGCCCGATGACGTCGCCTCCACGCTGGCACTGCCCGCGGGCAGCCTGAAGGGCCCGGTACTGCGCCTGGATCCCGCGCTGCCCGGCGGCTACGCCCGCGACCTGGAGCTGCTGCCCAACACCCTGCCGCCCAGCCGCCACCTCGGCTACGCCGTGCAGTGGTTCGGCCTGGCCCTGACCGTGCTGATCGTCGCCCTCGTGCTGGAATGGCGCCGTCGGCGCCCGGCACGCCCCCTCCTTCCATGAGAAAATCCCACGCATGAATGCCATCACCCCGGAACAGCTCAAGGCCCGCAACCGTGGCCGCTGGACCCTGGTAGCCCTGTTCGGCCTGTTCTTCGGGGTCATGGCGCTGGCTGGCGTGCTGCGCTTCGCGGGCTGGCAGCCGGCCGCCCATCGCAACACCGGCGAAGTGTTCACCCCGGCGGTGGACGCGCGCGCGCTGCCGCCCACCCTGGCCAACGGCCAACCGTACCCGTGGAACCCCGATGCCCATGTCTGGCGCATCCTGGTGGCGCCGGCCCCGGGCTGCGCGGCCGAGTGCGTCACTTTGTCGCAGGGATTGGACAAGGTGTGGCAGCTGTTCGGCCATAGGGCCGATAATGTCGAGATCCTGTGGCTGGGTACGCCGCCGGCCGAGGTCCAGGGCTTTCCCGCCCTGCGCGTGCTGGCCCCCCAGCCGAACCTGCGTGCCGTGTTGCCCGCCGTGGATGACGCCGCCGGCACGCCTGTGTATGTCATCGACCCGAATGGGTTCGTGATCATGCGGTATGCGCCGGGATTCGAATTGGCCGGTCTGCGCAAGGACATGGCCACGCTGTTGAAACTGAAGTGAGTTCCGTTTGATGAACCCCACCGCGCGCCCGGCGCTGCATCGCAATTTCCACCGTCTGGCGTGGTTCGCCCTGATCATGACGGCCAGCACGATCATGTTTGGTTCGTTCGTGCGCCTGTCCGATGCCGGCCTGAGCTGCCCGGACTGGCCGACCTGCTATGGCCGCGTGACCTGGCCGCAGCATGCGCAGGAAGTGATCGGCCATGAAGCGGCCAAGATCCGCCCGCTGGAAACCCACAAGGCGTGGCGCGAGCAGGTGCACCGCTTCCTGGCCGGCGCGCTGGGCATCGAAATCCTCACCCTGGCCCTGCTGGCCACGCGCCGCCGACGCTGGGGCACCACCGCCGTGGTTACCGCGTGCGTGCTGGTGGCCACCGGCATACCGCTGTACATGATGGGCATGCATGTCCTGGCCAGCATCCTGGCCATCACCGGCGAAGTGATCCTGCTGATCGCCGCGTTGCGCTGGAACAACATCGACCTCTCACGCGCGGCCTTGCTGACGCTGGCGGTGGTGATCTTCCAGGCGCTGCTGGGCATGTGGACGGTGACCCTGCTGCTCAAGCCCATCGTGGTGATGGGCCACCTGCTCGGCGGCATGCTGATGTTCGGGCTGCTGGTGTGGATGGCCTGGCGCGCCACGCACATGCCGATCACCCTGGTGCAGGCGCCGAAGCTGAAGTGGCTGCTGCGCATCGGCGTGGCCGTGCTGGTCATGCAGATCGCATTGGGTGGCTGGGTGAGCGCCAACTATGCCGCGCTGGCCTGCGGCGGCGGCAGTGCCTCGCTGGATAACTTCCCGCGCTGCGTCAGCCAGTGGTGGCCGCAGCACGACTTCAAGGAAGGCTTCACGCTGTGGCGTGGCATCGGCGTGGATTACGAAGGGGGCGTGCTCGATGGCGCTTCGCGCATCGCAATCCAGATGGCGCACCGCATGTTCGCGGTCGTGGTGGCGGTGTACCTGCTGTGGCTGGCGGTGCGCCTGTACCGGCTGCCGAGCATGCGTGGCTGGGCCAGTGCGTTGGGGCTGCTGGTGGTGGCGCAGATCACCCTGGGCATTCTCAACGTGAAGCTGGCGGTGCCGCTCGAAGTGGCAGTGGCGCACAGCGGCGGCGCGGTCGCCCTGCTGTTCGTGCTGGTCACGCTGATGGCGCGCCTGCGCGCGCCTTCCGACGTGGTGGATGAAGCCGCTGGGGCGACACCATGAGCGTCAGGCAGTATTGGGATCTGACCAAGCCGAAGGTCGTGGCGTTGATCGTGTTCACCGCGCTGGTGGGCATGTTCCTGGCCATCCCCGCGTTGCCGACGGCCGAGCAGGCCGTGCGCGGCGCGCTGGGCTTCCTCGGCATCTGGCTGGCGGCCTCGGCCGCAGCGGCCATCAACCAGCTGCTGGACGCGCAGATCGACGCGCAGATGGCGCGCACCTCGTGGCGGCCGCTGGTAGTGGGCAAGGTCAAGCCGTGGCAGGTGCTGGTATTTGCCGGCGCGCTGATCGTGCTGTCGATGACCATCCTGGTGCTGTGGGTGAACGTCATCACCGCCGTGCTGACCTTCGCCTCGCTGATCGGCTACGCGGTGATCTACACCGTGTACCTCAAGCGCGCCACCTCGCAGAACATCGTCATCGGCGGTCTCGCCGGTGCCACGCCGCCGCTGCTGGGCTGGGCGGCCATCACCGGCATGCAGGGCCCGTGGGACTGGGCGTATGCATCGTTGCTGGTGCTGATCATCTTCATCTGGACCCCGCCGCATTTCTGGGCGCTGGCAATCTTCCGCCGCGAAGATTACGCCAAGGCCAAGATCCCGATGCTGCCGGTCACCCATGGCGTGGCGTACACCCGCAAGTCGATCATGGCGTATTCCATCGTGCTGGCCATCGTCAGCATCCTGCCCACGGTGGTGGGCATGAGCGGGCTGTTCTACCTGGGCGGCGCGGTGGTGCTCAACGCCGTGTTCCTCTGGTACGCCTGGCGCATGCTCAACCCGCCGGACGAGCTGTTCTCGATGAAGATGTTCGGCTACTCCATCGTCTACCTCATGGCGCTGTTCGCGTTCCTGATGGTGGACCACTGGATGCTGCCGTTCCTGTGAGGTTCCTGCGCCAGCCTTGAAACCGGACATCGCGTCGCCATTGCTTTCATGACCCCAACAGGACGTGACGGCATGAAGCGATGGCTCTGGATGGCTGTGATGGTGGCTTCGATGGTGTGCGGCACAGCCGCCTCCGTGCCGGCAGGCGGTGTCGGTGACACCGCAACACAGATCGTGACCTTGGCGGGTGACCACCGGCTGGTGGTGCTCGGCGAATACCACGGAACCGCCGAAACGCCGCTGCTGGTGGCCGACCTGATGGAACGCTACAGCCGCGACAACGCGTCCGTGCGGCTGGGGTTGGAGCTGCCGATGAGCGAGAACGCGGCACTGGCACGGTACCTGCGTTCCAACGGCGATGCGGATGCGCGCGAAGCACTGCGTACCTCGCCGTTCTGGCGGGTGAAAGATGGCCAGCACGACGGACGGCGCAGCCGCGACATGCTGGCGCTGATCGAAGCCCTGCGCGTGCTGCGGGCGCAGGGTCGAGATATCGCTGTAGCGGGCTACGATATTGAGATCAGCGCGTACGACAGCGACGTGGATCGCGACGCGGAGATGGCCACCCATGTGCGGCAGCAGTTCAACGCGCTGCCCAGCGCGGCGCGGATGCTGGTACTGACAGGCAACGTGCATGCGATGCGCCACCCGTTCGAAGATGCGCCCCCGGAAATGCAGCATCGCACCATGGCGGCGTTCCTTCTGGACCTGCCGCTGTACAGCGTGCGCGTGGAGGCACTGCGTGGCCACACCTGGCATTGCATGAGCCCCTGCCGCGCGATGCCGCTGCTCGAGCGGCCGGCACGCGATCCGGTTGCCGAAACGGACCCGGATCGCTCGTATGACGTATGGGTGTACCTGCCAGAGCTGAGCGTAGGCACATTGACCGACCGCTGACGCTAGGCGGCGCGGAACCCGGCGGGCTGGGAACGGCTTTGGTAGGGTCGCTTCCCAAACGACCGCCGGTAGCAATGATCAGCGCGATGGCGGCATGACCCTGGCCGACGCCACGTCGCAAAGCGCAGTTCCGATGATTGTCATGCCCACCATCGGCTGATCACCGTTATCGGCGGTCGTTTGGGAAGCGACCCTACCAACATCGCCGCGTACCGCGTGCTGCGCCGTCAGTCCAATGGCGCGGGGTTCACCACCGGGTCGCGTGCGTAGCGCTGCGCGATCATCGCGCAGACGATCAGCTGGATCTGGTGGTAGATCATGATCGGCAGCACGATCGCGCCCAGGCTGCCCCCGGCGAACAGGATCTTGGCCATCGGCACGCCGGTGGCCAGGCTCTTCTTCGAGCCGCAGAACAGGATGGTAATGCGGTCTTCGCGGTTGAAGCCCAGTCGCCGTGACAGGAAGGCAATCGTCGGCATGGCGATACCCAGCAGCACCGCCGCCGCCACTGCCACGGTGAGCAGCGACAGCAGCGGGGTCTTGCTCCACAGCCCTTCGTTCACCGCTTCACCGAAGGCCGAATACACCACCAGCAGGATGGTGCCCTGGTCGGTGTAGCGCAGCAGCGCGCGCTGCCGTTCCACCCAGCGGGCGATCCACGGGCGCAGCAGGTGGCCGGCCACGAACGGCAGCAGCAGCTGCAGCATGATGCTCAGGATGGCCTGGCCGGGATTGTGCATGCCGCCTGCGGTACCGGCCAACAGGGCCAGCAGCAGCGGGGTGAGGAACACGCCGAGGATGCTGGACAGCGAAGCGCTGACCACCGCTGCGGGCACGTTGCCGCGCGCCAGCGAGGTGAACGCGATCGATGACTGCACCGTGGACGGCAACGCGCACAGGAACAGCACGCCGATGTACAGCTCGGGGGTGAGCAGCCAGCCATCCAGCGGCTTGAACGCCAGCCCGAACAGCGGGAACAGCACGAACGTGCAGGCCAGGATGGTCAGGTGCAGGCGCCAGTGCAGCAGCCCGGCCATGATCGATTCGCGCGGCAGGCGCGCCCCGTGCAGGAAGAACAGCGCAGCGATGGCCACGTCGGTGACATCGTCCAGCACCATGGCCGCAGGACCGTGCATCGGCAGGAACGACGCCAGCAGCACGGTGCCGAGCAGGGCGAGAGTGAAGTTGTCCGGTCGCAGGCGCGACCACCAGCGGGTCATGGTGGGCAGGCTCCTGTAGAGCAGGGGGAAAGGGGGTGAAGCGGCAGCAGGATCAACGCGTGGGGTCCTGCTCGAGCAGGGTGCGGGTTTGGGCCTCCAGCGAGGTCATGCCGGCCTCGCGGCCGAACTGCAGGGCCTGTTCGGTGGATGCGCCCTGTTGCGCTTTCATCAGGGCCAGGAGCGCGCCGACGCGGTTGCCGGAGGCACAGTGCAGCAGTACCGGGCCATTGGCATTGGCCAGTGCGGCCTGCAGGGCCTGCACCTTGGCGGGGGTCAGGCCGGCAGCACCTGCGACCGGGATGCGTACGTAGTGCAGGCCGAGCGATGCGGCCGTGGCGGTTTCGTCGAAGCCGCGGTCTTCGGTGGGTTGGCGCAGGTCGATCACGGTGGTGATGCCTGCCGTGGCGGCCTGCTGCAGTTGTTCTGCCGTCGGTTGCCCGCCGGTGTAGAGGTCTTTGGCGGGATTCCTGAAGGTTCGGGCGAGGTCGGCTTCGGCCAGCGAGGCAGGGCCTCGCTCTACCAGTTTGTCATCCGGCCCTTCCTGCGTAGAGCGAGGCCCTGCCTCGCTGCTCACCGGAGCCAGGGTAACCAGACACAGCAGGAAGGCACTGGAGAAGGCGGGGCGGTTCCAACGTCGCATCACTTCACCTTCCTCCCTCATCGGTCAACGCAGCGTGGCGCGCGCCTTCAACAGCTCGCGCAGTTCGTACTTGTCAGTATCGTCCAGACCCTGCTGCCGCTGCTTTGCCTGAAGCTCCTCAAGACGTTGCAGCAACAGCTGTTTTTCCAGCTGCGCCACCGCATCGTGCAGTTCCTGGTTCCACATCGCCTCATCGCCGGGCAGGGTCTGCGCGGCCAGCTTGTGCAGCGATTCCTGCTCTTCGCGGCCTTCGAAGTGCTCCAGCAGTGCGCCGGTGCTGATGTCCGGGCGCTGTTCCACCAGCGTGAGCAGCTCGATCAGAAGCTCCACCCCGGGCAGGCGCAGGCCACCGAAGTGGTGGCCTTCCAGCGTCATCGCCAGCGACGGCTGCTGCAGCAGGATGGCAATGGCCGCGCGTACCAGGCTGCGCCGCTGCGCGGGTGCCACGGCGCGTGCCGGCGGGCGCGATGCCGGCGCGGCGGCCGGTTTGGCGCCCAGCCCGGTCAACGTGGCCAGCTGCTGCTTCATCAGGTCGCCGAAGGCGCCATCGGGAATCTGCGCCAGCATCGGCCGCGCGCGTTCGGCCAGGCGTGCCTTGCCATCCAGCGTGGCCATGTTCACTTCGCGGGTGAGCTCATCGAAGAAGAACTGCGACAACGGCGTGGCCTGCTTCAGGCGCTCGTCGAAGCCGTCCTTGCCTTCCTTGCGCACGATGGTGTCGGGGTCTTCGCCATCGGGCAGGAACAGGAAGAACGCCTGGCGGCCATCCTTCATGCGCGGCAGCACCGATTCCAGCGCGCGCCAGCCGGCGCGGCGGCCGGCGGCGTCGCCGTCGAAGCAGAAGAACACATCCGGCGCGTTGCGGAACAGCAGCTCGGCATGGTCCGGCGTGGTCGCCGTGCCCAGCGTGGCCACCGCCTGGGTGACCCCGAACTGGAACAGCGACACCACGTCCATGTAGCCTTCGACCACGATCAGCCGTTCGATCTTCTGGTTGGCCTGGCGCACCTGCCACAGGCCGTACAGTTCGCGCCCCTTGTGGAACAGCGCGGTCTCGGGCGAGTTGAGGTACTTGGGGCCGTCGTCCTTCTCGAGCACCCGGCCGCCATAGGCGATCACGCGCCCGCGCCGGTCGAAGATCGGGAACATCACCCGGTCGCGGAACTTGTCGTAGACATGGCCGCGGTCGTTCTTGGAAAACAGCCCGGCGCGGTCAAGCAGCTTCATGCGCCGCTCGTCCTTGCCCAATGCATCCTTCAGCGCGCTGTAGCCATCGGGCGCGTAGCCGATTGCAAAGCGCGTGCGGTTTTCCTCGTCCACGCCGCGCTGGTCCAGGTAGGCACGGGCGGTGTCGCTGCCCTCCAGCGACTTCTGGAAGAAGCGCGTGGCCGCATCCAACGCGGCGTACAGCTCGCGGCTGTCGTCCTGCTGCTGGGCGGTGCGCGGCTGCGTATCGCGCGGTACTTCCATGCCCACGCGCTTGGCCAGCTCATCGACCGCGTCGAGGAACTCCAGGCGGTCGTAGTTCATCAGGAAGCTGATCGCGGTGCCGTGCGCGCCGCAGCCGAAGCAGTGGTAGAACTGCTTGGTGGGCGAGACCGTGAACGAGGCCGAGCGCTCGTCATGGAACGGGCAGCGCGCCGAATATTCCTTGCCCTGGCGCTTCAGCGGCACACGGCTGCCCACCACTTCGACGATGTCGGAGCGGGCCAGCAGGTCGTCGATGAATGCGTCGGGGATACGGGCCATGGGCAGCAGCAGGGGGCACGGCCGGCAACGGCCACGCACGGAAGCGGGGGACCCCGCTAGTCTACTAGCTGGCGGTGCCTTCGCCCGGTTTCGGCGGCACGATGCCGGCCTCGGCCAGGTGCACGCGGGCACGCAGGCGCTCGTCGATCACCGCCGTCATCAGCGCGCCCACGAAGAACACCACCGTGGCGTAGTAGATCCACACCAGCGAGATCACCAGCGCGCCCATCGAGCCGTAGGCGCTGCCCGGCGCCACCGTGGCGATGTACAGCCCGATGGCATAGCGGCCCAGCGCGAACAGCGCCGAGGTGATCACCCCGCCGATGAACGCCTGCCGCCAGGCCACGCGGCGGTCGGGCAGGTAGTGGTAGAGGAACGCGAAGCCCACCGTGTACAGCAGCAGGCTGGTCAGGTAACCCACCGCCGGCAGCACCGAGGGCAGCTGCGCGAACGCCACCTGCAGCATGGTGGTGGCGGTCATCGACAGGATCAGCAGGAAGCCCAGCGCCAGCACCACGCCGAAGGAAAACACGCGCTTGCGCAGCCACGCCACGATGCCGTCCAGGCGTTCGCCGCTGGTATTGAAGATCAGGTTGAGTGCGTTCTGCAACTGGGCAAACACCGCCGTGGCGCCGATGAACAGCAACAACGTGCTCCACATCCCGGCCAGCGAGCCCATCGAGGGCTGGTTGTCGGCGTTCTTGAGCACGGTATCGGCCACGGTGGCCGCGCTGCTGCCGGCCACATCGTTGATCTGGCCGATCAGCGCCTGCTGTGCGGGCGGGTACAGCGAAGCGGTAAGCCACAGCAGCAGCACCAGCAACGGCGCCATCGACAGCAGGGCATAGAAGGACACCGACGCGGCCTGGGTCAGCACGTCCACATCGACGAAGCGTTTGCCCACGGCAACCGGAAAGCTGCGTTCAAGCCGGTCCACGTACTTGCGCAGGCGGGGCGGAACGCGGGAAGGGTCGTGCGCGGGCTCGGGCGCGGGAGAGGGCGGCAGCGAAGACATGCCTGGATTTCTAGCAGGCCCGGTTCGAAGACCGGGTGAAACGCGGGCCCATCAACGGTGGGCGCCTACCGGTAGGACACGCAAGGTGCGGCGAAAGCCGCACCTAACGTCGTTTACGACGGCCCGAAGGGTGCCCGCGCGCAGCGTGGGCATACCGTTGGTCGTGTCCCCCCGCTCACTCAACCGGCGAAGTGCGCCTTCACCAGCTTGGAGACCAAGCCCATGTCGGCCTGGCCGGCCAGCTTCGGCTTCAGCGCGCCCATCAGCTTGCCCATGTCGGCGGCGCTGGCGGCGCCCGTTTCGGCAACGGCGGCCTGGATCGCAGCCACGATCTCGGCTTCGCCCATCTTGGCCGGCAGGTAGGTGTCGATCACCACCAGTTCGTCGCGCTCGATCTGCGCCAGGTCTTCACGCTGGGCTGCTTCGTACTGGCTGATCGAGTCCTTGCGCTGCTTGACCATCTTGTCGAGCACGGCGATCACAGCGGTGTCGTCCAGCTCGACGCGCTCATCCACTTCACGGCGCTGGATTTCCGCCTTGATCAGGCGGATCACGGACAGCTTGTGCTTGTCGCCCGCCTTCATGGCGGCCTTCATGTCTTCGGTGAGCTGCAGCTTCAGGCTCATGGAACACCTCGTATCGATGAAAAGGGTGGAAACGCAAAAAGCCGGTAACGCTTGCGCGTTCCGGCTTCGGCTCCGCCGCGACAGGACAAGCCTGCCGCATCGAAGTTGCGTCCGATCAGTACAGGCGCTGACGCTTGGTGACGTCGCGCGACGAGCGGCGCAGCTGACGCTTCACAGCAGCGGCAGCCTTACGCTTGCGCTCCTGGGTCGGCTTTTCGTAGAACTCGCGCTTGCGGGTTTCGGCCAGCACGCCGGCCTTTTCGCAGGTGCGCTTGAAGCGACGGAGCGCAAACTCGAAGGGCTCGTTCTCGCGGACTTTAACGCTGGGCATGGAATCTCCGGGACACAGTAGAACCGGGTCACGCCCGGTGAGAGCCGCACATTATAGCGGCGAGAAAAGAAGTTGCAACCCACCCCGGCAAAGATCCTGGCCTGGGGTAGTGAAGGGCACGTCGGCGGTACGTCTGCCAAGGCCTCAAGAGGTCCATAATACCCGTTATGCGAGTCCTTGGTATCGAATCTTCCTGCGATGAGACCGGCGTAGCGGTGTATGACACCGCCGTGGCCGGCCCGGACGCCCTGCGCGCCCATGCCGTGTACAGCCAGATCGCCCTTCACGCCGAATACGGCGGGGTGGTGCCTGAACTGGCCAGCCGTGACCATGTGCGCAAGCTGCTCCCCCTGATCCGCCAGACCCTGGCCGAGGCCGGGCTGGGCGTGGGCGACATCGACGGGGTGGCCTATACGGCGGGCCCGGGGCTGGTCGGCGCCCTGCTGGTGGGCGCGGGCGTGGCCCGTTCGCTGGCCTGGGCGCTCGACGTGCCTGCGGTGGGTGTCCACCATATGGAAGGCCACCTGCTGGCCCCGCTGATGGAAGAAGACCCGCCGGAGCCGCCGTTCGTGGCCTTGCTGGTGTCCGGCGGGCATACCCAGCTGGTGGCGGTGGACCGGATCGGCCAGTACCGCCTGCTTGGCGAGACCCTGGACGATGCCGCCGGCGAAGCCTTCGACAAGACCGCCAAGCTGATGGGCCTGCCGTATCCGGGCGGCCCGCAGCTGGCGGCCCTGGCCGAACAGGGCACCCCGGGCAGGTTCAAGTTCACCCGCCCGATGACCGACCGGCCCGGGCTGGATTTCAGCTTCTCCGGCCTGAAGACCCAAGTGCTGCTGGCCTGGCGCGACAGCGACCAGAGCGAGCAGACCCGCGCCGACATCGCGCGCGGCTTTGAAGATGCCGTGGTTGAAACGCTGGCCATCAAATGCGAGCGCGCGCTGGATGCGGCCGGTACCGACGTGATCGTGGTGGCCGGTGGCGTGGGCGCCAACAAGCGCCTGCGGGCCAAGCTGCAGCAGATGGCCGAACGCCGTGGCGGCCGGGCGTGCTTCCCGCGCCCTTCGCTGTGCACCGACAACGGCGCCATGATCGCCTTCGCCGGCGCGCTGCGCCTGGAGGCCGGCCAGCACAACCCGCCGCAGGTGCAGGTCACCCCGCGCTGGGACATGGCGACGCTGCCGGCGGTGTAGCAGTCGGCGTCAGACCGGTCGATTCCGCAGCAGTGGCCTCACCCTATCGTGTCCGGCCATCCATGCCGCTGTGCGCGGGCAGCGCAGCTTCACTACTCGCTCGATGGCCGCATAGTCGTCGGCCAATGCCCTCCCGAAGATGGGTTCATGGTGCGCGATGCGATTACGCAGACGCCGGATCTGCTCGAGATCACGGTGCATCCCCGCCCGGATCCCGTGCAATGGCATCCCGCGATCGGCGCCCGGAAATACCTGGCCCATGCAGCGGGACCAGAGGCGGGCGTCGAAGCGATGCGTGAATATTTTCTGCCAGAACACGAAGCTGAGCGTCGGGATGACGGTCGCCGTCGCGCTGCTGCGGGCTGCGGCGCGACGTAACTCCCTTCGTGGATCGTATCCGCCTGCAGGGCTGGGAAGGCTGTCTTCAAAGCCTTGAACCCATGGCCACCGCGGCCCATGGATTCGGGTAAGCGCATCGGATACGGCGTTGCGGGTCACCACCTCGCCAATGTGCAGCGGCACCAGAAACGCGGCGGAGATGCGTGCATTCCAGAGGTAAAGTTCGAGTGGTGTGCACTGTGTGCTGCAGGTGACTGCACAATCGAATGTGCGCAGCCGTTCTTCCGACAAAGCACGTCTTACTGCGTCTTCCATATGCACACTGCTGGCCCCTCATGTCCGATGGGTGGAGGATGGAGTGGCAGGCGGCGCTGTGAACATCAGGGATCAGGAGGCTGTTGCGAGGTTGTCTCAATCGATCTGCGGAGCCTGATTGACTGTCTCTATTGAATCGACCGCAAGAGCGAAACTCGTCCCAATTCCAGTCAACACTGGTTGACGGCGTAGCGCCGCCCACGTAATTTCTGCCTCACGCGCCACCGGGACTCGCGGATGGGTATCCCATCTCCACCCGGGGACAAGAGGTAAAGCAAAGGGCCCCGCGCGGGGCCCTTTGTCTTTTTCGGCCCGCATTTCACACGGGGCGCCGCCAGGCACCGGTTCGAGGCACGTTCGGGGCCGTCCCGTTACCATGGTCGCCATCTTCTACGTGGCACTCCTATGGACAAGGTATTCATCGAAGGGCTTGAGATCGATGCCCTGATCGGGATCTACGACTGGGAACGGCGCATCCGCCAGACCCTGCGCTTCGATCTGGAAATGGGCTTTGACAACCGCAGGCCGGCGGCCAGCGATGACATCGCCGACACCCTGAACTACAAGGCCGTGAGCAAGCGCATCGAGCAGTTCGTGCGCGAATCCGACTTCGGGCTGGTTGAAACCCTGGCCGAGCGCATCGCCGAGATCGTGCTGCGCGAGTTCAACGTGCAGTGGCTGCGCCTGAAGCTCAGCAAGCCCGGCGCGGTGCGTGGCGCCAAGGCCGTGGGCGTTATCATCGAGCGCAGCGCCGCCTGAGGCACCGCTGCCCGGCACTGACCGCGCAGCTGTCGCACGGGCCGCGCCCCGGTCGCGCAGCTGTCGCAGGGGCCGCGCCCCGGTAGCGCCGACTGTCAGTCGGCCCTCGCAATACCAAGAGAACCCGTAAACGATGGTAGACGCCGTAATCGCAGTACAACTCCTGGAAAACCTGCAGGACACCCTTGAACCCTGGCCTTGGGCCTATACCACCATCGTGCTGTGCGCATTGGCGCTGGCCGCCTGGCTGGCCAACTTCGTCACCAAGCGCATCCTGCTGCGCGGCCTGCGCCGGCTGGTGCGGCGCCTGCCCGGCACGGAAGGCGGCAGCAACCTGCGGGTGATCTCGCGGCTGGCCAACGTGGTGCCCAGCATGGTCATCGCCGCCGGCATCCGGATCGTCCCGGATCTGCCGCCACAGCTGGTGGAATTCATCATCGGCGCCTGCTCGGCCTGGGCGGTCCTGACCGTCGCGCTGGCGGTCTCGCACGCGCTGGATGCGGCCAACGAGCTCTACGAGCGCCGCCCCGATGCCCGCAACAAGCCCATCAAGGGCTACCTGCAGGTCGTGAAGATCGTGGTCTTCGCGGCCGCAGGTCTGGTCATTGTTGCTGAACTGCTGGGCCTGAAGCTGGGCCCGATGGTGGCCGGCCTGGGCGCCGCCACCGCCGTGCTGATGCTGGTCTTCCAGGACACCATCCTGTCGCTGGTGGCCAGCGTGCAGATCAGCGGCGATGGCCGCGTGCGGCTGGGCGACTGGATCGAAATGCCCAGCCAGAACGCCGATGGCGATGTGATCGATATCGCCCTGCACACCATCACCGTGCAGAACTTCGACAAGACCATCACCACCATCCCGACCAAGAAGCTGGTCACCGAGTCGTTCAAGAACTGGCGCGGCATGCAGGAAGCCGGCGGCCGCCGGATCAAGCGCGCGCTGTATCTGGACCAGCACAGCGTGGGCTTCCTCGACGCGGCGGCATTGCAGCGGCTGGAGCAGTTCGCGGTGCTGGGCGACTACCTGCGTGAGAAGCAGGCCGAGCTCACCCAGTGGAACACCCAGCTGCAGGCCCAGGGCGTGGCGGCGGTGAACGCGCGCCGGGTCACCAACCTGGGCACCTTCCGTGCCTACGTGGAGCGCTACCTGCGCCGGCACCCCGGCATCCATACGGATATGACGTTGCTGGTACGGCAGCTGCAGCCCACCACCGAAGGCCTGCCGTTGGAGGTGTACTGTTTCACCCGCACCACCGCCTGGGCGGGCTACGAAGGCATTCAATCAGACGTGTTTGACCACCTGCTGGCGATCCTGCCGGCGTTCGGGCTGCGCGTGTTCCAGGCCTCCAGCGATGCCATGTTGATGACCGCACAGCAGCAGCGGGCCGCCGCAGAGTAAGCTCCTGTGCCCCGCGCTTTGCTTTGCTGGCGGCGGGAACGCTAGAATCTCGGCCTTGTAAACGTTTTCATAAGGATAGCCGGTGGCCTCCGATCGCATCGAAACCCTCATTGCCCAGATGACCGTCGAAGAAAAAGTCGGCCAGCTGGGTGTGTTCGCGGACATGGTCCGGCCGTTCGCGCCGGACGTGAACCCCGAAGCCAATGTCAGCAACGCCGACCAGGTGCTGCAGCAGGTGCGCGAAGGCAAGGTGGGCTCGCTGTTCAACGGCGTGGGCGTCGAGGCCGGCCGCCGCATCCAGCAGGTCGCCCTGGAAGAAAGCCGCCTGGGCATTCCGGTGATCCTGGCCGCCGATGTCATCCACGGCATGCGCACCGTGTTCCCGATCCCGCTGGGCGAAGCGGCCAGCTTCGAACCGGACCTGGCCCAGCGCACCGCGCGCGCCACCGCCGTCGAAGCCACCGCGGCCGGCCTGCACTGGACCTACGCACCGGCGGTGGACATCGCCCGCGACCAGCGCTGGGGCCGCGGTGCCGAAGGCGCCGGTGAAGACGTGGTGCTGGGCTGTGCGTTCGCTGCCGCCCGCGTGCGCGGCTTCCAGGGCCCGGACCTGCGCGCCGCCGACGCGCTGCTGTCCACCCCGAAGCACTTCGCCGCCTACGGCGCGGTGATGGCCGGCATGGAATACAACATGGTGGACATCTCGCCGCAGACCCTGCGCGACGTGCACCTGCCGCCGTTCAAGGCCGCGTTCGAGGCCGGTGCGATCACCGTGATGTCCTCCTTCAACGACATCAACGGCGTGCCCGCCAGCGCCAACGCCGAACTGCTCACCGACATCCTGCGCGGCGAGTGGCAGTTCCCGGGCGTGGTGATCTCCGATTACACCGCCGACATGGAACTGGTCGCGCACGGTTATGCCGCCGACGACCGCGACGCCACCGCCAAGGCCTTCACCGCCGGCCTGGACCTGAGCATGCAGAGCGGCTTCTACGCCGAACACCTGCCAGGCCTGATCGACAGCGGCGAGGTGCCGATGGCCACGCTGGACGAATCGGTGCGCCGCATCCTCAACCTGAAGGAAGCGATCGGCCTGTTCGACGATCCCTACCGTTCGCTGGATCCGGTGCGCGAAGCCGATACCTCCTACATCGCCGCGCATGACGAACTGTCGCGCGATGCCGCGCGCCGTTCCATCGTGCTGCTCAAGAACGAAGGCAACGTGCTGCCGCTACGCAAGGCGGGGCAGAAGATCGCCCTGATCGGCCCGTTCGTGCAGGACCGCGACAACATCGAAGGCTGCTGGACGCTGTTCGGCGACAAGTCGCGCTACGTCACCCTGGAAGCCGGCGTGCGCGCGGCGATCCGCGATGAAAGCCTGCTGGAGATCGTGCCCGGCTGCGACCTGGAAGCGGCCGTGCAGGACGGCATCGAACAGGCCGTCGCCGCCGCACTGCGTGCAGACGTGGTGGTGCTGGCGCTGGGCGAACCGCAGCGGTACAGCGGTGAGGCGCAGTCGCGGGTGGAAATTACCCTGCCGGCAGCGCAGCAGGCGCTGGCCGAGGCCGTGGCGATGACCGGCAAGCCGCTGGTGGTGCTGCTGCGCAATGGGCGCGCGCTGGCCCTGCAGGGTGCGGTGCGCAATGCGCAGGCCGTGGCCATCACCTGGTACCTGGGCACGCAGACCGGCCCGGCCGTGGCCGATGTGCTGTTCGGCGATTACAATCCGTCCGGCCGCCTGCCGGTGAGCTTCCCGCAGGTATCGGGGCAGCAGCCGTTCTTCTACAACCACCCGCGCACCGGCCGCCCGGAACTGCCGACCATGTCGGAGTTCAAGGCACGCTGGCGCGAGATCCCGAACGCGGCGCTGTACCCGTTCGGGCACGGCCTCGGCTACACCACCTTCGCTTACGGCGTGCCGCAGTTGAACAGCGCCCAGCTGGGCTGGGATGACACGCTGGAGATCACCACCACCCTCACCAACACCGGTGCGGTGGCGGGTGAGGAAGTGGTGCAGCTGTACATCCACGACCGCGTGGCCAGCCGCGTGCGGCCGGTGCGCGAGCTCAAGGATTTCCGCAAGGTGGCATTGCAGCCGGGCGAGAGCACGGAAGTGCGCTTCACGCTGGATCGTCATGCGCTGGGCTTCACCGGCCGTGATGGCGTGTTCCGTGCGGAGCCGGGCCAGTTCGATGTGTGGGTGTGTGCGTCGTCTGCCGCCGGTGAGCCGGTGATCTTCGAGCTGCTGGCCAAGTGATCTGGCGCCGGGCTATGCCCGGCGATCCCTCACCGCGCGCTTGCCAGGCAGGGCCTGGCGCTACCGTCATGGGTGCTGCACGCCATACGGGCTACGCTGGCATCTTCGAGATATCGACGGAGCCGTGCATGCGCCTGATCAAGATCCTGCTTCCCACGTTGATGCTGGCTGCATGCAGCCAGCCCACGCCGCCGGCCAACGAAGCGGCGGCGCCCTCGACATCGCCGCCGGCCACTGCGCCCACGGCCGCCGAGGATGCGCCGCAGGCCGGGTTGTCACCCGATGCGGTGGAGCCCACCACGGCGGCCACGCCGGATACGGCTCCCCCGGTAGCGGGGACCGATTCGGCGGCGACGCCTGCGGATGCATCTGCCGACGCCGAGGGGGGCGCACGCGAGCGCATTACCAAGCTGCTGGGGGATGCCGCCCCGTACGAAAGTGTGTTCAACGAACTGCAGCGTAGTGTTGCAGCAGGTGACCGTGCCGCGGTGGCCGGGCTGATGCGGTACCCGGTTCGGGTCACCATCGCCGGCAAGAACCAGAAGGTGGCTGATGCCGCTGCTTTCCAGCGCGACTACGACAGGATCGTAACCCCGGCGTTGGCGAAGCTGATTGCCGAGCAGAAGTTCGACACCCTGTTCGTCAACTGGCAGGGCGTGATGCTGGGCCAGGGCGAGGTGTGGATCAACGGCACCTGCCTGGACAAGGAATGCACGAAGAGCGACGTCAAGGTCAACAATATCGGGCAATGACGCATGGCTTCGTTGGAGGTCATGCGTTACCGGATGTTGATGGCGCAGCGGCAGTCGTTTGGGAACCGACCCTACCCCCAGCACCGCCGACCGGGCCGGTTGGGCCGGACGGGACTGCGCGCTGGTAGGGTCGCATCCCGATCGACCGCCGTGGCATTGCCCGCGTTCGGTAATGGCATGAACGTCGGCGGGGAAGGCCGGGCATCGCCCGGCGCTCCCACCTGCATCACCCCTTCGGAGTGAGCTTCAACAGCTTGCCCTTGCTGCCATCTTCCAGCAGCCAGATCGCGCCATCCGGTCCCTGTTCCACTTCGCGGATGCGTTCACCCATCAGGAAGCGCTCGGCTTCGCGCGCGTTGTCGCCGTCGAAGGCCACCCGCACCAGCGAGGTGGACGACAACCCGCCGATGAAGCCGCTGCCGGTCCACTGCGGGAACAGCGTGCCGCTGTAGATGATGAAACCGGCCGGCGAAATCACCGGGGTCCAGGTCACCTTCGGCGCGGCGAATTCCGGGCGCGTGCTGTGGTCGGGAATGTCGCGGCCGTCGTAATGGTTGCCGTTGGACACGATCGGGTAACCGTAATTGGCCCCGCGCGTGATCAGGTTCAACTCATCGCCACCGGCCGGTCCCATCTCGTGCACCCACAGCTTGCCGCGCGCATCGAAGGCGATGCCCAGCGCATTGCGATGGCCCAATGACCACACCTGCGTGGCCACGCCCCCCTGGGAGGCGAACGGATTGTCGGCCGGCACGCTGCCGTCGTCGTTGAGGCGGATGATCTTGCCCAGGTTGCCGGACATGTCCTGCGCCGGATCGAACTTCTGCCGCTCGCTGGAGGTGATCCACAGCTTGCCGTCCGGACCGAAGGCCAGGCGGTGGCCGTAATGGCCCTTGCCTTCCACCTTCGGGGTCTGGCGCCAGATCACCTTGAAGTCTTCCAGCGTGCCGCTGCCATCGGCGGCCAGCACCAGCTTGGCGCGGCCCACGGCGGCACCGCGCGTGTCGTTGTCGCCTTCCTCGGCGTAGCTCAGGTACACAAAGCCGTTCTTTGCGAAGTCCGGGTGCGGCAGCACATCCCCGAACCCGCCCTGGCCGCCGTAGGCCACCTTCGGCACGCCGGTGATCTCCGCGCTCTTTCGGGTGGTCAGGTTGAAGTGCTTCAACCGGCCTTCCTTCTCAGTCACCAGCAGGCTGCCATCGGGCAGGAAGCTCATCGCCCAGGGCTGGTCGAAGGTGGCAAATTCGGTGGCGGTGAACGGCCACTGCGCCTTTTCCAGCGCGGGCGCGGGCGCGGAGGCCGCCCCGGGCGTATCGGCGGCCACGCAGGCGGTGGTGAACAGGGCGGGGGTGGCGGCGAGGGCAAGGCTGAGCAGCAGGTGGCGGGTCATGGGAAATCTCCGGAAGGGGACGCGAATGGCCAGCCGTTGTTGTACACCATGGCCATCAAGGGGGCGTGGACCATACGTCACCCCCGTAGGCGGGTGCGGGGGAATCGGCTACCGTAGGCGCCATCAAAAGGGAGTTTGAACAATGAAGCCTCAGGTCACCAAACCGTCTCCGGCGTTCATCGCCGCCTCGTGGACCGCACTGCTGCTGGGCGCCGTGGCGTACCTGGTCGGCCTGTTCAACGCCGAAATGGCACTGAACGAAAAGGGCTACTACCTCACCCTGCTGCTGTTCGGCCTGTTCGCCGCCGTGTCACTGCAGAAGAGCGTGCGCGACCGGGTGGAAGGTATTCCGGTGAGCAGCCTGTACTACTCGCTGTGCTGGTTCGCGCTGCTGGTGTCGCTCTTGCTGCTGCTGGTGGGCCTGTGGAACGCCACCCTGCTGCTCAGCGAAAAGGGCTTCTACGGCATGGCCTTCGCGCTGAGCCTGTTTGGCGCCGTGGCCGTACAGAAGAACACCCGCGACCTGATGGCCGCGGGTGATCGCGAGATTCCGCCGATTCCGCGCGCGGAGTAATCCATCGCCCGGCTGCGCAATACTCAGGTACCGCGCGGGACACCCTTGTCCAGGTGTGACTGGTGGAGGGCGGTGGATTCGTCCCAGCCACGGCGTACTGCGTTGCGGGCCTGCGCCCAGGTCAGCTTACTGGTGGCCTGTTCCCGTGCCCAGCGCGATTCGAGTTCGGCTTCCACCTGCTCGTAGGCGTCGATCATTTCATCGGCGCGGGTGCGGGCGTGGCGGGAGCTGTAGCCGAGGTAATAGGCCGGCTCGTAATCCTCGAACGCCAGGTCACTGTCGTAGTACGGCTCGGCGCTGAAGCGCTCGCGCCAGTAATCCGAGACCGCTTCGCGCGGCACGCCGTCTTCCGGCACCCGGCCGGGAATCTGGTAGTCAGGGCTCATGTGGGGCTCCGGTTGGGTGAGGCTTCAACCTACCCAAGGGCCGGTTAACGCGGCGGGCGCGTGGGGTGAATGTTGGATCAAGGAACGGCCGCCCGTCACCCTTCCTGTTTGCGCGGCAACAGGTAGATCACCGCGCCCACCGCGAACGCGATCAGCGCGGCGGCGATGTTCTGCCAGCTGGCACTGGCAAACAGCGCCAGGCACAGCACCAGCGCCAGGATCGGAATCAGCGGGCCGCCGGGCAGCTTCAATGCGCCGGGGCGGTCGCGGAAGCGCCGCGCCAGCACGATCACGGCTGCCGCCGTGCCGATATACGCAAACAGGCGCGTGGTCATCGACAGCAGCGCCAGCTGCACGAACGAGCCGGACAACGCCAGCACCAGCGCGATCAGCCCCTGGGTGATGATTGCCGCCGCCGGCGTGCGGAAGCGCGGGTGCACCTGCGCCAGCAGCTTCGGCCCGTAGCCATCGCGCGCCAGGGCGAACAGGAAGCGCGGGCCCATCATCATCGTGTTGCTGTTGGTGCCCAGGATGGAGATCGTCGCGCCCACCGTGAGGATCAGGGCCAGCGCCTCGCCGCCAAAGCCGGCAGCAGCATCGGCCAGCGGCGTGGCCGAATCGGCCAGGCCCGGCAGCGTGCCCTGCGCGATGAACTGCACCGCGCCGTAGATCACCGTCACCGTGATGATCATGGTGATCAGCGCGAACGGAATATCGCGGCGCGGATTGCGGTACTCACCGGCCGCGGCCGGGATGTTCTCAAAGCCTGCATACGCATACAGCAGCAACAACGCCGCCTCGCCCATGCGCTGCAGGTCGTGCGGGTCCGGGCGGGTGCCGGAGAAGGCCAGGTCGGTATCCACGTAGAACGCGCCGATCGCCACGAACAGCAGCAGCGGCAGCATCTTGCCGATCACCAGCACGATCCCGGTCCGCGCCGCCGAGCGCACACCGGCGACGTTCACCGCAGTCAGGAACCCCAGCGAGGCCACGATCACCAGCACCCGGCCCACATCGTGCCCGGCCCAGGGCCAGAACCGTGCCACCGCATCGGCCAGCGCGTTGCTCAACGCGGCCGCCGAACTGATCCGGGTCAGCCAGATCATCCAGCCGATCTCGAACCCGGCAAAGCGCCCGAACGCCTCGCGCGCATACAGGTAGCTGCCGCCGGGTTCATCGAAGTAACTGGCCGCCTGCGCGTAGCACAGCACCAGCAGTGCCACCACGATGCCCGCTGCCACCACGCCCCACAGGCTGAACGGCCCCAGCAACAACACCGTAGCGGCCGGCAGCAGGTAGATGCCGCTGCCGATCACATCGTTGATCGACAACCCCACGATCTGCCAGCGGCTGACCGCGCGTTCCAGTTGCGGTTCGGGCGCGGCGCTCATCGTGCGGCCTTCGGCAGGGCCGGTAGCTGCCAGTCCTGCTGCAGCCGCTGGTACTGCGCGCGCGGCAGCAGCACGAACACCGGGCGCTGGGCCGGGTCCAGCCAGGCCAGCAGGCCGCGCATGTGTTCGGGCTGCATCGCCGTGCAACCGGCGGTGGCCTCACCCGGCGTGCGCCACAGGTGCGCGAAGATGCAGCTGCCCCGGCGCGGCTCCGCGTTCGGGTTGTGCTCGATCACGAAGCCCTCGCGATAGCGCACGTCGCCCTTGTTGTGCAGGTCCAGCCGCATCGGTTCGGTGGAGCCTTCCACCGCATCGGCACCCACGACGTCGGCATCCACAATGCGGTTGTAGTACTTCGAATCCGGTACATCCATGCAGTAGCTGCTTTCCAGCATCGGCTGGTAGGGCATCGCGCTGGCCGCCTTCGGCGCATAGCCGAACGCCGGGCCGATCCTGAACATCCCGGCCGGGCTGCGGCCGTCGCCTTCCTGCTTCACCGGCTCGCCCGGCTGCTGCGGCCCACTGCCGTTCGGCGCGGGCGCTACGCCCACGCCCCAGGCGCTGCCGTTGCGGCCCACCGACACATCGAATGCGGCGCCGTGCGGCTGCCAGCCCTGCGCCGTGCGTGCATAGGCCTGCAGGCGGCCCTGGGTGGCATCCCAGCCGTCGGTGGTGACCACGATCATCTGGCCGTTGTCCAGCAGCGGCGTGGCCACGGGGGTGAGTGCCGAAGCGGGCAGGGCGCTGGCAACCAGCACGGTGGCAAAGGCGGTACGCAGCAGCGACAGCATCGGGTGCACTCCGGGAATCAGGTGTCGATCAGGTGTTCGATCCGTTCCAGGTTCACCCCGAGCTGGCGGTGGCGGTCCGGGTTGGCGTGGCAGAGCAGCACGAACACGAAGTCCAGCAGCGACTGCAAGGCAGAACGGTACAACAGTTGCGCCACGTGCGGCGCCGGATCGTGCGCGCACACCACCAGCGCGCCATCGGCGTGCGCGCGCAGCGGGTTGGCGCTGTGCCGGGTGATCGACACCACCTTGCCGCCCACGTCCTGGAACTGGCGCGAGAGCTGGAACAGCTGCGGCAGCTTGCCGAATTCGGAAAACACCAGCAGCACATCGCCCGGCCGCGCCGCCGAGAGGTTGGCCATCATCAGGATCGGGTCGGCGTGGTGCACCGTAAGCATGCCCAGCAGCGACAGCCGCATCGCGAACTCGCGCGCGTACAGGCCATCGTCGCCCAGCCCGTACACGAACAGCTTGGGCGCGCCGTCGATCAGCTGCACGATCGCTTCCACGTCCGCCTGCGGGTTGGCCAGCCGGGTTTCCTCGTCGGCCGCGGTGCGGCTCAGGCGCAGGCGCTCGGCCAGCTGGTCGTAATCGTTGCCCGGCGCGGCGGCCGGCGGGCCGGCGGCCGGATCGTTGCCGGCGCGGGCCACGGCCTGGCCGATGGAATACTTCAGGTCCGGGTAGCCCTTGAAACCCAGCTTCTGGCTGAACTTGACTACGCTGGACTGGCTGATGCCCAGCGCGCTGGCCAGCTGCTGCGACGAGTAATCGCGCAGCAGGTGGGCATTGTCGAGGATGAAATCGGCGATGCGGCGTTCGATCGCCGACATGTGGTCACGCTCGGAGCGGATTTTCACCAGAGGCGGCATGGGGTCATCAAAAAGGGGACGGGGGACGTTACCAGCGCGGCGGCTTGATCATCTCCAACCCGCGCACCTCGGTGATGCCCAGCCCGGGCGCATCGCTGATGGTGATCTCCGACTCGTTGAAATGTACCCCGCCGGTGACCGGATTGAACTGCCCCAGCGACGGGCCGTCCAGGTCCACCTTGGTGATGATCCCGCTCTTGGCCACCGCCAGGTGCACGGCCGCCGCCACGCTGATGCTCGATTCGATCATGCAGCCGATCATGCACGGCACCCCGTAGATGGCGGCGATGTCGGCAATCCGGATCGCGTTGGACAGCCCGCCGGTCTTCATCAGCTTGATGTTGATGATGTCGGCTGCGCGCTGCTGGATCAGGTCGAACACCTGGCCGGGGTTGAACACGCTCTCATCGGCCATCACCGGCGTGTTGACCCGGTCGGTCACGTACTTCAGCCCGCTGATGTCGGCCGCCTTCACCGGCTGCTCCAGCAGCTCCAGCACCACCCCGGCTTCTTCCAGCGTGCGCATGGCGTGCACCGCCTGCTTGGCGGTCCAGCCCTGGTTGGCATCCAGCCGCAGCAGGGCGCGGCCCTGCACGGCGGCGTGGATCGCCTTCACCCGCTCGATATCCAGCCCGATGTCCTTGCCGACCTTGATCTTCAGCGACTCGAAGCCACGGTCGATCGCCGACAGCGAATCGGCCACCATCTTGTCGATGTAATCCACGCTGATGGTGATGTCGGTGGTGATCACCGGGTCGCCCCCGCCCAGCATCTGGTACAGCGGCGCCTTGTGCAGCTGCGCCCACAGGTCGTACACCGCGATTTCCACCGCCGCCTTGGCGCTGGTGTTGCGCTCCATCGACGACTGGATCAGCGCGCAGTTGCGGTTGAGTTCGGCCACGTCCTGGCCGACCAGGCGCGGCTTGATGAAGGTGTTGATCGCCTCGATGATCGAACCGTGGGTATCGCCGGTGATCACCGCCGTGGCCGGCGCCTCGCCATAGCCGGTGTGGCCGGTGTCGGTGCGCACCAGCACCACCACGTCTTCCACCGTATCCACGGTGCGCAGTGCGGTCTTGAACGGGGTTTTCAGCGGCACGCGCAGCATGCCAAGTTCAATGTCGGTGATTTTCATCAAGGAGTCTGGGGCCGGATGCGCTGGATGTTGGTGATGCGGTCGATGTAGCTCACGGTGTCGCTGGCCATCATCGGCTGCAGCGGAGTCACCGAAACGCCGTTGAGGTGGGCCTGCACGCGATTGCCGTCGTGGCCGAACCAGCTGCCGCCGGCGGTGTCGTGGATCATCCACGTCTGCCCGTCGAGCTGGCCGATGGTGACCATCACATGGCCGGGAATGTAGACCAGGTCACCCACCTGCAGCTGCTGCACGGCCGCGTCGCGCCTGGCCTTGCCGTCCTTGTCGCTGAAGGCGATGCGGTCCAGCGCCGGGCTGATCGCCTGCGCGCTGGTATTGCGCGGCACCAGCACGCCGAAGCTGCGGTAGATCTCCGAAACGAAGCCGCTGCAGTCGCGCGTGTCATAGGAATGGCCCCAGCCGTAGCGCTCGCCCAGGAACTTGAACGCCTGGGTGAGCACGTTGCGTGGGGTCAGGGGCAGGTAGTCGCTGGCGGTGTCCTGCGAACGCGGCAGCAGCGCCGGCACCAGCGCCAGCGTGCCATCAGCATTGCGCACCGGCAGCTGCACCACGTGCGCGGCGTGCGCCTGCTGGCCGTTCACGGTCTGGTTGAGCGGCCAGTCGGCCAGCACCGGCACGCGCACGCCCATCTCCAGCTGCAGCCGCGATACCCGCGGTTCTTCCGGGGTGAATGCGGTGAAGGCGGTGGCGCCGGTCACCACCCGGTAAGGACCGTGCTGGCCGTAGCCGAACACGGTGTCCGCGCTGCCAATGCCAACGAAGCGCTTCTCAATCCACGCCGAATAGCGCTCGCTGGTGACGAACAGCCACTGGCCGTCGGCGCTTTCATGCAGCACCGCCACCGCGTCGCCGGGGAACAGCGCCGATTCCTGGAAGCGGTCGATATCGGTATCGCCCTGCGCGGTGAACACCCGCAGCGCGGTGGGGAACGCGCGCAGTGCCGCGCGGTGGGTCACCAGCCCGTACTGCAGCGGGCGCTCGGCGGGAATGGCCGCCAGGGCCAGGTTCGCCTCGATGGCGGTACGCGCAGTGGCGGGAATCGGCTGCTCGTCTTCGCCGAACAACGGCTTCGTCGGCCAGCGCGACAGCGCCTGGATGTCGGCCAGCACCCGCGCACGCGTCAGCTGGGCGGGGAGCGCGCGCAGGTCATGGATGGAGTCGTCTTCAGCGCGCATCCGCGTGTTCTGCGCGGCAATGCCGGCGCGATCCAGGATCACCCGGTCGGCATCGGGCAACCGGGCCGCCCAGAACGCCGGGTCGAGGTAGGCCTCGCGCAACCCGGTCACGCCGCCGAATGCCGCCGGCGGCGCAAAGGGCGCGTCGGCCCAGGTCGCGCCGGCGGGCAGCAGCGTCAGCGCCACCAGCAGGGCGCGCGCCAGCCACGCAGGCCGCGCGGGGCGGCGGGGGGAAGCCTGGATCATGGAGCGGTCACCCTCCTCGAAAGCGTCAGGAATATTTATTCCTTTTTCCAGCGAAAGCAAGAATAAATTATTGACCACCTGTCAGGCCCGTGTTACACAGCGATTACCACCTGCACCTTGGGAAGTGTCGCCGTGGATCTGCCCGTACGCAAACCGCGTTCTCCTGCCTCGACCTTCGCCCGGCGCGCCGCAACGGCGTGCCTGCTGCTGGGCATTGCCTCGGCCGGGGCGCAGGGTCCGGCGCTGGATGCGGTGGTGGCGCAGATCGACCACGGCGACTTTGCCGCTGCCGATGCCCGCATCGCTGCGGCCATCAACGACCCCGCGCTCAGCGCAGACGCACGTGCCGCCTATGCGTTCCAGCGCGAGCGGATGCGCCGCATGCGGCTGGACTTCATCCTGGACGCGGCCGCCGCGAAGGCCCTGGTGCGCAAGCAGATCCCCGACCTGCGCGATGACGAGTTCGCGCGCTGGGATGCCGCCGGCCTGATCGAACATCTTGATATCGACGGTGAGCGCCGCTACTTCAAGCGCGCGCCGGCCAACCTGTTCCGGGTCAGCGCCGAAGCCAAGGCACGCCGCGCACCCAATGTCCCACTGCCGGTGGATGGCCCGTACGAGAATCTCGCCCCGCACCATGAAGAAGTGATCGCGGCGGCCAAGGCCAGCGGCACCCGCAGCGTGGTGCCGCGCCGTGTGGAAGTCACCCAGTCGATCACGGTCAAACCCGATGCCGTGCCCGCCGGCGAAATGCTGCAGGCATGGATTCCATACCCGCGCGCCATTCCCGGCCAGCAGGAAGACATCAGCTGGATCGGCCCCAAAAGTGGCGCAGTGATCGCGCCCGAAGCAGCCCAGCAGCGCACCGTCCACCTGCAGCAGAAGGCCGTGGCCGGCAAGCCGACCCGCTTCGAGATCCGCTACGCCGTCACCGTCTACGCCCGCCACATCGAGATCGATCCGGCCAAGGTGCTGCCCACGCCGGCCGATCCCGCATTGCAGCCCTACCTGGCCGAACAGCCACCGCACGTGGTGTTCACCCCGGCGTTGCGCGCGTTCTCGCAGCGCGTGGTCGGCAATGAAGCCAACCCATACCGCATCGCCCAGAAGCTGTTCGACGCGGTGGACCAGATCCCGTGGGCCGGCGCCCGCGAATACTCCACCATCTCCAACATCAGCGATTACGCCCTGCACGCCGGCCACGCCGACTGCGGCCAGCAGACGCTGCTGCTGATCGCGCTGCTGCGCCTCAACGGCATCCCCGCGCGCTGGCAGTCCGGCATGGTCTATTCGGACGACGCGGTGGGCTACAACAACCTGCACGACTGGGGCGCGTTGTACCTGGCCCCGTATGGCTGGGTGCCGATGGATGTCACCACCGGCCGCCTGCAAAGCGCCGACCCGGCGCTGCGCGACTTCTACTTCGGGGGGCTCGATGCCTACCGCATCGCCTTCAACGACGATTTCCAGCAGCCGTTCCAGCCGGCCAAGCAGCACCCGCGCTCGGACACCGTGGATTCGCAGCGCGGCGAAGTCGAATGGTCCGGCGGCAACCTGTACTTCGATCAATGGAATTACGACTTCCAGTCGCACGTGGTGCCTGCCACACCGCGGTAGCACCCCACCGTTGGTGGGGTGATCAACATTAATTTTTCACCCTTGAAGGAGAGAGCAGGGAATGAAAGCGAACGGTTTGAAGCGGGCGGCGCTATGCGTCGCATTGGGTGCGTGTTTCGGCAGCGTGCTGCCAACGGTTGCATACGCACAGGCAGTCAGCGGTGCGGTGGCCGGCCGGGCCAGCGCCGGTGACCAGGTCACCGTGGTCAGCAACAGCACCGGCCTGACCCGCACCGTCACCGCCAGCGCCGATGGCAGCTATCGCCTCGGCCAGCTGCCGGTGGGCGATTACCAGCTGCAGCTCAGCCGCGACGGCCAGAAGCTCGGCGACCCGGTGGCGGTCAGCGTGGCCATTGGCGGCACCACCACGGTGAACCTGGCCAGTGGCGGCGGCGTGGTCAACCTCGACGCCCTGCAGGTGATCGGCACGCGCGTGGTCAACCGCGTGGACGTATCCACCACCGAAACCTCGTTCAACGTCAACCGCCAGGAACTGCAGCGCCTGCCCGTGGCGCAGGACCTCAGCGCGGTGGCGCTGCTGGCGCCCGGCGTGGTTGGCGGCAACTCCACGTTTGGCGGCCTGTCCTTCGCCGGTTCGTCGGTGGCCGAAAACGCGGTGTTCATCAACGGCCTCAACGTCACCGACATGTACACCCGGCGCGGCTTCTCCAGCGCACCGTTCGCCTTCTTCAGCGAGTTCCAGGTCAAGACCGGGGGCTACTCGGTGGAGTTCGGCCGTTCCACCGGCGGCGTGATCAACGCGGTGACCCGTTCGGGCAGCAACGAACTGCAGGGCGGCGTGGAAGTCACCGCCGAACCCAGCGCGTGGCGCTCCAGCGGCCGTGACCATTTCCACCGCGACGGCACCGCGCATTCCTATGCCAGCCGTGACGACAGCTCGTTCTTCAAGACCAACGTCTGGGGCTCGGGTGCACTGGTGCAGGACAAGCTGTTCCTGTTTGCCATGTACGAAGACCGCAATGACCATGGCCACAACACCTCCAATGACGCCCTGACCTGGTTCAAGAACGAAGCCAACAACGGCTTCTGGGGCGCCAAGCTCGACTGGAACATCACCGACAACCACAGCCTGGCCCTGTTGGCGTTCTCCGACGAAGGCGATGTCACCAACGGCTCCTACAACTATGACTGGGACGAGAACCAGATCGGTGGATGGGGCGGCGATTCGGTGACCGAAAGCGGCGGCCGCAACTACTCGGCCACCTACACCGGCCACTTCGGCGAGAACTTCACCGCCCGCGCCATGGTCGGCCAGAACAACCAGCGTGCGTTCACCAGCTCCTCGCTGGACGAAGCCTGCAGCCCGGTGTTCACCGACCCCAGTTATGCCTCGCGCCTGGGGCAGCTCAACGGCCTGCGCCCCGGCTGCCACCCGACCGGCGCTGCCGTGGCCGAACGCGACGACACCCGCGACGTGGCCCGCCTGGACTTCGAATGGCAGCTCGGCCGCCACCTGCTGCGCTTCGGCGTGGACCGCGAGCTGATGACCACCGAGCAGTCCACCCGTTACCCGGGCCCGACCCAGCTCAGCTACACCGCCTATGTAGCGCGCCCGGGCGATGAAGTGTGGGATGGCGCCAACGCCTTCGTGCCGCCGGGTGTCACCGAGATGCTGCGCGGGCGCAACCGCGTGTCCGGCGGTACCTTCGAAACCGAAGCCAACGCCTTCTACCTGGAAGACATCTGGAACGTCACCAACAACCTCATGCTCAACCTGGGCGTGCGCTGGGACCGCTTCGAGAACCGCACCGCCGATGGCAACGCCTTCATCAAGATGGACGACCTCATCGCACCGCGCGTGGGCTTCTCCTGGGACGTGAAGGGTGATGCCACCACCAAGCTGTTCGGCAACGCCGGCCGTTACTACCTGCCGGTGACCAACAACATCAACGTCAACTTCGCCGGCGGCCTCACCGACGAGTACTCCTACTTCGTGTTGAACGGCTGGCAGCAGCAGGCCAACCCGGTCACCGGTGCGCCCTACATGGCACCGATCATCGGCCAGCAGATCGGCCCGGTGGATACCCGCATGAACACCGGCGCGGCCGACCTGCGCCAGAGCGTGGACCGCGACCTCAAGGCCGTGTACCAGGATGAATACATCCTCGGCTTCCAGAGCATGATCAACCAGGCCTGGTCGTGGGGCGTCAACGCCACCTACCGCACCATGGACCGCGCACTGGACGACATGCGCCTGAACTACACCCCGTGCGGTCCGACCGGCACCACCCTGTGGCCGATCGCCAACCCCGGCGAAAGCCTGACCATCTGGGGCGACTCCAGCATCGGCTGCACCACCGAAGGCTGGATCACCATCGATACCGCCAACAGCGGCTACCGCAAGGGCGGCAGCGGTGAAGTGGTGGGTTACTCCAAGCCCAAGCGTACCTACAAGGCTCTGGAATTCCAGATCGACCGCGCCTGGGACGAAAAGTGGCTGTTCAACGCCTCCTACCTGTGGTCGCGCAGCGACGGCAACTTCGAAGGCCCGGTCAACTCCGATACCGGCTACGGCGACACCGGCATGGTCCAGCACTGGGACCACCCATCCAACAACGAACGCTATGGCGTGCTGTTCAACGACTTCCGCCACCAGTTCAAGCTGCGCGCTGCCTATGCGCTCAATGAACAGTGGTCGTTCGGCACCACGCTGCAGGTGCAGTCCGGTGGCCCGGTCACCGCCTTCGGCGTGATGTGGCCCAACGACACCGTGGCTGGTGGCAGTACCTCCAACGAAAGCGGTGGCGGCGGCACCGGCTGGCTGTGCGTGGCCAACTGCTCCGGCCCGTACGACCAGCGCCAGTTCGAATACACCCCGCGCGGTGCCTATGGTCGCCTGCCGTGGACCTGGACCATGGGCGCCAATGTCACCTGGCGCCTGCCGGTGGAAGGCATCGACCTGAGCGCCCGGCTGTCGGTGTTCAACCTGTTCAACAACCAGACCGTCATCAACGTCCACCAGCGTTACGAAGCCCAGCCGGGCCAGTACCGCGAGAACACCTTCAACACCGGCACGCGCTGGCAGGCCCCGCGCTACACCCAGCTGATGGTGACCTGGAACTTCTGATCGACAGCGCGGGGGACGGCAGGACCGTCCCCCGCCGATACGGTAACCATGCACACGCCTCCGTTCCGATCCACAACGCTGCTGCTGTCCCTCGCCCTGGCGGCCGCATTGCCTGCGTCAGCGGCCGGCCCGTCCCCGTTCACCGCGATGCTCGACAGCACCGTCGAACACCACCACCTGCCCGGCATCGCCATGGCGGTGGTCGACAACGGCCAGGTGGTATTCACCGGCACGCGTGGCGAACGCCGCGCTGGCAGCGGCGAGCCGATCGACGCCGACACCCTGTTCAAGATCGCCTCCAACAGCAAGGCGATGACCGCCGCAGTACTGGCGCGGCTGGTCGACCGTGGCCTGCTCGCCTGGGACGACCCGGTGACCAAGTACCTGCCGCAGTTCCGCATGCACGACCCGTGGGTCACCCAACACATGCAGGTCCGCGACCTGCTCATCCACAACAGCGGGCTCGGCCTGGGCGCGGGCGACCTGATGCTGTGGCCCGAACCCAATGCGTTCACCCGCACCGACATCATCGCCGGCCTGGAGCATCTCAAGCCGGTCACCAGCTTCCGCAGCGGCTACGCCTACGACAACCTGATGTACGTGGTGGCCGGTGAAGTAGCGGCCGCCGCCGGGGGCAAACCCTATGACCGGCTGCTGCGCGAGGAAGTGTTCATCCCGCTCGGCATGACCCGCTGCCAGGCGGGCACGTGGTCGGTGGCGAAGGTGGGCAACGTGGCGCAACCGCATGCCCGGCGCGGGAGTGGCAACGTGGTCGTCAACGCCGACGCCGACATCGCCCCGGACCTGGCGTCGATGGCCGCCGGCGGCATCCGCTGCAGCCTGCGCGACATGACCCGCTGGATGCAGGTCCTGCTGGATCCCACGCGGGTGCCCGGCTGGCTCAGTGAACCCCAGCGCCGCGCGCTGTGGACCGCGCACATGCCCATGCCGCTCGGCGAACGCCAGCGCCGCTGGGACAACGCGCACTTCTCTGCCTATGGCTACGGCTGGCGCCTGTCGGACATGGACGGGCAGTGGAAGGTCGCCCACACCGGCACGCTGTCGGGCATGTATTCCTCGCTCGCGCTGCTGCCGGACCGCAAGGTGGGCGTGGTGATCCTGATCAACGGCGAAGGCGAGGATGCGCGCACCGTGCTGATGCAGGCCGCGCTGAAGCACTACACCGCCCCGACGCAACGACAGACCGTTGCCGGTTACACCGAACAGCTGCAGGCCGAACGAACCCAGCGCCGCACCACCACCCACGCGCTGCCAGACACAACCGCCCGCAAACCCGCCGGCGTCGCCGCCACCGCGCAATGGCAAGGCCTCTATCGCGACCCTTGGCTGGGCCAGGCGCGCCTGTGCCCTGAAAACAACACCCTGCGCTTCAGCGTGGACAAATCGCCCACACTGCGCGGAACCGTGATGCAGCTCGATTCCCGCTGGCTGGTGCAGTGGGATACCCTCGGGGCGGATGCAGAACCCTGGCTGCAGGTGGAGCCGGGCACCCCGCCGACGCTCCGCCTGAGCGCGATCGATCCGGATATCGACTTCAGCTATGACTACCAGGACCTGCACTTCACCCGCATCGGCCATTGCCCTTAGCCTGCTGCTCGCCCTGGCCGCGCCCGCGGTGGTGTCGGCCCAGCCGGTCCACATCGCCCTGGTGCGCACCGCCGAACAGGCCGGCCTGGTCGACATCACCACGCTGGCGCCGGATATCAAACTCGACATGCGCTACGCCGGCGCCAACAACTTCACCGGCCGCCCGGTGCCCGGCTACGAAGCACCGAAGTGTTTCCTGCTGCGCCCGGCAGCGAAGGCGCTGGCCGAGGTGGAAGCCGGCCTGCGCGCCAATGGCTACGGCCTGCAGCTGTTCGACTGCTACCGCCCCGCACAATCTGTGCGGGCGTTCGTGGACTGGGCCAACGACCCGCTGGAGCAGTCGCGCAAGGCGCAGCAGTACCCCAGCCTCGACAAACCCGCGCTGCTGGGCGGCTATATCGCCGAAACCTCCGGCCACAGCCGTGGCGCCACCGTCGACCTGGGCCTGCTCGACTGCCGCAGCGACCCCTGCAGCGTGGTCGACATGGGCACCGATTTCGACTTCTTCGGGCCGCGCGCGCATACCAACGCGCCCGACATCACCCCCACCCAGTACCGCAACCGCCAGACCCTGCTGCAGGCCATGCAGCGCCAGGGCTTTGCCAACTATCCGCAGGAATGGTGGCACTTCACCCTCACCCCCGAGCCCAGCCCGACCACCGCCTTCGACGTGCCGGTGCGCTGAGCCCCTGCGTCCGGGCGGCGCGCCGCTACAATGCGCGCTCCCCCAACGCCCGGACCACGATGAACCTGCCGCTGCACTTTGGATTGCTGGGCACGCTGGAAGCCGGGCTCATCGCCCTGCTGGTCGGCCTGCTGGTGTACGCGCTGTGGCACCGGGTGTGCCGTTGGGCGGGCTGGTCCGACGGGCATGCCATTGGCTGGGCCTGCGTGATGTCCGTGGTCGCATCCGCCGGCATCGATGCCTGGAACCTGTTCTACATGGGCATGATGCGGCTGGAGTCGCCGCTGTATGCACGCCTGTTCCTGGCCACCATCCACGATCCGAACGAACTGGGCTCGCGCGTGGTGATTGAAGTGGCTGGTGCGCTGGGCGGTGTTGCACTGGGCTGGCTGATATTCAGTTCCCGCTCAGGCGAAAAAAACGCCAGCAACCCCTGAGTTTTCGTTCGCATCCGGTTAAATCCGGGCCCATTGAATGATCGTCTTACCAACCGCTCACCTGCGCGTAACCGCAGGGGTAACGGAGCGCTGCGCGCGTGTGGTTAAGACGGCGTGCGCAGGCCGGTTGCAGGGCAAGGTCGATTCACAAACGGGGTGTCAGTGTGGGGCCGTGCGGAAAACAACGAGCCGCGCAACATCCCACAAGGAGACCACCCAATGACTATTCGCAACCGCAAGCCCCTGATCGCCCTGATCGTCGCCGCCGGCAGTGTTCTGGCCATTCCGGCGATGGCACAGACCGCACAGCAGAGTGCCGCGCAGGCCCAGACCCAGGCCGCGCAGGCCCAGCAGTCGGCGGCCCAGGCAGACCAGGCGGCAGATGCGGCCACCGGCGCGGCCGCCCAGGCCTCGGCGCAGGCCGGCGGCGGTGGCGGCCAGACCTGGGCCAGCGTCGATACCGACGGTGACGGCGCCATCAGCAAGACCGAGGCCCAGGTGAACGCAGGCCTTGCCCAGGTGTTCGACCAGGCCGACACCAACAAGGACGGCAAGCTCACCCCGGACGAGTACAAGGCCTACGTCGCCGCCCAGCAGGGCGCCGCAGCCGGCGGCAACGCCGCCCCGGGCCGCTGACCACGCAACTGCCTGAAACCGCTGGACAACGGTGAATGGCCTGGAAGGGCGGCTTGGGCCGCCCTTCCTTCTTTTTCGCTTGGTATCCTTGCCCGATGATGACCTCCATGCCCGCGCCCACCGGCGCCATCGGTCTGGTCGGTTTTGACGGTGACGACACGCTGTGGAAGAGCGAGGACTATTACCGCAAGGCCGAGCAGGATTACCTCGACATCCTGTCGCGCTACATCGACGTGCACGACACCGCCACCGCGCGCCACCTGCTCGAAGTGCAGCAGCGCAACCTCGGCGTGTTCGGCTACGGCGTGAAGGGCATGACCCTGTCGATGCTGGAAGCGGCCATCGAGATCACCGAAAAGACCATTGCCGCACGCGACCTGCAGCTGATCCTCGACATCGGCCATGACACCCTGCGCCACCCGGTGGAGTTGATTGATGGCGTGCGCGAGTCCGTCGCCGAAATCGCCCGCGACTATCCTGTGGTGCTGATCACCAAGGGCGACCTGTTCCACCAGGAGGCCAAGATCAAGGTGGCCAACCTGCGTGACCTGTTCCCGCGCATCGAGATCGTGTCCGAGAAGGATCCGGAAACCTACGCGCGCGTGCTCGAAGAGTTCGACCTGCCGATGGAGCGTTTCGTCATGGTCGGCAACTCGCTGCGCTCGGATATCGAACCGGTGGTCACCCTGGGCGGTTGGGGCATCCATACCCCGTATGCAGTGACCTGGGCGCATGAAACCCAGCATGGCGTGGCCGCCGATGAGCCGCGCATGGTCGAAGCGGCCACCGCGTTCGACTGGCCGCAGGCCCTGCGCGCCATTGAAGCCAAGGCGGCGGGCGGCTGAACCGGTGAAGCGCCTGCGCCTGCTGCTGGTTGCCCTGCTGCTGTGGCTGCCGTTGCTGGCGGCCGCGCAGCAGACCCCGGAAAAATCCCAGGCTTACCAGGTCCACACCGGTGACGCCTGGGTTGATGACCAACTGCAGGACATCAACCACTACGCCGAGCGTTACCCGGAGAGCTTCCTCGACGAGGTAGCGCGCTACGCCAGTGTCCCGCGCGATTACATCGCCGCGCTGTTCTACACCCATGGCTGGCAGGCCGGCGACATCTACTTCGCCTGCTTCTGGGCCAAGGCCACCGAGCGCTCCTGCCGGGACGCCGTGCAGGCCTGGTCGCGCTTCGTGCCCGACGAAGGCGAAGACAAGCGCTGGGCCGACGTGGTGACCAACATGCCGGTCACCCCCAGCAACACGCATTGGCGCACCCTGCGCCACGCCATCGTGGCCAGCCACGACCACTGGGACCGCCCGGTCACCCTCGACGCCACCCTCAAGCGCCAGCTCGGCGACCGCGCCCAGCGCGACAAAGCCGCTGCAGAAGCCGAAACCAAACGCGCCCGCTGACTCTCCAGGTCCCATCTGCGCCGGACTACATGAACTTCGGCGGGGACGGCTCCTGCTCCGCTCGTCGGTCATGCGTTACCGGGTGTTGACCCGTTATCGGCGGTCGTTTGGGAACCAACCCTACCCATCCATGCATCGCGTGGGGCACTCCCCCCAATGCTGCTGTGCACCTCGCCCGGTACGGCCCACCTCGGCGACAATGGGCACCTGCTGTTTCCCGTGATCCGTTGCCGAGTACGTAATGAGCGCCGACCGTTTCGTTTCACCCGACGATATCCGCAGCCTGTTCGCCCAGGCCATGTCCACCATGTACCGCACCGAAGTGCCGCTGTACGGCACCCTGGTCGACCTGGTGGCCGAGATCAACGATGCCGTGCTCACCGACAACCCGGCACTGGCCGAGCAGCTCGAGCGCAATGACGAACGCGGCCGCCTGGCGCAGGAGCGCCACGGCGCCATCCGCGTCGGCACCGCCGAAGAGCTCGCCACCCTGGGCCGCCTGTTCGCCGTCATGGGCATGTACCCCATCGGCTACTACGACCTCTCCGTGGCCGGCGTGCCAGTGCATTCCACCGCCTTCCGCCCGCGCACCGCATCGGCGCTGGCCGCCAACCCGTTCCGCGTGTTCACCTCGCTGCTGCGCCTGGAACTGATCGAAGACGAAGCCCTGCGCGACGAATCCGCGCGCATCCTCGCGCGCCGCCGCATCTTCACCGATGACGCGCTGGCGCTGATCGAGCAGGCAGAGCGCGAAGGCGGCCTGGACCAGAACGATGCCCGCCGTTTCGTGCTGGCCGCACTGGAAACCTTCCGCTGGCACAGCGATGCCACCGTCTCGCTGGCCACCTACGAGGCATTGAGCAACGCCCACCGCCTGGTGGCCGACGTGGTCAGCTTCCGTGGCCCGCACATCAACCACCTCACCCCGCGCACGCTGGACATCGACGCCGCGCAGGCGGGCATGCTCGCCCGTGGCATCGATGCCAAGGCCGTGGTCGAAGGCCCGCCGCCGCGCCGCTGCCCGATCCTGCTGCGCCAGACCAGCTTCAAGGCGCTGGAGGAAACGGTGAACTTCCCCGATGGCGAAGGCGCCGATGCCGGCACCCCACACCGCGCGCTTCGGCGAGATTGAACAGCGTGGTCTGGCCCTCACCCCCAAGGGCCGCGCGCTGTACGACCAGCTGCTCGCCCAGGCCCGCGATGCCGGCGGCGCCGGCAGCACCGGGCAGGATTACCCCACGCGCCTGGCCGCAGCGTTCACCGCCTTCCCGGACGACCACGACACCCTGCGCCGCGAAGGGTTGGGCTACTACCGCTACGCCCTCACGGACGCCGGCCGCGCCAACCCGGCCGCCGTGGGCGACCTGCCGGCCGAAGCGCTGGTGGCAGCAGGGCTGGCCAGTGCGGACCCGATCGTCTACGAAGATTTCCTGCCGGTCAGTGCCGCGGGCATTTTCCAGTCCAACCTCGGCGGCGAAGAACAGCGCGCCTATGCCGCCCATGCCAACCGCGATGCGTTCGAGCAGGCATTGGGCATGAAGGTAGAGGACGAGTTCGTGATTTACGAACGCCTGCAGCAGGAATCGCTCGATAGTCTGCGAATCTAATTGGCAACGGCATGCGCCGGTAGGGTCGCATCCCAATCGACGATGTGCATGGATGCACGAGTGGTGCGGCCGCAGGACGCGGAGGAGCACCACCGCCGTGGAATTTTCCGCGTTCGGTTGTGGCATGACCTCCGGCGGGGACGGCGTTTGTTTTTGCCCGGGGTCATGCGTTACCGGACATTGCATAGTTATCGGCGGTCGTTCGGGAACCGACCCTACCATCGCGAACAAAAAACGCCGGGAAATCCCGGCGTTTTTCGTTGCATCATCTCAGGCCTTCATCGTCCCCGTATCCAACCACCGCTGGTGCCACGACAACGCTTCCGGCAACAGGTGCGGAGTGTGCTTACCGTAACTGTCCCGGCTGGCCCGCTCGAAATAATCATTGAGCTGGTCGCGGAAATCCGGATGCGCGCAATTATCGATCACCACCCGCGCACGCTTGCGCGGTGGCAACCCACGCAGATCCGCCAACCCCTGCTCGGTCACGATCACCGACACATCGTGCTCGGTGTGGTCCACATGGCTCACCATCGGCACGATCGCCGAAATGGTGCCGTTCTTGGCCGTGGACGGGCTCAGGAACGCCGACAGGAACCCATTGCGTGCGAAGTCACCCGAACCGCCAATGCCGTTCATGATCCGCGTGCCCATCACATGCGTGGAATTGACGTTGCCGTACAGATCCACCTCGATCATCCCGTTCATGCCGATGCAGCCCAGGCGGCGCACCAGCTCCGGGTGGTTCGAAATTTCCTGCGTGCGCATGATGATGCGCTCGCGGTAGAAATCGATGTTCTCCTTGAACGTCTCATTGGCCTGCGGGCTCAGTGCGAACCCGGTGCACGAGGCATAGCTCAGCACCCCGTCGCGCAGCAGGTCCAGCATGCCGTCCTGGATCACCTCGGTGAACGCGCTGAGGTCGCGGAAGCCGCTCTTACCCAACCCTGCCAGCACCGCATTGGGAATATTGCCCACGCCGCTCTGCAGCGGCAGCAGGTTGGCCGGCAGGCGCCCGCGCGCCACTTCGTGCTGCAGGAACTCGATCAGGTACGCCGCAATCTGCTCGCTGGTCGCATCGATCGGGCTGAACGGGCTGTTGCGGTCCGGGCCGTTGGTGCGCACCACCGCCACGATCTTGTCCGGGTCGCAGCGCAGCGCCGTTTCACCGATGCGGTCGTTGCCGTGCACCAGCGGAATCGGCTTGCGGTGGGGCGGCAGCGCCGTGCCGTAGTAGATGTCGTGCATGCCGTCCACGCCGGCCGGCTGCCATTCGTTGACCTCGACGATCACCTTCCTGGCCAGGTCCAGCCAGGTCTTGTTGTTGCCCACCGAGGTGGAGGGCACCAGCGAACCGTCTTCGCGGATCGCCGAGACCTCGATCACCGCCGTATCGATCTCGCCATAGAACCCGAACCACACATGCTGGGCCACGTGGCTGAGGTGGATGTCGATGTAGTCCAGCAGGCCGGCGTTGATGCGGTTGCGCGCGTCCGGGTCGCTCTGGAACGGCATGCGCATGGCGATGCCATCGGCCTTGGCCAGCGCGCCGTCCAGTTCCGGCGCGGTGGAGGCGCCGGTCATCAGGCTGATCTGGAAGGGCAGGTTGTCGGCGTGGAAGGCCTCGATGCGCTGGGCCAGCGCCACCGGCACCGCCTTGGGGTAGCCCGAGCCGGTGAAACCACTCATGGCCACCGTTTCGCCCGGCTGGATCAGCGCGGCGGCGGCTTCGGCAGATACAACGCGAGCGCGCAGGCGCGCGTCGGCAATGCGATCAACGGACATGACGACTACGTTTTGTGGGGGATATTCATTATCCGCCATCGCACCAGCGTCCCGGGTGCGACCAAGGTGGAATGGCGTTCTCCCGGTATATGAGGTCCTATTCAGTTAAATGAGGGCATCTGTACCCGCCAGTATTGTTTTGCAGTGCAGCGTGCAACTTGTTCGCGGAGCCTAGAAGATCGCCCTGCATCCCGACGTGGGGGAGGGAGCAGAGCCCGCTGGCAGTTCGCTGCAAGCGGGCTTTTTTATGTCCAGAATTTGGCAGGTGCCCTATTCATTCACGGGAACACCACGGTGTGCTCGCCCTGCGGTAGGGTCGCATCCCAATCGACTGCCGTGGCGCCGCCCGCGTTCGATGGGGCATGACCTCCGGCGGGGAAGGCGTTTACGTTGTCCAACGGTAATGCGTCACCGGGCGTTGACCCGTTATCGGCGGTCGTTTGGGAACCGACCCTACGCCCGCGCCGCATACACGGACCCCCACACGCACCGTGCCATTCGGGTGCCGCGTGCGGCCCCATGCATAATCGCCTTATGCCGATTTCCGCCGACGCCGTTCCCGCCGCCCTTGTCCCGCTTGTCGACCGCGCGCTTGCGCGTCTTGCGCTCAGCCTGAACGACTCAGGCAACTGGCCGCCGCCGGAACCGGTCCTCGCCAAGCTCCGCCTGCTCGCCATCACCAGCGACTTCGCCCTCGACACCCTGTGCCGGCAGCCCGCGCTTCTGTCGCAATTGACCCAAACCGACTGTCCGCCGCTGCCGCTCCCGGAACTGGATCCCCAGCAGCCGGCCGACTGGCCGGCGCGCCTGCGCCGCTACCGCACCGCCTGCTCCACCCGGCTGATCTGGCGCGACCTCGAAGGCCTCGACGACGTGCCCGCCACCCTGGCCGGTGCCACCCGCCTGGCCGAGGAATGCCTGGCGCTGGCCCTGGCCGCGCTGGAACAGGAATTCGCCACCCGCCACGGCGTGGTCCGCGCCGCCGATGGCAGCACCCAGCAGCTGGTGGTGTTCGGCCTCGGCAAGCTGGGGGGCGGCGAACTCAATTTCAGTTCCGACGTGGACCTGGTCTACGCCTACCCGCAGGGCGGCGAATCCGATGGCCCGCGCCCGCTCGCCGCCGAGGAATACTTCGCCCGGCTCGGCCAGCGCCTGGCGCGCCTGCTCGATGAAACCACCGTGGACGGCTTCAGCCACCGCGTCGACCTGCGCCTGCGCCCGTTCGGCAGCGCCGGCCGCGTAGCGCTGTCCTTCGCCGGCATGGACCAGTACTTCCAGCGCGAAGGCCGCGATTGGGAACGCTACGCCTGGCTCAAGGCGCGCGCCGTGGCGGGCGACATCGCCGCCGGTGAAGCCTGGCTGCAGACCCTGCGCCCGTTCGTCTACCGCCGCTACCTCGACTTCACCGCGCTCGACGGCCTGCGCGAAATGAAGGCGGCCATCACCGCCGAAGTCTCGCGCCGCGACATGTTCGACGACATCAAGCGCGGCCCCGGCGGCATCCGTGAAATCGAATTCCTGTCCCAGGCCCTGCAGCTCATCCGCGGTGGCCGCGAAGCCAGCCTGCGCGAGCGCCGCCTGCTGCATGCGCTGCCCGCCCTGGTCGCCTGCGGGCAGATGGCGCCGGAGGATGGCGCAGACCTGCTGCACGCCTACCGCTTCCTGCGCCGCCTGGAAAACCGCCTGCAGATGCTGCGCGATGCCCAGACCCACGCGCTGCCCACCGACCCCACCGACCGCCTGCGCATCGCCTGCGGCCTGGGCTACGCCGACTGGGACGCGCTGCTGGCCGCGCTCGATGTGCAGCGCGACCGGGTCAGCACCGAGTTCGCCGCGCTGCTCGCCCCGCGCGCCGGCCAGGCCGCCCCCGATGCGCTGGCCAATTACTGGCGCGGCCTGCCCGACAGCGGCGATGCCGAGGTGCTGGCCACCGCCGGCTTCCACGATCCCAACGGCGCCGACCAGTCGCTGCGCGACTTCGCCCAGTCACTCGGCGTGAAGTCGCTCAGCGACAACGCGCGCGCGCGCCTCGACCGCGTGCTGCCCGCGCTGCTGCACGCCGCTACGCGCTCGCCGCAGCCCGACGCCGCGCTCAAGCGCGTGCTGGGCCTGCTGCAGGCCATCCTGCGCCGCACCAGCTACCTCGCACTGCTCGACGAACAGCCCAGCGCACTGGCCAGGCTGGTGGACGTACTCGCCCGCAGCGCGCTGCTGGCCGAGCGCATCGCCGCCTACCCGCTGCTGCTGGACGAACTGCTGGACGTGCGCGTGTCCGGCCCGATGCCTGATGCCGTCGCCATGCAGGCCGAGTGCGATGCCGCGCTGGCCGTGGACGACCCCGAAGCCGCGCTGCGCCTGCTCAATGAAACCCGGCTTGCGCTGAGCTTCCGCATGGCCCTGGCCACGCTGGATGGCCGCCAGCGCGCCGTGGACAGCACCCGCCAGCTCGCCCAGCTCGCGCAGGCGGTGGTGGTCACCGCGTTGGCGATGGCCGATGCGGACATGCGCCGCGCGCACGGTGAAGTGCCGGGCGGGCGGTTTGCCATCATCGGCTACGGCAGCCTGGGCGGGTTGGAACTGGGCTTCGGCTCGGACCTGGACCTGGTGTTCCTGCACGACCACCCGGCCGACCAGGACAGCAGCGATGGCGCCCGCCCGCTCGACCCGGGCCGCTGGTACGCACGCCTGGCGCAGAAGGTGATGGCGCTGCTGGGCGCGGTCACCGCTGCCGGCCGCCTGTACGACATCGACGTGCGCCTGCGCCCGGATGGCGGCAAGGGCTCGCTGGTGTCCTCGCTGGCCAGCTACACCGAGTACCAGCGCGAGCGCGCGTGGACCTGGGAACACCAGGCCTTGGTTCGCGCGCGGGGCATCGCCGGTGACGCCAGCCTGCTGGCCGATTTCGAACGGATCCGTGCCACCACGCTGGCGCGCCCGCGCGAGCGCGAGGTGCTGTACGCCGACGTGGTGAAAATGCGCGGGCGCATGCGCACCGAACTGGACCGCAGCGACGCCGCGCGCTGGGATCTGAAGCAGGGCGCCGGTGGCGTCGTGGACCTGGAGTTCCTGCTGCAGACTGGCGTGCTCGACAGCGCCGGCACGCACCCACAGGTGCTGGAGCCGCGCGACACCCCCAGCCTGATCGACCAGCTGGCGGGCATCGCCTGGCTGCCCGGCGGCACGCGCGACGCGCTGCACGAAGCGCACGCCGCGCTGTTGGACGTAGGGTTGGCCTGCACGCTGGACAGAAGGCCGCGCCTGGCGGTCCTGACCCCCGCGTTGGAAGAAGCCCAACGCGTAATCAATGCCACCTGCGAAGCAGCAGAGCTACCCTTCGCCGATACCGGCGCAACCGGTAACGCATGACCCCGGGCAAAAACAAATGCCGTCCCCGCCAATGTTCATGCCGCAACCGATCGCGGGCAACGTAACGGCGGTCGATAGGGATGCGACCCTACCGCCGAATCTGGCGATGCGGCACGGGATACGTGCACTATCGCGGGCAATGCCGCATGGTCGGCAATCGGGATACGTGCACTATCGCGGGCAATGCGGCATGGCCTGCAATCGGGATACATGCACTGGTAGGGTCGGTTCCCAAACGACTACACGTATCGGTGCAACGTTCGGTAACGCATGACCCCGGGAAAAAACAAACGCCGTCCCCGCCGATGTTCATGCCGCAACCGAACGCGGGCAACGTAACGGCGGTCGATAGGGATGCGACCCTACCGCCGAAGCGCGGGCAATGCGGCATTGCCTGCAATCGGGATACATGCACTGGTAGGGTCGGTTCCCAAACGACTGCACGTATCGGTGCAACGTTCGGTAACGCATGACCCCGGGAAAAAACAAACGCCGTCCCCGCCGATGTTCATGCCCAACCGTACGCGGGCAACCTAACGGCGGTCGATTGGGATGCGACCCTACGCCGTGCGCGGCGCCATCTTCCACAGCAACGCGCGGAACGGCGCCAGCAGGAACACACCAATCGCCAGCTTCACCGCCAGGTCGCCCGCGGCCCAGCTCACCCACGGCAGGCTCGAACCGGCGAACGCGATGCTCCAGAAAATCGTCGTATCCAACGTCGCACTGCACGTGGTCGCCACCATCGGCGCGCGCCACCAGTGCCCCCGGCGCAGCCGGTCGAACACGGTGATATCCAGCAACTGCGCGGCAATGAACGCCAGGCACGAGGCCACCGCAATGCGCGGGGTCGCAATCCAGATCGACAACAGCACCGCCAGCGCAAACCCCGCCCACGCCACCCGCCGTGCCGCCGCCGGGCCAAACCCGCGGTTGATCAGGTTGCTCACCAGGAACGCCACCGGGTAGCTGAAAGCGCCCCAGGTCAGCCAATCGTTGATCGGGTACTGCACCAGCACGTTCGAACCCAGCACCACCGCGCCCATGGCCAACACCGCCAGCAGCAGCGAGCGCAGGGTCAACGGGGCAAACACGATGGCAGGGCGCGCGGTCATGGCGAACCAGGGGCAGACAGGGAAGCGGCGAATTATCCCGGCTCAGGGCGGCCGCAGCCACCCCGGGCCGGTTCAATCACCAGCGTTCGCTCAGGTTGCTGGCCGCCGCATCGGTGGTGGGCAGGAACGCCAGCTGCGTGCCTTGGGCATCGGCCACCATCCAGCCGGCACCGGCCTCGGTAGGCGTGAAGGCCAACACATCGCCGGCTTTCAGCGCCTGCGCGGGGTTGTCGTCGCGCGCAGGCCACTGCACCACGGCCAGGTCGGTGGGGGCGTCGGGGTTCTTCAATGCCACCTGGTAGGCGCCGTCAGCCTGGCGCTCCACCTTTTCCACGGTGAGCGGCGGCAACGGGCCCGCCTTCGCCCCGGCAGCGCCGGCGCCCTTGTCCCTGGCCGCACTGCGCCGCTCCGAACCCTTGGCCGAGCCCTTGAAGCCCGCCGCCGTCAGCCAGATCGGCGCCGTGACCACCGCGATGCTCACATACGCGCTGATCGCCGCGTAGCTCACCGACTGCTGGCTGGGGGTGAAGTTCTGCGCACCGGCCTGCGGTGCTGCAATGGCCACGCTCAGTGCCACCGCCAGAATCGAATAACGCTTCATGCCAACTCCTTCTGCAAAGGGAAAAATCGTTACGGCTTCGGCGCCGCCATCCCGGCCACCGGCACATGCGCCACGGTCAGTTCCTGCGCCAGCGCCTTGCGCTGCTGCAGGAAATCGAACACCGATTCCACCGTCACCACCGAGTAATCGCCGGAAATGCGCTCACTGGCCGGGTGGTCGGTGGTGGCCGCATTGGCCGAGAAGAACCGCGCGCCCAAGCGCTTGCCCACGCCGATGTGCAGCGAGCTGGGTTGGTAGTGCTGTTCCTTCAGCCACGCCTGCACCTGCGCACGGCGCACCAGCAGCGTGCCGTCGCGCGATTGCGCCATTGCCGCCGCCAGCACTTCCAATACCCATTGGTTGGAGTTCTGGTATTCAACGCTGAAGGGGTAGGCCACCACGCTGTAATGCGGCTCGTGCAGCGCCTTGGCCTGGATGCCCGGTGCGGTGAGCATGGCCTTCAAGGTTGCGCGCACCGCGGGCGTGGGCACGCCTACGCGCAGATCGGTATGCGTGCCGGTTTCGCCGATGAAGTTGCTCAGCCCTTCATGGAACAGCGAAGACTCGGGCGACTTGCAGTGGTTCAACAGATGCACCGCGCGCCAGCTGCCATCGTCCTCGCGCACCGCGAAGGCGAGGTGGCTGTGGCGCAGGCCGTATCTGCTCAGGTCCTGGCCGCCGCGCGCGATGATCACCACATCGACGTCGTCGAGCGCTTCCAGTGTTTCATCGGCGCGCTGTGCCACATCGAACATCGACGCCAGCGCGGCCGGGGTAGGGTGGCGCTCCATGCATTCGGGCTGTTGGGATTGCGCCTGTGCCGCAGGCGCGGCCAGCAGCAACGCCGCGCACAGCAGTGCCGGCAGCGCAAGGCGCTTCAATGGCGGGTGCTCAGGCAATCCGGGGCAGGGCAGATCCATTGCGTTTCAGTCTCCAGCGGTACGGGGCCGCGTCGGCATCATAGCGGCATCAGGCTGTGTGCCGACTAACAGTCGGCGCTACCGTTGGTGTCGACGATGCGGTATTGGCGGCCACGTGTGACACCCCATGGGTGTCATCGCGGTACCAGATCACCGTCCGATGATCGCCGCACTCAGCGGCTCAACTCCCGCGCGCAGGATTCGCTCACCGGCGCAGGCTGATCCTCCGGTGGCCACCGCTCCTTCTTCTGCTCGTCCGTTCGCGGCGGCTGGTTGCGATACGCGGTGAGCTCCTTGTGGCAGCTCCACGACACCGCATCCTGCCCGGCAGGCATGCTCGAACACCCCGGCATCAAGACAACCATCAACGCCACTAAAGCACTGCGCATACGCACGCTCCTTCCCTGGTGAACCCCGAATCTAACGGCATCGCCACCGCATCGGTAGCCGCCCTCCCACCGCCGTTAAGCCGGGATACCCAAAGCCTCGCGCACCTGCGCGGCAATCCGCCCGGTCTCGCGCAGCGGCTCGATCGGCCCGGGATACCCCCAATCCAACCAGCGCTGCTGCAACCGCCCACGCGCGCGCAGCGCCTGCTGGAACTGCACCATCCTTCCCTGCGCCTGCTGTTCCAGCGCCACCGCCACCGGCAGCCGCGTACCGCACGCTTCAGAAAGCAGGTTCACCGAATCGGGCGACACCACGATGCGGTCGGCCCAGCCCAGCAGCCCCGCATACGGGTTCACCCCGTCACCGCCATCGCCCCAGATCACCCCGGGCACATCGGCGAATGCGCTACGCAGCGCACCCACCAGCGCCGGCGGCGTACGCCGCGAGGTGGTGGCCAGCAGGCTGCCGCCCTCGGCGCGCAGCTGTTCGGCCAACTGCTGGAACACCTTCACCATGTCCGGCTCATGCCACGGCGCGTGCGCGGTGGGCCCACCCACCAGCAGCGCGGTGCGCGGCCCGGGCAGGTCGCCGAAGGAGGCAAACGCCGCGCGGCCCACCGTGAGCCAGTCGTCGTCCACCGGGTTCAGGCTGCCCAGCAGGGTAAGTACGTTGCTGCCGCGCAGGGCATCGTGTTCGGGCACCACCAGCAGGTCCCAATGGCGCGTGCCCAGCCGTGGGTCCAGGATCTGCACCACCTTGCTGCCGCGCCGGCGCAGTTCGCGCAGCGCCCCGGCCGCCTGGCGGCCACAGCCGACCGCGAGCTCGGGCGGTTGCGCAGTCAATGTCGCGAATGCCTCGCCATAGCCCCCGGCCATGCCCGGCAACCAGCGCGGCGCCACCCATTTCCAGGGCGCGCGCGGCAGCAGCACCAGCGGGCGATGCACCCCCAGCTTCAATGCCGTGGCCAGGGCCACTGCCTGCCGCACATTGCCGGCACGGCCGTCAGTGATCGTCCAGGGCGGACTCCATCGTTTCACGTATGGCATTAATTCGTTTCAGCCAGGCTGGGTGTTGCAACAGTCGCGACACTCTACACTGCCAGCCTTCGCCGACCGCGCAGTGCCCCGTAAAGGTAGCGCACGGCGTGCGGGATTCCCTCTTCGTCCAACGTGTTTTACCGGAGGCTTCATGTCCAACGTGCTCAACGATGCTGCGCTTGACCAGTTGTTCCGTACCGCCCGTACCCAGAACGCTTTCCTCGACAAGCCGGTCGAAGACAGCCAGCTGAAGGCGCTGTACGAACTGCTGAAGTGGGGCCCCACGGCCGCCAACGGCAGCCCGGCGCGTTTCGTGTTCGTGAAGTCGCCCGAAGCCAAGGCCAAGCTCGCCCCGGCGCTGTCCGAAGGCAACCACGACAAGACCCTGGCCGCCCCGGTTACCGTGATCATCGCCTTCGACGAAGACTTCCACGAAAAGCTGCCGTACCTGTTCCCGCATACCGATGCCAAGGCATGGTTCGACGGCCCGCGTGAGGGCCGCCATGAATCGGCCTTCCGCAACGGCACCCTGCAGGGCGCCTACCTGATCCTGGCCGCGCGCGCGTTGGGCCTGGATGCCGGCCCGATGAGCGGTTTCGACCCGGCCAAGGTGGACGAAGCCTTCTTCAAGGGCACCACCATCAAGTCGAATTTCCTGGTCAATCTGGGGTACGGTGATTCTTCGGGCCTGTTCCCGCGGCTGCCTCGCCTGGCCTTCGACGAAGCTGCCCGCATCGAATAAGCGTTTCCGCCGGACCCTGGCCCGTCCGTGCGGACGGGTTGTTTCCTTACTTTTCCCTTTTTCCCTACGAATTCGAGAGAGAACCGACATGACCGTGACCCGCAAACTGCTCCTGCCGCTGGCCCTGACCCTGGCCATCGCCGCCTGCTCCAAGCCGGCTGAAGAAACCGCTGCCCCGGCCGCCGATGCGACCCCGGCTGCTGCCACCACCCCGGCTGCCGAAACCGCTGCCCCGGCTGCTGCCGCCCCGGCCGCTGAAGCCATCCAGATCGCCTCGGGCACCTACAAGCTCGACCCGAGCCACACCGACGTGCTGGCCCAGTGGAGCCACTTCGGCTTCTCGCACCCGACCGCCCACTTCGGCAGCGCCGAAGGCACCCTGGTGTACGACGCCGCCGACGTGACCAAGTCCACCGTGGAAGTGAAGCTGCCGCTGACCGGCCTCAACAGCTTCACCGCCAAGTTCGACGAACACCTGAAGAGCGGTGACTTCTTCGACGCCGCCAAGTTCCCGGCCGCCACCTTCAAGAGCACCAAGGTGGAAGCTGCTGGCACCAACAAGCTGACCGTGACCGGCGACCTGACCATCAAGGACATCACCAAGCCGGTGACCCTGGATGTGACCGTCAACGCCGGCGGCGAGCACCCGATGGCCAAGGTTCCGGCCGCCGGCTTCGACGCCACCACCACCATCAAGCGCAGCGATTTCGGCGTGGGCGCGTACGCCCCGAACGTGAGCGATGAAGTGAACATCCGCATCACCACCGAAGCCACCGGCGAAAAGCCGGCTGCCTGAGCGGTAACGATGTAGAACGCAGAAATCCCGCCGAAAGGCGGGATTTTTGTTTGTGCGTAATGAACAACGGGGTGCTGCATTGGTAGGGTCGGTTCCCAAACGACTGCACGGAACGGTGCAACGTTCGGTTACGCATGACCTGCACCGAAGCAAAAGCCGTCCACGCCGACGTTCATGCCTCAATCGAACGCGGGCAATTCCACGGCAGTCGATTGGGATGCGACCCTACCGCCGTGCGTACCGTAGGTTAACGACGCGGTTACGCCGTGGCGATCTTCGCCAGCCAACCGGTGGCGAAATCGGTCGGCAGCCGGCGTGCCGGGGCGGTCAACCCGCTCTCGCGCAGGAATGCGTGCGTGGCCTGGGCAAAATTCTGCCGGGCAATCAACGCCGTCTGCTTCACCGCGCCCTGCTGCTTGCGCAGCTGCACGATCTGCAGGCTCGGCTTACCCGGCATCGCGTACTTCTGGTAACGGCGCAGCTCGTCGGCCACCAGGGTGATATCGGCGTTGGCCTGCACCAGCGCCAGCTGGGCACGGGCCAGCGGCAGCACCGCCTCGCGCATCGGCACGGTGGCCTGCGGAGCGATTTCAGCCAGGGTGGCGTCCAGCGTGGCATCGGCGCGCTCCAGGCGCGCGATCAGGTCGGCCAGTGCCGAAAGAGAAGCTGCTTGCATCGAAAGGCACCGGCCCAAAACGCGATTGTCGCATGGCGGGGGTCACGACCAACGGTCGTGACCTACCGGGGATGCCGCCGCCGGGGAGGGCCGGGCGTGGTCCGCGGGTGCACGTCACACCCGCCGGGCGGGGTTCGGGGGGGCGCGTCACACCCGCCGGGCGGGGTTCGCGGATGCACGTGACGCCGGCCGGGCCGCGTTCGCGTGTCCACGTGGCACGCCCCGCGGTAGCGCACGACCGTTGGTCGTGCGGCGCAGGGAAATCAATCCCCCTCGTGCTCCGGATGCGCCTTCCAATACCCCTTCGAGCGGATCCAATCCTTCGGCACCCCCAGGTGCCCCTCCACGTACTTGCGCATCATCCGCGCCCGGCGCGATTCGGTGGCGATCCAGTAGAACGTATCGCCTTCCGGCTCCTCGAAATCGGTCAGCACGTCCTCCAGCAGGGTGCTGGTGGCCGCATCAAACCCGTTGCGCTCGAGCCAAGACACCCGGATGCGTTCATCCTCCGGCAGCTCCTGGCGGTCATCCGCTTCCGGAATTTCGATATACACATCCGCCCGCGCGCCTTCCGGCAGCGTCTCCAGCCAGCGGCCAATGGCCGGCAGCGCGGTCTCATCGCCAAACAGCACATAGGTATCGAAGTCATCGGCGGTGATATGCGAGCCACGCGGCCCACCCACCGCAATCGCATCGCCGGCCATGGCATTGGCCGCCCAGCGCGAGGCAACGCCATCGCCGTGCATCACGAAGTCGATGGCCAGTTCGTTGGCCTCCAGGTCCCACCAGCGCGGCGTGTAATCGCGGGCGGGCGAGGGCTCCTGGCCTTCCGGGTAGCGCGGGCCTTCCGGGGTCATGGTGGGCACCACGAACTGGCCTTCCGCATTCGGGAAGAACAGCTTCACGTGGTCATCCGGCGAGGGCGACGCAAAGCCCTCCAGCGCCTCACCGCCCACGATCACCCGGCGCATGCACGGGCTGATTTCCTCGGTGCGCAGCACCTGCAGCGGGCGGAACTTCACGGTGTGGCGCACCAACTTGTTTTCATGCAGAGCCATGGCGATGTACCTGTTTCAAAGCCGCCGCAGCGGCGTAGGGGGAAAGACCTGGCTGGCGAAACGCGGGCGGGGTCGAATAAGGGGAAGAACGCTTCAGCGGCCCTGCGCGCGGATATGCGCGGCGGCCTCACGCAGCGCCTGGGCCACCGCCACCGCGTTGTCGTCCTGCCACCGCGCGTGATGCAGGCCCAATGCCTGCTTCAGCTCGCGCATCGCATCGCGCACCACCGGCGGCAGGTTGGCCTTGGCGATCGCGCGCGCGCTGTGGCGCACCCGGTGCAGCGCCGCATCCACCTCCTCGCGCTGGGCGGCCAGCTCGGCCTGGCCCAGAGCAGTGAGCTGGTAGCGCTTGCGCCCGGCCTCTTCCAGCGCACTCACCCAGCCGGCGGCCTCGAACTGCGCCAGCACCGGGTAGATCGAGCCCGCGCTGGGCGTGTACACCCGCACGAACATCTCACTGATGCACTGGATCAGCTCATAGCCATGGCGCGGCTGCGCCGCCAGCAGCGACAGCACCAGCAGGCGCAGGTCGCCGCGGCTCAGCGGGCGGGAAGTCAGTGGACGGGCAGGCCCATCCAGATCACGGGGAGCGGTCATTTCGATATATCGAATGAAGTGCGATAACGATATATCGAAAAAGACCACCCGTGTAGGGTCACGCCATGCGTGACTGCGCACACGTTCAGCAACCATTGCCCCCGAAAGGACCGCGCCCACCCAGGCATGGCCTCGTTCCAACCGGTCCGCCGCCACCACAACGGTTCGTCCCCCAGGTAGAACACTCCGCAGGTTCCACGCCCCCAATGACAGCGCTAGCCAACGCAGCCGCCCAAAAACCGCCCACGCACCAACCTGAAGCCCCCCGTGGAACCCTCGCAACACCACGCTCCACTGTCGCCCCATGTCCCCAAGACACAACCGCAGCACCTCCATACGCACCCGTAGCGAAGTAAGCAAACCCATTGGTGCGCTACACTTTGCGGCTAGAAATCTAAAACAGTCGCGCGCGTGCGTGCGGTCATGGGAGCGCTAATGAACTGGTTGAACGAGGTGCTGAACAACGACCCGAATCCTGTGGAAACCCAGGAATGGATCGAGTCGCTGAAGGCCGTTATTGATGTCGAGGGCCCTGAGCGCGCGCATCAACTGTTGGAAGGCATGGTGGAACTGACCCGTCGTTCGGGTGCTTACCTGCCGTTCTCTCCCACCACCGAGTACGTGAACACCATCGCGCCGACCCTGGAGGCCAAGAGCCCGGGCAACGCCGAACTGGAATGGCGCATTCGTTCCATCATCCGTTGGAACGCCATGGCCACCGTGGTGCGCGCCAACCGCAAGCCGGGCGACCTGGGCGGCCACATCGCCAGCTTCGCCTCCGGTGCCACGCTGTACGACGTGGGCTTCAACCACTTCTGGCGCGCCCCCAGCGACAACCACCCCGGCGACCTGCTCTTCATCCAGGGCCACAGCGCCCCGGGCATCTATGCGCGTTCGTTCCTCGAAGGCCGCATCGACGAGCAGCAGCTGGACAAGTTCCGCATGGAAGTCGACGGCGGTGGCCTTTCCAGCTACCCGCATCCGTGGCTGATGCCCGATTACTGGCAGACCCCCACCGTCTCCATGGGCCTGGGCCCGCTGGCCGCCATCTACCAGGCGCAGTTCCTGCGTTACCTGGAAAACCGTGGCCTGATCGAAAAGAGCGACCGCAAGGTGTGGTGCTTCATCGGCGACGGCGAATCGGACGAACCGGAAACCCTGGGCGCCATCGCCCTGGCCGGCCGTGAAGGCCTGGACAACCTGATCTTCGTGGTGAACTGCAACCTGCAGCGCCTCGATGGCCCGGTGCGCGGCAACGGCAAGATCATCCAGGAACTGGAAGGCGTGTTCCGTGGCGGCGGCTGGAATGTCATCAAGCTGCTGTGGGGCGGTTACTGGGATGCCCTGCTGGCCAAGGACACCAACGGTGTGCTGCGCAAGCTGATGATGGAAACCGTCGATGGCGAATACCAGAACTGCAAAGCCTTCGGCGGCGCGTACACGCGCGAGCATTTCTTCGGCAAGTACCCGGAAACCGCCGCCATGGTGGCCGGTCTTTCCGACGACGACATCTGGCGCCTCAACCGTGGTGGCCACGACCCGCACAAGGTGTACGCCGCCTACCACGAGGCCGTGAACACCAAGGGCATGCCGACCGTGATCCTGGCCAAGACGGTCAAGGGCTACGGCATGGGCAGCGCTGGTGAAGCGCTCAACCCGACCCACCAGACCAAGAAGCTGGACGACGAAGCGGTCAAGCACTTCCGCGACCGCTTCAACATTCCGGTGACCGACGCGCAGCTGGCCGATGGCCAGGTGCCGTTCTACCACCCGGGCCCGGATTCGCCGGAAGTGAAGTACCTGCAGGAGCGTCGCGCCGCACTGGGCGGCTACCTGCCGCAGCGCCGCCGCAAGGCCACCAAGAGCTTCAACGCACCGAAGCTGGAAACCTACGAACGCCTGCTCAAGAGCAGCGGCGAGCGCAGCTACTCCACCACCATGGCCTTCGTGCAGAGCCTGAACATCACCCTGCGCGACAAGGAACTGGGCCCGCACATCGTGCCGATCGTGGCCGACGAAGCCCGTACCTTCGGCATGGAAGGCCTGTTCCGCCAGATCGGCATCTACGCGCCGTTCGGCCAGAAGTACAAGCCGGTCGACGCCGACCAGCTCATGTTCTACCGCGAAGACCAGAGCGGCCAGGTGCTGCAGCAGGGCATCAGCGAGCCGGGCGCCATCAGCTCCTGGATGGCCGCTGGTACCAGCTACTCGGTCTCCAACGTGCCGATGCTGCCGTTCTACATCTACTACAGCATGTTCGGCTTCCAGCGCGTGGGCGACATTGCCTGGCAGGCCGCCGACATGCGTACCCGCGGCTTCCTGCTCGGCGGCACCGCCGGCCGCACCACGCTGAACGGTGAAGGCCTGCAGCACGAAGATGGCCACAGCCATCTGGCTGCTGGTGGCATCCCGAACGTGCGCAGCTACGACCCCACCTTCGGCTTCGAAGTCACGGTCATCCTGCAGCACGGCACCAAGCGGATGATGGAAGACCAGGTAGACGAGTACTACTACCTGACCCTGATGAACGAAAACTACACCCACCCGGAAATGCCGGAAGGTGCGGCCGAAGGCATCGTCAAGGGCATGTACCTGCTCACCGACGCCGGCAAGCCGAAGAAGAACGAGCTGCGCGTGCAGCTGATGGGTTCGGGCACCATCCTGCGCGAAGCCATTGAAGCGGCCGCGCTGCTGGAGAAGGACTTCGGCGTCACCGCCGACATCTGGAGCTGCCCCAGCTACAACGAACTGCGCCGCGATGGTTTCGACGCCGAACGTTGGAACCGCCTGCACCCGGAAGAAACCCAGCGCAAGGCGTATGTGACCGAGCTGCTGGAAGACCGCCAGGGCCCGGTGATTGCCGCTACCGACTATGTGCGTGCGTATGCGGACCAGATCCGCGCGTTCGTGCCGGCCACCTTCACCGTGCTGGGCACCGATGGCTTCGGCCGTTCGGATACCCGTGCGAACCTGCGTCGCTTCTTTGAAGTGGACCGGTACTACATCGCGCATGCCGCGATTGCGGCACTGGCCAAGGACGGGAAGATGACCGGGAAGGATGTGGCCCGGGCTATCAAGCAGTACAAGATTGATCCTGAGAAGGCTAATCCTGTTGGGGTTTGATTGAGTTTGCCTATCCTGCGATAGGCGTCTCAAGTGGCGAGAACGCAGGGGCATACACTGCCCCTGCGTGATGGGCCTACCTACTGAAGGAGCATGTATGTCTACAGGTACGCGAAAGATCAAAAGTGATCTGCGTGACTTCGCCGGAGAGGTGATGCGGGAGCTTCAGTCGCGCCAGACCGTTCAAAGTTTCAACGGAGCGCTGAGGGTCAACCCCGACCGTGTCGTGATCAGCGAAGTGGAAGGCAGGCGCGCCATCGAGAAGCTGAGGCAACGGCTGAAGTAAGGAGATCTGTCGTGGGAGCAGGAAGCTCGGCCATCGCGGTGCTGGTTCTTGTAATCAGCGGTTTCATCTTCAACCTGATCTTCCATCCCGTTCGGTACTTCTCTAGCCGGGCGGAGGGTCAAAAGTTGTTCTTCATGTCGGCGGGGTCTGGCATTCTCCTGGGCGCATTGGTCTTCCTTGTCGTATCGGGACTGAAGCCATTCTTGCCTACAGACTCTTGGCCGTTGCGGCTCGCCCAGTTTGTAAATCAATCGATACCAGTGCCATACGCATTTCGGTTGATACTTGCGCTCATTGGTTCGGCTGCACTCGCGTCATTCCTTAATCTGTTTTCCGTGCGGATCGTTCGCGGCGCAAAAGAAAGGCAGCAGCACCTGAAGGGCGAGCCCAGGAACAGGGCGCAGCGAGTCTATGATCGCTTGACGGACGCCCATGGAAGCCCGATGGCACAGCTGTTCCGGCGGGCTGCGGACAACCAGACTCTTGTGATGTTGACGCTCAAGTCCAGGAAGATTTACTGCGGTCGGATCTTTGAGGCGCCACCGAACATTGACGCAGCAGATGCCTGCATTGAGATCCTTCCCTCGTTCTCCGCTTATCGCGACAAGGACAGCTTGCGGATGGGCGAAGCGCGAACCGAGTATCCGGTTATCGAGCTCTGGATCGCACGCCAACGGCTGTACACGCTCGAAGAGAACATCCGGCTTTTTGACCAGAACTTCGCACGTCTGTCTTCGGGGTTGATCGGACCTCAGCGTAGCTCGGCGATTGTGGAGAAGTTCCTGCGCCGCACCCGCAGGCTGCTTGATGTGCAGCGCGCAGAGGCAGCTGAGGTGGTTGCCGGATTCCAAGGAAGGAAGGACTTCGACATTCAAGACTGGATCAAGGTCATCAGCATAAAGGAGGTCGAGTCTGCTTCCTTCTATGACCCTGAGGCTTACGCAAAGTGGTTCGCGAAAGATCTTCCCGCGCAGGTGCTCCATGCTAACGGCGCAGTCGATCCGGCTGTTGCATGAAGCTGAACGGACATGGCGCGCCATTCGTCTGAGCTAAACCTGCAGATAGTGTGCGGAGAACTATCTGCAAGCCACGGGTTTTCCTAGTGGAAAGCCTCACGGGCGATGTCCGGGGGCGCTTGGCTAAGCTCCGGAACTGATCGCATCATCTTCATCGGCTCGCGGGGACACTGTTGGCGAGACAGTTCAGGTCCTTGAGGTCCCTGATGATTGATGTGGTCAGCCCCGTGATTCGATCGAGGATGATGTCCGGGATAAGGGGCAAGAACACGAAGCCAGAGGTTCGAGTCCGGCGGTACCTGCACGGCCAAGGCTTCAGGTACTCACTCCATAGGCGAGATCTTCCCGGACGACCAGATCTGGTACTTCCAAAGTATCGCGCTGTAGTATTCGTGCACGGGTGCTTTTGGCACGCACACGCGCACTGTCGCTACGCCACTATCCCCTCAACGCGTAGAGAATTCTGGACTGCGAAATTCTCGGCTAATCGCCTGCGGGACGAGTCCGCTACTAGGCAAATAACTGAACAGGGTTGGCGCGTTGCAATTGTCTGGGAGTGCGCACTTAGACGCACCCCCGACCGCAGCCTAGCTGACCTAAGCGCGTTTCTCCGATCCGATAGGAAGTACCAGGAGATCGCTTTGAATCCGGAGACAGAATCAAGTTGACGACCTCAACAGGCTGAGCCTGGAATGGCAGGTTTTGTCTGGGCGTCTGGGGATGCCCTTTAGATCAAAAGACAGGCGGCTTTGGTCGCCTCTGTTGGATCTCTACTCATATTGAACATCAGTAGCAACCGAGAGATCTGCTCTAGTGCTCCGCAGGTTGAAAATCGGTGAGTCTCGAGCAGCTGCCTCGTACTTTGCGGATCCTATGGTCAAGCGAGGACACTCCCATCGTCCGAATTCAGCCAATCAAGAAGATCGACTGGATTTGCTATTCCGCTCGACTTCAATGCGTTAACAATGTCGATGGCTGACACGATTAGAACTGGATGGTTGTCGTCCACAATCTCTTGGTAGGCTTGGCTGTTAACGTAGGATGTTGTGATAAGTATGCCAAACTGACGGTGCCGCAATCTAGAGATGAGTCTTGAAGTTTGTCTAATGCCCACCGCGTTATCTAGCGAGTAACACTTCGCTTCCATCGCAAAGTCAACCTCTACCCGAGATCCATACGGTCCGATCCGGTAGCGTCCGACGGCGTCGCGTCCGCCGTCTCTGGACGGCCGGGTTACGTCAAGAGATGTTGTGTTGGGCAGTAGTATTCGAGTGATCCGAGCGGCGCATCTCTCAAACGCAATAGGATCAAGCCTGTAGTAATCCGACAGGGTGCCGATAATTCGAAGATCATCGGCCGTGGTGGGTATCTGATCCGCCTTGCTTCTATACTTCTGAGTGGTTTGCGCCCTAAGCGGAGCATATCTGCCATGCGCAACCCAAGACACCCAAGTGGCAGGTGCATTCTGCGTATGCGGCGTGCCGCGATAAATGTCCGTTATCCAGTCTCGGCTGATGGTGCCTGCGTCAAGGATCGTCAAGAGTGCTCTGTAATTCTGAAAACGCCGCCCGCCATACTGATGCCAAGTCGCAACCAAGCTCTCAGTAGGCCGCACGCCAAGAGCACCTGGAACAGCTAAGCCAACGAATACTACGTCCCTGTAAGTGCCTGTGTTGCGAAACACTAAGATTGGAGGCACCTCTCTGCGCAAGCAGTCATCCTGGCTTCGTGCGAAAGCATCTCTCAGCATCCCATTTCCCCAGCGTCGGGTCTGATGAAGCTCCTGACCGGGCTTACGATTGTCCCCAAAATATGTCAGGACGCCGGTCTCGAGATCCAATGAGTCCGGCCAGTCCAATTCATTCATCGTTGTGGTTAGCACGATGAGTTTCGGACGCTCTCGCCGTCCAAGGTGCCTGAAGCCGCCCTGATTGCTCACTCCGAGCATGGGGCCCAATGGGTCATCGCCGGCGTTCCCTCTGCGACCACCCTTATAGACTAAGTCAACCGTCAGTGATGTGGAGCGAAGCGCACTGGGGGGGGCGAAAGTGCTGTCAAGCTCGTCAGGCCCGCTAGGCAGGGGTTCTTGGCTCATAGCCAATTGTATTCGCCTGGCGTCAATTCCGACAATCTATGACGTACTCGATCTCACGGCGCGGTCCAGGCGCTACCAGCTACGAATCCAGGGCTTGCTCTTCAACCCCGTGGCCGACTAGCCGCGACTTCATGGTGCGCGCGATCTGATACGCCATGAGAGGCGGGACAGCATTTCCGATCTGCTTAAATGCGGCATTCATGGCTCCGCAAAACTGGAATCCATCAGGAAAGGACTGAAGACGGGCAGCTTCACGAACCGAGATCGTTCGCCCCTGTGAATAGTGTATATGGCTGTAGCTATCCTTTCCAAGATGGGCCATCAGAGTGCGGGCGGGCTTGTCACGCCACATCTTCCGCCATTTATTGGGGAACTTAGTGGGATCGTACGGCGGGACAATGGACGCATACAGGGCAGTGTACTCCCGCGACCCTTCTTTGATGGCCTCTCCGTGGATGCGACGACGAACCAACTCCTCCCTGAAGATGGTCTCGGAAAGTGCATGTGCCTGAGGATACTGGTCCCCTTGTCGCATCCTCGAGAAAATCCGATAGTCTCTGGGAAGGTAGCGAATCACGTGGGAAGTTACGCCTGTCTCCGATGCCTCGAAGCCTGGCCAGCCCCGCATCTGATGTTGGTAATCAGATGAGCCCTGTCCGCGATACCTCGCAAGCGTGGTCAAGTCCGCCTTGCGCCTTCCTAGCTTGCCTTCCTGGATCAGTTTCTGTGGATTAATGGGTTGGAGATCATTGAGAGCTTGCCCAGCTGTCACCGCGGGTGAGGTTGCATCTGCGTTTCCTGGCGGATCTACGTAAAACCTCGACGGTGACGGCATCGCTCGCAGCGCCTTAAGTGCGACATTTCTAGACCCGTGGTATCCGGGGGGGAGGTCGATGAAGTGTGTGGGAAGAGGAAAGTCCGGAATAGTGTCAAGCTCATTTCGGTATGCAATGAGAAACATGCGCTCCCTCATCTGCGGCACGCCATACAGCGCCACATTCACGAGGGTGTAGCGGGGCGTGTAGCCTAGGGCAGACAAGCTTTCACAAACTTCCTCTGCCACGTTGTGACCGCCATGATTAAGTATGTCGGGAACGTTCTCCATGAGGACAGCAATTGGCATGAAGGCCTCAACATAAGCAAGGTAGCGTCGAAAGAGTTGAGCCCGAGGGTCGTGAATAAAAGCTTGGGGGTGTGAATCAACCTCGCGTAGCTTCGATCGGCCGACGCGGGCGAAAGCTTGGCAGGGCGGGCCGCCCGTGATTACGTCAACGCACCTTTGCATATCACCCAATTCCAGCAGGTCTGCCAGTCCTTGTGGAGAGGTCGCTGTGATGTCAACTGAGCGGCTATGAGCTGGATTCTTTGCATGGAAGTTGGCCCCGTGCGACCGTGCCGCGTCCGGGTCCATTTCGACGGCGCCCTGTACATGAAAGCCCGCTCGATGAAATCCAAGAGAGATTCCGCCGCATCCAGAAAAAAGGTCGAGGACCCTGGGCGCGCTGCCACTGGCCATCCGCTCCAACTTCTCATCGATGACACTTTTCATCTATCGGCACTTTTCAGGCGTGGAAGGTACAACCTCGTATTCTGATTCGGGACCGTCCTAATATCCAGTGCCTGCGGTCACTTTGTCGGGCGGGGTCCGGTGGAAGACGAGTGTCTCCAACGGGATCCTGGCCACCGTCGGGGGAAAGCATTTGAGTCTTGGCTGTCCACGCGGCACTCTCGCCCGGCAAGCGATTAAGGTGTCAAATCCCCGGCATATCTGTGGCTCTACGGCATCACTTTCAGTGGGCGGGGGCGGGGTGCCCGCAGAGGGGGGGGGGCTGTACGCCTCTTCGGTGAGGCCTCCAGGAACGCAGGCATTACTCGTCCAACAGTGCGTTGCAAGTATGGACATGGACCTAGTGGGGCAAGGCAGCAGATGTGCGGACTCGACCCGCCCGATTAGAGCCTAAGAAAGAGACTGAGTAATAGTGGCATCCATCACAGAACGCGGTATCCTCTTCAGAACGTGATCAGGGAGGCGCGTATTCGCATGTCGGGGGAAATGGAGGTCCGCGTTCGGTACAATGGAAAGGTCGTTGCAACCATTATTCGTCCACTGCGAGAGCTGGACGGTAGGCCGGCCGTTACTTACAAAAAGCAGCTCTGGCTTCTGGTCAAAGATTCAATAGAAATAGGCCCGCTCGTCACCATTGGACCGGCGAAAGCGGAGCCGGTCCGGACTGGAGCAACTCCCCGCGGCCTCAACGCTGACGGCGTCCGCCAGTCTACCGTGGTTGGAGCCACTCCTCCGAAGCCAGCGCCCTCGGAAGACCGGGTCGCAGCTGAAGAGCTTCTAACATGGTCAGGCGACCCTATTGCCGAGCCGTGGGAGGCGCGGCTGATCGTGGACGCGGGACCGGGGACGGGAAAGACGCATGCAGCATGCGCTAGGGTTGCTTCCATGGTCAACGATGGGGTGCCAGCAACTAAGATTTGCCTGGTCAGCTTTACCCGGACGGCTGTGGTGGAGATGCGGCATCGCATTGAGCGAGCGCTTAAGGATCCAGCGGATGCTGCAGGCGTCAAGGTCATCACCCTCGACGCCCTTGCTTGGAGAACGAATTCTGGATTCTCCCAGCAATCGAATCTCACCGGCAGCTATGAAGACAATATTGCAGCCGCGCATCGGTTGATCGTTGACGATAGCGACGTGGCTGATGACGTGGCGCGTATTGAGCACTTGATAGTGGATGAGGCGCAGGACATCGTCGGCGCTCGCGCCGAACTTCTTCTTGCATTGATTGACGCGCTTGAGCCAGAAAGCGGCGTTACAGTGTTCGCGGACCGTGCTCAAGCAATTTACGGGTTTTTGGAAGCTGGCATCGAGAGTCCGAGTGCTAATTTCATCGACGCGCTTACAGCTCGGGGTTTTCGCCAAGTTTCCATGACGCAAGTCCACCGAACCTCCGACCCTCAACTTATCACGATCTTTACTTCCCTACGGCGAGAACTACTCGTCGGGGCTCGGCCGGACATGGCAAACTACGTGCGCGCAGAGGTCGCACGGCTCGCGCATGGAGACGCGGGAGATGTGCGAGATCTCGATGTAGCTCAGCTCCCCGCAAATTCGCTTGTACTGTTGCGTAACAGGTTCGACGTACTGCTTGCCTCAAGTCGAGCAGGACTGTCGCCACACCGTCTGCGGCTATCTGGTATGCCCGTCTGCGTGCGTGCTTGGGTAGGGCAGATGTTCTGGGACTATATGCCTCGACGTATATCGAGGGATGAGTTCGAAAAGCGCTGGAGCGATCGTGATATCCAGGCGCCCCACAACTGCGAACAGGCGTGGAGTAGGTGCTCAGAGGTGGCTGGAGAATCCGCTTCGATCATTGATCTCCATCTCCTTCGGAAGACACTCTCCCGGAGCACTCCGCCGATGCCGTTCTGCACAGCAGAATTTGGAACTGCGGGTCCGATCTTGGGAACTATACATGCCAACAAAGGCCGCGAGTCAGACATCGTACGCTTGTTCGTTCAGGACCCAATTGGTCCCGACGAATCTGGCGAGGAGTTGCGGGTACTGTTCGTCGGTGCGACTCGAGCTCGCGAGCAGCTATTGGTAGGTAAGATGCGCTCGTATGGCGGAAGCAATCTGAATGGAAGAGCGTGGCGGCGCGCAGGCACACGTCTCCAGGTCGAAGTTGGGAGGCCTTTGGACATCGAGCCTTCCGGCCTTGTCGGGCGCCGCTATTTTAAAGGCCAGGAAGGAGCACTCGCGGCGCAGCAGGCATGGTTCTCTACGCCTATGCGCCAAGGTCTGGTCTTACGCGCGGAGGAGAGCCTGGGCTGGAAATTCTCCCTAAGCGACGGTGATCAGCGTCTCGCTGGCATGAGTGAGCGTTTCCGAGCTGAAATGATGGACCTTGCCAGTCTTATCAACAAGAGGATCAATTGGTTCGGACATGGTCGATCGATTGGCTTAAGAACCATGGTAGTCGGCCCGGACAGCCCCCAGGCCGATCAGTTGCTGGAGCCTTGGAGATCAAGCGGCTTCCTCTTCTGCCCACTTCTGTCGGCTCTGTCGGTCACTAAACCGAGGTCCCTGTAATGGCTGCTCGCGAAAAGATCATCGATTTGCTTGAAGTAAACCTGATTGGCCCGTTCGATATCAATGAATCGATAGATGCGAAGCCATCTGATGTCTATCTAACTGGAATTCTGTGGCCGCAGAACACCGCGCTGCCGCCGGATCAGGACGAACGTCTAGCTATCGCTGGCGGAGGAGAATCGAATGACGAAACCGATGAAGCATCTCAGCCACCAGCTGCGCAGATGCGCCGCCCATCCGCGGCGGGCATCTCCTTTGCGTGCTGTTCGCAGGACGCTGCGCCGCCGAGAGTACTTGCTCATGTGACTTACGGTCGTTATGAGCCTCGCCACGACGAGAACGGTGGGTGGGTGCGGTATCCCGCTTCAGTGCCACCGATTGAACTTGAGCTAACGCCGGGGAGCTCGGATGTTCGTCTAGATGACTTTGGTGTTCAGGGTGTACGGTTGAACGTCCGAGTGCTTGCATTCGAGGCAGGGCTGCTCGTGACAGTTACGCTGGTAAACGGAGCAACGCCGGAAAGGGGGCGCGAGTCTATCGAGATGGCCACGCTGTTCCAGACCGGGCTTGTCATAAAAGCCCTGGATGGTACCCAGCTGATCTCACGCCCAAGCAAGAAGGCCGCACTAGACGACGACGACCGCTCAAACTCTCTTCTCTTTAGAAGGTCACGGGAGTACGCAACTGGCCACACATGCTCGGCTCAGTGGGACACGGGTGAGAGCGCGGACGACATTGTAGCTGTGCGAACGGCCTGGATTCCTGAGGCAACGAGCCTATCGATCAGTCCAGACGGTTCTCATCACTTCGCTGGCCTTGCCAAGAGCGGTGCGCTCTCAGCGGCTAAACTTGCTGAGAGCAATAGCGCTGAACTATCTCTACATCTAGGCGCTCTCTGTGACGCTTATGATGCGTGGCTCAGCAGTCAAAGGAATGAGCTTCCAGATCTGCCGCAAACGCTGACCAATACCGCGGTTGCCCACCTAGACGAGGTTGCGAGGGTACTTGGACGCATGCGATGCGGTGTGGAGCGCCTGAGGACAGACTTTGCCATGGCGGAGGCATTTAGGCTTGCGAACTTGGCAATGGAGACCCAGCGCAAGTGGATTGGCAAGTCATTGATTTGGCGCCCATTTCAGCTTGGTTTTCTCCTCCTATCAATGGAATCCACCCTGGATCCGCTGCATCCGGACCGATCCGTAATGGACCTCCTCTGGTTTCCAACAGGTGGAGGTAAGACCGAGGCCTACCTTGGTCTCGTTGCGATGGTCGCGTTTCACCGGCGCTTGGTTGGTGAGACGCCTGAAGATGGCAATGGTGTCGCTTGCATCATGCGCTATACGCTTCGCCTACTCACCACACAGCAGTTTGTGAGAGCCGCGGCCACAATCTGTGCTTGCGAGGCGATACGCCGCGGAGTCATAGGCCCGAGCGCAAAGGCCAGCCTGGGAACGTCGCCCTTCTCGCTCGGGTTGTGGGTTGGGGGGGATGCAACTCCGAACACGCGCAAGGATGCCTTCGACAACCGTGGGGACCCGTACAAGTCTTCCCCCCGCCAGCTTACTAAGTGCCCTTGCTGTGGGTCGAGTCTCGACTACACTCAGCGAAAGGCCACTGAACCGGTGACGATAGAGTGTCGGACAGCTGCCTGCGATCTATCCAGTGCGCCGTTGCCAGTGTTCTCCGTGGACGAAGACATATATGAGAATCGCCCCACAATGTTGCTCGGCACGGTCGATAAGTTCGCCCAGATCGTCCGAAAGCCAGAATCTCACGCTCTGTTCGGAGTAGGCACTCCTATGCAGCCACAACTGATTCTTCAGGATGAGCTGCACCTGATCGCAGGCCCGCTAGGCACTTTGACGGGACTCTACGAGACTGCGATCGATATCATACTTTCGTCTGGCGGAAGTTCCCCCAAGATTGTGGGATCGACTGCTACCATTCGCCGTGCGCGAGAGCAGGTTAGGGCGTTGTTCGATCGAACTACCTGTCAGTTCCCTCCGCCTGGCTTGGATGCGGATGATTCTGGATTTGCAGTCTTTGATAGGTCGCTTGCTGGGCGCAAGTATGTTGGCATTACAACGGCCGGTCGTTCGGCAAAGTTCACACTTCAAGCGGTTGCGGCCTCCCTTTTGCATGCGTCCCTTCATACACTCAAAGAGGACGAGCGTGACCCGTATTGGACCCTGCTCGGATACTTCAACTCGCTTCGCGAATTAGGTGGCGCTCTCGTTCTGATGCAGGATGACGTTGCCGGTACCCTCGAAATTCTGGCAGGGCGCAGCGGAAGCGTTCCTAGAAAGCTTTCGGAGATTGAAGAGCTGACTTCGCGCCGCAGTCAGGCTGAAATTCGGGACATGCTGGACAAGCTCAGCGTGCCGGTTGGGCAACCTGGCGCCGTGGATGTTGTTCTCGCGTCTAACATGGTTAGTGTAGGGGTCGATATCCCACGTCTCGGCCTTATGCTTGTGAACGGTCAGCCAAAGACGATGGCGGAATACATTCAGGCAACTAGTCGCGTAGGCCGTGGCAATGTCGAGGGATTGGTCGTGGCATTGCTCAATAACGCTAAGCCTCGCGACAGGTCTCATTACGAGACGTTTAGTACTTGGCACTCAATGCTCTACAGATTTGTTGAGGCAACTAGCGCAACTCCGTTTGCCTCCCGCGCCCGTGATCGTGCACTCCACGCGGTTCTCGTCGCGGTGGTGAGGCATCTCATTCCCGAGATGCTTGACAATCCCGTTTGGTCAGATGAATCAATATCAAGGGCGCGCCAGTTAATTGACCTAATAGCTCAAAGGGCAGCGAGAGTTGACGATGGGGAGGTTGATGTTAGTAAAGAACTCAACAGCCGACTTGATGCTTGGATTCGTCGCGCCCCTGAAGTCTATTGGAAGGTGAGTGGCTCAAGAAAGTCCGCTTTGATGCAGAGTGCAGAGGAAGCGGCCGCTAACCGAGCAATCGGTCGAGGAGTTGGTCAGTCTTGGCCTACACCAAATTCAATGCGGGGAGTCGAGCCCGCCACCCCGTTTCGCCTTGTTCCGCGTTTGAGGAAGACTAATGTCACGCAATGAACTTGGAGAGCTACGTCGTAGTGCCGCTGCATTGCTCTTTGGTCCTGGGGCCGTTGTCGACTTCCGCGCAGGTGATGCACCGATATCGGCAGTCGCTGCTGGCCTTGAAGAGTGGGACAACCATTTCCCTCCAGCAGGGATGCGCAACCAGCAGACCATCCTTGAGGCGCGACTTCAGAAGAAGCTTGGCGTCCAAGGGTTTAGGCTGCCGCCGGTAGCGGTAAAGGAATTCGACCATTCCGTTCGCAAAGCACTCGTCGCGGTACGCTTCCCAAACTGGTTGCAGTGTCCGCACTGCAGCCGACTTGCCGAGTCGAAGTGGTGGTCAGACGAGTCTGGTCATGCCGGCCTCTTCTGCGCGCAGTGCACTCAGCGCATGCCTGGCCGCCGGAAAGTATGGGTCGTTCCTGTGCGCTTTGTGATGGCCTGCGAAGGAGGGCACTTGGATGAATTTCCCTGGCACTCGTGGGTACGTCACAGTGATGGCTGCAGCAAGCGTCAGTATCTTAGTTTGGTCTCAGAGCGAGCTGGCTTGGCAGGGCTGATGCTCAGCTGTCCCAACTGCAACGCTCGGCGCTCGATGGATCGCGTCTTCTCTGAGGACACGTGGGAAACCTTTCCAAACTGCCGCGGACGGCGGCCCTGGCTGGAGGGCGCAGATGAAGTTTGCAGCCACAAATCCAGGGCTGTCCAGCGAGGTGCGTCGAACTTGTATTTTCCTGTGGTTGAGTCAGCGCTCAGCATCCCTCCCTGGTCGGATCAGCTTCAAGAGGCTCTGGGAGTGCTTTGGGACCAGTTTATGAACGTGGAGGATCCGGCAGAGAGAGCCATCTTCATACGAATTCTCGCGAGAAACGAACTCGCCCCCGTTCTTGAGGAACTTGGCCTCTCCGTTGATTCTTTCACAGAGCAGCTCAATCGCCGTCTCAGCTCACATGATGACATTGACATCGATAATCTTCGAGCGGAGGAGCATCGTCAGTTCACGACAGGTATCGCGGAGAGCGGAAATGGGCGCGAGTTTGAGATGCGGCCTCAGCCGATCCCAGCTTCGCTAGGTTCATGGTTTTCTCATATAGTGCGCGTCGTTCGTTTGAGAGAGGTCAGCGCACTGAAGGGGTTCACACGGATTCACCCCCCTGGCGACTCGAACGCGTCGAACGTTGCCCCTATTTCCACGCGGCGTCTCGATTGGTTGCCCGCAGTTGAGGTTCGTGGCGAAGGTATATACCTAGAGATTGATGCAGATGCGATCTCCCGCTGGGAGAGACAGTCTGTGGTGGTGGAGCGTGTAAGGGTGCTCGACAAGCAGCATCAGTTGGAGTGGCTAGAGCGCTTCGGTGAGGAACGGCCCGCCCGCACCATCTCCCCTCGACTATTGCTAGTGCACACTCTTGCTCACGCATTGATGCAGCAGCTCACACTAGATTGTGGGTATTCCTCCACGGCACTAAAGGAACGGCTTTACGTGGATCATGGAGACGGGGCTATGGCAGGACTTCTCATTTATACGGCGACGACGGACGATGACGGGACGCTCGGCGGGCTTCAGCGTGAGGGTGCTCCCGAACGCATTGAGCGAACCGTTGCAGCGGCTATTCAATCGCAAGCATGGTGTTCTTCTGATCCCCTTTGTATCGAAGGTCTTCTCGCAGGTGGCAATCTTTCCCTTGCTGCCTGCCACGCTTGTGTACTTGCCCCCGAGACCTCCTGCGAGGAGTTCAACTTGTTCTTGGATCGGGCTCTTCTCGTGGGTACACAGCTGATGCCGACGTTAGGGTTCTTCAGCGCGTTGATCGCTGAGGACTGCTAGCGATGGCGACCGTTTGGCCACGAAGGCTTCCTACTGCCATTAGGAACGAATCACGGAGAGCGGCCGAAATTCGGGTGTATGACGCCCTTTCGAGTCAGCTGGGTTCGGGCTGGACTGTTTTTTACTCGCGGCCGTGGCTCGGTGAAACTCCCTCAGGAGGAGAGGTGGATGGGGAATCCGACTTTGTAGTGGCGCATCGAGATTACGGCGTGCTGTTTATTGAGGTGAAGGGCGGGGCAATTAGCTATGACCCTTCGGAGGACCGCTGGCGAAGCACGGATCGCTATGGGATTCGCCATCGGATCAAGAATCCGGTCAAACAGGCCTCAGATAGTAAGCATGCTTTGTTAGCGAAGGTCCGCGAGGAGCGCGGCTGGCCTAACGCGTTCGTTAGATTTCGGCACGGAGTTGTGTTCCCCGACGTTACGTCTGTACCCAAGAGCATGGGGCCCGACAAACCCCGCGAGCTCTTTGCGACGCGAGCGGACCTTGACTGTATTGAAGGGTGGGTGGCACAGAGGCTTTCCGGTGGCAATGAGAAGCCGCTTGGGCAGCAAGGACTGGATGTTCTCACTAGGTTACTTGCTCGCCCCATCCAGTTGCATTCCCCGCTCTCTTTTTCTTGTGCCGATGATGACGACGCAATTGAGAACCTGACGCCGCAGCAGTACCACATTCTTACAGCCTTCGGCGACCTCAGGCGAGTTGCTGTCTCTGGCGGTGCCGGAACGGGCAAAACGGTTCTTGCGTGCGAAGATGCTAGGCGTCTCGCTGATAGGGGAATGCGCACACTTCTCACTTGTGGCTCTTCCCGACTGGCCGATCATCTTCGCGGTGTGCTACGTGGTAGCGCCGTCGAAGTGGATACCTTTGCTGGGGTGGCTAAGCGTCTCAGTAAGGAGGCGGGCTTGGTCACGCTTGGTGCAACGCAGACAGTTGATGGTCTCGCGGAGGCTGTATTTGACAGTTTGGCGGCGCGGCCAGACCTTGCCTACGATGCCGTGGTGGTAGATGAGGCGCAAGACTTTACCCCTGCAACCTGGATTGCAATCGACTCGTTAGCGACGCGCTCAGAAGAATCAGTCCTACACGCATACTTCGATAGTAATCAAAGGGTATATGGTGAATTGCGAAGCCAATTTGATTGCTATTCGCTGTTGCCCATTCGCTTAAGTAGAAACCTACGTAACACGCAGAACATCCACGAGGTAACCCAGCAGTTCTATAAGGGGCCGAGTTTAGTGGCAGACGGTCCTGTGGGTGTAGAGGTGAATTGGATCGTGTGTCACGAGCACGCCATTGTGAGGGACGCATGTGATGAAGTTCGCCGCCTCGTAGTCGGGGAGGCGGTGGGCCCATTGGATATTGGCGTACTAACAACAAGTCCTGAGCTATCTCGACAGCTTTCAAAGAGGTTGAGCGACGAAATTCACCAGGGGCTTATGATCTCGAGCGTTTCCGATTTTAAAGGATTGGAGCGGCGCTTTGTCGTGGTGCTCGCGACCCGAGAGATTGCGGATTTTCCGGAGCTTGCATACGTTGCGCTTTCTCGCGGCAGGACGTACTTGGCGGTTATTGGCGCAGCTACGCTTCTGACGTGGCTTAAGGCGCCTGGCGGAGGCGCATCCCTTCCAGCAACGGTCGCCCCCTGGACCTTGGCGGAGTAGGGCTACACGCACCAATTATGGCTGGCCTTCTCTACGTGGCGATCCGAGCGTTAGACTCGGTGCGTCACTTGGTGGGCGTTACCATTCGTTCTTTCCGACTCGGGATGGTGGCTATACAACACTGAACCAGTCCCACTGAAACGGACGCACCCAATCAGAGTCGGTACGATTCATTCTTCCTACTGCTCTCTCAGCGATTTCCATAGATTGCGTGCACCCCATCCCAGATCTTGAGACCGTAGCGGGCCATTTGCGGCAAGCATTAGGCAGCGCCTACCAAACCGCAGAAATCAACAGGAACAAGCGATTTCCCATCCGTTGACCCTTCCAGCACAGTGGTCTCCGGAGCGTAGAAACTCCTCTAGCTGGAAAATGTTGGACGTCCCATGTCGGGAGGGTGGCTAATACAACACCTCCTGAGGAAATACGCCCGCCGGATCCAGCTAGACGGTTTCTAACCTCCCGACCCCCTCGCCATCCCGGCGAGGGGCGATCCTTACAGGAGGTCCAACATGCAAACGCACTGGGACGACACGTCCTTCGATGAACTGCCCTCACGCAGGCGCGCTCGGCAGGCCCATCTGGCCGGCACCGCAAAGCCTGCAGCGTGCTCACCGCCTCCGGAGTTCCACGAGGAGCTGAAGGTGCCCTACCTGAAGATCCGCGGCCGCTGGCTGCGGCAGATGGGCTTCAACGTGGGCCGCAAGCTGCAGATCGAGGCCTGCGCAGGGGTGATCACCATCAAGCTGCTCGGCCCGCCGGCTGTGGAGGACCCACGGGTGCCCCGTTTCGTGGAGCGCACGATCTACCACGGTGAGATCAATTCCGAGTCGGGGCAGTTCATCCCCGAGGACGTCATCCAATGAAGAAGCAGGTGTACATGAGGGTGAAGCTAGACCCCGATCTACGCCGCGCCTTTCAGCTCTCGGCGTGGCGTAGCGAGCGTTCGCCTACGAACGTGCTGCGGTCGTTGATCCAGGACTGCGTGAACCTGGATCGGAGCGCCCAAGGCGTTGATCTCTACGTTTGGGGAGATTCGTTCCCGGTGGGGAGCGAAGTACCGAAGGGGCAGGGCAGGCCCCGCTGAGGGTGTACCGGGCCGGCCTGCGCCACCGGCCCTGATGGGTAATTCCGCGAAGCCATGTGCACGTGGCTTCCGGAGGGATGTTTGCCTCACCCCATTCGCATGCTGCGGGCTTCCAGCTCCTGCTGGTTCTGCTGCGTGCGCTGTTCGGTCTGCATGGCCAAGGCCTGCCGTTCCTGGCCTGCTTGATCCAGCCGCTGCAGCGAATGCTCCACCGGCGTCTGCACGGCTATTTCAGTGGCCATGGCAGCGCGCTGCTGTGCCGGGTCATGCAGGTTGCCCTGCACCACGAACACGTTGCGGCCGGCCGCACCCTCTGCGGTGGCTTGGCTCAGTACCACGTGGTCAGCCCGGTCCAGCTTGTTCTCCACGGCCAGCGCGGTGAGGCTGGCGGTCAGCCGTTCGCTGGTTTCATCGAAGCTGCGCCCGTGTTTGGCGTCCAGCGCGGCCACGTGTTCGCGTATCTGCTGGTAGAGCGGGTAATGCGCATCGCCGGGGCGCAGTGCCGCCAGCCGGGTGTTCGGTTCCTGGCCGGGCAGGTCGTTGAGCACCACCTTCGGGGTTTCGATGCGCTGCCGGTACGGGTCGTCTGGGTGGAAGTGGGTTGCCTTCTCCTCGCGCTCCAGGCGGACCTCGCGGGTGTCGTTCAGGCCTTCCAGCACGCGTGGATTGCGTTCCTGCATGGGGAAGCCGCTTTCGGTGTGGTGCGACCAGGTGCCGGCCTTTGGGTCATACACGTGGTACGAGCTGCGTATGCCGATGACGTTGGGGTTGCTGGTGGGCAGCGACTGGTCGGCCATGCTCAGCTCATACACGCCCAGCTTGGCCACGTAGGCGGTGGCCTGGCCCCATGGCATGGCGTCGTAGGCATGGCCGGCGGTGTTCCATGCCCGCGCGGTGCCCCGGTAATCGTTGTTGAGCATTTCCTTCCAGACGTTCTCGGCAGCGTCTTCGCTCAGGTTCTTGCGGGTGGCTTCCAGCAGGATGCGCGGGGTCCAGCAGTTCGGGTCCAGGTTGTGGCGCTCGAAGGCCAGGTCGTGGGCCTTCTGCACATCCCGGCCGGGAAGGTTGAGCGCCAACGTGGGGTTGCCGGCCTCCAGCCAGGCCTCGCGGCGCTCCAGATCGCGGTGCAGCAGGGTCTGGCCGAACGCCTCCCACTGGCGTTCTGTCAGGGTGCGGTTCTGCAGCTTTGGGTTGCGGTCGTGCTGATCGGCCGCTTGGAGCTGGGCATAGGCATTGGCCACCTGGCCGGGCAGGCTATCGTTGCGCACCACGCCCAGCGCCAGCAGGCCGTAGCCATCATTGCCCTGCTTCTGGGCAAGGTAGTTCCAATACCGCTCGCGGTTGCCGTCGTCGGCGTATGCCCGCAGGATGTCGAGATCCTTTTGATTCAATCCGCTCACGCGTTGTTCCTCCTGAACATCCTGGGTCACTCAACCTTGTATGCGCTCAGCACGCCGCGCGCGGCGGCTTCGATGGCCTTCCAGTCCTTCAGGAACACCCGGGGATAGGAGAGGGTCACCGAAAGGTCGTTGTCGGCATCCACGAAATTATGGGTGCAGCCGGAGACCGGGACACTTTCGTCGATCTCAACCTGCTCGCCCTTCAGCGTGAGTGAGTCGCGCCCCTCCTGGAGCTTGTCGCACTTGATGAAGGTTGCCAGCTCGCCGCCCGGGGTGCGGGCGATGTACCAGTCGCTTTCCACGTTGGCGTTGCGCTTGGCCGGCATGCCGGTCTGCTTTTCGTACGCCTGGGCGAATTCGACCATCCGCGCTTCATCGATGGCATAGGGCGTCAGCCCGAACTGTTCGGCGCCGGGGGTGCGCATGTCCAGCCGGCGGCGCGGATCCTTGCGGTAGGCCGAGCCTTCCTCGCTGGTGGCGTCGGTGCTGGTCATGCGGCCCAGCAGCTCCGTGATCGGCACGCCGTCGATGTAGTCCACCGACATGGACATCGCGCGGTGGTGGTCGGCCATGGAGCGGGTGCCGCGCGTGCCAGGGGCGGCTGCCTTGAGCTCGGGCCACATCAGGGTCAGGCCAACGCCGCCGCCGATGGCCGGGCCGATCTGGTCGTCGTAGAGGTTGGCCGGGAATGCGTAGCGGTGCGGGCCGAGCTGGGCTACTACCGGCGCGGTGGTGTAGGTGTAGCCATCCACCGTGCGGCTCCGGCTGGTGTCTTCAGACATGGCAGGTTCCTTGTTTCCCTTTTCCGTGGGTGGGGCCTTGGCACAGGCGCTGGCGCTCAGGGCGACGGCGAGTGCAACTGACAGGCACCGGCCGGATGACATCACGCTCATGGGCCATTCCATTGCATTGGTTGGGGTCAACTATAGGGAATGTGGTGTCAACGGGATAGGAATGGGTGCTTGCTGCTGCCCTTCCATGGTATTCAACGGCTGTAGCCGCGATGGCAAAGGGAGTTGGCGCTGTGGTTGGAAGAACCAGAGGTTGGCTGGCGGTTGGCTTGGTCGCCGCAGTGGTGTGCATTGCGCTGTGGTGGAATGCGCCAGCGACGCAGGGTGACGCGCCGGGCGGGAAAGCCCAGGTGGCGCCGTCGGCCGTTGCGGCCACGGTGCGCGCCAATGCAACGGAAAGCCGCACCAGCCGAGGCGGGCCTGCTGAAATAGACCGGGTAAAGACCTTCGAGGACCTGAAACAGAGGGCCAAGGCGGGCGATGCCGTGGCCCAGCGCCTGTTGGCCGACACCTATGAAGGCTGCTACTTCGTCAATATTGACCGCGAGCACTTCATGGACAGCCTCGATTTCTATAGGCAGATGATCAGGGCGCCTGCCCAGCTCTCCGTGCTGGAGCAGGTGGCGGCCGAACGTTTCGCCCAATGCGGGGCAGTGGACGGTGGCGCCATCGTGCCGATGCAGCTGGTCACGGGCTGGTACGCGCAGGCTGCCGAAAACGGCGACCTGGCCTCCCGGTTGATGGACAACGCGTTCAAGCAGAAGCGGCTGGATACCGCTGAAGCTGCCGAGCAGCTTGAAGAAGTATTGGGCTCCAATGATCCGGCGGCCGTGTTTGCCATGGGCAGCACGTTGCACAGCAACTACCCCGCCAGCGCAGGCGGCCCAGCGGCGGGCTTGATGACCGGCGAGCACGCCGGCGAGGCATGGATGGTGGCTGGCTGCCGCATGGGGTACGACTGCGGGCCCTCGGGCAAACTGATGGGAACGCTGTGCCTGATGCAGAACGCTTGTACGGGTGAGGACTTCGAGGCCTACCTCAAGCGGGCGATGATGAATGAAGCGGAGCGAAGGGACTTGGAGCGTAGGGTGACGGAGATACTTCGGTTGGTTGAGGGGTAGCCCTCCCGCCGCTGTCTACACCATTCCCGCAGGAGCAATCGAGCCAACGAAACGCCGAGCAAGCGGTAGGAATTCTCCGATGGCCGACCAGCCCGCTGGCATGGCACTCTTTACCCGATGGACCCTGAACGCCGTTGTTTGGGTCCACCCCGGGTCGATGAACGGAAGCACTTAACATGAACCTCTCGCCGCCACCCGTGCCAGGCAAACTCCGTGAACTTCTGAGCGCATATCCCGAACATATCGAGCGGCTGCAGTTGGCCATGGACAGGGCAGCCTCCGAAGCTGGTGCCAGTCCGCCTCGGATTGAGCACATTGTGTGGGCGTTGGAAGACTGTCTTGAAGGTTTCGTGGCGTCGGCTCGTGTCGAACTTGATGCTGCTAAGGCCAAAGGCAGTGCCGATGGCATTCGCCACGCCGAAGCAAAGGAAATGCTGATGCTTCGTGTGGCATTGAAGCAGCAATGGATCGGCGATAGGGGTCTCCTTGATTTCTTGGAGCGGGATGAGGCCAAGATGAAGCCACTGGCGATGCTTGAAGACGTCGCTTGTGCGGGCGTGAAGGTATAGGGGTTTTACTATGGTTTCATCGCCAGTCGTTATGGCATCCTGAGATCCGGGACCGTACAGCGTCCGCCAGCTCGTCGGGCACGCGGCTACCCTCCGCGCGCGCTCCCAACAACGTGATGTCAGCGCTTTGGGAGCCGCAGCCTGATTGGAATGACCGTCACTAGACACAATGGATGCTGCAAATGACCGCTTCGCTGCCTCCAATTCCTCAGAGACTTTGCGAGATGCTGAAGGAATACCCGGGTCACTTGGTCAGAATCCATGACGCATTGGCTTCCGTGGCGAAAGAGCCTCAGGCGGCGCCACGCTTCGAGCTGGTCATCTGGGTAATGGAAGATTTGGTGGGCGCTTTCTTCGAGGAAGCACGGCAACAGCTTGCTGTGGCAAAGAGGCAAGGTGACTCCGAGCTCGCCTCTAAACTTGAAGCGGAGGAGGCGCTCATGGCGACGCTTGTCCTTCAGAAGCCTTGGTTTGGTGACAAGGACTTCACACTCTTTTTCGGGAAGTAGGGTGGGTGTCGAATCAGCGCTGCGAGTGATCACCTGAGTAGCGAAGAGCATGCGCGGATACTGATGGACAAGATATTTCCCGCAAGCCATCTCGAATCGCTTCAGTCTCATGTTCGGCCAACGGCGATCATCGTGGCTGGCCAAGCCGGTGCCGGTGAAGGCGGATTGAGCTAAGTCGCGAGGGATGAACTGTTGCACGACGCCGCCGTCATCGCCCCGGCCCCGCTGATTCGTAGCGAAGGAAGGGCAGAGCGACGCCTGAACCGGAACAGACTAAGGAAGAGTGATGTCGATCCACCTCAAGCCCATCGAAAATACCTCATTTGATGAGGGTAGTGGCGTCACAATCTCGCATCCTCGAATTCTCCTAGATGCGCCGCTGGATGGTGTTGCCAGCGTCGAGTACCAGTACACGTTCCGCCGAGGCGGTCAGCGGGTGGGTGCCATGGGGTTTTTCGGAACCGAAGTTGCTGCCGAGTTGGAGGGGCAGCGCGGCTTGATCTACACACTCGATCTTCGCCCTGCTGAAGTACTCATTGATATGTTGAAGTTCAAGAGGTTCCTGGGCGACACAAACGACGACTTCGGTTTTGTCAGCTTCCTGGCACAGGGCTTGGTGAATGTCTTCGCGAGTAAAACTGCCAATCCCGAGAGCAGGCGCTATCTGGTCGTCGGTAGCGCCGAAGACCTGGCGCGCGTTGGTGCGCCTGCACCTGCTGGCTACCTGGAGCTGCCTGATGGCAGCATCATCCTCGCTGAGTTGTTTGTTCCCGCGCATGTTGCCTGACGTGAGGCACCATGCCCAGTTCTGTGTCTGACGACTTTGCCCGGACTACCCTCTCTGCCACCACCAATATTCGTGACCAGAGTCCCGTCTCGAATGCTCAGGTTGAAGGGGTGATTGAGTACCTGAAGTCGCAGGGTTCAGGGCCTGACAGCGTCACCAGCTACGCCGACGCAGGCGGTCCGGCGGCGGGGTTGATGACCGGGGGAACATTGAAACGAGCGATGTCTTCTTCTCAGCAGTCGCGAAGGCTCGATCGACTTGTGTTCCAAGTGGCAAAATGGGAATTTTCTGATAGTTGCGGACGATGTCCATGTGGCACTCTGGCGGCGATGGAGTACGCCGAACGCTTGGGCGGCTATCGCCTGAGTCAAGATGCCCTCGTACAGACGAAGTACGTTCGTTACGTTAAGGCGCGTTATCTAGGGAAGCGACTATGCCCACAGACTTTAAGCCGAGGGGAACCTCGTCGTTTGATCAGGAGAGCGGCGTTCACATCCCTATGCCGAGAATCCTGCCGCACACCTTCCAAGATGGCCGCGAGGGCGTTGAGTACCAATTCTCGATTCGCAAAGGCGGCGAGCTAATCGATGGCCTGGGAGTTTTCGGGACGGAGGACGTTATAGAGGCGTCTGGGCGGCGCGAGTGGGTATTTTCCATCGATTTGAGTTCAGAATCGGCTCTGCGCTCAATGCTTCGCTCCAAAGAGCGCATCGGGAGCGCGGATGACGACATCACGTTCCTAACAGCGCTCGCGAGAGGTCTTGTGAATGTGTTTGCGGGACAGGATGACAATCGGAATAACGTGTCTTACGTCGCATTTACCTCGTTTGAAGCGCTCTCGGCCTTGGGCCTTCCCGTGCCTGCAAGCGTGCGCGTCGTGGCACAAGGGACTGTCGTTCTTGCCGAAGTTCATGTCCCCGCTCATCGCGCCGTCACAAACCGAGGGGGGCATGCCCCTTAACTCTGAGCCACATCCAGGATCTTATGGCATCGTCATGACTGCTCCGCGAATGCTTCCAGCAAGTCCACCCGAGGATCCAGTCCACAGCGAATGCCAGTACTTCCTTTTTCTTCATGGCGAACGTGTTGACCGAATGAGGCTTGTCGGGAGCGCTGAATTTATAGCCCGCGGCGGCGCGAGTGAGCGCCGGTTTACGGTTGATCTGATTCGTGACTGGGTCCTTAGGGCCGCACATGCTTGTACTTGGCGCTAAGAGCGAGATATCAGTACGCCGTATATCCGACTAAACATCCAGAGATGACCATGCCTCTTAGCTTCCAGCCTCGCTCGCACTCCTCTTACGATCCGAATAGCGATGTTTCAATTCCGCGCCCTCGGATTTTACCAGCCACGCTGGCTAGCGGTGAGGGCGGCACGGAGTACCATTACTCGTTCTTCCGCGGCGAAGATCGGATAGGTGGGCTGGGCTTCGACGGTCGCGACGTGGTCGTTGAGACCGACGGGTACCGGGAATGGGTATTCACCTTCGATCTAACCCGGGAGCAGACCATCCAGTCCATGCTCAGATCTAAAGCAGATTTCGGCAGCACGGACGAAGATCTCACGTTCCTGCGAGGTCTCGCACCGGGTCTGGTCCTGGCATGTGCCGGGCAAATGGACAACGAGGACAATCTTAGCTATATCGCCGTGACTTCGGTTGAGGCCCTGGATCAGACTGGTGTTCCTATTGCAGGGGCAATTCCTGTACTTCCTGACAAGAAAGTTGTATTGGGTGAAGCTGCTGTGCCATCACACGTATAGCCTGGGTTGAAAGGTACTAGTCCTGACGAAGTATGCTCGCTCCCTTTATGAAAGATATCTTGGAAAGTGGCTATGCTTATTGATTCAAGTCGAAGGGGGCATTCTCCCCGCAAGGAACTATGATGCCTCTCCAATTCATACCACGGGAACGATCTGCGATTGACCTTTTCAGTGGCGTCTCGATTCCGAGGCCGCGAATGCTGCCGAGCTCTGACGCAGGCGGAGGCAGGACGATCGAGTTTCAGTACGCCTTTCTGCGTAATGGCGAACGCATCGGTGGAATGGGAGTCTTCGGGTCTGAAACGGTTGCTGAGAGGGCAGAGGGCCGGGAGTGGGCATGCACCTTGGACCTCACACCAGTCTGGGTTCTGGAGGACATGCTCCGGTTCAAGAAGACCTTGGGAGACACAAACGACGACCTCGCATTCGTAACGGAACTTGCGGAGGGATTGGTGAATGCCTTCGCCGGACAAACCAATAACACGGAAGCGATGCACTACACGGCAATCTCAACTGTTGACGCACTCGCTCAAGTTGGAATTGAGAATCTAGCCGCGTCGAAGCGGCTGACTGATGGGAAGATTGTGCTGGCGGACGTCCATGTTCCAGCGCACGTGACCTGACTCGGCATCATGACCAGCTTCACGTTTGATGAGTTTGCCCGAACGACCTTGGGTGCTGCCACGAACAAGGCGGACGAAAGCCGGATCTCGCCTCAGCAGATGACGGAGGTCATCGACTATCTCAAAACTCCCGGCTCAGGTCCCGACGCTGCTACGAGCTACGCTGCATATGTGGAAGAGAGATTGCGGGCGAATCCGGCGCGGCTTCCCGATGGAGTCGACTATGTTGGCTTCTCCGGTACCGATGGATCGAAGGTACCCAACTATCGCAATGCCTCCAATTACGTGGATGATGTTCGGAAGCAGGCCGGGATCATTGGTGACACGCCCTGGGGCCGCTTTGTTCAAGAGCTGAACGAATTTCCCGAACGGCACCCTGGCTTCACAGTCGCAGAGGGCAACCTCAAGGCCTTCATGGAAGCGCGTGGCATTGAGCCACTGGGAAGGAACTATTCGGGCGCGCTCCAGGACATCATGTGGAACGCTGGCAGTCCACAGTACTTCGAAAACGCCATCGCGACTGGCAAGCCGCTGCTGGCGATGGTCCACAATGCTCCGGCGGGACGAGGCTTCAGCAACTTCGAGCTGACCACTGCACTTGAACATCCAAACACTAGGATCAACGGATACCCGGTAAGTTCCTTTGGCCCAGATCCGCTGGCCTTTGTAAGCAAGTCGGCTGCCGAATACCAAGCGCTGGAGATCGCCCTCGCGCGGGAGGCCGCCACCAACAGCGGCCACGCGGTGACCGTTGCCGAGGTTCGTCTGCAGTTGAGGCCGATCGATGGCTACGATGCCGTGGCGCAATCGCTGTTCAACCGTTCGGTGGACGAGTTCAAGACCCTGAGCTTTGCAGAGATGACGGCCACGCGGGCGCAGTGGGTAGCCGCGGGCTCCAGCTTGGCGACGGCACCGCGCGCTTACGTCGATGTACCCGAAAACATGTCGCATGGGTCGCAGCCCGGCGCGGCGCGGGCCCCACCCGGGACAGCAGCAACTGCTGTGGAGGCTGCCGCCGAGAACGCCCCGCGTGCGCCTCACGCCGGCATGAGCCCGGGCATGAAGGTCGCCGGCGTTGCCGGCGTGACACTGCTGGCGCAGGACTTCGCCATCTCTGGGCACAAGTGGGTGGAGCTGAGGTCCCAAGGCAACGCAGCGGGTGCTCATTCAACGGCAGCGCACTTCGTCGGGCGCAATGTCGGGGGCGCATTGGGCGGCTTTGTCGCCGGCGCCAGTGTTGGTCTTACTAGCGGCTCCTGGACCGGACCGGGTGCGCTGGTCATCGGCGTAGGCGGCGGTGTTCTGGGCGCCCACCTCGGCGAGGAGTGGGCAAACCAGAAGGATATGAAAGCCATCTACGTCCAGGTGGACCCCATGGGCCGCACCTGGACCCGAAGCCCTACCGACGAGGAAGGGCGGTGGCTGCGTGCCGCGCACCAGCAGCAGGTGCAGTCCGCTGAGCTCGGCACAGGCGTTGAACTGCGGCCAGTTCAGACCGCGCAGGGGGAAGATGTCACCTTCCGCGCCGATTACGTGGCGACTGGCACACTGGAGCGGCAGTTGAACTGGCAGGCGGCCAAGGCGTCGTACGAGCTGGGCTTGGCCCATCTTCCTCCGCCGCAGGATCCGTATCGCCTGAATGCTCGTGCTGAGCAGGGAACCCCGCCGGCGCCGTTTGAAACGGGGAGGGCATTCGTGCGCGACCCCAACTCCCGTCAATGGGAGCAGCAGATCACGCAGATGCTGGATGGGCGTGCGCCAACCACACGCCACGAACCGGTTTCAGCGGAGCAGGCGCAAGCCCTAGATGCGCAGTCGCGGGCCGTGATCGCCCAGAACGCCGCCAATACGCCAGCCGCCGTCGCGGCGCGCTATATGGTGGCGCACGCGGAAGGGCGCTGGAGCGACTTTGGCGATGCAGACAATCCTTCAGTTCCCGCCGCCATCCAGGACGCACAGGGCAGATCAGGCACGCTGCAGGCAAGCAACGGCCACACGTACACCCGCCAGGACGATGGCCAGTGGCGCGACGACGGGCTGGTGTTCAGTGGCACGGCTGACGGCAACCTCAGCGATGAGCTGGATGTCACCTGGCAGAGCCAGCAGATTGGCGTGGCCGGTCTGGGCAACATGGCCGAGCAGGTCAAGGCCACGGTGCAACTGGCACCGGAAGGCGTGCGTGGGCAGGTGGAAGCACTTTACGCACGGCACGGTATCGAACGCAGTGAAGCGCAGTTGGCGGTTACAGCGGCGGCGGTGGAGCAGGGCCTTGCGGACAATGGAAGCCAAGGTGACCTGGTACTTGAACTGATACCAGACCCGCGCACCCACGCGCCAAGCGTTGACAGCGCCATTGCTGCATTCGGGGATGCGGGTGGCAACCGCATGGTCCTCACGGCGACCACCACGATGGAGGACGTTGCTAGGGTTCAGGCGGCACTGCAGCATACGGCTGCGCTGCAGGGCAACGTGGCGGACGAGGTGCCAATCCAGAACGCGCCGGAGCTGCGCATTGAGGCACTGTCGCCCGACGCGTGGGACGCCCATCAGCAGGCGCTGAGGGAGGCCAACCGGCAAGGCGCTTCCGCGGAGGAGGCCGCACAGCTGGCTGCATTGGCGGCGATGCGGGCGGATGGCAGGGACGTCGCTGAAGCGCGCGTACCGGAGCTGCTTGAGAACGAGCCAAGCACTACCAATGAGCCACCTCCCTCGCAGCCATCCCCTCATCTGGCTGCAGCAGCGATAGCGGCTTCTGTCGAGCGCTCCGCGGTCGAGGAGCAGTCCACGGCCCAGCGAGAGCCCCAGACAGCTCAGGGGGCTGAGCAGGGCGCACGTGAGCACGTCGAAGAGCAGCGTACCCAGGAGGCGTTCGCTCGTACTGCCGAGGAAGAGGAGGCCCGGCGCGAAGCGTCTGTGGCCGACCCACAAGCTCACACGGCGCCCACTTCACCCGACATCGCCTCGACACCGATACAGCCGGTGCCTGTGGCCGAACCTGTCGAACGGCCACCGGTGGAAGTCCTTGACCTCGCTGCGACCGTCGCTGCATCAGAAGCGAAGGTCGAGCACCCGGTAACCCCCGAAGCGGTGCCGGAGGCTGTCATCCGCGTGGACGCCAGCCAGCTGGAGGTCGCGGTGCAGGCTGAGACGTCCGAGCGACCGGGCATGGATGATGCGGCGTCAACGCAGCACCCACCGAGGGATGAAGTTTCGCTCGACGAGCCTGTTACAGAGGCACCGCCGAGAGACGTGGTTGAGCAGGTGGTGGTGGCCGAGCAACTGGATGCCGCGCCGTTGAAAGAACCCGCGAACGACGTCATCGCGAATCTGGCTGTGCCGGAGCAGCAGCCGGAGCCAGAACCAGAGCCTGCCATGGCGCGGGTGGTGCAGCCCGCTGATGAGCAGGAACCTTGGACACCCCTCAACCCCGAGCACCCCGACCACGCCCTCTACCAGCAGATCCGCGAGGGCGTAGCGAAGCTGGACGAGGCCCACGGCCGCAGCTACGACCAGACCAGCGAGCGCCTCACCGGCAGCCTGATGGTGTTGGCCAAGAGCAACGGCCTGGACAGCGTGGACCACGTGGTGCTCAGCCAACCCACGGAAAGCCAACCCGGCGGCCAGAACGTCTTCGTGGTCCAGGGCGAGCTGGACAACCCCGGCCACCAACGCGCCGGCATGCCAACGGCGCAGGCAGTGAAGACCCCGTTCGAAGAGTCACTTGAGCAGTTCGACGTCGCGGCGTTCGAGCAGCAACAGCGTGCCGCGCAACTGGCAACGCAGCAGCAGGAAGAAGATCAGCGCGTGCAGCAGGAGATGCAGGTTGCGGCGGCAAGCATGGGGTACTGACTGCGCTCAGCTGTTCAGCGCCAGCCCCATCGGCGGCCACAGCGGATTCATCCGGTCCAGGTCGTAGTCATTGCCGAACGCCAGCGCCGCCTCGCGCGGCTCCAGGTCGTAGTAGCTCACCAGCAGCTGCTCGTCCATGCCGGCGTCGCTGTGGTTGATGGCATACAGCCCGAGCATGGCCTGGTCGAACTCTTCCAGCCAATCAAGGTCGATCTTGTTCATGTTGATCCTCCGAAGCGGTTCGCAGGATCGCTCAGGGGCGTCTCATGGCGTGGGACGGAAGAATCCCGCCGCCGGCCACCCCTGTTAAGATGTCCGGGCCAGCCAGCCTTCCCACGTCATTCGACCGTGTGGTTGGCCGCTCCTCCCAGCGGCCACGCGAGCCAGGATCCTTCCTCTGCCTCTCACAAGGACGCTCGCATGCACCCTCGTTCCCTGTTCCGTTCGGCCGCCCTGGCGCTGGCCGTCAGCCTGACCCTTGGCGCTCCGTCCGCCTTTGCCGCTGAAAAGGCCGCCACCACCGCCGCCGCCGCCTCCGTGCAGCGCGCCGCCGTGGCCCAGGGCCTGTACGAGCTGGCATTCAGCCCCACCCAGAACGCGCTGTTCGTGGCCTCTTCGGGCGGCTTCGGCGATGCCGCCGGCCCGGCCCAGGTGCTGCGCCTGAATCCGGATTCGCTGGCCGTGGAAGCCAAGATCCCGCTGGAGCGCAAAGCCTTCGGCGTGGTGCTCGATGACGCCCACAACCGCCTGTACGTGGGCAACACCGTGGACACCTCGGTGACCGTGGTCGACACGGCCTCCAACAAGGCTGTGGGCATCGTGCAGCTGATGGAGAAGAAGGTTGGCAAGGATGGTAAGGCCGGCTACACGCACGACCTGCGCGAGCTGGTGGTGGATTCCCCGAACAACCGCCTGTACGTGACCGGCCACTCCGGCGAAGGCAGCGTGCTGTTCGTGGTGGATACCCAGTCGCTCAAGCTGATCAACACCATTCCGGGCCTGGGCAACGCCAAGGCGCCGGGCCTCACCCTGGATGCGGCCAACAAGCGCGTGCTCACCTCCAACCTGCTGGGCGAAGTGGTCACCGTGGGCACCGACACCGGCAAGGTGGAGCAGCGCTTCAACATCAGTGCCGAGCAGCCGATGAACCTGGCGCTGGACCCGAGCGGCAAGCGCCTGTTCGTGACCGACCAGGGCCTGGAGATGATCCGCAAGTACCAGGGCAGCAGCATTCCGGGCTTCGTCTCCAAGCACCCGGGCCAGCGCGTGCTGGTGCTGGACCCCACCACCGGCAAGGAACTGGCCAGCATCGCCACCGACGCCGGTCCGCTGGGCCTGCTGCTGGATGCACCGCGCAAGCGGCTCTACGTGACCAACCGCGAAGCTGGCACGGTGACCGCGTATGACAGCGAGAGCTACAAGCAGGTAGGCACCTATGATGTGCCGACCCACCCGAACAGCCTGGCGCTGGATGCGAAGAAGAACGTCCTGTACGTGACCATCAAGAATGGGGATAAGGACGAGAAGGGGAGTGAGGAGTCTGTGGCGCGTATCGCGCTGTAAGGCGTGATCGGCAGGGTTGCCCGGCGTAGCTGATGGACGTCGGGCAACTTCGTTCGTGACGAACGCAGGCGGAATGATCCACCCTGCCCGTTGATGAAAGCGAAGGTCGTAACATGAATTTTCACCGTAACGCTGGTCGTGTTACAGCGAAATTTCATGTTACGCAGGCGGCGCGGACTGACACGTGCCAAGCGTTCTGGTAGCACCGCTGTAGGCAGCATTGCCGAAGGGACTATGGGGCTTTCGCGACGCCGCGACATGCAGGTTGCGCCATCAACCAACTGCGCGCAGCCGATTCTGCCTCTACCCCATCCTCTATCGTGACATCCGGCTCCAGCTTCCCGCCATCGCCTTTCAGATTCCTATCAACCGATACCGATACGGTGAGCGAAAGCGTACTTCCGTCAGGAAGTGGAGTCGGCACGTTGGCTGTGGAATAGCCGGACGTCTTCTGGCCGAAGCTGCGAGTGGCCGGGCGACCCCTGAAGGCCAACGCCACTGCTTCCCCGGAGCTGGCGGTTCTCGGTCCTATCAGTACCGCCACCGGTGGGGCAGGGTGCCGTAGTACATAAGACGCGGAATCCAAGCTCATGGGTGAGCGCTCACCGAGCAGCACCCGACCGGATTCGATACTCCAGGTCTGGTGCTCTGCGCCACGGACAAACGCGCCTATGACTTCGCGATGCTTCGGGTCTGTGGACAGCAGGGGTGCAATGCCGGCCAGCATTGGCCACATGTTTCCGCCCCGGTCCTCCCTGAGGTCCACGATCCAGCCGCAGAGGTTGCGCTGATCCTCGCTTCGGAGCCGCGACTGCAGCATCCGGGCGAAGGCCTGACGCCGTTGATGCTTGATTTCTCGTGGTGCTGACGGGTTGTCCATGAAAGGTGGTACGCGGATGGAGCCGATAGGGTCGTCGGGATCTGCCGGCCTACGCTGAAGCACAGGTGCACCTGCTTGGGTATCGCGCTGGCGATGTTGCTCGGTGTCAGCGGTTCGCGGCTTTTCACCAGCGGCACTCGGCGCTGCCTGTGTACGGCGCCAGCGGCCGTGGTTGGCCGTGCTGCGGGAAATAAGGTCGGTGACGATCCTGTCGGCTTCGTCCGTGCTGCGGGCCTGATTGAGCTGCTGGTGTGCTGCAGGCCAGTCGATCTGGTCGCTGTGGAGGGCGCGTTGTTCGAGCAGCTGGAGGATGGTCTCGCGTACGTCTGGCGTATCCGGCGTTGGCGGAGCCGGGGCGGCCCGGGTTGGGAATATGCAGGCTGCGGTTAGTGCTGTTGTGGTGAGTAGTACTGCTAATCCTTTAGCTTTTGCCACCTGCGGTCTCCGTGGTTGCCTGGGGTGCGGCGCCTTCGTTGCGGGTAATGCCGTAATCGGTTGTTGCACGGTTACGTGCAGTCGACTGGGGTGCGACCCTACCGTGGTGCGGCCTGGTTCGAAGGCGCCGCGGTGCTCTTTGCTTCGATGTTACGGCGAAATGCTCAGGCGTTCACATCCACCACCAACCGCCCACGCACCTTGCCTTCCAGGAATGCCGGGAACACGTCCAGCACCTTTTCCAGCCCGATCACTTCAACGGTGCTGGCCAGCTTGCCCAGGTCCAGGTCGGTCGCGAGCCGCTTCCATGCCTCGGCACGCACGGCATGCGGCGCCTGCACCGAGTCGATACCGGCGAGGGTCACATTGCGCAGGATGAAGGGCAGCACCGAGGTAGGCAGGTCGGTACCCTGCGCCAGCCCGGCGGCCGCCACCACGCCGCGGTATTTCGTCTGCGCCAGTGCATTGGCCAGCGTGTGGCTGCCGGCGACATCCACCACGCCGGCCCAGCGCTCGGCATCCAGCGGGCGGGTGCGCGGCTCGGCCAGCGTGGCGCGGTCGATGATCTCGTCGGCGCCCAGGTCCTTGAGGTACTGCGCATGTTCGGGTCGGCCGGTGGACGCCACCGTGCGGTAGCCCAGCTTGGAGAGGATGGCCAAGGCGATGGAGCCTACGCCACCGTTGGCACCCGTCACCAGGATGTCGCCGTGCTCGGGCTTCACCCCGCCGTGTTCCAGCGCCAGCACGCACAGCATGGCGGTGTAGCCGGCCGTGCCGATCGCCATGGCGTCTTTGCTGCTGATGCCGTCAGGCAACTTCACCAGCCACTCGCCGGGAACGCGCGCGCGCTGCGCCAGCCCGCCGTGGTGGGTCTGGCTGAGGCCGTAACCGTTGAGCACGACGCGGTCGCCCTGGCGGAAGCCGGCATTGCCCGATTCCAGCACGGTGCCGGCCAGGTCGATGCCGGGAATGAGCGGGAACGTACGGATCACCGGCGAGGCGTTGGTCATCGCCAGCGAGTCTTTGTAGTTCAGGGTGGAGTAGTCCACCTGCACGAGCACATCGCCTTCGTGCAGGTCGGCTTCGTCAAAGGCCACCAGCTGGGTGGAGACCTGGCCGTCTTCTTTCGTGGCCAGCAGGGCATTGAATTTCATGGGCATCGATCACCTCGGGGGACATGACCTGCATGCTATGGTCGCACCGTGGTTGCCACAAGAACTATGCTTTCCCGTAGGTACTATGGTTTTCAGGAGTATCCCGTAATGGCGCGGCGCGTGTATGGCAAAACCGGCTGCAGCGTGGAGGCCACGCTGTCGGTCATCGGCGGCACCTGGAAGCCGGTGATCCTGTTCTACCTGGTGTCACGCACCCGGCGATTCATGGAGCTGACCCGGCTCATCCCCAACGCCACCCAATCGATGTTGACCAGCCAGCTCCGCGAGCTGGAGGCCGATGGCGTGGTGGTGCGGCATGTGTACCCGGAGGTGCCGCCGAAGGTGGAGTACCGGCTCTCGGAGCTGGGCCGGACACTGGTGCCGGTGCTGTTGGCGATGCGGGATTGGGGGGATTCGTACAAGAAGACCCAGGAGACCGCTGAAGAGGCGTGAAGGGCGCTCGTTGAGGGCTTTCCGCCCGCTTCTGTGACGCCGGTCAAGCTGTAAGTAGGTTTTTTCCTATTCTTCCCCGTGTCCGTGTACCCCAGACTACGCAGGCGAGTACGGCCGTACTAGGAAAAGAATTGACCATGAAGCTTTGGGTAACAAGATCGATGCTGATGGGCGCCGCGACGCTGTTCGTCATTGCCGGCCTCGCCGCGTGCGGGCGGGAAGCAGAAACCGCCAAGCCCCGTGTGGAAGCCAACAGGGAGAACGCTGCGATGCGAACGGAGGTTCCTCTTACCCGGCCCATTGCCTTGGACAAGGCGGGCGAGGTAGCAAATGTGGAGTTTGAGCTTCCACCGCCAGGTCGGAATGCGTCACCCATGTTGATGCTTGGGTTCCGCACCTTAAGCCAGAATGCGGACGCAGATATCGCGCTGGCCAGCCGGGTGCTTCAAGCAGACCTGCCGGCAAAGGTACGCCTTCTCCGCGTGACCGAAGGTTCCATCGCGGCTGTTCCTCTCAGCAGGCCCACTGGGGAGCCGGGCGAATGGATGGCGCTACCGCCCGACGGGGCGGTGCCTGGTGTCACTGTGACCAGTGTGGATACGTCGCTGCTTGAGGAGGCAGGCTTGCTGAACTCGACGCACGTTGAAACGTACTTCCAGTTTGCAGCTGCAGAGCAGATCGCGCCGGGTCACTATCGGCTGACTGTTGAGCTGATGAGTGACCACCCCGGGTTTCAGGACCAGAACGCTGAGTTGGTGGTTGCCTACTTCAAGCGGGGGAAGTAACTGATGAGCAGAGAAGCTCCCTACACCGTTACCGTCTACGTCGCAGCTCCCGGAACGCCGCTGCGCGGTGGTGGCACTTCTGCTGCCGGGCACATGTACCTGGTTGTTGAACATGGCAAAGAACGTCATAGCTATGGCTTCGCACCCATCGAGCACGGCGCGACCAGCGGCCCTGGCGCGATAACGAACGAAGACTTCGATCAATATCAAAAGCCTTATTACGCGCGCACGCTCGAGATAAGCAGGGGCCAGTACGACAAGATCGTCGACTACGGAACAAATGCCGCCAAGCATGGGTTCGACATGCAGTACGGCGGTCTCTCCAACAGCTGTATCGATTTCACCTGGGGTGCCCTCAACCATGCTGGCATCCACCGGCAGACCAAGTCGGGGCAGGATCAGAGCTTCGAGGGGGCAATCAAGCCCCTCAACAACATGCGTGATATCAAGAGCATTCCTGAGCAGATTCCAGGCAGCAAGCTCAACACAGAGCACGAAAATGCGATGCCGAAGCGGACGCTGATGCAGCGTCTGATCTCCGAGAATGATGTCTACGAAGGCGTGAGGGGCGACCCCATGCTGTCCCAGATCCGGGAGAAGGTGGCAGAACTGGACGCCGCCAATGGCCGAACCTTCGACCCCACCAGTGAGCGGGTCAGCGCAAGCCTGTATGTGCTCGCCAAGGAAAATGGGCTATCGCGCGTGGACCACGTAATGCTCAGTGAGCGCACCCCAAACGCGACGGCAGCTGAAAACATCTTCGTCGTGCAGGGCGAGCGCAACGACCCAGCGCATCTGCGCGCTTCCATGCCCACCGCGCAGGCCGCCCAGACCCCGGTTGAAGCTTCGCTGGAACGTGGCGAGCAGTTGGCCAACGCCAACCAGCAGACCCAACAGCTGGCGGCGCAGGCCGAACAGATGCAATCGCAGGAGCGAGAGGTTGCCGTGCGACGAATGGGGTGATGCCCTGCCCGTTACGTCCCTTTCCGCACATACCGCGCCCGCCCTTCGCCGTGCACCACGCTAAGCGCGTTCATCTGCCCGCGCGTATTCAGATGGAACTCCACCTGCGGCCCATTGATATCCGGTGACACGAGCCGGTTCGGGCAGAGCGGCGGCACCTGGCCGTCGCGCGGGGTTCCGGCCACGCCCACCCGCACTTCGCCATTGGCGACCGAGTGCTTCACGAGATCCTTAGAAACCCCGTCGTACGCTTGCTGCAGGCCTCACACCGTGAGGCGGCCGGTGCGCTCGCGCTGGACGGGGAACAGGTTGTAAGGAAGGCAACTTCACGCATGGCCAGCGGTCATGCGTAGTCAGCCGTCCTCCATTCTGGAGCCTGTCATGAATGATGTTCTTGCCAAACACAAGCGCGTGAACCTGCATGTTGAAGACACCGGCGGCGATGGTCGCCCGGTGGTGCTCGTGCACGATTGGCCACTTACCCTGGACCAGTGGAAGCTGCAGGTGCCCCCACTGCGCAGCGCCGGCTACCGCGTCATTTCCTATGACCGGCGAGGCTTCGGGCGATCGGAGAAGCCGAGCGAGGGCTACAGCTACGATGAAACAGCCGCTGACCTGGCCGCGTTGATCGTGGACATGCAGCTAACCAATGTCAGCCTCGTTGGCTTTGGCATGGGAGCGGCCGAGGCAGTGCGGGCCGAGGTGCTGTTGGGCGGAGAGGGCATCAGGCGCGTGATGCTTGTCTCGACCGTGACGCCGTTCATGCTCAGATCCGATACGAACCCGAACGGGTGGCTGCATTCTTCGGAATACGTGCGCATGTTGCAGGCGCTCGGCGACGATCGCAGCGCGTTCTTTACTTCATTGATGAAGGACCATCACAGCGTCAACGGCGAACTGAAGATCACGTTGGAGCAGCTCGAAGAGCTCGTCCGGATGTGCGAGACGTCCGACCAGGCTGCCGCCATGAGATGCCTGGAATCGGTCTGTACGACCGACCACCGGTCCGAACTTGCCGTAGTCGGAGCACCTGCAACGATCCTGCACGGCACGGCAGATGAATTCGCGCCAGTTCAAAACGCAGCGCACGGAACCGGGTTGGCCATGAAGAACGCCTTGATTGCCGTTATCACAGGTGCGCCGCACGGCCTGAACATCAGCAATTCAGATGAGTTCAATGAAGCATTGCTGCGGCTTCTTCCGGAGTAGCGGAGCCGATGGTCAAGTCAAGGTAATTAGACGGCTGCACCTCGTGCACAGTATGTAAGCGCAAAGCAAAGAAATGCTCACGTCGCGCCCGCACCAGCCGACTAGCATGGGCCGTCCATTGGCTGAAACTGGAGCTATCCATGACTGCAACACGCGTACGTCTACACGTTGAAGACACCGGCGGCACCGGCCGCCCCGTTGTTCTCATTCACGGTTGGCCGCTGTCAGCCGAATCCTGGCGTGCGCAGGTACCGGTGCTGAAGGCCGCGGGCTACCGCGTGGTGGCCTATGACCGCCGTGGCTTCGGCCGTTCGGAAAAGCCGGCCGATGGCTATGAGTACGACACGCTGGCCGACGACCTTGCCGGGGTGCTGGAACAGCTGGACCTGCAGGACGCGACGCTGGTGGGCTTCTCGATGGGCGGCGGCGAAGTGGCGCGCTACATCGCCCGCCACGGCGAACAGCGCCTCCGCAGCGTGGTGTTTGCTGCGGCGGTGCCGCCCTACATGCTCAAGACCGCCGACAACCCGGACGGCCCGCTGACCGAAGAAAAGGCCGAGCAGATGCGGATGGGGCTGGAGAACCATCGTGACGAGTTCTTCGACGGGTTCACCAAGGACTTCTTCAGCGCCAACGGCGAATTGAAGGTCACTGAAAAACAGCGCCAGGAAGCGATCGAGCTGTGCAAGCAGTCTGATCAGACGGCGGCGCTGGGCTGCATGAAGGCGTTTGGCACCACCGATTTCCGCGAGGACCTGAAGAAGGTTACGGTGCCCACGCTGGTGCTGCATGGTGACAGCGACGGCACGGTGCCGTATGAAGGCTCGGGCCGCCGTACGCATGAGGCGATTCGAGGTAGCGAGGTGGTGCTGCTGAAGGATGCGCCGCATGGGTGTAATGCCAGCCATGCCGAGCAGTTCAATGCAGCGTTGGTTGCGTTCCTGGCGCGGTGAGGTAGGCCGGGTTGCAAAGCTGGCGTGGTGCACGCGTGGCGTGTCGCTACGCGGGGGGCGGGGCGCGTTTGGCGTGTTCCCGCCTTCTCCTTTTAAGGGGTGATTGAATGCGCAAGACCACTACGCCACCTTGGGAGAAGCCCAATCCCAAGGGGAAGAAGGGGCAGCCGTTGTCGGCGTCGCAGAAGGCTGCGGCGCGGCAGCGTGCTGAAGAGAACGGGCGGGCGTACCCGAATCTGGTCGACAACATGTGGGCCAAGAAGCTCCCACGCGGCGACTAAAACACGTCACCCGGGGACTAAACCGCGTAGTGACACGCCATGCGTGTCAGCCTTCCGTCCCGGCACCGCGAAGCCAGGCAGGGCCTGGCTCTACGGCGGTGATGCTCCCTAGGCGCGTAGCGCGTCTTTAGCGGCGCTCAATGCCTGGTCAGCCCGAAGGAAAACAGCGGTAGTGGCTTCGCCAGTGCTGGTGGACGCGGCGCCCAGCAGCAGCGGGCTGCCAAGGCTCTGGCTTGTTTCACGAGCCACCTGCTGCAGTTTCTCCACGGTGTCGTCCACGTGGTCGCTGCCGAGCACGGCGATGAACTCACCGCTGCCGGTCACGCGGTTGATGCTGTCCCCACGGTCTGGCTGCAGGCAGTGTTCCAGCGCCTGGTCCAACTGCTGCAACTGGCGGTCCAGGGTGCGCTCGCCGAGGCGCTGGGCCAGCTCGGACAGGTCCTGCATCTCCAGGATCACCACGGTATAGGCGCCGGCAGCGTCCGGGGCAACGGCGGTTTCTTCGGCCACGCCCTGGTCCAGGATGGCGGCCACCTGCTGCTCGCGTTCGCGGCCGCGGCTTTCCATCAGGTTCATGGTAAGGCGGGCCAATGCCTGCAGGGCTTCGCGCTGGGTCGGGTTGAGCTCGCGTGGGTTGACGTCCACCACGCACACGCTGCCCACGGCGGCGCCATCTTCGGTGACCAGCGGCATGCCTGCGTAGAAGCGGGCGCCCAGGTCCTTCAGCACGGGGTTGTCGGCGAAGCGCGCGTCCTGGTTGAGGTCGCCAACTTCCATCAGCTGGGTCGGCTGGCGGATGGCGTGGTCGCACACGGCCACGTTGCGTTCGGTCTGCACGCCTTCCAGGCCGGTGCGGGCCTTGAACCACTGACGGTCACGGTCGATCAGGGTGACCAGTGCCATCGGGGTACCGCAGACGGCGGCAGCGACTTTGACGATATCGTCGTAGGCCGGTTCGGGCAGGCTGCCCACGATGTGCAGCGCATCGAGGGCGCGCTGGCGTTCGGCTTCATCGAAGGCGACAGGAGTGCTCGGGGTCATGCAGGTACCTGGGACGTGGAACGAAACGGTAGCGTAGGTCAGCAGACCCGCGCCGGGGTTAAGCGCGGGTAGAGGCGTGGCCGCCGGTTCACCTGCGCGTCGGCCGGGATCAGCGCTTGACCGCCAGCACCCCGTCGAGCGCCAGTTCGGCCTTGAAGCCTGCCTTTTCGAGGCGTTTGGCGACCTCACGCGGCACATCGCGGCCGCTGGTGAGCTTGTTGGGCGCGCCGGTGTAATGGAACATGCGCCCGCCCTTGCGGATCACGCGGGCCAGCTGGTCGTAGAACACCTGCGAATAGAGCTCGCCGGCGATCCCGAAGCGCGGCGGGTCATGCAGGATGGCGTCAACCGAGCTGCTTTCCAGCCCCTCGATCGCCTGCGATACATCGCCCTGGGTCAGCGAGAGCCGGCCACCGCTGCTGGGCGCATCCGGGTCGGGCGACCACGGGTTGAGCGTGCGCAGCCACAGTACATCGGGGTTCTTCTCGAACGACTGGATGCGGGTAACCCCAGCTTCAAGGCAGCAGGCAGCGAAGTAGCCCAGCCCGCCGCAGGTATCGAGCACGGTCTTGCCTGCCGGGGCCACCAGCGCCACCTTGCGGCGCGCATCCTCGTAAGGCGAAACCTGCGCGCTGGGCAGCATCTTGATGCCGTCGATCTCGAAGGTGGGCGCGTCCCACTCGGTGGGCACCAGCTTGATCAGCGCCGAGCCGAACCGGGATACCGCCAGGAATTCCTCGCCATCCCAGTAGTACAGGGTGCGGTCCTTGGTCTTGCCCGGATAGGCGTAGGTTTCACCCTTCCACTGCCAGCTCTCGGCGCCCAGCGTGGCGGTACCGCTGGAGCGTGCCAGATCGAGGGAGCCGGTCCACTCGGTCGCACCGGCATCGCGGGCGCGGACCAGGGCTTCGGCGAGGGGGCGGGTGAGCAGGGGGCCGGTGTAGTGCGTCACGGGATCAGGGCGGACCGTGCTGCAGCGCAGCCGGCCGACGGGCAGGAAGGGGTGGGCATCGTAACCGAGATGGCCGCCGGGCTGGTTCACGCAGGCGGCGCCGGTGGGTGTTCGGTGGTGCGGCCGCAGCTCCAGCCGCCGTACGTGCCGGAGCCGCTGGAGGTCGAGTCTTCGGGGTACATCTGCTGGAACCAGCAGTAAGTGGCGTGGTACATCCGCGTGGCACGGGACTGGCGCGCGTACCGGTAGGTGAAGGAGCCGTCCTCGTTGGGAATGAGGACCTGCTCTACCGGGGCCTTGCCGCCGTTGAAGTCATCCCACAGGGCGGTACGGATGATGACGTGGGTACCGTCGTCAGAGAATCCGGGGCGGTCGTGGTAGCCGGGCGGGAACGGCTCGGAACGGGTGCTGGCAAGCAGGAACAGAAGCACGGAGAACATGGGAGGGGCTGCGCGGTGGGCCGAGGTGAGGGCACTGTGTCGCGGTCGATCGGACCCTCGCCGTGCACTGCGTCGCAGAGCCGGAACTGGAGCGATTGAGAGGTTCAATACTGTGCGGCGCGTCGCCTGCGGACGGGTCTAGAATGACAGCATGCCTATCTTCCACCGCGCCGTTCTGCGCTTCCTTGGGTGCACGCCTGCCGTGCTGCTGGTGGCGTGCACGGTACCGGGCAGCGGGCCGCCGCCCGCTGCAATAGACAACGTGCGCTCGGTGGAGATCCAGTACCAGTACAGCGGCTGGAGCCGTGCGGACGAAGTACACCGGCTGCAGCGCAGCGGTGGCCAACGTGCGTTTACCCGTACTTCGAAAGTGGAAACGGCAGAGGGAGTGGAAACCACGCAGGCCACGGTGCCGGCGCAACGGGTGGGCGAGCTGGTGTGGGCGCTGTCGGCACCACCCTGGCCGCGCGAACGGGGAATGCAGGTGATGGCGCGTCGGGTGCGCCCGCTCGGGATGCTGGAAAGCTCTGCGCCCGGCGCGAGCCGCAACGTACCGGCGTGTACCGCCGAAAACATCCGCAATCGGATGTTCGACCTCATGAAGGGGAGCGCGTTGCGAGCGCAGCTGGACACGTACTACACGCAGATGGAATGGACCGACGACTACCCCATGATGCGCGTGGTCATCCGTTTCCGCGACGCGCCCGATCAGGTCATTTCGTCGCGATCGCAGAAGCTGCAGATGCTGCCGTGGACCTTGGGTGACCTGCCGGAAGTGGATGTCCCCTCCACGCCGCGCAGTTGGTCGGTGCCGGTCAGCGATGCCCTGCGGCGTCTGCTGCCGCCTGCTTCGCTGGCGGCGAAGCGCTTGGGCGAAGAGAACGCCCTGATGCTGGGCGAGCAGATCAAGTACGCAGCTCAACAGGCATGTGAAAGCGAACTGGGACCGCCACGCGCCGCATCCTGACCGCGGGCCGGGCGGCGCACTGACGCCTGCGCGCGGGCTGCCCCGATCGTTCGCGCTCGCGCAGATTTGCACACTGCGCCCATGGCTACTGAAAACCCCTCCTGGCAACCCGGCAGCGCGTACTTCTTCAGCGCGCATCTTCGTGATCGCTACAGCCGCCTGCTGGTGGAGCACGCGCAGTTACTGCGACTGGCATTCCGGATAGCGCAGCAGGCGCGGCCGTTCCGGATCAATGCAATCGTGGTGCTGCCCGATCATCTGCACGGCGTGTGGACGCTGCCGGATGGGGACGAAGAGGGCCACCGGCGATGGCTGCAGATCCAGGCCGTGTTCGACCGCCAGCTGCCGGGTCATCCACCGCGTGCGATGGTGCGCCGTGACCGCACAGTGCGGCCGCTATGGCACACCGACTTCCGTGAGCGACGTTTGGTCGACGCCGATGACGTGCAGCGCCACATCGCCTACGTGCACAGCTATCCCGTGCAGCACGGGTTCGTGCGGGAGGCCTGCGAGTGGCCCTACAGTTCCATCCACCGCCGTTGTGCCAGGGAGGGCGGGCCATGCTGAAGTACGGGCGGACCGTGCCGCGTGGCGTGCGCTGGATGGTGGGCGGGCGACTCGGATGGCTGGCGCGTCCCGTGCGCAGGGACTCGCGCCGCCGTATGCCGCTACCGGGGGTGGCCGTGCAACGGAGGCGTGCGTGGCGTTGGGCGGGTCGGCCGTACAGGGGAGCGGGAGCACGGCGGCATACGCGCCGCTACGTGCGTAAGTCACCCCGGGGTTTGGTGCGGTGGGGATCCGCACCGACGAGGAAACCCCGGCGGCAATTGCATATCCGTGGTTCGCCGCAGGGCGGCGCCTTGGGTGAGGCGCTCAAGGGCAGGTCACCTGGAACACCGGGCCGGCGCCGATCAGCACCAGCGCCATGTAGTCGCTGTCCTTGTCCTTGCCCTTGAGGGTGGCGCCGGGATTGAAGTGAAAGATGCCGAAGCCGCCCGTCGGACGCACCAGCGCCTTGTCGATCTGGTCGGCATCATCGTTGAAGAAGCGGGCGATATCGGCGCGCGAGGAGAGCTGCAGCGGCGTGGCGTCACGCTGCCATTGCTCGTCGCGGTTGAAGGAAACGAAGTATTGCCCCTGCTGCTGTTCGATGCGGAACTCCGCCGGCTTGCGGGGGTGGGTGGCAAAGCAGCCCAGCAGCGGGTCGGAAGAGAACATCCCGGCGGCATTGTCGCGGTCGCCGCAGGCTGAGAGCAGCAGCAGGCCGGGCAGCAGAAGCATGAACGGTAATGTGCGCATGGCGGATCCCCCCCAGGGACAGGTTTGCGGGCATCGTGAACTTTTACCTGCGCAGGCGGTGTGTACGCGTTGCGTTGGGTGTACGGTTGGAGAGACCTACGGAGCACGTACATGCCGCAACCGACTTCCCAGCCGCTGCACACCCGTGTCGATTCCCGCACCGCCGGCCAGTGCTGGCCGCTGCTTGGCACCGCCAGTTGGCTGGTGGCTCCAGTGATCCTGGCGGCCGCCTATGCAGTGGCGCAGGCATCGCCTGAAATGGGGCGCCTACTGGTCGGAAGTGCCGGAGTGGCGGTGGGCGTACTGGCGTCCTCGGTACTGGGCCTGCTGCTGACCATCGGCTCGCGCGTACGCCGCGAGCGCTGGCCATGGGTGGGCATTGTGGGCGCCATCATCAGCGCCTTGCCGCTGCTCCTGTTCCTCGCAGGAATGCTGCTCCGCCGGTAACGCCAAGCATGCGGCGTAGAGCCATGCAGGTTCAATGACGGTGGCGGCGCCAGGCGTTCCAGATGTGGGTGCTGGCGAGGAGCAGGCTGCCGGTTACCGTCATCGGCGTCTCCGCTTCGTGGCTCGGCCACCCGGCTGCGCCCGCCAGAAGCAAAAGCAGGCCGGCGGTTGCACTGACGATCGCCGCGGCCGGCAGCGGTTGCTTGCGGTGGGCGCGCCATAGGGCGAATCCGGTGGTCGGAGCGGCGATGGCCACGAACACGATGTGCACCCACTCTGCTTCGGCCCACACCCCCATCAGCGGCAGGGCGGCGGCGAGCAGCGGCAGGGCCAGGCAGTGCAGCAGGCACAGGCTGGAAAGGGCGATGGCGCCGGCGTCGAGCAGGGCGTTGGTGGTCTTCATGGCGGAAAGGTCTGGAACGGTTGATGTTATATAGTAACATTGCAATCCAACTTCAAGCTTTCGCCACCATGACTGCCTCTGCCCTCCCTTTCGACTCCCGCCTGCGGGTCACTTGGGCGCGTGCTGATGTTCGCGACTACAGCAGCTTCAACTGCCACCCCTCCTCGCCGGCATCCAGATGATGGGTCAGCTGCACGGCATCCAGCAGGGCCTGGTCGTGCGAGACGATCACCACGCTGCCGCGGTACTGGTTGAGCATCTGCTCCAGCGCGGCCAGCGAGGCCAGGTCCAGGTGGTTGCCCGGCTCGTCGAGCAGCAGTAGCTGGGGCGGGACGTCCGCATACAGCACGGCGGCCAGCGCGGCCTTGACCCGTTCGCCACCGCTCAGGCTGGCCAGCGGGCGCAGGCTGCGCTCGGCATCCAGGCCGAGCAGGGCCAGCTGGGTGCGCAGGGTGCCCTCGCTGGCCTTCGGGTTCGCGCGCTGCAACAGCTGCAGCGCGGAATCCTGCGCGGGGAGCGCGGACAACGTCTGGTCAAGCAGGGCGATGCCAGCCGCGCGCTTGACCTCGCCACTGAGCGGCGCCAGCTCACCGGCCAGCACCCGCAGCAGGGTGGACTTGCCACTGCCGTTGCGGCCACGCACGCCGATGCGGTCGCCGCGCTGGAGGTGCAGGGTGACGTGCTGCCAAGGCGCCTCCACCCATGGCAGGTGCACGTTGGTGAGCGTGGCGACCTGCTGCGGACCGGGCGCGGCCAGGTTGGGCCCGAGCATCGCAATCCGGGCCGCCTCATCCACACCCGCTGCCGCCTCCCGTACCCGGCTGTCGGCCGCTGCGCGCCGTTCAAGCTGCTGCGCCTGCAGCCGGCCGGCGCTGTTCTCGGCGCGGTTCTTCATGCCGCCCAGCAGGATCGGTGCCTGGTTGGCGGTGCGGGCATCGCGCTGGGCGCGTGATTGGCGGTGTTCCTGCCGCTCGCGCTGTTCGCGTAGTGCGGCCTGCTCCTGCCGGCGCTCGCGCTTGCGCAGGGCAAGCTCGGCTTCGGCGCTGGCCAGTTCGGCCTGCTTCTGCGCGGCATACAGGTCGTAGTTGCCGCCGTAGCTGCGCAACCCGCTGGGCGTGAGTTCGACAATGCGGTGCATCTCCCGCAGCAATGCGCGGTCGTGGCTGATGACGATCAGGCCGCCACGCCACTGCGCCAGCGCCTCGATCAGCCGGGTGCGATGTGCGCTGTCGAGGTGGTTGCTGGGCTCGTCCAGCACCAGTGCATCCGCGTCTGAGAGCAGGGCACCGGCCAACGCCACCTGCATGGCCTGGCCGCCGCTGAGCGTGGCGGCCGGTTGCGCGGGATCCAGTTCGGGCAGGCCAAGCCGCTGCCATTGCGCCTGCAACTGCTCGCGCAGGGTCCAGCGTTCGCCCACCACGGCGAAGTCGTGCGGGTCCACGCTGCCGGCTTCGATCCGGTCCAATGCATCCAACTGCGGGGCGACGCCGGTAAGGTCGGCAATGCGGCCGGGCAGCACGCCACTGTGCTGGGCAAGCAGGTGCACGTGGCCTTGCCGTTGGATGTGCCCGCTGCTGGGCTGGAGCTGCCCGGCCAGCAGGCGTCCGAGCACGCTCTTGCCCACGCCGTTGCGGCCGACCAGGCCGGTGGGGGTGGTATCAAACGAGGCAGAAAGTTCAGGGAACAGCACCCGGCCATCGGGCAGGGTGAATGTCACGCGGTCGAGCGTGAGGGTGAATGCGGTCATGCGACCTCCAGCAATGCCAAGGACTCCCCCTGCGAACAGGGCGGGAAGGAGCTGGCCGTCCAACGACGGCGGCATTACTGGCGCATGCAGGCACACCTCATGACGGGGGCGGCTGGATGCCGCGTGCCCATTATAGGGCTGCATTCCAACCGGCCGATGAACCCGCTATTCGGTGATCGAGTTGGGGTTCTGCATGTCTTCCGGCGCCTTCCCATACTGCATGCGCCGCTGCTCATGGAAGGCCACGAACTCCGGGGCTGGCAGCGGCCGCGAGAACAGCCAGCCCTGGCCGAACTCCACTTGCCGCGACTGCAGGTAGGCGAGCTGGGCCGAGGTTTCGATGCCCTCGGCCACGGTGAACAGGCCCAGCGTCTTGGCCATGTCGATGATGTGCGAGGTCACCGGGCTGGTCACGCTGTGGGTGCCGATGGAATCAATGAACGACTTGTCGATCTTCAACGCATCCAGCGGCAGCTGCTGCAGGTACTGCAGGCTGGAGTAGCCGACGCCGAAATCATCGATGGCCACGCAGTGCCCGGCACGCCGCGCGGCAGCCAGCGAGGTGCGCGCGCCCTGGATATCGAGGAAACCCCGTTCGGTGGCTTCCAGCCAGATCTGCTGCGGGTGGATGCCGCTGCCGACCAGCTTCCCGGACAGCACCTTCAATGCCCGCCCGCTGCTGACATCGCCGGCGGACAGATTGATGGCGATATGCGCGCTGCGATCATGGATGAGCAGCTCACGCATGTCGCTGATCACCAGGTCCATCACGTGGTCGGTGAGCGCTTCGATCAGGCCGGTTTCTTCGGCGACAGGAATGAACAGATCCGGCCGCACCTGGGTGCCGTCGGCGCGCGACCAGCGCACCAGCGCTTCGGCGCCCACGCAGATGCCGGTGTCCAGTTCGATGATGGGCTGGTAGTCCATGCGGAACTCACGGCGGCGCACCGCGCTGGCCAGTTCGTTGCGCAGCGACAGGCGGCGGCGCGAGAGCCAGATGCCGGCGACGGTGGCCAGCACCGCGCCCACCACGCCCAGCGGCACCAGCTGCCAGAGCTGCTGCTGGAAGGCGGCCACCAGCCCAACCCGTGGGGCGATGGCGATGGCCAGCCATTCCTGGTCCTGCGCGCTGGCAAACAGCGTGCGCGGGGTATGCCCGTTGTGCGGTTCGCGCAGCAGCCGCTGCAGCAGTTCCGGGTCGGCCATGGGCTGCTGGGCGATCAGGCGGCCATCGGGAGTGGCCACCGCCAGCCGCACGTTGGGTTCGGCGATGACATCCACGAACCGGGAGGGGTCCATCAGGATGTCGTGGCGGCCCAGCTGCAGGGAGAGCAGCGAGGCGGCACCATCACCGGCCACCGGCCGCACGCCAAGGGTGATGGAGGCGCCGTCGGCGGTGATGTGGTCTGGGGTGGGTTCGGGCACAAGGTCCTCGACCATGCCCCAGGAGGTGCAGCGCAGCCGGCCTTCCTCGAAATAGCCCACCTGTTCGGCCGAGGTGGTGCCCAGCGCGAGGCTGCGCATCAGCTTGAGGTGCTCGGGCGAGCAGCCGGGCAACTGCGCCTGGTTGAGCTTGCGCAGGGCCAGCAGGCCGGCCTCGTAGGCGCGGTGGGCACGCTGCAGGGTGCGTTCGGCGGTGCGCTCGAGGCGGTCGGTCTCGGCGACCTGGGCGCGGCTCCAGCTGATGTAGACCAGCGCGGCCACAGGCAGGATGGCCCCCAGAAGGGCGGCAAGCGCGATGGCGGCGATGGTGCTGGCGCGCTTCAAGCGGACCTCTCTGCCCGGCGGGCGTGGATTGAGCCCTATATGACCATCTGGAACGCCCGTTTGGAACAGGGCTTCACGTAGATTCCTGTCGGTATTTCCCCAGTGTCGGCATCAGGTCGCAAGGGGGAGGTGAAGCCGTCACGCCGGCAGCCATGGCTGGTGGTTGCTTCACCCCGTCGGCCAACAGCGGCATTTTCTCCACCGGCCGCACAGGGCTTCACCTGCGGTTCGCACTGCCCGCCGGATGATCGCGCCACCCCTCGATCTGGCCGACCCCCGGCGGCCCCGGAGCCATGAAGCCCCTGCTGCCTGCCGTGCTGGCCCTGTTGCCGTTGCTGTTGCCCGGCACTGCGTCCGCGCGCACGGTGTATCGCTGCGTACAGAACAACACCGTCAGCCTGGCCACGGCGCCGGAGCCGGGTTCGAAGTGCAAGGCGCAGCAGATCGACGACAACGCGGTGCAGGCGCCCAACCTGTGGGGCAACATGGGGGTGTTCAGCGGCACCTTGTATGAGCGCGAACAGGACGGGCAGTTGGTGTACTCCACCCGCAACCTTCCCGGTTCGCGGGTATTCCTGAAATTCACTGTGGCCACCCCACCAGGCGAACCCGCGCACGAAGGGCTGGGCAAGGTCGGCGCGCCGCAGCTCAACCGCCATGCGAAACAGTTCAAGGCGGCGGCGCGTGCCACGGGCGTGGACGATGCCTGGCTGCGCGCGATCGCCCATGCCGAAAGCGGCTTCGATGCCGGCGCGGTGTCGCCCAAGGGCGCGCAGGGGGTGATGCAGCTGATGCCGGATACCGCTACCGAACTGGGCGTGTCTGATCCGCTTTCCGCCGAGCAGTCGATCAATGGCGGCGCGCGGTACCTGAAGGCGCTGCTGGCGCGCTACAAAGGCGACCGCACGCTGGCGGCGGCCGCCTACAACGCGGGCATCGGAGCGGTGACCCGCTACAAGGGCGTGCCGCCGTATGCGGAAACGCTGGCCTACGTGGAGAAAGTGGGCGCGCTGTACGCGCGCTACCGCGAGGCGATGGGCTTCAAACCGGAAACCCCGGCGCGCTGACCTGCGCTCAGAAGGTGAACAGCGGGTAGGACTCGATGCGGCCAACACGACGCACCGCAGCCTGCACATCGGCACGTTGCTTGAGCTGCTTCCAACGCGCCGTAAGCAGGACTTCCTCCGGCAGCGGTGGCGCATCGCGCGTGTCCTGCACCTCAAGCAGGGCATCGCTGCGGTCCATCGGGTCCTGCAGCTGGACGATCAGGCCGGCCGCGGCTTCGTCCATCCGATTCTCCAGCAACAGCGCCTCACGGTAGTGGCCGGGGGTTTCAACGCGGCTGGCGAACAGTTGCTCGCGTGCGCGCGACGCTGCGGCGGCATCGTCGAGCTGCAGGGCTGCCTGCAGTTCGATCACCGCCTTCGTGCTGCGGCCATACGTGCTCATGTTGTCCAGGCCCTGCATCGTTTCGCGTGCCATCGACGGACGGTGCAGGGCGGCATACAGGTTGGCCAGGTTGAGGCGCTGACTGACCGTATCGCCCGCGGGGTCGGCCATGCGGATCGCCAGCAGCTGCGCGCCTACCGCGTCGTCGGCCTTGCCCAGGCGCCGGTAGGCGCGGCTGCGGGTGTCGAGCATCCACGCAATGTGGCGCGCCATCTCCGGCGGCGCCGAACGCGCGGCCGCGGCAGCCTCGGCGATGGGTGCGGTCATGCCCACCACTTCCTGCAGCTCGCCGGCCACCATGAGCGCCGAGGTCAGTTCAACGGCGGTTTCATTCACGCCCGGTGACAGCATGGTGTCCACGCGAAGCCGGTCGATATGGCGACGTGCGGCCGCCACCGGGTCGTAACGGGGATCATCGCGGCGCAGGAAGCGGTCAAAGCGCTTGTCGGCGCGCAGACGCACCAGCGGGATCGGTGCATCGATGCGCTCCAGCGTGGCAGCGACCTTGTCGGTCTGGCCGGCCTCGACCTGGAGGATGGCCAGGATGGACCACAGTTCAACCGGTTCGATGCCGTCGATCTTCCACTCGCGGTCGAACAGGCCCTGCAGCACAGGCAGGCGTTTGGCCGGCAGGTGCTTCAGGTCCGTGTCCAGCTGCCACACCATCTCGGCGGACATGTCCGGCTGCCCTTCGCCATCGGCCAGCGCGAGAATGACGTTGTCGGCGGCGCTCTCCGGCGTGCCATCGACCATCTGCGTCCACGCCAGCCGCAGCCGCGCGTAGGCGTTGTGTGGATTGATCGCCAGTGCCTGCTGCAGGCGCTGCAGGGCGATGTCATCCTGCTTCTGTGCACCGGACACCATGGCCGCCGATGCCCATACGTCGCTGCGCTGGGCCACCTCCAGCTGCGCCATGCGCGGATCGACCAGCAGGCGATCCAGGGTGATGGCCGCGCCCAGGCTGTCACCCGCGTCGGACTGCTGCAGGGCGGCGCCTACTTCGGCCAGGAACGCGGCGTTGGCGGGCGATGCCTCAGTGGAAGCATCGAGGGTAGCGCCACTGGCAGCGGCGGCCGCGCCTGCGGCCGGCACCCCGCACAGCGAGAGCAGCAGGACGAGGGCAGTGCCGGTATGGCAGGTCATGCGGTGCTTCCTTCCTTGGTCTGAGCCACGATTGAAACCGGAACGCGGCATCCATACAAGTCGCTGCGGACGCACGCAGGGTTTGCAGGCACGCGGCGAGCGGCTAAGGTCGTGTCCCGAACGGGTAGCAGGCAAGGACAGCGATGACGCGCGCACGATGGGCAATGGTGGCGCTGGTAGGCGTGGCGGTGGCAGCGGCACTGACGTGGACCTTCCTGCGCGAACCGGCCGCGCCGGCCCCGCCGCCGGGACCGGTGGCCACGGTGCTGGGCTGGACCCCGCAGGTCAGCCTGCTGGCCGGTGACGGCGTGGGCGGCCTGCGTGATGGCGCGGCGGCGCAGGCCCAGTTTGCCGATCCCTATGGCCTCGCACTGGATGCGCACGGCGTGCTGTATGTGGCCGATGCGGGCGACAACAACCGCATCCGCCGGGTATTTCCCGATGGGCGGGTGGACACGCTGGCCGGGCAGGGCGAGGGCTGGCGCGATGGCCCGGCGCCGCAGGCGCAGTTCAATACACCCTCGGCGATCGCGCTGGACGCGGCCGGCAACGTGTTCGTCGCCGACACCGGCAACCATGTGATCCGCCGGATCGGCACCGATGGGGTGGTGAGCACGATTGCCGGTGATGGCACCGCCGGTTACGCCGATGGCCCGGCCGCACAGGCGCGCTTTGACGGGCCGATGGGCGTGGCGGTGGATGCCGGTGGCCGTGTGTTCGTGGCCGATACCTGGAACGACCGCATCCGCGTGATCGAGCCCGATGGCCAGGTGCGCACGCTGGCCGGCGGTGATGCGCCGGGCAACGTGGACGGGGCAGGGGTGGGGGCGCGACTGGATACGCCCGTGGCGTTGGCGCTGGATTCGCACGGCAACCTGCTGATCGCCGATCTGCTCAACGCCGCGATCCGCCGGCTGGCGCCGGACGGCACGCTGGATACGCTGCTGGCGCGCGGCAGCCTGCTCAACGGGCCGCTGGCGCTGGCGGTGACCCACGATGACGTGGTGTATGCGAGCGATTTCGACGGCAAGGTAGTGCAGCTGTCGGCACTGGGCCATGTGGTGGACCTCACCGGCGCATCGGCGCAGCCACGCTTCTCGCGTCCGGGCGGGCTGGCGCTGGATGCCGATGGCGGGCTGTATGTGTCCGATGCGGCGTCATACCGGGTGCATCGCCTGCGTGCGCTGGCGGCCGGCGCCACGCCGGCGCCGTCATTGATCGGTCCGGCCGCCGATGCCGCGCTGCCGGACACCGGTGGACGCTGGCCGCTGGCTCCGCAGCTCGGCTGGCATGAGGTGGTGGGCACGCTGGGTGAGGTGCGCGGCAACTTCAGTGGTGAGAGCCGCCATCACCTGCACGATGGCTTTGATATCCGTGGCGATGTCGGGCAGACGGTGCTGGCGATGGCCGATGCGAAGGTGAGCAGTCCCTTCCCGAGCTGGTCGGTGGGCGGGCAGGCCGAAGGGTTGTCGCTGGACCGGCTGCGCTACATCCACATGAAGGTGGGCCGCGATGCGCGCGACCGCGCGTTCGACGCGCGCTGGCCGCAGCTGCGTGACCTGGACGGCAAGCTGGAGCGGGTACGCGTTCGCCGCGGCACGCGCTTCAAGGCCGGTGAGCCGCTGGGCAGCATCAACCGCATGGCGCACGTGCACCTGAGCGTCGGCGCTGGTGGATTCCAGCGCAATGCGGTGGCGCTGGGCTTCGTGGGCTACGCCGACAGCTTTGCGCCGCGCATTACGGACGTCGCGGTGCTGGATGACCTGGACCAGCCGATCAAGGCCGGGGCGAACGGGCGCGTGCCGATTCCGCGCGTTGGGCCGGGCGTGCAGATCGTGGTGGAGGCGTGGGACCAGGTGGACAACAACCTGCCGCGGCGTCGGTTGGGGGCGTATCAGGTGGGGTACCAGATCCTGGATGCGGCTGGCACGCCGCTGGCGGGGTACGAGCAGCCGCGCTTCAACATCGTGTTCAACCGGATGCCGCGCGAGGACAGCGCCACGGTAGTGGCGTATGCGCCGGACAGCGGGATTACCGTGCACGGCAGTGCGGTGACGCGGTTCCGCTACCTGGTGACCAATACCGTGCGCGATGGCCTGGTGGAGACCGGGCGCTGGCAGCCGGAGGCATTGCCGGCGGGGGATTACATCATTCGTGGGAGCGCGCGGGATTACAGCGGGAACGAGGCGATCGGAGAGCGCGAGTTGAAGGTCACGGTGTTGCCGTGATTTCCAGGCAACCTCAGGCGCCGACCCGGCGGCGTTCTGCTTCGAAGTCGGCTACCGGGCGGACTTCGATGCTGCCGTAGCGCGACCACGGGAACCCTTGGGCGATGCGCAGGGCTTCATCGTGGTCGCTGGCGTTGATGAGGTTGAAGCCGGCGAGGAGTTCGCGGGTTTCGGCGAATGGGCCGTCGGTGATGCGCGCCTGCGCCTGGCGCGTGCGCAGGGTGCGCGCCTGGGCGACCGGCTCCAGTTGCTGCGAGGCGACCAGCGTGCCTTCGGCCTTCAGCTTGTCAGCATGCTGGATGCAGCCGCGCATCATGGCGTCGTATTCCTCGGCGGGCACGTCCTGGATCAGGGCTTCGTCGATATAGATCAGCAGCAGGAATTGCATGGCCGGCGCACCGCTGGGCAGGGGATGCCCATGATGCCCCAGCCTGCGCTGCGCTCCTGCTGCAGTGCAGCGCTGCCGGCCTGTTCAGGGCCGTGACCGTCAACCGCTGCCGGCATCGGAATATTTTTTGGCAGGCATGTCGATTTCCGTTCCACTGGGGCGTCGTATCTCATGAAGGGCCCGCCAACCGGGCCGACAACGAGGACAAGCCGATGAAAGTCATGGTGATCGTGAAGGCGACCGAGGCCACCGAGGCCGGGGTGCTGCCCACCGAGGCGCAGTTCCGGGACATGGGCGCCTTCAACGAGGAGCTGGTCAAGGCCGGGATCATGCTGGCCGGCGATGGCCTGCGCCCCAGCAGCCACGGCCGCCGGGTCGCTTACACAGGGGTGGCACCGCAGGTGATCGACGGGCCGTTCGCCGAAACGCGCGAGCTGGTGGCCGGGTTCTGGCTGTGGCAGGTGCGTTCGGTCGACGAAGCCACCGAATGGCTCAAGCGTGCCCCGTTCCTGCCGGGCGACGTGGTGGAGATCCGCCCGTTCTATACCGAAGAAGATTTTGGCGAGGTATTCACCCCGGAATTACGTGCGCAGGAACAGCGTCTGCGCGAGCAGATCGGCCAGGCCGACTGACCCACCCCCCCCCCGTGCTTTTCAGGAGATTCCCATGAAACTGATTCCGTTCCTTGGCTTCAACGGCCAGACCCACGACGCGATGGCGTTCTACGCCCAGGTGCTGGGCGGCAAGGTCACCTCGGAAATGAAGTACAGCGACATGCCGCCCAGCGACAACATGGACGGCTGTGGCGACAACCCTGGCCCGGCCGATCCGAACCTGATCGCGCACAGCCAGCTGGAAGTGGGCAGCGCGATCCTGATGGCGGCCGATGGCCCGCCTTCTTCGGGCCAAGGCACCACCACGATCAACATCGAGGTGGAAACCGAGGAGGAAGCCGAGCGCGTGTTCAAGGCGCTGTCCGAGGGCGGCAAGGTCACGTTCCCGATCGGCGAAACGTTCTGGGCCAAGCGCTGGGGCATGCTGGAAGACCGCTACGGCAAGCCGTGGATGGTCAACTGCATGAAACCCTACTGAGAACGGGAAACCCACCATGTCCGACACGCCACAGATGATCTTCGTGAACCTGCCCGTCCGCGACCTGGACAGGAGCAAGGCGTTCTTCACCGCGCTGGGATTCACGCCCAACCTGACCTACACCGATGACAAGGCGGCTTCGTTCAACATCAGCGACACCATCATGCTGATGCTGCTGCTGGAGCCGTTCTTCGCCACCTTCATCAACCGGCCCATCGCCGATGCGCGCAAGCAGGCGCAGGTGATTCTTGCGTTGTCTTCGCCCAGCCGCGCGGCGGTGGATGAAACCCTGGAAAAAGTGCTGAAGGCCGGCGGAAGTGAACCGACCCCGGCACGCGATTACGGCTTCATGTACCAACGCAGCTTCGAGGACCTGGATGGCCACCTGTGGGAAGTGGCGCACATGGATGGCGAACCCGGCTGATGCCATGTGCCGCGCCGCACCTTGTGCGGCGCGGTAACGGATGCTCTCATTCGACGCATGGAAGCTGCGCTGACACAACGACTGGATACCCTCTGGCGCATGGAGTCGCCGGCGCTGATCGCACGTCTGGCGCGGATGCTGGGCGGCGATATCGGGCGTGCCGAAGAACTGGCCCAGGACACCTGGCTGGCCGCGCTGGAGCGCTGGCCCAGCCAGGGCGTTCCGGATAATCCGGGAGCGTGGCTGATGACCACTGCACGCAATCGCGCCATCGACGTGCTGCGCCAGCACCAGCGCGTGGCCGGCCAGCATGCGCAATGGGGCACTGAACTCGAACCACAGCCCTTGCCGCTGCCCGACGACAGCGACGCCCTGCAGGACGACATCGGCGATGACCTGCTGCGGCTGATGTTCGTGGCTTGCCACCCCGTGCTGTCGGCCGATGCACGGGTGGCGCTGACCCTGCGCCTGCTGGGCGGGCTGACCACCGATGAGATCGCGCGCGCGTTCCTGCAGCCGGAGCCGACCATTGCCCAGCGCATCGTGCGGGCCAAGCGCACGCTGGCCGACAAGCAGGTGCCGTTCGAAGTGCCGCGCCAGGCGGCATTGCCGGAACGGCTGGGCTCGGTGCTGGCGGTGGTGTACCTGATCTTCAACGAAGGCTATGCGGCCAGCAGCGGCGATGACTGGATGCGCCCGGCGCTGTGCGAGGAGGCGCTGCGGCTGGGGCGGGTGCTGCAGCAGCGCCTGCCGACCTGGCCGCAGGTGCACGGCCTGCTGGCGCTGATGGAACTGCAGGCCTCACGCGCGGCCGCGCGCGTGGATGTGCACGGCAACCCGATCCTGCTGCCCGACCAGGACCGCAGCCGCTGGGACCACCTGCAGGTGGCGCGCGGGCAGGCGGCGCTGCAGCAGGCCGTGGCGCTGGGTGGGGCCGATGATGGCTACGTGCTGCAGGCGGCCATCGCCGACTGCCACGCGCGCGCGCGCCACGCCGATGCGACCGACTGGGCGCGCATGGCCGCGCTGTATGCGCGGTTGGCGGAAGTGCAGCCGTCACCGGTGGTGGAACTCAACCGCGCGGTGGCGGTTTCGCGCGCGGAAGGGGCGGCCGCCGCATGGCCGTTGGTGGAGCAGCTGGCCGACGATCCACGGTTGCGCGACTACGCGCCGATGGCGGCGGTGCAGGGTGACCTTTTGTCGCAGATGGGCCGGCACGCAGAGGCGGCCGATGCCTTTGCGCGGGCGGCGCGGCTTACTCCCAACGCGCGCGAACGCGCACTGCTGCAGGCGCGGGCGGCGCAGCTGCAGCGGGACTGAAAAAATTTTCTTCTTGCCCGAAACCTGAACAGGCACTATGGTGGCGCCTCACAAAAGTGACCGGGCGCCTTGCCGGGTCCGTTCGAGAAGGATTGCGGGACGATGGTTTCAGGGAAGAAGCGTACGCGCGCGCGTAGCGCGTGGCTGTTGTTGTGCGGGTTCGTACTGGTTGGCACCACCTTCGCCAGCGCCGCGCAGGCCGCCGACAAATCGCAGCAGGCCTATTGGGCCGGTTTTGCCTACACCGCCGACCAGAACGCCGTTGAAGCCAGCACCCCGCGTGCGGCCGCCGTGCTCAAGGCGCGTGGCCTGGCCCCGCTCAACCAGGCCCTGTGGGCCCGGCTGCAGGCGCAGCGCCCGGCCAGCCTGGAACTGATCGACCAACCGCTGGCGATGCTTGATGGCACCACCAGTGCCACGGTGCTGGCCACCGCGCTGGACCGCGAGCTGGTGTCCATCGAACCGATCGGTGGCCAGTACAAGGTGCTGGTGGAAGTGGCGCTGCAGGCGCTGTTCTTCGATTTCCGCGAACGCCAGGTGGTGGCGTCCTACCCGATCACGCTGCAGCGCATCGACGTGATGGAGTTCCTGCCGGACGAGGACGACATCGACGCGATCGTGGCTGACCTGCTGTACGGCAAGGCCGCCACCGGCCTGCCGCAGGTGCTGGCCGATACGCTGGCCAAGGCAAAGCTGCCGGCCGCGTCGACGCGCCGCCTGCAGGTGGGCGAGGTAACCCTTTCCGATGCGGTGCGCGCCAAGCTGCCCGATGCGGTGGATGAGCAGGTGCTGCGCGCCACGCTGGCCCATGAACTGTCCAAGACGCTGTCGTCCAACACCGGCATCGGGCTGCTGCCGCCGGCCACCGGCCAGGCGATCGGCGGTGCGATGGCCGCGCGCTTTGCCGACGGCAAGGTGTACCAGCTGAAGATCCCCGAGCCGGATTACGTGGTGAAGCTGCGCCTGGATGCGCTGAAGAACGGCGTGATCAATGAAACCCCGGCGATGAAGACGATGCTGTTCGGCGCGTTCTTCCAGGCCACGGTGGTGGAGCCGTTCTCGGGCAAGGTGTTCTTCGACCAGCCGCTGCGCAAGGGCGCCACCAAGGTGGTGCCGTCGACCCAGTGGCACGTTGACCAGTGGTCGGCCAGCTACGAAACCACGCTGGCCGGCCTGGACGCCTTCGCCGGCGCCGCCGCCAAGCGCGCGGATTCGAAAGCGTGGCTGGACGAACAGAAGCCCGGCGGCAAGCCGCTGCAGCAACAGACCCAAGCCCTCCAGGAGTTGATCACCTCATGCCGTTGATTCGTGCCGTACTGCTGATTCTCATTGCACTGATGGTTGCCGCGCCGGTGGCGGCGCAGACCGCCAGCTCCCGTGGTACCGGTTCGGCCAGCTATGGCCTGCGCCTGAGTGCCGATACCCGCGCCCAGGCCCTGAACAAGGCCAAGGTCAATGCACTGGAGGCGTACATCGCCGAATCCGGCGCGGCCAAGCTGCGCCTGTTCGAAGACCGCCGCGCCGAGTTCATCGGTGAAATCGACCGCTACGTGCTGTCGGCGGTACCGCTGTCGGACACCGAAGACAAGAAGGCCAAGACCTACACCGTCAGCGTCCGCGCTGAGATCAATACCACCCTGCTGCAGACCAAGCTGGATGCCGGCTCGGCCACCGCCGGTGCACGCAGCAACGAGCGGTCGATGCTGACCTTCCTGTTCATGGCGCGCTCGCAGGACACCGTGCAGTCGTTCCAGGACAAGGAATACCGCCGGGTCGACGCCAGCCAGAGCTACGACGAGAAGACCCGCGAAGGCGACAGCTTCCGTGGCAACTCGGTGAGCACCAACGGCAGCATCAACCAGAACGCGTCGGTGTCGATCACCGCCGGTGGCAGCACCACCGCGCGCAGCGACAACATCGCCTGGAAGGTGGCCAACGCCAACGAGATCAACACCGCGATGACCGGCGCGTTCAGCGCAGCCGGCTATGAAGTGGTGGAAGCGGAATACGTGGAAGGCGAATCGCGTGGCCTGCTGAGCATCGAGCGCATCCGCAAGGACTTCAGCACCGGCAACGACCTGTCGGCCGCTACCCTGCGCGATACCGCCAATGGCATCAAGGCGGCGAACATCCCGTACCTGGCGGTCGGCACGCTGGACGTGGGCATGCGTGACCGCGATCCGGTCAGCGGCAACACCCGCGTGTTCGTCACCGTCACCGGCAAGGTGCTGGACGTGAGCGGCCGCTTCCCGAAGACCGTGTCGTCGGTGGGTCCGGTGCAGTTCTCCGGCACCGGTCCGAACGAGACCGTGGCCCGCACCAATGCGCTGCAGATCGCCGCCGAGAAGGGTGCGCAGCAGATGATCAACGAATTGAACGTCAAGGCCGTGCGTTAAGGCGTATCGACCAAGGTCGGTACCCACCGGTTCGCGCCAACATTTTCCAACAAGGAATTACCCAATGATCCGCAAGACCCTCATCGCCCTGGCCATCGCCACCACCTTCGCCGCCCCGGCGCACGCGCAGTTCGGCAAGCTGAAGGACCTGGCTGGCGGCGGCAACAGCGCCGCGGCCGCTTCGGCCGGCGCTCCGGACGAAGCCGCGCAGGAAGCGCTGGTGCGTCGTTTCGTGTCCTCGCAGTCGCACTCGATCGACGCGCAGACCTCCTTCGCCAAGGCCTTCGGCCTGGCCGAGCAGGTCAAGCTGCTGGAAGCCGAGCGCATGGCGCTGTCGTCCGGTTCGGTCAACGTGGACCAGATGAAGAAGTCGGTGTCGGTCAGCGAAGCAGCCCAGGCTGCGATCGATGAGCGCGTGGCCGCGCAGCCGGAGCTGAGCGCCGAATCCAAGCAGCACTACACCACCGGCCTGGTCGCCCTGGTCGCCTCCGCTGCCGAAGGCCAGAAGCTGAGCGGTGAAGCCAGCAACTTCGCCAACGGCATGAAGAGCCTGAGCGGCACCCAGCTGGTCACCGTGGGCCGCAAGCTGGCCGCCGGTGCGTGGGTGGCCAAGGAATCGCCGGGCTACCTGAAGGGCCTGTACTCCTCGTCGAAGGCCGCGCTGACCTTCGCCCGCGCCGCCAAGATCAAGGTGCCGGGCAACGCCGAGTCGATGCTCGACAGCCTGTAATCGAAAGGAACGCCACGCATGCAGACCTCATACCGACTGTTGAGCCTGGCCCTCACCGCTACCCTGCTTGCCGCCTGCGGCAAGCAGGAGGCACCGGTGGAGGCGCCCGCACCGAAGGCGGAATCGAAGCTGGAAGCCCCGGCCGAGAAGCCGCTGCGCGGGTCCCCGGACTTCGGCGGCACCACCCGGGTGGCGCGCGAAGCCGAGGGCATCGGCAGCACCCCGGAGCTGGCGGTGCTGGCCGCGCTGCAGTCGGCGGTGGCGCAGGTCAATGGCGTGCGTGTCGCCAGCCAGATGCAGAGCCTGCGTGCGGGCCTGCATGTGGACGTGGATGGGGAACACGTCGGCGATATCCGCGCCGACGCGTTTTCCCAGCAGATGATTGCCGCTTCGCAAGGGGCGGTGCTGGGCTACGAGATCCTCTCGCAGGAAGAAGTCAGCCAGCTGGATGAAGAAGTGATTGCCCGCGTGCGCGCCAGCGACGCCGGCTACAGTTATTCGGCGTCTGCCTCGGCCAGTGGCTCGGCGCAGGCGCAGGCAGAAGCTGCCGGTGGCGGAAGTTCCGCATCGGCCAGCATCAAGGAAAGCTACAAGGAACAGGCCAGCGTGGACGCCAAGCGCGGCGCGCAGTCGTTCGAATCCGATGTCAGCCGCCGCACGATGCGCAGCTACTGGAAGGTGCGCGTGCGTGCCGACATCGCCCAGTACCGTGCACCGGATGAGCAGGGCCGGCCGAAGATCGTGGTGGCCCAGCCGCACGTGCGCAGCGGCACCTACGCCGTCGGCGATGGCCGTGTGGCCAGCGATGAAGTGGCCGCGGCGATCCGCGCGCGCCTGAACGACACGCTGACCCAGACCAAGCGCTTCATCGTGCTGGACCGTGAGTTCGGCGAGGAGATGCAGGCCGAGATCGACCACATCAACAGCGGCAACGTGCGCCTGCAGGACACCGCGCGGCTGGGCCAGCAGCTGGCCACCGACCTGATCCTGATTCCGACCATCGAACGCTTCGAGTACCCGCGCAGCGTGCGCAACCTGCGCATGTCCGACCGCCAGGTGACCTCGTATTCGGGCGGCGGGCGCATCACCCTGCGCCTGATCAACGCGACCACCGGTGAGGTGGTGATGTCCGACAGCTTCGACCACCAGCTGGCCTCGACCGGCCCGAGCACCCTGCCGCGCGTGGTGGATGGCAAGGGCATGGCGGCGGCGATGATGGATTCGCTGTCCGGGCAGATCGGCACGGCGATCATCACCGAGATCTTCCCGGTGTCGGTGGTGGCCATGACCGGCGACCAGGTGGTGCTGAGCCAGGGCGGTGAATCGCTCAAGGCCGGCCAGCGCTGGCAGGCGGTGATGCTGGGCGAGGAACTGAAGGACCCGCAGACCGGGCGTTCGCTGGGCCGCAATGAAACCCCGTGCTGCACGATCCGGGTGGACCGCGTGGCATCGCAGACCTCCTACGGCACCATCGAAGGCGGCGCGGACCTGGGGGGGGCGAGCTTCAAGCCCGGTTCGATCGAGCTGCGTTCGCAGGCCGGTGCGGTGAAGCCGGCCGCGTCGGCGGCGACGGTATCCAGCGGCAGCGCGAAGCCGAAGCCCGCGCGTGCGGCGGCACCGAAGGCGGCGGCACCGGCGGAAGATCCGAACTGGTGACGTGTGTCGGCGCCTGATGGGCGGCTTCGTTGTGTTGAAACGCCGGTTGCAGTGCAGCCGGCGTTTTTGTTTTCGGCTCCGGATGCTTGCGCCGCGCTGCGCGCGGTGTCCGGCCAACGGCCGGGGCTACGAATGGTTACGTGGTGGTCGGGATCGGGATCAATCAACCGCAAGCGGTAGCGCCGGCCGTTGGCCGTTGGCCGGCCCAGGAGGCCCATGTCGCGCGCGGGACGGTTATGATCCGTGGATGATGGGGTTGTCCCAACTGCGGAGAAAACGATGAAGCGAGTGGTTTTGAGCGTGCTGGCACTGTCGGTGTCCAGCGCCCTGATGGCGGCGACGCCGAAATTCGATGGCGCGCGGATCTCCGCCGACGTCAAGGAACTGGCCTCCGACGCCTATGAGGGCCGCTCGCCCGCCACGGCCGGCGAAGCGAAAACCATCGCTTTCCTCAGCAAGCAGTTCGCGGCCGCCGGCCTGCAGCCGGGCGGCGACCTGAAAGATGGCAAGCGCCTGTGGACCCAGGCCGTGCCGCTGCTCAAGGGCGATATCGTCGGCACCCCGAGCCTGGCGCTGTCCAGCAAGGGCAAGCCGCAGTCGCTTACCCAGGGCCAGGAAATCGCGGTGCGCGCGGCCATGAACGGCGCGTCCGAAGTGGATATCCAGAACGCCCCGCTGGTGTTCCTGGGCTACGGCGTGAACGCGCCGGAGCGCAATTGGAACGACTTCAAGGACGTGGACCTGAAGGGCAAGATCGCCGTGGTGCTGATCAACGACCCGGATTTTGAAACCGGCGAAGGCGATTTCGACGGCAAGGGCATGACCTATTACGGCCGCTGGACCTACAAGTACGAAGAGGCCGCCCGCCAGGGTGCGCTGGGCGTGCTGATCGTCCACGAAACCGCGCCGGCCTCCTACGGCTGGGCCACGGTGGCCGGCTCCAACACCAACACCATGTTCGACGTGGTCCGCGACAACCCGGCCGAAGCGCACCCGCTGCTGGAAGGCTGGATCCAGCGCGACCTGGCGGTGGACCTGTTCAAGCGTGCCGGACAGGACTTCGAGGCGCTGAAGAAGCAGGCCCAGCGCCGCGATTTCAAGCCGGTGGAGCTGAAGGGCGAAACCCTGTCGGCCAAGTACGCGGTGAAGACCGAGGTGATCACCTCGCACAATGTGGCCGCGCGCCTGGAAGGCAGCAAGCACCCGGATGAAACGGTGGTGTACAGCGCGCACTGGGACCATATCGGCGTGGGCAAGCCGGATGCGAACGGCGACACCATCTTCAACGGCGCGCTGGACAACGCCAGCGGCACCGCTTCGCTGGTGGAACTGGCGCGTGGCTTTGCCAAGGGCAAGCGCCCGGAGCGTTCGGTGCTGTTCCTGGCCGTGACCGCCGAAGAGAAGGGCCTGCTGGGTTCGGAGTTCTACGCCAGCCACCCGCTGTACCCGCTGGCCAAGACCGTGGCGGTGATCAACATGGATGGCATGGCGCCGTTCGGCCCGTCGCGTGATTTCGGCATCTATGGCTCGGCCAAGCTGGAACTGCTGGACCAGCTGAAGGACGTGGCAAAGGGCTGGGATATCCGCTACACCCCGGACCCGAAGCCGGAAGCCGGCCTGTTCTTCCGTTCCGATCACTTCCCGTTCGCCAAGCGTGGCGTGCCGGCGGTGTCCTACTCGGCCGGCCAGGACTGGGTGGACGGCGGCGTGGCCGCAGGCAAGGCGGCCTCGGACGATTACACCGCCAAGCGCTACCACCAGCAGGGCGACGAGTGGCAGCCGGACTGGAAGTTCGCCGGCGCCGCCCGCGATCTGGAAGTGCTGTACACGCTGGGCAACCAGCTGGCCAACTCCCGCAGCTGGCCGAACTGGAGCGATGATTCCCAGTTCCGCGCACCGCGGGATGCATCGGCTGCCGATCGGAAGTGATCGAACCCACCCCGCCGGCACCGCCGGCGGGGAACGCGGTCCCGCGATGGTGACGGCGTGGAACGGGACATCCGCTGATCCGTGGTCGCAACCGGGTTGAATGGAAGACCGAAGACTTCCGTCAGGCGTTCAAGAAGCCCCCTTCACCACCGTTTTCAGCGGTTTCGTCGCATCCCGCTTGTGCCCTCCACGGGCAGGGCTATCCTCACACCATCCCATCGTGAAGACGCCGCCGTGTTTGCCAGCCTTTCCCTGATTCTCCGTATTCTGGTGGCCTGGGCCGCGGCGATCGTCGTGGCCGGGTTCGTGTGGAGTGGCTTCTTCCACGGCATGGATGAAGGCCCGGGCTGGGTGTTCGGACTGCTGGCGCTGTTCCTGATGATCACCGCGCTGGGCAGCTGCATCACCCACCTGCGCCGGGTCTCGACCCTGGCCGGGCGCCTGGATGCGGCCACCCTGTCCAGCCGCCAGCGGCGCCAGATCGAACTGCCGATGGACGCCGGCGAGGCCTTCAGCCTGGTCGAACAGGCGATCAAGGAACTGCCGCGCGTGGAAGACATCGAAAGCGCCGCCGGCAGCCTGCAGGTGCGCGCCTATGTGCGCCGCGTGGACCCCTACAACGGCCGCCCGCCGTCGCGCTGGAACCTGCCGGCGCGCTGGGCGATCAAGCGCAACAGCGTGCTGGCCACGGTCGCCCCGGGGCAGGGTACCAGCAGCGTGACCCTGGTCTTCGAGCCCGATGCCGGGGTGTGGGCCGACCTGCTGGCGGTGGACGAAGGCAGCAACTACGAGAACGCCGAAGCGGTCAGCCGCGCCATCACCCGCCGCGTGTCCGAACAACGCCGCGACGAGCAGGCGGCGGCCGAACAGACCGCCACGGAAAAGGAACTGTCGGTGGCGCGGCTGAACCTGCTGCACGCACAGGTGGAACCGCACTTCCTGTACAACACACTGGCCAACGCGCAGGTACTGACCCGCACCGATCCGCCGCGCGCCGACCAGATGCTGGGGCACCTGATCCAGTACCTGCGCAGTTCGCTGCCGAGCGTGGACGAATCGATGTCCACCCTGGGCGTGGAGCTGGAGCGCACCAAGGCCTACCTGGAAATCCTCAAGATCCGCATGGGCGCGCGGCTGGCACTGCAGGTGGATGTGCCGCCGGCGCTGGAAACCGTACCGCTGCCGTCGATGGCGCTGCAGACGCTGGTCGAGAACGCGATCAAGCACGGGCTGGAGCCCAAGCCCGGTGGCGGCACGGTGTGGATCATCGCGCGCGCCTTCGATGACCACGTCACCCTGACCGTGGCCGATGACGGCCTGGGCTTCGGGCAGGGCAGCAGCGGCACCGGCATCGGCCTGAAAAACCTGCGCGAACGGCTGCGCCTGACCTGCGGTGAACGCGCCGGCGTGGCCATCGTGTCCAACTTCCCCAGCGGCGTGGCGGCAACGATCACCTTGCCGCGCGACGCACGCGAGGCGATCCATGCTGCTTGATGCCCTCATTGCCGAAGACGAAGACCTGCTGCGCCAGTCGCTGGTGGCCCAGCTGCAGCGGTTGTGGCCGGAACTGCGGCTGGTGGCCGAATGCGAAGACGGCGCCAGTGCGCTGGAGCGGCTGGCCGAACTGAAACCGGACCTGGCCCTGCTCGACATCCGCATGCCTGGCATCAGCGGCATCGAGGTAGCGCGCGCGCTGTCGGAGATCAGCCCGCGCACGCAGGTGGTGTTCGTGACCGCCTACGACCAGTACGCGATCGATGCCTTCGAGCAGGGCGCGATGGATTACCTGCTCAAGCCGGTCAGCGACGAGCGGCTGCTGGCCACGCGCGAGCGCATCCTGGCGCGCATGCAGATGGGGCGGCCGGACAACGCGATGCTGGAGCAGCTGCTGCAGCGCCTGGGCCAGCAGCCCGGGGCGCACTCGAACGCGCCGCCGCTGGCGTGGATCACCGCCAGCAATGGCCGCGACACGCAGCTGATCATGCTCGAAGACGTGGTCTACTTCCGCGCCGACAGCAAGTACACCACGGTGGTGACCGAGGCCGGCGAAAGCCTGCTGCGCACGCCGCTGCGCGAGCTGCTGGAAGTGCTGGATCCGCAGCGCTTCCGCCAGATCCACCGCTCCACCATCGTCAACATGAAAGCGGTGGCGGCGGTGAGCCGCGATGACACCGGCCGTGGCCAGCTGCGCCTGAAGCAGCGGCCGGAAGTGCTCAACGTGAGCCAGCCGTTCATGAGCCTGTTCCGCGGCATGTAGAAAAACAATGCCACCGTGTTCGCGCACGGTGGCATTGGGATCCCCCTGGACCTGGTGGGGTCAGAAGGCCGGTTGCAGGTGCAGGTTCTGGCCGGGGTCGGGTTCGCCGACGTGGTTGAGCTGGCCGACCAGTTCCGAATGCTGCTTCATGCGCCCGATCTCACGCATGATGCGGATGTCTTCGTGGCGCAGCTCACGCCTGGCAGTGACCGCCTGCTTGTAATCGAGTACTTCCGGGTAGAGCTGGGCCATGTCCAGCGCTTCGGCCACGCATTCCACGGTATCGGCATCGGAGGTGATCCGCGCCCGGCTGTTGAACGCCTTCATCCAGCGCTCGAAGCCGGCGGTGTGGTCGAACATGTTGGCCATGAACCAGATCACGAACAGGATCGAGACCCACGAGCCGAACACGATCACCACCCGGGTGAAGGTGATATGGAAGTCGTCCTTCCACAGGTAGTTGGCGATCAGCCCGAGGATCAGCAGCGAGGCCGCCTGCCACCCAACGATGGACGCCATCAGCCACTGGCCCTTGGCCTTGGCCAGGGTGGCCACTTCTTCGCGGATCTGCTGCTCACTCTTGTTGCGCCAATGCGCGACCTGCTTTTCGAACGGGCTGCCGTAGAGCTCGTTGTCCTGGAGCAGTAAACCTAAACCTTTGAACAAAGCGATCATCACGGGCTCCTTCGGGAACGTGCAGCGGCGCATTTGGACGGACGGTGAGGCGGGTTCAGTTCTAGCACTTTCATTTCGCTTGGCAATGGGCAGTGCGACAAAACGCCGCAGGGGACTTAACTGAATGCGCAGGGCGCCGAAATTTTTGCGCGGTGCATCATGTAAAACTGCTGGTGAAGCGAAAAATTCCCGCCGTTTTCTGCTGCGACCGCACAATGTGTAGGCCGGTGCCGTGCCGGACGTGGTCGGGGCGACGTGGATCACGCAGAATTGACGCAACCGCGCAGGATCGCCGGCCTCTTCACCCATGGAAGCACCCCGATGTCGTCACTGCTGCACCGCCTCACCCGCCCCGCCACCGTACCGATCCGGCGCTGGGTGCTGGGTGCGTTCCCGCGCGGGCAGAGCGGCATCGATTACGACCACCCGCTGGGCGACCCGGGTTGGTTCGGCCCGGACAGCGTGACCTGGCGGGTGCATGCCGAGTTTCCCGGGATGCTGGCAGGTGGGCTGTGCGCGCTGATGCTGCAGACCCTGCACCCGCTCGCGCTGGCCGGGGTGTATGACCATTCCAACTTCCGCGATGACCTGGTGGGGCGGCTGCGCCGCACCACGGCGTTCGTGGCATGTACCAGCTACGCGGCGTCGGGCGAAGTGGAGGCGCTGGTCGGGAAGGTGAAGCGCATCCACGCACACGTGCGCGGGCAGACGCAGGATGGGCAGGCGTATTCGGCCGATGATCCGGCGTTGCTGACCTGGGTGCATGTCACCGAGGCATACGGCTTCCTGCAGGGCTACCGGCGTTACTGCCGCGAGGTGCCGGAGCCCATCGCCGACCGGTACTACGACGAGTACCGGCGCGTGGCCGAAGCGTTGGGTGCCACCGATGTGCCGGCTTCGGAAGCGCAGGTGGAAGCGTATTTCGCGCGGCAGCAGACGCTGCTGCGGTTCGATGCGCGCTCACGTGAAGTGCTGGCGGTGTTGTCCAGCATCCGGCTGCCGGTACCGATGGCGGGGCTTTCGCGCGAACTGTTCCTCGGCGCCGGTGCTGCGCTGCTTCCAGAGTGGGCCACGACGATGCTCGAACGAACGCCGTTGCAGCGCACCCAGGCACGGGCTTCCGCGCGGTTGCTGCAGGGCATGTCGCCCTTGTTCCGCCGCGCGCTGCAGGACGGCGTAGCGGCGCGCGCCTGCGCGCGTGTAGGCGTGCCAACAAGCACGCTCGCCCATTGGTGAACCGGATGACGGATCGGCAGGGTCGGTTCCCAAACGACTGCCGATAACGTGTGCGATTTCATTTACGCATGACCTGAAACGAAGGCGTCTCTCCGTTCAACGTCATGCGTCCCCGTGCCGATCATCGCCATCGGCAGTCGTTTGGGAACCGACGCTACCAGCGGGCACATGCCCCCCAAAAAAAACGGGCGCCGAAGCGCCCGTTCCTGTCACCACACCTTGACCCGCTTTTCGGGGGCCAAGTACAGCTTCTGGCCGTCCTTCACCTCGAAGGCGGGGTACCACGCGTCCAGGTTGCGCACGGTGAGCGCGCGGAACTGGCCGGGGGCGTGCACGTTGGTCAGCAGCGAATTGCGCAGGGCCTGTTCGCGGGCCTTGCTGCGCCACGCCTGGGCGAAGCCCAGGAAGAAGCGCTGGTCCGGGGTGAAGCCTTCCAGGGTCTGGCCCGGCTTGCCCTGCAGCGACAGCTGGTAGGCGTCGTAGGCCGTGGCCAGGCCGGCCACGTCGGCGATGTTCTCGCCCAAGGTGAGGCGGCCGTTGACCGACACGCCCGGGAACGGCTGGTAGCTGCTGAACTGCGCAGCCAGCGCATCGCCGGCGGCATTGAACTTCTTCAGGTCCTCGGCCGTCCACCAGTTGTGCAGCTTGCCGGTTTCATCGAACAGCGCACCGGCGTTGTCGAAGCCATGGCTGATCTCATGGCCGATCACCGCGCCGATCGCGCCGTAGTTCACCGCATCATCGGCGGCACCGTCGAAGAACGGCGGCTGCAGGATCGCGGCCGGGAACACCAGGCGGTTTTCCAGCGGCACGTTCATGGCGTTGATGGTCTGCGGCAGCATCGCCCATTCGCTGTGGTCCACCGGCTGGCCCAGCTTGGCCAGGTTGCGGCGGTACTCGAACTGGCTGGCGCGCTCGGCGTTGCCCAGCGCATCGTCGCGCTTCACTTCAAGGCCGGTGTAATCGCGCCACTTGTCCGGGTAGCCCATGCCCACGGTGAGGCCTTCGACCTTGGCCTTGGCGTGCGCCTTGGTTTCCGGCGACATCCATTCCAGCGCGTCGATGCGCTTGGCGAAGGCGGCGATGATGTTCTTTGCCATTTCATCGGCGCGCGCCTTGGTGGCCGGGTCGAAGTGCTTTTCGACATACAGCTTGCCGATCGCTTCGCCCACGGCGTTGTTGCTCTCATCCACCGCACGCTTCCAGCGCTCGCTCTGCTGCGGGGTGCCGTTGAGGGTGGTGCCGTGGAAGGCGAAGCGCGCATCGGCCAGTGCCTTGGGCAGGTACGGCGCGGCGCGGTCCAGGGCGTGGAAGGTCAGGTAGTCCTTCCACACATCCAGCGGTTCGGTGGCGACCAGGCGCGAGATGCCGGCCACGGCCTTGGGCTGCCACACGATGAAGTCGTCCTGCTTGTCCAGGCCGGCGGCGGCCAGGAACGCGGCCCAGTCCATGCCCGGCGCTTTCGCGCTCAGGTCGGCCTGCTTCCACGCGTTGGCACCCTTGGCCACGTCGTTGGTTTCTTCCTGGGTGGCGTGCGCCTGCGCGATGCGGGTTTCCAGCGCCAGGATGCGCTGCGCCTTGGCGGCCGGGTCGGCCACGCCGGCCAGCTGCAGCACCTGGGCGATATAGGCTTGGTACTGCTTGCGGATCTCGGCCATGCGGCCGCCCTGCAGGTAGAAGTCGCGGTCAGGCAGGCCCAGGCCACCCTGCACCAGGTAGGGCGCATTGCGGTCCGGCTGCAGCAGGTCCACCGACACCCAGGTGCCGAACAGGCGGTCGGTGTAGAAGTTGGTGGCGTTGAGCAGGTCCACGTCGGCGCGCAGGGTGCCGCCCAGGGCGGTGGCCAGCGCGGCCTTGTCGCCGATGCCGCCGATGGCATCCAGCTCGGGCTTGATCACGCCCATGCCGCGCGATTCGATTCCGGCCTCGTCCATGAAGGCGGCGTAGTAATCGCCGATCAGCTTGGTTTCGCCGCTGGCCTTGGTATCAGCGGCGGCGCCTTCGAGGATGGCGCGGGTGTCGGCCAGGGTCTTCTCGGAAATGACGTTGAAGCTGCCGTAGCTGGAGCGGTCGGCCGGAATTTCGGTGTTCTTCACCCAGCTGCCGTTGGCGAAGCCGAAGAAGTCATCGCCGGCGGCGACGCTGCGGTCCATGCCGGCGGCATCGAAGCCGAAGCTGCCCAGCTGCGGCTTGGGCGCGGCGGGCGGGGCGGCGGTATCGGCCGGCGGGGCGGCGGTCGGCGCGGCCGCATCGCGGTCGCAGGCGGCCAGGCCCAGCGACAGGCTGGCGGCAATGGCAAGCATCAGGGTGGGGCGGCGCAGCTTGGACATGGACTTCTCAGGCAACGGGGAAACCCCAAGTCTAATCCGCCGCCCGGCCCGCGAACCGGCGGGATCTGGCGGGAGTTGTGGCCGCATTGGGCTGCGTCAAGGTGTGACGGCTGTCGCACCCCTTCCCGAGCCGGGCGGGCTGGTGCATGCTGGGGGCAAGGCGCTGGGCCAAGGCCTTGCCCGTTGGGAACGGGCAAGAGAGACGTCAAGAAATTGCGACGTCGGCCGCTCAGGTTTGGGGAAACCAGGAAGCGTTTACATGAAGTCAGGCCGTCACCGAGGTAGAGGTACGCGATGCCCGCGCTGAGCCAGCCTATGGCGCGGCCGCTGCGCACCATCGTGTGGCTGGGGATCGGCCTGGGCCTGCTGCTCGGTGCGGGCCTGGTGGTGATGCTGGCCAATGATTACCAGCGCCGGCTGGAGGCCGCCCAACGGCAGAGCACGGCGCTGGCCACTGGTTCGCAGCGCCTGCTGCGACTGGAACTGCGCAACCTGGAACGCGCCATGCGCGGCATCGCCGCCGACGGCGCGCAGCTGTTCGAGCACGTGCCGGCGCAGGCACCGGACCTGCTGGACGATGCGATCGATGGGGTGCTGCAGCGGCATGCGGAGCTGGAAAGCATCGTGGTGGTGGACCAGTTCGGCCGTGCCCTGACCAGCGGCGGCGGTGACCTGACCCTGCCGCTGTGGGCGGTGGAGGCGCATCGTGGCCAGGACAGCCAGCTGTATCTGGGCCCGCCGCAGGACCTGGGCATGCGCCGCTGGGTGCTGCCGTTGGCGCTGCGCATGGGCGAGGACCGGTGGCTGCTCAGCCGGCTGCATACCAGCGAGCTGCAGTCGATCATCAGCGGGCTGGATATCGGCCTCCACGGCGTGCTCTCCATCAGTGATGTCACCGGCCACCTGCTGGCGCGCAGCCCCGACAACGACGGCTTGACCGGACAGCAGTTCAAACTGCAGCGGCGTGACCTGCTGGGCAGCGATACGGTGCTGCCGCTGGGCGTCGAACACAGTCCCATCGACAAGGTCGAGCGCATCACCACCCTCACCACGCTGGCCGAGTACCCGTTGGCGGTGTACGCCGGGCTGGGCCGGCAGGATGTGCTGGCGCCGTGGTGGCCCTACGTGCAGGCCTCGATCGGCCTGTACCTGCTGTACTGGGGAGCATTCGCGCTGGTCTACACCAGCCTGCGCCGTGCCACCCGCCGCCAGGATGCGATGAGCGAGGAGCTGCGCACCGGCCATGCCGAGCTGCGCATGGCCCACCAGGTCGGCAAGATCTGCACCTGGACGGTGGACGAGGACGCCTCGGTGCTGCGCTGGTCGCCACTGGCGCGGGAAATATTCGGCATCCCGCTCGATTCCCTGCCGGTGGCCGATTTCTTCAACCGGGTGCACCACGAGGATGCACAGCGGTTGCAGGCGGCGTTCGACGATGCGTTTGCCGGCAATGGCGTGCTGGATGAGATGTTCCGCATCGTGCTGCCCGGTGGTGCCACGCACTGGGTATCGGCGCGTGGCCAGCAGGTGGGTGGCAGCGACCGCGAGCGGCGCATGATCGGCGCGCTCACCGACGTGAGCGAGCGGGTCCAGGCGCTGGCACGCGCGCAGCAGGCCGAGCGCCAGTTCCGCCTGCTGTTCGACCGCAACCCGGCACCGTTCTGGGTGTTCGATCCGGACACGCTGCGGTTCCTGGAAGTGAACGAAGCGGCGGTGCGCCAGTACGGCTACAGCCGCGACGAATTCCTGGCGATGAGCATCCTGGACATCCGCCCACGCGAAGGCTGGGAGGAAATCCGCGGCGCGATTGCCAACGCCACCAGCGGCGACCTGCAGGATGCCAAGGTGCGCCTGCACCGGCGCAAGGACGGCACCGTATTCGAAGTGCGCGCGCACCTGGCGCGGTTGGACTTCGACGGGCGCGAGGCCTGCCTGGTGCTGGCCGAGGACATCAGCGACCGCATGGCCTATGAGCGTGACCTGGCCTACCACGCCACCCACAACCCGGCCACCGGGCTGCTCAACACGCGCGCGCTGGCCGCGCAGCTGGATGAGGAAGGCGGCAGCTACACCATCGCCTACGTGCAGTTCCGTGGCCTGCAGCTGGTGGCCGATACGCTGGGCCGCGAAGTGGGCGACGTGGTGCTGCAGGCCATGGCCAAGCGCCTGGGTGGGCTGGGCGTGCGCTATGGGTTGCTGGCGTTCCAGCCGGCCGAGGATTTCATCTTCGCCATCCGCGACGACCACGAGCGCCAGACCGCGCTGGATACGCTGGTGCAGACTGTCTCCGAACCCGTGCGCGGACAGGACTGGCTGCACCAGTTCGAGCCGCGCATTGGCGTGGCGGTGAAGTTCGACGGCGATGTGGTCAGCGCCGAACAGGTGATCGGCATGGCCGCGCAGGCCGCACATGCCGCGCGCGACGAAGGCAGCGTGATTGCCTGGTTCGACAGCGCAGTGAGTTCGCGGCTGGCTGACCGGCTGCGCCTGGCCGGGCGCATCCACAGCGCGATCGATGCCGAATTCGCGCTGTACTTCCAGCCGATCTGCCACGCCAGCGATGGCAGCCCGGCGGCGCTGGAGGCGCTGCTGCGCTGGCCGCAGGCCGATGGCAGCTTCATTCCGCCGGGCGAGTTCATCCAGCTGTGCGAAGACACCGGGTTGATCCTGGCGCTGGGCCGCTGGGTGATCCGTGAAGCAGCGCGTGCGCAGCGCCAGCTGGTGGATGCCGGCTGGGACCTGCCGATTGCGGTGAACGTCTCGGCGGTGCAGTTCTTCAACAGCGACCTGGTGGCCGAGTTCAGCCGCGCCAGCCAGGAGTTCGGGCTGGCGCGCGGGGCCCTGCACGTGGAGCTGACCGAGAGCAGCCTGATGCGCAAGCCGGGCCAGGCCAAGCAGACCATGCAGCGCATGCACGAGCAGGGCATCCATATTTCGCTGGACGACTTTGGCACCGGTTATTCGAACATGTCCTACCTGCAGCACCTGCCGCTGGACATCCTGAAGATCGACCGCAGCTTCGTGGCCGATGTGGAAACCAACCCGCGCAACGCCTCGATCTGCCGCGCGCTGTTGTCGCTGGGCCACAGCATGGGCCTGACGGTGATCGCCGAAGGCGTGGAAACCCCGGGCCAGCACGAATGGCTGGCCGCGCACGGCTGCGACCAGGTGCAGGGCTTCCTGCTGGGCCGCCCGGCACCGCTGGCCGAAGTGATAGGACGGCTGGAAACCGCCGCCGCGTAAAACGGCGGCCGGGCCGAACGGTAGCGCCGACTGTTAGTCGGCTGCATCACCAGGCGCGGGGTTACGGGCAGCCATGTGCTGTGGCGAAGAGCAGCCGACTAACAGTCGGCGCTACCAGTAGATGCCACCCAGTAGATGCCACCCAGTAGATGTCACCCAGTAGATGTCACCCAGTAGATGTCACCCAGTAGATGGCACCCAGTAGATGGCACCCAGTAGATGGCATCCAGTAGATGTCACCCATGGTGCGCCGCCAGTGGAACAATGCGCACTGGTTTTGGCGTTTATCATCACCGGTGAAGGCAATAAGCTGGGTCGGCATCGTTCTCGGTGCATTCGCCTGCTGGAGCCCCCATGACCCGCCTGCCCTCGCTGTACATCTCCCACGGTTCGCCGATGACCGCGTTGCAGCCGGGGCTGGTCGGGGTGCGCCTGGCCGAGCTGGCCGCGCAGCTGCCGCGCCCGCGCGCGATCGTGATGGCCTCGGCGCACTGGCTGACCCGCCAGCCGGTGGTGGGCGCGCACCCGCAGCCACCGACCATCCATGATTTCGGTGGCTTCCCGCAGGCGTTGTTCGACCTGCAGTACCCGGCGCCGGGCGACCCGGCCTTGGCCGAGGAGGTCGCGCAGCGGCTGGTGGCCGCCGGGCTGCCCACCGGCGTGGACCCGACCCGTGGCCTCGACCACGGCGCGTGGGTGCCGCTGCGCCTGCTCTACCCGCAGGCTGACATTCCGGTGGTGCCGCTGGCGCTGCAGCCGCTGCAGGGCCCGGCCCACCAGTTCGCGCTGGGCCGCGCGCTGGCGCCACTGCGCGAACAGGGCGTGCTGCTGGTCGGTTCGGGCAGCATCACCCACAACCTGCACGACTTCCGCGACTACCAGCGCGGCGGCGAAGCGCCCTATGTGCGCCCCTTCATCGAATGGGTGGAGCAGCGCCTGCAGGCCAACGACAGCGCCGCGCTGCTCGATTACCGCCGGCAGGCGCCGTATGCCGAACGCGCGCACCCCACCGACGAGCACTTCCAACCGCTGCATTTCGCGCTTGGTGCCGCCGGCAGTGAGGTGCTGGGCGCGCAGCGCATCGATGCCGGCATCGATGCGGGCATGCTGGCGATGGACATCTACCGCTTCGACGGGCAGGCGGCCTGAGTTCGCCGTTGTAGGACGCGGTTCGGGGTGGGTGTGGTAATTTTTTTCCAGGCTCTCTGGAAAATGCATGCATACGATTGAAGTCGTCCTGGCGATGCTGGTGGCGGTGGTCGCCAGCGGCTACCTGGTCCGCGTACTGCCGTTGTCGCTGCCGCTGCCGCTGGTGCAGATCGGCCTGGGTGCGGTGATTGCGGGGGTGTTCAACCGTGGCCACGCGCTGGAACCGGAGATGTTCTTCCTGTTGTTCCTGCCGCCGCTGCTGTTCCTGGACGGCTGGCGCATTCCCAAACAGGGCCTGTTCCGCGACAAGGGCGTGATCCTGGAGCTGGCCTTCGGGCTGGTGGTGTTTACCGTGATCGGCGCGGGCCTGCTGATCCACTGGATGATTCCGGTGATGCCGTTGGCGGTGGCGTTCGCATTGGCGGCGATCATTTCGCCGACCGACCCGGTGGCGGTCAGTTCGATCGCGTCGCGCGCGCCGATTCCCAAGCGGCTGATGCACATCCTGGAGGGCGAATCGCTGTTGAACGATGCCTCCGGCCTGGTCTGCTTCCGCTTCGCGGTGGCCGCGGTGATGACCGGTACCTTCTCGCTGGCAACGGCCTCGGTGACGTTCCTGTGGGTGGCAGTGGCCGGCCTGGCGATCGGCGTGGCGGTGACGCTCGGCGTGTCCACCTTCCAGCGCTGGCTGTGGCGGCGCTTCGGCGAAGAGCCGGGCGCGGCGCTGCTGGTCAACCTGCTGATTCCGTTCGCGGCCTACCTGCTGGCCGAAGAGGCCAACGCCTCGGGCATTCTCTCGGCGGTGGCCGCCGGTATCACCATGAGCTACGTGGAGCTTACCGGCCGCGTGTCGGGCAGCATGCGCGTGCAGCGCATGGCGGTGTGGAACATGCTGCAGTTCTCCTTCAACGGCATCATGTTCGTGCTGCTGGGCGAGCAGCTGCCGGGCATCGTGGACCGCGCCATGACCACGGTGAGCGAAAGCGGGCACCAGAGTGCGTGGTGGCTGCTGGTGTACGTGGTGGTGATCAACCTGGCCCTGGTGCTGCTGCGCCTGGCCTGGGTGTGGCTGTCGCTGCGCTGGAGCGTGCTGCGTGCGAAGCATCGCGGTGAGGCGCGGCCAGGCACCTCGTGGCGGATCGTGGTGGCCACCTCGGTGGCCGGCGTACGCGGTGCGATCACGCTGGCCGGTGTGTTGACCCTGCCGCTGTTCCTGCCCGATGGCAGCGCCTTCCCGGCGCGCGACCTGGTGATCTTCCTGGCCGCAGCGGTGATCCTGGTGTCGCTGGTCGGTGCCAGCGTGGCGCTGCCGCGCCTGCTCAAGGGGCTGGAACTGCCGGCGGATTCGGGCGAGCGCAAGGAAGAAGACCTGGCGCGGCGGCTGGCCTCGAAGGCGGCGCTGGCCGGGGTGGAGCGCATGCGCCAGCAACTGGTGCAGAACCAGACCACCGACAACGTGCAGCTGTACAACGATGCGGCCTCACGGGTGAGCCTGCTGTACCAGCGCAACCTGGAAAAAGACCAGGGCCCGGATGCGGACCCGGAAAAGGTGCGGCGCATGGAGCAGGGCTACCGGCAGCTGCGCAGTGCCGGGTTGACCGCCGAACGCGAAGAACTGTTCCGGTTGACCCGGCGCGGGCGGATTTCCGACGAGATCTCGCGCAAGCTGATCCGCAACCTGGACCTGCTGGAAACCCGGCAAAAGGATTGACGGCGCAGCCGTCAATCCCGGGCAGCAACCGACCGTGGGCCGGTTGACCGATTATTCCGGCTTCTGATCCAGGTAATACGCCACCACGGTGCCCTTGACCTTGATGGTCATCGGGTTGCCACGGCGGTCGCGGGCCTTGCCGGCCTGCACCCGGATCCAGCCTTCGCTGACCGAGTATTCCTCGACGTTGTCGCGCTCGACATCGTTGAAGCGGATGCCCACGCCGCGCTCCAGCGCTGCGGCATCGTGGAAGGGGCTGGTGGGGTTGATCGCCAGGTGATCGGGAGGGGTATCGCTCATGGTCATTGGATGCTGACAGCCACCACGGCCATCTTCAGGCGCACAGGATAACCGTAGGGTGGCCGTGGCAGAATGCCTGCCTGTCTCCAGGAATACCGGCCATGCCCGACAACAGCGACTATTTCGACTTCGAAGAAGACGAACGCGATTTCGACGAAGACGATTTCGAGGCCCGGATCTGGAACCTGTTCGTGCTGATCAACCCGGGCGACGAGGAACTGGGCCTGCAGCAGTTCAACCGCTGGCGCGAGGCGCTGCTGGAGAACGGTGAGGAGATCGACGAGGAGGCCGACTGGCTGCCGCCGCTGATGGCCGCCATTGCCTGGCAGTCCGGCTTCGAGGTGGAGCGTGAAGACACCGATGCGCTGGTGTCGGCGGTGAACGAGCTGTCCGCGCGCTGGAACCTGCAGCTGGACTGGGGTGGCGACCTGGATGACGAGGATTTTGCCGCCCACATCGACGCGCCGCGGCTGATGGGCACCGCCTACGACCGCCTGCGCGAGCACAATTACTCGCTGTGGAGCGTGGATACCGGCAACGGCGGCCTGGCCGGCTGGATGGCACTGCAGCGCGATGATGACGCCATGCTGGCGCTGTGTTCGCTGCTGGGGGTGGAAGTGCGGCCGGGCTCGGATCCGTTCTGACAGGTCACCCGACCCACGGTCGGGGGCTACCGGCGGATCAGGCCGTGTATTGCGATCTGGCGTTGGCGATGACGGCTTTGACCAGCGCCCGGTCGGTGTGCCGGGAAATGGCGGTCGCACCCAGCGCGATGGCCTGCAGGCGCAGGGGCGCGGGGACGTCGTAATGGGCGCCGCTGCGGCGGTTCTGGAAGGCCCGCCGGGGAATCCCGAGCTGCGCCGCCATGGCGTGCAGCTCGGGCAGGGTGTCGGCCATCAGATGCGCCCAGCGCTCGCCGCGCCAGGGGTGTACCGCATCGTCGATATAGACCGTCACCGGGTGGCCGTGGCTCAGGCCTGCGGCTTGTCGTCGCTGGCGGCCGGGGTGGCTTCGGCGTCTTCGGCAGCCGGTTCGGCGGCCGGGGCGTCTTCGGCAGCGCTCTCAGCGTCGTCGCCTTCTTCGCCTTCCACGCCTTCGAACTCGGAGACCAGCTGGCTCAGGTACTCGTCGGCGGTCTTGCCTTCATCGGCGGCCAGGTCATCGATCAGCTGCTGCAGCTGGGTCGAATATTCCAGGGTGACCTTGCGGCCTTCCTTCTCCTGGACATTGGAGAGGTGCTTGAGCATGGCCAGCATCGGCACCGGGTTGTCGGCGTTGCCCATGGTCTGGCCGCCAATGGCCAGCAGCCATTCGGTGCCCTGCAGGCCGATCGCAGCGACCACCTGGCCTTCTTCGTTGGTCAGCACGGCATGGTTCTGGACCGGCTGCTGGGCGTTGAGGCGGTTGATCGGGCGCTTGGGCTGGAGCTTCTTGCGCTTGTCGCGCTTGGCCTTGGACTGCTTGGACATGGAATCGGTCTATCGGTACGGGAAAGACCGCCATTGTAGTGGGGGTTGCGCGGGGATGCTGGGACGAGCGGCTCACGGCCATGCACAACCCCCGGTAGGTAACGACCGTTGGTCGTTACGCCCGAAGGGCTCAGGGCGAAGCGGAGACGGGGGCAGCGGCCGGGGCCGGTGCCGGCGCGCCCTGGGCCGCCTGGATGTCAGCGTCCTGGACGGTCGGCGACAGCGCCACTTCCTGGCCCGAACCGGCCAGCGCGGCGGCTTCGGCGGCCTTGGTCATCACCACGATGCTGATGCGGCGGTTGATCGGGTTGTCCGGCTGGGTCTTGTCGAACAGCACCGAGGAGGACAGGCCGACCACGCGGGTGACCTTGTCGTCGGCCATGCCGCCATCGAGCAGCGCACGCCGGGCGGCGTTGGCGCGGTCGGCGCTGAGCTCCCAGTTGCTGTAGCCGTGGGCGGCGTTGTACGCGGTGATGTCGGTATGGCCGGTGATGCTGATCCGGTTCGGCACGTGGTTGATGAACTGCGAGAGCTCGCGAAGGATGTCGCGCGTGTAGGTCTTCAGCGCGGCACTGCCCATGTCGAACATCGGCCGGTTCTGCTTGTCCACGATCTGGATGCGCAGGCCCTCCGGGGTCAGGTCCAGCAGCAGCTGGTCCTTGAACGGCTCCAGCGCCTGGCTCTTGCTGATCGCTTCTTCCAGTTCCTGCTTGAGCACTTCCAGCTGCTTCTTCTCACGCTCGCGCTCGTCTTCCTGCGGCACCGGGCGCTCGGCCTGGTGGTTCTGGAAGGGGTCGTTGCTGTTGCCGCGTGACACATCGGTGGCGCCGCCCAGCTTGATCATCGAGGTACTGGCGCCGCCCGGGCCGGCCATGCCCGGGGCGGGCGTGGGGCTCTGCCCGGTGAGCGGGCTGGGGTTGCGGAAGTATTCGGAAATGGACGCGCGTTCGGGCTTGGTGGTGGCCGCCATCAGCCACAGCACCAGGAAGAACGCCATCATGGCCGTGACGAAGTCGGCGTAGGCCACCTTCCAGGCGCCGCCATGGTGCGCGGCGTGGCCGCCCTTCTTGACCCTGCGGACGATGACGGTGGGTTTGTTCTCGGCCATGGCGGTGCCTTACTTGACCGTCTTGAGGTGCTGTTCGAATTCGCTGAAGCCCGGACGCACGTTGGACGGCAGGGTCTTGCGCGCGAATTCCAGCGCGATCTTCGGGTTGTAGCCGCGCAGGCAGGCCAGCAGGGCGGTCTTGACCGACTCATAGATGCGGCTGTCCTGCTCGGCGCGTGCTTCCACGGCCGCCGCCAGCGGGCTGACGAAGCCGTAGGCCAGCAGGATGCCCAGGAAGGTACCCACCAGCGCGCCGGCCACGTGCGCGCCCACTTCGGTGATTTCGCCACCGATCGAGCCCATGGTGATCACGATGCCCAGCACCGCCGCCACGATGCCGAAGCCGGGCAGGCCGTCGGAGACCTTGTTGAGCACGGCCGAGGGCTGCATGGCTTCGGCGTGGTGCTTTTCCAGTTCCATTTCCAGCAGCGGTTCCAGCTCGTGCGGTTCGATGTTGCTGCCGATCATCAGGCGCAGGCAGTCGGTCATGAAGTCGACCAGGTGGTGGTCGGCCTGCACCTTGGGATAGTTGGCGAAGATGGCGCTTTCGGCCGGGCGCTCGACATGGTCTTCCAGCGCCATGAAGCCTTCGCGGCGGGCCTTGTTGAGCAGTTCGTAGAGCAGGCTCAGGACATCGATGTAGTCCTGCTGCTTGTAGCGCGGGCCCTTGAACACGCCCACCGTGGCCTGCAGGGTCTGCTTGACGGTCTTGAGCGGGGTGCCGACCAGGAACGCGCCCAGCGCCGCGCCACCGATGATGACCAGCTCATAGGGCTGCCACAGCGCGCCGAGCTTGCCGTGCGCGCCGACATAGCCGCCGAGCACGCTGAGGATGACGATGAGGAAGCCAACAATGATGAGCATGGGGCGGGCGCGGCGGTGGGGATATCACCATGTCGGCCTGGCGCGCGCATTCTGAAGGGGGGCGTGGTCGGACGTCACAGTTTTGGCCGGCACGTCGTACCCACCAACGGTGGGTACCTACCGGTGCATCGCCCAGTACCCACCAACGGTGGGTACCTGCCGGGTACGTCGCCCGGAGGGTGCCGACCCGCCTCGTCCGGAGGATGCCGCCCCCTGGTAGGTGCCCACCGTTGGTGGGCACGCATTGCCGGGGTGCTCAACCGGCTGGCTGGGCCTCGGCGCCACCGCGTTGCAGCGGATCCGGGTAAGGCTGACCGTTGGCGGTGAACTGCAGCGAGACCGAATTCAGGCAATGCCGCTCGAACGTCGGCGCCGGGCCATCTGGGAACACGTGACCGAGATGGCTGTCACAGCGGGCGCAAACGATTTCAGTTCGCACCATGCCATGACTGACATCACGGATTTCGCGCACATGGTCCGGGTCGAACGGGGCGAAGAAGCTCGGCCAGCCCGTGCCGGAGTCGAACTTGGTGCTGGAACGGAACAGCGGCAGGCCGCACAGACGGCAGCCGTAGACGCCGTCCTGCTTGTTGTCCAGGAACACCCCACAGAACGGGGCTTCGGTGCCGTGCTGGAGCAGGACGCGGCGCTCGTCGGCGCTGAGCCCGGCCACCAGCGCGTCGCGCTGGGCGTCGCTGGGTGGGGAGAGATCGAATGCGGTCATGGGTGGTCCTCGTGGGGATGGCAGGAAAATGGGGGCGGCGGCGCCCGGGGGCAAGCGCCGATGGCATTCATGGTGCTGACACGCGCGCTGGCGCAGGGTGAATGCATGTCCCGTCGTGAGTCCGCCGCCATGAAACGCTTCTTCCGGGGTGTCGTATCGCTGGCCGTGCTGCTGCCGCTGGTCGCGGTGGCGCAGATGGCCGCGCCACGCAAACCCACCGATACCCGTCCGCCCACCCCCGTGGTTCCCGCGCAGGCGCCGTTGCCCGCGCCGGTGAACACCCCGGCGCAGACGACGCAGCAGCTGCGCACCCACCCGATCCAGAGCCAGGGGCCGGCCCAGGTGGTGCCGCCTGCGCCGCCGGCCACCACCGCGCCACCGAAGGTGTATGACCGACACGGCCGCATCGTGCCGGGCATGAAGCAGGCCGGCCCCAACCGTGTGCTGGATACGCGCACCGGCCGCTATTACGACGCGGTGCCCACCGGTGATGGCCAACTCATCAAGCCCTGATGCATGAACGTTTCACAACCAATGCCCGCAGTCATCGGTGTCAACGCCGCAGCTCACTGCAATTTCGCCTGCGATTAACCGGCTTTCGCCGAGTCTGTACGTGCGCCGCAACAACGCGCATCCCCAAGCTCAGAAGGTGCAGTTATGGCTAATCAGCAGAAGGGCAATCCCGGCAAGATGCCGCAGGAACAGCAGGGCCAGCAGAACCAGAAATCCGGCCAGCAGAACCAGCAGCAATGGGATCAGCAGAACCAGAAGGGTGGCAAACAGCAGGACCAGCGCCACCAGGATCAGAAACAGCAGCGTTGATGCCTCTGGTCGGCAGCTACACAGGCGGTGCGCGCAAGCGCGCCGCCTTTTGCGTTTGCGCGGGTCGGTCCGGGGCGGCTCAGTCCGGAATCGGGAGGGTCAGCGTTTCCTTGACCTCTTCCATCACGATGTAGCTCTTGGATTCGCGCACGTGCGGCAAGGTCAACAGGGTGCTGCCCAGCAGCTTGCGGTAGGAAGCCATTTCGCTGATGCGCGCCTTGAGCAGGTAATCGAAATCGCCCGAGACCAGGTGGCATTCCAGTACGTTGGGCAGCTTCAGCGCTGCGCGGCGGAACTCCTCGAAGATGTCGCCGGACTTGTAGGCCAGGCTGATCTCCACGAACACCAGCAGGCTGGCCTTGAGGTACTGCGGGTCCAGCCGTGCGTAGTAGCCGGTGATGGCGCCATCGCGTTCCAGCCGGCGCACCCGCTCGGTGCAGGGGGTGGTGGACAGCCCGACGCGCTCGCCCAGCTCGGTGAAGGAAATGCGCCCCTCCTCCTGCAGGATGCGCAGGATCTTGCGGTCGATCTTGTCCAGCTCGCGGGCACGGGCGGCCATGGCGTCAGCCTCTCAGTGGTGTTGGCGCGACAATATCCTGCCTGATGCGCCAAAAACAGCAAAATTGCTTGGTTTGGCCGGAATATACTTCCTCAATTATGGTCCCGGCACGCTCCAGTGCAGGGAATGATCGGGTTGGAGAGGTCTCATGCGCGTTCTAGTCCTAGGCAGTGGGGTAATCGGCACGACCAGTGCCTGGTACCTGCGGCAGGCCGGGTTTGAAGTCACGGTGGTGGACCGCCAGCCCGGCCCGGCGCTGGAAACCAGCTTCGCCAACGCCGGCCAGCTTTCGTTCGGCTATACCTCGCCGTGGGCCGCCCCGGGCGTGCCGCTGAAGGCGGTGAAGTGGCTGTTCTCCGAACACGCGCCGCTGGCGATCCGCCCCGGCCTGGACCTGAACCAGTACCGCTGGCTGGCGCAGATGCTGCGCAACTGCACGCACGAGCGCTACGCCATCAACAAGGCGCGCATGGTGCGCATGTCCGAATACAGCCGCGACTGCCTCAACGAGCTGCGTGCGCAGACCGGCATTGAGTTTGAAGGCCGCGACCTGGGCACCACCCAGCTGTTCCGCACCCAGCAGCAGCTGGATGCCTCGGCGCAGGACATCGAAGTGCTGGCCCAGTACGGCGTGCCGTATGAAGTGCTGGACCGCGCCGGCATCATCGCCCACGAACCGGCGCTGGCCAGCGTGGCCGACAAACTGGTGGGCGCGCTGTGGCTGCCGCGCGACCAGACCGGCGATTGCCAGCTGTTCACCCGCCGCCTGGCGCAGATGGCGATGGATGCCGGGGTGGAATTCCGCTTCGACCAGGACATTGCCGGGCTGGAAACCGACGGCGACCGCATCACCGGCGTGCGCATCGACGGCAAGGTCGAAACCGCCGACCGCTACGTGGTCGCGCTGGGCAGCTATTCGCCGTCGCTGGTGGCCCCGCTGGGCATGCACCTGCCGGTGTACCCGCTGAAGGGCTACTCGCTGACCCTGCCGATCACCAACGCGGCGATGGCGCCGACCTCGACCATCCTGGACGAGAGCTACAAGGTGGCGGTGACCCGTTTCGACGACCGCATCCGCGTGGGCGGCATGGCCGAAGTGGGCGGGTTCGACCTGTCGCTGTCGCCGCGCCGCCGCGCCACCCTGGAAAAGGTGGTGGGCGACCTGTACCCGGATGGCGGCGACCTGTCGCGCGCCGAGTTCTGGACCGGGCTGCGCCCGGCCACCCCGGATGGCACGCCGGTGATCGGCGCTACCCCGTACCGCAACCTGTTCCTCAACACCGGCCACGGCACGTTGGGCTGGACCATGGCCTGCGGCTCGGGCCGCTACCTGGCCGACCTGATGAGCGCGCGCCAGCCGCAGATCAGCACCGAAGGCCTGGATATCTTCCGTTATGGCGGCCACCACGCCGCGTCCGTCCAACACAGTGAAGCGAATGCATGCGCCCAGCCCGCGCGTTGATTGACCTGGAGGCGTTGCGCTCCAACTTCCGCCTGGCCCGTGAACTGGGCGGCGGCCGCAAGACCCTGGCCGCGGTAAAAGCCGATGCCTACGGCCACGGTGCCGTGGCCTGCGCGCGCGCGCTGGACGGCGAAGCCGATGCGTTCGGCGTGGCCTGCATTGAAGAGGCGCTGGAACTGCGCGCGGCCGGCATCACCTCGCCGATCCTGCTGCTGGAGGGGTTCTTCGATGCCGACGAGCTGCCGCTGATCGTGCAGCACAACCTGTGGTTCGCGGTGGCCGCGCCGTGGCAGGTGGACGCGGTGGAAGCGTTCCAGACCGACGCAACGCTGCAGATCTGGTTGAAGCTGGACAGCGGCATGCACCGGCTGGGCCTGTCGCCCGAAGATTTCCGTGCCGCGCACGCGCGGCTGTCCGCGCTGCCGCAGGTGGCACCGATGGTGCTGATGAGCCACATGGCCCGCGCCGACGAACTGGACAGCCCGCGCACGCGCGAACAGGCGGACCTGTTCGCCGCCACCATCGACGGCCTGGCCGGCGAGACCAGCCTGTGCAATTCACCGGCGCTGCTGGGCTGGCCGGACGTGCGCAGCGATTGGGTGCGCCCGGGCCTGATGCTGTACGGGGCCAACCCGCTGCAGAAGCACAATGCCTTTACCGAGCGGCTGCGCCCGGTGATGACCATGCAGTCGAAGATCTTCGCGGTCCGTGAGATCGCCGCGGGCGAACCGGTCGGCTACGGCGCACGCTTCGTGGCCGAACGCCCCACCCGCGTGGGCGTGGTGGCGCTGGGGTATGCCGATGGCTACCCGCAGTTCGCGCCGAACGGGACCCCCGTCCAGATCGATGGCCAGCCCGGCCACCTGATCGGCCGGGTCTCGATGGACATGCTGACCGTGGACCTGACCGACCTGCCGCAGGCCGGGGTGGGCAGCACCGTCACCCTGTGGGGCGATGCCCCGCGCCTGGACGTGCTGGCCCCGCTGTGCAAGGTCAGCGCGTACCAGCTGCCGTGCGCGGTCAAGCGCGTGGCGCGGGTGCTCAGCGGCGCGTAGGCGGCAGCAGGCGCCGCAGCCAGTCATCGATCATGCGCTTCTCATAGCGCAGCGGGTCGTTGTTGCTGAGCAGGCCGGTGTTGCCCAGGTAGTTCATGTCGATCAGCTTCTCCTCGCCCTGGCGGACCATGCCGCCCGTGGCGTCGCGCAGGGTGAAGGTCAGGGTCATCCGCGGCGGATAAATGTCGCGCATGATCCGCACGTCATTGCCGCGCGGGCCGTTCTGCGGCTCGAACTCGCCGGCCCGCTTGATGTCGGTGATCTCCACGTCCAGGGTCTGTCCCGGGGGCAGGCGCTTGCTGGCGCTGCTGCGCAGGTAGTCGGCAAGCTGCTGCACCCAGTTGCCGCTTTGGGCCTCGAACCGGTTGGTGCTGCTGCGGATTTCAGTGAACTGGGCCGGGTCCGTCCACTTCACCTGGACCGGGCTTTCGCCGGTGAGCGCGCGGGGCGCCTTGGGGTCGGTGACGGTGCGCGGGGCGGCCGACGCGCTGCCGACAAGCAGCAGCAGACAGCCCAGAGCACCAGCCAGCAAGGGTTTGCGGTTCATGGCGTTGCCTCGGTCGGAGCGGCGGAAGAAGGTCGGTACTGAGTGTGATCCTGATCCGCCAGCGGGACAATTGCCGGAAACGGCAGGCAGGATCCCCGGTAGCCGGCAATTCACTTACGTCAAACCGGCAAGGGGCGCTTGACGCTACGAATACGCGCTCTGGAAGATGCTGTCTCCCTCCGTTCCACCAGTTGCCCCTCTTGACGCCCTTGCCCAGCCTGCCCGCCTCAACCCTGGAACGCGCCCCGTACGTGCCTTCGGCGTCCGATCCTTCCTTGCACCGCAGCGTGCTGGAAGGCCTCAGCGCTGGCTTCTGCATCATCGAGGTGATGATCGAAGACGGCGTGGGAGTCGACTACCGGTTCCTGGAAGTCAATGACGCCTTCGAGCGCAACACCGGCTTGAACCAGGCCTCGGGCCGGCTGATGAGCGAACTGCAGCCGACCCACGAGCCGGAGTGGTACCGGGTGTACGGCCAGATCGCCCTGACCGGGCGCTCCCAGCAGTTCGAGCTGGAAGCACGCGCGCTGGGCCGCTGGTATGCGGTCGAGGCGATGCGGGTGGGCGAGCCGCACGAACATCGCGTCGCTGTGCTGTTCTTCGACATCACCAACCGCAAGCAGATCGAAGTGGAGCTGGCCGAAAGCGAGGCGCGTTTCAGCGCGCTGGCCGATGGCCTGCCCATGCCCGTGTGGGTGCTGGACGAACGCGCGCATGCGCGCTTCGTCAACAGCGCCTTCAGCGAATTCTTCGGTGGTGACGAACAGCGCGTGCCGGAGGATGTCTGGCGCGGCCTGGTCCACCCCGACGATGTGTCCGTGTTCGATTACGAGCTGCAGGCCGCGATCAAGGCGCAGCGCTCCATGCAGGTGCTGGTGCGCGGGCTGCGCGCCGATGGCCAGTGGCGCTGGCTGGAAATGAGCGCCCAGCCACGCTTCTCGCGCATGGGCCGCTTCATCGGCCTGGCCGGCAGCAGCACCGACGTTACCGACCGCCGCGAAATCGAAATGGCGCGCGAAGAGCTGCTGCAGTCCGAACGCGCCGCGCGCAATGCCGCTGAAAGCATGGCGCGGCTGAAGGACGAATTCCTGGCCACGCTCTCGCACGAGCTGCGCACGCCGCTGACCACCATCCTGGGCTGGAGCGAGCTGCTGCTGCAGCGCGTGGACAGCACCAGCCCGCTGTTCAAGGGGCTGGGCGTGATCGCCAACAGCGCCATGGCGCAGAAGCGGCTGATCTCGGACATGCTGGACCTGAGCAGCATGCTGCTGGGCAAGGTGCAGCTGGAGGTGGAAGTGCTGGACCTGCGCGTCCAGCTCACCGAGGCCATGCGCGCCCAGGAACTGGTAGCCGAAGGCAAGGCGCTGGAAACCCGGCTGGTCATGCCTGACGAACCGGCGCTGGTGCTGGGCGATGCCACGCGCCTGCAGCAGGTGCTGTGGAACCTGCTCAGCAACGCCATCAAGTTCACCCCCGCCGCCGGCTCGGTCACGGTCACCCTGGCCACCGACGGTGATCACTGGACAGTGACCGTGGCCGATTCGGGCGACGGCATTGCGCCGGAGTTCCTGCGCCATCTGTTCAGCCGCTTCCGCCAGGCCGATGGCACCACCACCCGCCGCCATGGCGGGCTGGGCCTGGGCCTGGCGATCGTGCAGCAGCTGGTGGAACTGCACGGCGGCACGGTCACGGCCAACAGCGAAGGCCAGGGCCAGGGTGCGGAATTCACCGTGCAGCTGCCGCGCTACCAGCCCCAGGCCGATGGCCGGCCGCTGCGCGAAGTGTTCAGTGGCCCGATCCGCGAACAGCTGATCGAGCCGTACCCGCTCAAGGGCCTGCGCCTGCTGGCGGTGGAAGACCAGCCCGAAGTGCTGGAATACCTGCGCCGGCTGCTGGAAGAGCAGGGCGCGCAGGTCACCGCAGCGGCTTCGGCCGGCGAAGCATTGGCACTGCTGGATGCCGGCGGCCATGAGGCGGTGGATGTGCTGCTGACCGACATCGGCATGCCGGGCATGGACGGGTATGGGCTGGTGAGCGCGCTGCGCCAGGACTTCGGCCTCGATGCCAACGCGCTGCCGATCGTGGCGGTGACCGCGTTGGCCCGTGCCGACGACCGCAAGCGCGCGCTGGCGTCGGGCTTCCAGGAACACGTGGCCAAACCCTATTCGGTCGCCCAGCTGGTCACCGCAGTACGCAGCGTCCTGGCCGGACGGAATTGAATCAAAGGAACCGCATGTCCCGCACCGCCCCCCGCATCTACACAAACCCGGCCGACATCGCCCAGCTCGAGGCGTTGCTGCCCCAGCTCAAAGGCCAGACCCAGGTCGAAGTCACGCTGAAAGACGGCCGCCGCCTGCTCGGCACCGTGGCGGTACAGCCCACCGTGCAGCAGTACCGAAATGCGGAAGAGAACGAAGGCAGCAACGGCCAACTGCGCCTGGATGACCGGGATGCCCCGGTGCAGCAGCATGTGCTGTGGCTGGATGAGATCAGCGCGATCCGCCAGCTGCCCCCGGTGGAATGAGCCTCCGGGCCGTGCCGGGCCCTGCCCGGCACGCTCCTTTCCTCAATGCGTGAAGACTTCCGGCTCAGCTTCGAAGCGGCGCGCATAGGCGCGCTCATCCGCAATCCGGGCGACTTCGTCATCGGCCATGTCGGGCGCGCCGTACACCGCATAGGCCACGGCGCCATCGGCCTGCTTGCCCACCTGGTGCAACCGGTACCTCGAATGCCCACCACCGGTGTCCTCGGGGTAGTGCACCGGCGGCTGTGCGCCCTCCAGATCCATTTCGCTGTTGTCGACCACGCCACCGACGAACAATGCGCGCATGAGCTACCTCCGTTGCGAATGAGCCTTCACCCTGACCGACAGCCTGTTGCGATGGCATCAAGGCAGCGTTGAATAAACGCAAATCGGCCGCCGAACGGGGCCGATCGGCCGAAACGGTAGAATGGCGGTCTCTTTTCAAGATGTGCCCCCATGGCTGCCCAGCACGACGCCCCCCTGGAAACCCTGTTCCTGCCGTTCGGCGGCGCGCTGACCTGGCCGGCCGGGCCGGTGCTGTTCCTGCGTGCCCGCGATGGCTGGCCGCTACGCGAGCACGCCCAGCCAGGCCAGCTGGTCTGCGAGCAGAGCTTCCGCCCGTTCGCCGATGCGCTGGAAGCCAGCGGCTGGACCGTGCGCGACGAGCAGCAGCTGGCCGATGACGCCACCCGCTACGCGCTGGTGCTGGTGCTGCCGCCGCGCCAGCGTGAAGAAGCCCGCGCGCTGTTTGCCCGCGCGCTGGCGCTGGCCGCCCCGGGCGGCATCGTGGTGGCCTGCCAGCACAACAACGAAGGCGCCCGCTCCGGCGAAGGCGACCTGCAGCAGCTGGCCGGGCTGGGCGGCAAGATGACCAAGAACCACTGCCGGGTGTACTGGACCGCGCCGTTGGATGGCCAGCATGACGCGGCCCTGGCCCAGCGCTGGGCCGCGCTGGACGCGCCGCGCGCGATCTTGGGCGGGCGCTTCCAGAGCCGCCCGGGCATCTTCGCGTGGGACCGCATCGACCCGGCCTCGGCACTGCTGGTGGAACAGCTGCCGGCCGACCTGGCCGGGCGCGGCGCGGACCTGGGCGCCGGCTTCGGCTACCTGTCCAGCGAAGTGCTGCAGCGCTGCCCGCAGGTGAGCGCGCTGGACCTGTTCGAGGCCGAAGGCCGCGCGTTGGCGCTGGCCAGGGTCAATCTGGAAGCACTGGGCAAGCCGGCGAAGTTGGGCTTCCACTGGCAGGACGTCACCGCCGGCATCGAGGCGCAGTACGACTTCATCGTCACCAATCCGCCGTTCCACACCCCCTCGCGTGCCGACCGCCCGGACATCGGCCAGCGCTTCATCGCCGTGGCCGCGCAGGCGCTGCGCCCGGGCGGGCGGATGTGGCTGGTGGCCAACCGCCACCTGCCGTACGAGCAGATCCTCAACGAAAGCTTCGGCCAGGTGCGCGTGGCTGCCGAACGCGACGGCTTCAAGCTGATCGAGGCGACCAAGGCCAGCAAGAGTCCCACCCCCGCCAGGGCCCCGCGCAGCGACGAGCCGAAGTGGGGCCGCGGGGGCCGCGCATGAAGCTGGTGAAACTGCTGGCCAACCTGGGTTACGGCAGCCGCAAGCAGGTGCAGGGCATGTTCCGCGAGGGGCTCATCACCGATGCGGACGGCGAGGTGCTGTACGCCGATGACCAGGTCGCCCACGAAGCGATCCGGGTCGAGGGGGAGCCGCTGGATCCGCCGCAGGGGCTGACCCTGATGCTGCACAAGCCGCGTGACTACACCTGTTCAACCAAGGACAAGGGCCGGCTGATCTACGACCTGTTGCCGCCGCGCTTCCGCGAGCGTTCGCCGGTGCTGTCGTCGGTGGGCCGGCTGGACCGCGACACCAGCGGCCTGCTGCTGATGACCGACGACGGCGCCCTGCTGCACCGGATCGTGTCGCCCAAGTCGCGGCTGGACAAGGCCTACCAGGTCACCGTGGCCGAAGACCTGCGCGGTGACGAGGTGGCACGTTTCGCCAGCGGCGCGCTGATGCTGGAAGCGGACGACAAGCCGCTGCTGCCGGCCGAACTGCACGTGCGCTCGGCGCGCGAGGCCGAACTGGTGCTGCACGAGGGCCGCTACCACCAGGCCCGGCGCATGTTCGCGGCGGTGGGCAACCACGTGCAGGCACTGCACCGCAGCCGCATCGGCGGGCTGTCGCTGGGCGACCTGCCCGAGGGCGAGTGGCGCATGCTGGATGCGGCGGACCTGGAAACGCTGTTCACCGGGCACCTCACCGACGCGTCATGACCGCCATCGCCGCCCTGCCGTTCCTGCCTGAAGCGGTCATCTTCGATATGGATGGCCTGATGATCGACAGCGAGCGGGTGTCCATTGCGTGCTGGTCGCAGGCCGCACGGGAACTGCAGCTGCCGTTCGCCGATGACTTCTGGCTGGGCATGGTCGGATTGGGCGACCGTGACTGCGAACAGCGGCTGTTGCGCCACATCGATGCCGGGCAGGTAGCCGCGCTGTATGCGCGCTGCCACGACCTGTATGAAGCGCGCACCCAGCAGGGGCTGCCGCTGCGTCCCGGCATACTGGCGCTGCTGCAGCTGCTGCAGGCACACGCCCTGCCGCGAGCGGTGGCGACGTCCACGCGCGAGCCGCGCGCGTCGCGCAAACTGGCGGCGGCGGGGTTGCTGGGTTACTTCGACCACGTGGTCACCAGCAGCGACGTGGCCCACCCGAAGCCGGCGCCGGACATCTACCTGCTGGCGGCGCGGAAACTGGGCAAGGATCCCGCGCGCTGCCTGGCGCTGGAAGACTCGCCGGCCGGCATCCGCGCGGCGGTAGGCGCCGGCATGACCGCGATCCAAGTGCCGGACCTGGTGCATCCGGATGCCGACCTGCGCGCGCTCGGCCATCGCATCGTGGAATCGCTCACCGACGCCCACGCACTGCTGCTGCCGCTGCTGCAAAAGCGGACGGTAGAGCCGAAGGGTGGAACCGAAGGGTAGAGCCGAAGGGTAGAGCCGAAGGGTAGAGCCGACTGTTAGTCGGCTAAGCGCGAAGCGCGATCATTGACCCCGCCAAAGGCAGCCGACTAACAGTCGGCTCTACCGGGAATTCCACGCGGAATTCCATGCGGCATTCCATGCGGCATTCCATGCGGCATTCCATGCGGCATTCCATGCGGCATTCAGCCCGTCATTCCACGCGGAATTCCATCCGGCATTCCATGCGGATTCCCGCATCATTCCGCCCGTAACCCCACAAAAAACCCGGCACGTGGCCGGGTTTCTTGAACGCATACCGCAGGCGATCACACCCGCCCGAACACCAGCGCTGCGTTGGTGCCGCCGAAGCCGAAGCTGTTGGACATCACCGTGTTCAACTGCTTGTCCTGGCTTTCGCGAACGATCGGGAAACCTTCCACGGCCGGGTCGAGTTCGCCGATGTTGGCCGAACCGGCAATGAAGCCATCGCGCATCATCAGCAGGCAGTAGATCGCTTCGTGCACGCTGGCCGCACCCAGCGAATGGCCCGACAGCGCCTTGGTCGACGACAGCGGCGGAATCGATTCGCCGAACACTTCGCGCACCGCCTTCAACTCGGTCACGTCGCCCAGGGGCGTCGAGGTGCCGTGCGTGTTGAGGTAGTCGATCGGGCCGCTGAGGTTCTGCATGGCCATGTTCATGCAGCGTACCGCGCCTTCACCGGACGGGGCGACCATGTCGGCACCGTCGGAGGTGACGCCGTAGCCCACCAGTTCGGCATAGATGCGTGCACCGCGTGCCACGGCGTGGTCGTAATCTTCCAGCACCAGCATGCCGCCGCCGCCGGCGATGACGAAGCCGTCGCGGTCCTTGTCGTACGGGCGCGATGCGGTGGCCGGGGTGTCGTTGAAGCGGGTGGACAGCGCGCCCATCGCATCGAACATGACGCTCATCGACCAGTGCAGGTCTTCACCGCCACCGGCGAACATCACGTCCTGCGCGCCATGCCGGATCAGGTCGGCGGCGGCGCCGATGCAGTGCGCGGAGGTTGCGCAGGCAGCGGACAGCGAGTAGCTCAGGCCCTTGATCTGGAAGGCGGTGGCCAGGCAGGCCGACACGGTGGAGCACATCGTGCGCGGCACCATGTACGGGCCGACCTTGCGCACGCCACGCGCGCGCAGGATGTCGGCCGATTCGACCTGCCACTGGCTGGAGCCGCCGCCGGAGCCTGCAATCAGGCCGGTGCGCGGGTTGACCACCTGCGCTTCGTCCAGGCCGGCATCGGCGATGGCGTCGCGCATGGCGATATAGGCGTAGGCCGAGGCATCGCTCATGAAGCGCTTGAGCTTGCGGTCGATCTGCGCGTCCAGGTCCAGTTCGATGTTGCCGCCCACGTGGCTGCGCAGGCCGGCGTCGGCGTGGTCGGGAAGGTTGCGGATGCCGGCGCGGCCTTCACGCAGTGCGGTGGACACGGTGTCCAGATCGTTGCCCAGGCACGAGGTGATGCCCATTCCGGTAATGACGACGCGACGCATCAGAAGTTCTCGGTGGAAGTGAACAGACCTACGCGGAGGTCTTTGGCGGTATAGATTTCGCGGCCGTCGACCAGCATGCGGGCATCGGACTGCGCCATGACCAGCTTGCGGTTGATGACGCGGGTGATGTCGATTTCGTAGGTGACAAGCTTTGCGTCGGGCAGCACCTGGCCGGTGAACTTCACTTCACCGCAGCCGAGTGCGCGGCCACGGCCGGGCGCGCCCAGCCAGGTGAGGTAGAAGCCGGTGAGCTGCCACATTGCGTCCAGGCCCAGGCAACCGGGCATCACCGGGTCGCCGATGAAATGGCAGCCGAAGAACCACAGGTCGGGGCGGATATCCAGTTCCGCGCGCACGTAGCCTTTGCCGTGTGGACCGCCGTCATCGCGGATGTCGGTGATGCGATCGAACATCAGCATCGGGTCATTGGGCAGGCGACCGCTGCCCGGCCCGAACAGTTCGCCACGGGCACTGGCCAGCAGCTGTTCGCGCGAGAACGCGTTGAGACGAGTCATGGAAAACGCAATCCTGAAGATGGAGGGCGGCGGTTTGTTGCCGTTGAAAGCACCCAAGAGTGCAGAGTAATTTCCATTCAATCAAACGTTTTAACCGTACGCCGGCGTAGTGTTTTCAGCTTGAAAAACGCATGTTGTTGTTATGAAAAGACCATACTCAGGCGTGTGGCTGTAATCTTGTTCATCTATTCCCGCCGCTTGGGCCCTTGAGCTTCCGCCGTGTCCGCACAACGCAAGATCATCCACGTCGACATGGACGCGTTTTACGCGTCGGTGGAGCAGCGCGACAATCCGTCGCTGCGGGGGCTGCCGGTGGTGGTGGCGTGGAAGGGGGCGCGTTCGGTGGTGTGCGCGGCGTCGTACGAGGCGCGGGTGTTCGGGATCCGTTCGGCGATGCCGGCGATGCGGGCGGAGCGGTTGTGCCCGGATGCGGTGTTCGTGCCGCCGGATTTCGTGCGCTACAAGGCGGTGTCGCGGCAGGTGCGGGAGATTTTCCTGCGGCATACGGATCTGGTGGAGCCGTTGTCGCTGGATGAGGCGTACCTGGATGTGACGGTGCACAAGGGCGGGATGACGGTGGCGACGGAGATCGCGGCGCTGATCCGCACGCAGATCCGGGAGGAGACGCAGTTGACGGCGTCGGCGGGGATCGCGCCGAACAAGTTCCTGGCGAAAATCGCGTCGGATTGGCGTAAGCCGGACGGGCAGTTCGTGGTGCCGCCGCACCGGATCGATCAGTTCCTGATGCCGCTGCCGGTGAAGCGGGTGCCGGGGGTGGGCAAGGTGATGGAGGGCAAGCTGTCGGAGCTCGGGATCGTGACGGTAGGCGATCTGCGTGGGTTGCGGCTGGAGGAGCTGGAAGGGCGCTTCGGCAGTTTCGGTGCGAGTCTGTACCGGCGTGCGCGCGGTATCGATGAGCGTCCGGTGGAGCCGGACCAGCCGGTGCAGTCGATTTCGTCGGAGGACACGTTCGCGGAGGATCTGCCGCTGGAGGCGTTGGAGCCGGCGATCGTGGAGCTGGCGGGCAAGACGTGGAATGCCACGCGCAAGACGGACCGGGTGGGGCACACGGTGGTGCTGAAGTTGAAGACGTCGCAGTTCCGGATCATCACGCGCAGTTTCACGCCAGAATCGCCGCCGGAAACGCTGGAGGAGCTGCGCGATATCGCGCTTGCGTTACGCGCGCGCGTGGATCTGCCGGCCGAGACTCGTTATCGCTTGGTGGGCGTTGGGTTGGGCGGGTTCCGCGAGCGTGAGCCGGTCAGCCAGATGGGGCTGTTTGACTGAAGCAACAGCAACAGCAACTGCGACGCTTCACTGCTCCGGGTAGCGGGCCGGCGGGTGCGGGTTGGCGGGACACGCCGTGAACCGCCCTCCGGGCCCCGGCCCAACCGCCAGCGGTTGTGCGTTCAGTCGCACGCGAGGCAGTGCCTCGCAAGCAGTGCGCCTTCACCCATGGGGGCTTGTAGAAAACATCCATGTTTTCTACAGTCCCGCCAACCCGCCCCCGCCGGCCCGCCCAAGCTGGGCTGGCACTCAATGAACAGCGGGAGCAACTGCGCATTGCAACCGAGCGCGGGAACTTGAAGGCACTGTCCTCAGGTCGGTGGGACGACGGTAGGGTCGCATCCCAATCGACCGCCGATGGCAATGCAACGCGCGGTGGGGCATGAAAATCACCATACGCCGCGCATCACCACTCTCGATCAATACGCCACGGTCGCAATCGTCCGCACGTACTGCGGCTTCTCGATTTCACTGACGAACGCATCGGCGTAATCGGCGTAACTGATCCTGCTGTGGCCATCGGCGCCGACCAGGAACTGCTTTGCCTGGGTGCGGAAACCACCCTTCTGCGGTCCCGGGCCGATTTCAGCCGCTGGCGAATAGAACGTCCAGTCGAGGTCATCCACGTTCTGCAGCAGGTTGAACGCTTCGCGCGCGGCGAGTGCAACGGGCTTGTACGCATCGGGGAAGCCTTCGGTATCGACCAGCTGCACGCCGGGGGCGACTTCGAGGGTGCCGGCGCCGCCGACCATCAGGAAGCGCGGGACGCCGGCCTGGCGGGCGGCCTTGACCAGTTCGGCGGTGACGGTGGTGACGGTGGACGGGTCATCGCCGGGGCGCGGGCCGAAGGCGCTGGCCAGGACGTCGTGGCCGGCAATCACGGCGGCCAGGGCGTCGGTGTCGTCGAGGGCGGCGACGGCGAGCTGGGCGCCGTCGAGTTCGGCGGGCAGGCCGCTGTCGCGGCGGACGATGGCGGTGACCTGGTGGCCACGGGCCAGGGCCTGGCGGGTGATTTCACGGCCGATGTTGCCGGTGGCACCGACGAGGGCGATCTTCATGGGGCAGGTTCCGTTGTGGGAGGAAGGCCAGCATATGCGCCTGAAAGCGGACGAAAAACCGCGTATAACGGCCTAATTTGTTGCGCGAATCGATCAAATGGACCGGCTTACGGCAATGCAGGTGTTCGTGGAGGTGGCCGAGCGCGGCAGCCTGACGGCGGCGGCGGAGGCGCTGGATATGTCGCGGGCGATGGTGACGCGGTACCTGGCGGAGGTGGAAACGTGGCTGGGGGCGCGGCTGCTGCACCGGACCACGCGGCGGATCAGCCTGACCGGGCCGGGGGAGGCGGCGCTGCTGCGGTTCCGGCAGATGCTGGCCATCGGCGATGAGCTGCAGGGCGAGGTGGCCAGCGATAACCCGGAGCCGCATGGGGTGTTGCGGGTGACGGCGAGTGTGTCGTTCGGGCAGCTGCACCTGGCGGCGGCGGTGGCGGAGTTCGTGCGGCGGCATCCGTTGACGCGGGTGGAGCTGTTGCTGGTGGACCGGGTGGTGAACCTGGTGGAGGAGCGGGTGGATGTGGCGGTACGGATTTCGCGGGCGATTGATCCGAGCCTGATCGCGCGGTGGCTGGCGCCGTGCCGGTCGGTGTTGTGCGCGGCGCCTTCGTATCTGGCCGAGCGGGGCACGCCGGTCAGTGCCGATGGGTTGGCGGGGCATAACTGTCTTACCCATCACTACGTGGGTAAAAGCGTGTGGCAGTTGCAGCGGCAGGGGCGTGCGATTTCGGTGGCGGTGGGCGGCAACATCAGTGCCAACGAGGCATCGCTGTTGCTGGAGGCGGTGCGGGCGGGGGCGGGGATTGCGATGTTGCCGACGTACCAGATCGCGCCGCTGCTGCGTTCGGGTGAGCTGGTGGCGGTGTTGCCGGAGTACCAGGTGGAGGAGATGGGCATCCATGCGGTATATGCGTCTCGGCGGCAGTTGCCGGCGGTGATGCGCAGCTTCCTGGATTTCCTGGTGGAACGGTTTGCGGGGGAGGAGTTCCTGGCGCGGATCTGACGCGTCTCGATCTGGCTTCGCGTGGGACACGCAGGGCGTGGCTCTACAATCGGTGGTCCCCCATGCTCAGAAGCGATCCTTGCCTTGTCCTATCCTTACCCGCTGGTAATTTTTGATCTGGACGGCACGCTGGTCGACAGCGCGGCCGATATCGCCGAGGCGCTCAACCGCACGCTGGAAGACTGGCAGTTGTCGCGCGTGCCCGAGGCGACGGTGCTGACCTGGATCGGTGATGGCGTGCGCCGCCTTGTCGAGCAGGCCTTCACTGCGGCCCGCAGCGACATCGATCTGGACCGGGTGATGCCCGGTTTCATGCGCCATTACGAAGCCTGTCTGCTGCGCAGCCCGCGGTTGTACGACGGCGTGGTGCCGGCGCTGGAAGCGTTGCGCGCGCGTAACGTGACCCTGGCGATCTGCACCAACAAGCCGTCGGCCATGGTCGCGCCGCTGCTCGCCCACCTGGGCGTGCAGGACTTCTTCGCGATGGTACTGGGCGGCGATTCACTGCCCGAGCGCAAGCCCAGTGGCGTACCGCTGCGGCATATCGCCGCTGCGTTCGGGGTGGCCACCACGGCTGCCCTGATGGTCGGCGATTCAATCACCGACTATCGCGCTGCGGTGGATGCAGGCATGCCGGTAGCGCTGGTGCGTTACGGGTATCCGCGCGGGTTGGATCTGGACACGGTGGACGCGGTGGCGGTGGTGGACGACCTGCGGGCGTTGCCCGGGTTGTAGCGCGGTCGTGGCGTCGTGCCGACCAACGGTCGGCACCTACCGTGCTCGTGTAGCGGCAGTGACGCCGTACCGTGATCGTAGAGCGGCCGTGACGCCGAGCCGTGCTCGTCGAGCGGCGGTGACGCCGAGCCGTGCTCGTGCACCCGGTAGCGCCGGCCGTTGGCCGGCACCTTGCGATGCCGGCCAACCCCGGATCATTTCGGCTGGTAACGCACGCTCAGGCGGTACTCGCGGCCGGGCTGGTTGTACCAGGCCACCGTTTCGTAATCGCGGTCGAACACGTTGCTGACCCGGCCCAGCACCGACCAGTCGCGGCTGATCGCGTACTCCAGGCGCAGGTCCACGGTGCCATACCCGGCCAGGCGCACGCTGTTGTCGGCGTTGTCGTAGCGCTTGCCGGCACCGAAGGCGGTGACGCCTGCGCGGAAGCCACCGAAGCGGCGGTCGATGTCCAGGCGTGCGGTGTCCTGCGCGCGGCGGGCCAACCAGTTGTCGAACTGGGCGCTGCCGTCGGTGCGGTTGCGCGGGTCGGTGTGGCTCAGCTGTGCACTGAGGTCAAAGCCGGCCAGAGTCAGTGAGCCGGTCAGCTCGGCACCGCGGATACGCGCCTTTTCCACCTGCGACATCATGAAAGTGGTGGCGTCGTAGGTGATCAGGTCATCGATGCGGGTTTCATACACATCCAGGCCCCAGCGCCAGCTGTCGCCCTGCTGGGCGATGCCAAGGTTGGCGCTCTTGGATTTCTCGGGATCCAGCCCGGGCACGCCGCTCCACGGGTCATACAGGTCACTGAAGGTGGGCGCCTTGAACGCGGTGCCGTAGCTGGCGTTGAGGCGGAAGCCGCCGCCCAGTTCCATGCCCCAGCCCAGGCTGCCGGTGGTGTGGTTGCCGAACTGCTCGTTGTCGTCGTTGCGCACGCTGGCCTGCAGGTGGTGCGCGCCGAAGCGGCCTTGGTACTGCACGAACACGCCGGTGTTGTCGCGGCTGTCGACCAGATACCCCGCGCTGCTGCCGTCCAGGTTGTCCTGGCTCCAGTCCAAGCCGGCGCTGAGCAGCTGGCCGTCGGCGATGCCCACGTCGGCCTGCACCGAGGCACTGTCGCGGTGGGTCTGCGCGGCGCCCAGCCAGGTGTCGTCGTTGTAGTTGTCCGACTCGTTGTCGGCACGGCCGACGTTGGCGGTCAGGGTGAAGCGCTCGCTCGGCGCGTAGCGGACCTTGCCGCCCAGCACCTGCTGCAGGGTTTCGGAGTAGTTGTAGTAGCCGTCGTAGTGGTTCTCGCCTTCGGCACGCAGCGCGGTGCCTTCCACGCTCAGGCTGTCGGTCAGCGTGTAGCCGCCGCGCAGGCTCATCGACAGGTTGCGGTACCCGTCGCGGTCGGGTTCGTTGGCGCCGCAGCCGGCGAAGGTGACCGGATCACCGTTGCAGGAGTTGATGCCGTCGGTGTGCTGGTAGGCAATGTCGGTGCCGAACCAGCCGCGTGCGCCGGTGCCGCCGAAGCCGCCGCTGGCTTCGCGCAGGCCGTTGCTGCCGCCGCCCAGCTGCAGGTGGGGGGCGAAGTCGCCGGCATTGCGGCGGGTGAAGATCTGGATCACGCCGCCGATCGCATCCGCGCCGTACAGGCTGGACTGGGGGCCGCGCACGATTTCCACGCGTTCGATCTGCGCCAGCGGCAGGTCCTGCAGCATGGCCAGGCCAAGGTCGCCGGTGTTGATGCGCACGCCATCGACCAGCACCAGGGTGTGGGCCGAATTGGTGCCGCGCAGGAACAGCGAGCTCTGCTTGCCCAGGCCGCCGCTGTTGTTGAGGTTGATGCCGGCGCGGCCGCGCAGCAGGTCCTGCAGCGACGGCGCCTGGCTGCGCTCGATCTCGGCGCGGTCGATCACCTGCGCCGGCGAGATGCTGTCCTGCAGGGCAATCGGGGTGCGCGTGGCGGTCACCAGCACCTGGTCCAGTGCGGTGGCATCGTCCTGCGCGGCGGCCACACCGGGCAGCGCCGAGAGTACGGCCAGGGAAAGAAGGCGGATCTGCAGCTTCATCGTTGACTCCAAACACCGCGCACGCCCGCGCGGCAAGGTTGTGGGAGGCGGTCAACGGGGGCAGGGACGGTGGGCGGGCGCAGGTACGGCGCCGCTTGCCGCCGCCATGCCCGCCGCATCGCAACCAGTCGTCTTCCAGGCCGGTCTCCGGGCTCGCGGGCCGATGGCGGACCATCGCGCCAGGCGCCTTCCCATGCTTGCGCACAGTGGCATGTTGCCTGGCTTCCACGCTTACCGTTGCGGGGGCAGCGCCGGAATGGCAGCAGGCAGGACCTGTTGCGTCACCGGCTTCCCGTTTCAACCTGCCGGCTTGCGCCGCAGGTCACCTGAAAGTGGGCGCAGTGTAGAGCAAAGCCCGGCGGCCGGCGCAATGCCGGCACGGGCGTTGCGACGCCAGCGGTTAGAATGCGCCTCGCTTTTTGACGTGGTTGCAGTCCCTATGATCCTGGACCTGATCCGGCACGCGGCCACTGGCCGCGACGACCACCTGGATGGGCGTACCGATCCGCCGCTGGACGTGCAGGGCATCGATCTGATCTGCGCACGCCATGCCGACCTGCAGTGGCAGCGCGTGCTGAGTTCACCGCGCCGGCGTGCGCTGGACACCGCCGCTGCGTTGGCGCTGCCGCGTGGGCTGGAGGTGATCGCGGACGAGGAGTGGGAGGAGCTGGATTTCGGCGACTGGGACGGCCAGCCGCTGCAGGCGCTGCCGATGCAGGCGCTGCAGGCATTCCACCTGGACCCGCATGCGAACCCGCCGCCGCATGGCGAAAGCTGGGGGCATTTCGAGCGCCGCATCGCGCGCGCATTGCATCGGCTGCTGGATGAGCCCGAACCGGTGCCAACCCTGGTGGTCAGCCATGGCGGCCCGTTGCGGATGGTGCTGTCGCAGGTGTGCGGGCTGCCGATGGCGATGTGCTGGGCGCTGCGCATCGACCACGGTACGCGGCTGCAGCTGCGGGTGGAGCGGGACGACGGGGAGCTGTGGGGGGAACTACTGGAGTTGCAGCAGGCGTCGCCCTAGCGGTCGTCGTCGGTGTCGAACGCGGCGTCGCTGCCGTCGCCTTCGTCATCGTTGGCCACGGTGCGGTCATACACCGGGCCCGAGGCCGGCGGCGCCTTCTTCAGCGGCTTGTCGGCGATGATCGCGTCGTATTCGGCCACCAGCTCGGCGCGGCGCGCTTCGGGCAGTTCCTGCCAGTGGCAGTCCTGCAGCGCGCCCTCGAGCGAGTAGAGCAGGTTGAGGCTCGGTTTGAAGCCGGCGCGGCGTACCTTCACGAACGCGCCCACCGACCCGGCCGCGGCCAGGTCTTCGGCAGTGCGCAGACCGACCTGGCGCAGCCAGGCCGCGCTCTTGGGGCCGATGTTGCGCAGCTTGGTGCTCATCCCAAGGCCTCGACGAACACCGCGGCAATGGCTTCCAGCCCGGCCTGGTCATCGGCATCGAAACGGGCCAGCACCGGGCTGTCCAGGTCGAACACGCCGATCAGGGTGTCGCCGTGTACCAGCGGCACCACCAGTTCCGAGCGCGAGGCCGAATCACAGGCGATGTGGCCGGGGAAGGCGTCCACGTCCTCGATGCGTTGGGTTACCCGCTGCGAGGCGGCCGCGCCGCACACACCCTTGTCCAGCGGAATGCGCACGCAGGCCGGCAGGCCCTGGAACGGGCCGACCACCAGTTCAGTGCCATCAAACAGGTAGAAACCCACCCAGTTCAGCTGCGGCAGCGCGTGGTAGACCAGCGCTGACAGATTGGCGGCATTGGCAATGCGGTCGCGTTCACCGTGCACCAGGGCACGGGCCTGGGCCAGCAGCTGGCCGTACTGTTCCGGCTTGCTGCCGGTGAGCGTGGAAGTATCGAACATGGCCGCAGTCTAGCAAGCGCGGCCGGCGGCCGGACCCACCGGCGGCGGAACGCTGATAATGGGCGCCCCTGTTCATCGGTCCGGCCATGTCATCCCTTTCCGCCCCGCCCGCCGCGTTCTACGTCACCGGTACCGATACCGGCATCGGCAAGACCTTCAGCAGCTGCGCCCTGCTGCACGCGCTGCGCCAACGCGGGCACCGCGCGGTGGGCATGAAGCCGGTGGCCAGCGGCTGCGAGCAGACCGTCGAGGGCCTGCGCAACGAGGATGCCACCGCCCTGCTGGCCGCCAGCGACCCGGCCCCGGCCTATGCCGACCTCAACCCCTACGCACTGCCGCTGCCGCTGGCCCCGGAACTGGCCGCCGAGGCGGCGGGGGTGACGCTGTCACTGGATCCGATCGAGGCGGCGTTCGCCCGCCTGCGCGCGCAGGCCGACACCGTGGTGGTGGAAGGCGTGGGCGGCTGGCTGGCACCGCTGTCGGCCACGCTGGACCAGTCGCACCTGGTGCAGGCGCTGCAGCTGCCGGTGGTGATGGTGGTGGGCCTGCGGCTGGGCTGTCTCAACCACGCGCGGCTGACCGCGCAGGCGATCAACGCCAGCGGTGCAACCTGCATCGGCTGGATCGCCAACGAGGTGGACCCGCAGATGGAGCGCATCGACGACAACGTGGCGCTGCTGCGCGCGCGCCTGCCGATGCCGTTCTGGGGGCGGCTGCCGTACGCACCGGGCGCCGATCCGGCGCAGCTGGCCCGCCACCTGCTCGGCTGAGGGTCAGCCGCGCGCCTGCGCCAGCAGGGCAGTGGCCAGCCGGCCGACGCCGGCAATGGCGTCCACGTAGCGCGCGTCCAGGTCCTGGCAGCACGACAGCCGCAGGCAGTGCCGGTAGCGGGCGCCGCGCGAATACACCTGGCCGGGCATGAACACCACGCCCTCGGCCAGCGCCTGTTCGAACAGCACGCTGCTGTCCACGCCCGCAGGCAGTTCGATCCACAGCAGGAAACCGCCGCTGGGCTGGGTGGCCAGGGTACCGGGCGGGAAGTGCTGGGCCACCAGCGCACGCACGCGCCCGACCTGCTCGCGGTACAGCCGGCGCAGCCCGCGCAGGTGGTGTTCGTAGCTGCCCGCTTCCAGGAACGCGGCAACCGCCTCGCCCAGCAGCTGCGACTCGGCGCCGGTGGACTGGAACTTCAGCAGCTGGATGTCGGCGGCGAAGCGCCCGCCATCGAGCCAGCCGATCCGGTAATCCGGTGCGAGCGTCTTGGAAAAGCCGTTGACCACGATCACCCAACCGTCCTCGTCGAACGCCTTCAACAACGGCGCCAGCGGCTCCTGGTACTGCAGTTCGGCATAGACCGCATCTTCGATCAGCGGTACCTGGTACTGGTTCACCAGCGCCGCCAGGCGCTGCTTGGCCGCTACCGGCAGGGTGCAGCCGAGCGGATTGTGCACGCTGGGCATGGCGACAATGGCGGCAAGTGCGCCTGCCTGCAGCTGCGCTTCCACCGCATCCACGTCCAGCCCCTCGCGCGGGTCGGTGGGCAGCTCGATCGCCTTCAGGCCCAGGTTGGCCAGCAATGGGTACAGGTTGAAATAGGAGGGGGCTTCGATGCCGACCGCATCGCCCGGCCGGGTCACCGCACGCAGGGCCAGCTGCAGCGCTTCCATCGCGCCATGGGTGAGCACCAGCCGCTCCACCGTGGTGTGCAGGCCCAGCCGCGGGCCGCGCCGCACGATCTGCTCCAACAGTCGCCTGGCCCCGTTGGGACGCGCGTAGGTGCGCACCATCGCCGGGGTGCGCCGCAGTACCTGTGCGGTGGCACGGGCCAGCCGTGCGGCGGGGTAGAAGCGCTCGCCGCGCGGACCGGCGAAGGCCAGGTCGACGATGCCCGGTTGCCGCTGCGCCTCCAGCACGCGCGCCATCATCAGCTGCTGGGCCTGGGTGGTGGCCAGCGCCGGGGCCTGGCGCAGTGAGCGGGTGGGTTCGGGCAGGCGCGCGCTGACCACGAACCCGGCCTTGGGCCGCGGCATTACCAGCCCGGCGTCCTCCAGCTGCCGGTAGGCGGCGATGACCGTGTTCAAGCTGAGCTGGCGCTGCGCGGCCAGGCCGCGCAGGGACGGCAGGCGCGCACCGGCCGGCAGGCGGCCGCTGTGGATGGCGTCGGCCAGTTCGTCGGCCAGGGATTGGTAGAGGTTGGCGGCCATGGAATCTGTAACCATGAGGGTCGCCAGCATGGTGCGCTGTACCCTGGATGCCTTGCAACCTGGCGTCCCTACGGCGAAGACCGACCAACGGTCGGCCTCTACCGTCGTCGCATCGGTTACCTCGCGGACAAGGTCGACACCAGCCTCGGCTTCTCGCGGTACAGCTGCGGGTACATCCGCTGCAGCGCCGCCACCTTCGGCTGGTCATTGATGCGGATGTACAACGACTCCGGATGCAGCGTCAGGTAGTTCTGGTGGTAGCCCTCGGCCGCAACGAACGGCTTGCCGCCGTCCACGGTGGTCACCACCGGCGCCGCATACGCGCGTGCCTTCTGCAGCTGCGCGATGTAAGCGCGGGTGGCATCGCGCTGCGCGGCATCGTCGGCGAACACCGCCGAACGGTACTGCGTGCCGCGGTCCGGGCCCTGGCGGTTGAGCTGGGTGGGATCGTGCGCCACCGAGAAGAACACCTGCATCAACTGGCCGTAGCTCACCTGGCTGGGGTCGTAGGTGACCTGCACGGCTTCGGCATGGCCGGTGCCACCGCTACTGACGCGCGAATAGTTCGCGTCGGCCGGGCGCCCACCGATGTAGCCGGAGACCGCGTTGTCCACGCCCTTGATGTGCTGGAACACGCCCTGCACGCCCCAGAAGCAGCCGCCGGCGAACACCACCTGCGCGCGCTTGCCGGGCAGCTTCGGATCGGCCGCACCCGCCGGTGCCGGCACCGCCACCACCGCTTCGGCCGGCGCGGCATATGCGGGGCGGTCCAGGCTGACCACCGCACTGATGGTCAGCGCGGCAACGGCGGCGGCAATGCCACCGGCCACCAGTTTGTCGAAGGAAACGCGCATGGGGTTCTCCTGGTTCAACCGAAGGTGAAGGCATAGGCGTGCACCCCCGGATCGAGGAACTCGATCTCGAACGTGCGTTCGCCAACGTCGCCGGACTGGCGGATCAGCTGGTAGAGGCGGTGCTCGGTGACCGTGCCGCTGCCATTGGCGCCGGCATCGCCACCGGCCGAGGCGCCCGGCGGTTGGCCGTCGATGCGCACCCGGAACCGCACCGGCTTGCCGTCCGCACCCGGTGCCAGCACCAGGTGCAGGTCGCGGGCGTGGAAGCGGAACGCGATACGACCGCCGGCGCGTTGCAGCTGCGCGTCTTCGTCACCCACCGTCCAGCGCCCGGACAAGGCCCACTGGTTCAACGCGAACGTCGACGGCAGCGTGTAATCGGCGGGGGCGTCGCGGCGCTGGCCGTCCGGCGAGGCGAAGTTTTCCGCACGCGAGTACCCGAGGTAGGTCTCCGGGGATTTGAGGTTGGACATGTCGGCCTGCAGTTCCACGCCCGCGCGCGGTGCACTGGCGGCCATCGCCATGGCCTGTGCGGGCTCCTCGGGCAGCGTGGCACCGGCTTCGCGCAGCAGCTGGCGGATGATCCGTTCGGACTGCGCGTAGTTGCCTTCGCCGAAGTGGTGCGCACGGATGCGGCCCTGCGCGTCGATGAAGTAGTGCGCCGGCCAATAGCGGTTGTTGAAGCCGCGCCAGATCGCGAACTCATTGTCGATCGCCACCGGGTAGTCGATCTTCAGTTCCTTCACCGCACGCTGCACGTTGCCCAGGTTGCGCTCGAAGGCGAACTCCGGGGCATGCACGCCGATCACTACCAGGCCCTGGTCGCGGTAACGCTGTTCCCACTCCCGCACGTAGGGCAGCGCGCGCAGGCAGTTGATGCAGGAATAGGTCCAGAAATCGACCAGCACCACCTTGCCGCGCAGGCCTTCGGCGGTCAGCGGCGGGCTGTTGAGCCAGCCGGTGGCGCCGTCCAGCGAAGGCAGGGTGCCTTCCACCGGCAGCTCGGCACCGGCCGGTGCATCGGCGGCGCGCATCATCATCGCGGGACCGGCGTCAGGCGCCTGGCCGGGCAGCGTATCGAGCAGGCCCTGTTCCAGCCGCGCGGTGCTGACCGACGACAACCGGGTGAGCACGCCGGTGTCCCAGCCCATCGCAATGGCCACCACCGCCAGCAGTGCGGCCACGCCCAACGCGCGGCGGATCCACTCGCCCGCGCCCAGCCGCCGCTTCAGCGCGGTGAACACACGCCCGCCAATCCAGATCGCCAGGGCCAGCGAGGTGGCCGCGCCCAGTGCATACGCCAGCAGCAGCCCGCTGGTGCCCACGCTGGCACCCTGCAGGGCAGCGCCGGTGAGGATCAGCCCAAGGATCGGGCCGGCGCACGGTGCCCACAGCAGGCCGGTGGCCACGCCGATCAGCAGCGAGGTGCCCACCCCGCCGCGCCCGGCGTCGGTGGCCTTGTCTGCTGACGCGCTGAGCCGTGCGCCCAGCCGCTGGAACGGCGACAGCAGGCGGTCGGCCAGCGCCGGCCACAGCAGCGCGAGCGCGAACAGCGCCATCACCACCAGCGCGATCCAGCGCCCGATCTGGTTGGCCTGCGCCACCCACTGGCTGCCCACCGCCGCCAGGCTGGCTACCACCGCGAACATCAGCGCCATGCCGATCAGCAGCGGCAGGCCGCTGCGCAGGAACGGGCGGTCCGAACGGGCAAACACGAACGGCAGCACCGGCAGGATGCACGGGCTGAGAATGGTCAACACACCGCCCAGGTAGGCAAGTACAAGCAGAATCATCGAACGTTCCTTATCGGGGTAGCGCCGGGCCCTGCCCGGCGGCTTCATCGGCGTTACGTGCGGTTGGGTATCCGCACGCGTGTCTCTTCGTCAGCGGCGACGAAGTTCATCGCCACGCCGTTCATGCAGTAACGCAGCCCGGTCGGGCGTGGGCCGTCATCGAACACATGGCCCAGGTGGCCACCACAGCGCCGGCAATGCGCTTCCACGCGCAGCATGCCCAAGGTGGTGTCGCGGTCCTCGCCGACGGCATCGTGCAGCGGTGCCCAGAAGCTGGGCCAGCCGGTGCCGCTGTCGAACTTGGTGGACGAGGAGAACAACGGCAGCGCGCACCCGGCGCAGGTGAAGGTGCCGCGCCGGTGTTCCTTGTTGAGTGGGCTGCTGAAGGGGCGCTCGGTGCTTTGCCGGCGCAGCACGGCGTACTGCGCCGGGCTGAGCTGTTCGCGCCACTGCGCATCGGTGCGCATCACCTCAAAGCGGCGCGTGGGTGCGGGTGCGGCGGGGGCCGACCCACTGCAGGCGGTCAAACCGAACAGGCCGGCCGCGGCGCCGATGGCGCCCATGCCGAGCAGTCTGCGACGGGTACAACGCATGGCGATCTCCCGGTCTGGAAACGATGGGGCCATGCTGCGCCCGGGCCGGTCAACGAATCCTCACGCAGGGTTAAATTTTCCGTGACACATTCAGGTCCGGATCTGGCCACAATGCGTTCACCTTCCTGCTGCCCGCTACCGTGCCAATGAGCAGTGCCAAGCGCGTCCTGATCGTCGAAGACGATGTCCACATCGCCAACCTGCTGCGCATGCACCTGCGCGACGAGGGCTATGAGGTCACCCATGCCGCTACCGGCGACGAGGGCCTGGCCCTGCTGGAGGCGCAGCCGTGGTCGGCGCTGGTGCTGGATCTGATGCTGCCCGGCGTGGATGGGCTGGAAATCTGCCGGCGCGCGCGCGGCATGGCGCGCTACACCCCGATCATCATCACCAGCGCACGCGCCAGCGAAGTGCACCGCATCCTGGGCCTGGAACTGGGCGCCGACGATTACCTGGCCAAGCCATTTTCGATGCTGGAACTGGTGGCGCGGGTCAAGGCGCTGCTGCGCCGGGTGGAAGCGATGGCGCAGAACGCGCGCATCGATGCCGGTGAACTGGCCGTGGCCGGGCTGCGCATCGACCCGGTGGCGCGCACCGCGCAGGTGGAAGGGCGCGCGCTGGAGCTGACCCCGCGCGAGTTCGACCTGCTGTACTTCTTCGCCCGCCACCCCGGCCAGGTGTATTCGCGCATGGACCTGCTCAACCAGGTGTGGGGCTACCAGCACGATGGCTACGAGCACACCGTCAACACGCACATCAACCGGCTGCGCAACAAGATCGAACGCGACCCGGCGTCGCCGCAGCGCATCCAGACGGTATGGGGCCGGGGCTACAAGCTGGTCGATGGCAGCGAGGGTGCAGCGGCATGATCCGGTTGTCGTTGTCGCAGCGGTTGTCGGTGGCGTTCTTCGCGCTGCTGCTGGTGTGCTGCGGCGCGCTGATGGCGATCCAGATGCGCAGCACCAGCCTGCACGAGCAGGAGACCGTACAGCGGCTGTCGCGCGGGCTGGCCGAGCACATCGCGCGCAGCGGCGAGCTGATGGACGGCGGCGGCATGCGCACCGGCGAGGTACGCGCGCTGTTCGGCAAGCTGATGGCGGTCAACCCCAGCGTGGAGGTGTACCTGCTGGACGACCAGGGCCGCATCCTCGGCCACGATGCGCCCACCGGCCACCTCAAGCGCGACCGCGTGGACCTGGCGCCGGTGCAGGCGCTGCTGCGCGATGAGCCGCTGCCGATCCTCGGCGATGACCCGCGCAGCGCGCGCGGGCGCAAGGTGTTCAACGCCGCCCCGCTGTTCGTGCAGGGGCGCCAGGCCGGCTACATCTACGTGGTGCTGGTGGGCGAACAGCGCGAGGCGCTGGCGGCCAACATTGCGGCCAATGCCACGCTGCGCACCACGCTGTGGTCGCTGGCGATCGTGGCCGGCATCGGGCTGCTGGCCGGTGCGGTGGCGTTCCGCTGGGTGACCCGGCCGCTGCGCCAGCTGACCCGGCGCGTGCAGTCGTTCGACGTGGATGCGGCGGCGCCGGCGCAGGCGTTGCCGCCCACGCCGCTGCGCGCGGGCGAGCGCGATGAGCTGGCGATCCTGCAGCACAGCTTCGGGCACATGGGCCAGCGCCTGGGCGAGCAGTGGCAGCAGCTGCGCCAGCAGGACCTGCAGCGGCGCGAGCTGGTGGCCAACATCTCGCACGACCTGCGCACGCCGTTGTCGTCGCTGCACGGCTATCTGGAAACGCTGGCGCTGAAGGACGCCACGCTCAGCGCCGAAGAGCGCCAGCGCTACCTGGGCATCGCGCTGTCGCAGAGCCACAAGGTGGGCCGGCTGGCCCAGGCGCTGTTCGAGCTGGCGCGGCTGGAACACGGCGGGGTGGTGCTGGACCGCCAGGCGTTCTCGCTGCCGGACCTGGTGCAGGACGTCTTCCAGAAATTCGAGCTGGCCGCGCAGGCGCGTCGGCAGACGCTGGCGGCGGACATTCCGCCTGGCCTGCCGGCGGTGGACGCGGACCTGGCGCTGATCGAGCGGGTGCTGACCAACCTGCTGGACAATGCGATCCGGCACACGCCCGAAGGCGGCCGGATCACGGTGACGCTGCAGGCGGCGCAGGGCGAGGTGCAGGTCAGCGTGGCTGACACCGGCCCAGGCATCCCGGCGGCGCGGCGCGAGGACCTGTTCCACACGCCCCCGGCATTCGGCAGCCAGCGGCCGGACAGCGGCGGGCTGGGCCTGCTGATCGTGCACCGCATCCTGCAGCTGCACCAGCGTGAGATCCAGCTGCTGGACAGCCGCGAGGGCGCGTTGTTCGTGTTCTCGCTGCCGAGTGCATGGGGGTCTGCCGGGAATGTATCCGGAGCCCAAGGTTGATTGATCCAGATCCCAATGGGCCCGTAACGGTTCCGGGCCCATGGTTGGTTAATCCCGATCCCAATGGGCACGCAACAATTCGTAGCCCCGGCCGTTGGCCGGACACCGCGCGCAGCGCGGCCCAAGCGTCCAAAGCCGGTTGCGTATTGCTCGCGGCGATCATCCCGACGTTTGCACGTTCCGAAGAAGCCGTCAGGCGTTCATTGCGCCTGATACACGGTTTCGTTCTGGGTTGACACCCGGATGCAGGGCCGCGGCGACGGCATACCGTGCTCCGGATGCTTGGGCCGCGCTGCGCGCGGTGTCCGGCCAACGGCCGGGGCTACGAATTGTTACGTAACGTCCGTAGATTGGGATCAACCCACCACAGGCCCCGCACATCTGGAGGTTTCATGCGCGCACTCGTCTGCTTGACCCTGCTGCTGTCCGCCACCCCGTCTGCATTCGCCCAATCCTGCCCGGACACCTCGGCGCTGGAACCGGCGCGCGCGGTGGTACGCGATCTCCAGCGGATCACCACGCCGAACGGCATCCAGGAACAGTACGGCACGCCGATCGGCGGGGTGAAGCAGTGGCTCACCATCCGCGGCGAGGACCGGGCCAACCCGGTGATCCTGTTCGTGCACGGTGGCCCGGCCAGCCCGGTGACGCCGAGCGTGTGGCAGTTCCAGCGACCGCTGGAGGAGTACTTCACGGTGGTGGACTGGGACCAGCGCGGTGCAGGCAAGACCTACGCGGAGGCGTCGCCGGACGCGATCGCGCCGACGCTGACCATTGAACGCTACGTGGATGATGCCATCGAGGTGGCCGAGCACCTGCGCACGCACCTGGGCCAGCGCAAGGTGATCTTGATGGCGCACAGCTGGGGCACGATCGTGGCGATGCAGGCGGCGTTGAAGCGGCCGGACCTGTTCCACGCGTACGTGGGGATCGGGCAGATCATCAACCAGGTGGAGAACGAGAAGATCAGTTTCGATTACGGACTGGCGCAGGCGAAGGCACACGGCAACGCCAAGGCGGTGGCCGAACTGGAGGCGATCGCGCCGTACCCGGGCAACACGCCGATCACGCGCGAGCGGATCATTACCGCGCGCACGTGGCCGCAGTACTACGGGGGGCTGACGGCCTACCGCGATGACTCGAAGTATTACTTCGGTGCGGCCAGGCTCTCGCCCGACTACACGGACGCAGACCGCTGCAACATCGACAAGGGCAGCGTGCTGTCGCTGGGGCCGTTGCTGCCGCAGATGCTGGAGGTGGATTTCAACCCGATCACCCGCTTCCCGATCCCGGTGGTGATGTTCATGGGCCGCCACGACTACACCACGCCCACCGCGCCGACCGAGCGCTGGTTGAACACCGTGCAGGCGCCCTACAAGCAGGGCGTGTGGTTCGAACATTCGGCGCACATGGTCCCGTGGGAAGAGCCGGGCAAGACGCTGTTGAGCCTGGTGCAGATCGTGCGCCCGCTCGCGCGGTAACCACTGCGATCATGCATCCGGATGCGCTGGTCGATTGATCCCAATCCCAATGGGCGCGTAAAAATTCGTAGCCCCGGCCGTTGGCCGGCTGCTCTTCGTTCCGGGGTCATGAACGCCTGACGGGCGGCTCCGGAACGTGTAAACGCCGGAGCGTTGGATGGGATCGGTGGGTAACGGAGTTCGGACGGTTGGGCCGCGCTGCGCGCGGTGTCCGGCCAACGGCCGGGGCTACGGATTGTTACGTGACGTCCGTGGATCCGGATCAAACAACCAAAAAAAAAGACCCGACAGAGGGAGGGTTCTGTCGGGTCTTGGGATTGCGTGGGGGGAGGGACCCACGCAAATTCCGTTTGATGCAATGCAGCATACACCGATCGTGGTGCATTGCAACAATACATTGCCGAAGTGGTCCGGATTAGGTTGAATCCGTTCAGAAACAACCGGTTGGGGCTGGGGCTCAGCCGCGGTAACGGCAGCCGGAGGTGCAGGTCTCATGCACCGTCACCTCGCTCAGCGCCGGCAGGGCGGGCTTGAGCTCGTTCCAGATCCAGATCGCCAGGCGTTCGCTGGTCGGGTTTTCCAGGCCGGGGATGTCGTTGAGGTAATGGTGGTCCAGGCGGTCGTAGATCGGCTGGAAGGCCGCTTTGACGTCGCCGAAATCCATGATCCAGCCGGTGTGTTCGCCCGGCTCGCCCTCGACCTTCAGCTCCACCCGGAACGAGTGGCCGTGCAGGCGCGCGCACTTGTGGCCCGCCGGCACGTTGGGCAGGTGGTGGGCCGCTTCGAGGGTAAAGACTTTGAAGATTTCCATGGGCCCATTGTACGGCCATCCAACAAAAACATATCCATCCGGATGAAGAGATGTTACTTTTCGTTATATCCGCATGAAGCGATGTTATTGGCCCGTTAAGCCCTTGGCATGGACTACTGCGGAACTTGTCGTCCACCACCCCCATAGAGTTCATGCCCAAGCACACCCTTCTTGTGGCGGCCCTTTCCGCCGCCCTGGCTACGCCTTTGTCCGCGTTTGCCCTCGACGCCGCCGCTGGCCCCGATGCCAGCCCCGACGCCTCCGCCAGCGGCGAAAGCACCACCCTGGCCGCGGTGCGCGTCACCGGCTCCAACATCAAGCGCACCGACACCGAGACCGCCAACCCGGTACAGGTGATCGGCCGCCAGGAAATCGAAGCCACCGGCAAGGCCACCGTTGCCGACCTGCTGCGCTCGATCTCGGCCAACACCGGCAACGCCAACAACGAAACCACCAATAACGGCTGGGCCTCGGGTTCGGCCGGCATCGGCCTGCGCGGCCTGTCGCAGAAGAACACGCTGGTGCTGCTCAACGGCCGCCGCCTGGCCAACTACGGCTTCCCCGCCGGCGGCCTCTCCGACACCTTCGTCAACCTCAACGCGCTGCCGATGGTCGCCGTGGAGCGCATCGAAGTGCTGAAAGACGGCGCCTCGGCCGTGTACGGCTCCGACGCCGTGGCCGGCGTGGTCAACATCATTACCCGGCAGAACTTCCAGGGTGCCGAACTGGGCGGCAGCGCCGGCACCGCCGACCAGGGCGGGCTGGACGAGCAGAACCTGAAGTTCATCGGTGGCGTCGGTGACCTCGACGCCGATGGCTACAACATCCTGGTCAGCCTGGAAGGCTACAACCGCGAGCGCCTGGACCAGGACCAGCGCGACCTCACCAGGTCCGGCATCTACACCGACAAGCCCGGTGGCCGCTGGAACGGCTGGTCGGCCAAGGGCGCGCGCTTCCTGGTCAACGGCACCTCGGTGCCCATGCTCGACGCCAACGGGCAGTGCCCGGACAACACCACGCTGGTGCCCAGCGCGCCGATCGACGGCCTGCCCGGCAACACCTGCGGCTACAACCTCGCCCCGTACACCACGCTGATTCCCTCGACCAAGCGCTACCAGGCCTACGTCAACGGCACCTTCAAGGTGAACGACAACGTGGAAGCGTTCGGCGAAGTGATCTACAGCGAGATCAAGGGCGTGTCGTGGTTCGGCAGCAGCCCGTTCTTCACCCTGGAAAGCGGCCGCTTCGCGCTCAACGCCGATACCGGCCTCGCCGAGCCGGTGTCGTCCAACCTGCCGGCCAGCAGCCCGTTCAACCCGTACGGCCGCGCGATTCCGATCGAATACACCTTCTTCAACCTCGGCCCGACCATCAAGACCAACCGCTCCACCGCGTACCGCGGCGTGTTCGGCCTGCGCGGCAGCCTGCAGGACTGGGACTGGGAAGTGGGCGCGTTCGGCGCGCGCAGCAGCGAGCGCGAAACCGTCTCCGGCGGCTTTGCCAACCGTTGGACCCTGGCCGATGCACTGGCCACCGGCAGCTACAACCTGCTCGATCCGTCGGCCACCCCGCAGTCGGTGATCGACGGCATCAACCTGAGCACCCTGCGCCCGGCCGAGTCCGTGCTGCAGGGCGTGGACGCCAAGATCTCCGGCGGGCTGGGCAGCACCTGGGCGGGCCCGATCGGCTTCGCCGCCGGCCTGGAATGGCGCCGCGAGAAGCTGGATTCGGAAAACCCGTGGCAGATCGATGCGGGCCTGCAGATCCGCCCGGCCATCGCCGAAGTGCACGGCGAGCGCAAGGTCACCGCGGCCTATGCCGAAGTGAACGTGCCGCTGGCCGAGCGCCTGGAGCTGCAGGCCGCGGCGCGTGCCGACCACTACAGCGATTTCGGCGATGCATTCTCGCCCAAGCTGAGCCTGCGCTGGCAGCCGTTCGACATCCTGCTGGTGCGTGCCGCGGCCTCCAAGGGCTTCCGCGCGCCGTCGCTGTCGGAGAACTCCAACAGCACCAGCATCGCCTACGGCAGCGTGATCGATCCGCGCGACCCGGACGTGCCCGGCTCGCGCCAGAACCCGACCTTCTTCACCGTCGGCAACAGCGACCTGAAGCCGGAACGCACCAAGAGCTACAACCTGGGCCTGGTGCTGTCGCCGTGGTCCAACACCAGCCTGAGCGTGGACTACTACCGCATCGAACTGGAAAACCTGGTCGGCACCAACAACACCCAGACCCTGGTCACCAACGATGTGCCCGGCGCGGTTACCCGCGATGAGCGCGGCAAGCTGCTGGCGGTGTTCAACCGCTACCAGAACCTGAGCGAGCTCAAGACCTCCGGCTTCGACGTGGAACTGCGCCAGCGCTTCCCGACCGAGGCGGCCGGTGACTTCTCGCTGTCCACCGCGTTCACCCACGTGCGCGACTACAGCCGCCCCACCGTGGTTGGCGGCCCGCTGGTGGATTACGCCGGCAGCAACCTCGGCGCCACCCTGCCCAAGAACAAGGCCACCACCACGCTGGACTGGAGCTATGCCGATTTCCGCACCGCGCTGACCTGGTACTACACCAGCGGCTACGACCAGAAGGCCAGTGCCGCAGCCACGGCCGTGCAGGACCGGGTGGATTCGTACAGCCAGTTCGATCTGTACCTGGCCTACACCGGGCTGGAGAAGCTGACCCTGTACGCGAAGATCCAGAACCTGGCCGATGAGGAACCGCCGTACGACGCCTCGTTCCCGGGCATCCGCGCGCCGTACGACTTCAGCCAGTACGACCTGCGCGGCCGTTACTTCACCGTCGGCTTCGATTACCGCTTCTAAGAGGGGTTCGCTGTGTCCTTGTTCCATCGTTTGTCGCGCCCCATCACCTGGGTGGTGGGGGCGCTGTGGCTGCTGGCCGCGCCGGCGTTCGCACAGAGCGCCTATTTCTTCCCGCAGGGCGGCGATTTCGATCCGGCCATTCCCACCCCGCAGCAGTTCCTGGGCTACGAGATCGGCAGCCGCTACACCCGGCACGACCAGCTGGTGGCCTACTTCAACGAGCTGGCCAGACACTCCGACAAGATCAAGGTCGAGCAGATCGGCAGCAGCTACGAAGGCCGCCCGTTGCTGATCGCCACCGTCACCTCGGCGCAGAACCAGCAGCAGCTGGAAACCCTGCGCCGCCAGCACGTGACCCTGGCCGACCCGGCGCAGCCGTTGTCGGCGGCCGGCAACAGCCCTGTGGTCGTGTGGCTGGGCTACAGCGTGCACGGCAATGAAACCTCCAGTGGCGAAGCCGCGCTGCTCACCGCGTACTACCTGGTGGCCAACCGCAGTGCCGATACGGCCAGGTGGCTGCAGCAGGCGGTGGTGCTGTTCGACCCGGCGCAGAACCCGGACGGCCGCGACCGTGCGGCCAGCTGGCACAACGCTTACGCCTCGTCGCCGGCATCGGCCGATCCGGCCGACAAGGAGCACGTGGAGCCCTTCCCGCAGGGACGCACCAACCACTACTTCACCGACCTCAACCGCGACTGGCTGGCATTGACCCAGCAGGACACGCGGCCCAAGATCGCCTACTTCCACCAGTGGTACCCCAACGTCCAGATCGATTTCCACGAGATGGGCAAGGACAGCACCTACTACTTCGAACCGTCGCCGGCGAGCATGCACAGCCCGCTGTTGCCGGCGTCGTCGTACGCGTTCAACAAGACCTTGGCCAAGTACCACGCGCAGGCACTGGATGCGCTCGGCTCGCTGTACTACACCGGTGAGAATTTCGACAACTTCTCGCCGGTGTACGGCTCGACCTATCCGGACTTCCATGGTGCGGTCGGCGTCACGGTGGAACAGGCCAGCTCGCGTGGCCGCGTGCAGGAATCGGTCAATGGCCTGCTGACCTTCCCGTTCACCATCCGCAACCAGGTCGCCACCGGCCTGGGCACGGTGCGCGGTGCGGTGACCGAGCGCGACGGGCTGCTGAAGCTGCAGAAGGAATTCTTCCAGTCCGCCGTGAAGCAGGCCAACCAGCAGCCGGTCAAGGCGTTCGTATTCGGCGACGCCAACGACCCGGGCTTGACCCGGCGCCTGCTCGACCTGCTGCTCCAGCACCAGATCACCGTGCAGGCATTGAGCAAGGCGGTCACCGTGGACGGCCAGCGCTTCGAGCCGGGCAGTGCCTACGTGGTGCCGACCGCGCAGCCGCAGTTCCGCCTGGTGCATTCGATCTTCGCCGAGACCCCGCCGATCAAGGGCGACGTGTTCTACGGCAGCACCTCCTATGCCATCGCACCGGCCTACGGCGTGGCGTTCGCCGGCAGCCGCAGCCGTGTCGATGGCGGCGAGCGCATCACCCGCCTGCCGGCCGCCCGTGGTGGGGTGAGCGGTGGCCAGGCCGGCTATGCCTACGTGTTCGACTGGCGCGATTACAACGCCAGCCGCGCGCTGTACGCGCTGCAGGCCAAGGGCGTGCTGACCCGCGCCGCGTTCCAGCCGTTCACCGCCGCCACCGCGTCGGGTGAGCAGGCGTTCGCGCGTGGCAGCGTGGTGGTGCCGGTGGCCGGGCAGACGCTGGCGGGCGACGCACTGCTCGCTGCCGTGGATGAAGCGGCGCGCAGCAGCGGCGTGCAGGTGCACGCCCTGGCCAGCGGGCAGAGCCGCAGCGGCATCGACCTGGGCAGCGACAGCGTCAAATCGCTGCGCAGGCCGGCGGTGGCGCTGGTGATGGGCGAGGGCGTGAGCGCCACCGAGATCGGTTCGGCGTGGTTCCTGCTCGACCAGCAGGTGCAGCTGCCAGCCAGCAAGCTGGACCCGGCGCAGCTGGGCAAGGTCAACCTGGACCGCTACACCACCATCGTGCTGGCTGGCGGTACCTACAGCGGCGTGGATGCCACGGCGGTGGCCGCGCTCAAGCGCTGGATCAACGCCGGCGGTTCGCTGGTGACCTACGGCAGCGCGGCCAAGTGGGCGATCGAGCAGAAGCTCAGCGATGAAGTGCTGGGTGCCGAAGAGAAGGAGCCCGAAGGTGCGCGCCGCGCGTTCGGCGACCAGCGCGACATCGCCGCCATCGAGCGGGTGAGCGGCAACATCCTCAGCGCCGACGTGGACACCAGCCACCCGCTCGGCTTCGGCCTGCCGCGCACCCAGCTGGCGATCAACAAGGAAAACGGGATCAGCTTCAGGCCCAGCCGCAATGCGTTCTCGACCGTGGTGCGCATTGACGAGTCACCGCGGGTGAACGGCTACCTGTCCGAGGCCAACCGCAGCCGCGTGGCCGGCACCGCCTGGCTGCTGGTGTCGCCGCAGGGGCAGGGCAACGTGGTGCTGTTCGCCGATGACCCGGCGCATCGCAAGTACTGGCACGGCACCGAGCGGCTGCTGTTGAACGCGGTGTTCTTCGGCAACCTGCTCAATCCGACCAAGCCGCGCGGGTAAAAAAAAGGGCGACGCAATGCGTCGCCCTTTTCCATTGTGCAGCCGGCGAAACGATCAGCCGGCGCGGTTGCCGCCGCCCGGACCGCGACCGCCGCCACCACCGCCACGGCGCTGGCCGGTCGGCGCACCACCGCGCGGCGCACCGTTGCCGGCACCACGGCTTGCACCGCGACCGGCACCGTCACGCTGGCCGCCGCCGGTCTTGGCACCGGCATGGGCGTGGCGCGGGGCCTCGCCATGCGGACGGCGCGCGTGCTTGCGCGGCGAACGATCGCCACCCGGCACTTCGGCCTTGCCCGGCGCGCTGTTGCCCCAGCGGATCGGGGTCTGCGGCTCGAAGCCCGGCACGTCGCGGATGTCCATGTCCTTGTCCAGCAGGCGCACGATCTGGCGCAGCAGCTTGGCCTCGTCCTGGGCCACCAGCGAGATCGCCTGGCCGGTCGAGCCGTTGCGGCCGGTACGGCCGATACGGTGCACGTAATCTTCCGGCACCATCGGCAGGTCGTAGTTGATGACCTTCGGCAGTTCGTTGATGTCGATACCGCGCGCGGCGATGTCGGTGGCCACCAGCACGGTCACGCGGCCGGCCTTGAAGTCGCCCAGCGCACGCAGGCGCTGGCCCTGGCTCTTGTTGCCGTGGATCGCCGCGGTCTTGATCCCGGACTTCTCCAGGAACGTGGCCAGCTTGTCGCAGCCGTGCTTGGTACGGCCGAACACCAGGGTCTGCTCGCGGCTGTCCTGGGCCAGCAGGTGCAGCAGCAGGTCACGCTTGCGCGGGCCGTCAACCGGGTGCACGCAGTGCTTGATGGATTCGGCGACCGTGTTCTTCGGGGTGACCTGGATCTGCGCCGGATCGCGCATGAACTCCAGCGCCAGCTGCTTGATGCTCTCTTCGAAGGTCGCCGAGAACAGCAGGGTCTGGCGGTTCTGGCGCGGCAGCTTGGCCAGGATCTTCTTGATCGACGGCAGGAAGCCCATGTCCAGCATGCGGTCGGCTTCGTCCAGCACCAGGATCTCGATGCCCGACAGGTCGACGCTGCGACGCTCCAGGTGGTCGATCAGGCGGCCCGGGCAGGCCACCAGCAGGTCCACGCCACGGCGCAGCACGTCGAACTGGTTGCCCATGCCGACGCCGCCGTAGATGCAGGCGCTGGGAATGCGCAGGTACTTGCTGTAACCGCGCAGGCTGTCATGCACCTGGGTAGCCAGTTCGCGGGTCGGGGCCAGCACCAGCGCACGCGGCTTGCGCGGGCCGTTCACGGCCTGCGGGTTGGTGCCCAGGTGCTGCAGCAGCGGCAGGCCGAACGCAGCGGTCTTGCCGGTACCGGTCTGCGCGCCGGCCAGCAGGTCGCGGCCTTCCAGGGCCAGCGGGATCGCCTGCTCCTGGATCGGGGTGGGGTTTTCATAGCCCTGCTCGGACAACGCGCGCAGCAGGAACGGGGCAAGGCCCAGGTTTTCAAAAGACATCGGGTGGAAGCTCCAAAGACGAAGTAACGCCAGGCCGAATGACCGGACGCAAGGCAGATCGAGTTGATCGGCTGACTCGGAGCGTTCCCGTGAACCGCGCTGCGAGAATTGGGTGCAGCCCACGCGGTGCGCAGACTGGAATGCATGACGAATGGCGTCGGAGTGGGGGCGGGCGAGGGACGGAAATCCCGATCGCCGGCGATCCCGAAGGGAAACGGACGGCCGCTGCAGACCCGCATAGTGTAGCGGAACCGCGCCAGCAAGGCCAAATCCCCCGTTCAGGTTGAACAAGCGACTCCCGACGTGTCCATGCCTCCCCGGCGCCCGTAGCAATTCGTAGCGGCCGGCCCCAGCCGGACGACCTTGGCGAGCGACCACATCAGCATCATTCGGATGGTTTATGTTCGTTCTGCGGCACTGCGACTTGGCATGACCACGCATTTGGTTACACTCGAAACCTATTTACTGCGATTCCGGATATCCCACCCATGAAGCTTGGTTCTTTGAAGGAAGGCGGCCGCGACGGCACCCTGATCGTGGTCTCGCGCGACCTGCGCCATGGCGTGCGCGCCACCGGGATCGCCGCCACGCTGCAGCAGGCGCTGGAAGACTGGAGCCACCTGGCGCCGCGCCTGAACGCGTTGTACGAGTCGCTCAATGACGGCAGCGCCGATGGCGTGTTCGACATCGACCTGCAGGCACTGGCCGCGCCGCTGCCGCGCGCCTACGAATTCGTCGATGGCAGCGCTTACCTGCCGCATGTAGAGCGCGTGCGCCGCGCCCGTGGCGCCGAAGTGCCGGAAAGCTTCTACACCGACCCGCTGATGTACCAGGCCACCAGCGCCGGGTTCCATGGCCCGCGCGATGCCGTGAAGGTGATCAGCGAGGAGTACGGCATCGACCTGGAAGCCGAGCTGGTGGTCATCACCGATGACGTGCCGATGGCGGTCACCGCCGAGCAGGCCGCCGGCCATATCCAGCTGGTCGGCCTGGTCAACGACGTCTCGCTGCGCAACCTGATCCCGGGCGAGCTGGCCAAGGGCTTCGGCTTTCTGCAGTCCAAGCCGCGTTCGGCGCTGTCGCCGGTGTTCGTCACGCCCGATGAGCTGGGCGACGCCTGGCAGGACAGCAAGGTGCACCTGCCGCTGGTCACCCACGTCAACGGCGTCTGGTTCGGCGCGCCGGAAGCGGGCGTGGACATGCAGTTCAACTTCGCCCAGCTGGTCGCGCACGCGGCCAAGACCCGCCCGCTGGGCGCCGGTGCCATCGTCGGCTCGGGCACCATCGCCAACGAGGACACCAGCAAGGGGGCTTCCTGCTTTGCCGAGCAGCGCACCGTGGAAACCCTGCGCGACGGCAAGCCGAGCACGCCGTTCATGTCGTTCGGCGACGTGGTCCGCATTGAAATGTTCGACGCCGCCGGCGAGAGCATCTTTGGCGCCATCGAACAGCGTATCGAACAGGCAGCACGGCCCTGAACACCCCGGCCGACCGCATCGAGCTGTTCAGCTACTGGCGCTCCAGCGCGGCCTACCGCGTGCGCATCGGTCTGAACCTCAAGGGCCTGGAACACCAGATCACCCCGGTGCACCTGGTCCGCGACGGCGGCCAGCAGCACAGCGAAGGGTATGCCGCGCTCAACCCGCAGGAGCTGGTGCCTACCCTGGTGCATGGGGACCTGGTGCTGCACCAGTCGATGGCGATCCTGGAGTACCTCGACGAGGTGTTTCCGGAGCCGCCGCTGCTGCCCGACGATGCCCCGGGCCGCGCCCGCGTGCGTGCGCTGGCACAGCTGGTGGCATGCGACCTGCACCCGCTCAACAACCTGCGCGTGATGCAGTTCTTCAGCGATACCTGGAACGTGCCGCAGACCGAGCGTGAGGACTGGCCCCGGCACTGGATGCAGGTCGGCTTCGATGCGATGGAACGGCTGCTGGTCGAGTCGGTGGACACCGGGCGCTTCTGCCACGGCGACACGCCGACCCTGGCCGATTGCTGCCTGGTGCCGCAGCTGTTCAACGCCCGCCGCTTCAACGTGGATCTGGGCCCGTACCCGACCCTGGTGCGGATCGACGAGGCGTGCCTGGCCTTGCCGGCGTTCGATGCGGCGCGGCCTGAAAACCAGGTGGATTGCGCGGGGTGATGGGCGGCTTCGGCGCCGTTAAACGTCGGGTAGTTGGCCGCAATGGGTAACCGTACCGCGTTCGGACGCTTGTGCCGCGCTGCGCGCGGTTTCCGGCCAACGGCCGGGGCTACGAACCGTTACGAGCCCATTGGGATCGGGATCAATCGACCGAAGGCTTCGGATACCGGTAGCGCCGGCCGTTGGCCGGCCCAGGCGGTTCCAAGCCGCTTGGCGCCCGTTGCCGGGCGCCGATTCCGTCAGAACCCGTGCGTGATCGCCGCCGGGGTCGCCGCCGAATAATCCGCGTACGGGTCGTGCTCGCCGCTGCCGCCTTCGGACAGGCGGAACTTCAGGGCCAGGCCATCGCGCGAATCGGCCGCACGAAGGGCTTCTTCCTGCTCGATGATGCCGCCCTTGGCCATGCGGAACAGGCACTGGTCGAAACTCTCCATGCCTTCTTCCAGCGAGGCTTCCATCGCCGGCTTGATCTCGTGCACCTGGCCGCGGCGCAGCAGGTCGCGGATCATCGGTGTGTTGATCAACACTTCGGTGGCCGGCAGGCGGCGCCCATCCTGGCCCTTGACCAGGCGCTGGGAAATCACCGCGCGCAGGTTCAGCGAGAGGTTCATCAGCACGTTGCGGTGCGCGCTCTCGGGGAAGAAGTTGAGGATGCGCTCGATGGTCTGGTCGGCGTTGTTGGAGTGCAGCGTGGCCAGGCACAGGTGACCGGTTTCGGCGAAGGCGATGGCCGCCTCCATCGTTTCCGAATCGAGGATTTCGCCGATCAGGATCACGTCCGGCGCTTCACGCATCGCGTTCTTCAGCGCGTTGTGGAAGGCGTGGGTATCCAGCCCGACCTCGCGCTGGTTGACGATCGACATCTTGTGCTTGTGCAGGTACTCGATCGGGTCCTCGATGGTGAGGATGTGCCCGGTCGTGGTGCTGTTGCGGTGGTCGATCATCGACGCCAGCGAGGTCGACTTGCCCGAGCCGGTCGAGCCCACCACCAGCACCAGCCCGCGCGGGGTCATGATGACGTCCTTGAGGACCTGGGGCAGGTTGAGCTCTTCGATGCTGGGAATCTTGCTGCGGATGGCACGGATCACCATGCCGACCTCGCCGCGCTGCTTGAACACGTTGACGCGGAAGCGTCCCGCATCCGGGAGGGCGATGGCCATGTTGAGCTCAAGGTCGCGTTCGAACTGGGGCACCTGGCCCTCGTCCATCAGCGAATAGGCGATTTTCTTGACCATCCCGGGCGGCAGCCCGGTATTGCCCAGCGGGTACAGCTTGCCTTCGATCTTGATGTACACCGGGGCGCCGGTGGTCAAGAACATGTCCGAAGCGTTCTTTTCGGTCATCAGCTTCAGGAAATAGCCGATATCCATGCGAAATGTTTCCCCAACAATCGGCGACATGCCATTGCAAGCACGCCGCAGGCTTCCGACAATGGCCGCGCACCTACTTCAGGCGAACGGCACCCCCAATGAATCCTAGCTTCGCACAAATGCGGCGTACCCCGTATGTAGTTTTGACGAGTTGCGTGATGGCGTGCGCATTCGCACTGGCCGGGCCGGCCCTGGCCCAGGACGGCGCGCTCGAGCTCATGCAGGCCCGCCAGGCCGTGGACAAGGCCACCCAGGCCGACGCCGACCAGTACGCCCCGGACCTGATCGCCGTGGCCCGCCAGGGCCTGGAACAGGCCCAGGCCGCAGCGGGCGACCGCCGCGAGCGCAAGAACGCCCCGGCCCTGGCCGTGCGCGCCACCGCCGATGCCGACCTGGCCCGCGCCCGCAGCGAGGAGGCCACCGCCACGGCCCAGTTGCAGCTGCGCCGCAACGAGGTGACCCAGCTCGAACGCCAGCTCGCCGGGGAGGACCGCCGATGAAGGCCGCTGCCCTGCGCATCCAGCCCCTGCTGCTGGCCATCGGCCTGGCCCTGTCGCCGCTGGCCGGCGCCGCCGAAGACCCGGCCGTGGCCCAGCTCACCCAGCGCCTGATGGCCATCCAGGCCAACCCGGATGCCGCCGAACTGGCCGCCTACGAGCGCCTGCAGGCCCAGCAGGCCATCGCCGCGCTGGCCAATGCCAAGCGCCGCGACCTCGACCAGGCCCGCTACCTGGCCGACCGCCGGGTCGAAATCGCCGAAACCAGCGTGCGCGCCGCCCTGGCCAAGCGCGAAGTGGCCACGCTCGAGCGCACCCGCAGCGACCTGCTGATCGAAGCCAGCCGCCGCGACGCCCAGCGTGCCCGCCAGGAAAGCGAGCGGCTGCGCGTGCAGGCCCAGATCCAGGCCGAGGAGTCCGAACGCCTGCGCCTGGCCGCCGAAACCGAGGCGCTGGCCCGCCAGGACGCCGAAACCGCGCTGACCAGCGTGGCCGGCAAGCAGACCGCGCGGCTGAGCGCGGCCCAGCAGAACGCGGCCAAGCTGGCCCGGGAAGAGGCCGAACTGGTCTCGGGCAACAAGCTGCCGGGGTCGAAGTTCGACAGCCGCGGCGAGGTGTTCACCTTCGCCGGCGATGCCTTTGCCAGTGGCAAGGGTGCGCTCTCGGGCGGGGCCAAGGGCCAGGCCAAGGCGCTGGCCGAGTATCTCAACATCGGCAAGAAGGGCCGGGTCCGGATCGAGGCCTACGATGCCGCCGCCGGGGTAGGGCAGCAGCGTGCCGAAGCCCTGCGCGATGCCCTGGTGGGGGCCGGCGTGAGCGCCAGCCGCCTGCAGGTCAGCGGGAAGAAGGCGGCGGCCACCAAGGCGCGGTCGGCCGAGGTCATCATCGCGCCGTAAAAGGGCCCGATCGTCGACATCGCTGGCAGGTCACGACCGTTGGTCGTGACCCGGGCCAAAACCGACGCAACCCCCTGTTTTCGTTTAAATTTCGTTGAACTGCGCGTTCAGCCTGAACCTCCACTGGCGCCCGCCAGCGATTTCAAACGAAACCCTTGAACCGGCCCTTGGGCAGGCGTAGGGTCGATTGTCCGGGTGGCCTTCCGCGACCCGGACGATTGGAGGGCCGGGCCGATGCATCGAGGGCACGAACCAGAGCAGTCTGCAGGCCGGGCAATCCCGGTCGTGCGCCTGGGCTGTGCCGTGATCGCGGTGGATGCCGGCGCTCCTCCCGAAGCAACGCCCCGTGCCTTACCGGCCGGGGCGTTCTTGTTTGTGCTGTAGACGCGATAGGAGGTTCATCATGTTTGAAGGTCAGCCCCAGAGTGAAATCGACGCACGCCGCAAGAGCGATCCGGAATTCAAAGAGCTTTACGAACGGCACCAGAAGTTGAACAAGAAGTGTATGGATGCCGCGTTGGGCGTGAATCCGGTAGGCGACCTCACTCTGGGCCAGTTGAAGCGTGAGAAGCTTCTCACCAAGCAGCGCCTGCTGCGCATGTACGAGTCTTCCTCCCCCGTGCACTAAGGCCTGATCGTGCCGGCCCACGCCCGGCACCTGCCGCTGAACCTGCCGGCCCAGCGCCGGCACCGCCAAACGCCGCGGGCGGCGTCCGTCTCCTCGTCGACGGGCGCCGTCCGCGTCGCTCTTTCAGGGCCAGGCACGCATGGCGTGTCTCTACCATCTGTCGGATAATCGGGGGTCCGGCCGCCCTGCGGCGCGAATCGATGTGACCCGATGGCAATCCACTCCTCCGTACTCGACCTCATTGGCAAGACCCCGATCGTCAAGGCCCAGCGCCTGGACACCGGTGTCTGCGAGCTGTACCTGAAGCTCGAAAGCGCCAATCCCGGGGGTTCCATCAAGGACCGCATCGGCCTGTCGATGATCGAGGCGGCGGAACAGCGCGGCGATCTCAAGCCGGGTGCGACGCTGGTGGAAGGCACTGCGGGCAATACCGGCCTGGGCCTGGCCCTGGTCGCCCAGCAGAAGGGGTACAAGCTCATCCTGGTCGTACCGGACAAGATGAGCCGCGAAAAGATCTTCAACCTCAAGGCGATGGGCGCCGAAGTACGGCTGACCCGTTCGGACGTGGCCAAGGGCCACCCCGAGTACTACCAGGACATGGCCAAGCGCGTGGCCGAGGAAACCCCCGGCGCGTACTTCATCAACCAGTTCGGCAACCCGGACAACCCGGCCGCGCACGAATTCGGCACCGGCCCGGAAATCCTGGAACAGATGGACGGCGACCTGGATGCCATCGTGTTCGGCTGCGGCAGCTCCGGCACCATGACCGGCCTGTCGCGCGCCTTCTCCACCCTGTCGCCGAAGACCGAGCTGGTGCTGGCCGACCCGGTTGGCTCGATCCTGGCCGAATACATCAATGACGGCGTGCTCAACGACAAGTCCGGCAGCTGGCTGGTGGAAGGCATCGGCGAGGACTTCCTGCCCTCGATCGCCGATTTCAGCCGGGTCACCAAGGCCTATGCCATCACCGACGCCGAAAGCTTCCACACCGCGCGCGAGCTGCTGGGCAAGGAAGGCGTGCTCGGCGGCTCTTCCACCGGCACCCTGCTGGCGGCCGCGCTGAAGTACTGCAAGGAGCAGACCACCCCCAAGAAGGTGCTGGTGCTGGTCTGCGACACCGGTAACAAGTACCTCTCCAAGATGTACAACGACTACTGGATGCTGGACAACGGCTTCCTGGAGCGCCCGCAGACCGGCGACCTGCGCGACCTGATCCTGCGCCCGTACGGCCAGCGCGACACCGTGGTGATCGGCCCGAACGACCTGCTGACCACCGCTTACCAGCGCATGAAACTGTATGACGTGTCGCAGCTGCCGGTGATGGATGGCGACCAGCTGGTCGGCATCGTCGACGAAAGCGACGTCCTGCTGCACGTGTACGGGGACGAGTCGCGGTTCCGCGACAAGGTCTCCACCGCCATGGTCAGCAAGCTGGACCGGCTGGACGTGAAATCGCCGATCGAAGCCCTGCTGCCGGTGTTCGACCGCGGCCAGGTGGCCATCATCATGGATGGTGGCAGCTTCCTGGGGCTGATTACCCGGATCGACCTGCTGAACTACCTGCGTCGTCGCGTCCAATAAGGGCGCGATGGCCGACGTTCGGCTCTGAACCTGCGTTTATTAGCGTCAACGGCTGATTAAGCCGGCGCTGATAGACTTCCGCTCCATTTAGTGTGGGCCCCGTTGGGGCTCTCAATCGCTGGGAACCCCATGTCCGATCCTGCAGCCTCCGGGCACTCCAAGCGCCAGCTCGCTCTCGCCACGCTCGCCATCCATGGTGGGCAGTCGCCCGACCCGAGCACCGGCGCGGTGATGCCGCCGATCTACGCCACCTCCACCTACGCCCAGTCCAGCCCCGGCGAACATCAGGGCTTCGAGTACTCGCGTACGCACAACCCGACCCGGTTCGCCTATGAGCGCTGCGTGGCCTCGCTGGAGGGCGGCAGCCGCGGCTACGCCTTCGCTTCGGGCATGGCCGCCACCTCCACGGTGATGGAGCTGCTGGATGCCGGCAGCCACGTGGTGGCGATGGATGACATCTACGGCGGCACCTTCCGCCTGTTCGAGCGCGTGCGCAAGCGCACCGCCGGGCTGCAGTTCGGCTTCGTCGACCTGACCGACCTGGCCGCCTTCGAAGCGGCAATCACGCCTCAGACGAAGATGGTCTGGATCGAAACCCCGACCAACCCGATGCTGAAGATCGTGGACATCGCCGCGGTCGCCGCCATCGCCAAGCGCCATGGCCTGATCGTGGTGGTGGACAACACCTTCGCCTCGCCGATGCTGCAGCGCCCGCTGGAACTGGGCGCGGACCTGGTCCTGCACTCGGCTACCAAGTACCTCAACGGCCATTCGGACATGGTCGGCGGCATGGTGGTGGTGGGCGACAACGCCGAGCTGGCCGAGCAGATGGCCTTCCTGCAGAACTCCATCGGGGGTGTGCAGGGTCCGTTCGACAGCTTCCTGGCCCTGCGTGGCCTGAAGACCCTGCCGCTGCGCATGAAGGCGCACTGCGCCAATGCGCTGGCCCTGGCCCAGTGGCTGGAAAAGCACCCGGCCGTGGAAAAGGTGATCTATCCCGGCCTGACTTCGCACCCGCAGCACGAACTGGCCACGCGCCAGATGAACGGCTACGGCGGCATCGTGTCGATCGTGCTCAAGGGCGGATTCGAGGCGGCCAAGCGGTTCTGCGAGAAGACCGAACTGTTCACCCTGGCCGAGTCGCTGGGCGGGGTGGAGAGCTTGGTGAACCATCCCGCGGTGATGACCCATGCGTCCATCCCGGTGGAGCGCCGCGAGCAGCTGGGCATCAGCGATGCGCTGGTGCGGTTGAGCGTGGGCGTGGAGGAACTGGGGGATCTGCAGGTGGATCTGGAAGCGGCATTGAACTGAGATGAGCAGCATGAAGCTGACCGGGACGTCGGTAAGCGTGTTGAATCAGGATATGGGAGTTGGAATCTGATGACGGGTGCATTGCTCAGGAGCCTGGAGCTTTTCTGGGCGCTTTCAAAGCGTGAGGTCGCGTCGCGCTTCAAGGGGTCGTATGGCGGCCTTTCGTGGTATGTCATCCAGAACCTGCTTCTGTTGACCCTGTATTCATTCGTGTTTGGCACGTTGTTCAAGAGCCGCTGGTCCTCGGGCGATCATATCCAGGGCAATTTCACCATCGCCCTGTTCATTGGTCTGATCGTGTTCAACACGTTCGCAGAGTGCATCACGCGTGCGCCGACGTTGATCCTGGCGAACGCGAACTATGTGAAGAAGGTGGTCTTTCCGCTTGAGGTGCTGCCTGCGGTCACGTTGGCAACGGCGCTCTTCAATGCCGTCATCGCGTTCCTGGTGTTGATCGTGGTCGCGTTCATCCTCAAGGCCCCGCTGCACTGGGAGGGCTTGTGGATTCCGGTGATCATGGCCCCGCTGGTTCTGTTCACGCTGGGCGCTGCGTGGTTCCTTGCCGCGCTGGGCACCTATATCCGCGACATCAACCAGATGGTCACCTTGCTGATCAGTGCCTTCATGTTCCTTTCCCCGCTGTTCTACCAGATCACGGCATTGCCCAAGGCGGTACAGACATGGGTGATGTTCAATCCACTCACCATTCCGATGCAGGAAAGCCGGGGTGCCTTGATGTTCGGCGAAACGCCGGACTTCGGGCTGCTGTCGATCTACCTGGGCGTGGCGATCCTGGCTGCGGTGTCGGGTTATTCCTTCTTCCAGAAGGCGCGCGGAGGCTTTGCTGATGTCCTCTGAAGAAATCTCGATCCGCGCCAGCGGCGTATCCAAGTGCTACCACATGTACGACAAGCCGGTTCACCGCTTGTGGCAGTCGGTGCTTGGCTCGCGCAAGCGCCTGTACCGCGAATTCTGGGCCCTGCAGAACGTCGATTTCGCGATCGCCAAAGGCACCACCTTCGGCGTGATCGGCAAGAACGGCTCGGGCAAGTCGACCCTGCTGCAGATTGTCTGTGGGACGCTTGAGGCGACCACCGGCACGGTGGAGAGGACCGGCAAGGTGGCCGCGCTGCTGGAGCTGGGTGCCGGCTTCAATCCGGAATTCACCGGGCGCCAGAATGCGATCCTCAGCGGTGGTATCTATGGCCTGACCACGGCGGAGATCACCGAGCGGTTGCCTTCGATCATCGAGTTCGCGGAAATCGGCGAGTTCATCGATCGGCCGGTCAAGACCTACTCCAGCGGCATGTTCGTGCGCCTGGCCTTCTCCGTCATCACCCATGTCGACGCCGACATCCTGGTCATCGACGAGGCGCTGGCGGTGGGCGACGCGCAGTTCACCCAGAAGTGCATGCGCTGGCTGCGCGAATTCAAGGCGCGTGGCACCCTGGTCTTCGTCAGCCACGACAGCGGCGCGGTGCGAAGCCTTTGCGACCAGGCCATGTGGATCGACCACGGCCACGTGATGGCCATTGGTGATGCCAAATCCGTTACCGAAAAGTACCTGGCCTCGCTGTTCAACCAGTCCCAGGCCGCGCCGGCTGCCGACCACGCCGTGCGCGATGTGCTCGGCGCCGCCGATTGGCGTGACCAGCGCAAGAGCATGATCAATGCCAGTGGCCTGCGAAATGACATCCAGGTCTTCCACTTCGATCCGCAGGGCGCCTCGTTCGGCGTCGGCGGCGTGAAGTTGACCCAGGTAGTGCTGGAGGACAGCGAGCAGCGCCCGCTGTCGTGGGTGGTGGGTGGGGAGATGGTTTCGCTGGTCATCCAGGCGCGGGCGAGCGCCGAGATCGCCCAGCCGATTGTCGGCTTCTTCCTCAAGGACAAGCATGGCCAGACCCTGTTCGGCGACAACACCTACCTGACCTACCTGGATTCGCCTCCGGGCGTCAACCGCGACCAGGTCTTCCGCGCCGTGTTCACTTTCCCGATGCCGGTGCTGCCGGTGGGCGACTACGCTTTCGACGTGGCCATTGCCAGCGGCACCCAGGTGGACCACCAGCAGTTGTACTGGGGCCACGATGTGCTGATCGTGCGCTCGGTTTCCACCAGCGTCTCGACCGGCCTGGTCGGTGTTCCGATGCTTGAGATCGGTATCGAGGTGGGCTCCGATGAGCATTGAAGAACGGCAGTCGCCGTATGATTACGCCTTCGACCCCGATGGTGGGAGTACCGCCGCGCGGATCGCCAGGCTGGTCGGTGTGGACCACCGGGTACTGGAGCTGGGGTGCGGCTACGGCGTGATTTCCCGGCAGCTCAGCCAGGCCCAGCGGTGCCGGGTGACGGGCGTGGAGATCGACGCCGCCAGCGCCGAACGCGCGCGGCCGTGGCTGGACCGCCTGTACGTAGGCAACCTTGAGGATCAGCAGTGGCAGGCGGCAGTTGCCGATGCCTATGATGTCATCGTCTCGGCCGACGTGATCGAGCACCTGCGGGATCCGGAAGAAACGCTGCGCCAGCTGGTTCCGATGCTGGCACCGGGCGGACAGGTGGTCATTTCCTTCCCCAATGCCGGGCATGCCGGCATCATTGCCGCGCTTCTTGCCGGGCGGTTCGATTACACGCCTACGGGCCTGCTGGACGAGACGCACCTGCGTTTCTTCACCTGGAATTCGATGGAGCGCATGCTCAATCGCGTCGGTCTGGAGGTCACCCATCGCGAAACGGTGGATGCCGGCGGCTGGCACGAGCAGTTCACCGAGTACTGGCAGGTGCTTCCGGAGCCTCCTCTTTGAGGGTCCTTTTCAACGGACACCCCACGGCGAACGTTTTCCAGTATGTGCTGAAGGCGCGCGTAAGCGCGGCGCCGAGGATTCTCGACGTTCCAGATGAAGCGGCACTGCAAGCCTGGCGCGACGCGGCCGCCGCCTGCTGAAGCCGGACGCCGGTGGCCATCGCCGCGGGCGTCCCGCCGATGACCAGACATGAATGACCCCTCCTGATCCAGCGTTCTCGGAATTCCTTATGCCGGCTCCCGACGTTAGCGTCATCATTCCCTCGTACAACCACGCCCGCTTCATCGAAGAAGCGGCGCGTTCGGTGCTGTCCCAGGAGGACGTGCAGGTTGAACTGATCGTCATCGATGACGGCTCATCGGATGACTCGGTGGAACGCATGCAGCGGTTGGCAGCGGAAGATGCACGCGTCAGCGTGCACACCCAGCCCAATGGCGGTTCGCATTCGGCGATCAACCATGGGCTCTCGCGGGCCACCGCCCCGTGGCTGGCCATTCTCAATTCGGATGACATCTGGCATCCCAGCCGCCTGAAGCGGATGCTGGCGGCCGCGGAAGAAAGCGGTGACAACTTCCTGTTCAGCGACTCCCAGCTGATCGATGCCGACGGTGCCGAGATCAACGATGCGGCGCATTGGTGGAACTTCAGCACCGAACGCATGCGCGAGCGCGTGCGGACGCATGGTGTGGCCGATGGACTGCTGTACGGCAACCTGACCGTTTCAACGTCCAATTTCCTGTTCCGTCGAGAGCTCCTGACGAAGGTGGGAACGTTCCATCGTTTCCGTTACAACCTGGACTGGGATTATGTGCTGCGCTGCGTAGACGAAAAGGGCGTGCGCGTCGGGTTCGTCGACGAGCGTCTGCTTCGCTATCGCCTGCACGGCAACAACGCGATCCTGAGCGGCATGCCCGGCGCGGCGGTCGAAGCGCAGCTGATCACCCGGCAGGTATACAGGCGCCGCCTGCGCGCCCCGGAAAGCCTGCTGCTGAGCCACCACCGGCACGACCGGCTGCTGCGCCGCTACCTGCAGGGGCAGATCCGCAACTATCGTGCTTCGTTCGAGGCCGTGGAAGAAGATCGCGACGGCCTGGCTGCGCTGATCAACCAGCGCCAGGAGATGGTCGAGGCCGAGCGCGCCGAAGCCAAACGGGTGCAGGCACAGTACCGGGCGGAGCTGCAGGCATGCGAAGCGGGCGCCGCCAGCACCCAGGCAGCGCTCCAGGCGGAAATCCTGGCCAAGGAGCAGCAGAGTGAGCTCCAGGAGCAGGCGCTGCGGGAGCAGTCCGAGCGCGAACTGGCCGCCCTGCGTGAGCGCACCGAAGGCGAGCTGGCCAGCCAACGCGAGCATGCCGAAGGCGAACTGGCCAGCCAGCGCGAGCACGCCGAGCGGGAACTGACGAGCCAGCGCGAGCGCTCGGAGCAGGCGCTGCTGGAGCAGCGCGAAGCGGCTGGACGGGAGCTGCGGGCCGTGGTGGTCGAGAGCCTCGAAGTGCAGGCGCAGCTGCAGCGGTCCTATGCGTCGGGCATCCACGCGCGGGTGCAGCGCGACCAGGCCCGGTGCCGTGAAGTGCGGATGCTGGATCACCTGGAGGGGCGCGACCGGGTCGGTCGGCCGCCTGACAGTCGATCGCGCGCCTTCATCCAGCGGGTCATGCGCGCAGTGCGCAGCCAGCGCCGGATCAATGAATCCATCAATTTCCTCTCGGGCGGCATGCCGGTGGGCAGCGTGCGCGTGCTTCCCCGCGACCCGATGCCGATGGCCCCGATGGAGCCGAGAATCGCCGCGCACCTGCATGTCTATTATCTGGATCTTGCGCCGGAGCTGATCGCCGATGCGCTTCGCATTCCGGGTCTGGAGCGGGTTGTGATCACCGGGCCGTGGAGCCGGGAGGACATGGCCCAGGCACTGGTCCCCATTGTGGACCGGGGTATCGACCTGCGCGTGCTGGTCGTACCCAATCGCGGCAAGGACGTCGGCGGACTGGTCGCGGCCATTCAGCAAGGCGCCCTGCTGGATTCGGATCTTGTGCTGAAACTGCACTCCAAGAAGAGTCATAATGCCGAGACATATTTCCAGGCTATTTCCGCATTGTTTGGTACCGAAATCCGCGATGGTGAGCAATGGCGGCGTGAGCTGATCCAGCCGCTCGCCGGCAGCGCATGGCAGATCAATACGATTCTCAAGCTGTTCAATGATGATCCGGCGATCGGCATGGTCGGCGCGCGTCCATTCATCACCAATGTCGGTGATGCCAATGCCGCCCTCAGCCAGGCAGTGTATGAAAGGTTCGGCGTGCCCCAGGGCCTGCCGTTCGTAGCGGGAACGATGTTCTGGGTACGCAGTTCGGTGCTCAGGCCGCTGCTGGACCGGCTCAGCCTTGACGAGTTCAGTCTGGATAGCCGGGAAGTTGAAGGAGGGCTGGAGCACATCATGGAGCGCCTGCTGGGCGCCCTGGTGCTGGCTGATGGATATGACGTCTATGGAGTTGACGTATGAGTTCGCTGTGCAACAAGACCGTGCCGGTCTTCATTATCTCGTTCAACCGGGTGGCCTATATCCGCCAGGTGATCGATCGACTGGAGTCGCTGGATTTCCAGAACATCACCATTATTGACAATGCGTCGACCTACGAGCCCCTGAAGGATTATCTCGGGCAGTCGCCGCACAATGTCGTGCGCTTGACCGAAAACCTTGGCCACCTGGCTTTGTGGAAGTCGGGTCGGTTCCAGAAGATCATCGAGCGTGAGAAGTTCATCCTCAATGACAGCGACGTGGTTCCCGCCGACGATTGCCCTGCCGACATCACCAGCCATCTCGACGAGATGCTGGAACGCTACCCGCGCCATACCAAGGCTGGCCTGTCGCTGCGGATCAACGATCTTCCCGACCACTATGCATTCAAACAGGAAGTGCTGGAGTGGGAGGCGCCGTTCTGGGTGAATCTCCTCGATGACGGCAACTACGAGAGCGCCCTGGACACCACCTTCGCGTTGTATCGGCCGGGCGTGGACTGCTCGGAGGAGCGCTGGTGGCGATCGATCCGGGCAGCGCCTCCCTATTCGGCACTGCACCTTCCCTGGTACCAGGACACCTCCGTGATGAGCGAGGAGGACCGGTTCTACCAGCGTGCCGTGGCCGGCATCTCCAGCCAGTGGAGCATCACCGATCCGGTCCTGCTGAAGAAGCAGAACACCGAGCTGCAGCATGAAATCGCCGCGCTCAAGCGTACAATCAGCGAGCTCCGTGGCCAGTCCATGCCAGTGGGCTCCCCGGCGTGGCGCAATACCGTCCGGACCACTCTTGGCGCCACCGGCCTGCTGCCGCTGGTGCGCCGCCTTCGCGACACTATGAAGAAGTGACCACCATGATCGAATGTATTTTCACGTCCATCAACAATGGCTACCTGCCCAAGGCGCGCATTCTTGCCGCCTCCGTGCGCCGCCATCACCCTGAGGCCAAAATGGCCCTGATGTTGAGCGACCACAAGGATCCGGCGCTGGACTATTCGGACTTCGACATTGTCCTTACCCCCGAAGACGTGGTGGAAGGGGTGGGCGACCTGCAGTCGTGGTTGTTCGACCACACCGTGGTGGAGCTGTGCACGGCGGTCAAGCCGTTTGCCTTCTCGCATCTGTTCAAGCAGTACGGGTTCGCCAACGTCGTCTACCAGGATCCAGACACCGTGCTGTACGCGCGCATGGAAGAGCTGGAGCAGCAGATGGTCACGCATCCGATCATCCTCACGCCCCATGTATCGGTTCCCGCCGTGGACACCGACGACCTGCACGACGGTGAAATGCTGGGTTGCCTGCGCCATGGCGTGTTCAACCTGGGCTTCCTGGCGCTGACGCGCGTGGGTGAAGGCCCGGCATTCCTGCAGTGGTGGCAGGACCGCTGCCGCGATTACTGCTTCGACGACAACCAGCGTGGCCTGTTCACCGACCAGAAGTGGGTCGACCTGGCGCCGTGCTTCTTCCAGACGCTGGGCATCATGCGTGTCCCGTCGTACAACGTGGCCACCTGGAACCTGTACTACCGCCAGGTCAGCACCCGCGCCGATGGCACGATCGTGGTCAACGGAAGCCACCCGCTGCGCTTCTACCACTTCTCCGGCTTCGACATCGGCACGCATGAGCACATGCTCGGCAAGCACGATGCCGGCAACGCCACGCTGCTGGAAATGACCCGGTGGTACTCCAGCGAGCTGGAGCGGTTGAAGAATCCCGCTGGCCTGCCGGACAAGTACGGTGTGTTCGCCAACGGCAGGAAGATCCCGGCCGATTGGCGCCGTTACTACCGCAGCCAGCCGGCGCTGAAGCGGATGATTCCGCACCCGTACGACCAGTATGAAGCGGTGATCGCCCACTTCGATTCGGCGCCGGATGAGATCGCGCTGAATCCGTCGTACTCCGCATTGGAACGCTTCGTCCGCCGCAGCCCGGGGTTGGCGTCGCTGGTCCGCGCCGTGGTTCCCGCATCGGTGATCCGGCGACTCCGCGGCTGAGTGGTGGCGGCCGGGGGGCAGGCAATGGATGGGGGACGCTGGAGCATGACCGACAGGCAGCGGCGCTGCTGGGGCGTGGCGGCCGCCATCGCCTTTTTCGTTGCGGTCGGGATGGCCGTGCTGGGCGCCAACCCCTTCGCGCAGCAGACCGTGGGACCCTACGATCTGCTGGTTGCCTCCAAGGGGTGGTCGCAGGAACACGGTCCGGTAGAGGTTCGCAACGGCGAGCGGACCGACGTTCTCGATGCCATGGTGCCGCGTTGGATGTTCGCCCGTGGCGAACTTCGGCAGGGGCGGGTTCCCCTGTGGAACCCATTGCCCGGCGGTGGTGAGCCCGGCATCCACAACCTGGCAAGTTCGCAACTGACTCCGGCGTTCGCGATTTTCGCTGCCGCGCCCAGTGCGTCCAGCGGCTTCTACTTCGCCACCCTGTTCAATCTGGTCATGGCTGGCCTCGGCGCATGGTTGTGGCTGCGGCGGTCGCTGGGTACGCTGCCCGCCCTGTTTGGCGGCGTCACGGTGATGCTGTGCGGTTTCCATGCCGCTTGGCTCTACTGGCCACACATGAGTACCTCGGTGTGGGTGTGCTGGTTGCTGTGGTCGGTGGAAGGCTGGTGGAAACGCCCGGGCGCATGGCGCTTTGCGGCGATGACCCTGCTCACCACCTTGTTGCTGCTCGGCGGATTTCCATTCGTGGCGCAGCTCGGCCTCGGCGCGGCAGTGCTGTACGCACTGGTGTTGTGGCGGATGGCGCCCCAGCCGGGCAACCGTCGCCTGGCTGGCATGTTCGGCGCGCTTGCGCTGGGTGCTGGCCTTGCGGCCATTCCCCTGATTGCCCTGGCCACGTGGCTGGCCCACATCGACACTGCCGCGCGGACGGGGGGCAGCCCGCTGCGGCTGCTGACCGACGCGGTGCGGCTGCTGCCGCACATCGCCCGCCAGAGCCCGCAGGTCGAATCGCACATGTACGTGGGCGGCCTCGGCCTGCTGCTGGCGGCGGCCGCACTGCTCCGCTGGATCAGGCCCCGTCGGCTCGAGCCGGTGCTGGTACTGGCCAGCCTGCTGCTGGCGATCTCATCGGTGCTGGTGTTCCAGCTCATTCCGCCCGCATGGCTCGGCTGGGTTCCGGGGCTGGGTGGCAATGGCTGGGCGCGCGGCATCCTGCTGCTGGATATCGCGTTGGCCGCGCTGGCCGCAAGCGCACTGGCCTTGCTGCTGCGCCGGATCCAGCGCCCCTGGATGGCGCTGCTGCTGACCGTCCCGCTGCTGGCGGTGCAGGTGGTGGACCTCGGCACGATGTTCCGCCGCTTCAACGGACCCGTGCCGGCCGCGTTGATGTTCCCGCCCACCCGGCAGATTGCCCAGGTGCAGGCCGACCTCCCGCCGTTCACCTACGTCATTGCGGACGGGAATTACCTCGTCAGCGGGACGCTCGGGGCCTATGGCGTGCCGGAATGGTATGGGCATGGCTTCAAGACCGCCGCCGTGAAACGGTTGCTGGCACAGGCGGTGCGCGACCCGTTCACCACGCCTACGGCGTCCATCATCGGCGCCGATGCCATCCAGCTGGACAGCCCGGCCATACGCGCCATGGCCGTGAAGTACGTGCTGGGCGACGAGCGGCTGCTGGCCCAGGCGTGGGTGCCGGAGTATCCGGCCGGGCCTGCGCCCATGGAGGCCCTGCCCGCGCTGGGAACCGCTGCGTGGAGCCAGTCCGTGGACCTGCCTGCCCACTTCACCCTGTCCGATGTCGAGCTGCGCCTGGCCACCTACGGCGGCAGTGGCCTGCATGGCAGCGTGACCTTGAGCATGCGCGATCCGGAGAAACCGGGCTCGGTCCTTGCAGAAGCCACCCTGCCGGCCGGTTCGATCGTGGACGGGGAGATGGCGCGTTTTCATTTCGCCCCGGCGGTAACGCCTGCGCAGCAGCGCGTTGTGCTGACCCTCCGTCATGAGGGCGCGGCTGCCAACGAAAACATCACGGCCTGGTACCGGCCTGGCGGGGCCGCCAACTGCGCGTTGCAGGTCGAGCCTGCGCGTGCGCCAGGGTGCCTCATCCTGCGGATACTGCCCGAGGGCCCCGGGCTTGCAGGCTGGGCGGTGGCAGCGCAGGCGCCAGGCCTGGTACTGCTGGAAAACAGGGATGCCCCAGCCGGTGCCTATTTCCTGGATTCGCTGGATCAAGCGCCTGCGGCGCACGCTGCCGAAGCGGTACGGGTGCAGGGCAACTTCTCGGACGGATGGACCCTGCACTACACCGGCAGCCGATCCGGATACGTCGTACTGCCGATGGCGGCATCCGAATCGTGGGAATTTTCCGTGGACGGCAACCGGGCTCAACCGCAGCAGTACTTCGGCACGTTGCCGGCGATTGCCGTTCAACCCGGCGCTGTCATCACGGCGCGCTACCAGCCGCGTGCGTTGATCGTCGGCGGCTGGATCATGCTGGGATCGGTCCTGCTGCTGGTCGCCGTGATGCTGGGTCTTCGGCGGCGACGGCATGCCGACACGGGTAGTGCACCGGGCGCCTGATCGCCGGCGGGCTACTCCAGTTGTTCCAGCCGGTGTTCGACCTGGCGGACGTGGCGCAGGATACGCTCGGACAGCTTGCGGTTGGTCGCTATCAGGTCGGAGATCAACCCGATGGTGAACATGATGGCGGCCAGTGTCAGGCAGAACGCGCTGAACACTACGGACTGGACATGGCCGCCGCCTTCGCCGATGGCGTAGAACCAGGCAAAGCGCAGGCCGCCGACCAGTCCCAGCAGAAGCGGAACCGCACCGAGCAGGGAAAACACCAGCAACGGGCGGTAAATCATCAGTACCCGGGCGATGGTGACCAGTGAACGCACCACGTACGACGCGATGCTCTTGACCAGTCGGGAGGGGCGCAGGTCTGCATTGGTCCGGATCGGAACCGACGCCACCACAAGGCCGCTGAGGCCTGCCTGGATGATCGTTTCCAGCGTGTAGGTGTAGCCGCCGAAGACGTTGATACGGATCGCTGCCTCGCGCGAGATCGCGCGGAACCCGCTGGGTGCGTCATGCACATCGGTCTGGCTGGCCATGCGTACCGCCCAGCTGCCGATTCGCTGCAGCTTCTTCTTGATCAACGAGAAGTGCTCGGTCTCATCGATGGGACGCGCGCCGATCACCATGTCGGCGCGGTGCTCGAGGATGGGCTGGGTCAGCAGCGGAATGTCGTCGGCGCAGTACTGGTTGTCCGCATCGGTGTTGACGATCACATCGGCGCCCAGGCACAACGCCGCCTCAAGTCCGGACATGAAGGCGGTGGCCAGGCCACGGTTCACGGGGTGGCGCACGATATGGTCCACGCCCAGACGCAGCGCCAGCTCGGAGGTGCCATCGGTGGACCCGTCATCGATGATGAGGATCTTGACCTCGTCAAAGCCCGGCACCTGACGCGGAAGTGCATCGATGGCAATCTTCAGGGTGGCTGCTTCGTTGAGGCAGGGAATCTGGATGACGAGCACCTTCTTCCGGAGTGCCCCAGGGGCTGCAGTGTGAAGTTTCATCGGGTGAGTGCCATGTCGGAGGGAGGTGCAGGGTGCATCGTGATCAGGCCTGGCGTTTGCGGACGACCGCCACCAGGTTGAGCGAGGGCGACAACCCTGCCGCGATGCGGACCGGACCCGGCGCGAAGACGGCAGGATCGGTCGGCGTTCCAGCCGCCGGTCGTGCCTTGAAGCGGTGCACCAGGTTGAGCAGGCCAACGCGCAGGGCGCGTGGGTAGAAAGGCAGGGTGAATGGCAGGCTGAGCCACATCATCCGCCGGCAGCGGCGCAGTTCAATGCCGATGGTAGCGGCATCGCCGCCCATCCCGAGAATGCGCACGTCGTCGAACTGCTGGACCAGTTGCTGTCGCAGCGAGCGCTCGCTGTATTCGCGCAGGTGCCAGCGGTTCCAGGGCTGCTGCAGGGGAAGCAGCCGCGTGGAACGATCCGGCGTCACCAGCAACAGGGTTCCGCCCGGGACGAGAACGCGGGCAATCTCCTGCAGGTAGCGCTGCTCATGTTCGACGTGCTCGAAGACCTGGAACGAGAGCACGGTGTCGAATGAGGCATCGGCAAACGGCAGTCCGCCGTCGGCGGTGACGTGCTGGAAGTCCAGGTTGTCCGATCCATGTCGTTCGGCGGCATACGCCACCGCATCCGCGGCAACATCCACGCCGGTGACATGCAGTGCCGACCGGGCGATCATGGCCGAGCCGTAGCCGCTGCCACATCCGAAATCCAACACCCGCCTTCCGCGCGTGTATGCCTCGGCAAACCGATAGGTTTCGACATGAAGATGGTAGATCAGTCGGTCCTCGGCGGTCGCCTGGTATTCATCGACCATCATCCGTTCGCCGGTTGGTTCCAGTTGCACAGCGCTGCTCCCTACTCGTCAGGGGTTCTCATCGGGGGGTGTACGCAGGGTCCGTACGGCCAGCAGCGCGACGGCGAAGCAGAGCAGGTCCCCCAGCATGGTCGACATGCGCAGGGCAACGACCAGTGGCAACAGCTCGGGCCCGCCGCCGGCGGCCTGTAGGATACCCAGCATTGCTGCCTCACGCACGCCCAACCCGGCGGGAGCACCGGGAAGCAGGAAGCCGAGGATCCACGACAGCGCGAATGCACCGGTGAGCAACCACGCCGAGGGCGGGTTCTCCAGCAGAAGGTGGGACAGCAGCCAGATCCCCGCCGCCAGGACGAGGTAATTTCCGACATAGCAGGTGAAGGCAAGCATCAATGCGCGCGCCGCCGGAACGGGCGCGCCGACGCTGCCCAGGCGCCGCACCGCGATGCGATTGATCAGTCGTGGGCTGGCAGTCACGATGCCGATGAGTGCGATGCTGGCCAGCAGCAGCAGGGGCAGCAGGTGTTCAGGCGCGGTGTCTGCCAGCACGCCGGTCGCGACCACCTGTGCGCCACCCAGCGCGCAGGCAAGCGCACCGAAGAACACGGCGGCAAGGATCGCAAGCAGGCTCTCCGATACGACGGTCGTGGTAAACGGTACGGCGGGAATACCGGCCTTGAGCGACATCGACAGGCGTCCGATGTGCTGTGCCACGTTGCCGGGCAGGTATTTGCCCAGCTGGGTCAGCCCCATGATGGTGGCCAGTTGGCCCCATGGACGGTGGACGCCGCAGGAGCGCAGCATGCGCATCCAGGCAAAGGCGCTGAGTGGAATGATCAGCGCCGAGGCCACGCCCGCCGCCAGGATGCCCAGCAGTGCAGAGGGCGTTCCCAGCCGCGTCCAGTCGATGCCGTCAGCGGCATGCCAGGCGTAGGCCGAGAAGCCGGCCACCGCAGCCGTGCCGATCAGCACATTCAGCAGTCGCAGCAGGTTCTTTTTCATCCGGTGGAGACGTCCAACCCGTCAATGAGGGCACGATACTGCGCGCCCACTGCTCCTGCCCCGATCCGGTCACGCAGATCCGCGTGGGCGCTCGCCCCGCTGTGCAGATGCTGCATGCCGAGCACGGCATCGGCCAGTGCAGCGGCATCGCCGGCCGGCACCAGCACCGCATCGGCCAGGGCGTGTGGGAACAGCTCGCGGATCGCCGCCGAATCCCGGGTGATGAAGGGTTTGCCAGCGGCCACGATCTGGAAGAGCTTGTTGGGTATGACGCTTGCGGCTTTGTCCGATGTGCCGAATATCCCAAGGCAAACGTCTGCGTCGGTCATCTGCTCGATGAGCTGCTCATAGGCGACCCAGTGCACGCGTTGCACCTGCGGCAAGGGATCGGCCTCGAGCATGGCGTCGATGCGTGCCGTTTCCTGGCCGTGTCCCACGATGATCCACTCTACCGGCGCATCGCGCAGCAGGCGCGCGGCTTCGATGATCGTGGGCAGCCCGTGAAGTGGAATGAACTGGCCATAGAAGAGCATCCTCAGCGGCTGGCCGGGCAGGCGGCGCCGCGGGGGCAGCGCTGGAAACCGATCCAGTTCGGCGCCGACCCACACACTGCCCACGCTGCCAGCGGCAAGCGCGAACAGCGACTCGATTCGACGGGCATGCGTTTCGGTATCCATGAAGGCCAGGTCGGCACGACGCAGGCAGAAACCTTCAAAGCGGTGAAGTACGCGTGCGGCGGCCGAACCGGGGGAAAGCAGCCGGCGGTCCCGCACGATGGTGTCGTACAGCGATACAAAGACGTCGAAATGCAGCGGCACTTTCCAGCGTGCCGCCGCCACGCCCGCGACCAGCAGGTCGAGGGGGCCGGGATAGGAAACCATCACCACGTCCGGCCTTGCCGCGCGGAACAGCCGCCAGATCAGCCCCGGATACGCTCGCAGCATGCGGCAGAGGATGCCCACGCGTGCGGCCATGCCCCGCAGCTGTGATTTGTCGCTGACCTGGCTCCAGACATCGGCATGGATCTCATCGACCTCGATCCCATTGCCGCGCATCCCGTCAACCAGGATGCGCACGCGCGGCTTGCCGGTATCGTACGTTCCCCACAGCAGCACGCGCCGCCGGGCGGCGCGGCTGCGATCAGCGGAAGGAGAGGTACTTGTGCCCGACATAGCTTGAGAACACCGGAACGACGACACCGACCGCATGGGCGATTTCCATCCGAAGGACGTCGATGGACAGCCACGGCAGCACGTGGAATGCCAGCACCATGGAAACGATCCAGGTCTGGGCCACGGCGAACAGGTTGACCAGTACGAAGTAGAACGCCGAATGGTGGAGGGGGCGGGTGCTTTCCTTGAACACGAACATCCTGGACAGCACGAAGGCTGTCACCATCCCGGTAATGTAGGCAAGGACGATGGCCGGGGTGAAATCCAGCCAGTGGCTGTACAGGATGCGCGACAGGAAGTTGGCCAGCGCAGCCACGCCACCGACCAGGAGGAACATCATGAACTGGCGGGAAACCATGCCGCTTACTCCACTGCTTCCCGGGCCATCATCCGGCCGAACCCGATGCTCTCGGAAATGCCCCGGTCCTCCGGATAGTAATGCGACGTATCTGCCACCCACAGACCGGCAACCGGCAGTTTGCGCGGCGGCAGGTCATCCAGGTAGCCCGGATCGCAGATAGGTTGGGCGTGACGGTAACGGCTGACCCGGACGTCGATGAAGTCCTCTTCCACCAGCGCCGGGTTGATCATGCGCAGGTAGCGCTTCACCTTGTCGACAAACGCGTCGTTGTGTTCGGCGTACTTGGGATGCTCGCCCGGCATGTAGAACGGGACGTATACGATGTGGGCATCCATCGGGCGCAGGTTGGTGTATTCCACGATGCCCGGGATATCCATGTCCGGGTCGTTGGTGTTCACCCAGAAGTTGGCCGACACGGGCCGGCGGAGCTTGGCGATCACGCAGACCACTGCAATGTTCTTCAGCTTCTCGAACTGCGCGATGATCGGAGCAGGAAGATCGGGCGCGATCCGGGGTACGAAGGGCAGGGGCACGGTCGAGACGACGGTGTCGAAGGGCAGTACCTCGCCATTTACCTGGACCCCTTGCACCCGCGCGTCCTCGATGACGATGCGCTGCACGGGCGAGGAAAGTCGCACCTCGCCGCCGTGCTTGACGATATCCGCATGCAGGGCATCGAGCAGGGTCGACGAACCGCCGTCCAGATAGCCCAGCTTCTCGCGCATCAGGCTGTAACGGGAACGCCCGATCCGGCGGATACGGCTCCATATCCACGCTGCCGACAGGTTGTCTGCGTAGTGGTAGAACTTGTAGTCGAACAGTTTGCGCCAGAGGGTCTCGTAGGCTTCCGCACCCACCCAGCGCCGGATCCAGCCGGAGGCTTCGACATGGTCCAGCGGCTTCCAGTCCTGGCGCCGGGTGCACAGGAAGGCGTGGAGCCCGTAGCGGAACTTGGCGATCCAGCCCAGGCCCTTGAAGCGCAGCAGCGCCACCGGGTTTCCCCAGGCCTGCAACTGCTTGCCGAACCAGTAGCCCATGCGTGTTTCGGTCCAGCGCATGCGCGACGCCAGGCCAAGCTCGCCGAGCACGGCCAGGAAGTCAGCATCGGAAATGCAATGGAAATGGTAATAGCGCTCGATCTGCATGCCGCCGAAATCGAACGAGGCGGTCATGCCGCCCACCCGGTCGTCAGCTTCGAAGATCACCGGATGATGCCCATCCCGGGCCAGCTGGTAAGCGACAGCCAGGCCCATTGGACCGGCGCCGAGGACGGCAACTTTCTTGCCCATGATCAGTACCTCGTAAGGGTGTCGCCAGGTGCGGCACCGTGAATATGTAAGGCGGTCGCCTCGACCGTCATTCAGTTGGCCGGTGCCGCTGCAACCACCGCAATGGCCGACCATTCGCCCCAGCCGTCACCGTCATCGACCAGCGTGACGGTGAAGGTTTCCGGCAGCGAAGGCGCATCCAGCGACAGGCGGACCCACTCCTGTTCCGCCAGCGGCAGCTTGGCACTGCCCAGCCGGCCATCGTCAAGCTGGATCACCTGGCGGCCGACGGTCGGCCCGGAACGGTAGTAGAACGCATCACCGGGGTGTGCGGTGAAGCGCAGCGTGCCCTTGTCCGAATCGCCTCGCACCAGGCTGGCCATGATCTTCATGCCCGGGTAGGACGAGACATGGAAATCCTTGCCCAACCACGGATGGCCCGGCGTCACGGCAGCTTCGGTGATGATCTTCGTGCCGGGCGCCGGCACTTCCACCGTCTCCCGATACGCCATGACCGGAGCGACCGCCGGCAGCTGGCAACCGGCGCCCAGCAGTACCAGCGGGTGGCCCAGTTGGTCGCGGGGGACATACGCAACGAAGCCCGCGCGCGCGGCCGCTGCCGCGCCGGTGACTTCGGCGACGTCCGGTCGCGAATGACCGATCAACCCGTAGCCGACCACCTTGCCGTCGCGAACCACGCGCAGCGCGCCGCCCTCGGTGTCCGGCGCAGGCCCGTCCAGCCAGCCACGGATCCTGACGTAGTCCTGCTGGGACGGTGCTTCGCGGGATTCATCGATGTTGCCCCGGCACACCACGCCCGGCAGCGCGGGTGCGCTGCTGCCGATCACCGTGGGTGTTGCCTGCCACGGCGCGGCAGTAAAGATTGAAAGGTTTGCCGCGGCGGCGTCGCGGGCCAGGCGAAGCGCGTTCTCGGTGAAGGGGAAAATGATCTGTACCTGCGCATCGTCTGCAATGCCAAGTCCCATCGCAACGGCCGCGAGCGACTGCTCGTAGTGCTTGTCGGCCTGGTCGTCCAGGGCGTGCTTCTGTTCGATCATCCCCACGCCCAGCGCGCCGGCCATCAGCACAAGCACGGCGGCATGCCAGCGGCGGCCGCGCAGGGCGACAAAGGACACCACCCAGATTGCCAGCGCGGCCCAGGCCATCACCGCTGGGGTGGTGTAGCGGCTGGCCAGGGCATGGATCTCACCACTGGCGGCGCGTCCCAGCGTCGTGCCTGCTGCGGTTCCACCGATGAAGACCAGGAACATCACCAGCGCCCACTGCGCATGGCGACCCTGCGGACGGCGCAGGTGGACCAGCGCCGCCAGGGCGGAGCCGATGACCAGCAGGGCGCCCATCGCTGCGGCAACCTCCCGCGCGTGCGGGGTCACGTTGCGGGCGATGTAGTAGAACGGGCTGCCCAGGTAAAGCAGCAGGAAGCGCACGTACTGGTAGGGCTGCTGGCGCAGCAGCTCAAGTTTCGAGGGACCATCGCCGGTGGCGAGGCCACGCTGGTAGGCGGCACCCATGATCAGGGCCAGACCCACCAGCACCAGGAAGCGGCGCCACCCCTGCCGGGTGATCGCCGCGTACGCGGCAAGGATCGGCAGGGTGAGCACGCCATTGGCCATGGTGCCGAGCGAGGCAACGCCCAGCAGCACCGACAACAGGAACCAGCGTCGGCTGGAGGAGGTCGACACGCCTGCGTGGTACAGCGCCAGCAGTGCGGCCAGCGGCAGCAGCTGGGCAAGGATGAACTGGCTCTGGAAGCCCCATGTCAGGTTTCCTTCCTGACACCAGCTGAACAGCCAGGCCAACAGGAACAGGAAGGTGCCGGCGCGCAGCATCGCATCTTCGCGGCGTGGCATCGTGGCACGCAGGAACCGCCACATGACCAGCGCACTGGTGGCCACCAGCAGATAGTTGGCAACAATGAGGAAGACCGCACTACCGCCAAACAGGCGCATGTCCAGCCAGAACAGCACGCGTGCGAGCACGATGCGGTGTTCGTTGTGCCCGGCCAGCCAAATGCCGGCATCCCCCGCGCTCACGCGTCGATAGAAATCAACCGTGCCATCCCACATGTCGGTGAGCGGCACCGGCGTGTAGCTCTGCCTGGCTCCGACCACGGCCAGCCACACATATGCTATGGCCAGCAGCCCAAGCACCACGGTGAGCAGCCCGTTGAGGCGGTGGGTGAAGCGGGGGGAGGCGGTTGGGTTCAACGTACTATCCTTTGCTGGATGGTTCATCATCAACGACGCAGCACGATATGGCTGTAGCGCGGGTCGGTGTAGCTCTCGCGGATGGCTTCTTCGAACGGCGTCTGGCGCACGCCAAACACCGCCTCGGTATCCACGCCCTTGAAATCGTCCCCGGCGCTGAGCGCCTTGAGCTGGTCGGCGGTGAACGGCGGCTTGGCGCTGAACAGGGCGAACGTGCGCAGCAGGAAGGCGAAGAAGCCGATCGGGATGTGGACGATCAGCGTGTGCAGGTTCTTGACCCGCTTGATGGTCCGGATGATGTCCACGTAGTCCACGCGGGTGTCGCCGACGATGTCGAACACCTTGCCGTCCGGCTCGGTCTCGATGCATCTGGCGATGCAGCGGCAGAAGTCGCGCTCATACAGCGGCTGGCGCATGAACCTGCCATCGCCGGGAATCGGGAACACCGGCGTGCGTGCCATGAAGCGCGACAGCCAGCCCAGGTGCTTGGGGTCGAACCAGCCGAACATGAGCGTGGGCCGCAGTACGCAGTGGCGCTGTCCGCTGGACACCACCATTGCTTCCTGGTCGCGCTTGGTGGTGGTGTAGTCGTCCACCGCCACCGAGTTCACCACCGACGAGCTGATATGCACCATGTAGGGCACGTTGGCGGCCCGGGTGGCGGCGAGAACGTGCCCGGTGGCGGTGATGTTGTTGCGCACGAACAGGTCATTGGTCTTGCCGGTGATCTGCGCGTGCAGCTGCACGACGCAGGCAGCGCCTTCGAACTCGGCCGCCCACGGGCCAGGCAGGGCGAGGTCGGCGTCGACCGCGCGCACGTCCGGGTGCAGTTCGCGGAGTATGGCCAGGTTGTGGGCGTGCTTGTCGATGGCCACCAGCTGGCTGTAACCCTGCTGCTTGAGCTCGACGATCAGGTTCTGGCCGACAAGCCCGGCCGCACCGGTAATGACGATCTTGGCGTGTTTGTCGGTCATGTCAGAGCTTGATCCTGCGGAATACGAATTCAGGGATGGACTTGATGACGAACATGATCGCCCACCAGAAGCCCGGCAGGTAAGCCACCGGGCGGCGCTTGTCGATCGCACGGGCGATGCCGGTGGCCACCTTGTCCGGGGTGGCCCACAGCGCGCCCTTCTTGAACGCGGCGGTCATCGGCGTATCGACGAAGCCGGGCTTGATCGTCAGTACGTTGATCCCGGTGGCGCGCAGGCGCTGTCCCAGCCCGCTCAGGTAGGCGCTGACCGCCGCCTTGGCACTGCCGTACAGATAGTTGCTGGCACGGCCGCGGTCACCGGCGACGGAGGAAATCACGGCCAGGGTCGAGCCGCTCTGCAGCCGCTGGGCGAGTGCTGCCGCCAGCGCGATCGTCGAAGTGCCGTTGGTGGCGAACTCCTGCAGCGCAACGTCGACCGAGGCATCGCAGGCGGCCTGGTCGGGCAGGGTGCCATGCGCGATCAGCACGGTGTCGATCCCACCCAGCGCGGCCCACGCGGTATCCAGCACGGCGGCGTGGGCCCCGAGATCGTTGACGTCCAGCACGGCCGAATCCACCTGCCGGGCGCCACGTACGCGCAGATCGTCGGCGATGACGTCCAGCCGGGCCGCATTGCGTGCTACCAGGAACACCGCCGCGGCGCGTGTGGCGTAAACGCGGGCGACGGCTTCGGCGATCGCCGATGTCGCACCGATGATCAGGATCTTCTGCATGCTCACTCCATGACCCGGCTCCAGAAGCCGGATGAAAAACGGGGATCGATGAATCGGGAAAAGGACTGCCACTGCGGATAGGCCTGGCGGAACAGCGCTCCGCTCATGCGCGCATCCTTGGCCGGGTAGACCGCGCCACCGGCCTCGGCGACGATGCGGTCCAGCCGCTCCAGCATCCGGAACACGTCCGGGCCGTCGTTGGGGAAGTCCAGCGCGAGCGTGGTGCCGGGGCGTGGAAAGGACAGCATGCCCGGCGACGGACGGTTGCCGAACTCCTTCAGCACGGCCAGGAACGAACCGCGCCCGCTGCGCGATATCTCTGACAGCAGTGCCGCCGTGGCATCGCGCGCGACCTCGGGCGGCAATACGCACTGGTGCTGCAGAAACCCCCGCGGACCGTACATGCGGTTCCAGTGGTTGATGCCATCCAGCGGATAGAAGTAGCTCTGGAAGTGACTGACGTGGCGCTTGCGCCGGGCGGGCTGCCGCCAGTAGTAGAGGGTGTTGAACGGCTTCAGGGTCAGCCGGTTGACCAGCGATACCGGCGGCACCAGCGGCATGCTGCGGCGTGGCGCGCCTGGCGGCGTGGCCGCCTGCGCGTTGCCTGCGGCATGGTCACCGCGCAGGAAATGGCCGCGGCCCAGCTGCCTGCCCTTGGCCAGGCAGTCGATCCACGCGACGGTGTATTCGAAGTCGCGGGCCGATTGGCGCGACAGCTCGAAGAATTCATCCAGCCCATCAAAGCGGATCGATTCGGTCTCGATCCACGGGCCGGGGACGCGGCGCAGCTGCAGCTCGGCCCAGGTGACCAGGCCGGTCAGGCCCAGTCCGCCGATCGTTGCCGCAAACAGGCCGCTGGCGTCGTGTGCATCCAGCTGTTGCCGCGCACCATCACTGCGCAGCAGCTCCAGGCAGCGCACGTGGTGGCCGAAGCTGCCGGCGCGGTGATGGTTCTTGCCATGCACGTCATTGCCGATCGCACCGCCCACGGTCGCGTAGCGCGTACCCGGGGTGACCGGCAGGAACCAGCCGGCCGGCAGCGCCAGCTCGATGATCTCGGCAAGGGTCACGCCCGCCTCGCAGCGCAGCACGCCGGTGGCGGGATCGAACGCGATGAAGCGGTCCAGTGCGCGCGTCATCAACAACGTGCCGCCCGGATTCAGGCAGCTGTCGCCGTAACTGCGGCCATTGCCGTGGGGCAACATGCTGCCGGCCACCGGCGGCAGGGCGGCGGCGCGGTCGCTGAGCGCAAGCAGCGTCTGCTGCGCGCGCGGATAGCGCCCCCACGACTGGCCGCGTGCCGAACTCATATCGCGGCGAGCACGATGACCACGCACAGGGCGATGACCACCTGGCTGACCCGGTCCATGGCAGCGAAAACGATGGGGTCGTCATCCATGTCGCCGCGGTGGGAAACGATCCACATTCTGCTGATCCAGTACAACAGCATCGGGCAGAGCAGCCACAGCACCTTGGGGTTGCTGTACAGCTCCAGGCTTTCGGGGCTGTTGATGTACAGCGCGAACACCAGCACGCCGATGTAGCCGGCTGCGGCACCCAGCGATTGCACCAGCGGCAGGTCCGCCACCGCGTAGCCGCGGCCGATCGCCATCTCCTTGCCGCTGGCCAGGGCGGCGGCCAGCTCGGTGTAGCGCTTGAGCATGGCCAGGCTGAGGAACACGAACATGGAGAACGCCAGCAGCCAGAACGACAGCTCCGACCCGATTGCGACGGTGCCGCCGATGATGCGCACGGTGTACAGCGCCGCCAGCAGCACCACATCGATCATCACGATGCGCTTGAGCTTGAGCGAATACGCCAGCGTCATCACGTAGTAGCACAGCAGCACGCCGGCAAACGCCGGACTGCACAGCCACGCCAGGGCGAAACCGAGTACGGTCAGCAGCGGCGCCACCAGCAGGCCATGCAGCAGCGGCAGCGTACCGGCGGCGAACGGCCGCTTGCGCTTCCGGGCGTGCATGCGGTCGGGGGTCAGGTCGAGCAGATCGTTGAGCAGGTACACACCCGATGCGCACAGTCCGAATGCCAGGAAGGCGATGCCGGCATCGAGCACCGCAGCCGGTTCGAGGAAGCGGTGCGCGGTAAGCAGCGGCACCAGCACCAGCAGGTTCTTCAGCCACTGGTAGATGCGCAGCGCCTTGATCCAGGTCAGCAGGCCACCGTTGCGGGCGGGCAGGTGGGCCAGCACCTCGGTGTGGCGGGCAGCATCGCGCGCAAGGCGCTCGCCGTTGTTGACCACGATGGCGCCGCCAGCATGCGCCCACACCTGCAGGTCGACCCGGCCGTTGCCCATGTAGTCGAAACCGCGTTCGCCGAAGCGCTCGGCCAGTGCCTTGCCCTTGTTGTGGCCGGACAGGTTGGTGTGGCCGTCGCTGGCGATCACCTCCTCGAACAGGCCCAGGTGGTCGGCGATCGGCTGGACCAGCAGCTGGTCCGAGGCGGTGCAGAGAACGCGCGGCCGCTGCGTCGTGGTCCGCAGGATGTCCAGCACGCGCTCGTCGTAGGGCAGCGTGTCGGCGGGCAGCTGGACACGCGAGGCCAGCTGGCGCTTGACCGCCGCCTTGCCACCCAGCAGCCAGAACGGCAGCAGGAACACGTACAGCGGATTGCGCGCCAGCAATGCCAGCAGCGATTCATACAGGATGTCGGAGCGGAGCAGGGTGCCGTCCAGGTCGACACAGAGTGCGCGGTTCTGGGATTTCAAAACGGGGTGACTCCTGCGTCGAACGAACCGGGGCTGTACATGGCGATGGCGTCTCATCCATGAAAATTGACCGCACAGTATAGCGTCGCATCTGGTTGGTTTAAGCCCGGGAATGCGCGTCTCTTCAGGGGTCCGGGCGTGCCTCCAGGCTCCCCATGGCCAGCATTCCCACCACCACGGCCAGCCACAGGCTGGCCAACCGGATCCCGATGGCCGCCGCCACGGCGACCTCCAGCCCGGCGCCGGTGCTGGTCAGCATGAGCACGATGGCCGCTTCGGTGGTGCCCACGCCCCCCGGCACGAAGGACAGGGCGCCCACCAGCATCGCCAGTGGGTAAATAGCGAGCGCGTGCTGCCAGGACAGGGCGATCCCCAGGCAATGGCAGAGCCAGGCGAACGCGGCAGCCGTCAGCAACCATGCCGCCGCACCGTAGGCGGTGCTGGCAAGCGTCAGGCCCGGTCGCAGCAGCGGGCGCAGGCCACACACCCCATCCAGCAGGAACCCGCACAGCTGGCGTACGCGTGGCCCGGGAAGCCGCGCGATCACCGCCCGCGCCAGCGCCTGCAGGCGCGGCCAGGCGGCCAGCAGACACAATCCCACCAGCAGGACCATGACAATCCCGGTCAGCGCACCGAACAGGGGCACCAGGCCTGCTGCGCCGGTGCCGAGCAGGGTGATCACGGCCAGGTCCAGCCCGCGCTCATACACGAACGTAGCCAGCGTGGCGCGCGATGGAATACCCAGCCGCGAGAAATAGCGGATACGCAGCAGCTCACCGGCCTTGCCCGGCGAGGCGGTGAAGGCAAAACCGGCGAGATAGGCGACCAGCCCCGCCCGCCACGAAGCGACCGGGTGCCCCTGCACGCGCAGCAGGACATGCCAGCGCTGATAGCGCAGCAGGTAGCTGCACAACACCAGCAGCGCGCAGACCGCCAGCGGGCCTGCCAGATCGCCCAGCCGCGACAGCACATGCTTGTCGCGGTCCAGGTACCACAGCGCCAGCAGGTACACACTGGCGATGCCGGCCAACCATCCCAGTGCCCGGCCCCGACGGGGCGGGGCGGGCGCAGCGGGGGAGGTGCCCTCGGTCACTTACAGCGCCGCTTCCAGCTCCGGCAGCAGGGTGAACAGATCACCCACCAGGCCGATGTCGGCGATTTCGAAGATCGGCGAATCCGGGTCCTTGTTGATCGCCACGATGGTGCCGGCGTCCTTGATCCCGGTCAGGTGCTGGATGGCACCGCTGATGCCGACCGCCACGTACAGCTCCGGCGAGATGATCTTGCCGGTCTGGCCGACCTGCAGGTCGCTGGGCACATAGCCGGCGTCCACGGCCGCGCGCGAGGCACCCACGGCTGCCCCGAGCTTGTCGGCCAGCTGGAAGATCACCTTGAAGTTCTCTTCCGAGCCCACGCCACGGCCACCGGAGACCACGCGCCTGGCGCTCTGCAGGTCCGGACGGTCGGTGGCACCGGCTGCCAGGCCGACGAAACGGGTGTGGGTCGGCAGGGCCGCGTCCACGCTGGCCGCTTCCACCGGGGCGCTGCCGCCGCTGGCGACTTCCGGCCAGGAGGCCGCGCGCACGGTGGCGACCACGATCTGGTCGGTCGGCACGTCCACGGTGATGATCGCGTTGCCCGCGTAGATCGGGCGCTTGAAGCTGTGGCTGCCTTCAACCGTCATCAGGTCCGAAACCTGGTTCACGCCCAGCAGGGCGGCCACGCACGGCATCAGGTCCTTGCCGAAGGTGGTCGAGGGACCGAACACGTGGGTATAGCCCTTGGCCAGCTGCGCGATCTGCGGGGCCAGTACCTGGGCCAGCGCCTGCGCATTGGCCGGGTTGGCCACGGTCAGTACCTTGGCCACGCCGGCCAGGCCGGCGGCCTGGGCCGCAACGGCGGCCGGGTCGGCAGCCAATACCAGCACGTCGATGCTGGCGCCGCTGATGGCGGCGGCCGCGCTCACGGTCTTGGCGGTGGCGGCGTTGAGCTTGCCGTCATGGTGTTCGGCAACAACGAGGATCTTGGTCATTACAGCAACCCCTTCTGCTTGAGTGCGGCAACCAGTTCGGCCGCGTCCTTGACCATCACGCCCTTGCTGCGCTTGGACGGCGCGGCGTACTGGGTGGTCTTGAAGGTATCGGCGGCGTCAACCCCGAGGTCGGCCAGCTGCAGCGTTTCCAGCGGCTTGGCCTTGGCCTTCATGATGTCGGGAAGCTTGATGAAGCGCGGCTCGTTCAGGCGCAGGTCGGTGGTGACCACGGCCGGCAGGTCCACTTCCAGCGTTTCCAGGCCGGCGTCGACCTCGCGGGTCACCGTGGCCTTGCCGTCGGCGATGTCCAGCTTGCTGGCGAACGTCGCCTGCGGGCGGCCCCACAGTGTGGCCAGCATCTGGCCGGTCTGGTTGGCATCGTCATCGATGGCCTGCTTGCCCAGGATCACCAGGTCCGGCTGTTCCTTCTCCACCAGCTTGAGCAGGGTGCGCGCGGCCGTCAGCGGCTGGATGGCCTGGTCGGTGACCACGTGGATGGCGCGGTTGGCGCCCATGGCCAGGCCGTTGCGCAGGTGCGCCTGGGCGTCGGACGGGGCGATGGTGGCCACGATCACTTCGGTGGCGATGCCCTTGTCGCGCAGGCGCAGGGCTTCTTCCAGCGCGATTTCATCGAACGGATTGGGGGACAGCTTGACGCCGTCGGTGACCACGCCGGAACCGTCCGGCTTGACCTGAATGCGGACGTTGTAGTCCACCACGCGCTTGTACGCGACGAGGATTTTCATCTGGTGCGGGATCCTTGTAGTGCCGACCGCTGGCCGGCTCAAAATCAGGGGGAACGTCCGGTTCCGCAAACAGCAACCGGTTCGGGGGGTGGGACCGCGATTCTAACTGCCTCCGGCCAACCATGCGAATGCGTATGGTGGGTGCCGGCCATTGCTGCGCCGCACAAACGACGCGGGCCCATTCACCTTCGGGCGACGCTGTAAAAGGTCCGGCGTTGTATCCTGTCCAGCTAACCAAAAAGGAGAACGGGTAGTGCCCACATGGCTTGTCACCGGCGGAGCCGGCTTCATCGGCGGTAACTTTGTTCTCGAGGCGGTCGCCAAAGGTGTCAGGGTCATCAACCTTGATGCGCTGACCTATGCCGGCAATCTCAAGACCCTGGCGTCGCTGGAGGGCAACCCCGCGCATGTCTTCGTTGAAGGCGACATCGGCGACCAGGCGCTGGTGGCCCGCCTGCTGGCCGAACACCAGCCCGACGCCGTGCTGAATTTCGCCGCTGAAAGCCACGTGGACCGCTCCATCGACGGGCCCGGTGCCTTCATCCAGACCAACGTGGTCGGTACGCTGGGCCTGCTCGAAGCCGTGCGCGACTACTGGAAGGCGCTGCCGGCCGACAAGGGCCAGGCGTTCCGCTTCCTGCACGTGTCCACCGATGAGGTCTACGGCACGCTGGGCGAGACCGGCAAGTTCAGCGAAACCACGCCGTATGCGCCCAACTCGCCGTACTCGGCCTCCAAGGCGGCTTCGGATCACCTCGTGCGTGCGTTCCACCACACCTACGGGCTGCCGGTGCTGACCACCAACTGCTCCAACAACTACGGCCCGTACCACTTCCCGGAAAAGCTCATCCCGCTGGTGATCGCCAAGGCGCTGGCCGGCGAACCCCTGCCGGTATACGGCGACGGCAAGCAGGTACGCGACTGGCTGTTCGTGTCCGACCACTGCGAGGCGATCCGTACCGTACTGGCCAAGGGCCAGGTGGGTGAGACCTACAACGTGGGCGGCAATTCCGAGAAGGAAAACATCGAAGTGGTGCACGCGATCTGCGCGCTGCTCGATGCCCGTCGTCCGCGCGCGGACGGCCAGCCGCGCAGCAGCCAGATCACCTACGTTGCCGACCGCCCCGGCCATGACCGCCGCTATGCGATCGATGCCTCCAAGCTGAAAGACCAGCTGGGCTGGGAGCCCGAATACACCTTCGAGCAGGGCATCGCCTTCACGGTGGACTGGTACCTGGACAACCAGGAATGGGTCAACGGCGTGCTCGATGGCAGCTACCGCCTGCAGCGTATCGGCACCACGGCCTAAAGGGATTCCCATGACGCAACGTAAAGGCATCATCCTGGCGGGCGGCTCCGGCACCCGCCTGTATCCGATCACCAAAGGCGTCAGCAAGCAGCTGTTGCCGGTGTACGACAAACCGATGATCTACTACCCGCTCAGCGTGCTGATGCTGGCGGGAATCCGCGATGTGCTGATCATCAATACCCCGCACGAGCAGGCGCTGTTCCAGGCACTGCTGGGCGATGGTTCGCAATGGGGCATGAACATTGAATACGCCGTGCAGCCGAGCCCCGATGGGCTGGCGCAGGCCTACCTGATCGGCAAGGATTTCGTCGGCGGCAAGCCTAGCTGCCTGGTGCTGGGCGACAACATCTTCCATGGCCACGGCCTGCGTGAAGTGTTGCGCAACGCCGACCAGCGCGACAGCGGTGCAACCGTTTTCGGCTACTGGGTGAACGATCCCGAGCGTTACGGTGTGGCCGAATTCGACAAGGCCGGCAAGGTCATCGACCTGGTTGAAAAGCCGGCCAACCCGCGCTCGAACTATGCGGTCACCGGCCTGTACTTCTACGACGGCAACGCCAGCCACCATGCCGCCGAACTGAAGCCGTCGCCGCGTGGCGAACTGGAGATCACCGATCTGAACCAGCGCTACCTGCGCGAGGGAAATCTGCACCTGGAAGCCCTCGGTCGCGGTTATGCGTGGCTGGATACCGGTACGCACCAGTCGCTGCTGGAGGCGTCGAACTTCATCGAAACCATCCAGACCCGCCAGGGCCTGCAGGTCTGCTGCCCGGAAGAAATCGCGTTCGGCCAGGGCTGGATCAGCGCCGAACAGCTGGAGGCGCTTGCCGCGCCGTTGATCAAGAATGGCTACGGCCAGTATCTGCACGCGTTGGCCGTGCGTGGAGTGGTGCCATGAAAATCATCCAGACCAAGCTGCCGGGCTGCGTTGTGATCGAGCCGGCCGTGTTCGGCGACGAGCGCGGGTTCTTCTTTGAAACCTGGAATGCGGAACGGTTCGGCCAGCATGGCCTGCCGACGAAGTTCGTGCAGAGCAACGTGTCCACCTCCGCCAAGGGCGTGCTGCGTGGGCTGCACTACCAGTGGCCGCGTCCGCAGGGCAAGCTGGTCAGCGTGCTGGAGGGCGAGGTCTACGACGTCGCCGTCGACATCCGTCGTGGCTCGCCGACCTTCGGCCAGTGGGAAGCGGTCGTGCTGAGCGCGGAAAACAAGAAGCAGTTCTGGATCCCGGAAGGGTTCGCGCACGGCTTTGCCGTGCTGTCCGAGCGCGCGGTGTTCAGCTACCTGTGCACCGAGGTGTACCTGAAGGACTTCGACGCCGGCGTGCGCTGGAACGATGCCGACATCGGCGTGGATTGGCCGATCAGTGGCCCGACCCTGTCGGCCAAGGATGAGGCAGCGCCGTTCCTGGAGGACATCGCCGAGGACCGTCTGCCGGTCTATACGCCATGAACGTGCTGCTTTTCGGTGCCAATGGCCAGCTTGGCCAGGAGTTGCTGCGCGCGCTGGCGCCGCTCGGGACGGTCACCGCGACCACCCGCAGTGGCAGCCTTGCCGATGGCAGCCCCTGCGACGTTGCGGATTTCAACCAGCCCGCAACCTTGGCTGCGTTATTGGACCGTGTCCAGCCCGACGTGGTGGTCAACGCCGCCGCCTACACGGCCGTGGATCGGGCCGAAGAAGACCGCGACGCCGCGTGGCGGGCCAACGCCGACGCACCGGGCGTGATCGCGCGGTGGTGCGCTGCCGCGGGTGTACCGCTGGTGCATTACTCCACCGACTACGTGTTCGATGGCCAGGGCACCCGTGCTTACCTCGAAGACGACGCCACCGCGCCGTTGGGCGTGTACGGACAGAGCAAGCTGGCGGGCGAGGACGCGGTGCGTGCCGCCGGCGGCCGCCACCTGATCTTCCGTACCGCCTGGGTATATGCCTCGCACAGCGCCAACTTCCTGCGCACCATGCTGCGGGTGGGGGCCGAGCGCGAGGTGTTGCGCGTGGTCGCCGACCAGGTCGGCACCCCGACCCCCGCCGCCCTGATCGCCGATGTCACCGCGCAGGTGCTGCAGCACCCGGGCCGGTTGTCCGGGACCTGGCACCTGACGGCCAGTGGCCAGACCAGCTGGCATGGCTTTGCCGAGGCGATCTTCGCCCAGGCACAGGCGGGCGGCGTGCTGGCACGGGTGCCGGTGGTGGAGGCCATCAGCACGGCGGACTACCCGACGCCGGCCAAGCGCCCGGCCTGGTCGGTGCTCGACAATGGCCGGCTGCAGCAGGACTTCGGCCTGCAGCTGCCCTCCTGGCAGGACGGTCTGAAGCAGGTGATGGCCGGGATTGCCCCGGCAGGCACCGCCACGCGCTGAACGGGAACGCTCGGAAACACGGATGACCCACGATAAAGACCTCCCGGGGCGGCTGCGGCCGTCCCCGCTTTCGTTTGCCCTCGCCACGGGCGTGCTGGCACTGCTTGCCCGGCTGCTGTACGTCCAGTGCTTCAGCACGCCCATGCCGTTCTGGGATCAATGGGACGGTGAATGGGCGACCGCGCTGCGGCCATGGCTGGAGGGAACGCTGCAGTGGGACACGCTGCTCTACCCGCACAACGAACACCGGATCCTGCCCACCCGGCTGGTGGCGCTGGCGTCCTACCTGGTGACCGGGGAGTGGAACAACGTCTACGAAGCACGCATCACGGCCGTGCTGTTCTGTTTCATTCCCGCCCTGCTGGTATGGCAGGCAACGCGCGATGAGGCATCGGCAGGCAGACGCTTGCTGATGATGCTGGTGGTGCTGCTGCTGTCGGTGCTGCCGTTCGCCCGCGAGAACTTCCTGGTCGGTTTCCAGAGCCAGTTCTACTTCCTGATCCTGTCCAGCGTGGTTGCCATTGCCCTGGTGGCCAGGCATCACCAGCGTCCGCGCGCGCTGCTTGCTGCGATGGCATTGAGCGTGCTGGCGATCGTCACCATGGCCTCGGGCCTGCTGACGGCGGTCGCCGCGGGCGCGGTCTGCGTGCTTGCCTGTCTGTGCCTGCCGGGGCGGCGCGCGCCGGCCCTGGCCGCCACGGCCGCGCTGGCGGTCATCGCGCTGGTCGCCTACCTGCTGTTGCCGATACCCGCGGCGCATAGCGGGATGCGCGCGCAAAGCGTGGGCGAACTGCTGCTGGCGGCCAGCCATGTCCTGGCATGGCCCGGGCGCTCCAACGGGCTGTTCGTGATCGTCTGGCTGCCTTCGGTGGTGATGGTTTCGCGCATGCTGATCCTGCGCAAAGCAAGCCCGACCGCGCTGTTCATGGCCGGGTTGTGCATCTGGTCGGCCCTGCAGGCGCTGTCGATCGGCTACGGGCGCGGTCACGACGGCATGCATCCGCCCGCGTCGCGTTACACCGAGCTGCTGGTGCCGGGCGTGGTCGGCAACGCCTGGTTCGCGCTGCAGCTGTGGGGCCTGCTGCCGACCCCGTCGCCGCGTCGCATCGCGGCGCGGTCGGTCGTGGTGCTGTTTGCATTGCTGTTCGCAGGCGGCTCGCTGAGCCAGGTTTCCAAGGACATCAAGCGGGCGAAGGCATTCAAGGTGGCAAGCGAGCTGCAGCAGGCGAACGTGGTGCGTTACCTCGCCAGCGGTGACCCGAAAGCACTGGAGGTAGGCGACTTCGAGTTGCCCTATCCCGATGCCGAACAGCTGAAGCGGCACCTGGACCACCCGGAACTTCGCCGGATCCTGCCCGCCGTGGTACGCGAGCAGGTGTCTTCGCACTGAGCGTGCCGTTGCGGCATGCTCAGCTGCGCCCGTAGGTATCCTCAAACCGCACGATGTCGTCCTCACCCAGGTAGCTGCCCGACTGCACCTCGATCAGCTCCAGCGGCAGCTTGCCTGGATTGCGCAGCCGGTGGGTGACGCCCAGCGGAATGTAGGTGCTCTGGTTTTCGCCCAGCAGGATCACCTCGTCGCCGCGGGTCACTTCGGCGGTGCCACTGACCACCACCCAGTGTTCGGCGCGGTGGTGGTGCATCTGCAGGCTCAGCGTGCCGCCCGGTTTGACGGTGATGCGCTTGACCTGGAACCGCTCGCCGTTGTCGATCGAATCGTAGGCACCCCACGGGCGGTACACCTTGCGGTGCCAGGTGGCTTCGGGCCGCTGCTCGGCCTTGAGCCGGGCCACCACCTGCTTGATCTCCTGCATGCGGTCGCTGCGGCCCACCATCACCGCATCGTCGGTCTCCACCACGATCACGTCGTCCAGCCCGACCAGCGCGATCAGGCGCTCGCCGTAGGCATAAGTGTTGCGGCAGTCGATGGCGATGACATCGCCGTGGTGGGCATTGCCATCGGCGTCCTGCGCCGATACGTCGCGCAGCGCCGTCCACGAGCCCACATCGTTCCAGCCGGCGTCCAGCGGCACCACCACGGCATCGGCGGTTTTTTCCATCACCGCGTAGTCGATGGAGTCGGCCGGCACCGCGGCAAAGGCGTCCTTGTCCAGGCGGGTGAAGTCGGTGTCGCGGCGCGCCAGCTGCCAGGCATTGCGGCTGGCGGCCAGCATGTCCGGTTGGAACAGCTCCAGCTCGGTCAGGTAGCGGGAGGCCTTGAACAGGAACATGCCGCTGTTCCAGAAGTACTCGCCCGACTCGACGTACAGCCGTGCGGTCTCTGCATCGGGTTTCTCGACAAACCGGTCGACCGCCCGCACCGCACCGCCCGAGTAGGCCTTGATGTAGCCATAGCCGGTCTCCGGCCCGGTCGGCACGATGCCGAACGTGACCAGCTTGCCCTCCTGGGCGGCAGGCAGGGCGCTCAGCACCGCTGCGCGGAAGGCCGCTTCATCGGCGATCACGTGGTCCGATGGCAGTACCAGCAGCACCGGGTCGCCGTCTTCCAGTGTGGCTTCCAGTGCGGCCACGGCGATGGCCGGCGCGGTGTTGCGACCGACTGGTTCGAGCAGGATGGCCTGCGGCTCCACGCCCAGCTGCTGCAGCTGCTCGGCGGCAACAAAGCGGTGTTCTTCGTTGGCCACCACCAGCGGCGCCCGGCCGGCGATCGGCGCGACACGCTGCCACGTGGCCTGCAGCATGGTCTGCTCACCGGCCAGTGCCAGGAACTGCTTGGGGTAGGCTTCGCGCGACAGCGGCCACAGCCGCGTGCCGGAACCGCCGGACAGGATGACCGGAAGGATGTCGTTCATCAGGCTGTGCCTCAGGATGCCTTGAGCAGCTGGGAGATCTCATCGGTGCGCTGCTGCAGCAGTGCCGCATCGCCTCGCGATTCCACGTTCAGGCGCAGCAGCGGCTCAGTGTTGGAGCTGCGCAGGTTGAAGCGCCACTGGCCGAAATCCGCGCTGATGCCATCGGTATGGTCAAGGGTCGGGCCGTGCGCGGCGAAGTGCTCCATCACCCGCGCCACCGCCAGCTTGGCGTCGCTGACCTTGAAGTTGATCTCGCCGCTGCAGGGGAACTTCTGCATGCGTTCTTCGACCAGGTCGGCTAGCGAAAGCCCGGTTTCGGACACCAGCGCGGCAATCAGCAGCCACGGAATCATGCCGGAATCAGCGTAGGCGAACTCGCGGAAGTAATGGTGCGCGCTCATTTCGCCGCCATACACGGCATCCTCGGCGCGCATCTTTTCCTTGATGAAGGCGTGCCCGCTCTTGCACAGCACGGCCTGGCCACCGGCATCTTCCACCATCTCCACGGTGTTCCACAGCAGGCGCGGGTCGTGGACCACCTTGCCGCCGGGCTGGCGGGCCAGAATGGCCTTGGCCAGCAGGCCGACCAGGTAATAGCCTTCAATGAAGCGGCCGGTGTGGTCGAAGAAGAAGCAGCGGTCGAAATCGCCATCCCAGGCGATGCCGAAGTCCGCACCGTGTTCAAGCACGGCCTGCGCGGTCATCTCCCGGTTCTCGATCAGCAGCGGATTGGGAATGCCGTTCGGGAAGCTGCCATCCGGTTCGTGGGCGATGCGCACGAATTCAAACGGGAGGTGCGGGGCCAGCAGGTCGACGATGGTGCCGGCGCCGCCATTGCCAGCGTTGACCACCAGCTTCAGCGGCTTCAGGGCGGCGCGGTCGACGTAGCTCAGCAGGTGCTCGATATACGCGCGCTTGTCCGGATGCGACTGGATGCCGGCCTTGGGCTCGGCGGCCGGTGCGGTATCGGCTTCCACGGCATCGGAGATGGCGAACAGGCCGGTGTCCGAACTGATCGGGCGGGCCTGCTGCTTGACCAGCTTCATGCCGTTGTAGTCCATCGGGTTGTGGCTGGCGGTAACCATCACCCCGCCGGCGGCGTTGAGGTGGTCGACCTGGAAGTAGACCTCTTCGGTGCCGCACAGCCCGATGTCCAGCACCTCGCGCCCGGCGCCACGCAGGCCGGCGGCCAGGGCGTCCTGCAGGGCGGGGCTGGTCAGGCGCACGTCATGGCCGACCACCACGGTGCCCGGCTCCAGCTGGGCCGCCAGCGCCACGCCGATCTTCCGCGCCAGGTCTTCGTTCAGCTCGTCCGGCACGCGGCCGCGGATGTCATACGCCTTGAATGCGGGGAGGGTCATCGGGGGTCCTTTCTGTAGTCAGTAGGCGAGTTTAGCCGCTGCGATGTATGGGAAGCGTTTTCAGCCGGGGACGCTACCGGCAATGGCTACAATGGGCCCTTACATCAACGAGGTGAGGGCGTAGATGAGCAAGTCCCCAGACAACGGCCGGCGCGGCAAACGCTATGCCAGCGCCGCCGAAGCGCTGCAGGGTGCGGTGGCCGATGGCCAGACCCTGGCCGTCGGCGGCTTCGGCCTGTGCGGCATTCCCGAGGCGCTGATCGCCGCGCTGCGCGACACCGGGGTAAAGGACCTCACGGTGATCTCCAACAATGCCGGCGTGGACGGGTTCGGCCTGGGCCAGCTGCTGGAAACGCGCCAGATCAAGAAGATGATTTCGTCCTACGTGGGCGAGAACAAGGAATTCGAACGCCAGTACCTGGCCGGTGAGCTGGACCTGGAGTTCAACCCGCAAGGCACCCTGGCCGAGCGCCTGCGCGCCGGCGGTGCGGGCATTCCCGCCTTCTTCACCGCCACCGGCTACGGCACGGTGGTGGCCGACGGCAAGGAAACCCGCGAATTCGACGGTAAGCACTACGTGATGGAAACCGCGCTGCGCGCCGACGTGGCGCTGGTCAAGGCGTGGAAGGCCGACGAGGCCGGCAACCTGGTGTTCCGCAAGACCGCGCGCAACTTCAACCCGGCCTGTGCGATGGCCGGCAGGCTGTGCGTGGTGGAAGTGGAAGAAGTGGTGCCGGTGGGCAGCATCGACCCGGACCAGGTGCACCTGCCGGGCATCTACGTGCACCGCATCGTGCACAACCCCACCCCTGAAAAACGCATCGAACAACGCACCGTGCGTGCGGAGGGCAACTGACATGGCATGGACCCGCGATGAAATGGCGCAGCGCGCCGCCCGCGAACTGACCGATGGTGCCTACGTGAACCTGGGTATCGGCCTGCCGACCCTGGTGGCCAACCATATTCCGGACGGCGTGGATGTGTGGCTGCAGTCCGAGAACGGCCTGCTCGGCATCGGCCCGTTCCCGACCGATGCGGAAGTGGATGCGGACCTGATCAATGCCGGCAAGCAGACCGTGACCGCGCGTGCCGGCGCCAGCTACTTCGGCAGCCACGACAGCTTCGCGATGATCCGCGGCGGCCACGTCAACCTGGCCATCCTGGGCGCCATGCAGGTCACCGACCAGGGCGACCTGGCCAACTGGATGGTGCCGGGCAAGATGGTCAAGGGCATGGGCGGCGCCATGGACCTGGTGGCCGGCGTGCAGCGCGTGGTGGTGCTGATGGAGCACACCGCCAAGAACGGCGAGCACAAGATCCTGCCGGAGTGCACGCTGCCGCTGACCGGCGTGGGCGTGGTCGACCGGATCATCACCGACCTGGCCGTGTTCGATGTCACCGACGCGGGCCTGAAGCTCGTCGAAGCGGCACCCGGCGTGAGCGATGAAGAGCTGAAGGAAAAGACCGGCGTCAGCTTCAGCTGACCCGGCGCACGCCTGCCGGCCAACACCGGCAGGCCGACCCTGCCGCGCGCATCGCTCCGGGGCGTCATCGGCGCAATGCTAGAATTTCCGGCTTGGCTGAACCTGGAACGCTGCCGTGATCAAACCCGGGAAGGGGAACATTTCTGTTCTGCAACGCGGGCTGGTCGGCCTTCTGATCGTCGCGCTGCTGCTGGTGGGGCTGCGTGGCATTGCCAGGGATGTGCACTTCAGTGGCGCCTTGTTGAACCAGGCATTCGTTGCGGATGCCGGTTGGATCCACTCGGTACCGCCGGAAGTGGTGGAGGCTCGCAGTTTGCTTGCCCAGCATCATGACGGCGGGGTGCCGCTCGCGCTGGGGCCTGGCCTGGAGGACGATTCGCTGCTGCAGCAGCGACTGTGGGAAGGCCTGTATCCCATGCGCCTGCATGAGGCCGACAACGGCCGCATGCTGTGGAAGACGCCCGGACCGCAGCGTCCCGGCTGCACCCGGATCGCAGGGGGTGAGCGCCTTGTCCTCGTCGACTGCCACTGACGCCGGCGCCGGTGCCGCGCTGGGCATGCTGGCCGGCGTGCTGGCCTGTTATGCCTTTGCAGCCTTGGGCTGGGTCGGACTGCCGGCGCAGGCCGCGTTCATTGCCGTGCTTGGCTGCGCCGCATGGGCGCTGTCGGCCCTGCGCGATGCCCGCGCGGCATGGATGCTGGGCGTGATCGGGGTGCTGCTGGTGCTGGCCCTGGGCAGCCCGTCGGATGGGTGGGACCCGCGCTCCATCTGGTTGTTCCATGCCCGGCGCATCTTCCTCGATGGGTCGCTGTACACCCAGCTCGATGGCTACGCGCCTTTCAGCCACAACGATTACCCGGCCCTGGTGCCGGTCTGGATGGCCACCGCGGCGAAGGTGGTGGGCCATTGGAACGAGATCTTCCCCAAGGCCGCGGCGACGCTTTTGTTGCTGCCGGCGCTGTTGTTGATCGCGCGCAGCCTGCGCACCTGGTGGGTGGCCGGGCTGTTCGCCGTGGCCCTGCTGAAGGTCGGTGGCAGCTACCTGGTGGACGGTTACATGGACGCGCTGCTGGCGGTCTACGCGGTAGCCGCGCTGGCCACCGGGATGCGTGCCGCGCGTGCGCCAGTCAGCGGAAGTGGCTGGTTCGACCTGGCTGCATACGCGGCGGTGTCGGCCATCCTCTGCCTGATCAAGAACGAAGGCGTGGTGCTGGCGGTCATCGTCGCCGTCGGCGTCGTGGCGGTGACCCTGCTGCGCGAGCGGCGCGTGGCGTGGGGCATCCCTGCGGCGTTCGCGCTGTCGCTGCTCCCCCTGCTGGCGTGGAAACTGGCGGTTTCCGCCGCACACCTGAGCAACGACCTGGCCGCCAGCGACCTCAGCGGCCAGCTGATGGCGCGCCTGCCGGATCTGGCGCAAAGCATGCTGATCGTGCAGAAGTTGCTGCGTGGCATCTTCTGGGTGCCGCTGGCGCTGATGCTGGTGCTGTGGTCGCGCACCTGGCGTACGCCGGTCGCGCTGGCCGGACTGGGGGTGGCCGTGGCCTATGCGTGCGTCCTGTACGCCGTGTACCTGGGCACCCCGCACGACCTGGAGTGGCATCTGGCCACGAGCGCGCGCCGGACCGTGCTGCCGGTGCTGCTGCTGTTGATGTATGCATTGCTGGTGCTGGTGGACCAGTGGAACCCGGCCGCGTCGCGCGTTGCCGCAGGAGAACGGAATGAACAAGGCAGCTGATGCGTTCGTGGTGGTCACCCCGGTGTACGAAGACCACGTGGCTTCCACCCGGTTGTTCTGCGAACTGGCACGCCTGTACGGCGACCGCGTGTACGTGGTGGCAGTGGACGACGGCTCCATCCGCGAGCCGTTGCAGCCGTCGCAGTTGTCCCGCTCGGGCGTCAGCGGCGTGGTGCTGAAACTGCGCCGCAACGTCGGTCACCAGAAAGCCATCGCGATAGGGTTGGGTTATGTGGAAGAGAATCTTCCCGACTGCCGGCAGGTCATCGTGATGGATTCCGATGGCGAAGACCTGCCCGAGACAATCGCCACCCTGCTGGACGCGGTGCGCAGCGACGAGGTGGATGTTGCGGTGGCGCGGCGCAGGAGCCGGGTCGAGACCCTGCGCTTCCGTGCCTTCTACGTGGTGTACAAGTTCATTTTCCAGCTGCTGACTGGGCGCACGATCAGCTTCGGCAACTTCATGGCGATCAAGGTCGGCGCGCTGCATCGCCTCAATGCCATGCACGAGGTCTGGACGCATGTGGCAGCCGGACTGATCGCCAGCAAGCTGCGCCTGGCCGTCTGCCCGATCGACCGCGGCCCGCGCTATGCCGGGCACAGCAAGATGAACTTCGTCGGCCTCACCCTGCACGGGTTCCGCGCGTTGATGGTGTTCGCCGAGGACGTGCTGGTGCGGGTAGGCCTGATGTGCGTACTGGTCTCCTCCGCTTCGATCGTGCTGGCGGTGGTGGCCACCCTGCTCAAGCTGGCCGGCTACGCTACCCCGGGTTGGTTCTCGATGGCGCTGGGGGTACTGTTCCTGGTGTTCCTGCAGACCGGCACGCTGACCCTGATGACACTGATGCTCAGTGGCATCGTCCGTGGCAGCATCCAGAAGCCGGGTGCCTACCGCGACTACCTGGCCGGTGTCATCGAGGTTGCCGCCGATGTCGCGCCGCGCTGACCTCCGCCAGCTGCTGCGTTACGTCATCAATGGGCTGGTGGCGACCGGCGTGCACTTCGCGGTGCTGAGCCTGCTGGTGGAAGTGGTGCACGTGCCGTCCAAGGGCGTGGCCAACCTGCTGGCGGCAGCGGTGGCGATCGTGGCATCGTTCCTGGGCAATCGCTTCTTCGTGTTCGCCGCCACCCAGGCGCGCGCCAGCAAACAGCTGTGGCGGTTCGTGCTGCTGTATGCCGCCATCGCGCTGTTGAACGGCGGCCTGATGGCGCTGTGGTCGGACCTGTTGAAGTTCGACTACCGGATTGGCTTCGTGCTGATCAGCATCATCCAGTTCATCCTGTCCTTCCTCGGCAACCGCCTGCTGGTGTTCAAGCCATGAAATCCCTGCGCAACGCACTGCTGCTCACCGCCCTCTACGTGGCGCTGCTGCTGGGCATCCACTTCCTGCACGTGCGCTTCTTCAGCGTCGACGTGGTGTTCTACGCGGCCATCGGCGATGCAGTGCTGGCGGCCGTGCTCGCCGGCCTGTTGCTGCTGCTGCTGCCTGCGCTGCGCCTTTTCACCCTGACCGAGAAGGTGCTGCTCGTCCTGGTGTGGCTGCTCGGTGGCTACGCGTTCGCCATTTCAGTGCCGACGGTGATCGATCGTTCGCTGTCGTTCTACATCCTGGAGAAGCTCGACCAGCGCGGCGGGGGCATCCGCCAGGACGCCTTCCAGGACGTGTTCACCAAGGAATACATGGTTGAGCATCGCCTGGTGGACGTGCGCCTGACGGAGCAGGAAAGCTCCGGCACGATCCACATCGAAAACGGCTGCGTGCTGCTGACCGACAAGGGCCGGCGCGTGGCGGGCATGAGCCGCTTCTACCGCCAGCATTTCCTGCCAAAACAGCGCCTGCTGCTGGGCAAGTATTCCGACGACCTGACCGACCCCTTCCGCCACAGCCGCCAGGACGTCACCTACCAGTGCGGCCTCACGAAGCAGCGGCGGTAGAGCGGACTGTCAGTCCGCTGCCTTTCGCGCCAGAAAACAGCCGCCCAACGGGCCGCGCATTCCATATGAAGCAGCCGTCCAACAGACGGCTCTACCGGGCCTCGCCCAGCAAGGCGTCGAAGTAGGCAATCGTCCGCCGCAACCCGTCTTCCAGCTTCACCTGAGGCTCCCACCCGCCGAGCCTGCTCTTCGCCAACGTGATATCCGGCTGGCGCTGCATCGGGTCATCCTGCGGCAACGGTTTGAACACCAGCTTCGAGCCCGAGTTGGTCAATGCAATCACGGTCTCGGCCAGTTCGCGGATGGTCATCTCTGCCGGATTGCCGAGGTTGCAGGGCCCGGTGAAATCCTTTTCGGTGGCCATCAAGCGGATGAAGCCGTCGATCAGATCGTCCACGTAGCAGAACGAACGGGTCTGCTGGCCTTCGCCGTAGATGGTGATGTTCTCCCCGCGCAGTGCCTGCACGATGAAATTGGACACCACGCGTCCATCATTGGGGTGCATGCGCGGGCCATAGGTGTTGAAGATGCGCGCCACCTTGATGTCCAGCCCATGCTGGCGGTGGTAGTCGAAGAACAGCGTTTCCGCGCAGCGTTTGCCTTCGTCGTAGCACGAACGCGGACCGATCGGGTTGACGTTGCCCCAGTACTCCTCGCGCTGCGGGTGCACGCTCGGGTCGCCGTACACCTCGCTGGTGGAGGCCTGGAAGATCCGGCAGTCCAGCCGCTTGGCCAGACCCAGCAGGTTGATCGCCCCGTGTACCGAGGTCTTGGTGGTCTGTACCGGGTCATGGCTGTAGTGCACCGGCGAAGCCGGGCAGGCCAGGTTCCAGATCTCGTCCACCTCGATGTACAGCGGGAAGGTCACATCGTGGCGCAGGAACTCGAAATGCGGGTTCGGCAGCAGGTGGGCGATATTGCGCTTGGTGCCGGTGAACAGGTTGTCCGCGCACACCACTTCGTGGCCCTGGTCGAGCAGGCGCTCGATCAGGTGCGAACCCAGGAAACCGGCGCCCCCGGTAACCAGGACGCGCTTGCTGCTGTCGTGACTTCTCATTGCTGATCCTTTGCGGGTGGCCGGCGATTGTAGGCCGCTCAGCCTGGCCGGGCGTAGGGGTAGGCTGCTGCATCCGTCCCGGCGGTGCCGCCCAGTGCGGTGACGGTATCGCAGATGCGGAACCCGGCGGCGTTGACGGTGGCGCCGGTCAGCCGTTCCAGCGCGTGCGCAAGCGTGCCGTCGATCTGCCCCCGCTCGGTATCGAACTCGCTGGGCGAGAGGTGCGCGTCCAGCAACGGCCGCAGCGCGGCCAGCCGGACCCAATACATGCTGCCGGCGGCGAACACGGCATCGTTCTTCGCCGCGGGCAGGCCCAGGCGTGCATGCAGGTACGCCAGTGCCTCTGCGTTGCCGCCGACATAGTCGGCGGTGTTCAGCAGATGCCCCGCGGGCGCGACCAGGCCCAGTCCGGGGTCTGCCTGGAAGGCGGCCACCATGGCGCGCGCACGCTCGCCACCCAGCAGCGCGCCGAGCATGTCCTGCCGCCACTGGTTGCCGTTGTCGCGGTGGGTCGAACGCTTGGTGTGCAGCTTCAGCACCAGATCTTCGTTCTCGTTCAACAGCCGGTCGGCAACGTGCAGGAAGGGAAGGATGTCGCGGCCATGGTTGTCGTACGCCAGGATTTCGGCGGCGGTCCCCACCTGTTGGAGCATCGCCTGCACCGCCTCCACGCGGTCCGGCGTGGTGGTGACCAGCAACCGCGCTTCGATGCCGCTGGCAGCGACCTGCTGCAGCAGTTCTTCCAGCACCTCCAGGTACCAGGCATGGATCACCACGCAGGGGCGGCGCGGCGCGGGCTGGCGGGACTGCAGGGCGCGCCGGGTGGCGGCCAGCCACGCGTGACCCAGGCGCTGGTCCGGCTCCAGAACGGCGCTTTCGGCCCATTCGTTCCAGGCGTTGATGAAGACCAGGCGCTGGTCGACCGGCGTATCGGCCAACCGGCCGTGGATGGTGGCGTGCAGCCAGTCGCCATAGGCGCGCGGCGATGCATGCAGCAGTACCCGGCCGCGGCCGGGACGGCGTGCTTCGTTGTCCCACCCCGGGTTGACGCCGGGATGCAGGCGGTAAGGCCGCGCGGGGGCAGCCAGGCTTTCTGCTGCCAGCTCGCGCCAGTCGCGCACATCACCTGCATAGTCGGGGTTGATCAGGAGCTGGTTGGCCGACAACGAGGTCGGGTTGACCACGTTGGGCGGGAACTCCACGGCGGAATCAAAGCCGATCTCGCGGGGGTCGGGGCGCTCGAAACTCTGCACGTAGGCCAGGTGGATCTCGCCAATGTCGTGGTTGCGGCACCAGTCGCGCCAGCGTTGGGCAGTCGCCTTGGGATCGGGCAGCAGCTGCGGGCGATACACCAGCAGCATCGGTTTGCCATCCACTTTCAATGCGCGGCGGTCGCGCAGGTATTCGGCGACATGGGCAATGAACGCAAGGTCGTCTTCCGGCGTGTGCTGCTGGCCGATCAGCACGTCCTGGTTGCGCCCGTCCCAGCGCCGGGTCCAGTTTTCATTGGCCCAGCACAGACAGAACGGCAGCGCGATGCTGGCGTCAGCCAGCCACTGGCGCAGCGGCGCCTCCATCAGGGTCTGGCCGGAGAACCAGTAGAAGTAGAAGCAGAATGCGCCAATGCCATGGTCCGCCGCGAGCCGTGCCTGGTCGCGCATCACCTGCGGGTTTCGCAGGTCATAGAACCCCAGGTCGGCCGGCAGCCGTGGCTGGGCATGGCCTTCGAACTGGGGCAGGGCGCGGGTGACATTGCGCCATTCGGTGAAGCCGGTGCCCCACCACGCGTCGTTCTGTGCGAACGGATGGAACTGGGGAAGGTAGAACGCCACCAGCGTCGCCGGCAGCGGCGAGGGCAGGGTGCCGGCCAGCCCGGCCGGCACATGGCCGATGGCCGCTTCGTCCGCCCGCACCAGTGCACGCCCGCTTAGGCGAGCTGCCCGTACCTGGCCGCGCGGCGGCGGCGGGCTCCAGTCGCCTACCCGGCTCAATGCCCGGTTGCGCAGCCGGTCGCGGGTGGCCTCGGGCAGCGGCAGGCGGCGGAACACCGCGCGCATGAAGGCGAATGCCTGCTGCCGGATGCGGGAGGCGGCGCTCATGGGGTCCGGGGCGGCAGCAGGGGCAGGGTCATTCAAGGGTCGCGTGGCAGGTGACACCCGGCATTGTCTTGCAACACACCGCGCGGGGGCAAACCTGCCAACGCCGGGCGTTCACCCTGCCCATTCCCTGCATTTTTCGTACGCCTCCACGCTCTCCCAGGCCTTGCCGTCCGGCGGCGCCGTGATCCGGCCCATCAGCTCCCGGGTCTTGGGCTTGTCCAGCGCGCGGCAGGCGAAGAAGGCGAAGTTCTGCAGGTTCCAGTCGGTGGGATACCGGGCCAGCACATCGTCGATGCCCCGGCGCATCAGTGGCCAGTCCACGTAGGAGTCGGTGAACAGATCGCTCCCGTACTGGTTCTGCGACGCTACCCAGTAGATCCGCGTGTACAGGGCGGCGCGGTCCTTGCGGCGGACCTTCTTCAGCGCGTGCCGTGCAAAGGACTCGATGGCTTCGGCACTGCCACCCCATTTGGGAGAGAAGTTGTTCACGGCGCCGAAGTAAAGCGGGTAAAAGCGCGGATACCGTGCCACGGCCTCATCGAAGATCGCCATGTAGGTCGCATCATCCATGCTGTCGCGCTGCCCCAGTCGCAGCGTCAGCTCGTACCAGTAGGGATCGCGCGCGGCAACCGATTTCTGCTTGCTGATGAACGCGAAGGCTTCGGCATTCTGCCGACGGAACGCTTCCCAGCGGTCAGGCGGCACGGTTCGGACGTAGCCGCCGCCGCGGTAGCTCCAAGCGGTGTTGGCCAGCAGCTGCGCGGTAACCAGGCGCGGCGTCGGCGAATCCGGATAGGCGTTCCACCATGCCTCCGCCAGCGCGGCGCGGTCGTTCCAGATGACAGCGTCCCTATCGCGGGTGTTGAAGTAGTTCGACACGCCGTCGTAGTACTGGGTCAGCATGAAGACGCCACTGCCGGTACGTGCTTCGGTGCTGCGATATTGCTCGGCCAATGCTTCCAACGTCTCGAAGTCGCGGGCTTCCATCAGCGCGCCGACCATCGTCATTACCTCCGCCCGCTCGGCGTGTTCATCGGCGCGTACGGGCACGACCGACACCACCCCGACAAGCAGAACCACGGCTGCAATCCATCTCTGGAACATCGACATCGCCCCCCTGGCGATCAACAGCCGTCGAGTGTAGCCGAGGCCGGTGCGGCGCATGCGGCGCGATCCGGGCCATGCTAGCGTGCCGCCATGGACCTCCATCTTCCCGATGCCCAGGTGCGCTGGCACCGCCATTGGTTGGCCGCACCTGCCGCCGATGCGCTGCAGCGCCAGCTGCGCGGCGAGGTGCCGTGGGAGGTGCACAGGATCAAAATGTTCGGCAGGCGGGTGGATTCACCACGGCTGAGCTGCTGGATGGGTGACCCGGCGGCCCGTTACCGCTATTCGGGGACCGAGTTCGTGCCGCACGCCTGGCATCCCGCCCTGGTCCCACTCCGCGATGCGTTGGGCAGTTTCTGCGGCCAGCCATTCAACAGCGTGCTGCTCAACTGCTACCGCGACAACGACGACGGCATGGGCTGGCACAGCGACAATGAACCCGAACTGGGACCCACGCCGGTGATCGCCTCGCTCAGCCTCGGCGCCGCCCGCCGGTTCCTGCTGCGCCGGCGCGACGACCACGCGCGCAAGGCGGAGGTCACCCTGGGTCATGGCGACCTGCTGGTGATGGGCGGGCGCACGCAGACCTTCTATCAGCACGCCCTGCCAAAAAGCGCCCGGCCCTTGGCCGAGCGCATCAACCTCACGTTCCGTTGGATCAACGCAACCGCGTCGGGATGACTGCGGCCGTCTTGCTGTCGGCCTGGCCGGTGGTGAGGGTCCACCCGACCAGTTCGGTGGTGACCGCCTGGAGGCCCTGCTCGAGCGCCCGGGCGACATCGCCGGTGGCGGTGCTGCCTACCGGCTGCTCCTGGCGGAACGTGCGATCGGCGACCACGCGCTGGTCGATCACGTGGATCAGCTTGGCGTTGATCTCGATGAAGGCGGTCGGGGTCGGCTGGCCGCGGTAATCGGATTCGAAACGGCGTACATCCAACGCCAGCTTGTAGTCGGCGCGGATGCCGGTGGTGGCACGCGCCACGCCGGTGATGCGGCCGGAATCCTCGAACGCGCGCACCAGCGCGTCGTCGACCATGTCGGTGGCCGGCTGCGCCCAGCTCACGCCCTTGTAGACCTCAAGCTCGCCCGGGTTCGGCCGCACGTTGATGCGCGGGCTGTCGACCACGCGCGCGGCGGTCGGCTTGACCAGCACCAGCGCCCAGTCGACCTTCGGCCAGGACGGGTCGGGCTGGATCTTCACCACGGGCGAGTAGATGGTGACCTGGCTGCGCTCGCCGCCGCCCAGCAACGACGAGCAGGCGCCCAGCGCGATCATCAGTGCCGCCGGCAACAGCAGGCGGGGCAGGGAGGCGGGCAGGAGAGGGAAGCGGCTCATTTGGGTTCGAACTCCTTCGGCGCGTCGCGGCCCAGCAGGTAGCGGGCCGGGTTGTTGTCGAGTTTGTCGCTGACCCGGCGCAGGTCGCGGATCAGCCCGCGCAGCTCGGTCAACGTCGGCCCGAGCTGGGCCAGGCCATCGTTGGCGAAGCTGTTGATGGCCGCGCGGTTCTCGCCGAGGATCGAATCGGCACTGCCGGCCGCCGAATCGAGCTTGGTCAGGGTGGTTTCCAGCTTGTCCAGGATCGGCGGCAACTGTTGCACCAGGTTGGTGTCCAGGCGCTGGATGGTGCCGTTGGTGGTCTTCAGCGTGCTGTCCAGGCTGCGCGCGGCATCGCGCGCGCTGAGCAGCAGCGCCTGGGTGCCCTGGTCGCGGTCGGCCAGGCCGCCGCTGATGGTTTCCAGGTTGGCCAGGGTGGCATTGATGCTGGCCACGTTGCGGTCGCTCAGCACCTGGTCCATGCGCTCGACGATGCGGTTGGCCACGTCGGTGATGTTCTGCAGCGCCGATGGCGTGGTCGGGATGATCGGCGCCGGGTCCTTGTTCACCGCGGTCAGCGCCTGCGCCTGCGGCGTGCCGCCGCTGAGCTGGATGATCGACGGCCCGGTCAGGCTGGTGATGGCCAGCTTGGCGCGGGTGTCGGTCTTGACCGGCGTGTTGGAGTTCAGGCGGATCCGCGCGACCACCTGGCGCGGGTCATCCGGCACCAGGTTCAGTTCGGTGATCGAGCCGACCGCGATGCCGTTGTACTGCACCGGGCTGCCCACCGACAGGCCGGTGACCGCCTCTCGGAACACCACCCGGTATTCGGTCCAGGTGCGGTCGGAGGAGTACTTGGCCGCCCAGAGGCCGAAGGCCAGCAATGCCAGCCCCACGATCAGGGTGAACGCGCCGATCAGTACGTAATTGGCTTTGGTTTCCATGGCTTACTCGCTCTTCTGCTTGGCGGCGCGTGCAGCACGCGCACGCGGTCCGTGGAAATATTCCTGGATCCACGGATGCTCCAGTTGTTCGATCTCATGCAACGGTGCGTTGGCGATCACCTTGTGGTCGGCCAGCACCGCCACCCGGTCGCAGATCGCATACAGGGTGTCCAGGTCATGGGTGATCAGCAGCACGGTCAGGCCCAGCGCTTCCTGCAGGGTCTTGATCAGGCGGTCGAAGGCGGCCGCGCCGATCGGGTCCAGCCCGGCGGTGGGCTCGTCCAGGAACAGCAGCGGCGGGTCCAGCGCCAGCGCGCGGGCCAGGCCGGCGCGCTTGCGCATGCCGCCGGAGAGCTGCGAGGGCAGCTTGTTGATCGCGTCAGCGGGCAGGCCGGCCAGCTTCACCTTCAGCAGCGCCAGTTCGTAGTGCCAGCGCTCGGGCAGTTCGCCGTGGTGTTCCTTCAGCGGCACCTGCACGTTCTCGCCCACGGTCATGGACGAGAACAGTGCGCCATCCTGGAACAGCACGCCGGTGTTGCGTTCGATGTGCAGGCGGTCGGCGCGGTTGTCCGAGCGCGCATCCACGCCCAGCACCTCGATCTCGCCGGCATCGGGATGGCGCAGGCCCAGGATGCTGCGCATCAGCACCGACTTGCCGGTACCCGAACCGCCCACCACGCCGAGGATCTCGCCGCGGCGCACGTCCAGGTCCAGCCCGTCATGCACGGTCTGGCTGCCGAAGCGGTTGGTCAGCCCACGCACGCGGATCGCCAGGCCGTCTTCATCGGCCAGGTCCACGCGGGTGTCTTCATCAGGGGCGGCTGTGGTCGTCATCACCAATCCATGTGCATGAACCACAACGCGGCGAACGCGTCGATGATGATCACCAGCGAGATGGTCTGCACCACGCTGGAGGTGGTGCGCTCACCCACCGACTGCGCGGTGCCTTCCACCTTCAGCCCTTCCAGGCAGCCGATCAGGCCGATCACGGCGGCGAACACCGGCGCTTTGGACAGGCCCACCAGCATGTGCCGCACTTCAATGGTGTCGTGCAGGCGCGCCAGGTACATCTGCGGCGGAATATCCAGGTCGAACGCGCCCACGGTGACGCCACCGGCCAGGCCGGCGATCATCGCCACGAAGGTCAGCAGCGGCAGGGTGATCAGCAGCGCGATCAGGCGCGGCAGCACCAGCAGGTCGACCGGGTCCAGGCCCAGGGTCTGGATGGCGTCGATTTCCTCGCGCGCCTTCATCGAGCCGATCTGCGCGGTGAACGCGCTGGCGGTGCGGCCGGCCAGCACGATCGCGGTAAGCAGCACCGCGAATTCGCGCAGGAAGGCGATGCTGACCAGCTCCACCACGTAGATCTCGGCGCCGAAGTCGCGCAGGATGGTCGAGCCCAGGAACGCGATCACCGCACCCACCAGGTAGGACAGCAGCGCCACCAGCGGCACCGCATCCAGCCCCACCTGCTCCATGTGGTGCACGGTGGCGGTCAGTCGGAAACGGCGCGGCTCGCGCAGCAGGCGGCCGCCCTTGACCAGGTTCTCGCCCAGGAAGCTGGCCAGCGCCACGATGTTGTGGCCGGTGGCATGCACGCTGCGGCCCAGCCGCTCCAGCGCGGCCAGCACGCCGAAGTCGCGCTTGGCCTTGGGGCGGTCGTCGGCCACTTCTTCGATGGTGCACACCAGCGCGCGGTGGTCCTCGCGGAAGGTCAGTGCATCCTCGGCCAGGTCGGCACGATGGGCCACGCGCAGTACCTGCAGCACGCCAGCCGAATCCAGCTGGGTGATGCCGCTGGCATCGATGCCGGTGACCTTTTCCGGTGCCGCGCGCAGCACTTCGGCCGCGTCCAGCGCGGTGCGCAAGGTCCACTGCCCGGACAACCGGATGAGACCGGGGTCCTGTGGATCCTGTTCAAGTTTGGGGGTCTGGTCTGGCGTCATGGGGCGTCCTCCACGCAGCATAACCTTTCTGCGTGGATGCCAAGTGTGTGCGCGCCCCGACATCGGGTAATACTACGCCGCATGTCTGCCGACGCACCCGCCATTGCCACCCCTCCGGCCACCTACGCACAGCGGGTGGCCTTCGTATCCGAGATCGCCGGACGGCTGCACAGCTACGGCACCACCGCCCAGCGGCTGGAGGCGGCGGTGGTTGCGCTGTCGCAGCGGCTGGACCTGGACTGCGAGCCGTGGTCGAACCCGACCGGGCTGATCCTGAGCTTCAGCGACCCGACCAAGGCCATCGGTTCATCGGACATCACGCGCGTGATCCGGCTGGCACCGGGCGAAAACGACCTGCACAAGCTCAGCATCGCCGACCAGATCACCGAAGCGGTCGCCAACGGCACCATGAGCATCGCCCAGGGCCATACCGCACTGCGGCAGCTGGACAAGGACCCGGGCCGGCGCGGCAAGATCCGCATGATCCTGTCCTACAGCCTGGGCGCGGCCGGCGTGGCGGGGTTGTGGAAACTGCCGTGGCTGGATATCGCCACCGCCGGGGTGATCGGGTTGCTGATCGGGCTGATGACGCTGGTCACCGACCGCCGCCCGGCCAGCCGCGAAGCCAGCGAGGCATTGGCGGCACTGCTGGCCGGTACGGTGGCGGCGCTGGTGGCCTCGTTCGTGGGCGCGCTCAACCTCAATACCGTCATCATCGCCTCGCTGGTGGTGATGCTGCCCGGCATGTCGCTCACCAACGCGGTCAACGAACTGGCCAGCCAGCACTGGGTATCGGGCACCGCGCGGTTTGCCGGCGCCATCACCACCATCCTCAAGCTCACCGTCGGCGCGGTGATCGCGGTGACGCTGTCGGGCATCATCGGGCTGGACCCGGTGGTGCGCGCATCGCGCCCGCAGGCCGACTGGGTGGAATGGAGCGCGCTGCTGATCGCGGCGTTCGCGTTCGCGATGCTGTTCAAGGCCCACCGCCGCGATTACCCGTGGGTGATCGCGGCCTCGGTGGCCGGCTATGCGATCTCCAAGTTTGCCGGCCAGGCGTGGGGCCTGCCGGCCGGCATCTTCATGTCGGCGATGGTGATGACCGCCGCAGGCAACCTGTTCGGCCGCCTGGTGCAGCGACCGGGCGCAATCATCCGCCTGCCCGGCATCATCATGCTGGTGCCCGGCAGCACCAGCCTGCGCGGCGTGCTCACGTTGGTGCAGCAGCAGGACATGAGTGCCGGCCAGACCGTACTGATGACCGTGCTCAACGTGGTAATGGCACTCGTGGCGGGATTATTGTTCGGCAACCTGCTGGTGCCGGCGCGAAAGAATCTGTGAGTTTCTGAGAGTTTCCGAGAGTCGTAGTGACACGCCATGCGTGTCAACGCCATTACCCTGCGCACATAGCCCAAAAAAAAACGCCAGCCATCCCGGCCGGCGTTTCAATGCGCGCGCCATCGGCGCATCGCTTACTTCTTGATCAGGAAATCTTCCAGCTTCTTGCCCTTGGTGGTGTGCGCGGCCAGCCAGCGCGGCTGCTTGCCGCGTCCGGTCCAGGTTTCCTTCGGGTTGGCCGGGTTACGGTACTTCGGGGCAACCTTGCCCAGCTTGCGCACGGCCTTGGCCGGTGCTGCGCCTGCGGCCTTGCTGGCGCGGCCGCGGGTGGGAGCGGCAACGCCCGCCACTTCTTCCAGGGTGTATCCGTTTGCCTTGGCCAACTTGGTCAGCTGTGCGCGGACCTTGGTGATGGCCGGGCGCTTGGCGACGATCGTCTGCTGCTTCTTGGCGTTCTTGATCAGGGCGCCCAGCTCTTTGGCGGACAAACCACTCAGGTCAATACTCATCAACTGCTCCGGAATCTAAAAATAGAAGGACGGGGTTGAGCCAGTCCTTGGCGCGGCAACAGCATACATTCTCATTTCTAAGATGCACAGCGCGCAGAAATAATCAATGGAAACGGGACAATAAAATGCCGGGATATCCCACCCGGCACTGTCATCACTTCGTCAGCTTGGCCATCAGCGCGTCGCGGTCCAGGCTCTCCGCTTCGCTGGCACTGCGCGCGCGGTACTCGAACGTACCGGCGGCCAGGCCGCGTTCGGACACCACCACCCGGTGCGGCACGCCGATCAGTTCCATGTCGGCGAACATCGACCCCGGGCGCAGCCCGCGGTCGTCCAGTGCGGCATCCAGGCCGGCGGCCTGCAGCTCGGCCAGCAGTTCGGCAGCGGCACTGGCCACGGCGTCGTCCTGCTTGGGGTTGATCACGCACACCACCACCTGCCACGGCGCCATCGCGTCGGGCCAGATAATGCCGGCATCGTCATGGTTCTGTTCGATCGCCGCGGCAACGATGCGCGAGATGCCGATGCCGTAACAGCCCATCGCCATCACCGCGGCCTTGCCGTTTTCGTCCAGCACGGTGGCATTCAACGCCTGCGCATACTGGCGGCCCAGCTGGAACACGTGGCCCACTTCGATGCCGCGCGCCACGCGCAGTTCGCCACCATCGGCGGCACGGTCGCCTTCCTTCGCATTGCGGATGTCGGCCACTTCCGGCTCGGGCAGGTCACGGCCCCAGTTGACGCCGGCAATATGGAAACCGGCTTCGTTGGCGCCGATGACGAAGTCGGCCATCGCAGCAACGTCGCGATCGGCCACGATGCGGATCGGCTTGGCCGGGTTGAGGGGGCCCAGGAAGCCCGGTTCGCTGCCGAGGTGCGTGGCGATTTCCGCCTCACCGGCCATGCGGTAGCCCTGCAGGCCCTGGACCTTGCCCAGCTTGATTTCGTTGACGTCGTGGTCGCCGCGCACCAGCGCCAGCACGAAGCCGGCTTCGGTCATGATCGCGATCGATTTGACGGTACGCTCCAGGCCCAGGCCGAGCAGGGCGGCGACCGCCTCGCAGGTTTTCTGGGTGGGGGTGTCGACCTTGCGCAGCGCTTCGCTGGCGGCCGGGCGCGGGCCCGGGGCAGCGGCGACGGCGGCTTCCATGTTGGCCGCGTAATCGGAGCCGGTGGAGAACACCAGCGCGTCTTCGCCGGAATCAGCGATGACGTGGAATTCCTGCGAGGCGTCGCCGCCGATCGCGCCGGAGTCGGCCTGCACCATGCGGAAGTCCAGGCCCAGGCGGGTGAACACGCGGGCGTACGCCGCCTTCATGTTCTCGTACTCGCGTACCAGGCAGGCGTCGTCCAGGTGGAAGGAATAGGCATCCTTCATCAGGAACTCGCGCGCGCGCATCACGCCAAAGCGCGGGCGGATCTCGTCGCGGAACTTGGTCTGGATCTGGAAGAAATTCACCGGCAGCTGCTTGTAGCTGTTCAGCTCCTGGCGCGCGAAATCGGCGGCGGCCTCTTCAGCGGTGGGGCTGTAGCAGAACACCTGCTCCTTGCGGTCCTTGATCTTGAGCAGCTGCGGGCCGAACTTTTCCCAGCGCCCGGTGGCCTCCCACAGGTCCTTGGGCTGGATCGTCGGCACCTGGAATTCAATGGCGCCGGCACGCTCCATTTCCTCGCGCACGATGCGCTCGACCTTGCGCAGCACGCGCAGGCCCAGCGGCGACCAGATATACAGCCCCGAGGCGAGCTTGCGGATCATGCCCGCGCGCAGCATCAGCCGGTGGCTGGTCAGCTCGGCGTCGCCGGGGGTTTCCTTGGTGGTGTGCAGGTGGAACTGGGAGAGGCGCATCGTCGGCTTCGCTGAACGGCTGGGAGGCAATATTCTGCCAGCCCGGCCGGCGACGTGCCCAATCCGCCGCAATTCCACCGCCCCCCCTCGGTAGCCCCCGACCGTTGGTCGGGGGGAGACCGGTCAGGCCGCAGGCTTGCAATACGCCTTGATGCCGGCTTCGGCCAAGGTCTTCTGCGCTTCGCGCTGGCCGTCATCCAGCGGGGTATCCGGCTTGCCGTCGCCATTGGTGTCCTGCAGCACCGCGCCCTTGCCGTTGAGCAGGGACAGGTTGGTGCGGGCGGTGGTGCAGTCGGCCGATTCGGCGGCAGCGGGCTCGGCTGCCGCAGTGCGGCCGGCCGGGTCACGGGTCTGGATCTTGCGCTCTTCGGCCTTCTGGCCGGTGGGCGGCTTCTCCGAATACTGGGTCACGCCGTTGGCGTCCTTCCATTTGTAGACGGTTCCGGCGCTGGCCGAAGCGCTGGCAAGCAGCAGCAGGCAGCACACGAGGGGCAGGGCACGCATGGCAACTCCGGGCAGCGGGGGACAGAGGCGCGATTGCAGCATTCCCGCCCCGTGCTGGCAAGCCTCCCCCCAAACCGGGCCGCAGCCACTAAACTGGCGGGCATGGATCAGATGAAACCCCCGCCGCGCTCGCGCAGCATCTATTTGCTGCCCAACCTGTTCACTACCGCCGGCCTGTTCGCCGGGTTCTACGCGATCATCGCGGCGGCCAACGGCGATTTCGTCAATGCCGCCATCGCCGTGTTCGTGGCGGCGGTGATGGACGGCCTGGATGGCCGGGTGGCGCGCCTGACCGGGACCAGCAGCGAGTTCGGCGTGCAGTATGACTCGCTGGCCGACCTGGTCAGCTTCGGCATGGCCCCGGCGCTGGTGATGTACCACTGGTCGCTGTCGTGGCTGAAGTTCGACGATCCCGTCCTCGGCCGGGTCGGCTGGGCGGTGGCGTTCCTGTATGCCGCATGCGCGGCGCTGCGCCTGGCCCGCTTCAATACGCAGGTCAGCGTGGTCGACAAGCGCTGGTTCATCGGCCTGGCCAGCCCGGCCGCGGCGGGGCTGATGATGTCGTTCGTGTGGGCGTTTGCCGATGGCCAGCTGGGCTGGGATGGCAATGAGCTGCGCTACGTGGCGCTGGCCGTGACCCTGGTGGCAGCGCTGCTGATGGTGAGCCGGATCCGTTTCTGGAGCTTCAAGGGCAGCGGCGAGAAAGGCCCGCGTGCCGATCGCGTGCCGTTCCTGGCACTGGCGCTGGTGCCGATCGCCATTGCCATCATGGTCATCGACCTGCCGCGCGTGCTGTTCGCGGTCGGCGTGATCTATGCGCTGTCCGGGCCGGTCAGCTGGCTGTGGCAGCGCACCCGCAAGACGGCCGAGCCCGGCGCGTGAGCAGCCCGGCCGACCCGTCACTGTGGACCCCGGCGCAGCAGTCCTGGCTGCAGGCGATGGGCTACACGGTGTTCGTGGACGGCAATGTTGAACCGGCGCCAGACGCGCAGATCGAACTCGCCGCGGCACCCGCCGCCGACCAGGCACTCCCGCCCGCCCCACGGCGCGACGCACCGTCGCGCATGGAAGACGCACCCCCGCCAGCGCGCGGCAACGCGCCCAGCGACGATGCTCCCGCCCCCCGGCGCCGCACCGCGCCCGCTGCCGAAGCGCCTGCCGCGCCCGTGCGCGCCGGTACCCGCCGTCCCGCCGTCCGTATGCCGCCGCCGCTGCAGATCGCGCTGCTGCGCGCTTCGGGCTGCAACCCCAATGATCCGGACACCCAGGCGCTGATGGCCGGCTGGAACCTGGACGAACTGCGCGGCAATGCCGCCGCCAAGCGCGCGCTGTGGCCGCAGTTGAGGGCACTGCGCAAGCGGGGCCGCGGGTGAGCGCGGTCAGTTCGCCGCGGCCGATGTCGCTGCGCGCGCTGCGCGAAGTCGACCTGGATGCGGTGATGGAAATCGAGCTGCGCGGCTACCCGTTCCCGTGGACACGCGGCATCTTCGTCGATTGCCTGCGCGCCGGTTATCCGGCCTTGGCGCTGGACGACGACGGCGTGCTGGTGGGCTATGGAGTGCTGAGCATCGCTGCCGATGAGGCGCACGTGCTCAATGTCTGCATCGATCCGGCCTGCCAGACCCGTGGCCTGGGCCGGCGGCTGTTCCGCGCGCTGGTGAAGCTGGCGCGCGACCATGGCGCGCACCGGGTGTTCCTGGAAGTGCGCCCGTCCAACACTCCGGCGGTGGCGCTGTACCACAGCGAAGGCTTCAACGAGATCGGCCGGCGCCCACGCTATTACCCGGCCCGTGATGGGCGCGAAGATGCGCTGGTGATGGCGATCGAACTGGTCGACGACGACATCCAGACGATGCCGCCGTTGTAAAGGCAGCCACGCCCTGCGTGGCTGCGATTCCCGGTAGGTGGCGACCGTTGGTCGCCACGCTCCAACCCGTTACAGCTTCGCGCGCTGCGCGACCAGGCCTTCGAGCTGCGCGGTCCAGTCGACCAGGCGCACGCGCTCCTGCTCGATCACCGCCGCCGGCACCTTGTCGGTGAACTTGGACAGCTTCGTGGCGCTCTTTTCCTTCTCCGCCTCCACCCGCGCGATTTCCTTGTCCAACCGGGCGCGCTCGGCGCCCAGGTCGACCAGGCCTTCCAGCGGGACCAGCAGCTTCAGCTCGCCCACGATCGCGGTGGCGGCCGGCGGCGTTTCCGCAACGGCGGCCAGCCATTCGATGCGTTCCAGCTTCAGCAGGAACGACAGCGACGAGGTGAAGCGGGCCACGCGGTTGCGGTCGTCCTCGCTGCCACCCTGCAGCAGCAGGCTCACCTGCTTGGCCGGCGGCACGTTCAGTTCGCTGCGCACGCGGCGGAGCGCGCTGACCATCGACTTCAACCACTCCACGTCGGCCTCGGCACGCGCGTAATCGCCGGCGAACTCCTCCGCGGTGGGATAGGCGCGCAGCGAGATGGTGTCACCGTCCAGACCCAGGCGCGGCGCCACCTGGCGCCACAGCTGTTCGGTCACGAACGGGGTCAACGGGTGCAGCAGGCGCAGCAGCGCTTCCAGCACGTACAGCAGGGTGTGGCGGGTGCTGGCCGCGTCCTCGGCGTTGTCGCCGTTGAGCGCCGGCTTGGTCAGCTCCAGGAACCAGTCGCAGAATTCGTTCCAGGCAAACTCGTACAGCGCCTGCGCCAGCAGGTCGAAGCGGTAGTTGGCGTAATGCGCCTGCGCCTCGGCCGACACCGCCGCGAGGCGCGCCAGGATCCAGCGCTCGGCATCGGTGCGCGGCTGCGGCACGCCGTTGAACTGCGCGCCTTCGGTGTTCATCAGGGTGAAGCGGCTGGCGTTCCACAGCTTGTTGCAGAAGTTCTTGTAGCCCTCGGCGCGGCTCATGTCGAACTTGATGTCGCGGCCGTGGGTGGCCAGCGCGGCGATGGTGAAGCGCAGCGCATCGGCACCGTGGGCGATGATGCCGTCCGGGAAATCCTTGCGGGTCTGCTTCTCGATCTTCGGCGCGTCCTTGGGCTTCATCAGCCCGGTGGTGCGCTTGGCGACCAGGTCGTCGATGGAGATGCCGTCGATGATGTCCAGCGGGTCGAGCACGTTGCCCTTGGACTTGGACATCTTCTGGCCCTGCGCATCGCGGATCAGGCCGGTGATGTAGACGTCCTTGAACGGGATCTTGCCGGTGAAGCTGTCGGTGGCCATGATCATGCGGGCCACCCAGAAGAAGATGATGTCGAACCCGGTGATCAGCACCGACGACGGCAGGTAGCGCTCGAAACCGCGCTCGGCCATCGCCTGTTCGTTCGGCCAGCCCAAGGTGGAGAACGGCCACAGCTGCGAGGAGAACCAGGTTTCCAGCACGTCGCTGTCCTGGGTGAGCACCACATCGGCCCCCAGCCCGGCGCGCGCGCGCGCGTCTGCTTCATCGCGGCCCACGTAGCAGGTGCCGGCCGCGTCGAACCACGCCGGAATGCGGTGGCCCCACCACAGCTGGCGGCTGATGCACCAGTCCTGGATGTTTTCCATCCAGTGGCGGTACGTGTTGATCCAGTTGGCCGGGACGAACTGGATGGACCCGTTTTCGACCAGTTCCAGGCCGCGCTGGGCCAGCGCGTCCATCTTCACGAACCACTGGTCGGTCAGGTAGGGCTCGATCACCTGCTGGGTGCGGTCGCCGCGCGGCACCTGCAGCTTGTGCGCCTTGGTCTCGACCAGGATGCCCTGTTCTTCCAGTTCGGCCAGGATCACCTTGCGCGCTTCGTAGCGGTCCAGCCCGCGGTACTTTTCCGGGGCGTTGTCGTTGATCGCCGCCACCGGGGTGAACAGGTTGATCATCGGCAGGTTGTGGCGCAGGCCGACCTGGTAGTCGTTGAAGTCGTGCGCCGGGGTGACCTTGACCACGCCGGTACCGAACGCGCGGTCGACATAGTCATCGGCGATCACCGGCACGCTGCGCCCGGTCAGCGGCAGGGTGACGCTGCGGCCGATCAGGTGCGCGTAGCGCTCGTCTTCCGGGTGCACCATCACCGCCGTATCGCCCAGCAGGGTTTCCGGGCGGGTGGTGGCGACAACGAGATACGGGCGGGTTTCGCGCAGGGTCTCGTTGCCGTCGGCGTCGCGCTCGACATGCTCGTAGCTGGCGCCGTCTTCCAGCGCGTAGGCGATCGACCACAGGAAGCCGTCTTCCTCCACGCTTTCCACTTCCAGGTCGGAAATGGCGGTCTTCAGCACCGGGTCCCAGTTGACCAGGCGCTGGCCACGGTAGATCAGGCCCTGCTCATGCCAGCGCAGGAACGCCTCGACCACCGCTTCGGACGGCTGCGGGTCCATGGTGAAGGTGCTGCGCGACCAGTCCGCCGAGGTGCCCATGCGGCGCATCTGGCGTTCGATGATGTCGCCCGACTGCGCCTTCCATTCCCATACCTTTTCGATGAACCCGTCGCGGCCCAGCGAATCGCGGCTCTCGCCGTTGCCGGCCAGCGCCAGGTTGCGCGACACCACCATTTCGGTGGCGATGCCGGCGTGGTCGGTACCCACCTGCCACAACGTGTCGTAGCCGCGCATGCGGTGGTAGCGCACCAGCGCATCCATCAGGGTCTGCTGGAAGGCATGGCCCATGTGCAGCGTGCCGGTCACGTTCGGCGGCGGCAGCAGGATGGTGTACGGCTCGCCCTTGCCGGACGGCTTGAAGTGCCCGGCCTTCTCCCAGGAGTCGTACAGCTCCGTTTCGAAGGTCTTGGGGTCGTAGCTGGAGGCAAGTTGGGTCATGCGGGGGCAACCAGGAGGCAATCGGTAAAGGATCAGGGCACCGGCGGCACCGATCAAGGGTGCCGGGCCGGGCTTACATGTCGTACTTGTTCAGGTCGAAATCCAGCGCCTTATACTGGCGCCAGCGCTCGCGCAGCGGCTCGCGGGCTTCGGGGTCGGCCGGCACCACTTCCAGCACCCGGTCGCAGGCGCCCAGGTAGGGGTCGTCGCGCAGGTTGATCACCAGCGGGCGCGAGGCGGCATCGGTACCCGGCGCGGCGATCAGCACCAGCGCTTCTTCCTCGTCCGCGTCTTCGCCGGCGATCTGGTGCGGGATGTAGGCATCGTCATCGAATGACCACAACAGCTCGTCCAGTTCCTCGGCCTGGGCCTGGTCGCGCGCCAGCACCAGGGTGGACAGCCCGGCGTCGTTGGCCTTGCGGGCCAGTTCGCAGACCAGGCGCAGCGGTTCGGTCAGGAACCGCGGCTTGGCGATCAGGTAGAAATCAGCCCGCGACATGGGCGCGGCCGACCTGGTCGAGCAGCCACTGGGTCAGCAGGCCGACCGGGCGGCCGGTGGCCATGCCGCGCTTGCCTTCGTCGCTGGCCACGCCGGCGATGTCCAGGTGCGCCCAGCGCTGGCCTTCGGTGAAGCGCGACAGGAAGCAGCCGGCGGTGATCGCGCCGGCCCAGCGGCCGCCGATGTTGTAGACGTCGGCGAAGCTGGAATCCAGCATCGGCTGGTATTCGTCCCACAGCGGCAGGCGCCAGGCGCGGTCGAACACGTGTTCGCCGGCGGCCAGCAGCTCATTGGCCAGGTCGTCGTGCTTGGTCATCAGGCCGGCGGTCTGGTGGCCCAGGGCGACCAGGCAGGCACCGGTCAGGGTGGCCACGTCGACCAGTGCGGCCGGCTCGAAGCGCTGCGCGTAAGTCAGCGCGTCGCACAGGATCAGGCGGCCTTCGGCGTCGGTGTTGCCCACTTCAATGGTCTTGCCCGACATCGAGGTGATCACGTCGGACGGGCGGTAAGCGTTGCCGTCGATGGCGTTCTCCACCGCCGGGACGACCACCACCAGGTTCAGTGGGAGCTTGGCGGTGACCGCCGCGACGAAGGTGCCGATGACATTGGCGCCACCGCACATGTCGTACTTCATCTCTTCGATGCCGCCCTGGGTCTTCAGGTTCACGCCGCCGGTATCGAAGGTGATGCCCTTGCCGACCAGCACGTACGGCTTGGCGTCGCCGCCGTTGTTCCACTTCAGCACCACCAGGCGCGGGCGGTTGGCCGAGCCACGGGCCACGGCCAGCAGCGAACCCATGCCGAGCGCTTCCATCTGGGTCTCGTCCAGGATCTCCGCTTCGGCACCGGCATGGGCCTGGGCGAAGGCCACCGAGGATTCGGCCAAGTAGGCCGGGGTGCACAGGTTCGGCGGCAGGTTGCCCAGCTCGCGGGCATGCTGCACGCCGGCGGCGATGGCCTGGCCCTGGGTCAGCGCCTGGCTGTCGGTGCCGGCGATGGCCAACGTGGCCAGGCCCGGGGCCTCGGCCTTCTTGGTGCCCAGGGTGGCGGTGTACCGATAAGCGGCGTGGTCGGCGCTGATCACGGCCTGGCGGATGTTCCAGGCGGCATCGCGGCCCTTGACCTCGATCTCGGCCAGGGTGAACAGCGCATGGCGGATGACCCCGGTCTTCAGCGCGCGGCTGGCATCGCCCACCGCCTTGAGGTACTGCGGCACGCCGAACTTGGCCGGCTCGCCCAGCCCGACCACCAGCACGCGCGGGGCCTTCACGCCGGGCACGTCATGCAGCAGGGTGGTGGCGCCGGTCTTGCCGCTGACATCGCCGCGGGCGACCAGGGCGGTCAGACGGCCGCCCGACGCGGCGTCCAGGGCCTGTGCCGCCGGGCTCAGGGTCTGGTCGGCATAGGCGCCAACGATGACGCAGTCGACCTCGGCCGAGGCCGGGACAGCGTGGTTCAGGGTGAATTCCAGGGCCATTGATCAGATTCCGTTGGCAAAAACGTACAATCGCGAGCTGTTTACGTCCCGTCAGTAGACTGGGCAGCCACGCGAACGAATCCGAGAGTTTAAACCACCGCCCCATGTCGAAGCTCGATCGCTATCTCCTGCGTGATTTCGTCCAGAGTTTTCTGGCCACCCTGATCGTATTGCTGGTAGTAAGCGTGGGCGGCGTGCTGGTGGACATCCTCGGCAACATCGCCGACGGCCGCCTGCCTGCCCGCCTGCTGTTCTCCCAGCTGGGCCTGCAGTTCATCGTCTACATGCCGCTGATCCTGCCGCTGGCGCTGATGCTGGGCCTGCTGCTGGCCACGGCGCGGCTGTACCGGGATTCGGAAATGGCGGTGCTGACCGCCATTGGCGTGGGCCCCAGGCGGCTGCTGCGGCCGGTGCTGATGCTGGTGCTGCCGGTGGTCGGGCTGATCGCCCTGTGCTCGCTGTGGCTGGGCCCGTGGGCCGACCGGACCAGTGAGCAGATGGTTGAAGACGCCAACAAGAGCCTGGTCATGGCCGGGCTGGAGTCGGGCAAGTTCACCATGCTGTCCAATGGGGGGGTGGTCTACCTGTCCTCGGTCTCGGCCGACGGCAGCGGGCTGGGGCGGATCTTCGTCCAGCGCAGCCGCGGCGACCGTATCGAGGTGATGTCGGCCGCGACCGGCAAGATGTTCTTCGAGGGCGACCGCCAGCGCTACCTGCAGCTCAATGACGGCCACCAGATCGAGGGCCCGGCCAACGGCGCGCTGGATTACCGGCTGATGACCTTCGTCCGCAACGACGTTGCGCTGCCCGATGGCGCCATCACCCGCGACGAAAACGACCCCGAGCTGCTGCCGACCGGCCGGTTGTTCGGCGACCCCCGGCCGGAAGCCCAGGCGCAGCTGCACTCGCGCATCACCCCTCCGCTGATCGCCCTGGCGTTTGCGTTGATGACCCTGCCGCTTGCGCGCAGTTCGCCGCGCCAGCAGCGGTACGGCAGGATGATGTTCGCCTTCCTTGCCTACATGGTCGGCATGAACCTGATGTTCATTGGTACCCGTTGGATCGCGGACGGCAAGGTGCCGGCGACAGTGGGGTTGTGGTGGTTGAGCCTGCCGTTGCTGGCGCTGGCCATCTGGATGTACCTGCGCGACGGCAAGCTCTCGCGCCCGCGGAGGACCGCATGAAGCTCCACCCGATGCGGTTTGATTTCTACCTGGGCCGGGCGGTGTTCGGCACGGTGCTGTTGACCTGGGCCGTGCTGGTCGGCCTGGACGTGGTGATGGCGTTCTCCGGCGAGTTCAAGGACGTGGGCAAGGGCGGCTATACGCTCGGCCATGCGGCGGCCTCGGTGCTGTATACCGTGCCGCGCCGGGCCTACACCTTCTTCCCGACCGCAGCGGTGATCGGTGCGCTGATGGGGCTGGGCCAGATGGCCGCCACGTCCGAGCTCACCGCGCTGCGCGCGCTGGGGCTGTCGCGCAAGCGGCTCAGTGCCTCGGTGGCGATCGCGTTGTCGCTGATGACGGCGGTGATGGTGGTGAACGGCGAGACGCTGGCACCGTGGGCGCAGAACCGTTCCGACAGCATCCGGGCCAGTGCGAAGTCGGGGCAGAACCTGTCTGCGTCGCGGTACGCGGGCATCTGGGTACGTGAAGGCGACACCTTCCTTACCGCAACCAGTGGCGAAGAGCAGCTGCTGCCCGGCGGCGGCACGCGGCTGGTGCTCAGCGACGTGCGCCTTTACCAGATCGCACCGGACGGCAACATTGCGTCGGTGACCCATGCCGGCACGGTCGAGCACACGGCCGACGGCTGGACCTTGAACAAGGTGCGCCGCGATACCTTCGGCGAGCGTTCGGCCACCCGTACCACCGTGGACACCGAAAAGTGGGATTCCAAGCTGGATGCGGGCGCGCTGGCCTCCGGGTTCTCCAAGCCGCGCAACCTGGCCGCGCGCGACCTGCGCACCAGCATCGAGTACCGCAAGCGCAACGGGCTGGACGCGCGCGATTACGAGGACATCTACTGGAGCCGCTGGTTCTACCCGCTCAATGTGCTGGCGCTGTGCCTGGCTGCCGTCCCGTTCGCGTTCGGTTCGCTGCGCAGCGGCGGCATGGGCAAGCGCCTGTTCCTGGGCATCCTGTTCGCGCTGGGCTTCTGGCTGCTGCAGCTGTTCTTCGGGCGCATGGCCGGCGCGCTGAAGTTCGATTACCGCATCGCGTACGCACTGCCGCCGATCGTGATGCTGGTGGTATCGGGCATGTTGTTCCGGCGCAAGTCGGGGTGATGGGGTGACGGGCGGTTTCGGTTGGGTCTGAACGTCGGTGGGGTGGTCGCAACCGGCGTTGGATCGGTGTTGGATGCTTGATCCGCGCTGCGCGCGGTTTCCGGCCAACGCCCGGGGCTACGAATTCATACGGGCCCATTGGGATCGGGATCAATCAACCCTGGGCGCCGGTTGCATTTCGATGGTTCACCATCGGCTCCGGATGCATGGCGCCAATGCAACACGAGCCCCTGCGAACCCCCAACGAACGTTGACCTGCCCGGTAGCGCCGACCGTTGGTCGGCCCAGGCGGTCTGCGCCGCGTTCTTATCGCTTCGGCAATCGCAACAACCGGATGCCGCTTGCCCGGTCGTGCCACGTCAGCCGTTGCCGATCCACCAACGCCCACCACAGCCCAAACCCGGCCAGCAGCACCGACACGGTTCCTACCGCATAACGCACCCACAACTGCCCCAGCGTAGGCGCACCCCCATCGGCCCTCACCACCTGCAACCGCCACGGCCGCATGCCCAACGTCTGCCCGCCGCGCCGCCAGCTGAGCGTGGCGTACAGCCCGGTCACGACCCAGCAACACCCCCACAGCAGCCACTGCAGCGCACTGAACGGCGCGATGTTGTCGCGCGCGGCGTGGCCTGCAGCGTAGCCGGCGGTGAACAGCGCGCCGACCAGCATCCACAGCGCCAGCGCCGGGAAGAAGTCGTACAGCAGCGACAGCAGCCGCCACACCAGCAGCGATGCAGGGCGGGCGGTATCCGTGGCCACAGCGGTAGGTGCGCTCATGCGCCGAGCATACCCGCGCCGGCGTCCGCTGTGGATGGCCGGCGCGGCCCCGCCTCCGTATCCTGTGGGCATGTCCGACACCGCCACCCCCGCCGCGCGCCGCCAGCTGGTGCAGCACCTGCCCGAACTGCGCGCTGACGACAACGCGCACATCCAGCGTTTCCTCGACGCGGTCTGGGCCGAGCAGGGCCTGGCCCGGGCCAGCCTGGACAGCTACCGGCGCGACCTGGAAGGGCTGGCGCGCTGGCGCGACGGCGCCGGCAACGGGCTGGCCGGGATCGACCGCGCCGGCCTGTTCGACTACCTGGCCTGGCGCTCGCGCCACGGCTGGTCGCCGCGCAGCAACGCGCGGCTGCTGTCGGCGCTGCGCGCGTTCTTCGCCGATGCAGTGCGGCGCGGGCAGCGCAGCGAAGACCCCAGCGCGCTGCTTGATCCGCCCCGGTTGCCACGATTGCTGCCCAAGGCGCTGGCCGAGAGCCAGATCGACGCGCTGCTCGCTGCACCCGAGGTGGAACAGCCACTGGGCCTGCGCGACCGCGCCATGCTCGAGCTGATGTACGCCGCCGGCCTGCGCGTAAGCGAGCTGGTGGAGCTGCCGGCCAACGCGGTGAACCTGCGCCAGGGCGTGCTGCGGGTGACCGGCAAGGGCAGCAAGGAACGGCTGGTGCCGCTGGGCGAGGAATCCCAGCACTGGCTGGAGCGCTACCTGCGCGAAGCGCGGCCGCAGCTGGTCGGCACGCGCACCGTGCCCGCGCGCGACGGCGAGGTGCCGTTGTTCCTGGAACCGTCGCTGCAGCCGCTGAGCCGCCAGCAGTTCTGGTCACTGGTGAAAAAATACGCCGCGCTGGCCGGAATCGACCCGGTGCGGATCAGCCCGCATGGGCTGCGCCACAGCTTCGCCACCCACCTGCTCAACCGCGGCGCCGACCTGCGCGCGCTGCAGATGCTGCTCGGCCACAGCTCGCTGTCCACTACCCAGATCTACACGCTGGTGGCACGCGAGCACCTGCAGAAGCTGCACGCGCGCCACCATCCCAGGGGGTAGTGGCGCACGACACTGCCGCTCAGGCGTAGCTTTCCCGGGGCTCGCCGATTGCCACCCAGGCGGTGGAGGCGGTGCTGCAGCTGCCATCATCGGACACCACGTCGCTGTCCGAACCCGCCGACGCATCGGCCAGCATCGCGGTGTTCCACCACCGGTTCACCGCGTCGTTGCGCGAAGCGCGGCTGGGCGACAGCGACGCAACCGAAGGACGGTGCTGGGGCGCCACGCGGGCCCCGAAAGAAAACAGCAGCGCTTTCTGACCGTCGTGTTCCACCGCTGGCGCCTGTGCGTACAGCTCTTCCATGGCGGCCCGGTGCAGGTCGGCCGCGCGGGCCGGGTCGTTGATGTCCGGTGGGTTGGCACGCAGGTAAGCGGCTTTGAAGTCAGGAAGCGTGGTCAGCTCACCCTGCCAGAACAGCGTGGCCAGTGCGGCGCGCGCGCGAGCGAGCACCGCATCGGGCGCGACCAGTGCCTGCATGGCCTGCGCGCGTGGCCCGATGTTGGACACCCAGCGCGGCCGACGGTCGCCACAGCGGTTCAGCACCTGCTCCAGCCGCTCGACGCGGTCGGCGACGTGGTGGGAGGGAATGAGCTGCTCGCGCAGCCGGGCCAGCTGGGCGGCGCGGTCCACCAGCTTCGGCGCGCTGAGCGCGCCGCTCCAGAAACGCCCGGACAGCCGATCTTCGCTGTTCTGGATGCTGTTCATGGCGCGATGGAAGCGCCCGCCGTCGTGGGAGCCGGCCGCCAGCGCCACGCGGGCGGAGGTGTGGCGGAGGACATGGGCCTTGAACGAAAGCGTGATCGATGAAAGGGAATGCACGGGAAAGGGGCAGGGCGGACGGAGGGGCAGCGAGCGTGCACGCACTGATGGGCGAGCGCTTTCACGATTCCCTCGCCGCACCCGCAGGCGGGCCGAAGGCGCCCGCCGTGACGTCGCCGCGGGAGCGGCTGTGCGAGAATCGGGCACCTTTTACCGTGGAACTGCAGATGCTTCGAGTCCTTACCGTGGCGCTGTGCGGTGCGCTCAGCCTGACCGCCTGCGCCCAGCCGGCGCCGCCGGCCGCCAAGCCGGGCGCCCAGCCGGCCAGCAGCGCCGCGCCGGCCAATGCCAACGCCGACCAGACCGTGCGCAGCGCGCTGGCCGGTCTGGACCCGAAGTTCAAGCCCGACTACATCGGCGCGGCCCCGTTCCCGGGCTTCCGCGAAGTGCTGGTGGGCGGGCAGGTGCTGTACGTGTCCGACGACGGCCGCTACCTGATGCAGTCCCAGCCGTACGACATCCAGAACCGCGCCCCGGCCAGCAGCGCCGGCCTGCTGGCCTACCGCAAGCAGCTGCTGGACAAAGTGCCGCGCGGTGACCGCATCGTGTTCGCTGCGGCCAATCCCAAGCACACGCTCACCGTGTTCACCGACATCGAGTGCGGGTACTGCCGCAAGCTGCACCAGGACCTTCCCGAGCTGAACCGCATGGGCATCACCGTGGAGTACGTGGCGTTCCCACGCATGGGCCCGGGCAGCAAGGACTTCACCGACATGATCTCGGTCTGGTGCGCGAGCGACCGCCGCAAGGCGCTGACCAGCGCCAAGCAGGGCCAGCCGGTTGCGCCGAAGAACTGCACCAGCCCGGTGGCCATGCAGTACAACCTCGGCCAGCAGGTGGGCGTCAGCGGCACCCCGGCGGTGTTCGCCGCCGACGGGACCCAGCTGGGCGGCTATGTGCCGCCGGCACAGCTGCTCAAGGCGCTGGAGCGCCAGGCCAACTGAGCCCGAGACGCTCCGGCGCTGCTGCTCCGGATCGTCATTCAATTCTCAGGCGGTCGATTCGCCCCATTCGTGATCGCCCACGCTGTAGTCAGGCGCCGGGCTGTCTGGTCCGAGCCCGGAATCGCCGGAGCTGGAAGTCGCGTCGGAGTGTTCCTCAGGCTTGGCCCAGTCTTTTGCCGCCTCGATCAAGCCGTGTCTCCTGTCCAGCTCTGCGAAGGCCTCCAGCAGCGAAGCCGGTGCCTTGGGGACGGCCCGAAGCGATTCACTTGCGGTGTGGCCCGGCAGTTCAGCCCAGAGTGCCCTGGCTTGGCGCGCTGCTACAGCCGCCGGGACTTTCAGCTTCAAAGCATCGATGGCATGGGCCAACGGCGATGCAGGTCCGGTGCTCCTTTCCAGTGCCAATGACGGCGTTGAAGTGAACTCGGTCGCACCGATCGTTGCAGGCAGCGGCGGCGGAGGGGGCGGAAGGCTGTCGAACGCGGGCGGAGCCGGTTCCTCAGCGTAGCCGTTCAACATTGCCTCGAAAGCTTCAATCTCACGCGTTTCCTTGTCGAACTGCTGGTCCGCTGCCTTCTGCTCTTCGGGCGTCAACGTTTCCCACTCATCTTCGGAATCACTGTCGTTCAGCGCTGCTATCGATGCGCTGTCGCTGGCATAGTCCGCATCGGGAATCAGCACGTCTGGCTGGCGGACCATCGGCACGATGCTGTCGACATGAATGGCTTCTGCCGGGTACTCGCCCATTTCGCCAAAGAAGGTGGTCGGATCTTTTTCCGCCTGGATCAGCGCCTTTGCCTGCCGGTCCAGCGTATCCATCGGTCCCGGTGCTTCCTGAGCAACGGACGGCCGCTGCAGGCCCAACGGATGCAGTTCCCTGCCGTTCTGCGGCACCGGGATGCGCGCGCCCGGCCCGTGATGCAGCCAACTGGTGTTCTTGCTGGCAACAATGCAGGGCAGGCGGTTGGAAACCGACGTTGGCATGCACGGTTGCGTTGGCGTGGCGGCATGCAGCCCGGGATGCGGTGGCAGCGCTGCCAGCCGGGCGCGGGGAATGTTGACCACAACGCCGGGATCGATGCGAGGCTTATGGAACCATCCGGTGGGCAGTTGGTTCCGGATCTGTTTGAGGGTGATTGTTTTGAGCGAGCGCGGGCCGTCGAGCGTCTTCTGCGCCTTCTGGTTGCCGAGTGCAGCGCCAATGCGCAGCAGGGCGGTAGGGATCCGCATGGAATGCAATGCGCCATAAGGGAAAGGACCACCATTATTGAATGGCAGTCCGCGGCGGCTTTCAGAAAATGCTCAGGCGGCTGCACGTGTGCGCAGCTACGTCGCGGTCAGTCGCGATTGAACCTTTCCTGCGAGGGTGGCGCAAACCAATCGCGTTGCGCGTTGGCAATCTCCAGCGTCTCGTGCGCGAAGCGGACATCGAATTCCGCCTGTTCCACCTCGGTGTAGGCCACATCCTCGAAGTCGCTGCCCCAGACGTCCTGATCGAGGACGGCGTCGGGTGACGCGGCGACGGTGTTGGTCACATCGCGCAGTGGCGTCGGCCGGTTCGCAACCGTCGCGGGCGAAGCAGAAGCCCGTGGTGCGTTCGACGCTGAAGGGCGCGCTGGTACCTGTGGTGGCGTACCGGCGAACGTGCCAAGCCAGGGCGCGGCAGCGGCTGTGCTTGCAACGGTGGCAGGCGGACTGGGCATGCGGGATGTTCCAATGCGGGTTGAGTCGTTGACCACATCATTCTGGCTACTGCACCGGCCCAGCACTTTCAAAAACGGCTCACTCCATGGCGTTTGCGACTTGGTCGACGCCCAAAGAAGCGCCCGGAGCGGCAATGCTCCGGGCGCATCACTGCTTACTTCAACCCATTGCTGATCGTGTTCACCAGCGTGCCCTGGGTGTCATCGCCGCTGAACTCCCAGAAGAACGCACCGCCCAGTCCCTGGGTTTTCACGTAGCCCATCTTCTCGGTCACCATCGCCGGGGTGTCGAAGCTCCAGAACGTGGTGCCGTTGTAGCTCCAGGTGGCCCGCGCGGTGGCGTCGGTGAAGACCGGATGGTTGAGGTTCTTCAATACCTTCCAGTCTTCGATGCCCGCCTCGTAGGTACCGGGTGCGGCCGTGCCGGTCTGGTACAGCCCGTTGTTGACGTTGGGCACGTTGGTCCAGCCGCGGCCGTAGAAGCCGATGCCCAGGTTGAGCTTGCTGGCCGGCACCCCGCGGGCGAGGAAGGCTTCCATCGCATCGTTGCTGTTGTACAGCTTCACATCACCGGTGGACGGATCGGCCGGCGAATCGAACAGCGCCGAATGGTGCCCAGTCTTCGGATCGAACGCGCCGTGGAAGTCGTACGTCATGACGTTGATGAAATCCAGGTACGGGTGATACGCCGCCGGATCGGTCACGCGGATCTTGTCGATGCCCGCACCGACCGCCACCGTGAGCAGCAGGCCCGGGCGCACCGCATCGAGCTGGCGGCGGAATTCGGCCATCAGCGCGGTGAAGTTGGCATTGTCGGCCGGGGTCCCGCAGGCGATGCCGCACGCCACCGGGTATTCCCAGTCGATGTCGATGCCGTCGAACACGCCTGCCGCCGCGCCCACGCCACCGGCACCGTCGGTCACCGGCAGGTTGCCCTTGATGTAGGCGTCGATGCACGAGGCCACGAACGCCTGGCGGTTGGCCGGCTGCGCCGCGCTGGAGAAGCCGCGCGACCAGGTCCAGCCACCGAGCGAGATCAGCACCTTCACGTTCGGGTGCTTGGCCTTGAGCTGCTTGAGCTGGTTCCAGTTGCCGCGCAGCGGCTGGTCCCAGGTATCGGCGCTGCCGCTGACGCTCTCACCAGCCTGGAAGGCCTTGGTGTAATCGGCGAACGCATCGCCGCCCACCCCGGTGTTCGGGTCGGAGGCCTGGGTGACGCCTACTTCGCAGCGGTTGTTGCGCACGTTGCCGAAGGCGTAGTTGATGTGGGTCAGCTTGCTGGCCGAACCGCTGGTGTCGATGTTCTTGACCCGGTAGTTGCGCCCGTAGATGCCCCACTGGGTGAAGTAGCCGATGACGCGCTTGTTGCCGCCACTGCCGCCCCCTGCACTGGTGGTCACGCTGATGGTGGCACTGCGGGCCGAGGCGTTGCCGGCGTTGTCGCGGGCCCGCACGGCGTAGGTGTAGGCGGTGCTGGCGGTGAGGCCGCCATCGGTGTATTGGGTGGCGTTGGGCGAGCCGACCAGGGTGCCGTTGCGGTAGACGTCATAGCCGGCCACGCCGCTGCCGCCACTGTTGTCGGTGGCCGCGCTCCAGGCCAGGTTGACGGTGGTGGCGGTCTTGGACGGCGACGACAGGCCGCCCGGCACGCTGGGCGGGGTGGTGTCGTTGCTGGCGGCGTTGACGGTCACGCTGACCGTCGCCGACGAGGTCACGGCGTTGTTGTTGTCGGTCGCCACGGCCTTGAAGGTATGGGTGCCGGCCGCCGCGTTGGCCCAGCTCACGCTGTAGGGCGCGCTGGTGTCGATGCCGAGCGAGGTGCCGCCACGGAAGAATTCGACCTTGCTCACGCTGCCGTCGGCGTCACTGGCGTTGGCGCTGACGGTGATGGTGCTGCCGGCGCTGAAGCTGGCGCCGTTGGCCGGCGAGGTCAGGCTGACGCTGGGGGCCTGGTTGCTGCCGCCGCTGTCGCAGGCGCCCAGGTTGGTGTAGTACGGCGCGCCGGCCGGGTGGTCGGGCGGGGCGTTCCAGATGTCCTGGTTGGCCCGGTACAGCACGCCGCCCTTCTGCAGGGTGCTGCCGGCCAGGTAGATCACGTTGCCGTTCCACTCCGGTACGCCGGTACAACTGGCGGCCAGGGCGAGGCCGGGGCTCAGGGCCGCCGAGCCCAGGGCGAGGGCCAGCAGCCAGCGGCGGGGCCGGGCGGGGCGGCGGGGAGATAACGATGTCACCGTACTGCGCGCAATCGGGTCAGCCATGTCGTACTCCGATCAGGTGGTGGGCGCTGGGCGGCAGGGTGTCGCCAGCGTTGCAGCAGGTCCGGGGCCGGTGAGAGAGGCCGGCAACAGCAGAGGGGGCGGACGCGGGGCCCGCCGGCGATGTGCCGGGCAGGTGGTGGCAACGTTGTCATGGTTTGCCCGCCCAATCCGTGCGCCAGCGCAAGGTTCGGGGCGCCGGTTCGTTCAGGCGGAGCACCGCGAGTCGGCCGCGACCGACCCCGGGACCGACCACCGGCCGGCACGGACCGGTACAATAGTGGGCCCCGTTCCCAACCACGGTTCCCCGGACATGATGGTCCTCGAGGGCGCATCCGCCCTTTCGCCGTTCCGCCGCGAACGTCTTGAATCCCGCCTCCAGTCCCTGGCCGCCGATCTGCGCATTACCGGTGCCTGGCATGTGTACTTCATCCAGACCGAGGGCGATGCCGCCCCGGACCCGGTGGTCCTGACCCGGATCCTGGAAGCCGAGCCGGCCCCGGCAGTACGCGAGGACGGGGCAATCAGCCGCTTCGTGGTCCCGCGCCTGGGCACGCTGTCGCCGTGGTCGAGCAAGGCCACCGAACTGGTGCGTGGCGCCGGGCAGCCGATCCGCCGGGTGGAACGTGGCCTGCGCATCGACCTGGCCGGCTGGCCGGCCGACACGGCCGCGCGCGAGGCGGTTATCCGCGCGCTGCACGACCCGATGACCCAGTCGGTGCTGGACGATGCCGCCCAGGCCCAGGCGCTGTTCACCGCGCCGGCCCGTGGCGAGCTGGAGCGGGTAGCGCTGGAAGACCTGGAAGCGGCCAACCGCCGCCTGGGCCTGGCCATGGCCCAGGACGAGATCGACTACCTGCGCCAGCGCTTCGGCGAGCTGGGCCGCAAGCCGTCGGACGTGGAACTGATGATGTTCGCGCAGGCGAACTCCGAACACTGCCGGCACAAGATCTTCAATGCCAGCTGGACCATCGATGGCGCCGACCAGGCCCATTCGCTGTTCCGCATGATCAAGAACACCCACCAGCAGACTCCGCAGCACACGCTCAGCGCGTACAGCGACAACGCGGCGGTGGTGGCCGGTTTCCCGGCCGCGCGCTACCGCCCGGACCCGGCCACGGGCGAGTACCGCAGCGAAGCGGTGGTCGATTCGGCGTTCTGCATCAAGGTGGAAACGCATAACCACCCGACCGCGATCGCGCCGTTCCCGGGCGCCTCCACCGGCGCCGGCGGCGAGATCCGCGACGAAGGCGCCACCGGCCGCGGCGGCAAGCCCAAGGCCGGCCTGACCGGCTTCTCGGTTTCGCACCTGCGCATCCCGACCCTGCCGCAGCCGTGGGAGGCGCCGCGCGCGCTGAACCCGCGCATGGCGCCGGCGCTGGACATCATGCTGGAAGGCCCGCTCGGCGGCGCCGCGTTCAACAACGAATTCGGCCGGCCGAACCTGCTGGGCTATTTCCGCAGCTTCGAGCTGCCCGAAGGCGACGGCCTGACCCGCGCCTACGACAAGCCGATCATGCTGGCCGGTGGCCTCGGTGCGATCGACCAGGTCCAGGTCGAAAAGCTCAAGCTGCAGCCGGGCGATGCGGTGATCGTGCTCGGCGGCCCGGCCATGCTGATCGGCCTGGGCGGCGGTGCCGCCAGTTCGGTGGCCTCCGGCGAAAGCGCCGAGGACCTGGATTTCGCCAGCGTGCAGCGCGACAACCCGGAAATGGAGCGCCGCTGCCAGGAAGTGATCGACCGCTGCGTCGCGCTGGGCCTGGACAACCCGATCCGCTGGTTCCATGACGTCGGCGCCGGTGGCCTGTCCAACGCGATTCCCGAGCTGCTGCACGACTCCGGCGTGGGCGGGGTGATCGACCTGGGCAAGGTGCCCACCGATGATCCGTCGCTGTCGCCGATGCAGCTGTGGTGCAACGAATCGCAGGAGCGCTATGTGCTCGGCGTGCCGCAGGCGCGCCTGGCCGAGTTCGCCGCGCTGTGCGCGCGCGAGCGCTGCCCGTTCGCCGCGGTCGGCGTGGCCACGGCCGAAGAACGCCTGGTAGTCGCCTATGGTGCAACGGTCGGCAACATTCCGGCCGATGCTCCGATCGACCTGCCGATGGACGTGCTGTTCGGCAAGCCGCCGAAGATGCACCGCGACACCGCGCACCCGCCGGCGCCGCGCTGGCCGTCGCTGAAGACCGCTGGCCTGGACCTGCACGAGGCCGGCCTGCGCGTGTTGGCGCACCCGTCGGTGGCGTCGAAGAACTTCCTGGTCACCATCGGTGACCGCAGCGTCGGTGGCCTGACCGCACGCGAACAGATGATCGGTCCGTGGCAGCTGCCGCTGTCCGACGTTGCCATCACCCTGGCCGGCTTCGATACGCTGGCCGGCGAAGCGATGTCGATCGGCGAGCGCACCCCGCTGGCGCTGCTCGATGCCGCCGCCTCGGCGCGCATGGCAGTGGGCGAAGCGATCACCAACCTGTGCGCGGCCCCGGTCGATGCGCTGGAAACGGTGAAGCTTTCTGCGAACTGGATGGCCGCGGCGGGCCACAACGGCGAAGACGCGCTGCTGTACGACGCCGTGCGCGCGGTGGGCATGGAACTGTGCCCGCAGCTGGACTTGAGCATCCCGGTCGGCAAGGACTCGCTGTCCATGCAGGCGCAGTGGCACGACGCCGGTGAGGCGCACAAGTCGGTGTCGCCGGTGTCGCTGGTGATCACCGCGTTCGCGCCGGTGGCCGATGCCAGCACCCAGCTGACCCCGCTGCTGGACCGCGAGACGGAAAGCGAGCTCTGGCTGATCGGCCTGGGCGCCGGCAAGCAGCGCCTGGGCGGTTCGATCCTGGCCCAGGTGCACGCCGACCACAGCGCGCTGCCGGCGTTTGCCGGTGCCGTGCCGGACCTGGATGATCCGCAGCGCCTGCGTGCGTTCTTCGAACTGATCCGCGACGCACGCCAGTCCGGCCTGCTGCTGGCCTATCACGACCGCAGCGACGGCGGCGCGTTCGCCGCGCTGTGCGAAATGGCCTTCGCCTCGCGCCAGGGCCTGGACATCACCCTGGATGCGTGGGGCGATGATCCATTCCGCAGTCTGTTCAACGAAGAGCTGGGTGCGGTGGTGCAGATCGCCCGCGAAGACCGCGCGGCCTTCGCCGACCTGGTCGAGCGCCATGCGCTGACCGAATGTGCCCAGCGCATCGCACGCCCGACCACGGCCCCGGTGGTGCGCGTGTCGCTGCAGGGCGAAAGCCTGGTTGAATGGCGCTGGGAAGCGTTGTTCGATGCCTGGTGGTCGGTCACCCACGCCATGCAGAAGCTGCGCGACAACCCCGACAACGCCGACCAGGAGCGCGCCGTCGCACGCAGCTTCACCGCGCCGGGCCTGAAGCCGAAGCTCAGCTTCGACCTCAATGAGGATGTGGCCGCCCCGTTCATCAACACCGGCGCGCGTCCGCGCGTGGCGGTGCTGCGCGAGCAGGGCGTCAACGGCCAGATCGAAATGGCCAACATCTTCGAACGCGCCGGCTTCCGCAGCGTGGACGTGCACATGAGCGACCTGATCGCCGGCCGCGTCGACCTGGCCGATTTCACCGGCCTGGCCGCCTGTGGCGGCTTCAGCTACGGCGACGTGCTGGGTGCGGGCCGCGGCTGGGCCACCTCGGTGCTGGAGCGCAGCGCGCTGCGTGATGCCTTTGCCGGCTTCTTCGCCCGCCAGGACAGCTTCGCGCTGGGCGTGTGCAACGGCTGCCAGATGCTGAGCCAGCTCAAGGACATCATCCCCGGTGCCGAGCACTGGCCGCAGTTCCGGCGTAACCGCAGCGAGCAGTTCGAAGCCCGCACCGCGTTGCTGGAGATCGTCGAATCGCCGTCGATCCTGCTGCGTGGCATGGCCGGTTCGCGCCTGCCGGTGGCGGTGGCGCACGGCGAAGGCCAGGCGGTGTTCGCCAATGCCGTCGACCAGGCCGCCGCCCGCGTGTCGCTGCGGTATGTCGATGGCGACGGCAACGTGGCCACCCAGTACCCGCTGAACCCGAACGGCTCGCCCGACGGTATCACCGGCCTGACCACCACCGATGGCCGCGTGACGATCATGATGCCGCACCCGGAGCGCACCCCGCGCGCCGTGAACCTCAGCTGGCGTCCGGCGGACTGGAACGGCGACTCGCCGTGGCTGCGCATGTTCCGCAACGCAAGAGTATGGTGCGGCTGAACGACGGTGCACGTCGCGTGAAAGACGAGTGAAAGAGAAGTGAAAAAAACCGCCGGCCTGTTCGGCGGTTTTTTTTGGGTGGCGTTCAAGTCGAGCACAGCCAACGAGTTACAGCGCGTTACATGTGTGAAGTCGCGTGATGGCGAATGCTCACATCGATCTAACAAAATGCGTTGATGAATAGTCGAATGTGTGACGCCTTGCGCGTTCGAACACTTTCGTCTGTCAAAGTCTTGACGCCATGGAAACCGTGCGTTAACACTGAGTTCTCAGTTTGCAATCGTTCAGTTCGGAATCAACCGCAAGGATGGCGAGTTCTCTGTTCGTTGATCGCGCCGATAGCGCGCCATCCGGCACAACGCAGTAAATCAAGCGGAAAACGCCCCCAGGGGACGTTGGGCCACGCGGCCTGGCGTTGGCGTCGCTTTGCCCAAAACCAGCCAACCAGGAGTCGCATCGATGAATCGGATTTATCGCAAGGTCTGGAACAAAGCACTGGGGCAGATGGTCGTTGCCTCCGAACTCGCCAGCAGCCAGACCCCGGGCGTGGTCATCGATCAGCGACGATCTTCCGACACGCGCGGGGGCGCCGTGCTCTCGGCCGCCATTGCGTTGACGCTTGGATTGGGCATGGCCGGCGCGCCCTCCGGTGCGCAGGCGCAGTCGGTGGAAGTGGGGGGCAACGCCAACTGCGTGGTGCTCAACAGCAACGTGATCGACAGCTGCGTGGTGGATGGCAATGCGACCGCATCGGGCGCGAACGCCGTGGCCATCGGCAGCAACAGCACCGCCTCGGCGGCCAACAGCGTGGCGCTCGGCGCCGGCTCGCGCGCTGCACGCGCCAACACGGTGTCGGTCGGTGATGCCGGCAAGGAGCGCCAGGTCACCAACGTGGCCGCCGGTACTGCGGCCACCGATGCGGTGAACAAGGCGCAGCTCGACACCGTCGCTGCAACGGCGGCCAGCGCAACGCGCTACTTCAAGGCGGACGGCGAAGGCAACGACAGCGATGCAGCCCGCATCGAGGGCGAAGGCGCACTCGCTGCCGGCGCCAGTGCCAATGCCGACGGCGACGGCGCCACCGCGCTCGGCCGCAACAGCCAGGCGCTGGCCAACGCCACCACGGCGGTAGGCAGCGATGCCGTTGCCGCCGGCCTGGGCGGCAGCGCATTCGGCCAGAACAGCCTGGCCATCGGCGACGCCACCGTTGCGGTGGGCCAGAGCGCGATGGCGTTCGGACTGGGTGACGTGGCGCTGGGCGCATCCGCGTTTGCCGCCAGCGAAAATGGCGCAGCTACCGCGATTGGCGGGCTGGCCGAAGCCAGCGCCGATGGCGCTACCGCCATTGGTGGCGGCGCACTGGCGATCGGCGCGGGCAGCACCTCGCTCGGCCGCGGCGCCGGCAGCGGCGGCGAAGCCTCGATTGCGGTGGGTGCGTTCAGCACGGCAGTGGCCGACTTCAGTGCGGCGCTGGGTTCCAACTCCGCAGCGGTTGCGGTGGGCAGCGTCGCGCTGGGTGCAGGCTCCTACGCCGATCGCGTGGACACCGTGTCGGTCGGCAACAACAACGGCCTGCAACGGCAGATCACCAACGTCGCCGCCGGCACCGAAGCCGGTGATGCGGTGAACAAGGCCCAGCTCGACGAGGTGGGCGAGGTGGCAGGCACCACCGCGAAGTACGTGCAGGCTACCGGCAGCGCCGACAGCGACGCAGGCGCCTTTGCCGACGGCGACAACGCCACGGCCGTGGGCGAAGCCACCAATGCGCTCGGCGCCGGCACCACCGCGCTCGGCAGCGGCGCCACCGCGGCGGCGCAGAACGCAACCGCCGTGGGCTACAACGCGCTGGCCAGCGGCCAGAACAGCGCCGCCTTCGGCACCAACGCGCAGGCCAACGGCCCGGGCAGCGTGGCCGTGGGCGGCACTGCCGTGGATGAAGACGGCAACCCGCTGATCACCAACGGCGGCGTGCCGGTCGATACCGGCGCCACCAGCGCGGGCGTGGGCGGCACCGCCGTCGGTGCCAGCGCGGAAGCGGCGGGCTTTGCCGCCTCGTCGTATGGCGTCGGCGCCTATGCGGCCGGCGCACAGTCGTCGGCGTTCGGCGCGGTGGCCAATGCCACCGGCGACTACGCAACGGCGGTGGGCACGCAGAGCGCGGCCAGTGGCACCAGCAGCACCGCCATCGGCGGTCCGGTCGACCTGATTCCCGGCCTGGGCTTCTTCGTCGACACCCAGGCCAGTGGCGAGGCCTCCACCGCGGTCGGCGCCGGTGCGATTGCCAGCGGCGATTACGCCGTGGCCAACGGCACGCTCAGCGAAGCCTCCGGCACCGAAGCCACCGCCGTGGGCTACTTCGCTTACGCACCGGGCGAAGGCGCGTCCGCACTCGGTGCGGAAAGCTGGGCCAGTGGCGAACTGAGCACGGCCATCGGCTTCTACAGCACCGCGCGCGGCGCCAACAGCGTCGCCCTGGGCGCCAATTCCACCGCCGTGCGCGACAACACGGTGTCGGTCGGCGATGTCGGCAACGAACGCCAGATCACCCATGTCGCCGCCGGCAGCGAAGCCACCGATGCGGTCAACAAGGCGCAGCTGGATGCCGTCGCCGGGACCGCGGACGGCACCGCCTACCGCTTCAAGGCCAACGGCTCGCAGGACAGCGACGTGGGCGCGTTCGCCGATGGCGACGGCGCGCTGGCTGCAGGCGAGGCCAGCAATGCCATCGGCGCAGGCGCCACTTCGGTGGGCAACGGTGCGTCTGCAGTGGGCGATGACACGGTGGCCGTGGGCCGCAATGTCGCCGCCACCGGCAACGGCAGCGTCGCCATTGGTGGCGTTGGCCAGGCCTACGACCAGTACAACTCGCCGATCGTGGATGCCGATGGCAACGCGGTGACAGTGGGCACCACCGCCGCGCAGGATGCCGTTGCCGTCGGTGCAGGTGCACAGGCCACCGGCGCGCAGAGCAACGCGTACGGCAGTGGCGCACAGGCCACCGGCGACAACAGCCTGGCGCAGGGCTACAAGTCGCGCGCTACGGGTGAGTACAGCGTGGCGCAGGGCGACAACGCCTTCGCCAGCGGCAGCGAGAGCACCGCTACCGGTGCGTACGCATGGGCCACCAGCGATGGTGCCACCGCGTTCGGTTCCAGTGCGTGGGCGACCGAGGCCAATGCCACCGCCGTGGGCTATGCGGCGTGGGCCGATGGCAGCGGTGCTACCTCGATCGGCTACAACAGCTGGGCGCGCGGCAACAGCGCCACCGCGCTCGGCCGCGGTGCGTTCGGCTACGGCGACAACAGCGTCGCGGTGGGTTACCAGGCGCTGGGCAACAGCATCAACACCATCGCTATCGGCACGAATGTCGTGGCCGGCGGCGAAAGCGCGATAGGCATCGGCGCGGGCAGCAATGCCAGTGCCGCCAACGCGGTGGCACTGGGCGCTGGCGCACGCGCCGACCGCGCGTACACCGTATCGGTCGGCAATGACGACCAGCAGCGCCAGGTCACCCAGGTCGCGGCCGGCACGGAAGGTACCGATGCCGTCAACGTCGATCAGCTCACCGCCGCCACCGACAAGTTCCAGGCAAGCGGCGATGGCGTGGCAGTAGTCGGTGGCGAAGAAAGCGTGGCCGCCGGTTCCAACGCTGCGACCGATGGCGACTACGCCACGGCAGTGGGCTCCGGCAGCTTCGCCAGTGGCACAGGCGCATCGGCAGTCGGTAGTGGTGCGTTCGCACTCGCTGACGGCGCCACCGCGGTTGGCCTGAATGCACTTGCCAGCGCAGGCAATGCCACGGCCACCGGTGCCGATGCGCAGGCCACCGCCGAATACGCCACTGCCAATGGCGCCGAAAGCCTCGCCTCGGGAGAGCAGAGCACTGCCAATGGCGCGGCCAGCATCGCCTCCGGCGCCGGCAGCCTCGCCAGCGGCGCGCTGTCCGAAGCGGCCGGTGAGGAATCGGTGGCGCTGGGTTACTACAGCACCGCCAGCGGCTCGGGCGCCACTGCGGTGGGCGCGGAAAGCGTGGTCAGCGGCACCTTGTCGGCCGGCTACGGCTTCGCCTCGGAAGCGACCGCCGGCTACACCACCGCCATCGGTGGCTATGCCGCGGCGACCGCGTTCAACGCCACCGCGCTGGGCAGCTTCGCCCAGGCCACCGGTTCCAACAGCGTCGCGCTCGGCGGTGACGCCGAAGCCACCGGTGCCTACAGCACCGCCACCGGCCAGGGCAGCCTGGCCAGCGGCACCAACAGCGTGGCCATCGGCGGTGCGCTGTTCGGCCTGCTGCCGACCGAAGCTTCCGGCAACTATTCCACCGCCGTCGGCGGTGGTGCGTGGTCGCCCGGGATGAACAGCACCGCGCTGGGCAACGCGGCGACGTCCGAAGGCGAAAACAGCGTGGCGCTCGGTGCGGATTCCATCGCCGACCGCGACGACAGCGTGTCGGTCGGCAGCGCCGGCAGCGAGCGCCAGGTCACCAACGTGGCCGCCGGTACCGAAGGCACCGACGCGGTCAACCTGGACCAGCTCAACGCCGTGGCCGATACCGCCGCCACCACCAGCAAGTACTTCCAGGCCAGCGGCAGCGATGCCAGCGATGCCGGTGCCTTCGTCGACGGCGATGATGCGCTGGCGGCCGGTGAGGCCAGCAATGCCATCGGCAACGGCGCCACCGCGCTGGGTGCCGGCAGCACGGTAGTTGCCAACGAGGCGACGGCAGTGGGCTTCAATGCCACGGCGACCGCCGATTATGCGGTCGCCATCGGCAGCAACGCGGCCAGCAGCGGGCAGGGCGCGGTCGCCCTCGGTGACCTGAGCACCGCCAGTGGCGGCGCCGCCATCGCCATCGGCGGCGGCGCGTTGTCGCAGGGCTTCGGCTCGGTGGCGGTCGGTGCGGGCGCGGAATCCAGTGGCCTGGCATCCACCGCAGTGGGTTACGGGGCGTGGGCGCTGGGTCGCGAAACCACGGCGATCGGCAACTTCGCCACCGCCGACGGCTGGGCCGCCAGTGCGTTCGGCGCGGGCGCCACGGCTGCCTTCTTCGGCACCGCGATCGGTACCTACAGCTACGCGGACGAAGTAGCCACCGCAGTGGGCCAGGGCACGCGTGCCAACGTGGCCGGTGCGGCGTTCGGCGTGCAGGCCAATGCCGGCGAGTACGGCGTGGCGCTGGGCAACAACGCGGCCACCGCACAGAACGGCGTGGCGGTCGGCTTCAACGCCCTGGCCGGCGCCGATGCCAACAGCAGCACCCAGGGCATCCAGACCACGGCCGTCGGCAGCGAGGCGTGGGCCACCGAAGATGGAGCCACCGTGGTTGGCTACAACAGCTACGCGCAGGCGCTGAACTCGACCGTGGTGGGCAGCAACACCTGGACCACCAAGGACGCCGAAAACAGTGTCGCGCTCGGCGCCGGCACGCTGGCCGACCGTGCCAACACGGTATCGGTCGGTGCGGCCGAAGCCTGGACCGATGCGGCCGGCGTGGTGCATGACGCGATTGACCGCCAGATCACCAACGTGGGTGCCGGTACCGAAGACACCGATGCGGTGAACGTGGCCCAGCTGAAGGAAGTGGCTGCGGTGGCTGAAACCACCAGCAAGTACTTCCAGGCCAGCGGCAGCGACGACAGCGATGCCGGTGCCTATGTGGAAGGCGACGACGCACTGGCGGCGGGTGAAGCGTCCAATGCGATCGGCGATGGCGCCAGCGCGCTCGGCAGTGGTGCCAACGCGCTGGCCAACAATGCCACCGCCATCGGCTTCAACGCGCTCGCTACCGGCGAAGGCGCGGCCGCACTGGGCAGCGAGGCCCAGGCGACCGGCGAAAACAGCGTGGCCATCGGCAACGGTGCCGCCGCCAGCGAGATCGGTGCCAGCGCGGTGGGTGCCGATGCGCAGGCCTCCGGTGCGTACAGCACGGCCGGCGGCAGCGAAGCCATCGCGTCGGGCCAGCAGGCCACGGCGAACGGCTTCCGCTCCACGGCGTCGGAAGCCGGTGCATCGGCGTTCGGCGGGTACAGCGAAGCCACCGGCGAGCTGTCCTCGGCACTGGGTTATGGCGCAGTCGCCTCCAACGCTTATGCAACCGCGGTGGGTGCAGCCGCCACGGCGTCCGGTGCCAGCGCGGTGGCGGTGGGTGAGTTCAGTGAAGCCACCGGCGACGAAAGCGTCGCCGTCGGCGGCAGCACCTTCTTCGGTTTCATCCCGGCGCGTGCATCGGGGACCGGCGCCTCGGCGTTCGGTGCGGGTGCGTGGGCCACCGATGACTACGCCACTGCGGTCGGCTGGAATTCGTGGGCCGATGCCGCCAGCGCCACCGCGCTGGGCGAAAGCGCCACCGCCACCGGCGTCAACAGCGTCGCGCTGGGTGCGGGTTCCACCGCGGACCGCGACAACAGCGTTTCGGTGGGCACCACCACTGCGCAGCGGCAGATCACCAACGTGGCCGCCGGTACCGAAGGCACCGACGCGGTTAACCTCGACCAGCTCAACGCCGTGGCCGATACCGCCGAGGAAACCAACCGCTACTTCAAGGCTTCCGGCAGCGGCAATGGCGATGACGTGGGCAGCTATGTCGATGGCGCCTATGCCACGGCGGCAGGCGAAGCGTCCAACGCGTTCGGCACCGGTGCGTCGGCCTACGGCAGCGGTTCGCTGGCGTCGGGTCGCTATGCGTCGGCATCGGGCTACAACGCCTCGGCCACCGCCGATTCGGCCACCGCCATCGGTGGTTCGCTGTACTACGAAGATGCCAACGGCAACGTGCTGCTCGACAAGGCCACCAGTGCCAGCGGCACCGGCGCCACCGCACTGGGTGCCGGCGCACAGGCCACCGGGGTGTTCAGCACCGCCAGCGGTGCCGGCGCGACCTCGGCCGGGCTGCAGTCGTCCGCCGTCGGCTACAGCGCCGAAGCGGGCAGCGACTACAGCACGGCAGTGGGTGCGTTCAGTGCTGCCAGCGGGCTGCGCACCACCGCGCTCGGCTACGGTGCCGAAGCCAGCGGCGACTACGCCTCCGCGTTCGGTTGGGGCAGCACCGCCTCTGGCGCGTATGGCATCGCCATCGGCAACAGCGCGCAGGCCAGCGGCGCCAACAGCTTCGCCGGCGGCGCCAGCGCCTGGGCCACTGCGGCACAGACCACCGCCGTGGGCCAGTTGGCGTGGGCCACCTCGGCCGGCTCCACCGCGATCGGCCAGGACAGCTACGCCTACAGCGGCATCAACGCTACCGCGCTGGGCAAGAGCGCCTGGGCCAGCGGCACCGGCAGCGTGGCCCTGGGCGCAGGCTCGCGTGCCACCGAAGCCAACGTGGTCTCGGTCGGCGGCGGCAACGGCACCACCGGTCCGGCCACGCGCCGCATCACCAATGTCGGAGCGGCGGTGAATGCCACCGATGCGGTCAACAAGGCGCAGCTGGACAGCGTCGCGGCGACCGCCGATGCCGTGGGCCAGCACTTCGACGCCAGCGGCAGCGGCGTGGCCAACGCCAGCGGCACCGATGCACTGGCCGCCGGTTCGGGCGCCACCGCCAGCGGCACCCGCAGCAGCGCGGTGGGTACTGCGGCCACCGCGTCGGCCACCGGCGCCACGGCGCTCGGTGCGGATGCCTCGGCACGCGGTGACAACAGCACCGTGGTCGGCCGCCTGGCCTCGACCAACGCCACCAACGGCGTGGCCGTGGGCAACGGTGCCTTCGTCAGCAACGGCGCCAACGGCATCGCCATCGGGTCCGCTGCCGGTGCGTCCGGTGCCAACTCGGTGGCGCTGGGTGCAGGGTCGCGTGCGGTGGAGGCCAACGTGGTCTCGGTCGGTGGCGGCAACGGTACCGATTCGCCGGCCACCCGCCGCATCGTCAACGTCGCGGCCGGTCGTGTCGCCGCAGGCAGCACCGATGCGGTCACCGGCGGCCAGCTCAACACCACCAACCAGCGCGTGGGCGCCGTGGAAACCCGGGTCGGCGACATCGATGACCGCATCGGCTCGGTGGAGAACGTGACCGCCAACGCGCTGACCTACGACGACAGCACCCGCGACAGGCTCACCCTGTCGGGCGTGGAGGGCACCACCCTGGACAACGTCGCCACCGGTTCGATCGCCAGCGGCAGCCGCCAGGCCGTCAATGGCGGGCAGCTGTTCCAGGCGCTGACCGACACCGCCAGCTTCCTCGGCGGCGGCGCCAGCGTCGGCATGCAGGGCGTGTTCGTCGCGCCCAACTACGTGATCCAGGGCAGCACCTACAACAACGTGGGTGACGCGCTTGGGGCGCTGGATGCCAAGGTCAGCGAAATCGACCAGCGCGTGGCCGGTGGCAGCAGCAACGCGGCACGTGCGCGCTCCGCGTCGGTGTCCACCGCCAGCGTGGCGGCCACGCCCGAGGCGGCCGATACGGCGGCGGCCACGGCCGAAACCACCGCCGCCAGCACCGACACCGCCCGCGTGGCCAGTGCCGATGCTCCGGTCGTGCAGGGCACGCCGACCGCTGCCAGTGTCGGTGCGCCGCAGCCGGTCGCGGCCGTCGTCGCACCGGTCACCTCGGTGGCGATGGGCGACGGTGCCGTGGCCAGCGGGGCCTCGGCGACCGCGATCGGGCAGGGGGCCAGCGCCACGGCCGCCAACTCGGTCGCACTGGGCCAGGGCTCGGTCGCCGACCGCGCCGACACGGTCTCGGTGGGTGCCGTCGGTGCCGAACGCCAGGTCACCAACGTGGCCGCCGGCAGCGCGGCCACCGATGCGGTCAACAAGGGCCAGCTGGACGGTGGCATCGCCACCGCCAACAGCTACACCGACCAGCGCTACAGCGCGATGGCCGACAGCTTCGACATCTACAAGGGTGAAATCGATGAACGCCTGCGCCACCAGGACCGTCGCATCGACCGCCAGGGCGCGATGAACGCCGCGATGCTCAACATGGCCACCAGCGCCGCCGGCATCCGCACGCAGAACCGCGTCGGTGTCGGTGTCGGCTTCCAGAGCGGCGAGTCGGCGCTGTCGCTGGGCTACCAGCGTGCCCTCAGCGACCGCGCCACGGTCACTGTCGGCGGCGCGTTCAGCAGTGATGACAGCTCGGTGGGCGTGGGTGCCGGCTTCGGCTGGTAACGCGCCCGATGCAATGCAAGGCCTGAGGGGGCGGGTCACGGGAACCCTGGCCAGGGCCGGCCGGGGTTTCCGCATGGAGTGTTGGCCTGAACAGTCGTTTGATCCATGACCTTGAAGAGGATTACACCGTGACCAAGAAGCAGAACCTTCGCATCAACGTGCTGGCAGCCGCCGTGCTGTCGCTGTCCGTGGGCGCCAGCGCCTATGCCGCCGGTTTGCCGGTCAAGGAACCGGCGAAGCAGGCCAGCACCGCCCAACAGGGTTCCGAACGCATCATCGTCAAGTACCGCACCGGCACCGCTGCGGCCTCCGACCGCTCGGCCAAGCTGGCCACGGTGACCTCGGCGGTTTCGCGCGCCAGCCTCGGCGCCACCACCGCGCGTGCCGCGGCAGCCAGCCCGCAGGTAGTGCGCCGGCTCGGCACCGGTGCCGATGTGATCCGCCTGCAGGGCAAGCTCAGCCAGGCCGACCTGCAGAAGGTGCTGAAGGAAATCCAGGCCGATCCGTCGGTCCAGTACGCCTCGGCTGACGTCAAGCTGCAGCGCGCCGACCTGCGCGCCAAGGAAACCGCGCAGCTGGTGCCGAACGATCAGTACTACGCGCAGTATCAGTGGCACCTGCACAGCGCCACCGGCGGCGTGAACGCGCCGGCCGCGTGGGACGTGGCGCAGGGCGAAGGCGTGGTGGTGGCGGTGCTGGACACCGGCATCCTGCCGCAGCACCCGGACTTCGCCGCCGGCACGCTGCTGGAAGGCTACGACTTCATCAGCGACGCCGAGACCTCGCGCCGCCCGACCGATGAACGCGTGCCCGGCGCGCTGGATTACGGCGACTGGGTAGAGAACGACAACGAGTGCTACGCCGGTTCGCTGGCCGAAGACAGCTCCTGGCACGGCACGCACGTGTCGGGCACCGTTGCCGAAGCCACCAACAACACCGTCGGCATGGCCGGCCTCGCTTACAAGGCCAAGGTGCTGCCGGTGCGCGTGCTCGGCAAGTGCGGCGGCTATCTGTCCGACATCGCCGATGCGATCACCTGGGCCTCCGGTGGCACCGTAGCCGGCGTGCCGGCCAACCCGAACCCGGCCGAAGTGATCAACATGAGCCTGGGCGGCGGCGGCGCGTGCGACCCGGCCTACCAGGATGCGATCAACGGCGCGGTCTCGCGCGGCACCACCGTGGTGGTGGCCGCCGGCAACCAGGCCTCCAATGCCTCGGGCTACCGTCCGGCCAGCTGCGCCAACGTGATCGCCGTGGGTGCCACCCGCATCACCGGCGGCATCGCGTCGTACTCCAACTTCGGCGCGGCCGTGGACCTGTCCGGTCCGGGCGGCGGCGGTGGCGTCGACGGCAACCCGGGCGGTTACGTCTGGCAGGCCGGCTACAACGGCCTGACCACCCCGACCTCCGGTGCCTACAGCTACATGGGCATGGGCGGCACCTCGATGGCCTCGCCGCACGTGGCCGCCGTGGCCGCGCTGGTGCAGGGCGCGCTGGCCTCGGCCGGCAAGGACCCGCTGACCCCGGCGCAGCTGGAGACCCTGCTCAAGCAGAGCGCACGCAACTTCCCGGTGACCATCCCGGCGGCCACCCCGATCGGCAGCGGCATCGTCGACGCCAAGGGTGCACTGGACAAGGCCCTGGAAGAACCGTGCACGGTCGATTGCGCGCCGGATGCGACGCCGCTCACCAACCGCGTGGCGGTCAGCGGGCTGACCGGTGCCGGTGGCAGTGAAACGCTGTACAGCTTCGAAGCGACCGCGGGCAAGACGCTCAGCGTCCTCACCTACGGCGGCAGCGGCAACGTGTCGTTGTACGTCAGCGCCGGCGCCGAGCCGACCGCGACCGACTTCGATGCCAAGTCCGCGCGTCCGGGCAACAGTGAAACCGTGCGCTTCACCGCGCCCGTGGCAGGCACCTACTACATCAAGCTGGTGGGTGAATCGGCTTACAGCAACGTGAGCATCCAGGCCGTCCAGTAACAGCCGGGAAGACCCTGCGGGAGCCCGTCATGTGACGGGCTCCCGTTTTTCATTGGCCACCACCGCATGTGGCATCACGGCGAACTGCTAAAGTCTGCGGGTCGCCAGGAGAGCTTTCGTGAATGCGGTAACCCACGATCTTGCTGAAGAGTCAGCCATGGATGCGGAAACCCGCATCGTGGCGCTGTTGCTGCGCAACGGGCGGCTGAAGGAGGCCGACCTGGCCCGCGCGCGGCCGCTGCAGCGCGAAGCCGGTGGCAGCCTGCTGCCGCTGCTGGTGCGGCTGGGCCTGGTGTCCGAGCGCGACCACGCGCAGGCCTGTGCCGAGGTGCTGGGGCTGCCGCTGCTGGAGGGCAAGAGCGTGGCCGAAGCGCCCCCCGAATCCCTGATCGATGCGCTGCCGCTGTCGCTGCGCTTCCTCAAACAATTCCATGCCTGCCCGCTGGCGCTGCACGACGGCGTGCTCGACCTGTGGCTGAGCGACCCGCAGGAGCCGTACACCGCCGATGCGGTGCAGCTGGCGATGGCGGTGCCGGTACGCCTGCACGTGGGCCTGCGCTCGGAGATCGATGACGTCATCGAACGCTGGTTCGGCCAGGGCCGCAGCGCGATGGGCGCCATCATCGAAACCGCTGACGGCGAAGGCAGCGTGGTCGACGACATCGAGCACCTGCGTGACCTGGCTTCCGAAGCGCCGGTGATCCGCCTGGTCAACCTGGTGATCCAGCGTGCGGTGGAACTGCGCGCGTCGGACATCCACATCGAACCGTTCGAGAACCGGCTGAAGGTGCGTTATCGCGTCGATGGCGTGCTGATCGAAGGCGAAAGCCCGCCGGCCAACCTCACCGCTGCGGTGATCAGCCGCATCAAGATCATGGCGCGGCTGAACATCGCCGAGCGCCGCCTGCCGCAGGATGGCCGCATCATGCTGCGCGTGCAGGGCAAGGAACTGGACCTGCGCGTGAGCACCGTGCCCACCGCGCACGGCGAAAGCGTGGTGATGCGCCTGCTCGATCGCGACACCGTGGTGTTCGATTTCCACCGGCTCGGCTTCACCGATGCGTTCCTGCCGCAGTTCCGCAAAGTGCTCGAGCAGCCACACGGCATCCTGCTGGTCACCGGCCCCACCGGCTCGGGCAAGACCACCACGCTGTATACCGCGCTGAGCCAGCTCAACACCGCGGATGTAAAGATCATCACCGTCGAGGATCCGGTCGAATACCAGATCGAAGGCATCAACCAGATCCAGGCCAAGCCGCAGATCGGTCTGGACTTCGCCAACGCGCTGCGCAGCATCGTGCGCCAGGACCCGGACATCATCATGATCGGCGAAATGCGCGACCTGGAAACCGCGCGCATCGCGATCCAGTCCGCGCTGACCGGCCACCTGGTGCTGTCCACGCTGCATACCAACAACGCCGCCGGCGGCATCACCCGCCTGCTCGACATGGGCGTGGAAGACTACCTGCTCACCTCCACCATCAACGGCATCCTGGCCCAGCGCCTGGTGCGCCGGCTGGAACCGCAGCACGCGCTGCGCTACCTGGCCTCACCGGAGGAGATCGACAAGTTCGGGCTGCGCCGCCTGCAGCCGGAAGGAGACATCTACCTGTACCGCGCGCAGCCCTCGGCGATCGCGCCGACCGGTTACCTCGGGCGTACCACCATCATGGAATTCCTGGTGATGAACGACGAGCTGCGGCGCGCGGTGATGCGCCGCGCCGGCATGGGCGAAGTGGAACAGATCGCCCGCGCCGCCGGCATGCGCACCATGTATGAGGATGGCCTGGCCAAGGCGCTGATGGGCCACACCACGCTCGAAGAAGTGCTGCGCGTGACCGAGGAAAGCTGAGCATGGCGCAGTACCGCTACAAGGCCCTCAACGCACACGGCGAACTGTTCGACGGCCAGATGGAGGCTGCCAGCGAAGCCGACGTGGCCGCCAGGCTGCAGGACCAAGGTCATCTGCCGATGGAAGCGCGGCTGGCCACCGAGGGCGGTGCGGGCGGCACCCCGTGGGCGGCGCTGCTGCGGCGCAAGCCCTTCGACGGTGGCGCGCTGGTGCAGTTCACCCAGCAGCTGGCCACCCTGCTCGGTGCCGGCCAGCCACTGGACCGCGCGCTGACCATCCTGCTGGAACTGCCCGAAGACGAACGCAGCCGGCGGGTCATCACCGACATCCGCGACGTGGTGCGCGGCGGTGCCGCGCTGTCCACCGCGCTGGAACGCCAGCACGGGTTGTTTTCGCGGCTGTACATCAACATGGTGCGCGCCGGTGAAGCCGGTGGCAGCCTGCACGACACCCTGCAGCGGCTGTCCGATTACCTCGAGCGCAGCCAGGAGCTGAAGGGCAGGGTGATCAATGCGCTGATCTACCCGGCGATCCTGCTGGCGGTGGTCGGCGGGGCGCTGCTGTTCCTGTTGGGCTACGTGGTGCCGCAGTTCGCGCAGATGTACGAAAGCCTGGATGTGGCGCTGCCGTGGTTCACCCAGTGGGTGCTCACTGCTGGCCTGGTGGTGCGCGAGGGCTGGCTGGCGATGATCGTGGTGCCGGCGCTGGCGCTGCTGGTGATCGAACGCAAGCTGCGCCAGCCGGCGGCGCGCCTGGCGCTGGATGGCTGGCTGCTGCAGCGCAAGGGCATCGGCGGGCTGGTGGCCAAGCTGGAAACCGCACGGCTGGCGCGCACGCTGGGCACGCTGCTGCGCAACGGCGTGCCGTTGCTGGCTGGCCTGGGCATCGCACGCAACGTGCTGGGCAACCGCGCGCTGGCCGCCGATGTGGACGCGGCCAGCGACGAGGTCAAGAACGGCAACGGCCTGTCCGCCTCGCTGGCCAAGGGCAAGCGCTTTCCCCGGCTCGCGCTGCAGATGATCCAGGTCGGCGAGGAATCCGGCGCGCTGGATGTCATGCTGCTCAAGACCGCCGATACCTTCGAACAGGAAACCGCGCGCGCCATCGATCGGCTGCTGTCGGCGCTGGTCCCGGTGATCACCCTGGTACTGGCCTCGGTGGTCGGCCTGGTGATCGTGGCCGTGCTGGTGCCGCTGTACGACCTCACCAATGCCATCGGCTGACCGCCGTGGCGCATTTCGTTCCGACATGCTGCAAGGAGCTTCCATGATCCACCGTCGCAAGCTGGTCCGTTTTTCCTCGCCGCGCAACCAGTCGGGCATGAGCCTGCTGGAAATCATCATCGTCATCGTGCTGATCGGCGCGGTGCTCACCCTGGTCGGCAGCCGCGTGCTCGGTGGTGCCGATCGCGGCAAGGCCAACATCGCCAAGTCGCAGGTGCAGACCATGGCCGGCAAGATCGAGAACTACCAGCTCGATACCGGCAAGCTGCCGGCCAAGCTGGACGACCTGGTCACCCAGCCGGGCGGCAGCAACGGCTGGCTGGGCCCGTATGCCAAGGCCAGCGAGCTGAACGATCCGTGGGGCAACGCACTGGAATACCGCGCACCGGGCGAAGGCCAGCCGTTCGACCTGATCAGCCTGGGCAAGGATGGCAAGGTCGGTGGCACCAGCTACGACGCGGACATCAAGTACGAGTAAGCACGCTTGCGCATGCCCGTCGTGCCGTGCCCCACCCGACGCCCGCGCGCCCTGTCGCGACGGCGTGCCGTGCGCGGCGTTTCACTGCTGGAAATGCTGCTGGTGGTGGCCCTGATCGCGATCATCGGGGTGCTCACCGCCACCGCCATGAACGGCGGCATCGACGGCGTGCGGCTGCGCAATGCCGGCAAGGAAGTGGCCAGCCAGCTGCGCTACACACGCACCCAGGCCATCGCCACCGGGGAACGCCAGCGCTTCCTGATCGATCCGCAGGCGCGCACCTGGGAAGCCGCCAACGGCCGCCACGGCAGCCTGCCCGCTGCACTCGAGGTCCATTTCCGGGGTGCCGGCCAGGTCGCCGGCGTGGCCAACGGCAAGGGCGGCATCGCCTTCCATCCCGACGGCGGCTCCAGTGGCGGCACCATTGAACTGGGTATGCGCGATGCGCTGTGGCGCATCGACGTGAGTTGGATCACCGGCGAAGTGCGCTCGGGTCCGGTGCGGGGCGCGCCATGAAGCACCAGCGTGGTTATTCGCTGCTGGAAGTGATCGTCGCCTTCGCGTTGCTGGCACTGGCGTTGACGCTGCTGCTGGGCAGCCTGTCCGGGGCCGCACGCCAGGTGCACAACGCCGACCTGCGCACCCGCGCGATGCTGCACGCGCAGTCGCTGCTGGCCGCGACCGGCATCGAACAACCGCTGCAGGAAGGGCGTTCGCAGGGCGACTGGGAAGACGGCCGCTACCGCTGGGAGCTGCAGGTGGAGCCGTACGTGGATGCGCGCGCCAGTGCGCTGCCCCAGGCCGCTGCCACTACCGTCAGCGGGCCGACCCTGGCCCAGCTGACCCTGCAGGTGCGCTGGGGCGAAGGCAACGGCGAACGCCTGCAGTGGCGTTCGCTGCGGTTGTTGCCCAAGACGCCCGAGGCGCCGCGATGAGCCGGCGCGGCGCACGCGGCTTCACCCTGATCGAAGTACTGCTGGCCACCGTACTGCTGGTCGGCGGACTGGCGCTCGCCTTCGCCACCGTGCGCTCGGCGATGAACATCGCCCACCGGGGCGAGCGCGTGGCTGCGCAGAACGAGCGCATGCGCGCGGTGGAAGGTTTCCTGCGCCGCCGCCTCAGCATGGCGCTGCCCATCGCCGCCGAGCCGCCCGATCCCACCCGCGAACCGCTGTATTTCCAGGGCGAACCGCAGCGCATACTGTTCGTGTCCGAACTGCCGGGTTATCTCGGCCGCGGTGGGCCCTACGTGCATGAGCTGCAGGTCAATCGCAACGGCGATGCACTGCGGCTGGACGTTGCACTGACCCTGGTGCAGAACGGCGAGCGCATCGACGAAACCCCGCCGCGCGCGCCGGAACTGCTGGCCGACGCGCTGCGCGAGGTCGCGTTCCGCTACCGCGGCATCGATCCGCGCAGCGGCCAGCTGGGCGACTGGCAGACGCGCTGGGAGGACACCCGGCGGCTGCCGTTGCTGGTGGAGATCCGCATCGTGCCGCAGCAGGGCCCGGCATGGCCGCCGATGGTGGCCGCGTTGTCGCAGTCGCGCGGGCCGCGCTCGTGAGGCGCACGCGCGGTGCCGCGCTGGTGCTGGTCCTGTGGCTGATCGCACTGCTCACCGCCGTGGTCGGCGCATTCGCGCTCAGTGCGCGCGTCGAGCACCTGCAGCAGCGGGTGATCGGTGACGATGCAATCGGCCAGGAGCATGCACGCGCCGGCCTGGAATACGCCCTGTTCCGCCTGCGCCCCTCCGCGCTGCAACCGCCATGGCAGGCCGACGGCCGCCGCTATCGCTGGACCTTCGATGGCCGCCAGATCGACCTGCGAATCATCGACGAGAACGGCAAGATCAACCTCAACCTGGCTGATACCGCCTTGTTGACCGCCTTCCTGCGCGCGCTGGAGGTGGAACCCGGGCGCGCCCAGCAGCTGGCGGGTGCGATCGCCGATTGGCGCGATCCCGACAGCCTCAAACAGCCCGGCGGCGGTGCCGAGACCGCCGACTACCAGGCCGCCGGCCTTCCGTATGGCGCGCGCAACGGGCGCTTCGAGACGCTCGGCGAGCTGCAGCGGGTGCTGGGCATGGACGCCGACCTGTATGAACGGATGGGACCGATGCTGACCCTGTACAGTCGGCAGTCGCGTCCGGATCCCCGGTTCGCGGCCGGGCCGGTGTTGAACGCGCTCGGGCTGGATGCCGAACGCCTGCTGGCCGAACGCGAGCGGGCCGAAGCGGCCGGCGACGAAAACGTGACCGGCGCGCTTGCCAGTGGCAGCGGCACCTATAGTATCGAGAGCCGCGCGCTGGATGAGCGCGGACGGGTTTCGGTGTTGCGTGCGGTAGTGCGCATGGGCGCGGCAGGCACGCCGGGAACGGCTTACACAGTACTTCGCTGGGAACAGGGAATGGCAGCACGATGACGGCATGGCGGGACAGTCTGGTGCAGGCACGGGGACGGTTCGCGCCCGGCGTGGGCAATGGCCTGCGCTGGTGGCGGCGTTCGCTGCTGGCCTGGCTGCCGCTGCGCTGGCAATGGGCCATGGGCTGGTCGCGTTCGCGCCTGCTGCTGTCGCGGCATGCCGAACAGCTGGTGCTGCGCCGCGATACCGCGACCCAGCTGCAGGCCGTGGCCGAACTGCCGTGGCCCACCACGCCGGCCGACCTGGAGCGGGTGCTGGATGCGCGCCTGCGCGCGCTGCCACGGCACTGGGTGCTGCCGGCCGCCGCGGTGCTGCGCCGCCCGCTGCGCCTGCCGGCCGCCGCTGCACCGCGCCTGCGCGACGTGGTCGGCTTCGAGATCGACCGGCAGACCCCGTTCGAGGCCAGCCAGGTCCACTACGACGTCCGCGAACTGGACACATTGCCCGACGGCCAGCTTCAGGTGGAACTGGTGGTCATTCCGCGCCAGGCGCTGGAGCAGTGGTCGCAGCAGGCCGGCAGCTGGGCGCAGCAGCTGGCCGGCGTGGATGCCGACGATGGCACGGGGCAGCCGCTGGGCGTGAACCTGCTGCCGCCGACCCAGCGCCGGGTCACCCACGACCCGATGCGGCGCTGGAACCTGCTGCTCGCCGTGGCCACCGTGGTGCTGCTGGCCCTGGCCGGGGCCCAGCTGCTGGACAACCGCCAGGCCGCCGCCGATCGCCTGCGCGAGCAGGTCGATGCCGCCGCGCACGACGCGCGCCGCGTCGCCGCGCAGCGCCAGCAGCTGCAGGAGCTGGTCGATGGCGCCGCGTTCCTGGAAGGCAAGCGCGCCGAACATGCCAGCACCGTGGAGCTGTGGAACGAACTCACCCGGCTGCTGCCCGATGGCACCTACCTGGAAAAACTTTCTGTTGAAGGCAACACGCTGCAGCTGATCGGACTGAGCCGCGAGGCCTCGCAGCTGGTCTCCCTGCTGCAGGATTCACCGCTGTGGCGCAAGGTCAACCTGACCGGCGTGCTGCAGGCCGATGGCGGCGCCGCCGGCCGTGACCGCTTCACCCTCACCGCCGAGCTGCAGCCGCTGCCCGGTGCCCCGGCCGCCGCCACGCCCGCCCCGGAGGTTGCCGATGGCAATGCCGCCAACACGCCGTGACCGCTGGCTGGCACTGGCGTTGCTGCTGGCGGTGATCGCGCTGGCCTACCTGCTGCTGGTGCATCCGTGGTTCACCCGGCCGCTGCTGGACATCAACCAGGGCATTGCCGAGCTGCAGGAACGCGAGCAGCGCGTGCAGTCCCAGCTGCAGCAGCGCACCGCCGTGCAAGAGCGCCTGCAGCAGGTGCAGGCGGCACTGGAAGGGCGCCCCGGCTTCCTGCGCGAACCCACTGCTGAATCGGCCGCCGCCGCCTTGTCGAGCCGGTTGCAGGATGCGGTAGCGTCGGCCAGCCCCGGCAACCGCAGCTGCACCATCAGCAACCGCTCACCGCTGACCGACACCGCGCGCGATGCGCAGTTCCCGCGCGTGGCCCTGCAGGTCCGCCTGCGCTGTGGCGTGCCGGAAATGGCGGCGGTGCTGCACACCCTGGAAACCGGCAGCCCGCGCCTGTTCGTGAACAACCTCAACCTGCTGGCGCAGCGCTTCCAGGCCTCGCCCAACGAGACAGGCACCGGACTGGACGTGTCCTTCGAACTGGTTGGCTACCTCCGCCCCGGTGGAGGCAGCGATGCGGCCGCCGCGCCGGTCGAGCCTGTACCCGAACCCGCGCCGGCAGGGCTGGAACCGGTCGGCTCGGCGATGGCCGCCCCGACCGACCCCGGCACGGCCGAACCGGTCGAGGAGGGCACCCATGAAGATTGAACTGGCCCCCCTGCGCAGCTGGTGGCTGGGCGGCGTAGCCGCCTGGGCCGCCGCGATCTGGATCGCCACGCTGTTCGGCGTGGGTGGGCGCATCGCCCCGGCTGGTGCCGGCGACCGTGCCCCACCGCCGCTGCCGACCCTGGCCGCGGCCGCGCCGGAGCGGATCGCGTCGGCCGAGGCGTATGCCAGCATCGGCGCGCGGCCGCTGTTCGCCGAAGACCGCAAGCCGCGTCCGTACCTGCTGGGCGGCAGCGAGCCGGGCAGCAGCGCCAGCGCGGTCACCCTGACCGGCGTGCTGCTCACCTCCGAATTCGGCATGGCCATCCTCACCACCGACCAGAAGCAGTCGCTGCGCCTGCGCCTCAACGGCGATGCGGTCAACGGCTGGCAGCTGCTCGCGCTGGAGCCGCGCAGTGCCACCGTCACCGGTCCCGGCGGCACCCAGACCCTGGAACTGGTGACCTTCAGCGGGCAGGGCGGCGAGCCGCCGACAGTGCTGGGCACCGCTGCCGGCGCAGGCCAGGCCAATGGCGCGCGCCCGCCGGTTCCTGCGCCCGCGCAGAACGCGGGCCGGGGACCGACAACGAACTTCACCGGCGCTCCGCCGCCAGCGGCGCAGGCAGCGGCGGAAGCCGCCGCCAATGCTGCGGCGAATGCGGCAGCTGCCGCAGCGCAGAAGCCGGCCACGCAGGGCCCGAGCGAAGAACAGATGCAAGCCATCCGCGCCCGCATCCAGGCGCGTCGCCAGCAATTGCAGCAGCAACAGTCGCAGCAGCCGCCCGCGGGCGGCTCCGGCCAAACCAAATAGAGTGAAAGCATGACATTGCGTCTTTTCTCCCTGTCGTTCGCCGTGGCCCTGCTTGCAGGCTGCGCCTCCGTGCCCGGTCCCGAAGTGCGCCGCGACGCGGTCCTTGATGGCAAGCACCAGGTGGTGGCCGGCGACGGCTCGCACGACGGCGTGGACGCGCAGCCGCTGAACGCCGACGGCGCACCACAGCCGGTGATCCGCCGCGGCAGCGGCACGATGATCAACCGCAGTGCCGCCGCCGCGCCGTCGCCGGCGTTGTCGCAGGCCAGCACCGGCACCGCCACCTTCAACTTCGAAGGTGAATCGGTGCACGCGGTGGTCAAGGCGATCCTGGGCGACATGCTCGGCCAGAACTACGTGATCGCGCCCGGCGTGCAGGGCACGGTAACCCTGGCCACGCCCAAGCCGGTGTCCTCGGCGCAGGCGCTGAACCTGCTGGAGATGGTGCTGGGCTGGAACAACGCGCGCATGGTCTACAGCGGCGGCCGCTACAACATCGTGGCCGCCGACCAGGCATTGGCCGGCACCGTCGCACCGAGCACCGCGCCGGCCGCCAATGCGCGCGGTTTCGAAGTGCGCGTCATCCCGCTGCAGTACATCTCCGCCACCGAAATGAAGAAAGTGCTCGAGCCGTACGCGCGGCCGAACGCGATCGTCAACGTCGACAGCGGCCGCAACGTGATCACCCTCGGCGGTACCCGCAGCGAGCTGGAAAACTACCTGCGCACGGTCGAGATCTTCGATGTGGACTGGCTGTCGGGCATGTCCGTGGGCGTGTTCCCGCTCCAGACCGGCAAGGCCGAGCAGGTCGCGGCAGACCTGGAGAAAGTGTTCGGCGAGGAGAGCAAGACCCCCAGCGCCGGCATGTTCCGCTTCCTGCCGCTGGAGAACGCCAATGCCGTACTGGTGATCACCCCGCAGGCGCGTTACCTGGACCAGATCCAGCAGTGGCTGGAACGCATTGATACTGCCGGCGGCAGCGCCCGGCTGTTCTCCTACGAACTGCGCTACGTCAAAGCCAAGGACCTGGCCGAGCGCCTGGCCGAAGCCTTCGCCAGTGAGAACAGCCGCGGGGGTCGTGGCGGCAGCAGCTCGCTGGCACCCGGTGCCAACGTGCAGGAGCTGGGCAGCCGCGACGGCACCAATGGCAACAGCCTCAACAGCACCGGCAACACCGGCACCACCCGCACCGGCGGGATGGGCGACGGCACCATGAACCTGCCGCAGCGGCAGCCGGGCAACGCCAGTTTCAACCTGGAAATCCAGGGCGATTCGGTCGGCGTGTCGGCGGTGGAGGAAACCAACACGCTGCTGGTGCGGTCAACCCCGCAGGCGTGGCGTTCGATCCGTGAAGTGATTGAAAAGCTCGATGTGATGCCGATGCAGGTGCACATCGAAGCGCAGGTCGCCGAGGTCTCGCTCACCGGCGACCTCGCCTATGGCGTGAACTGGTTCTTCGAACAGGCGGTGGCGACCGGCAAGACCGAAAGCGGCATCGACCTGCCCAGCGCACTGGGCCGCTCGATCTGGGGCAGCATTTCCGGGCGGGTAGGCGAAGGCGGCCTGGGTTGGACCTTCCTGGGCAAGAACGCCGCCGCGGTGGTGACCGCACTGGACAAGGTGAGCAACCTGCGCCTGCTGCAGACTCCGTCGATCTTCGTGCGCAACAACGCCGAAGCCACGCTCAATGTCGGCACCCAGATCCCGATCAACTCGGTGTCGGTCAACACCGGCGTGGGCGGCGACAACACCTACAGCCAGGTGCAGTACCTGGACACCGGCGTGATCCTCAAGGTGCGGCCGCGCATCACCCGCGACGGCGTGGTGTTCCTGGACATCGTGCAGGAAGTGAGCTCGGCCGGCGCCATCCCATCCGGCTGCGACGCCACCCGCACCACCTGCAATCCGCCGATCAACACCCGCAAGATCTCGACCGAGGCGGCGGTGCAGAGCGGGGACACCATCATGCTGGCCGGCCTGATCACCAACTCGGACGAGAACGGCGCCAACGGCGTGCCGGGCCTGAGCCGGATCCCGGTGCTCGGCGCGCTGTTCGGCAGGAAGACCCAGAACACCGACCGCTCCGAGGTGATCGTGCTGCTGACCCCGACCATCGTGCGCAACGCGCAGGAGTCGCGGAACCTGACCGACGAATACAGCAACCGCTTCCGCGCCATGGAACCGTTCCCGTCCCGCCCCAAGCGCTGAGTCCTGCTACGCTGCGGTCACGACGCCGCACACAGGGGGACGGATGGGAACGATCGTGTTGCTGCCGATCGGGGTCGATGACAGCGCGCTGGACCGCTGCCTGGCGGCGCTGGATGCCGGCACGCCGGCGCAGACGCCAGTGTGGCTGGCCGACGATGGCCAGGCCGGGCCGCGTGCGCAGGCGGTGATCGCGCACTGGCTGGAAAGCACCCCGCTGCGCGCCGAGTACACCCGACGCGCGCGTGCGATCGGCGAAGTGGCGCACCTGGATGAAATGCTGCGCGCCTGCGAAGGCAGTGAGGTGGTGGTGCTGGCGCCCGATGCGGTACCGGCGCCGGGCTGGTTGCAGCAGCTGGATGCCTGCTTCGCGCGCGATGCCTCGATCGGTTCGGCCACGCCCTGGTGCAATGCCGGCGAAACCGCGGCCTGGCCACGGCTGGGCGAGATCAACCCGGTGCCGGACGACCTGGACGCGATGGCGCAGGCCTGCGCCGCACTGCCGACCCTCGACCCCGAACTGCCCTCGGCGGTGACCCACGCGGTCCTGCTGCGGGCCAACGCGCGGCGCAAGGCCGGCGGCCTGGACATGCACAGCTATGGATCCTGGAACGCGGCGTTGATCGACCTGAGCCTGCGCATGGCCGGCCTGGGCTGGCGCAACGCGCTGTGTGCCAATGCCTATGTCGCGCGCGACGGTGAAGCACAGGCGCACGACGGTGACCTGGAAGCACTGGGCACGCGCTGGCCGAGTTGGCAGCCGCGGCTGGCCGGGTTCCTGATGGGCGACCCGTTGCTGCAGGTCAGGCAGGACCTGCAGCGCCTGCACCAGCAGGCGATAATGCCCCGGTCGCAGGGCGATCTGTTCGGATCGCCCGCCGCAACCGCTCCGGAGCCGCCTGCTTGAATCCCTGCATTGCCGTCATCATCGTCAGCTACCAGAGTGCCAGCACGCTGGACCAATGCCTGACGCGGTTGCGCGCGGCCGACGAGGTCGCCGAGATCCGCGTGGTCGACAACAATTCCGACGATGGCACGCTGGACATCGTGCAGCGCCATGCAACTGCCGACCCGCGCCTGCACTTCATCGCCAACCCCGACAACCCGGGCTTCGCCGCCGCCAACAACCAGGGCGTGGCCGACAGCCGGGCGCCGTGGTTGGCCTTCATCAATCCGGACCTGATGGTCCAGGCCGGTACGCTGGCGCAGCTGCGCGCGCGCGGAGAGGCTTTGGGCGATTGCGTGCTGGGCGTGGAGCAGGTGGACGAGCAGGGCCAGCCCGATGCAGCGGTGCGCCGCCGCGATCCCGATTTCGGCGCCATGCTGCGCCACCCGGGGCAGGGCGCAAAGCTGGCCATCCCGGCTGACCCGACGCAGGTGCTGCAGACGGTGCCGGCGCTGTCCGGGGCGCTGCTGTTGATGCCGCGCGCGCTGTTCGACCGCATCGGCGGCTGGGATGCCGGCTACCGCCTGCATGCCGAAGACCTGGACCTGTGCCGCCGCGCGCGCGAAGCCGGGGCGGTGGTGGCCATCGCCAATGACCTGCAGGTGGTGCATGTGCGCGGCGTGTCGAGCCGTTCGCGGCCGTTCTTCGTGGAATGGCACAAGCATCGTGGTCTATGGCGTTACTTCCGCCGGTTCGAGGCGCCGCGGCGCAACCTGCTGGTGCAGGCGGCCGTGTGGGGCGCGATCTGGGCGCACGCCGCGGCGCAGGTGCCACGGTTGTTGCGCGGTCGCTGAAACGCGGCGGATGGCGCAGCCCGGCAGGTACCGACCGTTGGTCGGTACATGCTCGCAGGCGCATAATCCGGGCATGATCATCCAGTCCCTGCTCGACACCGACCTGTACAAATTCACCATGATGCAGGCGGTGCTGCACCAGCACCCCGGCGCGCAGGTCCAGTACCGGTTCAAGTGCCGCACGCCGGGCATCGACCTGGCGGCGTTCATCGATCAGATCAACGCCGAGATCGACCACCTGTGCCAGCTGCGCTTCAGCGCCGAAGAGCTGGACTACATGCGCGGGCTGCGCTTCGTGAAGCCGGACTTCGCCGACTTCCTCGGCCTGTTCCACCTGGACCGCAAGTACATCGACCTGCGCCCGTCGCAGGCCGTGCCGGGCGAGATCGAGCTGGACATCACCGGGCCGTGGCTGCACACCATCCTGTTCGAAGTGCCGCTGCTGGCGATCATCAACGAGGTCTGGTTCCGCAACACCAGCACGCCGGACTTCGCCGAAGGCGAGCGCCGCCTGCAGGCCAAGACCGCGCTGCTGCGCGACACACCGGGCTTCGAGCTGTGCCGCATTGCCGACTACGGCAGCCGCCGCCGCTATTCGCGCGACTGGCACGCACGCATGCTGCCGATGATGCGCGAGGCGTTGGGCGACCAGTTCGTGGGCACCAGCAACGTGCATTTCGCGCGGCTGTACGGCATGACCCCGCACGGCACCATGGCCCATGAGTACCTGCAGGCGTTCCAGGCACTGGGTCCGCGCCTGCGCGATTCACAGGTGGCGGCGCTGGAATCGTGGGCGCGCGAGTATCGCGGCGACCTGGGCATCGCGCTGTCCGACGTGGTCGGGCTGGACGCGTTCCTGCGCGATTTCGACATGTACTTCTGCAAGCTGTTCGATGGCGTGCGCCACGATTCGGGCGACCCCTTCAGCTGGGGCGACCGGATGCTGGCGCACTTCAAGGAGCGTCGCGTGGACCCGCGCAGCAAGGTGCTGGTGTTCAGCGACGGGCTCAACATCGAAAAGGTGATGCGCCTGTTCGATTACTTCCGTGGCCGCTGCCAGGTTGCGTTCGGGGTGGGCACCCACCTCACCAACGACCTGGGCCCGACCCCACTCAACATCGTGATCAAGATGGTCCGCTGCAACGGCCAGCCGGTCGCCAAGCTCAGCGATTCGCCGGGCAAGAGCATGTGCGACGACCCGGGCTACCTGGCCTACCTGCGCCAGGTATTCGAACTCCCGCCGGAGTAACCGCGTTATTCCAGCGCGTACCGGGCAACGAACAATGCGGCCACCAACCACACGGCGGGATGCACTTCCCGCCAGCGCCCGGTACCGGCTTTCAGCACGGCATAGGCGATGAACCCGAACGCCAACCCGTTGGCGATCGAATAGGTAAACGGCATGGCCAGCGCGCATAGCGCGGCCGGCACGGACTCGGTGAGGTCGTTCCAGTCCACGTCCACCAGTTCGCGCAGCATCAGCCCGGCCACGAACAGCAGCGCCGGTGCGGTGGCGTAGCCGGGCACCATGCCGGCCAGCGGCGAGAACAGCAGCGCGGCCAGGAACAACGCGGCCACCACCAGCGCGGTGAGGCCGGTACGGCCACCGGCCTGCACGCCGGAGGCACTTTCGGCAAAGGCGGTGGTGCTGCTGGTACCCAGCAGCGAGCCGGCCACGATGGCGGTGCTGTCGGCCAGCAGCGCACGCCCAAAGCGCTTCTGCGCGCCCGGCAGCTTGAGCAGGCCGGCACGGCCGACCACGCCATACAGGGTGCCAGTGGCATCAAACACTTCAACCAGCACGAACACCAGCACCACCTGCAGCAGCACGGCAATGGGCGCGCCGCCGTCGTGGTGCAGCAGGCCGGGCAGGTCGAGCTGCAGGAAGGTGGGCGCCAGGCTGGGCGGCAGCGAGATGACACCCTGGTACTGCACGGCGCCCAGCAGCCAGGCGGCGCCGGTGACGGCAAGAATGCCGATCAGGATGGCACCGCGCACGCGACGTGCTTCGAGGATGGCGATCAGCAGGAAGCCGGCCAGGGCCAGCAGCGGCGGGGCAGTGTTGAGCGGGCCGAGCGCAACCAGGGTGTCGGGGTTGGCGATGATCACGCCGGACTTCTGCAGGGCGATGATGGCCAGGAACAGGCCGATGCCGGCGACGATGGAGGCGCGCAGCGAGGCGGGAATACCGGCCACCAGCCAGGCGCGGACGCCGGTCAGCGATAGCGCGAGGAACACCAGTCCCGAGATGAAAACAGCGGCCAATGCCTGCTGCCAGGGCAGGCCGGCGGCACCGACCACGGTGAAGGCGAAGAACGCATTCAAGCCCATGCCCGGCGCCATGCCCACCGGGAAGTTGGCGGCGAACGCCATCACCAGCGAGCCCAGCGCGGCGGCCAGGCAGGTGGCGACGAACACGGCGCCCGGGTCCATGCCGGTGGTGGACAGGATGTCGGGATTGACGAAGACGATGTAGGACATCGTCAGGAACGTGGTCAGCCCGGCCAGCAGTTCGGTCCGCACGGTGGTGCCGTGCTGTTTGAGCTGGAACAGGTTTTCAAGCAGCTTCATGGCGGGGGTCCATGTCTCTTTTGGTTGGATCACAAGCGAAGTCAAAGGCCTTCGTTTGATGCGGCACTTGCTGAGGGCCGGCGGGTGCGGGGGTACGGGGGGCGCCGTGAACCCTTCCATGGGGGCTCTTGCGAAACATCCATGTTTCGCAAAGCCCCCGTACCCCCGCACCCGCCGGCCCTCCCGGATACGGTCGGTGGCCATGGAAAATCAAATGCCGTTTCGATCATTTCCATGCGTGCTGCGTAGGGACACGCCATGCGTATCTGCTCTTCCTGTCCGCACGCGACCAATCTTCGAGGGAGGCCGGCGGGCAGCCCCTGTAGGGACTGTCAAAAACATGGATGTTTTTGCCAAGCCCCCATGGATGGGTTTACGGCGTGTCCCGTAAGGGGCTGCCCGACGGCCTCCCTGCAGGCAGCAATGAAACGCTGCCGTTGACCTTGCGCCAGAATGCAAAACGGCCGCGCGAGCGCGGCCGTTTTTCCTTCTTACTTCAGCGCCTTGAAGCGCAGGCGCTTCGGCGCGGCGTCGTCGCCCATGCGGCGGCGCTTGTCTTCTTCGTATTCGCGGTAGTTGCCCTGGAAGAACTCCACGTGCGAATCGCCTTCGAACGCCAGGATGTGGGTCGCAATGCGATCCAGGAACCAGCGGTCATGCGAAATCACGAACGTGTTGCCCGGGAATTCCAGCAGCGCATCTTCCAGCGCACGCAGGGTTTCGATGTCCAGATCGTTCGACGGTTCGTCGAGCAGCAGCACGTTGCCACCCTGCAGCAAGGTCTTGGCCATGTGCAGGCGGCCACGCTCACCACCGGACAGCGAACCCACCAGCTTCTGCTGGTCCTGGCCCTTGAAGTTGAAGCGGCCGATGTAGGCGCGCGACTGGATTTCGATGCCGTTGATGTTGAGGATGTCCAGACCGCCGGCGATTTCCTGGAAGACGTTGTGGTTGCCCTCCAACGCGTCGCGGCTCTGGTCCACGTAGGACAGCTTGACGGTCGGACCGACCACGATCTCGCCGGAATCCGGCTTCTCCTGGCCCGTGATCATCTTGAACAGGGTCGACTTACCGGCACCGTTGGGGCCGATGATGCCCACGATCGCGCCGGCCGGGACCAGGAAGCTCAGTTCGTCGAACAGCAGGCGGTCGCCGAACTTCTTGGACACGTTCTTGAACTCCATCACCGAATTGCCCAGGCGCTCGCCCGGCGGGATGAAGATTTCATTGGTTTCGTTGCGCTTCTGGTAGTCGACCGACTGCAGCTCTTCCAGGCGGGCCAGACGCGCCTTGCCCTTGGTGCGGCCGCCCTTGGCGTTCTGGCGCGACCACTCCAGTTCCTTCTGGATCGCCTTCTGGCGCGACTTCTCCTGGTTGTCTTCCTGCTTCAGGCGCTCGTCCTTCTGCATCAGCCAGTCGGTGTAGTTGCCCTTCCACGGAATGCCGCGGCCGCGGTCAAGTTCCAGGATCCATTCGGCGGCGTTGTCCAGGAAGTAGCGGTCATGGGTGACGGCCACCACGGTGCCGGTGTAGCGCGCCAGGAACTGTTCCAGCCATTCCACCGACTCGGCGTCGAGGTGGTTGGTCGGTTCGTCGAGCAGCAGCATGTCCGGCTTCTGCAACAGCAGGCGGCACAGCGCCACACGGCGCTTTTCACCACCGGACAGCTTGCCCACGATGGCATCCCACGGCGGCAGGCGCAGCGCATCGGCGGCCACGTCCAGCTGGTTTTCCAAGGTGTGCGAGTCACCGGCGGCCAGGATCGCCTCCAGGCGCTCCTGTTCCTTGGCCAGCTTGTCGAAATCGGCACCTTCCTCGGCATAGGCCAGGTACACCGCGTCCAGCGCGGCCTGCGCCTGCAGCACTTCGCCCACGCCTTCCTCGACCGCTTCACGCACGGTCTTGGTCGGGTCCAGCTCCGGTTCCTGCGCCAGGTAGCCGACCTTGATGCCGGCCTGCGGGCGGGCTTCGCCCTCGAAATCGGTGTCCACGCCGGCCATGATCTTCAGCACCGTGGACTTGCCGGCACCGTTCAGGCCCAGCAGGCCGATCTTGGCACCCGGGAAGAACGACAGCGAGATGTCCTTGATGATCTGCCGCTTGGGCGGGACCACCTTGCTGACTTTGTTCATGGTGTAGATGTATTGCGAGGACATGAGCTCTCCGAAGGCGCAACCCTGCGCCCGTTCCGTCAGGAACAAGCACAGATGAAAAGGGATGGCGCCAATTATAGCCCGAAGCGATGACCCCCGCCGGCCGGCCCGTGTGGCGGGCCTTGCCGCTGCCTGAATGGGTAGTCAAAGCGGTTGAATTGGTAACCGTTTCCAGCCGGAAACCGTTCAGACGACGTCAGCATGATGGAGCCATCACTCACCAAGCGAGGCCAGACATGCGCATGAATCGAATTGTGGTCGGGACCGTGGCCTCGCTGCTCGCGCTGGGCAGCATCGCCCCGGCCTTCGCCGACGACCATCGCGGCCGTGGCCACGACCGCCACCATGATGATCGTCATGACCGTCGCCATGACCGCCACGACGACCGCCGCGACTGGCGCGACGACCGCCGTGAAGCCCACCACGACCGCCGCTACTACGACAACCGGGGCTATTACCGCCCGGCACCGCCGCCGCGCGTGGTCTACCGGCCGGCCCCGGGCCGCGGTTACGGCTGGGCCCGCGGCCACCGCTACAACGAGTACTACCGGGGCCCGGTCTACGTGGTCAATGACTACAGCCGCTACTCGGTGCGCCGCCCGCCGCGTGACCACCACTGGATCCGCGACGACCGTGGCAACCTGCTGCTGGTCGCCATCGCCACCGGCATCATCGCCGACTACGTGATCAACAACCGGTAACCCGGGGCCCTGGCCCCAAAACGAAAGCGCGCCCCAGGGCGCGCTTTTTTTTCGCGTGGCCCCCCGGGGCCGCTTACAATCAGGGGCCCGCTGTTTCCCCCTTCTGCCTGGAGTAAGCGATGTTCCCGCGTGACGTCCGCATCGAAACCTACGATCCCGAACTGGCCAAGGCCATCGCCGCCGAAACCCAGCGCCAGGAAGACCACGTCGAGCTGATCGCCAGCGAGAACTACACCAGCCCGGCGGTGATGGAAGCCCAGGGCAGCCAGCTGACCAACAAGTACGCTGAAGGCTATCCGGGCAAGCGCTACTACGGTGGCTGCGAATACGTGGACATCGCCGAGCAGCTGGCGATCGACCGCCTCAAGCAGCTGTTCGACGCCGACTACGCCAACGTGCAGCCGCACAGCGGCTCGCAGGCCAACCAGGCGGTGTACTTCGCGCTGCTGCAGCCGGGCGACACCATCCTGGGCATGAGCCTGGCCCATGGTGGCCACCTGACCCACGGTGCCAAGGTCAACGCCTCGGGCAAGCTGTTCAACGCCGTGCAGTACGGGGTGAACGAGCAGGGCCTGATCGACTATGACGAGGTCGAGCGCCTGGCCCTGGAGCACAAGCCGAAGATGGTCGTGGCCGGCTTCTCGGCCTATTCGCAGGTGGTGGACTGGGCGCGCTTCCGCGCCATCGCCGACAAGGTTGGTGCCTACCTGTTCGTGGACATGGCCCACGTGGCCGGCCTGGTCGCCGCCGGCGTGTACCCGAGCCCGCTGCCGCACGCGCACGTGGTCACCTCCACCACGCATAAGACCCTGCGCGGTCCGCGTGGCGGCATCATCATCGCCAAGGGCGCCGGCGAAGAGATCGAGAAGAAGCTGCAGTCGATCGTGTTCCCGGGCATCCAGGGTGGCCCGCTGATGCACGTCATCGCGGCCAAGGCCGTGGCCTTCAAGGAAGCGCTGGAGCCGGGCTTCAAGGCCTACCAGCAGCAGGTGGTGAAGAATGCCCAGGCGATGGCCACCACGCTGATCGCGCGTGGCTACAAGATCGTCTCCGGCGGCACCGAGAACCACCTGATGCTGGTCGACATGATCGGCAAGGATGTCTCCGGCAAGGATGCGGAAGCCGCGCTGGGCAAGGCCCACATCACGGTCAACAAGAACTCGGTACCCAACGACCCGCGCTCGCCGTTCGTCACCTCGGGCCTGCGCCTGGGCACCCCGGCGGTGACCACCCGCGGCTACCAGGAAGCCGACTGCGTCGAACTGGCCAACTGGATCGCCGACGTGCTGGACGCCCCGGCCGATGAGGCGGTGATCGCCCGCGTGCGCGATGCGGTCAGCGCGCAGTGCCGCAAGTACCCGGTCTACGGGTAATGGGCGAGACCCTGCAGCGGCGCCTGTACATCGCGCAGGCGCTGCTGCTGGGGTTGCCCGCGCTGGTCGCCGGTGGCGGCGTGGCCGGGCTGGCGTTGTACGTCTTCTTCGACCGCCACGGCTATATGGCCAATCGTGAAGGCCTGTTCCTGCTGGGATGGGCCTTGGCCGGGGTGTGTGGCCTGCTGGGCTGGGCCTGGCTGAGCGTGGTCTACCTGCGCAGGGGGCGAACCGCCCTGCGCAGCACCGGGCTGCTGCCGTGGGTGGGGCTGGGGTTGGGCGTGGTGGCCGCGCTGGGCGTGGTCGCACTGGTCGCTTACAACTCGCTTTCCGGCAGCTCGTGGCGGGCGCTGGGCTATCTCATCGTGGGTCCGCCGCTGCTGGTCTGCAGCGCGCATCTGCTCTGGTTGCGGGCGGTTCCGGCGGCTGCCGGCGAATCCTGATCGACATCGCGATTTGTACGCTGGGGTCTTCTCAGGTACCGTTGCGACGCTGCCGTGACCACGGCATGACGTTTCTCCGATGCAAGGCGTTCCATGTACTGTCCGTTCTGCCAGCATGCCGATACCCGGGTGATCGACTCGCGCGTCTCCGAAGACGGTGCGACGATCCGCCGTCGGCGTGAGTGCGAGGCGTGCAGCGAGCGCTTCAGCACCCTGGAAACCATCGAATTGAAGCTGCCGGCGATCGTGAAGAGCGATGGCAGCCGCGAGCAGTTCGATGCGCGAAAGCTGCGGGTCGGCTTCGACCGCGCGCTGCAGAAGCGCCCGGTGCCCGAAGACAAGATCGAACTGGCGGTGCGCGCGGTGATGCAGCAGCTGCGCATGTGCGGCGAGCGCGAGATACCGTCGATCAAGGTCGGCGAGTTCGTGATGAACGAACTGCGCAAGCTCGATCATGTGGCGTACGTGCGGTTTGCGTCGGTTTACCGAAGCTTCGAGGACGTGGCTGATTTCCGCGAGGAAATCGAGAAGCTCGAACGCGAGCTGCCGTCCAGTACCGAACAGCTGCAGCTGCTGGGCGATGTGATCGCCCTGACCAAGAAAAAGAAGGGGTAGAGCGGACTGTTAGTCCGCTTCTTGCCGAAGCAGCGGACTGACAGTCCGCTCTACCACGCGTAGGCGGCAGCAGACTGACAGTCCGCTCTACCGGGGGTTGGCGTTACCATGCCCGCCATGAGCGAGTTCTCCACGTTGGATCATCTGCACATGGCCCGCGCGCTGCGCCTGGCCGAACGCGGCCGGTTCACCGCCCGGCCCAACCCGATGGTCGGCTGCGTCATCGCGCACGGCGACCGGGTGGTCGGCGAGGGCTGGCACCAGCGCACCGGTGGCCCTCACGCCGAAGTGTTCGCGCTGCGCCAGGCCGGCGAAGAGGCGCGCGGTGCCACCGCCTACGTGACCCTGGAACCCTGCGCCCATCACGGGCGAACCCCGCCGTGCGCGCTGGCATTGATCGAGGCCGGGGTAGCAAGGGTGGTGGCGGCCATGCGCGACCCGTTCCCCAAGGTGGATGGCGGCGGCTTCGTGCTGCTGCGCGAGGCGGGCATCGAGGTGGCTGAGGGTTTGATGGCGGCACAGGCGCGTGAGTTGAATCGTGGCTTCCTGTCGCGCGTTGAACGTGGCCGGCCGTGGCTGCGGGTCAAGCTGGCCGCCAGCCTGGACGGGCGCACGGCGATGGCCGATGGCACCTCCAAGTGGATTACCGGCGACGCGGCCCGCACTGACGTGCAGCGCTGGCGCGCACGTGCCGGTGCGATCCTGACCGGGGCCGATACCGTGTTGGCCGATGACCCGCAGTTGACCGTGAGGCTGGCCGATACCGAGGTCATGCCGCCTTTGCGGGTGGTGCTCGATACGCGCCTTCGGTCGCTCGAATGCGCGCGGGTGCGCGAGGGTGGGGCGCCGACCCTGTACCTGCACGATGCGTCGGTGAGCCCGCCCGATGCGGCCGATGCCGAGTTTGCCAGCGTGCCCAGCCAGGACGGGCGACTGGATCTGGGTGCCGTATTGGCGCTGTTGGCCGGACGCGGCATCAATGAAGTGCATACCGAAGCCGGGGCGACGCTTTCCGGCGCGCTGCTTTCCGGCGGCTGGGTCGATGAGCTGTTGCTGTACCAAGCGCCCACGCTGCTGGGAGAGCATGGCCGGCCGCTGCTGGGCGGCCTGGGCATTCACGACATGGCGCAGCAGCGACGGCTGCGGGTGGTGGATCAGCGGCAGGTGGGGGCGGATCTGCGGCTGCTGCTGCGCGTGTGAGGCTTCTGCCACGCAGGGCGTGGCACTACGCGTGGGGTAGGCCGGTAGCACCCGACCGTTGGTCGGGTGGCGCCGCACGGCGGCGGGCAGATCAGGAGGCGACGACCGGCTGCAGCGCCTCCAGGTGGCGAACGGTCTGTGGAAACTGTTGCACCAGTCGAATGAGGGTCGATGCCTGCGCGTTGGGACGCGCGCGGCCCTGCTCCCAGTTCTCCAGCGTGCGTGCATTGGTACGCAGGTACATGGCAAACACCGGCCGTGACATGTTCAGCTGTTCACGGATGGCGACCAGCTCTCCCGCATGCAGCGGGGGCAACGGCTGCAGTCGAACCTTGTGCGTGCGCAGCGTGGTCTTGCCCGCGCGCTCGTCCTCCAGCGCGTGCAGTCCTTCGACCAGCTCGGCAAATACGTCGCGTTTCATCATGTGGTCCTCGCCAGAAGTACGGCCTCAAGCATTCTTTTCAACAGTCTTTTCTGCATCGCGTCCAGGTCGTCCTGGACGCCCTTGCCGTAGAGGGTGAACAGCCAGAACTGCGAACCCGCCGGCCAATGGAAGTAGATCACCCGTAGTCCGCCCCGCTTGCCACGCTGCCTGCGGTCGTCGGAAAAGCGCAGCTTGCGGAGACCGCCGGTACCCACGATCACGTCGCCAGCCTCCGGCGCCCGCAGCAGGAACTGCTGAAGCGCGCAGAGCCCATCGTTGTCGAGGTAGGCGGCACGGTGGCGCGAGAACGCCGGCATCTCCACGAACACGGCGTGCATAAGTGTACGTTATCCGCGTAGGGTTGCCAGCCACCTTACCTTGTACCATCACACCAGAAGGGGCAGCCGTTCACACCTTACTCTGCGTATTTTTCGAGTATTCGATCAAGTTCCGGAAAGTGATAGGTGGCCACCGCTTGCCCAAAAAAAAACGGGCCCCTTGCGGGGCCCGTCGATCATGGCGCGGGTTAGCGCTGCCCGATCAGTAACTTAGAAGCTGGCGCGCACGCCGACCGAGTACTGGGTGATGTCGTCGAAGTACTGGACTTCGCCGATGAGGCCCCAGTTGCGGTTGAAGCTGACCTGGCCGCCCAGGGTGCCGATCCACTCGCCGTCCATGTCGCTGCCGTCGATGTAGCCGGCCTTCAGCCAGGCTTCGGTCGCGCGCGAGGGCTTGCCACGCAGGCCCAGCGAACCGCGGCCGGCATTGGTATGCACCTTCTCGGTTTCGCTGAACTCGCCGTCTTCGAACTTCACTTCGTTGTTGATGCGCATCCACGCGATGTCCGCGGTGAAGTCCAGGCGGTCGGTGAACGGCATGTGGTAGCCGATGCCTGCCTCCGGCTGGTCGATGGTGTTCTTGATGCGGTACTCGCCGATGCTGTCTTCCAGGTGGTAGGTCTCGGAAACAGTGCTGTAGCCGCCGAACACGTACACCTGCTCGGCAATGGCGAACGAACCGCGGATGAAGCCGCCGTCCAGCTTGGGGTTGCTGCCGGGGGTGCTGACCTGCAGCTGGGTCCAGCCGCCTTCAACGTAGGTGTAGCTCATGGCATCGGCAGCAGAGGCGGCCATCGGAGCGGCGGCCAGCAGGGCGGCGGCCAGGACGAGCATCTTGCGCATCGGAATTCCTTGGAAAGTGAGGTCCATTTCAGCCAGCCCGTCGTGGGCGGCAGGGCGGCGATCATCGCCGCGCGGCGCATCTTAACAAATTGTTTACAGAAAGCGAGCGCTCAGCCAGCGCTGGTACAATGGCCGCGCCGGTTCGCCGGTATACAAACGTCTTCAGGGCGGGGTGCGATTCCCCACCGGCGGTAGGTGCGCAAGCACGAGCCCGCGAGCGCTTCCGGCCCCGCCGGAAGGTCAGCAGATCCGGTCCGATGCCGGAGCCGACGGTATAGTCCGGATGAAAGAAGACGGTGCTACAGGGCCTGCATGGCCCTGCGCCCGCCTGTTTGCCTTGCGGCGTTTTTCGCTCACTTTTCGCGGAGAACGTTAGTGTTTACTGGAATCATCGAAGGCGTCGGCCATGTGGCCGCACGCGATCCCCTCGGCGGCGATGTCCGCTTCACCTTCCACGTCGGCAGCCTGCCGTTCGAGCACGTGCAGCTGGGCGAGAGCATCGCCATAAACGGCGTGTGCCTGACCGTCATCGCCCATGATGCCACTTCGTTCCAGGCCGATGCCTCGACCGAGACCCTGGGCCTGACCACGCTGGGCCAGCTGGCGCCGGGTGCGGTGATCAACCTGGAGCGCGCCATGCGCCCGACCGACCGCCTCGGTGGTCACCTGGTCAGCGGCCATGTGGACGGCCTCGGCCAGGTGCTGTCCATCCACGAGGACGCGCGCGCCCAGCGCTGGCGCTTTGCCGCGCCGGCCGGTCTGCTGCGCTATATCGCCAAGAAGGGCTCCATCTGCGTGGACGGGGTCAGCCTGACCGTCAACGAGGTGGATGACGCCGGCTTCGAGGTCGCGCTGATCCCGCATACCGTGGCCAACACCGCCTTTGCCGCCACCGGCGTGGGCAGTGCGGTCAATCTCGAAATCGACCTGGTCGCCCGTTACGTCGAACGGCTGGTCGCCCCCCAGGTACAGGACACCCGCGCATGAATTTCGCTCCCATCCCCGAGATCCTCGAGGACATCCGCCTGGGCCGCATGGTGGTCATCGTCGATGACGAAGACCGCGAGAACGAAGGCGACCTGATCATGGCCGCCGAACTGGTCAAGCCGTCGGACATCAACTTCATGGTCACCCACGGCCGTGGCCTGGTGTGCCTGCCGTTGACCCGCGAACGTGCCGCCGACCTCGGCCTGGCGCCGATGGTGCAGGCCAATACCGCCCAGTTCCAGACCAACTTCACGGTCAGCATCGAGGCCGCCGAAGGCGTCACTACGGGCATTTCGGCCTACGACCGCGCGCATACCATCCGCACGGCGGTGAAGCCCGATGCCAAGCCGGCCGACCTGCACCAGCCGGGGCACATCTTCCCGCTGATCGCCCAGCCGGGCGGCGTGCTGACCCGCGCCGGCCATACCGAAGCGGGTGTGGACCTGGCCATGCTGGCCGGGCTGGAGCCGGCCGGGGTGCTGGTGGAGATCCTCAACCCCGATGGCAGCATGGCGCGCCGCCCGGAGCTGGAGGTGTTCGCGCGCGAGCACGGCCTGAAGATCGGCTCCATCGCCGACCTGATCGCCTACCGCCTGGCCACCGAGAAGACGGTCGAACGGGTCGATGAGCGTGAGATCGACACCGAATTCGGCCCGTTCAAGCTGGTGACCTACCGCGACCGGATCGCGCACGACCTGCATTTCGCCCTGGTCCGCGGCACCCCCGACACCCAGCCGACCCTGGTCCGGGTGCAGGTGGAGAACCCCTTGGCCGATCTGCTGCACTGGCGCCGCGACGATTTCGGCGTGGCGTCCACCGACGCCCTGCGCGCCATCGCGGCCGCCGAGCGCGGCGTGATGGTGGTGCTGTCGGCCCCGCGTGACAGCAACAGCCTGCTGGCCCGCCTGCGCCAGCAGCCGCAGCCGGTCACCCCGGGCAAGGACAAGGACGTGAGCCAGTGGCGCCGCAACGGTGCCGGCGCCCAGATCCTGTCCGACCTGGGCCTGGGCCAGCTGCGCGTGCTGGGCACCCCGCGCCGCCAGATCGGCCTGGCCGGCTACGGCCTGGAGATCATCGAAACGGTGGGGAGCCCGTCATCGCATGCGCGCTGACGCCCCACGATTTGCTTCGCAAACCGCGGGCCCCTCTTACCATCACCCAGACCCCCGCCGCTTCGCGGCAGCCCCCTGACTCAGGGGGCTTTTCCACCCGACCCGTCCCGCAGCGTGCCGCAATCCGGCTACGCGCGGCCATGCGCTAGAATATTCATCTATTAAATGGACCCCACGCCGATCATGAGCCACTACGAAGGCGATCTCCGGACACCGGAACAGGCCCGTTTCGCCATCCTCGCCAGCCGCTGGAATGCCCGCATCACCGACGTGCTGGTGGCCGGCGCGCGCCAGAGCCTGGCCGGCAACGGGATCCAGGAAGCGGCCATCGACGTGATCCGGGTGCCGGGCGCGTGGGAACTGCCGCTGGTGGCCGCGCGCCTGGCGGCGGCGCACGAACATGCCGCGATCATCGCCCTGGGCTGTGTGATCCGTGGCGACACCCGCCACTACGAACACGTGGCCGACCGCTGCGCCGAAGGCCTGATGCGTGTGCAGCTGGATTTCGGCGTGCCGGTGCTCAATGGCGTGCTGGCGGTCGAACGCGCCGAGGATGCCGAGGCCCGCGCCGGTGGCAGCCACGGTAACAAGGGTGAGGAAGCCGCACTGACGGCGTTGGAAATGGTCAATCTTCTGGAGCAGTTGCCGTGAACAAGTCAAACCCGGGCAAGCCCTCCGGCAAGCCGGTCCGCCGCGATGGCATCGACCCGGTGCTGCGCTCGCGCGCGCGTCGTCGTGCCCTGCAGGCGATCTACGCCTGGCAGATCTCCGGCGGCAACGCGCAGGCCCTGATCGCCCAGTTCGCCCACGAGCAGGCGCGCGAAATCGCCGACCTGGCGTACTTCGAGGCGCTGGTGAGCGGCGTGCTCGACCACCGCAAGGACCTCGACGAGGCGCTGGATCCGTTCGTGGACCGCGGCATCGAGGAAGTGGACGCCATCGAGCGTGCCGCGCTGCGCGTGGCCGCGTTCGAGCTGCGCTACCGCATGGACGTGCCGTACCGCGTGGTGATCAACGAAGCGATCGAATCGACCAAGAAGTTTGGTTCCGAACACGGCCACACCTACGTCAACGGCGTGCTGGATCGCGCTGCGGTGGAGTGGCGCAAGGTCGAAAGCGGGCACTGAGCCGGGTCGGGGAACGCCCATGTCCCTCGCCGAATTCTCCCTGATCGAACGCATCCGCACGCGCACCCGCGCGCGTGCCGATGTGGTGCTCGGCATCGGCGACGATGCCGCGCTGCTGCAGCCGCGTGCCGGCCAACAGCTGGTGGTCACCGCCGATACGCTCAACAGCGGCGTGCATTTCCCTGCGGAAACCCCGGCCTATGACATCGGCTGGAAGACGCTGGCCGTGAATCTTTCCGATCTGGCGTCGATGGGCGCGCAGCCGGCCTGGTGCGTGCTGGCACTGTCGCTGCCCGACGCCGACCCGGACTGGGTGGATGCGTTTGCCGACGGCTTTTTCGCCTTGGCCGATGCGCACGACATCGTGCTGATCGGGGGTGACACCACGCGTGGCCCGTTGTCGCTGTCGGTGACCGCGATGGGGCAGGTGGCGCCGGGTGCGGCACTGCGCCGCGATGGCGCGCAGGTGGGCGACGATGTCTGGGTCAGCGGCACGCTCGGCGACGCCGCCGTGGCCCTGCGCGCCTGGCAGGGCGGTACCCTCGACGTGCGTCGGCCCGCCGAAGATGCGCCGGTGGACTACCTTCGCCAGCGCCTGGCCCGGCCCACACCGCGGGTGGCCCTCGGCGCCGCGCTGGTGGGTGTGGCGCATGCGGCCGTCGATATCTCCGATGGCCTGCTGGCGGACCTGGGCCACATCTGCGAACGCAGTGGCGTAGGCGCGCGCGTGGACCCCGAGCGCCTGCCGGTGTCCGACGCAGCGCGGGCACGGGTGGGTCTGACCCATGCGCGCGAGGCCGCGCTGCGCGGCGGCGACGATTACGAACTCTGCTTCACCGCCGCCGCTGCGCAACAGGGGGCGGTCGAGGCCATCGCCGCGCGCCTGGGACTGCCGCTCACCCGTATCGGCGCGATCGTGGCAGGCCAGGGCGTGGATGCCGGTGGCGAAACCACCGGCCATCGCGGCTACGAGCACTTCACCGAGCTGTAGCGCCGGGCCGAAGCGCTCACCAATCGCAGGACAGCCCCAGCTGCGCAGCGGTTTCCCGGTAGCCGCCATCGCCGCGCGTCAGCGCCAGCCCGCCCCATGCCGAAACGCCCCGGCCGACACCGACGCGGGCACCCGCGCCGAGCGCGTAGCGGTTGCGCGGGGTGCTGGCGCGCAGCGCCTCGTCGTCGAAGGCGATGCCGTTGCCGGCCCCGTCGCGGTACCAGTTCGCCGTTGCGTACGGCTGCAGGGACATGGTGCCACTGCCGCGCTCGGTCGCGCCTTCCAGGCGCATGCCCAGCCGGCCCGACAGGCCGTGGTCGCCCAGGCTGCGTACCGTGGTGCCGTTGCGCTCGCGGTGCACGTCCATGGCAGCATCGGTATGGAGCAGTTGCAGCTCCGGCTGCAGGCTGAGCGCGGTGGCGCCGATGCGACCGATATCCAGGCGGTAGCCGACTTCCAGCGACGACTGCCACAGGTCCGCGTCGTAGCGCTCGGTCTCCAGGCCATCGCCTTCCACGCGGTTGCGGAACCTTCCGCGCTGCACCGATGCATCCACGGACACGGCGTCATTGCGCCAGCTCCCGTACACGCCTGCCGCGCCGCCTTCCACCTTGCCGCGTGCGCGGTAACCGGTGAGGGACGAGCGCGAGGTCGCCTGCGACTGCGCGGCGGTGAGCATCACGCCCACGCGGCCCCGGTCGGCAGCGAACGCGCCGATGTCGGTGCCGACCAGCAGGCGCGAGCGGTCCACGTCAAGGGCAAGCTGGTCCTTGACCGCGCCCAGGCGGGTATGGGTTCCATCCAGCGTCGCCCACGCGCGCACGTTCCCACGGGTAGACGCGTGCTGCGCGGTGCGCTCGCGCGCACTGTGGCGCAGCAGGTGGTGGAGCGCGAACTGGTTGGCCAGGTAGGCGCCGGTTTCGGGGCGAAGCACGGGAGCCGGCTGTCCGGGATCGACGGGATCCGCAGGCTCATCGGGATCGACCGGATCCACTGGATCGACGGGATCTACCGGATCAATTGGGTCCACCGGGTCCACCGGATCGACGGGATCGACTGGATCAATCGGATCAATCGGCTCGCACTGCGACAGGCTGGGATCAACGTCGCACGGATCCGGCGTGGGGCCGCCCTCCGAGCGCAGGTACCAGCTGCCGTCGATGCCCTTGACCAGGAAATACTCGTACTGGCCGCCGACGGCACGCCCGACCAGGTCGAACTGCGCGTTGGATTCGCCGACGATGCTGATCAGCGCGATGCCACGGTCGGTCTTCGCGCCGGCGCCGCCCACGTTGAGCACGCGCACGTTGGCCTGGCCGTTGACATCACCGGTGATCACCAGGCGGTCCGTGCGCGAGGCGTCATCGCCGAGCACGGTATTGAACGCCAGGGTGCCACCATTGCCCAGGAAATCATCGACGGTGAGGGTGTTGAATGCGGCGCCACTGCCCAGCGCAACCGTGCCGGCAACGTCCAGCTGCAGGTGGCCGACGCTGCTGTCGCCGGTCAGCAGCCAGCTGCTGCCGCTGCCGATTCCCGCCGAGGTCACGTTGGACAGGCGGCCCTCGATGCGCGCGTTGTTCTCCAGCAGCAGGTCGATACGCCCGCCGGCGGCACTGTCATCGAGGGTGATGTCACCCTGCAGGCGTGCGTTGTCGACCACCACGTTGACATGCGGTTGGCCGCCACCTGCGGCGTCGGTCGAGTTGCGCACGCGCAGCAGATGACCGTCGCCACCGGTGAGGCGGGCGTCGTTGGCAATGCGCACGTCATAGGTGTGATTGGCATCCAGGACCTCGATCGCCGCACCGCGGCGGGAAAGGATCGTCGACTCCTCGACGATCAAGCGGCCGTCGCCACGGCTGTCGTGAAGCATCACCCCGACGTTGCCCGCATCGATGTGCGAGCCGTTCAGCAGTTCCACTACGCCCGCGCCGTGGCGAATGCCGATGCCCGTGGCGTAATGCGGGTGATCCGGCCTGTCCACCACGTGGAGGGTCGAGGCATCCAGCGTCACCCGGGCGTCGGTGGTGCTGTCGATCATCATGATGCCGACCGTCGGGACGGACTCGGGGGCCTCTTCGCCAATGGAGAGACGGCTGTAGCCCAGGTACACGGTGGAGCTGTCCCACGAGCGGATGCCGCCGTCGTCGATGCGCGAAGCACTGGACAGCAGCGTGGAGCCACAACGAAGTTCGATGGCTTCAGGGTTGGAATGGCCGCGCTCGACCTGTGCAGTCTCCAGCCTGACCGTGCTGCCGTCCCGTGCGCTGATGCTGTACGTACTGCCTCCATTGACCAGAAGGTCCGCGCCGTTGGTCAGCAGCCACCATTCCTGGGGATCGCCCTGCGTGACTTCGTGCGCTTCGCCGTCGAGTTCGCGTGCGCTGGCATCGCCCGGTGGGAGCATCAGCAGGGCCAGCATCAGGGAGGACGCGAGCGGGCGCATCGAAACACGGGCGGAGGAGGAGCGGTTTGGCATCATCGTCGGGCGGTCTGGTCGGAGGGCAGAGGGACACCCGACCATCGGCACAGCGTTGGGATGCAGGCAGGCCGGTCGCGCAGCACGCTGCTGCGCAGGCAGGCCGGATGTCCAGGGGGCGACAAGAATGCGCAGCGATGCGCGCGTGGCCCATGCAAGGAATTGCAAAGCATCACACTTTGCGCGTGACGCGCTCCGCCCTTTGCGACGACGTGGCGAAAACGTCGTCGATTACAGCGGCGGCAGCACCTTGCCCGGATTGAGGATGTCGTCCGGGTCGAGTGCGTGCTTGATCGCGCGCATCGCCGCCAACGTAGCCGGCGTAAAGGCCTGCGTCATGAAGTCGCGTTTGGCCAATCCGATGCCATGCTCGCCCGACAGCGTGCCGCCCAGCGCCAGGGTGAGTTCGAAGATCTTCGGCAACGCCGCCTGCGCACGCGCGTTCTCGTCCGCGTCGTCGGGGTGGTACAGGATGTTCACGTGCAGGTTGCCATTGCCGGCATGGCCGAAGGTGACGATGGTCAGCGTGTACTGCTGCGCCAGTCCCTGCACACCGGCCACCAGGTCCGGAATGCGCGACACCGGCACCACCACGTCTTCGTTGATCTTGCCCGGCGCGATGCTGCGCAGTGCGGGTGACAGTGCTTTGCGCGCGGCCCACAGCTTCTCGCGCGCACTGCCTTCCATTGCCACATCCAGCGCCAGCATGCCGTCGCCTTCGGCGGCCGTGGCCAAGGCCTGCAGCAGGTAGGGCAGGGTGTCGTGGTCTCCATCGGCTTCGACCAGCAGCATCGCGCCGGCCTCCGGCACCTCGGCGCCATTGCGGCGCAGCAGCTCCAGGCTGCGCGCATCCATGAACTCCAGCCGGGTCGGCACCACCGGCTGCGCCATCAGCCGCGACACCGCCGCCGCCGCCGCGTCCGCGTCGCGGTACAGCACCCGCAGCCCGGCCTGGGCCACCGGCAACGGGGTCAGCTTCAAGGTGGCTTCCACGATCAGCGCCAGGGTGCCTTCGCTGCCCACCAGCAGGTGGGTCAGGTCGTAGCCGGTGGCGTCCTTGGTATAGGCGCCGCCGCACTGGATCAGTTCACCGGCGCCGGTGACCGCAACGAGCCCAAGCACGTTGTCGCGGCTGGTACCGTACTTCACCGCGCGTGGGCCGCCCGCGTTGCAGGCCAGGTTGCCACCGATGCTGCAGATATCGGCGCTGGATGGATCCGGTGCCCAGAACAGCCCGTGCTCGACCAGGGCGTGCTGCAGGTCGCCGTTGAGCACGCCCGGTTCCACCACCGCGCAGCGGTTGCCCGGCTGGATGTCGAGGATGCGGCCCATGCGCGCGAACGACAGTACGATGCTGCCGTTGACCGGTACCGCCGCACCGGTGGTGCCGGTACCGGCGCCGCGCGCCACCACCGGCACCCCGTGTGTGCGGCAGGCGCGCACGATCTGCTGCACCTGCTCGCGGTCGCGCGGCAGCGCCACGCCGTTGGGCAGCGCATGCCGCCAGGAGTTGTCCTGTGCATGTGCAGCCAGCGTGGTGGCATCGGTGCGCCAGCCATCCTCACCGAGCAGCGCCTGCAGGGTGGCGGAAAATTCAGCAGGCAGGGTCGTCGTCATTGCAGCCATCCGGTAGCGCCGCCCGTTGGGCGGCCCTCATAGTCATCGATCGAAACCGCAGTCTTCCAGCCGGAAGGCGTCGCGCAACCAGTCCAGGCGGGGTGGGTCGCCGCTGGCATCAATCACGTCGAAACGGCAGGGTCCCTGCGCCAGCGTGGGATGCGACTGCAGGAACAGCTGTGCGGCCAACACCAGTTTGCGTCGTTTGCGCAGGTCCACCGAGGCCGCGCCACCCCCAAAATCGGCGATGGCGCGATAGCGTACTTCCACGAACACGGTGGTGTCGCCATCGCGCATCACCAGGTCCAGCTCACCGCCCTTGTAGCGGGCGTTGCGCGCAACCGGAACAAGCCCGGCGCGCCGCAGGTGCGCCAGCGCGGCGGTTTCCACCGCCGCCCCGCGCTGCGCCCGCTGGGTGGGCATGGCCTTAGTTGTTGCTCACCGGCATCGGCCGGCCGCCGCTGAAGGTCGACCACGCCGGCACCCGCAGCACGTTGCCGTTGCTGTCCAGGAACAGGGTGCCGGTGGCACCGGCCAGGCCGCCCTCCGTAGCGACCTTGTCCAGGTAGGCGCTGATCTTCCAGGCGTCGAAACCGAACGCGAACAGGCGACCGGCCGCGCCGCGCGCGGTCGGCAGGATCTGCCCGGCGGTCGCGGCCGAGGGCAGGCCGGCCACGCTGCGCACGTTCCAGGCTTCGTTCGGGTAGACGATGCCGTCCAGCGCCATGTCTTCTTCCGGCTTGCCGGTGCCCAGGGTCAGCTGCGAGGTGCCCACGCGGGTGGCGCCGCCCACACCGGCCAGCGCCAGCTGCGGGGCCAGCACGCGTGCCTGCGGTGCCTTCACCGCCAGCAGCACGCCGTCCACCGCGCCGGCGGCACGCAGCTGCGCGCCGATGTCGCCCACGGTGTCGCTCACACCCACGGTGGCCAGCACCTGGCCGCCGCGCTGGGTGAAGCGCTCGCGGAAGGCGGCGGCGGTACGGCGGCCGTTGTCGTCATTGCTGTGGAGCACCAGCACCTTGCTGCGTTCGCGGCTGCGCAGGTACTCGGCGGCGATGATGCCGTCGTCTTCCGGTGCCAGCGAAAAACCGGCGCTGCCGGCCGGCGGACTGCTCTTGCCGCGGTTCAGCGCCAGCACCGGCACCGGCAGTTCGGTACGGCCGAACACGGCGTCCACTTCATCGCGGCCCAACGGCCCGACGATGAAGTCCACGCCGGCAACGACGGCCTTGTCATACGCGGCCACGGCGCCGGCCGGAGTACCGGCGGTATCGATGAACTGGATATCCGGGCGCTGCCTGCTTTCACCGTAGTAGCCGCTGAGCAGGCCGTCGCGCACGGGCTGGGCGGCGGTGGCCAGGCGGCCGCTGAGCGGCAGCAGCACAGCCATCTTCACCGGCGGGCGGTAGCCATCGCTCATCGCCGGCGGACGCTTGCTGGTGTCGAACTGGGCCACGCCATCACGGTCGAACGGGCGCGGCAGCGGCAGCCCACGTGCGATCAGGGCGCGGCCGGCGAAGTTGTACAGCGGCTCGTTGGCCGGCAGCGCGGCCGCGCGGGCACGCAGGGTGGCATCGTCCAGCGTGCCGAGCAGGCCGGCAATGGCCTGCTGGTTGTCGGTGCGTGCCTGGCCGGTCAGCGCGGCGTGCGCACGGGCGCGCTCGGTGGCCGCACCCATCGCATCGCCGCTGGCCTGCAGCGCGTTGGCGCGCGCCAGCTGCCAGCGCGTGCGCAGCGGCGCGGAGACGGTGTCGGAGGATTCGTTCAGGAAGGCCAGTGCCTGGGCCGGCTGCTTGTCGGCCAGGGCCAACTCGGCGCTGGTCAGCTGGAAACGCTGCAGGCTGGCGCCGCTGAGCTGGCGCGCGGTGACCTGGGCCAGCAGGCTGCGCGCGCGGGCGTTGTCGCCGGCCTCGCGCCAGGCAAAGGCCGCATCGGCCAGCGCGGCGCCGCGGGCGTTGCCGCGCAGGGTGTTGGCCAGCGCTTCCAGCTGTACGGCGGCGTCACGCGGCTTGCCCTGGTCGATCAGCGCCAGGGCCTGGCTCTGCGCCGGCGATTCCGGGGCGCTGGTCAGGCTGGTCGTGGCGCAGCCGGCAAGCAGCAGCAGCGACAACGACAGGGCGGAGATGCGTGCGGCGGGCTTGTTCATCATCAGGTCCATTCGAGGGTGGCTCGTACACGTTAGGATTCTACCCTTGACCTGTGAGTGCCGTTGCGATGAGTGCTGTCCCCACGCTGTATGTCGTTGCCACCCCGATCGGCAACCTGTCCGACCTGACGCCGCGGGCGCAGGAGGTGCTGCGTTCGGTGGCCGCGATCTGCGCCGAGGACACCCGCCGCAGCGGCCAGCTGCTGGCCCACTTCGGCATCCAGCAGCCGCTGGTGGCGCTGCACGACCACAATGAAGAGGTGCTGGCCCAGCGCATCGTGGCGCGGCTGCAGGCGGGCGAATCGCTGGCGCTGGTCAGTGATGCCGGGACGCCGCTGGTCAGCGATCCCGGCTACCGGCTGGTCCGTGCCGCGCGCGAAGCCGGCATCCGGGTCAGCCCGGTTCCCGGCGCCTGTGCGGCCATTGCCGCGCTCAGCGTGGCCGGGCTGCCCAGCGACCGCTTCACCTTCGAAGGCTTCCTGCCGGCCAAGGGGTCCGGCCGACGCGAACGCCTGCAGGCGCTGGCGGGGGAAACCCGCACGCTGGTGTTCTACGAATCCTCACACCGCATCGCGGAGTCGCTCGCAGACATGGTGGCCGCATTCGGCCCAACACGGCCCGCAGTGCTGGCGCGCGAGCTGACCAAGCTGTTCGAGACTGTGCTCGACGGCGACCTGGCCAGCCTGCTGCAGCAGGTCGAAGCCGACGACAACCAGCGCAAAGGCGAATTCGTGGTGATGGTGCAGGGCGCGGCCAACGACGAAGAAGCCCAGCTCGCGCAGGGCCGCCGCCTGTACGCCAAGCTCAGCGAACACCTGCCACCCTCAACAGCCGCCAAACTCGCCGCCGAACTCACCGGCGCCCCGCGAAAAGCGTTGTACGGCTCGTAAACGGCATCGCAATGGATTCGTGGAAATTTCCGGGCGGCTGGCTGATTGATCCCGACCTGCGGACGTTACGTAACACGTCGTAGCCCCGGCCGTTGGCCGGACACCGCGCGCAGCGCGGCTCAAGCGCCCGGAGACGGTAACGCAACAACTGCGGCCAACGCCCCGGCGTTCAAAGGTTCCGAAGCCGCCGGTCAGGGTTCATGACGCCGGCACGAAGAGCAGCCGGCCAACGGCCGGCGCTACGAATTGATACGGGCCCATTGGGATCGGTATCAATCAACCAGGGGCCAGCATCCGTTACGGTGGTAGACTACCCACGGCAGAGCCGGCCAGACAGTCGCGTCATTCCTTCGGGAATGCCGAGGAAAGTCCGGGCTCCGCAGGGCAAGGTGCCAGGTAACGCCTGGGCGGCGCGAGCCGACGGAAAGTGCAACAGAAAGATACCGCCTACGTTCCCTTCGGGGAGCCGGTAAGGGTGAAATGGTGCGGTAAGAGCGCACCGCGAGTCTGGCAACAGACCGGCACGGCAAACCCCACCTGGAGCAAGACCAAATAGGGTCCTCATGGCGCGGCCCGCGTCGGGACCGGGTAGGTTGCTTGAGCGCCACGGTGACGTGGCGCCTAGAAGAATGACTGTCCACGACAAAACCCGGCTTATCGGCCGGCTCTGCCGCTTTTTCCGCCGACGGCGAAGAAGCCCCCTCAGCTAAGGGGGCTCCTCGTTCGTCAGGCTTGCGGGCCCATTCGATACTGGGCCGCCGAGATGAACTGGCTGAACGCTTCGCACCACACCACCACGGTGGTGTAGTCGTCGATGTCCACGTGGTCGGGCACGTCCAACAGGAAGCGGTTGAAGGTCTTTACGTCACCGATCAGCGTGGCGTCCTGCTTGATCCGCAGGAAATCGCCGCGGGTGTCGACGTATTCGCGCGACAGGTACACCTTGTAATCCGGGCCGGGGCCCATGCGGCCATCGAAGGCGATCTGGCTGTGGCTCACGCTGACCTTGCCGTCGGCCCAATGCACCGCGTCACTGCCCTTGAGGTCGCGGCGGAAGCGGGCTTCATGGGTGCTGTTGGCCATCGCCTCGGCAACGCTGGACGCGCTGGGCCCATCCGGTGCGGTAAGGATGGGCAACAGGTATACCCCGCTGCCGAAGCCTGCTGCCAGGGTCAGCACATGGGTGGCCAGGAAAACGCTAATTCGTCGATTCATCAAGGGTCTCGGCTGGAGGCGCCAACTGCGCCGGTACCAGACAAGAGCGACGAGCGGGCCGGATCGATCCGGGCCGTGCCCCGCTTCATTCACCCTGCAGCGGGGCGGGGCAGCGGCCCGGGCGGGCCGACCGTGAGCGCGGTTTCCCCCACGCACGCGCCCGACGGGTCGAACCGACGCTCGCGGATGAAGCCCTGGCCCTGCGCATCCAGTGCGATCACGGTGCTGGCCCGGGTGCCGTACTCCGGGCTGCGGATGAAGGCGGCCGACAGCCAGCGCTCCCGCTCCAGGCCAATGCCGGTGTCGGGCAGGCGGGCGTCGGCAGCGCGGTTCTCGTCGGCCAGTGCCGCCCACAGCGGCGCCAGGTCCTCGCGGCCGGCGTCCACCCAGTCCTGCAGGGCGGCATTCAAGGCCAGGGTCTTGGGCCATGGCGCGTCCAGCGGGCCGTTGGACATGCCGTGGATACCCGGCGCCAGGGTCTGCCGCAGCAGCGGGTGGTTGCCCAGGAACTGGCAGCTGTCCCGATCGGCCAGCAGCAGGTTGAACGGAGCAAAGGCCGGGGCGTTGCCGGCCAGCGCGTCGGCAAAGGCGGCCGCAGAGCCGGTCCCGCGCAGGTAGTCCGCTACGAGTGCACCGCGTGACGGGCCGGTCTGCCGGGCCAGCGGGTCGCGCACGTTGGTCACCACCGCCATCCGGCCATCCAGGCCGACGCCGGCCCAGGTGCCGCCCGAACGCAGGTCGCGCCCGGCCAGCACGCCCAGGTCCGGTGCGGGCCACGCCGCCAAACCAGTCGTGGGACGTGCATGGAATTCATCGCGGTTGCCGGCCATCAGCAACTGCCAGCGGGGGTGGACCTTCCAGGCCAAGGCAAGCAGACACATGCCCGGCATTGTGCCGGTTTTGCGCAGCAACGGGTCGCTTGGGACATGGGGGCGGATGAATGCGCGGGGATGTTTCACGCCACCTCCACACCCCTGAACTTCGCCCCAATCTCAAAAAATGAGACGAAACAGCAACTTGTGGATAAGCCTTGAACAAGTCTCTAAACATTGCTGCAAGCCCTTGATGTCCAAGGTGATTTCCCCTTCGCAAAACTGTTGACAACCCAATCGGCACTGCTAAGGTGGGCAACAGAGGGGAAACCGGGTTTTTTGTGGTTTTTCGTGGTTCAATGTTTCATCCAGGCGAAGGAAAGGTGTACGCGTCGTGTTTCAGGGCGAGACGGCCATCACGGTTGACGATAAAGGACGCATGGCGGTTCCCACCGCGCATCGCGACCTCGTCGCGCGTGTGAGCAACAACCGCCTGGTCCTGACCTACAACCCCTTCGAGTCCGGCTGCCTCTGGCTGTATGCCGAGCAGGAGTGGGAACGGGTCCGCGACGACGTCATGGCCAAGCCCAACACACAGCGCGTCGTGCGCCTGCTGCAACAGAAGCTGGTCGGTTCGGCCGCGCATCTGGAGCTGGATGGCAACGGTCGCATCAGTATTCCGGCAAGCCACCGCAACGCTGTTGGCATTGAAAAGAAGGCGGTGTTGCTCGGCATGGGCGACAAATTCGAATTGTGGAGCGAGCAGGCTCATCGCGCACTGATCCAGCAGACGTTGTCTGACGAGGATCTGGGCGATGGGTTGCTCGACCTGAAGTTGTGACCCGGGGTGCCCGGGTGCGCGGAGGCGCGCAGGCCGGTCACCTTCCGGTGTCGCAGTCGCCGGCGGGCCATCTGCCGGTGCTGTACACGCAGGTCCTGGACGGCCTGAGGGTGATCGAAAACGGAACGTATCTCGATGGCACGTTTGGTCGTGGCGGCCACGCCCGCGGCGTGCTCGAGCAACTCGGTCCTGGAGGCCGGCTGCTGGTCATGGACAAGGATCCGGAGGCAATCGCGGTAGCCGAGCGTGATTTCGCGCCGGACCCGCGCGTCTCGATCTTCCGTGGCAGTTTCGCCGACCTGCTGCACTGGAACGCAACCGCCGACGGCCTGGACGGGGTGCTGTTCGACCTTGGCGTGTCCTCGCCGCAGCTGGACGTGGCCGAGCGCGGTTTCAGCTTCGGCAAGGACGGCCCGCTGGACATGCGCATGGACCCGGACAGCGGCGAAAGCGCGGCGCAGTGGCTCAACCGTGTGGAAGAGCGCGAGCTGATGGATGTGCTGTGGACCTATGGCGAAGAACGCCAGGGGCGCCGCATCGCCCGCGCGATCATCGCCCGCCGCGACAAGCAGCCGTTCACCCGCACCGCCGAACTGGCCGAACTGATCGCTTCGGTGATGCCGCGTGGCAAAGACAAGATCCACCCGGCCACGCGCAGCTTCCAGGCCATCCGCATCCACATCAACCGCGAACTGGCCGACCTTGAAGCCGGCCTGGACGCGGCGATGGCGCGCCTCAAGCCCGGTGGCCGGTTGGCGGTGATCAGCTTCCATTCGCTGGAAGACCGCATCGTCAAGCAGTTCATGAACCGCCACGCCAAGGCCCCGCCGACCAATCGCCGGTTGCCCGAGCTGGCGGCGTTCGTGCCGACGCTGGATCTGATCGGCGGCGCCATCAAGGCCGAGGACGACGAGCTGGCGGTCAACCCGCGCTCGCGCAGCGCCGTGCTGCGCGTGGCCGAAAAGCGCGGGGTGGTGTGATGAGCCGCCTGCTGCTGGTCGTGCTGCTGGCCTGCACCATCGCCTCGGCGATCGGGGTGGTGTTCATGCGCCACCGCCACCGGCAGACCTTCGTGGAGCTGTCGCGCGTGGAGCGCGCCCGCGACGAACTGAACATTGAATTCGGCCGCCTGCAGCTGGAACAGGCCACCCTGGCCGAAGCCACCCGCGTTGACCGCGTGGCCCGCGAGCGGCTGGGCATGAAGTTCCCCGAAGCGGCCGATGTCGTGGTGGTACGGCCATGAACAAGACCGGCCGCAACCGCACCCGCAACGCCTTCAACCTGCGCCAGCGCCTGAAGTGGGTCGGCCTGGCGCTGGGCCTGTGCTCGGTGTCGCTGGTCGGCCGCGCCGCCTACGTGCAGATCATCAACAGCGATTTCTACCAGCGCCAGGGCGAAGCCCGCTACCTGCGCGAGCTGCCCATCAACACCTCGCGCGGCATGATCACCGACCGCAACGGCGAACCGGTGGCGGTGTCCACCCCGGTCGCCTCGATCTGGGTCAACCCGCAGGAGCTGATGCGCTCGCCCGACCGCATTCCGGAACTGGCCACCGCGCTGGGCATGCCGCTGGACGAGCTGACCTCGAAGCTGAGCCAGAAGGCGGACAAGGAATTCATGTACCTGCGCCGCCGGATCAATCCCGACGACGCCGAGAAGGTGGTTGCCCTGAAGATCCCGGGCGTGGCCTCGCAGCGCGAGTTCCGCCGCTTCTACCCGCAGGGTGAGGCGATGGCGCACGTGCTCGGCTTCACCAACATCGACGACCGCGGACAGGAAGGGCTGGAGCTGGCCTTCGACGAATGGCTGCGCGGCAAGGCCGGCGCCAAGCGGGTGATCCGCAACCGCAAGGGCGAGACCGTCGAAAGCGACCTGCTGCGCGCCGCCGAGCCGGGCAAGGACCTGACCCTGAGCATCGACCGCCGGATCCAGTTCCTGGCGTTCAAGGAACTGCGCAACGCGCTGATCGAGAACAAGGCCGCGGGCGGTTCGATGGTGATCATGGACGTGGCCACCGGCGAAGTGCTGGCCATGGTCAACCTGCCGACCTACAACCCCAATGCGGTGGGCGGCGCGGCGCCGGACACCCGCCGCAACCGCGCCGTGACCGACCTGGTCGAGCCCGGTTCGACCATGAAGCCGCTGACCATCGCCTCGGCGCTGCAGTCCGGCGTGGTCACCAAGGACACAACGGTCGACACCAACCCGGGCTACATGGCGATCGGCCGCTACACCATCAAGGACGTGCCGCGGAACAACGGCGTGCTCAACGTCACCGGCGTGATCACCCGCAGCTCGAACATCGGCGCGGCCAAGATCGCGGCCAAGATGCCCGACCAGGTGTTCTATGACCACGTCCACAGCTTCGGCTATGGCAGTGCCCCGCACAGCGGTTTCCCCGGCGAATCGGCGGGCGTGCTGCCGCGCCCGGCGCGCTGGAGCGGTTCGTCCAAGACCACCATGTCCTACGGCTATGGCCTGAATGTCACCCCGCTGCAGATCGCCACGGCGTACTCGGCGCTGGGCAACGGCGGCAAGCTGATCGCGCCGACCTTCGTCAAGGGCCAGCGCAACGAAGGCAAGCAGGTCATCGACGAGAACATCGCCAAAGAGGTCGTGGCGATGATGGAAACGGTGGTCACCCAGGGCGGCGCCAAGCAGGCGGCAGTGCTGGGTTACCACGTGGCCGGCAAGACCGGTACCGCGCGCAAGGCTGGCCCTGGCGGCTACGAGCGTGGCCATTACAACGCGCTGTTCGCCGGCGTGGTGCCGGCCAGCAACCCGCGCTTTGCCACGGTGATCGTCATCAACGACCCGCAGGCCGGCAAGTACTACGGCGGTCTGGTGTCCGCCCCGGTGTTCCACAACGTCATGGAAGGCGCGCTGCGCCTGATGGACGTGCCGCCGGACGACATCGATTCCTGGCTGGCGGCCCAGCAGTCCGGAAAGATGGGCCACGCCGCCTCCTCGCTGCCGACCCCGCCGCCGGCCGAGGCGGTCGTTGCCCCGGACGCCGCCGCCGAATTCGATGCCGCGCTGCCCAGCGCGCACGCCACGTTGCCGCCCGCGCAGGGAGGCACGCAATGAGCCAGATGATGTTGCTTTCGCAGTTGCTTCCCGATGTGGTGCTGAGCCACGACCCGTCCATCACCGGCCTGGTGCTGGACAGCCGCGCGGTGCGCCCCGGCAATGCCTTTGTCGCGATCGCCGGCTTCGGCGCGCACGGGCTGGGCTTTGTCGACCAGGCCCGCGCTGCCGGTGCGGCCGCGATCCTGTTCGAACCGCCGGCCCCGGCAGAACTGCCGGCACCCGCCGACGCCATTGCCGTGCCGGGCCTGCGCACGCGCATGGGCGCCATGGCCGACCAGTTCCATGGCCAGCCCTCGCGCGCGATGACCATGGTCGGCGTGACCGGCACCAACGGAAAAACCTCCACCGTGCAGCTGCTGGCCCAGGCCTGGCACCTGCTCGGCACCGCCAGTGGCAGCATCGGTACGCTGGGCGTGGGCCTGTACGGCGATGTGGTGCCGACCGGCTTCACCACGCCGCTGGTGCTGCAGATGCATGAAGTGCTGGCGCAGCTGCGTGACCAGGGCGCTAGGGCCGTGGCCATGGAAGTGAGCTCGCATGCGCTCGACCAGGGCCGCGTGGATGCCGTGCACTACGACGTGGCGGTGTTCACCAACCTCACCCGCGACCATCTCGATTACCACGGCGACATGGCGCAGTACGGCGCGGCCAAGGCCAAGCTGTTCCACCGTGCCGGCCTGAAGGCCACGGTGGTGAACCTGGATGACAGCTTCGGCAGCGAACTGCTGCGCACGGTCGATGCCGGCGTCGCCCGGATCGGGGTCAGCTCGCGCGGTGCGCAGCAGGCCACGCTGCGCGCCGACTCGCTCAAGCTCGATGGCCGTGGCATCGCCTTCGACCTGGTGGTCGACGGTGCACGCCACCCGGTGCAGTCGCCGCTGCTGGGCCGCTTCAACGTGGACAACCTGCTGGCCGTGGCCGGTGTGCTGCATGCGCTGGGCCATGCCCCCGAGGCGATCGCCGCGCTGGTGTCGCAGCTGCAGCCGATCGCCGGGCGCATGAACCGCCTCGGCGGCGAACGCGGCCTGCCGACCGTGGTGGTCGATTACGCGCATACCCCCGATGCATTGGAGCAGGCCCTGCAGAGCCTGCAGGGCCACCTGCAGGGCAGGCTGTTCTGCGTGTTCGGCTGCGGCGGCGAACGCGACGCGGGCAAGCGCCCGCAGATGGCGGCCATCGCCGAACGCCTGGCCCAGCAGGTGATCGTCACCGACGACAATCCGCGCGGCGAGGATGGTGACGCCATCGTCGCCGACATCCTGGCTGGTTTCACTGCCCCCGACGCGGTCACCGTGCAGCGCAACCGCGCGCGCGCGATCGGCCTGGCGGTGAAGCTGGCCGGCCCTGGCGACATCGTGCTGCTGGCCGGCAAGGGCCATGAGCCCTATCAGGAAGTGCGCGGGGTCAAGCACGACTTCGACGACACCCTGGTGGCCGCTGCCGCGCTCAGCGCCAAGGAGGCCATCCTGTGAAGCGCACGCCGCTCTCGCTGATCGCCCATTGGGCCGGGGGTGACATCCATGGCGATGACACCGCCATCGACGCCATCAGCAACGACACCCGCACGTTGGCGCCGGGCAGCCTGTACGTGGCACTGCGTGGCGAGCGCTTCGACGGCCATGATTTCGCTGCCGACGCGGTCGCCCGTGGCGCCAGCGCGATGCTGGTCGAACGCCTGCTCGACGTGGCCGTGCCGCAGATCGTGGTCGGCGACAGCGAGCATGCGCTTGGCCGGATCGCGGCCGGCATGCAGCGCGACCGCGCCGCACGCGTGTTCGCCATCACCGGCAGCAACGGCAAGACCAGCGTCAAGAGCCTGCTGCTGGCGATCCTGCAGCAGGTGGCGCGCGAGCAGGGCGCGGTGGTGTACGCCAACCCGGGCAACCGCAACAACGAGATCGGCCTGCCGCTGGCGGTGATCGATGCGCCGGAAGATGCGGATTACGCCATCTACGAGATGGGCGCCGGCAAGCCGGGTGACATCGCCTACCTGACCGACATCGCGCGCCCGCAGTACGCGCTGGTCAACAACATCGCCCCGGCCCACCTGGAGCGGATGGGCAGCCTGCAGGGCGTGGCCAGCACCAAGGGCGCCATCTACGCCGCACTGCCGGCCGATGGCGTAGCGGTCATCAATGCCGATGACGCCTTCGGCATCTGGTTTGAACAGCACATCGTCGGCCAGCCGCCGCGCAGCCGCGTGCTGCGTTATGGCCTGGACTACAGCGCCGACGTGACCGCGCAGGACATCCGCGCGACTGCCGACGGCAGCCGGTTCCTGCTGGTCAGTCCGGCCGGCAGCGTGGATATCGCCTTGGCGCTGCCGGGCCGCCACAACGTCAGCAACGCCCTGGCCGCCGCATCGCTGGCGCTGGCGGCGGGTATCGGCCTGGATTCGATTGCTGCCGGCCTGGCCCGCGCCGAACCGGTACCCGGCCGCCAGATCGCGCACCGGCTGCCCAATGGTGCCGTGCTGATCGATGACAGCTACAACGCCAACCCCGGTTCGCTGGCCGCTGCCATCGATGCGCTGGCCGCGTCGAAGGACGAGGCCTGGCTGGTGCTGGGTGACATGCGCGAACTCGGCCCGGATGGCGAGGCACTGCATGCGCAGGCCGGGCGCCGTGCCCGCGATGCCGGCCTGAAGCGGCTGTACACGCTGGGCACGCTGAGCGCGGCGGCATCGCAGGCGTTCGGCGACGGTGGCCGTCATTTCCAGAGCCACGACGCGCTGGCTGCCGCGCTGGCCGACGAACTGCATGCTGGCGTGCGCTGCCTGGTCAAGGGCTCGCGCGGCAGCGCCATGGACAAGATTGTAAAAGCGCTGTTGGCGCGAGGAGAGGAAACCCCCCATGTTGCTTGAACTGGCCCGATGGTTGCAGCAGTTGGAGAGCCTGTTCGGGCTGTTCGGCTACCTGACTCTGCGAGGCATCCTGGCCGCGCTTACCGCGCTGTTCCTGTCGCTGTGGCTGGGCCCGGCGATGATCCGCAAGCTGGCCCAGTTCAAGGGCGGCCAGCCGATCCGTACCGACGGCCCGCAGACCCACTTCTCCAAGGCCGGCACGCCGACCATGGGCGGTTCGCTGATCCTGCTCACCATCACCCTGTCGGTGCTGCTGTGGGCCGACCTGCGCAACCGCTACGTGTGGGTGGTGCTGGCGGTGATGCTGTGCTTCGGCGCCATCGGCTGGTACGACGACTGGATCAAGATCGTGCGCCGCGACCCGAACGGCCTGAAGTCGCGCTGGAAGTACCTGCTGCAGTCGATCTTCGGCCTGGCCGCCGGCCTGTTCCTGTTCTACACCGCCGACGTGCCGGCCGCGCTGACCTTCTACATCCCGATGTTCAAGTCGGTGGCGCTGCCGCTGGCGGGCATCAGCTTCGTGGCCATTGCCTACTTCTGGATCGTCGGCTTCTCCAACGCGGTCAACCTGACCGACGGCCTGGATGGGTTGGCGATCATGCCCACGGTGCTGGTGGCCTGCGCGCTGGGCGTGTTCGCCTATGCCTCGGGCAACGTGGTGTTCTCCAACTACCTGCAGATCCCGCAGATCCCCGGGGCGGGCGAACTGGTGATCATCTGCGCGGCGATCGCCGGCGCGGGCCTGGGCTTCCTGTGGTTCAACACCTACCCGGCCATGGTGTTCATGGGCGACATCGGCGCGCTGGCGCTGGGCGCGGTGCTGGGTACCATCGCGGTGATCACCCGCCAGGAACTGGTGCTGGTGATCATGGGCGGCGTGTTCGTGATTGAAACGCTGTCGGTGATGATCCAGGTCGCCTCGTTCAAGCTGACCGGCAAGCGCGTGTTCCGCATGGCGCCGATCCACCACCACTTCGAACTCAAGGGCTGGCCGGAGCCGCGCGTGATCGTGCGCTTCTGGATCATCTCGGTGGTGCTGGTGCTGATCGGCCTGGCCACGTTGAAGGTCCGCTGATGAACGACCTGTCGCGCCAGGCAACCCGCCTTGAAGCCATCGGAGGCCACTTCGACAAGTGGCTGCTGGGCGCGATCATCACGCTCACCGGGCTGGGCGTGGTGATGGTCGCGTCGAGCTCGATCGCCCTGATGAGCAGCCCGTTCTACTACCTCAACCGCCATCTGATCTTCCTGGCGGTGGGCATCGTGCTGGCCGCGCTGGCCATGCGCACCGAGCTCAAGAGCATCGAGCAGTACAACCAGATGCTGCTGCTGGGCTGCTTCGCGCTGCTGGTGGTGGTGTTCATTCCCGGCCTGGGCAGCAGCGTCAACGGCGCCCGGCGCTGGATCAACCTCGGTTTCTCCAAGTTCCAGACCGTCGAAGCAGTGAAGGTGCTCTACATCGTGTGGCTGTCCAGCTACCTGGTGCGCTTCCGTGACGAGGTCAACGCGACCTGGCCGGCGATGCTCAAGCCGCTGGGCGTGGCCGGCGCGCTGGTGGTGCTGCTGCTGCTGCAGCCCGACTTCGGTTCCTCCACCCTGCTGCTGGCGATCACCGCCGGCATGCTGGTGCTGGGCGGGGTGAACCTGCCGCGCATGTCGATGCCGATCGTGTTCGGCCTGGTGGCGATGAGCGCGCTGGCGATCATCGAACCGTACCGCATGCGCCGCATCACCTCGTTCTGGGACCCGTGGGCCGACCAGCAGGGCGACGGCTACCAGCTGTCCAACGCGCTGATGGCGGTGGGCCGTGGCGAGTGGACCGGCGTGGGCCTGGGCAATTCGGTGCAGAAGCTGTACTACCTGCCGGAAGCACACACCGACTTCATCTTCTCGGTCACCGCCGAAGAACTGGGGTTCGTCGGCACCTGCCTGATCGTGGCGCTGTACGCGCTGCTGGCCGGCCGCGCGTTCTGGATCGGCATGCGCTGCGTGGAAATGAAGCGGCACTTCTCCGGCTACATCGCCTTCGGCATCGGCCTGTGGGTGAGCATGCAGAGTTTCGTCTCGATCGGCGTGAACCTGGGCATCCTGCCGACCAAGGGCCTGACCCTGCCGCTGATTTCGTCTGGCGGTTCGAGCATCCTGATGACCTGCGTGGCGATGGGCCTGCTGCTGCGCGTGTCCTACGAACTGGACCGTGCCGAGCGCCGCCAGGCCGTGCGCATGGGCGCGGCAGAACTGGATGATGCCGCGCCGGTTGATGCGCCGGCCCGTGCCAGCGCCGTGGCCGCTGCCATGCAGGAAAGCAGCGCACGTGCCTCCGCGCAGCGCGACAGCGCCCCGCGTGGGACCAGCCGCATGCAGCAGCGGATCGAGCCGACCCTGGGGAGGATGGGATGAACGCCCAGCATTCCCCGCGTCCGGTGATGATCATGGCCGGCGGTACCGGTGGCCACATCTTCCCCGGCCTGGCCGTGGCCAAGGTGCTTCGCGAACGTGGCATTCCAGTGACCTGGCTGGGCAGCATCGGCGGCATGGAAACGCGCCTGGTGCCGCAGCACGACATTCATATCGACACGCTGGCGATCAGCGGCCTGCGTGGCAAGGGCAAGCTGGCGCTGCTGACCGCGCCTGGCCGCCTGCTGCGCGCCGTGCGCTCGGCCGGCTTCCTGATCCGCGACCGCCAGCCGCGCGCGGTGATCGCCTTCGGCGGCTTCGCCTCCGGTCCCGGGGGCCTGGCCGCACGCCTGCACGGCCTGCCGCTGCTGGTGCACGAACAGAACCGCGCGCCGGGCCTGACCAACCGCGTGCTGTCGCGCTTCGCACGCCGCGTGCTGACCGGGTTCCCGGGCAGCTTCGCCCAGCGCGAAGAAGCGGTCGGTAACCCGGTGCGGGCCGAGATTGCCGCCATGGCCGGACCCGAACAGCGCCTCGCCGGTCGCGAAGGCCCGCTGCGGGTGCTGGTGCTCGGTGGCAGCCAAGGTGCGCGTGCCCTCAACAACGCCGTGCCCCAGGCACTCGCCGCACTGGCCGGCCGCATCGCCGTCGACGTGCGCCACCAGAGCGGTGAAAAGCTGCACGCCGAAGCGCTGCAGGCGTACCAGGATGCAGGTGTCACTGCGCGCGTCGAGCCGTTCATCGCCGACATGGCCGAAGCGTTCGCCTGGGCCGACCTGGTGGTCTGCCGCTCCGGCGCGTCCACCCTGGCCGAGCTGTGCGCGGTCGGCGTGGGCAGCGTGCTGGTGCCGTTCGCGGCGGCCGTCGACGATCACCAGACCCGCAACGCGGAGTACCTGGTCGAACGTGGTGCGGCCGTGTTGCTGAAGCAGGACGAAACGCTGGCCACGCGCCTGCAGGACGTACTGCGCGATCTGTCCGAAAATTCCGCCCGCCGCATGCAGATGGCAACCGCCGCGCGTGCCCTGGCCAAGGTCGATGCCGCCGAGCGCATCGCCGACATCATTCTCGAGGAATCCAAATGAACACCGTTACGCGAGGCCGCGCATGATCCGCCGCCTGCACGACACCAATGACCTCGTGCGCGCCTTCCCGCGCGTGCACTTCGTCGGCATCGGTGGCACCGGCATGAGCGGCATCGCCGAAGTGATGCTGACGCTGGGTTATGAGGTGTCCGGTTCGGACAATGCCGACAACGCCGCTACCCGTCGCCTGGCAGGGCTGGGCGCGCGCGTGATGCGCGGCCATTCGGCCGCCAATGTGCTGGGCACCGACTGCGTGGTGGTGTCCAGCGCGATCCGCGAGGACAACCCCGAACTGATGGAAGCGCGCAGCCAGCGCATTCCGATCATGCCGCGCGCGGCCATGCTGGCCGAACTGATGCGCTTCCGCCGCGGCATCGCCGTGGCCGGCACGCACGGGAAGACCACCACCACCAGCCTGACCGCGGCGGTGCTGAGCGAAGGCGGGCTGGACCCGACGTTCGTGATCGGTGGCCAGCTGCTGGCCGCCGGTGCCAACGCCAAGCTTGGCAGTGGCCAGTGGCTGGTGGCCGAAGCCGACGAAAGCGATGGCAGCTTCCTGCGCCTGAATCCGCTGGTGTCGGTGATCACCAACATTGATGCGGACCACCTGGAGAACTACGGCAACGACTTCTCCCGCGTCCAGGCCGCCTTTGCCGAATTCCTGCAGCGCCTGCCGTTCTATGGGCTGGCGGTGCTGTGCATCGACGACCCGGAAGTGGCCGCGCTGGCCGCACAGACCCCGCGCCATGTCATGAGCTACGGCATGAGCAGCAATGCGGACGTGCGTGCCGAAGACGTGGTCCAGGATGGGCCGCGCATGCGCTTCACCCTGCGTCTGCCCGAAGGCAGCAGCTACCCGGTGACCCTGGCGCTGCCGGGCGCGCACAACGTGCTCAACGCGCTGGCCGCCGCTGCGGTGGGCTGGCAGCTGGGCGTGGCCCCGGATGCGATCGCCCGCGCGCTGGAAAGCTTCGCCGGCATCGGTCGCCGCTTCAACGACCTGGGCATCGTCACCACCCGCACCGGTGCCAAGGTGCGCGTGATCGACGACTACGGCCATCACCCTCGTGAGCTGGCTGCGGTGTTCGCCGCCGCGCGTGGCGGCTGGCCGTCGCAGCGCCTGGTGGTGGCGTTCCAGCCGCACCGCTACAGCCGTACCCGTGACCAGTTCGACGCGTTCGCCGCGGTGCTGTCCGAAGTGGACGCCCTGGTGCTGAGCGAGGTCTACCCGGCCGGCGAAGCGCCGATTCCCGGTGCCGATTCGCGCTCGCTGGCCCGCGCCATCCGCGCGCGCGGCCGCAGCGAACCGGTCGTGGTCGGCCAGGCGGCCGAACTGCAGCACGTGCTGCCTGACGTGCTGCAGGACGGCGACCTGCTGCTGATGATGGGCGCGGGCGACATCGGCCACGTTGCCCACCTGGTCGCCACCGATGGCTTCAACGAGGCACCCGCCGCATGAGCACGCTGACCTTCCCGCCGCTGCGCACCACCGACCCGGCCGTGTTCGGCCGCGTTGCCGTGCTGCTGGGCGGCACCTCCAGCGAACGCGAAGTGTCGCTGGATTCTGGCCGCAACGTGATCGAGGCGCTGCGCGCGCGCGGTGTCAACGCCATCGCGGTGGACGGCATTCCGGCCCTGGCCCTGGCGCTGGTGGAAAAGCGCTTCGACCGCGTCTTCAACATCCTGCACGGCCACAACGGCGGCGGTGAGGACGGCATCGTGCAGGGGCTGATGGAAGCCTTCGGCGTGCCGTACACCGGTTCGGGCGTGCTCGGTTCGGCGCTGGGCATGGACAAGATCCGCACCAAGCAGGTGTGGCTGTCGCTGGGCCTGCCCACCCCGCAGTACCGGAAGGTGGACAGCACCAATGTCCATGCGCTGGCAGCCGAACTGGGCCTGCCGGTGGTGGTCAAACCGGCCAACGAAGGCTCCAGCGTCGGCATCAGCCGGGTCACCGACGAGGCTGGCCTGGATGAGGCGGTCGCCTTGGCGGCCCGCTACGACGGCCAGCTGCTGATGGAGCAGATGGTGGTCGGCGACGAACTCACCGTGGGCATCCTCGGCGACCAGGCGCTGCCGTCGATCCGCATCGTGCCCAAGGGCCAGTGGTACGACTACAACGCCAAGTACATTGCGGAAGACACCCAGTACCTGTGCCCGGGCCTGGAAGGCGACGACGAAGCGGAGCTCCGCCGGATCGCGCTGGCTGCGTTCCGCGCCGCCGGCTGCCGTGGCTGGGGTCGCGTTGACGTGATGCGCGACCGCAACAGCGGCGCGTTCTACCTGCTCGAAGTGAACACCGCGCCGGGCATGACCAGCCATTCGCTGGTGCCCAAGGCGGCTGGCCAGGCCGGCATCGGGTTCGAAGAGCTGGTCTGGCGCGTGCTGGAACAGACGTTGCCGCAAGGCTTCGGCACCTCGGAGGCCACCTACGCATGAATGCGGTGCTGCGCATCTTCGTCTGGTTGCTGGCCCTGTCGCTGGTAGCGCTGCCCGTGGTGGCGGTGCTCAACGGCTGGGTCGGTGCCGAACGCTGGCCGTTGGCCAAGCTGCGCGTGCACGGTGAATTCAAGCGGGTGCCGGCCGAGCAGCTGCAGCAGGTGGTGCTGCCGTATGCGAAGTCCGGCTTCTTCGCGGTAAAGCTGCAGGACGCGCAGGACGCCATCGAAAAGCTGCCATGGGTGGAAAGCGCGCAGGTGCGCAAGCAGTGGCCCGACGTCCTGGAAATCACCCTGGTCGAGCACAAGCCGTTCGCGCGCTGGGGCAAGGACCGGCTGCTGTCCGAGCAGGGCAAGCTGTTCGCCACCCCGCAGAAGCTGCAGGACCTGGCATTGCCGGACCTTGATGGCCCGGACACGCAGACCGAAGAAGTGGTGGCGCTGTACAACGACGCACGCGCGCTGTTCGCGCCGGCCGGGGTGGATGTCACCCGGGTCAGCATGGATGCGCGCGGCAGCTGGTCGCTGCAGCTGAGCAACGGCACCGAAGTGGTGGTCGGCCGCGATGACGCGCGCTCGCGCCTGCAGCGCTTCGTGCGCGTGCTGCCGCAGCTGGCCAACCAGCAGTCGCCGATCGAACGCGCCGACCTCCGTTATACCAATGGTTTCACGCTGAGCTGGGGTACTCCCCCGGCCCCGGCCGCGCCGGCCAATGTGGCGCAACGCACGCAGGACAGGACATGAATCGCAAGGGTGACAAATCGCTGATCGTCGGGCTCGATATCGGCACCTCCAAGGTGGTGGCGCTGGTCGGCGAGTACTCGCCGGGCAATCCCATCGAGGTGATCGGCATCGGTTCGCATGAGTCGCGCGGCCTCAAGCGCGGCGTGGTGGTGGACATCGAATCGACCGTGCAGTCGATCCAGCGCGCGGTGGAAGAAGCCGAGCTGATGGCCGGCTGCGAGATCCGCTCGGTGTATGCCTCCATCTCCGGCAACCATGTGCAGTGCAAGAACTCGCCGGGGATCGTGCCGATCCGCGACGGTGAGGTGACCTGGGGCGACCTGGACCGCGTGCTGGACGCGGCCAAGGCCGTGGCGATCCCGGCCGACCAGAAGATCCTGCACGCGATTCCGCGCGAATACGTGCTGGACGATTCCCAGGAAGGCATCCGCAACCCGGTCGGCATGACCGGCGTGCGCCTGGAGGTGCATGCGCACCTGGTGGTATGCGCGCAGTCGGCCGCGGCCAACATCAGCAAGTGCGTGCAGCGCTGCGGCCTGCAGGTGGATGACCTGGTCCTGTCCTCGCTGGCCTCCAGCGTGGCCGTGCTGACCGCCGACGAGCGCGAACTGGGCGTGGTGCTGGTCGACATGGGCGCCGGCACCACCGACCTGGCCGTGTTCGTGCAGGGCGCGATCTGCCACACCGCCTCGCTGCCGATCGCCGGCGACCACGTCACCAACGACATCGCGCACATGCTGCGCACGCCGACCCCGGAAGCCGAGCAGATCAAGGTGCGCTACGCGTGCGCGCTGGCCCAGCTGGCCACCGCCGAGGAAAGCATCCAGGTGCCCAGCGTGGGCGACCGTCCGCCGCGCCGCATGCCGCGCCACGCGCTGGCGCAGGCAGTGCAGGGCCGTTACGAGGAAATCTTCGAGATGGTGCAGGCCGAACTGCGCCGTTCCGGCTTCGAGGAACTGGTACGCGCCGGCATGGTGCTCACCGGCGGTGCCTCGAAGATGGAAGGCGTGGTCGAACTGGCCGAGGAAATGCTGCAGATGCCGGTACGCGTAGGCATTCCGCAGCATGTCACGGGGCTGGGCGAAGTGGTCGGCAACCCGGTGCATGCCACCGGCGTGGGCCTGCTGCTGATGGGCAGCCAGATCGAACACCCGCGCCGCCCGTCGCTGCCCACCGGGCGCGCAGGCAGCATGTTCAACAAACTGAAAACCTGGTTCCGCGGCGAATTCTGACGCGGCACCACAACGCGGCAACGCGTGTTCCAAACCGGCCCCCGCCGGCGCAACAGAAAAGCAACACACAACCCACACAGCCGCAACGGCAACATGCAGCGCGAAGGCAGGACGCCAACACGCCCATGCCAACCACAAGCGGATACAACGAGGACACGGACATGGCGCATTTCGAACTGATTGAGAAGATGGCACCCAATGCGGTGATCAAGGTGATCGGCGTGGGCGGCGGCGGCGGCAACGCCGTGGCGCACATGGTCAGCACCAGCGTGGATGGCGTGGAATTCATCACCGCCAACACCGACTCGCAGGCCATCAAGAATTGCGGTGCCAAGCTGCAGCTGCAGCTGGGTACCAACGTCACCAAGGGCCTGGGCGCAGGCGCGAATCCGGAAGTGGGCCGCCAGGCCGCGCTGGAAGACCGCGAGCGCATCATGGACGCCCTGCAGGGTGCGGACATGGTGTTCATCACCGCCGGCATGGGCGGTGGCACCGGCACCGGCGCTGCACCGGTGGTGGCACAGCTGGCCAAGGAGATGGGCATCCTGACCGTCGCCGTGGTCACCAAGCCGTTCCCGTTCGAAGGCCGCCGCCGCATGCAGGTCGCGCTGAAGGGCATCGAGGAACTGAGCCAGCACTGCGACTCGCTGATCACCATTCCGAACGAAAAGCTGATTACCGTGCTGGGCCGCAACGCCACCATGATCCAGGCGTTCCGTGCCGCCAACGACGTCCTCCAGGGCGCCGTGCAGGGCATCGCCGACCTGATCGTGCGCCCGGGCCTGATCAACGTCGACTTCGCCGACGTGCGCACCGTCATGTCCGAAATGGGCCTGGCGATGATGGGTACCGGCACCGCCCGTGGCGATGACCGCGCCCAGGCCGCCGCCGAAGCCGCCATCCAGAACCCGCTGCTGGACGATGTGAACCTGGCCGGTGCCAATGGCATCCTGGTCAACATCACCGCCGGCGCCGACTTCACCATGGCCGAGTTCGACGAGATCGGCCGTACCATCGATGGCTTCGCCTCCGAAGACGCCACCGTGGTGGTGGGGTACCGTGCTGGATCCGGACATGCAGGACGAAGTCCGCGTCACCGTGGTTGCGACCGGCCTGAACCGTGCCGTGGCCGCCAAGTCCCAGCGTCCGGGCGAGCGCGCGCCGATCAAGCTGGTCCGCAACGCCACCACCGGCCAGCCGGAATTCGGTGATTTCGACAACGGCGGCGACGCTGTCTCCAAGGCCGTCGGCGGCATGGGCCTGGGCCTGCGCCGTCCGAGCGCCGACACCGTGGCCCCGTCCGCACCGTCGGCCTCGGGTCCGGCCGCGGCTGAGCTGCCCAACGATTACCTGGACATCCCGGCGTTCCTGCGCCGCCAGGCGGACTGAGGAACGCGGCCGGGGTCTTGTCCTCCCCGGTAAGCGCCTCCATGTCCCTTGCTGCCGGGCCAGGATAGGCCCGGCAGTCTGCCGCCCCCGGTTCAGAAAGGAGCGGTGGTAGTGCGTGTTATTCTTGTTTGTCACTGTCGCGTTGACTGCGCGCTTTCCCCCGGCTGGCCCCCATGATTCCGCAACGCACCCTCAAGAACACGATCCGCGCCACCGGCGTTGGCCTGCACAGCGGTGACAAGGTCTACATGACCCTGCGCCCGGCACCGGTCAACCATGGCATCGTGTTCCGTCGCGTGGACCTGGACCCTGTGGTGGAAGTGCCGGCCCGTGCCGACCTGGTCACCGAAGTAACCCTGTGCACCGGGCTGACCTGCAACGACGCCAAGATCCAGACCGTCGAACACCTGATGTCGGCCCTGGCCGGCCTGGGTGTGGACAACATCATCGTGGAACTGTCCTCGGCCGAGCTGCCGATCATGGACGGTTCCTCGGGCCCGTTCGTGTTCCTGCTGCAGTCGGCGGGCATCGCCGAACAGGACGCGCCCAAGCGTTTCATCCGCATTCTCAAGACCGTGGAAGTCACCGAAGGCGACAAGGTCGCCCGCTTCGAGCCGTATGAAGGCTACAAGCTCGGTTTCACGATCCAGTTCGACCATCCGATGATCCCGGCCAAGCAGTCGCGCGCCGAGATCGAGTTCTCCACCGCCGCCTACACCAAGGAAATCTCCCGCGCGCGCACCTTCGGGTTCATGCGTGACCTGGAGTACATGCGCGAGCGCAACCTGGGCCTGGGCGGTTCGATGGACAACGCCATCGTGCTCGACGAATTCCGCGTGCTCAACGACGACGGCCTGCGTTACGCCGACGAATTCGTGCGCCACAAGATCCTCGACGCGATCGGTGACCTGTATCTGGCCGGCGGCCAGGTGCTGGGCGCCTACGAGGGCTTCAAGTCCGGCCACGCGCTCAACAACAAGCTGGTGCGGGCCCTGCTGGCCGATGCCAGCGCCTGGGAATGGGTGAGCTATGACGCACCCAGCAGCGCAGTGCCGGTCGTCTACAGCGTCCCCGCATACGCATAACTAGTTGAAATTATTGAAAAAGAACGGCGCCATGGGCGCCGTTCGTCGTTTTCGGCGGTGTGCGCGGCGTGACGTTGACGTCAATGAACCGTGTACGTACCTGGGTCACGTTTTTGTGAACCCGATCCGGTTTCGAGCTGAATTTAACGAACTTTTAATAAAAGACTAACGACTCGACGACCCAGCACGGCTACGATGGCCGCCGGCTCCCAACCAGATTCACGTGATCGTGACGACGGTAGGGAAGGGGCGGGATGCCCCGATGGCTTCAGGACCTGGTCGAATCCACGTCCTTTAGACAGGCCAACGCGTCGCGTAGCCCTTTGTGCGTGGCGGCTGAAACTGCGTGGGGGCCATTCCTGTTATCGATCGCTGGGGAGCGTGGAGGAGCGGCAGCCGCGGTTTTGACGGTCACCTTGGTGACCTTCAGCCCGATGGACCGGGCCGCGTCGATCAACTGAGCCTCGGCAAGCCGCACTTTGGCGTGCCAGACAGGGGATTCGACGAGAAAAACGAGGTGTTCGCCGTTCACATTCGCCAACCGGCAACGGGTGGCCAGGGTGGGCGGCAAATGGGGGCGCAACTGACGGTCCAGCGCATCGAGCCACAGGGCACGACGCAGCGGATTGCCAGCTTTGTCACCCATGACTGCATCCAGCGCCGGCTTCGGCGTTGACGCAGGACGGGCACTGGATTTCGGCTCAGACATGAAAACTCACTGATGGCATTCAAAAAGATCGTAATCAAAACGCGTGAAGGACAGGCCAAGACGCCGCTGGCGCGTTTGCGTTTCTACTTCGAGGACAGGCCCCGCGCCCTGCTGGGCAGCGTACTCGGGCTGGGCTGCCTGATCGGCTTCGGTGCCGGTCTGGGTGGCAGCATGTTCAACGATTCCCGGCTCCACGCCAAGGTCGCCCAGCAGGAACGCGACCTGGCGCAGGCCCGCAAGGACGCCCAGACCCAGGTCAACGCCCTGGCCGCCCGCATGGGTGAGCTGCAGGCGCAGGCGACCCGGCTCAATGCGCTGGGCGAACGGCTCACCCAGATGGGCAAGCTGGAAGACGGCGAGTTCGACTTCAACGAGACCCCCGGCCTCGGTGAAGGCGAGCCTGGCCCGACCCAGGACATCCCGGTCAGCGCGGTCAACGCCGACTTACAGGTGCTGGAGCAGCGCTTCGCTGCTTCAGGCCGCCAGTTGTCGGTGATGGAATCGCTGATGTTCGACCACCAGCTGGAGCAGGACGCCGTGCCGGGTCGCATGCCGATCCGCAACAGCTACATCACCTCCAGCTTTGGTGGTCGCAACGACCCGTTCGGTCGCGGTCGCGGCAACCACAAGGGCATCGACTTCCATGCCAAGGTCGGTGACCCGGTCATGGCCGTGGCCGATGGCGTGGTCAGCTTCGCCGGCGTGAAGGGCGGCTACGGCAACGTGGTCGACGTGGACCACGGCAACGGCTACGTGACCCGCTACGCGCACAATTCGCGCCTGTCGGTGAAGCCGGGCGACCTGGTGCGGGCCGGCCAGGAAGTGGCCAAGGCCGGTTCCACGGGGCGTTCCACCGGTGCCCACGTGCACTTCGAGGTCTGGGAACGCGGCCAGGTGGTCAACCCGCGCAAGTTCCTGGGCGATGGCGGCAACACCCCGGTCGGGCGGGTTTCCCGCGGCTGAGGGCGCCATCTGGCGGATCGCGGGCGCTTGAAACCAAGTGCCCTCGTCCCAAGCTACAATGGGTGTTGCCATAGACAGGGCGCGATGCGCCCTGTTTCGTTTGCGGCGGGCGGCTCCCGAGGGAGCGTCGCCGTTGGGGCGTCTCATTCCAACCGGTTCCTTCAATGATCAACAGCCTGCTTACCCGCGTCTTTGGCAGTCGTAACGAACGCCAGCTGCGCCAGCTCAACCGCATCGTCGCCAAGATCAATGCGTTGGAGCCGGACATCGAAAAGCTCTCCGACGAGCAGCTCAAGGCCAAGACCCCGGAGTTCAAGCAGCGCATCGCCGACGGTGAAGCCCTGGACAAGGTGCTCCCGGAAGCCTTCGCGGTCTGCCGTGAAGCCAGCCGCCGCGTGCTCGGCATGCGCCACTACGACGTCCAGCTGATCGGCGGCATGGTCCTGCACCTGGGCAAGATCGCCGAAATGCGCACCGGTGAAGGCAAGACCCTGGTGGCGACGCTGCCGGTGTACCTGAACGCGCTGGAAGGCAAGGGCGTCCACGTGGTCACCGTGAACGACTACCTGGCCCGCCGCGACTCGGCGCAGATGGGCAAGCTGTACAACTGGCTGGGCATGAGCGTCGGCGTGGTCTACCCGGGCATGCCGCACAGCGACAAGCGCGAGGCCTACGCCAGCGACATCACCTACGGCACCAACAATGAGTTCGGCTTCGACTACCTGCGCGACAACATGGCGCTGTCGCGGGCCGACCGTTACCAGCGTGGCCTGCACTACGCCATCGTCGACGAAGTCGACTCGATCCTGATCGACGAAGCGCGTACCCCGCTGATCATCTCCGGCCCGGCCGACGATTCCCCGGAGCTGTACATCCGCGTCAACCGCGTGGTGCCCAGCCTGATCCGCCAGGAAGCCGAAGAAGGCGAGGGCGATTTCTGGGTCGATGAGAAGGGCAAGCAGGTGCACCTGTCCGAAGCGGGCATGGAGCACGCCGAGCAGCTGCTGGTCGAAGCCGGCATCCTCAGCGCCGAAACCGAAGGCCTGTACGCGGCGCAGAACCTTACCGTGGTCCACCACCTCAATGCCGCCCTGCGCGCGCATGCCATCTACCAGCGCGACGTGGATTACATCGTGCGTGATGGCGAAGTGGTGATCGTGGACGAATTCACCGGCCGTACCCTGGCCGGCCGCCGCTGGTCCGATGGCCTGCACCAGGCCGTGGAAGCGAAGGAAGGCGTGCCGGTCCAGCGCGAGAACCAGACGCTGGCGAGCATCACCTTCCAGAACCTGTTCCGCATGTACAAGAAGCTGTCCGGCATGACCGGTACGGCCGACACCGAAGCCTACGAATTCCAGAGCATCTACGGCCTGGAAGTGGTGGTCATCCCGACCAACCGCCCGACCATCCGCAAGGACTCGCCGGACCAGGTGTTCCTCAACCGCAACGGCAAGTTCAACGCCGTGCTGGCCGACATCCAGGAATGCAACAAGCGTGGCCAGCCCGTGCTGGTCGGCACTACCTCGATCGAAACCTCGGAAATGCTGTCCGAGCACCTGCGCAAGGCCGGCGTGCACCACGAAGTGCTCAACGCCAAGCAGCATGACCGCGAAGCGACCATCATCGCCAACGCCGGCATGCCCGGTGCGGTGACCATCGCCACCAACATGGCCGGCCGTGGTACCGACATCGTGCTGGGCGGTTCGCACGAAGCGGAGCTGCACGCGCTGGGCGAAGACGCCACCGCCGAGCAGCGCGCCAAGGTCAAGGCCGACTGGCAGGTCCGCCACGACCAGGTCAAGGCCGCCGGCGGCCTGCACATCGTGGGCACCGAACGCCACGAATCGCGCCGTATCGACAACCAGCTGCGTGGCCGCTCCGGCCGCCAGGGTGACCCGGGTTCGTCCCGCTTCTACCTGTCGCTGGAAGACAACCTGATGCGCATCTTCGCCTCGGACTGGGTCCAGAAGGCGATGCGCATGATGGGCATGAAGGAAGACGACGTCATCGAAGACCGCCTGGTCAGCCGCCAGATCGAAAAGGCGCAGCGCAAGGTCGAAGCACACAACTTCGACATCCGCAAGAACCTGCTGGACTTCGACGACGTCAACAACGACCAGCGCAAGGTGATCTACGCCCAGCGCGATGAGTTGCTGGATGCCGAGTCGGTGAAGGACAACGTCGACGGCATCCGCGGCGATGTGATCTACGACATCGTGGCCCGCTTCGTGCCGCCGAACTCGATCGACGAACAGTGGGACCTGCCGGGCCTGGAAGCCACCCTGGCCTCCGACCTGGGCGTGCAGATGGACGTCACCGGCCTGGTCAAGCAACACGAAGAACTCGACGCCGAAGCCATCGCCAACAAGGTGCAGGCCCGCGTGGACGAGCACTTCGAGCAGAAGGAAGCCGGCGTCGGCGAAGAGACCATGCGCGCGCTGGAGAAGCACGTCATGCTCACCGTGCTCGACCAGAGCTGGAAGGAGCACCTGGCCCGCATGGATTACCTGCGCCAGGGCATCTACCTGCGCGGTTACGCGCAGAAGCAGCCCAAGCAGGAATACAAGAAGGAAGCCTTTGAGCTGTTCTCGGAAATGCTGGAGAACGTCAAGCGCGAAGTGGTGACCCTGCTGGCGCGCGTGCGCATCCGCAGCGAGGAAGAAGTGGCGGCGCTGGAAGCAGCCGAACGCCAGCAGGCCGAAGCGCGCCTGCTGCAGTCGCAGTTCCAGCACCAGAACGTGGGCGGCTACGGCGCCGACGAAGAGGCAGCGGACGTGGAAGCCCAGCGCAGCGGCGTCGTCGGCCAGGTGACCCGCGAAGAGCCCAAGGTCGGTCGCAACGATCCATGCCCCTGCGGCAGCGGCAAGAAGTACAAGCACTGCCACGGCCAGTTGAGCTGAAAAAGACCCCGCGAAAGCGGGGTTTTTTTTTGATCTATGTCTGCACGGCGCGGATGCTTGTGGGCATCGTTCTGTGACCGGTGTCGCCAATGCGGACCTTTCAGAGAAACCTGACACAGATGCGTGGCGCATCCCCACGCGAGTGTCAGATGCGACCCACGTGTGGATATACGACAGAGGGTTAACGTGTTCAGCGCTGTCGCGAATGCATTGCATTCGGGGCAGGCTCGACGCGCATTGCGCTCCGCAGGCTGCGGCAGCGTCGCGTTTCCCCTGAGTCGCCATCCATGGAGTTTCATGAACAGGATTTATCGCCTGGTGTTCAACCGCACCACCGGCCTGATGCAGGTCGCGTCCGAACTCGCCACGTCCCCCTCTTCCTCCTCTCCCGCGACCGACAGCCGCCGCCGGCGTTCGCCGCTGAGCGCTGCCATGCTGGTTGCGCTAGGCCTGTCGGCCGCCTCGCTGCCTACCGCCTTCGCGGCGGTGTATGACTTCGATGCGAGCGAGACCGTCACCGATCCGCGCGCTTATGTCGATGGTTTCCGCGTCGGCCCGAACGGCGCGGTGGAAGTCCAGCTACGCAACGGCGGCACGTTCACCTCCAACGGCCTGGTCTCGCTGGGTACGCTTGCCGGCAGCAATGGCGAACTGCAGATCTTCGGGCCGACCTCGTCGCTGACCGTCAACAGCGCCGTCGTGCGCGTGGGTGAAGCAGGCACCGGCGCGTTGCGTCTTTACGATGGCGCAAAGGCCACCCTGGGCTCGACGCTGTCGTTCGGCTATGCAGCCGGTTCCAGCGGCATCGGCCAGGTCGATGGCACCGACGCACTGCTTACCGCCCGCCAGATTCTGGTCGGTCGCGAAGGCAGTGGCATGCTCACCATCCGCAATGGTGCCCGCGTGGAGACCACGCTGCAGGCACCGCCTATCGGCGATTCGTTTGGCATGAGCGTGGGTACCGAGGTCGGCAGCACGGGCACCATCAACGTCACCAGTGGCGGCCAGCTGCTGGTCACCGGCAATGACCTGCGCGTCGGTGAGGGCGGTACCGGCGCGCTGTTCATCAACAATGGTGGCGTGACCGCCGGGCGCGACGTGCTCATCGGTGCTGCCGCCAGTGGCAAGGGCGAAGTCATTGTCCGCAACAGCGGCACCTTGGCGTCGCAGCTGGTCAGCATCGGTGAAGCACAGGAGGCCAGCGGCTCGCTTCTGGTGACCGGCGCAGGTTCGACGGTCACCACCGATACCCTGCGGGTGTCGGGCAACGGCGACGGCCTGCTGCGCATCGAAGATGGCGCGCTGGTGGCCGTGACCGGCAACGTGACCGCCGAAGACAACCAGGGCCTGCCAAGCACCGCCGCACGCACCGGCCGCATTGAAGTGACCGGCGCCGGTTCGGTGCTGAGCGGCGACCGGATCATTGCCAGCACTCAGTTGCTCGTGGAGAACGGCGGCCAGATCCAGTCCAACACCGCGCGCATCCGCGACTCGCTCAGCGCTACCGGTACCGCCACCCTCACCGGTGCCGGCAGCCTCTGGACCAACCAGGGCGAGCTGGACATCCGCACCGGCGTGGACGTGCTGGACGGTGCGGTGATCGGTACCGACACGCTGCTGGTGTCCGGCGGCGCCAACACCATGACCTTCAAGATCGGCGCGGTCGATGAGCAGGTCCGCGTCAGCGGCGCGGGTTCGGCCATTGAGGCCACCGGCGACGTCACGGTGGGCAGCCACCTGGTCGGCGAACCGTTCGGCATCCTCAACGTGGCCAATGGCGGCCGTGTTGCCGCCGGCGGGGACCTCAAGCTGGGCACCCTGGGCTTTGTCGTGGTGGGCGGCGGCCTGGAAACCTGGTCGGTCGCCGATGGCGCCCCGACCTGGGCGGCGGCCGAAGCGGCCGGCGAACTGGGCGCGGCCGATATCGTCATGGACGGTGCGCTCAGCGCGCTGGTGTTCAACCACACCGGCGACATCAGCCTGGCCAACACCGTCAGCAGTACCAATGGCACCACCGGCGGCGTGACCAGCGTGGCCGGCACCACCACCTTGACCGGCGACCTGGCCGACTTCGGGGGCAAGGTCACGGTCAACGGCGGCACGCTGCGCATCGATGGCGACATGTACACCGGGCGCAGCTATACCGGTACCAGCCAGGCTGCTGCACAGCAGATCGAGGTCACCGGCGGCACCCTGGTGCTCAACGGCAACTCCGGCTTCGACCAGACCATCAACTACGGCAGCAGTACCGGCGTGGTGCGCAGCTCGAACGTGATGGTGCGCAATGGCGGCATGCTCGCCGGCAATGCGACCGTGGGCACCACCCAGGTCTTCAATGGCGGCGTGCTGTCGCCGGGTGATGCCGGCATCGGCACGCTCACCATCAACGGTGACCTGTACATCAATGCCGCGGGCGCGGTGCCCGAAAGCGTGGCCGACAAGGCCTTCTACGACGTGGACCTGCTTGGCAACGGCCAGTCCGACCGGGTTGCCGTCACCGGCAAGGCCTACATCGGCCATGGCGTCGGCATCGCCGGCACCACCGGTGCCACCGGCGTGCGCGTGACCGGGCTGGACCCGAATGCCAGCTACCAGAACGGCCAGACCTACGCGATCCTCGACGTGGCCGGCGGCATCAATGGCGGCTTCGACGATGTGATCTCGCGCTCGGCCTTCATCACCCCCACCCTGACCCAGACCGGCAACCAGGTCGTGCTGACCATCGCGGTCAACACGCCGGTGACCCCGGTGGATCCGGTCGACCCGGGTACCCCGGTTGATCCGGGCACGCCCGTTGATCCGGGCACCCCGGTCGATCCCGGCACGCCGGTGGATCCGGGCTTCCCGGGCACCCCGGGCGTGACCCCGCCGATCGTGTTCGGCGCCGTCGCCGTCACCGGCAACCAGCGCGCCACGGCAGCGGCGCTGGATTCGCTGCAGCAGTCCGGCGACGCGCTGGCGCTCTATAACGGCCTGCTGATGCTCGATGAGGCCGGTGCGCTGGTTGCCTTCGATGACCTCGGTGGCGAACTGCATGCCAGCAACCGTGCGCTGCTGCTGGACGACCGCTTCCTGCGTGAAGGCATCTCCCAGCGCCTGCGTCCGACGCCGGACACCAAGCTCAACGGCTCCTCGGTGTGGGTGGCCGGCAGCGGCGCGTCCAAGCGCCAGGACAGCGATGGCACCGCCTCGCGCACCCAGGAAACCCGCCAGGGCCTGATGGTGGGCTACGACTGGACCTTCGGCGACCGCTGGACCGTCGGCGTGGCCGGTGGCCCGGAATCGCTGCGCCAGCAGATTCGCGACCGCAACGCGATCACCGAGGTCGACGCGGTGCACGGTGGCCTGTACGCCGGCTTCCGTGGTGAGCAGGCCTGGATCAACGGCGGCGCCAGCTACGCCGACTACGAGCTGGATACCCGCCGTGAACTGGGTGCCGGCACCTCCTGGGAACAGAGCCTGGGCAGCCAGCATGACGCTCATTCGGTACAGGCCTTTGCGGAAGGCGGTTGGGACATCCAGCTCAGTGCGCTGACCCTGAGCCCGTACCTGGCCGTGGCCTACACCCGCCTGTCGAGCGAGGCCGCCACGGAAACCGGCGGCACCGCAGCCCTGTCGGTGGCATCCAGCAAGGATGAGGTCTGGACCACCACGGCCGGCATCCGCGCCGCGTGGGACATCAGCGGTGGTCAGACCGACGGCGCCCGCCTGGAGGCAGGCCTGGCCTGGCAGAACGCGGCCGGCGAACTGCGTGCCGACTCGCGCAACCGCTTCGTGGCCGGCAGTGACAGCTTCACCGTCAGCGGCCTGCCGCTGGCGCGCAACGTGGGCATCGCCGAACTGGGCGTCTCGCTGAACACCTCCGACAACAGCCGCCTGTCGATGTTCGCGCAGGGCCGTGCCGGCGATGGCCAGCGTGAAGTGGGCGCCCAGCTGAACTGGAACGTGGTGTTCTGATCGAACCCGCCTCCTGAACCACCCGAAGGGCCCCGCATGGGGCCCTTCGTCTGTTCGGCATTGCGCATGCCCGGGCCGATTGGGCATTCTGGTCGCATGCCATCCCCCAAACGATCGATCCACGTCGTGGCCGGCGTCATCACCGACGCCCGCGGCCGCATCCTGCTCAACCGCCGTACCGAGAACCGCGACATGGCCGGCCTGTGGGAATTCCCGGGCGGCAAGCGCGAAGAGGGCGAGAGCTCCGAGCAGGCGCTGGTGCGCGAACTGCGCGAGGAACTGGGGATCGAGGCCGAGGTCGGCGACTGGATCATGGACGTCCCGCAGCTCTACCCGGACAAGCACCTGCGCCTGGAAGTGCGGCACATCCGCAGCTGGAAGGGCTCACCGCGCGGCCGCGAAGGCCAGGCCATCACCTGGGTGGCGCCGGACAAGCTGTCGCGCTATTCGATGCCGCCGGCCGATCTGCCGGTGGTGGCCGCGCTGCGCCACCCGGACCGCTACCTGATCACCCCCGAACCGGACACCGACGAGGATGCCGCGCACCAGGACTGGTACTCACGGCTGGCGCGTGCGCTGGAGGCGGGCGTGCGCCGCGTGCAGCTGCGCACGCCGAACAGCCCGGCCCGCATCGCCTTGGCCGAACAGGCCGTGGCCCGGCACCGCGGCGGAGTGCAGTGGCTGCTCAGCCGCGATATCGAACTGGCCCGCCGGCTTGGCGTCGGCGTGCATCTGGGCGGCGAGCAGTTGCTGCAGCTGGAGGCGCGGCCATTGCCGGCCGACCAGCTGGTGGCCGCGTCCTGCCACGACCTGGCCCAGCTGCAGGCCGCGCAACGACTGGGCTGTGACTTCGCCGTGCTCGGCCCGGTCCAGGCCACCGACAGCCACCCCGGCAGCGTGCCGATGGGCTGGGACGCCTTTGAAACCCTGCGCGCACAGGTCTCGCTGCCGTTGTACGCGCTGGGCGGCCTGCACCCGGACGACATCACCCAGGCGCGCCGCCACGGCGCGCAGGGCATCGCCGCCATCCGCGCGTTGTGGCCTACAGCGTGATCCAGAAACAGCCGTACTGACGGCGCAATCCAAACACCGTCCGCGCTGGCGTGGCCGTCGTACCGAGTGTCTGCTCCAGCCGCAGCCCGATCGGCCGCGGCCGGCTGGCCTGCGGCGCGGCCGCTTCCACTGCCTCGACCAGGGTCGCGTTCGGGTCGACCGGCAGCGGCGTCGGCGCGGCGACCTCCGGGTATACCGGGGCGATATCCAGCAGGGGCCGCTGCACCACCGATTCCAGTCGTCCGATGATCTGGTTGGCGGCGGCATTGGAGACGTTGCCCCACAGGTAGATCGACGACAGCCGGTTGACGTCCTGCAGGCTCACCGCATCGCGGATCTGCCCGGTCAGCTCGCTCAACCGGCGCGCGCAGCCGGCGCGGTAGATGCCGGTATTGCCCACCGAATCACCACGCGGCGGCATCCGCGCCGTCGCGCCCAGCGCATCGCAGCTGCGGTCGGTGAATACCGTTTCGCCCTGCGCATTGGTGCAACGGTTCACGCGCTGCGCCTGTGCCTGCGCCCACGGGGCCCAGCACAGCATGCACAGCGACAGCAGCAACGGAACGACCGGTCTCATCGCAGCAGGGTAGCGGGACGCGCGTTATCTGCAAGCAATGGCGTGCGCGTTGTTCAGCGGCCCAGCAGCTTCAATACCTGGGTGGTGGGCTTGGCCAGGTTGAGGGTGTAGAAATGCAGGCCCGGTGCGCCACCGGCCACCAGCCGCTCGCACAGCTGGGCGACCACTTCGGCGCCGAAGGCGCGCACCGCATCGGCGTCATCGCCGTAGGCCTGCATGCGCTTGCCGATCCAGCGCGGGATCTCGGCACCGCACTGTTCGGAAAAGCGGCGCAGCTGGCTGAAGTTGGAGATCGGCATGATGCCCGGCACGATCGGCACCTGCACGCCCAGCTTGCGCACCGCGTCGACGAAGTGGAAGTAGGCGTCGGCATTGAAGAAGTACTGGGTGATGGCCGCATCGGCACCGGCGTCGATCTTGGCCTTGAAGTACCTCAGGTCGCGCAGCGCGTCGTCGGATTGCGGGTGCGTTTCCGGGTAGGCGCCGACCTCGATGTGGAAGGCGTCGCCGTGCTCGGCGCGGATGAAGGCGATCAGTTCCGACGCGTAGCGCAGGTCGCCGGGGTGGCCCATGCCGGAGGGCAGGTCGCCGCGCAGCGCCACGATCCGCCTGCAGCCGATGGCCCGGTACAGCTTGAGCAGTTCGCGGATCTCCTCGCGGCTGCCGCCCACGCAGGACAGGTGCGGCGCGGCCTCGAAGCCGTGGTGCTGCTTGAGGTGTCGCACCGTTTCGGAGGTGTAGCTCAGGGTCGAGCCGCCGGCGCCGAACGTGCAGGACACGTATTCCGGCGCGTACGCCTTGAGCTTGGCCGCGGTACGGTCGAGCTGGGCGCGCTGGTCGTCGGTCTTGGGTGGGTAGAACTCGAAGCTGAGGGCGGTCATGGGCGGCGGCGGCAGCGGATGTGGGTCCATCATATCGCTTCATCGCGATGAATGTAAAAGGTGGCGGGCGTTGCGTTTACACCTTGGCGGGTAAAGTGGCCTTCCCCAAGGAGAGCACGCATGGACATCCTGATCACCGGCGGCACCGGCTTCATCGGCCAGCGCCTGTGCCAGCGGCTGCTGGCGGCCGGGCACCGGGTCACGGTGCTGACCCGCAGCCCGGGTCGGCCCGGCCAAGCCGGGGTGCAGTACGTCGGTGCACTGGGCGATGTGGGCCCGGTCCATGCGGTGGTGAACCTGGCGGGTGAACCGCTGGTGGAAGGCCGCTGGAACGCGGCGCGCAAGCAGGCCATGCTCGAGTCACGCATCGGCACCACCCGGGCCCTGCTGGACTGGATGCGCGGGTTGCCGACTCGCCCGCAGGTGCTGGTGTCCGGCTCGGCGATCGGCTACTACGGGCCGCGCGATGCCACCCCGCTGGATGAAGCGGCCTCGCCCGGGCACGACTTCGCCGCCATGCTGTGCCGGCGGTGGGAGGCCGAGGCGCTGAAGGCCGAAGACCTGGGCGTGCGCACCTGCCTGCTGCGCACCGGCATCGTGCTCGACCGCGAAGGCGGTGCGCTGGCGCGCATGCTGCCGCCGTTCCGGATGGGCGCGGGTGGGCCGATGGGCGATGGCATGCAGTGGATGAGCTGGATCCATCGCGACGACCTGGTGGGGCTGATCCTGTGGCTGCTGGCCGATCCCGAAACACGTGGCGCCTGCAACGGCACTGCGCCGGCGGCGGTCACCAATGCGGAATTCGCCCGCACCCTGGCGCATGTGCTGAAGCGGCCTGCGTGGGTGCGGACGCCGGCATTCGCATTGAAACTGGCCTTCGGCGAGATGGCGGGCCTGCTGCTGACCGGGCAGAACGTGGTGCCGGCACGCGCGCTGCAGGAAGGCTATCGGTTCCGGTACCCGACCCTGGAAGCGGCCCTGCGCGCGATCCTCGGCTGAGGGCGGTTACCCTGTGCACCTGTTTCCAGCTGCGTATGCCATGTCGATTGTCCTGACCGAATTCGCCCGCCCCCGTCTGTTCCCGCGCGTGCCCCGAGGCAACACCATCCAGGACTGCACCGCCGAGCAGTTCCAGGCGCACCTCAACGCGCATGCGCCGTTCAAAGTGCTCGATGGCTATGCGCCGTTCTGCAAGCTGTTCGTGTACGAGAACTGGACGTCCACGCGCTGCCTGACGGTGCCGGTCACCGATGCCAACCGCCACCAGCTGCGCAGCGCCTACGAGGCGCGCAACCGCCATGAACTGCCGGTGCTGGTGCGCTGGTTCGAGGGCGTGCAGTCGCCGCGCGCCAATTACCTGGTGGTGATCCTGTACAGCGCCGAACAACTGGCGAAAGAAGGCTCGCCCATCGAAGCGGACTGGGGCATCGTCGGCTGCATCTACACCGCCGAACCGGAAGAAGTGCCGATGGCGCCGATCACCATGATGCGCAATGCGCTGGGTGTGGAGGAGGGCGGCTCCGGGGTGCCGCTGGATCGTGAGGCCTACCAGCGCGCGGTAGCGTACTGGGAAAGCCACGCCAACTGGCGGCCGTAAGGTTACGGCCGACCGATACCCGCCATTTCTGCTTCGGTCAGCGCGACCAGATCGGCCAGCGCCAACGCCACCTCCAGCCCGCGCCGGCCGGCGCTGACGTGCATCACCGGCAGCGCCTGCGCACTGGCATCGATGAAGGTGCGGTGCTTCTTCTTCTGGCCCAGCGGACTGATTCCGCCGACCAGGTAGCCGGTGGCACGCTGTGCCGCATCCACCGCCGCCATCTCGCACTTTCTACAGCCTGCTGCCTCGGCCAGTGCCTTGAGGTCCAGCGTGCCGCTGACCGGCACGATCGCCACCAGCAGCTCGTGCTTTTCGGTGCTGGCCAGCAGGGTCTTGAACACCAGTGCGGGGTCGAGCCCCAGCAGCTCTGCCGCTTCGCCGCCATAGGAGGCGGCGTTGGCATCGTGGTGGTAGGACAGCACGCGGTGGGCGATGCCGTGCTTCTTGAGCAGATTGATGGCCGGGGTCATGGGCATGCAGCTGGCGTGGTCGCACTACCTTAGCGTGGGCGCGACCGCAGAATCTTGACCCGGACTATCGGGGGCGGTTCCAGGTAGTGATCTATCCCGCTGCTGCCGGCACTGGGGCCGCCAGCAGCAGGAATACAACCTCAACCCATGGGCGCGCAATCGACATGGTCGACTTTCCCGGCCCCGTACTTCGCTTCCGCCTTGGTTTTTGCCAAGCCATCGGCCACGTCACCGTTGCTGGCAGCGACCTGGAAGTAACCCTCCGCCTCGCCCTTGAGCACATTGCCGTCCGCATCGTGCACGGCACACCGGTAGTTCTTGGTTGCACCTGTCGCTAGGGTAGATGGAGCCGTTGGCATCGGATCGGTTGTCGTGGCCGGTGCCGACGTTGCAGTGCTCGATGCTCCTGCCACCACCGCATCGCATTGGGCCTTGGTCAGCGTGACGCTGTTCTTCTTGTAGCGCGTGGCGGCAGCCAGCGCACCGGCCTCCGCTGCCTTCAGGTCGGCCGCCTTGATGGCGTATTTCCCGTCCGCGTTGGAGCTCGCTTCCGGCGTTTTGCCATCTGCACCGGAAAACACCATGCACCGATAGTCGGCGGCGTGGACCGGGGACATGCAAGCGGCACCGCACAGCACCAGCAGTGCGGGAACTAGGAACTTGATATTCATGGAAATCTCCGGAATGCACCCAGATATTCCCCCGCGCGCTGATGATCCCGGCGCGGATGTGAGGGCAAGGTGCAGACCGGGTGAAGCCCGGCTAACAAAAACGGGCGCCCGAAGGCGCCCGTGGTATCCGGTAGTGCCGACTGTCAGTCGGCAACCGTCCGATCAGTAGCGGTAGTGCTCCGGCTTGAACGGACCTTCCACCGGCACGCCGATGTAATCGGCCTGTTCCTTGGTGAGGGTGGTCAGCTTCACGCCGATCTTTTCCAGGTGCAGGCGCGCCACTTCCTCGTCCAGCTTCTTCGGCAGCAGGTACACCTTCTTCTCGTAGCTGTCCTTGTTCGCCCACAGGTCGATCTGCGCGAGCGTCTGGTTGGCGAACGAGTTGGACATCACGAAGCTCGGGTGGCCGGTGGCGCAGCCCAGGTTCACCAGGCGGCCTTCGGCCAGCAGGAAGATCGCGTTGCCGTTCGGGAACACGTACTTGTCCACCTGCGGCTTGATGTTGATGTGCTGCACGCCCGGGAAGCCCACCAGCGCATCGACCTGGATTTCGTTGTCGAAGTGGCCGATGTTGCAGACGATGGCCTGGTCCTTCATCGCGCTCAGGTGCTCGATGCGGATGATGTCCTTGTTGCCGGTGGTGGTGACGTACAGGTCGGCACGGCCCAGGGTGGATTCGATGGTGTTGACCTCGAAGCCTTCCATCGCCGCCTGCAGGGCGCAGATCGGATCGATTTCGGTCACCACCACGCGCGCGCCGTAGGCACGCAGCGACGCGGCGCAGCCCTTGCCCACGTCACCGTAGCCGCAGACCACGGCGACCTTGCCGGCCAGCATCACGTCCATCGCGCGCTTGAGGCCATCGGCCAGCGACTCGCGGCAGCCGTACAGGTTGTCGAACTTGGACTTGGTGACCGAGTCGTTGACGTTGATCGCCGGGATCAGCAGGGTGCCGGCCTGGGCCAGCTGGTACAGGCGGTGCACGCCGGTGGTGGTTTCTTCCGAAACACCCTTCCAGTCCTTGACCACGCGGGCCCAGTAGCCCGGGCGTTCCTTGGCCACGCGCTTGAGCAGGTCCTTGATGACCTGTTCTTCGTGCGAGGCCGCCTTTTCGTCGACCCAGGTGCTGCCGTTCTCGAGCTCATAGCCCTTGTGGATCAGCAGGGTGACATCGCCACCGTCATCGACCACCAGTTCGGGGCCGGTCAGGGTACCGTCGGGCAGGGTGAAGGTGAGCGCGTCCAGGGTGCAGTCCCAGTACTCTTCCAGCGACTCGCCCTTCCAGGCGAACACCGGGGTGCCCGACGCGGCGATCGCCGCAGCGGCATGGTCCTGGGTGGAGAAGATGTTGCACGAGGCCCAGCGCACGTCGGCGCCGATGTCCTTCAGCGTTTCGATCAGCACGGCGGTCTGGATGGTCATGTGCAGCGAACCGGTCACGCGCACGCCCTTCAGCGGCAGGGTGGCGGCGTGCTTGCGGCGGATCGACATCAGGCCCGGCATTTCGTGCTCGGCGATATCCAGTTCCTTGCGGCCCCAGTCGGCCAGCGAGATATCGGCAATCTTGTAATCACCTTCGGTGGAGAAGGTCTTGGCAACAGCGTTCATGCAAAAGCTCCGGTAATGGACGAATGGCTCGTCTTCGCCGGGCGCCGTTGGAACCAGCCCTGCCACCGAGCCTGGCCGTGCGGAACAGGTCCGGCAGCGGTCGCAGCGCCCCTCGGTGGAGGGGATGCCCATTATATCCCGGCGCACCGCCCGGGCATGAATCGGCGTACGCCCCCAACCATCGGCAGGGGGGCAAATCGCGCCCCGCTGTTAAGGTCCAAGGTTTGCACAGGATGGGGTGGGAAGATGACAGGCACTGACCGTACGCGCCGCGCGCGCTGGAGCAGCCGGCTGATGGTGGGCATGGCCCTGCTGGCGGTGGCGCCGCTGGCGCTGGCGGCAACGCCCACGGCCGGCAAAAAGGCGCCCCAGGCCACTGCGGCCCCGGCCGGGCAGGGTTACCAGCTGCCGTCGGCGGCGCTGCAGGCGGTGGCCAACGCCCCGCGGGCGCCCACCCTCAGCCTGTCGCCGCGCCGCGATATCGCCGCCCTGCTGCAGACCCCGCCGCTGCCTTCGATCAACGAGGTGGCCCAGCCCGAGCTGAAGCTGGCCGGCGTGCGGATCAACCCGGCCACGTATTCGGCCAGCACCTTCACCTTCGCCGACAAGCTGTGGCTGATGAACATCGCCGACGGCAAGGAGCGCCAGATCACCGGCCTGCCGCAGCCGCTGTCGGTGGCCTCGCTGGCGTGGTCGCCGGACCAGCAGTACCTGGCTTTCAACCAGGTGCATGCCGCCAGCGGTGCCAATGAGCTGTGGATCATCGACGTGGCCAGCGGCACGGCGCGCCGCCTGCTGGCCGACCTCAACACCGTGTTCGGCAGCGGCTACGACTGGCTGCCCGACAGCCGCGGGCTGGTGGTCACCCAGCAGGTCAAGGGCCAGGGTCCGGCGCCCGCCGCGGGCGGCATCCCGACCGGCCCGGCGATCCAGCAGACCCAGGCCGACGCAGGCGTGCGTGCGATCCGCACCTACCAGGACCTGCTCAGCAACGAAGCCGATGCGCGCCTGTTCGATCATTACGCCAGCTCGCAGCCGGTGCGCGTGGCGCTCAATGGCGTGACCGCGCCGCTGTCCACCGCTGGCGTCTACCTGGACGTCAGCATCTCGCCCGACGGGCAGCATGTGCTGGCCCAGCGCGTGCAGCGTCCGTATTCCTACCTGGTGCCGGCCGATGATTTCCCGCGCCGCATCGAAGTTCTGTCCGCCGCCGATGGCCGGCTGCAGCACACCGTGGCCACCCTGCCGCTGGTGGAGGGCCTGCCCACCGGCAACGACGCGGTGCCGACCGGGGTGCGCGAGGTGAGCTGGCGCGCCGATGCGCCGGCCACGCTGGTCTGGGCCGAAGCGCAGGACGGCGGCGATCCGGCCCGCGATTCCAAGGTGCGCGATGCGGTGCTGATGCAGGCCGCGCCGTTCGAGGCGCCGCCGGTGACGCTGGCGCAGCTGGGCAGCCGCTATGCCGGTATCCAGTGGGGCCGGGGCGACCTGGCGCTGCTCAACGAGTCGTGGTGGAAATCGCGCGTGGTCAAGCAGTGGCGAATCGCGCCGGACCAGCTCGACCAGGCCCCGCAGCTGCTGTCCGAGCGCTCATCCCAGGACCGCTACAACGATCCCGGCAAGCCGGCGCTGGTGCGCGATGTGAACGGGCGTTCGCGCCTGCAGATCACCGCCGATGGGCGCAGCATCTTCCTGATCGGCCAGGGTGCTTCGCCGGAAGGCGACCGACCATTCGTGGACCGCTTCGACCTTGAGAGCCGCACCGCCACCCGTCTGTTCCATTCGCAGGCGCCGACCTATTCGCTGCCGCAGGCACTACTCGACCAGGAAGGCACCTCGGTGCTGCTCACCCGCGAGTCGCCCGATACGCCGGCCAATTACTTCGTACAGTCCCTGGCCGATGCCACCGCCGCGCCACGCGCGCTGACCCGCTTCGAGCATCCGCTGCCGCAGCTGCGCGGGGTGAGCAAGGAACAGATCCGCTACAAGCGCAACGACGGTGTCGACCTGACCGCGACGCTGATGCTGCCGCCGGGCTACAACGCCAAAAAGGACGGCCCGTTGCCGATGCTGATGTGGGCCTACCCGGGTGAGTTCAAGACCGCTGCGGCGGCCAGCCAGGTGACCGATTCGCCCTACCGTTTCAACGCCATCGGTTACTGGGGCCCGCAGGCGTTCCTTGCCAAGGGCTATGCGGTGCTGGTGAGTCCGTCGATGCCGATCATCGGCGAAGGCGACAAGGAACCCAACGATACCTACCTGCCCCAGCTGGTGGCCAACGCCGAAGCGGCGGTGGATGAAGTGGTGCGGCGAGGGGTGACCGACCGCGAGCACATCGCCATTGGCGGGCATTCGTACGGGGCGTTCATGACCGCGAACCTGCTGGCGCATACGCGGCTGTTCAAGGCAGGTATCGCGCGCAGCGGTGCGTACAACCGCACGCTCACCCCGTTCGGGTTCCAGGCCGAGGAGCGCAACTTCTGGCAGGCGCAGGACGTGTACCTGAAGATGTCGCCGTTCAACTTCGCCGACAGGATCAAGGATCCGATCCTCTTCATCCACGGCGGGGACGACAACAATTCCGGTACGTTCCCGATCCAGAGCGAGCGCATGTTCGCGGCGGTGAAGGGGCTGGGCGGTACGGCGCGGCTGGTGATGCTGCCCAACGAGTCGCACCATTACCGCGCGCGTGAGTCGCTGATGACCATGCTGGCGGAAAGCGAGCGGTGGTTGGAGCAGACCATCGGGCCGGGCATGAAGATCAAATGATGCCGCGCCGGGCGTTGCCCGGCGGATGCAACACATGCAATTGAAACCATTTGCGCGGCAGGGATTGCCGCGCAATCTGGGTTAGGCTTGATGCGATTCCGTTCCCGAGGCCAGTGCGTCGCAGATGAACGAGTACCGCAGCAGCATCGTCTTTGCCACCCCCGACATTCCCCTGCGTGACGACGTGCGCCGACTCGGCGCACTGGTCGGCGACCTGCTTGCCGAGCAGGTCTCCACGCAGTTCTTCGATGATGTGGAACAGGTGCGTACCCGCGCCATCGCGCGCCGTGAAAGCGAGGCGCCGCTGTCCGACCTGAATGATGCACTGACCGGGCTGCCGCCCGAACGTGCCGAAGCGATGGTGCGTGCGTTCAGCACCTACTTCCAGGTGGTCAACATCGCCGAGCGCGTGCACCGCATCCGCCGACGCCGCGACTACCAGCGCGCCGGTACCGCTGCGGCCCAGCCCGATGGCCTGCAGGACGCGCTGCAGCGGCTGAAGGCGCAGGGCGTGACGCTGGAAGAGCTGGGTGAGTGGCTGCCGCGCATCGACATCGAGCCGGTGTTCACCGCGCACCCGACCGAAGCGGTGCGCCGCGCACTGCTGGAAAAAGAACAGCTGATGGTGGCCAGCCTGGTCGACAACCTCGACGGCCAGCGCACCCCGGGCGAAGCCGCGGCCGATGCAGCGCGCTTCCGCATGGCACTCACCGCGTCCTGGCAGACCACCGATTCCTCACCGGTGCGCCCCACCGTGGACGACGAGCGCGAACACGTCGGCTTCTACCTGGTGCAGGTGCTGTACCGGGTAATCCCGGTGCTGTACGAATCGCTGCAGCAGGCAATGCTCGATACCTACGGCGACAGCGTGCCGCTGCCCCGGCTGCTGCGCTTCGGTACCTGGGTGGGCGGCGACATGGACGGCAACCCGAACGTGGATGCCGGCACCATCCGCAACACCCTCGATGCGCAGCGCCAGGCCGTGCTGGGCCGCTACCAGAAGGACCTGCTGCAGCTGGCCAGCCTGCTCAGCCAGTCCACCGAGCGGGTGGCGGTCAGTGACGCGCTGCAGGCCCGGGTGGCGCATTACCAGCAGCTGCTGCCCAAGGTGGTCTCGCGCCCGCGGCATGCCGACATGCCCTACCGCCTGCTCAACGACCGCATGCGCGCGCGGGTGCAGGCTACGCTGGAGGATGCCGAGGGCGCCTACGCCTCGCCGGAGGAACTGGAGGACGACATCACGCTGATCCTCGACAGCCTGCACGCCAACAAGGGCGACCATGCCGGTGGCTTCGCGGTGCGCCGGCTGTTGTGGCGGGTGCGCACCTTCGGCTTCCATCTCGCGCGGCTGGACGTGCGCCAGGAGTCGAGCGTGCATGGGCGCGCGCTGGCCAGCGTGCTGGATGGCCAGGACGTCTGGGACGCGGCCGACGCGATCGCGCGCGCGCAGCGGTTGGCGCCGTTTGCCAGCGGTGAGCAGGCACTACCCGCGAGCACCGAGGAGGGCGGTCAACGCCTTGATGCGGTGTTCGCCGCACTGGCCGATGCCCGGCGCCGGCACGGCGCCGATGCGTTGGGCAGCTACATCATTTCCATGGCGCATGATCGCAGCGATGTACTGGCCGTACTGGCGCTGGCGCGACGTGGCGGACTGGTGGACGACGCCGGTGCGGTGCCGCTGGATATCGCGCCGCTGTTCGAAACCGTGGACGACCTGCAGCGCGGCACGGATACGCTGCGCGACCTGCTGGCCGATCCGGTGTACCGCGCGCACCTGGCCGCGCGCGACGATGTGCAGATGGTGATGCTCGGCTATTCGGACAGCGGCAAGGACGGCGGCATCGCCGCCTCGCGCTGGGGCCTGCAGCGGGCCCAGGTGGAGCTGCTGGAGGTGGCCGCGGAGAGCGGTATCCGGCTGACCTTCTTCCATGGCCGTGGCGGCTCGATCAGCCGCGGCGGTGGCAAGACCACCGACGCGGTGGATGCATCACCGCGTGGCAGCATCGATGGCCGCCTGCGGGTGACCGAACAGGGCGAAGTGATCCACCGCAAGTACGGCATCCGTGCGCTGGCGTTGCGCTCGCTGGAGCAGTCCACCGGTGCGGTGCTGCGCTCGAGCCTGCGCCCGCGTGCACCCGAACCGCGCGAGGCGCAGTGGCGCCCGGTGATGGACCTGGTCGCGGGGAAAAGCGCGGAGGCCTATCGGGCATTCGTCGGCCAGCCCGATTTCATGCAGTACTTCCGCCAGGCCACGCCGATCGATGTTATCGAGCGGATGACGCTGGGCTCGCGGCCCTCGCGCCGCCTGGGCCAGGACGCGGCGCTGACCAACCTGCGCGCGATTCCGTGGGTGTTCGCCTGGAGCCAGGCACGCGCGGTGATTCCGGGCTGGTATGGCGTGGGCAGCGGACTGCAGGCGGCGATCGATGCCGGGCATGCGGATACGCTGCAGGAGATGGCGCGCGACTGGCCGTTCTTCAGCACCTTCCTGGACGATATCGCGATGGTGCTGTCCAAGGGCGACATCACCATCGCCGAGCAGTTCTCGCGCCTGGCCGGTCCGCTGCACGGCCGGTTCTTCCCGCAGATCCAGCACGAACTGGCCCTCACCGGCAGGCAGATCCTGGCCATCACCGGGCAGGACGAACTGCTGCAGCACGACCAGCGCCTGGCGCTGTCGATCCGCCTGCGCAATCCCTACATAGACCCGATCAGCGTGCTGCAGGTGGACCTGCTGCGGCGCTGGCGGGAGAGCGGCGGCGAGGATGACGAGGTGCTGCGCGCGCTGGTGGCGTGCGTCAACGGCGTCTCCCAAGGCGTCCAGAACACGGGATGAGGCAGGTCACGACCGTTGGTCGTGACGCTTATTCGGGCGACGGCGGATTGGACGCCAGCAACTCACGCTGGCGCTGCTCCATCTCCGCGCGCAGCTGCCGGCGCAGCAGCGCGGCGGCCTGGCGGCGGCGCTGGTCGCTCGTTTCCAGCTGCAACGGCGGTACCGGGGTCGGCTTGCCGTCGTCATCGACGGCCACCATGGTGAAGAAGCAGCTGTTGGCGTGGCGCACGCTGCGCTTGAGGATATCCTCGGCCACCACTTTCACTCCGACTTCCATCGACGAAGTGCCGGTGTAATTCACCGAGGCCAGGAAGGTGACCAGTTCGCCCACCGCGATCGGTTCGCGGAACGTCACCTGGTCCACCGACAGGGTGACCACGTAGCGACCGGCATAGCGGCTGGCACAGGCATAGGCGACCTGGTCGAGCAGGCGCAGGATCGCCCCGCCATGGACCTTGCCGGAGAAGTTGGCCATTTCCGGCGACATCAGCACGGTCATGGTCAGCTGGTGGGATTTGATGTCGGTAGGCATGAAGGGATTGTAACGACGACGGCCCGCTTTCGCGGGCCGTCGGTTTCACATGCTGCGCGGGCGGGTGGCCCTTATTTCAGCTTCGCATCGGCGCGCAGGGCGGCGGCGCGGTCGGTCTTCTCCCAGGAGAAGGCCGTTGCGTTGACCGTTTCACCGGCAGCGTTGAGGTAGCTGAAGTCCTTCGGCTTGCGGCCGAAGTGACCGTAGGCCGCCGTCTGCTGGTACATCGGGTGGATCAGGTCCAGCATCTTGATGATGCCGTACGGGCGCAGGTCGAAGTGCTTGCGGATCAGCTTTTCGATCTTGTCATCGCTAATCTTGCCGGTGCCGAAGGTGGTGACCGAAATCGAGGTCGGCTCGGCCACGCCGATGGCGTAGGAGACCTGCACTTCGCAGCGGTCGGCCAAGCCGGCGGCCACGACGTTCTTGGCCACGTAACGGGCCGCGTAAGCCGCCGAACGGTCGACCTTGGACGGATCCTTGCCCGAGAATGCGCCACCACCGTGACGGGCCCAGCCGCCGTAGGTGTCGACGATGATCTTGCGGCCGGTCAGGCCGCAGTCGCCCACCGGGCCGCCGATCTCGAACTTGCCGGTCGGGTTGATGTGGAACTTGGTGCCCTTGTGCAGCCACTTGGCCGGCAGCACCGGCTTGATGATCTCTTCGCGGACGGCCTCGATGAGGTCCTTCTGCTTGATGCCCGGGGCATGCTGGGTCGACAGCACGACGGCGTCGATGGCGGACACTTCGCCGTTTTCATAGCGCAGGGTGACCTGGCTCTTGGCGTCCGGGCGCAGCCACGACAGCGGCGAGTTCTTCTTCTTGCGGATCTTGGCCTGCTGCTCGACCAGGCGGTGCGACAGGTGGATCGCGGCCGGCATGTAGCTGTCGGTCTCGTTGGTGGCATAGCCGAACATCAGGCCCTGGTCGCCAGCGCCCATTTCTTCGGGCTTCTTGCGGTCCACGCCCTGGGCGATGTGCGGCGACTGCTTGCCGATCAGGTTCAGCACGCCACAGGTGGCGCCGTCGAAGCCGACGTCGGAGCTGTCATAGCCGATGTCCAGGATCACCTTGCGGGTCACCGCTTCCAGGTCGATCCAGGCGGAGGTGGTGATTTCACCGGCCACGATCGCCACGCCGGTCTTGACCATGGTTTCGCAGGCCACGCGGGCGCGCTGGTCCTGGGCAAGGATCGCGTCCAGCACCGCATCGGAGATCTGGTCGGCAATCTTGTCCGGATGGCCTTCGGAGACCGATTCGGAGGTGAACAGGTAGCTGGACATCAGGCGTAATATCCTTTGATTCGGATGGAAAGATGGGCGCGAATGATACACGGCAAGTCGCGCCATTGCATTGTGGCCCAGCGGGGGTTGCCCGTGGTTAAGCCGGCGTGCCCACCGTGAAAGGCCGCCGCAGCGCGATTGACCCCCAGCGTCGGGGCCCAGTGTTCCACCAGCGTGACAACGCCGCCCAACCCGCGCGGCCCCCAACCCCACCCCCGAACCCGCCAAACCCCAACCCGTGCGACCCCGGATCGTAGTGACACGCCATGCGTGTCAAAGCCATGCCCCCACGCACGTAAACGCGCGGACCTCCCGTACCATCGCCGGATGGATTCCCTAAGCCAGATCGTTCTGGGCGGCGCCGTCGCCGCCGCCATCGCCCCTGCCGGCCACCGCCGCGCCGCGCTGCTTGCCGGCGCCGCACTGGGCACCCTGCCGGACCTGGATGCCCTGTTGCTGGCCTTCACCGCCACCGACCCGGTGGCGCTGATGACCGAGCACCGCAGCTACAGCCACTCGCTGCTGGTGCTGCCCTGGGTGGCGCTGTTGATCTGGTGGGGTTTCAAACGCTTTGGTCACGGCCGCGTGGCGCAGGCACCCGCGCGCTGGTTCTGGGCGATCCTGCTGGCGCTGATCACCCATCCCCTCCTCGATGCGTTCACGGTGTACGGCACCCAGCTGTGGTGGCCGTTCACCCCGCCGCCGACGATGTGGTCCAGCGTCTTCATCATCGACCCGCTGTACACGGTGTGGTTGCTGCTGGGCTGCGCGGTGGCATGGTTTGCGCGCAGCCGCCCCTTGGCGCAGAAGGCGCTGCTGGCGGGGCTGGTGCTGAGCACCGGTTACCTTGGCTGGTCGCTGCTGGCCAAGCACCAGGTCGACCGCGAAGCCGACCGTGCGCTGGCGGCGATGGGGCTGGGCGATGCACCCCGGTTCTCGGTCGCCACGCCGTTCAACACGCTGCTGTGGCAGGAGGTGGCGATGACGCCCAGCGGGTATGTGGTCGGCGAGCGCTCGCTGGTGGCCGATACGGGCCCGATGACGTTCCGCGGCTTCCCCTCGAACGTGCAGGCGCTGCGCCAGGCCGCGCACATTCCCGCCGTTGCCCGATTGAACTGGTTCAACCGGGGCTTCATGCGCGCGCAGGTGGTCGATGGCCAGCTGCAGCTGAGTGATCTGCGCATGGGGCTGGAACCGGATTACACCTTCACCTTCGCGGTGGCGCGTGCGGAGGGCGAGCGTTGGGTGGCGATCCCGCCCGAGCAGCTGCGCCCGGCGTACGACGGCGAGCAGGGCCGGGCGCGCGCCAAGCGCCGCCTCGGGGCGATGTGGCAACGCATCTGGCACGCCCCGCAGACGCCGGACCGGTAAGCCCACGGGTAGAGCCGACTGTCAGTCGGCTGCGCGCAGCGCGCCGGCGAGCAGCCGACTGACAGTCGGCTCTACCACCGTCAGCAGCAGCCGCCATTCTTTCAGTAAACGGTCGCGCGGGCCTGCACGAACGAGAAGAAGAACACGGCGTTGGGGTCGTTCTGCACCAGGCTGAACTCGCGGCGCATGCCGTCGACGGTTTCCTGGTCCACCAGGCCGGCTTCCAACAGCGGGTCGGCGGCCGACAGCAGCAGCTGTTCCCAGAAGGCGATCATGGTCTTGCGCCGGGCCGGTTCGCGGTTGTCCAGGTGGATGGTCTTGATCTCGGTGTGGACGTCGCGGAAGCCGCCGGCCAGCAGCAGGTTGCCGAGCTTGGCGCCGACGAACGGGTCGCCGCCGTGGTCGTACTGGAAGTCGTTGAAGGCCATCCAGTAGCGCCAGATGTGCGGCGAGTACGGGTCGAGCAGGAACGAGGCGTTCATCACTTCGGTGACGTAGACGGGCGAGCCGGGCACCAGCACGCGGCGCACTTCGTTGAGCACGCGGGCGGGCGAGGGCACGTGTTCGAGCACCCAGCACAGGAACGCGGAATCGAACTCGCGCGCGCCGAACGGCAGGTTGCCGGCGTCGGCCTGCAGCAGGGTGTAGCGCTCGCTGCACCACGGGGTTTTCTCGAGGTTCTGGCGGGCGGTGGCCAGCTGGGTTTCGCTGAGGTCCACGCCGGTGACGTGCAGTTCGGGGAAGCGGCGCAGCAGGATTTCGGTCTGCGCGCCAACGCCGCTGCCGACTTCAAGCAGGCGCTGGGCGCCGCTGTAGTCGATGTTGTTGAAGATGGACGATTCCAGCAGGCGGGCCTGGGTGACCAGGCGATGCTGTTCGGTGCTGGAAAAGCCGTGCAGGTAGGTGGGGGCGGCAATCGGGGTCATGGCGGTCACTTGGGGTGGATCAGGCCGCGGAGGACAGCGGTTCGCCGGCGGCCAGTGCGGTGAAGTAGTCGGTGGTCAGGGCGATCTGGCCTGCGGCGTCTTCGGCGCGGTTGACGACGGCGCGGAAGGCGGCATTCTCGGGGCGGTCCTTGGCGTACCAGCCAAGGTGCTTGCGGGCGATGCGCACGCCCTGGGGTTCGCCGTAGAAGTCGTGCAGGGCATGCAGGTGGCCGAGCAGGATGTCGCGCACTTCGTGCAGGCTGGGCGGCGGCAGCAGGGTGCCGGTGGCGAGGTAGTGGGCGACTTCGCGGAAAATCCAGGGGCGGCCCTGTGCGGCGCGGCCGATCATGACGGCGTCGACGCCGGTCTGGGCGAGCACGTGGGCGGCTTTCTGCGGGGAGTCGATATCGCCGTTGGCGATCACGGGGATGCGCAGGGCGGCCTTGATGGCGGCGATGGTCTCGTATTCGGCGCTGCCGGTGTAATGCTGGTCGCGGGTGCGGCCATGCACGGCGAGTGCGGCGATGCCGCTGTCTTCGGCGATGTGGGCGATGCGGGGGCCGTTGCGGTGGTCGCAGTCCCAGCCGGTGCGGATCTTGAGGGTAACGGGGACATCGACGGCGCCGACGACGGCGCTGAGGATGCGGGCGACGAGGTCTTCGTCGCGCATCAGGGCGGAGCCGGCCCAGGCGTTGCAGACTTTCTTGGCGGGGCAGCCCATGTTGATGTCGATGATCTGGGCGCCGTGGTCGACGTTGTAGCGGGCGGCGTCAGCGAGCTGCTGGGGTTCGGTGCCGGCGATCTGGACGCTGATGGGGTCGGGTTCGCCGGCATGGTCCATGCGGTGGATGGATTTGCGGGTGGTCCAGAAGCGCGGATCGGAGATGGTCATTTCAGAGGCAGCCAGACCCGCGCCCAGGCGCTTGCACAGCAGCCGGAACGGTTTGTCGGTGACGCCGGCCATGGGGGCGAGCACCACGTTGGGCTGGATGTTGTAGGGACCAATCTGCATGCGGGCATTGTAGTGCCGGCCCATGGCCGGCAACCAAGCAGACCCCTGCGATCCGGCCCCACATTCAGGCCGATCCGGAAGGCCCTGATGCCGTACGGGCATGAGCAGATGCTTGACGGTTGCTTCCTGCGCCCCAATGGCTGCGGGATTGTTGGGGGTTACCTGTGGCAAAAAGCAAGATCAACGTCAACGTCAACGTCAACGGCGTCGGCTCTGCCGGGTCTCACGGCTTGGCAGGTCGGTGTGGGTTTGCGGGGGACGCCGTGAACCCATCCTTGGGGGCTTGGTCGCCGCATCCATGCGGCTCACACCCCCGCAAACCCACCCCGACCTGCCTTTGACACTTGGTCGGTGACGGAGTGGAAGGCAGAGGCGAAGGGCAACTGCATAAACAAAAACCGGCGCTTTCGCGCCGGTTTCTTTGTTACATGCTGCGCTCGTGCTGTCTTACGCGTCTGCCGGCGTGTAATGCGGCATGGCTACGGCGGCGCCTTCCTTTTCGGTGGAGCGGCCGGCGAACTGGTTGGCGAAGCGGACGTGGCGGGCGAAGGCGGCGTCCGGGTCCTGGGCCAGGGAGGCGACGAGGGCGCCGTTGAAGGCGTCGCCGGCGCCGGTGGTGTCGAGCACCTGGACCTGTTCGGCGCCTACGCGGTAGTAAGGCTGGGTGTCGCCGCGCAGGTTCTCTTCGGCGTGCGAGACGAACACGCCGACGGCGCCGAGGGTAACCACGACGGTACCGTTGCCGACCAGCTTGCGGCACAGGGCGTGCAGGCTGGCGCCGTCGAGGGCGGCCACGTCGTCGGCGTCGACGCGTTCGCCGACATGACGGCCGAGCAGGGCGGCGAATTCGGTTTCGTTGGGGGTCAGCACGTCGGCAAGCTTGAGCAGGCCGATGCTGGAGGGCGCGTCGGCCGGGGCGGCGTTGAGGACGGTGGTGGCACCGGCTTCGCGGGCGATGGCCAGGGCCGCTTCGATGGTTTCAACCGGGGATTCGAGCTGGGCCAGCACGACCTTGGCCCCGGCCAGCAGCGCGCGCTGCTGGTCGATGTAGGCGGTGCTGAGTGCGGCGTTGGCGCCGGGGCCGATCACGATGGTGTTGCGGCCGCGGCTGTCGACGTAGATGCCGCCGGTGCCGGTGGGCTCGGTGCTGGCTTCGGCGCTCAGGGCGAAGCCGTCCTGTTCGGCCAGGCCACGGGCCATGGCGCCGCCGGCGTCATCGCCGAGGGCGCACAGGAACGTGGTCGGGGCGCCGGCACGGCGGGCGGCCACGGCCTGGTTGAAACCCTTGCCGCCGGGGCCGGTGCTGTAGCGGCCGGCGATGGTCGCACCCGGGGCCGGGAGCGATTCGCAACGCCACACATGATCCACGTTGAAGGAACCGACAACGACGACACTGCTACTCATAAAGACTGTTTCTCGGGAACGGATATCAGCTGAAATGCGTCAGCACGCCGGCGATGGTCGCCGTCATGAAGGTGGCAATGGTACCGCCCAGCACGGCCCGCAGGCCGAACTTGGCCAGGTCGTGGCGGCGTTCCGGTGCCAGCCCACCAATACCACCGATCTGGATGGCGATCGAGCTGAAATTGGCGAAACCGCACAGGGCGTAGGTGGCGATCAGGCGGCCTTCAGCCGACAGCGACACGCCGGGGACCTGGCCGTTGACGATTTCGGAGAGCTTGGAATAGGCGACGAACTCGTTGATGACCACTTTCTGGCCGATCAGCGAGCCGACGGTGGTGGCATCGGCCCACGGGGTGCCGATCACCCAGGCGATCGGGGCCAGCAGGTAGCCGAAGATGGTCGACAGGTCGGTCGGGCGGCCGATCATGGCCTGCAGGCCGGTGATTTCGCCGAACCAGGTCAGCGGGGCGTTGAGCAGGGCGATCAGGGCGATGAAGGCAAGCAGCATGGCGCCGATGTTCAGGGCCAGCTTGAGGCCGTCGCCGGCGCCTGCGGCGGCGGCGTCGATGATGTTGCTGGAGGTCTTCTCCACTTCCATCTTGACGGTGCCACGGGTCAGCGGGGTGCCGGTTTCGGGCACCAGCAGCTTTGCCACCACCAGGGTGGCCGGGGCGGCCATGATGCTGGCGGCCAGCAGGTGCTTGGCGTAGAAGGCCTGTTGCACCGGGTCGTTGCCGCCCAGCATGCCCACGTAGGCGGCCAGCACGCCGCCGGCGATGTGCGCCATGCCGCCGATCATCATGGTGATCAGCTCGGACTGGGTCATCTTGGCGATGTACGGGCGCACGGTCAGCGGCGCTTCGGTCTGGCCGATGAACACGCTGGCGCAGACGCTGGTGGTTTCGGCGCCGGACACGCGCATCACCTTGGTGATCGCCCAGGCCATGCCGCGCACGATCAGCTGCATCACGTTGAGGTGGTACATGACCCCCATCAGCGCCGAGAAGAAGATGATCGTCGGCAGCACCTGGAAGGCGAAGATGAAGCCGAACTGGTTGGTGTCCATCAGGCTGCCGAAGATGAAGCGCGAGCCTTCGTTGACGAAGCTGAGCACCTTGACGAAGCCGTCGCCGAGCAGCGAGAACGCTTCGCGCCCACCGGGCATCAGCAGCACCACCGCGGCGAAGGCGATCTGCAGGGTGATACCGGTGATCACCAGCCGCCAGTCGACGGAACGCTTGTTGTTCGAGAACAGCCAGGCGATGCCGATCAGCACTGCCAACCCGAACAGGCCGAAGCCAATCCTGCCCAAACCTTCGACCATCAGACTTCCCCTAGGGCGCCGCGAAAAACGGGAAGCCTAGAGCAGCGGCAGGGGCGGGGCAAGGAAAAGCAGCGTGCGGGGGCCGATCGGCCGCGATCGGGCAAGTATCCACAGGGGTTCGGGCCCGCCGGGCGATACACTGATGCGACTCATTCCGGCCGCGCCCCGGTGTCCTGGCGCAGCCATCCAGCAGGAGAAAACGCATGCATTACCGCCGCCTGGGCTCGTCCGGGCTGAAGCTGTCGGCCTTGTCCTTCGGGGCCTGGGTCACCTTCGGCGACCAGATCAGCCGTGACGAGGCCCGCAACCTGGTTGCCTGTGCCTGGGACCACGGGATCAACTTCTTCGACAACGCCGAGGGCTATGCGCGCGGCCGCGCCGAGCAGGTGATGGGCGATGTGATCGCCGACCTGCGCCTGCCCCGCGATGGGGTGTGCGTGTCCAGCAAGGTGTTCTTCGGCGCGGTGGACGAGCCCCGGCCGACCCAGCACGGCCTCTCGCGCAAGCACGTGACCGATGCCTGCCACGCCGCGCTCAAGCGCCTGCGGGTGGACTACCTGGACCTGTATTACTGCCACCGGCCGGATCCGGACACCCCGATCGCCGAGACCGTGCTGGCCATGGACACGCTGATCCGGCAGGGCAAGGTGCTGTACTGGGGTACGTCGGAGTGGTCGGCCGCGCAGATCCAGGAAGCGGTGGACGTGGCGCGCCACCACCACCTGCACCTGCCGACGATGGAGCAGCCGCAGTACAACCTGCTGCACCGCGAACGGGTGGAGCGCGAGTACGCGCCGCTGTACGCCGACCCGGGGCTGGGCACCACGATCTTCTCGCCGCTGGCCTCGGGGCTGCTGAGCGGCAAGTACAACAGCGGGTTCGATCCGGATTCGCGGCTGGGCCAGGCCCAGATGGGCTGGCTCCGCGAGCTGGTGCTGGGCGATTCGGCCGAGGCCCGGCTGGACAAGGTGCGCGCCTACAGCGCGCTGGCTGCCGAGCTGGGCCAGTCGCCGGCGCAGCTGGCCATCGCCTGGTGCCTGCGCAACCCGAACGTCTCCAGCGTGATCCTCGGCGCCAGCCGGGTCAGCCAGCTGGAGCAGAACCTGGGCGCCCTCGAGGTGCTGGAGCAGGTGGCCGAAGCGGACTGGAGCAGGGTGGAGGCGGTCTTCGCGCCCTGACCTGACGGCCGGTAGAGCCACGCCCTGCGTGGCTCTACCGATAGGCGGCATCAATCGATTTCCAAAAATCGATCATTAATTTCATCAATCAACATGAGAATGGTTGTTGATTGTGAACTGAGAATCATTATCATCTAACTCGTCCCTCGCACGAGTCCAGACAATGAACACTCAAGCCGCTGTACTGCTGCGCCCCGAAACGCTGACCCTGCGCGACCGCCCGGTCCGCGCCGTTCCGGCCGAAGAAGTGATCGACAGCGAGGCCCTGCTCAAGGGTCGCCGCGAAATCCTGATCCAGCACGGCGACCGCTTCTATCGTCTGCGCCACACCAGCAACGACAAGCTGATCCTCACCAAGTAACGGCCCGCCTCCCCCACGGGGTGCATTCGCGCGGCCGCGATGCGCTCCCCAGGCCTGCCGCCTGCACTGCTCTCTCCCCCTCGGCACGTCGCCTGCGACCGCATGGTCCCTGGCGTCTGTCGGGGGTCTCCTTCCGCGTCCAGTCGACCCTGCCCACCCACATGACCCGTCCTACCGCCCTGAGCCTTGCCTTGTGGCTGGCGCTGCCCATGGCCGCGGCCCACGCTGCTGCCCCTGCCACCCCCGATGCCGGTGCCGACGCGCGCGACTTCGACCGCGTGCAGGTCACCGCTACCCGCACCGAACGTGCGCTCAGCGATGTGGCCGCCACCGTTGAGGTGATCGACCGCGAGCAGCTGGATGACCACCTCGTGCGCAGCATCAAGGACCTGGTCCGCTACGAGCCGGGCATCTCGGTGACCAGCAGCCCGGCCCGCTTCGGCCTGGGCGGGTTCCGCATCCGCGGGCTGGATGGCAACCGCGTACTGATCCAGACCGACGGCATCGCCATGCCCAAGGCCTTCAGCATCGGCAGCTTCTCCGACGCCAACCGCAACTTCACCGACCTGGAAACGCTCAAGCGCGTCGAGATCGTGCGCGGCCCGGCCAGCGCGCTGTATGGCTCCGATGCACTGGGCGGGGTGGTGGCCTTCGTCACCAAGGACCCGGCCGATTACCTCAAGGACGGTAAAAACAGCTACGTCGGCCTGAAATTCGGCTATGACGGCGAATGGAACGGCCTGCTGGGCAGCGCCACCACCGCCTTTGGCGGCGACCATTGGAGCGGCATGGTGAACGTCAACCATCGCCAGGGCCAGGAAACCGAAAGCATGGGCGATGTGCGCAGCAGCGACCGCACCCGCACCGCCGCCAACCCGCAGGACCGCGATGGCCGCAGCGTGCTCGGCAAGCTGGTCTATGCGCCGAGCGAAGACCAACGCTTCCGGCTGACGGTGGAAGGCAACGAAGACAGCGTGGACACCGACGTGCTGTCGGCCATCGACCACACCACCACCACCGGCATGCAGGCGCGCGACCACCAGGCCCGCGCGCGGGTGTCGTTCGCGCACGAGATGGACAACCTGGCCGCCGGCTTCGCCGACAGCCTGTCCTGGCAGCTGTACCGGCAGGACAGCGAAACCACCCAGCGCACCGATGAGCAGCGTGCCAACCGCAGTACGCGCCACCGTGAATTCAACTTCGACCAGCGCGTGTACGGCCTGCAGGCGGTGTTCCACAAGGCGCTGCAGACCGGCGCGGTCGAGCACGCGCTGACCTATGGCTTCGATGGCACCTGGACCGAGACGCGGCAGAAGCGCGACGGCTACCAGGTCCTGGCCAACGGCCAGACCAGCACCACGATCCTGCCCGATGCGTTCCCCGTGCGCGATTTCCCCATCAGCAGAACCACCGAGCTCGGCCTGTACGTGCAGGACGAAATGCGCTTCGCCGACGGCCGCTTCTCGCTGGTGCCGGGCGTGCGCGTGGACCACTACGAACTGCGCCCGGACGTGGACGCGATCTTCGCCGCCGACAACCCGGGCATGCCGGTATCGGACCTGACCAAGACCAGCGTGTCGCCGAAGCTGGGCATGGTGTGGCGCTTCGCCGATGACTGGTCGCTGTTCGCCGGCTACTCGCACGGCTTCCGCTCGCCGCCGTACAACGACGTCAACCTGGGCTTCACCAACGTGATGTTCGGTTACACCGCCATTCCCAACCCCGACCTCAAGCCTGAAACCAGTGACGGCCTGGAACTGGGCCTGCGCTATGTCAGCAAGGCCGCGTACGTCAGCCTGAGCGGCTACTACAACGACTACAAGGACTTCATCGAGTCGCAGCGCCAGGTCGGCATCAACCCGCAGGGGCTGATCGTATTCCAGTCGCAGAACATCGCCGACGCGGAAATCTACGGTGCTGAACTGAAGGCGGGGGTCGAGTTCGGCGAACTCAGCACCGCGCTGGCCGGCTGGTCGTTGAACGGCGCGGTAGCGTGGTCGCGCGGTCAGGACAAGACCGAAGACGTGCCGCTGGAATCGATCGATCCGCTGCGCGGCACGCTCGGCGTCGCCTACGACCGCGATGCGTGGGGCGTGGAGCTGCTGGGCACGTTCGCCAGGCGCAAGGACCGCATGGCCAGCGCCACCGCGTTCCGCCCGGCCGGCTATGGGGTGCTGGACCTGGTGGCGCACTGGGACTTCGCCCCTGGCGCCAAGATCAACATCGGCGTGTTCAACCTCGGCGACCGCACCTATATCGACTACTCCGCGATCACCTCCGCGCTGGCCTCCAGCAGCACGGTGATCGACCGTTACACCAACCCTGGCCGGAACGTCTCGGCCAGCCTTGCCGTGAGCTGGTAGCCATCATGAGCCGAGCCCTTTCCGCACTGCGAACCCCAGACCGGTACCTGCGCCCTGGCCAGCTGCCATCCCCGGAACAGCTGGCGGCACTGGGCACGGTGCTGTGTCTGTACCGCCCCGAAAGCAGCGAGCTGGGCGGCTGGAAACATGCCGTTTCCGCCCATGCCTGCCAGGGCATGGACAGCGAAGGCATCCGCGAAAGCCTGTGCTTCTCCGACGCGCGCGGGCGCTGTTGCTGGCGGCTGTACCTGCTGCCCGACAGTGATTTCCTGGCCTGGGACCGCCTGGTATCGGCGTTCCCGGCGCGCCCGGAGCCGGCCAATGAGGGCGGCGTGGCCGAGCGCCTGTGGCGCCGGTTGGCCACGCGCCTGGGCGGCGAGCCCTGGCGCATGTGCGCGCTGCGCCTGCACGCGCGCAACGGCCAGGCACTGGCCGCCAGCGTGGCCTCGCTGTCGGTGCTGGGCGCCACCGCCGCGCGGCGCATCGCGCGGGTCGAGGGCGCCGACGGCGAGCTGTGGATCGATGCGTCCAACGTCGTACCACTTGGCCATCTTTCTTCCACCCGACCTTCCTGAAGGGACCTTCGTCGATGACATTCCAGACAGCCAGCGCGTGGCTGCTGCTTGCAGCCAGCGGCATCGCCCACGCCCAGCCCTCCGACCTGCAGCGCGACCACGCCAGCATCCTGGCCATGAAGGGCGAGTACATCGTCGATTTCGCCTTCGATGAAACCGTGCTGCTCAAGCCCGGTTATGAGCGCGCGCCGGCCGTGCGCAGCGGCGGCAACGAAGTGGTGATCGTGGTCGAGGACAGCCCGAAGCGGATCGTGCTCCAGCACCTGCTGGTGGACGGCAGGAGCGGCCACGTGACCAAGCATTGGCGGCAGGACTGGGTGTACGAGGCGCCGAACCGGTTCGAGTTCAGCGCCGACCAGACCTGGCAGGTGCGTGCGATCGATCCGGCGGTGAACGCCGGCGCGTGGACCCAGTGCGTGCATGAAGTCAGCGATGCCCCGCGCTACTGCGGCACCGGCCGGTGGGACTACCACAACGGCGTGGCCACCTGGACCAGCGACCTCAGCTGGCGGCCACTGCCGCGCCGCGAGTACACCCGCCGCAGCGATTACAACGCACTGGCGGTGGTCAACCGGCACACCCTCACCCCCAACGGCTGGACCCACGAACAGTTCAACACCAAGATCCTGCGCGGCGCCGACGGCAGCCAGCAGGAGATCGCGCGTGAGTTCGGCTTCAACGATTACAACCGCACCACCGAGGTCGATTTCAAACCGGCCTACGACTACTGGGCCGCAACGGCGGACTACTGGGCCAAGGTGCGCGCCCGCTGGGACGGTTTCCTCGGCCAGGCGCCGGGCGTACACCTGAAGACCAAGCTGGATGGCATGGCGATGATCATTCCGCTGTTCACCCAGGCACAGGACCTGCAGGACGGCAAGCAGGTCAAGGACGCGCAGATCGACGCGGTGTTCAAGCAGTGGGTGGAAAAAGCCCCCGAATGACCCTCACTCTTTGAACATCAGGAACGCGGCCACCACGATCAATCCGAACGCGGCGTAATGGTTCCACTTCAACGGCTGGTCAAGGTAGAACGCGGAGAACACCGCGAACACCACCAGCGTGATCACTTCCTGCATGCCCTTCAGCTGAGGGGCCGAGTAGACCGCGCTGCCCAGTCGGTTGCCGGGCACCTGCAGGCAGTACTCGAAGAAGGCGATGCCCCAGCTGACCAGGATCACCATCATCAGTGGCGCGCTCTTGTACTTGAGGTGGCCGTACCAGGCGAAGGTCATGAAGATGTTGCTGCCCAGCAGCAGCAACACGGGGTACAGGTAAGCGGTGAACGACGTGCCGGGCATCGCGGGCATTCTCAGGGGGCAGGGGCGGGCAGCATACCTAGCGCCGACCCCTGCCGGTGTCATCAATCGCGTTCATGCCTCGCGAAGGGCCAGCGCCGGCGGGGTGTGCAGGATCCGTCGGGTGCCCCACCAGCCGGCCAGCATGCTCAGCGCCACGCCCAGTGCCCCTCCGGCCAGCAGCGGGCCCCACGGCGGGCTGAGCTGCAGTTCGAATACCTGGCGGGCCACGACGCTGCCCAGCAGTGCCGCCGTGCCCACCGCCAGCAGCGAAGACAGCAGCCCCAGCGCGCCGAATTCCACCAGCACCGCGCCGCGCAGCTGGGTGCGGGTGGCGCCCAGCGTGCGCAGCACCGCGCTGTCGTAACGGCGTTCACCGGCGGTGGCCTGCAACGCGGCCAGCAATACCAGCACTCCGGCCAGCAGGCTGAAGCCCATCACCAGCTGCACGGCCTGGCTGACCCGGTCCACCACCTCGCGCACCCGCTGCAGGATGCTGTCGATATCCAGCAGTGAGATGTTCGGGTACTGGCGGGTCAGCCCGGCCAGTGCCGGGGCCTGTTCGCGCGGCAGGTGGAAGGCGGTGATCAGGTTGTACGGCGCATCGCCCACCGCCCCCTCATTGAGCAGCAGGAAGAAATTGACCCGGAACGAATCCCAGTCGGCCTTGCGGATGCTGGTCACGGTGAAGCGCCGTTCCTGCTCGCCCATCTGCAGGGTAACCGTGTCGCCCAGCTTCATCCCGTAGCGTTCGGCCCAGCCCTGTTCGATCGAAGCTTCGGCAGCGGTGCTCCCTGCGGCCCAATACCGGCCGCTCAACAGGGTATTGGCCGGCGGGAAATCATGCCGCCAGGAGAAGTTGACCGGGCGGTTGGCATCGTCATCGTCGTTGTTGTTGTCCTCGCGTTCCTGCCGCTGCGGTGGCCTGTCGTTGACGGCCAGCAGCCGGCCGGTGCTGAACGGCTCGATCCCGGGCGAATCCACGCCCAGGCCGTCCAGCGCTGCCAGCACCGCCTGGCGCTGTTCGGGCTGGATGTTCATGAGGAAATAGTTCGGGGTATCGCTGGGCAGGCGGTCGCGCCACTGCGCCAACAGCCCCGGGCCGATCACCGACAGCAGCAACAGGGCGCACAGCGACAGCGAGAGTCCCACCAGCTGCATCACCGCCAGCCCGCGGCGGCGGGTCAGGGCGGCGAGGCCCAGCTTCCAGCGCCCGCGCAGGCGCGGCTGCAGCCCGCGCAGCAGCCACAGCAGGGTGGCCCCGGCCGCACCTGCCAGCAACGCCAGCGCGGCCAGGCCGCCCAGCACCCAGGCGGCCAGCCGCACATCGCCGGTGGCCTGCACGGTGAGCGCCACGGTGGCCGCCAGCGCAGCGGCATACACCAGCAGGGAACTGGGCGGCAGGGTAGCGAAGCTGCGGTTGAGTACGCGCATCGGCGGCACCTTGCGCAGCCGCAACAGCGGCGGCAGGCCGAAACCCAGCAGCAGCACCAGCCCGATCCCCGCCCCGCTCAGCGCCGGCGTGGCCTGCGGCAACGGCAGCCGGCCCGGAATCAGCCCGCCCAGCGCCTGCACCAGCCCGGCCTGCGCGGCCATGCCCAGCCCGATCCCGACCAGGCAGGCCGGGATGGCCAGCAGCACCAGCTGCAGCGCCATGGCGGTGAGGATGTCGCGATTGCGCGCGCCCAGGCAGCGCAGCACCGCCACCTGGTCGATCCGGCGCAGCGCGAAGCGGTTGGCGGCCAGCGCGGTGGCCACGCCCGCCAGCAGTACCGCCAGCAGCGCGGCCAGCGACAGGAAGCGGCCGGCCAGGTCGAACGCGCCGCGCACGCCACGCTGGGCATCGGCAATGCCGACGATGCGCAGGCCCTTGGCGCGCGGCTGCAGCCAGCCGCGGAAATCGGCAATGGCCCCAGCGCTGCCGGCAAACATCATCCGGTACGAGGCGCGGCTGCCCGGGCCGAGCAGGCCCGCACGGTCGACGTCGATGCGGTTGACCAGCAGCGGCGGCGACAGCTGCATCAGCTCGCCGGAGGTATCCGGTTCGGCCTGCAGCACGCGGGTCACGGTGAGCGTGCCGGCGCCGAATTCGAGGGCGTCGCCCACCTTCAGCCCCAGCGCCTGCATCAGGCGCGGGTCGGCATAGGCCTCGCCTGCCGCCGGGGTGCCGGCCACTTCGCCGGCGCCGCCCGGGGCGCGGCTGACCCGCAGTTCGCCGCGCAGCGGATAACCGTTGCTGACCGCCTTGATGTTGGCCATCTGGCTTTCATCGCCATGGAACAGCACGCTGGGGAAGCTGACCATGCGCGTGCTGGCCAGCCCACGCGCGCGCGCCTCGTCGGCGAAGGCCTGTGGCACGTCCTCGCGGCCGCCCAGGCCGAGGTCGCCACCGAGCATTTCCGCCGCGCTGCTGGTCAGCGCCAACGTGACCCGGTTGACCAGCGTGCCCACCGCCGTCATCACCGCCACGCCCAGCACCAGCGCGGCGAACACGGTCAGCAGGTCGCCGGCGAGAAATTCCCGGCGCAGCGCACGCCCGGCATGGCGTAGTACGTTCATGCGGTGATTCCGGCGGCATCGACCAAGCGGCCGCCGTCGAGCCGGTAGATGCGCTCGCAGCGCTGGGCCAGGCGCAGGTCATGGGTCACCAGCACCAGCGTGGTATCGCTGGTGGCGTTGAGCGCGAACAGCAGGTCGCTGATCTGCTGCCCGGTGGCCTGGTCCAGGCTGCCGGTGGGCTCATCGGCAAACAGGATGCGCGGCCGTGCCACGAACGCACGCGCCAGCGCCACGCGCTGCTGCTCGCCACCGGACAGCTGGCGCGGGTAATGGCGGGCGCGGTGGGTCAGCCCGACCTGCGCCAGCACCTCGCGCACCCGCGCCGCATCCTCGCGCCCGGCCAGTTCCAGCGGCAACGCGATGTTTTCTTCAGCGGTCAGCGCCGGCAGCAGGTGGAAGCTCTGGAACACGAAGCCGACCTCGCGCGCGCGCAGCTGCGCGCGGGCTTCCTCATCCAGCGCGCCGAGCGTGGCCCCGGCCAGGGCGATGTCGCCGCGGCTGGGCAGGTCGAGTCCGGCCAGCAGCCCGAGCAGGGTGGTCTTGCCCGAACCGGACGCGCCGACGATGGCGACGCTCTCGCCTTCATGGACGGTCATGTCAATGTTGTCCAGTATGTGGACTTCACCCTCCGGGCCACGTGCGGACTTGCCCACGTTGTGGGCGGCGATGGCGACGGGCGCGCTGCGGGGGGACAGGCTGTCGATGAGGATTCTCCAATGTACCGAGCAAAATGGGCGGGCCGGGCGGCCCAGGTGTTCTTGCTGCTGGCAGGGTTGCTGCTGCTGCCTGCGCTGGCATGTGCCAAAGGTGCCAACACCCGGCACGCGGTGCTGGTGGTCGGCGACAGCCTCAGTGCCGCCCACAATATCCCGGCCGCATCGGGCTGGGTGAACCTGCTTCAGCAGCGGGTTAGCCAGCAGATCACGCCGCCGCCGACGGTCATCAATGCCAGCATCAGCGGCGAAACCACGGCCGGCGCACTGACCCGGCTGCCGGCCCTGCTGGAGAAGCATCGGCCGTCGGTGGTGGTGATCGAACTGGGCGGCAATGACGCGCTGCGCGGGCTGAGCCCGGCGCAGCTGCGCGGCAACCTGGAAAAGATGATCGTGGCCAGCCAGAAGGCCGGCGCCAAGGTGCTGCTGCTGGGCATCGATGTACCACCCAACTACGGCCCGGCCTATCGCGACCGCCTGCGCCAGGTGTATGCGGGCCTGGCCAGCCAGTACAAGGTGGCGCTGCTGCCGTTCCTGCTGGAGGGTGTGGCCCTGCAGCCCGGGCTGATGCAGGGCGACGGGCTGCACCCCACCGCCAAGGCCCAGCCGAAGGTGCTGGACAACGTCTGGCCGCTGCTCAAACCCCTGTTGAATGAGCCGCCGAACTGATCCGTGAGCGGCTTCACATCGCCTCCACCGACGATCCGGCATGTTTCACAAAGCTGAAGAAAGAGGGACTCCCATGCGTCAGACAAAGGAAACCTCCGGCCTGGTGCTGGTGGTCGAAGACAACCGCAATATCTCCGAGATGATCGGGGAATACCTGGAAGGCCGCGGGTTCGAAGTGGACTACGCCCAGGACGGGCTGGACGGTTATCGTCTGGCGGCTGAAAACAGTTACGACGTGGTGGTGCTGGACCTGATGCTGCCGCGTCTGGACGGCATCGAAGTCTGCCGCCGGCTGCGCAACGATGCGCGCAAGTCGACGCCGGTGCTGATGTTGACCGCGCGCGATACGCTCGACGACAAGCTCACCGGCCTGGGCTTCGGCGCCGACGATTACCTGACCAAGCCGTTTGCGATCCAGGAGCTGGAAGCCCGCCTGCGCGCGCTGATCCGGCGCGAACGCCGCCAGGTAGGATCGGAAGTGCTCAAGGTCGCCGACCTGGTGCTGGACCCGGTCAGCATGCGCGCCACGCGTGCGGGCACCGAGCTGCAGCTGTCGCCCATCGGCCTGCGCCTGCTCACCATCCTGATGCGCGAATCGCCGCGCGTGGTGACCCGCCAGGAAATCGAGCGCGAGATCTGGGGCAACGGGCTGCCGGATTCGGACACGCTGCGCAGCCATCTGTACAACCTGCGCAAGATCATCGACAAGCCGTTCGACCGTCCGCTGCTGCACACCGTGCAGAGCGCCGGCTACCGTATTGCCGATATCGCCCAGCCGATGAGCTGATGCGCCACAGAGCAGGGCGCACGATGGTGGGGGCTTGCGGCCCCGATGTACACGATGCCCCGGCACTTGCCGGGGCATCGCCGTTGCTTGCACGATGGAATAACGGCGCGCTTTCCTATAATCGCGGCGACTCGACCTGGACTTCGTAATGCCGCACGGTCTGCCGCGCAAGATCCGCATTGTCTTCATCCTGCAGGCCGTACTGGCCAGCCTGGGCATCCTGCTGGGCGCGTGGCTGGTCTCGCTGGTGATCAAGCACAGCCTGGTCAGCAGCGCGCTGCAGGAAGAAGCGACATATTTCTGGGACCTGCACGCGGCCTCGCCCGCGCAGCCGCCGCCGAACACGCGCAACATCCGCGGTTACCTGCTGGAGGCCGGGCAATCGGCGCTGAGCCTGCCGCCCAACCTGCGCACGCTGGCGCCGGGCTTCCACGAGTTGAAGGCCGACGACCAGCTGGTGCTGGTCGATCAGCGCCCGGAAGGGCAGCTGTACCTGGTGTTCCTGCGTTCGCGCGCGGAGATGCTGGCGTTCTGGTTCGGCATCGTGCCGGTGCTGTTGACGCTGCTGGCGGTGTATGGCGCGTCGTGGATCACCTACCGGGCGTCGAAGCGATTGGTCTCGCCGGTGAACTGGCTGGCGCGGCGGGTGTCGCGCTGGAACCCGGGCCATCCGGAGGCGTCGGACCTGGCACCGGACAAGCTGCCGGCGGACATGCAGGGCGAAACGCGGCAACTGGCGGCGGCCCTGCATTCGCTGGCCACGCGGGTCACCGCGCACGTGGCACGCGAACGCAACTTCACCCGCGATGCGAGCCATGAACTGCGCACGCCGCTGACCGTGATCCGGGTGGCCAGCGACATGGCGCTGGGCGACCAGGACATGACGCCGCGGCTGCGCCGCGGCCTGCACCGCATCCAGCGCGCGGGGCGCGACATGGAGGCGGTGATCGATGCGTTCCTGATCCTGGCACGCGAGGCGGACGTGGAGCCGCAGATCGAACTGTTCGACGTCAACGAGATCGTGCGCTACGAAGTGGACAACGCGCGCGAGCTGATCGCGGGCCGGCCGGTGGAGATCCACCTGCACAGCGAGGCACCGGTGCACCTGCACGCGCCACCGCGGGTACTGCAGGTGGTGGTCAGCAACCTGCTGCGCAACGCCTGCAGCTACACCGACGAAGGCCGTATCGACGTGGACGTGCTGGACGACCGGGTGGTGGTGCGCGACACCGGCATCGGCATGTCGGCCGAAGCGCTGTCGCGCGCGTTCGAGCCGTTCTACCGCGCCGAACCCAGCCGCCCGCAGGGTACCGGCCTGGGCCTGTCGATCGTGCGCCGCCTGTGCGACCGCTTCGGCTGGAAGATCGCCCTGACCAGCGAACCCGGGGTCGGCACCCAGGCCACGATCATCTATCGCTGACGCGTAAAAGCGCAGAGCAACGGCGTTTCCATTGCCCGCGTGCAGGTGAGCGGCGGGGGTGGGCCCGCGGGGGGCGCCGTGAACCCATCCTTGGGGGCTTGGTCGCCGCATCCATGCGGCTCACACCCCCGCAAACCCACCCCCGCCACTCCCCTCGATGGTGTGCGAGCGCGGTAGGGTCGGTTCCCAAACGACTGCCGACTCTGCTGATCGGCCCTTTAACGCATGACCTCAAAACAACGTGCGCTGTTACCGCTTTACCGTTGCACCACACTGCACCTTGCTTGCCAATGCCTTCCGCCAGATCGCATACCCCTCCGGCTTCATATGCAGCATGTCTTCGCGGAACAACGCCGCGCGTGGCTGCCCGTCCTCGCCCAGCATCGGGGTGTAGATGTCGGTGTAGCCGGTGTTCGGCAGCTTCGCCAGCGCCTGCTGGATCAATCCGTTCGCTTCCACCACCGCGGGCAGCAGCTGCGCGCGCGACGGGCTGGGCTTGATCGAGATGACCTCGACGGTGGTCTTCGGCAGGTCGCGGTGCACGCGCTGCACGAACGCCACCACGTCGTCGCGGACCTGGGTCGGCGTGCGGCCGCTGTTGAGGTCGTTGTCGCCGGCGTAGAAGAAGACTTTGCAGGGCGCGTACGGAATCACGATCTGGTCGGCGTACCAGGTGCTGTCGCGCACTTCGGAGCCGCCGAAGCCGCGGTTGAAGACGTCCTGGCCGGGGAAGTCGGCCGCCAGGGTGTCCCACATCCGGATCGAGGAACTGCCGATGAACTCGACGCCGCCGCGCGGGGGCGGGCTGGCGGCGTCGGCCTTGGCGAAGGCGGCCATGTCGCCGGCCCAGGCCACGTTGGAGACCTGCTCGGGCACCTGCGGCGGCGCCGGCACCGGGGCGGGCTTGAGGGCCAAAGCGGGCAGGCTGGCGGTCAGCGCCAGGGCGAGCAGCAGGGGGCGGGTGAAACGCTGGGACATGAACGACTCCTTTGATGCGTAGGGTCATTCTAGGCCCGGTGGGCCGGCCAACGCCCGGCACGGCCGGGTAGCGCCGCCACCCTTGTGGCAAAATGGCGGATTGTCCACCGCTCCCCGCGCTGCCCATGACCCCTTGTCGTGCCCCGCACCTGCCGTCCTGCCTTGTTTCCCGCCGTGGGGTGTCCCCGCGTGGCTGATGAAACCGGGCACATGCCGCGCGGTCCCAGGCGCATCTTCAAGGCGGCGGTGTGGTCCTGGCAGGGCCTGCGGGCGGCCTGGCTGCACGAGTCGTCGTTCCGGCTGGAGGTCTACCTGCTGGTCGTGCTGGCACCGCTGGCGCTGTGGCTGGGGCAGACCCCGGTCGAGCGCGCGCTGATGATCGGTTCGATGCTGCTGGTACTGGCCATGGAGCTGGCCAATTCGGCGATTGAAGCGGTGATCGAGCGCTACGGCGCCGAATTCCATGAGCTGGCCGGCCGCGCCAAGGACATGGGCTCGGCGGCGGTGTTCGTGCTGATGATGAATGTTCTGCTGTGCTGGGGCCTGGTCCTGGCGCCGCGCGTGCTCTGACGCGCCCCCCGTTCTTCCCCTTAGTAAGGATCCAGGTCCATGTTGCTTGAACTGCTGTCCGACCCGAACGTCTGGTTGACCCTGCTGACCCTGAGCGCGCTGGAAATCGTGCTCGGCATCGACAACCTGGTGTTCATTTCCATTGCCGTGAGCAAGCTGCCGGAATCGCGTCGTCCGTTCGCGCGCAAGCTGGGCATCGCGGTGGCGTGCATCACCCGCATCCTGCTGCTGGTGTCGCTGGCCTACCTGGCGCACATGCAGGCCAATCTGTTTACCGTGGCCGGCATGGGCATCTCCATCCGCGACCTGGTGCTGATCCTCGGCGGCCTGTTCCTGATCATCAAGGGCGGCATGGAAATCCGCGAGCTGATCACCGGCGGCGAAGACGAAGATCCCACCACCACCAAGGCCTCGGCCGTGTTCGGCATGGTGATCGCGCAGATCGCCATCATCGACATCGTGTTCTCGCTCGATTCGGTGATCACCGCCGTCGGCATCGCCGACCACGTGCCGGTGATGGTCGCGGCGATCCTGCTGTCGGTGGCGGTCATGCTGCTGGCGGCCAACCCGCTGGGCCGCTTCATCGACGCCAACCCGACCGTGAAGATGCTGGCCCTGGCCTTCATCCTGCTGATCGGTGCGGTGCTGATCCTGGACGGCCTGGACGTGCACGTGCCCAAGCCCTACATCTATGCCGCCATGGGCTTCTCGGTACTGGTGGAGTGGCTGAACCTGCTGATGCGCCGCCGCGCCGTGGCCCACCACGTGCCGGGCGCCGGCAATTGGTGAAACCGGCCTGCGGATCCACCGGCAATGGGTGCGCGGACCCACCCGGCAGGTGACGACCGTTGGTCGTCACCCCCGGACACCCTAACGGGGAATTAACCCCTATTCATGCCATCCTCCGGCCGCGTCCACCCCGATCCGGAGCCGGCCATGCGTATTTCTCCCCGACTGATCCTGCTGGCCCTGCTGGCCAGCCTGTTGTCAGGTTGTGGCTATAACTCGATCCAGCAGAAGGATGAGCAGGTCAAGGCCGGCTGGGCCGAGGTGCTTAACCAGTACAAGCGCCGCGCCGATCTGATCCCCAACCTGGTGCAGACCGTGGAAGGCTATGCCAACCAGGAGCGCCAGGTGCTCACCGACGTGACCAATGCCCGCGCGCGGGTGGGCCAGGTCAACGTGAATGCCGACGACGCCGAGTCGCTCAAGCAGTTCCAGCAGGCCCAGGGCGAGCTCAGTGGCGCGCTGTCGCGGCTGCTGGTGGTGACCGAGAACTACCCGAACCTGAAATCCGACCAGGGCTTCCGCGATCTGCAGGCGCAGCTGGAAGGCACCGAAAACCGGATCACCGTGGCGCGCGGCCGCTACATCCAGCAGGTGCAGGACTACAACACCTACGTCCGCTCGTTCCCGCAGCTGATCACCGCCAAGCTGTTCGGCTACAAGGAAAAGCCGAACTTCACGGTGGAAAATGAAGCGCAGATCTCGCAGCCGCCTGCGGTGAAGTTCGGTGCGCAGCCCGCGGCCCCGGCGCCCGCGCCGCCGCCGCAGCAGGCTCCGGCACCGGCCCAGTAACCGGTGAACACCCCGCTACTGCGCGCTTGGTTGCTGCTGTGCCTGTGCCTGGCCGTGCCGGCCTGGGCGCAGGCTGACGCGGCGATTCCGCCGATGACCTCGCCGGTAGTGGACACTACCGGCACCCTGGATGCCGCGCAGAAACAGGCGCTGGAGGCCCAGGCGCTGGCGTTGCAGCAGCGCAAGGGCAGCCAGCTGCAGATCCTGATGGTGCCCAGCACCCAGCCGGAAACCATCGAGCAGTACACCCAGCGGGTGTTCGAGCAGTGGAAGATCGGCCGCAGCGACGTGGACGATGGCGTGCTGCTGGTGGTGGCCAAGGATGACCGCCGGGTGCGGATCGAGCCCGGCTACGGGCTGGAAGGCGCCATTCCCGATGCCATCGCCAACCGGGTTATCCAGGAATACCTGGCCCCGCGCTTCCGCAGCGGCGACTACGCCGGCGGGCTGGTCGACGGCAGCGCCGCATTGGTGAAGCTGATCGACGGTGAGGAACTGCCGGCGCCGGTGAGTGCCCACCGTGAACCCCGTGGCAGTGGCGGCGATGGCTTCACGCTGGCACTGGTGATCGGCTTCTTCGTGGGCACCTTCGCCCGCGCCCTGCTGGGCTGGCTGCCGCGCCCGGTGCGCGCGCTGCTGGGCGGTGGCGGCGCAGCGGTGGCTGCCTTCCTGTTCACTTCGCTGTGGCTGGCCAGTGGCCTGGCCGGGCTGATCGGCCTGTTCGTGGGCTTCTCCTCCGGCCGGGTCGGCCGCTTCGCCCGCAACAGCGGCTGGGGCGGCGGTGGCTTTGGCGGCGGGGGAGGCTGGGGTGGTGGAGGCGGCGGCTTCGGCGGTGGCGGTGGCGGCTGGGGCGGTGGGGGTGGACGATCCGGAGGCGGTGGCGCCTCGGGAGGATGGTGATGCGCATCTGGCGCCATCTGTTCGCACCTTCGCTGCAGCGGACCTTCCCGCCGGACGCGCTGCAGGCCATCACGGATGCCATTGCCGGCGGCGAGCGCCGCCACGGCGGCCAGGTCATGTTCGCGGTGGAAGCGGATCTGCCCATGACCGCGCTGTGGCAGGGCGTTACGCCCCGGCAGCGGGCCGAGCATGCCTTTGCGCAGCTGCGCACCTGGGATACCGAGAACAACAACGGCGTGCTGGTCTACCTGCTGCTGGCCGACCACGCCATCGAGCTGGTAGCCGACCGCGGACTGCGCGGCAGGGTGGGCGAAGCGCAGTGGCAGGCGGTGTGTGCGCACATGCAGCAGCAGTTGCGCGAGGGCGCCCTGCAGGACGCGGTGCTGCTGGCCATTGCCGAGGTATCGGACATACTGGCGGGGCACTATCCACCCGGCAGCGGGTCCAAGGATGACGCCCTGCCCAATACCCCGCAGTTCCTTGGTTGAGGTACGGCGGCGCTGGCCCGAGAATAGCCGCTTACCTGCAAGGCATTGCCCATGATCTATCTCCACGACATCGACCCCATCGCCATCTCGCTTGGGCCGGTCAAGGTGCACTGGTACGGCATCATGTACCTGCTCGGCTTCACCGCGGCCTGGTGGCTGGGGCGGCGGCGCATCGCGGCGGGGCGGCTGCCGGGCGTGGATGCCAACGGCTTCTCCGACCTGCTGTTCTACGCCATGCTCGGCGTGGTGGTGGGTGGCCGCGTGGGGTACATGCTGTTCTACGCGCTGGGCGATTTCCTGCACAACCCGCTGCTGCTGTTCAAGGTGTGGGATGGCGGCATGAGCTTCCACGGCGGCCTGCTGGGCGTGTTGTTCGCCTCGTGGTACTGGTCGCGCAAGCACCGCCTGCACCTGGGCGACACCATCGACTTCATGGCGCCGCTGGTACCGCTGGGCCTTGGCTTCGGCCGCATCGGCAACTTCATCGGCGCCGAGCTGTGGGGCAAGTACACCGACGGCACCTGGGGCGTGGTGTTTCCCTCCGGCCTGCCGTCACCGCTGAACCAGCTGGACATGCCGGCGCTGCGCGAGCAGTTCGCCACCGGCGCACTCAATCAGTTCGCCCGTCACCCCTCGCAGTTGTACGAAGCGCTGCTGGAAGGGCTGGTGATGTTCGTGGTGCTGTGGGCGGTGTCGGCCACGCCGCGCCACCGTTACCTGGTCTCGGGCCTGTTCGCGCTGATGTATGGCGTGTTCCGCTTCGCGGTGGAATTCGTGCGCATGCCCGACAACGGCGTGTACCTGGCCTTTGACTGGTTCACACGCGGCCAGCTGCTGAGCCTGCCGCTGGTGGTGCTGGGCCTGGTGCTGCTGGCCCTGTCGCGCCGCGCGCCGGTGCTGCAGCCGGTGCTGCCGGTCACCCCCGCCACGGCTGGGAGCAAGGCATGAAAGCCTACCTGGACCTGCTCGAGCATGTGCTCGAACACGGCACGGAAAAATCGGACCGCACCGGCACCGGCACGCGCAGCGTGTTCGGCTGGCAGATGCGCTTCAACCTCAACGACGGTTTCCCGTTGGTCACCACCAAGAAACTGCACCTGCGCTCGATCATCCACGAGCTGCTGTGGTTCCTGAAGGGCGACACCAACATCGGCTACCTGAAGGACAACCAGGTGCGGATCTGGGACGAGTGGGCCGACGAGAACGGCGACCTCGGCCCGGTCTACGGCAAGCAGTGGCGCAGCTGGGCCACCGCCGACGGCGGCAGCATCGACCAGATGCAGTGGCTGGTGGACGAGATCAAGCGCAACCCGGATTCGCGCCGGCTGGTGGTCAGCGCCTGGAACGTGGGTGAGCTCTCGCAGATGGCGTTGATGCCCTGCCACAACCTGTTCCAGTTCTACGTGGTGGACGGCAAACTGAGCTGCCAGCTGTACCAGCGCAGTGGCGACATCTTCCTGGGCGTGCCGTTCAATATCGCCAGCTACGCACTGCTGACCCACATGGTGGCGCAGGCCACCGGGCTGGGCGTGGGCGATTTCGTGCACACGCTGGGCGACGCGCACCTGTATTCCAATCATTACGAACAGGCCCGCGAGCAGCTCACGCGCGAACCGCGCGCGCTGCCCACGCTGTGGCTGAATCCGGACGTGACCGATCTGTTCGGCTTCCAGTTCGACGACATCCGCATCGACGGCTACCACCCGCACCCGGCGATCAAGGCGCCGGTGGCGGTATGAGGCGGGCGCTTCGGGTCGCCCTGCTGATGCTGTTGCTGTTGCCGGTACTGGCACAGGCCGCAGCCGATTCCCCCGGGAACCTGGCAGCACAGGTCAATGCGCAGATCGTGCTGCGCCAGGTCAACAACAATGTTGCGATGATGGCGGACGGGTTGGGTGCGGGGTTCCTGCCCGGCGATCTGCCGGCCGCATGCGAGCCGGCAACGCGCGCGGCGGTGGCCAGCATGTCGACCGCGCTGGTGCGCTTCATGCAGGAAACCTTCAACGACCCTGCCTACCAGCGCGGCTTCGAGCAGCTGCTCGGTAGTGCCTGGTCGGCGCAGCAGCTGCAGGCCTTCCTGGACCGAAGCGGGGACGAGGAGCTCGGCGTGCTGAACGCCGAGGTGATGTCGGCCCCCGGCCTGCAGGCGGCGCAGGACGCGCACATGGCCCGGCTCACCCAAGCGGCCGACAGCATGATGGACGCCGACCCGGGCCTGCAGAAGGCACTGGCCGAAGTGAACAGCGCGCAGCAGCACTGCGACGCGGCGCGGATGGAACCGGGGGCCGGCACGTGAAGCTGTCTCTTGTTGCGGCACTCGACCACGACCACGGCATCGGCCATGCCAACCAGCTGCCCTGGCAGCTGCCGGACGACCTCAAGCGTTTCAAGGCGCTGACGATCGGGAAACCGATCCTGATGGGCCGCAAGACCGCGCAGTCGCTGGGCCGCGCGTTGCCGGGCCGCCCGAACCTGGTCCTGACCCGCTCGGGCCAGGTACCGTTCGAGGGGATGCAGGCCGTGACCACCATCGACGAAGCACTTCAGTTCGCGGCCGCCGCCGGCGCAGACGAACTCTGCGTGATCGGCGGCGGCGAAATCTACCGCCTCGCCATGGCGCAGGCCACCGACCTGCACCTGACCTGGGTGGATACCCGCGTCCAGGCCGACACCCACTTCCCGCCGGTCGACCCGCAGCTGTGGGTTGAAACAGCGCGCGAGCATCATGCCGCTGATGCGCGACATGCATTTGCGTTCGATTTCGTGGATTACGCGCGGAAGGCGTAACGTCAACAGCAACAGCAACAGCCATCGCCTGCAAGGGTCTCTGGCTTGGCCGGCGCCGGTGGGTTTGCGGGAGACGCCGTGAACCCATCCATGGGGGCTCGTTCGCGCCATCCATGGCGCTCTACGCTCCCGCAAACCCACCGCCGCCGGCCTTTGACAGTGCGCTGGTCGCCGCGACAAAAAGCGGTGCTGTGCGCGTATGCCGTTGACGTTGCTTTTCCCCAGGCCACCAACCAACCGTCAATGGGTCGGCGGGGGCGGGGGTACGGGGGCTTTGCGAAACATGGATGTTTCGCAAGAGCCCCCAAGGATGGGTTCACGGCGCCCCCCGTACCCCCGCCCCCGCCGGCCCAGCGCAGATACGTTCGCAGGCCAGGGCTTTGGCTTTGGCCTTGGCGTTACGCGGTAGTCGGCGTACCGTCGCCCGCATTCCCAGCTGGCTCACGCGCACGACGCGGCTGCTGCTGTTGATTCTGGCGCTGACCACGCGGCGGCCGGCCGTTGCTGTTGCCGTTGCCCGGATTACCTTCGCCGGCCGGACGCCGTGCCTGCGGACGCGGCGGTGCAACCGGTTTGGGCACATCGCGGCCCGGCACCTGCACCACGCGCAGTTCTTCGGTGTCCAGCTGCAGTGCCGTGAGCTTGCCGCCCCACACTGCACCGGTATCGATCGCATGCACGCCCTGGGTGATCGTCAGGCCCAGCGCCGACCAGTGGCCGCACACGATCTTCAGATCGCGCTCGACCCGGCCCGGTACCTCGAACCAGGGATACAGCCCCTGCTCCTGCGTGCCCGGCGTGCCCTTGTCCTCGATCCCGATCCGCCCGCGCGGCGTGCAGTAGCGCATGCGCGTGAGCAGGTTGATGATCGCCCGCGAACGGTCGTAACCGGCCAGCCCGGGCGACCAGCCCGGCTTGTCGCCGTACATGTTGCGGAACAGCTTGCGGTAGCCGCTGCCGTGCAGCTGCACCTCCACCTCGCGTGCGTGCTTCTCGGCCAGCTGCGTGGTCCACTTCGGGGCCAGGCCCGCGTGCACCATCATCCAGCCAAGCTCACGGTCCACGTGCACCAGCTTCTGCAGGCGCAGCCATTCCAGGAGTACGTCGCGGTCCTCGGCCTGCACGATCCGCAGCAGGTCCGGGTTGACCTTGCGCTGCTCTTCCTCGGTGCGCGCACCGACGGCCAGCAACGACAGATCATGGTTGCCCAGCACCACCACGCTCTGATCGCGCAGCGAATGCACCAGCCGCAGCGTTTCCAGCGACTGGCCGCCCCGGTTGACCAGGTCGCCGCAGAACCACAGTTTGTCCACCGCCGGGTCGAAGCGGATCTTCTCCAGCAGACGCTGGGTGACGTCGTAACAGCCCTGCAGGTCGCCGATGGCCCAGACACTCATGCGTGCGCCTCCATCAGTGCAGCGTGCGCGGAATGGTCAACACGAAGGGCGCGATCGGGGCGGCGAACTCGGTGCCATCGTCGGCCACCATGTCGTAATGCCCCTGCATCGTGCCGTGTTCGGTTTCCAGCATGACACCGGAGGTGTAACGGAAGTCTTCACCCGGGCGCAGCCGCGGCTGCTCGCCGATTACCCCATCGCCGTCCACATGCTCCACCCGACCGTTGCCGTCGGTGATCCGCCAGTGGCGGGCCACCAGCCGCGCGGCCACGCGGCCGGCGTTATGGATGCGGATCGTGTAGGCAAACGCAAAACGCCCGTCCTCGGGCGTGGACTGGTCATCGAGGAAGCGCGGGGCGACCTCGACCGAGATCGCATAGTGTGCAGCGTCGTTCATGCAGGCAGTTTAGAGGGAGTTTCAATCTTCCGCGCGCGGCACGTTCGCCAACGCGATGAACTGCGCCACTTCCAGCTGCTCGGCGCGCGCATCGCTGCGCACCCCGGCCGCTTCGAACTGCTCGGGCGTCACCACCCCATTCAGTGCGTTGCGCAGCGTCTTGCGGCGCTGGCCGAAGGCGGCACGAACTACGTCCGCGAAGCGACGGCGGTCGATGATGCCCACCGTGTCGGGATCGCGCGGCACCAGCCGGACCACGGCCGAATCGACCTTCGGCGGCGGACGGAACGCGCCCGGCGGCACCACGAACAGCGAGGTCACCTTGCACCACGCCTGCAGCATCACGCTGAGCCGGCCGTAGACCTTGCTGCCCGGCGCGGCGGCCATGCGGTCCACCACTTCCTTCTGCAGCATGAAGTGCATGTCGCGGATCGCCGCCGCATGGTCCATCGCGTGGAACAGGATCGGTGAGGAGATGTTGTAGGGCAGGTTGCCTACCAGCCGGATCTGGCCGTCGCCGGCCAGTTCGGTGAAGTTCACCTGCAGCACGTCGCGGTGGATGATGGTGAGTTCGCCCAGCGGCTCAGCGGCGGCGGTCAACGGCGCGATCAGGTCGCGATCGAATTCGATCACGGTCAGGCGCGGGTGGCGGCGCAGCAACGGCAGGGTGATGGCACCCTGGCCCGGGCCGATCTCGACCAGGCGGTCGTCGTCTTTCGGGTTGACCGCCAGGACGATCTTGTCGATGTAGGTGCGATCGGCCAGGAAGTGCTGGCCCAGCTGCTTTTTGGCCGGCGCGGTAAACCCGGCGGCCGAGGGGGAATGCGGGGAAGTCATGGCACCAGTGTACGTTGGCGCGCCAGCCGGGCACACCACTGCGTGGCGGCGAGCAGGCTGGACGGGTCGGCGGTGCCGCGCCCGGCCAGGTCCAGCGCGGTGCCGTGGTCAACCGCCACGCGCGGGTAGGGCAGGCCCAGGGTGATGTTCACTGCCTGCTCGAAACCGCTGTACTTGAGCACCGGCAGGCCCTGGTCGTGGTACATCGCCAGCACCGTGTCGAACCCGGCCAGCTTCTGCGGCAGGAAGGCGGTATCGGCTGGCAGCGGGCCGATCAGGTCCATCCCTTCAGCGCGCAGCCGCGCCAGCAGCGGAATCAGCAGATCCAGTTCCTCCCGGCCCAGGTGCCCGTCTTCGCCCGCGTGCGGGTTCAGCCCGAGCACGGCGATCCGCGGCGCGGCAATGCCGAATGCCCCACGCAGCGCACCGTGCACGATCCGCAGCGTGCGCGCCAGGCCGTCCGCAGTGATCGCATCGGCCACCGCGCGCAGCGGCAGGTGGGTGGTGGCCAGCGCCACCCGGACGATGTCGTTGGCCAGCATCATCACCACCTCCACCCCGGCCTGGTCGGCCAGCAGTTCGGTGGTGCCGCTGTAGGCGATCCCGCCCTGGTTGATGACCGCCTTGTGCACCGGGCCGGTGACTACCCCGTGCAGGTGGCCGTCCAGGCAGGCCTGGCCGGCCTGCAGCAGGGCGCCGATCACCGCGCCGGCGTTGGCCGGGTCGGCCTGGCCGAAGCGTGAGGGGGCCGCATTGCGGACCTCGCGCAACGGCAGATCGCCCGGCTCGCGGGCGATGGCATCTTCAGGAAGCAGGTTCAGCGGCAGCGACAGCGCCGCTGCGGCCGCCCGCAAGGTACCCGGGTCGGCGAAGCCCAGCAGCCGGCAATCGGTGCGCGGCTGCTGGATCAGGCGAAGACAGAGTTCAGGACCGATCCCGGCGGGCTCGCCCGGTACCAGAGCGAGCTGCGGGATCATGGCCAGTGCCTCAGGGCTTGGTCGGGGCCGGAGCCGGAGCCGGAGCAGTGGCCGGGGCCGCTGCCGGGGTGCGCAGGTCCACGTAGGCTTCGCCGCGCAGTTCCTGCAGGTAGCGGTTGTACTCTTCTTCCAGCTTGCGGCGGCCGATCGTCTCGCGGATCTGGGCGCGCTTGTTGTCGGTGCCCGAATCGGTCTGGCGGGTCGCCACGCGCTGCACGATGTGCCAGCCGGCGTCGGTGCGGAACGGCTGGCTGACGCCACCGTCGCTCAGGCCGGTGACCTGCTTGCCGAAGTCCGGGCCGAACGCGTCAGCCGGGAACCAGCCCAGATCGCCGCCCTGGCCCTTGCTGTTGGTGTCCTCGGACGAGGCCTTGGCTTCCGCCTCGAACTCGGCGCCGCCGGCGATGCGTGCACGGATCGAGTCGATCTTGGCCTTGGCGGTGGCGTTGTCCTGCTGGTCGTTGACCCGGATCAGGATGTGCCGGCCGTGGTATTCGGTGATGGTCTGGCCGGTGGTGGCGGCACTGGCGTCGCGCACTTCCACCAGCTTGAGCAGCTGGAAACCGCTCGGGCCGCGCAGCGGACCGACAACGTCGCCGGCCTTCATGCCGCTCATCATCTTCGCGAACGCGCCGGGAATCTCATCCAGGGAACGCCAGCCCAGGTCGCCGCCTTCCAGCGCGTTGGGGCTGTCCGAGTACCGGACGGCGGCCGCGTTGAAGTCCAGCTCGCCCTTGTCCAGCAGGCCCTTCACGCCGTCGACCTTCTGCTGGCCGGTGGCGATCTGCTCGGCCGTGGCGCCTTCGGGGAGGGCGATCAGGATGTGGGCCAGGTGGTACTGGGTGCCTGCCGTGGCTTCCTGCTTCAGCGCGGCATCCACTTCACCCTCGCTGACGCTGATGCGGCTCTGGGCGAAACTCTGGCGCAGGCGCTGCACGGTGATTTCATCGCGGACCGAGCTGCGGAAGTCGTTGAAATCCACGCCATCGGCGGCCAGGCGCTGGCGCAGGGCGTCCAGGTTGGACCCGTTCTGCTGGGCAATCGCGTTCAGGGCCTGGTTGAGCTCCTGGTCGCTGACCTTGATGCCACTGCCTTCGGCGCGCGTGACCTGCAGCTTGACCAGCACCAGGCGCTCGAGGACCTGGCGGCTGAGCACGTCATCCGGCGGCAGCTGGCCTTCGCGGCCGGCGTACTGGGCCTTGATGTTCACGATGGCGCGGTCCAGCTCGCTCTGCAGCACGACATCCTCGTCGACGATGGCGGCGATGCGGTCCAGCGACTGGCTCTGCTGGGCCAGCACCTGCAGCGGCGCGGAAACGGTGCTGACCGCGATCAGGGAGGCGAGTAGGACGGGGAAGGTCTTGGTCATGGGATCAGATTGGGATCGTAGTCTTCGCGCGTGGGGGCGCCCGTGTTGGCGGGCGGCACGAGATAGAGGTCGTCTCGGTAGTACCCGAGAATAGCACGGCGCAAAGTGCGGTCCGTGTTCTGGCCGATGGAGCTCAGGCCCTTCAGCACGAACTCGATCTGGAAGGAATTGTTCAGCTCACCTTCGCGGTTGCGCACGTACCGGCGGGCCAGTGCGCGGACCGCCAGGCAGCAGCTGTCCCATTGCACGCCACCGATGATTTCCAGCGGCGCCTTGTCTTCGATGGAGTAGTAATAGCGCCCCACCAGGCTCCAGGTCTGGTTGATCGGGTACAGGAAGGACAGGTCCACCTGCTCCAGCAGGGTGCGTTCTTCCTTGGTCGCCGTCGCCGGGGCCGCCGTGTTGAGACGGTGGCGGTAGGTCAGGTTGACGATGCCGTCGTTGGACATCAGGTAGCGCGCGCGCACGCTGGCCAGGTCCTCGCGCTTGTATTTGGGATCCCACTGGTAGGTGGCGCCCAGGTTCCAACGGTCGTTGATGGCGTAATTGGTATCGGCGATCCAGGCCGACTTGCCCTGTTCCACCTGCGAGGTGGTGCCGGGCAGGGTCACCCGCGAATCGTCGAAATACAGGATCTGGCCGATGCTGGCGGAGAAGCGCTCGCGGCCGGTTTCCTGGTTGATGAAGCGGGTACTCAACGCCATGGTCAGCTGGTTGGCGTCGTTCTGGCGGTCCGCACCGGTGTAGCGCGAATCGCGGAACAGCTGGCCCCAGCTGAAGGTGAAGTCGCGCGTATCGAAGATCGGCAGATCGCTCTGGTCGCGGTAGGGCGTGCGCAGGTAGAACAGGCGCGGCTCCAGCGTGTGCAGGTACGAGGTGCCGCCGATGGTGGTCTCGCGGTCGAAGAACATGCCTGCGTCGAGACTGGCGATCGGCACGCCGCGGTGCGGCGAGGTGTTGCCACGCAGCTGGTCGGGGGTGAGCGTGCCCAGATCGACATTTGCGTCGGTCAATGCCTGCAGTCGGGTCTGGTCGGCCAGTCCACGGTCCAGCTCATACCCGGTGTAGCGGTACGCCAGGGTCGGGGTCACATACCAGGACGCGCCGGCGAACGGGAAGGTGACGTAAGGCTTTACATCCAGCCGCGAACCGTTGAAGTACGGGGTGACCACGCCATTGCGGATGTATTCGCCGTCAGCATCCACGACCTTCTGGTCGACGTCGTCATGGGTGAAGTGCACCGCCTCGGCGTAGACCCCCACTTCCAGCCACGGCAGCAGCGGCTTGTCCCATGTGGCGAACAGGCGCGGCTGGCGGGAGTAGGGCAGCGACGCGTCGGTCAGCGTGTAATCGGTGTTCTGCCAGTAGTCGGCCATCAGCCCGGCCGTCCAGTTTTCACCGGTACCGTAGATGCCGACCTGGCTCTGCAGGCTCGAGGTGGTCACCCCCAGCAGCTTGCTGGAGAAGTCCTCGGTGTACCGCTCGTCACTGACCCAGGCGATGTTGGCGCGGGCCTGCCAGTGCGGGTCGATGTTGTGGTAACCCTGGTATTCGACCTGGCCGCGGTCGCGGTCGCGCAGCTTGTCATTGGGCAGGTAGGCGGTCTGCAGTTCGCCACGGCCGCCGTCGTACAGATAGCGGAACTCGTTGTCGAGCATCAGGCCGCGCTTGCTCATGTAGCGCGGGGTCAGGGTGTCGTCGTAGTTCGGCGCCAGGTTGAAGTAGATCGGCTGGGCATAATCGAAGCCGTTGCGGCCGGACATGCCCAGCTGCGGGTAGAGCAGGCCGGTCTGGCGGCGGTCGTCGATCGGGAACTTGAAGTACGGCGCCCACAGCACCGGCACGTTGCCGATGCGCAGCACCGCGTTGCGGGCGGTGCCGAAGCCTTCGTCATTGTCCACGTCGATCTGCGGCGCCGACAGTTTCCACACCGGCTGCGAGGGGTCGCAGGTGGTATAGGTCGAGCGGTGCATCTGGCCCACCGAACCCTGCAGGTCGATCGAGTCTGCGCCGCCATGGCCGCGCCGGTCCACCAGCTGGTACTGGATGTCGCTGATCTTGTGCGTGTCCGATTCCTGGTTGCCTTCGGCGCGCTTGGCCGTCATCCGGATCGACGAATCCTGGTAGCGCACATTGCCTTCGGCGATGTAGTTGCCACTTTCGGTGTCGAAGCTCAGGTGATCGGTGCCCAGGAACTGGTCGCCACGCTTCAGCGCCACGTTGCCCTGGTATTGCGGCACGGTGCTGGTACCGCTAAGCGCGTCGCCTTCGATATCGGTGGGTTGCTGGTCGCGGGTTTCGGCCGCGGCCTTGTCCGCCACAGGGGCGTCCTGGAAGGCGGGCAGGACATCGGTCACCGGGCACAAGCCCCAGTTCACCGGTTTGTCGTCGGCCATGGCCGGCAGGCAGATGGCGATGCTCAGGGGGAGAGGCAGCAGGCGGAGGGCTCGGCGCACGCGGGATTCGGATTCGGACGAAAACGGATCGTAGCTTGCCCCATCCCTTGCATAGGGGCAATGAAGGCTTGCTGCAGCCAAGGGTTCAGGTTCATCTCACAGCAGCGCGCCTACGTGCGCGACGGAGCATTCGGCAAGCGCCTGCAGGTCGTATCCGCCCTCCAGCATGGAGACCATGCGGCCGCCGCCATGGCGACGGGCCAGCCGGCGGAGCTCGGCGGTGATCCAGGCGAAATCCTCGGTTTCCAGCATCAGGTCGGCCTGCGGGTCGCGCAGGTGGGCATCGAAACCGGCCGAGACCAGCAGCAGCTGCGGGCGGAAATCGTCTATGGCCGGCAGCATCTCGTCGGCCCAGGTGTTGCGGAAGCGGAAGCTGCCGCTGCCCGGTGGCAGCAGGATGTTGAGCAGGTTGCCCGCGCCACGGTCGCGGCGCAGGCCCGAGTTGGGGAACAGCCCGGCCTGGTGGGTGCTGTAGTAGGCCACGCGCGGGTCGGCCACGAAGATGTCCTGGGTGCCGTTGCCGTGGTGGACGTCGAAATCGACCACCGCGATCCGCTCCAGCCCATAGCGGTCGCGCGCGTACGCGGCCGCGATGGCGATGTTGTTGAAGAGGCAGAACCCCATCGCCGTGGTCGCGGTGGCGTGGTGGCCGGGCGGGCGCACCGCGCAGAACGCCACCGGATCCCCGCCCAGCATCACGGCATCCACCGCGGCCACGCCGGCGCCGGCGGCATGCAGCGCGGCGCTGGCCGAACCGGGCGAGGTCATCGTGTCCATGTCGATCAGGCGCAGCGGTTCGGTCTGTGGCGCCAGCACCAGGTCGATCAGCGCGCTGTCGTGCACGCGCGCCAGCTCGCCGAACTTGGCCGGCGGCGCCTGGCGCCAGTCCAGCTGGTCGGGGTAGCTGGCACGCAGGGCATCGAGCACGACCTGCAGGCGTTCGGGGCATTCGGGGTGGCCGCGCCCGGGATCGTGTTGCAGACAGGCGGGGTGGGTGAAAACCAGCATGCGGACGGGGTTCCGGGGCGGGGGCGGCTCAGCCGTGGCGGCGGGTATGCTGCCAGAGGACCTCGCCGTGGCCGTCGGCGCGGGCGAGCACGCGGGCCAGCACGAACAGCAGGTCCGACAGCCGGTTGAGGTAGTGCAGCGCTTCGGCGCGCACCGGCTCCTGGCGGGCCAGGGTGACGGTTTCGCGCTCGGCGCGGCGCACGATGGTGCGGGCCAGATGGCAGCGTGCGGCGGCTTCGCCGCCACCGGGCAGGATGAACTCCTTCAACGCGGGCAGGTCGGCGTTGTAGTGGTCCAGGTGGCGCTCCAGTGCCGCGACGTCGCCCGCCTGGATTGCCGCATGGCCGGGAATGCACAGCTCGCCACCCAGGTCGAACAGCTGGTGCTGCACGGTGGTGAGCAGGGCGCGCACGTCATCGGGCAGCGCCACCGCCAGCAGCACGCCGAGCGCCGAATTGGCCTCGTCCACGCTGCCGAAGGCGTTGACCCGTGCCGCATCCTTGGCGACCCGGCTGCCGTCGCCCAGGCCGGTGCTGCCGTCATCGCCAGTGCGGGTGTAGATGCGCGACAGCCGGTTGCCCATGCGTGCCGGGCTCAGTGCAGCGCGTCGCGGCGGGCGTGCAGCAGCTTGACCACCTGTTCGGTGGCCAGCTGCAGCGCGGCGGCCAGGCCGACGTAGATCGCGGCGGTGCGCAGGTAGGGCAGGAACCAGTCCGCATAGTTGCGTGCCCAGCCCTGCAGCGTGGGGGCGGCGACCACGTCGCTGGTCCAGTAGAAGCCGCTCTGCGCGAACAGGTGGCACACCGCCACCGCCGCCAGCAGCAGCACGGAGCCCTTGGCCAGCGCGGTCCAGTCCGCGCCGTGGTAGCCCTGGCGCAGCAGCGCGCCACCGGCCCACATCGCGAAGTAGGCCGGCACCAGCAGTGCGGTCCCCGGCGAGACGCAGTAGTGCTGCCAGTAGCCGATGCCGCTGGCGCGGATCACCAGCACATCGATCACGATCGCCAGCACCATCAGCAGCGGGAAGGCCCAGCGCGTCCAGCTGCGCAGGTGGAAGCCTGCAATGAAGAACACCGCCCACGACGCGTCGGGGATCGCCGCGAAGTGATTGACCCGGGTCGCCGCCATCAGCAGCACGAGCACGAGCAGGATGAAGGCGCGTTGGGCGGTAGGGGTCATGGGGGGCAGGCGTCGGGAGTCCAGCGTTCATTCTAGCGCCTGCCGCCACGGGGCGTAGCCGGGCCGCACGCACTATCATGGGCGGCATGAGTGAACGTCATGACGTAGTGATCGTGGGCGGCGGCCTGGTCGGGGCCAGCCTGGCCATTGCCCTGGACCGGGCCGGCCGCGATGTCGGGCTGGTCGAGATCGCGCCGCCCGGCGCGCTGCCGCCGGTGTTCGACCAGCGCAACCTCAGTTTTGCCGCCGCCACGGTCAATGCCTTGACCGCGCTGGGGGTGATGCCGCTGCTGGGCTCGGCGGTGGGGCCGATCACCCGCATCCAGGTCACCCGCGCCGGTGATTTCGGCCGGGTCCAGATGGACGCTGCGCAGTACGATCGCCCGTGGTTCGGCCAGGTGGTGGTGGCGCGCGATTTCGGCCAGGCACTGGAAACCCGCCTGCAGGGCCTGCGCCGCCTCACCCGGTACCGGCCAGCGCGGTTCGTGAGGCTGGGCGCCACGATCGATGGCTGCCGCGAAGTGGTGATCGCAGACGATGCCGGTGAGCGCACCCTGCTGGCGCGGCTGGTGGTGGGCGCCGATGGCACCCGCAGTGGCGTGCGCGAGGGGCTGGGCATCGGCGTGGACGAACATGATTTCCAGCAGACCCTGTTCGTGGCCCGCGTCCGCTCGGCGCGCGCGCCGGACGGCACCGCGTTCGAACGGTTTACCGATACCGGCCCGACCGCCCTGCTGCCGCGGGGCGACCGCCATTACGGGGCGGTGCACAGCGTGGCCCGCGACCAGGCCGATGCGGTGCTGGCACTGGACGACGCGGCCTGGCTGGCGCGCCTGCAGCAGGCCATCGGCTGGCGCGCGGGGCGGCTGCTGGAAAGCGGCCCGCGCAGTGCCTACCCGCTGGTGCAGGTGTTGGCGCAGGGACTGGTGGGCGAGCGCGCGGTGCTGCTGGGCAATGCGGCGCAGACCATCCATCCGCTGGGCGCGCAGGGCTTCAACCTGGGCCTGCGCGACGCGCTGACCCTGGCCGAGCTGATCGAAACGGCCGACGACGTGGGCAGCGATGCGCTGCTGCAGGCGCATGTCGCGCGCCGGGACGAGGATCGCCGCCAGACCATCGCCTTCTCCGGCGGGCTGGCACGGCTGACCAGCAATCCCGCGCCGTTGATGCGCCCGCTGCGCAGTCTCGGGCTGCTGGCAGCGCAGGCGACCTCGATGCAGTCGATGCTGGTCGGCGGTGCCATGGGCTTCCGCGGCGAGGTCCCGGCGTTGTGCCGGGGAGCCGGCGCATGAGCCGGCGCGCGCGCGATGTGATCGTGGTGGGCGGCGGCGTGGTGGGCGCCGCCTGCGCGCTGGCGCTGGCCGATGCCGGGCTGGAGGTCACCCTGGTCGAAGGCCGCGAACCGCCAGCGTGGCAGCCGCAGCAGCCGGACCTGCGGGTGTATGCGTTCGCGCCTGACAACGCGAAGCTGCTGCGTACGCTCGGCGTATGGCCGGCGGTGCTGGCCGCGCGCGCCTGCACGTACCGGCGCATGCGGGTCTGGGACGCCGCCGGCGGTGAAGAACTGCAGTTCGATGCCGACCGCCTGGGCCGTGAGCAGCTGGGCTGGATCGTGGAAAACGACCTGCTGGTGGACCGGCTGTGGGCGGCCCTGCCGGCGGCGGGTGTGCAGCTGTGCTGCCCGGCACGGGTGGAAGGGCTCGAACAGGATGCCGACGGCGTGCGCGTGCGGCTGGAGGACGGGCGCCGGCTGGACGCCGCGCTGGCCATCGCCGCCGACGGCGCGGACTCGACCCTGCGCCGCCTGGCCGGCGTGCAGGTCAGCCGCCAGGAGTACGCGCAGCGCGGCGTGGTCGCCTACATCGATACCGAACAGGACAACCAGGCCACGGCCTGGCAGCGCTTCCTGACCACCGGGCCGCTGGCGGTGCTGCCGGCCGGCACGCACCGCAACTCCATCGTGTGGACGCTCCCTGATGCGGAGGCCGAACGCGTGCTGGGGCTGGACGAGGCCGCCTTCAACGCCGAGCTGACCCGCGCCTTCGGCGCCCGGCTGGGCGCGATGACCCTGGCCTCGCGGCGCGCCGCCTTCCCGCTGCGCCGCCAGCTGGCCAGTGCCTACGTGGCAGGCCACGTGCTGGCGCTGGGCGATGCCGCGCATGTGGTGCATCCGCTGGCCGGGCAGGGCGTGAACCTGGGCCTGCGCGATGTGGCGGCGCTGCATGCCACGGTGCTGCGTGCGCAGCAGCGACGCCAGGACTGGGCTTCGCCCGACCGCCTGCAGCGGTGGGCACGCGAACGCCGCAGCGAGAACACGGTGTCGGCCTATGGCTTTGACGCGATCAACACCATTTTCTCCAACGACGAGATGCATTTGACGCTGGCGCGTGGTTGCGCGCTGGGCGGCGTGGGCCGCCTGCCGCCACTGGTGTCGGCACTGTGGAAGCGCGCGGCGGGGCTGTAGGTCCCGGGGAGATCGAAATCTGGAAGTGGGCTGGGCTGCCACTGCGCAGACTGTGGCGCGGCTGGCGCTGTCCGGCCTCGACAGCGCGTCGCGCTTCCCATCTTCCGGAACTCCCCCATGGCACTTTCGCCCCTTGATCGTACCCAACAGCCGTCGTCGGCGAACCGCATGTTCGGCCGCGCTCCGCAAGGCGTCTCTGGCAGGCTTGGCTTGCAGCTCACCACCATACACAACCGTGGTGTGGCGTCGAAGCCGCTGCGTGACATCCCGGAGGCCCGCGCGGTCGGCGGTGAGGTCCACACGGTGGCGGCCGTGCGGCAGGACGACGTCGATCGCGACAGTTGCCAGTACTTCGTGAAGCTGTTGCTGTCCCACAAGCAGGGTATCCCGGTCAAGCAGTGCCTCGCGTTGAACCGGCGTCGCCAGGGCTGATGCGTGCGGCGGTGAGGCCCCCGCGTTGGCGCGACGAGCCCGGGATGATTGATTCTTGAAAGTGGGTGGCCCCTGCGTTTCAGCAGACTGAACGGGTCTGGAGGCGTTCCACCGTAACGGGTGCGGACGCGTCGCTCCCCTTCTCGAGGAAGAATCATGAGCATTGCCGAGGTTCTCAACCAGCTTTTCCGGCCGGCGTCGTTCAACGCTGAAAAGACCGTGCGCGCGATCGTTGCCCATCCCGAGGCGGCCGCCAGGGATTTCAATGGACTGATCACGCACATCAACAACAGGTGCCACCAGTACGGCATCGGCTGCCGGGGCGAGGATGGCCTTCGGGCCCAGGTGAACCTGGACAAATTTGCCCGCTCCAAGGGCGCCGCCGCGCCGACCGAGGGCCAGGCCAAGCTCCTGCTGAACAGCCTCAAATCCCTGCAGCGCGACCTCGAGCGCCAGCGTGGTCCGGCCCGGTTGGCCTCCGGAGCCCATGACAGCTGGAACAATGACCGCCTGAATCAGTTGAACAAAGCGCTGGAACTGACCCGCAGCCTGCAGCACTTCCGGGGGCCCGCCAGGGGCTGAGCCCTTCTCAGCGCAGCAGCCAGCGCTGCCGCGCGTCCTTCATCGCCCGGTCCACGCCAGTACCGTGATTTCCTCACGGTCGTGGTAGAGCTGCTTGGCGCGCACGGTGAGCGGTCGCCCGGCCTGCGCTTCGAACAGCTCCAGGCACAGCCGGGTTTCGTCCCAGCGCTTCTTCATCGGCAGCTTGAGGTTGAAGATCGCGTGCCGGCACCAGCCCTCGCGGAACCAGGTGGCCATGCGCTCGGCCACGCGGCGCGGCTGCTCGACCATGTCGCAGACCATCCAGTCCAGCGGCGCTTCGGGCTGCCAGTGGAACCCATCGGCGCGCAGGTGTTCGACCAAGCCGGTTTCCAGCACGTGCTCGCGCAGCGGGCCGTTGTCCACGCTGATCACGTGCATGTGCTGGCGGGTGAGCACCCAGGTCCAGCCGCCCGGGGCGGCGCCCAGGTCGGCCGAGCGCATGCCGGGCTTGACCAGCTGCTCGCGCTCTTCCGGGCTCATCAGGGTCAACAGCGCTTCGTCCAGCTTCAGCGCCGAGCGCGACGGCGCGTCGGGCAGCAGCTTCAGGCGTGGAATGCCCAGTGCCCAGGGAGCGCTGTCGCGGGTATCGGCCACGCAGACAAATGCATGGCGACCGTCAACGAACACGACATGCACGCGTGGCAGGCTGGTGTTGGGCTTGTCGGTGAGCAGGCCGGCCCTGCGCAGCGCCGGGCGCAGGGCATTGCCGAAGGCGCGGGCCAGGCCGGCCAGCGGCTTGCCTTCGTCCGAATCGGGATGTTCCACCCACATGTCGCCGAAGCGTTGCTGGCCGTCCAGCGCGGCCAGGATCGGGGTGATCCGGTCGGTTGGATCCAGCTCGCGCAGCTCGGCCAGCACCACCAGCTTCTGGCGGGCGAAGATCAGCGAACGCCACGGCAACGCTTTGGACAGCGCGGCGCCCTCGTCGGTGGCGAACAGCACGTAGCCATCGTTGCGCTGGGTACGGGCGTAACCGGCGATGTTGGCGTAGGCGGCACGCTCGGCAAGTTCACCAGCAAGTTCGGGCTCGAAGCCCTGCCGGCACAGGCACAGCAGGCCACTCATCGACGCACGCCCATGGCGTGGGTATCAGTAATGCGCACCGTTGATCTCCCCGTACTGGCGCAGCACTGCGCGCGCCGCGTCGCGTTCGATGTCGCGCACGACCTCGATGCCGCGCTTGTTGAGTTCGCCGATCCAGTCGGCCGGCAGCGGACCTTCATCGAACGGGGTCAGTTCTTCCACATCCTGCGCGCTGGCGCCGATCAGCAGCCGGTCGATGCCGGCCCAGATGGTGGCGCCGTAGCACTGGCAGCACGGCTGCGAGGAGGTGGCCAGGGTGATCGGCGACAGCACGTCGTTCAGGCGCGGCGTCTGCAGGCGCTGCTGGGCCAGCATGTAGGCCATGTTCTCGGCATGCGCCAGCGAGGTGCTGTGCGGCACCACGCGGTTGACGCCGGCCGCGATGACGCGGTCGTCCGGACCAAACACCACGGCGCCGAACGGGCCACCGGTTTCCGCCTCGACGTTCAGCCGCGACAGTTCGATCGCCAGGGCGACCTTGGCGGCATCGCCGGGATACGCACGGGCCAGGTCGATCTGGTCATGGATCCAGGCGGGCAGGGTGAGGTGGACTTGCGCGTACAGCATGGGACAGGCCTTTCGAATGCGGTGGGGCTTACGCCGACCAGGTGTCGCGCAGGGTGACGCTGCGGTTGAACACGGGGGCGGCGGCGGTGTGGTCGCGGCGGTCGGCGACGAAGTAGCCGGTGCGCTCGAACTGGAACGACTGTTCAGGCGCGGCGGTGGCCGCGGCCGGTTCGACGTAGCCGGTGACGGTGCGGCGCGACTCGGGGTTGAGGTAGTCGCGGTAGGTCTTGCCTTCGGACTCATCGTCCGGGTTGGGCACCGAGAACAGGCGGTCGTACAGGCGGATTTCGGCCGGCACGGCGTGCACGGCGCTGACCCAGTGGATGGTGCCCTTGACCTTGCGGTTGGCGCCTTCCATGCCGGGACGCGATTCGGGATCCAGCCAGCCGCGCAGTTCGGTGATGGTGCCGTCGGCATCCTTGATCACTTCATCGCAGCGGATGATGCCGGCGCCGCGCAGACGCACTTCGCCACCGGGCACCAGGCGCTTCCAGCCCTTGGGCGGCACCTCGGCGAAGTCTTCGCGCTCGATCCACAGTTCGCGCGCGAACGGCACTTCGCGGGTTCCGAAGGCGTCGTCCTTGGGGTGGTTGGAGAAGGTCAGCGTTTCGGCATGGCCCTCGGGCAGGTTGGTCAGCACCAGCTTGACCGGGTCGACCACGGCCATGCGGCGCGCGGCGGCACTGTCGAGGTCTTCGCGCAGCGCGCCTTCGAGCACGCTGAAGTCGATCATCGAGTTCTGCTTGCTGATGCCCACGCGTTCGGCGAACAGGCGCATCGCGGCCGGGGTGTAGCCACGGCGGCGCAGGCCCTGCAGGGTCGGCATGCGCGGGTCTTCCCAGCCATCGACGAGCTGTTCGGTGACCAGCGCCATCAGCTTGCGCTTGCTCATCACGGTGTAGTTGATGTTCAAACGGGAGAATTCGATCTGGCGCGGCTTGGCAGCTTCGCGCGGCAGGCCGCGTTCGACCAGTGGCGCGGTCAGCGCATCGTCATGGGCGAAGTCGACGTTGTCCACGCACCAGTCGTACAGCGGGCGGTGGTCTTCGAATTCCAGGGTGCACAGCGAGTGGGTGATGCCTTCGATGGAATCGCCCAGGGCATGGGCGAAGTCGTACATCGGGTAGATCGGCCAGGCGTTGCCGGTGTTCTGGTGCTCGACGTGCTTGATGCGGTACAGCGCGGGATCGCGCAGGTTGATGTTGCCGCTGGCCATGTCGATCTTGGCGCGCACGGTGCGCGCGCCGTCGGGGAACTCACCGGCGCGCATGCGGCGGAACAGGTCCAGGTTTTCGTCCACGCTGCGGTCGCGCCAGGGCGAGGGGCGGCCGGGTTCGGTCAGGGTGCCGCGGTAGGCGCGCACTTCCTCGGCCGAGAGGTCGCAGACATAGGCCTTGCCGTCGCGGATCAGCTTTTCGGCGGCCAGATAGTAGGCGTCGAAGTAGTCGGAGGCATGCCGCAGTTCGTTCCAGGTGAAGCCCAGCCAGCGCACGTCATCCTGGATGGCAGCCACGTACTCGGGGTCTTCCTTGGCCGGGTTGGTATCGTCGAAGCGCAGGTTGCAGACGCCGGCGAACTCACCGGCGATGCCGAAGTTCAGGCAGATCGACTTGGCATGGCCGATGTGCAGGTAGCCGTTGGGCTCGGGCGGGAAGCGCGTCTTGATCGCGGCATGCTTGCCGGCGGCCAGGTCCTCGCGGACGATCTGACGGATGAAATCCCGCTTTTCGTGGGTTTCCGGAAGGGCGTCGGTAGGGGCGGCAGTAGGCTCGGACATGATGCGCAGGCAGAAGGCAGAAAGATCGTCAGTCTAACGCGTCCCCCCGGGACGCGTTAGACGGTAGGTGCCGACCGTTGGTCGGGGTACGCGCCATCGCATGCGCGCTGTCGCCCCAAGGATTGCTGCGCAAACCTTGGGCCCCTTCTCACCAGCACCCATACCCCCGCCGCTTCGCGGCCGCCCCCTGACTCAGGGGGCTAGCACACAGACCGGTCCCGGCAAAGCCCCGGCCCACGTGTTCATGCCGACCGCGTATGCTGGCCACGAACTCGCCCGGAGCCTGCCCCATGCACGTGATCTACCAGGCCGACAACCTGTTCGACGCCCATCTGGTCAAGCACGCGCTGGAGGCGGCCGGGATTCCGGCCTTCGTTTTCGGTGAGTCGCTGCTGGGCGGGATGGGCGAGCTGCCGCTGTTCGGGGTGCTGCGGGTCTGCGTTCCGGACCTGGCCCGCCCGGAGGCGGAGCAGATCGTGGCCGGGCTGGACTTGGGCGGGCCACAGGACGACCCCATATTCGACGGTGACGAAAGCGCCGGCCTGTTGCCGGCCTAGGAGAGCGCCATGTTGGGGATTGCCAAGGGCCTGTTGGGTATCGGGGCGTTCAAGCAGCGCCTGCCGCGCCCGGAAGAGGCGCTGCCCGGCCGCGAGCACCCGCTGCCGCTGCACAACCAGCACTACGTGAACAGCCACCCGCTGAAGGACGGCTTCGCCGGGCTGGAGCGCATCCGCTTCGCCATGGGCTGCTTCTGGGGCGCGGAGCGCAAGTTCTGGACCTTGCCGGGGGTGTATTCGACCTCGGTGGGCTATGCGGGCGGGGTGACCCCGAACCCGACCTACGAGGAAGTGTGCTCGGGCCTGACCGGGCACACCGAGATCGTGGAGGTGGTCTTCGACCCGGCGATCATCAGCCTGGGCGAGCTGCTGCAGGTGTTCTGGGAGAACCACGACCCGACCCAGGGCATGCGCCAAGGCAACGATACCGGCACCCAGTACCGTTCGGCGGTCCACGCCACGTCCCAGGCCCAGTTCGATGCGGCGTTGGCCAGCCGCGATGCGTATCAGCAGCGCTTGACCGAGGCTGGGCTGGGGTCGATCACTACCGAGATCGAATATCCGGCGCCTACGTATTACTACGCTGAGGATTACCACCAGCAGTACCTGGCCAAGAATCCGAATGGCTATTGCGGGATTGGTGGGACTGGGGTGAGTTGCCCGATCGGGGTTGGGGCTTAACAGCTCCTGGTTGCATTTGATGCTGGAGGTGCCGGGCGTTGCCCGGCACCTTCATGCGTTTTGGCGAACAGCCGGTAGCCTGCGCATGGCCTGAGCTGGGCCGGCGGGTGCGGGTTTGCGGGACACGCCGTGAACCCATCCATGGGGGCTTGTAGAAAACATCCATGTTTTCTACAGTCCCGCAAACCCGCCCCCGCCGACCCTCGACGGTGTGTTGGGGGCCACGGGAAGATCAACGGCAGTGCCGATCATTTTCATGCGTTACCGGACGGTGGTGGGTTGCGTGCGTTCGTTCGGGAACCGAACCTACCAGCGCACCGCGTAGGGTCACGCCATGCGTGTCTGCTCTTTCCATCCGCATGCGACTCACCATCTGGGGCGGATGGCGGGCAGCCCCCGTAGGGACTGTCAAAAACATGGATGTTTTTGCCAAGCCCCCATGGACGGCGTGTCCCGGAGCGGGGCTGGCCGACGGCCGCCCTGCTCGGATGAACTGAAACGCCAGCCGTTCGCGGAAATCTCAAATGAAAACGGGACGAATGCAATCGCAGCATCCGTCCCGCTTTTACATCGGTAACAACTACGGCTTACAGCCGTTCGCGAATCGTCTGGCGCAGCGCTTCGAGGTCCTTGGCGAATGCGTCGATGCCGGCGGCCAGCTTCTCGGTGGCCATCGGGTCGGCGGCCAGGTCGGCGGCGAATGTCGCCGCGTCGATCGGGGTGACGGTGATCGCTTCGGGGGCGCCCGCCACCAGCTTGCGCGGCAGGTCGCCGTGGTCGGCGTCCAGCTTTTCCAGCAGGTCCGGCGAGATGGTCAGGCGGTCGCAACCGGCCAGTGCTTCGATCTGCGCGGTGGAACGGAACGAGGCGCCCATCACCACCGTCGGCGAGCCGCGGCGCTTGAACTCGGCGTACACGCCACGCACGAACACCACGCCCGGGTCGGCGTCGATGTTGGCCGGGGCCTGGCCGTTGGCCACGTACCAGTCCAGGATCCGGCCGACGAACGGGGAGATCAGGAACGCGCCGGCCTCGCTGCAGGCCAGCGCCTGGGTCGGGTTGAAGATCAGGGTCAGATTGCAGTCGATGCCTTCGGCCTGCAGCTGGCGGGCGGCTTCCACGCCTTCCCAGGTGGCGGCGATCTTGATCAGCACCTTGCTGCGCGGCACGCCGGCCGCTTCGTACATGGCGATGAACTGGCGCGCCTTGGTCACCGTGTTCGCCGTGTCGTGCGCCAGGTCGGCGTCGACTTCGGTGGACACACGGCCCGGCACCAGCGTGCTCAGCAGCGTGCCCACGCCCACGGTGAGGCGGTCAGCCACGGCGTGCACGACGGTTTCGCGCTCGCCCGACTGCTCACGGCCCCAGGCCAGTTCACGCTCGATCAGTTCGGCATAGACCGGCAGGTCGAGTGCCTTCTTGACCAGCGTGGGATTGGTCGTGCAGTCGACCGGCTTCAGGCGCTTGATCGCCTCGTAATCGCCGGTGTCGGCCACGACCACGGACAGGTCGCGCAGCTGCGAAAGTTTGGACGGGGTTGCGGTGCTCATTGCGGCTCCTGGAACGTTACCTGGGCCCTGCGCGGTGCGTGGCAGGGACGATCAAATCTTGGGGGCGTGGACGGCCTTCACCCGCAGGCGCAGTTTGCGGCCGCCAGGTGCATCCCAGTCCATCGACTGGCCAACGGCCAGGCCCAGCAGTGCGGTGCCCACCGGTGCGAGGATGGAGACCTTGCCCTGGTCGACATCGGCTTCGCGCGGGTACACCAGCGTCAGCTCGTGCTTGTCGCCGTGCAGCTCATCTTCGCATTCCACCCGGGAATGCATCATGACCACGCCTTCGGGCATCTGTTCCGGCGCCACGACGGTCGCACGGTTCAACTCATCTGCCAGGGCCAGCGCCGCAGGCGTCTTGGCGACGGTGGGTCCGTCGAGCATGGCCTCGAGGCGGTCCATGTCGTGACTGGAAACGGTGATGGACGGCGGCAAGCCGCTGGCGGTAGACATCTGAAACTCCTTGTTTATGGAAGACCCAAGCAAAAGGCGGCGCCTGCTGGCACCGCCTTGTCCTATTGTGCTGCCTATCCGCAGCGGATGCGACCCAGGCCCGGGGCACCCCGGCATGGCCGGTTCAGCGTGACCGTCAGGCCCGCGCCTGCAGCGGCTGCGGCCGGTCCGGGGCGCCATCGGCGGGGTCCAGCATGAACAATGCCTCCGGCAGCCGCTTGAACTGCTCGGCCAGCTGTTCCAGGAACCCGGTCATGGCCGAGCTGCGCCGCCAGGCCATCGCGATGCGCCGGCTGGGGCGGTCTTCGCCTTCGAAGTCGAGCAGACGGATGTTGTCCGAGCGCGGCACCGGCGGCTTCACCGACAGCGTCGGCAGCAGGGTGATGCCGACGTCGGCCGCGACCATCTGGCGCAGCGTCTCCAGGCTGGTGGCGCGGAATTCGGATTTCTCGTTGGCACCGAACAGCCGGCACACCGCCAGCGCCTGGTCGCGCAGGCAGTGCCCGTCTTCAAGCAGCAGCAGCTTCTGCGAAGACAGTTCCTGCACGTCCAGGTGCAGGCGTCGCGCCAGCGGGTGCTGGCCGGAGACGGCCAACAGGAACGGTTCCTCGAACAGGAACTCGGCGTGCAGCTGGTCGTCGTCCAGGGGCAGTGCCAACAGCGCCGCGTCCAGCCGGCCGTCGCGCAGCCGGTGCAGGAGTTCGTCGCTTTTTTCTTCGACCAGCAGCAGTTCCAGCTGCGGGAAGCGTCCGCGGATGTTGGGGATGACGTGCGGCAGCAGGTAGGGGCCCAGCGTGGGGAAGATGCCCAGCCGGACCGTGCCCGCTTCCGGGTCGCGGCTGCGCCGCGCCGCTTCTTTCAATTGTTCGATTTCGCCCATGATCGAGCGCGCGCGGGCGGCCGCTTCCAGCCCGGCCGGGGTCAGCATCACCTTGCGCGGGGAACGTTCCACCAGCGGCAGGCCCAGCTCATCCTCGAGCTTGCGGATCTGGGTCGAGAGCGTGGGCTGGCTGACGAAGCAGGACGCCGCCGCGCGACCAAAGTGGCGATGGTCAGCCAACGCCACCAGATATTTCAGATCACGTAGGTTCATTTCCTTGTACCTCTAGACGGTAATGGACCGGGCGATGGCGTGGTTTCCCCAGCAGGTAAAAAAGGTTCCCCGCAAGCGGGGAACCGGACGTTTCAGGCAGCTTCGGCGACGGCGCCGCTGCTCTTGGGAACGGTAGTTCGGATCAGGTGGTCAAAAGCGCTCAGCGCGGCCGTCGAACCGGCGCCCATGGCGATGATGATCTGCTTGTAGGGTACGGTTGTGCAATCTCCCGCGGCGAACACGCCCGGAACACTGGTCTGGCCGCGGTCGTCAATGACCACTTCGCCGCGCGGCGACAGCGCCACCGCGTCCTTCAGCCACTCCGTATTGGGCAGCAGCCCGATCTGCACGAAGATGCCTTCCAGCTCGACCCGGTGGGCGTCGCCACCCACGCGGTCCTTGTAGACCAGGCCGTTCACCTTTTGACCATCGCCCAGTACTTCCTGGGTGAGCGCGCTGGTGATGATGGTGACATTGCCCAGGCTGCGCAGCTTCTTCTGCAGGACTTCATCGGCACGGAGTTTGTCGTCGAACTCCAGAAGGGTCACATGCGTCACGATGCCGGCCAGGTCGATCGCCGCTTCCACCCCGGAATTGCCGCCGCCGATCACCGCCACGCGCTTGCCCTTGAACAACGGACCGTCGCAGTGCGGGCAGTAGGCCACGCCCTTGTTGCGGTACTGGTCTTCGCCGGGCACGTTCATCTGGCGCCAGCGCGCACCGGTGGACAGGATTACCGAGCGCGACTTCAGCGATGCGCCGTTCTCCAGCTTGATCTCGACCAGGCCATCGTCGCCGGCCGGCACCAGGCCGCTGGCGCGCTGCAGGTTCATGATGTCCACGTCGTACTCGCGCACGTGCTGTTCCAGTGCCATGGCCAGCTTCGGGCCTTCGGTTTCCTTGACCGAGATGAAGTTCTCGATCGCCATGGTGTCCAGGACCTGGCCACCGAAACGCTCGGCTGCCACGCCGGTACGGATGCCCTTGCGGGCGGCGTAGATCGCTGCAGCGGCGCCGGCCGGGCCGCCGCCGATGACCAGCACGTCGTACGGCGCCTTCGCGGCGATCTTCGCCGCATCGCGCTTGGCCGAACCGGTGTCCAGCTTGGCCACGATCTGCTCCAGGCTCATGCGGCCCTGGTCGAACACTTCACCGTTGAGGTACACGGTGGGCACGGACATGATCTGGCGTGCTTCGACCTCGGCCGGGAACAGGCCACCGTCGATCGCCACGTGCTGGATGCGCGGGTTCAGCACCGCCGCCAGGTTGAGTGCCTGGACCACGTCCGGGCAGTTCTGGCAGGACAGCGAGAAGTAGGTCTCGAACCGGTACTCGCCTTCCAGCCCCTGTACCTGCTCGATCACCTCGGCCGTTGCCTTGGAGGGGTGGCCGCCGACCTGCAGCAGCGCCAGCACCAGCGAGGTGAATTCGTGGCCCATCGGCAGGCCGGCGAAGGCCAGGTGGATGTCCTGGCCCGGCGTGGTCAACGCGAAGGAGGGGGTGCGCTCGGCGCCGTCGCGGCGCACGTCGAGGGTGATCTGGCTGGACAGGCTGACCAGGGTTTCCAGCAGCTCCAGCATCTCCTGCGACTTGGCGCCGTCGTCGGCGTGCGCGGTGATCTGGATCGGCCGGGTGACGCGTTCCAGGTAGGTCTTCAGCTGGGACTGGAGGTTGGCATCCAACATCGAGAAACTCCTTGATTCAGGCAAAGGAACGGCGTCGACGTACCACTACGGTACATCTGGGCGGCGTAGGGGTGAACCGAAGCGGGCGCGGGCGCACCGGCTTGGATTCACCCCCACTCCCGTCGCAACGGGAATGGGGATGAGGCGTTGCTTAGATCTTGCCGACCAGGTCCAGCGACGGGGTCAGGGTCTTCTCGCCTTCCTTCCACTTGGCCGGGCACACCTGGTTCGGGTTGGCGGCGGTGAACTGGGCAGCCTTCAGCTTGCGCAGGGTCTCGGAGACGTCACGGGCGATCTCGTTGGAGTGGATCTCCAGGGTCTTGATCACGCCTTCCGGGTTGATGATGAACGTGCCGCGCAGGGCCAGGCCTTCTTCGGCAATGTGCACGCCGAAGGCGTTGGTCAGCTGGTGGGTCGGGTCGCCGACCAGCGGGAACTGGGCCTTGCCGACGGCCGGCGAGGTTTCGTGCCACACCTTGTGCGAGAAGTGGGTGTCGGTGGTGACGATGTACACCTCGGCACCGGCCTTCTGGAACTCGGCGTAATGATCGGCGGCGTCTTCAATCTCGGTCGGGCAGTTGAAGGTGAAGGCGGCCGGCATGAAGATCAGGACCGACCACTGGCCCTTCAGGGTGCTGTCCGACACCTTGATGAATTCGCCATTCTGATAGGCGTTGGCTTCGAACGGCTTGATCTGGGTGTTGATGAGCGACATCGATATTCCTCGTGGTGAAGGGGGATGGGTGAATCAGCCAACACAGAGTACCGGCTGGGTTTCGATAAGGAAAATGCATTGATTTCATCAATACGATAGACACAGTCTATCGAAACGGCCTGATTCCCGAGTGAACGCGGGCCGCTATTCATTCGTAGCCCATTGTGTGGAAAGGATTTTCATCATTTCCTCGCGCCGCGCGGTGATAGCCGCAGGTTATCCGCCCGTCGCGGTGCCTGAACCGCCTTTCAGCGTCGCGAGGTGGCTGCGACAACCGGTCGCGGCGGCCGGCCCGTGCCGCCATTGGCCTACACTGCGCCCCCACCGACGCCCAGGCCCGCCATGACCGCCACTCCACAGGAGATCCGCCAGCTGCTTGCCGCCGCCGCCCGCGTGCTGCCCGGGGTGGAAGGCCGGCACGAAGCCGAACTGCTGCTGCTGCATGTGTTGGGGCGTGAGCGCGGCTGGCTGTTCGCGCATGCCACCGACCTGCTTGACCCGGCCACGGCGGAGGCGTTCGCGGCGCTGCTGCAGCGTCGCATTGCCGGTGAGCCGGTGGCCTACCTGCTGGGCCGGCGCGGCTTCTGGACCCTGGACCTGGCGGTCAGCCCGGCCACCTTGATTCCGCGCCCGGAAACCGAACGGCTGGTCGAACTGGCCCTGGAGCGGCTGCCGGAGGGCATGCCGCTGCGGATCGCCGACCTGGGCACCGGCAGCGGTGCCATTGCGCTGGCCCTGGCCAGTGAACGCCCGCTGGCGCAGATCGTGGCCACGGACATGAGTGGCGATGCGATCGCGGTCGCTGCCGGCAATGCCCGCCAGCATGGGCTGGCCAACGTCGCGTTCCGGCAGGGATCCTGGCATGCACCCTTGGCCGGCGAGCGCTTCGACCTGATCGCCAGCAATCCGCCGTACATCGCCAGCGACGACCCGCACCTGGCCCAGGGCGACCTGCGCTTCGAACCAGCCACCGCACTGGCGTCTGGCCACGACGGGCTGGACGACATCCGCCTGATCATCGCCGGCGCGCCCGCGCACCTGCAGCCGGGCGGTTGGCTGCTGGTGGAACACGGGTGGGACCAGGGCGAAGCGATCCGCGCGCTGCTGGAGGGCGCCGGATTCGTCGAGGTGGAAACCGCGCTGGACCTGGAGCAGCGCGACCGGGTGAGCCTGGGACGGTGGCCCACCACCCAGCGGTAGAATGAGCGACCGTGATTCCACTGGAGCTCCACCCATGCGCACGCTGTACCCGGCCATCACCCCCTACGACGTTGGCAGCCTGAAGGTCGACGACCGCCACACGCTGTATTTCGAACAGTGCGGCAATCCGCAGGGCAAGCCGGTGGTGATGCTGCACGGCGGCCCCGGCGGCGGCTGCAGCGACAAGATGCGCCAGTTCCACGATCCGGCCAAGTACCGCATCATCCTGTTCGACCAGCGCGGTGCTGGCCGTTCCACCCCGCACGCCGACCTGGTGGACAACACCACCTGGGATCTGGTGGCCGACATCGAGAAGCTGCGCGAGCACCTGAAGGTAGAACGCTGGCAAGTCTTCGGCGGCAGCTGGGGTTCGACCCTGGCGCTGGCCTATGCCCAGACCCACCCGCAGCAGGTCACCGAGCTGGTGCTGCGTGGCATCTTCATGCTGCGCCGCTGGGAACTGGAATGGTTCTACCAGGAAGGTGCCAACCGCCTGTTCCCCGATGCGTGGGAACACTACCTGGCGCCGATCCCGGCGGTGGAACGGCACGACCTTATTTCCGCCTTCCACCGCCGCCTCACCAGCGACGATGAAGCCACCCGCCTGGCCGCGGCCAAGGCGTGGAGCGTGTGGGAAGGGGCCACCAGCTTCCTGCACGTGGATGCCGACTTCGTGAACAGCCATGAAGACCCGCGCTTCGCGCTGGCCTTCGCGCGCATCGAGAACCACTACTTCGTCAACGGCGGCTTCTTCGAGGTCGAAGATCAGCTGCTGCGCGACGCGCACCGCATCGCCGACATCCCGGGCGTGATCGTGCATGGCCGTTACGACGTGGTGTGCCCGCTGCAGAATGCGTGGGAGCTGCACAAGGCCTGGCCGAAATCCACGCTCGAGATCAGCCCGGCATCGGGCCATTCCGCGTTCGAGGCAGAGACCATCGATGCGCTGGTGCGCGCGACGGATGGTTTCGCCGCCTGATGCACGTACCCACCCACGGTGGGTACCTGCCGGGACGGGACGGTAGGCCACGACCGTGGGTCGTGGCTGGCGGTCACCAGGTGCCGGCGGACAGCGCCTCGGCCAGCACCTTCAATTTCGGCGAGGCCTGCCGCGACGGCGGATAGACGAGCGACAACGCCCGCGTGCGGCCCTCGAAGGGTTCCAGCACTCGCACCAGGCGGCCGCCGGCCAACGCATCGGCCACTGCGAAATCCATCACCTGTACGATGCCGACCCCGGCCAGCGCGCCTTCCACCAGTGGATCGCCGCTGTCGAACACCATCCGCGCGGGCGCGGTGAAGTCGCGCAGCCCATCGCCGTCGCGGAACTGCCAGTCCACCAGCCGTCCGCTGCGCAGGTTGCGCACCGCCAGGCAGGTGTGGTCCTGCAGCGCATCGACGCTTTCCGGCGCGCCATGCCGGGCGATGTAGCCGGGTGAGGCCACGGTTACCCAACGCAGCGGCCGCAGCGGCCGCGCCACCATGCGCACGTCGCTGATCGGGCCGGTGCGCAGGGCGGCGTCGAAGCCTTCTTCGACCAGGTCCACCAGGCGGTCGTTGAGCACCAGCTCGAACTGCAGCTGCGGGTAGCGGGCCATCAGCTGTCCGGTCAACGGCACCAGCACCTTGCGCCCGAACATCGACGGTGCGGTCAGCTTGAGCACACCCGAGGGCGTGCAGGGGCGGTCGCCCAGCCGGCGTTCGGCATCCTCCAGCCCGCACAACAGGGGCGTGCAGTGCTCCACGAACTGGCGTCCATCCGGGGTCAGGCTGACCGCGCGGGTGGTGCGCTGGAGCAGGCGTACGCCCAGTTCGCTTTCCAGCCGGCCGATCGCGCGCGACAACCCCGACTGGCTGATGCCGAGCTGCCCGGCGGCCGCCGTGAAACTGCGGGCTTCGGCCACCTGCACCAGCATGCGCACGGCATTGAGATCCATGGCGACGTCCGATTAATGCGAAAATGCATGACAGAAATCGAAGTATCCGGGTTTATTTGTTCGACGTCATCAATGAGACTGCCCGCCTCCCCCTCGTACCCACCGGCATGACCCACTCCGCACCTGCTTTCCCGCCCCGCCTGGCGTTGACCCTGCTGGCCATGGCCCAGCTGATCATCGCGCTGGACGCCACCATCATTTTCGTGGCCCTGCATGAGATGGGCGTGCAGCTGGGCATCAACGCCCAGCAGCTGCAGTGGATCGTCAGCGCCTACACCGTGGCCTTCGGCGGCTGCCTGCTGCTGGGCGGTCGCGCCGCCGACCTGATCGGCCGGCGCCGGGTCTATCGCAGCGGCATGGCGCTGTTCGCCCTGGCCTCGCTGGTGGGTGGGCTCAGCAGCAGCGGTGGGGTGTTGATCGCCGCACGCGCCGTGCAGGGCATCGGCGCAGCGCTGCTGTTCCCGGCCACGTTGTCGTTGATCAGCACGCTCTACGCCGAAGGGGCAGCGCGCAACCGGGCGCTGGCGATCTGGTCGATGGCCAGCGCCGGCGGCCTGGCGCTGGGTACGCTGCTCGGTGGCGTGCTCACCCAGAGCTTCGGCTGGTCGTCTGTGCTGCTGGTGATCGTGCCCTTCGCCAGCGCCTGCGCGCTGCTGGCAGGCTGGTGGCTGCCGCGCGATGCGGCGAAGCTGCGCGGCCGCTCGTTCGACCTGGCCGGCTGCCTGACCGTCACGCTGGGCGGCAGCCTGCTGGTGACCACGCTGGTGCAGGCGCCGGAGTGGGGCTGGGCCGCGCCGCGCACGCTGGGCTGCCTGTTGGCCTCCGCGGCGCTGCTGGCCGCCTTCGTGGCGATCGAACAGCGCAGCCGCGACCCGTTGATGCAGTTTTCGCTGCTGCGCCTGCGCAGCCTGCGCGCTGCCATGCTGTTGACGATGGTGTTCATGAGCAGCTTCGGCGTGCAGTACTACTTCCTGGCGCTGTACTTCCAGGATGGCTACGGCTGGAGCGCGCTGCAGGCCGGCCTGGCGTTCCTGCCACCCACGCTGGTGTGCACGTTCGGCATCCGCATCAGCGAACGGATGCTGCGCCGGCGTTCGCCGCGCCAGGTGCTGGCGCTGGGCATGGCCGCCGGCGCGATCGGCATCGGCGCGGTGGCGGTGGCGCTGCCATATGGCGCCACTTACTGGGCGCTGCTGCCGGGGATCGTGGTGCTGAGCATCGGCCAGGGCATGACCTGGACGGCAATGTGGATCGTGGCCGGGCAGGGCGTGCCGGCCACGCAGCAGGGCGTGGCCTCGGGCATGGCCGCCACCGCGCAGCAGATCGGGGGCGCACTGGGCCTGGCGCTGCTGGTGATGCTGGCCAATGCGAACCGCAGCACCAGCGCGCTGGGAACCAGCCCCGAAGCACTGCAGGGGCTGGTCCATGCGCAGTACGGCGCGGCGCTGTTCGCATTGCTGGGCGTGGCCGTAGCGCTGTGGCTGCGCCCGGAGAAAACCGGCGCCGCCGTGCCGGTTACGGAGTTGGCCGCGCGGTAACGTCCAGCGCGGTGAAAACCCGTGCCAAGCGTTCGGCCCACGCGCGCTGACCGGCGGCATCGGCGATCAGGTCCTGGCGGATTTCCAGCTCAACGTGCAGCAGCCCGCGGCCTTCGCCATGCACCGGCACCGCGTAATCGCTGGTGCTGCTGACCGAGTACGGTTCGTTGTCGCCCACCACCAGGTCGCCTTCGTCGCGCAGTGCCTGCAGCAGCGCATGCGCCAGGCGCGTGTCCTGGTGGTACAGCACCCCGGCATGCCACGGCCGGTCCGCACCGTTCATGCGCGGGGTGAAGCTGTGCATCATCACCAGCAGCGTCGGGCGCTGCTGCCCGGCGCGTGCATCCAGCTCGGCGGCAATGCGCGCATGGTAGGGCGCGTGGATCGCATCAATGCGCTGCTGGCGCTGCGCGGCCGACAGCCCGGCGTTGCCCGGCACAACGGTATGGTCGCTGACCTCGGGAATCAGCGTCGGCGACGCCAACGGACGGTTGCAGTCGATCACCAGCCGCGAATAGGTCTGGGTGATCGCCCACGCGTCGAGCAACCGCGCCAGTTCGCGGGTGACCCCGGCAATGCCGATGTCCAAGCCGATATGGCGGTCGCGCTCGACCTGCGGCAGCCCCAGGTTCGCCAGCACCCCCGGCACCTGCTGGCCGGCGTGGTCGGCGATCAGCACATACGCCGAACGCCCGGCCGGATGCAGCACGGTGAACGGTGCCGGATCCTCCGCGCCAAGCAGGGGCGCGGCCGCCAGCGGAAGCGCGCGGGAGTCAGCCACGTGCGGTCCCATCCAGGTGGTGCTCGATCATCCACAGCCCAGCCCACAACTTCGCGTCCAGCTGGTAGCCCTGGCCCATCTTCTCCACCAGCCAGGCCGCCGCGCGGGCGCGCGGCACCTCATGCACGGTGATGTCCTCGCTGGCATCGCCGCCGCCTTCGCCGACCCTGCGCAGGCCGGTGGCGCGCACGAAGGCGATTTTCTCGCTGCTGGCACCGGAGGAGGTCGGGCCGATCATCAACACTTCGGCATGCTCGGCGGTCCAGCCGGTTTCTTCTTCCAGCTCGCGCACGGCCGAGTCTTCAATCGATTCTCCCGCGTCGATATCGCCCACCAGGCCGGCCGGCATCTCGATCGTGTTGGCCTGCAGCGGTACGCGGAACTGCTCGACGAACAGCACGTTGTCGTCGGGGGTGACGGCGATGATGATCGCGGCCAGTCCGCCGGCGTGGGTGCGTTCGCTGTACTCCCACAAGCCGCGCACGACCATGCGCTGGTACTTGCCTTCGTAGACGACCTTCGGGGCTTGCGTGTTGGGGTTCATGCGAACTCGCTGGCGGGAGGAGAAATATCGGGAATGCCGGCAGCGTTGAACAGCCGGCGCCGGGTCAGCGGACCAAAGCGCAGCGCCTCGCACAGGCCCTGCAGCATTTGCGGATCGGCGCTGGAGCGGCTGAAATCGCCCTGCGCCGCATCCAGCGGTGCATCCAGCGCGATGGTGGTGAGCTGCCGCCACAGCAGCGCATGCTCGCGCTGCTCGCGCAGCCGCACCGCCATCTGGGCGGCGCCGCGCAGGCGCAGGAACGGCACTTCGTCCAGCCGCTCGTAGAGGGTGTCCAGGCTGCCGAAATGGGCCAGCAGCACGGCGGCCGACTTGGCGCCGACGCCGGTCACCCCGGGAATGTTGTCGACCGCATCGCCGCACAGTGCCAGGTAATCGGCGATCTGGTGCGCATGCACGCCGTGGCGGGCCTTGACCCCGGCCATGCCCCAGCGCTGGTTGCGGGCGTAATCCCATTGCTCGTCATGCTCGAACAGCAGCTGCGACAGGTCCTTGTCGGCCGAGATGATCACCCCGCGCATGCCGGTCGGGCGGCGCGCATGCAGCGCGCTGCCGATCAGGTCGTCGGCCTCGTACTCGTGGTGGGCCAGCACGGCCAGGCCCAGCGCGCTGCACAGCGCCTTGCAGTGCGCGAACTGGCGGCGCAGCGCGTCGGGCGCGGGATCGCGGTTGGCCTTGTAGGCAGCGTAGAGGGTGTGGCGGAAGCAGCTGTCCAGCGCCTCGTCGAAGGCGATGGCGATGTGCTGTGGGCGCTCGCGCTCCAGCAGGTCGAGCAGGAAGCGGGCAAAGCCATGTACCGCGTTGGTCGGCCAGCCCTGCTGGTCCTGGAATTCATCGGGCATCGAATGCCAGGCCCGGAACACGTACAGGCTGGCATCCACCAGGTAGAGAGGCGTGTGCACTCAGCCCACCCAGTCCTGCAGCAGCGCGGCCGGATCAGGGCGCTCGCGTTCGGGCACGGCGGTCTTCGGGGTGCCGATATGGATGAAACCCACGATCTGCTCATGCTCGGCCAGGCCCAGGTGGGCATGCACGGCCGGGTCGAACGCCATCCAGGCGGTCAGCCACTGGGCGCCAAAGCCCAGCGCCTGCGCGGCCTGCAACAGGACGAAGCAGACGCAGCCGGCGGTCATCAGCTGCTCCAGTTCCGGCACCTTCGGGCTGGGCGTAGGCGCGGCGATGACGGTGATGATCAGCGGGGCATGCGAAAAGCGCAGCCGGTCCTTCTCGACCTGTGCATCGGAGGCAGTGGGGTCGCGCTCGCGGCTGCGCCGGGCCAGGAACTCACCCAGCTGCAGGCGGGCATCGCCGGCGATGCGCAGGAAGCGGTAGGGCACCCGCTTGCCGTGGTCGGGCACGCGCACGGCCGAGGTCAGCATCCGCTGCAGGGTGGCCGGGTCCGGTCCGGGCGCGCCCAGTTGCAGGGCGGGAACCGAACGGCGGGCGTCCAGGGCTTGCAGCGCAGGGGAGTCGAGCATGGGGTCTCTGTCGGGCTTCGGGGTGGCCCTGATTATAGTCGGGGCAGTTTGTGACCCGTCTTCCGGCGATCTCCTGCCCATTTGCGACAAAACGTGATGAACCTCACTTAATTAATGGCACTCCTTCACGTCGCTGTACTCGCTTCCCACCCGCGCTGGCCTTACGATACAAGGCCTGCCGGCACCCGGGTCATGAGGTTCAAAGTGCGGACTGTTTCACTGTCCCTGACCGGTGGGGCGTCCTACCATCCGTGTGCTGGTGTCTTGGGGACGCCCGTGCCTGTTGTATCCATGCTGCATTCTGTACCAGCGAGGGTGGGGAGCCTTTTCGCATGATCGCCACGCCCAACGTATCGGGACAGCCGGGTCGCGACCCGGCGCTGTTGAAGCTTGCACGCGAGGCCGCCCTGCCGGGCCTGGCCGAGTCGTTCGCGACCGTGATCGCCCGCTTCGACGACGTGCTGTTCGACCGTGCCGGCACCGCTGGCGCGTCGCAGCTGCTGTTCCTCGATGGCATGCGTGAACTGCGTCGGCGCCGTGAAGACATCGTGGCCGGTTTCCGCGGGCACCTGGCCAGGGCCTGGGACGCGCTGGAGCATGCTGAGCCGCTGTCGGCCGAAGCCACGCTGGCCGGTGCGGGCGGGGAAGGGCTCAGCCTGGTCCCCGAGCACGTGCTGGAATCGCGGCTGGCGGTGCGCAACTTCGCCACCGTGCTGCTGCGCGACTGGAAGCCGGTACTGGGCCGGCTTGACCGCCGCCTGGGCTGGATTGCCGGCGGGCTGGAACTGAACGCCGACAGCAACCCGATCAGCCCCGAACACATCGGCGTGGCCATCCATGAGGCCTTCGCAGACTGTGAACTGGCGCCGGAAGTGCGCCTGGTGCTGATCAAGCTGTGCGAGCGCGACCTGCACGCGCCGATCGGCAAGCGTTACGAGAAACTCGACGAACAACTCGCCGCTGCTGGTGTGATGCCGCAGATGGCCGCCCCGCGCCGCGCCGCGCCGCGTCCGCCCACGCCCACGCCCCGGCAGGAGCTGGACGAGCTGGTCCAGGCTCTGGAAACCGAAAGCGGCGCAGCCGACGACGGTGCGGCCCCGGCCTGGGCACGGCGCTTCGCCGACCGCTGGGCGGCCAGCCGTGGCCGCATGCAGTCGGCGCAGGCCGCGCATGACCATGCAGCCGAAGGCCCGGACGGGATGAGCGGAAACCAGGGCATGTTGCTGGAAGCGCTGCACGAGCTGTTGCAGCAGACCCGGCATGTCCGCGAAGACGCGACCTCCGCCGCAAGCGTGGCGGTGGGCCAACAGCGCCCATTGAGCCAGCGCGAAATGATGTCGGTGCTGTCGCTGCTGCAGGCCACGCCGAGTGCGACCCTGCGCGCGGCGATCGGCGAAGACGGCGAATCGCTGGCGCAGCGGCTGAAGAGCGAAGTGCTGTCCGGGGCAACCCGGCTCGGCGTGGACCCGGCGCAGGCGCGCCTGGACCCGCAGGATGAAGATGCGATCGACCTGGTGGGCATGCTGTTCGATGTGATGCTGGACGAGCGCGACCTGGAAGGTCGCTCGCGCGAGCTGATCGGCCGGCTGGTGGTGCCCTTCGTGAAGGTGGCCATGCTCGACCGCCGCATGTTCGTGCAGAAGACCCACCCGGCGCGCAAGCTGCTCAATTCGCTGGCCGAGGCCTGCGAAGGCAACACCGGCGAGAGCCAGGCCGAGCGCGTGCTGATGGGCAAGGTCGAGGAAATCATCGAGCGGCTGGTGGCCGAGTTCAACGAGAACCTGGCCATCTTCCTGACGTTGGAAGAAGAATTCCGCGACTTCCTGGCCCAGCACCGCCGCCGCATCGAAATCGCCGAGCGCCGCGCGGCCGAGACCCAGCGCGGCCAGGAAAAGCTGGAAGTGGCGCGCACCCGCGCGGCATCCGAACTGGACTGGCGGATTGCCGATACGGCACTGCCGCAGGCCATCGGCGATTTCCTGCGGCAGCCGTGGCAGCACCATCTCACCTTGGCGGTGCTGCGCGAAGGCGACGACGGCCCTTCCGTGAGCGAGGCGCTCGCGTTGGCGGACGGGATCCTGGAAGAAGTGTCCGAAGCCCGGCGCCAGATCGTCGGCAAGCCGTGGCTGCAGGCATGGCACCCGGTGCTGCGCAAGGTGTTTGCCAGTGTCGGCGTACACGCCGATGGCGCCAACGCGGCGATCGATTCGCTGCATGACACGCTGCAGTCCATTGCCGAATCGCGCCCGGAACTGGAACGCGCGCTGCCGGAGCTGCCCCACGTGGTCCTGCCGACGCCGCCGCCTGCGGACAGCGCGGGCGTGGAGCTGGGCAGCAAGGTCGACGTCACCGATTTCGACAATGCCGATGCCGACCGTTTCCGCGGCCTGGAAATCGGCAGCTGGCTCGATTTCGTCGACAAGGACGGCAAAGTCCAGGCCGGCAAACTTTCCTGGGTCAGCCCGATCTCGCAGCGCCTGCTGTTCGTGAACCGACGCGGCGTGCGTTTCTGCGTGGCCTCGCCGGAAGAACTGGCGGTCATGGTGCGCCTCGGCCGCCTGCGCGCGCACATCGACGACGGCGCCTTCGACAGCGCCATGCAGGGCGTGATCGATCGCCTGGACACCAAGGGCGCTACGGTTCACTGAGGTTGCCGCTTGCAGCAACGTCAACGTCAAAGGCAGCGTTTCGGTTGCTACGTGGCGGGGAGGCCGACGGGCAGCCCCTTACGGGACACGCCGTAAACCGCCCTCCGGGCCCCGGCCCAGCCGCCAGCGGCTGTGCGTTCAGTCGCACGCGAGGCAGTGCCTCGCAAGCAGTGCGCCTTCACCCTTGGGGGCTTGGCAAAAACATCCATGTTTTTGACAGTCCCTACAGGGGCTGCCCGCCGGCCTCCCCTCGATGGTGGATCGCGTGCGGCTGGAAAAATCAGCCACGCAGGGCGTGGCTCTACGCGGATCACATGGGGCAGGGTAGGGTCGGTTCCCAAACGACTGCCGTTGTAACGCCCGCGCGCGGTAACGCATGGAAATGATCGGAACTGCGTTTGATCTTCCATGGCCACCGACCGAATTCGGGAGGGTCGGCGGGTGCGGGGGTACGGGGGCTTTGCGAAACATGGATGTTTCGCAAGAGCCCCCATGGATGGGTTCACGGCGCCCCCCGTACCCCCGCACCCGCCGGCCCTGCGCGGTAACCCGTCAGGCAATGGCTGTCCGCCTGAATGCATGAAGCTGCCGGCCAACGGCCGGCACCCAAGCGACATCGGATTCAAGGCAGCGCTTCCAGCGGAAAGACATCCAAACCAGCCAATCGGGTTACGATCCCACCACTTACCGCTGCTCGGGGACATGCATGGCTGTCGAGGTGTTGGGGGTCAAGGAACACGCGCAGGGCGAACGCCGCGTAGCGCTGACGCCGGAAACGGCGCGCAAGTACATCGCGCTGGGCGCTGCCGTGTGGATCGAACCGGGCGCCGGCACGCGCGCCGGCTTTACCGACCAGGCCTACCTGGATGTCGGCGCGCAGCTCGCCGATGACACCCGCCTGGGCCAGGCCGACATCGTGCTGTGCGTGCAGCCGCCGGAAACCGCGCGGCTGCGCCAGCTCAAATCCGGTGCCAGCCTGGTCGGCATGCTGCACCCGCAGGCCGACGCCGAACGCGCCGGCGTGATCCAGTCAGGTGGGCTGCAGGCATTTCCGTTGGAGCGCCTGCCGCGTACCACCCGTGCACAGTCCATGGACGTGCTCAGTTCGCAGGCCGGCATGGCCGGCTACAAGGCCACCCTGATTGCCGCCCAGCTGGCACCGCGCTTCTTCCCCATGCTGACCACCGCCGCCGGCACCATCCGGCCGTCGCGCGTGCTGGTGGTGGGCGCCGGCGTGGCCGGCCTGCAGGCCATTGCCACCGCGCGCCGCCTTGGGGCGCAGGTGGAGGGCTTCGATGTGCGCCCGGAGACCCGCGAACAGATTGAATCGCTCGGTGGCAAGTTCCTTGACCTTGGCGTCAGCGCGGTGGGCGAGGGCGGTTACGCCCGTCCGTTGACCGACGACGAGCGGGCCGAGCAGCAGCGCCGGCTGGGCGAGCACCTGCGGTTGGTCGATGTGGTGATCTGTACCGCCGCCGTGCCCGGCCGCCCCGCGCCGAAGATCGTCACCAGCGCGATGGTGCAGGGCATGCGCCCAGGCAGCGTGGTCGTGGACCTGGCGGCTGAAACCGGCGGCAACTGCGAGGCCACCCGGCCGGGCGAAACCGTCGACGTCGGCGGCGTCACCGTGGACGGCCCGCTCAACCTGGCCAGCCAGGGTGCGGTGCACGCCAGTGAGATGTATGCGCGCAACCTCTACAACTTCGTCGCGCTGTTCCTGAAGGATGGCGCGGTGGCGTTTGACTGGGACGATGAGCTGCTGGCGAAAACGCGCTGGATTGCGAACTGATATCGCTACCGCGGCGGCAGATCCTTGACCGGATTGGCCTTCAGCCATTCCTGCCGCTGCTCCGGGCTCATGCTGCCCCAGCGCTCTCGCAGCGCATCGCGCTGGGCCGGGGTCATGCCGCGCATCTGCGCGAACAGCGCGCGGGCCTGCTCGCGCTGCTCCGGACTCATGTTCTCGAAACGGTGGCGGCCGCGCCGCGCCAGCTCGCGCTGTTCCGGGGTCATGCTCTGCCAACGCTGGCCATGCTGCAGCATGCGCTCTCGCTGTGGCGGCGGCGCGTCGTTCCAGCGGTCGCGTACCGGCGCGATCAGCGCATCCCGCTGCTGCGGGGTGAGCTTGTCCCACTCGGGCAGCGTCGAGGTCTGCGCGGCGCTGGCCGCGCTCAGCGAGAGCAGTACCAGTGCCAGGGTCAGTCGCGGTTTCATGTTCACTCCATTGCCAGGTCGGTGGCGCCCAGCCACAGGTACAGGTCCGGATTCTCGTCGAGCACGTCGCTGCTGTCATCCGCCGCCATGGCCGCCACCTGCATCGGGGTGACCGCAGGCGGTCGGGCGGTGAAGCTGATGCCCAGGCCCAGCGCCACCACCAGCGAACATGCGGTGGCCAGCCACCAGCCGTGCGCGCGGGCCCGCTGCGGCGCATGCCGCGCGGCACGCAGGCGCGCCAGCGTGGCGGGAGATAGCTGGGTCACCGCATGTGCGTGCAGCTGCGCCAGTGCGGCGTCATCGGGAAGGGTGGGGGGCACGGGGCGGCTCACAGTTCAATCTCCAGGTGCTGCTGCAACGCCTGCCGGGCGCGCGAAAGATGGGTTTTGACCGCGCCCTCGCTGCAGCCCATGGCCGCTGCGGTCGTGGCGCCGTCGAGCTGCTGCAGCACGCGCAGGGTGAAGGCCTCGCGCTGGCGTGCAGGTAGATCGCGCAATGCCCTGACCAGCGCCGCGTACTGGTCGCGCTGCTCATGGGCCTGGGCCGGGCCGGGTCCAGGATCGGCCCAGTCGATGTCGTGGTCGCCGGCCAGCTCGTCGCTGCTGCGCCAGAACCGCAGCCGGAAGCCGCGGCGGCGCTGCAGGTCGACCACCCGGCGGCGCAGGATGCTCCAGAACAGCGGGGACCACTCCCCTGCGGGCTTGTCGCGGTAGGCCAGCATGCGCAGCATCGCGTCCTGCACCGCGTCCAATGCGTCGTCGCGCTGGCGCAGCCCGGCCTCGGCGAAGCGGAACGCGCGCGGGCCGATCCCGGCCAGGAACGCATCCAGCGACACCGGCAACACGGTTTCGGCATCGGCATCGTCAGCCAGGGGCGGCAGGGAGGGGCTCACCAGCACAGGGTAGCGCTCGCGCAGGGGGGATACGGTGAGAACGCACCAGCGCGGCATCGGTTGACCGCCCTGCAGAACGGTTCAGCGCATGGTTATGATGCAGGGGACGGGATGACCGCCGGGAAGAGGGACAGCAATGAGCGACGGGTTCGTGGCGTTGTATATCTTCATGCTGGCTGCGATCGCAGGCCACGTGATCATTTCGCGGGTGCCGGTGATCCTGCATACCCCCCTGATGTCCGGGTCGAACTTCATCCACGGCATCGTGCTGATCGGTGCCATGGTGGTGCTGGGCCATGCGCAGACCCCGCTGGAAAAGATCATCGGCTTCATCGCCGTGGTGCTCGGCGCGGGCAATGCCGCCGGTGGCTACGTGGTGACCGAACGCATGCTGGACATGTTCAAGCCCAGCCAGAAGCGCGACGCCGGGGAGAAGGCGCCTTGAACATCACCACCGCGCAACTGCTTCAGTGGCTGGTGCAGGTGAGCTACCTGGTCGCCGCCACCCTGTTCCTGCTCGGCCTGCAGCGCATGGCCTCGCCGATGACCGCGCGCAGCGGCATCCGCTGGGCCGGCCTGGGCATGCTGATCGCCACGGTGGCGACCTTCTTCCTGCCCGACCTGCACAACGTGCCGCTGATCCTGGCTGCGGTGGCGATCGGTACCGGCGTGGCGTGGTGGTCGGCCAAGCGGGTGGCCATCACCGACATGCCGCAGATGGTGGCGCTGTACAACGGCATGGGCGGCGGGTCGGCCGCCGCGATCGGTGCGGTGGAACTGCTGCGCTTCTCGTTCCTGGCCAACCGCGATACCAGCCACTGGAGCGCGCAGGCCATCGCCGAACTGAGCGCGCGCCAGCCCTCGGCCACGGTGTTGGCGCTGGCGGTGATCGGCTCGGCGATCGGCGCGGTGTCGCTGTCCGGTTCGGTCATCGCCTGGGCCAAGCTCGATGGCCGGCTGGACCGGCGGGTAACCTTCCCCGGCCAGCAGGCGTTCAACCTGCTGGTTGCGCTGGCGATGGTGGTGCTGGGCATCTGGGCGGCAGTGACCCTGAGCCCGGTGGCGATCATCAGCTTCTTCGTGGTCGCGCTGGCGCTGGGCGTGCTGATGACCCTGCCGATCGGCGGCGCCGACATGCCGGTGGTGATCTCGCTGTACAACGCATTCACCGGCCTGGCGGTCGCTTTCGAAGGCTACGTGCTGGGCAACGAGGCGCTGATCATCGCCGGCATGATGGTCGGCGCGGCCGGCATCCTGCTCACCCGCCTGATGGCCAAGGCGATGAACCGGCCGATCAGCGGCGTGCTGTTCTCCAACTTCGGCGGCGGTGGCACGGCCCAGGAAATCACCGGCGCGCAGAAGCCGATCGAGGCCAGCGACGTGGCCGCGATGCTCGCGTTCGCCGAGCGCGTGGTGATCGTGCCCGGTTATGGCATGGCCGTGGCCCAGGCCCAGCACAAGGTGTGGGAGCTCGCGCAGCGGCTGTTGGAACGCGGCATCAAGGTCAAATTCGCGATTCACCCGGTGGCCGGGCGCATGCCGGGCCACATGAACGTGCTGCTGGCCGAAGCGGGCGTGCCCTACGACCTGATCGCCGACATGGACGACATCAACCCCGAGTTCCCCACCACCGACGTGGTGCTGGTGATCGGCGCCAACGACGTGGTCAACCCGGTGGCGCGCACCGACCCGGCCAGCCCGATCTACGGCATGCCGATCCTGGACGTGGTCAACGCCCGCAACGTGGTGGTGATCAAGCGCGGCAAGGGCACCGGCTTCGCGGGCATCGAAAACGCGCTGTTCTACGCCGACAACGCCCGCATGCTCTACGGCGATGGCGCCGGTGCGGCCAGCGCGCTGGTGAGCGAGCTCAAAGCCCTCGATGGAGGGCATTGACCGCACGTGGCGCCGGGGGCCAGGGCCGGCCAACGGCCGGCGCTACGAATTGTTACGGGCCCATTGAGATCTGGATCAATCGACCGGTAGCGCCGGCCGTTGGCCGGCCCACGCAATCGCCGAACGTTACCTCGCTATCCACCAGCCGATGACCAACGCCACCCCCAGCCACAGCCATTCGGCCACCCCGTTGGCCAGCTGAACCAACGTGAACGCCATGAACGGCCCCATCCGCAACGCTGATTCCCACGGATCCAGTCCCAGCGACCCACCCAGGTAGGCCGAAGCGATCCCCCAGTTGGCTGCCAATGCCACCAGCACGGTGCCCAGCAGGGTCAACGCCACCCGCAGCAGGCCGCCGCGCAGGTTGCCCAGGCGCAGCATGAAACCCAGCTCCAGCGCCACCAGGACGGCCATCCAGCCTGCCTGGCGGCCGCTCAGCAGCGCGATGAACAACCAGGCCAGCGTGGCCGTGACAACTCCTAGCAACAACAGCGGGGGCCAGAGCCAGTGGGCGGACCTGGCGGGCGCAGAGGTGGGCGGCATGCATTCTTCCTTTGGTCCGCCACAGGATACCGGCTTGCGGGGTGACCGGCGCGTGGCCGGCCACTGGGCTAAAATGAGCGCCTTGCGGGAATCGGCCGCGACCCCATATCGATCCACATGTACTCCCGTAGCAGCGAACCCGTCCACTTCGAACGCGACTGCGAGGCCGTCATGGTCCCGCAGGGCGAAACGGTCACCTTGCCCGCCGGCAGCTATGGGTACATCACCCAGGCGCTGGGCGGCAGCTATACCGTGTTTGTCGAAGGCAATCTGTTCCGCATCGCCGGCAAGGACGGCGACGCCATGGGCAAGGAACCGCCCGCGCCGCTGGAACTGCCCGCCGACGCCTCCGACGAGGAGGTCGAAAAGCTCGTCTGGCAGCAGCTGCGAACCTGCTTCGACCCGGAGATCCCGTTCAACATCGTCGACCTGGGCCTGGTCTACGAAGTGGAGCTCAAGCACCTGGACGATGGCCAGCGCGAGGTCGACGTCAAGATGACCCTGACCGCGCCGGCCTGCGGCATGGGCGACATCCTCGTCGATGACGTGCGCAGCAAGCTGGAAATGATCCCGACCGTGGTCGAAGCCGATGTCGAACTGGTATTCGACCCACCGTGGGGCCAGCACATGATGTCCGAGGCCGCCCGCCTTGAAACCGGCATGCTGTAATTGAACCCGTAACCAGAACAGGAAATTTCCGGTGTCCCAGTCTTCCGTGAGCTTCACCACCACCCGTTCCGCCCAGCCGCGCAGCAGCGAGGAGCGTGAACGCATCCTGGCCGCCCCCGGTTTTGGTCTGCACTTCACCGACCACATGGTGGAAGTGCGGTGGGACAAGGACACCGGCTGGCACAACGCCAGCGTGCGCCCGTACGGCCCGCTGCAGCTGGACCCGGCTGCCGCGGTGCTGCATTACGGCCAGGAAATCTTCGAAGGCATCAAGGCCTACCGCCATGCCGACGGCTCGATCTGGACCTTCCGCCCCGATGCCAACGGCCGCCGCCTGCAGCGTTCGGCGCAGCGCCTGGCGCTGCCGGAACTGCCGGTGGAGATCTTCGTCGAATCGCTCAAGCAGCTGATCGCCGTGGATGCCAGCTGGGTGCCGTCGGCCGACGAATCCAGCCTGTACTTCCGCCCGTTCATGATCGGCGATGAAGCCTTCCTCGGCGTGCGCGGCGCGCAGAAGGCCGGCTACTACGTTATCGCCAGCCCGGCAGGCCCGTACTTCGCCAAGGGCGTGGCCCCGGTGTCGATCTGGCTGTCCACCGAATATGCGCGTGCGGCCAAGGGCGGCACCGGTGCGGCCAAGTGCGGTGGCAACTACGCCGCCTCGCTGCTGCCGCAGCAGAAGGCGCAGGCGCAGGGTTGCTCGCAGGTGCTGTTCCTGGATCCGGTCGAAGGCAAGTACCTGGAAGAACTGGGTGGCATGAACGTGTTCCTGGTCTACAAGGACGGCACCCTGGTGACCCCGGCGCTGTCCGGCAGCATCCTGGAAGGCATCACCCGCGAAAGCATCCTGCAACTGGCGCGCGACCGCGGCATGAAGGTCGAAGAGCGCAAGGTGACCATCGACGAGTGGAAGCAGGGCGTGGCCTCGGGCGAGATCGCCGAAGTGTTCGCCTGCGGTACCGCTGCGGTGGTCACGCCGATCGGCCAGCTCAAGGGCGAGGGCTTCTCGGTGGGTGACCTGACCGCCCCGGCTGGCGAGGTGACCATGTCGCTGCGCAAGGAACTGACCGACATCCAGTACGGCCGCCTGCCGGACCGTCACGGCTGGCTGGTGCGCCTGGACGGCTGATCGTTCGACGCGCGTTGAATACCCAAGGCCCGCCTGGCAACAGGCGGGCCTTTTTCATGGGCGGCGGATGCCGAGGACCGGTCTGAACGATCCAAACGCACCCAACCCATTGACGCGCAAGCAATGTCTTGCCCATGACGCGCAAGACAGTGACGCAGGACACGAATTGCGTCCGTCCTGACCGCATCGGCACGGGGAAGTTTCTTCACATTCACAAACCGTTGACCCGAAAAGTCCTCAGATCGAAACTTTCACAAGCCTGAAAGCGGGCTGAAACATTGTTGGGCCGAATCGAAACCACTAGCGTCCGGGTTCGGGCGGTTTCGCAGGGGAAAGCCGATCCGTCTTCCAGGTTCGATCCAAGCCACCGCTCCACAGCGCCGGATCTGACCGATCTTTGCCGCCTCGACGGCTCCTCACTCTTGAAGGGAATTCCGATGTCTCATGATCCGCAGCGCTTGCGTCAGCGTGCCTTGGTTGTACTCGGTGGTTCGGTGCTTTCGACCCTGCTCCTGGCGGCGCCGGCGTTCGCCGGCGACGTGCAGTTGAGTGGCCTGGCCTCGGCCCCGACCCACCAGCGTTTCATCGTCAAGTACAAGGACGGCGCCACCGAGGTGGCCACCCCGACCGCACTGGCCAGTTCGCTCAAGGCCGCCGCCCAGGCCGTTCCTGCCGCGCAGGGGCGGGCGCTGGGCCTGCAGAAGCTGCGCCAGCTGGCCATCGGCCCGACCGTGGTCAAGGCCGACCGGCCGCTGGATGCCGCCGAATCGGAACTGCTGATGCGTCGCCTGGCCGCCGATCCGAACGTGGAGTACGTCGAAGTCGACCAGCTGATGCACGCCACCCTGGTGCCCAACGACAGCCGCCTGTCCGAGCAGTGGGACTTCGGCACCAGCAACGCCTCGATCAACGTGCGCCCCGCCTGGGACAAGGCCACGGGAACGGGCGTGGTGGTGGCGGTGATCGATACCGGCATCACCAACCATCCGGATCTGAACGCCAACATCCTGCCTGGCTATGACTTCATCAGCGATGCCGCGATGGCGCGCGATGGCGGTGGCCGCGACAACAATGCCAACGACGAAGGCGACTGGTATGCCGCCAACGAATGCGGCGCCGGCTACCCGGCTTCCAATTCCAGCTGGCACGGCACCCACGTGGCCGGCACCATCGCCGCGGTGACCAACAACACTACCGGCGTGGCCGGCACCGCCTACAACGCCAAGGTCGTTCCGGTGCGCGTGCTGGGCAAGTGCGGCGGCTACACCTCCGACATCGCCGATGCGATCGTGTGGGCATCCGGCGGCACCGTCAGCGGCGTGCCGGCCAATGCCAACCCGGCCGAAGTGATCAACATGTCCCTTGGCGGCGGCGGCACCTGCTCGACCACCTACCAGAACGCCATCAACGGCGCGGTCTCGCGCGGCACCACCGTGGTGGTGGCAGCGGGCAACAGCAACACCAACGTGTCCTCGTCGGTGCCGGCCAACTGCGCCAACGTGATCGCGGTGGCCGCCACCACCTCGGCCGGCGCCCGTGCCAGCTTCTCCAACTACGGTGCCGGCATCGATGTCTCGGCGCCGGGCCAGGCGATCCTGTCCACGCTCAACAGCGGCACCACCGTGCCGGGCGCTGCGTCCTATGCGTCGTACAACGGCACCTCGATGGCGGCCCCGCACGTGGCCGGCGTGGTCGCGCTGGTGCAGTCGGTCGCGCCCACCGCGCTGTCGCCGGCAGCCATTGAGACGCTGCTCAAGAACACCGCACGGGCCCTGCCAGGCGCCTGCAGCGGCGGTTGCGGCGCGGGCATCGTCGATGCGGATGCGGCCGTCACCGCCGCGCTGGGCGGGACCAACCCGAACCCGGGCACCGGCACGCTGCAGAACAACGTGCCGGTCAGCGGCCTGGGTGCTTCCAGCGGTGCATCGCTGGCCTACACCGTGGCCGTGCCCTCGGGCCGCTCGCAGCTGAAGGTGACCATCGCCGGCGGCACGGGTGATGCGGATCTGTACGTGCGCTCGGGCAGCGCGCCCACCGACACCGTGTACACCTGCCGCCCGTACCTGAGCGGCAACAACGAAACCTGCACGATCACCGCCCCGGCTGCGGGGACCTGGCACGTCCGGGTGAAGGCCTACAGCACCTTCTCCGGCGTGACCCTGACCGCGCAGTATTGATGTCATCGGTCACCCGACCAACGGTCGGGTGCTACCGGAGGTAGGTGCCGACCGTTGGTCGGCACGCCCCACGCGTGACGCGGTTACCGCGTCACGCGTCTTCGAACCGGTTCGCAGCGACGTTCTTTCGCACGTGTTCGGGGTTCCAGATGCGGCCGTTCATGGCGATGTACACGCCCGGCTGCAGCGACTGCACCGCTCCGATCGCACAGCCGATGTTGAACTCGGCGTCCGAACCACGGAAGCGCGCCGGGCTGAGTGCGCCGGTCATGACGATGGTCTTGTCGGGGATGCTCTTGAGCACCCGGCCGGTCTGCACCATCGAATCGGTGCCGTGGGTGACCAGCACGTGGCGGGTCGGCTGCGCGGCGATGGTGGCGCGGATCAGCTCGCGGTCTTCGTCGGTGATGTGCAGCGAATCCTTGCGCAGGATCGGAATCACGTTGAAGCGGAAGGTCACGCCCAGCTCGCGCAGGATCATCCCGATCTGGGGATCGCCGATCTGGTAGTCCGACTTGTCGTCGAAGTAGATCTTGTCGATCGTGCCACCGGTGGTGATGATCAGTAGTTCTTCCATTGCAGGCTTCCTGGAGTGCGGGCGGTACCGCGCGGCAATACCCGCGCTGGGTGCCCATGATACGGCTGCCGGCGCCCGCCCGCAGCCGCGCGCGAGGCGCTCAACGCTTCGAGAAACGCCGGCGCAGGCCAGGCGCGCTGGAGACCCCGATCACCGCCAGGGCCAGCAGCAGTTCCAACCAGGCGAAGTGCGCGGTTTCCGGGTGGCTCCAGGCACTCATCACGCCGTGGCTGAACCAGAACAGCGCCAGCACCCCGGCCCAGAACATCGCCTTGCCGCGCCCCGTGACCACGCCGAGCGCCAACAGCAGCGGCGGGGCGGTGAAGACCAGCTGGCTGGCCAGCCAGTGCCGGTCGTGCGCGAACCACACCGCAAACAGCGCCGCCAACGCGAGCAGCACGGTGGCCAACGTCCACTTCTGCGCGCGCGGGCTCATCCCAGCCGCCGCGCGATATCGGCCACGCGCCGGCCCAGCGCGCGCGCCAGGATCGCTTCGTCCTCGCTCGGCACCGGGTTGTCGTCGGCGCCGGCCACATGGCTGGCACCGTAGGGGGTGCCGCCGGTGGTGGTATGGCTCAGCGCCGGCTCGGTGAACGGAATGCCCACGATAAGGCAGCCGTGGTGCAGCAGCGGCACCTGCATCGACAACAGCGTCGATTCCTGCCCGCCATGCAGCGACGCGGTGGAGGTGAACACCCCGGCGGGCTTGCCGGCCAGCGTGCCGTTGACCCACTCGGCCCCGAGCCCGTCGAGGAAATGCTTGACCGGCGCGGCCATGTTGCCGAACCGCGTCGGGCTGCCCAGCAGCAGGCCGCTGCAGTCGGCCAGGTCCTCCACGCTCACGTAGGGCGCACCGTCATCGGGCACTGGCGGGCGCGCGGTCTGGGTGACCGCCGCCACCGGCGGCACCGTGCGCAGGCGCGCGCTCATGCCGGGCACTTCGCCGATGCCACGCGCGATCTGACGCGCAAGCCGCGCCACCGAACCGCCGCGGCTGTAATACAGCACCAGGATCTCCGCCATCTCGCTTCCGTTGTGTCCAGTCTGTCCGCAGTATGGCATTGCCTCCACCCGGCTTCAGGTACGCTTGCCACGATGGAACCCCTGGACACCCTCAACCTGTGGATGGAACGCGTGCGCGATCGCGCCCGTACCGCCAGCTTCGGTCGCTTCCTGTGGCGCCGCTTCCTCGACGACCGCCTGTTCCAGGCCGCCGCCTCGCTGGCCTACACCACCGTGTTCGCGCTGGTGCCGCTGGCGATCGTGGTGTTCGGCGTGCTCTCGGCGTTCCCGGTGTTCGACCGCTGGAGCGACACGCTCAGCGACTACGTGTTCTCCAACTTCGTGCCCAACGCCGCGCGCGCGGCCGAAGGCTACCTGCGCCAGTTCTCGGCCAGTGCCGGGCAGCTCACCGCCGCCGGCTTCATCGCGCTGGTGGTGTCGCTGCTGATCACCCTCAACAGCGTCGAGCAGACCTTCAACCAGATCTGGCGGGTCAGTTCGGCGCGGCCCAAGCTCACCCGCTTCCTGGTCTATTGGACCGTACTGACCCTGGGCGCGATGCTGGCGGCCGCCTCGCTGGCCGTATCGGCCCGCGTGTTCGCGCTGCCGCTGTTCGGTACCAGTGAAGGCCGCCTGCTGGCCAATGCGTCGTTGACGCTGGCGCCGATCCTGATCGAGTTCGTCTGCATCATGCTGGTCTACCGGGTGGTGCCGCACCACACGGTGAAGTGGCGGCATGCCATTCCAGGCGCGATCCTCGCGGCAGTGATGCTGGAGCTGGTGAAGTGGGCCATGGGCGCCTACCTGGGCAGCTTCCAGTCCTACCAGAAGCTTTACGGCACGGTGGCCTTCGTGCCGATCCTGCTGCTGTGGATCTACCTGTGCTGGGTCTCGGTGCTGCTGGGTGCCTCGCTGGCCTCGTCGATCGCCGCGTTCCGCTACCAGCCGGCCGACCTGCGCCTGCCCACCGGCTACGAACTGTATGGCCTGCTGCGCCTGATCGGCCGCTTCCACCAGGCGCGCATGGACGGACGCGGGCTGGACGAAGACGAGATCCTGGGGCTGGAGCCGATGCTGACCGACTCGCTGCTGCAGAGCATGCTCTGCGACCTGGAAGCGATCCGGGTGGTGCGCCGCGACGAACAGGGCCAATGGCTGCTGTCGCGCGACCTGGACAGGCTCACCCTGGCCGACCTCTACGAATCGACGCAGCTGCGCATTCCGGTCAAGGAAGCCTACCTGCCTTACCGCGACGACAGCCTCGGTACCGCCTCGGTGGCGGCGCTGGATGCCCTGCGGCTGCCGCTGCGCGAGCTGCTCAAGCGCCGCGTCAGCGATATCTATTCCCCGTCTGGAGACACCCCATGACCTTCAAGCCCCTGCTGCTGGCCGTCGGCCTGCTGGCCCTGGCCGGCTGCAACAAGCCGGCACCGCAGCCCGAAGCGGCCGCCCCGGCGCCGGCCCCCGCAGCAGAACCGGCAGCCCCGGCCGCCGACCCCGCCACGCCCGACCTGGAGCGCAAAACCGTGGCGCAGCCGCGCCTGGTGCTGCCCGCCCTCGACGGAACCACGTACGACCTGGCCGCACATCGCGGCAAATGGGTGGTGGTGAACTTCTGGGCGACCTGGTGCGCGCCCTGCCGCAAGGAAATGCCGGAGCTGTCGGCACTGCATGCCATGCGCGAGGAGATCGAAGTGGTCGGCCTGGCCTACGAAGACATCGAGCCGGAGGAGATGAAGGCGTTCCTGCAGAAGCTGCCGGTGACCTACCCGATCGTGCTGGTGGACACCTACAACCCGCCGGAAGACTTCGCCGTGCCGCGCGGCCTGCCGCTGACCTACCTGATCGCACCGGACGGCAAGGTCGCCAAGGAATTCCTGGGCCCGGTCACCGCAGCGGACATCGAAGCGATTGTGCATTGACGATCTGCCCTTGGTTGATTGATCCCGATCCGCGGACGCCACGTAACAATTCGTAGCGCCGGCCGTTGGCCGGACACCGCGCGAAGCGCGGCCCAAGTGTCCGGAGACGGTTGCGCCACGCTCGCGACCAACACGCCGGGGTTTACAGGTTCCGAAGCCGTCTGTCGGGCGTTCATGGCGCCGGAACGAAAAGCGGCCGGCCAACGGCCGGCGCTACAGTCGGCTTCGGATCGTCCAAGCGTCGGACGGATTACCGGAGCCGCGTTTTGCCAGCTGCGGATACGTGGGCCGCGCTGCGCGCGGTGTCCGGCCAACGGCCGGCGCTACGAATTCATACGGGCCAATCAGGATGGGGATCAATCAACCTGGGGGTCATGAGGTGACAGGTTGATCGGTTTCAACACGCCGAAATGCTCTTCGTGCAGTTTGCCTTTCAACGGCGGCAGGTCCGGGATGGGATCGTCCACCCCGGTATCGGGCAGGCGATCCAGCAGGTTGCGGATCAATCCCAGCCGACCGCGCTTCTGGTCGTTGAAGTCCACCAGCGTCCACGGCGCCTCTTCCCGATGGGTGGCGCGCAACATCGCCTCGCGCGCTTCGGTATACGCGCTGTACTTGCTGCGCGATTTGAGGTCCACCGGTGACAGCTTCCAGCCCTTGAGCGGGTCCACGTGGCGCTCGGCAAAGCGTTTCTCCTGCTGCACCTGGTCGACCGTGAGCCAGTACTTGAACAGCAGGATGCCATCGTCCACCAGCAGCTTCTCGAACACCGGCGCCTGCGCCAGGAACGCGTGATACTCGGCCTCGGTGCAATAGCCCATCACGTGCTCAACCCCGGCCCGGTTGTACCAGCTGCGGTCCATCAGCACGATCTCGCCGGCAGCGGGCAGGTGCGACACATAGCGCTGGAAGTACCACTGGGTACTTTCGCGGTCGGTCGGCTTGGGCAGCGCGACCACCCTGCACTGGCGGGGGTTGAGGTGCTCGGCGATGGCCTGGATGGCGCCGCCCTTGCCGGCGGTATCGCGGCCCTCGAACAGCACCAGCACGCGCTGCCCGGCGTGCTGGGCCCAACGCGCCATCGCCGTGAGTTCGAGCTGCATCGGTTCAAGCAGTGCCTGGTACGCCTTGCGCTTGAGCTTGCCCATCGGTGCGGGATTCCGGCTGACAGAAGAAACCCGAGCCTAGCGCAGTGGGGTGTCAGCCCGCGTGTGCATCCTGCCAGCCATGCAATCTCCCCATCGCCTGCACCTCGGCACTGAAGTCGCGGGCGAACCCGGCCATGTCGAACAGGCCGGTGTCCGAACGCCGCTGGGCCAGGGTGGCGCGCAACGCTGCCAGTGCCTGCGGGTCGTTGCCCAGCGCGATGGCGGTCTCCACGAAGACGCGGTCGTCAGCAGCGTTCATCGTCGGCAGCTGCAGGTGATGGTTGAGCGAGCCGGCCACGCGCGAAGCGAACGTCGCGCCCGGGCAGGTCAGCACCGGGCAGCCGGCCCACAGTGCATCGGATGCGGTGGTGTGCGCGTTGTACGGGTGCGTGTCCAGGAACAGGTCCGCCTGCTGGTAGCGCGCCAGGTAGGTCGGGTGCGGCAGCTTGGGCATGAACACCAGCCGCGCCGGATCCAGCCCCGCCTCGCGCGCCGCCGCGCGCAGCCGCGCATCGGCATTGCCCGGCCCGGACAGCAGCCACAACACGCTGCCCGGCACGCCCTGCAGCACCGCGAACGCGCGGCGCATGCTGCGCGGGTTGAGCTTGTAACTGTTGTTGAAGCAGCAGAACACCACGCCCTGCGCTGGCAGGCCACAGGCCTCGCGGCCTGGCGCGGGCTCCAGCACGCGGGTGTTGTCCGAGGGCTGGAACGCGCGGGGCAGCCGCCGGACCTGTTCGCTGAAGGCCGGCGTCAGCGCGGCGGGCAGCACGTAGTCATCGGCCAGCACGTAGTCGATCCACGCCGCGCCCGACGTGCCCGGATACGCCAGCCAGTTCACCTGCACCGGGGCCGGGCGCATCGCCAGTACCGCCGGCGCGCCACCGCCGCCCCAGCCACGCAGATCGAACAGCACATCGATGCCGGTCGCGCGGATTTGCGCGGCGATTGCCGCGTGCGGCAGGCTCGACACGTCATGCAGTGCGGTGGCAGCGGCCTGCAGGCGCGCGCGGATCGCGCTGCCATCATCGGCGTTGAGGGCAAACAGATGCAGCTCCAGCGCGCCGAGCGCACGCAGCTGCTCGAACAGCGCCACGGTCAGCAGCCCGGTCGGGTGCGCGCCGAAGCCATTGGAAAGGAAACCCACGCGCAGCTGCCCCGCGCGGCGGACCTGCGCGGGCGGCAGCGCACGCAGTCCCTCGGCGATGCCCGCAGCGCGCTGCCGCGCACACGCCAGCTGCTCGGCGGCGCTGGCGTCTTCGCTGAGGAAGGCGAACGGCTCCACTACCGCCGCGCCTTGCGCCACGGCCTGGCGCACCTGCTGGGACAGCGGTTCGAGTTCGCGCCAGTCGCACAGCCGGCGTTGCCAGTTGAGCAGCTGGGCGGTGATGTAAGGCTCGCCGGGCAGCAGCCGATGCGCCTGGCGGTAGGCATCGGCAGCGGCTTCGGGCTGGCCGGCGTCTTCCAGCGCGTGGCCCAGCCACAGCGCGATGCCGGGGTGCTCCGGGACCAGGTTGGCGGCCTGGCGCAGCAGCGTGGCTGCTTCGCCATGGCGGCCCTGCATCCAGCGCGCGCGGCCCAGCCGGGCCAGCGCTTCGGGGTGGCCGGGGCGCAGTTGCAACGCGCGTGTAGCGGCATGATCGCCGGCAGCGGTGTCACCGGCCTCAAGCTCGGCGTCGGCCAGCATCACCCAGGCGATGAAGTCCTGCGGCTGGCGCTGCACTGCGCTGCGCAGCTGCTCGCGCTGCGGGTCCATGCTCACGCGCCGGCGGACAGCTGGGCCAGTTCATCGGCCTGGTGTTCGTGGATCAGCCGCTCCACCAGCGTATCCATCTCACCGGCGATGATGTTGGGCAGGTCGTACAGGGTCAGCCCTTCCACCCGGTGGTCGGTGATCCGGCCCTGCGGGAAGCTGTAGGTGCGGATGCGCTGGCTGCGGTCGCCGCTGCCGACCTGCAGCCGGCGGCTTTCGGCGGTGGCGGCCGCCTGCTTGCTGCGCTCGGCATCGAGCAGCTGCGCCTTCAGGCGCTTCATCGCCTTGTCGCGGTTGGCGTGCTGGCTGCGCTCGGTCTGGCATTCCACCACCACGCCGCTGGGCACGTGGGTGATGCGGATGGCCGATTCGGTCTTGTTGACGTGCTGGCCACCGGCGCCGGACGAGCGGAACGTATCCACCCGCAGGTCGGCCGGGTTGATGACGATCTCATCAACCTCGTCGGCTTCGGGAATGATCGCCACCGTGGCCGCCGAGGTGTGGATGCGGCCCTGCGACTCGGTGGCCGGCACGCGCTGCACGCGGTGCGTGCCGGATTCGAACTTGAGCTTGGAATAGGCGCCGCGCCCGACCACGCGCGCCACGATCTCCTTGTAGCCGCCATGCTCGCCGGGGCTGTCCGATTCGATCTCGACCTTCCAGCCCTGGCGTTCGGCATAGCGCGCGTACATGCGGAACAGGTCGCCGGCGAAGATCGCCGCCTCGTCGCCGCCGGTGCCGGCGCGCACTTCCAGGAACAGGTTGCCGTCGTCGCGCGGATCGCGCGGCACCAGCAGCAGCGCCAGGTCATGGTCCAGCTGCTGCAGGCGTTCCTGCGCGGCGGTGATTTCCTCCTCGGCCAGCTCGCGCAGGTCCGGGTCGGCACGCATCGCTTCGGCGGCGGCCAGGTCGGCCAACGCCCGCGCTTCATCGGCCAGCGCAGTGGCGATCGGCTGCAGCTGGGCGAATTCACGTGAAAAATTGCGGAAGCGCTCGTTGTCGCCGACCACGTCCGGGTCGGCCAGCAGGCGTTCAAGTTCTTCGCGGCGTTCGGCCAGCGCTTCCAGCTTACGGCGCAGGGTCGGCGTCATCGTTGCTCACGGCAGGGTGTTGGTAGCCCGGCTTGGCCGGGAACAGGCGCTCGGCGGCGCGGGTCAATTCAGTATCGCCGCTGAGCGCGGCCGCACGCAGCGCGGCGGTCGGCGGGTGCAGCAGGCGGTTGGTCAGGCCATGCGCAAGCAGCTCCAGCACTTCCTCCGGCGATTTGCCGTGGGCCAGCTGCTGGCGCGCCTTGTCCAGCATTTCGACCCGGGTGGCTTCGCCGTACGCGCGCAGCTGGCGCAGCGGCGCCTGGTGCGCATTGGCCTGCAGGGTCTCGACGAACCGCGATACCTGCAGCTCGATGATGGCTTCGGCTTCGGCGGCCGCCTCACGCCGGCTGCGGCGGTTGTCCTCCACCGCGCGCTCCAGGTCGTCGACCGTGTACAGGAAGGCATCCTGCAGCTCGCCCACCCCGGTTTCGATATCGCGCGGCACCGCCAGGTCGAACAGCAGCATCGGCTTGTGCTTTCGCGAGCGCAGCGCCGCGGCGATCTGCGCCTTGGTGATCACCGGCTCGCGCGCGGCGGTGGCCGAAAACACCACGTCGGCTTCGCCCAGGTGGCGTTCCAGCTCGGTCAGCGGCAGCGCCACGCCGCCATGGCGGGTGGCCAGCTCCTGCGCGTGCGCCAGGGTGCGGTTGGCGATGAGCAGCCGGCGTACGCGGCCTTCGCTGAGGTGACGGGCGGCCAGTTCGATGGTTTCGCCGGCGCCCACCAGCAGCACGGTGGAGTCTTCCAGCCGCGCGAAGGAGTTCTGCGCCAGGCGCACTGCGGTGGAGGCCACCGAGATCGGGTTGGCGCCCACGCGGGTATCGGTGCGCGCGCGCTTGGCCACCGAGAAGGTCTGCTGGAACAAGCGATCCAGGCGCTGGCCGAGCAGGCCATGGTCGCGCGCGGTCGCCCAGGCATCCTTCACCTGGCCCAGGATCTGGGGCTCACCCAGCACCATCGAGTCCAGCCCGGTGGCGACCCGGAACAGGTGGCGCACCGCATCGGCATCGGCATGCTGGTACAGGTAACCGTGCAGCTGCCCGGCGTGCGACTCCAGCCACTGCGCCAGCGCCTCGCCCGATTCGGCCACGGCATACAGCTCCGTGCGGTTGCAGGTGGACAGCAGCACCGCCTCGGCCACCTGTGGGGTATCGCGCAGCGACGCCAATGCCTGGGGCAGGGCGTCGCCGCCAAAGGACGCGCGTTCGCGCAGTTCCACTGGCGCGGTCTGGTGATTCAGTCCGAGCACCCACAGGGTCATTGTTCAGTTGCTTGCGATAAGCTGCTGGCCATTCAAGTCGTCATTTTAAGGCCAGAAGCCCCCGATGCCCGCATTGATTCGCATCTCCAGCGTTCTGCTGCTGTCCCTGTTCACCGCCAGCGCCCTGGCGGCGGCCCCGGCTGCACCGGCTGGCAAGGCCGGAACGGCCGAACCGGCGTCGCTGACCCCGGTCATGGCCGGTGAGTTCGCGCTGCAGGCCGGCAAGCTGCCCGAGGCCGCGCGCTGGTACCTGGAGGCCGCCGAGGCGGGCCGTGACGACGCCGGCCTGGCCGAGCGCGCCACCCGGATCGCCATGCTCGCCGACGATGACAAGCGCGCCACCCGCGCGTTGGCCCTGTGGGAGAAGCGTGCGCCCCGTTCGTTGTCCATGCGCAGCGCTGCGGCCGCGCTGGACCTGCGCAAGGGCGATGTGAAGGGCGCGCGGACCGAGCTGGCCAGCCTGCTGCGTGACCCGGACCCGCGCGGCTGGAAGTTCGCACTGGCCGCGCTGGTCGGTGGGGGCCGCGACCCGGCCGCCGCCGCCGATGTGCTGGGCCGGCTGGTCGACGACAACGCCATCCCCAACCAGCTCGAGCCCTGGCAGGAATTCGGCCGGCTGGCCATGCGCATGGACCGGCCCGAGCTGGCCCGGCGCATGGTCGATGAAGTGGTGCGCCGCTTCCCCGGTGAGCCGCGCGTGGCGCTGCTCAATGCCAGCCTGATGTTCCAGGCCGGCAAGACCGACGACGCGCTGGCGGCGCTGCATTCGGTGGAGCCGCGCACCGCCGAAGACCCGGAGCTGCGCAATGCCGTGGCCATCGCCTACGACGCCATGGGCGATGCGACATCGGCCGAGCGCGTGCTCGCGGTCGGTCCGCAGAACGTGCAGACCTGGGGCATGCGCGCCTCGCTGCTGGCCAAGCAGAAGGACGATGTGGCGCTGCTGGCGCTGTATACCGATCTCTCGAAGCAGGCGACCAGGCCGGATCCGGCGCAGCGCCTGCTGCTGGGCAAGATCGCCGAATACCTCAAACGCCATGCCGAAGCGGTGGACTGGTACCTCAGCGTGCCGGGCGGCGAAGAGCGCGCCGAAGCGCGCCTGCGTGCGGCCAGCGCCCAGTACGAACTGGGCCAGACCGACAAGGCCTTTGCCGGGGTGCACGCGATCCAGTCCGACGCCATGATCGACGACGAAGCGCGGCGCGATGCCTACCTGCTCGAAGCCGAGCTGCGCCAGCGGGGCGATGACCTGCCGGGTGAGCTGGACGCGCTGGCCCGGGGCCTGGCCGCCTACCCGGACGAGAACGCGCTGCTGTATGCCCGCGCGCTGGCCTGGGAGCGCCGCGATGACGTGCCGCGCGCCGAAGCGGACCTGCGCAAGATCCTGGTGACCGAGCCGGAGAACGTGGCCGCGCTCAATGCGCTGGGCTACACCCTGGCCGACCGCACCACGCGCTACCAGGAAGCATTGGAGCTGATCGACCGTGCCCGTGTGGCCGAGCCGGACAACGCCGCCATCGTCGACAGCTACGGCTGGGTGCTCTATCGCCTGGGCCGCAACGAAGAAGCGCTGGTGCAGCTGCGCCGCGCGTGGACGCTGGCCAAGGACCCGGAAATCGCCGCGCATGTGGGTGAGGTGCTGTGGGTACTCGGCCGCAAGGACGAGGCCCGCCGTTTCTTCGATGAAGCACGCAAGCTCGACCCGGAAAACCGTGCGCTGCAGCGCGTGATCGAGAAATACGGCGTATGAACCTGATTCCCGTGAAGGCCGCCCTGGCGGCGGTCCTGGCCGTGTCGTTGTCGGCCTGCGTGTCACTGGACACGCGCAAGGCCCCGGCCGCCCCCGATGTGGTGACCACCGTGAGCACCGAAGCGCAGCAGGCAGAGGCCGCGCGCGTGGACGCGCTGCGCGCACAGCCGGCGTGGTCGTTCCAGGGCCGGGTCGCGGTCAGCAAGGGGCGCAACGGCGGCAGTGGTCGCATCGACTGGCAGCAGCAGGCGCGGCAATACGTGGTGTCGCTGAGCGCGCCGGTCACCCGGCAGAGCTGGACCTTGAGCGGCGACAGCGAAAACCGCAGCGGGCGCCTGGACGGCGTGGACGGTGGGCCCCGCCAGGGCGAGGATGCGCAGCAGGTGCTGCTGGAGGCCACCGGCTGGGATATCCCGGTCAACCAGTTGCCGGAATGGGTGCGCGGCCTGGTCGCCGAAGGGGCTGGTGCCGAGCAGATCGATCGGGACGCCGAAGGCCGGCCGCGCCGCGTCCGCCAGATGGGCTGGGACATCCAATTCCTGGACTGGTACCCGGCCGAAGGCGACCGCCCCGTGCTGCCGCGGCGGATCGAGGCGGTCAATGGCGACGCCAAGGTGCGCCTGCTGGTCGACGGCTGGGTGCTCGGCAGCCCATGAGCGCGCTGGACCTGAACGCCGGCGGGCCGTGGTTTCCGGCCCCGGCCAAACTCAACCTGTTCCTGCACATCACCGGCCGCCGCGCCGACGGCTACCACGAACTGCAGAGCGTGTTCCGGCTGCTGGACTGGGGCGACCGGGTCCGGCTGCAGGTGCGTGAAGACGGCCAGGTGCGTCGTGTGGGGCCCTCCGTGCCGGGCGTGGCCGAGGCCGATGATCTCGCCGTGCGTGCTGCGGTCCTCCTGAAAAATCATGCGAACGTCGCGCAAGGTGCGGATATCACCGTCGAAAAGCGCATTCCGGCGGGCGGCGGTTTTGGCGGTGGCTCTTCTGATGCGGCGACCGTCCTGGTGGCGTTGAACGCGCTCTGGGAAACGGGTCTGGACGAAGACGCGCTGGCCGGCCTGGGCCTGCAGCTGGGCGCGGACGTGCCGGTCTTCGTGCGCGGCTGCAACGCCTGGGCCGAAGGCGTGGGGGAGCAACTGACCCCGCTGGCGCTGCCGCCGGCCTGGTATGTGATCGCCGACCCCGGCGTTCACGTGCCCACGGCTGCACTTTTTGCCAGTCCCGATTTGACGCGCGACGCCCCAGTAGCGAAAATAGCGGACTTCGCTTCCGGGTCTTTGCTCGGGAATGCGTTCGAGCCGGTACTGCGCCGTCGCGAACCTGCCGTCGAGGCAGTGCTTATCGCGTTGGACAGGATTGGCCGGGCACGACTCACCGGGTCGGGAAGCGGTTGTTTCGTCGAGTTCGCCACGCGCGCTGCTGCAGAGCAGGGCCTGGCGCGGTTGCCGAAGGAACTGCGGGCATGGGTGGCTGCGGGCGTGGAGCGCTCGCCACTGCTTGATGTACTCGAGCGTTATTGATTTTGATGCAGGGGCGTCGCCAAGAGGCCCAAGGCACCAGGTTTTGATCCTGGCATTCGGAGGTTCGAATCCTCCCGCCCCTGCCACTTGCGGACGCCAACCGCGTTCCATGCGCATGCTGCGCGGACACGGTTGAACGGCCGCGGTGTTGTCACCGCAGACGTCCTCGGGCGCCGGCGGCCGAGTTCTCCGCCAATCGCTCCCGCCCGAGACCGTCATGATGCAAGATCACCCGAACCTGCTGGTATTTTCCGGCAACGCCAACAAGCGCCTTGCGCAGAGCATCTGCAAGGAACTGGGGGTGCGACCGGGCAAGGCGCTGGTGTCGCGCTTCTCCGATGGTGAAGTGCAGGTCGAAATCGAAGAGAACGTCCGCAAGCAGGACGTCTTCGTGATCCAGCCGACCTGTGCGCCCAGCGCCGAGAACCTGATGGAACTGCTGGTCCTGATCGATGCGCTCAAGCGCGCTTCGGTCAACAGTGTCACCGCCGTGGTGCCGTACTTCGGCTACTCGCGCCAGGATCGCCGCATGCGCTCCTCGCGCGTGCCGATCACCGCCAAGGTAGCCGCCAAGATGTTCAGCGCCGTTGGCGCCGACCGCGTCCTGACGGTGGACCTGCATGCCGACCAGATCCAGGGGTTCTTCGACATGCCGGTGGACAACGTGTATGCCTCGCCGCTGCTGCTCGCCGATATCTGGCGCGCCTACGGCACTGAAAACCTGATCGTGGTGTCCCCGGACGTGGGTGGCGTGGTGCGTGCGCGTGCCGTCGCCAAGCGCCTGGACGATGCCGACCTGGCGATCATCGACAAGCGCCGTCCGCGCGCCAACGTCTCCACCGTGATGAACATCATCGGTGACGTCGAAGGCAAGACCTGCGTGATGGTCGATGACATCGTCGATACCGCCGGCACCCTGTGTGCGGCCGCCGCGGCGCTGAAGGCGCGTGGCGCCCTCAAGGTGGCCGCGTACTGCACCCACGCCGTGCTCTCGGGCCCGGCGGTGGACAACATCAACAACTCCCAGCTCGACGAGCTGGTGGTGACCGATACCATCCCGCTGCGTGAAGAAGCGCGCGTGTGCAGCAAGATCCGCCAGCTCAGCGTGGCGGAAATGCTGGCCGAAACGATGCGCCGCATCGCCTTCGGCGAGTCGGTCAGCTCGCTGTACGTGGATTGATTCGTTTTTTCCTGGCCGCCGGCAACGGCAGCCAGGGCCCCGGGGACGTCTGGTCGCGGACGTGCCCTTCATCGCCAAGCCACTCCGGCAAGGCAACAACTGGTAGAAGCAAAATGTCGAAGACCCATGAAATCAAGGTCACCAAGCGTGAACTGCAGCGTAAGGGTGCGAGCCGCCGCCTGCGTCACGCCGGTGTGATCCCGGCCATCGTGTACGGTGGCAACGCCGAACCGGTCGCCATCAGCCTGGACCACAACGCCACCTGGCTGGCCCAGCAGAACGAGTGGTTCTACTCGTCGATCCTGAGCCTGAACCTGGACGGCCAGATCACCAAGGTGCTGCTGCGTGACATGCAGCGCCACCCGCACAAGCAGCTGATCATGCACCTGGATTTCCTGCGCGTGGATGAGAACCAGGCCCTGACCGCTTCGGTGCCGCTGCACTTCCTCAATGAAGACACCTCGCCGGCCGGCAAGGCTGCCGACGTCGTGGTCACCCACGAACTGAAGGAAGTCACCGTCAGCTGCCTGCCGAAGGACCTGCCGGAGTCGATCGACGTCGACCTGGGCGAGCTGAAGGCTGGCGACGTGGTGTACCTGTCCAACATCAAGCTGCCGAAGGGCGTTGAGATCGTTGCCCTGGCCCAGGGCAAGGACCACGACGACGCCATCGTCACTGCCAAGCACGGCAAGGGCGAAGCCGCTGACGAAGAAGTGGCTGCTGCAGAGTAAGTGATTGCGGCGCCTGTCCCCCCGGGGCAGGCGCCGTTTCTGCATGTACCGGCACGACGCCGGTAGCGATGAAGAAGAGCGATGACAGGATTGCGATTGATCGTTGGCCTGGGTAACCCCGGACCCGAGCACGCCCAGACCCGGCACAATGCCGGGTTTCGTTTCATTGACGCCCTGGTCGCACAGGCCGGCGCGCGCTGGAGCGTGGACAGCAAGCTGTTCGGCGAGACCGCCAAGGTCGATATCGCCGGCCAACCGGTGTGGCTGCTCAAGCCCGCCACCTTCATGAATCTCAGTGGCAAGTCGGTCACCGCCGCACAGCGCTTCTGGAAGATCGAGCCCGAGGAAACCCTGCTGGCGCACGACGAACTGGACCTGCCGCCCGGCGTGGCCCGGCTCAAGTTCGATGGCGGCCACGGTGGCCAGAACGGCCTGCGTGACACCATCCGCCTGCTCGGCCATGGCAGGTTCCACCGCCTGCGCATCGGCATCGGTCATCCCGGTCACAAGGACCGCGTGGTGCCATGGGTGCTCGGCCGTGCCAGCAAGGACGATGACGTGCTGATCGGGCATGCCATCGACGACGCCATCGACGTACTGCCGCTGGCCGTGCGTGGCGATTACAGTGAGGCGATGAAGCGCCTGCACACCCCGAAATAACCACGGCGTACCGACCGACGGTCGGTGCCTACCACCCCAGAGGTTGTCAAAGATGGGTATCAAATGCGGCATCGTCGGCCTGCCCAACGTCGGCAAATCGACCCTGTTCAACGCGCTGACCAAGGCGGGCATCGCCGCGGCCAACTTCCCGTTCTGCACCATCGAGCCGAACGTCGGCATCGTGCCCGTGCCGGATCCGCGCCTGAACGAACTGGCGGCGATCATCAACCCGCAGAAGGTCATCCCGACCGCCGTGGAGTTCGTCGACATCGCCGGCCTGGTCGCCGGTGCCGCCAGCGGTGAAGGCCTGGGCAACAAGTTCCTGGCCCACATCCGCGAAGTGGATGCGATCACCCACGTGGTGCGCTGCTTCGAGCACGGCGACATCATCCACGTGGCAGGCAAGGTGGATCCGATCTCGGACATCGAGACGATCGACATCGAGCTGGCCCTGGCGGACCTGGACAGCGTGGAAAAGGCGCTGAACCGCGCCGAGCGCGCGGCCAAGGGTGGCGACAAGGATGCCGCGGCACGCAAGCCGGTGCTGGCGAAGCTGCAGGCTGCGCTGTCCGACGGCAAGGCGGGCCGTTCGGTGGGCCTGGACGAGGAAGAGAAGGCGCTGGTGCGCGATCTGTTCCTGCTGACGCTGAAGCCGGTGATGTACATCTGCAACGTGCTGGAAGACGGCTTCGAGAACAATCCGCACCTGGAAGCGGTGCGCGCGCACGCTGCGGCCGAGGGCGCGATGGTGGTGCCGGTCTCGGCGGCGATCGAAGAAGAGCTCTCGCAGCTGGACGACGAAGACCGCGACACGTTCCTGGCCGACCTCGGCCTGAGCGAGCCGGGCCTGAACCGCGTGATCAACGCAGCGTACAAGCTGCTCGGCCTGCAGACCTACTTCACCGCCGGCGTGAAGGAAGTCCGCGCCTGGACCGTGCGCAAGGGCGCCACCGCCCCGCAGGCGGCCGCCGTGATCCACACCGACTTCGAGAAGGGCTTCATCCGCGCCGAAACCATCGCGTATGACGACTTCATCAAGTACAAGGGCGAAGCCGGCGCCAAGGAAGCCGGTCGCCTGCGCCTGGAAGGCAAGGAATACCGCGTCCAGGAAGGCGACATCCTGCACTTCCGCTTCAACGTCTGATCGATCCGACCGTTGATGTCCGCAACGCCCCGCCTTGAGCGGGGCGTTCGCGTTTGGGCGTGGACAATAATTAGCCACGCCCCGAAAGCGCTGCGCGACAGGCTTCACCGCACTTGTCCACAGCAAACTCCCATGCCTTTCCACGCGCCATGTGGAAAACCCGCCGCCCGCATGGACAAATAATCACCATGCATTCGAAACCATTGCGGCACGGGGCTCACGCAGGCTTGTCCACAGCTAACTCCCACCGCTCTCCACGACCCCTGTGGAGAACCGCATCCAATCGACGTGACGCCGGGCTCTGCCCGGCTGCTTCTCGCATCTGGGCGAACAGCCGTGCGCTGCGAACGTGCCTGGCTTGGGCCGTCGGGTGCGGGTTTGCGGGACACGCCGTGAACCCATCCATGGGGGCTCGTAGAAAACATCCATGTTTTCTACGGTCCCGCAAACCCACCCCCGCCGGCCCCCGACAGTTGGCCGGTGGCCAAGGAAGGAGCGGAATTCCCGTTGTTTGGCATGCTCCGGCATCGCCGGTAGGGTTGGTTCCCAAACAACCGCCGTGAACGTATCTACGTCCGGTAGCGCATGAATTGGATCGGAATGATCGACGGCCAACGGCCGTCCCCCGCGTTTCCCATGGCAACGACACACCGTCTAAGGCGGGTCGGGGCGGGTTTCCGGGGGTGTAGAAAACATGGATGTTTTCTACAAGCCCCCATGGATGGGTTCACGGCGTCCCCCGGAAACCCGCACCGTCCCGCCAAGCCAGACGATCGTTGCAGAACGGCTGTTCGCCTCACCCCAACAGCAGCGCCGCGCAGCGTGGCGCCACGCAATCCCGGCAACCAAGGCAATCCCGCCCTTACAGCGCAGACCCACCAAACTTGTGCGTGTACTGCAGGTTCAACTGGCGGCCGACGGTATCGAACCACGACACGTCGTAATACGGGTACGACGTATAGGTCGCATCCTTCGGCGGCATCTTGTTGAACAGGTTCACCACCGACAGCGACAGGCGCGAATGGTCGTCGAAGCGGTACTGCACCGACAGGTTGTAGCGGTACGTCGCCTTCATCCACGGGCTGTCGCCGCTTTCCCAGTCGAAACTCTGGTCGTAGCTGTCGAAGCTCGGCAGCTTGCCCAGGCGCGAACCGTACAGCGTGGTCGACCACGCCGCGTTCTCCCAGGTCAGGCTGGCGCTGGTCTTGGTGCGCGGTATGTCGAAGCCGCTGTTGACCGCGAACTGGTCGTCCACCACGTCCCCGGCGAACTGCTGGAAATCATGGCGCTGCACCCAGGTGTGGTTGCCGCTCAGGATGAAATCACCGACGCCGGTGGTCAAGCGGTAGCGCAGGCCCACGTCAATGCCGCGGGTGGTTTCGCGGGCGATGTTGATCGGGCTCACGTGCACCCCGTACAGGCGGCCGTCGTCGGTTCGGGTGACGCGGCTGATGGCGTCCACGCAGGTCGGCGAGCTGGCATCGGCGTCGCCCAGGCGGCAGGCCGCCTCATCGCGCAGGATCGTGCTCACGTCCATGTCCTGCACCTGGTCACGCATGTCGATGTCGAACCAGTCCACCGACAGGTCCAGGCCCACTGCGGGCGACCACACCAGACCGGCGCTCCAGGACGTGCTGGTTTCCGGATCCAGCTGGCGGTTGCCCTGGCGGGTGCGGATCAGGTTCTCTTCGTAATCCGAGCAGTCGTCGGCACCGTCTACCGCACAGGCGTAATAGTCATTGGCGCTGGTTTCATCGTTGCCCGGGCCGGCATACACATAGTGCAGGTCCGGCGCGCGGAACGCGGTGCCGTACGAGCCGCGCACCAGCAGCGAATCGATCGGCCGCCACTCGATGCCGCCGCTCCAGGTCGCCTTGCCGATCGTGTTGCCCGAGTAGCGGTACTGATCGAAGCGGCCGGCTACGCTCACGTTGAGCGTGTCGTGCAGCGGCAGCCGCAGCTCGGCCGCGGTGGCCCAGCGGTTGCGGCTGCCATGGCCGTCCGAATCCTTCCAGCTGTAGTAGTAGTACTGCGTGGCCAGCGGATCGGGATGGAGCGCGTAGGACTGGTTGCCGAACTCGGCGGTGGCCGCAAAGCCGGCCTTGCCGCCGGGCAGCTCGAACAGCTCGCCGTTGGTCAGGGTCAGCGCGGCGGTATCGGTGCGCGATCTGGGCGTGTAGGTGGTGCGTGCGGCGATCGAATCGTACTCGGCGCGGGTCAGCGGCCGGTACAGGCGCGCCGGGTCGGCGTTGTAGATCGGGAAGCCATCGTCGTCCTCGCCCAGCTGCGGGCCCAGGAACAGGTCGTTGGCCTTGGCCGCGATGATCTGCGGCCAGCGGATCGATGACTGGTACTGCGAATGACTCAGCGAGGCCTCGTAATCCCAGGCCGCGTCCAGCGAGCCCTTGAACCCGGTGGTGACACTGAAGGTCTTCTGGGTGCTGCGGATCATGCCGTTGCTCAGCCCGCCCATTTCCTCCGGCGAGAACTGGCGCTGCCAGAACTCCACCTGGTCGGTGGCCTGGTTGTGGAAGTAGCCGTCCTCGTTGCCATCCGGCGCCATCAGCCCCCACTGGGCCACGTCGCGCATCAGCGCGATGTCGTGGTAGCCCAGCTGTACGTCGGCGAACCACTCCGCGCCATTCTCGAAGCCGTAGCGCAGCGAGGCGTAGCCGTTGGCGCCACGGCGCTTGCTCAGGATCGTGCCGTAGCCGATCGAGCGGTCGCTGCCGCAGTAGAAGCCGTACCGCGCGCGCTCGGCGTAGTAGGTGCTGCCCTTGTTCTGTCCGGCCAGCGCATCGCAGGTGGCCTGGCCCGGGTCCAGGTAATCGTCGTTGTAATCCGTGCGCAGGTAAGCGCGGCGCGCGGCGCGCGCGCTGTCGGTGGGGGCGTCGAGGGTGGAATCCTGCTGCGCGCGCTCATAGGCCCACAGCGGGGTCTGCGACTGCAGCTCCAGGCTGTATACCGCGCTGAACTTACCCAAATCGAAGCCGCTGGCGATGCTCATGTCGAACGACTCGCCACCGCCCTCGGTGGTGGTGCCCATGCGCACGTCCACCGTGGTGCCATCGACCTGCTTCTTCAGGATGAAGTTGACCACGCCGGCGATCGCGTCCGAGCCGTAGATGGCCGACGCGCTGCCGGTCAGCACTTCGATCCGGTCGATCATGCCCAGCGGGATGTTGGAAACGTCAGTGAAGTTGCTGCGGCCCTGGAACGGCATCGGGAAGTCGGCGATCCGGCGGCCATTGACCAGCACCAGGGTGTGGTTCGGCCCCAGCCCGCGCAGGTCGACCTGCTGCGCGCCCGGTGAGAAATCGGCGCCGCTGGCGGACTGCTGGCTCTGGGTCTCACCGCCGTTCTGGGTCATCGAACGCAGAACGTCCGGCACGCTGGTGAAGCCGCTGGCCTGGATCTGCTCGGCGGTGATCACCGTGACCGGGGCCGGGCCCTCAACCTGCGCGCGCGGAATGCGCGAGCCGGTGACCTGCACCGTGTCCAGCTGCTGCACCCCGGGGGCTGGGGCCTGCGCCGCCGCGGTTGCGGCCACACCCATCAACGCCAGCTGGATCGACCACGCCATCGCCTGTTTACGCATGAGAATTCCCAACAAGAAAGTAGGCCTCAGGGGAGGCCGCGACCCCCATTCACATTCGGTGAACGGACGGCGCGCATTTAACGCCTTTTTCATGCCGTTCACCACTGCCTCATCTTCAGGAATGCGCTGAAGCCGATTTTCGGCCCCGGTCCCCGACCTGCATGGCTTTCGGCCGATGCAGGCGGGCGTGCGGCGCGGGCATGATGGGGGTTCACCCACCCCGGTCATCGCCATGTCCCGCCGATCCGCTCTCCTGCTGTCCCTGTGCCTGCTCAGCCCCCTCGCGTTGGCCGCCGAACCGGTGCTAGTCATCCATGGTGGGGCAGGGGTGCAGCGCAAGGATCTCTCGGCGGCCGAGGAAAAGGCCGCGCGCGCGGCCCTGAGCCAGGCGCTCATCAAGGGCCACCAGGCGCTGGCGGCCGGCAAGCCGGCGCTGGACGCGGTCACCGCCGCCATCACCGTGCTCGAGGACGATCCGACCTTCAATGCCGGCAAGGGCGCGGTGTTCACCCATGACGGGCGCAACGAACTGGATGCCGCGCTGATGGACGGCGCCAGCCTCAAGGCCGGCGCAGTGGCCGGCGTGCAGCGCGTGCGCAACCCGATCCTCCTCGCCGAAGCGGTGATGCAGCACTCCCCGCACGTGATGATGGTGGGCCAGGGCGCCGAGACCTTCGCCGCGAGCCAGGGCATCGCGCTGGTCGATCCGTCCTACTTCCGCACCGAAAAGCGCTGGCAGCAGCTGCAGAAGGCGCTGAAGGAGGAGGCCAGCGGTCAGGCCCATGCCGACCTGGAAACGGCCCGCCACTTCGGCACCGTGGGCGCCGTCGCGCTGGACAGCCAGGGCCACCTGGCCGCCGGCACCTCCACTGGTGGCATGACCAACAAGCGCTACGGGCGGGTGGGCGACTCACCGATCATCGGCGCCGGTACCTACGCAAACGCCACCTGTGCGGTGTCCGGCACGGGATGGGGCGAGTACTACATCCGCACGGCCGCCGCGTACGACATCTGCGCGCGCATGCAGTACCTGAAGCAGGGCCCGGAAGAGGCCGGGCGCGAGGTGATCAATACGCGCATTCCCGCGCTGGGCGGCGATGGTGGTGCGATCGTGCTGGGGGTCGATGGCCGTGCCGCCACGCCGTTCAATACGCAGGGCATGTATCGCGGCTGGATTGGTGCCGACGGCGTGCCGCACGTGGCGATCTTCGCGGACGAAACGCTGACGCTTCCGGGCCAATAGCCCGCGTTGTCAGGGCAAATTGCGATTGGTGTGAAAAATTTCAAAAAGGTTGTTGACAGAACCCGCATTCACCCCCAAAATTCACGGCTCTTCCACCCCACACCGAAAACGCTTCGGCGCCACGGGACAGGGTGGTAAGGAGGGATACCCAAGCGGCCAACGGGGGCAGACTGTAAATCTGCTGGCTTACGCCTTCGGTGGTTCGAATCCACCTCCCTCCACCAGTTTCATGCAGTTTCAAGTTGTGGCAAGAGCTTCCGATGCGGGAGTAGTTCAATGGTAGAACCTCAGCCTTCCAAGCTGATGGTGCGGGTTCGATCCCCGTCTCCCGCTCCATTGAATGGATTTGAATATATTCAAATTCGTGCCATAATTCAAAACTCGCTCACGTAGCTCAGTCGGTAGAGCACCTCCTTGGTAAGGAGGAGGTCGAAGGTTCGATTCCTTTCGTGAGCACCATCTTAGTGCCACCATTCAGACGATTTCGAGATAAGCAGCCATGGCCAAGGGTAAGTTCGAGCGCACCAAGCCGCACGTCAACGTCGGCACCATCGGTCACGTCGACCACGGCAAGACCACGCTGACCGCCGCACTGACCAAGATCGGTGCCGAGCGCTTCGGTGGCGAGTTCAAGGATTATTCCTCGATCGACGCCGCGCCGGAAGAAAAGGCCCGTGGCATCACGATCTCGACCGCACACGTCGAATACGAATCCCCGACCCGTCACTACGCCCACGTCGATTGCCCGGGCCATGCTGACTACGTCAAGAACATGATCACCGGTGCTGCCCAGATGGACGGCGCGATCCTGGTCTGTTCGGCTGCTGACGGCCCGATGCCGCAGACCCGCGAGCACATCCTGCTGTCGCGTCAGGTCGGCGTGCCGTACATCGTCGTGTTCCTGAACAAGGCCGACATGGTGGACGACGCCGAGCTGCTGGAACTGGTCGAAATGGAAGTCCGCGAGCTGCTGAGCAAGTACGACTTCCCGGGCGACGACACCCCGATCATCTCGGGCTCGGCCCGTCTGGCGCTGGAAGGCGACCAGAGCGAGATCGGCGTGCCGGCCATCATCAAGCTGGTCGAGGCGCTGGACACCTGGATCCCGCTGCCGGAACGTGACGTGGACAAGACCTTCCTGATGCCGGTGGAAGACGTGTTCTCGATCTCGGGCCGCGGCACCGTGGTGACCGGTCGTATCGAGCGCGGCGTGATCAAGGTCGGCGAAGAAATCGAAATCGTCGGTATCCGTGACACCCAGAAGACCACCGTGACCGGTGTGGAAATGTTCCGCAAGCTGCTGGACCAGGGCCAGGCAGGCGACAACGCCGGTCTGCTGCTGCGCGGCACCAAGCGTGACGACGTCCAGCGCGGCCAGGTGCTGTGCAAGCCGGGTTCGATCAAGCCGCACACCGAGTTCGAAGGCGAAGTCTACGTGCTGTCGAAGGACGAAGGCGGCCGTCACACCCCGTTCTTCAACGGCTACCGCCCGCAGTTCTACTTCCGTACCACCGACATCACTGGCGCCGCCAAGCTGCCGGAAGGCGTCGAGATGGTGATGCCGGGTGACAACGTGAAGATGGTCGTGACCCTGATCAACCCGGTCGCCATGGATGAAGGTCTGCGCTTCGCGATTCGTGAAGGCGGCCGTACCGTCGGCGCCGGCGTGGTCTCCAAGATCATCAAGTAATCTGCACTACCGGCGGCAGCACAGCGCTGCCGGTCTCGCGAACGGCGGGCCGGGAACCTCGGTCCGCCTTCGCCGTCTCAGGGAAGGCAGTTTTTTCAGTACGCCAGTAGCTCAATTGGCAGAGCAGCGGTCTCCAAAACCGCAGGTTGGGGGTTCGAGTCCCTCCTGGCGTGCCACTTCTCCCTTCCAGCGGCCATGCCGCCTCAGCAGCCAGAGCCGGATGAACAGCAAGATCGAGCATTCCAAGGACACCTCCACCGGGGGTGACATCGTCAAATACGCCGCCGCAGTGCTCCTGGCACTTGCGGGTCTTTTTGCGTGGTTCTGGTTCGGCATGCCCGAGCATGCGGCCCAGAATGCCTGGTCCGGCCCCCTGCGTGGCCTGGGTGTCGCCATCGGCCTTGCTGCCGGTTTCGGCGTGTTCATGCTGACCGCCAAGGGTCGTGACACCCGTGAGTTCCTTTCCGAATCCCGCTTCGAGCTGCGCAAGGTGGTCTGGCCGACGCGCCAGGAAGCCATCCGCATGACCTGGGTGGTGATGGTCGTGGTGATCATCCTCAGCCTGCTGCTCGGCGGCTTTGATTTCTTGATTCAGAAAGCGATCCAGTTGTTCCTGGGTCGATAAGGAGAAACCTGTGAAGCGTTGGTATGTCGTTCACGCCTATTCAGGCTTCGAAAAGTCGGTGGCGCAGGACCTGCGCGGCCGCATCGAGCGTCAGGAAAAGCAGGAATTCTTCGGTGACGTCCTCGTCCCGACCGAGGAAGTGGTTGAAATGCGTTCCGGCCAGAAGCGCCGTTCCGAGCGCAAGTTCTTCCCCGGTTACGTCCTGGTCCAGATCGAGACGCACGAAGAGAACGGCATTCCCCGGATCGAAAGCGAAAGCTGGCATCTGGTCAAGGAAACGCCCAAGGTGCTGGGCTTCATCGGCGGCACCGCCGATCGTCCGCTGCCGATCGCCGATCACGAGGCCGAGGCCATCCTGAACCGCGTTCAGGAAGGTGTCGAAAAGCCCCGTCCGAAGGTGCTGTTCGAGCCGGGCCAGATGGTCCGCGTCACCGAAGGCCCGTTCAACGACTTCAACGGCGTGGTGGAAGAGGTCAACTACGAGAAGAGCCGCCTGCGCGTCTCGGTGCTGATCTTCGGTCGCGCCACCCCGGTCGAGCTCGAGTTCGGCCAGGTCGAAAAGGCCACCTGATCCGACGGTCGCGCCTGTTCACGCGGCGGCCTGAAAATCTGATATAGTGCGCGGCTTCCTGCCAGGAAGCTGGCAAAAGCAAAGGGCCGCCGCGAGGTGGCCTTCTGCATGAATTCAAAAACGCGATGCCGGGACGCGAGATTCCCGGTCCGATGGGGAGCCTGTGGTCGCAAGGCGCTAGCACCCGGAGAGTATTCACATGGCAAAGAAAGTAATTGGTTACATCAAGCTGCAGGTGAAGGCCGGTCAGGCCAACCCCTCGCCGCCGGTCGGTCCCGCGCTGGGTCAGCGTGGCCTGAACATCATGGAATTCTGCAAGGCCTTCAATGCCGCCACGCAGAAGCTCGAGCCGGGCCTGCCGGTTCCGGTGATCATCACGGCCTATTCGGACCGTACGTTCACCTTCATCACCAAGAGCACCCCGGCCACCACGCTGCTGAAGAAGGCCGCTGGCGTGAGCTCGGGCTCCAAGCGCCCGAACACCGACAAGGTGGGCAAGGTGACCCGCAAGCAGCTGGAAGAGATCGCCAAGGCGAAGGAAGCTGACCTGACGGCCGCCGACCTGGACGCCGCCGTGCGTACGATCGCTGGTTCTGCCCGTTCCATGGGCCTTGTGGTAGAGGGTTAAGAAGATGGCACAGACCAAGCGTGAGAAGGCCATCCAGGCCGCAGTCGTCCCGGGCAAGGCTTACGCCTTCGAGGACGCAATCAAGATCCTGAAGACCGCCACCAAGGCCAAGTTCGTCGAGTCCTTCGACGTCGCCGTGCGCCTGGGCGTGGACGCCAAGAAGTCCGACCAGCAGGTGCGCGGTTCGACCGTGCTGCCGGCCGGTACCGGCAAGAGCGTGCGCGTTGCGGTGTTCGCACCGGCCGGTGCCAAGGCTGACGAAGCCCTGGCCGCTGGCGCCGAAGCCGTCGGCATGGACGACCTGGCCGAGAAGATGCAGGCCGGCGACCTGAACTACGACGTCGTCATCGCCACCCCGGACGCGATGCGCGTCGTGGGTAAGCTGGGCACCGTGCTCGGCCCGCGCGGCCTGATGCCGAACCCGAAGGTCGGCACCGTGTCGGCCAACCCGGGCGAAGCCGTCAAGAACGCCAAGTCGGGTCAGGTGCGTTACCGCACCGACAAGGCCGGCATCATCCACTGCACCATCGGCAAGGCCGACTTCGCCGAAGACGCGCTGAAGTCGAACCTGCAGGCGCTGCTGCTGGACCTGATCAAGGCCAAGCCGGCTACCTCGAAGGGCACCTACCTGCAGAAGGTTTCGGTCAGCTCGACGATGGGCCCGGGCGTCACCGTCGACCAGTCGTCGCTGACCCTGAAGTAATCGTTTCAAGCGGGTACGCGGCCTCGGTCGCGTATCCGTGAATTTTGAAGGCAATCCGAGCGGGCCTGGCCCGTGACGATAGCCGTCAAAGACCGCAGGCGCGGTCGTTGCATACCGGCGACGGGCAGGGATGCTCGCATTGGCAGGGAGTCGCCGCCGGTGCCGTACCGACCGCTTAATCGTTTCCCCCGGGAATCACCCTGCGTAGATGGTGCCCTTCTGGAGTTTTTCTGGTTTACGCACGTCTGGGTTCACCCAGGTTGGCCATCCAGGTCTAGAACGGCCCACCCTTGGAACATCAGCCCGATGTTCCCGGCGTCCAGGACGGATGCCGCCCAGGACCGCACACGGCAGGAGCCGTAAGCGGAGTTCAATTGGAGGAGTGCAATGGCTCTCAATCTGTCCCAGAAGCAAGAAGTAGTCGCCGAGCTGGCAGACGTCGCCGCCAAGGCCCACTCCTTGATCGCAGCCGAATACGCTGGCACCACGGTCGCCCAGATGACCGCGATGCGCAAGCAGGCTCGTGAAACCGGTGTTTTCTTGAAAGTTGTCAAGAACACCCTGGCTTCGCGCGCCGTTGAAGGCACCGAGTTCGCAGTCGCACAGGACAAGCTGGTTGGTCCTCTGCTGTATGCGTTCTCGCTCGAGGAGCCCGGCGCTGCCGGTCGCCTGATCAAGGATGCCGCCAAGACCAACGACAAGCTCAAGGCCAAGGTCGTTGCGATTGGTGGTGAAGTGTTCCCGGCGAGCCACGTCGACGTGCTGGCTTCGCTGCCGACCCGCGATCAGGCCCTGGCCATGCTGGCCCGCGTCCTGACCGAGCCGGTCACGATGTTCGCCCGCGCCATCAAGGCCATCGGTGACAAGCAGAATGGCGGTGAAACCGCTGACGCTGCCGAACCGGCCGCCGAGACCGCCTGAGTCGACGTTTCCGTGGTTCCGAACGGAACCTCAACCCAGAAAATTATCCAAAGGTAATCAAAATGTCCCTTACCAACGAACAGATCGTCGACGCCATCGCCGAGAAGTCCCTGATGGAAGTGATGGAGCTGGTCAAGGCCATCGAAGAGAAGTTCGGCGTCTCCGCCGCTGCTCCGGTCGCCGCTGCTGCCGCAGCTGGCCCGGCTGCCGCTGTTGAAGAGCAGACCGAATTCGACGTCATCCTGAAGTCGGCCGGCGAGAAGAAGGTCGAAGTGATCAAGGCCGTGCGCGCCATCACCGGCCTGGGCCTGAAGGAAGCCAAGGACCTGGCAGAAGCCGGCGGCATGATCAAGGAAGCCGCTTCGAAGGACGACGCTGCCAAGTTCAAGAAGGACCTGGAAGCTGCTGGCGCGACTGTCGAAGTCAAGTAAGCAGCTCCTTGCGTCGCCATCGAATCACGGCGATGCAGCCAAGGCTGGGGGCGTAAGCCCCCGGCCTTTGGTCGTTATTGCGGTAAGGCCGGATGCATGTCCGGTCCGCGCCAATTCGACCGGTAGATCCGACTGTTAGTCGGATGCTTCACCGGCGACGAGTTGGCAGTTGGAAGTAGCGGGAGAAGGCGTGCTGGTGCCGGCAATACCAGCGACTTCCAACTGACAATTTTCATGTTCCCTTCGGGCCACGCCTCCATGGCGGGGCCCGCACAGCCAAGGTGAGACCCCATGACGTCATATTCGTTCACCGAAAAAAAGCGTATCCGCAAGGATTTCGGCAAGCAGCGCTCGATCCTCGAAGTGCCGTTCCTGCTCGCCATCCAGGTGGATTCCTACCGCGAATTCCTGCAGGAAAACGTGGATCCGGCCAAGCGCCGTGATCTCGGCCTGCACGCGGCCCTGAAGTCGGTGTTCCCGATCGCCAGCTACAGCGGCAACGCTGCGCTGGAATACGTGGGCTACAAGCTGGGCGACCCGGTCTTCGACGAGCGTGAATGCCGCCAGCGTGGCATGAGCTACGGCGCGCCGCTGCGCGTGACCGTGCGCCTGGTGATCTACGACCGCGAGTCGTCCACCAAGGCCATCAAGTACGTGAAGGAGCAGGAGGTCTATCTCGGCGAAATCCCGCTGATGACCGACAACGGCACCTTCATCGTCAACGGCACCGAGCGCGTCATCGTCTCGCAGCTGCACCGTTCGCCGGGCGTGTTCTTCGACCACGACCGTGGCAAGACCCACAGCTCGGGCAAGCTGCTGTACAGCGCCCGCATCATCCCGTACCGCGGCTCCTGGCTGGACTTCGAGTTCGACCCGAAGGACGCGCTGTTCACCCGTATCGACCGTCGCCGCAAGCTGCCGGTGTCGATCCTGCTGCGTGCGCTGGGCTACAGCAACGAAGAGATGCTGGCCGAGTTCTTCGAGATCAACACCTTCCACATCAATCCCGATGAGGGCGTGCAGCTCGAACTGGTCTCCGAGCGGCTGCGCGGCGAGACCCTGAACTTCGACCTGGCCGACGGCGACAAGGTCATCGTCGAAGCCGGCAAGCGCATCACCGCGCGCCACGTGAAGCAGCTGGAAGCCTCGGGCATTGCCGCCCTGGCCGTGCCGGACGATTACATCGTCGGCCGCATCCTGTCCCACGACGTGGTCGACGCGAGCACCGGCGAACTGCTGGCCCAGGCCAACGACGAAATCACCGACGAGCAGCTGCAGGCCTTCCGCAAGGCCGGCGTGGATGCCGTGGGTACCCTGTGGGTGAACGATCTGGATCGTGGCCCGTACCTGTCCAACACCCTGCGCATCGATCCGACCAAGACCCAGCTCGAAGCGCTGGTCGAAATCTATCGCATGATGCGTCCGGGCGAGCCGCCGACCAAGGACGCCGCGCAGAACCTGTTCCACAACCTGTTCTTCACCTTCGAGCGCTACGACCTGTCCACGGTTGGCCGCATGAAGTTCAACCGTCGTGTCGGCCGCAAGGAAGTCACCGGTGAAGCGGTGCTGTACGACCGCAAGTACTTCGGCGAGCGCAACGACGAAGAGTCCAAGCGCCTGGTCGCCGAGCACGGCGACAGCTCCGATATCCTGGACGTGATCAAGGTCCTCACCGAGATCCGCAACGGTCGCGGCGTGGTCGATGACATCGATCACCTGGGCAACCGTCGCGTGCGTTCGGTCGGCGAAATGGCCGAAAACGTGTTCCGCGTGGGCTTGGTCCGCGTCGAGCGCGCGGTCAAGGAGCGCCTGTCGATGGCCGAATCCGAAGGCCTGACCCCGCAGGAACTGATCAACGCCAAGCCGGTTGCCGCTGCCATCAAGGAGTTCTTCGGCTCCTCGCAGCTGTCGCAGTTCATGGATCAGAACAACCCGCTGTCGGAAGTCACCCACAAGCGTCGCGTCTCGGCCCTGGGCCCGGGCGGCCTGACCCGTGAGCGCGCCGGCTTCGAAGTGCGCGACGTGCACCCGACCCATTACGGCCGCGTCTGCACCATCGAAACCCCGGAAGGCCCGAACATCGGCCTGATCAACTCGCTGGCCGTGTACGCCCGCACCAACCAGTACGGCTTCCTGGAAACCCCGTACCGCAAGGTGCACGACGGCAAGGTCTCCGACGAGATCGAATTCCTGTCGGCCATCGAAGAAAACGAATACGTCATCGCCCAGGCCAACGCCCTGACCGACGCCAAGAGCATGCTCACCGAGCAGTTCGTGCCGTGCCGGTTCCAGGGTGAGTCGCTGCTGAAGCCGCCGGCGGAAGTCCACTTCATGGACGTCTCGCCGATGCAGACCGTGTCGATCGCCGCCGCGCTGGTTCCGTTCCTGGAACACGATGACGCCAACCGTGCACTGATGGGCGCCAACATGCAGCGCCAGGCCGTGCCGACCCTGCGTGCGCAGAAGCCGCTGGTGGGTACCGGTATCGAACGCGCCGTGGCCCGTGACTCGGGTGTGACCGTGAACGCCCGTCGTGGCGGCGAGATCGTGCAGATCGACGCCGGCCGCATCGTGGTCAAGGTCAACGAAGTGGAAATCACCGACGCCAGCGATGCCGGCGTGGATATCTACAACCTGATCAAGTACACCCGTTCCAACCAGAACACCTGCATCAACCAGCGTCCGCTGGTGGAAGTGGGTGACGTGGTGGCGCGTGGCGACGTGCTGGCCGATGGTCCGTCCACCGACATCGGCGAACTGGCCCTGGGCCAGAACATGCTGATCGCCTTCATGCCGTGGAACGGCTACAACTTCGAAGACTCCATCCTGCTCTCCGAGCGCGTGGTGGAAGAAGATCGTTACACCACGATCCACATCGAAGAGCTGACCTGCGTCGCGCGTGACACCAAGCTGGGGCCGGAGGAAATCTCGGCCGACATCCCGAACGTGTCCGAGCAGGCGCTGAACCGCCTGGATGAGTCGGGCGTGGTGTACATCGGTGCCGAAGTGCGCGCCGGCGACATCATGGTCGGCAAGGTCACCCCGAAGGGCGAAAGCCAGCTGACCCCGGAAGAGAAGCTGCTGCGCGCGATCTTCGGTGAGAAGGCGTCGGACGTGAAGGACAGCTCGCTGCGCGTGCCGCCGGGCATGGACGGCACCGTCATCGACGTGCAGGTCTTCACCCGCGACGGCATCGAGAAGGACAAGCGTGCGCGCCAGATCGAGGAAAGCGAGATCAAGCGCGTCAAGAAGGACTTCGACGACCAGTTCCGCATCCTGGAAGGCGCCATCTACGCACGCCTGCGCTCGCAGATCGTGGGCAAGGTCGCCAACGGCGGTGCCAACCTGAAGAAGGGCGACACCATCACCGACGCCTACCTGGACGGCCTGAAGAAGGCTGACTGGTTCGTGCTGCGCATGAAGGACGACGACGCTTCCGAAGCCATCGAACGCGCCCAGAAGCAGATCCAGGCGCACGAGAAGGAATTCGAGCGTCGCTTCGCCGACAAGCGCGGCAAGATCACCGCCGGCGACGACCTCGCCCCGGGCGTGCTGAAGATGGTCAAGGTGTTCCTGGCCGTGAAGCGCCGCATCCAGCCGGGCGACAAGATGGCAGGCCGCCACGGCAACAAGGGTGTGGTCTCCAACGTGGTGCCGGTCGAGGACATGCCGTACATGGCCTCGGGCGAGACCGTGGACATCGTGCTGAACCCGCTGGGCGTGCCGTCGCGCATGAACATCGGCCAGATCCTGGAAGTGCACCTGGGCTGGGCCGCCAAGGGCCTGGGCCGCAAGATCCAGGGCATGCTCGAGGCACAGGCCGCGATCAACGACCTGCGCAAGTTCCTGGACGACGTGTACAACCACGACAAGACCCAGCACGCCAACCACGTCGACCTGACCCAGTTCAGCGACGAGGAACTGCTGCGTCTGGCCGGCAACCTCACCGACGGCGTGCCGATGGCCACCCCGGTGTTCGACGGTGCCACCGAAGCTGAAATCAAGCACATGCTTGCCCTGGCTGACCTGCCGCTCAGCGGCCAGACCCAGCTGTATGACGGTCGTACCGGTGAGGCCTTCGATCGCCACACCACCGTGGGCTACATGCACTACCTGAAGCTGAACCACCTGGTCGACGACAAGATGCACGCCCGTTCGACCGGTCCGTACTCGCTCGTCACCCAGCAGCCGCTGGGCGGCAAGGCGCAGTTCGGCGGCCAGCGCTTCGGTGAAATGGAAGTCTGGGCGCTGGAAGCCTACGGCGCGGCCTACACCCTGCAGGAAATGCTGACGGTGAAGTCCGATGACGTGCAGGGCCGCAACCAGATGTACAAGAACATCGTCGACGGTGAGCACGAGATGGTCGCGGGCATGCCGGAATCCTTCAACGTGCTCGTGAAGGAAATCCGCTCCCTGGCCATCAACATGGAACTGGAAGACAACTGATCGTGCAGGCGCGGCTGCCCCGGCAGCCGCGCCGCCGGATGTGACCTGACAGCCCCATCGACAAGATTTCCTCCTTTCGGAGAAACACCATGAAAGACCTGCTCAACCTCTTCAACCAGCAGCGCCAGACGCTGGACTTCGACGCGATCAAGATCGCGCTGGCTTCGCCGGACCTGATCCGTTCGTGGTCCTTCGGCGAAGTGAAGAAGCCGGAAACCATCAACTACCGTACCTTCAAGCCGGAGCGTGACGGCCTGTTCTGCGCCGCCATCTTCGGGCCGGTCAAGGACTACGAGTGCCTGTGCGGCAAGTACAAGCGCATGAAGCACCGTGGCGTGGTCTGCGAAAAGTGCGGCACCGAAGTGACCCTGGCCAAGGTGCGCCGCGAGCGCATGGGCCACATCGACCTGGCCTCGCCGGTCGCGCACATCTGGTTCCTGAAGTCGCTGCCGTCGCGCATCGGCCTGATGCTGGACATGACCCTGCGTGACATCGAGCGCGTGCTGTACTTCGAAGCCTACGTGGTGACCGAGCCGGGCCTGACCGCCCTGGAGCGCCGCCAGCTGCTGACCGAAGAACAGTACCTGCAGGCCCGCCAGGAACACGGCGACGACTTCGACGCCGCCATGGGCGCCGAGGCCGTGTACGAACTGCTGCGCACCATCGACCTGCAGTCGGAAATGACCCGCCTGCGGGAGGAGATCGCCAGCACCGGTTCGGAAACCAAGCTCAAGCGCCTCACCAAGCGCATCAAGCTGGTGGAAGCCTTCCTGGAATCGGGCAACCGTCCGGAATGGATGGTCATGACCGTGCTGCCGGTGCTGCCGCCGGACCTGCGTCCGCTGGTGCCGCTGGACGGTGGCCGCTTCGCGACCTCCGACCTGAACGACCTGTACCGCCGCGTCATCAACCGCAACAACCGCCTGCGCCGCCTGCTCGAGCTGAACGCGCCGGACATCATCGTGCGCAATGAAAAGCGCATGCTGCAGGAATCGGTCGATGCGCTGCTGGACAACGGCCGCCGCGGCCGTGCCATCACCGGCACCAACAAGCGCCCGCTGAAGTCGCTGGCCGACATGATCAAGGGCAAGCAGGGCCGCTTCCGCCAGAACCTGCTGGGCAAGCGCGTCGACTACTCGGGCCGTTCGGTCATCGTGGTCGGTCCGTACCTGCGCCTGCACCAGTGCGGCCTGCCGAAGAAGATGGCGCTTGAGCTGTTCAAGCCGTTCGTGTTCGCCAAGCTGCAGCGTCGTGGCCTGGCCACCACCATCAAGGCCGCCAAGAAGCTGGTCGAGCGCGAAGAAGCCGAAGTCTGGGACATCCTGGAAGAGGTCATCCGCGAACACCCGGTGATGCTGAACCGTGCGCCGACCCTGCACCGCCTGGGCATCCAGGCGTTCGAGCCGGTGCTGATCGAAGGCAAGGCCATCCAGCTGCACCCGCTGGTCTGCACCGCGTTCAACGCCGACTTCGACGGTGACCAGATGGCCGTCCACGTGCCGCTCTCGCTGGAAGCCCAGCTGGAAGCGCGTGCGCTGATGATGTCCACCAACAACATCCTGTCGCCGGCCAACGGCGAGCCGATCATCGTGCCGTCGCAGGACGTGGTGCTGGGTCTGTACTACATGACCCGCGCCCTGGAAAACAAGAAGGGCGAGGGCATGGCCTTCGCCAACATCGCCGAAGTGAAGCGTGCCTATGACAACCGCGTGGTGGAACTGCACGCCAAGGTCAAGGTCCGCATCACCGAAGTGGTGACCGACGAGAACGGTGACAAGCAGAACAAGACCTCGATCGTGGACACCACGATCGGTCGCGCCCTGCTGGCCGAAATCCTGCCGGAAGGCCTGCCGTTCGCGCTGGCCAACACCGAGCTGACCAAGAAGAACATCAGCCGCCTGATCAACTCCAGCTATCGCCAGCTGGGCTTGAAGGACACGGTCGTGTTCGCCGACAAGCTGATGTACACCGGCTTTGCCTACGCAACCCGTGCGGGCGTGTCGATCGGTATCGACGACATGCTGATCCCGGACGAGAAGCGCGGCATCCTCACCGAGGCCGAAGCCGAAGTGCTGGAAATCCAGGAACAGTACCAGTCGGGCCTGGTCACCGCCGGCGAGCGCTACAACAAGGTGGTCGACATCTGGTCGCGTACCAATGAACGCATCGCCAAGGCGATGATGGACACCATTGGTACCGAGAAGGTGGTCAACGCCAAGGGCGAGACCATCGACCAGAAGTCGATGAACTCGCTGTACATCATGGCCGACTCCGGTGCCCGTGGTTCGCAGGCGCAGATCCGCCAGCTGGCCGGCATGCGTGGCCTGATGGCCCGTCCGGATGGCTCGATCATCGAAACGCCCATCAAGGCGAACTTCCGTGAAGGCCTGAACGTGCAGGAGTACTTCAACTCCACCCACGGTGCCCGTAAGGGTCTGGCCGATACCGCGCTGAAGACCGCCAACTCGGGTTACCTGACCCGTCGTCTGGTGGACGTGGCGCAGGACGTGGTCATCACCGAGGTGGATTGCGGTACCTCCGAAGGCCTGACCATGACCCCGATCGTGGAAGGCGGCGACGTCGTGGAGCCGCTGAAGGACCGCGTGCTGGGTCGTGTCGTGGCCGAGGACGTGTTCCTGCCGGGCAACGACGAAGATCCGATCGTGACCCGCAACACCCTGCTCGACGAAGCTTGGGTGGCCAAGCTGGAAGACGCCGGCGTGCAGAGCATCAAGGTGCGCTCCACGATCAGCTGCGAATCGGCGTTCGGCGTGTGCGGCCACTGCTACGGTCGCGACCTGGCCCGTGGCCACCTGGTCAACATCGGTGAAGCGGTGGGCGTCATCGCCGCGCAGTCGATCGGTGAGCCGGGTACCCAGCTGACCATGCGTACGTTCCACATCGGTGGTGCGGCATCGCGTGCGGCAGCCGTGGACAACATCACGGTCAAGACCACCGGTTCGGTGAAGTTCAACAACCTCAAGTCCGTCGAACACGCCAGCGGTTCGCTGGTGGCGGTCTCGCGCTCGGGTGAAATCTCGGTGCTCGATGCCCACGGCCGTGAGCGTGAGCGTTACAAGCTGCCGTACGGCTCGATGATCGCGTCCAAGGATGGTGATGCAGTGAAGGCTGGCCAGACCGTGGCCAACTGGGATCCGCATAACCACCCGATCGTGTCCGAAGTGGCCGGTTTCATCCGCTTCATCGACTTCATCGACGGCGTCACCGTCATCGAGAAGACCGACGAACTGACCGGCCTGGCCTCGCGCGAAATCACCGACCCGAAGCGTCGTGGCTCGCAGGCCAAGGAGCTGCGCCCGATCGTGCGCATCGTGGATGCCAAGGGCAATGACCTGACCATCCCGAACACCGATCTGCCGGCCCAGTACCTGCTGCCGCCGCGTTCCATCGTCAACCTGCAGGACGGCGCCGCCGTCGGCGTGGGCGACGTGGTCGCCAAGATCCCGCAGGAAGCGTCCAAGACCCGCGACATCACCGGTGGTCTGCCGCGCGTGGCCGATCTGTTCGAAGCGCGCAAGCCGAAGGATCCGGCGATCCTGGCCGAGCGTTCGGGCATCATCAGCTTCGGCAAGGACACCAAGGGCAAGCAGCGCCTGATCATCAAGGACACTGATGGTTCGGAACACGAAGAGCTGATCCCGAAGTACCGCCAGGTGATCGTGTTCGAAGGCGAGCACGTGACCAAGGGCGAAACCATCGTGGACGGCGAGCCGAGCCCGCAGGACATCCTGCGCCTGCTGGGTGTCGAGCCGCTGGCCGCTTACCTGGTCAAGGAAATCCAGGACGTGTACCGCCTGCAGGGCGTGAAGATCAACGACAAGCACATTGAAGTGATCACCCGCCAGATGCTGCGCAAGGTCGAGATCACCGACCAGGGCAGCAGCAAGTTCCTGAATGGCGAGCAGGCCGAGCGCCAGCGCGTCATCGAGGAAAACGCACGCCTGACCACCCGCAACGAGCTGATCGCCCGTTTCGACCCGGTCCTGCTGGGCATCACCAAGGCATCGCTGGCCACCGAATCGTTCATCTCGGCGGCCTCGTTCCAGGAAACCACCCGCGTGCTGACCGAAGCTGCCGTCCGCGGCACCTCGGACAACCTGCGCGGCCTGAAGGAAAACGTCATCGTCGGCCGCCTGATCCCGGCCGGTACCGGCCTGGCGTACCACGCCAACCGTCGTCGCAACGCCTCCGGGCTGACCGAGTCGGAGATGCAGACCCTGTCCGGCACCACGCCGGCGGTGGCTGAAGTGGCGCCGGCAGCCCCGGTGGCGGTGGAATCGACCGAAGCCGAATCGGCCGCGGACGAATGATGGATCCGGTCCGGCCGTCTGGCCGGACCACCCTCGGCGGTGGCGCAATCGCCACCGATGGGGTAGGATGCCGGCCGGTCCTCGAAAGGGGGCCGGTTTGACAACCTGAACGGGGGGCATGGAAAAGGCTCCCCTGTAACGGCCCGGGATCAGGGTCGGCTTGGCGTGCGCGCGGTTGACTGCGTTTTCGCCGGGTTGCTACAATCGTCTGTCTCAGCAGGCCGGTTTCTCGCCTGCTCGCACATATCCGCATTCATGGCCTGTTTTTCATCGGGCCTCTCTCAGAAGAACTTACTGATGGCGACGATCAATCAGCTTGTCCGCAAGCCGCGGCAGGCAACCACTTACAAGAGTGCCTCCCCGGCTCTTGAAAAGTGCCCCCAGCGCCGTGGCGTCTGCACGCGCGTGTACACCACCACCCCGAAGAAGCCGAACTCGGCGCTCCGCAAGGTTGCCAAGGTCCGCCTGACCAACCAGGAAGAGGTCATCAGCTACATCGGTGGCGAAGGCCACAACCTGCAGGAGCACTCCGTGGTCCTCATCCGTGGCGGTCGCGTCAAGGACCTGCCGGGTGTGCGTTACCACACCGTGCGTGGCTCGCTGGACGCCTCGGGCGTTGCCAAGCGTCGCCAGGGCCGTTCCAAGTACGGCGCCAAGCGTCCGAAGAGCTAAGGGAAAGTACACATGTCTCGTAAAGGTAATACGCCGCAGCGCTCTGTCCTGCCGGATCCGAAGCACGGAAGTGAAACCATCGCGCGCTTCATCAACATGGTGATGCTGAGCGGCAAGAAGTCGGTCGCTGAAAAGATCGTCTATGGCGCCATGGACGTGATCAGCGAAAAGAACCCGAACTCCATCGAGCTGGTGCAGAAGGCTCTGGACAACGTGGCTCCGTCGGTCGAAGTGAAGTCCCGCCGCGTCGGTGGTGCGACCTACCAGGTGCCGGTCGAAGTGCGTTCGTCGCGCAAGATGGCCCTGGCCATGCGCTGGCTGATCGACTCCGCCCGCAAGCGTGGTGAAAACACCATGCCGAAGAAGCTGGCTGCAGAACTGCTGGATGCCTCGGAAAACCGTGGTGGCGCCATCAAGAAGCGCGAAGAAACCCACCGCATGGCCGAAGCCAACAAGGCCTTCGCCCACTACCGCTGGTGAGTTTGACGGCCTTGTAAAACAGGCACGGCAGCACCATTAAGGTGCTGCCTCGCGGCCCCAGAAGGGCTGCGCCAATCCGAAGGCCGCCGAAAGGCGGCGTTCGGCCATCCGAATTCCAAGAAATTGAGAGGCTCCCGTGGCCCGCACCACTCCCATCGAGCGTTACCGCAATTTCGGCATCATGGCCCACATCGATGCCGGCAAGACCACCACGTCCGAGCGCATCCTGTTCTACACCGGCAAGAGCCACAAGATCGGTGAAGTGCACGACGGCGCCGCCACCATGGACTGGATGGAGCAGGAGCAGGAGCGTGGCATCACGATCCAGTCCGCTGCCACCACCGCGTTCTGGAAGGGCATGGACAAGTCCCTGCCGGAGCACCGCTTCAACATCATCGACACCCCCGGGCACGTCGACTTCACCATCGAAGTGGAGCGCTCGCTGCGCGTGCTCGACGGTGCGGTGTTCGTGCTGTGCGCCGTCGGTGGCGTGCAGCCGCAGTCCGAGACCGTGTGGCGCCAGGCCAACCGGTACAAGGTGCCGCGCATCGCGTTCGTCAACAAGATGGACCGCACCGGCGCCAACTTCACCAAGGTCGTTGGCCAGCTGAAGGCCAAGCTCGGCGCCACCGCCGTGCCGATGCAGCTGCCGATCGGCGCTGAAGAAGGCTTCAAGGGCGTCGTCGACCTGATCAAGATGAAGGCCATCCACTGGGATGAAGCCTCGCAGGGCATGAAGTTCGAGTACCTGGAAATCCCGGCCGACATGAAGGACGCCGCCGACGAGGCGCGCACCTTCATGATCGAAGCTGCGGCTGAAGCCAGCGAAGAGCTGATGGAAAAGTACCTGGGCGGCGACGAGCTGACCGAGGCCGAGATCATCGAAGCCCTGCGCGTGCGCACCCTGGCTACCGACATCGTGCCGATGTACTGCGGTTCGGCGTTCAAGAACAAGGGCGTGCAGGCCATGCTGGACGGCGTGGTGCAGCTGCTGCCGTCGCCGATCGACGTGCCGGACGTGACCGGTACCGACGTCGATGACGAAACCGTTGCGCTGAGCCGCAAGTCCGACGACAAGGCACCGTTCTCGGCGCTGGCCTTCAAGATCATCACCGACCCGTTCGTGGGCGCGCTGACCTTCTTCCGTGTCTACTCGGGCACGCTGAACGCCGGCGACCAGCTGCTGAACTCGGTGAAGGGCAAGAAGGAGCGCATCGGCCGCATCCTGCAGATGCACTCCAACGATCGCGAAGAGATCAAGGAAGTGCTGGCCGGTGACATCGCCGCCGCCGTGGGCCTGAAGGACACCACCACCGGTGACACCCTGTGCTCGCAGGAGCACCCGATCATCCTGGAGCGCATGGTGTTCCCGGAGCCGGTCATCTCGATGGCCGTCGAACCGAAGACCAAGTCGGACCAGGAAAAGATGGGCCTGGCCCTGGGCCGTCTGGCACAGGAAGATCCGTCGTTCCGCGTCAAGACCGACGAAGAATCCGGCCAGACCATCATCTCGGGCATGGGCGAGCTGCACCTGGACATCATCGTTGACCGCATGAAGCGCGAGTTCAACGTTGAAGCCAACGTCGGCAAGCCGCAGGTGGCCTACCGCGAAACCATCCAGCTGGCCGACGTGAAGTCGGATTACAAGCACGCCAAGCAGTCCGGTGGTAAGGGTCAGTACGGTCACGTCGTGATCGAGCTGTCGCCGATCACCGCTGAAGACCGTGCCGATCCGAAGATCGCGCCGAACATCAAGGACGATTTCCTGTTCGTCAACGACATCACCGGTGGCGTGATTCCGAAGGAATTCATTCCGTCGATCGAAAAGGGCCTGCGCGAAACCATCACCAGCGGTCCGCTGGCTGGCTTCCCGGTCGTGGACGTGAAGGTGAAGCTGGTGTTCGGCTCCTACCATGACGTCGACTCCTCGGAAATGGCGTTCAAGCTGGCGTCGTCGATGGCCTTCAAGCAGGGCTTCGCCAAGGCCAAGCCGGTCCTGCTCGAGCCGATCATGAAGGTCGAGATCGTGACCCCGGAGGATTACCAGGGTGACGTGATGGGCGACGTGAGCCGCCGTCGTGGCGTGCTGCAGGGTTCGAGCACCACCGGTGACGGTTCGGCCAGCATCATCAACGCGATGATCCCGCTGGGTGAAATGTTCGGTTACGCCACCTCGCTGCGTTCGCAGACCCAGGGTCGCGCGACGTTCACGATGGAATTCGACCACTACGAGCCGGCGCCGAACAACATCGCCGAAACCGTGATCAAGAAGTCCTGAGCATAAGCTCAGGCCTTCATCTCCCTCTTTCTGATATCCAAGGTATACAACAATGGCAAAGGGTAAGTTCGAGCGCACCAAGCCGCACGTCAACGTCGGCACCATCGGTCACGTCGATCATGGCAAGACCACGCTGACTGCTGCGCTGACCAAGATCGGCGCAGAGCGCTTCGGTGGCGAATTCAAGGATTACTCCGCGATCGACGCCGCGCCGGAAGAAAAGGCGCGTGGCATCACGATCTCGACCGCACACGTCGAATACGAATCCACCGAGCGTCACTACGCCCACGTCGATTGCCCGGGCCATGCTGACTACGTCAAGAACATGATCACCGGTGCTGCCCAGATGGACGGCGCGATCCTGGTCTGTTCGGCTGCTGACGGCCCGATGCCGCAGACCCGCGAGCACATCCTGCTGTCGCGTCAGGTCGGCGTGCCGTACATCGTCGTGTTCCTGAACAAGGCCGACATGGTGGACGACGCCGAGCTGCTGGAACTGGTCGAAATGGAAGTCCGCGAGCTGCTGAGCAAGTACGACTTCCCGGGCGACGACACCCCGATCATCTCGGGCTCGGCCCGTCTGGCGCTGGAAGGCGACCAGAGCGAGATCGGCGTGCCGGCCATCATCAAGCTGGTCGAGGCGCTGGACACCTGGATCCCGCTGCCGGAACGTGACGTGGACAAGACCTTCCTGATGCCGGTGGAAGACGTGTTCTCGATCTCGGGCCGCGGCACCGTGGTGACCGGTCGTATCGAGCGCGGTGTGATCAAGGTCGGCGAAGAAATCGAAATCGTCGGTATCCGCGACACCCAGAAGACCACCGTGACCGGTGTGGAAATGTTCCGCAAGCTGCTGGACCAGGGCCAGGCAGGCGACAACGCCGGTCTGCTGCTGCGCGGCACCAAGCGTGACGACGTCCAGCGCGGCCAGGTGCTGTGCAAGCCGGGTTCGATCAAGCCGCACACCGAGTTCGAAGGCGAAGTCTACGTGCTGTCGAAGGACGAAGGCGGCCGTCACACCCCGTTCTTCAACGGCTACCGCCCGCAGTTCTACTTCCGTACCACCGACATCACTGGCGCCGCCAAGCTGCCGGAAGGCGTCGAGATGGTGATGCCGGGTGACAACGTGAAGATGGTCGTGACCCTGATCAACCCGGTCGCCATGGACGAAGGCCTGCGCTTCGCGATTCGTGAAGGCGGCCGTACCGTCGGTGCCGGCGTGGTCTCCAAGATCATCAAGTAATCTGCTAGACTCTGCGCCCCGATGTTGCCTGGGTAGGGCATCGGGGTTGCAACACAAACGGGAAAAGAGGCGCAGGACGCACCTCGTGTTCCCCAGACCAGGAAGGGTCGCGCCATTCAGGCAGTGTCAACAGGACCCCCTGTTGACCGCCGCGTTGTATGCGCGCTATACTTTTTGTCTGGGCAGATCGGGAGACCGGTCTGCCTCGATTTTTGAGGTCTACGGAAAGATCTTGTCGCCGCGCAGGAATGTGCGGCGTCCGCATTCAGGATATTCATGGGACAAGGCAACCCAGAGGCCTTGTCCGTCGCTCTTTTAACGAAGGAACCTACCGCCATGGCGGACCAAAAGATCCGGATTCGGTTGAAGGCGTTCGATCATCGTTTGATCGACCGTTCGGCCAGCGAGATCGTTGAAACGGCAAAGCGGACCGGCGCGCAAGTGCGTGGCCCGATCCCGCTGCCGACCAAGATCGAGCGTTACACCATTCTCGTCTCGCCGCACGTCGACAAGGACGCGCGTGACCAGTACGAGACCCGCACGCACAAGCGCGTGCTCGACATCGTCGACCCCAACGACAAGACCGTGGACGCGCTGATGAAGCTCGAACTGGCTGCCGGCGTCGACGTTCAGATCAAGCTGACCTGAGGACTACGACCATGACGAAGAAATATTCGTTGGGCTTCGTGGGCCGCAAGGCTGGCATGAGCCGCGTGTTCACCGAAGATGGCCAGGCCATCCCGGTGACCCTGATTGAAGCTACCCCGAACCGCATCGCGCAGATCAAGACCGTCGAAGCTGACGGCTACAGCGCCGTGCAGGTGACCGTCGGCGCGCGTCGCGCTGCCCTGGTCAACAAGCCGGAAGCCGGCCACTTCGCCAAGGCGAAGGTGGAAGCCGGTCGTGGCCTGTGGGAATTCCGCGTTGAAGACGCGCAGCTCGGCGATTTCGCCGTTGGCGGCGAAGTCAAGGCGGACATCTTTGAAGTTGGCCAGAAGGTCGACGTCCAGGGTGTCACCAAGGGTAAGGGCTTCCAAGGCACCATCAAGCGCTACAACTTCCGTATGGGCGATGCAACCCACGGTAACTCGCTGTCGCATCGCGCGCCGGGTTCGCTGGGCCAGCGCCAGACCCCGGGTCGCGTTTTCCCGGGCAAGAAGATGTCGGGCCACATGGGTGCCGTGCAGCAGAGCACGCAGAACCTGGAAGTTGTCAAGGTCGACGTCGAGCGCGGTCTGATCGCGATTCGTGGCGCCGTGCCTGGCGCTGCGGGTGGTGACGTGATCGTGCGTCCGGCTAGCAAGGCATAAGGAGAGATGACGATGGAACTCGTTATCACGGGTAGCAACAACAAGGTCTCGGTCTCCGATGCCGTGTTCGGTCGCGATTTCAGCGAAGATCTGGTCCACCAGGTCGTCGTTGCCTATCGCAATGCCGGTCGCGCCGGCACCAAGGCACAGAAGACTCGTTCTGAAGTGGCTGGTACCACCAAGAAGTCGAAGAAGCAGAAGGGCGGCGGTGCGCGTCATGGCGCGCTGACGGCTCCGATCTTCGTCGGCGGCGGTGTCACCTTCGCGGCCAAGCCGCGCAGCTTCGAACAGAAGGTCAACCGCAAGCAGTACCGTGCCGCCATGTGCGCGATCCTGTCCGAGCTGAACCGCCAGGGCCGTCTGACCATCGTGGAGTCCTTCGATGTCGAAGCGACCAGCACGAAGGCTCTGATCGCCAAGCTGGCCGGCCTGGAAGTGGGCAAGCGCCCGCTGATCGTCACCGAGGAAGCCACCGAGCACCTGTACCTGTCGGCCCGCAACATTCCCTACGTGGAAGTGCGTGACGTGCAGGGCCTGGATCCGGTGTCGCTGGTCGGTGCCGACACGGTCGTCATCACCGCTGATGCGGTCAAGAAGGTCGAGGAGTGGCTGGCATGAACAGCAACGAAAAAATCTTCAGCGTGCTGCGTGCTCCGCGAGTCTCCGAAAAGACCGCGCGCCTGCAGGAACATTCCAACCAGTATGTCTTCGAGATCTCGAACGAAGCGACCAAGGCCGACGTGAAGGCCGCGGTAGAGCAGTTGTTCGACGTCAAGGTCGAAGCGGTCAACGTGCTGAACGTGAAGGGCAAGAACAAGTCCTTCCGTAACCGCACCGGCCGCCGCGGCGATTGGCGCAAGGCGTACGTGCGTCTCGCCGATGGCCAGTCCATCGATGTAACGGCCAAGGCCTGAGGTACATCCCATGCCATTGATGAAATTCAAGCCCACTTCCCCCGGCCGCCGTTCGGCCGTGCGCGTGGTTACGCCCGATCTGCACAAGGGCGCACCGCACGCAGCGTTGCTGGAGCCGAAGAGCAATACCGGTGGTCGTAACCACCACGGTCGCATCACCACCCGTCACGTGGGCGGTGGTCACAAGCAGCATTACCGTCTGATTGACTTCAAGCGCAACAAGGAAGGCATTCCGGCGCGCGTGGAACGCATCGAATACGATCCGAACCGCACCGCCCATATCGCCCTGCTGTGCTACGTCGACGGCGAGCGCCGCTACATCATCGCACCGAAGGGCCTGAAGGCCGGTGACCAGGTGATCGCGGGTTCGGATGCGCCGATCAAGACCGGCAACACCCTGCCGCTGCGCAACATCCCGGTTGGTACCACTGTCCACGGCATCGAACTGAAGCCGGGCAAGGGTGCCCAGATCGCGCGTGCCGCCGGCGCTGCCGTGCAGCTCGTCGCTCGTGAAGGCGTCTTCGCCACCCTGCGCCTGCGCTCGGGTGAAATGCGCAAGGTGCCGGTCGAGTGCCGCGCAACGATCGGTGAAGTCGGCAACGACGAACACAACCTGGAAAAGCTGGGCAAGGCTGGCGCCAAGCGCTGGCGCGGTGTCCGCCCGACCGTTCGTGGTGCTGCCATGAACCCGGTTGACCACCCGCACGGTGGTGGTGAGGCGAAGGCCGGCCAGGGTAATCCGCATCCGGTCACCCCGTGGGGTGTTCCGACCAAGGGTTACAAGACGCGCAAGAACAAGCGCACCCAGCAATTCATCGTCCGCGATCGTAGGGGCTAATCGACCATGGCACGTTCACTCAAGAAGGGCCCGTTCGTCGATCACCACCTCGTCAAGAAGGTGGAGGCCGCTGCGGGTAGCAAGAAGCCGATCAAGACCTGGTCGCGCCGTTCGATGATCCTGCCGGAAATGGTAGGCATCACCATCGCCGTTCATAACGGTAAGAACCACGTTCCGGTGCTCGTCAACGAGAACATGGTCGGCCACAAGCTCGGCGAATTTGCCATCACCCGGACCTTCAAGGGTCACGGTGGTGACAAGAAGTCGGGCAAGTAAGGAGAGATGACAATGGAAGCGAAAGCAATCCTGCGCTCCGCGCGCATCTCTGCGCAGAAAGCACGCCTGGTCGCTGACCAGGTGCGCGGCCTGCCGGCCGAGCGTGCGGTCAACCTGCTGAAGTTCTCGGACAAGAAGGCTGCCCACCTGATCAAGAAGGTGGTGGAGTCGGCTATTGCCAATGCCGAGAACAACCAGGGCGCCGACGTCGACGAGCTGAAGGTTCAGACCATCATGGTTGATGAAGGTCCGACCCTGAAGCGTTTCATGGCGCGGGCGAAAGGCCGCGGCACCCGCATCCTCAAGCGCACCAGCCACATCACTGTGGTTGTGGGCGCCGGCAAGTAAGCGGAAAGGAAAACACCATGGGTCATAAAGTTCATCCGATTGGTATCCGCCTCGGCATCTCCAAGGACTGGAACTCCAAGTGGTACGCCAACAAGGCCGAGTTTGCTGGTTATCTGGCAGCCGACCTGAAGGTGCGGGACATGCTGCGCAAGAAGCTCGCGCAGGCCGGCATCAGCAAGATCCTCATCGAACGTCCGGCGAAGACCGCCCGCGTGACGATCCACACCGCCCGTCCGGGCGTGGTGATCGGCAAGCGTGGTGAGGACATCGAGAAGCTGCGCAAGGAAGTGAGCGAAATGATGGGCGTTCCGGCGCACATCAACGTCACCGAAGTGCGCAAGCCCGAGCTGGACGCACAGCTGGTTGCCGAGTCGATCGCGCAGCAGCTGGAGCGTCGCATCATGTTCCGCCGCGCAATGAAGCGCTCGGTCGGCAACGCGATGCGCCTCGGTGCCCTGGGCATCAAGGTCAACGTCGGTGGCCGCTTGAACGGTGCTGAAATCGCCCGTTCGGAGTGGTACCGCGAAGGCCGCGTGCCGCTGCACACGCTGCGTGCCGACATCGACTATGGCTTCGCTGAAGCCAAGACGACCTACGGCATCATCGGCATCAAGGTCTGGATCTACAAGGGCGAGGTTTTCGATTTCTCCCAGGTTGGCCAGGAAAAGCAGGACGACACCCCGTCGCGCAACGATCGTAACGATCGCGGTGACCGCGGTGACCGTCAGCGCCCGGCCCGTGAAGCGAGGTAACGACAATGTTGCAACCCAAGCGAACCAAGTACCGCAAGGTACACAAGGGCCGTAACGATGGCCTGAGCTGGAGCGCCAACGCTGTCAGCTTCGGCGAATACGGCCTGAAGGCAACCGCCCACGGTCAGCTGACCGCGCGCCAGATCGAAGCGGCCCGCCGCTCGATCAGCCGCTACGTCAAGCGCGGTGGCAAGATGTGGATCCGAGTGTTCCCCGACAAGCCGATCACCAAGAAGCCCATCGAAGTCCGAATGGGTTCTGGTAAGGGCAACGTGGAGTACTGGGTAGCCCAGATCCAGCCCGGCCGCATGATCTATGAAATTGAAGGTGTGGGTGAAGACGTGGCACGCGAGGCGTTCCGCCTGGCAGCTGCCAAGCTCTCCGTGACCACCACTTTCGTGACCCGGACGGTGATGTGATGGATATCAAACAGCTTCGCGAAAAGTCGGCTGACGACCTGAAGTCCCATTTGGTTGACCTGCGTAAGGAGCAGTTCTCGCTCCGCATGCAGCAGGTCACCGGGCAGCTGCCGAAGACTCACGAAACCCGCCGGGTCCGCCGCGAGATTGCTCGCGTCAAGACCCTGCTCGGCAGCAACAAGTAAGGATGGCCGCGATGAGCGACAATACTGAAAACAAGCAGCTGCGCACGGTCGAAGGCCGTGTCGTCAGCAACAAGATGGACAAGACGGTCACCGTGTTGGTGGAGCGCCAGGTCAAGCACGCGCTGTACGGCAAGTACCTGCGTCGTTCGACCAAGCTCCACGCGCACGACGCCGACAACGCCTGCAATGAAGGCGATGTCGTCCGCGTGACCGAAATTGCTCCGATGTCCAAGACCAAGAACTGGCGCGTGGTGGAAATTGTCACCCGTGCGGCTCAATAAGGAGATCTGACTCATGATCCAGATGCAGAGCTACCTCGAGGTCGCGGACAATTCCGGTGCCAAGGAAGTGATGTGCATCAAGGTGCTGGGCGGCTCCAAGCGTCGCTACGCACACATCGGTGACATCATCAAGGTCACCGTGAAGGATGCAATCCCGCGCGGCAAGGTCAAGAAGGGTGAAGTGTTCGACGCCGTCGTGGTGCGTACCCGCAAGGGTGTGCGTCGCGCCGATGGCTCGCTGATCCGTTTCGACACCAATGCCGCGGTCCTGCTCAACAACAAGCAAGAGCCGATCGGCACCCGCATCTTCGGGCCGGTGACCCGTGAACTTCGTTCCGAGAAGTTCATGAAGATCGTCTCGCTCGCTCCCGAAGTGCTGTGAGCGACAGGAGATAATCATGGCTAACCGTATCAAGAAGGGCGACCAGGTCGTCGTCAACACCGGCAAGGACAAGGGCAAGCAGGGCGAAGTCGTCCGCGTCGACGGCGATCGTGTGATCGTCGCCAACGTGAACATCGTCAAGCGCCACACCAAGCCGAACCCGCAGGCAGGCGTTGCCGGCGGCGTGGTCGAGCGTGAAGCGTCGATCCATATCTCCAACGTGAATGTGCTCAACCCGGCTTCGGGCAAGGGCGAGCGCGTTGGCTTCAAGGTGCTGGAGGATGGACGCAAACTGCGTGTGTTCCGCTCCAGCGGTGAGGCGCTTGACGCCTGAGGAATGAGAAGATGAGTTCCCGTCTCGAAAAGTTCTACCAGGAAGAAGTGGTGCCGGCGCTGATGAAGCAGTTCGGCTACACCAATCCGATGCAGGTTCCCCGCCTGGTCAAGGTCACCCTGAACATGGGTGTCGGCGAAGCGGCGACCAACAAGAAGATCCTGGAAAATGCCGTCGCCGACATGGCCAAGGTCTCCGGCCAGAAGCCGATCGTGACCAAGTCCCGCGTCTCGGTGGCTTCGTTCAAGATCCGCGATGGTTGGCCGATCGGCTGCAAGACCACGCTGCGTCGTGCCAAGATGTATGAGTTCCTGGATCGCCTGATCAACATCTCGCTGCCGCGCGTGCGCGACTTCCGTGGTGTCTCGGGTCGTTCCTTCGACGGTCGCGGCAACTTCAACATGGGTGTGAAGGAACAGATCATCTTCCCGGAAATCGACTTCGACGCTGTCGACGCGATCCGCGGCATGGATATCGCCATCACCACCACCGCCAAGACCGATGCGGAAGCGAAGGCGTTGCTTGCAGCGTTCAAGTTCCCGTTCCGTAACTGATACGTCGAGGAATCCGAAATGGCAAAGACCTCCATGGTCAACCGCGACCTGAAGCGTGCGAAGCTGGCCGTCAAGTACGCCGGCAAGCGTGAAGAGCTGAAGAAGATCATCTCCAGCACGACCGCTTCGTACGAAGAGAAGGAACAGGCCGTGATCAAGTTGCAGAAGCTGCCGCGCGATTCGTCGCCGAGCCGCCACCGCAACCGTTGCGAACTGTCGGGCCGCCCGCGTGGCGTGTACAGCAAGTTCGGCCTCGGCCGCAACAAGCTGCGCGAAGCCACCATGCGTGGTGACGTGCCGGGCCTGCGCAAGGCCAGCTGGTAAGGGATCCGTCCCTGCAGTATGGGGTGGGCCTGTTCAGGTTCACCCCGACTTGAAGAGTCCGACCCCGGTCGGGCTCTTTTTGTCGTATACTCCCGCGTCTCACCCGGCGGCATGGGGTGGGGTAGGGCGCAACACCCGAACGACGGGCCTCCAGGCCCATTCCAAATAGCAAGATTTTCGCGAAAGCGGATATCGGTGCACTCAAAGGTATCGACTATGAGCATGACTGATCCCATCGCCGACCTGCTGGTACGCATCAAGAATGCGGCCGCGGTTGGCAAGCAGACGGTGAAAGCACCGTCCTCCAAGATCAAGGTTGCAATCGCAGAAGTGTTGAAGGCCGAAGGCTACATCACCGACCTGCGCGTGACCAAGACCGAGAACAACAAGGCCGAGCTTGAAATCGTCCTGAAGTATTTCGAGGGCAAGCCGGTCATCGAGACCCTGAAGCGCTTCTCGCGTTCGGGTCTGCGCCAGTACCGTGGCAAGTCCGAGCTGCCGAAGGTCCTGAACGGCCTGGGCATCTCCATCATCTCCACCTCCAAGGGCATCATGACTGATGCGCAGGCGCGCCAGTTGGGCGTCGGCGGCGAAGTCCTGTGCTTCGTGGCCTAAGGCGAGAAGGAAACCACTATGTCCCGCGTAGCCAAGAAGCCGGTCAACCTGCCCAAGGGCGTTGAACTGAACATCCAGCCGGAATCCGTCAGCGTGAAGGGCCCGAAGGGCACCCTGAGCCTGGCCAAGGTTGCTGGCGTTGAAATTTCCGTCAACGACGGCGTTGCCACCCTGGCCGCCAGCAATGACGAGCTTGTCGCCCTCACCGGCACCGTCCGCGCGATCCTGGCCAACATGGTCAAGGGCGTCACCGATGGCTTCGAGCGCAAGCTTGAGCTGGTCGGCGTGGGTTACCGCGCCACCATGCAGGGCAAGGACCTGAGCCTGGCGCTCGGTTTCTCGCACCCGGTTGTGTACGTGGCGCCGGAAGGCATCACGCTGTCGACCCCGACCCAGACCGAAATCCTGGTCCAGGGCACCGACAAGCAGCTGGTGGGCGAAGTTGCCGCCAAGATCCGCGCTTACCGCAAGCCGGAGCCCTACAAGGGCAAGGGTGTGAAGTACGCCGGCGAAGTCATCATTCGTAAGGAAGCCAAGAAGGCGTAAGGGCGAGTCCCCGTTCCGGGGAGGAATCCTGTCTTCAGCTTTCAAGGAAAAAGATCATGAACAAGAACATTGCTCGCCTGCGTCGCGCCAAGTCCACCCGCGCACACATCCGTGTCCTCGGCGTGCCGCGTCTGTCGGTGCTGCGCACCGGTCAGCACCTGTACGCCCAGGTCTTCACCGCCGACGGCTCCAAGGTGCTGGCTGCTGCCAACACCACCCAGGCCGACGTCAAGGAAGGCCTGAAGAACGGCAAGAACAGCGACGCCGCCGCCAAGGTCGGCAAGCTGGTTGCCGAGCGCGCCAAGGCTGCGGGCATCGAGAAGGTCGCTTTCGACCGCTCGGGCTACCGCTACCACGGCCGCATCAAGGCACTGGCCGATGCAGCCCGCGAAGGCGGCCTGCAGTTCTAAGGGATAAGGAAGCGGGGCTGGGCCCCGCTTCCGCCTGCCTGCCGGCACGGGTTGTGCCGGGCGGCGTCCTTCTTCTGCAGGGGCGTTCGATCCACCGCGTCATTCCACAGCTATAAGCGGCCCTGAGCCGTACATACCCAATCAATCAAGGAATCAACATGGCAGAAGAACGTCAGCAGCGGGGTCGCGATCGCGACCGTAACCGCGAAGAGAAAGTCGACGACGGCATGATCGAGAAGCTGGTCGCGGTCAACCGCGTCAGCAAGACCGTCAAGGGCGGTCGTCAGTTCACCTTCACCGCACTGACCGTGGTCGGTGACGGCGCAGGCAAGGTTGGCTTCGGGTACGGCAAGGCGCGTGAAGTGCCGGTCGCGATCCAGAAGTCGATGGAGCAGGCTCGCAAGAACCTGGCCGACGTCGATCTGAACAACGGCACCCTGTGGCACCCGGTGAAGTCCGGCCACGGCGCAGCCCGCGTGTTCATGATGCCGGCTTCGGAAGGTACGGGCGTCATCGCCGGCGGTGCCATGCGCGCCGTGCTGGAAGCGGTGGGCGTCAAGAACGTGCTGGCCAAGGCCGTCGGTTCGCGCAACCCGATCAACCTGGTTCGCGCCACGCTGAAGGGTCTGTCCGAAATGCAGTCGCCGGCCCGCATCGCGGCCAAGCGCGGCAAGAAGGTGGAGGATCTCAACCATGGCTAATGACACCGTCAAGACCGTCAAGGTCCGTCTGGTTGGCGGCCTGCGTGGCACCCAGTCGCGTCACCGCCTGTCGGTGCGTGCCCTGGGCCTGAACAAGCTCAACGATGTGCGTGTCCTGAAGGACAGCCCGCAGGTTCGCGGTCTGATCAACAAGGTCCACTACCTCGTCAAGGTTGAGGAATAATCCAATGACCCTGCATCTCAATGAACTGAGCCCGGCACCGGGCGCGCGCAAAGAGCGCACCCGCGTCGGCCGTGGTATCGGCTCCGGCCTGGGCAAGACCTGCGGCCGCGGCCACAAGGGTTCGTTCGCCCGTAAGGGTGGCGGCAAGATCAAGGCGGGCTTCGAAGGCGGCCAGACCCCCATGCAGCGTCGTCTGCCGAAGGTCGGTTTCCGTTCCAAGATCGCCAAGGACACGGCCGAAGTGCTGTCGTACCACCTGGACCGCCTGGAAGCTGGCGAGATCGATTTCGCCGCGCTGCGCGCTGCGAAGCTGGTCCCGAGCACTGCCAAGCAGGCCAAGATCGTCATGAAGGGCGGCCTGACCAAGGCCTTCACCCTGAAGGGCATCGCAGCAACGGCCGGTGCCAAGGCCGCGATCGAAGCTGCCGGCGGCAGCGTACAGGAGTAAGACATGGCGCAAGCTGGCATTGGTAACCTGGGCGGCGGGCTCGGCAAGTTCACGGAACTTCGCCAGCGTCTGCTGTTCGTCGTCGGGGCTTTGATCGTCTACCGCATCGGCTGTTATGTGCCGGTGCCGGGCGTCAATCCCGATGCCATGCTTGCGCTCATGCAGGCGCAGGGCGGCGGCATCGTGGACATGTTCAACATGTTCTCGGGCGGCGCCCTGCACCGTTTCAGCATTTTCGCGCTGAACGTGATGCCGTACATCTCGGCATCCATCGTGATGCAGCTGGCCGTCCACATCTTCCCCGCGCTCAAGGCGATGCAGAAGGAAGGTGAGTCTGGTCGCCGCAAGATCACCCAATATTCCCGCATCGGCGCCGTGTTGCTGGCCGTGGTGCAGGGCGGCAGCATTGCGCTGGCGCTGCAGAACCAGCTGTCCCCGTCCGGTGCGCCGGTCGTGTACGCGCCGGGCATGGGCTTCGTGCTCACTGCCGTGGTCGCGCTGACCGCCGGTACCATCTTCCTGATGTGGGTTGGCGAGCAGGTCACCGAGCGCGGCATCGGCAACGGTGTGTCGCTGATCATCTTCGCCGGCATCGTGGCGGGCCTCCCGGGTGCGGTCATCCACACCTTCGACGCCTTCCGCGAAGGCAACCTGCAGTTCATCCAGCTGCTGCTGATCGCGCTGGTGGTGCTGGCCTTCACCTTCTTCGTGGTGTTCGTCGAACGCGGCCAGCGCCGCATCACGGTGAACTACGCACGTCGCCAGGGTGGCCGCAACGCGTACATGAACCAGACCTCGTTCCTGCCGCTGAAGCTGAACATGGCGGGCGTGATCCCGGCCATCTTCGCCTCCAGCATCCTGGCATTCCCGACCACCCTGGCCATGTGGTCCGGCCAGGCCAGCTCGGCGACCTGGCTGCAGAAGGTCGCCAACGCCCTGGGTCCGGGCGAGCCGCTGCACATGATCGTGTTCGCTGCGCTGATCACCGGTTTCGCGTTCTTCTATACCGCGCTGGTGTTCAACTCGCAGGAAACCGCCGACAACCTGAAGAAGTCGGGCGCGCTGATTCCGGGCATCCGTCCGGGCAAGGCCACCGCCGACTACATCGACGGCGTGCTGACCCGCCTGACCGCGGCCGGCTCGGCCTACCTGGTGATCGTCTGCCTGCTGCCGGAAATCATGCGCACGCAGCTGAATGCCTCGTTCTACTTCGGCGGCACCTCGCTGCTGATCGTGGTGGTGGTGGTGATGGACTTCATTGCGCAGATCCAGGCGCACCTGATGTCGCACCAGTACGAGAGCCTGTTGAAGAAGGCCAACCTGAAGGGCGGCAACCGCGGCGGTTTTGCCCGCGGCTGATTGGCCTGTTACACTATCGTCTTCCTGACGTGATGGTCCTCCGCTTCGCGGACCTGGCCGCACAAACGAAGGGCGGCCCCCGCAGCGGTTCCGGGTGGGGGTGAGATCGGGTCGTCCCGCGCGGGAGTAGCGCGGGCGGCGCCGGAAGAGGGTCCGAAAGGGTCGCTTCCGGAGTCAACCTGATCCGGCGCCGGAGCCTGGGCACACTCCCTGGGCCGGGTCCATGAAACCTTTCAGGTTTCACGGGCTTCCATGTAAACCGGAACCTTGTTAGTATCGCTAGTTCACTTTTTTGATCCATCCTGCCGGATCGGCGCGCCTCGGGTGCGCTGTCGGCCATCACTCAGCTGGAGAACCGCGTCATGGCGCGTATTGCAGGCGTCAACCTGCCAGCCCAGAAGCACGTCTGGGTCGGGTTGCAAAGCATTTACGGCATCGGCCGTACCCGTTCGAAGAAGGTCTGCGACGCCGCAGGCGTCACTTCGACCACCAAGATCCGCGATCTGTCGGAGCCGGAAATCGAGCGTCTGCGCTCGGAAGTGGCCAAGTACATCGTGGAAGGCGATCTGCGCCGTGAAATCGGTATCGCGATCAAGCGCCTGATGGACCTGGGCTGCTACCGCGGTCTGCGTCACCGCCGCGGCCTGCCGCTGCGTGGTCAGCGCACCCGTACCAACGCCCGCACCCGCAAGGGCCCGCGCAAGGCGATCAGGAAGTAAGGGACCTAAGAAATGGCTAAGCCCGTCGCTAAGACCAAGAAGAAGATCAAGCGCGTCGTCACTGACGGCGTTGCCCACGTCCACGCTTCTTTCAACAACACCATCGTGACCATCACCGACCGCCAGGGCAATGCTCTGTCGTGGGCGACGTCCGGTGGCGCTGGCTTCCGCGGTTCGCGTAAGTCCACCCCGTTCGCTGCCCAGGTGGCTGCCGAGAAAGCCGGCCGTGCCGCGCTGGATTACGGCGTCAAGTCCCTGGAAGTCCGCATCAAGGGCCCGGGTCCGGGTCGTGAGTCGGCCGTGCGCTCGCTGAACAACGTGGGCTACAAGATCACCAACATCATCGACGTGACGCCAATCCCGCACAACGGGTGCCGTCCGCCGAAGAAGCGTCGCGTCTAAAGGAGCGATAAGAAATGGCTCGTTATATCGGTCCTACCTGTAAGCTCGCCCGCCGCGAAGGCGCCGACCTTTCCCTCAAGAGCCCGGCCCGTGCGCTGGACTCCAAGTGCAAGCTGGAGCAGAAGCCCGGCCAGCACGGCGCGACCGCCCGCAAGGGCAAGCTGTCCGACTACGCCACCCAGCTGCGTGAAAAGCAGAAGGTCAAGCGTATCTACGGTCTGCTGGAGCGTCAGTTCCGCAACTACTACAAGAAGGCCTCGACCAAGAAGGGCAACACCGGCGAGAACCTGCTGCAGCTGTTGGAAACCCGCCTGGACAACGTCGTCTATCGCATGGGCTTCGCAGTGACCCGTCCGGCTGCCCGTCAGCTGGTCTCGCACCGCGGCGTCACCGTGAACGGCAAGTCGGTCAACCTGGCTTCGTACCAGGTCAAGGCTGGCGACGCTGTCGCGCTGTCCGAGAAGGCTGCCAAGCAGCTGCGCGTTCAGGAAGCCCTGACCGTGTCCAAGACGCACGACCTGCGCCCGACGTGGATCGAAGTGGACGCCGACAAGTTCGCCGGCATCTTCAAGGCCGTGCCGGATCGTTCGGACCTGCCTGCGGATATCAACGAAGCGCTGATCGTCGAGTTGTATTCGAAGTAATTCACATTGGAGAGCCCCCGGCGACGGCCGGGGGTTCACTAGGAGAACCCGCAACATGACGGTTACCGCCAACCAGGTTCTGCGTCCTCGTGGTCCGCAGATCGAACGCCTTACCGACACCCGCGCCAAGGTCGTTATCGAACCCTTGGAGCGTGGTTACGGGCATACGCTGGGCAATGCCCTGCGTCGCGTGCTGCTGTCGTCCATCCCGGGCTTCGCCATCACGGAAGTTGAGATCGACGGCGTACTGCACGAGTACACCACGCTCGAAGGCCTGCAGGAGGACGTTCTCGAAGTCCTGCTCAACCTGAAGGACGTGGCGATCCGTATGCACACCGGTGACAGCGCAACCCTGTCGCTGTCCAAGCAGGGTCCGGGTGTCGTGACTGCTGCCGATATCAAGGTCGACCACAACGTCGAGATCCTCAACACGGATCATGTCATCTGCCACCTGACCAAGGACACGGCAGTCAACATGCGCCTGAAGATCGAGCGTGGTTTCGGCTACCAGCCGGCCGCCGCGCGTCGTCGTCCGGACGAAGAAACCCGTGCCATCGGTCGTCTGGTCCTGGACGCCTCGTTCTCGCCGGTCCGTCGCGTCGCCTATTCGGTGGAAGCGGCCCGCGTCGAACAGCGTACCGACCTGGACAAGCTGGTGCTGGACATCGAAACCAACGGCACGATCGATGCCGAGGAAGCCGTGCGCACCGCCGCCGACATCCTCAGCGATCAGCTGTCGGTCTTCGGTGACTTCACCCACCGCGACCGCGGTGCAGCCAAGCCGGCCAACAACGGCGTGGATCCGGTGCTGCTGCGCCCGATCGACGACCTGGAACTGACCGTGCGTTCGGCCAACTGCCTCAAGGCCGAGAGCATCTACTACATCGGCGATCTGATCCAGAAGACCGAAGTGGAACTGCTCAAGACCCCGAACCTCGGCAAGAAGTCGCTGACCGAGATCAAGGAAGTCCTCGCCCAGCGCGGCCTTTCGCTCGGCATGAAGCTGGAGAACTGGCCGCCGGCCGGTGTCGCCCAGCACGGCATGCTCGGCTGATCCAGCGCAGTAAATGCTTTACCCCGCACCTTCGGGTGCGGGGGCTTTACCCGCAGTACCTCGCATCGACAGGCGCCAGCCTGCGGTGACGGTCGGCCAGGAGGGCCGGCACCGGACCATCCGCAGTCCAAGCAACAACGCCGGGAAGGCGACAGCGATACCCAACCGATCCAACATTCTTTCAAGGAACATCCGTCATGCGTCACATGAAATCCGGCCGCAAGTTCAGCCGTACCAGCGCCCACCGCGAAGCAATGTTCAAGAACATGGCCGCGTCGCTGTTCAAGCACGAGCTGATCAAGACCACCCTGCCGAAGGCCAAGGAACTGCGCCGCGTCGCCGAGCCGCTGATCACCCTGGCCAAGGTCGACTCCGTTGCCAACCGCCGTCTGGCTTTCGCCCGCCTGCGTGACAACGAAGCCGTGGGCAACCTGTTCACCACCCTGGGCCCGCGTTACGCGAACCGTCCGGGCGGCTACCTGCGTCTGCTGAAGTGCGGCTTCCGCGCTGGCGACAACGCGCCGATGGCCTACGTCGAACTGGTCGACCGTCCGGCCGCCGTGGCTGAAGCCGTCGAAGAATAATCGACTCGCTTTACCAAAGATTCTTCAAAGAACCCGGCCTTGTGCCGGGTTTTTTGTTGGGTCTGGTTTTGCTCCAACGTCAACGTCAACGGCGCTGGTTGTTCGCTGATCACTGCGGGGCCCCGGCCGGTGTGGGTTTGCGGGGGGCGCCGTGAACCCGTCCTTGGGGGCTCTTACCAAACATCCATGTTTGGTAAAGCCCCCGCAAACCCACCCCGGCCGGTGCCCCCGACAGCGGGTCGGTGGCCAAAGGGCCCATCGGCCGGGCGTGGGAGGTCGGGGCCTGAATCAGGACGGGCATGCCCGTCCGGTCTCCGCCAACGGTAGAGCCGGGCCTTGCCCGGCTGCTGTTGGCCCTCCCATGCGCACCGACCCACCGTCGGGGTCGCGACGGGGGCGGGTTTGCGGGGGCTTTGCGAAACATGGATGTTTCGCAAGAGCCCCCAAGGACGGGTTCACGGCGCCCCCCGCAAACCCGCACCCGGCGCGGCCGGGCAGTGGACTCCTGCAGCCGTGCAGCTGTTGGCGCACAAGCTGAAACACACCATATGGCCAACTACGCCGACATACGGCAAAAAGCCGCAGCCTGTACAACGTGAGGGCCTGTTAATCTTGGCGCCTGGACTAACAAGAGTGTTGGCAATGAATCCATTGCGCTGGAATTACCGCGCCCAGTTCCTGCTGGGGTTTCTGGTGTGTGCTGGCCTGCTGGGCTATGCGATCTTCCTGCAGCTGAACATGGGGCTGGAGCCGTGCCCGCTGTGCATCTTCCAGCGCATCGCCTTCGCCGCGCTTGGGTTGTTGTTCCTGATTGGCGCGCTGCATGGCCCGCGGGATCGGCCCGGGCGGATCACCTATGGCGTGTTGGCCTTCATTGCCGCCGCCGTGGGCATCGGCATTGCCGGGCGCCACGTGTACGTGCAGCTGCTGCCCCAGGACATGGGCTCGAGCTGTGGGCCGCCGCTGTCGTTCCTGAGCGAGACCATGGGGCCGTTCGAAGTGTTCCGTACCGTGCTCACCGGTACCGGCAACTGCGGCAACATCGACTGGCAGTTCCTGGGGCTGACCATGCCCATGTGGAGCCTGGTGTGGTTCACCGTGCTGGGCCTGTGGGCGCTGGTGGTGTCGTTCCGTCGTCCTGCCCGTCGCTACTGATCTTTCTTCTGCTGGTTTACTGGATATTCCGATGACTGCCTCCGACCGTGCCACCCCTTCCGCTTCGCTGCCGACCGACTGGTCGCCGGAGAGCTGGCGCGGCCGGCCCGCGCTGCAGATGCCGACGTATCCCGATCCGGTGGCGCTGGATGCGTCCTTGCATGAGCTCAAGCGGCTGCCGCCGCTGGTGACCTCCTGGGAGATCCTCTCGCTCAAGCAGCAGCTCGCCGAGGCCCAGGAAGGCAAGCGTTTCCTGCTGCAGGGCGGCGATTGCGCGGAGAACTTCAGCGACTGCGAGTCCACCACCATCTCCAACCGGCTCAAGGTGCTCCTGCAGATGAGCCTGGTGCTCGTCCACGGCATGCGCAAGCCGGTGATCCGCGTCGGCCGGTTCGCCGGGCAATATGCCAAGCCGCGTTCGGCCGATACCGAGACCCGCGATGGCGTGACCCTGCCCAGCTACCGGGGCGACGTGATCAACGCGCCCGAGTTCACCGAAGCCGCGCGCCTGCCCGATCCGCGCAGGATGCTGCAGGCCCACGCGCATTCGGCCATGACCATGAACTTCGTGCGTGCGCTGATCGATGGTGGCTTCGCCGACCTGCACCATCCCGAGTACTGGAACCTGGAGTGGGTGCGGCATTCGCCGCTGGCCACCGACTACCAGAAGATGGTCTCCTCCATCGGTGATGCCGTGCGCTTCATGGAAACCCTGTCCGGCGCCCAGGTGTACAACCTCAACCGGATCGACTTCTATACCTCGCACGAAGCGCTGCTGCTGCCCTATGAGCAGGCGCTCACCCGCCAGGTGCCGCGCCAGCATGGCTGGCTCAACCTGAGCACGCATTACCCGTGGATCGGCATGCGCACCGCCGCCCTCGATGGCGCCCACGTGGAATACCTGCGCGGCGTGCGCAACCCCATTGCCATCAAGGTCGGCCCGTCCGTACAGCCCGACCAGCTGCTGCGCCTGATCGACGTGCTCAATCCCGAAGACGAACCCGGCCGCCTGAGTTTCATCCATCGCATGGGGGCGGCGCAGATCGCCGGGAAGCTGCCGCCGCTGCTGGAGGCCGTCAAGCGCGATGGTCGCCGCGTGCTGTGGGTGTGCGATGCCATGCATGGCAACACCGAAAGCACCAGCAACGGCTACAAGACCCGTCGCTTCGACAACGTGCGCAGTGAAGTGGAGCTGTCCTTCGACCTGCACGCAGCCGCCGGTACGCGGCTGGGCGGCGTGCACCTGGAGCTGACCGGGGAGGATGTCACCGAGTGCACCGGGGGCGCGCGCGAGCTCACCGAGCGCGACCTGGAGCGTGCCTACCGGTCCTCGGTGGATCCGCGCCTGAACTACGAACAGTCGCTCGAGATCGCCATGGCCATCGTGCGCAAGCAGGGCGGCTGACCGCGTAACAATTTCGGGCGTAGCTCTACGCTACGGTCATGTCGTGTTTGGCACGCTAGAGCTCCTTTGTGATCAACACGGGAGCGTGCATGCACGTGGATTGGCAGACGGCCGCCGCATATCTCTGGCCGATCGGGATCGCGCTGGCGATCGGTCTCACCGGATGGTGGGCACTGATGTTGCTGACCCGCCGCCTCAAGGGGCGCGACTACCGCCGTGCGCGCATCGCGCGCGTGATCAGCCGGCCGCTGGCGTTCGCGCTGCCGATGCTGGTGCTGATTCCCGCACTGGAAGCCACCCCGCTGGACGGGCGCTGGCTGGACCAGTCGCTGCGGCTGCTGCATATCGGGTTGACGGCGTGCTTCATCTGGCTGCTGGTGCGCGCGGTGGCTGCCGGCGAGCAGGCGATCCTGCGTGACCACCCGATGGAAGTGGCCGACAACCTGGCCGCCCGCCGCATCCAGACCCAGACCCGCGTGCTCAGCCGCGTGCTGATGGGCGCCATCATCCTGGTCGGCGCCTCGATGGTGCTGCTGACCTTCCCGATGGTGCGCCAGATCGGCACCGCGCTGCTGGCCTCGGCCGGCATCATCGGCCTGGTCGCCGGCATCGCCGCCAAGCCGGTGTTCGGCAACCTGATCGCCGGCCTGCAGATCGCGCTGACCCAGCCGATCCGCCTCGATGACGTGGTGATCGTCGAAGGCGAATGGGGCCGGGTGGAAGAGATCGGCAGCAGCTACGTGGTGGTGCGGATCTGGGACGAGCGGCGCATGGTGGTGCCGTTGACCTGGTTCATCGAGAATCCATTCCAGAACTGGACCCGGCGCAGCGCCGACCTGCTCGGCACCGCATTCCTGTGGCTCGACTATCGGGCGCCGATCGCGGCGATCCGCACCGAGCTCGAGCGCATCTGCAAGGGTGAAGCGCTATGGGATGGCCGAGTCTGCGTGACCCAGGTGACTGAAACCACTGATCACACGCTGCAGGTGCGCCTGCTGGTCAGCGCTCGCAATTCCGGCGATGCCTTCGACCTGCGCTGCATCGTGCGCGAACGCATGCTCGACTTCCTCGCCCGTGAACATCCGCAGGCGCTGCCCCGCACGCGCGCGGAGATCCTGGACCGCCCCGATCCGGCCACCCGCGGTCCGCGTTCGCAGCCGACCGACGACGTGCGTTCGCCGGGTGCCGAAGATGGTCCGCCGGCAGTGGTGCCGGTCGAGGAACCCGCGCAATCACAGTAGTGCATGGGCCGGCCAACGGCCGGCGCTACCGCCAGGCTATCCGGAGCCAATGGTGGGTTGATCCCGATCCCAATGCGCCCGTAAAAATTCGTAGCCCCGGCCGTTGGCCGGACCGCAGCCAACCTACGGCAACAACGCCTGCGTCCCGAACCGCGGTGGACGCCGGGCCCGGGTGCGCTGCTCGTAGTCGTACGCCAGCTCGATCAGCTTCGGCTCGCTCCAGGCCGTGCCCATGAACAACAGCCCCAACGGTAGTCCGTTCACATGCGCCATCGGCACGGTAAGGCTTGGGTAGCCGGCCACGGCGGCGGCGCTGTAGCTGCCGCCCGGGAAGTCATCGCCGTGGCCGGTACGGATCGGCCACGCGGTGCCCGTGGTGGGCGCCACCAGTGCGTCCAGGCGCTCGGCCTTGAGCACCGCGTCGATCCCCTCGGGGCCGGCCAGGCGGCGCGCCTGGGTGCGTGCAGCGATGTACTCGGGGCTGCCCAGGCCGCCGGCCTGCGCGGCCGTCTCCATCAGATCCTGCCCGAACAGCACCAGCTCCTTGTCGGCATGGGTACGGTTGAAGGCGATGATCGCGTCCAAGTCGCGCACCGGGGCCTGGTGGCGGGTGAGGTAGCGCTGCATGCCGGCTTTGAACTCGTGCAGCAGCACCAGGCGTTCGGCGTCTTCCCACTGCCCCTCGGTAGGCAGCTGCACCGGTACCACCACGGCGCCGGCATCGCGCAGCACGCCGATCGCGTGCTGCAGGGCGGGGGCGACCCCGGGCTGCTGGTCCAGCGCGCCGTGCAGGACGCCGATCCGGGCGCCGCGCAGGCCGTCCGGATTCAGCCGCGCGGTGTAGTCATACACCGCGCGCCCGGGCATGGTCGCCGTGGCCGGGTCGGCGTCGTCGCGGCCGGCCATCGCCGTCAACAGGGCGGCGGCATCGGCCACGCTGCGGGTGATCGGGCCGGCGGTGTCCTGGCTGAAGGAAATCGGCACGATGCCATCGCGGCTGACCAGGCCGACCGTGGGCTTGAGCCCGACCACGCCGTTCACCGCGGCCGGGCAGACGATGCTGCCGTCGGTCTCGGTACCCACCGCGGCGGCCGCCAGGTTGGCCGCCACCGCCACCGCGCTGCCGCTGCTGGAGCCGCACGGGTTGTGGCTGAGCCGGTAGGGATTCCGGGTCTGGCCGCCACGCGCGCTCCAGCCGGAAATCGACTGGCTGGAACGGAAGTTCGCCCATTCGCTGAGATTGGTCTTGCCCAGGATCAGCGCGCCGGCCGCGCGCAGCCGGGTGACCAGGAACGCATCGTCGGGGCGGAACCCGGCCAGTGCCAGCGAACCGGCGCTGGTGCCCATCGGGCGCGCCCCGATGTTGTCCTTGAGCAGAAGCGGAATGCCGTGCAGGGGGCCGCGAAGCTGCCCGCGGCGGCGTTCGGCATCCAGTGCCGCCGCTTCCTTCAGGGCATCCGGATTGAGCTCCAGCACGGCGTTGAGGCGCGGGCCGGCGCGGTCGAGCCGGGCGATCCGTTCCAGGTAGGCGCGGGTCAGGGTGACGCTGTCCAGCTCGCCGGCGGCCATCGCCGCCTGCAACTGGGTGATATCGGTTTCGGCGTAGGCGAACGGCGTATCGCGTGGGGCCGCGGACGCGGCGGCATGGGCCTGGTTGAACAAGGGCACGGGCGAGGGCGAGCAGCCTGCCAGCAGTGCGATGGCCAACACGAGCGATGTCAGTGGCGCGCGCATCTGTGTATCCCCGGAACCAGCGCTCAGGCTAACCAGCGCTCCGCACGCTTGGCAACTCACGCCGGCGGTTGGGCCTGGCCGTGACGCTTGCGGATGTCGCGGGCGAGGACGCCGACCACGATGAGGTTGATCACCAGCACCGACCACGAGGCCCAGCCCGGGTGGCGGATGATCGCGAAAATGTCGAACGGCAGGTAGATGCCGGCGGTGACGCAGCCCAGCCAGGATGCCCAGGCTTTGGCACGCCAGAGGCCCCAGGCCTCGAAGAGATGCAGGATGCCGTAGGCAACCATGGCCGCAGCGGCCAGGTGGACGGCATCGGGGCTGATCATGTTGAGCAGCGAGGGCAGGGTGCCGTGATCCGGGTCCAGGCTGAAACGCCGGATCAGGGCATTGACCCCATCACGCAGTGGCTGCGGGCCAAGCACTTCCAGCCCGGTCGCCGCCAACAGCGCCAGGACCGCCTTGCTGGCTTCCAGCAAGGCGATCAGGTGAAGCCCCGGATGCTTGTGAGGATCCGGGTTGTAGGCCGTGTCGGTCACGAGGGTCCGATCAGCCGCCGCGCGAAGCCTTCTTGCGGTCGCTTTCGGTCAGCCCCTTCTTGCGAAGGCGGATTTCCTTCGGGGTGATCTCGACCAGCTCGTCGTCTTCGATGAAGTCCAGGGCCTGTTCCAGCGAGTACTTGATGGCCGGGGTCAGCTGGATCGCATCGTCCTTGCCCGAAGCGCGCATGTTGGTCAGCGGCTTGGTCTTGATCGCGTTGACGGTCAGGTCGTTGTCCTTGGAGTGGATACCGACCAGCTGGCCTTCATACACGTTGTCGCCTTCAGCAGCAAACAGCTTGCCACGCTCCTGCAGCGGCCCCAGCGAGTAGGCGGGGGTGGCGCCCGGCGCGTTGGCGATCATCACGCCGTTCTGGCGCTTTGCGATGGCGCCCTGTTCCTTCGGGCCGTAATGGTCGAACACGTGGAACAGCAGGCCCGAACCCTGGGTCAGGGTCTTGAACTCGTTCTGGAAGCCGATCAGGCCACGGGCCGGGATCTGGTATTCCAGGCGCACACGGCCCTTGCCGTCCGGTTCCATGTTCTTCAGCTGGCCCTTGCGGGTGCCCAGCTTTTCCATGACGCCGCCCTGGTGCTGTTCTTCGATGTCCACCACCAGCTGTTCGATCGGCTCCATGGCCTGGCCGTCGATCTGCTTGATGATCACTTCCGGGCGCGACACGGCCAGCTCGTAGCCTTCACGGCGCATGTTTTCGATCAGCACCGACAGGTGCAGTTCGCCACGGCCGGAGACCAGGAACTTGTCGGCGTCTTCCAGCTGTTCCACCTTCAGGGCCACGTTGTGGACCTGTTCGCGGTCCAGGCGGTCCTTGATCTGGCGGCTGGTCAGGAACTTGCCACCGGACAGGTCCTTGTTGCCGGCGAACGGCGAGTTGTTGACCTGGAAGGTCATCGAGATGGTCGGCTCGTCGACGGTCAGCGCCGGCAGTGCTTCCGGGGTGTCCGGGTGGCACAGGGTGTCGGAGATGGTCAGCTCCGGGATGCCCGAGATGGCGACGATGTCACCGGCTTCGGCGGTGTCCTGCTCGATGCGCTCCAGGCCCAGGAAGCCCAGCACCTGGGCAACCTTGCCGTTGCGCTTCTTGCCTTCACGGTCGATCACCGCGACCTGCATGTTCTTCTTCAGGGTGCCGCGCTGGATGCGGCCGATGCCGATCACGCCCACGAAGTTGTTGTAGTCCAGCTGGCTGATGCGCATCTGGAACGGACCTTCCGGGTCCACTTCCGGCTTCGGCGCGTGCTGCATGATCGCTTCGTACAGCGGGGTCATGTCGCCATCGCGCACGCTGTCTTCCAGGCCGGCGTAGCCGTTCAGGGCCGAGGCGTAGACGATCGGGAAGTCGAGCTGTTCATTGGTGGCGCCGAGCTTGTCGAACAGGTCGAAGACCTGGTCGATCACCCAATCCGGACGCGAGCCCGGGCGGTCGACCTTGTTGACCACCACGATCGGCTTGAAGCCCATCGCGAAGGCCTTCTGGGTGACGAAGCGGGTCTGCGGCATCGGGCCGTCCATGGCGTCGACCAGGATCAGCACGGTGTCCACCATCGACAGCACGCGCTCCACTTCACCGCCGAAGTCGGCGTGTCCGGGGGTGTCGACGATGTTGATGCGGTTCTTGACGCCGGTGCGCTTGTCTTCCCAGGTGATGGCCGTGTTCTTGGCCAGGATCGTGATGCCACGCTCCTTTTCCTGGTCGTTGCTGTCCATCACGCGCTCGGCGAGCACGGTGCGCTCGGAGAGGGTGCCGGACTGCTTCAGCAGCTGGTCCACAAGGGTGGTCTTACCGTGGTCGACGTGGGCGACGATGGCGATGTTGCGAAGATTTTCGATAGACATGCGAAAGGGGGCCAGTCGGCGCCGGATTTGGAAAAAGAAGTCCATCATTATACGGCTTTGATGGCCAAACGCGAAAACAACCTTTGGCGCATTCAGGTAGCGCCCGCCGTTGGCGGGCACACGGGTACCTGAGGGCCGGCCAACGGCCGGCGCTACCGGGTGGGTTCGACCATGGTCAGGCGGGCTCCGCGCGTCCCTCCGGTGTATCCTTATGGGCTGACGACAACCCCCGAATATCAAGGATCCTCATGTCCCTCATCGCCACTTTCGACACCACCCAGGGCCCGATCAAGGTCGAGCTGTTCGCCGACAAGGCGCCGCTGACCGTCGCCAACTTCGTGAACCTGGTCCAGAAGGGCTTCTATGACGGCCTGATCTTCCACCGCGTGATCCCCGATTTCATGATCCAGGGCGGTTGCCCCAAGGGCCAGGGCACCGGCGGCCCGGGCTACAAGTTCGAAGACGAGAAGAACGGCGTGAAGCACCAGGTCGGTTCGCTGTCCATGGCCAATGCCGGCCCGAACACCAACGGCAGCCAGTTCTTCATCACCCACATCAAGACCGACTGGCTGGACGGCAAGCACACCGTGTTCGGCCAGGTGCTGGATGGCCAGGCCATCGTGGACTCGGTCAAGCAGGGCGACGTGATCCATTCGATCACCCTGGAAGGCGACACCGACGCTGTGCTGGCCGCCCAGGCCGACCGCGTGGCCGAGTGGAACAAGCTGATCCCGGCCAGGTAATTCCCTTTCAACGGCCTCCCTCGCGGGAGGCCGTTGCGCATTTCCGGCCGCCCCGCCAGGTCTCTCCCCGCCCGGTGGCCACTCCCACACAGCTTCTTAGCAGAGGAAATCCCCATGAAAGCACCTGTTCGTGTTGCCGTGACCGGCGCCGCCGGCCAGATCGGCTACGCCCTGCTGTTCCGCATCGCCTCCGGCGAAATGCTGGGCAAGGACCAGCCGGTCATCCTGCAGCTGCTCGAGCTGCCGGTCGACAAGGCCCAGGCCGCCCTGCGCGGCGTGATGATGGAACTGGAAGACTGCGCGTTCCCGCTGCTGGCCGGCATGGTCGGCACCGATGACGCCGAAGTGGCGTTCAAGGATGCCGACATCGCCCTGCTGGTCGGCGCGCGTCCGCGCGGCCCGGGCATGGAGCGCAAGGACCTGCTGCTGGAAAACGCCAAGATCTTCACCGCGCAGGGCGCGGCGCTGAACAAGGTCGCCAGCCGCAACGTGAAGGTGCTGGTCGTCGGCAACCCGGCCAACACCAATGCCTACATCGCCATGAAGTCGGCGCCGGACCTGAACCCGCGCAACTTCACCGCCATGCTGCGCCTGGACCACAACCGTGCGCTGAGCCAGCTGTCGTCCAAGCTGGGCAAGTCGGTGGGTGGCATCGAGAAGCTGGTCGTGTGGGGCAACCACAGCCCGACCATGTACCCGGACTACCGTTTCGCCACCGCCGACGGTGCCTCCGTCGCCGATGCGATCAACGACCAGGAATGGAATGCCGGTACCTTCATTCCGACCGTGGGCAAGCGCGGCGCGGCGATCATCGAAGCCCGTGGCTCGTCCTCGGCTGCCTCGGCCGCCAATGCCGCCATCGACCACGTGCGCGACTGGGTGCTGGGCAGCAACGGCAAGTGGGTGACCATGGGCGTGCCGTCTGACGGCTCCTACGGCATCCCGGAAGGCGTGATCTTCGGCTTCGCGGTGACCACCGAAAACGGTGAGTACACCCTGGTCAAGGACCTGCCGGTCGACGACTTCAGCCAGAAGTACATCGACAAGACCCTGGCCGAGCTGGAAGAAGAGCGCAGCGGCGTGGCCCACCTGCTGGGTTGATCCCTTGGTCGGTACGCATTGAAAAACGCCGGGCTTGCCCGGCGTTTTTTTTTCCGCTACCCGGCGCGCAACCGCCCTGCATCTTTCGCCGGCGGCGCGCCGAATACGCGGACGTAGTCGCGGCTGAACTGCGAGGGGCTTTCGTAGCCGACGCGGAAGCCGGCGCTGGCCGCGTCCAGTGCATCGCCGACCATCAACCGGCGCGCCTCCTGCAGGCGCAGGCGGGTGCGGAACTCCAGCGGGCTCAGCGTGGTGATCGCCTTGAAGTGCTGGTGGAAACTGGAGCGGCTCATGCCGGCCACCTCGGCGACCTGTTCGATCCGGCACGGCTGGTGGAAATTCGTCTTGATCCACGCGATGGCGCGGGCGATCTGGTTGAGCCGGCTGTCGGCCTGCGCGATGTGGCGCAGGATCCCGCCACCGGGCCCCTGCAGCAGCCGGTACAGCAGTTCGCGCACGGTCAGGGGCGCCAGCGCGTCGATATCAGACGGTGCGTCCAGCAGCGCCAGCAGGCGAACTGCAGCATCCAGCAGTTCCGGGCTGGTGCGGTTGAGCGACAGCCCGCTGGCGGGCGCCGGCGCAGGTGCCGGCGCGGCCGGGTGGGCGAGGGCGAGTTCGGACAACGTGGCCATGTCCAGATCCAGCTGCAGGCACAGATAGGGCCGTTCGGGACTGGCCTGGATCACCGAGCCCATCACCGGCAGGTCCACCGAGGCGATCAGGTAATGCTGCGGGTCATAGCGGTACGAGGTCGCGCCCAGGTGCGCCTGTTTGACGCCCTGGCCAACCAGGCACACGGTGGGTTCGTAGATCACCGGCATGGGCAGCGTCGGCGATGCGGCACGGATCAGCGTGACCCCCGGCAGTGCGACGGCATGCATGCCGTCGGACGGCGCGTGGCGGTCCAGCAGGGCAACGAAGGCAGCGAGTCGGTCCATGCCGTTGGATGGTACAGGCCGACCGGCGCGGGGCGCGTGGGAGATGGACGATCGTGCAAGCCTGCCGGACGCACAGGCTATCGCCTCCCGGAGCCGCCGCCGGAAGATTCCCGGCACTTCCCTGGCCCGAGGCCCTGCCGATGACCACCACCGCCCTCAATCACTACCGCCTGCTCGGACGATCCGGCCTGCGCGTGTCGCCGCTCTCGTTGGGCACCATGACCTTCGGTGCCGACTGGGGCTGGGGCGCCGACGACGCCGAGGCCGCGCGCATCTTCGATGCGTATGTCGAGCGTGGCGGCAACTTCATCGACACCGCCGTGAACTACACCAACGGCAGCGCCGAACGCATCCTCGGCCGGCTGATCAGGGCCATGCGCGAACGCATCGTGCTCGCCACCAAGTTCACCATGGCGCGCGAGGCGGGCAATCCCAATGCCGGCGGCAACCACCGCCTCAACCTGGTGCGCTCCGTGGAAACCAGCCTGCGCCAGCTCGATACCGATCGCGTCGACCTGCTGTACCTGCACGCGTGGGACTTCACGACATCGCCGCAGGAGGTGATGCGCGCGCTCGACGATCTGGTCCGCGCGGGCAAGGTGCTTTACCTGGGCATCTGCAACACGCCGACATGGCGCGTGGCGCAGATGCAGACCCTGGCCGACCTGCGCGGCTGGTCGCCGTTCGTCGCGCTGCAGATCGAGTACAGCCTGCTCGAGCGTACCGTCGAGCACGAGTTGATGCCGATGGCCGAAGCGCTCGGTCTCGGCGTGCTGCCCTGGTCGCCGCTGGGCGGCGGGGTGCTCACCGGCAAGTACAGCCGCGCGGATCTGACCGACGACAATGCCGCCGACGTATCGCCCACGCGCAAGGGCGTGATCGCGTCCACCGGACATCTTACCGGGCGCGCCCTGGATATCGCCGACGTCGTCGGTGCGATCGCCGAGGAGCTGGGTGCCAGCCGTTCGCAGGTCGCCCTGGCCTGGACGCTGCGGCATCCGGCCGTGGTCTCGCCGGTCATGGGCGCGCGCACCCTGGCGCAGTTCCAGGACAATATCGGTGCGCTGGACATCGTGTTCAGTGATGCGCAGCTGCAACGCCTGGACGCGGCGAGCGCGCCGGCACCGATCTTCCCCGCGCGTTTCATCGCACGGCCGATGGCGCAGCAGCTGATCAGTGGTGGAAGCCGGATCCGGAGCCGGTAGCACCGGGCCCGCCTACGACCAAGGTCGGACGGCCGGTCCACCGCCATCGGACTATGCTCGATCCCATGACTTTGTCTGGGAGGGCTGTCATGCGTTACGAAGAGGTTTACCGTCGGTCGGTGGAGGAACCCGAAGCGTTCTGGGCCGAGGAAGCGCACCGGATCTACTGGCATGTACCGCCGCAGCAGATCCTGGATTACAGCAACCCGCCATTCCGGCGCTGGTACGTGGGTGGCCAGACCAACCTCTGCTACAACGCGGTGGACCGGCACCTGGCCGAGCGCCCCGACCAGCTGGCGCTGGTGGCCATTTCCACCGAGACCAACGTCACCCGCGAAATCACCTACCGCGAGCTGTACCGCGAAGTGAATGCGTTCGCCGCCGTGCTGCAGCGGCTGGATGTGCAGCGCGGCGACCGCGTGGTGATCTACATGCCGAACATGGCCGAGGCGGTCTTCGCCATGCTGGCCTGCGCCCGCATCGGCGCCATCCACTCGGTGGTGTTCGGTGGGTTTGCCGCGCACAACCTGGCGCTGCGCATCGACGATGCCGCGCCCAAGCTGCTGATCGCCGCCGATGCCGGCAAGCGCGGCGGCAAGGTGATTCCATACAAGGCGATGGTGGATGCGGCCTGCGCCGAAGCGCAGTCGCCGCCGCCGCACGTGCTGATCGTCTCGCGCGGGCTGGACCCGGCCGAGCCGAAGGTGCCGGGCCGTGACGTCGACTACGCGACCCTGCGCGACGAAGTCGGCGACCAGGACGTGCCGGTGGTCTGGTTGGAATCAAGCGAACCCAGCTACCTGCTGTATACCTCCGGCACCACCGGCAAGCCCAAGGGTGTGCAGCGCGACGTGGGTGGCTATGCGGTGGCGATGGCGCAGTCCATGGAAACCGTGTTCGACTGCAGGCCGGGCCAGGTGATGTTCTCCACCTCGGACGTCGGCTGGGCGGTGGGGCACTCCTACAACGTATACGGCCCTTTGATCGGCGGCTGCACCTCGCTGTTGTACGAAGGGCTGCCCACCAACCCGGATCCGGGCATCTGGTGGGCGCTGTGCGAGCAGTACGGCGTTCGCACGTTGTTCTCGTCGCCGACCGCGATCCGTGTGCTGAAGAAGCACGATGCCGACTTCATCCGACGCCATGACCTCGATGCACTCAGGTACGTGTTCCTTGCCGGCGAGCCACTGGACGAGCCGACCGCGCACTGGATCAACGATGCGCTGGGCAAGCCGATCATCGACAACTACTGGCAGACCGAAACCGGCTGGCCGGCGCTGACCCTGCTGCCGGGCGTGGACCTCAAGCCGGTGCGTTTCGGTTCGCCGGGCTTCCCCAACCTCGGTTACCGCATGAAGGTGATCGATGAGAACACCGGCGCCGAAGTGCAGGCCGGGCAGAAGGGCGTGCTGGTGATGGTGCCGCCGCTGCCGCCGGGCTGCATGAGCACGGTCTGGAACGACGACGACCGTTTCATCCAGAGCTATTTCAGCCACTTCAAGGAACTGCTGTACAGCTCGCTGGACTGGGCGATCCGCGACGAAGACGGCTACACCTTCATCCTTGGCCGCACCGACGATGTGATCAACGTAGCCGGACACCGGCTGGGCACGCGCGAAATCGAGGAATGCATCTCCGGGCACCCGCTGGTGGCCGAGGCGGCGGTGATCGGGGTCAAGGACGAGCTCAAGGGCCAGGTGCCGCTGGTCTTCGTCACCCTCAAGCAGGCGGTCGACGGCGATGGCAGCGCGGTGGTGGCCGAGATGATGAAGCGCGTGACCGATACCTTGGGCGCGGTCGCGCGCCCGGCGCACATCCACCTGGTCAACGCCCTGCCCAAGACCCGCTCGGGCAAGCTGCTGCGCCGTTCACTGCAGGCCCTGGCCGAGCATCGCGACCCGGGCGACCTGTCCACCCTGGACGACCCCGGCGCGCTGGACGAGATCCGCAGGGCGCTGGGGCGGTAACTCCCTCCGACGCCCAGCGACCGTGTCCCGTGCTGCGGTGCATTATCCGCCGCGCGGGACCTCGGTTAAGCTGCGGGGGTGATCGTTGTGGGTCCGATGCGCGACACGCCGGGGATGGCGTGCGCGGCCCGGGCTGCTGTCTGGACGACCGCAAGGGGGCGTACGGGTTCCGGTGACCGCCGGGGAGCGTGCGTGCAGGGGGACCAGGTAACAGGGGGAACACATGGCGTACATCCATGCCAAGACGGCCGCTGGCCGTCAGGAAATCGAAGACCGCGCGCGCCGGCTGGTGCCGGGGTTGCGCTCCATTCTGCTGATGGTTGATGGTCAGCGCGATGACAACGAATTGACCGCGATGCTGCCCGGGCTGCGCGCGCCGGACGACGCGCTGGCCCAGCTGGCGGAGATGGGCCTGATCGAAGTGGTCGGTGGTGCGCTGGCGCCAGCCGCGCCACGGGCGCTGACCTCCGGTCGCGAACAGGACCCGGTGCTGTACAGGCAGCTGTATGACTGGATGAGCGAATCGGTCCGCAGGCATCTCGGCCTGAAGGGCTACTTCATGCAGCTCAAGATCGAGCGCTGTACCGATGCGGCCAGCCTGGAAAAACTGTGGCCGGAGATGGCCGCCGCCGTGTCCAAGGCGAAGAGTCCCGCGTTGGCCAACCGCTGGCTGGAGGAAACCCGCGCGCTGCTGCACAGCGATGCGCAGCCCGCCTGAGGAGAGCGGCACGGCGCAGCGATGATGGCGTACATTGGCGTCCTTCCGGGGCGCCAGGAGCAGCGCGTGGACGAACAACACATCGACAACAGCCTCGACGCCGGCAACGACGACGGCACCCCGGGCTGGGACGCCATCAACGCGGCCCTGGCCGCGCTGTACCCCGGCCAGGAGCCGCGCCATTACGGCACCGCGCTGCCGTACACGCTGGGTGGGCGCGATCCGCTCGATGGCATCAGCGTGTACCGTGCCGAGCTGCCGCGCCCGCACTGGCATTACGTCACCTACGGTTTCTCCGAGCTGTACGACAAGCAGAGCGATGACGCTGACAGCAGCGGCTTCGGCTTCGAGCTCACCTTCCGCCTGGCCATCGACAGCGGCGATGACACCCCGCCGGCATGGCCGATGAACCTGCTGCAGAACCTGGCGCGCTACGTGTTCGGCAGCGGCAACGTGTTCGAGGCCGGGCACCACATGAATGCCAACGGTCCGATCGCGCTGGATACCGACACCTGCCTGCGCCACCTGGCCTTCATGCCCGATCCGCAGCTGCCGGCGCGGGCCACGCCCAATGGTGAACTGGCGTTCCTGCAGGTGATCGGGCTGAGCGACGACGAGATGGCGGCGATCAAGCGCTGGTCGACCGACGGGGTGCTGCAGGCATTGGCGCCGCGCATGCCGTTGTGGATCACCGACCTGCACCGTGCCAGCCTGCTGGATGACCCGGCGCTGGTACGGCAACTGCAGGAAGGCAGCGAACGCGAAGGGTCCAGTACCGCGGTCCTGTTCGTGGAGACCCTGGCCTGGCGCGAAGAAGGCAAGCAGGTCGTGCTGGTGCTGGGTGCGGGGCAGGTGCCCAATGTGCTTGAACTGCTGCCGCTGCGCCTGCGCCATGGCAATCCGTTGACCATCGTCAGCCGCGAACACGAGTGGGTGTTCGCCCCCGGTGACCGCGATGCTGTCGCCAAGGACGGGGAGGGCGTGCGCTGCACGCTGACTGCGCAGGGCCTGGATGCGCTGGAGCAGCAGGTGCAGCCTGGGCGCGGGCGCTATTCCGTACCGGGTACGGCGCTGGTGGTGGAAGTGGTGCCGACCGCACTGCGCGATGCGCAGGGCAATGTGGTGCGCGAGATCGGCTGATCGCGCGCACCACTTTTGTTTATTGCAGGCCTTCGGCCTTCAGCGCGGCCTGCACGCCGGTGTCGGCTTCCATCCGGGTCTTGAACGCAGCCAGGTTGTCCAGGCCGCTCAGGTCGACCTTGGCACCGGCTGCCCAGCGCAGGGTGATGTAGAAGTAGGCGTCGGCGTAGCTGCGGAAGCCGGCCAGCCAGGGCTTGTCGGCCAGCTGGCGGTTGGCGGTCTCGAACAGGCCGCGCAGGCGCTTGCGGGCGGCGTCGCGGATCGCGTCGTACTGGCTGTCATCGGCGATGAACTTGGCTGGTGCGAACAGCGGGGAGAACGCCGGGTGCACGTCCGAGTTGACGAAGGCCAGCCAGCGGTTGGCTTCAGCGCGCTGCTGCGGGCTGCCGTCGCCGCCCAGGCCGGCCTGCGGGTAGCTGTCGGCGATGTAGCCCATGATGGCCGCGTTCTGGGTCAGCACGAAGCTGCCGTCCACGATGGTCGGCACCGAGCCGGCCGGATTGATCGCAAGATAGGCGGGGGCCTTCAGGGTGTCCTTGTCGAGCAGTTCCACCTCGAACGGCTGGCCGGTCCACTGCAGGGCGATGTGGTCGGCGGTGGAGCAGGCACCGGGCTTGCTGTACAGCTTCATGGGGAACTCCGTCGGAATGCAGGAAAGGTAAGCGGCCCACTATTCCAGAGCCGGCCCCGCATCCTCAACGGTATGGCCGTAACAGATCGTTACGACGCGCGTGGCTTGAGTTTCTGCACGCGATAGAACGTGTGGTCGCCGATGGTGGCCACCTGGTAGGCATTGCGCCAGCTGGGGCTGGCGATGGACAGCGCGGCGAAGTGGCTGGCACCGGGCACGATTTCCTTGCGCTCGCCTTCCGGCAGCGCCCAGTTGCGCTCGGCATCAAAGGCCACCGTCATGGCTTCTTCCCACGCATCGGTGTTGCCCAGCTGGGTGCCCGGCGCCACGATGGTCGGTGCGAACTGCTTGCGTGCGGTGACCACCTTGCACATCGAATCGCCCCACAGCCCGCTGTCCAGCCGGCGCAGGGCCACTTCCGCAACGGCTTGCTGGCCGCGCAGAGTCTGGTCACGCGCTTCGAGGTAGACGGTCGTGCTCAAGCACAGCGAATCGGCGGCCGGCTGGGGCAACAACTGCGACAGCCAGAGAATCCAGGCCAGTTTCATAAATCTCCTTGCTCCGTATGGGCCGCACCTGGCTGTCCATCCGATCAACGGGATGGGGCGGGGTGTACGACTTGGCGTCATGGGGAGGCGGCCATCGGGGCCGCCCGGGAGCGGCACCCGAAAGACGTGGGGGCCGCGCGCTCACTCGAACTGGGTGGTGAGCGGGAAAGTTGGCGCACGATAGGGGGGGATTTCGCAACGCATCCTGAACCGAAAGGCTTGACATTCAGGTTCGGAAGGGGGCCATTTTCGCCCATTCAGGCAGTGCCGGCCGGTGGCCGGCACGCCGGTTACAGGCCTGCCGCCAGGCGGCTGCCCTGGTTGATCGCGCGCTTTGCATCCAGTTCCGCGGCCACATCGGCGCCGCCGATCAGGTGCGCATCCACGCCTGCGGCCAGCAGTGCGGCATGCAGGTCGCGGCGCGGTTCCTGGCCGGCGCAGACCACCACGTGGCTCACCGGCAGGGTCTGTTCCTGGCCATCGATGCGGATGCGCAGGCCGTCGTCGTCCACGCCCAGGTATTCCACGCCGCCCAGCATCTTCACGCCCTTGGCCTTGAGCGTGGCGCGGTGGATCCAGCCGGTGGTCTTGCCCAGCCGTGCGCCGGGCTTGCCCGGGCTGCGCTGCAGCAGCCAGACCTTGCGGGCGGGGGGCTCGGGCTGCGGCCGGGCCAGCGCGCCACGTGCCTCGAAGTTCGGGTCAACGCCCCATTCGGCCATCCAGCGGGCCGGATCCAGCGCGGGGGAGGGGCCCTCGTGGACCAGGAACTCGCCCACGTCGAAGCCGATGCCACCGGCACCGATGATCGCCGCTTCCGCGCCAACCTCCACCCGGCCCAGCAGCACATCGAGATAGCTGACCACCTTGGGATGGTCGGCGCCGGGGAAGTCGGCCTGGCGCGGGGTGATGCCGGTGGCGACCACCACCGCATCGAAGCCGGCCAGCGTGGCGACGTCGGCCACGGTATCGAGCTTCACGCTCACGCCAGTTTCGTCCAGTTTGTGGCGGAAGTAGCGCAGCGTTTCGTGGAATTCTTCCTTGCCGGGAATGCGCTTGGCCACGTTGAACTGGCCGCCGATCTCGCTGCCGGCGTCGAACAGGGTGACCGCATGCCCGCGTTCGGCGGCCACCGTGGCGCAGGCAAGGCCGGCCGGACCGGCACCGACCACCGCGACCTTCTTCGGGGCCGTGGTGGGGCGGTAGACCAGTTCGGTTTCGTGCACCGCGCGCGGGTTGACCAGGCAGCTGGCGGTCTTGTTCTCGAACACGTGGTCCAGGCATGCCTGGTTGCAGGCGATGCAGGTGTTGATCGCGTGCGCACGACCGGCCCGCGCCTTGTTGGCCCATTCCGGGTCGGCCAGCAGCGGCCGCGCCAGCGACACCATGTCCGCACCGCCACCGGCCAGGATGTGTTCGGCCACGTCGGGCATGTTGATGCGGTTGGTAGCGATCACCGGCACGCGTACATGCGGCTTGAGCTTGGCGGTGACCCCGGCAAACGCCGCGCGCGGCACCGAGGTGGCGATGGTGGGCACGCGTGCTTCATGCCAGCCGATGCCCGAATTGATCAGGGTGGCGCCGGCCGCTTCAATGGCCTTGGCCTGCTGCACGATCTCATCCCAGTTGCTGCCGTCCTCCACCAGGTCGACCAGTGACAACCGGTAGATGATGATGAAATCCGGGCCGCACGCTTCGCGGATGCGGCGCACGATCTCCACCGCGAACTGCATGCGCCGGGTAGCGTCGCCGCCCCAGCGATCGCCGCGCAGGTTGGTGCGCGGGGCGATGAACTCGTTGATCAGGTAGCCCTCCGAGCCCATCACCTCCACACCGTCGTAGCCGGCTTCGCGGGCCAGCCGCGCGCTGCGCGCGTAATCGGCGATATGCCGTTCCACGCCGCGTGCCGACAGCGCGCGGGGGGTGAACGGATTGATCGGCGCCTTCTTCTTCGACGGCGCCACCGACAGGGGGTGGTAGGCGTAACGGCCGGCGTGCAGCAGCTGCAGGCAGATCTTGCCGTCATGGCCGTGCACCGCCGCGGTGAGCTGGCGGTGCGGACCCACTTCCCACGGCCAGGACAGCTTGCCGCCGAACGGCTTGAGCCAGCCCACCACGTTGGGCGCATAGCCGCCGGTGACGATCAGCCCGACCCCACCCGCCGCGCGTTCGGCGAAGTACGCGGCCAGCCGCGGGAAGTCGCGCGCGCGGTCCTCCAGCCCGGTGTGCATGGACCCCATCAGGATGCGGTTGCGCAGGGTGGTGAAGCCCAGGTCGAGCGGGGCGAACAGGTGGGGGTAGGCGGGAGTTTCGGCGGCTGGCGACATGAAGATACGCTTGCGTACGGTAGGTGCGAAGGGTGCCGCGTATCGCCATTGCACGCAAGGGTCAGCGCAGGGCGGGCGCCGGCTCCGGTCTGCGCACGCCAAACAGGGGCAGCGTGTAGCCGCACAGGGGGCCGATCAGTAGCGCGAAGGCGAGGGTGCCCAGGCCGACGTTGCCGCCCAGGTACCAGCCGATGACCAGCACGGTGCCCTCGATCAGGCTGCGCACCAGCCAGATCGGCCAGCCGGTGCGGGCATGCAGGCCGGTCATCAGGCCATCGCGCGGGCCCGGTCCGAAACGGGCACCGATGTAGAGGCCGGTGGCGACTGCCACCAGCAGCAGCCCCAGGGCAAACATCGGCACCTGCCACACCAGCCCGTGCACTTCCGGCAGCAGCCACAGGCCGAACTGCGCGCTGGGGCCGATCAGCAGCACGTTCAGCACCGTGCCCAGTCCCGGCTTCTGCCGGATCGGCCACCACAGCAGCAGCACCAGCGCTCCGATCACGTTGGTGGCTACGCCGAACGACAGCGGCGTCTGCAGCGCGATGCCCTGGGAGAGCACATCCCAGGGCGCCACGCCGATTGCGGCGCGGATCATCACCGCCGCGCCCATCCCGTACAGGAACAGGCCGATCAGCAGTTGCAGCAGGCGCAGGGGCAGGGAGGTGGGCATGGCGGCGTCATCGACAGGGCGTTTGACTGTAGGGCGCGCGCTGTCGCGCCGACAGATACAGATGCAGGCGAAAGCGCGCACACACCGTGCGCGCCGACGCTCACTCCCAGCCGGACAGCACCAGCTTGCCGGTGACCCCGCCGCCTTCCAGCAGGCGATGGGCTTCGCGCAGGTTGGCCGCATTGATGCTGCCCAACGAGGTGTGCGCGGTGCTGCGCAGTTCACCGGCATCGACCAGGCTGGCCACCCGGCTGAGGATGCGGTGCTGTTCCACCATGTCGGCGGTCTGGAATCGCGATCGGGCGAACATGAATTCCCAATGGATGCCGATGCACTTGGCCTTGTAGGGATCGCCGATGCGCAGCGGGCCACGCGGCTCCACGATGAGGCCGACATGCCCCTGCGGTGCCAGCAGCTCGCCCAGCACCTCCCAGTAGTGGTCGGTGTCGGCCAGGTTCAGCGCCACCTCCACCTGCGCAATGCCCAGTGCCTGCAGCTGCGCCGGCAGCGGCTGGCGGTGATCGACCACATGGTCGGCGCCCATCCGGCGACACCATTCAGCCGAGTCGTCACGCGATGCGGTGGCCACCACGGTGAAGCCGGCATGGCGTGCCAGTTGAATCGCGATGGAACCGACACCGCCTGCACCGCCGATGACCAGCAGGGTCTGGCCAACGTGGCGGCGATCATCGAAATGCAGCGGCATGCGCTCGAACAGCAGTTCCCATGCGGTCAATACAGTCAGTGGCAGCGCTGCGGCTTCAGCGAAATCCAGCGTGGTCGGCTTGCGTCCCACCAGGCGCTCATCCACCCACTGCCACTGCGCATTGCTGCCGGGTCGCGTTACGTCGCCGGCGTAATACACCTCGTCGCCCGGAGCGAACGCGGTCACGTGCGCACCCACGGCTTCAACGGTGCCTGAAGCGTCAAATCCCAGGACGCGCGGGGGCGACACCTCACCGGCGCGCGGCGCGCGCTGCTTGGTGTCGACCGGATTCACTGAGACGGCATGAACGCGCACCAGAACGTCATGCCCCTGGGGCGCGCCGGGTTCAGGTAACGCGAGGTCAAGAAGCGAATCGACGTGGTCGATGGGCAGGTACCGAGAGAGGCCGACGGCTTTCATGGCAGCTCCTGTGGAGATGAACAACGTCATCATAAGGTCGCTTTTGAACCTGTTTGCGAGCTGAATCGCCGGCCTGCGACAAACTGCATCAAATACTGTGGCGAGCCTTTGAAAACTCTGGGAAAGTCCTGAAAAGCCTTGCCATTGTTGGGTCTTGCGGAAGTTCACCAACCTGTATAGGGTGCCACCAGCTGGACCCGGAGGAGGTCTGGTCGCTGATTTCACATGTTACGTGACCGTTAACATCGCCTTCACTCCCCTGAGCATAATGTTCGCGGCGGTGGCGTGCTGAATCGGCAGTCTTAAACGACGCAGTAGTGCTGGCCCATGCCTCTACCGGTTTCATACCCCCGAAATAGGAGCTGTATTACATGAACAAGAAGATCCTCACTGCCGCGCTGCTGGGCGGCCTGGCGTTTGCCCAGGCAGCCTCCGCGCAGGATTTTGATGACCGCTGGTACCTGACCGGTTCGGCCGGCTTCAACTTCCAGGATAGCGACCGTACGACCAACGACGCTCCGTTCGTTACCCTGGGTCTCGGCAAGTTCATCAGCCCCAACTGGTCGCTGGACGGCGAGCTGAACTACCAGAACCCGAACTTCGACGACAACCAGGACCTGAACTGGAGCCAGTACGGCGCCTCGGTCGACCTGCGCCGCCACTTCATCTCCGAAGGCCGTGGCTGGAACCCGTACCTGCTGATGGGTCTGGGCTACCAGAAGTCGGAAGAAGAGTTCTCGCGCCTGAACGATCGTCCGGGTGACCGCAAGGACGGCAACTTCGCCGCCAAGGTCGGCGTCGGCCTGCAGACCACCTTCGAAAAGCGCGTTGCAGTCCGCGCCGAAGTGGCCTACCGCGGTGACTTCGACGACAAGAGCATTGCCGCTGCGGACGAAAGCTGGTTCGGCGACGTGCTGGCCTCGGTCGGCGTCGTGATCCCGCTGGGCCCGCCGCCGGTTGCTGCCGTTGTTGCCCCGCCGCCGGTTGCCCCGAGCTGCGCAGACCTGGATGACGACGGTGACGGCGTCAACAACTGCGACGACAAGTGCCCGAACTCGCAGCCGGGTCAGACCATCGGTCCGGACGGTTGCCCGGTGCCGGTCTCCATCGACCTGAAGGGCGTCAACTTCGACTTCGACAAGTCGAACCTGCGTCCGGACGCCGTGGCGATCCTGTCCGAAGCTACCCAGATCCTGGTGCGTTACCCGGACATCCGCGTCGAAGTGGCTGGCCACACCGACCTGTGCGGCAAGGATGACTACAACCAGAAGCTGTCCGAGCGTCGTGCGACCGCCGTGTACAACTATCTGACCCAGAACGGCGTCGCCGCCAGCCGTCTGGCCGGTCCGATCGGTTATGGCGAGAGCCGTCCGCTGGAGCAGACCCCGCAGACCTTCCCGGCCTGCAAGAGCGAGAAGAACCGTCGTACCGAGCTGAACGTCCAGAACTAATCGTTCCGGAACATCAGTTTCAGGAAAGGGCCCGGCATTGCCGGGCCCTTTTTTTTGCCTTGTTTGCCAGGAATCAACAATAAATCCAACAAGTTGCCGTATTCATTGAATGTGGGATCTTGAAAGGCGTTGTGGCGCTGTTAAACTCGGTGCGTCACCCTCTTTCCTGGATGCATCCCATGCTGCGTATCGCACTGGCCGCCGCACTCGGCCTGGCCCTGGTTCCCACCGCTTACGCAGCCGTGGATTGCTCCGCTTCGGCCACCAGCGTCAAGCCGCTGCCGTTGCCGGCCACCGCGATCGCCCCGGTGGCGTCCGAGCTGTACATCCGCAACGTGCAGCTGGGCATGCCCGCCGGCGTGCTGACCTCCAACTTCGACCAGCAGCAGTCGCTCGACCGCGTGCTGCAGCGCCTGCGCATCGATGGCTGCCAGAACATCGCCAAGGCGATGCCGGGCGCTCCTGCGATCAAGCCGAACGATCCGGCCGCCTACAAGCCGCAGACCGAGTTCGACAACACGCCGTGGCGCTTCGACATGAGCCAGAACGGCAAGCGCATGACCGCCGATGAGTTCGACGCCTGGATGAAGTCGCGCGGCGTGCGCGTGGTCAAGCCGCGTGCGGCCGCCGCCGCTGCACCCGCGCCCGCGCCGGCCGCCGAAGCACCGGCTGAGACCAAGCCGGGCGGCAAGAAGTAAGCAACGCGCGCGGCGCCCGATGCGTAACCGTCGCCCCCCCGCCGCGCCCACCGCTCGACCACGCCGCGATCCGCGGCGTGCGTCCGCTGCCGCCAGACCTGCAGCCCAGCCCAGCGATGCGCCACGCCACGGGCTGGCGCGCGTGCTGTCCAAGGCCGGGCTGTGCTCGCGCACCGAAGCGGCGCGCTGGATCGGCGAGGGCCGGGTGACGGTCGATGGGCGCACCATCAACAACCCCGAATTCCCGATCATCGACGGCCGTCACGTGGTGCGTGTCGATGGCCAGCCGTTGGATGCACCGCGCCGCCTGCACATCGTGCTCAACAAGCCGCGCGGCCTGGTCACCACCGCGCAGGACGAGCAGGGCCGCGACACCGTGTACCGCTGCTTCGATGGGGCGGGGCTGCCGTGGCTGGCGCCGGTCGGGCGGCTGGACAAGGCCAGTGAAGGCCTGCTGCTGTTCAGCAACGACCCGCAGTGGGCTGCGCGGCTGACCGACCCCAGCACTGGGCCGGACAAGACCTACCACGTCCAGATCGATGCCATTCCCGATGCCGCGCAGCTGGCTGCGCTGTGCAGCGGCGTGGACGACGACGGCGAATTCCTGCGCGCCCGCCAGGCACGCCTGCTGCGCAGTGGCGACAAGACCGCCTGGCTGGAAGTGGTGCTGGAAGAAGGCCGCAACCGCCATATCCGCCGCCTGCTGGCGGCCTTCGACATCAACGTGCTGCGGCTGGTGCGCGTAGGCATCGGCCGCCTGCCGCTGGGCACGCTGGCCAAGGGTGCCTGGCGCGAACTGGAGCCGCACGAGCTGGACCTGCTGACCGCCACGGCCGATGTCGCCGTGGCCGATACCTGAGATTGGGCAAGGGATGGCCTGCGACCGAGATTTCGTCACCTACCGGGAGAATGCCATGTACGCCCACCCCCTGACCCGTTCCCTGCTGCGCAGCGCCTGGCTGCTGCTGCCTGCCGCGCTGCTCAGCGCCTGCGGCGGCCATAAGGAGGTGGCCAAGGCCACGCCGCCGCCGGTGACCGACAAGATCGTGGAGATCCAGCCCACCGAACGCGATGGGCGGGGCGCCTATCGCTTCCACATGAGCAACGGCGAAAAGCGCATGAGCGCCGACGAGTTCGATGCGTGGATGAAGGCAAACGGCATCCGGGTCGCCAAGGGCAACCCGAATGCGACGCCGGCGGCCAAGCCGGTGGTGGTGGCCAGCAAGGAAGACGCGAAGGGCAAGAAGAAAAAGAAATGACGCGCGATGCGCGTCAGCCCTTGATCACGCCCAGCTCCAGGCCGATCCGGGTGAACGCATCAATCGCCCGGTCCAGGTGTGCGCGGGTGTGCGCGGCGCTGATCTGGGTGCGGATGCGGGCCTGGCCCTTGGGCACGACCGGGAAGAAGAAACCGATCGCATAGATGCCTTCCTCGAGCAGGCGTTCGGCGAACTTCTGCGCCAGCGGCGCGTCATACAGCATCACCGGGCTGATCGGGTGCACGCCGGGCTTCACGTCGAAGCCGGCGGCGGTCATCTTCTGGCGGAAGTAGGCGGTGTTGTCGGCCAGCGTGGTGCGCAGGTCGTCGGCAGCGGCCAGCATGTCGAACGCCTTGATCCCGGCGGCGACCACGTGCGGCGGCAGCGAGTTGGAGAACAGGTACGGGCGCGAACGCTGGCGCAGCAGCTCGATCACTTCGGCGCTGGCGGTGGTGAAGCCGCCCAGCGCGCCGCCCATGGCCTTGCCCAGGGTGCCGGTGATGATGTCGATCTTCTCCAGCACGCCCTTGACCTCGGCCGAGCCGCGGCCGGTGGCGCCCAGGAAGCCGGTGGCGTGGCACTCGTCGATGTGCACCAGCGCGTTGTACTTCTTCGCCAGCGCGGTGATCTCATCCAGCGGGGCAATGAAGCCGTCCATCGAGAACACGCCGTCGGTGGTGATCAGCTTGGTGCGGCAGCCAGCCGCATCGGCCGCCTGCAGCTGGGCTTCCAGGTCGGCCATGTCGCAGTTGGCGTAGCGGAAGCGCTTGGCCTTGCACAGGCGCACGCCGTCGATGATCGAGGCATGGTTGAGCGCGTCGGAGATGATCGCGTCATTCTCGCCCAGCAGCGGCTCGAACAGGCCGCCGTTGGCGTCGAAGCAGGCCGCGTACAGGATGGTGTCCTGCTTGCCGAAGAAGCCGGCGATCTGCTGCTCCAGCTGCTTGTGCAGGTCCTGGGTGCCGCAGATGAAGCGCACCGAGGCCATGCCGAAGCCGTGGCTGTCCAGCGCGTCCTTGGCCGCCTGGATCAGGTCCGGGTGGTCGGCCAGTCCCAGGTAGTTGTTGGCGCAGAAGTTCAGCACCGTGCGGCCGTCGTCCAGGGTGATCTCGGCCGACTGCGGGCTGGTGATGACGCGCTCGGACTTGAACAGGCCCTGGGCGCGGATCGCCTCCAGTTCCTCAACATAGTGCTGGGTGAGCGGGGCGGTCGGGGCATCGGTCATGGCAGGCGGTCATCGGCACGGGAAAACCGGGATTTTACAGGCCACCGCAGGAAACGGTTGCAGATGGGATTGTTGCATCGCAATATCAATCAGGTTAAGAATCCGTAAACACGCGCTGCATCCACCCCACGTCCCGGAGAGACCCCGCATGAACCACACCACGCGCTGTACTGCCGCCGCTGTGCTCTGCGCCGCCTTGCTTGCCCCGTTTGCCGCCAGTGCCCAGGACGAGGCCGAATCGCCGTTCAGCTGGAACGTGACCGGCGTGTCCGATTACGTGTTCCGCGGTGTCTCCCAGACCGACGAAGACCCGACCGTGCAGGCCGGCTTCACCTACACCTCGCCGGTCGGCCTGTACGCCGGTGTGTGGGGTTCGGGCGTGGACTTCGGCGACGGCGGACCGGATGCCGAAGTCGATTACTTCATCGGCTACGGCGTGGACGTCACCGACAGCGTCAACTTCGACGTGATGCTCAACCACTACAGCTACCCCGGCTCCAGCGAACTGGCGTACACCGAGCTGATCACCAAGACCAGCTTCGCCGAGCACTACAACGTGACCGTGGCCTACACCAACGATGTCTGGAACACCGACACCGATGGCTGGTACTTCGCCGCAGGCACCGAATGGACGCTGCCCAATGAGTTCAACCTGACCGCCAACGTCGGCCGCAGCACGTTCGAAGACGGTGTTGCCAAGGACTACACCGACTGGAACATCGGCGTGAACCGCACCTGGGGCCTGTTCACCCTCGGCCTGGGCTACTACGGCACGGACGGCAACGGCCGCGACAACTCGGGGAAGCTGGCCGACAACCGCGTGGTGTTCACGGTCGCCGTCGGGCAATAACGCGCGCCGGACCGGCAAAGAAAAAGGCACCCGATGGGTGCCTTTTTCGTACCGACCAACGGTCGGCACCTACCGCAATCTGGTAGGTCACGACCGTTGGTCGTGACAGCGCGCAGTCAATTCCAGCTCAGGACCACCTTGCCGGCCTTGCCCTGTTCCATCAGGTCAAAGCCCTTCTGGAATTCGTCGATCGGCAGCTGATGGGTCATCACCTTGCCGAGCGGGAAGCCGGACAGCACCAGCTGGGTCATCTTGTACCAGGTCTCGTACATCTTGCGGCCGTAGATGCCCTGCACGGTCAGGCCCTTGAAGATGATCTTGTCCCAGTCGCAGCCGGCGCCCCTGGGCATGATGCCGAGCATCGCGATCTTGCCGCCGTGGTACATGCAGTCCAGCATGTCGTTGAACGCGCGCGGGTTGCCGCTCATTTCCAAGCCCACGTCGAAGCCCTCCATGTGCAGTTCCTTCATCACGTCCTTCAGCGAGGTGTTGGCCACGTTGACCACGCGGGTGGCGCCCATGTCGGCGGCCAGCTTCAGGCGGAAGTCGTTGACGTCGGTCACCACCACGTTGCGCGCACCGATGTGCTTGCAGATGCCGGCGGCGATGATCCCGATCGGGCCGGCACCGGTGATCAGCACGTCTTCGCCGATCACGTCGAATTCCAGCGCGCAGTGCGCGGCATTGCCGTACGGGTCGAAGAAGGCGGCCAGCTCGGACGGGATCTGGTCGGGGATCGGCCACAGGTTGCTGGCCGGCATCACCATGTATTCGGCGAAGGCGCCGTTGACGTTCACGCCGATGCCCACGGTATTCGGGCACAGGTGGGGGCGGCCGCCGCGACAGTTGCGGCAGTGGCCGCACACGATGTGGCCTTCGGCCGACACGCGTTGGCCGATCTCGTAACCAGTCACCCCCGGGCCGATCTCGGCGATGCGCCCGACGAACTCATGGCCGATGGTCAGGCCCGGCTTGATCGTGCGCTGGCTCCACTCGTCCCACAGGTAGATGTGCAGGTCGGTACCGCAGATGGCGGTCTTCTCCAGCTTGATCAGGACCTCGTTTGGGCCCGGCACCGGCACCGGCACTTCTTCGAGCCAGATGCCCTTGGCGGCTTCACGCTTGACCAGGGCCTTCATTGTTTGCTGCGCCATCGGGGTGGAACTCGTCTGGGGGAAAGGCGGAATTATAGGGCGGGGCGGGGGATTCATATGTTGCGCTGCCGTACCTGCCGGTAGCGCCGGCCGTTGGCCGGCTGCTCTTCATTCAGGCGCCATGAACGCCTGACGGGTGGCTTCGGTGGGTCTAAACGTCGGACGGATGGCATTGATCAGGTGGGCAACCGGGTCCGGACGCTTGCGCCGCGCTGCGCGCGGTGTCCGGCCAACGGCCGGACCTACGAAATGTTACGGGCACACCGGGATCCAGATAAATCAACCATTGGCCCGGCTACAATCGGCGGTTCTTTCATCAGGGGCCGCCCATGCGCTCGAACCTGCTTGCCTTCTCCGTCGTCGCCAGCCTTGCGCTGGTCCAGGCCGCCCATGCCGCTGAGGGCATGTGGGTGCCGCAACAGCTGCCGGAGATCGCCGGTCCGCTCAAGCAGGCGGGCCTGAAGCTGTCCCCGGAACAGATTTCCGACCTGACCGGCGACCCGATGGGCGCGGTGGTCGCGCTGGGCGGCTGCACCGCCAGCTTCGTGTCCCCGCAGGGCCTGGTGGTGACCAACCACCATTGCGCCTACGGTGCGATCCAGCTCAATTCCACCGCCGAGAAGAACCTGATCAAGGACGGCTTCAACGCCCCGACGCTGAAGGATGAGCTGAGCGCCGGCCCGAACGCGCGCGTGTTCGTGCTCGACCAGATCACCGACGTGACCGACCAGGCCAAGGCCGCCATCGCCGCCGCCGGCAAGGACCCGCTGGCCCGCACCCGCGCGCTGGAAGCGTTCGACAAGGCACAGACCGCCGCCTGCGAGGCCGATGCCGGCTTCCGCTGCCGCCTGTACAGCTTCTCCGGCGGCAACACCTACCGCCTGTTCCGCAACATGGAAATCAAGGACGTGCGCCTGGTCTACGCGCCCCCGGGCAGCGTCGGCAAGTTCGGCGGCGACGTCGACAACTGGATGTGGCCGCGCCACACCGGTGACTTCTCCTTCTACCGCGCCTACGTGGGCAAGGACGGCAAGCCGGCCGCGTTCTCGGCCGACAATGTGCCGTACCAGCCGAAGCACTTCCTGAAGTTCGCCGACCAGCCGCTGGGCGCCGACGACTTCGTGATGGTGGCCGGCTACCCGGGCCGCACCAACCGCTACGCACTGGCTGCGGAATTCAACGAAACCGCCAGCTTCACCTACCCGACCATCGCCCGCCACTACAACGCGGTGCTGGACCTGATCGCCAAGGCCGGCAAGGCCGATCCGGACGTGAAGGTGAAATACGCCGCCACTGCCGCCAGCATGAACAACGTGGCGAAGAACTACGTGGGCCAGCTGGAAGGCTTCAAGCGCATCGACGCGGCGGGCCAGAAGCAGGCCGAAGAGGCTGCGGTGCTGGCCTGGTTGAAGAAGCAGGGCGCTGCCGGCAAGCCGGCGCTGGCCGCGCACGCGCAGCTGGTCAAGCACCTCGATACCAGCAAGAGCACCCGCGAGCGCGATCTGTTCGTGGGCCAGTTCAACAACACCTCCGCTGTCGGCGCCGCGCTGGCCCTGTACCGCCTGTCGATCGAGCGCGCCAAGCCGGACGCGCAGCGCGAAGCCGGTTACCAGGAACGCGACCTGCCGACCATCGAAGGCAGCCTGCGCCAGATGGACCGCCGTTACGTGGCGGGCATGGACCAGCAGCTGCAGCAGTACTGGCTGAACCAGTACGTGGCCCTGCCGCCGGCCCAGCGCACCAATGAGGTGCTGAACCAGTGGCTGGCCGGCAGTGATGCCGCTGCCGTGGACGGCCTGGTCAGGAAACTGTCCGGCACGACGCTGGGCAGCCTCGACGAGCGCCTGACCTGGTTCAAGGCCGACCGCGCCGCCTTCGAAGCCAGCACCGACCCGGTCATCCAGTACGCCGTGGCGACCATGCCGGCCCTGCTGCAGCAGGAAGAGCAGAAGAAGACCCGTGAAGGCGAATCGCTGCTGGCCCGCCCGGCCTACCTGCAGGCCGTGGCCGACTACAAGAAGAGCAAGGGCGAATTCGTCTACCCGGACGCCAACCTGTCGCTGCGCATCACCTTCGGCAACGTCATGGGCTATGGCAAGGACGGGGTGAACTACACGCCGTTCACCACCCTGGAAGGCGTGGCGGCCAAGGAAACGGGCGAAGATCCGTTCGATTCGCCCAAGGCCCTGCTGGAAGCGGTCAAGGCCAAGCGTTACGGCGGCCTGGAAGACAAGCGGATCGGCTCGGTGCCGGTCAATTTCCTCTCCAACCTGGACATCACCGGCGGCAACTCCGGTTCGCCGGTGCTGGATGCGCACGGCAAGCTGGTCGGCCTGGCCTTCGACGGCAACTGGGAATCGGTCAGCTCCAACTGGGTGTTCGACCCGGTGATGACCCGCATGATCGCGGTGGACAGCCGCTACATGCAGTGGATCATGCAGGAAGTGGCTCCGGCCCCGCAGCTGCTCAAAGAACTGAACCTCACGGCCAGGTAACGCAAGGGACGGCGCAGCCGGCCCTAACGTCGCTTGTCGACGGCCCGAAGGGTGCCCACCCCGGTGGGCATACCGTTGGTCGTTACACCGGTTAAAAAAACCCCGCGGCAATGCCGCGGGGTTTTTTTCGTGCAGGATCAAACGCGGCTGCCGGTGAATCGAGCGCCGGGGCGGCATACCCTTTCCGGCGAATGTCCCCCGGCGTCGGCCAGAGGCCGACACCTCCTCCTTTACTTCGCCTCCAAGGGTATGCCGCCCCGGCACTCGATCCACCGGCGTTGCACCGTGACGTCCGCTTTTCCCTGCCAACCGCAAGCCGAGCCCCGTCGCGGCCGGTAGGTCCCTGGCAAAGTAAAGGAGGAGGCCGTCGCCGCAGGGCGACCGCCGGGGGACATTTGCACAGGGGCCTACCGGTCGCGGCGGGGCCCCACACGCTCGCGATGAACCTGATCGAAGAAGGGAGAAGAACCGTTTGCTCGGCAAGGTATGATGGCCGCTCCCCCCCGATCATTCACATCACGTGAACGATTGCGACTGTTCTCCTCTCCCCCAAGGACCTCTAGTTCGCATGCGCATCCTGCTTGCCCGCCACGGCGAAACCCCCTGGAATGCCGAAGGCCGTTACCAGGGCCAGATCGATATCCCGTTGTCGCCGATCGGCGAAGCCCAGGCCCAGGCCCTGGGTGAACGCCTGAAGTCGGTGGACATCACCCGTGCTGTCGCCTCGCCGCTGTCGCGCGCGCAGCGCACCGCGCAGCTGGCCCTCGGTTCCGAGCGCGCCGGCATGCTGCTGACCGAACCGGAACTGCAGGAAATCGCCCACGGTGAGTGGGAAGGCCTGCTGGCCAGCGAAATCAATGAAAAAGACCCCTCGCGCCTGCAGGCCTGGCGCGACGAGCCCGACACCGTGCTGATGCCAGGTGGCGAATCGCTGCGGCTGGTGCTGGACCGCAGCTGGCGCGGCCTGGCCCGCGCCGCCGAAGGGCTGGGCGAGCACGACACGCTGTTGGTAGTGGCCCACGACGCGGTCAACCGGGTGATCCTGTGCCGGATCCTGGGCCTGCCGCTATCGCGGCTGTGGACCTTCCGCCAGGCGCCGACCACGCTCAACCTGCTCGAAGGCGCCGACCTGGACAGCCTGGAAGTCGTGCGCCTGAACGACTGCGCGCACCACACGCCGTTCTTTGGTGAAGCGAAGCATCGGGCGTTGTGAGTTTTTCGGGTTGCCGACTGACAGTCGGCACTACATTTGCCGTTACCACGATTTATTGCCATGACCAGTACCCGCCCGCATTCCCTCGCCGAATGGCTCAGCTACATCGAGCAGCAGCACCCGGCCACCATCGACATGGGGCTGGAGCGCGTGCGTGCAGTGGCCACGGCCATGGGCCTGGGCCAGCCGGCGCCGCACACCATCGTGGTGGGCGGCACCAACGGCAAGGGCTCTACCGTGGCCTTCATCGAGGCGATCGCGCGGGCGGCGGGCTGGAGGGTGGGGGCGTACACCTCGCCACACCTGCTGCGCTACAACGAGCGCGTGCGCATCGACGGCGAAGACGCCTCCGACGCGGCGCTCATTGCCGCCTTCAATGCCATTGAAGACGCGCGCGGCAGCACCACGCTGACCTACTTCGAGTACGGCACGCTGGCCGCATTGCACCTGTTCGCGCAGGCCGGGCTCGACCTGGCCGTGCTGGAAGTGGGGCTGGGCGGGCGCCTGGATGCGGTCAACGTCGTCGATGCCGACGTTGCGGTGATCACCACCGTGGACATCGACCATGCCGACTGGCTGGGCGAGGACCGCGAAGCGATCGGTGTGGAAAAGGCCGGCATCATCCGCGGCTGGAAGCCGGTGATCCTGGGCGAGACCGATCCGCCCTCCAGCGTGCTGGCGCGCGCCTACCTGCTGGGCGCCAACGCGATCCGTGGTGGCAGCGATTTCTTCGCCGATACCATCGACGCCCAGCACTGGTCCTGGCGTGACGTGGGCTTCCGCATCGAACTGCCGATGCCCGCGCTGCGTGGCCCGATCCAGCTGCGCAATGCCGCCTCGGCGATTGCCGCGCTGCGCGCGCTGGACAAGCCACTGCCACGTGCGGCCATCGTCGAGGGCGTGGCCCAGGCCCGCATCCGCGGCCGCCTGCAGGCGTTCGAGCGTGATGGCGTGGAGGTGCTGGTCGATGTCGGCCACAACCCGCAGGCCGCGCGCGAGCTGGCGGCTGCCCTGAAGGCCGCAACGACCACCGGGCGTACCGTGGCCGTGTTCGCCGCATTGCAGGACAAGGATGCCGTCGGTGTGGTCGAGGCCCTGGCCGAACGCGTCGATGGCTGGCACCTGGCCGGGCTGGAAGGTGCGCGCGCACAGAGTGCGACGGCATTGCTTGCCCGCCTGGCGGGCACCGCCGCCGCTGCGGCTGCCACCCATGACGATGTGGACACTGCGTTGCAGCAGGCGCTGTCGGCGGCCCAGGCTGGTGACCGCGTGCTGGTCTTTGGTTCCTTCCACACTGCCGCGCAGGCCTTGCTGTGGCTCGAGAACGCCCGCTGAGGCGGGCAACAAGCGACAACGTTCAGCAGTCTTCGACGCCGCACACGCGCGCGCCCGTATAATCGCCGTGGCATTCCGCCGCGCCGCCCTGCCAGCCTTCCGTGGATACTCCTCTGAAACAGCGACTGATTGGTGCCATCGTCCTGGTGGCGTTGGCCGTGATTTTCCTGCCCATGCTGGTCAAGGGGCCTGCCCCTGACAGTGGCGTGGCCAACGTGCCGATCACCGCGCCGGACGCGCCGGCCGATGGCCAGTTCCAGACCCGCGAACTGCCGCTGGTGGCCCCCACCGGTGGCGCCACCGGCCTGCAGAGCGGGGTCTCCACCACCCAGCCGCTGCAGCCCGACGCAGCCGCACCGGCCGAGCCGGCAGCCGCCGATACCTCGCCGGCCGTGGCCGCAGGCAACTATGCGGTCAGCTTTGGCGCCTATGGCAGCCAGGCCGACGCCAACGCGGTGATCGCGTTCCTGAAGAAGGCCCAGCTGCCGGGCTTCAGCGAACCGGCGACGATCAACGGCCGCCAGGCCTGGCGGGTGCGCGTGGGGCCGTATGCCGATCGCGCGCAGGCCGAAGCGGCACGCCTGGAAGCGGTCAAGGTGCGCAATGACGTCAAGGCCGAAGTGGTGACGCTGGACGCGCGCGCCGATACCGCCGTGGCTGCGGCGCCGACGCCGACGCCGACGCCGGCCACCGCGCCGGCACCGGCTGCATCCAGCGCCGCTGCCGCGCCGGCCACCGCGACCGTGAAGACCGAAACGCTGCCACCGGAACCGGTGGCGGCCGCCAAGCCGGCGCCGAAGCCCGAGGCCCCCAAGCCGGAGCCGAAGCCGGCGGTGGCCAAGCCCGAACCCGCCACCGCGGCCACCAAGCCCGTGGCCGTGCCGACCGCACCGGCGGCCAGCAGCGTCGGCTTCGCCGTACAGCTGGGCGCGTTCGGCCAGGCGACCGAAGCCAACGCGCTGCGCGACAAAGTGCGCGCGGCCGGCTTCAGCGCCTTCGTGGAGCAGGTACGTACCGACAAGGGCACGCTCAACCGCGTGCGCGTCGGCCCGGTCGCCAACCGTGCCGAGGCGGAGAACCTCAAGGCCCAGGTTGCGTCGAAGGTCGGCGTGGCCGGCATGGTCCGGCCGCATCCCTGATGCGGCCCCCCCGCACATGATTGATTTCGTGCTGCTGGCGGTGATCGGCATCTCGACCCTGCTCGGGGTCATGCGCGGATTCGTCAGCATCGTCATCAGCACGTTCTCGTGGCTGCTGGGCGGCTGGGCCGCGCTGATGTTCGGGCGCAGCGCCGCCGCGTGGTGGTCCGCCCCGGCCGCGCCGGGCACCGGCCACTATTTCGCCGGCTACCTCACCGTGTTCCTGCTGGTCATGGTCTCGGTCTGGGCGATCGGCCTGGTGATCCGCCAGGCGGTGCGCTCGACCAGCCTGAACGGCGCCGATCGCATGATGGGTGGCGGCCTGGGCCTGGCCCGGGGCGGCCTGATCGCCTGCGCGCTGCTGCTGCTGGGTTCGTACACCCCGCTGACCCGTGAAGCGACCTGGCGCGACTCGCACCTGCGCGCGATGCTCGACCCCGGGGTGGGCTGGATGCAGGCCAAGATGCCGCGCATGCCGGAGCTTCCCCAGATGCCCAACCTGAAGGACATGCAGGGCCTGCAGGCCCTACCGACGGCGCTGCCGGAGGTGAACATGGCGCAACTGCCCATCGGGGAGTTGGGCAAGCCGGGCGCGACAGGCGATAATGGCGTCCTTGGCCAGTTGCTGGGTGGGCGCGGATGGCCGCGACCGCTGGATGAGACCCCGCAGCAGGCGGTGGACCCCGCCGATGTGTGGGCCAACCAGGCACGGCCAGGCTCCCCCCAGAACATCGACCCGGCGCTCGTGCGCCCGGACGACACCGCTCCGGCACGGAACGGTTCCCCCGGCCAGGCACGGCCACCTTCACAGTAGATGGGCCCAGCCCAGCGGAGATTCGCACCATGTGTGGCATCGTCGGTATTGTCGGCAACCAGAACGTCGCCGGGCAGTTGTATGACGGCCTGACCGTCCTCCAGCATCGCGGCCAGGACGCGGCAGGCATCGCCACTGCCGATGGCACCCGCCTGCGCGTGCAGAAGGCCAACGGCCTGGTGCGCGATGTGTTCGACGCCAAGACCATGTCCACCCTGGAAGGCCGCGTCGGTATCGCCCATGTGCGTTACCCCACCGCCGGTTCGGAAGGCATGGACGAGGCGCAGCCGTTCTACGTCAATTCGCCGTACGGCATCGCGCTGGCCCACAACGGCAACCTGATCAACACCGAGGCGCTGCGCCAGCAGGTGTTCGAACAGGACCGCCGCAACGTCAACACCGATTCGGACAGCGAAGTGCTGTTGAACGTGTTCGCGTTCGAGCTGGACGCGCAGCGCCAGCTGACCCCGGAAGCGGCGATCCGTGCGGTGGCTGGCGTGCACCGCCGCTGCAAGGGCGGCTATGCGGTGATCAGCGTGGTGCTGGGCCTGGGCCTGGTCGCGTTCCGCGACCCGCACGGGATCCGCCCGCTGGTGCTGGGCAAGCGCGCCCACGCCGAAGGTGATGAGTACATCGTGGCCTCCGAATCGTCGGCGCTGGACGTGCTGGGCTTCCAGCGCGTGCGCGATGTGCGCCCGGGCGAGGCGCTGGTGATCACCGCGCGTGGCGAGCTGTTCTCGGAAGTGTGTGCCGAGCCGGCCGAGCACAGCCCGTGCATCTTCGAGTACGTGTATTTCGCGCGCCCCGATTCGATGATCGACAACGTGTCGGTGCACAAGGCGCGCATGCGCATGGGCATCAAGCTGGGCGAGAAGATCCTGCGCCTGCGCCCGGACCACGATATCGACACCATCATCCCGATCCCGGATACCTCGCGCGATGCCGCGCTGGAAATCTCCAATGTGCTGGGGGTGAAGTACCGCGAGGGCTTCATCAAGAACCGTTACATCGGCCGCACGTTCATCATGCCGGGGCAGGGTGAGCGGGTGAAGTCGGTGCGCCGCAAGCTCAACCCGATCCACCTGGAGTTCCGCAACCGGGTGGTGCTGCTGGTGGACGATTCGATCGTGCGCGGCACCACCAGCCAGCAGATCGTGCAGATGGCGCGCGACGCCGGTGCGCGCAAGGTCTACCTGGCCAGCGCGGCACCGCCGGTGCGCTATCCGAACATCTACGGCATCGACATGCCGGCGGCCGAAGAGCTGGTGGCGCACAACCGCAGCGTGGAGGAAATCGAGGCGCACCTGGGCTGCGACTGGTTGATCTACCAGGACATCGAGGACATGGAAGCGGCGGTGCGCGAAGGCAACCCGGAGCTGAAGTCGTTCGATTCGTCGTGCTTCAACGGCGTGTACCCGACCGGTATCGAGCCGGGCTATTTCGAGCGCATCCAGCAGTTGCGTTCGGACGATGCCAAGCATAAGCGCCGCGCCTGAGGCCTGGCGGTGAGCGCGACGTTGCCGCGGGACGAGGCGGCCGGTGATCTGCTGCGCGCGGCGCAGCAGTGCATGGCCGAGGCGGACCCGCTGCGCAAGGTGGCGCTGACCCAGCACTACGCGGCGCAGTTTCGCGCGGGGCAGTTGAAGGTGCGCGCGGATGCGCCGCCGCCCGAGCCGATCCGGATGCCGGGAAGGCCATCGCAGTTGCAGCTGGTGCATCCGCGCGATGTACCGCGGCGGGGCTTGGGCAATGCGGAGGGGCGGGCGGCGTTCATCCATGCGATCGCGCATATCGAGCTCAATGCCATCGATCTGGCGTGGGATGCGGTGTATCGCTTCCGCGGGCTGCCTGGGTCGTTCCATGCGGACTGGGTGGGGGTGGCCGATGATGAGTCGCGGCACTTCCTGCTGTTGCATGGGCGGTTGCAGGCGCACGGCCACGATTACGGCGATTTCGCCGCGCACAACGGGCTGTGGGAGATGTGCGAGAAGACGGCGCACGATGGCCTGTCGCGGATGGCGCTGGTGCCGCGGGTGCTGGAGGCGCGCGGGCTGGATGTCACGCCGGGGATGATCACCAAGCTGCGTTCGGCCAATGACCACGCTACTGCCGATGTGCTGGAGATCATCCTGCGCGAGGAAGTGGCGCATGTGGCGGCGGGGACGCGCTGGTACCGCTGGTATTGCGAGCGTGCCGGTGTGGAGCCTCGGGCGCGTTTCATCGCGCTGTTGAAGGAATATGCCAACGGGTTTCTGTATGGTCCGTTCAATCTTGAGGCGCGGTTGTTGGCTGGGTTCGAGCAGGACGAGCTGGCGGACCTGATCGAGCAGGCGGGTCGCACCGGCCCCGCATCGCAATCGGCGGGATAACCGTGCCGTTGTGCCGGGCGTTGCCCGGCTTCATGCATCTGGGCGAACAGCCGGTGGCCATCGGTTCCGCGGTTTGGCGGGTCGGTGCGGGTTTGCGGGGGACGCCGCAAGTACGTCCCTGTAGGCTTGGTCGCCGCATCCATGCGGCTCACACCCCCGCAAACCCGCCCCGACCCACCTTCGACGGTGTATCGGTCGTCGCGGAAACAGCGGGCCGCGTTGCGGTAGGGTCGAATCCCAATCGACTGCCGATAACGGTGAAACGTTCGGTGGTGCATGAAAACAATCGACGTCCACGGAACTCAAAACCGCACTAAACGTTCCGCAATACCACCCGCTTTCCGTCTTCCGTAGGTCGGTTGATGTAAAACAACCCCGGCCCGGGCCGATACGGCAATTCGCGCGTTGCATCGTCGGCCGCATACAACAATGCGGTGTCGCCGAGCGCGTCGAAATTCCAATGCGCCGACTGCATCAGGTAGCGCTGCCGCAACAGGTGTTCCTGCGCTGCATCCAGCGCTTGGCCTGCCACCAGGTGTGCGGCAATGGGCTTCAGCTCATCCGGCAACGCCATCGCCGGATCCGCATCCGGGGTGCGTGCCCACATCACGCCGGCGGCTGCCGCGCGCTGGTGGATGAGCCGCAGTGCGACCAGCTGGTAGCGCCAGTCGATCTCGCGTTTGAGCACTACTGCGGCATGCGCGAACAGCACCCACTGCGGCAGCACGCTGTCGCTGCCGGCCACGCGCATCTGCTGCCAGCGATGCCATACGTCGACCCAGACGTTGTCTTCGCCCAGGCCCAGTGCGGCCTGCCATCGCCGGCAGGCGGCCTGCGCGCTTGCGTAGACCTGGGTGCTGCGCAGCAGGGCCAGCGGCGGGGTGGTGGTGTCGGGTACGTCGTGGGTGCGGATGCGCTGGCCCTGCGGGCGGGTGAGTAGTTTTGGCCCTTCGATGCGCTGGTCGTAGCCGCCGCCGATGTTGGCGTGCACGCCGGGTAACGCGATCTCTTCATGTTCGGGCGCGACGGAGGTCAGTGCAAAGTAGTGGCGGTGCTCGTCGCGCGCTGTGAGCTGGACCACCTTGTCGGCGCAGCCGGCGGGCAGGTTGACGTAGGGCAGTTCGTCGCGCTGGCGCGCGTCGATCGCGACCACGGTGTCGAACAGGCCGACGAAGCGCACCGGGCGGATCGCAGGGGCCGATGGCAGTGTCCAGCCGGTGCGGCGCAGCTGTTCCTGCAGCCAGAGGCGGCCGTCGGGGGCGTTGAGCCGGTTGATCGCGTCGCGCGCGGAGGCGGCGCCGCGCGAGAAGCCGAACAGGTCCAGGCGGACCCCGGTCAATGCGTGGGGCGGCAGGGTGCTGGCCAAGGCGCGTAGTGCTTCGGGCAGGCGCACGTCGAGCGCGCGGTGGACCTTGGCGATCACGCCGCTGGGGCCGATGCCGAACGCCAGCCCCATCAGGTCGTCGTCCTTGCCGGTGCGGGTGCCGGCGCCTTCGATGTAGATCGCCAGGGACAGCGTGCCGGGCAGTGTGGGCGTAGTTCGCCGGTGGTCGGGGTAGAGCGCGTGCAGTCGCGCGATGTTGGTCAGTCCGTTGCTGAAACTGCTGGTCAGGCGGCTCTGGTAGGGCGAGGCGTCGTCGGCCAGGACGGCGGGGGCGGGTGGGCGCGGTGTGGGGGTGGTGCTGCCGGGGGGGCGCGAGGCGTGCAGCAGGTTGTCGGCGTTGTTGCGGGTGCCGTCGAAGAACAGGCCGATCTGCAGCGTGACCGGCACGGTGGTGGTCGGAGTGGGCTGCCCTGCCATGGCCTCGGTTCCCCTGTCGATGCGCGTTTAAGGTAGCGCGAAAGCGACACAGGCGCGACGTAACTGAACCGCTGTGGCCGCCGGTCACAGTTCGGAAATCCCATCGGTGCGCTCTATTGAATTCACGTGATCGATTGGCGCCAGATGGTGTGGCTGCCGACAGGGGCGGTGGCGCGAACACGTTCACTTCCGAAGTTCACTCAACGAGAGAGGCGACATGATGTCCAGTTCGATGAGAAAGACCGCAGGTGCGATCACGTTGTTCCTGGCCGCCGTGGGTACGGCGGCGGCGGCTCCCCTGTTCCAGCCGGTGACGGTGTTGAGCCGGGCCGCTGCGGCCAGCCAGCCGGCCGCGCAGGCGGTGTTGTCGGCGCCCTCCAGCGCCGCCGTGCAGGAAGTCCGCGTTGAGGCCGGCGCGGTGGTGGCGGCGCAACGGCAGCTGGAGTTCGAGCTGCTCGGCACGCCCGTGCAGGCGCTGCAGCAGCGGGTGGAGAACCTGCCCGATGGTGGCAGCATCTGGTACGGCAGCCTGCAGAACGCGGGGTCGAAACTGACCCGCCAGGCCGGTACGCAGGATCCGGGCAACTCGGTGATCCTGGTGCGCAATGGCGACACCGTCACCGGTTCAATCCGCAAGGACGGCACGCTGTACCGGCTGCGCCCGCTCAGCGATGGCCGCCATGTGCTGGTGCAGGTGGATGAGTCGCGCATGCCGGCCGAACACCCGGCCGATTACAACACGCTGCCGAAGATCGAGATGCCGGCCAGTGATCGCGCCGGCATTGCGGCGGCCTCGTCGGGCACGCCGGCCACCATCCGGGTGCTGGTGGTGGCCACCAACGCGGCGGTGAACGCCTACGGCGGCAACATGCAGTCATTGGTGCAGCTGGCGGTGGCCGAGTCGAACCAGGGTTACACCAACAGCAACGTCGGCATCACCATGCAGCTGGCCGGGTACCAGGCCGTGGCGTACACCGAGACCGGGAACTTCAGCACCGACCTGGCTCGCTTCCGCTCGACCAATGATGGCTACATGGATGCCATCCACACCACCCGCAACAGCACCGCAGCCGACGTGGCAGTGCTGATCATCAACAACAGCAGCTACTGCGGGCTGGCATCCGGGATCGGCTCGACGGCATCGAGCGCCTTCGCGGCCGTGTATTGGGACTGCGCTACCGGCTACTACTCGTTCGCGCATGAGATCGGCCACCTGCAGAGCGCGCGGCACGATATCGCCACCGACTCCAGCACCTCGCCGTATGCGTACGGCCATGGGTATCGCTACCAGCCGGCCACCGGCGCGCGCTGGCGCACGATCATGGCCTACGACTGCACCTCAGGCTGCCCGCGCCTGAACTTCTGGTCCAATCCCAACATCAGCTACAACGGGATTCCGATGGGCATCGCCTCCAGTGCCGACAACCAGCGGGTGCTGGTCAACACCAAGGCGGCGGTGGCTGCGTTCCGGTAATCCACAAGGCACGCGGCGGATATAGATCCGCCGCGTGCTGGTTGGCGTCAGGCCAGCGAATCCAGCGTCCACCCCTGCGGGGTGACGCGCAGCACCGAGCCCTGCTCGTACCAGTCGCCCAGCACGATGCGCGTGCACGCGCGGCCGCCGGCCTGCAGGCTGTGGATGGCAGGGCGGTGGGTGTGGCCGTGGATCATCGTGTCCACCCCATGCCGTACGAACGTGGCGGTGACCTCATCGGGCGCCACGTCGGTCACGGTCTCGAAGGTGGCGCGGTCGCCCTGTTTCATTTCCGATTGGCGTGCCTGGCTGGCATCGCGCGCCTTCTGCGCGAAGGCGATGCGTGCGGCCAGCGGCTGGGCCAGGAACTGGGCCTGGAACACCGGGTCGCGGGTCTGTGCGCGGAACTGCTGGTAGGCCACGTCATCGGTGCACAGCAGGTCGCCGTGCTGCAGCAGCACCGGGGTGCCGTACAGGTCGATCACGCTGGGGTCGGGCAGGATGCGGAAGCCGGCGCGACGGGCGTAGTCTTCGCCCACCAGGAAATCGCGGTTGCCGCGGATGAAGTACACCGGCACCCCGGCGTCTGCGACCGCCTTGAGCGCGTCGGCCACCGCATCGGCGGCGGGGGAGGGGGTGTCATCGCCGATCCAGGCCTCGAACAGGTCGCCCAGGATGTACAGGGCATCGGCCTGCATCGCCTCGCGGCGCAGGAAGTCCAGGAACAGGTCGGTGATGGCTGGACGGCTCGGGTCCAGATGCAGATCGGAGATGAACAGCGTAGTCATGCCCGTATTGTAGATCGTCAGGTCCGTAGAGCCACGCCCGGCGTGGCTGCGCGAAATCTGCCATCCCTCACACCGGCAGGGGCAACCATTGCAGGCTGGCGCCTGCCAACGCCGTGGCAATCGCCGTGGCGGCCAGCACGTCGCTGGGGTAATGCAGCCCCAGCACCACCCGCGACACCCCCACCGCCGCCGTGAACGGCACCAGCACCGGCGCCAGCCACGGGTAGTAGGCCAGCGCCACGATGGTGAACGACACCGCATGCAGGGTGTGCCCGGACGGGAAACTGAATTCGTCCAGCGGCGCTACCCAGGCACGGATGCGCAGGTCGGCCGCATAGGGGCGGGGGCGCCGGGTCCAGCGCTTCAGGCTCTTGTACAGCAGCAACGCCATCAGGCCGGTAGCGGCCATGTGCAGCGACGCGCGCAGGCCATCGAAGCCGTCCAGCAGCACCAGTGCGCCCATCAGCGCGTACCAGAACACCCCGTCGCCGAGGCGGCTGACCACCGAGAACGCGCGGCGCACGCGGCGGTGCCGGCAATAGTGGTTGGCGCGCCGGCACCAGCGGGTTTCGCGCCCGCGCAGGGCATCAAGCGGCGTGGTCCGCATGCGACCTCCGGGCACTGGCCAGTTCGGCAAGCAGGGCCTCGAACTCGGCCACGACCTGCTGCGGATGCAGCCGCGTCATCGCCACGGCCGCATTGCGGCCCAACCGTTCGCGCTCGGCGTCGTCGCCGGCCAGGCGCACGGCCGCATCGACGAAGGCGTTGTCAGCGTCCACCGCTACCCCGTTCTCATCGGTGCGCAGGTGCTCGCGGGCCGCGCCGTAGTCGAATGCCACCGTAGTCACGCCACTGGCCATCGCTTCCAGCGTGACGTTGCCGAACGTCTCGCTGCGGCTGGGGAACAGGAACAGGTCGCCGCTGGCGAAATGGCGCGCCAGCGCATCGCCGCGCTGCACCCCACAGAAGATGAAGTCCGGGTTTTCATGGGCCAGTTTCTCGCGGGCCGGGCCATCGCCCACCCACACGAAGCGGGCCTTGGGCCGCACCTGCTGCAGCCGGCGGAACGCTTTCACCGCCAGCGCCAGGTTCTTTTCAGCAGCGATGCGCCCCACGTAGATCGCCGCGAAGCCGCTGCCGTCGATGCCCCATTCCTCGCGCAGTGCCGGGTCGCGCCGCGTCGGCTCGAACTGGCTGCTGTCCACCGCGCGGGCCAGCAGGCGCACCCGGTCGAAGCCCTGGTCGCCGAGGAACTGCTGCAGTTCCTGGGTGGGCACCAGGGTGGCATCGGCCTGGTTGTGGAAGCGCCGCATCCAGCGCAGGGCAGCGGCCTGCAACCAGGCCACGCCGTAGTCGGGCAGGTACTCGTCGAAGCGGGTGTGGAAGCCGGTGGCGACCGGGATGCCCAGGCGCCGCGCGGTGCGCAGTGCCGACCAGCCCAGCGGGCCCTCGGTGGCGATGTAGATGGCGTCCGGGCGCTGCTGCTGCCACTGCCGGGCGAGCCGCTTGGGGGCCGGCAGTCCGAAGCGCAGGCCGGGGTAGCGGGGCAGCCCGGCGCCCTGCACCAGCAGCGCGCCGCCGGCATCGGTGTCGTCGGCCTGGCGCGGGCGCACCAGGTCCACCTCATGCCCGGCCGCGCGCAGTCCCTGTTCCAGTCCCTGCACGGTCAGGGCAACGCCGTTGACTTCGGGGGGGTACGTTTCAGTGACGATGGCATAGCGCATGGCGGGCCTCCGGTTTGAAGGCATGCTCGGGGCTGGCGATGTAGCCGACATGACATCGACATGACCGGCACATGACGCCGCGCCGGGCACAAAAAAACCACGGCCCCGAAGGGCCGTGGTCATCGTGCATCAACCGCGCGGGGCGATCAGAAACGCTGCTGGTACTTCATGTAGATGAAGCGACCGATGTCGTAACCGCCGTAGTACGAGAAGGCCGAGTTCGGCTTGCTGTACATGATCGGGCCCAGCTTGTCGAAGACGTTGTTGGCGCCGACCGACACGGTGGCTTCCCACGGCAGGTTGTAGCGGAACTGCAGGTCGTGGAAGGTGACCGAACCACGCTCGTTGTAGTTGCGCGAGCCCTTGTACCACGGTGCGTACTGGTTCGGATCCGAGCACTCTTCCGGGTACAGCGCGATGTTGGCGCACTGTTCCTTCACCCCGGAGTAGTAGCGGGCGGTCCAGCTCATGCCGAAGTTTTCCAGGTCCCAACCCAGCACCAGGTTGGAGCGGACGCGGAAGCCGCTGCCGATGCCGTTGGTGGGGGTCGGCACGACGCTGGCGTCATTGGTCGAACGGTAGATGTTGCTCGACACGTAGGTGGTGGCCGAGTTCAGCGAGAACTTGCCGAAGTCGGTGTCCATCCGGTAGTTCAGGTCCAGGTCGTAGCCTTCGGTTTCGAGGAAACCGGCGTTGCGGTTGCCGAACTTCAGGTTGGTCACGATGCCGGTGACCGGATCGCGTTCGAAGCGCGAGCAGCGCGCGTCGATGCCCTGCTCATAGCAGTCGATCAGGATCTGGGTGGGGGTGTCGGCAATGATGGTGTTGTCGATGCGGATCTTCCACCAGTCCAGCGAGGCGTTGAAGTTCTGGATGAAGCCGGGGCTCCACACCAGGCCCAGCGTCTTGCTCTTGGAGGTTTCCGGGGTCAGCGTCGGGTTGGAGCCGGAGGTGAACGGCACTGGGGTGGCATCGGTAGCCACGGTCACCGGCGTGCCGCCCTGGCGCAGCTGGCGGAACGTGGCGGCGCTGGCGATGTCACGCGAGCAGCGGGCGCGCACTTCGGCGCTGGTGCGCGAGGAGCCGAACACGGTGTCGCACGGATCGCTGAACTGCGCGAAGGTTTCCGAACCGCCACCGAACAGGTCGTTGATGGTGGGCGAACGGAAGCCTTCGGCCCAGGTACCGCGCACCATCAGCGAGTCGATCGGCTTCCACTTGAAACCGAACTTGCTGTTGAGCGTGTTGCCGAAGGTGTCGTAGTCCGAGAAGCGGGTGGCGCCGTTGAAGGTCAGTTCCTTCGCGCCGGGCAGGTCGGCCAGCACCGGGATGTTGAGCTCAAGGTAGGCTTCGTTGACGGTGTAGTCGCCACCGGTCGGGCCGGCGGCCAGGTTGGTGGTGGCACCGGTCTGGGCCAGCGCATCGGGGGTGTACTTGCCTTCTTCCTTGCGGCTTTCAACGCCGAAGGCGAAGCCCAGGTCGCCGGCCGGCAGGGTGAAGATGGAACCGGCGATGTTGGCGAAGAAGTTCTTCGAGGTGGTGCGGCCCTTGGTGGTTTCTTCCGGGAACAGCCAGGCCTGCAGCTCGTCATTGCCATACAGGCCATTCGGCGCGGTCACGCCGTACGCCACCAGCGGGTTCCACGGCTTGCACACGTCGAACGAGATCGGGGCGGCGGCGGTACCGCACTGCACCTGGCCCTGCGCGTTGAGGAACGACGGACCCACGCCGCCGGCGACACGCGCCTTGTGCAGGTTGCCGGTGGCCACCGATTCCAGTTCATTGCGGTTGTACTGGTAGCCCGCTTCCCAGTCGACGTAGCGCTCGCCGATGTCGAACGAACCGTCGAACGAGGCCACCGCGCGGTAGGTCTTCAGGTTGCTGGTGGTAACGCGCGGAACTTCCCAGGTACGACGATTCCAGGCCACTGCGGTCGGCGTGGCATAGCCGTGCTGGTTGCCGAACGGATTGAAGTAGCTGTTGATCGACATCGAGCCGACCCCGGCAGTGCTGGACTGCAGCGGGTAACCGGCGATCTGGCGGCTCGACTCGCGCTCGTTGTAACCCAGCTCGGTGCGGAAGTTGATGCTGTCGGTGATCGCAAAGCGACCATCGAAGTACACCGAATCGCGCTTGAGCGGATACATCACGTGCATCTGGTCGTTGGCGTTGCTCACATCACCGGTGAACGGGGTGGTGTCGGTGCGGTGGTAGTTGCCCGGCAGGGTCGGGTCCGAACCGCGGTTGAGCGAGTAGCCGCAGCCGGCAGTGGCGGTGCAGCCCGGGCCGCGCAGGCCGGTGATCTGGCCGTACTGGCTGATGGTGGTCCAGTTGCTGGAATCCAGCGGGTGGCGATCGGTCATGCCGTACTGGCTGAAGCCACGGTCGCGCGCCCACACGCCCTTCTCTTCAGCGTGTTCGGCCGACAGGGTCAGCGAGATGCGGTCATTGCTCCAGCCGGCCACCACGTCGAAGCGGTCGCGGGCGCCGTCGCCTTCGCTGTACTGCCCGTGGTAGACGTTGGCGGTGACGCCGGTGACATTGCCGCGGGTGATGATGTTGACCACGCCGGCCATCGCGTCGGAACCATAGATGGCCGAGGCGCCGTCCTTCAGCACTTCGATGCGCTCGACGGCTGAGACGGGCAGGGTCGACACGTCCTGGTAGCCGGAGGTGCTGATGCCCAGGCGCTTGCCATTGACCAGCACCAGCGTGCGCTGGGTGCCCAGGTTGCGCATGTCGATGTAGGTGCCGCCGGCGTTCTCACCGGCGGTCAGCGCGTTGGCGCGGCTGATCGTCGGGCTGCCCATGGCGGTCACGTTCTGCAGGATGTCGGCGACCGAGCTGAAGCCCTGGCGCTCGATGTCGGTGCGGCTGATCGCAAACACCGGCTGCGCGGTTTCCACGTCCACCGTACGGATGCGCGAACCCGTGATCTCGATGCGATCCAGGTTGGTGGGGTTCGGCGCGTCCTGTGCCATGGCCGGGGCGGCCACCAGGCCAGCAGTACCGGCGACCAGGGCATAGCGGATCGCCTGCCCGAGTACGTTGATGCGTGAAGTCATTTGGCTCTCTCTCTGGTTCAGAACTGAATCAAAAGAGGTCGGCGGGGGTCCCAAGTGCACCGCGTCCCTCGAAAACCAGCCCAAATGGGCCGGTGACTCGATCTTAGTCCCAGTCGTTAAGCCCTTGTAAAGCTTTTTGCCAAAAAAAATTCACTTATCCGTAACCAAAGAGACAAATATCCCTATGAATCAATAGATTGTGAATTTTTGCTGAGTCTGTCCAATGTGTCCGGATATGTCGCAATGTATCAGTATGCTGCGACGCAGCACATGGATCTGCGCACACCGTCACGTATGGTGGCGCAGTGTCTGTAGCGGCAGCGAGGCGGGTGCCGCGGACGCGGCTCAGGCCACGAACGGGCGGAACTGGACGCCGAGCCCGGCCATGCCGTCGGTTTCGCCGATCAGGTCGGCGCGCAGCAGTGGGCGGGCATCGATGTAGGCCTGCGGCAGGATCAGCGACATGCGGCTGTCGTCGGCGCTGAGCTCCAGCGCCGGCACGGGGGTGTCCTCATGGGCACGGTTGAGCAGCACCGCCAGCCGGAGCAGGGCGGTCATGCGCCGGGCCGGCAACAGCAGGCGTTCGGGCAGGGCATCGAACGCGGATTTGGAGACGTTGCGGCGGTGGCTGCGCACCAGCGCGGCCAGCAGCTGCTGTTCCTGGCGCGAGAAGCCGGCGATGTCCGAGTTCTCCAGCACGTAGCTGCCATGCACGTGGTAGCCGCTGTGGGCGATCATCAGGCCCAGCTCGTGCAGGCGCGCTGCCCAGCCGAGCATGCGCGCGTCGTCCGGGTCCAGGTTCCAGCTGCCTTCGACCTGGGCGAACAGGTCCAGCGCGGTGCGCTGCACGCGCGCGGCCTGGACGGTATCGATGCCGTAGCGCAGGGTCAGCGCGTCCACCGATTCGTCGCGCAGGTCGTTCTCGCTGGCGCGGCCGAGGATGTCGTACAGGATGCCTTCGCGCATCGCCGCCTTGCTGACCAGCAGCTTCTGCAGGCCCAGCGCCTGGAACGCCGCTTCCAGCACCAGGATGCCGCCCGCGATGATCGGCCGGCGGTCGGGCGACAGCCCGGGCAGGTTGATGTCCTCGATGCGCTTGGCCTTGAGCAGCTCATCGCGCAGCTGCGGCAGCGCTTCGGCGGTGATCGCGCCCTTGCTCAGCTTCATGGTGGCGCAGATTTCGCTGATCGCCTTGTGCGTGCCTGACGAGCCCAGCGCTTCGTGCCAGCCCAGCGCGCGGTACTTGGTGGCGAACTGCTGGAACTCGGCGCCGATCTCGGTCAGCGCATCCTTCCAGCGCCGTTTGCTCAGCTTGCCGCCCGGGAAGAAGCGCCGGGTGCTGGCGATGCAGCCGGCCTGCAGGCTTTCGCGCTCCAGGGTCTGCATGCCCTGGCCGATGATGAATTCCGTGGAGCCGCCGCCGATGTCGATCACCAGCCGGCGCTGGTCCGGCTTGGGCGGCTGCGCATGGGCCACGCCCAGGTAGATCAGGCGGGCCTCTTCGCGCCCGCTGACCACTTCGATGGCATGCCCAAGCGCGGTTTCGGCCGGCATCAGGAACGCCTGCGGCGAGCGCAGCTGGCGCACGGTGTTGGTAGCCAACGCGCGCACGCGTACCGAAGGAATGCCACGGATGCGCTGGCCGAACCGGGCCAGGCACTCCAGCGCGCGCTGGCGCGCGTCGGCCGACAGGCCGCCCTTGCCATCCAGGCCATCGGCCATCCGCACGGTCTCGCGCAAGCGGTCGACCACGCGCAGCTGCCCGAGCGTGTAGCGCGCGATGACCATGTGGAAACTGTTCGAACCGAGGTCGACGGCGGCGAGCAGGTCGCCATCCTGCAGGGCGGGCGGAGTCGTGGAGGTATGCGGCATTTGCGAATGGTAGCCGATGGGTGGGTCGCGGCGTCACCGCACGGCCTTCACATGATGCGACCGGAGGCCGCACCGGACGAATCCCGACCAACGGTCGGGATCTACCCGGGTTGTAGATCTTCGATCTACAACCCTTGCATCAACGCCATCTGCGCCGAGTGCGGGGGCTGGTCGGGGCCGGGGCTGCATTTGCGGTACTCGCCGTCGGCGTGCAGTTCCCAGGCATTGAGGTTGTCGTCCAGGTAGTTCTGCAGCACGTCGCGGTAGACCTTGCGGGCCAGCTCCGGGTCCAGGATCGGGAAGCAGGTCTCCACACGGCGCAGCAGGTTGCGCTCCAGCCAGTCGGCGCTGGCGCAGTACAGCTCGGACGCGCCGTCGTTGCCGAACCAGTAGACGCGGCTGTGTTCCAGGAAACGGCCCACGATGGAGCGCACCCGGATGTTGTCCGAGACCCCCGGTACGCCCGGGCGCAGCGTGCACGCCCCGCGCACGATCAGGTCGATCTGTACCCCGGCCTGCGATGCGGCATACAGCGCACGCACCACCTGCGGTTCGTTGAGGGCATTCATCTTGGCGATGATCCGCCCCGGGCGGCCGTTCTGGGCCAGGTGCATCTCGCGCTCGATCCGCTGCAGCAGCCCGTCGTGCAGGGTGAACGGCGACTGCAGCAGGCGCTTCAGGCGCGTGCGCGGGGCCAGCCCGGACAGCTGCTGGAACAGCAGGTGCACGTCGTTGCCGATATCGGCATCGGCGGTGATCAGGCTCAGGTCCGTGTACGCCCGCGCGGTGCCGCTGTGGTAGTTGCCGGTGCCCAGGTGCACGTAACGGCGCAGCTTGCGGCCTTCGCGGCGCACGATCAGCAGCATCTTGGCGTGGGTCTTGTAGCCCACCACGCCATACACCACCTGCACGCCGGCTTCCTGCAGGCGGTCGGCCAGGCCCAGGTTGGCTTCCTCGTCGAAGCGCGCGCGCAGCTCCACCACCACGGTAACGTCCTTGCCGTTGCGTGCGGCCTGGATCAGCGCATCGACGATCAGCGAATCCTTGCCGGTGCGGTACAGCGTCTGCTTGATCGCCAGCACGTTCGGGTCCACCGCGGCCTGCTTGATCAGGTCCAGCACGGCGGTGAAGGCGTCGAAGGGGTGGTGCAGCAGCACGTCCTTGCGTGCCACCACCTCGAAGATGCCGTCGCTGTCGCGCAGCGTGCGCGGGCTCATCGGCGGGTATTTGAGTTCCGGTCGGGCCAGCAGGTCGTACAGCTGGATGACACGGTTGAGGTTGACCGGGCCGTCGATGCGGTACACCGCGTTCTCGGTCAGGCCGAAGTTCTGCAGCAGCGTACGCACGATGTCGCGCGGACAGTCCTGGGCGATTTCCAGCCGCACCGCCGGCCGGTAGCCGCGATCGACCAGCTCATCGCGCAGCGCCAGCGCCAGGTTCTCCACTTCTTCCTCGTCCACCACCAGCTCGGAATTGCGGGTCACCCGGAACTGGTAGGCACCCTGGACTTCCATGCCCGGGAACAGCTCGCCGACGAAGGTGGACAGCACCGAGGACAGGAACACGAAAGTCTGCGGGCCACCGAGGGTCTGCGGCAACTGGATGATGCGCGGCAGCGAGCGCGGCGCGCGCACGATGGCCAGGTGGCCGGCGCGGCCGAACGCATCGGTGCCCTTGAGCACCACCACGATGTTCAGTGATTTGTTGAGGATTTTCGGGAACGGGTGCGACGGATCCAGGCCCAGCGGCGACAGCACCGGCATGATCTCGTTGCGGAAGTAGGCGCGCAGCCAGCGCTTCTGGCGGTGGTTCCAGGAGTGCCGGCCCAGCACGTCGATGCCGGCCTCGTGCAACGCCGGGCGCAGCGTGTCGTTCCAGCAGCGGTACTGCTGGTCCACCAGCTCCGCGGCGCGGTCATGGATGGCGTTGAGGATGGCCTGCGGCGTCATGCCATCCGGTGCCGGCGGCAGGCCGAATTCCTGCGCGTGGCGCACCGCGGCGGCGCGGATCTCGAAGAACTCGTCCAGGTTGGTGCAGGAGATGCACATGAAGCGCAGCCGCTCCAGCACCGGTACCTGCGGGTCCATCGCCTGGGCCAGCACCCGGAAGTTGAAATCCAGCTGCGACAGCTCGCGGTTGATGTACAGGGCCGGGTCGCGCAGTGGATCGGTTTCGGCCGGCATGGCGATGGGAACGAGGGTGCTCATGCGGAGGAGTCTTCTGCAGAGGAAAGGGTGGCCACGTCCGTGCGCTCGCGCACGTGGTCGGCATCGAAGTGGCACGAGAACACGCTGCCCTTGCCGACCTCGCTCTGGATCTCCAGGCGCGCGTGGTGCAGGCCCAGGATGTGCTTGACGATCGACAGGCCCAGCCCGGTGCCACCGCTTTCGCGCGAGCGGCTGCTGGAAACGCGGTAGAAACGCTCGGTCAGGCGCGGCAGGTGGGTGGCGGGAATACCATAGCCGGTATCGCGTACCGCCAACACCACGCCGTGGCCTTCGCGGGCCAGCTCCACCTCGACCCGGCCGCCGGCCGGGGTGTAGCGCACCGCGTTGGTGACCAGATTGGAAAAGGCGCTGTGCAGTTCCTTGTTGGAGCCCTGCAGGTCCACCCCGGCGCTGTCGATCACGCTGATCTGGTGGCGGCCCTGGCTGTGCGCCTCGGCTTCGCGGCGCAGCGTGGCCAGCATCGGCGCCATCGCCACGGTTTCTTCTTCGGTGTGTTCCTGCGATTCCAGCCGCGACAGGGTCAGCAGGTCTTCGACCAGCTGGGCCATGCGCTGCGACTGCCTGCGCATTTCCTCCAGCATCGGCCCGGTGCCGGGGAAATCCTCCGGCTCCATCATGTCCAGGTAACCGTGCACCACCGTCAGCGGCGTGCGCAGCTCATGCGAGACGTTGGCCACGAAGTCGCGGCGCACCTGCTCCAGCCGCAGCAGCTTGCTCACATCGCGCGCGATCAGCAGCCAGTAGTCGGGCGAATAGGGAATCAGGCGCAGGTTGAGCCGGATCGCCGGATCGACCGGGGAGGGCACGTCCAGGATCGGTTCGGCGTTGCGGCCGCCGGCCAGCCAGTGCGCCAGCGGCATTGGCTGCAGGCGCGCGACCAGGGCCTCGCCCAGGTCACCGGGATGGTGCAGGCCGAGCAGCGTGGTGGCCGATTCGTTGAACCACTGCACGCGCTGGCTGTTGCGGTCCACCACCACCACCGCATCCGGCAACGCGGCGGCAGCCGCGCGGTAGCTGCGCAGCATGTCCAGCAGGCGCCGCTTGCGCGTGCGCATTTCCAGCTGGTTGCGGTACAGCAGCCGGTCCAGTTCGTTCCAGACCCCGTTGCCGCCGCTCATGTCCCAGCGCTGGCGCGCGGTGAGCCGGCGCAGCACCTTGCGCAGCCGCCAGTAGTGCCAGGCCAGCGCACCAATGGAGGCCAGTGCGATGCACATCCACACATGCCCGGTGGCGAGGCCCACCAGGCCGGCGGCAAGCAGCAGCACGGCGAGGGTGGCAAGGGTTTTCAACCAGGCGGAGCGGATGTGGCGCGGCATTGCGGTCCCAGGGAAAAATCAGGTCGAGGTCGAGAACCGGTAGCCTGCACCGCGCACGGTCTGCACCATGTTTTCAGCGCCGAACGGTTCCAGCGTCTTGCGCAGCCGGCGGATGTGCACATCGATGGTGCGCTCCTCCACATATACGCTGCCGCCCCACACATGGTCCAGCAACTGGGCACGGGTGTATACGCGCTCGGGGTGGGTCATGAAGAAGTGCAGCAGGCGGTACTCGGTCGGGCCGATCGGCACCGGCTGGTCGCCGGCGAACACCCGGTGCGCGGCACCGTCGATGCGGATGCTGCCCACCGCCACGCTGCCGTCCTCGTCGTCGTCGCGCGCCCGCCGCATCACGGCGCGGATGCGGGCCAGCAGTTCGCGGGCCGAGAACGGCTTCACCACGTAGTCATCCACCCCGGCTTCGAGCCCGCCGACGCGGTCGTTCTCTTCGCCGCGCGCGGTCAGCATGATGATCGGCACCTCGCGGGTGAGGGCCTCCTTGCGCCAACGCCGGGCCAGGTCCAGCCCGCTGGTGCCCGGCAACATCCAATCCAGCAGGATCAGGTCCGGTACGCGGTCGGCGATGGCCGTCTGCGCTTCGCGGGCGTCACCGGCGTGGATCGGGTCGTAATCACCCTTGCGCAGGGCAAAGGCGACCATTTCGCGGATCGCGGGTTCGTCATCGACGATCAGGATGCGTTTCTGCACGTGCCCACCGTATTGCTCATCAGACCGGGATTGAGCCCAGTAGACTACGGTTTCATGACATGTTTGTGACGGCCATGAGGGCATTGCCATCCCACGGTCATCCGGGCGCGGTTCAGCGCCGTTCCAGCTCCGGGTCGTTGATGCCCTGCCGGCGCATCTCCAGCACGGTGGGGGTGATGCTCTCGATCCGCGCATCCACCCGGGCCCGGCCCACGTAATCCAGCGCGGGCTGCTTCTTGAGCGCCTGCAGCTGCATCAACGCCTGCTCCGGCCGCCCGTTCAGGAACGCGGCCTCGGCGTAGGCCTCGCTGGCGCGCAGGGTGTCGCCGGCGAGCTCGCTGGCGCGGGCATAGCGCTGCTGGAACACCGGATCATTGCCGCTTTGCGATAGCAGCGGGCGCAGCATCGCCTGCGCGCGCTGGCCGGCTTCGCGCCCGCCCTGTTCGTTCAGGATCTCGGCGTAGGTGAGCGCCACCGGGCGGCTGCCGGGGTGCTGGCGCAGCAGCGCGTCGAAGCGGGCGTTGGCCTGGGCCGGCTGGCCCGAGCGCGACTCGGACTCGGCCAGCGCCAGTGCCACCCACAGGTTGTCCGGGTGATCCTTGAGCAGTTCGGTGAGGTCGCGCCGGGCCTCGGCCGCGCCGCTGTTGCGCAGGCGCGCCAGGGCCAGCCCATAGCGCTGGGCGTCGTTGAGGCCGCTCTTCTGCGCGCGCTGCAGGTTCTGGTACTCGGTGGCCAGCTCGCCCGGGGTATCGGCGCTGAGCACGCGCAGGCGCTCGCGCGCCCACTCGAACTGGCCAGTGCCGCCCCGGCTCAGCGAATTCACCGAGATCTGCATCGAGGAAGGCAGCAGCGGGTTGGTGCGCCGGACCAGCGGGTCGGACAGCGCCGGGTCGGCCGGGTCCACCCGTTCCTGGCGCACCCCGCCGGGCACTTCGGTGGTGAGCAGCACCGTGTCCTTCTTCATCTGCTCGGCGCGGGCCTTGGCTTCGCTGATGCGGGTGGTGTTGACCGGGTGGGTCTGCAGGAAATCCGGTACCGAATAGCCGCCGGCATTGCCGCGCATCGAGGCGGACATGCGTTCGAAGAAGCCGGCCATCGCATCCACGTCGTAGCCGCTGCGGGCCAGGGTGCGGATGCCCAGGCGGTCGGCCTCCGATTCATTGCTGCGGGTGTAGTTGATCTGGCGCTGCTGCATCAGCCCCATGCCGGAGGTGATCGCGGCCATGGTGGCATCGCCGGAGGAGTTGCCGCCAGCCTGCTGCGCGGCCACCACCGCCGCCAGCATGCCCAGCAGGATCGGGATCTGGTCGCGCTGGGCCCGTTCCACCCCGCGCAGCACGTGCTGCTGGGTGACGTGGGCGATTTCGTGGGACAGCACCGCGGCCACCTCGTCCTCACGCTCGGCGGTCAGCACCAGCCCGGCGTTGACCCCCACGTAGCCGCCCAGGGTGGCGAAGGCGTTGATCTGCCGGTCCCGGAGCATGAAGAACGTATAGGACTGGCGCGGCTGGGCGCTGTTGGAGCCCAGCCGGGCACCCATGGTCTGCAGCCAGTCGTCCACCAGCGGGTCATCCAGCAGGAAGCCGTAGTTGCGCAGCTCGCGCAGCATCATCCCGCCGTACTCGGCCTGGCGCGCCGGGGTCAGCAGTTCACCGGCCGACGAGCCGATGTCCGGCAGCTTGCTGTCCTGGGCCGACGCCAAGGGGGCGGCCAAGGCCAGGGTCAACGCGGCAGAGAGCAGCAAAGGGCGCAAACAGGAACTCCTGGGGCTGCGGGTGATCCGCAGTGTTGCGGTGATGACATGGAAAATCCAGCGCAGGGCTACCATATACAGACACTCGTTCTGCCGTGGAGTTTCCCGTGAGCCAAGATGTCGCTTCCAACCCGGGTGGGACGCCGCCCATCACCATCTATTCGACTGCCGTCTGTCCGTACTGCGTGGCGGCCAAGAACTTCCTGAAGAGCAAGGGCCAGAGCTGGACCGAGGTCCGCATTGACCTGGACCCGGTCGAGCGCGAGAAGATGATGGCCAAGACCCGCCGCACCAGCGTGCCGCAGATCTTCGTCGGTGAGGTCCATGTGGGCGGGTACGACGACATGATGGCCCTGCACCGCGAAGGAAAGCTTGAGCCGCTGCTGAACGGGGAAGGGGCATGAGCGCTGCGGACGACGGCAGCAAGGACCGGATCGCCGAGTTCACCGAGTTCCGCCAGCGCATGAACCAGCGCATCCTGGGTGAGCCCAATCAGGTGGTGCGGCGCTTCTTCGCGCTCGACACCCAGACCTACCAGGCCGGCGCACTGGATGTGAAGACCAAGGAGCTGCTGGGCCTGGTCGCCTCGATGGTGCTGCGCTGCGACGACTGCATCAGCTACCACGTGGCCCAGTGCAAGGACGCCGGGGTGACCCGCGAGGAGTTCTTCGAGACCTTCTCGGTCGGTTTGGTGGTGGGCGGTTCGATCGTGATCCCGCATCTGCGCCGGGCCGTGGACTTTCTGGACCAGCTGGAAGGCGGCGCTGCGGCCCCGACCGTCCACGAGCATTGATGCATGACGCCGCCCGACCAACGGTCGGGCGCTACCCGGGTGCACCGTGGGCCGGCCAACGGCCGGCGCTACCTTGGTCTATTTGGGGTCCGGGGGCTGGCTGGGGCATAATTGCGGGTGAAACTTCCCTTGCGCCGACGCTCCGGACCCCGGACCCACGGCGCTCCCCCTCGGTTCGGAAACAGATCAAATGACGCAGAAAATCACGGTCATCCGCGGTGACGGCATCGGCCCGGAGATCATGGACGCCACCCTGTTCGTGCTCGGCAAGCTGGACACCGGCTTTGAGTACGAAGATGCCGACGCTGGCCTGGTCGCGCTGGAAAAACACGGCGACCTGATGCCGGCCTCCACCCTGGAATCGATCGCACGCAACAAGATCGCCCTGAAGAGCCCGCTGACCACGCCGGTCGGTGGTGGCTTCACCTCGATCAACGTCAGCCTGCGTCGCCACTTCGACCTGTACGCCAACGTGCGTCCAGCGGTGTCGTTCCCGAACACCAAGTCGCGCTTCGGAGACGGCGTGGACCTGGTCACCGTGCGTGAGAACACCGAAGGCGCCTACCTGGCCGAAGGCCAGGAAGTGTCGGCCGACGGTGAAACCGCGTTCTCCGGCACCCGCATCACCCGCAAGGGCTCCGAGCGCATCGTGCGCTACGCCTTCGAGCTGGCCCGCAGCACCGGCCGCAAGAAGGTCACCGCCGTGCACAAGGCCAACATCATCAAGTCGACCTCGGGCCTGTTCCTGGCCGTGGCGCGCGAAGTGGCGGCCAAGTACCCGGACATCGAGTTCCAGGAAATGATCGTCGACAACTGCTGCATGCAGCTGGTGATGCGTCCGGAGCAGTTCGACGTGATCGTCACCACCAACCTGTTCGGCGACATCATCTCCGACCTGTGCGCCGGCCTCGTCGGCGGCCTGGGCCTGGCCCCGGGTGCCAACATCGGTGAGAACGCGGCGATCTTCGAAGCCGTGCACGGCACCGCCCCGGACATCGCCGGCCAGGGCAAGGCCAATCCGTGCGCGCTGCTGCTGGCGGCCGCGCAGATGCTGGACCATGTCGGCCAGACTGAAAACGCCGAGCGCCTGCGCAAGGCCATCGTGGCCACGCTGGAAGCCAAGGACTCGCTGACCGGCGACCTCGGCGGCACCGGCAACACCATGGGCTTCGCCCAGGCCATCGCCAGCCGCCTGTAACCGGGCGCTGTAGAGCCGACTGTCAGTCGGCTGCTCCACAGGTAGAGCCGACTGTCAGTCGGCTGCTCCAAAAAAAAAGGGCACCCCATCGGGTGCCCTTTTTCGTTGCGTTTACGCGCGGTCGAACAGCAGCCGACTAACAGTCGGCTCTACCCGCGTTGATGCTACGCCTCAACGTTGCTGCAACTTCGACAGCAGCCGCAGGAATTCCACATACAGCCACACCAGGGTGACCATCAGCCCGAACGCGCCGTACCACTCCATGTACTTCGGTGCGCGCGCGGCGGCGCCGGTTTCGATGAAGTCGAAGTCCAGCACCAGGTTCAGCGCGGCCACCACCACCACGAACAGGCTGAAGGCGATGCCGAGCCAGCTGGCTTCATGGATCACCGGCACGTTGATGTTGAAGAAGCTGAGCACGAACGAGGCCAGGTACAGCAGCGCGATGCCGCCAGTGGCTGCCACCACGCCCAGCTTGAAGTTCTCGGTGACCTTGATCAGGCCGCTGCGGTAGGCCGCCAGCAGGGCGAACAGGGTGCCGAAGGTGAGCAGCACGGCCTGGAACACGATGCCCGGGAAGCGCGCTTCGAACACCGCCGAGATCGCGCCCAGGAAGAAGCCTTCCACCAGTGCGTACATCGGCGCGGTGACCGGCGACCATTCCTTCTTGAACACCGTCACCAGGGCCAGGACCAGCCCGCCGATGGCGCCGCCGATGGCATAGATCATCGCGCCCGGGGCGATCTGGCCGTCGGCGCCGATGGTCTGGCTCCAGGCGAAGGCAGCAGTGAGCACGGTCAGCAACAGCAGGATGCCGGTCTTGTTGACCGTGCCGTTGATGGTCATCACCTGGTCGGGCGAGGTCACCACCGAGCCGCTGGCCAGGTCGAGGAACGTCGACTCCGAAAGTGCGGGATTGCCGCTGCGCATTGCCAATCTCCTTGAAGGGTAGGGGTAGGGCCGTCCGGCCGCTGCAGAAAGCATAGCGCCCGATCACGAATGTGAAAAACCTTGTGAAAACCGTTGACAGATGCCTCGCCGATTCCCACAATAGCCGACTCTTTCGGGGGGAACCTCGAGGGATCAAACCACCGGGGTATAGCGCAGTCTGGTAGCGCGCCTGCTTTGGGAGCAGGATGTCGGGGGTTCGAATCCCTCTACCCCGACCACATCCCGCTGCTCAAAACGGGATGGGAATGCGACAATCCGGTCCGGGCGCCCGTAGCTCAACTGGATAGAGCACCGGCCTTCTAAGCCGGCGGTTACAGGTTCGATTCCTGTCGGGCGCACCATCGGTGCAAGCGTCAGGATGTTTCAAACGAATAAACAGGTTTCAGTGGTGGCTGTAGCTCAGTTGGTTAGAGTACCGGATTGTGATTCCGGTGGTCGGGGGTTCGAATCCCCTCAGCCACCCCACTGATTTGAAGGACCCGTTTCACCGGAAGTGAATCGGGGTTGCAAAAAAAGGCGCAAACGCTACACTATGCGCCTGGGATTTCAGGGCTGTTAGCTCAGTTGGTAGAGCAGTTGACTCTTAATCAATAGGTCCAAGGTTCGAATCCTTGACAGCCCACCAAGACAAAAGCCATCCGGTCCGCCGGGTGGCTTTTTTCTTGCCTGCGATCCTGTATCGCGCGGACACGCATGGCGTGTCCCTACGCGGTGCCCGCTCCCGTCGTCCGCGTCTGAACCATGTCCGCAGAAACCCCTTGCAACCCCGTGCGGCATTGCGTCATAATTCGCCTCCCGATTTTCGGGCTGTTAGCTCAGTTGGTAGAGCAGTTGACTCTTAATCAATAGGTCCAAGGTTCGAATCCTTGACAGCCCACCAAGACGAAAGCCATCCGGTCCGCCGGGTGGCTTTTTTCTTGCGCGCGATCCGGTATCGCGCGAACACGCATGGCGTGTCCCTACCGGCGACCTGCATCCGGTCTTCACGTACAATGCGCACCAGCGCGAAAGTGGCGGAATTGGTAGACGCCCTGGATTTAGGTTCCAGTGCCGCAAGGCGTGGGGGTTCGAGTCCCCCCTTTCGCACCAGCTGACAGGGCAGGGGACTCCCCTGAACACGCCCCGGAATGACGTTCCCGGCACCCTGCTGGCGGCGCTGGCCGTTATCGGCCAAACTACAGGGCTGCGGCGGGCAGGCGCGTCCACGACCCCGCGTTCTCAACCCGTTTCATCCAATCACATCGTGCCGGGGGCGTCGCCACCGGTTGGCAGGAGTCAACATGCAAGCTTCGATCGAATCCACCGGCAATCTGGAACGCCGCCTGACCTTCTCGCTGCCGGAAGACCGCCTGCAGACCCACATCAGCGGCCGCCTGGGCGAAATCGCCCGCACCGCGCGCATCAAGGGCTTCCGCCCGGGCAAGGTGCCGGCCAAGGTGATCGAGCAGCGCTTCGGCCAGCAGGTTCGCAGCGAAGCCGTTGACGGCCTGCTGCGTGAGACCTTCGATGCCGCCATCCGCGAGCACGAACTGCGCATTGCCGGCGCGCCGCGCATCGACAAGGGCGACGCAGGTGAGTTCTCCTTCGTGGCCACCGTCGAGCTGGTGCCGGACTTCGGCGACGTCGACGTCAGCAAGCTGACCGTCGTGCGCCACACCGCCGAGATCAACGACGCCGACATCGACCAGATGATCACCAACCTGCGCGAACAGCGCCGCAGCTGGAGCCCGGTGGACCGTGGCGCCCAGGAGGGCGATCTGGTGGCGCTGGAAACCTGGTCGCAGGCCGGCGATGAGCGCCTGCCGGCCGAAGGCACCGAAAAGGGCAGCGTGGTGGTGGGCCAGGGCATGATGTTCGAGCAGATCGAACAGGGCCTGGTCGGCCTGGCCAAGGGTGAAGAAAAGACCCTGGACGTCGAGTTCCCGGCCGACTGGCGCGTGCCGGCGCTGGCTGGCAAGCAGGTCAAGGTCACCGTCAAGGCGGTGGACGTGTCCGCGCCGGTGCTGCCGGAGGTGGATGCCGAGTTCATCAAGAGCTTCGGCGTGAAGGGCGGCGACGTGGAGCAGTTCCGCAAGGACATCCGTGCCAACCTGGAGCGCGAGCTCAAGGGCGCCCTGATGAACCGCCTGCGCCGTGAAGTGGGCGAGCAGCTGATCGCCGCCTACGCCTCGGTCGAGATGCCGCCGCGCCTGGTCGACAACGAAGCCCGCGCCATGCTGGCCCAGCAGGTCGAGCAGATCCGCCGCAGCGGCCGCAACCCGGGCGAAATCCCGGCCGACGCCCATGAAGGCTTCAAGGACGCGGCCGCCAAGCGCGTGCTGGTCGGCCTGCTGGTCGGCGAAGTGGCCCGCCGCAACGACCTGCGCCTGGACCCCAAGCGCCTGAACGAAACCATGCGCCTGATCGCCTCGACCTATGAAGAGCCGGAGCAGGTCATTGAGATGTACCGCAACGACCCCCAGCTGATGAGTGGGCTGCAGAACCGCGTGATGGAAGAGCAGGTGATCGACTGGATCGCCGAGCGCGCCCAGCACACGGAAGAGCAGTTGTCGTTCCAGGACGCGATCCGCCAGTAAGCGGCCCGCGTTTTACGCCCCGCGCCCCGGCGCGGGGTCGTTCCCCCCAAAATAGGTGCCTCACAATGGACAACCGAACCACAGCCCTGAACATGGTTCCGATGGTGGTCGAACAGACCAGCCGCGGCGAGCGCGCCTATGACATCTATTCGCGCCTGTTGAAGGAGCGCCTGATCTTCCTCGTGGGCCCGATCGACGATCACATGGCCAACGTGGTGGTGGCGCAGCTGCTGTTCCTGGAAGCGGACAATCCGGAAAAGGACATCAGCATCTACATCAACTCGCCCGGTGGCGTGGTCACCGCCGGCATGGCGATCTACGACACCATGCAGTACATCAAGCCGGACGTGAGCACCATCTGCGTCGGCCAGGCCGCCTCGATGGGCGCGCTGCTGCTGGCTTCCGGCGCGGCCGGCAAGCGTTACGCGCTGCCGAATTCGCGCGTGATGATCCACCAGCCGCTGGGCGGTTTCCAGGGCCAGGCCACGGATATCGACATCCACGCCCGTGAGATCCTGACCCTGCGTTCGCGCCTGAACGAAGTGCTGGCCAAGCACACCGGCCAGTCGCTGGAGACCATCGCGCGCGACACCGAGCGCGACAACTTCAAGAGCGCGGCCGATGCGGTGGCTTACGGCCTGGTCGACCAGGTGCTCGAGCGCCGTCCGGAAGAGTCGATCACCCCGGCCTGATGTGCCGCCAGGCCGGGAAACCGGCCTGTTTCCGCAGGGTCGGGCTGGACTGGCGTCCTCCCGACCCTGTGCTATTCTCGAATCGAACCCCCGTTCAGCGGGTGGGGTAACTGGGTAAGCGAAGCATGAGCGAAGACCGCCAAGGTCGTTCCACGGAAACCGGCAAGATCCTCTACTGCTCCTTCTGCGGAAAGAGCCAGCACGAGGTGCGCAAGCTGATTGCTGGGCCGAGCGTGTTCATCTGCGATGAATGCGTGGAGCTGTGCAACGACATCATCCGTGAAGAGCTCGAGGAAAAGGCGCAGTCGGCGCGCAGTTCGCTGCCCAAGCCGCGCGAGATCCTCGAAGTCCTGGATCAGTACGTGATTGGCCAGAACCGGGCCAAGCGCACGCTGGCCGTGGCCGTGTACAACCATTACAAGCGCATCGAGAGCCGCCAGAAGAACGACGAAGTCGAACTGGCCAAGTCCAACATCCTGCTGGTCGGTCCGACCGGTTCGGGCAAGACCCTGCTGGCCGAAACCCTGGCCCGCCTGCTCAACGTGCCGTTCACCATGGCCGACGCCACCACGCTGACCGAAGCCGGTTACGTGGGCGAGGACGTGGAAAATATCATCCAGAAGCTGCTGCAGAAGTGCGATTACGACGTCGAAAAGGCGCAGCAGGGCATCGTCTACATCGATGAAATCGACAAGATCTCGCGCAAGAGCGAGAACCCGTCGATCACCCGTGACGTGTCCGGCGAAGGCGTGCAGCAGGCGCTGCTGAAGCTGATCGAAGGCACCGTGGCCAGCGTTCCGCCGCAGGGCGGTCGCAAGCACCCGCAGCAGGAATTCCTGCAGGTGGACACCAAGAACATCCTGTTCATCTGCGGCGGCGCGTTCGCCGGGCTGGACAAGGTGATCCAGGCCCGCTCCAACGATTCGGGCGGCATCGGGTTCGGTGCCAAGGTCAAGAGCTCCGAGCGCAAGCAGGAAGTGGGCAAGGTGCTGGCCGAAGTCGAGCCGGAAGACCTGATCAAGTTCGGCCTGATCCCGGAATTCGTCGGCCGCCTGCCGGTCGTGGCGACCTTGGAAGAGCTGGACGAAGCGGCCCTGGTCAGGATCCTGACCGAGCCGAAGAACGCCATCACCAAGCAGTTCAAGAAGCTGTTCGAGATGGAGCACGTGGAGCTGGAGTTCCGGCCAGACGCCCTGTCGGCCATTGCCCGCAAGGCGCTCAAGCGCAAGACCGGTGCCCGCGGCCTGCGTACCATCGTCGAATCGGTCCTGCTGGACACCATGTACGACCTGCCTTCGGCAGAAAACGTCAGCAAGGTGGTGGTGGACGAATCGGTGATCGAACACAAGTCCGAGCCCTACCTGATCTACCAGACTCCGCCGGCTCCTGAACAGAAGGCCGCTGGCGCTGAATAATCCATCAAGCATTTGAATTGATGGGATTTTTTCAGAGCATCTTGCATCTGGACGCCGATGGCCCCATAACGGGGCCATCGGCTTTTTTGTATCCGGGTGACGCTGCCCGGAGGCCATCCCCACTGCTCAACTGGAGCCCACATGGCCCGTTCCCCAACTGAGACTCTCGACCTGCCGGTACTGCCGCTGCGCGACGTGGTGGTGTTCCCGCACATGGTCATTCCGCTGTTCGTCGGCCGCGACAAATCCATGCACGCGCTGGAGCAGGCGATGGAGGCGGACAAGCGCATCCTGCTGCTGGCGCAGAAGTCGGCCGAGACCGACGACCCCACCGCCGCCGATCTCTACCAGGTCGGGACCCTGGCCCAGGTGCTGCAGCTGCTGAAGCTGCCCGACGGCACCATCAAGGTGCTGGTGGAAGGCCTGTCGCGCGTCAACGTCACCCAGGTTACCGAGCGCGACGGTTCGCTGCACGGCGTGGCCGAGGAAATCGAATCGGACGACGCGCGCGAGCCGCGTGAGGTCGAGGCGATCGCCCGTTCGCTGATGTCGCTGTTCGAACAGTACGTCAAGACCAACCGCAAGCTGCCGCCGGAGCTGCTGCAGACCCTGGCCGGCATCGATGAACCGGCGCGCCTGGCTGACACCATCGCCGCGCACATCAGCGTGCGCCTGGCCGACAAGCAGCGCCTGCTGGAAACCCTGCAGGTCGGCGACCGCCTGGAAATGCTGGTGGGCCTGGTCGACGGCGAGATCGACGTGCAGCAGATGGAGAAGCGCATCCGCGGCCGGGTCAAGTCGCAGATGGAAAAGAGCCAGCGCGAGTACTACCTCAACGAGCAGATGAAGGCCATCCAGAAGGAACTGGGCGACCTCGACGATGCGCCAGGCGAGCTGGAAGAGCTGGCGCGCAAGATCGCCGAAGCGGGCATGCCCAAGCCGGTGGAAGCCAAGGCCAAGGCCGAGCTCAACAAGCTCAAGCAGATGTCGCCGATGTCGGCCGAAGCGGCCGTGGTGCGCAATTATTTGGACTGGCTGCTGGGCGTGCCGTGGAAGAAGCGCACCAAGGTGCGCAAGGACCTCAAGGTTGCCCAGGACACCCTGGATGCCGACCACTTCGGCCTGGACAAGGTCAAGGACCGCATCCTGGAATACCTGGCGGTGCAGTCGCGCGTGAAGCAGATGAAGGGCCCGATCCTGTGCCTGGTCGGGCCGCCGGGCGTGGGCAAGACCTCGCTGGGGCAGTCCATCGCCAAGGCCACCAACCGCAAGTTCGTGCGCATGAGCCTGGGTGGCGTGCGCGACGAGGCCGAGATCCGTGGCCACCGTCGCACCTACGTCGGCTCCATGCCGGGCCGCATCGTGCAGAACCTCAACAAGGTGGGCAGCAGGAACGCGCTGTTCGTGCTGGACGAGATCGACAAGATGTCGATGGACTTCCGTGGCGACCCGTCTTCGGCGCTGCTGGAAGTGCTCGACCCGGAACAGAACAACGCCTTCAACGACCACTACCTGGAAGTGGACCTGGACCTGTCCGAAGTGATGTTCGTGGCGACCTCGAACTCGCTCAACATCCCCGGCCCGCTTCTGGACCGCATGGAAGTGATCCGCATCCCCGGCTACACCGAGGATGAGAAGCTCAACATCGCCATGCGCTACCTGGTGCCCAAGCAGCTGAAGGCCAACGGCCTGAAGCCGGAGGAGCTGGAAATCGAGGCCGACGCCATCCAGGACGTGGTGCGTTACTACACCCGCGAATCGGGCGTGCGCAACCTCGAGCGCGAAGTAGCCAAGATCTGCCGCAAGGTGGTGAAGGAAATCGCGCTGGGCGGTCCGGCGGTGCTGGCCAAGCCGGCCAAGGCCGGCAAGAAGGCGGCGGCGAAGAAGAAGGCACTGGTGGTGGTCAACGGCCGGAACCTGGAGAAGTACCTGGGCGTGCGCCGCTTCGACTTCGGCCGCGCCGAAGAGCAGAACGAGATCGGCCTGGTCACCGGCCTGGCCTGGACCGAAGTGGGTGGCGACCTGCTGCAGATCGAATCCACCCTGGTCCCGGGCAAGGGCGCGCTGATCCTGACGGGCCAGTTGGGCAACGTCATGAAGGAATCGGCCTCGGCCGCGCTGTCGGTGGTGCGTTCGCGCGCCGAGCGGCTGGGCATCGATGCCGAGTTCCTGCAGAAGCACGACGTGCACGTGCACGTGCCCGATGGCGCCACCCCGAAGGACGGCCCCAGCGCCGGCATCGCGATGGTGACCTCGTTGGTGTCGATGCTGACCAAGGTGCCGATCCGCGCCGAAGTGGCGATGACCGGCGAAATCACCCTGCGTGGTCGCGTCACCGCCATCGGTGGCCTGAAGGAAAAACTGCTGGCGGCGCTGCGCGGTGGCATCACCACCGTGATCATCCCCGAAGAGAACCGCAAGGACCTTGCCGACATTCCGGCCAACGTCACCCGCGACCTGAAGATCATTCCGGTGAAGTGGATTGAAGAGGTGCTGGACCTGGCCCTGGAAACGCCGCTGACCGCGCCCAAGCCAAAGAAGGATGGGCAACGCGTCACAGTGCGGGGCAAGAGCAAGACAGCATCCACAACGCGCGTCAAGCACTGACGCGCGCATGGGAAATGCCCGAAACCCGCGTCGTTATTGGCTTTTCAGCTTGCGCGGGTAGGGGTGCGCTGGTATAAAAGCACCACTCGCAAGTCAGCAGACGCTGACGGGTGCGAATCGAGAACTTCACTGGCGTCCGGCCACGTAGCGGGCCGGATGCTTCACTGTCGAACATGCGGAATCCCCGCCAAAGGAGCTGTACAGAATGAACAAGACCGAATTGATCGACGCCGTTGCCGAATCCGCTGACCTGACCAAGGCCGAGTCGCAACGCGCTGTCGATGCCGTCATCGCTGCTGTCACCAAGGCCCTGAAGGGCGGTGATGCGGTGACCCTGGTGGGCTTCGGTACGTTCCAGGTGCGCGACCGCGCCGCCCGTACCGGCCGCAACCCGAAGACCGGCGACACCATCAAGATCGCTGCGTCGAAGAATCCGTCGTTCAAGGCTGGCAAAGCCCTGAAGGATGCCGTAAACTAAGCGGCTTGCTGGGGTGCTTAGCTCAGCGGTAGAGCGTCTCCTTTACACGGAGAGGGTCGGGGGTTCGAAACCCTCAGCACCCACCATGCACCGCCAGTAAAAGTTTGAAATGTGGAGCGGTAGTTCAGCTGGTTAGAATGCTGGCCTGTCACGCCGGAGGTCGCGGGTTCGAGTCCCGTCCGCTCCGCCAGTTTCAACGAGGCCCCTGAGCAATCGGGGGCCTTGTTTTCTGTAACAAGGCTGTAGAGTCGACTGTTAGTCGACTTTGAAAAAATTTGAAAAAATAAACGCGGAGCGGTAGTTCAGCTGGTTAGAATGCTGGCCTGTCACGCCGGAGGTCGCGGGTTCGAGTCCCGTCCGCTCCGCCAGTTACAAAAAATCCTCGAAAAGCAGTACTTCGGGGTGGGTTTTCTGAATATCTTCGGATATAATGAGCGCCTGCAAAGTTTCAAGCGCGGAGCGGTAGTTCAGCTGGTTAGAATGCTGGCCTGTCACGCCGGAGGTCGCGGGTTCGAGTCCCGTCCGCTCCGCCAATTCTTGAAGGCCCCTGGTGCAAACCAGGGGCTTTTCTTTTTGCTGCGATGCCCGGGCGCCGGGCGCCCCTGTTGGGGAGTGGCGCGAAGCGGGGTACACTGCCGGATTCGCCAATCGGGCCTTGATTTCTCCCATGCTGCAGAAACTTCGCGACAAGACCTCGGGCTGGATCGTTACCGTGATCCTGGGGCTGCTGATGATTCCGTTCCTGTTCGTGATCGACTCCAGCTACCTGGGTGGTGTCGGCGCGCAGAACGTGGCCAAGGTGGCAGCGCCGCCGACCTGGTGGCGCTCGGCGCCGTCGTGGTGGCCGATGTCCTTCCTCTGGCAGCACCATGAAATCAGTGCGGAAGAATTCCGTACCCGTTTCGAGCAGGCGCGCCAGCAGGCCCGCCAGCAGCAGGGCGAGAACTTCGACCCGCGCCAATTCGAAAGCGCCGAGAACAAGCGCGCCGTGCTCGACCAGATGATCGATGAGAAGGTCGTGCGCCTGGCCGGCGAACAGTCCGGCATCGTCATCGGCGACGCCGCCGTGCGCGAAACCATCGCCTCCATCCCGGGCTTCATCGGCCCCGATGGCAAGTTCAACCAGGACCAGTACCGCCTGGCGCTGACCACCGGCAACCCACCGCGCACCCCGGCGCAGTTCGAAACGCTGGTGCGCGAGAGCCTGCAGCAGTCGATCATTCCGCAGGCGCTGCAGGAATCGGGTTTTGTCACCAGCGTGGAGGCCGAGCGGCTGATGAAGCTGCTGGGCGAAACGCGTGACGTGGAAATCGCCGCGCTGCCGGAGCTGCCGGCCGATACGGCAGAAGTGACCGACGCACAGATCAAGCAGTGGTACGACAGCCACCCGAAGGATTTCCGTCAGCCGGAAACCGTGTCGCTGGAGTTCGTGGAAATCAACGCGGCCGCGCTGCCGCCGGCGGCCGCCGCCGATGAAGCCACCCTGCGCAAGCGCTACGCCGACGAGAAGGCGCGCTTCTCCACGCCCGAAGCCCGTCTTGCATCGCACATCCTGATCGCCGCCGATGGCAGCGACCCGGCCAAGCTCAAGGCCGCTGAACAAAAGGCCGCCGCACTGGCTACGCAGGCCAAGGCGCCGGGTGCGGATTTCGCCGCGCTGGCCAAGGCCAACTCGGACGACACCGGCTCCAAGGCAACCGGTGGTGACCTGGGCTGGGTGGAACGCGATTCCATGGTCAAGCCGTTCGAAGACGCGCTGTTTGGCATGAAGGCAGGCGAGGTGAGCGCGCCGGTCAAGACCGAGTTCGGTTACCACGTGCTGCAGCTGCGCGAGGTCCGTGGTGGCCAGCAGCGTCCGTTCGAGGAGGTCCGCGACCAGCTCGCCGCCGAACAGCTCAAGGCCGACAACGAAGGCGCGTTCTCCGAACTGAGCGGCCGCCTGGTCGACCAGGTCTACAAGAACCCGACCTCGCTGCAGGGCGCGGCCGATGCGCTGAAGCTGAAGGTGCAGACCCTCGGCCCGTTCACCCGCGACACCGCCAGTGGCATTGCCGCCAACCCGGCAGTGCTGCGCGCGGCGTTCTCCGATGTGCTGGTGCAGGACGGCACCGTGAGCGACCCGATCGCGATCACGCCCGACCACAGCGTGATGATCCGCGTGACCGACCACAGCCCGGAACAGGCATTGCCGCTGGACAAGGCCCGCGACGGCGTGATCGCCGCGATCCGCGCCGACCGCAACCGCCAGGTCTCGGCCAAGGCCGCTGACGCGCTGCTGGCCAAGCTCAACGCCGGGCAGACCCTGCAGGCGCTGGCCGCCGAAGAGAAGCTGCAGCTCAGCCCGCTGCCGGGCCTGCCGCGCACCCAGCCGGTGCCGACCCCGGAGATCAACCGCGCCGTGTTCGCCGCCCCGGCCCCGGCCGAAGGCAAGCCGAGCTATGGCAAGGTCGCCGTGCAGGACCGTTACGTGGTGTTCGCGGTCAACAAGGTGACCCCGCCGAACCTGGCTGAGGTCCCGGCCGAGCAGAAGCAGCAGTTCAAGGACCAGCTGGACCAGGTAGACGGCATGGCCTCGGCCAAGGCCTTCATCCAGGCCATGCGCAAGCACTACAAAGTGCAGGTCGAAGAAGCCAACCTCTAAGGGTTGGCTGGCGTCCGCTTACGAAAAAGGCCCGGCAATGCCGGGCCTTTTTTTTGTTGCGCCTTATCCGCCTCAATCCTCGACGCGCAACACCGCACCGGGCTTGAGCACGCTGCTGCCGCTGAGGTTGTTCAGCGACAGCAGCGCCTTGAGCGGCATCCCGTAGCGCTTGGCAATCGTCCACGCAGACTCGCCGTTGCGCACGGTGTGGCGGCGCGCCTTGGGGCGGTCCGCGCTGGCAACGGCGCGGCTGGCGACCTGGGTCTGCGTACGCGGGCTGACCGTGTCAGCCACGGGCGCGTCAGCCTGGGCCAGCATCACCGAAGGGTCCACCGGCGCGTGGGTGGCCGGGGCCAGCACGGTCACCTGGCCGCTGGGGCGGCCCTTGCCGCTGGCCAGGGCCGGATTGAGCCGGGCGATGCGCGCCGGGTCCAGCGAGCGCTGTACGGCCCACTGCTGCACGCTGGTGCCGGCTGGCAGGGTGTGGCCCTTCAGGACCGGCACGGTGCGGTCCAGCGATGCCATCACCGCCGGCGTGGTTTCGGCGTTTTCCAGCACGCAGGCCAGCGCGTGCAGCTTCTCCACGTACGCGTAGGTCACCGGCGACAGCCCCGGCAGCTCGGCAGGGCGCGCGTTCTGCGCGTTCATGCCGGCCTTGCGCAGCGACTGCAGCACGCGGTACTCGCCAGCGTTGTAGGCCATGGTGGCCAGGCGCCAGTCGCCGCCGAACATCCCGTGCAGGGTCTTGAGGTAGCGCACCGCGGCCTGGGTGGAATCGGCCGCCGACAGCCGGCCGTCGTAGCCGCCGGTCATCTGCACGCGGTGGTTCCTGGCGGTGGAGGCGATGAACTGCCACAGCCCGGCCGGGCCGGCCCCATTCCGCGCGTTGGGCCGGTAGCCGCTTTCCACGAACGGAATCAGCGCGAACTCAGTGGGCAGGTTGGCAGCGCGCAGCTCTTCGACCACATAGCCGAACAGCACCAGTGCATCGTCATCCTGGTTGGCCAGGCGCGAGGGCGCATGGGCGAACTGTTTCTGCCAGCGTGGGCTGGTGGCCTCGACGTCGCAGGTCGGCTCGGCCAGGCCATCGCGGAAACTGGCGAAGATGTCCTGGCCGTTGCGGACCGAAGCGGGGGGCAGGGCAGTACCGTCCAGCGGCAACTGCGACAAACCGGCCACGTTCTGCGACATCCCCGCACTCAACGACTGGGCGCCCGCGGTGCCGGCGATGGCGATCGCCAGGCCTGCCGCGAGCGGCAACCATCGCCGACTCATGTTCGGAATCCGTCTTTCCAGCCCCGCAGACCTGCCAGGACATCGACTTCATCGGTGACGGGACGACCGAGGTGCTGGCTGACGGCAGCGCGGACAGCGGCGTTATCGGTTCGCAGGAACGGGTTGCATTCCAGCTCGCTTGCCAACGTAACGGGCAGCGTAGGGCGTTCATCGCGGCGCATGGCCAGTGCCTCCTCATGGCGTCGCGCGAGCGCGGCGTTGGCGGGGTCGACATGCCGCGCGAAGACGGCATTTGACACGGTGTACTCATGGCCGCAGCACAACAACAGGTGCGGCGGCAGGGACGCCAGCTTGTGCAGGGAAGCCAGAAGCTGGGGTGGCGTACCTTCGAACATCCGGCCACAGCCCAGGCTGAACAACGCATCTCCGCTGAAAAGATGTTCAGCGCTGTGAAATGCGATGTGCGTCCGGGTGTGTCCGGGCACGGATACTACGTCGATCTCCAGCCCCAGTGCCTGAATGCGTTCACCTTCCCCTACCCGGCGGGTGGCGGCGGGAATGCGCGGATCGTGCGGGGCGATCACCTCCAGCCCCGCAAACCGGGCCTGCAGCTCCGCCACGCCGCCGATATGATCGTCGTGGTGGTGAGTGAGCAGGATCGTGTGCGGGCGCCAGTTCTGCTGCGCTGCGGCGGCCACCACGGGGCCCGCCTGGCCGGGGTCGACCACGATCGCGCGGCCGTCGTCGGCGACCAGCGCCCAGATGTAGTTGTCCGCGAATGCGGGTAGGGCAGTCAGTCGCATAGAATTGGACCATGCCCGCCGCGCCGAGCCCCCGTCAAGCTTCCGTCGCATCCTGGTTTGATACTGAACCGGCGCAGGCGCTGCGTGAGCTGGAGCGCAAGGCCCTGGAGCCGGTGCTGGCCTCGCACCCGCTGAACCCCTGGTTGTGGATCGCGCCGACCCCGGCGTGGCTGGAAGATGCCGCGTTGCCGGGGCAGGGCGTGCGCCTGCACCGCAGCGCGGGCGGCTACACCGGCGACGTTACCTGCGCGCTGCCGCTGCCGTTCCAGACCGAGAGCCTCAACGCCATCGTGCTGCAGCACGTGACCGCCCGCGACGCCGAACAGCTGATCGCCGAATGCGAGCGGGTCCTGATGCCCGGCGGCCGGCTGTGGCTGTCCACGCTCAATCCGTTCAGCCCATTCCGCAGCCAGTGGCGCCGGCACGGGTTGGTGGTGCGCACCCCGCAGCGGCTGCGCCACACCCTGGAGCGGGCCGGGCTGGCCTGCGACGACCTGGCCTGGCTGGGCCCGATGTGGCACAGCCGCGCGCCCGAGCGCGGCAGCATCGCCGCCCTGCGCGCGGCCTGCCTGTTCACCGCCGAAAAACGCACCCTGGCCCTGCCAGGACCTACGCCACTGCCGGTTCGCCGTTGGCACGGCACCGTGGCGACCTGATCTGGAGTTGTATTGAAAACCATTGAAATCCACACCGACGGTTCCTGCCTCGGCAATCCCGGCCCCGGCGGCTGGGCCGCGTTGATGCGCTACAAGGGCCACGAACGCGAGCTGAGCGGTGGCGAAGCGCACACCACCAACAACCGGATGGAGCTGATGGCCGCGATCTCCGGCCTGGAAGCACTGACCGAACCCTGCGAGATCGTGCTGTTCACCGATTCGCAGTACGTGCGCCAGGGCCTGACCCAGTGGCTGCCGGGCTGGATCCGCAAGAACTGGAAGACCGCCGGTGGCGACCCGGTCAAGAACCGCGACCTGTGGGAACGGTTGCATGCGGCCACCCAGAAGCACAGCATCGACTGGCGCTGGGTGAAGGGCCATTCCGGTGACCCGGACAACGAGCGGGTGGATACGCTGGCGCGCGACGCCGCGATCCGGATCCGTGCCGCCGGCCCGGTACACTAAGCCCATGCGTCAGATCATCCTCGATACCGAAACCACCGGCCTGGAATGGCGCAAGGGCAACCGCATCGTCGAAATCGGCTGCGTGGAACTGCTGGAACGCCGCCCGAGCGGAAACAACTTCCACCAGTACCTCAAGCCGGACTGCGAGTTCGAACAGGGCGCCCAGGAAGTCACCGGGCTGACCCTGGAGTTCCTGGCCGACAAGCCGGTGTTCGCGCAGGTGGCCGAAGAATTCCTCGCCTACATCGACGGCGCCGAGCTGATCATCCACAACGCCGCGTTCGACCTGGGCTTCCTGGATTACGAGCTGTCGTTGCTGGGCGACCAGTACGGGAAGATCACCGACCGCTGCACGGTGATCGATACGCTGAAGATGGCGCGCGAGCGCTATCCGGGCCAGCGCAACTCGCTGGATGCGCTGTGCAAGCGGCTGGGCGTGGATAACGCGCACCGCCAGCTGCACGGCGGCCTGCTCGATGCGCAGATCCTGGGCGATGTGTACATCGCACTGACCTCCGGTCAGGAGGAAATCGGCTTTGGTTCAGCCGATGACGTCCGCCCGGGTACGGCACACGCGCAGGCCTTCGATACCAGCCGCCTGTTGCCGCGCCCGCGCGTGGTGGCAACGGCCTCGGAACGGGAGGCGCACGAAGCGCGCCTGGCCAAGCTGCGCAAGAAAGCCGGGCATGCCATCTGGGATGGCCCTAAGGTGGAAGAATCGGCGGCGTAATGCCGTCGATTCGGTAGCCCCTGCCGTTGGCAGGCAACCGGTTAAATCAATGGCAACGCACCAGAATCACCGTGATGTTGTCCGACCCGCCCCCATCCAGCGCGGCGGCCACCAGCGTATCCACGCACTCCTGCGCGCTGGCGTCGTCGTAGGCCAGGGTGCGGGCGATCCCGGTGTCTTCCACTTCCTCGGTCAGCCCGTCGCTGCACAGCAGCAGCTGCATGCCCGGGCGCAGCTCGCCGGCGGTGGTGGCCACGTTCAGGTGGGCCGGATCGGTCACCCCCAGCGCCTGGGTCACCACGTTTCGATGCGGGTGCGCGCGCGCCTCTTCGGCCGTCAGGTTGCCCTGCGCCACCATTTCCTGCACCACGCTGTGGTCCTGGCTGAGCTGCGCCAGCTTGCCGTCGCGCCACAGGTAGGCGCGGCTGTCGCCGACCCAGGCCACTTCATAGCGGTTGCCCTGGACCCGGGCGGCCACCACGGTGGTGCCCATCGGCAGGCTGTCGTTGCGGCGGCGCGAGGTGCGGATGATTTCCTCATCGGCCACCCGGATCGCGTGCGCCAGCGTGGCGCCCTGGCGGATCTCGCGCACGATGGTCTCGCGCGCCAGTGCGCTGGCCACTTCGCCACAGGCGTGCCCGCCCATGCCATCGGCCACCAGCCACAGTGCCAGCTCCCCGTCCCCGTAGTAGGTGTCCTCATTGAGATCACGGCGCAGGCCAGGGTGGGTCAGGTGTCCGAATTCGATCATGGAGGTGCGCAGGCCAGGAGTGTCATTGCTGAGGGATAACGGCATGATCGCGGCCCTGCGGACATCCGGCAAGGCATCGATACAGAAGAAATTCATCGGAAGCGCGGGAATGGCTTGCCGTCGGCGGCTCCTGACCGTATTATTCGCTCCCCGGTTCGCCGGGGACCATCTGGAGAGGTGGCAGAGCGGTTGAATGTACCTGACTCGAAATCAGGCAGGCGTTTATAGCGCCTCGGGGGTTCGAATCCCCCCCTCTCCGCCAGACACGCAAAAAAGGCCGCCCTTTGGGTGGCCTTTTTTGCGTCTCTGACGTTCGAGGGGGGGATTGCAACGGCGCGTAGCGCCGTTGCCCCCGCGATGCTTCCTCTCCCCGCCCCTGTCGGGGCAGCCCCTCAACAGAGGGGCTTGTTACGGCGTTGGGTTGTGCGAACGGTGAGGGGCGGGCGCTGCGCTTCGCTGGGTTCGCTAGACTGGTCCCATTCGAAACGGAATATCCCCCTATGAACGCTGAAATTTCTGTTCCCGTGTCCTTTGGCGAATTGCTCGACAAGATCTCGATCCTGCAGATCAAGTCCGAGCGGATCAGTGATCCGGGCAAGCTGGCCAACATCCGGGCCGAGCTGAGTGCGCTGGAGAAGACCTGGATGGCGCATCCGGCCGGCGGCACGGATATCGCCAAGCTGCGCATGGAGCTGAAGGACATCAATGAGCAGCTCTGGGATATCGAGGACAACATCCGGCTGAAGGACCAGGCCGCTGAGTTCGATGAGGCGTTCGTCGCCCTGGCGCGCAGCGTCTACCAGAAGAACGACACCCGCGCCCGGATCAAGAAGGACATCAACCTGGCGCTTGGCTCGGTCTACGTCGAAGAGAAGTCCTACAAGGATTACAGCGGGCGCGGCTGATCGGCCACGTAGCGTTCGAAGGCGGCGATGCCGTCCTCGACCGTGATCAGCTGCATCACGTCATCGAACTCGATCTTGGTGCCCCAGTTGAGTTCGCTGGCCGGCTTGCCCAGGAACTTCCGCGCCGCGTCGTCATAGCGGTCCACGCAGTAGCGGCGGTCCGAATAGGGGCCGCTGCGGTGCGGGTTGCTGGCCGCGTGCAGGCCCAGCACCTTGGTGCCCATCGCGTTGGCGATGTGCATCGGGCCCGAATCCGGGGTCATCACCAGCGCCGCGCGGGCCAGCAGGGCCGGCAGCTGCTTGAGGGTGTCCTTGCCCACCAGGTCCAGTGCCGGGGTGGTGAGCTGGGCCTGGATGGCGTCGGCCATGCCGCGCTCCAGTTCGCTGCGGCCACCGCACAGCACCACCCGCCAGCCGCGTGCAACCGCATGGTTGGCCACTGCCGCGTAGCGGTCGGCATACCAGTTGCGGCGTACGTGGCTGGAGCAGGGCGAGATCATCAGTACCGGCCGGCCATCGTCCTGCCATTGCGCCTGCGCCCATTCCACCGCCGCCGGCGGGATCGCCAGGTCCCAGCTGACCTCGGTCTGGCGGATCCCCAACGGTTCGCAGAAGCTGCCGATCGCATCCAGCACGTGGATGCCGGGGCGGTCGGGGATGCGTTCGTTGATGAAAAGACCGTGCAGGTCCTTGGAGCGCGCCTTGTCGTAGCCGATCCGGCGCACCGCCGGGACAAACGCCGACAGCACATTGGCGCGGAAGGCCACCTGCATCTGCAGCAGCGCCTCGAAGCGGCCCGGCGGCAGCGACGCGCGCAGGGCGCGCATGCCGGCCAGGCCGGTCTTCTTGTCGTAGGCATGGAACACCACGCCCGGCAGGCCGTCCAGCAGCTTGTGCCCGGCCTTGTCGATGATCCAGTGCAGTTCGGTCCCCGGCCGTGCCTGCTGCAGGGTGCGCACCAGCGGCACCACGTGGGTGACATCGCCCAGCGCGGACAAACGCAAAAGACACAAGGAAGAGGACGCTGATGCCATGGTGTTGTTAGACTCGAAGGAATGGTCGCATTCGACGCCACTGAAGCGCTGACGCCCTGCCGCGATGGACGCGGCATGGGTGCCATTCTGTTCGACCGCGAACGGCTGCGGCAAGCCGAGATGAGCCTGTTCTCCCCCGGCCACTGGGGCGACCGGGCGCGCCCCGGTCGGCGATGGTGGACGGGGTGGGGCCTGGTTCGTCGATGCGCCGTTCGGCCATTGCGTGCTGCGCCAGTACCTGCGCGGCGGCATGGCGGCCAAGCTGAGCCACGACCAGTACCTGTGGCGGGGCGCCAACCGCACCCGCAGCTTCGCCGAGTTCCGGCTGATGCGCGCCCTGCGCGCGTTGAAGTTGCCGGTGCCGCGCCCGATCGCTGCGTTCTACATGCGCGAAGGCATGCGCTACCGCGCGGCGATCCTGATGGAACGGCTGGAAGGCGTGCGTTCGCTGGCCGACCGCGCTCTGGTGGCGGGGCGGGGCGCGCCCTGGGAAGAGACCGGCCGGCTGATCGCGCGTTTCCACCGCGCCGGGCTGGACCATGCCGATCTCAACGCCCACAACATCCTGTTTGATGCCAACGGCCACGGCTGGCTGATCGATTTCGACCGTGGCGTGCAGCGCATCCCGGCCACCGCCTGGCGCGAGCGCAACCTCAAGCGCCTGCACCGGTCGCTGGTGAAGCTGCGTGGCGAGCGCAGCCACGACGAGGTCGAGAAGGACTTCGCGCGCCTGCGCCGGGCCTACGACCTGGCCTGGAACCGGGGCTACTGATGGACTGGGCACTGCGCTTCATGGGGGTCGGCAACGCGTCGGCCGTGCAGCTGGGTTCGCCGATGGCGGTGATCGAGCGCGGTGGCGAGCCGTGGCTGACCATCGACTGCGGCGGCGAGGGGCTAACCGCCTTCCTCGCCCAATACGGACGCATGCCCGAGGCGCTGTTCGTCACCCATGTGCACCTGGACCACGTGGCCGGCTTCGAGCGGCTGTTCGTCGATGCCTACTTCTCGCCGCAGCGGCGCGGCCGCATCCGGCTGTACGTACCCGCCACCGTGGTGCCGCTGCTGCACCGGCGCGTGGCCGATTACCCCAACGTGCTGGCCGAAGGTGGCGCCAACTTCTGGGATGCCTTCCAGCTGATCGTGGTGGGCGAGGCGTTCTGGCATGACGGCGTGCGCCTGGAAGTATTCCCGGTCCGCCACCACTGGCCCGAAACCGCCTACGGCCTGCGCCTGCAGGGCGCGCTGGTGTGGAGCGGCGACACCCGCCCGATTCCGGAAATGCTGGCGCGCTACGCCGGCGACAACGAACTGATCGCGCACGACTGCGGCCTGCACGGCAACCCGTCGCACACCGGCGTGGACGATCTCGAACGCGAGTACAGCGCCGAACTGCAGGCGCGGATGATGCTCTACCACTATGCGAGCGAGGCCGACGGCGAAGCGCTGCGGCAGCGGGGGCATCGGGTCGCAATGCCGGGCGAGTGCGTGGCGTTGGCCGAGCCAACGGCTCCCAGGCCCACGGCCTGATCACCCAGACGTGGAATGGACCGCCCAAACGGGTGACGGCCCCGCCGGCTGACCTCGGCGCCCGCGTCGATCGATACCGTTGCTGCCTTCCGGCCCTGGCGGGATTTTCGACCTAGCGTCGCGAGGGGCCGACGGGGCCGCCATAGAGACGTTGCACCGAAGTGCAGTCACCCAGTATAGCGCGGCGCAGCCAAGCGCGGAAGATCCGAAAGCGCGGTAGACCCGCAGGCGCGGTAGATCCGACTGTTAGTCGGATTCGGCACTTGGCGCACAACCTCCCGAGTAGCAACACGCCGCGCGTGCCCCCGACCCACCCTGACCACCTCGTAACCCCCAACATGCCCTCGGCCCCCATCCTGCGCCCCATCCCCTAGAATCGCCCTCACCGTAGAGCGGGACTCTGCCCCGCTGCACGCACCCCAGGAGGAACGGCCTCCCCCATACCGGGCAACAATGACCAGGACGACCTGGCCCCATAAGGAGGGCCACATGGCCTGGATCTATCTGCTTGTTGCTGGTGTTCTGGAAATCGTCTGGGCGTTCTCGATGAAACAGTCCGAGGGCTTCACCCGACTCACCCCGTCGCTCATCACCTTCGCCGCCATGGCTGCCAGCTTCTGGCTGCTCGCCCTGGCCATGCGCACGCTGCCGCTGGGCACCGCCTACACGATCTGGACCGGCATTGGCGCGGTCGGTGCGTTCATCGTCGGCATCGTGTTGCTGGGCGAACAGGTGAGCGCGATGCGCATTGCCGCGGCGGTGCTGATCGTGAGCGGGCTGGTGCTGATGAAGGTGTCGAGCGCGTAACGGCGGAAGGAGACGGCGGGTTCAGCCCTGAACCCGCATCTCCCGCCACGCCGAACGCAGCACCCGCAACGCTGAGCGCAGGAACATCACCAGCAAGGCGGCGGCGATCAGCAGGTCCGGCCAACCCGCGCCGAACGCCCACACCGCGAGCGCGGCCAGCAGCACCGCCACGCCCTCGAAAATGTCATTGCGCGAGCATTCCCACGCCGAGGCCATGTTGACGTCGCCGTTGCGGAACGGATTCAGCAACCACAGGCACACACCGTTGGCGGCGAGGTTCAGCGCACCGGCAATGCCCATGCCTTCAAACAGCGGCACGGCCGGGTGGGTGAGCCGCCAGCCGATCTGCACGGCTACGGCAATGGCCGCGCAGAGAATCAGCAGCCCTTTCAACAACGCCACCCGTGCCTTGGCCTGCATCGATGCGCCGACCACGGCCAGGCTGATCGCGTAGGTCAGTGCGTCACCCAGGTTGTCCAGGCTGCCGGAGAGCAGGGAGGAGGAATGGCTCCACCAGGCGGCGGCCGCCATCATCACGAAGGTGGCGAGATTGATCGCCAGCACGATGCGCAGGACGCGGCGCTGTTTCGCCTGAAGGGCGGCGACGTCGACGATTTTTCCGCAGCCGCAGCAGTCGGACATGGGGGTAGGGGATCTGAAGGGGGTACCCCATTGTAGAGCCACGCCATGCGTGGCTTCGCGGTGCTGGGCGGATGGCTTCTCGTCCACCGACTCTCCGCCGGGCAAACGCAAAAGGCCGCCCATTGGGCGGCCTTTTGCGTTTGTCTGGCGGAGACCTTTTGCGTTTGTCTGGCGGAGACCTTTTGCGTTTGTCTGGCGGAGACCTTTTGCGTTTGTCTGGCGGAGAGAGGGGGAGCTGATTGAATCGGCTCTAACATCCTGATCTTCAACCGGAACGCAAACCGGACCTATGTCCTGTATAGTGCGCCTATTGTAGCGCTATGCGTCGCGCTCGCCCAACATCTATCGATGCAGGCAGGGTTGACAAGCTGTCTGGAAGGTCGTAGGATGTTTCGCAAGAAGTGGTGGAAGAGCAATCCCCACGTTAAAAAAAGAAATGCTCAAGCGAAAGATGTGGAGGAAGAGTGATCCCCACGTTAAAAAAAGAAGCGCTCGTTAGAATGAAAGAAAAAAGGGTCCGAAAGGACCCTTTTTTCTTGCGAACTGGAAGGGAAGCCATGCTTATTTTGAAACTCGAGCCGCTATTTTTCCAAGAGAACACCCATCTCGTGGAAGTCATGGATAAAAATAAGCGAGGGCAGTGGGACGGCGAGAAGGAGCGCGGTTACGGAATTGCGGTCATCTCGTATAGGAACCTGCGCTTTGGCATTCCACTCAGAAGCAATATAGCGCACAATTATTGTTTCAAGACCTCGGAAGGTAAGGGCTTGGATTACACCAAAGCGGTGTTGCTTCAAAAGGATGGATATATTTCCGACCAACCATTTGTAATTCCAGTCGACGAGTATGTGAAGATTAAGGATCGCGCGCATTTCATTTCTGATAAGTTCGGGAAATATGTTGAGAAGTATGTAGGTGGATTTTCAAAAGCTGATCAACACGTGCTGCGTGGGTATAGATTTTCTACGCTTCAAAATTATCATTCTGAACTTGGTCTTGTTTGATATGTTGGTTTATCAAGGTTTCATTCGTTATCATTTGTTTGATAGGTTTGGGCAATAGCTTTTTGCTGTCATTTGATCTCCAATTGCTAGGTCTTTAGAAATGAGCAAACCGACCCTTGATTCAATCGCTTCGGCCAAAGCCAAGCTTGCCGAAGAACTGCGTAAGCTGGAAGAGCAGGAAGCGAAGCTCATTGAAGATGAAGCGTCTGACGCGTTCTTGCAGATTTCAGATCTGCTGAGCCGTTTTGGCCAGCACCTCACCGCTAAGCAGAAGGCCGACATTGCTAACCAGGTGGGCGGCTCGTCCAATGGGCCTGGTCGCCCGAAGAAATCCGCTGGCACGCGCAAAGAAGTAGCGCCGAAGTATTGGCTGCCGCATACGCAAGAGACTTGGACCGGTCGTGGCCGGACACCGCGCGCTTTCGCAGCCTGGGAAGGCTCCGCCGCTTACAAGGAATGGAAAGCGAAGCATCCGGATGAAAAGTTCCCAAAATATCCGGGATAAAATAAAAAGGCCCCCGCGAGGGGCTTTTTTTATGGATGAAATTTCTTCTTCCTGGCAAGCGATGCCGCGAAGGCGCTTGGCTCGTAGGCGGGAACATCTACTAAGGGACGCAGCATTTTAATTGTTGCAAAGTCTTTCTGCACAATATTTTTTGGCTTTTTATGCAGGTAATGCTTGGTGAGTGTGGCTCCGGCTCTACTGCCTGGGGAGTCGAGATGTCCTCGTGAGCTGACCCGTCAACCCACCAAGCACTTGGGAAAAAGCCAGGTCGCTATGGTGAGAAAGACGAAGTTGTCGACGAAGATCACCGGCCCAGAGGCCGAGGTGAAGAGGCTAACACTTGATCTGATCTCAGCGATGTTTGAAAAAACAGCGCAAGAAGTGCCGAACGGCCACAGCCATGGAGCAGCACTGCGTGACCGTGTGAGAGAGAGAAGATCAAGGGCTTGTGCTGGGCAAAATCATTCGGAGATCAGGTTCTCTCCAATGGGGCATGTGACGCCGGCTCCCGTTGGTCGTCCCAAACATCCTCTGGGCCCAAGGGTCCGTCAGTTAGCTCCGAGCCTCACTCGGCATCTCAGCCGGACCAGTCGATTGGCTCGCTCGCACGGTCGCGATGCAGAAGTGCTCAATGCCGAGGCCGAGCTCATTGAGAAGTGGCTTGAAATTCAACGCCAGGCGGCTGAGGACTCGTTTGAGTTGCTTCGGACCATCCCTGGGCTAGCGGTAGAACCAGCCTTCCAGGAGGCCTATGGGGCGCTCGTTTGTCGTTCCGCAGGCGAATACAAAGGAAAGCCGTTCCTCTTCGAAGACACGGAGGCGTTGGCAAGATCCGTCATGCGCTACGCGTGCATGATCGCAAGGCCTCACAGAGCTCGGATGGCCTATTTGATGGCGAGGGCCATGTCGGAGCATGATGATGACCCCACCTCACCAGAAGCAGCTCGGGCTCGACAGATCTACCAGCGGAAGAAAAATCTGGTGTCCAGGCGAATCTTGCAGATCCAAGAGCGACGGATGGGGGTTTGCAGGGAAATAATGATCAGGGCACACATGGGCCTGAATAGGACGTTTGGCATCTCTCCGGTCGTGGCATCTTCACTTCCATCTAGTCCAGAGCGTCTATCGGACGGCCCGGTCGAAGGCAGCTGGGAGTTGAAGTTTCGACCGCCAAGGCCGACGATGTGAGAGCAGGAGACGTCAGGGGGACGAAAGCACTGGCGAGGTCAGCTTGGGCAGTCAGGATTGGCCGCCCAAGGTTCAACACTTACGTGTCTCAAGGAGGAACGAATGAGCACCACTTTGGAATTGAATATTGATGAGTTGGACCTGGATCTAAAGAATCCTCGGTTTGCCGGTCTGACCAGTCAGCGGGAGGCCTTGGAGAAGATTGTCGTAAACCAAGGCATAAAGCTCGTGAATTTGGCGGAAGATATTTTACTCAATGGCCTCAGTCCCGCACACAGAATGTTGGTGATGAAGGCACCCGGGAAAAAGAGCACGAATTATGTTGCTCTTGACGGGAATCGCAGACTTGCTGCCCTTAGAGTGCTGGCAAACCCGAGTGTTCTTGATGGGATGAACGGTGTTGGGGATATTACGGCCAGACGATTGCGGAACTTGGCCAAGGACTTTTCTCTTGCAGATGTTCAACCCATCGATGTCTCGGTTTGCAAAGATGAAGATGAAGCGCGTCACTGGATTGAGGCGATACACACGGGTGAAAACGACGGTCGAGGCGTTGTGGGCTGGGACGGTATCGCAACCGCCCGTTATCGGGGACATACCTCGTCATTGAAGGTTTTGGATTTCGTTCGCGCCGCAGGCAAGCTTTCAGCCGAAGAAGAAGCGGCATTGGAGCGATTTCCTATTACCAATTTGGATCGAATGCTCGGAACGCCAGAGGTTCGAGAGCGGCTGGGTTTGGCCTTAGAAGACGGGGAACTTCTTTCGGATCTTCCTCAGAGTGAGCTGATCAAGCCGCTGAAGAGGATTGTTACTGACATTGCACTGAAAAAAGTAAACGTAAGTAAAATTAAAAGTAAAGATGACCGCCTGAGTTACCTTGGCTCTCTGACCTCGTCGTTGCCGGATTTAAGCAAGCGGACAGGGACGTTGGAGCCTCTTGACCAATTGTCTGCCCAGAGCAGCAAGGGCACCTCGAAAGCGGGTGTTGGCTCGAAGAGCAAGTCCCTCATTGATCGTAAGACTCTCATTCCGCCCAATTCGCAGTGCCCGTTGAATATTAACGATCATAAGCTCCAACAGATGTGCAAAGAGTTGCGGAAACTTCCGTTGGAAAACTATCCGATTGCAATTGCTTCATCTTTCAGAGTTTTCTTGGAGTTATCACTCGACCATTTCGGTGTTGAGAACAAATTGCCGCAATACAATGCAGATATTAGTTTGAAGCAGAAGGTCGAGAAAGTGGCTTCTTATCTCCAAGAGAAAGGATTGGCTACTAAACGAGATTTGCAGGAATTTCGTGCCTTAGTGTCAAATCCAAATAAGGCTTTGAGCATCGACCGGTTGCATGGCATAATCCATAGTAAATATTCACTGCCTACGCCCTCCGAGCTTCGCTCTGGCTGGTCTGAGGTGCAGGTGGCTTTTACTAAGATTTGGGCTTAATTATGAAGAATGAACCGCGACCATCATTTTATACGCCACTTCGCTATCCAGGCGGGAAGGGAAAGCTAGTGCCGTATGTCAAAAAGATCATGGAAGCCAATAATTTGGTCGACGGATCTTATGTTGAGCCATACGCAGGCGGTGCTGCGGTGGCAATGGAATTGGTTCTTCAGGAATACGCGAAGAAGGTTTATATCAACGACATCAGTGATGGTGTCGCTTCGTTCTGGCGTTCTTTGCTTGATCGAACGGACGAACTATGCGCAATCATCACGGACACAGAAGTGACAATTGAGGAGTGGCACCGGCAGAAGGCGGTACAGTCCAATATAGAAGAATCCGACGATTTGGAGTTGGGTTTTTCTACTTTTTTCTTAAACCGTACTAATCGCTCTGGAATTCTAGGTGCGGGGGTCATCGGAGGTAAGGCGCAGGCCGGGGAGTGGAAGCTTGACGCACGCTTTAATAAAGACGACCTGATTCGCCGTATTCATGCCATTGCCAGGGTCAGAGATCGGATTGAGTTCCATCAGCTGGATGCGATTAAATTCATCGATCTCGTTGCCCCAAAACTTCCGGCCAAGAACCTAATATATCTGGACCCGCCGTACTACGTTAAAGGTAGTGATCTTTATCTGCATCACTATAAGCACGATGATCACGTGAAGATTGCTAGGCGGGTGGCTAGGCTGAAAAGTAAGAACTGGATAGTTTCTTACGATAACGCAGAGCCGATTCACGCGATGTATGACGAATTCCGTGGAATAGTTTATGGGTTAAGTTATAGCGCTCAGGATCGGTATAAGGGATCTGAGGCCATGTTCTTTTCTGATGAGCTTGAAATTCCGGACTTGGTTAGGCCGATGCACTTGATTGAGTCAACTTTAGACGCGAAAGGTGCTGGTTAGTTTTTACTATGTCCAAAAAAAGGGGCCCTGCGACAGGGCCCCTTTTGCTTGACATTGATGAATTACGAGCTAAAAGTATTGCATGGAGAAAATAGTTTGTGACAAAAATAATAAAGTTCGCCGACTTAGATTAATATCTGTGTTCGGGTGTCTTGCCGCGGTTGCTGAATCTACGGTTTTTTGTTTATTATTGTTGGGCAACATCTTTAAATGCTTGCCAGACAGAGTAAGTACAGATCAAGAACAACGCTGTCCCGATGTAGCCAGCGATAAGCCATGGCTTGCTCTCGTCGTTCCTTTCCTTTCTGCTGTATGTAAGGTAAACGCCAAATCCGCCAATTATTAAGGCGAGTCCAATGGCAAGAAACCCGGTCGAGATAGGTGCGGTTTTAAGCATTTTATTAACGAAATCAATTAACATCCCTTAGCTCCTTGCTGTAGTGGTGGATCAAATGTGATCGCGTTGCAACGATAACGCATAGTTTACGGTGGATAGACCGGGTGATGCGATGCCAAAGCCGTTGAACTTTTCTGCATTGGTGAAATCTCGGCTGTAAGTTGCATGATGCTCATCATCGAGCTCATGCCCAACGATCTGAGCCCTAAGTTCCGAAGCCACACCTGCGCCTTGCATCTCTTGAATCAACGTCTTGCGCAAAGAGTGGAAGCCACGCCTTGCCTTCGGCCAGTTCTTCCCCACTTCCGCGACATGACGACTGAATGCCTTGCTGATCCAGTTGCCAGGACCATTAGTTGCATTGGCTTTGGCTTGTGGGAAAAGCCGATCATGGCCCTTGGATCGAAGTTCTTCGGTCCATTCCCAAAGACCAAGCTTCAAAAGGTCGGGATGGATGGGGACAGTGCGGAGACTCGATTCGGTTTTAACTTTTTGGAACTCGCCTTCATCATTGATGCGGATGCAAACGATGTCGCCGTCTTTGAAAACGTCAGAGAGCAGAAGCTGGCCAACTTCCGAGGCTCTGGCTCCGGTATAAAGGCCAATCAATGACGCCCACCTTGCGCTAGGTGAAAGCTTTTCAAAATTGCTGGGGTCAAAGAGCGCTTGGATCTGGTGCAAGTCATAAGCCTTGAAGCCCAACTTACGCCGAACACGTTTTTCCCGGACAGAGTAGGTGATGTGGCCACTTGCCGGGTTGTCGCCCTGCGGGTAGTAGCCTGATGCCATGCACCACTCAAAGAACCCACCCTTGCCTCCAATGTAGCTTTGCTTATTGGTCAAAGTCGGAGTCGAAGCACCACCTTCCCGCATGTGCTGATACCAGCGGGCCAAGTCGGGGCGCTTGATCGTATGGACCTTGGTTTTTTCACCGATGTATTTGACGAAGAAGTCGATGGCAGACTTCTTGATGACATAGGTCTTCGGAAGGGTCGTTGCTTTCAATGACGCAAGCCAGCCGTCTCGGGCTTTACGCAATGAGATGACTTCTGCAACTTTCGCTTGGGCTTCCGGCTGGCGAACAAGATCTGGCGGAAGAGCACCAATGCCCGCCACTTCCGAAGCTGCGTTCCAGACCTGAGCCTTTCGAAAGAGCCGGACGTCTTCGTCGTTGTCGATCTGCCAGCGCTCACTGACGGTCCCGTCTGGCGCTTGGGTGCGATGGAGCGTCAGATCTTGCCGACCTGTTTCCTTGGTCAAACGCTCGATGAGCGCATCCACATCCGTAGTGGTCATTCGGTCCATCGGCAGTCCCCTAACTGCATCGAAGACCTGAGCATAGCGCGACGCCAAGATGATGGCTTGCACTTGGGCTTGGCGCAGATCCGTGGTTCGCAGACTACGTTTGACGACCGTCCGGCCAAGCAGGGCTTGGAGTTCGTACGGGACTCGCTGCCGGAAGGACCAACGGCCAGCGGGGGAGCGGATGAGATGGTGGGGAATTCGCATCGGGTTGTGTCCCGATTTGTGTCCCGCCGAAGGTCACCCCCAGAAAAAGCAAAACCCCCTGATAAATCAGGGGGGTTGCGAGAACTGGCGGAGAGAGGGGGATTCGAACCCCCGAAGCGCGGTTTAGACGCTTACACACTTTCCAGGCGTGCTCCTTCAACCACTCGGACACCTCTCCGGACCTGCTGCATTGACGCTGCAGGGGCGCAGATTCTAGCCGGGGAATGCGATTGGCACAAGCACCACGATCACCCGGCTGGGGGGCTGGACAGGCGTGGCACAATGGACGTCCCGATGAAGACGGTGGCCTGATGTCCTATCTCGTCCTTGCCCGCAAGTGGCGTCCGAAGCGTTTTGCCGAGCTGGTAGGCCAGGAACACGTGGTCCGTGCGCTCAGCAATGCGCTGGACAGCGGCCGGGTGCACCATGCATTCCTGTTTACCGGCACCCGAGGGGTCGGCAAGACCACCATCGCGCGCATTTTCGCCAAATCGCTGAATTGTGAGCAGGGCACCAGCGCCGATCCCTGTGGCCAGTGCCCGGCCTGCCTGGATATCGATTCCGGGCGCTATATCGACCTGCTGGAGATCGATGCCGCGTCCAACACCGGCGTGGATGATGTCCGCGAGGTGATCGAGAACGCCCAGTACATGCCCTCGCGCGGCAAGTACAAGGTCTACCTGATCGACGAAGTGCACATGCTGTCCAAGGCGGCGTTCAATGCGCTGCTGAAGACGCTGGAAGAACCGCCGGAACACGTGAAGTTCCTGCTGGCCACCACCGACCCGCAGAAGCTGCCGGTCACGGTGCTGTCGCGCTGCCTGCAGTTCAACCTCAAGCGGCTTGACGAGGACCAGATCCAGGGCCAGATGACCCGCATCCTGGCCGCCGAAGAAATCGAATCGGACCCGACCGCGATCGTGCAGCTGGCCAAGGCCGCCGACGGCAGCCTGCGTGATGGCCTGTCGCTGCTCGACCAGGCCATCGCCTATGCCGGTGGCGCGCTCCGCGAAGACGTGGTGCGCACCATGCTGGGCACCGTGGACCGCACCCAGGTGGCGGCCATGCTCGAGGCCCTGGCCGACGGCGATGGCGTGCGCCTGCTGCAGGTAGTGGCCGCGCTGGCCGAATTCTCGCCCGACTGGAGCGGTGTGCTGGAAGCGCTGGCCGAAGCCCTGCACCGCATCCAGGTGCAGCAGCTGGTGCCCGGCGCCCAGGCCGATGGCGAAGGCATCGATGCCGCCGCCTTCGCCCAGCGCCTGCGCCCGGAAGTGGTGCAGCTCTGGTACCAGATGGCACTCAGTGGCCGCCGTGACCTGCACCTGGCGCCCAGCCCGCGCGCCGGCTTTGAAATGGCCGTGCTGCGCATGTTGGCGTTCCGCCCGGCCGCTGCGGTGCCGCCGGTGCCGCGTGACCCGGGCACCGGGACCGAGGTGGGAAGTGGTTCGCGCGGTGCGGAGCAGGGTGGCATGGCCGCCGCGCCGGCCGCCGTGGCCGCGCCCGCCGCCGCCGCCGCCGTCGCCGCGCCTGTGGCCGCTTCGGCACCGGCGGCCCCTGCGGCGCCCTTGGTCACCCCGGCCGCGCCGAAACCGACACCTGCGCCGGCAGCAGAACCCGCCGCCGAAGACGATCTGCCGCCGTGGCACCAGGCCGGCAGCGACGAGCGTGATGAAGCGTTGGCGGTGGAACTGGCCAGCCCCGACGCCGCCATGGCCGCGCCGTGGGAAGCCCCGCCGGTACGCGCGCCCGCGCCCGTCCAGGCGGTGGCACCCGCGCCTCGCCCGCAGGGCATCGCCATCAGCCCGTCGCCGGCGGCCGGCAACGCCGGTCCGGTCGCGCTGGCCTCGGCTGAAACCTGGCTGGAACTGGTCGCCCAGAGCCAGCTGAATGGTCCGTCGCGGCAGCTGGCCGCGCATGCGGCCTTCATCGGGTTCCAGCACGGCGTCTTGAAACTGGCCGTATCGCCCGGATTTGAGTACCTGTGTTCGGACCGTTCGCTGGCGGCCCTGACCGAGGCCCTGTCGGGCCCGCTCGGGATGACCCCGAAGATCGTGATCGAACATGGCAACGCCGAGGCCGAAACGCTGCACCAGCGTTCCGACCGCCAGCGTGGCGAACGACAGCAGGCGGCCGAAACCGCCTTCATGGCCGACCCGTCGGTGCAGCTGCTGATCCAGCAGCATGGCGCCCGGGTCGTGACCGATTCCATCCGTCCTTTTGATGAGTAACACGACATGCGCGGCAACATCGCCCAACTGATGCAGCAGGCCCAGAAGATGCAGGAAAACCTGCAGAAGGCCCAGGAAGAACTCGCCAAGCTGGAAGTCACCGGCACTGCCGGCGGCGGCATGGTCAGCGTGACCCTGACCGGCGCCAAGGAGTGCCGCAAGGTGCGCATCGATCCGTCGATCCTGTCCGATGCGGAAATGACCGAAGACCTGGTCGTGGCCGCCTTCAACGACGCCTCGAACAAGATCGATGCCGAATCCAAGAACCGCATGGGCTCGGCCACGGCCGGCATGCAGCTGCCGCCCGGCATGAAGCTGCCGTTCTAAGCGTGAGCCTGCCCCTGCTCGAACAGCTGATCGAGGCCTTCCGGGTACTGCCCGGGGTGGGTCAGAAGACCGCCCAGCGCATGGCCTACCACGTGCTGGAGCGCGAGCGCGAGGGCGGCAAAAAGCTGGCCGAGGTCCTGGCCAAAGCGATCGAACGCATCGGCCATTGCGCGCAGTGCCGCGATTTCAGCGAAACCGAAATCTGCGCGGTGTGCGCCAATGGCAGCCGCGAACGCCAGCAGCTGTGTGCGGTGGAATCGCCGGCCGACCGGCTGGCCATTGAAACCGCCACCGGGTTCCGCGGCGTGTACTTCGTGCTGCAGGGGCGGCTGTCGCCGCTGGACGGCGTCGGCCCGCGCGAACTCGGCCTGGACCAGCTGGAAGCACGGCTGGGGCAGGGCGAGGTGCAGGAGCTGATCATCGCCACCAGCGCCACCGTCGAAGGCGAGGCCACCGCGCATTACCTGGCGCAGCTGGCGCGCGCCCACAAGGTGCGGCCCAGCCGGCTGGCGCAGGGCCTGCCGCTGGGTGGCGAGCTGGAATACGTGGACCGCGGCACGCTCTCGCACGCGTTCGGCACCCGTACCGAAGCAACCTGACCACCGGCGTTGCCGGCAACCTTCAAGGTGACCCATGTCTGAAGACACCCTGTTCGGAAAGATCATCCGCCGCGAAATTCCGGCCACCATCGTCTACGAGGATGACGAGGTGCTGGCGTTCAAGGACATCGCGCCGCAGGCGCCGGTGCACGTGCTGTTCATTCCCAAGAACGAAGCCATTCCCACGCTGGATGACGTGCAGCCCTCGCAGGCGCACCTGATCGGCAAGCTGGCGCTGGCGGCGGCAGAGTACGCACGCCGCGAGGGCTTCGCTCAGGATGGCTACCGCATCGTCATGAACTGCCGCGAGCACGCAGGGCAGACGGTGTTCCATATCCATCTGCACCTGTTGGCCGGCGCGCCGTTGGGGCAGTTCGGTACGCCGAGTGCATGAAAAAAAAATCGCCCCGAAGGGCGATTTTTTTTACCACCAACCCCAGCCGCGGTAGCCCCAGCCGGGACCCCAACCCGGGCCCCACGGGCCATACGGATAGACCGGCACCACATCCACCTGGCGCTGTTCCGGCCACAGGTAGATCACGTCGGCTTCCAGCTTGGGCAGGCGGTACTCGTAATCGCCGATGCGGGTGTTCTCGTAGCCGGCAATCTTGCCGATGAAGGTCACGTCGCGGCCTTCCTCGAACACGGCCGGGTCGTAGAAGCCGGCACGGCAGGCCACGAAGCGGCCATCGCTGGCGTCATTGGAGCTGGTGTTCGGGCGGCCGCTGCCATTGAGCGGGCGCGACAGCAGCTGGAAGCAGGTCTGGCCCTGGCCCGGGGTGGTTTCGATGATGCGGCCGCCCCAACGGACCGGCGTGCCCACCTGCTGGGTGGCGACCGAATCGCGTGGGCTGACCACGCTGAACTGCCCCTGCAGCGGTTTGGGGGCCGTGGCACAGGCGGCCAGCGCCAGCGACGCGGCAAGGGGAAGCAGGATCTTGACGTTCATGAGGTTGCTCCGGTGGACGGGCGATGCCTGTGCAGGTCACGCACGAGTGAAGGGTCGAGCTCAGCGCCAGCGTAGCGCGCGTGAACGAAACGCTGGCTGAGCGGAATCAACGCCGGGTCGGGGCGTTGCCGGTGGACGCGCTGCGCCCACTCCGTGGCGGTTTCCGCAGGTTCCCGGGCCAGGCCATGCCGCGCGTAACGCCGCCCCAGCCGGTGCCAGGCCCGCAGCAGGGGATCGCGCTCGCGCTCCCCGCGGGCCAGCAGCCATGCCATCCAGCCTAGCGCGGCGCCTGCGAAGGCAATGAAAATGCCAACCAGCTGCGCCGGCTCCAGCTTGTCGATGCCAAGGGGACGCAGCAGCTGCTGCTGGCGGTTGGCGTCGAAGGACAGCACCAGGTCGTTCCAGCCCCGGCGCAGGAAATCGCCCACCTGGCCCAGCTGCAGCCAGCGGCCTTCCAGGGTGGTGCCGGCGCCGTCGCCCAGGCGGTCTTCCAGGGTGTCATAGATGCGCTCGGGGGCAACCGCCGCGGTCGGGTCCACCCGTACCCAGCCGCGCTGCGGCAGCCACACTTCGGCCCAGGCATGGGCATCCATGCGCCGCACCACGTAGTAGTTGCCGTAGGGATTGCGCTGGCCGCCGGCAAAGCCGGTGACCACCCGTGCGGGAATGCCGGCGTTGCGCATGAGCACCACGAAGGACGAACTGAAGTGCTGGCAGTAGCCGGCCTGCTGGTCGAACAGGAACTCGTCCACGCTGTGCCGGCCCGGTGCCGGCGTTGAAAGCGTGTAGGCGAAGCGCGAGCGGATCCAGTCCAGCGCCCGCGCCACGATGGCGGCATCGTTGCTGCCCGCCTCCTGCCGCCACTGCCGGCCCAATGCCGCCGTGCGCGGATTGAGGTCGGGCGGCAGCTGCAGCGCCAGCTGGCGCTGGAACGCGCTGAGCGGCTCGGTGTACGCCGCCGCCGGTGCCGACTGCAGGCGCCAACGGGTGAGTGCCGACAGGTTGCGATCGCTGCGCAGGCTGTAGGTGCCATCCAGCGTGGTGCCGGCCGGTGCCTGCAGGGGCAGGTCCAGCGCCACCAGCTGGCGGCGATCGGTGGGCTCGTAATCGATCTGGTAGTCCCAGCTCGCCGCGCCGCGGGTCACCGGCGGTGGCGGGCGTCGCTCGCTGTAGGGATCGCGGTCCCAGCGCCGACCGTCGAACCGGGTCATCACCGGGCCGCGCCAGTAGCGCTGCTCAGGCGGGGGCGCGGCGCCGATGAAGCTCACCCGCAGCGCGGTGGCATCATCGGCCATCAGGTCCAGCCACTCGGAAGGTTCCATGTGGTCAGACAGGCCGGGCTTGCCCACCGCGCGGTCCGGCAGCCCCCACAGCGGCTCGCTCAGTCGCGGGAACAGCCAGAAAGCGGCCAGCGCCAGCGGCAGGCCCAGCGCCACCAGCTTGCCCACCCCGCGCATCTGTTCGGCCAACGCGGCGCCGGGCGCATGCCCTTCCGCGCGCGCCAGGCGCTGCAGGGTGAGCAGCGTGGCCAGCGCCGCCATTACCGCCAGGCCCATTGTCAGCGGGCCCTGGTCGAGCAGGAACGCAGCGAACGGGGCGAACAGCGCAAAGCCCAGCAGGCTGCGCGCATCGCGCAGGCTGCGCAGCTCGCTGGATTTCAGTGCCAGCATCGCCGCCAGCAGCGCACAGCCGGTATCGCGGCCCGGGCGGGCGCCCATCTGCCAGTAGATCGCGGCCAGCATGCCCAGCACCAGCAGCACGCGGACCGGGCCGGGCAGCACGCGTTGCCCGGACACCAGTGCGGTGAGCACCGCCGCTACGGCGAACACGCTGGCCAGCAGCGGCGGCAGCTGCAGCAGCAGTGGCACCAGGGCCAGCGCCGCGCTGGCCAGGGTCCAGCGGCGGGCGGCGGGGGACAGCAGCGGGGCGGAAGGGTCAGCCATGCGGCATCAGCGCCAGTGCGCGTTGGCAGAGGTGGTGGTGGCTGCTGCCCTGGCCAGGACCCAGCGCCGGTTGGCCGGGGAGCTGCAGCGTGTAACGGCGGCCCTCGCGTTCGGCCAGGTCGACCCAGCGCGCCAGCCGCGAGATCTTCATTTCGAGCGGCAGCGGACCCATCTGCCGCCAGTCCAGTAGCACATCCACGCCCAGCGGCCTCTCGTACTCGCGTACCAGCAGCGTGTCGCGGCGTGCGGAGTGCTTCCAGGAAATGCTTCGCTGCGGGTCGCCCGGCCGGTAGGGGCGCAGCTGGTGCAGTTCATCGCCACTGGCATGCACGCGGGTGTGCAGCGGGTCGCCATCGCCCTCGGGCAGCGGCGGTGGCTGCTGCTCGGGCGCGGCGTAGACCAGCAACGGCGTGTCCGGCCACACCCATGACCATGCCCGCACCAGCCCCAGCGGCTGGGTGGTGGAAATGCGGATGCGGTCCACGTCCAGCCAGCCGCGACGCGTGGTGGGCAGCAACAGGTCCACTTCGATCTGGTCGGTATCCACCAGGTGCCCGTAGCCCTGGCTGTCGCCCAGCGCCAGCACCAGGCCGCGGCGCACGCGCGTATCGGCACGCGACAGGTTGATGCGCAGGCGCAGCGTGGCGCCGGCCACCACCGGTTCGGCGGACACCGCATCGATCTGCAGGCCCGACAACTGCAGGTGCGCGCTGAGCGCGCTGGCAACGGCCACCGTGGCCAGCAGTAGCGCCAGCAGCAATGCCGGGTTGTTGTTGTAGTTCAGCGCGCCCATCAGCATCGTCCCCAGCAACAGGGCCACGAACAGGCCGAAGCGGGTCGGCAGCACGTAGATGCGGCGGCGGTCCATGCGGCGCGGCAGGCTCTCCGGCTGCCGTGGCCGGGCCATCAATACCAGCCTGCGCCAGCGGTCTCCCCAGCCGCTGCGCACTCAGTCCACCGGAACGGTCTGGAGGATGGCGCGGGCCAGCGCCGGTCCGGTGCTGGCCTCGGCTTCGGGTACCAGCCGGTGTCCGGCCACCGCGATGAACAGCGTCTGCACGTCTTCGGGCACCACGTGGGTGCGGCCCAGCAGCAGGGCATGCGCCTTGGCCGCACGCAGCAGCGCCAGTCCCGCGCGCGGCGAAAGGCCGACCCGCACGCCGGCGTGCTGGCGGCTGCGCGCCAGCAGTGCCTGTACGTATTGGATCAGCGCTTCGCTGGCATGCACCTGGCTGACCGCCTCGCGCAGGGCACGCACCTGGTTGTCATCCAGGCAGGCGGTGGCCTGTGCGATCAGGTGGCGGCGGTCGGTGCCGCGCAGCAGCTCGCGTTCGGATTCGGGGTTGGGATAGCCCAATGCAAGCCGTAGCAGGAAGCGGTCCAGCTGCGAATCGGGCAGCGGGAACGTGCCCGAAAGATCCACCGGGTTCTGGGTGGCGATCACGAAGAAGGGATCGGGCAGTGGATGGGTCACGCCATCAAGGGTGACCTGCTGCTCGGCCATCGCCTCGAGCAGCGCGCTCTGCGTACGTGGCGGCGCGCGGTTGATTTCATCGGCCAGCAGCACATGCGTGAAGACCGGGCCGGGATGGAACTGGAACTGGCGACTGGCGGCCTCGTAAACCGAGACGCCGAGCACATCGGCGGGCAGCAGGTCCGAGGTGAACTGCACGCGCTGGAAGCCCAATCCCAGGCTGGAGGCCAGCGCGTGGGCCAGCGTGGTCTTGCCCAGGCCGGGCAGGTCCTCGATCAGCAGGTGGCCACCGGAGAGCAGCGCGACAAATGCCAGGCGGACTTCATGGGCCTTGCCCAGCACCAGCCCATTGACCTGGTCCTGCGCGTTGCGCAGGGACTGTCGCAGTTCTTCGGGTAGCATGGCGGGCACGCGGGGCGAAGTATCCATGTTCGTCTCGTGTCGATGATTCCTTCGATTCTATAGAGCAATGCAGGGCGAACAACGCGCACGCACAATTTTTTTGGTGTTGTGGACGCTCATCACGGCCGTCAAGCTCGTGGTGGCCGCGCGTCTGCCCTTGTTCGTGGACGAAGCGTTCTATTGGCAGGAAGGCCAGCACCTGGCCGCCGCCTATTCCGACCTGCCCGGGCTGACCGCCTGGCTGGCGCGCCTGGGCGTGGAGCTGGGCGGCAACCACGTGCTGGCGCTACGCCTGCCGTTCCTGGCGATCGGCGCGATGCTGCCGTGGCTGGTCTCACGCATCGCCACCCGCTGGTTTGGCGCGGTAGCGGGCTGGCAGGCGGGCAGCCTGACCGTGTTGATGCCCCTGTCGGCCACGCTGGGCATGCTGGCCGTGCCCGATGTACCGATGGCGCTGGCGGCGGTGCTGTGCCTGGATGCCGGCGCGCGCCTGCTGCGCAACGTCGATGCGGCGGCGGCGGTGAAGCTGTCGTTGGGGCTGGTGATCGGCGCGCTGAGCCATTACCGCTTCATCGGCGTGATCGTGGTCGGTTTCATTGCCCTGCTGCTGTTGCCGCAAGGGCGGCGCACGCTGCGTGATCCGCGCGTGTGGGTCGCGCTGGCGGTGGGCGTGATGGCCTGGCTTCCGCTGCTGGCGTGGAATGCCGACAACCAGGATGCCGGCCTGAAGTTCCAGGTGGTCGAACGCCACCCGTGGGCATTCCAGTGGAGCGGCCTGTGGTTCCTGGTGATCCAGCCGATGCTGGTCACGCCGATCCTGTGCATCGCGATGTGGAAGGTGGCATTGGCCGGCACCCGTTCCGGCGGTGGCGCACGTGCGCAGTGGCGCTACTTCGGCCTGGTCGGTGCGGTGTCCACGCTGGCGATTTTCGCGCTGGGCTTCTTCACCGACGTGGAGCGCATCAGCTTCCATTGGCCGTTGCCTGGCTACCTGGCGCTGCTGGTGGCGGTGCCGGTGGTGCTCAATGGCTGGCCGCGCTGGTTGCGCCGGACCGGCTGGTGGCTGGCCGGCGCAGGGCTGGCACTGGCGTTCTCCTATTATCTGGTGGCCTCCAGTCCGGGCCTGCGCGAGCAGCTGGCCGGTGACAAGTATTACCCGCGCAATTTTGCCGGCTGGGCGCCGCTGGCCGATGAGGTGCGCAAGGAGCTGGCGGGCATGCCGCCGGGCACGCGCGTACTGGCCGGCAACTTCAAGGTAGGGGCCGAGCTTGGCTTCCAGCTGCGCGATCCCCGCATTGAAGTGCTGCGCCACCCGCTCAACGACAAGCACGGCCGCACCGCGCAGCTCGGCCTGTGGGGCCTGCTGCACGATGGCCAGCGCGATGCGCCGATGCTGCTGGTGCTGTCGCCCAGTGACCAGCGTTACCGCGACCTGCTGGAGCGCTACCACGACATCTGCGCGCAGGTGGGGCCGTTGCCGCCGCCGCGCGTGGTCAGCCAGGATCATGGCTACCAGCGCTTCCTGCTGTTCAAGCTGCCCGCACAGCGCATCGATGGCCCCTGCGTGACCCCGGCCATGGCCTGGGTGGATGCGCCCCTGCAGGATGAGAAGGTGGCCGGGCGCATGGACGTGCGCGGGTGGGCGTTCAAGGACGGGGTCGGGCTGTCGCGCGTGGCGCTGTCGATCGATGGCCAGCCGGTAGGCGATGCGGTGTACGGCCGCGCGCGTGACATCACGGCCGCGTGGAAGATCTCCACCGATCCCCAGCACCCGCACGTGGCCTTCGATGCCACGCTTGATACCCGCCAGCTCGCGCCGGGCAAGCATTGGCTGGGCATGACGCTGTATGGCAACGATGGCAGTGTGGAGCAGTGGCAGGAACAATCTTTCATCGTTCCGGCACGCTGATCGCCTGGATCGGCGTCAGGGCAGGGTGTAGCCGGCCTGGCGCAGCAGCCCGCCGAGGGCGATCAGCGGCAGGCCGATCAACGCGGTCGGGTCGCGGTTGTCGATCGCCTCGAACAACGTGATGCCCAGTCCCTCGCACTTGAAGCTGCCGGCGCAGTCCAGCGGCTGCTCGGCCGCCACGTAGCGGGCAATCTCGTCCGCGCCCAGTGCCCGGAAGCGGACCTCGGTCAGGTCGCAGGCCTCCAGCATCTGGTCATCGCGGACCAGGCAGATCGCGGTATGGAAGGCCACCGTCTGCCCGGACATCGCCGCCAGCTGCGCGTGCGCCCCCGGCACATCGCCAGGCTTGCCCAGCGGGGTCCCGTTCAGGTCCGCGACCTGGTCCGAGCCGATCACCCATCGCCCCGGGTGGCGGGCGGCCACCTCGGCGGCCTTGGCCCGCGCCAGCCGGACGGCCAGCGCACGCGGCGCTTCGCCCGGGACCGGGGACTCGTCCACCTCCGGCCGCGCCGTCTCCAGCGGCAGGCCCAGCCGTTCCAGCAGTTCACGGCGGTAACGGGAGGTGGAGGCCAGCAGCAGGGGAAGCATGCGACAATACCGGGGTGACAGGGGTGGGCGGCACTCTACCGCACGCCCTCGTGTCGCGGGTAATTGACAACCGCCGGCGGCATCCTTAACATTCAGCGGCTTATGTCCGCGAACGTGCCCGAATTGCTGGATGCCTGGCGGATGGTCGCAGCACGAAGGTGCTTCGACGGTCAGGTAGAACTGGCAGAAATGACCCGCCTGCAAGGCCTTGTTGCCGATACCGAGGGCAAGTGCACATTTGCGCTTGAATTCGGCCACGACGACATCCTGCGGGTATCCTATGTGGACCTGACCATCGATACCGCGCTGCCGCTGATCTGTCAGCGCAGCCTGCAGCGCTTCCTGCTGCCGGTGTCGGTCAAGCAGCGGCTCGGCCTGATCCGCAGCGAAGACGAAGAGTCGTCGCTGCCGGAAGAGTACGAGGCGATGCTGGTGCCCGAAGACGGCAGCCTGCGTCCGCTGGATCTGGTCGAGGACGAACTGGTCCTGGCCGTGCCGGTGGTGCCGCTGTCGCCCGAGGGTGAAGCGGTGGACCGGGACTGGGCACCGACCGAAGAAGAACAGAGCAAGGCCAATCCGTTCGCGGCATTGGCGGCGCTGAAGAAACAATAGCAGCCGGATTGTCGTCGGCGGCTGCGGCGAAAGCGAAGACTGTGCTGGGCGCTGGCGTCCTGCGCGACGATACGACGAAGCAAAAACGAACCGAGTTTGGAGCAATCCCATGGCTGTGCAGAAATCCCGTGTTACCCCGTCCCGCCGCGGCCAGCGCCGTTCGCATGACGCCCTGAGCGCCAAGCAGCTGTCCACCGACCCGACCACCGGCGAAGTGCATCTGCGTCACCACATCACTGCTGACGGTTTCTACCGCGGCAAGAAGGTGATCACGACCAAGTCGAACTCGGCCGTCGAAGAAGATTGATCTGTGTGAGGGCCGCTGCCCGGTCGGGCAGCGGCCTTTACCCTTTCTTCCGTTACAGGAAATGCAATGAGCAAGCGGATCTACTCGAGGATCGCGGGCACTGGTAGTTACTTGCCCGAAAAAGTGTTGACCAACCAGGATCTGGAGAAAATGGTCGACACCAGCGATGAGTGGATCCAGACGCGCACCGGTATCCGTGAGCGGCATATCGCCGCCGACACGGAAACCACCAGCGACCTCGGCTACCACGCCGCGGTACGTGCGTTGGAAGCAGCCGGTATCGACGCTTCCCAGCTGGACATGATCGTGGTGGGAACCACCACCCCCGATCTGATCTTCCCGTCCACCGCGTGCCTGATCCAGGCCAAGCTCGGTGCGAGCGGCTGCCCTGCCTTCGACGTCAACGCCGCCTGTTCGGGCTTCGTGTTCGCGCTGGGCGTGGCCGACAAATTCATTCGTTCCGGTGATGCCCGCCACGTGCTGGTCATCGGTGCGGAAACCCTGACCCGTATCGTCGACTGGAACGACCGCACCACCTGCGTGCTGTTCGGCGATGGCGCGGGCGCGGTGGTGCTCAAGGCCGACGAAGACACCGGCATCCTGAGCACCCACCTGCATTCCGATGGCAGCAAGAAAGAGCTGCTGTGGAACCCGGTGGGCGTCTCGGCCGGCTTCGGCGAAGGCGAGCAGGCCCGCGGCGCGATCCTGATGAAGGGCAACGACGTGTTCAAGTACGCCGTCAAGGCGCTGGACTCGGTCGTGGATGAAACCCTCGACGCCAATGGCATGACCAAGGCCGACCTGGACTGGCTGATTCCGCACCAGGCCAACCTGCGCATCATCGAAGCCACCGCCAAGCGGCTGGACATGTCGATGGACCAGGTCGTGGTCACCGTGGACAGGCACGGCAACACCTCCTCCGCTTCGGTGCCGATGGCGCTGGACGTGGCGGTGCGCTCGGGCAAGGTACAGCGCGGCCAGTTGCTGCTGCTGGAAGCCTTCGGCGGCGGCTTCACCTGGGGTTCGGCGCTGCTGCGTTATTAATACGTTAATCGGTTGACACGAAACGGCCCCGATGGGGCCGTTTTGCATTTCTGGAGGTGTGTCATGGTCGAACCCATTGTCATCGAGGGTCAGCGCGCCTGGCTGAAGCAGTACGGTGAAAGCAGCCGCGCGGTCGCGCTGGGCCTGCTCAATTTCGTGGCCAACCGCTTCCAGCTGGACGCGCTGCGCCCACCGCCGCACCGCGGCGGTGACGCCGCCCGGGAAACCGAAGCGCGGCGCCTGGCCGAACTGCAGGCGCAAGGGGTGAACGTGCCGCACGTGATCGGCAGCGGCCATGCCTCGCTCGTGCTGGGCGACAACGGCAGCTCCTTCAACACCTGCCTGCGCCAGGCCGACGATGCCGGCCGCGACGCACTGGTGTCGGCGGCGATGGAGGCCATCGTGGCCGCCCATGCCAAGGGCGCCTATTTCGGCCAGCCACTGCCGCGCAACCTGACCTGGGATGGCCGGGCCATCGGCTTCATCGATTTCGAGGAAGATCCGCTGGAAGTGATGGACCTGGCCCAGGCCCAGGCCCGCGACTGGCTGATGTTCGGTTATGGCGTGGCCAAGTACTACGAACACCGCCCCGAGCAGCTGCAGGCGCTGATGGCCGCGGCCATGGATGGCGAAGACGCCCCGGTGCTGGCGCATGCGCACGAGGTTTCCGGCCGGCTGCAGCGGCTGGCCCGCTACAGCATGAAGATGGGGCGCTCGGCGCGCGCGCTGGCGCACGCCATCGTGATCGTGCACGGGGCGACCACGCTGGGCATGTTGATGTTGGTGGCGATCTGCTTTGATTTCTTCAGCGATGGCGACCTGGACATTCTGCAACTGTTTGTTTGAGGGCGTGCCGACCAACGGTCGGCACCTGCCGGGGGCTGGTCAATACGCGCCAGTACAGACGAAGCGCGGTATTCCCCCTTATCATTCGCCGTTCGATTTTTGCAGGCGGAACTCCGCGTGACCGATTCCAATCTCGCTTTCGTGTTCCCCGGCCAGGGCTCGCAGTCGCTGGGCATGCTGGCTGAACTGGCTGAACTGCACCCGCAGGTGCGTGAAGCGTTCACCGAAGCCTCCGATGGCGCCGGCGTGGACCTGTGGGCGCTGTCGCAGGGCGGCCCGGAAGAGATGCTCAACCGCACCGAATACACCCAGCCGGCCCTGCTGGCCGCCAGCATCGGCGTGTGGCGTGCATGGCAGGCCGTGGGCGGTGCCCAGCCGGCCGTGCTGGCCGGGCACAGCCTGGGCGAGTACACCGCCCTGGTGGCCGCCGGCGCACTGTCGCTGCGTGACGGCGCGCACCTGGTGCGCCTGCGCGGCCAGCTGATGCAGGACGCCGCCCCGACCGGCGTGGGCGCCATGGCCGCCGTGCTCGGCGCCGAAGACGCCCTCGTCAAGGAAGTCTGTGAACAGGCCTCCGGCAGCCAGGTGGTGGTGCCGGCCAACTACAACTCGCCCGGCCAGATCGTCATCGGCGGCGATGCCGCTGCCGTCGACCGCGCCTTGGCGCTGCTGGCCGAAAAGGGCGTGCGCAAGGCCGTGAAGCTGGCCGTCAGCGTGCCCTCGCACACCCCGCTCATGCGCGAAGCCGCCAACCGCCTGCAGGAAACCATGGCTGGCCTGGACTGGCGCGTGCCGGCCTTGCCGGTGGTGCAGAACGTGGATGCCCGCGTGCACGACGGCATCGATGCCATCCGCACCGCCCTGGTCCAGCAGTTGTACCTGCCGGTGCAGTGGACCGGCTGCGTCGAAGCCCTGGCCGCGCGCGGCGTGACCCGCGTGGCCGAATGCGGCCCCGGCAAGGTGCTCAGCGGCTTGATCAAGCGCATCGACAAATCGCTGGATGCGCGCACACTGTCCACGCCCGCCGACTTCGAGACGGCCCGCGAGACCTGGGCCGCCTGATGACTTTCGACCGCGTTCGCCACGTGCCAGCCCCCGGGCCGGCGCTGCGGACCGGTCCCGTTCGAGGAAACTGAGCATGAGCAAGCCCCTTCAGGGTGAAATCGCACTGGTGACCGGCGCCAGCCGTGGCATCGGCGCGGCGATCGCCGATGCACTGGCCGCGCAGGGCGCGACCGTGATCGGTACCGCCACCACCGAATCCGGTGCTGCCGCCATCGGCGAGCGCCTGGCTGCCGCAGGTGGCCACGGCCGCGCGCTGAACGTGACCGACCCGGCCGCGCTCGAGGCCGTGCTGGACGGCATTGCCAAGGAATTCGGTGCCATCACCATCCTGGTCAACAACGCCGGCATCACCCGCGACAACCTGCTGCTGCGCATGAAGGACGAGGACTGGCAGGCCATCCTCGACACCAACCTGACCAGCGTCTACCGCACTTCCAAGGCCGTCATCCGCGGCATGATGAAGGCGCGCAAGGGCCGCATCATCAACATCGCCTCGGTGATCGGCGTGACCGGCAATGCCGGCCAGGCCAATTACGCCGCGGCCAAGGCCGGCATCATCGCCTTCTCCAAGTCGCTGGCCAAGGAAATCGGCTCGCGCGGCATCACGGTGAACGTGGTGGCGCCGGGCTTCATCGATACCGACATGACCAAGGCATTGCCGGAAGAACAGCGCACCGGCCTGGTCAAGTCGATCGCCCTGGAACGCCTGGGCGAGCCGTCCGACATCGCCAATGCGGTGGCGTTCCTGGCCGGTCCCTCGGCCAGCTACATCACCGGCGAAACCCTCCATGTGAACGGCGGCATGTACATGCCGTAAGCATGTGGTGCAGGGACTGCACCGCAAGTGGTTGATCCAAATGGAGTTTTGCAGCCATGCAAGGCCCCTGCGGTTTCCACTACACTATCCCACGGCCATCGCCATTTGATGGCGTCACTTTTTGAACCACTACTCCATCTGGAGCGATATCCAATGAGCACCATCGAAGAACGCGTCAAGAAAATCGTCGTCGAACAGCTTGGCGTCAAGGAAGAAGAAGTTGTCACCACCGCATCGTTCGTCGATGACCTGGGTGCCGACTCCCTGGACACCGTTGAACTGGTGATGGCGCTGGAAGAAGAATTCGAGTGCGAGATCCCGGACGAAGAAGCCGAGAAGATCAGCACCGTCCAGGCTGCGATCGACTACGTCAAGGCTCACGTCAAGGCGTGATGTCGGGCGGCTTGCGCGCGGTCGTGGTGCTTACCGCCACCGCGTGCAGCAAACCCATGGGGCCGCGCTTGCGGCCCTGTGCTTTTGAGCGTTACACCGCGTCAACCCCGCACTACCCGGGTCAGGAGAATCTGCAATGAAGCGTCGCGTCGTCGTTACCGGCATGGGCATGGTCTCGCCGTTGGGCAATGATCTGGCCACCAGTTGGAAGGGCATCACCGAAGGCCGTTCCGGCATCGGCCCGCTGACCAACGTTTCGCAGGCTTACCTGGACCGTTTCACCACCAAGATTGCAGGTGAGGTCAGGGACTTCGACATCACCGCCGACAACGAACAGTTCGGCAAGTTCCGGGTCAGTGGCAAGGATGCCAAGAAGATGGACCCGTTCATCCATTACGGCCTCGGTGCCGCCTTCATGGCCTTGAACGATTCGGGCCTGGAGATCACCGACGGCAATGCCGAACGCATCGGCGCCATCGTCGGCGCGGGCATCGGCGGCCTGCTGGGCATCGAGGAACAGACCATCGAGTTCCACGAGGGCAAGAAGATCTCGCCCTTCTACGTGCCCAAGACCATCATCAACATGCTGCCCGGCCAGCTGAGCATCATCACCGGGTTGAAGGGCCCGTCGTTCTCGGCGGTGTCGGCCTGCGCCACCTCCAACCACTCCATCGGTACCGCCATGCGCATGATCCAGTACGGCGATGCGGACGTGATGGTGGTGGGCGGCGCCGAGCGCGGCTCCTCGCCGACTGCACTGGGCGGCTTCTGCGCCATGAAGGCGATGAGCACCCGCAACGACGCCCCGGCCGAAGCATCGCGCCCGTGGGACAAGGAACGCGACGGCTTCGTGCTCGGCGACGGCGCCGGCATCCTGATCCTGGAAGAGTACGAACACGCCAAGGCCCGTGGCGCGCGCATCTATGCCGAGCTGGCCGGTTTCGGCGCCAGCTCCGATGCGTACCACATGACCGCCCCGAGCGAGAACGGCGAAGGCGCCGCCCGCTGCATGACCATGGCCCTCAAGGATGCCGGTGTTACCCCGGACCAGGTGGGCTACCTCAACGCGCACGGCACCTCCACGCCGCTGGGCGACCTGGGCGAAACCATGGCCATGAAGACCGCCTTCGGCGACCACGCCTACAAGATGATGGTCAGCTCCACCAAGTCGATGACCGGCCACCTGCTCGGCGCCGCCGGCGGCGTGGAAGCCATCTTCTCGGTGCTGGCGCTGCGCGACAACATCATTCCGCCCACCATCAACCTGCACGAAGCGGGCGAGGGCTGCGACCTGGATTACGTGCCCAACACCGCACGCGAGGCCAAGGTGGATGTGGTGATGTCCAACGGCTTCGGCTTCGGCGGCACCAACGGCACGCTGGTGTTCAAGCGCGTCTGAGCGCGCCACCCAACGTCACCGCACCAGGCCGCCATCTTGGCGGCCTTGGTGTATCTGGCCCCCGCACTTACTTTGGTTGCCCTGCCATGTTCCAGACCCGCCTGCTGCCCGACACCACCGACCTGCTTGCGCTGCAGCGACTGGCGCCGGAGCGTTACCCGCTGCTGATGGAATCCACCGCCTCGGGCACCGCGCAGGGCCGCTGGGACCTGTTGCTGATGGGCAACGGTGAATCGCTGGCGCTGCATGCCGATGGCGTGGTGCGCGACCACGACGGTGCGGTGCATGCGGGTTATTTCCTGGACGTGCTTGACGCGCATTGGCAAACGCTGCGCCTGCCGCGCGAAGAAACCACCCTCCCGTTCCGGGGCGGCTGGGCGCTGATGCTCGACTACGAACTGGCGGGCCAGATCGAAACCGTGCTCCACCTGCCGGCGCGCGCCGACGGCCTGCCCAGTGCACTTGCGCTTCGCTGCCCGGCCGCCGTGCTGCATGACCGCGTGCTCGGCCAGTTCCACGCCGTGTGCGAAACCGACCACGCCGCCCAGCTCGACACCCTGCTGCAGGACCTGACGGCGACCGCCACGCTGCCGCCGCTGCCGCAGTGGCAGCCACCGGCGCAGATGGAAGAGGACGCACCCACGCGCTTCACCGACGGCGTGGGCAAGGTCATCGACTACCTGCGCGCCGGTGACGTGTTCCAGGTAAACCTCTCGCGGCGCTGGGTCGCGCATTTCGATGAGGCGCTGTCACCGCAGGCGCTGTACGCGCAGCTGCGCGTGGCCAACCCGGCGCCGTTCGCCGGCCTGTTCATCGCGCAGGGCAGGGCAGTGGTGAGCTCCTCGCCGGAGCGCCTGGTCTCGGTGCATGGCGATGACGTGCAGACCCGCCCGATTGCCGGCACGCGCCCGCGCTTCGCCGGCGACGACGATGCCGAACGCATCCGCGAACTGGTCGGCCATCCCAAGGAGCGCGCCGAACACGTGATGCTGATCGACCTGGAGCGTAATGACCTGGGCCGCATCTGCACCGCCGGCAGCGTGGAAGTGGATGAGCTGATGAGCGTGGAAAGCTACGCCCACGTGCACCACATCGTGAGCAACGTGCGCGGCCGCCTGCGCCCGGGCGTGAGCCCCGGCCAGGTGATTGCCGCCACCTTCCCCGGCGGCACCATCACCGGCTGCCCCAAGGTGCGCTGCATGCAGATCATCGCCGAGCTCGAACAGACCGCGCGTGGCGCCTACACCGGTGCGTTCGGCTGGCTGAACCGCGATGGCGACCTGGACCTGAACATCCTCATCCGCACTGCCGAAGTCGCCGCCACCCACGCCGCCTTCCGCACCGGCGCCGGCATCGTGGTCGATTCGGATCCGGCCAGGGAGCTGGACGAAACCCGCGCCAAGGCCCGCGGCCTGATGCGCGCGCTCGGCCGCCAGGAATGAGCCAAGGTATGCTGTAGGGCGAACAAACCCGTAGAGCCACGCCCTGCGTGGCTGCACCACCCACCGAGGAATGCATGGCAGGCGTAAAACGAGGTTGTCTAACGGTCCTGACGGTATTGCTGCTGGGCGCACTTCTCTTGGCCGCCGCCGGCGCATGGTTCTGGCACAGCCAGAGCGGCTTCGCCGACACCGCCATCAGCCCCGACCAGCCCAGCGTCGTCATCGCCCCGGGCGATGGCCTGCAGACCGTCGTGCGCAAACTGCGCGACGCCGGCGTGGATGAAGGCAACGACACCCAGTGGCAGCTGCTCGCGCGCCAGCTGGACGCCGCCGGCAAGCTCAAGGTCGGCGAGTACGCGCTGGACGCCAGGCTCACCCCGCGCGAACTGCTCACCCGCATGCGCCAGGGCCGCACCCTGCAGCACCGCGTCACCATCGTGGAAGGCTGGAACATCCGCCAGCTGCGCGCCGCGCTCAAGCGCGCCGATCCGCTCATCCACAAAACCGACGAACTGGACGATGCCGCGCTGATGAAGGCGCTCGGCTTCCCCGGCCAGCACCCGGAAGGCCGCTTCCTGCCCGAGACCTACGTCTACCAGCGCGGCGATACCGACCTGGACGTGCTCAAGCGCGCCCACGCTGCCATGGAAAAGGAACTGGCCGCCGCCTGGGAAAGCCGCGCCGACGACCTGCCGCTGAATTCCCCGTATGAGCTGCTGATCCTGGCGTCCATCATCGAAAAGGAAACCGCGCTGCCCAGCGAGCGCCCGCAGATTGCCGGCGTGTTCGTGCGCCGCCTGAAGATGGGCATGCGCCTGCAGACCGACCCCACCGTGATCTACGGCATCGGCAGCAGCTACGACGGCAACATCCGCAAGCGTGACCTCACCACCGATACGCCGTACAACACCTACACCCGCGCCGGGCTGACCCCCACGCCGATCGCCATGCCGGGCCGCGACGCCCTGCAGGCCGCCGCACGCCCGGCCCCGGGCGATGCGCTGTACTTCGTGGCCGTCGGCGATGGCAGCGGCGCGCACGTGTTCTCGGCCAACTACACCGACCACAACGCCGCCGTGGCGCGTTACCTGCAGCAGCTCCGCCAGCAGCGCGCCCAGCCGCAGGCGGCACCGCAATGAGCCCCGCACTGCGCCGCCACCCGCGGTTCATCAGCTTGGAAGGCGGCGAGGGCGCGGGCAAGACCACCGCGCTCAACGCCATCCGCGCTGCCCTGCAGGCGCAGGGCGGTGAGGTGGTGCTCACCCGCGAACCCGGCGGCACCCCGCTGGCCGAGCGCATCCGCGCACTGGTGCTGACTCCCGATCCGGAAATCGCCGCCGAGCCGCTCAGCGCCGAAGCCGAGCTGCTGCTGGTGTTCGCCGCCCGTGCCCAGCACGTGCGCCAGGTGATCGAACCGGCCCTGCGCCGGGGCTGCTACGTGCTCAGCGACCGCTTCACCGATTCCAGCTACGCCTACCAGGGCGGCGGCCGTGGCCTGGAGCCGGCGTGGATCGCCGAGCTCGAACGCCGCGCGGTGGGCCTGCTGCCCGGCCTGACCCTGCTGCTGGATGTGGACGTGGCCGTGGGCCGCGCCCGCGCCAACGGCCGCGACCTGTGGCCGGACCGCATCGAAAGCGAGCAGGACGATTTCTTCCAGCGCGTGCGCGCGGTGTTCCGCGAGCGCGCCACCCAGGACCCCACGCGGTTCCGACTGATCGACGCCAGCCAGGACCAGGCCGGCGTGGCCGCCCAGGTGGTGGATGCCATCAACGCATACCTCACCAAGGAGGGCGGCAATGGCTGAGTTTTCCCCCTGGCAGCAGCGCGCCTATGACCAGACCATCGCCGCGCTCGACGCTGGCCGGCTGGGCCATGGCCTGCTGATCTGCGGCCCGGCCGGGCTGGGCAAGCGCGAGGTGGCGCTGCGCATGGCCACCCACGTGCTGACCCGGGGCGAGCCGGCCGCCGCCCAGCGCGCCGCCCAGCTGATCGCCGCCGGCACCCACCCGGACCTGCAGCTGGTGTCGTTCATTCCGAACAAATCCGGCGACAAGCTGCGCACCGAGATCGTGATCGAACAGGTGCGCGAGATCTCCCAGAAGCTCTCGCTCACCCCGCAGTACGGCATCGCCCAGGTGGTGGTGGTGGACCCGGCCGACGCCATCAATCGTGCCGCCTGCAACGCCCTGCTCAAGACCCTGGAAGAGCCGCAGCCCGGCCGCTACCTGTGGCTGATCAGCAGCGACCCGGCGCGCCTGCCGGCCACCGTGCGCAGCCGCTGCCAGCGCCTGGAATTCAAACTGCCGCCGCGTGAGGAAAGCCTGGCCTGGCTGCAGGCCCAGGGCCACAGCGAAGCCAGCGCCCGCGAAGCGCTGGATGCGGCCCGGGGCCACCCCGGGCTGGCCGACGACTGGCTGCGCAACGACGGCCTGGCCCTGCGCCGGCAGGTCGCCAGCGACCTTGAGGCGCTGGTGGCCGGGCGCTCCGGCGCGGTGGAGCTGGCGCAGCGCTGGACTGCCGATGACCACGCCGCGCTGCGCCTGCGCCACGCCGCCGATCTGGCGTTGGCCCAGGCCACCGGGGGCGGCTTGACCGATCCCGAGCGATTGCACAAGCTGGGCGCCTGGTTCGACGCCGCCAACCGTACCCGCGATCTGTTGCGCACCACCGTGCGCGCCGACCTGGCGGTGGTGGAATTGTTGTTGGCCTGGAACAAGGTCAACGAGCGGCACGCAAAGGGGAATAGAGCATGAGCGCCACCAACGCCCGCCAGGGCATCCTGTCGCTGGCCGTCAAGGACAAAGCGTCGCTGTACAGCGCGTACATGCCGTTCGTGAAGAACGGCGGCATCTTCGTACCCACGCCCAAGCGCTACTTCCTGGGCGATGAGGTATTCCTGCTGCTGACCCTGCCGGACTCCAGCGAGCGCCTGCCGGTGGCCGGCAAGGTGGTCTGGGTGACCCCGGCCGGCGCCCAGGGCAACCGCGCGGCGGGCATCGGCGTGCAGCTGGCCGACGGCCAGGAAGGCGAGAACGTGCGCAACAAGATCGAGACTGCGCTGGCCGGCACCCTGAACTCGGACAAGCCCACGCATACGATGTGAAGAAATTTACGCAAACCCGTTGACGCGAAATTTTGCCGCCCTATAATGAGCGGCTCAGCAGCATCGGGCGGTTAGCTCAGCGGTAGAGCATTGCCTTCACACGGCAAGGGTCGCAGGTTCGAACCCTGCACCGCCCACCATGATTCAGTCAAAAAAGCCTCCGGAAACGGGGGCTTTTTTGTTGTGGTCGTGACCGCGTTCTCAACCGTTTTCCTTGGTGTGTATCGTGTATCGGTATACGATACGTGCGTGTAGCCAAAACGATATCCGTACAGATGAAAAACACGAACGCGAAGAGCGCTGCACACGTGCTTCCGCCGGTCCATCCTGGTGAAATCCTGGCCGAGGAATTTCTCTCTCCCTTGGGCATGTCTGCGCGGGCTTTGGCTGCGGCAATCGATGTCACTCCAGCCCGCATCTCGGACATCATCGCCGGTCGTCGTGGGGTTACCGCCGACACTGCGTTGCGCCTTGCGCGCTATTTCGGCACGACTCCCGAGTTGTGGCTGAACCTGCAGATGAACTATGACCTCGAAGTCGCCAGCCGCGATCTGGCCCAGTTGATCGCACGCATTCGACCACGCGCGAGCTGACCGAACAGTAGATCGCCAAGGCGTGCAGTTCGCGTCACGTGTGTAGATGGAACTGATGGATTTCCAAGTATCAGCAGGAACAAACGATTTCCCGTCGTCGCCATTGTGAGTCAGTGTGATGCATCGGTCTTCGAAGCAGGAATTGCATGGATATGCTCTCAGGTTCGGAAGATGCCTATAAGGCCCTGGTAGATAACGCTCCCGAGGGCTGGCTGCTAGGTCTGTTGGCTTTCGCTGTCCTTGAGCAGGAGCGGATCGAGTGGATGCGTCACGTCGAAACCAGATCGGGATGTCTTCCTACCAGCGAGCAGGTCTGCAATTGGTACGAGCAGCAGCCTGTTTCGGCGTTGAATCGGGCGCGTAGCACTGCGGAAGGCGTGTTGAACGGCTACTCCGAGGACGTTTCGCGCTCCATCGACGAAAGCTATAGAGCATCGATACGTGACGGGGTCGTTGTTGCCGAGATCCGGTCAAGCAACAGATTCTGGCCGAAGTTTGTTGCCAATGTGGCGGCCGGCGTTGTTGGAGCGGCCATTTTTTCAGTTCTTCTTGTATTGATCGTGCTCGTTGCGGTGCGCGATCCTTCACCTGTTGGACTGATCAAACATGCTCAGGAGGTGCAAAGTGAAAGATGAAATAACTTCTCGTCAGGTGGCAATGGCAGTCTCCAAGGTGCTGCACGATCCGGAGAACAGTAAGAAGGCGAGAGTGGCTGCGGGTTTGTACTTGTCTCAGCCCCGGTATTGCTACCCGACGTTCTCGGCGGCCAAGACTGCGGCATACCGAATACTCAGGGATCCAGCCAGGAGCAAGGCATCCACGATCGCGGCCGGGCTTGATTTGACGAGTCGTCCGAAGCGGTAGTTTCCGACACACTCTCTGTAGAGTGCTTGATGTTCTTCTTGTTAGGTGATGTGCAGTTCTCATGCGGAAGTGTGAAATGAATTCGCTGATTGATGAGTAAGTAAGGTCACTTGCGTCATCAATTAGGTTTCGTCAACCAAGATCGCCAGATCAAGAGATACAAACGATTTCCCAGCATCCGCATCATCCTGCATGGTGTTGCGCAGAGCCTAGGAACTCTAAACAAGCAGAATGTTGGACGTCCCTTTGTCGGGAGGGTGGCTAATACAACACCCTCGGGGAAATACGCCCGCCGTTTCTTCTGCTTAACGGTTCCTAGCCTCCCGACGCTCTTGTCATCGCGACGAGAGCCACACGTGCCGGAGGTCCAACATGTTTAGATCGCGGGCTGTTACGCCCTACGAGGACGAACTGCGCCCCAAGCGCAAAGCCTTTTCCCGCCCGCCAAGCACTTACAGGATGTGTGGGCATTGGTACGAACTGCCTGGCGGGATGGGGCGCTACGAACGCGTTCCTTGTCTCAAGCTGACTGGCCGCTGGTTGCGGGATGTCGGCTTCGAGGTCGGTGCCAGGGTGGCGGTTGAGGTGAAGGAGGGCTCCATCACCCTCACCGTGATCGAAACGCCGCCGCCGGTGGCTCCGAAGGTTCCCCGCCAAGTGCAGCGGGAGCTGGCCCACGCAGGGAGGTTGTCATGAGCAGGCGTGTACTCATGCGGGCGAAGATGGAAGACACCTTGCGCGCCAACTTCCAGGCTGCGGCGGCGCGCAATTTCCTGCCTGCAGCCACGGTGCTGCGGCAACTGATGCAGGCGTACGTGGCGGTGCAGGGCGCGCCTGCCGATTCCGTGGCAAGACGTCCTGGCAACGCTGTGCCGGTTGCTGCCGAGGCGGTGGCGAGGCTGACGCGGCCGCTGCACATGCAGCGCGACGAGCGGGATGTCGAAGCGCTGTTCCAGCGGCAGTGCCAATGGAAAGACAGCGTCTTTGGTGGCGTGTCGGGAGGAAACACCCATGGCTGAGCACGAGCGTCAGAAACGGTACGTATCGCCGGCGCGAAGGGAGGCACTGCGCATCTGCGCCGGCATGCTGGTCAGGTTGGTGGATGTGGTGGAAGGCTGCCACCGGCTCACCTTACTGCGGCGCGCGGCAGGCGTTGACGAATGGGACAGGGACTTCGCCGTGTTCGCTCAGATGTCAGAAGAGTTCGACCGCCTGGGCGCCTGGGAAGGGCGCAGGTACTGGTCGGAAGAAGAGCTGGCCAAGGCGGTGCCGGATGGCAGGGAGATAGCCGCTCGGGCACGGGCCATGACGGAACGAGGGTGCCATTCGGTGGTGCGGCGGGTGGTTGCTGAGGCGGAGGGCTGAAAGACCGGGGTGGGAGGCCCACAGAACGGGTGGCGGCTATGATTGCGGAGGAGCTGGCGCCAACGCGATGGTGACTGCCGGGTGGCGGAGCAATGGATAGGGCTGAGACCAGGAATGCACCGATGACTGATCACATGAGTCACGAAGATTACGTGCTCCAGGTGCGCGGGGAAGCGGTGAGAACCTGCGCCGGCATTCTGGATGGGTCGGTCGGCGTGCTGGAAGGGTGCCATCAGCTCTCGTCGTTGCGATGGGAAGTGGAGGTGGACGAGCGGGATTCCGACTTTGTCACCTTCTCGATGATCTCCAGCGAGATCGAAGGGCTGCCGATCGGCAATGATCGGCAGCGCTGGTCGAAGGCGGCGTTGGCCGAGCTGGAGCCTGACGTCCAAGCGGCCGTGGCGTGGGCAATGCCCACTGCGAGGCGGGCCTGTCAGTCGGTGATAGAGAGGTTCGCAACCAAGCCGAGCGCCTGAACCCCGCGCCCGCGCACCACGCACCGGCTGGCCGTAGAATCCGGTTTCCAACGGTGAAGGATCACGGCATGAAGCTCAGGGGCGTGGGACGCGGCAGGGTGTGCATCGCGGTGGCGGGGCTGGTGCTGTTGGCCGGGTGCACCGACATGAATCTGTCCGAGCCGGGCGTGAAAGCGCCTGATGCAGCGGCTGCGCCCCAGGCTCACGCCGAGGCGGCGGCGCCGCCAGAAGCCGCCCCGGTGGCCGCTGTTGCCCAGCCGGGCAACGAGGCCACCAAGCCCTTCGCCTTCGACGCCCCGGCTACCGCCGACACTCCACCCGCCGCCTGCCGGTTCGAAGGCCTTGCGCTGCCGGCCAACACCAAGGTGTTGGCTGCCGGGGCTTACTCCGGGAAGGAGAGCGACTTCCAGATCGACCAGAGCGGCCACCCGGCGACCACCATCCAAGTGGCAGTGCATGAGCCCGATGCGCCGGTGGCGTTGTTGCTGGGCGCCTACGAGCCGACCGTGTGGACCGTTGGCTGGACCCGTGGCACCCGTATCGCCGCCGTGCTGGTCACCGGTTACCACCGGCAGCAGCTGACCGGCCTGCCGGCGGGCGTGCCGGTGCTGGTGAGTACCTATGACAACCGTGGCCCATGTGGGTATGCCTACGTGAGCGAAGAGGGCGCGGCCAAGCTCAACCCGATGGCGCGCGAGGCCTTCGGCCGACCCGTGGATGTGGCCTACATGGCGCGCGATGGCCGCGCGGTGGTCGGCAAGCTGCCGCCGGGTGCAGCGCTGGTGACCGATGCTGCTGCCGCGCCGGTGGAGGCGTTCCGGTTGAAGGATGCGCCGCTCGCAGGCCAGGCCGGCCTCGACGCCGCGATGCGCGATGGCACCCTGCGCGCAACCGCGCCCGCCGACGTGCGTGCCTGGAATGCCGCGCGCCAGCGCAGCGAGGGCGCGCCGGATATTCCCCGCATTGAAGGTGCCAGCGTTTCGCGCGGCACAGAAGTGCCGTACCGCAGCTACACCGTGCTCAAGGCGTTTGCCATTCCCGCCGGCCTGCACGGCGCGCATTCGGCCACGTTCTTCGTCGCTGCGGGTGTGCCGGCACCCACGGGTGACCCCGGCCACTCGCAGGTGCGGTTCATCGAAACCGGCAGCTGCATGGGGCCGACCTGCGGAATGCGCTGATGACCTTGCAGACGCGTGTGATGGCGTGGGTGGCGACGCTCGCGCTGGTGTTGGGTGCTGTCGCGCCCGTGCTGGCGCAGACAGCACGCAAGCCTTCCCCCTACGAGTACCGCCCGGGCGGTGACGCTGCGGCGCAGCCAGCGGTGGGGCCGGACTACCTGTCGCGGATCGATGGCCGCGAGCAGTTCATGCAGCTTGCCCGTGTCTACAACGCGGGCACCGCGCTGGAAATGCCGCACCTGATCTTCGTGGTCGACCGGCAGAATGGGGCGCGCGTGTACTACATCAACACGCCGCGCTTCGAGCTGCACGAGAACTTCGTGCGCCGCCAGGGGCTGGTGCGTTCGCTGGACAAGGCCACGCTCAATGCGCAGTACCGTGATCCGCAGCGGCGCTTCCTGTTCGGTACCGTGAGCTGGCAGAAGGACCTGCCGGGGTACACATACGAGTTCTGGGAGGGCGACAAGCTCACCGCCGCCCTGCTGCGGCAGACCGACGAGGTGGTGCGCGCATCGTTCCGTGATCCGATCCGCTTCAAGACCAACTCCACCCAGCATGAGCAGCTGGCCAGCAGCATGAAGCTGCCGTTTGTCAGCCAGGAGGCCTTGCTGCGTGAGCAGCGTTTCCTGCCGCTGAACACGGGAAAGGCTGAGGGCAGGTTGCGCATCGTGCGCACCGAGGCGCAGCTGCGCACGCTGTCGCCGCGCGATATTCCGGTGCTGGACGAGGTGCCGATCGCGCTGGCCCCGGTGGCCGGGCTGGTCACGCAGCGGCCGTCCACGCTGTTGTCGCACGTGAACCTGCTGGCGAAGGGGTGGGGCATCCCCAACGTGTACGTGCGCGACGCCCAGAACGCGTTGCGCCAGTACGACGGACGCTGGGTGGCGCTGGAGGTCAGCAACAACGACTACCGGGTCACGCCGCTGGCACGCCCGGCACGCACGCCGTCTGCAGCGGCTGCACGCGCCACGGTGCGCAACCTGCCGCGTCCGGACCTGGCGGTGGTCGCGCTTAAGCCGTTGGCCGCGCTGCGTGCACGCGACAGCAGCCACTGCGGGGTGAAGGCGGCCAACCTGGGCACGCTGAAGGCGGCGCTGCCACCGCTGGCGCGCGTGCCCGATGGCTTCTGCATTCCCTTCGCGCATTACCAGGCGACCACGCAGCGGCTGGACATTCCTCAGCACCTGCAGGCGCTGCAGCGCCGCCCCGGGTTCAACACCGACCCGAACGTCCGCCGCGAGGCGCTGGCCGCGCTGCGTGCTGAGATCGTCAATGCCGCGCCGGACCCTGCCTTCATTCGTGCCCTGGATGCACAGTGGCAGGGCCAGTTGAAGGCCGGCGGAGTGTTCGTACGCAGCTCGTCCAACTCGGAGGATCTGCCGGGTTTCAGTGGGGCAGGGCTGTACACCACGGTGCCCAACGTGACCCGCGCCGATGCCGTGGCCAAGGCCGTACAGACGGTGTGGGCCTCGGTCTACAACTTCGAGGCCTACGAAGCGCGCACCGCCGCGGGCCTGCAGCAGGATGCGGTGGCCATGGCGGTGCTGGTGCAGTTGGCGGCGCCCTCGGACAGTTCCGGGGTGATGATCACCCGCGATCCGTTTGATCGCGCCCACCAGCACACGACCTACATTTCGGCCAAGCGCGGGCTGGGCGTCCGCGTGGTCGAGGGCAAGCGCCAGGCCGAACAGGTGATGTATTCGGACTGGTCCAAGGCGGTGCAGGTGCTGAGCCGGTCGGCCGAGGATACCCAGCTGGTGGCCAAGGCCGGTGGCGGCGTGCGCGAAGTGCCCATCACCGGCTCACGCCAGGTGCTTACCGATGCGCTGATCGCGCGCCTGGCCAAGGTGGGCAAGGCCACCAAGCAGGCACTGGGCGGGGTGGATCAAGATATCGAGTGGGCAGTGGTGGGCGATGAGATCGTGATGCTGCAGTCGCGGCCGTATGTGGATGGCGCTGCGCGATAGCGCATCTGATCAGTCAACCTGTCGCCAGACGGAGATAGGCACGCTGCCATCCGCGCGTTGCGGAGCGCTGTCGCTGCCGAATCTCAGGACGCGACGCTGGTGGAAGCGAGGCGGGCGCTGGAGAAAATTGTGAGACAGGGCAAGTCCAACGAGGGTCATTCGGCCTATGGTTGGAGTTGTCCGCACGCATCCGGGAAAAGCTCTGCGAACATGGATCTGCTCTCCCAAGCAATTGAAAGGAGTACCGATGCGGTACGTAACCCTATCCCTGTCGTTGATTGCGGCCCTGACCGGCCCCGCCCTCCTTACTCCTTACGCCTATGCGCGGACAGACGACGCCGGGCTCAAGGGGTACGCTGAAGAGATGAACTTATCGATCGATCAAGCGAAACCGCGAACCATCAATCAAGATGACGCAATGATGCTGAGTCGGCGCCTTCAGAAAGAGCTCCCCGATTCCTTCGCCGGAATGTGGATGGAGCACTATCCGACCTTCAAGGTCGTCGTCCGATTCACCGGCGATGCTCGGGCTCAACTTGCCCGCTACACAAAGGATCCTCGTTACGTTGCCCAGTCGGCACCGCGATCACTTCAGTTCCTGCTGGCAACGCAACAGGAGATGGCGGCCCAACTGGCAGCTGCAGGAATCAAGTTTGAAGGTGGTACGGATATCAAGACCTCGGAACTGACTCTACGTGTTTACGATGCAAGCGCTGCCAGAAAGGCACTTGCCAAGTTGTTGTCTGTCGTCGATTTCATACGGATTGAAGAAGTCAAAGGCGTCGACCCATCGAAAGACTTCATCCAAACAACCGACATCTCGGGTGGCCACCGCCTTGATGGGTACAACGGGACGCACTTCGCTGTGCAGCCTTACATTGGCCTTCCAAGAAAACGGCGGATGGCCTCCAGGCGCTCTCCGTCAGTGGGATGAAACATAGCTTGCGCCGGGCCATGCCTGCGGAATGGCGAAGCTCTCGCGCATGCGCTGTGCTTCCTTTGCAGGTGTCAGCCCGAACAGCCGCTTGAACTCGCGGCTGAACTGCGAGGTGCTTTCGAAACCTACCGCATGGCAGGCTGCAGCAGCCGTCATGCCCTCGCGCACCATGAGCAGGCGTGCCTGATGAAGGCGCGTTGATTTCAGGTACTGCATGGGCGAGGTGCAGGTCACCGCCTTGAAGTGACTGTGGAACGAGGGTGTGCTCATGCCGGCGATCTCGGCCAATCGTGCGACATCCAGCGGTTGGTCGTAGTCCGAGTGGATGCGTTCAAGCGCCTTGGCAATCTTTCCGAACCTTCCCTGTTGGGAGAGTGCCGCGCGCAGCACGGCCCCTTGCGGGCCGGTGAGCACGCGGTAGTACAGCTCACGGAGCAGCTGGGAGCCGAACAGGATCGATTCCACGGGATCGGCAAGCGCGCGGAGCAGACGCTCCAAGGTGAGCTGCATGTCGTCATCCAATGGGCTGGACATCATGCTCTGCGGTTGTGCCACGTCTGAGCTGATTCCGTGGCGCTCAATCTCCAGCATCAGCTCGGCCGCAAGCGGAAAATCCAGGTGCAGGTACAGCGCCAGCAGCGGGGATTCCGCCGACGCATCCGTTTCCATGGTGAACGGCACCGGCACGGACACGGCCAGGTACTGGTTGGCGTCATACACGTACGTGCGTTGACCGAAGTAGCCGCGCTTGCAGCCCTGGCAGACGATCACGATGCCCGGGTCGTACAGCACCGGGGTTCGCGAAAGCGGGCGGTCGGAGCGGAGCACGCGCACGCTTGGCAGCGCGGTCAGGTTGTAGCCCTCCACCGGTGCCAACGCGAGCACAAGCGGTGCCAGCGGCAGGGGGCTGGCCGGTGCGGAGTGGGAGATGGCGTTGGTGGGTGTCATAGGATTAGGCAATAAACGGAGTGAATTACGCCTTAGCGGGACCGGGTGGTGGAACTATTGTGCACCCCATCCCCTGATGGAGCACCCCATGACGCACCCCAAGCGAATTCTGATTACCGGTGTGAGCAGCGGCTTCGGCCTTGCGCTCGCCCGCGAAGCCCTGGCCGCTGGCCACGAGGTGGTTGGCACGCTGCGCCAGGCCGACGGCATCGCGGCGTTCGAGGCGCTGGCGCCCGGGCGCGCCCATGCACGCCTGCTGGACGTTACCGACGATCAGGCCATCGGCGCGGTCGTCGGCGCGGTGGAGGCGGAACTGGGGCCGATCGATGTGCTGGTCAACAATGCCGGCTATGGCCATGAAGGCGTAATGGAGGAATCGCCACTGGCGGAGATGCGCCGGCAGTTCGACGTCAACGTGTTCGGCGCCGTGGCGATGATGCGGGCCGTACTGCCCGGAATGCGCTCCCGCCGCGCGGGGCGGATCCTCAACATCACCTCGATGGGCGGCATCATCACCATGCCGGGCATTGCCTATTACTGTGGAAGCAAGTTCGCGCTGGAGGGCATCAGCGAAGCGGTGGGCAAGGAAGTCCGTGACCTGGGAATCCATGTGACGGCGGTGGCGCCGGGCTCCTTCCGGACCGACTGGGCAGGCCGCTCGATGGTGCGTTCACCGCGCACCCTGAGCGACTATGACGCGGTGTTCGACCCGATCCGCCAGCGTCGGCAGGAGGTCAGTGGAAAGCAGCTCGGCGACCCACGGAAGGCCGCGCAGGCCATGTTGGCCCTGATGGACAGCGAAGCGCCCCCCGCGCACCTGCTGCTTGGCAGCGATGCCCTGGCCCTGGTTCGCGAGAAGCACATGACTGCCTTGGATGACCTCGTGCGCTGGGAGAGCGTTACCCGCTCCACCGATGGCTGAACGAGGGGCAGTTGCATCGCGGGTGGCGAGCAGACTTCGGCCTGTGCTTTCATTGGAATCGCATGTTGCCGCATGTATCCAGAGAGACATCCATGCCGTCTGATACCAGAAGGATTCCCGGCGCAGCGCTGCTGCTGGTTTCCGTGGTCTACGCGCTCACCATTGTGTGGGGCGTTGAGTGGGTGCTCGATTCACTGCGCTCACGCACGTTTGGCATGGGGCCAGAGCTGCAGCCACGCTGGGTGCGCACGGCTCTGGCCCTGGCACCGTTCGCTCTGTTCTCGCTGTGGGTAGGTATCCGCCGCCCACCTCGCGTGCGCCGAGGCTTCATCGCCGGGCTGCTGGTTTCGCTTGCGCTGTGGGGCTGGTACTACGCCGATGGATGGATGAACACCGGCGGCGGCGCCAACATCGGGCTGGGCATCATCATGATGCTCTCGCCACTGCCGGTGTTCGTGGTCATCCTGCTGTCCGCCCGCAAAGCGTGAGGTTCGCGGGTCACCGCAGCTGGCAGATGCCGTTGGCGCCCTTGCGGCCGGTGTAAGACACCGACAGCGACCCATCCGGGCTTTTGCTCAGCGAGATGACCGTACCCGTGGCGGCGTCCTTGGCTTCGTAGTAGTTGTCATTGGACTTTTTCAGCGTGGCCTCCTTGCCGTTTACGTACACCGGGCCGCCCTGGTCGCCATGGACATCCAGGCCGCCGGGGCAGGTGGCGTTGAACAACGGCAGCCCCCCGCTGGCGGCGGGAGCTGCGGCCGCGCTATCGGATGCATTCGAGAAGACGGCACGGCAGCCCTGTTCGACCCACACGGCATGCTTGCTCAAGCCCCAGGTCACCCCTTCGGTGCAGGGCGATTTGCTCAGCTGCCGCTTGACCTGCACATCCCCCTGGGTGTCCATCGGGCACTCGGTTCGACCGCGGCCCTTGGATTCACAGGTGACGTCGGCGGCCCATGCAGGCGCAGCGACCAACAGCGACAGACCCAGAACGATGCATGTACGCATGGTTGATTCCTGAAGTGTTTTGCGCCCTGCCAGAGGCGGTGCAGGCGCAGGAAACGTACCGCCGGGATCGTTGTGCAGTGGTGAAGTCGAAGTGACCTGCGTGCGAGTGCGGGCGGCAATTCGACGGTCGCCCTGGCCGGGGTGTCGTGCGAGAATCCGGCAGACCTCGGCCGCATGGATCGGAAGGCTTGAATGGAAAAGCGTGTCTGCTTTGATTTCGAAATCGAGTTCAGCAACGGTGGTGGTATCCAGGGCCAGGAGTTCCGGCTGGATATCGAAGGCGACGACATCAGTGATGACGCGCTTGCTGACTACATCGTTCGCGACATGCGGCTGCTGATGGTCGGCACGGTGCGCATTCTCAACAAGCGGATCATCGAAGAGCCGCACAAGCGCCCACTGGATGCGCTTGACGGAGCGGAATGATGGCGTGGCACGGCATCGGGCCGAACCTGCGGCGGGCATTCGTTCTCGCGGCGATTGCGCTGGGTTCGGCCTGTGGTGGCAAGCAGGACCAGCGGGTTGAAGAGGGCAATCCGGCTCCAGCGGCCAATGCACGGAGCAGCGCTGAACCCTCCAGAGCGCCGGGTGGGATGCCGCGCAGTGCTCCGGTGCTGGGTAACGATGTGCCCGACGTTGAGGCAAGCGCTTACATGGAGGCCAACGGCGTTTCCCTTGAAGTTGCCAGGGAGCGGCTGCTGATCGAGTCAGAGCTTATGCCACATGTCCAGGACCTACGGGAGCGATATCGAGAGAGGATGGCCTTCATTTCGATCGAGTCAACGCCCTACCAGCACCTGGTGGTAGGTTTGAAGGGGCCTGCAACGGAGCCTGTCCAGCTCATCAGAGTACGCGGGACCGATGTGAGGGTTGAGTTCGAGCAAGGCTACCCCTACACGGCGCAGGAATTCAGCGACATCATGAGCAAGGCAAGCGCCAGGGCTCTAGAGTTTTTTCCGGATGTGACCGGCCTGAGTGGTCGTCCGGAACTTGGCTTGATCGAAGTCATGGTGAGTGGGACAGACGAGCAGCGCTACCTGACCGCGAAAGCTGAACTTGAAGCGGTGGCCGGTATTGAGATCAAGATTCTGTTGGGTAGGTCCCCGCCGAGAGATCTGATTGATATTCCGCATTGATCGACTCAAGGAGTGAGCAGCAGCGTGAAACCGAATACTGGAATGCCGGCCTTCCTGGGTCGAATGGGTGCGTTGCTTCTTTCGCTATTCGTTGGCCCGCCGCCTGCAGCCGCGAATGCCGTGTTTCAAGATGTCCTGAAGGTGCCGCGCGTGGGCGGCAACCTGTAGGACGGGCGCCGCGTCAGCGGCGCAGGGCGTCGATGATCACGCCGGTGGCGATCTCAACGAGCAGGTACTCGGTGTCGGACTGCCGCACCCAGCGATGGCCGCGGCCCGGTTCGCGCAGATCGTAACGCGAGTAGTCGTCAACCCAGTAACGGCGGTCCACCTCCGACCAGCTGAGCCGGTCGCCGCGGTGCCAGGCCTTCTTCTGCCATCCCGGCGGCGGTGCGTGGCGCTTGTCCGGGCCGCCGGCATGCGGGGGCGGGCCGTTGCCGCGTGCATGGTGGGGCGGATCGGCCCAGGCAGGGGCTGCGGCCAACGCGGCAACGGTAAGTGCGGCAATGCCAATCAGACGTGCGGCTTTCATATCAACCTCCCGTTCCAGCCGCAGCGAGCGGCGGCGTGGTCCGGAATATAGAGCAGGTTCTGTGAAGAAAGCCGTGGGAATGTGGGGGGCTTATGGGCGGCTGAGCAGCAGCCGCGCCTGCGACTGCCAGCCACCGATGAACAGGTCCTGCTTGCCATCGCCATCCAGATCGCCACGGGCCATGCTCCAGCTGCGGCCCACGGTGGCGGCTGGAATCACCGAAGCGGTGACGTCGCTGAAATTGCCCTTCCCATCGTTCTGCCACGCACGTACTTGGAGCGGCACGAAACCGGGCACGTCGATGGCGCTGACCACCAGGTCGGGATGACCATCGTGGTTGAAGTCCACCACGGTGCCGCCCCAGCTTGAGAAGCGGTGGGTGGGCAGGTGGGTACGGGTCTCATCCTTGAAGCGCGCGTTGCCCTGGTTGATCAGCAACCGCGTCTGCGGGTCCTTGTCCCAGTCCCGGTTGTTGCTGGTGAGGTTGAAGAACACCAGGTCCAGCCGGCCATCGCCGTTGGCATCCAGGGCATGCACTTCGCGGGTCTCCGTGGGTACCTGTTTGCCCAGCCGGTCGGTGGCATCGGTGAAGCGTCCGCCGCCATCGTTCAACAGCAGCCGGTTGATCGGATCCTGGCTGGCAATGGCCATGTCCAGGTCGCCATCGCCATCCAGATCGGCCAGCACGATGCCCTGCGCCTGCACGTCGATGGCCGGCAGGTGGGAGGTGCTGGCATCGATGAACCACCCGGGGCGTGCGCGGTCATTGAGCCACAAGAAGGGCTGCGCCACGCCCTCCTTTCCCTCGGTGGTGTTGCCCACCACGATGTCCGGCAGGCCGTCGCCGTTCACATCGCCGACCGCCACTGCGTTGGCCTGACTGGTCGCGGGCAGGCGTTCGCTTACCCGGGTGAACCCACCCTTGCCGTCGCCCAGGAACAGGTTGTGCTGCTCGGTATCTTCGGCCACGAACACCACATCCAGGTGGCCGTCGCCATTGAAGTCGGCCACGCGTACATGCTCGTTGTCGCCCGCGATGGAACCGAACGCACCGGGCGTATGGCTGAGCTTGCCGGTGCCATCGTTGAGGTACAGCCGGTTGGCGCCGTTCTCCACCGCCACCGCGACATCCAGGTCGCCGTCACCGTCGGCATCCAGCAGCGCCGCATCCAAGGCGTGCAGCTCGGCATCGGCCGGCACATGGGTGGCGGTGACGTCGGTGAACAGCGTGGTGGCCGGTGGCGTTGGCGCCGCACAGGCGGTGATCGAGGCGCAGGACAGGGCCGTGAACAGCAGGGATGACGGGGTCGGTCGGCGCATGCTGTTCGTTCTCCAGTTCATTCAACCAGGGCCAGTTGCCGCTTGAAGCCTGGCCATAGTGCAAGCTTGTGGGTGACGTTGGTGATGCTCCGGCGCGGGTCGGTGGGGTGTGGCCGGGATGACGTGCTGCTTCGGCCCTGGCGCCACAGCCCGAACATCACGATCTCCGCGCCCACCGGGAAGGACTTCAGCCAGGCGGCGTCGGCATGCCCGACGGTGACTTCGTAGAAATCACGGCGATCTGCCACGCCGGTGTGCTGGTACTTCGGCGCGCAGTTGAGGAACAGCGAATCCGGCTGCGGCGAGCGGTGCGACCTGACCGTGCCGACCAGCGCCATCGGCAGGTCGGTAGTCCCGGTGCCAATACGCTCCCAAGCCTGGTCGTAGCGTTCCTGGTCGTAGAAGAAATTTTCCCAGTCCACGCGTTTCTTGCCCAGGCGCAGGGTGACCTGCGAGGCCACGAGGTCGTCGCTTTCACACATCACGCGCAGCACCAGCAGGTCGGCAAGGGTGCCCAGACAGCCGTCGAGGGTGTGCTGCTCGATGCCGCCGCGCTTCAGCGCCTGCTGCAGCAACAGCAGGCGCAGCTCGTGCCGGCCGTCGTCCAGCGCAGGCAGGAACTCAGGATCCGAACCGGCGGCCAGAATGGCCTGCAAGCGGCCGGGGGCGTTGTACCGGCAGCCCGGCTGGTGCTCGGCGCCCTTGGCCAGGGCGATATAGGAAGGGTCCGCCGCCACAAACCTGACCGGGGCGCCGCACCCTTCACTGTCGCAAAGCAGGGTAGGCAGGGACTGCTGCGTATCGTGGCGCTTCTGCAGGCCCTCGATGCGATGCAGGGTGCCGTGCGTTCCCACGGCCCTGCGCATCTTCATGTCACCGCTCATCTTCGCGTTCAGCCCGGATAGGCCGGGAAGCGCTCATCGGGGTGGTGCTTCTTCCACTCGGTATGGGCCACGGTGCCCTCCCAGGCGAGGAAGGTGTTCGGCACGCGCCCGCGACCGGACCAGGTTTCCTGGGTATGCGGCAGCCAGTAACGCGGCGGCAGTTCCTTGCGTTCTGCCTTGGCGGGTTTGGCCCGCTTGGCCGGGTTGGCCGGGTTGGCGGCTCCCTCGCTGCCCAGCAGGGCGCGCAGCCGGCGCTGCTGTTCCGGGCTGAAATCGTCGAAGCTGGTGGTCAGCAGCAGGGTGACGCGCTCATACGCCTCCTTGGTAGCTGCCCGCAGCAGGGCCTGCGGGGAGAGGGATGCGGATGGCTTGCGGGGCATATGATTCCAGAAAGGAGGGTTGTCGGCGGGCAAGATAACAAATGCCGGTGTGATCAACCCGCTTCGGCGCCCCGCCATCCATTCAAGGAAGGAATATCGTGAGACTTGTCACGCTGTTGATGCTCTGTTTGATGGTGGCGGGCTGCAGCCTGGTGATCGATAGTGCCTACGACACCCTGGAGGAGGCGGACGAGGCCGAGATGATCGGGAAGGGATGGGTTCCCGCATGGGTTCCCCGCGATGCGACGAATCTACGTGAGGTGCACGACCTCGATTCGAATACGAGCCAGCTTTCGTTCTTCATGCCGCCGGGCACCGGGTTGAATCTCCCGCCGGATTGCCGACCGGTGGCCCATGCGCAGACGGCGCCCGCCGCTTTCAACCGCTTGTGGTGGCCCGGCGATCGCGTGCTCGCACGCTCTTACCGGTTCCTGCAATGCGATACCGAATACGACAAGGCGGTATTCATTGCCACCAACAAGGACGGCGACCGCGTTCTCTACTGGCGGACCTACGCGCGCTGAGCGTGATCCGGGGCCACCCGCGGGGGAGGGGCGTATTACTCTTTCGAGGCATGCGCGCCGGCGCCGATGGGTCCCCAATGGCGTCAGCCAGATCGACGCTGGAGGCGCCCCGGTGCAGCTGTTGTACGCAACCTTTCCCGACCGCACGCCCGGCGTGGGCCTGCTGTTGTTTCGCCTGGTGCTGTCGTTGATGCTGGTAGGCCCGTGGGGCCTGCGCGGGGCGCTGCCACCTCCCGACCTGATCGCGTGGGCGTGGCTCGCCGCCGCCCTGATCGCGTTCGGCGGGCTGCTTCCGTTGGGGATAGGAGTGGCGCTGGTCCTGGCCGGGGTGGATGCCGCGCTGGACGGCTGGCCGTTGGCCGGACTGCTGCTGGCGCTGCTGTTACTGGGTCCGGGCGCGTATTCGGTGGATGCGGTGCTGTTCGGTCGACGGGTGCTGGAGCGGCCGGCGTCGCGGCGCGGCAGCGACGACAGCAAGGGCACTCACCCTAAAGAGTAGTCGTGCGCCCAGCCAATCGGGGCTTGGGCGGGGCGCGCTGCAGGCACAGCATGCACGGGTGGATTTCGCGAGGTCCGAGCCAATGCATGCCAACCATCCGGCATCTGCCGTGGAACCCGTGCCGGGCGCACCTTCGCGCGCGGTGGGGCGGGCGGTCGACTACATCGAGGCCAACCTGTCCGAACCCCTGCAGCTCAGCGCCATTGCCGGGGCGGCGTGCATGAGCCGTTTCCACTTTGCCCGTACGTTCCGCGAGCAGACCGGGCTGAGCCCGATGGAATACCTGCGCATGCGGCGCATCGAGCGCGCCCGGCACCTGCTGCGTACCGAGGGGCAGCGCGTCTGCCAGGTTGCCAGTGCGCTGGGTTTCTACGACCAGAGCCACTTCGTGCGCTGGTTCCGCCGCAGCCTGGGCTGCACGCCCACGGCCTACGCGCGCGCTGCCGTCCCGTCGGGGTGCCAGCCGTGCGACGGTGCGCCTTGCCGGTAGGTGTTTTTGTATGATGGCCCCGACGCGCAGGGGCTGACCATGACGATCACATTCCGGGCCATCGCCTGCGCGTGCCTGCTGCTGCTGGGCGGCCATGCTGCGGCGTTGGACCCCGCGCGGGCGGTGGGGCAGTTCCACCACACCGCGTGGACGGTCAACCAGGGCGCACCGGGGCAGGTGACCGCGCTGGCGCAGACGGCGGATGGCTATCTCTGGCTGGGTACGGAGATAGGCCTGTACCGCTTCGATGGCGTGCGCTTCACGCGCTTCGTGCCGCCCGGCGATGACGCGTTTCCCGCGACCAGTGTGTCGACCCTGTACGCCGCCCATGATGGCGGGTTGTGGGTGGGCTTCCGCTATGGCGGGGTGAGCCGGGCCGAGCGCACGGGCCTGCGCCACTACGGTTCAGCGGCGGGGCTGCCGACCAGCACCGTGTTCCGTTTCGCCGAAGACGGCGAGGGCCGCTTGTGGGCCGCCACCTTTACCGGCCCGCTCTTCCTGCAGGGCCAGCGCTGGGTACGGCCCACGCAGGCGATGGGCTACCCGGGACGACAGGCGCGGACGTTGTTCACCGATCGCGAGGGCACGCTGTGGATCGCCACCGAGGCCGGCATGGTGGTGTTGAGGCGCGGGGCAAGCGCATTCGAACGGGTGCCGGCGCGCGTGGGCCGGGTAAGCCAGATTGCCCAGGCGCCGGACGGAGCCATCTGGGTGGCCGAAGCGGACGGCGGTGTGCGCCCGCTGTCCGGCCAGGGCGATGCCGTGGAATCGGCCGGGCTGCTGTTCGACCGCGACGGCGTGCTGTGGGCGACCACGCTGGGGACCGGGCTGGTTCGCCGCTCACCGCAACGCAACCAGGCGGAGGTGGAACGCTTCCGCCGGGTGGACGGGCTCAGCTCCGATTACGCGCAGCCGTTGCTGGAGGATCGCGAGGGCAATGTATGGGTGGGCGGCAGTCGCGGGCTGGATCGCTTCCGCCATGCCAACCTGGTGCAGGTGCCGATGCCGGAAGGTGCGCAGGAGTTCGCCATGGTCGCGGACGGCAACGCGCTGCTGGTGGGCACCCGCAACCACCCGTTGCAGCGCGTGGACATGGCCACACGCCAGACGCTGGCGCTGCCGGCGGGAATCACCGCCATGCACCGCGATGCCGCCGGCACCACGTGGTTGGCCGGGCCGGACGGGGTGTGGCGCCGTGACGGCGAGCGCTTCTCGAAGGTTTCCGGGCTTCCGGTGGCGACGCGCTCGGGCGTGCAGGCCATCGCGACCACCCCGGACGGCGCGCTGTGGGTGTCCTTGAACACGCCGGGTGTGTACCGGTTCAAGGACGGGCAGTGGGCACACTTCCAGGACCGGCCTGGATTACCCACGGGTGGTTCGCCCCTGGTGATGCAGACCGATGCCAGCGGGCGGCTGTGGCTGGGCTTTGCCCGCAACGCGGTGGCAGTGCTCGACCACGGGGTGTTCTCCACGCCATGGACGGGCGAACCGCTGGACGTGGGCAACGTCACGGCGTTGTTCGAGGACGCGCAGGGCATGTGGATGGGCGGCGAGCGCGGCTTGGCGCGGGTGGCCGAAGGCCGGTTGCACAACGTGCTGCCGGCGGTGCGCGAAGACCTGCGTGGCATCAGCGGCATCGTGGCCGATGCTGCAGGCGGCCTGTGGTTCAACGGTGCACGTGGCGTGGTGCACGTGCGCGACGGCGACATCGCCGGCCTGTTCAACGCGCAGGGCACCCCGCGTTACGAGCGCTTCGACGCGCTGGATGCGTTGCCCGGCATCGCCGCCCAGTTCCGGCCACTGCCCACCGCTGCGCGGACCCAGGATGGGCGGCTGTGGTTTTCCACGACCAGCGGCCTGGTGTCGATGGATCCGGCGCAGATCGTGCGCAACCCCGTAGCACCGCCGGTGGAGATCCTGTCGGTGGCGGTGGATGGGGCCGACGTGCCGATCAATGCAGGCGCCGTGGAGCTGCCGGCAGGAACGAAGAACCTGCGCATCCGCTTCACCGCACTGAGTCTTTCAATTCCCGAGCGGGTCCGCTTCCGTTATCAGCTGGAGGGCTTCGATCCGCAATGGTTCGAGGCCTCGACCGCGCGCTCGGCGTTCTACAACGCGCCTGCCTCGGGGCAGTATGTGTTCCGGGTAGCGGCCAGCAACAACGATGGGGTCTGGAACGAGCAGGGCGCCCGCCTGGTGGTCAACGTCGCACCGCATTACTGGGAAACCGCCTGGTTCCGCGTGCTGTGCGTGATCGCGGGTGCGGCCCTGCTGTGGCTGCTGTACCTGGGCCGGCTGCGGCAGCTGGCGGCACGCATCCGTACACGCCTGGATGAGCGTCACCGCGAGCGCGAGCGGATCGCACGCGAGCTGCACGACACCCTGCTGCAGAGCACGCAGGGACTGATCCTGCGGTTGCATGCGTCCAGCCGCAAGCTGCCGCCCACCGATCCGGTCCGCGCGGAGCTGGAAGCGGCGATGACCATGGCCGAGCAGGTGGCGGCCGATGGCCGTGAGCGCGTGCGCGGCCTGCGTGGCGATGTGGAACGTGCGCGCGATCTTGGCGCTGCGCTGATGGGCGTGGCGGAGGAGGCGCATGGCCTTGAGACCCCGGCCGTTCGCCTGGTGGTGGAAGGCACGCCGCGCGCCATGCAGACCTGCGCGGCCGAAGAGGCGTACATGATCGGCCGCGAAGCCCTGCTCAATGCATTCCGTCATTCGCGCGCCGCGCAGGTGCAGATCCTGGTCAGCTATGGGCGCCAGGGTTTCCACCTGCGCATCAGCGACGATGGGATTGGAATGCCCCACGGGGCCGAGGCGGTCGCCGGGCATTGGGGCCTGGAAGGCATGCGCGAGCGCGCTGCGCGCGCCGGTGGCACCTTGACGATCCTGAGCGGACGCTCCGGGCGCGGAACGGAGATCGACCTGCAGATACCGGCGTCCTTCGCGTGGGAACCCCGGCGCCGGTAGTCCCGGCATCGGCATGAAGAGCAACGGCGTACAAGCGTGAACCTGCCGGTATCTGGCTCCATGTGAGGTGCCGCCCCTGCGCAGGATTCACCGATGCCCCCCAACGTGTTGGAAACGCTGATGCTCACCCGCCGCCAGGCACTCCAGGCCGGTGCCTCGGCGCTGGCCGTCATGGCGCTGCCGGGTTTTGCGATGGCGCGCACCCCTTCCCCCGCTCCGGAGAACACTTTCATGTCCGAGAATTTCGTCACCACCAAAGACGGCGTCCGCATCTTCTACAAGGACTGGGGCCCGCGCGATGCGCAGCCCATCGTCTTCCACCACGGTTGGCCGCTGTCGTCGGACGACTGGGACACCCAGATGCTGTACTTCCTGCAGAAGGGCTACCGCGTGATCGCCCATGACCGCCGTGGCCACGGCCGCTCGGCACAGGTCAGCGACGGGCATGACATGGACCACTACGCAGCCGATGCCTCCGCTGTGTTCGAGCACCTGGACCTGCGCAATGCCGTACATATCGGCCATTCCACCGGGGGTGGCGAAGTGGCGCGCTACGTGGCCAGGCATGGCCAGCCACAGGGGCGCGTTGCCAAGGCGGTGCTGGTCAGCGCCGTGCCGCCGCTGATGCTGAAGACGGCGGCCAACCCCGGTGGCCTGCCGATCGAAGTGTTCGACGGCATCCGTGCCGGTGTTGCGGCCAACCGTGCGCAGCTGTTCGTGGACTTCCCGACCGGCCCGTTCTATGGCTTCAACCGCCCCGGCGCGACCATCTCGCAGGGCGTGATCCAGAACTGGTGGCGCCAGGGCATGATGGGCAGCGCCAAGGCCCACTACGAAGGCATCAAGGCCTTCTCCGAAACCGACCAGACCGAAGACCTGAAGGCGATCACCGTGCCCACGCTGGTCATGCACGGCGATGACGACCAGGTGGTGCCGATCGCGGACGCAGCGCTGCTGTCGGTGAAGCTGGTCAAGAACGGCACCCTGAAGGTCTACAAGGGCTACCCGCACGGCATGCTGACCACGCACGCCGACGTGATCAATCCGGACCTGCTGGCCTTCATCAAATCCTGATCAGGCGCTGCCACCCGGCATCCGGAACGTAAACGCTGTACCGGTGGCCTCATCCGAGGCCACCACCAGGGTGCCCCCATGCGACCGCGCAATCTCCGCGGCGATGTAGAGCCCCAGCCCCAGGCCAGGCCGCGGCAGCTCCGCCTGCTCGCGCGAGAACGGCCTGAAAATGGTCGCCAGTCGCTCGGCGGGAATATGCCCGCCGTTGCGCACGGTCAATACCAGTCCGCTTGAAGCGGCCTGTACCTCCAGCGCGATCGGCGCAGCGGCATCGCCATGCTGCACGGCATTGGTCAGCAGGTTGGCCAGCAATTGGCCCAGGCGGTTGGAATCGCACACCACCGCTCCATTGATCTCCATCCGCACCGCGATATCCGAACGCCCGGTAGCGTTCGCCACCTCGTCCACCACGTGCTGCAGGTCGGCCGCCAAGCCGTCGGCGCTGCGCAATGCCACGGGAATGCCGCCACCCAGGCGGCCACGCGCGAAGTCGAGCACATCGCTTACCAACCCCTCCATGCGATTCACGCTGGCCGTGATGTGGTCGAACATGCGCTGCTGGTAATCCGTATGCGGCGCAGCTTCGAGTGTTTCGGTCACGATGCTGATCGACTGCAGCGGATTGCGAAGGTCGTGGCCCAGTACTGCGATGAACTGGTCGCGCAGCTCAGCCACCTGCTGCGCATCGGAAAGCGCCACTGACGCCAGTTCAAGGCGTTCTTCGGTATCGAGGTAATTGCCGACCAGCTCGGCCAGCAGTTCCATCGAGCGCTGGATATGCAGCTCATCGAACGTGGCAGGCGCCGAATCGATCGCACACAGGGTGCCGAAGAAGCTGCCATCCGGACGGTGGATCGGCACCGAGGCGTAGCTCTCCAGCCCATAGATGCGCGGGGTATGGTGGGTGGAGTAGACCGGGTGCAGGCTCGCATGGGCGAACACCACCGGCTTGGGCGACTGCCGGATCTCATCGCAGATGGTGGTCTCCAGCACCAGCTGGCCGCCCGCCACCAGGCCGAAGCCCAGGGTGTCGTGGGTGGCGCACGCCGTCCAGGTGGTATCGGTCACCCGGGCAATGGCCGTGAACCGGCAGCCGGTGATGTGGGCCACCGTTTCCAGGATGCGTGGCACGGCCGCGATGCGGCCGATCTCGGCGATATCGCGGAGCAGGGCGGGATCGGACAGTTGGCGCATGGGGTTCAAGCAGGTCTTCAGGCCAGTAATGGTCACACGAATCGTGCCGTGTTGGGATCCATCCAGAGCCGCACACCGCGCGACCAGGGGAGATGCTTAACGGTTCAGCCGCCGCAGGATTGGTGCAGAATGGCCTGCGCCCAGCCCATGGAGGAACGATGTTCAAGCGTTTGATGCAGAGCCTGACCGGCAAGCCCGCCAGCGCCAAACCACCGCTAGCCGTGTCCCAGCCTGCAGCGCCTCCGGCGGAGGCAGCGCAAGCCCAGCTCATCACCGTGTACGACGCCCACGGCCGGGAACTGCAGGTCACCCGGGCCGACTGGCGCGACAACATGCTGTTGCCCCAGATCAAGGCGATGTGGGACCAGCCCAACGAGCTTTACCAACTCATCCTCAATGCGCTGGACGACGGGTTCGCCGCCGAGGTTGATCCTGCGTCCCAGCGGATGCTGGAGATCGACCCCATCGTGGAACGGGCGCACGTCATCCGCGCGATCGTGCTGATGCAGCAGGAACGCTTCGAGCAGGCCGGGCAGGTGCTGCGCGATGCAATCGGCAGGATCGGTGAGACCGCAACGCTCCTTGCCAACCTCGCGAAGGTGCAGGCAGGCCGTGGCGACGAGCATCAGGCTGATGCAACGTTGTGGAAGGCGCTGCAACTGGACCCGAACCAGGACAACGGCCTGGGCTGGTGGCTTGCACGGCAGCGCGAGCGCGGTGGTGAGCCCGCCTACCGGGCAGCACTGGAACAGGCAGCGGCCCTGCCGGGCAGCTGGCGCGCCAGCCTCTATCTGGGGCGGGAAAGCCTTGCGAAGCAGGATGTCCCGGCAGCGCTGGACCAGTTCCGCAGCGTTCTCGCCCAGGCAGCGCACAGCACCGATGTGTTGCTGGTCATTTCAGGCGACCTCGGCAATGCCGGCAGGATCGTCGAACTGGTGGACCTCATCGGTCCGTCCTACGACCCGGAAACGCATGGGCCGCAGGTCGGGATGAACCTGGTCCAGGCCTATCTCCATCTTGATCGCCTGGACGAGGGCGAGGCGCTGCTGCATCGCCTGTACGCGCTCAACATTCCGCCGTTCAAGCAGCATCTGGATGCAATGGCCAGCCAGTACGAGGCGCGCCGGGAAGCGGGTGCATCATCGCGGCCGATCGACACGGAAGAACTGCAGATCGCGAACATGCCGTTCGAACTTCCGATCTGGCGTTACGGCCTGCGCGAGCCGCAGTGGCTGTTTGCGAACAAGCCCGACAGTGCGCGCAAGGTGACGTTCCTGATGCTGGGCAAGGTCATGAGCGGCGAAGAGCGCGCGGAACAACAACGGGAAGATGAACTGGGGCGCCTGAGTCGCGCCATTCCGCTGTACCTGGCGGAAAGCGCCTACGAGTGGACATCCCTGCACGCCCACTGCCTGGCCGCAGTGGTCAGGGGTGGCGGGCCGGTGCTGTTCGGTGCGCAGGACGAGGCCGGCGAACGCGAAACCGCGGCGGGGTTCGCGTCCAGTACGGATCTGCTGGTACTCGGTTCCATTGGTGAGGCAGGGAACTGCTGGACGGTCGATCTAGGCATCTGGGATACCGCCCGCGTGGCATTGATCGGGCGCGAAGCGGTGTCGTCGGACAGGGCAGGGTTGGAGGCCGCGATACTGGAGCTGGAAGGCAGGGTGCTTGCACGCCTGGGCGGCGTACAGAGCGCGCCGCACGATGCGATCTACACGCGGCCCACGGCGGAACAGATGCAGCCGTATCTGGGCGCGCTGGCGCAGTCACTGACGCTGTCCCTGGTCGCCAACGAGGTCACGCGGAAGCAGGATCTGTGGGGCGAGCGCAACCTGATCGAATGGCCGCTGCGGATGGCACTGCAGTGGCCGGAGCAGGAAGTGTTCAAGGCCCTGTATCTGTCCGGTATCAGCCACGCGGCGCGCTACGGCTCCGAGCTGCTCGGCGAGTTCGAGGGGCGTTCGTTCGCCCTGCTGCACGAGATGGGGCTGGCGAAATCGCCCCTGGTCGACCTTGGACCGCTGCTGCTGCATGCCTTTGGCCGGGCCGACGGGCTGGCAGCGGTGCGAAGGGACACCGCCGATGCCCATCGCCTTGCATGGATTGAACGGGTTGTCGGAGTTGGCTAGATTGGCGGCTCGACAGTAGCTCAACCGGAAGAGACGCTGATGCCATCGCGCCGGGACACAGTGTTGAAAGCCGCATTCGTGGTCGTCACCTGGCTGATCATCGTGGTGGTATCGGCCGAATTCCTGATGGCGGCGTATGCAAAGTACGGGCTTCTGGACAGCCCCGCGTACGGCCGCTTCGTGGATCGCCATGGCTGGCTGTGGCTGCACCTGGCTGGCGGCGTGGTGGCCATCGTGACCGGGCCGATCCAGCTGTTGGCACGCTGGTGGTGGGAGCGTCCCGCACTGCATCGGCGGGTTGGGTATCTCTACTTCGGTGGAGTCCTCACGGCCAGCGCAGCGGCGGCCGGATTGATCGCCACCACCCCGGCACCGCTTTCCATCAAGATTGGTTTTGCCGGTACCGCCCTGGCGTGGTTGACCACGGCGCTGTTGGCCATGATCGCGATCCACCGTGGCCGAGTGGAGCGGCACAGGACGTGGATGATCCGCAACTATGCGGTGACCCTGGCGCCCGTCCTGTTCCGTTTGATGTTGCCGGTAGCCATTGCTTCAGGCCTGGCGCCAAGCGGAACGCTCATCTCGTGCCTGCTGTGGGCAAGCTGGCTGTTGCCCCTCGTCATGTTGGAAGTATTCCGGCGACTGGTCCTGGCTGCTAGGCCTTCGCCCTACCGTTGGAGGACTGCCATCAGGCAGCACCTGCCCTGGTTCTAGATCAACCTGGGTTTCGCGGGTAAAGGCAGGGATTGCGAGGCACATGGTGGCGCGCATTCCTGGTACAACGTCGACGGCACAACCTGCGGGTGTTATCACTGCAAGGTGGTCCGACCTGGCGCGCCGTAGCGGCATCGATCCAATCGTTGGATGCGTCACCTGTTGACTACCTTGTCACTCTCTTGGGGATTCCATGTCCGCACTTGCCCTGCTGTTTGCCGCTGCCGCCACCGCAAATACCCCGGCGGCACCTGATGCCGCCACCGTAGCCGCTATCGAGGCGACCTGCTTTGACTATGTGGATGGCCAGCTGGAAGCCGATCCCCAGCGGGTAGCGCGGTCATTGCATCCAGACCTGGCCAAGCGGATGGTGCTCGGCGAAACCCCGGACGAGCGGCTTGGCCTGCGCCGCATGAGCAAGGAAGAGCTGGTGGGCCTGACCCGCCAGGGCGCGCTGAAGACGCCCAAGGCGGAGTGGGACCGTACCTGCCGCGTGCTGGACGTTACCGGCAACGCGGCCTCGGTGCGGCTGGAGACGCCCTGGTTCGTGGACTACTTCCACATGGGCCGTTTCGGAGAGCGCTGGATCATCGTCAATGCGCTCTGGTACTCCAAGCCCAGAGCGGCCTCCACGGCACCGGCGGCGAAGTAATCAGGGCGAACAGGCCGCGTGATGTGACACCAGATCGGCAAGTCGCCCGCCGTCCGCAACAGCGGCAACATAGCCGTCGGGGCGCACCAGCACCCACTCGTCCGGCCCAAGTCCGTACGCGCGCTGGAAATGCCCATCGCCGTCGCGCAGGTCGCCCTTCGGCCCAATGAGGTGTACGTGCAGGCCGGCGCGCGGCGGCGCAGCGATTCGGTCGGCCGCATGGCCCAGCAGCGTCCAATGGATACCGCGGAGTACCTCGAACAATCGGATGGGTTGCCCGCCCGCGCCCTGCAGCGGTGCATCAGGCGCGCGGTCGCCGGGCTCGATGCGCCCCTCGCGCGATTCGGCCGGCAGCGTAATCGAAGACGCCCGATACCCCAGGTCGAGCTGCTGCACCTCACGACCACGCCGGTTGTCGCCGCGCTGGGCGTGCTCGAGAAGCCTGGTAGCAAGACCGAGCATTGCCGCCGCAACGGGCCTGCGTTCTTCTTCGTAAGTATCGAGCAGTACCTCCGGCGCGCCTTCCAATACGGACGCCAGCTTCCAGCCCAGGTTGTATGCATCCTGCGCGCTGGTGTTCAGTCCCTGGCCGCCGGTAGGGGGATGGGTATGCGCCGCATCGCCCACCAGGAACACCCGGCCCACGCGATACCGATCTGCCAGGCGTGCGTTCATCTGGTACGCGGAAGCCCACGAGACGCCTTCGACCGTGATGTCATCGCGCCCTGTCCGCGCGTGCACCATCGCGGCCAAGCCCTCAACGGACAGGTCCACCTCGACCTCCAGCGGCACCGGTGCCTGCAACTGGAACATGTCCGTGCCCATGAGCGGGCACAGCGAGATGCGGCGTGCCATGTCGTGCTCGTTGAAGTTGTGCCACGCATCGCGGGACAGACCCTGCAGCACGATATCGGCGACGACGGCGCGAACGCCCAGGGTCTGGCCCGGGAAAGGAATCGCCAATGACTGGCGCACGAAGCTGCGGCCGCCGTCGGCGCCGATCAGGTAACGGGTTCTGATCGTCTGCTCGCCGCTGGGCGTGGCGATGCGGACGTGGACACCTTCGCCATCCTGATCGACGCCGAGCAACGTGTGGCTGAATTGCACGGCATGGCCCAGTTCGGCCAAGCGCTCACGCATCACGGCTTCGGTAAGGAACTGCGGCACCATGAGCGGCTGGCGATAAGGCTCGGCGGGGGTAGCCAGCGCAGCTTCCAGCACCGCGCCGTCGGTGCTGCTGCCATCGGCATTGTGGGTACGCGAAAGGGGGTACGGCCCGCCGGTAGCGAACAACCGGTTGAGGATCCCCATGTCCTCGAACACCTCCTGGCTGCGGGGCTGGATGCCCTTGCCGCGCGAGCCATGGAACGGCTGGTCGCGCTGCTCCAGCAGCCTGAAGGACACGCCACGCCGGGCCAGTTCAATGGCCAGGGTCAAACCAGCGGCACCGGCGCCACAGATCACAACATCAGGGGCGTTACCCATCGTTCTCTCCAAGTATGTGTAATATGCACGTATCTGGAGGGGATGCTATGCCTGCGAAAAAGAGAGTGCAAGATACACATATTTCGACCGAGCTGAAGTCGCTGCACCTGTCCATGGTCAGCCTTGTCAGCGTGATGAACCGCCCGCGCAACGACGAGCGACTCCTGCAGGAAGCGGGGGTGAAGCTGGACCAGGCTCTGTTCCGGCTGCTGGTGGTGATCGAGCGGGTCGGGCCGATCGGGGTGGTCGAATTGGCTGACCGGTTGGGTCGCGACTACACGACCATCAGCCGGCAGGTGGCCAAGCTGGCAACCATGGAACTGATCACCCGCCAGGGCAATCCGCAGGACCGCCGGATCCGCGAGGCCACCATTGCGCCCAAAGGCAAGGAGATGACTGACCGCTTGGACGCCGCGCGCGAGCGGATGGGTAGGGTCATCTTCGAATCATGGGAGCCGCAGGAGGTATCGGACCTGGTGCGGCTGATGGCGAAATTCGCCGATGCAATGGAAGCGGTCGAACGTGGGACACCGGAGTAGAGCCACCGAGGCGCTGGCCAACGCGCACTGGCCGAGGCGATAGGCAGCGGCCAACCGCTTCGTTTCGAATCCGTGCCCGGGGTGCCGGGATTACCTGCTCAGCCCGTTGCAGCAGCACACCACTGAATCGCTGCGCGAGCGCTGACCCGACCGCGCGCGATGCCGAGCTTGCAGCCGCACAGGATCAGACCTGCGCCATGCCGCCGTCCACGAACAGCTCGATGCCGTTGACGAAGCTCGCCTGGTCAGAGGCCAGGAATGCCACGGCGTTGGCCACTTCCTGCGGTTCGCCCAGTCGTCCCAGGGGCACCTGCGCTGCCAGGTGGTCGAACAGACCCTGACGGGCGTCGTCGGGCACCAGATCGCCGAGGCCGGGGGTGCGGATTGGCCCGGGGCTGACTACGTTGACCCGGATGCCGCGCTCCTTCAGGTCCAGCGCCCAGGAACGGGCGAAGTTGCGCACTGCTGCCTTGCTGGCGCTGTACACGCTGAAGTTGGCCGTGCCCTGGATGGACACGGTAGAGCCGGTGAGGATGATCGATGCCCCATCGACCAGCAGTGGCAGCGCCTTCTGCACGGTGAACAGGACGCCACGGACATTGGTGGCGAAGATGCGGTCGAAGTGCTCTTCGGTAATCGCGCCCAGCGGCAGCATGTCGCCGCCACCGGCGTTGGCGTGCAGGATATCCAGTCTGCCAGCCTGCGTGGCGATCCGGGCGTAGACCGTGTCCAGGTCGGTGGGAAGCGCCGCATCAGCGCGAATCCCGGTGGCGGCCGGACCGATCGCGGCGACGGCCGCGTCCAGTTCGGCCTGGCGCCGGCCGGTGATGAAGACAGTGGCGCCCAGCGACGCGAGGTGGCGGGCGCTGGCCAGGCCGATGCCCGAGGTGCCGCCGGTGACGAGGGCGATCTTACCGGTAAGGAGGGGGGTGCTCATGATGTTCTCCGTTGGACGAGCGGGAGGATTCCCGCCGCTGTTGGGAGAACGATAGGCTTGGCCGATTGGTGGATAAAGATGGATTAATGATAATCACTATGCATGTGTGTGCATAATGGGCGCATGAACCAACTTTCCGCCATCCGTGCCTTTGCCCGGGTCGTCGAAGCGGGCAGCTTCATCCGCGCCGCCGAGTCCCTGGACATGCCCACCGCTACGCTCAGCAAGCTGGTGCGCGAGCTGGAAGCGCATCTGGGCGTACGCCTGCTGCAGCGGACCACGCGGCGGGTATCGGTCACGGCCGAGGGCCAGGACTACTACGAGAAGGCAGGTCGTCTGCTGCGTGACCTGGAGGATATCGATGCGTCGTTCAGTGCCGCGCGAGGCACGCCGCGGGGACTGTTGCGCGTGGACGTTGGCGGGTCGACCGCACGCGACGTGCTGGTGCCCGCGCTGCCGGCGTTCATGGCGCGGTACCCGGATATCCGCATCGAGCTGGGCGTCTCCGACCGGCCGGTGAACCTGATTGGTGAGAACGCCGACTGCGTGATCCGCGGCGGGCCATTGGACGATTCATCGCTGGTTGCGCGCCATGTTGGCGATGCCACCTTGATCACCTGCGCCAGCCCGGGCTACCTGAAAGCGCATGGCGTGCCCGCCTACCCCGAAGAACTTCGCAACGGGCACCGGCTGGTGAGCTACGTGCTCAGCTCCACCGGGCGCGCCGTGCCGTTCCGCTTCCGGGGTGATGCGGGAAGTGTGGAGATCAAGGGCGGGCACCGCCTTGGCATCAATGAAAGCAACGCCCACCTGGCCGCGGCGATTGCGGGCTTGGGGCTGGTCCAGACCTTCAGCTATGCCGCCGCGCCTGCACTGGCCAGCGGTGCACTGGTGGAAGTGCTGCGGGCCTGGCGGCCGGCGCTGTATCCGTTCCACGTGGTGTATCCGCATAACCGGCACGTGACCCACCGCCTGCGGGTGTTCATCGACTGGCTGGCGGAAATGATGCCAGGGCTGCTGGCAGCCGGTTTCCAGGAACTCGACACCGACGCGCGGGTGGAGAAGCCGGCGACCACGGGTCGTTACAGGGTGCGGGCGTGAGCACACAGCGCCATACAGTTGCGAGGTGCCTGATCGCGGCGGCTTCTTACAGTTGCGGTGTATTGCGCACTTTGGTTGGCGGTATTGGTTCAGACATGCTTACTCTGGATACTCAGGCCGCGACGACCACAGGCGCATTGACCTTCCCACCATCCGGGCAGACCCCCCGGGCAACGAGGCAACCATGGCAGATCCTTACAACAGCGCCGCACGCCCGCCGACCGGGCCGCGCCTTGATGATTCGATGGTGACCACCGCCTTCGAGTTGCCCGGGTTCCGGATCACGCGCAACCTGGGGGTGGTGCGCGGCATCACCGTGCGCTCGCGCTCCATCGTCGGCAATTTCCTGGGCGGTATCCAGACGCTGTTCGGCGGCAACATCACCATCTATACCGAGCTGTGCGAGCAGGCGCGCGAGGAGACCTATCGCGACATGGCCAAGCATGCACGGATGCTGGGGGCCAACGCGATCATCGGCATGCGCTACGACGCGACCGACATCATGACCGGGCTGACCGAGGTGCTGTGCTATGGCACGGCGGTGGTGGTGGAGCCGTTGCGGTGATTCGTTCAAGGGCGATACGCGGTTTGTATCGTGGACTGCTGCAGGTGGTATTGGCGCTGAGCATGCTGTCGGCACGATCCTGTGCGGATGCAGACGCACGACGATGTTTCATTTGAAGGGCAGGTTGGGCTGGTTACCGGTGCAGCCAGTGGACTGGGCCTGGCCTACAGCAGGCTGCTGGCCTCGCGCGGTGCGCGGGTTGTCATGCATGACGTGGGCGCCGGGCTGGATGGAAGCGGGCAGGACCCGGCGCGGATCGATGCGACGGTGGCCCTGCTGCGCGGTACCGGGCTGCAAGTGCATGCCGCGCACGCGGCGATCGACCAGCGCGACGGCTGCCGCGCGCTGATCGCCGACATCGTCGCCCGCCATGGCCGGATCGATTTCATCATCCACAACGCGGGGTGGGTGGAGTACCAGCAGATCGATGCGCTGGAGGAAGACCGCTTCGACCACATGATGACCATCGCGGCCAAGGCGCCGCTGTGGCTGGCCGAGGCGGCGTGGCCGTCGATGCAGGCACGCCACCATGGCCGCATCGTGCTGACCACCTCCGACCGCGCGCTGTATCCGCAGTACGTGCAGAAGGGCCTGGCTGCGTATGCGGCCGCGAAGATGGCAGCGGTGGGTATCGTCAACGTGCTGGCCGCTGAAGGCGCACCGCACAACATCGTGGTCAATGCCATCTCGCCGGTGGCCAAGACCCGCATGTGGGGCGTGGAGGGCGAGCCCGATGAGCTGCACCCGGATGCGGTCGCGCCGGGCGTTGCCTTCCTGGCATCAACGGCCTGCCGCGATGGCGGCTAGATCCTGCGTGCCAGCAACGGCCAGTTCCACGCAACCCGCAGCGTGGAGGCCGACGATGTGGCCTACCCGCGCGACCTGCGCGCCACGTCCGCCGACAGCATCGAAGACATTGCTGCGCAATGGTCGCGCATCGCGCAGCCCGCGGTGGAACCACGCAGGTAGTCAACGGCACGGCATACTGGCGGGGTTTCCGTCCAGCGCATGCATGCCCATGGTTGATCTCCGCCTGCTTCGCCAGTTCGTTGCTGTTGCTGAAGAACTGCACTTCCACCGCGCGGCCGCGCGCCTGCACATGTCGCAGCCACCGCTGACAGCGGCCATCCGCAAGCTGGAAGACGAGATCGGCAGCGAGCTCATCCAGCGCGGCAACCGTACCCTTGGGCTCACCGCCGCCGGGGCAGTGCTGCTGGCCGAGGCACGCCTGCTGCTGCAGCAGGCCGACCATGCGCTGGTCGCCACTCGCGATGCAGCTGAAGGGCGCACCGGTACCGTGCGGCTGGGCTATGTGGGCAGCGCGCTGTACGGGCGCCTGCCCGGGGTGATCCGCAGCTTCCGCCAGAGCAGCCCGGACGTTCGCCTGGAGTTGATCGAAGCCACCTCCGCACGCCAGATCCAGATGCTGCGCGAACAGCGGATCGACGTGGGCGTGGTGATTCCACCGGTGTTCGAGGCCGACGACATGCGGCTGCAGGCATTCGACAGCGACCGCCTGGCGATCGCGCTGCCGCGCGCGCACCCGCTCGCAGAGCAGGCGCATCTCACGGTCGCGATGTTGGCCGACGAACCGTTCGTGCTGTGGCCGGCGCGCGAGGGCAGGGGCTTCCATTCGCAGGTCGTGCGCCTGTGCGCGGCCGCAGGATTCACACCGCGGGTGGTGCAGGAAGCGCACGGCATGCACGCGGTGCTGTCACTGGTCGCGGTGGAGGCGGGCATCTCGGTGGTACCCGCCAGCATGGCCGGGTTCCGCAGTGCGGAAGTCGCCTATCACCCGTTGGCGGGGGGCGAGGCCACGTTCGAGCTGCAGCTGTGCCTGCGCGCAGATGAAGCATCGCCGGCGGCACTCAACTTCGCCCGCCACGGGGCCGGGGGCCGACCGGGCAATGCCGACCGGTAGTGCCGACCGTTGGTCGGCACCGCGAGCCCGGATCACCCCGTCACCGGGTGCGTTTCACCCAGGCGCGCACTACCAGGCCGATCAATGCGGCGAAGACGACCCACGACACGACGTCGAACACGCCATCGCCAACCAGCGCGCTGACCAGCCCCAGCAGGCTTGCCGCGGCGATCCACGCTGGCGCCGTGAACGGGCTGCCATTGGGCGCAGGCGTCCGGCTCATGCCGCACCCCCGGTTTTTTCAGCGCGCTCGATCTCGGTTACCCGCGCTTCGGTGCTGCCGCGCTTGAACCACAGGTACAGGCCGCTGACCAGTACCGCGATGGTGAGCAGGTCCAGCAGCGCCCACAGGATCTTCAACGGCAGCTTGCCGTAGTCGCCGAAGTGCAGCGGCTGGCTGAGCAGCAGCACGCTCATGTAGGTGGGCAGCTGCGGCTGGGCCGTGAGTTCGCCGGTGCCCGCATCGATCAGCACCGGGCGGTACAGGCGTTCGGTGAGCGGGGTGTTGCCCTGCATGAACACGCCATAGTGGTGGTCGCCGCTGTAGCCGGTGCCGGGGAAGCTGACGAACGCCGGGCGCATGCCGGGCTCGGCAGCGCGTGCGGTGTCCACCGCGGCCTGCAGCGAGGCCAGCGTGGTCGGACGCGGCTGGCCGGCGTAACGCGCGGCGAACTCGCCCAGCTGCTGGCTCTGCCAGGCGGTTTCCAGTGGCTTCGCAATCGTGTTGATGGCGCCGGTGATACCCACCACCAGCGCCCAGCCCAGGGTGACCACGCCGATCACGTTGTGCAGGTCCAGCCAGGCCAGCCGGCGGCTGCGCCCGGTGCGCAGGGTGCCGAAACGCTGGCGGCGCATGAAGGGGCCGTACAGCACCAGGCCGGAGATGATCGCCACGGCGAACAGCAGGCCCATCGCGCCCATGAACAGCATCCCGGGCAGGCCGAGGAACAGGTCGGTGTGCAGCCGGTACAGGAAGTACATCACCCCTTCGTTGAACTGCGGCGCGGGCAACACCTCACCGCTGCTGGCATCGAGCAGTGCGGTCTTCATCTGCGGCGGCGGCGTGGCCGGCTCGGTGCCGGTGTTGACGTACACCGTGTGGCCGTCCCAGTCCCAACCCACGAACAGCGGCACGTTGCCCGGGTACTGCGCCACGGCGGTGCGCACCTGTTCATCCAGGTTGCGATGCGCGGCCTGCGGCTGCGGGTTGTCCACGTGCGGTTCGCTGAGGTGGGCGATTTCCTCGCCGAACACCAGCGGCAGGCCGGTCACGCACAACAGCAGCAGGAACAGGGTGCAGACCAGGCTGGTCCACTTGTGGACCAGGAACCAGGCTTTGATGGCGGAACGTTGCATTGAATTCTCTGGCGGCGGCTGGAGAGGGTACGGACACGGTAGTGCCGGGCCACGCCCGGCACACCGTCAGAACCGGTACGAAATCGTTCCGGTCACCGTGCGCGGGTTGCCGGTGAAGCAGTCACCGAAATTACGGCACGGGGCGAAGTACTTCTTGTCGCCCAGGTTGGTGATGTTCAGCGCCATCGTCCAGTCGGTCACCTGCACTTCGGCCAGCGCGTCCACCAGCGTGTAGCTGGGCGTGCGGATGAAACCACCGTAGCCCAGCGACTGGGTGTTGCCCACGTAGCGGCCACCGATGCCCAGGCGCAGGCGCGCGTCGTCGACCAGCTGGAAGGCCTTGCCCAGCCATACCGAGGCCAGCTCCTGCGGGGTGTCGTTGAGGCGCTGGTTCACTTCCATGGCGAAGTTGCTCTTGGTCACTTCGGCCTTGTTGCGCGAGTACGCCGCGGTGAGGGTGATGTCGTGCGCGAACTGGAACTGGCCCTCGACTTCCACGCCCTTCGATTCGATCTCACCGGTCTGGATCACGTTCAAGACGTTGTCCGGATCGTTGGTCTGGCGGTTGGTTTCGGTGATGCGATAGGCGGCCAGGGTGACCAGCATGTTCGACGCCGGCTGCCACTTGATGCCGCCTTCCCACTGGTCGCCCTGCATCGGCTTGAACGCACGGCCGTACAGATCCTGGCCGGTTACCGGCAGGAACGACTCGCTGTAGCTGATGTACGGCGAGACGCCCGCGCCGATCTCGCCGATCAGGCCGGCGCGGTAGGTGGTGGCGTTGTCGGTCTGGCTGGGCAGGCCTTCGGTCTTGCTGCGCGCGTGGTCGCGGCGTGCGCCCAGCACCAGCGAGACGCGGTCGGCCCAGCGGATCTGGTCCTGCAGGTACACGCCCAGCTGGGTGGTCTGCTGGTCGGGCAGGCGGTCCCAGCCGTTGATGGTCACGCCGGTGGAGATCGGGTTGTAGATGTCGATCGGGGTCGGGGTGGCATCCAGGTTCCAGGACTTCTCGCGGTAATCGCTATAGTCCACGCCGGCCAGCAGCAGGTGCTGGAAGGCGCCGGTGGCGAAGTCGAACTGCACCGCGTTGTCGCTGGTCAGCGAACGCACGTCCGGGCGCACGCCGTAGGCATTGCGGTTGAGCACGCGCTTGTCGGCATCGATGAACGGGTCCAGCGGATTGGAGTAGGTGTCCGGGTACAGTTCGCGGAATTCGGTCTTGCCATCCAGGTAGCGCACGGCCGAGCGCAGGCTGATGCTGTCGCTGAAGCTGTGGTCGAACAGGGCGGTCACGCTGTACACGCGCGAATCGAGTTTGTCGAAATCGCGGTCGCCCAGGAACGTCGATGGATCCAGGCGCGGTGAACCGGCCGGTGCATTCAGGGTCGCCACCACCGGCAGGAACTGCTGGCTGGAGGCGGTCTTGTCGTGCTGGTAGCTGGCCAGCACGGTGAGGGTGCTGCGCTCGCCCTGCCAGCTGATCGACGGCGCCAGGTACACGCGGTCATCGTCGATGGTGTCAGTCTGCATGCCGGATTCGCGCACCAGGCCGACGAAGCGACCGGCCAGGGTGCCGGCGTCGTTCAGGGTGCCGGCCACGTCGCCCTGGAACTGTCTGCGGTCGAAGTTGCCCAGCTGCAGGGCCACTTCGCCGCCGAGGTCGCCGAAGGTCGGGCGCTTGGTGATGGCATTGATGATGCCGCCGGTGGCGCCGGCGCCGTACAGCACCGACGAGGGGCCGCGCAGCACTTCCACCCGCTCCAGGCCGTACACCTCGGTGCGTGCCAGCGGATTGAAGCCGTAGCTGCGGCGCAGGCCGTCCAGGTATTGCACCGGGTCGAGGCCGCGCACGGTGCTGCCGTCGCTGCGGGTATCCAGGCCGTAGGCATCGGCGGTCACGCCGGCGCTGTAACGCAGGGTTTCCTGCAGGTTGCGGGCGCCACGGTCGGTGAACAGCTCGCGGGTCACCACGCTGATCGCCTGCGGGGTCTGGGTGAGCGGGGTATCGGTCTTGGTGGCAGTACTCGCGCGGTCGGCGACCACGCTGACCGCGTCGAGGGTACGGGCGGCGCTGCTGTCCTGGGCATGGGCCATCGCGGACGCCAGCAGGGTGGGGACCAGCAGGAGCAAGGACGAGCGGCGGGACAGGGCAGGCATGACGGGGATCCCGGGGGAGTAAGGGCCCGGATTATCGGGAGGTGAGGATGCGAACGCAAATGAATCTCAGATACAAGCCTATGGGGCGCGGTTTTCATCCGTCTGCCACATCCCCTGCACGAGCCCTACGCGTTGCCGGTCTTAACGTAGTCCGTCCCCGTTTCGTCATTGGAGACACGCCATGAATACCCTGCAGACGGCCGCCCGGGCGATGCGCAACGGCCTGGAGGAGATGGCGGCCCTGTTGGTGGGCGAGCGTGCCGAGGACCTGCGCCGTGACGATACCGCCGCGCCGGGCGTGGGTATTCCGATGCCACGCCGACTGCCGCTGCGCCGCGCGCTGCCGCGCGCCCGCAAGGGCATGGCGCCGTGGCAGAAGGTGGGCGCCCCGCGTCGCTGAGCGAACCTGAACAGGGGAACATGTCCCCCACACCGCGGTTATGGCTAACTAGCGCCCCGACCAACCGACGGAACGATGTGTGAAGACAGCAGGACGATGGGGGCTGGCCGTATTGATGCTGGTCGCAGCGCTGTGGGTAGCCGGGCTGCTGGCGTACCAGCTTTCCGGGCCGGGTTGGCTGAAGGGTGTGCTGTTGGCGGGGTGGGGCGCCTTTGCGCTTGCCACCGCTGTTGCCGTTGGCCGCGCCCGCGCCGGGCGCTGGCCGGGCCCGCTGTTCGTGGCCGCGCTGGTCCTCTGCGGCGTGTGGTGGCTGCTGCTCAGCCCACGCCAGGACCGGGTCTGGGCCGATGATGTCGCCCAGCGGCTGAAGGTGGTGGAATTCGACGGCTCCCGGGTGGTGCTCGACAACGTGCGCAACTTCACCTGGCGCACCGATGACGACCACGACGTGCGCTGGGAGCGCCGCGAGTACGACCTGGACCAGCTGCGTTCGGCCGACCTGGTGCTGTCGTACTGGATGGGGCCGATGATCGCGCACACACTGGTCTCGTTCGGCTTCGCCGATGGCCGCCAGCTGGTGTTCTCGCTGGAGATCCGTAAAGAGCGCGGCGAATCGTTCTCGGCGCTGGGCGGGTTCTTCCGCAAGTTCGAGATGACCCTGGTGGCGGCCGAGGAAACCGACATCGTGCGGGTGCGCAGCAACGTGCGCGGCGAGGATGTGTACCTGTATCGCCTGAAGGGCATGACCCGCGACCAGCTCAAGGGCCTGTTCGTGTCCTACCTGGGCGAAGCGCGCAGACTGGATGCCGCACCGGCGTTCTACAACACGCTGACCAGCAACTGCACCACCATCGTGTACGAACTTGCCAAGCAGATCGCGCCGGGGTTGCCGCTGGATTACCGGCTGCTCGCCTCCGGCTATTTCGCCGAATACGCGCGTGACCTGGGCGTGCTCACGCCCGGCGTGGACTTCGCCACGCTGAAGGCGCGCGGGCGCATCACCGATCGCGCGCGTGCCGCTGGCGATGATCCGCGCTTCTCGCAGCTGATCCGCGTCGGTGTGCCGGGCATCGACCCGGAGGTGCAGCCATGAGCCGGCTCCTTCGCCGTGGTGCGCCCCTGCTGGCGGTGCTGCTGTCGCTGCTGCTGTCCAGCGGCTGCGCCATGGTCACCATGAAGCAGGTCTCGCCCACCGATTACCTGGCCAACAAGCGCGGCGATGTGCTCACCTCCGGCAAGTTCAGCATGGCCTCGCAGGAAACGCTGAGCGTGATCGGTCTGGACGTGGCGCTGTGCGAGAAGGATGTTGCCGCCTGCGAGAAGACCCTGAAGGACACCCGCGACCTGCCCGAGGAACAGCGGCTGTCAACGCTGTCCGAGCTGTGGGTGAAGAACGCGCTGGCACTCACGCCCAAGCCGAAGGACCGCGACAAGACCCCGATGTCCGATGCGGCGCTGGATGCGTGGCTGGAAGCAGCGCGGTACGCGTATGCCTACCTGTTCTTCAGCGGGCGCACGCCGTCGGACCGCGCGTTCGAAGACCGCCAGACCCAGGTGCGCGACTACTACAACTATGCCGCCGAACAGACCGCCACGGTGGTGTTCAAGCGCAGCCGCGAAAGCGCGCTGGAAGGGGAGGACTACAACGCCGCGGTGGCGGGCGAGCGCTGGACGCTGACCTCGGACTTCGACGAGCTGCGCCTGGCCAGCATTCCCACCACGATGGTGTCGGCATCTTCGGTGAGTTTCGCCGGCCTGCGCAGTACCTATCGCCGCGACGGCTTTGGTGCCGAGCTGGTGGTGGTGATGGACCCGCCCAAGCTGATCGCGCCGGTGGACGGTGAGAAGGCCGAGATTCCGCAGTACAGCGAGATGTCGGCAATCAATGCCACCGCGTTGCTGCGCTTCAAGGGCGATACGCTGCAGCAGGTGCTGGACACCACCCAGGTGCTGTTCGACGTGTATTCGCCTGAATCCACCGAAAGCGTGGACCTGCATGGCGAGAAGGTGCCGCTGGCCGGCAACTTCACCGCCGCTTACGGCATGTGGCTGGCCCAGTCCGGCTTTGCCACCCAGTCGCTGCGCACGCTGTTCGGCCTGAGCGAAGGCATTGCCGAACCGCACATGTACCTGATGCAGCCGTGGGATCCCAACCGCCGCATCATCTTCATGCTGCATGGGCTGGGCAGCAGCCCGGAGGCCTGGGTGAACGTGGCCAACGAGATCCTGGGCGATCCCGAGCTGCGCAGACACTTCCAGGTGTGGCAGGTGTACTACCCGACCAATGCGCCGATTGCACTGAACCGTTTCGAGATCGACCAGGCGTTCGACAACACGCTCCGGCATTTCGACCCCAAGGGCACTTCGCGTGCGTCGAAGGACATGGTGTTCATCGGCCACAGCATGGGGGGCGTGCTGGCCCGGTTGCTGGTCACCAGTTCCGGCGACACGTTGTGGAACCAGCTGCTGGCCAACTACGACCTGAAGGGTGAACGGCTCAAGCGCGTCCAGGCCAAACTGGGCCCGCTGCTGCACTTCGATGCCGAACCGAACGTGGAGCGCGCCATCTTCATCGCCGCACCCCACCAGGGCACCGATATCGCCGGCAACCGGGTCGGACGCTTCATCGGGCGCCTGGTGCGCCTGCCGATCACCATCCTCGGCAAGTTCGAGGATGTGTTCCAGGCCCTGCAGCAATCCGAAGTGCAGTCGGCGCAGGCCACCAAGCTGCAGATTCCCAACAGCATCGACAACCTCAAGGCCACCGATCCGTTCGTGAAGGCGGCCGCCGCCCTGCCGATCATGCCGGGCCTGAAGTACCACTCGATCATCGCCCAGCGCAGACCCGAGGTGCCGCTGGAGCAGTCCGACGACGGCCTGGTGCCCTACTGGAGTGCGCACCTGCCCGGCGCGGTGTCGGAGAAGGTGATCATCTCCGGCCACAGCGTGCAGGAAACCCCGCAGGCGGTGCTGGAGATCCGGCGGATCCTGCGCGAAGACCTGGAAGAGGTGGCGCCGTAGCGGTCAGACCCGCCGCGCCACCAGCACGCTCGCAGCGGCCAGCAGCAACATGATCGCGAACGTCTGCAGATAGCCCAGGGTGACATCCACCGAGAGCATCAGCGCGAACAGCGAGCCGGAAACGGCCAGCGTGGTGGCCACGCCCAGCGCCTCGCTCAACTGCAGCGCAGAGGTGTTCGCGCCCTGCTGCGCCGGCGGCGACAACGACGACGTCAGCACCGACAGGCTCGGGTAGATCAGCCCCATGCCGAGTCCGGTCAAGGTCCACCCGGCCAGCGCCAGGGCCAACGGTACGCCGGGCTGGATCGCCAGCGCGGTGCCGATGATGCCGGTACACATCAGCAGCGCGCCGGCGGTGAGCAGCTGGCGACGCGACAGCCCCTGGCCGCCATGGCCCTGGAACCACGACCCGCTGAACCAGCCCAACGCGCCCAGGCTCAACGCCACCCCGGCCAGCAGGGGGCTCAGGCCACGCTCACGCTGCAGCAGCAGCGGCAGGAACGCTTCGCAGCCAAAGAACGCCGACGCCGCAATACCGCGCAGGGCGATCACGCTGGGCAGGCCACGGCGCAGGCGCAGGGTGCCGCGCGGCAGCAGCTTCCAGCTGCACAGCGCCAACAGCGCCACCGCCGGCAGCAGCACGGCCAGGGCCGGCCAGCCTACCTGCTGGCCGCCCACGTACAGCAGCAGCGCGCCGACCGACGCACCGATCGCCCAGCGCACCACGCTGCCCTCCGAACGCGGCGCGGCAGCCAGCGGCGGCACCGCGCGCAGGGCGGGCCGCAGCAGCAGCGCGGCCGGGATGGCCAGCAACGGCACACCCAGGAACACCCAGCGCCAGCCGGCGTGCTGCACGATCAGGCCGCTGATGGCCGGCCCGATCAGCGAGGGCACCACCCAACCTGCCGAAAACGCGGCAAAGACGCGTGGCCGCAGCGATTCGGGAAACGTGCGCCCGACCAGCACGTACAGCGAAACGGAAATGGCACCGGCGCCCAGCCCCTGCAGCAGCCGGCCGATCACAAGCACCGGCATGTGCTGGGCCAGCCCGGCCACCAGCAGGCCGGCGATGAAGCAGCACAGGCCCAGCCACAACGGCCGGGCCGGGCCAAGCCGGTCGCTCCAGCGGCCCGCCAGTGTCATGCCGATCACGCTGGTGGCCAGCGTGCCGCCGAACGCCAGCGCGTACAGGCGCAGGCCATCCAGCTCATGCGCCACGGTAGGCATGGCCGCAGCCACGGCCAGCGCTTCGAACGCGTGCAGCGACACCAGCGCGACCATGCCGATGGTGGTGGCGCGGTAGCGCGGCGAGAGGATCGACGTGGAGCCGTCGGCGGGCAGTGCAGCGACATCGGAAGACATGCGGATTCCAGACAACGAAGAAGCGCGGTGCTTGCGGCACACCGCGAGGTGCCGCACGATGACACCTTAACGATGGTTGAGGTCAAGCAGTGATCGCGCAGGAGCTGAGTGTAGGCGACGTGGCACGTCGCAGCGGCGTGGCGGTATCGGCGCTGCACTTCTATGAGCGCAAGGGGCTGATCCGCAGCCTGCGCACGGCCGGCAACCAGCGTCGCTTCAGCCGCGACGTACTGCGTCGGCTGGCGGTGATCCGCGTCGCACAGCGGGTGGGCATGCCGTTGGAAGCGGTGGCCAATGCATTTGCAGCGCTGCCGGAAAACAAGACGCCGACCCGCGCCGAGTGGGCGAAGATGTCGGCGCTGTGGCGCGGCGAGCTGGATCAACGCATCGAGGAACTGCTGCTGCTGCGCGACCAGCTCACCGACTGCATCGGCTGTGGGTGTCTTTCACTGAAGCGCTGCCGGTTGGCCAATCCCGGCGACGCGTTGGGCGAGCAGGGGGATGGCGCGCAGCGCTGGGGCTGACCCGGATCAGTCGTTGGCCGCCGACAACGCCTGTCCCCGTCGCGTCGCCGCGTCGATCGCGCGCGCCACGATGGCCTCGAAGTCGGCGCCCTGGAAGCTCTCGATCGCGGCCTGCGTGGTGCCGTTCGGCGAGGTGACGCGCCGACGCAGCTCGGCCGGGGCTTCGCCGGATTCGTCCAGCATGCGGCTGGCGCCCAGCAGGGTCTGCACCACCAGCGTGCGCGCGGCGTCGGCCGGCAGGCCCTGCGCGATGCCGGCCGCTTCCATCGCCTCGGCCAACAGGAACACATAGGCCGGGCCACTGCCGGAGACGGCGGTGACCGCATCCATGCGTGCTTCATCCTCGATCCACACCGTGCGCCCGGCGCTGGCCAGCACGGTGTCGGCCTGGCCACGCTGTTCGGCGCTGACCTCTGCGGTGGCAAACAGACCGGTCACGCCTGCACCCAGCAGCGCCGGGGTATTGGGCATGGCGCGTACCACCGCGCCGGTACCGCCCAGCCAGCGCAGCAGCTGCGCACTGGTGATGCCGGCGGCGATGGACACCACCAGCGGGGCCTGGGCCTGGGCGATCTCCGCCAGTGACGCACAGACATCGCGCAGCACCTGCGGCTTCACCGCCAGCACCCATACCGCGCCCTGCGCGGCCGCTTCGCTGGCGCTGGCGTAGGTCTTCACGCCGAAGTCGGTGCTGAGCTGGCTGCGCAGCCCGGCCACCGGTTCGGCCACGTGGATGTTGCCCGGGGCAGTGCCCTGGCGGACCAGGCCGGCGATCAGGCTGCGCGCCATGTTGCCGCCGCCGATGAAGGTGATCGAAGTGCTCATTGGGCATCCTTGTAGGTGATCTGGGCCGCGGGGCAGGGGCCCGCGCTACGGGTGGGTGGGCCCCTCAATGCCGTGCGCCGAACAAGGCGGTGCCGACGCGGACCATGGTCGCGCCGTGGGCAATGGCGTCGGGGTAGTCGCCGCTCATGCCCATCGAGAGGGTATCGGCCTGCGGGTAGCGGGTGGCCAGATCGGCAAACAGCGCGTGCATGCGTTCAAAGGCCTGGGCGCGGCGGTGTGGGTCCGGCCACGGCGCAGGGATGGCCATCAGCCCGCGCAGGCAAAGGCGTGGTTCGGCGGCGATGGCGGCGGCCAGCGCCGGCACGGCGTCAGGCGTGCAGCCGTGCTTGCTGCCTTCATCGTCGATATTGACCTGCACCAGCACGTTCAACGGCGGCAACGCGGCCGGGCGGTGCGCGGCCAGGGCGGTGACCAGCTTGGCCCGGTCCACGCTCTGCACCCAGTCGAAGCGCTGCGCGGCCAGGTCGGCCTTGTTGGACTGCAGGTGGCCGATCAGGTGCCACTCCAGCCCCAGGGCCGCCAGCGCATCGATCTTTGCCACTGCTTCCTGCACGTAGTTCTCGCCGAACGCGCGCTGGCCCTGCGCCGCCAGCGCCGCCACGGCCTCGGCCGGCTGGGTCTTGGACACCGCCAGCAGGCGCGGCGGTGGCCGCCCGGCGGCCGTGGCCGCGTTGTGCAGGTTCAGCAGCAGGGTGGGCAGGGGCAGGGCGGTCACGGGTGGGCGCTCACGGGGCAGGACACAAAGAGATTTCGCGGTGGATCAGGGAGGCTATACTGCCGACCGGGGAAAGATCCTTCCAGTCGCAGCAGTCTATGGGGAGTAGCAGCGTATGGATATCGCCGAGCTGTTGGCGTTTTCCGTTAAGAACAAAGCGTCGGACCTTCATCTGTCGGCAGGCCTGCCGCCGATGATCCGCGTGGACGGCGATGTCCGTCGCATCAACATTCCGGCCTTGGACCACAAGCAGGTCCACGCGCTCGTTTACGACATCATGTCGGACAAGCAGCGCCGCGATTACGAGGAATTCCTCGAAGTCGACTTCTCGTTCGAGATTCCCAGCCTGGCGCGCTTCCGCGTCAACGCGTTCAACCAGAACCGTGGCGCCGGTGCGGTCTTCCGTACCATTCCGTCCGAAGTGCTGACCCTGGAAGACCTGAACACGCCGCCGATCTTCCGCGAGCTGATCGACCAGCCGCAGGGCCTGATCCTGGTGACCGGCCCGACCGGTTCGGGCAAGTCGACCACGCTGGCGGCGATGATCGACTACATCAACAAGAACGAATACGGCCACATCCTCACCGTCGAGGATCCGATCGAATTCGTGCACACCTCGCAGAAGTGCCTGATCAACCAGCGCGAAGTGCACCGCGATACGCACGGCTTCAACGAAGCACTGCGTTCGGCACTGCGTGAAGACCCGGACATCATCCTGGTCGGCGAACTCCGCGACCTGGAAACCATCCGGCTGGCGCTGACCGCCGCCGAAACCGGCCACCTGGTGTTCGGCACGCTGCACACCAGCTCGGCGGCCAAGACCATCGACCGCATCATCGACGTGTTCCCCGCCGGCGAAAAGCCGATGGTGCGCTCGATGCTGTCCGAATCGCTGCGCGCGGTGATTTCGCAGGCACTGCTCAAGAAGGTGGGCGGCGGGCGCACCGCCGCGTGGGAAATCATGGTGGGCACCCCTGCCATCCGCAACCTGATCCGCGAAGACAAGGTGGCGCAGATGTACTCGGCGATCCAGACCGGCCAGCAGATGGGCATGATGACGCTCGACCAGCACCTGCAGGACCTGGTCAAGCGCAGCCTGATCACGCGCAACCAGGCCAAGGAATACGCCAAGGACAAGCGCATCTTCGAATAAAGACAGCGCCGAAGAGAACGGCAGGAGCCGTTCTCAAGGTCGCGAAGCGACGGCCCGTAGGGTGCCCGGCAGGATGCCGGGCATAACGTTGGCCGGCCCTCGGCAAGGCATCCGGAGTCCACCGCAATGAACACCACCAGCACCACCATCGACTTCACCTCGTTCCTCAAGCTGATGGCGCACCAGAAGGCGTCGGACCTTTTCATCACCGCGGGCATGCCGCCGGCGATCAAGGTCAACGGCAAGATCTCGCCCATCACCCAGACCCCGCTCACGCCGCAGCAGAGCCGCGACCTGGTGCTGAACGTGATGACGCCGGCGCAGCGCGAAGAGTTCGAAAAAACCCACGAGTGCAACTTCGCCATCGGCCTGTCCGGCGTGGGCCGGTTCCGCGTGAGCTGCTTCTACCAGCGCAACCAGGTCGGCATGGTCCTGCGCCGCATCGAAACCCGCATTCCCACCGTGGAAGAGCTGAGCCTGCCGCCGATCATCAAGACGCTGGCGATGACCAAGCGCGGCATCATCCTGTTCGTGGGTGCGACCGGTACCGGCAAGTCCACCTCGCTGGCGGCGATGATCGGTTACCGCAACCTGAATTCCACCGGGCACATCATCACCATCGAAGACCCGATCGAATTCGTGCACAAGCACGAAGGCTGCATCATCACCCAGCGCGAAGTGGGCATCGATACCGACAGCTGGGAAGCGGCGCTGAAGAACACCCTGCGCCAGGCGCCGGACGTGATCATGATCGGCGAAGTGCGTACCCGCGAAGGCATGGACCATGCCATCGCGTTCGCCGAAACCGGCCACCTGGTGCTGTGTACCCTGCATGCCAACAACGCCAACCAGGCGATGGACCGCATCATCAACTTCTTCCCGGAAGACCGCCGCAGCCAGCTGCTGATGGATTTGTCGCTGAACCTCAAGGGCGTGGTCGCCCAGCAGCTCGTGCCTTCGCCGGATGGCAAGTCGCGCAAGGTGGCGATGGAAATCATGCTGGGCACGCCGCTGGTGCAGGATTACATCCGCGACGGCGAGATCCACAAGCTCAAGGAAGTGATGAAGGAATCGGTGCAGCTGGGCATGCGCACCTTCGACCAGAGCCTGTTCGAGCTCTACCAGGCCGGCGAGATCAGCTACGAAGACGCGCTGCGCTACGCCGATTCGCAGAACGAGGTGCGCCTGCGCATCAAGCTCTCGCAGGGCGGCGACGCACGCACGCTGTCGCAGGGCCTGGACGGCGTGGAGATTTCCGAAGTCCGCTGAAGCTGCGGGCGGGGAAACCGGGCGCGTACGGTGCAATGCCGGCGCGCCTTTGTTGCAAGTGGTGTTTCAAGGGGCCGGCACCGCGCCGGTGACACTGCCAATGATGAGAATGCACATGGAATTGCATGATCCCTACCGCGCACCGGCGACCATTCCGATGCCACCTGCTTTGCCCGGCACGCTGCCGGAATCCCAGTCCCAGGCACGGGCGATTTCCGATGCGGCCGAGTACTACTCGCCTTCCACGCTGAAAATGGTGCTGCTTTCACCCACTACGCTCGGGCTGTACCCGATGTACTGGTTCTGGCGGAACTGGCAGGCGATCAAGCGAGAGACCGGCGGCGACCAGTGGCCCTGGGCGCGCGCGCTGTTCTCACCGATCTGGTCGTTCTTCTGCTTCCGCGAGCTGAGTGACGCGGCCAGCAGCCGGCGTCGCGAACTGGCCTTCGCGCCAGGACTGTTGGCGGTGACCTACTTCCTGCTCAACTTCGCCAGCCGGCTGCCCAACGCCGGTTGGCTGCTGGCGCTGTTCACATTCGTACCGCTGCTGCCGGTCAACAGCCTGCTGCGCCGTTACCACCAGGATGAACGGATCGACATGGAGCGCATGGACCGGCTCAACGTCTGGCACATCCTGGTGATCATCGCCGGTGGCCTGCTGCTCCTGCTGGCCCTGATCGGGACCGTGGCCGAACGCTGAGGCAGGTAGATGGCGCCTGCACCCGCAGGCGCCATTGATGAGCTCTGCTCATGACCACCAGTGGTTCCGGCAGTGCAATCGCCGGCGTGAGCGGGCGTATCGTTTGGGTCCCTACTCGAAGGAGCACCCCATGCAGACACGAATCCTTGGCAACAGCGGCCTGCGCGTTTCCGCGCTCGGGCTGGGCTGCATGGGCCTGAGCCATGCCTATGGCACCGCGCCGCAGGTGAGCGATGGCGTTGCGTTGCTGCACGCAGCGGTGGAACGCGGGGTGACCTTCTTCGACACCGCCGAGGTCTACGGCCCGTTCCGCAACGAGGAACTGCTGGGCCAGGCACTGGCGCCGTACCGCGACCAGGTGGTCATTGCGACCAAGTTCGGGTTCAAGGAGGCCAATGCCGACCTGGGGCTGGACAGCCGCCCGGAGAACATCCGCGCCGTCTGCGAGGCCAGCCTGCAGCGGCTCAGGACCGACCGCATCGACCTGTTCTACCAGCACCGGGTCGACCCGAACGTGCCCATCGAAGATGTCGCCGGCACGGTGAAGAACCTCATCGCGGAAGGCAAGGTGAAGCACTTCGGGCTGTCCGAAGCCGGCGAAACCAGCATCCGCCGCGCGCATGCGGTGCAGCCGGTGGCGGCGCTGCAGAGCGAGTACTCCCTGTGGTGGCGCGAGCCGGAGCAGAGCGTGCTGCCGGTGCTTGAAGAGCTGGGCATCGGCTTCGTGCCGTTCAGCCCGCTGGGGCGCGGCTTCCTGACCGGGGCGATCACCGCCGATACCGAGTTTGCGCCCACCGATTTCCGCAGCTCGCTGCCGCGCTTTGCGGTGGAGGCGCGCCGCGCCAACCAGGCGCTGGTCGAGGCCATCGGCGCCATTGCCGCCGCCCGCCAGGCCACCCCGGCGCAGGTGGCGCTGGCCTGGCTGCTGGCGCGCAACCCCTGGATCGTGCCGATTCCCGGCACCACCAAGCTGCACCGGCTGGAAGAGAACCTGGCCGCTGCCGAGCTGGTTCTGCACGAGGCCGACCTGCAGCAGATCGCGGCGGCGCTGGACGGCATCGCCATCGTGGGCGACCGCTACAACGCGGAACGGCAGAAGCAGGTCACCCGCTGACGGATGTCGATTTCGTGCCCTGGCCAGCGTCGTAGTGGATGAACCCCTCTGCAAGGAACAGGTCATGAGCGACACCGCCCCGGTCAAAGGTCCCGCGTCGTACTTCCCGTCCATCGAAAAGACCTATGGGCAGCCAGTGGGACACTGGCTTGCCCTGCTGGCCACGCAGGGCGGGCTCAGGCACATGGCCCTGGTCACCTTCCTCAAGAGCCAGCATGGCCTGGGCCATGGCCATGCCAACGCCTTGGTGGCCCACCATTTGAAAGACCGGACCGGGTGAAGCGGTCATTCGTTGCGGGATGAATCGATTTCACCTGCAACTGTCACGCGGATCGTGTCTAATACCGCTCCCCACGTGTCTGGCCCCACCCCCCATGTCCCTTGAATCCCATGGCCCCGCGCCGTGCGACGACGCTGACGGCCATCTGGTCACCGCCGGCCCGCTGACCCCGCCGCCGGACAGCGCCGGCACCGTGGCCGATGCCAAAGCCCTGCGCCATTCGGTGGCCGAGGACGTGCAGGGCATGATCCTGGCCACTCTGGTGGCCTCGCTGGGCCTGGCGATCTTCGCCAAGGGCGGGCTGATGATCGGCGGCATGGCCGGCCTGGCGTTCCTGGCTCACTACGCGTTCGGCTGGAATTTCGGCCTGGTGTTCGTGCTGGTCAACCTGCCGTTCTACTGGGTGGCGGTGCGGCGCATGGGCTGGGAATTCACCCTGAAGACCTTCGCGGCGGTCACCGCCTGCGGCGTGCTTACCGACCTGCTGCCGCGCTGGGCCGATTTCGCCCACATGAGCTCGCTGTATTCGGCGCTGGTGGGCGGCGCGCTGGCCGGGCTGGGCATCCTGTTCTACATCCGCCACCGCGCCAGCCTGGGCGGCATCGGCATCCTGGCGGTGTACCTGCAGCGCACCCGCGGCTGGAGCGCGGGCAAGGTGCAGATGTCGTTCGACACGCTGCTGATGGGCGTGGCGTTCTTCGTGCTTTCGCCGGACAAAGTGATGTATTCGGCGATCGGCGCGGTGGTGCTGAGCCTGGTGCTGATGTTCAACCATCGGCCCGGCCGCTACATGGGCGTCTGAGGGTTTACCCGGTTTTCTTGAGTTTCTGCAGGCGTTTGTACACCGGGCAATCCGGGCTGTGCGCGCCGGGCAGGTAGCCCAGGCTCATCAGGAATTCGCCGGTGATTTCGCCGCCGGTGAAGCGGAACGTCTTCTTGAACAGCTTCACCCACTCGGCCTTGTCGCGCGGGTGGTGCGCATCCAGCCATGCCGCGAAGCTGCCGTGGCTTGCCCGCAGCTGCTGGATCACCTGGGCGTTGTGGATGGCCGCGTGCACCTTGAGCCGGTTGCGGATGATCCCCGGGTCGTTGAGCAGGCGCTCCACGTCGCGCTCGCCGTAGCCGGCCACGGTATCCACATCGAACTGGCTGTAGGCCGCGCGGAACCCTTCGCGCTTCTTCAGGATGGTTTCCCAGCTCAGCCCGGCCTGGTTGATTTCCAGCAGCAGGCGCTCGAACAGCTCGCGTTCGTCGCGCTGCGGGAAGCCATATTCGTGGTCATGGTAATGACCGTGCACCGGATGGCCCGGTGCGATGAGGCAGTAGCCGCTCATGGGGTGTCGTCTTCAACGGGAGGTTGTTCGATGCCCAGTCTAGGCCCATCGCCGAGCGACAGTTGCGGCCAGCGTGCTGGATGGATCGTCAGGTTACCCCGCAGCAGCGGGTCGTACGCCGGGTCGCCGCGGTATTCGGAGGGCATCGGGAACTCGATCTTGCCGGCATCGGTCCAGTCCTTGCCATCGCGCGCGTGCAGGCGGCATACCGCGCCACCCCACGAGGGCTCGTGGCACAACAGCATCTCGTCCACGCCATCGCCATCCAGGTCGCGGCGCAGTGCCACGCAGACCTCGTCCATTTCCAGGCAGCTGCTGACGTTCACGGTCCTGGCCAGCAACGCCTGCCACCAGTCCGGGTCTGGCGCCGGGCTGCTCTTGGCCAGTTTCAGCTGCTGCTGCAGCACCTTGAGGTCTTTGATGGCGTCGCTGTAGTTCCCATAACGGACTTGCCGCGCGTCCACGCTCAGGACATTGGCGATCAGGGTGCTTGCACGCGGATCGTCGCGGAAGCGCGGGTCCTGCTGCAGTTCCTTCAGCACCTCGGCGCCGCGCCGGCCATAGCCGAAGCGCAGATCGGTGGCGTCTTCGCCCTTGATTGCCGGCGCGGTTGCCTGCAGCCGGGCGACCTGGCTGGCCAGGCTGATCCGGATCGGGTCCAGTACCGGTGTATTGGCCAGCACCGCCGCACCCAGCACCACCCAGCACATCCAGCGGTTGACCGGTTCGATCCGCTGCAGCCAGCGCCCGCGCCTGTGCACCGCGGCCAGCGCATAACCCACCGCGTAACCGAACAGCAGCAGCGCCGCCAGCAGCGCCCAGAAGCGCTCCAGGGTGACCCCGTACTGGCTGATGCGCAGGCCCATCGCATACAGCGCCAGTGCCGCATACACCGGCAGCGTAAGCAGGCTGGCCTCGACCAGCCGGCGCAGCCACGCAGGGTAGGGCGGCAGCTCGCTTTCGTGCTGGTACACCGCGTTGCTGAAGACGATCAGCAGCAGCACCAGGGCCAGCAGTACCGTGGCCGCCGAGCGCGTGCGCCACAGCGGCTCCAGCCCGGTGAAGGGCAGGCAGACCACGAAGATCACCGCGATGAACGCCAGCAGCGGCAGCAGGCCGCGCGCCACGGCAAACAGCACCTGGCGGATGACCTGGATGGCCCGGTCCTGGGTGCGCCCGATCAGCACGCCGAACCCGAACAGCATGCCGGTAGCCAGCGCGATGAAGGCTTTTTCGCGGAACAGGTCGCGGAAGAAGTGGATGTCCACCAGGTCGAACAGCGCCGCCCACAGCCACAGCAGCATCCAGGTCAGCCCAGTGAAGCCCAGTGCCAGCGCAAGGGTCAGCCCGTTCTGCCAGGCGCGCTCGAACAGGGCTGCGTAGGTGGCGCGCCAGCGTCCGTGCTGCAGCCGGAACTGCCACCACGGCAGCGCGACGAACACCGCGACGGCCACGCAGACGGAGAACGGCATCAGCAGCGGTGCCTGGCGCAGGTCGTCGGGCGTTCCGCCCAGGTTCCAGCCGATCCAGCCGGCCATCGCCAGCACCACGGCCGACGCCAGCGCCGCGTGCAGCCACAGGCGGCGGTCGCGCAGGTCCACCAGGGTCAGCGCAACGGCGGTGGGGACGCTCAGCACCCAGGTGTACCAGCACAGGCGCGTGGCGAATGCCTGGAACGGCCCGTGGTCGGCCGCTTCCTGCACCGCGTACAGCATCAGGCCCTGCAACAGCGCGATCAGCACGATGGCGGCGCGCGAGGCAGGGGAAAGGGGGGGCTGCGGGTTCATCGTGCTCTCCATTGCGTACACACGTCCATGACTGCACGCATCGTAGCCGAGGCTCACGCCCGTGTGAGGATGCAGCGGGTAGAATGGGCCCATGTCCACGTTGCCTACCTCCCTTGCCGATCACCTGCTGGTTGCGCTGCCGTCGCTGACCGATCCGACCTTCGCGCGCACCGTAAGCCTGATCTGCCAGCACGACGAGAACGGTGCCATGGGCGTGCTGGTCAACCAGCCGTCCGAGTACACGCTGGGCGATGTGCTGGCGCAGATGGAGATCCAGACCGACGACCTCGTCCTGCGCGACCAGGTGGTGCTCAATGGCGGCCCGGTGCATCCCGAGCGTGGCTTCGTCATCCATGACGATGCACGTGCGTGGGAATCGAGCCTGCAGGTGGGCGAGGGCGTGTACCTGACCACCTCGCGCGACATCCTCGAAGCCATGGCCCGCGGCGAAGGCCCGCGCAATGTGCTGGTCACGCTGGGCTGTGCCGGCTGGACCGAGGGCCAGCTGGAAGGCGAGATCGCCGACAACAGCTGGCTGACCGTGCCGGCTGATGCCGAACTGCTGTTCGCCACGCCGCTGGAGCAGCGCTGGCAGGGCGCCGCCGCGCGGATCGGGGTGGACCTGTTCCGGTTGACGGACTACAGCGGCAATGTCTGAGCCGGCCACCATCCGCCGCGACGGCACCGTGCTCGGCTTCGATGTCGGCTCGCGCCGGATCGGGGTGGCGATCGGCAGTTCCTTCGGCACCCATGCCCGCGCCATCGCCGTGGTGGACGTGCACGGCAACGGCCCGGACTGGACCGCGGTCGAACGCCTGATCAAGGAATGGCGGCCCGATGGCCTGGTGGTGGGCGACCCGCTCACCCTGGATGGCCAGGACCAACCCAACCGCAAGCGTGCGCAGGGCTTTGCCCGCCAGCTGCGGGAACGTTTCAAGCTGCCGGTGGTGCTGATCGACGAGCGCTCCAGCTCGGTCGAAGCGGCCCGCCGGTTCGCCGTCGAGCGCGCCGAAGGCCGCAAGCGGCGCCGCGATGCGGCCACGCTGGATGCGGTGGCCGCCGCGGTGATCATCGAACGCTGGCTGTCCTCGCCGGACGATGCCACCCCCGTTTCCTGACCCCCAGACCCTGCCCATGACCGCCTCGCAACTCGATTCCGACGGACGCCTGCGCCACCTGCTGACCCTGGAAGGTCTGCCCCGCGAAACCCTGCTGCAGCTGCTCGACCGCGCCGGCCAGATCCGCGATGCGGCGGTCGGCCGGGTCGGCAACAAGCGCCAAGTGCTGGGCGGTTCGGCGGTGTGCACGCTGTTCTTTGAACCCTCCACCCGCACCCGCAGCTCGTTCCAGCTGGCCGCGCAGCGGCTGGGCGCGGACGTGCTGAATTTCGACGCCTCCACCTCGTCCGCGCGCAAGGGCGAAACCGCCTGCGACACATTGAAGAACCTGGAAGCGATGGGCGTGCGTGGCTTCGTGGTGCGCCACCCGGATGACGGCGCCGTGGCCGAGCTGGCCACCGCGGCGGGCGAGGGCACCGCGCTGATCAATGCCGGCGACGGCCGCAGCGCGCACCCGACCCAGGGCCTGCTGGACATGCTGACCCTGCGCCAGGCCAAGGGCGGCGATTTCTCGAAGATGAAGGTGGTGATCGTCGGCGACGTGAAGCACTCGCGCGTGGCCCGCACCGACCTGCATGCCCTGCGCACGCTGGGCGTGGGCGAGATCCGCGTGTGCGGCCCGCAGTCGCTGCTGCCGGACGATGACACGCTGAAGGGCTGCATCGTCGGCCAGGATTTCGATCAGATGCTGGAAGGCGTGGATGCGCTGATGATGCTGCGCCTGCAGCGTGAGCGGATGGAAGAAGGCCTGGTGCCGTCGATCGAGCAGTACCACGCCGAATACGGGTTGAACGCCGCGCGCCTGAAGCGCGCCGGCCAGGACGCGGCCGTGCTGCACCCGGGCCCGATCAACCGTGGCGTGGAAGTCACCGACGAAGTGGCCGACGGCCCGCAGTCGTGGGTGCTGCGCCAGGTGGCCAACGGCGTGGCGGTGCGCATGGCGGTGCTGGAAACGTTGTTGGGGTGATGGGGGCCGCGTCGGATCGTGTGAACGTTGGACGGAATACGGGGGCGGGGTATTTCCGGCTTCGGATGCTTGGGCCGCGCTGCGCGCGGTTTCCGGCCAACGGCCGGGGCTACGAATTTTTACGGGCCCATGGGGATTGGGATCAATCAACCGTGGGCTTCGGATCGTGTGAACGTTGGACGGAATACGGGGGCGGTGTGTTTCCGGCTTCGGATGCTTGGGCCGCGCTGCGCGCGGTTTCCGGCCAACGGCCGGGGCTACGAATTTTTACGGACCCATTGGGATTGGGATCAATCAACCGTGGGCTGCGGATGGATGTGGCGTCGCCATCGACGCGTTTGTCGGTAGCGCCGGCCGTTGGCCGGAACGCAATGCTGGACGATGCCTATAGCGGCCAACGACACCATGCATGTTTGTAGTCGCCGATGTTCGCGGTGATTCCCGCGCGTATCGGGTTGCCAACGATGTAGTGCGCGTGGCGTAACAAGGCTTCGTCGGCACGCACCGCATGATCGAAGAATCCGGGTTGCCACACCTTGCCCTGTCTACCCTTCAGGCGGTTAAGCGACAGCGCGCTGGAAGATTTGAAGCGCCGCGCGACGTACGCAAGTGAATGCGAGCGCAGTTCAAACATCCAGTGAATGTGGTCGGGCATGACGACCCATGCCAGGGTGTGGGCGCATCGGCTCCGGTCCATCTGTCGAAGCTGATTGACCACGATCTCTGCGGCTTCAGGATCATCAAACCAACGGGACTGCCCGGCACAACGCGTCGTCATGACGTAAACCTGCCCGACAATGCTGCGGCGCCCAAGACGTAGACGATGGCTGCTCATCCTCCCATCCTCGGCGGATGGGGCGTAGTGGTGATTCAGGGAAATGCCGACATACACATCGGCCGTTACCGTCATGGAGTGTAGGTAGCCATACGAAGGCCGGCCAACGGCCGGCGCTACCGGACTGTGGCTTTTGGTCGATTGACCCCAATCCCGATGGGCCCGTAAAAATTCGTAGCCCCGGCCGTTGGCCGGACACCGCGCGCAGCGCGGCCCAAGCATCCGAAGGCGGCATCATCACCGCCACCGATAATCCATCCGGCGTTTAAACGATCCGAAGCCCACGGTCGATTGACCCCAATCCCAATGGGCCCGTAAAAATTCGTAGCCCCGGCCGTTGGCCGGAGACCGCGCGCAGCGCGGCCCAAGCATCCGAAGGCGGCATCATCACCGCCACCGATAATCCATCCGGCGTTTAAACGATCCGAAGCTCACGTTTGATTGACCCCAATCCCAATGGGCCCGTAAAAATTCGTAGCCCCGGCCGTTGGCCGGAAACCGCGCGCAGCGCGGCCCAAGCACCCGAAGGCGGCATCATCACCGCCACCGATCATCCATCCGGCGTTTACACGATCCGAAGCCACCCACCAGACGTCCATGACCCGGATCGAAAAGCAGCCGGCCAACGGCCGGCGCTACCGCTTCTGCGCGAACAGCCAATCCCACATCGCCGCATCCGCATACGTCGCATCCCAGGCGTTGTGGTTGCCCTGCGGGTACTCGGTGTAGCGCACGTCGCCGGCGCCGGCGGCATCGAACGCGGCCTTCAATTTTCTGTCGTCGGCGGGCAGCACCACATCGTCCAGTGCCCCATGGAACATCCAGATCGGCGTGGCCTTGAGGCGCTCGGCGATGGCGGCATAGGGATCGGCTTCGTTCGCCACGGACTCCACGAACAATGACGCCCGCACCGCGCGCGGCGCCAGCACCGCGCCGCACACCGGCACGATCGCGGCGAAACGGGTGGGGTGTTCCAGCGCGATGTTCCAGCTGCCGTAGCCGCCCATCGACATGCCGGTGAGATACTGCCGCGCAGGATCGGCGCCGAACTCGACGATGGTGGCATCCAGCGCGGCCAGCGCGATGCGGTTGTTGATGCCCGACCATTCCTGGTCTTCCGGCGCCTGTGGCAGCACCACCAGTGCCGGGAAGTCGCGCGCGTGGTCGCGCAGGTGCGGGCCCAGCCCGGCGGTGGTCTGGCGATGGCCGTCACTGCCACGCTCGCCCGACCCATGCAGGAACAACACCACGGGCAATGCGCCGCGCTGCGCCTTGGCATCGCGCGGCACGAATACCTGGTAGCGCGACGCGCGCCCGTCCACGGTGACGCTGCGCTCCACGAAGTGCCCCTTGTCCGCAACGCGGGTCGTGGCACAGCCGCTCAGGACGAGCACCGCCACCACCCACATCCACCACGCCGCGCGCTGTCGTGCCATTGTCTTTCCTCGGCTGAAATCGTTTTCAGTCTAGGCGCGGACGTCGGCGCAGGCATCTTGCAGTGCATCAGTCCGGGCGCGGCACCGAAGCCAGGATCTCCAGCTGTTCGATCGCCTCGGGGTGGCCCTCGGCGGCAGCTGCCTGCACCTGGGCCAGGCTGGGGTGGACCACCAGCAGGATGGGGTTCTCGCACTGCGGGCAATCGAACTCGGCCTCGTCCTCGTGCAGTTCCATGCTCATCTCGCGCGAGGTGCCCTGCCATTCGCAGGCGGGGCAGGTGTGGGTCTGGTCGCGCCAGCCGGCAGCGAAGTAGTTGTCGAGGGTCAGGGCCATGTCGGTGAACCGGTCAGTGCAGCAGGATCAGGGTGGCCAGGCCCAGGAAGCTGAAGAAGCCCATGACGTCAGTGACCGCGGTGACCACCACGGTACCGGCCACGGCCGGGTCCACGTTCATGCGCTTGAGCAGCAGCGGCAGCAGCACCCCGGCCAGCGCCGCGGCACAGAAGTTGATGATCAGCGCCAGGGTGATCACCAGCGACAGCAGGAAGCTGTGGAACCACAGGTAGGCAATGATGCCGACCACGGTGCCGATCAGGGTGCCGTTGATCAGCGCCACCCGCGATTCCTTCCACAGCAGGATGCGCGCGTTGCTCTGGCCCACCTGGCCCAGCGCGATGCCGCGCACCATCAGGGTCAGCACCTGCACCGCCGCGTTGCCGCCGACGCCGGCCACGATCGGCATCAGCACCGCCAGCGCAACTACCTTCTGCAGGGTCAGCTCGAACTGGCCGATCACCGTCGCCGCCAGGAAGGCGGTGCAGAGGTTGATGCCCAGCCACACCACGCGGCCGCGCACGGCGCGCTTGATCGGGGAGAACAGGTCTTCTTCTTCGTCCAGGCCGGCCGCGCCCAAGGCCTGGTGCTCGGCCTGCGAACGGATGATGTCGACCACGTCATCGATGGTGATGCGGCCGAGCAGGATGTTGTTGTCGTCCACCACCGGCGCCGACACCCAGTCATGGTCGGAGAACTGCCGGGCCACTTCGTCGGCGCTTTCGCCGACGTCGATGGCCGGCTGCTCGTCGTCGATCAGGCGGTTGATCGGGGTGCTGTCCTCGTGGGTCACCAGCGAGGCCAGCGACAGCCGGCCCAGGTACTGGTGGCGGCGGCTGACCACGAACAGGTGGTCGGTGTGGTCGGGCAGTTCGCCGCGCAGGCGCAGGTAGCGCAGCACCACGTCCACGTTGACGTCGGCGCGCACGGTCACCACGTCCGGGTTCATCAGGCGGCCGGCGCTGTCCTCGGGGTAGGACAGGACCTGCTCGAGCCGCTCGCGGTTCTCGCGGTCCATCGACTTGAGCACTTCGTCGATGACCGTGTCGGGCAGGTCTTCGACCAGGTCGGCCAGGTCATCGATGTCCAGGTCTTCGACCGCGGCGATGATTTCGTCCGGGTCCATGTCGGCCAGCAGGCTTTCGCGCACTTCCTCGCCGACGTGGACCAGCACCTCGCCATCGTCTTCCGGGTCGACCAGCCCCCACACCACTTCGCGCTTGCCCGGCGGCAGCGATTCCAGCAGGTTGCCGATCTCGGCCGGCGCCAGCGTATTGACCAGCCGGCGCACCGGACCCAGCCGCCCGCTGTCCAGTGCATCGGACAACAGTCGCAACTGGCGCGCCGTCTTGTCGTGGCGTACGGCTTCGGCCATGCACAGCTCCCGCGGCAAAAGAAAAAAGGCCGCTATCCCGGACAGGATGCGGCAGAGGGGGTGGTCACCGCGTCATTATCGCTTGGATGCATGACAAACCGGTAGGTCAGCGCGTCACGACCAACGGGCGTGACCTGCCGGGCTGTTCATTGGTTTGTGTCGATCCAGCGCTCGATGCTGCGCCGGTCGCGTGCGGCAAGCAGCTTCGGTGCTGCGGCCTGCAGTGCGGACAGATCGCTGTCGCGCACCGCGCGCCGCACCTCCAGCAGCGTGCCGGGGTGCAGGCTGAACTCGGTCAGGCCGAGCGCGAGCAGCATGCGGGTCATGCGCGGGTCGCCGGCGATCTCGCCGCACACCGCCACCGGCACCTCGTGTTCGCGGCCGGTGCGCAGGATGTGCGCCAGCAGGCGCAGCACCGCCGGGTGCAGCGGCGAGTACAGCTCGCCCACCGCTTCATTGTTGCGGTCGGCGGCGAGCAGGTACTGCACCAGGTCGTTGGTGCCGATCGACAGGAAGTCGACCAGGTCGATGAAGCTTTCCAGCGCGATCGCCGCAGCCGGTACTTCGATCATCGCCCCGAACGGGATGTGCTCGGCCACTTCGTGGCCCTCGGCGCGCAGCAGCTCGGCCTGCTTGTTCAAGCGCCGGCGCACCGCCAGCAGCTCCTCGCGGGTGCTGACCATCGGCAGCAGGATGCGCAGCTTGCCGTAGGCCGACGCCCGCAGGATCGCGCGCAGCTGGGTATCGGCCACCTTCGGCCGGGCCAGCGACAGGCGCACGCCACGCAGGCCCAGTGCGGGGTTTTCTTCGTTGCTCAGGGTCAGGCCGGTGCGGTCGGCCTTGTCCGCGCCCAGGTCCAGGGTGCGGATGGTCACCGGTCGCCCGCTCATGCCGAGCGCCGCATCGCGGTAGGTTTCGAACTGCTCCTGTTCGTCGGGCAGCTCATCGCGCTGCAGGAACAGGAATTCGGTGCGGTACAGGCCCAGCCCGTGCGCGCCCAGCGCATGCGCCTCGGTGACGTCTTCGCGCGATTCGGCGTTGGCCAGCAGCGCGATCTCCACCTTGTCGCGGGTGCGGCTGGGCTTGCTGCGCAGGCGGCCCAGCTCGCGCTGTTCGCGGGCCTGGTCGCGCAGGCGGGCGCGGTAATCGCGCAGGTCCGGCGGCAGCGGGTTGACGGTGATCTGGCCGGTGCTGCCGTCGATGCCCAGCACGTCGCCGTCGGAAATCTTCTGCAGCAGGTTGGGAACGTTGACGATCAGCGGCAGGTGCAGGCTGCGGGCCAGGATCGCGCTGTGCGAGAGCGCGCTGCCGGCGGCGGTGACAATGCCGACCACGCCGTGCGCCTGCAGCTGGGCCAGCTCGGAAGGCGCGATGTTGTCGCAGACCAGGATTTCCCCGGCCAGCCCCTTCACGTCCGGCGGGCGTTTCTGCAGGAAGGCATGGATGCGGCCGATCACATGGTCCAGGTCGTCCATGCGGCTCTTCAGGTAGGCATCGTCCATGCCATCGAAGACCTTGGCCAGGCGGTCGCGCTGGACGCGCAGCGCATACCCGGCGCTGTACGGGCCGCTGCGGATCAGCTCGTCCAGGCCGAACAGCAGTTCGGGGTCGTCCAGCAGCAGCGCATGCAGGTCAAGGAATTCGCCCACTTCCTGGTTCAGCGCACCCTGCAGCCGCTGGCGCAGGTCGTGCATTTCGGCGCGGGCCGCGTCCACCGCCAGGTGCAGGCGCTGCAGTTCGGCCGCCACCTGGGCCGGGGCGATGCGCTGTTCGGCGACTTCCAGGGCATGCGGCAGGCGCACCCGGGCGCGGCCGAGGGCATTGCCACGCGAGGCCCCGTGCCCGGCCAGCAGCAGGGCACCGGACGCGGTCCGTGCCGGTGTGCTGGAACCCGGTCGCGACGGTGGCCCCGGCATGCTCAGCTGTCCTCGTCGAAGCGTCGCTCGAACAGGGCCACCACTTCGTCCATGGCAGCCGCTTCGTCTTCGCCGTCGATGCGCACGGTGACCGGGGTGCCCTGGCCGGCGGCCAGCAGCATCACGCCCATGATGCTCTTGGCGTTGATCTCACGGCCTTTGGCGGCCATGGTCACGTTGCAGCGGAAGGGCGCCAGCACCTGCACCAGCTTTGCAGTGGCGCGGGCATGCAGGCCCAGGCGGTTGGATACGGTGAGTTCACGTTCAAGCATCGTCGACAATCGCTCCATTGCGAGTGCCCGCCGCCGCAGTGGCGGGCAGTTGATCCAGTCCCTGTTCCGGATAATTCATCACTCGCAACAACATCGGCAGGCTCAGCGCCGAGACCCGGCGTGCCGGGGTGCCCAGGCGGGCCAGCTGCGCTGCCAGATTGCTCGGGCTGGCGCCATACAGATCGGTCAGGATCAAAACGCCCTCACCGCTGTCCACGCGCCGCAGGGCGGCCGAGGCAAGCGGGAGCAGGGCATCCATGTCTGCGTCGAACGGTACTTCGAAAGCTTCGGTCTTCAGCGGCAGGTGCCGCAGGAGTCGGGTCGCCACGTCCAGCAGGGACGTACCGACGCCGGGATGCGTTACAAGGAGAATGCCACAGGTCATTGTCGAACGTTAACATCCCAACATGAATTGGGGATACACCACGGTAGCAACGGACCGTTGGTCCGTTGGCTTTGATCAATCCAGTTCGCGGTGGAACGTAGCCACTTCCGGCCAGCCCTGGTCGCGCGCGTGCCGGGCCAGGCGTTCGGCCAGGTACACCGAACGGTGCTTGCCGCCGGTGCAGCCGAAGGCCACGGTGACGTAGCTGCGGGTGTCGTTGCCCAGGCGGGGCAGCCAGGTATCCAGGAAGTCGATCAGCTGGTCCACGTACTTCTGCACGTCCGGCTGGGTGTCCAGGTACTCGCGCACCGGTGCTTCGCGCCCGGACATCGGCCGCAGCTCCGGGTTCCAGTGCGGGTTGGGCAGTACCCGGGCGTCGAACACGAAGTCGGCCTCGGCCGGGACGCCGCGCTTGTAGGCGAACGATTCGAACAGCAGCGAGAGTTTGTTGCCGTGGCTGAGCGCGAACTCGGTCACCACCTTGCGGCGCAGCTGGTGCACGTTGAGGGTGGTGGTGTCGATCACTGCGTCGGCGGCGCGGCGCAGCGGGGCGGTCAGTTCGCGCTCGCGCGCGATCGCTTCGGGCAGCGACAGGCCCAGCTGGCTCAGCGGGTGGCGGCGGCGGGTGTCGGCGTAGCGCTTGAGCAGGGCTTCATCGGTGGCATCGAAGAACAGCAGCTGCGCGTCCAGCCCGGCCGCCTGGGCGTCTTCGCGCCAGTGCGACAGCTGGCTCAGGTCGCTCTGGCCGCGTACGTCGATGCCCACGGCCAGGCGGCGCGGGGCGTCGGCATCGTGGCCGGCCAGCAGGCTGCGCACGAAGTCGGGCAGCAGGTTGATCGGCAGGTTGTCCGAGCAGTAGTAGTCGAGGTCTTCGAAGGTCTTCAGCGCCACCGTCTTGCCGGAGCCGGACAGCCCGCTGACGATGATCAGGGTGGCGGCGGTGGGTTCGGCGGCGGCGGTCATGGGGTACGGCGTTCCAGCAGGTTGCTGTGGCGGGCGATGAACATCGCGGCCGGGTCGATGCCCTTGGTGCGCAGGATGTGCAGTCGGGTGGCCGCCTCGGTCAGCACCGAGAGGTTGCGGCCGGGCATCACCGGCAGGGTGATCAGCGGCACGTCCAGGTCCAGCACGTGGCGGGTGCCGGAATCGCCGGTCAGGCGCTCGTAACCATGGGGAGTGGGTTCGGTCATGGGCTTGGTCAGGTGCACGATGAGCCGAAGGTACTTGTTCTTCTTTACCGCCGTGTCACCGAACATCTCGCGTACGTTGAGCACGCCCAGCCCGCGCACCTCCAGCAGGTCCTGCAGCAGCTCGGGGCAGGTGCCGTCGAGCACGTCCGGGGCGATCTGGGTGAACTCGGGCGCATCGTCGGCCACCAGGCGGTGGCCGCGGCTGAGCAGTTCCAGCGCCAGTTCGCTCTTGCCCGAACCGGCTTCGCCGGTGATCAGCACGCCGATGGAGTAGATCTCCATGAATACGCCATGCAGGATCACCCGCGGCGCCAGGGTCCGGGCCAGGTGGTAGGAGAGGTGGTTGAGCAGCTCGTGGCCGCGCTTGGGCGAGATCCACAGCGGGGTCTGCGATTCATCGGCCGCCGCGCGCAGGTCTTCCGGGCAGGGCTGGTTGCGGGTGATCACCAGCGCCAGCGGGTGCGACTGCATGATCCGCTCGATGGTTTCCCAGCGCTGGCGCGAATCCAGCGAATCCAGCCAGGACAGCTCTTCGGTGCCCAGGATCTGCACTTTGTTGGGGTAGATGGCGTTGAGGTAGCCGGCCAGCGACGGGCGCCGCGAAACGGTGTTGCCGGCCTCCAGCTCGCGCCGCTCGCCCTTCTGCCCGGCCACCCAGCGCAGGCTCAGGCGGTCACGCTGCTGTTCGAACAGTTCACGCGCGGTGATGCTGGTATTCATGCGGCGCTCGCCGGCGAGGGAAATTCGATCACCTGGCGCAGTGCCGCCGCATCGCGCGCTTCGCGCAGCGCCTGGCGGATGGCCGGCTCGGAAAACAGCTCGGCCAGCTCGGACAGCAGCATCAGGTGTTGATGGGTGTAGTGGCTGGGCACAGCGATGGCGAACACCAGGTCCACCGGTTCATCGCCGCCGAAGTCCACCGGGGTCTCCAGCCGCAGCAGCGCCCCGCGGGGGCGTTCCAGCAGCGGCGCGCGGCCGTGGGGAATGGCGATGCCGTGGCCGATGGCGGTGCTGCCCAGCGTCTCGCGCTCGCGCAGGTTCGTGTAGAGCAGCTCGGCGTTGGCTTCGCGGCAGGCCAGCAGCCGGGCGGCTGCCTTGAGCACACTGTCACGATCGGCGGCCGGCAGCACCTGGGTGCGCACGGCCGCCAGTAGATCATTCAAAGGCATGGAAAGGGGGGAGCGGGGGCGTCAGGCGTCATTGTCGCCCAAGGGAGCCGGAACCGGGGCGTGCTGGTGCTTTTTCTCCTTGTGCTTGATCACCAGCCGGTCCAGCTTGTCGGCGAGCACATCGATGGCCGCATACATGGTCTGGCCGTTGGCTTCGGCGTGGAGGGTCTGGCCGGGGATGTTCACGCTGGCGTCGACGTGGTGGTCGGGCTTCTGAAGCTTCAGTGTGACCCGCGCGTCGCAATGCTGATCGAAGTGCTTGCCGATCCGTGCCAGCTTCTCCTCTACGTAGGAATGCAGGGCCGGGGTGACTTCGACATCTTTGCCAAACGTTTCGATGCGCATCGGGTTTCTCCTTTGTTCGGATGAGCCAATGAACCTTGCCGCCAGGCGTGTGAGCGTCAGGCGATGCGTACTCGTTCGTGCGAGGCGGAAATGTTCATGGCTTCACGATACTTCGCCACGGTGCGGCGCGCCACCGGTATTCCAGAGGTCTTGAGCAGGTCAGCCAGCTTGGCGTCAGAAAGCGGCTTGCGCGGGTTCTCGTCGTCGATGAGGCGCCGGATCATGGCCTGGATGGCGGTGCTGGAGGCCTCGCCGCCGCTGTCGGTATCGATCCCGGAGGCGAAGAAGGCGCGCAGCGCCAGGGTGCCGCGCGGGGTGCGCACGTATTTGCGGGCAATGGCCCGGGAGATGGTCGATTCGTGCAGGCCGAGCTCGCCGGCCACCTCGCGCAGGGTCAGCGGGCGCAGGGCCTGGGCACCGAACTCGAGGAAGGCGGCCTGCTGCTGCAGCAGGCAGCGCATCACCCGCAGCAGGGTTTCGCCACGGGCCTCCAGCCCCTTGAGCAGCCAGCGCGCCTCCTGCAGGTGGCTGCGCAGGTAGCCGGCGTCGCTTTCGCCACAGCGGCGGATCATCTGTTCATAGCCCCGGTGGATGACCACCTTGGGCCCGGCATGGCCGGCCAGGGCGGCCCGCCAGCTGCCGTTCTGGCGCCAGACCACGCAGTCGGGCACCACGTAGCTGTCGTGGGCCAGTTCGCCGATCTGGGTGCCCGGGCGCGGGTCCAGCGAGCGCAGCAGCTGCACGGCGGTGTCCACCGCCTCCACCGGTTCGCGCAGTTCATGGGCAATCCCGGCCACGCCGCTGCGCGGGAGGCGCTCCAGCGGGCCGTCGGCAATGCGCCGGGCCAGGGCCAGGCCGGGGGTCTGCGGGTCCAGCACGTCCAGCTGCAGCTGCAGGCATTCGCCCAGGCTGCGCGCGCCGACCCCGATCGGGTCGAAGCGCTGGATCTGGTGCAGCACGGTGAGGATTTCCGCTTCATCGGCATGAATGGCCGGGAGCAGGGTTTCGGCGATGGCCGACAGGGGTTCGCGCAGGTAACCGTCGTCCTCGAACGCGTCGATCAGCGCGGCGCCGATGCTGCGGTCGCGGCGGGACAGGTGCGACAGGTGCAGCTGCCACAGCAGGTGGTCGGCCAGGCTTTCGGTCTCGGCCACGCGCTCGGCGGCGCTGCCGTTGTCGTCATCGTCGAACGAGCCGCCGCTGCTGCCGCTGCTCCAGTCGCCTTCGCCGGGGGCCCAGTCATCGGCGCCGGAGGGGGCGGAATCGGCGTCGCCGCCGTTGTCGCGTTCGGCCACTTCGGGCGGTCGCTCATCGCTGTCCGGCGCGGCATCCAGGGTGGGTTCGGCGTTTTCGGCCCAGTCCAGCAGCGGGTTGGTTTCCACCGCCTCGGCGATTTCCAGTTCCAGTTCGGCGCTGGACATCTGCAACAGCTTGATGGCCTGACGCAGCTGCGGCGTCATGACCAGTTGTTGTCCCAGCGATGTCTGCAGCCGTGCTTTCATGCCTGTGCCGAACGGAGGGAAGGCGCTGCAGCGGCCGGCGGTCAGAGCTTGAAGGTCTCTCCAAGGTACACGCGGCGGACGTCTGCGTTTTCCAGGATCGCGTCTGGTGCCCCCTGCGCCAGTACGCTGCCTTCGTTGAGGATATACGCGCGGTCGCAGATTCCCAAGGTTTCGCGCACATTGTGGTCGGTGATCAGTACCCCGATGCCACGCTGTTTGAGGTGCAGGACGATGCGCTGGATCTCGCCGACCGAGATCGGGTCGACGCCGGCGAACGGCTCGTCGAGCAGGATCAGGCGCGGCTTGGCGGCCAGCGCGCGGGCGATTTCGCAGCGGCGGCGCTCACCGCCGGACAGGCTGGCGCCCAGCTGGTCGGCCACGTGGTTGATCTGCAGCTCGTCCAGCAGCGAATTCAGCTCCTTCTCGCGACCGGCCTTGTCCAGGTCCTCGCGCAGTTCCAGCACCAGGCGCAGGTTGTCGGCCACGGTGAGCTTGCGGAAGACCGACGGTTCCTGGGGCAGATAGCCCACGCCCTGCTTGGCGCGGGTGTACATGGGATCGGCGGTGATGTCCTTGCCGTCCAGCACGATGCTGCCGGCGTCGGCCTCGACCAGGCCCACGATCATGTAGAAGCAGGTGGTCTTGCCGGCACCGTTGGGGCCGAGCAGGCCGACCACTTCACCGGCGTCCAGGGTCAGCCCGAATTCCTTCACCACTTCGCGCTGCTTGTAGCGCTTGCGCAGACCTTTGGCGACGAGCATTACTTCTTGCTCCCGGCGGTGGGGACGGTGGCCTTGGCCGGGGCGGCCGCCGGCTTGGCGGCCGGGGCGGCACCCTTGTTCTTGGGCGGGATGACCGTGCGCACGCGCTGTCCATCGCCGCCGCTGTTCATCTGGCCGGTGGCGGTGTTGTAGGTCATCGTGCCACCCGAATTGGTGCCCTGCGCGCTCTTGACCGTGTAGTTGCCGGTGAGCACGATGATTTCCTTCTTGATGTCGTAGTCGATCTTGTCGGCCTGGGCTTCCATCCAGGTGCCGTCATCGAGCTGCTGTTTCATCTTGGCCTGCTTGCCGGTGAACACCGCACGCACCGCCTCACCGTCCTTCATGTGGATGTCGGCCTGGGCGGAGCGGATGTCGAGCGTGCCCTGGGTGATGGTGACGCCGCCCGACAGGGTGGTGACGCCATCGCCGACCAGCGTTCCGGACTGTGCCCCGGCGTCGATGGTCATTTCCTGGTTGCGGTCGGAGGTCTTGGCCTGCACGCCGACGGCGGGCACCATCAGGCTGAGGGCGAGGACAACAGCGTGGAGGGTTTTCATGACGTGGGGCTTTCCTGCCGGATTCGGGGAAACGGCCAAGGCCGTTGTTGAAGTGTGGTGGCGCATCACTGACGGGGCGTGTAACGGCTCTTGACCTGGCTCAGGAACTGATAGGTCTTGTCGCTGGAGTTCAGCGCGAAGCCGACGCCGGACTGGATCATGCCCGGTCGGGTCAAGGTCACCAGTCCATCGGAGGTGGCGCGGTTTTCCTTCGGGAACACGTCCAGCTGCTCGGTGCGGAACGTGGTCGGGGGAATGCTGGGCACCCGCGGGCTGTCGCCGCTGACGTTGCCGGTCAGCCGCAGCTTGTCGCCGGTTGCGCTGACCCAGCCGGTGTCGCTGCGCAGTTCCCAGTGGTTGCCGTCGCGGTCGGGCAGCAGGAACAGCGGGGTCTGGATGGTCATGGTCTCGTCGCTGCGGGTGCGTTCCAGCAGCGGTGCGCGCAGCGTGGTCGATTCGCGGCCCTGCTCGTCCAGCGCGATGATCTGGAAATCGTGCAGCACGTAGTCCTTGCTGGCGTCGTCACCCGCGACGATCTCGGCCTTGTCGCGGTTGCGCAGCAGGGACCAGCCGCTGAACAACGCAGCCACCAGCAGCAGGCCACCCAGTGCGGTACGCCAGTTCATGCGCCGAACCTCGCCAGGACCGCATCCACGTGGCCCTGCGCGGCCAGCAGCACGTCGCACAGCTCGCGTGCGGCACCGCGGCCCCCGTCCAGACGGGTCTGCCAGTGCACGCGTTCGGCAATCCAGGGATGGGCATTGGCCGGCGCCACCGCCAGCCCGACCGCGCACAGCGGGGCCAGGTCGGGCAGGTCATCGCCCATGAAGGCCACCTGGTCCAGGCCGATGCCGTGCTGGTCGCACAGGGCGCGCACGCTGGCCAGCTTGTCGCCGACCGCGATCTGGGTGTCGATACCCAGGTCGGCGCCGCGCTTCTGCGCCGACAGGCTGTTGCGCGCGGTGATCAACACGGGGTGGATGCCGTGCTGCTGCAGCAGTTTCAGGCCAAGTCCGTCCTGCACGTAATACGCCTTGCTCTCGTTGCCGTCACGGTCGTAGTAGAGCCGACCGTCGGTGAGTGTGCCGTCCACGTCGAAACAGGCCAGCCGGATACGGCCGGCAACGGCATGCAGGTGGGACGGGAAACCGGGCAGCGGGGAGTAGGGCATCAGGAGCGCAGGTCAGCTGAATGGAGGAGTGTCACTGTGGTTTAAACCACCCGGGCCCGCAACAGGTCATGAATGTTGAGGGCGCCAACTGCGCGGCCCTCGCCATCGACCACGATCAGGCCGTTGATCTGCTGGGTTTCCATGATCCTGGCCGCTTCCACGGCGAGCTGGTCGGCGCCGATGGTACGCGGGGTGCGGGTCATCACATCGACGATGCGCGCGCTGCGCACGTCCAGGTCGCTGTCCAGGGCGCGGCGCAGGTCGCCGTCGGTGAACAGGCCCACCAGGCGCTGGCCGGCATCGACCACGGCGGTCATGCCCAGCCGCTTGCGGCTCATTTCCACCAGCGCCTCGCTCAGGCTGGCGTTCTCGCCCACCTGGGGCAGCTCGTCGCCGCTGTGCATCACATCCGTGATGTGCAGCAGCAGGCGCCGGCCCAGGCTGCCAGCCGGGTGCGAGCGGGCGAAGTCGTCGGCGGTGAAGCCGCGCGCGTCCAGCAGGGCCACCGCCAGCGCATCGCCCATCGCCAGCGAGGCGGTGGTGCTGGAGGTCGGGGCCAAGGCCAGCGGGCAGGCTTCGGCCGGCACGCTCACGTCCAGGTGCACGTCGGCGGCCAGCGCCAGCGAGGAGCCGGGGCGGCCGGTCATCGCGATCAGGCGGTTGCCCTGGCGCTTGAGCACCGGCAGCAGCATCAGCACTTCGTCCGATTCGCCCGAATAGGACAGGGCCAGCACCACATCGGCCTCGGTGATCATGCCCAGGTCGCCGTGGCCGGCCTCACCGGGGTGCACGTAGAACGCCGGGGTGCCGGTGGAGGCCAGCGTGGCGGCGATCTTGCGTGCCACATGGCCGGACTTGCCCATGCCGGTGGCGACCACCCGGCCGCGACTTTGCAGCACCAGCTGGCAGGCCTGGCTGAACCCCTCGCCCAGGCGTTCGGCTACTGCGGCAAGGGCATCGCGCTCGATCTCGAACACGCGGCGGCCGCTGGCAACCAGCGCGGCCGGGTCGGCCGATGAGGGGGGCAGGGGCGATACAGCCATGCGGGCGCCACGCGGAAGAGTAGAATGAGCGCACATTTTATTAGGAAAGCCCGTTGGACGCCGAGACCATCCGCAAATTGATCGAAGACGGCCTGCCGGGCGCCCGCGCGGACGTGCAGGGCGATGACGGCGTGCATTTCGAGGCCACCGTGGTGTGCGACGCCTTTGCCGGCAAAATGCCGCTGGCGCGCCACCGGATGGTCTATGCCACCCTGGGCGATCTCATGGGCGGGGCGATCCACGCCCTGGCGCTGAAGACGGTGACCCCGGCCGAAGTGGCCGGTTGATCGCCGAAGTACCCGTTGCCTTCGACCATCCAGCCGACCAACGGTCGGCGCTACCACACCCCAAGTAGACTCCATGGCCAAGATCGTAGTGACCGGCGGCAAGCCGCTGCACGGTGAAGTAAACATTTCCGGCGCCAAGAACGCCGTCCTCCCCATCCTGTGCGCGACCCTGCTGGCCGATGCGCCAGTGGAAATCACCAACGTGCCGCACCTGCACGACGTGGTGACCACGGTGAAGCTGCTCAGTGAGCTGGGGGCCAAGGTCACCATCGACCAGGGCACGCTGTCGCGCGGCAGCGCGATCGTGGTCGACCCGCGCCCGGTCAACCAGCATGTGGCCCCGTACGAGCTGGTGCGCACCATGCGCGCCTCGATCCTGGTGCTGGGCCCGCTGCTGGCCCGCTTCGGCGCGGCCGAAGTGTCGCTGCCCGGCGGCTGCGCGATCGGCTCGCGCCCGGTTGACCAGCACATCAAGGGCCTGCAGGCGCTGGGTGCGGAGATCGTGGTCGAGAACGGCTTCATCAAGGCGCACGCCAAGCGCCTGAAGGGCGCGCACTTCACCTTCGACATGGTCAGCGTGACCGGCACCGAGAACGTGCTGATGGCCGCCGTGCTGGCCGAAGGCACCACGGTGCTGGACAACGCGGCGATGGAGCCGGAAGTCACCGACCTGGCGCACTGCCTGATCGCGCTTGGCGCGAAGATCGAAGGCCTGGGCACCGCCCGGCTGGTGATCGAAGGCGTCGAGCGCCTGTCCGGTGGCCGCCATGAAGTGCTGCCCGACCGCATCGAAACCGGCACCTTCCTGGTGGCCGCGGCGATGACCGGCGGCAAGGTCACGGTCAACCGTGCCCGCCCGAACACGATGGACGCGGTGCTGGCCAAGCTGGTCGAAGCCGGTGCGAAGATCGACACCACCGACGACAGCATCACCCTGGACATGCAGGGCAAGCGCCCGCGCGCGGTCAACCTGACCACCGCGCCGTACCCGGCGTTCCCGACCGACATGCAGGCGCAGTTCATGGCGCTCAACTGCGTGGCCGATGGCGTGGGCGTGATCAACGAAACGATCTTCGAAAACCGTTTCATGCACGTCAACGAACTGCTGCGCCTGGGCGCGGACATCCAGGTCGAAGGCCATACCGCGATCGTGCGCGGTGCCGAACAGCTCAGCGGTGCGCCGGTGATGGCCACCGACCTGCGCGCGTCGGCCTCGCTGATCCTGGCCGGGCTGATGGCCGACGGTGACACCACCATCGACCGCATTTACCACCTGGACCGCGGCTACGAGAACATCGAAGAGAAGCTGTCGTCGCTGGGCGCCACCATCCGGCGCATCGCATGATCCTGCGCGGCCAGTTCACCCGCCGCCGCAAGGCGCTGCTGATCCTCGTGCTGGTGGTGCTGGGCTGGCTGGGCTATGCCTGGTATGCCGATATCGCTATCACGCAGGGCCTGGAACAGCAGGACATGGACTGGAACGGCGATGGCACGGTCAGCCGCACCGAGGTGCTGCAGGCGTTCTATGCGGTCGGGGTGGCCACGACCGTGGAAGGCAACCGCCATTGCCGTTCGTTCTACTGGCGCAAGACCGGCGAGCAGATCCGCGTGGACTGCAAGACGGTGTTCCAGGCCGAAACGCCCGCGAAATAAAAAAACGCCCGCAGTCGCGGGCGTTTTTTTGTATCGACCACCGGCAGGTATCAGTACCACCGGTAGGTACCGACCGTTGGTCGGTACCCGTGGAATCACTTGAACGATTTGATGGTCAGGTCCAGCGCGTCCTTGCCACCTTCGCGCTGCAGCAGCCGCGCCGGAACCGGGAAGTCCTTGACCACCCACGCAATCAGCTCCTTGTTGCCGTCCACGCGCGAGACCTTGGTGGCGTCGTAGGCCTTGCCGCCCACGTTGACCTGTTCCTTGCCGACCACTTTGTAGGTCATCGGCTTGACCCGGCCTTCGTCGACCATGCGGTAGGTCAGCGGCTTGCCGGCGGCCAGGTCGCGGGCGATCGCCAGGTTGATCAGCAGTGCGTCCATGTCGCCGGTCTTCAGCGCCACCGGGCCGGCACGGTCGGGCTTGATGTCGCCGGTCCAGGTGGCCTGGTTCTTCGTCCAGTCGTAGTTGGCCTGCACGTTGCGCTTCTTCACCAGCAGCACCGAGCTGTCCTTGCTGCTGAGCGGGCGCAGGCGGCCGTTGGCTTCTTCGAACACGGTGTTCTGGCTGAGCGTGGCCATCGGGCTGCGCACGTCCAGGCTGTACGTCCAGGTGTTGCCGTCGGCCTTCGCCAGCGTCATGGTGCCCGGGGCCTGCACGCCCATGTAGTTGGCCTGGTACTGCGCGGTGAACGGCTCCATCGCCATCGCCGGCAGGCTGATGACGGCCAGTGCGCCAGCGGCGATCCAGGTCAGCGGGCGGGTCGGAATGCTCATGCTCAAACTCCTTGGTATTCGATCAGGCGCAGGTCGATCCGATCCTGACCGTCTTCGCGTTGCAGGATGCGCACCGGGGTGGGAACCCCGTTGGCGATCCAGAGGATGGTTTCATCGTTGCCGCCGTTGGTGCGATACACCCGCAGCGCGTTGTAGGAAAGCTCGCCGACCTCGACGTTCTCGGTGTCCGGTGCGGCCTGGTAGTCATGCTGGCGCACCCTGCCCATGTCCGCATAACGGTAATGCATCTGCCCACCCGGGCGCGCATCGCGCATGATCGCAAGATTCAGCAGCAGCGCGCTCTGGTCGCCCGGCTGCAGCGGAACCGGCTGGGTGCGTTCCTTCTTCAGGTCGCCCACCCACTGTGCGGTACCGGCCTTCCAGTCGTAGGTGCCGGTGACCTTCTTGCCCATGAACAGGCCCTTGCGCACGGTCGCCTGGCTCAGCGGCACATAGGTGGCGCCGTGCTTCTCGAACACGGTGCTCTGTTCAATGTTCAGGCCCAGCACGCTGGCAAAGCCGCGCCGGCCCACCACCTGCATGTCCACGCGCCACTGGTCGCCACCGGTGTGGGTGACACGCATGGTCGCATCGCCGGCTTCCTTGCCCTTGTACAGGGCCTGGTAGGTGGCGGTAAACGGCTCCAGCGCGGGTGCCTCCCAGCTACTGGGTGGCGGCAGCACCGGCAGTTCCGGCGGGGTGGGTTCCTGCGCCTGCGCGATCGCCACCGTGCACAGCAGGGAGGCGAGCAGCACCAGCGGTTTGGACAGAGTGGTTTTCATGCGCGCGCGGATGCGGGGGATAGGGGAGGATGCCAGCGGCCGGGTCAGCGGCGCGTGTGCGCCGCAGTCAGGGGGACAGCTGTCCGGCGCAATCTAGGCGCAGGGGACTGAACAGGGGGTGGCCGTCAACCTCCAGCTGACCGTCGCGTTCAGTTACGCGGCCGGCCACCAGCCACTGGAGGCTGGCGATCAGTAACGGGTGCTCCACCGCCAGCACGCGCTGGGCCAGCTGTTCGGCGGTATCGCCGGGCAGCACCGGCACCCGCGCCTGGGCCAGCACGGTGCCGGCGTCCAGTTCGGGCACCACGAAGTGCACGCTGGAGCCGGCTTCGGCATCGCCGGCCTCCAGCGCGCGGGCGTGGGTGTGCAGGCCCTTGTAGAGCGGCAGCAGCGACGGATGGATGTTGACCAGCCGGCCGGCAAACCGCTGCACGAAGGCTTCGCCGAGGATGCGCATGTAACCGGCGCAGACCACCCAGTCTGGCGCGAAGGCGGCCAGAGCGTCGCCCATCGCGGCGTCGAAGGCGGCGCGGTCGGCGAAGTCCTTGGGCGAGCGCGCCCAGCGACGCTCTGGCGCGACTTTCTGAAGTGCCGAGGCCTCCGGCTTGTCTGACAGCACCGCCACCACCTCGGCGTCGAGGGTGCCGGCGGCGATCGCATCGACAATGGCCTGCAGGTTGCTGCCACGGCCGGAGGCCAGCACCGTGATGCGGCTGGGTGAACTCATTTCAGTACGTTCCGCTTGAGCAGGGGCCAGGTGAGCAGCGCGCCCACCGTCGCCAGCAGCATGTCCGCATGGGCATCCCACAGGTCGCCCTGCTGGCCGTTGTACGACTCGGCCGCTTCGGGAGACAACAACAGGGCGATGCCCCATTCAAACCATTCGTAGACCAGGCTCGAACACATCACCGCCATCACCGCCAGCGCGAAGGCCTGGCCGATACGCAGTTGCGGCCAGGCATGCCGCGCCAGCTGGGTCAGCGCCGGGGTGAAGCAGACGCCGTACAGCAGGTGGATCAGGCGGTCGAAGTGGTTGCGCTTCCAGCCAAAAGCCGTGTTCGGCGACCAGTGCACGACTGCCTGCAGCCATGCGTCGTACGGGACGTTGGAATACAGCCAGCGCGCGGCGATGCAGTGGATGGCGATGAAGCCGCAGATGGCGGCAAACGCGCCGCTGCCCAGCGTCCAGCGCCGGTCCACCCACCACAAGGCGACCAGCCCGATCACGGTGAGGCTGCTGTGCAGCCCTTGTTCGACCGGCCACATCGGCTGGATCCAGGTCAGCGCGAACACCGCGAGCACGCCGACGAACGCCGCCTTCTTGCCCGGCGCCATGCGGTCCGCACGGGTCACGCCGGACACGGGCAGGGCACTGCCGTCGCTCATGCCGCGACCGTACCGTCAGAAGCGCTGAAGCTGGCCACCACTTCCGGGCGCATCAGTACGATCAGGGCGTAAACGCCCAGCGCGATGCCGAGCGCGCCGGCCAGGCAGGCCGCGCCGGCGGCGATCTTGCACAGCTTGTGCGAACGGCGCTCGGCCATGCGCCGCGCGCCGAGGATGTTCAAGGTACCCAGGCCGGCGAAGATCGCGCCGGCGCCAACCATGATCGCCGCCAGCAGGGCCGGCTGGGCGTTGGGGTTGGCGCTGTTGCTTTCGCTGATGTAGCCGCCGGCGGCGCCCAGCAGCAGGATCGGCACCAGCAGCAGTTCCAGCACGCCCAGGATGTAGAACAGGATCTTCAGGGTATGCAGGTGCGAGGCGACCTGATGCGGTGTCCAGCCGCGCGGGAAGTTCAGCGGCGGGGGGGTGGAAGACATCGGCAGGCCTCAGGCGTGGGCAGTGGGGGAAGCGTCGAAGGCGGCCTTGACCGCCGGCCGCAACAGCACGATCAGGGTGAACACGCCCAGCACCGTGCCCAGCGGCATCAACATGCACGACAAGGCGGCCACGACCAGGCACAGCGTATGCCGCTGCTGGCGGGCCAGGCAGCGCCCGGCATACGCCATGAAGCCGGCCAGGGTCAGGCCGCACAGGATCAGGATCGAGCCGATCACGATGAACAGCCAGCCGAACAGCCGGGTCTCATCAGGCGACGCCGCCCCGCCATTGCTTTCAATGGGCATCGCGCCGCTAAGCGCAGCGATGCCGATGCCCACATGGATCAGCGGAAACAGCGAGAACAGCGCGGTCAGGCCGGCCACGACGTAATGGAAGATAGACAGCAATCGCAGGTGCGAGGCGTCTTCCAGTGACAGCGCAGGGGCGGGAGGGAGCGGTGCGTCCATGCAGGTCTCCTTGGCCGGTCAGCCGATCCGCACGCGTTCGGCGCCGTCGGCCGTGGTGACCTTGCCGATGGTCCACTGCGCCAGGCCCTGCGCCTCGACGGCGGCGGTCACGCTCGCCACCTGGTCCGCGGCGACGATCAGCACGAAGCCGATGCCGCAGTTGAAGGTACGCCACATTTCGCTGTCGGCCACCGCGCCTTCCTTCTGCAGCCACTGGAACACCGGCGGCAGGGTCCAGGACGAGGCATCGATGTCCAGGCCCAGGCCGTCGGGCACCACGCGGATGATGTTCTCGGTCAGCCCGCCACCGGTGATGTGGGCCATGCCGTGGATGGCCGCGCCATGGGTCTTGAGCAGGGCCAGGATCGGCTTCACGTACAGGCGGGTCGGCGCCATCAGCGCATCGACCAGCTTGACCCCGCCTTCCAGTTCCAGGTCGGCCGGCTGGCCGGCACGGTCGTAGATGCGGCGCACCAGCGAGTAGCCGTTGGAATGCGGGCCGGACGAGGCGATGCCGATCAGCACGTCGCCCTCAGCGACGCTGGCGCCGTCCTTCAGCTCGCTCTTTTCCACGCCGGCCACGGTGAAGCCGGCCAGGTCGTACTCACCCGGGGCATACATGTCGGGCATTTCCGCGGTTTCGCCGCCGATCAGCGCGCAGCCGGCCTCGGTGCAGCCGTTGGCGATGCCGCCCACGACCGCCGCGGCGGTGTCGATGTCGAGCTTGCCGGTGGCGAAGTAGTCCAGGAAGAACAGCGGCTCGGCGCCCTGCACCAGCACGTCGTTCACGCACATGGCGACCAGGTCGATGCCGATCGTGTCGTGGCGGTCCAGCTGTTGTGCCAGCTTCAGCTTCGTGCCAACGCCATCCGTACCCGACACCAGCACCGGCTCGCGGTACTTGCTGGAGAGGTCGAACAGCGCCCCGAACCCGCCCAGGCCACCCATCACCTCGGGCCGGAAGCTGCGCTTCACCAGCGGTTTGATGCGCTCGACCAGTTCGTTGCCCGCGTCGATGTCGACGCCGGCGTCGCGGTAGGTCAGGGGGGAGGGGTTGGACGGGGAATTGGTCACGGGCGTCGGCGCTGCGCTGGGGTGAAAGCGGGATTTTAACAGGCCACGTTGGCGCGCAGGCCCTATTCGGGCAACAATTCCCCCCGGATACGCTCAATGGAAGTCCTGATGCGCCGCAGCCTCTTTGTAATGATGTTCCTCGCGCTGTGCCTGCCGGTGGCCACGATGGCCCAGAGCGGCCTGCGTACCGAAGGCGACGTGGCCACGGCCAGCGGGGCCTATGAGGCCGAAGTGCCGGTCAACAGCCAAGGCGAGTCCGACCGCAACGGGGCCCTGGCCCGCGCGCTGGGCAACGTGCTGACCAAGCTGTCGGGCGACCGCAGCGTGCTGTCCCGCCCGGGCGTGATGCAGGCCCTGCGCGACGCGAAGAACTACGTGGCCAGCTATGACTACCGCCAGGACCAGAGCACCTCGGCCAGCGGCGCCCCCAGCTACCGCACCATGCTGGTGGCCCGGTTCCGCCAGGACGACGTGGACGGGCTGATTTCCGCGCTGGGCCTGCCGCTGTGGCCGCAGCCGCGGCCCAAGCCGGTGATCTGGCTGGCCATCGATGACGGCTCCGGCCCGCGGTTGGTCACGGTGCAGCAGGCCAACGCGGCCCGCCCGTTGCTGAACCGGGCCATCGAGCGCGGCTTCAAGCTCGGCCTGCCGACCGGCAGCGCCGCCGAGCAGGCCGTGGTCGGCGCGATCTGGCGCCAGGACACCGCAGCCGTGGCCCGTGCCTCCTCCCGCTACGCCCCGCCGATGCAGCTGGTCGGCAAGCTCTACCGCGACAGTACCGGCGGTTGGGTCGCGGACTGGGTGTTCGTGGACGGCGGCAAGGAACTGAACAAGTGGACGGTCAAGGACAGCGACGCCCGTCGCGCGATGTCCAGCGGCGCCGACGGCGCAGCTGACGCGCTGGTCAAGCGCTACGCCAAGGCCGGTGCGGCCACCGGCGCGGCCGGCACCTACACCATCGCCGTGACCGGGGTAGACAGCGCCGAGGACTACATGCGCCTGGCCGCCGGCCTGCGCGAGAACCCGGTGGTGCGCAACATCACCCCGCTGCGCGCCTCGGGCAACCGCCTGGAGCTGTCGCTGGAGATGACCGCCGGCCTGGCCGGGCTGAACCGCATGCTGGGCGAGAACGGCGTGATCGTGCCGCTGGCCCCGCTGCCCGTGCCGATCGATGAAGACGCGGCCCCGGGCACCCCGCCGCCGCCCGCCAGCAACGAGTACCGCCTGCGATGATCCTCACCCCGGAAGCCGAGATCGCGCAGTTCCTGCGCCGCGTCAAGTACATCCTGTTCGCGCTGGCGGTGGGTTGGGTGGTGTGGCTGCTGGCCCCGATCCTGACCCCGTTCGTGCTTGCCCTGGCGCTGGCCTGGCTGGGCGACCCGCTGGTGGACCGCATCGAGGCCAACGGCCGCTCGCGCAACACCGGCGTGGTGCTGGTGTTCGTGGCGATGGTGCTGGTGATCACCGCCGCGCTGCTGATCCTGGTGCCGATGATCGAACGCCAGATTTCCACCCTGATCGCGGCCATTCCGCAGGCCCAGCAGTGGCTGATGGAGAAGGGCATTCCGTGGTTCGAGCAGAAGACCGGCATGGAAATCATGCCGTGGCTGGAACCGGACCGGCTGATCGACTGGGTGCGCAGCCATTGGGAACAGGCCGGCGGCTTCGCCAAGACCTTCTTTGGCTACGTGTCGCGCTCCGGCTTTGCGATGGTGACCTGGGTGGTCAACATCCTGCTGCTGCCGATCCTGGCGTTCTATTTCCTGCGCGACTGGGACAAGCTGGTCGAGCGGGTGGCCTCGACCATTCCGCGCAACCATGTGGGCACCATCAGCAAGCTGGCGCGTGAATCCAACGAAGTGCTGGGCGCGTTCATCCGCGGCCAGTTCCTGGTGATGGTCGCGCTGGGCCTGATCTACGCCATCGGCCTGTCGCTGGTGGGCCTGAAGCTGGGCCTGTTGATCGGCCTGATCGCCGGCCTGATCAGCTTCATTCCGTACCTGGGCGCCACCACCGGCATCGTCATGGCGGTGCTGGCCGCGCTGGTCCAGGCGCAGGGCTTCGACCTGAAGCTGCTGATCCTGGTCGGCGTGGTGTTCACCGTGGGCCAGCTGCTGGAAAGCTACGTGCTCACCCCGCGCATCGTGGGCGACAAGATCGGCCTGCACCCGGTGGCGGTGATCTTCGCGGTGATGGCCGGTGGCCAGCTGTTCGGCTTCCTGGGCATGCTGCTGGCGCTGCCGGTGGCGGCGGTGAGCAACGTGCTGCTGCGCTATGCGCACCTGCGCTATCGCGAGAGCGAACTGTATGCCGGCGAGAAGACCGCGATCGTGCTTGATTCGTACATCGACAAGCCGACCCTGATCGTCGATGCGCCGAAGGGCCCGGACCTGAAGTGAGCGTAGTGCCGCAGCTGCCGCTTGCCCTGCGCTACCCGCAGGACGAGCGACTGGAAACCTTCATCGGCGCGCCCGATGGTGCGCTGGCGCAGCTGCGCGCCATTGCCGTGGGCGACGACCCGCACTGGGTGTACCTGGAAGGGGCGGCGGGCACCGGCAAGACCCACCAGGCGCTTGCGATGTGCTCGCTGGCCGAACAGGCCGGGCGCCAGCCCACCTACCTGCCGCTGAAGGCGGTGGTGGGGCGCACCCGCGCTGCGCTGGAATCGCTGGAAGGCCGCGACCTGGTGGCGCTGGATGGGCTGGATGCGGTGGCCGGCAACCGCGACGACGAAGTGGCGCTGTTCGATTTCCATAACCGCGCGCGCAGTGCGGGCATCACCTTGATGTACACCGCGCAGCACGCGCCGGACCAGCTGGGGCTGGTGCTGCCGGACCTGCGCTCGCGCCTGCAGCAGTGCGTGCGCGTGGTACTGCAGCCGCTGGATGACGAAGGCCGCGCGGCCGTGCTGCGTGAGCGTGCGGCGCGGCGGGGGTTGTCGATTGATGAGGCGGCCATCGAGTGGCTGCTGACCCGCACCGGGCGGGAGCTGGGCAGCCTGGTGAGCCTGCTGGACTGGCTGGACCGGGAATCGCTGGCCGCGCAGCGTCGCATTACCGTGCCGTTTCTGCGGCAGGTGGTGGAAGAAGGGTCGCACCGGTTGTGATCACGCGCGGCTTCGGCCGTGGTCATGCGTCTGTCGCACCGATGGGCGGTATCGGCGGTTGATCGGAATCCAACCCTACCGCAGGGTTGCGTCCAGATCTGCCAGGCGTTCCGGCGTGCCTACGTCGGTCCACCTTCCTTGATGGTGTTGTCCGGTTACGCGGCTGCTTGCCATCGCGTGGCGCATCAGCGGGGCCAGGCCAAACTGTGGCGGAGTTGCAGCTGCGCCTTCGGTGTTGCCGATCACGCTGCGCCATCCATCGAGAATCGACGGGCGAAATACCCCCACGCCCGCGTACGTCAGCCGCGGTGCATTGCCTTCATCACTGACCGTGCCATCCGCGCGCAGGATGAAATCCCCGCGCGGGTGCTGCACCGGGTTGTCGACCAGCACCAGGTGCGCATCGCCCTTTGGTTGCCGTGGCAACGTGGCGACATCCACATCGGTCCAGACATCGCCGTTGATCACCAGGAACGGCGCATCGCCCAGCAGTGGCAGCGCATTGAGGATGCCGCCACCGGTCTCCAGCGGCACCGCGCCTTCGTCGATGAAATGCAGGCGCAGGCCCCACCGATCCCCATTGCCCAGCGCGGGTTCGAACTGGTCGCCCAGCCACGAGGTGTTGATCACCACCTCGCTGAAACCGGCCGCCGCCAACCGCTCCAGGTGCCACACGATCAGCGGTTTGCCGCCTGCCACCAGCAACGGCTTGGGCGTGGTGAGCGTGAGCGGGCGCATGCGCTCGCCCTTGCCGGCGCTGAAGATGATCGCCTTCATGCGCGGCTGGAGACCGGCAATGCCAGCGCGGCCATCGCCGGCTTGATCCGTTCCTGCAGCAGGGTGTTCAACCCGGCCAGTTCCGGATGGCGCGGCAGCACTTCATCCAGGTAGCGGATGAAACGCGGCGCGTCGGCGAAATAGTGGCCCTTGCCATCGCGGTCGCGCAGGCGCACGAACAGGCCCAGGATCTTCAGGTGGCGCTGCACGCCCATCCAGTCGGCATCGCGCAGGAACTGCGGCCACGGCCGCACCGGCAAGCCTGCCGCCAGCGCCTGTGCGTGGTAGCGCGCCAGCCAGGCATCCACGCGCGCCAGCGGCCAGCTCAGGAACGCATCCTTGAACAGGCTCACCGGGTCGTAGGCAATCGGTCCGCGCACCAGGTCCTGGAAATCCAGCACGGCCGGGCCGGGTTCGGTGGGCATCAGGTTGCGCGGCATGAAGTCGCGGTGGGTCAGCACCTGCGGCTGCTGCAGCGCGTTGTCCATCAGCCGGCGATGCGCCAGCTGCAGCGTTTCAAGCTCACCGCAGTCCAGCTGCAGGCCCAGGTGGCGCTGCAGGAACCATTCGTCGAACAGCCCGGCATCGCGCTGCAGCAGGGCCTCGCCGAACGACCCCATGCCCTCGGGAACGGGAATCTGCTGCAGGCGGATCAGCTGCCCGAAGGCGGCATCGAACCATGCGTCGGCATTGGCGTCATCGATGTGCCGGGCCAGGGTCGGGCCGCCGAGATCTTCCAGCAGCAGGAAGCCCTGTTCCTCGTCGCGGGCCAGCACGCGCGGTACGCGCACGCCGTTGGGTTCCAGCAGGTCATGCATGCGCAGCCACGGGCGTACATCCTCCAGCCCGGGCGGCGAATCCATCACGACGTGGCTGCCGTGCACGCTGGTGGCGCGCCAGTAGCTGCGGAACCCAGCGTCCACCGACGCCCGGTCCAGGTGCAGGTCGGGGTCGCCCAGCGCGGCGCAGGTCCACTGCCGGCGAAGCTCGGCGCGCAGTGGGTCGGAAGCAGGATCGTTCATGGACAGGTACGTCGAAGCGGCGCCCTGCGGCGCTCGGGAAGAAGGGGGGGAGTGCGTTCAGCGCTTGCTGCTTAACAGGCGGAGCAGGGCCAGCACTGCAATGGCGCCCAGGATCGCGCCGATGAAGCCGGCCGGTTCGCCGCGCGCATACCAGCCCATGTACTGGCCGAACCAGCCGGCCACCAGTGCGCCGACGATGCCCAGCACGATGGTCAGCAGGCAGCCCATGCGGTTGTTGCCGGGCATCACGAAGCGCCCGAGCAGGCCGACCACGAAGCCGACCAGGATGATGTAGAGCCAGCTGGTGCTGCCGAACAGACCATTCATTGCGCTGTTTCCCGCAGAAGATTGACGCAGCCTACCAAGGGCAGGCTGCGTCCGTCATCGTCGCTATCAGCAGCAGCCGTGGCCGCCGTGGCGGGTGCCGCTGTCGGCGGCCACCGGCGAACCGCTGGTTTCACCGCGCAGGCTGGCCGCGTAGTGCTCGCTGATCACCTTGGACACGCACGAGGTGACGCGCTTGCCCATCGGGATGTGCAGGAACTCGTTCGGGCCGTGCGCGTTGGAATGCGGGCCGAGCACGCCGGTGATCATGAACTGCGCGCCGGGGAACTTCTCGCCCAGCATGCCCATGAACGGAATCGAGCCGCCTTCGCCCATGTACATCGCCGGCTTGCCGAAGAAGGTCTGGCTGGCCTCGTCGATCGCCTGGGTCAGCCACGGCGCCATCGCCGGAGCGTTCCAGCCGGAGGAAGCCTTTTCCAGGTCCAGCTTCACTTCCGCGCCGTTCGGCGGGTCGCGCAGCAGGGCTTCCTTCAGCAGTTCACCGCAGGCCTTGCCGTCGGCGGTCGGCGGCAGGCGCAGCGACAGCTTCACCGCGGTATGCGGGCGCAGCACGTTGCCGGCCGAGGCCAACGGCGGCATGCCGTCCACGCCGGTCACCGACAGCGCCGGGCGCCAGGTGCGGTTGAGCACCAGTTCGGTGAGGTCGTCGTTCATCGGCTTGAGGCCGTCGACCATCGGGAATTTCTCGAAGATCTCGGTATCCACCACCTCGGCAGCGCGCTTGGCCTGGGCCTGGCGCTCTTCCGGAATCTCCACGTGCATGCCGTCGAGCAGGATGCGGCCGGTCTTTTCGTCTTCGATGCGCGACAGCAGCTGGCGCAGCAGGCGGAAGCTGGACGGCACCACGCCGGAGGCATCGCCCGAATGCACGCCCTCGTTGAGCACCTTCACCGAGAAGTTGCCGCCGGTCAGGCCGCGCAGCGAGGTGGTGCACCACAGCTGGTCGTAGTTGGCGCAGCCCGAATCCAGGCACACCACCAGCGACGGCTTGCCGATGCGGTCGGCCAGGTGGTCCACGTAGGCCGGCAGGTCGTAGCTGCCCGATTCCTCACAGGCTTCGATCAGCACCACGCAGCGCGCGTGCGGCAGGTTCTGTTCCTGCAGCGCCAGCACCGCAGCCAGCGAGCCGAAGATGGCGTAGCCGTCATCGGCGCCGCCGCGGCCGTACAGCTTGTCGCCGCGCAGCACCGGCACCCACGGGCCGAGGTCGTCGTCCCAGCCGGTCATTTCCGGCTGCTTGTCCAGGTGGCCGTACAGCAGCACGGTGTCGTCGCCGGTTTCGGCGCCGGTGGCGGGAATTTCCAGCAGCAGCAGCGGCGTGCGGCCTTCCAGGCGCACCACTTCGACCTTCAGGCCCGGCAGCTTCTGCGCCCTGGCCCAGGTTTCCATCAGGGTGACGGCCTGCTCCATGTAGCCGTTCTCGACCCAATTGGCGTCGAACATCGGCGATTTGTTGGGAATGCGGATGTATTCGACCAATTGCGGAACGATCTCGCTGTCCCACTTTTCACTGACGAATTGGCCGAGCTTGGCGCTGTCCATCTGGTACTCCGAATGCATGTGGCTGATCCCGCCATTCTACGCCTGCGCAGGGGGTAGGGATTTCCCTACATCACGTCAGGTATTTAGCTGGCTGTGTGAAGGTGATGTGGACGATAGGCTGTGTGTATGTGGCGAGGGACACTGACTGCTCCGACGGGATGCCGGCAGCGGTCGGTCCGACGTCACAGGGAGCTACACGGTGGGGCCTTGGTTTTCGTGGAAGGCGCTTGCGCTGGCACTGCTGTTGACCGGAACCGCTTCGGCGGCCGACCGCATCAACATCAATACGGCAGATGCGTCGACGCTGCAGCAGGGATTGACGAACGTAGGGGCCCAAAAGGCCCAGGCGATCGTGGCGTACCGGCGACAACACGGACCTTTCCTCCGGGTCGAGGACCTGGCACGGGTGAAAGGGATAGGGACAGCAACGGTCGAACGGAATCGACGACGGATGACGGTGGGGGCCATGGCGGCGCCCACGGTGGCACCGCCCAGGAGGGCAGTGCCGGCACCCGTACCAAGGCGCTGACACAACAGGATGGGTCGCGACCGGCATGAAGCCGGTCACGGTAGCCAGGCAGGAGCCGGCCACCTCGACAGCCGCAGGGACGGGGCACGCAGGGACGCAGCGCGGAGGGATTGGCGCGGATCCACCAGGACGGTGGCATCCATACCCGGGAAGGGGACGGATGGCGGAACAACATACGGCCGAGTGCATGGAGCATGGCCGGCACCCACACTGGGCAGGACGCACAGGGGGAAGGCGGGATGCCGACAAGGACGTGACGATTGCCCGGTCCGCACAGGGATGTGTGACCGGGCAATTTCTTTTCTGGGGGTGTAGCGTCACCCTCAAATCCCCGGGATCTTTTTCATGGCACCACGCCGCACGCTGCTCACCCTCGGACTTGCTTCGCTGCTGGCCACCGCTGTATTTCCTGCGCTGGCCGCCACTCCACCTGCACCCGCAGCAACCCAGCCAGAGCCGGGCCCCACCGACCTCAAGCCCGGTCAGTTCCTCTGGCATCCGGAAATATCGCCGGCCGGGCCGATCGTGCTGGTGGTCAGCCTGGATGAGCAGCGTGCCTACGTGTACCGCAACGGCATCGCCATTGGCCTGAGCACGATCAGCTCGGGCAAGGCCGGGCATGAAACGCCGACCGGGGTGTTCACCATCCTGCAGAAAGACAAAGACCACAAATCCAACCTCTACAACAGCGCGCCCATGCCCTACATGCAGCGGCTGACCTGGGACGGCATCGCGCTGCACGGTGGCAACCTGCCCGGGCATCCCGCGTCGCACGGCTGCGTGCGCCTGCCCCAGGCCTTCGCGCAGAAGCTGTTCGGCGAAACCAAGCGTGGCGATACCGTGGTGGTGGCCGACGCCAAGAGCGCGCCGATGACGCTGGCCTACCCGGCGGTGCTGGCCCCGGTGAACAGCGTGGGCAAGACCCTGCTGGAAACCACCGGTGCGCCGGACCAGTATTGGAATGACAGCGCCGCACCCTCGGGCCAGGTGGGCATCCTGGTCAGCCTGCACGACCAGCGCCTGTACGTGCTGCGCGACGGCGTGCTGATCGGCGAATCGCGGCTGGAAGCCAAGGCGCTGCCGGCGTTCGAGGGCACCACGCTGTTTGTGATGCAGGACGGCTATTCGGACACCGCCAGCCCGCTGGATGCGACCCAGAAGCTGCACAAGTGGACCGCCTACCCGCTGCTGGGGCAGAGCGCTGGCAACGCCAGCCCGGACCTGCTGGCCACGCCCAGCCTGCCCATGGCGCTGCCGCCGTCCTTCGCCGCGCAGCTGTACAAGGTGCTGGTGCCGGGCACCACGCTGCTGGTGACCAGCCTGCCGGCGGTTCGCCCGGTGGCGGATGAACAGAACCTGCAGCCGGTCTTGGAATCCGACGCGGGCGGGGCCACCTTGTAGGGATGGCCCTGCCGGTACCGCGTTGATGCGTTCCATTCCCGTTTCGATTGCCACCGTTGCCCTGTGCGGGCTGGCGCTGACCGCGCCGGCTGGCAGCGCCCGTGCGGCGACCACGCCTCCACCCCGCACGCTGCCCCCGGCCCAGCTGGCCGACATGCTGGCGCGCGCCGCGCCCAATGCGGACCGCAAGGTGCTGCAGCTGGCCGCCAACGCGATGACCTGCGCCCTGCGCCGGCCGGAGCTGGGCGTTGATCCGGGCCGCTTGAGCGTGATTGATTACTCGCGCCCGTCCACCGAACAGCGCATGTGGGTGTTCGACCTGGCCCACCAGAAGCTGCTGTTCGAGGAGTGGGTGGCCCATGGCCGCAACAGCGGCGGCAACGCCACCGAACGCTTCTCCAACCGCGATGGCAGTTTCATGTCCAGCCTGGGCGCGTTCACCGCCACGGAAACCTACATGGGCGGCAACGGCTATTCGCTGCGCCTGGAGGGACTGGAGCCGGGCTTCAACGACAAGGCGCGCGACCGCGCCATCGTCATCCACGGTGCGCCATACGTGAATCCCACCATCGCCCGGCTGCAGGGCCGGCTCGGCCGCAGCCTGGGCTGCCCGGCGGTACGCCTGACCGTGGCGAGGCCGCTGATCGACAGCCTGCGCGGTGGCGCGATGGTGTTCGCCTACTACCCGGACAAGGAGTGGCTGTCGCGCTCGCAGCTGCTGGAAGCGGACTGCGGCGGCAAGCCCGGCTGAGGCACAATGGCGGCATGTCGACCGCCACCGCATTGAGCGCTGCCACGCGCGTCATTCCCAGCTTTGAATACCGCCGCGAACGCTGGCGAAATGGTCTTGGCTGGACGCGGGAAATCCTGCGCGTGCCGGACAGCGATGCGTGGCTGGTACGTTTGTCGATTGCCGAGATCGAACAGGATGCGGCGTTCTCGTCGTTCCCCGGCATCGACCGCGAACTGGTCCTGCTGCGCGGCGAAGGGCTGCGCCTGCGCTTTGCCGATGGCGCGCTGCATACGTTGCTGCCACCACACGATCGCCTGCGCTTTGCCGGCGAAGCGGAGGTCCATGGCGAGCTGGTGGATGGGCTCACCCATGATTTCAACCTGATGTGGCGGCGCGACCAGGTCGATGCCGAACTGCTGCACCGCCCGCTGGTGGGCAGCATGTTCTTCTTCACCGAGCCGGGCACGGCGTGGGCGATCCATCTGTTGGCGGGGCAGGCGGAGTTCGAGGGTGAGCCGGAACTGCCGCCACTGGAGCAGGGCGACACCGCGTGGCTGGCGGCAGGGCCGCGCCGCCGCTACGCGTTGCGTGGTGGCGGTGAGCTGCTCGCCATCCGCCTGGACCAGCGCGGTCAATAAACGTCGCGGCGGTAGCGGCCGGCGACGATCAGGGCTTCCTTGCCTTCGCGGCCCAGCGCCTGTTCGATCACCGCGTCCACTGCCGGGGCCATGCCCTGCAGGCTGCCGCAGACCAGGATCGTGGCGCCGTCGCGGACCCACTGGCGCAGGGTGTCCAGCTGCGCGAGCAGGCGGTCCTGCACGTAACGGTGCTCGCCGCCGTCGCGGCTGAACACCGTATCCAACCGCGCGATCATGCCGTCACGTTGCCAGCGCTGCAGGTCTTCCTTGAAATAGAAATCATGCGCGGCGGTACGCTCGCCGAACAGCAGCCAGTTGCGACCGGCGCCAAGGTCCACCCGCGCACGAAGGTGCGCGCGCAGCCCGGCAATGCCGGTGCCGTTGCCGATCAGGATCAGCGGTGCGTCCGGCGCGGGTGCGTGGAAATTCGGGTTGCCGCGGAAGCGCAGGTTGATGCGCCCACCCAGCGCCGCGTGATCGCACAGCCAGCCGCTGCCCAGCCCCGGCGTGCCATCCGGGCGCAGCAGCCGCCGCAATAGCAGCAGCACGTGGCCTTCGCCCGGCATGCTGGCAATGGAATATTCGCGGTGCGGCAACGGCTTGAGCGTGGCCACCAGTGCCGTGTCATCGGCCGGTACCGCATCGGGCAGTACCGGCAGGTGCGAGCGCGCCAGCCACTCACGCAGCGGCTGCCCCTCGACCATCGCCGCGCCGTCGCGTGCATGCGTGGCCAGCCAGGCATCGACCTCGACCGGACTGTGCTGCGGACCAATCTCCGCCACATCACCGGCCTGCCACGCCGGCAGCACGCCATCGGCCGGCACCAGGCTCACCCGCCACGTCGCCGCGCCGGGGCTGCCGGGGTTTTCCTGGCGGCGCGACTGCAGCTGCCAGGGCTGGTACTGCGCCGGCGCCCAGTCGGGCAGCTCGGTGGCGTTCCCGCCAAGCTGGCCCAGCAACTGCTGCCAGTGGCGCAGGGCGGCCGGGTCGGCGTTGTCCACTTCCACCGTGTCGAACAGCGGGTGCGCGCCGTGCTGGCGCAGCCACGCATCGAGCTGGTGGCCGAACGCGCAGAAGTGCCCGTAGCTGCGGTCGCCCAGTGCCAGCACACCGTAGTGCAACTGCGGCAGTGCCATGTCCTGCGGCATCACGCGGCGCAGGAAGGGAAGGGTGTGGTCCGGTGGATCGCCTTCGCCGGTGGTGCTGGCGATCAGCAGCACCCGGGTGGTCTGCTGCAGCAATGCGGCGTCCACCTGGTGCAGGCCGCGCACGCGCACCGGCACCCCGGCCGCGCGCAGGACCTCGGCGCTGCGCTCGCACAGCTGCTGGGCGAACCCGGTCTGGCTGGCCCAGACCAGCAGCGTCGGTGCTGCGCCGGCGGCGCCGCCAACATCGTCGCGGGTTCGGCCGCGCCACCACAGCAGCGCGCATAGCGCCGCGTAGGCGGTGAGGGTGCCTGCCGCCCAACGCCAGTGCGAGGCCAGTGGCGTGGCCAACCACCAGTCTTCCTGCAGATGCAGGCGCAACAGCAACCACGCCAGTCCGGCCAGCAGGGCCACCACCAGCACATTGCCCACTATCGCGCGCGACGGGCTGCCTTTCATGCAGCGGCATCCTGTTCGGTGAGCAGCGCGGTAAACGCCGTGCTCAAGTGTTCTTCGATGCCCTGCGCAGTGCGGGTGATGAAGCGTGCGGCGAGCGCGTTGGCATTGGCGAACGCAAGCCCTTCCTGGGCGCCCATCACCGTCAACGCGGTGGCCCATCCATCGGCGTGCATGGCGTGCTGGGCGACCACGGTCACCGCGGCCGCCGTGCGGCTGACCGGCGCGCCCGCGCGTGGATCCAGCGTATGGCTGTAGTGCGTGCCATCCTCGACGAATTGGTGCCAGCGATCACCGGAAGTAGCAACGGCCAGATCGTCCAATGCCAGCACGCGCGGCGGATGCGCAAGTTCTGCTTCTTCTTCGGGACCTGCTTCGACCAGGACACGCCACGGCTGCCCATCGGGCTTGCGCCCATAGCCGTGCAGCTCGCCGCCCACTTCCACCAGTGCCGCCGCAATGCCCTCGCCGCGCAGCCAACGGCTCACCAGGTCCACCGCAAAGCCCTTGGCGATGGCCGAAAGATCCAGCTCCAGTCCACCCGGCTGCAGCAGGCGGCCATGCTGCCAGTGCAGCCGCTGCCAACCGCAGCGTGCCTGCGTGGCGGCCAGCCGGGCAGCATCGGGAACGCGTTGCGCGTGTGCGTGCGCACCGAACCCCCACAGTGAGACCAGCGGGCCGACCGTGGGATCGAACGCCCCTTCGCTGCGCCGGGCGATATCGAGCGCGCAGTCGATCACCTCGGCGAACAGGCCGGGCAGCGGCAGCGACGTGCCGGCCGCTGCGCGGTTGAACGCGGCAATGTCGCTGGCCGCTTCCCAGGTGCTCATCTGCGCGACCACCGCATCCAGCTGCGCCTGGATCCCCGCATGCAGCGGGTGCAGATCGCGGCCGGGCGTGGTGGTCAGTTTGACCTGCCAGGTGGTGCCCATGGTGTGGCCACCGAGGCTGGCGATGTCGTGCAGGGTGGACATGATTACAGCGGCAGCACTTCCAGCGTGGCGACGTAGTTCAGGCGGCGGGTCTTGGCCTGCTTGAGCGTGGTCTTCTTGTCTTCGCTGCTTGTTTCCAGCCAGTACATGCCGGCTTCGGGCCAGGTGACCGAGAACTCGCCCTTCTTGTCGCTGGTGACCTTGATCTCTTCCTGGGCGTTGCGGTAACGCGTGCCGCCACGGGTGATCTCGAAGGCCAGGCCGGCGCGCGGCTTGCCGTCGACCAGCACGCGGAACCTGGCTTCTTCGCCGGCGGCCAGGTCGTTGGGATGGCCCACGGCGACCAGCTCGATTCCCGACTTGGTCGGCGCCAGCGCGGTGCTGTTCGGGGTGCCGTTGGTGACGAAGGTTTCGATGCGGTTGACCGACTGGCTTACCTGCAGCTTCTTGGCCTTCTTCGGCACTTCAGTGGCGAAGGTCGCCACGGTGCCGCGCCAGCGCTTGGGCTTGCCGTCTTCTTCCCAGCTGGCCGACAGGCCGTTGTTGACCGAGGCCAGGCGGTAGGTGCCCTGCTGGGTCAGCTCGACATCGAACACGCTGCGGAACTTGCCGGTGGAGGCGTTCTGCGGCTGCACGGTGCTGCCGTCCGGTGCGGTGATGACCAGGCTTTCCAGGCGCAGCGGCACGTGGTTGAAGTAGAACAGGTCGTTGGACACCGCCGCATCGACGGTGATCCACGGATGGTCACCGGCGATCACGGTCTGCGAGGGCTGCAGCCAGGCCTTGTGGGCCAGGGCGGAGAACGGAAGGGCGGCGGCCAGGGCGGCGGCTAGGACGAGCGAGCGCTTCATCAACAACTCCATGTACAGGTTAAGGGTGCCCTCGACGGGGAGGGCAGTGGAACATCAGGGCTTGGACGACAGCGTGACCAGGCCCAGCTCGGTGCTGCCCTGGGCCTTGCCGGTCTGCGGCGCGGTGGCCGGCCAGGTAAAGGGAATCTTGACCAGCTCGCGGCCGCCGACTTCGCGTGCCGCTTCCACCACCAGCGTGTAGTTGCCCGGTGCCAGCGCCTTCAGTGCCGGCTGCTTGTCGGTGAACGACAGCGCGTGGGTGCCGACCGGTCGGGTCGGCCCGGTCACGCCGTCCACCGGCACCTTCAGCTCGCGGCCGCTCTTGCGCCACCACTGGCGCAGGTCGGGCAGCCACTTGGTGCCATGGCCTTCGCTGTTGCCGGTCTGCTGGTACCAGACCGCCAGGTTGGCGGCGACCTTCTGGTCGGCGCCTTCCAGCCACACCGCCACATACGGGCGGTGGTACTCGGCCACGTTGAGCTTGGGCACCTCGACGTTGATGTCCAGGGTGGTGGCATAGGCCGGCGAGGTGGCCAGCAGGCCGCTCAGGGCGATGGTGAGGGTGACGCGCATGGGTGCGGCTCCGGGAAGGGGAAGGGCGAAGGAAGTCAGTGGATCAGGATCAGGGCGATCAGCAGCGGCACCATCAGGCCCAGGCCCACCAGCGGCCAGGTCATGCGGCGCTGGCGCGCATGCAGGTGCAGCAGGAACAGGCCCGTGATGCAGAACACCAGGCAGGCCACGGCGAACACATCCAGGAACCAGCCCCAGGCCGGGCCGGCGTTACGGCCCTTGTGCAGGTCGTTGAAGTAGGACACCCAGCCGCGCGAGGTGGCTTCGTATTCCACCGCGCCGCTTTCGCGGTCGATGCTCAACCAGGCGTCGCCGCCGGGGCTGGGCATGGAGAGATAGATTTCCCCGGCGGACCATTCGGCCGGACGACGGCCGATGGAAATGCCCAGTTCGCGGTCCAGCCAGCGCACCGCCGGGCGTGGCACCGGGGCGTTGCCGTCGGTCCGGTCGCCCAGCTGGCCCAGCAGCTCGGCCGGCAGTTCCAGCTGGCGGTTCAGCACCTGCGGGGTGGCCTCTATCTTTGCCGCATGGTTCAGCGTGATTCCCGTGGCGGCGAACAGCAGCATGCCGATCAGGCACACCGCCGAGCTGATCCAGTGCCACTGGTGCAGGGTGCGCAGCCAGAAGCCACGGCTTTGCTGTTGCTGTACGGCGGAAGAAGGAGCGCTGGTGGCCACGGTCACGGCAGGAAGACGAATAGCCAATTACACCATTGATGAGAATGGTTCGCAATTATTGGTCGCGCGATGCCGGTCTGCGGCGTGTGCCGACCAACGGTCGGCACCTACCAGTGCGTGGGGCGCCCGGTGTGCCTGGGGCGCCCGGTGTGTGTGGGAGCCGGTAGCGCCCGACCGTTGGTCGGGCGGCGGCGCGCAGCGCCGGGACCTCAGAACGCCGCGTTCAACGAAATCCAGTAACTCCGACGCTGGTCCTTCGTCGCGTAATCATCCACGCAGTTGTACTCACTGTCGCTGATCAGCACGCACGACTGCGAGACGAAATCCTTGTCGAACAGGTTGTTCACCCGCGCGTTTACCGTCAGCCACTCGTTGATGTTCCAACTGCCACCCAGGTGGAAGATGGTGTAATCGTCGTAGTACCGCACCTGCGACGAACTCACCCCGCCCACGTTGCTCACCAGCGTGTCCCGATAGCGGTCATACCGCCCCTCACCGATCAGCGACAGGCTCACCGCCTCACTGACCTGCCAGTTCAGGCTGGCATTGGCCATGTGCTTGGCGGGATTGCCGGCGATCGGTTGGCCGTTCGCGGCGCCGCTGGTCTGCTCGGACTTCGTATACGTGTAGTTGCCTCGCAGCTGCAGGTTCTGCAGCAGGTCCACGTGCGCCGCCGCTTCAATGCCCCGCGTTTCAGCCGTATCGATGTTCACGCTCTGGCTGAAGGTGCTGTAGCCCAGCGCCGCCCAGCCCGGGCCCACGTCCACGCAGTAGCCGCCGCCGACCGGTGCCACTTCGCAGTTCGGGAAGGTGCCGCCGCTGGCGATCTTGTCGTCGAACTTGTTGAGGAAACCGGTGACGTTGAAGCCCCAGCGCTCGCCCTCGTAGTACGAGGCGATTTCATAGTTGGTGCTGGTTTCGGGCTGCAGGTTGGGCGAACCCACCAGCGGCAGCACGCCCTGGCCGCCGAACCCGGTGACGCCGGGGAACAGCTGGTCCGGGCGCGGGGTCTTGTAGCCGGTGCTCACGCCACCCTTGAAGGTCCAGGCGTCGCTGGCGTTCCACACCAGGTAGGCACGCGGGCTGACGTGGCTGCCGAAGATGTTGTGGTCGTCGTAACGCACGCCCACCGTTGCGGTCAGCGCATCGGTCAGCGCCCAGTTGTCCTCGGCGAACACAGACCACATGCGGTGCTTCTGCTTGACGTTGTCGCGGTAGCCGGCGCCGTCCATGCCGAACACGCCGTCGAGCATGTCGGTGTCGGTGTACTGGCCGCCCACGGTCAGTTTGTGCGCGTCCAAGCTCATGTCGAGCATGGTGTCCAGCACGTAGCCTTCCAGCTCCATGGTGCGCAGCGGGCGTGGCAGGAATGCTTCCAGGCGTGCCATCTCGGCGGGGTTCAGCGCGGCGAGACCGTTACGGGCGCCGGCGGCGCAGTTGTTGGCCGCGCCGGTGCGGCGGCACACGTCGTTCCACAGCGTCTGCAGGTCGGCGCGTTCGTCCAGGGTCAGCGGCAGCGAACGCCCCAGGTTGTTGCTCCTGGTATGGGTCAGCGTGGTCTGCCAGGTGCCGAATGCATAACGGCCCTGGTGGCTCAGTGCCAGCTGGTCGCGCTCGTAGCGCTGGTAGGCGGTGTAGCCCACGCGCGGCTGCACCACGCGGCGGGTGACCGTGCCGGTGCCGTTGGGGTTCGGAATGGTGGCATTGCCCACGCGCCAGAGGCTGGCAGCGCTGTCCAGCGTGCCGGTCTGGCCTTCGCTGTTGTCGTACTTCTGGCGCGAGACGTCGTAGTCCAGTGACAGGTCGTGGTCGTCGTTGATCGACCAGCTCAGGCGCACGCCGGTGTTCCAGTTGGTGTTGGCCACCGCCTTGCCACCACCGCCGAAGCCGATGCTGCGTTCCCACAGCGTGCCGTCGGGCAGGGTCAGTGCTTCCCATTCCGGGTTGGAGGCCTTGGCATCGTAGTAACTCCCGCGCACGGCTACGTCCAACCGTTCCTTCACCAGCGGGCCGGTGAGGTACACGTCGGTGGTGCGTGCATCGCCGAACTGGTCGTCCTGCTGCACGGTGAAGCCCTGGGTGACCGAGCCGTGCCAGCTGCCCTGGTTGCGACGGGTGATGATGTTGATGACCCCGCCCATGGCATCGGAGCCGTACAGCGTGGACATCGGGCCACGCACCACTTCAATGCGCTCGATCGCATCCAGCGGCGGCAGGTAGGCGAACTGGCCGCCGCCGAAGTTGTTCGGGTACAGCTGGCCCACATTGCTCTGGCGGCGGCCGTCGATCAGCACCAGCGTGTACTCGGACGGCATGCCGCGCATGGAGATGGTGGCGCGGCCGTTCTTGTCGGTGGTTTCCATGCCCACGTCGATGCCTTCCACGTCGCGCAGCGCATCCACCAGGCTGGTGTACGGGCGCTTGGCCAGCTCCTCGCGGCTGACCACGCTGATGCTGGCCGGGGCGTCGGTGATCTTCTGTTCGAAGCCCGAGGCGGTGACCACCACCTGGTCCAGGGTCTTGGGGTCGCCCGCGACATCGCCGGCGGCGAAGGCGAAGGCGGGGGCGCTGAGCGCGCCCAACAGGGCAACGCTCAACGAGCAGCGGGACAGGGACGTGCGACGACGATGGCGCTGGGCCATGGGAAGTACCTCGAAAAGGATGCGAACGCGGGAACGCCGTGGCCGGCGGCCGCAGCGCAATCGAAAAATCGTCAGGGGGCCTGCAGTGCAGGCAGCAGCGGCGCTCGGCGGCGGTCGTGCAGGCGCAGCGACGCGGACGCGGGCGGGATCAGCCCTGCGGGGGCGCCTGGCCGCGCTGGACGCGCAACCCGGGGGCCGCCGGCAGCGGTGTTGCCGGGGCGGAATCGATGGTGGGGATGACCTGCGGCGGCAGCTCGGCCAGGGTGGCCATCAGGGCATCCAGCGAATCGGTCAGCGGCGGCTGGGGCAGGCGCGGCGGCGTGGCCGCCGGGCGGGCACTGGCCGTCCGGCGTGGCTTGGCCGGGGCTTCTTCCTGCAGGCGATTCTCGCCGCCGGGACGTTCTTCGGCGGGCTGCTGCAGCACCAGCGCGGCGGTGCCGGGCAGGCGCTGTTCCAGCAGCGGCAGCGTGCCCAGCAACATCGAGAGCAGGGCCAGCCACGCCAACACCGTCGCCAACGCCGGGCGCTGCCCGCGCATGGCGGGGGCAAAGCTGCGGTGGCGGTGGGGGTGGCGCAAGGAGATATCCCTGTCGGAGCACGTCAGCAGGTCTGGCGCGGCGGGGATTGTAGAGAGGGTATGTAACAAACGCAAATGGGAATGATTTACAGCGTCAGGTCTCGCTCCAGCGACGCAACAGGTTGTGATACACGCCGGTCAACTGCAGCACCGCCCCCGGATCGCCGCCGGTCACGCGCAGCGTCTCGATCGCGCCATCCATCTCCAGCAGCATCCGCCGTGCGCCATCGTCGCGGACCATGCTCTGTACCCAGAAGAACGACGCCAGCCGTGCGCCCTGGGTGACCGGGTTGACCTTGTGCAGGCTGCTGGACGGGTACAGCACCAGGTCGCCGGCAGGCAGTTTCACCTCATGCTCGCCGTAGGTATCACTGATGACCAGTTCGCCCCCTTCGTAGTCCTCCGGCGCATTGAGGAACAACGTGCATGACACGTCCGAACGCAGGTGGCTGCGCACGCCCTGGCTGTCGGTGATCATTACCGCGCCATCCACATGGAAGCCATACTCGCCACCGCCCTGGTAGCGGTTGAAACGCGGCGGAAGGATGCGCAGCGGCAGTGCGGCGGCGAAGAACAGCGGGTGCCGTTCCAGCGCCGCCAGCACGTTCCTGCCCAGCTCGGCCTTCAGCGGTGAGGCGTCAGGCAACTGCTGGTTGCGCTTGACCTGCGCGCCCTGCACGCCCACGGTCTCGCGGCCGTCGGCCCAGTCTGCCGCGGCAAGCGCGCGCTGCAGGTGGGCCAGTTCGTCGGCGTTGAGGACATCGGGAACGTGCAGGAGCATGGCAGGGTCCTTGGTGGATCAGAAGCGGAAGTCCGCGCTGAACAGCACGCTGCGCGGGGCGCCCGGGGTGTAACGGTAGCCGCTCTTGTTGATCGCGGCCACATAGTCCTTGTCGAACAGGTTGTAGGCGTTCAAGCGCAGCACCAGGTGCTCGTTGATTTCATACGAGGCCACTGCGTCGTACACCGTGTACGACTTGGTGAACGCCGGCGTGCCCACCGCGCCATCGGTACCGCGGTGCATGCGGCCGGCGTAACGCACGCCACCGCCCACGGTCAGGCCGAACGGGAAGGTGTAGCTGGTCCAGCTGGTGAAGGTCGCGCCCGGGGTGTAGGTCAGGTTACGGGTGCCGTCGGCGGCCACGTTGGCGCCTTCCTCGACTTCGGTATCCAGGTGGCTGTAGCCGGCCGACACCGACCAGTTGTCGGTGATGCGGCCCACCGTGGACACCTCGATGCCCTGCACCGACTTCTTGCCGGTCTGGGTCGGGTTGCCGGCATCGTCGAGCACCTGGGTGTTGATCTCGTTGCTGACTTCGGTCTTGAACAGCGCGACGTTGAAGGCCAGTGCATCGTCGAGGAAGGCCCACTTGGTGCCCACTTCAAGCGTCTTGGCCTTCTGCGGGTCCAGGCTGGGGTTGTCGGCGCTGCTGGCCGAGCTGCTCAGCTGGAAGTTGCTGCCGCCCGGGGGCTGCTGGGACAGCGCGTAGTTGCCGTACAGGCTGACGATGTCGCCGACCTTGTACACGGCGCCCAGCTTCCAGTTGAGCAGGGTGTCGGAATGCTCCAGCGACGGATTGGGAATCACCGTGCCCACCGGGTTGCTGCCGCACGCCGGGCCACGCCCGCCGCACACCACCGCGCTCTGGTACTCGGTCTTGTAATGGTCCGCACGCAGGCCGGCGGTGACCAGGAAGCTGTCGGTGAAGTTCAGCGTATCGAACAGGTACACCGACGAGGTGGTGGTCTTGCCACGGCTGTCGGCACCGTTGTGTGCCCAGGTCAGGCCGGTGGCGTTCCAGTCCGGGTTGTACAGGTTGGCCGGCGACCAGGTGGTGCCGTTGGTGGCCGCCTGCCCGAAGCTCTTGAGTTCTTCGCGGGTGAACTCCACGCCGGTGCTCAGGTTGTGCACGATGGCGCCGGTGCTGACGTCCGCGCGCAGGTTGAGCTGGTCGGTGAGGATGGTGTTCTGCTGGTCCTTGAAGGTCGGCAGGCTGCGCGCGATGGTGTAGGTGTCGAGGTTGTTGCGGTCGGTGTAGCGGATGTTGCCGGTCGGCGCACCGTTGGCGCCGCGCGTGCCGGTGCCCATGAAGGCGGTGAGCATGTAGTCCTGGTCGGTACGGCCCCAACGTGCGGTGTTGGTCAGGCGCACGCTGTCGTTGAAGTCATGCTCGACGCGGAAGGTGGCCATCTTCGCGGTGACATCGTCATGGTCGGCGCGGGTGCCGTAGAAGTTCTCCGGGTTCACCGGATGGCCAGCCAGCGGTTCCAGCGTGGGCTGCGGCGTCCAGCCGGGCAGGCCCAGGGTCGGCACGCCGCCGTCGGGCACGTTCTGCTGGTCCACATAGAGCAGGTTGAGGATATAGCGGGTGTTGGTGCCCAGACCGAACGCCAGCGACGGCGCGATGCCCCAGCGCGAGTTGTTCACGTGGTCGCGGCCGGGCTGGTCGCTGTCCTGCCACATGGCATTCAGGCGCAGCGCGCTGGTGGCGCCGAGGGACTGGTTCCAGTCGGCCGACGCGCGCTGCTGGCTGTCGCTGCCGACCGACACGGTGCCGCTCACCGCGTCATGCAGGTTGGCCTGCTTGCTCACCATGTTGATCGAACCGGTGGGCGCGGAGCGGCCGTTGTCGGTGCCGGCCGGGCCCTTGGACACTTCCACCTGCTCGGTATTGAACACATCGCGCGAGATCGAGCCGACATCGCGCACGCCGTCCACGAAGATGCTGCTGGAGGTATCGAACCCACGCATGAAGATGCTGTCGCCGGTGTTGGTGTTGCCGTTCTCGCCGACGTAGAACGTACCCACGCCCGGGCTGTTGCGCAGCGCATCGGTCAGCGTGGTCGCGCCCTGCTGGGTGAACAGGTCGCGGCTGATGATCTGGATGGTCTGCGGCGTGTCCTGCAGGGACTGGGTGAACTTGGGCGATGCGACCTTGTCGACCTTGAAGCCGCGGGCGGCCTGCACCTGCACCTGGTCCAGCGTGCGCGGGGAGTCACTGGCCGACTCGGCCTGGGCGGCCACCGGCAGCATGGCCAGGCTGAGGCCGGTGACGAGGCTGGCGGTGGCCAGGCTGGCGGCACTGCGGGCGGGGGAGGAATGCTTGCGGCTCTTGATCATGGTGGTGATGGACCTGGAAACGGGAAGAGGAATGCCATCGAGCGCGCACGGGTGGGGCGCGCACGCAGGGGCATGGACGGTCGAGCGAAAGAGATGCGATGTGCAGGGGGCGTTGGGCGCCCTGCGTGGCGAGGTGCCTGGGCAGCAGCGGTCAGGCGTGCGCGGGCGGTGCCTGCGACAGATGCGAACGCAGTGGGCGCGATTGGATGGCCGGCATGGCCCACGCGGCGGGTGACGCTGCGGTGCGCGTGCCTGCCATGCACGACGGAAGCGACGTGGCACGTTCGGCAGGGTCGGGGCGGCCGTTCTCGGCTTCCTTTTCCGCTGCGGCGCAGGCGTGGACAGCGACCGGGGCGCGGTCTGGTGCAGGTATGCCGGACACCTGCAGCGATTCGCCAGCGACCATCGCGGCCACCGTTCCCGCACGATCCATCGAACCCGGCGAAGTGCCCAATTCAGCCACGACGGCCAGCAGGCAGAACAGCACCGCCGCGGTCAGCAGCAATGGGGTCGAGCAGCGGTTGGCGGTGGCATCAGTGGCGGCAGCCATGAGGCGGTAGTCGGTCAGGCCGGGAAGGCGAATACCGATAAATTAACAGAAACGATAATGATTCGCATCCGCCGCCGTGCGGCGGGCATCACAGAACCGGCCAGGGGCCGATTCAAGTTTTCTATCGGCTCGGTGAGACTCAGTCGCGGTCGTCGCGGGTCCAGACGCCGTCGAACTCGCGCTTCACCGGGAACTTCGGCACCGCCGTATAGGCCGGGGCGCAAAGGGCACGGCCATCGCGCACGTCAAAACGCGCGCTATGGAGCACGCATTCGATGCTGCCTTCCTCGGTATCGAAGGTACCCGAGGACAGTTCGAATTCCTCGTGGGTGCACTGGTCTTCCAGGGCGAACAGCTCGCCATCCAGGTTGAACACCACGATCGGGGTGCCGGTAACCTCGTCGAAGGTGCTCTTCATCTCGCCCGGCAGCAGTTCGGCCGTGGCGCAGACGAAGGTCCAGGTCTCGCTCATGCGTGGGCCGCCAGCGGCTTTTCCAGGATCTCGAAGCGCAGGTCGTCGCGCTTGGGAATGCCGAAGCGCTCATCCCCGTACGGGAACGGTTTCTTGATGCCGGTGCGCTGGTAGCCACGGCGCTCGTAGAAGGCGATCAGCTCATCGCGGATGTCGATCACCGTCATCTGCATCACTGCCACGCCCCATTCGCGCGCGGCGTGCGCTTCGGCCGCGTCCATCACCTGCTTGCCGATGCCACCGCCCTGCTGGGCCGGGTCCACCGAAAACATGCCGAAGTAGCCCTTGCCGTGGTCGTCGGCCACGTGCGCGCAGGCCAGCAGTTGGCCGTCGCGTTCGGCCAGCAGGACGGTGCTGCGCGGGCGCTCGATATCGGCTTGCAGACCGGTTGCGTCAATGCGCGCGCCGTCCAGCATGTCCGCTTCGGTGGTCCAGCCGGCGCGGCTGGCGTCGCCGCGGTAGGCCGAGGTGACCAGGGTGATCAGGGCGGGAATGTCGGCCAGCGTGGCCGCACGGAAGGTCAGGGTGCTCATGCCGTCATTCTAGAGCGGGGCGCCGGTGGCGGGTAGCAGTGGCGTTGCCTATGTAATGCCGCTTTTTGATAGGAACGGTGCGTTGGCCGTGCGGATCGGGCACTGGCAGGATCGTGCGGCTATGAAGTCCACTTTCCTGTCCTGCGTGTTTCTGTTGGCGCTGCCTGGCTGCGGCGAAGGGCCCCCGACGGACGACCGCTACCTGTCGCCCCGCCAGTTGGCCGTGGTGACCGCCGCCGCCAAGGATGACGACCTGGTGGCGATCAAGCGGCTGATCGCGCACTACGAAGCCACCCCTGGCAATGACGTGCCGGCCGCGCGCTGGCGGCAGCGCGCGCGCGACCTGGGCGATGTCCAGGAGCTCTACTACCAGGCGGCGTCGCGTTTCGCTTCCGCGCGGGTGGCGGAGAGTGCCGAGGCGCGCTTCCGTCTGCTGGCCGAAGCCCAGGACGCGGCCAAACGCGCCTACGAGCGCGCGCCGGAGCATGCCAACCTGCTGCTGGTCGAACAGATCGAGCGCGAGATGCGCACGGCGCTGACCGAATAACACGCCTGCGCGGGCGCTCAGCGGATGAAGAATTCCACCGGGAACGAGAGTTCCACCGGTGCCGGCCGGTCGTCGGGCACGGCCGGCAACGGCGCGGCCCGGCGGAAGGTATCCAGCGCGGCTTGGTCCAGCATCGCGTAGCCCGAGCTCTGCTCCACCGTCAGCGCAAGCAGCTGGCCATCGCGGGCCAGGCTCACCCGCACCTGCACGACGCCCTCATGGCGGCGCGCCCGTGCGGCGTGGGGGTAACGACGGAAGCGTTCCAGCCGCGCCATGACCCGGCCTTCCCAGCTGTCGCGGCCGGGCGTGGTATCGCTGGGGCCGGGCGGCAGCGGTGGGCTGGGCGGCGAGGCGGCGACTGAGGCCTGCTGTTGCAGCGGCGCTGGCGAATCCGGCTTGGGCTGCGGCGGGGTCGGTGGCGGGATCACCCAGTGGGCCGTCTCGCGCGGCGGCGTCCTGGGCAGGTCGCGCGGGGGTTCGGGCTTTTGCCGTTGGAGCGTGGCCGCCTTGCTGGGGGTAGGCGCCACGATGTCTTCCAGCGGTACTTCCGGCGCGCGCGGCGGCAGCAGTACCAACTGGGTGCGATCGGCCGGCGGGGGCAGCAGCACCGGCGTGCTGGCAACGTGGGTCCAGAGCAGCAGCGCGATGACGGCAGCGTGGGCCAGCACTGTCAGGCTGCCAGCGATCGTGCGCGCATGGCGTTCGGTGAACGAGGCGCGTGCCCGCGCACGGCCCGGGGCACCCTGGTGCGGGCACTGCAGATAAGCGTGCAGCGGTTGGGGGCTCGCGGCACTGGGGGCGATCGACGACATCCAGTGTCATTAATGAGAAGGGTTCTCATTATGGCATACGCGCTTCGTCGTATGCTCTGGCGGGGGAAAGGGATGGGGCGCAGGATGGGGCTGAAGACGCAACACCGGGAAGGGAGAACGGCGCGGCATATCGGCGTCGTCGGACTATTGTTGTCGACGCTGCTGGGTGCTGGTTGCGCCCAGCGCCCGCAGTGCACCTACACCTTATCCACCAGGGATCCGCACAGCGGAGTTTCGCAGCATTACTGGTCGAAGATCGAGCATGGGCTTGCAGGAAAGCATGGCGATCCTTCGCGAAGCATCGGTGTCCATCTGATCGGGAGCAGCCTGATCCCGACCGCATCGCAGAAAGACCGCACTCGCGTGTTCTATGCACTTCAGGGGCCGAACGAGGAGCTGCTTCAGGCGCGCACCTGCGAAGGCAGCATCACCCGTTGCTCGGCGCAGATTGTCGATCTGGCATTGGCTGAGTGCAGGAAGACATGAGCAGGCTCCGCTGCTGGACTGGTCTTCTGTGCGTGTTGCTGCTGGCAGGATGCGGTGGCGATCGCTCGGAGGGCCCGTACGTCACCAACCATCAGCCAAGCCGCGCGATCGCACAAGGCTATGCACGGGCGTTTGAGCGAACGTTCGCCACAGAGGTGATTCCCCGCCTGCACGGACGCGCGTGCCGGATACATCTGGTCGATTTCGTCCAGAGGGACGCCACGGTAGGCCAGCCGTCCAGCTATGAGATCTACTATGTAGTGACAGGCGCGCAGGAGAAGATGCTGGGTGCCGGGACCTGCATCCCGCACCCGCTCGTGGGACCCTGCCTGGGCAGCGTTGGCCGGTCGGCACTGGAGATGTGTGACCCCCCGGCAGTCCCGGAAGCATCACGCGCGGGGTGGGATGTCGATAGCGTATTGTCGTTTGCACTAGACGGGCCGAGCACTGTCGGGGTCGCCGTAGTCACCCCGACAAGCGGTTCGTGATGCTGGCATCGGCGGACTTCCTGTGCCAGGGAGTTTCAAGGGAGGGCGGGCGTCTAAGGATCGATCCGACCAAAGCGACGGGCTACTACTGGAATGCGGAAGGTCGGAAGGAAGAGGTAGTAGCGTTTGCGCAGGTGGGTGCGTACGAAGTTCTTGTGGAAGACAATCTCGAAACCGAGTTGGATGGCACCGAGTCCGCGATGACCTATTCGAATGCGACTTCCAATGGGTTTTCGGCCAAGGGTACCCGCAACCCCAGGAGGGGGGAATGAATCAAGCGTATGTGGAAGTCCTGAGTCGTGCTGCCATGGGATTCGATTTCAATGGATTGCCATGAGTAAAGCAGAGTACGCGAAAGTGGCATTCAAGTTGCCCCGTGGGGATGACGGGTATCCTCCCGTGGATTGGGAGAATCTTTGGGCAATCCCTCTCAGTGATGGGAGCTATCTTGTGGATAGCGTTCCGTTCTATGTAAAGCTGATCAGTTCCGGCGATGTTGTTGCTGCGTTGCATGTGGACGGACAGTTGACATTCCAAAAAGTTCTGACCGCAGGCGGACACTCTACGGTCAGGGTGATCGTATACGAGGTTGATCAGGTAGCTGAGCTTAGAAGCAAGCTGTCTGGCTTGGGTTGTGCAACGGAGTTGAGTAATGTCCCGTCCTTCTTCTCCGTCGATGTTCCGCCGGACGTCAGTTTTTCTGCTGTGGTGAATTTCCTGGAACGCTTTGCCGGGCAGGGCGTCCTGGACTATGAAGAGGCATCCATCCAGCATGATGATGGGGACGTCTTGGCTGTAGATGTTGAGTGACTGCCCGGAACTTTGGGGCGCGATAACAGTGCTGCGGCTTCAAGAGTTGCGTAACGGCCCGACATGGGCCTCCCGGTAGTGGGTCTGCGAGACGAGTTTGTTCATTGTTTTGGGGCCCCATCTTCAGGCTCGAGAACGATCGGTGGCTGAATCTGAAGTAGTAGCGATTCGGTATGTGTTTCGCCCGGCGTTTGGTTATTGACCTCGCCCTGCGTTGATGTCACAACAGCTTGATCCGAGGACGCTACGCGTGGAGAGCAAAAGCTGGGATGAGGTGCGTAAGCGGCGAATGTTGCTGGCCGAAGAGAGGGAGCGTGCGCATCTGCGGCTACGCCACGGCGCTGCTCTGGTCCAGGCTATCAATGAAGCGGCTTCCTGCAGCCTGCGTATCGAGGACTTCCGGACCAGGTCATCCGACTGGGACATTGTGTGGCCGCAGGATATTCGCAATGCCCCGGGTCTCGTTCGAGCCTATGTCGGCCTGGCCGAGGCACTCAGGGTCATGCGCTGCGTCGAGCGCAGGCTGGGTGCCCTTGAGGGCGAGATTGGCTTTCATGAGAAGGACTATCTAGGATTCGCGCCCGTGAGGGGGTTTGCCGTCACCTCCATGGTGGCGGTTGCGGCCTCCACTGGTGAGTCGGCCCTGTTCCACTCTGAAGCTGCTGGGGTCGTGATACTCGTGGACTGCTATGGATACAATGCCGAAAAACAGTTCAGCGTGGTGATCCAGGGATCAGGGGTGCCGCCAGACCTTAACCTAGAGCCCGACCGATGACCTTGGATGGAATGGCTGATCATTTCCCAGAAGCCCTTGGGCTCTCCCCGACGGCTGCTTGGCTGAACTTCATCGAGTCCATCGTATTGCCGACGATGCCCCCCGATCTGCCCTTCGCGATCCAGGGCTGGGCTGGAATGGCCTTTGACCGAACCTCCTATGAGGATCTGGCACCGGATAACGTGTGGGAATGCTGGATGGCGGTGCACAACCAGGCGGCCGGGTATCCTTCGGGACTCGGTGCAGTCAGATACAGGAACGCCTCTGATCTGTTGAGCGGCGTCCACATCAAGCCGGATATGGAATCCATTCGCACGTACTGGGATGAGAATTACAGTTTCCTGCGCGACCACTATGTCTTCTCTCTCGACCAGCAATGGATCATTCGACTGGATCAGGATACGACACTGTTCCTGGGAAAATTGGACTTCATGCGATCCGTGGTGGACAGGTTGGGCGGGGTGGCGGAAGTCAGGAAGATGATGGACGACGATCTCATCGGTGATGCAGACGATGTGGTCGGTCTCGGTACCTACATTGATGGGCTGCTTGCGCCGCTGTGATAGTCAGGGACGACCAATGAGAAAGGTCCATCAAAAATTCATGATCGGGGTTCGCCTCTTTGAGGAAGGGCATATGGTTCAGGCGCTTGCGCTTGCAAAGGAGCTGATCAGATCCGAAGACGAGATGGATCGCCACGACGGGTACTCGTGTCGTGTCTTGGTCTTCGAAGACGGTGGTCTATGCTCGGGCCTCACCGGACTGTCCGATGTGCGAACGTCGCGGCGCATGAAAGCGTCGCCAGCGGCAGCTGCAACTGAGGGCAGCGTTGATGAAGCTCTCTGATATTCCCGATCTGGAACAAACGGCAATCAAGCATCTGCTTGAGGCTGAGGGTGTACCGGAAGAACTCAGTGCTCAATTGGGCCGCGTCATTGCTATTGTGCGATCGGAAAGTCGTGTCGGCGTGTACGTCGACTTTATTCTGGAGAGCGACGCGATCCCGCTTTCAGGTGAGGCGGACTTTGAGATTGAGGGTCTGTCGGCTACAGGGGCGGATGGTTTTGGAGTTGAGTTTATTCTGTTCGTGCGAGGTGGCTTTCTCTCCTTCTTGGAGGTATACACTGTGCTCGCTGAACTTCCAGGCTACGCATCACTCACGCTGACCTCCAGTTTCGAGGTAAGGGTTCGCTGTTGACCGGTCACGGCTTGGACACTAAGTCATGAATTGGAGGCACGTCAGCGTGACTAAAGGTCGTGCGCTGCCGACGGGGGGCTCAGCCGAGAAGCTTTTGGATCCGGAAGCCAAGCCTGAGGTCTTTTGGTATGCCGCTGTTCAACTACGACGACCGAGTCCGCGTCATTCATGGCGCAGGCTCGCACTTGAGGCCAGGGGACGACGCTTGGGTGGTCGGCATATTTGAAGAGCGACCTGTCGGCTCATACTTTGCTGACTTTCCAGACGGCGTGATCTACACCATTGAATACGATGATGGGCAGGTTGCCGATGTGCATGAGGGTCAGTTGGAGGCGAGGCCGTAGTTGAATTTGTCGTGCGCTACCGGCTCGATGTAAAAGGTGCGCGCCATGCAAAACGCCGCGGTTGTCCGCGGCGTCTTCTTGTCAGCGTACGGGGCTGGCGTCAGCCCAGCAGCTTGCGCACCTTGTTCAACGCCGCAATGAACCGCTCGATCTCCGCATGCGTGTTGTAGAACGCGAGAGACGCGCGGCAGGTGGCCGCCACGCCGTAGTACTGCAGCAGCGGGTGCGCGCAGTGCTGGCCGGAGCGGATGGCCACGCCTTCCAGATCCAGCAGGGTGGCCAGGTCGTGCGCGTGCGCGCCTTCGATCAGGAAAGAGACCACCGCCGCCTTGTCCGGCGTGGTGCCGAAGATGCGCAGGCCGTCGATCTTGTTCAGCTCTTCGGTGAAGTGCGCCAGCAGCTCGCTTTCGCGCGCTTCCACGTGCTCCAGGCCCAGTGATTCCAGATAGTCCACCGCCACGCCGAGGCCGATGAAGCCGGCGATGTTCGGGGTGCCAGCTTCGAACTTGTGCGGGGCGTCGTTGAAGACGGTGCCCTCGAAGCTCACTTCCTTGATCATCTCGCCGCCACCGAGGAACGGCGGCATGGCATCGAGATGCTCGCGCTTGGCCCACAGTGCGCCGGTGCCGGTAGGGCCGCACATCTTATGGCCGGTGATGGCGTAGAAGTCGCAGCCGATGTTGGCGATGTCAACCTTGCGGTGTGGCACGGCCTGCGAGCCGTCGACCACGGTGATGATGCCGCGCTTGCGCGCTTCCCGGCAGATCTCGCGCACCGGGTTGACCGTGCCCAGCACGTTGGAGACGTGGGCCACGGCAAGCAGCTTGACCTCGGGGGTCATGGCTTTGCGCAGGGCGTCCAGGTCGAGCGCACCTTCGGGGGTGATCTCGGCCACGCGGATCGTGGCGCCGGTGCGCTGGGCTACCAGTTGCCACGGCACGATGTTGGCGTGGTGCTCCATGCGCGATACGAGGATGACATCGCCGGCCTTCAGCCGCGGCAGGGCCCACGAATAGGCCACCAGGTTGATGGCGAAGGTGGTGCCGCTGCACAGGATGAGTTCGCTGGCGCGCACGTTGAGGAAGCGCGCCAGCTTGCTGCGCGCGCCTTCGTAGGCGTCGGTAGCCTCGGTGCCCAGCGCGTGCACGGCGCGGCTGACGTTGGCGTTGTAGCGGCGGTAGAACTCATCCACCGCGCCGATCACCTGCACCGGCTTCTGGCCGGTGTTGGCGTTGTCGAAGTACACCAGCGGCTTGCCGTGCACTTCCCGCATCAGCAGCGGGAAGTCCAGGCGCACGCGGTCCCAGTCGGGAGCGGCGGCCGTGTCGGCCACCGGGCGCGGGGTGGAGAGGTTCATGCCACGCCTGCCTTGGCCAGCGCGAGGTCCAGCTGGCGGCGCAGCTGCTCGGTCAGGCGCGCGTCGAGCACGTTCAGCGGCTCGTGGCAGAACGCGGCGCTGAGCAGCTGCTGGGCCTGCTGGGCCGGCAGACCGCGCGAGCGCAGGTAGAACAGGGCGTTGGCATCGAGCTGGCCGACGGTGGCGCCGTGTGCGGCCTTCACCTCATCGGCGTCGATCACCAGCGTGGGCTGGGTATCGATTTCGGCGTCGGCGGACAGCAGCAGGTTCTTGTTGGACAGGTTGGCATCGGTGCCATCGGCGCCGGCACGGATGTGGATGCCGCCGTGGAAGACCACGCGGCTGCGGTTGGCGGCCACGCCACGCCACACCATTTCCGAGGCGGTATCGCGCGCGATGTGTTCGATGCCGAGGCGGGTATCGACATGGCGGCGGCCGTTGCCGAGCAGCACGCCGTTGGCGGTCAGCTGCGCGTTGTCGCCTTCCAGGCGCACGTTGAGTTCGTGGCGGCTGAGCGCGGCACCCAGCTCCAGGTCTACGCGGCGGTACTGCGCGTTGCGGGCCAGCACGGCATCGGTGCGCAGCAGGGCGGTGGCGCGGCTGCCATCGGCCTGCACGCGGGCGTGCGAGAGCACCGCGTCCTGGGCCAGATGGACGTGCACCAGGGTGTTGCCCAGGTGCGCGGCATCGCCGGCATCCAGGTGGTGCTCGACCACGCCGAGCGCGGCACCGGCACGCAGTTCGATCAGGTGGCGGTGATGCCAGGCCAGGTCGCTGCCACCGGCGGCGCTGATGAAGACCAGCTGCAGCGGGGTTTCGACCTGCACGCCGTCGTCCACGCGCACCAGCACGCCTTCATCGGCGAGGGCGGCGTTGAGGCGGGCGAAGACTTCTTCGCTGCGCTCGAAGCGGCGGCCCAGGAAGCGCAGGGCTTCCTCGCCGGCGGCCAGCGCCGAGGACAGGGTCTGCACCTGCACGCCGGCCGGCAGCGCCGACACGTCGCTGTGCGCGGCGGACGGGCGGCCGTTGACGAACACCAGCCGCGGCGACGGAATGTCGGCCAGCAGGGCAGGGTCGATGTCGGGCGCGGCCAGCGGCGCGGGCTGGAACGTACGGCGTTCGAGCTGGCGCAGCGAGGTGTACTTCCAGGCTTCGCTGCGCGGGCCCGGCAGGCCAGCCTGCAGGGCGGCATCGAGCTCGGCGCGGCGGGCGTCGCTGCCGCAGAAGCCGGCGGCGAGGGAATCGAGCAGGGCGCTCATCAGACCGCTGCCTCCGGCACCACGCGGTCCTTCAGGAAGTGGTAGCCATGGGCTTCCAGTTCCAGGGCCAGTTCGGGGCCGCCGCTCTGCACGATCTTGCCGTCAGCCAGCACGTGCACCACGTCCGGCTTGATGTAATCGAGCAGGCGCTGGTAGTGGGTGATGACCAGGAACGAACGGTCCGGCGAGCGCAGCGCATTGACGCCGTCGGCCACGCTCTTGAGCGCGTCGATGTCCAGGCCGCTGTCGGTCTCGTCCAGGATCGCCAGCTTCGGCTCGAGCACGGCCAGCTGGAAGATCTCGTTGCGCTTCTTCTCGCCACCGGAGAAGCCTTCGTTGACGCCACGGTGCAGCAGCTCATCCTTCAGGTGCAGCACGGCCAGCTTCTGGCGCACCAGCTTGAGGAACTGCATGGAATCGAGTTCTTCCTCGCCGCGCGCCTTGCGCTGGGCATTGAGCGCGGCGCGCAGGAAGTAGGTGTTGTTCACGCCGGGGATTTCCACCGGGTACTGGAAGGCCAGGAACAGGCCGCCGGCGGCGGCGCGTTCTTCCGGCGCCAGCTCCAGCAGGTCGCGGCCTTCGAACTGCACGCCGCCTTCGCTGACGTCATAGCCTTCGCGGCCGGCCAGCACGTTGCCCAGCGTGGACTTGCCCGCGCCGTTGGGGCCCATGATGGCGTGCACCTGGCCCGGCCTCACGTCCAGCGACAGGCCCTTGAGGATTTCCTTGTCGCCGATGCGGGCGTGGAGGTTGTCAATCTTCAGCATGATACGAATCCAGTAGTGCCACGCCATGCGTGGCAAAAAAATCAAACGAAGGCGCGACCGGTCAGCCCACGGAACCTTCAAGGGAGACTTCCAACAGCTTCTTGGCTTCCACCGCGAACTCCATCGGCAGCTCGCGGAACACCTGCTTGCAGAAGCCATCCACGATCATCGAGACCGCGTTTTCCTGGTCGATGCCACGCGCGCGGCAATAGAACATCTGGTCATCGGAAATCTTCGACGTGGTGGCTTCGTGCTCCACCGTCGCGCTCGGGTTCTTCACCTCGATGTACGGGAAGGTGTGCGCGCCGGAGGTCTTGCCGATCAGCAGCGAATCGCACTGGGTGTAGTTGCGCGCGCCATCGGCATTGCGGTCCACCTTGACCAGGCCACGGTAGGTGTTCTGGCCACGGCCGGCGCTGATGCCCTTGCTGACGATCTTGCTCTTGGTGCGCTTGCCGATGTGGATCATCTTGGTGCCGGTGTCGGCCTGCTGGCGGTGATGAGTCAGCGCCACGGAGTGGAACTCGCCAACGGAGTCATCGCCCAGCAGCACGCAGGACGGGTACTTCCAGGTGATCGCCGAACCGGTTTCGACCTGGGTCCAGGTGACCTTGCTGCGCGCGCCACGGCATTCGGCACGCTTGGTGACGAAGTTGTAGATGCCGCCCACGCCGTTCTCGTCGCCCGGGTACCAGTTCTGCACGGTCGAATACTTGATCTCGGCGTCTTCCAGCGCCACCAGTTCGACCACCGCGGCGTGCAGCTGGTTCTCATCGCGCATCGGCGCGGTGCAGCCTTCCAGGTAGGACACGTACGCCTTGTCCTCGCAGATGATCAGGGTGCGCTCGAACTGGCCGGTATGGCCGGCGTTGATGCGGAAGTAGGTGCTCAGTTCCATGGGGCAGCGCACGCCCTTGGGAATGAACACGAAGCTGCCATCGGAGAACACGGCCGAGTTGAGCGCGGCGAAGTAGTTGTCGCCCACCGGCACCACGCTGCCCAGGTACTGCTTGACCAGTTCCGGGTGTTCCTTGATGGCTTCGGACATGGAACAGAAGATCACGCCCTTCTCGGCCAGTTCCTTGCGGAAGGTGGTGCCGACCGAGACCGAGTCGAACACCGCGTCCACGGCCACGCCCGCCAGCTTGGCGCGCTCATGCAGCGGGACGCCCAGCTTGTCGTAGGTGTCCAGCAGTTCCTTGGGCACCTCATCCAGCGAGGCGTACTTCGGGCCCTTGGGCGCGGAGTAGTAGCTGAGCGCCTGCAGGTCGATCGCGGCGATCTGCAGCTTGGCCCAGTTCGGCATCGGCATGGTCAGGAAGTGGCGGTAGGCGTCCAGGCGCCACTGCGTCATCCATTCCGGCTCGTCCTTCTTCGCCGACAGGGCACGGATGGTGTCCTCGTCCAGGCCGGGCGGCAGCGAATCCGATTCGATGTCCGTGATGAAGCCGGCCGAATACTTGCGGCCGAGCTGCTCGTGGATCTCGCGGTTGGGGGTGTCGCCGGGGGCGACGGTGTCGAGGGTATCGGTGGCCATGGGGGCTGCCTGTGGATCAGGAGACGACATCCGCCGCGATCACGCGGCGGGGGGCGTCAACAAGGGGAAGAGGGGGCAGGATCTGCGCCAGGGTGACCTTGCGCAGTGCGTCGGACACCACGTCGTTGATCATCCGCCAGCTGCTGCGCGCGCCGCATTGCAGCTCGCGTCCGCACTGGCTGTGGTCGTGCGCGCACTCGGTCAGGCCCAGCGGGCCTTCCATGGCTTCGACGACCTCGAACAGGCTGATCTGATCGGGGCGGCGGGTCAGCCGGTAGCCGCCGCGCACGCCGCGCAGGCCTTCCACCAGCCCGGCCTGGGCCAGGGGCTTGAGCAGCTTGCTGACGGTGGGCGGCTCGAGGCTGGCGAATTCGGCCAGTTCGGTCGCACTGAGGACCTCGCCCGGGCGAGCGGCAAGGACGGTCAGGACGACGGTGGCGTAATCGGTGAGCTTGGTGACGCGGAGCATGGGGGAGGGCAGAACCATAAAGCGGACTGAAATTGTACGCTTTTATGCCCGGGCATCCAACCCGTCCTGTTCAGGTGCTCAAGGCGGGGCGCCAGCAGGGGCGCGGTGCAGACGTGGTTGGGCAATCACAAAGATTAAGCGAGAATCGACCATCCCAACGTAATGGCCAGCCACATGCCCAAGAAGATCCAAGCCCGCAAGTCGACCATTCACGGCAATGGCGTGTTCGCGCTGGCGCCGCTCAAGAAGGGCGAGCGGGTGATCCAGTACAAGGGGCTGCTGCGCAGCCACGCCGACGTGGATGCGGATGATACCGGGGATGTGGAAAGCGGTCACACCTTCCTGTTCACCTTGAACGACGATTACGTCATCGATGCCAACTACAAGGGCAACGATGCGCGCTGGCTGAATCACAGCTGCGACCCCAACTGCGAGGCCGTGATCGAGGAAGCCGAGGGCGACAACCGCCGCGAGGACAAGGTGTTCATCGAGGCGATCAAGGACATCAAGCCGGGCGACGAGCTGACCTACAACTACGGCATCACCCTGGCCGAGCGCCACACCGCACGCCTGAAGAAGATCTGGGAATGCCGCTGCGGGTCGAAGAAGTGCACCGGGACGATGCTGCAGCCCAAGCGGTAAAGCGCCTGCGGCGCTTTACCGCGGTAGCACCCGACCGTTGGTCGGGTGACATTGCGTACCGACCAACGGTCGGTACCTACCGGCCACGCGACGTCCACATGCCAGTCACTCTCCGCCAATGCGCGGATCTGCATGGTAGGGGCTCACTTTTTCAAGGAGCCCCCACATGGCACATGACCTCAACGGCAAGCGCGTTGCCCTGCTCGCCACCGATGGATTCGAGCAGTCCGAGCTGCAGGAACCCAAGCGCCTCCTGGAATCCTGGGGCGCCAAGGTGTCGGTCATCGCACCGGGTGACGCCAGCCAGATCCGGGGTTGGAAGGACAAGGACTGGGGCGACAGCGTGCCGGTGGACCAGTCGCTCGACGGCGCCGACGCCGCCAGCTACGACGCGCTGGTGCTGCCGGGCGGGGTGATCAACCCCGACACGCTGCGCACCCAGGCGCCGGCAGTGGCGTTCATCAAGGCGTTTGCGGCGGCCGGGAAGCCGGTCGCGGCGATCTGCCACGGTCCCTGGCTGCTGGTGGAATCCGGCCTGGCCAAGGGTCGCAAGGTGACCTCGTGGCCGTCGCTGAAAAGCGATCTTGGCAATGCGGGCGCGCAGTGGACCGACGCGGAAGTGGTGGTGGACAACGGCGTGATCACCAGCCGGAAGCCGGATGATATTCCGGCGTTCTCCGAGGCCGTGGCGAAGGCGCTGCTTGGGTAAACGAGGGCGTGGAGCCGGGCCGGGCCCGGTTCCACGCCAGCCGGGCAGAGATCGGCGTTACCGGCCGAGCACGCCGGCGGGCACCAGGCTGCCGAGGTCCTGGTTGAAGGTGACCACCAGCTTGCCGTTCTGCACCTGGGCGGACTGCACCTGCAGCGCGCCAAGCATCGCGCCGACCGTCGGGTCGATCTTGTAGATCGGCTCACGGCGGGCGTAGTCGACCAGGAACGCGTTGAGCAGCTCGCGGGTGCGTGAGTCGAGCCTGCCGCCGTTGTTGGCCGGGGTGAAGTCGTCCACGGTCGGCTGGTCCAGATGGAAACCCTGGGTCTGCGCGTCGTAGCGCAGGCCGCTGCTCAGCTTGACCTTGCCCAGCGGGGCGGGCGCACCGCCGGCAGTCGCCAGTGCCACATCAAAGCCCAGGTCGAGGCGGTTGCCCTGCGGCAGGGTCAGCTTGGGGTGGCTCATGGTCATCGCGATCAGGCCACCGAGGGCGTCCTGGGTGCGCGGGAAGCTGCCGTCCAGATACTGCTGGACATCGGTGGCACCGACCGATAGCTCGCGGCCGGAAATGCTCGGCGCGGCCTGTGCGGCGACGGCGGCAGCAATGAGGACGGTGCAGGCGGCGAAGCGGGTCAACAGGGGGCGTAGCGTCATGATCGGCAGGCGCGGCAGGGAGGTGGTGACACCATAGCGCGTCGGCCTGAATCAGCGCTTCATGAGCGCAGACACCCGGACCGCTAGTGCTCCCCCGGGGCGCAGCGCTCTGGTCGGCGTGTCACTGGAGACTCGGCTGCAATGAAGCGCTCAGGATTTCCCAGCCGTTCCCATCCGGGCGCGGTTGCAGCCGGTACCAGCCCTCGTATCTGAACGTGCCGTCCGCGGTGATGGCGCGGACACGCACAGGGACTTCGCGCAGGCGCGAGGGCTGCGCGGTGTCGCGGGCGATGGGGCTTTCGGTATCCACGCGCAGGCTGCGCAGCTGCGGGATCGAGCGCAGCACGGCATCGTCCGGGCGCGACGAGGTTCGTCCACCGGTCCAGTAGGCATCGGACGCGCTGCGGTCCTTGCCCAGCAGGGCATAGATGTAGTTCCGAACCGTGATCGACTCACTCGGCGCGTCGGGCGCCACCGCGCTGAGCGCCGGCGGGGCCGTGGCCGTCATCCCCTGCGACGCGGCGGCGCTGACATCAATCGGCGCCGGGGCCGGCGTCGAGGCGCTGGCCGCCAGCCCGCGCTCAGGTTCGGCATCGCGCTGGCAGGAACAGCTTCCCAGCAACAGCGGTAACAGGATCAAGGCTCGACGCATGGTGCACTCTCCCCAGAGGAAGGGAGAGTGTAACCACCTTCAGGGTGCGCGCTGGATTGCATCCAGGGCGTCGAGCACCTGACCCAGCTGCGGCTGCAGGGTTGTGAGTGGATGCGCAGGCTGTTCGGCGTAGCGCGCGGCCATGTCCTGCAGCAGCTGGGTCGCGACGATGGCCGCGGCGCGCTCGTCACCGGCCAGCCCGGTCTGCCGGCGGGCGACCTCCAGCAGGCGCATCCAGTCCTGCTGCGCGCGATGTTCCAGTTCGATGGTGCAGCGTCCGCTGCACTGCAGCCCGTCCTTTTCGATCGGGGTGATGGTGATGCGATAGCGTTGCGAGGGGCTGGCCATGGCGCTGCACTGTGGGGGAGTAGGTCCACCTTAGGCGTGGCCGGCGGGCCGGACGACAGGCGCGGTCGCACGCAGTGTTCCACCTTGTGCGTTCCGATGCCGTACGTGCATGGCAGGAAGGCCGCAGCGACTGGCTTTGCGTGGGCGTCAGGCGGGAACTGGCGGTTTGGCAACGCTGTGTTTCGCCGCGAAGGACCTGGCCAAAAAAGAACGGGACGGCCAAGGCCGTCCCGTTCGGGTGCTGCAGGAAGCGCGCAGATTACAGCGCGGCGTCCTTGAGCTTCTTGAGCGGACGCACCTTCAGCTTGGTGGTGGCCGGCTTGGCGGCGAACCACTGTTCTTCCTTGGTGAACGGGTTGATGCCCTTGCGCTTCGGCTTGGCCGCAACGCTGACGGTGGTGATCTTCAGCAGGCCCGGCAGGGTGAAGCTGCCTGCGCCCTTCTTGTGCACCGAGGAAGCCACGGCGGTTTCCAGCGAGGCCAGCACAGCGCGGACGTCCTTGGCGACAACGCCGGAGGCTTCCACGATGTGTGCAACCAGGCCGGACTTGGTCAGCACTTCCTTGATCGGCTTCGGAGCTGCCGGCTTTGCGGCGGCCTTCGTAGCGACTTTCTTCACTGCCTTCTTCGGGGCAGCCTTCTTAGCGGTCTTTGCCATGGTTTCCTGTTCCGTGATCGGTTGGTTGTGTGGTCGCGCCGAACCCATCGGCAAGCGAAATGTAGGGCAACAATGCGGCGCCGCCAATAGGCAAACGCATAAATATTCGGCTTTTCTGCGTTTGCGGTTACTGCAGTGCATCAGGACATGCCCAAAAAAACGGTCCGTTCGGCGGCGTGGAAGCGGTTTGCCGGGCCAGGCGGGCGGGCAGGGATTGTGCGGAAATGCCTTGAAAACAGCACTTTGCAACGAGGCCAGGGTCACGCATGGCTGGCAAGGGGGCGGGCGGCTGCGACCGGAAGCCGCAGGCCGGCACGGCCAGACACGGTGCTAACGCCTGCCGGTCTACGCTGGTGCTGCCATTCACCCACTAAGGATCCAACGATGGGCATTTCGCGTCACGCCACTGCGCACTGGGAAGGTGACCTCAAGACAGGCAAGGGACAATTGAGCACGCCGCAGAGCGGCCTGCTGGACAAGACCCGCTATGCCTTCAGCAGCCGCTTCGGCGACGAGAAGGGCACCAACCCGGAAGAACTGATCGCCGCCGCGCACGCCGGCTGCTTCACCATGGCGCTGTCGGCCAAGCTCACCGAGGCCGGTTTCGTGCCTACCTCGCTGGACACTGAAGCCAAGGTCGACCTGTCGATGGAAGGTGGCCCGCAACTGTCGCAGATCACGCTCACGGTCAAAGCGGTGGTCCCCAACATCGACGCGGCCCAGTTCCGTGCCATTGCCGATGATGCCAAGCAGAACTGCCCGGTATCCAAGGCGCTGAGCGCGGTGCCGATCAGCATGGAAGCCGAGCTGGCTGGCTGAAATGTTCAGGGTGCCGACGCAAAGTCGGCACCCTGAGTGTCCCTACCAGGTGATCGTGCCCTGGATGACCGTCTGCACCTGGCCGCCGGACCAAACCTCGCCCTCGGCATCCACATGCAGGGTCAACCGCGCGTCGTGGCCGACCTCGCGGCCTTGGCTGACGACATAACTGCCATCCACGCCGGGCAGGGCGTTGCGGCTGTCCAGCCACGCGGCCAACACCGCATTGGCCGCGCCTGAAGCGGCATCCTCGAAGCGCCGGCCGTTGCCCACGAACGCGCGCACGGCCAGCTGGTAATCGTCTGCCGAGCTCCGCGTATAGGCGAACACGCCCATGCTGTCGGTGCTTTCGGCCAGCGCAGCCACCGCGTCCCAGTCCGGTGACAGGGCGCGCAACGTGGCTTCATCGGCCAGTTCCACCACCCACCAGCTGCGTCCGCCGAACATGCGCGCCGGCGGCAATCCGCCCAATGTCCAGCCAGCCAGCGCCGCCTGCAGGCGCGGATCGTCCGCCGTGGTCACCTCGGCGACCTCCGCGCGCGGGGTGCGGATGGCGATGCTGCGCGTGGCCCCTTCGCCCACCACCCGCAGCGGCAGCGCGCCGGCGATGCCGTCCTGGACCAGGACGCCGTCCACCGGCGCGGCCAGGCCGGCGTCCAGCACCGCGTGCGCGGTGCCCACGCTGGGGTGGCCGGCGAACGGCACTTCCTTCTGCGGGCTGAACATGCGGATGCGGTAGCTGTCGCCCGGCACCTGCGGGGCGAAAACGAACGTGGTTTCCGGCAGGCGGGTCCAGCGGGCGATGGCCTGCATGCGCGCGTCGTCCAGGCCCTCCGCGTCCAGCACCACGGCCAGCGGGTTGCCGGCGCCGGGATAAGGGGAAAACACGTCAAGCTGCAGGAAACGGCGGGCGGTCATGGCGGATCGGTCTGGCGGAACGGTCGGGCAGCTTAACAAGCCCTGCCGGGGCGTGGCTTGGCATAGAATCAGAGGTTCGGCCCGGCGTGCCGGGTCGATCCCCCCACTACCTACCCATTCTTACCTCCATGTCAGCTTCCCCCCTTGTCGATCGCTGGATCGTACTGAAGTTCGGCGGCACCTCCGTGTCGCGTCGTCACCGTTGGGACACGATCGGGAAGCTGGCGAAAAAACGTGCGGAAGAAACCGGTGCGCGCGTGCTGGTGGTGGTGTCGGCCCTGTCCGGGGTGACCAATGAACTGACCGCGATCGCCGATGGCGCCGCCGACAGCCGCGCCCGCGTGGATGCGCTGGTGGCCCGCCACCGCGAGTTCCTGGCCGAGCTCGAGCTCGATGCCAGCGCGCTGGATGTGCGCCTGGCCGCGCTGCAGGGCCTGCTGGACGAGCCGCGCGCCGCCGCGCGGCCGCTGGAGTGGCAGGCCGACGTGCTGGGCCAGGGCGAACTGCTGTCCTCCACCATCGGCGCGGCCTACCTGCGCACCAGCGGCCTGGATTTCGGCTGGATGGACGCCCGTGAGTGGCTGCAGGCGCTGCCGCCGCAGCCCAACCAGAGCGACTGGTCGCAGCGCCTGTCGGTGAACTGCCAGTGGCGTTCGGACGCCGAGTGGGCTGCGGCGTTCCGCGCCCAGCCGACCCGCATGCTGATCACCCAGGGCTTCATCTCGCGCCACGCCGATGGCGGTACCGCCATCCTCGGCCGGGGCGGCTCGGATACCTCGGCCGCCTACTTTGGCGCGCTGCTGGGTGCCAGCCGGGTGGAAATCTGGACCGACGTGCCGGGCATGTTCAGCGCCAACCCGAAGGACGTACCCGACGCGCGCCTGCTGACCCGCCTGGATTATTACGAAGCACAGGAAATTGCCACCACCGGCGCCAAGGTGCTGCACCCGCGTTCGATCAAGCCGTGCCGCGATGCCGGCGTGCCGATGGCGATCCTGGATACCGAACGCCCGGAACTGCCGGGCACCAGCATCGACGGCAATGCCGCACCGGTGCCGGGGGTGAAGGCGATCAGCCGCCGCAACGGCATCGTGCTGGTGTCGATGGAAGGCATCGGCATGTGGCAGCAGGTCGGCTTCCTGGCCGACGTGTTCGGGCTGTTCAAGAAGCACGGACTGTCGGTGGACCTGATCGGTTCGGCCGAAACCAACGTCACGGTATCGCTGGACCCGTCCGAAAACCTGGTCAATACCGATGTGCTGGCCGCGCTGTCGGCCGACCTGTCGCAGATCTGCAAGGTCAAGATCATCGTGCCGTGCGCGGCGATCACCCTGGTCGGCCGCGGCATGCGTTCGCTGCTGCACAAGCTGTCGGACGTGTGGGCGACCTTCGGGCGCGAGCGCGTGCACATGATTTCGCAGTCGTCCAACGACCTCAACCTGACCTTCGTCATCGATGAAGCCGACGCCGACGGCCTGCTGCCGATCCTGCACGCCGAGCTGATCGACAGCGGCGCGATGCCGGTGGAAGAAGGCGAGGTGTTCGGCCCGCGCTGGCGCGAGATCGCCGGCACCATCCGCCCGCGCGAAACCGCCTGGTGGCGGGGCCAGCGCGAGCACCTGCTGCACCTGGCCCAGGCCGGTACGCCGCGCTATGTGTACAACCTGGCCACGGTGCGCGCCCGCGCCCGCGCGCTGGCGGCGATCAGGCCGATCGACCAGCGGTATTACGCGATCAAGGCCAACAGCCACCCGGCCATCCTGGAGCTGCTGGAGCAGGAAGGCTTCGGCCTGGAATGCGTGTCGCACGGTGAACTCAAGCATGTGTTCAATGTGCTGCCGACGCTGTCGCCGCGCCGGGTGCTGTTCACCCCCAGCTTCGCGCCGCGCACCGAATATGAAGCGGCGTTCGCGCTCGGCGTGACCGTCACCGTGGACAACGTGGAAGCGCTGCAGCGCTGGCCGGACCTGTTCCGCAACCGCGAGCTGTGGCTGCGCGTGGACCTGGGCCGGGGCGAAGGCCACCACGCCAAGGTCCGTACCGGCGGCAAGGACTCCAAGTTCGGCCTGCCGATCGCCCGCGTGGACGAGTTCGTGCGCCTGGCCGAAGACCTCGGCACCCGCGTGGTCGGCCTGCACGCCCACTTGGGCAGCGGCGTGGAAACGGCGCAGCACTGGCGCCTGATGTGCGACGAACTGGCCGGGTTCGCGCGCCGGATCGGCAGCGTGGAAACCATCGATATCGGCGGCGGGTTGCCCATTCCCTACAGCGATGACGATGAACCGTTCGACCTGGACGCCTGGGCCGTCGGCCTGGCCGAGGTGAAGGCGGTGCACCCGGCGTTCCGCCTGGCGATTGAACCGGGCCGCTACCTGGTGGCCGAATCGGGCGTGCTGCTCACCACCGCCACCCAGGTGGTGGAGAAGGACGGCATCCGCCGCGTGGGCCTGGATGCGGGCATGAACACCCTGATGCGCCCGGCGCTGTACGACGCCTGGCACGACATCGAGAACCTCAGCCGGCTGGGCGGGTATGCCGAGGCACTGTTCGACGTGGTCGGGCCGATCTGCGAATCCAGCGATGTGTTCGGCAAGCGCCGCCGGCTGCCGGTATCCACCGCGCCGGACGATGTGATGCTGATCGCCGATGCCGGTGCCTACGGGTACGTCATGGCCAACACCTACAACCAGCGCGAGCTGCCGCGCGAGGACATCATCGACGATGTGCCTTGAGCGCCTCCCGTTGGTTTCCCTTATTGCCTCACCGGATACGCCATGACTGCTTTCGATAAACACCAGGTTGCCTGCTTCCGCTTCGTCCGCTGCGACTTCGCCGCGGATACCGGCGTGGCGCAGCTGGTCTACGCCTTCGACAATGGTCCGGAGCTGGTCGAGACGGTCAGCATTCCCGGCGCGCCGTTCGTGCTGGACGCTGCCCGCGCCGAGGCCGTTGAGCGTGCGCTGCGCCTGCTGCACCTGTTCGCGGGCGTCAGCTATTACAAGGCTGCGGTGCCGGAGCAGGTGCGGATCGACAGCTACAGCATCGATGCCGATACCGCCGCGCTGGTGGAAACGGTGTACCTCAACGGGCTGGGCGAGTTCGCCTACCGCAACGGGCTGAACCTGCGCGGGCGGTTCCGCCTGCCGGTGGACGGCGAGGCGTTCAACGCGCCGGCGGTGGGCCTGCGCGAGCATGCACTGGTGGCCATCGGCGGCGGCAAGGATTCGCTTGTCAGCATTGAAGCGCTGCGCACGCTGGGCATCACCGAAACGGTGACCTGGATCGGCGGTTCGCAGCTGATCCGTGCCTGCGCCGAACGCACCGGCCTGCCGATGCTCAACATCGGCCGCACGCTGGCCCCCGAGCTGTTCGAGCTCAACCGCCAGGGCGCGTGGAACGGGCATATCCCGGTCACCGCGGTGAACTCGGCGATCATGGTGCTGGCCGCGCTGCTGCAGGGCGTGGACCAGGTCGTGTTCTCCAACGAGCGTTCGGCCAGCTACGGCAGCCAGATCCCGGGTACCGGTGAAGTGAACCACCAGTGGTCCAAGGGCTGGGCCTTCGAGCAGGCCTTTGGCGAACACCTTGAGAGGCACGTGGCGGCGGACCTGCACTACTACTCGCTGCTGCGCCCGCTGTCGGAGCTGGCCGTGGCGCGCCAGTTCGCCAGGACCGATTTCTACGACGCGCATTTCTCCAGCTGCAACCGCAACTTCCACATCCTGGGCGAGCGCCCGGTGAACCGCTGGTGCGGGGTCTGCCCGAAGTGCCACTTCGTGTTCCTGGCGCTGGCCCCGTTCATGCCCAAGACCCGGCTGGTGCGCATCTTCGGCCGCAACCTGCTGGACGACATGGAGCAGGCCGGCGGCTTCGACGCGCTGCTGGAATTCCAGGACCACAAGCCGTTCGAATGCGTGGGCGAAGGCCGCGAATCGCGTGCGGCGATGGCCACCCTGGCGGCACGTCCGGAATGGAACGAGGATGCGCTGGTGAAGCGTTTCATCCAGGAGATCCAGCCGCAGCTGGACGGCGCCGAACTGCAGATCGAACCGTTGCTGGTGCTGGAAGGCGAGCACCGGATTCCGGCGGCGATCTGGGAGCGCCTGCGTGCGAATTTCGCAGCTTGAAGGCAAGCGCGTAGCGCTGTGGGGCTGGGGGCGTGAGGGGCGTGCGGCATTCGCCGTCCTGCGCCAGCGCCTGCCGGCGCTGGCCCTGACCCTGTTCTGCCCCGAGGCCGAGGCCGCCGCCGCGCGGGCCGAGGCCGGCAATGCGCTGCAGGTGCGGTCGGATGTCAGCGGTGAATCCCTGGCCGCCTTCGAGGTGGTGATCAAGTCGCCGGGGATCAGCCCCTACGGCGAAGCCGCGGTGTCGGCGGCGACGCAGGGCACGCAGTTCATCGGCGGTACCTCGCTGTGGTTTGCCGAGCATGCCGATGCCGAAGACACCGTGCGCGACACCGTGTGCGTGACCGGCACCAAGGGCAAGAGCACCACCACCTCGTTGCTGGCGCATCTGCTGCGCGCCTCCGGCGCGCGCACCGGCCTGGTGGGCAACATCGGCCTGCCGCTGCTGGAGGTGCTGGACCCGCAGCCGGCGCCGGAGTACTGGGCGGTGGAGCTGTCCAGCTACCAGACCGGCGAGGTGGCGCGCAGTGGCGCGCACCCGCAGGTGGCGGTGGTGCTGAACCTGTTTCCCGAGCACCTGGACTGGCATGGCAGCGAAGCGCGCTACATCCAGGACAAGCTGGCGCTGGTGACCGGCGCGGCACCGCGTATCGCGGTGCTCAACGCGGCCGACCCGCACCTGGCCGCGCTGTCGCTGCCGGACAGCGAAGTAGTGTGGTTCAACCAGCCGCAGGGCTGGCACATGCGCGGCGAGTGGGTGTATCGCGGCGAGCAGCGGGTGTTCGATACCGCGAACACGCCGCTGCCGGGCCGGCACAACCGCGGCAACCTGTGCGCGGTGCTGGCGGCGATCGAAGCGCTGGGCCTGGATGCGGTGGCGCTGGCGCCTGCCGTGCAGGATTTCCGGCCGCTGCCCAACCGCCTGCAGACCATCGGCATCCGCGACGGGCTGCGCTTCGTCAACGATTCGATCAGCACCACCCCGCACGCCAGCCTGGCGGCGCTGGAATGCTTCGCTGGCCAGCGCATCGCGCTGCTGGTGGGCGGGCATGACCGGGGGCTGGACTGGCACGATTTCGTGGACCACATGGCGCACGACGTGCCGCCGGTGGAGATCGTCACCATGGGCGCCAACGGCCCGCGCATCCATGCGTTGCTGCAGCCGCTGGCTGATGCAGGGAGGTTCGGTCTGCATGCCGCCCGCGACCTGGAGGAGGCGGTGCGCCTCGCCCGCACGGCGCTCGGCGAACAGGGTGGGGTGGTATTGATGTCCCCGGGCGCACCGAGCTACGGCGTCTACCGCGATTACGTCGCCCGCGGCCGCCATTTCGCCGAGCTGGCCGGGTTCGACCCGGACCAGATCACCGCGATCCCGGGCATCGGCATCGCCTGACATTTCGCCAAAGGCGCAGCGGACGGTAGAGCGGACGGTAGAGCGGACGGTAGAGCGGACGGTAGAGCGGACGGTAGAGCGGACTGTCAGTCCGCTGCTCTTCGCGGCCCACCCTGGCAAAGCGCCAACGGCGCAGCCGGACGGTAGAGCGGACTGTTAGTCCGCTGCTCTTCGCGGCCTACCTTGACATCGCGCCAACGGCGCAGCCGACTAACAGTCGGCTCTACCACCCGCCGCGCGACCGCCCACCGTTTGACCCGCGCCGAGCGACCGCCCGCCGTTTGACCCGCGCCGAGCGACCACCCGCCGTTTGACCACTCGCCACGCGACCCCCCGCCACGTAACCACCCGCCACCTGCGGCCCGTCACATGTCCCGACATACACTCTGGGCTCTTTCCCGGAAGGAGCAGGCGCATGAAGCAGCAATGGCAGTGGGGTGCGGCACTGGTACTGGGCATGACGGCGTTGCCGGCGGTGGCGGCGATGCAGGCCAAGCCGGTGGAGTGGAAGCACGAAGGCACCACCTTCAGCGGGGTGCTGGTCTACGACGACGAAGACAACGACAAGCGCCCCGGCCTGGTGATGGTGCCGAACTGGAGGGGCGTGAACGACTCAGCCATCGCCAAGGCCAAGCAGCTGGCCGGCGATGACTACGTGGTGCTGGTGGCCGACGTGTACGGCAAGGGCGTGCGCCCGAAGACCGACGCGGAAGCCGGCCCGGTGGCGACCAAGCTGCGCAATGACCGCCCGGTGCTGCGCGCCCGCGCGCTGAAGGCGCTGGAAGTGCTCAAGGCCCAGGCCGGCAACGCGCCGCTGGATGCCACGAAGATCGGCGCGGTCGGGTTCTGCTTCGGCGGCACCACGGTGCTGGAGCTGGCCCGTGCCGGGGCGCCGCTGGCCGGTGTGGTCAGCCTGCATGGCGGGCTGGGCTCGCCGTTGCCGGCCAAGGCCGGCGGTACTCATCCGTCGGTGCTGGTGCTCAATGGCGCCGACGACAAGGGCATCAGCAAGGACGACATCGCCAGCTTCGAGCAGGAGATGAACGCGGCCAAGGTCGATTGGGAGTTCACCAACTACAGCGGTGCGGTGCACTGCTTCGCCGAATCCGATGCCAACAACCCGCCGGGCTGCCTGTACAACGAGCGGGCGGCGAAGCGGGCGTGGAAGAGCCTGGATACATTCTTCGACGGGTTGTTCGACAAGCGCTGACGCACGCCGCGTTGCGGCGCCGCCCGACCAACGGTCGGGCGCTACCCCGGTAGGCGACGACCGTTGGTCGTCACCCGCGGGGATCAATGCGAACGCTGTACCGCGTAACGGGCCAGGCCGCGCAGGGCGGCGACCGCATCGTTGTCGGCCAGGCCGTCGAGCGCGCGCTCGGCGGCGTCGGCGTATTCCTCGGCGCGGCGGCGGCTGTATTCCAGCCCGCCGGTGGCGTGGATGGCGGCCAGCACTTCCGGCATCGCATCCGCATCGCCGTTCTGCACGATGGCGCGCAGACGCTCGCGGGTGGTGGCGTCGGAATGGGCCATGGCGTGGATCAGCGGCAGGGTCGCCTTGCCTTCGGCCAGGTCGTCGCCCAGGTTCTTGCCCAGCTCGTCGGCGTTGGCCGAGTAATCCAGCACGTCGTCTGCGATCTGGAAGGCGTAGCCCAGGTGCATGCCGTAGTCGTACAGCGCCTGCTGGGTCGCCTCGTCCACGCCGCTGGCCAGTGCCCCCAGCCGGGTACCGGCGGCGAACAGCACCGCGGTCTTGCGCTCGATCACCCGCAGGTAGGCGGCCTCGTCGGTATCCGGGTTGTGCACGTGCAGCAGCTGCAGCACTTCGCCTTCGGCGATGCGGTTGGTGGTGTCGGCCAGGATCTGCATGACCGGCATGCGGTCCAGTTCGACCATCAGCTGGAAACTGCGCGAGTACAGGAAGTCGCCGACCAGCACGCTCGGGGCGTTGCCCCACAGCGCATTGGCGGTGCTGCGGCCGCGCCGCAGGCTGGATTCGTCCACCACGTCGTCGTGCAGCAGGGTCGAGGTGTGGATGAACTCGATGATCGCCGCCAGCTGGTGGTGCTCCGGACCAGCCTGGCCGACCGCGTGGCCGGCCAGCATGACCAGCATCGGCCGCAGGCGCTTGCCGCCGGCAGAGATGATGTGGTCGGCGATCTGGTTGATCAGCACGACATCCGAGGACAGTCGGCGGCGAATCAGCGCATCCACGGCGGCCATGTCGGGCGCGGCGAGCGACTGGATCTGGGGCAGGCCCAGCGCGGGGCGGGTGTCTTCGGTGATGGTCATGCGGTCTGACTTTCAGGCTTGGGCGGAATTATAGGCGGTGCGGACGTATTCCGCCCGCGAAGGCGGTCCGGGGGCCGGGCAGGGCGTGAATACGTATGCAAGCGGCGCCACCGCCGAGGGTGCGCCGCTAAGCTTGTCGGGTACGTTCTGGCGCCCGTGGGAGGGCGCCCTGGAAGCCCGGAGGGGGGCCCTTGATGACGCAGATTCCATGGTGGCGCGGTGCCGTCATCTATCAGATTTACCCGCGCAGTTTCCTGGATGCCAACGGTGATGGCGTGGGCGACCTGCCCGGCATCATCGAACGGCTGGACTACGTGGCCTCGCTGGGGGTGGACGCGATCTGGATTTCGCCGTTCTTCACCTCGCCCATGGCCGACTTCGGCTACGACATCGCCGACCACCGCGATGTGGATCCGCTGTTCGGCACCCTGGCCGATTTCGACCGGTTGCTGGCCAAGGCGCACGCGCTGGGCCTGAAGGTGATGATCGACCAGGTGTTCAGCCACACCTCGATCGAGCACGCCTGGTTCCGCGAGAGCCGCCAGGACCGCACCAATCCCAAGGCGGACTGGTACGTGTGGGCCGACCCGCGCGAGGACGGCACCCCGCCCAACAACTGGATGTCCATCTTCGGAGGCGTGGCCTGGCAGTGGGAGCCGCGCCGCGAGCAGTACTTCCTGCACAATTTCCTGGCAGACCAGCCGGACCTGGATTTCCACAATCCGGCCGTGCAGCAGGCCACCCTGGACTACGTGCGGTTCTGGCTGGACCGCGGCGTGGACGGCTTCCGCCTGGATTCGATCAACTTCTGCTTCCACGACAAGCAGCTGCGCGACAACCCGGCCAAGCCGCTGGAAAAGCGCCTGGGCCGGGGCTTCAGCACCGACAACCCGTACGCCTACCAGTACCACTACTACAACAACACCCAGCCGGAGAACCTGCCGTTCATCCAGCGCCTGCGCGAGCTGCTGGACGAGTACCCGGGCGCGGTCAGCCTGGGCGAAATCTCCGCCGAGGATTCGCTGGCGACCACGGCCGAGTACACCGCGCCGGGTCGCCTGCACATGGGCTACAGCTTCGAACTGCTGGTCAAGGACTACAGCGCGGCCTACATCCGCGACACCGTGTCGCGGCTGGAAGCGACCATGACCGAAGGCTGGCCGTGCTGGGCGATCTCCAACCACGACGTGGAACGCGCGGTGACCCGTTGGGGCGGGCACCCGGCGCAGCCGCGGCTGGCGCGGCTGCTGGTGGCGGTGCTGTGTTCGCTGCGCGGTTCGATCTGTCTGTACCAGGGCGAGGAACTGGGCTTGGGCGAAGCGGACGTGCCGTTCGAGGCGCTGCAGGATCCGTACGGCATCACCTTCTGGCCCAACTTCAAGGGCCGCGACGGGTGCCGCACGCCGATGCCGTGGCTGGACGCTCCGCTGGCAGGGTTCACCATCGGTGCGCCGTGGCTGCCGATCCCGCAGGAGCACCAGGCGAGTGCAGTGGCGGTGCAGGAGCACGATCCGCATTCGGTGTTGAACGCGTTCCGCCAGTTCCTGGCGTGGCGGCGGACGATGCCGACGCTGCTGCTGGGTGACATCCGGTTTCTGGAGACGGCCGAACCGGTGCTGATGTTTGAACGCACGCACGGCGATGAGACGCTGCTGCTGGCGTTCAACCTGTCGGCCGAGGCGACCCATTTGACGTTGCCCGAAGGGCAGTGGCACGCGCTGCATGTGCCCGGCCCGGATGCGGGACAGGCCGACGGTGGCCTTCTGCATCTGCCGGCACAGGCAATGTACTGCGCACGCCGCGCCTGATACACGATTTCCGGTGGTATTGATGGGCGGAGCCGCAAGGTTCCGCCCTTTTTTCTTCGATCAGGTTCATCGTGAGCGTTGAGGGCCCCGGCCGCGACGGGGCAAGGCTTGCGGTTCGCGATGGAAAAAGCAGAAGGAGGGGGGCAACGCCGGTGGGTCGAGTGCCGGGGCGGCATACCCTTGGAGGCGAAGTAAAGGAGGAGGTGTCGGCCTCCGGCCGACGCCGGGGGACATTCGCCGGAAAGGGTATGCCGCCCCGGCGCTCGATTCACCGGCAGCCGCGTTTGATTCACCACGGACCTATAAAAAAACCCGCTGCTCGCGCAGCGGGTTCTTTATTCGTGCTTCTACGCCTGGATCAGAACTTGTAGTTCACACCCAGCATGTAGGTACGGCCCCACTCGATGTACTCCAGCGGGCGATCCTTGGTGCCGGCGTAGGTGCGGTACGGCTCGTTGGTCAGGTTGCTTCCCTGCAGCAGCAGGGTCAGGCCGTGCAGCGCGCTGTCGTCGGCGAAGGTGTAGCTGATCTGCGCGTCGGTGACGTTCTCACCCACCACGTAACGCAGCGTGCGGTTGCCGTTGAAGTTGCCGATTTCACCGATGAAGTCCGAACGACGGCGCTGGCTCACGCGCGCTTCGAAGCCGTTGCGCTCGTAATAGGCGGTGAAGTTGTACACGCGCTCGGACAGGCCAGGCAGGCTGATCGGATCGGTGCCCACGCTGGACGCGCTTTCCGGGTCCAGGATCTTGATGTCGCTGTCATTGAAGGTCGCGCTGGCCTGCACGCCGAAGCCACGCAGCGGTTCGGCCAGCATTTCCAGCGGGAACGAGGCGGTCAGCTCCAGGCCACGCAGGGTGCCGCCTTCGCCGTTCTGCGGTGCGGAGAAGGTGCCCGTGGTCTGCAGCGGGGCGGTCATGCCCGGCGGGATGACGTAGCTGGCCAGCAGGTCGCTGAAGTCGTAATCGTCCACCGACTGGGTGTAGACGTAGCTCTTCAGGTCCTTGTAGAAGATCGCTGCCGCCACATACGCCTTCTCACCGAAGTACTTCTCGTACGACAGGTCGATCGCGTTGGCGCGCCACGGATCCAGCAGCGGGTTGCCGCCACTGCCGCCCGGCTTGCCGGTGGCCGTATCCACGCCGAACTCCAGGCCGGCGCGCATCTGGTCCACGCGCGGGCGCGCGACCTGCTTGGCCACCGCGAAGCGCAGGGTCTGCTGGTGCGGGAACAGGAAGGCCAGGTTCAGGCTCGGCAGCCAGTCGGTGTACTTTTTGCCTTCATCGATCGGCAGCACTTCCTGGCCGGCCGGGCGCGAGCGGTCGAAGTAGTTCGACTGCGAGCTCTGGTCGGTGGTGATCATCTGCACACCGATGTTGCCGCGCACGCCCACGTCACCGATGTCGGTGTTGATGTTGGCGCGCACCCAGGCCGTGGTGGTCTTTTCCTGCACCACCCACGACTTGGGAATCAGGTAATCCAGGTTGGTGACCGGGTTGAACGTCATGTAGCGGTCGACCGCCGCCGGCACGTTCCACGCCGGGATGTAGCCGATGCCGGCAAAGCCCAGGTTGACCGGGGCGTACTGCAGGTCGCCGGCGACGTTGGCGTCGCCCTGCGCGCCGAGCAGGATGTTGCCTTCGGCCTGGGTCTTTTCTTTGCGGCGATCGGCGTAGTTGACGCCCACGTCCACGTCCTGGAACCACGACAGCGCTTCGGGCATGTTGAACGTGCCCTGCAGTCGCGCGCCCTTCAGGCGGTCTTCCACCTGCGGCACCTTGCCGTAGCCGGAGCCGTAGATGGTGTTGGTCAGGTACAGCCCTTCAGGGTTGGAGTAGTCCAGGCCCGGGCGGATCTGCGAGAAGCCATCCGGGTTGATGGTCAGCCCGATGGTGTCCAGCTGCGGCATCGGGGTGAGCTGCAGGTTGTTCTCCAGGTTCAGCTCATCGCGGGTGGCCTTGGAGTAGTTCACATCGGCGGTGAGCTTGAAGCTGTCGAAGGTCAGCTCGTTGTTCCAGCCGAACGCGTCGATCTTGTCTTCGCGCTTGTTGTACATGCCGCGCACCAACGGGTACACGCCGCTGGCGGTGCCGCCGGTGAAGGTGCCGTTGCCGTTCACCTGCGGATTGGTGATCAGCAGGCCCGGGGTGTAGCCGCCGTTGTAGTTGCTGAGGTTGACCTCGAACTGGTTGGCGGTGTCGATCTGCTCGGCTTTGGTGTGGAACATGTCCAGGGTGCTGGTCCACACGTTCGACGGGCGGAACTGCACGGTGGCCATGTAGCCGTCACGCTTGGCGTTGCCGGTACGGCGCAGCGCCTTGATGCCGTCGGAGAACGCGGTGCCCGGCGCCACGCCGGGGCGGTTGCCCTGGTCGGTCTGCTCGGTGGTCCACGGCTCGTACAGGCCCACCTGGTTTTCCTGGATAGGGTTGTCGCTGTGCGCGTAGCCCAGTGCGATGCCCCAGGTGTCTTCGGCGAACTGGTCGATGTAGCTGGCGCTGAAGCGGTTGCCGAACGCGTCCACGTTGGCGGCCTTGCCAAGCGAGTTCTTCGAATAGCGGCCGCTGAGCGCGATCACGCGCTCGCCGAATGCCAGCGGGCGCACGGTCTGCATGTCGATGGTGCCCGACAGGCCCTGGCCGACCAGCGCCGCATCCGGGGTCTTGTACACGGTCACGCCGTTGACCAGTTCGGACGGGTACTGGTCGAATTCCACGCTGCGGTTATCGCCGGTGCTGACCACTTCACGCCCGTTGAGCAGGGTGGTGGCGAAGTCGGGCGACAGGCCGCGCACGCTGATCACCTGCGCACGGCCGGCTACGCGCTGGGCGGCCAGGCCGGGCAGGCGGGCCAAGGATTCGGCGATGCTCACATCCGGCAGCTTGCCGATGTCTTCGGCCGAGATCACCTCGACTACCGAGGTGGCGTCCTGCTTGATCGCAATGGCGTTTTCGATGCCGCGGCGGATGCCGGTGACCTGGACGGTATCCAGGTCGGTGGCGGCGTTACCCGCCGGCGGTGCGGTGGTGGTGGACTGCGCCAACGCCAATGACGGCGTCAGGGCGACGGCCAGCGCGATACTCAGCGCGCTGCGCTTGCGATTCAACATTTTCCCCTCCCAGGCAATGTTGCCAAACTCATGTTGTGATCAACGGCGATGCGTTGCCGCAGGTGTCATGGCGCGGTGGCCGTTGACTGCGTGGCTATGGTAGGCAGCGCGCCTTCGGCGTGAATCACCCTGCATACGTATTCAATGAAAATGCGGGATTATGGAACCGGTTTCACCGGCGGCTCGACCAACGGTCGTGCCCTACCGGGGCATTGACGCCCGCGGTAGGTAACGACCGCTGGTCGTTACGGCTTCACAACGGGGTGAACCGGATGGCTTGGCCGCCACCGGGCGCCAGCACGATAGTCAGGGTGTCAGCGCTGGTGACCTGGCGGGTTTCGCGCATGAACGCGAAAGGATTGGACTGATAATCCGCACCCTCCCCATCGCGGTAGATCTCGGCGCGGTAGCGCACGCCGGGCTCCAGGAACGACAGCGGTACCGGCAGCGAACGCCCATGCTCATCGGTGATGCTGCCCAGAAACCAATCGCGGCTGTGGCGATCCTTGCGCGCGATGGTCACGTAGTCGCCCACCTCGCCATCGAGCACGCGGGTGTCGTCCCAGTCCACGGCCACATCCTCGATGAAGCGGAACGCCTCGCGGTGCTGTTCATAATGTTCGGGCAGGTCGGCGGCCATCTGGATCGGGCTGTAGATCACTACGTACAGCGCCAGCTGGCGGGCCAGCGTGCTGGGAATGGCCTGGCCGTGGCGGCCCTTCAGGCTGAGGATGCCCGGGGTGTAATCCATCGGCCCGGACAGCAGCCGGGTGAACACCAGGTTGACCTCGTGTTCGGGCGGGTTCGGCGGCTGGCCCCAGGCGTTGTACTCCATGCCGCGTGCGCCTTCGCGCGAGATCCAGTTCGGATAGGTGCGGCGCAGCCCGGTGTCCTTGATTGGTTCGTGCGGATTCACCGCGATGTGCCGCTTGGCCGCTTCCTGCACCACCTTCAGGTGATGGCGGGCCATGAACTGGCCGTCGTGCCACTCGCGCCACAGCGGGCCGCCGGCCGGATTGCGCCGATCCACCTGGCCGTCGTCGCAGACATAGCCGCTCTTGAACGAATCCACGCCCAGCCGCGCATACAGGTCCAGGGCCGCGCCCAGCTGGTCTTCGTAGTGCTCGATCGCGCAGCCGGTTTCGTGGTGGCCGATCAGGTGCACGCCTTTCTTCGCGCCGTAGGCCGACAGCGCCTCGATGTCGAAGTCCGGGGTGGCGCGGGTGAAATCGAAGTCGTAGCCGTTGCCGACCCAATTGCCATCCCAGCCCGGGTTCCAGCCTTCCACCAGCACGCCGCGGAAGCCGTGTCTGGCGGCGAAGTCGATCACCTTCCTGGTCTTTGCCGTGGTTGCCGCATGCTTCGGGCCGGTCGCCCAGCTTTCCTGGTCCAGGTGCATCGACCACCACACGCCCAGGTATTTGGACGGCTTCACCCAGCTCACATCGCCCAGTGCGTTGGGTTCGTTGAGGTTGAGGATCAGGTTGGATTCCACCAGCCCGCCGGCGGTGTCGCTGATCTGCAGCGTGCGCCAGGGCGTATCGAAGGGCAGGGTGCGGCGCACCTTCCAGCCTTCGGCCGACGGCGACAACTGCGCGCGCAGGCGCTGTCCCTCGGTGCGCCGCAGCCACATGCCGGCGTAGTCGACCAGCGCCGCCTCGTGGATCGCCACGTGCAGGCCGTCGTGGCTGCGCAGGGTGAGCGGGGTATGGGCCAGCGGCACCTGGTCCAACGGCGTGCGCTGGTACAGGTACTCGTAGTGGATGGGCTCGCCAGCGGGGATCCACCAGGCGGTGGATGGCGGGGCGATCGCGAACTCGGTCAGCTCGTCATCGATGATCGCCTCGCGCAGGCCCGGCTGCTGCGGGAAGTGGTAACGGAAGCCCAGGCCGTCGTCGTAGACGCGGAACACCACGTCCAGCCGGCGCTTGGCACCACTGCGCTCGCCCAGGTGCACGGTGACCTCGTTGTAGTGGTTGCGCACGCTGCGGCGCTCGCCCCAGGGCTGTTCCCAGGTGTCATCGACGCTGCGCGTGTCCTGCCCGAGCACCGCCAAGTCGCGGTCCAGGCGGCCGTCGCGCAGCTGGAAGCCCAGTTTTGATTCGGCCACCACGGTCTGGCCGAGGCGCTCGACCCGGTAACTCGGGTTGCCGCCATCCAGCTGCAGCGACACCTTCAGAATGTCGCCCGGTGAGCTGGCGCTGGCCACCGTGACCGGTTCAGCGTGTGCGGCGGTGGTGCAGACCAGCAACGACAGTGCCAGCCAGGCCAGCGGGCGGGGCGCGGCAACAGCGCGCAACAACGGCAACTCCAGTGGCATTTCCCCTCCCAGGGCAGCGCATATCTGCCCCGGACTATAGCCACGCCTGCCGCGGCCTCACCGCGCCACGCCATGAATACGTATGCAAGCGGGCACGTATATCGCCTGTGCAGTGCGACGGGCGACGGTCGTCGCCTACCATGCAGGCAGGCACCCTGGGAGGGGGCCGCGACGACAGCGCCCCGGCGCTGGCGAACCATACCGCGTGCAAGAAGGGAGGAAGGCCGACGGGCGCAAGCCGGTCCGCCGCTTTTCGATGCTGAAAACGATCTGCCTGACCGCTGCCCTCGGGGCGGCGCTGGTGTCCACCGCTGCGGCGGCGGACCTGACTTTCGATGGCCGCACCGCGCGCGCCACCGCCGCTGCCGACGGCAGCTTCCAGCTGCTGGCCGATGGCAAACCGGTGGCGATTGCCGCCCAGCCGATGCGCAGCCGCACCGACAGCGTGTTGTTCGATGCGCTGTTCGCGCTGGCCCAGCAGGACATGGCCGCCGACCGCGTGGACGCGATCCGCGACCCGGCCTTCAATTTCGGCAACCCGGTGGACTGCGAGTGCTTCCAGACCGGCGAGCGCTGGCCGTACGTGTGGACGCGCGATGTGAGTTTCGCCGCCGACCTGGCGCTGGCCCGGCTGGAGCCGATCCGCACCCGCCAGTCCCTGCAGTTCAAGCTGTCCAAGGCGCGCGACGGCGTCACCCCCGGCCTGTTCGTGGCCCAGGACACCGGGTCCGGCGGCAGCTGGCCGATCAGCAGCGACCGCGTGGTGTGGTTCCTGGCCGCACGCGACCTGCACGACAATTCCAGCTTCATGACCGAGACCTGGCAGGCTCTACAGGCCACCCTGGCGCAGGACCGTGCGATGGTGTTCGATTCGCGCACCGGGCTGTACCGCGGCGAGACCTCGTTCCTGGACTGGCGCGAGCAGACCTACCCGGACTGGACCCGCAACGACGTGCGCTTCATCGGCGACTCCTTCGCGTTGTCCACCAACGTGCTGCACTACCAGGCGCTGCGCCTGGCCGAGAAGTACGCCCGTGAGCTCGGCGACGACCGCGCCAGCGAGTACGCGGCCTGGGCGGACGCGCTGGCCACGCAGATCGACGCGCGCTTCTGGCGCGAAGACGCCGGCATGTACATGAGCTACATCGGCGAAGCCGCACACCCGGTGCCGTATGCCAAGTACGACCTGCTGGGCATCTCGCTGGGCGTGCTGGCCGAGGTGTTCCCGGCCGAGCGTGCGCGCCGCTCGCTGGCTAATTACCCGTACGTGGAAGGCGGCAGCCCGGTCGTGTGGCCGCAGGAAGCGCAGCAGCCGATCTACCACAACCGGGCAGTGTGGCCGTTCGTCAGCGCCTACTCGCTGCGTGCGGCACGCAAGGTGGAGGATGCCACCCGCATCCAGCGCGAGATCGAATCGCTGATGCGCGGCAGCGCGCTGGCCGGTTCGAACATGGAAAACTACGAGATGCGCACGCTCGCCGTGCACGTCGACGAGGGCCCGTTGAGCGGCCCGGTGGTCAACTCACCGCGCCAGCTGTGGTCGGTAGCCGGCTACCTCTCGATGGTGCTCGAAGGCGTGTTCGGCGTGGAAGCCGACGGCAGCGTCGCCCCCAAACTCCCGGTGGCCCTGGTGCCGCAATTGTTCGGCAAGCGCGACAGCATCGAGCTCGACACCGGCAGCACCCGCTACATCCTGAAGCGCCCACGCACCCTCGACGGCGACCTGCTCGTAGCAAAGAAGATCGAGCGCAAGGGCAACACCGTAACCGTCCAGCTCGAACCGCGTACGGACACGCCACGCGTGTCCGCTTTCCGCGCAGACCCGGCTAACCCCAACGCCTTCGCCCCCGCCACCCCCGCCGCCCCGGCAGCGCAGAAGCGCGGCAACACCTGGACGATCGCCATCCCCGCCCACCACCAGCTCTGGCAGGACGGCATCGCAGTGGGCAGCTCCGCCACCCACACCGTCACCAACGACGGCCACCAGCACTGCCTCAGCCTCACCCGTCGCGAAGGCGCCCTCGAATCGCTGCACAGCCCGATGACCTGCATCGGCCCGCAGCAACGCCTGCCCGGCGCAACCCAGTGGGCCTGGACCGCCGCAAAGCCCACCCGCGTCCGGATCCGCCTCCACTACGACAACGCCAATGGCCCAATCAACACCGGCGTCACCGCTGCCGTGAAGCAGCTGGCCGTGCACTGTAAGGGGCAACCGGTCCAGCGCGCCACGATCGTGATGCCGCACAGCATCGGCCCGCAGGAGTCCACCGCCGCCGAATTCGACCTGCCCAAGGGCAGCTGCCGTTTCACCCTGGAACCTGGCTTCAACATGAGCGCACTGGAACACTTCGCCCAGTACAACGGTGGCAAGGGCGGCCGCGACGGCGTGCTCAACGCGGCCAACGTCCGGGCGCTGCTGATCTCACCGGTGGCCGGCGACGCGGAGGCCGCCCGATGAGCCGCACCGCCAAGCCGACCCTGTCGTTCTGGCAGATCTGGAACATGTGCTTCGGCTTCCTCGGCATCCAGTTCGGGTTTGCCCTGCAGAACGCCAACGCCAGCCGCATCTTCGAAACGCTGGGCGCGCCGATGGACGCCGTGCCCGGGCTGTGGATCGCCGCACCGCTGACCGGGCTGCTGGTGCAGCCGATCATCGGCTACCTGTCCGACCGCACCTGGACCCGCTGGGGTCGCCGCCGCCCGTACTTCATGATCGGCGCGGTGTTCACCACGCTGGCCCTGCTGGTGATGCCGAACTCGCCCACGCTGTGGATCGCGGCGGGCACGCTGTGGGTGCTGGATGCCTCGATCAACGTCTCGATGGAGCCGTTCCGCGCGTTCGTCGGCGACAAGCTGGCCCCGCGCCAGCGCCCGACCGGCTACGCAATGCAGAGCTTTTTCATCGGCGTGGGCGCCATCGTGGCCAGCTTCCTGCCGTTCATCCTGGCGCACTTCGGCGTGGCCAATACCGCTGCCGCCGGCGAAGTGCCGCCGACCGTGCGCTACGCGTTCTACTTTGGCGCGGTGGTGCTGCTGGCCTCGATCGCCTGGACGGTGTTCAGCACCCGCGAATACTCCCCGACCGAGCTGGCCAGCTTCGACGATGCTGAGCCGCCGGCCGTACACCAGACTACGCCTGTCGCCGGGCCGCCGCCGATGCTGCAGATCGGCGGCTGGATCGCGCTCGGCCTGGCGCTGGCTGCGGCCATCGCCTGGCGCAACGGCGACAAGATGCTCTACGTGCTGGCCGGGCTGTGCATCGCCTACGGCCTGCTGCTTGGCGTGGCGCGGCTGCTGCCGGGGCCGCACATGCTGGCCACCATCGTCGATGACCTGCGCAGCATGCCGCGCACCATGCGTCGCCTGGCGTGGGTGCAGTTCTTCTCGTGGTTCGCGCTCTTCGCGATGTGGATCTACACCACTGCCGCGGTGGCCGGTACCCATTTCGGCTCTACCGATCCGGCGTCGGCCGCCTATAACGAGGGCGCCAACTGGGTGGGCGTGCTGTTCGGCGCGTACAACGGCTTTGCCGCACTCGCGGCGCTGTTGATTCCGCTGATGGTGCGGCTGATGGGCATGCGCCTGAGCCACCTGGTCAACCTGTGGTTGGGCGGCCTGGGGTTGATCTCGCTGATGCTGATCGACGACCCGAAGTGGCTGCTGCTGTCGATGGTCGGGGTCGGCTTTGCCTGGGCCTCGATCCTGTCGCTGCCGTATGCACTGCTGTCTGACAGCGTGCCGGCGGCCAAGATGGGCGTGTACATGGGCCTGTTCAATTTCTTCATCGTCATCCCGCAGCTGGTCGCGGCCAGCGCGCTGGGCTTCATGCTGCGCCTGTGGCTGGGCGGCAACCCGATGCACGTGCTGGCGCTGGGTGGCGTCAGCCTGTTGATCGCCGGGTTGTGCGTGCTGCGGGTGCCGTCCCACCAGGAGGTTGTCTGATGCTGTCTCGTTCGGGTTTGTCGCTGGGCCTTTCGTTCGCGCTGCTGGCCGGCCATGCGGTTGCCGCCTCGCGCCCGGAGTACGTGGGCACGTTGGAGCCGTTCGCCAGCGATGCGGTGTACTTCGTGGTCACCGACCGCTTCGTCAACGGTGACCCGACCAACGACCACCGCGACCAGGGTGGCAAGCACCGCACCTTCGACATCCCGGTGCCGTGCCCGGACAAGGTCGACGGCAACATCGGCTATCTCGGGGGCGACTTCAAGGGCGTGCTCGACAATGCCGACTACATCCGCAACCTCGGTTTCGGTGCGGTGTGGATCACCCCGATCATCGACAACCCGGATGAGGCCTTCACCGGCAGCAAGCCGATCAGCTGCACCAGCACCCTGACCGACCGCGGCAAGACCGGGTACCACGGCTACTGGGGCGTCAACTTCTACAAGCTCGACGAGCACCTGCCCAGCGCGGACCTGGATTTCGCCGGGCTCACCCGCGGCCTGCACGACGCCAAGCTGAAGGTGGTGCTGGACATCGTCGGCAATCACGGTTCGCCGGCCTGGACCATGCCGGTGAAGCAGCCGCAGTTCGGACAGATTTTCGACAAGGACGGCAAGCTGATCGCCGACCACCAGAACCTGCCGCCGCAGCAGCTGGACCCGAAGCACAAGCCGCTGCACGCGTTCTACAACAACATCGGCCCGGTCGACCCGCACAAGGGCTCGATCTTCGACGGCAACCTGGCCGAGCTGGGCGACTTCAACCAGGACAACCCGGCAGTCATGGAGTACCTGGTAGGCGCCTACCTGCAGTGGACCGCACAGGGCGTGGATGCGCTGCGCATCGATACCATCGGCTGGCTGCCGCACCCGTGGTGGCATGAGTTCGTCAACCGGATCCGCGCCAAGCATCCGGACATGTTCATGTTCGGGGAGGCGTTCGACTACGACGCAAGCAAAATCGCCGAGCACACCTGGCCGACCAACGCCAACGTGAGCGTGCTCGACTTCCCGCTGCGTGGCGCGATGTCCAGCGTGTTCGGCAAGGAGCAGAAGGGCTTTGAAGCGCTGGCCGAGCCGCTGCACCTGCTGGGTGGACCGTACGCCAACCCGTACGAGCTGATGAGCTTCTACGACAACCACGACATGGCGCGGCTGGATGCCACCGACGATGGCTTCATCGACGCGCACAACTGGCTGTTCACCGCGCGCGGCATTCCGGTGCTGTATTACGGCTCGGAAACCGGCTTCATGCGCAGCCGCGCCGAACACGCGGGCAACCGTGCGTACTTCGGCCAGCCGCGGGTGGATGCCGCCCCGCAGAGCCCGATCTTCGGGCCCCTGCAGCGGATCGCCAAGCTGCGCGAGGTCCACCCCGGCCCTGCAGCGCGGGCTGCAGGTCAACGAACGCCTGCAGGGCGACCAGGCGGTGTTCTACCGCGTACTGCAGCACGGCGACACCGCGCAGACCGCGCTGGTGCTGCTCAACAAGGGCGACACCGCCAGCACCTTCGAGGTCAGCCGCTACCTGCAGCCGGGCACCTGGCGTGATGCGCTGGGCGGCGGCAGCCAGGCGGTCACGCGCAGCCTGAAGGCCGACGTCCCCGCGCACGGGGTGAAGGTCTACCTGCTGGAAGCGGCGGTGAACCAGAAGGAACTGCAGGCCGAGCTGGCGAAGGCGGTGGCGGACCAGCAGGCGAGGACCACGCGCCTGTCCCGGTAGGTACCCACCGTTGGTGGGTACGCCCTGACCACCGACCAACGGTCGGTGGCTGCCGACCGGGTAGAATCGCCCCATGAACGACCTCACCCCACTGACCCCGATCGAAGCCCTTCTGCAATCCGCCATGGACGGGAAGACCCCGATCGGCGCTTTCATGAAGGCCTTCGTCGCCTCGGACGTGGTGCTGCTCACCGGCAGCCTGGTCACCCCCGACGGCAGCGGCTTCGACCCGCTGCTGTTCGACAAGCAGGGCACCCTGCACGTGGCGGTGTTCACCCACATGGAGCGGGTCGGCTTCCACAGCCAGCAGGCGCCGCACACGATCCGCATGCAGATGCTGGAGGTGCTCAAGCGCGTACCCGGCGGCTATGGCGTGGTGGTCAATCCGGGCACCTCGCTCGGCTTGGAACTGTCCCCGGCAGGCATCGGCGAGATCCTGAAGGATTTCGCCTGAGGGATGGCCTGCAGTTCCCGCTCCACGCGGTTTGCACATTGCTGAAGTGGACTTAATGTAGAGATGTCGATCACACAATCTCTACACAGTGCTGGTTGCTAGACTCCGCCGCAAAACAGGGGTCTTTCATGCAGACAGAGTCGTCGCGCGTCACCACCGGTGTACAGGGCCTGGATACCATCCTCAGTGGCGGCTTGCCGCAGGGGCGCCTCTACCTGTTGGAAGGCCCGCCCGGCTCGGGCAAGACCACGCTGTCCCTGCAGTTCCTGCTGCAGGGCCTGAAACAGGGCGAACGCTGCCTATACGTGACGCTGTCGGAAACGGCGGAGGAGCTGCGCGAGGTGGCCAATGCGCATGGCTGGTCGCTGGAGGGCCTCCACCTGTTCGAGCTTGGCTCGGCCGAAGATGCGCTGGGCAATGGCCGGCTGCAGTCGGTCCTGCATTCGTGGGAAGTCGAGCTGGATGAAACGGTAAAGCTGGTCCTCGGCGAAGTGGATCGCATCCGGCCCAACCGGGTGGTGTTCGATTCGCTGTCCGAGCTGCGCCTGCTGGCCCAGGACTCGCTGCGCTACCGCCGCCAGATCCTGGCCCTGAAGCAGTTCTTCGCGCCCAAGAGCGCCACCGTGCTGCTGGTGGACGACCTGACCTCGGGCGCCGATGACCGCGACGGCCAGCTGCACAGCCTCTGCCACGGCGTTATTTCGCTGGAACGGCTGACCCTGGACTTCGGCGCAGCGAGGCGCCGGATGCAGGTGCAGAAGCTGCGCGGCGTGGATTTCGTCGCCGGCTACCATGACATTGCCATCCGCACCGGCGGGCTGGAAGTGTTCCCGCGGCTGATTGCCTCGCACCACCATGACGACTTCGGCGGGGAGACCCTCGGCAGCGGCGTGGCGGAAATCGACAACCTGCTCGGCGGCGGCCCGTTGCGGGGCACCAGCACCTTGTTGACCGGTCCGGCCGGCAGCGGCAAGACCAACGTGGCGCTGCAGTATGTGTGGGCCGCCTGCGAGCGCGGCGAGAGGTGCTGCATCTTCGAATTCGACGAGCGGGTGGGCACGTTGCTGGCCCGCGCCAAGGCGCTGGATATCGACCTGGGGTCGCACCTGGCCTCGGGCTTGTTGGAGATCGTGCAGATCGACCCGGCCGAGATCTCGCCCGGGGAGTTCTCCTGGAACGTGCGCAAGGCCGTGGATCAGCGCGGCTGCAGCGTGCTGGTGATCGACAGCCTCAACGGCTACGTGGCCGCCATGCCGCAGGAGAAGCAGCTGATGCTCCAGCTGCATGAAATGCTGTCCTACCTCAACCAGAAGGGCGTGGCCACGTTCCTGATCAACCCGCAGCACGGCCTGGTGGGTACGATGTCCACCGGCAACCTCAACGTGTCCTACATCGCCGATGCGGTGATCCTGTTCCGCTTCTTCGAAGCACAGGGGCGCATCCGCAAGGCAATCTCGGTGATCAAGAACCGCGGCGGCGCCCACGAAGACACCATCCGCGAGCTCAAGATCAACGGCAAGGGCCTGGCACTCAGTGCGCCGCTGAACGAATTCAAGGGCATCCTCACCGGCACGCCGGAGTTCGTGGGCGATACGGCATCCCTGCTGGCCCATCCCTATGCAGGATGACCCCGGACGCGGCGGCGTTGTCCATATCGTCGCCCCGTTCGGCCGCGATGCGGCCAGCATTGCGTCGGTGCTGGATGGCGCAGGGCTGGCCACCCGGCCGGCCGATACCCTGGACGACCTGGCCGCTGCGCTCGATGACCAGGCCGGCGTGGTGCTGATCACCGAAGAAGCCATCGCCCGTGGTACCGATTGCCTTCTGCAACGCCTCTCCGCGCAGCCTGCCTGGTCGGACCTGCCCGTCATCCTGCTGCGCTCCCCGCGTGCGCACCGTCGTTCGCCGTTCGATAGCCTGCTTCCGCGCACGGTCAACGTGGTGGAACTGGATCGGCCGCTGGGCGGCATGTCGCTGCTCAGCGCCGTGCAGGGCGCGCTGCGTGCGCGCGAGAAGCAGTTCCTGGTGCGCGACCAGATGCGTGCGCTGGCCGACAGCCGCAGTGCGCTGGAGCGCAGCGCGAAAGCGGCACTGGAAGCCAGCCGCCAGCATGCACTCGAGCTTGAAACGGTGGTCGCCGAGCGTACCCGTGAGCTCGAGGCACAGATGGCCGCGCGCGAAGCCAGCGAAGCGGCACTGCGGCAGTCGCAGAAGATGGAGGCCATCGGCCAGCTGACCGGCGGCATCGCGCATGACTTCAACAACATGCTGACCGGCATCCTGTCGGCGCTGGATATCGTGCGGATGCGGCTGGAGCTGGGGCGCACGGATGATCTGGAGCGCTTCCTGGATGCGGCCACCACCTCCAGCCAGCGCGCCGCCGCCTTGACCCAGCGCCTGCTGGCATTCTCGCGCCGGCAGTCGCTGGACGCGCGGCCGGTCGAACTCAACGCACTGGTCGGCGCGATGCAGCACCTGCTGCGCAGCACGCTGGGCGAGAGCGTTCGTATCCGTACCGAAGAGGCGCCGGCACCGCTGCACGCGGCGCTGGACACCAACCAGTTCGAAAGCGCGCTGTTGAACCTGGCCATCAATGCACGCGATGCGATGCCCAACGGCGGTGAGCTGGCGCTGCGTACCTTCCCGCTGCGGCTGGCCGATGGCGAGCGCGCCAGCGTGCCCGCCGGCGATTACGCCGTAGTGGCGGTTTCCGATACCGGCAGCGGCATGCCGCCGGAAGTGGTGGAGCGCGCCTTCGAGCCGTTCTTCACCACCAAGCCGATCGGCAAGGGCACCGGCCTGGGCATGTCCATGGTGTATGGCTTCATGCAGCAGTCCGGCGGCCATATCGCCATCGATTCAACGCCAGGGCAGGGCACCACGATCTCGTTGTTCATTCCGCAGGTGGAAGCCGACGCCGAGCCGGAGCCGGCCGCAGACGCGGCGCCGGTGGCACTGGGTGCCGGACAGTCGATCCTGGTGGTCGAAGACGATCCGCAGGTGCGGATGCTGGTGACGGTGGTGCTGGAAGACCTGGGTTACACGGTGGAGGTGGTGGGCGATGCCGACGGCGCGCTGCCGGTGCTGGCGTCAACGCGGCGGCTGGACCTGCTGGTCACCGACGTCGGCCTGCCGGGCATGAACGGCCGCCAGCTGGCCGAGATCGCCCGCCAGTCGCGGAGCGAGCTGCCGGTGCTGTTCATGACCGGCTATGCCGAGAAGGCACAGGAGCGCTCGGCCTTCCTCGAGCCCGGCATGAGCATGATCGCCAAACCGTTCCTGCTCGAGGCCTTCAGCGACGCGGTGCGCAGCGCGCTGGCCGATGCCGTCAGCGACGCCAGCGCCTGAGACCCTGACCAACGGCACCCTGACCACCGTCACGCGTCGGCAGGGTCCACGGTGACCCACACTGTCTGCATCGATGGATTGAGGGTGGTGGCATGCAACGCAGGTTATGGATCGCAACGCTGTTGGTTTCCGCCTTTCCATCGCTGGCCGCCGCGCCGGTCGATCTGGCGACGCTCGACCGGGAAATGACCGGCCCGCGCACCCAGGTGCTCGTGCTGGGCAGCGTGCACCTGAGCGAGGTGGAAGGCGGCATCCAGCCCGGTGCGCTCGGTCCCCTGCTGGACAAGTTGGCCGCCTACAAGCCGGACATCATCACCGTGGAAGCCATCAGCGGTGAGCAGTGCGATCTTGCCGAGCGCCATGCCAGCGTCTACGGACCGGACTACTGCGCCAGCACCGACGTGGCGCGCACGGCCACCGGCCTGCAGATCCCGGCCGCGGTTGAGAAGATCAACGCCGCCCTCGACACGTGGCCGAAGGCACCCACGCCAGCCCAGCGCCGCCAGTTGGCCGCATGGATGCTGGCCGCCAACGAGCGGGCCTCGGCCTACACCCAATGGCTGCAGCTGCCACCGGCGGAGCGCCGCGCTGGCGATGGATTGGATGCCACGCTGGTTGCCCTGCTGAACACCATCGCCAGCCGCCAGAACGAGAGCTACCTGATCGCCGCGCAGCTGGCCGCGCGACTGGGCCTGCCGCGCGTGTACGCCATCGACGACCACACCGGCGACAACATCCAGGTCAAGGATCCCAAGGCGTTCGGCACCTCGCTGGAACAGGCGTGGAACGCTGGCAAGGCAGAGCTGGACAAGAACACCGCCATCGAGGACAGGCTGGCGAAAGCGCGCGACCTGCTGCCGCTGTACCGCTTCATCAATGCGCCAGAACGGCTGAATGTACTGACCGATGTCAACGTCGGCGCCACGCTGCGTGCAACATCAGCCGAGCATTACCCGCAGATATGGGTCAGCGGCTGGGAGATCCGCAACCTGCGCATGGTGGCCAACATCCAGCAGACGTTCCGCGAACGCCCGGGCGTGCGCGTGCTGTCGGTGGTCGGTGCCTCGCACAAGCCGTGGTTCGACCAGTGGCTGGGCCAGATGCAGGGGGTGGACATCGTGGATGCGGAGCAGGTGCTGAGGTAATCTCGCGGTTTCGCCCACGACCAACGGTCGCGGGCTACCGGGGGAATCAGGGGGCAGCGTGGCGACGGAATTGAGGGATGACGAAGCGCGGGACCAGATGGCCCATCGCCACTTGCAGGCAGCTCTGGTAAGTCTCGTCGTTTCAGTGCTTGGCGCCGCTGCGCTGGGATTGGTGCTTGGCGAACTCGGCTACAGCCCCGATCTTTGCCTCTTGGCTGCTTGGGTTATCAACCTCAACACCGCACGGCACTTGGGGAAGGCCGCGCAGGCCCAGCGACGAAACGCATGGTTGTACGGAATCGCGGCCGCTACGTGGCCAGCGATTGCGATGGCCGTGTTGGGGTACCTCTACTGCCGTGTCGTTCTGCCGCGAAAAAGCTAGGCCGGATCGCAATGGCTCGGGCTCAGCGCCCGGCCAGCGACGATTCCCGCAGTACCAGCTTCACCGGAATGGTCTGGCTTTCCACCGGCTCGCCCTGGATCAGCGCGAGCAGGCGTTCCACCAGCAGCTGGCCGGCCTGCTTGGTGTCCTGCTGCACGGTGGACAGGGTGGGTGATACCGACGCTGCCAGCGGAATATCGTCGAACCCGGCCAGCGCCACATCCTGCGGAATACGCAGGCCATGCTCGCGCAATGCCCGCATCGCGCCGATGGCGATCAGGTCGCTGGCCGCGAACACCGCATCGATGGCCTGTCCATCGCCCAGCAGCGCCTGGCAGGCGTCGTAGCCGGAAAGCTCGGTCGTAATCGCATCGAACTGCAATGCCGGGTCCACCGGCACGCCGCGTTCGGTCATCGCGGCCACATAGCCGCGGTAGCGTTCCTCGAACTCGGGGTAGTGGCTCGACGCATGGCCAACAAAGGCGATGCGCCGGCAGCCCTGGTCGAGCAGGTGGGTGGTGATGTCGAAGCCGCCCTGGAAGTTGTCGCAGCCGATCGACACCCCGGGTTGGTCCGGCAGGGCCGCGCCCCAGCGCACGAAATGGGTGCCTTGTTCCACCAGCCGCTGCAACCGCTCGCGTGACTCGTGGTAGTCACCATAGCCGAGCAGGATGATGCCATCGGCCTTGTTGCTGTCTTCGTAATCGGCCTGCCAGTCGGTGGACAGCTGCTGGAACGACACCAGCAGGTCGTAGCCGCGCAGCGCGCAGGCGCGGGTGATCGAGCCCAGCATGGCGTGGAAGAACGGGTTGATCAGGGAATCGTCGTTGGTGGGATCCTCGAAGAACAGCAGCGCCAGCGTGCCGGCATTGCGAAGGCGCAGGCTGGAGGCGTTCTTGTCCACCTTGTAGTTCAGCTCCCGGGCGATCTTAAGGATCCGCTCGCGGGTTTCCTGGTTCACCATCGGGCTGCCACGCAGCGCCCGCGACACCGTGGGCTGGGAAACCCCGGCCAGGTGGGCGATATCCAGGGAAGTGGCTTTGCCGCGGATGGTCATGAAGGGCAGGGCTGGGACGACGGAAGCCATGATGCCACGGGACGTGGGACCGTGGTTTTACCCCCGGTTTTCGGCCAGCATGTTGCAGAACAGCGCACCCTGTTCAATCGCATCATCCAGCGCCACGTGGGTATGCGGCAGCCGGTCGAACCAGCGCTTGGGCATGCTCCGTTTGGTGACGCTGCGGTAGTCCTTCTTCAGCATCGCCATGGAAAAGGTCTTGATATCCAGCGCTGAATGCGAAAACGGGCTCTCCCCGGCGAACCGCATCAGGTACCAGTACACGAACAGGAAGTCGTACCCCGCCGGATACGCCACGAACACCGGCTTGCCTGGCAACGCCTTCAGCCACGCGACGTAGCGGTGCATCGCCGCCTCCGGCGCCTCGCAATCGCTCCGGCAGGCCGCCCACGCCACTGGTTGGGTCGCCCACCACGCCATGGTATCGGGATGGCCCTGCGCCTCCGGGAGCGTGTTCAGATTGGCCGAAAAGGTCGTGAGCAGGGTCTTGTCGGCCAGATACGCCGCCGACCCGAAGCTCAGCATGGAATGCGGGCCGGGAATGGGGCCATCGGCCTCCACATCGGTGCTGACGTAGATTTCCTGCCTGTTGGCGCGGGGTGGGGTTCGTGGTAACTGGTTCATCGGTGCTCACGGACGAACAAGGGAGATGGCATGAATCTGCCGATCAGGGTAACGCTGCTGGTGGTCGCATTGGGGTGCAGCGCCAATGCAGTCGCCGGCGCCCGCCTGCAGGCCGAGATCCTCCCGGTGAGCGGTGGGCGCGGAGCGTCGATCGAACTGAAACTTGTCAATGTGGGTGACCGGGCTGCAGTGGTGTGGGGTCCCTCTCTTCCGCAGCCGAATGCGCGCGGAATGCTGTTGGACGATTTCTTCGTGGTGACGCTGCCGGATGGAGCTGAAGCCGAGTACGTCGGAATCCTTATGGACAGGTTGCCAGCCGTCCCAACTCTTCTCTCCCTGCCTGCTGGTGGCACGTTCAGCGTGGAAGTCGCGCTGGACAAGAGCTATCGCCTCGCGCCAGGAGCGGGCTACAGGGTCGCCTTACGTCTCCCCGTCGGCTATCGCAGCGATGAAGCGCCGGACGGCGCGTGGACACCTGTTTCTCCCGTCCCTCTGCTGATCGTGATGCCTGAAGGGAATCCAGGCACGCGGTAAGCCCGGGGACCGGTTGGACCCCCTCCGAGGTTGCCTCAGCCGGCGGCGCAACTGGGTGCAGGCCCAATCCTGACAAGGGTTTGGCAGGAATCCGACCTCCAGCGGGGGCGATCCTGACAGGGGCGGAGCGAGCAGGGATGGTAGAATGCCCCGTTCTGCAATCCTACCCAGATCACACGCAGGGCAGCCCCCGTATCGGCACCGAACAGAGTGTGATATCTGTCGGGCCTGCCCTCGGACAACGGAAGAGCAACCCTATGGCGCGCGGCATCAATAAAGTCATCCTGGTCGGCAACCTCGGCAACGACCCGGACGTGAAGTACACCCAAGGCGGCATGGCGATCACCCGCATCAGCCTGGCCACCACCAGCGTCCGCAAGGACAAGGATGGCAACCAGCAGGAGCGCACCGAATGGCACCGCGTGGTGTTCTTCGGCAAGCTTGGCGAAATTGCCGGCGAATACCTGCGCAAGGGCAGCTCGGTCTACGTTGAAGGCAGCCTTCGCTACGACAAGTACACCGGCCAGGATGGCGTGGAGAAGTACTCCACCGACATCATCGCCGACGAAATGCAGATGCTGGGCGGCCGCGGTGAAGGCGGCGGCGGCGGCGGTGGCGGCGGCGGTGGTGGTGGTGGCAATTACGGCGGCGGCGAGCGTCCGCAGCGCCAGCAGGCCCCGCGCCAGGAATACGGCGGTGGTGGTGGCGGCGGTCAGCGCGGTGGTGGCGGTGGTGGCTACGGCCAGCAGCAGCGCCCGCAGCAGCCGCAGCAGTCGGCTCCGCCGATGGACGACTTCGCGGACGACGACATTCCGTTCTAAGCGCAGGTTGTTTCCCGGACGACCAAAAGGCCCGTCGATAGCGGGCCTTTTGCTTTCCCCGCCACTACGTAGTGACACGCCACGCGTGTCATGCGTCCCTAAATGTCATGCATCCGCCAGCCGACACCAGCGGCGGGCAGCATGATTGACCAGGTCCCAAGATGGGACTAGGGGTAGGTACTCAAGCATAGTACGACAAGATCGACGCCGCCAAGGTGGACCAATCCTGATGAACATTCGACCTCTCCATTCCGAGCGCGACTATCACGAGGCCAAGCAGAAGCTTGCCGCCTGGTTCGATGCCCTGCCTGAGCCGGGTACCGAGCAAGGTGATCTGTTTGAAGTCCTGCTGATACTGGTCGCCAACTACGAAAGCACCCATTTCCGCCTCGAGGCCCCCGATCCGATTGAGGCCATCGAGTTCCGCATGGCTCGGGAAGGGCTGGATGTTTTGATCGGTCACTGAATGCATGAGTCATCACTGGGCTTCGTGCATTTCGGGCCGGAAGTGATTACGTTCTGTCAGGAGCGATGGGCGCGGTCGTGCAGCCGACGAATGCCTGTTTGTTGAACCTGTTCGTTTCCGAACAACGTTCTAACGAGTAGTGCGAACCCTGTTTGAAAATGCGTATTCTCGTAACGTAATCATTGAAGAAACACCGTCTGTTGAACTCGATCAGCTCGGTGCCCTTGCGCCCACCGGGAGGTGTGATGTCGGTGATGACCACCCGTCCATCAGCGCCGCATTCTCCGGTTGCCTGCGGTGGCAACACCACGACTGAAACGCTTGGCCCACCCTTGCATCGGAACGTCTGCCTGCCTGTTCGCGCACGCTGATAGCCGTCTTTGTCCGGTCCCGGTGCGGACGTGGAGAAATCGGCTGTCGCTGCGATGATGGTCATGCCCCCTTCGCTCCCGCACTTGTAGGCGGCACTTACCGGTGAGCTTGTCTGCCAGGCCTCCGAGGCGTGGGCAAAAGCGGGCGTTGTCAGGAGTGCCAGCGCCAGCGGATAGGTTCGGAGGGTCATGCGCTTACTTTCCCACAGTCCAACGGGCTCGAAGACCGCATGAGAATGGCCCCACTTGCAATGTGTTGCCGAATAAGCAACATTTGTCGCCTGATGAGCAACACGTCGCCACCGATGGACATCCTGTTCCCGGCCACCCGCCAACGGGTGCTGGCAGCGCTTCTTTTGCAGCCGGATGCCAGCTTCCACCTGCGGGAGCTGGCCAGGATCACCGGCACCCACGCCGGTACCCTTGCACGCGAACTGGACAAGCTCACCGGATCCGGACTATTGCTGCGAAGCGAACAGGGTAATCAGGTCCACTACCGGGCAAATCGCGCGTGTTTGCTGTTCGATGACCTGGCTGCGATGTTCCGCAAGACCCATGGCGTGGTGCCTGTCCTGCGCGACGCCTTGGTTCCAGTGGCCGATCACGTCTCGTTGGCGTGGGTCTTCGGCTCGGTGGCGAAGGGCACCGAGGTCGACGGAAGCGACGTGGATCTGCTGGTTCTGGGCGATCTGGGGTTCGCTGACCTGGTGCGTGCCATCCACCCCGCGCAGGAAGTGTTGCGCCGGGAGATCAATCCTGTGCTGTACTCAATGGAAGAGTTCATGCGGCGCGTGCAGAACGGTGATGCGTTTGCCAGCGAATTATTGGCAACGCCCAAGCTGCTGGTAACAGGAAACAGGGATGACCTTGGAAAACTTGCTGGCAATCCGGCAGCTACAAGCGCACAACGCTGAACCCATCTCGCTGCGCAATCCAAAGAGATCAATGGCTGCGTGAGCGTCACGCAGTAGCTTGCGGCTGCAGAATTCACTCGGCGGCATACGACACCGGCAGACTGCCAGTAGTTACGGGCACTGAATTTCATTGTGCCCTGCAGCATCCATTTTCGTGCAGTGCGTCTTGCAAAAAAACGAACTACTCCTCTATGGTGCAATCGATTGCATTGCAGTGAATAGTTGCGTTTGATACCGGTTGGGAGGCCGGAAAGCGGATGCCCGACCATTCGATTGGATCGATCCAAGGTGCGCGCGTCACGCGGCGCGATGCGCTGCGTATTGCGTTCGCCGGAAGTATTGGCCTGGCAACCGCAGGCGTGACGCCCTCGATGGCCGCCATCGCGCCGCTCAAGGGCAACCTGAAGCATTCGGTCGCCCGCTGGACCTTCCCCAAGTTATCGGTGGCCCAGCTCTGCCAGACGGTAAAGGGCATCGGGTTCGCCGCCATCGACCTGGTGGGGCCGGAGGACTGGCCCACGCTGAAGTCCCATGGGGTGTACAGCTCTATGTGCAACGGCGCGGAGCTGGGCTTGACCAAGGGCTTTGCCGGCCGACAGTTCCACGACCAACTGGTGGAGCGCTACACCCGGCACATCGACCTGGTCGCCGATGCCGGCTACCGAAACCTCATCTGTTTTTCCGGCAACCGCAACGGCATGGACCCGCAGGAAGGCATGGCCAATGCCGAAGCCGGGCTCAAGCGCATCCTCGGGCATGCCGAGAAGCGCGGCGTGGTGCTGGTGATGGAGCTGCTGAATTCCCGGGTCGATCACCCGGATTACCTGTGCGACCACTCTGCATGGGGCGTCGAACTGTGCCAACGGCTCGGCTCGGATCACTTCGGCCTGCTGTACGACATCTACCACATGCAGATCATGGAGGGCGACATCATCGCCACCATCGGCCGGCATCACGCGCATTTCAAGCATTACCACACCGCGGGCGTGCCGGGTCGGCACGAGATCGGAGACCAGCAGGAGCTCCAGTATCCCGCCATCTGTCGCGCGATCCGCGACACCGGTTTCGATGGGTATCTGGCGCAGGAGTTCATGCCTGCGGCACCCGATCCCATCGGTTCGCTGCGCGAGGCGATCCGCCTCTGCGACGTCTGAAATTGATATCCACCCAGGTGAAGTAGAACCCATGGCAGACAATCATTACGACGCAATCGTCGTCGGCTCCGGCATCAGTGGCGGTTGGGCGGCGAAGGAACTGACCGAGAAAGGCCTCAAGGTCCTCATGCTGGAACGCGGTCGCAACATCGAACACGTGAAGGACTACGTCAATGCGATGAAGGAACCGTGGGACTTCCCGCACCGCAACCGGCCCACCCAGGCGATGAAGGCCGCTTTTCCGGTACTGATGCGCGACTACGCGCTGGCCGAGAACCTCGAGGGAATGTGGGCCGACGAACAGGATTCGCCCTACATCGAGACCAAGCGCTTCGACTGGTTCCGTGGGTATCACGTCGGCGGACGCTCGTTGATGTGGGGGCGGCAGAGCTATCGTTTGTCGGACCTGGATTTCCAGGCCAACCTCAAGGATGGCATCGCCACCGATTGGCCGATCCGTTATGCCGACATCGCGCCCTGGTACGACCACGTGGAGAAGTTCGCCGGCATCGCCGGTACGCGCGAAGGGCTGGACGTATTGCCGGACGGCGAATTCCTGCCGCCGGTCCCGTTGAACATCGTCGAAAAAGACGTGGCCGCACGGATCAAGCAGGCCTTCGGTGGCACCCGGCACATGATCCATTCGCGCACCGCCAACATCACCCAGCCCAAGCCCGAGCAGGGCCGCGTCAACTGCCAGTACCGCAACAAGTGCATCCTGGGCTGCCCGTTCGGCGCCTACTTCTCCACCCAGTCGGCCACGCTGCCTGCGGCCATGAAGACCGGCAACCTCACCCTGCGGCCGTTCTCGATCGTCAAGGAAGTGCTCTACGACAAGGACCGCAAGCGTGCACGTGGCGTGGAGGTGATCGATGCCGAGACCGGGCAGACCTACACCTACACGGCCAAGGTCATCTTCCTCAACGCCTCCTCCTTCAACTCCACCTGGCTGCTGATGAACTCGGCCACCGATGTGTGGGAAGGCGGGCTGGGCTCGTCGTCCGGCGAGCTGGGCCACAACGTGATGGACCATCATTTCGGCGCCGGTGCCTCCGGCCGGGTCGAAGGGTACGATGACAAGTACTACTTCGGCCGGCGCCCCTGCGGCTTCTACATTCCCCGTTTCCGCAACGTCGGCGGCGACAGCCGCGGCTACACGCGCGGCTTCGGCTACCAGGGCGGCGCCAGCCGCAACGGCTGGTCGCGCGAGATCGCCGAACTCAACATCGGCGCCGACCTGAAGGAGGCGTTGACGGTGCCGGGCGACTGGCGCATCGGCATGACCGGCTTCGGCGAAATGCTGCCGCACCACGACAACACGATTCGCCTCGACCCTGACCGCAAGGACAAGTGGGGGCTGCCGGTGTTGGCGATGGATGTATCCATGCGCGCGAACGAAAAGGCGATGCGCAAGGACATGGCCGCCGATGCCGCCGAGATGCTGGAGGCCGCCGGGGTCAAGGACGTGGAGATGCACGACAACGACTACGCGCCGGGCAAGGGTATCCATGAAATGGGCACCGCACGCATGGGCCGTGACCGGAAGAACTCCGTGCTGAACCAGCACAACCAGGTGTGGGATGCGCCCAACGTGTACGTGACCGACGGTGCCTGCATGACCTCCAGCGCCTGCGTGAATCCCTCGCTGACCTACATGGCCCTGACCGCACGCGCGGCCGACCATGCGGTGCGCGAGCTGAAAGCGGGGAACCTGTAATGGAACGTCGCGACCTGTTGAAGATGATCGTCGCCGCCACGGGCGCAGCCCTGGTCGGCCTGCCCGCGCTCGCCAGTGGCCAGGGGCTGGCGGCGGGGGCGAAGACCGCCTTCTCCGCCGCCGATATCGCCACGCTGGACGAGATCGCAGAAACCATCCTGCCGCGCACGAAGACGCCGGGGGCCAAGGACGCCGGCGCGGGTGCGTTCATGGCGCGCTTCGTCACCGACTGCTACACCGCCCAGCAGCAGGCGGCATTCCATGCCGGCCTGGCCGACATCGACAAACGTGCCGGTGGACGCTTCGTGGCGCTGGCACCGCAGGCGCGCACCGAGCTGCTGCGTACGCTGGATGCGCAGGCCCGGAAACGCGCCACCGAGGTGAGCGAGACCGGTACCGCCGAAGGCGGTGAAGCGACGCCGCACTACTTCACGATGATCAAGCAGCTGGCCATCTTCGGTTTCTTCACCTCGAAGGTGGGGGCAACCGAAACGCTGCAGTACGTCGCCGTGCCGGGTCGCTACGACGGCGACCTGGCCTATGTCCCCGGTACCCCCGCGTGGGGCACCAGCTGATGAGGAACCCGATGAGCAAGCCCCTGCTGATGGCCGTCTGCGTGCTGGCTGCAACGCCTGCATTCGCGCAGGCCGATGACCCCGCGCGCGATCCGACCAGGACCGAGGTGTGGAAGCCGGTGCCCGCGACCGTGGCCACCCCCATGAACGCCGCGCCGTCCGATGCGATCGTGCTGTTCAACGGCAAGGATGTCTCCGCGTGGGAGTCGGAGACGGGCGGACCCGTGCCCTGGAACGTTGCCAACGGCGCGCTGACCGTGGTGCCGGGCAGCAAGGGCATTCGCACCAGACAGGATTTCTGCGACATCCAGCTGCATGTCGAGTGGCGCGCGCCCACCGCGACCAAAGGCTTCGACGGCCAGCATCGCGGCAACAGCGGCATCTTCCTGCAGGAGCTGTATGAGCTGCAGGTGCTCGACAGTTACAACAACCCCACCTATGCAAACGGCCAGGCCGGCTCGCTCTACAAGCAGGCCATGCCTCTGGTGAACGCCTCGCGCAAGCCGGGCGAATGGCAGGCGTACGACATCATCTGGAAGGCACCGCGCTTCTCACCGGGCGGTGGGCTCACGTCACCAGCGCGCATCACCGTGCTGCACAACGGCGTGCTGGTACAGGACGACACCGTGCTGTCGGGCAAGACCGAGTACATCGGCGCGCCCTCGTATGCACCGCATGGGTGCGCGCCGCTGTACCTGCAGGAGCACGATTCCAAGGTCAGCTACCGCAACATCTGGGTGCGGAAGCTGTAGTGGGAAGCTACTTCGCCAGGTAGCTGGCGAGGTTGCCGATGTCCTGTTCGGAGAGTTGGGAGAAGGGCGGCATCAAGCCACCGCCCTTCTTGATCTTGTCCTTGATCTGAGCCGCGTCCAGCCGCTTGGCGACATCGGTGAGCGCGGGGAACGCCGGCGGAACGCCGGCCCGGTTCGCACCGTGGCAGGCAACGCAGTGCGTCGCGTAGAGCTGCGCGCCGGCAGCGGGATCGTCCTTGGACCACGCGGCCGTTGCAAACGTGGTCCCACACAGAACCACGGCCATTGTCAGGATCGTTTTCAAGCAGGGCTCCTTGGCTGGCTAGCGCTGTGCGCTGGCGGGCAGGCGGGCGGTGAGGTGGTGGCGCAGGTAGTCTGCGCCGGTCTTGATGACGGTGGCCGGATCGCGCGGCTGGTCGTGTTCGACGATGTACCACTGCACCCCGGCAGCGGCGGCGGCAGGCAGGATCGCGTTCCAGTCCAGCACGCCCTGGCCGACGGCGGCAAAGCCGCCCTCGTCTTCGGCCTGGCCCTTGGGGGCATTGTCCTTGGCGTGCACCGCGAATACGTGGCCGCGGAACTTGCCCAGCATCACCACCGGGTCATGGCCGGCACGCGCCACCCAGGCCAGGTCCAGCTCGGTCTGCAGGTCGGGGCCGGCTGCGGCGAACAGCAGTTCCAGGCCGGTCTTGCCGCCGAAGTCGACCAGCTCGAAGTCATGGTTGTGGTAGGCCAGGTGCATGCCCTGGGCTTTCGCCTGCGCCGCGATCCGGCCCAGTTCCTGGCCCAGGGCGGTCCAGCCGGCGGCATCGGTCGGCCGATCCTTCTTGTCCAGGTACGGCACCACCAGCGTGGTGTTGCCGATCGCGCGGTTGAAGGCCACCACGCCAACCAGGTCCTTGCGCAGATCGGCCAGCTGCACGTGCGACGAAATCGCCTTGATCAAATAGCGGTCCAGCAGCTGCTTGAGTTCAGCGGCACTGACGTTCTGGGTGCCGACCGTTTCCACCGCGCCCACGCCCGCGTCGTGCACGATCTTCAACTGCTGGTCGAGCGTGCCGGCGTTGCGCAGCGTGTACATCTGCACCGCGATGGGCTGCTGTGGACTTGCCGCGTCACCGGCGAAGGCGGGCAGGGCGGCGAGCAGCAGCAATGCGAGGGTGGTGGTCCGGCGTGCAGCAGTCTTCATCAAGAAATCCTCATGCAGTTCAACCGATGGCGGTCCAGGCGCGCGACCTGGCCGATGCAATGACGCGGTCGACGATCAGCGCCGAACGCAGGCCGTCCTCGAAAGTGGGCAGGCCCTGTGGCCGCTCGCCGTCGATGGCGTGATAGGTGTCGGCGACGAACGCCTCGAAGCACTGGGCGTAGCCCTGCGCGTGGCCAGGCGGCAGCACCGCCAGCCGGCGTTGCTCGGCACTGCCGGCGCCAGGTCCGCGCACGAAGGTTTCCTCGCGCTGGTCGGGCTGGCCAATCCACAGCCGCTCCGGGTCTTCCTGGTTGAATGCCACGCTGGCCGTGGCGCCGTCGATCTCGAACCAGAGCCGGTTGTGGCGCCCTGCCGAGACCTGGCTGACCGTCAACGAGGCGAGCGTACCTGCGCCGGTCTTGAACATCGCTGCGGCGACGTCCTCACTGGTTACCGCCTGCATCGCGCCGCCCGCCGCCGGCGTGGTGAAGCTCTGCCCGCCCACGGCACCCCGCTCGGCAACCACGGTGGCGAACGCCGCGCTGACATCAACGAAGCGCTCGCCGCTGACCCATTCCACCAGGTCGCACCAGTGCGAGCCGATGTCGGCGAACACGCGCGAGGCGCCGCCCAGCGCCGGGTCCACGCGCCAGTTGTTGCTGGCCGGGTCCAGCAGCCAGTCCTGCAGGTAGCTGCCGTGGATCAGGTGCAATGGCCCCAGCTCGCCCTGCGCGATGCGTGCGCGTGCCTCGCGCACCACCGGGTGGTAGCGGTAGACGAACGGCACCGTGGCGACCAGCCCGGTCGAGGCTGCCAATGCCGCCAGGGCCTGGGCGTCTTCCAGCGTGGTGGCCAGCGGTTTCTCGCAGATCACGTGCTTGCCGGCTTCCAGTGCCGCCTGCGCCATGGCGCGGTGAAGGTGGTTGGGCGTGCACACATGCACCACCTGTACCTGCGGATCGGCGACCACGTCTTCGATGTCACGATAGCCGCGCGGAACATTCCATGAGCGCGCCACTTCCTCCGCGCGTTGCGGCGACGAGGCGACCACGCCGCGGACCTCCGCGCCGGCAAGCAGCGCCGCGCGACGATGCACGGCGGCGATCATGCCGGTGCCTACAATGGCGATTCCAAGCTTGCGCATCGTGTCGGCTCCTCAGTGCGAGCTGGGCGCGGCGGCAAGCGCCGGCCGGTCGCGGAACAACAACAGGAAGGCGACCAGCACCACCAGCGCCACGCCGGCCGGGAACAGCCAGATCCGCTGCCAGTCCGGGCCCGTCGCCGTGGTGTAGTGCTCCACCACCGCGCCGGACAGGAACGTGCCGATCAGCATGCCCACGCCGTACGTGGCCAGGGTGATGAACCCCTGCGCGCTGCTGCGCGCGGCGGGGCCGGCATGTGCGTCGGTGTAGATCTGGCCGGTGACGAAGAAGAAGTCGTAGCAGATGCCGTGCAGCACGATGCCGATCACCAGCAGGGAGAAGCCGCCGCCGGCATCGCCGAAGGCGAACATCACGTAGCGCACCACCCACGCCGCCATGCCCACGGCCAGCATGGTCTTGACCCCCAGCCGCACGAACAGGAACGGCATGGCCAGCATCAGCAGCACTTCGGACACCTGGCCCAGTGACTGCAGGCCGGCCGCGCCGCGCACGCCCAGGTCGTTGAGATAGGGGTTGGTGAAGTTGTAGTAGAACGCCAGCGGAATGCAGATGGCGATGGAGGCCAGGAAGAACACCAGGTAGGAGCGCGACTTCAGCAGCCGCAGCGAATCCAGCCCCAGCACCTGGCCCAGCCCGGCGTCGCGCTGCTGCGCCAGCGGCGGCGTGTGCGGCAGGGTGAACGCATACAGGCCCAACGCCAGCGATGCCATCGCTGCCATGCGGAAGGTCAGTTCAAGCGTATGCGCCTGTTCCCAGCCGAGCCAGCCGATCAGCACGCCGGCCACGATCCAGCCGACGCTGCCGGCCACGCGCACGGGCGGGAACTGCTTCTCCGGCGACTGCATGTGCCGCATCGCCACGCTGTTGGCCAGCGCCAGCGTCGGCATGAACAGCAACATGTAGCCCATCACGCAGGCGAAGAACGTGTTGAAGTCCGTCGCCGTAGACGCCAGCCACATCAGCACCGCACCGGCCAGGTGCAGGACCCCGAGAATGCGCTGCGCCGCGAAGTAGCGGTCCGCGATCAGCCCGACCAGGAACGGCGCCACGATGGCGCCGATGGACTGGCTGAGGAAGGCCGTGGCCACCTGGCTGGCGCTGGCCTGGAGCGGGCCCTGCACCAGGTACGTGCCCAGGGTCACGAACCATGCGCCCCAGATGAAGAACTGCAGAAACATCATCGCGCCCAAGCGCGACATGGCGTGCCTCATGGCTTGCCCTCCCAGGCGGTAATGGCTCAGATACCCAGCATGCGGCGCAGCGATGCAGGATCCGCACCGCTGTCGGCAAAGTCGTCGAAGGAACGTTCGGTCACCCGGATGATGTGGTCGCGGATGATGGCGGCGCCCTCGCGTGCGCCGTCTTCCGGGTGCTTCAGGCAGCACTCCCACTCCAGCACCGCCCAGCCCGGGAAATCGTATTGCGCGAACTTGGAGAAGATCGCCTTGAAGTCGATCTGGCCGTCCCCGAGCGAACGGAACCGCCCCGGACGATCGATCCAGTCCTGGTAGCCGCCATACACGCCACTACTTGCACTGGCGCGGAACTCCGCGTCCTTGACGTGGAAGATGCCGATGCGCGGGTGATAGCGGTCGATGAAGCCCAGGTAATCGATGTGCTGCAGCAGCAGGTGGCTGGGGTCGTACAGCATCTTCGCGCGGGGATGGTGGTCCACCAAGTCGAGGAAGCGCTCGAAGGTTGCGCCGTCGTGCAGGTCCTCGCCCGGGTGGATCTCGAAGCACAGGTCCACGCCGCAGGCGTCGAAGGCGTCGAGAATGGGGCGCCAGCGCCGGCTAAGTTCGGCGAAGGCTTCTTCCACCAGTCCTGGCGGGCGCTGCGGCCAGGGGTAGAAGTAGGGCCAGGCCAGCGCGCCGGAGAAGGTGGCATGCGCGGTCAGCCCCAGTCGCTCGCTGGCTTTGGCAGCCAGCAGCAGCTGCTCCACGGCCCAGGCCTGGCGGGCGGCCGGATCGCCGCGCTTGTCCGCTGGCGCGAAGCCGTCGAACAGGCCGTCGTAGGCGGGATGGACGGCTACCAGCTGCCCCTGCAGGTGCGTGGACAGCTCGGTGATCTGCACGCCATGCCCGGCCAGCATGCCGGCGATGTCGTCGCAGTACGCCTGGCTGCGGGCGGCCTCGGTCAGATCAAACAGGTGAGGCGCGCTGGTGGGGACCTGTACGCCAGAATAGCCAAGGCCTGCCGCCCACTGGGCCAGCGTGTCCAGCTGGTTGAAGGGCGGTGTGTCGCCGATGAACTGTGCCAGGAACAGCGCCGGACCCTTGAGCGTCTTCAACGTGATTCACCCTGATGCAATCGATTGCATTACCCTAGCAGGACGTTCCGCAAAACCTGTTGTGCACTGCACAGCGACAAGAAGAACCCAACACCCATGGCAACCATCTACGACATCGCAAAGCACGTCGGCGTTTCCGCAGGCACGGTGTCGCGGGCGCTTTCGCGGCCGGACAAAGTCCTGCCGGCCACGCGCACGCGCATCGAGCAGGCCGCTGCCGCGCTGGGCTATGTGCCCAACACGGTGGCCCGGACGCTCAAGACCCAGCGCAGCGGCAAGATCCTGGTGACCGTGCCGGACATCGCCAATCCGTTCTTCGCCCAGATCCTGCAGGGCGCGGAGGAAGCGGCGCAGGCGGTCGGGTATGCCGTGCTGCTCGGCGATACCCAGCATCGACCCGAGCGCGAAGAACGCTACGCGCAGATGCTCCGCCGCAACGAGGCCGACGGCATGATCGTGCTCGGCCATCGCCTGCCGCCGACCGCGCGCGCGATCGTGCAGCAGCAGGGCACCACCGCGCCGGTGGTCAATGGCTGCGAGTTCGACCCCGCACTTGGCATCCCCAGCGTGCACATCGATAACGCCGCCGCCGCGCGCGCGGTGATGGACCACCTGTACGGTCTGGGCCACGAGCGGATCGCCGTAGTCGGCGGGCCGCCTGACAATCCCCTGCACCAGCAGCGTCTCGAAGGGGTGCAGGCCGCCAGCAAGGCACGCGGTCGCCTGCGCCACCTGAGCGTGGTGCCGGGGGATTTCTCAGTGGAATCGGGTCATGCGGCAGCAAGGGCGCTGTTGGCCGGCGCGACCGTGCCCACCGCGATCTTCTGTTTCAGCGACCAGATGGCGCTGGGGGTACTGGCAGCCTGCCGGGACCTGGGCATCCGCGTGCCCGATGCGCTGTCCATCGTCGGCTTCGACGATCTGGCATCGTCCAGCTACCTCACGCCCGCATTGACTACCGTCCGGCAGCCCATGCGGGAAATCGGCGAGCGCGCGGTGAACCTGCTGCTCGCCATCATCGAAGGCGTGGATGTACCGCTGCAGCAGACGCTTGAGTTCAGCCTGATGGTGCGGGGTTCCACTGCTGCCTATTGCAAGCAGGCAGTACCTGGTTGCCCCACGCTGGGCTCGAAGGCCAGACCGACACGCTGATCATCTGTTTCACGGTAGACGATCGCTCTGCAACGGCTGCCCTCGTATTCCCTTGATCCGTAACGCGGCTCAGTAAGGATGCGCTTTTCCGCAGGCCAGCACGTGGTTGTAATCGCTGGACATGCATTGGTAGAAGGCGCGCTTGTTGCCGTCGGCCGCTTCGCAGTCGGCCGTGGTGAGCTGCGGCAGCAACGCACGCAATGGCGCGGCGGAGGCATTGAACTGTTCCGCCGCGAGGTAACCGCCGCGGACGTTCTTTTCGCCCACTTCCAGCATGGTTTCCACGCCGTACCGCGCGTTCTCGACGGCCTTGGCGCAGTTCAGTTCGTTCTCGCCCTCGCGCACCTGGAGCAGCTGCCGGGAAATCTGGTCCGCATCGGCTACCGCGCGGTCGCGGGCGCTGGGCGCGGTGGTCGTGTCATCGGCGGCAGACACCACCGGGCCCAGCGCCAGGAGCAGGAGTACCGCCGCCGCGCGGCCGGTCCAGCGGGTCGAAAGGTTGGGCATGCGGTGACTCCATGGCGGGAACGCGCGATGATACCGCGCCCCTGTGCTGGGGTACCTCGTTCGCAGTTCCTCCTGCCAACCTCTGGAATCCACCATGATGCGATTCGTCTTGTGCGTGCTTTCGCTGTTTGCGTTCGTTGCCCCCGTCGGGGCCCGGGATTTCGTCAAGAAAAGTGCCACGCAGTCGGTTGCTCTCCCGGAGCCCGACAAGGCGCAGCTGATCTTCCTGCGCCCGTCCTCGCTGTTCGGCGGCATGTACACGATGTTGAGTGAAGTAACCCCCGAGGGTGACCGTTTCATCTCGGCCATCGGTGGAAAAGACAAGGTGGTGTATTCCACGGCCCCCGGCAGGAAGATGTTCGTCTCCAACGATGGCATGCGCGTGCATTTCATGGACGCCGACCTGGAGGCCGGCCGGCGCTACTACGTACTGGTCCGTCCCGTGTATGGCAATGGCTACCAGCTGCGGCCGATCCGGCGTGATGGGGGCAGCGACTACAGCATGGACAACCCGGATTTCATCAACTGGGTCCGGCAGAGCCGGCGCGTGGAGGCATTAGGCAGCGAGCCGCCGATGCCGGCGCGGGCCCTTCCGCAGCTGGCAAAGGCCCGTGAGCTGGGCTGGGCCAGCTGGCTGGCAAAGACGCCTGCCGAGCATGCCGAGCTGACCCTGGAGCGCGCCGACGCTGTTGATCGGTAGTAACGCGGCGGGTCATCGCCAGCCTGCCTTTGAACGGGTAGGCTGCGCGGGACAGATTCCAAGGGAGTGGAGCGTATGTGGCGACAGATGGCAGCGGTGCTGGTGGTGATGGGTCTGGTGACCGGGATCACGCATTTTTTCAGGATTTCCTTCGTCGCCAAGGCCTCGTTCTCCTTCGAGGCGGGAGATGTAACGGGGGTCATGGTCGGAGTGTGGATAGCGCTGCTGGGTGGGCTCATCTCAAGGCGCTACCGATTCGCCCTTGCCGTAGCCGCCATGTACCTCCTGGTGTGCTGCATGGCGGTGTACTTCGTCAGCCGGTTCATGGACGACGGCTTTCTCGGCGCGTTCCTGTTGAACGGCTGGAACAGCGTGGCCTACGTTCTGGGCGGCATGCTGGGCGCCTGTGTCGGTGTGTTCATCGGTAGTGGCCGGCGACGCGCCCGTGAGCGCGTCCTGCCCGAAGCCTGAGCAAGGCAGAGTCCACTCAGCGCGCGCTGCCCGCCACTACGCCGCTGCTTTCGCTTTCCGTTGCGGCCAGCGCCCGCCACCACGGCGTGCCCGCATGCGGCGCGGAAAGATCCAGGCGTTCGCCCATTTCCGGCGTGGACAGCGCGATCCCGCGCTGCGCGGCCAGCGCGCTGACCCGCTCGAATGGTTCTTCCCAGCGGTGCATGGCCAGGTCGAAGGTGCCGTTGTGGATGGGCACCAGCCACTTGCCGCGCAGGTCCTGGTGCGCCTGCACGGTCTGTTCCGGCTGCATGTGCACGAACGGCCACTTGGCGTCATACGCACCGGTTTCAACGAAGGCGACATCGAACGGCCCGTAACGTTCGCCGATGCGCTTGAAGCCGTTGAAATAGCCGGTATCGCCACTGAAGAACACGCGCAGCTCATCGTCCAGGATCACCCACGAGGCCCACAGCGTGCGGTTGCCATCGCGCAGCCCGCGGCCGGAGAAATGCTGGGCCGGGGTGGCGGCGAAACGCACGCCATCGACCTGGGTTTCTTCCCACCAGTCCAGCTGCACCACGCGGTCCTGCGGCACGCCCCAGTCGATCAGGCGGTCGCCCACGCCCAGCGGGGCCAGGAACACCTGTGCACGCGTTGCCAAGTACTTGATGGTCGCGCGGTCCAGGTGGTCGTAATGGTCATGCGAGAGCAGCACGCCACGGATGGGCGGCAGTTCCTGGAGCGCGATCGGCGGGGCGTGGAAACGCTTCGGGCCCATCCACTGCACGGGCGAGGCGCGCTTGGAGAAGACCGGGTCGGTCAGCCACCAGCCACCGCGCAGTTTGATCAGCAGGGTGGAGTGGCCCAGCCGGTACATGCTGCGGTCCGGCGCTTCGGCCAGCGCCTGCGCGGTAAGCGCGCGCACCGGCGGCGCCTTGGGCGGGGTGGTGCCCGGCGGGCGGTTGAACATGAACTCCCAGAACAGCTTGAGCGTGGCGCCGAAGGATTCCTTCGGTTTGGCGGCCACGTTGGTGAACTGGTCATCGGCGCGTTGCGGCGAAGTGTCGTAAGAGGCGATAGGCACGGTGAAGGTCATCCCGATCAGAACGGTGAGGGAGAAGGCGACAGCGAGTACAGGCAGGATGCGCATGCGTCTCCTTGGTCTTGTGGATGAGTGCGCAAGCACTCATTCATTGGCGGAGAAAAAATCAACGTTGAATGCCCTTCCAGAACAGGTCGAAACCGGCCTGCTGCAGGGTGTCGCGTTGCTCGGGCTGGGCGGCCATGGCCTCCAGCGTGGTTTCCAGCAGGCTGATCAGCACCCGGCCGAGGTAGAACGGAATGCGCTCCGGGTCGATATGGCGGGCAAGGCTGGCTTCCAGGGTCTGCAGCGTGGTGCCGAACAGCCCGGCGCAGTGGGTGCGGGTGCAGTCGGTGATGCGTTCGGACACCTTCAGCTGGCGCAGTGCCATGCGGTCGATCGGATGCGCCGCACCCCAGACCAGCAGCGCGTTCCACACATGGTGCAGCTGTTCACGGACCTCGGCATTCGCCGGGAAGGTGCCACCGACCGCCAACGCCAGGCGCTCTTCCAGGCGCACGAACAGCGCATTGAGCAGCGCGTCCTTGGTCTCGAAGTAGGTGAACACCGTGCCCTCGGCGACCTTGGCCGCCTTGGCGATCTGCGCGGTGGACGCGCCCACGCCCTGTGCAGCCACCAGTCGGGCGGCAGCAGCCAAGATCGCATCGCGTTTCGCTTCGCTGAGGGGGCGGGCCATGACGGGGTATAAGTGAGTGACCACTCATTTATAGGGCGCGGGACGCGAGGATGCAAGGGGCTGCCGGCCAGGATGGGGCGGCCGTTCAGCTCGCCCCATCGCCGGATTCGTCACGCTGCTGACTCGGCACGCTCGCGTTGAAATTGATGGGAGGGCGGTCTATAAGGCGGTCAGGCACCTGCATGGGCATCGACGTGGCGACCACCCGACGCAAAGCAGTCCCCGACCCATCCACCGGCACGCCGCGCCTGCTGGCCGGCGGCAACCCGCAGATTCCCAAAGGCGAGGGCGATGCCCCCGTGCAGGCGTGGATCGCGGCAATACCCGACTGGAAGCGCGACGCGGCCCGGCAGCTCGATGCGCTGGTCGTGGCAGCGGTGCCGGGCGTGCGCAAGGCGGTCAAATGGAACTCGCCGCTGTATGCCGCCGGCGATGACGGCTGGTTCCTGAGCATGCATTGCTACGCGCGCTACATCAAAGTGGCGTTCTTTCGTGGCAAGGCACTGGATCCGGTGCCGCCGGAGGCATCCAAAAGCCAGGACACGCGCTACCTGCACGTTGTCGAGGACGTGCCGCTGGATGCCAAACAGTTCACCCGCTGGGTGAAGCAGGCCAGCCGGCTTCCCGGCGAAAGGATGTAACCCATCCCCTTCTTTCAACGTTGATCAGGACCCGGTCATGCCACGTGCCAGCACCCGCAGCAAGCCGATTGCCACCGCCACCGCTGCACCGGACGACGCCGCGCAGCAGATCGATGCAAAGATCGCCGCGCTGGACGACTGGCGCGGCAAAACCCTGGCGCAGCTCCGCAGCATCATCCACAAGGCCGATCCCGACGTGGTTGAGACCGTGAAGTGGCGCGGGGTGCCGGTCTGGGAGCACGACGGCATCCTCTGTACCGGGGAAACCTACAAAGCCGCGGTGAAGATGACCTTCGCCCATGGGGCCAAGCTGGACGATCCGAAGGGATTGTTCAATTCCAGCCTGGAGGGCAACACCCGCCGCGCCATCGACGTGCATGAAGGCGAGAAGATCAACGAGGCGGCGTTGAAGGCCCTGATCCGGGCGGCGGTGGCCTTCAATACGGCCAAGGCAAAAGCGAAGAAATCACCTTCTCGCTGAACCGCGCAACCCAGAATTCCACCCCCTCGCGGTGGCACCTGTCGTCAACATCGGCAAAGATGGTGCGCTGCACGATCGCCGCTGGCGCGCGCGCATCCCCCCGGAACCTGGAATTGCCTGTGCTGAGTGTTGTTGGAGTAGTACTTGCGTTGTATGTGGTGTGGCGCTTGATCTGGCCGCTGCGCGTGCCGGTCTCGGTACGTGGCCCGCTTGGCCTGCTGGTGCTGGCGCTGGCGCTGCACCACCGGATCGTGGCGCGGTTTGCCGGCACGATGGCTTCGCCGGAGATTCCCAAGGCGGCCCTGGTGGTGCTGGCCAGCGGTTTCACCGCGCTGCTGCTGGTGGCGGTGTTCCTGCTGGTGCTGGACGTCCTGCTGCTGGGCGCGCGCCTGCTGAAGCTGCCGCGCGCTGCCGATGCCCTGCGCCGCAGCTGGTTGCGGCCAGCGGTGGGCGGACTGGCGCTGGTACTGGGCATCTGGGGCGTACAGCAGGGCATTGCCGTGCCGCAGACCCGCCAGATCGAGGTGACCATTGCCGGCCTTCCGCAAGCGTTTGATGGCTATCGCGTGCTGCAGCTCACCGACATCCACGCCAGCCGCCTGCTCACCGGCGACTGGGTGGCCAAGGTGGTGGCTGAAAGCAACGCGCTGAAGCCGGACCTGGTGGTGATCACGGGCGACCTGGTGGACGGCAGCGTCGCCGCCCGCGCCAACGATGTACGCGCGCTGGGCCAGCTCCACGCACCGGATGGGGTGATCGCGATCACCGGCAACCACGAGTATTACGGCCAGTATGCGCAGTGGATGCCGGCATTCCGCGCGCTGGGCATGCAGGTGCTGGAGAACAGCCACACCCGGGTCACGCGCGATGGCGCGGTGCTGACCATCGCCGGGGTCACCGACCCAGTGGCGGCGCGCTATGGCCTGCCAATGCCGGATCTGAAGGCAGCACTGGCGGGCGCCGATTCCGGGGCGCCGGTGATCCTGCTCGACCATCGCCCGGGGGAAGCGCGCGCCAACGCGGCGCAGGGCGTGCAGCTGCAGCTGTCCGGGCACACCCACGGTGGCCACATCGTCGGCATGGACCAGCTGGTGAAGCGGGCCAACGGCGGGTACGTCTCCGGACGCTACGACGTGGACGGCATGACGCTGTACGTCAGCAACGGCGCCGGCCTGTGGCCGGGCTTCGCCGCGCGCCTGGGCGTGCCCTCAGAAATCACGCTGGTGACGCTGCGCCGCAGGCCATAGCCCATAATCGCCGCCAACGAGGCCGTTCGGTTTCCGTCAACGAGGACGCACGCATGTTGGTTTTGTTGCTGGTGGCGGGGCTGCTGGTGGTGAACATGGCGGCCTCGCTGTACGTATGGGCAAAGGCGGACGCGCCTGCATCGCAACGTCGCCTGCAGCTGCTCGTCATCTGGCTGCTGCCGGTGGTGGGGGCGGTGCTGTGCGTCATGTTCGTGGGGATGGCACGCAGCTCCGAGGGGCAGGGTCAAGACGCTCGCTGGCACGGTGATGGCGGCGGCACGCACACCGCCGATCCGGGCGGTTGGCGGCTTCATGCTGAAAGCCGCGACGCGGACATTGGCGATGGCGCGGGCGCTGATGGGGGAAGCGGGGACTGACAGCCCGCAGCCGCCGCTGCACCCGCGCCGGGTCGCTTACCTGGCCAATGCTGGCTGTGTTGGCACGGTTGCCTGGACAAGGTCCGGGGCCAGCGCGTGGGCTACGGCCATGCGCAGCATGGCGGGGCTGATGTGGCGGCGATGCACGTGGTCGATGGCCGCCATGTAGAGGCGACCGAAGCGGTTGTGGGTGCGCACCCGCGTGCCCAGTGCAATCACTGCCGCGCCGTCCGCCTGCAGCTGCACACGGACGCAGGAACGGAAGCGAAGGTGGCGGTCGTCCGCACCCAGCAGCACTTCGGCGCTGCGGTCGGTTGCGTCCACGCGCTGTGCATGGACCGGGAAACGACCGGCAAAGAGCGTGCTGCGGTCGGTCGAAAGCAGCGAGGAGACCGGGCAACCCAAGGCTGAAGTGCGCAGATGAAGCGGCGCCACCAGTGCATTTCGCAGTGCCATCAAACGGCCCACGCTGGGCGGTGGATTGAGAACGAAGCCTTCCAGCAGCGCTTCCAGCACCACGCTGGCCGAACGGCTTGCCACGCTGTGCGCGGGCAGCACCAGCGTGTTGTAGTCCTGGTGGTCGACGCGGTCGGCGAGCGCCCCGTGCAGCAGCGAATCCGCCGGCGGGGCGGGCAGCGCCTGCACCGGATGCCGCGCAGCGCTGCGGCCGATGTAACCCTGCGCCGGGCGCAGCCGCGCCAGCCACGCGCGCAGTGGGCCGACCAGGTCGCGTGTGCGCGCGCACAGGCCGGCCAACGCCGAACGGGCCGGCGACTGCAGCGACAGGCTCACCACCGGAACGCGCGACAGGTCGGCCTGGTCCAGCAACAGCTGCAGCGTCTGCGGAAGGGTATCGGTCAGGGACGGAATGTCGGCGCTGTCCGCATCGATCTGCGCGCGCTGCGCCTCGGTCAGCGCGCCGCTGCGTTCGTTGGCGTGGCATGAGAGCGCGAACAGCGCCGGGTGGCGCGGGTGGCGCGACACGAACTGGTGCCAGGTGCCGCTGCCGAAGCGCACCGTGAACAGGCAATCAGGCGGGATGTCCACACAGCGCAGCGCATGCAGGAACGCAGCCGGGTCGCGCTGCAGCTGGGCATCGGACGCGGTGGAAAAGCGCAGCTGCGCACCGCCGCTGCCGGCGATGGCGGTGAACATGCGGGGCCCGGCATGGCGGTGGAACGGATGCCCCTGGCGCCCGACCGAGAACGAGTACAGCGACGACGCATCGTCGTGGGCCAGGTGCATGCCGCCGAGCCGTGCGGAGGGCTCGTCCAGCGCATCCACGAAGGCCGGATGCGCGGCCTGGCGAAGCCCGGCATCACGCAGCAGCTGGTCGCCGGCACCGATCCCGAGCTGGGTGATCAAGGCCACTTCCACCGGGCTGCCATCCCCATACGAAGGCAGGCTGATGCTGGGGAACGAACGACTCACGCGGTGGGTGTCCAGCATGCCGGTCTCCTGGTGGCAGGGCTCAGGTCGAAGGGGTGGGTTTGCGCTTGGCGCGTGCGCGGCTCTCGCGCTGCAAGGGGCCGCCAACCGGGCAGACTTCGGCGGCCCAGGCGAACAGGGTGTTGGTCAGGCGGTCGGGCACCTGGCGGAAATACACGAACTGGCCGCGCTTCTCGCGTTCTATCAGGCCGGCATCCTCCAGGATGCGCAGGTGGCTGGAGAGCGCCGGCTTGCTGAAATCAAAGCGTTCCCCCAGTTCGCCCGCGGTGAGCTCGCCACCGTTGAGGTAGGCCAGGATCTGGCGGCGGGCGGTGGAAGCCAAGGCCTCGAAGATGCGGTCCATTCCGGTAGTTAATTAATTCGTTAACTAATCGTGCGCCGTGGCCCTGGGCCTGTCAAGTGCCGGCTGCCGCATCGCACCGTCACCACCGCGTCATACGCAGCGCTTACCTTGCGCCGCACTTCAGGGGTTGGGGCGGCACAGTGGCCGAGCAGGCAAGAGGGCGGCTGGCGCGGATGTTCGTGGAACACGCGCCGGTGCTTCGGGGGTTCTTCGTGCGCCGGGGGGCGCGACAGGACGCCGAAGACCTGGTGCAGGAGACGTACCTGCGTCTGCTGCGTGCGCATGCGGGGCCGGGCGAGTCCATCGCCAATCCCGAGGCGTATCTGTTCACCGTAGCGCTGAACCTGGCGCGTGAGCAGGCCAGCCGCAGGCGCTGGTCGACCCTGCCGATCGAGGACATCGAACAGCTGGGCCAGGGCCTGGCCAGCGGGGAATGCGTGGAAGATGCCGCCGAACGCGAACAACGCAGCCAGCGCCTGCAGGCGCTGCTGGCCACGCTGCCCGAGCACACCCGCGCCGTACTGGTGATGCAGTACCGCGATGGGCTGAGCTACAAACAGATCGCCAAGCGCCTGGGTGTCTCCTCGCATATGGTGAAGAAGCACGTCGTGCGCGGGCTTGCCGTGTGCCGGCGCGCGATGGCCGAGCGCGAGGTGCTGCGATGAGCGCACCGTCGCTGCACCCCTCCGCGTTGATCCAGGCCGCCGCTCACTGGCATGCGCTGCAACGCCAGGGCGATGTGACGCCCGCGCAGCAGCGCGCCTTCATGGACTGGCTGCTGGTCTCGCCCGAGCACCTGCGCGAGTACCTGGTGATCAGCGAAACCGCGGGCGAGCTGGGGGAGGCGCTGCGCGCGATGCCGATCGACCTGGACGCGCTGCTGGCGGCGCCGGCAGCGCAGGGCACGGGCGATAACATCGTGCAGTTGCCGGCGCGCTTGCCGCGTGCAGCCGCACCTGCGCCGGCCCGGCGCCGGTGGCTTCCTGGTATCGCTGCCGCAGCCGCGCTGCTGCTGGCTGTGGGCGTCGGCACGCCGCTGGCGTGGCCGCATACCACCCGCTATGTGGCCGCCCATGGCACGCCGCGCCAGATCGAGCTGTCCGACCACAGCATGGTTCATCTCAATGCAGAGAGCGAAGTCTCGGTGCGGATGAGCCTGTTCGGTCGACGCGTTGAACTGGAGCGAGGCCAGGCCAGCTTCGTGGTCGCGCCGGACCGCCGGCCGTTTGCCGTGCATGCCGGCGGCCTGCAGGTGACCGACATCGGCACCACCTTTGATGTCTCGCTGCTGCGCGAGCAGGCGCGGATCGCGGTCAGCGAGGGCCGCGTACAGTTGCACGGTGATGGCGGCCGCGGACGCCTGCTGGCCGATCTGTCGGCGGGCAAGGTGGCCCAGGTGGACTATCGCGACCAGCGCGTGCAGCTGCGCGATGAGGACGCGGCTAGCATGATTGCGTGGTGGCAGGGCCGCATCGTGTTCCGCGACGAGCCCCTGCGCGAAGTGGCCGACCGCTTCAACCGCAGCAACGCCCTGCGCCTGCGCGTGAGCGATGACGCCGGCGCGCTTCGCCTGACCGGCAACCTGCGCGCCGATGATCTGGGTTCGCTGCGTGCGTTCCTGGACCAGCAGCCGGCGCTGGTCATCCAGCAACGTGCCGATGGCATCCACGTACGCATGCGCGACGTGGCCGAAAGCGTTGTCAAAAAAAATTCATCGAATTAGCGGTGCCCGATCCACGCCTTGCCGCGTCGTAGTTGGGGAACGCCACCGCCATTCCCTCACTGGATCCCACGATGCGCTGCACTCTGTTCCTTTCGATCGCCCTTGCCCTGCAGGTCACCGCGACGGCTACCGCTGCAGAACCGACCCGGCTTGCCGCCGATGCCATCGCCTCGCAGCCGCTGGACATGGCACTCAACGCGCTGTCGCGCCAGACCGGCCTGCAGTTCGTCTACAACCCGCAGGTGGCGGGGAATCCGCGCACCCCGGCGGTGCCGGCGGGCCTGAGCGCGGAGGCGGCGCTTGACCGTCTGCTTGCCGGCACCGGGCTGCGCTACCGCTACCTCAATGCCGGTACGGTTACCATTGAAGCCGCGACGGCGGGCAACGAGCCCACCTCCGGCGTGGTCGCGCCGATGGCGGCAGCCGAGGCCGGGGCCGCCCCGCTGCAGGCTTCTGCGGGCGAAGGCGCCGCGCCCGGCGCGCAGAACCTGGAAACCATCCAGGTGACCGGAAGCTACAGCCGCAGCCTGGAACAGGCGGTCGACCTGAAGCGCAGCAACATCGGCTTTTCCGATTCCATCGTCGCCACCGACGTGGCCGACTTTCCGGAACAGAACCTGGCCGAAGCGCTGCAGCGCGTTCCGGGCGTGACCATCGAGCGCAGCAAGGGCCTGGGCACCAAGGTCAACGTGCGCGGCCTGCCGTCGGAATACACGTACGTGTCGATCAACGACCTGGCCACTGCTTCCGGCAGTGGTGGGCGTGACGTGGAATTCGACATGTTCGCCTCGGAGATCATCCAGCAGGTCACGGTGCAGAAGTCGCCCACCGCCGCCGACGAAGAGGGCGGCATCGCCGGCTCGGTGAAGATCACCACCGCGCGGCCGTTCGACTACAACGAGCGCAAACTGGTGCTGTCGGCAGAGGGCGCATACAACAGCATCTCCGAAGAAGTCGACCCGCGCTTCGCCTTCCTGGCCGCCGATACCTGGGGCGACTGGGGTGGCCTGGTGTCGTACTCGCAGTCCAAGCGCACCAACCGCACCGACTCCACCTCGGGCATCAACTTCCGCCCGATGTCGCGCTTCCTGGGGGCGTCCGGCACGCGCGGTACCCAGGCCCAGGCCGTGCTGGCACGCGACGCCGGGGTGAACATCGTCAACCGCACCGACACCGATGAAACCAATCGGGTGGTCTTCCAGGACAAGGTCGGCGACCGCGTCTACCTCAACGAGCAGGACAAGTGGGGCGCCACCGCGTCGCTGCAGTACAAGCCCAGCAGCAGCTTCAGCCTGACTTTCGATGCGATGCTGGGCGGCTACGATTCGACCGAGGACGAGTACGACGCGGCGGCCTATTCCGCCTCCAGCCGCAGCACCCTCGACACCATCCACGAATACGACGCCAGCACCCTGTCCGAGTACGGCATGGTGGTGCTGCGCGATGTGTCCTACACCGCCACCCAGCACGAGATGCTGAGCAAGGAGCGGATCAACAAGACCGATTACAGCCAGTACAGCGTTGCGCTCGACTGGAAGGGCCAGGACTGGTACATCGATGCCATGGCCGGCTATTCCGGCGCGGAGAAGACCTCGGACTTCTCCAACCTCAAGCACGTCGCCTACGCGCCTTCGCGCACCCGCTGGACCGGCCGCAGCGGCGAAACCATCCCCAGCACGCCGGGCGGCTTCGACATGTACAACGCCTCGGACAAGTACCTGTTCGAAGCCTACGAAACCACGCTGGAGAAGGTGGACGACGACAAGTACGCCGCCCAGGTCAACGTGACCCGCATGCTGGACCTGGCCTTCCTGCCGGCGCTGCGTGACGTGAAGTTCGGTGCGCGCTACACCGACCGCTCCAAGCAGCGCCAGTACGGCGAGCTCAAGATCACCGGGCCGACCGCCGGCAGCAGCGCCTGGGTCAACACCCGCACCCTGGCCGACAGCCCGCTGCAGTGGATCGGCGACATCGTTCCCGGCGGCGACTACACCATCAAGGACCTGGACTGGCAGCAGGTGTCCAACGACTACGCACGCCGCGCCTTCCGCTATGACGGCTTCTACACCCCCTTCGACGCCGGCCAGTTCTACCAGGTCGATGAGAAGGTGACGAGCGTGTACGCGATGGCGGACTTCGCCTTCGATATCGGCCACGTGCCGGTCAACATCAACGCCGGCGCGCGCTATGTCGATACCAGCGTCACCTCGTTCGGCTACCACCCGATCCAGCGGCCCGATGGCAGCACCGGCTACACCGATACCCCGGTATCCAGGGATGGCAGCTACGACGACGTGCTGCCCAGCTTCAACATGACCGCCGAACTGGCCCAGGGCCTGCTGCTGCGTGCGGCCGCGTCCAAGACCATGATGCGCCCGGCGCTGACCGACATCGCCTACAAGCGTACCGCCAGCTGGAGCTCGTACCGCTTCACCGATGGCAACCCGGAACTGAAGCCCACCTACGCCGAGCAGTGGGAAGTGGGCCTGGAGAAGTACCTGGACAACGGCGCGCTGTTTGCCGCTTCCTACTTCCGCAAGAACATCGACGGCGTGGTGATCAACTCGCTGACCGGCGTGGTCGAGGATGTGGCCGTGTACAACGCCAACGGCACCCTCAACGGCATCTTCGATTTCGACGTGTACCAGCCGGTGAACGCCAAGGGTTCCTATCAGGTAGACGGCGTGGAGCTGGTGGCGCAGCTGCCACTGGGCATGTTCCACCCCATGCTGGAAGGCTTCGGCGTGAATGCCAACTACACCGTGCTGGACAGCTCGCTGGCCGGTGAGTCCGACCTGGGCATCCGCACGCCGATGCCGGGCCTGGCCGAGAAGACCTGGAACCTTACTGCGTACTACGAAAATGACCGGTTCGATGCCCGCGTGTCCTACAACCACAAGGACGAATACGTGGAATCGATCGGCTATGACATGTACCCGATCTGGCGCGATGCCTACGGCCAGATGGATGTGTCGATCGGCTACCGGATCACCGACAACATCAAGGTCAGCCTGAAGGGCATCAACCTGACCAACGAGATCACCAGCGGCTACACCATGGATCCGTCCTTCCCGACCATGTACGAAGCCTCGGGCCGCCGCATCAGCCTGGGCCTGCGCGCCGACTTCTGATCATGCAGACACTTCTTCTACTCACGCTGCTTGCGGCGCCGACCACGGCGTCGCCTGCCGATCCTGATGCCGGTCGCGACTGGCAGCCTGGCGACCACCACGTGCACAGCGAATGGAGCGTGGACTGGGACCGCAGCACCACGCCGCCCACGCCGATCCGTGGCGGCGACTCGTCCTACACCCGCAGCCACAACGCCGAACGGGCGCGGCACTTCGGGCTGCGCTGGATGGTGCATACCGACCACGGCGGCCCCGGCCACTCGGCGGTGACCCGCGATCACGCCTATCCGGCGCTGCTGCAGGCCCGGCAGGACGTGCCCGAGGTCATCCAGTTCAACGGCATGGAGTTCGATGTGCCTGCCGGCGAACACGCCTCGCTGGTCATCGCGCCGGGCGCGCGCGAAGCCGAACAGCTGGTGACGATCGAACGCCACTACAGCCGCGGTGAACCGCTGGAAGCGGGCAGCCGCGATACCCACGAGCACATGCTGGATGCGTTGGTCCACATGCGCGGGCTGCGTCCGCTGCCGCTGATGCTGATCAACCACCCCTCGCGAACCGCTACGGGGGTGGGGCAGTGGGGCGAAGTGGAGCCCGCTGAGCTGAAGGCGTGGCATGCCGCTGCGCCGCAGGTGCTGGTCGGCATGGAGGGCGCGCCCGGGCACCAGGCTACCCGCTCCGAGCGCGGCCTGTACCGGAATGCGGCAGCGCCGACCTTCGGCGGCTTCGACCAGATGACCTCGCAGGTCGGCGGCGTCTGGGACCAGATGCTGGCCGACGGTAGCCGCTTCTGGATCACCGCCAGTTCCGATTCGCACGTGAACCAGCGCGACGGGGGCAGCGACTTCGATCCGGGTGAGTACAGCAAGACGTATGTCTGGGCACGCCCGGAAGCCGATGACATCCTCGGCGGCGTGCGCGCCGGGCGCATGTTCGCGGTGACCGGCGACCTGATCGACGCATTGGAGCTGAGCGTGCAGGCGGTCGATGGCAGCGGTGGGGTGGGGCACATGGGCGGGGGCGTGACCGTGGCAGCGGGTACGCCGATGCGCGTGCAGCTGCGGGTGCGAACGCCGGACAGCGCCAATGCGATCGGGCGACATCCGGCGCTGCGCCAGCTGCAGCTGATCGTCGGCAGTGGCACTGGCCAGGCGCCCAGGATGCAGACCCAACGCTTTACCGCCAAGGAGTGGAAGCAGGAAGGTCGGTGGTATGAGGTGACGTGGGAATTGCCGGCGCCGCCCGGCGGCGGATTCGTGCGTGCACGCGGCAGCAACACGGATGAGCCGACGCCAATGCCCGACATCAAAGGCGAAGATCCCTGGCAGGACCTGTGGTTCCATTCCAACCCGGTGTTCATCGGCAACAACCCACCGCCGTGAACGCCACGACATGGCACGTGCACGATCCGGTCACGGCCCCCCACGGAGTCTGGCAGTACCCGATTCCCGCACGGATACCGCCATGACCACGCTCACCCTGCACGACCTGGCCAAGAAAATGGCCGGCATCGACTTCACCATGCTGCAGACCTTCGCCGACAACGGCGAGATCGCCGGCCGCCCGATGAGCAACAACGGTGATGTCGATTACGACGGTGACAGCTGGTTCTTCTCGCTGGACAGCACCGACATGGTGCGCGAGCTGCAGGCCGAGCCCAAGGCCGCGCTGAGCTTCGTCGGCAGCAAGGGCCTGCTCGGCAAACCGCCGTTGTTCGTGTTCGTGCAGGGCAAGGGCCGGATCATCCGCGACAAGGAAGTGATGCGCGAACACTGGCAGAAGAGCCTGGAGCGCTGGTTCGAACAAGGTGTGGACACCCCCGGCCTGGTCCTGATCCACGTCCACGCGCACCGCATCCATTACTGGGACGGTGAAGACCAGGGCGAGATCCAGGTCTGAGGAACGCCGGACATGCCTGCCTCCTCCGGGCCGCTGGTCGGCTGCGCGGGCTGGTCCATTCCGGGCCGCTACGCTGACCTGTTCGGCCCAGGGGAGAGCATGCTCGCGCGCTACGCCACCCGGTTTTCCGTAGTGGAGATCAACTCCTCGTTCTACCGGCCGCACAAGCCCGGCACCTACGAACGTTGGGCGGCCAGTGTGCCGCCCGCGTTCCGCTTCTCGGTCAAGATACCGCGCACGATCTCCCACGATTCGGCGTTGGTGGGCGTGGGGCCGTTGCTTGACCGCTTCCTCGATGACTCCAGCGCGCTCGGCACCAAGCTGGGTGGCCTGCTGCTGCAGTTGCCGCCTTCATTGGCGTTGGATACCCGCCGTGCCTCGAGCTTCTTCCGCGCGCTGCGCAGGCGCAGCGGGGTGCCGCTGGTGTGCGAGCCGCGCCATGCCAGCTGGTTCACCGACACGGCCGACGCGTTGCTGCTGCGCCACAGCGTCTCGCGGCTGGGGGCCGATCCAGTGCGTGTGCCGGCGGCGGCCCAACCGGGCGGTGCACCGACGTGGCGCTATTGGCGCTGGCACGGCGCACCGCGCATGTACTACAGCGACTACGACGACGCGGCATTGGACGCGCTGGCCGCGCAGGTGCGCCATGCACGTGGACCCCGCTGGGTCATCTTCGACAACACCGCGCACGGCTTTGCCGTGGCCAACGCCGCGCGCCTGCAGGAGCGGTTGCATGCCTGAAGGCCCTTCCATCGTCATCCTGCGCGAGGCGGCGGCGAAGTTCCGTGGCAAGACCGTGCGCCGGGCGGTGGGCAACAGCTCCCTGGATCTCACCCGCATGGAGGGGCGGCGCGTGATAGCGCTGCGCAACTGGGGCAAACATTTCCTGATCGAGTTCAGCGGCTTCAGCCTGCGCGTGCACATGCTGATGTTCGGCAGCTACCGCATCGACGAACGCAAGCCATCGCCCCCGCGTGTTTCGCTGCAGTTCGACAACGGCGAGCTGAACATCTACGCCTCATCGCTGAAGTACATCGAAGGCAAGCTGGACGAAACCTACGATTGGCGCACCGACGTGATGAACGATGCGTGGGACCCGCGCCTGGCCCGGCGCCGGCTGAAGCAGCAGCCAGACACCCTGATCTGCGATGCACTGCTGGACCAGGAGCTGTTTGCCGGCGTCGGCAACATCATCAAGAACGAAGTGCTGTTCCGGCAGCGGGTGCACCCGGAAAGCACGGTGGGAGCGTTGCCGTCGCGGGTACTCGGCAGGGTCATTGCCGACGCCCGCGCCTACAGCTTCCTGTTCCTGGAATGGAAGCGCGCCTTCGAGCTGAAGAAGCATTGGCAGATCCATACCAAGCGAACCTGCCCGACCTGCGGCGGCCCGGTTTCCAAGACCTACCCCGGCAAGAGCCGACGGCGCACCTTCTTCTGTCCCAATTGCCAGATCCGATACTGAGTGAAGGGCGGAAACCGCCCGTCCTGTAGGATGGGTGCGTCCCACGCCGTTTCGCGCGTCCTGCGCGGCCCCTTGCGGTCGCCCGCTTCGCTCCCCTTTCGAGCCGTCCGCCACCGGGGTGGGCCGGCTCTCCGTGTTTCATGGAGCGCACATGCCGGGCTATACCACCCGCATTCTCACGGTTCCCGTCAATGGCCACGAGTTTCGTATTCGTGCCCTGAGCGACCTGCAGCAGTTCGCCGATCCCACCGGCCGCGCCGAGCGCGCCGGCATCCATTCCTCGCTGTGGAGCCTGTTCGGCCAGGTCTGGCCGGCCGGCCGGGTGCTGGCCGAGACCATGAGCCAGTACGACGTGGCCGGCAAACGCATCCTGGAACTGGGTTGCGGGCTGGGCCTGTCCAGCCTGGTGCTGGCGCATCGTGGCGCCAACGTGGTGGCCAGCGACCACCATCCGCTGGCCGAATCGTTCCTGGCCTACAACGCCGGGCTCAACGACCTGCCGGCCGTGCATTACCGCGACCTGCCCTGGGAGATGCCAGATACGTCACTGGGTCGGTTCGATCTGATCATCGGCAGCGATGTGCTGTACGAGCGGGGCCATGGCGTGCAGATCGCCGCGATGATGGAGCGCCACGCCAAGCCCACTGCCGAACTGCTGCTGACCGATCCCGGTCGCGGCAACCTCGGCGGCTTCTCGCGCGCCATGGCCCTGCAGGGATATGAAGCGAGCGAAGAGGGGGGCTTTGGCGAGGATGAAAGCAGCTCGCCAGGGCGTGGCCGCCTCCTGCGTTACGCACGCACCGCGTAGGGCCACGCAGGGCGTGGCGCTACGACGACACGGTCTGCAGATCGTTTGTCGTAGGCTCCGAACCCATGACCAACCCACCGCCCGCCACACCCACCCGCTCCATGATCGTCGCTGGCCTGTCCACCGTGGTGGAGTGGTACGACTTCACCCTGTACCTCTACCTGGCCACGGTGCTGTCGCGGGTGTTCTTCGGCGGGGGCGACAACGCCCTGCTGGCCACCCTGGCCGGCTTCGCGGTGAGCTACCTCATGCGTCCCCTCGGCGCGCTCTGCTTCGGCCACTTCGGTGACCGCTTCGGCCGCCGCTACATGCTGCTGGCTTCCATGGCCCTGATGACGGTGGCGATGCTGGCCACCGCGCTGCTGCCGACCTTCGACAGCATCGGCGCCACCGCCGGCGTGCTGTTGCTGCTGCTCCGCTGCGTCATGGCGTTCTCGGTAGGCGGCGAATACACCGGCGTGGTGGCCTACCTGCTGGAAAGCGCCCCCATCCGCCGGCGCGGGCTGGTGACCTCTCTCGCCTCCGCCGCGAGTGAAGTGGGTGCCTTGCTCGCCGTTGCACTCTCGGCACTGACCGTGGCCCTGCTCAGCAGCGCCCAGCTCGATGGCTGGGGCTGGCGCATTCCCTTCTTCATCGGTGCGGCCCTGGCCGGCGCGATCCTCCTCGCGCGCTCGACCATGCACGAATCGCCCGAATTCGAACGCCAGGTCGCCGCCGGCACGGTACCGACCTCGCCGATCCGCGATACCTGGCGCTACCATCGCGGCGCGGTCGCGCGCACCTTCGCCATCTCCGCGCTGGGTTCGATCACCTACTACGTGGGCATCACCTACGTGCCAGCGTTTCTCGGCTCGGCCAGTGACATCGGCGAATCCCAGGCACTTTGGCTGTCCACCATCGCCGCCGTCGCCGTGATCGGCGTGACCCCGCTGGTGGGCGCGTTGTCCGACAAGGTGGGGCGACGCCCGGTGTTGATCGGGTTGGCACTGCTGTCAGCGCTGCTGCCGTTGACGATGTTCGGCGTGATGGCCACCGGCAGCGCGGTGCAGATCGCACTGGCCGCCGTGGTGCTGGCCTGCCTGGCCGGCGGCGTCAGCGCCGTCGCCGCGCCGGCCACCGCCGAACAGTTCCCCGGCGAAGGCCGGCTCAGCGGCCTGGCGCTGGGCGTGACCATGGCCACCGCCTTCTTCGGCGGCGCCACCCCGTTGTTGGCTGAACTGCTGGTGCGCCACACCGGCTGGGCGGCAGCGCCCGGGGCAATGATCGCCGCCGTCGCGCTGCTGGTATTGCCCGTTCTGTGGGGCCTGAGGGAAACGCGCCCGACCTGATTGCGCAGCCACGCAGGGCGTGGCTCTACACGGGGCGCGGGTTACGTGCCGCCCTCGGTGGGTAGTGGCGCTGGAACGTTCAACAATCCACCGGCTGCCACATACGCCGCCAACGCCTGGCCCTGGCTCAGCAGGTGCCGTTCCATCGTGCGCTCGGCCGCCTCCGCATCGCGCCGGCGGAAACACTCCATCAACTCGCGATGTTCCGCCAGTGACTGCGCCGTACGCCCCGGCGTCAACAGTTGCCGACCGCGATGCATCTTCAGAATGCGATGCAGGTCATGCGTGATCCGGATCAACCACGGATTACCAGCGTAGTGCTGCACCGTCTCATGGATCAGATAGTTGTTGCGGTAGTAGTCGGCAATATTGCCCGCCGCCGCCGCCGCCTCCATCGCCGCATGCAGCGCTTCCAACTGCTCTACCCCCGCATCGTCGATGTGCTTCACCGCCTCATGCGCACACCGCCCCTCCAGCATCGCCATCACCGGAAACAGCTGGTTGAGATCCTCCAGCGTCAGCCGCGTCACCCGCGCCCCACGCCCCGCATCGATCTGCACCAACCCCTCCGCCGCCAGCAGCTTCAGCGCCTCGCGCAACGGCGTACGGCTGATCCCCAGCTCCTCGCAAAGCCCCGGCTCATCAATCCACTCCCCAGGCGGCAAGCGGTAGTCATAGATGCGCTCACGCACATGCTCGGCAACCTCTTCATAAAGAGGCGCGCGCTTTTTAGAGGAACGCGGGGCAGGGGCAATAGCCATGAACGAATTGTATTCCTTCTTTCCCATGGCCACCGACACACCGTCAAAGGTGGGTCGGGGCGGGGTTGCGGGGGTGTGAGCCGCATGGATGCGGCGACCAAGCCTACATGGACGTACTTGCGGCGTCCCCCGCAACCCCGCACCGTCCCGCCAAGCCGCGGAGGCTCTGGCAATGGGCTGTTGCTCTTGATGTTGCCTGCAGGCTTACATCCAACCCGGAACAACAAACAGCAGCCAAGCCAACAGCGGCCCGAACACCACCACCAGCCCGCTGTACACCAGGAACCGGCGGAACAGCGACTCGCGCTCTTCCTTGGCCGCCGATGCCACCACCAGCGCACCGTTGGTCGAGAACGGACTCACATCCACGATCGTCGACGACACCGCCAGCGCGCAGATCACCCCCGCCGCGCCCAGATGCCCCTGCAGCAGGAACGGCACCGCCAACGGAATCGTCGCGCCCAATACCGCCGCCGACGACGCAAACGCCGACACGATCCCGCCCACATAGCAGACCAGCAGTGCCCCCAGCAGCGGAATGCCGATGTTCGACACCCCGTTGCCGATGAAGTCCACCGAACCGGCCTTCTCCAGCACCCCCACATACGTCACCACACCGCAGATCAACAGCACCGTCGACCAGCTGATCCCATCCACCGCACCCTTCTGGCTGGCCGGCGACAACAGCGCCAGCACCACCGCCACCGTGATCGACACCAGTCCCACATTGAGGTTGTAGATCAACGCCGCCACGCCCAACCCGATCAACCCCACCAGCGTGAACAACCGCTCGCGCGTGATGCCCACCGCTTCCAGCGCGTCCGGATCGTTCGACAACGTCCCGCCGCCCGCCGACACCAGCGCCCCGTGGCCCTCGATCGCGAACTGCCGCGACGACGCCTGCGGCCCACCGGCCAGCGCCAGCTCGCCGCCGCCCATCGCCACCGCACCGCGCCGCATCAACGCCACCCCGCCGAACGCGAAGAAACAGATCGTCGCCATCATGAAGTTGAAGCCCAGGCTGGTCAGGAACACCGCCATCTCCGTCACTTCCAGCCCCGCCTTCTGCACCACCCCGTTGGTGATGCTGCCGTACACACTGATCGGCGAGAACCCACCTGCCTGCGCGCCATGGATCACCAGCAGGCCCATCATCAGCGGGTTGATCTTGTACTGCTTCGCAAAGCGCAGCGCCACCGGCCCGATGATCGCCACCGCCGCCGGACCCAGCGCACCGAATGCAGTCAGCACCGCCGTGACCACGAACATCACCCACGGAATGGCCACGATCCGCCCGCGCACCGCCCGAACCGCCCAGTGCACCAGCAGATCGATCGTGCCGTTCTTCTGCGCGATCGCAAACAGATACGTGATCCCGACCAGGGTCAGGAACAGATCGCCCGGGAAGCCGCCCAGCACCTCCTTGCCCTCCATCCCCACGAAGATGCCGCCGATGATGAAGGCCAGCGCGAAGGCCACCGCACCCATGTTGATCGGCAGGGCAGTGGCGATGATGAACATGATCACCAGACCGATGATCGTTGCAATTTGTGGACTCATGCGCCCTCCCAGACACGTGATTCGCGTACCGCACGGATGGAAACCCGCCATCCACGGGGTGTGGCGTGCTACAGGTGGAGCCAACCGCTCATTGCAGGCGAACGAGTGCGCGTTGCACCCAGTCCACCGCACCATCCAGGTGCTGGAATTCTTCGACCGCGCGGACCTCGCAGCACGGATAGGCGCTGGCCACCATGCGCGCCAGCGCGGTGCCCGGGCCCAGTTGCAGGAACACCCGCGCACCGCGCTCGAACAGCTGGCGCATCACCTGCGCCCATTCGATCGTCTGCGCCAGCTGCGCCGACAACGTGTGCACCTTGCCGGCGTGGTCGCGCACCACGCGCGCATCGATGCCGGCCAGCACCGGCAGGCCCGGTTGCTGCCACGCGACCGACTCCAGCGCAGCGGCAAAGCGGGGAACTGCCGCCTGCAGCAACGGCGTGTGCGAAGGCACGTGCACCGGCAACGGACGGATATCCGCACCGGCCGCACGCGCGTCCCCAGCCAGCGCTTCCAGGCCCGCCAGTTCACCGCCCACGATGAAATGATCACGTCCATTGACGATGGCGATATAGGCGCCATGCAGCGCGCACAGCGACTGCACCTGCGTGCGATCCAGTCCCAGCATCGCCTGCATGCCTGCGCCGGCAGGGCTGGCGGCATCCATGTACCGCGCACGCTGTGCCGCCAAGGCCAGGCAGGACCGTGTATCGAGAGTGCCGGCAACGGCATGTGCCGCCAGCTCACCGATGCTGTAACCCGCCACCATGCCCGGCACCGGCAGTTCAGTGCGAAGCGCCTGCCAGTGCGCCAGGCTGGCCGCGCACAGCAGCGGCTGCGCCAGCGCGTTCTCGAAACGCGCCTCCGCGCCTGCCGCAGCGAACACGTCCTGGCCCAGCACCGCACCCACACTGTCAAGCACATCACGCGCCGCCGCGTTGTCGCGCACCCGGTCGAACATCGCCGGGTGCTGCGCGCCTTGGCCGGGGCAGAGCAGTGCAAGGCTCATACCGCCTCCTGCTGCAGCAGGAAAACGCTGCAGGCCAGCAGGTCGGCACTGCCCCCCGGGCTGAGCCGGCGCGCCACGAACGCCTCGCCCAGTTGCTGCAGGCGCGCGCGCCAACCGGCGGCGAACGCACCGCCATCGGCCATGAATGCGGCCGCCTGGGCGCGGGCCCAGTGCAGGCCCTCGGCGCCGCCCCGGTGCAGCAGGTTGATGTCGTCCAGTTCGGCTACCAGTGCCATCAGCGTGTGGCACAGCGCGGCCTCGCGCGGAAGACCTGCCGCCAGCGCATCGCGCAGGGTCGGCAGCGCCAACGTGCGCAGCATGGGATACCCCGCGGCTGCCTGTTCGCGCACACCGGCAATGCAATGCCGGGCGCGCACACGCTGGCCCGGGCTGTCCGGATCCAGCGGCGCGGCCAGCAGCCCAGGCGACCAGTGCTGGACGCCGAGGCAGACCTGCTCGCCCGACAGCGGGTGCCCCATGCTGCGGCAACGCGCGGCGGCCGCCACCAGCAGTCCAATACTGAAGACCGCACCCCGGTGCGTATTGATTCCGCCGGTGGCGCGCAACATCGCCGCTTCGGCTTGAATGCCCAGCGTGCGCAGCGCGGAGAACGGTGCATCCTCCGCGCCGGCCAGCGCGATATCGCGGAAGTAATGGCGCAACGCAAACAGGCTGCGCAGGAAGGTGCCGGCATCCATGTCGTCATGGCTGCCCGGATCGAACGGCGTCACCAGCCCCGGCTTCGGCGCCAATGCCAGCTCCGCATGCAGCGCGCCCACCGCCAGCCGCCCCAACCGCGCCGAATCGACGCAAGGCCGCAGAACGTTCGCAACGGCGTTCATCGGGCGACCCCGTAGTGCCACGCCCTGCGTGGCAACCCCACACACCCGAACAGGTTCGACCGCAACTCCAACCCGGCCCCATCCACCCGCTTCACCAGCACCTGCCGCGACCCACCACCAAACTCGCGCCAGTTCACCGCCCCACCATCGGGCAGGCACAGCTCACCATCCACGCGCCGGCCAAAGCGCAGCTCCCATGCCTGCAGGGCAGCGACCAGCGCGTCAGCATCCTGCGCGGTTCCGACGTCCCACAGCAGATCGATATCCGACCGCGCATGCACGTACTCCAACCCGGTCAACGCCTGCCAGGCAAACGCCCCGAACACCCGGGCCGGCGCCAGCCGATCCAGCGCCTGCAGCGGTCCGCGCCAGTCCTCCGGCGTGCGCGCGTGCACCCGCAACTCGGCCAGTTCCAGCGGCGCCTGCTGGCGCACGATGTCGCCCAGCGGCACCCGCAGACCCAATCGCTGCTTGCCCTCGGCGGGGGGGAGGGGAATGCCGAGGCGCACGCGGGGATCGGGATCATCGGCAGCGTGGCGCGCCACCACGGCGGGCCAGCCCTGGGCAAACCACGCCGCCAGGCGCGCGTCATGCGTGGCCACGTCAGCCCGCCAATCGGCGTGCGCCGACAGCCAGACCAGCGTGTGGCGGGCAGGCCGGTCAGGCATCGCCAGCGGCCACCTGTGCAGCCACGCGCGCGGCCAGGGTACGGCCACCACGCTCGGCACCGCATTGCGCGCGCCGGTCACCCTCTGCCGGCGTGCGCAGCGCGTCCAGCAAAGCCTGCGCCAGATCGCCGTGCCATACCGACTGCACCGCGCCCATCGCAACGTAGTTCTCAACGCCCGGCGCGAACACCGGCGAGCTCTGGCTCAGCGCCTGCAGTTTTTCCAGCGGCTGCTTGGTCACCCGTGCCATCGCGCGCAGGTCCATCACCCGCACCTGCGCATCGGGCAGGGCGTGGATGTGGTCAGCCATCAGCCCGAACGACAGGAAGCCACCGCTGACCGATTCGCCGTACACCAGCGTGACCAGGCGCGCGCCGCGGCGACGGGCCAGGTCCAACGTCTGCGCCAGGTGCGCGAAGTAACCATTGATGCCCAGCAGTTCATCGCGGCGCGCCAGTCGTTGGCCGGCGGTATCGACCAGCATCACGATCGGGCGCTGCGGGAACGCAGCGGTGCTCGCCAAAACCGTTTCGGCCAGCACCAGCGCGTGATCCACGCCCACTTCGATCTTGTCGGTGGTGCCGATCACGGTCACCCCGCCGTCGTCGGTGGTGGCGGTCCCGGTCAGTACCGAATCGGCGACGGCGATGGTATGCCCGCGCGGAAACAGCGCGTCGAGCAGGGTGTTGAGTGGCGCGGTCATGGCAGGCTCCGGTCAGCGGTGGCGGCCAGGAAGTCATCGGTATCCAGCAACGGCAGCCGTTGCGGATCGTCGATGCCTAGCCGTGCCCAGATCTCCACGCCATCGCGGCAATCGCCCCAGGCCTGCGCGCGCGCCTTGAGGGCGGCGTGGCGGGCCTGCAGCGCGGCAAGGGCGGTATCGGTGCCGGTGCTGGCGGCATCCGGCTGCAGGGCATCGAATGCCGCCTGCGCGAACGCCTCGATCGCATCGGGCACCAGCACCTGGGCCTGGTCGATCAGGTAGCGGTGCTTGCCGCCGGTAACCCGCCAGACCAGTGCGCGGTCGCGCGCATCGAACTCTTCCACGCCGCGCACTGTTTCGATCACCTCCGGGCCGGACAGCGACAGCCGGCCTTCCTCGGACATGATCACCGTGGTGCAGCAGCGGGCCACGATGCCCATGCCCCCGAACGCGCCGTTGCCGCTGCCGATCAGCGCCAACACCGGTACCCCGGCGGCGCGCGTTGCGAGCACCACGCGCATGATTTCGGAAATGGCGATCAGCCCGGCGTTGGCCTCGTGCAGGCGCACGCCGCCGGTATCGAGCAGCAGCAGCACGCCTTCGGGGCGGGTCTGCCCGGCGCGTTGCAGCAGGCCGGTGAGCTTGGCGCCGTGCACTTCGCCCACGCCGCCCCCCATGAACTGGCCCTGCTGTGCGGCCACCAGCACGCGCCTGCCGCGCAGCTGGCCTTCGCCCACCACGATGCCGTCGTCGAACGCGGCGGGCTGGTCCAGCTGGGCCAGGTGCGGACTGATCGCGCGCTGTGCAGGCCCAAGCAGTTCCTTGAACGAGCCGGTATCCAGCACGCCGGCGATGCGCTCGCGCGCGTCGGCTTCGTAATAGCTGTGGCGGTGGGCCAGGCTCATGCGCTGTCCCCGGCGTGCAGGGTTTCCACCGCCTGGTCCAGCCGCAGGCTGACCACGGCGGGGGTGGCGCCGGCGTCGTTGATCGACACCTGCACATCGCGCAGCGGGTGGCGGCGGGCGAAATCGGTGATCACCGCTTCCCAGATCGTGCCGAAACCGCGCGCGGCGGTGATGATTCGCACCGCCATCGCGCCGTCCAGCGCGGCAGGCTCCAGCAGGATTTCCAGGTTGCCCGAGGCCAGCACGCCGACCAGCACCGCATCGGTGGGGAAGTGCACGGGCTGGGTGCCGGTGAAACGGTAGTCGAGGGTTTCCATGGCAGGTTCCCTTACCAGTTGCGGAAGCGCTTGGGCGGGTCGTACAGGCCGCCGGACCAGCGCACGAGGTCTTTCACCGAACGCGCGGCCAGCAGGTCGCGGCTGGCATCGCGCACGTGGATGCCCAGGTCGGCCGGGCGCTGGATCACGCCACGGTCGCGCAGGTTCTCGACCATCGCGCGGTCGCGGCCCAGGCCCACGGCGGTATAGCCGGCCACGCCGCGGATCGCCTGTTCGCGTTCCTCCGGGGTGCGGCACAGCAGCAGGTTGGCGATGCCCTCTTCGGTAAGCACATGGCTGACGTCGTCGCCATAGATCATCACCGGCGGCAGCGGCATGGCCGCACGTTCGGCCAGTTCCCACGCATCCAGCCGATCAACGAACGCCGGCGCCATGTGCTCGCGGAAGGTTTCCACCATCTGCACCACCAGTTTTCGCCCACGTGGCATTTCACCGGGGCGCGCGGCCTGCTGGCCAGCCTTCAACCAGGCGTCGCTGGCATGGCGGCGGCCGCGTGCGTCCGAGCCCATGTTGGGCGCGCCGCCGAAGCCGGCGATGCGGTCGCGGGTGGCGGTGGAGCTGTTGCCCTGCAGGTCGATCTGCAGGGTGGAACCGATGAACATGTCGCAGGCATACAGCCCGGCGGTCTGCGAGAACGCGCGGTTGGAGCGCATCGAGCCGTCGGCGCCGGTGAAGAACACATCCCCGCGCGCGGCGATGTACTTCTCCATGCCCAGTTCGGAGCCGAACGAGTGCACGGATTTGACGAAGCCCGATTCGATCGCCGGGATCAACGCCGGGTGCGGGTTGAGCGCCCAGTGCTGGCAGATTTTTCCCTTCAGCCCGAGCGATTCGGCGTAGGTGGGCAGCAGCAGTTCAATGGCGGCGGTATCGAACCCGATGCCGTGGTTGAGCCGGTTGACCCCGTATTCGGCGTAGATGCCCTTGATGGCCATCATCGCCATCAGTACCTGGATTTCCGAGATCTGCGCCGGGTCGCGGGTGAACAGCGGTTCGATGTGGTTCGGGCGCGGCGCCTGCACCACGAAGTTGACCCAGTCGGCGGGGATGTCGACGCGGGGCAGGGTGTCGACGATCTCGTTGACCTGGGCGATGACGATGCCACCGCCGAACGCGGTGGCCTCGACGATCACCGGGGTGTCTTCGGTGTTGGGGCCGGTGTAGAGGTTGCCGTGGCGGTCGGCGGCCTGGGCGGCAACGAGTGCGACGCGCGGGGTGAGGTCGATGAAGTAACGGCCGAACAGTTCCAGGTAGGTATGGATCGCACCGATCTGGATGCGCCCTTCGGACACAAGGTTGGCCAGCCGCACCGACTGCGGGCCGGAGAAGGAGAAGTCGAGCCTGGAGGCGATGCCGCGTTCGAAGACATCCAGGTGCGAGGGAAGTGACAGCACCGACTGCACCATGTGCAGGTCATGGACCCGGGCCGGGTCGAGGTCGGCCAGGCACTGGGCGAGGAAATCGGCCTGTTTCTGGTTATTGCCCTCCAGGCAGACCTTGTCGCCCGGCTCCAGCAGGGCGTGCAGCAGGGCGATGGCATCGTTGGCGGCGACGTTGCGGCCGCGCGCCCAGGGGGCGGCGCGTTCAAGCCGGGCCTGGCGGCCACGCTCCAAGGTGTCCCAACTGGGGTTCATCGACGGGCATCCGAATGGCGTTTTGGTAATTACGCCATAATTACGGACGGTCGTGCAACCCGCAGCGCAGCAAAAAGAAAGGCCCGCCAGGAGGCGGGCCTATTCAGGTTTCAACCGCGCGGCGGATCAGTATTTCCAGCGCAGGCTCGCGGAAATGAAGCGCGGTTCGCCGTAGTTGTTGTAGTCCAGGTTGGCCCAGTAGGTCTTGTCCAGCGCGTTGCGCACGCTCAGGGTGGCGGTCCAGCTGTCGCTGATCTGGTAGTTGGCGTGCAGGTTGACCAGCATGTAGGCCGGCTGGCGCACGGTGCGGGTGCCGCCCAGCGGGTAGGGGATGTTGTAGCCCTCCACTTCGCTCTGCCAGGAGAAGCCGCCGCCCACGGTCAGGCGGTCCAGCACGCCGGGCAGGCGCACGCTGGTGTTGAGCTGCAGGAAATCCTCGGGCAGGTTGGCGTAGATCAGGTCGGTGCTGGCACGGGTCACCTTGACGTGGGTGTAGCCGGCATTGACGGTCCAGCCCGGGCGGATCTCGCCGTTGATGTCCATTTCCCAGCCGCGCGACTTGGTGCCGTTGACGCCGATGTAGGCCGAGCTGCCATCGCTGAGTGAGCCGTCCGGCAGGCTCATGTCGCGCACGGCGTAGTTGTCCTGCTTGGCTTCGAAGATGGCGGCGTTGGCGGTCAGCCGGCCATCGAACCACTGCGACTTGATGCCGGCTTCCAGGTTGGAGCCTTCCACGGGGGCGAGCAGGTTCTCGTTGCGGTCCTTGTAGTTCTGCGGGTTGAAGATTTCGGTGTAGCTGGCGTACACCGAGAAGTCGGGCACGATGTCGTAGACCAGGCCGACGTAGGGAGTGACTTCGTCGGTGACTTTGTACTGGCCGCTGGTGCCGGTGTAGGTGCCGGCGGCGTTGTAGGCGCGGGTCAGGGTTTCCCAGCGGCTCAGGCGCGCGCCGGCGATCAGCGACAGCGGATCGGCCAGGCGCAGGCGGGTGGAGGCGTACACGCCGCTCTGCCGGGTGCGGGCGATGCGGCGGGCGCCGGTGCGGCTGGCGGTCAGCTCGGGAATGTCGCCGTTCCAGTTGCGGATGTCGGGGATGTTGTAGCGCCAGTTGGCCACCGAGGTAAGGGTCCAGGTGGTGGCTTCGAGGTCGGACCAGCTGCCACCGACGACGACATCGTGTTCGCGGCCGAAGGCGGGGAAGGTGCCGGACAGGAACAGGTCGGCGCCCTTGCGGGTGTCTTCGGCATCGCCGGCACCGGCCAGCAGGTAAGTGCCGGCACCGCTCACGGGATCGGGGTAGCCGCTGCCGTAGACGCGCACGTTCTGGACGTTGCCGCGGGTGTAGGCGGTGTTGAGCTTGAGCAGCCAGTTTTCACCGAAGCGCTGTTCGAGGTTGGCGAAGGCGGTGCTGGTTTCGCGCTGCCAGTAGCTCCACTTGGGGGCCATGTTGGTTTCGCGGGGGAGGTGGGCGAAGGTGCCGTCGCTGTTGAAGAAGGGCACGGTGCCCCAGGTGGAGCCGACCGGGTTGTTGTCCTGGCGCTGGTAGCCGACGGTGACGGTGGTGGAATCGGTCAGGTCGCCTTCCAGCACGGCCATGCCGGCCATCTTGTCTTCTTTGTAGCGGTCGTAATACAGCTCGCGATCGGTATAGGCGGCAACGACGCGGCTGCGGAAGCGGCCATCGCGGGTGAGCGGGGCGTTGACGTCGGCTTCCATGCGGCGGAAGTCCCAGCTGCCGGCGCTGATGGCGAAGGAGGCGTCGAACTCCTTGCCGGGGCGCTTGCGCAGCAGGTTGACGGTGGCCGAGGGAATGCCGGCGCCGCTGAGCAGGCCGTTGGCGCCGCGGATGACTTCGATGCGGTCGTAGAAGGCGGTGTCGTATTCCTGGTTGGTGGAGCCGCTGTAGGTAGGCAGGCTGTCGACCTGGAAGTCGGTGATGGTGAAGCCGCGCGCGTAGTACAGGGGGCGCTGGGTGTCGTAGAAGGAGACGTTGACGCCGGTGATGTTGCGCATGACGTCGTTGATCGAGAACAGCGATTCGTTCTGGATGCGGTCGAGGGCGAGGACGCTGGTGGACTGCGGGGTTTCCTGCAGGGTGATGGGCAGGCGGGTGGTGCTGGACGGCGCGCGCTGGGAGCCGACGACGTTCACCTGGTCCAGGGTCTTGGCATCGGCGGCACTGCTGCCGGCATCGACGGTGTCAGCCAGGGCCAGGGGCGAGGCCAGCGACAGCACGGACAGCAGGGCCAGGCCCAGCGGGGCACGGCGGACGGAAGCAGAGGGGTGGGAACGGAAGGACATGCGGGGGTCTCAGCAGAGGCAGGTGGGTGCACAACGGGACGCAAATGTAAATCGTTCGCATTCTAATTACAATAATTTAACGAGCTGAAAGCGCGGGCGTCTCCTTTCTACGTGTTGGGGTGCGGGGCGGCAGGGGGCAGCGGGACGCGCGTAAACCCTTCCATGGGGCTCATCGCAGCATCCATGCTGCTCAAGGTCCCGCTACCCCCTGCCGCCCCGCACCCCTGACGAATGGCTTGGGGCGGTCGGAACAGCAAAAAAAAAACCGGCCGAAGCCGGTTTTTGTATAGCGGGGCTCTGCCCCGCTGCTTTCCGCTGCGGACCTACAGGGCCTGCAGCTCCTCGTTCGCATTCCGCTTTTCTTTCGCCGGCGCCACCGGCGCCGCGGGCGGCGGGGTCATCATCACTGCCGGGCTCGTCTCCACCGGCACGTCCAGGTACGGCAGGCGCAGGGTGTCGCTGGTCTGGCGGCGGATCTCGTTGGTCAGGGCCGGGCTGTCGTTGAGCTTGCGCCCGTAGGACGGCACGATCTGGGCCAGGCGGGCTTCCCAGCCGGCGGCCATCTGCTCGGGGAAGGCCTTCTTGAGCAGGTCCAGCATGATCGGCGGAGAGGTCGAGGCACCCGGGGAGGCGCCGAGCAGGGCGGCCAGGGTGTGGTCCTTGTCGGTCACGATTTCGGTGCCGAACTGCAGGACGGCGCCCTTTTCCGGGTCGTGCTTGATGATCTGCACGCGCTGGCCGGCGGTGACCAGCTCCCAGTCTTCGCGCTTGGCGTTGGGGAAGTACTTGACCAGTTCGGCCTGGCGGTCGTCGTCGTTGAGACGGGCCTGGCCCATCAGGTACTTCACCAGGTCCAGGTTCTCCGCGCCGACGTCGAGCATGCCGGCCACGTTGTTGTGGTTGACCGAGGAGTACAGGTCGAACCAGGAGCCGTGCTTGAGGAACTTGGTGCTGTACAGGGCGAACGGGCCGAACAGGACCACCGGCTTGCCATCGAGCTTGCGCGAATCCAGGTGCGGCACGGACATCGGCGGCGAGCCGGTTTCGGCCATGCCGTAGGCCTTTACGCCGTGGCGGCCGGCGATGGCCGGGGACTTGAAGGCCAGGAACTGGCCGCCGACCGGGAAGCCGGCGTAGTTCTTGGCTTCGGGGATGTTGGAGAGCTGCAGCAGCTTGAGCGCGGCGCCGCCGGCGCCGATGAACACGAAGCGCGACTTGAGGGTGGACTCGGTGCCGGCGTTGAGATCCTTGACCGTGACGTTCCAAGTCTTGTCGTCGTTCTGGCGCAGGGCGCGGACTTCATGTTCCAGGTGCAGGCTGAAGTTCGGGTTGCGCTGCAGGCCGGCGGTGAGCTGGCGGGTGATCACGCCGAAGTTGACGTCGGTGCCAAGCGGCATCCAGGTGGCGGCGACCTTCTGGTTCGGGTCGCGGCCTTCCATCAGCAGCGGGGCCCAGGCCTTGATCTGCGCCGGGTCTTCGGAGTACTGCATGCCGTAGAACAGCGGATTCCTGACCAGCGCCTGCTGGCGCTTGTGCAGGTAGGCGATGTTGTCATCGCCCCACACGAAGCTCATGTGCGGGGTGGGGTTGATGAAGTCGGACGGCTGGCTGAGCCGGCCTTCCTTGACCTGGTGCGACCAGAACTGGCGGGAGATCTCGAACTGCTCGGCGATGCCGACCGCGCGCTTGGTCTCGATGCTGCCATCGGGCAGTTCCGGGGTGTAGTTCAGTTCGGCGAAGGCCGAGTGCCCGGTGCCGGCGTTGTTCCAGCCATCGGAGCTTTCCAGGGCCACGCCGTCGAGGCGTTCGAACACCTGGATGTTCCAGTCTGGCTGCAGTTCCTGCAGGAAGGTGGCCAGGGTGATGCTCATGATGCCGCCGCCGACCAGCACGACGTCGACCGGCTTGTCGTTGCCCGCGGCCGGAACCGAACGCTGGTGGAGGGGCCAGTACAGGAACACGGCCGCTGCGATCAGCAACAGCACGAACAGGCCGAGGACGACCTTCGCTAACTTTTTCATGGATATCTCATGTGGGGAGATGAGGGCAGGATGACGGCGCTTCGTGGAAGAAGCGTGAAGAAACAAGCTCTTGGCGCATCCAGGGCTCAATTTTAGCCCGAAACGGTACGGATTTGGTGCAACGCAGCATCGCAGGGATCAATCGGACCCCAAGGTGAAATATTCAGCGAGGAAATACCCGCACTGGTAAACAAGCGCCAGCACGGCCAGGCCCAGGTGCACCCGTCGCGAACGGCTTGCGATGCCCACCCCGGCAATCACCAGCATGATCCCGGTATGTACCGGGTACGCCTCGCCGAGCATCTGCCAGCGGCTGTGACCCTTGATCGCCGTGTCGCCCAGGTCGAGCACGGTCACCAGGGCGAGCATGCCGAAGAAACCGCCGCGCCGCTGCAGCAGGTACTGCTCGTAGCTGCCGTACTCGCGCAGGTCATCGGGGAACAGCAGCACGCACAGCATGTACCAGCTGGCGCAGTAGCCGATCACGAACAGGTACAGGCCGAAGGTCCACTGGCGCACTTCGCCCAGACGGAACTCCCACCACCAGAAGGTGACCACCGACACCAGCATCCACAGCACCCAGCACAGGTGGATGCCGGACCACCCGCCACGCCGGGCCGGGTGCTCGATGATCGAGGCCAGGCCCTTCACCAGCGTGGTGATGCTCAACCCCAGGATGATGCTCAGCACCACCCGGATATGCAGATAGACCGGATCCGATTCCATCGAACGCCCCGCGCTGGATGCTTGAAGGCCACGGTAGGTGCCGACCGCTGGTCGGCACGTGAAGGCGTACCCACCAACGGTGGGTACCTACCGTCTGCGGCGCACCAGCGTCGCCGACGCCGCCAGCACGGCCCTGGTCAGCAGCGCCATTGTCTGCACGTCGCCCTTCCAGTGCTGCCAGTACAGCGGCACGTCTTCCCACGCGCGCGGCTTCATCAGCACCAGCCGTCCCGCGTCCAGGTGGCGCTTGACCAGCGGCAGCGGGTTCATCGTCCAGCCCAGCCCGCCCACGTTGGCCTGCACGAACGCCCGCGTTGACGGAATCCACCAGGTCGGCGCCGTCATCGGCAGGTCGTCGCCGGCCAGCCGCCGCGCGAACCGTGCCTGCATGTCGTCCTTGCGGTTGAACACCAGGACCGGCGCCTGCGCGAGGGACTGCGCGTTCACCCCCTTGGCAAAGTAGCGGTCGTGGAAGGCCTGCGTGCACGTGGCCGCGTAGCGGATGCTGCCCAGCGCGTGGATCTGGCAGCCCTGCACCGGCTCGTCCAGCGTGGTCACCGCGCCCAGCACCGCGCCCTGGCGCAGCAGCGCCACCGTGTGGTCCTGGTCCTCCGAGCGCAGGTCCAGCGTCGTCCCGGTCTGCCGCGCGAAATTCAGCGCCGCCTCCGGGAACCAGGTTTCCAGGCTGTCGTGGTTCACCGCCACCGGGATGCTGGCGTGCGGCAGGTCCTCATCGGCAATACCCATCCGGTGCAGCGCATCGTGCTCCAGCAGCGCCGTCTGCTCGGCCAGCTGCACCAGTACCTGGCCTTCCGGCGTGGCCACCGCCGGCGAAGAACGCTTGACCAGCAGCCGTCCGACCCGGTCCTCCAGCGCTTTCACCCGCTGCGACACCGCCGAGGCGGTGACATTGAGTGACTGCGCCGCCCGGTCGAAACTGCCTTCGCGGATCACCGCCGCCAGGGCGCGGAGCTGGGCATGGTCGATGCGCATCGTCTTAAGTTCCGCTAAAGATGGTTAAGTAAGTTTAGCTCTACTTTTCCATGTTGCGGCGCGACAATACGCGCCATCACGGTGCTGTACGCCTTGGCGAGGCACCGCCCCCCAGCAACACAGGTGGTATCCCATGTTCTCCTTCATTTCCGGCGGCCCCGGTCTGGCCGCGTGGCTCAGTGGTGCCGCAGCCGGTATCGGCCTGTTCGCCGTGGTCGGGGCCCAGAGCGCCTTCATCCTGCGCCAGGGCATCCTGCGCAAGCACATCGTGCCGGTCGTGGCGACCTGCGCGGCGATCGATGCCATCTTCATCTTCGCCAGCGTGGCCGGCCTGCGCACCCTGACCCAGGCATTGCCCTGGCTGACCACCGTGGTGCTGTGGGGCGGCGTGGCGTTCCTCAGCTGGTACGCCTGGCAGTCGGCCCGGCGCGCGCTGGCCGGCGGCGGCGGCATGCAGGTCGATGACGGCGACAACACCTCGCGCCGCGCCGTGCTGACCGCTGCGGTCGGTTTCTCGCTGATCAACCCGCACTTCTGGCTGGACATGATGGTGATCGGCTCCATTGCCGAAAACTTCGGCAATGCCCGCATGGCGTTCGCCGCCGGCGTGGTCACCGCCAGCTGCCTGTGGCTGACCGCCCAGGGCCTCGGTGCCCGCCTGCTGGCCCCGTTGTTCACCAAACCTCGTACCTGGCGGATCCTCGACGGCACCATCGCCGTGATCCTGTCCATCCTGGCCCTCAGCCTGGCGTTCCGCGGCGTGCATTGATCTCTCTCTCTCTCCGTCAATGCACGTCCAAATGGCACCGTTCGCGGTGCCATTTTTCTTTCCGGGCCCGGATGCGTCCAAGAAGGTCGCCACTGGCCTGTGCTGCGCCGATCTGTCTAGAATCGCCGATCACGGACAAGGTGTCTGGTTGGAGGGGGAAGGATGAAGTACTCGATATGGGCGGTCCTGGCCGTCGTGGGCCTGCTGTGCGGGCCGGTGGCGGAGGGTTCCGCTGCGGAGCTGGATCTTGAGCGCTATCTCAAGCGCGACACGTTTACCGACATCAAGCTGTCGCCGGGCGGGGACTACTACGCTGCCACCGTGCCGATGGAAGACCGAACCGCACTGGCCATCCTCAGCCGCGCCACCGGCAAGGTCACCGGTTCGTTCGTGCCGCCGCGCAACAACCACGCCACCAGTTTTTACTGGGTCAACAACGAGCGCGTGCTGATCGGCCTGGCCGAAAAGTTCGGCAGCCTCGACCAGCCGCAGCTCACCGGTGAGCTGTACGCGATGAACGCCAATGGCGGCCGTGGCGAACTGCTGGTCGGCTATCGCGTGGAAGGCAACGGTCCGGGCACCCGCATCCAACCGAAGAAGGTCGAAGCGGTCGCCGCCTTCCTGATCGATTCGATGCCGCAGGACGAGCGCAACGTGCTGGTCTCGGTGTGGCCGTTCTCCGAAGATCCCTACACCCGTGTCGATCGCATGGATATCGCCAGCGGCCGCCGTGTGACCGTGGCCCGGTCGCCGGTACGCCGCGCCGATTTCACCAGCGACCCGAGCGGGCAGATCCGCTTCGCCCACGGTGCCGGTATCGACAACGTCAACAAGCTCTATTACCGCGATGCCATCGGCGATACCTGGAAGCTGGTGAACGATGAGGCCGATACCGGCCGCATCGAAACCGCGCTTGGTTTCTCCGAAGACGGCAAGACCTCCTACCTGCAGGTGCAGCAGGCCAACGGCCCCGATGCCATCGTGACCTGGGACCCGGTCACCGGCACCCGCAGCCCGTTGCTGCGCGATCCCGTCGTAGACCCGGACCGTCTGATCTACCGCCCCGGCACCCGTGTTCCGGTCGGCGCGCTCTACCTGGGCGACAAGCCGCGCACCCGCTTCTTCGACGAAACCTCGGCCGACGCGCGCCTGTACCGCAGCCTGGAAGCCGCGTTCGGCGGTGATGCGGTGTTCATCGCCTCCAGCACGCGCGATGGCCGCAGTGTGCTGGTGGAAACCTGGTCGGGAAGCAATCCAGGTGACTTCTACATCTTCGACACGGTCGCCAAGAAGGCCGACCACCTGATCAGCCGCGGCGCCTGGATCGACCCGGACACGGCCGCGAAGGTCCAGCCGTACGCGTTCAAGGCGCGCGACGGCATGGAGCTGCACGGCTACCTCACCCTGCCGGCCGCGTCGGCAGGGGCGAAGCCGCCGATGGTGGTGATGCCGCATGGCGGCCCGTTCGGCGTGTTCGACGACGGCAGCTACGATTCCGAAGCGCAGATGCTGGCCGCGGCAGGCTACGCCGTGCTGCAGGTCAACTTCCGTGGTTCGGGCAACTTCGGCCGTGCCTACCGGCACGCCGGCGCCAAACAGTGGGGCGCCGCCATGCAGGACGACGTGACCGATGCGACCCGCTGGGCGATCAGCCAAGGCCACGCCGACCCCGCGCGGGTCTGCATCTATGGCGCCAGCTACGGCGCCTACGCGGCGATGATGGGCGCGGCCCGCGAACCGGGCATGTACCGCTGCGCCGCCGGCTACGTCGGCGTGTACGACCTGCCGATGATGCACACCACCGGCGATGTCCAGCGCAGCGGTTCCGGCAGCACCTACCTGAAGGAATGGCTGGGCAGCCCCAACGACGTGGCCGCGGTTTCGCCGGTCAACCTTGCCGACCGCATCAAGGTGCCGGTGTTCCTGGCCGCCGGCGGCGAAGACGAGCGCGCCCCGATCCAGCACACCAAGCGCATGGAGGCGGCGCTGCAGAAGGCCGGCGTGCCGGTGGAATCGCTGTACTACTCCACCGAAGGCCATGGCTTCTACACCGACCCGCATCGCCGCGAGTATTACGGCAAGCTGCTGGCGTTCCTGTCGCGCAGCCTGGGTGGCAAGACCGCGGGCGCGGCGGCCGCCGCCTCGCCCTGAGCGCCATGGGCGGATGGCGCCGCACGCGCGGTTCTGTCTAGAATCGGCGACCCGGACAGGGGGTCCGGACCAAGGGGGAAGGATGCGCAAGACACTGATGGCCGCGCTGCTGGGCGCCGGCTGTGCGTTGCTGTCGGCGACGGCCGGCGCGGTCGACCTGGAGCGCTACCTGCGCGACGATGCGTTCACCAACATCAAGATTTCGCCGGACGGCACCTATGTTGCCGCCAGCGTTCCGCTCCAGGACGCGACCGCCATCGCGATCCTGCGCACGTCCGACATGGCGATGGTCGGCTCGTTCCGTCCGCCGCGCGACAACCACGCCGGCAGCTTCGACTGGGTCAGCAACGAGCGCCTGGTGATCGGACTGGCGCAGAAGTGGGGCCGCCTGGACAAACCCCGCCCGACCGGCGAGCTGTACGGCATCAACGCCGATGGCAGGAGCGGCGAGCTGCTGGTCGGCTATCGGGTTGGTGGGCTCAACGACAGCCAGGTATCGGCCTTCCTCACCGATGAGCTCGCCGACGACGAGCGCAACGTGCTGATTGCCGTGTGGCCGTTCGCCGAGAATCCCTACACCCGCATCGAACGCATGGACGCGGTCACCGGGCGGCGGATCATCGTGGCGCGCTCGCCCGTGCAGGGCGCGCACTTCACCACAGACAACACCGGCGAAGTGCGGTTTGCACTGGGTTCGGGCTCGGACAACGTGCAGAAGCTGTACTACCGCGTGCAGCGCGGCGAGGACTGGGTGCTGCTCAACGACGAAGCGGTAAGCCGGCGCGTCGAGAAGCCGTTGGGCTTCTCCGCCGACGGCAGCCTGGCCTACCTGTGGATCGAGCAGGCCGAGGGCCCCGATGCCATCGTCAGCTGGAACCCGCAGACCAACGAGCGCCACACCCTGTTGCGTGACGAGGTGGTGGACCCGGGCCGGGTGATCTACCAGCCGGGTACCCGCATTCCGGTGGGCGCGCTGTACTACGGGGACGTGCCGAAGGCGCGCTTCTTCGACGACACCTCCAGCACCGCGCGGCTGTATCGCAGCCTGCAGGCCGCACTGCGCAGCCCGGTGTACATCACCTCCAGCACCCGCGATGGACGTATCGTGCTGGCGCAGACCTGGTCGGGCAGCAACCCGGGCGACTTCTACCGCTACGACACGGTGGAGAAGAAGGCCAGGCTGCTGGCCAGCCGCAGCAGCTGGATCGACCCGTCACAGAGCGCACAGGTGCGACCGGTGGCACTGAAGGCGCGCGATGGCCTGCCGCTGCACGGCTTCCTGACGGTGCCCAATGGCAAGGAGGCGCGCCAGCTGCCGATGGTGGTGGTACCACACGGCGGCCCGATCGGCGTGTTCGACGACGGCAGTTATGAGCATGAAACCCAGCTGCTCGCGGCGGCCGGGTATGCGGTGCTGCAGATCAACTTCCGCGGCTCGTCCAACTACGGGCGCGCGCACACCGCAGCGGCCAGGCACCAGTGGGGCCTGCGCATGCAGGACGACGTGACCGATGCCACGCGCTGGGCGATCGAGCAGGGCATTGCCGATGGGAAGCGCATCTGCATCTACGGTGCCAGCTACGGGGCCTATGCCGCGTTGATGGGCACCGTGCGCGAGCCGGGGCTGTACCAGTGCGCGGCCGGGTACGTGGGCATCTACGATCTGCCGCTGATGTTCGAGCGGGGTGACATCCAGAGCGATCGCTCCGGGATGACCTACCTGCGCGACTGGCTCGGCGCACCGGAAGCATTGGCGGAGCGTTCGCCGGTGAACCTGGCCGCGCAGGTGAAAGTGCCGGTGTTCCTGGCCGCCGGTGGCGAAGACAAGCGTGCCCCGATCCAGCACACGAAGAAAATGGAAGCCGCGTTGCGCCGCGCCGGCACGCCGGTTGAAAGCCTGTACTACAAGAGCGAAGGCCATGGCTTCTACACCCCACAACACCAGCGCGAGTACTACAGCCGCCTGCTGGCCTTCCTGTCGCGCAGCCTCGGCGGGCAGACCGCTTCAGCCTCGACCGCAGCGCAACCATGACGACGGCGGGGCGGCATTGCCGCCCCGCCTTCCGTAGGCCGCATCAGAACGCCATGCGTACCTGCATCTGCGCCTGCACATCGCGAACGCCCATCAGCCGTTCCGCCATCACCGCACCGCCAAGGTCGGCGCGCAGGTAGCGATAATCGGCGCCCAGCATCACCCGGTAATCCAGTCCGGACGGCGCCAACCCTGGAACGGTGAACGCGTGATCGCCTGCACCGTGGAGCGTGGCCGTGCGCGCGTCGGCGCGATACGCCACCGACCGGAATGCGGATGCATCACCGCGCAGGGTCCACCCATGGCCGAGGCGCCCACTGAAGGCGGTGCCCAGCTCCAGCTGCACACCACTGCGCGTTCCTGCGCCGACCGACAATCCCAATGCGCCGGCACCATACTCATGGAAGGCACCCTCGCGCGCGTGATACGCCATTGCCCCCAGGCGCGGCTGCCAGCGCAGCCCGCCGCCGGCCAGTTCCATGCCCAGCGTGCTGCCCACGCGGGTACGCGACAGCGTGCGCTGGCTGTGCGCGCTCATGCGCGTGCTGCCCCAGTGCAACTGGCGCTGGCCATCGGTCTGGTGCCATTCGTTGCCCAGCGTGTGCTGCAGGGTGAACGCGCCCAGCGCCTGGGCCATGCCCACCCCGGCAAACCGCGATTGCGAACGCGTCTGGCCGCCATCGGTGGAGAAATTCGAGCCCAGCAGGCCGGTGCGCAGCAGCAGCTGCCGACCGCCACCCAGCGCCATCGCGACCTGCACGCCGGTGCCGGTACCCTGCACGCCCGACGCCGTGGCCGTGCCCGGTCCGAACGCGACCATGTGGGTGCCGTTGCCGGGCCTGGCGCGGGCCAGGCTCGACCAGAACGCGTCGCCGTTGGCGGCCAGGCGCATGCTGGCGGCCGCCAGGCCGTTGCCGGACAACTGCTGCAGGGCGTGGTTGAACTCAGCGGCGTCAGCCACTTCCAGGCTGTGGTACAGCGCATTGTTGGCGTAGCCCGCCTCCAGCGCTGCGGCGACGCTCTGGGTGTCGGCATCGGCGATATCGCGGTAGTCGTTGCGGGTCATCACCACGTCGACATTGCCGGCCTCGTCGCGCTCGGCCTGCGCCTGCCACACCACCGTGGCGCTGGCGATGTTGTCATCGCCGCCGTCGGCGCCGACGAAGACGTCCTCCAGGCGGATCTGCGAATCGTCGGTGCCGCGGGTGAACCCGGTATCAACACGGACGTCGACCAGTTCACCGCCCTCATGCAGCACCATCTGTCCGGCGCTGCCATCGGCATGGGTGCCCACCGTGTAGCCCGACACGCCGCGCGGTGCCTGCCAGCCCAGGTCGGGGGCGGGGCGATCGGCATCCTGTGTCGGCTGGTCGGCATGCACGCCGCTGCCATTGCCATACACGTTGACCTGGCCGTTGTTGATCAGGCGGCCGCCGCCGCTGGCGCCCATCTGGAACGCGTGCGAGTTGTCGGCATGGATGTTGATCACCCCGCCGCGGCGGTTGCTGAGTGTGGCCGAGCCGTCGGACTGCATGGCCACCATGTTCTGGCCGTTGTTGCCGCCGGCCACGCCGAGGTTGATCACCCCATCGTTGATCAACGTGGCGCCGCGCGCGCCGGCCATCGCCACCGCACCGTCACCGGTCACGGTCAGCGTGCCCTGGTTGATCAGCGTCGCCTGCGCGCCTTCGGCATGCATCGCCGATTGCCGCTGGGCGTGGCTGATGATCTGCGCGCCGGCGCGGTTGATGCCGGCACTGGCATGGCTGTCGGCCAGCAGGGTCAGCACGCGCGCGTTGCCCTGCAGGGTGATCAGGCCATGGTTGTCGAAGGCTTCGATGATGTCGCGCTCGTTGCCGACGCGCGCGGTCACCGCATGCACCAGCGAACCCTGGTTGAGCGTGCCGCCGGCGTTGACGGTGCCGTGGTTCTCGAACTCGGCCATGCCTGTGAGCGCGAAGCCGCCTCCCTGGACGCCGAGCGTGGCGTTGCGGCGGCGTTCGCCGTTGTCGAATTCGCTCTCGCCGCCCATGCTGACCACGGTGTCGCGCAGCTGCATGTCGCCGAGGTTCTCGATGTCGGACTCGCCATCCAGCTGGATCGTCGCACCGTGCGCCTGAAGGCTGCCGTGGTTCTCCAGGCTGCCATCGCGGCGCAGCTGCAGCTGGCCGTGCAGTTCGAGGGTGCCATGGTTGTCCAGGTCACCATCGTTCTCCACCACCAGGCTGGCGGCCTGGCCGATGCGCAGGGTGCCGGTGTTGCGCAGGTGGCCGTCATTGCGCACGCTGAGGGTGCCGGCGTTGATGCGCAGGCTGCCTTCGTTGCGGGCCGCGCCGGTGACGCGGGTTTCCACGTTGCGGTCCCAGCTGATCTCGCTGCCCGGTCCGGCCAGGAACTGGTTGCCCCCGTACTGGCCGCCTTCCGAGCCCGGCGGGACGCCGCCTCCATCACCGCCGCCGTCACTGCCACCGCCGCCGCCTCCACCACCTGCCGCCGCTGCGGCGGCACCTGCCAGCGCGACGCCGCCAATCAGCCACGGGGTGGTGCTGGATGTTGCTTCGTCCTGCGCCTCACACACGCTGTGGTCAGGATCGATGTCGCAATCGACAGCTTCTGCATCGGCGTTGCCCGCATGTGCGGGCAACGAAAGCGAGGTGCACAATGCCAGCGCGATGAGTACGGCGAGCGGGCGGTGGTGGGGCGGAGCAGCGTGACGCATTGGGAAAGTTCCATGAACGCAGGGAGCGCCATGGTGGGGAGCGATACAAACCGAGTATCTACAACTTATTCCAATCCCGTCGGACTGTGACCGGATCGAATGGTGTTAGGAAGTGTTTATGTGCATGGCGTGCGGCGGCTTACTTGACTCCGTGCATCATCCGCTTCAGCAGCGGCGAGCCAGCCATTGCCACGGCTGCGCAACCGAGGCCGATCCACATCAGCAGCCAGAACAGGTGTTCGTAGCTGGCGGCGGCCGTGGCGATGTTCATGGTTTCGCCTTCGGGCACTTCAATGGCGGCGAGCTTGCCGAACAGCGCGGCGAGGGTTTCGGAAAATGCGGTGGCCAGGAACCAGGTGCCCATCATCAGGCTCACCACGCGCGGCGCGGCCAGCTGGGTGACGGCGGACAGGCCGACAGGCGACAAGCACATCTCGCCGATCTCCAGCACCAGGTAGGCCAGCACCAGCCACCACACGCTGGCCATCTGGCCGGTGCTGCCGACCTGCTGGGCAGCGAGGGCGAGCGGGATGAAGGAAAGCGCGGCAAACACCAGGCCGAGCGAGGATTTGACCGGCTTGGAGGGGTCCAGCCGGCGCTTGTCGAGCCACGCCCACAGCACGGCGAACAGCGGGGCGAGCACGACCAGGAACAGGCCGCCCAGGTAGGTGAGCGAGCCGGCGGTCTGCGGAATCACCAGGCAGTCGCGGACCAGGAGCACCAGCATCAGGGCGACGATGGCGATGAACAGGTTCCGCGGGGCGGTGGAACCTGGGCGGCGTTCGGACAGGCGTGCGGCGACCACGAAACCGAGCGGCGCCAGCAGTAGGGAGGCGATCGACCACGGGATCGGGGTGCCGCCCTGGATCACCAGCGCGGGGACAAGGTCCTTGGTGAGCATGCGGTCGGTGAAGGTGACCCAGGAGCCGTAGGTCTGCTCGTACAGGGTGAAGAACACCAGGGCCATGAAGATCAATGCCATGAGGGCGATCATCTGCTGGCGCTGCACGGGGGTGCAGCGGGTGCCGGTGAACCAGGCGAACCAGAGCAGGACGCCGCCGAGCACGACCACCATGAGCAGCAGGGCGAGGCTGATTTCGCCGCCGATGGCGAAGGCGCCGTTGGCGGCGGACCACATGAGGGCGGCCACGGGAATGACGCCGAGCACGGCGATGCCGTAGATCAACCATTCGCGGGGGACGCCGGCAATGCGCTGGCGCAGGGCGGCGACGTTGGTGGGTTCGGCGTGGCCCTGCAGGTACTTCTGGCCCCACAGGAACATGGCCAGGCCGATGACCATGCCGATGCCGGCGGCGCCGAAGCCGTATTTCCAGCCGTAGGCTTCGCCGAGGAAGCCGCAGACGAGGGAGGCGAACAGGGCGCCGAGGTTGATGCCGGCGTAGAACAGGGAGAAGCCGGAATCGCGGCGGGGGTCGCCTTCGGGGTAGAGCTTGCCGACGATGGTGGAGATGTTGGGCTTGAGGAAGCCGACGCCCATGATGATGAGGGCAAGGGAGAGGTAGGTGATGCCGAGGGCGGCATCGTCGCGCACGATCTGGCCGTCGATGCGGGTGGCGGCGTGGCCTTCGAAGGCCATGCCGAGGTGGCCGAGGACGAGCAGGATGCCGCCGAACACGACGGCTTTGCGCATGCCCAGCCAGCGGTCGGCGAGCAGGCCGCCGAACACGGGAATGCAGTAGACCAGGCCGCCGTAGGCGCCGAGCAGGTCAAGGCCTGCCTTGTCGCCGAACAGGTGGTACTTGGTGAGGTACAGCAGCAGCAGCGCCTTCATGCCATAGAACGAGAAGCGCTCCCACATCTCGGTGAAGAAGCAGACGTAAACGCCTTTGGGGTGGCCAAGGAAGTCGTCGGAAGCGGAAAGGGCGGTGGCGGTCATTAGGCGATAAGCGACAAAACAGGTCGCGATTATCACTCGACCGGCCCCTGGTAGGTGCCGACCGTTGGTCGGTACGCTGTTGGGTCTGCGCCAACAGCGTGTTGATTCACTGCTATCGGCTGGGGCGCGGGGCGGCAGGCCCCAGCGGGACGCGCGTGAACCCATCCATGGGGCTCATCGCAGCATCCATGCTGCTCAAGGTCCCCCTGGGGCCTACCGCCCCGCGCCCTTCAGGTTCCCAATGTCGTACAGAAGAACCGCGTAGAGCCACGCCATGCGTGGCTGCTCTTCGCGGTGTATCCGGCAGCCACCCATGGGGTGGCTCTACAGGTACCGCAACCAGACCAGGTCTTTGCGGCGTGCCTTCAGGCGAGCGAATGCGCGCGTCGGCCAATACAGAGCCAGCGCCAACGCAGCAGTGATCAGCCACAGCATCCACACATGGTCCACGGCGAAATAGGCGCCATGGGTCTGGCCCCAGCGCGCTTCGGCGGCGACGTAGAGCAGCTTCAGCACATACAGGTGCAGCAGGTAGAAGAACATCGGGGCGGCGCCGATGCTGGCCAGCGGGGCCAGGGCGCGGGCGATCCGCGGGTTTTCGTAGAGGCGCAGGAGAAGCAGGCCGATGCCGAGGGTGAGCAGCAGGAACAGCAGGGACGGCGGGTACTTGGTGACGTTGAACAGGCTCATCAGGGTCTGGCCGGCGCTGGCCATGGCCTGCCAGGGGGCGTCGCCGTAGACGTTGGCGGTGCGCAGCAGGGCGAAGGCGAGCAGGGCGCCGCCGCCGGCCCAGAGCAGGCGGCGTTGGCGCAGGGCGGGATCACCGGTTCGGGCGAACCAGGGGCCGAGGGTGTAGCCGAGGGCGATGACGGCGATCCAGGGCAGCACGGGGTAGGAGGTGCGCAGGCGCAGGGCGTCGCCGGCGGCGATCCAGTCGCGCTGGTGCAGGATCTTCCAGAGCACGGCGAGCGGGCCGTCGCCGCTGACGTGGATGCCGTCGAGCAGGTTGTGGCCGGCGATCACCACCAGGGCCAGGGCGGCGAGGGCGGGGCGGGGCAGCCAGAGCAGGCCGGCGAGGGCGACCATGCTGATCCCGATCGCCCAGATCACCTGCAGGTAGATCACGCTGGGCGGGAACTGCAGGGTCCAGGCGAAATTCACCACCAGCAGTTCAAGCAGGATCAGGAACAGGCCGCGCTTGAGCAGGAAGGCGGAGGCGGCGCGGCGGGGGGCGGCCTGGCTGCTGCCGTACAGCCAGGCGGACAGGCCGGTGAGCAGCACGAACACGGGGGCGCACAGGTGGGCGAGCAGCCGGCTGAGGAACAGGGCGGGCTCGACCTGGTCCACGACCATCGGGTCGGGTACCTGCTGGTGCAGGTAGAAGGTTTCGCGCACGTGGTCCAGCAGCATCAGCACGATCACGGTGCCGCGCAGCTGGTCGATGGAGGTCAGGCGGGGGGAGGCTGGGGCCACGGGTGCGCCGGTGGTGGCGTGACAGGATATAACATTACAAATCAGGGTGCGCGGCCATTTCCAGGGGTTTACCGATTACGGCGACCGGCGCTACCCGCCTTGCGTTACCAAGGCATGAAGGCTAGGTTTGACAGGATTTTTTGCCAGCAGGGGCTTCCATGAACAACGACGACGCTGCGCCCAGACAGCTCACATTCCGCGCGGTGGTGCTTGCCATCGTGCTGGCGGTGATCCTGTCGGCGGCCAACGCCTACCTGGGTCTGTTCGCAGGCCTGACCATCGCCACGGCCATTCCGGCGGCGGTGATCTCCATGGGGGTGCTGCGCCTGCTGGGCGGCGGCACGATCCTGGAAAACAACATCGTGCAGACTGGCGCTTCGGCCGGTTCGTCGATCGCCGCCGGTGTGATCTTCACGATCCCGGCGCTGGTGATCATGGGCTACTGGCCGGACTTCAAGTACTGGTGGGTGCTGGGCATCGCTGGCCTGGGTGGCCTGCTGGGCGTGCTTTTCTCGGTGCCGCTGCGCCGTTCGATGATCGTCGAAGACCCGCTTCCGTTCCCGGAAGGCAAGGCCGCGGCCGAAGTGCTCAAGGCCGGTGAGAACCCGGGCCCGGGCCTGAAGATCCTCGGCCTGTCGGCCGTGATCGGTGCATTGGTGAAGCTGGCTGCGGAAAGCGGCATGCGCCTGATTCCCGATGCCTGGGCGACCTCGGCCTACGTCGGCAGCTCCAAGGTCACCGCGTTCATCGGCACCAACCTGTCGCCGGCGCTGCTGGGCGTGGGCTACATCGTCGGCCTCAACGTCGGCATCGTGGTGGTGTCCGGCTCGATCCTGACCTGGCACATCGCCATCCCGCTGTACCAGGCGTTCTTCATGAACACCGATCCGGCCCTGGCCGCGTCGATCGCCACGGCCTCGTCCACCGAGGCGGCGTTCGCCATCTGGGGCGCGAAGATGCGCTACCTGGGCGTGGGCGCGATGCTGATCGGCGGCGTGTGGACCCTGATCTCGCTGCGCAAGTCGCTGCTCAACGGCGTCAAGAGCGGCTTTGCCGCCGCGCGCAAGAGCGGCGGCCCGGCGCTGGCGCACACCGAACGCGACCTGCCGATGAAGTGGATGCTGGTGGCGCTGGTGGCCTTCACCCTGCCGCTGCTGGCGCTGTACCAGGCCATCGTGGTCCAGTGGCATGTGTCGATCCCGATGACCCTCATCATGATCGTCGCCGGCTTCCTGTTCGTCTCGGTCTCGGCCTACCTGGCCGGCCTGATCGGCTCGTCCAACAACCCGGTCTCGGGCATCACCATCTCCACCATCCTGTTCGCCTCGGCGGTGCTGGTGCTGCTGCTGGGCAAGGATGGATTGACGCCGGTGGGCGTCGGTGGCGCGCCGCTGGGTGCGGTGGCCGCGATCATGATCGGTGCGGTGGTGTGCTGCGCCGCTGCCGTCGGCGGCGACAACCTGCAGGACCTCAAGGCTGGCTACATCGTGGGTGCAACGCCGTGGAAGCAGCAGCTGATGCTGGGCATCGGTGCGTTCTCGTGTGCGCTGATCATGGCACCGGTGCTGAACCTGCTGGCTACCGCGTACGGCATCGGCGTCAAGTCCGAGCTGCACCCGAACGCGCTGGCCGCACCGCAGGCCAACCTGATGGCGTCGGTGGCCAAGGGCCTGTTCGGTGGCGAACTGCCGTGGACCTTCATCGGCATTGGTGCCGTGGTCGGTGCGGCGATCATCGCCTTCGACAGCTGGCTCAAGTCGCGCAACGCCCGCTTCCGCGTGCCGGTGCTGGCCGCCGCGATTGGTATCTACCTGCCGCTCGAACTGATGGTGCCGATCTTCCTGGGCGGCCTGATCGCCTACCTGGTCGAGCGTTTCCACAAGGTGCGCGCCGACGATGAAGAGGGCCGCGACCGCGTGCACAAGCCGGGCGTGCTGTTCGCTGCCGGCCTGATCACCGGTGAAGCGCTGATGGGCATCGCCATCGCCGTGCCGATCGTGGTCAGCAGCCGCGCCGACGTGCTGGCCGTGCCGTTCCACCTGCCGGCCGCGCAGTGGATCGGTCTGGCGGTGCTGTTCGTAGTGGGCTGGCTGATCTACCGCACCGGTAAAAAGGCCACCGCGGTCTGATTGCAAGCCAATCTGAACGTGAAAAACCCCGCTTCGGCGGGGTTTTTCGTTTCCATGACGTGTGGCCTTTGCTTCACGGGGATGACAGGGCCTACCATCGGCGTTTTGCCGTTCCGCGGAGAACCCGATGAAGCTTCGTTACGCCCTGTTGCCGTTGTGCCTGCTGACCGCGCTGCCGTCGCTGGCCGCCACGCGTGGCCTGGATGTGCGCGACATGATCGCGCTGGATCGGGTTTCGGCCCCGCTGCTGACCGCCGATGGCGGCAACGTGGTGTTCGCCAAGCGCGTGGTCGGCACCGACAGCAAGGCCAGCACCGGCCTGTTCATCCGCAACCTGCGCACCCGCGATGCGGCCCCGCCCAAGCCGCTCACCCCGGCCGGCTGGAACGTCAATTCGGCCGCGCTCTCGGCCGACGGCCAGACGGTGTACTTCCTCAGCGCCAAGGGCGGCAGCCAGCAGCTGTATTCGATGCCGCTGGCCGGCGGCACCCCGCGCCAGCTGACCGATTTCGCGGTGGACGTGGACAGCTTCCAGATCTCGCCGCAGGGCGACCGCGTGGCCTTCAGCGCCGGCGTGTTCCAGGACTGCGGTTCGGACCTGGCCTGCACCAGCAAGAAGCTGGACGCGCACAAGGCGCGCAAGAACACCGGTGAAGTGTTCGACAGCCTGTTCGTGCGCCATTGGGACACCTGGAACGACGGCCGCCGCAACACCCTGTTCGTGGCCCCGCTGCCGGCCGCCAAGGCCGCTGCGGTCAAGGGCGCCTCGGCGATCAGCGCGACGCTGGCCGGCGATGCGCCGTCCAAGCCGTTCGGCGGCAATGACGACTTCACCTGGGCGCCGGATGGCAAAAGCGTGGTGGCCAGCATCCGCGTGGCCGGCCGCGAAGAAGCGTGGTCGACCAACTTCGACCTGTACCGCCTGGATGCCGAGGGCAAGCAGGCGCCGGTCAACCTGACCGCCGCCAACCCGGCCTGGGATGCCGGCCCGGTGTTCAGCGCCGACGGCAACACCCTGTACTACCGCGCGATGAAGCGCCCGGGCTTCGAGGCGGACCGTTTCGGCGTGATCGCACTCGACCTGGCCTCGGGCAAGACCCGCGAAATCGCCCCGGACTGGGACCGTTCGGCCGGTGAAGTGGTGCTGTCGCAGGACGAAAAGAGCTTCTACACCGCGGCCGATGACCTGGGCGAACACCGCCTGTTCAACATCGACATCGCCACCGGCAAGGCCACGGTGGTCGCCGAAGGCGGCAGCGTCGGCTCGCCGGTGATCGCCGGCAGCACGCTGGCCTACACGAAGAACAGCCTGAAGAGCGGCGACCAGATCGTGGTGGCCCAGGCCGACGGCAGCAGCCCGCGCGAGATCACCCCGAGCGCCGGCCAGATGCTGCCCGACGTGGCCTTCGGCGATTACGAGCAGTTCCAGTTCAAGGGCTGGAACAACGAAACCGTGCACGGTTACGTGGTCAAGCCGTACAACTACCAGGAAGGCAAGACCTACCCGGTGGCGTTCCTGATCCACGGCGGCCCGCAGGGCAGCTTCGGCAATGGCTGGAGCTACCGCTGGAACCCGCAGACCTACGCGGGCCAGGGCTACGCGGTGGTGATGATCGATTTCCACGGTTCCACCGGATACGGCCAGGCGTTCACCGATGCGATCAGCCAGCACTGGGGCGACCGCCCGCTCGAAGACCTGCAGAAGGGCTGGGCGGCGGCGCAGAAGCAGTACCCGTTCCTCAACGGCGACAAGGCCTGCGCGCTGGGCGCCAGCTACGGCGGCTTCATGGTCAACTGGATCGCCGGCAACTGGAACGAGCCGTGGAAGTGCCTGGTCAACCATGACGGCGTGTTCGACCAGCGCATGATGGGCTACGCCACCGAAGAGCTGTGGTTCACGGAATGGGAGCAGGGCGGCACGCCGTTCGCCAAGCCGCAGAACTACGAGAAGTTCAACCCGGTCAATCACGTGGCGGACTGGAAAAAGCCGATCCTGATCATCCACGGCCAGCTCGACTTCCGCATTCCGGTCGAACAGGGCCTGGGCGCGTTCACGGCCGCGCAGCGCCAGGGCATCGAGTCGAAGTTCCTGTACTTCCCGGACGAGAACCACTGGGTGCTCAAGCCGCAGAACAGCGTGCAGTGGCACGACACCGTGAACGGCTGGCTGAAGCAGCACATCGGCGAGTGATGTCGAAAGCGCCGCCGAAAGGCGGCGCTTTCATATGTGGTTACCCAACGCGCACGCGCGCACCCCTTTCCAGGCGCTCCATTCCGTGAAAGCACCCGCTCTGATACAGAACGACATCGTAGTTTTCGGCCTCATCGCCGCCACCCTGGGTGCCGTGTTCTGGACCGCCTCACGCGAGACGGGGTTGTGGAAGCGCTTCTACACCTTCGTGCCGGCACTGCTGCTGTGCTACATGATTCCCGGCATCTACAACACGGTGGGCCTGATCGACGGGCAGAACACCAGCCTGTACAACCCGATCGCGCGCGACATCCTGCTGCCGGCCGCGCTGGTACTGCTGACGCTGGCGGTGGACATCAAGGGCATCCTGCGGCTGGGCCCGAAGCTGATCGTGATGTACCTGGGCGCGTCCTTCAGCATCATGATCGGTGCGGTGGTGGCCTTCATGCTGATGAAGTGGGCGCACCCGGAAACGGTCGCCGGCGATACCTGGGCGGGCATGGCCGCGTTGGCCGGCAGCTGGATCGGCGGCGGCGCCAACATGCTGGCCATGCGCGAGGTCTTCGACGTCAACGCCACCACCTTCGGCCAGTTCGCGGTAGTGGACGTGGGCGTAGGGTACGTATGGATGGCGGTGCTGATCTTCATGGCCGGCCGCGCGGCGAAGATCGACGCGCGCACCGGCGCGGATACATCCGCGATCGATGAACTGAAACTGCGCATCGAAAAATTCCAGGCCGAGCACGAACGCGTGGCGAGCCTGACCGACCTGATGCTGATCGTGGCGGTAGCGTTCGGCACGGTGGGCCTGTCGCACGCCATCGCCGGCCCGGTATCGGCCTGGTTCAAGGGCCACGTGGCCTGGGCTTCGCAGTTCAGCCTGGACGCGCCGTTCGTGTGGGTAGTGGTGATCTCCACCACCTGCGGCCTGGCGCTGAGCTTCACCCGCGCGCGCAACCTGGAAGGCGCGGGCGCTTCAAAGCTGGGCTCGCTGCTGCTGTACTTCCTGATCGCCTGCATCGGCATGCAGATGGACCTGCTGGCCCTGCTGGAACGCCCGTGGCTGTTCGCACTGGGCCTGATCTGGATCGCCGTGCACATCGTGCTGCTGCTCGCACTGGCCATGGCGCTCAAGGTGCCGTTCTTCTACTTCGCCATCGGCTCGCAATCCAACATCGGCGGGCCGGCTTCTGCGCCCGTGGTTGCGGCTGCGTTCCATCCCTCCCTTGCTCCCGTTGGCGTGCTGCTCGGGACAATGGGGTATGCGACTGGTACGTATCTCGCTTACATCGTTGGCATTACGTTGCGCGCTTTGGCAGGCGGCTGAGTTCTCCTGCGTAGAAGCGCTGGCGTTTTCGTTCTCTGCGCGCGGGGGAGCGGGGTGGAGGGGGTAGCGGGGCACGCGTGAACCCATCCATGGGGCTTATTGCAGCATCCATGCTGCTCAAAGCCCCGCTACCCCCTCCACCCCGCTCCCCCAGACGGTCATGCGTCGACGGAAAGGAAGTCAAAGGCAGGGCTCGCGCGTTCCGCTTTTGATCTCGTGTCCGGTCGTCGCAGAGAACTGAGGGGGCGAGGGCGGGGGTGCCCTGGCCGGACTTTGAGCAGCATGGATGCTGCGATAAGCCCCATGGATGGGTTCACGCGTGTCCGGCCAGGGCACCCCCGTTCTCGCACCGCGCGATGAAAACCGAACAGCCAGCGCTCTACGCGTGGATCCAGCACCGCCGAGAGCATTTATCCGCCCAGGCGCAATGCGTCGCCGTGCCGATCGTTCGTATCGGCAGTCGTCTGACGACCGACCCTACCGCGCTCATGCGCGCGTGCGCTCGTACACCGTTTTACGCGGCGAGGAGGCCGCGTTCGATCAGCCAGGCTTTTGCGTCTTCGGCATCCTGCTCGAACCAGGCGCGCGTGGAGCCGAGGCGATAGGTGTAGCCCCAGGCATCCATGTCGGCCATCAGCTGCGCGCTGCCTACGCCCGGCAGCTGACCGGCCAGCACGATCTGCAGGTAACAGGTGGCGTCTTCTTCGGGGACCGAATCGGTCGCGTCGGTGTGCACCAGCGCGCGGCGTTCGGGCGGCAGTACGATCAGGTGGCAGGCCTCGTGCAGCATCGAGTGCACCGGCGTGTCGTTACGCACGTAGACGTCGCTGGCGATGATGCCCGCCTCGGGCTCGCCCCAGTAACTGCCTGGAATCGGTGCGCCATCGGCCACGTGGTGCAGCTGCAGCGCGTGGCGGGCCAGCAACGCCGCCGCATCCTCGAAGGCGATGTCGGCCACCCGGGTGACCTGCGGTTCTGCTTCGGCGGCGGTGTTCATGGCGTGTGCGTCCTGCGCCCCTTCCCGGTGGGGAAGGGGCCTTTACGGTCAGGGCTGCTGCGGGCCTTCCGGCAGCGCCACCGAAATGTCCAGCACGTCGTGCTCGCCGTCCTTGACCAGGTCTACCTTGACCGCGTCCGCGTCGATGTTCACGTACTTCTTGATCACTTCCAGCAGCTCACGCTGCAGCAGCGGCAGGTAATCCGGGCCGCCACGGTGGCTGCGTTCCTGCGCGATGATGATCTGCAGGCGGTTCTTGGCCGTTTCGGCGGTGGTCTTCTTCGTCTTGAGGAAATCGAACAGGCCCATGCTTACCCTCCGAACAGCTTGCTGAAGAAGCCCTTCTTCTCAACAACGGTGAAGCGCATCGGGCGCTCTTCGCCGAGGATGCGGGCCACCGCATCATCGTATGCCTGGCCTGCGGGCGATTCTGCATCCAGGATCACCGGCTCGCCCTTGTTGGACGCGTTCAGCACATCCCCCGACTCCGGGATCACGCCGATCGCCTTCAGCCCCAGCACCTCTTCCACGTCCGTGATGCTCAGCATCTCGCCCGACTCCACCCGGACCGGGCTGTAACGGGTCAGCAGCAGGAAGGCCGGCACGTTCTGGCCCGATTCGGCCTTGTGCGTCTTCGAATCCAGCAGGCCGATGATGCGGTCCGAGTCGCGTACCGACGACACTTCCGGGTTCACCACCACCACCGCGCGGTCGGCGAAATACATCGCCAGGAACGCACCCTTTTCGATACCCGCCGGCGAATCGCAGATGATGTAATCGAAACCGTCAGCGGCCAGGTCCTTCAGCACCTTGCCCACGCCTTCCTGGGTCAGCGCATCCTTGTCGCGCGTCTGCGATGCCGCCAGCACGTACAGGTTGTCGAAACGCTTGTCCTTGATCAGGGCCTGCTTGAGCGTGGCCTCGCCGTGCACGACATTCACGAAGTCGTACACCACGCGCCGCTCGCAGCCCATGATCAGGTCGAGGTTGCGCAGGCCGACGTCGAAGTCGATCACCGCCACCTTCTTGCCCCTGCGCGCAAGGCCGCAGGCAAGGCTTGCGCTGGAAGTGGTCTTGCCGACGCCGCCCTTGCCGGAGGTGACTACGATGATTTCAGCCAAAGGACTTCTCCTGATGATTCTGTTGGGTTGCCGCGTCAGTCCAGCGCAGCGATCTTGATCTGGTCGTTTTCCAGCCACACCTGCACGGCCTTGCCGCGCAGGTTGTCCGGGACATCGTCCAGTACCTTGTAATGGCCGGCAATGGCGACCAGTTCAGCGTGGAAGTCACGGCAGAAAATGCGCGCCGTGGTGTTGCCCTGGGCACCTGCCAGGGCACGGCCCCGCAGCGTACCGTAAATATGGATGCTGCCATCGGCGATCACTTCGGCGCCCGCGCCGACCGTGGCCATCACCGTCAGGTCGCAGTTCTCCGCGTACAGCTGCTGGCCCGAACGCACGTTGCTGGTCTGCATGCGGCCGGGCTTGGGCGCATTGCCCGCGTCCACCGCCGCGGCAGGGGCCGGTGCGGCGGCACGCGCGCGGCGTGCCGGTTCCGGGGCCGGTGCGGCTGCAACCGGCGCAGGTGCCGGCTCAGCCTCGGCGCGCTCGTACTGCGCGCGGAACTTGGCCAGCAGCGGCAGCCCCAGCTGCTGCGAGAGCAGGTCGGTTTCGTTGCTCCCGTAGGCCAGCGCCACCGGCAGCACGCCGGCACTGCGCAGGCCATCCAGCAGCGCCTGGGCCGTGGCCACGTCGGGCATCTGGCTCAGGCCGCCGAAGTCCAGGATCACCGCAGCGCGGCCGAACAGCTTCGGCGCGCGGGCCACGCGGTCGTGCATTTCGCGGGTGAGGCGTTCCACGTCCAGGGTGCGGATGCGCAGGTTGGCGATGCCCACCTGGCCGATCTTCAGTTCACCGGCCTGTTCAAAATCCATGTTCGCCGCCACCTCAGGTCCCCGTCGGTCGATGCGCGCGCAGCGGCTCGCGACGATGGCCCACCCAGGGCACGTCCGGCAGCGCGTCGCCGTAGGTGTCGTGCACCCACTGGTAACTGCACAGGTCCTTGAGCAGCATGCTGGCCCGCACATCCACGTGCGGCATGTTGTTCTGCCCGACCTCGCGGAAGCCGAAGCTGCCGTGGAACAGCAGCGCCGCATCGGCGCCGTGGTCCAGGAACACCTCGCAGGTCAGCTGCGGGTAGCGCAGCTCGGCGTAGCTCTGGGCATCGGCGTAGAACGCCCGGCCCACACCACCGCCACGGCGGCGGCTGGCCACCACGATGCGGTCGATGTAGAAGAATTTGCTGGTCAGGTGCTGCTTGAACCAGGCGAAGTTGCTGCTGTCGTGCTGGCTGTCGCTGCCGAAACCGATCAGGAAGCCGGCCAGGTTGCCGTCGCGCTCGGCGACGCGGAAGTATTCAGCGGTTTCATAGAACAGGCGCAGGCGGGCGGCATCCAGCGGAAGGATGGCCAGGCCGGCGTTGTTGTTCAGGGCCAGGACGGAATCGAGCTCGTGCTCGCGCACGTCGCGGATGACAATCGACATTGTGACTCCGTGGGGTAACGCGGTTGGCCCGTCTAGGGGCCCTGCCGGTGATTATTGCATGGGTGGCCGGGCAGGGCACAGGCCAGCCATGACTTATGTCCGGGTGCAGCGGCGCAGGTTCAGCCTAAGATGCGTCCATGTTGGGATACCTCAGCCAAACCCGAGTACTGCGACTGGCCGGCCTGTTCACCTGGGTCATGCTTGGCTTGCCGCTGGTCTATTCCCAGTACGAAGCGGTCCGCCGCAGCGGCGGCATCGACGTGCCGCCCCTGCTGCTGTTCGTGTCCTACCTGGCCTTCGGCGGCGGCTACCTGTGGTTGACCCGCGGCCTGCGCAACGGCGGCCATTCGGCCTGGTACGACCGCGCCATCCTGGTCCTGCTGACCATTTCCGCCCTGGCCGTGAGCTTCCTGAGCGGCTCGGGCCTGGGCAGCATCCTGATGATGGTGGCCGCCGGGGTCATCCCGTGGATGCTGCCGGCCCGGGTCGGGGTGATCTGGCTGCTGGTCAGCCAGCTGGCGGTCGCCCCGGTCTATTACCTGTTCCTGCCGTTCTCCCTGTTCGAGGCGGTGATGCAGTCGCTGCTGTATGGCGGCTTCTCCATGTTCATCTTCGTGACCAGCCTGGTCGCCCGCCAGCAGACCGACGCCCGCGAAGAGCAGCGCCGGCTCAATACCGAGCTGCGCGCCACCCGCGTGCTGCTGGCCGAAAGCGCACGGGTCAACGAGCGCACCCGGATCTCGCGCGAGCTGCATGACCTGCTCGGCCACCACCTCACCGCGCTGAGCCTGAACCTGGAAGTGGCCGGCCACATCACCGAGGGCCAGGCCCAGGAGCATGTGCACCAGGCCCATACCCTGGCCAAGCTGCTGCTCACCGACGTGCGCGAAGCGGTCAGCCAGCTGCGCGACAGCGGCGCCATCGACCTGGCCGCCGCGCTGCGCCCGCTGACCGAGCAGGTGCCCTCGCTGGACATCCACCTGGACATCGAAGAACCGCTGAGCGTGGAAGACCCCGAACAGGCCCACGTACTGCTGCGCTGCACCCAGGAGATCATCACCAACGCGGTGCGCCATGCCCGCGCCCGCAACCTGTGGATCCAGGTATTCCGCGAGCCGCCGGGGCAGGTGGTGGTGCAGGCGCACGACGATGGCGTGGGTGCCGATGGCATCGTGATCGGCAACGGCTTGCGTGGCATGCGTGAACGCCTGCAACAATGCGGCGGTGAGCTGCAGATTGAAACCCACCGGGGTCAGGGCTTCCGCCTGCGCGCCTCGGTTCCCGGCGTGCCAGTGCTGATGCTGGGTGCCATCCTGGAAGGAGTGCGTTGATGATTCGCGTCTGCCTGGTCGACGACCAAACCCTGGTGCGGCAGGGAATCCGCTCGCTGCTCGCCCTGGATGACGGGATCGAAGTGGTGGCCGAAGCCGCCGATGGCCGCCAGGCCGTCGAGGTGGTGCCGCAGATCCGCCCGGACGTGGTGCTGATGGACATGCGCATGCCGGTGATGTCCGGGCTGGAGGCGCTGCAGTCGCTGTCGCGGCTGGGCCAGCTGCCGCCGACCATCATCCTCACCACCTTCGACGATGACCAGCTGGTCCTGGCCGGGCTCAAGGCCGGCGCCAAGGGCTACCTGCTCAAGGACGTGACCCTGGAACAGCTGGTCGGTGCCATCCGCACCGTGGCCGATGGCGGTTCGCTGGTGCAGCCGGCGGTCACCCAGCGCCTGCTGTCCGGGCTGGAGCACATGCGCAACGAGTTCGTGAGCCTGGACCGGCCCGACCCGCTCACCGACCGCGAGACCGAGATCCTGCGGCTGATGGCCAGCGGGTTCTCCAACAAGGAGATCGCCAATTCGCTGGGCGTGGCCGAAGGCACCATCAAGAACCATGTGTCCAACATCCTGTCCAAGCTGGGCGTGCGCGACCGCACCCGGGCGGTGCTGAAGGCATTCGAGCTGCAACTGGTGTGAACATGAACGCCAGTTGAAAGCCTTGTGGGGCAAGGCCTGCGGCGGTCGTCGCAGGCCTGCTTGCCGAAACCGGCAAATAAATATGGCCAACGGCCACATGCTGGCCCGCGCGATGCGCTATCTTTCCGCTCCTTGTCTATTCAAAACCGCTGCTGGTATGGAAACCGGTGCGCCAATCCTGATCAACAACACCCGCGAAGCCTGCTAGGATTGGCGCTTCGCTTCAATCAACCCGGCCGTGGGATCGGCCCCGGAGACTCCTGAATGACCCGTATTATCGAGTTCCTGATCGCCTTGGGGATCGTGGCTGGCCTGTTCGTCATCATTGGCGTTGTGCTGCCGGGCGAGCGTCACATTACCGAAAGCATCGAGACCAACCGCAAGATGACGATCGTGTACGACACGGTCAACAGCCTGCGCCGCTTCAAGGACTGGAACCCGCTCGTCCTGCGCGATCCCGCCGTTGAACTGAAGCACTCCGGCCCCGCCGCCGGCGTGGGTGCCCGCCTGGACTATTCCTCCAAGGAATCGTCGCTGGGCCAGGGCAGCTGGACGATCACCGAGTCCGAGCCGAACAAGCGCGTGGCCATCGCCATCGAGGACCAGACCAAGGGCCACGACAAGAAGACCAGCTTCACGCTTGAGCCGACCGGCAAGGGTGGCCGCAACGTCAAGATCACCCAGGACTACAGCATCAAGTACGGCTGGAACCTGTTTGGTCGTTACGCCGGTCTGTACGTCAGCCGTCACGTCGGTGACGACCTGAAGCTGGGTCTGTCGCGCATGGCCAACATGCTGGCTACCGTGCCGAATATCGACTACCGCACCGCCGAAGCCCCGCTGGTCGACCTGGCCATCGTCGATGCCCCGGCCGAAGACCTGCTGGTCGTCACCGCCGGTAACGTCGATCGCGGCGAAGCGACCATCACCAAGTCCATCAAGGACAACCAGGAGTGGATCAAGCGCGTGATGGAGGCCAATGACCTCGAAGCCGCCGGTCCGTTCCGCATCATCACCACTGACTTCGGTCAGGAGAAGTACGCCTTCGACGTGGCCCAGCCGGTCAAGAAGAAGGGTACTGCAGGCGCTTCGGCTGAAGCCCTGACGGTGAAGATCGATGGTGGTGCCCCGGTCAAGTACGTGCACGTTGCCCCGCACCGTACCGCCCACGCCAAGTACACCGGCCACATGGCTGGCCTGGACATCGCCCGCAACGCACTGCGTGCCTGGGCTGTGACCGGCGGCAACGAAGTGATCGATCGTCCGTACGAAACCTGGAACGGCGGTCTGGAGAAGTCGTTCACGCAGGAAGGTACGTACGACATCTACTGGGCCGTCAAGTAAACCGACGGTTGCCACGGATGTAACGTAGAACAGAAAACGCGCCGCTTCCTGCGGCGCGTTTTTTTTTTGGAGGAAGATGCAGCCATGCTCAACCTGGAACGACGCGCGCGTAAACCTTCGCTGCTGGCCTGCCTGGGTGGCCTGTTGGCGGCCACGGCCGTGGGCCTGTCGGCCTATGCCTCGCACGGAATCGCCGAACCGCTGGCGCAGTCGCATGTGAACACTGCTGCGCTGTTCGCCTTCGGGCATGGCGTGGCGCTGGCCGTGCTGGGCCCCACCCAGCAGAACAGCGTGGGCAAGCTGGCGTTGTACGTGCTGCTGTTGGGCACGCTGTTGTTCTCCGGCAGCCTGGTGGCCGGCGCGTTGTGGCAGTTGCGCACCGGGCTGGCCCCGGTGGGTGGCACGGCCTTGATGATCGGGTGGGTGGTGTACGCGCTCAATGCCCTGAGGCGCTGACGTGCCGCGCTTCCGCCGGGGCTTTGATGTAGACGAGGCGCACGACTGGCTGTCGCGCCGCGACCGTCGGCTGGGCAGCTGGATGAAGCGGCTTGGGCCGGTGGCGGCGCCGCCCGGCTGGGCGCGCAGTTTCGACCCCGTCGATGCCCTGGCCCGCGCGATCCTGTTCCAGCAGCTCAGCGGCAAGGCCGCCTCCACCATCGTGGGCCGGGTGGAGGCCGCCATCGGCAGCACCCGTCTGCACGCCGACACCCTGGCACGCATCGACGACCCGGGCCTGCGCAGCTGCGGAGTCTCCGGCAACAAAGCGTTGGCCCTGCGTGACCTGGCCCGGCGCGAGGCGGCCGGCGAGATTCCCGACCTGCGGCGGATGTCGGTGATGCCGCACGACGCGATCATCGAAGCACTGGTGCCGATCCGAGGCATCGGCCGCTGGACCGTGGAAATGATGCTGATGTTCCGGCTCGGTCGCCCCGACATCCTGCCCATCGACGACCTCGGCGTGCGCAAGGGCGCCCAGCGGGTGGACAAGGCAGAAGCAATGCCGACCCCGAAGGAGCTGGCCGCCTGCGGCGAAAAGTGGGGCCCGTTCCGGACCTACGCCAGCCTGTATCTGTGGCGCATCGCCGATTTCACCGAAAGCCCGAAGGCCGCCACCAACCGCTCCCAGGACTGAGCCACGCAGGGCGTGGCGTTACGGTCCAGACCAGCGCCAATGCCACGGCTCGTACACGATGCCGTGGGGGTTGTCTCGCGGATAACTCAGGTGGAAGCCGTAGTCGCCCGCGTGCTCCAGCAGCCACGCGAATGCCGGAGTTGCCTCGAAGCTCTCCTCGGCCGGCGGTTCCGCCGGGCTGCTGATATCCAGCGCCCGCCCGCTGTGGTGTTCGCTGTACCCCGGCGCGGCGTTGACCTGCAGGATCGCGTCCACCTCCAGCCCGCGCGCGCGTTTGCGCGCGAAGATGCCCAGCTGGTAATCGTGGCTGCGATAGCCCGAAATGGCCTCCAGCACGATGCCCTCGCGCGCGGCCTGCTGCTGCATGCGCTGCCAGGCGCGCGCGGCGCCCTGCTGCAGCCACAGCGGCCGGCGGTAACGGTCGAAGCCGGCCAGGGCCAGCCGTTCCGGTTCGGCTTCCAGTGCCAGTGCGGTGTCCTGCTCATAGCGCGCCGCATCGATGCCGAGCTGTTCCAGCCGGTCCTGCAGCCCGCTCAGCGGCAGCAGGGCATCGGCCGCATGCGCGCGCTGCGTGCCATGCAGCGCCAGGTCCAGGGCATCGAGTGCTTCCTCGATCCCCGGCTCGCGCATCAGGTGCGGCACCAGCGGCAGCAGGCCGTGCGCGGTGGCGGCGGCCAGGTACTGCCCATCACGCTTGCGCCGCAGCACCCAGCGGGCCCGGGCCAGCGCCCGTGCATCGGCGTTGCTGCGCGCACGCAGCAGGCCGCCGGGCCACAGTTCGATATCGGCGGTGTTGATCAGCAGGGCAGGGTGTCGGCGCATGCGTACAGCTTAGCGCGCAGCCTGCGCGTTCAGCGCATCCAGCAGCGCGCGCGGGTGCTCGGGGCTGAGCAGCAGCACGCTGTCGTCGCGCAGCGGCAGGTACAGCACGCGGCTGGGATCGGTGACAAGGCAGAACGCCTTGTGCCTGCCCATCCGGTAATGGCCGGACTGGAACCCCGGCATGCCGAATCCGTTGATCTTCATGCCCGGCTTGAACTGGCTGTGTTCGGCCAGGTCGACGATGCGCGCCTGCTCCAGCAGCATCGACGATACCGCCGTGCGACGGCGGTAGAAGGTGGAGGTCACCAGCAGCTCGCCATGTTCCAGCGTGATGCGGCGACGGAGGAACGCCCAGCTGAGCACACCGCCCAGCACCAGCAGGAACGGCAGGGTGATGGCCATGTCCATCGGTGTGCGTTGTTCCTGCAGGTGCGTGGTGACCAGCAGCACGGCCACGCCCAGCAGCGGCAGCCACAGCCAGAGCAGGCGCCACAGCGGGGCCGGCGCCACCGCGAATTCAGTGGCGGGCACGGCCGTCGTCCGGGCTGCCACGTCAGAGCTCCTTCTTGAAGAACAGCAACGCCACGCCCATCGGGGTGCCCTGCATCACGTTCACCAGCTCCCAGCCAAGTTGGCCCTGGCGGTTGAGTTCGGCCTGCAGGTCTTCCGGCTTCAGGCCGGTCCACGAGGGCTTTACTTCCACGGTGAGATAGCTCCAGCGCTTGCTCATTCCTTGCTCTCCGGATCAGATGGGGGTTTGGGAAGGCGTCCAGCCTTGCGCAGTGCGTCGCGCAGCACGTACTCGATCTGCGCGTTGAGACTGCGCAGCTCGTCATCGGCCCAGCGCTGCGCCGCCGCCAGCACGTCGGCATTGATCCGCAGCGGGTAGGCTTTCTTTTCGCTCATGCTCAGTACAACGAACCGGCGTTGACGATCGGCTGGGTGCCGCGGTCCGAGCACAGCACGGTCAGCAGGTTGCCCACCATCTGTGCCTTGCGCTCTTCATCAAGCTGCACCACGTTGTTCTTCTGCAGTTCGTTCAGCGCCATTTCGACCATGCCCACGGCACCGGCGACGATGCGCGTGCGCGCGGCGATCACCGCATTGGCCTGCTGGCGCTGCAGCATCGCCTGGGCGATCTCCGGGGCGTAGGCGAGGTGGCTGATGCGGGCGTCGAGCACCTGCACGCCGGCATCGGCCAGGCGTTCGGCCAGTTCGTCCTTGAGGTGCTGGGAGATTTCGGCGGCGTGGCTGCGCAGGGAGAGCTGGCCGTCCTCGTGCTGGTCGTAGGGGTAGCTGGTGGCCATCGCACGCAGGGCGGATTCGGACTGGATGTGCACGAAGCTTTCGTAGTCGTCCACGTTGTAGACCGCCTCGGAGGCGTCCACGACCTGCCAGACGATGACCGCGGCGATTTCGATCGGGCTGCCGTCCAGTTCGTTGACCTTGAGCTTGCCGCTTTCGAAGTTGCGCACGCGCTGGCTGACCTTCTTCTTGCTGAAGAAGGGGTTGTTCCAGCGCAGGCCGTTGTCCTTGACCGTGCCGACGTACTTGCCGAACAGGCTCAGCACCGCCGCCTGGTTGGGCTGCACGGTGTACAGGCCGGTCAGGCTGAACAGGGCAATCAGGCCCAGCAGCACGCCGCCGAGCATCAGCAGCAGGTTGACGTTGCCGGGCTCGATCCCGGAGAAGAAGAGCCATGCGGAGACCACCAGCAGGGCCAGCACGGCCAGCAGGAAGGGGATGCCGGAGAGGGAGGGGACGGGCTTTTCTTTCATGGGGGCATCCTTTGCGGGTAGGTTTGGAATATTGATATCAAATTGATATCACTCCTGCAAGGGCCCCATCCCATAAAATGGCGTCCCGCCTCTGATGTCCGGAATATCGCCATGATCACGCTCGGCACGCCGCTGTCCCCCTCCGCCACCCGTGTGCTGCTGTTGGGCTCGGGCGAACTGGGCAAGGAGGTCGCCATCGAGCTGCAGCGGCTGGGGGTGGAGGTGATTGCCGCCGACCGCTATGCCGACGCCCCGGCCATGCAGGTGGCGCACCGGTCGCACGTGATCGACATGCTCGATGCGATGGCGCTGCGCGCGCTGATCGCCGAGGAAAAACCGCACCTGATCGTGCCCGAGATCGAAGCCATCCACACCGAAACCCTGGTCCAGCTGGAGCAGGAAACCGGCCAGCGGGTGGTGCCGACCGCGCGCGCGGCGCGCCTGACCATGGACCGTGAAGGCATCCGCCGCCTGGCCGCCGAAACCCTGGGCCTGCCGACCTCGCCGTACCGCTTCGTGGACACCGAGGCCGAGTACCGCGCCGCCGTGGCGGCGATCGGGCTGCCGTGCGTGGTGAAGCCGGTGATGTCCTCCTCGGGCAAGGGCCAGAGCACGCTGCGCGACGAGGCCGACATCGCGCCGGCCTGGGAATATGCACAGACCGGTGGTCGTGCCGGTGCCGGCCGCTGCATCGTGGAAGGCTTCATCGATTTCGATTACGAGATCACCCTGCTGACCGTGCGCCATGCCGGGGGCACCTCGTTCTGCGCGCCGATCGGGCATTGGCAGAAGGACGGCGACTACCGCGAAAGCTGGCAGCCGCAGCCGATGTCGCCGGCCGCGCTGGCGCGTGCCGAAGAGATCTCGCAGGCGATCACCGATGACCTGGGCGGCTGGGGCCTGTTCGGCGTAGAGCTGTTCGTGAAGGGCGACGACGTGTGGTTCAGCGAAGTCTCGCCGCGCCCGCATGACACCGGTCTGGTCACGCTGGCCTCGCAGGAACTGAGCGAATTCGCGCTGCACGCGCGCGCCATCCTGGGCCTGCCGATCCCGCTGATCCGCCAGAGTGGCCCGTCGGCCTCCTGCGCGATGCTGGCGCACGGCGAAGGCGTGCCGGTCTTCAGCAACGTAGAGGCGGCGCTGGCGCATCCGGACACGGCGCTGCGCCTGTTCGGCAAGCCGAGCGTTCATGGGCACCGCCGGGTTGGGGTGACGCTGGCGCGTGCTGAGTCCATCGACGAGGCGCGGAAGATCGCGCGCGAGGCGGCGGAAGCGATCACGATCGAGTTGCGCGCGTAAGGCGTTGGCGTCTTTGTTTCTACGTCCTGGGGCGGCCGTCGGGCAGCCCCCTCCGGGACACGCCGTGAACCCATCCATGGGGGCTTGTCAAAAACATCCATGTTTTTGACAGTCCCTACGGGGGCTGCCCGCCGGCCGCCCCCGAGAGATGGCGTTGTGCGGAACGAACGGCAAGCATGGCCGGTAACGCATTGCAATCTTCAACCAGGTAGGTATCGACCGTTGGTCGATACGCTCTTACCTCACGTCCACCCACACCAGGTGGTGGTCGCTGCCGTCGGCGATCTTCGCTTCGGGGCTTTCGTTGGCCGGCCAGAACACGCCGCTGCCGATGTACTCGAAACCCACCGACGGCAGCACGTAATCCAAGCGCATGGTGCCGGACTTCGGGCCGAAATCGCCGGTGGCGTGGAACGGCGCACCCTTCCGCACGATGCCCTTTTCGGCATAGGCCAGGCTGGTCTGTTCGGCACCCACGCTGCGCGGGGTCGGGTAACGCAGCACGCGCGCGTTTTCGATCAGTTCGACAATCGCTTCGTGGCGGCCGTCGCCGTCCACCGGGTCGTTGTTGAGGTCACCCAGGATCACGAAGCGCGCGTCCTGTGCGAGCCCGCCGCAGGTGCCCTTGTCATCGCACAGCCAGGGCTTGTCGCCGGCCGACAGGTATTCCTGCCACAGCCGCAGTTCGTCGTGGTTGCGCGCCGCGTTGCGCTTTTCCGGGCCGTCGAACACCGGCGGGGTGGGGTGCGAGACCAGTGCGTGCACCACGCCGTTGGGCGTGATTACCGGCACGTCCCAATGCGACTTGGACGACAACCGCAGCTGCGACCACACGTGGTCGTTGTAGAACGACTTGCCGCTGCGCGGGTCGATCGGGCGCAGCGCGCCGGGCAGCGTGCTCCACTTCAGCAGCTGGAAGCTGCGCACCTTGGCCTCGTCGATCGGGTAGCGCGAGAGCACCAGCATGCCGTACTGGCCCGGGTGCAGGCCGTAGCCCCAGGCATCGTTGCCGCGGTTGCGGCCGTCGCCGCCGATCTGGCCGTTGTTGTCCAGGTCCAGCCCGCTCTGCACGCCGGTGTTGACCGGGGCCAGGTAGCGGTAGGCGAAGTGCAGCGGCTCACCGCCGCCGGGCTGGGCCACTTCCAGGTAGCGCTGCTGGAACAGGTCGGCGGCGCGGTGGGCGTCGTCGTAGTCGAATTCGTTGAGCAGCACCAGGTCCGGGCGCACCTGCTGCAGCACCGCGGCGATCTTGCGCGCGTGCGCGCTGTCGCCTTCCAGTTCGGCGATCAGGCCGCCGGTCTCGTCGCTGTACAGCGAGGTGTTGTAGGTGGCGATCCGCAGCGGCGCGGAGGTGGCTTCCGGCATGGCGGCGGTCTTGGTCGGGGTTTGGGCGCAGGCGCCGCAGAGCAGGGCCAGGGCGAGGATCAGGGGATGGGCTTTCATCCCGCTATTCTGCACGGGCGGGCATTGCAATGGCGGGTCAGATGCCGTCCAGCGCCTCGTCGAACTCGTGCCAGCGGCGGCCGTCGTAGGCCTCCAGCGGCCGGAAGCGGCGCTTGTAGTCCATCTTGCGGTGGTTGCGGATCCAGTAGCCCAGGTACAGGTGCGGCAGCTGCTCGCGCCGGGCCCAGGCGATCTGCTGCAGGATCGCGAAGGTGCCCAGCCCACGGTGGGCGTGGTCCGGGTCGAAGAAGGTGTACACCGCCGACAGCCCCTGCGGGGTGACATCGGTGACCGCCACCGCCAGCAGCGGGCCCCGGTGGCCATCTACGGCCGGTCCGCGGATTTCCAGGAAGCGACCCTGCGACCACTGCCCGATCAGGAACTGGTCGAACTCGTGCGGGCCGTGTTCGTCCATGCCGCCCTGGGCGTGGCGATGGGTCAGGTAGCGGTGGTACAGCGCGAACTGCTCATCGGTCTGCTCGGCAGCCACGATCCGCACTTCCAGGTCGTCGTTGCGCGCCAGGCAGCGGCGCTGGCTGCGGTCGGGTGCGAAACGGGCCACCGGCACCCGCACCGACACGCAGGCATGGCAGTTGGCGCAGTGCGGGCGGTAGACCAGGTCGCCGGAACGGCGGAAGCCCCAGCTGAGTGCCATCGGGTACAGCGTGCCCAGCCGCTGGTCGTGCGGGTCCAGCACCAGGTCGCGCGCAGCCCGCTCCGGCCAGTAGCCACAGGGATGGTCCCCGGTCTGGAACAGGCGCAGCTCGTCGTCGCGGTCGGTGTGGATCGCCATGCCCACAGCATAGCGCCGGGGCGTCGCAGGCGGCGCGACTGTCTGGCGAATGAACACGGCCCGTGGCGCTGTCAACGCGGCCGGCGCCCGCGCGTTTTCTCTCCCGTGGGTGCCAACGCACCGCACGAAACATCCCCCAAACACCGGAGTGACCCATGCGCAACCGCAAACCCCTTCTGCTGCTGGCCCTGCTGATGACCACCGGCGTTGCCGGCCTGGCGGTGGCCGCCGATACCCCGGCCACGCCCGCCAAGCCGGCCCGCGCGACGCTGGACACCAACGGCGATGGTTTCGTCGACCGTACCGAGGCCGCCAAGGCGCCGCGCCTGGCCGAGAAGTTCGACAGCCTGGACACCAACAAGGACGGCAAGCTGTCCCGCGAGGAACTGCCGCGCTGGCAGGGCAAGCGCCACGGCCGTGGCCCGGGTGGCGGGCATGAGCGCCTGGAAAAGCTGGACGCGAACAAGGACGGCCGGATCAGCCGCGATGAAGCCAAGGCCGACCCGAAGCTGGCCGCGCGCTTCGACCAGATGGACCTCAACAAGGACGGCTACCTGGACAAGGCCGACCGCGAGCTGGGCATGAAGCAGCACCGTGATGCGTGGTTCGCTGCGGCCGATACCAACAAGGACGGCCAGCTGAGCAAGGCCGAATTCGACGCGGCCAAGGGCCCGTTCGGTGGCCCGCGCGGCGAACACCGCGGCGACAAGCCGCCGATGCCGCCGAAGGCAAAGTAACGTAGTGCCGGGCCCTGCCCGGCAACCCAAAAAGCGCCGGTCACCGACCGGCGCTTTTTCATGGGTCAGATCAATCCACGCTCGCCGGCCACGGTCAGGATCAGGCCGACGATCACCAGGTTGGTGATCAGCAAAGCAGGTCGTCCGTACATCGACTGGTACACCCAGCTGGGTCCCGCGCGTCCCTTGCGTGCGGCATCACGCGCGATCATCGGCGCCATGATCCGTTGCAGCGGCACCAGGATCTGGTAGTTCACCAGGGCGGTGCCCAGCACCATCGCGGCCAGCGACAGATACACCGGTGCATTCAGCACCGTCAGCGCCAGCACCGCGGCGCAGACCAGCATCGCGGTGAACGTGCTGTAGTGCACGAAGCGATGCACCGCCGCGCGCTCGGCCAGTGTCTCGGTGTAGCAGAGCAGGTAGCGGCCACCGAGGTAGCTGCCGATCACGCCGCCGGCCATCGCGCCGATGGCGATGGTCCAGTTGAACTCCGGGCCGAGCAGGTGGCTCTGGCTGGCCGCCGCGCCCAGCGACCCCATTGCCGCACCGCCGGACAGGCTGGCACCGCCCAGGCCGAGCTTGCTGCTGCCCACGCCCACGCTGGTGCCCAGCAGGATCGCCGCGCTCGCCGTGCCCGGTGCGGCGACCATCACCATGGAAACCACCGCGGTCGCGAAGGCCGCGCTGGGCGCGCTGCCGCGTGCGAACTCGCCGAAGCGCCGCAGCATTTCCTCGCGCACGCTGGCGCGTGCCCGCGACAGGCGCTTGCGCACGGCGGCGTCGCTCAGCCCCAGCAGGTTGGCCACCTGCTGCGAGCTCTGACCTTCGCGGTAGTACAGCAGCAGCGTTTCGCGGCTGTCCTCGGGCAACGCGGAGATGATCTCTTCGGCGGCCACTTCCTCCTCCACCCGCTGCAGGTATTCCGGCGCGGACGGGCCCGGGTCGGCGGCCATGCTGATGGCGATCTCGGCGGCCTCGCCCGACAGCGGCCGGCTGCGGTTGGCGCGCAGCCAGTCGCGGGCCAGGTTGCGGGTGATCTGGCGCAGCCAGGGCAGGAAGCTGCCGTGGTTGTGCAGCTGGTTGAGCTGCTGCCAGCCCTTGATGAAGGCTTCCTGCGCGATGTCCTCGCTGGCCTGCACGTCGCGGGTGATCGCCAGCGCGATCGCGGTCACGGTGTTCTGGCAGGCCAGCACGATGCGCCCGTACGACTGCTGGCAGCCGCCGGCGGCGGCAGGCAGTTCGCGGTCCAGCGTGTCGATCAGCGGCAGCGTGGTCATGGCGTCGGTCCCTGTGGGTGGTGACATCATGACGGGGTGGGGCGGGGAATGTGACCGGGGGGCGGGGCAGGATCGCGCGAGGGGCGCGGTAGAGCCGACTGTCAGTCGGCTGCTCTTCGTTCCGGCATCATGAGCGCCTGACAGGTGGCTTCGGCAGGCGGTAAACGTCGACCACACCATCGGCGTGGTGCGTTACGGTCTTCGGACGCTTGGGCCGCGCTGGCGCGCGGTTGCCGACTGACAGTCGGCACTACGAATTTTTACGTGCGCAGGGAGATCCGGATACGTCGGGTCGGCTCACGGTTGTTGGGTCGGAGGTGTGATCCGGACTCGGACCTCTTCTTCTTCCTGCGCTGGCGCCGGTTCGGCTGCCGGGGCCTGGGGTTGTGCCTGTTGCGTCTGTACCGGCGCGGCCGTCGGGGCACTGCGGTGGCGCATCACCACCACCATTGCCACGGCGGCGATGATCAGCAGCAGGCCGATGCGGATGCGCCAGGCCCAGTTGCGGCGTGGGGCCACGTCGTCGGCCTGGTCGCGGAAGGCGAATTCGGCGGTGGGGTGGTCGCGGCGGGTGGTTTCCAGCAGGCGGGCATCGCGCAGGATTTCGCGCGCGCGCGGCTGGTCGTTGGCGTGTACCACCCACAGGGTGGGGTGGGTGGTGGCCTTGCTGGTGTCCAGGTAACTGAACTGGCTGCCGCGCTTGCTGTGGTACGAGCGCCCGTTGGTGATGCGCACCTCGATGCCGGCATCGCGCAGCAGTTTGGCCACGCCTTCCACGGTTTCCACGCGCTGGCTGGTGAAGATCTGACGCATATCGAATTATTCCTTGGCCGGTACGGCGGCGGCCGCGGCACTGTCATCCACCACGCGGATCAGGCCTTCCTGCGCGGTGCTGGCAACCAGTATGCCGTTGCGGGTGAAGAACTGGCCACGGGCCAGCCCGCGCGAATCCTGCGCGCTGGGGCTGTCCAGCGAATACAGCAGCCAGTCGTCGGCGCGGAACGGGCGATGGAACCAGATCGCATGGTCCAGCGAGGCCATCTGCACGTGCGGCTGGTAATAGCTGATGCCGTGCGGGAAGGTCGCGGTGCCGAGCAGGTGGAAGTCCGACGCATAGGCCAGCAGCGCCTGGTGCAGTTCGGGCGCATCGCCCACCGTTTCATTCAGGCGCAGCCACACCTGGTGGTAGGGCGGGCGCTTGGGCGGGTGCAGTTCATCGCGCGGGTACACGTGGCGGAACTCGAACGGGCCGCCGCGCGAGAGCCAGCGCTGTACCTTGATCGGCAGCCGTTCCAGCACTTCCGGCGGCAGCGGGCGGTTCGGTTCGATGTCTTCCGGCTGCGGCACTTCGGGCATCTTGTGCTGGTGCTCGGCCCCGCTTTCGGCCTGCTGGAACGAGGCGGCGCAGAAGAAGATCACCTTGCCGTGCTGGATCGCGGTGACCCGGCGCACGGAGAAACTGCCGCCATCGCGGGTGCGGTCCACGTCGTAGACGATCGGGTGGTCGATGTTGCCGGCGCGCAGGAAGTAGGCATGCAGCGAATGCACGTGCCGGCCGTTCTCGACCGTGGCCTGCGCCGCCGACAGCGCCTGGCCCAGCACCTGGCCGCCGAACACGTATTTGGTGCCGATGTCGCGGCTCTGGCCCCGGAACAGGTTGTCTTCCAGGCGCTCGAGCGTGAGCAGGTCGATCAGCTCGGAAACGACGGGTTCTTGCGGCTGGGACAAGGCGGCGGCCTGGCGTTGGGACGGACGGGAATTATACCGGTGGTCAGGCTTTCCCTAACCGCGCTACCAGCGTCTTCAATGCCTGCTGCGCATCGGGGGCATACCAGGCCTCGACGAACCGGTCCAGCCGGATCAGGTCGGCATGCAGTGCTTCATGCAGGTCTTCGCGGGCAATGGCGCGGGTCAGCAGCATCGGCTGGCGCGGCAGCTTGAGCAGGCGACCCAGCCAGGCCACTGCGCGCGGCACCACGTCGGCCGGGGCGGCCAGCTCATCCACCAGCCCGATATCCAGTGCGCGTTCGGCCGGCACCATTTCACCGCCGATCAGCAGCTGCGAGGCACGGTGGTGGCCGACCACCCGGCGCATCAGGCGCTGGATGCCTTCCGGCGCCACGAGCCCCACCTGCACCTCGTTCAGGCCGATCACCGTGGGCTGGGCCGGGTCCGGGCTGCGCGCCAGGATCCGGTAATCGCAGCACAGCGCCAGCACGCAGCCGCCGGCCGGGGCGTGGCCGGTCAGCGCGGCCACCACCGGCACGCGGCTCTCGGCGAGGGTGCGCACCGCGCCGAAGAACGCCTGCCAGCTGTCCAGCAGCTTGTGCCGGTCCTCGCCATGGCTGAGCAGGTGCGGCACGTCCATGCCGGCACTGAAGATGCGCTCGCTGCCCGACAGCACAATGCCGTGCACGTCATCGGCCATGGCCTGGTTGATGTCGTGGATCAGCTGACGGCACAGCTCGGTGTCCAGCGCATTGACCGGCGGGCGGGCCAGCCGCAGCTCGCGGATGGGGCCATGGTTGATCACCTCGATAAGCGTCGTCATGCTGCGATCTCGTTGCGGGCAGGGAACTGAGGCGATGATAACCAAACCATTCGTGTGCGTATTGTTGGCGATGTGTGCGGCCGCAGCATCGGCCACAGCGGCGGAGCCGTCGTGTGTGACGGTGCGCGAGGGCTGGGTGCGGTTGCCGCCGGGCAGTTCGCCGATGGCGGCCGGCTACGGCGTGATCCACAACGGCTGCAAGGCGCCAGTGGCGGTGGTGGCAGCAGGCAGCAAGGCCTTCGGCGACGTCTCCCTGCATGAAACCACGCTGGTCGACGGCGTCAGTCGCATGCGTGCGGTGGAGCGGCTGCCGATCGCGCCGGGATCGAGCGTAACGTTGAAGCCCGGCGGCCTGCACCTGATGTTGATGCAGCCGGAAGTGCCGCTTGCGAAGGGCGGCCAGGTGCCGTTGCGTTTGAGTTTGGAAGACGGCCGTAAGGTGGACGCGATGCTTGCCGTCCGTGCCGACGCCCCTAGGTCGGCAGCGCGGTAGACAGCGTTAGCCTCGGAGAAACGTCATGCGTTCGTCGCACGTAGACGATTTCAGTGCAGTCGTTTGGGAACCGACCCTACCGGCGCCATGCCCCACTGCGTCGGTGATGCGGGTCGGGCGCGGACCCGCTGGTAGGGTCGCTCCCCAGACGACTGCACGCGGAGCGTCCACGAGCGGTAGGGCATGACCACAAACGCAGACGCCTGTTGAACGAAACAGGCCGCCTCATCGGCGGCCTGTCTGATTCAAGTAGACGCGTTGCGGATTGCGTCCGGAAGCGGGGCGCTCTTGCCGGTCTGGGTATCCATCCACACCACCACCACGTTGCCGTCCGAATACAGCGTGCTGTCGTTCTTCTGGTCCACGATGCGGTGGCCGATGGTCACGCTGCTGTTGCCCAGGCGCTCGACGAACAGCTCCACCACGATGTCGTTGGGCCACACGATCGGCAGGCGGTAGTTGACGTTGGTGGCGGCCACCACCGGCGCGATCCGGTCGGTCATCGCCACGCCTTCCACGCCCAGCATCCAGCGCACGCGCGCCTCTTCCAGGTAGGAGATGTACTTGGCGTTGTTGACGTGGCCCATGCTGTCCATGTCGCGCCAGCGCACGCTGATCGGTACGCGGGCCAGGATCTTGTGTTCGCTGCTCATTACTTCTTCTTCGCCTTCGTGGTCTTGGCAGGGCTGGTTTTGCTGGGGGTTACCGCACGCGTGGCGGCCACCGCCTTCTTGGCCACCTTGGCCGGCTTTTCCGGCTTGGCCTTGCGCGGCGGGCGGGCGTCGGGCTTGTTGGCCACCGCGGCCGGGCGTTCCGGGCGCGCGCTGACCGAGGGCAGCATCTTGGCCAGGAACTGGCCGGTGTACGACGCCGGGTGCGCGGCCACGTCCTCGGGCGTGCCGGTGACCAGGATGGTGCCGCCGCGGTGGCCGCCTTCCGGGCCCAGGTCGACGATCCAGTCCGCGGTCTTGATCACGTCCAGGTTGTGTTCGATCACCACCACCGTGTTGCCTTCGTCGCGCAGCTTGTGCAGCACGCCCAGCAGCGCTTCGATGTCGTGGAAGTGCAGGCCGGTGGTCGGCTCGTCCAGGATGTACAGCGTGCGCCCGGTATCGCGGCGCGACAGCTCCTTGGACAGCTTCACACGCTGCGCTTCACCACCGGACAGCGTGGTCGCGCTCTGGCCCAGCTTGATGTAGCTCAGGCCCACGTCCACCAGCGTTTCCAGCTTGCGCGCGATGCTCGGCACCGGTTCGAACAGCTTCAGCGCATCTTCGACGGTCATCTGCAGCACGTCGTTGATGTTGTAGCCCTTGTACAGGATCTCCAGCGTTTCGCGGTTGTAGCGCTTGCCGTGGCACACATCGCAGGGCACGTACACGTCCGGCAGGAAATGCATTTCCACCTTGATCAGGCCATCGCCCTGGCACGCTTCGCAGCGGCCGCCGCGCACGTTGAAGCTGAAACGGCCCGGCGAATAGCCGCGCGCACGTGCTTCGGGCACCTGCGCATACAGCTCGCGCAGCGGGGTGAACAGGCCGGTGTAGGTGGCCGGGTTCGAACGCGGGGTGCGGCCGATCGGCGACTGGTCGATGTCCACCACCTTGTCGAACAGGTCCAGGCCTTCCACGTCCTTGTAGGGCGCGATCGGATGCGAGGAGCCGTTGATCTCGTTGGCGGCCAGCGAGAACAGGGTGTCGTTGATCAGGGTCGACTTGCCCGAACCGGACACGCCGGTGATGCAGGTCAGCAGGCCCGACGGAATGTCCAGGTCCACGCCCTTGAGGTTGTTGCCGCTGGCACCGCGCAGGTGCAGCGTCATCTTCGGGTTCGGCTTGTGCCGGCGCGCGGGAATCTCGATCGCGCGCTTGCCCGACAGGTACTGGCCGGTGAGCGAACGCGGCGCGTCCAGGATGTCCTGCAGGGTGCCCTGGCCGACGATCTCGCCGCCGTGCACGCCGGCGCCCGGACCGATGTCCAGCACGTAGTCGGCCAGGCGGATCGCATCTTCGTCATGCTCGACCACGATCACCGTATTGCCCAGGTCGCGCAGGCGGGTGAGGGTGCCCAGCAGGCGCTCGTTGTCGCGCTGGTGCAGGCCGATGGAGGGCTCGTCGAGCACGTACATCACCCCGACCAGGCCGGCGCCGATCTGGCTGGCCAGGCGGATGCGCTGGGCTTCGCCACCGGACAGAGTGTCGGCCTTGCGCTCCAGCGTGAGGTAATCCAGGCCCACGTCGACCAGGAAGCCCAGGCGCTCGCCGATCTCCTTGACGATCTTGCCGGCGATCTCGCCGCGCCAGCCGGGCAGGGTCATGCCGCTGAAGAACTTCAGTGCCTCATCGATCGGCAGCACCACCAGTTCCGGCAGCGCACGGTCGGCCACGAACACGTTGCGCGCGGCACGGTTCAGGCGCTGGCCCTGGCATTCGGGGCAGTTGCGTTCGCTGATGTACTTGGCCAGCTCTTCGCGCACCGCCGCCGATTCGGTTTCCTTGTAGCGGCGTTCCAGGTTCGGAATGATGCCCTCGAAGCGGTGCTTGCGCTGGGTGCGGCCACCGGCTTCGGTGAAGTAGGTGAAGGTGATGGTTTCATCGCCGCTGCCGTACAGCACCGCCTTGCGCACCGGCTCGGACAGGCTCTGCCACGGCGCGTCGGTGTCGAACTTGTAGTGCTTGGCCAGCGAGGCGATCAGCTGGAAGTAGTAAGCATTGCGGCGGTCCCAGCCGCGCACGGCGCCGGCCGACAGCGACAGCTCCGGGTGCACCACCACGCGCGAGGGATCGAAGAACTCGGCCATGCCCAAGCCATCGCAGCCCGGGCAGGCGCCCACCGGCGAATTGAACGAGAACAGGCGCGGTTCCAGCTCCGGCAGCGAGTAATCGCAGACCGGGCAGCTGTACTTGGACGAGAACAGGTGGGCCGGGGCATCCTCGACATCCAGCGACTGCACCGAGACCATGCCGTCGCCCAGCTTCAGCGCGGTTTCAAAGCTTTCGGCCAGGCGCTGCTTGATGTCTTCACGCGGGCGGAAGCGGTCGATCACCGCTTCGATGGTGTGCTTCTGGCGCAGCGCCAGCGGCGGCACCGCATCGATTTCATGCAGCGCACCGTCCACCCGCACGCGCACGAAACCCTGCGCGCGCAGCTGGTCGAACACCTGGGCATGCTCGCCCTTGCGCTCGCGGATGACCGGGGCGAGCAGCATGTAGCGCTGTTCCGGGTCCAGGGTCAGCACGTGGTCCACCATCTGGCTCACGGTCTGCGCTTCCAGCGGGTAGCCGTGGTCGGGGCAGCGCGGGCTGCCCACGCGGGCGTATAGCAGGCGCAGGTAGTCGTAGATCTCGGTGATGGTGCCCACGGTCGAACGCGGGTTGTGCGAGGTCGACTTCTGCTCGATGGAGATCGCCGGCGACAGGCCTTCGATATGATCCAGGTCCGGCTTTTCCATCACGCTCAGGAACTGGCGGGCATAGGCCGACAGCGACTCCACGTAGCGGCGCTGGCCTTCGGCGTAGATCGTGTCGAAGGCCAGCGAGGACTTGCCCGAGCCGGACAGGCCGGTAATGACAATCAACTTGTCGCGGGGCAGGTCGAGATCGATGTTCTTGAGGTTGTGCGTCCGCGCGCCGCGGATGCGGATGAAATCCATCGCCATGGGGGATCCGTTGAAAGTGGGGCAAGCGGAGACGGCAATCGGTCAGCCTACCGAGCTTGGGATTTGGGGGCAATCAGCGACATTGCCAGCCCCTTGTCTCATCTATTGAGACCGGCGGGCCCTGAACCTGAACGGGGTTCAGGGGAGGACGGCTCAAAGCAGGGGGTGGGTTGACCCGGGCCGGGGTGAGTCATTAAAATCCCGCTTCTGTCCGCCCTCGATGGCGGCAGTCCATAGACCACAATAACTACAGAGGAAGTCTGGTCATGTACGCAGTACTGGTAACCGGCGGTAAGCAATACCGCGTGGCGCAGGGCGAAACGCTCCGCGTTGAAAAGCTCGAAGTCGAAGTCGGCAACGAGATCAAGTTCGAAGAAATCCTGATGCTGGGTGACAGCGATGGCATCAAGCTGGGCGACGCTCTGAGCGGCGCTTCGGTCACCGCCAAGGTCGTGTCGCAGGGTCGTGCCGACAAGGTCCGGATCATCAAGTTCCGTCGCCGCAAGCACCACATGAAGCGCCAGGGTCACCGTCAGTACTACACCGAAATCGAGATCACCGGCATCGCCGGTGGCAAGAAGTAATAAGGAGAAGCAGTCATGGCACATAAGAAGGGCGTAGGCTCATCGCGCAACGGTCGCGACTCCAACCCGAAGTACCTCGGCGTCAAGATCTTCGGTGGCCAGGCCATCGATGCCGGCAACATCATCGTGCGTCAGCGCGGCACCCAGTTCCATCCGGGTACCGGCGTCGGCCTCGGCCGTGACCACACCCTGTTCGCGCTCGTCGACGGCAAGGTGGAGTTCTCGGTGAAGGGCCCGAAGAAGCGTCGTACCGTCAGCGTCGTCGCCGAAGCCTGAGCTTCGCGGCACGCAGGCGCCCCCGCCCCGGCGTGGGGCCGCTGACGAAAGCCCCGCTTCGGCGGGGTTTTTGTTTTTCACGTTAGACTCTGCGGTCGGGCGCACCCGTTGCCCACCGCCTCCAGTTGGCATCCAGAATCATGAAACTTGTAGACGAAGCAGAAATCCAGGTTACCGCCGGCAATGGCGGCAACGGCTGCGTCGGTTTCCGTCGCGAGAAGTTCATTCCGCTGGGCGGCCCGGACGGCGGCGACGGCGGCAATGGCGGCAGCGTGTACATCCGCGCCGACGAAAACCTCAATACCCTGGTCGATTTCCGCCACGAGCGCATCTTCAAGGCGCAGCGCGGCGAGAACGGCATGGGCCGCCAGGCCTATGGCAAGGGCGGCGAAGACCTGGTCATCACCGTGCCGGTCGGCACCGTGGTGATGAACGTGGCCACCGACGAAGTGATCGGTGACCTGACCCAGCACGACGACATCCTGCTGGTGGCCAAGGGTGGCAAGGGCGGCCTGGGCAACATGCACTTCAAGAGCTCCACCAACCGTTCGCCGCGCCAGTCGCTGCCGGGCGAGGAGGGCGAGGAGCGCCTGCTCAAGCTGGAGCTGAAGCTGCTGGCCGATGTGGGCCTGCTGGGCTTCCCCAATGCCGGCAAGAGCACCCTGATCCGGGCTGTGTCCGCTGCCACCCCCAAGGTGGCCGATTACCCGTTCACCACCCTCTACCCCAACCTGGGCGTGGTGCGCGTGGAGAACTACCGCAGCTTCGTGATTGCCGACATTCCCGGCTTGATCGAAGGTGCCGCCGATGGTGCCGGCCTGGGCGCGCAGTTCCTGCGCCACCTGCAGCGCACCCGCCTGCTGCTGCACTTGGTGGACATCTCCCCCATGGAAGGCGGCGTGGAAATCTCGCCGATCGAGCAGGTCCGTGCGATCGAGCGCGAGCTGGCCAAGCATGACCCGGAGCTGCTGGAAAAGCCGCGCTGGCTGGTGCTGAACAAGGCCGACCTGATGTTCGAGGACGAGGCCAAGGCGGCGGCCGAGAAGATCATCGCCGAGCTGGGCTGGACCCAGCCGTGGTACCTGGTCTCGGCGCTGGGCCGTGAAGGCACCTGGCCGATCATGACCAACATCATGGCCTTCTTCGACCGCCAGAAGGAAGACGAAGCGGATGCGCGCAACGCGCTCTGACGCTGACGTTGCTTCCTCGGAAAACCCGGCTTCGGCCGGGTTTTTCTGTGGGGCCGTCAACCACGCAAAAAACCCGGCCAGGGCCGGGTTTTTGTACCGCACGCCGCGCCAGGCGCGGCGTTGCGCCGTATCAGGCGGCCTTGAGGGCCTTGATGCGCGCGGTCAGGCGGCTCTTGTGGCGAGCGGCCTTGTTCTTGTGGATCAGACCACGCGAGCTGAAACGGTCGAGGATCGGCTGGGCGACGGCAAAGGCTGCCTCGGCGCCGGCGGCATCGTTGGCGTCGAGCGCCTTGATCACCTTCTTGACAGCGGTGCGCAGCATCGAACGCTGAGCCGTATTGCGCGCGTTGCGCACGACGGTCTGCTTGGCGCGCTTCTTGGCGGACTTGATATTGGCCACAGTGGTGGTTTCCTGAAAAATCGGTGTAATGGGAACAGCAAGCTGGAAAGTATGATGGCTCGAAAAATGTACGTCAAGTCAATTGTCAAGAGGAAACACGGGTGAGTTCACCAAGGATGTTGCGCGGGCTGCTGTCTTTCAGCAGCATGACCATGATTTCACGGGTGCTGGGCCTGGTCCGCGACCTGGCCGTCACCACCACGTTCGGCACCAATGCGGTGACCGACGCCTTCTGGGTGGCCTTCCGGGTGCCCAACTTCCTGCGCCGCCTGTTCGCGGAGGGCTCGTTCGCCACCGCCTTCGTGCCGGTGTTCACGGAAGTGAAGGAAACCCGTTCCCATGAGGAGCTGCGCGAGCTGATGTCGCGCGTGGCCGGCACCCTGGGCGCGGTGCTGCTGCTGGTCACCGCGCTGGCGCTGATCTTCGCCCCGCAGCTGGCCACCCTGTTTTCCAGCGGGGTCGACACCGACCCGGCCAAGCACGGCCTGCTGGTGGACCTGTTCCGGCTGACCTTCCCGTTCCTGCTGTTCGTCTCGCTCACCGCCTTGGCCGGTGGTGCGCTGAACAGCTTCCAGCGCTTCGCCATGCCGGCGCTGACCCCGGTGATCCTCAACCTGTGCATGATCGCCGGGGCGCTGTGGCTGGCACCCCGGCTGGGCGGCACCCCGGAAAAGCAGATCCTGGCGCTGGGCTGGGCGGTGCTGGCCGCCGGCGTGCTGCAGCTGCTGTTCCAGCTGCCCTCGCTGAAGGGCATCAACCTGCTCACCCTGCCGCGCTGGGGCTGGCGCCATCCCGGCGTGCGCAAGGTGCTGACCCTGATGGTGCCGACCCTGTTCGGCTCCTCGGTGGCCCAGATCAACCTGCTGCTGGATACCGTGATCGCGGCCAAGCTGACCGATGGCTCGCAGTCCTGGCTGTCGCTGGCCGACCGCTTCCTGGAGCTGCCGCTGGGCGTGTTCGGGGTGGCGCTGGGGACGGTGATCCTGCCGGCGCTGGCCCGCCACCATGTCAGTACCGACAAGGCCGGCTTCTCCAGCGCGCTGGACTGGGGCCTGCGCACCACGCTGCTGATCGCCGTACCGGCCATGCTCGGCCTGATGCTGTGCGCCGAGCCGCTGATCGCCACGATCTTCCAGCATGGCCAGTTCACCGCCTTCGATACCCGCATGACCGCGCTGTCGGTGTACGGCCTGAGCTTCGCCCTGCCGGCCTTCGCCCTGCTCAAAGTGGTGCTGCCGGCGTTCTACGCCCGCCAGGACACCCGTACCCCGGTGCGCGCCGGCCTGGTCGCGCTGGTGGCCAACATGGTATTCAACTTCATCCTGCTGGCCGTGCTGTACCACGTGATGGTGCCCGAGGCGCTGAAGGCGCAGGGCGTGTGGGTGGCGCTGGGCAAGCAGCCGGGCCTGCACCTGGCGCTGGGCATTGCCAGCGCGCTGTCCAGTTACCTGAATCTTGGCCTGCTCTGGTACTGGCTGGGCAAGACCGATGTGTACCAGCCCAAGGCGGGCTGGGGCGGCTACGTGACCCGCCTGGGCCTGGCCTGCGCGGCCATGGTGGCAGTCCTGCTGGGCCTGCTGCAGCTGATGACCGATTTCACCGACATGGACAAATGGCACCGGATCGGCAACCTCGCGCTGCTGGTCGGCGGCGGTGGCCTGACCTACCTGCTGGCCCTGGTCGCCATGGGCTTCCGCCCGCGTCACCTGCGCGAGCATTGATCCATGGGCACCCCGGCTATACTTCATGGCTATCCCTTGCAACGCATCGGTCCTGACGGGCCGGATTCCCAGTAGATGACCAGGTTGTTCAGAAGCATCGAAGGCGGGCCCTTGTTCCCGCACGGAAGCGTGGTCTGCATCGGCGCATTCGACGGCCTGCACCTTGGCCATCGTGCGCTGGTGCGGCATGCGGCCGCGCGTGCCCGCGCGCTGGGCGTGCCCGCCGTGGCGGTCGCGTTCGAACCGCTGCCGCGCGAATACTTCGCCCAGGGCGAGCCGCCGCCGCGGCTGACCCTGGCCCGCGACAAGGTCACGATCCTGCGCGACTTCGGCGTGGATGCCATCGGCCTGCTGCGTTTCGATGCGGCCATGGCCGCCATGCCCGCCGAAGCCTTCGTCGAACAGCTGCTGGTCAACCGGCTGGGCGCGCGCGAAGTGTGGATCGGGCCGGAGTTCTGCTTCGGCAACCGCCGCCGCGGTGACCTGGCCCTGCTGCAGGCCATGGGCGCCGAACGCGGCTTCAGCGCCGGCGAGATCGACCCGGTGGATTTCCACGGCGAGCGCATTTCCGCCACCCGCATCCGCCAGCTGCTGCGCGAGGGCGATTTCGCCCATGCGGCCGATCTGCTCGGGCGCCCGTATGCGATCGGGGGCAGGGTAGTGCGCGGGCGCCAGCTCGGCCGCACCCTCGGCTTCCCCACCGCCAACCTGCGCTTCCCGAAAACGCCGGCGCTGGCGGGCATCTATGCCACCTGGGTGCACGGCGTGTTCGACCAGCCGTGGCCGTCGGTATCCAGCTTCGGCACCCGGCCGACCGTGGACGGGGTGGAGCCGCTGCTGGAAGCGCACCTGTTCGATTTCCAGGGCGACCTGTACGGTCGGCATATCCAGGTTGAGTTCGTCGCCAAGCTGCGCGACGAAGAAAAGTTCCATGATCTGGCGGCATTGACCGACCAGATGCACCGTGACGCCGATGAGGCCCGTCACATCCTTTCCGAACACAGATTGCGAGCCACTGCGTGAGCCAGGACTACAAAGCCACCCTTCATCTGCCGGCCACCGAATTCCCGATGCGCGGCGACCTGCCCAAGCGCGAGCCGGGCATTCTGTCGCGCTGGGAAGACGAGGGCCTGTACGCCCGCCTGCGCGAAAACGCGCAGGGTCGCCCGCTGTTCGTGCTGCACGACGGCCCGCCGTACGCCAATGGCCAGATCCACCTGGGCCATGCGGTCAACAAGATCCTCAAGGACATCATCGTCAAGTCGCGCTACCTGGCCGGCTTCGATGCGCCCTACGTGCCCGGTTGGGATTGCCACGGCCTGCCGATCGAGATCGCGGTCGAAAAGAAGTGGGGCAAGGTCGGCGTCAAGCTCGATGCCGTCGAGTTCCGCCAGAAGTGCCGCGAGTACGCCGAAGAGCAGATCGACCTGCAGCGCCGCGACTTCAAGCGCCTGGGCGTGATCGGCGATTGGGACAACCCGTACAAGACCCTGAGCTTCGATTTCGAAGCCAATGAAATCCGCGCGCTGTCGAAGATCTTCGCCAACGGCCACATCGTGCGCGGCGCCAAGCCGGTGCACTGGTGCTTCGATTGTGGCTCGGCCCTGGCCGAAGCGGAAATCGAGTACCAGGACAAGACCTCACCGGCCATCGACGTGGCCTACGTGGCGCGCGATTCGGCGCAACTGGCCGCGCGCTTCGGCGTGAGCCTGCCGGCCGATGTCGAGGTCGCCGTGCCGATCTGGACCACCACCCCGTGGACGCTGCCGGCCTCGCTGGCGGTGTCGCTGGGCGCGGATATCCAGTACGCCCTGGTCGAAGGCCCGGCCCATGCCGGCAAGCGTCGCTGGCTGGTGATCGCCGCCAGCCTGGCCGAGCGCGCCCTGCGCCGCTATGGCGTTGAAGACGTCGTCGCGCACGGCCATGCCGCCGGTGCCGCACTGGAAAACCTGCTGCTGGCCCACCCGTTCTACCCGCAGCGCGACATCCCCCTGCTCAACGGCGCGCACGTGTCCGATGAAGACGGTACCGGTGCGGTGCACACCGCCCCCGGCCACGGCCAGGAAGATTTCGTGGTCAGCCAGCAGTACGGGCTGATGGACAACTACACCGCCGCCCAGATCAACCCGGTGGATGGCCGTGGCGTGTACCTGCCGTCCACCCCGCCGGCCGGCGAGGTGGTGCTGGCAGGCGTGCACCTGTGGAAGGCGCAGCCGCTGATCGTGGACGTGCTGCGCGACTCCGGTGCGCTGCTGTCGTTCGTGGAAATCGTGCACAGCTACCCGCACTGCTGGCGCCACAAGACGCCGGTGGTGTTCCGCGCCACCCCGCAGTGGTTCATCTCGATGGACAAGGCCAACCTGCGCAGCGATGCGATGGCCGCCATCGACAACGTCGGCTGGTTCCCGAGCTGGGGCAAGGCGCGCATCGGCAGCATGGTCGATGGCCGCCCGGACTGGTGCATCAGCCGCCAGCGCACCTGGGGCGTGCCGATCGCACTGTTCACCCACCGCGAAACCGGCGAGCCGCACCCGCGCACCGTCGAGTTGATGCAGCAGGTGGCCGACCGCGTGCAGGCCGGCGGCATCGACGTCTGGTACGCGCTGGACGCCGCCGAACTGCTGGGCGATGAAGCGGCGCAGTACGAGAAGGTCACCGACATCCTCGATGTCTGGTTCGACTCGGGCGTCACCCATGAAGGCGTGCTGCTGGAGCGTGGCTTCGGCAAGCCGGCCGACCTGTACCTGGAAGGTTCCGACCAGCACCGCGGCTGGTTCCAGTCCTCGCTGCTCACCGGCGTGGCCATCGACAAGCACGCGCCCTACAAGCAGTGCCTCACCCATGGTTTCACCGTGGATGAGAAGGGCCGCAAGATGTCCAAGTCGCTGGGCAACGGCATCGAACCGCAGGACATCATGAAGACCCTGGGCGCGGACATCCTGCGCCTGTGGATCGCCTCGGCCGATTACAGCAACGAAATGTCGCTGTCGCAGGAAATCCTCAAGCGCAACGCGGACGCCTACCGGCGCCTGCGCAACACCGCGCGCTTCCTGCTCGGCAACCTGGACGGTTTCGATCCCGCCCAGCACCTGGTGGCCCCGGCCGACATGGTCGCGCTGGACCGCTGGATCGTGCATCGCGCCTGGGAGGTGCAGGAGAAGATCAAGGCGGCGTACACCGGCTACAACATGGCCGAAATCGTGCAGCTGCTGCTGAACTTCTGCAGCGTGGACCTTGGTTCGCTGTACCTGGACGTCACCAAGGACCGGCTGTACACCATGCCGACCGACTCGCGCGGCCGCCGTTCGGCGCAGAGCGCGATGTACCACATCGCCGAAGCGTTCACCCGCTGGATCGCCCCGATCCTGACCTTCACCGCCGATGAGCTGTGGGGTTACCTGCCGGGCGAGCGCAAGGAAAACGTGCTGTTTGCCACGTGGTACGAAGGCCTGGTGCCGCTGCCGGCCGATGCCGCGATCAACGCCGCCGATTTCGACCAGCTGCTGGCCCTGCGCGAGCAGGTGGCCAAGGTGCTCGAGCCGATGCGCGCCAACGGTGCCATCGGTGCCGCGCTGGAAGCGGAAATCACCGTCGCCGCCAGCGAGGAAACCGCCGCGCGCTGGCAGCCGCTGGCCGAGGAACTGCGCTTCCTGTTCATCAGTGGCGATGTCAGCGTGCGCCCGGCGACCACCGACGAGGTGTTCGTCAGCGCCCAGCCGACCACCAAGCAGAAGTGCGTGCGCTGCTGGCACTACCGTGCCGACATCGGCAGCGTGGCCGCCCACCCGGAACTGTGCGGTCGTTGCGCAAGCAACGTCGACGGTGCCGGCGAAGACCGGAAGTGGTTCTGATGGCCGCCCCGCGTCCGCGCCCGAGCGCGCTGGTGTGGCTGGTGCTGTCGGCCGCCATCATCATCCTCGACCAGTGGAGCAAGGCCTGGGTCCTCTCCAGCCTGCCCGAGTACCAGCCGGTGGCCGTCATCGACGGCTTCTGGAACTGGTACCGCACCTACAACACCGGCGCAGCGTTCAGTTTCCTGAGCGATGCCGGTGGCTGGCAGCTGTGGTTCTTCACCGCGCTGGCGGTGGGCATCAGCGGCCTGATGGCGTTCTGGCTGTCGCGCACCCCGCGTGCGCACTGGCGCAGCGCCGTGCCGTACGCGCTGGTGATCGGCGGGGCCATCGGCAATGTTATCGACCGCCAGGTGCACGGCCACGTGGTCGATTTCATCCAGTGGTACGTGGGTGAGCACTACTGGCCCTCGTTCAACATCGCTGATGCTGCGATCGTGGTCGGCGCCATCGGCATCGCGGTGTTCGGCCTGTTCGACGGCAAGGCCGCCAAAAAGGCGGATAATGCCAACCCGTAACCCACCGCCGGCCGCTGCCGGGAGACCTGTCTGATGGATGTGCTGCTCGCCAACCCGCGTGGATTCTGTGCCGGTGTCGATCGTGCGATCGAGATCGTCAAGCGCGCGATCGAAACGCTGGGCGCGCCCATCTACGTGCGCCATGAAGTGGTGCACAACCGCTTCGTGGTGGACGACCTCAAGCAGCGCGGCGCGATCTTCGTCGAAGAACTCGACGAAGTACCCGATGGCAACACGGTGATCTTCAGCGCCCACGGCGTTTCCCAGGCCGTGCGCCAGGAAGCAGACCGTCGTGGCCTGAAGGTGTTCGACGCCACCTGCCCGCTGGTGACCAAGGTCCACTTCGAAGTGGCGCGCCACTGCCGTGCCGGCCGCGACGTGGTGCTGATCGGCCACGCCGGTCACCCGGAAGTGGAAGGCACCATGGGCCAGTGGAAGCAGGAAGCCGGCAGCGGCACCATCTACCTGGTGGAAGATGTGGAGCAGGTGTCCACGCTGGAACTCAACCAGCCGGACAACTTCGCCTACACCACCCAGACCACGCTGTCGGTGGACGACACCCGCGGCATCATCGACGCACTGCGCGCGCGTTTCCCGGCCATGCAGGGCCCGAAGAACGACGACATCTGCTACGCCACCCAGAACCGCCAGGACGCCGTGCGCGACCTGGCCAAGCGTTGCGACCTGGTGCTGGTGGTGGGCTCGCCGAACAGCTCCAACTCCAACCGCCTCAGCGAACTGGCGCGCCGTGATGGCGTGGAGTCGTACCTGATCGACGGCGCCGACGAGATCGACCCGGCCTGGGTGCTGGGCAAGAAGCACATCGGCCTCACCGCCGGCGCCTCCGCGCCGCAGGTGCTGGTGGATGGCGTGATCGAGCGGCTGAAGGAGCTGGGTGCCACCGGCGTCGGCGAACTTGAAGGCGAGCCCGAATCGATGGTGTTTGCGTTGCCCAAGGAGCTGAGGCTGCGCCTCATCAGCTGACGGTAGCGCCGGCCGTTGGCCGGCAGCCTTTCGATCAGGGGTCACGAACTCCTGGCGGATGTCTTCGGAACGTTTAAACGCCGGAGGGATTGTGGCCGCCGGGGTCGCGCGCGGCTGGACGCTTGCGCCGCGCTGCGCGCGGTGTCCTGCCAACGGCCGGACCTACGAATTGTTACGTGCCCATCGGGAGCGGGATCAATCAACCGTGCGCGCCGAACGTGCGACGAATGTTGGCCACCGGCTGGTAGGGTCGCATCCCGATCGACCGCCGATGACAGCTCCCCACGCGGCGAAGGCATGACCTTTGGCCATGGGGCTGTGCCCCACGCAGGTCTAGCATCGATCCTTTCGTATGCCGGAACCGTCTTCGATGAAACTGCGTGCCGCCGTCCTCTCCGTGCTTCTCGCCGCCACTACCACCGGCGTGCACGCGCAGACACCCCCGCCGCAGGACGTCGCCTTCCCGGGCACGCTGCGCATCGACGTGGACGCACGCGACATCGGCCGCCGCATCTTCAAGGTCAAGGCCACCGTGCCAGCCCAACCGGGCCCGCTCACCCTGCTGTACCCGCAGTGGCTGCCCGGCGCACATTCCCCCAGCGGCCCCATCGACAAGCTCGCCGGCCTGGTGGTCACCGCCAACGGCAAACCGCTGGCGTGGAAGCGCGACCCGTACAACGTGTACGCCTTCACCGTGGACGTGCCGCAGGGCGCCAGTGAAGTCGTCGCCAACTTCAACTTCCTTTCCTCGCAGGGCGCAGGGCAGGGCCGCGTGGTGATGACCCCGGAAATGCTCAACCTGCAGTGGAACGCCAACTCGCTGTACCCGGCCGGCGTGATCACCCGCAACATCCAGGCCCAGGCCAGCGTCACCCTGCCGCCGGGCTGGGCCTACGCCACCGCGCTGGACACCGAGCGCCGCGATGGCGACACCGTGGTGTTCAAGCCCATCAGCTACGACCACCTGGTGGACTCGCCACTGTTCGCCGGCCGCCATTACCAGCAGTTCGACCTCGACCCCGGCGCCAAGGTACCCGTGCACCTCAACGTGTTCGCCGACGACGCCAAATCACTGGTGGCCAAGCCCGAACAGCTGCAGGCGCACCGCGCACTCGTGCAGCAGATGTACAAGCTCTACGGCGCACGCCACTTCGACCGCTACGAATTCCTGCTCGCGCTCACCAGCAAGCTCGGCGGCATCGGCCTGGAGCACCAGCGCTCCAGCGAGAACAGCGGCGATACCGGCTACTTCACCGAGTGGGACAAGACCTGGCTCGGACGCGACCTGCTGCCGCACGAATTCAACCACTCCTGGAACGGCAAGTACCGCCGTGGCGCCGACCTGACCACCGCCAACTTCAACGTGCCCATGGGCGACAGCCTGCTGTGGCTGTACGAAGGCCAGACCCAGTTCTGGGGCCACGTGCTGGCCGCACGTTCGGGCCTGTGGAGCACCGACCAGACCCGCGACATGCTCGCGAATGTCGCAGCCACCTACGACCGTGGCCGCCCCGGCCTGGCCTGGCGCAACCTGCAGGACACCACCAACGACCCCACCATCGCCCAGCGCCGCGCCCTGGCGTTCCGCAATTACCAGATGAGCGAGGACTACTACTCCGGCGGGCAGATGGTGTGGCTGGACGTGGAAGGCAAGCTGCGCGTCTTGACCGGCAACAAGCGCAGCATCGATGATTTCGCCAAGGCCTTCTTCGGCATGCACGACGGCGACTGGAACGTGAACCCGTATACGTTCGATGAAGTGGTCAGCACCTTGAACGGCATCGCCCCGTACGACTGGGCCAGCTTCCTGCGTGAGCGCCTGGACGGCCACGGCCCGCTCATCGGCGGGCTGGAAGCGGCGGGTTGGAAGCTGGTCTACACCGATACCCCGAACGACGCCTTCAAAGCGCAGGAAACCCGCGCCAAGAACACCAACCTGCTGTACTCGCTGGGCGTGGCCGTCACCGACGGCGGCGCCATCACCGACGTGCTGTGGGACAGCCCCGCCTTCAACGCCGGCCTGGCCCCGGGCATGAGCGTACTCGCGCTCAACGGCCGCGTGTTCAAGGGCGAGGACCTGAAGGACGCCGTCGCCGCCGCCAAGACCGACAAGGCACCGCTCACCCTGCTGGTGCGCAACTTCGACCGCATCGACACCGTCAAGCTCGATTACCACGGCGGCCTGCAGTACCCCTCGCTGCAGCGCATCGCGGGCAAGCCCGACCGCCTGGCCGAGCTCTGGAAAGCGCGATGAACCTGCGCCGCGACGTGCCGATTCTGCTGGCGGCAACTGCCGCCATCGTCGGCGCGTCGCTCGACGGCGACGGCCGCTGGCTGCACTGGATCGCCAAACCGCTGGCCACGCTGCTGATAGCAGCCATGGCGCTCCGTAGTGCCGACCGTTGGTCGGCAGCCGACACGCCCTCCGCCCACCGCAACTACGCCCGCGCGATCCTGCTTGGAATGGCGTTTTCCTGCATCGGCGACATCGCCCTGATGCTGCCGTTCGACGCCTTCGTGCCTGGCCTGATTGCCTTCCTGCTCGCGCACGTCTGCTACATCGTCGCCTTCCGCGAAGGCTTCAGGGCAGGGCGCGGACTGCTGTTCGCAGCTGCATTGCTGGCTGTATTCGCCGGCATCAACCTGGCCGGCCTATGGCCGCTGCTTCCCACCGACCTGCGCATCCCGGTAGTGGTCTACGTGGTCGTGCTCGCGCTGATGGCTACACTCGTCCTGGCGCGTGCGTGGTCGAACAACGCAGCAACCCCATCCGCACCCACAAGCACCCGCTGGGCCGCAATCGGCGCAGTCCTGTTCGTCATCAGCGACTCGGTACTGGCCTGGGACCGCTTCGGCGGCGGCCTCCCAGCCGCAACCCTGTGCGTACTAAGCACCTACTACGCAGCGCAATACTGCATAGCCCGCTCGGTGCGATAACGGCTCGCACGCACCTGGTGGGATGACTGGGGTCGGACGACTGGCGTTGCAGCCTGCATGGCGCGGCTGTGGTGGGGCGTTACCTAAGCTGCTGGCATGGCACGGCCCTGGTAGGGTCGGTTCCCAAACGACTGCCGACTTCGCCAATTACTGCTGTAACGCATGACCCCGGCCGGAGATGCGCTCTTCGCGTGATCACTCCCCAACATCCCCCGCCGACTCACACCGCTTCCCTTCATCACACAACCGATCCAACAACGCCAACGCCACCCCGTTGCTCCACCCAAATCCATCCTGCAACGGGTACTCACCGCCCCCCCCTCCGCCGGCTGAGCCATCCACGACATACTTCTCGACCAGCTTACCGTCGCGGTCATACACCGTCTGCACCGTGCGCAGGAAGCGCACCCCGATCTGCCGCGCCAGTGCGTCCTGCTGGTAGCGCTGCAACCCATCTACTGCCACCCACTGCAGCGGCGCCCAACCGTTGGGGGCATCCCACTGCTGCCCGGTGTTCTCGGTGGTGGTCAACAACCCACCCGCACGCACCAACTGTGCTTGCACCGCTTCGGCCGTACGCCGCGCCTGCACAGGGCTGGCCACCTGTAACCACAGCGGAAACAACGCCGCAGCCGTAAGCGCAGGGCGGGGCGTCCCACGCTCCAGATCCCGATCCGCATACCACCCCTGCCGCTCATCCCACAGCAGCGCATTGATCGCCTGCTTGCGCCGTTCCGCCTGCCGCGCGAAATCCCGCGCCACAGAACGTTCCCCCGCCGCACGACTCGCCCGCGCAATCGTCGTCTCAAGATGGAACAGCAGACTGTTCAGATCCACCGGCACAATCTCGGTGGTATGGATGCTCCCCAGCTCCGCCGGATGCACCAACCACCGCGAACTGAAATCCCACCCCGATTCCGCCCCGGCCCGCAGATCGCGATACACCTGCGAAGGCGCGCGATCCGGCACCGTGGCGGCCGTCGCCAGATCATCCGTCCACGACTCGGTACGCGGCACCGCCCTCGCATCCCAGTAGCGGTTGAGGACGCTTCCATCATTCATCCGCACCACACGCTCACTGGCCGCACCGGGCGCCAACCCTTCCGCCCCACGCATCCAGAACGCATGCTCGGTGCGCAGCTGCGTCAGATACCGGCGATACGCGTCATCCCCCTCATGCATAGCCAGCAGATCCACCATCAAACTGAAGAACGGCGGCTGCGACCGGCTCAGGTAATAGCTGCGGTTGCCATTGGGAATATGCCCGTACTGGTCCAGCTGCCAGGCGAAGTTGTCCACCATGTCGCGCACCTGCTGCCAGCGGCCACTGGAGGCCAGGCCAAGCAGGGTGAAGTAGCTGTCCCAGTAATACACCTCGCGGAAGCGCCCGCCGGGCACCACATACGGCTTGGGCAGCGGCAGCAGCGAGCCGCGCGGGTCCACGGTGTCGGTGGTCCGGGTCAGCACCGGCCACAGCCCCTCGATATGCGCTCGCAGGGTTTCCCCGGCTGGTGGCACGTAGGCGGCTGACTCCGTGGGAACGGTGAAGTGCGTGGCCGCGAAGGCGGGCAGGGTGTAGCCCGGCTGCGCCTGGGCCTGGCCCCATTCGGCCAGCAGTGCGTCGGCATCCAGTTTCGGCACCGCATCGGCGAACGTCTTCTGGTCCTTGAACAGGTGGGCGCGCTGGACCTGCTGGAACAGGGGTTGCCACTGCTGGTCAGGCGGCGCAGGCAGAGTGACCTCGGCCGCAGCCGTGGTGGCGAACAGCAATGAGGCGATCAGCAGGCCGGGCAGGCGGGCACAGGGGGGCATGCGGGGCCTCCAGATGATGGTCCACGCACTTTACGGGCGGTCACGTCAACGCGGGGTGGCTCGGGCTGAACCGTCGCGCCTCGATGCGCGATCTTCACGCAGTCAGACGAACCCGCTACCATCTCCCGTGGGCACGTCGCTGGGGAGCGTCGTGCCTTCAAGGATGTCGCTCATTCCAGTGTCGTTTGAGCCTGCCGGTCGGTGTGACCGGACTTCAGGGAGAGATCGTATGCGCAGCACGTTGTTGACGGCGGTTCTGCTGTTCGCAGTGCCGGGTGTCGCAGTGAGTGCACCACAGGAACCGGCCAAACTGGTGGCGACCCATGGCTATGCCTATGCGTCGTTCTCCAAGGGCGGGCGCGATGTACTCGTTGTCAGCCCGGTGGGCAGCAAGCGCGAGATCCGTATCGACATGGCGGCCGCCGTTCCGGCCGTTGCCAGCATGCAGGCGCTGGGCATGTGGTTGCCGGCGGGCAACTATCGTATTACGGGATGGGGCTTTCTGCCGTGGAAGGACGGCCCGACCTTCGAGGTCAAGCCTGGCCGGGTCACGGATCTGGGCGACTACGTTGCCGTGAATGTGGGTGGTTACAAGACCGTGGTCGTCCCTCTCACCCATGACGATCATCCGGGAAGGGTGGCCGCAGCGGCGCAACCGTTCGCCTCGCTGCTGACCGACCCCGTACCGCTCCGCCCTGCCACCTTGTCGCTGTCGCCGGCCATGGAGGCGGGTAATCCGGATACCGGGCTGGGCCCCATCGTCAATCTGCTGATGGCCTATGATCGCAAGGTCAACAAGACGTCCACGATTGAAGCGCTGACATCGGCCAAGGATCCTGATGCGTTTCTCCGCCTGATCCGAACAGTCACCGTACCGGTACAGGACGAGCCAGCCATTCTCGCCGACGGCACCATGTATTTTCCTGCCGACTTCGGGCAGCTGCGCAAGCGCACGCGGGACGGCCAGTGGAGCAACGTCGGCATGGACACCGTGCGCAAGATCATGGCGGTGGAGGCGCACGACGGACGCCTGGTTAGCGGGAGCGATGACGGCTACATCCGCGAAAGCCGCGATGGCGGCTCCACCTGGGCCGAGCTCGCGGCGCTGGGCAGCATGCGCTCGGTTGTGGACATCGATCACGCGGGCGGCCGCTGGGTCGTGACCACCGCAGAAAATGCCGATGCTTTTGTACCAGGGCGCATCCCGCTGGCGCCGCGACTGCAGCCACCGGCCAAGGCAATGCGCCTTCGCGTGTACGTCGCGCAGCGCGATGACCTGGGTGACCTGACGCTCTCCCGCGAGTTGTCGTTGGAGGGAAAAGACATGTGGGGCTGGCTGGGCGCGCAGGGACAACTGGCGGGCAGCGACTACTATCTGTTGGCGGGCAACACGCCGCAGCGACTCGATCTGGCCACCGGGCGTTGGAAGTCCATCGCGCCCAGGGAGCGGACGTCCTCACTACGGGTCAACCCTTCCACGGGGGTGCTCGCGGCGCTCTGGAGCCAGGGAGCCTTCTCGAAGGTCTATTACTCGACGGATCGTGGCGAGAGCTGGCAGCAGATCGGCCGGCCGCCCTATGTCATCTACGATGTGCAGATGGATACCGCTGCCTCAGGCTGGGCGACTCGCTGGAACGTCAATACCTGGGGTGGGGTCTGGGAGCTCTATGCCTATTCGTCGCAGAAGAACGACTGGGACATGACCGGCGAAGCGCCTTTCAACTGCAAACCCATGCGAGTGGGTGTCGAGGCACCGGTGCTGTGCTTGGCCGCCGATTCCAGCATCTTCGCGCTGCGGGATGGCAGCTGGAAGGTCGAGTTCTCCGCGCAGTGAGGGGAGGGGGCAGGCTTGGCCGCCCTGCGGCTCGGTAGGGCCCGTTCAGCCGGCCGGGGCGGTTCCGCCAAGGCAGATTGACCCCCGGCGCCCACCCCCTTAGAATTGCCTGCTCAGCCGGAATAGCTCAGTTGGTAGAGCGGCGCATTCGTAATGCGTAGGTCGTAGGTTCGATTCCTATTTCCGGCACCAGTTGCAGCAAAAGCCCCGGCCTTGGTCGGGGCTTTTCGTTTTCAGTGTTTCGACCTCACGGGACTACGTCGGAAACCGCCTCTTCAATTGCGCAAGGTCGCATTTGACCTGTCAAAAATGCTGCGCTCCTTGCAGTCACAATGACAGTTGACTGGCAGGTCCACCTAACATAGTATCCCGGCCAACAGAGCCAAATCCCCTCCTGACCCAGCGTCAGTGACGGTTTGGCCTTTTTTTTGCCTGAAATTCGGATCACCGGGACGTGACAGAAGCCAAGACACCCGCCATTGCGGTAAAGCCGTTCAAGGATTATCCCGATCTGGTCGACATCCTTGAATCGCGAGGGATGATCATCGGCGACAGAGACAGGGCGATACGTAAAATCGCACAGGTGGGCTACTACCATCTTTCGGGCTATTGGCACTCTTCCCGGCGTTTCTGGATAGAGCGCAACGAGCGGGGAAAAGTATTTCATCAGCTGGATGAGTTTCAGGCCGACACCTCATTCGAGGCCGTATTCCAGTTCTACCTGATGGATAAATCCCTCAGAGTGCTGATGGGAGATGCACTGGAGCGCATCGAAATCCATTTGAGGACCGTCATTGCACACGAGTTGGGGCGACATGATCCTCTTGCCCATCTGGATCGTGCAAATGTCGTGAAGTCAGCCCTGGTGGCCCAACCAGGTAATCCGCCCGGCATGCTGCCGCTGTATGAAGGCTGGTTGGACCGGCACGAAAAATTGATAGCCCAGAGCCACGAGGAAAGCATCCGCTCGCACCTCAAGGCGGGAAAGCCGATTCCGATATGGGTTGCCAGCGAAGCGTGGGACTTCGGCGCGATCTCAAAGTTCTACAGCATATTGAATCCAAGTCACCAGGACAGCATCTGCGAACGTCTTGGCGTTGTTGAGAGAAATGTTGTGGACAACTGGCTAATCAATCTGAACGTGCTCCGGAACCGCTGCGCGCATCATGCACGTTTAAGCAATCGACCCAATCCGCGTGTTCTCATGCTGCCGCGCCGTGGCTATTTCAATGAGCTGAATCTGGATCTGCGTGCGAAGGAGCGCCTTTACGGATTGATCGGCGTCGTCTGGTTTTTGTTGAAGGCGATCGGACCAGGCTCGCAATGGTTGACCAAGGTGGCGGATGTGATCGATACCATGCCGCGCTTGCCTGGTCTAACGCCGAAGTCCATGGGCTTTCCTGATGAGGGTTTTCCGAGAGGAAAGTTCGCCATTGCCTCTCCTCCGCTGGCAAAAGAGCCACTGTTGGAAGACGTCTGTACCGCCACGCTAGAGGCGTTCGCAGTGTCGCGGGAGACGATCCTCTCAATGTCAAACGGCCCGAAATCATCCGAAACACGGAAGCGCTTCACGGACGGGATGCTGGAACTGATGTCGGATATCTGACTCAACCCACAGGCCCCCAGCGTTGCCGTCGACCCAAGGATCTCGAATGCGTGCTCAATTCGGGCTAAGGTTGGAATCTACTTCAAGGGAAATGACCACATGGGAAGCTTCTCACTCTGGCATTGGCTGATCGTGCTCGTCATGTTGGCGATCCCGGCTGCAGCCATCGTGGCCGTCGTCCTCTTCGTCAATTCCCGCCGCCGCCCCGGCAAGTGATGGAGAGGGAGCGCGCCAGCTGTCAACGCGTGCCCAAGTGAAAGTGGTGCTGTGCATGGCCACGGCTGCGTCCGGGGGGCGCACCCGTTACGGGGCGCCAGGCAGTTTCAGTCTTTCGGATGAAAATCCTGGCACCCTGCGGTTTCGCGGTGTGGGTGTATGCGCGGCTCAGGCCGATCCAGTTGATGCCGGGCTAGCGCCTCCAGGGGCGTGACGCCTCCAGACGCTTCAAGAAAACCAGCTGCCGCAGGTAGCCACCCATGAGTCCGGCAGCCATCGCGCCGCCGGCGAGGCCGGTGATTCGCAAGGTTGCCGTCGTATGCGCGCGAAGCCATGGCAGCACGGCCACCAATTGCGCGCCAAGCAGCAGCGCCAGGACGTCCACCCCTACGGTGTCCACCAACAGCGCCAGCGGCAGCAGCTCAAGATTGCAGGCGAGTACCAGGACCACCACAGCGGTGGTGGCGGCCAGCAGTTTGGCTCTGGAGATCTTCGGCATCAGGGGCTTCCCAAGGCGGTGATACAGCAGTGGGGGCAGATGGAGGGCCTTCAATGGCCGGTCGGAGCAAATCTATCCAGCAACTGCATCAACGAGCGATTAAGCCTGTTCCTCCGCCATGCTGACCCGGTTACGCCCGCCCGCCTTGGCCCGGTAAAGCGCCTCATCCGCGCGCGCGATCAATTCGGCCAGCAGCGGCTGGTTACTCCCCGGCAGCGCCTCACCCAGTGCGGCCCCGATGCTCACCGTCACATTGATGCGCGCATCGCCAACATCAATCGGCGTGGCGGCCACGGCCTGCCGCATCCGTTCGGCTACCGCGGGCGCGTCCTCGACGGCAGGCGCCGCCAGCAGCGCGACAAACTCCTCCCCGCCAAAGCGGGCGAACAGGTCGCGCTCGCGCAGCGCCTCCCGGCAGCGCTTGGCTACTACCTTCAGCACTTCATCGCCCGCAGGATGACCGTGGCTGTCGTTGATTTTCTTGAAATGGTCGACGTCGACCATCAGCACGGCCACCGAATGACCGGTGGCTTCCCGTGCGGCGATGATCTGCGCGGAGCGCTCCTCAAAGTGGCGCCGGTTGGGAATGCCGGTCAACGGGTCGGAGGCGGCCAGGCGGCGCAGCTCGGCGGCCATTAAAAGTTCGGCGGTCACGTCGGTGAACAGCCAGATGCGGCCGTATTCGCCGTTCCCACGTACGGGATGGGTGTCCACCTCGATCGTGCGTTCGCCCAGCGCCCAGTTCAAGGTGGAAGCAAAACTGACATTGCCCACCTGCGCGCCGTACGCCTGCTCAAGCTCGGCGTGGTTGTCGCACCGCTGCCGAAGGGTACGCATGGGTTTGGCAAGGTCGCGCGCGCGGTGGTTACCGGGCGGGCAGCCCAGCAGGTCACCGGCACGCTCGTTGATCACCGCGCTCACGCCGTCGCCTTCCATCAGCACGATCCCGGCGGGCACGCTCTCGACCAGATCGATGAACTGGTTCTGCACCGTCACTTCGCGCAGCTTTTCGCGCCGGGCCGACAGCAGCCGGGCGACGCTCGTGGCCAGCAGCGGAACCTGTGGGGTCAAATGCGTGGCGGACGGTTCGCCCTTCCACAGCACCAGCAGGCCGCTCAGCGGTGCGCCGAGGGACGGCGCGGGCACGAACAGCAGCCGCGCCGGTGGACCGTTCAATCCATGCAGCAGGGCCGTGGGCAGGCGGAATCCGGCGGCAGCGACGGGTTCCCCCGACCAGCCGTGCTCGAGGATGCCGCTACGGGCCAGGCTGAATCCGGAAAAAGGCATGGCCGGGAATGAAGCGGCCCAACCCGCCCAGCCATTGGCTTCAATCTCCACCGCCATGACCAGATCCGCACCGGAAGCGAGCTGGGCGAAGTGGCACAGGCCGGCGAGGGCGTCGCTGTCGGTAGTGCTCATGCCACGTTGCCCGCCAGGCGGCGCTCGAGGATACGGATGACTTCATCGGGGGCGGTCATATGCGGAAGATGCCCCTCGGCATCGATGATATCCAGCGTGGCGGTCGGAATGGCCGCTTCCAGCCAATGACCGACCTGCACCGGTACGGCCATGTCGACCGCGGTCTGGATCACGTGCACAGGTCGGGTCAGCTGCGCGGCCAGCGATCGCATATCGGAATTGAAGATCGTGCGCGAGGTATTGAGCGCGATGTCCGGGCGCATCTGAAACAGCGTGCGTGAGAAGTCGGCCACCACCTGCCCGTTGTCCACGCCCACCACCATCGGCGCGAACCCGGCCACCCAGGCCTGATAGTTGGCGCTCATGCTGTCGAACAGGTTCTCCAGATCCGCTGCCTGGAAGCCGCCGGTGTAGCCGGTGTCATCCAGGTAACGCGGCGAAGCCCCAACGGTGACCAGCCGGTCGAACAGTTCCGGGCGGGCCACCGCGGCCACCGCGCCGATCATGCCGCTCATGGAGTGGCCGACGTACACGCAGTCGCGCAGCGCCAGGTCGTCCATGATCTCCAGCAGGTCGTCGGCATAGCCGAACAACGAACCGTGCCGGTCGAAATCGTAGGTGTCGGCGCCGTTGGGTCCGCAACCGGCGAGGTCGAACGACACTACCTCGTAGCGCGCCTCGAACCACGGGCGCAGGGCGCGCCAGGCCGTCTGGTCGGTTCCGAAGCCATGCGCAAGGATGGCGACCTGACTGCCCTTGCCGCTACGGCGGCCATTGAATCTTTCAAAGCTGTTCACGCACATCCAGTCATGGGCATTCGGCAGCTGCCGATACTAGGCCAGGCTGGCATGCGGGTCCATGACACATCGGCGCGTGCCTGGGTTTCGACCGGCCGCTGTTAACCTCGGCGTCAGGGCCGCAGTCCGCGCCGTCAGACGCCCCAGGGAATGTCAGCCTCGCCAGCGGCCTGCTCGAATCGTGGGCGGCCAAACCAATAGCCCTGCATCAGGCGGATGCCAAGATCGGAAAGGCATCGCGCCTCATCCGCGGTTTCGATTCCTTCGGCGATCACCTCGATATCCAGCTCGTCGCACATGGAGATCACCCCGGCCACGATCGCGCGTCGTGACCGGCTATGGTCGATGCCCCGGATCAACGCCATATCCAGCTTGACGATATCCGGGTGGAAATCGGCCAGCAGATTGAGGCCGGCAAAGCCCGCGCCGAAATCATCAATCGCCGTCTTGAAGCCGATACGTTTGTACTCGCTCAGGATCTCGGCCAGCCATTTGCCGTCGCTGACCTGCTCGCCCTCCACGGTCTCAAAGATGATCCGCTCTACCGGAAAGCCATACCGCTCGGCCGCCTGCAGGGTGGAGCGAATGCATACTTCCGGCCGATAAATGGCATTGGGCAGGAAATTGATCGAAAGACAGGACGGCAGCTGCAACCCCGCCGCGATCCGGATGGCCTTCTCACGGCACGCCTGGTCGAACGAATACCGGTTCTCGGCGGTCACGCGCGACAGCACCGTGTCGGCAGGTTCGTCCGTTGGACCGCGTACCAGCGCTTCGTGCGCGAACACCTCGCGCGCTTGTATGTCGACGATGGGCTGGAACGCGTAGCTGAAGTCGAACGGCAGCGGCTCCGCATCACGGCACAAGGCACATCCGGCTCGTGAGGGGGGAGAGGGCATGCAGTGGGGTCCGTCTTCAGGTCAGGCGGGAAGCTTAGCCGATGCCTGATCAGGGGCATGTGGATGCCGCGCCGTTGGCGCCTGCCCTTCAAGCCGCATCCTCAACCGCTTGGCGGTGGTTCGCGCTTCCACCAGTCTCGACGTCCTTCCCTGCGCTCCGCCTCCCGTTGCTCAAGGGGTGTGCGCTGGTCCGGCCCCATGAACAGGTGGCAGCGGACTGCCACCCTCACACGGCCGTTAAGTAAAAATACGGGCCGACCGACCGTGCCTTTGCTGAGGCGACATCGGTTGGCCCGGAGGAAGCTGGGCATTCGTCAAGGCCAGTAGAGGAAGTCGCAGATGGCGACCAGGATGTGGGACGCGGCTCCGGCTGTAGGTCTGGGTTTGATCCTCGCGCTGCTTCTTCAGGCATGCAACCGCGAGACCACGAGCACAACTCCCACCCCAGCACCTGCGGCTGCCGGCCCCGCGGAGCCGCCTGCAGCAACACCACCCAACATGCCGCCACCGAACCCGTGGCTGGCGGAGAGCGTCTACCCGACCTCCCACTTCAATCCAGCGGCAACCGATTCAGTGCTGATCGCAGGGCCTGTCGGCAGCAGGAACCTGACTGCGGCGGACGTAGCGACCGTGCCCACGCTGATCACCTCCAATCCCACCATGAAGCGGGTGGGCGGGGAGGTGATCGCCTTTGCCAGCGGTGCGGTGGGTGTGCAGAAGATCCGCGTGACCGGTGACGCGTTCGAGGCGGTGGGCGGACTATTGCCTTACCCCGGGTTCGAAAAATCCGCCGCGATGGCTACGCCCACTGCGCTGGATGCCGCACTGACCCAGCTGGACGCCGCCTACCGGGCCAAGGACGAGACGAAGATTCTGGATGCGCTGAAGGGGCTGGGTGCCGCCGGCCTCAACATGGAAAGCGGCATCAACGGGGTGTACAACCTGTTTGATCGCGACGGCAACCACTACTGCGTGTACGGGGGCACCCACGTGCTCAAGACAACCGATGGCAACCTAGTCGGTGACCCGCCGCGGATCGTAAAGACGGCCGACGTAGCCAAGGGCCTGCCGGCAAACGTCGCCAGGTCGGTTACCCGCATCATCGGCCTGAACATGACGTACGACGGCTTCCTGGCAGCCGCCGCGCCGGGAGCGTTGATCATCCTGGACCGGGATCTGAACGTGAAGGCGTCAGTGACCTTCAATGGCGAGGCCGTCGACAACAGCATCGTGATCGATGAGAACAATGGCATCTACGTGGTCACCGAGAAGCACATGAACAAGGTGATCTGGAATGGGACCACTTTGTCCACCGACGAAAAGGACGGCGCCTGGTCGTCCGCCTACGATTCCATGCCCGGCGAAAAAGCCTTGGCGATGGGTGCGATCTCGCGCGGCTCGGGCACCACCCCGACATTGATGGGATTCGGCAGCGACCCGGACAAACTGATCGTGATCGCCGATGCGGCCGAAACCGGCAGCAACGCAGTGGCGTTCTGGCGCGACGCGATTCCGGCAGGCTTCCAGCAGAAGCCGGGCACCCAGTCCAACCGTATCGCCGACCAGATCCGCATCGATATCAGCCAGATGACCATCGAGCCCTCACCCAATGTGTTGGGATACGGCGTCGCATTCCTCAACAGTACGTATCCCAAACCGCTCCCGGCGGGTCCGGGCAATGCGTTCACCGGCGGGATCACCCGGCCGGCGCCGATTGGCATACAGAAGTTCAACTGGAACCCGGACAAAGACGCGTTCGAGAAGGCCTGGATCAACCATGAGGTCGACAACACCGACATCATGGTGCCGGTGGTCTCGGCCGCAACCGGGCTGCTGTACGCCGCGCACAAGGACAAGGGCGTCTACCAGTATGTGGGCCTGGACTGGACGACGGGCGAGATCAAGTCGCGCTGGGTTTTCCCGGACGACAGCCGTCGTTGGAACGCCTTGGGTGGCATCACTACGGTCATGGAGAATGGCGACCTGATGATCGGGGGGGTATTTGCCGTCAAGCGGCTCAAGATCGGCGGTGGTGGCACGACGGCGCGGCCGTAGCGGCCGTCAGCAGACGCTTGCGCCAGACCGGTTGCATGGGAGTTTCTATCCTGTGCGGGGTTCTGGTTTACTGGGGATCACGCATGCCCAAGGTTATCCAATGAAAACCGCCGTTTTCAGTGCCCGCCCGTACGACCGCCGTTTCCTCGATGAAGCGAATGCGCGCGACCACGCTGGGCAGGGGTTTGAGCTGGCCTATTTCGATGCGGCGCTGGACGCCACGACCGCCGGCCTGGCCCAGGGTTTCGATGCGGTCTGCGTGTTCGTCAACGACCGCCTGGATGCGCCCGTGCTGCGGGCCCTGCATGGGCTGGGGGTGCGGGCGATCCTGCTGCGCTGCGCGGGGTTCAACAACGTGGATCTGGTGGCTGCCGCGGAATTGGGGCTGCTGGTGGCCCGGGTGCCGGCGTACTCGCCCGAAGCGGTGGCCGAGCATGCGCTGGCGCTCATCATGACCCTCAACCGGCAGACCCACCGCGCCTACAACCGGGTGCGCGAGGGCAACTTCATGCTCGATGGGCTGCTGGGCCGCACCCTGCACGGCAAGACCGTAGGCATCGTGGGCACCGGCAAGATCGGGCTGGCGACGGCGCGTATTTTCAACGGGATGGGCTGCACCGTGCTGGGCAACGATCCTTACCCGTCGCCAGACTTCTCGGCGGTGGGCCAGTACGTGGCGCTGGAGGAACTGCTGGCCCGCTCGGACATCGTGTCGCTGCATTGCCCGCTTACGCCGCAGACCCATCACCTGATCAACGAGGAATCGCTGGGGTTGATGAAGTCCGGCGCGATGCTGGTCAATACCTCGCGCGGCGCCTTGGTGAACACTGATGCGGTGGTGCGCGCGCTGAAGTCGCGGCATCTTGGCCACCTGGCCATTGATGTGTACGAGCAGGAAAGCGCGCTGTTCTTCCAGGATCTTTCCGGCGAGATCATCGATGACGATCTCTTCCAGCGCCTGATGACCTTCCCGAATGTGCTGGTTACCGGGCACCAGGGCTTCTTTACGGTTGAAGCCCTACAGGAAATCTGCAGCATCACCCTGCGCAACCTGTGCGATTTCGCCAGCGGGGCGGAATGCCAGAACAGGGTGGTTGCTGCCTAGGCTCGCCCGCAGGGATCAGGCCAGCTTGTCGGGACAGGTTGCAACCATCGTCGCGCTGTTCTGCACCGGTACCCAGGAGCGTGAACTGCCGTTTCGCTTGGTTTCCATGTATTTCTCTGTCACCTGGTAGACACGGAGGTAGCCACTGCTCTTTCCGCACCACTGGCTTACCCGGGTCGATCCCGGCTGCCAGGGAGCATCCGTGGTTTTCGCAATCACGCTCGATCCGCCTGCATCGAGCGGGTAGGAGAACTGCTCGATCAGGCCCGAAATGCCAGGTTGTTTGATGGCGTCCAGGTACTGGATGCCTGCGGCACGTGCCTCGGTGGATTCCGAGGCGGCCATTGTCTGGAAGGTCGCGGTAAGCCGCTCGACAAAGGACGTCTTGTCGACGTCCGTTGAAATCTGCGTTACTGCCAACGAGGTCTGTTCAACCGGTGCGGCGGCCGTGGCCGCCTGCGGAATCGAGCTCAGCAGAATCGTTCCAATCAAAAGCGAACCGCCAATCAACATTACGTTCATTGAGACTTCCTGGTGTCTGGACGCGGGAACGGCAGCTCGGACGCTAGGTCAGTATCTGGTGGCTGTCAATCAGTCCCAGGTTACCGATCTTCCACTTCGACATAGCGCACGACGGGCTTCTCGATATTCTCGCGCACGGGCGGATCGTCATTCCACAGCGGGCGCAGGAGAATCTGCCCGGGAGTGGCTTCGATTCTTACGTGCACGCCTACTTCGAACCCGAACTTGCGCAGCCAGGCGCCGCGCAGGGTCACCAAGGGGAGCGGGCCGAAGTGATCGCGGTCCTGTTCGCCGATCTGGGGCACGGCGCGCACGTTGTGGAAGTAGCTGGGGGAATAGCTGGGTGCGCAGCGGGGTAGCAGCAGGACGACTTCTTCTTCGTCTTCGGGCCACTGGACGGGTTTGGGTTTCATCTTCGCTCCTCCAACAGGGAATGGCCCTCGCCGGTGAGGGCGAGGGCGTCGGGAGGTCAAAACCGTGAACACCGGACGGCGGGTGTATTCCCCCGTGAAGGGTCTTGTATTAGCCACCCTCCCGACATGGGACATCCATTATTTCGGTGTTCGGAGTTTTGAGCTCCGGGGAGAACCTTGCACGCGGACGACGAAGAAGCGAAATCGTTTGTGTCTGTTGGGTTTGCGATTTCAGTAGGCTGTATCTACTGGTTGTCGGGTGTGGCACGGAAACGCGGGAATTGCGGCGTTTGGGTGTGAGCCAGGGCACAAAATTTATTTTTCGCCGACGTGCATCATTTGGTTTGGAGGGTGGTTCGGGGCGTCGTAATCGGTCCGGTGGGCGCGAGTGGCGGGTGGGGCGGGGGAGATCAAGAGCGGTTTTGATCGGGTTTCATGCGTTACCGGGTGTGGGTGGTGCATGGGCGGTCGTTTGGGAACCGACCCTACGGCGTCAGGCGGCCCGGTGCCCTACGGCCATGTGCCCGGGCCCGACTGTCCGGTGTTCATTCGGAGTGTGTCCGCGTGCGCGCGTGAGGGCGGGTTCGGGTGGGTCGGGCGGCCGGGCAGGGCCAGTTGCACCGATCGCTGCCGTGAACGATTCATGTCTATACATGTCGCTCCGGCTGTGCTGATCCGGGCGGTCTGCGCGCAGTGCGACAACGTGTCGCAGCCGTTTTCGGGCCTTTCCTGCGCCAGATCATTGTCAATGCCTTTCTTAAATGGTGCGTGACGGCATAAAATTAGGGGGCTGACATGAACGTCCTCCGTGCCGCCCCCTTGGGAGCGGTACACCCGGCTTTGGCCGGAGGGGCGCGCTTGAGAAGGCATTCCCTACGCAATTGGATCGACCGATGATTCCGTTGAAATCCCTTGGGCGCTGGCTGCGCCCGGGCCTGCTGTTCGCGTTGTCCGTGTTCATGACGGGCTGCAGCTCGGCCATTCTGGCCCCGAAGGGCCAGGTCGGCCACGACCAGAAGACCCTTCTGATCACGGCCACCGTGCTGATGCTGCTGGTCGTCGTGCCGGTCATCATCATGACCCTCGCCTTCGCCTGGAAGTACCGTGCCTCCAACACCAAGGCCCGTTACGAGCCGAAGTGGTCGCACTCCACCGCGATCGAAGTGGTTGTCTGGTCGATCCCCTGCATGATCGTGCTGGTGCTGGCCGTGCTGACCTGGCGTTCGTCGCACTCGCTGGATCCGTACCGTCCGCTGGACTCGCAGACCAAGCCGGTGGTGATTGAAGCCATTTCGCTGGACTGGAAGTGGTTGTTCATCTACCCGGAAGAGAACATCGCGACGGTCAACGAAATCACCTTCCCGGTGAACACCCCGCTGAACTTCAAGATCACGTCCGATTCGGTGATGAATGCCTTCTTCATCCCGCACCTGGGCAGCATGATCTACTCGATGACCGGCATGGAGACCAAGCTCCATCTGATCGCCAACGAGACCGGCACCTTCCCGGGCATGTCCTCGCACTACAGCGGCGCGGGCTTCAGCAAGATGCATTTCGACGCCAACTCGGTGACCGAAGCCGAATACCAGGCGTGGCTGGCCAAGGTGCGTGCGCAGAGCACCCCGATGGACCAGGCCGCCTTTGGCGCGCTGGTGGCCGAGAAGAACCACGACTGGCACCCGGTGACCTACTTCGGCACCACCGAAACCGGTCTGTTCGACTGGGTTGTTGCCCGCCACATGGGTGACAACCAGCACTACGGCATGGACCACAAGGCCATGGATCACAAGGGCATGTCGCACGGCGCTGCGGGCGAAAGCCACGAAGGCCACGAGATGCCGGCCGGTGCCCATGACATGCCGGCCGACCATGCCGAACACACTGCAGACGAGCACGCCGCCGCCGGTCACGCCGGCCACGCAGGCTCGGGAGAATAAGCATGAATCCGTTGGGCAAACTGACATTCGCTGACATCCCGCACGACCCGATCATCATCTCCACGCTGGTTGGCGCGGGGATCGGTGGCCTGCTCGTGCTGGCCCTGATCACCAAGTTCAAGCTGTGGGGCTATCTCTGGAAAGAGTGGTTCACCTCGGTTGACCACAAGAAGATCGGCGCGATGTACCTCATCGTCGCCTTCGTCATGCTGCTGCGCGGCTTTGCCGACGCCATCATGATGCGTACCCAGCAGGCCATCGCCGCCAACGGCGCCGAAGGCTTCCTGCCGCCGCACCACTACGACCAGATCTTCACCGCCCACGGCGTGATCATGATCTTCTTCGTGGCGATGCCGCTGATCACCGGCCTCATGAACGTGGTGGTGCCGCTGCAGATCGGCGCGCGCGACGTGGCCTTCCCGTTCGTCAACTCGCTCAGCTTCTGGCTGTTCGTGGCGGGCGCGGGCCTGGTGATGATCTCGCTGGGCGTGGGTGAATTCGCGCAGACCGGCTGGCTGGCCTTCCCGCCGTTGTCGGGCAAGGAGTTCAGTCCAGGGGTAGGTGTGGATTACTACATCTGGGGCCTGCAGGTAGCAGGTCTAGGCACGACACTGAGCGGTATCAACTTCTTCATTACCATCCTGAAGATGCGTACCCCGGGCATGAAGCTGATGCACATGCCGGTGTTCACCTGGACCGCGCTGGTCACCAACGTGCTGATCATCGCCGCCTTCCCGGTGCTGACCGTCACCCTGGTGCTGCTGACCCTGGACCGTTACCTGGGCACGCACTTCTTCACCAATGACGGTGGCGGCAACGCCATGCTGTACATCAACCTGATCTGGATCTGGGGTCACCCGGAAGTCTATATCCTGGTGCTGCCGGCCTTCGGCGTGTTCTCCGAAGTGATCGCCACGTTCTCGCGCAAGGCGCTGTTCGGCTACAAGGGCATGGTGTACGCCACGGCCACCATCGGCGTGCTCTCGTTCATCGTGTGGCTGCACCACTTCTTCACCATGGGTTCGGGTGCCAACGTCAATGCCTTCTTCGGCATCACGACGATGATCATCTCCATTCCCACCGGCGTGAAGATCTTCAACTGGCTGTTCACCATGTTCCGCGGCCGCGTGCAGTTCACCAGCCCGGTGCTGTGGACGATCGGCTTCATGGTCACCTTCACCATCGGCGGCATGACCGGCGTGATGCTGGCGATCCCGGCCATCGACTTCGTGCTGCACAACAGCCTGTTCCTGATCGCCCACTTCCATAACGTCATCATCGGCGGCGTGGTGTTCGGCATGTTCGCCGGTATCACCTACTGGTGGCCGAAGATGTTCGGCTTCCGCCTCAACGAGGCCTGGGGCAAGCGCGCGTTCTGGTGCTGGTTCATCGGCTTCTATGTGGCCTTCATGCCGCTGTACATCCTGGGCTTCATGGGCATGACCCGCCGCATGCAGAGCTACCCGAACCCGGAATACCAGCCGCTGCTGGTCATTGCGATGGTCGGTGCGTTCATCATCGGCGCCGGCATCCTGTGCCAGATCATCCAGGTGGCCGTGTCCATCCGCGACCGCAAGAAGACCGCCGACCTGACCGGCGATCCGTGGGATGCCCGTACGCTGGAGTGGGAAACCTCTTCGCCGCCGTCGTTCTACAACTTCGGTTCGCTGCCCAAGGTCACCGAGCTGGACGACTTCTGGGAACGCAAGCAGCGTGGTGAGGCGTGGGAACGCCCGGCCAAGTACACCGACATCCACATGCCGCGCAACACCGGTACCGGTGTGGTGATTGGTGCCTTCAGCCTGGTCTTCGGCTTCGCGATGATCTGGCACATCTGGTGGCTGGCCATCGTTGGCCTGGTCGGCATGATCGGCACCTTCATCTGGCGCACCTTCGACAAGGACGTGGATTACTACGTGCCGGCTGCCGAAGTGGAGCGGATCGAAAATGAGCACCGCCGTCACCTGCAGGCGCAGGGTCTGGTGAAATCGGAGTTGCAGGCATGAGCAGCACTATCGCCAACAACGTGAACCACGGGCACGCCGCACACGCGGCGGCCCATGGCCATGATGACCACGAACACCACGACACCGGCGAGAACACCGTCTTCGGTTTCTGGGTGTACCTGATGAGCGACTGCCTCATCTTCGCCAGCCTGTTCGCGACCTACATCGTGCTGGCCGGCGGCACCAATGGTGGCCCGGGTCCGAAGGACCTGTTCGACCTGACCTTCGTCGCGTGGGAAACCACGCTGCTGCTGGTGTCCTCGCTGACCTTCGGCCTGGGCATGATCGCGCTGCACAAGCACAAGGTTGGCCAGATGTACCTGTGGCTGGGCCTGACCTGGCTGCTGGGCTTCGGCTTCATGGTCATGGAAGTGTGGGAGTTCAACCACCTCATCCATGAAGGCTTCGGTCCGGACCACAGTGCGTTCCTGTCGGCGTTCTTCGCGCTGGTGGGCACCCACGGCCTGCACGTGAGCGCCGGCCTGCTGTGGCTGCTGATCATGTTCATCCAGATCAAGCAGAACGGCCTGACCCCGACCAACAAGACCCGCATGGCGTGCCTGAGCCTGTTCTGGCACTTCCTGGACCTGATCTGGATCGGCGTGTTCTCCGTCGTCTACCTGAAGGGAGCGCTGTAATGGCACATGACACTCACGCACACGACCACGGCCATGGCGCCGCGGGCGAAAGCCACGGCAGCGTCAAGTCGTACCTTGTCGGTTTCCTGCTGGCCGCCGTCCTCACCATCATTCCCTTCTGGGCGGTGATGAAGGGTGGCCTGCCGGTCTTCACCACGGGCGTCATCATCGTGGTGGCGGCGATCCTGCAGATCTTCGTGCACCTGGTGTTCTTCCTGCACCTGAACCGCTCGTCGGAACAGCGCTGGAACGTCAGCGCGGCGGCCTTCACCGTGGTGGTGATCGGCATCATCGTCGCCGGCACGCTGTGGGTCATGCACAACATGAACGTGCACATGATGCATTGACCCTTCGGGGGTGATGCACGCAGAAAGGCCGCCCGGAAGGGCGGCCTTTTTGTTTGCAACCTGCATCGCGGACAACATGCCCGGGCGGCAACGCCGCCCCGGACGGCAACGTCGCCCCGGACGGCAACGCCGCGCTGGACGGCAACGCTGCCCCGGACGGCAACGCCGCCCCGGACGGTAGTGCCGACTGTTAGTCGGCAACGCCGTGCATGAAGAATGCAGGGCGGGTCCGCGCGAAGAGCAGCCGACTAACAGTCGGCTCTACCGGTCGGCTCTACCGGTCGGCTCTACCGGTGGGCCCCAAACGATCGGCGCCATTGGTCGGTTACGCCGCGTTGCGCAGGAACGCCTCGGCATCCACCGGCTTGCCCAGGTGGTAACCCTGCAGCAGGTCGCAGCCCAGTTCGTTGAGGTAGTCGCGCTGCCCGGCGGTTTCCACACCCTCGGCTACGATCTGCAACTGCAGCGAGCGCCCCAGCGCCACGATCGAGGACACGATCGCCGCATCTTCGGCGTTGTCTTCCAGGTCGCGCACGAACGCGCGGTCGATCTTCAGTTCAGTCGCCGGCATGCGCTTGAGGTACAGCAGGCTCGAATAGCCCGTACCGAAATCATCAATGGAAATTTTCACCCCCATCGCGGTCAGCCCGTGCAGGATCTGCAGGCTGGCTTCCACGTCCTGCATGGCCGTGGTCTCGGTCACTTCCAGGGTCAGGTGGTGCGGGGCGAGGCCGTGCCGCTCCAGCGTCGCCTTTACCGTGTCCAGCAGCGTGGTGGACGAGAACTGCAGCGGCGAAAGGTTCACCGCCATCGACCACGTTGCGTGCCCGGCGTCATGCCACTGGCGCAGCTGCGCGCAGGCCTGGTCCAGCACCCAGTCGCCCAGCGGCAGGATCAGCCCGCTGCGCTCGGCGATGGGAATGAAGGTGTCCGGCCCCAGCAGCCCCAGCCCCGGGTGCTGCCAGCGCACCAGCGCTTCGGCACCGATCACGCCACCGCCATCGGCACGGAACTTGGGCTGGTAGTGCAGCACCATCTCATCGCGCTGCAGGGCGCGGCGCAGCTCCTGCAGCAGCTTGAGCTGGCGGTTGGCGCTGACGTGCATCGATTCGGTGAAGAACGTATAGCCGTTCCGCCCCGAGTCCTTGGTGTGGTACATGGCCGCATCGGCATGCGCCATCAGCTCGCGCTCGGTGGTGGCATCGGTGGGGTACAGCGCGATGCCCAGGCTGGCGGTGACCTGCAGGTCCAGCGTGTCGATCTCGAACGGCTCGGCCACGGTGGCGATGATCCGCTCGGCCACCACCGCCGCGTCTTCGGGCACATCCAGCTGGAACACGATGACGAACTCATCGCCGCCCAGCCGGGCGAAGGTATCCTGCGCGCGCAGCAGGCCGTTGACCCGCCTGCTCATCTCGATCAGCAGCTTGTCGCCCAGCTGGTGGCCGTAGGCATCGTTGATGGCCTTGAAGCCGTCCAGGTCGCAGAACATCACCGCAAAGCTGAAGTTGCGGCGCTTGGCCTTCTCGATGGTCTGCTCGATGCGGTCCTGCAGCAGCATGCGGTTGGGCAGCTGGGTGAGTGGGTCGTGCAGCGCGGCCTGCAGCAGCTTCTCGTTGGCCTGGGCCAGCGAATCGGCGAGCAGACCGGTGCGGGTGCGCATCTGCCGGTCGAACAGCGAGGCGATCAGCGCGATGCCCAGCGTGGCCAGGGTGGTGACGATGACCAGCACCGCCAGCCATTTGGTATCCAGCCCGTTGGCGTACACGGCGCCGCAGATGCTGCCTTCCGGGAAGTTGGCGGCGGCCATGCCGGTGTAATGCATGCCTACGATGGCCAGGCCCATCACCAGCGAGGCCGCCCCGCGCAGCAGCCCGGTACGGCGCTGTTGGGTGCGCAGCCGGAAGGCAATCCACAGGGCGGCGCCGGCGGCGACGACGGCGATCAGCAGCGAGGCGGCGAACCACAGCGGGTCGTACTCGATGCCCGGCTCCATGCGCATCGCGGCCATGCCCAGGTAGTGCATGCAGGCAATGCCCAGGCCCATCAGCACCGCGCCGGCGATCAGGCGCGGCCACGGCAGTTCCGGGCGCGAGACCAGCCACAGCGCGTAGGCCGAGGCCCCCACCGACGCGGCCAGCGAGTACAGGGTGATGGCCAGGTCGTAGCCGACCGGGATCGGCAGGTGGAAGGCGAGCATGGCCACGAAGTGCATGGACCAGATGCCCAGGCCCATGGCGGCGGCGCCACCGGCCAGCCACCAGCGGGCCACGCGGCCTTCGGTGCTGGCCAGCCGGCCGGCCATGTCCAGCGCCGTGTAGGAGGCAAGAATGGCAACCAGCAGCGAGAAAACGACGAGACTCTGGCTGTAGGTGCCGGTCATGGAAAAGCCTGGATGTACATGGGGAAGGGAAAGGCGCGGGCGCCCGCCACGGTATCGGCCGGGGCGGGGCAAGGTTGAGCGGGGGCGTTCAGCCGGCGGTTGGGCGCGCGTCTCGGTTGCTGCGACGTGGCTCGGCTATCCTGCCCGACAGACGATGAATTGGATTTGACATGGCCAAGCGGCTTACCGCCTACGTGTGCAGCGAATGCGGCGCGGAATACAGCAAGTGGCAGGGGCAGTGCACCGAGTGCGGCGCCTGGAACGTGCTGAGCGAGATCACGCTGGAAAGCGCCGCGGCCACCAAGTCACCGGCCGCGCGCCGCTCGGGCTGGGCCGGCAAGGTCGATGCGCCGAAGATCATGGCGCTCAAGGACGTGCAGCAGACCGAGCACCTGCGGGTAAGCACCGGCATCGGCGAATTCGATCGCGTGCTCGGCGGCGGCCTGGTCGAAGGCGCGGTGGTGCTGGTGGGCGGTGACCCGGGCATCGGCAAATCGACGCTGCTGCTGCAGGCGGTGGCGAAAATGGCCGCCACGCTGCCGGTGCTGTACATCACCGGCGAGGAATCCCTGTCGCAGGTGGCCGGCCGCGCGGTGCGGCTGGACCTGCCGCTGGACAACGTCAACGCGCTGGCCGAAACCCAGGTCGAAGCGATCCTGCAGCACGCCAGCGCGGCGCGGCCGAAGCTGATCGTGGCCGATTCGGTGCAGACGCTGTGGACCGAATCGCTCACCGCCGCCCCGGGCTCGGTCAGCCAGGTGCGCGAGAGCGCGGCGCGGCTGGTGCGCTTTGCCAAGGAAACCGGTACGGCCGTGTTCCTGGTGGGGCATGTGACCAAGGAAGGCGGCATTGCCGGCCCGCGCGTGCTCGAACACATGGTGGATGCGGTGCTGTATTTCGAAGGCGAGAGCGGCAGCCGCTTCCGCCTGCTGCGTGCGTTCAAGAACCGCTTCGGTGCGGTGAACGAGCTGGGCGTGTTCGCGATGGGAGAGAAGGGGCTGAAGGAAGTGTCCAATCCGTCGGCGATCTTCCTGTCCGGCGGCAGCACCCGCCAGCCGGGCAGCTGCGTAATGGTCACCCGCGAGGGCACCCGGCCGCTGCTGGTGGAGGTGCAGGCGCTGGTGGATGCCTCGCCGCTGTCGAATCCACGCCGCGTGGCGGTGGGCCTGGAACAGAACCGCCTGGCGATGCTGCTGGCGGTGCTGCACCGTCACGGCGGGGTGCTGGTGGGCGACCAGGACGTGTTCGTGAACGTGGTGGGCGGCATCCGGGTGCAGGAAACCGCCGTGGACCTGCCGGTACTGCTGGCCGTGTTGTCCTCGCTGCAGGACCGGCCGCTGGCGGAAAAGACGATCGCCTTTGGCGAAGTGGGTTTGTCCGGCGAGATCCGCCCGGTACCCAACGGCGAAGACCGCCTGCGCGAAGCGGCCACGCACGGCTTCAAGCGCGCGATCGTGCCCAAGGCCAATGCGCCCAAGACCGGCAGCGTCAAGGGCATGGAAGTCATCGCCGTGGAGCGGTTGTCCGAAGCGATCGACGCGATCTGAATCGGGCATTTCCGGCGCATGCGGCCGCGCAGGCAAACCGTGGCCGGGCTGTGCTAGTTTTCCGTTCCCGCCAGAGAAAACGATTACATGCAAGCGACTCCCCTGGACACGCAGGGCGCCAGCGAGATCCGTCGCGCCGGTGTCGACCTCAACGGATTGATGACGGTCCTTGGCAAACACCTGTATTCCACCCCGGTGGTGGCGCTGCGGGAACTGGTGCAGAACGCGCATGATTCGCTGGTGCGACGTCGGCTGGAACAGGCGGACTGGCAGGAGGCCGGGCGGATCGAGGTGCATGGCGATCCGGTGAACGGCATCGTGCGCATCGTCGATACCGGCGCCGGCCTGACCCAGCAGGAAATCCACGACTACCTGGCCACCGTCGGCGTGGGCTATACCCGTGGCCTGCGCCAGGCGGGCGAGGATGACGAGGGGCTGATCGGCATGTTCGGGCTGGGCTTCCTGTCCGCGTTCGTGCTGGCGCGCCGTGTCACCGTGCGCACCACCTCCTACCAACAACCCGGGCTGGGCCATTGCTATGTGTCCAGCAATGCCGAGCAGTACACGGTATCGCCGATGCCTCCGCGTGCGGTGGGTACCGAGGTGGTGCTGGAACTGCATGGCAGCTACACGCACCTGGCCCAGGAGCAGACCCTGCGCGACATCCTGGGCCGCTACTGCGCGCTGCTGCGCGAACCCATCCATATCGGCCATGACGCGCGTGCGATCAATCCCGAGCCGCCGCCGTGGCGCCCGCAGGCGGGCGTGGCGCTGCATCCGCTGCAGGCGCAGCGCCGCGCGCTGGAATTTGCCGCGCACTTCGAGCGCAGCTTCGAGCCGATTGCCTGCATGCCGCTGCGCGCCGAAGGCGGAAGCGATGCGGTGGGGCTGTTGTGGGTGCAGGATGGCGCGACCTACGGCACCAGCGACAACCGCAACCTGTCGGTATTCGTGCGCGGGATGCTGCTCGACGACGACGCGCGCGACCTGCTGCCGCCGTGGGCCGGTTTCATTGGCGGGGTGATCGAATCCAGCCGGCTGACCCCCACCGCCAGCCGCGAGGACCTGCAGCGCGACGACATCTACAGCGCGGTGCAGCATGCGCTGGGCGAGGCGCTCATCGATGGGCTGGTCGAGATCGCCCGGCAGCAGCCCGAAGCCTGGCGGCGCATCCTGGCCCGGCACAACGAGGCGCTGCTGGGCGCCTCGCTCTGCGATGACCGGCTGTTCCAGCTGCTGATCGAGCACGTGCGCGTGCCCAGCTCGCAGGGCGACATCCGCGCCAGTGAACTGCCGTCGCGTGGCGCGGTCCACGTGATCCTGGACAGTGGTGGCGGCTTCGAGGAAATGCTGTTCCGCGCGATGGGCGTGCCGGTGGCGCATGGCAACCGCTATGCCGTGGTGCCGTTCCTGCGGCGCTGGACCCAGGCCAAGGGCATGCGCCTGGTGGAGCTGGGCACCGAGCAGGGCAATCGCGCGCTGTTCCAGACCGACACGCTGCCCGAGGCCGAACTGGCGTGGCTGCAGACCCACCTGGGCGATGGCGAGCAGCTGCTGCCGGCGCACTTCAGCCCGGCTGAACTGCCGGTGGTGGTGGTGCCCGATCGCGAGGCCGAGCTGAAGCGCCGCCTCGAAGACGACGAGAACGACAAGCGCGTTTCCATGGCCGCGCTGCGCCTGGCGCGGCAGTTCACTGCCCGCATCGTCGCACGTGCACCCTCGCGCCTGTATCTCAACCTGGACAACCCGGCCGTGCAGGCGCTGCTGGCGGCCATGCGCGCCGGCAATCCCCAGGCCGAGGCCGCCGCGCGGCTGCTGCGCTCGCTGAAGGTGATCGTCAGCGCGCAGGGACGTGCGCAGGACGGCGGCGCGGCCAGCAGTGACCTCAACCGCGCGTTCGGTGACATCGCCGAGGCCCTGCAGCAGATGCTGCAGCCGCGCTGACATTTCGATTTTCTTTACGCATTACAGGACGGCACGACCGCATGGATATCTGGAACTGGGTGGAAAAACTGCAGGACGATCTGGGTGAGGCAGGGCAGGCGCAGAGCGCGCAGCTGCTCACCCGGCTGACCGACGAGGTCTGCGAGCTGCGCATCGATCGCGTGGATGCGCTGTTGCCCGAAGCGCGTGCGCTCGGCAAGACGCTTGGAAATCCATGGCTGGACGTGTTCGTGGGCCACTGGGAGATGCGCAACCGGGTCGGCAACCGGCTGGAGGGCGAGTCGGCGCTGGGTGATGCGGTGGCGTTGTTCGAACGCGCACACCGCGCCGACACGGTGGAGTGCCCACAGTCGGTGTGCGTGACCCAGGACCTGGCCGCGTGTTACGGCAACATCGATGGTCCGGGCTGGGTGCCCGAACGCATCGAGGTGTGCGAAGAAACCCTGGGGCGGATCGACCCGAGCTGGGCCTGCTTCCAGTGCCTGAGTTGCGAGAAGGCCGACGCGCTGCTGGATGATGGAAATTCCCAGGGCGCACTGGACTACCTGGACGTACAGGCCGGTACCGTGCTGGCGCACGGCGGCAAGGTCTACGACAGCTTCCCCGAAATGCGCATCAAGATCCTGCTGGCCAGCGGCCGTGCCGCCGAGGCCCTGGCCTTGATCGACGCGCGCCAGGCCGAGGTGGAGGCCGAGGGCGACTATGAGCCGGCCAACTGCACCGTGCCACGTCGGCTGTCGCGTGCCTGGGCGTTGGCGCAGCTGGGGCGCGATGAGGAGGCGCTGGAGGCCCTGGTGCCGTGGAACCAGGTGTCGCCGAATTACCGGCGCATGTGGGCGCACACGGCGGCGCTGCTGGTGCGCAGCGCGCCCGAACGCAACGGCTGGGACCTGGGGCGCCGGATGAGCGCCACCCTGGCGCATTACGCCCAGGTGGGCGCGCACCGTTTCGTGATCGAGATTGCCGGGTTGTGCGTGGACATGGCCCTGCAGCGTGGCGCGGTGTGGACCGCGCAACGCCACCTGGCGCTGGCCCGCCAACACCTGGATGGCCTGCGCCAGGACCTGGGCGCCCGCGATGCCGTGGCGGCGATGGCCGCGCGCATCGAGGCCGCCCCCGCTGTGGCCGCCCTGCCCGTGCCCGCCGAGGCCCTGTTGGACTGGCTGGTCGGGGAGGGGGCGCAGAACGAAGGGCGCGACCCCGAGCGCGAGGCGCAGTGGTTGCTGCAGGCCGTGGCGGCGCGGCCCGATGATGCGGCCCTGCTGGACGTAGCCGCCTCGGCGCTTGCGGCCTGCGGTGCCGAGGAGGAGGCGCTGGCCCTGCTGTGGGCGTTCGTGCAGCGCCACCCGCACGAAGATGCCTCCCCGGCGTATTCGTTGATGCGGCTGCTGGTGCAGCGTGGCGACCTGGGCGAGCTGGAACGGCTGGTGCAGCACTACCAGGCGCAGGTGCCGGTGTTCGCGCTGTGGTGCCAGGCACAGATCGCGCAGAAGCAGTCCGACTGGGCCGCGCTGGAGCGGGCCTGCTCGGCGCTGCTGGCGCTGTCGCCCGGTTCGCACGGCGCGCGCAATCTGCTGGCGATGGCCCTGATGGCGATGCAGCGCTTCCCGGACGCCGCCGCGCAGTACCGCCACCTCACCGAGGTTCTGGAGGAACCGCGCAGCGCACACTGGGACCATATGACGGCAGCCAGCGCGGCTCGTGACTGGGCAGCCGTGCGTACATCGGCCGCCGCGGTCGGCATGGAACTGGACAGCACCGAAGGCCCCGTCGAAGAGAACTTCGGCTGGGTGATCATCCGCTGCATGGACGGTGGCGACCCGATCGAGTACTACGCGCGCCGGACCGGCCCGGTCACCGCGCGCATCGTCGAGAACGCGCCAGCCAACCGGCGCCAGCGTGTGGACGACTGGGTGGTGTTCGACGCCGAACTGGTGCATCCGGCACCGGAAGATGAAGAAGAACGCCGTCGCTTCATGCCTACCTACGCCGAAGTCCATCTGCTGGAAAGCGGGGGACATGCGGCGAGCTGGCTGGTGGATGGCGTGCATCCGGGCGAGGAGGCCTGGGCGGCGTTCTCCGACGCGGTCAAGGACCGCGGCTGGAAGCTGTGGACCCACAGCGCGGACGACTACCAGCTTGCCGACACCCAGGCCGACGGCGCGCCGCTGCCGGGGGTGCTGTTCACCATAGCTCAGCCACAGGAGGCGCCTCCGCTGGCGCTGCACCGGTTCCTGCTTGAGGCCACCGCCGGCTGGCCGCATCGGATGTGCTGGCTGCGCCTGGCCGAAGCCTGCGGCCAGGACGAACAGCGGCACCTTGATGTGATCGCGCGTTACGGGCTGTAAGCGATGCAGCGGGCGCGCCGCGGCGGTTGATCAGCGCGCGCGCCCGAACACCAGTTCGATGACGAACTGGCTGCCGAAGAATGCCAGCAGCAGCAGCGCCATGGCGGTGAGGGTCCAGTGCACCGCCTTGGCGCCGCGCCAGCCATAGCGGCGGCGCCCGATCAGCAGGGTGCCGAAGACGATCCACGACAGCACGCTGAGCACGGTCTTGTGCACCAGCTTCTGCGCGAGCAGGTCGTCAACGAACAGCACGCCGGTGAGCAGGGTCAGCGTGAGCAGCGCGAAGCCCACCGCGATCACGCGGAACAGCAGGGCTTCCAGGTCCGCCAGCGGCGGCAGGGCGCGCAGCCACGGGCGGAAATCGCGGCGGCGCAGGGCGCGTTCCTGCAGCCACAGCATGATCGCCAGCAGCGCGGCCACGCTCAGGGTGGCGTAGGCCAGCAGCGCCATCCAGGCGTGGGTGGCCAGCTGCCAGCCCAGCGGGCGGCTGGGCGCATGCCCATAGCCGTGATAGACGCACAACACCGCCGCAGCCATCGGGAACACCAGCACGCCAAGCGCGGCCATGCGCCCGCGCGCGGCCACCAGCGAGGTCAGCCAGGCCATGCCCAGCCCGACCAGGGACAGCGCCGCGAAGAAGTGCATGTCCGGCCCGCCGCTGGTGTGCAGGGCCACCAGTGCGTGGTAGCTGCCGTGCAGGACCATCGCCGGCACCGCCGGCCACAGCCAGGTGGGCGAGCGGTTGGCGTCATCGCGCACCACCGCGCGCACCAGCAGGGCGGTGGCGGCCAGGTACAGCAGGGTCGCGATGAGAACGATTGTCATCGTGTCAGTTTCGCATACCCCCGGGCCGTCGGGGGAGTGCGGCGGACCCGCTATACTGTGCGTCTCTTTGTCTTTCGTTCTGAACAGGTTGCCTCCATGTTCGAGTCCCTGACCCAGCGCCTCTCCGGCACCATCGAGCGGCTGCGTGGCCGCGGTCGCCTCACCGAGGAAAACATCCGCGAGGCCACCCGCGAAGTCCGCATCGCGCTGCTGGAAGCCGACGTCGCCCTGCCGGTCGTGCAGGCCCTGGTCGAGCGCATCAAGGTGCGCGCGGTCGGCCAGGAAGTGCTCAAGTCGCTGACCCCGGGCCAGGCGCTGATCAAGGTGGTGCGCGACGAGCTGACCGCCGTGATGGGCTCGGCCGCCTCCGACCTGAACCTCAATGTGCCGGCCCCGGCCATCATCCTGATGGCGGGCCTGCAGGGTGCGGGCAAGACCACCACGGTGGGCAAGCTGGCCAAGCACCTGAAGGAAAAGCGCAAGAAGAAAGTGATGGTGGTGTCGGCCGACGTCTATCGTCCGGCCGCGATCGAGCAGCTCAAGACCCTGGCCGACCAGGTGGGCGTGCTGTTCTTCCCGTCCAGCGCCGACCAGAAGCCCGAAGCCATCGTGCGCGCGGCCATCGATGATGCGCGCAAGTCGTTCGTGGACGTGCTGCTGGTGGATACCGCCGGCCGCCTGGCCATCGACGAAGCGATGATGGCCGAGATCAAGGCCCTGCACGCGGCGGTGAACCCGGCTGAAACCCTGTTCGTGGTCGATGCCATGACCGGCCAGGACGCGGCCAACACCGCCAAGGCCTTCGGTGAAGCGCTGCCGCTGACCGGCGTGGTGCTGACCAAGACCGACGGTGACGCCCGTGGCGGTGCCGCGCTGAGCGTGCGCTACATCACCGGCAAGCCGATCAAGTTTGTCGGCGTCAGCGAAAAGCCCGACGGCCTGGACGTGTTCCACCCGGACCGTATCGCCAGCCGCATCCTGGACATGGGCGACGTGCTGTCGCTGGTGGAGCAGGTCGAGCAGCAGGTCGACAAGGACAAGGCGCAGAAGCTGGCCGAGAAGGTCGCCAAGGGCAAGAAGTTCGACCTGAACGACATGCGCGACCAGCTCGAGCAGATGCAGAACATGGGCGGCATCGGCGGCCTGATGGACAAGCTGCCGGGCCTGGGCCAGATCCCCGAGCACCTCAAGCAGCAGGTCAGCCAGGGCAAGGAAGTGCCGCGCATGATCGCCATCATCAATTCGATGACCAAGAAGGAACGCCGCAACCCGGGCCTGCTCAACGGCTCGCGCCGTGCCCGCATCGCGCGCGGTTCCGGCCTGACTCCGGCCGACGTCAATAAGCTGATGAAGCAGTATCAGCAGATGGAAAAGATGATGAGCAAGATGGCCGGCGGCGGCATGAAGGGCATGATGCGCAGCATGAAGGGCATGATGGGTGCCATGGGCGGCCGCGGCGGCATGCCGTTCCGCTGATCAAGCGCCGGTCAGCGGGACGCCCGGCGTAGACTGTAAAGGTCGACCCCAAGGTGCGCCCCGCATGACCGACCCGCGAATCCTCGAACGCGCCGACAGTTTCTGTCGGCGTTTCTCGTTGCAGTCTCCCATTCTGCTCGCCCCCATGGCCGGCGCCTGTCCGGTCCCGCTGTCTGCGGTATTGGCCAACGCGGGCAGCATGGGCGCGATGGGCGCGGTCCTCTCGCAGCCGCAGGACATCGTGGTTTGGATGGATGCCTTCCGCGCCCAGTCCAGCGGGCCGGCGCAGGTCAATGTGTGGATCCCGGATGCCGCGCCCGCGCGCGATGCTGACGCCGAAGCCGCCACCCGGGCGTTTCTCGCACAGTGGGGCCCGGAAGTGCCGGCAGATGCCGCCGACGCCGGCCCGGCCGATTTCGATGCGCAGTTCGATGCACTGATTGCCGCCAAACCTGCGGTCGCCTCCACCATCATGGGCGTCTTCAGCGCCGCCCAGGTGCAGCGCCTGAAAGACGCCGGCATCGCCTGGTTCGCCTGCGCCACCACCTTGGCCGAAGCCCTGGCCGCCGAGGCTGCGGGTGCCGATGCGGTCGTGGCGCAGGGCTTCGAGGCCGGTGGCCATCGTGGCGCGTTTGATCCGGCGGCTGCCGAGCGCCAACTGGTGGGCCTGTTCGCCTTGGTGCCGCGCCTGGCCGACCGCCTGCAGGTGCCGGTGATCGCCGCAGGCGGCATCGCCGACGGACGCGGCATCGCCGCCGCGCTGATGCTGGGTGCCAGCGCGGTGCAGATCGGCACCGCGTTCCTGCGCACGCCCGAGTGCGCGATCGACCCGGCCTGGTCGCAGGCGCTGGCGGCCGCCGAACCGGAAGACACCTGGCCGACCCGTGCCTTCAGCGGCCGGCTCGGCCGTGGCCTGGCGACACCCTATGTGCGTGCAGCCGCCGCTCCGTCCGCGCCGCCGCCGCGCCCGTACCCGGTGCAGCGCGGCCTGACCGCGCCGATGCGCGCCCAGGCCAACCGCGAACACCGCATCGACGCGATGCAGGCGTGGGCCGGGCAATCGGCCTGGATGGCGCCCGACAAGCCGGCGGCCGAAGTGCTGCAGGCGCTGTGGGCCGACGCGCGCGGCTTGCTGGGATGAGCGTGTACTGCAACGGCCACCGCGCCAGCGCCGACGATCTGGCCGGCGCGCTGGTCAACTACGGCCACTTCACCTCGCTGCAGGTGCGCGGCGGTGCGGTGCAGGGGCTCGACCTGCACCTGCGGCGCTTGCGCCAGGGCACCGAGGAACTGTTTGGCAGCACGCTGGATGGCACCCAGGTGCAGGCTTGGATCGCGCACGCGCTGCAGGCCGAGGGCAGGGTCGATGCCTCGGTGCGGGTCACGGTGTTCTCGCAGGTATTCGATTTCCGCCAGCCGCTGCAGGTTGTGCCGGTGGATGTGCTGGTGGCGGTGTCGGCGCCGGTGACGCTGCCGGCAACGGCACGCCGCGTGCGCAGCGTGGTGTACCAGCGCGAGTTGCCTCACCTCAAGCATGTAGGCACGTTCCCGTTGTTCGAGCATCGTCGGCAGGCGCTGCAGGCCGGGTACGACGATGCAGTATTCGTGGATGCGCAGGGTGCGATCAGCGAAGGCACCACCTGGAACATCGCGTTCGGGCGTGGTGGAGACCTGGTGTGGCCGCAGGCCCCGGCATTGCGCGGAACGCAGGAGCGCCTGCTGCAGGCGGGGTGGGGCAGGGAGCCGCAGCTGGCGCCGGTGCGGTTGGACGACCTGGCCGGGTTCGACGCCGCCATTGCCTGCAATGCTGCGGGGGTGTGGCCGATCGGGAGCATTGATGGAGTGGCGTTCCCGGGGTCGGAGGCAGTCTGCGGAAAAGCCAAGGCAGTGTTGTTGCAGGCGCCGTGGGATTCCGTGTTGGGGTGAGACCGCCTGGGCCGGCCGTTGGCCGGCCCAAGCGGCGCCTGCAACCCTGCTCAACCGGCCTGAACGACCAATTCAGGTTCCCCCGCCCGGGCAGGCTTGGAATGCCCGCACCCCGCCGCTATAATCGCCGGCTTACCGCGCCATCCTGGCGACTGGGCAATAGAGGAAGCAACACCATGGTCAAGATCCGACTGACCCGCGGCGGCGCCAAGAAGCGTCCGTTCTACCACATCATCGTGACCGACTCGCGCAGCGCGCGTGACGGCCGCAACATCGAGCGCGTGGGTTACTACAACCCGGTTGCCCAGGGCGCCGAAGCCCGCATCGTGCTGGATATCCCGAAGGTCGACGCATGGGTTGCCAACGGCGCCCAGCTGACCGACAAGGTTCGCAACCTGTACAAGGAAGCGACCAAGGCCCAGGCCGCTGCGGCCTGATCCTGAAGGGCCGCGCCTGGCGCGGCCCGTCGGCATATACAGATGAAAGATACCGAGCGCCGCATCCTGCTGGGCAGGATTGTCGGCGCTTTTGGTGTGCGAGGCGAGATAAAGCTCGAGTCCTGGACCGAGCCGCGTACCGCCATATTCAACTATCAGCCCTGGATCCTGCGCACGCCGGCCGGCCAGGAGAGCACCCTCAAGGGCGCGCGCGGACGTCAGTCCGGCAAGCACCTGGTTGCGGTGTTTCCCGATATCACCGACCGCGATGTGGTCGAGTCGATGTACGGAACCGAAGTCTATGTAGCACGCAGCGCACTGCCGCCGCCGAAGGCCGACGAGTATTACTGGGTCGACCTGGAAGGTCTGCAGGTGCGTACCGTTGATGGCGTCGAACTGGGGCGGGTATCGCACCTGTTCTCGACCGGCTCCAACGACGTGGTGGTGGTGCAGGGCGACCGTGAGCGGATGATTCCGTTCGTGCAGCCGGACTTCGTGAAATCGGTGGATTTCGAGGCCAACCTGGTCATCGTTGATTGGGACCCGGAGTTCTGACCGGTGCGCATTGACGTCATCACCTTGTTCCCGGAGTTCATGGCGCAGTCGGCCGCGCTGGGCGTGGTCGGCCGTGCGGCCGAACGCGGCCTGCTGGACCTGCATGGCTGGAATCCGCGTGACTACGCCGAGGGCAACTATCGCCGGGTGGACGACCGTCCGTTCGGCGGTGGCCCGGGCATGGTGATGCTGATCGAGCCGCTGCGCGCCTGCCTGGCCGCGGCCAAGGCGGCCGACCCGGCGCCGGCCCCGGTCATCTACCTGAGCCCGCAGGGCAAGCCGCTGACCCAGGCCAAGGTCCGGGAACTGGCGGCATTGCCGCGCATGATCCTGCTGTGCGGGCGCTATGAGGGCGTGGACGAGCGCTTCCTGGCGGCCGAGGTCACCGAGGAAATCTCGATTGGCGATTACGTCCTGTCCGGCGGTGAGCTGGGCGCGGCGGTGATCGTGGATGCCGTTACCCGGCTGCAGGAAGGCGCCCTGAACGACGCCGAGTCTGCCGCCCAGGACAGTTTCGAAGGCCCGCAGGGGCTGCTGGACTGCCCGCATTTCAGCCAGCCGGCGCAACATGAATGGGGCGATGTCCCGGACGTGCTGCGCTCGGGCAACCACGCGGCCATTGCCCGCTGGCGCCGCCAGCAGTCGCTGCTGCGGACCTGGCTGCGGCGCCCGGACCTGCTTGACGAGGCCAGCCTGTCCAAGGCCGACCGGATCCTGCTGGACCAGGCAAGGGCCGAACTGCCGTAACGCCCGCTGGGGTGGTAACTGCCCCGAAGAATGGTTAGAATTGCGGATTCCCATCAGGCCTTTGACGCCTGACGGTGGAAACCCTACAAAAAACGTGCAGCACAGTCCGGTGACTGCATGAGCCTACGTTGTCGAAACGACACGCCCACCCGAACGAACACAATCGGTGCACCCATGAGCAAGCTGAACAAAACCATCCTCTCGGACTTCGAATCCGCCCAGATCACCCGCGAGCTGCCGAAGTTCAGCCAGGGCGACACCATTGTCGTGAACGTGAAGGTGAAGGAAGGCAACCGCGAGCGCGTCCAGGCGTACGAAGGCGTCGTGATCGGCACCAAGAACGCCGGCCTGAACTCCGCGTTCACCGTCCGCAAGATCTCGCACGGCTACGGCGTCGAGCGCGTCTTCCAGACCCACAGCGCCATCATCGACTCGGTCGAAGTGAAGCGTCGTGGTAAGGTCCGCGCCGGCAAGCTGTACTACCTGCGTGGCCTGGAAGGCAAGGCTGCCCGCATCAAGGAAGATCTGGCTGCTGCTGCGCAGGCCAAGGCCGCGCGCCTGGCTGCCAAGGCTGCCCAGTAATTCCGGCGTAGGGTACCGACCGGCGGTCGGTACCTACCCAACCAGACGGCCACCTTCGGGTGGCCGTTTGCGTTTCTGCGCCATCTAACCGCGTTCGACCGCGGCAATCGGCGGCGCAGGATCGGCGACCGGCGACGGCGGCGATGCGGGAATTTCCGCGGGCGCCGCCACTTCCTGGCGATGGGCGGGCAACATGCGCGCCTTGCGCCAGCCGCCCCAGCGGTAATACGCCAGCGACATCAACATCGCGCAGAACGAACTCACCGGGAAACTCCACCACACCGCATCGGCGCCCCACTGATCCTGCAGCAGCTCGGCGAACGGCACCCGGATTCCCCACAACGAGGCGGCCAGGATCAGCAGCGGCGGAATCACCGCACCGGTGGAGCGCACCACGCCGGAGATCACGAAGTTCACGCCGAAGAACAGGAACGACCACACCGCGATGTGGTTGAGGTGGCGCGCCACGTCCAGCGCTTCGCTGCCGCTGGGCAGGAACAGTGCCAGCGAGTAACGGTCCAGCAGGATCAGCGGCAGGATCAACACGCCGGTCAGCAGGAAGTTGTACAGCACGCCGCTGCGCGCGGTGCCCCGCACCCGCGACCAGTTGCCCGCGCCCACGTTCTGCGCGGCCATCGACGAACACGCCGCACCGATCGCCATCGCCGGCATCTGCACGTAGGTCCACAACTGCAGCGAGGCACCATAGGCCGCCGCGGTATCGGTGCCGTAGCTGTTGACCATGGTCATCATCATGATCATCGACAGCGAAATCAGCACCATCTGCAGGCCCATCGGCACGCCCTTGACCACCAGCGCGCGCAGGATTTCCGTGTCGATCTTGAACAGCCGCATGTCCTTGCGCCCCAGCCACAACACATGGCGCTTGTTGCGCATGTACCAGAGCAGGCCGATCAGCGACAGCGTCTGCGCGATGAGCGTGGCCCACGCCGCGCCCGCGATCCCCAGCTTGGGGAACGGCCCGATGCCGAAAATCAGCAGTGGATTGAAGCCGATATCCAGCACCACCGACAGCAGCAGGAAGCGGAACGGCGTGCGCGAATCGCCGACGCCGCGCAGTGCCGAACTGAGGAAGGCGAACGCGTACAGCGTGGGCATGGCCAGGAAGATGATGCGCAGGTAGGCCTCGGCCAGCGGCAGGGACGCGGCAGGCGTGCCCATCGCCGCCAGAAGCGGATGCGACAGCCACCAGCCGGCGATGGCGATCACCACCGACAGCCCGATGAAGAAGGTGGCACTGGTGCCCATCACCCGCCGCGCCTGGGGGATGTCCTTGGCGCCCATCGCCTGGCCGATCAGGATGGTGGCGGCCATGCCGATGCCGAACACCGAACCGATCAGGAAGAACATGATGTTGTTGGCGTTGGCGGTAGCCGTCAGCGCCGCCTCGCCCAGGAAGCGGCCCACCCACACCGCATTCACCGAGCCGTTCAACGACTGGGCGATGTTGCCCGCCAGGATCGGCAGGGCGAACAGGAACAGGTTGCGCCCGATCGGGCCGGTGGTCAGGTCAAGCGGCGCTTTGGCCATGGGCTCTGGAGATCAAGGCGGGACAGCGGCACACTAGCACCACGCCCATCAACGGGATATCGCGATGCGCACCTCCGCGTCTCACTGCACGATCGCCGCGACAGATGTACCCGGCACGGGATGGCGCCGGACCCGCCCGGCTGACCGGTTCATCCCCACCGTGCTGGCGCTCTTGATTGCCGTCGCGCTGCCCGCATGTTCGAGTACAGACGACCGCCTGCGCGACGCGCAGGTACGGCCGATGGACCGACCGGAATGCCAGGTCGGCAGCCAGCGCCGCGATCTGGATGCGGGGGTACCCGTACTGATTGGTGGCACCGGGTGCCGTGGCAACCCGTCGGAACCGCAACCGCTGAATCGACGACCGGCCGAGCCGGGGAGCTGAACCAACCGCATGACCGAAGCACAACCGTTGGTGGCCGCCTCCGTGCGGCTGGACGTGTGGCTCTGGGCCGCACGCTTCTTCAAGACCCGCAGCCTGGCCAAGCAGGCCGTGGAAACGGGCAAGGTGGACGTGGCCGGGCAGCGCCCCAAGTCCTCGCGCGCGGTGCGCATAGGCGAGCAGCTGCAGATCAGCCGTGGCGATGAGGTGTATGACGTGCAGGTGCGCGGCCTGAGCGACCTGCGCGGCCCGGCGCCGGTGGCGCAGCAGCTGTACGAAGAAAGCGAAGCCTCGCGCGCGCGAAGGGCGGAGCAGCGTGCCCAGCGCGCGGCAATGAAGAACGGCTACCTCCCACCGGAGCACCGCCCCGACAAGCGCGCGCGCCGGCTGATCAAGGCCCTGGGCGATCTTGACGCGATGTAATGCGTGGGCGCGACGTAACAGGTAGCGCACGACCGTTGGTCGTGCGCCCCCAAACCCGCGTTACCGGTGCAGGTCGTACCTGTCCAGCTCCATCACCCGCGCCCAGGCAGCCACGAAGTCGTTGACGAACTTCTTCTCGCCATCCGCACTGGCATACACCTCGGCAATCGCGCGCAGCACCGAGTTGGAGCCGAACACCAGGTCGGCACGGCTGCCGGTCCAGCGCTTGCCGCCACCGTTGCGATCGATGCCTTCATAGCCATCGCCGCTGGCCTTCCACTGCGTACGCATGTCCAGCAGGTTGACGAAGAAGTCGTTGCTCAACGTGCCCGGCCGTTCGGTCAGCACGCCCTGGGTGTTGCCATCCACGTTCGCACCCAGCACGCGCAGCCCGCCCACCAGCGCGGTCAGCTCCGGCCCGGTCAGGGTCAGCAGCTGCGCCTTGTCGATCAGCAGCGCCTCGGCCGGCACGCTGTAGCGGCCCTTCACGTAGTTGCGGAAACCATCGGCATACGGCTCCAGCACCGCGAACGATTCCACGTCGGTCTGGTCCTGGCTGGCATCGGTGCGGCCCGCGTTGAACGGCACGCTGACGTCATGGCCACCGGCCTTGGCCGCCTGCTCCACGCCGACATTGCCGGCCAGCACGATCAGATCAGCCAGTGACACCTGCGCGCCGCCATCGCCCTTGAAGCCGGCCTGGATCTTCTCCAGTGCGGCCAGCACCTTGGCCAGCTGCTGCGGCTGGTTCACCGCCCAGTCCTTCTGCGGGGCCAGTCGGATGCGCGCACCGTTGGCGCCGCCGCGCTTGTCCGAACCACGGAACGTGGAGGCCGACGCCCACGCGGTGGACACCAGCTCCCCCACGCTCAGCCCCGCAGCCGCGATCTGCTGCTTCAGGGCGGACACGTCATTCGCACTGATCTGCGTTGCCGACGCTTCCGGCACCGGGTCCTGCCAGATGAAGGTTTCGGCCGGCACTTCCGGGCCGAGGTAGCGGGCGCGCGGGCCCATGTCGCGGTGGGTCAGCTTGAACCAAGCGCGCGCGAACGCATCGGCGAACAGCTGCGGATTCTCGAGGAAGCGGCGCGAGATCTTTTCGTAGGCCGGGTCCAGGCGCAGCGACAGGTCGGTGGTGAGCATGGTGGGGCGGTGCTTCTTCGACGGATCATGCGCGTCAGGAATCACTGCATCGGCATTCTTGGCCACCCACTGGTGGGCGCCGGCCGGGCTCTTGGTCAGTTCCCATTCGTTGCCGAACAGAATCTCGAAGAAGTCGTGGCTCCACTGCGCCGGGGTGCGCGTCCAGGTCACTTCCAGGCCGCTGGTGATGGTGTCGCCACCCTTGCCGCTGCCGAACTTGTTGGCCCAGCCCAGGCCCTGATGTTCGAGACCGGCCGCTTCGGGTTCCACGTCCACGTTGTCGGCCGGGCCGGCGCCGTGGGTCTTGCCGAAGCTGTGGCCACCGGCGATGAGCGCCACGGTTTCCTCGTCATCCATGGCCATGCGGCCGAAGGTGTCGCGGATGTCGATGGCGGCCTTGACCGGGTCGGGGTTGCCATCCGGGCCTTCGGGGTTCACGTAGATCAGCCCCATCTGCACGGCAGCCAGCGGGTTTTCCAGGTTGCGCGAGTGGATGTCACCGTCGGCATCGTCATCGGACACCAGCACGCCATGGTCTTCGACTACGCCTTCGGAGCCATGCGCGTAGCGCACGTCGCCGCCCAGCCAGGTGGTTTCGCGGCCCCAGTACACGTCCTGGTCTGGTTCCCAGGTATCGGGGCGGCCGCCGGCAAAACCCAGCGTCTTGAAGCCCATCGATTCCAGCGCGACGTTGCCGGTGAGGATCAGCAGGTCGGCCCAGGAAATGGCCTGGCCGTACTTCTGCTTGATCGGCCACAGCAGGCGGCGCGCCTTGTCCAGGCTGACGTTGTCCGGCCAGCTGTTGAGCGGGGCGAAGCGCTGCTGGCCGCGGCCGCCGCCGCCGCGGCCGTCACCGATGCGGTAGGTGCCGGCGCTGTGCCAGGCCATGCGCACGAACAGGCCGCCGTAGTGGCCGAAGTCGGCCGGCCACCAGTCCTGCGAATCGGTCATCAGCGCGGTGAGGTCGGCCTTGAGCGCGGCGTAGTCGAGCTGGGAGAACGCCTTGGCGTAATCGAAGTCGGCAGCCAGCGGGTGCGAGCGCGAGGAGTGCTGGTTGAGCAGGTCCACGCGGAGCTGGTTGGGCCACCAGTCGCGGTTGGTGGTGGCATCGCCGACAAGGGCGTGGTTGAACGGGCACTTCGCTTCGCTTTTCATGGGCAGTTACCTGTGGACTGGCGAATGTGGAATGGGCCCCGCGGAAGGACGCGAGGGCAGCCCAACTACCCTATGCGCCGGTCGGCGGTTGGTAAATTCAATTGATCTAACCGAAGTGATAGGTACGGACTATTGAAAGGTCGCCGGCCATGCAAGCCGGCGACCGACAGGCTGGTCAGCGCTTGCTGAGAATGCCCATGACATCGCTGAGGCCGAACTGGCCGTCGCCATCCTGGTCGAACATGTTCAGCACGCCGCTGATCCCGCCCGCGCTGGCGGCCTGTGGGGCTTCCTGCCCGAGCGCCTGGCTTAGGTTGCTGGCGTTGCCCTGCTGTGCAAACCGCTGAGCCAGGAACGACATCACGATGGGCGCCAGGATTGCCAGCAGCTGGCCGGCGCGGCCGCTGTCCAAGCCGGTCTTGTTGCCCAGGGCCTGGGCGGCCTGCGGGGTCTGACCGCCGAAGACGTGGCCGAGGATGCCCTGGCCATTGGTGGCCGGGCCACCGGCGCCGCCGCCGAGGACGGCACCGAGGATGCCGCCGAGGTCGAACCCGCCACCGCCGCCACCGGCCAGGTGGTCTTTCTGAAGGGCATTGAGCAGGGACTGTGCGCCCTGCGGTTCGCTGGCATTGTTACCCAGGGCCCCCATGAACAGCGGGAGCGCCGCCCTGACGGCCTGCGATGTCTGGTTCTGGTCCAGGCCAAGCTGCTGCGAGACCTGCTGAAGGCCCTGGCCCTGCTGAAGCTGCTCCAAGAGGGATGCGGTGAGCGAGTTCGTGTTCACGATCGACTCCTTCGACCCGGGATGGGACCGGCGGAGCATAACGCCGCCTGCACGAAGGGAATGCGAAGGCTTCACGCGGGCCGCGAGCACGGTAGCGCCGGCCGTTGGCCGGGCCCAGGACGACGTGGGCCGGCCAACGGCCGGCGCTACCGGCAAAGGGTGCGCCCGCACCAAGCCGGTAGGTCACGACCGTTGGTCGTGCGCTTCACACCAGCGCCTTCAACCGGTACAGCGCTTCCAGCGCCTGCTTCGGGGTCAGCTCGTCTGGATCAATCGCAGCCAACGCCTCCTGCGCCTTGGTCGAGGGCGCGGTGAACAGCCCGAACTGCTGCGGTGCATCCAGCGCCTGCGGGGCCATGGTGGCGGCCACGGTCTCGCCACCACGCTGCTCCAGCTCGGCCAGCCGGCGCCGGGCCTGGGCCACGGTGGCGCGGGGCAGCCCTGCCAGTGCAGCCACCTGCAGGCCGAAGCTGCGGTTGGCCGGGCCGTCCTTCACTGCGTGCATGAACACCAGCGCCTCGCCGTGCTCCACCGCGTCCAGGTGCACGTTGGCAATGCCACTGATGCCGCCTTGGTGCTGCTCATCGGCCAGCGCGGTGAGCTCGAAGTAGTGGGTGGCAAACAGCGTGTAGCAGCGGTTCTCGTACGCGAGGTGGCGGGCCACTGCGTCGGCCAGCGCCAGGCCGTCATACGTGGAGGTGCCGCGCCCGATCTCATCCATCAACACCAGCGACTGCGCGGTGGCGTGATGCAGGATGTAGCTGGTTTCGCTCATCTCGACCATGAAGGTCGATTGGCCACGTGCCAGGTCATCGCCGGCGCCGATGCGGGTCAGGATGCGGTCGATCGGGCCGATCACCGCGCGGCTGGCCGGCACGAAGCTGCCGATGTGGGCCAGCAGCACGATCAGCGCGTTCTGGCGCATGTAAGTGGATTTACCGCCCATGTTCGGGCCGGTGATGACCAGCATGCGGCGGTCGGCGTGCAGGTCGAGGTCGTTGGGTTCGAACGGCTGCTCGCGCACCGCTTCCACCACCGGGTGGCGGCCACGCTCGATGCGCAGGCACGGGGCGGTGTCCAGCTCCGGGCGCGCCCAGTCCAGCGCCTGCGCGCGTTCGGCGAAGCCAGCCAGCACGTCCAGTTCGCTGAGCGCGGCGGCGCACTGCTTGAGCGGTTCCAGTTCGCCCGCCAGCGTATCGAGCAGCTGTTCGTACAGCAGCTTTTCGCGCGTCAGCGAACGTTCGCGCGCCGACAGCACCTTGTCTTCGAACGACTTCAGTTCTTCGGTGATGTAACGCTCGGCATTGGTCAGGGTCTGGCGGCGGGTGTAATGCACCGGCGCCTTTTCGCTCTGGCCCTTGCTGATTTCGATGTAGTAGCCATGCACGCGGTTGTAGCCGACCTTCAGCGTGGCGATGCCGCTGCTGGCGCGCTCGCGCTGTTCCAGGTCGATCAGGAACTGGTCGGCATGGGTGGACAGGCGGCGCAGTTCGTCGAGCTCGGCGTCATAGCCTTCCGCGATCACGCCACCGTCGCTGAGCTTCATCGGCGGGGCAGTGGCGATCGCCGAGGCCAGCAGGTGCGCGCACTCGTCATGCGAGCCCAACGCCTCGCGCAGGGCGACCAGGCGCGGCGAATCCAGCGGTGCCAGCACCGCGCGCACCTCCGGCAGCAGGCCCAGGCCATCGCGCAGCGTGGAGAAGTCGCGCGGGCGCGCCGAACGCAGCGCCACGCGGGTAAGGATGCGTTCGAGGTCACCCAGCGCACGGAACGCCTCGCGCACGTCACTGTCGGCACCGCGGTCGATCAGCGTGGCCACCGCATCGTGGCGCTGCACCAGCACCTCGCGCAGGCGCAGCGGGCGGTGCAGCCAGCGGCGCAGCAGGCGCCCACCCATGGGAGTGACCGTGGTGTCCAGCACACCCAGAAGGGTGTTGCGGGTATCGCCGTCCACGCGCGTATCCAGCTCGAGATGGCGGCGGGTGGCCGCGTTCATCGCAATCGCCTCGCTCGCCGTTTCGGTGGAAATGGAGGTCAGGTGCGGCAGGCGCTGCTTCTGGGTTTCCTCGACATAACCAAGGAGGGCGCCGGCAGCGGCGGTAGCGCGCGGCTTGTCGTCGATGCCGAAGCCGGTCAGGTCATGCAGCTTGAAGAAGGCCAGCAGCTGGCGGCGGCCGCTGTCGGCGTCGAAAAGCCACGGCGCGCGGCGGCGGATGCCACTGCGATGCTTGAGGAATTCCGGCCAGTTCTCTTCATCGGGCACCAGCAGCTCGGCCGGTTCCAGGCGGGCCAGTTCGGCCTCCAGCGCGTCGTCGGAATCGACCTCGTTGACCAGGAAGCGGCCACCGGCCAGGTCGGCCCAGGCCAGGCCGTAGCCGTTCTTGCCACGCGACAGCGCCATCAGCAGGGTATCGCGGCGCTCATCCAGCAGCGCCTCGTCGGTGACGGTGCCGGGGGTGACGATCCGCACCACCTTGCGCTCGACCAGCCCCTTGGCCAGCGCCGGGTCGCCGATCTGCTCGCAGATGGCCACCGATTCGCCCAGCGCCACCAGCCGCGCCAGGTAGCCCTCGTAGGCATGCACGGGCACCCCGGCCATCGGGATCGGCGCGCCGCCGGAGCTGCCGCGCTGGGTCAGGGTGATGTCCAGCAGCCGGGCCGCCTTGCGGGCGTCGTCGTAGAACAGCTCGTAGAAGTCGCCCATGCGGAAGAACAGCAGCAGGTCCGGGTAGCCGGACTTGGCGGCAAAGAACTGCTTCATCAGCGGGGTGTGTTCAGCGGGCTTCTGGGTCACGCGGGGTCCATCGGTGGCGGGGCCTTGGGCAGGCCGGACTCCACATTGTAGGGGAGGGCAGCACCGAAGGCCGCCCGGACCGGACCGCGGGACCGGCGCTTCCGCCTGCGGCAGGCACCGAACTGAACGGTAGGGTCGGTCGCAAGACGACCGCCGATGACACGTCCGCGCCCGGTAACGCATGACGTTAAGCGGAAAGGTGACTCGGGTTGCGGCCGATGATCGCCTGGACGCATATCACCGGCCGCAAAGCCCCCCCTTTGATAGCATCGCCCCATGAAGATCAAGTACCGCTTCGTCTTCGCATGGACGGAGGCGCGAGGTTCCCAACTTTCTGCCTTGGGGCTCAAGGTTGAGCCCTCTGGTGGACCTCTGCCGCAAACAGGTGGTATCGGAGTTGGTCATGCGGTTGAAGGCGCGCCGGGCTGGAGCGAGGCATGCAGTCTGGTTCGCTCGTGGGATGGGCGGGCTACGGTGACTACAGAGTTCACTGCTTCTGAGGTGAATACTGCTTCTCACTGTGCATTGGTTGTTGTCCATGCCAGCGGGTATCCGCAGCCAGAACACGACTTCTCTTATCGCGAGGTGACCTACGACACAAGCGAGCGCTGCTCGAAGTGTGGGGAGGGGGGCAGTGCAGGTCGCGCCTTTTAGGGTTAAGAAGAGCCTGAAGTGGGGCCGAAACGCCTTCTTGAAGCTCAACTGGATTGAGGAGGCTTGCTTCATGCAGACCTCTGTCTGGAAAGAACACCTTTCAGGTCTCGGGGTTTGTGCGCTTCCTGTGGAAGACCCCAAGGGGCAACCATTGGATGATGTGGTTCAGTTGGATCTAGGGCCTACGGTTCCGCTCTCCATGGGGGGGGTGAGAGGGATTCCTTGTGAGAAATGCCGGAGAGAGATTCATCCATGGCACGATCGCGGGTTCTTTCCTGCTCCGTTAAGCCCGCCGGACGCGCCAATCTTTCGAAGCTTGCAGCGGTTCGGGGTTGAACGCCAAGCCACTAATGCAATGATCGTAAGTCCTGAGGTAGCAAATGCGATCAAGGGGGCTGGGCTGAGAGGGGCGGAATTGTGGCCTTGTATGCCGCCAGAGTAACTCTGGAAAGCGACTGCTGGCAGGGGCGGTCGCAAGACGACTGCCGATGGCCAATCCACGCCCGGTAATGCATGACCTTGAACGGTGACGTTGCTCCGGTCTCGCCCCATGCGCCACCGGGTGTTGCTCGTCTACGTGCAGTCGTTTGGAAATCGACCCTACCAACGGGAAACCGTGGTCACGCGGCTCAGCGACCCGCCAGGCGGATCCGAGGATGGGCCGCGAAGATCTCCATGACGATCTGGAAGTAGGTCTTGCCTTCGCCGGCATCGAGGGCCTCGAGCTGAGCGGTGATCGCGCGTACGTTGAAACTGCCTTCTGTATCCAGCTTCGCCTGCAGCCACGCGCGGGTGGCTTCCTCGCCGAGCGCGCTGCGGGAATGTTCGATGTCCCGCCAGATCAATGTCGCGCCTTCGTGCCCGGCCAGCACCCCATAGCCGCCGTACAACATGTCATCCAGTGCATCCAGGCTGTGTCCGAGCTGCCAATCTTCGCCGGCCATGAAGACCCGGTTGATCTCGGCGTAGAAGCTTGGGATGTCACTTACCGCGCTGCCTTGCAGCACCAGTACCAGTGGATCGGTGGTGGTCATTCAGTCCTGTCCCTCTCTGCCTGGTCAACACGACTCTAGCAGTGGTGCCGCATCCGTCGAATCGCGGCGGCGTCGGGCATGTATATGGGAATTGCCAACGGTTATTTAAATGCGGCGATGCGACATGAAAGAGTGGGCTTCTATTCACGAACCACTCCGGAGGCCGTTCTCCCATGTCCATCGCACGCTGCACGACGCCGTTCAAGGTAATCGGCACCACCGCATTGTCCGCCATGCTGCTGCTGGCCCCGCTGGTTTCCTCGGCCGAGGACCAGTCCTCGCCGCTGCGCACTTACCTGGCGGCCAAGCGCGAGGCCATCCAGGCCCAGTCGGCCAAACCCGGTACGCCTACCGCGATCCACGCCAAAGTCACCGCCGAAAGCCGCTCCGGCGTACGCCGCCTGCGCATCGGGCCGACCGGCGAGTTCCAGTACATCAGCGACAGCGGCCGCAACTACGCCGGCTACAACCTTGGCGCCGGCTCCTGGGATTCGCTGGTGGGCACGCTGGCCAGCTCGGTAGCCGATGAGTACGTCGTGCAGGCGGCCGTGCAGGGCGTGGCGCTCGATGGCCTGGACGTGGTGTTCACCAGCATTCCCGAGCGCAAGAGCGAGACCCTGGCGTACCCGAACAACCTGTCCTATGTGGCCTACATCGATTCTCCGGCCACCGATGCCCAGCTGCAGGCGCTCAAGCGCGCGGTGCACGAGAACTCCTCGGCCATCGACCTGGTTACCCGTCCGCAACAGGTCAGCCATGCGGAGGTGGAATACCACCACAGTGCGGCCGAGCGCGATCCCAAGCTGCCGCCGGGCCTGCGTGACTTCATCACCGAGGAGAAGCGCCCGGCGGTGCTGGCCCGACAGGTGAAGCCCGGCGCGGGCAAGGCCAAGCCGGCCGAGCCGGAAACCCTGGTCGCCCGCGCCCACGTGGAGCCGCGTACCGGCCTGCGTCGGGTGTTCCTGGGCAAGGATGGCTACCACCAGCAGCTCCATGACAGCGCGCCGGGGCTGCTCGGCTACGGCTTGGCCCCGACGGTGGAGGAGCATCTGCTCGGCGTGACGGGTACCTGCCTGACCCACATCTTCGAAGTGCAGGCGGCCTCGCGCAACGTGCTGCTGGATTCGCTGGAACTGACCGTGGATGGCCAGGTGAGTCCGCGCTTCGGCAGCAACGTGCGTTCGCCGGCGCGGTACAGCGACATCCGTTACAAGGTGCGGATTGAATCGCCGGCGTCGGAACAGGAGATCGATGCGCTGCGCCAGTCGGTCGAGGCAACGTGCCCGCTTTACAACCTGGTGAAGGACGAGCAGAAACTGGAAGGCAGCATCGTGCGAGGCGCATATGCGGACGCTACGCGCTAAGCGCAGTCATCTGGCGCTTGCCCTGTGCACGCTGCTTGCGCCGACCGGGGCAGTGGAGGCCGCCGAGCCCGCAGAGGCGGCTGAAGAAGCAGCTGCGACGGGATCGCCGTCACAGGGTTCCAACGCGCGCACGCTGGACAAGGTCTCCGTGCTTGGCTCGCAGATTGCTGGCGGCGGTGCGCAGGCGGCATTGCCGGTGGTCGCGGTGGATCGCGAGCAGATCGACGCCACCCTTGCCACCAACGGCAACGAGCTGTTCCGCAGCCTGCCGCAGTTTGGCGATGTAGCCATTACGGAGAAAGGCACCACCAACGCAGGCCGCAACTCCAACGTCGCACGCGGTGACGTGGGCTCCATCAACCTGCGCAACCTGGGCTCGAAGTACACGCTGCTGCTGGTCAATGGCCGCCGCACCGTGCAGCACCCGATCAGCAACAGCGGCGATGACACCACCTACAACGCCAATGCCATTCCGGTCTTCGGGCTGGAACGGGTCAACCTGCTGCTGGACGGTGCGGCCTCCATCTACGGCTCCGATGCGGTGGCCGGCGTGGTCGACCTGGTGATGCCAAGCAACCTGGCAGATGGCGGCGGCGTTCGCCTGAACTACGGCAAGGTGGCCGATGGGCACCGCGAGGAGGTATCGCTGGACGGGTACTTCGGCAGCGATTTCAGCGAAGGGCGCGGCAACCTTTCGGTGCTCTATGGCTTCTCCAGGCGGACCTCGCAGCTCAATTCCGATGCCTGGTTCACCGCCACCGACGGCCGCCGCCCGCTGGGCGACGGCACCAGCGTGCCGGACCCGAACGGGACCACCGGCTTCAGCACCCGAACGCCGTGGGGGCATTTCGATACCTATACCGGCAGCCGGCGCACCGGCAGCTGGTACGTCAATCCCACCACCGGTGCGTTGACCTCCGGCACGGTGCCCACGCGCTATCACTACGATTCGGCGGCCGAGCCGGGCATCACCACGTCACCGGCCATCCGCAAGGGCAACGTGTTTGCCACCGGACGCTTCGACGTCAATGACGGCGTGCAGCTGTTCGGTGAGCTGGGCTATTACCGTGCTACTTCCGAATCGTGGGTGAGCAGCGAGTCGGGCTTTGGCGGTGATGGCTTCCTGCTGCATATCCGCCCGGATGCATACTGGGTTCCGCAAGCGCTGCGTGGTGCCGATGCGATCCGGCTGCTCAACTACCAGTTCGCCGATTCGGGCATCCGCCGGGTGAAGGTGGACAACGACCAGTCGCGGGTCCTGCTGGGCGTGCGTGGCTGGACCGAGGGCGGCTGGAACTGGGAAACCGCGTTGCTGTACTCACGCGCGCGCAGTACCGATACGCAGCAGGGCGGGCTGACCGATGCCTTCATCGAAGCGGTGAACCGCACCGACGCCAGTGCCTACAACCCGTTCAGCGGCGGCGACCCCGCCAGCATCCGGGTGGGCGATGCCACGCCGTACGACACCTCGTCATTCATCGGCGAGGCGACCCGCGAAGGCACCACGGAACTGGCGCTGTGGGACTTCAAGGTGAACCGCTCCGACCTGCTGACCTGGTATGCGGGCGACATCGGCATGGCAGCGGGGGTGGAGTACCGGTATGAAAGCCGCCGGGATGACCGCGACGAGAACATCGATGGCAGCAACCCCTACACCGACTGGTATACCGGTACGGTCGCCGCCAGCAACTTCTTCACCCACAGCCCGCGCCCGGATGTGCGCGGCAGCCGCAACGTCAAATCGGCGCTGATCGAATTCGCGGTGCCACTGGTGTCCCCGGCGCAGGGCATCCCGCTGGTGCAGTCGCTCGACCTGCAGCTTGCCGGCCGTTGGGAGGATTACAGCGACGCCGGCAAGGTCGGCAAGCCTAAACTGGCAGCGGCTTGGAAGGTGGTGGACAGCCTGCTGCTGCGTGGCTCGGTCAGCGGCGGCTTCCGTGCACCGGGACTGGAGCTGGTGAACTCGCCGCCGACCTATGGCTTTGGCTTCAACAACGACGCGGTCCGCTGCCATGCGTTGGTCACCAAGGGCGCGCAGCCCGATTACACCGCCTGCTTGAATGCCTTCAGCAGCGGTTCGTCGGTGAAACCGTCGGTAAGTTCCGTGACTTCGTACGGCGACGACGTCGAACCGGAAACCACCCGCCAATCCTCGTGGGGCGTGGTGTTCGAGCCGCAGTTCCTGCCCGAACGACTGGGCGCTATCAGCCTGAGCGTGGATGCGTGGCGGGTGAAGGTGGAGAACCCCATCAGCACCATGGGCGAGGAACTGCTGTACGACGCGTACCTGCGCGTGGTGGAAGGCAGCAGCAACCCGAACGTGGTGCGGGCGGCGGTGACGGCAGAGGATATCGCGCAGTTCGAAGGCTCCGGCCTGGCGCCGGCTGGCGTGGTGACGCACATCTACAACCGCTACCAGAATCGTCGGCCGCTCACCGCGTCGGGCGTGGACTACAACGTCGGCTGGCGCCTGCCGGAAACGTCGTGGGGCAACTTCTCGCTGCTGATCAGTGCCAGCCAGCTCAAGGAGTACACCCAGCAGAAACCAGCCGAGATACAGCAGGTGGCTGCGGCCATCGCCAGCGGGCAGCTGGACATCCTCGTGCCCGACCTGGGCGCGGCCAACGAAGTGGGCATCAACGGCGCGAAGCCGGAATGGCGGGCCAGTGCCACCTTGATCTGGAACCTGCAGGACTGGACGGTGCGGCTGCGCGATGACTACATCGACAGCGTGACCGCCGGTGCTTACGCCGACCGCACGCCGTTCGTGGTCGGCTCCACCCAACGCTGGGCGCTGTCGGTAAAGAAGGAGTTCACCCGAGGGCGCTTGAGTGGCACCGCAGTGGAAGTTGGGGCGCGAAACCTGTTCGACAAAGAGCCGCCGCTGAGCGCCACCGGCAACTACCTGAGCGCGCTTCACGAATCCTACGGACGCTACCTCCACCTCGGTATTTCGAAGAACTGGTGAACATCATGAAGACGCATGCAGTCGTTTCGCTGTTCGTGGTCACCCTGCTCGCAACCGCGTGCAGTCCGCAGGACCGGGCCACAGGGGTGCCATCCGCATCCGCGGCCGCAGCCGCGGCGCTGGATTTCCAGGACCAACAGACGCAGTGGGTCCGTGAACGCAGCGCGGACCTGAGCAAGCCGGATGGCTGGACCAGCCTGATCGGGCTGCACTGGATCGAAGCAGGCAAGCGCAGCGTGGGTGGGGGCGCGGACAATGCGATCCGCCTGTCCATCGCGCCGGATCGACTGGGCGAGGTGGAGCAGCGCGCCGATGGCCTGTACTTCCAGGTCGCCGAGGGCGTTCCCATTACGGTTGACGGCAAGCCGGTACAGGGCGAACTGCGTCTGGATCCGGAGGGGGCAGGCGGTGGAACCAAGCTGGCCTACGACGAGGGCAGGGGCCAGATCACCGCGATCAAGCGCGGTCAGCGCCTTGCCCTGCGCGTGCGCCATTCCGACGCACCGGCACGCCGGGATTTCGCAGGCCTGGATTTCTTCCCCGCCGATGAAGCCTGGCGCGTGCAGGCGAAGTTCGTCCCGCACCCGGCAGGCAGGACGCTGCCCATCGTCAACGTGCTGGGCGAGGTCGCCGACAACCCCAACCCGGGCTATGTGGTGTTCGAGAAGGAAGGGCATGAGTGGCGGCTGGAAGCGTTGGGCGATCCGGCCAAAGGCTTGAACCTGATGTTCCAGGACCAGACCACCGGCAGGCTCACCTACGGGGTGGGGCGCTACCTGCGCACCGACCCGGTTGCCGCGGACGGCACGGTGGTGGTGGACTTCAACCGCGCGCACAACCCGCCCTGCGCGTACACGGAGTTCGCCACGTGCCCGCTGCCCCCGCCGGAAAACCGCCTGGCGCTGCAGGATGGCAATGGCGAACGCACGCGGCTGGCGGTGCTGGCCGGGGAGAAGAAGTATGCAGGGGGCAACCACTGATCCTCCCCGACGATGCGGCAATGGCTGCCGGCTGAACAGCCCGTGCGGCGTTGACGCTACATCCACGGCTTTTCACAAGGGGTTCCCGGCACCGCGCAGACACTGGCGCTACGTCATGAAGCGAGGAGCCAACCATGAATCTCTCTACCCGAAACGTGCTGTGCGCAGCCGCCCTGATGGCATCGGTGTTCAGCGCCAGCGCCCAGACCTACGGGCCGAAGGATGAAGGGCGCCGCTTCAACGATGGCACCAAGGTGGTCTGCAAGAACGTCGAAGTGCAGCGCAACAGCCGCGACCCGAACCGCATTGCCGGTACCGCCACCGGTGCGGTGGTCGGTGGCCTGCTGGGCAACCAGGTGGGCGGCGGCAGCGGCAAGAAGATCGCCACCGTGGCGGGTGCGGTAGCCGGCGGCGCGGCTGGTCGCCAGATCCAGGGCAACTCGCAGAGCAAGAACGGCGACCGCGTGGTGGAGCGCCAGTGCTATCGCCGCTGACGCGGTGAGAGTAAAGGCGTCAGCATCAGTCCAAGGGCTGGCCAAGTGCCAGCCCTTTTCCATGTTCCCGTGTCCGCAGGGGTCTTCACGCGCGCTGAACACGACCGCATGCATTTTTTGACTGCAAATCGGGGGATTTGATCCGAGGCAGCAGTCCCTTCGGCTGATACTGTGGAAGCCGGCGGTGCCTGCTCGTTGGGGAGTTCCTCCTATGCGCGTTCTGCCCTGGTTGCTCTATTGCGCCGCCTTGGTGGCGCTACCGTGCCCTGCTTCTGCCGAGTCAACGCCGCAGGGGTATCGCGAAGGCTGTGATCGTACGAGTACGGCCAATTACAGCGGGTACATGTCGCCCGGATGGAATACCAGTTCGCCCAAGGCGATGATCTTTGCCTCGGACAGCCAGTATCCACGGACGCTGGACAACCCTCATGACCCAACGGGCGCCGCGCAGGCGCTGCGCAGGGTGGTGGCCGATATCGCCGACTACCGGAGACGCGTAAGCGGACCGGTGCCGCTGGTGGTGAACGGCGACATCACCGAGCACGCCCACGGCGATCAGCGCGCCTTCGTCCAGGGTCTGTTTCCGCAGCTCGCCGGCGGCTCGGGAGAGGCGTTGATCCTGCCCGGCCTCGGCAACCATGACTACGGCAACAATGTCGATGATTGCGTGAACAACGGCTGCGCGCGCGACGCCATCTGCGACCACATTCACTGGGTGGACGAGATAGGGCCGGTAACCGAGGACTATCACTATGCCAAGCCCGTACATGAGGGCAGCTACTCGTACATGGTGTACGTGGGTGCGGTGGCCCTGATCCAGTTGAATGACTCGCCCTTCTACGAGCGCGAGTTCGAATCCGGGTCCGGTCTTCCCTTGGACCCCAAGATCAAGTTCAAGGTCACCAGCTCGTTACGTTGGCTCGAAGGCGCGTTGCGAAAGGCCCGGCTGGACAACAAGCACATCTTCCTCAACCTGCACAAACGCAACGCATGGCCCGCCGGGGATGCCGCGCGCTTCAAACGCCTCATTCAATCCTACGGCGTGCTGGCGGCGTTCGCCGGGCACTATCACACGGATCTCGGTCATGTGTCGGGAACCGCGGAGAACTTCGGGACAGTGCCGGTTTTCCAAAGCGGTGCGCTCTTCAACGAGACGTATCTGATCGTGGAAATGGACTACGCGAGCTCGCAGTTTCTGGTCTACAGCGTTCACCCCGGCGAGGGGCATGCGGCCCGGCGGCTAGTTGGCGAGTACCCTTTGAAAGAGCCGCCCCCTCTGCCGCCGATCGACTTCTCAGACGCTGCGGTAGTGCTCTATGAGGGAAGCAATGCGACCCAGGAAGTGATCTGTCGGCGGACGCTTCCGTTCAGCGCATTCAACCTGGGCGGGAACTCCGGCTGCATCAATGACGAGGCACGCTCGCTGCGTATTCTCAAGGCGAAGAAGGGAGCCATGATTCGCCTGTTCGGCGGGTTCCACCACGTACGTGGGGAGGGCTATGCTTTCATCTACATCACCCGCGACATCACCCTGCCGCAGACCGTCGCAAGTTTCGATACCGCTGCCTCCGGTGACGGGTGGCGACTGGTCAAGTTCGGTGGCGACACGCTTGATGGAAAGGTGTCGAGCATGGCCGTGTTCGAAGACTTCAATGCCGGGAAGAGCGAAATGACGCTTTTCGAGGGGAACAACCTCAGCCAGCATTCCATCTGCACCAAGCCCATCGCGCACGACGTGCGCTTCAACATGGAATCGGGCGATGGAGCGGGATGCATCAACGACGAGGCGCGGTCGGGTGCATGGTTCAAGGCGAAGGCTGGCATGGAGGTGTGCTATTACGGCGCATGGAATCAAAGTCACAGCGAGGGGCACACGTGCATCAATGCGCACCGTGACCTGCCCCTGATCGTCATCGGCTCGTTCGACCACAACTACACCGCGCCCGATGGCAGTTACAGCATCCGCAGCTACGGCGACGTCGACGGAAAAATTTCCAGCATGTGGGCGGAGAACCTGTTCCCGTATCCGCCGGCCAATACGATGCCGGGTTGCGCCCCCACCCTGACCCGATCGCTCAAAAGTCACATCACCGCGGGCTGGAACAGCCGTTCGCCGCGCTGGCTGGTGGTTGCGAGCGATCCGGAATACAGCGGGGCGCTGCGCGCAGTGGACACCACGAAACGCGGGCAGCCGGGTGCCGCATTCGACGACCCGGCCTACGATACGTTGAAGGCCGTGTTCGCCGACATCAGTGCGTTCCGCAAGGCTAAAGCCAGCGATGGGCCGGTTCCGCTGATCGTCAATGGCGACAATACCGATGGCGGCCTCGAATACGAGCGCTACACCATGCAGGCGCTGTACCCGACGCTGGCCGGCGGCAACGGCGAGCCGTTGTTCCTTCCGGGATTGGGCAATCGCGACTACAACGACAACGTAGACATCTGCTTGTCAGAGGGCAAGAACTTCTGCGTGCGCGACAGCATCTGCGATACGCTTCAGTGGGTGGACGAGATCAAGCCCGTCACCCAGGACTATCACCACGGCGAACACGTCAACGGTGGTATCAATGTCCACGACGGCAGCTACTCGTACATGGTGTATGTCGGCGACGTGGCGATGATCCAGCTCAACGAGTCCCCCTTGTATGAGCGCACCATCGTGAACATGAGGGAAAACGGTCGCACCGAGTTCGCGGTGCGCAATGCATTGACCTGGTTGGAGGGCGCCCTGCGTGCCGCGCGCGTCGCCGACAAGCGCATCCTGATCAACCTGCATCGTCGAGGCGAGTGGGGGCAAGGCGACTACTCACGATTCAGGAGGATGATCGAGCAGTACGGCGTCCAGGCGGCGTTCGTGGGGCATGAACATGCCATGCTGGGCGAGGTCCATGGCATGGTCAATTTCGGCGACGTGCCTGTCTTCAAGAGCGGCGCACTGGCCAATGGAAGCTACCTGATCGTTGAGATGCAGTACGCAACGAATAAGTTCATCGTCTACAAGGTTCCGCCTGCCGCGGGGCACGCGGCCCGCGTGAAGGTAGGCGAATACCCGCTTAGGCCCGAGCCAGCGCTGCCCGGGATCGACTTCAGTGACAGCATGATGGTCGCGTTCGAAGGGAACGATGGAACCCAGGATGAGTTGTGCCGGGTTGCGATTCCATTTTCCCCGTTCAATCTGCAGGGCGCGCATGGCTGCGACAACGACGAGATCCGGTCACTGCGCATTCTCAAGGCTCCCAAGGATACGGTGATCCGGCTGTATGGGGCGTGGGACCACCAGCAGTCTGAAGGCCATGCGTTGATCACGCTGACCCAGGACGTCCTGCTTCCCGTCACCGTGGGCAGTTTCGATCGCAATCTGACCACCTCCAGCTACACGGTCCACAAGATGGGCAGCACCGTGTTGGATGGCAAGGTTTCGAGCATCTCGATGGGCACGGAAGAGGGTGATTTCACCGAGCCTCGGGTGGTGTTTTACGAAGGCAACAATGGCACAGAGGACGTGGTCTGCGAAATCCTGCTGCCCTTCCAGCCATTCGACCTCAACGGACCGCACGGTTGCGACAACGATGAGATCAAGTCGATGCGGATCATGAAGGCTGTCAAGGGCACCATGTTCCGGGCATTCGGCAACTGGGGGCACGGCAAAGACCAGGGGTACACCTTCGTCACCGTGCTCAAGGACATCAATGCCCCCGTGCTGGTTGGCAGCTTCGACCGCAGCTATACCAACGATACGGTGAAGGTGGAGAAGCATGGCAGCGATGTGCTGGATGGCAAGATCTCAAGCATGGCCATGTTCGGCGACAGCTACGTGGAGCTGTTCTCCAGGAACAACCAATCCGGAAAGATCTGCACGCATCGCGTGCTCGATGGCCATGCCTTCGACTTCGGCGCCGGGGAAGGGAGCGAGTGTCCAAACGACGCCGCAAGCTCGGCAATCTGGCACTTCCCGCTGCCAGGAATGGAGCTGTGCTACTACGGTGGCACCGGGCAGGGCGTCAGCCTCGGCCATACTTGCATCCGGGCGATCAAGGCCAACAGCGCCCTGATAAAGATCAACAGCTTCGATACGCCGGTGACCGGCCCGGACGGCGCATACACGATCAAGGTCCACGGCGAGCCCATTGATGGGCTGGTGTCCAGCATGTCGGTCGAGGATACGGCGGCGCGCAACCCGGCCGAGGAACCCTGAGTGATCAGCGCGTTGGTGGGTACCCCGCGATCGTCCGCGCCCCGGTGATGATCATGCGCAGCATCTGCGCGGTCTGTTCGATCATCTCCGGGTCGCGCTCGGGCGGCTGGTCCAGCGCGGTGCCGCCCATGGCGAACACCAGTCGCGTGATCGCCTTGGCGACCAGGTGCGGCTCATGCAGCAGCGCGCCGTTGTCGGCATGCGCCAGCCGGATCAGGTCCACGCAGAGCTCTTCTTCGAAGTAGTTCAGTTCGCGCTCGACGGCCTGCTTGAAGGCATCCGAGCCGGCGCTGCCTTCGCGCAGCAGCACGTGCAGCAGGCGGTCGTCGGCGCGCAGCTGCTCGAAAAACGTTTCTACCGACAGGCGAATGACACTGCGGTCCGACGATGCCGCGCGCTGCCGCGACTCACCAATGATGGTGCGCAGCGAACGGCCGGCCAGGTCGATCAGGGCCACCGTCAGTTCATCCATGTCGCGGAACTGACGATAGAAGGAATTCGGGGCGATCCCGGCTTCGCGGGCAACCTCGCGCAGACTCAGGGTCGACACGCTGCGGTGCGGGCCGATCAGGGTCAGGGCGGCGGCGAGCAGATCCTCACGTGAAATCGAGGCTTTGCGGGCCGGCAGGGCGTCGTCGTGGACGGTCAGGTGCGAATCGGGCGGGGTCATCCAGAGGCCAGACGGTCAAGTCCCTGAATCATAGCCGGTCTGGGCAATATACAAGTGTATACACACCTGTATGCTCGCCCGTATAGTGGCGTCATGAGCGCACTTCCTCGTCCTGCCGCCCGCCGTTCCTCCCTCTCGCCCCGCCACTGGGTGTCCGAGGAGCTTTTCGACTTCTGGGCCGGCCGGCTGTATCCGCTGTGGACCCTGCGCCGGGCGCGGGCACGGCTTGTGTCCCGCAATGCGGCCAGCGCCGACGCGGTCACTCTGGTCCTGCGCCCGAACCGGCATTTCCGCGGGGTGGCCCCAGGCCAGCACGTGAACCTGGGCGTGGAAGTGGACGGCCGCCGCCTGTCGCGCAGCTACAGCCCGACCCTGCTGGATGACGGCTGCCTGGCGATCACCGTGAAAATGGTCGCCGGTGGCAAGGTCAGCCAGCACCTGGCGCAGCACGCGCAGGTGGGCGAGGTGTTCGAGCTGGGCCAGGCCTTCGGTGAGATGACCTTGGCGGCGGCGCCTGCGGCGCGGGTGCTGCTGCTCGCTGCGGGCAGCGGCATCACCCCGATGCGTGCGCTGGTACGCCAGATGGAGACCGCCGGCATGCCGGTGCAGGTGGACCTGGTGTACTGGGCGCAGCAGCGCGAGGCGGTGTGCTTCGCCGACGAGCTGGCCGATATCGCCGCCCGCCATCCCGGTTTCCGCGTGCACCTTGCGCTGACCCGCGATCCGACTGCGCCGGCCGCGCGCGTGGGCGACTACGATTTCAGTGCGCTGGGCGATATTTCCAGCGCGCAGGTGATGGCCTGTGGACCGGGCGGTTTCGTCGAGGCCGCAAACACGCGCCTGCAGGGGCAGGTCGCCACGCTGCAATCCGAAGCCTTCACCCCGCCGGTGCTGCCCGATGCAGAAACCGGCACGGTGCGGGTCGAGCTGCGCCGCACTGGCCGCACCCTGGAACTGCCGCGCGGTACGTCGCTGCTGCAGGCGCTGGAAGCCGAAGGGCTGCGCCCGGCCAGCGGCTGCCGCATGGGCATCTGCAATACCTGCGTGTGCGGCAAGGCCAGTGGCGTGACCCGCCACACCCTGACGGGCGAGTACGCGGCCGAACCGGCCACGCAAGTGAAGCTGTGCGTGAACAGCGCCAGCACCGACCTGATCCTGGAGCTTTGAGCATGCCTGCCGTGCATAACCGTGTGTTGTCCGCCGCCGAACTCGACGCGTTCGGCAACGAACTGGACGCCCTGCGTGCCCGCCACCTGGCGACGCTGGGTGACGCCGATGCGCGCTACATCCGCCGCGTGGTCGCGGGCGTGCGCTGGACCGGCGTGGCCGGCCGCGCGCTGTTGTTCCTGGGCGCATTCGTGCACAGCGTGCTGATTCCGGCCTGGATTGCCGGCGTGGTGTTGCTGGCGCTGTCCAAGATCCTGGAGAACATGGAGCTGGCCCACAACGTCATCCACGGCCAGTACGACTGGATGGGCGACCCGCAGCTGCAGGGCAGCACCTACGAGTGGGACATCGTCGGCACCGCCGACAACTGGCGCAAGACCCACAACTTCCGCCACCACACTTACACCAACGTACGCGGGCTGGACGATGACATCGGCTACGGCCTGCTGCGGATCTTCCCCGAACAGCGCTGGCGCCCGTTCTACCTGACCCAGCCGGTGGTGGCGGTGGTGTTCGCGCTGCTGTTTGAATGGGGCATCGCCATCCAGGACCTGCGCCTGGGCCGTTGGTTTGCCGGCAAGATCACCTTCCGCCAGCTGCTGGCACAGGCGCGCCCGGTGGGGCGCAAGATGGGCAGGCAGATGTTCAAGGACTACCTGCTGTTCCCGGCGCTGGCCGGCCCGTTCTTCCTGCCGGTGCTGCTGGGCAACGTGGTGGCCAATGTAATCCGCAATGTGTGGACCTACGTGGTGATCTTCTGCGGGCATTTCACTGCCGATGCGGAGACCTTCCCGAAGGAATGCGTGCGCGATGAAAGCCGTGGCCACTGGTACCTGCGCCAGCTGCGCGGTTCGTCGAACATTGCCGGCGGCAAGGCGATGAACGTGATGACCGGCAACCTCAGCCACCAGATCGAGCACCACTTCTTCCCCGACGTGCCGGCCAACCGTTACGCCGCCATCGCCGTGGAGGTGAAGGAGATCTGCGCGCGCTACGGCCAGCACTACAACACCGGTTCGCTGCCGAAGCAGTTCGGCCAGGTGATGTGGCGGATCCTGCGCCACGCCTTCCCCAGCCGCCCGGCGCGGGTGAAGCCGCTGGTCACCGCCGAACAGGGCGCATGACCGCACACGTGCTGGAAGACGAATCGCCGGTCAGTCCTCCAGGCCCATCTTTCCTTCGGCCAGCGGCACCCGTGAGCCATCCAGCAGGCCACGGCTGACCGCGCCGTCTTCAATGAACAGCAGTTCGCCGTTCTCGCCGTTCTTGATGCTGCTGTCGATGGCGATGATGCGGCCGCCGTGGAAGCTGCTCACGTGCGGCATCGAGGTGTGCCCGACCACGATGCGTTTGAGGTCGAGGTTCTTGAGCAGGGCATCGACCTGGTCGGTAGCCATCTGCCCGTCAAAGTAGCCACGGAACCAGATCGGACTGGTCTTGCCGTCGAACAGGCGTGCCGTGTCCGGTGCGGCCTTGACCTGGTCTTTGGGCAGGCCGACCGAAGCCTGGTACAGAGTGTTGGTGGCGTCCAGCCCGCGTACCAGGTCCAGGTTCTGCGGCGCGATGCCGCCGTGCAGGAACAGCGTATCGCCGATCTGCAGCATGACCGGGCGGGTCCGCAGCCACTGGCCGATCACCGAGTCGGCGCCGTACAGCGCCGGGTAGCTGCGGCCCAGCAGCTGGGCGCTCTTGAGGTATTTGGGGTTCACGTAGCGCAGGTCGTCGTACAGCACCATGGTTTCATGGTTGCCCAGCACGAAGTGCACCGCGCCACCGGCCGCAGCGGCCTGCTGCTGCAGGCTGTACAGCAGCCAGAAGGCTTCGGTTACCTGCGGGCCACGGTCGAATACATCGCCGGCCACCACCAGCGTGGCGGTGCCCAGCGACCAGTTGTCGTCGTTGTCGATGACATGATGAGCGCGCAGCAGCTTTACCAGCAGGCCGTACTGGCCGTGGATGTCCGACACCGCCACGATGCGCGGCGTGGCCGGGTACAGCGCGGTGCTGGCCAGCTGAGGCGCAGCCACCGTCAACGGATGCGGGTAGCCGCATTCGGGCAGCACCACGGTGCCGGCACCGCGCGCCGGCAGGTCACGCTCGACCACGTGGTCATTGCACACCCACTGCGCCTGGTGGCCCTTGCTGGTCATGAACACGTAGGGGCCGTCGGCATCCACATGTTCGGCCGGCGCGGGAACCTCGCGGGCGGCGGCAAGCAGGGGAACCAGGACAAGCCCGGCCAGGATCAGGCAGGCGGCGGCAGAACGGGCACGAAGCGGCATCGGAAACTTCCAGCGGAACGGGGCAGGCGGCGATACGCCGCCCACCCGATCCTAACCGGCGCCACACCCCTCAGCTATGCCCCATTGGTCAGCCCACCATGCGCAATGTGGCCGCGACGACCAACGGTCGTCGCCTACCGCGCCGCATGGAGCCATGCCCTGCGTGACTGCCCCTCAGAAACTGGCCCGCAGATTGAACAACACCCGGCGCGGCTCGCCCCAGTAGCCCGAATTGAAGAACCCGACATTGCGGTAGTACACCTTGTCGAACAGGTTGGTCACGGTCACCCCCACGCTCACGTTGTCGGTGATCCGGTACCGCCCCATCAGGTCGAACAGCACATACCCGCCCTGGCGCATCTTTCCGGTGGCGGTGATCGGGGCCCCGGCCGCGGTGTAGCGCCCGGTCGGGATCGGCTGCATCTGGTAGATCTCGCTCTGCACGCTGAACCCACCGCCGACCATCCACCTGCCGTGGCGCCAGGTCGTGTTGAAGCGTGCCAGCTGCATGGGGCTGGTGCTGGCGAAGCGGCTGCCGTCCGGGTTGGTGCTGTAGGCGTAGGTGTAGCCGCCGGTCATGCTCCAGGTGTCGGTGATCGAACCGGACAGTTCGAATTCGGCGCCGTTGGTTTCAATGCCCTTGCTTGCGATGTAGGGCACGCTGCCGTCGGGCAGCACGATGTCGGCGCCGGCCGGGTCGCGCGTGGCCACGTTGTCCTGCTTCATGTAGAAGCCATTGAGCGAGCCGTACAGGCGACCGCCGAAGAACTCGCCCTTGAAGCCATATTCGTAGTTGCTGCCGGTCACCGGATCCAGCAGCTGATTGTTGATGTCGCGCAGCGCGGTGGCCTGGAACACATCGGAATAGCTGGCGAACGCGGAGATGTTCGCGCTGAGATCGTAGATGGCACCCAGGTACGGGGTCGGCTCATGCGCGGTGGTGCGCGCGCTGCGCCCGGTGAACACACCGTTGACGTCGAAATTGTCGGTGCTGCTCTTGTAGTCCGAGTAGCGCACACCGGCGATGACCTTGAGCGGGTCGATCGGGTTCAGGCGCACCGCGGCGTAGTAGCCGGTTTCAGTGGTGGTAGTCGTATTGGAGGGAATGCCGTAGTTGAACGTGGTTGGCTTGCCGATGTTGCCGTCCCAGCTGTAGATGCTGGGGAAGGCGGCCACGTTGTACGGGCGCGAGCTGATGCCGGCGCGGATCGTGTCCAGGTCGCGGTCGTAGTGGTTCACGCCCACCACCAGTTCGTGCTGGCGCCCGAACAGCTGGAACGGACCCGATGCATACAGGTCGAAGGCATCTTCGCGGGTTTCGGACACCGAATAGGTATCGGCGATGCGCAGGCCCAGGCCGGTGACCGGGTCGGCCCAGTTGCCGGTATTGGAGCCGGCCAGCAGCAGGCTGTCGGTGTCGGTGTTGCGGCGGTTGTAGGCCAGGCGACCGCTCCAGCCAGCCCCGAACTGCTGCTCCAGGGTGAGGAAGTAGTTGGTGCTTTCGCGGTTCCATTCGTTCCAGCGTGCTGCGGCGCTGTAGGAGCGCGGCATCTTCGCGGTGCTGCCATCGCGGAAGAACAGCGGCGAGGCGCTCCAGGCGCCGCCGTCGGATTCGGTCTTGAGGTAATCGATGCCGGCGCGCAGGCGGGTGCTGTCGGTGAGGTCGGCTTCGATCACGCCGTACAGGCTGGGCGATTTGTCATGCTGGAAACGCACCCAGCTTTCCTTGTCGGTGTAGGCGCCGACGAAGCGGCCGCGCACACGGCCGTTGTCGGTGAGCGGGCCGGAGACATCCACTTCACCGCGCTGGTAGTCCCACGAGCCGGCGCTGAGGCTGGTACTGGCCTGGAAGGTGTCGGTCGGGCGCTTGCGCACCATGTTGACCGTGGCCGAGGGATTGCCCGAGCCGGTCACGAGGCCGCTGGCGCCGCGCACGATTTCAATGCGCTCGTAGATCGAGGTGTCGCTGAGGATCGAGTTGCCGCCGGCACCGGTGGTGTAGTTGGTCGGTACGCCATCGAACATGAAGTTGTTGATCGCGAAACCGCGCGCATTGAACAGGGTGCGGTTGCTGTCATACGACTGCACGGTCACGCCTGGGGTCTGCTGCAGCACTTCGGCGATGGTGATGAGGTTGAAATCCTCGATGCGCTGGCGGGTGAACACCGTGAGCGACTGCGGGGTTTCGCGCAGGGTCAACGGCAGCTTGGTGGCGGTGTTGGTGCCGTACACCTGGTAGCCCTCGGTGCGCTGGGTGACCATCACCTTGTCCAGCTCGGTGGTCTTCGGGGTGTCCGCGTCCGGCGTGGCGACGGATTGGGCCTGCGCCAGAGAGGGTGCCGTGGCGGCCAGCGCCAGGCACAGGGCAAGGGTGTTCCGGCGCGGGACGCCAGCGGTGCGGAAGCGGGACATGGGAAAACCTTGGTAGCAGCGAAGATCAGGAATCGGGCGCGCGCGATGCGGCGGGGCGTGGCGAAGGTCGCGCCGTGGGCGCGGTCCGGTAGCTGAGCCAGAGCAGGGGCAGGGCGGCACCGGCGGCGAGGATGCCGCAGCCGGCGATGACGCCGTAGGCGATGCCCCAGGCGCTGATGCTGCAGGCCACGGCGGCGCTCAGTGCGACCCAGCCGAGCAGCCGCAGCCGGCGGCGGCGCGCCGGCGCAGGGGCGGTACCGAATAGATCCCGGTGGTGGCGTTCCATGGCCAGCGACAGGCACAGGAAGCCGAACAGCGACAGCAGCAGGGCAAGCACGGTCATGCGCCGGGCCCGGTCGCGGTGGCCGCGCTGGCGCGTGGCGCACGCACACGGCGCTGCGCCGGCACATGCCGGTTGACCCTGCGCGCGGCCCACAACAGGCCTGCACCGATCAGCAGCAGGCCGACATCGATGCCGCCCTTGGCCAGGTCGCCTGTGGCAAAGGCCGTGAACATGCCGCCGTGCCAGGCCGCCACGTTGAACACCGGCAGCAGCACGGCGAGCACGCCTGCACAGGCGAGCTGTTCCACCCACGCGCGGCGCGGCAGGCGCAGCGTGGCATGCACCAGGCACACCGCCCACGCGGCGAAGAACACGCTGATTTCAGCCTTGGAGCGTTGCTCCAGTGCGGCCGGCAGCAGCCGGTTTCCCCACAGGAACGCGAGCATCGCCACCGGCAGGCCGGCCAGGAAGCCGATGTTCAAGCGCTCCACGATGCGGAAACCCAAGTCCGGGAGGGCGGGATCGGGCAGCTGTTCGCGCCGCTTCACCGTCCACAGCACCAGCCCGGTGGCCACCATCAGCGTGCCGGCCACGCCGGACAGGAAGAACAGCCAGCGCATCGCGGTGGGGGCGAAACGGCCGGCGTGCATGCCGATCATGCCGTCGCGGGTGTACACGGTGGCCGAGCGTCGCGGGGCCTCACCCAGCAGCGTGCCGCGGGCATCGAAGCGCAGCGGTTCGCCGCTGTCGGCAATGCGGTCGCCACTGTCGCGGCGCAGGGTGATGCGCATCGCCGCATCGCCGGGCTGGTCAACCACCACGGAGGCGGCATGGCCATCGCCCCACTGCCGCGCGGCCACCGGCAACAGGGCCGCCAGCGCCGGTGGCGTGGCGGCCTGGCCCAGCGGCTCGACCTTGGCCTCGCGCGGGAACAGCTCGGCGAAGAACGCATCGCGCCCGCCGAAGTTGGCATCCACCGCCCACGGCATGTACACGGTCATCAGCGTGATCAACCCGGTGTAGGTGATCATCAGGTGGAACGGCAGCGACAGCACCGCCAGTGCGTTGTGCCCGTCCAGCCAGCTGCGCTGGCCCTTGCCGCGGCGCAGGGTGAAGAAGTCGGCGAAGATCTTCTTGTGGGTGATCACGCCGCTGACGATGGCCACCAGCATGAACATGGTGCAGAAGCAGACGAACCAGCGCGCCCATATCACCGGCACGTAGTGCAGGTCGAAGTGCAGGCGGTAGAAGAAATCGCCGCCGCGCGTTTCGCGCGCCTGCACCGGGGTGCCGTTGGCATCCAGCGTGGCCTGCCACGGGTTGGGCTGGCCGCGTTTGGGTTCCGGTGCATCCTTGGGCTGCCAGCGCACCGCGGTGGCGTTGCTGCGGCTTCCGGGCAGTTCGATGGACCAGCGCGTGGCGTCCGGCGCGGTGCGCGCCAGGAAGGCCTGCGCCTGTTCCAGCGCGATCCCGGTAGTGGCCGGCAGGGTCAGTTCCGGCTGCATCCAGCGGGTCAGTTCCACCCGCCAGTAGCTGGCGGTGCCGGCGATGAAGATCAGGTACAGCACCCAGCCGACCACCAGGCCGGACCAGGTGTGCAGCACTGCCTGCGACTGGCGGAAGCCCTGGCTCATGCCGCGCTCCCGGCCAGCAGGGTGGACAGTGCCGCGCCGACGGCGGCTGCCAGTGCCAGCCCCACCGCCGCACGTGCGACGCTGCGCGCCGCATAGGCCCAGATCGCGGCGAGGGTGTAGATCACGAACGAGGCCATGGTCGCGGCCAGTGCGGCATCCGCCAGGCTGCCGGGCAGCAGGCGCGCCAGCGCGGCAGCCCAGGTGGCCGCAACCGCGTAGCCGCCGAGCAGGGCCAGCCCGCCGCGCGCCCAGAGCACGCCGTTGCCCGCCTTGCGCGGCGATGCGCGGCGCGGGGTGGCACCGGCCGGTACGGTCGGGGAGGGGGAAGGCGGTAGCGAACGGGACACGGCGGCGGGGGCTGCAAAGCAATTGAGAATCAATAGTATTTGACGTCGGCGACCCTGTCGAATCCCTCGATCGAGGGATGCGCCGTGCCGGGCCTTGTGCTGCAGCGGTTTCCGGGCACACCCCATGCCCAGGCGGCGCGTCCTGCAATGTTATAAACACCGTAATAGTCTCCCCGGCGGCTGCCGCAGTAGGCTTTGCCCATTGCACAGGAGCTGTTGCCATGGGTCACGACCACGATCACCTGCCGAGCGAGATCCGCCACGAGAAGCCGTTGTGGTGGGCGCTGGGGCTGACCACCACCTTCCTCATCGTCGAGGTGGTGGGCGCGTTCTGGACCAACAGCCTGGCGCTGTTGTCCGATGCGGCGCACATGGCCACCGACACGCTGGCACTGATGATCGCGCTGGTGGCGGTGCGGCTGAGCCGGCGCCCACCGGATGCGCGGCGCACCTACGGGTATGCACGGCTGGAAGCGCTGGGCGCGATGATCAACGGCGGCATGCTGTTCGTGGTGGCCGCCTACATCCTGTGGGAGGCGGTGGCGCGGTTCCGCCAGCCGCAGGAAATCGCGTCGACCGGCATGCTGGTGATCGCGGCCTTCGGGCTGGTGATCAATCTGATCTCGATGCGTCTGCTGCGCGCGGGGAGCGGTGAGAGCCTCAACGTGAAGGGCGCCTACCTGGAAGTGTGGGCGGACATGCTGGGTTCGGTGGCGGTGATCATCGGCGCGCTGCTGATCCGCTGGACCGGGTGGAAGCCGATCGATCCGATCCTGGCGGTGCTGATCGGGCTGTGGGTGCTGCCGCGCACGTGGGTGCTGATGCGCGAGGCGATCAACGTGTTGTTGGAAGGCGTGCCCAAGGGCATCCAGGTGGAGGCGGTGCGCGCGCGGTTGTGCGCGCACGCGGGCGTGCAGGATGTGCACGATCTGCATGTGTGGGCGCTGGCCTCGAGCACGCCGGCGCTGACCGCGCATGTGGTGGTCGCCGAAGGGGTGAATGCGGACGGACTGCGCCGCCGGCTGGGCACGGCGCTCCACGAGGAGTTCGGCATCGATCATGTGACGCTGCAGATCGAGGCGGACCATTGCGGGGATGATTGCGGTGATGGCACGCCGGCGGGGAAGGCGGGGCACGGCGATCATGACCATGACCATGCGGGGCACGCGCATGGGCGGACGCATGAGCCACGCCGCAGCGGCCCGGACGCGCAGGGCCATCACGGCCATCCACATCCCTGAACCGGCGGCTGCCGCTACAATGGGGGTCTGCCTCGCCATCCCCTCGGAGAAACCGCAGTGACCCGGAAACTCGTACTGTTGCGCCACGGCCAGAGCCAGTGGAACCTGGACAACCGCTTCACCGGTTGGGTGGACGTGGAACTGACCGAGCAGGGCCGCCGCGAGGCCGCCGCCGCCGGCCGCCTGATGCGCGAAGAGGGGCTGCAGTTCGATGTGGCGCACACGTCGGTGCTGAAGCGCGCGATCCACACGCTGCAGGGCGCACTGGCCGAGCTGGACCAGGACTGGCTGCCGGTGAGCAAGAGCTGGCGCCTCAACGAGCGTCATTACGGTGGGCTGCAGGGCCTGGACAAGGCCGAGACGGCGGCCAAGCACGGCGAGGACCAGGTCAAGATCTGGCGCCGTTCGTACGACATCCCGCCGCCGGCGATGGACCGCGAGGATCCGGGCCACCCGATCCACGACCGTCGCTATTCGACGCTGGACCGCAATGCGCTGCCGGGCACGGAGTCGCTGGCGACCACGCTGGACCGCGTGCTGCCGTACTGGTTCGACGCGATCGCGCCGCAGCTGAAGGACGGCAAGACGGTGCTGGTCACCGCGCACGGCAATTCGCTGCGCGCGCTGTACAAGTACCTCAACAACGTCTCGCAGGAAGCCATTCTGGAGCTCAACATCCCGACCGGCATTCCGTTGCTGTTCGAACTCAACGAAGACCTGACCGTGCAGTCGTTCCGTTACCTGGGCGACCCGGAAGCAGCGCGCAAGGCCGCTGAGGCTGTGGCGAACCAAGGCAAAGCACGGTAAATATCCACCGTTGGTGGAGTGCCATGTGCTCCGTGCGTGCGGACCAACGGTCCGCACCTACCGGTGGGGCAGGCAGGTATCGACCGTTGGTCGATACACCCTGTGACCTTTGGCCGGTCCCGAACCCGCTCACCCGCGCTACGCTGCCTGATTGCCCGCATTGCGGGTGATGCTTCCCTGTAGCCGGAGAGTCGAATGAAGTTTTCCAAGCTGGTCCCGCTGGGCCTGACCGTTGCCATCGCCGCGTCGCTGGCGGCCTGTGGCAAGACCGATACCGCGCCGGCTGCCGCCGTGGCCGATGCCAAGCCGGCGTTCGATCTGTCGCAGATCAAGACGCCGCTGATCTCGCTCAACAGCGCCGACCTGGACCCGGCCATCGCCGCGTGTACCGACCTCAACGGGTTCGTCAACAGCAGCTGGCTCAAGGCCAACCCGGTGCCGAACGACCAGACCACCTGGGGCAGCTTCGAGATCCTGCGCGAGCGCTCGCTGGAAGTGCAGCACGCGCTGGTGCAGCAGGCGGCCGCCAGCCAGGCCAAGGCCGGCTCGGTGGAAGCCAAGATCGGTGATATCTGGAAGACCGGCTCGGATGAAGCAAAGATCGAAGCGGCCGGCATCGCCCCGCTGCAGCCGCAGCTGGACAAGATCGCCGCGCTGAACGACACCGCCGCCATCACCCAGTACCTGCGCGACAGCCAGGCACAGGGCCAGGGCGTGCTGTTCTCGCTGTCGGCCAACGCCGACTACAAGGACTCGGCCAACGTCATCGCCTATGTCGGCCAGGGCGGCCTGGGCCTGCCGGAAAAGGGCTATTACTTCGACGAATCGCAGGCCAAAATCCGCGAGGCCTATGTGGCCTACATCGCGCAGGCACTGACCCTGTCCGGGGTGGACGCCGCGCAGGCCAAGACCCAGGCGCAGGCGGTGATGGAGTTCGAAACCCGCTTGGCCAAGGCTTCGCTGTCGCGCATCGAACTGCGCGATCCGGCCAAGCGCTACAACCCGGTCAGCGCCGCTGAAGCGGACAAGTTGACCCCGAACTTCAGCTGGACCGCATTGTTCGACACCCTGAAGGTGCCGGCCGCACAGAAGTTCTCGCTGGCCCAGCCGGGCTTCTTCGGCGAAGTGGACAAGATGCTCACCGAAGTGCCGGCCTCGACCTGGCAGGCCTATCTGCGCTTCCACACCGTCGATGACGCCGCGCCTTACCTGAGCAGTGCGTTTGAGAAGGCCAACTTCGACTTCTACGGCACCACCCTGCGTGGCCAGAAGGAAATGCAGCCGCGCTGGAAGCGCGTGCTGGAGTCGGTCAACACTTCCATCGGCGAAGGCCTTGGCCAGCTGTACGTGGACGCGGTGTTCCCGGCCGAGTCCAAGGAACAGATGCAGCACCTGGTGGAAAACCTCTCGGTGGCACTGAAGGCGCGCCTGGAGAAGCTGGAGTGGATGGGCGAAGACACCCGCAAGAAGGCGCTGGAGAAGTGGGCCAGCTTCACCCCGAAGATCGGTTACCCGGACAAGTGGCGCGACTGGTCGGGCTTTGAGACCAACGCCGACAGCTACCTGGGCAACATGCAGGCCGCGCGCGCGTTCAACTACCGCTACATGCTCAACAAGATCGGCAAGCCGGTCGACAAGACGGAGTGGGGCATGACCCCGCAGACCGTCAATGCCTATTACAACGCGACCAAGAACGAGATCGTGTTCCCGGCCGCGATCCTGCAGGCGCCGTTCTTCGACGCCAAGGCCGATCCGGCGCTGAACTACGGCGGCATCGGTGCGGTGATCGGCCACGAAATGATGCACGGCTACGATGATTCGGGCAGCCAGTTCGCCGCCAATGGCAACTTCGACAACTGGTGGACCGACAGCGACCGCAAGGCCTTCACCGGCCGTACCGACCAGCTGGTGGCGCAGTTCGATGGCTATGAATCGCTGCCGGGCGTGAACGTGAAGGGCAAGCTGACCCTGGGCGAGAACATCGGCGACCTGGGCGGCCTGACCGTGGCCTACGACGCGCTGCAGATGGCGCTGAAGGAGAACCCCAAGGCCAACGTGGCCGTGGATGGGCACAGCCAGGACCAGCGCTTCTTCATGAACTGGGCCACCGTGTGGCGCCGCAACTTCACCGACGGCGAACTGCGCGTGCGCCTGAACACCGACCCGCATGCGCCGGCGAACTTCCGTGCCAATGGCGCGCCGTCGAACATGCCGGCGTTCGCGCAGGCGTTCGAGTGCAAGCCGGGCGACGGGATGGTGCGTGCCGACGACAAGCGCGTGGTGATCTGGTAATCGAAGGGGCCCGGCAATGCCGGGCCCTTTTTTGTACGAGCGGCGTCCAAGGTAGAGCGGACGGTAGAGCGGACTGTTAGTCCGCTGCTGTCCGCGCTCGGGTCCGGTCCGCGTAGCCGACTAACAGTCGGCTCTACCTTCGCGGGGGAGGTCAGCCCGGCGTCAGCGTGGTCAGCGCGGCGGTCAGCCCGGCGTCAGCGTGGTCAACAACGCCTTGGCCGCGTTGAAGCGGTCTTCGGGCAACGGCAGCGGCACCTTGATGCGCAGCTTGTCCGGGCCATCCATGGTGTACAGCTTGGGCTGCTTCTGGATCATCTGGATGACCGCCATCGGGTCGATGGACGGCTTGGCCTCGAACACGATACGGCCGCCGTTCTCGCCCAGTTCCAGCTTGCGGATGCCCAGTGCGTTGCACTGCAGCTTCAGCTCGGCCACCGCGAACAGGTGCTTGGCCGCGTCCGGCAGCAGCCCGAAGCGGTCGATCATCTCCACCTGCAGTTCGCGCAGCTCGCCACTGTCACGCGCGCTGCTGATGCGCTTGTACAGGGTCAGGCGGGTGTGCACGTCGGGCAGGTAGTCGTCCGGGATCAGCGCCGGCACGTGCAGCTCAACCTCGGCACCGCGCACTTCCTCGCCCGAATCCAGGTCGGGCAATTTGCCCAGCCGGATGCTGCGCACCGCGCGCTCAAGCAGTTCGGTGTACAGGCTGAAGCCCACTTCGGCCATCTGCCCGCTCTGGTCTTCGCCCAGCAGTTCGCCGGCGCCGCGGATCTCAAGATCGTGCGTGGCCAGGGTGAAGCCGGCGCCAAGTTCGTCCATGGAGGCGATGGCTTCCAGGCGCTTTTCGGCATCGGGCGTCATCGAGCGTTTGTCCGGCACCACCAGATAGGCGTAGGCGCGGTGGTGCGAACGGCCGACGCGGCCACGCAGCTGGTGCAGCTGGGCCAGGCCGAACCGGTCGGCGCGGTTGATGATGATGGTGTTGGCGTTGGGGATGTCGATGCCCGATTCGATGATCGTGGTCGACAGCAGCACGTTGTAGCGCTGCTTCTGGAAGTCCAGCATCACCCGCTCCAGCTCGCGTTCGGGCATCTGCCCGTGGGCGATGCCGATGCGTGCCTCGGGCACCAGCTCGGCCAGGTCGCGCTGCATGCGGCCGATGCTTTCCACGTCGTTGTGCAGGAAATACAGCTGGCCGCCACGGGCCAGTTCGCGCTGGAACGCTTCGCGCAGCAGCGCGTTGTCCCAGGCGGTGATGAAGGTCTGCACCGCCAGCCGGTTCGGCGGCGGGGTGGCGATGATCGACAGGTCGCGCAGGCCGGCCATGGCCATGTTGAGCGTGCGCGGAATCGGCGTGGCGGTCAGGGTCAGCAGGTGAACATTGGCCCGCATCGCCTTCAACGCTTCCTTCTGGCGCACGCCGAAGCGCTGTTCTTCGTCCACCACCACCAGGCCCAGGTCCTTGAACTTCACGTCCGGCTGCAGCAGGCGGTGGGTGCCGATGATGACGTCGATGGTGCCGGCCGCCACCTTTTCCAGCTCGGCCTTGATCTCCTTGGTGCTCTTGAAGCGCGACAGCACTTCCACCCGGAGCGGCCAATCGGCGAAGCGGTCGCGGAAGTTGCGGTAGTGCTGTTCGGCCAGCAGCGTGGTCGGCACCAGCACGGCGACCTGCTTGCCGGCGCTGGCGGCGGCGAACGCGGCGCGCACGGCCACTTCGGTCTTGCCAAAGCCGACGTCGCCGCAGACCACGCGGTCCATCGGCTGGCTGCTGGCGAGGTCGCGCAGGGTGGCGTCGATCGCGGCGAGCTGGTCGGCGGTTTCCTCGAACGGGAAGCCGGCCGCGAACGGCTCGTACATCGCGCGGTCCACGTGCAGCGCCAGGCCGGCGCGCGCGCGGCGGCGGGCCTGGATCTCCAGCAGTTCGGCGGCCACGTCACGGACCTTCTCGGCCGCGCGGCGCTTGGCCTTGCTCCACTGTTCGCCACCGAGCGAGTGCAGCGGCGCGGTCTCCGGCGAGGCACCGGAGTAGCGGCTGATCAGGTGCAGCTGGGCCACCGGCACATACAGCCGGTCGCCCTTGGCGTATTCGATCTCCAGGAACTCGCCCGGCATGCCGCCGGCGTCGAGCACGATCAGCCCGCGGTAGCGGCCGACGCCGTGGTCTTCATGGACGATCGGCGCGCCTTCGGTGAGCTCGCCCAGGTCGCGGATGATCGCTTCCGGCTCGCGCCCGACCCGTCGGCTGCGCCGGGTGGTGCCGGCGCGCTCGGGAAACAGCTGGCGCTCGGTCAATACCGCCAGCGGCGGTGCATCGAGCGCGAAGCCGTCTTCCAGCGGCGCCACCGTGATGGCGAAGCGCTGGCCAGGATCGGCCAGGAAGGTCGGCAGGTCGGCCACCACCGGCGGCTTCAGTTCGGCCGACAGCAGCACTTCCAGCAACGCTTCGCGGCGGCCCGGCGAATCGGCGGCGATCAGCACCCGACCCGGGTAGTGGCCCAGGAACGACTTCAGCGCCTCACCGGCCGGCGCATCGCGCGCGGCCACGGGCAGCGGCGGCAGCGGCTGGTCGCCCAGCGGCGTGGCTTCGTCGATGCGCGGGTGGTCGGCGCTCCAGACCTCGATGCGCGGCAGGGTGTTCAAACGTGCACTCAGACCCTCCGGGCTGAGGTACAGCTCGGTGGGCGCCAGCAACGGGCGCTCCACATCGTGCCGGCGCTGCTCATAGCGGTTCTGGGTCTGCGCCCAGAACGAAGCCGCCGCCTCGCCCACGCCCGGCGCGATCACCGGCAGCGCGTTCGCCTGCAGGTAATCGAACAGCGTGGCGGTCGCGTCGAAGAACAGCGGCAGGTAGTACTCAACGCCAGCCGGTGCCAGCCCGGACTTGAGATCCTGGTACAGCGCACTGCGCCGGGTATCCACGTCGAACCGCTCGCGCAGGGTGGCCAGCACCCGCGACACGCTCAGTTCGTCCAACGGCACTTCGCGGCCGGGCAGCATGCGCACCGCGTCGACCTTGTCCAGCGATCGCTGGCTTTCCGGGTCGAAGGCGCGGATCGAATCGATGTCCTCATCCAACAGCTCGATCCGCAACGGCGCTTCCGCGCCCATCGGGAACACGTCGAGCAGGCCACCGCGCACGGCGAAATCGCCCGGGTCCATCACCTGCGGCACGTTGCGGTAGGCGGCCGCTTCCAGCCGGCGCTTTTCCGCATCCAGATCCAGGCGCTGGCCGACCTTCAGGTCGAAGCTGCCGCCGATGATGTACTTGAGCGGGGCCAGCTGCTGCAGCAGGGTCTGCACCGGCACCACCACGATCCCACGGCGCAGCGTCGGCAACTGGTGCAGTGCGGCCAGGCGCTGCGAAATGATGTCCGGATGGGGGCTGAAGGCATCGTAGGGCAGCGTTTCCCAATCCGGGAAGGCCACCACCGGCAGGTCCGACGCGGCGCCCAGCAGGGTGCGCAGGTCGGACTCGATCTGGTTGGCGCCGTGATTGTCGCGCGCGATGACCAGCAACGGCCCGTCGTGCGTTTCCGCAGCGCGTGCGATGTACCACGCCAGCGCCGTGGGCGAGGCGGGAGCGCGCCACCAGGCGCGGAGCTGCCCGGAACGGGGCAGCGGCGGTGTAGGAGTTGAGGTGCGTGACATGAGCGGTCGATTTTAGCAGACCGCCACGTGATGACCTCTTACTGGCCCGGATCGAGGTCCAGCACCATGCGCACCAGGCCGGGCGTGCCCTGCGGATGCGGCACGGCCTTGAAGCCCAGCGAGGCGGCCAGCTGCTTCATCGGCTCGTTTGCTTCCAGCACGTCGCCGTACAGGTGATCCAGGTATTTGCCCTTGCCCCACTTGACCAGCTTGCGCATCAACTGCCGGCCGAGGCCCTGGCCGATGAGGAACCGGCTGATGAGGATCGAGTATTCGGCATCCTTCGTGCCCGGGATGATCGACGCGCGTGCCAGCGCACCGACCACCGCAACGCCTGCCTGCTCGTTTTCGGCGGCGACCAGAACGATCTCGTTCTTGACGTTGGGATGGGTGAGTCGATACGCCGCCTCCGCAGAAAGCTCATCGACCGACTGCGTCAGCCGATCGCGGACTTCTGCGGGCCCGAACAGACTGAACGCTCCCTTCAGGGGTTCGTCGTCTTCGGGACGAATCGGGCGGATCAGCAGCTCATGGCCGCTGGGCGCTTTGAAAACTTCGTGCCAGGGCGGCATGCGGTTACGGGTAGCCATACCGGTGATTCCTTGGTGGTCTTCGGATTCTCGCATCCCCGGGGGCGCGTTCCGTGAACGAAACACTCACGCCGTTCAGCGGGCGGTCGTGGCGTTACTCGGCCTGCTTGAGCCACTGCAGGCGGGTACTGGCGCCGGCTTCGCCCAGATACTGCTTCAGCGCAGGCATGGCCGGGGCCAGCACCTGGTCGAACTGCCAGGGCGGGTTGAGCAACAGCATGCCACTGCCGTTGAGCCGAAGGGGAGAGTCATCGGGCCGAACCAGTAGTTCTACTGTAAGCACCGACTTCACCGGCAGGGCGCAGGCCTTGCGCAGGAAGTGCAGGATGGTGCGGCGCTGCTTGATCGGGAACCAGATGGCGAAGCTGGCCTGCGGCCACCGCGCCAGGATCTCGCTCACCGAGGCAAGGATGCGTTGGTACTCGGCATCCTGGCCCTCGTAGGGCGGGTCGATCAGGACCAGGCCACGGCCGATCTTCACGCCGTTGGCCTTGGGCGGCAGCAGCGCCTTGTTCTGTGCGTAGCCGTCGGCGTGCAGCACCGCCACCCGGCTGTCATGCGCGAACAGCGCCTTGAGCGAGGCCGCTTCGGCATCCTGCAGCTCGCACACGGCCATGCGGTCCTGCTCGCGCAGGGTCTGCGCGCTCAGCAGGGGCGAGCCGGGGTAGCTGATCATCGCCCCGACCGGGTTGTCGGCCTGCACCGCCTTGAGGTAACGCTCGACCACGGCCGGCAGCTTGGGCTGGGCCATCAGCCGCATCACCCCGTCCTCGGCCTCCAGGGTCTTGCGGCTTTCCTCGCTGGCCAGCAGGTAGCGGCCCGCGCCGCCGTGGGTGTCCAGCACGAAGAACGGGCTGTCCTTGCGCTTGAAGGTGTCGAGCAGGGCAAGCTGGACGATGTGCTTGAGCACATCGGCGTGGTTGCCGGCATGGAAGGCGTGGCGGTAATTCATCGGCGCAGTGTACGGGGCGGCGGCCCCAGCGGCTATGCTGCGCGCATGAACCGCCCCCTGCACAACGTCCTGGTCGTCGAAGACGAAGCCGCCATCGCCGATACCGTGCTCTACGCGCTGCGCAGCGAGGGCTACGGGGCCCGGCACTGCCTGCTGGGCGGGCAGGCGCTGCAGCTGCTGCGCCAGGAGCCGGTGGACGTGGTGGTGCTGGACGTGGGCCTGCCGGACATGAGCGGCTTCGAGGTGTGCCGCACGCTGCGCACCTTCAGCGACGTGCCGGTGATCTTCCTGACCGCCCGCAATGACGAATTCGACCGGGTGCTGGGTCTGGAGCTGGGCGCGGACGACTACGTGGCCAAGCCGTTCTCGCCGCGCGAGCTGGTGGCGCGGGTGCGGGCGCGGTTGCGCCGCGCGGTGGCACCGGCCCCTGCGGAGGCGGCCGGCTGGCAGCAGCATGGCCGCTTCGCGATCGACCGCGAAGGCCGCCGCATCCGCTTCGGCGAGCAGCTGCTGGACCTGACCCGCTACGAATACGCGCTGATGGCCGCACTGCTGCAGCGCCCCGGCGCGATCCTCAGCCGCGCCCAGCTGATGGACCGCGGCTGGGATACCGATGCCGACAGCGCCGACCGCACCGTGGACACCCACGTAAAGACCCTGCGCGCCAAGCTGCGCACAGCCGGGGCCGAGCCCGACCCGATCCGCACCCATCGCGGCGTGGGTTACGCGCTGGAGGTGTAGCGTGCGGCTGGGGCTGAAACTGTTCCTGGGCTTCTTCCTGATCGTGGGCATCGCCGCATTCTTCGTGATGCGCGTGTTCGTCAATGAAGTGAAGCCCGGGGTGCGCCAGGCGATGGAGTCGACCCTGGTGGATGCGGCCAACGTGCTGGCGGAAATGGCCGCGGCCGACCTCAAGGCCGGGCATATCCGCAACGGCCCGTTCGTGGCCAACCTGGCACGCGCACAGCGCCGCGATCCCAAGGCGATGGTGTGGCGCTTTCCCAAGCGCAGCCTCGATTACCGCGTGACCATCACCGATGCACGCGGCATCGTGGTGTATGACTCCACCGGGCAGGACATCGGCCGCGACAATTCGCGCTGGAACGATGTCTACCGCACCCTGCGCGGCGAATACGGCGCGCGCTCCAGCCCGGAAACGCCCGGTGATGAAGTCCATTCGGTAATGCACGTGGCCGCGCCGATCCATGATCCGGCCGACCCGGGCAAGCTGATCGGCGTGCTCAGCCTGGCCCAGCCCAACCGCAGCATCGACCCGTTCATCGCCGCCAGCCAGCGCGCCATTCTGCAGCGCGGCGCGTGGCTGATCGGACTGTCGGCACTGATCGGTCTGTTGATGACGGCCTGGCTGATGCACGGCGTGAACCGTCTCAACCGCTATGCCAAGGCGGTCAGCGCCGGCGAACCGGTGCCGCCGCCCAGGCCGCGCCGCGACGAGATCGGTGATCTGGGCCAGGCGCTGGAAACCATGCGCCGCAAGCTGGAAGGCAAGGCGTACGTGGAGCAGTACGTGCAGTCGCTGACCCATGAGATGAAGAGCCCGCTGGCGGCGATCCGCGGCGCGGCCGAACTGCTGCAGGAGCCGCTGCCCGATGCTGACCGGGTGCATTTCGCACGCAGCATCCAGGGCCAGGAACAGCGCTTGACCGAAACCATCGACAAGCTGCTGGCGCTGGCCGAAGTGGAACAGCACGGCTGGCTGCAGAAGCGCGAACGCATCGCGCTGGCGCCGCTGTTGCAGGCCGCCGCCGATGCCGTGGCGATGCGGGCGCAGGCGGCCGACGTCGCGGTGGACATCGAGATGGCCGACGATCTCGAGATCCAGGGCGATGCGTACCTGCTGCGGCAGGCCCTGAACAACCTGCTGGAGAACGCCCTGGCGTTTTCCAGCCCGGGCAGCCGGATCCAGCTGGACGCCTCGCGCGAAGGCGATGGCGTGGTGCTGCGGGTGGCCGACCGTGGCAGCGGGGTACCAGAATACGCGCTGGAACGGGTGTTCGAGCGTTTCTACTCGCTGGCGCGGCCGGCCACCGGCCAGCGCAGTTCCGGCTTGGGCCTGTCGTTCGTACAGGAAGTGGCGCGCCTTCACGGCGGCCCGCGCGAGCCTGCGCAACCGCGACGGCGGCGGCGCCATCGCGTCACTTCACATTCGCTTCAAATAGACCACAAACCCCGCACACCGGCAGCGCTGAAGCTGGCACCCTTCCCAACCGAGGACGGGTGATGAAATCCCTGAAGATGTTGTTGCGGTTCGCCATCGTGGGCGGGCTGATCCTGTTGCTGCTGATCCCGCTGATGATGATCAAAGGCGTGATCAGCGAACGCGAGGCGTACCGCGACCAGGCCTACCTGCGCGTGGCGCAGAGCCGGGCCGGCGCGCAGACCCTGACCGGGCCGATCCGGGTGGTGCCGTGGACCGATACCCGCCAGGTCGAAGTGGTCGACGCTGCCGGTACCAAGAAGATCGAAACCCAGGTGGAGCAGAGCTACTGGCTGCAGATGCCGTCCAAGCTGGTCGTCGATGGCGGCATGCTGCCCGACGAACGCCGGGTTGGCCTGTTCCGCGTGCCGGTCTACACCTGGAAAGCCAAGGTCAGCGCCGAGTTCAGTGATGACGACTACCCGGTGAAGGCGGGGCGCGTGTACGGCACGCCGTACCTGGCGGTGGGCATTGCCGACGTGCGCGGCCTGGTCGGCTCGCCCGATCTGAAGGTGGATGGCGAAGCGCTCACGCTGCAGCCGGGCATCGGTGATGTCACCGGCATCGGCAAGGGCCTGCACGTACCGCTGCAGGGCTTCGCCGACAACACCGGCGGCATGCTCAAATCCAGCAGGGTGGACCTGTCGCTGGTGCTCGATGGCACCCGTTCGCTGGCGGTGGTGCCGGTCGGGGATGACAGCCGCATCGCGATCCGCTCGCCGTGGCCGCACCCGCTGTTCGGTGGCAGCTTCCTGCCCAATGAGCGCAAGGTGGGCGAGAAGGGCTTCGACGCCGAGTGGGCGGTATCCTCGCTGGCATCGGAGGCCCAGCGCCAGCTGCGCGACAACCGCGATGTGGAACCGGAAACGGTAAGCGTGGAGCTGGTCAACCCGGTCGACATCTACACCCAGGCCGACCGCGCCAGCAAGTACGGCATCCTCTTCATCGTGCTGACGTTCGTGGGCTTCATCCTGTTCGAGCTGATCAAGCGCCTGCGCATCCACCCGCTGCAATACCTGATGGTGGGCCTGGCGCTGGCGATTTTCTTCCTGCTGCTGCTGAGCCTGTCCGAGCACATTCCGTTCTGGGTGGCGTATGTGGTGTCTGCAGTGGCGTGCATTGGATTGCAGGCGGTGTACCTGTCGGGCGTGCTGCGCAGCTGGGTGCGGGGCATGGGCTTTGCCGGGATGCTCACGGTGCTGTACGGCGCGCTGTACGGGTTGCTGGTGTCGGAGAACAATGCGTTGCTGATGGGCTCGCTGCTGCTGTTCGCGGTGCTCGCCACGGCGATGTGGATCACCCGCCGGATCGACTGGTACGAACTGGGCGCGGGCCTCAAGTAGGCGGCGCTGACGTTATTCGCCATCCCACACGACGCTTCCGGCTTCGTGTGGGACCACCGGACGCTGCTGGGACAAGGGCAGGCTGGTAACCGCAGTGGATCGCGCTAGGTTCCAGCCCCTCGTCACCTCACCACACGTCCATGGCGAACCTTACGTTGTCCCCGGTGGGCCGTGCTGGCGGCGCACCGGCCAGTCCGTCGTCCCCGCCATCGTCGCGCCACCGGCCTGCTGTCGCACCGGTGTCGATCCGCAACACACCGGCGTGCGCACCGACGCGCAGGCTGTGGTTGGAAGGCATACCGCGCGGCGAGCTGGACGCGCTCGCCGCTGCCTTGCGACAGGGGCCGCTGGATGCCCATTTTTTCCTGACCCTGCAGCCCCACTTCCACCGCACGGCGCTGGCCGCGCCGATGGCGCAGGGGCTGGTGGACGATGCGCTGGACCGGCTGTTGCCCGTGGCGCTTACGCCCGCGCAGCGGGCCGCCTGGCGCAGCAGCCTGATGGCATTGCTGACCCTGCCACGGGTGGACTGGGAAGTGCAGTGCGCACCGTTGCGGGCACTGCTTACCGACGCGGTTGCTCGCCGCAATACGCTGCTGCAGGCGATGCGCGATGCCCTGTACCGCCCGCTGGACCAGCCCCGACGCGACTGGAACGCAGCACTTGATGCCGAGCGCACCCTCGGCATGGCAGACGCCCGCGAGGTTGCGCAGCATTTGTGCAGCATGTCGCCATCCCGTCAGCGTGACGCGGTGCGCCAGCAGCTGTGCGACTGGATGCCGACACTGACCCCGGCGCAGGTCGACCGTGCGGTGGCACAGGCCGCTGCGGCCGCCGCGCTCAATGGCGCCTGCATCGATGCACGCAGCGCGCTGCCGGCGCTGTTCGACCGTGTCGATGACGCGGGCGTGCCGTTGATCGGCGATGCCCAGCGCGCCCGGATACTGGCGACGCTGGACCAGCTGGCCGGTGGCGCGCCAGACCCCTTGCTGGCCACCCAGGGCGGCCGTGGGGACCGGCTGGGCCAGTGGCTGTTGTCGGTCGCCGAGCGTGCAGCCCTGGCCGCCACGACGCGCCACAGCCTGCGAAGCGCACTGGGCGATGCGGTGCTGTTCGTTGCCGGTCTCGCGCCCGGGATCAAGGCGCTGCGTTGGGGTACGGCGGACGCTGCGTTGCCAACAGGGAGCGCTGCGCCCATCCCAGCCATTGCCAGCGCGCCGCCCGCGGTGGCGTCGGGCGCAGCGCGGCAGGGCGGCCGCAGCATGCTGGCGCTGGCCGCAAGCCTGGTCGGCGGCGGGCTGGGCGTGGCGACGCTGGGCTGGCGCTGGGCATCCGCCGACACGCAGGCCACTGCGCCCACGGCGGAAGTGCAACCGGAACGGCAGCCTGGTCCGGAATTGGACGCGGCGCGGGTGGACGAGCGGACGCAGCACGTAGTGCGGCTTCTGGACACTGTGATCGACCGCGACGGCGACGGATCGATCTGGGACGTGCTGTGGCAACGCGTGCACCAGAGCGCAGGAGGCGATGCGACGTCGCTGCGCGCCACCGTGGCCACCCTGCTGGCGTCCAACGGGATCGCACGCGAGGTCATCGATGCGTTGGGCGGACCTCCGCCCGCAGAGGGCAGGGCACGGGTGCGCCGTGCGCTTCGCCCCCTCCCCGTGCCACGCAACGGCGGTGAAGGGCTGGATGCCACCGAGCGCACCCGGCTCGACGCGGCCACCCGCCTGCTGGTCGATGTGGCGCAGCAGGCGCCGCCGCCGGGCGCCGCCGCGCTCGCGCCACCGGCCGGGGTGGACCTGGCGGTGACGCGCTCGCGGATGCTGACCTGGGTGCAGTCGATGGGGCGCAACGCCAGCGAGCAGCACCAGCGCCTGACCGCAGCGTGGCGCCACGTGGTGGCCTCCGAGCGGGCGCTGACCCTGTCCGCCGCCGCGCTGCCGAACCTCGACGCCGATCTCGCGCGCCAGGTCGCCGCCGACCTGCTCAACGTGACCGGCCAGCGGATCGATCCCACCACGATCTACCTCAACACCTTCCAGGACAGCCAGCAATGGCGCGCCTGGGAAGCCGACCAGCTGCGCCCGCCCGGCGCGCTGTTCCGCAACCAGCATCGGCTGCTCCCGCCCGACCGGCGGGTACGCAGCGGACTGGTCAGCACCCACACCCTGGTGGGGGCGGCACTGCTGCCGGTCGACGCCGACACGGGTCATGCAGGGCTCTACTACCGCTGCGTACCGGGAACCTACTTCCCGGTGCAGGAGTGCCGCGAGCTGACGCTGGAGGAGTTCAAAAGGGTGCAGGGGCGCGATTACCTGGGCGCCTTCCGCCGCCGGTATGACGCGTGCCTGGAACAGGCCTGGCATGCCCGCCCGACGCCGGGTTCGGAAGGATTCGTCTCGGGCATCGGACGGCGTCTCGCCGGCACGGCGGTGCTGTTGAATGCAGCGGGCCAGCTCGGCGACGACGCGGCCGCAGCGGTCAAGGTATTGACCGACTTCCCGACGCGTTTCGATCTTGCCGAAGCCGCCAACGGCCGCGCGCTGGCCCTGCCGGGCTGGCAGATCGACGTGCATGCGCTGGCGGCCAACGACCATGGCCATGCGGTACCGCTGCACGGCGTGCTGCTGGTCACCGCGCAAGCCGCGGCCTCGCCACAGGCGCCGATCACGCTGGTGATCAGCACCACCCGGATTCCGTTGATCGAGGCATTCAACTGCAGTGACGCCGCGCTGCAGCAGCTTGCCGACGAGGTGCGCCACCAGTTGCCGGTGCGCGTGGCCGTCAACGAGCACGCGCGCTGGCAGCAGGGCGCGCTGCCGGTGGTGAAGGCCTACGGGATCGACGGCGACTTCCGCTGGGCCTTGTTCATGCAGGCGCTGGAGCTGCGGCATGCGCAGCTGCGCGCCGCCGGCCTGTCATCGCCTTCGCGCATCCGCGAGGCCTTCAATGCGCTCGATTCGGCGCTGGCCCTGCCGTACCTGCCGGTTCCCGTGCCGGTGCTGGCCGCGGCAGGCGAGCTGGCCGCGCTGGACATGGACGGTCTGAACGCGCGCAGCGCGGCGCACTGGACGGCGCGCTTTCCGGCCGGCACACCGGGTGCGCTGCGCAACGCCGGCATGGACGGCGCGCGCTGGCTGCACGCGCTGAGTGCCGGCCGCAGCCTGGTCGAGCACGCCTATCCCCTGCTGGTACCGTTCGTGCAACAGCGCCTGGATGATGAAATCATGCGCCGTTACCGCACCGCGTTCGACAGCAGCTGTTGTTACATCGTGTCCTTCAAGGACGGGTATCCAAGCGACCAGACGCGCAGCGGGTGGGTCCACAACCGGGCGCAGAAGCAGGCGGCGGCCAGCTTCGCCGACTGTGCCATGACCCGCGCGGCCGGTTTCGAGGATACGCCCGCGCGCCTGCTGGGCCTGTACACCAGCAGCGACAGCGCGGTGTTCGACGAGAACAGCGAGGTAGTGGGACTGGACGCATCGCAGCTGCTCTCGATGGCGCGCGAGCTGGATGTGCAGGGCGACTACCTGCGCGCGCTGGACGAGTTCTGGCAGGCGCACGCGCCGGCCGTGTTGACCACGCTGCGCGGCGGGTACCTGTACGGCTGCGCGCAACAGCATGCCGACGGATCGTTGTCCGCCCGCGGCATGCAGCTGGCCATCGGTGTGTTCGGCACGATGACCGCGGCCGAGTCGCAGAATCCCGCCTATCGGCCGGTTGCGCGTGCCGGGGTGCGCACCGGCTGGCTCCAGGTCCATGGCATCGCCTCGACCGTGCTGCACGTTGGCGACGAGGCGGGGCCGGAGGTACTGCTGTACTTCCCCAACGACCGCAACCGCTTCCACGAATTCGCCAGCGAGGCCGACATGATGGGCTGGATCGAGCGCGCCGCAGCCACCGACACCGGACGGCAATGGCTGGAGACCGCATTCGACCTGGCCGACCTGCAGGACGGCTGGGTGTCCAACGGCGTGCATACCGCGCTCGGTGCCGGCACCCAGGCGATCTTCGGACACGGGGGCGCGGTGGTGCCGATCAGCGGCGAGGTGTCGCAGGCACTGCTCGCGCGGCTGCGGCAACGCGCGCGCCGCGATGCGCAGACGCTTATGACCTCGGAGTGGGAAGCGTTCCGGCGCCGCTGGATGCCGCGGCTGGAGCGCTGTGAGCAGGCAATGGGGCTGGTCGCGTTGGTGCTGCCGGAAACGCTGCCCGTGGTGGCGGTGCTGTCGGCGCTGCAGCTGGGGGTGGGCGTGGAGCAGGCGATCGACGGCGATACGCCCGGCCAACGCCGTGCTGGCCTTGGCACGGCAGCAGGCGGTGCCTTTGGGCTGGCGTTGTCGGCGCCGCTGGGCACGGCGCGGCTGGCGGCGGTGGCCGCGCGCGATGGTTCACGACTGCAACCGGCGATACAGACGCCGGCGTGGGAGCAGGTGGATGATCCACTGGCGCAGCTGGCCGAGCGTTACGCCCGCCCCGTGGCGCTGTCCGGATCGCGCGCCGCCGACAATGGCGTCCACGATTACCTTGGCCGGCGATACATCAGCCAGGGCGGGCACGCATACGAGGTGGCCTTCGACCGTGCCCATGGCACCTGGCGGCTGCAGAATCCGCAGCCGGGCAGCTTCTACCACCAGCCGGTACGGCTGAATGCCGACGGGGCGTGGGAACCCCACAGCGACGTCGGCCTGCGCGGCGGCGCACCGATCAGCCGATCCAGCAAGCGCAGGCAGTCGGTGGAACGCAGCTATCGCGGTTCCCTGAATTCCCTGGTCGAACGCACCCACTCCCATTCGGTGGACAGCAGCTCGCAGGATTTCCAGTGGGGCGTGAATCACTGGGAGCGGGTGATGACGCCGGAACAGGCGCGCGACAGCGCCTCGCTGGAGCAGATGAAGGAGCTGTTCGTGTCGGGCCATCTCGACCCGGTGCAGCAGGGCGCACTGTCGGTGATCATCGAGCGGCTGGACAATACGCTGCGTGCCGAGCGCTACACCGTGGTCAACGAGGTGGTGCACGACTCGGTCTACATCGCCGGCGGCCAGTTCATCCAGGCCTCCCAGGGCCTGCTCGGCGAAGGCACCGGATTATCCGCGGCGGGCATGTGCACCGGGCTGTCGCGGATCATGGCCACGGCGATGGGGCAGGGCGAAGAAATCCATGTGCTGGAGCACCTGCGCCAGGCGATCCGCGAGCCCGAAAGCCGGCATGCGGTCGCGCTGCGGGCGCTGATCCGCGACGCGCAGGGCGCGGCCCTGCAGCCCGGTTCGATGTCGGCGGCATCGTTGATTCACGTCGATGCACTGGCGAATTTCCTTGCCAACACCGCGCGCAGCAGCCATTTCGTCTTCAGCGGCACGCAGCACAGCATGGCCTGCGGCGTGAACGTGCTGGACAACGGGCGGCGCGAATACCTGCTCTACGATCCCAACTTCGGGCTGATGGTGTTCAAGAAACTCTCGCGCTTCAACCAGTGGGTGAACAATCTGTTCGGGTCGCGCTATTTCAGCCGGCTGTCGTCGCGGACCCTGGGCGACGCCAGCGCCGAGACGCTGGCTGAAATGTACGGGGCGATCCCGACCCCGGGCAGCCAGCGGATGCAGTTCCACCTGCGCCAGATCCACCCGGAACGGATGCAGGAACAGGCGTCCGCGCGCGGCTGGACCGCGCTTTACGAGCACGTCGGGCCGGCGGGTGGGGGAACGTGAACGCCCCGGCCCCCAATGCCGGCCGGGGCAGGTAAAATCGTCGCGATTCCCGTTCTCCCGAGCCCCCCATGACCTGCCGCACCCGTTTCGCCCCCAGTCCCACCGGCTACCTGCACATCGGCGGCGCCCGCACGGCGCTGTACTGCTGGCTGGAGGCGCGCCACCGTGGCGGGGAATTCGTGCTGCGCATCGAGGATACCGACCGCGAACGCAGCACCCAGGGCGCCATCGACGCGATCCTGGAGGCGATGGAGTGGCTGGGCCTGAACTACGACGAAGGCCCGATCTACCAGACCCAGCGCGTGGCCCGCTACAAGGAAGTGGCCGAGCAGCTGATCGCCGACGGCAAGGCCTATTACGCCTACGAGACCCGCGAGGAGCTCGATGCGATGCGTGAGGCGGCCATGGCCAAGCAGGAAAAGCCCCGCTACAACGGCGCCGCGCGCGAGCTGAACCTGCCGTACCGCGACGATCCGAACCGGGTGATCCGCTTCAAGAACCCGCTGGAAGGCACGGTGGTGTTTGATGACCTGATCAAGGGTCGCATCGAGATCGCCAACAGCGAGCTGGATGACATGGTGATCTTCCGTCCGGACGGCTTCCCCACCTACAACTTCGCGGTGGTGGTGGACGACTGGGACATGCGGATCTCCGAGGTCATCCGCGGCGACGACCACATCAACAACACCCCGCGCCAGATCAACCTGTACGAAGGCATCGGCGCGCCGGTGCCGAAGTTCGGCCACATGCCGATGATCCTGGACGAGCAGGGCGCCAAGCTGTCCAAGCGCACCGGCGCGGCCGACGTGATGCAGTACAAGGACGCCGGCTACCTGCCCGACGCGCTGCTGAGCTACCTGGCCCGGCTGGGCTGGTCGCATGGCGACCAGGAGCTGTTCAGCCGCCAGGAGCTGATCGACCTGTTCGACGTGACCAACTGCAATTCCAAGGCATCGCGCCTGGACATGGCCAAGCTGGGCTGGGTGAACCAGCACTTCCTGAAGACCGAAAACCCGGCCGACATCGCCCCGCACCTGGTCTACCAGCTGAACAAGCTGGGCCTGGATCTGGGCGCCGGCCCGGCCCCGGCCGACGTGGTGGTGGCGCTGCGCGACCGCGTACAGACCCTGAAGGAAATGGCCGAGAAGGCCGTGGTCTGGTACCAGCCGCTGGTCGAATACGACGAGGCGGCGGTGGCCAAGCACTTCAAGCCGGGCGCGGAACTGGCGCTGGGCAAGGCCCGCGAGCTGCTGGCCGCGGCTGGTGAGTGGACCGCAGAAAGCGTGTCGGTCGCCCTGCACGACGTTGCCGCTGCGCTGGAGATCGGCATGGGCAAGGTCGCCCAGCCGCTGCGCGTGGCCATCACCGGCACCCAGGTCAGCCCGGACATTTCCCAGACCGTGTTCCTGGCCGGGCGTGAAGAGGCCTTGAAACGCATCGACGTCGCACTCACTAAAGTACCGACGGCCTGACCACAGGAGACCGCATGTCCGCCAAGACCGCTTGTACCGCCCCACACCATCACGTTCACGACGCTTCGGACTTCGTGAAGGTGGTGGAGCGCGTGTGCACGGAGCGCGGACTGCGGCTGACGCCGATCCGCGCCAACGTGCTGCGCCTGATCGCCGAAGCCGGCAAGCCGGTCAAGGCGTATGAGCTGCTGGAGTGGGTGCGCAGCGGCAAGGGCGTGGGCGCCGATGCCCCGCCCACCGTGTACCGCGCACTCGATTTCCTGATGGCGAATGGTTTCGTGCACAAGCTGGAATCGGTGAATGCCTTCGTGGCCTGCCACCACCCCAGCAGCGCGCAGCACTCGGTGCCGTTCCTCATCTGCAACAGCTGCCACAGCGCGGTGGAGCTGGAAGACCGCGACATCGTCAGCCAGCTGGAAAAGCGCGCCAAGGAGCTGGGCTTCCAGCCGCAGGCGCAGACCCTGGAAGTGCACGGCCTGTGCGCCCGCTGCGCGGGATGACGCACCCGACGGGGTTGATCGACAATACGGCGCGGTCGCCCTGAAAGTGAAACAAGCGCTGGACTGACGGTAGGGTCGGTTCCCAAACGACCGCCGATCCGGTTTATAGGCACTTGGACGCATGACCCGGGCCGAAGCTGCGCCTTCGTTGCAGGTCATGCGTTACCGGATCTTGCACCTTTATCAGCGGTCGTTCGGGAACCGACCCTACCGGTCCTGCTGCTGTTGCCTCGGGGTCGCGGCAGTATCGACCCGCACTACCACCGACATGCCTGGACGTAGGCGTGGGGCAAGCGCCTGATCCGGATCGATCGCGATCCGCACCGGCAACCGCTGCACCACCTTGGTGAAATTGCCGCTGGCGTTGTCCGGGCGCAACACGCTGAATTCCGAACCCGTGGCCGGCGCGATCTGCTCGATATGACCACTCAGGCGCTCACCGTCGAAGGCATCCACCGCGAAGGTGGCCGGCTGGCCGATGCGCATCTTCCAGGTCTGGCCTTCCTTGAAATTGGCCACGACCCACAGCGTGTCCGGCACCAGGAACAACAGCTGCGAGCCGGCGGTGACGTACTGGCCCAGGCGCACCGACGCTTCACTGACCTGTCCGTCGCGCGGGGCGTGGATGACCGTATTGGCCAGGTCGATGCGTGCCAGTTCCAGCTGCGCCTTGGCGGTTTCGACGCCGGCTTCCAGGCCTTTGCGCGCTACCTGGGTGGAGGTCAGGGTCTCCTCGGCAATGCGGATCTGCGCCTGCGACTGTTGCACCGAGGATTGCGCGGCCTGCGCGCTGGTGCGGAACTTGTCGCGGTCGTTGAGGGCCACCAGCTGCTGGTCGGCCAGTTCCTCATAGCGCTTGAGTTCAGTGCGCGAGCGGGCCAGTTCCGATTGGCCGGCCGACAGTGCCGCCTGGGCCGCGCCGATCTGCGCGCGGTTCTGTGCCTGCGCCTGGTCGGAGTTGGCCAAGGCGGCCACCGCGCTGTCCAGGTTGGCCTGCGCCTGCGCCACCTTTTCCTTGTAGATGCGGTCGTCGATGCGCAGCAGCGGTTCACCCTGCCTGACGTGCTGGAAGTCCTTCACCAGCACGTCGGTGACATAGCCGTTGACCTGCGGCGCCAGCACGGTGATCTGGCCGCGCACATAGGCGTTGTCGGTGCTCACCCAGCTGCTGTTGAACGGCCACAATGACCATGCGCGCAGGATCAGCGCGATGCCGATCAACGCCACCACGATCATCACCGCGACGCTGCCCCGGCTGGGCTTGAGGTACTTCGGTGCACTGCTTGGCGCTGCGGCGGCGGCCGGCGCAGCCGGTGCGGTTACCGGTGCGGCATCGGTGGGCACCGGCGGGTTGACCTCATCAGGATTGTCATCGCGCGGAGGCGTCGTGGACATGGAAGGACCTATTGCAGGGAAACGGGGTGGGGATGGCGTTTGCGCCACTGCTTGAGCACGGCAGTGCGCAACGACAACAACAGCAGCCAGCCCAGGAAGATCAAGGCAACCCGGCCGCTCAACGAGAACACGTCATTGAAGCCGCGGACGTTGGCCTCACGCCGGGTGATCTGTGCCAGCTGCGCGGTGCCTTGGGCACTGCGCTGCACCGGATCGGTGAGCAGCGGCGCATAGATCTGCTGCTGCAGTTTCAGGCGCTGGGCGACCACGCCATCGCTGGGGTCGAGCTGGCTGACAAAGGCGGTGGAATAGACCTGCTCGCGATGCAGCTGGAACGTGCCCAGCACCGCCGAGCCGGCCAGCCCGCCCAGGGTCTGGGTGATCGACAGCGTGACCAGGAACGTGATCATGTGGTCGGTGCCCTGTTTCAGTGCCTGGGTGATGCCCATCATGATCAAGGGGCCCATGAACATGCCCGCGCCCATCGAGGCCAGGAACTGGCTGAGGAAGAAATCGTGCGGGCGGTCCTGGCTGGTGCGGCTCTGGTCCAGCAGCGCGGCGGTGCCCAGCAGCAGGATCGCCATCAGCAGCTGCGCGACGATGCGTTTGGGCCCGAAGGTCAGCGAGCTGGTGGCAATGCCGGTAATCACCCCGGCCAGGATCACCGCGAACAGTGGCCGCATCTGGTCCGGGCCCATGCCCAGCTGGCGCATCAGGCCGATCACCCCATAGGACTGCTCGGTGGTGAGGAAGCGGATCAGGAACGCGCCGAAGATGAAGTGCAGGGTTGCCGGGCTGGCCAGCCAGCGGGTCTGCAGCAGCGGGTTGCGCCGGTAGTGTTCCACCACCACGCCGGTGGTGCCTAGCGCGACTGAGGCGACCAGTGCCAAGCCCAGCCACGGCGTGTCGAACCACCAGCGCAGGTAGCCTTGGGCCAGCACCACGACCAGCAGCGCCACCGCCGGTGCGAACAGCGCGAAGCTGAGGAAATCCATCGGCTCGAACACCTTGATCTGCGCACCGGGCGGCAGCTTCAGCATCACCACCGCGGCGAAGGCGCACAGCGCCAGGCCGGCTTCGAACAGGTACAGGTTGTGCCACTGGCCGGTATCCACCAGGCCCGGCGACACCAGCCAGGCGATCGGCAACGCCATCTGCGAAATGCCCACGCCGATCACCAGCAGGTTGCCGGTATAGCGTCGCGGCAGCGACTGCAGCATGTACAGCGTGCCCAGCGTGCTGCACGCCGCGCCGGCAAAACCGCTGGCCGCACGCATCATCAAGGTGGTTTCAAAACTGCCCACGAACAGGTGCAGCACTGCCAGCGCGGCATACAGCCCCAGGCCGATCTCGGCGAACAGGCGGATGCCGTACTGCTGGCGGAACTTGAAGGCCAGCAGGTTGGCAGTGACGTTGACCATCGCATAGGCGGCCACCAGCCAGCTTCCCTGGGTCGGGGTCAGCCCGAGCTGGCCCTGCAGGAACGGCAGGTTGGCGGTGACCAGCGCGTTGCCCAGCCCGCCGGTGATGCCCACCAGCAGCGCGACCAGCGCATAGGCGACACGGCGGTGCGGCGGATGCCACGGCATCGATGCCGAGCCGGGCAGGGTCGGCTTTTCGTGTTCCTCCCAATCGGGAATGGGCTTGAGGTACTCGGGCATCAGCGACTCCCATCGACCTGTCCGCCCAGCCCTCCGCGCAGCAGTTGCAGTGCGCGCCCGGCCAGCCGCGCGCGCTCCTCGCGGGTCTTGCCGCGCAGTGCGGCGCCCAACATGCTGGAAATCAGCGAAATATCTGCCGCCTGCAGGTCCGGGCGGCACAGGCCGGCATCGATCGCGCGCTGGATGGGCGCCTTGAGCAGGGCGTGCACGGTCTGCCGCGCCGCCTTGATCGTGGGTTCGTCCGGGTCCACCGCGCGCCAGTAGTCGGCCAGCGCGGGCGACTGCACGATGCGCGAGGCCATGCCCTGCAGCACCTCGAACAAGGCATCGTCGCGATCGCCCAGGGTTTCCACCTGGCGCGCGATGCGGGCCACGGTGCGGTCCAGCAGCGCTTCGATCAAGGCGGTGCGGTCGGGGAAGTTGCGGTACAGGGTGGCGCGGCCGACCTGGGCCTTTTCGACCACCAGGTCCAGCGGTGCGGTCACGCCATGCTGGCCGAACACGCTGTCGGCGGCATCGAGGATCAGGGCGCGGCGGGCAGCCGCATCGGCACGTTGACTTTGCATGGGCTATTTTCGGACAGGAATGTCCGCAATGGAAGCCGGGCAGGCGATACCGGTATGAGGCCGCTCTGCTTGGTCAACGAGGCGTGAAGTCAGCGCGCCGCCAAAAAAACGGGGGCCCAGAGGCCCCCGAAAGTCAAACAGTGACCCCAGCGGGGATCAGAAGTACGCGCGGATGCCGAACGCCACGCCACGGCCGGGCAGCGGCGAGTAATCGCGCAGCAGCGAGGTGTGTGCACGCGCCTCGCGGTTGGTCAGGTTGTTGCCGTCCAGGAACACCTCGTAGCTGTTGCTGTCCGAGCGGTCCCAGCGATAGGCGAAGTGCGCGTCCACCAGGGTGTAGCCCGCGCTCTCGGCTTCGTTCTGCGCGGTGTCCTTCTGGCTGCTGTAACGCACCGCACCCACCGAGGCGCGCCAGCCATCACGCGACCAGCGCAGGTCGGCGCCGACCCGTGCCGGCGAGATGCGCGGCAGGTAGCCGCTGTTGGCCAGGTCCACGGTGTAGTTGTGGTCGTGGTCACCGTGCGGCACGGCGATGTCGACACTGCGGCTGCCGCTGCCATCCAGTTCGGCCTTGACGTAGTCACCGAACACGCGCAGGTCCCAGTCGCCGCTGTTGCCTTCGAACAGGTGCACCAGGGCTTCGGCCTCGGCGCCCTTGAAGGTGGCATCCTGCTGGGTCCACAGGCGCACCGGCAGGCTTTCGACCACGCCGGTGTCGGCCAGGTAGATGAAGTCCTTGAACTTCGTCTGGTAGATCGACGCGGAGAAATCGAGGCGGTCGCTGTGGGTGTGGATGCCGAGCTCCACGCGCTGGCCGCGTTCGGTCTTCAGGTTGGCATCGCCGATTTCCAGCGAACGGGTGGCGATGTGCGCGCCGGCGGCGTACAGCTCTTCATTGGTCGGCGCGCGCTCGGATCCGTCCACGCCAAAGCGCAGGTCGACGGCGTCGTTGAGCTTCCAGATGCCGGCCGCCGAGAGGTTGGTGGCATCGAAGGTGCGCGCGCGGTAGTCGCCGGTCGGGTCCAGCTTGACCTGGTCGTGGCGGCCACCCAGTTCCAGCTTGAACGGGCCGAACTGCTTTTCCTGCAGCACGAACAGACCCACGTTGCGGGTGCCGGTATCGGGCACGAAGGCTTCTTCGCCCTTGGCGCCGAAATCGCTGTTGCCGAACTGCAGCCCGAACGCGCCGTCCCAGCCGCCGATCTGCTGCTGCACGGCTTCCAGGCGGGCTTCGACGCCGCGGTTGGTGAAGCGGGTGGACGGCGTGCCAGCTTCCAGCTCGACGTGTTCGTAGTCGGTGTAGGCGGTGCGCAGGTTGATGTTCTTCAGGAACGACACGGGGTTGTAGATGCCGCCCTTGGCTTCGAAGCGGTTCTGCACCATGTCGATGCGCACGTCGTGCTCGTCGCCTTCTTCTTCCTCGTCGCCATGGTCGTGGTCATGATCATGGTCGTCGTCGGCATGCACGTGGGCGCCGTTGGGAATGCCGTAGTTGGTGCGGTAGGTGCTGGCCGAGGCGCCGAAATAGCCGCCTTCGCCGAGCCAGGTGGCGCCGACGCCGCCAGCACGGGTGCGGATGGAGCTGTTGTCCAGGGTGCCGCGGCGCGGTTCGTCGGTGTCGCCCTCTTCGTGGTCGTGGCCGCTGTGGTCTTCCAGGCCGTCGATCACCGCGTAGCCGGGAATGCGGTAGTCATCGCCGTTGCGGACCAGGCCATCGACATGCAGCACCCAGTTGCCGTTCACGCCATCGAGCCGGAACATGCCGCTGCGTTCGTCGTTGACCGAGTTGCCGCGTACTTCGGCGCGGCCGCTGAGCGGGCGGTCGGGCAGGTCGCGGGCGATGCGGCCATCCACCACGTTGACTGCGCCGCCAATGGCGCCACTGCCGAACAGCAGGGTGGCCGGGCCCTTGAGCACTTCGATCTGGTCGGCCAGGAATGGTTCGATGCTGGTGGCGTGGTCGGCGCTGACGGTGGAGGCATCCATGTTGCCCATTCCGTTGGAGAGCACGGCCACGCGCGGGCCTTCCTGGCCACGGATGATCGGCCGGCCGACGCCGGGGCCGAAGAAGGTGCTCTGCACGCCGGGCAGCTTGGCCACGGTGTCGCCGAGGGTGCCGGCCTTCTGTTCGTCCAGGCGCTCGCCGGCGAGCACGTCCACGGGGCGCGCCAGCGATTCGGCATCGCCCTGCAGCGGGCTGGCGGTGACCTTCACTGCGGACAGTTCGGTCAGGTGGTGGTCACGCTCGGCGGTATCGTCGGCGGCGAAGGCCAGGGTGGGGAGCAGCGCGGCGGCAAGCGCCAGGGACAGGGCGTGCGGCGTGAGGGAGCGGGAAGAGCGCATGGGCAAGGGGTCCGTCGGTCGAATTGTTACAATGTATCAATGGTGGGGCGCGCCAATCCCGTCAAATCGGGAGGGTGGAACCGGGTAAGGCAGGGGGAGGGAGTGCGCGTCGGGATTGATGTTATATTATTCCATAACGCTTCGCCGACCCTGCTGGAAGTCATGCCCCTGTTCCCCCGCCTCCGTCATCTGTTGGATCGCTTTGGTGCCACCGGCTCGCTGCTGTGTGCGGTGCACTGCGCCGTGCTGCCTGTTCTGCTGGCGGCGGCGCCGTCATTGGGGTTGTCGGTGTGGCTGGGCGACGGAGTGGAACTGGCGTTGGTCAGCTTCGTGACCCTGCTGGGGCTGTTCAGCCTGGTGTGGGGCTATCGCCGCCATGGGGCGCTGCGCGCGCTGGGGTTCCTGGTGCCGGGCCTGACCGCGCTGTGGGCGGGGCTGCTGTACGGGCCGCTGCACCATTCGGCGGTGCCGCATGCGGTGGTGATGACGCTGGGCGGGGTGCTGGTGGGTGTTGCACACCTGGTCAACCTGCGCCTGAACCACGGGCACGTCCATGATGCGAGCTGTGCGCACTGAGGTGCTGTGGTAGGCTTTCCGATCGTGCGCGGGGGCGTCTGCAAGGACGGGCCCGCCGAACCCGTGTCAGCACGGGGTAATCAGATTTCAGACTAAGGAGTTGACGACATGGGTAAGGGTGACCGCAAGACCGCCAAGGGCAAGCGCTACAACGCCAGCTACGGCAATTCGCGTTCGCACGCGGTGAGCAAGGTGGCCGTGGGCGCAGCTGCGCCGGTCGCCAAGAAGACCGTGGCCAAGGCCCCGGCAAAGAAGGCAGTGGCCAAGAAAGCTGTTGCCAAGGCCAGCTGATCGCTCAGCCAGGTCCGACGAAAAAACGCGGCGCTTGCGCCGCGTTTTTTTTGTTTCGAGCAATCACTTCAACGCAGGAACCAGTGTCTCGGGATTGCCATCGTTCGGGGCGGCCGGAATGCCCAGCAGACGCGTCATCAACGGATAGAGGTCTACGTTGTCGAAGCCGGGCAGGGTGGCGCCCTGTTTGAACGACGGACCGCGGGCGATGAAGATCGCGCGCATCGAGGGCAGGGCGTTGTCGTAACCGTGCGAGCCGCGGTCGCCGGGTTTGCGCTCGGCCAGGCGCTCGCGGGTCAGCGCGTTCCAGCCTTCGTGCATCTGGCAGATGATCGGCGGGATGCGCGGATTGGAGCCGTACTCCCAGCGCGCCGGCAGCGTCTGCCGCGTCCAGCAGTCGTAGTTCGCGTGCGCGCCCAGCAGGATCGCCTCGGCCGCCGGTTGTTTTCCAGGCAGCGGGGCGAAGCCGATCGACTGGCCCGTCGACACGTTGCTGGCGATGGTGGGGTCGACCATGTCTTCCACCGCGATGGTCTGGCCATCGGGTACCTGCGCCATGCCGTGGTCCGAGACCACGATCAGGTTGGTGCTGCCATCCAGGCCGCGTGCCGTAAGGCCGTCGAGCAGGCGACCGATGGCCGTGTCCACCTGGACGATGGCGGCGGCGTACTCGGGGGAATCCGGACCGTAATGGTGGCCGGCCTTGTCGACCTGCTCCATGTACAGGGTGACCAGCCGCGGCGCATCCGGGCCGTCATCGCCGACCCATCGCAACACGTCATCGACGCGGTCGGCGAGGGGCACATCGGGGCTGTAGACCCGCCACTGGCTCGGCCGCACGCCCTGGATGGCCGCCTCGCTGCCTGGCCACGACCAGGTGGCGCTGCGCAGGCCAGCCTTCTCCGCGCCGACCCAGATCGGCTCGCCACCCCACCAGCGCGAATCGGTCACCGCCTCCGGCAGGTTGACCTGGAACCGACCCAGCGCCTCTTCCTGCATGCTGTTGTGGATGATGCCGTGGTGGTTCGGGCGCAGCCCGGTGACCAGCGTGTAGTGGTTGGGGAAGGTGAGCGACGGGTACGACGGCGTCATCCAGCGGGCGCGTACGCCGTCGTGCGCGATGCGCGACAGGTTCGGCGTGATGCCACGGTCGAGCATGTCCGCACGCAGGCCGTCGATCGAGACCAGCAGCAGTTTCGGCGTAGTGGCCGCAAGCGCAGCGGCGCCGGCGGCAGCCGCCGTTGGCGGCGTGGGCGTGGGCGGAGCGCTGGCACAGCTGGTCAGCGCGAGGGCGGCGGCAAGCGCCAGCGAAAGGCGGACGGAAATCATCCGCCCATGATAGTCCGCCGCAGTGACGCGGCGAAGACAACCGATGGCACGGTCAGGCGAACAGCGGCTGCGTTCGCGATTCGAGTTCGAGCAATGCGGCCTTGGTTTCCAGGCCGCCACCGAAACCGGTAAGTGCGCCGCTGCTGCCGATCACGCGGTGACAGGGCAGCACGATGGGCAGTGGGTTGCGTCCGTTGGCTGCGCCCACCGCGCGGCTGGCCGTGGGCTGGCCGATGTGGCGTGCCAACTGCACGTAGCTCCAGGTTTCGCCGAACGGAATGTCGGCCAGCGCCTTCCACACGCGCAGCTGGAACCCGGTGCCATGCGGGGCCAGGGGCAGTTCGAAGCCGCTGCGTTCGCCGCGCAGATACTGCAGCAGCTGGGTGCGCGCTTCGCGCAGCGCATGCGCATCGCGCTGCCACTGCGCGCGGCCCTTGGCGTCGTAGCGGTTGTTTTCGAACAGGATGTGGTGGATGCCCTGGCTGTCGCCGGCGACGGTCAGGGCGCCGATGGGGCTGTCGAAGGTGTCGTAGAGCAGGTTCATGCGGTTACTCCGAAGCGGACGTGGCCAGATGCCACAGGTGCAGCACGGCGTACGCACGCCAGGGCCGCCAGGCCTGCGAACGGGCCTCGGTGGCACGCTCGGTCAGGCGGGTACCGCCGCCCAGCACCTGCTGCAGCACCAGGTCGCCGGCGGGGAAGGCATCGGGCAGGGCCAAGGCGCGCAGCGCGATGTAGTGCGCGGTCCACGGCCCGATCCCGGGCAGCGCCACGCAGCGTTCGATGAAGGTGTCCAGGCGCTGGCCGGCATGGAAATCCAGCCTGCCGTCGGCGACGGCGGCGGCCACCGCGCGCACGGTGGCCGCTCGGGTGCGCGGCAGGCCGATGCCTTCCAGCGGCGCGTCGGCCAGCTGCTGCGGCGTGGGGAACTGGCGGTCCAGGCCCTCGGGCATGCCGTCCAGCGGGGTGCCGAAGCGGTCTACCACGCGCCGCGCCAGGGTGATGGCCGCCGCCACGCTGACCTGCTGGCCCAGCACGGCGCGCACCGCCACTTCGAAGCCATCCCAACCGCCGGGTACGCGCAGCCCGGGACGGGCGGCGATACCGCGCGCAAGCAGCGGATCCTGGCCGAGCGTGGCGTGCACGATGCGCAGGTCCGCGTCCAGGTCGAAGATGCGCCGCACCCGGCGCACGATGCCGGGGATCGCGCGCGGGTCGACCTGGCCCAGCTGCAGCAGCAGCTCGGGCCGGAGCGGGTCGGCGGTGACCCGGATCACCGAGGGGCGTTCGGCCGGGCCGATCACGCGCTGATAGCTGGTGTCGTCGATCTGCTCGATGCCGGGGATGCAGCGGCGGCGCAGGAAGCCCAGCATCGCGGCAAAATCGAGCGGCGGCCGGTAGCCCAGGCGCAGGGTCAGCGCGCCGTCGGCCAGCACGCCGCGCTGGCGCCGGATCGCGGTGGGCGGCATGCCGCAGCCTTCCACGAACGCGGCGTTGAATCGGCGCAGGCTGTTGTAGCCGGCGGCCATGGCCACGTCGGTGACCGGCAACGCGGTTTCGGTCAGCAGCTGCTTGGCCAGCAGCAGCCGGCGGGTAGCGTGGATCTGCGCCGGGGCCGCGCCCAGCCGCGCCACGAACAGCCGCTGCAGCTGGCGCGCGCTCAGGCCGAGCCGGGCGGCCAGGTCGCCCACCGCCGCATCCTGCAGGAAGCCATCGTGGATCAGCGCCAGAGCGCGCTGCAGGGTTTCGTTGCTCAGTGCGTCCTGCGCCTCCGGGGCCAGTTCCGGCCGGCAGCGCAGGCAGGGGCGGAAGCCGGCCGCCGCGGCAGCGGCCGCCGTGGGGTAGTAGTCGACATTGACCGGCTTCGGTGCCGGCGCCGGGCAGACCGGACGGCAGTAGATGCCGGTGCTGCGCACGGCAGTGAAGAACACGCCGTCGAAGCGCGCATCGCGGGCCAGGCGGGCGCTTTCGCAGGCGGCGTAGTCCAGGGGCAGGGCGGTGTCCATGGAGCCCAGTCTATGCGCCCGGCCGGGGCCCGGCTCGCCGTTTTCGGACAGCAATGCCGGGCACGCCCGGTGCGGTTCAGGGCAGGTTCCCGCGATGCCGGCCGGGCGCACTAGACTGTGCCTTCATGTGCCGTTTTCGGCACGCCCTTTGTCTGGAAGCCGGGTGTCCATGCTGCTCAAGTCGTGCGGGTTGTTGCTGTTGTGCCTGGGGCTGGCCGCCTGCAGCCAGCTGGAGAACCCCGGCAACGTCACCGCCGCCGACAAGGCGATGCGGGCGCAGACCGCCGACGGCGACCACATGGTGTCATTCAACGCCGCCGATGCACCGCCGGCGCCACCGCCGCCGCCCCGCAAGGGCGAGCAGGGCTGGCCGACGGTAGCGCTGGACAACGGCAAGGCCTGGCTCAGCTGCGACACCGAGTACGCCAACGACGGCGGCGACGGCGCCGCGTTGGAGGCGCTGGACCGGGCGAGCCTGGAAGCGGCCATCGCCCCGTGCGTGGAACGTGGCCTGCTGCGCGTGCGCTACGCGGGCAAGATCAATCCCGGGTTCGCCGAACTGGTGGCGCGGATCGCACTGGTGGCCGACGCCCAGCGCGTCTCGCGGCGCATCCTGGACCTGGATTCCAGCGGTGGCCAGGTCGAAGCGGCGATCGTGGCCGGTGACCGCATCGGCGAATCCAACTGGACCATCTGGGTGCGCGAAGGCTCGGTCTGCCACAGCGCCTGCGTGTTCGTGCTGGCGGCCGGTGACAACCGGCTGGTGTCGGGCAAGGTCGGCATCCACCGCATGATGCGGATCAGTTCCAAGGCGACCTCGCGTGCCGAGCTCAACCTGGAACTCCACGAGGTCTACGACAACGTCAAGGATTACCTGCAGCGCAACGGCGTGGCCGTCGGCGTGGCCGACCTGATGATGACCGTCCCCAACCGCAGCCTGCGCCTGCTCAGCAGCGAGGAGCTGCGCCAGTTCGGCCTGGACGGCACCAATGCGGTGCAGGACGACCTGGAGCGGATCAAGCAGATGCGCAAGTGCGGCGACGATTTCGTGCGCCGCAAGGATGCATTCCTGGTCGCCTTCGACCAGGAGTGCAAGCGCGAAGGCAGCGAGCTGGACGTGATTACCCGCTGCGGGCAGACGCTCAAGCAGCGCTTCGGCTTCCCGGATGTGACCTGCCCGGACGAGAGCCCGTTGTCGGAAATCGATGTGTCCACGCTGTTGCCCAACGGCGGGAAGCCGCGTGATGCGGTGGCCGAACGCACCGCCAGCGACGCCGACCAGCCCCCCGCCGAGGCAGCCGAACGCAACTGACGGCCTGCTCACGGCATTCCCGTAGACTGCAATGCAGTCCACTGCTGCCTACGGTGTCCCGATGCGCGTTCCGCTGCTGCTGTCGCTCCTGCTTCCCGCCGTTGCCCCGGCCCAGACCCCGCCGCCGGCCACCCCGGCCCCGGCGCCCGCACGCCCCGCACCGGTCGCCCCGGCCGCACCGGCACGCCCGGCCTTGACCCCGCAGCAGCAGGCGCAGGTGCAGAAGCAGGACCAGGAAATGGCTGCGGCCGGCTTGAAGGTGGCGACCCTGGTTGACACCGGTCGCGCTGCCGAGGCCTGGAAGGGTGCTTCCGAGGTGGCCCGCAAGTCCGTCACCGAACAGGCCTTCGTGGCCCAGCTCGACGGCGACCGCAAGCGCCTCGGCGCACTGCTCTCGCGCGGGCAGCCCGTGGTGACCCGGGTCAAGTACAAGGCCGGCGCGACCGTGCCCGAGGGCCTCTATATCAACGTCAGTTTCCCCACGAAGTTCGCCAACAACGCCCAGCCGGTCCGCGAGCTGGTGTCGTTCCGTTTCGATGAAGACAAGGTCTGGCGCCTGGCCGGCTACAGCGTCCGCGCTGCCGCGCCCTGACCGCAGGAGAAATGCATGGGTATCGAGATCCAGATGCTGGGTTGGGCCATCGTGCTGGGCCTGGTGCAGGTGATGATCGCCGCAGGCGCGGTCACCCGCGAACGCGGCTTGGCCTGGAATGCCTCGGCCCGCGATGGCGTCGCGCCGCCACCGGGACCGCTGGCTGCACGCCTGCAGCGGGCGCAGGCCAACTTCCTGGAAACCTTCCCGTTCTTCGCCGCCGCCGTGCTGGCGGTAGTGCTCACCCAGCGCCAGGACAGCACCACCGCGCTGGCGGTGCAGCTGTATTTCTGGGCGCGGCTGGTCTACGTGCCGCTGTATGCCGCCGGCATTCCCTACGTGCGCAGCCTGGTCTGGGTGGTCTCGATGCTGGGCATCGTGCTGTTGCTGTGGCGCCTGCTGCACGGGCTGGCGTGAACCGGCGCCGACGCGGCTGATCCAGATCAAGAGGGTGCCTGCCCACGAGCGGTAAGCTCGGTCGTGGACACGCAACGGAAACGGATCATGCAGGACGATCGCGGAGTGCAGGCAGTGGATGTGCTGGTGGTGGGCGCTGGGCCAGCGGGGCTGTGTTTCGCCCGCGCGCTGGCCGGCAGCGGCCTGCGGGTGGCGGTGGTGGAGCAGCAGCCGCGCGCGGCGCTGGCCGAGGCCGCCTTCGACGGGCGCGAGATCGCGCTCACCCATGCCTCGCGGCACATCCTGGAGCAGCTGGGCCTGTGGCAGCGACTGGATCCCGCTGAAATTTCGCCGTTGCGCGACGCCAAGGTCATGGATGGGGGTTCACCGTTCGCGTTGACCTTCGCCGCGCGCGACGCGCACGGCAGCGACCTGGGCTGGCTGGTGCCCAATCACCTGATCCGCCGCGCGGCATGGGACAGCTTGCAGGGCCAAGCCGACCTGGAGATCCTCGACCAGTGCAGCGTGCGCGGCATCGTGCCCGGTGCGCGCCACAGCGAGGTGACCCTTGCCGATGGGCGCCGGCTGCAGGCGCGGCTGGTGGTGGCGGCCGACAGCCGGTTCTCGTCCACCCGGCGCATGCTGGGCATCGGCGCGCGCATGCGCGATTTCGGCAGATCGATGCTGGTCTGCCGGATGCAGGTCGAGGTGCCGCACCAGCACACTGCGTGGGAGTGGTTCGGCTATGGCCGCACCATGGCGCTGCTGCCGCTCAACGGCGACCAGGCCTCGGCGGTGATCACCCTGCCACCGCGTGAAATCGAACGGCTGCTGGCGCAGGAGGCGGCGACCTTCGGACGCAGCATCAGTGCGTGTTTCGAACACCGCCTGGGCGCGATGACGCCGGTGGCGCGGCCCCATGCATACCCGCTGGTGGGGGTCTACGCCACTGCGTTCGTGGGCGCGCGCTGCGCGCTGATCGGCGATGCCGCGGTGGGCATGCACCCGGTCACGGCGCACGGTTTCAACCTGGGCCTGCAGAGCCAGGACCGGTTGGCCGCGATCCTGCGCCGGGCGGCCGGGCGGGGTACCGACATCGCCGCTCCGGCCGGTCTGGCCGCCTACGAGCGGGGGCACCGGCTGGCCTCACGGCCGCTGTACGAGGCGACCAATGCGATCGCCACGCTGTATACCGATGACCGCCTGCCGGCGCGGGTGCTGCGTCGGGCGGGGCTGCGGCTGGCCCACGGGGTGGCGCCGTTCCGGCAGCTGATTGCCGCGCACCTCACCGGCAGGTGACCACCGTTGGTCCACACCGGTAGGTGACGACCGCGGGTCGTCACACGGGATCAGGGGGCGTCGCTGTCGGCGATGACGTTGATCACGGTGTCGCCGAACTGGACCTGCTGGCCGCCGCGGATCTTGCAGGCCTTGCGCAGCTCCACTTCGCCGTCAACGAGCACCTGGCCGTCGCCGATCACGGTCTTGGCTTCGCCGCCGCTGGTCACCAGGTCGGCCAGCTTGAGCAGCTGCTTCAGTTCCACGTACTCGCTGTCCAGTTCAAATTCGAGGGTCTGCATGGAGCGGGGTATCCTGTGAAGGGGCGCGGAGCGGGGCCGCGCCGAAATCGGGCGCATATTGTGCGCCAGCACGCGGCGTTTACCGCTTCCGTGCTGAAATCTGTACGCGTGGTTCAGGATTCATGCGGTATCATCGCGCCCTGAGCGAGTGAATTCTCCTCCGACCGAGCAGCGCCAGGGCACGCGATAAGAAAGGGCGCCCAAAGCGCGGACCATCCCCTTTTTTATGCCACTGCCACGTAAAACGGTAGTGGCTTCGGAGTTCCCCATGTCCCAAGAATCCCCCACGCCGCTGCTGTTCGCAGACCTCGGCCTGTCCGACGCTGTGATGAAGGCCGTTGCCGCCGTCGGCTATGAAACCCCGTCGCCGATCCAGGCCGCCACCATCCCGGCGATGCTGGAAGGCCGCGACGTGCTGGGCCAGGCCCAGACCGGCACCGGCAAGACCGCCGCCTTCGCGCTGCCGGTCCTGTCCAACCTGGATTTCAACCAGACCAAGCCGCAGGTGCTGGTGCTGGCGCCCACCCGCGAACTGGCCATCCAGGTCGCCGAGGCGTTCCAGACCTACTCCTCGGGCATCCCCGGTTTCCGCGTGCTGCCGGTTTACGGCGGGCAGCCGTACGGCCAGCAGCTGCAGGCCCTGCGCCGTGGCGTGCACGTCATCGTGGGCACCCCGGGCCGCGTGATCGATCACCTCGATCGCGGCACCCTGGACCTGTCCGAGCTGAAGACCCTGGTGCTGGACGAAGCCGATGAAATGCTGCGCATGGGCTTCATCGACGACGTCGAAGCCGTGCTGAAGAAGCTGCCGGAAACCCGCCAGGTGGCGCTGTTCTCGGCCACCATGCCGTCGCAGATCCGCCGCATCGCGCAGACCTACCTGAAGAACCCGGCCGAAGTCACCATCGTCAGCAAGACCACCACGTCGGCCAACATCCGCCAGCGTTACTGGTGGGTGAGCGGCATGCACAAGCTGGACGCGCTGACCCGCATCCTGGAAGTGGAACCGTTCGACGCGATGATCATCTTCTCGCGCACCAAGGCGGCCACCGAAGAACTGGCGGAAAAGCTGCAGGCCCGTGGCCTGGCCGCTGCCGCCATCAACGGCGACATGCAGCAGGCGCAGCGTGAGCGCACCATCGGCATGCTGAAAGAAGGCAAGCTGGACATCCTGGTGGCCACCGACGTGGCCGCGCGCGGCCTGGACGTGGAGCGCATCAGCCACGTGCTGAACTACGACATCCCGTATGACACCGAAAGCTACGTGCACCGCATCGGCCGTACCGGCCGTGCCGGCCGCACCGGCGATGCGATCCTGTTCGCCACCCCGCGCGAAAAGGGCATGCTGCGTGCGATCGAGCGCGCCACCCGCCAGCCGATCGAAGAGATGCAGCTGCCGAGCGTGGACGCGGTCAACGACACCCGCATCAACAAGTTCATGAGCCGCATCAGCGATGCGCTCGATGCCGGCGGCACCGAGTTCTACCGCGACCTGCTGCAGAAGCTGGAAGGCGAGAAGAACGTGCCGGCGATCGAGATCGCCGCCGCGCTGGCCAAACTGCTGCAGGGCGATTCGCCGTTCCTGCTGACCCCGCCGGTGCGTGGTGCCCGTGAAGAGCGTGCGCCGCACCCGCGTGCCGACCGCAACGACCGTGGCGAGCGCCCGGCGCGTTTCGAACCGCGCTTCGAGCGTGGCCCGCGCCGTGAAGACGACCGCGGCCCGCGTCCGCCGCGTCCGGAAGGCGATTTCGGCGGCAACGACGGTGGCTTCGAGCGTGCCCCTCGCCGTGAAATCGCCCCGCGTGGCGAGCCGGAACCCGGCATGGAAACCTTCCGTATCGAAGTGGGCCATGTGCACGGGGTCAAGCCGGGCAACATCGTCGGCGCGATCGCCAATGAAGCCGGGCTGGAAAGCCGCTTCATCGGCCGCATCGACATCCGTGACGACTTCTCGATCCTGGATCTTCCGGCGGAAATGCCGGCCGACCTGCTCAGCCACCTGAAGAAGGTATGGGTGTCGGGCCAGCAGCTCCAGATGCGCAAGGTCGAGCCGGGTGAAGACACCGCAGGCTCGGGTTCGGCACGCCCGCCGTTCAAGCCGAAGTTCGGCCGCGGCGGCAAGCCGGGCGGTCCGGGTGGTCACCGTGGCCCGGGTGGTCCGGGCGGCAACGACCGTCCGCCGCGTCGTGACGGTTTCAAGCCGCGCGGTCCGCGCAACGGCTGATCGCTCCACATCGCCGCAGCCAACAACGCCAGCCTTCGGGCTGGCGTTGTCGTTTCAGCTACCTGACCGATGTGACGGCGAAACTTCGCGCCGTTTCAACAAGGCTGGACCTAGCCTGCAATTACAGGGGACTATGCCAAGCACCCATGGGCGCCGGAGGGATCTGCGATGCTGGGAGGCAGCAGGGATGTGGGCAGTACCGCCGTGCCGTATGTGACGCGGGGTTTGACCCTGCGGTTCGTGCTGCTTACCGGCATGGCGGTCGGGCTGGTGGGGTTGTCGGCGCTGATCCAGGAACTGCAGGGCGCCTCCACCGCCTGGATCGTGGGGCAGAGCCATTGGTCGCGCAGCCAGCAGCATGCCTCCTTTGCGCTGGAGCGATACCTCACCTCGGGCAATCCGGCCGCACTGGCCGAAGCGCGCGCGGCGCTGCAGGTGCCGCTGGGTGACCTGGACGCACGCCGCGCGCTGGAACAGGACGACGTGGATATCGCGCGGGCGCGGCGCGGCTTCCTGCAGGGCGGCAACCAGCCGGGCGACATCAACCGGCTGATCCTGTCGTTCCGCTACCTGGGGCATCTCGGTTACTTCCGCGATGCGGTGCACCTGTGGCAGCAGACCGACCATGGCCTGGCGCAGCTGCAGGCGATGATGGACAGCGCCGAAGCGATGCATGCCGACGGCCGCGTGGAGCCCGCCATGCGCGAAGCATTGCTGGTCCAGCTGCAGGCGCTGGACCGCAGCCTGCAGGCGCAGGCCCGCGCCTTCTCGCTGGCGCTGCTCAATACGGCTTCCATCGTGCGCATGGTCACGCTGGCTGTCGGTGGCCTGTCAGTCCTGCTGATCACCCTGGTTGCCGTACTGCTGTCACGACGCGTGCGCCATGACCTGATCGACACCGAAAGCCGCTTCCGTGCCGCGTTCTACCAGGCCACGGTGGGCATGCTCAAGCTGGACCACGCCGGGGGCATTGTCGAAGCCAACCAGGCCATGGCCGATATCCTCGGCTATCGCCGCGACGCGCTGCTGGGCATGGAGCTGCCGGAACTGCTGGTGGATGGCGAGCTGGTGCTCGACGAGGCCGGCGACATCGACTGGCCGCGCCAGCTGCGCCCGGGCGAACTGCGCTTCCGGCATGCCGACGGCGGCCTGCTGTGGGGGCGTTGGAGCGGCACCCTGGTGCGCAGCCCCGGCCGTGAGGTCTCGGTGTTTGCGATCATTGAAGACGTCTCGCAGAACCACGCGCTGGCCCGCGAGGTCGAGCACCACGCCAGCCACGATCCGCTGACCGGGCTGGTCAACCGCCGCGAGATCGAACGCCTGCTGGAACTGGCGCTGCTGGACGTGCGCAGCCATGGCGGGACCCACAGCCTGTGCTACCTGGACCTGGATTATTTCAAGCTGGTCAACGATGGCCTTGGCCACGCGGCCGGTGACCAGTTGCTGCGCGGCTTTGCCGACTACCTGGAAGGTGCGGTGCGCGAAGGGGACTGGGTGGGCCGCATGGGCGGTGACGAGTTCGCGATGTTCCTGGCCGACGCCCGCCAGGAAGAAGCCAAGCAGGTGTTGCAGCGGATCGCACGCAACCTGGGCCAGGCCGGATTCCAGCGCGACGACGGGCTGCCGCGGGTCAGCTGCAGCATCGGGGTGGTCGAAATCACCGCGGAGGTGGCGGACGTGAACTGGCTGATGAGCGCGGCCGACAGCGCCTGCTATGCGGCCAAGCAGGCCGGGCGCAACCGCGTGCATTGTTTCAACGAGAACCGGATGGCGCTGGAAGAGCGGCTGCTGGAAGCAGACCGGCTGGCGCATGTGTCCAGCGCGATCGCCGAAAACCGCATGCTGCTGTACGCCCAGCGCATCGAGCAGGTGGGCGACCCGGGCTTCCTGCATTACGAAGTGCTTGTGCGCATGCGCGGTACCGACGGCCAGCTGCAGGGCCCGGGCGATTTCATGCCGGCGGTGGAGCGCTATGGCATGGGCATGGCGCTGGACCGGCACGTGCTGGGGCTGCTGTTCCGCCACCTGCAGCTGTGCCCGGCGCATGTGCAGCGGCTGGGCCTGTGCAACGTGAACGTATCGGCCCAATCGATCGCCGAGCCGACGTTCCTGGCCTTCGTCTGCGACCTGCTCGAGCGCAACCGCGGGCTGGCGCGCAAGCTGTGTTTCGAGATCACCGAGACCGCGGCGATCAGCAACCTGGACCAGGCGCGCAGCTTCGTCGAAGGGGTCAAGGCGCGGGGCTGCCGGGTGGCACTGGACGACTTCGGTGCCGGGCTGTCCTCGTTCGGCTACCTGCGCCAGCTGCCGGCGGACATGCTCAAAATCGATGGGGTGTTCGTGCGCGACATGGATATCGATCCGGTCAGCCGTGCCACGGTGCGCGCCATCACCGAAATCGGCCGCGAGCTGCACATGAGCGTGACCGCCGAGTGGGTGGAGTCCGAAGAGATCGCCGCGCAGCTGCGGGCGCTCGGGGTGGAAGGGCTGCAGGGGTATGCCATCGAACGGCCGATGCCGCTGGAAAAGCTCACCCAGCCCTCGCTGTGGCGGGAAACCCCGGTGCCGTCCAGCCGCCTTTCCTGAACTGTGACGTGCACCGGCGCGCCTTCTTGCGATAATCGCCACGGGGACGCCATGCGGTGTGCATGGCGGTGCAGGGCGACAGGGTGATGGTGTGAGGCGCAGCGACGGCGGGATGCAGGGGATGAGCGGGGCCATCAGGTGGCTGACCGGCCTGGTGTGGCTGCTGCTGTCGGCCACGGCGTTGGCCGGCACGGCCCAGGTCGGCCGTGATGTGCTGCTGCTGGGCGCCGCCACCGACCAGCAGGCCCCGCAGCGCCCCTGCTCACCGGAGGTGCTGGCCCATCACCAGGACATCCTTTCGATTCCGGCGCCTGCAGGCGGCTGGTCCGGTGCGCCACAGGCGGTGGATGTATTCGGGGTGCTGACCGGGGAGGTGCGGATCAGTCACGGCGACCGCCAGATCTGCGGCAGCATGCACGACGCCCGCACCCGGGATTCGCGCTTCCGCGCCGGGGTCGGCATGGTGGTGGTGCCCAAGGCCGGCGAGCGCGAGCCGATCATCGTGTCATGGGCCGCCCCGCTGAAGCCGCGCTGGATTCCCACCGTCCGGCTGGGGGCGCCCAGCCCGGTGCAGCAGAACGATACCGCCCGCCTGCTGGTGCGCGCGGCCTGCATCGCGGTGGCAATCGCTTTGGCGCTGTCGGCGCTGATGGGGTTTGTGACCGCCCGCGACCGCACCTTCCTTTACTACGTGGCGATCTGCGCGGTGTTCGTGCTGTGGCAGGCGGTGCTGGGTGGCCTCAGCGGGTACCCCGAGCCGTGGTTGCCGGTGCACGACCGCGCGTCGTGGTGGCTGGTGGCGCTGAGCACGTTCGCGCTGGCGCTGCTGCTGCCGATCCTGTGGCGGCTCAATGGCGGCGCCCGGTTGTGGCCGGGCTCAGGCAGCGGCCAGCGCGCAGTGCTGTGGGGGCTGGTGCTGGCCGGGTTGTGCGTGCCATGGATGGGCACGGCCGGGCTGGCCTGGATGGCGGCTGCGCTGGAAGCAGTGTTCGTGCTGGGCTGCGTGGTCTGCCTCGGGGTGGGCCTGTGGGCGCTGGTGCAGCGCGATGGCTATGCGGCGGCGGGGCTGTTCGCGCTGGCACCGTGGTGGATCCTGATCACCGCCGACGCGCTGCACGCACACTGGCTGACCGCGTACCGGATCGAGGCGCTGCAGCTGTCGGCGACCTGGTTCCTGATGATGGCCGCCTATGCGCTCAACCTGCGCCTGGGCCGGCTGCGCCAGCAGCGCGACGAGATGCGCCAGCTGGCCGACACCGATGCGTTGACCGGCCTGCCCAACCGCCGCCACGGCCTGCACCTGCTGGCCCGCCACCTGGAACGGGCGGGCGCGGAGCAGCAGCCGCTGGCGATCGGCTTCCTGGACATCGATCTGTTCAAGGACATCAACGACCGCTTCGGCCACGAGGTCGGCGACCAGGTGCTGGTGGCCGTGGCGCGCGGCCTGCGCGGGGCGGTGCGGGTGCAGGACGACGTGATCCGCATGGGCGGCGAGGAATTCCTGGTGCTGCTGCCGGGCGCCAGCCACGGCGCGGCACTGGCGCGGCTGGAAAGCGTGCGCCGGCAGATTCCGACGGTGACCGCGCCGCTGGGCATTTCCGGCCTGGCGGTGACGGTGAGCATCGGGCTGGCGGTGCTGCGCCCGGGCCGTGATGACCTGGCGGGGCTGCTGCGGCGCGCCGACCATGCGATGTACCGGGCCAAGCGCGCGGGGCGCAACCAGGTCTGCGACGGTGAACAGGCGCTGCCGGCGGATGATCCGCTGGTCGCCTGATGCCGCGCCGGACGGGGTTTTGCCGGATAATGGCGTGATGACAACCCGACTCAACAAGTTCATTGCCGAAACCGGCTTCTGTTCCCGGCGTGAAGCCGACCGCATCATCGGCGAGCGCCGCGTCACCGTGAACGGCCACCCGGCCGGTACCGGTGCGGTGGTCGGCGAGGGCGACGTGGTGCTGGTCGACGGCCAGCCGCTGCGCGCGCGCGAGGCAAAAAAGGCCGGTGGCCGCCGTCATGTGTACATCGCGCTGAACAAGCCGGTGGGCATCACCTGCACCACCGAAAGTGCGGTGAAGGGCAACATCGTCGATTTCGTCGGCCATGAGCAGCGCATCTTCCCGGTCGGCCGGCTGGACAAGGATTCGGAAGGCCTGATCCTGATGACCAGCAACGGCAACATCGTCAACCAGATCCTGCGCGCGGAGAACAACCACCAGAAGGAATACCTGGTGGCGGTGAACAAGCCGGTGACCGACGAGTTCCTGCGCGGCATGGCGCGCGGGGTGCGCATCCACAATGAAACGACGCTGCCGTGCCGGGCCTCGCGCATCGCCAAGTTCGGCTTCCGGATCGTGCTGCAGCAGGGCCTGAACCGGCAGATCCGGTTGATGGCGGCGGCGTTCGATTACCGGGTGACCCAGCTGCGCCGGGTGCGCATCGACAACGTCAAGATCGGGGCGCTCAAGCCGGGCCAGTGGCGCAACCTGACCGATGCGGAATTGAAGGGGCTGCTGCCGCAGCAGCAGGACTGGTAGGTCCTGCACCGGCGGGTAACCTTTGCCTCGGGTGATCGGGCTAGACTGTGGCCAGCTCCCGGATTCGACCCGCTGCATGATCAAGCCCGAGAAGCCCGTCAACGAGGCGGTTCGCCTGGCGGCACTCTATCGCTATCGCATCCTGGATTCGGAGAAGGAAAAGTCCTTCGAGGATCTGGTGACCATCGCCAAGGCGGTGTGTGGCGCCTCCATGGCGGCGGTCACGCTGATCGACGCCGAACGCCAATGGTTCAAATCCATCCAGGGGACGGAGGCCCAGGAGCTGCCACGCTCGGAGTCGATGTGTGGCCATGCGATCCTGCAGCCGGAACGGGTGATGGTGGTCGAGGATGCGCAACGCGATGTGCGCTTCCATGACAATCCCATCGTGACCGGTGACCCGAAGGTGCGCTTCTACGCGGGGGCGCCGCTGGTGAGTACGGAGGGGTTGCCGCTGGGCACGCTGTGCGTGTTCGATCCGCAACCGCAACGGTTGGATGCGCAGCAGACCGAGGCGCTGGCGGCGCTGTCGCGGCAGGTGATGCTGGTGATGGAGCTGCGCCGGTTTGCGCTGGACATCCAGACGCACATGGTGGAGCGCGACGATTACGAGCGGTTGCTGGGCGAGTACCACGATGTGCTGCTGGCGCAGAACGCGGACCTGGCCGAGCAGAGCCGGACGGATGTGCTGACCGGGCTGCCGAACCGGCGGGCGATGGCGGTGGCACTGGATGCGTCGGTGTTGGATGCGGACGGGCAGCCACGGCAGACGGCGGTGGCGCTGGTGGACATCGATCATTTCAAGCAGATCAACGATTTCAACGGGCACGCGACCGGCGACCGGGTGCTGGCGGAATTGGGGGTGCTGCTGCGGGCGCAGTTCTCCGGCCGCGGGCTGGCGGCGCGCTATGGCGGGGAAGAGTTCGTGGTGCTGATGCCGGATACGGACCTGCGCACGGCGGAGCTGCAGTGCGATTTCCTGCGGATGGCGGTTTCCGACCTGCCGCTGGGGTTTCCGGTGACGGTCAGTATCGGGGTCGCGGCGCATCGTTCAGGTGACACGGTGGAGCAGACGCTGGAGCGGGCGGATGCGGCCTTGTACCGGGCGAAGGGTAATGGGCGGAATCGGGTTGAGTTGGCGCCCTGAGTTTTAGAGCCTTGGTCTGCGGGCGTGCCTGGTTTGGCTGGCGGGTGCGGGTTTGCGGGACACGCCGTGAATCCTTCCATGGAGGCTTGTAGAAAACATCCATGTTTTCTACAGTCCCGCAAACCCGCCCCCGCCAGCCTTTGACGCTTGGCCGGTGTGCCGGCAAAAAGCATGACGATTGAATGGGTCAATCGCGCCATCAATCGCAATATCTGCGACCTGGCGCTGCCATCCTGCAATCCCGTTTCCCTGCGGAGTCCGTCCGTGCTGCAGACCCTCGCCATTTCCAACTACCGTTCCCTGCACGACCTGGTCGTGCCGATGGGGGCATTGAACCTGGTCACCGGTGACAACGGCAGTGGCAAGTCCAGCCTGTACCGCGCGCTGCGGCTGCTGGCCGATACGGCGCGGGGAGGAGTGACGCCGTCGCTGGCGCGGGAGGGCGGGTTCCAGTCGGCGCTGTGGGCCGGTCCGGAGCGGTTGGACCGGCGGATGCTGGCGGGCGAGGTGCCGGTGCAGGGCGGGCCGCGGCAGGCATCGGTGGCGCTGCGGCTGGGTTTTGCGGCGGATGATTTCGGGTATGCGATCGATCTGGGCTACCCGGTGGCCGATTCGCATTCGATGTTCAACCTGGACCCACAGATCAAGTGCGAGAGCATCTGGGCCGGGCCGTTCCTGCGCAGCAGCAATGTGCTGGTGGAGCGGCGCGGGGCGATGGTGCGGCGGCGCAGTGGGCGCAGCTGGGAGCTGCTGGAATCGAACCTGTCGGTGCACGAAAGCCTGTTTACGCAGGTTGCCGATCCGCAGCGGATGCCGGAGGTGCTGCGGCTGCGCGAGACGCTGCGCAGCTGGCGCTTCTATGATCATTTCCGCAGTGACCGGGACGCGCCGGCGCGACAGGCGAGCCTGGCCACGCGTACGCCGGTGCTGAGCCACGATGGGCATGACCTGGCGGCGGCGTGGCGGACGATCGTGGAGATCGGCGATTCCGATGCGCTGGCGGCGGCGCTGGACGATGCGTTCCCCGGGGCGCGGGTCTACATCGAGCCGAGTGAGGATCACCTGAGCCTGAAGTTCCATCAGCCCGGTCTGCTGCGGCCGTTGGGCGCGGCGGAGTTGTCCGACGGGACGTTGCGCTATCTGTTGCTGATCGCGGCGCTGCATACGCCGCGCCCGCCGCCGTTGATGGTGCTCAACGAGCCGGAAACCAGCCTGCATCCGGACCTGCTGCCGGCGCTGGGGCGGTTGATCATCGGGGCGGCGGCGCGCAGCCAGGTGTGGGTGGTGTCGCATGCCAGCCGGTTGATCGCGGCGCTGCGCGAGGCAGAGCCGTGCACGTCGATCGCGCTGGAAAAGCAGATGAGCCGTACGACGCTGGTGGGCCAGGGGGTGCTGGACGCGCCGGCATGGTACTGGCCCGAACGCTGACGCCGGAAGCGTTGGCCCGTAAAAAACGGATCGGTTGACGGATCGGTGAAATGGATCGGTGAACGGATCGGGAAAACGGATCGGGAAAACGGATCGGTACCCGTCGGCTCCACCCGCCGCGCGGGTTCCGGTTCTTCACTCGGCGATGTTGCGCGCTTCGGCGGTGCCCAGGATCTCGGGATGCTGCACTTTCTTGCGCCGGTTCAACAGCGGGTGCAGGAAGACCGCGCCGACGATGATCGCCACGCCGGCATAGAACAGCGGGGTGAGTTCACGCTGTTCACTCAGCAGGACCATGGCCAGCAGGATCGCGTAGACCGGTTCCAGGTTGGTGACCAGCTGCACGGTGTAGGCGCTGAGGTGGCGCAGCGCGACCAGCGCCAGGGCGAACGGCAGCAGGGTGCACACGCCGGCCAGGGCCAGCAGCAACATCCCGTCGCGCAGGTCGGGTATCACCCACAGCGGGCTGGCCAGTGCGGGCAGCAGGAACGGCAGCAGCGGGGCGAGCAGGGTCAGGGTGACGGTGCCGGCGCCCAGTTCCACCGCAGTGACGGTGAGTGGGTCGGCGTGGCTGACCAGGCGCTTGTTGAGCGAGCCGAAGATGGCGACCAGCAATGCGGACATCGCACCAACTAGGACACCCACGCGCATGCCGTCAGGCACGCCGCCGACCACCATGCCCACGCCCGGCAGCACGGCGATGCCGAAGGCCAGTTCGCGCAGCTGGAAGGGGCGCTCGGCGACCCAGGGTTCGATGACGGCGGTGAACACCGGGGCCAGCGCGATGCAGGTGGCCGCCACCGAGGCATTGGCCAGCTTCACCGCGCCGTAGAAGGTGAGCCAGTGCAGGGCGACCAGCGCGCCCACGCCGCAGTAGCCGGCGAACAGGGCGGGGGAGAGCTGGCGCAACCCGCGCCAGACGCGTGGCAGCAGGGCCAGCATGGCCACCACCAGCAGCATGCGCCACCACACCAGCGGCAACGCGGGCAGGCTGATGAGCTTGCCGAGGATGGCGGTGATGCCCCACAGCAGCACGCAGAAGTGGATTTGCAGCAGCGCTTTGCGGGTGTCGGTCATCGGCATCCGCGTATTGTGCGTCAATCGGCAAGGCCCCGATAGCGCGGGGCCTTGCCCGGCCCTATGCGCCGACCTGCTGCAGTTGTTTCCGCAGCGCCACCGCGGCGCCAGGGTTGCGGTGCTTGGCGGCGCCGATGAACAGCATGAACACCTCGCGCGGCCCACTGGCGGGGGCGTCGGCCGTGATGTGCGGCAGGTCGGGATTGTCGTCGCCACGCGCCCAGCGCATCGCGCGCAGGCACCACTGTTCCAGCGTGCGCTCGGGGTAGCCGGCACGCAGGTTGGCGCGCGACTGCATCAGCCTGGCGTAGATGAAATCCGCGGTGGGGGTCGGCAAAGCTGGGATAATCGGCCGAGCCGCTGAACACCAGGGCCGCGCCGTGCGCGCGCGCCACGGCCACCAGCTCCGGCGTCCACGCCGCGGGATTGCGCACTTCCAGTGCGTGCCGGAGCACTTGTCCATTGGCCCTGCCGGGCAGGGCATCGAGGAACCGATCGAACTCCTGTGCACCCGCCGGATGGGTATCGCCAAACTGCCACACCAGCGGGCCGAGGCGATCCTCCAGCGCGGTGATGCCGTTGATGAAGTTGTCGGCGCGTGCGCCGGCCGCCGCCAGGTCGTGGGTCTGGGTGATCGTGCGTGGCGCCTTGGCGGAGAATTTGAAGCCGGGCGGGGTCTGCTCGCGCCACTGCGCGTACACCGCCGGCTTCTGCGCGCGGTAGAAGGTGCTGTTGATTTCGATGCAGCCGAGCTGGCGGCTGGCATGCGCCAGCTCCTCGCGCTGCGGCAGGCCGGCGGGGTAGAACGTGCCACCGCGCCAGGCCGGGAACACCCAACCGCCGATGCCGGTATGAATCGGTCCGGGAACAGCGTGCTTCAAGCGTCGCTCTCCTTCCAGGGGTCGTAGCTGCCGAACCACCACAGGTGGCCCTCGAGGTCGCGGCAGGCATAGCCGCGGCCGCCGTAGTCCTGGTCGGCGATATCGATCGCCAGCTCGGCCCCGGCGGCGACCGCACGCTCGTAGTGGGCATCGGGATCGGTCACGATGACGCAGGCACTCTGGGTTTCGCGGCCCTCGACTTCATCGGGTTGCACGATGAGCTTGCCCCAGTCGCCGCCGTTGTCGACCGAGCCGAGCATGATCATGCCGCGGCCGTAGACCAGTTGGGCGTGGTACACGATGTCGCCTTCGGCGTACACGGCCTGCGCGGTGAACCCGAACGCACGCTCCAGCCAGGCGATGGCCGCACGCGCGTCGCGGTAACGCAGGCAGGGAATGATGGTGGAGCCGGTGTCGGTGTCGGTGTCGGTGGGGAGGGTCATGCGGGTGCTCCGGGGTGGGCGGCTTCTGGCACAGGCGAGCCTGCGGCCGGCCGCGTTACCATCGCGCGAAACCTGGCGTAACCGGCCCGTCGGTGGCCTCGACGCCCCTGCAACATGCAACCGGAGACACTGATTGAACACATCCTGGATCGGAGGCCTTGTGCTGCTGGCGTGCGCACCCCTGGCGTCGGCAGCCGTGCCGGCCGAACTGCAACGGCTGGATGCCACGGTGGAACGCGTGCGCAGCCAGTTCGACATTCCCGGCATCGCGGTGGCGGTGGTCAAGGACGGTCAGGTCGTCTTCGAGCGCGGCTATGGCGTGCGCGAGCTGGGCAAGCCGGCACCGGTCGAGGCCGACACCCTGTTCGCCATCGCCTCCAACACCAAGGCGTTCACGGCCACCTCGCTGAACCTGCTGGCCGAGCAGGGCAAGCTGAAGATGGACGACCGGGTGATCGACCACCTGCCGTCGTTCCGCATGTCCGATCCGTACGTGACCGGCGAAATGCGCATCCGCGACCTGCTGTCGCACCGCAGCGGGCTCAGCCTGGGCGCGGGCGACCTGCTGTTCTGGCCGACCACCACCTACAGCAACGCCGAGGTGGTGCAGCGGCTGGGCAAGGTGCCGCTGAAAGCCGGCTTCCGTGACCGCTACGCCTACGACAACATCCTGTATGCGGTGGCACAGCAGGTGATCGAACAGGTTTCCGGGCAGTCGTATGCGGACTTCCTGCAGCAGCACATCTTCACCCCGGTGGGCATGGCCGGCACCCGCTTCAATGCCGATCACCTGAAGCCGGGCGACAAGGCCGCCACCGGGCATGCCAAGTTCGACTTCACCGACCTGCGCACGGTGGCGCCGCTGACCTGGTCCAACAACGCCGGTGCGGGCGGGGTGTATTCCAGCGTGCACGACATGGCGCGCTGGATGAACGTGCAGCTGGCGCAGGGCAAGCTGGAAAACGGCACCGCGCTGTTCAGCCCGAAGAGCCAGCAGGCGATGTGGCAGATGATCACCCCGCAGGTCGTGCCCGAACCGAGCGTGCCGGCCCTGGCTGCCGCGCGCCCGAACTTCGCCGGCTACGGCGAGGGCTGGAGCCTGAGCGACTACCGGGGGCAGAAGCTGGTGTGGCACACCGGCGGTTGGCCGGGCATGGTGTCGCGGGTGACGTTGGTGCCGGAGCAGAAGCTGGGCATCGTGGTGCTGACCAACCAGGAAGTCGGCGCGGCCTTCAACGCGGTCACCATGGACGTGCTGGACGCCTATCTCAAGGCGCCGGCCACCGACTGGGTGGCGGCGTATGCCGCGGCGGTGGCCAAGGCGCAGGACAAGGCCGACGAGGGCTGGGCGGCGCACCAGGCGGCACGCGATCCGAAATCCACGCCGTCGCTGCCGCTGGCCCGCTACGCCGGCACCTACCGTGACCCGTGGTATGGCGAGGTGTTCGTCGAGCAGCGCGCCGGCAAGCTGCGCCTGCGTTTCGGCAGGACAGCGCAGCTGGTGGGCACGATGGAGCACTGGCAGCACGATACGTTCATCGTGCGCTGGGACGACCGCTCGCTCAACGCCGATGCGTTCGTGAACTTCAGCCTGGATCCGGACGGCAAGGTGCGCGAGGTGCGCATGCAGGCGGTTTCGTCGCTGACCGACTTCAGTTTCGATTTCCAGGACCTGGTGTTGACCCCGTGAAAACAAACGGCAGGCTGCGGTGGGATAATCGCGGCCTACCTGTTTTCCAGGAAATGGAATGTTCCGCTGGTTCGAGTCGCTGATTCCCGTCTTTCCGCCGATCGACGCGCGCATGCCGCCGCGCCGCGTGTTGCCGTTCTACCTCCACTATCTGCGCCCGGTCTGGCCGGTGCTGCTGGCCACGTTGATCGCCGGGCTGCTGCTGGCGCTGGTGGAAGTGGCCATGTTCGATTTCCTCGGCCGCATCGTCGACATGGTCAGCGAGCAGCCGGATGCGGGCTTCTTCGCCCGGCACGCCGACACGCTGCTGTGGATGGCGGCGATCACGCTGGTGGCGCGGCCGGTGCTGGTGGGCCTGCACAACCTGCTGGTCAACCAGGCCATCGTGCCGGGCCTGAGCAACCGGTCGCGCTGGCTGATGCACAACTACGTGGTACGCCAGAGCCTGTCGTTCTTCCAGAATGATTTCGCCGGCAGCATGGCCAACCGGGTCATGCAGACCGGTACGTCGCTGCGCGAGTCGGCGGTGCAGATGGTGGATTCGCTGTGGTACATCGTGGTGTACACCGGCACGGCGTTGTACCTGTTCGCGCAGGCGGACTGGCGGCTGATGATTCCGCTGGTACTGTGGTTGGCAGCCTACGTGGTGATCATGGTGTACTTCGTGCCGCGTGCGAAGGAGCGTGCCTGGATCGCGTCCGAGGCGCGCTCCAAGGCGATGGGCCGGATCGTCGATGGCTACACCAACATTCCCACGCTGAAGCTGTTCGCCCACGGCGGGCGCGAGCAGGCCTATGTGGCCGAAGCGATCGAGGAACTGGCGGTCAAGCACCGCCGCCAGACCCGGATCACCACCGGCATGGACCTGACCATCGCGATCGTCAACGGCTTCCTGATCGCCGGTACCTGCGGGCTGGCGCTGTGGCTGTGGAGCCACGGCAACATCACGGTGGGCGCGATCACGCTGGCCACGGGCCTGGTGATCCGCATCCACAACATGTCCGGCTGGATCATGTGGACGATCAACGGCATCTTCGAGGACATCGGCACGGTGCAGGACGGCATTACCACCATTTCGCAGCCACTGAGCGTGCAGGACCGCGCCGATGCGGTGCCGCTGGTGGTGCACGAAGGCGGGGTGCAGTTCGATGACATCCATTTCCACTACGGCAAGCAGGGCGGGGTGATCGCCGGGTTGGACCTGAGCGTGAAGCCGGGCGAGAAGATCGGCCTGGTCGGTCCGTCGGGCGCGGGCAAGTCGACGCTGGTGAACGTGCTGCTGCGCCTGTACGACCTGGAAAGCGGGCACATCCGCATCGACGGCCAGGACATCGCGGCGGTCACCCAGGAAAGCCTGCGCCGGCAGATCGGCGTCGTTACGCAGGACACGTCGCTGCTGCACCGCTCGATCCGCGACAACCTGTTGTACGGGCGGCCTGACGCCAGCGAGGAACAACTGCGTGCGGCAGTGAGCAAGGCGCGCGCTGCCGCCTTCATCGACACGCTGCGTGACGCCGAAGGGCGGCAGGGTTATGACGCGCACGTGGGCGAGCGCGGGGTCAAGCTGTCCGGCGGCCAGCGACAGCGCATCGCCATCGCGCGGGTGCTGCTCAAGGACGCGCCGATCCTGGTGCTGGACGAGGCGACCTCGGCACTGGATTCGGAAGTGGAAGCGGCGATCCAGGACAACCTGGACGAGCTGATGGCGGGCAAGACGGTCATCGCCATCGCGCACCGCCTGTCCACCATCGCGCGCATGGACCGGCTGGTGGTGATGGACCAGGGCCGTATCGTGGAAACCGGCACGCACGCCGAGCTGGTCGCCGCGGGTGGTCTCTATGCACGCCTGTGGGCGCGGCAGACCGGTGGGTTCGTCGCGGGGGACGCTGGGTAAGGCAACGTCAACGTCCAACGTCAACATCAGCGTTTCAGTTGTTCCATGCTGGGCAGGCCGACGGGCAGCCCCTTACGGGACACGCCGTAAACCCATCCATGGGGGCTTGGCAAAAACATCCATGTTTTTGACAGTCCCTACAGGGGCTGCCCGCCGGCCTGCCCCTCGGGCATCGCGATCGGCGGCGAGAAGAGCAGCGACGCCTGGCGTCGCTCTACGCGGTAGGGTCGGTTCCCAAACGACTGCCGGGACGAATGAAACATCCGATGACGCATGAAAATGATCGAAACCCGTAGAGCGACGCCACGCGTCGCTGCTCTCCGTTCCGCCACGCGCAATGCATGAGGGGAGGCCGGCGGGTAACCCCCGTAGGGACTGTCAAAAACATGGATGTTTTTGACAAGCCCCCATGGATGGGTTCACGGCGTGTCCCGTAGGGGGTTGCCCGCCGGCCTCCCCAGCACGTAACAACCGAAACGCTGCTCTACAAAAACAAACGGCCCGGAATTCACCGGGCCGTTCGACGTCGTGTACCGACCAACGGTCGGCACCTACCGTTGGTTCACTCGATCGGCTGGTCCAGCATGAGCTGGCGTGCGAAGCGCACCGGCGGGGCGCCGTAGGACAGCATCTTGTCGTGGTAGGCCTTCAGGTTGAACTTGTCGCCCTGCTTTTCCTGCATCGCCTTGCGCGTGTCGAAGTGCTCCTGCGCGCCGACGAAGTAGGTCGGCAGCTGCGCCGAGGTCAGCTGCGCGCGCACCCACTTGCCCGATGCCTCGCTCTCCTGCTGGAACGCATCGTGGGTCATCAGCTGCATCGCCTGCTCGCGCGTCCAGTTGTCCACGTGAACGCCCTGGTCCAGGATCGCGTTGGAGATCGTGCGCAGGTAGAACTTCAGCTGCACCAGGTGGAACAGCGGATCGTTGTCCAGGTAACCCTGCTCCTGCATCATCCGCTCGGTGTACACCGCCCAGCCTTCGGCGAACAGGCCCGAGCGCAGCACCGCACGCAGCGTCGACGGGAACTTGCCCGAATGCCAGCCTTCCAGGTAGTGGCCCGGGGTGCCTTCGTGGATGCTCAGCAGGTGGATCATGCGGCTGTTGTATTCGCGCAGGAATGAATCAACCTGCTTGTCGGTCCAGTCGTCCGGAATCGGCGACACCGCGTAGAACGTCTTCAGGTTCTTGTCCAGCGGACCCGGCGAATCGCAGTAGGCCACGGCCACGCCGCGCTGGAATTCGGGCATCAGGATGATGTCCACCGGCGCGTCGGGCAGGGTCATCAGGTCATGCTTGCGCACGAACTCGGTGGACTGTGCCAGCGCCGCCTTGGCATCGTCGACCACCTTGTCGCGCGCCGGCTTGTCGGCGTAGGCCAGCTCCAGCGCCGCTTCGATCGCCGCCTGCTGCTGTTCGTCGCTCGGATTGGCCGGCAGCGCCGGGGCGCCCGGCTTGCCGTTCAGCACCGTCTGCGCGATGCCGTACATGTCCTGGCGCACGCGCTTGAGTTCGGCGCGGGCACGTTCGCCGATCTCGGCGCGCGACAGCGACGAGTTCAGCGCGAACTTCAGCTTCTGGTCGTACAGCTCGGCACCGATGCGGAAATCGCCCTTGGCGTTCGGCACCAGCGTCTTGTCCAGCCAGGTCTGCTGTTCGTCCACCGCCTTCTTCAGGCCGTCGATGGCGGCCTGCAGGCGCTTGCCATCTTCGGCCGGCAGTTCACCGATGTGGGGCGTGATGAAGGTATCGACGATGCTCAGGATGCCCTTGTTCTGCTTGGACACCGTTTCGGCGTGGATCTTCGGCACGCGGGCCGGGTCCAGGTTCTCGCGGGCCTGGGCGAAGATCTGCGGCAGCTTCTCCATGCGTGCGGTGGCCGACTTCAGGCGGTCGGGCAGCGGCGCGAACTCACGCGCCATCAGACCGTACAGCGCGCTGCCGGCGGTGCCGTTGTAGATCTGCGGATCCCACTTGGACGCCTGCAGCACTTCGGCGTTCCAGATTTCGGACTGCAGCTGGTTGCGCAGGATGGCCGCATCCACCTGGTTTTCGCGCGAGAGCTTGCCCACCTCGACCTTGTCCAGTTCGCCGAGCAGGCCCTTGTAGGCGGTCAGCATCTTCTGCTGGCCGGCCGCGCTCAGGTCGTCGATCTCGCTGTCGTAACGGTGATCGCCGATCTGGGTGGCGCTGATCGGCGACAGCTGCATCCAGGTGTCCAGGGCACGCTTGGACAGGTCGGCGAAGGCGGCATCCACGGCCGCATCTGCGGCGGGGGCGGTTGCCGCGGTACCGGCCGGGGCGGTGGGGGCGTCGGCCTGCTGGCAGCCACCCAGGGCGGCGATCAGGGCAAGGGCAAGAAGATGCTGGCGCATCGGCGATCCTGTGCTGTGGGCAATCGCCCAGCATAGGCGCTGCCGACGGGCGACCGCCCGTGCCATTGGATTACCATGGGCCTTTCCCGCCGGGAGGTGTGCCATGCAGTACGAGGGAAGCTGCCATTGCGGGCAGATTGCGTTCGTGGTCCAGGCCGAGGCCCCCATCACCGACGTGGTGGACTGCAACTGCTCGCTGTGCCGGCGGCGCGGTGGTCTGCTGTGGTTCGGCCCGCGCACGGCGCTGAGCCTGAACACGGACCCTGCGCAGCTGGCCACCTACCAGTTCAACAAGCACCACCTGCAGCATCATTACTGCCGTGAGTGCGGCATTGCCCCGTTCAGCGAGGGCGTGGACCCCCGCAGCGGCCAGGCGATGGTGGCGGTGAACGTGCGCTGCCTGCCCGGGCTGGAACTGGGTGGGCTGAAGATCAATTTCTACGATGGAGCCAGCGTGTGACGACAGGGACGATGTGGCGCAGCGGCGCCTGGGCAGGGATGCTGCTGGTGGCGCTTGCCGGATGCAGTGGCAAGCAGCATGCGGAGATGGCCAGTGCCGGTGCGGCCGGTGCGGTGGCCTCGCCGGAAGGTGCGGCGCTGGCGTATGAGCACGAGGTGGACATCCAGCTCGATGCCGCGCAGATCGGGCCGCGGGTGAAGCAGATCAGCGAGGCCTGCCAGTCCAGCAGGTTCGGCGACTGCGCCGTGCTGCAGGTCGGCCAGCAGGGCGGCGAGTATCCATCCGGCTCGATCCGGGTGCGGATCGCGCCCAAGGGCGTGGAACCGATGATCGGGCTGGCTGGGCAGGGCGGCGACGTCGCCTCGCGCAACACCCAGGCCGAAGACCTCGCCCAGCAGGTCGCGGACACCGCGCTGACCAAGGCCCGCCTGCAGAAGGAACACGAACGCCTGCTCGCCTACCAGGACGACAAGGGCATCAAGGTCGCCGACCTGCTGGTCATCACCCAGCGCCTGTCCGAAATCGAGGCAGGGCTGGAGCAGGCCAACAAGGACGCCGCCAACCAGCGGCGGCGGATCGACACCCAGCTGCTCACGCTGCGCTTCCAGACGCCCGCAGGCCAGCGCAGCCGCAGCGAGATCGGCGAGGCGCTGGGCGACTTCGGCGCAACCGTCACCAGCAGCGTGGCCTTCGTGATCCGCGCGGTGGCCGCGCTGCTGCCGGTGACGTTGGTGCTGTGGCTGCTGGGCTGGGTTGGGCTGAAACTGTGGCGTCGGCGCCGCCGGGCTTCGTCCATGCCGTAACGCGTATGCACCAACGGTGCATACCTACCGATGGGTTGCCACGTCAGCCCTCGTCGGTTTCGTATTCGACGAACACATCCAGTTCCAGCGCCAGCTCCTGCACGGCATCGCGCACCTTCTGCGCGGTGCTTTCATTGCCGACCTCGACTTCCAGCTCATGCGTGCCCGGCCCGATGTCATCGGACAGGCCGGCCGAGCTGGAATCGTCATCGTCCATGTGCGGCATCAGATCGTCGGTTTCCTCGACGTGCTCGATGCCCTCGATGCTCTGGAGCAGGTCGCTGATGGCGCGCGCATCGTCTTCGGTACCGGTGATCCTGAGTCGCAGCATGGCCATGGGAAGGTCTCGTGGGAGTGGGGATTCCACCGTAGCGATGCGCCGGGCAAAAGCGGGTGAATGTTGCCGGGCCGGTGGTTGGGCGACATTCACCCGCCGGTAGCTCACGACCGTTGGTCGTGAGGCGTTTGGTCGTGAGGGCGGTTCAACAATTCATCCGGCAACGCCGGCACGGGCGTACGTTCGTCCTGGGCTTCGCGCTTGAGCCAGTCCATGAACGCCACCGCCGTCGGGCTGAGCGGCCGGTGTTCGGCGTGCACGATGTAATACGCATAGCGCGCCTTCAGCGCCGGCCCGGGCAGGCGCACCAGTTCATAGCGCTGCAGGTACGGCTGGGCGATGTGCTTGCGCGCCAGCACCGCGCCGATGCCATACACCGCCGCGCGCATGGCATCGGTGCTGTCGCTGAAGATGTGCTGCGCGGTCAGGTCCAGGCCACGCACGCCGGCGGCCCGGAACCAGTCGCGCCAGCCCTGCGGTGACATGTCGCTGACCAGCGGCAGCGTGGCGATCTGCGCGGGCTCACGCAGCGCCGACACCCCCGGCAGGGCCGGTGACGCCACCGGGCACAGCTCGTCGTCCATCAGGTGGTGGGCGGCCAGGCCCGGCCACTGGCCCAGTCCGTAGCGGATGCCCAGTTCCGGACCGTTCTCGTCGAAGCGGACCAGTTCGCTGCTGGTCTGCAGCTCGATGCGCATGCGCGGATGCAGGCGAGTGAAACGCGGCAGGCGCGGCACCAGCCAGCAGTAGGACAGCGAGCGCAGGGTAGTGATCCGCAGCGGCACCACATCGACCTGCGGGTGCAGGTTGCCGGCCACGGCGTTGATGTCGCTCAGGGCGGCGGCGGCGGCGTCAGCCAGCTGGCGGCCTTCGGCGGTCAGGCGCACGCCACGGGCATGGCGCTGGAACAGCACCGTGCCCAGCAGTGCTTCCAGCCGCCGCACGTGGTGGCTGACCGCGCTGGCGGTGAGGTGCAGCTCCTCGGCGGCATGGGCGAAATTCTGGTGGCGCGCGGCGACCGCGAACACCCCCAGCGCGGGCAGCAGGGCAGGGCGCAGGATCATGGCGAGACCCAAATCATATTTGTGGCTTGCAGGGATATTACGCGCTTGTCGAGGCCCCGCGGCAGGTAGATGCTGCGTGTCTGATCCCTGGAGCCCGCGCCATGTTGCTGCCCGTCCCCGCTGCCGTCGCTGCCAGTTCCTGCCGTGCCGGGAGCCGCCCGTGAGCGGCGCGCCGGTGAGTGCGGGGGCGATCGAGCGCGACTGGCGCACTCCGCTGGAGCTGACCGTGCTCGGCGCGATCTGGGGCTGCTCGTTCCTGTTCATGCGCGTGGCGGTGCCGTCGTTCGGGCCCTATGCGCTGGTCGAAGTGCGGCTGCTGCTGGGCGCGCTGGTGCTGCTGCCGTTCCTCTGGCAGGCGCGCGCGCAGTTCCCGGCCCGGCGCTGGTTGTGGCTGGTGCCGATCGGCCTGATCAACTCCGCCATTCCGTTCGTGCTGTTCGCCTGGGCCGCGCAGCGCGCACCGGCCGCGATCGGCGCGATCTGCAACGCGATGACCGTGCTGTTTGCCGCGCTGATTGCGTTCCTGTTCTTCGGCGAGAAGATCGGCATGCGCCGCGCGATTGCGCTGCTGGTCGGCTTCGGCGGCGTGGTGGTGCTGGCCACCGCCAAGGTGTCCGGGCTGAGCATCGGCGCGGCGGTGATTGCCGGTTCGCTGGCTGCGCTGCTGTACGGCTTGGGCGTCAACCTGGTCAAGCGCCACATGACCGGCCTGCCGCCAGCGGCGTCGGCCGGCGCCACGCTGGGCAGCGCGGCGCTGCTGATGCTGCCGATGGCGCTGACCCACTGGCCGGACGCGCCGATTCCGGCTGTGTCGTGGGCGTGCGCGATCGCGCTGGGGGTGGTCTGCACCGGCTTTGCGTTCCTGATGTTCTACCGCCTCATCGCGCGGATCGGCCCGGCGCGCGCCTCCACCGTGACCTACCTGGTGCCGATGTTCGGCGCGCTGTTTGCCTGGCTGTTCCTGGGCGAGCCGGTGACCTGGGCAATGGTGGTCGCCGGCGCGTTGATCCTCGGCAGCGTCGCCGCCAGCCAGAAGCGCTGACGCGACGCGGCATCCCTTACCGCACGGGCACGGGGATGTTGCACAGGTCGATATGCCCGGCGGCGCGTTTGTAGAAGTCGTCCACGCGGTTGCGGCGCGCTTCGACCGTATCGGCGAAGGTCTTTGAATCGGTGCGCAGCACCTGCAGCGTCGGTCGCTGCGCTTCCGGCAGGTCGCTCACGCGTTGGATCGAGCGGATCGCGGTGCGCTGCGAAGCGTCGGCGTAGAAGCCCATCGGGGCCGGTCCGCGCGGCAGCGCGCTGAGCAGCTCCATGCCCTTGAGCACCCGGCCGACCACGGTGATGTTGCGGTCCAGCTGGCGCGGCGACTGGCCAGTGACCACGTACAGCTCGGCGCCGATGCTGCTGTCTTCGTCGTTGTTGCGGCCGGCACCCAGCGCGCCGTAGCAGTGCGCCAGCCAGGTCTTGCCGTCCTGCCGGTCCTGGCCCACCGCGAAGCCGTCGACGAAGCCGGTCTGGTCGGCCCAGCCGTCGCGATCGGGCAGCACGCTGACCTTCAACCCTTTGCTGTCGCGCTGGAACTCCGCCGGCAGCTTGCGCTTGGCCGAGCCCAGCGGCTTGGCCTTGGCCGCGTCATCGGCATCAGCATCGCCGAACTGCACCACGAAGTTGTCCTGCGCGCGGTAGATGCTCTCGCCATCCCAGAAATGCTCATGGGCCAGGGTCTGGATGTTGGCCACGTGCTGCGGCGCGAAGGCCGGGGCCAGCTCGATCAGGACCTCACCGGCATCCAGCTTCATCACCAGCAGGTTGGCCGGATCCGGCGTGCGCCAGTCGCTCGCGGGCGAGGCTTCCAGGATCTGCTGGGCGCTGCGGTACGGCGTGGCTGCGGTGGCCAGGCCCGGCAGCAGGCAGGAGAGGGCAAGCGCAAGCAGGGCGGGACGGCGTGGCGACATGGTGGACCCCGGGATGAACGATCCCCGATTCTGCGCGAAGCCCGGCTCCGGCCGCCAGCCCACCCTGTCCCCCGGCAGGGTGACTAACGGCACGTTCGCTATAGCTGACTTCGCACTAGTGTTGACTCCACGCTAGCTGGAGATCGTCATGAGCGACCACGAGGTCCACCTGAAGAAGTTCCAGAAGGAGCTCAGTGCCGGCACCGTGTCGCTGGCCCTGCTGGCGGTGCTGGCCAAGGCCGGGGAGCCGCTGTACGGCTACCTGATCGCCAAGGAACTGGAACGGACCGGCGAGGGCGTGCTGAGCGGCAAGCAGAGCGCGCTGTACCCGGTGCTGCGCAACCTCGAAGGGGCCGGGCTGCTGGAAAGCCAGATCGAACCGTCGGTGGCCGGGCCACCGCGGCGCTACTACCGCATCAATGAACGCGGCCGCGAGGTGCTGGCGTTGTGGAGCCAGGCCTGGCGTGCCACCCGAGATTCCGTCGATTCCGTGCTGGAAGGGGTACTGCAATGAACGAACAGAACAGGGCGGGCGGGGGCCTGCCGACCACTATCGGGGAATACCTGGCACAACTGCGCGCCGCGCTGCATGACGCCGATCCGGCGATGGTGCAGGACGCGCTGTACGACGCCGAGGAATACCTGCGTTCGGAACTGGCCGCCCAGCCGGGCCGCAGCGAGGCGGAGGTGATTGCCGACGTCGCCGGCAGCTACGGTGCGCCGGAGGAAGTGGCCGAGATCTACCGCGAAACCGAAATCACCGTGAACCGCGCGCTGCGCACCCCGAGCGCCAGCGTGCGGCCGATCGCCCGGGTAGTGCCGGCGCAGGTGGCGCCGGGTGTTGCCGCCGCAGCGGCCGCAGCCGGCGGCGATGCACCGCCGACCGACCGTGTTCCGCCGCCGCACCGCTCGGCGCTGGCACGCTTCTTCGGCGTGGCACTGGAACCGCGGACCTACGGCGCGCTGTTCTACATGCTGCTGTCGTTGGCGACCGGCATCTTCTTCTTCACCTGGGTAATCACCGGCCTGTCGATGTCGCTGGGCCTGATTGTGCTGATCATCGGCATTCCGATGACCGTGCTCTTCTTCGGTTCGGTGCGCGGCCTGGCGCTGCTGGAAGGGCGGCTGATCGAAGCATTGCTCGGCGAGCGGATGCCGCGTCGGCCGCGCTATGCCGACCGCAGCCGCAGCTGGCTGCAGCGCATCGGCGACATGTTCACCGATGGACGCACCTGGCTGACGATGCTGTACTTCATGCTGATGCTGCCGCTGGGCATCATCTACTTCACCATCGCGGTCACGCTGCTGACGGTGGCGCTGGTCTTCATCTGGGCGCCGGTGGCCTCGATGTTCGCGCTGGGCGCCCCGAGCCTGTACTTCGAAAGCGAACTGGTCGTGCTGCCGCTGTGGGCCACCCCCGCGCTGGCGGTACTGGGCGTGGTGATCCTGTTCTGCACCATGCACCTGGCCCGCTTCATCGGCCACCTGCACGGACAGATGGCGAAACACCTGCTTGTACGCCTCTAAGTCTACCGACGGCCGGCCAACGGCCGGCGCTACCGCCAGGCATCCGGAGCCCTTGGTTGATTGACCATGATCCGGATGGGCCCGTAGCAATTCGTAGGTCCGGCCGTTGGCCGGACACCGCGCGCAGCGCGGCGCAAGCATCCGAAGTCGTCGAGATCAGGCCACGGTGATCCGACCGGCGTTTAGCCCCAATCGAAACCGCCCGTCAGACGTTCATGATCCGGATCGAAGCGCCGACAACCGTCGGCGCAACCGGTCGTCAACCCGCTTTCTTACGGATCGGGGTGACATTGCTGGCGGCCTTGGCCGCCTTCTTCGGCTTCGCCGCAGCCTGCGCGTTGGCGGCGAAGAAATCGCGCACCTTGGGGTACACGGTTTCGCGCCAGCGGCGGCCGCTGAAGATGCCGTAGTGGCCGGCGCCCTCGACCACGAAGTGCTCACGGCGCGCGGCCGGGATACCAGTGCACAGTTCCTGCGCCGCTTCGGTCTGGCCCAGGCCGGCGATGTCGTCCAGCTCGCCTTCGATGCTCAGCAGCGCGGTGCCGGTGATCGCACCGGGATCCACAAGCTCACCCTGTACATACCACTCGCCGCGCGGCAGCAGGAATTCCTGGAACACCACGCGGATGGTGTCCAGGTAGTAGCGCGCCGGCATGTCCAGCACGGCGTTGTATTCGTCGTAGAAGCGACGGTGCGCATCGGCATCTTCCATGTCGCCCTTGACCAGGTCGGCATAGAAATCCCAATGCGAACTGAAGTGCCGGCTCGGGTTCATCGACAGGAACCCGGCGTGCTGCAGGAAGCCCGGATACACGCGGCGACCGGCGCCCGGATAACCCGGCGGCACGGTGTGGATCACGTTGTTCTCGAACCACGACAGCGGGTTCTGGGTGGCCAGGTTGTTCACCGCGGTCGGGCTGCAGCGCGCATCGATCGGGCCGCCCATCATCACCAGCGAACGCGGCGTGGTTTCGCCACGGCTGGCCATCAGCGAAACGGCGGCCAGCACCGGTACGGTCGGCTGGCACACGCTGACCACGTGCAGTTTCTCGGCACCGAGGTGGCGGATGAATTCCTGCACGTAGGCGATGTAATCGTCCAGGCTGAACTCGCCTTCGCTGCCGGGCACCATGCGCGCGTCGACCCAGTCGGTGACGTACACGCGGTGGTCGCGCAGCAGGGTGCGCACGGTGTCGCGCAGCAGCGTGGCGTGGTGGCCCGACAGCGGCGCCACCACCAGCACGAACGGCTGGTTGAGCATGGTGTTGAGCTGGTCGGCTTCGTTGCTGTGGCGCTTGAAGCGCAGCAGCTTGCAGAACGGCTTGACGACTTCTTCGTGCACCACGATCGGCACGCGCTCGCCGTCGACCTCGATTTCGTTGATGCCCCACTCGGGCTTCTCGTAATCCTTGCCGATGCGATGGAACAGCTCGTTCACCGCGGACAGGCGGTCGGCACCGGGCATCTGCGACCACCAATGGCCCTGGTTGGCGAAGAACTTGGCGTTGGCCTGGGCCTGGTGCACCCACGGGGCGAGCAGGTTGCGGGTCAATTCATGCAGCTGATAGAGCATGACGTCCGAATATGTATGGTCTTATGTTGCCGCGCAGCATACCTCACCCGGGTCGGGAACGCCTTAATAGGCAGATCCGTCGCAACCGGTCATGAGATCAACGGCCACTGCGTTCCAGGGCGGCGGCGTGGCCCGCCAGTGCGGGCGACAGCCAGCAGTGCGAACCGAGCGCGGTGAAGCCTTCGGCCGTCAGCTGGCGCCGGTACCAGGCCGCCGGGCGGGCCTGGAATCCTTCATGGTCACCTTCGAACTCGTCCTCGGCGGTGAACGCCTCCAGGAACGCCACGCCACCGGTGAGCTCGGCGAAACCGGCCAGGGCGGGGCGCAGCTCGCGGGTGGGCACGTAGTGCATCACGTCCGAACAGACCAGCAGGTCCACCGGCGCGCACGGGCGCAGCCAGGCGAAATCGCCAACCCGGGCCGGGTGCAGGTTGCGGCTGCGGCCGTAGCGCTGCACCGCATAGTCGCTGCTGTCGAAGCCCATGTACTGCACGCGCGGGCGCAGCTTGAGCAGCGGCGCGCGCCAGGCGCCTTCACCGGCGCCGATGTCCAGCACGCTGCGGATCGGGCGCTCCAGGTAGTACTCGGCACTGGCGACGGCCAGTGCGACCTTGCGCGCCAGGCGCGCCGCGCCGCCGGTCTGGTCGGGCTGGTACCAGCGCTGGAAGTAGGCCTGGTCGTAGGTCTTCTGCATGCGGGGACAGGGATCGAGGACGGGGTGGGTGCACATGGTAGCCGAGCCCGCTGCGTCGATCTGCCGCGCATGCGCAGCCCGCGTGAATCGGCCAGAATGAACGACATCCCAAGCCAGCCGCCGGAGCAAGCGCATGCAGTCCTACTACTGGGTCAAGACCTTCCACCTGCTGTTCGTGGTGGCGTGGATGGCGGCGGTTTTCTACCTGCCGCGGATCCTGGTGAACCTGAGTGAGACCGCCGGGCAGCTGCCCGTCGTGGAGCGCCTGCAGCTGATGGGCCTGCGCCTGTACAAGTTCGGCCACATGATGTTCGGCTTCGCGCTGATCCTGGGGCTGGTGCTGTGGTTGGGCTACCGGGTGATTCCGGACTACCCCACCATGGTCGCGCCAGGTGCGGCAGGCTGGCTGCACGCCAAACTGGGGCTGGTGGTGCTGCTGCTGGTGTACTACTCGTGGACCGGGCGGCTGCTGAAGGGCGCGGTGAAGGGCAAGGTGCTGCCGTCGTCGCGCGCGCTGCGCTGGTTCAATGAACTGCCGCTGGTGCTGTTCATCGGCGTGGTCTGGCTGGTGCTGGCCAAGCCGTTCTGAGGGACAAAAAAACCGGGCGCATGGCCCGGTTCTTCTTGCCGCAATCGCAACGGCCGATCAGGCCGTTTCGTAGGCGCCGTAGCTGCGCAGGCGCTCGTAACGCTTCTGCAGCAGGTCTTCGGTGGACAGCTTCTCCAGCGCGTCCAGCTCGTTGAGCAGCACGGCCTTCAGGCGCTTGGCCATCTGGTTCGGGTTGCGGTGAGCTCCGCCGGTCGGCTCGCGCACGACCTTGTCGACCAGGCCCAGGCTCTTCAGGCGCGGCGCGGTCAGGCCCAGCTGTTCGGCGGCATCCTTGGCCTTGCCCGCATCCTTCCACAGGATCGAGGCGCAGCCTTCCGGGCTGATGGTGGAATACACGCTGTATTCCAGCATCACGGTGCGGTCGCCCACGCCCAGCGCCAGCGCGCCGCCGGAGCCGCCTTCGCCGATCACGGTGCAGATCACCGGCACCTTCAGTTCGGCCATTTCCATCAGGTTGCGCGCGATCGCTTCGGACTGGCCACGCGATTCGGCATCGATGCCCGGCCAGGCACCGGCGGTGTCGATCAGGGTCAGCACCGGCAGGCCGAAGCGCTCGGCCATCTTCATCAGGCGCAGCGCCTTGCGGTAGCCCTCCGGCTTGGGCATGCCGAAGTTGCGCTTGATCTTTTCCTTGGTGTCGCGGCCCTTCTGGTGGCCGATCAGCATCACCGAACGGCCGCCGATTCGGGCCAGGCCACCCATGATGGCCTTGTCGTCGGCGAAGGCGCGGTCGCCGGCCAGTTCCTGGAACTCATCGCAGAAGATGCGGATGTAGTCGGCGGTGTAAGGGCGCGAAGGATGGCGGGCCAGCTGCAGCACCTGCCACGAGGTCAGGTTGCGGAAGATCTGCGCGGTACGCAGCCGCAGCTTGTCCTGCAGGGTGCGCACTTCGGCCTCGACATTGACCGCCGGGCCGGCGCTTGCGCTGCGCAGCTCCTGGATCTTTGCCTCCAGATCAGCGATGGGTTGCTCGAAGTCGAGGTAGTTCGGATTCATCGGAAGCCGTCGTGAAGAAAAGAGGGAAAGTGTAGCCGAATGCGTCTAAATGCCCCGTACGCCGTCGTCTGGTCAGGGGCTAGTTGGCCCATGGCGGGCTGTACCGGACTTTCAGCGTCCGGACCGCCGGGTCGGCCCGCAGGGCGTCCACCAGCTGGCTGTCCACGCGCACGGCGGTGTCGCCGGCCACGTCCAGCATGCCGGCTACCGGGCCCTGCTCGGTGCCCAGCAGCAGGTCCAGGCGCAGGGGGGTGCGGCCGGGACGGTGGCGGTCGAGCAGGCCGTTCACCCGCGCCCAGACCGGGTCGCCCTGGCGCAGGTCCAGGCGCAGCGACAGGCGGGTGGCGTAATTGGCGCAGATTTCCTCGAAGTCCCAGCACTGGCGGATGCGCAGGGCATAGCCGCCATTGAACTCGTCCTCGCGCAGGCCGCCCTTGACCACCAGGATGCGGTCCTTGGTCATCAGGTGGCCGAACTCGGCCAGGCCATCGGTGAACGCGCTGCATTCGACCCGGCCCTTCCCGTCTTCAAGCTGCATGAACACCTGGCTTTCGCCCTTGCGGCGCACGCCGACCACCAGGCCGGCCAGGATCACCGGGGTTTCCTGGCGCCAGGCGCGCTTTTCGCCATCCTTGCTGGGGCGGGCAGGGGGAATCAGTTTTTCCAGCATGCCCAGGTCGGTGCCGACCAGTTCCTTGACGTCGTCGGCATGCGGGTCGAACGGATGGCCACTGAGGTAGAACCCCAGCGTTTCGCGTTCGCCGTCCAGCAGTTGGCCCAGCCCCCATTCCTTGGCTTCAGGCAGGTCCAGCTGCAGCGCGGTGCTGACCGGGTCGGGCGCGCCGAACAGCGAGTTCTGGCCGGACGCCTTCTCGCGCGACATCTGGTCGGTGGCCTTGAGCACTTCAGGCAGCTGCAGCATCAACGAAGCGCGGTTCTTGCCGAGGCCATCGAGCGCGCCGCAGTTGATCATCGCTTCAAGCGTGCGCCGGTTGAGCTTGCCCGATTCGATGCGCATGCAGAAATCCAGCAGCGAGGCGTAGCGGCCCTTGGCCAGGCGCTCGTCGACCACCGCTTCGCAGGCACCCTGGCCCACGCCCTTGATGGCGCCCAGGCCGTACTGGATGGTGTCGGCGCTGGAGGCTTCGAACATGTACGCCGATTCGTTCACGCGCGGCGGCAGCACGGTCAGGCCGAGGTTGCGCACTTCGGCCAGGAAGCCCACCACCTTGTCGGTGTTGTCCATGTCCGAGGACAGCGTGGCCGCCATGAACTCGGCCGGATAATGGCGTTTGAGCCAGGCGGTCTGGTAGCTGACCAGCGCGTAGGCGGCAGCGTGCGACTTGTTGAAGCCGTAGCCGGCGAACTTCTCCATCAGGTCGAAGATTTCGTCGGCCTTGGGGCCGTCGACGCCGCCCTTGGCCGCACCCTCGCGGAAGATCTCGCGGTGCTTGGCCATTTCGGCCGGCACCTTCTTGCCCATCGCGCGGCGCAGCAGGTCGGCGCCGCCGAGCGAGTAACCGCCGACGATCTGCGCCATCTGCATCACCTGCTCCTGGTACACCATGATGCCGTAGGTGTCTTTCAGGATCGCTTCGGTACGCGGATCGGGGTAGATGATCTCTTCCTGGCCGTGCTTACGCGCGTTGAAGGAGGGAATCAGGTCCATCGGGCCGGGGCGATACAGCGACACCAGCGCGATGAGGTCTTCGAAGCGGTCGGGGCGCGCGTCCTTCAGCAGGCGGCGCATGCCCGAGGATTCGAACTGGAAGACCGCGCCGGTGTTGCCGTTGGCGAAGATGTCCTTGTAGGTGGGCGCATCGTCCAGCGGCAGCGCGGTGATGTCGATCGGCGGAATGCCGGCGCGGGCATGGCGCTTGTTGATCGCCTTGACCGCCCAGTCGATGATCGTCAGCGTGCGCAGGCCGAGGAAGTCGAACTTCACCAGGCCGATTTCTTCGACGTCGTTCTTGTCGAACTGGGTGACCGGGTTGCGGCCACGGCCGCCTTCATCGTGTTCGGCGAACAGCGGGCAGAATTCGGCCAGCGGTTCCGGCGCGATCACCACGCCGCCGGCATGCTTGCCGGCGTTGCGGGTAAGGTCTTCGAGCTGGCGCGCCAGGTCGATCAGGTCGCGCACGTCGTCTTCGTTCTGGTAGCGCTGGATCAACTCCGGCGATGCCATTTCCGAATCCTTGCCTTCGCCCATCGCATCCTTGAGCGAAATGCCCAGGATGTTGGGAATCAGCTTGGAAACCCCATCGACCAGGCCATACGGGAAACCGAGCACGCGCCCGGAATCGCGCACCACGGCCTTGGCGGCCATGGTGCCGTAGGTGATGATCTGGCTGACGCGTTCGCGGCCGTACTTGCGGGCGACGTAGTCGATGACTTCGTCGCGGCGGTCCATGCAGAAGTCGATGTCGAAGTCGGGCATCGACACGCGTTCGGGGTTGAGGAACCGCTCGAACAGCAGGTTGTACGGAATCGGATCCAGATCGGTGATCTGCAGCGCCCAGGCCACCAGCGAACCGGCACCGGAACCACGGCCGGGGCCGATCGGAATACCCTGGTTCTTACCCCACTGGATGAAGTCGGCCACGATCAGGAAGTAGCCCGGGAACCCCATCTTGATGATGGTGGCCAGCTCGAATTCCAGCCGCTCGAAATAGTCCTCGCGGGTTTTGCCTTCGGCCAGCGGATTCTTTTCCAGGCGGGCTTCCAGGCCCTTGCGCGATTCGCTGCAGATCCAGCTGTCCAGCGTTTCGTTTTCCGGCACCGGGTAGTTGGGCAGGAAGTAGGTGCCCAGCCGCATTTCGATGTTGCAGCGTTCGGCCAGCGCCAGCGTGTTGTCGATCGCATCGGGGATGTCGGCGAACAGCGCGCACATCTCTTCGGGCGATTTGAGGTACTGCTGGTCGCTGTAATCGCGCGGGCGCTTGGGATCGTCCAGCACGCGGCCGGAGGAAATGCACACGCGGGCTTCGTGCGCGCTGAAATCGTCAGGGCGCAGGAAGCGCACGTCGTTGCTGGCCACCACGGGCAGGCCACGCTGGCCGGCGGCCACCAGGGCAAACTGGTTGAACGCTTCTTCGCCTTCGCGACCGGTACGGGTCAGCTCCAGATGCAGGCCGTCGCCGAACACGCGCTGCCAGTCGGCGAGCTGCTGCTCGGCCAGGTCATGCCGGCCTTCGCCGGCCAGACGCCCGGCCAGGCTGTCGCGGCCAGCCAGGGCAAACAGGTTGTGGCAACCGCCCTTGAGCCAGTCGGGGTGCACCGCCACGCCGCCTTCAGGGCGGTGGCCTTCCATCCAGGCACGCGTGAGCAGGCGCGACAGGCTGAGATAGCCTTCGCGGTTGCGGCAGAGCAGGGTCATGCGCCAGGGGGTCATGCCCTCTTCGGCGATCATGATGTCGGCACCGGCGATCGGCTTGATGCCGACCGTTTCAGCGGCCTTGTAGAACTTGACCAGCGCGAACAGGTTGTTCAGGTCGGTCACTGCCAACGCGGGCAGGTTCAGTTCGACGGCGCGGCTGAGCAGGTTGGCCTGCTTGGCCTTTTTCGGGTCAGCCTGATCCGGTTTCGCCGGGACACGGATGGTCGAATCCGCCAGCGAAAACTCGGTGTGGACGTGCAGATGTACGAAACGGGAAGTGGACATGCCGGGCCAATGTAATGCCCGGTCAGGGTAGCCGCGCGGGGCAAGCGGAACAAGGCTTGACAGGGGGTTGGGTTAAGGCCGCCCCAACGGAAGGTCGGCTCGCACGGAAGAGCAGGAGCAAAGGCCGGGCTTTTGATCTCCGTTGGGCACCAGCCAACTGTCAAAGGGCGGCGGCGGTGGGTTTGCGGGGGTGTGAGCCGCATGGATGCGGCGACCAAGCCCCCATGGATGGGTTCACGGCGTCCCCCGCAAACCCACCGACGCCGCCCAAGCCAGACGAACTCCGACGTGCCGCTTTGGCTTTGGCTTTGGCTGTTGCGTCAGACAGCAGCAACCAACGCGCTGTCCAGGCAATCACGCACGGGCGCGAAGCTGCGGCGGTGGTGGGGGCAGGGCCCGTGGGTGCGCAGGGCCGCCAGGTGGGCCGGGGTGCCGTAGCCCTTGTGCTGGTCGAAACCGTATTCGGGGTGCTGCTCGTGCAGCTGGAGCATGTAGCGGTCGCGGCTGACCTTGGCCAGGATCGAGGCCGCCATGATCGCGCGGTCGAGCGCGTCGCCTCCGACCAGCGCCTGCGCGGGGCAGGGCAAGCCCTTGGGCACCACATTGCCGTCGATGCGCGCGAACTGCGCCACGTGCGCGACCGCCTCGACCGCCCGGCGCATGCCTAGCATCGTGGCCTGGTAGATGTTGAGCGTGTCTATCTCCGTCACGTCCACCATCACCACCTGGAAGGCCAGCGCACGCTGCTGGATCCTGTCGAACAGCTGGTCGCGGCGGATCGCCGTGAGCTGCTTGGAATCGTCCAGCCCGTTCAGACGCGGGCGGTCCGGGCAGAACACCACCGCCGCTACCGCCACCGGGCCGGCCAGCGGCCCGCGACCGGCTTCGTCCACCCCCGCCACATAGCGCGGCGCGACCGTCGCCAGCGCCGCCCCGTCGAACAGCGCCAGCGAGGCCGCCGCAGCGTGGCGGCGGCTCATGCCGGCGCGTTCCCGCGCGGCTTGCGTGCCAGCAGTTCCGCCACCGCGTCGGCCGCGCGCGCCGACGCGTCCTGGCGCAACTGCAGGTGCAGCTTTTCGTACGTGTCCTGGATCTCGATGGCGCGTTGCGGCTGATCGAACCACTGCATGATCGCCTCGGCCAGCTTGTCCGGCACGCAGTCGTGCTGGATCAGCTCCGGTGCCAGGTCCTTGCCGGCCAGGATGTTCGGCAGCGCGAAGCGGTCTACCTTGATCAGGCCGAGCGCCTTCACGATCCGGTAGGTCAGCTCCGCCACGCGGTAACCCACCACCATCGGCCGCTTCACCAGCATCGTCTCTAGCGTGGCCGTGCCCGAGGCGAGTACCACCACGTCGGCGGCGATCATCGCCGTGCGTGCCTGGCCGTCCAGCAGGTGTGAGTAGGCCACCGGCAGCGCCGAGCGCGACAGCTGCTCCTGGATCAGTGCACGGCAGGCCGGGTTGGCTGCCGGCACCACCACGTGCAGGCCAGGAATGCGTTCGGACACCTGCCAGGCCGCTTCGAAGAACGCACCGCCCAGCTTGCTGATCTCGCCCAGCCGGCTGCCCGGCAGCACAGCCAGAACCTTGGCGTTGACCGGCAGGCCCAGGGCCACGCGGGCCGCTTCGCGGTCGCTGTGCAGCGGAATGTCATCGGCCATCGGGTGGCCGACGAAGCGCGCGTCGATGCCATGGCGGGCGTAGATGGGCGGTTCCATCGGGAACAGGCACAGCACCAGGTCGGCGCTGGCACCGATCTTCTCCGCACGCTTTTCGCGCCACGCCCAGACCGACGGGCTGACGTAGTGCACCGTGGTGATGCCGCGCTCTTTCAGCCAGCGCTCCACGCCCAGGTTGAAGTCCGGGGCGTCGATGCCGATGAACACGTCCGGCTGCCACTCCAGCACCCGCGCACGGAACTCACTGCGCAGCTTCAGCAGGCGCGGCAGGTGGCGCAGGATTTCGGTCAGGCCCATCACCGCCAGCTCACTGGCATCGAACCAGGTCAGGCAGCCGGCGCTGCGCATCGCATCGCCGCCAATCCCGGCGAACTCGGCGTCCGGGAACCGCTGCTGCAGTTCGCGCACCAGGCCGGCGCCAAGCAGATCGCCGGAGGCTTCACCGGCAACCAGCGCAATCCGCAGCGGTCGCGAAGAGCCCGGCGCCGTCATCGCAGCAGGGGCCTCTCGGCGTGCTCGATGAAGTCCAGCATGTCCTTGACGTCGGCGCTGTGCGCGGCCTGTTCGGCCAGCTGCACCTTGGCTTCGGCCAGCGGCAGGCCGGCCACGTACAACGTGCGGTAGGCGCGCTTGATGCTGGCGATGCGCTCGGCATCGAAGCCGCGGCGCTTGAGGCCTTCGCTGTTGATGCCGCGCGGGCGGCCCAGCGAATCGCTGCCGACCATGGTGAACGGTGGCACGTCGCCATTGGTCAGTGCACCCATGCCCAGGAAGGCGTGCGCACCGATCCGGCAGAACTGGTGGGCACCGGCGAAACCGCTGATGATCACGTAGTCGCCCACGGTCACGTGGCCGGCCAGGGTGGTGTTGTTGGAGAACACGCACTGGTTGCCGACGTGGCAGTCGTGCGCCACGTGCGTATAGGCCAGCATCCAGTTGCCGTTGCCGATGGTGGTGACGCCACCGCCGCCGCCGGTACCGCGGTTGAGGGTGACGAACTCGCGGAACACGTTGTCATCGCCGATCACCAGTTCGGTGCGCTCGCCGGCGTACTTCTTGTCCTGCGGTTCGCCGCCCACGGCAACGTGGCCGATGAAACGGTTGTTGCGGCCGATCCGGGTCGGGCCGTGGATCGAGCAGTGCGGGCCGACTTCGGTGCCTTCGCCGATCTCGACATCGGCACCGATCAGGCAGAACGCACCGATACGTACATCCGCCGCCAGTTTCGCCGACGGGTCGATGACCGCGGTGGGGTGGATGAGCGGCCCGTTCATTCGCGGGTGCCGGCGCAGAGTACTTCGGCGCAGGCGACGATCTCGCCGTCGACCTTGGCCACGCAGTCGTACACCGCCATGTTGCGGATCACGCGCTTGATCTCGACATGCATTTCCAGCACGTCGCCCGGCACCACCTGCTTGCTGAAGCGGGCCTTGTCCACCTTGACCATGTAGAACAGCTTGGACTGCGCGTCGCGGCCCAGGGTGAGCTGGGTCAGCACGCCGCCGGCCTGGGCCATGGCTTCGATGATCAGCACGCCGGGCATGATCGGCTGGCTGGGGAAGTGGCCCTGGAAGAACGGTTCGTTGATGCTGACGTTCTTGGTGGCAACGATGGTGCGCTTCTCGTAATCGATCGCGACGACCTTGTCGACCAGCAGGAAGGGATAGCGGTGCGGGATCAACGCCTGGATTTCGGTGATGTCCGGCAGCTTCTGTGGGTGGCTCATTCCTTCTCCTTGCTTACAGACAGGATGCGACGGGCCAGTGCATCGAGCTGCTTGAAGCGCGCGGCGTTCTTGCGCCACGTGCGGTTGTCGGTCAATGGGGTCCCGGACGAGTATTCGCCCGGTTCGGTAATGGAGTTGCGCACCACGGACTTGCCGGTGATCACGACCTTGTCGCAGATCTCGAGGTGGCCGACGACGCCGACGGCGCCGCCGAGCAGGCAGTAACGGCCGATCTTGGCGCTGCCGGCAATGCCGGTGCAGCCGGCGATGGCCGAGTGGGCGCCGATCTGGACGTTGTGGGCGATCTGGACGAGGTTGTCCAGGCGCACGTCGTTGTCGAGCACGGTATCTTCGAGGGCGCCGCGGTCGACGCAGGTATTGGCGCCGATCTCGCAGTCGTCGCCGATGCGCACGCCCCCCAGCTGGGGCACTTTGATCCAGCTGCCGGCGTCCATCGCCAGGCCGAAGCCATCGGCGCCGAGCACGGCACCGGGATGGATGCGCACGCGTTTGCCGATGCGGACGCGGGTGACCAGGGTGACGCGGGCGATCAGTTCGCAGCCGCTGTCCAGGCTGCAGTCTTCGCCGATGATGCTGCCGGCGCCGATGATGCAGTTCTCGCCGATCACGCTGCGCGCGCCGATGGTGACGAACGGGCCGATGTGGGCGCTGGCGGCGACCTGGGCCTCGGGATCGATGACGGCGCTGGGGTGGATGCCCGGCGGCCGGGTCGGGGCGATGTCGAACAGCGCGCCGATCTTGGCGAAGGTGGTGTAGGGATCCTTGGCGATCAGCGCGGTACCGGGCGCGGCGTCGGCGTCGTCGGCGCGCAGCACCACGATCCCGGCCTGGCTGTCGGCCAGCTGGGCGCGGTAGCGCGGGTTGGCCAGGAAGGTCAGCTGGCCGGGGCCGGCATGGGCGAGCGTGGCCACGCCACGGATGGCGGTGCTGCCATCACCATGGACCTGCAGGCCAAACTGCTCGGCGAGTTGCTGGGCGGTATAGGAAGGAGTGTTCACGCCGGGAGTTTACCGTGTGGCGTGACTTCGGTCATGTTCGGGGGTTCAGCGATGGTATGCGGCGCCGGCCGGATTCAGGCGAACAGCCTGTGGGCTGCAGGGTTCGCGCGCAGGTCCGGCGGGTGCGGGGGTACGGGGGGCGCCGTGAACCCATCCCTGGGGGCTCTTACCAAACATCCATGTTTGGTAAAGCCCCCGTACCCCCGCACCCGCCGGCCCTCTGACGGTGTGTCGGTGGCCACGGTAGATCAGGAGCCGCACACAGCAATTGAAACGCTGCCCTTCGCCGATCTAGGTTTCTCCAAGCCCCACAAACAAAAACGCCGGGCTGGGCCCGGCGTTTTCGTGTGCGATCGGTGGGTTTAGAACTGGCCACCGAACGTGAACTGCAGGCGTTCGATTTCGTCGCCGTCTTCCTTCTTGAGCGGGAAGGCGTAGCTGATCGAGATCGGGCCGACCGGGGCGCGCCACAGCAGGGCGACACCGGCCGAGGCACGCAGTTCGTTGGCCTTGAAGTTGTCCACGCCGTTGTACACGTTGCCGACGTCGAAGAACGCCGAGACGCGGGCCGACGGGCTGTCGAACAGGCGCGGGAAGTAGGCTTCGACCGAGCCGACCGTCTTCAGCGAGCCACCCAGCGGCTGGCCACGGTTGTACGAAGCGGTCGGCTCCGAGCGCGGGCCAAGGGTGTTGTCTTCGAAACCGCGCACCGAGTTGGTACCGCCGGCGTAGAAGTTTTCGAAGAACGGCAGGCCCGAAGCGGTCACGGTGCGGGTGGTGCCATCCGGGTTGGTGATCACGCGGGTGACATCGTTGCCGTAGGAGTCGCCGTAGCCGACCTCGGCGCGGGTATTGATGACCAGCGACGGGATGATCGGCCAGTACTTGGAGACCTGGTAGTTCAGCTTGTAGTACTCGACCGTCGAACCCGGCAGGGTCGTTTCCAGGCCCACGCGCTGGTACATGCCGCGGGTGGGCATGAAGTAATCGTTGCGGGTGTCGCGCGCCCAGCCCAGCTCCGTGCGCCAGGAGTGGAACGTGCGCTGGCCGATGGCATCGATGTAATCGATGATCGCCTGCGGCGTTGCACCCTGGTAGGTGGTGATCTGGTTGCTGTCGATGCCCACCATCAGCGAGACGGTGTCGTTCTCGGTGATCGGCACGCCGAACACCACCTGCGCCGCACCGTTGGTGCTGTTGTACTGCGCGGTGTTGAAGTCGGAGTAATCCAGCTCGCGCCAGGACAGGTTGTAGCCCAGCGACACGCCGTCGTCGGTGAAGTACGGGTTGGTGTAGGAGAAGCCGTAACGCTGCAGGTAGCTGCTGCGCGACGCTTCGACCGACACGCGGTTGCCGCCGCCCAGGAAGTTGTTCTGCGACAGCTGCACCGAGGTGGTCATGCCGTAGGACTGCGAATAGCCCAGGCCGAACACGAAGCTGCCCGAGGTGGTTTCCTTGACGTTGTAGACCACGTCGACCTGGTCGTTGCTGCCGGTGACCGGCGGCGTTTCGACATCCACCGATTCGAAGTAGCCCAGGCGCTGCAGGCGGATCTTGGAACGGTCGATCGCGGCCTGCGAGTACCAGCTGTTCTCGAACTGGCGCATTTCACGACGCAGCACTTCATCGGAGGTGCGGGTGTTGCCCTTGAACACGATGCGGCGCACGCCCACGCGGGGGCCCGGCACGACCTGCATGTTGATCGCCACGGTGCGTTCGGCGCGGTTGCTGGTCGGGATCGGGTTCACCTTGGCGAACGCGTAACCGATGTTGGACAACGAATTGGTGATGGCGTCCGAGCTGAATTCCAGCAGGGCGCGCGAGAACGTATCGCCGGACTTCTGGATCAGCATGCGCTCCACGTCTTCCTGCGGAAGGATGGTGTCGCCGGTGACCTTGATCTCGGAGATCTTGTACTGCTCACCTTCGGTCACGCCGGCGGTGATGAACATGTCGCGCTTGTCGGGGCTGATCGAGACCTGGGTGGAATCGATGCTGAAGTCCACGTAGCCGCGGTCCAGGTACCAGGCATTGAGCTTTTCCAGGTCGCCGGACAGCTTTTCCTTGGAGTACTGGTCGTCGCGGCGGTACCACGATGCCCAGTTGTGCTCCTTGGATTCCCAGGTTTCCAGGATGTCCTTGGACTCGAACTTCTCGGTGCCGACCAGGTTCACGTGCTGGATCTTGGCGGCCTTGCCTTCCTTGATCGCAATGGTGATGTCCACGCGGTTGCGGTCAAGCGGGCTGACGGTCGGGGTGATCTCGACGTTGTATTTGCCACGGTCGTTGTACTGGCGGCGCAGTTCCTGGGTCACCCGGTCCAGGCTCAGGCGATCGAACGTGCCGCCTTCGCTCAGGCCGATGTCGCTCAGGCCCTTGAGCAGCTGGTCGCTCTTGATGTCCTTGTTGCCGGTGACGGTCAGCTTGTTGATCGCCGGGCGTTCCTTGACCGTGACCACCAGGATGTCGCCCTGCCGCTCAAGCTGGACGTCCTCGAAGAAGCCGGTCTTGTACAGGGCACGGATCGACTCGCCGACCTTGTTGTCGGTCAGGGTCTCGCCACGTTCCACCGGCAGGTAGGTGAACACGGTACCGGAGGTGATGCGCTGCAGACCATCGACACGGATGTCGCTGACGGTGAAGGGCTCGGCTGCCTGGGCCAGGGCGGGCGCGCCGAAACCGGCGGCGAGTGCGAGGGCAAGCAGGCGGCGATTGGGGAGTCGCGTCATGTCACGTCCGGTTGGAGTCGAATACGATGTTGCGGGATGCCGGCGCATAAGACGACGACAAAAGGGTAAAAGTTCATCGCGGGAACAGACCGAGGATGTCGTTGTAGAACGCCAGTCCCATCAGTCCGGCCAGCATGGCCAGGCCGATGTACTGGCCCGCCGCCATGGCACGCTCGCTGAGCGGGCTGCCCTTGACCAACTCGATAAGGTAATACAGCAGGTGCCCGCCGTCCAAGATGGGGATGGGCAACAGGTTGATGATGCACAGGCTGAGCGAGAGTACGGCCAGGAACCAGAGGAACCAATCAAGGCCGCGCTGGGCGGTCTGGTTGGCTACCCGGGCGATGGTGACCGGGCCGGAAACGTTCTGCAGCGAGGCATTGCCGGTCACGATGCGGCGCATCATGCCGAGCGAATCGCCCGCCGCGCGCGCGGTTTCGCGCAGCGCCGCCGGGATGGCCGCCAGCGGGCCGTACTGCAGGGTGGTGTCATAGGCCGGCGCGCTGGCCTGCGGGAAGCCGATGCCGATCTGCCACGTGGGCTGGCCGCGGCCGTCCTTGCCCTGGCGCGGGGTCACTTCCAGCGCCAGCCGGTCGCCGTTGCGCAGCACCTCGATCATGCCCGGGCCGCCGCGCTTGCCCAGCGCGAGGATGGCCGGGGAGACCTGGTCGGCCGCATCGATGCGCTGGCCATCCACGGCCACCACCAGGTCGCCCGGCAACAGCACGCCCTGGGCGGCGGAATCGGGCAGCACCTGTTCGACCAGTGCCGGCTGCAGGTGGAACTGCCAGGTCAGGCCGGCCAGCGAGGCCACCCAGCGCTCATCGAAGCCGGCCGGCAGCTGCGACAGCGGCAGGGTGCGGGTGCGCACCTGCTCCTGCGCATCGACCACCTCCACCTTCGCATCGTGGCGGTCCATGGCGGCCGTGGTCAGGGCCATGGCGGCCTGGCCTGCGGTGACCACGCTGCGGTCATCCACGCTCAGCACGCGGTCACCGGCCTGCAGCCCGGCCACCTGGGCCATGCCGGTGGTGCGGCCGATGGTGGCCGAATAATCCTGCTTGCCCAGTACGAACATGGCCCACAGCAGGGCCACGCACAGCACCAGGTTGGCGATCGGGCCTGCCGCCACGATCGCGATGCGCTGCCAGACGCTCTTGTGGTTGAAGGCCAGGCCGCGTTCGGCCGGGTGTACCTCGACCTCGCGCTCGTCGAGCATCTTCACATAGCCGCCCAGTGGAATGGCGGCGATGGCGAATTCGGTACCGTTGCGGTTGCGGCGCATCCACAGCGGTTTGCCGAAGCCGACCGAGAAGCGCAGCACCTTCACGCCACAGCGCCGCGCGACCCAGTAGTGACCGAACTCATGGAACGTCACCAGCAGGCCAAGGCTGACGATCATCCACCAGACGGAGCCGATGAATTCACCCATGGTGGACGTCGCGGGAAAGGAGCGGGAAGGGCATTCAGGCGTGGTCGATGGCGGCTTGGGTGATCTGGCGGGCGTGCTGGTCGGCGGCCAGCAGGCCCTCCAGTGTATCGGCGGACGCGGAAGGCAGTGTTGAAAGAGCGTTAGCCACCAGCCCTGGAATGGCTAGGAAAGCGATCCGCCCCTGAAGAAACGCTGAAACAGCCACTTCATTGGCCGCATTGAGCACCGCCGGGGCAGTGCCGCCGGCGGCCATCGCCTGCCAGGCCAGGCGCAGGCAGGGGAAGGCGTCGGTGTCGGGGGCCTCGAAATCCAGCCGGCCCTGGCTCAGCAGGTCCAGCCCGCCAACCCCGGATTCGATGCGGTGCGGCCAGCCCAGGCCCACGGCCAGCGTGGTGCGCATGTCCGGCAGGCCCATCTGGGCCAGGGTGGAGCCGTCGACGAATTCGACCAGCGAATGCACCAGGCTCTGCGGGTGCACCAGCACTTCGATGCGCTCGCCGGGGATGTTGAACAGGTGGTGGGCCTCGATGACCTCCAGCCCCTTGTTCATCAACGTCGCCGAATCGACCGAGATCTTCGGGCCCATCGACCACTTCGGGTGGGCGACTGCCTGGGCCGGGGTGACCTCGGCCAGCTCGGCCCGGCTGCGCCCGCGGAAGGGGCCGCCGGAGGCGGTGAGCAGGATCCTGCGCACGCCGGCCTGGTCCAGGCTGGCGTCGCGCGAACGCAGGCACTGGAAGATGGCGCTGTGTTCGCTGTCGATCGGGATGATCTCGGCCCCGGCGGCGGTGGCGCGCTGCATCAGCAGCTCGCCGGCCAGGACCAGCGATTCCTTGTTGGCCAGCAGGATGCGCTTGCCAGCGCCGGCGGCGGCCAGGGTCGAGGACAGCCCGGCCGCGCCGACGATGGCGGCGACCAGGGTGTCGCATGCGTCGCTGGCGGCCAGCTGGTCCAGCGCGGCGGCGCCGGCATGCGCCTGGGTGTCCAGGCCGGCGGCGCGCAGGCCATCGCGCAGATCCGCATACAGCGCTTCGCTGGCGATTACCGCATGCGCCGGCCGGTGGAGCGCGCACAGCGCGACCAGCGCCTGCACCTGGGTGCCGGCGGCCAGCACGGTGGCGCGGTAGCGGTCCGGGTGGCGCGCGATCACGTCCAGCGCGGATGCGCCGATCGAGCCGGTGGCACCGAACACGGCGACCCGGCGGGGGGCGGTAGTGCTCTGCATGCTCAGAATCCGAAGATTTCCTTGCCCAGCGCGAACACCGGCAGCGCGGCCAGCACGCCGTCGATGCGGTCCAGCACGCCGCCGTGGCCCGGAATGATGTGGCCCGAGTCCTTGGCGCCGGCATGGCGCTTGAGCAGGCTTTCGTACAGGTCGCCGAGTACCGAGGCGAACACGGCGACCACCGTGGTGATGACCAGGCCGACCACGTGCCCAGGCGCGACCCCGGCGATCCAGCCGAACACCAGGGCCACCAGCAGGCCGGCCAGCATGCCGCCGCCCAGCCCTTCCCAGGTCTTGTTGGGGCTGATGCGCGGGGCCAGCTTGGTGCGGCCCAGGGTGCGGCCGGCAAAGTAGGCGCCGGAATCGGCGGCCCAGACCACGGCCAGCGCGGTCAGCAGCCACAGGTGGCCCTTGTCGCCGCTGGCGTGGATCAGCACCAGCGAGGCCCAGGCGGGCACGATGGCCAGGGTGCCGGCCAGCAGTTTGAGCGACCGCGCCGGGCTGCCGGGTTCGGCGCCGAAGGTGAAGAAGCGCAGCCACAGCAGGGCCAGCAGCCACCAGCCGATGCCGACCAGCGCGGCGATCTGGTACAGCACCAGGGTGCCGGCGTCGGCCCAGACGATGAGCACCATCAGCACCAGGTTCAGCACCAGCAGCACGGTGCGGGCCAGTGTGTCGTCCACGTCGGCCAGCTTCAGCCATTCCCACAGGCCGATCAGGAACACGGCGGCGGCGGCGGCGGCCAGCCACTGGGTGGGCAGCAGCAGGATCGCGGCGATGGCGACCGGCGCCATGATCAGCGCGGCGATGACTCGGGTTTTGGTCATGGGGTGGACGTCTCGGTGGCCAGGGCGGCGATCTGGGCGCTGGTCAGGCCGAAGCGGCGTTCACGTGCAGCGTAGGCGTCGAGCGCCTGCTGCAGGATGGCGGCGTCGAACTCGGGCCACAGCACCTCGGTGAACCACAGTTCGGTATAGGCCAGCTGCCACAGCAGGAAATTGCTGACGCGGGTGTCGCCACCGGTGCGGATGAACAGATCCGGGGGCGGCAGGTCGGCCAGGGCGACGCGGCTGCCCAGCAGCGCTTCGTCGATCTGTTCGGGCAGCAGGCGCCCGGCCGCGACCTCGGCGGCCAGTTCGCGTGCGGCCCTGGCGATGTCCTGGCGGCCACCGTAGCTGGCGGCGATGCTCAGGGTCATGGCGGTATTGCCGGCGGTGCGTTGCTCGGCCAGCTGCATGCGGCTGACCAGCCCGGCACCGAAGCGCTCGCGTTCGCCGATGAAACGCACGCGCACGCCGCGGCGGTGGAGTTCATCCACCTCGCGGTCCAGTGCATTGAGGAACAGCTTCATCAGTGCGTCGACTTCGTCGCTCGGCCGGCCCCAGTTTTCGCTGGAGAAGGCAAACAGCGTGAGCGCGGCGATGCCACGCTCCAGGCAGAAATCGATGGTGCGGTTGACCGCGCGCGCGCCGGCCCGGTGGCCGATCACGCGCGGACGACGGCGCTTCTGCGCCCAGCGTCCGTTGCCATCCATGATGATGGCAACGTGGCGGGGCACGGCGGCGGTGGAGCTGCTGGTCGGGGCCTGGGTCATGCTCAGACCGCCATCAGTTCCTTTTCCTTTTCGGCAACCACACTGTCGACGTCCTTGATGGACTTGTCGGTCAGCTTCTGGATGTCGTCTTCGCCGCGCTTCTTGTCGTCTTCGCTGATCGACTTGTCCTTCAGCAGGGCGGCGATGGCCTTGTTCGCATCCTGGCGGATGTTGCGGATGGCGATCTTGGCGCCTTCGCCTTCCTTCTGCACCTGCTTGCCAAGCTCGCGGCGACGCTCTTCGGTCGGCGGCGGCAGGTTCAGGCGGATGACGGTGCCGGCCACGTTGGGGGTCAGGCCGAGGTCGGAGGCGTAGATCGCCTTTTCCACGTCCTTGATCATGCCCTTGTCGAACAGGGTGATGACCAGCGAGTGGCCTTCGGAAACGCTGATCGAGGCGACCTGGTTGAGCGGCGTGTCGGTGCCGTAGGCCTTGACCGTGATCCGGTCCAGCAGGGCCGGCGAAGCACGGCCGGTGCGGATGGAGGTCAGGGTTTGCTTCAGAGCATCGATGCTCTTTGCCATGCGCGTTTGCGCGTCCTGCTTGATTTCGTTGAGCATCGCCCGAATCCTGGGTGTCACTGGGAATCGGGCGATTATAGGCGAAATGGGGTGAACCAAGGTCCGCGCTGAACGGGCGGGTGCCGGCCGTGGCCGGCGCGCCGGTCAGGTGGCGTCGCGGCCGCGCACCAGGGTGCCGATGTTCTCGCCGTGCAGGATCTTCAGCAGTTCGCCCGGCTGGCCCATGTCGAACACGCGCAGCGGCAGGTCGCTGTCGCGGGCCAGGGCGAAGGCGGCGGTATCCATCACTTCCAGGCCACGGCGGATCACTTCGTCGTAGGTCAGGCTGTCGAAGCGGACCGCATCGCTGTGCTTGTTGGGGTCCTTGTCGTACACGCCGTCGACCTTGGTGGCCTTGAGCAGCAGATCCGCGCCGATTTCGATGGCGCGCAGCGCGGCACCGGAATCGGTGGTGAAGAACGGGCTGCCGACACCGGCGGCGAAGATCACCAGGCGACCCTTTTCAAGGTGGCGGATGGCGCGGCGGCGGATGTAGTCCTCGCACACATCGTTGATCTTGATGGCGCTCATCACGCGGGCCTTGGCGCCCAGCTTCTCCAGCGCGTCCTGCATGGCCAGCGCGTTGATCACGGTGGCCAGCATGCCCATCTGGTCGCCGGTGACGCGGTCCATGCCGCCGGCGGCCAGGCCGGCGCCGCGGAAGATGTTGCCGCCGCCGATGACCAGCGCCACTTCGGCACCGGCCTGCTGCGCTTCGATCACTTCACGCGCCAGGCGGTTGATGACCTTGGGGTCGATGCCGTAGTCCTCATCCCCCATCAGTGCCTCCCCGGAAACTTTCAGCAGGATGCGGCGATAGGAAAGATTGGACATGGTGGCCTCTGGATGCGTGGAAAACGCAGGAATTCTACTGGATGCGGCGGTACTCGGCGTGGAAAATCTGCTGCACTGCGGCGCAGCCCTGCCACAGCGGTGGATCGCCGCTTCCTGACTCCATTCAGGCCGTGGCGGTCCCCGGTGAACGCGCAATCACGCGGTTGCGCCCCAGGTTCTTGGAACGGTACAGCACGTCGTCGGCGGCCTTCAGCAGGTCCTGAACATCGGCGAAACGCTCATAGCCGCCCTGGGTGGCCACGCCGGCGGAGAAGGTGACGAACAGCGGACCGTCGGCCACCTCGGCCATGGGGGTGTTGACGATGCTGGCCAGCACCCGGCGCACCACGTCCAGCGCCACCAGCTCGGTGGTGTTGGGCAGCAGGGCGATGAATTCCTCGCCGCCGAAGCGGGCCACGGTATCGCTGTTGCGCAGGTGTTCCTGCAGCTGGGTGGCGAACTCGCGCAGCACCTGGTCACCGAGCAGGTGGCCGTGGGCGTCGTTGATCTTCTTGAAATCGTCCAGGTCGATGAAGGCCACCGACAGCGGCCAGCCGTGCCGGGTGGCGCGCAGGAACTCCTGTTCCAGCACGGCCTCGAGCTGGCGGCGGTTGAGCACCCCGGTCAGGGCGTCGCGGTGGGCCTGTTCGGCCAGCCGGTTGGCGCGCGCCTCGAATTCGTCGGCGCGCTGGCGGGCCAGGGCGGCATCCTGCATTTCGCGCAGGTTGCGCAGCGTCGCCAGCTCCTGGGCATGATCGATCAGCTGCTGCACGCGCGCAGGCGAAATCAGCGTGGTCTCGAACAGGGCGCTGATCTCGGGCAGGGCTTCGCCGATCCGGGCCAGCACCTGGTCGAACTGCGCGCTGTCCAGCTTGAGGGTCTCGTTGACCTGCTGCAGGGCATGTTCGCGGGCAGCATCGGCGTCGGCGCTGAGCCAGATGTCGGCGACCGCGCCGGACAGGGCCACGCAGGCCTGGAAGTTGTCCTCGGCCGCGGCCGGCGATTCACTGCGGGCAATGGCGTCCACCAGGTAGCGGGGCAGGTCCCACTGTTCGGCCATCCACGCGCCTACCTCGGCATGGGTGCAATCCAGGTGCTCACGTTCGAGGGCGATCAGGGCCTCGTTGTCGCGCGCCTGGCGCAGCAGCGGCAGGTAGCGCTCGGGCTCGCTCTGGGCCAGCACGAGCACGCCGATGTCCTGCAGCAGGCCGGCCAGCATCAGTTCTTCGGCCTTGCGCAGGCCGCGGGCCTGGCCGAGCAGGCTGGCCGCCAGCGCGCTGAGGATGCTGCGCCGCCAGGCGCGCTCGCGCACGTCCTGGCCCTGGCCGGGGGCGGTCAGGTCCTGGGTGACGGTGAAGCCCAGGGCGAGGCTGACGGTGGCGTTGAGCCCCAGCATGGTCAGTGCCTGGCCGAGGTTCTCGATCCGGCGGCGGCTGGCATACAGCGGCGAATTGGCAATGCGCAACATGCGCGCGCTCAACGCCATGTCGATGGCGATGACGTCGGCGGCCGTGGTGATGTCGGTTTCCGGGTCCTGCGCCAGTTCGATGATGCGCAGGGCAATACCGGGCGGCGAGGGCAGGTTGCGGCAGAGCGCCAGGGCGGCTGTCAGCTCGGGAGGCATGGCGGGAATACTGAGGTGATGTGGCAAGAATACATGGTGTGCGTCACAGATTTGAGTGTTGGTGCTTGCGTTGTGGGAAATGTTGCCTGCGACAGGTGGGGTCGAGGTGCCTTTCGATGCAAAACCAACGGGCAGATCGTGCGGCGGTGGGGCAATGAGCTCTTTGGTACCACATCCGCTGGCGGATGGGGGAGTGGCACGAGTGGCGTCCGCTGCTGCAATGCGGTGGGTGGCGCGGGTACCATGCGGCCTCCAATGAAAAAGGATGGACCCCATGGCCGTAAAGTCGCTTCAGGAATTCCTCGCCAGCACGCACGAAAAAGATGTCAGTGCGGATGCATTCGAGCTTGAGAGCCCACACATGCTGGAGATACGGGTGAACGGCATGGTCTGGGCCAAGGCCGGTTCGATGGTGGCGCGCAAGGGGGCGGTGAAGTTCACCCGCCAGGGGCTGCTGGAGCAGGGGCTGGGCACGCTGCTGAAGAAAATGGTGAGCGGTGAGGGGCTGCAGCTGATGAAGATCGAGGGCCAGGGGCGGGCCTACCTGGCCGATGCGGGCAAGCAGGTGACGCTGCTGCGGCTGGCGGGCGAGTCGATTTTCGTCAACGGCAACGATGTGCTGGCCTTCGAGACGGGCATCGAGTCCAAGATCAGCATGATGCGCAAGGTGGCAGGCATGCTGTCGGGCGGGCTGTTCAACATGCGCCTGAGCGGGCACGGGATCGTGGCGATCACCTCGCATTACGAGCCGCTGACGCTGCCGGTGACGGCGCAAGGCGGCCCGGTGTTCACCGACCCGAACGCAACGGTGGCCTGGTCGGGCTCGCTGACGCCCGAGATCGTCACCGACATTTCGCTGGGTACGCTGGTCGGGCGCGGTTCGGGCGAAACCCTGCAGCTGCGCTTCGCCGGCGAAGGCTGGGTGGTGGTGCAGCCGTACGAGGAAGTTACGTTCCAGGCGAAGGGCTGAGGTTCGCTGGCACAAAAAAGCCCGGCTTGCGCCGGGCTTCTTCGTTTCATCGCTTGAGGCGATGGATCAGGCCAGGCCGGCCTGCTTCATCACTTCGGCGGCGTAGTCTTCCACCACCTTTTCGATGCCTTCGCCAACAGCCAGGCGCTTGAAGCCGATCACGTCGGCGCCGGCGGCCTTGACCACCTGCTCGACGGACTGGTCGGTGTTCAGCACGTACGGCTGGCCGTACAGGGTGACTTCGTTGACGATCTTGGCGATCTTGCCGCTGATGATCTTCTCGAGGATGTCGGCCGGCTTGGACTTGTCCTTGTCGGACATCTTGGCCAGTTCGATTTCCTTCTCCTTGGCAACGAACTCGGCCGGCACGTCGGCAGCCTTGTTGTGCGGCGGGTTCATGGCAGCCACATGCATGGCCAGGCCACGCGCCAGCTCGGCGTCGCCGCCGGCCAGTTCAACCAGCACGCCGATGCGGCCGCCGTGCACGTAGGCCGCGACGTTGTTCGACGATTCCAGGCGGACGATGCGACGCACGTCGACCTTTTCGCCGACCTTGGCAATGACCGCAGCGCGGGATTCTTCGACGGTTTCGCCCGACGGCAGCTTGGCGGCCTTCAGCGCGTCGATGTCGGCAGCGCCCGAGCTCAGCGCGACCGAGGCAACGGCCTTGGCGAAGTCCAGGAAGTTGCTGTCCTTGGCGACGAAGTCGGTTTCGGAGTTGATTTCGACCAGCACGGCCTTGTTGCCGTCCTGTGCCGACACGATGATGCCTTCGGCAGCAACACGGTCAGCCTTCTTGTCGGCCTTGGCCAGGCCCGACTTGCGCAGCCACTCCGCCGAAGCGTCGATGTCGCCGCCGTTTTCGGTAAGTGCCTTCTTGCACTCCATCATGCCGGCGCCAGTGCGCTCGCGCAGTTCCTTGACCAGGGAAGCAGTGATTTCCACGGGAATTCCTCACGAAAGAAAGGGGTTGGGCCGGCATCGTGGCCGGCCCATGTGACAGCATCCTGTCATCGCGCCAGTGGCAGCGGACAGGAGCGGTGGACGCCAGGCGCCCACCGCGGGCCTGGATCAGGCCTGGGCTTCGCCCTTGTCGGCAGCAGCCTTCTTGGCCGGAGCGCGGCGGGCCGGCTTGGCTTCTTCGGCAGCCGGGGCGTCGGCGAACTCTTCTTCACGGACGGTGGCAGCGTGCGGAGCAGCAGCCTTGCCTTCCAGCACGGCGTCGGCAGCGGCACGGGCGTACAGCTGCACGGCACGGATGGCGTCGTCGTTGCCCGGGATCGCGTAATCGACCAGTTCCGGGTTGTAGTTGGTATCGACGACCGCGATCACCGGGATGCCGAGCTTCTTGGCTTCCTTGATGGCGATGTCTTCGTGGCCGATGTCGATGACGAAGATCGCGTCCGGCAGGCGGTTCATTTCCTTGATGCCGCCCAGCGAGGCTTCCAGCTTGTCACGCTCGCGACGCAGGCCCAGCACTTCGTGCTTGACCAGCTTGTCGAAGGTGCCGTCGGTTTCGCCGGCTTCCAGTTCCTTCAGGCGGGCAACCGACTGCTTCACGGTACGGAAGTTGGTCAGGGTGCCGCCCAGCCAACGCTGGTTCATGAACGGCATGCCGCAACGCTCGGCTTCTTCGCGGATCGACTCGCGGGCGCTGCGCTTGGTGCCCAGGAACAGGATGGTGCCGCGCTTCTGCGCGACGCTGGAAATGAAGTTCATCGCGTCATTGAAGAGCGGAACGGTCTTTTCCAGGTTGATGATGTGGATCTTGCCGCGGGCGCCGAAGATGTACTGGCCCATCTTGGGGTTCCAGTAACGGGTCTGGTGGCCGAAATGGACGCCGGCTTCCAGCATCTGACGCATGGTGACCTGGGGCATTGCAATACTCCTGATAGGGAACCGGCCGCCGCGGGTAATAGTGGGCGGTCCGCCGCAAGGCGGGGGGTTCCGGGGTTTGGCTTCCCTGTCGCTTCCGTGTCCGAACTCCTCGCGGAGCACCCCGGCACGGATATGGGCGGCAGGTGTGGATTCACCGGTGACGTCCGGTGTTGACGGGTTTCCTGTGCACAGGGCGCGAAGAAATCCGGTCGATTATAGCCCGGGCAGGCGGTCCGGCGCAATTGGCGGGGTGGCGGCCGGGATGTCGACGGGTTCCGCATCGCCGATCCGGGCCCGGAAACGGCCCCCGGCATAGGCTGCGGCGGGGCCGGGCAGGGCCCATCGGCGGGTGCTGCCGGCCAGGACATAGCCGGCCAGCTCCGGAAGCAGCAGCCTGGCGCGTCCGTCGGGGCCAATGAAGGTCAGGTCCGCCAGCCGCGCGTGACCGGTGCCGCCATTGTAAAGCGCCAGCAGGGCGTGGCCGGCGGCGTCGCGAAGGTCGGCGGACAGGGCGGGCGCCGGGCGCAGTTGCGGCCCGGCCACGAACACCGGCAGCGACACTTTCAGCGGCGGGCTTTCGGGTGCGGCCCGGAGCACCAGCCGGTACCCCTGTTCAGCGCTTGGTGCGGGTCCGATCCGGACCACCCGTACCCGCTGCCGGGCATTCGGTGCCAGCGCCAGCCGGGTCGGGCTCACCACCACGTCCTGTGCCGGGGTCAGGCGTTCGGCGTCGGTGCTCTGTTCCCACCGGTACAACCGCGCCTGGCCCGCCCACGGCTGCGCCGTCTCGTTGTGCAGCCACAGTTCGGCGTCCTGCTGGTCCGGGCGCAGCGCAACCCGCAGCGGGGAAATGTCCAGCGCCTGCGCGGCGGCCGGCGCAAGCAGCGCCAGCAGCAGGCAGGCGCGGATCAGAAGGTCAGGGTGAGCCATGGCCGGCGGGCGTCTTCGTCGTCTTCGTCCGCCGGGGTCAGCTGCTGCACCTGGGGCGGGGCCGGGATTTCCTCGTCGCTGCGTCGGTGTGCGCTGCGGCAGCTGGCACGCGTTGCGTCTGCGTCTGCGTCCAGTGCGCACGCCTCCACGATCCGCAGGCGGACCTGCAGCGGCGCATTGGCCGCGTGGGCGGCAGACAGCAGGGTGGTCAGCGCCACGCAGGTGGCGAGGCGGGCGCGGCGGCGTCGGTTCATCCGGATCGGCAGCGGGGGGTCGTTGGGATATCGGCCCGGCGCTGGCGGTCTTGAGGGACGCCGATTCAGTAGGTGATCGTCACCTTGATCTGGTCGCTGTAGCTGCCTGCAGCCACCGCACCGACCGTGGGCGGTGCACGCCCGTAAACGGTCAGGGTCTGAGCGCTGCCGGTTCCCGTGCCCGAGACCAGGTCGACGTTGGCGGTGCTGCCCCAGCGCTGGGTGCGGGTGCTTTCGCGGTACAGCGCATAGGGAATGAAAAAGGCCGGGTTGGTGGTGTGCCGCATGCGCCGCACGCTGCCGTTGGCGTACAGGCCGTTGTCCAGCGCGATGGTGTAGGCGGTGCGGTTGAGGCAGGTCAGGCCGATGGTCGACGTGCGGTCGATGTTGGCGGTGATCGTGCCGGCACTGCTGCCGAAGTCCATGTCGGTAGTGACGTAGGCACTGCACTGCGGCAGCACGGTGGCGGTGACGGTGAACGGGAAGCCGCCGGTGGCGGTCTTGTGCCCGCTGACGCCGGTGGCCGTGGTGCACGCCGCCGGCGCGGTGGCCGTGCCCAGCAGGACCTCGTTGTAGGCATATTCCAGGCGTACGTCGGCACCGCTGAAAGAGGTGCTGTAACTGCCGGCCGCCAGCGTCTGGCTGGCTGGGATGCGGCCGTAGATGGTCACGGTCACCGCGCCGCTTCCGCCGGTGAGCAGCGGGACCGAGTAGTTCAGGTCCACCACCTGCGGCCCGGGCGTGGTGCCGGGGGTCAGACCCCATATGGTGCTGTAGGCGGCGCTGGTGAACAGCTGGAAGCTGAGCGGATCGGCGGTGGTGTTGGTCATCCGCCGCAGCGGTGAAATGGCCACGCCGGTGCTGCCCACGCCGATGCCGATGCAGGCGCGTACTGACGCCGTTGCCAGCAGGCTCAGTGCGGTGGTGTTGCAGGTGATGGTGAACGTGGTGGTGGTGAAGCTGGGCGCAGCGGCGGCGTTGCCGACGTTGCCGAAGGCCGCCGTGACCGGGGTGGTGGTGGTGCAGGTGGTGTCGGCGCGGGCCACGCCGGCGCCCACTACCCCGGCCAGTGCCAGCACCCCCCCCAGCAGCAGGCGCATGCTCATGGCCCGGCTCCGGCCACGCAGCGCAGCGGCCCCAGCCGCAGCGCGGCGCTGCCCGGCGCCGGGCTGACCGGCACGCGCACTTCGCAGCGCCCGTCATCGGTGTCCACCTGCAGCACTGCCTGGGCCGGCAGATCTTCCAGGTAGACCTCGCCGTCGTAGCCCACCGTGGCGCTGCGCTGGTCCGGGAGCCGCACCTGGCTGCCGGCGGGCACGGGCCGGTCCTGCGCGTCGTGCAGGACCAGTGTGATGGCGCGGGTGCGGCGCAGTCCGAAGCTCACCCCCAGCCCGGCGCTCTGCCGCGGCGTCACCAGCGTTTCCACGCGGTCGGCACGGATGTCGGCCGGCAGTTCCAGGGTGTCGATCGAAATCCGGTTGCGCTGCCAGGACAGCAGCGGGGTGACCAGCAGCATGCCGTCGTCGTCGGTCACCCCGATCACCCGGTTTTCCAGGCGGACCGGTACGCCGCCCACGCCGTTGGTGGAGACCACCGCAAACGCGTCGGGTACCTCACGTGCGGCGAACAGGTGCCCGCCCATCCAGACCACGCTGCCGCTGGCGTTGGCATAGGCGAAGTTGGCATCGCCCTGGCGCGCCGCGCCCAGGGAGTAGCGGCCCACCCGGTTCAACCAGCCGGCTTCGACCAGCCCGCCGGTGCCGTCATCGCCCTGCCGGGCCTGCACCCGCCAACCGTAACCGCCCTGGCTGCCATCGCCGGGCACCGGCTGGGATACATCCACCGTGTACAGGTTGCGGTCGCCATTGCGCTGGGCGGCCAGGTTGCTCTGGCGGTTGTTGCCCAGGCTGGCCGACAGCGACAGGTACACGCTGCGATCGGCGTTGTCGTCCAGGTTCTGGTTGAACGAGGCGTAGGCCGACCAGCGTTCGGAGAACGTGCGGTTCCAGAACACGCTGGCGTAGCGGCGGTCGTCGCCATCGGGGTAGGACAGGCGCAGGTAGCTGGCGCTCAGCGAGCCCAGCCGGCCCAGGCTGGCACCGGCGGTGACCTGGTCGGTCACGTCCGGTGGCAACGCACCCTGCAGGCTGCCCAGGTCCTGGAAGTCGCCATGCGTGCGGCGAGTGGCGGCGTTGAGGTTGAACACCCGGTTGTTCCAGCTGTACCCCAGCGCCCACTGGCCTCCCTGCAGACCGTCGCGGCGGCTGTGCGCATAGGATGCGTTGACGACGCCGGCCTGGCCCAGCTGCCACCAGCCGCCGGCGCCGGCGCTGGCCACGCCGCCCCCGCCTTCGGCATGCAGTTCGGCGGTGAAGCGGTTGCTGACCCCGCGCCGCCAGGTGGCGCTGCCCACGGTGGCACTGTCGTAGGCGAACGAGCGGATGCCGTAATCGCGACGCATCCGGCCCACGCCAGCGGACCAGTCCGAGAGGCCTTCAGCCAGCAGCTGCTGCGTGCCATAGAAGGCAAAATCCAGGGTCTGCATGCGGCCGTAGGCATCGGTGATCACCACCTGCGCATTGCCGGTGCCGCTGATGCCCGGCTGCGCGGCCAGCTGGAACGGCCCCACCGGTACCTCGCCGTTGTACTGGCGCAGGCCATCGACATAGAGCTCGACGTTGGACGGCACCACGGCCTCGCCCAGGAAGCTCGGGGTGGGGGTGAGCACGCGGTAGGGCTGCAGGCCGTAGTTGCGCCCGATCTGGATGCCGCCCATCCGCACCGGGCGGCTCCAGTCAACGAAGCCGCTGAAGAAGTCACCGACAGTCAGGGTCAATGCGTTGTCGGGAAAATCCAGCTGCCACGCACTGTCCAGGCGCACGCTTTCGCCGCGCCAGTCGCTACGGCCGTCCTGGTAGGTGCGCAGCAGCTGGCTGCTGCGCAGCACGCCGCGGCCCATGCCGAAGACCCGCCATTCGGTGGTGAGCGCCAGGTTGCCGGCGTCCTGGTTGTGGCTGGCATAGACGTCGTAGTTGAGCAGGGCCCCAGGCGAGGCGCTGGCGGTCGGGGCGCTCTGGGTGGCGGCCCCCACTTCGGTGACCGGCAGGTTCAACTGTTCCAGCGGGATCTCCAGCGCCAGGGTCTGCAGGGAGGCGTCGTAGCGCATCACCAGCCCGCTGAGCTGGTCCAGTGCAACCGGCGCGCCGTCGGGCGCGGCGAAGCCGAGCTGACGCAGCACGGGCGGGTCGGCGCGCAGCTGGCCCGCCAGTTCGGTGAACGGCAGCAGGCCGCGGGGGCTGCCGTTGAGGGTGACGTCCAGGTACAGGGTCTGCGGTGCGGTCAAGGGCGTGGGCGCCGGCAGCATCACATCATCGGCAGCCCCCAGTTCGGCGCTGGCGGCAGGCAGTTCGGCCGCCCATGCCGGTGCGCCCGGCATTCCAGACGAGACCGCGCCGGCAGCCAAGGCGACGCGCACGCAGGCCTCAGCGAGCCGGTGGCGTCGGGGACAGGGGCGTGGCTTGCGCGCCGCCATTGATCTTCGCCGATAGCGTGGCCCCGGCCAGCCGCGTCGCGGGAATATCCAGCGGCCAACGCATGGTCTGCCCGCTGAGCACGTAGCCGATCAGGCCGGGCTGGAAGACCTGCGGGCGATCCAGCGGACCTACCGCCAGATCGGCCAGTTGCGCATAGCCATCGCCACGGTTGCGCACTTCCAGCACCACCTTGCCATCGGGCTGGACAAGCACGCTGCTCCGCAGCTCGGGCTTGCCTGCGGCGCTGCCAGCGGGCTGGATGAACACCGGCAGCGAGTAGCGCAGCACGAACTGCATGCCCTGGCGGTTGGGGTCCAGCGTGGGCACCTCGTCGACGATGACCCGGTACGACAGCTGTGCGTCGGGCGCTTCCTGCTGGGCACGCACGACGCGGATCAGCTGTTGCTGTCCGGCTGCGAGCGACTGCATGGGCGGGCTGACCACGAGGTCTGACGTGGGGTCGAGCTGGTCGCGGCCGTCGCGCTGGGTCCAGCGGAACACCCGGGCCTGCACGCTTACCGGCGCCGACCCGCTGTTGCTGACCCACAGCGCTTCGGCGTTCTGGCGGGCGCTGAGCTGCAGCGAGGTGGGCGCAACCTGCAGGCTGGCGGCCCACAGGCCAGGCATGCCAAGCACGACCAGCAATGCACAGGCGCAGACAGCCGCCGTGGAGCGCGGTGCGCGCCCCCGTTCGAGTGCTGACATGGCGGCCTCAGTACGAGATGGTGGCGGTGACCGTGTCCTGGTAGGTACCGGTGGCGGCGTTGTTCACGCTGGGATTGGCCACCTGGCCATAGATCGGGTACGCCTGCGCCAGGCCGGTACCGGTGCCGGCCACCGTGTTGGTGCCGGTGGTGGCGCCCCAGACGTTTGCACGGCCCGCATCGGAATACAGCTGGTACCCGACGAAGTTGTTGGTGGTCACCGCCGCATCGGTGTTGCGCATGCGCCGGGTGGTGACGTCATTGGCGGTCGCGGCGTTGGACCCGGCATTCAGCGCGATGGTGTACGGCGTGAGCGCCGAGCACTGCGCGGTGACCGAGCCCTGGGCGTTGGACGGGGTGGTGGCGGTGGACAGCGCCGTGCCGAAATCGACATCGGTCGCGGCGGCCGCCGTGATCGTGCAGGCCTTGGTGATGATGATGCGCACGTTGAAGGTGGTGGTGTCCGCCGCCATGGCGGGCGAGGCCAGGGCCACCAGGCCAAGGCTGAACAGCAGGGGACGCGGGGCGCGAAGGAATCGCATGGTCTTCTCCTTGGACGGGGGTCCTGGATGAACGAATCGATGCCGGCGTACTGCAGGGGGAGGGCGCCAGGGGCGGCGCTGACCCCCTTATAAAAGTGATGTTGTAGGGGGGGTGTGAGGAAAAGTGGCCGGTTTTCACAGTTTTTCCGTTCCCAGACCACCAAGGCCCTGCCGCTGTTGGGCTTCGACCCGAACGCGGGCTGTCAGCGTTCCAGCCCTTCCCGTTCAGAATGGTCCCGGATCGGCGATAATGGGCGCCATGAGCGTGAATCTGAAAACCCCCGAGGAAATCGAACTGATGCGCGTCGCCGGCCGCCTGGCCAGCGAAGTGCTCGACATCGTCACCCCGTACGTCAAGCCGGGCGTGACGACCGAAGAGCTGGACCGCATCTGCCACGACCACATCATCAACGTGCAGAAGGCCACGCCGGCCAACGTCGGCTACCGTGGCTTCCCGAAGACGGTCTGCACATCGGTCAACAACGTCATCTGCCACGGCATCCCCAGCGAAGCCAAGGTCCTGAAGGACGGCGACATCGTCAACATCGATGTCACCGTGATCAAGGACGGCTGGCACGGTGATACCAGCCGCATGTACTACGCCGGCACGCCGTCGACGATGGCCAAGCGCCTGGTCGACACGACCTACGCGGCTATGTGGGCCGGTATCCGTGCGGTGAAGCCGGGCGCGACGCTGGGCGACATCGGCCACGCGATCCAGTCGCTGGCCGAAGCCGAGCGCTTCAGCGTGGTCCGCGAGTACTGCGGGCATGGCATCGGCAAGGTCTACCACGACGAACCGCAGGTGGTGCACTACGGGCGTCCGGGCCAGGGCCTGGTGCTGCAGCCGGGCATGACCTTCACCATCGAGCCGATGATCAATGAAGGCACCCGCTACAACAAGGTGCTTCCCGATGGCTGGACCGTGGTCACCAAGGACCGCAAGCTGTCGGCGCAGTGGGAGCACATGATCGCAGTCACCGAGACCGGCGTGGATGTGCTGACCCTCTCGCCCGGCGAATCGCAGGTCTGAGCATGTTGCCGGCGAGCCCGACCCTGGACGCGCCGGCCGACGCCGTCGCCGACCCCGAGTGGGCGGCGGAGGCTCGCCAGACCCTGCAGCAGGCCGACGCGCGCCTGTACCGGCGCTTCGACCAGAACGACAACATCGAGCGGCTGCTGGCGCTGCGCGCCCGCGCTGCCGACCATCTGATCCGGATGGCCTGGCAGCGCTGCGTGCCGGCCGATGCCGGGCTGGCGCTGTTTGCGGTGGGTGGCTACGGGCGCGGCGAACTGTTCCCGCGCTCGGACATCGACCTGCTGGTGCTCGGCGCACCCGAGGCACAGCGTCGGCATGAAGCGGCCTTGGCCCGCCTGTTCGCGCTGCTGTGGGATTGCGGCCTGCCGGTCAGTCATGCAGTGCGGTCGGCGCAGGAGTGCGTGCAGGCCAGCGCCGACCAGACCGTGCTCACCGCCTTGATCGAATCGCGCCCGCTGGTGGCTGACGAAGCGGCACGCCAGGCGCTGAAACAGGCCGTCAACAGCGAGGGCCTGTGGCCGCCGCGCGAATTCTTCCTGGCCAAGCGCGACGAACTGCTGGCCCGCCACCAGCGATTCGGCGACACCGCCGACAACCTGGAACCGGACATCAAGGATGGCCCGGGCGGGTTGCGCGATCTCAATACGCTGGGCTGGATGGCACTGCGCGCGTTCGGCGTGCGCGAGCTGGAAGCGCTGGTCGGGCTGGGACACCTCGGCCCCGATGAAGCCGCTGCACTGCGCCGTGAGCGCTGCGCGCTGGCGCAGCTGCGGTTCGGCCTGCACCTGGTGGCCAACCGCCCGGAAGAGCGCCTGCGCTTCGATTACCAGAAGACCCTGGCCGCGCGGCTCGGCTTTGCCGACGACGTGGAGAGCCTGGCGGTCGAGAAGATGATGCAGGGCTTCTACCGCAGCGCCACCGTGGTGCGGCGGATCAGCGACCGCCTGCTGCAGCGCTTTGAAGAACAGTTCGACGGGGAGGCCGTGCCCGAACCGGTCAGCGTGGGCTTTTCCTTGCGCCGCGGCTACCTGGCCGCCAACGACCCGCAGTGGCCGCAGGGCGATATCGAGCAGGTGTTCGCGCTGTTCTCCAGCTGGGCCTACAACCCCGACGTGCGCGGCCTGCACTCGCTTACCGCGCGGGCCTTGGCCGAAGCGCTGGCCGAGCTGCCGGCGTACACCGAGGCCAGCACTGCCGCGCGCGAACAGTTCATGACCCTGCTGCGCAGCCCGCGCGCGGTGGATACGCTGGCGCGCATGGCCCGCCTGGGCGTACTGGGGCAATGGATTCCCGCCTTCGCGCAGGTGTCCGGGCGCATGCAGTTCGACCTGTTCCATGTCTACACCGTCGACCAGCACACCTTGATGGTGCTGCGGAACATCGGCCTGTTCGCCAGCAGCCGGGCGGACGAGCGTTTCTCCATTGCCCACGAGGTCTGGCCGCGGCTGCGCAAGCCGGAACTGCTGCTGCTGGCCGGGCTGTTCCATGACATCGCCAAGGGCCGCGGCGGCGACCATTCCGAACTCGGCGCGGTGGATGCCCGCGACTTCTGCCAGGCGCATGCGCTGAGCGGTTCCGATACCGAACTGGTGGCCTGGCTGGTCGAGCAGCACCTGCGCATGTCGGTCACCGCGCAGAAGCAGGACATCTCCGACCCGGACGTGATCCACCGCTTCGCCACGCTGGTGGCCAGCCGCGACCGCCTCGACTACCTGTACCTGCTGACCTGCGCCGACATCGCCGGCACCAGCCCGAAGCTGTGGAATGCGTGGAAGGATCGGCTGCTGGCCGACCTGTACTTCGCCGCGCGCCGGGCGCTGCGCGATGGCCTGGAAAACCAGATGCCGGCCGCCGAGCGCGTGCTGGAGGCGCGCGAGAGCGTGCGCGCGCTGGTGCGCGAGCGCGGCTACGACGACGCCACCATCGACCGCCAGTTCACCGTCATGCCGGATGAGAGCTTCATCCGCCTGCGCCCCGAGCAGCTGGCCTGGCAGGCCGCCGCGCTGGTGCCGGTCAAGCAGGGCCAGACCCTGGTCAAGGTGCGCCGGATCACCGCCGACGACGACGCGCTGGAAGTGTTCGTGCACTCGCCCGACCGCGACGGCCTGTTCGCTGCGATCGTGATGACCCTGGACCGCAAGGGCTATGGCATCCACCGGGCGCGCGTGCTGGATGGCCCGGTTGACACCATTTTCGATACCTTCGAAGTGACCCCGGCCGACAGCTTCGCCGATGGCGATGCACCGCGGCTGGAAGCGGCGCTGCGCGAGGCGCTGGCCGGCGACCTGTCGCGGCTGCGCCCCTCGCGGCGGGTAGTGCCACGCCAGCTGCGCCATTTCCGCTTCGCCCCGCGCATCGAATTCCGCGATGCCAACGACAACGACACCGGCGGCACCCGCTTCAGCCTGGTCGCACCCGACCGCCCCGGGCTGCTGGCCGATGTCGCCTTCGTACTGCGCAACCAGGGCCTGCGCGTGCATGACGCGCGCATTGCCACCTTTGGCGAACGCGCCGAGGACATGTTCGTGATCAGCGATGAGCACGACCACCCCCTGACCGAAACCGCCCGGCAGCAGCTGCATGACGCCATGCTGCGCTGCCTGGACCCTGATCGAAACGCCGGAGACCCCCACTGATGGCCACCAAGCCTGCCAAGAAGACTGCCGCCAAGACCGCGGCGGCCAAGAAGACCGTTGCCGCTGCCCCGGCCGCGAAGAAGACCGCTGCGAAGAAAGCCGCGCCGGCCGTGAAGAAGGCGCCGGTCAAGAAGACCGCAGCCAGCAGTGCCGCGGAAACGGCGGCCAAGCGCGCCGAGAACATCGCGCGCAAGTCGCTGCGCAAGCCGGCCACGCCGGGCGTGGAAGAACTCAAGTTCGGCATCGAAAGCGCGTTCGAGCGCCGCGCCACGCTGACCCTGCATGAGATCGAAGGCTCGACCAAGCCGCTGGTCGGCCGTGTGATCGATGGCCTGGAAACCGGTGAGTTCCGCGTGGCCGAGCCGGATGGCCATGGCGGCTGGAAGGTCAACGAGTGGCTGAAGAAGGCGGTGCTGCTGTACTTCCGCGTCAACGACATGGCGGTGGTGGATGCGCGCCCGGCGCCGTTCTGGGACAAGGTGGAATCGCGCTTTGCCGGCTTCGATGAGGCCAAGTTCCGCCGCGCCGGCGTGCGCGTGGTGCCCGGTGCGATCGCCCGCCGCGGCAGCTACTTCGGCAAGGACGTGGTGCTGATGCCCAGCTTCACCAACATCGGTGCCTACGTCGGCGAAGGCACCATGGTCGATACCTGGGCCACCGTGGGCTCGTGCGCGCAGATCGGCAAGCACTGCCACCTGTCCGGCGGCGCCGGCATCGGCGGCGTGCTCGAACCGCTGCAGGCCAGCCCGACCATCATCGAAGACCACTGCTTCATCGGTGCACGTTCGGAAGTGGTGGAAGGCTTCGTGGTCGGCCACCACAGCGTGATCGGCATGGGCGTGTTCCTGGGCCAGAGCACCCGCGTGTACAACCGCGCCACCGGCGAGATCAGCTACGGCTCGGTGCCGCCGTACAGCGTGGTGGTGTCCGGCCAGCTGCCGTCCAAGGACGGCTCGCACTCGCTGTACTGCGCGGTCATCGTCAAGCAGGTCGACGCCAAGACCCGCAGCAAGACCAGCGTCAACGAGCTGCTGCGCGGCCTGGCCGACTGATGCGGTGACGCAATCGGGGCATCGTCACGATGCCCCGATGACGCTTTCACCGCGCGCTGTGGTGCGGCTTCGCAAAGCCGGTCACAGCTTGACGCCGCCGTCGCCCCGACCCCTTCCGTGCATGCCTATGCTGCCGTTCTCCTGGCAGAAGGGTCGTGCATGGAAAACGTCAACGCAGTGTCGGTGATCCGCCCGCTGGTCCGTCCGGTGCCGTCGCTTCGCGCGGCTGATGCAGCGCCGCCCGGCACCGTGGTCCCGATCCATATCCAGAATGTGTCGGCGGTCGCTGGTCGCCTTCCCGGCGACCTCACTGCGGCGGACATCATCATTGCGCTGTACGAGAAGATCGTGAAACAGGGCGACCTGTCCACCATCGACGCCGACCTGGACACGCTGGCGCAGGTGATGGCCGGCAGTGTCGGCTTCGGTGATACCGAAAACGACCGGCGCGCGCCGAACATCCAGCTCGGGAAGGCGCTCAACATCCTCTGCCAGCTGGTGCGGCGGAGCGCTGGCCTGCCCTGCGAGGCTGAGCGCCTGGTGCGCACCACCCAGCGCTGCGTGGAGGTGGTCAGGGCGCGCCAGCAATTCACCCTGGAGAACGTGAGTGTGATCATGTTCCACCTCGGGGAGCTGATCAATCATCCACCGCTGCAGGCGCGCTGCGCGGCGACGATCAGCGAACACCTGGCGCCGATCTTCGAGGCGCTGCTGCGGCAGCATCCGATCCACGCGATTGGCGGTGCGACGCTGGCGTTCGGCCTGGTCAGCGCCCTGCGCGCCTCCGAACAGCAACTCGTCCGGCGGATCGGCGCGCCGCTTGCGCGGCCGGCCGCCGACAGCCTGCTGCTGACCGTGCCGGCGCTGCTGGAAGCGCAACCGGACCTGCTGCTGGGGTGGGAGAGTCGCACGCTGGCCCTGGTGTCCAAGTACGGTGTGCAGTACCTGCGCCGACTGGCGCAGTTGAGTCGGGGCAACGGGAGATTCGTCCAGAGCAACGCACTGCAGATCAACGCCGCGCGCGCGCTCAAGCCGATCATCGAGGAGGCTCGGTTGCCCTCGCGGGGTATCTGGGACCAGCGCGACGGGGAGTACCGTGGCATGGGCCAGGACAAGCAGCTCCGGGACTACCTCGCCTACGCCACGCACTACTACTGCCGATGGTTGGCGCAGCAGAAGGACTGGGTGCGGACGCGGCTGGCGCTGCGGGAAGCCCCGCGTGGCCCCCTGGCAGGCAGTCCCACAGATGGCCGCAGTTTCGCCAACGTGGTGCTGCGGGGCAGCGCGCTGGGGGCGGCGTCCGAGGCGGCGGCGGTGACGCCACCGCCCTTCGTCGCCACCCCGGTTCGCCGCCCCCTGTCGACCGAGATCGCACACCTGGAGCCGCCGAGTGCCTTGGCCCGCTTCAGCCAGGCCGCGGGCGACCTGGTGCGGCTGGGCGACGAAGGCGACCGGTTCGATCGTGAAGCTGCCATCGCCGCCTGCAATGCCTTGATCGCGTCGATTGCGGCGGGACGCACCCGTCTGAGCGCCGCGTCGCGCGTGCAGATGATGCTGGACATGGACGCGGTGTGCATGCGCCTATACGCGGCCGATCCGTGGGATGCGCCGCAGTACCAGTGGCAGCTGTCGAGCATGCGCGGCTTCATGACCTCGCAGCTGGCGCTGCTGGTCGACGCGAAGGGCAGGCCACTGCTGGGCTGGGAGGTGCCGTCTGCAACCGGACTGTCCTCCTGGCAGCGCACGCTGCTGCTGGAGCTCACCGACCATGCCGAGAAATCGGCCGCGTCGTGATCGGTGCGGCACTATACTGGCGCGTCCTGCCTGTCCGTTGAATCCAAGCCAGAGTACCCGCGGCAATGACCACCACCGTTTACGGATTGAAGAACTGCGATACCTGCAGGAAGGCCAGCAAGTGGCTGGACCGCTTCCAGGTGCCGTACACCTTCGTCGACTACCGCGACGTCAAACCCAGCCCGGAAACGCTGCTGGACTGGGCGGCCCAGGCCGGTGGGTTCCCGGCGCTGGTCAATCGCTCCTCCACGACCTGGCGGCAGCTGCCTGAGAACCGCAAGGCGGCGGCCTCCGACGCGGAGTGGAAGCTGCTGCTGCGCGAGTACCCGCAGCTGATCAGGCGTCCGGTCGTCGTGAGCGCGGACGGCGTGATGACCCAGGGCTTTTCCGACAACGGGTTCAAGCAGCGGTTCGGAGTGGGCGCGTGAACGACGTTGTTGCACTGACCTGCGACCTGATCGCCCGGCCGTCGGTGACGCCCGAGGATGCCGGCTGCCAGGCACTGCTGGCCGGTCGCCTGCAGCAGGCCGGCTTCACCTGCGAACACCTGCGCCTGGGCGAGGTCGACAACCTGTGGGCCACGCACGGGCAGGGCGCACCGGTGCTGGTGCTGCTGGGCCATACCGACGTGGTGCCGAGTGGACCGGTCGAGGCGTGGGCCAGTGAACCGTTCGATCCGCAGATCCGCGACGGCGTGCTGTATGGGCGCGGCGCGGCCGACATGAAAGGCAGCGTGGCCGCGTTCGTGGTGGCCGCCGAGCAGTTCGTGGCCGCCCATCCGGACCACCCCGGCACGCTGGCAGTGCTGCTGACCAGCGATGAAGAAGGCGATGCCATCGACGGCGTGCGCCGGGTCGCAGACCTGTTCCGCGAGCGCGGCCAGAAGATCGACTGGTGCATCACCGGCGAGCCGTCCTCCACCGCCGTGCTCGGCGACCTGCTGCGGGTTGGCCGGCGCGGCAGCCTGTCGGGCACGCTGACCGTTCAGGGCGTGCAGGGTCACGTGGCGTACCCGCACAAGGCGCGCAATCCGATCCACCTGGCCGCTGCGGCGCTGTCCGAGTTGACCGCGCGGCACTGGGACGATGGCTTCGAAAGCTTCCCACCGACCAGCCTGCAGGTGTCCAACATCCACGCCGGCACCGGCGCCAACAACGTGATTCCCGGCGAGCTGCAGGTGCTGTTCAACCTGCGCTACAACCCGCTCTGGAACGCGCCGAAACTGGAGCAGGAGATCACCGCGCTGCTGGACCGCCATGGCCTGGAGTACCGGCTGAAATGGCACCGCAGCGGGGAACCGTTCTACACCCCCGAAGGTACCCTGCGCCGGGTGGCACGCGAGGTGCTGGGCGAATTCGCCGGCGCCGCGCCGGAGGAGAGCACCGGCGGCGGCACCTCGGACGCGCGCTTCATCGCACCGCTGGGCGCACAGTGCATCGAAGTGGGGCCGGTCAACGCCAGCATCCACCAGGTGGATGAGAACGTGTCGGTGGCCGACCTGGAGAAGCTGCCGGAACTGTACCGGTGCCTGATCGAGCGCCTTCTCGCCGAAGGTAGAGCCGACTGTTAGCCGGCTGCTCTACGCGCACCGATGGTAGAGCCGACTGTCAGTCGGCTGCTCTACGCGCAGACCCAAGGTCCCCGCGGCGGCCGGCAGCCGACTAACAGTCGGCTCTACCTTCGGCGCTACCTTCGGCTCCGCCGGCCCGGATCAGGCCACGATCAAGCCAAACGCGGCCAGCGCTGCGCCTGCCTGGCGCGGTGAAATTACCGCCTTCTTGAAGTGTTTGCTGTCCATCACGTTGAGCCCGGTGATATCAGCACCGCGCAGGTCGGCGCCGTCGAAGCGGGTCAGGCGAATCTGCGCGTTGCGCAGGCTGCCGCCTTCAAACACGGCATCGCGGAAATCGCAGCCGGACAGCTCCGCATCGGAAAAATCCATTCCCTGCAGCGTGGCCTTGCGGAACGACAGCCCACGCAGGTCCGCACTGACAAGGAGGCAATCGCGAAACTCCAGCGCCCAGCCGGTCACTTCCTGCAGGTGCGCGCCGGTCAGCTTGCAATCCTCGAACCGGACCGATGACAGCGTGGCGCGGCGCCAGTGGCTGTTGTTCAGATCGCAGTGCGAAAACACCGCATCGCTGAGCAGCGCCGAGCTGAAATCGCACTCGCCGCCCCGGCATTTTTCCCAGCGGCTTTCCTCCAGCGAGGCGGCCAGCCAGGACGTGCCCGCTACCGAGCAGCGCGTGAACTGGAAACCGTCCATGTCCAGCCGCGAGAAATCGGCATTGTCGAAGCTGCAGTCCTCGAACACGGCCGCACGCGGATGCGCGGCGACGATGGCCTGCATGCGGGCGCGGGAGAGGGTTTCATCACGGAACGTGGCGGTACTCATGCCGCCCATTCTGGGCGAAGCGCGCGCCCGCCGGCAGACTTGAAGGTCGCCGGCGAGTGTGTACAGCCCGGTTCAATCAAACGTCCAGAACGCCGGTTGGATGCCCTTGCGCCAATACGATTCACCGGCAAGGAAGAACTTCTGTGCCTCGGCCTTGGCAAACCATCCGGCGGCCGCCGCCTCATCCCGCGGCACCCCCGGCGGCGCACGGCCCAGGAGCAGGCCCGTGAAGTACTGGCCGAACACGTTGCCCTGCAGGGCGGCCTTGCGGTACCACTGCAGCGCCATCGCAGGGTCGCGTTCGATCCCCAGGCCCATGCCCCTTTCGTAAAGCGCGCCGAGGTCCACCTGGGCCTGCGCATCGCCGCGCGCAGCGCGCCGCTGGATATCGACCACCAGCGGGTGCAGTGCACCGGCTTGCGGGGCAATCGCGGCGGGCAGGCCCGAACTGCTGGTCGAATAGCGCTGGTAAACCGTGGCGCGCAGGTCCCAGCGCAGTGCTGCGGCCGCGTGGCCACGTTCGCGTTCGAATTTTGCAAGCGACAGCATCGCGCCCGGACTGCCGTGATTGGCCGCGGCGAGGTACCAGCGCCCGGCCTTGCGCGGCGACGCACGCAGCACCGGGGGCGGCGTGTCTTCAGGGCGACGGCCGGTATACATCGCACCGCTGGCCCAGATCCGCCCCAGCGCTTCTTCCGCAATGGTATTGCGGAAACTCCAGGGCGTGGCGGCCGCAGCGCGCTCATACCAGTCCAGCGCCCGGCGGTCGTTCCAGCGTTCGTAAAGTTCGGCCAGCTCCAGCATGCCCTCGATGTCGCCGCGCTCGGCGGCGGTGAGCCACTTCACTTCGGTATCGCTGGTGGGGCGGTTGGGGGCGGTGGTGCACGCGGCCAGGGCCAGCAGCGCCAGCGCGGAAAGCGACAGGCGGAAACGAAGGGGATTCATCCGTGAGTTCCATGAGGCAGGCGTGGATTATCCGGGATGGGGCACGTCAGGGGCTGAATCGGTTGCGCCCGCAACAGTTGCGCCACGGCCAGAACAGCGGTACGGTCGATCCATGTCCACGCTCCTGGCCACCGCCGTCACCACCAACAACCGCAATAATCTGCGCGCGAATAATCGTGCGCGGCCAATGCGGGACTGCGACCAGGGCTAGAACAAGCAACATACGCCCGGACCCCAGAAAACCCGCATCTGCCGATGCGGGTTTTTTTGTTTTGTGGCCGGTCGAATGCAGGCATTACGTGTATTCCCCCATCATCAGGAGCTGTTCCCATGTGTTCGATCTTCGGAATGTTCGGCCTGCAGGCCGGCGATGACCTAACCGCGCTGCGCCGCCACGCGCTGGACCTGTCGCAGCGCCAGCGCCATCGCGGCCCGGACTGGAGCGGCGTGTACGTCGATGACGGCGCCATCCTGGTCCATGAGCGGCTGGCCATCGTCGACCCGGCCGGCGGCTCGCAGCCGCTGCTGTCCGACGACGGCAGCCTGGCCCTGGCGGTCAACGGCGAGATCTACAACCACCGCGAACTGAAGGCCGAACTGACCCAGCCGTACGCCTTCCAGACCGGTTCGGACTGCGAAGTGATCAACGCGCTGTACCAGCAGGATACCCCGGCGTCGTACCTGAACCGCCTCAACGGCATTTTCGCATTCGCGCTGTGGGATCGGACCCAGAAGCGCGTGCTGATCGCGCGCGATCCGATCGGCGTGGTGCCGCTGTACTGGGGCCACGACAAGGACGGCCGCCTGCTGGTGGCCTCCGAACTGAAATCGCTGGTGGATACCTGCGCCGACGCCGCGCAGTTCCCGCCCGGCCACTGGTATGACAGCGCCACCGACACGCTCACCCGCTACTACGAGCGCCCGTGGCGCGACTATGACGCGGTGGAAGGCGTCGACGCTGATCGCGTGGCTCTGCGTGAAGCGTTCGAGCGCGCCGTGCACCGGCAGCTGATGACCGACGTGCCCTACGGCGTGCTGCTGTCCGGCGGTCTTGATTCCTCGCTGGTCGCCGCCGTGGCTGCACGCTATGCCCGCCACCGCATCGAAGATGGCGACCAGAGCGAGGCCTGGTGGCCGCGCCTGCATTCGTTCGCCATCGGCCTGAAGGGTTCGCCCGACCTGGCCGCCGCTGCCATCGCCGCCGAAGCGCTCGGCACCGTCCACCACGGTTTCGAGTACACCTTCGAAGAAGGGCTGGATGCACTGCCCGACGTGATCCGCCACGTGGAAACCTACGACGTCACCACCATCCGCGCCTCCACCCCGATGTTCCTGCTGGCGAGACGGATCAAGGCGATGGGCGTAAAGATGGTGCTCTCCGGTGAGGGCAGCGACGAAATCTTCGGCGGCTACCTGTACTTCCACAAAGCGCCCAACGCCCGCGAGTTCCACGAAGAGCTGGTGCGCAAGCTGGATGCGCTGAACAACTACGACTGCCTGCGCGCCAACAAATCGATGATGGCCTGGGGCGTGGAGCCGCGCGTGCCGTTCCTGGACCGCGAATTCCTCGACGTGGCGATGCGCATCGATGCGAAGCACAAGATGGTCGGGCAGGGTGCCGGTGGAGCGCGCCGGATCGAGAAAGCGGTGCTGCGCGAGGCGTTCGAAGGCTACCTGCCGGATTCGATCCTGTGGCGGCAGAAAGAGCAGTTCAGCGATGGCGTGGGCTATGGCTGGATCGATGGGCTCAAGGCGCACGCCGAAGCCCAGATCAGCGACCGGGTGATGGCCGCAGCGGACAAGCGCTTCGTGCACAACCCGCCGCAGACCAAGGAGGCGTATTACTACCGCCACGTGTTCGAGCAGTACTTCCCGACCCAGGCCGCGGCTGAAACCGTGCCCGGCGGCAAGTCGATCGCCTGTTCGTCGCCGGCCGCGATCGCCTGGGACGCCAGTTTCGCCAGCATGGCCGACCCGTCCGGCCGCGCCGTTGCCGGTGTGCATGAGCAAGCCTTGGCCGGGTAGCGCCGGCCGTTGGCCGGCCCTGGCAGCGGTCGCAGCGTTCATGTCGGCCGGCCAACGGCCGGCGCTACCGGGTTAACATTCCCCCCTTCATGCATTGGGGAATGGTCATGGACGTACAGACCGGAGGCAGCGTGCCGCGGATGAAGTGGGGTTGGCATTACCTGGCCTGGGCCGGGATTCCGCTGGTCATCGGCCTGGCGCTGGCGCGTTATGCCGGACCCGAGCTGCCGGCCGTGGCCGCCAAGGCCGAACCGGTGGTGGGCAGCGACTGGGCCCACCACCTGGCCTCGCCGTTGGGCCTGTTCCTGCTGCAGCTGCTGGTGCTGCTCGTGGTCGCCAAGGGCGCGGGCGCGCTGTTGAAGCGGCTGGGCCAGCCGGCGGTGATCGGCGAAATGGCCGCCGGCCTGATGATGGGCCCGCTGGTGCTGGGCAGCCTGCTGCCGGGCCTGCACGGGGCGCTTTTCCCGGCCAGCTCGCTCGGCCCGCTGGGCATGCTCAGCCAGCTGGGCGTGCTGATGTTCCTGCTGGTGGCCGGTGCCGAGCTCGACCTGGGCGGGCTGCGCGGCCGCCGCCGTTTCGCCTTCACCGTGAGCCATGCCGGCATTGCCGTGCCGTTCGTGCTGGGCGTGCTGCTGGCGATCTGGCTGTATCCCGAACACGGGCCGCAGGGCGTGGGCTTCACCGCCTTCGCGCTGTTCGTGGGTATTTCGCTGAGCATCACCGCGTTCCCGGTGCTGCTGCGCATCCTCGCGGACCGTGGCATCACCCAGACCCCGCTGGGACAGACCGCGATTGCCTGCGCGGCGCTCGGCGATGCCACCGCATGGTGCCTGCTGGCCTTGATCGTGGCCGCCGCCCAGGCCACCGGCTGGGTGCCGGCCAGCCTGAGCCTGCTGTGCGTGGTGGTGTTCATCGCGCTGATGCTGGGCGTGGTCAAACCCTGGTTCTCGCGCCAGGTGATCCAACCGGGCAGCGAAGGCCGCTGGCTGCTGGGCATGCTGTTGCTGTCGCTGGGCAGTGCACTGGTTACCGAAGTGCTGGGCATCCATGCGCTGTTCGGCGCGTTCGCGGCCGGCGTCGCCGTCTCGTCGAATGCGCAGCTGCGCGGGTTGTTGATCGCCCGGGTCGAGCCGTTCGCGGTGACCCTGCTGCTGCCGTTGTTCTTCGCCATGACCGGCCTGCGCATGCGCGCCGATGCGCTGCAGGGCAGCGACCTGCTGCTGTGCGCGGTGGTGATCGCGGTGGCCACGCTGGGCAAGCTGTTCGGCACCTGGAGCGCCGCGCGCAGCGCAGGCATGGGCAACCACGAGGCCTGGAAACTGGGCGCGTTGATGAACACGCGCGGCCTGATGGAGCTGATCGTGCTCAACCTGGGCTACGAGCTGGGCTTCCTCGGCGACCGCCTGTTCGCGGTGCTGGTGATCATGGCGCTGGTGACCACCGCCATGACCGGCCCGTTGCTGAGCTGGATGGAGCGCTGGAAGGTGCGCGCGTAACCACCGGATGGCGGTACGCGCGACGGCGTGCGCGACGGTGTAGAGCGGACTGTCAGTCCGCTGCCCTGCCTGGCTCCAGCACCAGCGTGTAACGGGCCTTGCCCGGCAAGAACGGCGTCGGCTTGCCGTGCACCCAGTCCTCGTGGCCTGCGCCCCAGAACGGCGACAGCGGATGGCCGCTCTGGCCGCCGGGCATGTGGATGATGCCGTCGGCTTCGTGTCGGGGCGATACCACCATGCGTTGCGAGGCGCCGAAGGACGGGCCCTGCACGCGCGGCAGGTTGCTGTCGCCGGGCAGCGCATCGGCCGGCATGCACAGCCACGGCCGGGCGAAGGCGGGCAGGGCGCGGCTGATCGGGTGGCAGATGGCCGCCGTGTTGCGCTCACCCCAGGTGCGCTTGGACACGTCCGCTCCTTTTTCCGCCAGCTCGATCTCCGCCTGCTGCGCCGCATCGGCCAGCAGCGCGTTCCAGTCCGCGTAAGGTGCCGGCAGGAGATGCGCGGGTTGTTGGCTCACCAGCGGCCACAGCACGCCCTCGACCTGCGCCAGCTTCGGCTCCAGGTAGTCTTCGCCCAGCGATTGCTTCGCCGGCGCGAGCAGCGCAGTGGTCATGATGTCCTGCACCTTGCTGCGGAAGCTGCGTGCGATCCGGTAGCTCACCGCCTCGGCCGACGCGTGGCCTTCCCACTGCCGGCTGGCTGCCTCCAGGCGCTTCAATGCCGGGTCATCGCTGTATTCGACCACCTGCCGCAGCAGGGTCCACCAGCGTTCAAGGAATACCGCGCGGTCGTCCAGCTGGATCGCCAGCAGGTCGCGTTCGCTGAAACGCTGCTTCGCGTTGAGGTCGTCGCGGATCTGCCGCCCACGCGCGCCCAGGTCGTAGCCGGCGTTGCCGGCCACTGCCAGGTCGGCGCCATCCAGCACGCGGCCGTTGGCGGTCCACAGCCGCTGGCTGGGCGGATCTACCAAGGCGGGCGACTGGTCGCTGCGGATCGCCCACGGCGCGCAATGGGCCGGTGCGACGGTGGTGAAGCTGCTGGGCGGGCAGTCCGCCGCGCGATCCGGGCGGGCGCCGATCAACCGCCAGGCGATGCGGCCCTTCGCGTCGGCCAGCAACAGGTTCTGGGTGGGAATGCCGGCGCGGTCGGCGATCTTCAGCGCATCGTCCAGATCACCGGCCCGCGCCATGTCGGCGAATGCCATGCTGACCGCGCCCGGCAGCTGTGCGGTCCAGCGCAACGCTTCCCCGCTGCCATCGGCGCGCTCGTGCAGAATCGGGCCCCACGCGGTTTCGCGCACGCGCAGGCTGACGTCGGCCCCGCCGGCCACACGGATGCGCTCTTCGTGCACCTGGACGCCTTCCGCACCTGCGGGGACGGGCATGAAGTCGGCGTTGTCGATGTAGCTGTTGGTGAAGCCCCAGGCCACATGGCCGTTGCTGCCGACCACGATCGCCGGCAACCCGGGCAGCGAAAAACCGCTGACATCCACCTGCCCGTCCGGTGCGGCGGGGTCGGGGTAGCGCAGGCGTACCCGGAACCACAGGTTCGGCGCGCGCAGGCCCAGGTGCATGTCGTCGGCGAGGATCGCGCGGCCATCGGCAGTCAATGCGCCGGCCACCGCGAAGTTGTTGCTGCCATGCACGTCCTGCCCGGCGCGCTCGCTGCTGCCTTCATGCGCAGAGGGTGACGGCCGTTGGCCGTTGCGCAATTGGAGCGCATCGGCGGGCGGCAACAGCGCATTCCCGCGCGCCTGGCCAAACAGGGGCGCATCCCATTCGCTGCCGTCGTGGCTGAGCAGCGCGTACAGCGCCGGGGGTGCCACCGCGCGGATCCGGCGCATGGCCAGCTCGTTCTCGTTGGTGGGGTCCTGCAGGTCCGCGTACATGGCCAGCCCGGCCAGCACCGAATCGGTGGCGGTCCAGGCGGTCGGCTGCTGGCGCAGCAGCAGGTACGGCCAGGGGCGCACGCGCAGGCTGCCCAGGCCGCGGTTGACGCCTTCCACGTAGGCCTGCACCACCTGCGGGCGCTCGCCCAGCGCCTGCGCAAGGTGCGCATCGGTGCGGGCACGCAGGCGATGCACCCGCATGCGCTGGTCGGTGGGCACGGCAGCCGGACCGAACAGCTCGGACAGCTCGCCCGCTGCCGCGCGGCGCATCAGGTCCATCTCGAAATAGCGCTCCTGCGCATGCACCAACCCGAGTACCCGCATCGCATCGGCCTCGCTGCCGGCATCGATGGTGACCACGCCCAGCGCATCGCGGCTGACGCTGACCCTGGCCTGCAACCCGGCCACGGACTGTTCGCCTTCCAACGCCGGCAGGCTGCCGCGCAGCAGGAACCAGGCCACGCCGATCACGACGACCACGATCCCGACCAGCATCCCGAACGCCCACGCACCCCGTTTCAGCCAACGACGCATCCCACGCTCCCCGAAGAAGGTCATGCAGGCTGACCCCACCTGCGCCTGCGCATGCAACTGATTCCGATTAGATCACGGCGATCCGGGATAGGGCACCATGGCTCCCATCGATTCACAGGAGCTCCCCCATGAAAGGCCATCCCGACGTCATTGAATGCCTGAAGGAACTGCTGCGCGGCGAACTTGCCGCGCGCGACCAGTACTTCATCCACTCGCGCCGCTACGAGGACCAGGGTCTGTTCGCGCTGTACGAGCGCCTCAACCACGAGATGGAGGAGGAGACCCAGCACGCCGACGCGCTGCTGCGCCGCATCCTGTTCCTGGGCGGCAACCCGGACATGCGTCCGCACGGCTTCGAGCCGGGCGTGACCGTGGAGGAAATGCTGCAGAAGGACCTGGACACCGAATACAGCGTGCGCAACAACCTGGCGGCCGGCATGAAGCTGTGCGAACAGCACCAGGATTACGTGAGCCGCGACATGCTGCTGGTCCAGCTCAAGGACACCGAAGAGGACCACGCCTGGTGGCTGGAACAGCAGCTGGGCCTGATCAAGCGCATCGGCCTGGCCCTGTACCAGACCAGCAAGATGGACGCGAAGGGCACCGCCGCGCATTGAGGTGCCGGTAGCGCCCGACCGTGGGTCGGGCGGAACCCACTGCCAGCCAGCCAGAAGCCAGCCAGCGATGGATACAAAAAAAACCGGGGAAATCCCCGGTTTTTTCTTGGGCGATCATTCCACCGACAACCCTTCCACCTTCTGCCACCCACGCGGCAGCAGGTGCCCGCGGCTGGCGCGGCTGCCGAGGTAGGCCTCCAGGTCCTTGTACGACAGGTTCATCGTGCGCTGCCCGCTGCGCACCAGCAGCGTGTTGCCCGGGCCCACCGCCACCACCGCGACCACGCGCTCGGTGGCCAGCTTGGCCTTGGGGATCTCGATGATCTTGTTGCCCTTGCCCTTGTCCAGTTCCGGCAGGTCGCTGGCGGGGATGGCCAGCAGGTTGCCCGAGCTGGTCACCGCCACGATGCGGTCGGTGTCCGGGTTGGCGACCACGGCCGGGGTCAGCACCTTCGAACCGGAGGTGAGGTTGAGCATCGCCTTGCCGGCCTTGTTGCGCCCGGTCAGGTTCTCGAAGCGGGTCACGAAGCCATAGCCATGCGTGGAGGCCAGCACGAAGCGGGTGGCGTTTTCGCCGCTGGCCAGGGTCATGAAGGCACTGCCCGGCGCCGGCGAGAAGCGGCCGGTGAGCGGCTCGCCGTTGCCACGTGCCGAGGGCAGGGTATGCACCAGCGTGGAGTAGGCGCGGCCTTCGCTGTCCAGGAACGCCACCTGCTGCGTGCTGCGCGCACGCACCGAACCCAGCAGGGCGTCGCCGTCGCGGTAGGACAGGGTGGACGGGTCCATGTCGTGGCCCTTGGCCGCGCGGATCCAGCCCTTTTCGGACAGCACCACGGTCATCGGCTCGCTCGGCACCAGCTCGGTTTCGTCGATCGCCTGCGCCGCGCCACGCTGCACCAGCGGCGAACGGCGCGCGTCGCCGAACTTCTTCGCATCGGCCACCAGCTCGTCGCGGATCAGCTTGCGCAGCTTGGCCTTGCTGTCCAGGATCGACTGGATCTTGTCGCGTTCCTTGGCCAGCTCGTCCTGCTCGCCGCGGATCTTCATTTCTTCCAGGCGCGCCAGCTGCTTGAGCTTGGTTTCCAGGATGTATTCGGCCTGGTCGTCACTCAGCTCAAAGCGCGCGATCAGCGCCCGCTTGGGTTCGTCCTCGGTGCGGATGATGTGGATCACTTCATCCAGGTTGAGGAACGCCACCAGCAGGCCTTCCAACAGGTGCAGGCGACGCTCGACCTTTTCCAGGCGGTGGGTGAGGCGGCGGGTCACGGTGGTACCGCGGAACTGCAGCCATTCGCTGAGCAGCATCTTCAGGTTCTTCACCTGCGGACGCCCGTCCAACCCGATCACGTTGAGGTTGACCCGGTAGCTGCGCTCCAGGTCGGTGGTGGCGAACAGGTGGCCCATCAGCTGTTCGGCATCGACGCGGTTGGAACGCGGCACCAACACCACCCGCACCGGGTTGGCATGGTCGGATTCGTCACGGATGTCTTCCAGCCACGGCAGCTTCTTGGCGCGCATCTGCGCCGCGATCTGCTCGATCACCTTCGACGGCGAGACCTGGAACGGCAGCGCGTTGATGACGATGTTGGTGCCGTCCTTGAAGAACGTCGAGCGCGCGCGCACGCTGCCGTAGCCGGTTTCGTACATGGTGCGCAGGTCGGCGGCCGGGGTGATGATCTCGGCCGCGCTCGGGTAATCCGGGCCCTTCACGTGTTCGAGCAGGTCGCTGATGCTGGCCTCGGGGTCATCCAGCAGGTGCAGCAGCGCGCTGACGATCTCGTTGAGGTTGTGCGGCGGTACGTCGGTGGCCATGCCGACGGCAATGCCGGTGGTGCCGTTGAGCAGCAGGTGCGGCAGGCGTGCCGGCATCCAGGTCGGCTCTTCCAGGGTGCCGTCGAAGTTCGGGGTCCAGTCGGTGGTGCCCTGGTTGATTTCGCCCAGCAGGACTTCGGCGATCGGGGTCAGCTTGGATTCGGTGTAGCGCATCGCCGCGAACGACTTGGGATCGTCGGTGGAACCAAAGTTGCCCTGGCCTTCGATCAGCGGGTAGCGGTACGAGAACGGCTGGGCCATCAGCACCAGCGCTTCGTAGCAGGCGCTGTCGCCGTGCGGATGGTACTTACCAATGACGTCGCCGACGGTACGCGCGGACTTCTTCGGCTTGGCGGCGGCGTTCAGCCCCAGCTCGCTCATCGCGTAGATGATGCGGCGCTGCACCGGCTTGAGGCCGTCGCCGATGAACGGCAGCGCACGGTCGAGCACCACGTACATCGAGTAGTCCAGGTACGCCCGTTCAGCGTATTCACGCAGGGGCAGCTGTTCAAAGCCGTGGAAAGCGGGGCGGGCTAGATCGGTCATGCGGGATTGTTACCTGTGGCAAGGGACGGCGACGGCTGTCGCCCTCGCAGGCGGTCGATTATCCGGATGCGGCGTGGGATGCCAAGCGATGTGAAGGAATCGGGGCCGGGCCGTTGTCCTGAATGGGGCAACACTGCATTTCCTTCCAGATTAAATATTTCCATTGAGAAATATATTTTCCGGAAGTAAAGTGCGTCCCCATGATGATCTGCCCCGATACCACGCCGCCCAGCCTGGGCCTGCTGCTGCGCCAGGTGCGTGACGGCCTGATGCGCCAGCTGGACGTTTCCATGGCCGAGGAAAACCTCGATATCGGCTTCACCCACTACCTGGGGCTGAAGGTGCTGTCGTTCCGCGCGCCCTGTACCGCCAACGAACTGGCCCAGGCCCTGGACCAGGTGCCCAGCGCGGTCACCCGCCTGCTGGACAAGCTGGAAGCGCTGGGCTGCGTCCGCCGTGAACCGCATGCGCAGGACCGGCGTGCGCTGCAGATCGTACTGACCGACGAGGGCCGCCAGCTGTGGGCCCGCCTGAAGCAACGCGGCGACGCGGTGATGGACGACGCCATGCGCGACCTGTCCGCCGACGAGCGCGCGCTGCTGCTTTCCCTGTTGACCCGTGTCCGCGACTCTCTGATTACGCCATGACTTCCATACCTGATCGCACCTCATCGCTGCGCCCGCTGCGGCCGGCGCTGCTGTCCGTGCTGGCGCTGGCGCTGGCTGCCTGTGCCAGCACCGGCGGCCTGCAACCGCACGGCCAGCTGCTCGACGCCGACAGCCTGCAGACCCAGCGCACCCTGGCCGGCCACACCCTGAGCCCGTCGGCATTCCCGGCCACCGACTGGTGGCGGGCGCTGAACGACCCGCAGCTGGACGCCCTGATCGCCGAAGGCCTGCAGCGCAATCCGGGCCTGGAGGCGGCCGATGCACGCCTGCGCCAGGCGCGTGCCCAGATTGGCACCGCGCATGCCGACCGCCTGCCCAGCGTGTCCGCTTCCGGCGGCTACACCGGCGTGCGCCTGCCCGAATCGATGGTGGGTGACGAACTTGGCGGCAGCTATGCCGGCAGCGGCCAGGCCTACCTCAGCGTCAGCTACGGGGTGGACCTGTGGGGCGGCAAGCGTGCTGCGTGGGAGGCGGCGGTGGACAGCGGGCATGCCGCGGCCGTCGACGCGCAGGCCGCGCGCCTGAACCTGTCGGCCGGCATTGCCGAAGCTTACGCGCAGCTCGGCTATGCGTGGCAGCTGCACGATGTGGCCAGCGAAGAGCTGGACCGCTCGCAGAAAACGCTTGACCTGACCCGCCAGCGTCGCGCGGCGGGCATCGACAGCGACCTGCAGACCCGCCAGGCCGAAGCCCGCATTCCGGCCGCGCAGCAGCAGCTGCAGGCCGCGCAGCAGCAGATCGACGAGGCCCGCACCGCGCTGGCCGCGCTGGTCGGGCAGGGCCCGGACCGTGGCCTGCAGATCGAACGCCCGCAGCCGCTCAACCCGCTGGCACTGCAGCTGCCGGGCGTGCTGCCGAGCGAACTGCTGGGCCGCCGCCCGGACATCGTCGCCGCACGCTGGCGGGTCGAGGCGGCCGGCCGCGAGATCGACGCGGCCAAGGCGAAGTTCTATCCCAGCCTCAACCTCACCGCGCTCGGCGGCGTGGTTGCCAGCGAAGTGGACCAGCTGCTCAAGAGCGGCTCGACCTTCGCCTTCATCGGCCCGGCGCTGAGCCTGCCGATCTTCGACGGTGGCCGCCTGCGTGCCAACCTGGACAAGACCGACGCGCAGTACGACCTGGCCGTGGCCGACTACAACCAGTCGGTGGTCACCGCACTGCGTGAGGTGGCCGACCAGGTCAACGCGGTGCGTTCGCTGGCCGACCAGGCCGCCTCGCAGGCGCAGGCCGTCGCCACCGCCCGCGCCGCGCATGACCTGGCGCAGCAGCGCTACAAGGCCGGCATCGGCAGCTACCTGGACGTGCTCAGCGTGGAGTCGCAGCTGCTTCAGTCGCAGCAGCAGCTGGCCTCGCTGCAGTCGCGGCAGATCCTTGTTTCGGTTCGGCTGAGCCAGGCGCTGGGCGGGGGCTTCACCCCGTCCGGCGACACCGCCACGCTCGCCACCGCCCCCGAATCCACGCATTCCTGAGAGTCCTCCCATGAGCCAGACTTCCGCTCCTGCTGCCGCACCGGCAGCCCCCTCCCGCCGTGGCAAGCTGCTGCGCGGCCTGTTGGCCATCGTGGTGCTGCTGCTTGCCGCTGCGGCGCTGTGGTACTTCATGTTCGGCCGCTGGTTCGAAGAAACCGACGACGCCTACGTGCAGGGCAACCAGGTCCAGATCACCCCGCTGGTGACCGGTACCGTGGTGGCGATCAACGCCGATGACGGCATGCGCGTGGAGCGCGGCCAGCTGCTGGTGCAGCTGGACCCGGCCGACACCGAGGTGGCGCTGCAGCAGGCGCAGGCCAACCTGGCCAAGACGGTGCGCCAGACCCGCGGCCTGTACCGCAGCGTCGAAGGTGCGCAGGCGGAATTGAACGCACGCCAGGTCACCCTCAACCGCGTCCGCGAGGACTTCGCGCGCCGCAAGGGGCTGGCCTCGACCGGTGCCATTTCGGATGAAGAACTGGCCCACGCGCGTACCGAGCTGGCGGCGGCCGAAGCAGCGGTGGCCGGTTCGCGCGAGACCTTCGAGCGCAGCAATGCGCTGGTCGACGACACCGTGATCGCGACCCAGCCGGACGTGCAGGCGGCCGCGGCGCAGCTGCGCCAGGCCTACCTCAACAACGCCCGTGCGGGCATCGTGGCGCCGGTCAGCGGCTACGTGGCCCGTCGCTCGGTGCAGGTGGGCCAGCGCGTGCAGCCGGGTACCGCGCTGATGGCGGTGGTGCCGACCGAACAGATGTGGGTGGAAGCCAACTTCAAGGAAACCCAGCTGCGCCACATGCGCCTGGGCCAGGAAGTGGAGCTGCGCTCGGACCTGTACGGCGGTGAGGTGAAGTACAAGGGCCGCATCGACAGCCTGGGCCTGGGCACCGGTTCGGCGTTCTCGCTGCTGCCGGCGCAGAACGCCAGCGGCAACTGGATCAAGATCGTGCAGCGCGTGCCGGTGCGCATCGCCATCGATGCAAAGCAGCTGGCCGACAATCCGCTGCGCATCGGCCTGTCGATGAAGGCGGAAGTGAGCCTGCGCGACCAGAAGGGCACGGTGCTGCCGACCACCACGGCCAAGGGCCAGGTGTTCGACACCGACGTGTATGCCAAGCAGCTGCACAGCGCCGACGACGTGATCCACGAGATCATCCAGAGCAACCTGCCGCGCACGGCAAAGGCAAGCTGAGGCCACCATGTCCGCACAAGCTCCCGCCGCGCCCGGCCTGCCGGGCGCGCCGTCGGCGCCAGGTGCGACCGGCGCGTTCCGGCCGGCCAACGTGGCGTTGTGTACGGCAGGCCTGGCCATGGCCTCGTTCATGCAGGTGCTCGACACCACCATCGCCAACGTTTCGCTGCCGACCATCGCCGGCAACCTCGGCGCCAGTTCGCAGCAGGCGACCTGGGTCATCACCTCGTTCGCGGTCAGCACGGCCATCGCGCTGCCGCTGACCGGCTGGCTGAGCCGCCGCTTCGGTGAAACCAAGCTGTTCATCTGGGCCACGCTGTCGTTCGTGATCGCGTCGCTGCTGTGCGGCCTGGCGCAGAGCATGGGCATGCTGGTGGTATCGCGCGCCCTGCAGGGTTTCGTGGCCGGTCCGATGTACCCGATCACGCAGTCGCTGCTGGTCTCGATCTACCCCCGCGAGAAACGCGGGCAGGCGCTGGCGCTGCTGGCGATGATCACGGTGGTGGCGCCGATCTGCGGCCCGATCCTGGGCGGCTGGATCACCGACAACTACAGCTGGGAATGGATCTTCCTGATCAATGTGCCGCTGGGCATCTTCGCGGCGCTGGTGGTGGGCAACCAGCTGAAGGGCCGTCCGGAGCAGATCGAAAAGCCGAAGATGGACTACGTAGGCCTGATCACGCTGGTCATCGGCGTGGGTGCGCTGCAGCTGGTGCTGGACCTGGGCAACGACGAGGACTGGTTCAGTTCGCCGACGATCGTGGTGCTGGCCTGCATTTCGGTGGTGGCGCTGGCGGTGTTCCTGATCTGGGAACTGACCGACAAGGATCCGATCGTCGACCTGCGGCTGTTCCGCCACCGCAACTTCCGCGCCGGCACGCTGGCGATGGTGGTGGCGTACGCGGCGTTCTTCAGCGTGTCGCTGCTGATCCCGCAGTGGCTGCAGCGTGACATGGGCTACACGGCGATCTGGGCGGGCCTGGCTACAGCGCCGATCGGCATCCTGCCGGTGATCATGACGCCGTTCGTAGGCAAGTACGCATCGCGGTTCGACATGCGCTGGATTGCATCGTTCGCGTTCGTGTTCCTGTCGTTCACCAGCTTCCTGCGTTCGGGCTTCAACCTGCAGGTGGACTTCGCGCACGTGGCGGGGGTGCAGCTGATCATGGGCATCGGCGTGGCATTGTTCTTCATGCCGGTGCTGCAGATCCTGCTGTCGGATCTGGACGGCCGCGAGATCGCGGCAGGTTCGGGCCTGGCCACGTTCCTGCGTACGCTGGGCGGCAGCTTCGCGGCATCGCTGACCACGTGGCTGTGGGCGCGCCGCACCCAGGAACACCATGCGCACCTGACCGAAAGCATTTCCGGCTACACGCCGGGCATGCAGGAGAAGGTGGCGGCAATGGGGCAGGGCGACCTGCAACATGGTGCAGCGGCGTTGAACAACATCATCAACCACCAGGCATCGCAGATGGGCTTCAACGACATCTTCTTCCTGCTGGGCTGGATCTTCCTGGCCATCATTGCGTTCCTGTGGCTGGCCAAGCCGCCGTTCGGCGCCGGTGCCGGCGCGGCGTCTGCCGGCGGGCATTGATGGTGTGAATTGCTGAAACGGAAAACCCCGCTGAAGAGCGGGGTTTTTTGTTGTGTGCTGTTGATGGCGAACAGCTAACAGCTAAAGGCAGCGTTTCAGTTCTTGCGAGCTGGGGAGGCCGACGGGCAGCCCCTTACGGGACACGCCGTAAACCGCCCTCCGGGCCCCGGCCCAGCCGCCAGCGGCTGTGCGTTCAGTCGCACGCGAGGCAGTGCCTCGCAAGCAGTGCGCCTTCACCCATGGGGGCTTGGCAAAAACATCCATGTTTTTGACAGTCCCTACAGGGGCTGCCCGCCGGCCTCCCCCGACAGATGGTCGCGTGCGGATGGGCACGGCAGACACGAAGGGCGTGTCCGTACCCGGCGGGCATGCCGAATGTGCCTGGGTAGCGTCGGTTCCCGAACGACGGCACGGAACCCCACCGCGTCCGGTAACGCACGAAAATGATCGGCACTGCCGTTGATCTTCCATGGCCACCAACACACCGTCGAGGGTCGGCGGGGGCGGGGGTACGGGGGCTTTGCGAAACATGGATGTTTCGCAAGAGCCTCCAGGGATGGATTCACGGCGCCCCCCGTACCCCCGCACCCGCCGGCCCAGCAGGCCAACCGATGGTCACCGGCTGTTCGCCAGAATGCATGAAGCCGGGCACAGCCCGGCACCATGAAATCGAGAGTAATAGAAACGAAAAAACCCGCTTTCGCGGGTTTGATCATTTACTGAGTCATGGTGCCCAGGAGAGGACTCGAACCTCCACGAAGTTGCCCCCGCTAGCACCTGAAGCTAGTGCGTCTACCAATTCCGCCACCTGGGCGACTCAGGAGGAGAATTTTGCGGGAGAACCGCGAGTGTGTCAACAGGATGTCGAAGGAAATTTCCCGCGCGATCCCTGCCGCAGAAACGAAAAAACCCGCTTGCGCGGGTTTGATCATTTACCGAGTCGTGGTGCCCAGAAGAGGACTCGAACCTCCACGAAGTTGCCCCCGCTAGCACCTGAAGCTAGTGCGTCTACCAATTCCGCCATCTGGGCGACTCAGGGGGCGAATTATGCGGAAGCAGCAGGAGGCTGTCAATGCATGCGCGAACGCCGATTGGCATACTCGGCCCACACCGACTCCCTGGAGTTTCCATGGCACTGCCGATCCTGCACGCCCACCCGCTGTCGTCCTGTTGCCAGAAGGTACTGATTGCCGCCCGCGTGCTCGGCGTGGCCCTGGACGAGCGCATGGTGAACCTGGGCGACCCGGCCGATCGGGCGATGCTCCACGCCATCTCCCCGGCCGCGAAGATGCCCGCGCTGGTCGATCAGGGCCGGGCCGTCGCCGAGACCAGCATCATCATCGAATACCTGCAGCAGCACCTGGCCACCGGCGCACGCCTGATTCCTGCCGATGCCGATGCTGCCCTGGCCGTGCGCTTCTGGGACCGCTTCTCCGACTTTTATGTGATGACCCCGATGCAGGCGCTGACCGCCGAACAGCTCAAGCCTGAAAGCGGTCGCAGCGAAGATGCAGCGCAGACTGCCCGGTCACGGCTGCTGGAGAGCTACGCCGCCATGAACCGCCAGCTCGAAGGCCGCACCTGGCTGGCCGGCGAAGGATTCAGCATGGCCGATTGTGCGGCGGCGCCCGCGCTGTTCTATGCCGTGGCCTATGTGCCGGTTCCCGGCGCCGAGGTTCACCTGCTCGCCTATTTCGAGCGCTTGATGGCGCATCCGGCGGTGGCCGCAGTGGTCGACGCGGCGCGGCCCTGGTTCAAGTACTTCCCGGGACGGGCAGGGCTGTCGGCCCGGTACTACACACCCGAGGCCTGAAACGAAAAAACCCGCTTGCGCGGGTTTGATCATTTTCTGAGTCATGGTGCCCAGGAGAGGACTCGAACCTCCACGAAGTTGCCCCCGCTAGCACCTGAAGCTAGTGCGTCTACCAATTCCGCCACCTGGGCGACTCAGGGGGCGAATTCTGGGCAAGTCCGCAGGGGTTGTCAACGGTTTTGTTAAATTTCTTCACAATCCTGCATGGGCAGCGGCAATGACCCATTCTGCACACCGCCACGCGGTACCATGGGGGTCGATGAAATCAAAGAAACCGACCCGGGGCGCAAAAGCCCCCAAGTCCCCGGCGCCCAAGCAGGCTGCCGGTCCGTCGGGCAAGTCCCGCGCTGCTGCCAAGTCCGGCAAGCTGCCGCCCTGGATGCCCGAGTCCATGAACACCCCCGCACCGCCCCGTGGCGGCAAGCGCTCCGGCGCCCGCCCGGATGGCCCGCCGATTCCGACCCGTCGCAACCCGCGCCCCAGCGCGCCGGTGGGCAGCGTGGACGATCCCTTCGCCGCCCGCGAAGCCGAACGCTACGCCCAGCCCATCGCCAGCCGCGAAGCGATCCTGCAGCTGCTGGACCGCTGTGATGGCCCGCAGACCGCCGAGGAAATCGGCATCCAGCTTGGCCTGACCGAGCCCGACCGCGCCGACGCGCTGGGCAAGCGCCTGGGCGCGATGGTGCGCGACGGCCAGCTGGTGCAGAACCGCCGTGGCGGCTTCGCCCCGGTGCAGGCCACCAACCTGATCACCGGCGTGGTGATCGCCAACCCCGAAGGGTTCGGCTTCCTGCGCCCGGTCGACGGCGGCGACGACCTGTTCCTGGCGCCGTATGAAATGCGCAAGGTCATGCACGGCGACCGCGTGCTGGCCAACGTCACCGGCATCGACCGCCGCGGCCGACGCGAAGGCAGCATCGCCCGCGTGCTCGAGCGCGGCATGACCCGCCTGATCGGCCGCTTCAGCGTCGAGTTCGGCATCAATTACGTGGTGCCCGATGACAAGCGCATCCAGCGCAACGTGCAGATCCCGCCCGACCAGACCGGCGATGCCCGCGATGGCCAGCTGGTGGTGTGCGAACTGACCCAGGCCCCGGACACCCGTCGCCCGCCCATTGGCCGCATCATTGCCGTGCTCGGCGACAAGCTCACTGCCTCGCTGATCGTGGAAACCGCGATCCACGGCCATGAGCTGCCGTTCGAGTTCCCGCAGCAGGTGCTGGACGAAGCCGCCTCCGTGCCGATGCAGGTGGAGCCGGCGATGATCGGTGACCGCGTCGACCTGCGCAGCACGCCGCTGGTCACCATCGACGGCGAAGACGCCAAGGACTTCGACGACGCGGTCTACTGCGAACCCAACGCCGAAGGCTTCCGCCTGGTGGTGGCCATTGCCGACGTCTCCAACTACGTCCGTCCCGGCACGCCGCTGGACGACGAAGCACAGAAGCGCGCCACCTCGGTGTACTTCCCGGGCTTCGTGGTGCCGATGCTGCCGGAGACGCTGTCCAACGGCATCTGCTCGCTGATGCCCAAGGTCGACCGCATGTGCTTCGTCTGCGACATGCAGGTGAACCGCGACGGCGAAGTCATCCACTCGCGCTTCTACGAAGCGGTGATGAACTCGCATGCGCGCCTGACCTACACCCAGGTCTGGCAGGCGGTGGGCGAAAACGATCCAGCCGCCCGCAACGCCATCGGTGCGCTGCTGCCGCAGGTGGAGCGCCTGCACCAGCTTTACAAGGTACTGGCCAAGGCCCGCACCCGCCGTGGCGCCATCGAGTTCGAATCTTCCGAAGTTCGCTTCGTGCTCGACAACACCGGCGAAGTCACGCAGGCCGGCATGCTGGTGCGCAACGATGCGCACAAGCTGATCGAGGAATGCATGATCGCGGCCAACGTGCAGGCCGCACGCTACCTGCTGTACAAGCAGGTGCCGGCCCCGTTCCGTGACCACGCCAAGCCGCCGGAAGCCAAGTTCGAGGACCTGCTGGAGTTCCTCAAGGAATTCAAGCTGAGCCTGCCGCCGTGGTCCAAGGTGCAGCCGGGCGATTACACCAAGCTGCTCAAGAAGGTGCGCGAGCGCCCCGATTCGGCGCTGATCGAATCGGTGCTGCTGCGCAGCCAGAGCCTGGCGGTGTACTCGCCGGACAACCAGGGCCACTTCGGCCTGGCGCTGGATGCGTATGCTCACTTCACCTCGCCGATCCGGCGTTACCCGGATCTGCTGGTGCACCGTGCGATCAAGCATGCGCTGAGTGGCAAGCCGCTGGACAAGTTCACCTATACCCAGCGCGAAATGGCCGCGCTGGCGCTGCAGTGCTCCGAACGCGAGCGCCGGGCCGACGAGGCCGAGCGCGAGGTCGACGAGCGCTACCGCGCGGCGTGGATGGAAAAGCACGTGGGCGGCCAGTTCGACGGCGTGATCAGCGGCGTGACCAGCTTCGGCCTGTTCGTGGAACTGGACGATTCCAAGGTCAACGGCCTGGTCCATGTCACCCAGCTGCCGCACGACTATTACCAGTTCGACGCGACCCGCAAGACGCTCAGCGGCGAACGCCGTGGCACCAGCTACCGCCTGGGTGACCGTGTGCGGATCCTGGTGCTCAAGGCCAGCATGGAAAGAGCGCAAGATCGACTTCCGGCTGGTGGAAGAGAAGGGCGACGAAGAACCCCAGCTGCCGCCACGCGGGCAGCCGGCCAAGCGGAAGAAGCAGAAATACTGAGGGGAGGCGCCCCATGAACCCGGTTCCCGAATTCGCCGGCGGTTGCCAATGCGGCGCGGTCCGCTTCCATGTCCGCGGCGCCCTGCCGGATCGTTCCATCTGCCACTGCCGGATGTGCCAGAAGGCCTTCGGGGCGTACTACGCGCCGCTGGTCTCGGTACGCGGGGCCGATTTCCAGTGGACCCGGGGCGAGCCGCGCCGGTTCCAGTCCTCCAACCACTTCCGCCGGGGCTTCTGCGCCGACTGCGGCACGCCGCTGACCTACGAAGGCGAGGACGGCATGGCCGTGGCCGCCGGTGCGTTCGATCAGCCTGAACGGCTGCCGCCGACCGTGCAGTACGGCACCGAGTCCAAGCTGCCATTCGTGGACGAGCTGGGCGCGCTCGAGGTGATCCTGCAGGAAGACGACCCCGACGCCGAGCGCCTGCGCACGCTGGTTTCCCACCAGCACCCGGACCACGACACCCCCCGCTGGCCCCGTTGAGCGGCCGGGCAGGGGCCGGGCGCTGCGGCAGCCGGACCGGCAATGCTCTACCATTACCACCCCCTGTACCGGTCCCGCCCCCGCAATGAGCAAGCAAAGCCAGTGGATTGTCGGCGTCAACGCCGTCGCCTCCTCGATCGAGAACGATGCCGAGAACGTCCGCGAAGTGCTCATCGAGGCGAGCGCGAAGAATCCGCGGCTGACCGAAATCGAGGAAAACGCACGCCGCAAGGGCATCGACGTGCGCAAGGTGAACACCCAGGCGCTGGATGGCGTGGGCGGTTCGGTCCGCCACCAGGGCGTGGCTGCGCGCTACCAGGCAGCCCGCACCTACGGTGAGAACGAGCTGGAAGGCCTGGTCGAGGCGGCCGAGGGCAAGGCCCTGCTGCTGATCCTGGACGAGGTGCAGGACCCGCACAACCTGGGCGCCTGCCTGCGCAGCGCGGCGGCCGCCGGTGCCACTGCGGTGATCATTCCCAAGGACAAGTCGGCCACGGTCAATGCCACCGTGCGCAAGACCTCGGCCGGCGCCGCCGACCGCATCCCGGTGGTGGCGGTGACCAACCTGTCGCGCTGCCTGAAGGACCTGCAGAAGCAGGGTGTGTGGATTTACGGCCTGGCCGGCGAAGCCACCACCTCGCTGTATTCGATCGACCTGAAGGGCAACGTGGCGCTGGTGCTGGGCGGCGAAGCCGACGGCATGCGCCGCCTGACCCGCGAGAACTGCGACGGCCTGGTCAAGATCCCGATGCCGGGCGACATCGAGAGCCTGAACGTCTCGGTGGCTGCGGGTGTCAGCCTGTTTGAAGCGGTACGTCAGCGCAGCTGACGCGCCGCTTCAAACCGGTCCGTTGGCGCTGCCCCCCAACGCCTTGAACAGCGTCACGTCGTTGACCAGCTGTTTCTGCTTCACCGACGCCAGCGACAGTTCGGCGTCGCGGCGGGTCTGCTGCGCTTCCAGCCAGGTGCGCAGGTCGGTGGCGCCGACCCGGTAACGCACTTCGTACATGCGCTCGATCTGCACCGCTTCGTCATACGACGCCTGCGACGCCGCCACCTGGGTGGCGAACTGGGTGCGCGCCGACAGCGCGTTGTCCACCTCCGACAGCGCCGTGTACAGCGTGCGCCGGAAGGTGTTGGCCGCGATCTGGTAATCGGTACCGGCGATCTTCGTATCCAGCTGCGCCTGGCGGAGGTTGAGGAACGGCAGCGACAGCCCCGCACCCAGGGAGGCCACCGGGTTCTTCAGCACATCCGACAGCGTGGTCGCGCCGCTGCTCACCCCGCCGGTCAGGCTCAAGGCCGGGTAGTAGCTGGTGGCGGTCACCTTGATGTTCTTCAGGCTCTTGCGCAGGCGCAGCTCGGCTGCGCGCAGGTCCGGGCGCCGGCCCAGCAGGTCGGCCGGCAGGCCTTCGGCGATGGCCGGGCTGCCGGCGCCGTCCAGCGCCTGCGGTTCGTCGGCCTGCGGCCATGGCTGGCCATCCAGCAGCACGGTCAGCGCATTGCGGCTGGCCACGCGCTGCTGCTCCAGCGCGCTCTGCGCGGCGCGCTGCGCTTCCAATGATTGGGTCGCCTGTCGCACTTCAAGCCGTGAGACCGCGCCCGCGTTGAAGCGCGCCTGCACCAGCTCCCGGGTACGCTGCAGGCGTGCCAGGTTCGCTTCGCCGGCCGCGATGGACTGGTTGAGGTAGGCCAGGGTCCAGTACTGCGTGGCCACGTCGCCGATCACCAGCAGTGCCGTGTTCTGCAGGTCTTCCTCGCTGGCCTGGGCTTCCCACTGCGCGATGTCGCGCTGGGTGCGCAGGCGGCCCCACAGGTCGATTTCCCACTGCAGCGAGACCCCGGCCGAACTGCTGCGGTTCCAGTCGGCGCCCTGGTCGATCGGGCGATTGCCGCTGCTGCCGACGCTGCCCGACGGCTGCGGCCACAGCGCGTTGTCGCTCAGCCCGGCCTGCAGGCGTGCGCGCTGCACCGCCAGCCCGGCCGAGGCCAGGTCGGTGTTGGCCTGCAGCGCACGCGCGATCACGCGGTCCAGCCGCGGGTCGCCGAAGCCGGTCCACCAGGCGTCGTCGCGCACGTCGGTCCGCAGCGGGGAGGGTGCATTGGAGGTTTCCACAGGCGCGTTGCGCTGCGCATCGCCACGGGCGTACACGGCCGGCACGCTGGGCGGGTCGACCTGGTACTGGCCGGTGCTGACGCAGGCCGACAGCAGCAGGGTGGTGGATAACAGGATGGACGTCTTCATTCGCGCGCCAGCGCCTCCACGGGATCGAGTTGGGCCGCATTGCGTGCCGGAAGGAAGCCGAACGCCACGCCGATCAGACTGGAGCACGCGAACGCGGCCACGATCGAGGCAGTGGAGAACAGCATCCTGAAATCAGGGGCGAAGGTGTCGAACACCCAGCCCACCACCAGCGACAGGCCCACGCCCAGCAGGCCGCCGAGCAGGCAGACCAGCACTGCTTCGATCAGGAACTGCTGGCGGATGTCGCTCTGTCGCGCGCCCACCGCCATGCGTACGCCGATCTCGCGGGTGCGCTCGGTGACCGACACCAGCATGATGTTCATCACCCCGATGCCGCCGACCAGCAGCGCGATGGCCGCGATCGCACTGATCAGCAGCGTCATCGTGCGGGTGGTCTGCTCGATGGTGTCGCGGATCTCGGCGCTGTTGCTGAGGAAGAAGTCCTCCGTGCCATGGCGCATGACCAGCAGCCTGGAAATGGCGGCCTGCGCCGCATCCATCGGGGTGGCATCGTCCACCCGCACGGTGATGCTGGAGACATGGCTCTGGCCGAGCATGCGCGACATCACCGTGGTGTAGGGCACCCAGATCGACAGGCTGGTGCTGCTGCCAAAGCCCATGCTCTGGCGCTGGGCCACGCCGATCACGCGCACCGGCACGTTGCCCAGCAGGATCACCTGGCCGACCGGGTCGGCGCCATTGGGGAAGAACTGGGTGCGGGTGTTCTCATCGATCACGGCCACCTGCGCCAGCCCCTTCACCGCATCGGCGTCGAAGAAGCTGCCTGCGCTCAGGGTCACGCCCTTGACCCGGAAGAACTGCTCCCCCACGCCGCTGACCTGTGCGGTGGCCGACTGGTTCCGGTAGCGCGCGGTGACCGAAGAGGACACGCTGGGGGTGACGCTGTCGATGTAGCTCTGCCGCGACAGCGCATCGGCATCGCTGGCCTTGAGCGTCTGCACTCTTGCCGAGCGCATGTCGCCGAAGCCGCGCCCGGGGTAGACGTCGATGGTGTTGGTGCCCAGCGCGCTGATGTTCTGCAGGATCTGCTGCTGCGAGCCGTTGCCCATCGCCACCACCGATACCACCGAGGCGATGCCGATGATGATGCCGAGCATGGTCAGGAAGGTGCGCAGGCGGTGCGCGTTCATTGCCAGCAGCGCCATCCGGAACGCTTCGGTGAAGCGATCGCGCGCGGCGCGCCAGCTGTGGCCCTTGGTGGCGGCCACGGTCGGCGTGCGCTGTGCACGGTAGCTGGGTGCCTTGGGGTTGACGCGGTCGGCGATGATCTCGCCGTCGCGGATCTCGATGATGCGCTGGGCGTGCTCGGCCACCGACATGTCGTGGGTGACGATGATGATGGTGTGGCCTTCGGCATGCAGCTCGCCAAGGATGCCCATCACTTCCTCACCGGATTTCGTGTCGAGCGCGCCGGTCGGCTCGTCGGCCAGGATCACCTCGCCACCGTTCATCAGCGCCCGTGCGATCGACACGCGCTGCTGCTGGCCACCGGACAGCTGGCCCGGCTTGTGCCGCATGCGGTCGCCCAGGCCCAGCCGCTGCAGCAGCTGTTCGGCGCGCGCGCTGCGCACCGGCGCCGGGCTGCCGGCATACACCGACGGCACTTCCACGTTGCCGCGCGCGTCGAGGTCGCCGAGCAGGTGGTAGCGCTGGAAGATGAAGCCGAAATGTTCGCGGCGCAATTCGGCCAGCTCGTCCGGCAGCATGCTGCCGGTCTCACGGCCGGCCACCTGGTAGCTGCCGCGAGTGGGGCGGTCCAGGCAGCCGAGGATGTTCATCAGCGTCGACTTGCCCGAGCCGGACTGGCCGACGATGGCCACCATTTCGCCGGCGGCGATGTCCAGGTTGACGTCGCGCAGTACGGCGATGGTCTCGTCGCCGGCCGGGAATTCGCGACGCAGGTCGCGCAGCCGCAGCAGCGGCGCGCCCGTGGGAGCGGTCTTCATCGACGCGGCCCCATGCCCGGGCCACCCATGCGCATCTGCGCGCCACCGCGGTTGCCGCTGCCGGACGCGGCCGGGGTGGCACTGCCTTCGCCGACCACGACCTTCTCGCCTTCCTTCAGCCCAGACAGCACCTCCACGCTGGAACCGGTGTTGATGCCGATCCTGACCTTGCGCGGCTGCGGCATGCCATCGGCATCGGCCACGCGCACCACGTATTGGCCATCGCGCGATTTCGGCCCCAGCGCCACCGACGGAATGATCAGCACGCCCCTGGCCTGCTTGAGCAGCACCGACACCTGCGCGGTCATGTCGATGCGCAGCGTGCCGTCCGGGTTCTCCACGTCGAACAGGGCGTTGTAATACACCGCCGTACTGGAGCTGGAACTGGACGAACTGGAACTGCTGGAACTGTCGCTGGCGATCGACGACGGCGCCGGATTGATCTGGCGCAGGGTGGCGTGGTACTTGCGGTCCGGGTCGCCCAGCGTGGTGAAGTACACCGGCATGCCGGCCTTGATCTTGACCACGTCCGCTTCGGAGACCTCGGCATTGACCGTCACCAGGTCCAGCCGCGCCAGCATCACGATGGTCGGTGCGGTCTGGTTGGCATTCACGGTGCGGCCTTCTTCGGCCACCACGGCGACCACGGTGCCGTCCATCGGCGCGGTGATGCGGGTGTAGGCGAGGTTGGCATTGGCCGTGCCCAGCTCGGTCTGGCGGCCCTGGATCTGCGCGTCATAGGCCTTGACCTGCGCACGGGCGGTCTTGAGCGCGGCCTCGGCGCTGTCGAACTCCGCACGCGAGGTGGCTTCGGCCGCCAGCATCTCCTGCTGGCGCGCGAATTCCAGTTCGGCCTGGCGCAGGGTGGCCTGCTGCACCGCGCGCTGGGCGGTGACCTGGTCCAGCGATGCCTGTGCATTGAGCACGGCGTTGCGCTGGGTGGTGGCGTCGATCTCGGCGATCAGGTCGCCCTGCCTGACGGTATCGCCCAGCTGCACCTTCAGCGATTTGATCTGGCCCGAGGCCTGCGCACCCACGCTGACCAGCTTGTAGGCATCGATCACGCCGGTGGCTTCCACGGTCTGTTCCAGGTCGCCGCGGGTCACCGGGCTGGTGGCCAGGGTGGGGGCGCCCGGCTTGCGCAGGGTCCATGCGACAATGCCGCACACCAGCAGGGCCAGGGCGATCAACAGCAGCACGCGGCCGCGACGGGTGGTAGGCAGGCGGGACTTCACGATGATCGTCAACTCGACAGGCCGGCGTGCGGCGTTGTCAGCATTGTGAAGAGCGCCTGTGGAGGGCTCAACGCACGGCATGTAACAGGACGTAACCACGCCCCGGTCCGACGTGTCCTTCTGTATCGTGTGCATGCCTTGAAACATGCGTACGCAAACCAGAGGATGCGGTTCAGCTCCCGACAGGGGATCATCGCCGCATGGAGAACACCACTACGATGCAACGCCTGCTGATCGTCGATGACGACAACGACATCCGCCAGCTGCTGGCCGAACAGCTCGGTCGTGCCGGCTACCAGGTCAGCACCGCCAGCGATGGCCAGGGCATGCGCCAGGTGCTGGAACGCGAGCACGTGGACCTGATCGTGCTCGACCTCAACCTGCCGCGCGAGGATGGCCTGACCCTGTGCCGCGACCTGCGCGCGCGCTCGACCACGCCGGTGATCATGCTCACCGCACGCAGCGAGCCGATCGACCGCGTGCTCGGCCTGGAAATGGGCGCAGACGATTACCTCGGCAAGCCGTTCGAACCGCGCGAACTGCTCGCGCGCATCCGCAACGTGCTGCGCCGAACCGAGGCGCTGCCGGCCAACCTGGAGCCGTTGGCGATCCGCCGCGCGCGCTTCTCGCACTGGATCTTCGACCTGGAGCACCGCCATCTGGTCGACCCGGACGGGCGCGTGGTGGTGCTGTCCGGTGCCGAGTTCCGGCTGCTGCGGGTGTTCGTCGGGCATGCCAACAAGGTGCTCTCGCGTGAGCAGCTGGTATCGCTCAGCAGCGGGCGCAGCTACGAATCGCAGGACCGTGCGATCGACCTGCAGGTCAGCCGGCTGCGCAACAAGCTGGCCGATGACGGTGGCAGCGACGGCCTGATCAAGACCGTGCGCAATGAAGGCTATGTGCTGGCCACGGCGGTCACGCTGGAATGATGCGCCTGCGCCGCTTCTTCGCCTCGATGGTCGGTCGGCTGTTCGTGATCCTGCTGCTGGGCATGAGCGTGGCGGCCGTCGGTGCCACCATGCTGGCCAGTGCCAAGCGGCAGCAGGAATTCGAGCGGCAGAACCTCAACCGCATCGCCGATCGGCTGCAGGGCTTCGTCAACATGCTCGACGGCGACCCGGAACTGCGCGACCGGCTGCTGACGGTGGGCGGGCCGGCGGTGCGCAGCCTGCCCGAAGGGGCGCGGCTGGGGCGCGAGGATGCGGCGTTGATGGGCATCCTCGACGACCGCCCGGGCCCGGTGGCGCATGCCACCGTGCATTTCACCTCGTTCCGTTCGTGCCTGCCCAAGGCGCAGGAACTGTTGCCGCCCCCTCCGCAGCAGCAGCGGCGCCGGCCGCCGCACGAACGCGACCCGGCCTTCATCCCGCCCAAGTGCCGCGCGGTGCAGGTCCCGCTCAGCGACGGCACGGTGCTGTCGCTGGCGCTGGAATCGCCGGCCATCGCCCACAACGGCATCCTCGCGGTGGACCCGCTGTTCCTGACCCTGCTGGTGCTGGCGATCGGCGTGCTGGCCTACGTGGTTGCGCGCATCGCCAGCGCGCCGCTGCAGCGGCTGGCCTCGGCCGCGGCCGAGCTGGGCGACGACCTGCAGCGTGCGCCATTGCCGGTGACCGGGCCGCTGGAAGTCCGCCGCGCCGCCGAAGCCTTCAACGCCATGCAGAAGCGCCTGCAGCGCACGCTGGGTGAGCGCACCCAGATGCTGGCGGCGATCACCCATGACCTGCAGACCCCGGTGACCCGCCTGAGGCTGCGGCTGGAAAACGTAACCGACGAAGCCCTGCGCGAGCGCCTGATCGGCGACCTGGGTGCGATGCAGGCGCTCATCCGCGAGGGCCTGGAACTGGCCCGCAGCGCCGAGAGCGCCGAGCCACGCGCCGCGCTGGACCTGGATTCGCTGCTGGAAAGCCTCGTCGAGGACGCGGTCGAGGCCGGCGCCGACGCCCGTTTCGAGCAGGGCAGTGGCGCGGTGCTGATGCTGCGCCCGCTGGCCATGCACCGGTTGTTCTCCAACCTGATGGACAACGCGCTGGGCTACGGCGGCACGGCCCGGGTGCGGGTCGAGCAGGGCGCGGACGGGGTGCGGGTTCGGGTGCGCGACAGCGGTCCAGGCCTGGCCGAGGACGACCTGGAAACCGTGTTCGACCCGTTCGTGCGCCTGGAAACCTCGCGCTCGCGGGCGACGGGTGGGGCCGGGCTGGGGCTGACCATCGCCCGCGCGCTGGCCGAGAAGGACGGCGCCACCCTGCACCTGCGCAACCATCCGCAGGGCGGGCTGGAGGCCGTCGTGCACTGGCCGGCGCCACCGCGCCCGCCGGCACCCCGCGCCGGCTGATCGCACAGGAGGCAAACGGGCGCGGTTTTGCCTACTATGGGCAACCCCCGCCCGTATTCGCCGCATGAGTGCGCCCGATCTGGCTGGTTTCCACCCCGGCGCCGCGCTGTCCGCGCCGTGCCCTTCCCGCGCCCCTGGCGGATCCTGACGGATGAGCCAAGGGGGAGGCGGGAACCGGTGGCGGCCGGTACATGCAGTAGTGACCGTGCAGCGCCTGTGCCTGGCGCTGGTGTTGCTGTGCCTGTTGTTCGGGGTACCGGCCACATCGGCCGCGCAGGATGGCCCCCCGCCGCTGCGCGACTACGCCATCGATGTCTGGACCTCGCGCAACGGCCTGCCGCACAACTCGCTGCGTGACATCGCGCAGACGCCGGAGGGCCACCTGTGGTTCGCCACCTGGGAAGGGCTGGTGCGCTACAACGGGCTGGACTTCACCGTGTTCGACCGCAGCACCCGGCCGGGCCTGCGCGACAACGGGGTGGGCGCGCTGTTCGTCGACCGCGAGGGCGGGTTGTGGATCAGCGATTCGCGCGGCAACGTCACCCGGCGCAGCGCCGACGGCCGCTGGCAGGTGTTCGCACACCAGCCGCCGGCCCCGCAGGTGCTGATCCAGGCCATGCAGATGGACAGCCATGGCCGGCTCTGGCTGCTGTATGAGGGCAATGGCATCGGCAGCCTGACCCGCGACGGCCACTTCGACTACCAGAAGCCGCCGGCCGACGTGCCGATGGCCATGAGCTTCACCAAGCTGGTGGTGGATGCGCAGGACCGGGTCTGGGTGGGCACGCTGGACGGCCTGGTGGTGCGCGGCACCGACGGCGTGCTGCGCCGCGCACCGGAGAGCTACGGCCTCGGCCACGGCCTGGTGTGGCCCTACCGCGCACCCGACGGCGTGCTGTGGATCGTGGCTGGCGAGCGCATCTACCGCATGCTCGATGGCATGCCGCAATTGCAGCACCGCCTGGCCCCGGGCATGCACATCACCTCGATGCTGCAGGACCGCCACGGCGACCTGTGGCTGGGGACCGAAAACCAGGGGCTGCTGCGCCTGTCGCGGCACGGAGTGGAGCGCTTGCCGGCCGGGCTTTCACTGCCCGGGGGCAGGGTGGTGAGCCTGCGCGAAGACGCCGAAGGCAGCATCTGGGTTGGTGCCAACGGCGGCCTGTACCGGTTGCGCGAAACGCTGTTCAGCAGTTTCACCGAGCGTGACGGGCTCAGCGGCGATTACGTGCGCACCGTGCTGGAAGACCGTGACCGCCAGCTGTGGGTGGGCAGTGCCAGTGGCCTGGACCGGCGCGACGCACAGGGCGTGTTCCATCCGGTGCCGCTGCGCAACCGCGGCGGCAAGACGCCGTCGGTGCTGAGCCTGGCCCAGGACCATGCAGGCGGGTTGTGGGTGGGGACGTTTGGAGACGGCATCCTGCACCTGGACGGGCAGGGCCGCATGCTGCGCAGCTACGGTGCCGACGACGGCCTGCTCGGCGGCAACATCCGCGCGATGAGCGTGGATCGCGAAGGCGCTGTATGGGCCGGTACCCAGAAGGGCGTCGCCCGGCTCGATGCCAACGGGGTAACCGTGCCGACCGTGCCGGGCATGCCCACCGGCCTGGTCACCGCGCTGGCCCACGATGCCGAAGGCGACCTGTGGGTGGGCACCATCGAAGGCATCAGCGTGCTGCGCGGCGACCACGTGCAACGCATCGACCTGGCTCCGCTGGGCGGCGGTCGCAGTGTGTTCGGTTTCCAGCAGATCGGCGATGCGATGTGGATCAGCAGCGACCGCGGCCTGTACCGCTACCAGGACGGCACCCTGTCACGGGTGGGGCTGGAGCAGGGCATGCCGGTCGATACCGTGTTCCAGCTGGTACCGGACCGGGTCGGCAACGTCTGGATCAGCAGCAACCGTGGCGTGCTGCGCACCGACATGGCCATGCTCAACGACGTGGCCGACGGGCGCACGCGGCGGATCGAGGTCGAGCATTACAACGAAATCGACGGCATGGCCAATTCGCAGGCCAACGGCAGCTCCGGCCCCTCGGCGATCCTGCGCCAGGACGGCACGTTCTGGGTGGTTACCGCCGGCGGCCTCAGCACGGTGGACCCGCTGCGCCTGCAGCGCTTCCGCGAACGGCTGGCACCGCCGGCGGCGATCGAGACGGTGCTGGTCGATGGCGTGCCGCTGCACTGGCAGGGCGCCAACCACAACACGCTGCCCGGCGGGCGCCGGCTCAGCATCAGCTACGTGGGCCTGAGCTATCTCATGTCCGAACGCATCCGCTACCGCACCCGGCTGGAAGGCCTGGACAGCGCGTGGATCGAACGCGGCCAGCAGCGCAGCGTGGAGTTCATCGGCCTGCCGCCGGGCGATTACACCCTGCACGTGTCTGCGGCCCACCCGGGCGGCGCCTGGGGCGACAGCGAGGCGGTGTGGTCGTTCACGGTGGAACCGTTCCTGTGGCAGCGGCGCAGCGTGCAGTTCATCTGCGGCCTGCTGCTGCTGGCCGGGCTGGTGGCGTTGTACCGCTACCTGATCAAGCGCTACAAGGCCAGCAACGTACGCCTGGCACGCAAGGTCGATGCCGCCACCCGCGACCTCAAGGCGCAGACCGCCAGCCTGCAGGCGTTGAACGAAGAGAAGACCCAGCTGGCCGCGCGTTTGGCAGTGCAGGCCGAACAGTTCGAGCGGCAGGCGCGCGAGGATGCGCTGACCGGGCTGCCCAACCGCCGCGCGTTCGACGAAGCGCTCGCGCGCGATTTCGCCCGCTCGCAACGCAGCGGCCACCCGCTGTGCCTGGTGGTGCTGGACATCGACCACTTCAAGGAAGTGAACGACCAGCACAGCCACAGCGTGGGCGACGTGGTGCTGACCGAGGTGGCGCGGGTGATCGCGTCGGCCTGCCGTGATTCGGACATGCCCGCGCGCACCGGCGGTGAGGAATTCACGGTGCTGCTCAACGACACCCGCCTGGCCGAAGCGGCACAGGTCTGCGCGCGCCTGCGCGGGCTGTTCCATGACCATCCGGACTGGGCCGGCGTACCGGGCCTGCAGGTGACCTTCAGCGCCGGGCTGGTCGAACTGGAGGCCGGGGACCGCACCCCGATGCTGCTCTACCAGCGCGCCGACCGCGCGCTGTACCGTGCCAAGAGCGAAGGCCGCGACCGCACCGCGATCGGCTGATCAGGGGCGCGGCCAGGCGTTGGCGATCTTGCAGAACAGCTTCGCGGTCTGCTCGGTGTCATACACCGCGCTATGCGCTTCTTCCGCATCCCACCCAAGACCGGCAGCCGTGGCCGCCCGCGCCAGCACGGTCTGGCCATAGGCGATGCCGGCCATGGTCACCGTGTCGAACACGCTGAAGGGGTGGAACGGGTTGCGCTTGTGCCCGACCCGGTTCACCGCCGCATTGATGAAGCCCAGGTCGAAGTGCGCGTTGTGGCCGACCAGGATGGCGCGCTGGCAGCCGTACTTCTTCACCGCCGCGCGCACCGGCGCGAAGATGTGGTCCAGCGCGTCCTTTTCCGCCTTGGCCAGCCGGAACGGATGGTCGAGGATGATGCCGGTGATCTCCAGCGACTTCGGGTCGATGTCCAGCCCTTCGGCCGGCACCACGTGGGCGCTGGCGGTCTGCCCGGGAAAGAGCAGGCCGTTGTCGTCCATTTCGATCGGCACCGCGGCGATCTCCAGCAGCGCATGGCGCTGGCTGTCGAAGCCGCCGGTTTCCACATCCACCACCACCGGCAGGAAGCCACGGAAGCGGGTCGCCATCATGCGCTGGGCGGCAGAGGGCATGTCTTCAGCGGCCACCGGCGCGCCGGTGGTCTGGGTGGGGTCTTGAGTCATGCAGCGAGTTTAGCAGAGCGGCCTGACCGTCCCATGGCGGCGATGCCAGACCGCCACGCCAAGCAAGGCGGTGCCAACTGTGGCCAACACCAGGGCGGGACCCGGCAGCAGCCACCCCAGCGGCCAGGCGGCGACCAGCGCCAATCCGCCCCAGGCCAGCGCGTCGGCCCGGCCGCGCGGATCCCGGCGCAGCCAGCCATCCACGCTCAGCCGCCCGGCGCCCTGCAACAGCAGCGGCAGCAGCATGGCGATGAACAACAGCGGCAGCTTGAAGTTGCCCTGGCCCTGGTCGCTGATCGCATAGCCCTGCGCCAGCGAGGCGAGCGAGTCCCACTGCGCAGGCCAATGGACGGCGGCGGTTGCCACTACCGTCAGCCCGATCAGCAGCGCCGCGGTGGCCCGGGTGGCCACGCCCAGCAGCAGGCAGATGCCGCCGATGAGTTCGATCCACGTCGCCGCCTGCCAATTGAACTCGGCCGGCAACCAGCGCAGTGGCAGCGGAAAGTGCGATTGCACGTTGTCGAACCAGTTCACCCCGCGCCATTTCTCCAGCCCGGATTCCAGATATTCCCAGGCCAGCAGCACGCGCAGTCCCAGTGGCGCAAGCCAGGCGCCGAGTCCATCAAGACGGGGGCGCAGGGTGGAAGCAAGGCAGCGGGGGAAATGCATGGGGACAGCCCGGTAAGTGGAGGTCCCTTGAAGAGGGCCGGGGCGCGATGAACGATGCGGGCGCCGGCGGCATCGTTCAGCCGTGGGTTGGGGACCGGGCAGGACCGATCACGCCGGTCGCGAGCAACTGCGCCAACAGGGCACGTCCGGCCGGTTCCAGCCCGGCCGCGTCCAGTCCATTCGCCTCGGCCAGCTGCGCAAGGTGCGCGGCGCCGCTGCGGTGTCCGGGGGCCTGCATCTGGATCAGCAGCTGCCACGCCAACGGGCTGAGCTGCGAAAACACGATGCGGCCATCGGCCAGCCGGCGTGCCAGCAGGAAGGTCGGTTCGGGCGGCGGGTCCACCGGCTGGAAGGCTGCCCCGATCTGCTGCACCGGCCACTGGTACGCCAAAGGCCATGCCAACGGGGAACGCTGCAGCAGGCAGCGCCAGGCATCGATATCCGGACGAGGCGGTTCGAGCGGCAGCGCATCCTGCGACTGCAAGGCCAGTTCCACCCATTCGTAATGCGCCAGCTCGGCCAGGAACGGACGCGGCAGCGTGTCCTGCCGCTGCAGCCACTGCACGAACTCGGCAGCGACCTCGGTGAACAACGGCGAGGCGCAGCGGTGCTCGATGAAGTAGCGCCGGCACAGCGCCTGCCATTCCGCGCCGTCCAGCATCTGCAGCAGTACCGGGAAACTGCTGCCCAGCAGCGCCTGCAGGTTGTTGAACAGCAGATCGCGGTAGATCTGCAGCCGCCGCGGCTCCAGGTCGGGAGGCGACGGTTCATGCGCCGGATCGCGCAGGTGGCGGGTCAGGGCGAACTGCTGGTCACGCAACAGGTCGCTCATGCCGCCGCATCCAGGATGCGGCGCATCTGCCGCAGCTCCGCCTGCAGTCCGGCATACGGCGGCAGGTTGAAGTCGCGTTCGAGCAGGCCAGGGCGCGGGCCGAACCGGGCGCAGGCATGTTCCAGCAGCGCCCACACCGGCCCCACCACGGGGCTGCCATGGGTGTCGATCTTCAGGTCATCGGCTTCATCGAAGTGCCCGGCCACATGCAGGCAGACGATGCGTTCGGCAGGCAGGCCGTCGATGTACGCGACGGGGTCGAAGCCATGGTTGATGGCGTTGACGTAGACATTGTTGACGTCCAGCAGCAGGTCGCAGTCCGCTTCCTGCAGCACCGCCGTGGTGAATGCCAGTTCGCTCATCGCCGCATGCGGGGTGAGGTAGGTGGATACATTCTCCACTGCGATGCGCCGGCCCAGCCGGTCCTGCACCTGTGCGATGCGGGCCGCGGTGTGGCGGATGGCCTCGTCAGTGAACGGCAGCGGCAGCAGGTCGTACAGGTGGCCGTCGTCGCTGCAGTAGCTCAGGTGTTCGCTGTAGAGGCGCACATCGTGCGCGTCCAGGAAACGCCCGACCTGGTCGATGAACGCCACGTCCAGCGGCGCGCTGCCGCCCAGCGACAGTGACAGTCCATGGCAGGTCAGGGGATGGCGCGCGCTGAGCCCGCGCAGGCGCTCGCCCATCACGCCGCCCAGCCCGATCCAGTTCTCCGGCGCGCACTCGAGGAAATCGAAATCGCCCGGCGGTGCCTGTTCCAGGTCATCGAGCAGGGCGCGGCGCAGCCCCAGTCCCACCGCCGTTGCAGGCAACGGCAGTGGGCGTGCAGGGCTCACGCGGGTGCGCGGATCAGTGCCCGGCACCGCACTTGCCTTCGCCGCACTTGCCTTCTGCGGTCTTCTTGGCGGCAGGCGCAGGCTTGGCCTTGGTCTTGTCGGCGCCACACTTGCCTTCGCCACACTTGCCCTCCGCGGGCTTCTTGTCGGCAGCATGCGAGGTGGCCTTGTCGGCACCGCACTTGCCTTCGGCTGTCTTGGAATCGGCTTTGGGCGCGGCCTGGGCAGCCAGGGCGTAGCCCTGGGCCAGGTCGGTCATCGACAGGGCCGAGGCGGTCCCGGCCAGGCCGAGGCCGCCGGCAAGCGCGGCACAGGCCAGCAGGGAAGCGTGTTTGGTGGAGAGGGTCATGCGCAAAGCTCCTTGTAATGCCCTTTCATGGGCAGGGGTGTTGCCGGGGAAGCATGCCGGATTGCCGGCACGCGGGGAACATCAGGCCAGGTACTCGCGGGCCATGACGCGGGCGCGGTGCAGCCGGGCCTTGATGGTTTCGGGGGTAGTGGCCAACCGCGCGGCCAGTTCGGCGATCGACAACCCCTCCAGGTCGCGCAGCAGGATCACTTCGCGGTAATGGGCGGGCAGCGATTCGAGCGCAGCGGCGCAATCGCGGCGCAGGTCCAGGTTGTCGCGCTGGGCCGGCGGCAGGATCTCCTCGCGCAGTTCTTCGTGCCGCCACTGGCAGCGCGCACGCTTGAGCCGGTTGCACTCGCGCTTGACGATGCGGAACGCCCACGAGGTGAAACACTCGACCAGGCGCAGGTCGCACAACCGTCGTGAAACGGTGATCAGGCTTTCCTGCACCGCGTCCTCGACATCGTTGATGACACAGTGGTACTCGGCATAGCGGCGCAGGTGCTGGCGCGAATGGCGCAGGACGCGGTCCAGCGCGGCGCGGTCGCCGCGATGGGCGGCGGCAAGTTCGTGCGGGCAGAGGCGGTGCATGCGGTCGGCGGATCCTGTTCAACGTGGCACAGGATAAGAGCGTGCGCGGGGCCGCAAGGATGCGCGGGTCGCCGGTCTGAGACAGGGGCGATTCAGTACCAATGGTGCGTTCGCGACATCACAGGATGTTCGCGACACTCCGGGACGGCGATGACCCGGCCGCAAACGCAGACGCGCCGGGAGGTCCCGGCGCGTCGCGTGGACTGGGCTGTCGCCAGTGAATCAACGGCCGTTGAGCACCACGTCGGCGATCAGGCCGGTGGCGACCGCGATCAGCACGTAGCGGTCATCTACCTTGCGCCACTGCTGGCCGCGCTTGGGCGCATGCAGGCCGTGGCGCTTGTAGTCGCTTACGTACGCGCCACGATGATCCTTGTCCAGGTGGCCGCCACGGCGCGGCGGATCGTGGCGGTCGTGCCCGCGCGACGGGCCATGGTTGCGGTCATCGCGCTGGTCATGGCGGTCGCGGTTGTCGCGGTCGTCATGGTGGGGCGGGGCGGCGAAGGCGGAACCGGTCGCGGCAAGCAGGGTCAGCGACAGCGTAGCGGCGAGGAAACGTTTCATGGTGCAGGCCCTCTGGAGCGGTGGGGTGGAACGCAGGTCCAGAGTGGGATTTTTTAGCTGAATAGGCGATTAAAAAAGGCCGACACGCAGTATCGGCCTGTATCGGTGTGTAACACGCGCCGGCGCGTGCTTACAGGCGTTCGGTACTGGTCTCGTCGCGCTTCTCGCGCGGCGGCAGCGCCTGCTCGCCGTGCACCAGGAACCACACGTTCTCGGCGATGTTGGTGGCGTGGTCGCCCACGCGTTCCAGGTTCTTGGCCATGAACAGCAGGTGGGTGCACGGGGTGATGTTGCGCGGGTCTTCCATCATGTAGGTCAGCAGCTCGCGGAACAGCGCGGTGTACTGCGCGTCCAGCCGGGCATCGTCCTCGCGCAGCGCCAGCGCGGCGGCGGCGTCGTTGTCGCGGTAGGCCTCGATGGCACGCCGCACCTGCTGTGCGGCCAGCCGGCCCAGCGACCGCAGTCCCTGGATCTGCGGCAGCGGCGGCACTTTGCTCAGCGCGATCGAGCGCTTGGCGACGTTGGCCGCATAGTCGCCGATCCGCTCGATGTCGGCCGGGATGCGCAGGCCGGCCAGGATCTCGCGCAGGTCGCGCGCCATCGGGCCGCGCAGCGCCAGGCGCATCACGTCATGGCTGATCTGCTGCTCCAGGCTGTCGATCGCCTCATCGTTGGCGATGATGCGCTGGGCGGCGTTGTCGTCGCGGCGCTCGATCACGTCCAGCGCCGCTTCCAGCTGCGCCACGGACATTTCGCCCATGCGCACGATTTCGGCCACCAGCCGCTGCTGTTCTTCGTCGTAGCTCTTGACGATGTGGTCGTTCGGAATGTTCATTGTGATGTGCTCGATTGTCTGGTTGGTGGCATCGTCGCGCGAACGGCCTGGCTCAGCCGAACCGCCCGGTGATGTAATCCTCGGTCTGCTGCTTGTTCGGCTGCGAGAAGATCACTTCGGTGCGGTCGTGTTCGATCAGGTCGCCCAGGTACATGAAGGCGGTGTAGTCGGACACGCGCGCGGCCTGCTGCATGTTGTGGGTCACGATCACGATGGTGTAGTCGTGCTTGAGCTCTTCCACCAGCTGCTCGATGCGGCTGGTGGAGATCGGGTCCAGCGCCGAGGTCGGCTCGTCGAGCAGCAGCACGTCCGGGCGCAGGGCCACGGCACGGGCGATGCACAGGCGCTGCTGCTGGCCACCGGACAGGCCCAGCGCGCTCTGGCCGAGCTTGTCCTTCACTTCGTCCCACAGCGCACCTTGGCGCAGCGCATGTTCGACGCGGTCGTTCATGTCCGCCTTGGACAGCTTTTCGTGGTGGCGGATGCCGTAGGCGACGTTCTCGAAGATGGTCATCGGGAACGGCACCGGCTTCTGGAACACCATGCCGACCTTGCTGCGCAGGCGGTTCATCGGGTACTTGGGCGAGAGGATGTTCTCACCATCCAGCAGCACTTCGCCGCGCGCTTCCAGCTTCGGGTACAACGCGTAGATGCGGTTGAAGATGCGCAGCAGGGTGGACTTGCCGCAGCCGGAGGGACCGATCAGCGCGGTGACGCGCTTCTCGGGCACTTCCAGGCTGATGTTCTTCAGTGCATGGAACTTGTCGTAGTAGAAATCCAGGCCACGGGCGGCCAGCTTGATCGGCGCCGGGTTGCCCAGCGATTCATGCGAGGCCGGCACCGCGATGCGCTGCATCGGCACGGCATTGGTGAGGTCGTTCATGGCGGTGTCCGCGGAAAGGTCAGTCATGGGAGATACGGTTGCGCAGCAGGATGCCGCGCGCCGAAAGGCTTACCAGCAGCACGAACAGGGTCAGCACCAGGGCGCCTGCCCAGGCCAGCGTCTGCCAGGATTCGTACGGGCTGCCGGCGAACTGGTTCATCACCACCGGCACGCTCGCCATCGGCTGGAACACGTTGCTGTTCCAGTACTGGTTGCCGAAGGCGGTGAACAGCAGTGGCGCGGTTTCGCCGGAGATGCGTGCCAGGGCGAGCAGGATTCCGGTGACGATGCCGGCGGCGGCACTGCGGTACAGCACCTGCACGGTGACCTTCCACTGCGGGATGCCCAGCGAGAGGGCCGCTTCGCGCATCTGCGAGGGCACCAGGCGCAGCATTTCATCGGTGGTGCGTACCACCACCGGCAGCACGATGAAGGACAGCGACAACGCGCCGGCGAAGGCCGAGAACTGGCCGCCGGTCTGCATCACGTACAGGGTGTAGACGAACAGGCCCAGCACGATGGACGGTGCCGACAGCAGGATGTCGTTGACGAAACGCACCACCGTGCCGGCCTTGCGGAAGTTGCCGTACTCGGCGAGCCAGGTGCCGGCCAGCACGCCCAGCGGCGTGCCGATGGCGATCGCCAGCGCGCACATCACCGCGCTGCCGAAGAAGGCATTGGCCAGGCCGCCTTCCTGCATGGGCGGCGGCGTCATCTTGGTGAACAGGTCCAGGTTGATCCCGGCCAGGCCCTTGGAGGCCAGGGTGAACAGGATCCAGCCCAGGAAGAACAGGCCGAACAGCGCGGTCAGGCAGGACAGCAGCAGCGCGACGATGTTGACGATGCGGCGGCGCAGGTACAGCGGCTGCGGGTTGTTGGCGACGGCGGTGCTCATCAGTTGCCCTCCTTGCGGGACAGGCGCATCAGCATCAGGCGGGCGATTGCCAGCACCACGAACGTCACGATGAACAGCACGAAGCCAAGCAGCAGCAGCGCCGAGCGATAGGTCTCGGTGGCCTCGCCGAAGTCGTTGGCGATCAGCGCGGCGATGGTGGTGCCCGGTTCCAGCAGCGACGGCGACAGGCGCACGCTGTTGCCGATCACGAAGGCCACGGCCATGGTTTCACCCAGCGCACGGCCCAGGCCGAGGAAGATGCCGCCGATCACGGCCGAGCGGGTGTAGGGCAGCACGATGTCCCAGCTTACTTCCCACTTGGTGGAGCCCAGCGCGTAGGCCGATTCCTTCAGGCGGGTCGGCACGGTCAGGAACACTTCGCGCATTACCGAGGAGATGAACGGAATGACCATGATCGCCAGCACGAAGCCGGCGGTCAGCACGCCGATGCCCAGCGGCGGGCCCTGGAACAGCGGGCCGATGATCGGCCATTCGCCCAGGGTTTCATTGAGGGCGGGGGTGACGTACTCGGTCATCACCGGGACCAGCACGAACAGGCCCCACATGCCGTAGATGATCGAGGGGATGCCGGCCAGCAGTTCGATGGCGGTACCGACCGGGCCGCGCATCCAGCGCGGGGCCACTTCGGTGAGGAAGAAGGCGATGCCGAAGCTCACCGGCACCGCGATCAGCATCGCGATCAGGGCGGTGACCAACGTGCCGTAGATCGGTGCCAGCGCACCGAACTTGTTCTCCACCGGATTCCAGTCGGAGGAATAGAAGAAGCTCAGGCCCTGCTCCTGCAGGGCATGGCGGCCGCCCCACAGCATCGAGAGCGCGGCGCAGGCCAGGGCGACCAGGACCAGGACGACGGTGGCGATCAGCACCCACCGGAACAGTTTGTCATTGCGGGCGTCACGCAGGTCGCGGGTGGACGGTGCGGGAACAGGCTGGGCGATGGCATTCATGGGTAAGGCTGGGGCCCGTTAGGTAGGGGGCAGGCCCGCGCAGCGCGCGGGCCTGGGTTGCATCATTTGAATTCAGCGGTCCAGTAACCTTCGATCTGCTTCACCAGTTCCGCCGGGAGCGGCACGTAGTGCAGTTCATTGGCCTGGGCCTGGCCGTTCTCGAAGGCCCACTTGAAGAACGCCAGGGTGTCCTTGCTGCGCTTGGCATCCTTGGGCTGCTTGTGCATCAGCATGAAATTGGTGGCGGTGATCGGCCACGCCTGGTCGCCCGGGGCGTTGGTGATGACCAGGTTGAAGTCCTTGGCGCTGGCCCAGTCGGCGCTGGCTGCGGCGGCACCGAAGGTTTCCGCGGTCGGCTGCACCCAGTTGCCGGCGGCGTTCTGCATCGAGGCATACGGCATGCCGTTCTGCAGCGCGTAGGCCAGTTCGACGTAGCCGATCGACCCCTTGATCTGCTTCACGTACGAGGCCACGCCTTCATTGCCCTTGCCACCCACGCCGTCCGGCCACTGCACCGAGGTGCCTTCGCCGACCTTGCTCTTCCAGTCCGGGCTGACCTTGGACAGGTAGTTGGAGAAATTGAAGGTGGTGCCCGAGCCGTCCGAACGGTGGACCAGGGTGATCTTGCCGTCCGGCAGCTTCACGCCCGGGTTGGCGGCCACGATGGCCGGGTCGTTCCAGGTCTTGACCTTGCCCAGGAAGATATCGGCCAGCAGCGGGCCGCTCAGCCGCAGCTTGCCGGCTTCCAGGCCGTCGATGTTGACCACCGGGACCACGCCGCCGATGGCGGACGGGAACTGGCCCAGGCCGGCCTGGGCCAGCTCTTCGCTGGACAGCGGCTTGTCGGAAGAACCGAAGTCGACCGTGCCGGCCTTGATCTGGGCGATACCGCCGCCCGAACCGATCGACTGGTAGTTGACCTTGGCGCCGGTGGCGGCGTTGTAGTCGGCCGACCACTTGGAGACCAGCGGGAAGATGAAGGAGGCGCCGGCGCCGGAAATTTCGGCGGTCAGCTTGTCGCCGGCGGCCGGAGCAGCGGCGGGGGCGCCTTCTGCCGGGGCGTTTGCCTGGCCTTCGGCGGCCGGCTTGCAGGCGGACAGGCCCAGCGCGATGGCCAGGGAAAGGGCGGCGAAGCCGGCCGTATGCAGTTTCATGCGTCACTCCGTAGCGGGATAGGGGGCCGGTCTCGCCGGCTGACGCTGCTATGAAATGATGTTTTTGTTACAGCTTGATGACGTCGTGACCGGGGGCACGCTGGAGGCCCGTGGGGCAAGGGCTGGCGGGGGCTACAGCGGGTGCCGGTGGATCGAGCGCCGGGGCGCCATACCCTTTCCGGCGAATGTCCCCCGGCGTCGGCCTGCGGCCGACACCTCCTCCTTTAATTCGCCTCCAAGGGTATGCCGCCCCGGCACTCGATCCACCGGCGTTGCACCTGGCTCCGGCTTTGCCTGCGCGTGCCGGAAGCCTTGCCCCGTTGCGGCCGGTAGGTCCCTGGCAAATTAAAGGAGGAGGGGGCGGCCGCAGGCCGACGCCGGGGGACATTTGCACAGGGGCCTGCCGGTCGCGGCGGGGCCCTCAACGCTCGCGGCAGATGAAAAAAAGCGCGGATCTTGCGATCCGCGCCGGTGGTGCCGCCAGGGGGAGAGAGGACCTGGCGACACCGTTGCCTGGTAGGTCACGACCGTTGGCCGTGACCCCCTTCAATCAATATTTCAGGTTCTGCGACCAGTAGGTCTCGATCTGCTTGACCAGGGCGTCCGGCAGCGGTACGTAGTCCAGCTGCTTGGCCTGGGCATCGCCGCTCTTGTAGATCCAGCGGAAGAACTCCTGGGTCGCCTTGGCGTTGTTGACGTTCTTCGGCTGCTTGCGGACCAGGATGAAGTTGGTGGCGGTGATCGGCCACGCTTCGGCGCCCGGGGCGTTGGTCATGACCAGGTAGAAGTCCTTGGCGTTGGCCCAGTCGGCGCTGGCGGCAGCGGCGGCGAACGACTCGTCGCTCGGCAGCACGACCTTGCCCGACGCGTTCTTCATCGCGGCGTAGGACATCTTGTTCTGCAGCGCGTAGGACAGTTCGACATAGCCGATGCCGCCCTTGATCTGCTTCACGTACGCGGCAACGCCTTCATTGCCCTTGCCGCCGATGCCGACCGGCCACTGGACCGAGGTGCCTTCGCCGACCTTGGACTTCCACTCCGGGTTGACCTTGGAGAGGTAGTTGACGAAGTTGAAGGTGGTGCCCGAACCGTCCGAGCGGTGCACGACGGTGATCTTGCCGTCGGGCAGCTTCACGCCCGGGTTGAGGGCGGCGATGGCCGGGTCGTTCCAGGTCTTGACCTTGCCCAGGAAGATGTTGGCCAGGGTCACGCCATCGAGCTTCAGCGCACCCGGGGCGATGCCGGCCACGTTGATCACCGGCACCACGCCGCCAATCACCGACGGGAACTGGGCCAGGCCGGCCGCGGCCAGATCTTCCGGCTTCAACGGGGCGTCGGACGAACCGAAGTCCACCGTGGCCGCCTTGATCTGGGCAATACCACCACCCGAACCGATGGACTGGTAGTTGACCTTCTTGCCGGTCGCGGTGCTGTAGTCGGCCGACCACTTGGACATGACCGGGTAGATGAACGATGCGCCCGCGCCGGTCACATCGGCGGCATTGGCGGCGAACACGGAGGACGCGGCGAGCACTGCGACAGCGGCGCGCGACTTGAAGGCGTGGATCACGGGGTGGCTCCTGGGATGGATGGTGGTGCGGGGTTTCCCGCCCGGTGCCTATTGCATAACGGTTCAATGACAGCGCGACGTCTGTCATATGACGGCATCGTGACACCCTCCAATCTCGGAGATTCCACTGGCGCGGAGCGCGGACACCGTCACGATCGCGTCGTCCGCGACAGACAGCGGTCTTCGGCGCAATCGGTGCAACTCACCGATTCCTGCGCCAGCGCAACCTTGCAGCATGACGGCAGTCACTTTGAAAGTGCATTCGCCTTCACATGTTCTGACATTGCATTGCAATAAGTGACGTCGGTCATTGAGTCGAAGTGGTCAGGCCCTCCACCTTCGGGCGGCACCACTTCCGGTGCATGTGAAAAGGAGCTGCAAATGTTGGAGATCACGTTCGTCGATCTGGAAGAGCGCATCTCGGCCATCAGCGAGGAAGACGCGATGTACAAGTCCGGCGAGAGCATCCAGCTCTCGTGACACCGGAAGGGCAGGGCGCAGGTCCCGGGAGGAGGTGGTGTTTGATCGGATATGAGGTACTTCGCGAGCGCTTCCAGCTCGATGGATACGTTCATTTCGATCTACGCGCCTTTGTGCCATCCATCGCTGATGTGGTTGAGCGCGTTGCCAGCATCGGGGAGGATCGGTGGTCATTTATCGTGAAGAATCGTGATGGTGAGCACGATCTGTGTTCGTCGGACAAAGTCGAAGCGAGCAGGCAGCACGCCATCGCTGATCGCGACCGTGAGCTTGGCAGATTCGCGTTTTCGTTCCGATGGATGCCGGACTCGCGTGAGAACGCCGATGTGGAAGCGCTACAGGCGATGAAACAGTTGATGGCCTCAAGGCCGGTGCTCGAGTTGCTGGGAAAGGTCACTGGCCGCGTACCTCTGACCGTATCCCAGTTCTACCTGAGTTGGTTCGAGCACGGCCATTTCCTTGGCACTCACTGCGATCCGGGCCAGAGCTTCGGCGTCGCGCTCAGTCTGACGAAGGAGTGGGACCCCAACCACGGAGGGCTGACCGTAGTGCTTCCTGACGGGGAGAAGGAAACTGCTGCCTGTCTGGTGCCGGCACTCTTCACGTTGTTGGTATTTGATACCAGCGCACGCCGCATCCCGCATTTCGTCTCCGCGGTTACCGCTCCTGCGCGTCGTAGACGAATCACTGCGGTGGCCAGGTACCGCGCATGAAGTGGTCTGATCACGCACAAGGCGTGGATCTCCGGGCCGCGACCGCCGCTGTGTGCGTGGTCCTGGTCTGGAGTACCAGCTTCTCTTTTGCGAGGGACGCAGTTCAACAGATGGGCCCTTGGACGTTTCGTTTTTACAGTACCTTGGCGGGCTTCATGACAGTGCTGCCTTTTGTCCGACGGAGCTGGCTGGAGGTCCTGCAGCTGCAGGCGGCGACGAGACAACGCGTGCTCTGGGCAGTGACGATCAATGGAACCATGGTCTCCAGCCTCAACATCCTCGCGCTCGCCTACTATCCAGCTACCACCGTGCTTACGTTGATGTACACGATGCCTGCCTTTGCTGGCGCGATGGAGGCGGTGCGCCTGGGGCGGTGGTCTTGGGGGGGCGTGCTGGCGACGGGGGCGGCGTTGATCGGAGTCCTTCTATATGTCGGCGGTGCGCCAGCGGGCGGCGCCTTGTTGATTGTTCTGAATGCAGCCCTTTGGGCAGTAGGCACCCTGTTGTCGGCGCGTACGGGGCAGCCTTGCCGGCCCTCGACGCTGGTCACCGTGCAGATGCTCATCGCATTCCTCTGTTCCATTCCGCTGCTTGCTCTGGCCGGCGGGCAGGGAGAGTCATTGCCACCTTGGCAGGGGCGTGGGAATGTCCTGGCCCTTCTCTATGTCGGCGTGCTCAACGGGCCGGTGGTCTTCGGGCTGTGGTATGTCGCGATACAGGGGCTGGGTCCAGTACGCGCGGCGAGCTTTACGTTGGGTGTTCCGGTAGTCGGCGCCTTGGCTGCCGTGCTCGCCTTTGGCGAGACCCTCGACTGGTGGCAGGCGGCGGGAATCGGTCTGGTCGTATTGGGGATGGCACTCCGATTGAGGGGCGTGGCGGCGCCTGCCAATGGAGCCACCCGGTGACGGTGGACAGTGCCTGTTACTTCTGCAATTGCGCTGCAACGCCGGTAACCCGTGACCCAGAACGAAGAAAGGGGCGCAGCCCAAGCTGCGCCCCATCAATGCTGCGTCTTGCCTGTTGCTTACCAGAAGAACTGCAGGCGCGCTTCCAGGATGTTCGGGTCGTCGTTGACGAAGGTGCGCGTGGCGGAGCTGTACTTCTTGCTGTCCACCATCACGTAGTTCAGCGCGAACTTGGTGTTGGAACGCCAGTAGTAGTTCACGCCGACGGTCCAGATATCCATCTTGCCGCCGAGAACGCCGTCCACGATCGGCGGACGACCGGCAACCGGGTTGGCGTTCAGATGGCCATCATCCAGGTTCATCGAGTCATAGCGCGCGCCCAGCTGCCACATGCCACGGCCCGGCTCGTCCGGCAGGCCGGTGGTCGGCACGCCGCTCTTGTAGCCCCAGGTCTCGCCGGTGATGTTCCACAGCCCGCTGACATAGAAGCCGTCGCTGGTGTAGTTGTCGCGCGTCATGCGCTTGGCTTCGCTGGTGTAGTACTCGGCCTGGGCCTTGAACGGGCCGCCGATGTACATGGCTTCGGCACCGATGGTCTTGACGCGGTCGGTGTCGGTCAGGTTGCCGCTGTCGACCAGGCGCGCGGTGGCCAGGTCGGCGTTCGGGCGGGCGCGCACGCGAAGGGTGTCCGCGTCGGTGTCGTAGTCGACATAGCTCAGGCCGAAGTGCAGGACCTGGCCCTTGTCATTGATCGGCGCCCAGGTGCCACGTGCGCCGTAGCCGCTGCCGTGGGCCAGGTTGCGGGTCAGCTCACGGCCGAACGCGCTGGCGGTGACCGACCAGTTGTTGTCGCCGAAGCTGTAGGCGCCACCGAGGCGGCGGGCCACGGCGTAGGTGTTGGTGACCGCAGCCTTGGAGATGAAGTCGTTGTTCTTGGTGCTGGACAGCTCTTCCAGGCTGTTGGGCTGCTTGAACTGGCCCAGCTGCACGAAGTGGTTGGCGTTGCCGGCCAGCTTGTACTTGACGTTGGTGTCCAGGAACTTGTCGGCCTTGGCGTCGTAGCCGACCACCCATTCCACGTTGCCCGGGCCCTTGCCCTTCAGCACCAGCTCGGCGCGACGCAGTTCGAATTCGCTGTCCTTGCCGTTGGCGGCATCGCCACCGTTGAGATCGGTCACATCGTTGTCGAACCAGTTGCCGTCGGCTTGGACCAGGCCTTCGAACGTGATCTCCGAGCCGCCGATCACGTCGATGGCCACTTCAGCGTGGGCGGCCGGCACGAACAGCGCAGCAGCCACGGCCGCAGTGAGGAGTTGGCGATGCAGTTTCATGGAAAGGAGCCTTGCAGGCAGGTGGGAAGATGCTGCGCAGGCTAATAAGTGAAGATTGCGTAAATATGACAGTTTCAGACAAGGCAGCCCCAGGCCCGGGCACGGCGGCTGCTGGGGTTGCTCAAACTGCCCGAATCAGATGACTGCCCGGTTGCGCCTAGATGGCAGTCGCCGCCGTCGCTCAGGCGGCGGTTTTCTGCTTGAAGCGGCACAGGTCACGGATCACACACTGCGGGCAGTCCGGCTTGCGCGCCTTGCACACATAGCGGCCATGCAGAATCAGCCAGTGGTGGGCGTCGAGCAGGAACTCGGCCGGAATCACCTTGACCAGCAGGTCTTCCACTGCGCGAACGTCCTTGCCGGCGGCCAGCCCAGTGCGGTTGGCCACCCGGAAGATGTGCGTATCCACCGCCATCACCGGTTCGCCGAACGCAGTGTTGAGCACCACGTTGGCAGTCTTGCGCCCGACCCCGGGCAGGGCTTCCAGCGCGGCGCGGTCACGCGGCACGTCACCGCCATGCTGGTCGATCAACAGGCGGCAGGTGGCGATGACATTCTTCGCCTTGGCATTGAACAGGCCGATGGTGGCGATGTACTTCTTCAGCCCGTCCTCGCCCAGCGCCAGGATCGCCTGCGGCGTGTTGGCTACCGGGAAAAGTTTGCGCGTGGCCTTGTTGACGCCCACATCGGTGGCCTGCGCGGAAAGCGCCACGGCGACCAGCAGTTCGAACGGTGAGCTGTACTCCAGTTCGGTCTTCGGATGCGGATTGAGTTCGCGCAGGCGGGTGAACATTTCAACGACGTCGGCCTTGGGCATGCGCGCGCTGCGCGGAGCGGCCTTTGCAACAGGGGTCATCAGGAAGGCTTTCCAGCAGCCCTGGCTTTGGCGCGCGCAAGAATCGCGGCAGCCGCAGGCGGCAGGGCCGGCTTCAGATCGGGAGTGGGGGCCGGCGGCGCGCGTCGCGCATCGCGTTCGGCCGCGCGGCGCGCAAGCCGCTGCGCGCGCTGGCGGTAACGGTCACGCGCGTCCCAGGCGCGTTGCAGCTGCTGCTGGGCCTGCAGCAGGCGGGCGGGCAGGTCCGGGTGACCGGGCAGCAGGGCGTCGTCGCCAGGGCCGGGCACGTAGTCCATCAGGCCGGCGTCCAGCGCGGCATCCAGGTCATCCGCCAGCACCAGCTGCAGCAGGCGCGCCGGCGCCGGCCCGGCGGCGTCACCTCCCTGAACCATGGGGCGGTTGACCCCGGGCGCTGGGATGGCACCATCGTCGGCAACGGTCAGGGGCGCGTCGGCCACGGCAGAAACTCCTGGTAAAACGTTAAAAAAAAGTGATTTTGAACTCTGGAAACGAAAGCAGGTCATAGCCTTCGTCGTTAGTGGCGGTTCAACGTTGCGGCGGCTATCCTAACCCGTCGCCTCAGGGCGGCCCAATGCGTCCTGAGTTACCACCCCTGGAGAAACGTTTGATGAAGTTGCGTTCTATCGCGGTCGCCGTCGCGGCCCTGGCCCTGACGGGCAATGCCTTCGCCCAGGACACTTCGTCCGAAAAGGGCAAGCTGAGCTATTACTTCGGTTACGACTACGGCAACAACCTGGCTGAGCTCACCGGTCGCGGCGAACAGCTGGACATCAATTCGGTGGTGAAGGGCCTGCAGGATGCCTACGCCAAGAAGCAGCCGGCAATCACCGCCGATCAGCTGAAGCCGGCCGTCGAAGCCTTCCAGAAGCGTGAGCAGGGTCGTGCTGCTGCCGCCAAGGCCGAGTACGAAAAGGCTGCCGCCGAAAACAAGACCAAGAGCACTGCCTTCCTGACCGCCAACAAGGCCAAGGCCGGCGTGCAGGCGCTGCCGAGCGGCGTGCAGTACCGCGTGATCGAAGCCGGCAAGGGCGCCAAGCCGACCCAGGCCAGCACCGTGCAGCTGGAAGTGGCCGGCCCGTACCCGTTCGGCACCCGTCCGACCGAAGCCCGCCCGGCGCAGCAGATCCCGTCGATCAAGGTCAGCGAAGTCGAAATGAAGGCCATGCGCGAAGTACTGCTGCAGATGCCGGCCGGTTCGAAGTGGGAAGTTACCCTGCCGCCGGAACAGGCCTACGGTGCCGACCCGCGTACCCCGTTCCCGCCGAACGTCGCCGTGCAGTTTGAAATCAAACTGGTCAGCGTCAAATAAAAAAACACCGGAAACAACAAAACGCGCCGATGGCAACATCGGCGCGTTTTTTGTTGCCCGCATTCGCGTTACTGTTGCCCGGTGCACTTTCCGGAAACCCCCGCCCATGCCATGCCCAGCCCCTGCATCGGAACCTGCGCGCTTGATCGCGCCGGCCTGTGCGGCGGCTGCCTGCGCAACGTGGATGAAATCACCCGCTGGTCGACGATGACCCGACACGAACAAGAACATGTGATGCGGCAGGTGCTGCCGCTGCGTGAGCAGCTGCGGCAGTCGCTGGGCGGCTCGCTGGCCGACCACGAGCGCCTGTTGCGCGCGCTGCACCCGCTCGATGCACCCCCTGGCGGCGATGGCTGGAACCGCAGTGAACTGGCCGACCTGCTGCCGCCCGGCCCGCCGGTGGAAGCGGCGGTGCTGGCCGGGATCATTCCGCGCGCCAGCGGCGCGCAGGTGCTGCTGACCCGGCGCACCGATACGCTGCGCCAGCATGGCGGCCAGGTCGGCTTCCCGGGCGGCCGCCAAGAGCCGGACGACCGCGATGCGGTGGCCGCCGCGATCCGCGAAAGCAACGAAGAAATCGCGCTGCCGCACGACCAGGTGCAGGTGCTGGGCTACCTGGATCCGTTCGTGACCATTACCGGGTACCGGGTGATGCCGGTGGTGGCGGTGATCGACCCGGGTTTCGTGGCGGTGCCACAGCCGGATGAAGTGGCCGAAGTGTTCGAGGTGCCGTTCGATTACCTGATGGACCCGGCCAACCTGCACCAGGTCGAGATCGACCACCGCGGCCGCATTCGCCACGTGCTGGAATACGGCTGGCCGGGCCAGCGCATCTGGGGCGCCACCGCCGCCATCCTCTACAACCTGCGTCGCCGCCTGGAGCAACTGGAATGATGACCGCGAACCCGACCCCGTGGACCACCCTTGTCGATGTGGCGACGCTGTCCAGCGCGCTTTCGCAGGGGGATACGCGCCTGCTGGATGCGCGCGCCACCGCCAGTGCGGCGCCGCGCGTGCTGGATGCGCGTTTTTCGCTGGCCGATCCGCAGTCCGGCGCGCGCGATTATGCCGCCGGGCATCTGCCGGGCGCGCTGCGCGCGGACGTCAACCGCGACCTGGCGGACATGAGCGTGGTCGGCCACGGCCGCCACCCGTTGCCGGACAGCGATGCGTTCGCCGGCACACTGGGGCGGTGGGGAATCGGTCCGGATACCCAGGTGGTGGTCTACGACGGCGGCGACGGCAGCATGGCGGCGGCGCGCGCGTGGTGGCTGCTGCGCTTGATCGGACATACGCAGGTGGCGGTGCTCGATGGTGGCCTCGCGGCGTGGCAGGCGGCCGGTCTGCCGTTGACCACGGACGTGCCCGAGGTGCTGCCGTTGCCGGCCTATCCGGGGCGTTTCGATACCCGCCAGGTGGCATCGGTGGACGAGATCGCCGCGCGCTTGAAGCATGCGCCGGGCTGGCTGCTGGATGCGCGTGCCGGTGAACGGTTCCGGGGTGAGGTGGAGCCGCTGGATCCGGTGGCGGGGCATGTACCCGGGGCGGTGAACCGTCCGTTCGGATTGAATGTGGCCGACGGCCGCCTGCGACCGGCTGCCGAGCTGCACGCCGCGCTGCGGCCGCTGATTGGCACGCATGATCCGCAGCAGGTGGTGTTGATGTGCGGGTCGGGCGTGACCGCCTGCCATCTGCTGTTGGCGATGGAAGTGGCCGGGCTGCACGGCGCGCGGGTCTATGCCGATTCGTGGAGCGGGTGGGTCAGCGATTCAAGCCGACCGGTCGCGACCGGCGCCTGATCGGCCGCCACCCAGGGCGTCAACAGATGGAGCAGGTAGAGCGGACTGTCAGTCCGCTGCTCTTCGCGTCGACCGCAGGCTGCACGCCAACGGCAGCGGACTGACAGTCCGCTCTACCCCCCCCAGCGGAGTCAGCGTCACCGCCGCCAGCACCCGCGGCCACGGGAACAACGGGCCCGGGTCGCGCTTGCGCAGCACGCGCCGGTCCGGGTCGTCGCTGGCTACTTCGTCCCGGGTGTCCAGCGCCTCGTGCCCGGCGATGTGGTGCAGGGCGGGCAGGGAGTCGCACAGGTGCTGCAACAGGTCGATCAAGGCCGCGATCTGGGCCTCCGGATAGGGTTCGTCCATCGCCTGGTGGCGTGAATCCAGCCAGTGCGGGTAGCGGCCGGTGTTGACCAGCTCGATGCCGACCGAACGCGGGTTGTACCCGCTGACGTGGTGAGCCACGCGCTCGACCGGGACGTATTGGACGATGCTGCCGTCGCGGTCGATGTAGAAGTGCCCGCTGTTGCCGCTGCCGCTGTCGTACAGCACGCGCTCGCCGTAGCTGCGCGCCATGGCCAGGTCGGGCAGTTCGGTGCAGTGGATCACCACCAGATCGATGTCATCCGGCGCGCGCTCGCCCAGCTGCGCCACGTAGGGCAGCGGCTGCGAATCGATGCGGGGCGGGGCGCGGTCGGGCATGCGCCGATGCTAGCATTCAGGCATGAGCGCTTACATCGATTTCCACGCGGTGGCTGCATGAGCCGCGGCCACTGCATTCTTTCCCACGGCTTCGAAAGCGGCCCGGACGCCACCAAGGTAACCGCCCTGGCCGAAGTGGCCGAGCGGCTGGGCTGGACCCACGAACGGCCCGATTACACCGACCTGGATGCCCTGCGTGAGGTCAGCAGCGTGGGGGATGTCCGTGCCCGCCTGCAGCGCCTGGTCGAGCGCGCCAGCGCCGCCGCCGCGCAAGGCCCGGTCGTGCTGGCGGGTTCCTCGCTGGGTGCCTACATCTCGGCCATCGCCTCCCTGCAGGTCCCGACCCGGGGTCTGTTCCTCATGGTGCCGCCGACCCGGATGGGGCCGATGCCGGCGCTGGATGCCGCCCGCGTGCCCACCAGCGTGGTCCACGCCTGGCACGACGAACTGATTCCCGCCGCCGATGTGATTGCCTGGGCCCAGGCCCGGTCAGCCCGTCTGCTGCTGGTGGACGACGGCCACCGCCTGAACAACCACGTGGACGCCTCCGCGCAGGCCTTCGAGGCCCTGCTCGCCACCCTCCGGTAGAGCGGGGCTCTGACCCGCTGCATTCCGGTAGCGGTTCGGCCAGCCAGGCAGAGCCCGGCGCTACGCGGCCGCGTGCGGCCGGGTCACGTACAATGGACGGTCCGGCGCCTGCGCCCGGGCCGCCCGCGGTGCCCGTGGGCACCCCCTTCCTGCTGACCTGCGATACCGATCCCGTGAAATTCTTTGTTTCCTGCGCCAAGGGCCTGGAGTACCTGCTCGCCGACGAACTGCTGGCGCTGGGCCTGCCCAGGGCCACTGCCACCATTTCCGGCGTCAATGCCGAGGGCGAGCTGCCGCAGGCACTGAAGGTCGTGTTGTGGTCGCGCCTGGCCAGCCGGGTGCTGTGGCCGCTGGCCGAGTTCGACTGCCCGGACGAGGGATCGCTGTACCAGGGCGTCTCCTCGATGCCGTGGGAGCAGCACATCAGCCCCGAGCTGACCCTGTCGGTGGACGCCCATGTGTCGGGGACTGAAATCACCCACGCGCGTTTTGCCGCGCAGCGGGTCAAGGACGGCGTGGTAGACAGCCTGCGCGCGCAGGGCCTGGAGCGGCCGTCGGTGAACACCGAGTTCCCGGACGTGCGCATCAACCTGTCGCTGCGCAAGGGCCGCGCCTCGATCTCGATCGATCTCGGCGGTGGCCCGATGCACCGGCGCGGCTGGCGCATGGCGCAGAACGAGGCCCCGCTGAAGGAAAACCTGGCAGCCGCCGTGCTGATGCGCGCCAACTGGCCGAAGATCCATGCCGAAGGCGGTGGCCTGCTTGACCCGATGTGCGGCAGCGGCACGCTGCTGATCGAAGGCGCGCTGATGGCTGCCGACGTGGCCCCGGGCCTGCAGCGCCACGGCAGCATTCCGCCGAGCCGCTGGCTGGGCTTCGACCGCGAGGCCTGGAATGCCCTGATGGCCGATGCGCGCACCCGCGAGCAGGCCGGGCGTGCCGCGCTCAAGCAGGTCATCCATGGCAGCGACATCGACCCGCATGCGATCCGCGCGGCCAAGGAAAACGCGGAGACCGCCGGTGTCGCCGAGGCGATCTGGTTCGGCGTGCGCGACGTGGCCGACGTGCAGGTTCCCCCGCAGGAAACCGGCTGCGTGGTGTGCAACCCGCCGTATGACGAACGCCTGGCCGCCGATGCGGTGCTGTACCGCCGCCTGGGCGATGCGCTCAAGCGCGCCGTGCCGCAGTGGCGGGCCAGCCTGCTGTGCGGCAGCGCCGAACTTGCGTTCGCCACCGGGCTGCGCGCGAACAAGAAGTACCAGCTGTTCAACGGCGCCATCGAGTGCGCGTTGATCGTGTGCGATCCCATCGCCGTACCGCAGCGCGAGAACGCGGGCCAGCCGCGCGAGCTCAGTGAAGGCGCGCAGATGGTGGCCAACCGGCTGCGCAAGAACATCCGCAGGTTCAAGACCTGGAAGGCGCGCGAGCAGGTCACCTGCTACCGCGTGTATGACGCCGACCTGCCCGAGTACGCCGCCGCGATCGACGTGTACGAAGAAGACGGTGGCGCTGGCCGCACCTTCCTGCACGTGCAGGAATACGCCGCGCCGGCCACCATTCCGGACGTGGACGTGCGCCGCCGCCGCAACGAGCTGCTCTCGGCCGCGCGCGAGGTATTCCAGGTGCCGGCCGAGCAGGTGGCGCTGAAGTCGCGCGAGCGCGGCAAGGGCGGCAGCAAGTATGGCCGCTTCGAACAGCGCGGCGAATTCGTGCTCGTGCGCGAAAACGATGCGCTGCTGCGCGTGAACCTGTTCGATTACCTGGACACCGGCCTGTTCCTGGACCACCGCCCGCTGCGCTGGCACATGGCCAAGGAAGCGCAGGGCAAGCGCTTCCTCAACCTGTTCTGCTACACCGGCGTGGCCAGCGTGCAGGCAGCGGTGGCCGGTGCGGCCTCCACCACCAGCGTGGACCTGTCCGGTACCTACCTGCAGTGGTGCGCCGACAACCTGGCCCTGAACGGCAAGGGCGGCAGCCAGCACCAGCTGATCCAGGCCGATGCACTGGCCTGGCTGGAAGCCGAGCGGCATCGGTTCGATGTGATCTTCTGCGATCCGCCGACCTTCTCCAACTCCGCCCGCGCCGAGGATTTCGACGTGCAGCGCGAGCATGTGCGATTGCTGCGTGCGGCCGTGGCGCGGTTGAGCCCGGAAGGCGTGCTGTACTTCTCGAACAACTTCCGCCGCTTCAAGCTGGACGAGGAAGCGATCAAGGAATTCGCCGCGTGCCGCGAGATCTCGGCCGACACCATCGGCGACGATTTCGAGCGCAACCCGCGCATCCACCGCGCGTGGGAGTTGAGGCGTTACGGGGCGTGATGTAGAGCCGACTGTTGGTCGGTTTGCACTTGAGTTCCCGTTGCCACCGGAAGAGCAGCCGACTGACAGTCGGCTCTACAGCGCGGCGGCGCCCAGGCCCAGCACCGGCAACGCCCAGGCCAGCGGCGCGATCCAGCGCGGTCGCCAGGGATACAGGCCGAAGGCGATCAGCAGGCCGCTGACCGTCATCGCGCCCAGCCACAGCACCGGGCCGGCGGCCCAGCCGTGGTCGGCCACGCAGATGCCGAACGCGGTCGCCAGCAATGCCCAACCCAGCCAACGCCACAGCCGCATGCGCGCGGGGCCGGCGTGCGCCTTGCCATGCAGGTCGAGCTGGTGCTTTTCCATCGCCAGCGACAGTGCGGTGAACGCAGAAAAGTTCAATGTGAGCGCCAGCAGCATCATGCGCTGGCCTCGGCGGCATTCGCGGTGGCGGCAAGTGCAGCGGCCTGGCGCCGCTTCTTCCCGGCCGCGCTCAGCGCAGGCTGCCAACGCTGCATGCGCAGGCCGCAGTACGCCAGCATCGCGCCGAAGGCGAGCATCACCACGTCGAACCCGGCCAGCGCCCAGTCGCCGGTGCGCAGGGTTACGCCCAGATGTGCATCGGTGGTGAGCACGTTGATCACCGGGATCAGGGCGAACAAGGCCGCGCCCAGGTACAGCTGCCAGGCCCACATCAACCGCTTGGGCCAGAGGAAGGCCGCCAGCAGGGCGGCGCCCCAGGCATAGAAGAACACGCTGGCTTCTGCGTCGGCGCGCTCCGCCATTTCCAGCGGCAGCAACCGGTTTCCCCAGAAGTACGCGGCAAACGCGATCGGCAGGCCGGCCACGGCGCCGATGTTGAGCGCATCCACCAGCCGCAGGCCGAAGCCGATCCTGCCGGCCTTGGCGTGCTTGGGGCGCTCCTTGACCGCCCACAGCACTACGCCGCTGGCCACCATCAGGCAACCCACCAGGCCGGACAGGAAGAACAGGGCGCGCAGGCCCCAGTCCGCGAAGCGGGCCAGGTGCAGGCCGTACATCACGCCGCGGGTGTGGGTGGCGCCGCCGGGCACCGGGCTGGTCTCGATCAGCGCGCCGCTGACCGCGTGGTAGCGCAGCGATGGTGTGTCGATCGACAGCCGCTTGCCATCGCGCTGGTAGATGTCGATCACCGCATTGGCCGCGCCCGGGTGGAACACGGTGAAGCCGCTGACCTGCGCGCCCTTCCATTCGGCACGCGCGCTGTCGAGCAGCTGCTGGATCGGCAGCGGCGCCGCGCGGCCTTCGGCGGCGTCGGCCGGATCGGCCAGGCGCGCAAAGGCCTCGCTGAAGAACGCGTCTTCATCCTTGGGATAAGCCACGCTTACGCCCTGCGGCAGGTACATGAACATCAGCGTGACAATGCCGGTGTAGGTGATCATCGCGTGGTAGGGCAGGGCCATCACCGCGCTGACGTTGTGGAAGTCCAGCCACGAACGCAGGCCCTTCTCCGGCCGGAAGGTGAAGAAGTCCTTGAAGATCTTCTTGTGGGTGATCACCCCGGTGATGATCGCCACCAGCATGAACACCGCGCAGAAACCCACCAGGTAGCGCGCCCACAGCACCGGGATATAGTGCAGGTCGAAATGCAGGCGGTAGAAGAAATCGCCGCCACGGGTTTCGCGCGCGGCCACTTCCTCGCCGCTGGCCGGGTCCACCGTGGCATCGCCGAAGCGGCCACCGCCGCGGCGGCGTTTTTCACCTTCGGCCGGTGGCTTCACCATCGATTCGGGGTTGCGCCAGAACATGCGCATGGCCGGGTTGCGCGGATCAGGCAGGGTCACGTTCCAGCTTTCGGCCTGCGGCGCCTTGTGCTGCAGGAAGGTCACCGCGCGCGCGGCGGCGACCTCGGTGGACACGCTGCTGCGCGGCAGCTCCGGGCGCATCCAGCGGCTGATTTCTTCGCGGTAGTAGCTGGCGGTGCCGGCCATGAAGATGAGCAGCAGCAGCCAGCCCACCAGCAGCCCGGTCCAGGTGTGCAGCCAGGCCATGGACTGGCGGAATCCATTCTTCATGCACGTGCTCCCAGTGCGAGGGTGCCCAGCCAGAACAACGCGGTGGGCGCGGCGATGCCGATCCAGGCGCGCAGTGCGGTGCGGGTGGCGAATGCCCACAGCGCGGCGCAGGCGCACAGCACGATCGCCACCAGCATGCCGGTCAGCACCGCTTGGGCGCGGGCGATGGGCAGGGCCACGGCGAAGAACATCGCGCAGGTGGCGGCCAGCGCGTAGCCGCCGATGATCGCGGCCAGCGAACGCGACAGCACTCCCAGCCAGGGGCGGTCGATGAAACCGCCGAAACGGTTGAACCAGCTGGCATCAGGCGTGCTGTCCACGGGAACCTGCAATGTCGGGTCGAACAACGAACGTCACCGGCCGAAGCCGGTGACAGGGAAAGGGTGGCCATCCGTGGCCAAGCCGCCGCACAGGGCGGGGGTATCCCTGGAGAACGGTGTTGCCTCTGTCGCGCACCGCAGCGCCACCATCGGCGGCGCGCAGGACGGCATCGAGCAAGCATCCAGTTCGCTAATGATAGTCATTATCATTCGCTTCGGCAAGATTGATCGGCATTTCGCGCCACCCGTTCTTCGCGCGGCGGCTGCAATACTGGCCGCATGACCGACGCAGACCTGCACGCTCTCGACGCCTTGCCCGATCCCGCCGGGCGCGACCCTGACAGGCTGGCAGCCGATGAGGACTGGTGGTCCCAGGTAGCGGCGCTGTACGACCTCACCGACGAGGTGGTCATGCTCGACAACGGCTACTGGGGCGCGATGGCGCGGCCCGTGTTGCAGTCGTATCAGCGCGCCACCGCACGCGTGAACCGTGAGAATGCCTGGTTCGGGCGGCGGGAGTTCCCGGCGTTGTTGGAACACGCGCGGGCAACGCTGGCCGAAGCGCTGGGCGTGGGCACCGATGAGATCGTGCTGACACGGGGCGCGACGGAAGCGATGCAGGTACTGATTGCCGGCTATCGGCACCTGTCTCCGGGCGATACCGTGCTGTATGCGGACACCGACCACGAAAGCGCGATCGCCGCCGTGCAGTGGCTGCGCGAACGCAGGGGCGTGGACGTACAGCGCATCGTGCTGCCGGAGCCGTTCGACCATGACGGCATCGTGGACACCTACCGCAAGGCGCTGGCGCGCTACCCGCGCACCCGCCTGCTGCTGCTCACCCAGGTCGGCCATCGCAACGGCATGCTGCTGCCGGTGGCGGAGATCAGCGCACTGGCCCGCGCGGCCGGCGCGGACGTGGTGCTGGATGCGGCCCATGGCGTCGGCCAGGTCGACACGCCGCTGAGCGCGATGGGCGCGGATTTCGTCGGCATCAACCTGCACAAGTGGATCGGCGCACCGGTCGGCATGGGTGCGCTCTACGTGCGTCGCGGACGCGTTCAGGACCTGGATCCCTGCATGGGCGAGGCCGACACCGGCGATATCGACAGCCGCGTCCACACCGGCACGGTCAACTTCGCGGCGGTCATGGCCTTGCCGGCCGCGGTATCGCTGCACCAGCGGATCGGCGTGGCCAACAAGCGCGCGCGCCTGCTGCGCCTGCGCAACCAGTGGCTGGACGCGCTGCGCGAAGACGCCCGGATCCAGCTGCTGGCGTCGCCGGATCCGCGTCTGTCCAGCGCCATCGCCGCCTTCCGCCTGCGCGGGCAGGTCAGCCTGGAGGCCAACGCCGCCACCGCCGAGCGCATGCTGCAACAGTCTGGTGTGTTCGTGGTGGCCCGCGAGGGATTGGCGTCCGGCGCCTGCGTACGCGTGACACCGGGGATCTTCAGCACCCCCGCGCAGATGCAATCGCTCATAGACGCGGTGCGCGCCGTGGCCTGATGGACGTCAGGCTGGACCTGGCTGTTCCAGCGGCTCGATGATCAGGCGCACACCGAGAGCGCCAAGTACCCGTTGAACGGTGTCGAAGCGAGGATGCGCGCCCGGCTTGAGTGCCTTGTAGAGACTCTCCCGCCCGAGGCCAGAGGCCTCGGCAATCTGCGCCATGCCACGGGCGCGCGCCACCACCTGGAGTGCATCCTGGAAATGCGCGGCGTCATCCGCGGAAAGTGCCTCGGTGAGGTACTGCGCAATGGCGGCATCGTCGACCAGATGATCCGCGGGATCGAAAGCAACGAGGACTGGCTTGCTCATGGTTGAATCCTGAAGAGGCAGTTGCGCGCTGTGGTTGCATCACGTTCCACGCGGGAATTGGGCGGCCATCTTCTGCGCCTGCAGGATGTCCGGAGCTTGGCTGTCCTTGTCGCCTGCGCAGAGCAGGATGATGATTTGCCGGCCCCGCCGCGTGAAGTACACGCGGTAGCCGGGGCCATGGTGAATCCGCAGCTCACTGACGCCGCTGCCGATGGGTTTGATATCCACCGGCAGACCCTGAGCCATCCGTTGGATGCGTTCGGCAATCACTGCGCGGGCGCGCGTATCACGGAGCCTGCGCATCCATTTGTCGAACGCTTCCGTAGCCTGGACCGTAACCATACACCGAATGTATCCATTTGGATACATCGTGCAAGGCCTTATCCGACAGTTCGAACGCTTCGTTCAGCGCGAGCTGCAGGCCTTGGCGATTTCGGTATCGATCCGCTCCGGTGCGGGGCGTCCGAACATCTCGCTGATCTCGCGGCGGGAACGCAGTTCTTCGCATTGCTCCGGATTGGCCGCGCCGTCGATCACGGTGCCGCGCACCGGGGGCTCTCCACGGCCAGCGTCAGCCTGCATGCGGCGGCGGGCCTGGTGCAGGTCGCGCTGGGCGCGGGTGCGCTCTTCCCACGTGAGGTTGGGGTCTTTGACAATCGGGCGGGTCACGCCGGTGTCCTGCTCGGGCGGGCAGGGTACCGTCTGGTAGATGGTCTGGGCGCCGTTCGCGCACTTGTACACGCGCCCGGCGTGGGCATTGCAGGCCAGCGCGCACAGCGCCAGCGTCATGATCGTCCTTCGCATCGTTCCCCCGGCGGGCCACTCCAGCCCTGAATGCGCGGCAGAATACGCGAACCACGTCTCAAAAACACCCGGGCAATCTGTCAACCGGGCCTGCCACAAACAGACGTAGGGCCACGCCCTGTGTGGCTGCGCAGGGCAGTCGCTACCAATGCATCCAAACGGTCAGCGCATGCAGCAACAGCCCGATCAACCCACCCACCAAGGTGCCGTTGAACCGGATGAATTGCAGGTCGCGTCCCACGCTCAGCTCCAACTGCTCCACCAGGTGCCGTTCGTCCCAGCCCTTCACGGTCTGCGCGATATGGCTGGTCACGCCTTCGCGCAACCGGCTGGTCAGGCGCTCGGCGCCATCCATGAGGTGCTGGTTGAGCGCCTCGCGCAGTGAAGGGTCCTCCTGCAGCGCCTGGCCGATCTTGCCCAGGCTGCGCTGCAGGTGGCCGGCCAGCGCAGACGATTCGCTGGACAGATCGGCGCGCAGGCTGGCATGGATGCGCGCCCACAGGCCCTGGACGTACTCCTGCACCGCCGGGTGGTCGATCACCTGCTGCTTGAGCTGGTCGACCTTTTCCGCCAGTGCCGGGTCGTGGCGCAGGCGCTGGATGTAGTCGCCCAGCCACGCCTCGTAATCCTTGCGCAACGGGTGTTCCGGCTCGGCCAGGATCTGCTGCAGTTCGGCCAGCACCGCGTGCGCCATGCGCTCGGCCAGGCTGTCGCCGATTTCATCAATGGGTTTGACCCAGTTCACCGTGCTGGCGAGCTTCGGCCATTCGCGCTGGATGTAACGCACGATCAGTTCGGAAGCGCGCTGCCGCACGGCGTCGTTGTCCATCCACTGGCTGATCCGGGTCAGCCCTTCGTCCAGCACCCGCTGGTGGCGGTTGTCGGCGGTGAGCAGGCCCAGCAGCTCGCCGGCAGTGGCCGCCGCGTTCCACTGCCGCAGCTGCTCGACCACGAACGCCTGGATGCTGCGGCGCACGGCGGCTTCGTCCAGGAAATCCAGCGCCTGCAGGGCCCAGCCCCGCGCCATGTCGGCCAGCAGCCGCGACCGTGCGGGATCGGCCAGCCAGCTGCCGAGCCGGCTGGCGGGGTCGAATACCTGCAGCCGGGCCAGCAGTGCCTGCGGTTCCAGGAACTGGTCGCGCACGAACACCGCCAGGCTGTCGGCAATGCGCTCCTTGCTGCGCGGGATGATCGCCGTGTGCGGGATCGGCAGGCCCAGCGGGTGGCGGAACAACGCCACCACCGCGAACCAGTCGGCCAGCGCGCCCACCGCAGCGGCTTCACAGAAGGCGGAGACCCACGCCCAGATACCGCGTTCGCCGTTGAGATGGCTGATGACGAAACCGGCCAGCATGGCCAGCAGCATCGCCAGGGCAATGGCTTTGAGGCGGCGCAGCTGGGCGCGGCGGGGGTCGACCGAGGGCGTGCTGTTCATGCGGCAAGTGTATCGACCCGGATGCGAACGCCGCCTCGACAAGCATTCTGGAGGGCCGGCCAACGGCCGGCGCTACCATGGAACTCCCACATCGCTCGACGGTAGCGCCGGCCGTTGGCCGGCAGAACGGTTACGCCACGTCTCCGACCTGTCGGCGAAGCGCCGCCAACTGGGCACGCAGCGCATCGTTTTCGAGGGTGAGCGCGATCACACGCTGGCGCAGCTCGGCCGGGCCTTCGCCCAGCGAGGCCAGTGCCTCGGCGATCTCGGCCTCACGGCTGGGATCGACCTCCAGCTCGCCATCGGCGCTGTGCAGCACCTCCTGCACCGGCTTGCGCGGCTTGCGCTTGGCCTCGCGCACGCGCTTGGCGGCCTGTTTCAACTCGTCCTTGCCGGCGGCCGCGGCCGCGCGCTGTTCCTCTTCCGGCAGCGCCGCTACGGCCGCCGCAGCGCTGATCGAGATCACCCCGCTCTTGACCGCTTCCACCAGTTCCGGCGCGGCCTGCTTGTGGATGCGTTCGATCATCGTCACCTGGCTGCTGCTCAGCCGGGCTTCGCGCGCCATGTCAGCGCGGCTTACCTTCGGCGCCGGCGCCCACGGCGGGCTGTCCTCATCGCCTTCGGGCGTGGCATCGGCGATCTCGCCGTCGCTTTCGCGCTGCAGCTGGGCCTGGTCGGCGCGGTGGCGCTCGGCCAGGATGTCCCGCTTGCGCAGGGCCAGCACGCCGCGCTGGAAGTCAGACACGCTGCGCCGGCCCAGGTGCTGTTCGATCATCCACAGGTGCACGTCGTCCATCGACTGGAAGCGGGTGTTCTGCACCGTCTGGAACGGCAGGCCGTGCTTCTGGCAGATGCCGTAGCGGTTGTGCCCATCCACCAATACATCGTTCCACAGCACCAGGGCGTCGCGGCAGCCTTCGGCCAGGATGCTGCGCTCCAGCGCCTCGTGTTCGTCGGCGGTGAGCGGATCGATGTAGGCCTTGAGTTCTTCTTTGACGACGATGTCCATGCAATCCGGTTGGCGAGCAGCTGTTGACCGCCCATTGTACCGGTCGCCGGCATCACGCCGTGGCGCGGATCATCTCGCCCAGCACGTCCACGATCCGGTCGATCTGCGCCCGGTCGATGATCAGCGGCGGCGACAGCGCGATCACGTCGCCGGTACAGCGCACCAGCAGCGCCCCGTCGCGGAAGCAGCGCTCGAACACCTCAAAACCCCGGCTGCCAGGCGCGCCCTTGCGCGGCGCCAGCTCGACCGCACCGATCAGCCCGAAATTGCGGATGTCCACCACGTTCGGCAGCCCGCGCAGGCTGTGCAGGCGGGTCTGCCAGTATTCGCCCAGCTCGATGGCACGGTCGAACAGGCCTTCGGCGGCATATGTGTCCAGCGCCGCCAGCGCAGCAGCGCAGGCCAGCGGATGGCCGGAATAGGTATAGCCGTGGAACAGCTCGATGGCCCCCGGCGGGCCCTGCATGTACGCGGCGTGGATGGCATCGGACACCATCACCGCGCCCATCGGCACCGCGCCGTTGGTCAGCCCCTTGGCCATCGTCAGCAGGTCCGGGGTGACCCCGAAGCGCTGCGCGGCAAAGGCGTTGCCGACCCGGCCGAAACCGGTGATGACCTCGTCGAACACCAGCAGGATGCCGTGCTGGTCGCAGATCTCGCGCAGGCGCTTCAGGTAGCCCGGCGCCGGCAGGATCACCCCGGCTGAACCGGCGATGGGCTCGACGAATACCGCCGCGATGGTGGAGGCATCATGCAGCGCGATCAGCCGTTCCAGGTCTTCGGCCAGTTCGGCGCCGTGGCGGGGCAGCCCGGGGGTGAAGGCGTTGCGTGACAGGTCCAGGGTGTGGCGAAGGAAGTCGCTGCCTGCCAGCAGCGGGCCGAAGCCTCTGCGGTTGTTGGGCAGGCCGCCGATCGACAGCCCACCGAAACCAACCCCGTGGTAGGCCTTCTCGCGCCCGATGAAACGGGTGCGCTGGCCTTCGCCGCGCAGCCGGTGGTAGCCGAGCACGATCTTCATCGCCGTATCCACCGCCTCGGAACCGGAGTTGGTGAAGAAGGCATGGTTCAGCGGTCCGGGAGCGAGCGCGGCCAGGCGCTGCGCCAGCACGAATGGCAGCGGCGTGCCCATCTGGAAAGGCGGGGCGAAATCCAGCGTAGCCGCCTGCTCCTGGATGGCCTGCACGATCCGCGGCCGGGCGTGCCCGGCGTTGCAGCACCACAGCCCGGCGGCGCCATCAAGGATCGGGCGGTCGTCCACGTCGTGGTAGTACATGCCTTCGGCACGCACCAGCAGGCGCGGTGCGGCCTTGAACTGGCGGTTGGCGGTGAACGGCATCCACCAGGCGTCGAGGCTGGTGGGTGCGTGTTGGGACAGCGGGGATGGCGGTGTTTCGGTGGGGGGCATGGTGCTGGACCCGCGAATGTGAATGGTCTCGACTTTACTGCCTGGATCGTTGCTTCGTCGTGGACCGCCTGGTCCGGCCAACGGCCGGGGCTACCGCTGGTTTCGTTCGGCACAGCCTGGTCCGGCCAATGGCCGGGGCTACCGCTGGTTTCGTTGTTTCGCGTGCAACCATCGCGACGGTGGGCGGCGGTCACGTGGCAGAATCGGGCAGCTGATCTTCCCGCACGTGAACGATGTCGACTCCTGCCGCTGCCAACGCCGCCAATTCGCCCCGCCGCATCCTGCTGGCCAGCCTGATCGGCACCACCATCGAGTTCTTCGACTTCTACATTTACGCCACGGCGGCGGTGCTGGTGTTCCCGCACCTGTTCTTCCCCGACAGCAGCGAAGGGGCCGCGCTGCTGCAGTCGCTGGCGACCTTCGCGGTGGCGTTCATCGCCCGCCCGGTCGGCTCGGCGGTATTCGGCCATTACGGCGACCGGATCGGGCGCAAGGCCACGCTGGTGGCTGCGCTGCTGACCATGGGCGTGTCGACCGTGGCGATCGGCCTGCTGCCCACTCACGCCAGCATCGGCATCCTGGCGCCGGCGCTGCTGGCGCTGTGCCGGTTCGGCCAGGGCCTGGGCCTGGGCGGCGAGTGGGGTGGGGCGGTACTGCTGGCCACGGAGAACGCGCCACCGGGCAAGCGGGCCTGGTACGGCATGTTCCCGCAGCTGGGCGCGCCACTCGGGTTCCTGCTCTCGGCCGGCATCTTCCTGCTGCTGGGCCGCGCGATGAGCGATGCGGACTTCCTGCAGTGGGGCTGGCGCGTGCCGTTCCTGGCCAGCTCACTGCTGGTGGCGGTAGGCCTGTGGGTGCGCCTGAACATCCATGAGACCCCGCAGTTCCAGGCCGCACTGGACCGCAACGAACGCGTGCGCCTGCCGATGTGGACAGTGCTGCGCCACCACCCGCGCACCTTGGTGCTGGGCACGCTCGGGGCGTTCGCCACCTTCGTGCTGTTCTACCTGATGACGGTGTTCACCCTCGGCTATGGCACCACCGTGCTGCACTACAGCCGCGAGCAGTTCCTGCTGCTGCAGATGGTGGGCATCCTGTTCTTCGCCGCCGGTATTCCGCTGTCGGCGATGTACGGCGACCGCTGGGGCACCCGGCGCACGATGATCGTGGCCAGCGGCCTGATCCTCGGTTTCGGCGTATTGTTCGCGCCGTTGTTCCAGGCCGGCAGTCCGTGGCTGGTAGTGGGGTTCCTGGCCCTTGGCCTGTTCCTGATGGGCCTGACCTACGGGCCCTGCGGCACGTTCCTGGCCGAAATCTACCCGGTCCAGGTGCGCTATACCGGCGCCTCGCTGTCGTTCAACCTGGCCGGCATCCTCGGCGCGGCGCCGGCACCGTACGTGGCTACCTGGTTGGCCGGCCGTTTCGGTCTGGTCGCGGTGGGCTACTACCTGTGCCTGACTGCGGTGATCACCATCCTGGCGCTGCTGGCCATGGGCCGGCCAACCCGACTCAGCGGAAAATCCGCTTGAGGGTGCGACCCAGCCAGCTGCCCTGCTGGTGGTCGCGGGCGAACTGGTTCAGGTGCTGCTTGACCGATTCGGCGTAGGCCTTGTCATCGCCCCGGATGTGGTTGAACAGCCAGCGCGACAGCATCGTGCGCAGTTCGTCGGTGATGTCCTCGCCGGCCTGGAAACGCAGCCGGTATTCGGACACGCGCTTGCCGAATATCTCGTGCACGCGCTTGTGCGCGGCGCAGAACGGGTAGCCGGCTTCTTCCATCAGCTCTTCCTCGAACGCGAAGTGCGACATGGTGTAGTCCACCAGTTCGTCGATCACCTCGGCCACGGCCACCTTGTGCAGGCTGGTCTGCGCCACGTGCAGGTGGTTGAGCATCTCCACGATCCGCATGTGCTGGTGGTCGATGACGTCGATGCCGATGTTCAGGTCGTCCTGCCAGACCAGAAGTGCCATGCTGCGTTCCCTGTGATGTTCGCTGGGAACGACTCTAGGCAGGGCGGGGCGGACCTGCGTTGACCTGGATCAAGGCGCCAGCGCGGGTTCCCGGGCGGCGGTGGCCTCGCGCGTGCTGCACACGCGGTTGCGGCCGCCGGCCTTGGCCAGATACAGCTGGCGGTCGGCTTCGGAAATCAGCCGGTGCAGCGAATCGTGCTGCGGGCGGATGCAGCACAAGCCGATGCTGACCGTCATCCGCAGCGTGGTGTGACCAAGATCCACTTCCAGCGCGGCGATACGCTGGCGCAGGATCTCGAAGTAGCCGATGGCTTCGTCTTCCTCCAGCCCCGGTACCAGCAGGCAGAACTCTTCGCCACCGAAGCGCGCGATCAGGTCCTGGTCGCGTGCGTGGTCGGCGACGGCCGCGGCCACCGCCCGCAATGCGTCGTCGCCGGCTTCATGGCCATGGGTGTCGTTGATGTGCTTGAAGTGATCGATATCGATCATCGCCACCGCCACCTGCTCACCCTGCACCTGCAGCTTCGGCAGTTGGCGCGTGCTCTGTTCCAGGAAGCAGCGGCGGTTGGGCAGGCCGGTGAGGAAATCGCGGGTGGCCAGGTCCTGCAGCGTACCGATCAGCTCCAGCTGGTCCACGTTCTGCGAGACGCGGCAGAAGAACTCCTCGCGCGAGAAGGGTTTGCGCAGGAAGTCATTGGCGCCGTTCTTCAGGAAGCGCGGAATCAGCGAGGGATCGGTATTGCCGGAAATGCCGATCACCGCCACCTTGTCGCGCGAGCGCAGGGTACGCAGCCGGCGGGTGAATTCCACGCCCTCCATGCCGGGCATTTCCTGGTCGACCACCGCCAGCCGGATCGCCGGGTGGGCCTCGATCGCCTTCAGGCCCTCGGCACCGTCGGCAGCCTCGTAGACGTCGTGGCCATACATGCGCAGCAGCGAGGCGGCGTACATGCGCGCGGACATCGAATCATCCACCACCAGCGCGGCGATGCGCCGGTTGCGGTCCAGGCGCTGCACCAGCCACACCAGGTAGTCGATGCTGCCGGGGGTGTTCTTGAGCACGTAATCGATGATCTGCTGCTGCAGTACGCGCTTGCGCAGGTCCTCGTCGTACACCCCGCTGACCACCACCGTACGCAGCCCGCGCGACAGGAAGTACTCCACCACCTTGTCGCGGTCGCCATCGGCCAGCACCAGCCCGGTCAGCACCAGGAACCAGCCCTGTTCCTCATCCAGCAGGCGCCCGGCCTCGGCGAGCGAGGTCGCCACCGACACCGGCAGCTCCAGCCGCTGCTCGATGGCTTCCTTGAGCATGCTGGTGAACGTGCGCGAGTTCTCCACCAGCAGGATCCGCTGGGGAAGGTCATCACCGGGGTCGCTGGGGAAGGCGCCCTGAAACAGTGCCGGCATGTTGCGTACGCTCGAATCCGAGAGGGTCGGAAGGTGTATCGGCGTCTTCACGCCGGACTTTAGGCCCAATCTCCCGATCTGTGACCGCAATGTCCGGAACCGGGGCTGCAACGCCCGGATCCGGAGGTCCCGGACCGTAGCGCCATACCCTGCGTGGCAGCCCTCCCGACTCCGCCGGGCCAATCCGTAGGAAGAATCAATCGCTACCCGACTGGAATGAGAGCTGATGCACGTACGGGCATGCTTCCGCCGCTTACGATTCCTCTGTGCTCGAAACTCTGGTCCGCAACGCATGGACAACCTCTACAAGGAAGTGACCCCGCTACTCACGTTCCTGCTGCCGGGCTTCCTGTCCGCATCGATCTTTTATGGGTTCACGTCTCATCCCAAACCCAGTCAGTTCGAAAGGACAGTTGAAGCGCTGGTCTTTACGTTCGTTGTTCATGCCGTCACTCGGATGATTGAGGCCGTGTTGGAAGCACTCGGCCGCGTCTGGTCCGCTGGAGAGTGGACATCGACAAGCCAGCTCACCTGCTCGGTGTTGATTGCGACAGCTCTGGGTGCGTTGATGGCAGCTGACGTCAACAAAGATGCCGTTCATTCCTGGCTGAGGAAGAAAGGAATGACATCTCGCAGTTCGCATTCAAGCGAGTGGCATGGTGTCCTGGGTTCGAGCCTTTCCGACGTAGTGCTGCATCTGGTCGACGGGAGGCGACTCACGGGCTGGCCGAAGGAGTGGCCTCTGAATCCAGGACAGGGTCAGTTCTATATTCTGGATCCTGCGTGGATCGATAATGATGGAAATCCTGTGGATCTGATTGATCTGGAGGGCATAATCATTCAAGCGACCGATGTCAGGTGGGTCGAAGTAATAATGGTCGAAGGAGTTCGAGATGGCTGTTTTACGCAACGGTTCCAATCCACCACTGCCGCCATGGAGACGCGTGCGTTCTGACGGCGCGGATCAGCCGATTCGCAGCAACCGGCCCAAGCTTCCGCCGAATCCGCCGCCTGCACCCAAGCGCCCCTGAGGGGAGCGCTGCGCTCGACTACGCACCCTTTACCCCAACACATCCCGCAGCTTGTACCAGGACATGGCGGCCACCAGCAGCGGCGTGCGCAGGAGCTTCCCACCGGGGAAGCGTGCATGCGGAATGCGCTCGAACACATCCAATCGTTCGTTCTGTCCGGCAATGGCCGCGGCAATCACTGCGCCGGCCAATCCCGTCGCGGCGACGCCATGGCCGGAGAAACCCTGCGCGAAGTACACGTTGGGTGTGAGCCGGCCCCAATGCGGGGCACGGTTGCGGGTGATGTCCACGTAGCCGCCCCAGACCTGCTCCATGCCCACGTCGGCCAGCTGCGGGAACACCTGGTGCATGCGTCTGGTCATTACCCCGCGCAGGTTCGGTGGCGGCAATGCGGAATAGCTGGCGCGGCCGCCGAACAGCAACCGGTGGTCAGTACTCAGCTTGAAGTAATCCAGCGCCCAGCTGACGTCGGCCACGGCCATGTCATTGCGGATCAGCGCCCGGGCCCGTTCCTCGCCCAGCGGGGCGCTGGCGCCGATATAGGTACCCACCGGCATGATCCGGCTCTCCAGCTCCGGTGCGATGCCCTGCAGCCACGCGTTGCCGGCGATGACCACCTGGTTGGCGGTGACGGTGCCGTGGGCGGTACGCAGCTGCGGGCGGTCCCCGCGCACCAGTTCCAGGACAGGGCTGGCCTCATGGATCACCACGCCCAAGCCCTCGGCCGCGCGGGCGAGCCCCAGCGCATAGGCGAGCGGATGCAGGTGGCCGCTGGCCGCATCGAACATCGCACTGCGATAGCGCGGGCTGTCGAGCTGGCTGCGCAGCTGCTGCCGGTCCCACCACTGCAGCGGGTAGTCGTAGCGCTCCACCAGCGTGTCCATGCCTGCGCGCAGCGCACGCTCCTGGCGCGCGTTGATTGGCACGCTGGCGTGGCCATCGCGCCAGTCGCACTGGATCGCGTAGTGGCTCAGGCGATTGCGGAGCAGGGCCATGCCCTCGCGGGAGAAGTCGAACAGGCGTCGCGCATCGGCATTTCCGACCAGCCGTTCCAGCGTATCCACCTCGCAGCCGTAGCCGACAATGGCCTGGCCGCCATTACGGCCCGAGGCGCCCCAGCCGACCCGGTGCGCCTCGAGCACGGTCACCCGGTAGCCGCGTTCGGCCAACGAGAGCGCGGCCGACAGGCCGGTATAGCCCGCGCCCAGTACGCACACGTCGGTGGCATGGTCGCCCCGCAGCGGCGCGCGCAGTGGCGCGTCGGGCACGCTGTCGGCATACCAGCTGGGTGCGTGCGCCTGTCCGGCCAGGCTCTTCGGGGGCTCGCTCATGCGCCCAGCATGCCAGCAACCCGTGTCGAGGGCAGGTGCGCCCGCTGTGACGGCGGTTGCCGACGGGGGTACAGTGGCACTATCACAATACGTTCCAGCCCTTCGGCGAAGCTTGTCGTCGTTACTCCAGCACAGCAGACCGGTCATGACCACCCGAACGCGTTCGCGCAAAGCCCCCTCTCCATCGCGCAAGGCCGCCGCTCCGTCGCGGAAGGCCCCCGCGCGCAAGGCCACGGCCAAACCGGCTGCCGAAGAGAGTGTGCTGCTGCGCTGGCTCAAGGATCGCCACATCACCGAAGTGGAATGCCTGGTGCCGGACATCACCGGCAATGCGCGCGGCAAGATCATCCCGGCCGACAAGTTCTCGCATGACTACGGCACCCGGCTGCCCGAGGGCATCTTCGCCACCACCGTCACCGGCGAGTTTCCGGACGATTACTACGAACTGACCTCGCCGTCGGACTCGGACATGATCCTGCGCCCGGACCCTGATACCGTGCGCATGGTGCCGTGGGCCACCGACCCCACCGCGCAGGTCATCCACGACTGCTACACCAAGCACGGCGAGCCGCATGAGCTGGCGCCACGCAACGTGCTGCGCCGGGTGCTCGATGCCTATGCCGAACTGGGCCTGCGCCCGGTGGTGGCGCCGGAGCTGGAATTCTTCCTGGTGCAGAAAAACACTGATCCGGACTTTCCGCTGCTGCCGCCCGCCGGCCGCTCGGGCCGCCCGGAAACGGCGCGGCAGTCGTACTCGATCGATGCCGTGAACGAATTCGATCCGATCCTCGACCTGATGTACGACTACTGCGACGCGATGAAGCTGGACGTGGACACGCTCATCCACGAATCCGGCGCGGCGCAGCTGGAGGTCAACTTCACCCACGCCAACGCGATGGACCTTGCCGACCAGGTGTTCCTGTTCAAGCGCACCATGCGCGAATCAGCCATGCGCCATGGGGTGTACGCCACCTTCCTGGCCAAGCCGATGGAAACCGAGCCGGGCAGCGCCATGCACATCCACCAGAGCCTGGTGCGGGTCAGCGACGGCCACAACGTGTTCAGTGGTGACAGCGGCGGGGAGGAGTTCAGCCCGTTGTTCGGCCACTACCTGGCCGGGCTGCAGAAGTACGTGCCGGCAGCGATGGCCTTCTTCGCCCCGAACGTGAATTCCTACCGGCGGCTGGTATTCGGCGAGGTTTCTCCCAGCAACGTTCACTGGGGCTTCGACAACCGCACCTGCGGGCTGCGGGTGCCGATGGATACCCCGGAAAACATGCGCGTGGAAAGCCGTTTTGCCGGCTCCGACGCCAATCCCTACCTGGCGATCGCCGCCACCCTGGCCGCCGGCCTGCTGGGCATCCGCGAGCAGGGCTCGCCGACCGCCCCGATCAGTGGCAGCGCCAAGGAGCTGGGCTACGACCTGCCGCGCTCGCTGGGCGAGGCGCTGGACGGCCTGGAGCGCTGCCCGGAACTGCGCGAGATGCTCGGCGAGCGGTTCTGCCGGGCGTATGTGTCGGTCAAGCGCAAGGAGTACGAGACCTTCTTCCGGGTGATCAGCTCCTGGGAGCGGGAGTTCCTGCTGCTGAATGTGTAAGCGGCCCAGCCGCCCGATCAGGCATGGCCGTGAGCGCCATGTGCTGGGAAAATACCCGGCTGCCCGTTAGGCTGGCACCGTCATGCCGGTCCGGCCGGTTCCCCCGCCTTGCACCTGACCTGTGGAGAGTCCGATGAAGCTGCGAATCCTCACCCTCGGCATTGCCGTTTCGATGCTCAGCGCCTGTGGCGGCGCCAAGCAGGAAGACAGCAAGGTGCTGAACGTCTACAACTACAGCGATTACATCGCCGAAGACACCATCCCGAACTTCGAAAAGGCCACCGGCACCAAGGTGACCTACGACGTGTTCGACAGCGACGAGATGGTTGAGACCAAGCTGCTCGCCGGTGGCAGCGGCTATGACGTGGTGGTGCCGACGCTGAACTTCTTCGGCCGCCAGATCCAGGCCGGTGTGTTCCTGCCGCTGGACAAGAGCAAGATCCCGAACCTGGCCAATCTCGACCCGGAGATGATGAAGCGCATCGCGCAGCAGGATCCGGACAACAAGTACGGCGTGCCCTACATGATCGGCACCACCGGCATCGGCTACAACGTGGAGATGCTCAAGGAGCGTTTCGGCGGCAGCACCGAAATCGCCAACAGCTGGGACCTGATCTTCAAGCCGGAAAACATCGCCAAGATGAAGGACTGCGGGATCACGATCCTGGATACCCCGGCCGACATGATTCCGATCGCGCTGCATTACCTGGGCGAAGACCCGCACAGCCATGACCCGGCGGTGATCCAGAAGGCGGCCGACCTGCTCAAGACCATCCGCCCGTACGTGCAGAACTTCCACTCCTCGCAGTACGTGGGCTCGCTGGCCAACGGCGGCACCTGCCTGGTGGTGGGCTGGTCGGGCGACATCATCCAGGCCCGCGACCGCGCCGCCGAAGCGGCCAACGGCGTGACCGTAGCCTATTCGATCCCGAAGGAAGGCGCGCCGCAGTGGTTCGACATGCTGGCCATTCCCAAGGATGCCAAGCACCCGGAAGCGGCCTACGCCTTCATCAACTACCTGCTGGACCCGAAGGTCGCCGCGGCCAACACCAACTTCATCCACTACGCCAACCCGGTGAGCGCGGCCACGCCGCTGGTGGACGAAGCGATCCGCAACGACCCGACCATCTACCCGCCGGCCGACGTGGCCGCGAAGATGTTCACCTACTCGATCAATCCGCCGGATGTGGACAAGCTGTACACCCGGTTGTGGACAGAGGTGAAGACGGGTCGCTGAGGCGAGACTTTTCCGTCGAAAGAACCTAGGGCCGCCGGTTCGCACCGGCGGCCCTTTTTTTCTCAGTTCTGGGAATCGAGATTGTCCGCGAAGTACTCGTAGCCGTAGGCGTGATCGGACGCAACGTCTCTTGCGGTTCTCGCGAGATCCGGCGAGAGATCCAAGCCGTACAGTCCTTCGACGTAGTCCCTCGCGTCTCGTGCGAGTTTCGCGGATGCACTCATGGCTGCGGCGACCGCCAGTATTTTGTCCGGTGGGCATGCTGCTTCTGGAGATCCGTTCTTTAAACCTGCGGAGGTATCGATTCCCACGGTGCGCGGCCCCGTTCTCACCCGTAGCGTGGGTGATGAAGTGAATACGGGTGGGGCTGTGGGCGACCCGGCCGACTGCCCCGCGCTGGGATCGGGAAGAGAGCTCTGTTCGAAGCCGCGAGGTGTCAGCTCATAGTCTGTATCGGGTTCAAGCAGATAGTTGGAAGAAATATTTACCTGGACGATCTCCACCTGCCCAGGGTGCAGCGTCAGTACTTCGCTTCGAGCTTCCATGGTCAGGTTGACGATAACGCCTGTGTATCTGGCTACTTCGCCGGTCGAAGAGACCACGTGGAACGCGTTGTTCCAAAGGCGGCCGTCCGGCATTGTCTGTGGGATGTCGGCCGCACGAATGGAGGCTGGATGGGCGCCGTTGTTGGTGTACTTGATCGCTACTGCAATCTCACTGCTCCCCGTGGGAAGGAGGTCCAGCGTCGCCTCAACACTGGCATGTGCCGGGCAGATTGAAAGTGCCAACAATAGTGAGGCGGCGACGATGTGGGGTTTACTCATCGGGTGGTTGGTTCCGCGGGGCGAAATGACAAGTTCAGACCCACTTTATTGCATGGAGGTGAGGCGCTGGCGTCCAGGTGCGTCAGGATGCTCTGGAGTAGTTCGCGCGCATCCCGCCCACCATTGCACAGGAAGTTCGAGCTCGGTCGCTGCAGGTTGTACATGCCGATGAAGAACAGGCCCGGCTGCGGGGAGACGCCGTAATCGCCCAGTGGGTAGCCGTTCGGGTCGAGTACGCCCGGTACTTCGAGCCATGGCCACTGCGCGTCGAAGCCGGTGGCTGCCACAATCGAGCCAATGCCGGCGGCGTCCAGCCGGATGCAGCGTGGCGAGGCGTCCGGCTCCCAGTCCAGGTAGACCTCTTCGGGCAGATAGCGGGCGTCGTCGGTCGGTGCCTCTGCGGTGGATGCATAGTGCGCATCGGCCATGTCGTTGAGGTGCCTGTACTCGGCGCGGGTGCCGGCCACGGCCTCGCGGATCTGCGGTCGCGCATCGCGGAAGTGCGCGATGTGGCCTTCCAGGTGCTCCAGCCTGCCGAGCAGCACGATGCCGTCGCGGTGCATCGACAGCAGGCTGATGGAGCTGCCCATGCCCAGCGCGCCGGTTCCAGATACCAAGGGGAACTCCGCCGTTCTTGCCTTCTGCATCGCGCCCGGCACCCCCGCCACCACGTCCGGCCGCTCGCTTACGTGCCGGTGCAGCAGCCCCTGCATGTCCCACCAGTGCATGGAATCCCTGCCGCGTACCCGGCGGATGTGCGAGAAACGATCGGCCATGGACCAGTACACCTCGCGCCCTGCAGTACGAAGGTCCTGGGCGATCTGTGCGCCGGACTGGCCACCGCCGATTACAAGCACGGCGCCCGGGCCGAGCTGCTGGGGTCGCCGGTAATCGCCGGAGTGGATAACCTGCAGCTCGGAGGCAGGAGAGAAGAACGCCCGCGGCCAGCGCGGGCGGCGGTACTCCCCGCTGGCCACGACCACGCAGCGTGCTTCGAGCGTGCCGTCGCTGGTGATGACGCGGTAGCCGTCGCCTGCCGCAAACACCCTATGCACGACGCATCCCTCGACGACAGGCAGCCGCCGCCGGCGCGCATAGTCGGTCAGCATGTCGATGACTTCGGCCGCGGTGGCAAAACCCGTGGGATCCGTGCCGTCGTACTGGTAGCCGGGCAGGGCGGTCAGGAAGTTGGGCGTGTTGAGGCGGAAGGAATCCCACCGTCGCGTCCAGCTGGAGCCGATGGTTTCTGCTTCCAGAACCTGATGACGCACGCCTGCCTCCACCAGCAAGGCGCTGAGCGACAGGCCGGAGTGTCCCGCTCCAATGACAACTGCGTCATAGGGCCGTGCATCGGGGATGGCTTGCATGGGTAACTCCTTGTGTTGTGCGCGTTCGGCGTTCGTGGAGGTATCGCGCTCCCACCGTCGGGAGGTCAACGCGATGTCACGCGGAATGTGACGCGTCACTTGCCTGTAGTTCACGCGTGTTGGAAGGTGTGCACGCCATCAAGGAACCGGCCGAACTCCCGTTTCGGAAGACCGGGAACGACAAGCGTTCAGGCGTTTTCAGCTGCCGCTTTCGCGGGAATGGGCCAGGCATGTCAAGGGGCACGTCGACACCGTCGCGTCTGTACCGGGTGGACGCGACAAAGGCAGGGCGTTCACGTCGCCTCGGCGGCACGCTTATTAGGGTTCTTCCTGAGACCATTGGCCCGGCTGGGCCCAACCGCCACGATCCGGTATCCCCGCTGTCGCCAACGGTCGCTAAAATGGGCCGTCCCCCCGTCCTGACGCCGCTCCTGGAGCCGCTGCCCATGTCATTCGAAGCCAAGCCGGAAGGCGAGGTCGTCCCGGTCCTGGAGCAGGGCTATCTGTCCATCCGCGCGCTGCGCAAGGAATTCGACGGCTTCGTCGCACTCGACGATGTCAGCCTGGACGTGCGCAAAGGCGAGATCTTTGCCCTGCTGGGCGGCTCGGGCAGCGGCAAATCGACCCTGCTGCGCTGCCTGGGCGGGTTCGAGACCCCCACCGCCGGCACCATCGACCTGGACGGCCAGCGCATCAACGCGCTGCCCCCGTACCAGCGGCCGATCAACATGATGTTCCAGTCCTATGCCCTGTTCCCGCACATGAGCGTGGAGCAGAACATCGCCTTCGGCCTCAAGCAGGATGGCCTGGCCCGCGATGCCATCCGCCGCCGGGTCGGCGAGATGCTGGAGCTGGTGCAGCTGGAGAAGCTGGCCAAGCGCAAGCCGCACCAGCTGTCCGGCGGCCAGCAGCAGCGCGTGGCGCTGGCGCGGTCGCTGGCCAAGGGGCCCAAGCTGCTGCTGCTGGACGAGCCGATGGGCGCGCTGGACAAGAAGCTGCGCTCGCAGATGCAGATCGAGCTGGTCAACATCATCGAAACCTCGGGGGTGACCTGCGTGATGGTCACCCATGACCAGGAAGAAGCGATGACCATGGCCACCCGCATTGCGGTCATGGATGCCGGCTGGATCCAGCAGGTCGGCAAACCGGACGAGATCTACGAACAGCCGGCCAACCGCTTCGTAGCCGGCTTCATCGGCTCGGTCAACCTGTTCGACGGGGTGATCGACGAGGACCTGCCCGAGTACGTCACCGTGCGCACGCCGCTGTTCCCGGCGCCCATCTACGTGGCGCACGGCATTACCGGCTACGAAGGGCAGCCGGTGGCGTTCGCGCTGCGCCCGGAGAAGGTGATGATCGGCAAGGACGAACCGGCCGGCGACACCAACAAGGCGCAGGGCGTGATCGAGGAGATCGCCTACTTCGGCAGTCATTCGGTGTACCACGTGCGCCTGCCCAGCGGGGCCAAGGTGCTGTCCAATTTCGCCAACTCGCAGCGTTGGGCCAGCGATGGCCTGACCTGGGGCGACAGCGTCTGGGTGCACTGGCGCGACAACGATGGCGTGGTGCTCACCGCATGAACGCCACCGGCTGGAAGCGCTGGCTCCCCGGCACGCGCAGCGGTGTGATCGCCGCGCCGTACCTGTGGCTGCTGCTGTTCTTCGCGGTGCCGTTCGTGATCATCCTGATGATCTCGTTCGCGCGCACCCAGGTCGGCTCGCCGCCGTATACGTGGCTGCTGGAATACGTGGACGGTGCGTTCTCGCTCAAGCTCAACCTGGGCAACTACGCGGCCATGGTCAAGGACAGCCAGTACGTGCTCGCCTACCTGAGCTCGATCAGGATCGCGGTGATCGCCACGCTGTTCACGCTGCTGATCGGTTACCCGATGGCATATGTGATCTCGCGGATGAGCCCGGCCGCGCGCAACGTGGCGATGATGCTGGTGGTGCTGCCGTCGTGGACCTCGTTCCTGATCCGGGTGTATGCGTGGATCGGCATCCTCGACCGCAACGGCCTGCTCAACCAGCTGCTGCTGAAGATCGGGGTCATCGATGCACCGCTGCAGATCCTGTACACCCCGACCGCCGCCTACATCGGCATCGTGTACTGCTACCTGCCGTTCATGGTGCTGCCGCTGTACGCCAACCTGGTAAAGCTGGACAACCGCCTGCTGGAGGCCGCCTACGACCTCGGTGCCAAGCCGTGGCAGGCGTTCCTGCGCATCACCCTGCCGCTGTCGCGCACCGGCATCATCGCCGGCTGCATGCTGGTGATGATTCCCGCCGTGGGCGAATTCGTGATCCCGGAAATGCTGGGCGGGCCGGATACGCTGATGATCGGCCGGGTGCTGTGGGGCGAGTTCTTCAACAACCGGGACTGGCCGACCGCCTCGGCGGTGGCAATCGTGATGTTGGCCCTGCTGCTGGTGCCGATCCTGCTGTTCAACCGGGTGCAGCAGCGTGAGCTGGAAGGGAAGCTGACATGAGCATGGTGCGCCGCAGTCGCTGGCTCGGCTGGACGGTCCTGGGGCTGGGCTTTGCCTTCCTGTACCTGCCGATCCTGCTGCTGATGATCTATTCGTTCAACGCGTCGAAGCTGGCCACGGTGTGGTCGGGCTTCTCCACGCGCTGGTACGGCGAGCTGTTCAACAACCGGCAGATCCTGGATGCACTGTGGATCAGCCTGAAGGTGGCGTTCTGGACCGCCAGCGCGGCGACCGTGCTGGGCACCATGGCCGCGATGGTGATGACCCGCTTCAAGCGCTTCCCGGGCAAGACCGTGTTCGGCGCCCTGATCACCGCGCCGCTGGTGATGCCCGAAGTGATCCTGGGCTTCTCGCTGATGACGCTGCTGGTGGCGATGGGTGGCATTCCCGGCTTCCCCAGCCGAGGCGTGGGCAGCATCTGGATCGCGCATGTCACGTTCACGTTGTCCTTCGTGACCGTGATTGTGTCCTCTCGGTTGCAGGAGCTGGACCGCTCGCTGGAAGAGGCGGCCATGGACCTGGGCGCGAGCCGGCTGAAGGTGTTCTTCCAGATCACCCTGCCGATCATCGCCCCGGCGCTGGTGGCCGGCTGGCTGCTGGCCTTCACCCTGTCGCTGGATGACGTGGTGATCGCCAGTTTCGTCGCGGGGCCGAATTCGACCACGCTGCCGATGAAGGTGTTCGCTTCGGTGCGGATGGGCATCAAGCCGGAGATCAACGCCTTGGCCACGTTGATGGTGCTGGCGGTGTCGATCGCGGCGGTGGTGGGGTGGTTCATTACCTCGCGCAGCGAGAAGCGCCGGCAGCGCGACATGCAGATGGCGCTGCAGGAAAAGGGCTGACACAACACCCGGCTCACGGGGCCGGGCGCAGAATGGGTGCCTGTCTTTCGGAGCACCGCGATGACCGTCGAAATCGTCAACCCCGCCACGGGCCTTGTGACTTACCGCCACGAGCTGCTGGACGCCGCCGGGATCGAGCAGCGGCTGGCCGCCGCGGCCGCGGCCTTCCCGACGTGGTCGGCCCGTTCGCTGCAGGAGCGCGGCGCCATCCTGCGTGCCATCGCCGGCCAGCTGCGCGCGCGCAGGGACGACATCCAGCAGGCGATGACCACCGAGATGGGCAAGCTCAAGGGCGAGGCGCTGGCCGAGGTGGAGAAGTGCGCGCAGGCCTGCGAGTACTACGCCGACCACGCCGCCGATTACCTCAAGCCGCAGCTGATCGACACCGAAGCCCAGCGCAGCTACGTGCGCTATGAACCGATCGGCTGCGTGTTCGCGGTGATGCCGTGGAACTTCCCGATCTGGCAGGTGTTCCGCTTCCTGGCGCCGGCGTTCATGGCCGGCAACGTGGCCCTGCTCAAGCATGCCAGCAACGTGCCGCAGTGCGCCGACCTGATCCTGGCGGTGTGCCGCGACGGCGGCTTGCCCGAGGGCGTGTTCGATGTGCTGCACATCGACAACGACCAGGCCGCCGAGGTGCTGCGCGACAAGCGGGTCAAGGCGGTCACCCTGACCGGCAGCGAGCGGGCGGGGCGCTCGATCGCGTCCAACGCCGGCGACCAGCTCAAGAAGTGCGTGATGGAGCTGGGCGGCAGCGATGCGTTCGTGGTACTGGACGATGCGGACCTGGACAAGACGGTTGCCGCTGCGGTGAAGTCGCGCTTCGACAACAGCGGGCAGACCTGCATCGCCGCCAAGCGCTTCATCGTGGTCGATGCGATTGCCGACGCGTTCGTGGAGAAGTTCGTCGCAGCGGCCGCAGCGCGTGTGTACGGCGATCCGCAGGACGAGAAGACCACGCTGGCGCCGATGGCACGTGCCGACCTGCGCGAGGAGCTGCACAAGCAGGTGCAGGCGAGCGTGGGCAAGGGGGCCAAGGTACTGCTGGGCGGCGAGCCGGTGGCCGGCACCCATGCGGGTTACCCGGCGACCATCCTCGACAATGTGGAACCGGGCATGCCGGCCTACGACGAGGAACTGTTCGGGCCGGTGGCGGCGATCCTGCGCGTGCGCGACGACGCCGATGCGCTGCGGGTGGCCAACGACACCACCTTCGGGCTGGGCGGAAGCGTGTGGAGTGGAGATCCGGTGCGCGGCGAAGGCATCGCCAAGCAGTTGGAATGCGGCGCGGCATTCGTCAATGCCATCGTCAAAAGCGATGTCCGGTTGCCGTTCGGCGGCAGCAAGCGCTCGGGCTTCGGTCGCGAACTGGCCGACCACGGCATCCACGAGTTCATGAACATCAAAACCGTTTACGTGGCCTGATGCGGTTGACCACCAACAGTCGCCACCTGCCGGGTCACGCGGTAGGTATCGACCGTTGGTCGATACGCGTTACAGCCAACGGGCGCGCTTGAACAGCCGATACAACCCCACGCACACCGCACCCACCCCGACGATCATCGCGGGGTAGGCCCACGGCTTGTCCAGCTCGGGCATGTGGGTGAAGTTCATACCGTACCAGCTGGTGATCAGGGTCGGGGCGGCCAGCAGCGCGGCCCACGCACCAAGGCGCTTGACCGTCTCGCCCTGGGCCAGGGTCACCAGCGACAGGTTCACGCTCAGTGCCGTACCCAGCATCTCGCGCAGGGTGTCGATCACATCACTGATGCGCACGGCGTGGTCGTGCACGTCGCGGATGTACAGCTTCACTTCGTCGGGGATCAGCTCGCCGGGATAGCGGCGCAGCTGCGCCAGCACGTCCTGCAGCGGTGCGACCGCCATCCGCATCTTGTTGAGTTCGCGCTTGAGCTCGTAAAGGCGTACCACCGTGGTGCGTTTGTAACTGTCGGCGAAGATGTCCTTCTCCAGCGAATCCAGCGTGTCGCGGAAGTCGGTGGTGATCGGCAGGTAGTTGTCGACCACGAAGTCCAGCACGGCATACAGGCAGTAGGAGGCGCCCATGGTCAGCAACTGCGGTTCGCGTTCCACCCGGGCGCGGACCGGGGCGTAGGACAGCGATGCGCCGTGGCGCACGGTCACCAGGAAGCGCGGACCGAGGAAAGCGTGTGTTTCGCCATACTCGATGCGGTCCTGCACGCGTTGCGCGGTGGTCACCACCACGAACAGGGAATTGCCGTAGGCCTCTACCTTGGGCCGCTGGTGGGCGTTGCGTGCATCGTCTATGGCCAGGTCGTGCAGGCAGAATTCCTCCTGCAGCTTGAGCAGCACCGCGTCGGCCGGGTCGTAAAGGCCCACCCACACAAAACCGTTCTTGCTGGCGATCACATCGCTGATCGCATCCAGCGCGATGTCGTGTCGCTTGCCCTGGTCGTCGTAGTGAACGCAGTTGATGACACAGGTCGGATTGGAGGCGGCGGCGTGTTCCATGAGCGATATCCTGCGTCAGCGATGCGTGACAGCTGGGTCACGACGACCCAGTGTCCAGGCCAGCGCCACGTGCAGCGGCAAGAGCAGCACGATCCACTGCAGGTTCACCTGCGCCTGCAGGGTCAGCCAATGCAGTACCAGGCCGAGCAGCGAGAGCAGGGCAACCGCCCACAAGGTCCAGCGGAACCAGGCGCCGGGCACGCGTGCGCGCAGCAGGGTCACCGCGCCCGGGAGCAGCAGCAGGCACAGCGGCGAGAGCTGCAGCAGGTTGCGGTTGGCCCAGGCGGCGTGGTGCGCGCTGAAGCCCCACAGGTAGGCCAGCAGGATGCCGGCGATCCCGCAGAACAGCCACAGCGGCGCGGCCAGCCCAGCCAGCAGGCGCCGGCGGCGTTGCAGGGCCATCACCCCGGCAGCCAGCACCAGCCCGCACAGCAGCCACGGCCACCAGCGGCGCGCGGATTCAGCCGGTTCCGGGGCGATGCGGTGCGGCAGCAGCTCCAGCTCCTCCTGCACCAGCGGACGGCCGTCGCTGTTGCGCACCTCGCGCAGCGCGTCGGCCAGGCGCATCGGCACGAAGGCTTCCTGCCACCGCGAGAGCGGCTGGTCGGCGAACGGGCCGAGCCCGATGTCGAAGCCCAGCCACATCCACGGGGCCGGCGAGGCCAGGCGCACCGATTCGCTGCGGTAGGTGTTGCCGCGCGAACGGCCGGACAGCTGCGAATGCAGCCCGCCGCCGAGCGCACCATCGATCGCATCGCGCACCATGGTGGCGCAGTTGGCGGTGTAGTAGTCGTAGCGGTAGCGCGCGTTTTCCGGCTTGGCGCGCTCGGCCAGCGACGCGGCAAGCGCACGCGCCTGCTCCGGGCTGAGGTCCAGCCACTGCAGGTTGGCGCCCCGGCCGCTGTCGCGGTAGTAGGAGAGGTCCTGGTCCAGCGGCAGCGCCACCAGGTAATACATCATCTCGCCGCGCAGGAAGCGGCCGACGAAGTCCGGTTCGCTGGGGTCGAAATAGCCGAAGTTGTACGAGGTGGCATCGCCGGTGACCGGGTCCTCGACCACGATCGCGTCATGCCCGAAGCGCTCGAAGAAGATGCTGCCCGGCTGCATGGTCACGATGCCGATGCGCGGTGGCGGCGCTTCGGCAGGCGGCGCGGCGGCGCTGGCCGCCGCGGGTCCAGGCGCTGCCTGTGCCAGTGCAGTCAGCGGCAGGCTGGACACACTGGCCAGGAACAGGAGGAACAACAGGCGGCACAACGGCCACCGCGTCAGCAGGGGCCGCATGGCGTGGGTCAATCCTCGATGATGGCGTCGGGTGGCAGCACGGTCACATGGAACGCCTGCACGCGACGGGCATCGGCGCGCGCCACCCGGAACACGAAGCGGTCCAGGGTCAGCTCGTCGCCGGTTTCGGGCAGGTGCCCGATCGCCTCGGTGACCAGGCCACCGATGGTGTCGTAGTCGTCGTCCGGGAACGCGGCGCCGAAACGCTCGTTGAAATCCCCGATCGGGGTCAGTGCGTCGACCACGTACTGGCCGTCGGCCTGGATCGCGATCTGCGCGGTGTGGTCTTCGGCTTCATCATGCTCGTCATCGATCTCGCCGACGATCTGCTCCAGCACGTCCTCGATGGTGACCAGCCCGGCAACACCGCCGTACTCGTCCACCACGATCGCCATGTGGTTGCGCGAGAGCCGGAATTCCTTGAGCAGCACGTTGAGCTTCTTGGCTTCGGGAATCAGCACCGCCGGGCGCAGCAGCTCGCGCACGTTGGCCGGCCCGTTGTCGGCGACCACGCCGCGCAGCAGGTCCTTGGCCAGCAGCACGCCGAGGATGTCGTCCTTGTTGTCACCGTGCACCGGGAAGCGCGAATGGCCGGATTCGACCACCTGCTTCATCAGTTCTAGGAAGGGGGCTTCCACCGGCAGCGAGACCATCTGCGAACGCGAGATCATCACGTCGCCCACGGTCAGTTCCGCCACCGAGACCGCGCCCTCCATCATGCGCAGCGTGTCGGCGGCAATCAGGCCGTCTTCGTGCGCGGAGTGCAGTACCGCCACCAGCTCGTCGCGGGTGTGGGGTTCGCCGGAGAAGGCAGACGTCAGGCGTTCAAGCCAGCTGCGCTTCTTCTCATTTTGCTCCGGAACGGAGCCACTACTGTCGTCTTCAGACATCTCTGCAAAAAAGGCACCCGGCGAGCCGGGCGTTGGCGCCAGTCTAGCAGGATGCGGGCCGCTGTCAGCGCCCGCCCGGCGGTGTGTTCACGGACGGGGGCAGGGCGCCGGCGGGCGCTGCCGGGGTGTCGGCCGGGGCTTCGTCCTCGGCGGGCAGGTCCAGGCTGTAGGTGCAGCCGGCCAGGGTCTTGCCGGGGTGGGTCTTGACCGTGGACAGGCTCAGGATGATCGACTCGATCATCGGCTCGCCGGTGCGCGGATCGGTCACGTCCCGGCTGACCACCTCACGGCCGGCCATGAACTTGTCCGGGTTGTCCACGCCGTCTTCCAGGGCCAGGGTCTTGGCCATCGGGCGGGGATCGGCCACGTCCAGGATCGCCATGATGCTGGCCCCGGACACCGCCACGTATTCGGTGCGCTGGCCGAACACCGTCAACGGCGCGGCCAGGCGGTACTCACTCATGAACTGGTTGTTCTGCGGCAGCGGCTGCATGCCGTTGGCCACCGCCTTGAGCGGGTCGGCCACGACCGGGGCGACCGCGTCATAGTCGGCCACGCGCTGGCGGCACTCGATCAGCGCGGCCAGGTCCAGCGGCGCGGCGGCAGGGGCGGCCGTCGTCGGGGCGGCGGCCAGGGCCGGGGTGGAAAACAGGGCCAGCAGGCACAGGCAGGCGGGGCGTGCGAAGGTCATGCAGGAAACGTCCGTCAGGGGCGGCGGCTCAGCGCTCGCCGGCGTAGGGGTCGGCGATGCCGAGGTCGGCCAGGATCTCGCGCTCCAGCTGTTCCATGGCTTCGGCTTCCTTGTCGTCCTCGTGGTCCCAGCCCAGCAGGTGCAGCACCCCGTGCACGGTCAGGTGCGCGTAGTGGGCATTGAGCACCTTGGCCTGTTCCATCGCTTCGGCGGCCACCACCGGCGCGCAGATCACCAGGTCGCCCAGCAGCGGGAACTTGACCCCCTTGGGCAGGCCCTCAGGCAGCTCGGCGGGGAAGCTGAGTACGTTGGTGGCGTAGTCCTTGCCGCGGTAGTGCCGGTTCAGCGACTGGCCCTCCTTGGCGTCGACCACGCGGATGGCCAGGTCGGCCTCGCGGATGCGGCCGTTCAGTGCCGCAGCCACCCATTTGCGGAAACTCACCGCCGACGGCAACCCGGCACGGGGCAGGGCGTAGCTGACGGCGACATCGAGTCGAATGGGGCCTTTGGTCATGGCGGTTCCGGTACTTCGGGTTCTATCAGGAAACGACAGTATCGCGCGTGTGGCGCCGCGCCGCGATGGCCGCGCTCATTCGGCGCCCGGCTTGACCTGCTGCAGGTCGCGGCGGTCGTAGGCGCTGACGATGCGCGCCACCAGCGGGTGGCGCACCACGTCGCGGGCCTCGAAGAAGGTGAAGCTCACCCCGTCCACGTCGCGCAGCACCTCGATGGCATCGCGCAGGCCGGACTTCACGTGCTTGGGCAGGTCGGTCTGGGTCAGGTCGCCGGTGACCACGGCGGTGGAGCCGAAGCCCAGCCGGGTCAGGAACATCTTCATCTGCTCGACGGTGGTGTTCTGCGCTTCGTCCAGGATCACGTACGCATCGTTGAGCGTGCGCCCGCGCATGTACGCCAGCGGCGCGATTTCGATGACGTTCTTCTCCAGCAGCTTGATCACCTTTTCCACGCCCAGCATTTCATACAGCGCGTCGTACAGCGGGCGCAGGTACGGATCGACCTTCTGGCTCAGGTCGCCGGGCAGGAAGCCCAGTTTCTCGCCCGCTTCCACCGCCGGGCGCACCAGGATCAGGCGCTGCACCCGCGATTCGTTCAACGCATCCACGGCGCTTGCCACGGCCAGGAAGGTCTTGCCGGTACCGGCCGGCCCAATGCCGAAGTTGATGTCGTGGGTGGTGATCTGGTGCAGGTAGCGCGCCTGGTTGGCGCCACGGCCGCGCACGGTGCCGCGCTTGACCTTGATGGTGACTTCCTGCGCTTCGTAGCTGCGCTCCACCAGGTGCTCCACGTTGGCCTGGTTCAGTCGCAGGTGGATGGCGTGGCTGTCGAAGGGCGTCTCGGCCGCCTCCAGGTACAGCGCTTCGATCAGCGCCTGTGCTTCCTCGGCCACGGCCTTCGGGCCGGTGACCCGGAAGACGTGGCCGCGGTTGGCGATTTCCACGCCGAGCTTGAGTTCGATCTGGCGCAGGTGCTCGTCGAAGGGGCCGGCCAGGTTGGCCAGGCGTTCGTTGTCTTCCGGGGCCAGGGTGAAGTCGCGGTGTGCCAGTGCGGTCATTGCGTCCGGCGGCGACGGTCGTCATGGCCGTGCCGCAAGTTGGGGATAGGAAGGACAGGGTAGCGCGGGCGTGCAGGCCTCGCCACAGCAGCGCGGTTCTCCACAGCGGCTGTGCAGCAGCAGTGCAGCAACCTGTGGACAGTCTCTGACGGCCCTACTGCCGCAATGCTGTCGCGTGCGTGGTCAAAAAAGCGACATCTACCTCGGGGTTTTCCACACCGCTTGTGGGCGGTTGCGCGGGAAAGGTGTGGATAAGCCGCTGTACCCCCTGCGGCGCAATGGCTGCGGAAGGGTGATCATTTCATGACCAGTGCGCGGGCGCGCTGGCACGCGTGACCGATCCTTCACGGCGGCATGCGCAAGGTGACCTCTTCTTCCCCCGCCGTGCCCTGCCGGAGCCGCGTCGATGTCCGCAGCCATCTACCTGTCCGTGCGTGGGGCGCTCCTGGCCGGGGCGGGCCTGCTGCTGTCTGCGTGTCGGCAGGAGCCGCCGGCCGCACTCGGCACGTTGGAGTGGGACCGCATCACCGTGCCGGCGCCCGCGGCGGAAACCATCGTGGGCATCCGGGTCCACGAAGGCCAGCAGGTGGCTGCTGGGGCGGCGCTGCTGCAGCTGGAGCCGATCCGCACCGCCGCCCAGCTGCAGGCATTGGAAGCGCAGGCCAGCCAGGCCGGGCAGGCCCTGCAGGAACTGCGTGAGGGCCCGCGTCGCGAGGACATCGACCAGGCGCGGGCCAACCTGGCATCGGCACGCGCGCAGGCCGTCGATGCGTCGGCCTATTACCGCCGTCTGCAGCCGCTGGGTCGGCAGCAACTGGTGGCCGCTGCCGACGTGGACCGCGCGCGGGCGGCGGCCGGCAGCGCGCAAGGCGCGGTGCAGGCTGCCGAACAGACGCTGCTGGCGCTGGAACACGGTACCCGCGTGGAGCAGGTAGCCCAAGGCGAAGCCGCCCTGCAGTCGGCACAGGCCCAGGCCGCCGCGCAGGCAGTGACGCTGCGCAAGCTCGACCTCGTTGCCCCGCGCGCCGGGCGCGTCGATGCGCTGCCCTACCGGCTGGGCGACCAGGCGCCGGTGGGGGCCCCGCTGGTGGTGCTGCTGGTCGGCGACCACCCTTACGCCCGGGTGTACCTGCCCGAGCCACTGCGCCTGAAGGTGCGGGTGGGGCAGGCGGCCCAGGTCCACCTGCAGGGTCGCGACGGCGCGTTTGCCGGCCATGTGCGCAGCATCCGCAGCGATCCCGGCTTCACGCCGTACTACGCGCTCAGTGGCGACGACGTGTCGCGGTTGAGCTGGCTGGCGGAAATCGAACTGGACCGCGCCGGTGGCGGCGCGCCGCTGGCGGACCTGCCCGCCGGCGTGCCGGTGCGGGTGGTGTTTTGAACACCGCCGGACCGGCGATCCGCGCGCGGGGGCTGACCAAGCAGTTCGGGCCGCTGGTGGCGGTGGACCATGTCGACCTCAGCGTGCCGCGCGCCAACGTGTACGGGTTCCTGGGGCCGAATGGCTCGGGCAAGTCCACCACCATCCGGATGCTGTGCGGCCTGCTCACCCCGAGCGCGGGCGAGATCGAAGTGCTGGGCCTGCGCATACCGGAACAGGCTGAAGCGCTGCGCCGGCGCATTGGTTACATGACCCAGCGCTTTTCGCTGTTTGAAGACCTCACCGTGCGCGAGAACCTGGAATTCCTGGCAGCGGTGCAGGACATCCCGCGCGCCCGGGCGCGGCAGCGCATCGACGAGTTGCTGGAGCACTACCATTTCCAGGACCGCCAGAAGCAGTTGGCCGGCACCATGAGCGGCGGCCAGAAGCAGCGGCTGGCACTGGCCGGTGCGGTGATCCACGCGCCGGAGCTGTTGTTCCTGGACGAGCCGACCAGTGCGGTGGACCCCGAGTCGCGGCGCGATTTCTGGGAAAAGCTCTTCGACCTGGCCGACGCCGGCACCACCTTGCTGGTGTCCACGCATTACATGGACGAGGCCGAGCGCTGCCACCGCCTGGCCATCCTCGACCAGGGGGTGCTGGTGGCCGATGGCAGCCCGGCCGAACTCACCGCCGCACTGCAGGGGCGCACCCTGGAAGTGCATGCGGCGCAGCCACGACAAGCCCAGCGGGCGCTGGCAGGCCTGCCCGGGGTGCTCAGCGTGGCGCAGATCGGCAATACGCTGCGCGTGCTGCTGGACAGCGGCGACGATGCCGAAGCGCGCCTGCAGCAGGCGCTGCGCGCAGCCGGGCAGGGGGCGGAGGTGGTGCGCAGCGCCGCCAACCTGGAAGACGTGTTCGTCTCGGCCACGCGTGGCCGCGAGACGCCCGCCGCGGCCGGGGCCACGCCATGAACCTGCGGCGGCTGTGGGCGATCGTGCTCAAGGAGCTGCGGCAGATGCGCCGCGACCGCATCACCCTGGCCATGATCGTCGGCATCCCGGTGATGCAGCTGGTGCTGTTCGGCTATGCGATCAACCTCAACCTCCGCCACCTGGAGACCGGCATCGCCGACCAGGCCGGCAGCGCGGCCTCGCGCGCGCTGCTGGCCGACATGGTGGCCACCGGGGTGATCACCCCGACCCTGCACGTGGACACTCCCGACCAGTTGATGACCGCGCTGCGGCGCGGGCAGGTCAGCATCGGCATCGTGGTGCCGCCTGATTTCGAGCGACGCCGGTTCGACGGCCGTGAGGCGGTGCAGGTGCTGGTGGATGGCAGCGATACCGTCGTGCAGAGCGCGGCGGTGCAGCTGGCCCAGGTGCCGCTGGACACCCGGCCGGTGCGCAACGACCGGCCACTGCGCGCGGGCGCGTCGGATGCCGCCGGGCAGATCAGCGTGGTGGCGTTCTACAACCCGCAGCGGCGCTCGGCGATCAACATCGTGCCTGGCCTGATCGGGATCATCCTGACCATGACCATGGTGATGTTCACCGCCGTGGCGATCGTGCGCGAACGCGAGCGCGGCAACATGGAACTGCTGATCGCCACGCCGCTGAGCCGCAGCGAGCTGATGGTCGGCAAGGTGCTGCCGTATGCGGTGATCGGCCTGGTCCAGACCACGCTGGTGCTGCTGCTGGGGATGTGGCTGTTCGAGGTGCCGGTGCGCGGCAGCGTGCTGGATGTCTACCTGGCGGCGGTGCTGCTGATCACCGCCAACCTGGCGCTGGGCCTGTTGATCTCGACCCGCGCGCAGTCCCAGTTCCAGGCCATGCAGATGACGATGTTCGTGTTCCTGCCATCGATCCTGCTGTCGGGTTTCATGTTTCCGTTTGCCGGCATGCCGCGCATCGTGCAGTGGCTGGCCGAGATCCTGCCGCTCACCCACTTCCTGCGCCTGGTGCGCGGCATCATGCTGCGCGGCGCCCGCTGGTGGGAACTGTGGCCGGAGGTGCTGGCACTGCTGGGCTTCATCGTGGTGATGATGACCCTGGCCATCCTGCGGTTCCGCAAGCGCCTGGATTGATCAGGCGACCACCAACCGCCCGCGCAGTGAATTGCTGTACGCCTCGGTGATCTCCACATCGACCAGCTGGCCGACCAATCGCTCCTGCCCCGGGAAATTCACCGACCGCATGTTCTCGGTCTTGCCGGTCAGCTCATTCGGATCGCGGCGCGACGGACCTTCCACCAGCACCGTCTGCACCGAGCCGACCATCGCATGGGAGATGGCGGCTGCCTGCTCGTTGATCCGGGCCTGCAGGCGCGACAGCCGCGCGTGCTTCTCCGCATCGCTGATGGTGTCCTCGAGGTCGGCTGCGGGCGTGCCCGGTCGGCGCGAATAGATGAAGGAGAAGCTGTGGTCGAAGCCTACGTCCTCGATCAGCTTCATGGTCTTCTCGAAGTCCGCGTCCGTCTCGCCAGGGAAGCCGACGATGAAGTCCGAGCTGATCGAAATGTCCGGGCGTACTGCGCGCAGCTTGCGGATCTTGGCCTTGAATTCGAGCGCGGTGTAGCCGCGCTTCATCGCCGACAGCACGCGGTCGCTGCCGGCCTGCACCGGCAGGTGCAGGAAATTGGCCAGCTGCGGCACGTCGCGGTAAGCGTCCACCAGCGAATCGCTGAACTCCAGCGGGTGCGAGGTGGTGAAGCGGATGCGGTCCACCCCGTCGATCTCGGCGATGGTGCGGATCAGCAGGCCGAGGTCGGCAAACTCGCCTTCCCCATAGGGGCCGCGGTAGGCATTGACGTTCTGGCCCAGCAGGTTGATCTCGCGCACGCCCTGCGCGGCCAGCTGCGCCACTTCCACCACCACGTCCTCGAACGGGCGGCTGACCTCGGTGCCACGGGTGTAGGGCACCACGCAGAACGAACAGTACTTGGAGCAGCCTTCCATGATCGACACGAACGCCGAACCGCCCTCGGCCCGCGGCTCGGGCAGGCGGTCGAACTTCTCGATCTCGGGGAAGCTGATGTCCACCTGCGACCTGCCCGATTCGCGCCGCTGGCGGATCAGCTCGGGCAGGCGGTGCAGGGTCTGCGGGCCGAACACCAGGTCCACATGCGGGGCGCGCTTGATGATCGCTTCGCCTTCCTGGGAGGCCACGCAACCGCCCACGCCGATGATGACGCCCCGGCCGTTGTTCTTCAGCGCCTTCCAGTAGCCCAGCTGGCTGAACACCTTCTCCTGCGCTTTCTCGCGGATGGAGCAGGTGTTCATCAGCAGCACGTCGGCTTCGGCCGGGTCGTCGGTCAGCTCCAGGCCTTCTTCGGCGGCAAGTACGTCGGCCATTTTGGTCGAGTCGTACTCGTTCATCTGGCAACCGTGGGTCTTGATGTACAGCTTGCCGCGCACGGGGCCGGTCACCTGCGGCCGGGAACCGGGCAGGGGCAGCAGGTCGGGGCGGGGCGAATCGATGGCAGGCACGGCGGTGCCGGCCGAGGTCGGCAGGGTCGAAGCTGGCGTCCCGGTCATGGCGCTTATTCCAGTCGGGTGGGCGGGCAGGCAGCCGGGGAGGGCTGCCGGGTAGCCGTCCATTGTACCCCCGGCGCCCGGTAGAGCCACGCCCTGCGTGGCTGCGGGGCTTGGCAACGGCGCGCGAAACGGGGACACTCCGCCCCATGAAGGGGATCTTGGGGATCGCTGCGCTGGCCTTGGCTGCGCTGACCGCTGTGCCGGCCAGTGCGGGCACCCTGTACAAGTGTGTTGGCGCGGACGGCATTCCCAGCTATGTCAGCAAACGCATTGCCGGCACCAGCTGCAGCGTGGTCAGCAACTACCGTCCCGACCGCAGCGCCCCGCGCCGTTACGTTCCGCCCCCGTCTCCAGCCCCTGTGCCCGCCCCTGCGGTCGTGGCAACCGCTGCGCCGGTCCAGGACGGTGCCGCGTCCGGCACCGCGCTGGCCCCGACCCCGGCACCCGCCCAGGCCGCCACCGTGCTTACTGCCGCGCCGGCGCCGGCGGCCCGCACCGGCAAGGCGCAGCGCGTGGTCAACGGGCAGGTCTACTCGTATATGAAGGATGGCGTGCGGCATTACACCAGCCGCCGGCCCGCGCAGATGGCCAGCCTGGGCCAGGTCCGCACCATCCATTACAGCTTCATCGAGCGCTGTTATGCCTGCGGTGCCAGTCCGGGCGTGAACTTCGGTTCGGTCCGCCTCAACACCACCGCCTTCCAGGCAGAGATCGCGTCAGCCGCGCGCGAGTTCGGGGTGGAAGAGGCGGTCGTCCGCGCCATCATCCACGCCGAATCGGCTTACAACCCGACCGCGCTCAGCCGCGCCGGAGCACAGGGCCTGATGCAGCTGATGCCGCCCACCGCGCGCCGCTTCGGCGTCACCGATTCCTATGATGCGGCGCAGAACATCCGCGGCGGCGTGCAGTATCTGTCGTGGCTGCTCAAGCGGTTCAACGGCAACCTGACCCTTGCCGCTGCAGGGTACAACGCAGGCGAGGGCGCGGTGGATCGTCATGGTGGCGTGCCGCCTTACAGCGAGACGCAGTACTACGTGAAGCGCGTCGCCCTGCTCGCCGACCGCTACCGCGGCGCCACCGCCTCCACGCAGTAACCCTTCATCGCATTCGACCGCATCGCGAAGGCCGGCCAACGCCTGGCGCTACAGATGTGGACGATGCCCCGGCAGCGCCGGCCGTTGGCCGGGCCTCGTGGTACGACCACCATTGTGTCGCCGAGTCAGGTTCCGCTATAGTCGATCAGGATTCATTGTGGACTGGCCCCCACCGGTCTACTGGCAGCCTCAAGCTACCTAAATCAATATCGGAGTGCCGGATGGCCAACGATGGGGTAAACGATCCAGTCAACACTGGACGTCGACGATTTCTTTCCGCAACCACCGCAGTGGTGGGAGCAGTCGGCGTCGGTTTCGCCGCAGTTCCGTTCATCAAGTCCTGGAATCCCAGCGCCCGCGCCAAACTGGCCGGTGCCCCTGTGCTTGCCGACATCAGCGCCCTGCAGGAAGGCCAGCGACTGGTCATGGAGTGGCGTGGACAGCCGATCTGGATCGTCAAACGGTCCAAGGCCATCCTTGACGCCCTGCACGGGCTGGATGGGCGGCTGAAGGATCCTGCGTCGGAGAACAAGGACCAGCAGCCGGACTACGTGCTCAAGCAGAACCCCGAATTCCGCGCGATCAAGGCCGAGGTCTCGGTGCTGGTCGGGCTGTGCACCCACCTGGGCTGTTCGCCGGAAATGGTTGCCGAGATCCGTCCCGAGCCGTTCGATCCGGAATGGAAGGGCGGCTACTTCTGCCCCTGCCACAAATCCCGGTTCGACATGTCCGGTCGCGTCTTCGATGGCGTCCCGGCGCCGATCAACCTGCTGGTGCCGCCGCACCATTACCAGGACGACAGCACCATCATCATCGGCGTCGATCCGCAGGGGGCAGCCTGATCATGGCCAACATCCTTTCCCGTACCGCCACCGGCGTCGCCGACTGGGTCAACGCGCGCGCGCCCGGGCTGATGCCGGTGTACCGCAAGCATGTCAGCGAGTACTACGCGCCGAAGAACTTCAATATCTGGTACTACTTCGGTTCGCTGGCGCTGCTGATCCTGGTCAACCAGATCGTGACCGGCATCTTCCTCACGATGCACTACAAGACCAGTGCGCTGGAAGCGTTCAACTCCGTTGAATACATCATGCGTGACGTGGAGTGGGGCTGGCTGATCCGCTACATGCACTCCACCGGGGCCTCGCTGTTCTTCATCGTGGTCTACCTGCACATGTTCCGCGGCCTGATGTACGGCAGTTACCAGAAGCCGCGCGAGCTGGTGTGGATCCTGGGCATGCTGATCTATCTGGTGCTGATGGCCGAAGCCTTCATGGGCTACGTGCTGCCGTGGGGGCAGATGTCGTTCTGGGGCGCCAAGGTGATCATCTCGCTGTTCGGCGCCATTCCGGTGATCGGCAACGGGCTGACCGAGTGGATCATGGGCGATTACCTGCCCAGCGATGCCACCCTCAACCGCTTCTTCGCCCTGCACGTGATCGCCCTGCCGCTGGTGCTGCTGTTGCTGGTGGTGCTGCACCTGGGCGCGCTGCACGAAGTGGGGTCGAACAACCCCGATGGCGTGGAGATCAAGAAGGGACCCAAGGGCAACCGCTGGTCGGCCACCGCGCCCACCGACGGCATTCCGTTCCACCCGTACTACACGCTCAAGGACGGGGTCGGCGCCGGCTTCCTGCTGATCATCGCGGCCTTCATCATCTTCTTCGCGCCCGGCTTTGGCGGCCTGTTCCTGGAGCACGACAACTTCACCGAGGCCAACCGCCTGGTCACGCCCGAGCACATCAAACCGGTGTGGTACTACACGCCGTACTACGCGATGTTGCGCGTGGTGCCCAACAAGCTCGGCGGCGTGATCGTGATGTTCTCGGCCATCGCCATCCTGTTCCTGGTGCCGTGGCTGGACAAGGCGCGGGTGAAGTCCTACCGCTATCGCGGCTGGCTGTCGCGCGCGCTGCTGGGCGTATTCGCGGTGTGCTTCATCTGGCTGGGCGTGATCGGTTCCGGGCCCGGTACCGATGCGCATGAAACCTATGTCGGCCGCGTGCTGACCTTCCTCTACTTCGCCTTCTTCATCACCATGCCGCTATGGACCAAGCTGGACAGGACCTTGCCGGTACCGGACCGGGTGACCACGCATGACTGACCACTGGATTGTCCGGCTGGCCTGCGCGGCCGCCCTGATGCTGGCCAGCACCGTCGCCGGCGCCGCCGAAGGCGGCAAGACCCTGCAGGCTGGCAACGACCTGGGCGACCGTGCGTCGCTGCAGCGCGGCGCGCAGCTGTACATGAACTACTGCTCCGGCTGCCATGCGCTCAAATACCTGCGCTATTCGCGGATGGCGCAGGACCTGGGGCTGAGCGAAGAAGAGGTCATGAACAACCTCAACTTCACCGGCGTGCCGATCGGCGAACCGGTGCCGGTGACGATGCCCAAGGCGGAAGCCGAGAAGTGGTTCGGCAAAATGCCGCCGGACCTCAGCCTGATCTCACGGGTGCGTGGCAGCGACTGGGTCTATACCTACCTGAAGTCGTTCTACCTGGACCCCAGCCGCCCGCTGGGCTGGAACAACGCGCTGTTCCCCAACGCCTCCATGCCCAACCCGCTGTGGGAAATGCAGGGCCTGCAACACGCCGTGCACGGCAAGCCGGAGGCGCCGGGTGCCGACGCGCCGGTGACCGGGCTCACGCTGGCACAGCCCGGTAACGTCGACCCGGGGCAGTACGACCAGGCGGTGCGGGACATCACCAACTTCCTGGAGTACGCGGGTGAACCCGCGGCGCTGAAGCGGCAGAAGCTGGGCGTGTGGGTGATCCTGTTCCTGGCACTGCTCACCTTCCTGGCCTACCTGCTGAAGAAGGAGTACTGGAAGGACGTGCATTGATCGATACGGCGTAAGTCGATCGGCCTATTGGCTTTTGTGATGGGCAGTTGCACACTCGGGTACTGTGACGACTGTCGGCAATGGGCCGGCAGCGCCGATGCGACCGGCGGATACCGATCGCTGGAGAGCCTTTGATGGCGGCGAGCGTACGCATGCGGAACACCCTGACGCTGTTTTCCTCGAACGACGACGTGCTGTGCCATCGCGTGCGCCTGGTGCTGGCTGCCAAAGGCGTTACCTACGATTTCGTGCCCGTCGACCCGCAGAACCCGCCCGAGGATCTGATCGACCTCAATCCGTACCACTCGGTGCCCACGCTCGTAGAGCGCGAGCTGGTGCTGTACGCGGCCTCGGTGGTCAGCGAATACCTGGACGAACGCTACCCGCACCCGCCGCTGATGCCGGTGGACCCGCTCTCGCGTGCGCGGATCCGGCTGGCGATGCTGCGCATCGAACACGACTGGGTACCGCAGGTGCAGGCGATCCAGCTCGGCAACAAGACCCAGGCCGAGGCCGGGCGCAAGCGGTTGAAGGAACTGCTGACCAGTGCGGTGCCGCTGTTCAAGGCCAGCAAGTTCTTCCTCAACCCGGAAATGAGCTTGGCCGATTGCGCCATGGCGCCGATCATCTGGCGCCTGCAGTCGCTGGACGTGCCGTTGCCCAAGGATGGCAAGTCCATCGAGGATTACGGCAACCGCATTTTCCGCCACCCGGGCTTCATCCGCAGCCTGACCGATCAGGAAAAGAAGCTGCGCGACCTGCCGGTCTGATCGGCGGTTCGCTGCATCGGCGCTTTACGCCGGGGGACGTGCATGCTGACCGCTGCACGGGTGGGCGCGTACACTTGTCACATTTCCGCGGCACCCCACAATGACTGAAGACACTTTCCGCATGACCAGCCATCGCCCCTACCTGTTGCGGGCGCTGGTGGAATGGATCAACGACAACGACCTGACCCCGCATATCCTGGTCGACGCTGGCATGCCTGGCGTACAGGTGCCGCAGAGCGCGGTGAAGGACGGTCGCGTGGTCCTCAACATCGCCGAGCGCGCGGTGGTGCGGCTGCACATCGACAACGAGAGCGTAAGCTTCTCGGCCCGCTTCTCGGGCACCAGCTACCCGGTGCAGGTGCCGATCTCGGCCGTGCTGGCCGTCTATGCCCGTGAAACCGGGCAGGGCATGGCACTGCCGGACGATATTCCCGGCCACGAGCCGAGCCCGGACGATACCCTGCCGCCGGATGACACGCCGACCCCGGATGACACCCCGCCCAAGCCGAGCGGTCGCCCGCACCTTCGGGTGGTCAAGTAAGAAATCGCCGCCCTCGGGCGGCGATTTCGTTTCTACACGTCCTCGGCGCCGGTGGTGTCCACGCTGCGCCGGATTTCGCTGATGCGCGCGGCCGAGGGCCCGACGAAGGCCACCAGTTCATCGCCGCGCAGCACCATCCGCCCGGTATGGCGGTCGATGCCGTCGTGTGAGTACTCGAAGCGGTAGGTGCGCTCCCAGCCCAGCCAGCCGTTGTCCTTGCGGCAGACGCGGATGCCACTGGCATGCACGGCTTGGTCCAGCCACTGCACGTCGGCGGCGCGGCAGGCGTTGCGGCCCAGTTCGATGGCGCGTTCGGCCGCGGCGCGCGAGGAGTTCCAGAAGGCGTAGGCGAACGCGCCGGCAATCATCAACAGGATAAGACTGGGCATCGGCGGCTCGGTGCGGAATCGGGGTCAGGAACGACCAAGATGGCGACGAACCGGCGCCGGATCAAGCCGGCGACCCATCCTGCTTCTGCGGCTGCGGCTGCGGCTGCTGCTGTTGCGGGGCAGGCGATTGCGGCGGGGGCTGTGTCGGCCGCGGCGGCACGACGCGCGGGAAGGTGGGCTTTGGCGGAGGCGTCGTGGCTGGCACGCCAGGCTGGGTTGGTGCCGGCAGCGGGCCGCTGGCCGGCGCAGGCGATGGCGATGGCGGGTAGCTGGGCGTCGACCCCATCGGCGAGGTCGCCCCCAGCTTGAGCAGCGCCGCCCAGTCCTGCCGGTTGAAGTTGCACTCGTCTTCGCGTCCGGGGGTACAGCCCATGTCGTAGGGATCGCTGGAGGGGGCCGGGGGCAGCTGGATGCGGCCGCTGCGATCCAGCGACAGCTTGCGCATTGCCACCGTGTTCATCACATTGCCGCCGATCAGGTACAGCGTGTGGTCGCCGCCCATGTTCGCTGCGATCACCACCTCGCAGTGGGATTTCCAGTTCGCCACCGTGCCGCCGCTGAGCTGTTGCACCAGCCCGGCGTAACTCAATGATTCGTTGCGGCCACGCAGGTAACACAACAGGTCGCCGGGCGCGGGCTTTTCCTGCGCTGGATCCGCCATCCGGTACGGGCCGGTGTTCTGGTAAGCGGCGCGGATGTAGTCGATGTGGCGCGGCGAGCGGGTGAAGCCGGGCACTCCGGCGCGGCTCATCACCCAGGAGATGAAGGCGGCCGACCACGGGTTGTCGATCAGGAACGCACGACAGTCGCTGTCGGTGTAGCGCGAACCGAACGGCTCCATGCAGCTGGTGGCGCCAGGCTGGCTGCCCATCGGCCCCAGTGTGCCGCTGTCGCGCCAGTAGCCGACCACGCGCTGCCACGCGGGCATGCCGTCGTCGGCCAGGTATTCCCGTTCGGCCTCGCTGACGCCAAGGTTGCGCGCACGGCCTTCACCATCGATGAAGGGCCGGTACCACAGTCGGTGCTCGTTGCAGGCGGTCCGCACGATGCTCGCCGCCAGCGGGCTCAGACCATAGCGCGGCGGGATGTCGCAGACCTCGGCAGCGGCGGCAGCGCCGGGAAGCAGCAGGAACAGGGGAGTCAGGCAGGCAAGCAGGGGCAGCGGGCGCATCCGCGCTCTCCGGGTGGGGGCACGGGAAGCGTCGCAGAGCCGGCAGGGGAAGCCCGTGAAGGCAGCGCTGCGTCACCGGTGTCGCCGGCAGGTACCCACCGTTGGTCGGTACGAATGCCCCGGTAGGTACCGACCGTTGGTCGGTACCCGATCAGGGCGGATCGCCCAGCTTCAACGACAGATCAATCGCCTGCACATGCTTGGTCAGCCCGCCAATCGAGATGCAATCGACGCCGTCCTCGGCAATTGCGCGCAGCCCGGCCAGGTCCACGCTGCCGGAAACCTCCAGCGGGATGCGTCCGGCGGCGATCCGCACCGCGTCACGGCGGGTGGCCGCGTCGAAGTCATCGATCAGGATGCGGTCGCACCCCACCGCCAGCGCTTCGCGCAGCTGCGAAAGGTCTTCCACTTCCACCACCAGCGGCAGCTGTGGCCACTGCGCCCGTGCGGCGTTGACCGCAGCGGTCAGCGAACCGGCGGCGCGGATGTGGTTTTCCTTGAGCATCACCGTGTCGTACAGGCCCTGGCGATGGTTGTCGCCGCCACCGCAGCGCACCGCGTACTTCTGCGCCGCGCGCAGGCCGGGCAGGGTCTTGCGGGTGTCCAGGATGCGCGTGCCGGTCCCGGTCACCGCCGCTACGTAGCGTGCGGTGGTGGTGGCGGTGCCCGACAGCGTCTGCAGGAAATTCAACGAGGTGCGTTCGGCGCTGACCAGACTGCGGTTGCGCCCGTGCAGGATCGCCAGCACGGTGCCGGCGGGCACCGCATCGCCTTCGGCCACCCGCCACTCGATCCGGACCTGCGGGTCCAAGGCCTGGTGGGTTGCATCGAACCACGGCCGGCCGGCGATCACCGCATCCTGCTTGCATAGCAGGTAGGCGCTGTCGGGGCGGTCCGGGAGCAGGGCGGCAGTCACATCTCCCGGGCCGATGTCCTCGGCCAGGGCGCGGGCGACATCGGCCTGCACCTGGCCGGGGTCAGGAGGCGTCAGCACGCTCAGGCTCATTACTTGGGAAAATCGGCAATCTGGGCGGTCTCGATGGCTTCTTCCGGCAGCAGCACGGGAATGCCATCGTTGACGCGGAATATCTGCTTGCGGTCCTGGGTCAGCAGCGCTTCGCGCACGGGTTGGACCAGCGGGGTGCCCTCGAGGTTGGTCACCGTGCCGGCGCCAATGGCCCGGTTGAGCGCGTCCAGGCCCTTGGAATCCAGCAGGGACAGGCGCTGGGCGGTGCGGGGCGCGCACAGGAGGTCGATGACTTTGCGATCCATGGGTTCTTCGTCTTGCGTGGAAGGCGGCTAGAATACGTCTTTAAGGCAGGTGACGGCCAATGACCCCCAACCAATCCGCGCCGCTCGTCGGCATCGTCATGGGTTCCCGCTCCGACTGGGAGACCATGCAGCACGCGGCGCAGAAGCTGGACGCGCTCGGTGTTCCCTACGAAGTGAAAGTCGTGTCGGCGCACCGTACGCCCGACGTGCTGTTCACCTACGCCGAGCAGGCGGGCCCGCGCGGGCTGCGCGCCATCATTGCCGGTGCCGGCGGCGCCGCGCACCTGCCGGGCATGATCGCGGCCAAGACCGCGGTGCCGGTGCTGGGCGTGCCGGTGCAGTCCAAGGCCCTGAACGGCATGGATTCGCTGCTGTCGATCGTGCAGATGCCGGCCGGCATCCCGGTGGCCACCTTCGCCATCGGCAATGCCGGCGCCTCCAACGCCGCGCTGTTTGCCGCCGCCATGCTGGCGCCGGAGCAGCCGGCCATCGGCCAGGCGCTGGAGGGTTTCCGTTCCCGCCAGACCGAAGACGTCATGGCCCACGACGATCCGCGTCAATGACCACGGTGACCGTTGGCATCCTGGGCGGCGGCCAGCTCGCCCGCATGATGGTCCTGGCCGGCGCGCCGATGGGGCTGCGCTTTGAACTGTTCGACCCGGCCGCGGACGCCTGTGGCGGGCAGCTGGCGCCGCTGCAGGTGGCCGCGTTCGAGGACGAGGCCGCCCTGGCCGCGTTCGCCGAACGGGTGGACGTGGTGACCTTCGACTTCGAGAACGTGCCCGCCCGCAGCGCGCAGTTCCTGGCCGGACGAGTGCCGGTGTATCCGAATCCGGACGCGCTGGCCGTCGCCCAGGACCGCCTGAGCGAAAAGACCCTTTTCCGCCAGCTCGGCATTCCGCTGCCGGCGTTCGCCGACATCGGCAGCCGCGACGAACTGGCCACCCGGGTGGCCGAGTTCGGCCTGCCGTGCATCCTCAAGACCCGTCGCTTCGGTTACGACGGCAAGGGCCAGTTCCGCCTGCGCAGTGCGGCCGACATCGATGCGGCGTGGGATGCGTTGGGCGGCCAGGTGGCCCGCACCGGCCTGATCCTGGAGGGCTTCGTCGCCTTCGAGCGCGAAGTCAGCGTGGTCGCCGTGCGCGGCCAGGACGGCGAGTTCCGCGCCTGGCCGGTCACCGGCAACTGGCATGTGGAAGGCGTGCTGTCGGCCAGCCTGGCCCCGGCGCAACTGACACCCGCACAGCACGACGCCGCCATCGGCTATGCGCGGACGCTGGCCGAACGGCTGGATTACGTGGGCGTGTTCGCGCTGGAGCTGTTCTGCCGGGGCGAGGAGCTGCTGGCCAACGAAATGGCGCCGCGCGTGCACAACTCCGGGCACTGGACCATCGAAGGCAGCGAAACCTCGCAGTTCGAGAACCACCTGCGTGCCGTGGTGGGGTTGCCGCTGGGTGACACCCGCATGCTGGGCCATGCCTGCATGCTCAACTGGCTGGGTGAAATGCCCGATGCGGATGCCGTGCTGGCACAGCCTGGCGGGCACTGGCACGACTACGGGAAGGAGCCGCGCGACGGCCGCAAGGTCGGGCATGCCACGCTGCGCGAGGATGAGGCCGGAGCGTTGGCGGCTGCCCTTGAAGACGTGGGGCAGCAGCTGGGTCGTCCGGATCAGGTGGCCCCTGCCGTCGCCGCCCTGCGCGATTGATGAAGCGCGGTCACGACCAACGGTCGTGACCGCGCTTCAATCGCGCAACTGCGTGGCCACGAAATCCCAGTTGACGATTTTCCAGAACGCGTCCAGGTATCGGCCGCGTTCGTTCTGGTAGTCGGTGTAATACGCGTGTTCCCACACATCGCAGGCCAGCAGCGGGGTGCTCTGGCCGGTCAGCGGGGTGCCGGCGTTACGGGTGGCCTGGATCGCCAGCGCACCATTGGGGTGCTGCACCAGCCACACCCAGCCGGCGCCGAACACGCCCAGCGCGACCCGGTCGAATTCCTCGCGCAACCGCTTCGCGTCGCCGAAATGGCGGCTGATCAGTTCGCCCAGCCGCCCCTGCGGTTCGCCACCGCCGCGCGGGTGCAGGCACTGCCAATAGAACGCGTGGTTCCAGGCCTGGGCGGCCGCGTCGAACAGGCTGCCCTGGCTCTGCCGCACGATCTCTTCCAGCGGCAGCTCGGCCAGCTCGGTGCCCTCGATGCGTGCATTTACCGCATCCACGTAACCCCGGTGATGCTGGCCATGGTGCAGGTCCAGGGTGGTAGCCGACAGATGCGGCTGCAGGGCGGTGCGGTCATAGGGCAGGCGGGGGAGTTCGAGGGGCATGGGTCGCTGCAGGCTGGAGACGGGGCGCCGGAGGCAGGGCCAGTAGGATTACAATGACCGTCTGGGAAGTCTATCCGACCGGCGAGGTCGGGTGTCCCGTGGCGCAGGGAGAGTCGTGGTGGCGGTAATGCAAGAGATCCAGGCCGAAGTGGACAAGTACCCCCTCGTGTTGTTCATGAAGGGCACCCCGCAGTACCCCATGTGCGGCTTCTCCAGCCGCGCCGTGCAGGCCCTGATGGCCGCCGGTGCCGTGTCGCTGCGCACCGTCAACGTGCTGGAACTGCCCGAGGTCCGGGCCAACCTGGCGCGCTTCTCCAACCTGCCGACGTTCCCGCAGCTGTTCATCAATGGCGAGCTGATCGGCGGCTGCGACATCATCCAGGAGCTGTTCGAATCCGGCGAACTCAAGCGGATCGTCGAAGAGGCATCTCAGCCGTGAGTGCGGTCCCGTCCGTTGCGGTCGGGACCGCATCGCTTGCCGATCGCGTCATCCTGGTGGCCGGTGCGGGTGGGGGTCTGGGCAGTGCCGCCGCCATTGCCTGCGCCGCCGCGGGTGCCACCGTGGTCCTGCTGGGGCGCAAGCCGCGCCGGCTGGACCGGGTCTACACGGCGGTGGAAGCGGTCGGCCCCGAGCCGCTGCTGTACCCGCTGGACCTGGAAGGGGCCACCCCGGACGACTACGCCACCCTGGCCGAGCGGTTGCAGTCCGAGCTCGGCCGGCTTGATGGCGTGCTGTACTGTGCCGCCGACTTTGCCGGCCTCACCCCGTTCGAACACGCCGACCCGGCCGCGTTCGCGCGGGCGGTGCACGTCAACCTGACCGCACCGGCCTGGCTGGCCCAGGCCTGCCTGCCGCTGCTGCGCCAGCGCGACGATGCCGCGCTGGTGTTCACCGTGGATGATCCCGCGCGGGTAGGGCGGGCCTTCTGGGGCGGCTATGGAGCGGCCCAGCATGGCCTGCGCGGCCTGATCAGCGCGCTGCACGACGAGCTGGCCAACAGCCCGGTGCGGGTCAGCGGCCTGCAGCCCGGCCCGATGCGCACCGCGCTGCGCGCCCGCGCCTACTCGATCGACGAAGACGGCATGGCCCGCGACCCGGTGGCCTGCGCTGCGGCGGCCGTCGAACTGCTCTCGGCCCAGGGCATCGCCCACCGCGGCACGGTGCTGGACCTGTCGTAACCGGCTGGAAACAGCCGCGACTTACCCTTCCCTGGAAGCAGTTACGCGAGAATCCGCGCCCTCGAACCTGAACGCGAAGGAACCACGGCGGAGCACCCTGTTCAGCCAAACGTGAAGGACGCGTCACGATCGCGTTGTGATGGCGTGTGTTTTGTCGCCAAACGGTCATATAGCGGGCTTATCGTGTTAATCTAGTGTTAACCGTTGCGGCTGAAACCAGCCTGCGGCAAGGGAACCCAGATAAAAGTCCAGACAGCCGCTGAATGGCTGCTTGGGCGCGCTTTTTTTCCGCCATCGCCAACTCGCATCGAGGCTACTCCCAATGATCGACCCACGCTGTCTCCGGATGTCCAAGCTCACCCTTGGCCTCATGGCAGTACTTGCTGCCGCCCCCGCCTTCGCCCAGAGCACCTCTGCCGGTGTCGGCGGCCAGGTAACGTCTGCCGCTGGCCAGCCTGTTGCTGGCGCCGAAGTCACCATCACGCATACCGAGTCGGGCACGGTCAGCCGCGCCACGACCGATGCGGCGGGTCGATACAACGCGCGCGGCCTGCGTGTGGGTGGTCCGTACACCATCACCATCAACAAGCCCGGTGAAGGCACCAAGACCGAAGAAGGCGTGTACCTGGGCGTGAACCAGACCGGTACCGTCAACGCTGCCCTGACCGGCGACGTTGCGGCGACCAACCTGGACGCCGTGCAGGTCGTGGCCGTGGCCGGTGGCTCGGAAGTGTTCAGCTCGACCAAGATGGGCTCGGGCACCAACATCAGCCAGCAGCAGATCGAGACGGCCCCGTCGATCGGCGGCAACATCCAGGACCTGATGCGTCTTGACCCGCGCGTGACCTTCATCGACCGCGCCTCGGGCTCGATCTCGGCCGGTGGCCAGAACCCGCGCTTCAACTCGATCAACATCGACGGCGTGTCCGCCAGCGACACCTTCGGCCTGGAAGGCAACAACATGCCGACCCGTCGCCAGCCGGTCGCGATGGAAGCCATCGAAGCACTGGACATCAACCTGTCCAACTACGACGTCAGCATCGCTGCCGCCGCCGGTGCCACCGTCAACGCGGTGACCAAGTCCGGTACCAACGATTTCCACGGCTCGGTCTACGGCACCTACCGTGACGGCGACTGGTTCGGCGACAACCCGGAAGGCCAGAAGTTCAACGGCTTCACCAAGGAAGAAACCTACGGCATGACCGTGGGCGGCCCGATCGTGAAGGACAAGCTGTTCTTCTTCGCCAACTACGAAAAGTTCAAGCAGGCCGCCCCGGGCGCCGACCTGAGCGGCACCGCGCTGGGCAAGGCCAACCCGCAGTTCACCCTGGCCGACGTGACCCGTGCGCAGCAGATTGCTGAGGGCTACGGCATTGCCGCCGGTGGCCTGGAAAGCAATGGCGATACGGAGATGGAGGAGTACGCGCTGAAGCTGGACTGGAACATCAGCGACAACCACCGTGCCAACATCCGTTACAGCAAGATCGACCAGAGCAAGCTGCGCATCAACGGCATGACCACCAGCTCGGCCTCGCTGAGCTCGTACTGGTACCAGCACGACAAGACCAACGAGAGCTACGTCGCCCAGCTGTTCAGCGACTGGTCCCCGAACTTCTCGACCGAGCTGAAGGCCTCGTATCGCGAGTACTCGGCGATCCGTAATGTCTCGACCGACGCGCCGAGCATCCGCATCTTCTTCCAGGGCAACGAAGCCTCGCCGTCCGGCGACTCGCTGTACCTCGGTACCGAAGTCAACTCGCAGGACAACATCCTGGAGACCAAGGCGTGGAACTACTACGCCGCCGCTACCTGGACCCTGGGTGACCACGACGTCAAGTTCGGCGCGTCGTACGACACCAACGACATCTACAACTACTTCGGCGCCAACTCGTGGGGCGCGTACACCTTCTACGGCCTGGACAACTTCGCTGCCGGCCGCTGGAGCAGCTACAACTACAATCCGGAACGCACCCCGGGTTCGATTCCGGCGGACTACAAGTTCAGCAACCTGGCCCTGTTCGTGCAGGACACCTGGTACGTCAACAACAACCTGACCCTGACCATGGGCGTGCGTGCCGACCGCGCCGACACCAGCCCGGCCCCGGCTTACAACGCCGCAGCGTCGCAGTTCTTCGGCCTGGACAACAGCGAAGTGCTGAGCAACAAGTTCCTGATCCAGCCGCGCGTCGGCTTCAACTACACCTTCGACACCGATCGCCAGACCCAGCTGCGCGGCGGCGTGGGCCTGTTCCAGGGTGACGCCCCGCAGGTGTGGCTGAGCAACAGCTACTCGGCGACCGGCTTCAATAATTCGGTCTACGCCTACACCAGCGGCTACAACCCGGCGCTGCCGTTCAACCCGAGCAAGGACAGCCAGCCGGTCCCGACCACGCCGGGCTCGAACCGCCAGAACGTCAACTTCGTCGGCAGCGACTTCAACATGCCGTCGGTGTACAAGGCCAACCTGGCCTTCGACCACGAAACCCCGTGGTACGGCATCGTGGCCTCGGCCGAGCTGCTGGTCACCAAGGTCAAGGATGCCCTGTACTACAAGAACCTGAACCTGGGTCCGGTGCAGTATCAGGGTCCGGACGGCCGTGACATGTATTACTCCCGCGGCAGCACCGGCAATGCCTGGGCCACCGGCAACGCACGCGCAGGCCGCAATCAGGCCTACGACGCGGTGTACGAAATCGCCAACACCGACAAGGGCCGCACCTCGCAGTTCACTGTCTCGCTGGCCAAGCCGTGGGATGCCGCCAGCGACTGGTCCTGGAACCTGGGCTACACCTACACCGATGCCACCGAAGTCGGCACGCTGACCAGCTCCACCGCCAGCTCGGGTTGGGGCTACCAGTACGCCTTCAACGCCAATGACGAGATCGAGAACACCTCGCGCTACCAGATCCGCGACCGCCTGTCGGGTGCGCTGAACTGGAAGCACAAGTTCTTTGGCGACTACGAAACCCGCGTCGGCCTGGTCTACGAAGGTCGCAGCGGCCGTCCGTACAGCTACGTCTACGTGAACGACGCCAACGGCGACAGCCGCACCGCGAACGACCTGTTCTACGTGCCGACGGGCCCGGGCGACGTGCTGTTCGGCAACCTGACCCAGAGTGGCCAGTTCACTGCCGATCCGGCCATGGAGGCATCGTTCTTCGAGTGGCTGAAGAACAACCCGCAGCTGGCCAAGTACGCCGGCCAGGCGGCCCCGGCCAATCAGTTCCGTACCGGCTGGATCAACACCTTCGACCTGCGCATCAGCCAGGAACTGCCGGGCTTCATGAAGGGTCACAAGTCGGAGATCTGGCTGGACGTCCAGAACATCGGCAACATGATCAACAAGGACTGGGGCAACATCTACGACTACGGCTTCTTCGCCGATGCGCGTGTGGCCACCCTGCAGGGCATCAAGGACGGCAAGTACGTGTACAACTTCCGCGGCGCGGACGAGCCGGCGGTGGCCAACAATGACGCGGACGGCTTCGACGTCGGTGTCTCGCAGTGGTCGGTGCAGCTGGGCTTCCGCTACCAGTTCTGATGAACTGAGCTAGTGGCAAGGTAAGCAGAACGGCCGGGGAAACCCGGCCGTTCTGCTGTGTGCGGTATCGAGGAAGGCGAGGGCGCTTGTCTGCGTTGGCGGATGAGCGTATGCTCGTCCGGTTGCGCGAAAATCGCGCACGTACGGCAGCCCCCGAGGCGTCGCCGGGGTCGAAACGCATCCAACGGTCGGGTTTCCCGGCCGTTTTGCTTTTTAAGGGGGCAGCGGTACAGTCGGCAACCTTGAGGAAGCGAAAAGAATGGAAATGACGATCACCGAAAAGCCGGCGCGCACGCTGCCGGTGCAGGACGCGCGGATCTACCCGCGTGGTGGGCTGGATGTGCTGTCGCGCGCAGAAGTGGCGCGCCTGCGCGATGCATCCGGCGGTGGCATGCACGAGCTGCTGCGCCGCTGCGCGCTGGCCGTGCTGACCAGTGGCAGTGCCTCCGATGATCCGCGCGCCGCGCGCGATCTGTACCCCGATTTCGACATCCAGGTCGCCCAGCAGGACCGCGGCGTGCGCATCGACCTGGTCAATGCACCGGCGATGGCGTTCGTGGACGGCGAGATCATCCGCGGCGTGGCCGAGCTGCTGTTCGCGGTCGTGCGCGACCTGGCCTACATGGCCATCGAAATGGGCCCGGCCTACGCGGCCGAGCTGGAGTCGTCGGAAGGCATCACCAACGCGGTGTTCGGGCTGCTGCGCAACGCGCGCATCCTCAACCCGGGCGACCCGAACCTGGTGGTGTGCTGGGGCGGCCATTCGATCGGCCGCGATGAGTACCTGTACACCAAGCAGGTCGGCTACGAGCTGGGCCTGCGCGGCCTGGACATCTGCACCGGCTGCGGCCCGGGCGCGATGAAGGGCCCGATGAAGGGCGCCACCATCGCCCATGCCAAGCAGCGCAAGCACACCACGCGCTACATCGGCCTGACCGAGCCGGGCATCATCGCCGCCGAATCGCCGAACCCGATCGTGAACCATCTGGTGATCATGCCGGACATCGAGAAGCGTCTCGAAGCGTTCGTGCGCATCGGCCACGGCATCATCGTGTTCGCCGGCGGCGTGGGTACCGCCGAGGAGATCCTGTACCTGCTCGGCATCCTGCTGCGCGAAGAAAACAAGGACCTGCCGTTCCCGCTGATCCTGACCGGCCCGACCGTGGCCGCGCCGTACTTCGAGCAGATCGACCGCTTCATCCGCCTGACCCTGGGCGATGCCGCGGCCGAGCGTTACCAGATCATCATCGGCGACCCGGTCGCGGTGGCCCGGCAGATGTCGGCCGGCATCAAGCGCGTGCGCGAGCACCGCCTGGTGCAGAAGGATTCGTTCTTCTTCAACTGGTCCATCGAGATCCCGTGGGAGTACCAGCAACCGTTCGTGCCGACCCACGAGGCCATGGCGGCGCTGGACCTGCACCACGGGCGCCCGCCGCATGCACTGGCGGCCGACCTGCGTCGCGCCTTCTCCGGCATCGTCGCCGGCAACGTGAAGGAGGACGGCATGCGCCGTATCGAGCAGTTCGGTCCGTTCGAGATCCATGGCGACGCCGACATGATGCAGGCCCTGGATGAACTCCTGCGCGCCTTCGTCGAACAGCGCCGGATGAAGATTTCGGGCGAGTACCAGCCCTGCTACAGGGTGCTGGCCTGAGAATGCGGGGTGGCCGGGTCGGGAGCCCGCGCCACCCCCGCCCAACCGTACGGGTGTCAACGGTTTGACGCCCGTCGCCTCCGGGCGACCGTTCGTCCTGCTGTCGCTTGCCGCTGGGCGGCAGGGCGTCCATTGTTCGTGTCATCACGCTGGGGAGCGTCCCATGTCTGCACGCCTGTCCAAGGGCTTCACGCTGGTCGAACTGATGATCACTCTGGTGGTGATCGGAGTGGTGGCCGCCATCGCGTTTCCTAGTTTCCAGAGCCTGATCCGCTCCAGCCGGGTAGCGACCGCCCACAACGAGCTGATCGGGATGGTCAACCTCGCGCGCAACGACGCGATCCGCAACAACCAGGGTGGGGTGGTGTGCGGCAGCAGCAATGGCACGACCTGCAATGGTCAGTGGGGGGCCGGGATGATGGTGTTCAGCGACAGCGATGGTGACGGCGTTTTCAGCAGCAGCGAAACGGTCTTGCGGTATACGGCGTTCAATAGTGCCTTGACCGTGACTGGTCCGCCGGCGCCGATTGCATTTGACGCGCGCGGCCGTCGTCGTGCCGGGGCCGATCAGACGGTGAAGCTGCGTCCAACCAACTGCGGTAACCAGCCGCTGCAGAGCACGCTGACCATCAATGCCTCTGGCCAGGTCACCGCCGTCAAGGGAGCATGCCAGTGATCCGAAAACCCTACCGACCGCGCGGCCACCAGCGCGGCTTCAGCCTGTTGGAAGTACTGGTGGCGGTAGTGGTTCTCGCCTTCGGCCTGCTTGGGTTCGCACTGCTGCAGACCATGAGCGTACGCTACGTGCAGAGTGCGAATTATCGCACCCAGGCCACCAACCTCGCGTATGACCTCTCCGAGCAGATGCGGAGCAATCGGTTCCAGTCGGCCTGGTACGCCAATGCCAGCTTCGCCTCCGGCAGCAAGACTGCGGCCGGCGTCTGCGCACGCGACATCGGCGCTGTGACCCTCGAACAGAACATCACGCGCTGGCAGTGCCAGGTGGTGAAGGCGCTAGGCGACAACGCATCGGCCACGGTCACCGTGAACAACGGTGTCGCCAACATCTCGATCAGCTGGGCGGACGAGCGTTGGAGCAGAACCGCACCGGACGCCGCCACCACCTTCGCCATCCAGACCCAGCTATGAAAGGGCCGCACATGTTCCGTACCCGCCAGACTGGTCTGTCCCTGGTCGAGCTGATGATCTCCCTGGTGATCGGCTTGATCCTGATGTTGGGGATTACCCAGATATTCATTGCTTCCCATGCGGCGTCACGGCTGTCCGAGGGCGTGGCCCGCGCCCAGGAGAACGGCCGGTTCGCGTTGGATTATCTTGAGCGCGACATCCGCATGGCGGGCCACACGGGCTGCGTCAACGACCAGGCGCACTTCATCAAAGGGACATCGGCACTGAAGAACAACCTTGCTGCCGGTACGGGAAGTGGCAGTCCGCTGGATTTCAGCGTGGCAATCCAGGGTTATGAAGCCGGCAACACCGGCCCCACCAACACGCTGTCGGTAGGGGCAGGCGCGATTCCGGCCGGCATGCCAGTCTCCATCACCGGTCTCAACCCCGCGCCAGTAGCCGGCAGCGACGTCCTGGTGCTGCGCTTCCTGGCGCCGGAAGGCGTGCCGGTCCTCGGAATCAACGGTCAGGAGTTGACGGTAGACGCTGGCGCGTTGAATCGCCTTACCGAGAGCGGCGTGGCGATACCAACACTGTTTGGCATCGCCAACTGCGAGACGGCCGACGTCTTTGCGGGCAGCATCACCGCAGGGAAGATCACCGGCGGCACGGTGGACTTCACCCGTTATGCCCCGCAGCCGGAACCCACGGTGGTATATCGCGCGGAATCAATGGTGTACTACATAGGCGAGGGTGCGAACGGCCCTGGTCTGCGTCGCGCACGCGCGAACTCGGCGGGTGTGTATGCGATCAACGAAGAGCTGGTGGAAGGTATCGAAAACCTGCAGCTGATGTATGGGTTGGATGCGACGCCAGTTATCGCTGCGGCAACACCACCGGTCGGCAATATGGCTGTGCAGAACGTGGCCTCGGGGGTCACCACGGATGCCAACGCCACCGGCGCCGGGCAATGGCGTCGCGTTGGCATGGTCCAGGTCGGCCTGGTTGCGCGGAGCGCCAATCGTATCGATAGCAACGCCAACTCCCGGCCGACCGATGCGGCGGCCCGTCTGGGCGTGCTCGGCATGACCTATGACCAGTCCGCCGCGACCGATGGCCGATATCGCACTGCCTACGAAGTCAGCATTGCCCTGCGCAACCGCCTGTTCGGGAACTGATCATGAATCGTCCATCGCACTTTCCTCGTCCCATCCCACGCAGTCAACGTGGCGCGGTGCTGTACGTCGCGCTGATCATGCTGCTGCTGCTTGCCCTGATCGGCGTGGCCGGCATGCAGGTGGCCGGCATGCAGGAAAAAATGGCATCGAACTATCGTGCTTCCAGTCGCTCGTTCCAGGCGACGGAGGGGGTGTTGCGCAACACTGAGCGCGCGGCGGAAGCCATCACGGACCGCACGGCGCTGCCGGACGGAAGCCTGATCAGCGCGACGTCGATTTCGATAAATTGTGAGGACGGGTTTGACCCGGTCGCGTGGGCCCGCCAGAAGCCGGTCCCCGCGTTGCCCGCTGTCAATGTCCGGCGCATCGACAAATGCGGCGGACCCGGCGGCAATCCGCTGGACGAAGGACAGCCCAACGATGACGATTCCGCATCGTTCCAGATCACCGCGTACTCCACTGACAACACGGCGAACCCGTCGTCGTGGACGGTGATCGATACCATTTTCAAGCTCTGAGGACGCGGTCATGGCTTCGCGCAGATTCAAGTGGACGGCTGCCGGTTCGACGGTAGCAGCAATCGGCCTGGCAATCGTCGGCTACTCGCTGATCGCGGCACAGGGCAAAGGGGTCCTGGCGCAGGAGCCACTGGCCAGCAAGACGTCGGCACCGGCGTCGTTCATCATGGCAGTGGACGACTCCGGCTCCATGAACTTCCAGACCCAGTTCCCGGGCCGCGATGGCGAGGGGTGCTGGAATACCACCCGCCAGAGCTTCTTCGACGCCAACGGGCAGTTGTACACGTCCGGCAACTGCGATTACTTTTTCGTCGTGCCGGGTCCGCGCATCAATAACTACTATGGCATTCCGCCGATCAATTCGCTCGGTTTTGCCCGGTCTGCTGCCTATAACCCCAGCTACTACGACCCGACGGTAACGTACGAGCCCTGGGCGAAGTCGGGCCTGGAGGATTACCTCCCGAGTTCCCCCACGGCGGCGCTGATCAATCCCCAGCCCAATGGCGGCACCGCTACCGTGAATCTGGTTGCCAACTATTACAGCACGGCCGCCAACGACAGTTTCCGCATGCAGACGGGCATGGTGATTCCTGCAAACACGCGGTTCCGATACAACAACACCAATTACCAGTACAACACGGATTACACCTGGCCATCGAACAGGGGTGAGGCGAATATCGCCATCGAGTACGTGCCCGCCACGTTCTTCGTACCCTTTACGGCAGATGGCGAGCCCCGCCCGCAGCTGCCCGGCGTCGTTGATGCGTACGCAGGGGCCACCCGCGAAAAGGTATTCAATGCTTGCGGCACCAATTGCACGATGTGGAAATACACGCTGGCCGGCGATACTGCGGCGTCGCGGAATTTCGCGAACTGGTTTACCTACTACGGCAACCGCAACCGCGCGATGATCGCGGGCATGACACGCTCGATGAAAGGCGTGGAAGAGCTGAAGGTGGGCTATTTCCGCATCAACCAGAACGGCAGTTACGACAGTGGAACCGCCACCAACAAGCGCTTGGCCATGCGTTCCATGGGAAACGCTGACGAGAAGGCGGCCCTGTACGCGGACATGCTCTCGCTGACGGCAAGCGGTGGCACGCCGAATCGCCAGGCGGTAAACGCGGCGGCCCTGCAGTTTACCCGCACCGACGACGGCGCACCCATCACCAACTCCTGCCAGAAGAACGCGGTGATGCTGTTCACCGACGGTTTCAGCAACGGCGGTGGTCCCACCGTTGGCAACAACGACCAGAACATGGGCACGCCGTTCAGTGACTCGTACTCCAACACCATGGCGGACATCGTGACCCGCTTCTACAACAACAATGGCGCCCAGCCGCCATTGCGGCCGGACCTGCCGTCCGGGATGGTGCCGGTACCAGAGGCGTGCGGAAATGGTGACAAGAGCCTGGATTGCCAGACCAATCTTCACCTGAATTTCTATGGTGTGACGCTGGGCGCGCGCGGTAATCTGTTCAATTCCAACCTCAAGCAGGATCCTTACAAGGACGCATCGATCTACGGTAACTGGCCGCCTCGCGAGGACGACGAGCGCAGCACGGTTGACGATATCTGGCACGCTGCCGTGAATACCCGTGGCGAGTACATCAACGCCCGCACCCCAGTGGACATCACCGCAGCCATGGCCCGCGTGCTGCAGGCAGTGGGTTCCGGCGGCGCGCCGGCCAGCGGCACGGGTGCGAGCGGTGCGCGCATCGGGGTTGGCTCGATTACTGCCGGATCGTCTTATGACATCAAGAATGAAGGGACGGACTGGTCCAGCACGCTGACCGCCGTGCGGCTGTCGGTCGACCCCACCACGCGTGCGTTGGTGCAGTCCGATTTCTGGGAGGCAAGCGCAAGGCTGCCGTCGGCTGCGTCGCGGCGGATCTTCTTTACGCGCAGCGGCCAGACGCATGATTTCTCTACCGCAACCGTCACGCTCGCGGATCTGTGCAGCAAGACCGCCCAGAATGCCGGTATGTTGGTCTGCGACGACGTCGTGGCCCGCACCAGCGTAACTGACGCCGGCGCGGTGGCCTACCTGCGCGGCGATACCTCAGGCGAAAAGCGCAATGGGGGTCGCCTGCGCGACCGTACGACGCGGCTTGGCGACATCATCAACTCCACCCCCGTGATTACCTCGCCCATCGACGACTTTGGTTATCGCCGCTTCGGCGGCACCCTCGAAACCTCGTACCAGAACTTCCTGGACGACAAGAGCGCGAAGGCCCAGTACATGGTGTACGCAGGTGCCAATGACGGCATGCTGCACGCTTTCAATGGTGGCATGAAGGGGGACGGCAGCGTCGTCGCCGGAGGCGGAACCGAAGCGTTTGCCTATATTCCGAGCACTTCGCTCGGGCATATGGCCAACCTGCTCGTGCCCTACGATGCCACCTCGAAGGTGGGGCAGAAGTTCAAGCACAAGTACTATGTTGACGGTCAAATCGCCGTGGGAGATACGTATTACAACTCCGCTTGGCATACCACGCTGGTGGGGGCGTCGGGCGCAGGCGGGCGCAGCGTGTTCGGTCTCGATGTCACCCACGGTACTGCGTTCGATGCCAACAGCAAGCGCTGGGAAATCAGCGACCTGGATACAACGCTGCCCAAGGACGTCCGCGACAATATCGGGTTCGTGCTGGGCAAGCCGGTGATCGTTCCGGTGTTGGAGGGTGGACAGGCCACCTGGAAGGCGATTTTCGGCAACGGGTTCAACAGTGCCAGCGGAAAGGCCGTGCTCTTCGTCGTCAATATCGAGGACGGCAAGGCGCGGATGATCGAGGCGGTGGAAGCTGGGACGGACGTGCCCTCTGGCAGCAACGGGCTGGCCAGTATCGTGGTGGTTGACCGCTGGGGCGACACCAACCAGCAGAAGCGCACCCGGGACGGCTACTCGGATACGGTGTATGGTACGGACCAGAAGGGTGCCGTGTGGAAATTTGATCTGCGCAGCACCGGCAATCTGAGCGTGCCGTTGTTCACCACGCTGCCTTCCACGGAATCCGGGGTGCGGATACGCCAGCCGATCACCGGCGGAATTACTGCCGGCGCCGGTAACAGCGGCGGTGTCATGCTGTATTTCGGGACGGGGAGCTTCTCGTTCGAGGACGATCCGAGGGACAGCTCGCTGCAGACGCTGTATGCCGTGAACGATACGGTCAATGGTCCGATCGGGACCGGACTTTCCCGAGCAAACCTGTCTGGCTACACAGCCAACTTCTCGGGCTCGCAACGAACGCTGACCGCAGGCACGCCGCCGACCGGCTCGCGCGGCTGGTTCATCGACCTGGCATACCGCGAGCGCTTCGTAGCCAATCCGTCGCTGTCCAACGGTATTGTCTACATGCCAACGTACGTTCCGCGTGACCCGACCAACGCCAGCACCAGCTGCGCGGTTCCCGGCGAGAACTGGCTGTTTGGGCTGCAGCCGCTGACCGGTGCAGGGGCGCTGGGCCGCGCGACCTTGGGTTCGCCGACCGGCACCGCCTTCGCCGTTGGAACCGCGGGCTTCAAGAGCACGTCCAAGACTGGGTCGCCCATCACCAACGCAAATGCGTTTGCATTGCCGCGCCAGTCGCCGCCTGCACTTGGGGGAGGCGGAGGCGCAATCCCGCCGCCGAACGTTCCGTCCAGCGTCTGTATGGGCGGTATCCAGTTCGGAACCGACACGCTGTACATTCCTTATCCGTGTGGTCGTCAATCGTGGAGACAGATCAAGTGAGCAAGCTTTCTTCCATGAACGGGCGTGGGCCACGCGAGGTGATGGGCTTCACCCTCATCGAGCTGATGATCGTCGTCGCGGTGATCGCCGTGCTCGCCTCCATCGCCTATCCCTCCTATACCGCCCAGGTGCGCAAGTCCAAGCGCGCCGCGGCCAAGGCGGAGCTGGTGGAGTACGCACAGCGCGCCGAGCGCCAGCACACGCTCAACAACAGCTATACGAACTTCAAGTTCGTGGAGAACAGCGGCACCACCATCGCCTCGCCACGCGATGGCAGCAAGCCGATGTACCAGGTGACCTATGCTTCGACCAGTGCCAACGCGTTTACGATTACGGCGGTTCCGCAGGGTGACCAGGCAAAGGACCCGTGCGGCACCATCTCGGTGAACCAGGCGGGGGTGAAGACCCCGGCCAACACCAGTGCGCTGGATTGCTGGTAAATGGCCGCCGGCGGTTGCAACGCCACGAGTGAACGTCTAGAATTCGCGTCCCCGCCCGAATAGCTCAGCCGGTTAGAGCACTTGACTGTTAATCAGGGGGTCGTTGGTTCGAGTCCAACTTCGGGCGCCAGTTTCTGCAGAAGCCGCGAGCAATCGCGGCTTTTGTCGTTCTGGTGGCTGGTGTAGAGGTAGGCGCGGCCGCTCAGTGCGGGCAGTCCACGGTGTCCCGCCTGCGCGCGGCCCGGGTGCGGCCCACGTTGTTCACGACCACTTCGCCATGCAGCTGCCCTCCGGCACAGATGGCCACCGTGAGCGGGCTGCCGCCACTGCGCCCGTCGGGCTGGAGGCGCAGGCGCGGGCGATTCTGGCTGGACCGCGCCACCACCGAGCCATCCCGGTACCCGGGGCGGTACTGCAGGACATCCGTCGGCGAGGGCGGGGCCGTCCCCGATTCCGATCCACGGTCCAGGTGGATCAGCCATCCCCGGCTCCAGTCGTTCCCGCAGTGCATGCCGTCCTCGCTAGGGCAGACGGCCACCGGCGCGGCGCGGGTGATCGCCGTGCTGCGCGCGCTGTTGAACACCGAGACGAGCTGCATGCGCAGCATGTCGGCGCGCATCCGGCTGACGCTGGCGCTCAGCGAGGGCAGGGCCAGCGCGCAGAGCACCGCCAGGATGAGCAGGGTCACCATCAGTTCCAGCAGGGTGAACCCCCGGGGCCGGGGCAAGGGGCTAGGGCGGTGCATGGGGGGATACCGGAGACAAGGCGTCACCGTGCCCTGTCCGGAGCAGGCCGACCATCGGTCAAAGGCAGCCTCCAGGGTAGGACACCCCCTCAGCCGGCCGTCACCCAACCCCCCGCTATAATGGAAGGCCCGGTCTATGGCGGCACCATGAGCGATCGCTTCGAACTTGTATCTCCGTACTCCCCGGCGGGCGACCAGCCGGCCGCGATCGAGAAGCTGACGGCCAATTTCGAAGCCGGCATCGCCAAGCAGACCCTGCTGGGCGTGACCGGCTCGGGCAAGACCTACACCATTGCCAATGTCATCCAGCAGGTGCAGAAGCCCACCTTGGTGATGGCCCCGAACAAGACCCTGGCCGCGCAGCTGTACGGCGAATTCAAGGCGTTCTTCCCGCACAACGCGGTGGAGTACTTCGTCAGCTACTACGACTACTACCAGCCCGAAGCCTACGTGCCGTCATCGGACACCTTCATCGAGAAGGACAGTTCGATCAACGAGCACATCGAGCAGATGCGGCTGGCGGCGACCAAGACCCTGCTGTCGCGCCCGGATGCGATCGTGGTGGCCACTGTGTCGGCAATCTATGGACTGGGTGCGCCGGAGGACTACCTGTCGCTGCGCCTGATCCTGTCCACCGGCGAACGCATCGACCAGCGCGACCTGATCAACCATCTCACCCAGCTGCAGTACACCCGCAATGAGTACGAGCTGCACCGCGGCACGTTCCGCGTGCGCGGCGAGGTCATCGACATATTCCCCGCGGAATCGGACAGCGAAGCGGTGCGCATCGAACTGTTCGATGGCGAAGTCGAACAGATCAGCATGTTCGATCCGCTCACCGGTGAAAGCCTGCGCCGCCTGCAGCGCTACACCGTATACCCCAAGACCCATTACGCCACCACGCGCGAGCGGGTGCTGTCGGCGGTGGATACGATCAAGGCCGAGCTCAAGGTGCGGCTGGAACAGCTGTACGAACAGAACAAGCTGGTGGAAGCGCAGCGGCTGGCGCAGCGCACCCAGTTCGACCTGGAAATGATGGCCGAAGTCGGCTTCTGCAACGGCATCGAAAACTACTCGCGGCACCTCACCGGCAAGGCCGCCGGCGAGCCACCGCCGACCCTGTTTGACTACCTGCCGCCCGATGCGCTGCTGGTCATCGACGAATCGCACGTGACCATTCCGCAGATCGGCGCGATGTACAAGGGCGACCGCTCGCGCAAGGAAACCCTGGTCGAATTCGGCTTCCGGCTGCCCTCGGCGCTGGACAACCGCCCGCTGCGCTTCGAAGAGTGGGAAGCGCGCTGCCCGCGCAGCATCTACGTATCCGCTACGCCGGGCCCGTACGAGCTGCGCGAAGCCGCCGATGAAATCACCGAACTGGTGGTGCGCCCGACCGGCGCTGATCGACCCGGTGGTGGAGATCCGCCCGGTGGGCACCCAGGTTGACGACCTGATGAGCGAGGTCAACGAGCGCATCAAGCTCGGCGACCGCGTGCTGGTCACCACGCTGACCAAGCGCATGGCCGAGAACCTCACCGAGTACCTCACCGAACACGGCATCCGGGTGCGCTACCTGCATTCGGACATCGATACGGTGGAACGCGTGGAGATCATCCGTGACCTGCGCCTGGGCAAGTTCGACGTGCTGGTCGGCATCAACCTGCTGCGCGAAGGCCTGGACATGCCGGAGGTATCGCTGGTGGCGATCCTCGACGCGGACAAGGAGGGCTTCCTGCGCTCGACCGGCTCGCTGATCCAGACCATCGGCCGAGCCGCACGCAACCTGCGCGGCAAGGCGATCCTGTACGCGGACAAGATCACCCGTTCGATGCAGGCGGCGATAGACGAAACCGACCGCCGTCGTGCCAAGCAGGTGGAGTACAACGAAGCGCACGGCATAGTGCCCAAATCGGTGCTGCGCCCGATCGTGGATGTGCTGGAAGGTGCGCGCTCCGAAGCGGCCGAAAAAGAAGCGCGGGGCAAAGGCAAGGGACGCGGTGGCCGGGTGGCCGAGGAGGCGGTGGATTACCGCACCCTGGAACCGGCCCAGATCGCCAAGCGGCTGCAGGCGCTGGAGCAGCAGATGTACCAGCACGCCCGCGACCTGGAGTTCGAAGATGCAGCGCGCGTGCGCGACCAGATCCGCCAGCTGAAGGAGGCCAGCCTGGGCTGAACAACGCGTTGTGAAATACCTTCACAAAAGTGTTGCTCTTCACACCCGACGTCCGTAATATACGCGGCCTGCACCGACGCAATTGCAGCGGCGCAGCGAGACAAACGGGCGGTTAGCTCAGCGGTAGAGCACTACCTTGACATGGTAGGGGTCACAGGTTCGAACCCTGTACCGCCCACCACTCCAGTCCCAGTGACTGCAGTGGAACAACAGAAAAGCCGGCCATCAGGTCGGCTTTTTTGCGTTGTGGGTTCCGTGACAGCGGCGCTTTCCCACACCGCGTTCCGCACCCACCTGATGGCGACATCGTTGCTGCAGGCCAAGGATGCAGACTCCAGCGCGTGGTGGCCTTCATGTCGTTCCTGTCGGACGTCTTCTCCCGTTCGTTTCCAGCGCCTTTGCCCCTGTTCGGCAAGGCATGTGCGGTCGCACTGCTGGCCGGTGTGTGCGGTGTGGTGTTCGCGCCGGTGCTGTTGCCCCGGATGCCTGCGTGGTGCGCGCTGCTGTGCGGTGCAGGGGTCTGGTGTGCGGTGCCGCGTGCACGGTGGTGCGGCGCAGTGCTGGCCGGGATCGGCTGGGTCACCCTGCACGCCCATGCCGGCCTGGCCCTGCAGTTGCCTGCGGCTGCGGACCACGTGTTGCGCGGCCGGGTGGTGGAGCTGCCGCAACACGGATCACGCAGCACCCGCTTCCGGTTCCGCGTGGATGACGATGCGACGATGCCCGCGCACCTGCGTGGCCGCGAGCTTGCGCTGGCCTGGTATGACGTCACTGCGGCAAAAGCGACTGCGCGCGCGCCTGCAGCCGAACCGGCGCTGCGCTGCTCGCTTCGCGCCGGCGCACGCTGGCAGCTCCACGCGCGGCTGCGCCCACCGCGTGGTTTGCGCAACCCGGGTGGCTTCGACGCCGAGCGGCATGCGCTGCTGCAGCGGTTGAGCGGTACCGGGCACGTGCGCGCCCCGGCGATGGCCTTGGGCGACCCGACCGGATTGCCGGCGTGGCGCGAGCGCATGGCCGATGCCATCGCGGGACACGTGCCGGGCCCTGGCGCCCGTTTCATCCAGGCGCTGGCGCTGGGCGATACCCGCGGGTTGGGGCAGGGCGACTGGGATGATCTGCGCGCGCTCGGCCTGACCCACCTGGTGGCGATCTCCGGGTTTCACGTCGGGCTGGTGGCCGGGTTCGCGGCGTGGCTGGCGGGGCTGGCCTGGCGAGCGGTTGCTGCGCTGGGACGCTATTGGCCACGGCCATTGGCGTCCGCGCTGGCGGCCGTCGCCGGTGCCGCGCTGTATGCGGCCGTGGCCGGCTTCGCGCTGCCCACGGTGCGCACGGTGCTGATGATCGCGGTGGTCGCCGCCGCCCGCTGCGTGCGACGACCGGCCACCGTTGGCCAGGCGTTGGCGCTGGCGGCGCTGGCGGTGCTGCTGGTGGATCCATTGTCGGTGCTTGCCCCGGGCTTCTGGCTCAGCTTCGCCGGGGTGCTGTGGCTGGTGTGGTGCCTGCCGGGGCACGGGGTGCACTGGCTGCGCACCTTCCTGGCCGCACAGGGCGTGGCCACCCTGGCGCTGTTGCCGCTCACCGTGGCGCTGTTCGGGCAGGCCTCGCGGGCGGGGCCGTTGGTCAACCTGCTGGCCATTCCCTGGTGGAGCCTGGTGGTGGTGCCGTTGGCGTTGCTTGGCACCGGGCTTGAAGCCCTGATCGACGGGGCGGGGCGCTGGCCGTGGCGCTGGGCGGCCGCCTGCTTCGACGCGAGCTGGTGGCTGTTCGGGGCGCTTGCGCGCCAGCCGTGGGCGTTGTGGTGGGCGCCGCAGGCGGGCGTCGCGGCGGTTCCGGTCGCCGTTCTCGGGGTGTTCTGGCTGTTGCTGCCGCGCGCCGCCGGGATGCGCCTGCCGGCGCTGCTGCTGTGCCTGCCGCTGCTGTGGCCGGCCCGCGATCGTCCCGCCCCCGGCGAGGTCGAGCTGCTGGTGATGGACGTGGGGCAGGGCCTGGCCGTGTGGGTGCGCACCCGCCACCACCGCCTGCTGTACGACGCCGGCCCCGCCGCGGAAGGGGGATTCGACGCCGGCGAACGGGTGGTGGTGCCGACCCTGCACGCGCTGGGCGAGGCCGGGCTCGACCGGCTGCTGCTCAGCCATGGCGACCGCGACCACGCCGGTGGCATGCCTGCAGTGCGCCGCGCCTTTCGCGATCCACCGCTGCAGGCGCCGTCGGGTGCGGTGCCCGCCATCCAGCTGCCCTGCAGCAGCGGCGAGGCCTGGCGCTGGGACGGGGTGGACTTCACCGTCCTGCACCCGCCGCCGGGCATGGACTACGCAGGCAACGCCAGCAGCTGCGTGCTGCGCATCCAGACCGCGCACGGCGTGGTGCTGTTGACGGGCGACATCGGCCAGCGCGAGGAGGCCGCGCTGGTTGCCACGGTACCGGCCGCGCTGCGCGCCGACGCGGTGCTGGTGGCGCACCACGGCAGTGCCGGCTCGTCCGCCGCCGACTGGGTGCAGGCGGTGTCGCCCCGCCTGGCCATCGTCTCGGCCGGCCATGGCAACCGGTTCGGGCATCCGCGCCCGGACGTCGTGCAGCGCTGGCGGGCGGCCCCTGCCGAAGTGCTGAACACCGCCGACAGCGGCGCGCTGCGCCTGTGGCTGGGCCAGGAGGGGTTGCAGGTGCGCGAACAGCGTCTTTTCGAACGCCGTTGGTGGGATGCCGCGGAGCGGACGCGGTCGGCTGCTATCCTATCGGCGGTCATACAGGCGGCCAATGGGCCGGAGGGTTGAAACGTGTGGGAACTGGTCAAGGCCGGTGGCTGGCCGATGGTGCCGCTGCTGCTGTTGGGCGTACTGGCTTTGGCAATCGTCCTGGAGCGTTTCTGGACCTTGCGGCGTAACGAGGTCCTGCCCCCGGGGCTGGGCCAGGAAGTGCGCAACTGGGCCGCGCGCGGCAAGCTCGATCCGAATCACATCCAGTCGCTGCGGGCCAACTCGCCGCTGGGCGCGCTGCTGGCCGTGGCGCTGGAAGCGCGCAACCGCCCGCGCGACCAGATCCGCGAGCGCATCGAAGATGCCGGCCGGCATCTGGTGCACCGCATGGAGCGGTTCCTGAACGCGCTGGGCACCATCGCATCGGCGGGCCCGCTGCTGGGCCTGCTCGGCACCGTGGTGGGCATGATCCAGATGTTCCTGGGCATCCTCGACCACGGCGTGGGCGATGTGAACCAACTGGCCGGCGGCATCGGCAAGGCGCTGGTGTGCACCGCCACCGGCATGATCGTGGCCATCCCGGCACTGATGTTCCATCGCTACTTCAAGGGCCGCATCGGCGGTTACGTGATCGAGATGGAAATGGAGGCCTCGGCCCTGCTGGATGCACTGGACGGCCGCCCCGGCGTCATGAACGCGGCACCGCGCGCCGGCACCGCGCCGGCGGCCGGCGCCGCGCCCGTCACGGCCAAGGGCTGACGGATGCGTATCCGCAACGACCGGGTCCAGGACGAGGTGCACATCGATCTGGTACCCCTGATCGACGTCATCCTCGTGCTGATCATCTTCTTCGTGGTCACTACGACCTTCGACGCGCGCTCGACGCTGCAGCTGCAGCTGCCGACCGCCAGCCAGCAGGACACCACCGAACCGCCGCGCTCGCTCAGCGTGCTGGTCAATGCCGAAGGGCGTTACTTCATCAACGATCAGGAAGTGCTGCGCACCGACGTGGAATCGGTCAAGCAGACCATTGCCGCCGTCGCCGGCACCGACCGTGAGCAGACCGTGCTGCTGCGCGCCGATGCCCGCACCCCGTACCAGGCCGTAGTGACCGCCCAGGATGCCCTGGGCCAGCTCGGTTTCCGTCGCATCGCCATCGCTACCGCGCCGGAGGTGCGTCCATGAGTAAACAACACGCGCCGGTCTGGCCGATCTACAAACGCCTGCTGGGCTACACCCGCGCCTACTGGGTGTTCATGGTGGCCGCCGTCATCGCGATGGTGGTCGAAGCCCTGGCCGGTTACCACTTCACCAAGCTGATGGAACCGCTGGTCAACCGCGGCTTCGTCAACCCCGAGCCGCGCATGGCGGTGATCCTGCCGCTGACCATCCTCGGGCTGTTCATGATGCGCAGCCTGGCCACGCTGGTCAGCGATTACGCACTGGCCCGCACCGGCCGCAGCGTGGTGCGCGACCTGCGCGAACAGGTGCTGTCCAAGTACCTGCACCTGCCGTCGTCGCACTTCGACAGCGAAGCCACGCCGGTGATGGTCAGCCGCCTGAACTACGACACCGAGCAGGTCACCCAGGCCAGCGCCGATGCGCTCAAGACCCTGGTCGCCGACACCCTGACCATCATCGCCATGCTGGTGGTGATGCTGCAGATGAGCGTCAAGGTGACCGTGGCGATGCTGGTGGTGGTGCCGCTGATCGGCGTGATCGTCTCGTTCGTGGGCAAGCGCTACCGGCGCATCAGCCGCGGCATCCAGGACGGCATGGGCAGCATGGCGCAGACTGCCGAACAGTCGCTGGCCGCGCAGCAGGAAGTGAAGGTGCATGGCACCCAGGCACACGAGATCTCGCGTTACTCGCGGCTGGCCAACCGCATGCTCGGCCTGAACATGAAGGTCGAAACCACCCGTGCGCTGGCGTCCAGCACCGTGCAGTTCCTGGCCGCGCTGGCGCTGGCCGTGATCGTGTGGGTGTCCACCCGCGAAGCGCTGGCCGGGCGCTTGAATGCCGGCCAGTTCATGGGCCTGATGACCTCGATGATGGCCATCATCCCGTCGCTGCGCCGCCTGACCAGCGTGCAGACCTCCATCTCGCGCGGCGTGGCCGCCGCCGAGCGCCTGTTCGGCATCCTCGACCTGCCGGTCGAGCGCGACGAAGGCAGCACCCGCGCCCAGCGCGTGCGTGGCGAGCTGTCTTTCCAGCACGTGATGCTGCGTTACCGCGAAGATGCCGGCATCGCGCTGGACGACATCACCTTCGATGCCAAGCCGGGCACCGTGACCGCCATCGTCGGCCGCTCCGGCAGCGGCAAGACCAGCCTGATCCGGCTGGTGCCGCGTTTCTATGAGCCCAGTGGCGGGCGCATCCTGCTCGATGGCGTGCCGCTGGACGACTACCCGCTGGCCGACCTGCGCCGCCAGGTGGCGATGGTCGGGCAGAAGGTCATGCTGTTCGACGATACCGTGGGCGCCAACATCGCCTACGGCATGGACGCCAGCGAGGAGCAGATCCGCGCTGCCGCCGAAGCCGCCAATGCGTGGGAGTTCATCGAGCGCATGCCGCAGCAGCTGCAGACCCCGGTGGGTGAGAACGGCGCGCTGCTGTCCGGCGGCCAGCGCCAGCGCCTGGCGATTGCCCGCGCGATCCTGCGCGACGCGCCGGTATTGATCCTCGACGAAGCCACCGCCGCGCTGGACAACGAGTCCGAGCGGCTGGTGCAGGACGCCCTGCAACGGCTGATGCCCGAGCGCACCACGCTGGTGATCGCACATCGCCTGTCCACCATCGAACATGCCGACCAGGTGCTGGTGATGGACCACGGCCGCATCGTCGAGCGCGGCACCCACCGCGAGCTGCTGGCGCTGGGCGGGCTGTACGAGCACCTGCACAAGATGCAGTTCCGCGAAAGGCAGCCCTGATGGCGTCCAAGGGTTCCCAGACGCCGTCGTACTGGTACGACGGCAGTGCGATTCCGTTTGCCGCACGGCTGCTGGCGCCGGTGTACGGCGCCGTGGTGGCGCTGCGCCGTGGGCTGTACCGGCGCGGTTGGCGCAAGCGCCACGCGCTGCCGGTGCCGGTGATCGTGGTCGGCAACGTGACCGCCGGCGGTACGGGCAAGACCCCGCTGACCATCGCGCTGGTGGACCGCCTGCGCGAGGCGGGCTGGAAGCCGGGCGTGGCCAGTCGCGGTTACGGGCGCGAAGAGGCCAAGGTCCCGCGCTGGGTCGAGGCAGGCACGCCGACCGCGTTGGGCGGCGACGAACCGGTGCTGATCGCGTGGAAAACCGGCGTGCCGGTCCGGGTCGATGCCGACCGCGTGGCCGCCGGCAACGCGCTGGTCGAGGCGGGCTGCAACATCATCGTCTGCGACGACGGCCTGCAGCACTACCGGCTGGCGCGCGACATCGAAATCGAAGTGGTGGACGCACAACGCCGCTACGGCAACGGCCGGTTGATCCCGGCCGGGCCGCTGCGCGAACCCGCCGAACGCGCGCGCGACTGCGACTTCCGCGTGGTCAACCTGGGCCAGGCCAGCGCCGATCCGTCCGCGCTCGCCTCCTGCGGGTTCGGCGAATGGGCGATGCAGCTGCATATCGACAGCGCGCAGCCGCTCAGCGGCGGCCGTGCCCGCGCGTTGTCGCACTTCCGTGGCCAGCGCGTGCACGCCGTGGCCGGGATCGCGCACCCGCAGCGCTTCTTCGACATGCTGCGTGCGCACGGTATCGGGGTGGTCCCGCATGCCTTCGCCGACCACCATGCGTATCAGGCGGCGGACCTTCGCTTTGGCAGCGAACTGCCGGTGCTGATGACTGAAAAGGACGCGGTGAAGTGCAAGGCGTTCGCCAACGAATGGCATTTTTCGGTGCCGTTGTCGGCCGATCTTCCCGCCGCGTTCTGGGTCAACCTGCTGGACCGCGTGGACAAACTCGGCAAGCGCTGAGCACCGCGTTTGCGGCACACTGGCGGCAATTGTTCCCGTGTATTGCCGAGAGGTCCGCATGAGCCAGCCCGTCGATTTCGTCGTCGCCATTCCGGCGCGTTACGCCGCCTCCCGGCTGCCCGGCAAGCCGCTGCGGCTGCTCGGCGGCAGACCGCTGGTGCTGCGCGTGGCCGAACGCGCGCTGCTGGCCGGTGCGCGCGAGGTCTGGGTGGCCACCGACGATGCGCGCATCGCCGACGCCCTGCAGGGCCTGGACGGCGTGCAGGTGGCGATGACGGCCGCCAGCCATGCCTCCGGCACCGACCGGCTGGCCGAATGCGCCCGCCAGGCCGGCTGGTCCGATGACACCGTGGTGGTGAACCTGCAGGGCGACGAGCCGTTCGCCCCGGCCGAGGGCATCCGCGCGGTGGCCGAAGCGCTGGTCTACAGCGGTGCCGCCATGGCGACCCTGGCCACCCCGGTGGAGGATGCCGAGACCCTGTTCGACCCGAACGTGGTCAAGGTGGTACGCCAGCAGAACCTGGACGCGCTGTACTTCAGCCGCGCTCCCATTCCCTGGCACCGCGACGCCTTCGCGCAGTCGCGCGAGCGCCTCTCCGGCCCCCACTGGCTGCGCCACATCGGCATCTATGCCTACCGGGCCGGTTTCCTGCAGCAGTTCGCCGCGTTGCCGCCGGGCACGCTGGAACAGCTGGAATCGCTGGAGCAGCTGCGGGTGCTGGAGGCGGGCCACCGGCTGAGTGTGGCGCTGTCGCCGGCCGCCTTCCCGCCGGGGATCGATACGCCCGAGGACCTGGCGCGTGCCGAGGGCTGGCTGGCCCGCCGCGAAATTGACGGTGGCACGACGGTTGCATGACGCCCAGTCCGGCATAATCAGCGCATGAACGTACAGCCCGTCCAGGATCTGCCCGAATTCGCCACGTGGCTCAATGCCGCCCCGACCACCCTGACCGAACTGCGTGGTCGCCCGGTGGTACTGGCCTTTGTCAACGCCGCCTCGGTGTGGTGCGCGCACCGGCTGGCCGAGCTTGGCCAATGGCAGTCGCGCAACCCCGGCAAGCTGCAGGTACTGGTCCTGCAGGTGCCGCGCTTCGACTTCGAGCGCGAACCGGAGCAGGCGCTGAAACTGCTCCGCCGACAGGGCGTGACCGTGCCGGCGCTGCTGGATGCCGATTGGGACGGCTGGCGCCGGTTCAACGTGGCGGCTTGGCCGACCCTGGTGCTGCTGGATGCACAGGGGCGTGAGGTCGACCGCCTGGTCGGCTTCGGCGAGGAGCTGGATCGTGCGCTCAATGCACTCTGCCAGGGGACGTCCAGCCCGCTGGATGCGGACGCATCGCGCCAGCGCGAGCTGCATCCCGAGCCGCGCCTGCCGTTGCTGTTCCCGACCGCGCTGGCGGTGAGCACCGAGCGGCTGTACATCGCCGACAGCGGCCACCATCGCATCCTCGAGTGCAGCCATGCCGGGCGGGTGCTTCGCCAGTTCGGGATGGGCACCGCCGACATGATGGATGGCGGCCCGGGCGAGGCCGCGTTCAACCGGCCGCAGGGCTTGGCCCTGGAACGCGAGTGGCTGTACGTCGCCGACACCGGCAACCATGCGTTGCGCCGGATCCACCTGCTGACCGGGCAGGTCGACACCCTGTGCGGCAATGGCCGTCCGGGCGAGCCGCGCGAAGGCGCGGTGGGCGACCCGCGCCAGACCCCCCTGAACCATCCGCAGGGTCTGGTGGTCGCCGACAACCAGATCCATATCGCGATGGCCGGCGACAACCGCATCTGGAGCTATCACCTGGGCCAGCGCACGTTGTCCTGGCGCGCCGGCTCCGGCGCGATCGACGAGCGTGACGGCAGCGGCCACCTGGCCGCGTTCGCGCAGCCGGCCGCGCTGGCGGCGGTGCAGCAGGTGCTGTACGTATGCGACGCGCTGGGTTCGTCGATCCGGTCGATGCAGCTGCGTGGCGACCTGGTGCAGACGCTGGTGGGGCAGGGGATGTGGTCGTTCGGCGACCAGGATGGCCCGCGCACCGCTGCCCAGCTGCAGTACCCGCAGGCCATTGCGATGAGCCCGGACGCGCCCGTGTTGTGGATCGCCGACGCCGGCAACGGCCGACTGCGCACCCTGCGCCTGGGCGGCGGCGAACTGAGTACCGTGGCGCTGCCGCGCCGGCTGCATGGCCCGGCCGGGCTGGCCTTGGGCGGCGGTGCGGTGTGGATCGCCGAGACCGATGCCCATGCCGTACTGCGTTTCGACCCGGTCAGCGGCGTACTGAGCGACGTGCCGATCAGCGAATGACCCTCACTACCGCTCCGGCCTTCGATGGAAAGGCATTCGCGGCCCACCTGAGCACCGCGCCCGGCGTGTACCGCATGTATGCCGCCGACGACACCCTGCTGTATGTCGGCAAAGCCCGCGCGCTGCGCAACCGCGTGGGCAGTTACTTCAATGGCGCGCCCAAGACCGCGCGGATCATGTCCATGCTGTCGCAGGTCGCGCGCATGGATGTGACCGTGACGCGTTCCGAGGCGGAAGCGCTGCTGCTGGAAAACCAGCTGATCAAGTCGCTGTCGCCGCGTTACAACGTCTCGCTGCGCGACGACAAGACCTATCCCCACGTGCTGCTGACCCGCGAAGACTGGCCGCGCATCGCGCTGCACCGCGGTCCGCGCGCGGTGCCGGGCCGGTACTTCGGTCCTTACCCGGGGGTGACTGCGGTGCGCGAAACGCTCAACCTCATGCACAAGCTGTTCAAGCTGCGCAGCTGCGAGGACAGCGTGTTCCGCAACCGCTCGCGACCGTGCCTGCAGTACCAGATCGGCCGCTGCAGCGCGCCGTGCGTGGACCTGGTGGCCGCCGACGACTATGCCGAATCGGTGCGGCGTGCCTCGATGTTCCTGGAAGGCAAGAGCGACCAGCTTGCGCGCGAGCTGGGTACGCAGATGCAGGCGGCCAGCGAAGCGCTGGAATTCGAGCAGGCCGCGCGCCTGCGCGACCTGGTCACGTCCCTGCGCAGCATGCAGACCCGCCAGTACGTGGATGGCCGCGCCGCCGACCTCGACGTGCTGGCCTGCGCCACGCAGGGCGCAAGCGCCTGCGTGATGCTGCTGGCGTTCCGCGATGGCCGCAACATGGGCACGCGACCGTTCTTCCCGCGCACCAACGGCGAGGAAAGCGCGGACGAAGTGCTTGGCGCTTTCGTATCGCAGTACTACGCCGAACATTCCCCGCCGCGCGAGATCCTGCTGGACCGCGAGATTCCGGATGCCAGCCTGATCGAGTCGGCGCTCAGCGCTTCGGCCGAGGCCAAGGTGCAGCTGAAGTGGAACGTGCGCGGCGAACGGGCCGGTTATGTCGAGCTGGCCAGCCGCAACGCGCAGATCACGCTGGTCAGCGAGCTCACCAGCCGCAGCGCCCAGCATGCGCGCAGCGAGGACCTGCGGCAGATGCTCGGCCTGGCTGAGCAGGTCAAGCGCGTGGAGTGCTTCGACATCAGCCACACCATGGGCGAAGCCACCGTGGCTTCATGCGTGGTGTTCGATGCCAGCGGCCCGGTGCGCAGCCAGTACCGGCGTTTCAACATCAGCGGGATCGAACCCGGCGATGACTACGCGGCCATGCGCCAGGCCATCGACCGTCGCTTCCGGCGTGCGGTGGAAGAGGAGGGCGTGCTGCCGGACCTGCTGCTGATCGACGGCGGCGCCGGCCAGTTGGCCCAGGCGCAGGCCGTACTGGCCGACCTCGGCGTGGAAGGGGTGTTGCTGGTGGGCGTGGCCAAGGGCGTGGAGCGCCGCGCCGGGCACGAAGCGCTGGTGATGCCCGATGGCCGCGAGCTGCGCCCCGGCGCCGCATCACCGGCCCTGCAGTTCATCCAGCAGGTCCGCGACGAAGCGCACCGGTTTGCGATCACCGGCCATCGGGGCCGCCGGCAGAAGGCGCGCATGACCAGCAAGCTGGAGGACATTCCCGGCATCGGGCCGCGCCGGCGCGCCAGCCTGCTCAAGCATTTCGGCGGGCTGGTCGGCCTGAAGGCGGCCGGCGAGGCGGAAATCGCAAAGGTGGAGGGCATCAATGACGCCCTTGCCGCACGCATCTACGCTAACCTTCATGGACTGCCCACGCCCCCTGCGGCCGGCGAGTAGAGAGACGCAATGAAGTTGACCCTCCCCACCTGGCTGACGTTGCTGCGGATCGTGATGATCCCGGTGCTGGTGCTGGTGTTCTACCTCCCCTACACCTGGACCAATTTCGCCTCGGCGGCGATCTTCGGCATCGCCGCGCTGACCGATTGGCTGGATGGCTGGATCGCCCGCCGCTACGACCTGGCCTCGGCGTTCGGCGCCTTCCTGGACCCGGTTGCGGACAAGCTGATGGTGGCCGTGGCGCTGTTCCTGATCGTGCAGGGCCACCCCACGCCGTGGATGGCGTTCTGGGCAGCCGTCATCGTCGGCCGCGAAATCGCGGTGTCGGCACTGCGCGAATGGATGGCTGAAATCGGCCAGCGTGCGAAGGTGCGGGTGGCCCTGATCGGCAAGATCAAGACCACCGCGCAGATGGTCGCGCTGCTGTGCCTGTTGTATTCGGTGGCGCCGAACACGCCGGTGTCCGATATCTGGATGGGCGAACCGGTATTTCATGTCGGCGACTGGACCCTGGCGATCGCTGCGGTACTCACCCTGTTCTCCGGCCTGCAGTACCTGCATGCGGCGTGGCCGAGCCTGCGCGAGGACGAACGCGCCGCCCGTGAAACCGCGCGCCTGAAAAAGAAGGGCTGAGGGCTGTTGACAGCACCGCGTTTGGCTGTAGAATTTCGCCTCCCAAGCGGGAATAGCTCAGTTGGTAGAGCGCAACCTTGCCAAGGTTGAGGTCGCGAGTTCGAGTCTCGTTTCCCGCTCCAGATTCAAGAAAAAAGCGACCTTCGGGTCGCTTTTTTCGTTGGCGGCCACGCTTCATTTCCGCTTCACCGGCACTTCATGGCCGCCCCGCCTGCCGCCGCGATCCTGTGCGCCCGTAGTCGCAGGATCGCACCGCAATGAACACCCCCAACGCCGCATACGACTGGGACCTGGTCGTGGTCGGCGCCAGCTTCGCCGGCGCCGCCTGCGCATTGGCCGCTGCCGAATTCGGCCTGCGCGTGTGCGTGCTGGAACGCAAGGAAGATCCGGGCGCGCGCCTGCATACGACCGGGATCCTGGTCAAAGAGGTCGTTGAACAGACCTGGCTGCAGCGCATTCCGCAGGCACTGCTGCAGCGCGTGGAACGCGTGCGCCTGTATGCGCCGAACCTGCGCAGCGTGCAGCTGGCCGCACCGGGCTACTACTTCATGACCACCGACACGCCGAACCTGATGCGTTGGCTGGCAGGCGAACTGCCTGCGCATGGTGTCGAGCTGCGGCTGCGGCAGTCCTTCACCGAGGCCGTGCGCGACGGCGAGGGCTGGCAGGTGGCCGGGGCAGGTCGCACGCGCTACCTGGTGGGCGCTGACGGCGCCAGTTCGCGCGTCGCCCAGCGCACCGGGCTGGGTCGGGTACACGACACCCTGTTCGGGGTCGAGCAGGAATTTTCAGGCCTGCAGCTGCCAGACGGTGGCGCGCTGCATTGCTTCGCCAGCCGTCGCTTCGCGCCCGGCTACATCGGATGGGCGGCACAGAACCCAACCGGCGTGCAGATCGGGCTGGCCCTGCGCCACGACCCCGCGCAAGCGCGCCAGCCGGATATGGCGGGTTTCCTGGCGCACATCCGCAGCGTGATCGGACTGCCCGAAGCGGCCCGCCCCAGCGCGACCCGCGCCGGGCTGGTCCCCTGCGGGCTCGCACGCGGGCCGATCGCCGCGCCGGGCGTGATCCTTACCGGCGACGCGGCCGGTATCGTTTCGCCGTTGTCGGCCGGTGGCATCCATTCGGCCTGGCGGCATGGCTGGACGGTCGGCGATGCGGTGGCCCGCCACCTGCGCGGCAGGGGGCCTGCGGCCGAAAGCGTCGCCGTCCGCGCCGCGCCCACGTTCCGGCGCAAACGGGTGTTGCGCTGGGCCATGGACCACCTGCAGGCGGATTGGCCGCTGGATCTGCTGCTGCAGTCCCGCCTGCTGCGGCGGGTGGCCGAACAGGTCTATTTTCATCGTCGCGGCATGCGCATGCACGGCTGAATACCGCTGCATAAACCTGTTGACGACGTGAAGGAATCCCGACACAATAGCGCTCCTTCGACGCAGGTGCCGGTCGCAGGACGCAGCAACACTGCGGGAATAGCTCAGTTGGTAGAGCGCAACCTTGCCAAGGTTGAGGTCGCGAGTTCGAGTCTCGTTTCCCGCTCCAGATTTCGACAGGGCCCCCGAGGGGCCTTGTTTTTCTCCGCAGTGGCACGCGGCGATGAAGTGTAAAAGGCTGGTGTGTTACCCGCGGTTCCGGTAACATATGCGCCTGATTTTGCGGGAATAGCTCAGTTGGTAGAGCGCAACCTTGCCAAGGTTGAGGTCGCGAGTTCGAGTCTCGTTTCCCGCTCCAAATCCTGACCAGGCCCCGTTCTCGGGGTCTTGTTTTATAAGGTCACCGGCCTGGTGGCAGAGTGGTCATGCAGCGGACTGCAAATCCGCGTACGCCGGTTCAATTCCGACCCAGGCCTCCAGTAGTTCGACAAACCCCGCTTCGGCGGGGTTTTTCGTTTCTGTCCTTCACCTCGCCCGGACGAGCGCGCACCTACTGTGCAGTACCGTTTCGTGTCGAGGATGTTCGATGGATATCGCCTTGTGGTTTGCAGCCGTCGGCGCGCCCGGTTCGTTCTGGGATTCGCCCAGCAACGTCAGCGGCGTGGTCGTGCTGGGGTTTGGGCTGGCGGCCATCGTGCTCTCGTTCGGCCTCGCCAAGGTGTTCAAACGCTTCAACGGCGTGGCCTGGATGGTGCTGGGCGCTGGCGTGGCCATCAGCGCCTATGGCATCTGGCGGATGGGGGGCTGACCACCCGCCGGTTCTTCGCGGGCTGACATCATGGTGTAAACGACCACGCGCCATCCTGCCTGCGTGGGCATGCGCGTGCCTGAACCGTTCAGGCACTGTTTGATCGCCTGTTCACCATTGGTTGACTTGGCGCGAAGGGCATGAAAGGGTGGAGTGAAACGTGGGTGAAGTCCCGCCGCCTCCCAGCGGCGGGGCGACAGGCGCAAGCCTGGCAGGGGGAATTGCTCGTCTTCGATGCAGGGCAGGTCCAAGGGAGGTCGTATGCGATACGGCGCGAATGACTTGGCTGACGGCGTCCGCACCGAGCTGGAGGCCAGCTACAGCAAGCATGGGTGTGGGCCGGAGTTCTGGACCACCTACCAGCAGGTGCTTGAACGCCTGGTGCCGCAGGGCCGCGGCCGCACCCAGGTGACCAACGAACTGGCCCTGATCATTGAACAGCTCGGCATTGTCCGGCGCGCGCAGATGGTGCCGCCGCCCGACAACCGCACGCGCTGAGGCCAACCGCCCGGGGATGGCGGTTACAGGTAATGCAGCCCGATACCGAGCAGCGCGGCCAGGCTGAGCAGTGCCGCCAGCGTGCGCGGACGAAGCCACCGTCGCGGCCTGCCCTGCATCGCGTTTTCGCTGGCCAGCTGGACCAACCCGGTCGGGAACCGCCACGCGCGCATCTGCGCATCGCAGGCATCCACGCACGCGCCACAGGCGATGCAGTCCGGCTGCGGCCCGGCGCGCACGTCCAGCTGCATGGGGCATGCCTGGACGCAGGCACCGCAGTCCAGGCAATCGCCCAGCCGATCGTCGGCGAAGCGCGGCGGCGGGCCGGCCAAGGCCGGATGCGCCGCACGGAAGGCGTAGTCGCTGGCACTGGTCGGATCGAGCAGGCCACGACCGCGTTGCTGCACCGAACCTTGTCCACGCTGGCGGGGGCCGCGCGGTTCGGCGCGTCGGGCGTCGTAGCAGACCTGCGGGGTGTCGGCATCGCACAGCATCGGGGCCACCCGCGCATACGGGCACAGGTCGATGCAGACCTGTTCGCGCAGAAAGCCGGCGTTGGCCCACGCGGCCGTGGCGTAGAACAGCACCCAGAACGTTTCCCAGCCGCTCCAGCGGGCCGGCCAGAAGCCGGCCACCAGCGGCTGGATCGGACTGAACAGGCCGACGAAGGTGATACCGGTCCACAGTGCGACCGCGGCCCAGGCCAGGTGTTTGACCACGCGGGCCAGGGCCGGCGGTCGCAGTCGTCGCGTGGCGCTGCGTTCAATCCAGCGGAACAGGCCGCTCCACAACGTCTGCGGGCAGGCATGCCCGCACCAGACCCGCCCGGCCATCGTGGTCAGCAGCACCAGCGTGCAGGCCAGCACCGCGACCAGCCCGAACAGCACGCCGACGTCTTGCGGCCACAGGGTCAGCCCGAACAGGTCGAAGCGACGCGCCGGCAGGTCGAACAGCAGTGCCTGCCGCCCGTTCCAGCGCAGCCAGGGCAGGGCGTAGAACAGCATGAGCAGCGCTGCCCATACCAAGGCGCGCCAGCGCAGGGCAGGGGGCGCAGCCGGCGTCATCCCAGCGGCAGCTCGTCGTCATCGCGCGGCCGCGGCCGCAACAGGTAGCCGGTGACCGCGCTGGCGGCAGCGGTTACCGACCAGAACATGAAGAAGCCCAGCGTGTAGCCCAGTTCGCGACTGAGCGCCTGGTCCGGAAAGGTGATGTCGCGCAGGCGCAACGGATCCACGAAGGCGAAAAACACCGCGCAGGCCAGCCCGGCGGCGACAAAGCTCGGCCACAGCACCGCACCCCACTGCTGGATCAGCAGGCGGCGGCGGTTGCCAGGCGGGGCGTTCAGCGTGTCCATGGCCTGCACGGTAGGCCCTGCGACAGCACGCCACATTGATCCTGATCAAGGCGGCGTAGCATCATGACCGCATGTCCTCGTCCGTCGCCCCCGTGCTGCCGGCTGCCTCCCTGGCGCTGTGCAGCGAGCAGGAAGTCACCCGCCTGGTGCACGACTTCTACGCCCGCGTGCGCCAGGACGAGCAGCTGGGCCCGGTGTTCGAGGCGCGCATCCACGATTGGGACGTGCATCTGGCCCAGCTGGTGGATTTCTGGTCGGCCATGCTGCGCGGCACCCGCCGCTTCAACGGCAACCCGATGTCCAAGCACATGGCCATGCCCGAGCTGGAGCGCGCGCTGTTCGACCGCTGGTTGCTGCTGTTCCGGCGCACCACCGCCGAACTGGGCAACCCGCCCATGCAGCTGCTGGCCGACGACGTGGCCACGCGCATCGCCGACACCTTCTGGCGGCGCATCCAGATGCAGCGCTGGCCCGAACTGCCGCTCGCCGGAAGACCGCGCCTGGATTGATCTGGCTCAATGCGGGGCCGCGCGCGGGCGCGCACGCTTGGTCCATGGATACCCTTTCGCCTGCCGCCGCCGGGCTTGCCTGGCACTTCGACCCGGACCTGCTGCGCCGTCACGACCGGCCTGGCCCGCGCTATACCTCCTATCCCACCGCGCCGCATTTCCACGACGGCTTCGATGAGCATGGGCTGCGTGCTGCGATCGCGGCCAGCAATGCCGAAGCGCTGCCGCTGTCGCTGTACGTGCATGTCCCGTACTGCAGCAGCCCTTGCTTCTACTGTGGCTGCAACCGGGAGATCACCCGCGACCATGGCAAGGGCGTGGCGTATGTCGCGCGCGTGCTCAGCGAAGCCGACCTGATCGCACCGCTGTTCGACGCCTCGCGCGAAGTGGTGCAGCTGCACCTCGGCGGTGGCACCCCGAACTTCCTCGCCGCGACCCAGATGCGCGAGCTGATCGAGGGCCTGCGCCAGCGCTTTTCGTTCAGCACCTTGGCCGGTCGCGACTTCTCGATCGAGCTCGATCCGCGCTTCGTCACCCGCGAGGACATCGCCCGGTTGGGCGCGTTGGGCTTCAACCGGGCGAGCCTGGGCATCCAGGATTTCGACCCGGTGGTACAGCGCGCGATCAACCGCGAGCAGGGCGTGGAGGCCACGCTGGAGGTGTTGCGTGCGTGCCGCGAGCATGGCCTGCGCTCGGTCAACGTGGACCTGATCTATGGCCTGCCGCACCAGACCCTGGAGGGCTTCGCGCGCACCCTGGAAACGGTGCTGCGCGAACGCCCCGACCGGTTGGCGATCTACGGCTATGCGCACCTGCCGAACCTGTTCAAGGCGCAGCGGCAGATCCCCGATGCCGCGCTGCCCAGCCCGGAACAGAAGCTGGCGCTGCTCGGCCTGGCGGTGCGTCGACTGTCGCTGGCCGGATACCAGTACATCGGCATGGATCACTTCGCGCTGCCGGAAGAGAACCTCTCCCGCGCCCAGCGCGCCGGCCAGTTGCACCGCAACTTCATGGGGTACACCACCCACGCGCAGACCGACCTGGTCGGACTGGGCGCCAGCGCGATCAGCCGCATCGGCAACTGCTACAGCCAGAACCCGCGCGACCTGCCGGGCTGGGAAACGGCGGTGGATGCCGGGCGCCTGCCGGTGTGGCGGGGGCTGACCCTGGATGCGGACGATGCGCTGCGCGCCGCGCTGATCAACCAGCTGATGTGCCAGGGCGAGGTGGATGGCCGCGCGCTGGGGGCACGCCATGGTGTCGATTTCGACCAGTACTTCGCCGATGCGCTCACCGCATTGACGGCGCTGGAGGCCGATGGCCTGGCCGAGTACCGCGACGGCGTGGTGCGTGCCACCGCGCGCGGGCGTCCATTGCTGCGCCTGCTCGCGATGTGCTTCGACCGTTATCTGGCCCAGCCGGATCAGCCGGTGCGCTATTCGCGGGCGATCTGAGGTGGTGCCCGGAGCCGGAATCGAACCGGCATGGGGTTGCCCCCGGCGGATTTTAAGTCCGATGCGTCTACCAGTTTCGCCATCCGGGCGGCGCTGCGGAGGAATTGTAGCGGAATCCTAGGGGGCGCTAGCATCAGCTTTCCTGCTCCGGGCCATTCTGCATATGCTGAAACTGCACATCGGCAACAAGAACTACTCCTCGTGGTCGATGCGGCCGTGGGTGCTGATGACCCAGGCCGGCATTCCGTTCGACGAGGTCGTGCTGCGCTTTGACGGCTTCGACCCGGACTCGCAGTTCAAGCGCAGCGCCGAGGCGTTGTCGCCCTCGGGCACCGTGCCGGTGCTGGTCGATGGCGCGCTGGTCGTCTGGGATTCGCTGGCCATCGCCGAATACCTGGCCGAACGGTTTCCGGAATCGGCGCTGTGGCCGCAGGAGACCAGCGAACGTGCGCTGGCCCGCAGCGCGACCGCCGCCATGCACAGCGGGTTCGGCGCGTTGCGCTCGCACTTGCCGATGAACATCGAAGCACTGCTTCCCGAGGTCGGGGCGCGGGTACTGCGCGAGCAGCCGGACGTGGTGGCCGACCTGCAGCGTCTGCAGGCGCTCTGGGAGCGGTTGCTGGCACGCCACGAGGGCCCGCTGCTGTTCGATCGTTTCAGCATCGCCGATGCGTTCTTCGCTCCCGTGGTGATGCGCCTGCACACCTATGCCGTGCCGGTATCGCCGCGCGTGGCCGCCTACATGCAGCAGGTGCGGGCACTGCCGGGCGTGCAGGCATGGATCGCGGCGGCGCTGGACGAGCACGATTTCCGCCCGTTTGAAGAGCCCTATCGGCAGGCACCGGACCCGGGCTGATCGGCACCGGTACTTGAGGCACGGTTTACGCCGCTGCGATGCGCGCCGTACGCTGCACGGCAGGCGCACAGGAAGGTGGACAGGCATGGCGAAGAGGGCAGCAGCAGGCGCGTTGCTGGTGTGGCTGGCCTGTGCGGGTGTGCCCGAAGGCAGGGCGCAGCAGGCACCGCCCGAGGTGGTCGACCTGGCGCCGGTGGTGGTCTCCGGCGTGCAGCCCGGGCCGGGCATGTGGCGGGTCACCAATGCGCAAGGCCACACGTTGTGGATCCTGGGCACGGTATCGCCGCTGCCGGCCAGGCTGGACTGGCGCGCCGACGAGGTCAAGGCGGTCATCGCCAGCGCCGATGCCGTGTTGGGGCCGCCGGGCTGGACGCTGGATGCCGATGTCGGCTTTTTCAGCCGGCTCACCCTGCTGCCCTCGGCCATGAAGGCGCAGCACGACCCGCAGGGCAGGCGGCTGCAGGAGATTCTGCCGCCGGAGCTGTATGCGCGCTGGCAGCCGTTGAAGGCCCGTTACCTTGGGCGCGGCAATGGGGTGGAGAAGGACCGCCCGTTGGTGGCCGCCACGCGGCTGTACGTGGCTGCCCTCGACGAGGTCGGGCTCAGTCCCCGATCCGGCGTGGGCAAGCTGCTTGAAAAGGCGTACAAGGCCCGCGGCCTGACGCCCGTGGTGACCCGGGTGGAGGTCAAGGTGGACGATCCGCGCGCCGCACTGAAGGAAGTGCGCGCCAGCCCGCTGCAGGACGTGGCCTGCCTGCAGCGGACGCTGGACGTGGTTGAACACCAGATGCCGCTGCTGGTCGAGCGCGCCAACGCCTGGGCGGCAGGGGATATCGACGCGCTCCAGCAGTTGGCCTTGAAGAGCCAGTACGACGCCTGTGTCGGCGCGATTGCCGACAGCGAGCTGGGGCGCCGGCGTGGCATGACCAACCTGGATGCACGCGCGGCGGAGAAGTGGATGGGCGCGGCACGCACAGCGCTGGCCGGCAACGCGGTCACCTTTGCGACCGTGCCCGTGCACACCCTGGTGGAACCGGGTGGCTATCTCGAGCGGCTGCGCCAGGCCGGCTACCACGTCGAGTCGCCCTGAGCCGGAAAACCATCTTTTCACCCCCGCGATCTTCATGGCATAGTCATGTGGACTTCACCGGGGGGTGCATATGGCGTTGCAGGCGTTCGCCTATGTAAGCGAGGCAGTCGACGGCATCGACGGTCCGGGCATCGACCGCATCCTCGCCGAGGCCTCCAACTTCAACCGCGTGGCCGGTGTGACCAGCGTGCTGATGTTCGATGGCCGGCGCTTCCTGCAGTACATCGAGGGCCCGGATGATGGCGTAGCCCCGGTCGAGCAGCGTGTGATCAACGCGCGCAGCCACCAGCAGATGCGCGAACTGGCACGCGGCGAGGTCGGCACGCGTCATTTCCCGCGCTGGACGATGGCCTCTGCCCGCATCGACCCGGACGTGATGAGCGCGATCATCGATGCCGACTGGACGGGGTTCGCCGCTTCCGCGCCCGTGGATGGCCAGCGCCGGGTCGGCTTCGCGCGTCTGCTCGAGGTATGGACCGGCGTCTCCGGCGAACTCGAACCCGCAGCCGTGACGCTGGGCTCGTGAGTGGCGTCGCTCGTAACACAAAGATCACAGTCCGCTTCGTACCATGTGTCTACCAGCTGTGACCGGTCCGGGGTATGCCCCGGGGTTGTCTGAAAGGGAAGTAACCGCAGCTGGACCACTTGTTGGCCGTCGTCCGTACTCTCCGCGGGCGGCGGCTTTGTTCTTTGTGGCGCAGCGCCTGCCGCGTTAGGCTTGTCGCAACTGTTTCCTGGTGGTGCCCCGCATGATCGATCGTTCCCCCGCGTACCTGTTGCCGCGCCGGCGTGCGCCTGCGGGGCTGGCCGGATGACGGCGGCCGACCGCGCCGCACACGCACGCATCGGCGTGATCGGGCTGGGCTATGTCGGCCTGCCGTTGACGGTCGCGTTCGGCGCGCAGCTGCCCACGCTCGGCTACGACATCGACCATGCGCGCGTGGCCGAACTGCAGCAGGGCCGCGACCACACCCTGGAAATGTCGGCGGAGGAACTCGCCGCTGCGGTGCAGGCGCGCTACAGCGTCGACCCGGCCGACCTTGCCGCGTGCACCGTTTACATCGTGACCGTGCCCACCCCGATCGACGCACACGAACAGCCGGATCTTGGCCCGCTGCGCGACGCGAGCATCCTGATCGGCAGCGTGCTCAAGCCCGGCGACCTGGTGATCTACGAATCCACCGTCTACCCCGGCACCACCGAGGAGGTCTGCGTGCCGCTGCTGGAAGCCGGCTCCGGGCTGCGCTTCAACCAGGACTTCCACTGCGGCTACAGCCCGGAACGGATCAACCCGGGCGACCGCCAGCGGCGCCTGCCCGACATCCGCAAGATCACCTCCGGATCCACCCCGGAGATCGCCGCGCTTGTCGATGCGTTGTACGCGCGCATCATCACTGCGGGCACCTGGCCGGCACCGTCGATCCGCGTGGCCGAAGCGGCCAAGGTGATCGAGAACATCCAGCGCGACGTCAACATCGCGCTGGTCAACGAGCTGGCGCTGATCTTCGACCGGCTCGGCATCGATACCCAGGATGTGCTGGATGCCGCCGGCAGCAAATGGAACTTCCTGCCGTTCCGCCCCGGCCTGGTCGGTGGCCACTGCATCGGCGTGGATCCGTACTACCTTCTGCACAAATCCGAAAGCGTGGGCTACCACCCCGACCTGATCCACACCGCGCGGCAGGTCAACAACCGCGTCGGCGCGCACGTGGCGCAACGCGTGCTGGCGCTGCTGGCCAGCCGCGGCAAGGCACCGCAGGGCGCACGCGTGCTGGTGCTGGGGGTGACCTTCAAGGAGAACTGCCCGGACCTGCGTAACAGCCGCGCGCTGGAACTGGCCCAGGCGCTGCAGTCCAGCGGCGCGCAGGTGCATGTGCAGGACCCGTGGGTCGGTCCGGCCACGCTGGAAGGCAGCGGGGTGCAGTGGGTGGAACAGCCCGACCCGCAGGGCTACGACGCGGTGGTGCTGGCGGTGGCGCATGACCGCTTCCGCGCGATGGACACCGCACGGATCCGCGCGCTGCTGGCGCCGGATGGGATCGTCTACGACGTGAAGTCGGTCTGGCCACGGGACGTGGTCGACGACCGCCTGTAGACTCGAACCCGGTTGTTGATCGAGGAAAGCCATGCATCGTTACCTGGTCTACGTGCTCGCCATCCTGTTGCTCCCGGTTTCGCTGTACCTGGCCGGGTACTGGGTCGCCTGGTACTGGGGCGTGGGCATCAGCGCGGCGATGGTCATCGTGGGCACCTGGGACCTGCTGCAGAAGCGCAGCACGCTGCGCCGCAACTACCCGGTGATGGCGCATTTCCGTTACGGCCTGGAATCGATCGGCCCGGAAATCCGCCAGTACTTCGTGCAGAGCGATCTCGAGGACGTGCCGTTCTCGCGCCAGCAACGCGCGCTGATCTACCAGCGCTCCAAGAACGAAATGGACGTGGTGCCGTTCGGCACGCTGCGCAGCACCTACGCGGTGGACTACGAATGGATCAACCATTCGCTGGCGCCGACCGAGGTGGCCGACCACGACTTCCGCGTGCTGATCGGGCCCAACTGCGCCAAGCCATATTCGGCCAGCGTGTTCAACATCTCGGCCATGAGCTTCGGCTCGCTGTCGGCCAATGCGATCCGCGCGCTCAACGAAGGCGCGCGCCGTGGCGGTTTCTACCATGACACCGGCGAAGGATCGATTTCGCCCTACCACCGCGAGATGGGTGGCGACCTGGTCTGGGAAATCGGCTCCGGCTATTTCGGCTGCCGCGATGAGCACGGCGGTTTCAGCGAAGAACGTTTCGTCGCCAACGCCAACACCGACCAGGTGAAGATGATCGAGATCAAGCTGTCGCAGGGCGCCAAGCCCGGCCACGGCGGGGTGTTGCCGGCCGCCAAGGTCAGCGCCGAGATCTCCGCCACCCGCGGCGTACCGATGGGCGTGGACTGCGTGTCGCCGTCGAAGCACTCGGCGTTCAACACGCCGGTGGAACTGCTGCAGTTCGTGGTGCGCCTGCGCGAGCTGTCCGGTGGCAAGCCGGTCGGTTTCAAGCTGGCCATCGGCCACCCGTGGGAATGGTTCGGCATCGCCAAGGCAATGCAGGAGACCGGGCTGCTGCCGGATTTCATCGTGGTCGACGGTGCCGAAGGCGGCACCGGCGCGGCGCCGGCCGAGTTCATCGACCATGTCGGCGTGCCGATGCATGAAGCGCTGTTGCTGGTCCACAACACGCTGGTCGGCCTGGACCTGCGCGACCGTATCCGGGTCGGGGCGGCGGGCAAGGTCAGCAGTGCCTTCGAGATCGCGCGCACCATCGCGCTGGGCGCGGACTGGTGCAATGCCGGGCGGGGTTTCATGTTCGCGCTGGGCTGCATCCAGTCGCTGAGCTGCCACAGCGACCGCTGCCCGACCGGCATCGCCACCCAGAACCCGAACCGATGGCGGCACCTGGACCCGGCCGACAAGGCCACCCGCGTGCACAACTACCACGAGAACACCTTGCGTGCGCTGCGCGACCTGCTGTGCGCGGCCGGCCTGCAACATCCGGCCGAACTGGGCCCGGAACACATCGTGCGCCGCGTGTCGCCGGTGGAGATCCGCTCGCTGGCCTCGCTGTACCGCTACCTCACCCCGGGCGAACTGCTGCGCCGGGTGCCCGACCACGCGGTATTCCACGACTTCTGGGCGGATGCACGCAGCGACTCGTTCCAGCCACCAGCACGCATCCAGGCACTACGCAACAGCAAATCGCGCTAGCGGGCGAGGTACTCCACCACCCCGCGCCCGGCACGCAATCCGCTGGCGAAACACGCGGTCAACAGATACCCGCCGGTAGGCGCTTCCCAATCCAGCATCTCCCCGGCGCAGAACGTGCCGGGCAGATCGCGCAGCATCAACGTGTCATCCAGCGCTTCCAGCCGCACGCCGCCGGCGGTGCTGATCACCTCGTCGATCGGTCGCGGCCGCAGCGGCGACAGCGTCAGCCGCTTCAGCGCGGCGGCGATGGTTTCGGCCGGCAGCTGGCCGGCGTCCTTGCCCAGCACTTCAAACAACAGCGCCGATTTCACCCCACTCAGACCCAGCTGCCGGCGCAGGTGTTCGCCGAAGCTGCGGCCCTGGCGTGGCTTGTGCAGCTTGTCCAGCAACTGCGCTTCGGTCTGCCCGGGCAAGAGGTCCAGCTGCAGCTGCACGTGGCCATCACGCGCCAGGCGGTCGCGCAGGTCCGCGGCAAGCGCATAGATGAGGCTGCCTTCAATGCCATTGGCCGTGATCACGCACTCACCCTGCTGCGTGCGTTCCTGGCCGTCGAGCCCGAGCCAGTGCGCGACCACCGGCTTCAACGGGGCGCCGGCCTGGCGGTCGCGGAAGTAGGGCGTCCAGTCGATGTCGAAACCGCAGTTGGCCGGTTTCAGCGGTGCGAGGTCGATGCCGCGTGCGGCCAGCGGCGCCACCCACGCGCCGTCCGAGCCAAGCTCGGGCCAGCTGCCACCGCCCATCGCCAGCACCACCGCATCGGCCTGCACCGTGGCAACCCCGTCCGGCGTCTCGAAGCGCAGCGCACCGTCGTCCTGCCACCCGGTCCAGCGGTGCTGCACATGGAAGCGCACGCCCTGTTCCTTGAGCCGTCGCACCCAGCCACGCAGCAGCGGGGCCGCCTTGCGGTCGACCGGGAACACCCGCCCGGAGGTGCCAACATAGGTTTCCACGCCAAAGCCTGCCGCCCACTCGCGCAGTGCGGGGCCGTCGAAATCGGCCAGCCACGTGCCGACCTCGGTCGCACGCTCACGGTAGCGGGACACGAACACGTCCTGCGGATCGGAATGGGTGAGGTTCAAGCCGCCCTTGCCGGCGATCAGGAACTTGCGCCCGGGCGAGCCTTTGGCCTCGTACAGGTCCACGGCGTGGCCGGCGGCGCGCACGGTCTCTGCCGCCATCAGCCCGGCCGGGCCGCCGCCGATGATCGCCACGCGTCGCGCAGGGTGGACGGGAGTGCTCATGCGGTTCAGCGCGGCTTGACGTCGAGCAGCTCGACATCGAACACCAGCGAGGCGTTCGGCGGGATCGGGCCGGCGCCGGAGGCGCCATAGCCGTAGTCAGCCGGAATCATCAGGGTGCGCTTGCCGCCGACCTTCATGCCGGCAAAGCCTTCGTCCCAGCCTCTGATCACCCGGCCCTGGCCCAGCCCGAAGCTGAACGGCTCGCCGCGATCGACCGAGCTGTCGAACTTTTCGCCGTGCTTGTCGGCGGCTTTCTCGTCGTACACCCAGCCGGTGTAATGGACCACGATGGTGCTGCCCGGGGTGGCCTCGGCGCCGGTGCCGGGCTGGGTGTCGATCTTCTCGAAGGTGGCGATGCTGCCGCCCGGCGGCGGGCCGGGGCGGGGTGCAGGCGGCCAGCAGCGACAGCAGCGCGGGAACGAGCAGGAACTTCGGCAGAGCACGCATGGGCGGCACCGGATGGAAAATGGGACGCAAGGGTAGCGCATCGCCGGGCGCTATCATGGGCGCATGTCGAAACTGCTGCTCAACCTGCGCAATGTCGCGGACGATGAAATCCAGGATGTGATCACCCTGCTGGACCGGGCGGGCATCGCCCATTACCGCACCGAACCCAGCCCGTGGGGAATCTCCTTTGGCGGGATCTGGATCCGCGACGACGCCGACCAGCCCCGGGCCAAGGCCCTGATGGCCGAGTACCAGCAGGCGCGCGGCGAGCGGGTCCGCGCCGAGCGCCAGGCCGCGCTGGCCGACGGCAGCGCCGAAACCTTCGGCACGCTGCTGCGGCGCCGCCCGCTGTTCGTGGTGGCGGTGCTGGCCGGCATGCTGGTGGCCGCCGCGCTGGTACTGCTGCCGTTCGTGCTGCTGCGCGGCTGAATAGCCGGTTGGGCGGGTGGGGCGGGGCCCGGGTAAAATGGGCGGATGATCGCCAATACCGCCGCCTATCACTTCTCCCCGATCGCCGACCCGGACGCGCTGTGTGCCACGCTGCTGGCGCGCGCCGAGGTGGCCGCACTGCGTGGCACCGTGCTGGTGGCGGGCGAGGGCATCAACCTGTTCCTGGCCGGCCCTGAAGCCGGCATCGACGGCTTCTACGCTGCGCTGCGCGCCGATCCGCGCTTCGACGGGCTGCGGGTGAAGACCAGCTACAGCCAGATGCAGCCGTTCGCCCGGCTCAAGGCCAAGGTCAAGCCGGAGATCATCAGCTTCCGCATCGACGATGGCCAGCCGCTGGCCTATCCACGTGCCCCCTCGGTGGACCCGGCCACGGTGCAGCGCTGGCTGCGCCAGGGCCATGACGATGAGGGCAAGCCGGTGGTCATGCTCGATACCCGCAACACCCAGGAAATCGAGTACGGCACCTTCCAGGATGCGCTGGTGCTGCCGATAACAAAGTTCACCGACCTGCCCGCGGCACTGGCCCCGCACCGCGACGCGTTGCGTGACAGCACCGTGGTCAGCTTCTGCACCGGTGGCATCCGCTGCGAAAAGGCCGCGCTGTGGATGCGCAACGACGGCATGGACAACGTGCTGCAGCTGGACGGCGGCATCCTCGGCTACTTCGAGGCCGTGGGCGGCGAAGGCTACGACGGCCGCTGTTTCGTGTTCGATGAACGCGTGGCCCTCGACGCGGAATTGAAGCCGCTGGTTGACCAGGCCGCCGATTGATATCGCGCGGGAATCAGCATTCCGCCAGCGGCCATGGTGTCCTTCGAGCGGCGCCCCCATCAAGAGTGGATAACCTTTGATGGAACGCCCCATGCAACTGTCGATTCTTGATCTGGCCCCGGTCTGCGAGGGCAGCGATACCACCCAGGCCTTTGCCAACATGCTGGACCTGGCCCAGCACGCAGAAGGCTGGGGCTTCCACCGCTACTGGCTGGCCGAGCACCACAACATGCCAGGCATCGCCAGCGCCGCCACCGCGGTGCTGATCGGCCACGTGGCCGGCGGCACCCAGCGCATCCGCGTCGGGGCTGGCGGGATCATGCTGCCGAACCACTCGCCGCTGCAGGTGGCCGAACAGTTCGGCACGCTCGCCTCGCTGTACCCGGACCGCATCGACCTCGGCCTCGGCCGCGCGCCGGGCACCGACCAGCCCACCGCGCGCGCCCTGCGACGCTACTTCGACAGCGCCGACCAGTTCCCGCAGGACGTGCGCGAGCTGCTTCACTATTTCGAGCCGGCGCAGCCCGGGCAGGCGGTGCGCGCGGTCCCCGGCGCGGGCATCCCGGTGCCGGTGTGGCTGCTGGGCTCCAGCCTGTTCAGTGCACGCTTGGCGGCGGCAATGGGCCTGCCGTTTGCCTTCGCTTCGCATTTCGCCCCGGATGCGATGGACGAAGCGCTTGCGGTGTATCGCCGCGAGTTCCGCGCCTCGCAGTATCTCACCGCGCCGTACGCGGTGCTGGGCCTGAACGTGGTGGCGGCCGAATCCGAAGCCGAGGCCAAGCGCCTGTTCACCACCCAGCAGCAGAGCTTCGTCAACCTGCGTCGCGGCCTGCCGGGCCTGATTCCACCGCCGATCGACGACATCGAAGCCTTCTGGCAGCCGCACGAGAAGATCGGCGTGCAGGACGCGCTGGCCTGCGCGGTGGTCGGCGACCAGCGCCAGGTCAGCGAAGGCATGGCCGCGTTCGCCGCACGCCACAAGCCCGACGAACTGCTGCTGACCGCCAACATCTACGACCATGGCGCGCGCAAGCGCTCGTTCGGGTTGGCGATGCACGCGCGCCGCGACCTTGCTGACCGGTTCTGACGTTGAACGCGTCGCCACGCGCCCGGTAAATGATGTACCGGCTGTGCGGCTCTCCACGTCATGCCACGCGAAGGCGACGTGACCATCCGGTTCACGTCGCCATTCCCACCCTTCCGGTGTGATGGAGCTCCTTATTCCAGGAGTCACCGCATGGCCGACCAAGATCGCCAGCAGCACATCGAACAGCTGGCCGAACTGATCCGCGACGTGGACATCGCCATGTTCACCACCACCGGCGTGGACGGGCGCCTGTACAGCCGCCCGCTGGGCACCCAGGAAGTCGAATTCGACGGCGACCTGTGGTTCGCCACCGCCGCCGACAGCCCCAAGGTGGCCGAGATCGCGCTCAATCCGCGCGTCAACGTGGCCTATGCCTCGCAGTCGAAGAACACCTACGTCTCGGTGGCGGGCATCGCGCGCATCGTCGACGACCGCGCCAAGGTGGAGGAACTGTGGTCGCCTCCGATGAAGCTGTTCTTCCCGGGCGGCAAGGACGATCCGAACCTGCGCCTGATCCACGTGCGTGCCGAATCGGCCGAGTACTGGGACGGCCCCGGCACGCTGCTGGGCAAGGCGCTCAGCTTCGTGCTCTCCGCCGTCAGCGATGACCCCGGCAGCTTGTCCGACAACGGCGTCGTGGACCTGCGTTAGAACCAGCGCTGGAACAGCTCGGTCAGGTAGTGCACCAACTGGCCGGAGCTGAAGCTGAAGAACAGCACCGCGGCAATCGCGCCGATCCAGTTGACCAGCATCAGGGTGCCGTCGCGTTCCAGCAGCGCCAGCGAGAACAGCAGCAGTTGGAACCCGAACAGGTAGTTGGTGAACGGGATCGGCAGCGACAGCAGCACGCCGGACAGCACCAGCAGCAGGCCGGTGAATGCATGCGCCGGCAAGGGCACGAGAAGGGCCGGGCGACGCGGCTTGAGCATGCGATCCAGACGGCGCAGCGCGCCGTCGATCTTCCCCAGGAATTTATGCATCGTGCCGCGTCGCGGCCCGCGGTTGGCGATGAACCCCGGCAGCCAAGGGCGCCGCATGCCGCACAGCATCTGCACGCCGATAAGGACCACCAGCGGACCGCTCACGGCGCCGCCCAGCCCGGGAACCGGAATGAACGACGGCAGGATCGCAATGAACAGGAACACGCCGAACGCGCTCTGCTGCAGGCCCTGCAGGATCTGCCCCAGGCGCAGGCGTTCATCGGGATCGCCGTGGTCGAACATCGCCAGCAGCGTACGGATGCCTTCGTTCTGGTATTCCGGCCGGCCCTGGTCCGGCGCCGGGGGCGGATCAGCCGGTGAGTTCATCAGTCTCCTCTTCGGCCAGCGTGCGCAGCAGCAGCTTGTCCACGCGCGCGCCGTCCAGGTCGACGATCTCGATGCGCCAGCCGGCCCAGTCGAAGTACTCCCCGGCATGCGGAATGCGGCCGAAGTAGTGGATGCACATGCCGGCCAGCGTGTAGTAGTCGCCGTCATCGGCATCGGGCAGTTCGGCGTTGCCCATCAGCTCGCGCAGGTCTTCGATCGACAATGACCCGTCCACCAGCAGCGAGCCGTCCTCGCGGGTCACCACCAGCGCGTCCTCGTCGACGTTCTCCACCGACTGCATGCGGCCGACCACCGCGCCCATCAGGTCGCTGATGGTCACCAGCCCCTGGATCTCGCCGTACTCATCCACCACCAGCGCCACCGACTGCTGCTCCTCGCGGAAGATCTCCAGCAGCTTCATCGCATGGGTGGATTCGGAGACATACAGCGGCTCGCGCAGTTGCTGGAACAGCGAGTGCTCATCGCGCACCAGGCGGGTGACCAGGCTCTTGACCTCGAGCACGCCGACGATGTCCTGGTCGTTGCCGCGGAAGACGGGGTAGCGCGAGAACTCGTGCTCGCGCATGGTGGCCAGGTTCTTCTCCGCGTCGGCCTGGGTATCCAGCCAGGCGATCCGGTTGCGCGGGGTCATCAGGCTGTCGGCAGTGCGGTCGCCCAGGCGCATCACCCGGTTCATCATGTCGCGCTCATGCGCGTCGATGACGCCGGCCTCGTGGCTTTCGGCCACGAGCATGCGGATCTCCTCTTCTGTCACGCTGGCCGCTTCGTCCTTGCCCAGGCCCAGCAGGCGCAGGACCAGCCGGGTAGTCTTGGACAGCAGCCAGACGAACGGGAAGGCCAGCTTGGCCAGCCAGCTCATCGGCAGGGCGACCAGCCCGGCGATGTCCTCGGAGCGGGTCAGCGCCAGGCGTTTGGGCACCAGTTCGCCGAAGATCAGCGTGACGAAGGTGATCAGGGTGACGGCCAGGCCCTTGCCGACCAGTTCGGCGTGGCCGAAGCCGGGCATCAGGCTCTTGATCCAGATGGCAATGGCCTCGCCGATGGCGTCGCCGCCAAGCAGGCCGGTCAGCACGCCGATCACGGTGATGCCGATCTGGACGGTGGAGAGGAAGCTTTCGGGCTTCTCGGACAGCTCCAGCGCCTTGGCGGCGCGCTTGGAGGTGCCGGCCATCTGCTTCAGGCGGCTCTTGCGCGAGGTCATGACCGACATCTCGGACATGGCGAAGAACCCGTTGAGCAGGATCAGGGCGAAAACAAGCAGGATCAGTTCAAACACGGGCGTCATCCCCGGTTGGTGGCAGGGAGGGCGTGTTCAAGCGCGGGCGGCTACCGGGCCAGGTCAGGCCTGGCGGGCGCGGCGGGGGATAAGGGTCGTCGTCCATAGAGTGCACCCGAAGGTGCCCGCGCATCTTAACAAAAGCCGGGGGGAGGGGTGCAAACAGGGTCGTTCAGGTGGCCCGGTGGCAGTGTGAAGACGACGGGAGTACCCGGATTGGACATCAAACCGTCATAATTCCGCCCGGTGCCGTCCTTCCTCGACGGCGAATAGGTTTCTCAATGTTCTCTCTGCAGACCATTTTCGGCTCCGGCAAACAGTTCTATACCCTGCTGGACGAGGCTGCCCAGGCGGCCTACGACAGCGCCAAGGCGCTGCATTCGATGCTGCGCGACGCCGACCGGCAGCCCGCGCTTGACGCGTTCAAGCTGGCCCGCCTGCGCGAACGCGCCGCCTCGGACAAGATCAGCCAGGCGCTGGTGGACAGCTTCATGACCCCGATCGAGCGCGAAGACATCGAAGCGCTGGGCTCGGCGCTGTACAAGATTCCCAAGCAGGTCGAGAAGTTCGCCGACCGCTACTCGCTGGCCACCAAGCATCTGGAACACATCGATTTCGCGCCGCGCGCGGCGATGCTCGAACAGGCCGCCAGCGTGGTGGTGGAGATGGTCCACGACCTGCGCAACATGAACCTGGACCGGATGACCGCGCTCAACGAGAAGCTGCGTGCACTGGAGAACGAAGCCGACCGCCTGATGCTCGAGCTGTACCGCGACATCTACTCCGGTCGCCTGGACAACCTGCAGATGTTCCTGCTCAAGGAGTTCTTCGAGATCCTGGAAAAGGCCATCGACCGTTGCCGCGAGGCCGGTGTGGTGGCTTACCAGATCGTGCTGAAGAACAGCTGACGGACGCCACAGCATGCTGACCCTCGTTCTGGTGGTGATCCTGGCCGCGCTCGTCTTCGAGTTCATCAACGGCTTCCACGACACCGCCAACTCCATCGCCACCGTGGTGGCGACCAAGGTGCTCTCGCCCGGCTGGGCGGTGATGCTCGCCGCCTTCATGAACCTCATCGGCGCCCTGACCGGCACCGCCGTGGCGCTGACCATCGCCTCGGGCCTGCTCAACACCGGCGTGGTTGACGTGACCCCGCAGGTGATCCTGTGCGCGCTGCTGGGCGGCATCATCTGGAACCTGATCACCTGGTGGAAGGGCCTGCCGTCGTCGTCCTCGCACGCGCTGATCGGTGGCCTGTGCGGCGCCGGCCTGGCCGCCGCCCACAACAACTGGGACGCGCTGATCTGGTCCGAACGCATCGGCACGTGGGCGCAGAACAAGGGCCTGCTGTGGAAGGTGTTCCTGCCGATGATCACCTCGCCGATCGCCGGCTTCCTGCTCGGCATCGTGGTGATGCTGCTGCTGTGGGCGATCATCGCGGGCATGGCCAAGGCCGGTGGCTGGCTGGGCCGCCTGGCCCGCCCGCGCATCGTCAACGCGTTCTTCGGCAAGGCGCAGATCGTCTCGGCGGCTTACATGGGCTTCGCCCACGGCCACAACGACGCGCAGAAGACCATGGGCATCATCGCCATGACCCTGATCGGCGCCGAGGCGACCGGCGCACTGAACGACCTGCCGTCCTGGCTGGCCTTCATGCACCCGGACGCGCACGCCGGTGACGGCATCGCGATGTGGATCGTGCTGACCTGCGCGGTGGTGATGGCCGCCGGTACCGCCTCGGGTGGCTGGAAGATCATCAAGACGCTGGGCCACAAGATGGTCAAGCTGCACCCGATCCACGGCTTCGCGGCCGAGACCAGCTCGGCCACGATCCTGACCCTGGCCGCGCACTTCGGCATGCCGGTTTCGACCACCCACAGCATCTCCACCGCCATCATGGGCGTGGGTTACGCCAAGAACCCGCGTTCGCTGCGCTTTGGCGTGATCGAACGCATCGTGTGGGCCTGGATCCTCACCATCCCGGCGGCCGGCGGCTGCGCCTACCTGATCCTGAAGCTGTTCGAGCTGTTCGGCTGGACCTGATCGGGGTTGGTTTGGAAACGCGAAAAACCCGGCTTCGGCCGGGTTTTTTTCTGCTGGCTGGTCGCGAAGAGCAGCGTTTTCATTTTTCCCGGCCGCCCCCGACAGATGGTCGCGTGCGGATGGGCACGGCAGACACGCATGGCGTGGCCCTACGCGGCGGGTACGTCGGTAGCGTCGGTTCCCAAACGACGGCACGGAACGCCACCGCGGCCGGTAACGCATGGAAATGATCGGCACCGCCGTTGATCTCCCATGGCCACCAACAAACCGTCGAGGGTCGGCGGGGGCGGGGGTACGGGGGCTTTGCGAAACATGGATGTTTCGCAAGAGCCTCCAGGGATGGATTCACGGCGCCCCCCGTACTCCCGCACCCGCCGGCCCAGCTCAGGCCAAGCGACGGCCACCGGCTGTTCGCCCAGATCCATGAAGCTGCCGGGCAGGGCCCGGCACTACGGAATTGCCTGCCACCCGCGAGACCCAAAAAAAATCCCGCCGAAGCGGGATTTTTCATCAGCAATCAAACTTCCAGGGAAGCCAGATCACCCTTGTTCTCCAGCCACTGCTTGCGGTCGCCCGCGCGCTTCTTGGCCAGCAGCATGTCCATCAGCGCGCTGGTCTGCTCGCCATCGTCCACCGTCAGCTGCACCAGGCGGCGCGTGTCGGGGTGGATGGTCGACTCGCGCAACTGGTGCGGGTTCATCTCGCCCAGGCCCTTGAAGCGGGTCACGTTGACCTGGCCCTTGATCTTCTCGCGTTCGATCTTGTCCAGCAGCGAACGCTTTTCTTCCTCGTCCAGCGCGTAGAACACCTGCTTGCCCACGTCCACGCGGAACAGCGGCGGCATCGCCACGAACACGTGGCCGGCATCCACCAGCGACGGGAAGTGCTTCAGGAACAGCGCCGTCAGCAACGTTGCGATATGCAGGCCGTCCGAGTCCGCGTCGGCCAGGATCACCACCTTGCCGTAACGCAGCCCGCTGATGTCCTGCTTGCCCGGATCGCAGCCGATCGCGATGGCCAGGTTGTGCACTTCTTCCGACGCCAGCACGCTGCCCGACGACACTTCCCAGGTGTTCAGGATCTTGCCGCGCAGCGGCATGATCGCCTGGAAGTCCTTGTCACGCGCCTGCTTGGCACTGCCGCCGGCCGAATCACCTTCCACCAGGAACAGCTCCGTGCGCGACAGGTCCTGGCTGATGCAGTCCGCCAGCTTGCCCGGCAGGGCAGGGCCCTGGGTGACCTTCTTGCGCACCACCAGCTTTTCGGTCTTCAGGCGCGCACTGGCACGCTCGATCGCCAGCTGCGCGATCTGCTCGCCCAGCGCCACGTTCTGGTTCAGCAGCAGGCTGAAGGCGTCATGTGCCGCGCCTTCGACGAACCCGGCGGCCTGGCGCGACGACAGCCGCTCCTTGGTCTGCCCGCTGAACTGCGGGTCGGTCATCTTCAGCGACAGCACGAACGAGACCCGGTCCCACACGTCTTCCGGGGCCAGCTTCACTCCGCGCGGCAGCAGGTTGCGGAAATCGCAGAACTCGCGCAGCGCCTCGGTCAGGCCCGTGCGCAGCCCGTTGGCGTGGGTGCCGTGCTGCGCGGTTGGAATCAGGTTGACATAGCTTTCCTGGACCAGCTCGCCTTCCGGCAGCCACGCCACCGCCCAGTCCACCACCTCGGTATCTTTCTTCAGCTGGCCCACGAACAGCTCGGCCGGCAGCATTTCGCGCTCGCCCAGCTCAGCCTTCAGGTAATCGCTCAGGCCATCTTCGTAGTACCAGGTGTCCTGCTCGTCGGTGGCCTCGTCGCGCAGCTTCACTGTCAGGCCCGGGCACAGCACCGCCTTGGCGCGCAACAGGTGGCGCAGCGCCCGCAGGTTGTACTTGGGCGTGTCGAAGTACTTCGGGTCGGCCCAGAAGCGCACCCGCGTACCGGTGTTCTTCTTGCCCACGCTGCCGACCACTTCCAGCGGCGTGGCGCGGTCGCCATTGCGGAAGGTGATGCGGTGCTCGCTGCCATCGCGCCGGATATGCACTTCCACCAGCGTCGACAGCGCATTGACCACGCTCACGCCCACGCCGTGCAGGCCGCCGGAGAAGGTGTAGTTCTTGTTGTTGAACTTACCGCCCGCATGCAGCCGGGTCAGGATCAGCTCCACGCCGGGCACCTTCTCCTCCGGGTGGATGTCCACCGGCATGCCGCGGCCGTCATCGGTGACCTCGCAGCTGCCGTCCTTGTACAGGGTGACCTCGACCGTCCGGGCGTGCCCGGCCAGCGCTTCGTCCACGGCGTTGTCGATCACTTCCTGCGCCAGGTGGTTCGGGCGCGCGGTGTCGGTATACATGCCCGGGCGGCGCTTGACCGGGTCAAGGCCGGACAGGACTTCAATATCGGCGGCGTTATAGCGGGTGTTCATCTGTCTTCATAAAGCGCATAGCGACGGCGAAGTTTGCGGTCTGGCCGGTTTTTTTGCACGCCGCACGTTCAGGGGCCGGCCGAAGAGCGCGCGATAGACTGTAGGAGATGGGAAAACCGGAGCCCCGGCGCCCCATCCCCAGCCATATGCGAGGAGACTCCCCATGAAGAAGTTGCTGACCATCGTTGCCATTGCCGCCGCCGTCGTGGCCGTGCCGCTGGCAATGGCGCAGAACGCCGGACAGGGCCAGTCCACCGCGCAGCAGGGCGAGCAGGCCGAGGCCAAGGCGCAGTCCGAAGCCGACGCCAAGGCCAAGCGCCGCGCGGCCGCCAACGCCGAAATGAAGGCCAAGGGCCAGCAGGCGCCCCAGCAGGAAGAGGAAGAAGAGGCCAAGAAGAAGCGCTGAACCAGCGTTTCGGCTTCCCCGACGCCCCGGCTTGCCGGGGCGTCTTCGTTCGTGCCCCTTGGGCTGGGCGCCCTCAATCTGTAAACTATGGCTTTCCGGGAGCAGTACGTGTCATCCATCAGCGAATGGACTGGTCTGGTCGTGCGCGGCCGCCAGCAGGGTAGGCAGGAGGTGACGGTCCCAACGGCGACCGGCACGGCCGACCCGACCTCGCCGACCGGCCGCCACGTCATCGCTCCCCTGATCCCGGCCCTGGCGCGTGAACATCCCGCCGCCGCCGTCCGGATTCTCCCCGATTCCCCCTTCACGTCGTCCGCCGCCCCGCGCGCCGGCGCCGTTTCCCCCTTCCTGACAGGACACCCCCAGCCATGACTCCCTTGATCTTCGTAACCGGCGGCGTGGTTTCCTCGCTCGGCAAAGGCATTGCCGCCGCCTCGCTCGCCTCCATCCTCGAAGCCCGTGGCCTGAAGGTCACGATGATGAAGCTTGACCCGTACATCAACGTCGACCCGGGCACCATGAGCCCGTTCCAGCACGGCGAGGTGTATGTCACCGACGACGGCGCCGAGACCGACCTGGACCTGGGCCACTACGAGCGCTTCGTGCGCACCCGATTGAGCCGCAAGAACTCGGTCACCACCGGCCGCATCTACGAGAACGTGATCCGCAAGGAGCGCCGTGGTGACTACCTGGGCGCCACCGTGCAGGTCATCCCGCACATCACCGACGAGATCCGCCGCTGCATGGACGAAGCCACCGAAGGCTTCGACGTGGCGCTGGTGGAAATCGGCGGCACCGTGGGCGACATCGAATCCCTGCCGTTCCTGGAAGCCATCCGCCAGGTGCGCACCGAGCGCGGCCCGGAGAAGGCCCTGTTCATGCACCTCACCCTGGTGCCGTACATCGCCGCCGCCGGTGAGCTGAAGACCAAGCCGACCCAGCACTCGGTCAAGGAACTGCGCTCGATCGGCATCCAGCCCGACGTGCTGCTGTGCCGTTCCGAGCAGCCGGTGCCCGACTCCGAGCGCCGCAAGATCGCCCAGTTCACCAACGTGTCCGAGCGCGCCGTGATCAGCGTGCCTGACGTCGACGTGCTGTACCGCATTCCGATGGGCCTGCACGCCCAGGGCCTGGACGAGATCGTCATCAACCAGCTCAAGCTCGGCGACAAGGCCGGTCCGGCCGACCTGCACGAATGGGAGGCCGCTCTGGATGCCACCCTGCACCCGGTGGATGAAGTCACCATCGCCGTGGTCGGCAAGTACGTCGACCACCAGGACGCCTACAAGTCGGTGGGCGAAGCGCTCAAGCACGGCGGCCTGCGCCAGCGCACCAAGGTCAACCTGAAGTGGCTGGAAGCGCAGGACCTGGAAGGCACCGACATGGCGGCGCTGAAGGACGTCGATGGCATCCTGGTGCCGGGCGGCTTCGGCGACCGTGGTTTCGAGGGCAAGGTGCTCACCTCGCAGTTCGCCCGTGAACAGCAGCTGCCGTATTTCGGCATCTGCTACGGCATGCAGGCCGCCGTGGTCGATTTCGCCCGCAACGTGGTCGGCCTGGAGGGTGCCAACAGCACCGAAAACGACCGCCAGTCGCCCAACCCGGTGATCGGCCTGATCACCGAATGGCGTACCGCCACCGGCGATGTGGAAAAGCGCGATGACAAGAGCGATCTCGGCGGCACCATGCGCCTGGGCCTGCAGGAGCAGCGCCTGAAGCCCGGCACGCTGGCCCGCGAGCTGTACGGCAAGGACGTGGTGTCCGAGCGCCATCGTCACCGCTACGAGTTCAACAACCGCTACCGCACCCAGCTGGAAGATGCCGGCCTGGTGATTGCCGGCAAATCGATGGACGACACCCTGGTGGAAGTGGTGGAGCTCTCGCGCGACCAGCATCCGTGGTTCCTGGCCTGCCAGGCGCACCCGGAATTCCTGTCCACTCCGCGCGATGGCCACCCGCTGTTCATCGGCTTCATCCGTGCCGCGCGTGAGCGCAAGGCCGGCGGCGCGCTGTTGCAGGAAGCAAGCGCCTGAGCCAGGACCCGTGGGCGGCGCAGCTGGCCCGTCGCCAGCGCCGCCACTGGCGGGCGTGGCCCTGGGGCTGGGCAGCGTTGGTTCTGTCGACAGCCAGCTGGGGCTGGGCGTTCGTGCTCATGGTGCTGGTGTTTTCCGCAGTGGGTTCGCCCGGTGACGGCAGCCATGCCATCCAGGCCGTCGCCACGCCCATCAACCTGACCCTGGCGCTGGGCGCAACCTGCGCGCTGGGCACTGTGCTGGCCGGCGTGCTGGCGTTGCGCCTGCGCCGCCAGCCGGCCGGTGGCGGCGCCGCGCTGGGCCTGCTGGGCCTGCTGTTGCTGGTGCTGCTGCTGCCCTCCCTGCTGTAACCCCTAACGCTTTCCGCGCGCGGATTTGGCAAGCGGGGGGCAGGTGGGGATAATCACGCGGCACGTTTCAACGCATTGATCTTTGGCGTTCCCCCTTTCTGACTGGTAACCGGCCCGCTATGACCACGATCCGCAGCATCCACGCCCGTGAAATCCTCGACAGCCGTGGCAACCCCACGCTGGAAGCCGAAGTCACCCTGGAGGACGGCTCGTTCGGCCGTGCCGCCGTGCCGTCGGGTGCCTCCACCGGCACCAAGGAAGCGGTCGAGCTGCGTGATGGCGACAAGACCCGCTACCTGGGCAAGGGCGTGCGCAACGCCGTCAACAACGTCAACACCACCATCGCCTCCGCGCTGAAGGGCTTCGACGCGGCCGACCAGGAAGGCCTCGACCGGCGCCTGATCGACCTGGATGGCACCGAGAACAAGGGTCGCCTGGGCGCGAACGCACTGCTGGCCGTGTCCATGGCCAATGCCCATGCCGCCGCTGCCGCCAACAAGCAGGCGCTGTGGCAGTACCTGTCCAAGGGCAGCACCGATGTGAGCCTGCCGGTGCCGATGATGAACATCATCAACGGCGGCGCGCATGCCGACAACAATGTCGATTTCCAGGAATTCATGGTGCTGCCGGTCGGCTTCACCTCGTTCTCCGAAGCGCTGCGCGCCGGTACCGAAATCTTCCATTCGCTCAAGTCGGTGCTCAAGGGCCACGGCCTGAGCACGGCGGTGGGCGACGAAGGCGGCTTCGCGCCGGACTTCCGCAGCAACGTCGAAGCGCTCGACACCATCCTCGAGGCGATCGGCAAGGCCGGCTACACCGCCGGCGAAGACGTGCTGCTGGGCCTGGACGTGGCCTCCAGCGAGTTCTACGAGAACGGCAAGTACAACCTGGTGGGCGAGAACAAGCGCCTGACTTCGGAGCAGTTCGTCGATTTCCTGGCCGACTGGGCCGCCCAGTACCCGATCATCACCATCGAAGACGGCCTGGCCGAGAACGACTGGGCCGGCTGGAAGCTGCTTACCGACCGCATCGGCAAGAAGGTGCAGCTGGTCGGCGACGACCTGTTCGTGACCAACCCGAAGATCTTCAAGGAAGGCATCGAGTCCGGCACCGCCAACGCGATCCTGATCAAGGTCAACCAGATCGGCACCCTGACCGAGACCCTGGAAGCGATCGCCATGGCGCACCACGCCAACTACGCTGCGGTGGTCTCGCACCGTTCGGGCGAAACCGAAGACACCACCATCGCCGACATCGCCGTGGCCACCACCGCCACCCAGATCAAGACCGGCTCGCTGTGCCGCAGCGACCGCGTGGCCAAGTACAACCAGCTGCTGCGCATCGAGGAAGCCCTTGGTGCCGGCGCGCGTTACGCCGGGCGTGACGCGTTCGTGTCGCTGAAGCGCTGATCCGCATGCGCAACTGGCGCTGGCTGCTGCTGGTGCTCGCGGTACTGCTGGCATGGCTGCAGTACCGCTTCTGGTTCGGCCCGGGCAATTCGGGAGAAGTGATGTCGCTCGAAGCCCAGGTCGAATCCCAGAAGCGCGACAACGCCGGCCTGCAACAGCGCAATGATGCGCTGGCGGCCGAGGTCAAGGACCTCAAGGAAGGCGAGGCTGCCATCGAAGAGCGTGCGCGCAGCGAGCTGGGCATGATCAAGCCCGGTGAGAAGTTCTACCGCGTGGTCGAGAACGCTCCGGTGGCGGCGCCGCGTGCGCCGGCGCTGGCCGCCGACCCGAACGCGCCACACCCGGACGTGCCCTGATGGGCAGTGTCTGGGCCGTGGTTCCGGCCGCCGGCCGAGGTACCCGCTTCGGCAGCGACACGCCCAAGCAGTACCTGGTCGCAGGCGACCGGGTGCTGTTGGCGCACACGCTGGAAGCCCTGCTGTCACACCCGGTCGTGGCCGGGGTGATGGTGGTCATCGCCGAGAACGATGTCGACTGGCCGGGCTGGCAGTCGTTGGCGGACAAACCGATCCTGACCTGCACCGGCGGGGCGACCCGCGCTGCCTCGGTGCTGGCCGGCCTGCAGGCGCTGCCTGACAGCGTGCGGGCCGACGATTTCGTGCTGGTCCACGATGCCGCGCGGCCGAACCTGGCCGCAGCCGACCTCGGTCGCCTGCTGGAAGTGGGGCGTGCCGATCCCGTTGGCGCGATCCTGGCCGCGCCGGTGCGCGATACCCTCAAGCGGGCCGGCGACGACGGCGGCATTGATGGTACCGAGCCGCGTGCGCGCCTGTGGCGCGCGCTGACCCCGCAGCTGTTCCGCCGCCACCAGCTGGCCCGCGCGCTGCAGGACGCGGCCGCCGCCGGCGTTGACGTCACCGACGACGCCATGGCGATGGAGCGCCAGGGCCTGCGCCCGTTGCTGGTCGAGGGCAACGAGGACAACTTCAAGGTCACCACCCCGGCCGATCTGTCCCGATTCGAATTCGAGCTGTCGCGCCGCGGCTCCTGAGCCCGTCCGCGCCGGCCATCACCGCAGGTCTTTTGCCATGAACACCCCGTTTCCTCCGGTCCGCATCGGGCAGGGTTATGACGTCCACGCCTTCGGCGAGGGCGACCACATCATGCTCGGCGGCGTGCGCGTCGCGCACAGCTGTGGCGTGCTGGCGCACAGCGATGGCGATGTGATCCTGCACGCCCTGTGCGATGCCATGCTGGGCGCGCTGTCGCTCGGCGACATCGGCCAGCACTTCCCGCCGTCGGACATGCGCTGGAAGGATGCCGACAGCAGCCGCTTCCTTGACCACTGCAACAGCCTGCTGCGCGAACGCGGCTGGCAGGTCGGCAACACCGACATCACCGTGATCTGCGAGCGGCCCAAGGTCGGCCCGCATGCCTTGGCCATGCGCGAGCGCATTGCCGGACTGCTTGGCATCGCGCTGGATGCGGTGAGCGTCAAGGCCACCACCTCCGAGAAGCTCGGTTTCACCGGGCGCGGCGAAGGAATCGCTGCCCAGGCCGTCGTGCTGTTGGTGGCGCTGTGATCCCCTTGCCGCTGGCCTTCGGCGAGCCGTTGCTGCGCGCCGACATCCGCACCGTCCCGGAAGATTTCCAGGTGGACGAGCTGTCGGCGTTCGAGCCCGCCGGGGAAGGCGAGCACCTGCTGCTGACGATCCGCAAGCGTGGTGCCAACACCGTGCATGTGGCCAAGCTGCTGGCGAAGTGGGCGGGGCTGCCGGACATGGCGGTCAGCTATGCGGGCATGAAGGACCGGCATGCGGTCACCACGCAGCGGTTCAGCGTGCACCTGCCCAAGCGCATCGCGCCGGACATCGCGCTGTTGGCCTCGGATGAGGTGGAGGTGGTCGAGTCCACCTGGCACAACCGCAAGCTGCAGCGCGGCGCGCTGGCCGGCAACCGGTTCCGGCTGGTGCTGCGCAGCGTGCAGGGCGAGGCGAAGGCGATCGACGAGCGGCTGTCGCTGATCGCCGCGCGTGGCCTGCCGAACTGGTTCGGCGAGCAGCGCTTCGGCCGCGATGGCGGCAACGTGCCGGCCGCACTGGCCATGTTTGGCGGCCGCCGCGTGCGCCCCGACCAGCGCTCGCTGCTGCTTTCGGCCGCGCGCTCGGCGCTGTTCAACCAGGTGCTGGCCGAGCGCGTGGCGCAGGGCAACTGGGACAGCCCGCTGGAGGGTGAAGTGTGGATGCTCGATGGCAGCCGCAGCGTGTTCGGTCCCGAACCGTGGACCGACCTGCTGGCGGATCGGTTGGGCCGCTTCGACATCCATCCCAGCGGTCCGCTGTGGGGCGAGGGTGAGCTGCGCAGCAGCGGCGCCGCCGCCGCGCTCGAGCTGGGCGCGATCAGCGACGAGCAATCCTTGCAGCTGCGCACCGGGCTGGAAGGCGCGCGCCTGAAGCAGGAGCGCCGCGCGTTGCGCCTGCGCCCGGCCAACCTGCAGCACCGCTGGCTGGAAGCAGATGTGCTCGAGCTCACCTTCGCGCTGCCGCCGGGGTGTTATGCCACCGCCGTGCTGCACGAGCTGGGTCCGGTGGACGACGCCAGCAGCGCTTCGTCGAACGATTGATTTCTACGTGGTGCGGGCGATCACCGTCGCGCCAACAGCACCAATACCGCGCCCGTCCCGCCTTGCCCGGCGGGCGCCGAATGGAACGCCAGCACGTCATTGCGCTGGCGCAGCAGCCGGTCCACCAGGTTCTTCAACACCGGCGCACCGCCGTCGGACTGCAGCCCCTTGCCGTGGATGATGCGCACGCAGCCGTGCTCGTGCGCATGCGCTTCCAGCAGGAACTGGCGCAGCAGCGTCTCCGCCTGGGCCACCGTGGCACCGTGCAGGTCCAGCTCGTCCTGCACCGAATACTGCCCGCGCTTGAGCCGCTGGAACATCCGTGCCGGCAGGTTCTCGCGCCGGTAGCTGGCGGTGTCGCCGGCCTCCAGCGGGCTGCTGTCGCGAAGCAGCCGGGCGAATTCCCCGCGCGCGGCGTCCTCGTCCTGTTCGGCCATGCGCGCACGCGGCTTCGGTCGGGGTGTCGCCGGTGGCGCAGCCACCGGTTTGCGCAGCGGCGTGACCTCGCCGATGGCGGCGCGGAACAGTGCGGCCGGATCTTCGTCTTCAGGATGTGACATGCGTACAGCCTAATGCCCTGAATCGGCCGTGCCTACCTCCCGCCGGGGTAGGCCGATCTGCCCGCTTGCGGCACAATAGCTGACGCACTTGCGCGGTCGGTGATCCCGAAACGGGTGAAGGCCGGCCCCGCCAACGCTGGAAAGTGATGGAAATGAAGTCTTGAACAATCAAGCGGTTAAAACCCAGATGCGGATCCTGGTCAGCAACGACGACGGCGTCGATGCCCCCGGCATCAGGATGCTCGCCTCCGTGCTGCGCGAGGCCGGCCACGAAGTGATGGTGGTCGCCCCCGACCGCGACCGCTCCGGCGCCAGCAATTCGCTGACCCTGGACCTGCCGGTGCGGGTCAAGCGCATCGACCACTCCACCTGTTCGGTAGCCGGCACCCCGACCGACTGCGTGCACCTGGCGCTGACCGGCCTGCTCGAATACGACCCGGACATCGTGGTGTCGGGCATCAACAACGCAGCCAACCTGGGCGATGACGTCATCTACTCCGGGACCGTGTCGGCGGCGATGGAAGGGCGTTTCCTCGGCCTGCCGGCGGTGGCGATGTCGCTGGTCACCCACAACCACGACCCGCGCAATTTTGAAACCGCCGCGCGTGCCGCGGTGGAGATCGTCACCCGGCTCAAGGCCGACCCGCTGCCGGCCGACACCATCCTCAACGTCAACGTGCCCGACCTGCCGTGGGCGGAGGTGCGTGGCTTTGAAGTGACCCGGCTGGGCAACCGCCACCGTGCCGAAGGCTGCATTGCCCAGCGCGACCCGCGCGGCAATGAAGTGTTCTGGATCGGCCCGGCCGGGCGCGAACAGGATTCCGGCCCGGGCACGGACTTCCATGCCGTGCGCAACGGATTCATCTCGATCACGCCGATCCAGGTCGACCTGACCCGCTACCAGGCACTGGAGAAGGTCGCCAGCTGGGTAGGCGGGCTGACCGCCGCGCTGGACCGGCCGGCATGAGTCAGCGCCTGCGCCTGCAGCCCGAAGCGGTCGGGATTGGCATGACCTCCCAGCGCGTGCGCGACCGCCTGGTCGAACGCCTGCGCGAGAGCGGCATTGCCGACGAAGCCACCCTCAATGCGATCCGGGTGGTGCCGCGGCATCTGTTCATCGACGAGGCCCTGGCCTCGCGCGCCTACGAAGACACCGCACTGCCGATCGGCCACGGCCAGACCATCTCCCCAGCCGTGGGTGGTGGCGCGGATGACCGAAGCGGTGCTGCAGTCGGCGCCGAAGAAGGTGCTGGAAGTGGGCACCGGCTCGGGCTACCAGGCGGCCGTACTCGGTGCGCTGGGGCTGGAGGTCTACACCGTCGAGCGCATCGGCGACCTGCTGCGGCAGGCGCGCAAGCGCTTCCGTGCGCTGGGCATGAACATCCGCAGCAAGCACGACGATGGCCGCATCGGCTGGGCCGAACACGGGCCGTTCGACGCCATCGTGGTGACCGCGGCCGCGCCGGCGCTGGTCGATGCGCTGGTCGAGCAGCTGGCCGTGGGCGGACGCCTGGTCGCGCCGGTCGGTGGGGCAGGGGCGCAGTCGCTGATCCAGCTGACCCGCCGCGACGACGGCAGCGTTGAACAGCAGGTACTGGCACCGGTCACGTTCGTGCCGCTGCTGTCTGGCATGCTGGACTGATTCCAAGGAGCGTTGCGTCATGAAGATTTTTGGTCCGCTGTACGAGCGGGCGATGAAGTGGGCCGCGCATGAGCGCGCCCCGACCTACCTGACGGTGCTCAGCTTCATCGAGGCGATCATCTTCCCGGTGATGCCCGAAGTGATGCTGGCACCGATGTGCGTGGCCCAACCCAAGCGCGGCTGGTGGTTCGCCACGCTCAGCCTGGCCGGCTCGATGGCCGGTGCGCTGGTCGGCTATGCGCTGGGCCACTACGCGTTTGAAGCGGTCAAGCCGCTGTTCGCGGCGATGGGCATGCTGACCAGCATCGAAGGCGGCATCGCCATCGTGCAGGCCAAGATGGCCGAATCCCCGTGGGCGGTGTTCACCTTCCTGGTGTTGGGTGGCTTCATGCCCATCCCGATGAAGGTCTTCACGTGGGCATCGGGTATCGTCGGCGTGCCGCTGCCGCAGTACTTCCTGAGCATGTTGATCGGGCGGGGCAAGCGCGTGTACGTGCTGGCGGCCGTGATCCGCATTGGCGGGGCGCGCGCCGAAGCCGCGCTGCGGCGTTGGATTGAACCGCTGGGCTGGATCGCCACCGTACTGGTGGTGGGTCTGGTGGCCTGGCTTGTCTGGAGAGCGAAGTTCGCATGAGTGCTGATCGTATGCGCGGGGCCACACGGCTGACCGCCCTGCTGCTGGTGGTGTCCACCCTGAGTGCCTGCGGCACCGCCACGGTGGTCAAGCCGTCCGGCGGGCGCACCACGCACACCACGCCGCAGACGTCGGTAGCCAAGCCGGGGCAGACCGCCGTGGTGCGCCGGGGCGACACCCTCTACGCGCTGGCACGCATCCACAACATCACCCCGCGCGACCTGGCCGCCTGGAACGGGCTGGCCGAGCCCTACACCATCTATCCCGGGCAGGTCATCCGCCTGTACCCCGGCAGCAGCCCGGGCCGTGCGCCGACCACCGTGGTGACCGCGCCGCGCCCGGGCACCGGTTCGACGCCTGCGCCTGCGCCGACCCCGTCGCCGACCACCGCCATCAAGAGCAACATCGACTGGCGCTGGCCGGCCGATGGCGCGCTGGTGGGCCGCTTCGTCGGCGCCGATGTCACCAAGCAGGGCGTGGATATCGCCGGCAGCAGCGGCCAGCCGGTGCGCGCCACCGCATCGGGCGTGGTGGTCTATTCCGGTGCCGGGCTGGTCGGCTTCGGTGAGCTGATCATCATCAAGCACAACGATCAGTGGTTGTCGGCCTACGGCCACAACCGCAAGCGGCTGGTCAACGAAGGCCAGAGCGTGAAGGCCGGCGAGCAGATCGCCGAGATGGGCCGCACCGGTACCACCCGCGACATGCTGCACTTCGAGATCCGCTACAACGGCAAGCCGGTCGACCCGCTGTTGTACCTGCCCCCCAAGTGATCGCGCAGCCACGCAGGGCGTGGCGCTACCGTGGCGGAACCCACAAAAAAGGCTGCCAACGGCAGCCTTTTCTGAACGGAATCAACCCATTTCAGCCCGGCAGGAGGATGGCCGCCGCTACGTTGCGGCCTTCACCCGCAAGCAGGTTGAATGTCCTGGCGGCCGCTCCATTGTCCATGACCTCGATGCCGATGTTGCGGGTCAGACAGGCCCCCATGACAGCCGCAGATGGGAATTGCTGCTTTTCCCCCGTTCCAAGGATGACCAGTTCCGGCTGCTGGGCCAGCACCGTGGCCAGGTGGTCCGGGGTCAGCTCCTTGACGCTGGCGGGTGCCGGCCAATCTTCCAGCAATGCCTGCGGGGTGACGATGAAGCTCTTCACCACCCGCCGGGTGCCGGCGTTCACGCGGTCTTCGAAAACCACAGAGTCGGCGCCGACGATGCGGAACGCATAGGCGAAATCCGGGATTTCGTGGTTCAGCTGCATGGCGATCAGCCGCGCGGAAGCACGATCTGGCGCTGTTCCTTGCTGGGGCGGTAGAGCACGGCCACGTGGCCGATGCGCTGCACCAGCGCACTGTCGGAGGCCTGCACCAGCTCGGCGATCATGGCGTCGCGTGCATCGCGGTCTTCCGCGGCCACCTTCACCTTGATCAGTTCGTGGCGCTCCAGCACCTCGTTCAGCTCGGCCAGGAAGGCCGGCGTGACCCCCTTGCCGCCGATCTGCAGCAGGGCGTTCAGACCATGGGCTTGGCCGCGGAGGAAGCGGGTCTGGGAGGAGGTCAGGACAATAGACATTCAGGAACAAGCGGTTAACTGGGGCGATCAGGGTATCATGACCACCCCGTCCGGCCCTATCTCCAATGGTTTCCCGCAGCAAGAGCAGCCAACGCTGGTTGAAAGAACACTTCGCCGACCCCTTCGTGAAGAAGGCGCAGGCCGAGGGCATGCGCTCGCGCGCGGCTTACAAGCTGGAGGAGCTGCTCGCGCGTGACCGGCTGCTGAAGCCGCATATGGTCGTGGTCGACCTGGGCGCCGCCCCGGGGGGCTGGTCCCAGCAGGTCCGGCGCCAGATCGGCGACACCGGAAGGGTGCTGGCGCTGGACATCCTGGAGATGCCGCCGCTGGCCGGGGTGGAGTTCCTTCACGGGGACTTCAGGGAGCAGGCCGTCCTATCGCAGTTTGAAGCCATGCTCGGGGACCAGCCGGTAGACCTTGTGCTCTCGGATATGGCCCCCAATAAAAGTGGTATGGACGCGGTAGACCAACCGCGGATGATGCACCTGGCCGAGTTGGCGCTGGATTTTGCCGACAACCATCTCAAGCCGGGTGGCGCGTTCCTGATCAAGCTGTTCCAGGGCGTGGGCTTTGACGACTACGTGCGCGAGATGCGCCGCCGGTACGACAAGGTCGTGATCCGCAAGCCTGAAGCGTCCCGGAAGCGCTCGCCCGAGGTGTATGCCTTGGGGCAGGGCAAACGCGCCCAGATCAAGTAAGCTCAACCATACCAATAGCGTCAGGCATTAGAGGAACACCGGAGCCAATGAGGATGAACGACTTGACCAAGAACCTCCTGCTATGGGTGGTCGTCGCCGTGGTGCTCATGGTGGTGTTCCAGAGCTTCTCGCCAAAGAGCAGCGGCGCCGGTGCCCAGGGCGCCACGTATTCGCAGTTCCTGGACCAGGTGGATGGCGGCAACGTCCAGAAGGTCACCTTCAGCGGCGACATGCGCAGCGGCACCAACCAGATCTCGTACACCACGCGCAGCGGCCAGTCGGCCACGATCACCGCGCCGATGGACCGCGACCTGATCAACATCCTGCGCGCCAAGAACGTGGAAATCGTCCAGGAAGAGCCGTCCAGCGGCATCTCGCTGGGCGCGATCCTGATGAACTTCCTCCCGGTGATCCTGATCATCGGCTTCTGGTTGTTCATCATGCGCCAGATGCAGGGCGGTGGAGGCGGTGCCAAGGGCGCGATGTCCTTCGGCAAGTCGCGCGCCAAGCTGCAGGGCGAAGACCAGATCAAGGTCACCTTCGCCGATGTCGCCGGCTGCGACGAAGCCAAGGAAGAAGTCGGCGAACTGGTCGACTTCCTGCGCGATCCGACCAAGTTCACCAAGCTGGGCGGCAAGATCCCGCGCGGCGTGCTGATGGTCGGCCCGCCGGGTACCGGCAAGACCCTGCTGGCCCGTGCCATCGCCGGCGAAGCCAAGGTCCCGTTCTTCTCGATCTCCGGCTCGGACTTCGTGGAAATGTTCGTCGGCGTCGGCGCCAGCCGCGTGCGCGACATGTTCGAGCAGGCCAAGAAGCAGGCCCCGTGCATCATCTTCATCGACGAAATCGACGCCGTCGGCCGCCATCGCGGTGCCGGCCTGGGCGGCGGTCATGACGAGCGCGAGCAGACCCTGAACCAGCTGCTGGTGGAAATGGACGGCTTCGAGGGGGGCGAGGGCGTGATCGTCATTGCCGCCACCAACCGTCCCGACGTGCTGGACCCGGCGCTGCTTCGCCCGGGCCGCTTCGACCGCCAGGTCGTGGTGGGGCTGGCCGACGTCAAGGGCCGTGAGCAGATCCTCAAGGTGCACATGCGCAAGCTGCCGCTGGCCGACGATGTCGAGCCGATGGTGATCGCGCGCGGTACCCCGGGCTTCTCCGGCGCCGACCTGGCCAACCTGTGCAACGAGGCGGCGCTGTTTGCCGCACGCGGCAACGAGAAGGAAGTGCGCATGGAGCACTTCGACCGTGCCCGCGACAAGATCCTGATGGGTGCCGAGCGTCGTTCGATGGCCATGAGCGAGGAAGAAAAGACGCTTACCGCCTATCACGAAGCCGGCCACGCCATCGTCGGCCGCCTGGTGCCCGAGCACGATCCGGTCTACAAGGTCACCATCATCCCGCGCGGTCGCGCGCTGGGCGTGACCATGTACCTGCCGGAAGGCGACAAGTACTCGATGAACCGCGTGGCGATCGAATCGCAGCTGTGTTCGCTGTACGGCGGCCGCGTCGCCGAGGAGCTGATCTTCGGCGCCGACAAGGTCACCACCGGTGCCTCCAACGACATCGAACGCGCCACCAAGATGGCCCGCAACATGGTCACCAAGTGGGGCCTGTCCGACGAGCTCGGCCCGATCGCCTATGGCGAAGAGGACGATGAAGTGTTCCTGGGCCGTTCGGTGACCCAGCACAAGAGCGTGTCCGACGATACCGCGCGCCGCATCGATGAAGTGGTGCGCAGCATCCTGGACAAGGCCTACGCCCGCACCACCGAGCTGGTCACCGCCAACCTCGACAAGCTGCACACGATGTCCCAGCTGCTGCTGCAGTACGAGACCATCGATGCGCCGCAGATCGACGCCATCATGGAAGGCCGCGATCCGCCGCCGCCGATGGGTTGGGGCAAGTCCAACAAGGACGGTGGCAGCAACAACAACGACAAGGGCGGCGACGCCCGTCCGGTGCCGCCTATCGCCGGGCCTGCCGAACAGCTCTGACGATGAACAGGTAACGCATGGAGGTCGGGGAAACCTGGCCTTCATCGTTTCTGGCGCGGGCGATCCGGGCGACAATGTGGCTTGCCCCACACCTGTCCCGGAGTATCCATGTCCACGCCGCCGCCCCCGGTCTCGCACACCACGGAAATGGTGATCGCCACCGTCGTCGGTGCCGCCGCAGGCCTGCTCAGTGGAAACTACCTGCTCGGAGGCATCGTAGGGATCGTGATCGGCATCGGCCTGAGCGTGGCCAAGACCTTGTACCTCGACCGCAAGCGCCGCCGCCGCTGAGCCCTTGCGCCGCTGCGTGGCAATCGGCACGATGCGCGGGCGCGGTTGCATGAGGCAGCCGCGGCCAACATTCCAGGGGGAATACCATGCGTCACTCACGGTACGCGGCGACAGCCGTGCTGCTCTGCCTTGCCACGCCTGCCATGGCGGACACCATCCACGTGCAGGATCCGATTCCGTTCTCGGAGTCCGCTTACATCGCCGATAACATCAAGGCCGAATGCCGCATGGGGGCGCAGCTTGCAACCTCGCTGGGCAGCAACGCCCCGAAATTCGGCAATACGATCGCGTTCGATGCGGAGGCCGTCTCCACTGGCCGGGCGCTGAAGCTGGAGCTGGTGGAGGCACAGAGTGCCGGCAACGCCTTCAGCGGTCACTTCAAGTCGGCAACCGTGCGCGGCGTGCTGACGCAGGATGGCCAGAAGGTTGCCACCGTGACCGCGCGACGTGTTTCCCGCGGCGGCGCATTCGGCGGGTTCAAAGGCTCCTGCGACGTGCTGGAACGGGTTGTCACCGCCATCGGCAACGACCTTGCCGAATGGCTGGCCAAGCCGACCGACGAGGCCAAACTGGGCGATTTCTAGCCGGCCAAACCCCGCAGGCCGCGGGTTATCGGAGTACGCCGGCGTAAACTAGGCGCTGGCGTATTTCGTGGAAGGCCCATGTTCGATACTTCTCCCCAGCTGGACTGCGGCGGCCGTGTGTTGCGGCTGGACCGCCCGCGCGTCATGGGCATCGTCAACGTCACCCCGGATTCTTTCTCGGATGGCGGCGCGCACGACAATACCGAAGCGGCGGTCGCGCACGGCTTGCAGCTGGTGGCCGAAGGCGCTGACCTGCTCGACATCGGCGGTGAATCGACCCGCCCCGGGGCCGCACCGGTGCCACTGGAAGAAGAGCTGCGCCGGGTGGTCCCGGTGATCGAACAGCTGGCGCGCCAGACGCAGGTGCCGATCAGCATCGACACCTTCAAGCCGGAGGTGATGCGCGCGGCCGTGGCCGCTGGTGCCGGCATGATCAACGACATCCATGCGCTGCGGCAGGACGGGGCCTTGGCCGCCGCCGCCGAACTGGGGGTGCCGGTGGTGCTGATGCACATGCAGGGCGAGCCCGGCAGCATGCAGGACACCCCGCACTACGACGACGTCGTGGCCGAGGTGCACCGCTTCCTGGTCGATCGGATGTTCTCGGCCGAGATGGCCGGCATTGCAAAGAAGAACCTGGTGATCGACCTGGGCTTCGGCTTCGGCAAGACCACCGACCACAACATGATCCTGCTGGCGCGCTCGGCGCGCTTCCTGGAACTGGGCGTGCCGATGCTGGCCGGGCTGTCGCGCAAGCGCAGCATCGGCGAACTGACCGGGCGCGAGGCGCCGCGCGAGCGCGTGGCCGGTTCGGTCGCCGCGCACCTGATCGCCGCCCAGCGCGGCGCGACGATCCTGCGCGTGCACGACGTCGCCGCCACCGTGGACGCGCTGAAAGTGTGGGCAGCGGTCGATGCGGTGCCGATGCCGCGGGTGGATGCCGCGCCGGCGATGCCGCGCTGGCCGGACGAGGGCTGATGGGCGCCGACCGGCGCCCGCTGGCGATCGCGGTGATGGGCCCGACCGCGTCGGGCAAGACCGCCACCGCCATCGCACTGGCGCGGCAGCTGGACGGAGAGATCGTCAGCGTGGATTCGGCGCTGGTGTATCGCGGGCTGGATATCGGCTCGGCCAAGCCCGATGCCGCCGAGCGCGCGCAGGCGCCACACCACCTGCTCGACCTGCGCGATCCGTGGCAGACCTATTCAGCGGCGGAATTCGCCGTTGATGCCGCCCGCGTGGTGGCCGACATCGTCGCGCGCGGACGCATGCCGATCCTGGCAGGCGGCACCGGGTTGTACTTCCGCGCGCTGCTGCAGGGGCTCTCGCCGATGCCGCCGGCCGACCCGGCTACCCGCGTGGCGATTGGTGCCGAGGCCGCCGAACGCGGATGGCCCGCCCTGCATGCTGAGCTGGCTGGGATCGACCCCGCCGCCGCAGCGCGCATCCATGCGACCGACCCGCAGCGCATCCAGCGGGCGCTGGAGGTGTATCGCCTGACCGGCACGCCGATCAGCGAATGGCAGAAGCTGCCCGGCGTGGATCGGCTGCCGGTGCGCTGCCTGAAGCTGGTGCTGGCCCCGCGCGAGCGCAGCGTGCTGCACCAGCGCATCGAAACCCGGTTCGACAACATGCTCGCCCAGGGTTTCCTGGACGAGGTGCGGGCACTGCGTGCGCTGCCGGAGATGGCGGCGGTGGCCGCGCCGCTGGACCTGCCGGCGGTCCGGGCGGTCGGCTATCGCCAGGCCTGGGAGTTCCTGGACGGGCAGGGCAGTCCCCGCGACTTCCGTGACCGGTCCATTCAGGCCACCCGGCAGCTGGCCAAGCGCCAGTTGACCTGGCTGCGCGGCGAGCTTGATGCACGCTGGTTCGATCCCCATATCGACGGGGATTCCCTGGCAGATGCCGTAGCGGCCTTTGTTGCCCGTTGAGCCACAGCGCCTTGCCCTTGGCCCGTGTACCATCGGGGGTTCCGGTGGCGGGGGCCGTGGCAGTTGCCGGAAGACCATAAAAACAATAATGAGGAGTGTGCAATGTCCAAGGGGCAATCGCTGCAGGATCCGTTTCTGAATGCACTTCGGCGCGAACGCGTGCCGGTGTCGGTGTATCTGGTCAATGGCATCAAATTGCAGGGAACGATCGAATCGTTCGACCAGTTCGTTGTCCTGCTGCGCAATACGGTCAGCCAGATGGTGTACAAGCACGCCATTTCGACCGTGGTGCCGGCACGCAACGTCCGGGTGGGCCCCGGTGGTGGCTATGTGCAGTCCAATGAAGGTGTTGCCGACGGCGCCCAGGAAGAAGACGACGTTGAATGAAGTAAGCAACTGCGGAGACGCGCGTGTTTGACCGTTCCAAGCGAGGCGAACACGCGCTCCTGATCCAGCCGCATTCCGGCCGGCTGGAGGAAGATGTGCTGGAAGAATTCACCGATCTGGCCCGCTCTGCCGGGGCCAGCATCGCCGCCACCCTGACCGCGCGCATCGACCGGCCCAACCCGTCGATCCTGATCGGCTCGGGCAAGCTGGACGAGATCAAGGCGGCCGCCGAGGCCACCGGCGCCGACCTGGTGCTGGTCAACCATGCGCTCTCGCCCTCGCAGGAGCGCAACCTGGAGCGCTTCCTGGAGCGCCGGGTGATCGACCGCACCGGTCTGATCCTGGACATCTTCGCCCAGCGTGCGCACAGCCACGAAGGCAAGCTGCAGGTGGAACTGGCGCAGCTGCGCCATATGTCCACCCGGCTGGTCCGTGGCTGGACCCACCTGGAGCGCCAGCGCGGCGGTGCCATCGGCCTGCGCGGTCCGGGTGAAACCCAGCTCGAAACCGACCGCCGCCTGCTGCAGAAGCGGGTGGAACAGCTGCAGAAGCGGCTGGAAAAGGTCGAAGTGCAGCGTACCCAGATGCGCCGTGCCCGCGTGCGCAGCGAACTGCCACGCGTGGCGCTGGTGGGCTATACCAATGCCGGCAAATCGACGCTGTTCAATGCACTGACCGGTGCGGAGGCGTACGCCGCCGACAAGCTGTTCGCCACCCTGGACCCGACCGTGCGCCGCATCGCGGTGCCGGGAGGCAACGTGGTGCTGGCCGATACCGTGGGCTTCGTCCGCGACCTGCCGCACGAACTGGTGGCCGCGTTCCGCGCGACCCTGAGCGAAGCGCGCGAGGCCGACTTCCTGCTGCACGTGGTCGATGCGGCCGATCCGCACCGTGAGGAGCGCATCGCGCAGGTCGACGAAGTGCTCAACGAAGTGGGTGCGGGCGAACTGCCGCAGCTGCTGGTGTTCAACAAGATCGACCGCATCGAAGGCAGCGAAGTCCGCCACGATGCGCAGGACGGTATTCCCGATACCGCACGCCGCGAACGCGTCTGGATCTCGGCCCGCGATGGGCTGGGCCTGGACCTGCTGCAATCGGTGCTGGGCAAGCGCCTGGGCCTGCAGCACGTCAGTGGCGACCTGCGCCTGCCGCCGACCGCCGGTCGCCTGCGTTCGCGCCTGCACCAGCTGGAAGTGGTGCGCGGCGAACGCAGCGACGAGGACGGCTGGCTGCTGCAGGTCGAGATTCCGATCGCCGAAGCGGAGAAGCTGGCTGCCGCCGACGACGGTGCCCCGATCCGCGCACTGCTTCCGGAAAAACTGCCCGAATGGTGAGTCCGTGACTGTCCCCACCGATGCCGAACTCGGCGACCTGGCCCGTAACGTCGGCCAGCAGTTGCAAGCGGCTGCGCTGCAGCTGGTCACCGCCGAAAGCTGCAGCGGCGGCTGGATCGCCAAGGCGATGACCGACATCGCCGGCTCGTCGGCGTTCTTCGACTGCGGCATGGTGGTGTACAGCTACGAGGCCAAGCAGCGCCTGCTGGGCGTGCGCGCACAGACCCTGGAGCAGTTCGGCGCGGTCAGCCGCGAAACCGTGCTGGAAATGGTGTCCGGCGCGCTGGTCAATTCCGGTGCCGGCATGGCCGTGGCCGTGACCGGCATCGCCGGCCCCGGCGGCGGCAGCCCGGACAAGCCGGTGGGCAGCGTCTGGATCGGCTGGAAGCAGCGCGGTGGCTATGCCCGCGCGCAGCTGTTCCAGTTCGAGGGCGACCGCGAAGCCATCCGCCGGCAGACCGTGCAGCAGGCGCTGACGGGAATTTTCCCGGCGCTGTGACATCCTGAGCCCTGCTGTCGAACGAGGGTGCACCGATGTGGGAAACGCTGGGAACCGTCCGTGACCTGGGGCGTCTGCAGGAAATCGCCTCGGTCCTGATCCGCTATGGCTTCGGCGACCTGGTGCGCCGCATCGGCCTGGCCGACGTGCTGGAACGTGCCGGCCGCCTGCTGCACTGGAACGATACCCAGCAGATCCTGCGCATGACCGCCCCGGTGCGGGTGCGCCGGGCGATGGAAGAGCTCGGCCCTACCTTCGTCAAACTCGGCCAGGTGCTGGCCACCCGCGTGGATCTGTTCCCGCCGGACTGGATCGCCGAATTCTCCGAATTGCAGAACGCGGTGCCGGCGTTGCCGTATGCGCAGGTCCGCGAACAGCTGGAAGCCGACCTCGGCGCGCCGGCTACCGAGGTGTTCGCCTGGCTCGATGAAACCCCGTTGGCGGCGGCCTCGCTGGCCCAGGCGCACCGGGCCACGCTGCACGATGGCAGCGAGGTGGTGCTGAAGATCCGCCGCCCCGGCATCCGCGAGGTGATCGAAGCCGACCTGCGCCTGCTCGCGCGGCTGGCCGAAATCGTCGAAGCGCGGCTGCCGGACATGCGCCGCTACCGGCCGGCCGAAGTGGTCCAGCAGTTCCAGGTGTCGCTCCGGCGCGAGCTGGATTTCGCCGCCGAGTGCCGCAATGCCGAGCGCATCGCGCGCAACTTCGCCGGGCGCAACGACATCCTGATTCCCAAGGTGCACTGGCAGTGGACCTGCGAGAGCCTCAACGTGCAGGACTTCGTGGACGGCATCCCCGGCCGCGACCTCGCCGGCGTGGATGCGGCGGGGCTCGACCGGGTCCGGCTGGCCCGCACCGGCGGCCGCATCGTGCTCAAGATGGTGCTCGAGGACGGCTGCTTCCACGCCGACCCGCACCCGGGCAACATCATTTACCTGCGTGATGGCCGGATCGGCGTGATCGACTTCGGCATGGTCGGGGCGATCTCCGAGCAGCGCCGCTTCCAGGTCGCGCAGCTGCTGCACGGGCTGGTCAGCCAGGAGCCGGAGTCGGTCACCGACGTGCTGCTGGACTGGTCCGGTGGCGTGGACGTGGACGAATCGCGGCTGCAGCAGGACATCAGTACCTTCGTCGACCAGTACCGGGGCGTGCCGCTGAAGGACCTGCACATGGGCCTGATGCTGGGCAACATCACCCAGCTGCTGCGCCAGTACGCGCTGACCCTGCCGGCCGACCTGGCGCTGATGATCAAGACGTTCCTGACGCTGGAAGGCATGGGCCGCCAGCTCGATCCGCAGTTCGACATGGCCACCGCCGCGCGCCCGTTCCTGGAGCGGGTGATGTGGCAACGGTTCGCGCCGTCGGCCCTGCTCAAGCGCGGCAAGCGCAGCATTGCCGGGCTGCTGGACCTGGCCGGTGACCTGCCGCGCGATGTGCGCCAGCTGGTGCAGATGGCGCGGCGGGGGCGTTTGCAGTTGAAGGTGGAGACGACTGCGCTGCAGGGCTTCGGCGAGCAGGTCAACCGGGCGGCGAACCGGCTGGTGGTGGGGATTGTCACCGCTGCGTTGATCATTGGGTCGTCGATCGTGATGCACAGCGTGGGTGGGCTGTCGAGCCGCTGGCTGCTGGCGCTGGGCGTGGCCGGGTTCGTGGGGGCGGGGTTCTGCGGGGTGTGGATACTGGTGTCGATCTGGCGGTCGGGGCGGTAGAGCCGACCGTTGGTCGGCTGCTCTTCGGACGGCGTCATGACACCTGACCGGCGGCTTCGGCACCGCTAAACGTTGGACGGATGGCCGGAAGAGGGGCGGGTGCGGCTTCGGACACCCGGCCGCGCTGCGCGCGGTTGCCGACTGACAGTCGGCACTACGAATTGCTACGGGCCTTCGTTGGGATCTGGATACGGTGGGTTCTGCTTCGCTTTTTCGTCCGGAGCCTTGAAACTTTCAGGTGTTAGTAGTATTACTACTAACCATGGACCTTACCGATACCCAGCAGGCGATCCTGCAGTTGATCGCCGAGCGCATCGAGACCGACGGCGCGCCGCCGTCGCAGACGGAAATCGCCCGTGCGTTCGGCTTCAAGGGCGTGCGGGCCGCGCAGTACCACCTGGAAGCGCTGGAACAGGCCGGGGCGATCCGTCGCATTCCCGGCCAGGCCCGCGGCATCCGGCTGGTGCAGGTGCCGCCGCTGCAGGACGGGCTGCCCGCCTCGCTGCCGGCCGCTGCGCTGCCCGACCACGTGCTGCGCCTGCCGGTGCTGGGGCGGGTCGCGGCCGGCCTGCCGATCGGGGCGGACATCGGCTCGGATGATTTCGTGGTGCTGGACCGGGTGTTCTTCTCGCCCGCGCCGGACTACCTGCTCAAGGTCCAGGGCGACTCGATGATCGACGAAGGCATCTTTGACGGCGACCTCATCGGCGTGCACCGTACCCGCGACGCCCGCTCGGGCCAGATCGTGGTGGCGCGCATCGATGACGAGATCACCGTCAAGCTGCTGAAGATGGGCAAGGACCGGATCCGGCTGCTGCCGCGCAACCCCGATTACAAGCCGATCGAAGTGCTGCCCGACCAGGACTTCGCCATTGAAGGCCTCTATTGCGGGCTGCTGCGCCCGAACCGCTGATCCCTTCAACGCACGACATGCACGGTCTTTTGTGGCGATTCTCTGGTTTGGCTGAGGTTGGTACGGATGTCCGATAATTTTTTTCCGAACGCCGGGCAGAATCTCAGCCTGTGCGATGCGCCAACCTTAAAGTGACCCCGTGGCCAAGAAGACCTCCAAAGACAACACCTCCAACGACATGACCTCTGCAAGGACCAATCCGATGGACGAGAACAAAAAGCGTGCCCTGACCGCCGCCCTGAGCCAGATCGAAAAGCAGTTCGGCAAGGGCTCCGTCATGCGCATGGGCGACCGTGTCATCGAGGCCGTCGAGGTCATCCCGACCGGTTCGCTGATGCTGGACATCGCGCTCGGCATCGGCGGCCTGCCGAAGGGGCGTGTGGTGGAGATCTACGGTCCGGAATCCTCGGGCAAGACCACCCTGACCCTGCAGGCCATTGCCGAATGCCAGAAGAAGGGCGGCACCGCCGCCTTCATCGACGCCGAGCACGCGCTGGATCCGATCTATGCCGCCAAGCTGGGCGTGAACGTGGACGACCTGCTGCTGTCCCAGCCGGATACCGGTGAGCAGGCGCTGGAAATCGCCGATATGCTGGTCCGTTCCGGCTCGGTGGACATCGTGGTGGTCGACTCGGTCGCCGCGCTGACCCCGAAGGCCGAAATCGAAGGCGAAATGGGCGACCAGCTGCCGGGCCTGCAGGCCCGCCTGATGAGCCAGGCGCTGCGCAAGCTGACCGGCAACATCAAGCGCTCCAACACGCTGGTGGTCTTCATCAACCAGCTGCGCATGAAGATCGGCGTGATGATGCCGGGCCAGAGCCCGGAAGTGACCACCGGCGGCAACGCATTGAAGTTCTACGCCTCGGTGCGCCTGGACATCCGCCGCATCGGCGCGATCAAGAAGGGCGACGAGATCATCGGCAACCAGACCAAGATCAAGGTCGTCAAGAACAAGCTGGCGCCGCCGTTCAAGCAGGTCATCACCGAAATCCTGTACGGCGAAGGCATCAGCCGCGAAGGCGAGTTGATCGACATGGGCGTGGAAGCCAAGCTGGTGGAGAAGGCCGGTGCCTGGTACAGCTACGGCGAAGAGCGCATCGGCCAGGGCAAGGACAACGCCCGCGGTTACCTGCGTGACAACCCGCAGGTGGCCCAGCGCCTGGAAGCCGAGCTGCGCGAGAAGTTCCAGCCGGCCGAGGCTGCCCGCGAGAGCGGTGACAGCGACGGTGACGACGACGCCGAGTAAGTTTCCTGCGGGGCAGGGCAGCGCCGTCAGTGACGCTCGCCCTGTCCCGGGGGTTCAACCTTCCCCCGACGGGGGGAGCGCCACGGACGGCGCATTTCATCGAGGTGCCCATGCACGACCCAGACGCCCCGGCACCCGGCCGCAAGCGCCGCGTCCGTGAACAGACCCCGGTCCAACGCGCGCTTGGCCTGCTGGTACGGCGTGAGCATTCGCGCAAGGAATTGACCCGCAAGCTCACTGCCCGCGGCATCGAAAGTGACGCCGCCACTGCCGCCGTGGACAAGCTCACCGAGGCCGGCTGGCAGGATGACACCCGCTTTGCCGAGAACCTGGTCCGCATCCGTGCGAACACCGGCTATGGCCCCCTCCACATCCGCGCCGAACTGGGCACCCATGGGCTGGACAGCGAGCAGGTCGCCGCCGCCATGGACACCTTCGAAGGCGACTGGACAGAGAACGCCCGGGACCTGGTCTGCCGCCGCTTTGGCGAGGCGGGCCCCCAGGAGCTGCCCCAGCGCCGCAAAGCCGCTGATCTGCTGGCCCGCCGCGGGTTCGATGGCGACACCATCCGTCGTGCCACCCGCTACGACCCGGATGACTGAAGGGCGCACAGCGCGCCCGTCACCCGGACGTGTCCCGGGGGCCCGGGCCTGATACCCTTTGTGGTTTCGGCGGTCCTGCTCTCGACACCCGGCCATTGGGGCTGTGTGCGAAGGACCGGCCGGCCCGCATGAAGCCAGCCCCCATGAACGCACCCGTCAAATTCACTACCTCCCAGATCCGCAGCGATTTCCTTGAGTTCTTCAAGGGCAAGGGCCACACCATCGTGCCGTCGGCACCGCTGGTGCCGGGCAATGATCCGACCTTGTTGTTCACCAACTCCGGCATGGTGCAGTTCAAGGACGTGTTCCTTGGCGCCGAGAAGCGCAGCTATGTGCGCGCGGCGGACGTGCAGCGCTGCCTGCGGGCCGGCGGCAAGCACAACGACCTGGACCAGGTCGGCTACACCGCGCGCCACCACACCTTCTTCGAAATGCTGGGCAACTGGTCGTTCGGCGACTACTTCAAGAAGGACGCCATTGCCTGGGCCTGGGAGCTGCTGACCCAGGTCTGGAAGCTGCCGGCCGACCGCCTGCTGGTCACCGTCTACCAGACCGATGACGAGGCCTACGCGCTGTGGCGCGACATGGTCGGCATTCCGGAAGAACGCATCGTGCGCATCGGCGACAACAAGGGCGCGCCGTTTGCCTCGGACAACTTCTGGCAGATGGCCGATACCGGTCCGTGCGGCCCGTGCACCGAAATCTTCTACGACCATGGCGACCATATCGCCGGTGGCCCGCCGGGTTCGCCGGATGAAGACGGCGACCGCTACATCGAAATCTGGAACCTGGTGTTCATGCAGTTCGATCGCCAGCCGGACGGCACCCTGGTGCCGCTGCCGGCGCCGTGCGTGGACACCGGCATGGGCCTGGAACGCCTGGCCGCGATCCTGCAGCACGTGCACACCAACTATGAGATCGACCTGTTCCAGGCGCTGATCCGCAAGGCCAGCGAACTGACCGGCATGGCCGACCTGGAGAACAAGTCGCTGCGCGTGATCGCCGATCACATCCGTGCCTGTTCGTTCCTGATCGTCGACGGCGTGCTGCCGTCCAACGAAGGCCGCGGCTACGTGCTGCGCCGGATCATCCGCCGCGCCCTGCGCCATGGCTGGATGCTGGGCGTGCGCCAGCCGTTCTTCAGCAAGCTGGTGCCGACCCTGGTCGAGCAGATGGGCGAGGCCTACGCGGAACTGCCGGCACAGGCCGACACCGTGGTGCGTGCGCTGCAGGCCGAGGAAGAGCGCTTCGCTGAGACCCTCGATGGCGGCATGAAGCGTTTGGAAGTGGCTATGAGGATTGAGAATCGAGTTTTTGAGCGCCTCCAGAGTAGTGGCAGCAAGAGCTTTGTTGGCCCAATTGAGATGCCTGCTCTTGAACCTATGGGCGTAGACGGGTCTCGTTGGGACTTGGTTTACAAGGACCAATCGAATGTCTCTCACTTCGTTGAGATGAAAAGGACGTCATCGAAAGTACGGCCTGCAGATGTGCAGCAGATGATCCTGGCCATCGAGAAAAGGGAGTTGGCGAAGACAAGCGAGGTCCGAGAGCTCTGGCTGGTTACTCAAGACAACGATGTAAATCTAGTCGAAACAGCTGCCCTGTCTTCATTGGATAGCCACAAAGTTCAAGTGCGCGTTTTCGCGGACAACGAGTTCCCCGTTGGCGGTGGATCGGCGTTCGTACTGTATGACACGTATGGTTTTCCTCTAGATCTCACTCAAGACATCGCTCGAGAACGAGGTCTCGCGGTCGACATTGAGGGTTTTGACGCCGCTATGGAGACCCAGCGCGAAACTGCTCGCGCTGCCGGTAAGTTCAGCGGCGGCGTGACTCTGTCGGCCGAGCTGGTCGCCACCCTTACGCCGACCGCTTTCCTCGGCTATGACAGTCTGCAGGCCGATGGCCTCACAGTGGTGGCCCTGCTCAAGGACGGGCGCCCGGTCGACAGCGCGCAGGCCGGCGACGAGGTCATTGTGCTCACCGACAGGACCCCGTTCTATGCCGAGTCCGGCGGCCAGGTCGGTGACACCGGCCTGCTGGCCGGCAACGGTGTGCAGGTCAAGGTCAACGATACCCAGAAGTTCGCGGGCCAGTTCCACGGCCACGTCGGCACCGTCACCCAGGGCAGCCTGAAGGTGGGCGATGTGCTGGGCGGCGTTGTGGACGACCAGCGCCGCGGCGCCACCATCCTCAACCACTCGGCCACCCACCTGCTGCACGCCGCACTGCGTGAAGTGCTGGGCACCCACGTGCAGCAGAAGGGCTCGCTGGTGGCACCGGACCGCCTGCGCTTCGACTTCTCGCACTTCCAGCCGATCAGTGCCGCGGACCTTGCCGTGATCGAGCGCAAGGTCAACGAGCAGGTACGCGCCAACAATGCGGCCGAAGTGCACAACATGGGCATGCAGGAAGCGCTGGATTTCGGCGCGATGGCACTGTTCGGCGAGAAGTACGGCGAAAACGTGCGCGTGCTGAAGATGGGCGATTACTCCACTGAACTGTGTGGTGGCACGCACGTAACGCGCACCGGCGACATCGGCCTGTTCAAGATCACCTCCGAAGGCGGCGTGTCTTCGGGCGTGCGCCGTATCGAAGCGGTTACCGGGCAGGGCGCGCTGGACTACGTGGCCCACGAAGAAGCCCAACTGGCCGAAGCGGCCGCGCTGCTCGGCGGCAATGCGGGCGAAGTGGTCGACAAGATCCGCCAGCTTGGCGAGCGCCAGAAGAAGCTGGAACGCGAACTGGAGGCCATGAAGGCCAAGCAGGCGGCGGGCGCGACCGCCGACCTGGGCGCTGGCGCAGTTGAGGTCAAAGGCGTCAAGGTTCTGGCCGCGCGTCTGGAAGGTTTCGATGCCAAGGCACTGCGCGAAGCGATCGACCGCCTCAAGCAGCAGCTGGGCGATGCGGTGATCGTGCTGGCCGGCACCCAGGACGGCAAGGCGGCCCTGGTCGCCGGCGTGAACGGCAGTGCAACGGGCAAGGTAAAGGCCGGGGAACTGTTGTCCCACATCGCCAGTCAGATCGGGGGCAAGGGCGGCGGCCGCCCGGACCTCGCCCAGGGTGGTGGCGAGGACGGGCCCGCCCTTGCTTCTGCACTGGCTGCCGTCGTCGACTGGGTCACCCCTCGTATCTGAACGCCTGAATCCTCCTGCTCCTTGATGGCGCAGGAGGGCTGACGGTACTATGGCTAATCTTTTCCCTTTGTCGTGTGGCGTTCCTTGGCTGGGCGCCGAGCCGGTCGGGAAAATCCACCGGTTCCCTGGAGACTTGCAAAAATGTTGATCCTGACTCGCCGTGTTGGCGAAACCCTGATGATCGGTAACGACGTCAGCGTCACCGTGCTCGGCGTCAAGGGCAATCAGGTGCGTATTGGCATCACCGCCCCGAAGGACGTGGCCGTGCACCGCGAAGAGATTTACCAGCGCATCCAGCGAGGCGACGAGCCGAATGCATCGGGAAGTGAAAATTCTTCCGATTAAGGCTTTACCTCGGGGTGTGAAAAACGTTATTCTTCGCGCCCCCGCTGAGAAGAAACATCGAAGCGGCGGAACCAGAATACTGGAGCGGTGCCCGAGTGGCTGAAGGGGCTCCCCTGCTAAGGGAGTATACGGCCAAAAACTGTATCGAGGGTTCGAATCCCTCCCGCTCCGCCAGTTATGGAAAAGGCCTTCGTACGCAAGTACGAAGGCCTTTTTCTTTGTGCGCTGTTGCCGCAGCGTTGACGTGTTGCCCGCACGCCGTGCACTGGCATTCTGCGAGGGTGGTTGCTCCCCCGCACCCGGAGTCGCCGTGAACGCACGTCGCCACTTCCTTTCCGCCGCCGCTGCCGGTACCGCCGCATTGGCCAGTTCACCGTTGCTGGCGCAGTCCGGCGCCGCCGCGCCCGGCAGCGTGCTGCCAACACGTGGCCGCAGCGCCGCGCAGCCGCTGGCCACCCACGCCGCCGGCAAGGGCGGGCGCTTTCGGCCGCGCACGCGCCTCGGGCTGGGCGGGGTGGCCATCGGCAACGGCTTTGCCCCGGCCACCGATGCGCAAAGCGAACAGACCCTCGCCGCAGCCTATGCCGCAGGTGTGCGTTACTTCGACACGTCGCCCTGGTATGGCCTGGGCCTGAGCGAACGGCGGATGGGGCATCGCCTGCACAACCACCCGGTGGGTGAGTACACGCTGTCGACCAAGGTCGGCCGACTGCTGACCGCCACCGCTGGCGAGCTGCAGGACACCATGTGGAAAGACCCGTCGCCGTTCCACTACCGCTATGACTATTCCGCCGACGGCGTTCGTCGTTCGGTGGAAGACAGCCTCAACCGGCTGGGAGTCGCGCAGCTGGATGTGGTCTTCATCCACGACCTGTCGCCGGATAACGAGAAGGACCTTGGCATGCCGTGGGAGCAGCGCTTCGCCGAGGCGGCCAAGGGCGCGATGCCCGCGCTGACCCGGATGCGCGAGGAAGGCCTGATCAAGGGATGGGGATTTGGCGTGAACCGCCCGGAGCCGGCGCTGCGCGCGATCCAGGAAGCCGATCCGGATATCTTCCTGCTCGCCTGCCAGTACTCGCTGCTCGACCACGATCAGGCGTTGCACGACACCTTCCCGGCCATCGCCCGGCACGGTGCGTCGGTGGTGGTGGGTGCGCCGCTGCTCGCCGGCTACCTGGCCGGCCGCGATCGGTACCTCTACGACGGCAAGGTGCCCGAGTGGGCGCCGAAGAAGCGTGCGGCCGTGCAGGCCATCTGCGACCGCCACGGCGTCGACCTCCGCACCGTGGCGTTGCAGTTCGCGGATGCGCCAGAGGTCGTGTCCGCGGTGATTCCGGGTGCACGCACGCCCGAACAGGTGCAGGCCAACGTGGCGTCCATGTCGGTGGCGATCCCGTCCGCGCTCTGGGCGGAGTTGAAGCAGGCGAAGCTGATTGCCGACGACGCCCCGGTGCCCGGGTCCTGAGCCCAGACATGACAACGCCCCGATCAGCTCGGGGCGTTGGTGAGGGCCGCTGCGGTTACAGCGGCAGGTCGAACACCAGCACTTCGGCGTCGCTGGCGTTTTCCAGGGTCACCTGCGCTTCGTCGGTGATCTGCAGCGCGTCGCCGGTGTCCAGGGTGATGCCGTTGACCTGCAGCTGGCCGCGCGCAACCTGCACATAGGCGCCGCGGCGCGGGGCCAGGGCCAGGTGGGCGCGGTCGTCGCCGTCCAGGATCGTCGCGTAGATGTTGGCGTCCTGGTGGATCAGCAGCGAGCCGTCACGGCCATCCTTCGAGGCGATCAGGCGCAGCTGGCCGCGCTTGGCGTCCGGGGCGAAATGCGTTTCCTGGTAGCTCGGGGCGATGTTTTCGGTATCCGGGAACAGCCAGATCTGCAGGAAATGCACGGTCTCGTCGGCCGAATGATTGAACTCGCTGTGGCTGACCCCGCTGCCGGCGCTCATGCGCTGCACGTCGCCGTAGCGCAGCACCGAGCCGGTGCCCATCGAGTCCTTGTGCTCCAGCGCGCCGCCCAGCACGTAGGAGATGATCTCCATGTTGCTGTGGCTGTGGGTGCCGAAGCCCTGGCCGCCGATCACCTTGTCTTCGTTGATCACGCGCAGCGGGCCGAAGCTGGTGTAGCGCGCGTCGTAGTAACCGGCGAAGGAGAAGGTGTGCTGGGAGTTCAGCCAGCCATGGTTGGCCTGGCCACGGGTGGCGCTCTTGCGGATCTGCAGCATGGTGGTTCTCCTCGGGTGTTCGATGGTTTCGATGGCGGTCCGGGGCGGTAGTGGCTGCCCCTTTCCTGTTGGCGCCAGTATCCGCTTGCGCCTGCCGCTTGAAAAACGGATAGTTTTGCAAGCCATCATCGAAAAATTCGAATGCTCAAGCTCAGCCTCGACGCCCTGCAGATCCTGGATGCCATCGACCGCCGTGGCTCGTTCGCCTCGGCCGGCAAGGAGCTGCACAAGGTGCCTTCGACGATCTCCTACACGGTGTCCAAGCTGGAACAGGACCTGGGCGTGCAGCTGTTTGACCGGATCGGCCCGCGCGCGCACCTCACCGAGGCCGGGGTGGCGCTGCTGGACGAGGGCCGGCACCTGCTGCGTGCGGCGCGCGAGCTGGAAATGCGAGTGCGCCGGGTGGCTTCCGGGTGGGAGGCCGAGCTGACCGTGGCGGTGGATTCGCTGTTCCAGCCGGCGCTGCTGGCCGAGGATGTGCGGGCCTTCAGTACGGTCGCCGAGCAGACCCGGATCCGCCTGATCAGCGAAGCCTTGTCGGGTACATGGGAGGCGCTGCTGGACCGGCGTGCGGATCTACTGGTCGGCGCAGCCGGGGAGGGCCCCAGTGGCGGTGGCTACGTGGTGGAGCCGCTGGGCGTGGTGCGGTTCGTGTTCGCGGTGGCGCCGGGACACCCGCTGGCGGCGCTGCCGGAACCACTCGGGCGGGAACAGCTGGCCGCGCACTGCGCCATTGCCGTGGCCGATTCCGCGCGCCGGCTGCTGCCGCGCACGGTCGGGCTGCTGATGGGGCAGGAGACGGTGACCGTGCCCGATACGGTCAGCAAGTTCCGCCTGCAGTGCGCGGGGCTGGGCTTCGGCTTCCTGCCCGAACCCTATGTGCAGGCAGCGGTGGCGCAGGGGCGGCTGGTGGTGCGGCAGGTGGAGGAGCCCAAGCCGGACGAGACCTTCTGGCTGGCCTGGCGCACCGGCGAGGAGGGGGCGGCGCTGCGCTGGTGGCGCGAGCGGATGCGCCAGCCGGGGTTGATGGAGGGGTGGTGGAAGCAGATGTCGGCATGGCTGTGACCGCCGATGGCTGAACCCCGGCTGGGGTGTCACGGTTTGGTCATCTGGTTGCGGTAGAGCGCCCAGCGCGCCGTCGCTACGCTGCGCGGCTCAATGTGAACTCCTGTGCCCATGAAACGCCTGCTGCTGCTCGCGCTGGCCGGGGCCGGCCTGTGGCTGGCCGCGTGCTCTTCGCTCACCTCATCCGCTGCCTCCACCTCGCTCAGCGACCGGCTGGTCGCGCCCGGCGGCGTTTCCACGCTGCTCGATACCGCGCGCATCGCCGAAGCGGTGGAGGCGGTCCCCAACCGCCATGGGTTCGTGACCGGCCGCGCCGGCGTGCCGCTGTTCTGGCGCGCCTTCGATCCGGGCCGCTACGGGCTGCGCTATCACTACCTGGCGCAGCAGCATGACAACGGCGAGCCCCTGAACACCGGGCTGCAGCTGGCCCTGCCGCAGCCGTTCCAGCCGCAGGCGCCGCGTGGCACCGTGGTGCTGCTGCACGGCTGGATGATGAACGGCGATTCGATGCTGCCGTGGTCGCTGCAGTTGGCCGAATCCGGCTACCGCGTGGTGACCATCGACCTGCGCAACCATGGCCATTCCGGTGCCGGGCCGTCGGGCTACGGCACGTTCGAATCCGATGACGTGATCGATGTGATCGACGCGCTGCAGCGCCGCGGGGAAGTGGTCGGGCCGCTGTACCTGTTCGGCGTGTCCTATGGTGCGGCCACCGCGCTGTTCACCGCCGACAAGCTGGGCGATCGGGTCACCGGCGTCGTGGCGATGGAGTCGTTCGCCAATGCCGGCGATGCGATCCGCAGCATGATTCCGCACCTGATGTCGCTGCAGCCCACGGCGTGGAAAGCGCAGGCGATGGCGGCGTATGGTCGCTGGCGCTACGGCGGACAGGACATCAATGCGGTGATCGCCGCTGCCAGCCAGCGCCTGGACCTGGATCTGGACACGGTGGACGTGGCCCGTGCGCTGGCCGATACGCGCGCCTGCGTGCTGCTGCTGCACGGCCAGGATGACGCACACGTGCGGGTGGACCAGGGGCGTGCGCTGGCCGCCGCCAGCCCGCGTGTGCATTACATCGAGATGCGTGGCGAAGACCACATCACCCTGCCACTGCGGCTGGACCTGCTCGGCGGCGTGGTCGATGACTGGCTGGCGCATGACGAGCATGCCGGTGGCCGCTGCCCGGCGCCGGAGATACCGCGCGAAGCGGACCGGATGGCCATGTCGGCGGTACGTGCCGGCGACCCGATCCGGTCATGAACGCGCACACGAAAAAGGCAGCCCGTGGCTGCCTTTTTTCGTCATCGATGCAATGGTGCGCCCGGAGAGATTCGAACTCCCGACCGCCTGGTTCGTAGCCAGGTACTCTATCCAACTGAGCTACGGGCGCGCTTGCATTGTCTGGTTGTTGCCGCGATGTAATGGTGCGCCCGGAGAGATTCGAACTCCCGACCGCCTGGTTCGTAGCCAGGTACTCTATCCAACTGAGCTACGGGCGCATTTACATCACGTTGTGGTGTTGCTGCCGGCAGAGGCGAAACTGCCAGCCTGTTGATGGTGCGCCCGGAGAGATTCGAACTCCCGACCGCCTGGTTCGTAGCCAGGTACTCTATCCAACTGAGCTACGGGCGCGTCAACAGGAGCGGAATTATGCGGATCGACGCCGCATCCGTCAACGCTTTTGTGAAGGACTTCATTCAAATGAATGAAAAAGTGCCTTCACCACGGCCTCCGGCGACTTCATCCATGCGAAGTGATCTGCCCGGGTTCCCAGTGCGCCGGCGGGCAGGACCGACAACGTGGAAACGACCTGGGGCAGCTTCGCCAGCAGCCCCTGCATCGAGCCCGGCGGAGCGAACCAGTCGTCGGCCATCACCACCGCGCTGGCCTGGCCGCGCAGCCGCCGCATGTCGCCCTCCAGGTCCGCGTGGATGCCGGTGCCGGCGTAGTGGTTGTTCAGGCCCACGCGTGCCCAGTCGCGGATCAGGCCGCGCGCCTCGGTGCCCCCGAAGCCGAGCCGGCGCCCGTGCAGGACGTCTTGGCGCTGCGCCAGCCACGGCAGGAACCGGTACACCAGCGGCAGGGCCCAGCGGCGCGGGGCGGGGAACGTTCGCCAGAACGGGGTGCCGGTGGCCACCAGCCAGAACCGGGCGAACAGGTCCGGGTGCTGCCCGGCGAACACGCAGGCCAGCTGCCCGCCCAGGCTGTGCCCGCCGATGATCAGCGGCACGTTGCCGTGCAGGCGCACCGCCGCCAGGCTGGCTGGCAGGTCCTGCTCGAGGATGTCCCGATAGCCCCAATCCTGCGTGCGCGACGGGCGCAGGCTGCTGCTGCCGTTGCCGCGCCACTCGTGCAGGAACACGCTGATGCCGCATGCCGCCAGTGCATCGGCGAACGCCTGGTAATTGCGCGCCGACACGCCCAGCGCCGGCAGCCACAGCAGCTGCGCGCGCGGCTGCGCGGGCACGCGCCCGATCAGTTCGAAGCGATGGCCATCGTCGCTCTGGACCGGTACCGCCAGCGCGCGCGTCATGCCGGGCGCGCCGCGCCGAAGTGATCCAGCACCAGCACTTCGCTGCGGCCGGGCGTGTAGCCGCCCTGCAGGCCACGCGCGACGTAGTCGATGGCGGCTTCGCAGGCGTTGGGCAGCGACAACCCGCAGCACAGCTGCGCGGCGATCGCCGAGGCCAGCGTGCAGCCGGTGCCGTGCGCGTCTACTGGCAGGCGGGCGTGGCTGAACTCCTCGCGGGTGACACCATCGAAGTAGCGATCGATCACGCGCGCGCCTTCGGCCATATGGCCTCCCTTGAGCAATACCGCACCGGCGCCGAGGTCGAGCAGTGCGATGGCGGCATCCTCCGCGTCATCGGCGCTGACGATGCGACGGCCGAGCAGCAGTTCGGCTTCCGGGGTGTTCGGGGTAAGCAGCGTGGCCAGCGGCAGCAGCCGCGTGCGCAGCGCGTCCAGGGCGCTGTCTTCGAGCAGGCGCGCACCACTGGTGGCCACCATCACCGGATCCAGCACCACGTGGGTGGGGCGATGCTTTTCCAGCGCGTCGGCGACCAGACAGATCACCTCGGCGTTGGCCAGCATGCCCAGCTTGACCGCATGGATGTCGAAATCGGTAAAGCAGGCGTCGATCTGCGCCTGCAGGAAATCCAGGGGCGGCACGTGGACGGCGGTCACGCCGCGGGTGTTCTGCGCGGTGAGCGCGGCAATCGCCGACAACCCGTGCACGCGGTGCGCGGCGAAGGCTTTCAGGTCGGCCTGGATGCCGGCACCACCGCCGGAATCGGAACCGGCGATGGTGAGGACGGACACGGGGGTGGAAGGGCTCATTCCGCGATTGTGCCATGCCGCCCCGGACGTAGCGGCAGCCACGCAGGGCGTGGCGCTACCCGCCGAAGCCGCCGTTGAACTGCAGCTCGGAGAACTCGCCACTGGTCGGATCGAACAGCGCGCCCCAGAACTGGTTGCCACCATCGCACACGCGGATCGCTTCGCGCGCGGGGTCCATGTCGCCGTGGTCGGGCAGGTGGAAGGCGTTGAGGTAGATCAGCTTGCGCCCTTCCACTTCGATGCCGACATACTGGCGGTCGAAATCGGTGACGTTGGGTACCTGCGGTGCCAGGCTGGGCAATGCCGCCTCGAGCTGTTCAATCTGCTGGCGGCTGGGTGCCCAGTAGCCGGTGACCCGCCCCGGCGTCTGGCCGGGGCTGGGACGCGAGCAGGTATCCAGGACCTGGGCAACCACCAGCGGGCGGGTGACCACCCACGACTGGCCGGTCTTGACCGCCGTCGGCACGGTGGCGCCGGGGCGGGTGTTGGCAGGCGTGCAGGCAGCCGCCACGGCGGCCAGCGCCAGTGGCACCAACGCACGGGACAGGGAACGGTTCACAGCACCTCCGAAGCGTAATCGGCCAGGCGCGAACGCTCGCCACGGCGCAGCGTGATGTGCGCGCTGTGCGGCCAGTTCTTGAAGCGGTCCACCGCGTAGGTCAGGCCCGAGGTGGTTTCGGTCAGGTAGGGCGTATCGATCTGTTCGACGTTGCCCAGGCAGACGATCTTGGTGCCGGGGCCGGCACGGGTGATCAGCGTCTTCATCTGCTTCGGGGTGAGGTTCTGCGCCTCGTCCAGGATCAGGTAACGCGACAGGAAGGTGCGGCCGCGCATGAAGTTCAACGAGCGGATCTTGATCCGGCTGGCGATCAGGTCGTTGGTCGCCGCGCGGCCCCAGGCGCCGCCTTCCTGGGTGTGGGTGAGCACTTCCAGGTTGTCGGTGAGTGCGCCCATCCACGGGGTCATCTTTTCCTCCTCGGTGCCGGGCAGGAAGCCGATGTCCTCGCCCACGCTGACCGTGGCGCGGGTCATGATGATTTCGCGGTAGCGCTGCTGGTCCATGGTCTGGGCAAGGCCGGCGGCCAGCGCGAGCAGGGTCTTGCCGGTGCCGGCGGTACCGAGCAGGGTGACGAAGTCGATCTCCGGGTCCATCAGCGCGTTGAGCGCGAAATTCTGCTCGCGGTTGCGTGCGCTGATGCCCCATACCGCATGGCTGCCATGCCGGAAATCGTTGACCAGCGACAGGATCACCTTGCCGCTGCCATCGACCTTGGCCACCCGCAGTTCGACTTCATCGTCGCCCGGCAGGTAGGCGTACTGGTTGGGATGCCAGTCTTCGTCATCCTTGGCCAGGATTTCGTAACTGGTGCGGCCCTTGTCGCTCCAGCTGCGCAGGTCGTCGGTGTGCTTCTTCCAGAAGTCTTCCGGCAGCTCGGTGGCGCCGGTGTAGAGCAGGCTGAAATCGTCCAGCGCGCGATCATTCTCGTAGTCTTCCGACACGATCCCGGCGATGGCCGCCTTGATCCGCAGGTTGATGTCCTTGGAGACGAACACCACCGGAATCTCCGGCACCTGTTCCTTCAAGGCGAGGATCGCGCCGAGGATGGCGTTGTCCGGGATGACCGCGCCGAAGCTCTTGCCGGCATCGAAATGGCTGGTCTGGAAGCGCAGCAGGCCCACGCTCTGCTTGCCGCGCAGCTGCAGCCCGTTCGGGCGCTGCAGCGGAATGCCGTCGGCCAGGTTGTCCAGGCCCGAGGCCTGCACCAACTCGTTGAGGAAGCGGCTCACCTGCCGGGCGTTGCGGCTCGCTTCGGACGTGCCCTTCTTGCCGTTGTCCAGCTCTTCGATCACCTGCATCGGCAGGTAGACATCATGTTCCTCGAACTTGAACAGCGCGGTTGGATCGTGCATGAGCACGTTGGTATCCAGAACGTAGATGCGCTTGCCTCGGGTCATCGTCATTTCCTGGTGGCAGAACAGGGACAAGCCACCACGACCTGCAGGGCAGGGTGATGGCCATTGTGGGGTACAGGTGGATCACTGGGTTTTCGCGGCCTTCAGGGCTTCAAGGACGGATTCGGCGTGGCCGGCCACTTTCACCTTGCGCCACGACTGCACGATACGACTGTCGGGCGAAATGAGGAAGGTGCTGCGTTCGATGCCCCGCACCTGCTTGCCGTACATGTTCTTCAGCTTGATCACATCAAACGCGTTGCACAGCGCTTCGTCGCCATCGCTGACCAGCGGGAAGGCAAAGCCCTGCTTGGCGCAGAAGTTGTCGTGGGATTTGACCGAGTCGCGGGAGACGCCGAACACCCGGGCGCCGGCACGCTTGAACGTCGGCAGCAGGGCGTTGAAGTCGATGCCCTCGGTGGTGCAGCCCGGGGTGCTGTCCTTGGGGTAGAAGTACAGCACCAGCCACTGGCCGGCGAGATCGCCGAGGGTGGTGTGGTCGCCGCCGGACAGGGCCAGCGGGAGGGCGAGGGTGGTGCTGTCCAGGGTATCGCCGTTGTTCATGAGGTCCTTGCTGCGGAGCCTGAGTGAAGCGTCTTACAACTGCATGAAACACCGCGCGTTGGTGATGAACGCGCGAAGCCGTCAGAACTTCATCGGATCCATGATCGCGTCCAGGTTGAGGTGGTCGCAGAATTCGAGGAAATCGTCGCGCAGGGCGGCGATGTGCATGTTGGCGGGCACGCCGATGGTGACCTGCGCCGAGAACATTTCCGCGCCGGTCTGCATGGCCCGGTAGCGGGTGCTCTGCAGGTTTTCGATGGTGATGCCCTGGCGGTCGAAGAAATCGGCCAGCTGGAACAGGATGCCGGGCTTGTCGGCGGCGATCACTTCGACGATGTAGGGCAGCAGGTTGGACTGTGCCTGCTTGGCACCGGTGCGGTACCACACCAGCTTCAGGCCTTCCTCGCGCTCGAGCCGGGTCAGCATGGCTTCCAGCTTGGCCACCGAGTCCCAGGAGCCGGTGGCCAGGGCGGTGACGGAGACATCGCGGCCCACGGTGGCAAGGCGGGCATCGACCAGGTTGCAGCCGCTGTCGGCGATGCGCCGGGTGACGGGCAGCAGGGGGGACTCCGGATGCGTCGTGTAGGCGTTGATCAGGAGATGGTTTTCGGTCGGCGCAGGCCGCGGCGTGGTGTCGGTCAAGGTGGTTCCGGTAATGCGGGATGAGTCTGAACGGCGCCGACGACGGCGCGTTCGCCGGAGTCCAGCATACTTGCCCGCGCTTTCGACCCGCAAGTAACATGCAACGTACGTCCGACCGCGCTTCCAGCGGCGTTCGTCCCCCTTACTTCCGAGCATCGTTTCCTTGTCCCTTTCCGGTCTCATCACCGCGCTGGCCACGCCTTTCCAGGCCAATGGCGCATTGGATCCCGACGGTTGGCAGCGCCTGCTGCACCTGCAACTGGAGGGTGGCGTTCACGGGGTGGTGGTGGCCGGGTCGACCGGCGAGGCCGCGACCCTGTCCGATGACGAATATGACCAGCTGCTGCGCAGTGCGGTCAAAACCGTGGCCGGGCGGGTTCCGGTGCTGGCGGGTACCGGCCTGTCCGGAACCGCCAAAACGATCGAGCAGACCCGCCGGGCGGCGGCCAGCGGCGCGACCCACGCGCTGGTGGTGACCCCGCCGTATGTGCGCCCGACCCAGGCCGGGCTGATCGCCCACTATCGGGCGGTGGCCGACCAGGGCGGCCTGCCGGTGATCCTGTACAACGTGCCGGGCCGCACCGGCTGCGACATGCTGCCGGAAACGGTGGCCGAGCTGGCCGCGCACCCGAACATCGTGGGCATCAAGGAAGCGGTGGGCGATGTGGGCCGGGTCCAGGCGCTGCTGGCGCTGCGGTCGCCGACCTTTGCGATCCTCAGTGGCGATGACGGCACGGCCGCCCGTTCGATCCTGTCGGGGGTGGACGGGCTGATCTCGGTTGGCTCGAACGCGCTGCCCGGTGCCTACCGGCGCATGTGCGACCTGGCCGCGGCCGGCGAACGCGAGGCCACCGAGGCCTGGGATGCCCGGCTGGAGCCTTTCCATGAATTCTGCGGGGTGGAACCCAACCCCATCCCGGTGAAAGACCTGCTGCGCCGGATCGGCATCGGCCACGGTCTGCGCCTGCCGCTGCTGTCGTTGTCGGCCGCCCACCACGCCGCCGCCGAACACCTGGCCACCGACATCGGTGCGCTCGAAGCCCTTTCCAGCCACTGACATCAGTGGCCTGACCCAGGAGATTCACATGCGTCAATCCGTTTCCGCCATCCGCGTGCTGTCGTTCGCGATTCTGGCCACCGCCACCCTGGCAGGTGTCACCGGCTGCAAGCGCGGCGTCAAGGGCGACTACGCACTGGCGCCGGAAGTGCGCCCGCTGGAAATCCCGCCGGATCTGAACGCCCCGGGCGCCAGCCCGGCCGCGCAGGTGCCGGTGCTGGCCTCGCAGGCCGCCAAGCCGGCCTCGTCCCAGGCGCCGGCCGCCAACAATGCCGGTTTCACCGTCCCGGGCAGCAAGGACGAGGTGTTCGGCAAGGTCGGCACGGCGCTGGAGTCGGTTGAGGGCGTGAAGGTCGCCAGCAAGGCCCAGCTGCTGGGCTCCTACGACGTGGCGTTCGAAGGCAGCGATTTCCTGATCCGCGTGGTCGCAGTCGAAGCCGGCGCCTACATTTCGGCCGTGGACCCGCGCGGCCTGCCGGCTACCGGTGCTGCGCCGACCAAGCTGCTGGGTGAGCTGAAGGCGAAGCTGGCGCAATGATGCTGACATGGGTCCGGCCGCCGGCCGGGCCTGTGGGCCCGGGTGGGCCGGTAAACGTTCGGGGCAATCCGTAACGGTCCCGGGCAGATGGTGGGTTGATCCAGTTCCCAATGGGCCCGTAACGGTTGCCCACCCATGGTTGATTGATCCCGATTTGCGGGCGTTACGTAACGGTTCGTAGCCCCGGCCGTTGGCCGGACACCGCGCGCAGCGCGGCCCAAGGGTCCGGAGCCTGACATGCTGTCGGTCGCGACCGTACATCCGGGTGTGCAACCAAAACGAAACCGTGCATCAGGCGTCATGAACGCCTGACGGGCGGTTTCGGAACCTTTAAACGCCGGGATGTTGGCCGCAAGCGATAACCCATCGGCTCCGGACGCTTGGGCCGCGCTGCGCGCGGTGTCCGGCCAACGGCCGGGGCTACGAGTTGTTACGGGCCCATTGGGATCCGAATCAATCAACCATGGGCCCCGAACCGTTACAGGCCCGGTGGGTTCCAGATGGCCACCGATCCAAACAAAAAAGGCGCCAACGGCGCCTTTTTGCCTATCACCGCTCCAGATACTGGAGCTTGTCCGGCTTGCCGTCCCACTCGCCGGCGTCGGCGGGCGGGTCCTTGCGCACGGTCAGTACCGGCCAGGCCTTGGCCAGCTCGGCGTTGAGTTCCACGAACTTTTCCTGGCCGGCGGGCACGTCGTCTTCGGGGAAGATCGCGTTGACCGGGCATTCGGGCTCGCACAGGGTGCAGTCGATGCACTCATCCGGGTCGATCACCAGGAAGTTCGGGCCTTCGTGGAAGCAATCCACGGGGCACACTTCCACGCAATCGGTGTGTTTGCACTTGATGCAGTTTTCAGTGACGACAAAGGGCATGGCTGGATCTGGATCCGACAGTAAGCCGGACAATTCTAGAACAGTTGCGGCTTTGTCGCAGTGCACGATGCGCCGAAGCCGGTCGGTGCGGTTAGATGCCGATGCCTACCGGTAGACACCCGGGCGGCCCAGAGGCAGGCAGATCAGGCCCCGGCAGCCCTTTGTGGGCGGGCAGGGGCGTGTGAGAACCTGCCGGACGAGACCCCGCTGCGCTGACCCGTTGCTGTCCCACTCCTGCCAGGACCCTTCATGTCCACCACACTTGCAGCCAACGCCGCCCGCGGCGAGAACACCTCCTTCATCGTGCTGATCAGCTGCGTCGCCACCATCGGCGGCTTCCTGTTCGGCTTCGACAGCGGCGTCATCAACGGCACCGTCGATGGCCTCAAGCAGACCTTCCAGTCCAGCGAGGCCGGGATCGGCTTCGAGGTCGCCTCCATGCTGCTGGGCTGCGCGATTGGCGCCTTCTTCGCCGGCCGTCTGGGCGACCGCCTCGGCCGGCGCGGGGTGCTGATCATCGCCGCCGTCATGTTCCTGCTGTCGGCACTGGGCGCCGGTTCGGCGCACAGCTCGCTTGCGTTCGTGATCGCGCGCGTGATCGGCGGCTTCGCGGTGGGCGCCGCCAGCGTGATGTCGCCGGCGTACATCGCTGAGGTCGCCTCGGCCCGGTACCGCGGGCGGTTGGCCACCGTGCAGCAGATCGCCATCATCAGCGGCCTGTTCTGCGCCTTCCTGAGCAACTTCCTGCTGGCCCGCGCTGCCGGCGCCTCCACCGAGCCGCTGTGGCTGGGCCAGGAAGCCTGGCGCTGGATGTTCTGGATGCAGGCCATTCCGTCGGCCCTGTTCCTGGTGCTGCTGCTGGGGATCCCGGAAAGCCCGCGCTACCTGGTGGTGAAGGGGCGTCGCGCCGATGCGCTGGCCGTGATGACCCGCCTGTACGGCGCGGCCGAGGCCCAGGCCAAGATTGCCGAGATCGAAGGCTCGCTGGCCCAGGACCAGCATCGCCCGCGGCTGTCGGACCTGGTCGACAAGGGCACCGGCAAGCTGCGGACCATCGTCTGGGTCGGCATCGGCCTGGCCGTGTTCCAGCAGCTGGTCGGCATCAACGTGGTGTTCTACTACGGCGCGGTGCTGTGGCAGGCGGTCGGCTTCTCCGAAAACGACGCACTGCTGATCAATGTGCTGTCCGGCGCGCTCAGCATCGGCGCCTGCCTGCTGACCGTGGTGCTGATCGACCGGGTCGGCCGCAAGCCGCTGCTGTGGGTCGGCTCGGTCGGCATGTCGGTGGCGCTGGCGCTGATGGTGGTGGCTTTTGCCAGCGGCACCTTGGCCGATGGCCACCTGCAGCTGTCCGACGGCATGGGACGGCTGGCGCTGGTGGCGGCCAACGTCTACGTGGTGTTCTTCAACATGTCCTGGGGCCCGGTCATGTGGGTGATGCTGGGCGAGATGTTCCCCAACCAGATCCGCGGTTCGGGCCTGGCGGTGGCCGGCGCGGCCCAGTGGACCTCGAACTTCGCCATCACCGTGACCTTCCCGATCCTGCTGGCCGGCATCGGCCTGGCCGGCGCCTACGGCATCTATACGGTGGCGGCGGTGGCTTCGATCTTCTTCGTGCTGCGCTACGTGCGCGAGACCAAGGGCAAGGAGCTGGAGCAGATGGAGGGTTGAGGCCCGGCCCCACAACGCAAAAACCCCGCCAAGGCGGGGTTTTTCGTCGGCTGGCGCGGCAAATGGTGCTCCCTAGGGGACTCGAACCCCTGTTTTAGCCTTGAGAGGGCCACGTCCTAACCTCTAGACGAAGGGAGCATGCTTTGTCGCGAACTGCGCAGCGCGCTAGTATATGGACCTCGATGCCATTGGGCAATCCCGAAACTTCAACCGGAAGCGCCAACATCAATTCCTCCGCTACATCACCGTTCAGTCTGCGCGTGATCCCCCGCGACCAGCACAACATCTCCCGCAAGGACATCAGCCCCAACGCGTTGCGCGTCCTGTACCGGCTGCGCGACTCGGGCTTTGGCGCCTACCTGGTGGGTGGCGCCGTGCGCGACCTGCTGGTCGGCGGCAACCCCAAGGATTTCGACGTGGCCACCGATGCCACGCCGGAGCAGGTCAAGTCGCTGTTCCGCAACTGCCGCCTGATCGGGCGCCGCTTCCGCCTGGCGCACGTGGTGTTCGGCCGTGAAATCATCGAAGTGGCCACCTTCCGCGCCAACATCGACGATGGCAGCGGCGACCGCGAGATGGAAAACGGCATGCTGGTGCGCGACAACGTGTACGGCAGCATCGAAGACGATGCGGTGCGCCGCGACTTCACCTGCAATGCCCTGTACTACGCCATCGAGGATTTCTCGGTGCGCGATTACACCGGCGGCTTCGAAGACGTGCAGGCGCGCCTGATGAAACTCATCGGCGATCCCGAAAAGCGCTACCAGGAAGATCCCGTGCGCATGCTGCGCGCGGTGCGCCTGGCCGCCAAGCTGGGCTTCCAGATCGACGACGCCAGCGCCGAACCGCTGCCGCGCCTGGCCAGCCTGCTGGGCGAAGCCGCGCCGGCCCGCCTGTTCGAAGAAGTGCTCAAGCTGTTCCTGTCCGGCCACGGCGTGGCCAGCTTCGAGGGGCTGGAGCGTTACGGCCTGCTCGACGTGCTGTTCCCGGAAAGTGCCGCCGCGCTGCGCAGCAACCGCAGTGGCGCGCTGCGCCGCATGGTCATCGAAGGCCTGCACAACACCGACCAGCGCGTGGCCAACGACGAGCCGGTCTCGCCCTCGTTCCTGTTCGCGCTGCTGCTGTGGCCGGCGTTCTGCCGCGCGCTGGCGACCCTGCAGAAGCAGGGCGTGCAGCTGGAAGAAGCGCAGCGCCGTGCCGCCGACCGGGTCACCCTGCACCAGTTGACCACCATCGCCCTGCCGCGCCGGTTCTCGCTGCCGATGCAGGAAATCTGGTTGCTGCAGGGCCGTTTCAGCTCGCGCCAGCGCAAGCGCGTGGTGCGCACCCTGACCCACCCGCGCTTCCGTGCCGCGTTCGATTTCCTGGCGCTGCGCCAGGTGGCCTCCAGCGAGCACCAGGCCGATGTGGAGTTCTGGCGCGAAGCCCAGCTGCAGTCCGGGCCCGAGCTGGATTCCACGCTGGACGCCGCGCAGGCCGAAGGTGAGCTGGACGAAAACGGGGCACCGCGCAAGCGCCGCCGCCGTCGTCGTCGTCCCGGTGGCGCTGCAGGCGAGTAAGCCGTGACCCTGGCCTGTATTGGACTGGGCGCCAACCTCGGCGACGCCGCGCAGACCCTGCGCGCGGCGTTCGCGGCCATGGCCGCGCTGCCGCTGACCACGCTGCAGGCGCGCTCGCAGCTGTACAGCACGCCGGCCTGGGGCAATGAAGACCAGCCGGCGTTCGTCAATGCCGCTGCGCTGCTCGAGACGGGGCTGGAACCGACCGCGCTGCTCGAGGCCCTGCTGGGCATCGAGCGCGACTTCGGCCGGGTCCGCGATGCGGCCGTGCACTGGGGCCCGCGCACGCTCGACCTGGACCTGCTGCTGTACGGCGAGGCGGTGATCGACCTGCCGCAGCTGAAGGTGCCGCACCCCTACCTGCACGTGCGCGCGTTCGCGTTGCTGCCGCTGGCCGAGATCGCCCCGGAGGCGATGATTCCGGGGCAGGGCCGCGTGCGGGACGCTGCGATGCGTATCGAGGCCTGCGGGATCGCGCCAATAGGAGGATAATGCGGGGCTTATCGCCACCGGTTATCAGCTCATGAGTACCCACGCAGACAGCAAGCCCTGGACCGTCCCCGCACTGGCCGAGGCCAAGCGCAACGGCCAGAAGCTGGTCATGCTGACCGCCTACGACGCCGGCTTCGCGCGTGCGTTCGACGCCAATGGCGTCGACCTGATCCTGATCGGCGATTCGCTGGGCATGGTGGTGCAGGGGCACGATTCGACCCTGCCGGTGACCACCGACGACATGGTCTACCACACCGCCTGCGTGGCCCGGGTGCTGACCCGCGCGCTGCTGATCGCCGATCTGCCGTTCGGCGCCGACGCCACCCCTGAGCGCGCCTTCGAGGCCTCGCTGCGCCTGCTCCAGGCCGGCGCGGAGATGGTCAAGATCGAAGGCGCCGGCTTCAAGCTGGACGTCATTCGTTACCTGGTGGATCGCGAGATTCCGGTCTGCTCGCATCTCGGCCTGACCCCGCAGTCGGTGCTGCGCCTGGGCGGGTACCGCGTGCAGGGCCGCGGCGATGCGGCCCGCCAGCTGGTTGAAGACGCCAAGGCCGTTGTCGAGGCCGGCGCCAGCATGATGGTGCTCGAATGCCTGCCGTCGCCGGTGGCTGCAGAGGTCACCGCCGCGGTGTCGGTGCCCACCATCGGCATCGGCGCCGGCCCGCAGTGCGACGGCCAGGTGCTGGTGCTGCACGATTTCCTCGGCCTGGACAGCGGCCACCGCCGTCCCAAGTTCGTCAAGGATTTCCTTGCCGAAGGCGGGTCGGTCGCCGGCGCGGTCCGTGCCTATGCCGACGCCGTGCGCGACGGCTCCTTCCCCGACGCAGAACACGCCTACGCCTCATGATCGACACCGTCACCGAACTGTCCCGCCTGCGCGCCGTCGTCAACGGCTGGAAGCGCGAGGGCCTGCGCGTCGCGCTGGTCCCCACCATGGGCAACCTGCACGCCGGCCATTACTCACTGGTCACCCTGGCAAAGCAATACGCTGATCGCGTGGTCTCCAGCGTGTTCGTCAACCCGACCCAGTTCGGCCCGAACGAAGACTTCACCCGCTACCCGCGCACCCCGGAAGCCGACACCACCGGACTGGAGCAGGCCGGCTGTGACGTGCTGTGGCTGCCCACGGTCGAATCGATGTACCCGTTCGGCGTGGAGCTGGCGGCCAGCGTGAACGTGCCGGGCATTTCCAGCCTGCTCGAAGGCGCCCACCGCCCGGGCCACTTCGACGGCGTGTGCACCGTGGTCTCGCGCCTGTTCAACCAGGTCCAGCCGGACGTGGCTGCCTTCGGCAAGAAGGATTACCAGCAGCTGGCGGTGATCCGCCAGATGGTGGAAGACCTGGCCTTCCCGATCCAGATCGTGGGCGGCGACATCGTGCGCGAAACCGACGGCCTGGCCATGAGCTCGCGCAACCAGTACCTCAACGCCGAACAGCGCCCGGTCTCGACCACCATCCACCAGGTGCTGCTGGGCATGCGCGAAGGCTTCATCACCGGCAAGACCCGCAGCCTGATCGAAGCCGAAGCCGCCGCGGCCCTGCAGGCCGCCGGCTTCCAGGTCGACTACGCCGTGGTCCGCAAGCCGGACCTGTCCGAGCCGGCCGACAGCGAAGACGGCAACCGCGTCGCCCTGATCGCCGCGCGCATCGGCAACACCCGCCTGATCGACAACCTCGAGTTCTGATAGCGATTGGGTGAGCGCCCGCAAGGGACTGCGCTGGATCCCTGGCAGTCGGCCCTGAGGCCGACTGCTTCACGCAATCTGGCAAACAGCCGATAGCTGAGCCTTGGCCTGAGCTGGGCCGACCGGTGCGGGTTTGCGGGACACGCCGTGAACCCGTCCATGGGGGCTCGTAGAAAACATCCATGTTTTCTACGGTCCCGCAAACCCGCCCCGGCCGACCCTCCTGAATCTATCGGTTGCCACGGAAAAAGCCAAAACCACAGCAGCGCCAGTGCATCTCGCTCCAGGTGTGCTTTTGCTCTCCCATGGCAACGACACACTGTCAATGGCGGGTCGGGGCGGGTTTGCGGGGGTGTGAGCCGCATGGATGCGGCGACCAAGCCCCCAAGGATGGGTTCACGGCGTCCCCCGCAAACCCGCACCGTCCCGCCAAGCCAGGGAAACTGCTGGCAACCAGCTGTTCGCCATAAATCGTCAGCTGCCGGGCGAAGCCCGGCAAATCAGCCAGCCGTCGAATGCCGCAAAAAAGTCAGCACTGGCGGCAGCGACCCTCATCTGCCTGAACCGCCGGCAGCGGGCGGGTGGAAACCCCTGCCGCCCGGTGCCCGGGTGCTAGAATTTCCCTTTCCTTTACGTCGTCCCGTGCCATGCACCTCTCCCTGCTCAAGACCAAGATCCACCGCGCCACCGTGACCCATTCGGAGCTGAACTACGAAGGGTCCATCGCCATCGATGACAACCTGCTGCTGGCCACCGGCATCCGCGAGTTCGAACAGGTGCACATCTGGGACGTCACCAACGGTGCGCGCTTCTCGACCTATGCCATCCGCGCCGAAGCGGGCAGCGGCGTGGTCTCGCTCAACGGCGGCGCCGCGCGCCACGTGCAGGTCGGCGACATCATCATCATTGCCGCCTTCGCCAGCATGAGTGAAGAAGAAGCTGACAGCTTCCGGCCGAAGTTGGTATATGTGGACGGCAACAACCAGATCTCCCACACCAACGACAGCATCCCGACCCAGGCCGCATGACACAGACCAACGGATTCGACCCGCTTCACTCCCATGCCCAGCGCCTGCGTGGCGCGAGCATCCCCGCACTGATCGCCGCCGAACCCGGGCGCGCACAATCGCTGGGGCTGCGGGTCGGTCCGTTGTATGCCAACTTCGCGCGGCAGAAGTACGACCGCGCGGCGTTGGATGCGCTGCTGCAGCTGGCCGCCGAGCGCGATGTCGCCGGCGGCTTCCAGCGCCTGTTCCGCGGTGAGACGGTCAACGTCACCGAAGGCCGTGCCGCGCTGCACACCGCCCTGCGTGGCGATGTGAGTGGTGCGCCGGTTGCCGCTGACGCCTTCGCCACCGCCGCCAAGGTGCGTGCGCAGATGGGCGAACTGATCGCCGCGCTGGAAAAGACCCCTGTCACCGACATCGTCAGCGTCGGCATCGGCGGTTCGGACCTCGGTCCGCGCCTGGTCGCCGACGCGCTGCGTCCGGTCACCGGCGCGCGCTTCCGCGTGCATTTCGTTTCCAACGTGGACGGCGCCGCCATGCAGCGCACGCTGGCCACGCTGGACCCGGCCACCACCGCCGGCATCCTGATTTCCAAGACCTTCGGCACCCAGGAAACCCTGCTCAACGGGCAGATCCTGCATGACTGGCTGGGCGGCAGCGAGCGCCTGTACGCCGTCAGCGCCAACCCCGAGCGTGCCGCCAAGGCGTTCTCGATCGCCGCCGGCCGCGTGCTGCCGATGTGGGATTGGGTTGGCGGGCGCTATTCGCTGTGGTCGGCGGTCGGCTTCCCGATCGCGCTGGCGATCGGCTTCGAGCGTTTCGAACAGCTGCTGGCCGGTGCGGCCGAAATGGATGCCCATGCGCTCAACGCGCCGCTGGCGCAGAACCTGCCGGTCCTGCATGCCCTGACCGACATCTGGAACCGCAACCTGCTCGGCCATGCCACGCATGCGGTGATGACCTACGACCAGCGCCTGGCGCTGCTGCCGGCCTACCTGCAGCAGCTGGTGATGGAAAGCCTGGGCAAGCGCGTGCAGCTCGACGGCAGCCCGGTCGGCAGCGACACCGTGTCGGTGTGGTGGGGCGGGGCGGGCACCGACGTGCAGCACAGCTTCTTCCAGGCGCTGCACCAGGGCACCAGCGTGATCCCGGCCGATTTCATCGGCTGCGTGCACAACGACGACCCCTATGAAATCAACCACCAGGCGCTGATGGCCAACCTGCTGGCGCAGACCGAAGCACTGGCCAACGGCCAGGGCAGCGACGATCCGCACCGCGAGTACCCGGGCGGCCGCCCGAGCACGCTGATCCTGCTGGACGCGTTGACCCCGCAGTCGCTGGGCGCGCTGATCGCGATGTACGAACATGCCGTGTACGTGCAGTCGCTGATCTGGAACATCAACGCCTTCGACCAGTTCGGCGTGGAGCTTGGCAAGCAGTTGGCCAGCCAGCTGTTGCCGGCGCTGCAGGGTGAAGCGCATGGCATCACCGATCCGGTGACGCTGGAGCTGTTGGGGCGTTTGCGCTGACAAGCAGTATCGACCAACGGTCGATACCTACCGGCGGCCTATCGACGGACGGGCGATACCTGCCCGTGCGCCGATCGTGATGCGCGGTAGGCGACGACCGTTGGTCGTCCCGCCGCGATCCCGCCATTACCTCGTCGGATCGCGCTCCGGGCTGGGCCGCTTGGCCAATTTGCGCTGCAACGACCGCCGGTGCATGCCGAGCAGGCGCGCCGCCGCCGACACATTGCCGCCCGTTTCATGCATCGCCTGCTGGATGTGTTCCCACTGCAGGCGGCTGATCGGCGTCATCGCATCCGGTGGCTCCATCTCGCCATCGTCGGCCGGGCCGTCGTCTTCCTCGCCCAGCGCACGCAGGATCATCGGCACCGTGGCCGGCTTGGGCAGGTAGTCATCGGCGCCCAGCTTGATCGCCTCCACCGCAGTGGCAATGCTGGCGTAGCCGGTCACCAGCAGGATGCGCATGTCCTCGCGCAGTGCCCGCAGCGGCTGGATCAGCGCCAGGCCGGATTCCGAACCCAGCTTCAGGTCGATCAGGGCGTAGGCCGGCGGCTGCTGCCGCGCCAGCAGCAACGCCGAGGCGATGTCGCTGGCGGTCACCGTTTCCAGCCCCTTGCGGGCCAGGCTGCGCTGCAGCGTGCGCAGGTACAGGTCGTCATCATCGACCAGCAGGCCGTGGCTGGAGGCGGGCAGGGTGGGGGTATTCATGGCGAAATCTCCGGTGCAGCCAGGGGCAGGCGGAAGCCGACGCGGGTGCCGGCGCCCTGCGCCGGCCGCATCCACAACTCGCCGTCCAGGCGCTCGATGGTGGCATGGGACAGGGCCAAACCCACGCCCATGCCCTGGGTCTTGCCGCTGTTGAACAGGGTGCCGGGCAGCACCGCATCGCGTGCGTCGAAGCCGCGCCCGTAATCGCGCACTTCGCCGATCAGGTCGCTGCCTTCGATACGCAGGGTCAGGTCCACCTGCGGCCGTTCGGCCTGTTCGCCCGCGTCGGCGGCGTTGTTGAGCAGCACCATCAGCAGATGGCCGATGCCCGGGTCCAGCGGCTGCTGCAGCGGGGCATCCTCGTTGCGCCGGAGGGTGATGGTCGGGCGCACCAGCTGCCATTGCTCCAGCACCTGCGGCAGGGTCACCGGCGCGTTGCCGCGGGCCTGGCCGGCGGCCGGGCGCGCCAGCGCCAGCACCCGTTCGCGGCACTGCACCAGCAGCTCGCGCAGCGTGTCGACATCGTCACGTACTTCCGGGTTGTCGGTCTGATCGGCGATGTCGTCCGCCAGCAGGGTCATGGTCGCCAGCGGGGTGTTGAGTTCATGCGCTACCGAGGCGGCATGGGTGGCCAGCGCCACGATCCCTTCGTTGCGCGCGAAGCGTTCGCGCAGCAGGGCCAGTTCGTGTTCGCGCCGGCGCAGTGCCATCGCCAGCCGGGTGGCGAAGGCCAGCACCACCGCCGCCGACAGCAGGAAGTTGGCCACCACGCCCCATTGGTGCAGGTCCATGGCAGTGAAGTAACCATGCGGCAGCGGCTTGCCGAAAATGCCGCTGACCGCATAGCCGATCAGGCAGGCGGCGGCCACGGCCAGCGTCCAGCGCACCGGCAGGGCCAGCGCGGCCAGCGCGATCAGGATCAGGAACAGCGAGCCGAACGGATTGCCGACCCCGCCGCTCCAGCCCACCATCCAGGTCAGCACCGCCACGTCCACCAGGATGTGGCAGAACGCGGTCAGCGGCGCGGTATCGGCATCCAGCACGCGCAGCTGCGCGTACAGGTTGAACAGGATCAGCACCAGCACCCCGGACCACAGCGGCAGCTGCGGCAGTTCCAGCCCCAGGACCCAGCTGGCCACCAGGATGGTCGCGGCCTGGCCGGCCACGGCCAGCCAGCGCAGGCTGCACAGGGTGCGTAGGAAGGGGGCGTCGGTACCGGTCATCGGCTGCCATCGTATGCGCTTGCGCGGTTGACTGCCTGCGACAATCGGCCGCATCGGGGGCGCGCGGGTGCGTTAAAATGGGGAATGCACGACGCCGTCAGCCAACCGACCCAACCTTCCGACACCACCGTGTGGGCCCGCCGCCAGACCCAGCCTGTCCGAATCGGGGGCGTGGTCGTGGGTGGGGGGCAGCCCGTGGTGGTCCAGTCGATGACCAACACCGACACCGCCGACGTGGCCTCCAGCGTCAAGCAGGTGGCCGAGCTGTGGCGGGCCGGGTCGGAAATGGTGCGCCTGACCGTGAACAATCCCGAGTCGGCCGCCGCCATTCCGCGCATCGTGGAAAAGCTGCGGATGATGGGGATCGAGGTCCCGCTGATCGGCGACTTCCATTACAACGGCCACCAGCTGCTGACCCAGGAACCGGCCTGCGCCGAAGCGCTGGCCAAGTACCGGATCAACCCGGGCAACGTCGGCTTCGGCAAAAAGAAGGACACCCAGTTCGCGCAGCTCATCGAGTTCGCGATCCGCTACGACAAGCCGGTCCGCATCGGCGCCAACTGGGGCTCGCTGGACCAGTCGCTGGCCGCGCGCCTGATGGACGAAAACAGCCAGCGCGCCCAGCCGTGGGACGCCGGCCGGGTGCTGCGCGAAGCGCTGATCCGTTCAGCGCTGGATTCGGCGCACACCGCCGTGGAACTGGGCCTGCCGCGCGACCGCATCGTGCTGTCGGCCAAGGTCAGCGGCGTGCAGGAACTGATCGCCGTGTACCGCGACCTTGCCCAGCGTTCGGACTTCGCCCTGCACCTGGGCCTGACCGAAGCCGGCATCGGCAGCAAGGGCATCGTCGCTTCCTCGGCGGCGCTGGCCGTGCTGCTGCAGGAAGGGATCGGCGACACCATCCGCATTTCGCTGACGCCCGAACCGGGCCAGTCGCGCACGCAGGAAGTGATCGTCGCCCAGGAACTGCTGCAGACCACCGGCCAGCGCGCCTTCACCCCGCTGGTCACCGCGTGCCCGGGCTGCGGCCGCACCACCTCCGAGTTCTTCCAGGAGCTGGCCAAGGTCGTGCAGAACCACGTGCGCGGCAAGATGCCCGAATGGAAGGTGAGCCATCCCGGCGCGGAAAACATGACCTTGGCCGTGATGGGCTGCATCGTCAACGGGCCGGGCGAATCGCGCCACGCCAACATCGGCATCTCGCTGCCCGGCACCGGTGAAACCCCGGCCGCACCGGTGTTCGTCGACGGCGAAAAGACGGTCACCCTGCGCGGCGACAACATCGCCCAGGAATTCGTGGCGCTGATCGACGAGTACGTCGAACGCAAGTATGTCCGAAGCGTCGGATAAGCCCGCCGTGCTGGCCGCGCCGGAGCCGGCCGCCGGCGTCCGCCACTGGATGGCGCGCAATGCCTGGCGCTTCGTGCTGCTGTTTGCCGGCGTGTTGCTGCCGCTGGCCGGGTTCGTGGCGCTGGCCGACGAAGTGCACGAGCTGGAGGCGTTCTACTTCGACGCCCCGCTGTTGTGGAAAATGCATGACGTGGCCCGGCCCAGCCTGGATGCCGCGTTCGTGTTCATTTCCCGGATCGGCTACCAGTGGGGCGTGATCCCGGCCGACATCCTGATCGTGGCCGTGCTGCTGCTGCGCCGGCGCTGGCGTGAAGCCAGCTTTGCCGCGCTCAGCTTCGCCGGCTCGGCCCTGCTCAACATCGGCAGCAAGCAGTTCTTCCAGCGCGACCGGCCGACCCTGTGGGAGTCGATCGCCCCGGAAAGTACCTACAGCTTCCCCAGCGGCCACGCCATGGGCTCGATGACCCTGGCCGCCGTGCTGGTGCTGCTGGCCTGGAATACCCGCTGGCGCTGGCCGGCGCTGGTGTTCGGCGTGTTGTTCGCCGGCTCAGTCAGCTTGTCACGCATCTACCTGGGCGTGCATTACCCGTCCGACATCCTGGCCGGATGGTGTGCCGCACTGGTTTGGGTGGTAGGGTGTTTCCTGGTGATGTTCCGCCGCCGCCATCCCTGGCGCCGCCGGCACTGACCGGCCCGCTGGGAGCGGGCCGGATGCGGCAGGGGTTTCCGCGGACCGTCATAGGTCCAATAAACCGATATGGCCTGGGGTGATAGGCATGGGGCAGGGGTAGCCCGGCACGGATGTGACGCGGGCATCAGAATGCGCTGATGGGGAAAATACTTCCTTGTTATCGTCCGACCCCGTCGCTAGGCTGGCCCCGGTTTGCAGCGTTTGGACGAAGGTGGGTGGGATGACGATTCGAGTGTATCTGGTGGACGACCACGCGCTGGTGCGAACCGGCATGAAGATGATCCTGTCCAATGAGACGGACATCGAAGTGGTGGGGGAAGCCGAATCCGGCGAAGACGCGCTGCCCGCGATCCGCCAGCTGCGTCCCGACGTGGTGCTGTGCGACCTGCACCTGCCCGGGGTAAGCGGAATGGAAGTCACCGAACGCGTGGTGCGTGGCGACCACGGCACCCGCGTGGTGATCGTGTCCGTGCTGGAAGACGGTCCGATGCCCAAGCGCCTGCTCGAAGCCGGTGCCTCCGGCTACATCGGCAAGGCCTGCGATGCTCAGGAACTGCTGCGCGCCGTGCGCGACGCCGCGCTCGGCCGGCGTTACCTGGGCAGCAGCATCGCCCAGAACCTGGCCCTGTCCAACGTCGAAGGCAGCCAGTCGCCGTTCGACAGCCTGTCCCCGCGCGAACTGGAAGTGGCGTTGCTGTTGACCCAGGGCCTGCGCCAGGAAGACATCGCCAAGCGCCTGAGCCTGAGCGCCAAGACCGTCAACACCCACAAGGCGCGCCTGTTCGAGAAGATGGGCATCCACGACAACATCGCGCTGGCGCGCATGGCCAGCCAGTACGGCCTGGTGGACCCGTCACGGCCGATGTAAGCCCGCCTCGCGCTCCAAAAAAAAAAGCCCGGGAATTCCCGGGCTTTTTTTGTTCAGCGCGAGCGGACCCGGGCGACGATCTTCGCCGCCTGCGCCGCGCTGTCGCGCACCTTGTCCCACTCGCCGTTCTCGATCCAGTGGCCCGGCACCATCCACGAACCGCCGATGCAGACCACGTTCTTCTGCTCCAGGTACTCGGCCGCCGTGGTTTCCGTGATGCCGCCGGTCGGGCACAGCTTCAGGTCCGGGATCGGACCGGCCAGGCCCTTGATCATCGCCAGCCCGCCGACCGCCGAGGCTGGGAACAGCTTGCACACCCGGAACCCGCGACGATACAGCTCCAGCAGTTCGGTCGGCGAGGCCGCACCCGGCACCACCGGCAACGGCGCCTCCGCCAGCGCATCGGCCATGAACGCCGGCGTGCCCGGCGTCACCAGGAAATCCGCGCCCGCATCGATGGCCTGCTGCATCTGCTCGACCGTGAGCACCGTGCCCGCACCCACCACCACATCGGGCAGCTCGCGCTTGAGCATGCCCAGCGCTTCCATCGCGATCGGCGTACGCAGCGTCAGCTCGATCGCCGGCAGCCCACCTTCCAGCAACGCCGCGCTGACCGCACGTGCCTGGTCGAGGGTATGCACGGTAACGACCGGCAGGATGCCGGCGGCAAGCAACAGCGATTCAGCGCGTTTTTGATGATCTGCGATGTTCATAGGGAAGCCTTTCGGTTGTTCGAAGCATTGGATGGCAGGATTCAACGCCTGCCGATTGCCGGTGTGTTGTCGTAGACCCCGTGGGCCGACCAACGGTCGGCGCGACCGAGGGAGCGGTACGCCGTTTGATTCTTGAAATAAGAAGGCGCCGCAATGTGTCGTGAGGCAGCGGCGGGGGTCCCCGTAGGGACCGTAGAAAACATGGATGTTTTCTACGAGCCCCCATGGATGGGTTCACGGCGTGTCCCGTAGGGGACCCCCGCCGCTGCCTCACCCACGCAGACCCAACCGCCGCTCTTCGCAGTAGAACCGTCAGGCGTCCTTCGACTCGTGCGGCGCAAGCGCAGCAGCAGCGTCATTCCCGAGCTCGTACTCGGCGTCGTAATTCCACATGTCGCCGTCGTCAGCCGCCGGACCGCACGAAATCGAAATCGCGCCCTGGTCGGCCGGACCCACCAGGCGGCGGTTCATCGCGAACAGGTTGCGGCCCAGATCGTGCGCCGCCGGTGCCGTGTTCGGTGCCTGCTCGCGCGCTGCCCATTCGGCCGCGTCCACCAGCACCTCCAGCGTGCCCGCCTCACCATCCAGCCGGATGATGTCGCCCTCGCGCACCCGCCCCAGCGGACCACCGCGCGAGGCTTCCGGCGTCATGTGGATCGCCGCCGGGAACTTGCCCGACGCGCCCGACAAGCGACCATCCGTCACCAGCGCAACACGCCGGCCCTGGTTCTGCAGCAGCCCCAGCAACGGCGCCAGCGAATGCAGCTCCGGCATCCCGTTCGCACGCGGCCCCTGGTAACGCACCACCGCCACGAAATCCTGCGGCAACATTCCCGCCGCATGCAGCTTGTTCAGCACCTGCGGCGCATCCACCACCACCGCCGGCGCCTCGATCGTCCGGTACTGAGGCTTCACCGCTGACAGCTTGATCAGCGAACGGCCCAGGTTGCCGCGCAGCAGCCGCAGCCCGCCCTGTGCCTCGAACGGCTCCGCCACCCCGCGCACCACCTCACGGTCCGCGCTCTCGGCAATGCCCTCGATCCACGTCAGCGCACCGTCGCGCAGCGCCGGATCCTGCGTGTACTGGCGCATGCCGCCTTCGGCCACCGTCACCAGGTCCGCGTGCATCAGCCCCGCGTCCATCAGCTCGCGGAACACGAACGCCGTGCCGCCTGCAGCCGCGAAGCGGTTCACGTCCGCCTCGCCGTTCGGGTACACCCGCGCCAGCAGCGGCACCAGCTGCGACAGCTGGTCCATGTCGTCCCACGTCAGCACGATGCCCGCCGCCCGCGCCACCGCGATCCAGTGGATCGTGTGGTTGGTCGAACCGCCCGTGGCCATCAGCGTGACCACCGCATTGACGATTGCGCGCTCATCGATCAACCGGCCCAACGGCCGGAAATCATCGCCCAGCGCACAGATTTCCAGCGCACGCACCGCCGCATGCCGCGTCAGCGCATCGCGCAGCGGCGTTTCCGGATTCACGAACGACGCGCCCGGCAGCTGCACGCCCATCGCTTCCAGCAGCGTCTGGTTCGAATTGGCCGTGCCGTAGAACGTGCACGTGCCCACCCCGTGGTACGACGCCGCTTCGGCTTCCAGCAGCTCCTCGCGCGTGGCCAGGCCCGCCGCGTAGCGCTCGCGCACCTCGGCCTTCTGCTTGTTCGGAATGCCCGGCGTCATCGGCCCGGCCGGCAGGAAGATCGCCGGCAGGTGGCCGAACGCCAGCGCACCGATCAACAGCCCCGGCACGATCTTGTCGCACACGCCCAGGTAGACGGTGCTGTCGAACATGTCATGGCTCAACCCGATCGCCGTGGACTGCGCGATCACATCGCGCGAGAACAGCGACAGCTCCATGCCGCCACGGCCCTGCGTGACCCCGTCGCACATCGCCGGCACGCCGCCGGCGACCTGCGCCGTCGCGCCTACCGAACGCGCGGTCTCGCGCAGGATTTCAGGGTAATGCTCGAACGGCTGGTGCGCCGACAGCATGTCGTTGTAGGCAGTGATGATGCCCAGGTTCGGCGTGACCCCGCCGCGCAGGCGGCTCTTGTCGGTCGGGCCACAGGCCGCAAAGCCGTGGGCCAGGTTGCCGCAGCTCAGGCGCGAACGGAACGGACCGTCGCGCAGCGCGGCGTCGATGCCCGCCAGGTACGCAGCGCGCGACGCGGCACTGCGCTGGACGATGCGCTCGGTGATGGCATGGAGTTTGGGGTGCAGGCTCATTGGCTACCGGCTATGAGAGGGCGAACGGAATGACAGCGGCATCGAATCAGTCGCACCAGTGGATGCGCAGCGTCGGGCGGCCATCGAGATCGATCGCGTTGAGAATGGGATACAGCGCTGCGTTGTTGCTTTCCAGCGCCTGCTTGAGCACTTCCAGCTTCTGCTTGCCACGCAGCAGCAGCAGCCGCTGGCGGCACTGGCGCATACCGTGCGGCGTCAGCGTGATGCGCAGCGGCCACTGGTTCGATCCCGGGCAACCCGTGGCATCCAGCGCGGCGTAGGGCAGGGTGCTTTCCAGCGCGCGGGCCAGGTCCTTCGAGCCGGGGAACAGCGATGCCGTATGCCCGTCATTGCCCATGCCGAACACCGCCAGCGACGGTGCCTCGGTGTGCTGCGCCTGCAGGTTGGCGGTGTAGACACATTCCGGCAACGGCTTGCCCACCCGCACCAGCGGATCGAAGTGTGCGCCCTCGGCGCGGTTGAGCAGGCTCTGGCGAACCAGCCAGGCATTGCTGTCGCGGTCCTGCGGCGACAGCCAGCGCTCGTCGACCAGGCTGACTTCGACCCGGTCCCACTGCACGTCCAGTTCGGCCAGCGCCTGGTACACCGGTGCCGGCGTGGTGCCGCCGGAGAGCAGCATCCGGGCCCGGCCGGCAGCGTCGATGTCATGGTTGAGGATCTGCGCCATTTCGGCTGCGATCGTCTCGATCCACGCATCGGCGTCGGTGTGCCGGATCAGGGTGAAGCGGTTGGAATCTTCAAGTGCGTTCATGCGGCGCCTCCTGGCAGGTCGCGTTCGAGGTCGGCTGCGTAGGCGGCCGCGCCCAGCAGGCCCGCGTGCGGGTGCATCACCGCCAGCGACGGCACCCGGGCCATGATCGACGAGAACCGGCCCTTGTGCTCGAAGCGCTGGCGGAAGCCGGAATGCTGAAGTGAATCGAGCATCTTCGGCACCAGTCCGCCGGTCAGGAACACGCCGTCCCAGGCACCCTGGATCAGCACCAGGTCGCCGGCAATGGCGCCGAACACCGCGCAGAACAGGTCCACCGTGCGCATCGCCTGCGGGTCGCCATGCAGGGCGCGCGCGGTGACGTCCACCGGCTGCAGCTGGCCCGGGTCGACATCGGCCATCTCGCACACCGCGCGATGGATGTTGACCAGGCCCGGCCCGCAGATCAGGCGTTCATTCGAGACCCGGCCGAACTGCTCGGACAGGATCTCCAGGATGCGGATCTCCTCCGGCGTGCCGGGCGGGAAGCTGACGTGGCCACCTTCGGTTTCCAGCGGGTAGCAGCGGCCGTGGCGCAGGATCAGCCCGCCCACGCCCAGCCCGGTGCCCGGGCCGATCACCGCGTAGTTGCGCGGCTGGCCGGGCTGGCCCGGCACCCACGCCGCGCCGCCGACCTGGACCACGTCCTGCGGCTGCAGCAGCGAGATCGCCATCGCCTGCGCGGCGAAGTCGTTGATCAGGTGCAGGCCATCGAAGCCGAGCATGTGCGCGGTGCGCATGCGCGAGATCACCCACGGGTGGTTGGTGATGCGCGCCTCGTCACCGTCGACGCGGCCGGCCACGGCGAACACGCCGCGGCGTGCTTCGGCGCCGATCTGCTCCAGGTAATGCCGTGCGGCATCGCCCAGCGACGGGAAATCGGCGACCACGAATTCGCGGATGCTGTCCTTGAGCAGCGGCGCGGCCAGGCTGGTGTCGGCCAGCGCGAAGCGGGCGTTGGTGCCCCCGATATCGGCCACCAGCGCCGGTTGGGTCGACACCGTCATGCGCGATCCTTGCGGTTGGCCTCGGCATCCACATCGGCCGGCAGGAAGCCGAACGCCTGTTCCGGACCCCATTCGCCGGCCGGGTAGGGCTGCAGCGGCAGCTGCGCTTCCTTCCAGGCATCGCTGACGCTGTCGATCCAGGCCCAGGCGGCACGCACCTCATCGTCGCGCACGAACAGCGCATGGTTGCCGTTGAAGGCATCCAGGAACAGGCGCTCGTAGGCGATGCGGCGGTGCAGGCCGGTCGGCACGGACAGTTCCAGTTCCAGCGGGTGCAGTTCCAGCGCGCCCCACTCCGGGCCGGCCAGGCTGCTCATCAGGCCCAGCTCGATGTTTTCCTGCGGCTGCAGCTGGAAGGTGATGCGATTGGGCGTGGCGTTTGCCCGGTCGGGCCGTTCGAACAGCCAATGCGTGACCGGCTTGAGGTTGACCACCACGCGGGTGGTGCGCTCGGCCAGGCGCTTGCCGGTGACCAGGTGGAACGGCACCCCGGACCAGCGCCAGTTGTCGATATGCGCGGTGACCCCGGCGAAGGTTTCCACATCGCTGCCTTCCGGCGGCTGGTAGGCCTGCGCGGGCTGGCCGTTGATGGTGCCGGCGGTGTAGCGGCCGCGCACGCTGTCGCGCGCGGCATGCTTGGCATCCAGCGGACGCAGCGCACGCAGCACCTTGACCTTCTCATCGCGGATGCGGTCGGCTTCCAGCGACGCCGGCGGTTCCATCGCCACCAGGCACAGCAGCTGCAGGATGTGGCTCTGGACCATGTCGCGCAGCGCGCCCGAACGCGCGTAGTAGGCATCGCGGCCATCCACGCCTTCGCTTTCGGCGACCAGGATGTGCACCGATTCGATGTAGTTGCGGTTCCACACCGCCTCAAGCAGCGTGTTGCCGAAGCGCAGGGCGATCAGGTTCTGCACCGCCGCCTTGCCCAGGTAGTGGTCCAGACGGAACACGCGGTCTTCGTCGATCCACTGGCCGATGGTGGTCAGGATCTGTTCGGCGCTGGCGCTGTCGCTGCCGATCGGCTTTTCCAGCATCAGGCGTGCCGGCGCGGCCAGCGCGCCACCCAGGGCCAGGCCCTCGCAGGTGGAGATGTACAGGCCCGGCGGAATGGCCAGGTAGCTCACGCACTTGCGGTCGACCAAGTCGCTGACCGAGGCGGCCACCGACTGCGGATCGCGAAGGTCCACCGAACGGTAGTCGATGCGGTCCAGCAGCGACTGGATGTCATCCAGGCTGGCCGCCGGCATCGCCTGCTGCAGGCGCGGGCGCAGGATCTGGCGGAACGCGTCGGTGTCGTGCGGGGACAGTGCCAGTGCGCGGACCTTGAAGTCTTCCGGCAGCAGGCCGTCGCCCAGCAGGCGCAGCAACGAAGGGAACAGGTAGCGCTGGGCGAGGTCGCCGGTGGCGCCAAACAGGAAGAGGGTATCGTGCATCGCTCGAGTTTCAGATCCGGGTGACATCGTTGTCAATCGCTTCTCGTCTATGTTCTCGGGGGTCAAGCTGGCCGCGGTGTCCGGTTGCTGCAATCGCAACATGAACAGGTGCGGGCCCGCCCATCATGGGGCATGTCACGTCCTGACAGCGACGCGGTCATGACCGACCATTGGATACTGCCACGTGAAAACGTTTACATGGCAGAATGAGCAGACTGTATTCGATTGCAGTGGTCGCCGTCATGCGGCACCACGCCATCGACCTGCCATCGGGAGGGCCGAAGGCAGTTCCGCATCAACAGCCCGGCAGCGGGCGGACTGGAATGGGTGATATGGCAAAAGTGCAGTTGCAGGGCGTGCGCAAGGTGTACGACAACGGCCAGGTGGCCGTCCAGGGCGCGACCTTTGAAGTAGCCGATGGGGAATTGATGGTCCTGGTGGGGCCGTCGGGGTGTGGCAAGTCGACCCTGCTGCGCATGGTCGCCGGCCTTGAGGAAATCAGCGGTGGCACGCTGAGCATCGGCGACCGCGTGGTCAACGACGTGGCACCGAAAGACCGTGATATCGCCATGGTGTTCCAGAGCTATGCGCTGTACCCGCACATGACCGTGGCCGAGAACCTGGCCTTCGGCCTGAAGCTGCGCGGCCACGACAAGGCGACCATCGCCAAGCGCGTGAACGAAGCGGCGCAGACGCTGGGCCTGACCGAGATGCTCGACAAGCTGCCCAAGGCGATGTCCGGCGGCCAACGCCAGCGCGTGGCGCTGGGCCGTGCGCTGGTGCGCGAACCGGCGGTGTTCCTGCTCGATGAGCCGCTGTCGAACCTGGATGCCAAGCTGCGCCACAGCGTGCGCACCGAGATCGCGCAGCTCCACCGCAAGCTGGGCACCACGATGATCTACGTGACCCACGACCAGGTGGAAGCGATGACCCTGGGCCAGCGGATCGTGGTGCTCAAGGACGGGGTGATCCAGCAGATCGACACGCCGATGGCGCTGTACGACCGCCCGGCCAACCTGTTCGTGGCCGGCTTCCTCGGCAGCCCGGCGATGAACGTGCTGCGCGGCACGCTGCAGCGCGTGGATGGCGGGGTAGTAGTGCAGGAGGGCACGCTGCGCGCGCCGCTGGGCGCTGCGACCATCGACCCGTCCTGGATCGGGCGGACGTTGGCGGTCGGGGTCCGGCCGGAGCATCTGCAGCCGGCCGTGCCGGGCGATGCCAACGCGTTTGAAGCGACCATCGACGGCATCGAGCCGGTGGGCAACGAGATCTTCGTCAACATGACCCATGGCGACCAGGCGCTGGTGATGCGCGTGGCGCCGCAGGCATTGCCGGCGGTGGGCGGCACCATCCGCGTGGCGATCCAGCCGCAGGGGCTGCACTTCTTCGATGCGGATTCCGGCGAGCGGTTGAACCACGACGTGTGATGGATCCGGTCACGACCAACGGTCGTGACCTACCGGGAAATGGACAGTTGGTAGGACACGACCGTTGGTCGTGTCGCCCGTCAGCGGGCGAGGCCGTCCAGCAGCGGCACGCCGTGGGCTTCGGCGCCGCCGACGCTCAATGCCCCTTCGGCCATCTCCAGCGGCAGCACCGCCAGCGCCAGGTCGCCGGCCACGCTCGCCACCGTGCCAACGGCGGCGCCGTTCTGCTCGACCTTCGCGCCACTGGCGGTGCCATCGGCCACGCGCAGCAGCTGCAGGGCGCGCTTGGCCTTGCCCAGGAAATGGGTGCGGGCCACGATTTCCTGGCCCGGGTAGCAGCCCTTCTTGACGCTGTAGCCGTTCAGGCGGTCCAGCCCCAGCTGCTGCGGGGTCCAGGTTTCGCGTTGGTCGGCATCCAGTCGCGGCACCCCGTAGCGCAGGTCGGACTGGCGCCAGGCCAGTTCGAACGCGGCATCGGCCGGCGATGCATCCGCGGGCGCGGGTGCGATCTTCAGGGTGCGCGGCAACGCATCGCTGCCCACATCCAGCTCCAGCGAGTCACCCTCCAGCGCAATTGCCGCGCCAGACGCCGCTTCCGGCGCGGTGAAGCTGCCGGCCACGGCCAGATCGGTGCGCACCTCGATCTTGACCTTGCGACGGAACACGAAGCGCTGTAACTGCGACGCAATCGCATCGGCGTCGCCGTCGGCCAGCACCAGCAGCACGTGCTCCTGGTCCAGCTTCAACAGCTGAAACACAGCAAGGGTGCGGCCCTTGGCGCTCAGCCAGGCGCTCCACTGCCAGTGCCGGACGGGCAAGGCGGTGACATCGCTGGCGAACTGGGCATTGGCGAACGCCGCCGCATCCACACCGCGCAGGCTGAGCAGCGCGTGACCGGAAAGGCGCGGAAAACCACTGAAATCGAAGGGCAGGTTGTCAGGCACGTGAACGGGGTCTAAAATTTGTGCGTTGCGAGACCACCCATGATAGGCCAAACAACCCCCACTCCCGATATCGATCCTGAAGCCCCGCTGGTACCGGAGGAGCAGCCGCTCGCCGTTACACCGGTGGCGCCTGTGGAAATCGGTGGCCGCGGCGGACTCGATCCGGTGCGGTATGGCGATTGGGAGAAAAACGGACGCTGCATCGATTTCTGATCAGCATTGAGCCAACGCGGCAATTGTGCCGCCCAGCCGAGACAACGAGCCCAGCGAATGGCCGCCAGAGAACGTCCCCTTTCCCCGCACCTTCAGGTGTATCGCTGGCAGATTCAGATGGCCACCTCGATCCTGCATCGAGCCACCGGCATCTTTCTGTCTGTTGGAGCCCTGATCATCGCTGGCGGCCTGCTCGCCCTGATGATGGGTCCTGAATCCTGGAACTGCTTCACCGGCCACGCCGGCAGCTGGTACGGAAAGCTGTTCCTGTTCGCCTGGACCTGGTCCTTCGCCTACCACCTGTGCAATGGCATCCGCCATATCGTGCAGGACTTCGCGATCGGCTTCAGCATTCCGGCCTTCGTGCGCAGCAGCTGGATGTCGGTCATCGCCAGCCTGGTGATCACCGCGCTGGTCTGGGCCTATGTCTTCATGGGAGCGACCGCATGAACAAGTTCCGTACCCCGTTGAAGAACGTGCGTGGCCTTGGCGCGGCCAAGACCGGCACCGAACACTTCGTGCTGCAGCGCCTGACCGCCACCGCGCTGGTCCCGCTGACCATCTGGTTCCTCATCTTCGTGCTGAGCCTGGTCAACGTCGATTACGTGACCGCCGCCGACGCGGTGTCCAAGCCGTGGAACGCGGTGCTGCTGGTGGGCTTCCTGGTGGCCATGTTCTGGCACGCCCAGCTGGGCCTGCAGGTCGTGCTGGAAGACTACATCCATAATTCGTTGCTGGCCCTGGCGCTGCAGACCACGGTGAAGTTCATTGCCGTGCTGGGCGCGATCGTCAGTGTTTTTGCGGTCGCCCGCATTGCGCTCGGCGTTGCCTGAGTCAGGCACCAAGACAGGAATCCAGAGTAGATGTCCGCTTACAAGATTACGGAACACAAATACGACATGGTCGTGGTGGGGGCCGGCGGCGCCGGCCTGCGTGCCACGTTCGGCCTGGCCGCCAAGGGCCTGCAGACGGTCTGCCTGACCAAGGTCTTCCCGACCCGTTCGCACACCGTGGCCGCGCAGGGCGGTATTTCCGCCGCGCTGGGCAACATGGGTGAAGACGACTGGCGTTACCACTTCTTCGACACCATCAAGGGGTCGGATTGGCTGGGCGACCAGGACGCGATCGAATACATGTGCCGCGAAGCGATTCCGGCCATCATCGAACTGGAACACTACGGTGTGCCGTTCAGCCGCACCGAAGACGGCAAGATCTACCAGCGCCCGTTCGGCGGCATGACCACCAAGTACGGCGAAGGCCCGTCCGCGCAGCGCACCTGCGCCGCCGCCGACCGTACCGGCCACGCCATGCTGCACACGCTGTACCAGCAGTCGCTGGCGCACAACGCGCGCTTCATGATCGAGTACTTCGCGCTCGACCTGATCTTCGATGAGGAAGGCGTGTGCCGCGGCGTGCTCGCGCTGGACATGGCCGACGGCTCGCTGCACCTGTTCCGCGCCCACGGCGTGGTGCTGGCCACCGGCGGCTACGGCCGTGCCTACTTCAGCGCCACCTCGGCCCACACCTGCACCGGCGACGGCGGCGGTCTGGTCATGCGTGCCGGCCTGCCGATGCAGGACATGGAGTTCGTGCAGTTCCACCCCACCGGCATCTACGGTGCGGGCTGCCTGATCACCGAAGGCGTGCGCGGCGAAGGCGGCATCCTGCGCAACAGCAACGGCGAGCGCTTCATGGAGCGCTACGCACCGCATTACAAGGACCTGGCCTCGCGCGACGTGGTGTCGCGTTCGATGACCATCGAAATCCGCGAAGGCCGCGGCGTCGGCGAGCACAAGGACCACATCCTGCTCGACCTGACCCACCTCGGCCCGGGCGTGATCGACGACAAGCTGCCCGGCATTGCCGAAAGCGCGCGGATCTTCGCCGGCGTGGACGTGCACAAGCAGCCGATCCCGGTCATCCCGACCGTGCACTACAACATGGGTGGCATCCCGACCAACTACCACGGTGAAGTGGTGCGCAAGGTCGGCGACGACCCCGATGCCGTGGTGCCGGGCCTGTACGCCATCGGCGAAGCGGCCTGCGTGTCGGTGCACGGCGCCAACCGCCTGGGCTCCAACTCGCTGCTCGACCTGGTCGTGTTCGGTCGTGCGGTGGCCAACCGCTGCGCCGACACCATCAAGCCGGGCCAGCCGCACAAGACGCTGGCGTCGGATGCGTGCGACAAGGCGCTGGGCCTGCTGGACAAGCTGCGTTACGCCAACGGCGACACCCCGACCTCGGTCATCCGCGACCGCATGCAGCGCACCATGCAGAACGACGCGGCGGTGTTCCGTACCAGCAAGACGCTGGAAGAGGGCTGCGCCAAGATGTCGGAGATCTTCGACTCCTTCCAGGACGTCAAGGTGTCGGACCGTTCGCTGGTGTGGAACTCGGACCTGATCGAAACCTACGAGCTGAACAACCTGCTGCTCAACGCGGTGGCGACGATCAACTCGGCCGAACAGCGCAAGGAAAGCCGTGGCGCACACGCGCACGAGGACTTCCCGGACCGCGACGACGTCAACTGGCAGAAGCACACGCTGGTCAATGTCGACGACAACGGCAAGTGCAGCTTCGATTACCGCCCGGTGCACATGTACACGCTGAGCAAGGACGTGGACGTGGTCCCGCCCAAGCCGCGCGTCTACTAAGCGCCATGCGGATCGACTTCCTCACCTTCCGAGCCAGCCGCGCCTGCATTGCAGCGCGAGCCGCCTGAGCCAACGAGAACAGCCATGGCCGAGTTTTCCCTCCCAAAGAATTCCAAGATCGGAAAGGGCAAGCACTTCCCCGCCAAGAGCGGTGCGAAGAACACCCGTACCTTCAAGATCTACCGCTGGAGTCCCGACGACGACAGCAACCCGCGGACCGATACGTACGAGATCGATCTGGACGCCTGCGGCCCGATGGTCCTGGACGCGCTGATCAAGATCAAGAACGAGATCGACCCGACCCTGACCTTCCGCCGTTCGTGCCGCGAGGGCATCTGCGGTTCGTGCGCGATGAACATCGACGGCACCAACACGCTGGCCTGCACCCGCGCCATCGCCGACTGCGGCAAGGCCGAAGTGCCGATCTACCCGCTGCCGCACATGAGCGTGATCAAGGACCTGGTACCGGACCTGACCCACTTCTACGCGCAGTACGCCTCGATCAAGCCGTGGATCCGCACCCAGACCCCGCCGCCGCCGGACCGTGAGCGCCTGCAGTCGCCGGAAGACCGCAAGAAGCTGGACGGCCTGTACGAGTGCATCCTGTGCGCGTGCTGCTCGACCAGCTGCCCGAGCTACTGGTGGAACGGCGAGCGTTACCTGGGCCCGGCGATCCTGCTGCAGGCCTACCGTTGGATCGTCGACTCGCGCGACGAAGACACCGGTGCGCGCCTGGACGACCTGGAAGACCCGTTCAAGCTGTACCGCTGCCACACCATCATGAACTGCGCCCGGACCTGCCCGAAGGGCCTGAACCCGGCGCTGGCGATCGCCGAGATCAAGAAGCTCATGATGGCGCGCCGCGCCTGATCGTAGAGCCACGCCCTGCGTGGCTGCCAAGGCATGACGGCGAAGCCGCGCCCCCTTGACATAGGGGGCGCCTTTGTTTTCAGCGCGTCGCCACGCGCCCGTGTACTGCCGCGCACCCGGATGACGTGCTCCAGTCTGGAATCACCGAAATGGACGAAGCCACCCTCCTCAAGAAACTCCGCTGGCGCTGCCGCCGCGGCATGCGCGAGCTCGACCAGCTTTTCGAGCGTTACCTCGACCGCGAATGGGCCACTGCACCCACTGAAGAGCGCGAGGTTTTCCTGCGGCTTCTCGACTGCGAAGACGATAAGTTGTGGCGCTGGTTCATGGGTTACGAGGTATGCCCGGATGCCGAGCTCACCGTCCTCATCGCCCGGATCCGCTCCCTGCCGGCTTGAGTGGCGCCCGTCGCGCTGGCAGACCGCCGCGCACCTGCTGTTTGCCCTGCTGCTGCCCTGGGCCGTTCAGGCCAGCGCATTGCCTGCCGCCGCGCACTGGCCGCTGGGCCTGCTGGCCGCGGCGGGCGGCGCGTTGCAGGGCTGGCGCTATCGACGCCGCCCGATGCGCTCGATCCTGATTCCGCCCGGCGACAGCCCAGCCCAGATCGATGGCGAGCCGGTGGAAGGGATCTCCCTGCATGACCGCGGCCCGCTGCTGCAGCTAAGCTGGCGCCGGCACGGCCGCCGGCAGGCCTGCCTGTTCTGGCCCGACACCCTGCCGCCGCCGCGCCGACGTGAACTGCGACTGGCGATCCGGGCCCGTCCCATTCCGCGTTCACCTCCGTGATGGCACCATAGGGTGAATTGTCCGGCGTACCTGCATGTTCAAACCCATACCAGTAGCCATCGGCCTGCGTTACCTGCGGGCCAAGCGCCGCAACGGCTTCATCTCCTTCATCTCCATGGCCTCGATCCTCGGCATCGCGCTGGGCGTGACCGTGCTGATCACCACGCTGGCGGTGATGAGCGGTTTCCAGAAAGAAATCCGCGACCGCCTGCTGCAGATGACCGCGCATACCACCATCACCGCCGACGGCGCGCCCATGGCCGACTGGCAGCATGCGGTCGAGGTGGCCCACAAGGATCCGCGCGTGGCCGGTGCCGCGCCGTACATCGAGATCCAGGCCATGCTCAGCGGCGCCCGCGTGCAGGGTGCGATCGTGCAGGGCATCGACCCGGCGCTGGAGCCGGCGGTGTCGGTGATCAACACCAAGCTCAAGAAGGGCAGCTTCGACAGCCTGAAGGAAGGCAGCTACAACCTGCTGGTCGGCCAGGAACTGGCGATCTGGCTGGGCGTGGATGTCGGCGACACCGTGCTGGTGACCCTGGCTGAAGTGCAGGGCACCCCGATGGGCGCGATGCCGCGGCTGAAGCGCTTCACCGTCAGCGGCATCTTCGAGGCCGGCTACAACGAGATCGACCGCGGCGTGGCCTACGCCAACATGGCCGACCTCGAGCGCGTGCTGCGCATGGACGGGGTCACCGGCGTGCGCCTGAAGCTGCATGACATGGACAAGGCGCTGGACGTGGGCGTGGACCTGGCCCACAACCTCCGCGGCGGCTACCGGGTCAGCGACTGGACCCAGCAGAATGCCAACCTGTACCACTCGCTGCGCATGGAAAAAGTGGTGATGGGCATCCTGCTCTCGCTGATCATCGCCATGGGCGCGTTCAACCTGGTGTCCTCGCAGGTGATGCTGGTCACCGACAAGCAGGCCGACATCGCGATCCTGCGCACCCTGGGCCTGACCCCGGGCGGGGTGATGCAGGTCTTCATGGTGCAGGGCTCGCTGATCGGCATCTTCGGCACCGTGCTCGGCGTGGTCGGCGGCATCACCCTGACCTTGAACCTGGAGCGCATCCTCGGTGCGATCGAGACGCTGTTCAACGTCAAGCTGCTGCCCGAGGACGTGTACTACATCACCGGCCTGCCGACCGACATGCAGACCCCGGACATCGTCATCATCACCGTCATCGCGCTGGTCATGAGCTTCCTGGCCACCCTGTACCCCGCGTGGCGCGCTGCCCGCACCCAGCCGGCGGAGGCCCTGCGCTATGAATGAGCCGATCAACCGCGGCGACGAAGTGATCCGCGCGCAGGGGCTGGCCAAGACCTACGCCGAAGGCCGCATGCAGACCCCGGTGTTCAACGGCCTGGACCTGAGCGTGGCCGCCGGCGAGACGGTCGCCATCATCGGTGCCTCCGGCGCCGGCAAGAGCACGCTGCTGCACCTGCTGGGCGGGCTGGACACGCCGACCGCCGGCGAAGTGTTCGTGGCCGGCAACCAGATGTCGTCGCTGTCCGACAGCCAGCGCGGCCGCCTGCGCAATCGCGCGCTGGGCTTCGTGTACCAGTTCCACCACCTGCTGCCTGAATTCACCGCGCTGGAAAACGTGATGATGCCGGTGCTGCTGGGCGGCGAGGAGGTGGCCGATGCCCGCTCGCGCGCAAAGGCACTGCTGGAATCGGTGGGCCTGGGCCACCGCCTGGAGCACAAGCCGGGCGAGCTGTCCGGTGGCGAGCGCCAGCGGGCCGCCGTGGCCCGTGCGCTGGTCAACCGGCCAGCCTGCGTGCTGGGCGACGAACCGACCGGCAACCTGGACGACAAGACCGCCGCAACCGTGTTCGAGCTGATGCTGGACCTCAACCGCGCCCACCACACCAGCCTGGTGCTGGTGACCCACGACCGCAGCCTGGCGCGCAAGCTGGACCGCGTGCTGGAACTGCGCGAAGGCCGGCTGCACGCCCTGGCCCACGCCGAGGTCTGAGCTGGCAGCTGAACAGCCGCCCGCCCGAACCTGCGGGCCGGCGGCAGCGGGTGCATGATCGCCTTGTTCCCCACCGCGGAGGTGCCATGAAAACGCTTGTCGCCGTTGTTGCAATGGGTCTGGTGCTGGCCGGTTGTGCCACCGGCCGCCTGAGCAGCGCCGAACGCCTGGAGCTGTACCGCGCCCACGCCGGCCCGCCGCAACCGTCGATGCGCTACTTCGGTTCGCTCAATGGCTGGACCGAACTGGGCGACAGCGCGCTGGCGGTGTGGACCCGCCCCAGCGAGGCCTATCTCATTGAACTGCGCGGCCCGTGTTACGGGCTCAGTTACGCTACCGCGATCGGGCTGACCAGCCAGACCGGGCAGGTGTCATCGCGCTTCGACCGGGTGCTGGTCCGCGATCCCAACCACGGCCCGAGCGTTCCGTGCTTCATCGGCGTGATCCGCCCACTGGACGTCAAGGCGCTGCGCTCCTCGGAGCAGGAAATGCGCCAGGCGCAGGTGCAGGAGCGCGAAGCAGGGCAAACGCCGCCTGCCGAATAGGTCGGTCGCTGCTGTCAGGCCTCGGGAACGAACCCGGCCGGCTTCTCGGCGCCACCGCTGAAGAGGTACTTCACCAGCTCGTCTTCCAGGAACGCGCGATGCTTCGGATCGCGCGGCGACAACCGGTTTTCGTTGATCAGCATCGTCTGGTGCGCCAGCCACGCGGCCCAGGCGGTCTTGCCGATGCCGTTGAAGATGCGCTGGCCCAGCTCGCCGGGATAGGGCACGAAATCCAGCCCTTCGGTGTCGCGTTGTTCGTACTGGCAGAAAACGGTGCGGGCCATGGGCTACTCGATCCTCTTCAAAGTCGTTGCAGCGCGTAGTTTACGGCTACTTCCGCTTTCCAGCAGTTTGCGGATCGGCGCGGGCAGACCCAGGCTGGGCAGCTCGTGCGCCGGGACCCAGCGCAGGCCAGCAATGTCATTGCGCAGGCCATCCACCTGCCGCGACAGGATCTGCAGGTGCAGGCGATAGTGGCTGAAGGTGTGCTGCAGCACCGGCAGCTCTTCGGCATCTTCCAGTGAGCCCAATACGTGCGCATCGAACCAGTCCTGCAGTGCGGTGCCGCTGTCGGCCTGCGGCAGCGTCCACAGCTGCGCCCAGATGCCGGTGTCCGGGCGCTTCTGCAGCAGCACGCGGCCCTGTGCATCGCGCAGCAGCAGCGCCACCGCCTCGCGTTCGGGCAGGACCTTGCTGGGCTTCGGGGTGGGCAGCTGGTCGCTGCGGCCTTCGCGGCGCGCCACGCAGTCGTCCTGCAGCGGGCAGATCACGCAGGCCGGCCGGCTGCGGGTGCAGACCGTGGCGCCCAGGTCCATCTGCGCCTGCGTGTAATCGGCCAGACGGCCGCCGGGGACATGCTCCACGTGCAGCTCTGCCAGCGCCCACAACACCTTTTCGACCGCCGGCAGGCCGGGGAATCCTTCGATGCCGTGGTAGCGGGTGAGCACGCGCTTGACGTTGCCATCGAGGATCGCGAAGCGGTCGTTCCAGGCCTGGCTGAGGATCGCACCGGCGGTGCTGCGGCCGATGCCCGGCAGTGCATGCAGTGCATCGACGTCGCGCGGCAGCTCGCCGCCGTGCAGTTCGACACAGCGCTGCGCGGCGGCATGCAGGTTGCGCGCGCGGGCGTAGTAGCCCAAGCCGGCCCACTGCGCCATCACCGCGTCGTTCCTGGCGGCGGCGAGGTCGGGCAGGGTGGGGAACACGGCAAGGAACTTCAGGAAGTACGGAATGACCGTGGCGACCTGGGTCTGCTGCAGCATGATTTCCGACAGCCACACCCGGTACGGCGTGCGCGGATGCTGCCAGGGCAGGTCATGCCGGCCATGGCCGTCGAACCACGGCAGCAGCCGGTCGACGAACGCGTCGGCGATGGCGGGCGACATCAACCGCCCAGCGCTTCCGGCAGCAACGCATCCACGAACGCTTCCGGGTCAAACACGCGCAGGTCTTCGGGGCGCTCGCCGATGCCGGCGAAGCGGATCGGAATGCCGAATTCGCGCGCCAGCGCGAACACCACGCCGCCCTTGGCGGTGCCATCCAGCTTGGTCACCACCAGGCCGGTCACATTGACCGCGGCATGGAACTGGCGCAGTTGCGAGAGCGCGTTCTGGCCGGTGGTGCCATCAATGACCATCAGCACCTCGTGCGGCGCGCTTTCATCGATCTTGCCCAGGACGCGGCGGATCTTGCCCAGCTCGTTCATCAGCCCGCCCTGGGTATGCAGGCGGCCGGCGGTATCGGCGATCAGCACCTCGGTGCCGCGTGCCTTGCCGGCCTGCAGCGCATCGAATGCCACCGAGGCGGCATCCGCGTTCTGGCCCTGGGCGACCACGGCCACGCCGTTGCGCTCGCCCCAGGCCTGCAGCTGCGCCACGGCGGCGGCGCGGAAGGTATCGCCGGCGGCCAGCATCAGGCTGTGGCCATCGTCCTTGAAGCGCTTGGCCAGCTTGCCGATGGTGGTGGTCTTGCCGACGCCGTTGACGCCGACGGTGAGGATCACGAACGGCTTTGCGCTGCGGTCGATCACCAACGGGCGGGAGACCGGCTGCAGGATCGCGATCAGGTCGGCGCGCAGCGCCTTCAACAAGGCGTTGGCGTCGGTGAATTCGCGCGCCTTCATGCGCTTGCGCAGGCCTTCCACCAGTGCGGTGGTGGCACCGACACCGACATCGGCGGTAATCAAGGCGGTTTCCAGCTCATCGAGCAGGTCGTCGTCGAGCTTGGGGTTGCGCGAGAACAGGCCGCCGAAGCTGCGTGCGATGACGCTGTTGCGCAGGCGGTCGCGCCAGCCGGTCTTGCCGGGCGCGGCGGGTGCCGCTTCATCGAAGGCGGTCGGGGCGGCCAGCGGCTGCACCGCTTCCTGCACGATATCGGTGGCGACCACGACCGGGGCGGGCGGATAGAGCGGGGTGGGTGCCGCCTGCACGGCTTCGATGCGGGGTGCATCGACCTGGGCCGCTGGCGTGCTCACGGGAGCGGCTGCGTCGACGCCGGGCGTCGCCACCGGTGCTGCGATGGGCGTGGGCTCGACGGCGGGCGCTGCGGCCGGTACGACCGGCTCGGCCTCGGTGGCGGCGGACGGGAACGCGGCGGCCAGTTCCTCAGCGGTGTAGTGCTGGGTCTTGGGCGCGTCCTGCGGAGCGTCCTGGGGCTTTTTGCGACGGAAGAAACTGAGCATGGGATTCGGCGCTGAAATCAGGGGGATATGCTACCACCCGGGCCCGTAAGGCCCGCGTGGAGCGGCGGACGGGTCGCACGGTGACGGACCGCCTGGGCCGGCCAACGGCCGGCGCTACCGAGACGCATCCGAAGCCCAGGGTTGGTTAACCGCGACCCCAAAGGCCACGCAGCAATTCGTAGCGCCGGCCGTTGGCCGGCCCAAGCGGTGCCGGCCACCACGTACCGCGTTAAACCGACAATTCCAGCAACAGCTTGTTCAACCGGCGCACATAAGCCGCCGGATCCTTCAGCGTATCGCCCGCAGCCAGCGCGGCCTGGTCGAACAGCACCCGGCTCAGGTCGCCGAAGCGGGCGGCATCGGCTTCCTGGTCCAGCTTGCCGATCAGCGGGTGGGCCGGGTTGAACTCGAACACCGGCTTGCTGTCGGGCACCTTCTGGCCGCTGGCCTCCAGGATCTGGCGCATCTGCAGGCCCAGGTCCTGCTCGCCGATGGCGAGGATGGCCGGCGAATCGGTCAGGCGGTGCGACACGCGCACATCGGCCACGTCATCGCCCAGCGCGCCCTTGATCCGCTCGACCAGGCCCTGCTTGTCCTTGGCGGCCTCTTCCTGCGCCTGCTTGTCTTCGGCCGTTTCCAGCGCGCCCAGGTCGAGGTCGCCACGCGCCACATCCACGAACGACTTGCCGTCGAACTCGGTCAGGTAGCCCATCAGCCACTCGTCGATGCGGTCGGTGAGCAGCAGCACTTCGATGCCCTTCTTGCGGAACACTTCCAGGTGCGGGCTGTCCTTGACCTGGGTGTGGCTGTCGCCGGTCAGGAAGTAGATCTTGTCCTGGCCTTCGATCATGCGGCTGATGTAATCGGCCAGCGACACGCTCTGCTCGCCGCTGGCGTCATGGGTGGAGGCGAAGCGCAGCAGGCCGGCGATCTTCTCGCGGTTGTTGAAGTCTTCGGCGGGGCCTTCCTTCAGCACCTGGCCGAACTGCTTCCAGAACCCGGCATACACGTCGGGCTTGTCGGCGGCCAGCTTTTCCAGCATGTCCAGCGAGCGCTTGGTCAGTGCCGACTTCATCGAATCGATGACCGGGCCGGACTGCAGGATTTCGCGCGACACATTGAGCGACAGGTCGTTGGAATCGACCACGCCCTTGATGAAACGCAGGTACAGCGGCAGGAACTGCTCGGCCTGGTCCATCACGAACACGCGCTGCACGTACAGTTTCAGGCCCTTGGGCGCGTCGCGGTGGTACAGGTCGAACGGCGCGTGGCCGGGCACGTACAGCAGCGAGGTGTACTCGAGCTTGCCTTCGACCTTGTTATGGCTCCATGCCAGCGGGTCCTGGTGGTCGTGCGCGGCGTGCTTGTAGAACTCCTGGTACTCGGCGTCGCTGATCTCGGTGCGCGGGCGGGTCCACAGCGCGCTGGCGCGGTTGACGGTCTCCCACTCGACTTCGGCCGGGGCGTCGTCGTCGTGGTGTTCCTTGGCCATCTGGATCGGCAGGCCGATGTGGTCGGAGTACTTCTTGATGATGCCGCGCAGGCGCCAGGCATCGGCGAAGTCCTGCTGGTCATCCTTGAGGTGCAGCACGATGCGGGTGCCGCGCTCGGGCTTGTCGATGCTTTCGACGTCGAACTCGCCCTCGCCGCGCGAGGACCAGTGCACGCCTTCGTTGGCCGGCAGGCCGGCGCGGCGCGAGTAGACATCGACCTGGTCGGCCACGATGAACGCGCTGTAGAAGCCGACGCCGAACTGGCCGATCAGCTGCGAGTCCTTCTTCTGGTCGCCGGACAGCTGGCGCAGGAAGTCGCCGGTGCCGGACTTGGCGATGGTGCCCAGGTGGGCGATGGCCTCGTCGCGGCTCATGCCGATGCCGTTGTCGTCGATGGTCAGGGTATGCGCCTGCGGGTCGACGCTGACCTGGATGCGCAGTTCACCATCGCTTTCAAGCAGGCCCGGCTGGGTCAGCGCTTCGAAGCGCAGTTTGTCCGAGGCATCGGCGGCGTTGGAGATGAGCTCGCGAAGGAAGATTTCCTTGTTGGAGTACAGCGAGTGGATCATCAGCTGCAGCAGCTGCTTCACTTCGGTCTGGAAGCCCAGGGTTTCTTTGTGGGTCTGCTCGGTCATCGGGGAGTGCTCCTTGGACGGTGCCGCGCCCGGCGCGGCGGCTGCACAAGGGGTAAGGACGGATTGTCCCGATTTCAAGATGGTTGCGCCATCGCATGCGCGACGCCGCACCCACGATTCGCTGCGCGAACCGTGGGCCCCCTGTGACTCAGCACCCACACCCCGGCCGCTTCGCGGCCGCCCCCTGACTCAGGGGGCTTTCCTCTACGGTATTCTTCACGACATATGAATTCTCGTTCTTCCACAGGCCAGGTCCGCATCATTGGCGGCAAATGGCGCAATACCAAGCTGCCGGTGCCGCTGGCGCCGGGCCTGCGGCCCAGCAGCGACCGGGTCCGGGAGACCCTGTTCAACTGGCTGATGCCGCGCCTGGGCGGGGCCCGGGTGCTGGACCTGTTCGCCGGCAGTGGCGCGCTGGGACTGGAAGCGGTGTCGCGGGGAGCGGCCCAAGCCACGCTGGTGGAGCGCGATGCCGCGCTGGCCCGCCAGCTGCGCGAATCGGTGGCCAGGCTGGGCGCCCAGGGCCAGATCGAGGTGGTGCAGGGCGATGCGCTGCACTGGCTGGGCCAGCGGCCGTCGGGGCTGGCCGACATCGCCTTCGTCGACCCGCCGTTCGCCGACGGGCTGTGGGAGGCCGTGCTGGCCGGGCTGGGTCCGCACCTGGCGGCCGATGCCTGGCTGTACCTGGAGTCGCCGGCCGGGCAGACCCTGCGCCTGCCGCCGGGCTGGCTGCTGCACCGGGAGGGCGGCACCCGCGAGGTCCGCTTTGCCCTGTACAGGCGCGCCACTGCTACACTTTCACCAGATCAGAACGCGTAGCTTCCGCATGACCGCAGCCAACCGCCGCATCGCCGTATACCCGGGCACCTTCGATCCGATCACCAACGGTCACATCGACCTGGTGAACCGGGCCGCGCCGTTGTTCGAGAAGCTGGTGGTCGGCGTGGCGCAGAGCCCGTCCAAGGGGCCTTCGCTGCCGCTGGAGCTGCGGGTGTCGCTGGCGCGCGATGCGCTGGCCCACCACCGCAACGTGGAAGTGCGCGGTTTCGACACCCTGCTGGCACATTTCGTGCGCTCCGAGCAGGGCGGGGTGCTGCTGCGCGGCCTGCGCGCGGTCTCCGATTTTGAATACGAATTCCAGATGGCCAGCATGAACCGCCACCTGATTCCGGAGGTCGAGACGTTGTTCCTGACCCCGGCCGAGCAGCACAGCTTCATTTCGTCCTCGCTGGTCCGCGAGATCGCCCGTCTTGGCGGCGACGTGTCCGGCTTCGTGCCGGCTTCGGTGCTCGAGGCGCTGCGCAAGGTCCGCGAAGCGAAGTCTGGCCCCACGTAAACCCCAAGACCCACACATACCAAGCATCACCAAGAGGGAGACTCCATGAACAACACCATGCGTGCCATGTTGATCGCGTCGTTCGCGCTGGCGTTCACCGCCTGCAAGAAGGAAGAAGCCGCACCGGTCGCCGATGCCCAGCAGGCGCTCGTCGCCCCGGCCAAGGATGACGATGCGGGCTGGAAGAAGTACCTGCAGTCCGTCGCCGTGCAGAACATGGGCAACATCACCAACAGCCCGTTCCTGTACTACCTGTCCCCGGAATCGGATCCGGAGTTCCAGGCCAAGTACGACCGCCAGGTCGAGAGCGCCACCGCTGCTGTCGCCCGTGGCGTGCAGCCGGGCAACATGCTGGCCTTCGGTTCGTCCGCCTCGGGCAAGATGGCCGACATGATCCAGGCCGTGTTCAAGGACGTGTCCGCCGACTCGATGAAGGGTGTGCGCGTGGTGTTCATCGGCCAGGCGGCCGACAACGCCCGCGTCCAGTCGATCGTCCAGCCGACCGGCGCCGAGTACATCTTCGTCGAAGCCAAGTAAGCCGTGCCATGGCGGCCGCGCACGTGTGCGCGGCCCGGGCGGCGTCCTTCGTGGACGCCGCCGTTGACCGGCCCGCGCAGCTGCGCAGGCCGGTTTTCCTCTGCCGGCACTGGCGTGGAGTAACGCCATGTCGCTGAAAATCAATGAGCTCTGCGTCAACTGTGACGTATGCGAGCCCGCCTGTCCCAACCAGGCCATCTCGATGGGTGAAACCATCTACGTGATCGACCCTGCACGCTGCACCGAATGCGTGGGGCATTTCGACGAACCGCAATGCGTGGTCGTCTGCCCGGTGGAATGCATCGATCCCGATCCGGACATTCCCGAAACCCAGGAAGCGCTGCTGGCCAAGCTGCATGGGCTCCAGCGCGATCATCCCGAACTCTATGTGGAGTCTGCGCCCGAATGAACACCCCCTCCCGTCGCTGGTTGCTGCTGCTCCTGCTGTGGACACCGGCCCTGTGGGCCGCCGAGCCTGCGCCGCAGGCCACGCTGGCCGCGCATCCTGAAGGCGCCGCCATCGCCAGCGGGCATCACCTGGCCACCGAAGCGGGCATGGAGATCCTGGCCAAGGGCGGCAACGCGTTTGACGCCGCAGTAGCGGTGTCGTCCACCCTGGCAGTGGTTGAGCCTATCAGCTCCGGCCTGGGCGGCGGTGGCTTCTTCCTGCTGCACGATGCGAAGACCGGCAAGGACGTGATGCTGGACGCGCGCGAGACCGCGCCGGCCGCCGCGACCCCCGAAGCATTCCTGGACACCAAGGGCGAGCTGGACCGCGACCGGTCGGTGAACGGCCCGTGGTCGGCCGGCATTCCCGGCCTGCCGGCGGCGCTGGTGGAGCTGTCGGCCAAGCATGGCAAGCTGCCGCTGCAGGCATCGCTGGCCCCGGCGATCCGCATCGCCCGCGAGGGTTTCCCGGTGTATGCGCGCATGGCCAAGGGCTATGCCTCGCGCCGTGAAGTGATGGAGCGCTACCCCGGCACGCGCGAGGTGTACCTGCGCAATGGCAAGCCGATCGCCGAAGGTGATGTGTTCAAGCAGCCGGAGCTGGCGCAGACGCTGGAGCGCCTGGCCGCAGGCGGGTTCGATGGCTTCTACAAGGGCCAGACCGGCAAGCTCCTGCTGGCCGGGGTGAAGCAGGCCGGTGGCAAGTGGACGGCCGACGAGCTGGCCGGCTACCGGGTCAAGCAGCGCGAACCGATCGTGTTCAATTACCGCGACTGGAAGATCACCACCGCCTCGCCGCCGTCGTCCGGTGGCATCGCACTGGCCTCGATGCTGCAGATCCTGGAAGGCTGGGACCTGAAGGCGATGGATCCGGCCCACCGCACCCACCTGGTGGTGGAATCGATGCGCCGCGCGTTCCGTGACCGCACCTTCTTCCTGGGCGATCCGGACTTCGTGCAGATTCCGCAGAAGGTGCTGACCAGCCGCGATTACGCCCAGGGCCTGCGCGCCACCATCCACCCGGAAAAGGCCACCCCCAGCGACCTGCTGTCGGGCAACCCGACTCCGCTGGAAGACGACGAGACCACCCACTTCTCGATCATTGACCAGCAGGGCAACCGCGTGGGCGCCACCCAGACCGTGAACCTGCTGTACGGCTCGGGCCTGATTCCGTCGGGCACCGGCGTGCTGCTCAACAACGAGATGGACGACTTCGCGCTCAAGCCGGGCACGCCCAACGCGTTCGGCGTGATGGGCTATGCGGCCAACGCGCCCAAGCCGGGCAAGCGCATGCTCAGCTCGATGACCCCGACCTTCATGGAATCGGCCGACAAGGTCGTGGTGCTCGGCACCCCGGGCGGCAGCCGCATCATCACCATGGTGCTGCTGGGCGTGCTGGGCTACGACGATGGCCTCGACGCCCAGCAGGTTGCGGCGTTGCCGCGCTTCCACCACCAGTGGCTGCCGGACGTGATCGAGGCTGAAACCGGTGCGTTCGATGCGGGCACCATCAAGCAGCTGCAGGCGATGGGCCACAAGATCGACCTGCCCGGCGACAGCGCCGAAGGCGGGCGCGGTTCCAGCCATGTGTGGGGCAACCTGCAGACGGTGGAGTGGAACCGCCGCAGCAACCAGCTCAGCGTGGGCAGCGACCCGCGCAACCCGGTCGGTTCGGGAGCGGTCGCTCCTGGGGTGGCACGGTAAACCAGAAACCCCGCCACGGCGGGGTTTTTCATGCCGGCGGATAGCGAATTATTAACGCAGCCCGCCGGATAATTTACCGATGAAACTATGGTCCATCCGCGGTAACTCACAGAAGCTCGATGGCGGCGCGATGTTCGGCAATGCGCCGCGTGCGGTCTGGGAAAAATGGGCGGTACCGGACGATCTCAACCGGATCGAACTGGCCTGCCGCGCGTTGCTGGCCAGCCCGCTGGCTGGCAAGACCGTGCTGTTCGAAACCGGTATCGGCGCGTTCTTCGAGCCGAAGCTGCGCGATCGTTACGGCGTGCAGGAACCCAGCCACGTGCTGATCGAATCGTTGCGCGAAGCCGGCTTCGAGCATGAGGACATCGACGTGGTGGTGCTCAGCCACCTGCATTTCGACCACGCCGGTGGCCTGCTGGCGCCGTGGAGCGAAGGCCGCGCGCCGGAGCTGCTGTTCCCCAACGCGACCTTCCTGGTCGGTGCCGAACACTGGGAACGCGCGCTGGATCCGCACCCGCGAGACCGCGCCAGCTTCATTCCCGAACTGCCGCAGCTGCTGCGCGACAGCGGGCGGCTGGAGATCGTGCAGGGACCGTATTCGCGCACGCTCGGCAGGAGCGTGCGTTTCAGCTTCAGCGACGGGCACACCCCGGGCCTGATGCTGGCCGAGATCGTCGGCCCCGAACAGGTCCAGGGCGAGCCGCGCGGTGGCGTGGTGTTCTGTGCCGACCTGATTCCCGGGCGTTCATGGGTGCACGTGCCGATCACCATGGGCTACGACCGCAACGCCGAACTGCTGATCGACGAGAAGCGCAGCTTCCTGGAAGACAAGCTGGCGCGCAACGTGCACCTGTTCTTTACCCACGACCCCGGATGCGCGCTGGCCCAGGTCACCCGCGATGAGAAAGGGCGGTTCGGTACCGCCCACGAACAGGGTGAATTGAAGGCCCGCGCGCTGGCCTGACAGCGCGCGGATCAACCGGCCACGCGGGTCCCGAAGATGCGGTCACCGGCATCGCCCAGGCCCGGCAGGATGTAGCCCTTCTCGTTGAGCCGCGCATCGATCGCGGCAGTGAAGATCTCCACGTCGGGGTGCGCCGCCTGCACGGCCGCGATGCCTTCCGGCGCGGCCACCAGGAAAATACCCTTGATCCGCCGCGCCCCGGCGCGCTTGAGCATGTCGATGGTGGCGATCAGGGTGCCGCCAGTGGCCAGCATCGGGTCCAGGATCAGCGCATCGCGCTCTTCCAGGCGGCCGGTGAGGCGCTCGAAGTAGGGCACCGGCTGCAGGGTTTCCTCATCCCGCTGCAGGCCGACCACGCTGACCCGCGCCGCCGGAATCAGCGACAGCACGCCGCTGAGCATGCCCAGCCCGGCGCGCAGGATCGGCACCACGGTGATTTTCGCCCCCGCAATGCGCTGCACGGTCACCGGGCCGGCCCAGCCGGAAAGGGTGTGCGCTTCGGTGTCCAGGTCGGCGGTGGCCTCGTAGGCCAGCAGGCCGCCCAGCTCGTTGGCCAGCTCGCGGAAGTCCTTGGTGCTCAGGGACGCATCGCGCATCAGGCCGATCTTGTGCTGCACCAGCGGGTGGCGAACTTCGACGATTTTCATGGGAATGCCAACAAAACGGGGAGAACGCCATTTTGCCGCACCGGTGCCATGGCCGGCCATAGCCCGCCCCCGAACGTCACAATCGCCACCGGTGTCACGTTCATGCAACCTCCCGGACATACCGTGCTGACCCAATCTTTACACCGTTGGGGAAGCCGTGCAGAACAAATCGCCGTTGGGGCTGGCCATCAGCCTGTCGTTGCTCGTCCTGTCCACCGCGCCTGCCGTGGCCGCCGCGAGCGGGGAGCTCGCCGGCGCTGCGGCAGCCACCGAACTGGACCGGGTGGAAGTGCGCCCGCAGCTGGAATCGCAGACCCGCGCGGTCGACCTCAAGCGCAGCAGCGACGCCATCCAGGACGCGGTATCGTCCGATGCCATGGGCGTCTACCCGGACAAGAACGTGGCCGAATCGCTGCAGCGCCTGCCCGGCGTCAGCGTCACCCGTGACCAGGGCGAGGGCCGTTTCGTGGTGGTGCGCGGCCTGGATGCCAACCTCAACAGCGTCAGCATCGACGGCATCGCCGTGGGCACGCCCGAAGATTCCAGCCGCGCCGCACCGCTGGACGTGATCCCCTCCGACTCGACCGAACGCCTGCGCGTGGTCAAGTCGCCGACTCCGGACATGCCCGGCGACGCCATCGGCGGCGCTATCCTGGTCGAGTCCGCCTCGGCCTTTGACCGCGACGGACGCAGCCTGCGCGGCAAGATCGAAGCCAGCCACCAGGAGCTGTCCGGGCACACCAGCCCCAAGGCCGCGTTCAACTACAGCGAAGTGTTCGCCGATACCTTCGGCGTGGCGCTGGGCGTGAACTACCAGAACCGCAGGTTCGAGTCCGACAACAGCGAAGTGGAGTACGGCGAATTCGACGGCGGCAGCGAAGACGAGCTGTTCGCCAACAGCCTGCAGCACCGCAAATATGAGATCGAACGCAAGCGCATCGGCGCCAACCTCAACTTCGACTGGCGCCCGAGCGAAGACAGCCAGTACTACCTGCGCACCCTGTACAGCCAGTTCGACGACGCCGAAACCCGCCAGCGCACCATTTTCAACTTCGGGGACGGCGAGGTCACCGCGCTGGGCAACAACCAGTTCCGGGTCGACGACCTGCCGGCCGATGCGATCCAGAAGCGCATGCGCTACCGCACCAAGAAGGAAAACACCTTCGCCGCCAGCCTGGGCGGCGAGAACCGCCTGAGCAACGCCGTGCTGGATTACAAGGTCGGTTACACCCGTACCGAAGAACGCGTCAACGACGAGATGGAAGCGCGCTTCGAGTACAACGGCGATGACCTGGCCGCCACCGTGGACCAGAACAGCGGCATCCCGCGCTACACGCTCAGCGATGCCAGCTGGATGGACAACGGCAACTACGACTTCGACCGTTTCGTGGTCTCGCCCAAGCGCGTGGACGACAAGGAGCACAGCGCCCAGGTCAACATCCGCTTCGACGGCGACAACAGCAGTTACAAGTTCGGCCTGCTGGGCCGCTGGCGCGACCGCGACGTGGACACCGACGAGCGCGAACTGCGCGTGGGTCCGGACGTGGCGTTGTCCGACTGGACCACCGCCACGCCCGACCACCGTGGCGGCAGCCTCGGCCAGGGCATGAGCTCGGATGCGATGCGTCGCTACTGGGCCCGGTTCGGCAGCCAGTACAGTGCCCGACCGCAGGATGTCGGCGCCAATGCGATGACCTCGCTGGAAGAGGATTACACCGCCAGCGAAGACATCTTCGCCAGCTATGCCATGGGCACCTGGGACGTCGGCAACCTGCGCATCATCGGCGGCGTGCGGGTGGAAAACACCCAGTTCCAGGCCACCGGCAACCAGGTGGACGTGGCCGCCAACGGCCGCAGCTACACCGTGACCCCGCTCAGCGCCGACCGCAGCTACACCAACGTGCTGCCCGGCCTGCACCTGCGTTACGACGCCGGCAGCGACTGGGTGCTGCGCGCAGCCGCCAACAAGACCGTGTCGCGCCCGTCGTTCGGCGACATCGCCCCGCGCATCGGCTACAACCGCGGCGACGAGGAAGTGCGGCTGGGCAACCCGGAACTGGATCCGTACGAATCCACGAACGTGGACTTGTCGCTCGAACGCTACATCGGCAGCACCGGAATCCTCTCGCTGGGCCTGTTCCATAAATCCATCGACGGCTACATCGTCAACACCGTCAGCGACAGCGATCCCGAATACCCGGGCTTCGATGTCACCCGCGTGATCAACGGCGACAAGGCCAAGGTCTACGGCGCCGAGTTCAACTGGCAGCAGCAGCTCAGCTTCCTGCCCGCCGGCTGGGATGGCCTGCTGGTCGGTGCCAGCGGCACCTGGTTGGACACCGATTTCGACCCGGGCCTGGATGGCCGTGCGGACGAGGACTTCACCCTGCCGCGTGCCTCCAAACACGTGTACAGCGCACACCTGGGTTACGAGAAGGCCGGCTTCAGCACCCGCCTGGCCGCGGTGTACCGCAGCGAATACCTGGATACGCTGGGCGACAGCCGCGCTTACGACATCTTCGTGGCGCCCAATACCCAGCTCGATTTCAGCCTGGACTACAAGATCACCGACAACGTAAGCGTGTACCTGGAAGCGCAGAACCTGCTCGACAAGCCGCTGGAGCTCTACCAGGGCGTGCGTTCGCGCACCCTGCAGAATGAAGAATACGGCCGCACCTACGCGCTCGGCCTGAAGGTGGCCCTGTGATGCGCGCACGTCCCGCACTGGGCCTGCTCGCGCTGGCGCTGCTGGCTGGCTGCAAACCGGCCGTCACGCCGGTACCGGCGGCATCGAACGCACCGGCAGCAGACCCGGCGGCGACCACCGGGCGCTCGGTGGCTACTGTCGCCGAAGCGTTCCTCACCCCGATGACGCCTGCCGACAACATCGATTCGCCGGCCAGCTGGACCTCGCCGGAAGGGCAGGTGTGGCTGATCGCCACGGCCAAGGCCACTGACAAGCTGGTGGTCTATGACGGCCAGACCGGCGCGCACCTGCGCGATGTCGGCAGCACCGGCACCGCGCCGGGCCAGTTCGTCCGCCCCAACGGCATCGCCGTGGTCGATGACCTGGTGCTGATCGTGGAGCGCGACAACCACCGCGTGCAGGTGCTGCAGCTGCCGTCATTCACCCCGCAGGGGACGTTCGCGGCCGATGACCTGCGCAAGCCGTATGGACTGTGGGTCAACAAGCAGGCCAGCGGCTACGACGTGTACGTGACCGATTCCTACGATGCCGGCGAAGATGCGCAGGGCAACGACGTGCTGCCGCCGCTGGCCGAACTGGACAAGCGCGTGCGTCGTTACGCACTGCAGGTGGCGGACGGCAAGGTGCAGGCCAGCCTGGTCGGCAGCATCGGCGACACCAGCGAGAAGGGCGCCCTGCGCGTGGTTGAATCGATCTGGGGCGATCCGGCCAACGACCGCCTGCTGATCGCCGAAGAGGACGAAACCTATGCCAGCGAAATCAAGGTGTACTCGCTGCAAGGAAAATTCAGCGGCACCACCTTCGGCCGCGATGCGTTCAAGGCGCAGGCCGAAGGCGTGATGCTGCGCACCTGCGGCACGGACGGCTGGTGGATCACCACCGAGCAGGGCAAGCAGCGCAGCGTGTTCCACCTGTTCGACCGGCATACCTTCAAGCATGTCGGCGCGTTCCAGGGCAACACGGTGGCCAATACCGACGGCATCTGGCTGGACCAGGCCGCCTCGCCGCGCTTCCCGCACGGCGCGCTGTATGCCGTGCATGACGACCAGGGCGTGGTCGCGTTCGACTGGGCCAGCGTGGCCAAACAGCTGTCGCTGCCGCTGGAGTGTGCAAAGTGAGCGGTATCCATGCATGCGCCCGCGCGCTCGCGGTAGTGCTGCTGCTGGGCAGCGCGTCCAGCTGGGCCAGGCCGGAGGGCAAGGCCGAACCGAACACCCAGGTGCCGGCCGGCAACCGGCATTACGCGGCGACCGGCTTCCCGGACCGCATCGTGGCATCGCCGGCGCAGGACGCATCGCGCGGCTTCGCCGTGGCGTGGCGTACCGACAGCTCGGTGCGCGCCCCGGTGCTGGAGTGGGTGGTTGCCGGTGACTCGCCCGATGTCGGCACGCCGACCCGGGTGACCGCCGTCACCACGCCGCTGGACACCGAGCTGGGCCGCTCCCACCACCACCGTGCCGACGTGATTGGCTTGGCCCCCGATACGCTGTATCAGTGGCGGGTGCAGGGCAAGGGGACGTGGAGCGCCTGGAACCAGCTGCGCACCGCCGGGCGCGCCGACCAGCCACTGACCCTGCTGTACTTCGGCGACACCCAGAACAAGAACCTCAGCCATGTGTCGCGCGTACTGCGGGCCGGCCTCAAGGCGGCACCGGAGGCGCGCCTGACGTTGTTCGCCGGTGACCTGGTGAGTGGCGGTGACGGCGTGGATGACAGCGAGTGGGGCGAGTGGTTTGCCGCTGCCGGCTGGCTGCCGCAGGAAACCGCGGTGGCCCCGGCGATCGGCAACCACGAGTACTTCGAGGAGTTCGAGGACACCCCGCAGGAACGCCGCGTAATGGGCCGGCACTGGCCGGTAACGTTCGCATTGCCGCGCAATGGCGTCGATGCCGCAGATACCAGCACCTACTGGTTCGACTACCAGGGCGTGCGCATCGCGGTCCTGGATGGCACCTCCGCGCTCGACCTGGGCACCGCGCAGGCGCAGGCAGCCTGGCTGGACAAGGTCCTGGCCGACAACCCACACCCGTGGAGCATCGTGCTGCTGCACCAGCCGTTCTATTCGCCGCGCGAAGGACGCGAGAACGCCGAGCTGCGCGATGTGCTGCTGCCGGTGGTGCGCCGCCACCAGGTCGACCTGGTGCTGCAGGGACACGACCACACCTACGGCCGCCGTGGGGAAGGGCAGGCCGCCACGCCGCAGTACATCGTCACCGTGGCCGGCCCCAAGCAGTACCGCCTCTCCGATGAAGCGCGCGCCACCATGGCGCCGGTCGGTGAGGACACCCAGTTGTACCAGGTGCTCACGATCGATCCACGGCACCTGCGCTATGAAGCACGCACGGTCACCGGCCGCCTGTACGACGGCTTCGAACTCAACCGCGAGGCCGACGGCAGCAAGCGCAAGACCGAACTCACCGAGGGCCGCATCGCCCCCCGCGACTGCACGCGCACCCAGACCCTGAAGGGTCGTGCCGACCGCTGCTGGGAATAAGGACTGCCATGAACCCGCAACCCAAACTTGCCCTGATCGCCCTGGCCGCCGCACTGCTGCTGCTCACCGGCGCCAGCCTCGCCAGCAACGCGGTGCTGCACCCCTTCCTGGCCGCCCAGCCGAAGGAAGCGCCGGAGGAAGCCAACCTGGCCGTGGAAATCCCGGCCGGCAGCTTCACCAAGTACGAAATCAAGGAAGACGGCCTGGTCCACGTCGACCGCTTCCAGTCGATGCCGGTTGCGTACCCGGCCAACTACGGCTCCATGCCGCGCACCCTGGCCGGCGACAACGACCCGCTGGATGCACTGGTGTTGACCCGCGAGCCGCTGCATCCCGGCGTGATCGTGCGCTTCCGCCCGATCGGCTACCTGAAGATGGTCGACAAAGGCGAGCACGACGAGAAGGTGATCGGCGTGCCGACCGACAAGATTGACCCGACCTACGCCAACATCCGCGACCTGCAGGACCTGCCGCTGATCGAACGCCAGCGCATCGAAGCGTTCTTCCGCGTCTACAAGGACCTGCCGGAAGGGCGCAATCCAGTGGAACTCAGCGGCTGGGGGAACGCGGCCGAAGCCAAGGCGCTCATGCGCGAATCAATGCAGCGCTTCGACGCGCAGCAACGCCGCGCCAAGGGCGATTGAGCCTCAGCACCGCCCGGGCCTACAGCAGGATCCCGCCGCCCACCTCGATCCGCTGCGCGGTCACCCAGTGGTTGTCGGGCCCGACCAGCGCGGCCACCATCGCGCCGATATCCTCGGCGTTGCCCGGGCGCCCGAGTGCGGTGTGGTCGCTGACATAACGCTGCACGTCGGGGTTGTCGCGCACCGCGCCGCCGAAGAAATCCGTCTGCGTGGGGCCGGGTGCCACCGCGTTGACGGTGATGCCGCGCGGACCCAGTTCCAGCGCCAGATAGCGGGTCATCACCTCCAGCGCGCCCTTCATGGCGGCGTAGACGAGGCTGCCGGCGGCGGTGTGGCGGGTGAGGCTGCTGGACAGGTTCACAATGCGCGCCCCGTCGGCCAGCAACGGTGACAGCGCCTGGGTCAGCAGCAGCGGCCCCTTGAAATGCAGCGCATGCAGAAGGTCGATGTCATCGGCGGTGATTGCACCGAACGGTGCCGGTGCGTGCGCGCCGGCATTGTTGATGAGCGCGTCGAGCTTCCGGCCCTGGCCTCGGGACTGCAGCCAACCGGTCATCGCGGCCAGGCATGCCGGGAAGCTCCCGCTGTCGGTGACGTCGAGCGCCAGGGTCATCACGTCGCGGCCCTGACGTGCGATGTCCGCGGCCACGCTGCGGGCGGCGGCGGGGTCGCTGCGGTACGTTAAGATCACGTCCCAACCGCGCGTGGCCAACTGCAGCGCGATGCTGCGGCCAATGCCCTTGTTGCCGCCGGTGACCAGGGCCACGCGGGCGGGGAGAAGTGGAGAGCCAGTGTGCATGCGATAACCAGACGAGGGGAACGAGCAGGCATGATCGCGGGGTGCCGCGCCGCGCTCTTGCCGGTTACGCGCAGGCATTTGCCTGATCCTGCACCCCTCCGCGCGGGGGTGGCATGCTGACGCGTCTGCATGACGCAGTGGAGAGCCTGCTGAGCCGTTCGGCCGGAGAGGGCGACCGTGTACTGTCGCCGCTGCCAGGCGTGATCGTTTCGACCACCCGCCGTGCCCGGATGCCCTCCCATGCGCTGTACCGGCCTGCGTTGGGTGTGGTCGTGCAGGGGGCAAAGCAGGTTCTGGCCGGAAGACGCAGCCTCGATTACCGCGCCGGACAGGGACTGGTGACCGGGATCGCGATGCCGGCAACCGGGCGCGTGCTGGCGGCCAGCCGGGCACAGCCGTTCATGGGCGTCTCGATCGAGCTGGACACGGGTGTGCTGCAGCAGGTGCTGGCCGGGCTGGACCCGGGGCCGTCAGCCCTCGCCGCAGCCTCCGGCCTCAGCGTACATACCCTGCCAGCGCCGCTGCTGGACTGCGTGGCACGCATCGTTGAAGCGGTGCGTATCGACGATGCGGCGGCGGTGCTGGTGCCCACTTTGTTGCGCGAACTCAGCTACTGGCTGTTGACCGGGCCAACCGGCCCGGAGGTTGCGGCAATGGCGCGCCCGGAAGGCACGCTGCACCGGATTGCCGAAGCGGTGGTGGACCTGCGCCGGCATTTCCGTCAGCCGCTGCAGGTGGAGTCGCTGGCGGCGGCCAGCAACATGTCCGTGTCACTGTTCTACCGGCGCTTCCGCGCGGTCACCGGGGTCTCGCCACTGCAGTTCCAGAAGCAGCTGCGTCTGCTCGAAGCACGGCGGCTGCTCGAAACCAAGGCCGTCAACGTGACCTCGGCGGCGCTTGCCGTCGGGTACGAGAGCCTGTCGCAGTTCAGCCGCGAGTACCAGCGCTGCTTCGGCCACACCGCGCGGGAAAGCCTGCAGGGGTCCGCGCTTTCCGTTGATTGACCCCTGGTTGGCGACCCATTAATATCCATCCGGACGGATATTAATTGGTAAAAGCATGGCCCGACCGCGCTCCATCGACCCGAATCACCTGCTGGACGCCGCCGAACGGGTGGTGGCCCGCCATGGCGTTCCCGGGCTTACCCTGGAGGCCGTTGCAGCCGAGGCCGGGATCAGCAAGGCCAGCGTGCTGTACGACCATGGCAGCAAGACCGCACTGGTGCAGGCCGTACTGGTGCGCGCGCTGCAGCGGGACAGTGCCCAGAACCAGGCCGCGGTTGACGCGGTGCGCGCGCATGACAGTCCGGTCATCAAGGGGCGGCTGGCGGCCGCTGCACAGCCGTTGCCGGACGCCTTCCGACCGGTCGCCCTGAGCCTGGTGGCGGCCATGGCCGGCGACTCGAGCCTGCGCGGGCCGTTCCAGCAACACCAGCGCGAGGTGATCGAGGCGGTCGAAACCACCTCGCAGCAGCCTCGTGGCGCGATGCTGGCGTACCTGGCGCTGGAAGGACTGAAACTTCTCGAAGCGCTCGACTACCACCGCTGGCCCGTGCAACAGCGGGAACAGCTGCTGCGGGACATCGCGTGGCTGGTGGAGCAGGTACCGCCTGACTGATCCATCGGTTTGGGGCGACGTTACGCCCACCTGTCTTCTCTCCCACTCATCAATGCGGCCCGGCAGCGGCTGCAGGACCCCCCATGTCTTCTCTCCAGCGGATTTTCCTTACCGGCGGCAGTGGCTATGTCGGTCGCAACCTCATCACCTCACTGGTCTCCCAGGGCCACGCCGTGGTGGCCTTGGCGCGCAGCGAAGCAGCGGCGCGCGCAGTCGAACAGCGCGGCGCACGGGCATTCCGCGCCGACCTGCTCTCGGGTGACCTGGCCACGGGCATGCAGGGCTGCCACGCCGTTGTCCATGCGGCCGCCGATACCGACCATGTGGCCGGTGGGGGGCGCCAGCATCGTGTCAACGTCGATGGCACGCGCCGGGTGATCGACGCCTCCGGACAGGCGGGCGTCGCCCGCGTGCTCCTGCTCGGCACCGAGTCGGTGCTGGCCAGCGGGCGCGCGTTGCCAGGCGTGGACGAGCGCACGCCACTGCCACGCCGCTCCATCGGTGGCTACTCGCGCAGCAAGGCCGAGGCGGAGCGGGTTGCGTTGGCAGCCAACAGCGAACACCTTGCGGTCAGCGTGCTGCGCCCACGGTTCGTGTGGGGCCGCGACGACACCACCGCACTGCCACAGCTGTGCGACGCGGCGCGGAGCGGACAGCTTGCCTGGATTTCGGGCGGCAACTACCTGACCTCCACCACCCACATCGCGACCCTGTGCGCGGCTGTCTCGGCAGCGCTGCGCCATGCACGACCGGGCGAGGTCTATTTCATCGCCGACGAGCAGCCTGTCCAGTTCCGTGCCTTCATCACCGCGCTGCTGGAAACGCAGGGGATCGCCGCGCCGGAAAAGTCGGTCCCGCGTGCGCTGCTGTGGGCACTGGCATCGCTGGGCGATGCACTGGCGGCAGTGAGTGGTGGACGGGTACGCGGTCCGCTGACCCGGCAGCAGTTCGCTGCCTCGGCGGTCGAAGTGACGCTGGATACGCGCAAGGCGCGGCGTGAGCTGCACTTGCGCGACGCGATCACGCGCGAGCAGGGGTTGGATGAGCTTCGGCTCCTGCGCTCTGGCGTGCGCGTGTGAAGCTGCCACGCAGGGCGCGGCACTAAATGTTGCGTGCCGAAGGCTCGTGGATGGGGCAACGGTTGAACCGGGCGCGGAAGTCGCGCGAGGCGGCCATCACGATCCGGCGTGCGCGGTTGATGTTGCCCAGCGGTTGATGGGCCGCCAGCGCGTGCCAGGGAGCGAAGGCGAGGCGGTCTTCGCTGGCCTCGGCGTCGGCGTTCCAGGAAGACTGCTCGCTCACCACCAGCCGACCTACCGGCTGGAACGGGCTTAGTTCCTCCGGCCAGACCACCGAAGCGTCTTCGATCGGCATTTTTTCAAGATCGCGGCAGAGCTGCACGCGCAGCTCCCACTCGGCCACGGCGCCGGGCTGGGCGAAGAACGCGGCCACCGCCTCACGCTGCGTATCGGCTTCGGAAGGCAGCTTCTGCCCGGTCAGCGCGACCAGTGCCGGTGACACCGGCACCCACGAGAACTTGGCCATGTACGGCCCGTAGCGGAACGGGACCTGGGTGAAGAACGTTTCGCCGAGCGGATGGTGCTGCGGTTCGCCACCGAGCGCCTTCAGTGATGCGCTCTGGCCACCCACCGCCTCCAGCGCCGCCTCGGTACCGCGCAGCGTGGCCGAGAGCACCTGCTTGGTCCGCGGCATGCGCTCGGTGGTGGCGGCCAGCAGCTTGGCCGAACGCAGGAAGCCGCTGATGCCCGGCGTGTTGAAGGCCGGGCCGTTGACCATCAGGAAATCCTGGCTGTGCTGCTCGTCGCCGCCTTCCACGCGCGCGCCGGGAACATCCAGGATCTTCACCGCCATCGCGCGCGGCGTGGACACCGTGTCGGGCAGCTGTTCGGCCGGGGGCGAGGACAACCGCACCAGCGCATCATAGCCGGCAGGGCTGGTGAACAGGCCGTGGCGCAGTTCTGGCGGGAGCCCATCGAGTACCTGGAAGCGTCCACGCAGCAGTGCATGGCCTTTGGCGTGCACCGCACGGTGCGCATGGCCTTCATGCACGGCGACCACGCCGGCCATGCGGGTGAATACCTCCACCAGTTCGGCGATGGTGGCGTCTTCGTCAGGCGCGCGCTGTTCCACGTCAGCGGAATAAGCGACAGCAGGCTGGATCGGCGTCATGGGAGTGGTTCCGGAAAGTGGAGAGAAGGCGCCGGCGACCACGAGGTGCTGCCTTGGCAGGGACCGGCTGGGGCATGTGCCCACCTTGTCGGGTATGCCGTGCACGAGCGGTGCAGGGGACATCGCCGTGGCGCGAAGGGCGCGTGCAATGCCTTCACTCCAGATGGCTATCATGTGGCTCTCTTTCAGCGTAGGCAGTGCTTGTGTCGGTAGCTCTGGTCTGGTTCCGCCGTGATCTTCGTCTTCAGGACAACCCGGCATTGCAGGCCGCGCTGGAGGCGGGGCATACCCCGGTGCCGGTCTACATCCATGCGCCGGATGAGGAGGGCGCATGGGCGCCGGGCGGTGCGTCGAACGCATGGCTGCACCGCTCGCTGGCCGCGCTGGATGCGGACCTGCGTGCCCGCGGGTCGGCGCTGGTGCTGCGCCAGGGCGACAGCCAGGCGCAGCTGCAGGCGCTGATCGACGAAACCCGCGCCGAGGCGGTGTACTGGAACCGGAAGTACGAACCGGCCACGCAACCGCGCGATGCCCGGATCAAGCGCGAACTGCGCGAGCAGGGAATCGAGGCGAACAGCTGCAACGGCAGCCTGATGTTCGAGCCGTGGGATATCGCCACGCTGCAGGGCGGGCCCTACAAGGTATTCACTCCGTTCTGGCGCAACGCGCTGACCCGCATGAATATTCCGGCGGCCACCCGGCTGCCGCAGACCCTGCCGCCGCACGCTGCAAAAGGCGTGGCACTGAACACCTTGGGACTGGCGCCGACGCTGGACTGGGACAAGCAGTTCTGGGAGCACTGGCAACCCGGCGAAACCGGCGCGCAGGAAGCGCTGTCGGTGTTCATCGACGGTGCATTGAACGGCTACCGCCAGCAGCGCGACCTGCCTGACCGGGTAGGCACGTCGCTGCTGTCGCCGCACCTGCACTTCGGCGAAGTCTCGCCGTGGCAGATCGTGCGACGGCTGGAAGCCGAGCGCAGCGCCAGCCGAGATGCCGATATAGATGGCTATATCCGCGAGCTGGGCTGGCGTGAGTTTTCCTACCACCTGTTGCATCACTTCCCGCAGACCCCCGAACAGAACCTCAACCCGCGGTTCGCGAACTTCAGTTGGGCCAAGCCGAATGCGACACAGCTGCAGGCGTGGCAGCAGGGCCGGACCGGCGTGCCGATCGTCGATGCGGGGCTGCGCGAGCTGTGGGCCACCGGCTACATGCACAACCGCGTGCGGATGATCGTGGCCAGCTTCCTGTGCAAGCACATGCGCCAGCACTGGCTGCACGGCGCGCGCTGGTTCTGGGACACGCTGGTGGACGCGGACCTGGCCAACAACACCATGGGCTGGCAGTGGGTGGCCGGCACCGGTGCGGATGCGGCGCCGTATTTCCGGATATTCAACCCGGTCACGCAGTCGCAGAAGTTCGATCCGCATGCGCGTTACATCACCCGCTGGGTGCCCGAACTGGCGCCGTTGCCGGTCAAGGCACGGTTCGCGCCGTGGCAGTCGCCCGCGCTGTTGGCCGAGCTGGCGCCGGGGTATCCAGCAGTCCCGCTGGTGGACCTGGCCGCCGGTCGGGACGCCGCGCTGGCTGCGTATCGCCACACCGGCTGACGGCCGGAAACCTGAACGAAATGCCGAATCCGTGCGTGTTCATCATGCCGGCATCGCACCGGCGTGTTTATGCTTCTGGCCGTTCGCACGCCGACCGCCGGCACTTCAGGAGAAAACACATGATCCGATCCGCACCCCGCAACGTGGCCCTGGCCCTGATGACCGCTGCCGCCCTGTCGGCCTGCGCCACCGGTGGTTCCTACGTGCAGAGCGACCAGTACGGCAACCCGGTCGAGCAGCAGAGCCGCACCGGCCGCAACGCGCTGATCGGTACCGCCATCGGCGTGGCCGCCGGCCTGCTGACCGGTGACAGCGCGACCGAACGTCGCCAGCACGCGATGGTGGGTGCGGGTATTGGCGCGCTTGCCGGCGCCGGCGTGGGTGCGTATCAGAACAAGCAGGAACGTGAGCTGCGCGAGCGCACCGCCAACACTGGTATTGACGTGCAGCGCCAGGGCGACAACATCGTGCTCAACCTGCCCGATGGCGTGACCTTCGACTTCGGCAAGTCGCAGCTGAAGCCGCAGTTCTACGGTGCGCTCAACGGCGTGGCGAGCACGCTGAACGAGTACAACCAGACCATGATCGAAGTGGTTGGCCACACGGACAGCATTGGCAGTGACGCGGTCAACAACAAATTGTCCAAGGAACGCGCCGATTCGGTGGCGCAGTACCTGACCGCCCAGGGCGTGCAGAGCGTGCGTATCGAGACGCTGGGTGCCGGCAAGGCGTACCCGATTGCCGATAACAGCACCGACGCTGGTCGCGCGAAGAACCGCCGCGTGGAAATCCGCGTGATTCCGTTGCAGCAATAAAAGGCGCAAGCGCCTTTTATTGCTGCGTTGCATCGGCCATGTCGATGCAACGCAAAAATGCCGCCCCAACGGGCGGCATTTTCTGTAGAGCCGACTGTTAGTCGGCCGCATCGTCCGTGCATCGTCGGCATGCAGGAAGACGCGCTTCGCGCGTAGCCGACTAACAGTCGGCTCTACCCGTCGGCTCTACAAGTCGGCTCTACCCGTCGGCTCTACCTTCCGGCTCCGCCTGCCGCACTACCGCGACGATCAGGCGGTCACCGTTTCCAGGATCCGCTTCCCGGTCTCCTGCAGCTCCGCTTCGGCTTCCTTCTGCTGCTGCTTGGCCAGCTTCGCCGCCGGGCACTGGGCCAGCATGTAGTTGGCGTCGAAGTTCAGCTTTTCCACCAGGAAATCCACGAACGCGCGAACCTTCGGCGACACCAGCCGACCGCCGGCGAACACGGCGTTGAAGTCCACTTCCGGGCCGGTCCAGCCCGCCAGCACACGGCGCACCATGCCCGATTCGATGAACGGCTTGGCCATCACATCGCCGGTGAGCAGCAGCCCCTCACCGCAGACCAGCGCGCCATTCAGCGCCGACGGATCGTTGGCCACCAGCAGCGGATTGACCGGGAAATCGCGCAGGTCGCCGCCGTTCTCGCCCAGCTGCCAGAAGAACCGGTTGTTGTTGAGGTTGCGGGCCTTGCGCATCGCCAGGATGCGGTGGAACTGCAGTTCGTCCGGGTGCAGCGGCTCGCCGTAGCGTTCGATGTAGGCGGGGCTGGCGAACACCTGCGTGCGCAGGCTGCCCAGCTTGCGCGCCACCAGGTTCGAATCGGGCAGGGCGCCCACGCGCAGCGCCAGGTCCGCTTCACCCGCGATGAGGTCGAGCTTTTCGTTGCCCAGGTGCATGTCCAGCTGGATCTCCGGGTACTGGGCGTGGAACTGCCCCAGGAGCGGTGCGATCCAGGTGATGCCGATCGAATAGGGCACGGTGAATCGCAGCCAGCCGCGTGGGCCGGACTGCAGCTGGTTGACCGCGCCTTCGGCCTCTTCCAGCTCGCGCGCGATGCGCTGGCAATGTTCGTGGTACACCGAGCCGGCCTCGGTCAGGCCCAGCCGGCGCGTGGTCCGGTGCAGCAGGCGTGCGCCCAGGCGCGTTTCCAGTTCCTGCACTTTGCGGCTGACGGTGGTCTTGGGCAGGCCGAGCGCGTTGGCAGCGGCAATGAAACTGCCTTGCTCGACCACCTTGACGAAGATCAGCGTGTCGTTGAGATCGTGGGCCATGACGGAGTCCATATCGGGGGATGGGTAGGGTGCCCGAAAGATTGTGCCGGGTACGGGACGATTATTCCCCTTAATTCGGACTAATCAAGGGGGAGTTCGAGGACTAATCTGGCGCCATTCCCGAATTGGAGGACGCCAACCATGTGGTTGCAGAACATTCTAGGCCGCGTCATCGGCGGCCGCACGCCCTCGCTGGACCTGGCCCTGACCGTTGAAAAGCGCCCCTCGGCCTTCTCCGGCAAGGCTTTCCGCGAGTTCACCCCGCCCGCCAACCTGCAGCGCGGCGGCAGTCTGCGCCTGGGTGCCCGCAGCGGCGGCCGACTGGGCCGAATTGGGATTATCCCGGCGACGGGAGTTAAAGTCCCATGAACGGGACACTGGCCCCCGAAGTGCTGGTGCTTGGTGGCACCGGCAGCGTCGGGCAGGGCATCGTGGCTGCGCTGCTGGAGGCCGGCAGCCCGGTCCTGGTGGTTGGCCGCGACCCGGGCCGGCTTGCAGCGCTGCGCGAGCAGTTTGCCGACGAGCCGGGGCTGGAAACGCTGTTGGGCTCGCTCGCCGACGATGGCTCGGCGCTGGCCCTGGCCGAACGCATCGCGCAGCGGCCGCGCACGCTTGCTGCGGTCATCGATGCAATGGGCGGCCCCTACAACCGCGGGCGGGTCATCGACCGCAGCGGCGATGCGCTGCTGCAGGCGCTGCAGGCCGACGTGATGCCGCACGTGCACGCCGGCCGCCGCCTGCTGCCGCTGCTGCAGAGTGAAGGCCACCCGCGCCGCTATGTGCTGGTCGGCAGCCCGGCCGGCTTCAAGCCGTGGGCCGGCTATGGCGAAAGCTCCATCACCGGCGCCGCCACGCGCATGTACGCGCAGGTGCTGCACCAGGAAGCGCAGGCCCTGGGCGTGCGCGCGCAGATGCTGGAAGTGTGCAACCCGGTGTGCACGCCGAGCAACGCCGCCAACGCGTGCATCGAATGGCCGAGCGCGCTGCTGGTCGGCCGTCGCGTGGTTTCCCTGCTCGACAACTGCGTCGACAACCGCGCCATCGTGCGCTGCGACACCCGCGATGCGGAACTTCCGCGTGGACTGCTGCAACTGGACCGACCTCCCGCCTGGCGCGACATCGCCGGTGTCGCTTGACCTTTACCTAGGTTCAGGTCCCAGGCTACCGCCCCCGGCAGTACCACGTGATTTTTGTTTTTCTTTGACCACCCCTACGTACGGATGCCTTTCATGACTTCCTCCAATTCCACTCCGCATCGCTTCTCCCGACGGCTGGCCATGGCCGGCGTGTCGATCCTGGCCGCCGCGGTGCTGACCGCGTGCAGCGGCAGCCAGGCCGAAACCGCCGGCCCGCCGCCGCCGCAGGTCAGCGCCGCGCCGGTGCTGGTCAAGCCGGTCAGCCAGTGGGACGACTTCAGCGGCCGCGTCGAGGCGGTGCAGAGCGTCGAACTGCGCCCGCGCGTGTCCGGCTACATCGACAAGGTCAACTACGTCGAAGGCGACGAAGTGAAGAAGGGCGATGTGCTTTTCACCATCGACGCGCGCAGCTACCAGGCCGAGTACGACCGCGCCCGTGCCGAACTCACCCGCGCCCGCACCCAGTCCACCCTGGCCCGCAGCGAGTCCGAGCGCGCCAAGAAACTGTCCGACCAGCAGGCCATCTCCACCGAATCCTGGGAGCAGCGCCGCGCCGCCGCCGACCAGGCCGGTGCCAACGTGCAGGCCGCGCAGGCCGCGTTGGATGCGGCGGCACTGAACCTGGAATTCACCAAGGTGCGCGCCCCCATCAACGGCCGCGCCGGCCGCGCGATGGTCACCGCCGGCAACCTGGTCACCGCGGGCGACAGCGCGAGCGTGCTGACCACGCTGGTCTCGCTGGACACCGTGTTCGTGTACTTCGACGCCGACGAGGGCACCTTCCTGCGGTACGCGCAGATGGCACGCAAGGGCGAGCGCCCGAGCGAGCGCGACAGCGAGCTGCCGGTGAAGGTGGGCCTGTCCGGTGAAGAGGGCTTCCCGCATGCAGGCAAGGTCGACTTCCTGGACAACCAGGTCACCCGGAGCACCGGCACCATCCGCGTGCGTGCGCTGCTGGACAACGCCGACCGCGCCTTCACCCCGGGGCTGTTCGCCCGCGTGCAGCTGCTCGGCAGCGGCGAGTTCCAGGCCATGCTGATCGACGACAAGGCCGTGCTCACCGACCAGGACCGCAAGTACGTGTACGTGGTCGACAAGGAAGGCAAGGCGCAGCGCCGCGACATCCAGCTGGGCCGCACCGCCGAAGGCCTGCGTATCGTGCAGCAGGGGCTGGCGGCCGGCGACCGGGTGATCATCGATGGCGTGCAGAAGGTGTTCATGCCGGGAATGCCGGTGCAGGCCAAGGCGGTTGCGATGCAGCCGGCTGCGGCGGCTGCGCCTGTTGCATTGAATTGAAGAGCAGCCGACCAACGGTCGGCTCTACCGTGTCTTTCAACGCCCCGTGGGGCACCGCTCCCGCTGTCGTCTTCGACAGCGGCAGGGGTGCTGCACGCCGGCGTTGGTGAAAACCCAGGAATCCCCTAATGGACTTTTCCCGTTTCTTCATCGACAGGCCGATTTTCGCGGCGGTGCTGTCGATCGTGATCTTCGCCGCCGGCCTGATCTCCATACCCATGCTGCCGATCGGCGAGTACCCCGAAGTGGTGCCGCCGTCGGTGGTGGTGCGCACCGTGTACCCGGGTGCGAACCCGAAGGTGATCGCCGAAACCGTGGCCACCCCGCTGGAAGAGGCGATCAACGGCGTTGAGGGCATGATGTACCTCAAGTCGGTGGCCGGTTCGGACGGCGTGCTGCAGATGACCGTCACCTTCCGCCCGGGCACCGACCCGGACGATGCGGCGGTGAAGGTGCAGAACCGCGTGGCCCAGGCCCAGGCACGCCTGCCGGAAGATGTGCGGCGGCAGGGTGTGACCACCCAGAAGCAGTCGCCCACCTTCCTGATGGTGGTGCACCTGACCTCGCCGAAGGGCAAGTACGACACCCTGTACCTGCGCAACTACGCCCGCCTGCACGTCAAGGACGCGCTCGCGCGTATCCAGGGCGTGGGCGACGCGCAGATCTTCGGTGGCGGCGACTACGCCATGCGTGCCTGGCTGGACCCGGACAAGGTGGCCGCGCGCGGCCTGACCGCCAGCGACGTGGTGCGCGCCATGCGCGAGCAGAACGTGCAGGTCTCGGCCGGCCAGCTCGGCGCCGAGCCGATGCCCAACAGCCAGTTCCTGACCCTGATCAATGCCCAGGGCCGCCTGCGCAGCGAGCAGGAGTTCGGTGACATCGTGCTCAAGGCCGGTACCGACGGTGAAGTGGTGCGGCTGTCCGACGTGGCCCGGGTCGAACTGGGTGCCGGCGATTACACCCTGCGCTCGCAGCTGGATGGCAAGAACGCGGTGGGCATCGGTATCTTCCAGGCCCCGGGTGCCAACGCGCTGGAGATCCGCGATGCGGTGATCGGCACGATGGACGAGATGCAGAAGACCTTCCCGGACGACGTCAAGTACGAAGCGGTGTACGACACCACCATCTTCGTGCGCGACTCGATCAAGGCGGTGGTCTCCACGCTGCTGGAGGCCATCGCGCTGGTGGTGCTGGTGGTGATCCTGTTCCTGCAGACCTGGCGCGCCTCGATCATTCCGCTGATCGCCGTGCCGGTGTCCATCGTGGGTACGTTTGCCGCGCTGTACGTGCTGGGCTTCTCGATCAACACGCTGAGCCTGTTCGGGCTGGTGCTGGCGATCGGCATCGTGGTCGATGACGCGATCGTGGTGGTGGAAAACGTCGAACGCAACATCGAAGAAGGCCTGACCCCGCTTGCCGCGGCGCACCAGGCCATGAAGGAAGTGTCCGGCCCGATCGTCGCGATCGCGCTGGTGCTGTGTGCGGTGTTCGTGCCGATGGCATTCCTGTCCGGTGTGACCGGCCAGTTCTACAAGCAGTTCGCCGTCACCATCGCCATCTCCACGGTGATCTCGGCGATCAACTCGCTGACCCTGTCGCCGGCCCTGGCCGCGCGCCTGCTCAAGCCGCACGATGCGGCCAAGGATGCGCCGACCCGCATCATCGACCGCCTGTTCGGCTGGGTATTCCGTCCGTTCAACCGCTTCTTCAAGTCCAGCTCGGAGAAGTACGAGCGCGGCGTGTCGAAGATCCTCGGTCGTCGTGGCGCGGTGTTCGTGGTGTATGCGGTGCTGCTGGTCGCCACCGGTTTCATCTTCAAGGTGGTGCCGCCGGGCTTCATCCCGACCCAGGACAAGCTGTACCTGATCGCCGGCGTGAAACTGCCGGAAGGTTCGTCCATTGCCCGTACCGATGAAATGCTGCGCAAGGTGGCCAGGATCGCCCAGGAAACCGAAGGCGTGGCGCACACCATTTCGTTCCCGGGCCTGAACGCGCTGCAGTTCACCAACACGCCCAACACCGGCGTGGCGTTCATTCCGCTCAAGCCGTTCAACGAGCGCCACGGTCGGACTGCTGCCGAGATCAACGCCGAGATCAACCAGAAGATCGCCGGGCTGCAGGAAGGCTTCGCCTTCGCGATGATGCCGCCGCCGATCCTGGGCCTGGGCAACGGCAACGGCTACCAGATGTTCATCGAAGACCGCGGCAACCTGGGCTACGGTGCATTGCAGACGGCGGTGAGCCAGATGCAGGGTGCGGTGGCGCAGACCCCGGGCATGGCCTTCCCGATCACCAGCTACCAGGCCAACGTGCCGCAGCTGGATGCCGAAGTGGACCGGGTCAAGGCCAAGGCGCAGGGCGTGCAGCTCACCGAGCTGTTCGACACCCTGCAGACCTACCTGGGTTCGTCCTACGTCAACGACTTCAACGAGTTCGGTCGTACCTGGCAGGTGATCGCCCAGGCCGACGGCCAGTTCCGCAACAGCGTGGAAGACATCGGCAAGCTGCGTACCCGCAACGACCGTGGCGAGATGGTGCCGATCGGTTCGATGGTGACCGTCAAGGAAACCTACGGCCCCGACCCGGTGCTGCGCTTCAACGGCTACCCGGCCGCGGACCTGGCCGGCGAAGCCGACCCGCGCCTGCTGTCGTCGGCCGAAGCGATGAACAACCTGACCGAAATCGCCGCCAAGGTGCTGCCGGTGGGCATGACCACCGAATGGACCGACCTGAGCTACCAGCAGGCCACCCAGGGCAAGGCCGCCTTCATCGTGTTCCCGGTGGCGATCCTGCTGGCGTTCCTGGTGCTGGCCGCCCTGTACGAGAGCTGGTCGCTGCCGCTGGCGGTGATCCTGATCGTGCCGATGACGCTGCTGTCGGCCCTGTTCGGCGTATGGTTGACCGGCGGTGACAACAACGTGTTCGTGCAGGTGGGCCTGGTGGTGCTGATGGGCCTGGCGTGCAAGAACGCGATCCTGATCGTCGAATTCGCCCGCGAGCTGGAAATGGGCGGCAAGGGGATCGTGGAAGCCGCGCTGGAAGCGTGCCGCCTGCGTCTGCGTCCGATCGTGATGACCTCCATCGCGTTCATCGCCGGCACCATCCCGCTGGTGGTGTCGCACGGCGCCGGTGCGGAGGTGCGCTCGGTGACCGGTATCACCGTGTTCGCCGGCATGCTCGGTGTGACCCTGTTCGGCCTGTTCTTGACCCCGGTGTTCTACGTGGCGCTGCGCAAGTTCGTCAGCCGCAATGGCGGCGGCAAGCTGGTCACCCATGGCGAATCCACCCTGCATCACTGATCCCGACCCCTACGAGGAATCACCCATGAATACCGCTACTTCCAAGATCGCCCTGGTCACCGGTGCCACCCGTGGCATCGGCCTGGAAACCGTCCGCCAGCTGGCCCAGGCCGGCGTGCACACGCTGCTGGCCGGCCGCAAGCGCGACACCGCCGTGGCCGAAGCGCTGAAGCTGCAGGCCGAAGGCCTGCCGGTGGAGGCGATCCAGCTGGACGTCGGTGATGCCGCCAGCATCGCCGCCGCCGTACAGGAGGTCACCGACCGCCATGGCCGGCTGGACATCCTGGTCAACAACGCCGGCATCCTGCTCGACGACCCCGCGCTGGCGCCGTCGGCGCAGACCCTGGACACCTGGCGGCAGACCTTCGACACCAACGTGTTCGCTGTGATTGCGGTCACCCAGGCGTTCCTGCCGCTGATCAAGGCATCGCCGGCCGGGCGTATCGTCAACGTGTCCAGCATCCTGGGCTCGCTGACCCTGCACAGCCAGCCGGGTTCGCCGATCTACGGTTTCGCGGTGCCGGCCTACAACGCGTCCAAGAGCGCGGTGAACGCCTGGACCGTGCAGCTGGCCTATGAGTTGCGCGAGGGCACCACCAAGGTCAACACCGTGCACCCGGGCTACGTGAAAACCGACATGAACCGGGGCGAAGGCGAGATCGAGATCGCCGATGGCGCGCGCTCCAGCGTGGGCATGGCGCTTATCGGCGCCGACGGCCCCAACGGCAGCTTCACCTACCTGGGCGAGGTGCTGCCATGGTGATCCGTGTGTTGACCGCCGCCGTTGCCAGCGCGCTGCTGGCCGGCTGCGTCAGCGTCGGCCCCAACTACCAGGCACCACCGGCGCAGCCGGTGGTCCTGCAGGGCGCCGCCGCGCCGGTGTTCAGCACCACCTCGCCGGTGGCCAGCTGGTGGGCGCAGTTCGATGACCCGGTGCTGGAACAACTGGTGCACGACGCACTGGGCGACAACCTGGACCTGCGCATTGCGATGGCGCGCGTGCGTGAAGCCCGTGCGGTGTTCGTCGAGCAGCGCCTGGACCAGCTGCCACACGTGACCAGCGGCGGCAGCTACGACCGCCGCAAGCAGCCGGACCTGACCGCCGGTGGCGAGCGTGTCTTCAGCGAGACCTACCAGCTTGGTTTTGACGCCGGCTGGGAGCTGGATCTGTTCGGTCGCCAGCGCCGTGCCGCCGAAGCGGCGCGTGCGGACCTGGGCGCCGAGCAGGACAACCTGGCCGACGCCCAGGTCACGGTGGCCGCCGAAGTGGCGCGCAACTACTTCGAACTGCGCGGCACCCAGAAGCGCATCGAAGTAGCCAAGCGCACGCTGGTGAACCTGCGCGACACCCAGAAGCTCACCGAAACCCGGTGGGACCTGGGGGCGGGCAGCGAACTGGACGTGCAGAGCAGCCGGGCGCGGTTGAAGGCGATCGAGGCCGACATTCCGCTGCTGGAAGTGGCCGAAGTGCAGTCGCGGCACCGCCTGGCGGTGCTGCTGGGGCAGCGCCCGGACGCGTTGGACACGCTGCTGGAACCGCGTGATGCCGCGCCGTATGCCAAGGCGTTGCCGCTCGGCGATACCACCGACCTGCTGCGCCAGCGTGCCGACGTGCGCGTGGCCGAGCGTCGCCTGGCCGCCGCCACGGCGCGGGTTGGCGTGGCCACCGCCGATCTGTTCCCGCGGATCAGCCTGAGCGGGTTTGTCGGCTTCCTGTCCGGCGATGCCAGCGGGCTGGTCAACGGCAACAACAAGGCGTGGTCGGTGACCCCGTCGATCAGCTGGGCCGCGTTTGATTTCGGTACCGTGAAGGCGCGCCTGCGGGCCAGCAAGGCCCAGGCCGATGGCGCGGCGGCCGAGTATGAGAAGGCGGTGCTGCTGGCGCTGGAAGACACCGAAAACGCGTTGACCCGCTATGCCAAGCAGCAGGCCCGCCTGGCCATCGTCGCCGAGCAGGCGCAGGCCGCCCGGCGTGCCGAACAGCTGGCGCAGATCCGCTACCGTGAAGGGTCGGAAGATTTCCTGACCCTGCTGGATGCACAGCGCACCCAGCTGGCGGCTGATGACGCGTTGGCGGCGGCCGAGTCGACGGTGAACGTCAGCGTGGTCGGTGTGTACAAGGCGCTTGGCGGTTGGGGCCAGCAGCAGGATGCAACCCCGCCGGCGGTGGCCGGCACGATGCGGTGAAGGAACGCGGGGGGCGGCAACAGTCGCCCCCTGCACCTTTTGTAATGGTTCGCCGCAATGGCGTACCGGAGAACCCCGCGCTGACGGCTTTGCCTCTGCCGGGTAGGAGCGACCCGGTGCTAAAAACAGTCCCTGCCCGGGGATATGTGTAATGCAACGGAATTGCTGGAAGCCGCCACGTGCGGGAAAGGAAGAACAGGCATCGGCGTCCTCTGGACTGTCCCCAGGCGTGATTGTGTTGCTGGTTGTCGCCGCCCTCACCGTGAGCCTTGGCTTCGCGCGCTTGCCCGACAGCCTGCTCGGCATCGGCGTAGTGGGCGTCGGCGTATTCCTGGCCATCAGCGCCCGGATCTGCCAGGCCCGCGAACAGCATCAGGCCCTGTGCAAAGCGCTCGAGGGCCTGCGCCGGGGGTAGCGTCGCATCCCGATCGACTGCCGTTGGGTTTCCGGGAACCGCTTGTGCTCCGTTGAGCGTCACGCGTTACCGGTCAAGGCGTGGACGCGGCCGGGAACACCAGTTCCGCCAGGACCGGGTAGTGGTCCGACGGCACCACGCCGCCCGGTTTCTGGTCCAGCGTGGCGAATCGGTTCACCCCGAAGCCGCGCACCAGGATCCAGTCGATCTCGGCGGTGGGCGTATCGCTGAAATTCTGGAAGGTCAGGCGCGGGCCTTCGACCTTGCGTGCCAGCTTGCGGGCATCGCCCAGCGAGGCGGTGAACGCCGCATACGTGGTGCTGCCCGGTTCGCTGTTGAAATCGCCGGTGACCACCACCGGAATGTCCTTCGGCAGTGCGGCCAGGCGCTGGGTGATCAGCTTGGCGCCCAGTACGCGGCGCGGCTCGTCTTCATCGCGGTAGGGCAGGTGGGTGTTGTACAGGTAGAAGCGCTTGCCGTCGGCGGCACGTTCGAACAGCGCCCAGGTCACCATGCGCGGCATCAGGTTGCCCCAGGTGATGCTGCCGGCCACCTCCGGTGTATCGGACAGCCAGAAATTGCCCGATTCGACCACCTTCAATGCGGCGCTGTCGTAGAACACGCCCATGTGCTCCTCATTGTCGCCGGGCCCACGCGGCTCGCCGAACCACCGGTAGCCGGGCAGGTGCTGCACCAGGTAGTCGGCCTGGTTGGTCTTGAGCTCCTGGGTGCCGAACACCACCGGGTGCTGCTCGCGCAGCAGGGCCACCATCGCATCGCGACGGTCCTCCCAGCGCTTGTTCGGCTCGGTGTCCACCGGGGTGCGGACATTGAATGACATCACCCGCAGCGGCTCGGGCGCCTTGGCCAGGGCGGAGCCGAGCGGCAACGCCAGCGCGATCAGGGCCAGCAGGGCCGGACGACGAAAAGCAGACAGCATGGGAATCCCTCCATTCCGTGAAATCGTTTGCAGAGGGTGCCATGGAATGACCGGGCCCGACTATGCGGACGTTGGCGGCAGCGGCGGGCAGCGGCTCAGCTGCCCAGCAGCACGATCCCGACCGTCATGTTGATCGCCGTCCCCAGCGCGAACACCCACAGCGCCGACAGTACCGAGTTCAGCCAGGAGCGCTGCAGGGCGACCTTCAGCCAGCCGGCCTGGACCACCAGGTACCAGCCGGCCGAGATCACGCCGGTGGCGATCCCGAGCGTGGTGGAGAGCTCGCCGGGCAGGCGCACGAACACCATGCTGGTGGACAGCGCCACCGCGAACGGCGCGGTCAGGTAGCACTGCATGAAGAACGGGCGGCGCAGCGATTCGCGGGTCATCGGCACGCGCTTGCGGCGCAGCAGGTGCACGGTGGCGATCAGCGGCCAGATCGCGAAGGTGATGGAGCGGTACAGCAGCAGGCTTTCCTCGTTGCCCATCACCGTGCGCGACAGCTCGCTGGTGCCGGCCACGGTCTGGTGCATCAGCAGCTCCACCCCGTGCGCGACCAGCACCGCCAGCATCAGGAACATCGGCGGGCTGATCGCATCGTCGAACTGGCGCTCCAGCTTCTGGGTCAGTTCGGTGTTCACGTACTGCGCCATCCGCCGCGGATGCATCACCACCCGGTACAGCGTGCGCGGGAAGAACAGGAACCAGGTGCAGAGCTCGTACAGGAACTCTTCGAGCGAACGCAGCAGCTTGAGGAAATCCATGCAGGCCTCGGGCGCGGGGCAGGGCGCGACGCCGCAGGACGCGGCGCCGCCGGTACCAGCATGGCCCATGGCGCTAGCTCATGCCAGCGTCCTGACGCCACTGGTCGAAATAGGTGACCAGCCCTGCGTCGGGCTCCAGCCGCTCCGCAGCGGGCGGCAGTGGGTCGGGCACGCGCGCGGGGGCTCCGTAGTCCACCATGTAGCGCACCGAGAAGGGTTCGGCGTCCGGGAACCGGTTGCGGAGCTGTTGCATCACCACCCCGCCGCATGTGCGGCAGGTGTCCTGCAGCGTCCATAGCTTGAACGAGATCGCGCGCAGGTGGTCCTCCATGGCGCTGGCGATCAGCGCCTCGGAATCCAGCTTGCGGCTGAACGGGCGCCCTTCGAGATTGTCGAGGTTGCGTACCACCGGCAGGCTGGTGATCGTCTTCAAGGGTGCTACGCCCTGCATCGCTTTGCGGGCATCGACGAAGCGGGTGCCGTCACCCAGCGATGCGTCTTGCCGCAATTGAACGTTGCGCCCCCGCTTTCCACCGGAGAGCGCGTACTCGATGGTCCGTTTGCCGTCATCGTCGATGATCTCGGCGAACGCCAGGTTGGCGCCCTTCAGGTGCGCCTGGATCAACCGGCCGGTATCCGGCAGGGCCAGCGCGGCCGCGTCCACAGGCTGCCAGGTGCCCTTGCCACCTGTCGCCGGCAGCAGCGCATTGAGGACGTCGGCAACCTGGCCGCGTTCTTCTTCCGTGGCGCTGCCCATCGCCTTCCAGTCCGGGATGCGGCGACGCGCGATCTGGACGAAGCCGAGCTGTTCGCGCTCGCCGGTCAACACACGGTCAGCGTAGCGCTTGAGCACATCCGGGCGCCCGCGCGCGGCGAAGTAGTCGACGTACGCGTCGTAGCTGGGAAACTGCGCCAGCTGGTCCTCGCTCAGGCCGGGGCGGATGAAGCTGTACGCCAGGCGCGCGATGTTTTCCCGGTCCTGTTCCAGGTACGGGCGCAGCAGGTTCATCCGGTAGCCTTCTGAGGTGCGCAGGTAGGCATGGATGGCTGCCGCGTCGCGCTCGTCCTGCAGGCGGGTGAACTGCACTTCGGCGCCGGCCTCGAGGGTATCCGGCAGCGCGGCCTGGTAGAACACCCCATCATCGGGCTCGATGCACAACCCGCGCAGGAAGGGTGTTTCCACCCGGATCGCGCGCAGGCGGCGCGCATCCGCGATACCGGGAACCAGTGCGCCGAGGTCGACCACCGGCAGCGCCTGCCGCAGGCGCGTCAGATCTGCCGCATGCACCGACGCACCCAGGCCGAAGTCCGGCGCATCCCCCAGCGTGCCGCGCAGCGTGTCGGGATAGCTCACGCTGGCGGGCAGGCCGAGCGCATCGCGCAGCGCCGCCGGCAGCGGGGGCAACGTCGGCGGTGCGCCCTTCGCCGACGGGGTCCACGCGCAGATGTCGCCCTTGTGCACCATCAGGCGCAGCGTTTCACCGGTGTCGGGGGAGACGTGGCCCAGGTCCAGGGTGAACTCGCGGGTGGCAGCGGCAAGGGCGTCCATGCGCTCCGGTGGAAGGGTGCCGACGTCCAGGTCGCTGGCCGCATCCGGGACGAAGCGCAGTCGCGACTGCCGCGCACACGGCAGCATCTCCAGCGAACGCCGCGGGCGGCAGCTGGCCGGCAGCGGCTGCCAGTGACCGGGCCCGGTGGGCCGCGCGTTGGCAGGCAGGGCTTCCAGTGCGTCGCCATCGGTGTTGAGGCGGTAGCGTTGGCCTTGCAGCAGCACGTCCCACTCGTCATCCCCGTGTGCGAGGAACTGCACGGGCGTATCGCCCACCGATACCTGCAGGCCCTGTTCCGTGCGGCGTGCCGGAATCGTGGACGGCAGCTCGTCTTCGAAGGTGAATTCCTCCAGTGGCGGCCCATAGGCGTGACCTGTGATCAGGTCGAAGCGGTGCCAAAACGTGCGCTGCGCGACAACCAGCGCCACGCTGCCGTCGGCCAGCCGGGCCTCGGCCAGCGATGGCGTTCGGGTCTTCAGGGCCTGCACCGCGCCTGCCGGCGCAGCGCCCTGCGAAACAGCGCGCTCCACGGCCAGCGCTGATCCGTCCAGCGCGGTGCCGCTGCGCAGCGCCCGGCGCAGCCAACCTGCGCCCGCCAGCGCACTGTTCCAGGCATGGCTGCCTGCCCACAGCGCGCCCTTGCCAACTGTTTCGATCGTGCCCAGGCCGCCCTTGCGCGCGACGTCCTTGCCCAGCGTCACCAGCGCGCTGCCGGCCTCGGCGGCAATCGACTGGATGGTGCGCTCGCCGGCCGCTTCCGCGATGCGCACGGTGCAGGCGACGAACCTGCCCACCTCCAGCACGGGTGCGTCCATCGCACACTTGGCGAGCGTGCCCAATGACAGGTCACCGGCCTGCAGCTGCTCGGCGCAGCCGTACCCTGGCACGGCGAATTCGGCCAGCTCGTTCAGTACATGCAGCTCGCGCTTCCGCCGTTGTTCCAGCCCGGTCAGGTGGGCCAGCTCCTCGCTGCGGACGCGGTCCAGCACCGGCTGCCACAGATGCGTGGCGGCCAGTTTGGCGATGCCGGCCAGCTTCTGCGCATCGCTGCCGCGGATGGCCACGCCGGAGGACACCAGCGACAGACCCGGCAGAGGGTTGAGGCCGTTGCCATCGCGGGTGCGCCGCACCGCGCCGCTGATCAGTCCTTCAAAATCGATCAGCTGCCCGAGCACCGGGTCCGCCCATGCCCGGCGTGCCATGCCGGCCTGCGGCACGATTTCGTAATACACCGGTGCGTCATCGCTACCGGCCGGATCGCAGCGCAACAGCAGGCCCTGGTCGGCCTGGCGGCCATCGCAGCTGACCCGCAGCGTGCTGCACGTCGCCTCCTGCAGCAGCTGGCGGTCCTCCGCCGGCAGGCCCTCCAGTGCCGTGGTGATCAGGCCGGCCAGGCCGGACTCCACTCGCCGCTGGTAGGTATCGAATTCGGCAGCGTAGCGGTCTGCGGTGGTGGGTCCGGAGGTGGACAGATAGGCATCCGCCACCAGCAGTGCCTGCAGCGAATCATCGTTGGTGACCAGGATTCGTTGCTGCGGATCGTCGGGCGGATCACCGCCCGCGGCCGAGGGTTTGCCCAACGCGTAGAGATGCGATTCGAATGCCACCAGGCGCGACGGCACGATGCCATGCTGCGTCAGGTAGTCCTCGCCGATATCCGCCGGGCGCTGCGACCACAGCGCTGGCGGCACGCCGGCTTCGCGCAGCGTTTGTGCCGCAACGTCCATGCGTCGCGGTGCGGGGCTGCCCAGCTGCTCCACGTGCAACGCGTGCTGGCCCTGCTGCGCCTGCAGGAAGTCGAGTGCGTCGCTGATCTGCTGCCCACTTACCGCATCGAGCCGGGTGTTGGGGGGAATCACGCCGTGCGCGCTCGCATAGGCCACCGCCGCCGGCACCAGCGTGCGTGCCCACGCCTCATGCAGTGCATCGTGCTCGCCTGCGGCATCCACGGGCTTCGCCAGCTGCGCGGGCAGGGCGGTGAGCGTGTCGAAGTCGAGCCGGCCGCAGGCACCGGGCTGCATGGCATTCACGAACGTCGCGGCATGCAGCAGCGACACGCTGAGCGGGGAGCCTGCGTAGCCCAGCCACTCCGGAATGCCGCTGACCAGCAGCGCAGGCTGCTCCAGCTCGCTGGCGAGCATCCAGTACACGATCTCCAGAGCCGCCGGCGATGCGCCGGGGTTGGTCTGCAGCACCGCATCGCGCAGCTCGCGGGTGAGTTCGGTAAAGCGCGCATCGACCACACTGGGCGAGGCGAATCGATCACGCAGGACGTCGATCCGGTCAAGGCCCACATAGCGTTCCAGCATCAACCTTGCCAGCAGCGACTGCGCGCCACGCGGCGACGCTGTCTCTCCCGCGCTGCCGCCGTGCCAGCCGGCCTCGGCCAGCAGCGGCCGGCAGAACTCGGCGAACTGGCGGGTGCGGCTCATCAGCGCCCACGCGTCCACGGCCGCCAACGGCGCCGCATCGCTGTCGCGCTCATTGCGTGGGTGCAACACCGAAAGCCCGAAACGGTCGAGCAGGGTATCCAGTTCGGGCAGGCGGTCCGGGTCGAGGCCGGACCTGGCCGGTGCGGGCGTTGGCGTTTCGCGCAGTGCGTACTCCGGCAGCGCCCGCTCGATGGCATCGACGGGTGCGGGAAGATCGTGGCGCGTAGCAAGCAGCGGGAACCGCAGGGGTGCGGTCGGCCCGCTCGCTGCTCGGGTATCTGGCGGCAGCAGCGCGGTACTGAAGGCGATGGCCTCATCGGTGGTCAATGCCGGGTATCGTGCACGCAGCGCGATCGCCAACGACAATACCGGTGCGCCGTCGTCGGCAGTCGTGCGCTCGTCCCATCCGCCCGGTTCCGCAGGCACTGCGAGCTGGGCCTGTGCCGAGGCCGACAGCAGCGCGGTACAGGTGGCGGCCGTCAGCGGTGCGGCATGGTCCAGTCGCGACGGCGCGGTGCCGCCCGGCAGCGGGCGCAGCAGATGCCGCCAGACCGTGTGGCGCGCGTCGTCGCTGCCGCACCAGTCATCGAGCGCGGCGGGTCCCTCCATGATCCGCGTCCACAATTCCGGCACACCCTGCGCCTGGCGCGTCTGCACGCGCGAGGCGCTTGCGCGGTTCACCACGTTCACCAGGCCGCGCCGGTTGTCGTAGCCGTCCGGGGCGCGCCATAACGCGGCCAGCGCACTGGCCGGTTGCAGCGTCAGCCATTCGGCGGGTGACAGGTGCCAGGTCGAACCGCGCTCGAATGCCGTTCGCCAGCCGCCCAGCGTTTCACCACCGGGCAACACCGCCAGGGTGCGGAAGAAGCCGTGTGCAAGCTCCGGCGTGACCGCTTCCCTGGCAATGCCCAGCGTCGAGGCGATCAGCTCGCGGCTTTCATCGCCGCGCATGAGCCGCAGCAGGGCGCGCTCCTGCTCCGCTGCCGTGGCCGGGTAGCGCTCGCTGCCCAGTAGATGGCGGATCACCGCACCAGGCAGCGGCCGGCCGATGCTGGTCGGCGGCAGCAGCCGGCGCAGCGGCACTGGGTTGCCGCCCAGATCCATGCGTTCGAGCAGGTCCAGTGCCGGCGACGAACGGGTGTCGCCCACCCACGCAAAGAACGCCGCGCAGGTGCTGTACGCCACCGGGTACCAGGGATCGGCACGATCCATCGGCATGTCCAGTCCGGCATACAGCTGCACCACCGGTGCGATCAGCTCACGGGTCAGCACGCGCAGATCGCTGCGGCGCGGATCGATGACCGACTGCAGCGCCGGTTCCAGGTCGTCGTAGCGCGCCAACGAGGCGGCAATGTGATGGAACAGCGCGCCCAGTTCGGTCGCCCAGTGCGTGCCCGCCATCGCCGCGCGGCGTTCCAGATGATCACGCCAGTCGGCAACCGCGGGGGCACTGCCGCGCCACTCCCAGCCTTCGCCGAACCGCAACGGATCGACCGTGCCGCGCAGGCTGACCAACAGGTCGGCCAGCAGCGCGTCGGCGGCATCCAGCACCTCGAAGCCGGCGGCATCCAGCAACGCGGGCTCTGCCTCGACCAGCCAGCGCCGGGTCTGTGCCGGGTCCCCAGGATGCGGGACCGGCATGCCGTACGCTTGGCGCATGCGACGATGGTGGGCGTCCAGCTTAGGCGCGGTCATCGGCAGCGCCAGGCGTCCGGCGACGGTATCGGTCTGCCAGGCCAGCGCATCGAAATACGCGTGCGCTGCAGCCAGCGGGACATCCTCCTGCGCCTGCAGATGGCCGACGGCAGCGCTGCCGATGCGGGCCAGCCGATGCAGCGCGGCAGCATCAGCGTCCTCGTGCGGGCCGTGGGTCAGCACGTCCAGCATGCGGGTAAAGGCATAGGCGCGGGCGGCAGCACTGTCGCCGCCTGCAAGCGTGCGCTTGGCGCCTTCGGGCAGCAGCGCGAAATCCTGCAGCGCGGCATACCATGCGCGCGCGGGAGCGGTATCGAAGAAGGCTGCCAACGCCGCCGGCGGCGGCGTGCGCTGCTGCAGGTCGAGTCCGGCAGCAGCGAACGCATCGGTCACGGCGGTATGCAGCCCAGCGGGAGTGCGCGGGACCTGCCAGTCCAGCGCCCCCCACCAGTCGCGCGGCGGAATGCGGTCCATCAGCGGGACCAGTACCGCCAGTGGCAGCTCACCTTGCATCGGCACCATGGCTTGGGCGGCTGCGCTGCCGAGCAGCGACGGCGTGCCAGTCGGGACGAACGCCGGCACGCCCATGTCGGTGAGTGCACCGGACAGTGCCAGTGGCAGCACAGCGGGATGATGCACAGCGCGCGCCTCTGCAGTGGGTACCATCGCCTGCATCGGCGTCCGCTGTGAAGTTGCAGCAGGTTGTTCTTGGCGTGCCAGCAGCGCACCCATCGCCGCCGCCTGCGCGCGCAACAGGCCGGGCACGGTGCGCCGTTCTTCCCAGCACTGGCCCGGTTGCGCGAGCGCGGTGCCGGGGCGCTGCCGACCGAGCAGCGCATCGCTGTTCGATGCAGGCGTGGCGGCGCCAGCTGCCGGTGTACAGGCAACGGTCTGCAACGGAAGCATCCAAGCGCCATCGAGGTCCAGCGTCCGCGCGGCATCGACAACCGCATCCGCTGCCCGTGCGGTGTGACCCAGCAGGCGCGCACCCACCGCACCGGCATACGCCACGCCGAAGCCGGTGCCCAGCATCTGCGGCAACTGCAACGGCACGCTCAACAGGCTGACCAACGCGCGGGCGACGCCGTCATAGCGGCCCAGCGGCATTACCTGTGCCTGGCAGTCGAGGCTGGATTGATGGGATACCGCCAGCAGCTCCAGGGCCAGCGCGTGGGGTGTGACACCTGCGGACGATGCGTAGCCTTCATCGGTTGCACCCCCATGAAGCGCCGCCAGGCGCGCGTAAATCGCCTTGATCGAGGACGCATCCAGCGTGTCGAACACCTGGGGCAGGCCGGCGCGCGGCTCGACCAGACCGGCATCGCGCTGCTGGCGCACATGCCGTAGTGCCCGCTGCAGCGTTCGCGGCGATGCTTCCGGTGCCACCGCTTGAAGCTGGGCAAGGGCCCAGGCCCAGCGGAGGTTGTCATTCTTTCCGCCGAGACGGTCCTTCTGAACATCCAGCGCCACCGCGCGCGCGTCTGCCTTCCCGTCCTGCTGGCGACGTTCAAGCAGCAGTGCCTGCCACTGTACGGGTGTGACGTGCATCGGGCGGTATAGCGCATCGCGCAGTCGCTGCAGAAACGGGTCTGCAGCGGCGGTGGCCGCCGTCAGCCGCTGCCGTTCGGTGATGCATTCAACCTCCCAGTGGGCAGCTGGCAGTCGAAGCGCATGCAGCAGCACGCATCGCCATGCCAGTGTTTCTTCTTTCGCGCACACTGGCAGCACGCAGCGCCCTGCAAGCCAGTCGGCGATGCCATCCCCAAGTGGCGTGCCCGGTAACCCCCCCTCGATCAGCGCCTGCAACAGCGTGGTGTCGATCGGTGCCGCAGCCAGGCGGTCGGCGAGCGCGCGCAGCTGCGTGTGGGGTACTCCACGCAGCGGCAGCGTGATCACTGATCCCATCACCGTGCGGTTGTGCACCTGGCCCGGGCTGGGCATGCGCGTTGGCGGCGACGGGATGGCGGGCACGCATGCCACCGCAGCTGAAAGAGTGGAGAGGACGGGGGAGGGAGACATCGTGGGCACAGGCAGGGCGTCGCGGCAGGCGCAGGGGGCGCGGAAGGGCGCCGATCCTACGCACGGGCTCTGCTGCTGCAATCGACTACATCAATCGAACCTGACCAAAGCATTCAAGCGCTGCTTCGAAGTCGTTGCAGGGCGCGGGATCCCGGCAGGCCATCATCACCCGTGCGCCATCGGGCCGCGGTGTCGGGATCGGAATTGTTGTAGTGACGTGCCAACCTGGGCAGACGCGGCGGACATCGCATTCAACTGCCCCGGTCGCCGGGCAGGTTCGCTGTTCCCGAACAGCAATACCCGGGTGCAGGAACAGGGGTACTCTGGGCAGTCCTCATTGCCAACCCCGGGCCCGCCGCATGGATTACCAGCTGATCATCAAGTTCTGGAGAAAGTCGCTGGACGACGAAGCGTTCCTGGCCACGCTCGAGGCCGAACTGGGCACCGCCCTGGGCAGCGCGGCCAAGCTGGACGGTTATGACGTCAGCGCCAAGGAGATCAACCTCTTCATGTTCACGGCTGACCCGCGCCCGACCTTCCGTCGCGCCAAGGATGTGCTGGAACGGCTGGGCGTGCTGCACAGCGTGTCGGCCGCCTACCGGCTGGAGGGCGGTGCGCAGTTCACCTCGCTGTGGCCGACCCGCATGGCGCGGAAGTTCACGCTGCCCTGAAGGCAATAAAAAAGCCGAGAGTCCCAAAGGATCTCTCGGCTTTCCAGGGTCTTCTCAGACCCCGCATTGGTGGAGGTGGGCGGAATTGAACCGCCGTCCGAAGGCACTCCATCCCCAGTTCTACATGCTTAGCTCACCGTTTGGTGTCGTCCTGTGGCAGTACGGTGTGCGAAACGCACCCCAGGATCAGCCTGCTTTAGGTTAGGTCGCGACTGACAGGCAGCCATCACGACCGATTCCATGATAATGACCCTACACCGACGAGCATGGACACAAGTGGGTTCGGGGCTCCGCCTAAGTCGGCAGAAGGTAACTCAAACAGCTTTTAGGCTGCGAGAGCGACCGGAGCGTAGTTGTCGTCGTTGGCAACTAGAAGTTTGCTGCTGGATTAACGAGGAAAGCTGCCCCCTCGGCATGCACCAAGTGACTTCACAACCCCCGTCGAAACCAATGCACCCCCGGTTTCTTCAAGAACTGCAAGGCGTCTGGCGACCCAGACGTTACTTGATGGGACTGATCCTACTCCGATTCAGCTGAACAGTCACCTGAAAACGTCACGGCCCTGTCGGATCTACCGGCCTTCGCGCTGGCGCTTGCTGTCGGCCTGGTGCTTGGCCCGGACCTTGCGGTCGTGGTTCTGCGCGTTGCGCTGGGTCATGGCCTGCTTGCGGGCTTCGGGTTCGGCCCGGGCCATCAGGGCTTCGATCCGGGCGACCAGGCGGCGGTGCTCGAGCGAGTCGTAGCTTTGGGCCTCCGAGGCCACGCGCTTGGCGTTGCGCAGGGTGTAGGTCAGCACCTTGAGCAGGGCGGCCGGGTCCATGGCGCGGGCCAGTTCGCCGAAGATGGTCTCGTAGGCGGCGACGTCGGCCTGCAGCGTGGCGATGGAGTCCGCGCTCGGGGCGGTCTCCTGGGGGATTTCCTGGGTCACGCGGTGCTCCGGACAGTTGGGGCGGGTAGGGCAGCCGGGCAGGGCCCGGCTCTACGGATGGGGTGAATCTCAGGCGTCGCGGTTGTGGCGGCGCATGGTGCGCTGCTTTTCGCGGGCCCAGTCGCGGTCCTTTTCGGCGTCGCGCTTGTCGTGGGTCTGCTTGCCCTTGGCCAGCGCCACTTCCAGTTTGATCTTGTTCTTGCTCCAGTACATCGCCGTGGGGACGATGGTGTAGCCGTCACGTTCGACCTTGCCGACCAGCTTGTCGATCTCGCTGCGGTGGAGCAGCAGCTTGCGCTCGCGGCGGTCGTTGGCCACCACGTGGGTGGAGGCCTGGATCAACGGGGTGATCTGGGCGCCGATCAGGAAGATCTCGCCGCTTTTGACGTAGGCGTAGGCGTCGATGATGTTGCCGCGCCCGGCGCGGATCGATTTCACTTCCCAGCCCTGCAGGGCCAGGCCGGCCTCGAAACGGTCCTCGAGGGTGTATTCGTGGCGGGCACGCTTGTTGAGCGCGATGGTTTTGTTGGCCGTCGCGTTCTTTGCTTTATCCTTGCCGCTGTTCTTGCTCATTTACCTATTGTCTCCGATTCGGGCCCCCGCGGTCGATTCGCCAGCCAAGCCTTCGCATGCCAACCATCAAACGTAGTGCCCTGGTCGAACATTCGGCTGCCCGCATGTTCGACCTGGTCAATGATATCGAGGCCTACCCGCACCGCTTCCGGTGGTGCTCGGCGTCGCAGATCCTGGAATCCGGTCCGGACCGGCTGGTGGCGCGGCTGGACCTGGGGTTGGGGTCGTTTTCAACCTGGTTCATGACCGAAAACACCCTGCAGCGCCCGCACCACATCGACATGCAGCTGCGCGATGGCCCGTTCAAGCGCCTGCACGGCCGCTGGGAATTCCATGCGCTGGCCGAAGATGCCTGCAAGGTCACCCTCACGCTCGAGTTCGAACCCAACTCACGCCTGCTTGGGCCGGCGCTGGCACTGGGCTTCCAGGGCCTGGCCGACCGCATGGTCAATGACTTCGTCCGCGTCGCCGACGAGCAGGACTGAGCCGTGATGCGGGTGGAAGTGGTGTTGGCCTGGCCCGACCGGGCCGAGTCGCGCCCGTTGGAACTGGCTGAAGGCGCCACCGTAGCCGACGCCATTGCCGCCGCCGCCATCGAGGGCAGCGAGGACTGCCCGGCCGTGGCCGTGCATGGGCTGCTGGCCAAGGCCAGCCAGGTGCTCAACGACGGGGACCGCGTGGAATTGCTGCGGCCCCTGCTGGCGGATCCGAAGGACAACCGGCGCAAGCGGGCCCGCGCGCGCTGATGCCGCGTCGCCACCCGCCCGATCAATGAATTGTCGGGCGGTGCGCCGGATCAGCGGCTGCGCTGCTTCTTCTTGTCCTTGGCCAGGTTGCGGCCGAACTGGCGCACCTGGTCCCGGGCCAGCTGTGCATCGTTGTTGGGGAAGTAGTCGCCTTCCCAACGGGTGACCTGGTCGCCTTCGAAGAACACCACGAAGTTCTTCACTTCGGTGCGGCCGAGGCGGTCGAGCCGCTGGCTGGCGGTGTAGTCCCAGCGCTGGGCGTGGAAGGGGTCGTCAATGGAGGGGGTGCCGAGCAGCGCGTTCACCTGCTGCTTGCTCTGGCCCACCTGCAGCTGACCGACGGCCTGCTCCCGGATCAGGTTGCCCTGATAGATGGGTTGCTTATAGATGATGCCGCAGCCCGTGGTGGACAGGGCAACGGCGGCGACCAGCAGGAGATTGCGCATCGGGGAATGGCGTTTTGGGAAATCCAGTCGATGATACACTCCGAACGTGTCGCCGCGACCCAATCCGAGGCAGCTGGCGCTAAATCGCCAATGAACGGAGACTTATGGAAACCCACGACCTGCGCAAAGTTGGCCTGAAGGTGACCCATCCGCGTATGCGGATCCTTGCCCTGCTTGAGCAGCGCGACGCCCAGAAGCACCAGCACCACATGACGGCCGAAGACATCTACCGCCAGCTCCTGGAGCACGGTGACGAGATCGGCTTGGCGACGGTTTACCGCGTGCTGACCCAGTTCGAGGCCGCCGGCCTGGTGCTGAAGCACAATTTCGAAGGCGGCCAGGCCGTTTACGAACTGGACCGGGGCGGCCACCACGACCATATGGTGGATGTGGACTCGGGCAAGATCATCGAGTTCGAAAGCCACGAGATCGAAGAACTTCAGCGCAAGATCGCCGCCGACCACGGCTACGAGCTGGAAGAGCACTCGCTGGTGCTCTACGTGCGCAAGAAAAGGAAGTGACGGCGTAGCCGTCACGGTAGCTACCGACCGTTGGTCGGTAGACCTTTAAAAAAGAACCCGTAAAAAGAACCCGGGCCGCACCCGGGTTTTTTATTGCCCGAACACCGCCAGGTCCACCGCCTCGGCCATCGCCCGGTTGCCGGCATCGCCCGGGTGCAGGTGGTCGCCGGAGTCGAACGCGGGCGCCAGCCGGGCCGGGTCGACCGGATCGCGCAGGGCGGCGTCCAGGTCGATCACGGCATCGAACGGGGCCTCCTCGCGCAGCCAGGTATTGAGCTGCTGGCGCAGGGCGTCCTTGTCCGCGGCGTAATAGTCGTCCAGCGGGGTGCCCGGCAGGGCTCCGGCAAACGGGGTCAGGGTGGCGCCGATGATCCGCACGCCGTGGGCATGCGCGCGCTCGACCAGCTGGCGGTAGCCGGCCTGGAGTTCAGCCAGCGACGGTCGCGGCTGGTCGCGGGCGAAGGCGGTGCCGGGCCAGCTGATGTCATTGATGCCGACCAGCACCACGACGCTGGCCACGCCGGGCACGCCCAGCGCGTCGCGCTGGAACCGGGCCAGCGCCGAGTCGCCCATCCCGTCACGCAGCAGCCGCCCGCCGGAAATGCCGGCGTTGACCACTGCCATGCCCTGCGGCGCCAGCCGGGCAGCCAGGTGGTCGGTCCAGCGCTGGTCGCGGTCGAGACTGGCGGTGGCGCCGTCGGTGATCGAATCGCCGATCACCACCACGGTGCGCGCCGCGGCCGGCGCCTCCACCTCGATCCCGGTCAGGAACAGCCGCGCGGTGGTGGGGGTGCTGCCGCGCAGCGCAACGCGGCCGGTCTGGTCGCCCGGGGCGATCGCACTGGTCTGGCGCCCATCCCAGTGGAAGGTCTGCAGTGGCGTGGGACCGGCAACGTACACGTCGACCTGCACGGCCTGCTGGGCGGCAATGGGCAGGGCAAGCGGGTCGCTCAGACGGTCCTGGCCGGGCGGGATGTCCGTGCCCGGGTGTCCATCAAAGGACAGCGCGACCGGCGCTGCCCCGGCGCTGCCGGCCACGCTGGCTGCGCCGATCCGCAGGGGCGTGGTGCCGTAGGCATTGCTCAAGCGCACGCGCAGCCGTGGCCCGCCCAGGCTGATCCGCGCGGTCTGGCGGAAGGTCTGGTTGTCCAGCAGCTGCGGGATACCGGTCGGAAACAGGAAGTCGGCGCCCCACACCGGCTGCGGGCTGGCCTGCCAGCTCGCAACCCAGTGCGGCGGCGCGGGGGCGCCAGACGCGGCGGCGGACGTCGCGGCTGAAATGGTGAGCAGCGTGCCGGTGGCAAAGCGGATCAAGCGGTTCATGCGGGCCATCCCGTGGAAGAGGAGGCCATGGTGCGCGGCGGACCATCTGTGAAATAGACTGGCCATGGACAATCATCTGTGAACTGAATTCATCCAATGCCCACGCCCGACATCAATCGCTCCGGCCAGCTGGAGATCTTCGTGCGGGTGATCGAAGCCGGCAGTTTCTCGGCGGCGGCCCGCGCGCTGGACATGAGTCCTTCCGCGGTCAGCAAGCTGGTAGCGCGGCTGGAACAACGGCTGGGCACGCGCCTGCTGCAGCGTTCCACCCGCCAGCTGCAGCTGACCCCGGAAGGCTGCGCGTTCTATGAGCGTGGCCTGCGCGTGCTGGCCGACCTGGACGAGGCCGAGCGCTGCGCGAGCGCGCATGCCGAACCGCGCGGGCGGCTGCGGGTGAACAGCAACGTGCCGTTCGCCCACCATTTCCTGCTGCCGCTGCTGCCGGCCTTCCTGGACCGGCACCCGCAGGTGGGGGTGGACCTGATGCTGACCGATGAGGTGATCGACCTGCTGGAGCAGCGTACCGATGTGGCGGTACGCGCCGGCCCGTTGAAGAGCTCCAGCCTGGTTGCGCGGCGGCTGGGCAGTACCCGGATGATGATCGTGGCGGCGCCGGCATACGCAGCCAGGCATGGACTGCCCGGCGATGCGGCGGCGCTGTTGGCACACAACCGGCTGGATATCGGTCATGCACGTGCGCAGACCGGCTGGCCGGTGCGTGAACAGGGGCAGGTGCAGACGGTGCCGACCGGCGGCAATGCACGTGCCAGCGATGGCGAGGCGTTGCGGCGGCTGGTGCTGGGCGGCGCCGGCATTGCGCGGCTGGCCGCGTTCCAGGTGCAGCACGACGTCGCCGCCGGGCGGCTGCTGCCGGTACTGGAACAGGCCAACCCGGGCGACCTGGAAGATGTGCACGCGGTGTTCGTGGGGCAGGGCGGTTACCTGCCCCTGCGGGTGCGGGCGTTCCTGGATTTCCTGGTGGAACAGGTGGACCTGGCCAGGCCGTTGGCGTAACCCGGTCAGGCCGTCGGCAGGTACCCACCGTTGGTGGGTACGCCGTCAGGTCTCCTGCAGGAGTTTCCGCGCGGCCGCGCGGGCTTCCTTGCTGACTTCGACGCCGCCAAGCATGCGTGCCAGCTCTTCCTCGCGGGCCTTGGCATCCAGCTTCTCCACCGCGCTCTGGGTCATGCCTTCCACCGGTGCCTTGCTGACCCGGTAATGGGCGTGGCCCTTGGAGGCGACCTGCGGCAGGTGGGTGACGCACAACACCTGCCGTTTCTCGCCGAGCGCGCGCAGCTTCTGGCCGACAATATCGGCCACCGCGCCGCCGATGCCGGAATCGACTTCGTCGAACACCATGGTCGGCACCGCATCCAGGCCCAGTGCCGCCACTTCAATGGCCAGCGAGATGCGTGAGAGTTCGCCGCCCGAGGCCACCTTGCGCAGGGCGCGCGGCGGCTGGCCGGCGTTGGCGGCCACCAGGAATTCAACGCGCTCGGCGCCGTTCGGGTCCGGCCTGGCGGCCGCGTGCGGTTCGATCTCGATCAGGAACTGGCCCCCGCCCATGCCCAGCTCGCCGATCAGCGTGGTGGTGGTCTCCGACAGCGCCTTGGCCGCGGTGGCGCGGCTGGCACTGAGCGTGGCCGCCACGGCCTGCCATTGCGCGGCCGCGCGGTCGATCTCGCCGGCCAGCGCCTGCAGGCGGGTATCGGCACCGCGCAGCTGCTCGACTTCGGCTTCCATCGCATCGCGGTGTTCAGCCAGGCCTTCCATCGGCACGCGGTGCTTGCGCGCCAGGTCGTGCAGGCGGCCGAGGCGGCGTTCGATGTCCTCGAACTGCTCCGGATCGGCATCGAGGTCGTCGTGGACCCGGTCGAGCAGGGCCAGCGCTTCGTGCAGCTGGATGACCGCGCTGTCCAGCAGCGCGTCCACCTCGCCCAGGCGGGTGTCGTGTTCGGCCACGCGGGCCAGGTCATGCCGGGTCTGCTGCAGCAGTTGCAGCACCGACACCTCATCGTCGCCATTGAGCCGGGCGGCGGCCACGTCGCAGGCGCTGACCAGCGCCCCGGCGTGGGCCTGGCGGCGGTGGCTGCTGCCCAGCGCCGCGATCGAGGCCGGCTCCAGGTCTTCGCGCTGCAGTTCGCCCAGCTGGTGTTCCAGGAAGCCGATGCGGTCGCTGACATCGCCCTGTCGCGACAGCGACTCGGCTTCGTCGACCAGGGCCTGCCAACGGCCAGCGGCCTGGCGCACCTGGACGCGCTCGGCCTCGTTGCGGGCGTAGGCGTCCAGCAGCGCCAGCTGCGAGGGCCGTGCCAGCAGCGCCTGCTGTTCGTGCTGGCCGTGGATTTCCACCAGCATGCCGGCCAGCTCGGTGAGCTGGGACAAGGTCACCGGGCGGCCGTTGATCCAGGCGCGCGAGCCGCCGTCGGCACGGATGATCCGGCGCAACTGGCACTGCTCCTCGTCATCCAGCTCGTTGTCGCGCAGCCATTGCCGGGCCGGGGCGTGTTCGCCCGGCGCGAACTCGGCCGACAGCTCGGCGCGCGCCGCGCCGTGGCGGACCACGCCGCTGTCGGCGCGCAGCCCGGACAGGAAGCCCAGCGCGTCGACCATCAGCGACTTGCCTGCGCCCGTCTCGCCGGAAACCACGGTCATGCCTGCGCCGAATTCCAGTTCGGTGGCGCGGACAACGGCAAAATCCTTGATCGATAGATGTCTGAGCATGGTATTGGGTTCTTGAGCCGCGCAACGCTAGCATGGGTGGGGCAGGCAGTGTTCCTGCCATTATCCAACGTCGCGTCTCACAGGTTGATTCCATGCACCCTTCCGCGCCCCATCTAGCGCCGCGCTCCCGCCATCTGCTGCGGACGCTGATCGCGCGCCACATCCAGGACGGCGAGCCGGTCGGCTCGCAGACGCTGGCGCGGCTGGCCGGGTTGGACGTCAGCCCGGCCACCATCCGCAACATCCTGGGTGACCTGGAAGACTTGGGCCTGCTCAGCTCGGCGCACGTCTCGGCCGGGCGGGTGCCCACCGCGCACGGCTACCGGGTATTCGTCGACAGCCTGGTCAAGATGCAGCCGCCCGGCGAAAGCGAGCTGAGCCGCCTGCGCAGCGAGCTGTCCACCGGGGCGGGCACCCAGGCGCTGCTCGGCAGTGCCTCGGAGCTGCTTTCGGCGATGAGCCATTTCGTCGGCGTGGTCGGCGCGCCGCGGCGCGAACAGTTCGCGTTCCGCCACATTGATTTCGTGGCGTTGGATGCGCGCCGGGTGCTGGCCATCCTCGTATTCGCCGACAACGAGGTGCAGAACCGGGTGATCGAGCCCAAGCGCAGCTGGGAGCCGGCCGAGCTGGAGAAGGTGGCCAACTACCTCAATGCCCATTGCGCCGGCCGCCCGCTGGCCGAGATCCGCGCCACCCTGCTGGTGGAGCTGCGCCAGGCGCGCACGGAAATGGAGCAGCTGCTGGCCCACAGCGTGGAGCTGGCCGAACAGGCAATGGCGCCGCCGGCCGACGACATGGTACTGGCCGGGCAGACCCGGCTGATGGGGGTGCAGGACCTGTCCGACCTGGACCGCCTGCGCGAGCTGTTCGACCTGTTCGCCAGCAAACGCGAGATCCTGCAGCTGCTTGAGCGCACCATCCAGGCCCCGGGCGTGCGCATCTTCATCGGCGAGGAAACGGGGGTGATGCCGCTGGAGAACGTCTCGCTGGTGACCGCCCCGTACTCGGCCGGCGGCCAGGTGCTTGGCGTGCTGGGGGTGATCGGGCCCAAACGGATGGCCTACGACCGCATGATTCCGCTGGTGGAGGCCACCGCCCAGGTGCTCGGTGCGGCCCTGGATGCCCCGGCCGGAGGCGGATTGTCCCGGGATCGCACCTAAACACGCCCCCAGCTCTTGAATCGGGTCCGGCCGCCCACATTGGGGTGGGTGGAGGCGGAGAGTCACCGCCAAGGATCCGGAAATGAACCAAGATCAGCCTGATATCGCATCCCAGACCCCGGCCGGCGACGCCGCTACGGGCGATACCCTGCAGCAGCAGCTCGACGCCCTGCACAACGAAGTGGCGCTGCTCCGGTCCGAGTCGCTGCGTGAGCGCGCCGACCTGGACAACCAGCGCAAGCGCGTGGCCCGCGACGTTGAACAGGCGCGCCGCTTCGCCAACGAAAAGCTGCTGGGCGAGCTGCTGCCGGTGTTCGACAGCCTGGACGCCGGGCTCAATGCCGCCGGCGCCGAACCCAGCCCGCTGCGCGAAGGCCTGGAGCTGACCTACAAGCAGCTGCTCAAGGTCGCCGCCGACAACGGCCTGACCCTGCTGGACCCCACCGGCCAGACCTTCAACCCCGAACACCACCAGGCCATCAGCCAGGTCGACGCCCCCGGCGCGGCGCCGGGCAGCGTGGTCCAGGTGTTCCAGAAGGGCTACCTGCTCAACGATCGCCTGCTGCGGCCGGCCCTGGTCGTGGTCGCCCGGGACTGACCTGAACGCGTTTGGCCGCCATCGGACACAGCGTTCGATGGATGGGTTGAAAGTGTCAGCAGCGTCCCACACATCCCATTCATAACCCGGCAGCTGCCGGATGTTCCCCAAATTTTCAGGAGTCTCCCTCATGGGCAAGATCATTGGTATCGACCTCGGCACCACCAACTCGTGTGTGGCGATCATGGACGGCGGCAAGGCCCGCGTCATCGAAAACGCGGAAGGCGACCGCACCACGCCGTCCATCGTCGCCTACACCAAGGATGGCGAAGTGCTGGTCGGCGCCTCGGCCAAGCGCCAGGCCGTCACCAACCCGAAGAACACCTTCTACGCCGTCAAGCGCCTGATCGGCCGCAAGTTCACCGACGCTGAAGTCCAGAAGGACATCGCGCACGTGCCTTACGGCATCCTGGCCCACGACAACGGCGATGCCTGGGTGCAGACCAGCGATGCCAAGAAGATGGCGCCGCAGGAAATCTCCGCGCGCGTGCTGGAGAAGATGAAGAAGACCGCCGAAGCCTTCCTCGGCGAGACCGTGACCGAAGCGGTCATCACCGTGCCGGCCTACTTCAACGACAGCCAGCGCCAGGCGACCAAGGACGCCGGCCGCATCGCGGGCCTGGAAGTCAAGCGCATCATCAACGAGCCGACCGCTGCTGCCCTGGCCTATGGCCTGGACAAGGGTGACGGCAAGGACCGCAAGATCGTGGTGTACGACCTGGGCGGCGGCACCTTCGACGTGTCGATCATCGAAATCGCCAACGTCGACGGTGAGAAGCAGTTCGAAGTGCTGGCCACCAATGGCGACACCTTCCTGGGCGGCGAAGACTTCGACAACCGCGTCATCGAATACCTGGTGGACGAGTTCAACAAGGACCAGGGCATCGACCTGCGCAAGGATCCGCTGGCCCTGCAGCGCCTGAAGGATGCTGCCGAGCGCGCCAAGATCGAGCTGTCGACCAGCCAGCAGACCGAAGTGAACCTGCCGTACGTCACCGCCGATGCCTCCGGTCCGAAGCACCTGAACATCAAGCTGACCCGCGCCAAGCTGGAAGCGCTGGTGGAAGACCTGATCAAGAAGTCGATCGAGCCGTGCCGCATCGCCCTGAACGATGCCGGCCTGCGTTCGAGCGACATCAGCGAAGTGATCCTGGTCGGCGGCCAGACCCGCATGCCGAAGGTGCAGCAGGCCGTGACCGAGTTCTTCGGCAAGGAACCGCGCAAGGACGTCAACCCGGACGAAGCCGTGGCACTGGGTGCGGCGATCCAGGGCGGCGTGCTTGGCGGCGACGTCAAGGACGTGCTGCTGCTGGACGTGACCCCGCTGTCGCTGGGAATCGAAACCATGGGCGGTGTGTTCACCAAGATCATCGAAAAGAACACCACCATCCCGACCAAGGCCTCGCAGGTGTTCTCCACCGCCGAGGACAACCAGTCGGCCGTGACCGTGCACGTGCTGCAGGGTGAGCGCGAACAGGCCCGCTACAACAAGTCGCTGGCCAAGTTCGACCTCTCCGGCATCGAGCCGGCCCCGCGCGGCCTGCCGCAGGTGGAAGTGTCCTTCGATATCGACGCCAACGGCATCCTGCACGTGTCGGCCAAGGACAAGAAGACCAACAAGGAACAGAAGGTCGAGATCAAGGCCGGTTCGGGTCTGTCCGAGGACGAGATCGCGCGCATGGTCGCCGACGCGGAAGCCAACCGCGAAGAAGACAAGAAGTTCCACGAGCTGGTCCAGGCCCGCAACCAGGCCGACGCGCTGATCCACGGTACCCGTACCGCGATCAACGAACACGGCAGCAAGGTCGGTGGCGATGTCATCGGCAAGGTCGAATCGGCCCTGGCCGACCTGGAAACCGCGATGAAGGGTGACGACAAGGCCCAGATCGAAGCCAAGTCGAAGGTGCTGGAAGAAGCCGGCCAGTCGCTGTTCGCTGCGTCGGCCGCGGCCGAGCATGGCGGTGCCGCACCGGGTGCCGATGCCGGCGCCGGCAACAATGGCGGCGCGCACGACGATGTGGTCGACGCCGAGTTCACCGAAGTCAAGGACGACAAGAAGTCCTGATCCGGACACGACGCGGGACGTTGCGCAGGCAACGTCCCGTTGTCATTCCACTGGGTCCTGACCGCCGTACCCCGGTGTGCCGGGGCGCCCGACGAAAGAGCGGACCTGGTTCCGCTCTTCCGCTTTGACGAATCCCGACTTCCGGATACTGATTCACACCATGAGCAAGCGCGATTACTACGAAGTGCTGGGTGTTACCCGCACGGCGACCGAAGAAGAACTGAAGAAGGCCTATCGCCGTTGCGCGATGAAGCACCACCCTGACCGCAACCCCGGCGACAGCGCCGCCGAAGCGGCCTTCAAGGAGTGCAAGGAAGCCTACGAAACCCTGTCCGATGCCAACAAGCGTCGCATGTACGATGCACACGGCCACGCGGCCTTCGAGCACGGCATGGGCGGTGGCGGCGGCCCCGGTGGCCCGGACATGGGCGACATCTTCGGCGACATCTTCGGCAACATCTTTGGCGGTGCCGGCGGCGGTCCGCGCCAGGCCCGTCGCGGCGCCGACATCGGCTACGTGATGGAGCTGGACCTGGAAGAAGCGGTGCGTGGCATCGAGCGCCGCATCGAGATTCCGACCCTGGCCGAGTGCGACGACTGCCACGGCAGCGGTTCGGACGACGGCAAGGTGGAAACCTGCAGCGTGTGCCGCGGGCAGGGCCAGGTGCGCATCCAGCGTGGCATCTTCGCCATGCAGCAGGCCTGCCACAACTGCAACGGCCGCGGCCAGATCATCCAGAACCCCTGCAAGACCTGCCACGGCAATGGCCGGGTAGAGGAAGACAAGGTGTTGTCGGTCAAGGTGCCCGCGGGCGTCGATACCGGCGACCGCATCCGCCTGGCGGGCGAGGGTGAGGCCGGTCCGGCCGGCACGCCGCCGGGCGACCTGTACGTGGAAGTGCGGGTGCGCGAGCACGCCATCTTCCAGCGCGACGGTGATGACCTGCACTGCGAAGTGCCGATCCGCATCTCGCAGGCCGCGCTGGGCGACACCGTGCGCGTGGCCACCCTGGGCGGCTATGCGGAAATCCGCATCCCGGCCGAAACCCAGACCGGCAAGCTGTTCCGCCTGCGCGGCAAAGGCGTGCGTTCGGTGCGCAGCCGCAGCGAAGGCGACCTGTACTGCCGCGTGGTGGTGGAAACCCCGGTCAACCTGACCGCCGAGCAGCGCAAGCTGCTGGAACAGTTCGAAACCACCTTCACCGGCGAAGAAGCGCGCAAGCATTCGCCGAAGTCGGCGACCTTCATCGATGGTGTGAAGGGCTTCTGGGATCGCATGACCTCGTAAGCGGTTGGTTCCATCGGTAACGAAAACGCCGGGCACGTCCCGGCGTTTTCGTGCCTGCGATTCAGCGGGCAGGTACCGGCCGTTGGTCGGTACGCTCTAAAATGGGCCATGAACGATACCCTCGAAAGCCATCTGGTCCATGGGCGCCGCCAGCGCCCGGACGGTCCGTCGCCGGTCGACGTCATCTCGGTCCAGTCGCAGCTGGTCTATGGCCACGCCGGCAACAGCGCGGCGGTGCCGCCGCTGCGTGCGCTGGGCGTGCGCGTGGCCGAAGTGCCGACCACGCTGCTGAGCAATGCGCCGTTCTATCCGACCACGCGCGGCCGCGTGCTGCCGGCCGACTGGTTCGCCGACCTGCTGTTGGGCGCCAGCGAGCGCGGCCTGCCGGCACGCGCGAAGATGCTGGTGTCGGGCTACTTCGGCAGCGTCGGCAATGGCGCGGCGTTCGCCGACTGGCTGGACACGGTGCTGCCGTCGTCGCCCCAGCTGCGCTACTGCCTGGACCCGGTGATCGGCGATACCCACACCGGTCCTTACGTGGAGCCGGGCCTGGAAACCATCTTCGCCGAGCGCCTGCTGCCGCATGCCTGGCTGGTCACCCCGAACGCGTTCGAGCTGGGCCGGCTGACCGGCATGCCCAGCCTGGCCGAGGCCGATGCGATTGCCGCCGCGCAGGCGCTGCTGGCACGCGGGCCGGAATGGGTGCTGGCGCACAGCGTCGGCGGCGACCCGGGCGAGCTGGTGACGCTGGCGGTCAGCCGCGATGCGATCTGGCGCTGGTCCTCGCCGCACCTGCCGGTGGACGTGGCCGGCACCGGCGACGTGCTGATGTCGCTGCTGGTGGCGTTCCTGCTTCGCGGTGAGCGTTTCGAGCAGGCGCTGTCGCGGTCGATCTCGGGCGTGCACGCCGCGCTGGAGGCCACCCTGGCCAACGACCACGAGGAATTCGACGTGCTGGCCGCCGCACCGGCCGCGCTGGCGCAGCCGCACCGCTTCCGCGCCGAGCGGCTGGCGTGAGCCTGCGCCCGGTTGTCGGCATCGTCGGCAGCGCCGGCGCGTATGGGCGCTGGCTGCGCACGTTCCTCGAGCAGCGCCTGGGGCTTGAGGTGATCGGGCATGATCCGGCAGATCCGCAGTCGGACGATCCCGAAACACTGCTGGAGCGCGCGGACGTGCTGGTGTTCTCCGCGCCGATCCGGCACACGCCCGCCTTGATTGCCGATTACGTGAGGCGTTCGGCCGGCCGCGAAGCCGGCCGGTTGTGGCTGGATGTGACCTCGGTGAAGAGCGAGCCGGTGGCTGCGATGCTGGCCTCGCGGGCCGAGGTGGTCGGGCTGCACCCGATGACCGCACCGCCCAAGGCACCCACGCTGAAAGGCAGGGTGATGGTGGTGTGCAAAGCGCGCTTGTCGCAATGGCAGCCGTGGGTAAGCGGGCTGTGCGCGGCGCTGGAAGCCGAATGCGTGCGCGCCACGCCCGAACACCACGACCAGGTGATGGCGCTGGTGCAGGCCATGGTGCATGCCACCCATCTGGCCCAGGCGGGCGTGCTGCGCGAATACGCGCCGCTGCTGGGGCCGCTGTCGGAACTGATGCCGTACCGGTCGGCTTCATTCGAACTGGATACTGCGATCATCGCGCGCATCCTCTCGCTCAATCCCGCCATCTACGAAGACATCCAGTTCGGCAACCCGCACGTTGCGCCAATGCTGGACCGCCTGCTGGGCCAGTTGCACGCTCTGCGCGGGCAAGTGGCGCAGGGCGATGATGCCGCGCGCGCCGCGTTCCGTGAGCAGCTGCTGCAGGACAACCGTGAGCACCAGGGCAAGGCTCTGCTGGAGGCGGGCAATTACACCTTCGAACGCGTGGGGTACCTGCTGGCCGACCTGACCGAGCGCAACGCGATCAGCGTGCACCTGCCGGAGGATCGCCCCGGCTCATTGCGCGAGCTGCTGCATGTGTTCGAGCGGCATGGGGTCAGTCTGGCGTCGATCCATTCGTCGCGCACGCCAGGCGGAGAAGTGCATTTCCGGATGGGGTTCGTGGCCGGCAGTGACCTGGATGCGCTGCAGCGGGCGGCGGTGGAAATCGACGCCACCAGCATCGGGCGGGTACTGCCGCGCTGACAGCCTGTCGCATTCATCCACAGGGGGTGTGGATGAAATGCGGACAAGCATGTGGATAACCGTTGCGCAGCCCCCGTGGGGCAACGCTGTCAAGATGGGTGGCGAATAATTGACCAGTCAGGTGGTCAGGGTGAGCTCGCCACCGCTGGTCCGGAACACCCGGCCCTCGCGCACCAGGTGACGGCCATCGGCCAATTCGTAACGGACGTGCGGGTCGGCAGCGGTATCGCCGGCCTCGTCCTTGAATTCGATGACCACATGGTCTTCGCCATTGGCATCGGTCGCGGGAAACTGACGGAACGACATCAAACACCTCCTGCAGCAGGTTCATGGGGCGCTGCCACCATGCAACCTGCCGCGTTATCGGTGCGTCATCAATCGATGAACTGCAGCTTGGCCAGTTCAGCGTACAGTCCACCTTCGGCCAGCAGCTCGGCGTGGGTGCCCTGCGCGACGATCCGCCCATGGTCCATCACCACGATGCGGTCGGCCTTGAGCACCGTGGCCAGCCGGTGTGCGATCACCAGCGTGGTGCGCCCCGCCATCAGGCGCTCCAGCGCCTGCTGCACCGCACGCTCGCTTTGCGCGTCCAGCGCGCTGGTGGCCTCGTCCAGCAGCAGGATCGGCGCGTCCTTGAGCAGCGCACGCGCGATCGCGATGCGTTGCTGCTGGCCACCTGACAGGCGCGCACCGCGCTCGCCCAGCTCGCTCAGGTAGCCATCGGGCAGCGCCTGCAGGAACTCATCGGCTTCGGCGGCTTCCGCGGCACGCTGCACTTCCTCGTTGCTGGCTTCCAGCCGGCCGTAGCGGATGTTCTCCAGCGCGCTGCTGGCAAACAGCGTGGGCTGCTGCGGCACCAGCGCCATCTGTGCGCGCAGCTGCGCCGGATCGACCTGGCGCACGTCCACGCCATCCACCAGCACGCTGCCGGCGGCAGGATCATGGAAGCGCAGCAGCATCGACAGCACCGTGCTCTTGCCGGCGCCGGAGGGCCCGACCAGCGCCACGGTTTCGCCCGGGCGCACATGCAGGTCGAAATGGGCCAGTGCCGCGGTGTCAGGGCGCTGCGGGTAGTGGAAGACCACGTCCTGGAAGCGGATCTCACCACGCAGCGGGGTGGGCAGCGGCAGCGGGTCGGTCGGTGCGGTGATTTCGATGTCTTCGTGTAGCAGCTCGGCGATGCGGCCCATGCCGCCGGACGCGCGCTGCAGTTCATTCCATACTTCGGCCAGCGCACCGACCGAGCCGCCGCCGATCAGCGCGTACAACACGAACTGGCCCAGGGTGCCGGCCGTCATCCGGCCATCGTTGACGTCATGCGCACCCAGCCACAGCACGCCCACGATGGCACCGAACACCAGCACGATGGCGGTGGCCGTCACCAGCGACTGCGCGCCGATGCGGCGCCGCGCGGCGCGGATCGATTCGGCCAGTGCTTCGTTGAAACGGTTGCGTTCATACGGTTCGCGCGCGTGCGCCTGCACCGTGCGCACCGCGCCCAGCGTTTCGGCGGCCAGGCTGTTGGCATCGGCGATGCGGTCCTGGCTGGCGCGCGAAATGCCGCGCACGCGCCGCGCCCCGATGACGATCGGCAGCACCGCCAGCGGAATGCCGACCAGCGACCATGCGGCCAGGCGCGGGCTGGTCACGAACAGCATCACCAGGCTGCCGACCACGGTGACGCTGCTGCGCAGCGCGACCGACATGGTGGAACCAATCACGCTGCGCAGCAGCTCGCTGTCGGCGGTCAGCCGCGAGACCAGCTCGCCGCTGCGGCTGCGGTCGTGGAAGCCGGCGCCCAGTGAGATCAGGTGCGCATACAGGCGGCTGCGCAGGTCGGCCACCACCTTCTCGCCCAGCAGCGAAACGAAGAAGAAGCGCGCGGCCGTGGCCAGCCCCAGCACCACCGCCACCAGCAACAGCAGGGCGAACGCGCGGTTGATCTGCCCGTTGCCGCTGAACCCGTGGTCGATCATCAGCTTCACCGCCGGGGGCAGGCTCAGCGTGGCGGTGGAAGAGACGGCAAGCGCCACCAGCCAAGCCGAGAACAGCCCACCGTGCCGGCGCACGAACGGCCACAGCGTGCCCAGGCTGCCAAGCCGGCGCAGCGCCGGTTCCGGCGCGGAAGAGGGTTCAGTCATGGACAAGGCCTGGTTCGGTGCGCGGTTGCACGCGGATACGATCACGAGTGGCGTCGCGCAGGCGGGTTTTCAACGGGTCGGCCTGATCGGCGGGAAGGCGGACGTGCAGTTCCACGCCCGAGGCGGTGAACGTTTCGTCCAGTTTTTCGGCCAGGTGCGCTGCCAGGGCGGCATGCAGCGCGCCCAGGTCCTCGAACGCGGCCTGCACGGTCAACTCGGCCAGCGCCACCAGCGGCAGCCGTGGCGCGGTGCGCAGGCACTCGGCGGCAGTGCCGCCATAGGCCCGCACCAGCCCGCCCGCGCCCAGCTTGATGCCGCCGTACCAGCGGATCACCACCACCATGACGCGATCAAAGCCCTGGCCGTCGATCGCCGCCAGGATCGGGCGGCCGGCGGTGCCGGCCGGTTCCCCGTCGTCGCTGGAACGGTACTCGTTGCCGTGCCGGTAGGCCCAGCAGTTGTGCGTGGCATCGGGCACCGCGACCTGCTGCAGGAACGCCAGTCCGTCTTCGGCAGAGCCGATCGGCGCGGCATGCGCGACGAAACGGCTGTGTTTGATTTCCAGGCTGTGGTTGACGGCGGTGGCGAGTGTATCGGGCATCCCCGCCATTCTAGTGGGGGTCGAGCAGCTCGCGCAGATCCTCGGGAATACGCGCTTCCGGATACTGCTGCAGGTAACGCTCCAGGCTGGCCCGCGCGGTATCCAGGTCGCGGTCGTCGCGGCGCTCGCGGATGCGCTTGATCCACTGCCGGCGGGGCAACGCTGCGTCGGCATCCACCGCCACGGTGATCGCGCTGGCCGACAGCGGGCTGTAGCCCGGCGCCGCAGCGGGGGTCGGTGCAGCGCGCCGCATGACACCCGGGGCGCCCTTGGCCTGCGCACGTTCACGTGATTCGTCGACGCGGCTGCTGGTCACCACCACGCGGTCGAGTGCGGAGGCTTGATCGGCCTGCACGCTGGCATCGGGCGGACTGGGCGCTGCCATCGGCGCCGCCATGGGAGCCGGCGGTGCGGGCGCCTCGGCCCGAAGCGCAACCGGCGGTGCGGGCGGAGGCGGCGGCAAGGGCGCTGGCACGGCGTTCGGCGCTGGCGCGGCGCGCGCGGCCCGTGGTTTCGCCGCGGCAGCGGGCGGTGCCGGCTCGGCACTCACCGGCGCGGCGGCTTCAGCCGTGGCTGCGGCAGCGGCGTCTGCACCGGCAGCTGCCGGGGCACGGGCAGGCGCATCCGCAGCGGCTTGCGCAGCCGCGGGTACCGGGGCAGCGGGCGGCGGCGCCTCGGGTTTGAGCTGCCAGGCGATGCCCACCGCGAACACCAACGATGCCGCCAGGCCGAACACCGCAGGCAGGCGCGAGCGCGGGCGGGTCGCGCTGCGCATCGGGGCGGCGGCCGCGGGGGCATCCGCGGCGGCGGCGGGGCGCACTGCCGCGCGGGCGGCGGCCAGCACCGCCTCGTCCACGGCCGCAGGCGGCGCCGCCGGCGCAGGGCGACCGAGCAGGCGGGCCAGCTCGCGTTCTTCCGGCGTCAGTGGATCAGGGCGGTTCATGGGCTCAACTCCGCGCGCAGCTTGTCCATCGCGTAGCGCAGCCGCGATTTGACCGTTTCACGGCCGACACCGGTGATCTGCGCGATCTCCTCCAGGCTCAGTTCCTGCTCCAGCCGCAGCTGCAGCACCGTTCGCTGGTCATCGGGCAGCTGCTCCATGGCCAGCTGCAGCCGGCGCCGCTGTTCGAAATCAGAGAGCTGGCTCTCCGGGGTGCGGGTGTCGCTCATCCGCGCCACACGCTCCTCGGCATCGCCGGGCGCCGTGGGGCGATGGCGTGACGCCCGCCAATGATCATTGAGCCGATTATGGGCAATGCGGAACAGCCAGGTGGTGAAGGCCGCTTCGGGCTGCCAGCCGGCACGCGCCGCGATCACCCGCTGCCACACGTCCTGGAACATTTCGTCGGCCAGCGCCGCATCGCGCAGTTGGCGCAGCAGGAAGCTGTACAGGCGGTTGCGGTGGCGGGCGTACAAGGCCTCGAACGCAGGCAGGTCGCCGCCGGCCCAGGCCAGCATCAGCGATTCATCGGTTGGCAGGGCGGCGGCATCCACGGCGCACAGAGTAAGCGCTGAATGGGCCTGCGCATAGCGGCGCGGAGCGGGGGCTGCAGCGGAAATCACAAGGGTGGACCCGGCCGGAAGACACAGCGAACAACGGCCCAGGGCAGGCAATGGGGTCAAGGGCTTCCATTGCCCCCCGGGGAGCGCGTTATGCTCGGGGTACAGGGGAGGTGCCGGTTCTCCGGTGCCAGAAGAGATGAACATGTTGTCCAGCCAGGTAGTGACGACCTCGGGGCATCCGGACCGTGGCGCGGTGGTGTCCACCGCGCTTGCGCGGACGCTGTGCGCGTTGCTGCCCGAGGGGGCGCAGCTCACCTTGGGCTGGTCCGACGCCGCGCTGGGCGAGGGCTGCATCAGCCACCCGCCGTCGGCCCAACCGGAGCACGCGCTGCTGGAAGCGCTGCTGGGCACGCCGCCAGCGCCGGACACGGCTGCGCTGTACCGCTGGCAGCACCAGGGCGGCGAGCTCGCCATCCGCGTGGCGCTGCCCGACGGCGCCGCGCCCCATGGCGCCTGGTGGGCGGCGGCCCGCACCGGCCTGCAGGACGCCCTGGCGCTGGCACGGCAACGTGAGCAGATCCGTTCACTGGAAACGTCAAAGCGGTTGCAGCAGGCGCTGTACGAGATCGCCGACCTGGCCGGTGCCGATCTGGAAATGGCCGAGATGCTGCGGCACTTCCATCGCGTGCTCAATACCCTGATGTACGCGCAGAACTGCTACATCGTCGAGTACGACGATGTACGCCGCCGGATCCGCTTCCTGTATTTCGCCGACCAGCGCGACAGCTTCGTGGCCGATCCCGATCGCAGCTACGAAGAACACGAAATGCCGCGCAGCCTGACCTTCGCGCTGCTGCGCCATGGGCAGCCGCTGAGCGGGCCGTCCAATGAACTGCTGGCGGCGATGAGCGACGAATACGACCCCAGCCGCGGGCCGGAGAGCCTGGACTGGCTCGGCGTGCCGATGCTGCGCGAGGGTCGCGTGTGCGGTGCGATCGTGGTGCAGAGCTACGAACACCGGGTGCGCTACAACGAAGCCGACCGCACGCTGCTGGGCTACGTGGCCCAGCACATCCTCACCGCGATGGACCGGCGCCAGGCGCAGGTGCAGCTGGAGCGCCAGGTGGAGCGACGCACGCTGGAACTGCAGCGGGCCAACCACAGCCTGCAGGACGAGGTGATCGAACGCCGCCGCGCCGAGAAGCTGCAGCTGGCCCTGTTCAACATCGCCGAGATGGCGATGAGCGCTGAAAGCCTGGCCCAGTTCTACGTGCAGGTGCATGGGGTGGTGGGCACGCTGCTCGATGCGCGCAATTTCTACATCGCCCTGGTCGATGAATCCGGCGAAGGCCTGGAGTTCGTCTACTCGGTGGACGAGTACAACCCGGCGCGTGCGCCACGACCCTTCAGCAAGGGCCTTACCGAATACATCGTGCGCAACCGGCAGCCGCTGCTGGCCTCGCGCGAGCACATCGATGCACTGCGCGCGTCGGGCACGGTGAACGAGTTCGGTGCACGTTCGCACTGCTGGCTGGGGGTGCCGCTGCTGAGCGATGACGACGTGGTCGGCGTGATCGTGGTGCAGAGCTATTCGCCGGAGATCAGCTTCACCGCCCACGACCAGCGCCTGCTCACCTTCGTGGCCCAGAACATCGGCAACGGGCTGGCCCGCCAGCGCGACCAGGAGCGCCTGCGCAACGCGCATGCCGAGCTGGAGAAACGGGTGGAGGAGCGCACCCGCGAGCTGGCCGACGTCAACGGCAAGCTGCTGGGCCAGATCGGCGAGCGCCTGCGCGCCGAACAGCGGCTCACCCACCAGGCGCTGCATGACGCGCTGACCGGGTTGCCGAACCGTGCGCACCTGCTGGACCGGCTGGAAGATGCCATTGCCCGCGCACGTTCGCGTGACGGCTTGCGCTTTGCCGTGCTGTTCCTGGACCTGGACCGCTTCAAGCTGGTCAACGACAGCATCGGCCACGCCGCCGGCGACCAGATGCTGGTGGAAGTGGCCAAGCGCATCGTCTCGATGGTGGGAAGCGATGACGTGGTCGCGCGGCTGGGCGGCGACGAATTCGCGATCCTGCTCGAATGCGAGCAGGGGCTGGCCTCGGCGCGCGAGTTCTCGCAGCGGATGCTGATGGCGCTGGAAGAATCGATGTGGGTGCAGGGCCGCGAGCTGTTCCCCTCCGGCAGCCTGGGCATTGCGATGTGGAGCCCACGCTACCGCAACGGCGAGGAAATGGTGCGCGACGCCGACGCGGCGATGTACCGGGCCAAGGCCCAGGGCAAGGACCGCTTCGCGGTGTTCGACGAAGCCATGCGGGAAGAGGCGCTGCGCAGCCTGGACCTGGAAGCGGACCTGCGCCGGGCGATCAACAACCGCGATTTCCTGCCGTATTACCAGCCGATCGTGCGCCTGGCCGATGGCCAGGTGGTGGGCTATGAAGCACTGTTGCGCTGGCGCCACGAACGCCGCGGGCTGCTGCTGCCCAGCGCGTTCCTGGACCTGGGCGAGGAAAGCGGGCTGATCGAGCAGGTCGACTGGCTGCTCTACGAAGACGTGATTGGCCAGCTCGCACGCGGGGGCGAGGGCTACCTGTCGGTGAACGTGTCGCCGCGGCATTTCCGTTCGGCCGATTTCAGCTCACGCCTGTTCGGGCTGATCGAAGCGGCGGGTGCCGACCCGCGCCGGTTGCGGCTGGAAATCACCGAGGTGGCGCTGCTGGACGACGGTCCGCGTACCCTGCGGATCCTGCAGACGCTGCGCGAACGCGGCGTGCTGGTGCAGCTGGATGATTTCGGCACCGGCTTCTCGGCGCTGTCCTACCTGCACCGCTTCCCGATCTCCACGCTCAAGATCGACCAGAGCTTCATCGCCGGCCTGCATGGGCAGGACCTGCAGAGCACCTACGCGCTGGTGCAGGGCGTGCTGTCACTGGCGCGCACGCTGGGCATCGAAACAGTGGGCGAGGGCATCGAGAACATGGCCCAGCGGCAGACCCTGCTGCAGCTGGGCTGTGACTACGGCCAGGGCTACCTGCTGGGTCGCCCCGCGCCGATGGACACGTTCGTTACGGGTTGATCAGCGCGGTACGGCGCTTCTCGTCGATCCACTTCGAGGCCTGCGCCGGCTCATAGGCGCGCATCCAGTCCAGCATGGCGTCGATGTCCGAGCCGTACCACAGGTCCGCGCGCTGGTCCGGGTGCAGGAAGCGTTCTTCGACCATGCGGTCGATCATGCCGATCAAGGGCGCGTAGAAGCCATCCACGTCGAGGAAGGCGCACGGCTTGTTGCCGATGCCGAGCTGGCGCCAGGTGAGCATCTCGAAGATTTCTTCCATGGTGCCGAAGCCGCCGGGCAGGGCCACGAACGCGTCGGACAGTTCGAACATGCGCGACTTGCGCTCATGCATGGAGCCGACGATTTCCAGTTCGGTCAGGCCGCGGTGGGCCACTTCCCAGTCCGCCAGCTGCTGCGGGATCACCCCGGTGACTTCGCCGCCGCCGGCCAGCACCGCATTGGCGACGGTGCCCATCAGGCCGACGTTGCCGCCGCCGTAGACCAGGCGCAGGCCATCGCGGGCGATGCGGTCGCCCAGTGCGATGGCGCGTTCGGTGTAGATGGGCTTGCTGCCGGCGTTGGAGCCGCAGTAGACGCAGATGGATTTCATGGGGAGGTTTCCGCTGGAAACCTCCCATTCTCGCACGGCCGTCAGGCGGCCTGCGATTGTTCCCGGCGCGGGCCCTCTTTCAGGGCGCGGCCGACCAGGTTTACAAGCAGGTCCAGTTCGTCGCTGTCCATCCCGAAATGCGGGGTGAAGCGCAGCGAGTTCTCGCCGCCATGGATCACGTTGATGCCATGGTTGCGCAGCCATTCCTCGGTGGAATGGGTGCCGTAGCACTTGAACTGCGGGGCCAGCTCGCAGGAGAACAGCAGGCCCGTGCCCTGCACCTTGGTGATCAGCCCGCCCAGCTCGGCCTTGAGCTGCTCCAGCTTGCGCACGGCCTCTTCGCCGCGCTGGCGGATGTTGTCGCGCACCTGCGGGGTCAGCAACGACAGCGTCGCGCAGGCCACGTCCAGCGCACGCGGGTTGCTGGTCATCGTGTTGCCATAGATGCCCTTGCGGTACAGCTGCGCGGCATGCTCGGTCACCGCCAGCACCGACAGCGGGAACTGCGCGGCGTTCAGGGCCTTGGAATAGGTCTCCATGTCCGGCACGTCCAGGCCCTCGAAGCCGGGGTAATCCACGATCGACAGCACGCCGTGCGCGCGCAGGCCGGCCTGGATCGAATCCAGCAGCAGCAGGCTGCCGTGCTGGCGGGTCAGTTCACGCGCCAGCGCATAGAACGACGGCGGCACCGCACGGCCCGGGTCGCCTTCGCCCATCACCGGTTCCAGGAAGATCGCTTCGATGAACCAGTGGTTCTGCTCGGCCTCGGCGAAGACCCGCTTCAGGGCCTCCTCGTCGTACGGCGCGATCGCGATCACCGTGTCCTCGCCGCGGTAGCTGGCCAGGTGCTGCAGGTAGGTCCTGCGGCTGGAATCGGAGTACAGGCCGGGGCGGTCGGTACGGCCGTGGAAGCTGCCCTTGACCACCACCCGCTTGATCTTCGCGCCGGCGTGGCGCGCACCCGGGTCGGTCTGCAGCTTGGCGTTGACGTCGGCGATGCGTGCCGCCAGGCCGACGGCTTCGGAGCCGGAGTTCAGGCACATGAACCGCGCATACGGGCAGCCGCCACGGCGGTGCCCGATCTCGGCGCGCAGCGCCTTGATGAAGCGCTGCTGCGACAGGCTCGGCGTCATCACGTTGGCCATGACCTGCGGGGCGGCCATCGCCTCCAGCACCGCCTCCGGAGTGTGCCCGAAGCCGAGCATGCCGTAGCCGCCGGCGTCGTACAGCACCGCACCCTTGAGGGTCACCACCCAGGCGCCACGGGCGGCAAGGGCGACGTACGGGGTCACGGCGTCATCGGCGTAGAAATTGACGAAGCCGTCCTGCATCGCATCGATCTGGGCACGCTCATCCAGCGCCAGCACTTCGTCCAGGTCGGCGCGGACGCGCTCGAATTCGGCGGCTGCGGCGTCAACGGCTGCCACCAGCTGCGGGTGGCCGGCAGCCAGGCGTTCAAGGGTGGCGTCATCCAGGCCGGCGGTGAGGCGGGTGCCGGGCTGGGCGCGAAGGGGGGCGAGGCGTTCGATGAAGCTCATTGCAGATCTCCTGAAACGATTGGCGGCATGGCGCAAATGCAAAACGCGCGACCGGGGGCGCGCGCCTGGGGCAATGCGGCTCATGCATCAGACTTCCGGTTCGATGCTATCACGCGGTTTTTCGCGCGATAACCCCGCAAAAAACTGTTGCAAAGCAGCATTTTGCGCGACGTTCAGTGCTTCTCGCGTTGCCACCGGGGGCCAGTCGTACAATGCCCGACATTGTCTACACGTTGCCGTGCGCTCCCTTGAAGAAGTCCGACTTCCATTACGACCTTCCCGCTGAACTGATCGCCCAGGCCCCGCTCGCCGAGCGCTCGGCCAGCCGCCTGATGGTGGTGCCGCAGGCGCCGGCCGCGTTCGAACACCGCCAGGTGCGCGACCTGCCGTCGCTGCTGCAGGCCGGCGACCTGCTGGTCTTCAACGATACCCGGGTGATCCCGGCCCGCCTGTTCGGCCAGAAGGCCAGCGGCGGTCGCGTGGAAATCCTGATTGAACGCCTGCTGGGCGGGCAGCAGGCCCGGGCCCAGGTAGGCGCCAGCAAATCGCCGAAGCCCGGCAGCCGGATCGCGCTCGATGCCGGCGGCGAGGCCGAGGTGCTGGGCCGCGATGGCGAGTTCTACGTGCTGCGGTTCCACGTGCCCGAGCCGCTGGAACAGTGGCTGCTCCACGCGGGGAGGCTGCCATTGCCGCCCTACATCCAGCGCGAGCCGGGGCTGGACGACCGCGAGCGCTACCAGACGGTGTTCGCGCGCGAAGTGGGCGCGGTGGCTGCGCCGACGGCCGGCCTGCACTTCGACGAAGGCCTGCTGGCGGCGCTGGCCGCGCAGGGCGTGGGCTTCGGCCACGTGACCCTGCATGTGGGCGCGGGTACCTTCCAGCCGGTCCGTGCCGACGACCTCAAGGACCACGTGATGCACCGCGAGTGGCTGAACGTGGGGCCCGAACTGGTCCAGCAGGTACGCCGCACGCGCGCCGCCGGTGGCCGGGTGATCGGCGTGGGTACCACCGTGGTGCGCGCGCTGGAAAGCGCCATGCGCGACGGCGAGCTGCTGCCATACGCAGGCGAAACCCAGATCTTCATCACCCCGGGCTACCGGATCCGCAGCGTGGACGCGATGGTCACCAACTTCCACCTGCCCGAAAGCACGCTGCTGATGATGATTTCCGCCTTCGCCGGGCAGGCGCGGGTGTTCGAGGCCTACCGCGCCGCGATCGAGGAAAAGTACCGCTTCTTCAGCTATGGCGACGCCATGTTGTTGTTCCCGCAGGCGGATTGAGCGCGTCGGCGGCGGTTTTCGGCGATAATCGGCAATTATTTGCCCGAATGCCCGCTCCATGTCCCGACTCCAGTTCCAGCTCCAGACCACCGACGGGCGCGCCCGCCGTGGCCGCCTGACCTTCCCGCGCGGGACGGTGGAAACCCCGGCCTTCATGCCGGTGGGTACCTATGGGACGGTCAAGGGCATCCTGCCGGAGCAGATCCGCGCCCTGGGCGCCGAGATCATCCTGGGCAACACCTTCCATCTGTACCTGCGCCCGGGCCTGGACGTGATCGCCGACCACGGCGGGCTGCACGGGTTCGCGCGCTGGAACGGGCCGATCCTGACCGATTCGGGCGGTTTCCAGGTGTTTTCGCTGGCGCACCGCCGCAAGATCACCGAACAGGGCGTCACCTTCGCCTCGCCGACCGACGGTGCCCGGGTGTTCCTGGGCCCGGAAGAGAGCATGAAGATCCAGAAGGTGCTCGATTCGGACATCGTGATGATCTTCGACGAGTGCACGCCGTACCCGGCCACCGAGCCGGTGGCGCGCACCTCGATGGAGCTGAGCCTGCGCTGGGCCCAGCGCAGCCGCAACGCGCACGACGAACTGGGCAATGACGCGGCGCTGTTCGGCATCGTCCAGGGCGGGGTCCACCACGACCTGCGCAGCCGCTCGGCCGAAGGCCTGCAGCAGATCGGCTTCGACGGCTACGCCATCGGTGGCTTGGCCGTGGGCGAGCCCGAGCACGAGCGCAACGCGATGCTCGACCACATGCACCCGATCCTGCCCGCCGACCGCCCGCGTTACCTGATGGGTGTGGGCCGGCCGGAAGACCTGGTCGAAGGCGTCGCCCGCGGCGTGGACATGTTCGATTGCGTGATGCCGACCCGCAACGCACGCAACGGCCACTATTTCACCTCGTTCGGCACCGTGCGCATCCGCAACGCCCGTTATGAGCGCGACATGGACACCATCGAGCCGGGCTGCGGCTGCCACGCCTGCACCAGCGGCTACACCCGCTCGTACCTGCGCCACCTGGACCGCTGCAACGAAATGCTGGCGCCGATGCTGGGCACCCTCCATAACCTGTACTACTACGAGAAGCTGATGGCCGACATGCGCGCGGCCATCGCGGCGGGAACCTTCGAGGCCTTCCGCAAGTCCTTCTATGCGGCCCGGGGCATGGCCACGCCGCCGCTGTAAGCGGCCGGCCCGGCCCCGATCCGGCGCGCGGACCCTGCCAAACGGCCCAAGGACGAACTCCCGGGGCCGTGGCATACTTCGCGGCTGACCCCTGTTTCGCGGCGACACCCGACCCCATAAAGGGTAGGGCGCCTCCCAACCCAAGGACACACCATGAACCTGATCGCCTTCCTGATTCCCGCCGCCCACGCCCAAGCCGCTGGTGGCCAGCCGCAGGGCATGGGCCTGACCACGCTGCTGTTCCCGATCATCCTGATCGCGATCATGTACTTCCTGATGATCCGCCCGCAGATGAAGCGCCAGAAGGAACACAAGGCGATGCTGGAGAAGATCAAGATCGGCGACGAAGTGCTGACCAACGGCGGCATTGCCGGCACCGTCAAGGCCATCGGCGACAACTTCGTCACCATCGAAGTGTCCGACAACGTGAACATCCGCGTGCAGAAGGGCGCCGTGGGCAACGTGCTGCCGACCGGCACCCTGAAGTCGGCCAACTAAGCCACTCCCTTTCCGAAGCACAACCGCGGCGCCGGGACTGGCGCCGCGCAGGAACCTGGCAATGCTTGAATTTCCACGCTGGAAGTACGTCGTCATCCTGATCGTACTGGCGCTCAGCGCGCTGTACGCGCTGCCCAACATCTACCAGAAGGACCCCGCCGTCCAGATCACCGCCAACCGTGGCGGCCAGGTCGATGACGCCCTTCGCACCCGCGTGCTGGCCGACCTGAAGCAGGCCGGGATCAACACCATCGGCGCGGACAAGGAAGGCGAGAGCCTGATCGTGCGCCTGCCGGACCTGCAGGCGCAGGCGGCGGCCAGCGCCAGGCTGCGCGACAGCGTGGGCGAGAACTACACGGTGGCCCTGAACCTGGCCTCGACCGTGCCGGACTGGCTGCAGCGCCTGGGCGGTCGCCCGATGGTGCTGGGCCTGGACCTGCAGGGTGGCGTGCACTTCGTGCTGCAGGTGGACCAGAAGGCGGCCATCGACAAGCGCATGGATGCCTACGCCGAAGACGTGCGCGGCACGCTGCGCGAAGCGCGCGTTCCGTTCCAGTCGGTGGAGCGCCGCCCGGACAATTCGATCGTCGCCACGCTGAGCCCGTCGACCGACGATGCCGCCGCCGAGCGTGCACGGCTGGCGCTGGTAAAGGCACAGCCGACCCTCGGTTATGACGTGTCGGGCAAGCGCCTGACGGTGACCGTGCCGGACGCCGAGCTGAGCCAGATCACCAACGGTGCGATCGAGCAGAACATCAACACGCTGCGCAACCGCGTCAACCAGCTGGGCGTGGCCGAACCGATCATCCAGCGCCAGGGTGCCGACCGCGTGGTCGTGCAGCTGCCGGGCGTGCAGGACACCGCCGAAGCCAAGCGCATGATCGGCGCGACCGCAACGCTGGAGTACCGCGCAGTGGTCGATGGCAACGCGCAGGACGCCATCGACACCGGCCGCATTCCTCCGGAAGCCAAGGTCTACAAGCGTCGCGACAGCGGCGTCCCGATCCTGCTGAACAAGCGCGTGATCGTGACCGGTGACCAGATGGTGGCCGCGCAGGCGGTCAACGACGCCACCACCGGCACCCCGTCGGTGAGCGTGACGCTCAACAGCGTCGGCGGCCAGCGCATGTTCGATTTCACCAGTGCCAATGTCGGCAAGCCGATGGCGGTGGTGTACACCGAGCGCGTGCCGACCGTGACCATGGTTGATGGCAAGGAAGTGCGCAGCTTCCGCGTCAACGAGGAAGTGATCTCGGTGGCCAACATCAACGGCGTGTTCGGCAAGAACTTCCAGACCACCGGCCTGGAGAAGAAGGAATCGGAAGACCTGGCCAAGCTGCTGAAGTCCGGCTCGCTGGCCGCGCCGATGGACTTCGTGGAAGAGCGCGTGGTCGGCCCGAGCCTGGGTGCGGAGAACGTGGAGCGCGGCATCACCGCGGTGGTTTACGCCTTCATGTTCACCCTGGTCTTCTTCACCATCTACTACCGCATGTTTGGCCTGATCACCTCGGTGGCGATGCTGTTCAACCTGCTGATCGTGGTGGCGGTGATGTCGTTGTTCGGTGCCACCATGACCCTGCCGGGCTTCGCCGGCCTGGCGTTGTCGGTGGGCCTGTCGGTCGACGCCAACGTGCTGATCAACGAGCGCATCCGCGAGGAACTGCGTGCGGGCATGCCGGGCAAGACCGCGATCGTGACCGGTTATGAACGCGCCAGCGGCACCATCCTCGACGCCAACCTGACCGGCCTGATCGTCGGTGTGGCGCTGTTCGCCTTCGGCACCGGTCCGCTGAAGGGCTTCGCCCTGACGATGATCATCGGTATCTTCGCCTCGATGTTCACCGCGATCACCGTATCGCGCGCACTTGCGACGCTGATCTACGGCCGTCGCAAGAAGCTCCAGAACGTGGCCATCTGACGGGACGACACGCACAATGAAACTGTTTCCGCTGCACATCCTCCCGAACGACACCAAGATCGACTTCATGCGTTGGCGCCATGTCGCCATGGCAGTCACGATCGCGTTGTTCCTGGCCTCGGTTGCCATCATCGGCATCAAGGGCTTCACCTTCGCGCTCGACTTCACCGGCGGCACCCTGATCGAAGCGCGCTTCGATCGCCAGATGGACGTCGAGGAGGTCCGCTCGCGCCTGGAAGCCAATGGCTTCGAGGGCACCCAGGTGCAGAGCTTCGGTGGCAACACCGACGTGCTGATCCGCCTGGCCCCGCACGGCGAACATGCACCGGGTACCGGTGCGGCCAGCGCCGAAGACAAGGCCACCGGTGACGCGGTCCTCAAGGCGATCACCACCAGCGAGAACCCGGCCACGATCCTGCGCAACGAGTTCGTGGGCCCGCAGATCGGCAAGGACCTGGCGTTGAACGGCCTGTACGCGACGATCTTCATGCTGGCCGGCTTCCTGATCTACATCGGCTTCCGCTTCGAATGGAAATTCGCGGTCACCGCGAGCATCGTGGCGCTGTTCGACCTGCTGGTGACGCTGGCCTACATGTCGCTGATGGGCCGCGAGTTCGACCTGAACCTGCTGGCCGGCCTGCTGTCGGTGATGGGCTTTGCGATCAACGACATCATCGTGGTGTTCGACCGCGTCCGCGAAAACTTCCGCAGCCTGCGTGCCGACCCGCTGGAAGTGCTGAACCGCTCGATCAACCAGACGCTGTCGCGTACGGTGATCACCGCGGTGATGTTCTTCCTGTCGGCACTCGCCCTGTACATGTACGGCGGCGCCTCGCTGGAAGGCCTGGCCGAAACCCACATGGTGGGTGCGGTGATCGTGGTGCTGTCCTCGATCCTGGTGGCCGTGCCGATGCTGACCATCGGCTTCCTGCGCGTGAGCAAGCAGGACCTGCTGCCCAAGGCCAAGGACGTCGAAGCCCTGGAACGCCGGCCATAATGGTTGCCGGCCCAGGCCGGCAACTCCGGTAGCACCTGAAGAAACCGCGCGCTGCGCGGTTTTTTCATGTCTACCGTACCGGGGCGTCGGTTGTGCTGTCTGGCCGTGCGCACTACGATTCCCGGGTTGCGTGCGGCCGTTCCCGAGGCCCACCATTCCCATCGAGGTCATCATGGTCATCAAACCGCGTGTGCGCGGCTTCATCTGCGTCACCACCCATCCGGTCGGCTGCGACGCAGCCGTCAAGCAGCAGATCGATTACATCCAGGCCCAGCCGAAGGTGCCGAACGGTCCCAAGCGGGTGCTGGTGCTGGGTGCGTCCACCGGTTATGGCCTGGCCGCGCGCATCACCGCCGCGTTCGGCAGCGGTGCGGCTACGCTGGGCGTGTTCTTCGAACGCCCGGGCACCGAAACCAAGCCGGGTACGGCAGGCTGGTACAACTCGGCCGCGTTCCAGAAGTACGCCGGGCAGGCGGGCCTGTACGCGCGCAGCGTCAACGGCGATGCGTTCTCGGACGAGGTCAAGGCCAAGGTCATCGAGCTGATCAAGCAGGACCTGGGCCAGGTCGACCAGGTGGTGTACAGCCTGGCGGCGCCGCGCCGCAAGCACCCGAAGACCGGCGAAGTGATCAGTTCCACGCTCAAGCCGATCGGCGCGCCGATCACGCTGCGCGGACTGGATACGGACAAGGAAGTGATCACCGAAACCACGATCGAGCCGGCCACGCCGGAAGAGATCGCCGGCACGGTGGCGGTGATGGGCGGCGAAGACTGGCAGATGTGGATCGACGCGCTGCTGGAAGCCGGCGTGCTGGCCGACGGCGCCACCACCACGGCCTTCACCTACGTGGGCGAAGAGATCACCCAGGCGATCTACTGGAACGGTTCGATCGGAGCGGCCAAGAAGGACCTGGACCAGAAGGTGCAGGGCATCCGCGCCAAGCTGGCGCCGATCAACGGCGACGCGCGCGTGTCTGTGCTCAAGGCGGTGGTGACCCAGGCCAGCTCGGCGATCCCGACCATGCCGCTGTACCTGTCGCTGCTGTTCAAGGTGATGAAGGAGCGCGGCACGCACGAGGGCTGCATCGAGCAGCTCGACACGCTCTACGACATCATCTACGGCGGCAAGGAAAGCGGCGCGGCGGTCGAGCGCCTGCGCCACCAGCTGCTGGCCGATGGCCGCACCGTGGAGCTGGTCGACGAAGCCGGACGCCTGCGTGCGGACTACAAGGAAATGGCGCCGGACGTGCAGGCCGAAGTGGTGGCGCTGTGGCCACAGGTCACCAACGAGAACCTGTACGAGATCAGCGACCTGGCCGGCTACAAGGCCGACTTCCTGCGCCTGTTCGGGTTCGGCGTGGACGGCGTGGATTACGAGGCGGACGTCGCTACCGATGTGGTCATTCCGAACCTGGTTGATCTGACCTGAGTCTGGTCTGCTGAAAAGCTGAAAAGCAAAATGCCGCCCGGTCTGGGCGGCATTTTCGTTTGTGGCTTCCGCGTAGAGCAGCGTCTCGATCCCCGCGGGTGGGTCGGCTGGCGGGCAGCCCTCTACGGGACACGCCGTAAACCCATCCATGGGGGCTTGGCAAAAACATCCATGTTTTTGACAGTCCCTACGAGGGCTGCCCGCCAACCGACCCCGACAGATGGCCACGTGCGGTTGGAACATCAAGATCAAGATCAGCAGCAGCGACGCAGGGCGTTGCTCTACATCATTGGCCACCAGCCAACCGTCAATGGGTCGGCGGGGGTGGGTTTGCGGGACTGTAGAAAACATGGATGTTTTCTACAAGCCCCCATGGATGGGTTCACGGCGTGTCCCGCAAACCCACCCCCGCCGGCCCAACACAGTGAAACCGCAGGCCGCCGGTTTTGATTTACCGCACTACCTCACCCGAAATCAAAATTCATCACTGGCGCAGCCGGCCCAACGAACTCACCCTGCACGTAATCAACGCCTGCGCTGAACAGCAGGCTCATCGAGCCGTTGTCGGCGACGAACTCGGCGATCGTGCGGATGTTGGCTTCCTGCGCGCGCGTGGTGATTTCGGCGATCTTCTCGCTGTTCTCGCGGGTGCGGGCGAAGTCGCTGGTGAAGTCGCGGTCCAGCTTGAGGAACTGCGGCTGGAAGTGTGCCAGCAGCTGGAACGAATCCAGGCCCGAGCCGAACTGCTCCAAGCCGATCCGGCAGCCCAGCGGCGCCACGTCGGCCAGGAACTGCTGCGCGTTGCGCAGGTGGGTGAACACCTTCGCTTCCGGTGCATGCAGCCACAGCCGCTCGCCCGGTACGCCGTGCGCCTGCAGCTCGCGGCGGATGGTGGCCACCATCTGCGGGTCGTTGAACGACTCCGGCGTGATCTTCACCATCATGTGCGTGGCATGGCCCGCGCGCTCGCGCTCGCCCAGCACGCTGATCGCATGCGCCACCACCCAACGGTTGATGTCTGCCAGTAGCCCATGTTCCTCGGCAATGCCCAGGAAAGCGGTTGGGCTGAGCAGCTCGCCATTGTTGTCCAGGCGCAGGTACGCCTCGTACAGCTCCAGCGGTTCGCCGCCCAGGTTGAGCACCGGCTGGTAATGCAGCTGGAAGCCGTCGCCGGCCAGCGCCTCGTTGATCCGGGCCACCCAGCGCTGGATGCGTTCTTCTTCCACGCGGTCCACTGCCGCCGGATCGAAGATCCGGCTGGTGTTGCCCAGCTCCGATGCGGCCTGCTGGCATTCGGTGGCGCGCGCCAGCACCTGGCCGATGCTCGCGATCTTCTCGCCGACCTGCACACCGCCAATGCTGACCGTGACCGTGGCCGAACGCTCGCCGATGCTGAACACCTGCGCCGCGAACGCCTCGCGGATCCGGTCCGCCAGTGCTTCGGTCTGGGCGAACGCCCCTTCGGTCAGCACCGCCAGGCTGTGCTCGCCGAAGCGGGCCAGCTGCGCGGTGTCGCCGACGGTGTCGGCCAGCACCCGCGCCAGCGCTGCGATCAGGGCATCGGCCGAATCCAGCCCGATATCCGGCAGCAGGCGCGCGTAGTGGTCCGGTTCGATCAGCAGCAGCCCGAACCGGCCCTCGCTGCGGCCGGCCTGGGCCACCGCGTTTTCCACGTGCAGCATGAAGGTCTGGCGGTTGAGCAGGCCGGTGACCTGGTCGCGCTGGCGCAGGTCCTCGACCTCGCGGGCCAGCTCCGGGTCGAATTCCATGCGGCGGCGGAACACCACCTGCAGGCAGCTTTCGCCTTCATAGGTGGCCGGGGTGAATTCCATCGTGGCCGCGAACACCGCCCCGTCCTGGTTGCGCGCGTCCACCTGGTACTGCGGCGGCGGCGCTTCGCCCTTGCTCAGCGACTTGAGCAGCTGCTTGAAGCCGTCCACGTGCTGCGGGGCGACCATGTCCAGCAGCGAGATGCCTTCCACGTCGTCGAACGATTCGAACCCGAACATCTCCAGGTACGCCTCGTTGGCGCGGATGTGCATGCCTTCATGGACGTAGGCGATCGGGTCGCGCGAGGAAGAGATCAGCGCGTCGCAGCGGCGCTCGGTCTCGCGCATCTGCGCCTCGATGCGGCGCAGGCCACGGCGCGCGTGCAGGTCGGTCCACTCGTTGCGCACCACCGCCAGCAGGTGCTCGGGGCGGCTGCGCAGGGCTACCGCGCGGATGCCGTTGGCACTGGCTTCCACCCATTCGGTTTCGTTGATGGTCTCGGCCAGCAGGATCATCGGAATGTCCTTGCCGCTGGCCGCGATCTGCTGGGTCACCTGCAGCAGCGGGATGCTCTGCGCGGGCGCAGCCAGCACCAGGTCGATCGGCTGGCCGCCGATGATCTGGCCCAGCTCCTCGGCGTTCTGCGGGCGCGCCGGGCGCACGGCAATGCCGCTGTTGCGCAGCATGCTGACGATGGTTTCGGCGTTCTCCCCGCTGTCATCCACGATCAGCAGGCGGACGGTGATGTCATTCGCGTTCTGCATTCACTACTCCCCGGACTGCAAACTTGATACACGATGCATGTGACTTCGTCCATGCCGGCGGCGGGCGCCGATCACGGAATGAAAGGGCCGCTACACAACCTGGCCGGCGGCATGGCCGCTGGCCCAGGCCCACTGGAAGTTGTATCCCCCCAGCCAGCCGGTGACATCCAGTACTTCGCCGACGAAATGGAGACCCGGTACCAGCTGCGACTCGAACGTGCTGGACGACACCTTGCGGGTGTCCACGCCCCCCAGCGTGACCTCCGCGGTACGGTACCCTTCGGTGCCGCTGGCCACCAGTGGGAAATCCTGCAGCAGGGCGGCGGCCTGGCGCAGTTCGCGCTCGTCGATCTGGCGCACCGGGCGGTCCGGCAGCCAGTGTTCGCACAGGCGCAGCGCCAACCGGCGTGGCAGCACCTCGGACAATACCGTGCGCAGCTCGGCCGCGCCCCGGTCGCGTTTCATGGTGCGCAGCCAGTCTTCGGCATCCTGTCCCGGAAGCAGGTCCAGGCGCAGGTCGTCGCCCGGTTGCCAGAACGAGGAGATCTGCAGGATCGCCGGGCCGCTGATGCCGCGATGGGTGATCAGCATCGAGTTGCGGAACTCCACGTCGTTGCAGCGCGCCGCGATCGGCAGCGCGACCCCGCTCAGGTCATGGAAGCGCTCCTGGTGCTTGCCGCTCAGGGTCAGCGGCACCAGCCCGGCGCGGGTCGGCAGCACCTCGTGGCCGAATTGGCGGGCCAGCTCGTAGCCGAAGCCGGTGGCGCCCAGGCTGGGGATGGACAGGCCGCCGGTGGCGATCACCAGCGAGGCGGCATGGAAGCGGCCCTGCGCGGTCTGCACGTGGAAGCCGTCCGCACCGCGCTCGACCTTCTCCACCGCGCAGTCGGTCCGGATCTGCGCGCCGGCGGCCGTGCATTCGTCCACCAACATGCGCACGATCTGCTTGGACGAGATGTCGCAGAACAGCTGGCCCAGCTCCTTCTCGTGGTAGGCGATGCCGTGCCGCTCGACCATGTCGATGAAGTCCCATGGCGTGTAGCGCGCCAGCGCGGACTTGCAGAAGTGCGGGTTGGCCGAGAGGAAGTTGGCCGGGGTGGTGCCGGTGTTGGTGAAGTTGCAGCGGCCACCGCCGGACATCAGGATCTTCTTGCCGACCTTGTTGGCATGGTCGATCACCTGCACCATGCGCCCGCGCCGGCCGGCGGTGAGCGCGCACATCAGCCCGGCAGCGCCGGCACCGATCACCAGGACATCGCAGCGGATCGTACTCATCGGCGCTGGATCAGGCCTGCGGCTTCTGCTTGCGCCAGGTCGGGGTGAAGGTCAGTTCCTTCTTGTCCGAGATCAGCCGCACTTCGCCGTCCTGGATCATCACGTCCCAGCGCATGGTGCGCTCGATCTGCTCGCCAAGCTCGGTGACGAGGTCGCCCGGCAGGTCCATGACCTCCAGCGACGACAGCTTGTTCAATGCCGCGCTGTTGCGCTTCCACCAGGTGTCGGTGAGGTTGCTGCTCCCGTACATCACCAGCTGCACCGCGCGGGCACGCCCACTGGCCTTGCGCAGGCGGGATTCGTCCGGTTGGCCCAGGTCGATCCACAGCTCGATGTCGCCGGTGTAGTCCCGGCGCCACAGGTCCGGCTCGTCGTCCACGCTCAGTCCGCGACCGAATTCCAGCCGTTCGTCGGCGTTCAGGGCAAAGGTCAGCATGCGCACCATCAGGCGCTCATCGGTTTCCGACGGGTGCTGAGCCAGGGTCAGGTTATGGGTGGCGTAGTAGCCGCGATCCATGTCGCTGATCTGCAGTTCGGCCTTGCGGATGGTGGCGGTGAGGGCCATGGGGGTACCGTAAACAAAGAGCACCATGATAATGCGTGGGGTATGCACCCGTCCGATCCGATTACCGGCCACGTTGCCGCCAGCCGCCTGCAGTTGCCCCCGGGCGACTGGCGCTGCCTGTTGGATGGGCTGTGCGCGCGGTTCCCGCGCATCGACCGTGGCCAATGGCAGGACCGGTTCGCCCGCGGCCGGGTGCGCGATGCGCAGGGCAGGGCGCTGGCGGCCGACCACCCCTGGCAGGTGGGGCTGGAGATCCACTACTTCCGTGAGGTGGCGGACGAGCCGGTGATTCCGCACCAGGAGGCCATCGTGCATGTCGACGCGCACCTGCTGGTGGCCGACAAGCCGCATTTCCTGCCGGTGACCCCGGCCGGCGGGTACGTGCAGCAGACCCTGCTGGCGCGGCTGGTGGCCCGGACCGGCAATCCCGACCTGGTGCCGTTGCATAGGCTGGACCGGCTGACGGCGGGTCTGGTGCTGTTCTCTACTCGCCCTGAGACGCGCGATGCGTACCAGCGGTTGTTCCGTGAGCGGCGCATCGTGAAGACCTATGAGGCCCTCGCGCCGGGACTGCCCGGGCTGGCGTTTCCGCTGGAGCGGCACAGCCGGCTGGTGCCGGGCGAGCCGTTCTTCCGCATGACCGAGGCCCCGGGCGAGCCGAATGCGCGGACGCGGGTCGAGGTGATCGATGCGGCGGGCCCGTTCTGGCGCTATCGCCTGCATCCGGAGACCGGCCGCAAGCACCAGCTGCGGGTGCATATGGCTGCGCTCGGGGCGCCGATCTGCGGGGATGACCTGTATCCGGAACTGAACCCGGCCGGGCAGGGCGCTGCCGCACCTGCGCTTCAACTGCTGGCGAAGGCCCTCGCGTTCGAGGACCCGCTGAACGGCGAGTCCAGACAGTTCAGCAGCGGGCTGAACCTTTAGGGCCGCTGGGCCTGCCGTTTGGCTGAAATTAAGGCGGTAAATACATGAATAGGGTGTCGGAATTCGTGTAGGATTCCCCAATCCCTTGTCCTGTCAGGCGGGAGGGGGGAGGTGGCTGAATAACCCAGCTATCGCTTTTTCGGTAAAAGACGCGTATCGTCCCCCACACTGTGTTTGCTAGGGTCACCGTGAATCGTGGCCTGATGCGGTTGATCTCACGATCCGCTCATCGATCCGCTTTACCAACGCCTGCAACTCAGTCTCGGCTCCGGAAATCCGGTGGTCGCGATTATTTCAACTTATGTTTCAGGAGTTAGTTACATGTCTGATCGTCAGAGCGGTACCGTCAAGTGGTTCAACGATGCCAAGGGCTTCGGCTTCATCACCCCGGAAAGCGGCCCGGACCTGTTCGTGCACTTCCGTGCCATCCAGGGCACCGGCTTCAAGTCGCTGCAGGAAGGCCAGAAGGTGACCTTCGTCGCCGTGCAGGGCCAGAAGGGCATGCAGGCTGACCAGGTGCAGGCCGCCTAATAGGCTCCTGCCACCGCAAGGTGCCAATGAACGCCGGAAGCGAAAGCTTCCGGCGTTTTTTATTGCGGGTAGCATGGGCGTTTGCCCCCCCTGCGGACCTGCCGATGATCAAGGTGCACCATCTGGACCACTCGCGCTCACAGCGCGTGCTGTGGATGCTTGAAGAGCTGAACCTGCCGTACCAGCTGGTTACCTACCAGCGTGACCCGAAAACCTGGCTGGCGCCGCAGGCGCTGCGCGACATCCATCCGCTGGGCAAATCGCCCGTGCTGCAGGACGATGCCCTGGTCCTGGCCGAATCCGGCGCGATCCTGGAATACCTCGCTGACCGCTACGACAGTGGCCGCCAGCTGTCGCCGGAGCCTATGCCGGCGCAGGCCGCCGAGCGCGTGCGCTACCGCTACTGGATGCATTACGCCGAAGGCTCGGCGATGCCGCCATTGCTGATGAGCCTGGTGTTCGCGCGGGTACGCAAGGCACCGATGCCGTTCTTCGCCAAACCCATCGCACGCGGAATCGCCGACAAGGTGATGAAGGGCTTCGTTGGCCCGCAGTTGAAGCTGCACCTGGACTGGATGGAGCGCGAACTGGCCAGCTCGCCCTGGTTCGCGGGTGAGCGTTTCACCGCCGCCGACATCCAGATGAGCTTCCCGATCCAGGCCGCGGCCTCGCGCGCCGGCAGCATGGAGCGCTACCCCAAGCTGCAGGCATTCCTGGCCCGGATCGCACAGCGCCCCGCGTTCCAGCGTGCCGTGGAGCGCGGTGGCCCACTCGACCTGGGCGCGGGCGCGACCTGAGCTTGCGGGGGCGTGCCGGTGCCCCCACCTTGTCGTGATGAGCACTGAACCGCTGCGCTTCGACAACCGATTCATCCGGGATCTGCCCGGCGACGACGAAACCGGCCCCCGCGTGCGCGAGGTACGCGGCGCGGCGTGGTCGGCGGTGATGCCCACGCCGGTAGCCGCGCCCACGCTGCTGGCGTACTCGCCTGAACTCGCGGAGCAGTTGGGCCTGGGCCAGGATCTGCTGGACAGCCCGGATTTTGCCCGCGTGTTCGGCGGCAACGCCCTGTATGACGGCATGCAGCCCTGGGCCGCCAACTATGGCGGGCACCAGTTCGGGCACTGGGCCGGCCAGCTTGGCGACGGCCGTGCCATTTCACTGGGCGAGCTGCTGGCGCCGGAGGGTGCGCGCTGGGAGCTGCAGCTGAAGGGGGCAGGGCGCACACCGTATTCGCGCGGCGCCGACGGCCGTGCCGTGCTGCGCTCGTCGATCCGCGAATTCCTCTGCAGCGAAGCGATGCATCACCTGGGCGTGCCGACCACGCGCGCGCTCAGCCTGGTGGCCACGGGTGACAGCGTGGTGCGCGACATGTTCTACGACGGCCATCCCGAAGCGGAACCGGGTGCGGTGGTGTGCCGGGTGGCGCCCTCGTTCCTGCGCTTTGGCAGCTTCGAGCTGCCCGCGTCGCGCGGTGACGTGGCGTTGCTGCGGCAGCTTGTCGACCTGTGCATCGCGCGCGATTTTCCCGAACTGGACGATGCCGGCGAACAACGGTACGCCGCCTGGTTCGCGCAGATCTGCGAGCGCACGGCGGTGCTGGTGGCGCACTGGATGCGGGTCGGCTTCGTGCACGGGGTGATGAACACCGACAACCTGTCCATCCTCGGCCTCACCATCGATTACGGCCCATATGGCTGGGTGGACGACTACGATCCGGACTGGACCCCCAACACCACCGATGCGCAGGGTCGCCGTTACCGCTTCGGCACCCAGCCGCAGGTGGCGTACTGGAACCTGACCCGGCTGGCGCAGGCGCTGTCGCCGCTGTTCGAGGACGTGGCCCCGCTGCACGACGGCCTGGCGCGTTTCCAGGCCGTGCATGCGCGCTGCGAGCGTGACGACATTGCCGCCAAGCTGGGCCTTGCCGAGTGCCAGGATGCGGACCTGGCATTGATGGCCGATTGGCTGACCCTCCTGCACGATGGCGAGATGGACATGACGCTCGCGTTCCGTGGCCTGATCGACCTCGATCCGCAGGCGCCCCGGCTCGCCGTACTGGAAGAGGCGTTCTACAGCGAGGCACGACGTGACCCCGTGCTGCCTGCGCTCCAGCAGTGGTTGCAGCGGTATGCGGCCAGGCTGCAGGCAGACGCCCTCGACCCCGTGCAGCGCCGGGAGCGCATGGCCGCGGCCAATCCGCTGTACGTGCTGCGCAACTGGCTGGCGCAGGAAGCCATCGAGCTGGCGGGGCAGGGCGACCTCAGTGGCGTGCACACGCTGCAGGAGGTGCTGCGTCGTCCGTATGAGGTCCAGCCCGGGCGTGAACACTATGCGGCCAAGCGGCCGGAGTGGGCGCGCAACAAGGCCGGCTGCTCGATGCTGTCCTGCAGTTCATGAGGCCGGGTTACCCTATGCCACCCATTCGTTGTCTCCCGCCATGACCGATCTTCCCGCCACGCCCGCATGGGCCAGCCGCCTGCGCGACGTCGCTGATTTCCCCAAGCCGGGCATCCTGTTCAAGGACATCATGCCGCTGCTGGCCGATGGCGATGATTTCGCCGCTGCCATCGACGCGATGGTCGCGCCGTGGCGCGAGGCACGGCTGGATGCGGTGATGGGCATCGAGTCGCGCGGCTTCATCCTCGGCGCGGCGATGGCCCGCGTACTGGGCGTGGGCTTCGTGCCCGTGCGCAAGCCGGGCAAGCTGCCCGGTCGCACGCTGAAGCAGGACTACACGCTGGAATACCGCACCGACAGCATCGAAGTGCATGCCGATGCATTGCCGCCGGGCGCGCGCGTGCTGGTCGTGGACGACGTGCTCGCCACCGGCGGCACGCTGCTGGCCGCGCTGTCGCTGGCCAGGCAGCTGCAGGTGGAGGTGCTCGGCGCCGCCGTGCTGGTCGAACTGGCTGGCCTCGGCGGCCGCGAACGCTGGACCAGCGATGTGCCGCTGGTCGCGAACCTGGTGTACTGATTACATCTTCCGCACGCGGAAACGCCGGCCCTTGATCTTGCCCGCTTCCAGGCGGGCGATGGCCTTGCCCACGTGTTCGCGGGCGATCGCCACGTAGGAACGGGTGGCGTAGATGTCGATCTTGCCGATCACCTTGGCCGACAGCCCGGCATCGCCGGTCAATGCACCCAGGATGTCGCCGGGACGCAGCTTGTCGGTCTTGCCGCCGTCGATGCGCAGCGTTTCCATCGCCGCTTGCGGCAGGACCGCCGGGCGCGCGGTGGCCAGCGGGGTCTTCTGCCAGTCCAACGGCTTGCCCTGCGCCGCTTCCAGCGCGTCGGCGCGGTTGCGCTCGCGGTGGGTCACCAGGCTGATCGCCAGCCCGGTGGCGCCGGCGCGGCCGGTGCGGCCCACGCGGTGTTCGTAGGTTTCAATGTCGGTGGGCAGCTCGTAATTGATCACCGCCGCCAGGTCCTGCACGTCCAGCCCGCGCGCGGCCACGTCGCTGGCCACCAGCACGTTGCAGCTGCGGTTGGCGAAGCGCACCAGCACTTCGTCACGGTCGCGCTGTTCCATTTCGCCATGCAGCGGCAACGCGGAGAAGCCGAACTGCTGCAGCGATACGGCCACGTCATCCACGTCGCGGCGGGTGTTGCAGAACACCACGGTCGATTCCGGCGTGTACTTCAGCAGCAGGCCGGCCAGCGCCTTCTGCTTGCTGGCCAGGTCCACTTCGCAGAACAGGTGGCGGATCGCCGGGGCGTGGTCGGCGCCTTCCACGGTCACTTCCACCGGATCGCGCAGCAGCACGCGCGCGATCTCGCGGATCTCGTCGGGGTAGGTGGCCGAGAACAGCAGCGTCTGGCGGTCCTTGCTGGTGCGCCCTGCGATTTCGCGGATCGGTTCTTCAAAGCCCATGTCGAGCATGCGGTCGGCTTCGTCCAGCACCAGCGTGGTCACCCCGCCCAGCTTCAGGGCGCGCTTGCGGCCCAGTTCCTGGATGCGGCCGGGTGTGCCGACCACCACGTGCGGGTCGTGTGCTTCCAGCGACGCCAGCTGGGGCGCCAGCGGCATGCCACCGGTCAGCACCACCAGCTTGAGGTTGGGAATGCCGGTGGCCAGCTTGCGGATCTGCTTGCCGACCTGGTCGGCCAGTTCGCGGGTGGGGCACAGCACCAGCGCCTGCGCGCGGATCACCGCCGGGTCCAGCGCCTGCAGCAGCCCCAGTCCGAAGGCGGCGGTCTTGCCGCTGCCGGTGGGCGCCTGGGCGATCAGGTCGCGACGGGCGAGGATGGCGGGCAGCGCCTGCGCCTGCACGGGAGTCATCTGGGTATAGCCCAGCGCGTCGATGCCCGCCGCCAGCGAGGCCGACAGGGGCAGTTCGGAGAATTCGTTCATGCCACATTCTACCCGCTCAGCCGATCAGCCAGTGAACCGCCAGGTTGATCCCCAACCCACCGCCGAGCAGCCATGCAAACAGCAGCAGCGCCAGCAGCAGTGGCTTCGGCCCCGCCCGGCGCAGGGCGGACACGTGGGTGGTCAGGCCCAGCGCGGCCATCGCCATGGCCAGCAGCACGGTATCCAGGTCGATGGCCGCGCCGACCACGGCGGGCGGCAGCAGGTGCAGCGAGTTGATGCCCGCCACCGCCACGAAACCGAACGCAAACCAGGGCACCACGATCCTGGCCCGCGCCGTGCCGGGCTGCGTCGCATGGCCGCGGGCCAGCAGCAGCGACAGCGCCACCAGGAACGGGGCGAGCATCATCACGCGCACCATCTTGGCGATCACGGCGGTATCGGCGGCGCTTTCGCTGACCGCGCGCCCGGCCGCCACCACCTGGGCCACTTCATGCACCGTCGAGCCGGTGAACACCCCATAGGCCTGTTCGCCCAGCGCCAGCCAGGCGTGTTCCAGGTTCAGCCGGTACAGCGCCGGATACAGGAACATCGCCAGCGTGCCGAACACCACCACGGTCGACACGGCCACGGTGGCCTGTTCGGCGCGGCCGCGTACCACCGGCGCGGCGGCCATCACCGCGGCCGCTCCGCAGATGGCGCTGCCGGCGCCGATCAGCATCGCGGTATCGCGGTCTATCCCGAACCAGCGGGTTCCGGCCCACCACGCCAGCCCGAAGGTGCTGGTCAGTACCAGTGCGTCAATCAGCACGCCGCCTGCGCCGACCTGGCCGATGTCCTGGAAGGTCAGGCGCATGCCGTACAGGACGATGCCGGCGCGCAGCAGCCAGTGCTTGGCGAAGCCCACACCGTCTGCCGACGATGCGGCCAGGTGCGGGTACACGGTGTTGCCCAGTGCGATGCCCAGCACGATGGCCAGGGTGAGTGCACTGATGCCGTGCGCCTGCAGCCATGGCACGGAGGACAGGCCGATGCCCGCCGCCGCAAGGCTGGCGGTCAGCAGCATGCCGGGCACCCGGCGGCGCCAGCGTTGGAATGCACCCGGGGTGGGGGCGCTCGCCATTGAAATGCTCACGGTTCGCTCTCGTCGAAACAGGGCTACAGCGTGCCCTTGACCAATCAATTGGTAAAACGCATTGTTTGTGTAAAATCAACCTATAAAGAAGGTTACGCCATGATGCGTCTGACGCTGCGCCAATGGCAGGTTTTCGTGAGCGTGGCCGATGCCGGATCCACCGCAGCGGCAGGCGCCCAGCTCCAGCTGTCGCAGTCGGCGACCAGCGCCGCGCTCAACGAACTGGAGGGGCAGCTTCCCGCACCGCTGTTTGACCGGATCGGGCGCCGGCTGGTGCTCAATGCCACCGGGCGAGCGCTGCTGGACCCGGCGCGCGCGCTGCTGGTGGCGGCGAGGGAGCTGGAACAGCAGGCCGGGGCAAGGCAGTCGCACGCGGCCGGCACACTGGCCCTGCAGTTGCGGATAGGCGCGAGCGCCACCATCGGCAATTACCTGCTGCCGACCCGGGTGGCTTCGTTGCTGGCGGCCAATCCGCAGGCCCAGGTGGACCTGCGGATCGGCAACAGCGCCGACGTGGTGGCGGCGGTGCAGCGGTTGGAGGTGGACCTGGGCGTGATCGAAGGACCGTGCCACGAAAGCGGCCTGGACGTGCTGCCCTGGCAGCGCGATGCCCTGGTCATCGTGGCGGCGGCCGCCTCGCCGTTGCCGGATGCGGTGGATGTCGCGTCACTGGCCGCGGCGCGCTGGCTGCTGCGCGAGCCCGGTTCGGGCACCCGCGAGGCGGTTGAACAGGCCCTGCTGCCGCACCTGCACCACTTCGGGCGCGCCATGCAGCTGGGCAGCACCGAGGCGATCAAGCAGGCGGCGGCGGCGGGGCTGGGCCTGGCCTGCCTGTCGCGGCACGCGGTGGCCGACCTGGTTGCGCTGGGCAGCCTGCGGGTCCTGCAGACCCCGCTGCCGTCCCTGTCGCGCCAGCTTTGGGTGGTGCGCCACCCGAGCAAGCGGGTGCCGGCGGAACTGGCCGCACTACTGGGGCTGCCGGCATCCGCTTTTGCGTCCGGCTGAGCGACGCCGCAGGCCGCCAGCCCGTACAATGGCGGGATGCCTCTGATTACTCTGCAAAACGTCGACTTCAGCGTCGGCGGCCCGCTGTTGCTGGAAAAAGCCGAACTGTCGATCGAGCCGGGCGAACGCATCGCCCTGATCGGCCGCAACGGCGCCGGCAAATCCACCCTGCTCAAGCTGCTGTCCGGCGACCACAAGCCCGACGACGGAGAAGTGCGCGTGCAGCAGGGGGTGCGCATCACCCGGCTGGAGCAGGAAGTGCCGCACGGCGCGGCCGGCAGCGTGTTCGACGTGGTCGCCGATGGCCTGGGCGAGCTGGGCCAGTGGCTGGCCGAATTCCACCACCTCAGCGTGGCCGACGAGTTCGATGGCGATGCGCTGTCGGCGGTGCAGGCCAAGATCGATGCCGCCAACGGCTGGGGACTGGACCAGCGTGTGAGCGAAACGCTGACCAAGCTCGACCTGGACGGCGATGCCGAATTCGCGCGCTTGTCCGGCGGCATGAAGCGCCGCGTGCTGCTCGGCCGCGCGCTGGTGTCCGCGCCGGACCTGCTGCTGCTGGACGAACCGACCAACCACCTGGACATCGAAGCCATCGACTGGCTGGAAATGTTCCTCAAGAACTGGAACGGCAGCGTGGTGTTCGTCACCCATGACCGCCGCTTCCTGCGTGCGTTGGCCACCCGCATTGTCGAGATCGATCGCGGCCAGGTCACCAGCTGGCCGGGCGACTGGGCCAACTACGAACGCCGCCGCGAAGAGCGCTTGAACGCGCAGGCACAGGAAAACGCGCGCTTCGACAAGATGCTGGCGCAGGAAGAGGTCTGGATCCGCCAGGGCATCAAGGCCCGCCGCACCCGCGACGAAGGCCGCGTGCGCCGCCTCAAGGCGATGCGCAGCGAGCGTTCGCAGCGCCGTGAACTCGGCGGCAACGTGCGCATGGAAGCCTCGCAGGCGGAGAATTCCGGCAAGAAGGTCATCGACGTCAAGGACATTTCGTTCGCGTTCGGCGAGCGGGTGATGGTCAAGGATTTCAGTACCACCATCCTGCGCGGCGACCGGATCGGCCTGATCGGTCCCAACGGCAGCGGCAAGACCACGCTGCTCAAGCTGCTGCTGGGCGACCTGGCGCCGGACAGCGGCGAAGTGCGCGCCGGCACCAACCTGCAGATCGCCTACTTCGACCAGTACCGTTCGGTGCTGCGCGAGGACTGGACCGCGATCGAGAACGTGGCCGAAGGCCGCGATTTCCTCGAGGTCAACGGCAAGCGCAAGCACGTGCATGCGTACCTGCAGGATTTCCTGTTCACGCCCGAGCGTGCGCGCGCGCCGATCACCCGGCTGTCCGGCGGCGAGCGCAACCGGCTGCTGCTGGCCAAGCTGTTCGCGCAGCCCTCCAACCTGCTGGTGATGGACGAACCGACCAACGATCTCGACGTGGAAACGCTGGAGCTGCTCGAAGAGCTGCTTGGCGATTACACCGGCACGCTGCTGCTGGTCAGCCATGACCGCGACTTCCTCGACAACGTGGTGACCTCCACGATGGTGATGGAAGGCGATGGCGTGGTCGGCGAGTACGTGGGGGGCTACACCGACTGGCAGCGGCATGTGGCGCGCGTGGAAGCGGCAACGGCCGCGGCGCCGGTGCCTGCGGCCAGGCCGGCTGCCGCGCCGGCAGCGGCGGCACCTGCGGCATCGGCGGCACCCAGGCGCAAGCTCAGCTTCAAGGACCAGCGCGAGCTGGAGCAGCTGCCGTTGAAGATCGAAACGCTGGAAAAGGATGTCGAAGGCCTGACCGCCGCGATGAACGATCCCGCGTTCTACCAGCGCAGCGCGCCGGACATGGCCGCACACACCCAGAAGCTGGGTGCGGTGCAGGCTGAGCTGGATGCGGCGTACAAGCGGTGGGAAGAGCTGGATTCCTGACGCGCGTCCCCGGGTAAAGGCAGCCGACTAACAGTCGGCTCTACCGGCGCTGGCGCATCCGGATCGTCGTGCGTTCGTTCCGGACGCATCCGGATCGTCGTGCGTTCGTTCCGGACGCATCCGGATCGTCGTGCGTTCGTTCCGGACGCATCCGGATCGTCATGCGTTCGTTCCGGACGTATCCAAATCGTCATGCGATCGCCAGCAATTCGTAGCGCCGACTGTCAGTCGGCGACCGCGCGCAGCGCGGCAAACCATCCCGGCGCGTGATCGACACGCGCTCAATATCCTGCCGGCGTTCAAACCCGACCGAAACCACCCGTCCGGCGTTCATGACCCCGGAACGGAGAGCAGCCACGCAGGGCGTGGCGCTACTTCAGCCCGTGCAGATCCCGCAACTGGCTCGGCCGCGAACCGAAGTACGCGGCCAGGTCGGCAATGTCCTGGTCGCTCAGGTCGGTGGCCTGCCCGGTCATCAGCGGATGCTGGCGGTCCCCGGCGCGGTAGGCCTGCAGGGCGTGGGCCAGGTAATCGCCGTACTGCCCACCCAGCTTCGGGTAGGTCGGGTCGATCGGCTGGTTGCCGTCGGCGCCGTGGCAGTCGATGCAGCTCTGCCCGGTCGCCTTGCCTTTGACCTTGGCCCGTGCTTCACCGGCGGCGATGCGGCCTGCCGGCAGGCCGGCGGAGGAGCCTGAACCGTGCTCGCCACTGGCGTGGCCCGGGTCGGCGGCGGAATCTGCGCTGTTTTCCACCTGCGACTGCGAACAGGCAGCCAGCAGCAGGGCAACGGACAGGGCGATGGCGTGACGCTTGAAGGGCGTGGCTTTCGTCATGAGCGCGCTTATTTGACGGTGGAGAGGTAAACAGCGAGATCGGCGATCTCCTGTTCAGAGAAACTCATGGACTGCGCCTGCATCGTCGGATGCCGGCGTTTGCCCTGGCGGTACTCGCTCAGCGCCTGGCTGAGGTACTGCTGGGTCTGCCCACCGATCTTGGGCACCCGGTAGCTGGGGTACGCGTTCTTGTAGCCGGTGATGCCGTGACACCCCTGGCACGTGTAGGCCAGCACGCGGCCATTGTCGAAGCTGCCGGTCAGGGCAGGCGGGGCGGCGGGCGCGGCTGCCGGGGCAGCGGCGGGTGAGGCGGGTACGGCAGGAGCAGGTGCGGCCTGGGCGGCAACCCCGAAGGGCAGGAGGACGGCCAGAGCAAGACAAGCGGCGAGCGGCTGCGGGCGCATGATGTCGTTTCCGGTATACGGGTTCTGGTCGTTCCGGCGTGGGGTACGGAACTGTCCCGAGTATAGCCTGCGTTTTCATCTAGCTGAAACCGGGCAGTGCCGACGAGTGGTCGCAGGTCACCATGACCTTTGGGATATGGTGTTGTCGTGACGTGGTGCATTACTTTGCTACCACACCTGCTCACGCATCCTTCAGGGACACGACGATGTTGCGAATCTCTCTTCTGCCCGGCCGCACCGGAACCTGCGCCGCGGCGCTGCTGATCACTACGACCCTGCTGCTGGGCGGTTGCGGCGCCGGTGGCCCCGCCGGCGATGCCGCGGCGGCCGAGAAGGATCCCAAGGCCGAAAAAGCTCCCGACGCCGTCCCGGTGGAGGCGGTAGCGGCCAGCCGCCGTGCGGTCGCCGCCAGCTACACCGGCACCGCCGCGCTGGAAGCGCGCGCCGAATCGCAGGTGGTGGCGAAAACGTCGGGCGTGGCCCTGGCCGTAATGGTCGAGGAGGGCCAGCAGGTTCGCGCCGGGCAGCCGCTGGTGCGGCTGGACCCGGACCGGGCGCGCCTGGCCGTGGCCCAGAGCGAAGCGCAGATGCGCAAGCTGGAGAACAGCTACCAGCGCGCCCAGAAACTGGTGGGCCAGCAGATGGTCAGCGCCGCCGATGTCGACCAGCTGCGCTACGACCTGGAAAACGCGCGCGCGCAGTACCGCCTGGCGACCCTGGAACTGTCCTACACCACGGTGGTGGCGCCGATCTCCGGCGTGATCGCATCGCGCTCGATCAAGACCGGTAACTTCGTGCAGATCAATACGCCGATCTTCCGCATCGTCGACAACTCGCGGCTGGAAGCCACGCTCAACGTGCCCGAGCGCGAACTGGCCACGCTGCGTGCCGGGCAGCCGGTAACCCTGGTGGCCGACGCGCTGCCGGGTAAGTCCTTCCCCGGCACCGTGGACCGCATTTCCCCGGTGGTCGACGCCGGCAGCGGCACCTTCCGCGTGGTCAGCGGCTTCGGCGAAGATGCCGCCGGCCTGCAGCCGGGCATGTTCGGGCGGATCCGCATCGACTACGACCAGCGCGCCGACGCGCTGGTGGTGCCGCGCCTGGCGCTGCTCGACGACGGTGACCCGGCGGTGTTCCGCGTGCGCGCGGGCAAGGTTGCCCGCGTGCCGGTCAAGCTGGGCTACGCCGAAGGCCCGTGGGTGGAGATCCGCGAGGGCCTGGCCGAGGGAGACAAGGTGGTGACGGCCGGCAAGGTCGCCCTGCGCGACGGCACCGCTGTGCAGGTGATCGGCGACAAGCCGGCCACCGCGGTGGCCAGCAAGGCCGCCCCGGCCAAGGCGGAGACCCGTCAATGAGTTCGGCCGGGCACGACCACGGTAACGAGCCGCAGCCGGGCGAAGGCCCGGCGGCGCCTGGTGGCGGCCTGGTGGAATTCGCCACCCGCCGCCGCGTCACCATCTTCATGTTCATGATCACCCTGGTGCTGTTCGGCCTGATCGCGCTGGGCAACCTCAAGGTCAACCTGCTGCCGGACCTGAGCTATCCCACGTTGACCGTGCGCACCGAATACACCGGCGCGGCGCCGACCGAGATCGAAACGCTGATCACCGAACCGGTCGAAGAGGCGGTGGGCGTGGTCAAGAACCTGCGCAAGCTGAAGTCGATCTCGCGCACCGGGCAGAGCGATGTGGTGCTTGAATTCGCGTGGGGCACCAACATGGACCAGGCCAGCCTGGAGGTGCGCGACAAGATGGAAGCGCTGAACCTGCCACTGGAGGCCAAGGCCCCGGTGCTGCTGCGCTTCAATCCCTCCACCGCGCCGATCATGCGCCTGGTGATCGCGGCCAAGGACGACCCGGCCAGCGATGCCGACGCCGTGCGCCAGCTCACCGCGCTGCGCCGCTATGCCGATGAAGACCTGAAGAAGAAGCTCGAACCGGTGGCCGGCGTGGCGGCGGTGAAGGTGGGCGGCGGCCTGGAAGATGAAATCCAGGTCGACATCGACCAGCAGAAGCTGGCCCAGCTCAACCTGCCGATCGATACCGTCATCAAGCGGCTGAAGGAAGAGAACATCAACATCTCCGGCGGCCGCCTGGAAGAAGGGTCGCAGCGCTTCCTGGTGCGTACCGTCAACCAGTTCGCCGACCTGGAAGACATCCGCAACCTGCTGGTGACCACCCAGGGCAGCAACGGCAGTGCCGCCGACGCGGCCATGCAGCAGATGTTCGCCATCGCCGCCTCGACCGGTTCGGATGCCGCGGTCGCCGCCGCGTCCGCCGCGCAGAGCGCTTCCAGCAGCAGCTCCACCACCGTGGCCAACGGCGTGCCGGTGCGGCTGAAGGACGTGGCCACGGTGCGCCAGGGCTTCAAGGAACGCGAAGCGATCATCCGCCTGGGCGGCCGCGAAGCGGTGGAACTGGCCATCTACAAGGAAGGCGATGCCAACACGGTGGCCACCGCCGAAGCACTGCGCGCAAAGCTTGAGCAGATCAAGGCGCAGATTCCCGGTGATGCCGAACTGACCACCATCGAGGACCAGTCGCGCTTCATCGAGCACGCCATCAGCGACGTCAAGAAAGATGCGGTGATCGGCGGCCTGCTGGCCATCCTGATCATCTTCCTGTTCCTGCGCGATGGCTGGAGCACGTTCGTGATCAGCCTGTCGCTGCCGGTCTCGATCATCACCACGTTCTTCTTCATGGGCCAGCTGGGGCTGAGCTTGAACGTGATGTCGCTGGGCGGGCTGGCGCTGGCCACCGGCCTGGTGGTGGACGATTCCATCGTGGTGCTGGAAAGCATCGCCAAGGCGCGCGAACGCGGCCTGGGTATCCTGCAGGCGGCCATCACCGGCACCCGCGAAGTCAGCATGGCCGTGGTCGCCTCCACCCTGACCACCATCGCGGTGTTCCTGCCGCTGGTGTTCGTCGACGGCATCGCCGGCCAGCTGTTCCGCGACCAGGCGCTGACCGTGGCGATCGCCATCGCGATCTCGCTGCTGGTGGCGATGACCCTGATCCCGATGCTGAGCTCGCTCAAGGGCCGCCCGCCGCTGGCGTTCCCGGAAGAGCCCGCGCATGCCGCATGGCAGCCGCAGCGTCGCTGGCTCAAGCCGGTCGCCGGGAGCCGCCGCGGTTTCGGCGCGCTGGTCCGCTGGACCGTGTTCGGCATCGCGTGGGCCATCGTGCGCGTGTGGCGCCTGCTGGTGGCGGTGATCGGCCCGGTGATGCGCAAGGCCAGCGACCTGGCCATGAAGCCGTACGCCGGTGCCGAGCGCGGTTACCTGCGCCTGCTGCCGAACGCACTGGCCCACCCGGGCAAGGTACTGGGCATGGCGGCGCTGGCCTTCGTGGCTACGCTGGCGCTGGTGCCGATGCTGGGCGCGGACCTGATTCCGCAGCTGGCCCAGGATCGCTTTGAGATGACCGCAAAGCTGCCGGCCGGCACGCCGCTGAAGCAGACCGATACGCTGGTGCGCGAGCTGCAGCTGGCCCACGCCAAGGACGACAGCATCACCTCGCTGTACGGGGTGAGCGGCAGCGGCACGCGGCTGGATGCCAGCCCGACCGAGAGCGGCGAGAACATCGGCAAGCTCACCGTGGTGATGGCCGACGGCGGCAGTGCCCGCACCGAGGCGGCCATCACCGAGCGCCTGCGCGCTTCGATGCAGGGCCACCCGGGCGTGCAGGTCGACTTCGCGCGGCCCGCACTGTTCAGCTTCTCCACGCCGCTGGAAGTGGAGCTGCGCGGGCAGGACATGGCCACCCTGGAACGTGCCGGGCAGGCGCTGGCCGCGCGGTTGCGCAGCAACCCGCACTACGCCGACGTGAAATCGACCGTGGAAGAGGGCTTCCCGGAAATCCAGATCCGCTTCGACCAGGAGCGCGCCGGTGCGCTGGGCCTGACCACGCGGCAGATCGCCGACGTGGTGGTCAAGAAGGTGCGCGGCGACGTGGCCACGCGCTACAGCTTCCGTGACCGCAAGATCGACGTGCTGGTGCGCGCCCAGGAAGGCGACCGCGCCAGCGTGGAGAGCATCCGCCGGTTGATCGTCAACCCGGGCAGCACACGCCCGGTGACGCTGGACGCGGTGGCCGACGTGGTGGCCACCAACGGCCCCAGCGAGATCCACCGGGCCGACCAGACCCGCGTGGCGGTGGTGTCGGCCAACCTGCGCGACATCGACCTGGGCGGCGCGGTGCGCGAAGTGCAGGACATGGTCGCCAACGACCCGCTGGGTGCCGGCGTCAGCATGCACATCGGTGGGCAGGGCGAGGAGCTGGCCGAATCGGCGCGCTCGCTGATCTTCGCCTTCGGCCTGGCGATCTTCCTGGTCTACCTGGTGATGGCCTCGCAGTTCGAATCGCTGCTGCACCCGTTCGTCATCCTGTTCACCATCCCGCTGGCGCTGGTCGGTGCGATCCTGGCGCTGATGCTCACCGGCAAGCCGATCTCGGTGGTGGTGTTCATCGGCCTGATCCTGCTGGTGGGGCTGGTGACCAAGAACGCGATCATCCTGATCGACAAGGTCAACCAGCTGCGCGAGGCCGGCGTGGCCAAGCATGAAGCGCTGGTGGAAGGCGCCCGCTCGCGCCTGCGCCCGATCATCATGACCACCCTGTGCACGCTGTTCGGCTTCCTGCCGCTGGCGGTGGCGATGGGCGAGGGTGCCGAAGTGCGCGCCCCGATGGCGATCACCGTGATCGGCGGCCTGCTGGTGTCCACGCTGCTCACCCTGCTGGTGATCCCGGTGGTGTACGACCTGCTTGATCGCCGTGGCGATGCCTATTACCGCGAACGTGGCCGCCATCACCACCGCGGTACGCCCGATGCCGGCAGCGCCGGTAGTGCGGCCCAGGAGCCGGCATGAGCATCGCCGAGTTCTCCATCCGCCGCCCCATCACCACCATCATGTGCTTCGTCTCACTGGTGGTGGTGGGCCTGATCGCCTCGTTCCGGTTGCCGCTGGAGGCGCTGCCGGACATCTCCGCGCCGTTCCTGTTCGTGCAGGTGCCCTACAGCGGCTCGACACCGGAAGAAGTGGAGCGCACCATCATCCGGCCGACCGAGGAAGCCTTGGCCACGATGACCGGGATCAAGCGCATGCGCTCCCAGGCGACCGCCGAAGGCGCCAGCATCTTCATCGAGTTCACCGACTGGGACCGCGACATCGCCATCGCCGCCTCCGACGCACGCGAGCGCATCGACGCGATCCGCAGCGACCTGCCCGATGACCTGCAGCGCTACAACGTGTTCAAGTGGTCCAGCAGCGACGAGCCGGTACTCAAGGTGCGCCTGGCCAGTGCATCGGACCTGACCGGTGCCTACGACATGCTCGACCGCGAGTTCAAGCGGCGGATCGAGCGCATTCCCGGCGTGGCCCGGGTGGAGATTTCGGGCGCGCCACCCAATGAGGTGGAGATCGCGATCGATGCCGATCGCCTGACCGCACACAACCTGAGCATCAACGAACTCAGCGACCGCCTGCGCACGCTCAACTTCTCCATCTCGGCCGGGCAGATCGACGATAACGGCCAGCGGGTCCGGATCCAGCCGGTCGGCGAGATCACCGACCTGCAGGAACTGCGCGATCTGGTCATCGATACGAAGGGCCTGCGCTTGGGCGACATTGCCGACGTGCGGCTCAAGGCAGCGCGCATGAACTACGGCCGTCGCCTGGATGGCAATCCGGCAGTGGGCCTGGACATCTACAAGGAGCGCAGCGCCAACCTGGTGGAAGTCTCGCGAGGCGCGCTGGCCGAGGTGGAAGCCATCCGCCGGCAGCCGTCGATGCGCGATGTGAACATCAAGGTGATCGACAACCAGGGCAAGACGGTGACGTCCTCGCTGCTGGAGCTGGCCGAAGCCGGCGCGGTCGGCCTGCTGCTGTCGGTGACGGTGCTGTTCTTCTTCCTGCGCCATTGGCCATCGACGCTGATGGTGACGCTGGCGATTCCGATCTGTTTCGTGATCACCCTGGGCTTCATGTACTTCGTCGGGGTGACCCTCAACATCCTGACCATGATGGGCCTGCTGCTGGCGGTCGGCATGCTGGTGGACAACGCCGTGGTGGTGGTGGAAAGCATCTACCAGGAACGCGAACGCATGCCCGACCAGCCGGTGCAGGCCTCGATCATCGGCACCCGCAACGTGGCCATCGCGCTCAGCGCCGGCACCCTGTGCCACTGCATCGTATTCGTGCCCAACCTGTTTGGCGAAACCAACAACATCAGCATCTTCATGGCGCAGATCGCGATCACCATCTCGGTCTCGCTGATGGCCTCGTGGCTGGTGGCGGTGAGCCTGATCCCGATGCTGTCCGCGCGCATGCAGACGCCCAAGCTGGTGCATTCGCAGACCGGCGTGATCGCCCGCCTGCAGCGCCGCTATGCCCAGCTGCTGCAATGGACGTTGGAACACCGCGGCTGGAGCGTGTTCGGCATCATCATGGTGGTGCTGGTCAGCCTGGTGCCGATGAAGCTGACCAAGATCGACATGTTCGGTGGCGAAGGTGGCACCGATGTCTTCATCGGCTACAACTGGAAGGGGGCCTTCACCCGCGCGCAGATGTCCGACGAGATCATGCGGGTGGAGCAGTACCTGGACCAGAACCGCGAGAAGCTGCACATCACCCAGGTGTATTCCTGGTACAGCGAACAGGAAGGCAGCAGCACGATTGTCACTCTGGACCAGAAGCACGCGGGCAACATGGCTGCCGTGCAGGAGTCGCTGCGCAAGGGACTGCCGCGCTCGGCGCGGGCCGATTACATCATCGGCAACCAGGGTGGCGATGGCGGCGGTGGCGGTGGCAGTGGCAGCAAGGGCGTGGAAGTGCAGCTGGTGGGTGATTCGACCCAGATGCTGCAGGAGATCGGCGAAGACGTGGTGCCGTTGCTGGCCCAGCGCAAGGAGCTGCGCGATGTGCGCATCGACAATGGCGAGAAGGGCAGCGAGCTGTCCATCCATGTGGACCGCGAGCGTGCCGCTGCGTTCGGCTTCAACGCCGAGCAGGTTGCCAGCTTTGTCGGCCTGGCGCTGCGCGGTGCACCCCTGCGCGAGTTCCGTCGCGGTGACAGCGAAGTGCCGGTGTGGGTGCGCTTTGCCGGTGCCGAACAGAGCAGCCCGGAAGACCTGGCCAGCTTCACCGTGCGCACCGGCGACGGTCGCTCGGTACCGCTGCTGAGCCTGGTCGATGTCAGCATCAAACCGTCCGCCACCCGCGTGGGCCGTACCAACCGCCAGACCACGTTGACCATCAAGGCCAACCTGGCCGAGAAGGTGACCGCGCCGGAAGGCCGCAAGGCGATGGAGGAAACGCTCAAGCCGATGAGCTTCCCGGCCGGCTACAACTTCACCTTCGATGGTGGCGACTTCGGTGACGACAACGAGGCCATGCAGCAGATGCTGTTCAACCTGGTCATCGCGCTGGTGATGATCTACGTGGTGATGGCGGCGGTGTTCGAATCGCTGCTGTTCCCGGCCGCCATCATGAGCGGGGTGCTGTTCTCGATCTTCGGGGTGTTCTGGTTGTTCTGGCTCACCGGTACCTCGTTCGGCATCATGTCCTTCATCGGCATCCTGGTGCTGATGGGGGTGGTGGTGAACAACGGCATCGTGATGATCGAGCACATCAACAACCTGCGCCGGCGCGGCCTGGCGCGCACCCAGGCGCTGGTGGAAGGCTCGCGCGAGCGCCTGCGCCCGATCATGATGACGATGGGCACGGCGATCCTGGCGATGGTCCCAATCTCGCTCACTGACACCCAGCTGCTGGGCGATGGCCCGCCGTACTACCCGATGGCGCGTGCCATTGCCGGCGGCCTGGCGTTCTCCACCGTGGTCAGCCTGCTGTTCCTGCCGACCATTTACGCCATGCTCGACGACATGAGCATCAACGTGGCCCGCATCGTGCGGCGGGCGAGGGGATTGCCGCCCAAGGGCAGCGGCGCGGTGATCGAACCGGCATGAACGAAAAGGGCCACGCAATGCGTGGCCCTTTTCGCATCGACCAACGGTCGATACCTACGGTTCCGATCCCCGTGGGTATCCACCGTTCCGATCCCCGTGGGTATCCACCGTTCCGATCCCCGTGGGTAGGTACCGACCGTTGGTCGGTACGGCGCCGTCAGCCGCCGACCTTGTTCCAGACCTGGAAGCCGGTGAGCCACAAGCCCAGCATGCTGCCCAGGTTGGTCAGCATGAAGGTCAGCACCACCCGGGTGACGCGGTTGCGGTACCAGCCGCGCACGCTCTGCGCGTCATCGCGCAGCTTGAGGAAATCCTCGTACGCCGGCTTGCGCAGGCGCGCCTCGACCAGCGCGGCAAAGGCGCCCGTCGGGATGCTCAGGCGGAATGGCTTGAACGGTGCCACCACGATCGCGGTGAGGATGCTCAGCGGATGGCTGCCGGCAAGCAGGCAGCCCAACCCGGCCAGGCCGCCGGTGTACATCGCCCACACCGCCAGCAGCTCGGTGCCCACGCCCAGTCCGCCGCGATAGAACCCCACGGCAATACCGGCCAACACCACCGCCAGGATGGTCAGCGTGATCCACGGAATGTTGCGCTTCTTCGGCACGTCTTCCAGCGACGCGCGCAGCGGGCCGGGCGCTTCGGTGTCCGATTCCAGGTACTTCGCCAGCCCGGCCAGATGGCCGGCACCGACCACGGCCAGCACTTCGCGCTGCGCCGGATCGTGCACTTCGCGCAGGCGGGTGGCCATGTAGCGGTCGCGCTCGCCGATGATGGTTTCGTACAGTGCCGGGCTTTCGCTGGCGAACTCGCCGAAGCTGGCCTCCAGCATGTCACCCTGCTTGAGCTTCTCGATCTCGTCCTCGCCGACGTCGTCGGAGGCGAACAGGCCGGCGCCCAGGCCCATGACCAGTTTGATCTTGCCGAAGAAGCCCAGCCGCTGCGAGGCGCGCTTGAAGGTCAGGCCCACTTCGCGGTCGATCAGGTGCACCGGCAGGTTGTGCGCGTTGGCCAGGCCGACCGCGCGCTTGAGCTCGGCACCGGGCTCGATGCCCAGCTGCTCGGCCAGCCGCCGCTGGTAGGCGGCCAGGGCGAGGTTGGCGGCGAACAGCGCCACGCGGCCCTTGCGGATCACTTCGACCAGGTCCAGCTTGGCCAACGCATCGGGGTTGGTCAGCGCCTGCAGGCGCTGCGGATCCAGCTCCACCGCGACCGCATCGAAGCGGCCGCTGTTGATGGCCCGTTCCACCACCTCCACGCTGGCCTGCGAGACGTGCGCGGTGCCCAGCAGGGTGTAGCGCACGCCGTCGCGCTCGACCACGCGCACGGGCTGGCCGGCGAACAGGGTGTCGCCGTTGTCGTCCATCAGGTTTTCAGTCATTTCATCATTCATTCGAAGGGGCGCTGTCGACACCGTCGCCGAGCGCGCGCTGCATCTGCACCGTATCCAGCCAGCGCCCATGCTTGCGGCCCAGGCCACGGAAAATGCCGACCAGGTGGAAGCCGAAGCGTTCGTGCAGCTTGATCGATGCGGTGTTGGTCGGTTCGCCGATCACCGCCACCATCTGCCGGTAGCCACGCGCGACGCAGGCGTCGATCAGGCCCTGCATCAGCGCCGTGCCGACGCCCTTGCCCTGGAACGCGGCATCGACGTAGACGGAGTTTTCGACCGTCCACTGGTAGGCGATACGCCCACGGTAGGTGTTGGCATAGGCGTAGCCGGCCACGTGGCCGTCAACCTCGGCCACGATGTACGGGAAACCGCGTGCGACGATGTCGTGCATGCGCCGCTGCATCTCGGCCGCATCCGGAACGTCGTACTCATAGGTGTTGACGAAGTCGGTTACTTCCACCGCATAGATGGCGGTGATGGCCGCAATGTCGGCATCGGTGGCGTCGCGCAGCAGCACGGTCACGGGGCAGGGTTCCTGTGGGAAGGTCAGTCGATGTAGCGCTTGAGCAGGTCGCCATAGGCGTCGATGCGGCGGTCGCGCAGGAACGGCCAGATGCGGCGCACGTGTTCGCTGCGCTGCAGGTCGACATCGCAGACCAGTACGGTCGGGTCGCCACCGGCTTCGGCAATGAACTCGCCCTGCGGGCCCAGCACGTGGCTGTTGCCCCAGAACTGGATGCCCGATGCACCCAGCGGCGACGGCTCGTGGCCGACGCGGTTGCAGCTCAGCACGGGCACGCCGTTGGCCACGGCATGGCCGCGGTGGCTGAGCACCCAGGCATCGCGCTGGCGGCCCTGTTCGTCCTTCTGGTCATCCGGATCCCAGCCGATGGCGGTGGGGTAGAGCAGCAGTTCGGCACCGGCCAGCGCCATCAGGCGCGCGGCTTCGGGGTACCACTGGTCCCAGCAGACGAGCACGCCAAGGCGACCCACCGAGGTATCGATCGGCTTGAAGCCGATGTCGCCGGGGGTGAAGTAGAACTTCTCATAGAAGCCGGGATCGTCCGGGATGTGCATCTTGCGGTACTTGCCCAGCAGGGTGCCGTCCTTCTCGAACACCACGGCGGTGTTGTGGTACAGGCCGGCGGCGCGGCGCTCGAACAGCGAGCCGACGATCACCACGCCATGCTTCTTCGCAAGCGCGCCAAGGCGCTCGGTGCTCGGCCCGGGAATCGGTTCGGCCAGGTCGAACTCATCCACCGATTCGTGCTGGCAGAAGTACGCGCCGTTGTGCAGTTCCTGCAGCAGGACCAGCTTGGCACCCTGGGCAGCCGCTTCAGCCACGCGCGTTTCGATCACGGCCAGGTTGGCGGCCGCGTCACCGTGGTTGCGCTCCTGGATCAGGGCGACGGAAAGGGTGTGGCGTGAGCTCATCCGGGGCGGGTCCTGCAGGGGGAAAAACGCAGTTTATCGCGGATGGGTGTGTGCGGCGTGCTGGGCGATAAACGGGGTGCGTGTCTGGTCGCGGAGAGCAGCTGTTCACCTTTACGGGCTGGGCCGGCCGACGGGCAGCCCACTACGGGACACGCCGTAAACCCATCCATGGGGGCTTGGCAAAAACATCCATGTTTTTGACAGTCCCTACGTGGGCTGCCCGCCGGCCGGCCCCGATAGTAGGTCGGCTACGGATGGAAGAGCAGCCACGCATGGCGTGGCTCTACGGCTCGGCGATACGCCCGGTAATGCATGAACATGATCGGCACCGCCGTTGATCTCCCATGGCCACCAACACACCGTCGAGGGCCGGCGGGGGCGGGGGTACGGGGGCTTTGCGAAACATGGATGTTTCGCAAGAGCCTCCAGGGATGGATTCACGGCGCCCCCCGTACCCCCGCACCCGCCGGCCCAGCTCAGACCAAGCGAGGCCCACCGGCTGTTCACCCAAAACCAAAAGCGCCGGGCAAAGCCCGGCGCCAAGGAAACCATCGAATGCCGATGAGCTTTACGCAGCCAGCAACCCGGAAGGCAACTGCATGGTGATGCAGTGCAGGCTGCCGTTCTGCCAGATCAGCGAGCGGCAGGGCACCTGCACGATCTCGTGGTCCGGGTAGGCCTGGGCCAGCACGTCGCGTGCCGCGTCGTCGGCCACGTCGCCGTAGGCGGGCATCAGCACCGCGCCGTTGAGGATCAGGTAATTGGCGTAGGACGCGGCCAGGCGGCGGCCTTCGTCGATCACCGGGCGTGCCCACGGCAGCGGGAACAGGCGGTACGGCTGGCCGTCGGCGGTGCGCAGCGCGGCCAGTTCGTTGCCCATCGCCTGCAGCTCGGCATGGTGCGAATCGCTGGCGTCATCGCAGGCCTGGTAGACAATGCTGTCCACCGACGCGAAACGCGCCAGCGTGTCGATGTGCGCGTCGGTGTCGTCGCCTTCCAGGTAGCCGTGGTCCAGCCACAGCACCCGGTCCTGCGCCAGCCAGCTCGCCATGTCCGCGCTCAGCGACGCACGATCCCGGTCCGGGTGGCGTTCGTGCAGGCACTTCCAGGTGGTGAGCAGGGTGCCCGCACCGTCGGTTTCGATGGCGCCGCCTTCCAGCGCGAACGGAATGCTCTGCAGCTCCGCGTCGGCGAACAGGTTGGCGGCGTGCAGCACGCCTACCAGCTGGTCGTCCAGGCTGGCCTCGAACTTGCCGCCCCAGCCGGTGAAGCGGAAGTCCAGCAGCCGGAAGCCGCCGTCGGCGCGGCGCAGCGTGATCGGGCCCGAATCGCGCAGCCAGGTGTCGTCGTACGGCGCGGTGACGAAACGCACGCGGTCGGTGTCGATCCGGTTGGAGCGCAGGCGCGCGTCGGCGTACGCCTCCAGGTCGTCATCGGCCACGATGATCACCACCGGCTGGAAGCGGGTGATGGCCGCGACCAGCGCGATGTAGGTGTCCTCGACGTCACCGAGGCGGTCGGCCCAGTCGGTGTCGGCGTGGGGCCAGGCGATCAGGATGGCGGACTGGGATTCCCATTCGGCCGGAAAGCGGAGCGTATCGTTCATGGTCTCGGTGCGATGGCCCGCCGGGCGGCGGGCGTTCTGATGGATCAGCGGATCGGCGGCTTCGGGCCGACTTCGTTGCTGTCAGCCTTGTTGGCCACCACGTCGATCACCTTCTGCTTCTCGAAGTAGACGGTGAACATCGGGTAGACCCAGCGGTTGATGGTCGGCCACTGGCGCTTCTGGCCGCCGCGCGGCTCCAGCTTCTCGCTGGGCTCACCGAAGCGGCTCAGGACCTGGCTGGTGGTCTCGCCGCGCACCGGCACTACCGGCGCCACCTGTTCCTTGGTGCGGTCGATCAGCAGGGTGTCGGCGTGGGCGCTGGCGCAGGCCAGCAGGGCAAGCAACGGCAGTGTGGTCAGGTAACGCTTCATCTCGATCTACTCCCCAGTGGTCAAGAAAGGAACCACGACCGGCGGTCGTGGCGCACCCGGCGATTACAACAAAATTGGCAATAAAAAACCGCCCGGAGGCGGCTTTTTATTCAGGCAGGTCGCGACCGGTGGCCGCGACGGCCCAGGCTCAGCGCTGGCGAGCCTTGAAACGCGGGTTCGACTTGCAGATCACGAAGATCTTGCCGCGACGACGGACGACCTTGCAGTCACGGTGACGGGACTTGGCCGACTTCAGGGAAGACAGGACTTTCATTGCATACCTCGGCGTAAACGTGGATTCGGTTGGAGCGCGGCCGCGATATGCAGATGACAATCGGCAGGTGACGCCCGTTCAAGCCCGCCATTCTACCGGGCTTTTTTCCATCCTTTCAAGTGCTTGCACTAAAAATGTCTTGGACGGGGCCGGGCAGGGGCTAGAATGGGGGGTCAAATCCACAGGGAACCCCATGAACCAGCCTTCTCCCGTGCTCACCATCGACGGCCCGTCCGGGGCCGGCAAGGGGACCGTCAGCCGCATTGTCGCACGCCGGCTGGGCTGGCATTACCTGGATTCGGGCGCCCTGTACCGCGCCGTGGGCGTGGCTGCCAGCTGGGCCGATATCGACACCTCCGATGCCTCGGCACTGGTGCGCTGCACCTTCGACACCCATGTCCGCTTCGTCGAGGCCGACGACGGCAGCCTGCGTGTCATCGTCAATGAGACCGACGCCACCGACGAGCTGCGGCTGGAAACCACCGGGGCCCTGGCCTCGGCCATTGCCGCCATTCCCGAGGTCCGGGCCGCCCTTAAAGAGCGTCAACGCGCATTCAGGGTTCTCCCGGGCCTGGTAGCCGACGGGCGGGACATGGGGACGGTCATCTTCCCCGACGCCCCATTCAAGGTCTTCCTGACGGCCAGTGCCGAAGAGCGCGCCGAGCGCCGGCATAACCAGTTGAAAGACAAGGGGGTTTCTGTTAACTTTGATGACCTCCTGCGCGAGATCATGGCCCGCGACGCCCGTGATGCACAGCGCACAGTGGCGCCCCTGAAGCCGGCAGACGATGCCGTCGTCATCGACACCAGTGGTATCGGCATCGACGAAGTCGTTGCCAAGGTACTGGATCTGCTTCCGGTTTCGGGTGCCTGATCCGTGGCAAGGAGGCCGCCAATCCATCGGCGGTAGTCGCACCAATGCAATGCAGTAAAAGCTCCGTCCCGCAATGATGCGTGGCGGTTTTCCTACTTCACACACGACCTGCGTTTCCGGGGTCGACCAACAGGCGGGCAGTAAACGGAACCCTCGCGGGGACCAATGCCCATGTGTCCAACAGAGTAAATCTAATGACCGAATCATTTGCCGAACTGTTTGAAGCCAGCCAGGCCAATCTGGCCAAGCTGAAGCCGGGCGCCATCGTCAGCGGTGTTGTCGTTGAAGTCCGCGGCGACGTCGTGGTGATCAACGCCGGCCTGAAGTCCGAAGGCATCGTGCCGATCGAACAGTTCCGTAACGACGCCGGCGAAATCGACGTCGCCGAAGGCGATGTCGTCAAGGTCGCCCTCGACTCGATCGAGAACGGCTTCGGTGAAACCGTCCTGTCGCGCGAGAAAGCCAAGCGCGCCATGGTGTGGGACGAGCTGGAAGAAGCCCTGGAAAAGAACGAAACCATCACCGGCCGCATCAGCGGCAAGGTCAAGGGTGGTTTCACCGTGGACATCAAGGATGTCCGCGCGTTCCTGCCCGGTTCGCTGGTGGATGTGCGCCCGGTGCGCGACCCGGCCTACCTGGAAGGCAAGGAGCTGGAATTCAAGCTCATCAAGCTGGACCGCAAGCGTAACAACGTCGTGGTCTCGCGCCGCGCTGTCGTCGAAAGCGAGCACTCGGAAGAGCGCGAGCAGCTGATGGACAAGCTGCAGGAAGGCGCGATCCTGAAGGGTGTCGTCAAGAACCTGACCGATTACGGCGCATTCGTGGACCTGGGCGGCATCGACGGCCTGCTGCACATCACCGACATGGCATGGAAGCGCGTGCGCCACCCGTCCGAAGTCGTGAACGTCGGCGACGAGCTGGACGTGCGCGTGCTGAAGTTCGACCGCGAGCGCAACCGCGTTTCGCTCGGCCTGAAGCAGCTGGGCGAGGATCCGTGGGACAACATCGCCCGTCGTTACCCGGCCAACAGCCGCGTGTTCGGCAAGGTCTCCAACGTCACCGATTACGGCGCGTTCGTCGAGATCGAGCCGGGCGTCGAAGGCCTGGTGCACGTCTCCGAGATGGATTGGACCAACAAGAACGTCAACCCGTCCAAGGTTGTGCAGGTCGGTGACGAAGTTGAAGTCATGGTCCTGGACGTCGACGAGGAGCGTCGCCGCATCTCGCTGGGCATGAAGCAGGTTGCCGCCAATCCGTGGGAAACCTTCGCTGCCATCCACAAGAAGGGCGACAAGGTGTCGGGCCAGATCAAGTCGATCACCGACTTCGGCATCTTCATCGGCCTGGACGGCGGTATCGACGGCCTGGTGCACCTGTCCGACATCAGCTGGAACACCACCGGCGAAGACGTGGTCCGCAACTTCAAGAAGGGCGACAACCTGGACGCCGTCGTCCTGGCCGTCGATCCGGAGCGCGAGCGCATCAGCCTGGGCGTCAAGCAGCTGGAGCAGGATCCGTTCGGTCAGTACATGGCTGCCAACCCGAAGGGTTCGAAGGTCGAAGGCGTGGTCAAGGAAGTGGACGCCAAGGGCGCTACCATCGAACTGGCTGACGGCATCGAAGGCTACGTCGCTGCGCGTGACGTTGCCAACGAGCGCGTCGACGACGCGACCCAGTTCCTGAAGGTCGGCGACAAGGTTGAAGCGAAGTTCGTGGGCATGGATCGCAAGGGTCGTACCCTGCAGCTGTCGATCAAGGCCAAGGACGACGCGGAAATGCGCGAAGTGCTGGAGGAATACCAGTCCTCTTCGGCTTCCAGCGGCACCACCCAGCTCGGCGCGCTGCTGCGTGCACAGCTGAACGGCAACAAGTCCGAGTAATCGGCCTTACCCGTAGCTGTAGTTTCCTGGACGGCCCGGACAATTGTCCGGGCCGTTTCAGGGTTTGAGACCCTCGACGCGAGTCCGCAATGACCAAATCCGAGTTGATCGAAATCCTGGCGCGCCGACAGGCGCATCTGAAGTCGGACGATGTCGATCTGGCGGTGAAGTCGTTGCTGGAAATGATGGGCGGGGCGCTGGCCGGCGGGGATCGCATCGAGATCCGCGGGTTCGGCAGTTTTTCGTTGCACTACCGGCCGCCGCGGCTGGGGCGCAACCCCAAGACCGGGGAATCGGTCGCACTGCCGGGCAAGCATGTCCCGCATTTCAAGCCGGGCAAGGAACTCCGTGAGCGCGTAAGCGCCGTGGTACCGCTGGAAAGCGATCCGGCCTAGTAGAGCGGACGGTTAGTCCGCTACTCTCTACCTCAAAGGGAATGGGAGCTGCCACAATGAAAGTCGCACGTCTGTTGATCCTGCTCGCCGTGCTGGTGGCCGGGCTCGTCATCGGTGCCCTCAATTCGCAGGACATGACCCTCAACCTGGGGTTCACTGCCATCCATTCCAGCACCGGCCTGGCCATTACCGTGGCCCTGTTGACCGGTGCGATCATCGGTGCCGGCCTGGTCCTGGTCGGCGTCGTGATCCCGTTGTATTCCCGACTGCGCAAAGCGCAGAAAGCGGCTCCGGCCGCCGCCCCCGTGGCGTCTTCTTCTTCACCTTTCGACGGACGTTGAGCGCCGATGGAATTTGTATCCGAGTGGTTCTGGTTTTTCCTGTTCCTGCCGCTGGCAGCACTGTCGGGCTGGGTGATCGGCCGTCGCGGTGGCCAGCGCCATGGCGACAACCAGGTCAGCCACCTGTCCAGCACCTACTTCCGTGGCTTGAACTACCTGCTCAACGAGCAGCCCGACAAGGCCATCGAGCTGTTCCTGCACATTGCCGAGCTGGACAAGGAAACCTTCGAGACCCAGGTCGCGCTGGGCCACCTGTTCCGCCGCCGGGGCGAGGTTGATCGCGCCATCCGCCTGCACCAGGGGCTGGTCAACCGTACCGACCTCAGCGACGCACAGCGCGTCCAGGCCCTGCTGGCGCTGGGCGAGGACTACATGAAGTCCGGCCTGCTCGACCGTGCCGAAACCGTCTTTACCGAACTGGCCCAGATCGACCAGCGCGCCCCGCAGGCGCTCAAGCACCTGATCGGCATCTACCAGGCCGAACGCGACTGGGAAAAGGCGATCGACAACGCCACCCGTTACGAAGAAGTCACCGGCGAGCCGATGGGCAAGCTGGTGGGGCAGTTCGAGTGCGAGCTGGCCGAACGCTTCCGTGGCGCCGGCAAGATCGATGAAGCCCGTGCGGCCATTGCCCGCGCCTACCAGGCCGATGCGATGTCGGTACGTGCCGGCATCATTGAAGGACGCCTGGAAACCGATGCCGGCAATGCCGAAGCCGCCGTGCGCGCGTTCGAGCGGGCCGCCCGCAACGATCCCGAATACCTGCCCGAGGTGCTGCAGCCGTTGATGCAGAACTACCGCAAGGTCGGCGATCTGGGCGGCGCGCGCGCGTTCCTGTCGGAAATGACCGAGCACTATCGCGGCATCGCCCCGGTACTGGCCCTGACCCAGCTGATGGAAGAGCAGGAGGGCGTGGCCCCGGCGCGCGCCTACCTGGGCCGGCAGCTGAAGGATCGCCCGTCGGTACGCGGCGAGTCGGCATTGATCGACCTGACCCTGGCCGAAGGTGCCGATTCCACCGCCACCCTGCATGACCTCAAGCACATCACCGACCAGCTGCTGGTCCGTAATCCGGCCTATCGCTGCACGCGCTGTGGCTTCGGTGCGCGCACCCACCACTGGCAATGCCCCAGCTGCAAGGAGTGGGGTACGGTCAAGCCGCTGTTGAACTACGCGGTGCTCTGAGCCATGCCGGCAGGGTGGTGGATGGGGCTGCCGGCCGTGCTGGCAGTGGCGGCGGTGCTCACCTGGTGCGCCCGCCGGTACGCGCTGCGGCGCAAGCTGTTCGACCAGCCCGGGGAACGCCGCAGCCATGTCGTGGCGACCCCACGCGGGGGCGGCATTGCCATCGTGGTGACCCTGCTGCTGGCGCTGGCCGCGGCGGCGGTCATCTGGCCGGGCGCCCGGACGCTGTTGCTGGTGTCGGGGCTGGGCCTGGTGCTGGTGGCTGGGATCGGCTGGTGGGACGACCACCGGCCGCTGCCGGCGGTGCGCCGGTTGCTGGTCCATCTGCTGGCTGCCGGCCTGCTGGCAGGTCTGGTGTGGGATGCAACGGGCAACCCTTGGCAGGCGCTGCTGGCGCTGCTGTTTACGACATCCCTGATCAACATCTGGAACTTCATGGATGGGATCAACGGGATCGCGACCAGCCAGGCCATTCTGGCCGGCGCCGCGTTCGCCCTTGTCCTGCCGGGTCCCCTGGCGTTGGCCGGCATTGTCCTGGCACTGGCCTGCCTGGGTTTCCTGCCGTTCAATTTTCCGAATGCAAGGATCTTCATGGGCGATGTGGGCAGCGGGGCGTTAGGTTATGCCGTCGCAGCCTTGGTCTGCCTGGCCAGCGTATCAACCGACATCTCCTGGCTGCTGCTGCTCGTGCCGCTGACGGCTTTCCTCGTGGACGCTGGCTTCACACTGCTTTCGCGCATGCTGTCGGGGCAAAGATGGATGGAGCCCCACACCCAACATCTGTATCAACGTGCCGTCAAAAGTGGTGCAACGCACACTTCGGTTACAGGGACGTACTTTGTTTTTGGTTTGTTCAGTATTACAGTGTTTAATGCTTGCACGTATTTGCAGCCGAGGTGGGAGGCTGCCGTGGCCGTAGCGTGGATATTCTTCGCGACCGGTCTTTGGCTGCTCCTGCGCAAGGGAATGCGCTACTAGAAGGATTGCCCGCTTTATGACGCCTTGGCAGGACCGTTTCACGAGTCTGCTTCCCCGTGCCGCCATCGTGGCCCACGACCTGTTCATGGTCTGGGCGTGCTGGCAGTTGCTGCATGCCGGCCGCTATTCGATGCTGGCCGATGCGCCCTCGTTGCCGCTGTGGAACATCGATACCTCGCTGGTGCTGGTGATCCAGGCCATCGTCTTCTGGCGCGTGGGCCTGTACCGCGGGCTGTGGCGGTTCGCCAGCGTGGCCGACCTGCTGCACATCTTCAAATCCAGCTTCATCGGGTTGCTGGCCATCGTGGTGGTGCTGGCCTACAAGCGCTTCAATGGCGTGCCGATGTCGGTGCTGGTGATCTATCCCTTCGCGCTGTCGGCCCTGCTGGGCGCGCCCCGCCTGCTGTACCGGGCATGGAAGGACTACCAGGCGCTGCAGTCGGATGCGACCGCGCGCCGGGTGCTCATCCTGGGCGCCGGCCAAGCTGCCGAAGCGCTGGTCCGCGACCTGCGCCGGTCGGGGGATTTCGAACCGGTGGGCCTGCTCGACGATGCGCCGCACCTTCAGGGGGCGAAGCTTCAGGGCCTGCCTATCCTGGGCACCCTGGACGATGCCGCCTCGGTGGTACGCGAAACCGCGGCCAGGTTGCTGGTGATTGCCATCCCGTCGCTGGATGCCGCCGGCATGCAGCGCGTGGTGGCCATCTGCGAAAGCACCGGGGTGCCGTTCCGCATGGTGCCCAAGCTCAACGACGTGCTGCTGGGCCATTCGCTGCCCGGTGAGCTGAAGGAAGTGGCGATCGAGGACCTGCTGGGGCGCAAGCCGATCCTGCCGGACTGGTCGCTGATCCGCGGCTGGCTGGGCGGGCGCACCGTGCTGGTGACCGGCGCCGGTGGTTCGATCGGCTCGGAATTGTGCCGCCAGTGCGCGCGCCACGGGGCAGGGCGGGTCGTACTGCTGGAAATGAGCGAGCTGCTGCTGCTCACCATCGAGGCCGAACTCAAGCGCAGCTTCCCCGACCTGGTCGTGGAGGCGGTTCTGGGTGACTGTGGCGATCCGGCGGTGATCCGCCACGCCTTGTCGCTGTCGCAGGTGGATGCCGTGTTCCATGCGGCGGCCTACAAGCAGGTGCCCGTGCTGGAACGGCAGCTGCGCGAAGCGGTGCGCAACAACATCCTGTCCACCGAAACGGTGGCCCGGGCCTGCGTGGAAGCGCGGATCGAACATTTCGTGTTCATCTCCACCGACAAGGCGGTTGACCCGGTCAACGCCCTGGGTGCCAGCAAGCGCTACGCCGAGATGATCTGCCAGAGCCTGGACCAGAAGACCAGCCATACCCGCTTCGTCACCGTGCGCTTCGGCAACGTGCTCGCCTCGGCGGGCAGCGTGGTGCCGGTGTTCCGCGAGCAGATCCTCAAGGGCGGCCCGGTCACGGTCACCGACCCGGAAGTAACCCGTTACTTCATGACGATTCCCGAAGCCTGCCAGCTGATCCTGCAGGCGGCGGCATCAGCCTCGCACGGCGCGATCTATACGCTCGACATGGGCGAACCGGTGCCGATCCGGGTGCTGGCCGAGCAGATGATCCGCCTGGCCGGCAAGCAGCCGTACAAGGACATCGCCATCATCTACACCGGCCTTCGTCCCGGCGAAAAGCTGCACGAGACCCTGTTCTATTCGGACGAGGACTACCGCCCGACCGCGCATCCCAAGATCCTCGAGGCCGGTGTGCGCACCTTCGCCCGCGAGCAGGTGCTGGGCAACGTGCCGCGGCTGCGCGAGGCCATCGCCAACTACGATACCGATGCGATCAACAGCATCCTGTTCGCGACCATGCCGGAATTTGCGCCGTTGCAACACGAATCTCACGTCGAGTCGGCTAAGGTGCTTCCCTTTCCGGCACGAGAGGCCAACAGGCTGTGACGAACAAGCGCATTCGCAAGGCGGTTTTCCCGGTGGCGGGGCTGGGCACCCGGTTCCTTCCCGCAACCAAGACGGTTCCCAAGGAAATGCTGCCGATCATCGACCGGCCGTTGATCCAGTACGCCGTCGATGAGGCGATCGAAGCAGGGTGCGACACCCTGATCTTCGTCACCAATCGTTACAAGCACGCGGTCGCGGACTATTTCGACAAGGCGTACGAGCTGGAGCAGAAGCTCGAGCGCGCCGGCAAGACCGAGCTGCTGGAACTGGTGCGCAACGTGCTGCCGGAAGGCGTGCGCGCGGTGTTCGTGACCCAGACCGAAGCGCTGGGCCTGGGCCATGCGGTGCTGTGTGCCAAATCCGTGGTGGGCGACGAGCCCTTCGCGGTGCTGCTGCCTGATGACCTGATCTGGAACCGCGGCGACGGCGCCCTCAAGCAGATGGCCGATCTCAACCAGGCCACGGGCGCCAGCGTGATCGCGGTTGAAGACGTGCCCCACGAGAACACGGCCAGCTACGGCATCGTGGCGACCGAGGCCTTCGACGGCCGCAAGGGGCGCATCGCGCAGATCGTGGAAAAGCCCAAGCCGGAAGACGCGCCGAGCGATCTGGCCGTGGTTGGCCGCTACGTGCTCAGCCCCAAGATCTTCGAACTGCTTGAAGCCACCGGCAAGGGCGCGGGCGGTGAGATCCAGCTGACCGACGCCATTGCCGACCTGCTGAAAACCGAAGAGGTCAACGCGTACCGCTTCGAAGGTACCCGGTTCGACTGCGGCACCCACCTCGGGCTGGTGGAAGCCACCATCCGCTTCGCGCTGGAAAGCCACAAACTGGGCAAGCCGGCGCGTGAGAAGCTGGCGCAGATGCTGGAAGAAGACGAGGGGTAAGCCCCGCGTCCCATGCACGCGCATGAAAAAGGCGACCCGGACGGGTCGCCTTTTTGCTTCTCCGCCCGCCTGACAACGGCAGGCGGCCATCTCTTCCGGCCGGCAGGTACCGACCGCTGGTCGGTACCTGGATCCCGGATCACAGCGATTCGAAAATACCCGCTGCGCCCATGCCGGTGCCGATGCACATGGTGACCATGCCGTACTTCTGCTGGCGACGGCGCAGGCCATGCAGCAGCGTGGCGGTCCGGATCGCACCGGTGGCGCCCAGCGGGTGGCCCAGCGCGATCGCGCCGCCCAGCGGGTTGACCTTGGACGGGTCCAGCCCGCAATCACGGATCACCGCCAGCGACTGCGCGGCGAACGCTTCATTGAGCTCGATCCAGTCCAGCTGGTCCTGGGTCAGGCCAGCCTGCTTGAGCGCCTTGGGAATGGCCGCGATCGGGCCGATGCCCATCACTTCCGGGCGCACACCGGCGACCGAGAAACTCACGAAGCGGGCCAGCGGCTTCAGGCCGTAGTCCTTGACCGCCTGTTCCGATGCCAGCAGCACCGCACCGGCGCCGTCGCTCATCTGCGAGGAGTTGCCGGCGGTCACCGTGCCGCCGAACTGGCCGTTGCGGAACACCGGGCGCAGCTTGGCCAGGCCTTCGGCGGACGAGTCCAGGCGCGGGCCTTCGTCGGTGTCGACGATGCGGTCGCGGGTGATGATGCGGCGGCCGTCGGCCAGGTCCGGCTGGCGGGTGCGCACGTCGTACGGGCTGATCTCATCCTTGAAGTCGCCGTTCTGGATCGCGGCGATGGCCTTCTGGTGCGAGGCCAGGGCGAACGCATCCTGCTCTTCGCGGGAAACCTTCCATTCCTCGGCGACCTTCTCGGCGGTGATGCCCATGCCGTAGGCGATGGCCACGTGGTCGTTGTCGAACACGCTCGGCGCCATCGCGATCTTGTTGCCCATCATCGGCACCATCGACATCGATTCGGTGCCGCCGGCCAGCATCAGGTCGGCGTTGCCGAGACGGATCTGGTCGGCTGCCATCGCCACGGCCTGCAGGCCGGACGAGCAGAAGCGGTTGACGGTCTGCGCGGCGATGGTGTCCGGCAGGCCGGCCAGCAGCACGCCGATGCGCGCCACGTTCATGCCCTGCTCGGCTTCGGGCATGGCGCAGCCGATGATGGCGTCATCGATGCGGTTGACGTCGATGCCCGGTGCCTGCGCGACCACGGACTTGAGCACGTGGGCCAGCATGTCGTCGGGACGGGTATTGCGGAACACGCCCTTGGGCGCCTTGCCAACCGGGGTACGGGTGGCGGCGACGATGTAGGCGTCCTGGATCTGCTTGGTCATTGTGGTGGTCTCTTATGGGTCAGTTGCGCAGCGGCTTGCCGGTCTTCAGCATGTGCGCGATGCGGGCCTGGGTCTTTTCCTGCTGGGCCAGTTCGACGAAGTGCTTGCGCTCCAGGGTCAGCAGCCACTCTTCATCCACCAGCGTGCCGCGGTCCACTTCGCCACCACACAGCACGGTGGCGATACGCACGGCGATTTCGTAGTCGTACGGGCTGATGAAACGGCCCTCGAGCATGTTCACCAGCATCATCTTGAAGGTAGCGATACCCACGTCACCGGCCACCTGGATGCGGCGGGCCGGCATCGGCGGACGGTAGCCGCCTTCGGCCAGCGCCTGCACTTCGGCCTTGGCGATGTGCAGCGCTTCGAAGCTGTTGAACACCACCTTGTCGGTGGCGCGCATCAGGCCCAGTTCCTTGGCGTTGACCGCGGAGTTGGAGACCTTGGCCATGGCCACGGTTTCGAAGGTCTTCTTCAGTTCGGCGAATACATCACCGCCCGGGCCGGCGGCCTGGGAGGCGCGTACCGCCAGTTCCTTCAGGCCACCACCGGCCGGCAGCAGGCCGACGCCGGCTTCGACCAGGCCGATGTAGCTTTCCAGTGCGGCCACGCTCTTGGCGCTGTGCATCTGAAATTCGCAGCCGCCGCCCAGGGCCAGCCCGCGCACGGCGGTCACCACCGGCACCAGCGCGTACTTGATGGCCTGGCTGGTGCGCTGGAAGTTGTGCACCATTTCTTCGAACTGGTCGACCTTGCCGGCCTGCAGCAGGCCGAGCGCGCCGGCCAGGTCGGCACCGGCGGAGAAGGGTTCCTTCTGCTGCCAGATCACCAGCCCCTTGAAGCCCTGCTCGGCGCGCTTGATGGCTTCCTGCAGGCCGTTGAGCACGTGGTCGGACACGGTGTTCATCTTGGTCTTGAAGCTGACCACGGCGATGCCGTCGCCGTCGTGCCACATGCGCACGCCGTCGTTCTCGAACACGGTTTCGCCCGGGCTGAAGGTTTCGCCCAGCAGCGGATCCGGGAAGCGCTGGCGCTGGTACACCGGCAGCGCCGAACGCGGCAGCTTGGCGTTGCGGGTCGGGCTATAGCTGCCTTCGGCGGCGTGCACGCCATCGCGGCCATCGAACACCCAGTCCGGCAGCGGGGCGTTGCTCATGCTCTTGCCGGCCACGATGTCATCGGCGATCCACTGCGCGACCTGCTTCCAGCCGGCGGCCTGCCAGGTTTCGAACGGGCCCAGCGACCAGCCGTAGCCCCAGCGGATGGCCAGGTCGACGTCGCGCGCGGTTTCGGCGATGTCGGCCAGGTGGTAGGCGCTGTAATGGAACAGGTCGCGGAAGGTCGCCCACAGGAACTGCGCTTGCGGGTGCTGGCTTTCGCGCAGCTTGGCGAACTTCTCGGCCGGGTTCCTGATCTTCAGGATCTCGACCACTTCCGGGGCGGCGGTGCGATCGGCAGCGCGGTAGTCCTGCTTCTCCAGGTCCAGCACCACGATGTCCTTGCCGACCTTGCGGAAGATGCCGGCGCCGGTCTTCTGGCCCAGCGCACCCTTGGCGATCAGCGCGTCCAGCCACTTCGGCGAGGCGAAGTACTGGTGCCACGGGTCGTTGGGCAGGGTGTCGCCCATGGTCTTGATGACGTGGGCCATGGTGTCCAGGCCGACCACGTCGGAGGTGCGGTAGGTGGCCGACTTCGGGCGGCCGACCAGCGGGCCGGTCAGGCCATCGACTTCATCGAAGCCCAGGCCGAACTGCTGGGTGTGGAAGATGGTGGACAGGATCGAGAACACGCCGATGCGGTTGCCGATGAAGTTCGGGGTGTCCTTGGCGTACACCACGCCCTTGCCCAGGGTGGTGACCAGGAAGCTTTCCAGGCCTTCCAGCACGGCGGCGTCGGTGGTGGTGGCCGGGATCAGCTCGGCCAGGTGCATGTAGCGCGGCGGGTTGAAGAAGTGCACGCCGCAGAAGCGGTGGCGCAGCTGTTCGGGCAGCACGTCGGCGAGCTTGTTGATGCCCAGGCCGGAGGTGTTGGAGGCCAGCACGGCATGATCGGCCACGAACGGGGCGATCTTCTTGTACAGGTCCTGCTTCCAGTCCATCCGTTCGGCGATGGCTTCGATGATCAGGTCGCAGTCGCGCAGCTGCTCCAGGCCGGTTTCATAGTTGGCCGGGGTGATCGCTTCGGCGTAGGACTTGCTGGCGAGCGGGGCAGGGCTGAGCTTGCCCAGGTTGGCGATGGCCTTGAGCACGATGCCGTCGGCAGGACCTTCCTTGGCGGGAAGGTCGAACAGCACGGTGTCGACGCCGGCATTGGTCAGGTGGGCCGCGATCTGGGCACCCATGACGCCGGCACCCAGCACGGCGGCGCGGCGGACTAGCAGGGAATTGGACATGTCGATAAGCCTTTGTTGGTCTGGAAGCCGGGCAGGGCCCGGCTCTACGGGGGTGATATGGGGCCCGGCGTTACGGGGTGGCAAGGGTCGCCGCCGCAGGGGCGGTGGCCGCGCTGGCGCGGAAACCGGCTTCGGCGAAATGGATGAGTTCCTGGGCTGCATGGGCACGATGCGCCGCTTCGGTGACACCGGCGGGTCGCTTGATCAGCCCGAAATCGGCCATGGCGTAGGTCAGTGCGCCGGCCAGGAAGTCCAGTCGCCAATACAGCTCTTCCTTGCTCAGGCCCGGCACGCTGGCGGCGATCGCCTTGCCGAACTCGCGCAGGACGTGGCCGTAGTGGTCGGAGAGGAACTTGCGCAGGTTGTCGTTCTTTTCCGCGTACGCGCGGGCGATGACACGCACGAACGCGCCCCCGGTCTGGCGGTCCTGGGCCATGGCCAGCGCCGGTTCGACGAACGCAGCCAGCACCGGGCGCAGCTGCCCGGGGTGGTCGCGCCGCGCACTGTCCAGCTGCGACAGCCGGGCGGCGGTCATTTCGTCCATGCGCCGGCGGAACACCTCGTTGACCAGGTTTTCCTTGGATCCGAAGTGGTAATTCACCGCAGCGATGTTCACATCGGCCTGGCTGGTCACCTGGCGCAGCGATGTCCCGGCGAACCCGTGCAGGGCGAACAGCTCCTCGGCGGCGCCGAGAATGCGGTCCTTGGTGGAGAAGTGGGCGGGTTTGGCCATGGGCGGGGCAGGGGTTCAATCAAACGATTGTTTGATATTAGACCCCGGCATCCTTGGTGGCATGCTGCGGCGCACAAGATGTTGGGCCTCGTTCATGCCCATCAACCTGAACGGCGGGCAGTCGCCGCCAGCGCGAGGTTGCCGCGCAGGGCGTGGCAAGACGTACCGAGAGGTTGTAGAATCACGCCACGTATATAGGCTAAGCCCGCGTTTCGACGCGGGTTTTTTTCATGTTACTCTCGGGCCGATCAGTGGCCCGCCCAACGGAGAATTCCCATGGCGCTGGAGCGCACCCTTTCCATCATCAAGCCGGACGCCGTCGCCAAGAACGTCATCGGTGAAATCTACGCCCGCTTCGAAAAGGCTGGCCTGAAGGTCGTGGCTGCCAAGTACAAGCAGCTGTCGCGCCGTGAAGCCGAAGGCTTCTACGCCGTGCACAAGGAGCGTCCGTTCTTCAACGCGCTGGTCGAGTTCATGATCTCCGGCCCGGTGATGATCCAGGCGCTGGAAGGCGACAACGCCGTGCTGGCCCACCGCGACCTGCTGGGCGCCACCAATCCGAAGGACGCTGCGCCGGGCACCATCCGCGCCGACTTCGCCGATTCCATCGATGCCAATGCTGCCCACGGCTCGGACTCGGTCGAGAATGCCGCGATTGAAATCGCGTACTTCTTCGCCGCGACCGAAGTGGTCTCGCGCTGAGAGTAATGCCGTGAACGAGGTCGTACAGCCCAACGCCATCCCCATCGTGCTCGCCCAGGGCGCGCCGGTGGCCAAGCAGAACCTGCTCGACCTCGATCGCGAGGGATTGGAGCGCTTCTTCGCCGAGACACTCGGCGAAGCGCGCTACCGTGCCCACCAGGTCATGAAGTGGATCCACCACCACTACGTCACCGATTTCGACCAGATGACCGACCTGGGCAAGGCGCTGCGCAGCAAGCTGCAGCAGCACGCCGAAGTCCGCGTGCCGAACATCGTCTTCGACAAGCCGTCGGCCGACGGTACCCACAAGTGGCTGCTGGCCATGGGCGCCGATGGCAAGAACGCGATCGAAGCGGTCTACATCCCGGACAAGAACCGCGGCACGCTGTGCGTGTCGTCGCAGGTGGGCTGTGCACTGAACTGCACGTTCTGCTCCACCGCCACCCAGGGCTTCAACCGCAACCTCTCCACCGCCGAGATCATCGGGCAGGTGTGGGTGGCAGCGCGCCACCTGGGCAACATCCCGCACAAGCAGCGTCGCCTCACCAACGTGGTGATGATGGGCATGGGCGAGCCGTTGATGAATTTCGACAACGTCGTGCGCGCCATGAGCGTGATGCGCGACGACCTGGGCTACGGCCTGGCCAACAAGCGCGTGACCCTGTCGACCTCCGGCCTGGTGCCGCAGATCGACCGCCTGTCGGCCGAAAGCGATGTGTCGCTGGCGGTGTCGCTGCATGCGCCGAACGATGCGCTGCGCGAGACCCTGGTGCCGCTCAACAAGAAGTACCCGATCGTGGAACTGATGGCCTCGTGCGCGCGCTACCTGCGTGCGAACAAGCGCCGCGAATCGGTCACCTTCGAATACACCCTGATGAAGGGCATCAACGACCAGCCCGAGCACGCCCGCCAGCTGGCGCGGCTGATGCGCCAGTTCGACAATGCCGTACAGGCCTCGCATTCGGGCAAGGTCAACCTGATTCCGTTCAATCCGTTCCCCGGTACCCGCTATGAGCGCTCCGGTGATGCGGAGATCCGCGCCTTCCAGAAGATCCTGCTCGACCAGCAGGTGCTGACGATGGTGCGGCGGACCCGTGGCGACGACATCGATGCCGCCTGTGGCCAGCTCAAGGGCCAGGTGATGGATCGTACCCGCCGCCAGGCCGAGTTCAACAAAACGCTCCAGGACGGGAAAAACCGGGATGCCGCTGCCTGACCGCCGATTGCCAGCCGTTTTTTTCGTCGCGCTGGCACTCGCCGGGTGTGGCAACAAAGGCGTCAAACCCATGACCGCTCCGTTGGGCGTAGCGCCCGAATACGTGGCGCGCGACAACGCTGACACCCGTCGCCGGGTCAGCTACCAGGACCAGATGACATTGTCGGCCGAGGCGTTCCGCGCCGGAGCGCTGGATGCTTCCGAAAAGCGCGCCCGAAGCGCGCTCAAGCTCGATGCGGGCCGGCCGGATGCCTACATCATGCTGGCGGCGCTGGCCAACCGGCGCGGTGACGATGCCGCTGCCGGTCCGCTGTTCCAGAAGGCGGCCGAGCTGGCGCCGGACAGCGGCGACGTGCTCAACAACTATGGCGCCTGGTTATGTGGTCATGGCCGCGCCACCGAAGCGTTGCCACTGTTCGACCGGGCCGTTGCCGCGCCGGGTTACCGCACGCCGGCCGCAGCCCTGGCCAACGCAGGGGGCTGTGCGCTTGACGCCGGCCAGCCCGAGCGCGCCGTGCGTGACCTGCGCCGGGCCCTGGCGCTGGATCCGGCCAACCCCTATGCGCTGGAGGCCATGGCCCGCAACGAGCATGCCCAGGGCCGCTTTTTCGAGGCCCGGGCCTTCGTGCAACGTCGTCTCGCGGCTGCACCGGCCACACGTTCCGTGTTACAACTTGCCTCTCAAATCGAGGCGCAGCTTGGCGACACAGTGGCATCCGGTCGTTATCTGCAGCGAATTCGCGACGAATTTCCGCAGGATGCGGCTCCTAATTCCCGGGGTTGAAGCATTGTGATTGATGACCAGACTGTGAACGCTTTTGACACCGCGGCCGGCTGTGGAGCACGTCTCCGGCAGGCACGGGAAGCGGCAGGACTGACGCTCGAAGCAGTGGGGCAGCAGTTGCGCATGCCGGTGCAGGTGGTGAAGTCACTGGAAGCCGAGCAGTGGGACCGCCTCGGTGCGCCGGTGTTCGTCCGCGGCCAGCTCAAAAGCTATGCGCGCCTGCTCAAGGTCGATCTGGGCGATGTGCTGGACCAGGCCCACATCGGGCCGGTGGTGCCGCCGCAGCTGGTCAGCCACACCCATACCCCGCGGGCCCGGCGTATCGCCGAGAGCCTCGGCCGCCGTGCCCTGTATGTCGGCATCACCGCGGTGCTGGCCGTGCCGGTGTGGTTCGCTACACGCGGCCACTTCGACAGTGCCTCGACCACCCCCAATACCGCTTCGCTGGATGTGATTCCCGCCGCCGTACCGGTGGCGGGCACCGCGCCGTCTGACCAGGCAGCGCCGGTGGTGACGCCTGCGCCGTCGACGGCGCCGTCGGCCCCTTACCTGGCCTCGTTGACCCCGGTGCCCCGTCCGACGGCCGCCGCGCCCGCGCCGGCCGGTGCCCTCAGCCTGCAGTTCAAGGGCGACAGCTGGGTGGATATCGTCGCGCCCGACGGCAGCACCGTCGAGAAAGCCCTGATCAAGTCAGGCGAAACCCGCGCCTTCAGCCCGGGCCAGGTGGCCCGCATGGTGCTCGGCAATGCGTCGGCGGTGGAGGTTCAGCAGGCCGGCACCATCATTGACCTTTCGCCCTACCAGCGAGCCAACGTGGCACGCTTTACGGTATCCTCTGACGGCTCCGTGGCTCCGGTTTCACACTGAGCCGCGTTTCCCGATTCATTTCGACAATCCAATTCAAACAGTCCCTCCTGACGGGCAGGGGCGAGAGTACGCATGGCGATCGACGACCTGCTCGACGAGCACGAACAAAGTGAACGCGTCCGCAGCTGGCTGCGGAAGAATGGTGTCAGCATCATCGCCGGCGTGGCGATTGCCATCGGCGGCATCGCCGGCTGGCAGTGGTGGCAGAAGGAACAGGGCAGCCACCTGGCGGGCGCCCACGGTGAGTACCAGGTGGTGCTCAAGCAGCTGGAGGACAAGAAGCTGGACGAAGCGGCCAAGGGCGTGAAGACGCTGGAAGGCGGCAAGGTCCAGGTCTACGGCGACCTGGCAGCGCTGCAGCTGGCCAAGGCGCAGGTCGACGCAGGCAAGAACGAGGAGGCCCTGGCCACCCTTCGTGCCATCAAGGCCGACCCGGAATACAAGGCGGCGATCGACCAGCGCATTGCGCGCCTGCTGATCGCCACCGGCAAGAACGATGAAGCCATCACGCTGCTGGGCAGTGCCACCGACAGTGCGAGCCTGGAAATCCATGGCGACGCCTTGATGGCGCTGGGCAAGCGTGACGAAGCCCGCGGGCAGTATGAGAAGGCGCTCAAGACGCTGGATGTGGCAGCGCCCCAGCGGCGCGTGCTGGAAACCAAAGTGATGGATGCCGGTGGCACCGTCACCGAGCCTGCGGAGTCGGTGTAATGAAGCAGATGGTCATGATCAAGCGCGTAGCCACCCTGGTGTTGATGGGCGTGGCGTTGTCCGGCTGCACCACCGTCAAGGGCTGGTTCGCCGGCAAGGACGCGGAGGCCAAGAAGGCGCTGGAGCCGGCAGAGCTGGTCAAGTTCGAGCCGACCGCCAAGGTCGACCGGATCTGGAGCACCAACCTGGGCAAGGGCGAGAAGCGCATCGGCGTGCGCCAGGGCCCGGTCGTGGCCGATGGCCGCGTGTACGCGGCCGCGATTACCGGCGGCGTGCATGCGCTGGACCTGCAGACCGGCAAGACGGTCTGGACCTACGAGCCGGCCAAGGTCAAGAAGCAGCCCAAGCTGCGTCTGTCCGGTGGCCCGGGCGTCGGCGAAGGACTGGTGGTGATCGGTACGCTGGATGGCCAGGTCATCGCGCTGGACGCCAACGACGGCAGCGAAAAGTGGCGCGCCAAGGTGCCGGGCGAAGTGATCGCCGCGCCGGCGATCGCCCAGGGCATCGTGTTCGTGCGCAGCAACGATGGCCGGGTGACCGCCTTCGATGCCGGCAACGGTACCCAGAAGTGGTTCAACCCGCGTGAGCTGCCCATGCTGACCGTGCGCGGCAACGCGCCGGTGGTGGCCGGCCCGGGCGTGCTGTTCATCGGCAACGATGACGGCAGCGTGGCCGCGCTGGGCATGCAGGACGGTCGTACCGTGTGGGACCAGACGGTCTCCAACGGTGAAGGCCGTACCGAGCTGGAGCGCATGTCCGATGTGGACGGTGCGCCGGTGCTCGAGGGCAACACCCTGTTCGTGAGCAGCTTCAAGAACCAGACCATGGCGATCGAAGGCCCGACCGGCCGTCCGCTGTGGGCGCGTGACCATGGTGGCGCCGGTGGCGTGGCCCTGACCTCGGGCAACGTCTTCGTGACGGACAACAAAGGCGGCGTGTTCGGCCTGGACAAGGCCAGCGGCAGTGCCATGTGGTCGCAGACCGGCCTGGCCCGTCGCTCGCTGACCGGGCCGGCCATCCACGGCGATTACGTTGTGGTGGGTGACTACAAGGGTTATCTGCACTGGTTGCGGACAGACAATGGTGAACTGGCCGCGCGCGCCAAGAGTGGCGGCGATGCCCTGCTGGCGCAGCCGGTGGTCGCCGATGGGATTCTGCTGGTGCAGAACGTTGATGGAAAGCTGACCGCATTCCGGTTGGCACAATAAGGAGTTACCGCGATGCTGCCCTTGGTCGCCCTGGTTGGACGGCCGAACGTCGGCAAGTCCACCATTTTCAATGCGCTGACCCGTACCCGTGACGCCCTGGTCCATGACCAGCCCGGCGTCACCCGGGACCGCAACTATGGTGTTTGCCGTCTGGACGAGGACAACCCGTTCCTCGTCGTCGACACGGGCGGTATCTCGGAGGATGACGAAGGCCTGGCCGGCGCAACCGCCGACCAGGCACGTGCTGCCGCCGGCGAAGCCGATCTGATCCTGTTCGTGGTGGATGCCCGTGACGGGACCTCCGCGCTGGATGACGAGATCCTGTCGTGGCTGCGCAAGCTGTCGCGGCCGACTCTGCTGTTGATCAACAAGATCGACGGCACCAACGAAGACACCGTGCGCGCGGAATTCGCCCGCTACGGGTTCAGCGAAATGCTGACCGTGTCCGCTGCCCACCGCCAGGGCCTGGACGACCTGCTTGAAGAAGTGGTCCAGCGCCTGCCCGAAGAGGGCAGCGGCGAGGAGATGGACAACGATCCGAACCGGATGCGCATTGCCTTCGTCGGCCGCCCCAACGTGGGCAAGTCGACCCTGGTCAACCGCATTCTCGGCGAAGAACGGATGATCGCCTCGGAAGTGCCCGGCACCACCCGCGACTCGATCGCGGTGGACCTGGAGCGTGATGGCCGCGAATACCGCCTGATCGACACCGCCGGCCTGCGTCGCCGCGGCCGGGTCGAAGAGGTGGTGGAAAAGTTCAGCGTCATCAAGACCCTGCAGGCCATCGAGCAGTGCCAGGTGGCGGTGCTGATGTTGGACGCCAGCGAAGGCGTGACCGACCAGGACGCTACCGTGCTGGGCGCGGTGCTGGATGCCGGCCGCGCGTTGGTGGTGGCGATCAACAAGTGGGATGGCCTGACCGATTACCAGCGCGAACAGGCCGAAGCGCTGGTCTCGCGCAAGCTCGGCTTCGTGCCGTGGGCTGAAACGGTGCGCATCTCGGCCAAGCACGGCTCGGGCCTGCGCGAGCTGTTCCGTGCGATCCACCAGGCGCATGCCTCGGCGACCCACGAGTTCAGCACCAGCGAAGTCAACAAGGCGCTGGAAATCGCCTACGAGACCAACCCGCCGCCGGCGATCCGTGGTCACGTGTCCAAGCTGCGTTACGTGCACCCGGGCGGTTCCAATCCGCCGACCTTCATCGTGCATGGCACGCGCCTAAAGGAGCTGCCGGAGTCGTACAAGCGCTACCTGGAAAACTTCTTCCGCAAGCGCTTCAAGCTGATCGGCACGCCGGTACAGTTCATCTTCCGCGAGGGTGCCAACCCGTACGAAGGCAAGAAGAACGTGCTGAGCGAACGCCAGATTGCCAAGAAGAAGCGCCTGATCAAGCACGTCAAGGGTCGCTGAAGCCCATGGCGTCCCGGCACGCCGGGACGCCATCCCTCGGTAGCGACACGCCACGCGTGTCCCAGGCGGACCCAACCCGCCCATAATGGGCCATGACCGCAGTACCCGAACTCAGCCCCGAGCACGCCCGCCAACGCACCCTCCACGGCGCGCTGTTGATCGACGTGCGTGAACCGCACGAGCGCGCTACCGGTATGGCCGAGGGCGCAAGGGGAATCGCGCAGGGCGATCTCCTGGGCGAAGCCAGCACGCAGCTCCCAGCGCTTGACCGCGAGATCCTGCTGATCTGCCAGAGCGGCAAACGCTCTCTGGACGCTGCTGCGGTGCTGCGTGACCTCGGCTACACCCACATCGCGTCCGTCCACGGCGGCACCACTGCCTGGCGTGCTGCCGGGCTGCCACTCGTGCAGCCGCTGCAGAGCGACGACGAGCGCGATTTCAACGAACGCTACTCACGCCACCTGCTGCTGCCGCAGGTCGGCGTTGCCGGCCAGCAGGCGCTGCTCGGCGCCCGGGTACTGCTGCTTGGCGCGGGCGGCCTTGGTTCGCCGGCCGCCTTCTACCTGGCCGCCGCCGGGGTAGGGCACCTGCGCATCGCCGACGACGACGTGGTGGAGCGCAGCAACCTGCAGCGGCAGATCCTGCATACCGACGCCAGCATCGGCGAACCCAAGGTGCAGTCGGCCCGCGCGCGGCTGCTGGCGCTCAACCCCCGGCTGGACGTGGAAGCGGTGCAGGCGCGGGTCACCTCGGACAACATCGACACGCTGCTCGACGGCGTGGACGTGGTGCTGGACGGCTCGGACAACTTCCCGCTGCGCTACCTGCTCAACGATGCCTGCATCCAGCACGCGATCCCGCTGGTCTACGGCGCGGTGGAGCGTTTCACCGGCCAGGTGTCGGTATTCGACGCCGGCCGCCATCGCGGCCAGGCGCCGTGCTACCGCTGCCTGTTCCCCGAGCCGCCGCCGCCGGAGTTCGCGCCCAACTGTGCCGAGGCCGGGGTGCTGGGCGTGCTGCCGGGCATGGTCGGCCTGCTGCAGGCCACGGAAGTGCTCAAGCTGCTGCTTGGGATCGGTGAGCCGCTGGTGGGGCGGCTGCTGACGTTCGACGCGCTGGGCATGCGGTTCCGTGAGATCCGCCTGGGGCCGGACCCCGCCTGCCCGCTGTGCGCGCCCGGGCAGGCGTTCCCGGGTTACATCGACTACGCCGCATTCTGCGCAGGTCCGTAGGACGATATGGTGATTTACTGACCGATCGTTCCATTCCCGGCACGATCCTGCGCACCTGCGTGCTATGTCCCTGCATCAACTTGTCCTATCGTGATGGCTGATCGGAGTTGCAAGGAACAAACCGCATGGCGGTGGAAGCAGGTGCCAGTGAACTGGTGAAAGTAGTCGCCCTGCTGGGTGCGGCAGTGGTGATGGTGCCGTTGTTCCGCCGGCTGGGATTGGGCTCGGTGCTGGGCTATTTCGCCGCCGGGTTGGCGATCGGTCCGTTCGGCTTCGGCTGGTTCTCCGATCCGCAGGCGATCCTGCATACGGCCGAACTGGGCGTGGTGATGTTCCTGTTCGTGATCGGACTGGAAATGCGGCCTTCGCACCTGTGGAGCCTGCGCAGGGAAATCTTCGGGCTGGGCACGCTGCAGATCGTGGTCTGCGGTGCGGTGCTCACCGGCGTGTGCATGCTGCTCGGCTTCCCGCTGCCGGTGGCCTTCATCGGTGCGGCCGGTTTCGTGCTGACTTCCACGGCCGTGGTGATGCAGCTGCTGGCCGAGCGCGGCGATATCGCGATGCCGTCCGGGCAGAAGATCGTCTCGATCCTGTTGTTCGAGGACCTGCTGATCGTGCCGCTGTTGGCCGTGGTGGCGTTCATGGCGCCGGTGCAGGTCGACGCGGGTACCGGCTCGCGCTGGATCAGCGTGGCCATCGCCGCCGGCGCGATCATCGGGCTGGTGCTGGTCGGGCGGTTCCTGCTCAATCCGCTGTTCCGCATCCTGGCCGCCGCCAAGGCGCGCGAGGTGATGACCGCCGCCGCATTGCTGGTAGTGCTGGGCGCGGCGCTGCTGATGCAGCTGGGCGGGCTGTCGATGGCGATGGGCGCGTTCCTGGCCGGCGTGCTGCTCAGCGAATCCACCTTCCGCCACCAGATCGAAGCCGACATCGAACCGTTCCGCGGCATCCTGCTCGGTCTGTTCTTCCTCAGCGTGGGCATGGCGCTGGATCTCACCGTGGTGGCCAACAACTGGCCGCTGATCGTGTCCGGCGTGCTGGCCCTGATGCTGGCCAAGGCGGTGTGCATCTATGTTGTTGCGCGCATCCTGGGCAGCGACCACCGGCAGGCGCTGGATCGCGGCGTGGTGATGGCACAGGGCGGCGAATTCGCCTTCGTGCTGTTCTCGGCCGCCGCTGCTGCCGGTGTCATCGGTATCGAGGTCAACGCCAACCTGACCGCCATCGTGGTGCTGTCGATGGCGCTCACCCCGCTGTTCGTGCTGCTGCACGACAAGCTGATGCCGGCGCGGGAAGTCTCGCTGGAAGGCGTGGACACCGCCGAGGGCATGTCCGGCAGCGTGCTGATGATCGGCTTCGGTCGTTTCGGCCAGGTGGCCAGCCAGTCGCTGCTGGCCCGCGACGTGGACGTGACCATCATCGACAACGACGTGGACATGATCCACAACGCCGAGCGCTTCGGCTTCAAGATCTACTACGGCGACGGCACCCGCCTGGACGTGCTGCATGCATCGGGCGCGGCCACCGCGCGTGCGATCGCAGTGTGCGTCAACAACGCACAGGATGCGGACCGCATCGTCGAACTGGTCGCGCACGAGTTCCCGCAGGCCAAGCTGCTGGTGCGTTCGTTCGACCGTGAGCACTCGCTGCGCCTGATCCACGCTGGGGTGGACTTCCAGATCCGCGAAACGTTCGAATCCGCGCTGATGTTCGGCCAGGCCGCGCTGGTCGAGCTGGGCGCGGACGAGGACGACGCACGCGACATCGCCGAGCAGATCCGCGAACGCGACGCCGAGCGTTTCGAGCTGGAAATGGCCGGTGGCGACCTGCGTGCCGGTGCGCACATGGTGTTCGGCAGCGCGCTGCCGGGCGTGCCCACGCCGACCCCGTTCACCGCGCCCAAGCGCAAGGCACGCACCCTCAATGCCGACGAAGTGCCGGAAGAAGAGGAATAGGGGACAATACCGTCCCCGCCGCCGCACGCCCCGCATTCGATGAACGATTCCGCCTCCCGTCATTCCGCCCGCATCCTGGACGGACGCCGCATCGCCGAAGACCTGCTGGACAGCCTGAAGGTGCGCGTAGACGCCCGCCTGGCGGCCGGTGGCAGCCGGCCGGGGCTGGCCGTGGTGCTGGTGGGCGGCGATCCGGCCTCGACCGTGTATGTGCGCAACAAGCGCCGTGCCGCCGAGAAGGTCGGGATCGAGGCGTTCGATTACGACCTGCCGGCCGGCACCGGTGAAGCCGAGCTGCTGACCCTGATCGACCAGCTCAATGCAGACCCGAAGATCCACGGCATCCTGGTCCAGCTGCCGCTGCCGGGCATCCCCGACGCCAGCCGCCTGATCCACCGCATCGACCCGCGCAAGGACGTGGACGGCTTCCACCCGGAGAACGTCGGCCACCTGGCCCTGCGCGAATTCGGCCTGCGCCCGTGCACCCCGCGTGGCATCACCACGCTGCTGGGCCATACCGACCAGCCGGTGCGTGGTCGCAACGCCACCATCGTGGGCGTGAGCAATCACGTGGGCCGGCCGATGGGCCTGGAGCTGCTTATCGCCGGCTGCACCGTCACCAGCTGCCACAAGTTCACCCCCAAGGACGTGCTGGAGCAGTCGGTGCGCAATGCCGACATCCTGGTGGTGGCGGTGGGCCGCCCCGGCATCGTGCCGGGCGAGTGGGTCAAGCCGGGCGCGGTGGTGATCGACGTGGGCATCAACCGCCTGGACGATGGCCGCCTGGTCGGCGACGTGGGCTTCGAAGCGGCGGCCGCACGGGCCAGCTGGATCACTCCGGTGCCGGGCGGGGTAGGGCCGATGACCGTGGCTACGCTGATGCAGAACACGATAGAAGCCGCCGAAGCGTCCTGACGCCGGACCGCCGTGACGACCAACGGTCGTCACCTACCGGTAGCGCACGACCGTTGGTCGCGCGGCCCGGCCGCCGAACCGCTGCATGAACGCGCTGCGCCGGCGCGACACAGCGTCGCATCCGCCCCCTGCCCAACGGCGCGAAATCAGGGTAAAATGTCGCGCTTCCCCACATCTCGGGTATGCCGATGCTGCGCATCCAGGCTGAAGCACTGACTTACGACGACGTCTCGCTCGTCCCCGCCCATTCCATCATCCTGCCCAAGGATGTCACCCTGGAAACGCGCCTGACGCGCGACCTGCGGCTGAAGCTTCCGATCCTGTCGGCTGCCATGGATACCGTCACCGAAGCACGCCTGGCCATCGCCATGGCCCAGCTCGGCGGCATGGGCATCATCCACAAGAACCTGAGCGTGGACCAGCAGGCCGCCGAAGTGGCCAAGGTCAAGAAGTTCGAAGCGGGTGTCATCCGCGACCCGATCACGGTCGGCCCGGAAACCACCATCCGCGACGTGCTGGCGCTGACCCAGGCGCGCAACATCTCCGGCGTTCCGGTGGTCGATGGCGGCCAGCTGGTGGGCATCGTGACCCACCGCGACATGCGCTTTGAAACCGAGCTGGACGATCCGGTCCGCCACATCATGACCAAGAAGGATCGCCTGATCACGGTCAAGGAAGGCGCCGCATCCGAGGAAGTGCTGCAGCTGCTGCATCGCAACCGCATCGAAAAGATCCTGGTGGTCAACGATGATTTCGCCCTGCGCGGCCTGATCACCGTCAAGGACATCCAGAAGAACACCGATTACCCCAACGCCGCCAAGGACGTCGCCACGCGCCTGCTGGTGGGTGCCGCGGTGGGCGTCGGCGGCGATACCGATCGCCGCGTCGAAGCGCTGGTCGCCGCCGGTGTGGACGTGCTGGTGGTGGACACCGCGCACGGCCATTCGCAGGGCGTGCTGGACCGTGTCAGCTGGGTCAAGAAGCACTTCCCGCAGGTGCAGGTCGTGGGTGGCAACATCTGCACCGGCGAAGCCGCACTGGCGCTGCTGGACAGCGGCGCGGACGCGGTCAAGGTCGGCATCGGCCCGGGCTCGATCTGCACCACCCGCGTGGTCGCCGGTGTCGGCGTGCCGCAGATCACCGCCATCGACCTGGTGGCCGAAGCGCTGCAGGACCGCATCCCGCTGATCGCCGACGGTGGCATCCGCTACTCCGGCGACATCGGCAAGGCGCTGGCCGCCGGTGCATCGACCATCATGATCGGCGGCCTGCTGGCCGGTACCGAGGAATCGCCCGGTGAAACCGAGCTGTTCCAGGGCCGTTCGTACAAGAGCTACCGCGGCATGGGTTCGCTGGCGGCGATGGAGAAGGGGTCCAAGGACCGCTATTTCCAGGATGCTTCCAGTGCAGACAAGCTGGTGCCCGAAGGCATCGAAGGCCGCGTGCCGTATCGCGGCCCGGTCGGCGGCATCATCCATCAGCTGATGGGCGGCCTGCGCGCCACCATGGGCTACGTGGGCTGCGGCACCATCGAAGACATGCGCAGCAAGCCGAAGTTCGTCAAGATCAGCGGCGCCGGCCAACGTGAGAGCCACGTCCATGACGTGCAGATCACCAAAGAGCCGCCGAACTACCGCGCCTGACGCGGCATGAGCGAAGAGGAACGAGGAAGCTGATTCCCGTTCCTCTTTCTCTATCTGCCATTCGTTGCCTGATTTTCGTTCCTCCGTTTTCCATCCAGCATTGCCGGGCGCCATGACCAACATCCATAACGACAAGATCCTCATCCTCGATTTCGGCGCGCAGTACACCCAGCTGATCGCGCGCCGCATCCGCGAGCTCGGCGTGTACTGCGAAATCTGGGCCTGGGACCACAACCCGGCGGACATTGCCGCGTTCGGCGCCAAGGGCATCATCCTGTCTGGCGGCCCCGAATCGACCACGCTGCCGGGCGCGCCGGCCGCGCCGCAGGAAGTGTTCGACAGCGGGCTGCCGATCTTCGGCATCTGCTATGGCATGCAGACCCTGGCCGCACAGCTCGGCGGCGCTACCGAAGCGGCCGACCAGCGCGAGTTCGGCCATGCCGAAGTCAACGTCGTACACCCGGACGCGCTGTTCAAGGGCCTGAGCGACCATGGCGGCGAGCCGAAGTTGAATGTGTGGATGAGCCACGGCGACCACGTCTCGGTGGCGCCCCCGGGCTTCACCATCACCGCCACCACCGATCGCATTCCGGTGGCCGCGATGGCCAACGAGGAAAAGCGCTGGTATGGCGTGCAGTTCCATCCGGAAGTGACCCACACCCTGCAGGGCCAGGCGCTGCTGCGCCGCTTCGTGGTGGACGTATGCGGCTGCCAGACGCTGTGGACCGCGGCCAACATCATCGACGACCAGATCGCGCGCGTGCGCGAGCAGGTGGGCGATGACGAAGTGATCCTGGGCCTGTCCGGCGGCGTCGATTCGTCGGTGGTTGCCGCGCTGCTGCACAAGGCGATCGGCGACAAGTTGACCTGCGTGTTCGTCGACACCGGCCTGCTGCGCTGGCAGGAAGGCGACCAGGTGATGGCGATGTTCGCCGAGCACATGGGCGTCAAGGTGATCCGCGTCAACGCCGCCGACCGCTACTTCGCCAAGCTGGAAGGCGTGAGCGACCCGGAAGCCAAGCGCAAGATCATCGGCAACCTGTTCGTGGACATCTTCGACGAAGAGTCCAACAAGCTCAGCAACGCCAAGTGGCTGGCGCAGGGCACCATCTACCCCGACGTGATCGAGTCGGCCGGCAGCAAGACCGGCAAGGCCCACGTGATCAAGAGCCACCACAACGTCGGCGGCCTGCCCGAGCACATGAAGCTGGGCCTGGTGGAACCGCTGCGCGAGTTGTTCAAGGACGAAGTGCGCCGCCTCGGCGTCGAGCTCGGCCTGCCGCGCAGCATGGTCTACCGCCATCCGTTCCCGGGCCCGGGCCTGGGCGTGCGCATCCTGGGCGAAGTGAAGCGTGAGTACGCCGAGCTGCTGGCCAAGGCCGATGCGATCTTCATCGATGAGCTGCGCAAGGCCGACCTGTACGACAAGACCAGCCAGGCCTTCGCGGTGTTCCTGCCGGTGAAGTCGGTGGGCGTGGTGGGCGACGCCCGTGCGTACGAGTGGGTGATCGCGCTGCGCGCGGTGGAAACCATCGACTTCATGACCGCGCACTGGGCGCACCTGCCATATGACTTCCTGGGCACGGTGAGCAACCGGATCATCAATGAGTTGCGTGGCGTCTCGCGCGTGGTCTACGACATTTCCGGCAAGCCGCCGGCAACGATCGAGTGGGAGTAACCACCCGGTAGCGCGGGGCTCTGCCCCGCTGCGCCCTGCCGAAACGGGTCATGGCCCATCGGCGCGCATCGCTGCATCCAGACAGTCGAGCGCTTCGCCAAAGCGGATGGTGTCGATCAAGCGGGCCATTGGCGCCAACGCTGCCGCCAATGGATTGCCTTCTGCGTGCAGTTGATGCGTGAGGCGTTCGAATACCTCCTGGGCGTCGGCATCGTTCTCCGACAGCAGCGCGCGCAGTCGCGTCAGCAGCAGCGCTGCGGCTGGCCCGGGAGCGGCCGTTGGCACGCCAGTCACGGGAGCGTCGGCTGCTGTCCGGCGTTCATCGATGCCTGCCGACGCAATCGCGTCAAGTACCGGCTGCAGCCGCCCCGCCGTCTCGGCAAGGAGGGCTTCCAGGCTGTCCGTGTCGGCGCGGTCGAGGCATGCCCTTTCCAGCCTGGCCGCCGCTTCTGCAACGCCAGTGGCGCCCACGGTTCCGGCCGTCCCTCGAAGCGTGTGGGCACGGCGCATCGTGGCTTCGGCATCGCCCTCGCGCAGGGCCCGGGTGAAAATCGCCCAGAAAGCTCATGTTCTCGGTCCGGAACAGGCCCAGCAGGCGCCGGTAGAACTTCACATCGTTATCGACGCCGGCCAGGCTCCGGGCGACATCAATGCCTGTGATGGCGGGGAACGCGGAAGCGGGTGGGTCGCTGACGCGTACCGCGGACGCCGCACTGAAGGCGCGGTCGGTGCCGATCCACTTTGCCATGCACGCAAACATGGCCTCCATGCGCAGGGGCTTGGCGATATGGTCGACCATTCCAGCGGCCAGCACCTTTTCGCGGTCGCCTGCCATCGCATTGGCGGTCATGGCGATGATGGGAAGGTGCTGGAACCGCGGCTGGGCGCGCAGGCGACGGGTCGCCTCGTAGCCGTCCATCACCGGCATCTGGCAGTCCATCAGCACGCCATCAAAGCTGGATTCGCGCGACAGGATGTCCAATGCTTCCTGCCCGTTGACCGCCAACGTGACCTCGATGCCGGCCTGGCCAAGGAATTCGCGCGCAACCTCCTGGTTCAGTTCATTGTCCTCGACCAGCAGCACACGCGAACCCCGCAGCTGCTCGAACCGCGTTGAACCGGCTGACGCCTTGAGTTCAATGCGGTCATCGCCCACGGTGCCCGTGCCGAGTGCCTGGCCGATCGACTCAAGCAGGGTTGACGGCGTAACCGGCTTGGTCAGCACACCCTTCAGGCGCGCCCCGGTGGTCGCCGCTTCGGCAATCGCTTCGTCCCGCCCGAAGGCGGTCACCATGATGACCGCCGGTGCCTCGCCCTCGCTGAGCGACTGCAGCCTGCGGACGACTTCCACGCCGTCCATCGCCGGCATTTTCCAGTCCATCAGTACCAGGTCGTAAGCAAGCTGCTTTGCGTAGGCCTGGCGCACCATGCGCAGCCCCTGCGTGCCGTTGCGCGCGGTATCCACCTCCAGCCCGAACTGCCTGGCCATCGTCGAAAGGATCTCGCGCGCCGCCGCGTTGTCGTCGACCACGAGTACGCGCAGCCCCTGCAGTTCCTCCGCCCGGAACATGCGGCGCGGGGCAGGGTCCGCCTGCAGGCCAAAGTGCGCATGGAAGTGGAACGTGGAGCCTTGGTCCGGCATGCTGTCCACCCAGATCCGGCCACCCATCAGCTCCACCAGGGTGCGCGAGATCGCCAGTCCCAGCCCGGTGCCGCCGTACCGGCGCGTTGTCGAACCGTCGGCCTGGCTGAAGGACTGGAACATGCGGGCGCATTGCTCCGGGGTCATCCCGATGCCGGTGTCCTTCACCCAGAAGTGCAGCGCGATACCGTCATCGGTGAGCGCCGCGGTTTCAATGCCCAGGATCACTTCGCCACGCTCGGTGAACTTGAGCGCGTTGCTGCACAGGTTCAGCAGCACCTGGCCAAGACGAAGCGCGTCGCCGACCAGCGCCGTAGGGACGTCCGCAGCGCAGCTGAACAGAAGTTCGAGCCCTTTATCCTCCGCCTTCATCGACACCAGATTGGCTACGTGGTCGAGTACGTCCTCCAGCCGGAAGTCGAGGCGCTCCATCCCCATCTTGCCGGCCTCGATCTTGGAGAAGTCCAGGATGTCGTTGATGATGCCCAGCAGCGCTTCGGCAGAGCGGTTCACCTTTTCGATGTAGTTTCGCTGCCGTGGCGCGAGTTCGGTCTGCAGCGCAAGGTGGGACATGCCGATGATGGCGTTCATCGGCGTACGTATCTCGTGGCTCATGTTCGCCAGGAATTCGCTCTTGGCGCGGGTCGCTTCTTCGGCTGCTTCCTTGGCCCGAAGCGTCTCATCCTCCAGCTGCCTGCGCTCGGTCACGTCCTGGTGGATGCCGACCAGGCGCACGGCGCGTCCGCCGTGGTCACGTTCGGTGGCGCGACCCAACGAGTGGATCCAGCGCCACGCGCCCGAACGGTCCCGCATGCGGAAATGGGCGTCGAAGTCGTCGGCCTCGGGGTCGTTGATGCAATGGTCGAACTGCCGATGGACCTCGACGCTGTCATCCGGATGCAGCATCGCGTCCCACGCTTTCGCCGCTCCACCGGCACTGCTCAGCTCATCCAGGCTGTAGCCCAGCATCTGCGCCCAGATGGTGTTGACCTCGCTGGTGCCGGTGGCCACGTCCCAGTCCCACAGGCCAAGGTTGCCGCCGCGGAGGGCGAAGCCCAGCCGTTGCTCGGTGGCACGCAGGCGGGTGACATCGCGCACTGCCGCGCATACGCAGACCCCGCCGCCCCCGAACGCGGGAAGCCGCGACAGGCCCACGTCGATCGGGAACGTGCTGCCGTCCCGGCGTCGCCCCGACAGTTCGTTGTTGCGCACCGCCATGGAACGCATGCCGCCGGCCTGCATGAAACCGTCTCGCAGTCCGGGATGGGCCGCGCGCACGGCATCGGGCACCAGCGTTTCGATGAGCTTGCCGTGCAGCTCGCCAGTGGCATAGCCGAACATGCGCTCGAGTTGGGGGTTGACCATGGTGATGCGGCCGTCCGCGCCGGCCACCAGCAACCCATCGGGGGAGGAATCGAAGATGCCCCGGTACCATGCTTCGGTCGCCTGGATCGCATCCTTCTGTGCGGCCAACTCGGTGGACTGGACTTCGAGTTCCGAGGCCTGGGCCCGGGTTTCCTCAAGCAGCAGCTGGGTATGCTCGGCGCGTTGCATGATCTCCAGGTTGCCCGCAAGCGTAGGCAAGGCGGCGTCGAGCAACGCGTGCCGCGCAGGGCTGGGTAGGTCGAGGCTGGCGACTTCGAGTACGCCGAGCACTCGGGCACCCCGGATCAGCGGGATCACGCTTACGGACCTTGCCGCCGCGCTGCCCAGCGCGGAGCCGATGCGCAGGTAGTCGGCGGGCGGATCGGCAAGGAGGATCGGCGCTCTGCTTGCCGCGCACTGGCCGACCAGGCCCTCGCCCAGCCGGATCTGGCCCGGTGGGGCGTCATGGCCATCGTTGGCGAAGCCCGAGAGCAGGCGCAGCCTGTGATGCACTTCGTCATGGAGATACAGGGCGGCCCGGCCGACGCCAAGCAGGGGCGCCATGAACGCAAAGAAAACCTTGGCAAGTTCCTGGGTACTCGTCGCAGACTGCAGTTCGGCCGACAAGGCGGCCGACGATGCCTTGACCCACCGCTGGTCTTCCAGCTCACGCGCGGCCACCTGAAGGACGGCAACGGCGCGGGCGAGGGCGCCCATGTCATTGGGGTGTGCGGTATGCGGTACCTCGTGCTGGAGGTCCCCGCCCGCAATGCGCTCCACCGCCTTCCTCAGCTCGACTGCGGGGATGCCGATCGAGCGCGTGATCAGCCAGGCGAAGATCGTGCTGAACACACCCCCCAGGAGCAGGATCGTCCACACCCACCGCTTCGTATCAACGGCCAGTGCCTGCACCTTCTGCAACGACAGCCGCGCGCCTTCTTCCTTGGTCGTGGCGACCGCTTCCATGGCGTTGGCTACCGCATCCCCCATATCGGCGAACTGCGGGCTCGATGCTTGAGCACGCGCTTCCTGGAGCCTGCCTTGGCGCGCCAGTTGGAGTACGGCGGTCATGTTCCGCCGGTAGGTGGCGTAGTCCCGCTCGAACGCCGCCAGGTGCGCACGGTTGATGTCGCGGAAGACACGCTGGTGCAGCTGGTCCAGCTCTCGCTGCAGCTGCGCGTGCTCGCGTTCGATCTGCTGTGACGCCAAGGCCTGCAGCGACGGATCGGCGGTGAGCAGCGCCTGGCGCAGGTGGCGACCCATGGTCGCGTAGTGGAACTGCACGGCGCGCGCGTTGGAGACCCCCTGCAGGTCTTTTTCGTACATGCGCTGGATTTCAGCGCTGAACCTGCCCAGCGCGTGGACGCCGAGGATGCCCAGCCCCACGGCCAGCAAGAGCATGACGGCGAAGGCCGCCGACAGTTTGTGGCCCAGTGACGCACCCTGCAGGTAGCGGCTCAGGGCGTTCATCGCGAAGTGTCCTCGAACTGACGGGATATCCGCTCCAGCTCGGGGAGCAGCCCGAGAAAAGCATCCAGGATGTCAGGGTCGAAATGCCTGCCGCGGCCCTCACGCATGATCGCGACCGCTTCTTCCTGGGACATGGCCTTCTTGTAGACCCGACGGCTGAGCAGCGCGTCATACACATCCGCGACCGCCATGATCCGCGCCGACAGCGGGATCGCCTCGCCTGCAAGCCCCTGCGGATACCCGCTGCCGTCCCATTTCTCCTGGTGCCCGTAGGCGATTTCCTTTGCGTACGCCAGGAACTCCACCGGCATGCCAAGCGCGTCTTCTGCGTGCTGAATCGCGTCGCGCCCCAGCGTGGTGTGGGTCTTCATGATCTCGAACTCGTGGGGTTCGAACGGGCCGGGCTTGAGCAGGATGCTGTCCGGGATGCCCACCTTGCCGATGTCATGCAGGGGGGCGGACTTGAACAGACTGTCGATGGTGGCGTCATCCAGCTGCGAACGAAAACGCGGGTGGTTCTGGAGCGCAGTCGCCAGGGCACGGACATAATGCTGGGTGCGGCGGATGTGATTGCCGGTTTCGTTGTCGCGCGTTTCGGCGAGCGACGCGAGGGCATGGATGGTGACGTCCTGGATCGCGGTCAGCTCGCGCGTGCGCCGCTGTACCTCGTTTTCAAGGAATGCGTTCTGGTCCCGCAGGAAATCGGCTGCTGCCTTGGCCTGCAGTTGCGTGGCGACACGGGCGATCAGGACCGGCGGATTGATCGGCTTGGTGATGAAGTCCGCCGCCCCGAGTTCCAGCCCTTTCTTTTCATCTTCGGGTTCGGCCATTGCCGTGAGGAAGATGATCGGAATGTGCCGGGTCACCGGTGATGCCTTCAGTGCCCTGCAGACATCATGTCCTGAGAGGCCGGGCATCATGACGTCCAGCAGAATCAGGTCGGGAAGCGGTTCGGTGCCAGCGGCCTCGAGGCCTGCCTCGCCGGAGTTGACCATCCTGATTCGATAACGCGACTTCAGCAGGCCGGAGATCAGCCAGAGGTTCTCGGGCGAATCGTCGACCGCAAGTATGGTCGGGCGGGAAGCGGCTTCCGTAACGGTATCCATTCCCTTACCCCCGGTTCATTTTCGGCACTATCCTCCAGCCGACGGGACACGTGCAAGCGGTCTTGATCAGCAGGCTATCAACTAGTAGGATGAGGAATGGTTCACGACCTCTCCCCCAAAGCCGCTGAAATCGTCGCCCACGCCCGCACGTTGCTGGAGGCCGGCGGCTACAACGGCTTCAGCTATGCCGATATCTCGGCCAGGGTGAACATCAGCAAGGCCAGCATTCATCATCACTTTCCGAGCAAGGCCGAGCTGGTTCGCACGGTGGTGGCGCTGTACCGCGCCGAGGCCCGCGAGGGCCTGGCCATGCTGGACCGGCAGTTGGGTGATCCGCTGAAAGAACTCAATGCCTACGTAGACTACTGGTCCAGCTGCATCGCCGGTGGCACGGCCTCGTTCTGCATCTGCGCCATGCTGGCGGCGGAGTCGCCGATGATTCCGCCCGAAATTGCCGAAGAAGTGCGCGGGCATTTCGAGGATCTCAGTGGCTGGCTGACCGCCACCTTGGAGAAGGGCGTAGCGCAGGGACAGTTCCAGCTGCAGGGCGCACCGTCGGATGAGGCCAAGGCCTTCATGGCCTCCGTGCATGGGGCGATGCTCGCCGCGCGTGGGTTCGGTGACGCACAGACGTTCGCCGCCCTGGCGCGGCTGTCGGTTGCGCGGGTGACTGCACAGCGTTGAACTATTTTTCGTAAGCCCGCCTTGTGCGGGCTTTTCCATGACCAGTGCACCTACCTACTAGTAGATTTAATTGAGGATTACTCCCATGACACATCCGCTCTCGACACTCGGTGTACTGCATACCGCCATCAGCCTCATCCCGGTGCTGGCCGGCATCTACGGCTTCGTGCGCCATCGGAAAATCGACCCCGCCACCGGGGCCGGAAAGCTCTATCTGGTCGGCCTGGTGCTTGCTGTGGCGACCTCGTTCACCGTCTCCAGCACCGGTGGCCTCAACCCCGGCCCACGCCTTCGGCATCGTGGTGCTGCTGGTGGCGTTCGGCGGGGTGCTGGTGAACAAGATCGGCTTCCTTGGGCGACTGCGACCGTACCTGTCCGTGTTCGCGCTGTCCTTCAGTTTCCTGCTCGGGTTGGTGCCTGCCGTCAATGAATCGCTGACCCGCCTGCCGGTGTCGCATCCGCTGGCCGCCGCACCGATGGCGCCGGTAGTGCTGCAGACCCTGCTGGGTTGCTTTGTCGTGTTCCTCATCGGCATCACCGCGCAGGGCTGGATGATCCATGCGCGCAACAGGCGCATGGAGTGACGTGCAGCCGGGCAGGGCCCGGCGCTACCAGACTGCTTCCAGCGTGCGGAACGGCTTGCTGATCAGAACCCCTTTCGCATCAAACTCCTGCACATCCCGCCCATCCACCCGCACCTGGCTGGGCCGCGTGCGCGAAGGCCACCAGACCCGGACCGCAGCGTCCTTCCGCAGCCCCTTGCCCAACGTCACTTTGAGCGTGTTGCCACGCTGCACCGCGTCCATCTGCAGCGTCCCGAACGCCGTTGGCAACCGCTCCACGGCCAACCCGTCGCCCACCAGCCACGACGGCGGCGTACCCGGCAGCAGCGACAGCGCATCGTCGTCCTCACGCATCAACATGCCGAACAACGTGCGCCCGTACTCGGCACCAATCCACGTGTGCGGCATGTCACCCAGGTAGCGCGGGAAGCGCAGCCGCGAGTGGACGACTTCCGCCAGCACCTGCCATTCCAGCGGCCGGCGGTCGCGCAGCAGGCCCTGCAGCAGTTCGTCTGCGGCTTCGGGCTGGTCCAGGTGGACGTAGCTGAGCACATTGCGGATTTCATACGGGGTGTAGGCGTACAGCGCGTCGGGCTGGTTGCGCTTGCGCACGTCTTCCAGGTAGCGCGCGAAGGTGGTGCGCAGGGCCTGCTCGGGCAGCACGTCCTGCGCGCCGGTGGGGTCCAGCGCGATCGAAACGCCGGTAGGGTCGCCATCGCCCAGGTCGGCGGAGGAGGGGATGAAGTCGATGCCCTTCCACGCCATGGTGGCGCGGATCGAAGCGGCCAGCGCGTCGTGCAGCAAGCGGTGCTGTTCGCGCGCCCACGCGGCAGTTTCGTGATCACCCAGCGATTCGGCCAGCCACGCGCCGTCATGCCAGCCCTTCAGGCCCCAGTAGTCGTCCCAGTAACTGTGGGTCGGCGAGGGGTAGCCTTCGTGACTGATCGACGGTGCCAGGATGCCGGCGAACCGCTCCGGCGCGGGCTGGCTGGCCATGTAGCCGGGCACCAGCGTGCGCTCGCGCAGTTCCTGCAGGAAGCGCAGGGCGGCTTTCACCTTCGGCAGGTAGGCGCGCACCGATTCCGGGCCACCGTCCAGACGCGCGACATCGGCCACCAACGCAACGTATTGGCCCTGGCTGTCGTATTCGATGTCCGAACCGAAGCCGGTGTTGACGCTGCCGTCGTTGTTGAGGATCGGCGAAACCAGGCCGTTGGCGTGCACGCCATGTTCGGTGTACCAGGCCAGGTAGTCGCGCGCGATCCGTGATTCGCCCATGCGCAGCAGCACTGCCGAGGTGGCCATGCCGTCGCGGATGAAGGAGCGGTTGTAGTTGCGCGGTCCCGGTTGCATCGCCGGGCCGGTCTGGTTGATCAGCATGTACGCCGCTTGGGCGCGCAGCATATCCACCAGCGAAGGGTCGGGCAGGCGCAGGCCGACCTGGCCCAGCCGCCTCTGCCAATCTCCGGAAACGCGGGTGGCAAGGCTGTCGAAAATCGCGGCGGGATCGCGGCTGTTGACGCCGAACGCGATCGGCAACGGCTCCGGAAGCGCGCCATCGCTGTTGGCAGCCGCGGTACCCAGCGGGAACGCGACCACGACCGACCGGGTGGCACCCGGGGCGAGGTCGATGCGGTAGGCGAGGGCGGCCGCTGCCAGGCCATCCGGGTCATCGGTCTGTTGCGCATTGGGCAGATCGCCCTGCGCGACCGCAGCGGTGATCTCGGTACTGCCATCGGGGCCGAACGGCGCCACGCCTGAAGCATCCACCGGCGTCAGCGAATGCAGCAGTGAGCGCCCGTTGACCCGCACCGTGGTGCCGTCGATGGCCACCGAGCGGATCGGCGAGAGGCCTCCGTTCTGCCACGGCGGATTCATCTGCATCGGGCGCGTCACCAGCGACAGGCTGCCGGCGATGGGGGCAGTGCCCACGTTGCGCAGGCGGTGGCGCACCAGCGTGACCGGTTGGCCGCCCAGCTCCACGGCGAAGGCCTCACTCTTCAATTCCAGGCCGGGTTGCGGTTTCCATGTCACCGAGGGCATCGGCTTCCAACCGTCGCGCAGCGCGTGCTGCACTGGCTGGTCGGCGGCGCCGGCGGCAGTGCCATCGGCACTGCGCCAGATCGGCTGTACCAACGGTGCGCCCTTGAACGCTTCGATGTTGCCGTACTCGTCGAAGATCGATTTCTGCAGGCCGCCGTGCACGCCCACGGCGGTCCAGTAGGTCTGCTGCAGGTGCAGGGAGGACGGGAACAGGGCCCGCTGCGCACCGTTGGCCGCGTTCTGGTAGCGCTTCATCGGCGTCATCACCGCCGCCGGGCCGAGCAGGCGCAGGCGCGCGATCTTCGGCGCATCACCCTGCACATGCAGGCGCAGCGCCTGTGCTGTTACCGGCGCGCTGCCGGCCAGCCAGCTCTGCTGCCGGCTGCCGGCCTGCGGGTCATGCGCGAGTTCGCTCCAGCGTCCCTGTGCATCCTGTACCTGAAGGCGCGCGCCGCCGTGTGCGCCTGCCCAGTCCACTGCCAACCCGGTGGTGGAGAGGGCCCTCGGCAGGGCGATCTCCAATACGTGGCTGCCGTCTTTCCCGGCGGGGATGGCCACGGCGCTGCCGCCTTGCCACACGGCCGCTGCCTGGGTCGCGTCCAATCCGGGCATGCGTGCTGTCGCGCGCTGGTCGAGCGGCTCGAGTTCGAAGATGGACACGCCCCAGTCCGAGGTCCGCTCAGGGCTGGCCAGCCGCAGGTAGCGGGCCTGGCGCGGCGCGAAATAGAGGGTTTCGATGCCGCCGAGCGAGTCGCGCATGGTGTATGCGGTCTGCCACTGCCTCCCATCCAGTGAGGTCTGCAGGCTGTAGCCCTCCGGATTGGAGACGTCCCAGGTGAGGCGCGCGCCGCTGAGCGTGCCGGGTTTTCCCAGATCCACCTGGAACCAGTGGCCCGGGCTGAACGCTCCGCCGGTGACGGTCTTGGGATCGCCGTCGATGAGGTGGCTGACCGCCATGGCCGGGACTTGCTGGGAGGAACTGCTGGCACGCCACTGACCACGGTCAGGGAGGTTCTGGGCCACGCTGGCCGAAGCGAAGGCCAGGCCGAGTACCGGAAGCAGCGCGGCGCGACGAGCGATGTGCAAACCCATCAAAAAGTCCTTGCCTGATATGCCTCGCCAATGAGGCAGCGCCAAGCTAGCAGGCGCTGTAATCGTTTACACGACGCGATGCAATATCAGGACCCGCGTAAAGGTGCGGTACTCCACACATTCTTCACATGGCGGTGGAAGGAGTCTGGCCAGCAAAGCACGATCAGGACACCTGTTCACGGAAGAGGGTGATGGTTGTCAGTTGACAACTACCGCCCGCACCGCCACACTGGAGCCGTCCGATGGCAAGACCGAAACATCCAAAGCGGGAAGTAGAAGCTGCCATCGCGCACGCCGAGGCGATGGGTTGGCGGGTAGTAGTTGGCGGGAGCCATGCATGGGGGCGCATCTACTGCCCCTTCAACGACAAGGACTGCCGCTGTGGTGAATTCTGCATTTCCAGCATCTGGAGTACGCCGAAGAATCCAGGCAACCACGCAGAAGCATTGCGTCGCGTCGTAAACAACTGCGCGAAGCGCAGGTGATCAATGTCCGAGGAGCAGGATCATGGAGTACATCTTCACCCTGAAGTACCAGTTGCCAGACGCCCATGGCGACCTGCAGGCGCTGGTTGAACAGCTTGGGGAGCAGGGGTGCGATGACGCCCTGGTCGGCACCGGATTGCCAGGCCGTATCGCGCTGGAGTTCACGCGTGAGGCCGGGAATGCTGACGCTGCGGTGCGCAGTGCGCTTGACGATGTGCGGCGTGCCCTGCCAGGCGCGACCCTGATCGAGGTGACGCCCGATCTGGTCGGCCTCACCGACGTCGCCGCCCTGGTCGGGGTGTCGCGGCAGAACATGCGGAAGCTGATGCTGTCCCATCCAGACAGTTTTCCCCTCCCCGTACACGACGGCAGCACCTCGATCTGGCACCTGGCCGATGTCCTGGCCTGGCTGCAGGCACGCGGTGGCTATGCGTTGACCGCGGGCCTTGTGGAGGTTGCCCGGGCAGCGCTTGAAGTGAATGTCGCCAGGGAAGGGATGCGGCTTTCCCGGTCGAATCCTGCCGGAACGAACTGAGCGCCTGCCTGCCTTGACGAATCGTCAAGTGGTGCAGGCCGCGACTTGACGGGCTGCTGGTTCAAGCATGGCCGCGCTTTCCCCAGACTGGTTCACGAAGTCACAGCCACCCGGCTGTCGACGCAGTCGAACCATCAAGGGGACAACCAGATGATCAGCATTCCTGTTTCAGACACCTCGCACGCCCGCCTGTCCCGCGTTTCGCGCTGGCTGTGCAGCATCGGCTACGCCTTCCTTGCAGTGTTCTTTGCCTGGTCGGCCCTGAGCGGACACCGCCAGGCCGAAGCCATCCTCAAGGATGCGGTGACCGTGCAGGCACCGGTACAGGTGGACCACATCGAGGAAAAGCGCCGCAAGGGGCGGGTGTCCTACCAGTACCACTTCCGCTACGACTTCAGCGTTGATGGCGTTGAGTACACCGGTCACTTCTCCACCTCCGAAGACAACGCCACGCCGTACCTGGGCGAAGCGCCGCAGGTCGACGTGGCTTACGCACGCAGCAACCCCGCGCAGTTCGATCGGCTTGATCGGCTCGAAGGCCAGAAAGGGCTGGGTTCGGTACTGGGCCGGGTGATCGTGGCGCTGGGCATGCTGGCGATCCTGGTCTTCGTGGTGCACCTGCTGGTGACGCGCAAGCTGTTCGTGCGCCAGGGTCCTGCGCTTCCTGCGGTCTGAGCCGGCGGCAGGCAGGGGAGCGCAGGCATGGTTGACAGTCCATACGGTCACGGTAGGGTGTGCGACTCTCTTCCGTTCTGGTCGTTTCCCATGCCTGCCCCTGAGTTCGCGGACCTGCTGTCTCGACACATGCGGCGGATCCGGGCCAGTGCCGGTGGGGTGGCCGCCGAAATCGGCATCAGCCGCGAGGCGGTCAACAACTGGCGGGCCGGCACCTCGCGGCCCAGCCGCCGGCACCGCGACCGGGTACTGGCCTGCGCCAATTACCTGCGCCTGACCGAGACCGAATGCAATGCATTGCTGCAGTCGGTGGGGTTCGAGCCGGAATTCCCGGTGGAGCCGGTATCGGCACGGGAAGAGCACGCCGATCCCGCCGTTTCAGTGCCGCCCACCGTCACCCGGTTGTTCGACCGGCTGCAGATGCTGCGCCCGTATCCGGTGAGCCTGCTGTTGACCCAGGCCCATTGGGGGCAGCCCCCGGAGCGCGCGGCGATTCTCGCTGAAGCAGCCACACGCTATGGGCAGGAGCGCGTGCTGCACCTGCAGCCGCCGTTCCGCTCCGGCGAGGGCGACCAGGACTACTTTGCCTTGCTGGCCGCGCAGTGCGGGCTGGACGGCGTGGGCTCGGATGCCAGTTTCGAGATGGCGCTGGCGCGTCGGCTGCAGCAGCCCGGTGCGCTGTTCTGCCTGGTGAGCCGGTTCGAGCAGGGGGAGTCCGGGCCGCGCGACGTGCTGGCCGGCATCCTGCGCAGCCTCAGCGAAATGTACAGCGGCAAGCTGCACCTGCTGATCTGTGGCGGGGCCGCGCTGGCCGACCTGAAGTACCAGGGCGGCGATCTTTCGCTGCTCAACATCGCGGCCAGCGAGAGCTGGCCGGAGCTGGGAATCGAGGACATGCGGCGCAGTGCCCCTGGCATTGGCGATGACACGCTGTCGCGCGCGCTGCGGTTGTCCGGCGGGCATCCGCTGTTGGCGCAGGCGGCGTTGACGTTGCTCGTTGACACCACTCTCGACGATGAGGCGGTCACCGATACGCTGTCCAGCCATCCGCGCCTGTGGGAAGGGCTGGTACCGCTGTTGCGGGATGACGCGGCGCGTGCCGCCGTGCAGGGCTGGCTGGCACAGCCGGTGGTGGCGCCGGCGCGGCCGTACCTGGCCGATCCGCTGCTTCGCCATCTGTACTGGAACAACCTGCTGACCGCGCGCCCGCAACCGCAGGGGCACTGCCTGGAATGGCGCTGCGAGGCGATCCGCCGCGCCGTGCGGCAGGTGATCGATGGCATGCAGGTGCAGACCGCATGAGCAGGCCACCGCGCCGGCAGCCGGTACTGCGCTGGTGGTGGCTGCTGCTGGTGGCCGGCCTGACGTGGTTCGTCGGCAGCTACCTGTTCGTGCCCTGGCTCAACCCGGTGCAGCTGCTGCGCATGCAGCGCGACGGCGAAAGCATGATGCTCATGCAGCGGGCGAACATCGACATGATGTTCCTGCGCGAAGAGGCGTTGTCGTACTGGCTGCAGCATGAAACCTGGCCGCAGCAGGTGCACGTGCCGGGCGTGCATGATCCGGAAGAAACGCTGGTGGTTGCCGAACTGCCGCAGCCGTTCGTGCTGCGCCTGCGCTTCACCGACCGCTTCCCGGCCAACAGCGGACTGCGCGGTGCGGTGATCGAGCAGACGCTGGAGCCGCGCACCCAGTACTGGCGTTGCCGCCCTGGCGATCCTGCGCCACCGTCCCGCTGGCTACCGGCCAACTGCCGGGCGCAGGTACCGTGGGGCATCGTGCAGTGGCTGTCGGTGGTGCTGGGGCTGTCGGTGCTGGGCCTGGCCGGGCTTGGCATGCTCTGGTACTGGGTGCGACCGGCGGTGGCCGACATCGTGCGCGAGCCACAACGGCTGCTTGCCCAGCCGTTGCAGGCATTGCCCGCCATCGACCGCCAGCTGGGATGGCTGCGGCTCAAAGATCGGGTCCTCGCCGGTGCCGGGATCGCCACGGTGCGCTGGCGCGACGCGCTGCGCCACCTGCAGGCCACCCCAACCACACGCGCGTTGCAGCTGGCCGCGCGCATCGGTGCGATCGATGCGCCGGCAACGGGTTGGGCGCTCACCGGTCTGGTGCGCGAATGGACCCTGCCGGACAAGCTGCCGTTGGCCTTGGAACGGCTGTGGCTGTACCAGCCCGATCCGGCGTTGGCGGCCGATGCCATCGTGCAGCAGTTGCGCGCCATGCCCAACGGGCAGGACGTGGTGCTGGTGGTGAGCCCATCGCTGGCGGTCGAAGCCGAACTGGCTGCCTACGCCGAGGATCCGGCCAACCTGTGCGTGTGCCTTGGCCAGGCCGCCCAGACCCGCTGGCTGCTGCAGCCGGGCGCGCTGGACGCGTTGGTCGGGCTGCTGGCCCGGCAGCTCCGGGTGACCCGCATCTCGCCCTACCAGACCCACGGCGGCATCACCCGTCCGGCGGCCTTCTTTGGACGCGAGTCGCTGCTGGCGCGCGTGCTCAACCGCGAGCCCGGCAACTACCTGTTGGTGGGCGGTCGGCAGCTGGGCAAGACCAGTTTGATGAAGGCCATCGAGCGGCGCTTTGTCGGCCACCCGCGCGTGCACTGTGTGTACCTGTCGCTGCGCGATCATCGGCTGACAATGCGGCTGGCGCTGGAACTGGGCCTGGCCGAGGACACCGGGATCGATGCGCTGGTCGCCGAGTTGTCCGCGCGGGCAGCGGGGCGCGGCCTGCTGCTGCTGATCGACGAGACCGACCTGTTCCTGCGCGCGGAAGCGGCACAGGGCTACCCGCAGCTGGCGGCGCTGCGCGCGCTGAGCGAAGAGGGACGCTGCCACTTCATGCTGGCCGGGTTCTGGGACCTGTACGAAGCGGTCACCCTGGATTTTGCCTCGCCGCTGCGCAACTTCGGCGAGGTGATCCATATTGGCGGGCTGGAACAGGACGCCTGCGTGGCCTTGGCGACCGAACCGATGGCGCGCCTGGGCGTGCACTTCGCCAGCCCGGACCTGCCGCAGCGGCTGGTGGCGGCGTGCGGTCGCCGCGCCAACCTGGTCGCCATTGCCTGCCAGCAGCTGCTTGGCCAGCTGGACCGTGGCCAGCGCGTACTGGATGCAACGCAGGTACACGCGGCGCTGGTGAGCGAGCCGATGTTCGATGCATTGGCCGGCTGGGCGCGGCTGAGTCCCGATCCCCTGGCGTGCCGTATCGACCGCATCGTGGTGTACCAGGTCGCCGGTGCGCAGCTGGTCGGCAGCGGCGAGCGTGGCATCACCCTGGTGGAACTATTGGCTGCATTCGATGCGGCGGGTGCGCGGGTCGATCCGGAGCAGGTCCGCCACGCCCTGGCACGGTTGCAGCTGGCGTATGTGGTTCGCCGTGACGCCGATGGGTTGCCCTACGTGTTTGCGGTGCCGGTGTTCGTTACCCAGTTCCAGCGTGAAGAAGTGCAGGCACTGCTGCAGCGCGAACTGCAGGCGCTTGCGGCGGGCGCGGCGGTATGACTCCCGTATCAATATAACGAATGAGAGATTACGTCTCTTCGTGACGCATTTCCCTGTGTGTATCGACGCGATTCTGGGATAGTGGTGCGATGTTCGTGCGCCACGGCGGAGTTGATGCTGCATCCACAGGATTTGTCTTCGTCGCAAATCGGCGCCGTGCTGGCCCAGGCCTACGGCCTGCAGGTCAGCCACGTCATGCAGCGGCCGGCGGGTGCCGATGCGGGCGCCACGGTATACCAGGTGACCTCCGAAGACGGCACGCGCTGGTGGTTGAAGTGCCGCCGCTATGCCGTGGCCGATGCCGTGTGGGAGGTCATGCAGCATTTGCGCTGCGCGCTCGGCCTGGACGAGGTGGTGGACCCGCAGCCCGCGCTTGATGGTGCCCCGGCCACGTACGCCGAGGGCCTGCAGTGGACGCTGTTTGCCTATGTGGAGGGCGAGTCGGGGTTCGAAGTGGCCCTGTCGCAGGCGCAGTGGCACCGGCTGGGCCAGGTGTTGCGCCAGGTGCACGACACCGCGTTGCCGGCCCGGTTGGCATCCGGTCTTGCGCAACCGGGTTTCGACGATGACACGGCGGTGGAGCGGGTGGGGTCGTGGCTGCAGCGCGGTGATGAGCGTTGGCCCATTCCCGATGCCCTGGCGGAGGACTACCGGCGGGTCTGGCGGCAGCGGCAGGCGCGGGTGGCCGAGGTCTGGCAGCACTGCATGACGCTGCGTGAGCGCCTTGCCGGGCAGCGCTGGTCACGGGGGTTGTGCCATGGCGACCTGCACGCCGGCAACCTGTTGCTGCGCGCCGATGGCGGGCTGCACCTGATCGACTGGGACGACATGGTGCTGGCGCCACGCGAGCGCGACCTGATGTTCGTCGGCGCAGGCGTGGGCGGTCGCTGGGGACGCGATGATCCGCCGCGGTTCCGCGAAGGCTATGGCGCCGTGGCGTTGGATCCGGTCCGGCTGGCGTACTACCGCCACTGGCGGATCCTGCACGACCTGCAGGAGTTCCACGACCTGCTGCTGGAGCCGGGTGCGGCCTCGCGTCCGCCCAGCCAGCGCCGCCAGGCGTTGCGTTTCATGGAGGAGCAGTTCGCGCCGGGCAACGTGATCGATGCGGCTGCCCGCAGTTGGGCTGCCGTGGCGTAGCGCGGGGCGTCGACCGTGCTTACTCGCCCGGCTTGGCGCCGGCCGTGGCGGCTTCGGATGCCGCGCGCCGCACCAGTACCGCCTCGCGGTGCGCGATGTAGGCATTGGCGGCAAGAATGATGCCCGCCCCGATGACGGTCCAGCGGTCCAGCGTTTCATTGAACAGCAGCCAGCCCAGCAGGCTGACCAACGGCAGCTGCATGAAGCTGATCGGGGTCAGCGCCGAGACTTCGCCCAACCGCAACGCGCGGGTCCACAACAGCTGGCCCAACGTGCCCAGCACGCCGGTAGCGGCCAGCCAGGCCCACGCAACGCCGCTGGGCCAGACCCAGCCGAACAGGGCAGGCACCAGCGACAGCGGAACCCAGAACACGTAGGTGTAGAACACCACGGTATCGGCCCCGTCCACGCGGGTCAGCTGCTTGATCTGGATGGCAACCAGCGAACTGAGCACGGCGGCCAGCACCGCCACCAGCACGCCCGGGCTGAAGGTGGCGGCGCCGGGGCGAACGATGATCAGGACCCCGATGAAGCCACAGACCACGGCCGCCCAACGGCGCGCGCGTACCTTCTCGCCAAGGAACAGCACGGCTGCGATGGTGACGAACAAAGGCGTGGAGTACGACAGCGAGATCGCCTGCGACATCGGCAGGTGGCCGATGGCCCAGAACGCACAGAGCATCGAGGCCAGCCCGATCAGGCTGCGCACGAAATAGCGGGGCAACTGTGTCGTGTGGAACGGCGAGCTGCCCGGGCGCAACAGGAACGGCAGCAGCGCCAGCAGGCCGAACGCGTTGCGGAAGAACGCCACTTCCTGGGTGGGCACGTAGCGGGTGGCATAGCGGATCGCGACGGCCATCAACCCGAAGGCCAGGGTACTGCCCAGCATCAGCAGCGCCGCACGCATCGGTGTCGGCGCGGGGAGGGCAAGCTGGACGGTCACCACTGTGCGCCGATCAGGCGCGGCTCCGGTTCGATGGGAACGCCGAATTTCTCCAGCACCGAGGCGGAAATGCGCCGCGCCAGCGCGAGCAGTTCGGCACCGGTGGCGTTGCCGTGGTTGACCAGCACCAGGGCATGCTGGGGCGCCACGCCGGCATCGCCTTCGCGGAAGCCTTTCCAGCCGCAGGCTTCGATCATCCAGGCGGCCGAGAGCTTGCGTCGGTCGTCCTGCTCGGCCGGGTACACCGGCAGGCCGGGGAAGTGCTGCAGCAGCACCTCCACCTGTTCCAGCGGCAGTACCGGGTTCTTGAAGAAGCTGCCGGCATTGCCCAGCACATCCGGGTCGGGCAGCTTGCGACGGCGGATGGCGATCACCGCATTGGCCACGTCGGCGGCCACCGGCAGCTCCACGCCCATCGCCTGCATTTCCTCGGCAATGCCTGCATAGCCCAGGCGCAGGTCATGCAACAGGGGCAGGCGCAGTTCGATGGCGCTGATCAGGTAGCGGTCCGCATCGTGCTTGAAGACGCTGTCGCGGTAGCTGAAGGCGCACGCGTCGGCATCCAGCCGCACCCATTCGTTGTTCTGGCGGTCCCACGCTTCCACCGCCTGGATGAACTCATCAACCTGCACGCCATAGGCGCCGATGTTCTGGATCGGGGCCGCACCGGCCGTGCCGGGAATCAGCGCCAGGTTCTCCAGCCCGGACAGGCCGTTCTGCAGCGACCACATCACCAGCCCATGCCAGTTCACGCCGGCGCCGGCACGCACCACGGTGTGGTCGGCGCGGTGTTCCAGCACTTCGATGGAGCGGTTGGCGAATACCAGTACGGTGCCGGGCACGTCGTCGGCGATCAGCACGTTGCTGCCGCTGCCCAGTACCAGCAGCGGGTGCCCGGCGACCTGGGGCAGGGCCAGCACATCGGGCAGCAGGGCCGCGTCGTGCAGCTCCAGCAGCTGCTCGGCCACCGCGTCGACGTGGAAGGTGTTGAGGGCCTTCAGCGAGGCGTTTTCGGTCAGTGACCAGGCAGGCATTGCAGTACTCATAGGGGGGCCACCGCGCCACGGCTCGGTGCTTCGCGGCGTCGGCGGATCGCCTCCACGCAGTCGTGCACCAGCGCCGGGCCGCGGAAGATCAGGCCGCTGTAGCACTGCACCAGCGCGGCGCCAGCAGCCATCTTGGCCACGGCATCGGCACCGGACAGGATGCCGCCGACGCCGATCAACGGGGTGGATTCGGGCAGGCGCGCGCGCAGGCGGCGCAGCACCAGGGTGGACTGGCCCAGCAGCGGCGCGCCGGACAGGCCGCCGGCTTCGCTGGCATGCTGGTCGGCGGCAACCGAACTGCGGTCAATGGTGGTGTTGGTGGCGATCACTCCGTCCACCTTCAATTCGCCCAGCACGCGCGCTGCGGCATCGATGTCGCGGTCGCTCAGGTCCGGGGCGACCTTGACCAGCATCGGAACGCGCTTTCCATGCTTGGCCGCCAGCGCTTCCTGGCTTTCGCGCAGCTGCGAGACCAGCTGGCGCAGCGCGGTTTCTTCCTGCAGTTCACGCAGGCCGGCGGTGTTGGGCGAAGAGATGTTGACGGTGATGTAATCGGCCAGCGGGTACACCTTCTGCAGGCAGTGCTGGTAATCGTCGAACGCCTGCTCGTTGGGAGTGTCCTTGTTCTTGCCGATGTTGATGCCAAGCAGGCCGCTGCGGCGCTGCGCGCGTTCAACATTGCGCACCAGTGCATCCACGCCGAGGTTGTTGAAGCCCATGCGGTTGATGATCGCCTGGTGGGCGGGCAGCCGGAACAGGCGCGGCTTGGGATTGCCTTCCTGCGGTCGCGGCGTGATGGTGCCGATTTCCACGAACCCGAAGCCCAGCGCGAACAGCGCGTCGATGTGCTCGCCGTTCTTGTCCAGGCCGGCGCCCAGGCCGACCGGGTTGGGGAAGTTCAGCCCGAACACGTTGGTCGGCAACGGGGCCGGGCGGCGTGCCAGCAGCGGCGTGGTGCCGGTGCGGTAGGCGAGGTCCAGCGCACTCAGGCCCAGGCCATGGGCGCGTTCGGCGTCCAGGGAAAACAGGAAGGGTCGGGCAAGCGAGTACATGGCGTCCAGTCAGTCCAGCGTGCCGATGAAGGCACGGGTTTGGTATTCAAAAGCGATTTTGCCATCGACCGCGTGCGCATCGAACAGCTGCTGCAGCGCCTCCAGCATGGGGGCGTGGCGGGGGTGGCCCGGCGGCGGGGCATAGGACGACGACAGCAGGCGACCGCGCAGGCCGTCGGCATCCATGTACTGCGCGTTCGGGAAGCGGGCGGTGCCGCGCAGGCCCGCGCCGAACCACGCGCGCATGGCATCGTCGTCCTGGTAGCGCTCGGCCACCTGGGTGTAATCGGTGCCGAACTCCAGCAGCAGTTGTTCGTAACCGACCAGGAACGGCGAGGCGTCGAGCAGGCGCGAGTTCCAGAACACCAGCGCAAGGCCCTGCGGGTGCAGGATGCGCTTCCATTCCGTGCGCACTGCATCGGTGTCGAACCAGTGGAAGGCCTGCGCCGCTGCAACCAGGCCGACGCTGTCGTCGGCCAGCGTGGTGGCTTCGGCGGTGCCGTCCACCAGCTTCAGGCGCAGGTACTCGGCGGCCAGCAGCTTCTCGGCCGCCTCGCGCATCGGCGCATTGGGTTCCACCGCGATCACCGGATGTCCGGTGGCCAGGAACAGGCGTGTGGAGATGCCGGTGCCGGCGCCGATGTCGGCGACCAGGGTTTCGGTGGGCACGCCCATCTCGCCATGCACCCAGTCCAGCAGCGCCGGTGGGTAGTCGGGACGGTAGCGGACGTAATCCGCTACGCGGTTGCTGAAACGTCCGGTTGCGTCCGATCCGCTCATGGGCACCTCACGATTGCAGGGAAACGAACCAGGCCAGTCCGCCGAAGAACAGCACGATGGCCAGCAGCGCCAACAGGCTGCCGATCACCACCACCCAGCCCATGATCAGGCCGGCCAATGCCAGTCCATCGCCTTCCAGTTCCAGCGGGCGGCGGCGGATTTCGGCGCGGGCCATGTGCCCGGTGACGATGGCGACCACGCTGCCCAGGAAGGGAAGGGCGGTCCAGCCGAGGATGCCGGCGATCAGGCTGATCAGGGCCATGGCGCTGGTTTGGCGGGGCGGGAGGCTCATGCGGCTCCTGGGGGAAGGTGGGACAAGGGAATCATAGGGCCAGCGACGGGTTTATCCCATCAGGACCTGGCCGCCATCGACATTCAAGGTATGCCCGGTGATCCAGCGCGCCATCGGCGAGCACAGGAACAGGGCGGCATCGGCGATTTCCTGCGGCTGCCCGAAGCGCCCGAACGGGATCCTGGCCAGGGTGCCGTGGTAGAGGTCGGGGTCCTGCTCGCGCCGGCGTGCCCACAGCCCGTCCTCGAACTCGATCGAGCCCGGGGCAATGGCATTCACCCGGATCCGGTGCGGAGCCAGCGCCAGCGCCTGCGAGGTGGTGTAGTGCATCAGTGCGGCCTTGGCGGCGCCATACGGGGCGGCGCCGGGGCGCGGCTGCTGGGCGGCGATCGAGGCCAGGTTGAGGATGCAGGCCTCGGCCGACTGCTTCAGCCAGGGCAGGGCGAGGCGGGAGGCGCGCACCGCCGACATCAGGTCGACGCCGAGGCTGGCTTCCCAGCCGGCTTCATCGTCGGTCATGCCGTAGCCGGTGGCGTTGTTGATCAGCACATCGATACCGCCGAGGGCCTCGGCGGCACTGGCCAGCCAGTGCTCGATATCGGCCGGGCGCGAGAGATCGGCCACCGCGGTGTGCAGCGACAGTCCCTGGGCAGCGGCGTCATCGCGCAGTGCGGCCAGGCCGGGTTCGCCGCGGGCGCACACCGAGACACGGGCACCGGCAGCGGCAAAGGCCAGCGCCATCGCGCGGCCGATGCCTTTGCTGCCACCGGCCACCAGTACGCGGCGGCCGGTGTAATCCAGGCTGGGGCATTCAACCATCACAGGTCGAACTTGATGCCCTGGGCCAGCGGCAGCGAATCGGAGTAGTTGATGGTGTTGGTCTGGCGGCGCATGTAGACCTTCCATGCATCCGAACCGGACTCACGGCCACCGCCGGTATCCTTCTCGCCGCCGAACGCGCCGCCGATTTCCGCACCGGAGGTGCCGATGTTGACGTTGGCGATGCCGCAGTCCGAACCGGCTGCCGACAGGAAACGCTCGGCCACCTTCAGGTTCTGGGTGAAGATCGACGAAGACAGGCCCTGCGGCACGCCGTTCTGCATGTCGATGGCTTCGTCCAGGGTGCTGTACTTCATCACGTACAGGATCGGCGCGAAGGTTTCGTGCTGCACCACTTCGTCGCTGTTCTTCAGCCCGGTGACAATGGCCGGCAGCACGAAGTTGCCGGCGCGGTCGATGCGGGTACCGCCGGTTTCGATGGTGCCGCCGCTTGCCTTGGCCTTTTCGATCGAGGCCAGGAACTGCTGCACGGCGCTGTCGCTGTTGAGTGGGCCCATCAGGTTGGCCGCATCGGTTGGATCGCCGATCTTGCCCTCCACCTGCTTGTACGCCTTGACCAGCGTGGCCAGCACGTTGTCGTAGATCGATTCATGCACGATCAGGCGGCGCGTGGTGGTGCAGCGCTGGCCGGCAGTGCCGACCGCGCCGAACACGATGCCCGGGATGGCCAGCTTCAGGTCCGCGCTCTCATCCAGGATGATGGCGTTGTTGCCGCCCAGTTCCAGCAGGCAGCGGCCCAGGCGGTGGGCAACCTTTTCGGCGACCTGACGGCCGACCTGGGTCGAACCGGTGAAGCTGATCAGCGGCACGCGCTTGTCGGCCACCAGCTTCTGCGACAGCTCGGTGCCGGCGTCGTTGACCAGGAAGAAGATGTCCGGGAAGCCGGCGCCACGCAGTGCTTCGTTGCAGATGCGCATGGACGCGATGGCGGTCAGCGGCGTCTTGTTGGACGGCTTCCACAGGCACACATCACCGCAGATCGCGGCCAGGAACGAGTTCCATGCCCACACGGCGACCGGGAAGTTGAACGCGCTGATGATGCCGACCAGGCCCAGCGGCTGGTACTGCTCGTACATGCGGTGGCCGGGGCGCTCGGAATGCATGGTGTAGCCGTACAGCATGCGGCTCTGGCCCACGGCGAAGTCGGCGATGTCGATCATCTCCTGCACTTCACCGTCGCCTTCCGGCTTGCTCTTGCCCATTTCCAGCGCAACCAGCGAACCCAGCGCATCCTTGTTGGCGCGCAGTGCTTCGCCGCACAGTCGCACGGCTTCGCCACGACGCGGGGCCGGGGTCGTGCGCCACACCTTGAAGGCTTCCTGGGCACGGGCCACGATGGTTTCGTAGTCGGCGTCGGTGGTGGCGTGCACCTGGGCGATGGCCTCGCCGGTGGTCGGGTTGACCGAGGTGATCACGCCCGCGCTGGTGGCCGACGACCACTCGCCGTTGCCGAGGTAGGTGCCAGCGTTGGTCGCGTCGAGGCCGAGCGCCTTGAGCAGGTCAGAGGACATGCAAACTCCTGTTGCGGATCGAAAAGGGCGCAGCCGCTGGCAGGGTGGGGGGTGCGGCGTGCAGACCCGTCATTCTATCAGGAGCGCCCCGCCGGCATTGCCGCAGCGCCACACGGCGCCGCCCGCCCGGTCGCGGCGGCCGCTAGAATGGACACCATTGTTCGCCCCCCAGGAATCTGAATGAACGTTACCGTTGCAGAAGGCGTGGTCGTCGGGAACCGTCTCCCGTTCGTGCTGTTTGGCGGCCTGAATGTGCTCGAAGACCTCGATTCGACCCTGCACGCGGCCGAGCACTTCACCAAGGTCACGGCCAAGCTGGGCATCCCGTACGTGTTCAAGGCCTCGTTCGACAAGGCCAACCGCTCTTCGATCCATTCCTACCGTGGCGTGGGCCTGGACGAAGGGCTGCGCATCTTCGAGGAAGTGAAGCGTCAGCTCGGCGTGCCGGTGATCACCGACGTGCATGAAGTGGCCCAGGCCGCCCCGGTGGCCGAAGTGGTCGACGTGCTGCAGATTCCGGCGTTCCTGGCCCGCCAGACCGACCTGGTGGTGGCCATCGCCCAGACCGGCCGTGCCGTGAACATCAAGAAGCCGCAGTTCCTCAGCCCCACGCAGATCAAGCACATCGTGTCCAAGATCCGCGAAGCGGGCAACGAGAACATCATCCTGTGCGAACGCGGTTCGCAGTTCGGCTACGACAACCTGGTCGTGGACATGCTCGGCTTCCGCGAGATGATTGAATCCACCGGGGGCCTGCCGGCCATCTTCGATGTCACCCACAGCCTGCAGCGCCGCGATGCCGGCAGCGAAGCCTCCGGTGGCCGCCGCCGCCAGGTGGCCGAACTGGCCCGTTCGGGCATGGCGCTGGGCCTGGCCGGCCTGTTCCTGGAAGCGCACCGCGACCCGGACCATGCCCGTTGCGACGGCCCCAGCGCCCTGCCGCTGAGCGCGCTGGAACCGTTCCTGGCCCAGATCAAGGCCGTGGACGAGCTGGTCAAGGGCTTCGCGGAGCTGGAAATCCGCTGACCCGGGCGTACCCGTGCGGCGCCATCGGCCTTGGTCCTGTCGCTGAATACCGGTATCCTTCACCGCTGCATGCACGCAAGGTGCATGCAGCCTGCAGCGAGGCTGCACGCCTGGCCGGCACATGGCCCCGTAGCTCAGCTGGATAGAGCGTCCCCCTCCTAAGGGGAAGGTCGCCCGTTCGAATCGGGCCGGGGTCACCAAAATCAAAGGCTTACGGCAGTTGGTTTGGGCGAAGTGCTCTAGATAGCCATTCAATACTCACGGACTGGCACAGTTGGCACACGGAATCGAACCCGAATTGGGCGGCAATGCGGCGCCGCAAAATTCGAACCCCTAACGTAAGCAGCTACCACAAGGAAACTGTGATGGATAACGGTTCGAGCAACGAGCGAATCAAGCTTTTGAGGGACGAGGCGGAGGCCCATGCCTTGCGAAGGGACAACATCAGAGCGCTCCTGTCCAGTTTGGCTATTGCTGCTGGATTGACATTGGTGGTGATGGCCTCGTACGTGGGCGAATTGTTGGACGTAAAGGCTGGCTATTTGGTGATCCCCGCCGCGATGCTCGTTGGACTTGGTACCGCTGAGGTGATCAGCCTTTACCTAAAGGGGAGGCTTATTTTTGGCACGACGACTACCGTAACGTTCTCATCTTCTCAAGACCAAGTGCAGGGTGATGTTCTGGCGGTTCTAGAGAAACTGGAGGAAAGGCTCAAGATCTCAGGCAACCCTTCGTTCGAAGCCGCAGCTAATTTTGGGCGGGAGGAAGACGTACGCCTGATTGCGTCCAGAGAGGTTTTTACTGAAGCCAAGCGCAGGCTGTCGAAACAAGCCGAACTGCTTGAGCGGCGGGCGCGAGTCAACCTGGCGACGGGCAGTTCAACCACCTTGGTCGCTGTGGTCCTTCTTTTAGTTTTCGCGGTCTCTCCGATTCACTTGGTGGAACTTTCGTGGCAGATGCTCCTATCTTTGTACCTGCCAAAGCTGGGTGTAGTTATCATGCTTGAAGTGTTCGCGTTCTTCTTCCTCCGGATATACAAGGCTTCGCTTGAAGATTCTCGCGCGCTGAATAGGGATCTCGATATGTTGGCGCTGAAGGAGGTGGCTTTAATTACTTCCTGGGCGGAAGGTCCGGAATATCGGCTTGAAGCAGCGCGGATGCTCGCGACGACCGACGGGGCACAAGGCGCCTCGTTGCGAGATTCCAATAATCCTCTCGACCCCAAGGTAATCGCGGAACTCGCAGCAGCGATCGCCAAGATAGTTAGGGGCGGCTGATGCATGATCGCTAGTACTTCAAGCTGGCGACGGCCGATTCATCTCCTTCAGGAGAGAGGTGCGCGTGGTACTTGGTGATGGCGTAGTCCGCATGGCCCGCGAGCAACTGCACTCTGCCCAGCGGCACGCCTGCAATCACCACATGTGCGCAGAAGGTGTGTTGAAGTCGGTGGAGATGCCCGCCAATCCTCAGCTTGAACTGAGATTTTCCTGAACCAATCGGAGACGGTGTGCTTATGGACTGTTTCCAAGGGTTTAGCCAGATGTCGGAGCGCCCACCGAGCGTATCGGTTGAGCGGCACGCCCCGCCACTTGCCTGACTTGGTCCGTCCGCGCATATTTGGTCAGGGTCTCTCTCTACTAGCAGCTTGCCGCTGATTAGCGAGCCTTTTTGCAACCCGATCACTTCTCCCCGGCGTAGCCCAGTGTGAGCCATGAACAGCCATGGCGGAGGACGTGACGGTTGGCCCTGTACAGTCTACGCATAGCCTCCCGATCGTAAAATTTCACTGCGACGCTCCGCACGCCACGAGGTCCCTTGACCGAGGCAAGCGGATTGACGTCGAGCTCCTTCCATTTGACGCCGCGGTTGAAGGCTGCTTTCAACCGTCGTATCTCTTTTTCGACAGATTCTTTGGCCGCCTTGTGATAAACCAATCGCGATCGCTTGTACTCCTCTACCTCCACTGCGCGGATGCTGTCGATCAGCTTAGTCGTTGTTTTTGCCGATCTCCGCGACCTTGACATGGTAGGGGTCACAGCTTCGAACTCTGAGCCACGCACCAGCTGCATCCTGGGCGGGATTTTTTGCGCTACTCGCTGATCTCGCACTTCGCCTTAAACGCTTTCATGACAGCGCCATCCCCGAGTGGACCAGGTGACTGAGAACCGATGAGCAACAGCCCTTGCTCCGGAAAGAGGGAGAATAGCCAGGCGGCATTCGGGTACGTCACCAGGAACGAAACCTGCTTCTCAGTCTCAAGAATCCGAACGCCTTCATCAGTAAAGGGCGGTCCGCCGCCAGCTCCCTGTGAAATCAACGTCGCGTTACGCGCCCCACGTGTCCAAACCAGCGTATAGGTGCCACCGGTCATTGCGTCAGTACCGTCGATGACGCGACGAACGCCTAGCCCTTGCACAATGCCGAGAGTGTACCCCGCAGGCTCCTTGCAGGCGGCGGTCAGCGCCAAGCCAGCCGATGGCCAGGTTCCGGCTGCAAGTAGAACGATAAGCCTCAGACCACGCATGGTTTGGCGCCCCTATGAGCACGTCGGATGGATTTAGAAGGCAGGAGGATGATTCGCCGATCATATGTAGAGTAACGCTCCGCAATCGCGGCAAACAGTCGTTTTTCTCGGTGATTTGGAAAAGCTGTCTGCTTAGATTGCGGAGCGATAATTAGGTCTAAGTGATTGAAATACAAGCTTCTGACCTGGAGCTTCCCAAGCCAATGACCAGCCGCCTTTGTTGCAGTCCCTCCGCCCAGGTTTGGCACACCATTGGCGCAAGCTGTGGCAAAACCCTTAGCCCACATTGGCTGGTCGCCCCTCCTAAGGGGGAGGTCGCCCGTTCGAATCGGGCCGGGGTCACCATCACGTCCCGCAGGACGCTGTCTGCACGCTTCCCTCGCCGTCCATTGACGAACCACCTGTCAGGGTTGCTTCGACGCCACCGAAGGAACCCCCATGTCGACCTTGGACAACCGTCTCGAATTTCCGTGGCAACCAGTTGCTCAGGTTCCTGCGCCCGAGCCGTCTCCTGCTGCACCAGAGCCGCCGATGGAAGAGCCGCCTCTGCGCGAGCCGCCGGTCACCGAGCCACCCAGCGAAGCGCCGCCCGAAGGCGATCCTCCACCGGCGGAGCCGCCGCTGGAGGCACCGGTTCCGTCCCGCCAGGAATGACACGCTTGTCGCTGAAACGCCGCATTCAATGCGGCGTTTTTTTTTGTTGTGGCGAGGATCGGTTGCACGCCAACGTGATGGCGCTGTCTCGGTGCGAACACGTGCTGACGACGCCAGCTTTCCATGGCGCAGACAACACTTAACGCCGCATTGTCCAAGGGCGCAAAGGTCACGCCGACTTCATTGCAGTTGCGGAAAAGTGGACTCACCCCGACACGGGTCAACACGAAATTCTTTCAGGAGTAGAAATCAGTGAGCACCGAATCCAAGACCGCGCATACCCTCAACGACATCATCGAGATTGCCCGCGATGGCCAGGACTTCTACACCGAAGCGGCCGACAAGGTAAAAGATGCTGAGCTGTCCGCGCTGTTTACCAAGATTGCTGGCGTCAAGTCGCAGATTGTCACTTCGCTGAGCAGCACGGTTGCCGCCACCGGCGCCAAGCCGGCCGAGCATGGCACCGTGGTGGGCTCCATGCAGCAGTTCTACGGCAAGGTCCGCGCCACGCTGGGCGATACCCAGTACGGCTACGTTGCCGAGCTGGAGGAATCCGAAGACCGTCTGCTGAAGGCGTTCAAGGACACCCTGACCGACAGCGATACCCCGCCGGCCGCCCGCGCGGAAGTCAGTCGCCTGCTGCCGCTGGTCCAGGAAACCCACGACGTGATGCGTAACCGCAAGCACGCCATGAAGCACTAACGGGCCGCGGCGACCCCGGTCGCCCCTCCTGTCTGCAGACGCCCCGGTTCAGCCGGGGCGTCTGCGTATCAGCCGGTCAAGCGACTCCACACACCCGCGTACGGCCCCGTCGGATATGGTGCATACTCGATCACAGTTACCGGCGGGATTGCTCATGGAACACATGCGTTGGCTCACGCTTCGTCTTGGCAATAACCAGTCCATCGGTCCTGGCGTTCTCAAGGACCTGTGGTCCAACGCGTGCGAGACGAACCAGTCGTCGGTAACCCGCGATACGGACGGCCGCTCGACCGCCTATGCGCTGCATGCGCCCACTTCGCTGGCCTACCCGAAGCGGGCCGAGCTGCGCATGCGCGAGCTGCTGGAAAAGGCGGGTTACACCTTCACCATGGGCTCGCTTGCCGATCGCCCGGCACCACAGCCCGTGCGCTTCCGCTGAGGCGGGCTACCTTGCCTGGCGGGCGAGGGGCAGTACCCGGCGCATGATGCGCACCGGCACGCCCGTGCGATGTGTCTGCCGCTCCAGTGGCTCCCAGCCCAGCTGCGCATACAGGCCACCATCATCGTGCTCGGTCTGCAGGAACACTTCGCGCACGCCGTAGCCCTGCGCTTTCTGCATCAGTGCCGCGATCAGGTCGCTGGCGAGCGCATGGCCACGATGCGTCGGACACACGTAAACGCCACCCAGCCAGTGCAGCCGCTCAGGGCGTTCAGTGCGTTCATGGAACTTGAGCTGCGCGGCAGCAACGGGCACCTCGTTGTCCGTTGCCATCAGCAGCATGGGGAGCTCGTTGTCGTGCAGGAACACTTCCAGCCGCTGCTGTTCGTCTTCCAGCGTCCAACCGGGCACGCGGTGGCCCCAGGTGTCGAAATACCAGCGTGCAACAACGGGCAACAGGTGCGGTGCATGGCTCAGGGTCAGAAACGGCATCGGGTACTCCCTGTACGGCGCGACGGTACTTCCCATGACTACGCCCCCGTTATACCACTGGGGTATTGGCCCCTTGCCGTGACGCATTGCAGGTTTTGACAACCGCGCGCAGACTTGGATCTTCGGTCAGGCCTGCGCTCACGATGTCTTCACCCGCGTTCAACCTTCGCCGCTATGGCCGCTCGTCCAGCGTGGACCATCACGCGTTCGCGCAGTGGGTGGTGCCGGTGCGGGGTGAATTGGCGTTCGAGCTGGAAGGACATGGCGCACGCTTGGACCCCCTGCAGGGTGCCTTCGTGGCGCCCATGGCCGGGCATGCCCAGGCCGCCAGTGATGACGACCGCTTCCTGATCGTGGACTGCCCGGCGGAGATGTTCGACGACGACACGCTCGAACGCCTGCATCGCCAGCCCGTGCTGGCCCTGCCAGTGCAGGTGCGCGCGATGGCGCAGCGGGTGGCGGACGGCGCACACGAACGGGTCAACGACGACACGGTCCGATGCGAATTGCCCGGACTGCTGCAGGCGTTTTCGCTGGCCGGCAGTGCAACACGGCTGCAGGCGGTCTGTGCGCGCATGGAACGCGCACCCGGACAGGCGTGGCCGGTGGAGCGCATCGCCAGTGAGGTCGGGGTCAGCAGCAGCCGGTTGCATGCCGTGTTCCGCCAGGCCTTCGGGCTCAGCCCACAGGCCTGGTTGAGCGCCAGCCGATTGCGTTGGGCGCGCGGGCAGCTGGCTGCGAGTGATGCGTCCATTGCCGACATCGCCCAGCACGCCGGTTATTCCGAGCAGAGCGCATTGACCCGCGCACTGCGCCGGGAGTGGGGCATGACCCCGGCCGATTACCGCCGTCGCTTCCGGCACTCGCAGTAGTCTGGGTCAAGATGGTCCGCCGCGTGGCACCTACACTGGCGCGGTCTCTTTACTGCCGGGCGCATGGCTGCTGATGAATCGTTCGATGGGTGTGGGTATCGCCAATGGCGTCGCTGCCGGGGCGCTGTGGGGCGTGGTGTTCCTGGCGCCGGCGGTGCTCAGCCATTTCAGCGCCGTGCAGCTGTCGGCCGGGCGCTATCTGGTCTATGGACTGATTGCCGTGGTGCTGCTGGCGCCCCGCTGGCGTGAGCTGCGCGAGCGGATCGGCATGGCCGAATGGCGTGGTCTCATGTGGCTGAGCCTTGCCGGGAACCTGGTGTACTTCGTGCTGCTGGCCCATGCGGTGCAGTGGGCGGGCGGGGCGGCGGCGTCGCTGATCGTTGGGCTGATTCCCGTAGTGGTGACGGTGGCGGGCGTGCGCGAGCAGGGCGCAGTGCCGTTGCGCCAGCTTGCGCCCGCACTGACGCTGTGCCTGTTCGGGGTAGGCCTGGTGGGCTATGAGGCGCTGCAGTCCGAGCATGCGCAGGGCTCGGCCAACCAGCGCCTGCTCGGCCTGCTGTGCGCGTTTGGTGCGCTGTTTTCGTGGGCGCTGTACTCCATCGGCAACAGCCGCTGGCTGGCGCGGCGCCCGGACATTTCCGGCCACGACTGGTCCTTGTTGACCGGCGTGGCCACCGGTGCGCTGGCGCTGCTGCTGGTGCCCAGCGCGTTTGTCCTCCCAGGCCCCGCGCACGCGCCAGTCGACTGGATGTGGTTCTGGGTCATCAGCGCGGGGGTGGCCGTGGTTGCCTCGGTGTTCGGCAACGCCTGTTGGAACCGGGCCAGCCGCAACCTGCCGCTGACCCTGACCGGGCAGATGATCGTGTTCGAGACCCTGTTCGCGCTGCTGTATGGATTCGGCTGGCAGCGGCGCTGGCCGACCCTGATGGAATCACTCGCGATTGTCTGCCTGGTCTCCGGGGTGCTGTTGTGCGCGCATGCACACCGGCCGCCACGCGCGGTGGCCGAGCACGCCGGCTGATTCCGTTGCGCGGCCTGGATGGTCACATTCGCAACTTTTTGGCCGACGATGCCTGCTGTTCGTCGCGTTTGACTTTTTGCGGTGCAACACTTGACAAGCACCCGGTCGGCGTAGTTTTCTTGGTCCATGGTCATTACCGCCGCCACCGTCACGCTTCGCTCCACCGCCCTCACCGGCGGCATGCGCAGCGTTGCCCTGGCCACCGGTACCGCCACCATTACCACCGTCACCACTCGCCTGGTGCGGCCCGTCGTCTTCGCGTAATTTCCGAAAACAACGGCCCCGCACCAGATCAGGTTGCGGGGGATCTCCTTCAGCCTGAATGACGCGGGGCCTCGAATCGAGGTCAGCATGTCTTCTGTCGCCGCTTCACCCGATGCCCCTGCATCGCCTGCCTCCTCCGCGCCGCTGCGCGCGGCCACCTCGACGGTCGTGCACAAGTTCGGAGGCACCTCCGTGGCTGACGCCGACCGCTATCGCCACGTGGCCCAGCTGCTGCTGGCCCGTGACGAAGCGGTGCAGGTCACCGTGGTATCGGCGATGAAGGGCGTGACCGATGCGCTGATCGCGCTGGCCGGTGCCGCTGCCGACAACGCGCCGCAGTGGCGCGACGACTGGCATGCACTGCGCGCCCGCCATCGCGGTGCCGCCGTTGCGCTGCTGGGCGAGCATGCAGGCGACACGGTGGAATGGCTGGATGCGCGCTTCGACCATCTGGCCGAGGTGCTGGGCGCGCTGGCAGTGATCGGTGAGCTGCCCAGCGAGGTACTGGACCGCGTGCAGGGCCTGGGTGAGGTGTATTCGGCGCATCTGCTGGGCCACTACCTGCGCAGCATCGGCGAGGACTGCGCCGTGCTGGATGCGCGCGAGGTGCTGGTGGTGGACCGTGGCGAACTGGGCGTGGACGTGGACTGGGTGCAGAGCGCGCAGCGTCTGGCGGTGTGGCGTGACGCGCATCCGGCGGCGCGCGTGGTGGCCACCGGGTTCGTGGCCCGCGACCGCCGTGACCGGGTCACCACCCTGGGGCGCAACGGTAGTGACTACTCCGGTGCGATCTTTGCCGCGCTGTTCAACGCCGATGAGCTGCATATCTGGACCGATGTGGACGGGGTGCTTTCGGCCGACCCGCGGGTGGTGCCCGAAGCCGTGCAGCTGGAAGCGCTGAGCTACGACGAGGCCTGCGAACTGGCGTATTTCGGTGCGAAGGTGGTGCACCCGCAGACCATGTCACCCGCCATCGAGCGCGGCCTGCCGATCATCATCCGCAATACCTTCCATCCGGACCATCCCGGTACCCGGATCACCGCCGAACGCACCAGCTCCGGCCCGATCAAGGGGCTCACCCTGAGCCCGGAGCTGGCGCTGCTCAACCTGGAAGGCACCGGCCTCATCGGCGTGCCCGGCACGGCCGAGCGCGTGTTCGCCGCGCTGCGCAACGCGCACGTGTCGGTGGTGATGATCTCGCAGGGCTCGTCGGAACATTCGATCTGCTGCGTGGTGCGCCAGGCCGAAGCGCAGCGGGCGCGCGATGCGCTGCTGCAGGCGTTCGCGCACGAACTCAGCCTGGGCCAGGTGCAGCGCGTGCAGCTCACCGACAATGTCAGCGTGCTGGCGGCGGTGGGCGATGGCATGGCCGGGCAGCCAGGCGTGGCCGCGCGCCTGTTCGAATCGCTGGGACGTGCGCAGGTGAACATCCTCGCCATCGCGCAGGGCTCCTCCGAACGCAACATCTCGGTGGCGGTGGACAGCCGCCACGCGACCAAGGCGCTGCGCGCGGCGCACGCCGGGTTCTGGCTGTCGCCGCAGACCTTCTCGGTCGGCGTGATTGGCCCTGGCAACGTGGGCGCGGCGTTGCTTGACCAGTTGCTGGTCGCGCAGCCCACCCTGCTGACGCGCGCCAACGTGGACCTTCGCGTGCGAGCGGTGGCATCGCGCAGCCGCATGCATCTGGATGCGCGGGGCGTGCAGGGCGACTGGCGCGCTGCGCTCGCCGGGCAGGCCCAGGCGACAGACCTGGACCAGTTCACCGAGCACCTGCTGTCGGCGCACCTGCCGCACGCCTTGATCGTCGACTGCAGCGGCAGTGCCGATGTCGCCGACCGCTATGCCGGCTGGCTGGCGGCCGGCATCCATGTGGTCACTCCCAACAAGCAGGCCGGCGCCGGTCCGTTGCAGCGCTACCACGCCATCCGCGAGGCTGCCGCTGCCACCGGCGCGCGGTTCCGCTACGAAGCGACGGTCGGCGCGGGGCTGCCGGTGATCACCACGTTGCGCGACCTGGTCGATACCGGTGATGAAGTGCTGGCTGTCGATGGCATCTTCTCCGGCACGCTGGCCTGGCTGTTCAACAAGTACGACGGCCAGGTGCCGTTCTCCGAACTGGTCGCGCAGGCGCGCGGCATGGGCTACACCGAACCGGACCCGCGCGACGATCTGTCCGGCGTGGATGTGGCGCGCAAACTGGTCATCCTCGCGCGTGAGGCCGGCCGTGAACTGAGCCTGGAACAGGTCAGCGTGGAAAGCCTGGTGCCGGAGGCCCTGCGCCAGGCCAGCGTGGACGACTTCATGCGCGGGCTGGCATCGGTGGACGGCGTGTTCGCCGAACGGCTGGAGCAGGCGCGTGCACGCGGTGCGGTGCTGCGTTACGTGGCGCGGCTGTCAGCGGATGCGGCGCAGGTGGGGCTGGTGGAGCTGCCGGTTGGCCATGCGTTTGCCAACCTGCGCCTGACCGACAATGTGGTGCAGTTCACCACGCGTCGCTACTGCGAGAACCCGCTGGTGGTGCAGGGCCCCGGTGCGGGTCCGGAAGTGACCGCTGCGGGCGTGTTTGCCGATGTGCTGCGGGTCGCTGCGGGTGAAGGAGCGCGCCTGTGAATGCAGACGACGTGCTGGAGGCGCGCGCGTTCTCACCGGCATCGGTGGGCAATGTCGCGGTGGGGTTCGACATCCTTGGCCATGTCATCGCGGGCGTGGGCGACACCGTGACCGTGCGCCGCACTGACGCGCCGGGCGTGCGGATCCTGGCGATCCGCGGCACCACGGTGGATCTGCCGTTGGTGGCGGCCGACAACACGGCAGGGGCGGCGCTGCTGGCGATGATCGACGCGCTTGCGTTGCCGTTCGGCTTTGAACTGGAGATCGACAAGGGCATCGCGCTGGGCTCGGGCATGGGCGGCTCGGCGGCGTCGTGCGTGGCCGCGCTGGTGGCGGCCAATGCGCTGCTGGATACGCCGCTGTCGCGCGAGGCGTTGTATCCGTTCGCGCTGAGCGGTGAGGCGGTGGCCAGTGGCGGCCGGCATGGCGACAACCTCGGACCAATGCTGCTGGGCGGGTTGGTGCTCAGCACGGCGGACCGGCTGGTGAGCATCCCGGTGCCCGCCGGGTGGTACAGCCTGCTGGTGCATCCAGACGCCGTCCTGGAAACCCGTCGTGCGCGCGCGGCGCTGCAGGGCAGCTACCTCCTTTCCGAATTCGTCACGCAAAGCGCGAACCTGGCGCTGGTGTTGAGCGGCTGCTTCCGCGGAGATGCCGAGCTGGTGCGCGCCGGCCTGCGCGACGTGCTGGTGGAACCGCGTCGCGCCGGCCTCATCGAGGGCTTTGCCGCGGCGCGCGACGCTGCGTTGGCGGCCGGTGCACTGGGCGCCAGCATTTCGGGGGCCGGCCCCAGCGTGTTCGCGTGGTTTGACAGCCAAGCGGCGGCGCAGGCCGCGCAACACGCCGTGCAGGCCGCTTTTGCCGTTGCTGGTTTCGACAGCCAGGGCTGGGTATCGCCGTTGAATGCGCCCGGGGCATGCCTGCTGTGAGCGCGCTTTCCACTCTTCTGCCAGGATCTTCCATGCAATTCGTTTCGACCCGTCACGCCGCCCCTGCAGCCACCCTGAGTGCGGCCATCGCCGCCGGCCTGGCCCCCGATGGCGGGCTGTATGTTCCGCAGCAGCGACCCCAGCCGCAGCGCTGGCAGGCGCAGGGCAGCCTGGCGCGCAACGCCGAAGTGGTGCTTGCGCCGTTCTTCGCCGGCGACGCGCTCGCGCCCCACCTGGCCACGTTGTGCGCGGAGGCCTTCAACTTCCCGGCACCGCTGCGTGCGCTGGCCACCTCGGGCGACCACGTCTTGGAGCTGTTCCATGGGCCGACCGCCGCGTTCAAGGATTTCGGCGCGCGTTTCCTTGCGGCCAGCCTGGCCCAGCTCCAGCGTGACCGTGCCCGCCCGCTGACCATCGTGGTGGCCACCTCGGGCGACACCGGCGCGGCCGTCGCGGCCGCGTTCCATCGCCAGCCGGGCATCCGCGTGGTGGTGCTGTATCCCGATGGCCGGGTATCGCCGCGCCAGGCGCACCAGCTGGGCTGCTTCGGCGACAACATCCACGCGCTGCGCGTGGCCGGTTCGTTCGACGACTGCCAGGCGATGGTGAAGCAGGCCCTGAGCGACCGCGAGCTGCAGGCAGAGGTTCCCGTGAGCTCGGCCAACAGCATCAGCCTCGGCCGATGGCTGCCGCAGATGAGCTACTACGCCGACGCGGCGCTGACCCACCATGAGGCGACCGGCGAGGTACTGAACCTGGTGGTGCCAACCGGCAACCTCGGCAACGCGATGGCAGCGGTACTTGCCCGCGCGATGGGCCTGCCGCTGGGGCAGATCGCACTGGCCACCAATGCCAACGACGTGCTGCCGCGCTTTTTCCACGGCGGTGGATACCGGCCGTTGCACAGCGTAGCCACCCTGGCCAACGCGATGGACGTCGGCGCGCCCAGCAACTTCGAGCGGCTGCGCTGGCTGTATGAAGAAGACGACGATGCACTGCGCGCGGCGTTCCGCGTCGAGGCGGTTGACGATGCGGCGATCCGCGAACTGATCGCCCGGCGCCATGCGGCAGCCGGCGAGGTCTTCTGCCCGCATACCGCCACGGCGGTGAAGCTGCTGGAACAACTGCGCGCCGAAGGCGTGCAGGGCCATTGGGCAGTCGCCGCAACCGCACATCCAGCCAAATTCGAATCGGTGGTGGAACCGCTGATCGGTCGCCCCATCGAGGTGCCGCCAGCACTGTCGGCGCTGCTGGAACGCCCCGCGCACGCCGAACCCTGCCCACCGCATTACGCGGCGCTGCGCGAATTCCTGCTGTCCTGATGTATCCAGATCCCAACCCAGGACGTAGCAATTCGTAGGGTCGACCGTTGGTCGACCACCGCGCGACGCGCGGCGCAAGCCTCAAAAACCGTGCTGTTTCGGCTGATCCACACCCGTCCGGAGTTTAAAGATGACCGAAGCCGCCCCTCAGCCCCCGCACAGCACCTGCAACCCAGCCTCATCCAGAATCTCGACAGTGTTCAGGTGGGGCAGGGCAATCAAGCCCTGCTGCCGCAGCTTGGTGAACGTGCGGCTCACCGTTTCCATGGTCAGGCCAAGATGGTCGGCAATGTCGCTGCGCCCCATCGGCAGGATCACCCGCAAGCCATTCCCGCCCAGCCGCGCTTCACGCGCGGCCAGCCGCAGCAGGAAATCAGCCAGCTTTTCGGCAGGCTGCAGGCGGCCCAGCGCCAGCGCGGCATCGGCTGCTTCATCCAGCGCCTGGCAGGCGCGCTGCAGCAGCTTGCGCTCCAGGTGCGGATAGCGGGCGCGCAGGTCCTTCATCGGGGCCAGGCCCACGCGGCAGACCCGGCTGTCGGCAATGGCTTCGATGTCGTAGCGGTGATGGTCGCTGCCGGTCAGCCCGAGATAATCACCGGGCAGCACGAATCCGCTGACCTGGCGGCGGCCATCTGCCAGGGTGCGGACCAGCCGCAGCGCGCCTTCGGTCAAGGTATAGACATGTTGGCGGGCCTCGCCAGCGCGGACCAGGGTAGCCCCCAGCGGCAGCGGCTGCGACACCGTGACCCGTTCCAGGGCCTGGACTTCATCGGGCGACAGCGCCGAACACACGGCCAGGTGGCGCACCGAGCAGTGCAGGCAGTCACGCAGCGGCGAGCAGCCCGGTGCGGGATCTTCTACAGCGGCAACGGCGGTTCCGGAGTGGGGCCGGGTCATGTCGAACCAGGGAGCGGGGCCTGCCTATGATACGTCATGCGGCCGTTGGCCAAGTTCGACGCGGCCGATGAAGGCCGCGCGGCCCGGCTGCGGCTAGAATATGCAGCTCGCTCTTCCCCCAAGTTCCCCCGCAGGAGTCCCGCAAGTGATCAAGCCCCGTACGCCGCCCGGCATCATGGAACTGCTGCCGCGCGAGCAGATCGCGTTCCAGCGCATGCTGGACGTCATCCGCCGCAATTACGAGCGGTTCGGGTTCCTGCCGGTGGAAACCCCGGTGTTCGAGCTGTCCGACGTGCTGCTGACCAAGTCCGGTGGCGAGACTGAGCGCCAGGTGTATTTCGTGCAGTCGACAGGCGCGCTGGCCAATGCAGCCGAAGCGGGTGACAAGAGCCTGCCGGAGCTGGCGCTGCGCTTCGACCTGACCGTGCCGCTGGCGCGCTACGTGGCCGAGCACGAACACGACCTGACCTTCCCGTTCCGCCGTTACCAGATGCAGCGGGTGTACCGCGGCGAGCGCGCCCAGCGCGGCCGGTTCCGCGAGTTCTACCAGTGCGACATCGACGTGATCGGCAAGGACAGCCTGAGCACGCGCTATGACGCCGAAGTGCTGGCGGTCATCCATGCGGTGTTCGCGGAGCTGCGCATCGGTGATTTCTCGGTCCAGCTGAACAACCGCAAGCTGATGCGCGGTTTCTTCGAAAGCCTCGGCGTGGCCGACGGCGAGCGGCAGATGGCGGTGCTGCGCGAGGTCGACAAGCTCGACAAGCGCGGCCCGGATTACGTGCGCGAAACGCTGACCGGCGAAGGCTTTGCGATCCCGGCCGAACAGGTGGACCGGATCCTGGCGTTCGTGGCGGTGCGCTCGAGCAGCCACGCTGACGCGCTGGCGCAGCTGGACGCGCTGATCGCCGATGGCACTGCCAGCGAGACGCTGAAGCTGGGTGTGGCCGAGCTGCGCGAGGTGCTGCAGCTGGTGAAGGCGCTGGGCGTGCCGGAAACGGCGTACTGCCTGAACTTCTCGATCGCGCGCGGCCTGGATTACTACACCGGCACGGTGTACGAAACCACGCTCACCGACCACCCGCAGATCGGGTCGATCTGTTCGGGCGGCCGTTACGAGGACCTGGCCAGCCACTACAGCAAGTCCAAGCTGCCGGGCGTGGGCATTTCCATCGGCCTGACCCGCCTGTTCTGGCAGCTGCGCGAGGCGGGGCTGATCGCAGGCATCGAAGACAGCAGCGTGCACGCGCTGGTGGCGCTGATGGACGACAACGGCCTGGCCGATTCGCTGGATATCGCCCGTCGCCTGCGCGTGGGCGGGATCAACGCGGAAGTGCAGATGGAGCCGAAGAAGATCGGCAAGCAGTTCCAGTACGCGGCCAAGGCAGGCATCCGCTTCGTGGTGCTGGCCGGTGAAGACGAGCTGGCGCGCGGCGTGGTGGCGGTGAAGGATCTGCTGCGCGAGCAGCAGTTCGACGTTGCCCGCGACGAGCTGGCCAGTGCATTGCAGGTGGAGCTGGAGCAGACGCGCGCGATGGCGTGAGTCTGGTTTGGTTGATGCTTGTGTGACAACGGCACCTTCGGGTGCCGTTGTTGTTTTTGGGTGTCTGATTGCGGGATTTCGCTGTGCACTGGGCGTTGCCCGGTGCTTCCATGCATCCCGGCGAACAGCCTGTTTGCACGCTATCCCTGGTTTGGCGGGACGGTGCGGGTTTGCGGGACACGCCGTGAATCCGTCCTTGGAGGCTTGGCAAAAACATCCATGTTTTTGACAGTCCCGCAAACCCGCCCCGTCCCACCTTCGACGGGTGGCTGGTGGCCAGGGGTAACAGCGAAAGCGTCTTCGTTTCCGGGTCATGCGTTATCGCATGTGGATGGCTTCCTGGCAGTCGTCTTACGACCGACCCTACCGCTGCGGACGTCATGGATAGCAGCGGCAGGGTTGGTTTCCAGACGACCGCACTGAACAACTCAACGTCCGGTAACGCAAGAAAAACATCGAACCCGGCCTTTGACGTTCCGTGGCCACCAACACACCGTCGAGGGTCGGCGGGGACGGGTATGCGGGACCGTAGAAAACATGGATGTTTTCTACGAGCCCCCATGGACGGGTTCACGGCGTGTCCCGCATACCCGCACCCGCCGGCCCAGCTCGGGCCATGCAAAGGCCACCAGCTGTTCGCGCAGATCCATCGCCAGCCGGGCAGCGCCCGGCGACGGATCGCTTAGCTCGCTCCCCGCTGGAATGAGGGCCTTAACCTGAACGGAGGAACCAGAAAGCTCAAGCCGATTTGGCATCAGGACGCTTTTGCGCTAATGTAATAGCACGCTATTACATTGATACGATGAAAATCCGCCCTGTCCCCCGTGAGAAAGATCCCCAGGCCGACCTGGACAGCCTGGCTGGCGCCTTTGCCGGCCTGTCCAGCGCCGGGCAGGTCACTGCGTTCCTGCGCGACCTGTGCACCCCGGCCGAGTTGGAGGCGCTGTCCGACCGCTGGAAGGTAGTGCCGCTGCTGCGGCAGGGCGTGCCGTATCGCGAAATCCATGAATTGACCGGTGTCAGCGTGACCACCACCGGGCGCGTGGCGCGCTCGCTGGACCATGGCCACGGCGGCTATGCCGCCGCCATTGCCGCGACCGCCACGCCTGCAGCCCCCGAATCCGAGTAGAGACCTCCCCCATGAGTGCAACCCAGACCGCCCCGGCACGTGACCGGCTGCGTATTGCCATCCAGAAGAGCGGGCGCCTGGCCGAACCGGCGCGCAGCCTGTTGACCGCCTGCGGGCTGAGCTGGCGGCAGAGCCGCGACAAGCTGTTCTGCTACGGCGAATCGCTGCCGGTGGACCTGCTGCTGGTGCGCGATGACGACATCCCCGGCCTGATCGCCGATGGCGTCTGCGATTTCGGCATCGTCGGCCGCAATGAACTGGACGAGCAGGGCGCTGCGCGCCGCCGCATTGGCCTGCCGGATGCCTACCAGGCGCTGCGCGGCCTGAACTTCGGCCAGTGCCGGCTGATGCTGGCCGTGCCCGAGGAATGGGACTGGCAGGGCGTGCAGCAGCTGGCCGGCAAGCGCATCGCCACCAGCTACCCCGCGATCCTGGCCGACTGGCTGGCCGAGCGCGGCGTGGATGCCCAGGTGGTGGAGCTGTCCGGTTCGGTGGAGATCGCTCCGCGGCTGGGCACCGCCGACCTGATCTGCGACCTTGTCTCCAGCGGCGCCACTTTGGCCGCCAACCAGCTTAAGCCGGTGGAAACGCTGCTGGAAAGCGAAGCCGTGCTGGCCGGCCCGGTGAAAACCCCAGACGATGCCCGCGCTGGCCTGATGGCCATGCTGCTGCGCCGCCTCGACGGCGTGGTGAAGCTGCAGGACAGCAAGCTGCTGATGTTCCGCGCCGAACTGGACCGCGTGTCTGAACTGGCCCGCCTGTTGCCCGATGCCGACCCGCTGGTGCAGTTGCCCGATGATGGCGGCCACCTGCGTTTGCAAACCATGTGCCACGGCGCATTGACCTGGCAGCGGTTGGAAGAGCTGGAGCGCGCAGGCGCCCAGGGGTTGATGGTGTTGAGCGTGGAGCGGTCGCTGGCATGAATCGTCTGCAATGGTCCCAGTTGAGCGACAGCGAACAGGCACAGGCGCTGCAGCGCCCGGCGCAGGCCGTGGCCGCGCGTACCCGCGAATCGGTGGCCGCGCTGATCGCGGCGGTGCGTGATGATGGTGATGCCGCCCTGCGCGAAATCAGCCTGCGTTTCGACGGCGTGGCCCCGGCCTCGTTCGAAGTGAATGATGAGGAATTCGCCGCCGCCGAGCGTGCGGTACCGGTCGAATTGCGCCAAGCGATGACCGAGGCCGCCGAGCGCATCCGCCTGTTCCACAAGGCCGGCATGAGCCAGGGTTATGCGGTGGAAACCGCGCCGGGCGTGCGCTGCGAACGCATGGTGCGGCCCATTGGCCGCGTCGGCCTGTACGTGCCGGCGGGCAGCGCGCCGCTGCCGTCCACCGCATTGATGCTCGGCGTGCCGGCGCAGCTGGCCGGCTGCCGTGAAGTGGTGCTGTGCACGCCGCCGCGCCGCGATGGCAGCGCCGATCCGGCCGTGCTGGTGGCCGCGCGCCTGACCGGCGTGCACCGCGTGTTCAAACTGGGCGGTGCGCAGGCGATTGCCGCCATGGCCTACGGAACGGCCAGCGTACCTACCTGCGACAAGCTGTATGGCCCGGGCAACAGCTACGTGACCGAAGCCAAGCAGCAGGTGGCCCAGGATGGCGCGGCGGCGATCGACATGCCGGCCGGCCCTTCCGAAGTCCTGGTGATCGCCGATGCCGGCGCCAACCCCGCCTTCGTCGCCGCCGATCTGCTTTCGCAGGCCGAACACGGGCCCGATTCGCAGGTGCTGCTGCTCACCGATGATGCCGACATGCTGGCCAGGGTCGAGGCGCAGGTGCAGGTACAGCTGGCGCAGCTCTCGCGCGCCGACATCGCCGCGCAGGCACTGCAGTCCTCGCGGCTGATCCTGGTCGATTCGCTGGTACAGGCCTTCCAGATCAGCAACCGCTACGCCCCCGAGCACCTGATCCTGGCGCTGCGCGAACCGCGCGACTGGCTGGCGCAGGTGGAAGCGGCCGGTTCGGTGTTCCTGGGCGATTACACCCCCGAAGCGCTGGGCGATTACTGCAGCGGCACCAACCACGTGCTGCCCACCGCCGGCGCCGCGCGCGCCTACAGCGGGGTGAGCGTGGCCAGCTTCCAGAACATGATCAGCGTGCAGGCCGCCACCGCACAGGGGATCGCCGCCATCGGCAACTGCGCGCGCGTGCTGGCGCGTGCCGAAGGGCTGGACGCGCACGAGAACGCGGTGGCACTGCGCATGGAGACGGCCGCATGAGCGACGGTACCGTGCTCGACCTGGTGCGCAGCGACCTGCGCGCGTTCGCCGGGTATTCCTCGGCACGCAGCAGCGCGCTGGTGGGTGACGTATGGCTCAACGCCAATGAATCGGCCTGGGCCAATCCTGCCGACGCGCAGGGCATCGCCCGCCGCTACCCCGAACCGCAACCCGAAGCGCTGCGCGCGCGGCTGGCCGCGCTGTACGGCTGCTCCGCCGACCAACTGCTGATCGGCCGTGGCAGCGATGAAGCCATCGACCTGCTGGTGCGCGCACTGTGCGAACCCGGCCGCGACGCCGTGCTGGTGACCCCGCCGGTGTTCGGCATGTATGCGGTGTGCGCGCGCCTGCAGAATGCACCGCTGCTGGAAGTGCCGCTGCGGGATGCCGGGGATGCGTTGGAGGCGGATATCGACGCCATCATCGCCGCCGCCCTGGCAGGCAATGCCAAGCTGGTGTTCCTGTGCACGCCGTCGAACCCGGCCGGCAGCACGATCTCGCTGGACGACATCGAACGCGTTGCCCGGGCGCTGCAGGGCAGGGCACTGGTGGTGGTGGATGAGGCCTACGGCGAGTACGCGGAGCAGGCATCGGCCACCAGCCTGCTGGCGCACCGTGACAACGTAGCGGTGCTGCGCACCTTGTCCAAGGCCCACGCCCTGGCCGCCGCCCGGATCGGCAGCCTGATCGCCGCCCCCGCGTTGATCCAGACGCTGCGCCGTTGCCAGGCCCCGTACCCGGTGCCCGCGCCATGCACTGCACTGGCCCTGGCCGCGCTGGAACCGGCCGCGCTCGAGGTCACCGCATCGCGCGTGGCCCAGATCAAGGCCGAGCGTGGCCGCCTGGCGGCGGCCCTGCAGCAGGCCCCCGACGTGGTCCGCGTGTACCCCTCGCAGGGCAACTACCTGCTGGTGCGTTTCAATGACGCCCAGGCCGCGTTCGACGCGCTGCTCGCCGCTGGCGTGGTGGTGCGCGACCAGCGCGCCGCGCCGCAACTGTACGATGCACTGCGCATCACCGTTGGCAGCCCGGAGGAGAACGACCGCGTGCTCCAGGTACTCAGCGCCCGGAGGGCCGCCGCATGACCCCCATCCTGTTCGTCGACCGCGACGGCACCCTGATAGAAGAGCCCGCCGATTTCCAGATCGACGCCTACGAAAAGATCCGCTTCGTGCGCGATGTGATTCCGGCGATGCTGAAGCTGCGCGATGCCGGCTACCAGTTCGTGATCGTCAGCAACCAGGACGGGCTGGGCAGCGAAGGCTACCCGCAGGCGTCCTTCGACGGCCCCAACGACCTGATGCTGCAGATCTTCGCCAGCCAGGGCATTGTGTTCCGTGAGGTGTTGATCGATGGCACCTGGCCGCACGACAACGCGCCCACGCGCAAGCCCGGCATCGGCATGATGCTGCCGTACCTGCAGGACCGCAGCATCGACTGGGCGCGCTCGGCCATGGTCGGTGACCGCCCGACCGACATCCAGTTCGCGCAGAACATGAACATCCGTGGCTTCCAGCTGCGCACCGGACAGTTTGGTGGTGAGTGGGACTGGAACGGCATCGCCCATGAACTGGCCGATGCGCCACGCCGCGCCACCGTACAGCGCAACACCAGGGAAACCCGCATCCGGGTCGAGGTCGACCTGGACCGCACCGCCGAACCGCAGACCCACACCGGGCTGCCGTTCTTCGACCACATGCTGGAGCAGATCGGCAAGCACGGCGGTTTTGCATTGAGCGTGCAGGCCGAAGGCGACCTGCACATCGACGAGCACCACACCATCGAAGATACCGGGCTGGCGCTGGGCCAAGCCCTGCGCGAAGCACTGGGCGACAAGCGCGGGATCGGCCGCTACGGCTTCACCCTGCCGATGGACGAGACCCTGGCCAGCGCCGCGCTGGACTTCAGCGGCCGCCCATACTTCGTGTTCGAAGGCGAGTTCAAGCGCGAGCGCGTGGGCGACATGCCGACCGAGCTGGTGCCGCACTTCTTCCGGTCGCTGTGCGATGCCTCGGGCCTGAACCTGCACCTGAGCGTGCGCGGCGACAACGACCACCACAAGGTGGAAGCCTGCTTCAAGGCGTTGGCCCGCGCACTGCGCCAGGCGCTGCCACGGCAGGGCACGGCGCTGCCCAGCACCAAGGGGGCGCTGTGACCGACGTTGCCCTCATCGATGCCGGCGGCGCCAATCTCGGCTCGGTGCGCTACGCACTGGAGCGACTGGGGGCACGCGTGCAACTGGTGCGCGATGCGGCGGGCCTGCGCGGCGCATCGCGGGTGATCCTGCCCGGCGTGGGCGCGGCGCCGCACGGCATGGCACGCCTGCATGCGCAGGGCCTGGTGCAGCCGCTGCGTGAGCTGCAGGTCCCACTGCTGGGCATCTGCCTGGGCATGCAGCTGCTGTTTGAACACTCCGAAGAGGGCAACGTGGAATGCCTGGGCCTGCTGCCGGGCGTGGTCCGCCACCTGCACCCGGCGACCGGCATCCGCGTCCCGCACATGGGCTGGAACCGGCTGCTGCCGCTGCGCCAGGCCGCGCTGATGGACGGCGTGGCCGACCGCGCCAGCGCCTACTTCGTGCACAGCTATGCCGCCCCCTTGAACGAACACACCGTGGCCGCCTGCGACCACGGCGGCCTGTTCGCGGCAGTGGTGCAGCGCGGCCGCCACAGTGGCGCGCAGTTCCACCCCGAGCGTTCCGCCGCCACCGGCGCGCGGATCCTGCGCAACTTCCTCGAGAACGAACCCGCATGAGTTTCACCGTCTATCCCGCGTTGGACATCCGTGAGGGGCGCGTGGTGCGCCTGCTGCAGGGCGACTACGCCCAGCAGACCACCTACGGCGACGATCCGCTGCCGCGCGCGAAGGCGTTCGCTGCAGCGGGTGCGAGCTGGATGCACCTGGTCGACCTGGACGCCGCGCGTGCCGGCGGCTACACCCTGGCCCCGCTGCTCAGCGCAATTGCCAGCGAAAGTAGCCTGAAGGTGCAGACCGGTGGCGGCATCCGTCGCCGCGACGATGTGGCGCGGCTGCTGGATGCCGGCGCGGCGCGCGTGGTGGTGGGCTCGGTGTCGGTACGCGAGCCGGAGACCGTGATCGGCTGGCTGCAGGCGTTCGGCGCCGACCGCCTGACCATCGCACTGGACGCGCGCCAGGCCGACGACGGCCGCTGGCTGCTGCCGGTCCATGGCTGGACCGAAACCGCCGACGTGACCCTGGACGAGCTGGCCCAGCGCTATGCGCAGGCCGGCATGCGCCACCTGCTGTGCACCGATATCGCCCGCGACGGCATGCTGTCCGGCCCCAACATCGACCTCTACCGTCATCTCTCCAACCTGCTGCCTGGCGTAGCGGTGCAGGCCTCGGGCGGGGTACGCAGTGCCGCAGACGTAGCCGACGCCAAGGCGGTCGGCTGCGGCGGGGCGATCCTCGGCAAGGCGCTGCTGGAAGGCCGCATGACCCTGCAGGAGGCGCTGGCATGTTGAGCCGCCGGCTGATTCCGTGCCTGGACGTGCGCGATGGCCGCGTGGTCAAGGGCGTGCGCTTCCGCGATCACGTGGACATGGGCGACATCGCCGAACTGGCGCTGCGCTACCGCGACCAGGGCGCCGACGAGCTGGTGTTCTACGACATCGGCGCCAGCCCGGAAGGGCGCGCGGTGGACGTGGGCTGGATCGAGCGCATCGCGCGGCTGATCGACATTCCATTCTGCGTGGCGGGTGGCATCAGCGACGTGGAGACCGCCCGCCGCGTGCTGTATGCCGGCGCGGACAAGATCTCGATCAACTCGCCGGCGCTGGGCCGCCCCGCGCTGATCGAAGAGCTGGCCGATGCCTTCGGCGTACAGTGCGTGGTGGTCGGCATCGATTCGGTGCGCGAGCCCGATGGCGAGTGGCGCGTGCGCCGTTTCAGCGGCGACCCGGACAAGACCCAGGCGGTGCCGGTGCGGACCCTGGACTGGCTGGTGGAAGCCCAGCGCCGTGGCGCCGGCGAGATCGTGCTCAACTGCATGGACAGCGACGGCGTGCGCCGCGGCTACGACGTGGCCCAGCTGCGCCAGGCGCGGGCGCTGTGCAGCGTGCCGCTGATCGCCTCCGGCGGTGCCGGCGACATGCAGCACTTTGCCGATGTGTTCGACCAGGCCGATGTTGACGGCGCCCTCGCCGCCAGCGTGTTCCACAGTGGCGCCATTGCCATTCCCGCGCTCAAGCAGTTCCTGCGCGAGCAGCAGATCGAGGTTCGTGATGTCTATTGAAGTATTGCCCTCCCGTGAGTCGCTGGAACAGCTGGACTGGGCCAAGGGCGATGGGCTGTTGCCGGTGGTGGTGCAGGACGCCGACACGCTCGCGGTGCTGATGCTGGGCTACGCCAACGCCGAATCGCTGGCGCTGACCCTGGAAACCGGGCACATGACCTTCTATAGCCGCAGCAAGCAGCGGCTGTGGACCAAGGGCGAATCGTCCGGCAACGTGCTGGCGGTGGTCGCCGTGCGCGTGGACTGCGACCGCGACACCCTGCTGGTGAGCGCGCGCCCGGCTGGCCCGACCTGCCACACCGGCAGCGAGAGCTGCTTCGCGCAGGCGCCCGGCAACTTCCTCGGTCGTCTCGACGCGCTGGTGCGCGAACGCGAACAGCAGCGCCCGGCCAACAGCTACACCACCACCCTGTTCGAGCAGGGTCTGCGCCGGATCGCGCAGAAAGTCGGCGAAGAGGGCGTGGAGACGGCGCTGGCTGGCGTGGTGCAGGACGACGGTGCATTGCTGGGCGAATCGGCCGACCTGCTGTTCCACCTCACCGTGCTGCTGCGCGCCCGTGGGCTGTCGCTGCAGGATGCGGTGGGGGTGCTGGTGGCCCGCCACGCCGGTTGAGCGGGCCTCACGTTATTTAACGTCGTTGAAACGGGCCACAGGGGATGATGTGCGGCTTTACAATCGCCCACCTCCAACGGAACGCCTCGATGACCCGCACTGCTGCCTGGCTGGCCTGCCTGCTGTTGATGTCCGCACCTGCCTGGGCCAGCGAGGCCACCGTGACCGGCAAGGTCTACCAGGAGCGCGACGGCAAGCCCGGTCGCGGCCCGACCGACCCGGCGCTGGCAGGGGTGCAGGTCTCCAACGGTGAGCAGATCGTGCGCACCACCGCCGACGGCAGCTACAGCCTGCCGGTGCGCGATGGCCAGACCGTGTTCGTGATCAAGCCCGACGAATTCCGCTTCCCGGCCGCGGCCAACGGCATGCCCAGCTACTGGCGGCACTACGCCCCGCAGGGGTCGCCGCGGCTGAAGTACGACGGCATCGCTGCTACCGGCGGCAATGTGCGCAACTGGGATTTCGCGCTGGAGCCGGTCAAGGACGCCGACGCGGCACGCGCCGGTTTCGAGATGCTGGTGTTCACCGATTCGCAGACCGCCAGCCGCCAGGATGTGGGCTATTACCATCGCGCCATTGTCGAACCGATCATCGGCAAGCATCCGGCGCGGCTGGGCACCACGCTGGGCGACATCGTCAACGACGATCTGTCGCTGTACCCGCAGATCAACAAAGCCACCGCACAGCTGCAGGTGCCGTGGTTCCATGTGCCGGGCAACCACGACCTGGACATGGATGCCGGCGATGACCGCCATTCGCTGGACAGCTGGCGCGCGGTCTATGGCCCGGACACCTACGCGGTGGAGGAGGGCGGCGCCAGCTTCGTGTTCCTGGATGACGTGGTGTATGACCCGGCTGCGAAGCCGAAGTACGTCGGCGGCCTGCGCCCGGACCAGTTCACCTTCCTGGCCAACTACCTCAAGAGCGTGCCGCGTGACCGCCTGCTGGTGCTGGGCATGCACATTCCGCTGTTCGATGCCGCGCCGGGCCGCGAGACCTTCCGCCACGCCGACCGCGCGCGCCTGTTCGCCCTGCTCAAGGATTTCCCGAACGTGCTGGTTCTCAGTGGGCACAGCCACACCCAGCAGCACTACTACCACGGTGCGGCCGAAGGCTGGCAGGGCAGCAAGCCGCTGCACGAGTACAACGTGGGCGCGGCCTGCGGTGCGTTCTGGTCAGGCGTGAAAGACAGCAGCGGCATTCCAGATGCCACGATGAGCGACGGCACCCCGAATGGGTACGCAGTGCTCTCGGTGAAGCCCGGTGGCGAGTACGGCCTGCGCTATTACGTGGCGCGCGCGCCGGATGATTACCAGATCGCCCTGCACGCGCCCAAGGTGCTGCGCAAGGGCGCCTACCCGGCCTGGGGCGTGTACGCCAACGTGTTCATGGGCCAAGCCGACACGCTCGTGGAGTATCGCGTCGACGATGGCGCGTGGCAGAGCATGAAGCGGGTGGAGCAGCCGGACCCCCGCCTGGTGGTCGAGAACGTCGCCGACGACACCGCCGAACGCCTGCGCGGTTTCGACCGCTCGCCCGAAGCCACGCCCTCGCCGCACCTCTGGCGGGGCGCGCTGCCGACGGATCTGGCCGCTGGTGCCCACAGAGTGGACGTCCGCGCCGTCCACGCCGACGGCCCCACGGCAACGGCCAGCACCACCTATCGGCTGCAGGTAGCCAACCCGTAACGGTCCAGGGCGCACACCGCAATACGCCCAGGTACGGCAAACCCCGGCTTTGCAAAGCCAACACGATCACCGAAAATCCCGGCAATGACATCGAATCCACCCAAGGCCTGCGCGTGAGCGTTGCAGTACCGTTCCCGGACGCGCATCCGGTCCACCCGCGCCCGGGTTCCCCAGGGGACACGTTGATCGTCGCCGATGTCGGCGGTACCTACGCACGCCTCGCCCTGGCCGACGTGGTGCCCGGCCAGGCGCCGCGCATCCGCAACCTGCGTCGTTTTGCCTGCGCCGAGTTCCCCAGCCTGGCGGCCATCCTCGCCGCGTTCCGGGCCTCGCAGCACCTGGCGCCGGCCACCGCCGTGGTCGCCATTGCCGGGTTGCTGGAAGGCGACCACCTGGTCAACACCAACCTGCCGTGGCCGGTCTCGGTGGCGGACACGCGACGGGACGCAGGGCTCGCCACGCTGGACCTGATCAACGATTTCGAAGCCGTTGCCTATGCGATTCCGCACGTGGCAGCGGACACCCTGGCGGCGTTGAACGGCGAGCCGACCGACGGCAACCGCTGGCCCGCCCTGGTGCTCGGCCCGGGCACGGGGCTGGGCGGCGCACTGCGCTTCGAGGCCGGCGCACGCGCGGTGCTGGCCAGCGAAGCCGGGCATGCCGCGCTCGGCGCCGGCACCGCGCTGGAACTGCAGGTGCTGCAGCAGATGCTGGCGCGCTGGGACCACGTGGACAACGAACGCATCCTGTCCGGCAGCGGCCTGATGAACCTGTATCCCTGCCTGTGCGGCATTCGCGGGGTGGAACCGCAGTGGACCACGCCGGAAGCGTTGATCGCCGCCGCGCATGCGGGCGACGACGCGCTGGCGGTGGAGACGATGGAGGTGTTCTGCGGTTGGCTGGGCAGCCTGGCCGGTGACCTGGCGGTGACCTTCGGGGCGCGCTCGGTGTACCTGGCCGGCGGCATCTCCAGCCACGTGGCCCGTTTCCTCGACGATGGCCATTTCCGCACCCGTTTCCTGGCCAAGGGCGTGATGCGCCGGGTGCTGGAGCAGGTGCCGGTGTGGCGGGTGGAACATGGCGAGCTGGGCGTGGTGGGCGCGGCCGTATGGCACGCCGAACATCGCTGCGCCGCCGCATAAGCATTTTCCCGGCCCTCCCGGGCTGGTTCATGGCGTTGGGAGAGCAACCAGTGACTGATCGTAGACAGTTCCTACAGGCCGGTGCATTGGCCGCAGGCGTGATGGCGTTTCCGCGCGTGCAGGCCCGGGCCAGTGGGCGCGCGCGGGTGGTGTCCACCTGGGATTTCGGCGTAGGGGCCAACCAGGCTGCGTGGAAGGTGTTGTCCACCGGCGGCAGTGCGTTGGATGCGGTGGAGACCGGAGCACGCTGGGCGGAAAGCGAACTGTGCAATCCGACCGTGGGGCGCTGCGGCAACCCGGACCGTGACGGGGTGCTGAGCCTGGATGCCAGCATCATGGCCGGCGACGGCCGCTGTGGTTCGGTGGCAGCGCTGAGCGAGATCCTGCACCCGGTATCGGTGGCCCGCAAAGTGATGGAACAGACCCCGCACGTGATGCTGGTAGGCGAGGGTGCCCAGCAGTTCGCGGTGCAGCAGGGTTTCAAGCGCGAAAAACTGCTCACTCCGGCCGCGGAAAAAGCCTGGCGGGAGTGGTTGAAGACCGCGCAGTACACCCCCGAGATCAACGCCGAACGGCGCACGCGGCCGGGCGACAGCAGCAACCACGACACGCTCGGCATCCTCGCCATGGATACGCAGGGCCAGCTGGCCGGGGCCTGCACCACCAGCGGCATGGCGTGGAAGCTGCATGGGCGGGTGGGTGACAGCCCGATCATCGGTGCCGGCCTGTACGTGGACAACGAGGTAGGCGCGGCAACCGCGTCGGGCGTGGGCGAGGAAATGATCCGCAACGCAGCGTCATTCCTGGTGGTGGAACTGATGCGCCAGGGCCGCTCTCCGGCAGAAGCCTGTCGCGAAGCGATCGCACGGGTGGTACGCAAGCGCCCCGAAGCCAGCAGGACGCTGCAGGTCTGTTTCCTGGCCATGGACCGCAATGGCGAGGTCGGCGCGTACGCGCTGCATCGCGGTTTCGTCTACGCGGTATGCGACAAGGACCGCCAGGACGACCTGCGCGATTCGGCCTCGGTATACACCAGCGAGCAGACCTGAGCATGCAGCGGCGCACCCTCGAGATCGCCTCGAACTCCGTTGCATCGGCCCTGGCGGCGCAGCAGGGCGGTGCCGACCGCATCGAACTGTTCGACAACCTGGCCGAGGGCGGCACCACGCCTTCGCACGGCAGCATCGCGGTGGCGAGGGACCAGCTACGGATTCCGCTGTTCGTGCTGATCCGCCCGCGCCCGGGCGACTTCCGTTACGACGCCCTGGAAACCGACATCATGCTGCGCGATATCGCACAGTGCCGGCAGTTGGGGTGCGACGGGGTGGTGATCGGCGCACTGGATGCCGACGGCAACATCGACACCGCGCTGTGCCGCGAACTGGTCGCCGCCGCGGGGCCGCTGGGCGTCACCTTCCACCGGGCGTTCGACGCTGCGCGTGACCTGCCGACCGCGTTGGAGCAGGTGATCACGCTGGGCTGCCAGCGGATTCTGAGTTCCGGTGGCCAAGCCAGCGCGGAAGCGGGCAGCGACATGCTGGCCAGGCTGGTCGCCCAGGCAGGTGATCGCCTTTGCGTGATGGCCGGCGCGGGTATTGGTCCGGGCAACGTCGCGGACATTGCCACGGCTACCGGATGCCGTGAACTGCACGCGTCTGCAAAGGCGGTCCGCGTCTCGGGCATGCGTTATCGCAATGACGACCTGCGTGGCCTGGACAACGACTGGACGCAAACGGATGCCAACATCGTGGCTGGGTTGCGCGCTGCGCTGGACGGTTTCGTCTCGTAAGGCAACAGCAACAGCAGCGTCTTCAATGCTACGAGCAGGGAGGCAGTCGGGCAGCCCCTTACGGGACACGCCGTAAACCCATCCTTGGGGGCTTGGCAAAAACATCCATGTTTTTGACAGTCCCTACAGGGGCCACCCGCCTGCCTCCCCGACGGATTGCGTGTGCGGTTGGAAGAAGCAGCCACGCAGGGCGTGGCTCTACGCAGTTGCCGTTGCCTTTCCGATGGCCACCAACACACTGTCAGAGGGTCGGCGGGTGTGGGGGTACGGGGGCTTTACCAAACATGGATGTTTGGTAAGAGCCCCCATGGAAGGGTTCACGGCGCCCCCCGTACCCCCACACCCGCCGGCCCTGCACGCGTACCCGGGCAAACGACGGCTTTTGCTTTGGCTGTTCCGTTGGCTTCGGCTTCGGCTTTGGCCTCTACATCAAACCCCAAAAAAAACGACAACCGCCTATGACAGCGCGGTTGCCGTGGAGGAGCGTTTCCCCTGCCCGAAGGCAGGGGTGGGTTGACGCTTAGAACTTGTAGGTCGCGCCGAAGTACAGCTGGCGGCCCGAGTACAGGCTGGAGATCAGACGGGCATCGGTATCGTTGCCGAGGTGGATGCGCTGTTCTTCCTTGGTGGCGTTCAACACAGAGGCGGTGAAGGTCAGCGCGTCGGTGAAGTTGTAGGCCACGTTGAGGTCGAGCTGTGCGTACGGCTCGGTGTACTCGGTCATGCCGCCGTTCAGGCCACCGACCACTTCACCGCGACGGTTGTACGAGGCACGTGCCAGGAACTTTTCGTTCTCGTAGAACACCGTCACGTTGGCCTGGTTCTTGGCGCTGCCGACCAGCGGCGACGAACCGATGCTTTCACCATCGAGCACGATCGAGGCCAGGTTGGTGTCGTTGTAGGTGTAGTTGGCCTGCACACCGAAGCCCATGTCGAACGTGTACTGACCGTACAGTTCCACGCCCTGCGACACGCCATCGCGGCCGTTGGCCTGGGTCTCGTAATCCTGCACCGTGACCGACTCGCCGCCGACCACCATCTGCACGTCACGCACCACCGGCACGGTGAAGTTGTCCACGTTCTTGCGGAACAGGCCGATACCCGCGACCGCGCCCGGCTTGAAGTACCACTCCAGGCCCACGTCGAACTGGGTGGCCTCGAACGGCTCCAGGTTCTTGTTGCTGCCGTGGCCCTGCCAGCCTTCCTGCGGCGCGCCACCGGCGACGCGACGGTCATTGACGTACTCGGCGCTGTAATAGCTCAGTGCGCCCGGTGCGGCAATGCTGGTGTAGCTCGGGCGCGCGATCACCTTCGACGCCGCGCCGCGCAGCACCAGGTTCTCGGTGATGTCCCAGGCGATGTTGAAGCTCGGCAGGAAGTCGGTGTAGGTCTTGTCGGTGCCGATCAGCTCGAACGACTTCTGCCGCGCCAGGCTGTCAGGCAGGCGGACGAAGCCGCTTTCGCAACCGTAGGTCGGGAACGCTGCCGCCGCCGGGTCGGTACACGACATCGGTGCACCGGACGCGTTGTCGAGGAAGTAGTCGTTGAAGCGTTCGATCGCATCGCTGGACTGTGCGAACTGCTCGGTACGCACCACGCGCAGGCCGACATTACCGCGCAGGCGGTCGGTACGGAAGTTGGCCTGGAAGTAGCCGGCGTAGACCTTCTCGTTGACGTTGTAGACGAAATCTTCTTCGGTGCGGTTGTGCGAACCGCCGTAGCGGTCGTTGAGGTAGTTGATGTACGCCGGGTAGTTGATGCCCGGGAACACGTTGGCGTTGAAACCGCCGTTGATGCCGCTGATCGGGTTGGACAGGAAGAAGCCCGGCTGCGCAATGCCGGCCGTGTTGTCGCAGCCCGCCTGGTAGCGGTTGTTGTCATAGTCCGCCGGGTCGGTGCCCGGGCAGACCCAGTAGGTGTTGCCGGTATTGCGGTGGACCTTGCCATCGCTGTACTTGGCGCCGAACTGGAACGAATCCAGCCAGCCGGTCTCGAACAGCTTGGTGAAGTCGGCCTGGAAGTGGTTCTGCTTGATCTCGGTCTGCATCCAGGACGAATCAGTCGAGCCGGTGTCCACTTCAGCAATGCCGTTCATCAGCTGCTGCTGCAGGTCGGGCGAGAACGTGGCCGACGGCGTGCCGGTCAGGTCCCATGCCGAGTACTGGTTGCCGGTCTGCCACACGCCATCGACACGGCGGCGCGGCTTGGCCGACATGCGGAACTTCATCGACGGGCCACCTTCGGACCAGGTGCGGCCGCCGCTGAAGGACGCCTTCCACAGCGGGCTGATGTCCCAGTCGACGCTCAGGTCGGCGGTCTGCGACAGCGCCTTTTCGCGGCTGTAATCGCCGGTCAGCTGCGGGGTGGGGATGGTGCAATCATCCGGACCCCAGCCACCCGGCGGCAGGCCGGCGGCGGCAGCTTCGTCTTCACTGCAGTAGTAGGTCTTGCCCGGGATCTTCTCGAACTGCGCGCCGGTGACGATGGAGCCGCTGGGATCCATGGTCAGGCCGTTGAGCAGGCGACCGCCGGCCCAGTTGCCGTCCTGGTTGTAGCGGGCCATGTTCCATTCCGGAATCTTGAGCATGTTCTGGGTGTAATCACCCTCCAGCTCGAAGCGGAAGTAGTTCGCCGTCAGCGTTACGTTGTCGGTCGGCTTGAACTGGAAGGTGAACTGACCGCCCTTGCGCTGGCGCTCTTCTTCCTTGACCGCGAAGTTCACCGAGGTCGGCATGTAGAAGTCGGTGTAGTTGCGGCCGTTCTGGTCGTTGAAGCCGGAGTTGCCCCACCAGTAGTTGACGCCCCCCTGGTTCATGTCATTGCCGAACACGTCGCGCGCGGTGGTGTCGGTGCCATACCACTGGTAGTTTTCCGTGGTGGCTTCCATGGTGCGGCTGGTGCGCTTCTGCTGGGTCACGCCGACCAGCACGCCGAAGCGCTCGTCGTCGCTGTGCCAGGAGTAGAGCGCCGACGCCTGCGGGTCGACGTCACGGCTGTTGTCCGAGGAGGTGCCTTCCAGGGTCACGTAGCCGGAGTTGGACTCCATCTCCAGCGGGCGGCGGGTGTGCAGGATGACCGTGCCGCCGATGCCGCCTTCGTCGATGCGCGCTTCGGGCGACTTGAACAGCTCGGCGCTGGACAGCATGTTCGACGGCAGCAGGGTGTAATTGAACGAACGGCTCGCCTCGTCATTGGTTTCGGAGGTGGCGATGTAGTTGCCGTTCAACTGGGTCAGGGTCAGGTCCGGGTCCAGGCCGCGCACGCTGACGCTCTTGCCTTCGCCGCCGTCGCGGGTGATCACCACGCCCGGCACGCGCTGCAGCGAATCGGCGACGTTCTTGTCGGGGAACTTGCCCACGTCTTCGGCCGTGATCACTTCAACCACGGCGTTGGCGTCGCGCTTCTGCTGCAGGCTCTTCTCGATGGCGTAGCGGTAGCCGGTCACCTGCACGCTGTCGAGCGTGGTCGCCGAGGGGGCCTCGGTCGGGGTGGCGGCCTGCTGGGCGAACGCGGCGGCCGGCACGAAGGCAGCGGCGGCCAATGCGAAGGTGATGGCGGCCGACAACGCGTCGCGGCCGTGTTTGCGGGACATCTGGTTCATTCCACTCTCTCCCTTGGATTGAAGCGTATGGCTGACACGTTGTATCGATCTAAATTCGGAGGCCGAATTGGCGTGGGGTTACAGGTCTCCACGCCCGCCGTGGCCGGTTCTGTGACGGTTTGGAGTTGGATCGATCTAAACCGCTGGCGGCGAATTTTTAACACGGCCGGGCCCGGGACGCATGCTGCTGCGCAATATGGACGGGGAGGGGGTAGATGTGCCTATGGCCCCTGGTAGGTGGTTTGTTATGTTGCGCCGCAGAATGCATCCCGCAATTTGTCCATGGTTTACTTAAATCGATCTAAATTCACGTCGTCGTGACTTTGGAGCGATCCAAACCATAGGACCCACTGCATGCGCCGATTGCCGTCCCGCCTTGCCCTTCCGCCCCTGCGCCGCCCGCTGGCGGGCCTGGCCTGCCTGGCCGTGCTGGCCTTCACCCCGATGCTGCAGGCCGCCCCGGCCGCGCTCGAGCGGGAGGTCAACACCTTCATCGGCAGCAAGGATGACGGCAATACGTTCCCGGGCGCCTCGGCCCCGTTCGGCCTGATCCAGGTCAGTCCGATCGGCGAACACTATGCCGGCTGGCGCTATGACGATCCGAAAATCCGCGGCTTCGGCCATTCGTTCCTGTCCGGCGCCGGCTGCTGGGAACAGGGCGGCCAGGTCTCGGTGCTGCCGGTGACCGGCACCATCGGCCCGGGCGGTGATTTCGATACCGACAACGCCAAGAGCTTCGACCACAAGGCCTACGCCTCCGGTTACACCCACGAAGGCGAAGTCGGCCAGGCCGGCTACTACAAGGTGCGCCTGACCAGCTACGGCGGCATCGACGCCGAAGCTACCGCCCGCACCCGCGCCGCCGCCGAGCGCTACACCTTCCCGGCCGACGCCGGGACCGGCCACGTGCTGGTCAACGTGGGCCAGGCCAACGAGCGCCATTCGGTGATCGGCAGCGTGATCGACGTGGTTGGCGACCGCGTGGTCGAAGGCAAGCTGGTCACGAAGAGCTTCTGCGGTGGCCACCAGTACACCACCTGGTTCCGCATCGAATTCGACCGCCCGTTCAAGGCCCATGGCACCTGGGGCGAGGGCGGTGGCCTGCCCGGCGCCCGCCATGGCATGGAAGGCGAGCTCAAGCCCAGCGGCGCGTGGCTGAGCTTCGACCTGTCCAAAGGCCGCGCGATAACGGCGGTCAGCGCCATTTCGCACGTGGATGCCGACGGCGCACGCGCCAACCTGCGCAGCGATGGCATGCAGGATGGCCGCCTGCTTGGCTTCGAGCGCATGCGCAGCCTGTCGCAGCAGCAGTGGCGCAAGGAACTGTCGACCGTGCGCGTGGACAGCAAGCATGCCGACGACCGTACCGTGCTCTACACCGCGCTGTACCACGCGCTGCTGCAGCCGCTGACCGGCAGCGATGCCGACGGCCGCTACCGTGGCTACGACGACAACATCCACCGCGCCGAGGGCTGGACCTATTACGAGTATTTCTCGCTGTGGGATACCTACCGTGCGCAGAACCAGTGGCTGGCGCTGACCCGCCCGCAGGTGACCCGGGATATCGGCCGCAGCCTGCTCGCGATCAACGAGCAGGGCGGCTGGCTGCCGCGCTGGGGCTACGCGAATTTTGAAACCAACATCATGACCGGCGACCCGGTCACCCCCTTCATGGTCGACCTGTGGCGCTTCGGCGCGCTGGCCGGGCGCGAAGGCGAGGCCTACACCGCACTGCGCCGCAACGCGTTTGAACTGCCGCCGATGAACTCGCGGCATGCCGGCCGCTCGGGCAACCCGGGCTACGTGGAGAATGGCTACGTCGCCTACGACCGCGCCTTCCCGTCCAAGGGCATGGATGTCGATCCGCACCACGGTGGCTCGGCCACCCTGGAGTACGCCCTGGCCGACTGCGCGTTGGCGCAGATGGCCGATGGCCTGGGCCATGCCGACGATGCCGGCGTGCTGCGCCAGCGCGGCCGCAACTGGCAGAAAGTGTGGGACCCGAGCGTGCGTGACGAGGAAACCGGCATGAGCGGCTTCCCGCGCCCGCGCATGGACGATGGCAAGTGGTACCTGCCGGCCGACGGGCATTACAGCCCGCGCTCGCACCACGGGTTCCATGAAGGCACGGCGTGGCAGTACCAGTGGCTGGCCCAGCAGGACGTCCCCGGCCTGGTCCAGGCCATGCACGGCCGCGAGAACGCCGGCAAGCGCCTGGATGCGTTCTTTGCCTACGACGCCCTGCTGCAGTCGCCGCTGCAGGCCGCCCGCAAGGAGTGGGTGGTGGGCCCGTACAGCTACTACAACCAGTACCGCTACAACCCCAACAACGAACCGGACCTGCATGCACCGTGGATGTACACGCTGATCGGCCAGCCGTGGAAGACCGCCACGGTGGTGCGCGCCGCGCAGCAGCTGTTCACCAACGCGCCCAATGGCGTCACCGGCAACGATGACCTGGGCACCATGTCGGCCTGGTACCTGTTCAGCGCGCTGGGCCTGTACCCGGCGGTGCCGGGCAGCGGCGAGTTCCTGCTGCATACCCCGCGCTTTGCCAAGGTCGAGGTCGACCTCGGCCAGGGCCGCACGCTGCGTCTGCAGGCTCCCGGTGCCGACGGCCGCAAGCTGCAGTACGTGCAGGGCGTGCAGGTTGATGGCCAGGCGCATGCCCCGGTGTGGGTGGACTGGAACCGCCTGCAGCAGGGCGGCACCATCGCCTACACCCTGGGCGATACCGCACCGGAAGGCGGCTGGGGTACCCAGGTCGACGCCCTGCCGGTGTCGTACTGCGCCACCCCGGGGGCCGCGCTGGAATGAGCTTGCAGGCCGCGATCCGTTGACCGATGTGATCGTTTAGGCTTGCAGGACCATGAGGACGCCGACGCCACGATGAAAAAGGACACTTCCGCTGCCAAGGGAACCCGCGCCAGCACGCCCCGTGCCGGTGCCGCACGTGCGGTCACCGTGACCGACATCGCCGATGCCATCGGCGTGTCGCGCGCCACGGTGTCGCTGGTGCTGCGGGGCAGCCCGCTGGTCAATGTCGACACCCGCGCGCGGGTGGAAGCCGAACTGCGCCGGCAGCGTTATGTGTACAACCGGGGCGCAGCCAACCTGCGCCGGCGGACCTCGACCAGCGTGGCACTGGTCATCAACGACCTGTCCAACCCGTTCTTCGCCGAATTCGCTTCCGGTGTAGACGAGGCGCTTGGCGCGAAGGGCTACGTGACCCTGCTGGGCAGCACCGGTGAATCGCCGGTGCGGCAGCAGGCGGTGTTGACCACGCTGATGGAACACACCCCGGCCGGCCTGATCCTGTCGCCGGCCGAAGGCAGCGATGCCACCGAAGTGCGCCAGGCCGTGGGCTATGCCAACGTGCTGCTGTTCAACCGCGAGCTCAAGGGCGGCGACTGGGATTTCCTCACCCTGGACAACCAGCAGGGCGCTTACCTGGCCACCCGCCACCTGATCGAGCAGGGCCATCGCCGCATCGCCTTCTTCGGCGGCCATGCTGAGTCCAGCTCCTGCCACCAGCGCCGCACCGGCTATGCGCAGGCCCTGGCAGAGGCGGGGTTGTCGGTGAAGCCGGACTGGCTGATTGAATCAGCGCCCAACCGGTTGGAAGCCGCCGCGCGTTCGGGCGAACTGTTCACCGGCGACGTGCCCACCGCAGCGGTCTGCTACAACGACACGGTAGCCTTGGGCCTGATGCTGGGCCTGGCCTCGCGCGGCGTGCAGCCGGGCCGCGATTTCGCGGTGACCGGGTTCGATGACATTTCCGAAGCAGCGGTGGCGTTGCCGCCGCTGACCACGCTTACCGTCAATCCGCGCGAGCGCGGCCGCCAGGCGGCCGAACTGCTGCTGCAGCGGCTGGACGATCCCACCGCCGCACCGCGCCATACCGTGGCGCCGGTGCAGCTCCGTATCCGTGACAGCAGCGGCCCCGCCGTCGGCTGATCCCGTTCCCTTTCACCTGCCCGCACACTGAGGCGCGTTACGCATGCCCATTTCCCCAACGCATCGCCTGCCCACATCGTCATCCACCGCGCCCGTGGTCAACACGCGCATGGCGCTGGCGGTGGCCACCACGATCTTCTTCATGTGGGGGTTCCTGACCTGCCTCAACGACATCCTGATTCCGCACCTGAAGGCGGTGTTCGAACTGAACTACGCCAAGGCGATGCTGGTGCAGTTCACCTTCTTCGGCGCGTACTTCCTGATGTCGCTGCCGGCCGGTCGGCTGGTGGCGCACCTGGGCTACAAGAAGGGCATCGTGGCCGGCCTGGCCATCGCCGCCGTTGGCGCGCTCGGCTTCTGGCCGGCCGCCGAACTGCGGGTGTATGAAGCCTTCCTTGGCGCGCTGTTCGTGCTCGCCACCGGCATCACCGTGCTGCAGGTGGCGGCCAATCCGTACGTGGCGCTGCTCGGCCCGGAACAGACCGCCTCGAGCCGCCTGACCCTGGCGCAGGCGTTGAACTCGCTGGGTACGGCAATCGCGCCGATCTTCGGCGGCCTGCTGATCCTCGGCAACACGGTCAAGAGTGCCGATGAACTGGCCGCACTCGGCGCGGCCGAACAGCTGGCCTACCGCACCCAGGAAGCTCAGTCGGTGCAGGGCCCTTACGTGGGCCTGGCGATCGCGCTGGCGCTGCTGGCGGTGTTCGTCTACCTGTTCCGCCTGCCGGCGTTGAATGAAACCACCGAACAGGCCGACCCGGTCAAGCACACCCTGATGGATGCGCTGCGCCACCGCCACGTGACCTTCGGGGTGCTGGGCATCTTCTTCTACGTCGGTGCGGAAGTCTCGATCGGCAGCTTCCTGGTCAATTACCTGTCGATGCCGAACATCGGCGGCCTGACCGAACAGCAGGCCACCGGCTACGTGTCGGCCTACTGGACGATGGCGATGATCGGCCGCTTCGCTGGTTCGGCGATCATGACCCGCTTCTCCCCGCGCCTCCTGCTTACCCTGTTTGCCGCGGCCAACGCGGTGCTGCTGGCAGTGACCATGGCCAGCGAAGGGCAGGTGGCGATGTACTCGGTGGTGGCCATCGGCCTGTTCAACTCGATCATGTTCCCGACCATCTTCGCGCTCAGCATCGAGCGCCTGGGCGCGCTGACCAACAAGGCCTCCAGCCTGCTGATCATGGCCATCGTCGGTGGCGCGATCATCCCGTTCCTGCAGGGCCTGCTGGCCGACCGCATCGGCCTGCACCTGTCTTTCATCCTGCCGTTGCTGTGCTACGGCTACATCCTCTTCTACGGCGTGTGGGGCTCGCGCCCGCGCGCCGGTTTCAGCCAGGGGGGCTGAGCGCGTCATGACCAAGATTGTTTGTTTCGGCGAAATTTTGATCGATCTACTTGCGCAGCCGCCGGCCACGCCGGACACGCCTCGCGCGTTCCTGCAGTACGCCGGCGGTGCCCCTGCCAACGTTGCCGTGGCCGCCGCGCGGCTCGGGGCGGACACCCATTTCGCCGGCATGCTCGGCCAGGACATGTTCGGCGACTTCCTTGCCGAGAGCCTGGCCGGTGCCGGGGTCGCCACCGACTGCATCGTGCGCACCGACGCGGCCAAGACCGCGCTGGCATTCGTGGCGCTGGACGCGCACGGCGAGCGTAGTTTCAGCTTCTACCGGCCGCCGGCCGCGGACCTGCTGTTCCGCGCCGAGCACTTCAGCCCGGCCTGTTTCGACGGCACCCGCAGCTTCCACGTCTGCTCCAACAGCCTGACTGAAGCGGCCATCGCCCAGGCCACGCTCGACGGCATGCAGCGCGCACGTGCGGCCGGTGCGATGGTCAGCCTGGACCTCAATCTGCGCCCCGCGCTGTGGCCGGCCGGTGTCGACCCGACCGCGCAGCTGTGGGAAGCGCTGGTGCTGGCCGACCTGGTCAAGCTCTCGCGCGAGGAACTTGACTACCTGGCCGCGCCGCTGGGCGCCGACGGCAATGCCGTGGTCATCCAGCGCCTGCTGGCGGCCCATGCGCAGGCCGTGGTGGTCACCGATGGCGCCGCCCCGATGCGTTGGCACACCCGCCATGGCAGCGGCGTGGTCACCGGCTTCCAGGTGCCTGCCGTGGACACCACCGCCGCAGGCGATGCGTTCGTAGGCGGGCTGCTGTTCGCGCTCGGTGAGCGCGGTGCCGATGGCGATGCGTTCGTCGACTTCTGCCGCGACGCGGCCGGGCTGCAGGACGCCATCCGTTTCGGTGCCGCCGTCGGCGCGCTGGCCGTGACCCGCAAGGGCGCGTTCGCCGCGATGCCGAGCCTGGCCGATGTCCAGACACTGCTGCAGCAACAACAGGAAACCGCCGCATGACTACCGCCATTCCCGCCCAGCCTGATTTCCGTTCGCCGGAATTCCTGCGCGCGCACATCGCGCAGAGCATGGCGTTCTACCAGCCGCACGAGATCGACCCCAACGGCGGCTTCTTCCACTACTACCTGGACGATGGCACGGTCTACGACGCCAGCCACCGCCACCTGGTGAGCAGCACCCGCTTCGTGTTCAACCACGCCATGGCCTACCGCGAATTCGGCAAGGCGGACGACCTGAAGGCGGTGGAACACGGCATCCGCTACCTGCGCGAGGTGCACCGCAACCCGGCCACCGGCGGCTACGCCTGGACCCTGCGCGACGGCGTGGTCGAAGATGCCACCAACCACTGCTACGGCGTGGCCTTCGTGCTGCTGGCCTACAGCTGCGCGTTGAAGGCCGGCATCGGCGAAGCACGTGCGTGGATGGATGAAACCTGGGCCCTGCTGGAAACGCGCTTCTGGGAACCCGAATTCGGCCTGTACAAGGACGAAGCGGACGCCGACTGGAACTTCAGCGACTATCGCGGCCAGAACGCCAACATGCACATGTGCGAAGCGATGCTGGCCGCCTTCGAGGCCAGTGGCGAAGCCCGCTACCGCGACCGTGCGCTGCTGCTGGCCGACCACATGACGCGCCGCCAGGCCGCGCAGGGCGAGGGGCTGGTGTGGGAGCACTACGACCGGCAGTGGCAGATCGACTGGAACTACAACCTCGACAACCCCAAGCACCTGTTCCGCCCGTGGGGCTTCCAGCCCGGCCACCAGACCGAGTGGGCCAAGCTGCTGCTGATCCTGGACCGCCATGTGCAGGCCGACTGGCTGGTGCCGACCGCGCGCCACCTGTTCGATACCGCCGTGGCGCGCAGCTGGGACCAGGCGCGCGGCGGCCTGTACTACGGCTTCGCGCCGGATGGCACGGTGTGCGATGACGACAAGTACTTCTGGGTGCAGGCCGAATCGCTGGCCACCGCCGCGCTGCTGGCCGCGCGTACCGGTGACGCGGTCTACTGGGACTGGTACGACAAGCTCTGGGCGTACGCCTGGCAGCACATGATCGACCACCAGTACGGCGCGTGGTACCGCATCCTGGATGCGGACAACCGCAAGTACAGCAACGAAAAGAGCCCGGCCGGCAAGACCGACTACCACACCATGGGCGCGTGCTACGAAGTACTCAACGTGGTGCGTTGAGTTGACCTTACAGTGAGGCGATGCATGAAGCGTTGGGCGTGGAGCGTTGGATTGGTTCTGTTGCTTGCGCTTCATGCGCTCCCCGCGGGCGCGGCGCAGCTGCGTGCGCAATGGTCGTTCCGGCTGCTGCCGGGCAACGCGCAGCTCAAGGCGCATCCCGAGGCGGGCCAATGGCGGCCCGCGTCGGTGCCGGGGTCGGTGCATACCGACCTGCTGGCGAGCAAACTCATTCCGGACCCTTACGCCGGTGCGCCCGAAGCCGGACTGCAGTGGATCGGGCTGGCCGACTGGGAGTACCAGGCGCGTTTCGACGTGGACGCCGCCACCCTGGCCGACGCGCATGCCGAACTGGCATTTGAAGGCCTGGATACCTTTGCGGAAGTGAGCCTCAACGATCGGGCGCTGCTGCGCGCTGACAACAGCCACCGCACCTGGCGGGCGCGGGTGGATGGTCAACTGAAGGCCACCGGCAACGTATTGCGGATCGTGTTCCGTTCGCCGATCACCACGCTGCTGCCCGGCGTGCAGGCGATGCCGCACAAGATCGCCGGCAATTACCCGTCGCCGTATGGCGATGAGCCGCGCGATGCGATGGTCGGCAACTTCGTGCGCAAGCCCGGGTACCACTTCGGCTGGGACTGGGGCCCGCGTTACGTGACCGCCGGGATCTGGCGCCCGGTGCAGCTGGAGAGCTGGAACGCCCAGCGGATCACCGACGTGGCCGTGCAGACGCTGGCGCTGGATGCGCGCCGCGCGGATCTGACGGTGGCGGTGGAGATGGACAGCGCTGCGGCGCGCAACCTGCCGCTCAGTGTGTCGCTGATTGATCCGGATGGGCAGTTGGCGGCGACGGTGAGGCAGACGGCGTCGCTGCGTGCAGGCCAGCAGGTGCTGTCGGTGCCGGTGACGCTGGACCGACCGCGGCGCTGGTGGCCGGCCGGCCATGGCGAACAGGCGCGCTACACCGTGCGCGTGGTTGCCGGCGCGGGAACCGCCGATGAGGCCGAGTACCGCATGCGCACCGGGCTGCGCACGGTGGAGCTGCGCCGCGAGAACGACGCCAAGGGCGGGCAGGGCTTCGCCTTTGTCATCAACGGCGTGCCGATCTTCGCCAAGGGCGCCAACGTCATTCCGTTCGACATGTTCCCCGCGCGGGTCGATCCGGCGCGCATCCGCCGCGAGCTGACGGCCGCGCGCGACGCCAACATGAACATGCTGCGCAACTGGGGCGGTGGTTATTACGAGGACCAGGCGTTCTTCGACATCGCCGACGAACTGGGCCTGCTGGTCTGGCAGGACTTCATGTTCGGCGGCGGCATGCAGCCGGGTTACGATCCGGCGTTCCGCGCCAACGTCGTGGCCGAGGCGCGCGACAACGTGCGTCGGCTGCGCGCGCATCCCAGCGTGGTGCTGTGGTGTGGCAACAACGAAGAAGAAACCGCGTGGAAGGACTGGGGCCATGGCCGCGAGCTGAAGGCGGCCGATCCGGCGTTTGCCGGACGTGTCTGGCAGGGTTACGTAGACCTGTTCGGCAACGACCTGCGCAAGGTGGTGGCCGAGGAAGGGTTGGGCGTGCCGTACTGGTCAAGCTCGCCGAGCAATGACCTGGATACGGTGGCCAACGACTCCACCCGCGGCGACAAGCACTACTGGCAGGTGTGGGGCAACCCGGCGCTGCCGGTGCAGGCCTACCTGCGCGAAACACCGCGATTCATGTCCGAATACGGGCTGCAGGCGTGGCCGGTGCTGCGCACGCTGGATGGCATCATTCCCGCAGGCGAACGGAAGGTCGACAGCGCTACCGTAAAGGCCCACCAGAAATTCATGGCAGGCGAGGGCAACCAGCGTCTGCTCCAGTACGTCGAGCGGGAATTCGGCACGCCGCGCGACTTCGCTGATTTCGTTTACCTGAGCCAGGTGATGCAGGCTGAAGGCATCGCGCTGGCCGCGCTGCACCACCGTGCCTCACGCCCGTACACGATGGGTTCGCTGTACTGGCAGCTCAATGACGTGTGGCCGGGTGCGTCCTGGTCCAGCATCGATTACGCCGGGCGCTGGAAGGCGCTGCATTTCCATGCGAAACGGTTCTTTGCGGACCATGCGGTGGCGGCATTGCGCGATGAGGGCGTCACCCGCGTCAGCCTGCTCAATGACCTGCAGCAGCCGCTGGAAGCGCGGTGGCGGTTGCGGGTGATGGATGTGGATGGTCGCCAGGTTTCGCAACAACAGCATGCGGTGACGGTGCCGGCACTGTCGGCGCTGGACGTCGGGCGTTTCACCGACGCGCAGCTGCTGGGCAGGGCCGATCCCGCGCGTACGGTCGCGGTGGTGGAACTGCTGGAAGGTAAGCGTGTGCGGTCGCGCCAGGTGGTCTACTTCGCGGCGGCCAAGGATATGCAGCTGCCAAAGGTGCAGATCGACAGCCGCTGGATCCAGGACGGCGATGACATCGTGCTGGAGCTGCGCGCGGCGCAGCTGGCCCGCGGCGTGTGGGTGGATTTCGACGGAATGGACGCCACCTTGGACGACAACGCCATCGACCTGGTGCCGGGCGAGCCGGTGCGGATCAAGGTGAAGGCCGATGCCGAGCTCGAAACGCTGCGCAAGGCGCTGCGGATCCGCTCAGTAGCCGACGCGATGGCGGTTCAGTGACCATCCGGCATCGTGCGGGATGGGCGGCGTGATGGATTTGGGGCTGGGAACCGACCCCACCGAAATCGTTCGTGCGATATTCCGATACTGATCGCGTGGCCTGGATTACAGCGTGATCTGCTGGAAATTTTCCACGCGGTCGTGGCCGTGCGTGGCTTCGCCGGTGCGCGGCAGCGGGTAATCGTCCAAGCGGTCCAGCAGGCGGGTCTGCAGGCCGGCTTCACGGGCTGCATCCAGCTCTTCCACCACGTCCGACAGGAACACGATCTGCCCGGCCGGCACGCCGATGGCCTTTACGATGTTGCGGTAACTTTCCGCCTCGCGCTTGCCGCCGATCTCGGTGTCGAACCAGCCCGACACCAGCCCGGTCAGGTCGCCGGCCTCGCTGAAGCCAAAGAACTGCTTCTGCGCCGGCACCGAACCGGAGGAGTACACATACAGCGGCTTGCCCTCGGCATGCCAGCCGCTCAGCACTGCCGCCACTTCCGGATAGAAGTGCGCCTTGTACTCGCCGTTGCGGTAGCCATCTTCCCAGATCATGCCCTGCAGCGCCTTCAGCGCCGTGTGCTTGCGATCCTGGTCGATCCAGCCCTGCAGGGTTTCCACGATGAGGCTGTCCTGGCAGGCACCGCCGATCTCCACCGCCACCGCATCCAGCCAGCGACGCACCTCCGGCTGCTGGCCATGCGCGGCGACAAACGCCGGCAGCGCCTTGCGCGCATACGGAAACAGCACGTTCTTCACGAACGAAATGCTGCTGGTGGTGCCTTCGATGTCGGTGAGGATGACAGTGGGGTGGGGCATGGATCAGGACGCCTTGGTCGGAACGTAACGGGGGAATTTCTGGGCGATGTCCGTGCCGGTGAAGTGCCCGACCCAGCCATCCGGCTCTGTGAAGAAGCGGATCGCCACGAAGCTGGGCTCATCGCCCATGTCGAACCAGTGCGTGGTGCCATCCGGCACCGCGATCAGGTCGTTCTTCACGCACTCGATCTCATAGACCTTGTCGTCCACGTGCAGCGTGAACAGCCCCGAGCCGGCCACGAAGAAACGGACCTCATCTTCCTTGTGGAAGTGCTCGTCCAGGAACTTTTTCCGCAGCTCGGCGCGGTTGGGGTTGTCCGGCGCGATCGAGGCCACGTCCACGCTCTTGAAGCCGTGCTGGGCCACCAGCCGGTCGATGTCGCTGCGGTAGGCAGCGAACACCTCGTCCTGGCTCGCGCCCGGCGAAACCTCATGGGCCGCCTGCCAGCGTTCGAAGGTCACCCCGATCTTCTCCAGCTCGGCGGCAATCAGCGCGCCGTCCTGGGTATCCAGCACCGGGGATTGGGGTTCATCGTGATCGTAAATGCGCAGTCGGCTCATGGCGGCAGCTTGAACGGCGAGGGGGACCTCAAAGAGTATCAGCGGCCGGCCCTGAATGGGGGCGCGACCTGATGACGCTGGAGTATGTAGCTCAGGGCCCGCGCAGCTTGCGCAGCTCCAGCTCGCAGTGCAGCAGGAACTCGAACGCCTCCATGTGCCGACGCGCCTCGGCCATGTCCCGGCCCCAGGCGTACAGGCCATGCCCGTCGATCAGGTAGCCCCACATGCAGCCTTCGTCGAGCTTCTGCTCGACCTTGGCGGCCAGCTCGTCCATGTCCTGGGTGTTGGCGAACACCGGCACGTCCACGGCGGTTTCATGGGTGCTGTTGCCGTGGAAGGCCTTCAGCAGCTCATACCCCTCCAACCGGATATGCCCATTGGCCGCATACAGCCGCGAGGCAATGGTCTGCACCGGCGAATGGGTATGCAGTACGCAGCCAATCTCCGGGAACCGGCGATACAGCTGCGTATGCAGCAGCGTCTCGGCAGACGGACGCAGCGGCCGGCCCACGGCCTTGCCGTCGAAGTCGACCACCATGATGTCGTCCTCGATCAGGCGGCCCTTGTCCTTGCCGGACACCGTGATCGCCGCATGCCGGTCATCCAGCCGGTGCGAGAAATTGCTGCTGGTCGCCGGCGTCCACCCGGCCTGGGCCAGTTCGCGGATGTTGTCGATCAGCACCTGGGCCAGTTCGCTCAGACGAGCCGTGTCGTAAGGGGTGTCGTTCATGGCGGGCATTTTAACGGCGCAGCGCGTTAAAAGCAGGTTCCGAGCGCAGGCCCGGGCGGCAAAAAGGCCGCCGGACCCCGATTTTGCCTTTGGCACCGTCACCCGTAGCGTGTCGAAGGGTGGGGCGGGTTGGGTTTGCGGGGGTGTGAGCCGCATGGATGCGGCGACCAAGCCCCCATGGATGGGTTTACGGCGTCCCCCGCAAACCCAACCCGCCCCGCCCTGAACGACGCTAACGGCAGAGCCGACGCTCTGGCTCTGGCCGTTGCACCGGACGTTCAGCCGCGCAGGCGGCTGTGCTTGTAGCTGTAACCGAAGTAGATGGCGAACCCGATGACCGTCCAGATTCCCATCAGCATCCAGTTGTGCATCGTCATCGCCGACAGCAGGGCCAGGCAGCTCAGCACGCCCAGGCTGCAGATCAGCCAGGCCGCCGGAATGCGGAACGGGCGCGGCAGGTCCGGCTGCGTGCGGCGCAGGATCAGCACGCCCGCGCAGACCGCCGCGAACGCGATCAGCGTCCCCATCGACGTCAGCTCGCCCAGCACGTCCAGCGGGAACAGCGCCGCCAGCAGCGCAATGCCGATGCCCGTGATCACCGTATTGATGTGCGGCGTGCGGTACTTCGGGTGGATCGTCGTGAACACCTTCGGCAGCAGACCGTCGTTGGCCATGATCATGAAGATGCGCGGCTGCGCGATCACCATCACCAGCACCACCGACGACAGCCCGATCAACGCACCGATCTCCACTACCACCCGCAACCAGCCCAGCGTCGGGTGCGCCGCCACCGCCGTGACCACCGGCTCGTCCGTGCCCAGCAGCGTGTACGGCACCAGCCCGGTCATCACCGCCGCCATCGCGATGTACAGGATCGTGCAGATCACCAGCGACAGCAGCATGCCGATCGGCATGTCGCGCTGCGGCCGGTGCGATTCCTGCGCCGCCACCGACACCGCCTCGAAGCCGATATAGGCGAAGAACACCATCGCCGCACCGCGCAGCACGCCCTCGAACCCGAACTTGCCCGGGCCCTCATTGGCCGGAATGAACGGCGTCCAGTTGGCCGGGTCCACGTACTTCCAGCCGACCACGATCACCAGAATGATCAGGCCTGTCTTCAGCACCACCATCGCCATGTTCATCGCCGACGACTTGCTGATGCCCACATAGCACAACCACGTCAGCAGCAGCACCAGGATCGCCGCCGGCAGGTTCGCGATCGCCCCTGTGGGGCGCAGCTGCCCATCCAGCGGCGCACTGACCAGCGCCGATGGCAGGTAGATGTCGAAATGACTCAGCAGGCTCAGGAAGTAACCGGTCCAGCTGACCGCCACCGCCGACGCCGACACCCCGTATTCCAGCACCAGCATCCAGCCGATGAACCACGCCGCCAGCTCGCCGAAGGTCGCATAGGTATAGGTATAGGCGCTGCCGGAGACCGGCACCATCGACGCGAACTCCGCATACGCCATCGCGCAGAACGCACAGCAGATCGCCGCCAGTACGAAGCTCAGCATGATCGCCGGGCCCGCATGGTTGGCCGCCGCCTGCCCGGTGATGACGAAAATGCCGCCGCCGATCACCGCGCCGATGCCCAGCGCGGTCAGGCCCCAGGGACCCAGGGTGCGCTTCAGGCTCAGCCCGTTCGCATCTTCATGGGCGGCGTGCGGGTGCTTGGTGGCCCACAGTTGCTTCAGCATGGGATCACGACACCTTGTTGAGCTTGCTGTGGCGGATGCCGTAGCCGAAATAGATCACCAGGCCCAGCACCGTCCAACCCACGAACAGGTGCCAATGCACCACGAACGCCTGCCAGAACAGGAACAGGCACGACAGCGCGCCCACCGGGCAGATCACCCACACCAGCGGCACCCGGAACGGCCGGGTCAGTTCCGGGCGCGTGTAGCGCAGCACCAGCACGCCGATGCAGACCGTGGCGAAGGCCAGCAGCGTGCCCATCGAGACCAGCTCGCCCAGCACGTTCAGCGGCATCAGGCCCGCCAGCGCAGCGGCCAGCACGCCCACCACGATCGTGGCCCAGTACGGGGTACGGAAGCGCGGGTGGACCTTGCCGAACAGCTTCGGAATCAGGCCGTCGCGCGAGATCGTGTAGGCGATGCGGGTCTGGCCCATCATCATCACCAGCACCACCGAGGACAGGCCGGCGATGGCGCCGATCTCCACGGCGGTCTTCAGCCAGGACAGGCTGGCATACGGCTCCAGCGCGGTCGCCACCGGCTTGTCGGTGCCCAGCAGGTGGTACGGCATCATGCCGGTCAGCACCGCGCACACGATGATGTAGACGATGGTGCAGACCGCCAGCGAGCCAAGCAGGCCGATCGGCATGTTGCGCTGTGGGTCCTTGGTTTCACCCGCCGCGGTGGAAACCGCATCGAAGCCGATGTAGGCGAAGAACACGATGGTGGCTGCACGGAACACACCGCTCCAGCCGAACTCGCCCGGCACGCCGGTGTTTTCCGGAATGAACGGGGTCCAGTTGGCCATGTCGATGTGCTGCGCGCCAAAGCCGATGAACAGGCAGATCACCGTGACCTTGATCGCCACGATGATCGCGTTGACGAACGCCGACTGGGTCACGCCCACGTACAGCAGGCCCGACACCGCCGCCACGATCAGCACCGCCGGCAGGTTGAACAGCTTGCCGGAGGAGATGAACTCCTGCCCGGTCCAGCTGATCGGCGCCGCGCTGAGCGCGTCCGGGAATGGCATGTGCAGCGTGGTGGTGATGAAGCTGATGAGGTACGCCGACCAGCCCACCGCGACCGAGGCCGAAGCGAACAGGTATTCCAGCACCAGGCACCAGCCGATGAACCAGGCCATGCCTTCGCCCAGGGTGGCGTAGGAGTAGGAGTAAGCGCTGCCCGAGACCGGCATCATCGCTGCGAACTCGGCGTAGCACAGGCCCGCCAGGGCGCAGGCGAAGCCGGCGATCACGAACGACAGCATCACCGCCGGGCCGGCGTGGTTGGCGGCCGCCTGGCCGGTCAGCACGAAGATACCCGCGCCGATCACGGCGCCAATACCCAGCATGATGAGATGTTTCGCCGTGAGGGTCCTTTTCAGCGAGGCTTCGCCGTCCAGGCTGCCTTCAATCGGTTCGCCGGCATCGACGTGCCCGGCCGGCTCGACCGGTTTGACCCTCAACAGAGACTTCAGCATGCAGTGCTTCCCAGGTGGACGTTGGTGCGGGGCAGGCCCCGCGAAATCGAAAGGCAAGTGCGCGATACGTTGCCGCGCCCTTGAGTGGTGACCGGCCGCCCCAAAGGAACGGCCCGCTGTACCTTAGCCAAAGCTGAAGCCTGCGCACAAGCGCAAATGCAGCATGCCGGGCGATAATCTGCCAAATCCGTCCGATTGCCCGGTTGCCATGTCGTCAAACCCTGAATCCGTTGTAGCACTTGACGCCGCCCTGCGCGGCCAACTCGCCGATTACGCCCGCCGGCACCCCGAACACGCCGCCTTGGCTGACGAATTCAGCACATTGCTGGACGACCCGGAAAACCCTTTCCTGCGTGACCGGCTGGCCGGCCATTTCACCGGCAGCGCCTGGCTGGTCAGCGCCGATGGGGCGCGGGTGCTGCTGACCCACCACCGGAAGTTGAACCGCTGGCTGCAGTTGGGCGGGCATGCCGATGGCGTGCGCGACCTGGCCAGGGTGGCGCTGACCGAGGCCGAGGAGGAATCCGGCCTGGCCGGGCTGGTGCTGGAGGACGGGGCGGTGCTGTTCGATATCGACAAGCACTGGATTCCGGAACGGCATGACGTGCCCGGCCACTGGCACTACGACGCGCGCTACGTGGTGCGGGCGGTGGGAAGCGAGGCCTTCGCGATCAGCGAGGAATCGCTGGCGCTGGCCTGGCGCGACATCACCGATGTGGCCGATGCCGCGATCGAGACGCCGGACGGGGATGATTCGCTGCCGCGCATGGCCAAGCGCTGGCTCGCACGGTGACCCTGTAGGGTCGCATCCCGATCGACCGCCGACCGTGTTCGAACGTCCGGTTGTGGCATGACCGTTGGCGGAAAAAACGCGTTTCGTTCGGAGGTGATGCCTTCGTCGCGCTGATCACCGTTATCGGCGGTCGATAGGGATGCGACCCTACCAATGCGTCATCGCACGAACCGTCGTTCCGTCCCGTTCGCGTCATCGCACGAATCATCTTGCGCCGCCTTTGGGTAATCGCACGAAATCCATCGGCACGCATCGGTAGGGGCGCATCCCGATCGACCGCCGACCGTGGTGCAACGTTCGGTTGTGGCATGACCGTTGGCGTAAAAAACGCGTTTCGTTCGGAGGTGATGCCTTCGTCGCGCCGATCACCGTTATCGGCGGTCGATAGGGATGCGACCCTACCAATGAGTCGCCGAACGTGATCGACCAGCACGCAATGCACCGGTAGGGTCGCATCCCGATCGACCACCGGCCGTGTTTCCACGTTCGGTAGGGCATGATCATTTGGTGAAGAAGCGCGTTTCGTTCAGAGGTCATGCCGCCATTGCGCCGATCACCGTTATCGGCAGTCGATTGGGATGCGACCCTACCGCGGAGCGAAACGTGCGCGTTGATGCGCACGTCCACGGCCGGCAGTGCGATCAATACAGAACGCGCGTACGCAGCGTGCCCGGAATCGCCGCCAGCTCTTCGCGCACAGCAGTGGCCTGCTCCTCGCTGGCGGTGATGTCGATCACCACGTAGCCGACCTTCGGGTCGGTTCGCAGGAACTGGCCATCGATGTTGACGTTGTGGCGCGAGAAGATCTCGTTGACCTTCGACAGCACGCCCGGCACGTTCTGGTGGATGTGCAGCAGGCGCAGGCTGTCTTCGTGCTCGGGCAGGGTCACTTCGGGGAAGTTGACCGCCGACAGGGTGCTGCCGTTGTCGCTGTAACGCACCAGCTTGGCCGCCACTTCCACGCCGATGTTGTCCTGTGCTTCCAGGGTGCTGCCGCCCACGTGCGGGGTGAGGATGACGTTGTCGTGCGCGGTCAGCGGCGACACGAAGGTATCGCCGTTGCCCTTGGGCTCCACCGGGAACACGTCCAGCGCCGCGCCACCGATGTGGCCCGAGCGCAACGCCGCATCCAGCGCATCGATGTCGACCACGGTGCCGCGTGCGGCATTGATCAGGTGCGCGCCCGGGCGCATGCGGGCCAGCTGCGGCGCGCCGATCAGCCACTGGGTGGCCGGCGTTTCGGGCACGTGCACGGTGACGATATCGGCGCGGGCGAGCAGGTCGTCCAGGTCGATGGCAGCGCGGGCGTTGCCCAGCGACAGCTTGGTTTCGATGTCGTGGAAGATCACCTGCATGCCCATGGCTTCGGCCATGACGCCGACCTGGGTGCCGATATGGCCATAGCCGATGATGCCCAGGGTCTTGCCGCGCACTTCATGGCTGCCGGCGGCCGATTTGGACCAGCCGCCACGATGGCATTCGGCGTTCTTCTGCGGAATGCCACGGGTCAGCATGATCGCTTCGGCGATCACCAGTTCGGCCACGCTGCGGGTGTTGGAATAGGGGGCATTGAACACCGGAATGCCGGCCAGCTCGGCCGCTTCCAGGTCCACCTGGTTGGTGCCGATGCAGAAGCAGCCCACCGCCATCAGGCGCTTGGCATGGGCCAGCACGTCGGCGCTGAGCTGGGTGCGCGAGCGGATGCCGACGATGTGCGCTTCGGCGATGCGCGCCTTCAGTTCGTCTTCGGGCAGGGCCTTGCTGTGCAGTTCGATCTGCGAATAGCCGGCCGCACTGAACACGTCGATGGCCGTCTGGCTCACCCCCCTCCAGCAACAGCACGCGGATATCCTGCTTCGGGAATGAGGTCTTCTTCGGCGACATGGGCAAGCGGCAGCATGTTGGGCGGGAGCTGCCCACTATGCCAGATCGGGGCGGGGATGGTGCGGTGCGCCATGGGGCGGTTTGACGGTTTCAGATGCGACCAATTGTTGGCGAGGTCGCACGACTAACAGTCGTGCGCTACCCTTTGGGATTGCCTTGGCCCCTCTGTTCATATGACTGATCCGCGCCTTGATTTGCTATTGCAGGACTGCCCCGGGCTGCGGCTCACCACCGAGCCGGCCGAGCTGGAGCACTACGGACGCGATTGGACCCGGCGCTGGACGCCGGCGCCGCTGGCCATTGCGCTGCCGGGCAACGTGGACGAGGTGCAGGCCATCCTGCGCTGGGCCAGTGCCCAGGGCGTGGCGGTGGTGCCCTCCGGGGGCCGCACCGGCCTGAGCGGCGGCGCGGTCGCGGCCAACGGCGAGCTGGTGCTCAGCCTGGAGCGGATGAACAAGGCGCTGGCCTTCGATGCGGTGGACCGTACGCTCACCGTGCAGGCCGGCATGGCGCTGGAAGCCGTCCACAACGCAGCGCTCGAACACGGCCTGATCTATCCGGTCGACTTCGCCGCACGCGGTTCCTGCTCGATCGGCGGCAATATCGCCACCAATGCCGGTGGCATCCGGGTGATCCGCTACGGCAACACCCGCGAGTGGATTGCCGGCCTGAAGGTGGTCACCGCCAGCGGTGAGCTGCTTGAGCTGAACAAGGGGCTGATCAAGAATTCCAGCGGTTACGATTTCCGCCAGCTGCTGATCGCCTCCGAGGGCACGCTGGGCGTGATCGTGGAAGCCACGCTCAAGCTCACCGATCCGCCGCCGGCGAGCAACGTGATGCTGCTGGCGTTGCCGTCGTTCGAGGTGCTGATGCAGGTGTTTGCCGCGTTCCGCGAACGCATGCAGCTGCAGGCCTTCGAATTCTTCACCGACCGGGCTTTGGAACACGTGCTGGCGCATGGCGCGCAGGCCCCGTTCGCCGAGGTGCATCCGTTCTACGTGGTGACCGAGTTCGCCGCTGGCGATGAGGTGCAGGAGGCGGCGGCGATGGCCGCGTTCGAGGCCTGCATGGAGCAGGGCTGGGTCAGCGACGGCGTGGTCAGCCAGAGCGACGCGCAGGCCGCCCAGCTGTGGCGTCTGCGCGAAGGGATCACCGAGGCGGTGGCGCGTTACAAACCGTACAAGAACGATGTGTCGGTGCGGATTTCGGCCATGCCGGCGTTCATGGCGCGCACCCAGGCGCTGATCGGGCAGGCCTACCCGCACTTCGACGTGGTCTGGTTCGGCCATATCGGCGACGGCAACCTGCACATCAACGTGCTCAAGCCCGATGCCACCGACGATGCGCAGTTCCTGCAGCAGTGCGAACACGTGACCAAGCTGCTGGCGCAGGTGCTGAAGGACTTCGATGGCAGCATTTCGGCCGAACATGGGATCGGCCTGGTCAAGAAGGGCTACCTGGACAGCACCCGCGGCGAGGCGGAAATCGCGCTGATGAAGGCGGTCAAACGTGCGTTTGATCCCCAAGGGTTGCTGAATCCGGGCAAGGTATTCGACCTGTAGCAGGCGACAGAATTTCACGCAGCCGATACGCTTTGCCTCTTCCTGTCCTCAACGAACCCAAGATGAAGCGATCGATCCTGCTGTTTGCCGTGCTCGCCCTGCCGCTTTCGGCATTCGCCTCCAGCTTCGCTGGCTCCTCGGCGGGTTCGGCGTCCGGTGCCTCCTCGGCCGGTTCGTCCAGCTCGGACGATGACAAGGTGGTGGTGGACGCCCGCGAAGACGCAGCTGCGTTCGTGGCCACCGACGGCGCCATCCGTGGCGCCCGCCTGGAAGCGGCGCTCCTGCACCTGCGCGAAACCGGTGCCGCCCAGCGCGACGCCAGCGACATGCAGCTGGCCCAGGCCCTGCTGGCCCGCTGATGCAACCGCGCCGCTGGGCCCTGCGCCGATGCGCGGCGGTCCTGGCGGCGTTGCTGGCCGCCCCGGCCGCCCATGCCGCCCTGCAGCTTCAGCTGCAGGCGGACGGACTCGATCCTGGCCAGCGGGCGAACGCCGAGCAGGTGCTGCAGCAGGCGCCTGCGTTGCTGCCTGCGTCATGGCAGGCGCGCTTCGTCGCCCCGGTAACCCTGTCCTGGTCGGACCAGCTTCCCGACACGGTGCATGGCCGCACCCGCAGGAATGCGATCACCCTGCGGCGCAGCCTGCTGGACGAGGTACAGCCCGGCCAGCCACTGCCACGCGCGGTGCAGGCGGCGCTGATCCATGAATTGACCCACGTGCTGGACCGCGCCGCTGGGGGCGGATGGTCGTACAGCAGCCGCTGGCGTGACCTGGCCGGCTGGCAGCAGCACCCGTGGCGATGGGGACGCGGTGGCAACGCGTTCACCGAACGCAGTCCCGACCCGTACGAACGCCACAGCCCGGCCGAATACCTGGCGGTGAATGCCGAGCATTACCTGCTCGATGCCGATTTCGCGTGTCGCCGCCCGGCGCTGGCGGCGTGGTTTGCAGATCACATTGGCCCAGGGCCGCAGGCCGCGTGCGACCCGCGCGTGGCGCTGGTGCAGGCCGGCGATGTCACCGGCGAAGCCTCGTTGCTGGAGCTGGATCCGCAGCGGGTATATGCGGTGGACTACCTGCTGGCCGAGGGCAACGACCAGCTGATGAGCCGCTGGGGTCACAGCATGCTGCGCCTGGTGATCTGCGCGCCGGGGCGTCCGCGCGGCCCGGCGTGCCGGCTGGATCTGGCCCATCACCGGGTACTATCGTTCCGCGCGTTCGTCGGCGATGTGCAGATTTCCAGCTGGCGCGGGCTGACCGGCGCGTATCCGTCGCGGCTGTTCGTGCTGCCGCTCAACCAGGTGATCAACGAGTACACCCAGCTGGAGCTGCGGGGGCTGAATTCGGTACCGCTGGCGCTTGATGAAAGCGACATCGCGGGTCTGCTGGAACGCGTAGGCCAGGTGCACTGGAGCTATGACGGGCGCTATCGTTTTGTCAGCAACAACTGCGCGGTGGAAACCGGCAAGCTGCTGCAGGAAGGCGTGCCACGCTGGGCCGATCCCGGCCTGAACCGGCTCAGCCCCGGTGGCCTGCTGCGTCGGCTGGAGCGGCAGGGCCGTGCGGATGGCGCGGTGTTGGAGGACAGGCGCGACGCGATGCGCATGGGCTACTACTTCCCGTCGGCGCAGTCGCATTACCAGCAGCTGTTTGATGTGGCGCGCGCGGAACTGGCATTGCCGACGGCGAAAGTGACCGCGTGGTTGGCATTGCCGGCGGCGCAGCGTGCGCAATGGGCGGACCGCGGCGGATTGCGGGCCACTTCGGCATTGTTGTTGCTGGAGCAGGCGGCGCGGTACCGCGAAGAACTGCGTGCGCGCGATGGGTTGAAGCGGACGCTGGGCGGTTCGGATGCGGGCGATGATGCAGCGCATGCGGCGTTGCTCGCGCTGCTGGACGATGCCGGGCAGCTGGTGAATCCGGCCGGGTTGGTGGGCGGTGACGGCTATGGCTTGCCGAGCCCGGAGGAGCGCATCATTGCGGCCGAGGCTGCAAAACAGATCAGCGCACGCGGCGTTCCGGCATGGACGGCGTTGCAGACGCAGATGCGCGCGCGATTGCCTGCGGCGCAGCAGCAGGAGCTGGCCACGATCGACGACACGCTGGCCCGGCTGGGAAGCCGTATGCGCCAGCTGGCACGCGAACAGGCGTAAAGCGGCCGCGTTTCACCTCCGCTCACACCTGCAGGGCTACGATCCTTGGTTGAACCAGAACATCGGCAAGGAATCGAACATGCGCGCATCTCCCCTTATTCTCAGCCTGGCCATCGCCACCGGCCTGGCCGCGTGCCAGCCGGCGCAGCAGGCCGACAGCGCGGCACCCGATCCCGTCGCGGCCGGCAATGAAGCTCCCCCGCCGGCGGCCGCACCGACTTCCGACGAACGCGTGTACGCCTTCCAGTGCGTCGATCTGCCGGTGCAGGCGACCTATCGCGGCCAGGATTCGGCCACGGTGGTCGTCGGCGGGCGTACTTTCGTGATGGCCTCGGACACTGCCGCCTCCGGCGCGAAGTTCAGCGACGGGCAGGGCAACGTGTTCTGGACCAAGGGCACTACCGAAGGCACCCTGATCTTGAAGGGCGAGCCGGACCGCAACTGCACCGGATCGGGCAAGGAAGGCGAGATCGCTGCCGCCGCCGCGAGCGCAGCAGCGCCGCCCGGGTTCCGTGCCACCGGCAACGAGCCGGGCTGGCTGGCCCAGGTGAGCGCAGGCGAAAAACCGGTGCTGCGCGTGGAGACCGGTTACGGCGAGCAGAAGTTTGAAGTGGTCGCGCCGACCCAGGGAAAGGATGGCTGGTCGGGAAAGGCCGCCGATGGCACCGACATCAAGGTCAGCTTCCAGCGCACGGTCTGCCATGACGACATGAGCGGGCAGGCATTCGGGGCTACCGTGATGCTCACGGTGGGCGCACGCCAGTACCACGGCTGTGGCGATTTCGCAGGGGCGCCGGCCTTGGCCGAGCGCCCCTGATTCAGCGCGCTACGTCAATCGGCGCGGCCGGCGAATTCGCCGGTCGCGGTATTGACCAGTACGCGCTCGCCGTTGGAGATGTACTCCGGCACCATGATTTCAATGCCGGTGTTGAGCTTGGCCGGCTTCGGGCGCTTGGTGGCGGTGCCGCCCTTCAGTTCCGGCGGGGTCTCGACCACTTCCAGTACCACGCTGCTCGGCAGCTGCACGGCCACCGGCTGGTCATCGATGACCTGCACGTAGATGCCGGTCAGGCCATCGGTGATGTACCCGGCGTCATCGCCGATGACATCGGCATCGAGGGTGTACGGGGTGTAATCCTCATCGTCCATGAACACGAACGCATCGCCGTCCTTGTAGGAATAGGTGGACTGGCGGCGCAGCAGTTCGACTTCCGGCAGGTTGTCGTCGGCGTCGAAGCTGGCGTCCAGCTTGTTGCCACCCGGCACGCTGTACATGATGAAACGGAAGCGGACGTTGCCGCCGCGACCCTGCGGCGAGCTGCGCTCGATGTCGCGGATCTGGTACACGCCGTTGTTGTATTCGACGACGTTGCCTTTCTTGATGTCGTTGGCTTTCATGTAATGAAGGTCGGTTCGTGGGAGGTAGTGGTGCTTGCTTACTTGGGTGCCAGGCGCACCGCACCGTCGAGGCGGATGGTCTCGCCGTTGAGGTAGGTGTTGGTCAGGATGTGGCCGACCAGGCCGGCGAAATCTTCCGGCTTGCCCAGGCGTGGCGGGAACGGGATGGAGGCGGCCAGCGATTCCTGCACGGCCGGCGGCATGCCATCGACCATCGGGGTCCAGAAAATGCCCGGGGCGATGGTCATCACGCGGATGCCGAAGCGCGACAGCTCGCGCGCCATCGGCAGGGTCATGCCGACCACGCCACCCTTCGAGGCGGCATAGGCGGCCTGGCCGATCTGGCCTTCGTAGGCGGCCACGCTGGCGGTGTTGATGATCACGCCGCGCTCGCCATCGTCGCCGGCGGCGTTGTGCTGCATGCGGTTGGCCGCGGCCTTGGCCACGTTGAAGCTGCCGACCAGGTTGACCATGACGGTGTTCTGGAAGGTGGCCAGCGGCATCGGCGCTTCCTTGCCGAGCACGCGGCCCGCGCCGAGGATGCCGGCGCAGCTGACCACGGCGTTGAGGCCGCCCAGGAAGTCGTGCGCGGCGTCGATCTGCGCGGCCACGGCGGTTTCGTCGCTGACATTGGTGCTGAAGTAGCGGGCGTTGGCAGCGCCCAGCTCGGCAACGGCGGCGGCGCCCTTGTCGTCATTGAGGTCGAACAGGGCCACCTTGGCGCCCTGGGCGACGAGGTGCTGGGCCACCGAAAGGCCGAGGCCGGAAACACCGCCGGTGACGACGGCGCGGACGGAAGACAGCTGCATTGCACGATCCCGCAGGTTCAAGAGCCGCCGATTCTAGCGGATGCCGGCCCGTTCGCCGTTGTGCAGCGCAGACGGGCGCTCAGAGGCGCGGCGGCAGGCGGCGGGCGAATTCGTCCGGGGACAGTCCGGGCGCGAACAGGAAGCCCTGGCCGACGGTGACCCCCATGCCGTGCAGGAAGCGGCGCTGCTCCTCCGATTCGATGCCTTCGGCGACCAGCCCCAGTCCCAGGCTGCGGGCGATGCCGCAAACGGCCTCACACACCGCCACGTCCGAGCGGTTGCCGGGCACGCCCTCGACGAACATCTGGCTGAGCTTGAGCCCGTGGATGGGCAGCCGGCGCAGGTAGTTGAGCGCGCTGTAGCCTTCGCCGAAATCGTCGATGGTCAGCAGCACCCCCATCTCGCGCAGCCGCGCGAAGGTCTGCAGGGTGTCGGGCGCGTCCTCGATCAATACCCGCTCGGTGAATTCCAGCTCCAGCGCGCTGCCGGGCAGGCCGTACTGGTCCAGCGCCTGGCGCACGTTGCGGGCCAGGTCCTCGCCGACGAACTGGCGGTAGGACACGTTCACCGCCACCCGCACGATGCCCAGGCCGTCGTCCTGCCACTGGCGTACCTGGCGGCAGGCCTCGTTGAGCACCCACAGCCCGATCCGCACGATGTCGCCGGTGCTTTCGGCGTGGCCGATGAAGATGTCCGGGCGCAGTTCACCCAGCTGCGAGTTGCGCCAGCGGATCAGCGCTTCGGCGGCCACCAGCTGGCCGGTATGCAGGTTCACCTGCGGCTGGTAGACCAGGTGGAACTCGTCGTCGTCCAGCGCGCGGTGCAGGCGGCTTTCGATCTGCAGGCGGTCGTGCTGGCGCTGCGCCAGCTCCGGGGAAAACACCTGCCAGCCGTTGCGGGTGCGCCGCTTGCAGTCATACATCGCAATGTCCGCGTTCTGGATCAGCTGCTGCGGGCGCAGCCCGTCCTGTGGCGCGCGGGCGATGCCGATGCTGGTGGTGACCGAGAACTCGTCGCTGCCGAACCGGAACGGGGTGGAGAAAGCGCGGGTGATCGCCTCGGCCAGGCGCTCGGGCTGGTCAGGCTGGTCGCGGGTATCGCACACCACCAGGAATTCGTCGCCGCCAAACCGCGCCACCAGCCCTTCGGTGCCGATCGCGGTGGAAATGCGCCGGGTGGCATCGATCAGCAGTTCATCACCGGCGTTGTGGCCGAGCAGGTCGTTGACGGTCTTGAAGCGGTCCAGGTCGATGTACAGCACGCCCACCTTGCAGTGGGTGGGGCTGCCCATGCGGGCGGCCAGGTCGGTGAGCACCGCATCGCGGTTCATGATGCCGGTGAGCGGGTCGGTCCGGGCCTGGATGCGCAGGGTTTCCTCGGCATGCTTGCGCGAGGTGATGTCCTGCACGGTGCCGGCGATGCGCGCGGCATTGACGTCGCCGGCCTCGGCCTCGCCGATCATGCGCACCCAGAACGAATGCCCGTCGCTGCGCTGGCCCTGCAGCTCCAGCTCGAAAGGTACCTGGCGGTCGATCACGTCCAGCAGCGCCTGCTGCAGCTGCGAGCGGTCGTCCAGGCGCAGGCAGTCCATCAGGTGCGCCATGTCCTGCAGCGGCAGCTCCTGGCCAAGAATGCGCGCGGCTTCATCGGTGAGGTACAGGCGCTGCAGGCCGCGGTCCCATTCCCAGCCGCCGATGTGGGCCAGCGACTGGGCGCGGTCGAACAGGGTGTTGTTGCGCTTGAGTTCGGTGATGTCGCTGAACAGCCCGAACACGTGATCGGGGCAGTCGCGTCCATTGCCGTACACCGGCACGTTGGTGGTGGAAATCCAGATCATCCGCCCGCGTGGGCGGTGGTACAGGCCGACAATGGTGCTGCGGACGATGCGCCCGCGCAGCAGTGCTTCTGCTGCCGGCCACTGGTCGCGGGTGAGCGGATGGCCGTGTTCGTCCACGCTGATCCAGTCGTCCGGGGCCAGCATCGCCTGCAGGCTGCCGCCATTGCCCTGCGTGCCCAGGATACGGTGCGCGGCCGGGTTGGCCGAAACCACGTGAAGGTCGCGGTCGAACAGGATCACGCCCTTGTCGATGGATTCCATCAGCAGCCGGTAGCGCGATTCGGCCTGCCAGCGGCTGCTCAGGTCGCGCGCCACCGCCACGATGCAGTGCTCGCCCTGGTGCTCGAAGCCGGCCGAATGCACTTCCACCGGGAAGCGGCTGCCGTCACCGCGCATGTTGGTGACTTCGATGACGTAGGTTTCGCCCCGGCGCAAGGCTTCCCAGACCGGATCAAGGTGATCGCTGGGCAGGTCCGGATTCAGCAGCTCGATCGGCTGGCCGATGATGTCTTCGCGGGCCCGGCCATAGGCGCGGATGCCGGCCTTGTTGAGATCCAGCACCACGCCGGATTCGCTGAGGATGCTGACCGGATCAGGCACCGCATCAAACAGTGCCGCGTAGCGGCGCAGCGCCAGCTGGCGGTCGTCCATCGCTTCCTGCAGCGCCTGCTGCACATCGCGCAGCAGGGCATGCAGGTCGTCGCCGGGCGGCTGCGCCAGCGCCTCTTCCAGGGCCGCCAGCGCGTCGACGTGCCCGGTGAGGTGATCACCGACCGCTGCATCCGTGCGCGGGCGGCGTCGGCTCATGTCGCGGCCAGGGCCCTGCCGGCCTTGCTGCCGGTTTCGCGGCCGAGCCACGCGGCCAGCCAGCGGCCGGTGGCGGCCAGCGCCGGCAGATCGATGCCGGTGCGCATGCCGATGCCATGCAGCAGGTACACGACGTCTTCGCTGGCCACGTTGCCGCTGGCACCCTTGGCATAAGGGCAGCCGCCGGCACCGGACACGGCCGAATCGACCACGCGCACGCCTTCCTCCAGGCATGCATCGATGTTGGCCAGCGCCTGGCCGTAGGTATCGTGGAAATGCACGGCCAGGGCCGGCATCGGCACTTCGCTGGCCACCGCGCGCAGCATGGCGCGGGCCTTGCGCGGCGTGCCGACGCCAATGGTGTCGCCCAGCGAAATTTCGTAACAGCCCATGTCGTGCAGCGCGCGTGCAACGCGCACCACTTCGCTGACGGCGACCTCGCCCTGGTAAGGGCACCCGAGCACGGTGGACACGTAGCCGCGCACTTTCACTCCGTCGACGCGGGCGCGCTCGAGGATCGGTGCGAAGCGCGCCAGCGATTCGTCGATGCCGGCATTGGTGTTGGTGCGGTTGAAGGTTTCCGAGGCGGCGGTGAACACCGCCACTTCCTCCACGCCCACCGCGCGGGCACGGTCGTAGCCCTGCTCGTTGGGCACCAGCACCGGGTAGGCGATACCCGGGCGGCGTTCGATGCCGGCATAGACCTCGGCGGCGTCGGCCAGCTGCGGTACCCATCGCGGGCTGACGAAACTGGTGGCTTCGATGGTGCGCAGGCCGGTCAGCGAGAGCTGGCGGATCAGCTCGATCTTGTCGGCGGTGGCCACCGGCTGGGCTTCGTTCTGCAGTCCGTCGCGCGGACCGACTTCGACGATGCGTACGAAATCATCCATGCCGATGCTCCCCATGGGAGGGAAGACGCACAGCCTGCAGTGGACGGGTGGGGGATGGAGTCACGAACGTTCCTGGCGAAGTGGAGCGACCCAGGTTTCCCTGTGGGCCATGAAAGGGGGATACGCGGGATGGGCGGCAAAGCGGCCAGCCCGCGGGTGCGTGGGCCCGGGGCCCTTCAGTCCTGGGTAACCCAATGGGGCGCGCGCTTGTCCAGGAAAGCGCCGAGACCCTCCTGGCCTTCCTCGGACACCCGCAGGCGGGCGATCAGGGCGGCATTGTCGCGGTCGGTTGCGTCGCGGTCGCGCCCAAGGCTGACCCGGCGCACCAGTTCCTTGGCCGACGACGAGGCGATCGGGCCGGCCTTGTCGAGCAGGCCCAGCTGGCGTTGAACCGCTTCGTCGATCCGTTCAGGTTCGATCAGCTGGTGGACCAGGCCGATGCGCAGGGCGGTGTCGGCGTCGAAATGCTCGCCGGTGGCGAACCAGCGCCGCGCCTGGCGCGGGCCGATCGCATCGATCACATAAGGCGAGATCACCGCCGGCAGCAGGCCCAGCCGGCTTTCGGTCAGGCCGAAGCGGGCGGTGGTGCTGGCAATGGCGATATCGCAGCAGGCCACCAGGCCGACCCCGCCGCCGAACGCCGCCCCGTGCACGCGGGCGATGGTCGGCTTGGGCAGCTCATCCAGGGTGCGCATCAGCCGGGCCAGCGCCAGCGAATCCTGCCGGTTGTCCTCCTCGCTGGCCGCAGCCATGCCGCGCATCCACTGCATGTCCGCGCCGGCCGAGAAAGAAGCCCCGGTGGCGGCCAGCACCACCGCGCGGACCTGCGCGTCGCGGCCGGCCGCTTCCAGCGCGGCGGTGAGCTGCGCGATCAGCCCGGCGTCGAAGGCGTTGTGCAGGGTAGGGCGGTTCAGCCACAGGGTCAGCACGGCCGCGCTGCGTTCAATTCGTAAAGCGTCACTCATCGGGGGCCTGCGCCTGCTCCATACATGTATGGATCATAGCGGCCCATGCGGCCCGGGCCATGACGCGGCGCGGCGATGCTAGAATTGATAACCATTCTTATCGACCGAAGGCGACCTGTGACGTTGTCCGATCTGCCGCTGCACGGCTCCGCTCTGGTGGAATCGGTGCGCGACCTCCATGCAAACGACGCCATCGCCCGCCGGCTCAGGGAACTGGGCTTCGTCAAGGGTGAAGATGTGCGTCTGGTAGCCCGTGGTCCCATCGGCGGCGAACCGCTGCTGGTGCAGGTCGGGTTCACCCGTTTCGCCCTGCGGATTTCCGAAGCCAGGCGCATCGACATCACTGCCGTTGCAGATGGAGCGGCCGCATGAACGCCGCCACCCTGCGCATTGCCCTGGTCGGCAACCCCAACAGCGGCAAGACCGCGCTGTTCAACCAGCTCACCGGCAGCCGCCAGAAGGTCGCCAACTACACCGGCGTGACCGTGGAGCGCAAGGAAGGCCGCCTGCGCGCGCCATCTGGCCGTGAATTCGCCGTGCTCGACCTGCCGGGCGCCTACAGCCTGCAGCCGGCCAGCCTGGACGAAGCAATCACCCGCGACCTGTGCCGGGGTTTCTACCCGGGCGAGGCCGCCCCCGACGTGCTGCTGTGCGTGATCGACGCCACCAACCTGCGCCTGCACCTGCGCTTCGCGCTGGAACTGCGCGAGCTGGGCAAGCCGATGATCGTGGCGCTGAACATGGTGGATGCGGCCGAGCGCCGTGGCATCAGGATCGACGTGCCGGCGCTGGAGCAGGCCCTGGGCGTGCCCGTGGTGGAAACCGTGGCCGTGCGCCGCAACGGCGCCCAGGCGCTGGTCGAACGCCTGGATGCGATGGTGCCGCACCTGGATGCCCCGCTGGTGGCGGCGGTCGCCGGGGAAACGGATTACCACGCCCAGGTGCGCGGCATCCTCGCCGCCGCGGTCAGCATGCCCACCCGCACTGCGAAGATCGACGACGCACTGGACCGCTGGCTGCTGCACCCGGTGTTCGGGTTGATGACCCTGATCGTGGTGATGTTCCTGATCTTCCAGGCGGTATTCGCCTGGGCCACGCCGATGATGGACGGCATCGAGGCCGGCTTCGGCTGGCTGGGCGAGGTGGTGGGCGCCAACCTTCCGCCCGGCCCGCTGACCAGCCTGCTCACCGACGGCATCATCGCCGGCGTGGGCGGGGTGGTGGTGTTCCTGCCGCAGATCCTGATCCTGTTCGCCTTCATCCTGGCCTTGGAAGAGTCGGGCTACCTCCCGCGTGCCGCGTTCCTGCTCGACCGCATGATGGCCTCGGCCGGCCTGTCCGGCCGTTCGTTCATCCCGCTGCTCTCCAGCTTCGCCTGCGCGGTGCCCGGCATCATGGCCACCCGCAGCATCCAGGACCCGCGTGACCGCCTCGCCACCATTCTGGTCGCCCCGCTGATGACCTGCTCGGCACGCCTGCCGGTGTACGCCCTGCTGATCGGCGCGTTCATCCCGCAGAAGACCCTGTGGGGCTTCGTCAGCCAGCAGGGCCTGATCCTGTTCGCCCTGTATGCGGCCGGCATCTTCAGCGCACTGGCGATGTCGTGGGTGATGAAGAAGTGGCGCCGCGACAAGAGCGAACACCCGCTGATGCTCGAACTGCCGTCCTACCGCATTCCGCACCCGCGCGACCTGGCCGTGGGCCTGTACGAGCGCGGCATGATCTTCCTCAAGCGCGTGGGCGGCATCATCCTCTCGCTGACCATCCTGCTGTGGGTGCTGCTGTCGTTCCCGGGTGCCCCCGAAAACGCGACCATGCCGGCCATCGATTACAGCTTCGCTGGCCAGATCGGCCATGCCATGGCCGTGTTCTTCGCCCCGCTGGGCTTCAACTGGCAGATCTGCATCGCACTGATCCCCGGCATGGGTGCCCGCGAAGTGGCTGTGTCCTCGCTCGCCACCATCTACGCCCTGTCCGCCGCCGACGATGACGCCGCCATCCAGGCCCTGACCCCGGTGGTCGCCAACGGCTGGTCGCTGGCCACCGGCCTGTCCCTGCTGGTGTGGTTCATCTACGCCCCGATGTGCATCTCCACCCTGGCCACCATCAAGCGCGAAACCAACTCCTGGAAGCAGGTCGGCTTTGCCACCTTCTACCTGTTCGCGGCCGCCTACGTCGCCGCGCTGGTCACCTACCAGGTGACCGTGGCCCTGGGCGGCGGCTGATGAGCACCGGCCTGCTCCTGCAGTACATCGTGGTCGCGCTGATCGTCCTGATCAGCGCCTGGGTAGTGCTGAAGAAGCAGTTCCCCGGCACCGTGCGCAAAGCGCGCGGCGCGATAGCGCTCGGGCTGATCAAACCCCAGCGCGCCACCTGGCTGCAGGCACTGGGCCGCCGCATAGCACCGCCGGCCACCGGCAGTGGCGGCGCCTGTGGTGGTTGCGACAGCTGCGGCCCCACTCAGCCCAAGCAACATTGATCGAGTAAAGCTCCAAGCTCTTGTTCTCCGTCACCGACAATCTGTAGAGGGCGGGCCTGCCCCCGACCCGCCCTGCCAGACGGCAACGCAGAGCCGACGCTTTTGATGTTGGCGTTGACGTTGGCGATTGCCCAATCCAAACCCATTCGCTAGCCTGCGGGCATGACTACTCCTCCCATTCGTTTGCTCATCCACGGTGCGTCCGGCCGCATGGGCCAGGCCCTGCTGCGCCTGGCTGCCGAACGCGACGACCTGCAGGTCGTTGCCGCCGTCACCCGCCGCTCGCCCGCCCAGCGCGTGGTCGACGGCGTCCCGCATTTCGCCGCCAGTGAACTCCACGGCGCGCCCCAGTTCGATGTCGCCATCGACTTCAGCCTGCCTGAAGGCTTTGATCCCGTGCTGGCCTTGTGTGTCGAGCGGGGCGCAGGCCTCGTTTCCGGCACCACCGGCATCAGCGAAACCCAGCGCCAGGCCCTGATCCAGGCCGCAACCCGGATCCCGCTCGTGTGGGCCTCCAACTTCAGCCTCGGCGTGGCCGTGCTCGATGAACTGGTCGAACGTGCCGCCGCCGCCCTGGCCGGCTGGGACTGCGACATCGTCGAATCCCACCACGTCCACAAACAAGACGCCCCCTCCGGCACCGCACTCACCCTCGGCGCCGCCGCCCAGAAGGGCGGCGCCCAGCCGCACTACGCCAGCCTGCGCGCTGGCGACATCGTCGGCGAACACCTCGTCCAGTTCACCGGCCTCGGCGAGCGCATCGAACTGACCCACCGCGCCACCAACCGCGACATCTTCGCCCGTGGCGCCCTGTTCGCCGCCGTGCAGCTGAACGGGCGCGCCCCCGCCAGCTACCGCGTGCGCGACCTGCTCGCCGCCAGCGCAACCTGAACGCGTACACCGGCCACGCCTGAACCCCAGGGTGGCCGGACGCTCCCGTACGCTGCCCATTGCAAGCAAACGCTGGCGTTGGAGGGGGGTTGCCTTTACAATTCCCGCTCGCCGAATCACGACAGCCGGACCGGTCCCGCACCGCAGTCCGCGCTTTTTTGCAACCGCTTTTCCGTGAAGCGTGGCGTGACTTCGGTGACCCCTCGGTAGCCAAAGTGAGATTCCCGTGACCCAAGCCGCAATCCTCGTCCTCGAAGACGGCACCGTATTCGAGGGCGAATCCGTAGGCGCGCCCGGCCTGTCCGTCGGTGAGGTGGTGTTCAACACCGCCATGACCGGTTACCAGGAAGTGCTGACTGATCCCTCCTACGCCCGGCAGATGGTCACGCTGACCTACCCGCATATCGGCAATACCGGCCTTACCGACCAGGACGACGAAGCCCGCAAAGTGTGGTCGGCGGGCCTGATCGTGCGCGACGTGCCGCGCCGTCCCAGCAACTGGCGCAGCCAGGTCTCACTGCAGGACTGGCTGCTGCAGCGTGGCGTGGTCGCCATTTCCGGCATCGACACCCGCAAGCTCACCCGCATCCTGCGCGAGCGCGGCGCGCAGAACGGCGCGCTGATGGCCGGTGACGACATCAACGTCGACATCGCCCTGGAAGCGGCACGCAAGTTCCCCGGCCTGAAGGGCATGGACCTGGCCAAGGTGACCAGCACCGACAAGGCCTACAGCTGGAACGAGGGCCAGCTCGACCTGGATTCCAACACGTTCGTCAGCGCCGCCCCGCAGTACAAGGTGGTGGCCTATGATTTCGGCGCCAAGCTCAACATCCTGCGCATGCTCGCCGAGCGCGGCTGCGACATCACCGTGGTGCCGGCCCAGACCCCGGCCGCCGAAGTGCTGGCGATGAACCCCGATGGCGTGTTCCTGTCCAACGGCCCGGGCGACCCGGAACCGTGCGACTACGCCATTGAAGCGATCAAGGTGTTCCTGGACAGGAAGGTGCCGGTGTTCGGCATCTGCCTGGGCCACCAGCTGCTGGCGCTGGCCTCCGGCGCCAAGACCGTCAAGATGGGCCACGGCCACCACGGTGCCAACCACCCGGTGCAGGACCTGGACGACGGCCGCGTGATGATCACCTCGCAGAACCACGGCTTCGCGGTGGATGAATCCACGCTGCCGGCCACCCTGCGCGTGACCCACCGCTCGCTGTTCGACGGCACCAACCAGGGCATCGCCCGCACCGACGTGCCGGCGTTCTCCTTCCAGGGCCACCCCGAAGCCTCGCCGGGCCCACACGACGTCAGCCCGCTGTTCGACCGCTTCATCACCCTGATGGCGCAGGCCAAGGCCTGATTCGAGACGCCGCTGCCTTCGGCGCGGCGCTGCGACCCCTGACACGCTGTACTGACTTAGAGAAGACAATGCCCAAGCGCACTGACCTAAAGACCATCCTCATCATCGGTGCCGGCCCGATCGTCATCGGCCAGGCCTGTGAGTTCGATTACTCCGGCGCCCAGGCCTGCAAGGCCCTGCGTGACGAGGGGTACCGCGTGGTGCTGGTCAACAGCAATCCGGCCACCATCATGACCGACCCGGAGATGGCCGACGCCGTCTACATCGAGCCGATCAACTGGCAGACGGTCGAAAAGATCATCGCCAAGGAAAGGCCCGACGCACTGCTGCCGACCATGGGTGGGCAGACCGCGCTGAACTGCGCGCTGGACCTGGCCGACAACGGCGTGCTGGAGAAGTACAACGTCGAACTGATCGGCGCCAAGCGCGAAGCGATCCGCATGGCCGAAGACCGCGAGCTGTTCCGCGTGGCCATGGGCGAGATCGGCCTGGAGTGCCCGAGCGCGGCCGTGGCCCACACGCTTGAAGAAGCCATCGACATCCAGACCCGCGTCGGCTACCCGACCATCATCCGCCCCAGCTTCACCCTGGGCGGCAGCGGTGGCGGCATCGCCTACAACCGCGAAGAGCTGGTCGATATCGTGACCCGCGGCCTGGAACTGTCGCCGACCACCGAAGTGCTGGTGGAAGAATCGGTGCTGGGCTGGAAGGAATTCGAGATGGAGGTGGTGCGCGACACCGCCGACAACTGCATCATCGTCTGCTCCATCGAAAACCTGGACCCGATGGGCGTGCACACCGGTGACTCGATCACCGTCGCCCCGGCCCAGACCCTCACCGACAAGGAGTACCAGCGCCTGCGCGATGCCTCCATCGCCGTGCTGCGCAAGATCGGCGTGGATACCGGCGGTTCGAACGTGCAGTTCGGCATCAGCCCGACCACCGGCCGCGTCGTTGTCATCGAAATGAACCCGCGCGTGTCGCGTTCGTCGGCGCTGGCCTCCAAGGCCACCGGCTTCCCGATCGCCAAGGTCGCCGCCAAGCTGGCGGTCGGTTACACCCTGGACGAATTGAAGAACGAAATCACCGGCGGCCTGACCCCGGCCTCGTTCGAACCGTCGATCGATTACGTCGTCACCAAGATCCCGCGCTTCGCCTTCGAGAAGTTCCCGGCTGCCGATGCCCGCCTGACCACCCAGATGAAGTCGGTGGGCGAGGTGATGGCGATGGGCCGCACCTTCCAGGAATCGCTGCAGAAGGCCCTGCGTGGCCTGGAAACCGGCAAGATCGGCCTCGACCCGACCGGCCTGGACCTGGCCAACGAAGACGACATCACCACCCTGAAGCGTGAACTCAAGGCCCCGGGCCCCGAGCGCCTGTTCTTCGTGGGTGATGCATTCCGCGCCGGCTTCAGCGTGGAAGACGTGTTCGCGCTGTCGCACATCGACCCGTGGTTCCTGGACCAGATCGAAGAGATCATCCAGGCCGAAACCCAGCTGGCTGCCGATGGCCTGGACGCGCTCGATGCCGCCCGCCTGCGCAAGCTCAAGCGCGCCGGTTTCTCCGATGCGCGCCTGGCCGAGCTGACCGGCACCAATGAAGCGGGCGTGCGCGCACTGCGCCGTGCGCTCAAGGTGCGCCCGGTGTACAAGCGCGTGGATTCCTGCGCCGCCGAGTTTTCCACCAGCACCGCCTACCTGTATTCGACCTACGAGGACGAGTGCGAAGCGGCGCCGAGCAACCGCGACAAGATCATGATCCTGGGCGGCGGTCCGAACCGCATCGGCCAGGGCATCGAGTTCGACTACTGCTGCGTGCACGCGGCACTGGCTCTGCGCGATGACGGTTACGAAACCATCATGGTCAACTGCAACCCGGAAACCGTCTCGACCGACTATGACACCTCCGACCGCCTGTACTTCGAGCCGCTGACGCTGGAAGACGTGCTGGAAATCGTCGAGCTGGAACAGCCCAAGGGCGTGATCGTGCAGTACGGCGGCCAGACCCCGCTGAAGCTGGCGCGCGCGCTGGAAGCCAATGGCGTGCCGGTGATCGGCACCTCGCCCGATTCCATCGACCTGGCCGAAGACCGCGAACGCTTCCAGCAGCTGGTGGACAAGCTGGGCCTGAAGCAGCCGCCGAACCGCATCGCCCGCAACGACCAGGAAGCCCTGCTGCTGGCCCGCGAGATCGGCTACCCGCTGGTGGTGCGCCCGAGCTACGTGCTGGGCGGCCGTGCGATGGAAATCGTCTACGGTGAGTCCGACCTGGCGCGTTACGTGCGCGATGCGGTCAAGGTTTCCAACGATTCGCCGGTGCTGCTGGACCGCTTCCTGGACAACGCCGTGGAAGTGGACGTGGACATCATTGCCGACAAGGACGGCAACGTGCTGATCGGCGGCGTGATGGAGCACATCGAAGAAGCCGGCGTGCATTCGGGCGATTCGTCCTGCTCGCTGCCGCCGTACTCGCTGTCGGCCGAGACCCAGGCCGAGCTGCGCCGCCAGGTGGTGGAGCTGGCCAAGGCCCTGAACGTGGTCGGCCTGATGAACACCCAGTTCGCGATCCAGGCCGGCGACAACGGCGAGGACATCGTGTACCTGCTGGAAGTGAACCCGCGTGCCTCGCGCACCGTGCCGTTCGTGTCCAAGGCCACCGGCATGCCGCTGGCCAAGATCGCCGCGCGCTGCATGGCCGGCAAGACCCTGGCCGAGCAGGGCGCGACCAAGGAAATCGTGCCGGACTACTACTCGGTCAAGGAAGCGATCTTCCCGTTCGCCAAGTTCCAGGGCGTCGATCCGATCCTCGGGCCGGAAATGCGTTCCACCGGTGAGGTGATGGGCGTGGGCCGCAGCTTCAGCGCCGCCTTCGCACGTGCGCAGGAGGCCGGCGGCATCAAGGCCCCGCCGCTGGGCAAGGCCTTCGTGTCGGTCCGCGACCCGGACAAGAAGCGCGTGCTGCCGGTCGCACAGGCACTGCTTGAGCGCGGTTACAGCCTGGTCGCCACACGCGGCACCGCGGCGTGGCTGCAGGAGCACGGCATGCAGTGCGAGATCGTCAACAAGGTCGTTGAAGGCCGCCCGCACATCGTCGATTCGATCAAGAACGGCGAGATCGTGTATATCGTCAACACGACCGAAGGGCGTGCGGCGATCAACGACTCGTTCTCGATCCGTCGCGAGGCGCTGCAGCACCGCGTCACCTATTCGACCACCATTGCCGGCGCCAAGGCGCTGGTGCAATCACTGGAATTCCGCGGTACCGGCCCGGTCTGGTCGCTGCAGGAGCTGCACAAGGAGTTGAACGCATGAGAGCACCGATTACCCTGAAGGGCGCGCAGCGTCTGCGCGAAGAGCTTGACCAGCTGAAGTCGGTCAAGCGCCCCAAGGTCATCGCGGCCATTGCCGAGGCACGTGAGCACGGCGATCTCAAGGAGAACGCCGAGTACCACGCCGCGCGCGAAGAGCAGGGCTTCATCGAAGGCCGCATCAAGCAGCTGGAAGGCGAGCTTTCGCATGCCGAGATCATCGACATCACCAAGCTCAATGCCGGCAGCAAGGTCGTGTTCGGCGCTACCGTCAAGCTGGCCGATGTGGAAAGCGATGAAGAGAAGCGCTACCAGATCGTGGGCGACTTGGAGGCCGACATCAAACTCGGCCTGATCGCGATCTCCTCGCCGGTGGCGCGTGCCATGATCGGCAAGAACGAGGGCGACAGCATCGTGATCGACGCCCCGGCCGGGCAACGCGAGTACGAAATCGTCAGCGTCGAGTACCTGGACTGACCTGACCATGGCCACGGCAACCCTGTTGCTGCCGGCGCGCAGCCGCTTCCCGGCGGCGGCGTTGCCTGATGACGTGGCCAAGGCGCTCGGCCGTGCCGAGCGCAGCCGGGTCGATGCCGGCGAGCGGGCCCAGCTGCAGCGGCATTTCCAGCTGCAGCCGGCCGATTGGCCGGTGGCGGCACTGACCCGGCAGCTGGATGTGGGCGATGCCCACGACGGCGTGTGGCTGCGTGCGGACCCGGCCAACGTGGTGCCGGACATGCACGGCGCGCGGATGATGGGACACGGCGACACGCTGCGGCTTGAGGCCGATGACGTGGCGGCGTTGCTGCCGGCGCTGCAGCCGCTGTTTGCCGGATATGGATTTACCCTGGATGCGCCGACGCCGTCGCGCTGGTACCTGCGCTTGCCGCCAGGCACCACGCTTCCGGCGTTCGCCGCGCCCGATGACGTGCTGGGCGATGATCTGTTCGCGCACCTGCCCGAAGGCGACGCCGGGCGTCGCTGGCGGGCGTTGTTGACTGAAGCCCAGGTGGTGCTGCACCAGCACCCGTGGAACGTGCAGCGCCTGGCAGCCGGCAAGCGGGCGGTCAATTCGCTGTGGTTCTGGGGTGGCGGTGAGCTGCCCGGGGCGGTGCGTACCGCCCACGCGCAGGTCCGCAGCCGCGACGCGCTGCTGCAGGCCTTGGCCAAGGCGGCCGGCGTGCAGGCCGATGGCGACCAGCAGGTGGATGCGCTGGTAGACCTACGCCAGCTGCGTTCGCTGGAACAGCTGGGCAACGATGCGATCCGACCGCTGTTGTCGGCATTGCAGCGCGGCGAACTGCGTCGGCTGGTGCTGGATTTCGAGGATGGCGCCCGGTTCGAACTGGACAAGGCCCAGCGCTGGCGGTTCTGGAAGAAGGCGGTACAGCTGCACGATTGATGCCGGGTATCATGGTGGCCATCGGCGTTCGCGCTGTTCATCGAGCCCGCCTTGACCTCTGCTGATTCCCTCCAGATCCAACGCCGTCCTGTTGCCATGCCCGGCGACTGGCCGGGCGACATGCTGCCGCTGCTGCAGCGCCTGTACGCGGCGCGCGGGGTTACCGATGCGGCACAGGCGCAGCCGAAGCTGGCCCAGCTGCACGCACCGGAACTGATGGGCAGCATGCAGGCCGCCGTGGACCTGCTGGCCGCGGCGATTGCGGCCGATGAGCGCATCCTTGTCGTAGGCGATTTCGATTGTGATGGCGCCACCGCCTGCGCGGTCGGCGTGCGCGGCCTGCGCATGCTCGGCGCACGCGACGTCGTGCATGCGGTACCCAACCGCATGCTGCACGGTTACGGCCTGTCGCCGTCGCTGGTAGCCGAGCTGGCGCCGCTGCAGCCCGGTCTGCTGGTCACCGTCGACCATGGAATTGCCTGCCATGCCGGCGTGACCGCGGCCAAGGCGCTCGGTTGGAAGGTGCTGGTCACCGACCACCACCTGCCGGGCGAACAGCTTCCGCCGGCCGATGCGATCGTCGATCCCAACATCAACGGTGATGCGTTCCCGAGCAAGGCGCTGGCCGGTGTCGGCGTGATCTTCTATGTGTTGATGGCCCTGCGTCGGCACCTGCGCGTGCAGGGGGCGTTTGCCACGGGTGCCGAGCCGGACCTGCTGACCCTGCTGGACCTGGTCGCGGTTGGCACCGTGGCCGATCTGGTCGCCCTGGATGCGAACAACCGGGCGCTGGTGTCGGCGGGTCTGCGCCGGCTGCGGGCCGGCCACGGCTGTGTCGGCCTGCAGGCGCTGATCGAGGCCAGTGGCCGCGATGCGGCGCGGCTGAGTGCCACGGATATCGGCTTCGCCCTTGGCCCACGCCTGAACGCGGCCGGCCGGCTGGAAGACATGGCGCTGGGCATCGAACTGCTGCTCACCGAAGACCGCAGCCAGGCCCGCGAGATCGCGCAGACGCTGGAGCAGATCAACGCCGAGCGGCGTGCCGTGCAGCAGCTGATGACCGATGATGCCGAGCTCGCGGTCTCCCGCGCGGTGCTGACCGCCGAAGGCGAGCGCCCGATTGCGGCCTGCCTGTTCGATGCCGAATGGCACCCGGGCGTGGTGGGCCTGGTGGCATCGAAGATGAAGGATCGCCTGCACCGGCCCGTGATTGCGTTTGCGCCCGCCGAACCCGGCAGTGATTCGCTGCGGGGGTCGGCGCGGTCGATTGCCGGTTTCCACATCCGTGACGCGCTGGCGCTGGTCAACGCGGGCCACCCTGGACTGATCGACAAGTTCGGCGGCCACGCGATGGCGGCCGGCCTGAGCCTTCCGCACGCACGGCTGCAGGAGTTCCAGCACGCCTTCGTCGCCGTGGTCGAAGCCAGCATGGATCCGGCTGCGTTGCAGCAGTTGCTGATGAGCGATGGCGAACTTGCCCCGGCCGAGCTGGATTTCCAGCACGCCGAAGCGTTGCGCCTGGCCGGCCCGTGGGGGCAGGGCTTCCCGGAGCCGCTGTTCGATGGCCACTTCCAGGTGGCGCGCTGGCAGGTGCTGAAGGAAAAGCATCTCAAGCTCAGCCTGCGCGTGCCCGGCCGCGCCGAGCCGATCAACGCCATCCACTTCAGTGGCTGGCGCGGCAACGCGCCGGCCAACAACGTGCACATCGCCTATCGCCTGGTCAGCGACGACTACCGCGGCGGCGGTGCGATCCAGCTGATCATCGAGCACTGCGCCGACGCGTGATTGGGACTGCGCCTACTGTGGCGCCGGATCGAGACACGTAGTGTCACGCCATTGCCCGCCATGTTGGCTTGGGGAGTGGCGAAAGACATGTCGCATGTTCGCTGGACCTACCTGGTTGCCACGCTGTTGGTCTGCGCATCGCTCGTCCATCTGAAGGGGGAGTGGGGCAATTCCGACAGCATCAACGTCTTCAATTACTGGTGCGGAGGCGCGACATTGGTGGCGCTGGTTGTTGCCATCGGGGAGATCGTGCATGCCGGAACCGCTGGAAAGGCAGTAAGGAAGGCCTTTGCGCGTGCCGCACACCAGCAAGCAAAGGTTCTAGCTATCGAAGTCATCTCTTTGATAGATGACGTGAGCTCGAAAGTTCAGCGAAAAGACTATAGTGCGGCCTTGAGGGCGCTGCAGATGGCGCGCCGCTTCCTGGCGCGGCTGGATGCGCGTTACGCGAAGGACCTCACCCAGCGCCCTTCGCTCACGCCCCTGTTGAACGATGCGGAAATGATCATCCTGAAGGCAATCCATAACACGACAAGCGCGACGATGAGCCGGGAGGCCCGCCACACGCTCAGCGATTATCTGGTCAGGATCAAGTCAAGCGTGGAGACGCTGGAACGAAGAGGAGTTGAAGAATGATGCTGCCGACCGGTCTATTGACGTTCCTGGAAAAGGTCCTCCTGAAGACGGAGGCTGGCGAACTGGCGTGGCTGTTCGATGCGGAGGGTGACGATGTCTCGGTGGGCACACCGGAGTTCAGCATGACGGTTCGGCACGACTTCAACCGGAATCTGGAAGCCAACCAGTTCATGGTCTTCTATCGAGGCGGCATGGATCAGCAGGCCCATCGCTTTGTCACCAACGACAGTGCCGAGGGCGATTACCTGCTGCTGCAGCGCCTGTTCAATGCCGCGCAGGCAACCTCGACCGTGTTCCCGTTCTGACCCTGCGGGCGGCTCAGGGAGCCTCCTTCACCTCGGTTACCAGCGTGGGCAGGTCCCAGGCACCGCCTGCGGCGACCAGGCGGCACAGGCCGGTGGTGCTGTCTGATGTCTTGACGTATGTGGTGCCGTTCCACGCCCAGCTGGCGCTGGACCAGCAGTCGCCCAGGCCGCGGCCCTTGTGCGAGGCCGAGATGGTCAGCACGTCGTCGTCCACGCCCAGGTTGGTGATGTAAGCGGGTTGGTAAGGTGCGTAGTCGTTGACCACCCAGTAGCCGCTGCCCGCGTTGTAGGCACCGCGCCAGCAGGTCATGGACACCAGCAGCCGGCGGTTGTCCAGGCGCTTGACCGCGATTGCCTGGGGGCCTTCGTCCGCATAGGTGCCCTCGGTGGGGTGCAGTGATTCGCAGTCGTCCTGCGAGGTCGCGGCGGCCAGTGCGGCACGAAGCGCCGGGGCGTTCGCCAGGGCTTCGTCGGCCGGGCGCGTGGCCACGCGCCGGGGCAGGGTCACCACCGGTACCGGCAGTGAGGCGGGCACGCTGGCTTCGGCCCGGCTGCCTTTGCGCAGGATCGCGCCCGGCGTGCCGAGCCGACCCTGGAATTCGTCCATCTTCAGCAGCACCGCCGATGCGCCACGGTCGGAGAGGGTCCATTGGCGGCCGTTGTCGCCGATCAGCTCGATGCTGCTGTCCTTCACCAGGGCCTTGAGCAGTGCCGTCACCTGCGCCGCAGAGAAGCGGGTGTTGTCCGCCACAGTGCCCAGCGCGGTGCCGTTGATGCGCAGGGTGACAGTGCCCGGCAGGTCGCTTTCCTCGTAGTCGCCCAGCATCAGCTCGGCCCCGATCGGCTGGTCCGGCCCGCCGCGCCGGGTGAGCAGCACGGAGACCGGATCGCCGCCGGCGTCCTCGTTCTGGTATCCGGCAGCCCGGCAGGTGCGGGTGTTGTCGCAGGCCAAGGTCCAGTCCTCATGGCTGAATGCCACGCCGGGCGTGATCGCGCCGGCCGGTGCGGCGTGTGCGACCGGGAGCAGGCCGGCAATAAGCAGGGGGATCAGGGACAGGCGCATGCGGACATCCTTCTTCGACAACATTCCATGGGGGAAGGATCGTGGACCAGCAGGGGGCGTGCTGTCCAACCCCGTTTCCGGTGCTGGTGCGTTCAACCCTTCGTCATCGGATCAGGAGCGTCACATGGACAGCGTGCTGCGCGGTATCGGCTTGGGGTTGTTGCTGTGGGTGGGCGGGGGAGCGGGCGTGCCGACGGCGGCAGCGCAGCGCGTGGTCGAGCCGTTGCTGAAGGTGGCCGGTGCGGAACAGCCGGTGCAGCTGGAGCAGGCGCGCATCGACAGCCATGTGGCGGCCGGTCTGGCCGAGACCCGTATCGAACTGGTGTTCCGCAACCCGAACCGGCGCGTGTTGGAGGGGGCGCTGGAATTCCCGTTGGCCGAGGGCCAGCAGGTGACCGCGTTCGCGCTGGATATCGACGGCGTGCTGCGCGATGCGGTGCCCGTGCCCAAGGCGCAGGGACGGCAGGTGTTCGAGGCAATCGAGCGGCGCCGGGTTGACCCGGGCCTGCTGGAGCAGACCTCCGGCAACCAGTTCCGCCTGCGCATTTACCCCATTCCAGCGCTGGGCGCGCGCCGGGTCGCGCTGACCGTGCGTGAGGCCCTGCCGGTGGGCAGGGAGGGCCTGCGCTGGACCCTGCCGCTGCAGTTCGTGGGCCAGGCCAGCGCGGTACAGCTGCAGCTGGACGCGGTCGCCACCGGCGTACCGGTGACGCACGGACCGCCGACGCTGGCCCTGGCGCTGCGCGACGGCGCTTGGCGCGCCCAGTGGCAGGGCAGCGGCAAGCAGTTGCCGGATCAGCTGGGCTGGACCCTGCCGCTGCCGCGCGGGCTGGATGCGGTGCGGGGTGACTTCGATGGCGACCACTATGTGATGGTGCAGGTGCCTGTGCCGGTGCAGACCCGCCAACGCACCTTGCCGCATCGCGTCGGATTGCTGTGGGATGCGTCCGGCTCGGCCCGCCATCGCGACACTGCCGCGGAACTGGCCGTGCTTGAGCGCTACTTCGCCGCCATCGGCAATGGCGAGGTACAGCTGACCGTGCTGCGCGATCGCGCCGAGCCGGCCCGTCGTTTCGCGATCCGCAACGGCGACTGGAGCGCGCTGCGCCGGCACCTGGAGGCCTTGCCCTACGACGGTGCCAGTGCGCTGGGCGACTGGACCGCGCAGCCCGATATCGACGAGTACCTGCTGGTCAGCGACGGGCTGGCCAACTACGGCAAGCGCGAGCGCCCCGCATTGCGTACGAACCAGCGCCTGTATGCGCTCAGTGGCGCCGGTGCACGCACCGACAGCGACCGGCTGCGTGCGTGGGCGCGTGCAGGGCAGGGCCAGCTGCTGGTGTTGAACGGCAGCCATGATGTGGAATCGATGGCAGCGCGCCTGCTGCGGGACAACCCGGGCAACGTGCAGGCCGAAGGCGACGGGCTGAACAACCTGATCGTGGATGCCGAACGCGCTGGCCAGGGCTGGGTGCGCGTGCTGGCCCGGATGCAGCACGCGAACGGCGTGCTGCGGCTGCAGGTGCCGGCTGCAGGCGGTGGCCGCCAGGCGCTGACGATACCGTTGGCGCAGGCGCGCGATACCGGCGGCGCACTGGTCGCCCATGCCTGGGCAGACGCGCGTCGTCGCGAGCTGGCCGCAGACCCGGCAGGCAATCGTGCCGCCATCCAGGCACTGTCGCAGCGCTTCGGGCTGGTGGGCGCCGATACCTCGCTGCTGGTGCTGGAAACGCTGGACGACTACCTGCGCTACGGCATCCGGCCGGCGGCGCCGTTGCAGCGGGACTACGACCGGCTGCACGCGGTGAAGCTGGATGACGAGGCCAGCGCCCGCCGCACGCGCCTGGACACGCTGGCCCGGCAGTTCGCCGAACGCGAGCACTGGTGGAACCGCGCCTGGCCGAAAGGCGCACCTCCGGCAGCGGCGTCGAGCAAGCAGTTGATGGCGCCGATGCCGGCTGCCGCGCCGGCACCGCCCGCGCCGGCCATGATGGTGGCGGCCGAAAGCGCGCAGCGCGAGCGGGCGGAGGCCGCGTCCACTACGCTGGATCGCGTGGTGCTCACAGCCGCCCGGCGCACGCAGGCCGATGCCGCAGCCGAGATGGCGGTGGAAGGCGATGCCGATGACCGGGCAAACCAGGGCGGCCTGCGCATCACGGTCGCCGCCTGGGAACCGGACTCGGCCTACGCACGCCGGCTGCGCGCGGCACGCCCGGAGGCGGTGTACGCGCTGTACCTGCAGGAACGCGAACAGCACGCCGATAGCAGTGCCTTCTATCTGGACGTGGCCGACATGCTGTTCGCCCACGGCCAGCGCGACCTGGCGCTGCGGGTGCTGTCCAACCTGGCCGAGATGCAGCTGGAGAACCGCCACGTGTTGCGCGTGCTGGGCTACCGGTTGATGCAGGCCAAGGCACCGGCACTGGCGGTACCGGTGTTCCGTGACGTGCTGGCGCTGGGCGAGGAAGAGCCGCAGAGCTTCCGGGACCTGGCCCTTGCGCTGGAAGCGGACAACCAGCCGCAGGCGGCGCTGGCCGCGTTCAACGAGGTGGTGGTGCGGCCATGGGACGAGCGCTTCGACGGCATCTCGCTGATCGCGCTGGACGAGCTGACCACGCTGGTGGCGCGCAGCGGGGTGGATGCACGCGCAGTGGACCCGCGCCTGCGCCGGCCGATGCCGCTGGACCTGCGCGTGGTGCTGAGCTGGGACAGCGACAACAGCGACATGGACCTGTGGGTGACCGACCCCAACGGCGAGCGCGCCTACTACGGCAATCGGCTGACCTTCCAGGGTGGACAGATGTCGCGCGACTTCACCGGCGGCTACGGTCCGGAACAGTTCTCGCTGCGCCAGGCCAAGCCCGGCCGCTACAAGGTGGAGGCAAACTACTTCGGCAGCCGCGAGCAGCTGGTTACCGGGGCCACCACGCTGACCCTGCGCCTGAGCACGCACTGGGGCAGCCGCCGCCAACAGGACCAGCAGGTGACCCTGCGCCTGAAGGACAGTGCCGACACCGTGCTGGTGGGCGAGTTCGACGTGCGCTGAGCCGCAGCCCGTAGAATCGGGCGCTGATTCCCCGGCGCCCGATGCATGGACCCGAACGTGCCCCACCGAAGTTCCCCGCGCTGGCGACCCACCAGCCGCCTGCTGGTCTGGGCCGCCATCCTGCTCGGCAGCGGCGTGGCCAATGCCGTGGTCGAGGTGATGGACGCCCAGCGCCGGGGCGAAGTGCTGGCGCTGTGGGAGCCGATGACCTGGGAGTTGAGCAGCGCCGGCATGATCCTGCTGACCCTGCCGCTGCTGTGGTGGGGCTGCCAGCGCTGGCCGCTGCATGCCGATACCTGGAAGCGGCGGCTGCCGCTGTACCTGCTGGCCAGCATGGGTTGGTCGCTGCTGCACGTGGCCGGGATGATGCTGCTGCGCCACCTGGCCTATGCCAGCGTGGGCGAGCACTACGTCGACGGCTCGGCCTGGCCGACCCGGCTCCTGTATGAGTATCTCAAGGACGTGCGCGCGTTCTTCAGCTTCGTGGCGCTGGAGCACTTCTTCAGTTGGTTCGGCCGCCGCCGGCAGGGCGAGGCGCACCTGCTGGCCGCGCCCGACGATGCCCCGCCGGAAGAGCCGGTCGAGCGCCCCGAGCGTTTCCTGGTGCGCAAGCTGGGCCGGGATTTTCTGGTGGCCACCGCCGACATCGAGTACGCCCAGGCCGCCGGCAACTATATGAACCTGCACGTGCGCGGCCATGAGTACCCGCTGCGCAGCACGATGGCGGCGCTGGAGGCGCAGCTGGACCCGGCCCGGTTCGTGCGCATCCACCGCAGCTACGTGCTCAACCTGGGCTTCCTGGTCTCCATCGAGCCGCTGGACAGCGGGGAGGCCCGGGCCCACCTGAAAGATGGCAGCACGCTGCCGTGCAGCCGCCGCCAGCTGCCGGTGCTGCGCGCCGCGCTGGGGCAGGGGCCCGCGCCGGCCGAGCCTGCAGCGACGCCGACAGCAACATGAACAAGCGCTCTGGGCTACAATTCCGGTCTTGTCCCAAGCCTTCATTACCGCCGATATGATCGAGCTCAATCCCGTGCGCCAGCGAATCACCGATCTCACCGATCGCGTGCTCTCGCTCAGGGGGTATCTTTGACTACGACGCCAAGAAAGAGCGTCTGGAAGAAGTAACCCGGGAACTGGAAAACCCCGATATCTGGAACAACGCCGAATATGCCCAGACCCTGGGCCGCGAGCGTTCCAGCCTGGAAAAGACCGTGGGCGGCATCGCCACCATCCTTGATGGCCTGACCGAATCCGGCGAACTGCTGGAACTGGCTGAAAGCGAACAGGACGAAGACACCGCGCTGGCCGTGGTCGCCGACCTGGACAAGTACCAGAAGCACGTGGAACAGCTGGAATTCCAGCGCATGTTCTCCGGCAAGATGGACAACGCCCCGGCGTTCGTCGACATCCAGGCCGGTGCCGGTGGTACCGAAGCCCAGGACTGGGCCGAAATCCTGCTGCGCATGTACCTGCGCTGGTGCGAATCGCGCGGTTGGAAGACCGAACTGATGGAAGTGTCCGGTGGCGATGTTGCCGGCATCAAGTCGGCCACGCTGCGCGTGGAAGGCGACTACGCCTATGGCTGGCTGAAGACCGAAACCGGTGTGCACCGCCTGGTGCGCAAGTCGCCGTTCGATTCGGACAACCGCCGCCACACCAGCTTCACCTCGGTGTTCGTGTCGCCGGAAGTCGACAACAACATTGAAATCGACATCAACCCGGCCGACCTGCGTACCGACGTGTACCGTTCGTCCGGCGCCGGTGGCCAGCACGTCAACAAGACCGAATCGGCGGTGCGCATCACGCACATCCCGACCAATACGGTCGTGGCCTGCCAGACCGGCCGCAGCCAGCACCAGAACCGCGACAACGCGATGAAGATGCTGGCCGCCAAGCTGTACGAGCTGGAAATCCAGAAGCGCAACGCCGAACGCGATGCCGTGGAAGCGACCAAGTCGGACATCGGCTGGGGCAGCCAGATCCGCAACTACGTGCTGGACCAGAGCCGCATCAAGGACCTGCGCACCGGCATCGAACGTTCGGACACGCAGAAGGTGCTCGATGGCGACCTCGACGAATTCGTCGAAGCCAGCCTGAAGTCGGGCCTGGAAGTCGGTTCCAAACGCCTCGACGCCTGACGGTCGGGCCGCCACGTGCGGCCCGATCCGCTCCATCCCGGCACCCCGGGTTTCGTATTTCCCGTCCATATCCCCCCAGACATAGACCCACGCCATGAACGATCAGATCCCCCCGCCGCAGACCCCCGTCGACGAGAACAGCCTCATCGCCGAGCGCCGCGCGAAACTGACCGCGCTGCGCGGGCAGGGCATCGCCTACCCGAACGATTTCCGCCGTGAGGATTTCGCCGGCACCCTGCAGGGCGAGTTCGCCGATGCCGAGCAGTGGACCGCCGAAGCGCTGGAAGCCACCGACCGCACGGTGAAGATGGCCGGCCGGCTGATGGCCAAGCGGGTGATGGGCAAGGCCAGCTTCGCCCAGATCCAGGACGAATCCGGCCGCATCCAGCTGTTCCTGCAGGGCAGCACGCTGGGCGATGCCTATACCGCCTTCAAGGGCTGGGACGTGGGCGACATCATTGCCGTGGAAGGCGGGCTGACCCGGACCAAGACCGGTGAACTGTCGGTCAAGGCCACCAGCATCCGCCTGCTGACCAAGTCGCTGCGCCCGTTGCCGGACAAGTGGCATGGCCTGGCCGACGTCGAGCAGCGCTACCGCCAGCGCTACGTGGACCTGATCGTGACCCCGGAGTCGCGCGAGGTGTTCATCAAGCGCTCGCGGATCATCCGCGCCATGCGCGCGTGGCTGGACAACCGCGACTTCCTGGAAGTCGAAACGCCGATGATGCATTACATCCCCGGCGGCGCCACGGCCAAGCCGTTCACCACCCACCACAACGCGCTGGACCTGGACCTGTACCTGCGCGTGGCGCCGGAGCTGTACCTCAAGCGCCTGGTCGTGGGCGGCCTGGAGCGCGTGTACGAGATCAACCGCAACTTCCGCAACGAAGGCGTCAGCACCCGGCACAACCCGGAATTCACCATGATGGAGCTGTACGAGGCCTACGCCACGTACAACGAAGTGATGGACCTGACCGAAGGCGTGATCCGTGACGTGGCCAGCAAGGTGCTCGGCACCACCACGGTGGAATGGGACGGCGCCACCATCGACCTGGCCCCGGCGTTCCGCCGCTGGCGGATGGACGAGGCGGTGCGCCACCACAACCCGGAAATCAGCCTGGCCGACTGCACCGACCGCGAGGCGCTGCTGCGCCATTGCGAGCGCCTGAAGATCCGGGTCAAGCCGTCCTACGGCTGGGGCAAGCTGCTGCTGGAGATCTTCGAAGCCACCGTCGAGCACACCCTGGTGCAGCCGACCTTCATCACCGACCACCCGGTCGAGGTCTCGCCGCTGGCCCGCGCCAACGACGACCAGCCCGGCTACACCGACCGCTTCGAGCTGTTCATCAACGGCAAGGAGCTGGCCAACGGCTTCTCCGAGCTGAACGACCCGGAAGACCAGGCGGCCCGCTTCCAGGCCCAGGTCACGGCCAAGGAAGGTGGCGATGACGAGGCCATGCATTACGACGCCGATTACATCCGTGCGCTGGAGTACGGTATGGCCCCGACCGGCGGCCTGGGCATCGGCATCGACCGCCTGGTGATGCTGCTGACCGGCAGCAGCTCGATCCGCGACGTACTGCTGTTCCCCTACATGCGTCCCGAAAACTGAGACGTAGGTCCGGATGGCCCCGCAGGGGCCGTCCCGGCGGGCTTCCGCTGCGGTGGCCGGACGCGTATGGTTTCCCCGTGGCCCTAGATGGCGCAATCCGCGCCGGCCATGGAGCATGAGGTGGGACGGGGCATGCGTGACACGCGCATCACACTGTGACCACGATCATGAACTGGGGAATCGTGACCGGAGGTGGTTCCATGCAAGGTGCCGGTATGCAGAGCGGCGGAGTATCCTTACCGCAGCATGTGCCAGTGTGGTCCAGGAAGACGACGGAAACAGCCTTGAATATTGTCATCGTTGACGATCAGACGTCCGCGCGCACGATGCTGCGGCATGTCATCGAGGACATCGCGCCGGAATTGAGCGTGCATGATTTCGGCGACCCGCTGACGGCGCTTGCCTGGTGCGAATCGCACGGGGTGGACCTGCTGCTGCTCGACTATCGCATGCCGGAAATGGACGGGCTGGAATTCGCCCGGCGTTTCCGCCGCCTGCCCAAGCACCGCGACATTCCGGTGATCCTGATCACCGTGGTCGGCGATGAGCCGATCCGGCAGGCCGCGCTGGAAGCAGGGGTCATCGATTTCCTGGTCAAGCCGATCCGCCCGCGCGAACTGCGCGCGCGCTGCTACAACCTGCTGCAGCTGCGGCAGCAGTCGGAAAACGTGAAGCAACGCGCGCTGTCGCTGGAACAGCGGCTGCTGGCCAGCATGCACGAGGTCGAGGAACGCGAGCGCGAGACGCTGTCGCGGCTGGCCCGCGCGATCGAGTTCCGCGATGCCGGCACCAGTGCCTACCTCGAGCGCATGGCGCACGTGGCCGGGCTGATCGCAGAGCAGCTCGGGCTGCCGGAAGAAGAAGTCAAACTGATCGAGATGGCCGCGCCGCTGCACGACATGGGCAAGATCGCCATTCCCGATGCCGTGCTGCTCAAGCAGGGCAAACTCAACGACGAGGAGCTGGCCATCATGCGCCGGCACCCGCGTATCGGTTACGAGCTGCTCAGTGGCAGCCAGAACCGTTTCATCCAGGTCGGCGCGTTGATCGCGCTGCGCCACCACGAACGTTACGACGGCAGCGGGTATCCCGACGGTCTGGTCGGTGAAGCCATCCCGCTGGAAGCGCGGATCGTGGCCGTTGCCGATGTCTTCGATGCCCTGATCTCGCCGCGCCCATACAAGGAAGCATGGACGATGGAAGCCACCCTGGCCTATCTGTACGCACAACGCGGGCGCCTGTTCGACCCGCGCTGCGTGGACGCACTGCTGCGCGGCCGCGTGCAGCTGGACGACATCTGCGCGCAGCATTCCGTTGCGTCCTCCCGCCCGGGGATGTGACATGGCAGGTCTGTTCCAGATGTTGAAGCAGCGGCTTGGCGCGCTCCCTGGCCTGGCGCTGCTCAGGCACCAGCTGGGCAACCGCCCTGACAGCGAGCATGGCCAGGCGATCGTACGCATCGTCCTGATCGTGCTGATCCTGGGCTACGTGCTGATGCCGGGGGTGCGCAACGACCTGCCGCACCACCAGTACCAGGTGGTGCTGGGCATCGTGCTGACCGGGCTGACCCTGTCGGTGCTGCTGTTTTCGTGGCTGCTGGCGCGCCCCGGTCGTTCGGACCCGCGCCGGGTGGCCGGCATGCTGGCCGATTACGGGCTGATTGCTGCCGGCATGGTGCAGATGGGCGAGCCGCTGTCGTGGGTCTACATCGTGGTGATGTGGGTCACGGTGGGCAACGGCATGCGCTACGGCAACAAGTACCTGTACGCCGCCGTGGGCATGGCGCTGGTCAGTTTCGGGGTGACCGTGCTCGCCACCGGCTACTGGCAGGCCAATGCGCGGCTGGGCTTCGGCCTGTGGCTGGGCCTGGCGGCGGTGCCGCTGTACTTCGCCAGCCTGCTGCGCCAGTTGACCCATGCGATGGACGAAGCGCGCCGCGCCAGCGAGGCCAAGAGCCGTTTCCTGGCCAACATGAGCCACGAGTTCCGCACGCCGCTCAATGGCCTGTCAGGCATGACCGAGGTGCTGGCGACCACGACGCTGGATGAAGAGCAGCGTGAGTGCGTCAATACCATCCAGGCGTCCTCGCGCAGCCTGCTGGCGCTGGTGGAAGAGGTGCTGGACATCTCGGCCATCGAAGCGGGCAAGCTGCGGGTGGTGGCCGAGGACTTCTCGCTGGACGACGTGGTGCAGTCGATCGGCCTGATCCTGATGCCGCAGGCGCGTTTGAAGCACCTGGATTACCAGGTCAAGGTCGCCGCAGGCGTGCCGCGCCTGCTGCGCGGCGACCTCGGTCACCTGCGCCAGATCCTGCTCAACCTGGCCGGCAATGCGGTGAAGTTCACCGAGCACGGCAGGATCGAGATCCGGGTGTCGCAGGTGGGCGAGGAGGGCCACGGCCAGGTCAGGTTGCGCTTCGACATCCTCGACACCGGCATTGGCGTGGGCCCGGAAATGCGTTCGCGCCTGTTCCAGGCCTTCGAGCAGGCCGATGTCAGCCTGGGCCGCCGCCACGAAGGCAGCGGGCTGGGTACGTCGATCTCGCGTGGGCTGGTCGAAGCCATGGGGGGACAGATCGGCTATGCCGAGAACCCGCCGCAGGGCAGCTGCTTCTGGTTCGAACTGCCGTTCGCATTGCCACCGGTGGTAGCCGGCGAGTTCACCCCGGCCGTGCTCGGCAATGGCCTGCAGAGCGCGCAGGACAATGTAATCGCTTTCGCCGACCCGTTCCTGCGCCACCGCGCTCGCGTGCGCAGCATGAAGGTGCTGGTGGCCGACGACCACCAGGCCAACCGGCTGGTGCTGCAGCGGCTGCTGCAGAAGGCCGGGCACAAGGTGGTGTGCGTCAACGGCGGCGAAGCGGTGCTCGATGCGATGGCCGAAAGCGATTACGACGTCGCCATCGTCGACCTGCACATGCCGGGCATGAGCGGGCTGGACATGCTCAAGGAGCTGCGCGTGCTGCAGGCCGGTGGCGCCCCGCGCACGCCGGTGCTGGTACTCAGCGCCGACGTAACCCCCGAGTCGATCCAGCAGTGCACCCAGGCCGGCGCGCACACCTTCTTCGGCAAGCCGGTGGTGCCGGTGAAGCTGCTGGACACCCTGGCCGAGATCGCCGCCAACGATGGCCTGAAAGCCCGCACCGCCGTGGTGCCGTCCACGCCGGTGGCCGTGGGCGTGCTCGATACCGGCGTGCTCGATGAACTGGCCGCGCTGGGCATGGGCGAGGGCTTCGAGCAGGAGTTCATCCGCCAGTGCCTGGCCGACGCCACGCAGTGCGTGGGCGTGGCGATGGAAGCGGGCGAACGTGGTGACTGGGTACACCTGCGCGAGCAGGCGCACGCCATCAAGGGCGTGGCCAGCAACCTGGGCCTGGTGCGGGTGGCTTACCGTGCCGGCGAGGTGATGCACATGGCCGACTGGCAGCTCAAGAGCGAATGGCGCGAGCGGATGAAGCTGATCCGCACGGCGGTGAAGGAAGGCAAGCAGGCGCTGGAAGAGCGCAGGCGTCCGGGTGCCTCGTCCACGGACGACGGTGGCATCGACATGCGTTGAAAAAAAGCCCGGCTCCAACCGGGCTTTTTTACTGGAACCCCCTGCTTGCGATGGCGCAGTTACGCGGCATCGGACTGGGCACGGCGGGTCTGCGCCTTGATCAACCGATCCATGGTGCGCAGCGACTTGTCTTCCAGGGCCAGTGCCGAATCCACCCAGATCTTGGTGATTTCCAGCAGTTCGTCATAGCCCACCGCCTGGGCCAGGTTGCGTGCAGCGTTCATCGCCAAGTAGGTGCGCGGGGTGCGCTGCTGCTGGCGGATCAGGTCTTCGGCGGCCTTGATGCCCTGTCCCTTGGGCACCAGCACGTCGACCACGCCCATGGCGTACATCTCTTCGGACGAGTAGACGCGGCCTTCGAGGATGATCTTCTCGGCCAGCTGCGGGGCCACGCGGCGGCACAGGAACGAGTACGCGCCCATGCCCGGGAACAGCCCGAACAGTACCTCGGGCAGGCCCATGCCGCAGCCTTCTTCGGCGATGATGGTGTGGCAGGCCAGCGCCATTTCCAGGCCGCCGCCCAGTGCATCGCCCTGGATCACGGCGATGGAACGCACGTCACCGCCGAAGCCGGTGTGCAGGTGATGCACACCTTCAACGCAACGCTGGGCGTAGGCCAGCAGGCGGTCGCGGTTGCCTTCGCGGATCAGCTGGGCGAACAGGGCCAGGTCGCCGCCCAGGTTGTAGGCGGTGGCGTCGGAGGCGAGCACGAAGTGGCGCAGTTTGCCGCTGTTGCGCTCAGCCGGAGACAGGGTGATCTGGCTCATCACGCTCCACATCTCGTCCAGCATGTCCTTGCGGCAGCAGGGACGGATGCCTGTGGCGGCATCGGCGTGCATGAAGAGCCAGTGGGCGGCGTTGTCGGGGGTCGATTCGGTGCGGATGGTCGCATAGCCGTGGGAATACGGGAGCTTTTCGATGGATTGCATGGGGATTACCTCGGCGGGTTGGCCTGCAGGGAGGACGGTGGGCGGCAGGCCGGACGGGTCCACACGCCGCGATCCTACACCGCCAACCCGGGCCGGAATGCAAACGCCGTAGATAATGCGCATAGGGGCCCGAAACGACGGCCAGAATCTCGTTCAGCCTTGTGCCGCAAGGGTATCCGGCGATTCACATCGCGCTGCACCCGTGGGGTCCAAGTTAATCGGCGGACATAGGAATTGGACGAATCTCAGAAAAAGAAAACGCCCGCAGGGCGATGCCGTGCGGGCGTTCGATTTCTCGCTGGTAGCTTCTGCTTACGCGGCAGGGGCGTCGCGCAGTTCGCGGCGCAGGATCTTGCCGACGTTGGTCTTCGGCAGTTCCTTGCGGAACTCGACGATGCGCGGGTGCTTGTAGCCGGTCAGGTTGGCGCGGGCGTGTTCCTTGACCATTTCGGCGGTCAGGTTCGGATCCTTCTTGACGATGACCACCTTGACGATCTCGCCGGACTTTTCATCCGGCACGCCGACTGCAGCTACTTCGAGCACGCCGGGCATCATCGCGATGACGTCTTCGACTTCGTTCGGGTACACGTTGAAGCCGGACACCAGGATCATGTCCTTCTTGCGGTCCACGATGTAGAAGAAACCGTGCTCGTCCATGCGCGCCATGTCGCCGGTGTGCAGCCAGCCGTCGGCGTCGATCGCCTTGGCGGTTTCTTCCGGCCGCTGCCAGTAACCCTTCATCACCTGCGGGCCACGGATGCACAGCTCGCCGACGTCGCCCGGGGCGAGGGTGACGCCGTTGTCGTCCTTCACGCAGGCGTCGGTGGACGGGATCGGCAGGCCGATCGCGCCGTTGTACTCGGCCAGGTTCAGCGGGTTGATGCAGGCCGCCGGCGAGGTCTCGGTCAGGCCGTAGGCCTCGACCAGGGTCACCCCGGTGACCTTCTTCCAGCGCTCGGCCACGGCACGCTGCACCGCCATGCCGCCACCCAGGGTGACCTTCAGCGAGGAGAAATCCACCTCGTCGAAGCCGGGGGTGTTGAGCAGGCCGTTGAACAGCGTGTTGACGCCGGTGATGGCGGTGAAGCGGGTGGCCTTGAGCTCCTTGACGAAGCCCTTCATGTCGCGCGGGTTGGTGATCAGGTGGTTGCAGCCACCGAACTTCATGAAGACCAGCCCGTTCGCCGTCAACGCGAAGATGTGGTACAGCGGCAGGGCGGTGATGATCCACTCCTTGCCCATTTCGATGCCCGACGCGGAGATCCACGCCGAGGCCTGCTGCATGTTGGCCACCAGGTTGCGGTTGGTCAGCATGGCGCCCTTGGCCACGCCGGTGGTGCCGCCGGTGTACTGCAGGAAGGCCACGTCGTCGTGGTCCAGCTCCACCTTCGGCAGGGTGTGGCCGCTGCCCAGCTTCAGCGCCTGGTTGAAGCGGATCGCGCCGCGCAGGGTGTAGTTGGGCACCATCTTCTTGATGTACTTCAGCACGAAGTTCACCACCACGCCCTTCAGGCCGAGCATGTCGCCCAGGCCGGTGGTGATGACCTGCTTGATCGGCGTATCGGCGATGACCTGCTGCACGGTGTCGCCGAAGTTGTCCACCACCACCAGGACGGCGGCGCCGGAATCGACCAGCTGGTGCTTGAGCTCGCGGGCGGTGTACAGCGGGTTGACGTTGACCACGGTAAGGCCGGCGCGCAGCACGCCGAAGGTGGCCACCGGGTACTGCAGGCAGTTGGGCATCATCAGGGCGACGCGGTCGCCCTTCTTGAGCTTCAGCTCGCCCAGCAGGTAGGCGGCGAACTGCTCGACCAGGGCGTCGGTTTCACCGTAGGTGAGGACCTTGCCGAAGCTGGAGTAGGCGGGACGGTCGCGGAACTTGGCCACCGACGCATCGAACACGGCCGACACCGAATGGAACTCGTTGACGTCGATTTCGGCGGGTACGCCGTTGGGATAGCTCTGCAGCCAGGGACGTTCCAGACTCATTATTCCCCCTCCAGGAAACGTTGATGGTGTGATGCTGACGGAGAGTATCCGTCGATTCGGTCCCCGGCAGCATACCGGGCCGAATGGAAAACGCGAAGGATTCGTGAAAATCGGGCGTGGCGGCCGCCGGAAGCCCCGCGTGGCGCGGGGTTCCGGGGAGGGCCGGCCGGGGGCCGGCGCCTCGGGGAGCCGGCTGGGGTCAGGCGGCTGCGAGCTGGCGCAGCACGTACTGCAGCAGGCCGCCGTGCTTGAAGTACTCCACTTCCTTGGGGGTCAGCAGCATCACGTGGGCCTGGAAGGTCTTGGCGGTGCCGTCGGCCTTGGTGGCGGTCACGGTGGCGGTCTTGCTGGCCCCATCGGCCAGGCCGGTGATGTCGACCGTTTCCGAGCCGTCCAGGCCCAGGCTCTGGGCGTTCTCGCCGGCCTGGAACTGCAGCGGCAGCACGCCCATGCCGACCAGGTTGGAGCGGTGGATGCGCTCGAAGCTTTCTGCGATCACCGCCTTCACGCCCAGCAGGTTGGTGCCCTTGGCCGCCCAGTCGCGCGAGGAGCCGGTGCCGTATTCCTTGCCGGCGAACACCACCAGCGGCACGCCCTCGGCCTTGTACTTCATGGCCGCGTCATAGATGGCCAGCTTCTGCGGCTCGCCGCCCGCCTTGGGGAAGTACAGGGTGTTGCCGCCTTCCTCGCCGCCGAACATCAGGTTCTTGATGCGGATGTTGGCGAAGGTACCGCGCACCATCACATCGTCGTTGCCGCGGCGGCTGCCGTAGCTGTTGAAGTCGGCCGGCTGCACGCCGCGCTCCTGCAGGAAGCGGCCTGCCGGCGAATCCTTCTTGATGTTGCCGGCCGGGGAGATGTGGTCGGTGGTGATCGAATCGCCGAACAGGCCCATCACTCGCGCCCCGTGCACGTCCTCGATATGGCCGACCTGCATGGTCATGCCGTCGAAGTAGGGCGGGTTCTTGATGTAGGTGGAGCTGCCATCCCACTCATACAGGTCGCCATCGGGCGACTGGATGGTGTTCCAGCGGCTGTCGCCCTTGAACACGTCGGCGTAGTTCTGCTTGAACATCTCCGGGCCGATGGTGGCGGCGATGACATCACCGATTTCCTTGTTGCTCGGCCAGATGTCACGCAGGTACACCGGCTGGCCATCGCTGCCGGTGCCCAGCGGTTCGGTGGTGAGGTCGATGTCGGTGGTGCCGGCAATGGCGTAGGCCACCACCAGCGGCGGGCTGGCCAGGTAGTTCATCTTCACTTCGGGGTGCACGCGGCCCTCGAAGTTGCGGTTGCCCGACAGCACCGAGGTGACCACCAGGTCGCCGCTGGCGATGGCCGCGCTGACTTCGGTGGGCAGCGGGCCGGAATTGCCGATGCAGGTGGTGCAGCCGTAGCCGACCACGTAGAAACCCACCTTTTCCAGCTCGGTAAGCACGCCGGCCTTCTCAAGGTAGTCGGTGACCACGCGCGAGCCCGGGCCGAGCGAGGTCTTCACCCACGGCTTGCGGTCCAGCCCCCTGGCGGCCGCGTTGCGGGCCAGCAGGCCGGCGCCGATCATCACCGCCGGGTTGGAGGTGTTAGTGCAGGAGGTGATGGCGGCGATGACCACCGCGCCGTCCTTGAGCCGGTAGCGGGTGCCGTCATGCTCGACATCGGCATAGCCCTTGGCCAGCTGCTCGTTGCCCACCGCCGCGCCGCCGCCTTCGTTGACGAACGTGGAGATCTCTTCGTTGCGCTTGTCGCGGTTGGTGGTCAGCCCGCCCAGGTTGTCGCGGTAGTTCTGCTTGACGTCTTCCAGCAGCACGCGGTCCTGCGGGCGCTTGGGGCCCGCCAGCGACGGCTTTACCTCGCCCATGTCCAGTTCCAGCGTGGCGCTGTAGCTGGCGTGGGCGGTGTTGGTGTCGTGCCAGAGGCCCTGGGCCTTGGCGTAGGCTTCCACCAGCGCGATCTGTTCCTCGCTGCGGCCGGACAGGCGCAGGTAGGTCAGCGATTCGTTGTCGATCGGGAAGATGCCGCAGGTGGCGCCGTACTCCGGCGCCATGTTGCCGATGGTGGCGCGGTCGGCCAGCGGCAGGTGCTGCAGGCCTTCGCCGAAGAACTCCACGAACTTGCCCACCACGCCGTGCTTGCGCAGCATCTGGGTGACGGTGAGCACCAGGTCGGTGGCGGTGGCGCCTTCGGGCAGGCGCCCGGTGAGCTTGAAGCCGACGACCTGCGGGATCAGCATGGAGGAGGGCTGGCCCAGCATGGCCGCCTCGGCCTCGATGCCGCCCACGCCCCAGCCCAGCACGCCGATGCCATTGATCATGGTGGTGTGGCTGTCGGTGCCGAAGACGGTGTCCGGATAGGCCACCTGCTTGCCGCCCTTGTCGGCGGTCATTACAACGCGGGCGAGGTTTTCCAGGTTCACCTGGTGGACGATGCCGGTGTTGGGCGGCACCACCTTGAAGTTGTCGAACGCCTTCTGGCCCCAGCGCAGGAAGCCGTAGCGCTCCTGGTTGCGCTGGAATTCGATCTTGCCGTTCAAGTCCAGCGCGTCGGGGGTGCCGAACACGTCGACCTGCACCGAGTGGTCGATGACCAGTTCGGAGGGGATCTGCGGGTTGATCTGCTCCGGGCGGCCGCCCAGCTTGACCACCGCATCGCGCATCGCGGCCAGGTCGACCACGCACGGCACGCCGGTGAAGTCCTGCAGGACCACGCGGGCGGGCATGAAGGCGATTTCGATGTCCGGCTCGGCCTTGGGATCCCAGCGCGCCACCGCTTCGATGTGATCCTTGCCGACGGTGACCCCGCCGTCCTCGTGCCGGAGCAGGTTCTCCAGCAGGATCTTCATCGAATAGGGCAGGTGGGAAATGTCGAACTGCTGTCCGAGCTTGGGCAGGCTGAAGTAGTCGTAGGTGGTGCCGCCGACGTCCAGCTGGCTGCGGGTGGAGAACGAATCGCTCATGCGGGGTGACTCCTCTTGCGGATGGCTTGCAGTGGCCCGTCAGGGCCTGCTTGCGGTTGCCGGTGTTCCGATGGCCCGGCCGTCGGACTGAGTATGAACGATTCAGTCGGGCATGGTCGGTGGCAGGTGTCTCAGGCTACATAGAAATATGTATCGCCGATGTCATCGATAAGGCGGATCCTTTGCGCGGCAAGGGACTTGGCTGGCTGAACCGCGACGCAGTGGAAGTATGCCCGGGGAAGTATGTATAATTTGTGCATACTTTGGAGGTCCTACCGATGGAAGCCACCGTTGCAGAACGCGGACAGATCACCTTGCCCAAGGCGGTCCGCGATGCGCTCGGCCTGACCAAGGGCACCCAGTTGAAGGTGGAGCTCGATGGCAGCCGCATCATCCTGCGCAAGAGCGTGGATGACGCCATTTCCCGTGCCCGCGGCAAGTTCGCGCTGGACGGCTTCGAGTCGGCCGAGTCGGCCGTGCGTGCGGTGCGCGACGAAGCATGAGCCGCGCATGATCGCCGTTGATTCCCCGGTCCTGATCGAACTGCTCAGCAACGGCCCCCAGGCCGATGCGGTGGAAGCCTGCCTGCGCCAGAGCCTGGTCGGCGGGCGCGTGGTGATCTGCGGGGTGGTGCTGGCCGAGATCTGCGCCGCGCTGCGCGGTGGTGCCGAAGTGCAGGAAGCGCTGGAAGAGATGGGCATCCACTTCAGCCCGCTGGAAGCCAAGTCGGCACTGCGCGCCGGCGAGATGCACCGCCGCCACCGCCAGCGCGGTACAGGCAGGCGTGGCATCGACGATTTCATGGTCGGCGCACACGCACTGCTGCAGTGCGACGGCCTGATCACCTGGAACGACAAATTTTACCGCGACTACTTCAAGGGCCTGAAGCTGATCGTGCCGCAAGCCTGAGCCCGTAACTCAACCGCCGTATTCAACCGAAGTTTTTTCAAAGAATTTCCCGGGAGTTGTCATGTTGGAAGCCTACCGCCACCACGTAGCCGAGCGCGCCGCGCTTGGCATCCCGCCGCTGCCGCTGAGCGCCCAGCAGACGGCCGACGTCATCGAGCTGCTGAAGAACCCGCCGGCGGGCGAGGCCGAGTTCCTGCTCGACCTGCTCACCCACCGCGTGCCGGCCGGCGTCGATGACGCCGCCAAGGTCAAGGCCTCGTACCTGGCCGCCATCGCCTTCGGCAGCGAAACCAACGCGCTGATCTCGCGCGAGCGCGCCACCGAACTGCTGGGCACCATGCTGGGCGGCTACAACGTCGCGCCGCTGGTGCAGCTGCTGGACGACGCCATGGTCGGCGCGATCGCCGCCACCGCGCTGAAGAACACCCTGCTGGTGTTCGATGCCTTCCACGACGTGCAGGAAAAGGCCAAGGCCGGCAACGCGAACGCCCAGGGCGTGCTGCAGAGCTGGGCCGATGCCGAGTGGTTCACCAGCCGCCCGGAAGTGCCGCAGAGCCTGACCATCACCGTGCTCAAGGTGACCGGCGAAACCAACACCGACGACCTGTCGCCGGCCCCCGACGCGACCACCCGCCCGGACATCCCGCTGCACGCCCTGGCGATGCTGAAGAACAAGCGCGATGGCATCGAGCCGGAAGAAGACGGCAAGCGCGGCCCGGTCAAGTTCATTGAATCGCTGAAGGACAAGGGCCACCTGGTGGCCTACGTGGGCGACGTGGTCGGTACCGGTTCGAGCCGCAAGTCGGCCACCAACTCGGTGCTGTGGTTCACCGGTGAGGACATTCCGTTCATTCCGAACAAGCGCTTCGGCGGCGTGTGCCTGGGCTCGAAGATCGCCCCGATCTTCTACAACACCATGGAAGACGCCGGCGCACTGCCGATCGAGCTGGACGTGTCGCAGATGAACATGGGCGACGTGGTCGAACTGCGTCCCTATGACGGCAAGGCGCTGAAGGACGGCCAGGTCATTGCCGAGTTCCAGGTGAAGTCCGACGTGCTGTTCGACGAAGTGCGCGCCGGTGGCCGCATTCCGCTGATCATCGGCCGTGGCCTGACCGCCAAGGCGCGCGAAGCGCTGGGCCTGGCCCCGACCGACCTGTTCCGCCTGCCGATGGACCCGCCGGATACCGGCAAGGGCTTCTCGCTGGCGCAGAAGATGGTCGGCCGCGCCTGTGGCCTGCCGGAAGGCCAGGGCATGCGCCCGGGCACCTACTGCGAACCGAAGATGACCTCGGTGGGCTCGCAGGACACCACCGGCCCGATGACCCGTGACGAGCTGAAGGACCTGGCCTGCCTGGGCTTCTCGGCCGACCTGGTGATGCAGTCGTTCTGCCACACCGCCGCGTACCCGAAGCCGGTGGACGTCAAGACCCACCACACGCTGCCGGAGTTCATCTCCACCCGTGGCGGCATCTCGCTGCGCCCGGGCGATGGCGTGATCCACAGCTGGCTCAACCGCATGCTGCTGCCGGACACCGTGGGCACCGGCGGCGATTCGCACACCCGTTTCCCGGTGGGCATCTCGTTCCCGGCCGGCTCCGGCCTGGTCGCCTTCGCCGCGGCTACCGGCGTGATGCCGCTGGACATGCCCGAATCGGTGCTGGTGCGCTTCAAGGGCAAGATGCAGCCGGGTGTGACCCTGCGTGACCTGGTCAACGCGATTCCGCTCTACGCGATCAAGTCGGGCCTGCTGACCGTCGCCAAGGCGGGCAAGAAGAACATCTTCTCGGGCCGCATCCTGGAAATCGAAGGCCTGCCGGACCTGAAGGTCGAACAGGCGTTCGAACTGTCCGATGCCTCGGCCGAGCGTTCGGCTGCCGGCTGCTCGGTGCACCTGAGCAAGGAGCCGATCATCGAGTACCTCACCAGCAACATCACGCTGCTGAAGTGGATGATCGCCGAGGGTTACCAGGACGCCCGTTCGCTGGCGCGCCGCATCGAGAAGATGGAAGCGTGGCTGGCCAACCCGGAGCTGCTGGAGCCGGATGCCGACGCCGAATACGCCGCCGTCATCGAGATCGACCTGGCCGACATCCACGAGCCGATCGTGGCCTGCCCGAACGATCCGGACGACGTCAAGACGCTGTCGGACGTGGCCGGTGCGGCCATCGATGAAGTGTTCATCGGTTCGTGCATGACCAACATCGGCCACTTCCGTGCGGCCGCCAAGCTGCTGGAGGGCAAGCGCGACATCCCCACCAAGCTGTGGGTTGCCCCGCCGACCAAGATGGATGCCTCGGAGCTGACCAAGGAAGGCCATTACGGCACCTTCGGCACTGCTGGCGCGCGCATGGAAATGCCGGGCTGCTCGCTGTGCATGGGCAACCAGGCACAGGTGCGCGAGGGCGCGACGGTGTTCTCGACCTCGACCCGCAACTTCCCGAACCGCCTGGGCCGCAACTCGAACGTATACCTGGGTTCGGCCGAGCTGGCCGCGATCTGCTCGCGCCTGGGTCGCATCCCGACCAAGGAAGAGTACATGGCCGACATCGGCGTGCTGGATGCCAGCAGCAAGGACATCTACCGCTACATGAACTTCGACCAGATCGAGGACTACCAGGACGTGGCCAAGACGGTTGCGGCCTGAGCCTGATCGGCTGATGTGTTGAACGAAAACCCCCGGTGAGAACCGGGGGTTTTTGTTTGGTCGCCCGTGGGTGAAGATGTATCCGGGTCACATACCGTCAGCCAACGATTCGTATTGCCACGCCGTGCGTGGCAACCGCGCAACGCGCGGCTCAAGCATCCGGCACCGCGATAACGTGGGCCCGAAGGAATCAGCGACGCGAAGCGATCGTTTCAGTTGTCCCACGCCTCGGGCGTCCAGTTGGCGGTACCCTCAGCGCGCCTGCCCTCGTAGAGCAGCATTCCCTTGTTGCCCACTACATCTACCTCGAACCACGGCAGCCCATCTCGCTTGCGTGGTCGCACGTAGGCCCGCTTCTGCGCGCGGTTGAACTCCACGTAGTACTTGCGATGGGGCATGTAGCCCCTGAAGTCACTGGAGCTGATCTGGATGTAGCCGACGTCCTCCCGGCCGGTCATCTCCAGCGAGAAATGGAATGCCCCCTGAGAGGCCTCGAAGTAGAAGAGGCTGCCGCTAGCGTTGATGCTGCAGGGCAGGCAGCAAAGAAGTGTGGACAACAGGAGCTTCAAGGTCGATGGCAAGCGCCTTTCCATGGCATTTCCTTCCGTAGCATTGAACGTGCATCTCAGCACAGGGAGGGGCGGCAGGCAGCAACGGTGATCACAGATGTCCCAGGAAGCGGGATACCAGACAGCCCACGACGCAACCGACACTGGAACCCGCCGGTAGGGTCGCATCCTGATCGACCGCCGGGGTGGGGATCGGTTCATTGGGGCGTGGACCTGTAACGGAGCGAATGTGCCGAAGCCGAGTTCGTTTAATGTCATGCGTTACCGAGCGTTGAGCCGTTATCGGCGGTCGTTTGGGAACCGACCCTACCGCAAGCGATCAATGTCAGCGCCCTGGATAACGGAACGGCCACGCGTTGCAGTTCCACTCCTGGAGAACCCCTGCAGGCAGTACTTGGGAATGCCACTGAGAACCCATTACTCTGGACTTCCGGTGCCAGACCCCCCTGGTCGGAGGTAATCAAGATGATCGACATTACTGCCTACTTGATGATGGCGACTGCTGCGGCATCTGGATCCGATTGCAGGTCCGGGAGCTGGGACAAGGTTGTAGAGAACACAGAGGCGCGTGTTGTCCACCAGCAGCCGTTAAAGGTGCCAAGGGATCCTCTTGGCTCGAAGTACCCCGATGCCTGTGTCAGGATTGGATTCCAGATCGATGGGAGCGGGCGCCCCATAGATGTCAGAATTGATAGAAGCTCCGAAAACAGGTCGCTGGATGTTGCAGCAAGGGAAACCTTGAAGAAGTACAGATTCGAGGTTCCTTCTAACGAAGCTGCAACACCGTTCGCGCTTGTTTTCGTTTCCCCCTCATCTGAATCGCCGTAGCGCGCAGGTGATGCGGTCTGCCGTGTCAAATCCTGCCGCCACAAAACGGTAGGGTCTCATCCCAACAACTGCTGGGGGTTGATCGATTCATGTGCTCATGGAGCTGTCACTTGGATTGTATGAGAAGGACATTTAGTCTTGCGATCCTTGCGGCTGTGGGGCTGACGTGCTCCATCTCGACCAGCGCGGCCGAGCGTCAAGGCGGTAGATGCCAGGCGATGAGTGGTGCTTACAAGGGTGTGCAGTACTGTCAAGTACCCATCCACGCCTTGCTGGCAAATTCGGAGTCCTACGATGGCAAGGCAGTGGCAACCTTTGGATATCTTCTCCATGAAGGTGGACCCAGAGATGTCATCGGCCCTGCAGTGGATGCGCTGCGTCGCATCGATTTCATAGGATGTGTCGACGTTGACCGTCGTGGTGCTACCTATGAAGATTCGACCGCCGGCCTGGCTGCCGGTGTTTACTTTGTGATGATTCAAGGTAAGTACACGGAGGGCGCGGTGAATGGTGCTTGCGTGGGCTCGTTCTCGGAAGTGTACATCTCCAGAATTTCCAAGGTCCTGGAGGACGACTGATGGGCTGGTTGCTTGGCCTGGACCAAAGTAAAGCCAAGAGCCGGGGTCAGTTTCGTTGCGTAGCTTTGAGCTCGATCTTCGTCTTGCTTGCGGCTCAGTTCGTCCCCTCGACAGCCTATCCTCAGGCGGATTCCAGATGCTCGGCTATCGTCGAGCGCTCGGATGATGGGTCTGTCATTCGCGTATGCGAGGTGCTTTTTCAGCGGCTGTGGTCGCAGGACGCGGAGAAATTGACGGGGAGTTATGTCCAGATCACAGGATACGTTGCTTATCTCGAGGAGATGCCTTATCTCTTTGCCTCAAAGGATATGTATCTGTATTCCGGTGGAGGAGGCGGGATCTGGTTGAGGCTGCATCCCTCGGAGAAGGAGCGCTTTGACAGAGTGGCTTCGCGAGGATTGCCTGTGACCGTTGCCGGGCGATACTCAAGCGGTAAAGGTGGATTCAAAGCGCTTGGAACGATCGAGGTAGTCGGTAGGCATTATTGGGAGCAGGAGGTGCCAGGCAATCCTCCCCGTCTTCCCGAAGACTGAGTTGTGTTGCGTCCGACGGTCGACCAGATCGAACAACGCCCAGACGCGGCCAAGGCGGTTGGTGCATTTGGCTGATCGGCTGATGTGTTGAACGAAAACCCCCGGTGAGAACCGGGGGTTTTTGTTTGCCGGGACGAATCGCCGCCAGCCCAGGCTGATGCTTGGTTGCCCGTTGGTGATGTATCCGTGTCTTATCGCGTTCGCCAGCAATTCGTAGCGCCGACCGTTGGTCAGCGACCGCGCGACGCGCGGCGCAAGCATCCGAAGCCACGGCAATGCGGCGGGGATGAGATCACCGGTGCTGACATGTGTCCGAAGCCGTCGGGTCGGTGTTCATGGCGTCGGAACGGAGAGCCGTTTTCGTTCTTAGGTCATGCGTTACCGGGCGTTGAGCCGTTATTGGCGGTCGTTTGGGAACCGACCCTACCGCCGGGGCAGTCTTCAGGGTGTCGGATAGCGGAAGGGCCACGCGTTGTCGGCATCGTTGCTGCGTTCGGCGCAGACGGCGCGGAAGGTTTCAACGAACGCCTGCTGCAGGCGGGTGGGGTGCCAGTCGGCGCGGGTGGTGAGGCCGATGCGGCGGCGCAAGTCGTCGCCGGCGCTGCCGATTTCGCTGAGCAGGCCGGCGCGGCGTTCGATCACGAACTGGTCGCGTGACATCAGGGTGAGCCAGTCGTCTTCCAGCAGCAGGCCGCGGGTGATCAGGACCGAGCCGCATTCGATGCGCAGCCGCGGCGGTTCGTGGCCATGCTGGCGGAACATGCGTTCCCAGCGGGCGCGCACAGGCGCGCCGGTGGCGGCGATCACCCACGGGAACGCCAGCAGCCGGTCGAAGTCGAGCGGGTCGCTGCCGGCCAGCGGGTGCCCGCTGCGCGCGACGATTACCGGGTCATCGTCGAACAGGCCCTCCTGCGCGACATCGCGTACGGGCAGGGTGTCGCGCATCGCGCCAATCAACAGGTCCAGGCTGCCGGCGCGTAGATCGCCCAGCAGTTCCGCATAAGGCCCTTCGATCACATTGACCGATGCACCCGGGTGGGCGCGGGCAAAGCGCGCCAATACCTGCGGCAGCAGGATCGCGCGGGCCAGCGGCATCACCCCGAGCGTGACCTTGCCGCCCTGTTCGGAGCGCAGCAGGGCCACTTCGTCCAGGCCCGCTGCCAGTTCGGACAGGGCCAGCCGCACCAGCCGCAGCATGCGGGTGGCCGCCGGGGTGGTCTGCACGGTCTTGCCGTGGCGTTCGGTCAGCGGGGTTTCGATGGCGGTACCCAGCTCATGTACGGCGCGGTAGATCGCCGGCTGTGAGATGCCGGCACGCGCTGCGGCCAGGGTGAAGCTGCCGGCGTCATCCACCGCCACCAGTGCGCGCAATTGGCCGAGCGTGACGCGTCGTTCAACGGCAGGCAACGCAGGCAGGCGCTGTGCACGCCTTGCCACCCGCACGCCATCGGCGATGTACCCCAATGCGCGCTCGATGCGGGGCACCAGCAGCTCTGCCGCTTCGGTGGGCGCCATCCCACCCGGCTGGCGGTCGAACAGGGTTGCATCCAGCTGGGTTTCCAGACGGGCAATGGCCTGGGTCAACGCCGGCTGAGAAAGATTCACGTGCGGCGCAGCGGCGCTGATGCCGCCGTGGTGGTGCACGGCGACCAGCGCATGCAGATGCTTCAGGTTCAACTCAAAGGGCCGGTTCATGGATCAACTATAACCAAACCAAATGGCTGTTGCGGAAATCGATCTTGAGGGGGTAGGCGCTGGCGGACAAGACTTCATCATCGTCATAGAAGGATGGATGGATGTCCCGCGTCGTCACCCGTGTCGAACGCGCCGCTGCCGGCGCACTCCAGCTCCTGGCCCAGGCAGGCGTGGCCACCGCGCATGAGGCGCAGGGCCGCGGTGGCCTGCTGCACCCGCGGCTGCGCCCGATCTTCAGCGGCGCCCGCGTTGCCGGCAGCGCCATCACCGTGTCGGTGCCCCCCGGCGACAACTGGATGATGCATGTGGCCATCGAGCAGCTGCGCGATGGCGATGTCCTGGTGGTGGCGCCGACCAGCGACTGCACCGACGGCTACTTCGGCGACCTGCTGGCCACCTCGGCGCAGGTGCGTGGCTGCCGTGGGTTGGTGATTGATGCCGGGGTACGCGATGTGCGCGACCTGACCGCAATGGGCTTCCCGGTCTGGAGCCGGGCGATCCACGCGCAGGGTACGGTCAAGGAGACGCTGGGATCGGTCAACGTGCCGGTGGTGTGCGGCGGCGCGCTGGTCCACCCCGGCGACGTGGTGATCGCCGACGATGACGGCGTGTGTATCGTGCCGCGTGCCGACGCGGCACGTGTCGCCGCCGAATCGCAGGCGCGCGAGGCGCGCGAGGCGGAGAAGCGCGAACGCCTGGGCAAGGGTGAGCTGGGCCTGGACATCTACGCGATGCGCGAACGCCTGGCGGCCAAGGGCCTGCGCTATGAGTAAGGGTGTGCCGGCCATGTGGATGCGCGGTGGCACCTCCAAGGGCGGCTACTTCCTGGCCACCGACCTGCCGGCCGATGCGGCCGCGCGCGACGCGTTCCTGCTGCGCGCGTACGGCTCGCCGGACCCACGCCAGATCGATGGCATGGGCGGCGCCGATCCGCTGACCTCCAAGGTCGCGGTGGTTTCGCCCTCGCGCCACCCCGGCGCGGACGTGGACTACCTGTTCCTGCAGGTGTTCGTCGACCAGGCCGTGGTGAGCGACGCACAGAACTGCGGCAACCTGCTCGCCGGGGTCGGGCCGTTCGCGCTTGAACGCGGGCTCGTGCAACCCACGGGCGAAAGCACCGACGTGCGCATCTTCATGGTGAACACCGGCAAGGTAGCCATCGCCAACGTACAGACCCCCGGCGGCCAGGTGCGCTACGACGGCACGGCGCGGATTGACGGTGTGCCGGGCACGGCGGCGCCAATTCCGCTGACCTTCGCCGACATCGCCGGTTCCAGCTGCGGCGCGTTGCTGCCGACCGGCAACGCGGTGGATGTGATCGACGGGGTGGAGCTCACCCTGATCGACAACGGCATGCCGTGCGTGGTGCTGCGCGCCAGCGATGTGGGCGTGAGCGGGTACGAAGACCGCGCCACGCTGGATGGCGACGACACGTTGAAGGCGCGGCTGGAGGCGATCCGCCTGCAGGCCGGGCCGTTGATGAACCTGGGCGATGTCAGCGCGCAGTCGGTGCCCAAGATGATGTTGGTGGCTGCCCCGCGCGACGGTGGCGCGATCTGCGTGCGTTCGTTCATACCTCACCGCTGCCACGCCTCCATCGGGGTGCTGGGCGCGGTCACCGTGGCCACGGCCTGCCTGCTGCCCGGTTCACCTGCGAGCGCCCTGGCGGTGGTACCCGACGGCAGCCGCCTGCAGCTGGACATCGAACACCCCAGCGGCAGCACCGGCTGCGTGCTGGAACGCGATGCAGACGGGCAGGTGGCCGCGGCGGCCATCCTGCGCACCGCCCGAAAGCTGTTCGACGGCGTGCTGTTCGACTGAATACGCGCGACGTCTCTATTCTTATGACCTGGGAGGGTTGTTATGACTGTTGTTGAGAAGCGGCAGGGCCGCTTCGGCGTCTTTGGCCAGTTGTGGTTCCAGGTGCTGGCCGGCACCATCATCGGCGTCGTGCTGGGTTGGCTGCAGCCGGACTGGGGTTCGGCGATGAAGCCGTTCGGCGATGCCTTCATCAAGCTGATCCGCATGATGATCGGCCCGATCATCTTCGTGACGGTGGTGCATGGCATCGCCGGCATGCGCGACATGCGCAGCGTGGGCCGTCTCGCGTTGAAATCGCTGATCTATTTCGAGGTGATCACCATCCTGGCGCTGATCGTCGGGCTGGTCGCGGTGGATCTCTGGCAGCCCGGCGCCGGCATGAACATCGACCCGGCCACCATCGACATGGCCAGCATCCAGGGGTATGTGCATACCGCGCACGACCAGTCGATCGTGTCCTACATCATGGCGATCATCCCGAATACGCTTGTGAGCGCGTTCACCGAGGCGCACGTGCTGCAGGTGCTGTTCGTGGCGGTGCTGTTCGGCGTGGCGCTGGCCTCGGTCGGTGAGCGCGGCGCGCCGGTGATGAAGGTCATCGAAGGCACGTCGTCGGTGCTGTTCAAGATCATCGGCTACGTCATGTATTTCGCTCCGATCGGTGCGTTCGGTGCCATCGCCTTCACTGTGGGCCAGTTCGGCGCGGGTTCGCTGTTGTCGCTGGGTGAGCTGATCATCGAGTTCTTCGTGGTCTGCGCGGCGTTCACGGTGTTCGTGCTCGGCGCGGTGTGCTGGTGGACCGGCGCGAGCCTGTGGCGCCTGCTGGCCTACCTGCGCGATGAAATCGTGATCGTGGCGGCCACCACCTCCACCGAAACGGTGCTGCCGCGCCTGATCGAGAAGATGAAGAAGCTGGGCTGCGAAGAGGGCGTGGTGGGTTTCGTGATTCCGGCCGGCTACTCGTTCAACCTCGATGGCACCTGCCTGTACCTGACCACGGTGGCGCTGTTCCTGGCCCAGGCGACCAACACCGAGCTGACCGTGTGGCACCAGCTGGGGCTGATCGCGGTACTCCTGCTTACTTCCAAGGGCGCCGCCGGCGTGGCCGGTGCGGCGTTCGTGGTGCTGGCGGCGACGCTGGGCACCACCGGGACGATTCCGGTGGCCAGCATCGCGCTGATCCTGGGCATCCACCGCATCCTGGCAGAAGGCCTGACCTTCGTGAACCTGGTCGGCAACGCTATCGCGGTGCTGGTGATCGCCAAGTGGGAAGGCAAGCTGGACGAGAAGGTGATGGCCGAACAGATCGGAACCCGCCGCGCCCGCCTGCGCCATCTCGGCGTCCGCGAAGCCTGACCGACGCGCTGCGGGCTGCCCGCGGCGCCCCCCCCGAATGCATTGAACCCGCTGCCCACGGCAGCGGGGAGGGAGATTTCATGTCCATCCTCCGTCACACCCCGCTGGCGCTGCTGCTGAGCGCTGCGCTGGCCGCACCGGCCGCCGCCGAGGGCACCGTGCCCAAGGGCGTCGACCTGACCCTGGATTTCGTCGGCAACGTCGCCTCCAACCCCGTGGGCGGGGTGGAGCAGGGCACCGAAGGCTCGTACTGGATCATGGCCCAGTCGAAGTTCGATCTGGACGAACTGTTCGGCGTGCACAACACCGATGTAGACGCGCAGTGGGCCTGGTTCGCCGGGCGCAATCTCGCGCGCGAGAAGATCGGCAACTCGATCAGCGCGCAGCAGACCTGGCGCCCGGTGGCCGGGGGGCGCCTGACCCGGCTGACCGTGCGCCACCGCTTCGACAACGGGCTGAGCATCACCGCCGGCCGCGCGCCGGTGAACAGCTACTTCAACAACTCCGTGCTCAACTGTGTGTTCATGAGCAACGCCATGTGCCTCACCCCGTATGGCGCGATCACCGACCTGGGCATCACCGCGTTCCCGAACTCGTCGTGGGCCGGCATCCTGCGCTACGACGTGAATGATCGCTGGTATGTGCAGGGCGGCGCGTTCGATTACAACAATGAGCTGAACAAGGCCGGCAAGAACGGCCTGGACTTCTCGGTGGGCGAAGGCACCGGCACCATCACGGCCTATGAGGCCGGCTACCAGACCAGCTTCGCCAATGACCGGCTGCCGCGCACTTACCGGTTGGGCATGTACCGCAACACCGATGGCGGCAAGAGCTCCTATTTCGATGCCAACGGCAACTCCGCCGCGCTGACCGGCAAGCCGACGGCGATGCAGGAGGGCGCCCGCGCGGGCTGGTACGCGATGGCCGATCAGACCGTATGGCGCGGGGAGGGCAAGCGCAACCTGGCGCTGTTCGCCCGCGCCTACGTCAACACCGGCAATGAAGCGCCGGTGGACCAGTTCGCCGCGGTCGGCTTCGTCAAGACCGGCACCTTCGCCGGACGCGACCAGGACACCCTGGCCATGTTCGTGTCCAACACCCACTTCAGCGACGAGCAGATCGCGTTCCTGCGCGACCGCCGCGTACGCAACGGCGGCAGCGGCGCGCCGAATGCCGACGAGATCATCGCCGAGCTCAGCTATGGCTGGGCGGTGCACAAGGGCATCCGGCTGATGCCCAACCTGCAGTACGTGATCAACCCGGACCCGATCTACGCGCCGACCCGCACCACCGACATTCCCGACGCGCTGATCGTCGGGCTGCGCGTGGATGTCCACTTCGCCCAGCTGTTCGGCTGGTGATTCCTCCCCCACGAGGCCCCACATGATCATCGATTGCCACGGTCACTACACGACCGCTCCCGCCAGCCACGATGCGTTCCGCAAGGCGCAGGTGGCCCACTTCAACGACCCCACGCTGCCGGCGCCGGTGTACCCGGTGATCAGCGACGACGAACTGCGCGAGAGCGTGGAAGGCAACCAGCTGCGCCTGCTGCGCGAGCGCGGCGCGGACATGACGATCTTCTCGCCGCGTGCCAGCACCATGGCCCACCACATCGGCGACGAGGCGGTGAGCGCGGAATGGACCCGGCGCTGCAACGACCTGATCGCGCGGGTGGTGGCGCTGTACCCGGAGACCTTCATCGGCGTGTGCCAGCTGCCGCAGTCGCCCGGCGTGCCCATCGCCCACTCGATCGCCGAGCTGGAGCGCTGCGTCAACGAGCTGGGCTTTGTCGGCTGCAACCTCAATCCGGACCCTTCCGGGGGCCACTGGAACGGGCTGCCACTGACCGACCGGGCCTGGTACCCGTTCTTCGAGAAGATGGTGGAGCTGGACGTGCCGGCCATGGTGCATGTGTCGGGCAGCTGCAATGCCAATTTCCACGCCACCGGCGCGCACTACCTCAATGCCGACACCACCGCGTTCATGCAGTTCCTGCAGGGCGACCTGTTCCGTGACTTCCCGGAGCTGCGCTTCATCATTCCGCACGGCGGCGGCGCGGTGCCCTACCACTGGGGTCGCTTCCGCGGCCTGGCCGACATGCTGGGCAAGCCGCCGCTGAACGAGCATGTGATGAAGAATGTGTTCTTCGACACCTGCGTTTACCATCAGCCGGGTATTGACCTGCTGTTCAAGGTGATCGACATCGACAACATCCTGTTCGGCTCGGAAATGGTCGGCGCGGTGCGCGGCATCGATCCTGAAACCGGGCAGTACTTCGACGACACCCTGCGCTATGTGGAAGCGCTGGGGCTGTCGGCAGCGGATCGCAGCAAGGTGCTGTCGGGCAACGCGCGTCGGGTGTACCCGCGGCTGGATGCGCAGCTGAAGGCGAGGGGGCTGTAATGGCGGATTTCGTGAAAGATGCCGATTGGCTGGATTTCTGCCCGGACCCGAGCCGGCCGGTGTTCGTGCCGCCGCCGGGCGCGGTGGATGCGCATTGCCATGTGTTCGGGCCGGGGGACCAGTTCCCGTATGCGCCCGAGCGCAAGTACACGCCGTGCGATGCGGGCAAGGCGCAGCTGTTCGCGCTGCGCGATCATCTTGGGTTCGAGCGCAACGTGATCGTGCAGGCGACCTGCCACGGTGCCGACAACCGGGCACTGGTGGATGCGCTGCGCAGTGCCGACGGCCGCGCGCGCGGCGTGGCCACGGTGCGCGATACGGTCACCGATGAGGAACTGCGCGAGCTGCATGAGGCGGGTGTGCGCGGGGTGCGCTTCAATTTCGTGAAGCGGCTGGTCGATCCGAAGCCGGATGCGTACTACCACGCCATCATTGAACGGATCGCGCCGCTGGGTTGGCATGTTGTCGTGTACTTCGAGGCGGCCGACCTGGCCGAGCGCTGGGATTTCTTCACCTCGCTGCCGACCACGGTGGTGGTGGACCACATGGGCCGGCCGGACGTGACCCAGCCGGTGGACGGGCCGGAGTTCCAGCGTTTCGTGCGGTTGATGCGCGAGCACTCCAACGTGTGGAGCAAGGTGAGCTGCCCGGAGCGGCTGTCGCAGTCCGGGCCGCCCACGTATGACGATGTGGTGCCGTTCGCACGGCACCTGTTGGAGCAGTTCCCGGACCGGGTGCTGTGGGGGACGGACTGGCCGCACCCGAACCTGAAATCGCACATGCCCGATGACGGCAAGCTGGTGGATTTCATTCCACGGATTGCCGTCACCGCCGACCAACAGCAGAAGCTGCTGGTGGACAACCCGATGCGGTTGTATTGGGCGTGACGGTTGAGAGCGTCACGACCAACGGTCGTGACCTAGCAGGTCGGGTCTGGTAGCGCACGACCGTTGGTCGTGCGGCGACGCGCAGCGTCGGGGTGTTATCCCCGCGCGAGCGCCATCAGGCGTTCGGCGATCCGCTCCAGCGGAACCTGCTCGTCGGTGGCGCCGAGCTTGAAGGCGGCGCCAGGCATGCCCCAGACCACGCTGGTGGCCTCGTCCTGGACCAGGGTGGGCGCGCCGACGTTTTTCAGTTCCAGCAGCCCACGCGCGCCGTCGTCGCCCATGCCGGTGAGGATCGCGCCGATGGCGTTGGCCCCGGCGCTTTCTGCCACCGAACGGAACAGCACGTCCACGGCCGGCTTGTGCCGGTTCACCGCCGGGCCGTCATCCACCCGGCAGCGCCAGCGCGCACCGTCACGGATCACCCGCAGGTGCTTGCCGCCGGGCGGCAGGTAAGCATGGCCCGGCAGCACGGCTTCGCCGTCGCTGGCTTCGCGTACGGACATCGCCGAGTGGCGGTCCAGGCGTTCGGCAAACGCGGTGCTGAAGGTGGCGGGCAGGTGCTGGGTGAGCACCACCGCCGGGGCATCGGCGGGCAGGCCTTCGAGCACCACGCGCAGCGCTTCGGTACCGCCGGCCGAGGCGCCGATGGCGATCAGGCGGTCGGTGGTACGGAACTGGATCGAACGTGCGGGCGAGGGCGGCACGGCGTCCAGGGTGATGCGCGGCGTGATCGGGCGGGCCAGGGTGCGCACGCGCGAGCGCGCCGCCATCTTGACCTTGCCGATGATCTCTTCGGCATAGCCCTGCAGGCCACGCGCCACGTCGAACTTGGGCTTGGAGATGAAATCCACCGCGCCCAGCGCCAGTGCCTGCAGGGTGGTGTCGGCGCCGCGCTCGGTCAGCGAGGAGATCATCACCACCGGCAGCGGGTGCAGGCGCATCAGGTTTTCCAGGAACGCCAGCCCGTCCATGCGCGGCATTTCCACGTCCAGCGTGATCACGTCCGGGGCGAGGCGCTTGATCTTCTCGCGCGCCAGCAACGGATCGGCCGCCGTGCCGACCACTTCGATCGCCGGGTCGCTGGCGAGGATCTCGCTCAGCATCTGCCGCACCACCGCCGAATCGTCGACGATCAAAACCCTGCAGGGTGAACCGGTGATCATTCGAACAGCTCCACGCCGCCGGTGACCGGGGCCTTGGACAGGCGGGCACGCACGGCCGATTCGGTCGCGGCCACTTCGGCCTCGTGCGCATGCGGCAGGCGCTGCACCACCACGCGGCCGGTGTCGGCGAAGAACCACACCTTGCGCGGGTGGATGCCGCACAGGTCCTCGGCGAGCACCGGGATATGTTCGGCCTGCAGGTACTGGCGCACGAATTCGGCGTTGCGGGTGCCCACCGGGTTGCTGGTGAAGCCCTTGAGCACGTTGGCGCCGCCGAACACCTTGGCTTCCAGGCGCTTGCGGTGCGCGCCGCGCTTGAGCAGGTCGTTGATCAGCAGTTCCATGGCGTAGCTTCCGTAGCGGGCCGGGGCACCATCGCCGACATTGCCTTCGGGCAGCAGGAAGTGGTTCATGCCACCAATCTTCAGCACCGGGTCGCGCAGGCACGCGGCCACGCAGGAACCCAGCGTGGTGGTCAGTGCGGTCTCGTCGTCGACCACCAGGTACTGGGTCGGCAGCAGCTTGGCGGCGGTGACCTTGAAGCGGCTGTCGAAGTAACGCATCACGTCATCAGGACGGGCGGCCAGGTTCATGCCGGGGCTCCGGGCGCGCGCTTGTACAGGGTGCGCCCGCACGGCTGGATCAGGTCGGCGGCGTGCAGGTAGTTCTCCGAGTGGCCGGTGTAGAGCAGGCCATCGTCGCCCATGTGCTGGATCAGCCGTGACAGGATGCCGCGCTGGGTGGGCTTGTCGAAATAGATCATGACGTTGCGGCAGAACAGGGCGTCGAACGGGCCGCCGACGTCGTAACGCGGAGCCAGCAGGTTGAGTGGGCGGAAGTCGATCAGCTCGCGCAGCGCCGGATGCACGCGGCACTGGCCTTCATTGGGGCCGCTGCCGCGCTGGAAGTAGCGCTTCTTGATGGCCGGATCCAGACCGGACACGCGATCGATGGCGTACACGCCGCGGCTGGCGGTGGCCAGCACCTGGGTGTCCACATCGGTCGCCAGGATGCGCACCGGCGGCTTCAGCGTGCCAAATGCCTCGCAGGCGGTGATGGCCATGGAGTAGGGCTCTTCACCGGTGGAGGCCGCACACGACCACAGCTGCAGGGTGCCATTGCCAGCCCGCGCGCGCAGTTCGGTGTCGAGCTTCTCGAAGTGGTGCGGCTCACGGAAGAACGCAGTGAGGTTGGTGGTCAGCGCGTTGGTGAACGCCTGCCACTCATCGCCGCCCTGGTTCTCCAGCTGGTCCAGGTACTCCTGGAAGCTGCGCAGGCCGAGCGCACGCAGCCGCCGGGACAGCCGGCCGTACACCATGTCACGCTTGGCCGGCGCCAGCGAGATGCCGACGCGCTGGTAGATCAGGTCGCAGATGCGGCGGAAGTCGCGGTCGGCGAACTCGAATTCGCGTCCGGTCGAGGAGGCAGCGGAAGCAGGTGCGGTAGGCGTGGTCACGGGCGAACTCGATCGAAGAAGGGAGGCGGCGGCCGCGCGGCCGCCGCCGGCGCTCAGAACTCTTGCCAGTTGCCGTCATCGGCGGTGGTGCGCGGTGCACGCGCGGCCGGGGCCGGCTTCACCGGGCTGGGCTTGGCCGGCGCCGCCGGCTTCACGCTGCGCAGCGGGGCCGGTGCGGCGATGCGGGCGGTCACCGCGCTGACGGCCGCCGCCACCTGGTTGTCGAGGCGGAAGATCGACACCGCGTCGGCCAGCTGGGTGGCCTGCTCTTCCATGGCGCGGGCAGCGGCGGTGGCTTCTTCCACCAGTGCAGCGTTCTGCTGCGTGGTTTCGTCCATCTGCACCACGGTCTGGTTGACCTGCTCGATGCCGGCCGACTGCTCCTGCGAGGCGGCCGAGATTTCGGCCATGATGTCGGTGACGCGCTGCACCGAGGCGACGATCTCGCCCATGGTGCTGCCGGCCTTGTGCACCAGGGCCGAACCGTCGGCCACGCTGGACACGGATTCGTCGATCAACCCCTTGATCTCCTTGGCGGCACCGGCCGAGCGCTGGGCCAAGGTGCGCACTTCGGAGGCGACCACGGCGAAACCGCGGCCCTGTTCGCCGGCACGGGCTGCTTCCACGGCGGCGTTCAATGCCAGGATGTTGGTCTGGAAGGCGATGCCGTCGATGACCGAGATGATTTCGGCAATGCGCTTGGAGCTGGCTTCGATCGCGCTCATGGTGGTGACCACCTGGCCGACCACGTCGCCGCCCTGCGAGGCCACGCTGTGCGCACCGATCGCCAGCTGGTTGGCCTGGCGGGCGTGTTCGGCGTTCTGGCGCACGGTGGAGGTCAGTTCCTCCATCGAGGCGGCGGTTTCTTCCAGGTTGGCGGCCTGCTGTTCGGTACGGCGCGACAGGTCGCTGTTGCCGGTGGCGATTTCACCCGCGGCCAGGTTGATGTTGCCCGCCGCTTCCTGGATCTGGCCGACGATCTGGGTCAGCTGGGCCACGGTGGCATTGGCATCGTCGCGCATGGTTGCGAACACGCCCTGGAACTCGCCCTGCATGCGCGCGGTGAGGTCGCCTTCGGCGATGGCCGACAGCAGCTGCGAGAGCTTGCCGAGGTTGTCGTCGCTGACCTGCATCATCGCGTTGAGGCTGGCGATCATCTGGCCGAAATCGTGGTCGAAGCGGGCGGCATCGCCACGCTGGCTGAAGTCGCCCGCGGCCGCGGCAGCGCCCAGGCGCTTGATCTCGGCGTTGATGCTGGCCAGGTTGTGCTTGACGGTGTCCACGGTGGTGCTGATGGCGGCCTTTTCGCCCGGGTAGCGGGCGATGTCGGCGCTCAGGTCGCCCACGGCGTAACGCTGCATCACGGCCAGCACATCCTGCATGGTCTGCACGTGGGCGCCGACCAGGGTGTTGGTTTCGTGCACCATCCGGCCGTACTCGCCCGGGAAGGCGGTTTCGTCCATGCGGTAGCCGGTCTGGCCGGCGTCGTGCTGGCTGGCCATTTCGCGCTGTGCGCCGATGACGGCGTGCAGCTGCTGCTGCATGCGGCCCATGCTTTCCAGCAGGCGGCCCGGTTCGTCCTGGGCCTGCGGGCCGATGCGGCTGTCGAGCTTGCCGCCGGCGATGCTCTCGGCCACGCCGGTGGCCTGGCGCAGCGGACCGGTGATGCGGTTGCCGATCAGCCAGCTCAGGGCCAGCACGATCAGCACCAGCGCGCCACCGGTAGCGGCCATGACGCCGGTGAATGCCAGCGCATCGGTCTGCACGTCGTCCATGTAGACGCCACTGGTGACCACCCACTGCCACGGCGCGTACATGCCGGCGTACGTGGCCTTTTCAATCAGGTCGTCGCCGGCGCCCGGCTTGGTGGTGGAATAGTAGGTGAAGCCACCGCCGGTCTTGGCCATGTCCACCTGCTGCAGGTAGATCGGCACGCCATCCTTGGAGGTGTAGTCCTTCTGCACCTTGCCGACCCGCGCCGGGGCGAAGGGGTGCATGAGCAGGGTGTAATCGGTCGCCAGGACGTTGTAGTACGCGCTGTCGCCGTCGGCGCGCATGCTGTTCAGTGCCTGCAGCGCGGCCGCCTTGGCCGCTTCTTCGGTCAGCTCGCCGGTGCCGGCCAGGCGCTTGTAGTGGTCAAAGATGCCGTAGGTCAGTTCGACCTGGGTCTTCAGGCCTTCTTTGCGCGTCTCGGCCAGATCGAGGTACTGCATGCGCGCGGCAATGATGGCCAGGGCGATCACGCCGACGGCGATCAGGGCGGTGAGCAGGTTCAACTTGCCCCGGACGGACAGGTTGGAGAAGCGGCTGGAAAGATTCATGGGCGTGGGGTCTTTTCGAACGGGGGCGTACTGCGTGGGGGCCGACGTCGACGAACGTGTCGTGGCAATGCTGTTATCGGCAGAAAACCGCAGCTATTGAGGTGCGTGAGCTGAGCGCATTCAGCTTCAGACATGGAAAGGCCCCGATGCCGGGGCATCGGGGCCTGCGTTTTCCAGCGCTGCGCTGCTGCGCGGTGCGGCTTAGAACTCCTGCCAGTCGCCTTCGGCGAGCTCGGCGGCTACCGCGCGGCTGTTCGGCTTGCGCGACGGTGCCGGGGCGGCGGCCGGGCGGGTCACGGCGCGCGGTGCCGGTGCGAACACCGGTGCGGCAGCCACCACGTCCTGCTCGTCGAGACGGAAGATCGACACGGCGTCGCTGAGCTGGCCGGCCTGTTCTTCCATCGAGCGGGCAGCGGCCGTGGCTTCTTCCACCAGCGCGGCATTCTGCTGGGTGGTTTCGTCCATCTGCACCACGGTCTGGTTGACCTGTTCGATGCCGGCAGACTGTTCCTGCGAGGCAGCAGAGATCTCGGCCATGATGTCGGTCACGCGCTGCACCGAGGCGACGATTTCGCCCATGGTGGCGCCGGCCTTGTGCACCAGCGCCGAACCGTCGTTGACCTTGCCGACCGAGTCGTCGATCAGGCCCTTGATCTCCTTGGCCGCACCGGCCGAACGCTGGGCCAGGGTGCGCACTTCGGAGGCCACCACGGCGAAGCCGCGGCCCTGTTCACCGGCACGTGCCGCTTCCACCGCGGCGTTCAGCGCCAGGATGTTGGTCTGGAAGGCGATGCCGTCGATGACCGAGATGATCTCGGCGATCTTCTTGGACGAGGTCTGGATCGCGCTCATGGTGGTGACCACCTGGCCGACCACTTCACCGCCCTGCGAGGCGACAGTGTGCGCGCCGATGGCGAGCTGGTTGGCCTGGCGCGCGTGCTCGGCGTTCTGGCGCACGGTGGAGGTCAGTTCCTCCATCGAGGCGGCGGTTTCTTCCAGGTTGGCGGCCTGCTGTTCGGTACGGCGCGACAGGTCGCTGTTGCCGGTGGCGATTTCGCTGGCGGCCGAGCTGATGGCCTGGCTGGACTGCTTGATGCGGGTGACGATGCCGCTGAGCTGTTCGGCGGTGGCGTTGGCGTCGTCGCGCATGGTGGCGAACACGCCTTCGAACTCGCCGTGCATGCGCACGGTCAGGTCGCCCTGCGACAGCGCGGTGAGCAGGCCGGAGATCTGTTCGATGCTGGAAGCGTTGGCGTCGAGCAGGCCGTTGATCTGCTGGGCCAGCTGCAGGAAGAAGCCATCCTTGCCTTCGGCGCTGATGCGGCCGGACAGGTCGCCGGCGGCGGCCTGGGCGATGACGCGGGCCACTTCGGCTTCGACAAGCGCTTCGGGGGTGCGGTCACGCCATTCGACCACGTGGCCGACGCTCTCGCCGTCTTCGTTGCGGATGGTGGAGACGACCTGGGCGAACTGGGCATCGCCGAACTGCATGGCGCGGCGCGCCACGCCGTGCTGCTTGAGGTTGGCCAGCAGGCTGGCGTCCATTTCGCCGCGGTGTTCGAGCACGGTCAGCGGGCGGCCGACCAGCGAAACGGAGGCGTCGAAGTCCGGCAGGTTGCGGCGCAGGTCGTCCTGGTACTGGGACAGGGTCTGCTCCAGCGCACGGTTGGCGTAGACGATGTTGAGGTTGTTGTCGGTCAGGTACACGCCAGTGGAGCTGTAATCCAGCGCGGTACGGATGCGCAGGTTCTCGCGGGCCACGGCCTGTTCGGTTTCGGTGCGGTCGCGCAGGTCGCGCTGCATGCGCTGCATGGCCTGCATGAGGTCGCCGACTTCGTCCTTGCGGGTGACGTCGATATGGCCGTCGAGCTTGCCACCGGCCACTTCGTTGGCGACCGAGACGGCGCCACGGACGCTGCCGACCAGCGAGCGGGCAAACAGGTACACCAGCACCAGGCCCATGGCGGCACCGCCGAGCAGGGCGATGAGGGTCAGGGTGGCGGAGGTGGCGTAGGTGCTTTCGGCCTCTTCGCGCGAGGCGCGGGCAAGGCGGTTGTCTTCGGCGATCAGCGTTTCAAGCGCGGCTGCGGCCTTGAGGTGCTTGGCGCGGGTTTCGCCGACGAAGGTATCGACGGCATCGTCCGGCAGGTCCAGCTCCAGCATTTCGGAGACGGCATCGTAGGAGGTCAGCGAATCGGTCCAGTCCTTGGCGAAGGCGTCGAACAGCTTCTTCTGCTGCGGGCTGTCGATCAGGGCGGGGTACTTCTTGATCGAAGCATCGATCTTGGTGCGCAGGTCGGCGGCGCGGGTCTTGGCTTCGGCCTTGACGTCGTCGCTGGCGCGGATCAGGCCCTGGTAGGCAGAGTTGCGGTATTCACCGAGCATGCCACGCATTTCGCCGGCCATGCGGATGCTTTCCATCCGGTTGCCGGCCAGTTCGGTGGTCACGTTGTTGAGGGAGTGCAGGCCACGATAGGCGACCACGCCCTGCAGCAGCATCACCAGCAGGATTACACCGAAAGTCAGCATCAACTTCGGCATCAGTTTGAGGTTGTTGATCCATTGCATGGTGGTGCACTCTCCGGTGGCAGACGCGTCCGGGCGTGGCGCCCGGTTGCAGCGGCCACGCCGGCCTGGGCCGGCGTGGCAGGGCGTGTGGCGATTACTTGATGTTGGCGAGCTTCAGGCCGGCCGGCGAGCTGACTTCGATTTCAGCGCGCGAGGCGTCGCGGGCGATCTTGCCGATCACGCAGACGGTCTTGCCTTCCAGGGTTTCCAGCGGGAAGCTGAACTTGCCGCGGTTCTCACCGGCGATGCGGGCCGAGAAGGTGTGGCGCGGGAAGGCACCGCCCATGTACAGGAAGGTCGGCTGGCCTTCGGAACCTTCGGCGTAACGGGCCTTTTCGACCTTGCCGCAGACCATGCCATCCTTGCCAACGGCGCGCGCGGCCAGCTCCGGCGGGATCATTTCAGCCGACTGGGCGAAAGCGGACGAGGCGGACGAGGCGAGGACAGCGACCGAAAGCAGAGCAAGCAGGGACTTCATCGGGAGATTCTCCGGGGGATATGGATAAGTGGTCCGGGGCGTGGCGGGGCCGCGCGTCCGGTTCCTGAATCCAGCTATCGGCCAGTTGCGACACAACTTAAGGACTTTGTTGAACGAAAGTCGTTCCGATCTGTCGCAGCGGCCGGATCAGGCGGCGGCGTCTTCGACAACGGCCGGCTGGCCCATGTCGGCGCTGTCGAGCAGGGTTTCGATATCGAGCAGGATCAGCATGCGATCGACCTGGGTGCCGATGCCGGAGATGAAGCGGGTATCGACGGCGGCGCCGAACTCGGGGGTGGGGCGGATCTGGTCGGCGTTGAGCGGGATCACGTCGGAGACGCTGTCCACGACGATGCCGACCACGCGGTTGTCGACGTTGAGGACGATCATGACGGTGAAGGCGTCGTAGCGTGCTTCGTCCAGGCGCAGCTTGAGGCGCAGGTCGATGACGGGAACGATGGTGCCGCGCAGGTTGATCACGCCCTTGATGTAATCGGGGGCATCGGGCACGCGGGTGACGGAGTCGTAGCCGCGGATTTCCTGCACCTTGAGGATGTCCACGCCGTAGTGCTCGGCGCCGAGGGTGAAGCTGAGGTACTCGCCACCGCTGCTGGCGGCGTTGGGGTTGCTGTCGTTCATGGAAGGAATCCTGGGTCGGGCGTGGCGGTCGGAAAACCGGGGCGTCATTCCGGATATCGGCCTGGATTGCGACGACTTTAGGAAAGAGCGTCCGACCAACGGTCGGACCTGCGCGGGCCTCCCAATCGGTTCCGACGTCGCTGTCATTCCCCGTTCTTGCGGGCGCTGCGCTGGCGGTCGATGCGGAAGATGTAACGCTGGATGGCGCTGTCGCCGCCGCGCGGGAGGCCATCGAAACGCATGCCGATGCGCTTCATTTCCACGCCGCTGGGGAGCTTGACCGCCAGCTGGTTGCAGACGATCAGCGAGATCTGCAGCGGGCCGCTTTCGGGCATGTCCAGGCGGGCGTCGTAGCGCTTCTGGATGCTGAAGACGTTGCAGTCCACCGGCACGGTCACGGCCAGGCCGCCGCCGCTGATGTCCACCACGCGCAGGTGCAGGGCTTCGCTGCGGTCCTCGTTGATCGGGAACAGCAGGTGCGGGGAGTCGGTGAACGGGGTTTCCAGCCGATAGAGTTCGCGGCGCTGCAGGTGCACCAGCTCGGTGGGGAAGGGTACGCGGAAGGCGACGTGGCGGTGGCCGCCAGTGCGTTCCAGGTGGTCCAGCCGGAAGCGGACCATGACACGGTCCAGCTGCGCGAAGCAGAGCAGGTGGCCGGCGTCTTCGGCGGCGCGGTTGGCCGGCTCTGACGGGCTGCCATCGAGCAGCAGCCAGTCGTCGTCTTCGTCCAGTTCCAGGATCGCGGTCGGGAAGGACTGATCGCGACCGCCCAGGTGCGCGTTGATCAGCGAGCGCTGGTCGATCAGCGCCTGCAGCAGCTGGCGGATCTGCCGGGGGTTGCGGACCAGGTAACGATCGTCCGTGCCGTCATCATGGGCGGTATGGGATGCGTCATGGGGGTCAAGGCTGCCTTCGGACATGGACTCTGCTGCGTTGGGCGGGTACGGATATCGTGCGATATCAGGTCTCTGTCCGTTTATCGGCAGCAGTTCACAATAATGTAGGGCCAATGTGTGTAGCGGTACGTTCGGCCAAAAAGCACCACCCCGCCGCAGCGGGGTGGTGTCAGGGGCGTCCGCTGGCGACGATCAGAACTCCTGCCAGTCGCCTTCGTTGGCCAGTACGGGTTCGCGCACCGCCGCGCGGCGGACCGGCGCGGCCGGGGCACGCGGGCGGGCCGGGGCGGCGTGGCGCGCGGCCGGTGCAGCGGCGACGACCGGGGCCGCCTGGCCCTCGAGCTTGAACAGCGACACCGCATCAGTGAGGTGGCCGGCCTGTTCTTCCATGGAGCGGGCGGCGGCAGTGGCTTCTTCAACCAGCGCCGCGTTCTGCTGGGTGGTTTCGTCCATCTGCATCACAGTCTGGTTGACCTGCTCGATGCCGGCCGACTGTTCCTGCGAGGCGGCCGAGATCTCGGCCATGATGTCGGTCACGCGCTGCACCGAGGCCACGATCTCGCCCATGGTGGCACCGGCCTGGTTGACCAGGGTCGAGCCCTCGGCGACCTTGCCGACCGACTCGTCGATCAGGCCCTTGATTTCCTTGGCCGCGCTGGCCGAGCGCTGGGCCAGGGTGCGCACTTCGGAGGCGACCACGGCGAAGCCGCGGCCCTGCTCGCCGGCACGCGCCGCTTCGACCGCCGCGTTCAGCGCCAGGATGTTGGTCTGGAACGCGATGCCGTCGATGACGGTGATGATGTCGGCGATGCGGCGCGAGGAGGCGTCGATCTCGTGCATGGTGCTGACCACCTTGCCGACCACTTCGCCGCCCTGCGAGGCCACCGAGTGCGCGCCGATGGCGAGCTGGTTGGCCTGGCGGGCGTGTTCGGCGTTCTGGCGCACGGTGGAGGTCAGTTCCTCCATCGAGGCGGCGGTTTCTTCCAGGTTGGCGGCCTGCTGTTCGGTACGGCGCGACAGGTCGTTGTTGCCCGAGGCGATCTCGCCGGCGGCGGTGCTGATGCTGCCCGAGGCGTGCTGGATGCGGCTGACGATCTGGGTCAGCTGGGCCACGGTGGTGTTGGCATCGTCGCGCATGGTTGCGAACACGCCGTGGAACTGGCCGTGCATGCGTGCGGTGAGGTCGCCGTTGGCGATGGCCTGCAGCAGGTGGGACAGCTGTGACAGGTTGCCGTCGGCCACTTCCATCATGGTGTTGAGGTGCTCGATCATGACCCGGAAGTCGTGGTCGAAGCGCAGTGCATCGCCGCGCTGGCTGAAGTCGCCGGCGGCCGCAGCCTGGGCCAGGGTCTGGATCTGCGTATTGATCGCCAGCAGGCTGGCCTTGGCCGCGTCCATCGATTCATGCAGGATCGCGCGGGTGCCGGGCAGGCGGCGCGCGTTCTGCGACAGGTCGCCGGCCGCGTACTGGTTCAGCACGTTGATGGCGTCCTTGATCGAGTCCAGGTGCTCGAAGATCACGGTGTTCACGCCCACGGCCAGCTGGCCGTACACGCCCGGGAAGTCTTCCGGGATGCGGTGGCTGATGTCCGGGCCGGCATGCATTTCGACCATCTGCTGGGTTTCGCTGGAGTAGCGGCGCAGCATCAGGGTCATGTCACGGGTGGCCGCCAGCATGCGCCCGGCTTCGTCGGCGGTGGTGCTGGAGGCGATGTTCACCGTCAGGTCGCCACGGGCGACCGCCTGGATGGCCTGCATGGCCTGGCGGATCGGCCGGGTCACCGCGCGCGAGATCACCACGCCCATCGCCACGGCGAGCAGCGACAGCAGCACGATGCTGGTGATGATGGCCACCACGCTGCTGCGGTGGGTGGCGTTGGCTTCAGCGATCTTCGCCTGCATCAGGCCGCTGCTGAAGGCGCCGAGCTCCTTGAGGTCGTCGAACATCTTGCGGCGCGCCGGGCGCGACTTCTCATCGGAGATCTGCTGGGCCAGCACCCCATCAGCGGCGGCAACGGCCGCGCGCATCTCGGCGTTGGCGGCGAAGTAGGCCTCGAGGTCGGCGGCGACCTTGCTGTAGAGGCCCTTCTCCTTTTCGCCGGCCGGCAGGGCGGCGTAGGCGCCCAGCTCGTCGCGCACGGTCTTGGCGGTGGCATCCATGCGCTTGTTGTAGTCGGCGACCTTGTCCGGCTGGTCCAGCATGCTCAGCTGGGCCAGTTCGAAGGTGCGGAATTCGCCCAGCTGCGCCCGGACTTCGCCCAGGTGCTGCACGGACGGAATGTCGTTGCTCGCCATCTCGGCGAGTTCGGCGTTGACGCTGTTGAGGCGCACCAGGGCAAACACGCCCAGCGCGATCGTCATCAGGGTGGTGAGGGCAAACCCGACCGCGAGTTTGCGGCTGATGGGCAGATCATGGAACCACTTCATGCGGGAAACTCCGGGCAGGGCAGGGGCGCACAGCCGTGGGAACGCTGGGCGGAAGGGCAAGGGGCGAAGGCTGCAAAGCGGTAGGGCGTCAGGCTGGCGATGAATGTGTCATCGCTATTGCGGATAACGGCGGCGCGGGCGGGTTTCTTGAGTGCGCGATGTCACATTTTTTCGCGGCCCACGCAGCGGCGCGGGTTGCGGTCGATGGTTGCGAAAGCAAGCGATACCAATGGGTTTGCCATGCGGTGGCGAATGGGTCACCGATACGCGGCCGTATCGCGTCCGACCGACATCACGGTTTCCATCAAGCGTTCATGGCATCGGAACGAAGAACATCCGGCCAACGGCCGGGGCTACCGCTTCTGGTTGATTGATCATGATCTGGATGGGCCCGTAACAATTCGTAGCCCCGGCCGTTGGCCGGACACCGCGCGCAGCGCGGCCCAAGCATCCGAAGCCCACGTCCGAACGGTTGCCGTCGTGGGTCCAACGTTTAGAGCAAACCGAAGCCACCCATCAGGCGTCCAGAACGAAAAACGCCCCCGTCACCAAACGGGGGCGTTTCGAGCGGGCAGCGCCAGGGACGCTTACGCCGCCTGCGGCACCCGCAGCGAACGCACCAGGCCACCGATATCCACGATCAGCGCAACGCGGCCGTCGCCGAGAATGGTCGCACCGGACACACCGCTGATACGCCGGTAGTTGTTCTCGATGTTCTTGACCACCACCTGCTGCTGGCCGACCAGTTCGTCCACTTCCAGCGCGATCTTCTGGCCATCGCCTTCCACCACCACCACCAGCGAATCATCGGTGGTGCGGCGGCCGAAGCCGTAATACTCGCTCAGCGACAGGATCGGCAGGTACTCGCCACGCACGCGCAGCACACGGCCTTCGCCGGCCATCGAACGCACGTCTTCCGGCTGCGGCTGCAGCGCTTCGAGCACATACGCCAGCGGCAGGATCACGGTTTCGCCCGCCACCGCCACGGTCATGCCGTCGAGGATGGCCAGGGTGAGCGGCAGGCGGATCAGCACGCGGGTGCCATTGCCGGCCCTGCTTTCCAGCTGCACTTCGCCACCCAGCGCCTGGATGTTGCGGCGGACCACGTCCATGCCCACGCCACGACCGGACAGATCCGTGACGGCATCGGCGGTGGAGAAGCCAGGCTGGAAGATCAGGTCCCAGACCTGCGCATCGGTGGGGTTGTCCGGCACGGCCAGGCCGCGTTCCAGCGCCTTGGCCAGGATTTTGTCGCGGTTCAGACCACGACCGTCATCGCTGACTTCGATGACGATGTGACCGCCCTGGTGCGATGCGGCCAGGGTAATGGTGCCGGTTTCGTCCTTGCCGGCGTCGCGGCGGACGTCGGGCATTTCCAGGCCGTGGTCGATCGAGTTGCGCACCAGGTGCACCAGCGGATCGGCGATCTTTTCGATCAGGCCCTTGTCCAGCTCGGTGCCTTCGCCGATGGTGCGCAGGCGCACGTGCTTGCCCAGGCGCGAGGAGAGATCGCGGACCAGGCGCGGGAAGCGGCGGAACACCGCGTCCACCGGCAGCATGCGCACGCCGATCACCGCTTCCTGCAGGTCGCGGGTGTTGCGTTCCAGCAGGTCCAGGCCGGCGAACAGCTGCTCGGCATGCACCGGGTCCAGGGCGTGCGAGACCTGCTTGAGCATGGCCTGGGTGATGACCAGTTCGCCGACCAGGTTGATCAGCGCATCGACCTTTTCCACGGCGACGCGGATGGAGGTTTCCGCTTCGCTGGTGGCAGCTGGTGCGGCTGCGGCGGCAGGCGCTGCCGGGGCGGCCACGGGGGCAGCTGGCGCGGCGGCCGGGGCGCTGGTGGCCAGGCTCGGCGGTGCGGCCGGACGGATGTCCAGTTCGCAGTCGTCCACGACCCAGGCGAAGGTGTCTTCGATCTTGCTGCGCGGCACCTTGCCGACCAGGCCCAGGTCCCATGCCAGATGGGCTTCGAGCGGGTCGAGCTGGTCGAAGCCGGGCAGGCGTTCCAGTCGCGCGGCGACCTGCAGCGAACCCAGGTGTTCCAGCTCGCGGATGATGCGCAGCGGATCGTTGCCGCTCATGAACAGCGACGGCGCCGGCACGAAACCGATCTGCCACGCTTCGGGGGTGTCATCGACCTTGGCGGCAGCCGGCGCGGCCGCGCTCGGCGCCTGGCCGGACAACACCGCTTCCAGGCGTGCCTTGACCGCGGCCACGGCCTGCGGATCGGCCGGCTGGCCGTGTTCGGCTTCGCGCAGCAGGGCGCGAAGCACGTCCACCGACGACAGCATGGCATCCACGGCCGCCGCTTCCAGCGCGCGCTTGCCGGCGCGCAGTTCATCCAGCAGCGTTTCCAGCACGTGGGTCAGCGCGGCGATGGCGTCGAAACCGAAGGTCCCGGCGCCGCCCTTGATGGAGTGCGCGGCGCGGAACACCGAGTTGATGATTTCCGGATCCTGCTGGCCCGATTCCAGTGCCAGCAGGCCCGCTTCCATCGCGTCCAGGCCCTCGCGGCTTTCCTCGAAGAAGGTGGCGTGGAAGCGTTGCAGGTCCATGCTCATGGGCGTTCGGGTCCGGTTACCAAAGGGGGAGGGGAGGGCGGGTGGGGATCAGCCCAGGACTTTCTGGACGGTCGCGACCAGCTGTTCCGGGTTGAACGGCTTGACCAGCCAGCCGGTTGCACCGGCCGCCTTGCCTTCGGACTTCTTGTCGGCGGCCGATTCGGTGGTCAGCATCAGCATCGGGGTGAACTTGTAGTCCGGCAGCTGGCGCAGCTCGCGGATCAGCGAGATGCCGTCCATGTTCGGCATGTTCACGTCGGTCACCACCGCGTTGAAGCGCTGGCCCTTGGCCCGGCCCAGGGCGACGGCGCCGTCTTCGGCTTCCTCGACGGAAAAGCCGGCCGAGGTGAGGGCGAAGGAAACCATCTGGCGCATTGACGCCGAATCGTCCACCACCAAGATACGTGCGCTCATGCCGCGTTCTCCACAGATTTCAGGTTGTCATGGGTTGCGTCCAGGCCCAGGGCCTGGGTGACACCGAGCAGGCGCGCGGCATCGCGGAAGGTGGCCGTGCAGCCGTCGAACGCGGTCGGGTGGCCGGCCAGGCGGCGGGCCTCGACGAACGCGCACAGGACCTGCACCGACGCGGTATGGATACGGCCCACCTGGCTGGCATCCAGCGTCAGGTCGCCGCCCTGGTCCACCAAGGGGGCCAGGCGTGTTTTGAGCTCGGTGCTGGTCTCGATTCCGAGATCATCACCCAGGGCCACAGTGCTCATCGTTGCTCCGGACAAACGGTTCCGAGGTCTATAACGGCGTATTTCTGGAAACCTTTAGGGGCGGTCCGGCCACGCTGGATCAATTCAACAGCTGCGTGGCATCCAGCAGGATCATCGGCTGGGCCGTGACCCGGGCCACGCCGCGGAACAGGTCGTTGGAGATCTGGCAGATCCGCGCCGTATCGGGCGGTTCGATCTGCGAATCGGTGAGGTTGGCCACGTCTTCCACGGCCGATACGCGCAGGCCCATGGTCTCGCCGTCCTCTTCCAGCACCACGATGCGGGTGTTGGCGTCGTCGCTGGCGGGACCGGTGCCCAGGTGGATGCCCAGGTCCATCACCGGCACCACCTGGCCGCGCAGGTTCATGATGCCCAGCATCGCCGACGGGGTGCCGCGCAGCGGCAGCAGCGGTACCGGCAGCACCACCTCCTGCACCTTCAGCAGTTCCAGCGCGTAGGCCTGGGGGCCGCAGCGCAGGCGCAGCCAGCGCGAGGTGCGCTCGGCGGCGCGGCGATCGCCGCGGGGGCTGGAGGCCGGGTTGCGGGCCTGGGCCTGCAGCTCCTGCCAGCTGCTGGGGCGGCCGGAGGGGGCGGGAACGGGAGCGGGTGCCACCGGGCGCGGTGCTGCCACGGGTGGGGGCGGCGGCGGTGCAGTGCGGGCGACCGGTGCCGGGACAGCGGCCGGGACCGCTGCGCGCACGGGCGCCGCCACGGCCACCGGCACAGTGTCGTGGAGCGCTTCCGCTGGCAGATCGTCCCAACTGGGGCGCGAGGCGTCCGGTGTAGGGGCCACCTCGACCGGGCCCAGGGCCGGGTCGTTGAGCAGTTCATCCAGCAGGGCAAGATGGGCCGGCGCACCCGGCGAGGTGGGCGTATCAAACGCCGCCGCCGGAGCAGCAGCCTCCACCACGGGACCCAGTGCCGGGTCGTTCATCAGTTCGTCCAGCAACGCCATGGCGGCCGGTGCGCCCGGTGAGGTCGGGGTATCGAAGGCGGGTGCGCCGTTGGCATCTTCCGCGTCGGCGATCGCCACGGCGGTCACCGGCACGGCATCGCCGAGCAGTTCCTCGAGATAGTCGTCGAGTACGCCGGTGCTGTTCATGCCGCGCGCTCCATCTGCAGCGCGTCGTCGGCCAGGATCCATTCCAGCGCACGCCGGTACGCGGCCAGGCCACGGCCCGGGTACTCGTCGGAGGTCGCCGGCACGGTCAGGCTGGCGGCGTTGCAGATGCGCGTGTCCACCGGAATGGCGTCTTCCCACACGCGGTGGCCGTGGCGGTCCTGCATCTGCTTGACGGTTTCGTTGCCGGCGCGGGTGCGGCGGTCGAACAGGGTCGGCAGGATCGACATCGGCAGCGGGCGGCGGCGCGAACGCTCGACCATCTCGCCGGTCCGCACCATGCCATCCAGGCCGTGCAGGGCCAGCGGCTCGGCCTGGGTCGGAATGATCAGGCGATCTGCCGCGGCTAGCGCGTTGATCATCAGCAGGCCCAGCGTGGGCGCGCAGTCGAGCAGGATGTAGTCGTGCTGGCCCTGGTGGCGGGTCATCGCGTGCTGCAGTGCCAGGCCCAGGCCGGGCTGGTTGGCGCTGCGACGTTCGAGCGTAGCCAGCGCGGCCTGCGCGCAGATGAAGTCCAGGCCAGGCACCTGGCTGCCATGGGCCAGGCTGCCCAGTTCCGCAGGCGGGGTGCCGAACAGCTCGAGCACGCCGGCCGGCGGCGGATCCAGCGGCACGCCGAAGGCGCGGGTCAGCGAGGAGTGCGGATCGAGGTCGATCAGCAGCACGCGGTGGCCCAGGGCGGCCAGGCCGCGGCCGAGCGCGAGGGTGGTGGTGGTCTTGCCCACGCCGCCCTTCTGGTTGGCGATTGCCCAGATACGCATCGGCTTACTCCTTCATTGCAGGGGGAACGGCGGCGCCAACGCGGCTGCCGGCCGGCACCGGTGGCAGCTGCACCGGGGCGAGGGGGGAAACGGGGGAGGGCGTGGCCGGCGCCGGCGCGGTGCCGGTTTCGGCGGTGAGCTGCGGGCCCAGCGGGTCCGTGCCCTGCGCGGTGTCGGCCAGGATGATGACCATCACCCGGCGGTTGCGGTTGCGGCCCTGCGCGCTGGTGTTGTCTTCGCGCGGGCGGAACTGGCCATAGCCGACCATCGCCAGCCGCGCCGGCTGCACGCCCTGGTCGGCGAACAGGTGCACCACGCTGGCCGCACGCGCGGCCGACAGTTCCCAGTTGGACGGGAACAATGCGGTGGCGATCGGCACATCATCGGTGTGGCCTTCCACGCGCACGCCGTTGGGCGCGTCGTGCAACACCTGGGCCAGCGACGACAGGGTGTCGCGTGCGTGCACGTCGAGCGTGGCCGAGCCGGTGGTGAACAGGATGTCGCTGTTGATCTCCACTTCGATCCACAGCTCGGTGCGGCGCACGGTGATCATGCCGCGGTCGATCAGCGGGGCCAGCGTGGCGGTGAGGCGGTCGGCGATGCTGTTGAGCTGGCGCTCTGCGGCCTGCAGCTGTTGCTGGTTGTGCACCGACACCGGCATGCGCATCTGCGAGGCCATCGCCGGCAGCAGGGTGGGGTCGTTGCTGGGCGACGGTGCCGACGGGCCAACGCGGTTGCCCGCCTTGATCACCGAGGGGCTGTCCCAGCCGCCGCCCTGCACCTGCTGGTTGCCGACCTGCACCGGGTTGATGGTGCGCGGCGCGCCACCGAAGGCGGTGGTCAGCGCGTCGGCCATGACCCGGTACTTGCCTTCGTTGAGCGAGGAGATGGCGTACATGACCACGAAGAAGGCAAGCAACAGCGTCATGAGGTCGGCGTAGGGAATCGCCCAGGCCTCATGGTTGGCATGCTCTTCGTGGGCTTTGCGGCGGGCCATGTCAGTGCAGGAACCCCGACAGGTTGGTCTCGATGTTGCGCGGGTTCTCGCCCTGGGCAATCGAGATCAGGCCTTCGATGATCATTTCGCGGTCGCGGCTGTTGTGGTGGATCACGCTCTTGAGCTTGGCCGACACCGGCAGGAACAACAGGTTGGCCGAGGCGATGCCGTAGATGGTGGCGGTGAACGCAGCGGCGATGCCGTGGCCGAGCTTGCTCGGATCGGCCAGGTTCTTCATCACCGCGATCAGGCCGAGCACGGCGCCGATGATGCCCAGCGTGGGCGCGTAGATGCCCATGCTTTCGAACACCTTGGAGGCGGCCAGGTCCTGGCTTTCCTGGCTGCCCAGTTCGATTTCCATCATGTGCCGGATGGTTTCCGGTTCCACGCCGTCCACCAGCAGCTGCAGGCCCTTGCGCAGGAACGGGTCGTCCTGGGCGTCGACCTGGGCCTCCAGGCCGAGCAGGCCCTGGCGGCGGGCGATGTTGCTCCATTCCACGATCTGGCGGATCAGCTCGGCACGGTCGCTGGCCGGCGGGCGCACGACCCAGCGCACGATCCTGAAGGCGTGCTTGAACACAGCGGGCGAGGTGTGCAGCAGGATGGCGGCCAGCGTGCCGACGATGACGATCACGAAGGCGGCAGGGGACCACAGCGACGCCAGCCCGGCACCCTTGAGGATGCTGCCGCCGACCAGCGAGGCCAGGGCGAGGAAAAGTCCAATGAGGCTGAGTCTGTCCATTTGTCCGATATCGGCTTGCGGGTGGGGGACTTGAATTGCGGGGCTATCGGCGGTTCAGCCACGCATGTCAATCGTGCGGGGTGCGCAGGCCGTCCACGTCGAGGATCAGGGACATGCGGCCGTCGCCGATCAGGGTGGCGCCGGCGTAGCCGCGCAGGCCGCGCAGGGCCTTGGGCAGCGGCTTGATCACCACTTCCTCGCGGCCACGCACCTGGTCCACCACCAGCCCGAAGCGGGCTTCGCCGGCCTGCAGCACCACGATGGTGAGCAGCGGCGAGGGCGCCGGGTCCACGTCCAGCCAGTGGCGCAGGTCCACCAGCGGCAGGGTGTGGGTCCTGCGGTCGAGCACGGCGCGGCCGTCGAACCAGCCCAGCGAGGTGTTCGGCGCGTGCAGCACTTCCATCACGCGTGCCAGCGGCAGTGCGTAGACGTCCTCGCCGGCCTGCACCAGCAGGGTCGGCAGGATCGCCAGGGTGAGCGGCACGCGGATCATGAAGCGGCTGCCACGGCCCAGTTCGGACTGGATCTGGATCTGGCCGCTGAGCTCGCGGATGCGCGACTGCACCACGTCCATGCCGACGCCACGACCGGAGATATCGGTGACTTCCTGCTTGGTCGAGAAACCGGGCAGGAACACCAGGTGCAGGCATTCCTCGCTGGTCAGGCGGGCGGCGGCTTCGGGATCGATCAGGCCCTTTTCGCGGGCCTTGGCGCGCAGGCGCTCGGGGTCGATGCCGGCGCCGTCGTCCTGCACTTCAATGCTGACGTAGTCGCCTTCCTGCTGCGCGGACAGGCGCACGTTGCCGCTGCGGGTCTTGCCCTGGGCTTCGCGCAGCTCGGGCATTTCAATGCCGTGGTCGATCGCGTTGCGCACCAGGTGCACCAGCGGGTCGGCCAGGGCTTCGACCAGGTTGCGGTCCAGTTCGGTTTCCGCACCGATCAGTTCCAGCTCCACTTCCTTCTTCAGGTTGCGGGCCACGTCGCGGGCGACCTTGGGGAAGCGCGAGAACACCTTGCCCACCGGCTGCATGCGGGTGCGCATCACCGCCGACTGCAGGCGCGCGGTGGCGATATCCAGCGTGGACACGGCGCGGTCCAGTTCTTCGTCGTGCAGGCGCGCACGCAAGGTCTTGAGCCGGTTGCGCGACAGCACCAGTTCGCCGATCAGGTTGACGATGGCATCCAGGCGCTTGGTATCCACGCGCACGGTGTGTTCGGCTTCGGCCACCGGCTTGTTGGCGGCCGGCTTGGCCGGGGCCGGGGCGGCGACCGGGCGCGGCGCGATGGCCGGGGCGGGGGCCGCTGCGGCCACGCTCTGCGCGCCGGGAGCGGCGCCGCCATGCAGCTGGTCGAGCAGGGCTTCGAATTCGTCTTCGCCGATCAGGCCATCGTCTTTCTTTTTCGCCACGGCAGTGGGAGCCGCGCCGCCGTGCAGGGTATCCAGCAGGGCTTCGAACTCATCGTCGGTGATCAGGTCGCCGCTGGAGGCGGTTGCCGTCGCGACCGGTGCCGGCGTGGCCGGTCCGTTGACGTCGAACTGCGCGATCAGTTCCGGCGGGGCATAGCCCGGCTCGGTGCCGGCGGCCACCGAATCCAGCATCGACTGCAGGTAATCCAGCGATTGCTGGCCGGCGTCGAAGTGGTGGGCCTGCAGCACGGCCTGGCCTGAGCGGGCCATGCCAAGGGTTTCTTCGGCGGCGTGGCACAGCTCGACCATGGCCTGGATGCCCAGGAAGCCGGCACCGCCCTTGAGCGTGTGGAAACCGCGGAACACCGCGTTGAGCTGGTCGCTGTCCTGGGGCGACTGCTCCAGCGACACCAGCTGTTCGCCGAGGCGATCCAGGATCTCCTGGGCCTCGAGGATGAAGTCTGCAGCAATGTCGTCTGGAACAGCACTCATGGTTTCAAAGCCCCAAATCGGAAAGCAGGTCGTCGGCGTCGACCTGTGACACCTGATGGCGGTCCAGGCCGCTCACGGCCGGACCGGCCAGGCCGTTGTCGCGCTTGTGGGCGCTGTCGTCCGGCGGCGGCAGGCCGAGCGCGCCGAAGCCTTCGTGCACGCGGCGCACGATGCCCACCACGCGGCGGATGATCTGCCCGGTGAGATCCTGGTAGCTCTGGGTGAGCGCGATCTCGGTGAGGTTGTGGCGGATGCGGTCCAGCTGCTGGTCCTGGTCCGGGCTCAGCCCGTTGGCACGCAGCTGCTCGGTGAGCGCGCGGCATTCCTCGGCCAGGTCCAGGGTGCGGTGGGTGGCCTGTTCGGTCATCGCCACCACGTGGTCCAGGCGCGCGCAGGCATCGTCCAGCTCGCCGGCTTCGCTGGGCAGGGTGGGCAGTTCGCCCAGCGCCTGGCCCAGTTCGCGGGCAAGGCGGTTCAGCCCGGCCATCATCGGCTGGGTGCGCAGCGCGGCCAGGGCGTCGATTTCCCGGCGCCAGCCCGCTTCGTCGCCGCTTTCCAGCGCAGCCAGGGCATCCTGCAGGCGCTGCACCAGCGCCGATTTGTCGCGAAGGGTTTCCATCACGCGCTGGCCGCCAGGCGCTCGAAGATCTTGCCGAGCTTTTCTTCCAGGGTCTGGGCGGTGAACGGCTTGATGATGTAGCCGTTCACGCCGGACTGGGCGGCTTCAATGATCTGCTCGCGCTTGGCTTCGGCGGTGACCATCAGCACCGGCAGGGTCTTGAGCTTGGCGTCGGCGCGGATCGCCTTGAGCAGGTCGATACCGGTCATGACCGGCATGTTCCAGTCGGTGACCACGAAATCGAACGACTGGCTCTGCAGCAGGGCCAGCGCAGCATGCCCGTCCTCGGCTTCGGCCGTATTGGTGAAGCCCAGATCGCCCAGCAGGTTCTTGACGATACGACGCATGGTCGAGAAGTCGTCGACGATCAGGATACGCATGTTCTTGTTCAAAGCACTTTCCTCGGTATCAAGTGTTCTCGAGGCCGGCGTCGGCCGCCTCGAAGATCTTCAGTCGGCCACGCAGGCGCAGCACTGCCTGGCCATGGATCTGGCAGACGCGCGACTCGCTGACGCCGAGCACCGCGCCGATCTCTTTCAGGTTCAGTTCCTGCTCGTAGTACAGCGACAGCACCAGCTGTTCGCGTTCGGGCAGCAGGCCGATCGCATTGCCCAGCTCGCGGCCGAACTCGCCGCGCTCCAGCACCTGCTGCGGGGTCGGGCCGCCCTGGGCGACGGTATCCAGCTCGCCCTGGTCTTCGATCCGCGATTCCAGGCTCAGCACCTGGCCACGCGCGGCGTCTTCCATCAGGCGCAGGTAGTCGGGCAGCGGCATGTCCATCGCGGCGGCCACTTCGGTGGCGCTGGCGGCGCGGCCGGTGGTCTGCTCCAGCCGGCGGATGGTGGAGGCGGCGTCGCGGGCACGGCGGTGCACCGAACGCGGCACCCAGTCGCCGCGGCGGATCTCGTCGATCATCGAGCCGCGGATGCGGATCGAGGCGTAGGTTTCGAACGAGGCGCCCTGGTCGGCGTCGTAGCTGCGCGAGGCCTCGATCAGGCCCATCATGCCGGCCTGGATCAGGTCGTCGACTTCAACGCTGGCCGGCAGGCGTGCGGCCAGGTGGTGGGCGATGCGCCGGACCAGGTCCGAGTGCTGGGCAATGCACTCGTTGGCAGCGGCGCGCTGCACCTCTTTGTATTGTGCGGCGCCTTTCATGCGGTCACCCCGCGTTGCTTGAGGATGCGTTCCAGGAAGAATTCAACGCCGCCGCGCGGCTCGGTCGGGGCCTGCCAGCGGGCGGTGCGCCGGGCGATCTCGGCGATCGCCTGCGCCGACGGGCTGGACGGGTAGGCCTTCACCACCGGCTGCTGGCGCTGCACCGACAGGCGCAACCAGTCGTCCTGCGGCACGCAGCCCAGGTAGTTCAGCGACACATCGGCCAGGAACTTGTCGCAGACCCGGCTCAGCTTTTCGTAGAGCACGCGGCCCTCGTTGGGATCCCGCACCATGTTGGCGACCACCTGGATGCGGTCCACGCCACGTTCGCGCGAGAGCACCTTGATCAGCGCATAGGCGTCGGTGATCGAGGCCGGTTCGTCGCAGACCACCACTACGGTGTCCTGGGCGGCCTGGCAGAAGGTGAGCACGCCGTCGGTGATGCCGGCGGCGGTGTCGACCACCATGAAGTCCAGATCGCGTTCCAGTTCGGAGAACACGTTGACCAGGCCCACGTGTTCGGCCGGCTGCAGTTCGGCCATGTGGCGGCGGCCGGACGCGGCCGGCACCACCAGCACGCCACCCGGGCCTTCCAGGATCACTTCATCCAGCGTGCAGCGCCCGGCGACCAGGTCGGCCAGGGTCAGCTTGGGCTGCAGGCCCAGGATCACATCGATGTTGGCCAGGCCCAGGTCGGCATCCAGCAGCAGCGTGCGCTTGCCCATGTCGGCCAGCGCCACGGCCAGGTTGGCCGACACGTTGGTCTTGCCCACGCCGCCCTTGCCGCCGGTGACGGCGATGGTGCGGACCGGGCCCAGCGGCTGGCTGCGGGTGGCCGACAACGGGAAGGTCCTGGTCAGGTTTTCATACTCACGCGACGGCATGGTTCAACTCCGGGTTGCAGGGCATATCGGCCGCGCGGCGCAAATCTTCAAGGCGAAGTACAAGATTGGCTGCACTGGCCCGGTGCAGGTCTTCGGGAACGTCCTGCCCGTCGGTGACCCAGGTGATCGGCAGGCGGTGGTCGACGGCCACCGACAGGGCGGTACCGAAGCGGCCGGTTTCGTCCAGCTTGCTGAGCACCACGCCCTGCGGGTTGGCGCCGCTGAAACGGCGGACCACCTCGTCCATGTCGCCGAAGCTGGTGTTGGCCGGGAGCACCAGCAGGGTGCGGATCTGCGGCGCGGCGCGCAGCCACTGCAGCTGGGCGGCCAGGGCGCGGTCACGCGGGCCCAGGCCGGCGGTGTCGATCAACACCAGCTTGTAGTCCTTCAGGCGCTCCAGCAGCTGGGCCAGGTCGCTGCCACTGTTGGCTTCATGCACGGCGATGCCGAGCTGGCGGCCGAAGCCGTACAGCTGCTCGCGGGCGCCGATGCGGGCGGTATCGGTGGTGACCAGGGCCACGTCGCGGGCGGCGTGGGCTTCGGCGAAGCGCGAGGCCAGCTTGGCGATGGTGGTGGTCTTGCCGGCACCGGTGGGACCAACCAGAGCGATCACGCCGCCGGCTTCCAGCGGGTCGACCGGGGCGATCGGCAGCTTCTTGGACAGCAGCCCGAGCATCAGGCCACGGCCACGGTGGGCTTCGGTGTCCAGCGGGATCTGCAGGGCCACGTCGCGGCAGATGCCGGCGTCGAAGCCATATTCGTCCATCAGGTCCAGCGCGGCGGCACGCACCGCCGAGCCGCGCAGGCGCTCGTCGGTGAAGCGGTTCATTTCGCGCTCGATGACGGTGCGCATGCCGGCCACTTCATTGCGCAGCTGGCGCAGTTCCTCATCGTCGCGGACCAGGGTCACCGGGGCGGCGACGGCAGGCACCGGGGCGGTGATGACCTCGGCCGGCACCGTCGGTTCGTTGGCGGCCTGCAGCGACGGCTCGACCGGTGCAGCAACGGTCATGGCGGCGACCGGCGCGGCGATGGCGTCCACAACCACCGGAGCGGGCGCGGCAAACACCGCCGAATCGTCGATCTGGATGGCCGGGCTGGCCGCGGCCGGGACTACCGGCACGGTTTCCCACAGCGGCGCCGCCGGGGCTTCAAGCGGAGCCCGCTGCATCTGCTGCGCCGGCATCTGCGGCAGCTGCGGCGGGACGCTGCTGCGGCCTGCCGGCGCGTGCATCTCGAACAGCGGTGCTTCGTCCAGCGGCGGGTCGATGATGAAGCGGGCGCGGTTGGCCGGGGCCGGCGCAGCGGCGCGGACCGGTGCTTCCACTGCCACCGGTGCGGCGTCGGCGACCGGCGCAACCACGGCGCGTTCGGCGGCGGCAGCCTGTTCAACATTGAACGGGGCGAAGATCTGTTCCGGCAGCTGGGTAGCTGGCTGCACGTTGGCGCGGGCCAGGGTGGCGGCAAAGCCGCTGCTGCCCGGCGGCGGCACGATTTCGTTGGCGCTGTCCAGGGTGCGGCCGGTGGCGCCCACGGCGGCGCGGGCGAGGGCGGCCACGGCCGAGGTGGTGGCCGCCACCGGCTCCGGCGCGGCGGCCGGTGCCTTGCGGCGGGTCACCGCGGCGATCACCGCATCGGCGGCGTTGCGCGGCCGCGGGGCCGGCGGCGGCGGCGCCACGTCCTTGCGCGCCGCTTCCAGTGCACGCTGCACCGCGCCTTCGTCATAGTTCGCCGCGGCCACGATTTCCACGCCTTCCTCGATCCGGCGATTGGACAGGATCACGGCATCCGGACCGTGTTCCTTGCGCACCAGGTTCATGGCAGAGCGCATATCGGGAGCGACGAAGCGTTTGATTTTCATGCTGTGGTACCGGGACTGGGGCGGCTGGGGGGTGGAAGGGAAGCGCTGGTTGTCGGTGGTCTGCACGGTCCGGGTTTCCCTTCTTGTCCTGCTGCGGTGATTGCGAAATGGGGGTGTCTGTTTTCTGACGCGTTGCTGTCGGAGTTCCGGCTCAGCTGATCGTGCCGACCAGCTTCAGCCGCTTGTCCTCGGGGACCTCGCTGTAGGCCAGCACGGACAGCGACGGAACGCTGTGGCGTACCAGCCGTGCCAGCGCGGCACGTACCGGACCGGGCACCAACACCACCGCGGGCTCGTTCTTCGCTTCCTGCTTGCTGACACATTCGGCCAGGCTCTGGTGCAGTCGCTCAGCGAGTCCGGGTTCCAGCGCGGCGCCGTTGCCCTGAGTGGACTCCTGCAAGACGCGTTCCAGTTGCGGGTTGAGGGTGAACACCGGCAGCTCGGCGGACATGCCGGCGATCTCCTGGACGATGAAACGGCCCAGCGCATTGCGCACGGCGGCCGTCAGAACGCCGGGGTCCTGGCTCATCGGCGCGTTCTCCACCAGCGATTCGGCGATCTTGCGCAGCTGGCGCACCGGGATGCGTTCGATCAGCAGGTTCTGCAGCACCCGCACCACCACCGACAGCGGCAATGCCTTCGGGGTGAGGTCCTCGACCAGCTTCGGCGCGCTCTTGGCCAGGTTGGCCAGCAGCTGCTGCACCTCTTCGTGGCCAAGCAGTTCCGGGGCGTGTTCGCGGATCAGGTGCGAGAGGTGGGTGGCGACCACGGTGGCCGGGTCGACCACGGTGTAGCCCATCGATTCGGCGTGGGCGCGCTGGTGCGGCTGGATCCAGGTGGCATCCAGGCCGAACGCCGGGTCCTTGCCGGCGATACCTTCCAGCGCACCGAGCGCGCTGCCCGGGTCCAGGGCCAGTTCGCGGTCGGGGTGGATTTCGGCGGTGGCCACCGGCACGCCGTGGATCAGCAGCCGGTAGGCGCTGGCGCCCAGTTCCAGGTTGTCGCGGATGTGCACGGACGGGATCAGGAAGCCGATGTCGTGGGTGAGCTTGCGGCGCACGCCCTTGATGCGCGCCATCAGTTCGCCGCCCTGGTTCTTGTCCACCAGCGGGATCAGCCGGTAGCCCACTTCCAGGCCCAGCGGATCGACCGGGCGCAGTTCGTCCCAGGTCAGTTCGGCGGTGGGCGAGGGCGCTGCGCCGGGCAGGCCGAGCGCATTGGTCGGGCCCGCCGCAGGCGCGGCGGCGGCGCGCTCGGCCGCCTGGCTCTTCTGCCAGAGCTTCCAGGCGATGAAGCCGAGGATGGCGGCCAGCGTCAAGAAGGCGACGTTGGGCATGCCCGGGACCAGGCCGACCAGGCCCAGGATCGCCGCGGCGATGGTCAGTGCGCGGTGCTGTCCGAACACCTGGCCCATCATGGCCTGGGCCATGTCCTGCGAGCGCGAGGCGCGGGTGACCAGCATGGCCACGGCCGAGGACACCAGCAGTGCCGGCAGCTGCGCCACCAGGCCGTCACCGATCGACAGCAGGGTGTAGGTGGCTGCGGCTTCGCCGAACGGCATGCCGTGCTGGAGCACGCCAACCGCCAGGCCGCCGATCATGTTGATGAAAAGAATGAGGATGCCGGCGATGGCATCGCCGCGGATGAACTTGCTGGCACCGTCCATGGCGCCGTAGAAGTCGGCTTCCTCGCGGACTTCTTCACGGCGCAGCTTGGCTTCTTCACGCGTCAGCAAACCGGCGTTGAGGTCGGCGTCGATCGCCATCTGCTTGCCGGGCATGGCGTCCAGGATGAAACGCGCGGTCACTTCGGACACGCGGCCGGCACCCTTGGTGATCACCACGAAATTGATGATGGTCAGGATCGCGAAGACCACGATGCCCACGGCGTAGTTGCCGCCGATGACGAATTCGCCGAACGCGGCGATCACCTTGCCGGCCGCTTCGTGGCCATTCTGGCCGTTGAGCAGGATCACGCGGGTGGAGGCCACGTTCAGCGCCAGCCGCAGCATGGTGGTGATCAGCAGCACGATCGGGAAGATGGTGAAATCCAGCGGGCGCTTCACGTACACCACCGCCAGCAGCACCATCAGCGAGATGGCGATGTTGAAGGTGAACAGCGCATCCAGCACCGGGGCGGCCAGCGGCACCACCACCATGGCCAGCAGGGCCAGCACGATCAGCGGGGCGCCAAGGCCCTGGCGGATCATGTCCAGGGCGCGGCGGGTGTTCATGCCGGCGGGCTGGGCGCTCATGGGCGGCCTCCCTTGCCGAACTCATCCACGTCGATGCTGGGCGCGGCCGGCATCGGTCCACCCCGCCAGGTACGCAGCTGGTAGACGTAGGACAGCACCTGGGCAACGGCCGAATACAGTCTCACGGGAATTTCCTTTCCAAGTTGACCTTCCCGATACAAGGCGCGTGCCAAAGGCGGGGCCGAGACGATGGCGACCTTGTTGCCGTCGGCCACCTGGCGGATGCGCAGGGCGGTTTCGTCCACGCCCAGGGCCACCACGGTGGGGGCGCCCATCCTGCCGCCGTCGTATTTGAGGGCCACCGCGTAGTGGGTGGGGTTGACCACCACCACGTCGGCGGTGGGCACCGCTTCCATCATCCGGCGGTTGGACATCTGCTGCTGCAGCTGGCGGATGCGGCCCTTCACCTCGGGGCTGCCCTCGCTTTCCTTCATTTCCCGGCGCAGCTCTTCGCGGGTCATCTTCAGCTTGCGCATCCAGTTCCAGCGCTGGTACGGGGCGTCGATGGCGGCCAGCAGCATCATGGCCCCGCCGGTGGCCAGCATCAGTTTCAGGGTGAAGCCCAGCCCGTGGACCATGGCCGCCTCCAGCGGCTGGTGGACCAGGTCGCGCAGCCCGCGGATGCCATGCCAGACCACCAGCCCGGCGGCAGTGCCGACGAACACGATGCGCAGCAGGGATTTGGTGAATTCGCCGATGGCTTCGGCGCCATACAGGCGCTTCATGCCGGCCATCGGACTGAGCCGGCTGAACTGCGGCATCAGCGATTTGTTCGACCAGCGCAGCCCGCCCATGGCCACCGGGGCCAGGAAGCTGGCCAGCAGGCAGACCAGCAGCAGCGGCCACAGGGCCAGCATCAGCTGCAGGAACAGGTGCCCGAAATGGCTGAACAACCCCAGCGGCTCGAACCGCAGGCCCGGTTCCGGGGTCAGCGCCAGCTTCATCCAGTCCTTGGCGCTGCTGGCCATGCCCCCGGAAAACGCCATCAGCGCCAGCACCGATGCGCCGAACACGGCGGCAGTGGCCAGCTCGCGTGAACGCGGGATATTGCCCTGTTCACGGGCATCGCGCAGGCGTTTTTCGGTAGGTTGTTCGGTTTTTTCGCCGGCTTGTTCTTCGTCGGACATCGGGAGCAGGGCACCGCGGGGATTACCTGGGGTGGTGCAAGAAGTGTTCCATTGCGGACGACGTGCCGGGAGCAGAGCACGTGACAGGGACAGTGCTCGGGATCGGGATCGGGATCGGGATCGGGATGGTGACGGCGACGGGAGAGTAGGGTCGGTTCCCAAACGACCGCCGATACGGGGCCAACGTCCGGTAACGCATGACGGGAAGCGTAGAAGCGTTCCCCGGCGGAGGTCATGCCGCCATCGAACGCGGGCAATCCACGTGCAGTCGATCGGGATGCGACCCTACCAGCAACAGCCCAACAGCCCGGCGCCACCGGCATCATCAATGGCATCATCCAGGTTCAACTGACTGCTGCGGTAATCGATGTCGCCTTACCTGTTCTGCGTTGTCCTGTTGGCCGGGCTGCTGCATGCCAGCTGGAACGCCATCGTCAAACGCGGCAGCGATACGCTGTTCACCACGATCCTGGTGACCGGCTCGGCGGCGTTGATCGCGGCGCTCTGCCTGCCTTTCGTGACCGCACCGGATCCGCGCAGCTGGCCGTGGCTGGCGGCGTCGACCGTGCTGCAGGCGGGGTATTACCTGCTGGTGGCGCGTACCTACCGGGTGACCGACATGAGCGCGGCCTATCCGTTGATGCGGGGTTGCGCGCCGATCCTGGTGGCGCTGGTGGGCGGGGCAGTTCTCGGCGAGCGCCTGCCGGGGTTGGCATGGGCCGGCATCGGGCTGATCTGCTTCGGTATTCTGTGCATGTCGCACGGGATCGTGCGTCGGCAGATGTGGCTGCCTCTGCTCAACGCCGGAGTGATTGCCACTTACACGCTGGTAGACGCCTTGGGGGCGCGGCAGTCCGGTTCGGCGCTGGGCTACACCTTGTGGCTGTTCCTGCTGTCGGGGCTGCCATTGCCGGTCTGGGCCCTCGCTACCCGCGCGCCGCAGCTTTTCGCCTATGCACGATCGAACTGGGGCTATGGCCTCGTCGGCGGCGTAGGTACGCTGACATCCTACGGCGTGGTGCTCTGGGTGATGACGCAGGCGCCTGTGGCGATGGTCTCGGCGCTACGCGAGACCTCGATCCTGTTTGGCGTGCTGATCTCTGCGTTGGTGTTACGCGAACGGGTCACCCGACAACGATGGGTCGCCGCCGGATTGATCGTTGCAGGAGCGGTGGTGCTGCGCGTGTGCGGTTAATCCAGGAAATGCCCGCCCTGCGAGGCTTTGTGGTCCTGTGACACCACCATCCGTGGGCGTGGCAGGTCGTGGAGCTGCAGGAAGCGCTCGGCGTCGACCGGGCGGCCGAGCAGGTAGCCCTGCAGGAAGTCGCAGCCCAGCCGCTCCAGGTAGGAACGCTGGCCGGCGGTTTCCACGCCCTCGGCCACGATGTCCATGTCCAGCGCATGCCCCAGCGCCACGATGGCCGAGACGATGACCACGTCTTCGGAGCTGTTTTCCAGGTCGCGCACGAAGGCGTGGTCGATCTTGATCTCGGTGGCCGGCAGGCGCTTGAGATACAGCAGGCTGGAATAGCCGGTACCGAAATCGTCGATGGAAATGCCCACGCCCAGCCGCGCCAGGGCCTGAAGCAGGCGCAGGCTGGTCTCGGTGTCGCGCATCACTGCGCTTTCGGTGATCTCCAGGACCAGCCGGCGCGGTTCCACCCGGTGCAGTTTCAGCGCGTCGCTGATCTCGCCGAGCAGGTTCGGGGAGCCGAACTGGATCGGCGACAGGTTGACCGATACCGACCAGCTGTCATGGCCGGCGTCATGCCAGCGGCGGAGCTGGCGGCACGCTTCGTTGAGCACCCAGCGCCCGATCTCGTGGATGACCCCGCTGCGTTCGGCCAGGCGGATGAAACGATCCGGTGGAATCAGGCCGTGCTCGGGGTGGTTCCAGCGGACCAGGGCCTCGGCGCCACAGACCTGGTGGGTGCTGACCCGCACCTTGGGCTGGTAGTGCAGGAACAGCTGGTTGGCCTGGATCGCGCGGCGCAGGTCGGCCAGCAGCCGGAACTGCTGTTCGGCGCTGTCGCTCATCCACTCGGCGAACACCACGAACGCGTTGCGTCCGGCCTCCTTGGCCTGGTACATCGCCGCGTCGGCATACCCCATCAACTGGCGTTCGGTGGTGGCGTGGTCGGGGCAGATGGCAATGCCGATGCTGGCGGTGACCTGCAGCTCATGCCCGGGCACCAGGTTGCCGGTGCCCATGGCCTGGATGATGCGGCCAGCCAGGCTGGACACGTCCTCGTCGTTGTCGATGCCGACCACCAGCACGAATTCGTCGCCGCCCAGCCGGGCCATCACGTCGGCGGCACGCAGCAGCTGGCGGGTGCGCGTGGCCACCGCGACCAGCAGGGCGTCGCCGGTCTGGTGACCGTAGGCGTCGTTGACCTGTTTGAAGCCATCCAGGTCCATGAACATCACCGCGAAGCGCCCGCCGCGCTGTTCGGCATCCACCAGCGCCTGTTCAATGCGCTGCTGCAGCAGCAGGCGATTGGGCAGGTGGGTCAGCGGATCGTGCAGGGCGGCCTGGCTGAGCTCGGCATGCGCATCGTCCAGCGACGTGCGCAGGTGCAGGTTGCGCAACCGCAGCAGCTGCGCCTGCTGCCGCTGGTCCAGCCAGGACACCAGCAGCACCACGGCCAGGATGCCGATGGTGAGCACCATTACCAGCGCCCCCAGCCACTGGGTCTGCAGGCCGGTGCCGGCGGCGGCGCCGCACACGCTGTCAGCGGGGAACCGTGCCGCGGCCATGCCGGTGTAGTGCATGCCGACGATCGCCGCGCCCAGCACCACCGCCGGCGCCACGCGATGCTGCAGCCGGGTGTCGTTGTGGCGCAGGCGGAAGGCGACGTACAGCGCGACCCACGACGCCGCCACTGCAATGATGAGAGAGAGGGTGAACCAGCCCGGGTGGTATTCAATGCCCGGGCGCATGAGCATGGCCGCCATGCCCAGGTAGTGCATGCTGGCGATGCCGCTGCCCATCAGCAATGCACCCAGCGCCAGGCGCGAATGCGGCAACGTGGCGCGTGAGACCAGCCAGAGCGCGAAGATCGAAGAAGCGATCGCCGCCAGCAACGATACTGCGGTCAGTTCAAGGTCGTACCCCAATGGGATGGGCAGCTTGAAGGCCAGCATGCCGATGAAGTGCATGGACCAGATTCCCAGGCCCATGGCGCAGCCACCGCCCAGCAGCCACAGCACGCTGATCCTTGGCGATGGCGCGGTGGTGACCCGATTGGCCATGTCCAGCGCGGTGAAGGACGCCATGATGGCAACCAGCAGCGAAACCACGACCAACCATGGGGTGTAGCTGCCGACGAGCATCATGACTCTCCCTGGCGTACACAGCTGCAATCTAAAAAAAGACTGGACCACGCTTCTGCGTGGACTGCTCAGGCACGTTCCCCCTGCCGTAAGCGCATGTTAACGACAGAGGAGGGGGCGAAAGCAAGCGCAAATCCGGCCAAATTTCATGCGGCCATCACGCAATCGTCACTCGTTTTGCATACGGGCGCGTACGCGCAGGGGTCGGCGCTAGCGGGTGAGGCCGTCGGCGGTCTGGAACGCGGCATCGAACAAGCGCTGCACCGGGGGACCCATTTCACCGGCAAGCACGGTCAGCAGGAACAGGCCCAGCAACAGGGCGACCGGCAGGCCCAGCTGGATCGGGTTGAGCGCGGGTGCGGCACGCGCCAGTACGCCGAAGGCCAGGTTCACCGCCAGCATGGCGACCGTGATCGGCAGCGACAGCGTCAACGCACCGCGCAGCACCTGCAGCAGGAACGTGGGCGCGGTGCTGATGAACGCATCGAGGTCGGGCAGCGATGCGCCGATCGGCACGGCCTTGTAGCTGTCCATCACCAGTGAGATCAACGCGAGATGCCCGTTGGCGGCAAAGAACAGCAGGCCGAACAGAAGATAGAACCACTGCCCGATCACGCCCGAGGTGCCGCCGCGCATCGGATCGCTCATCTGCGCGAAGGCCAGGCCGGTGCCTTGCGAAACCAGTTCGCCGGCCATGGCACCGGCTTCGAACACCAGCCGCAGCAGGAAGCCGATGGAGATGCCGATGGCCAGTTCGCGCGCGATGCTGAGTACGGTGGCCGCGTCAAAACCGGTCCAGGCCGGGACGGGCGGCAGCATCGGCGACAGCGCGATGGCCAGTGCGCCGGACAGCATCACGCGCACCCGTGCCGGCACCGCGCGGCTGCCGACCAGCGGCATGGCCATGATCATGGCGCCGATGCGCAGCATGGTCCACAGCACGGTGCCGATCATGCCGAAGGCGTTGAGCCCGTCGGCGGCCATCTGGGTTGCCGAATCCATCGGGGGGCTATCCGATCAGGTGCGGTATGCGCTGGAACAGCAGCGTGGTGTATTCGACCAGGTGGCCGATCAGCAGGCTGCCCAGCGCGAACAACACGGCGGTGAGCGCGGCGGCCTTGGCCACGAAGGCGATGGTGGGTTCGTTGAGCTGGGTGGCGGCCTGCACCACGCCGACCACCACGCCGACGATCAGGACGGTCAACAGCAGCGGGCCGGCCACCCACAGCACGGTGATCAGGCCGCCGCGCAGTTCGGTCAGGGCAAGTTCGGGTGTCATGGCGACCTCAGACGGCGTTGAAGCTGGCGGCAAGGGTGCCGACCACCAGCACCCAGCCGTCGACCAGCACGAACAGCAGGATCTTGAAGGGCGCCGAGACCAGCATTGGCGAGAGCATCATCATGCCCATCGACATCAGCACGCTGGCCACGACCAGGTCGATGATCACGAACGGGATGAAGATCAGGAAGCCGATTTCAAAGGCGGTTTTCAGTTCGCTGGTGACGAACGAGGCGACCAGCACCGGGAACGGAATGGCATCGGGGCTGGCATAGGTGCCATGCCCGGCCATGCCGGCGAAGGTCATCAGGTCGGTTTCGCGGATCTGGGCCAGCATGAAGGCGCGCAGCGGCTGGGTAGTGAGGGTCCAGGCGGTCTGGAAGTCGATCTCGCCGTTGAGGTAGGGCGCCATGCCGCTTCCCCAGGCTTTCTGCCACACCGGCAGCATGACCATGGCGGTCAGGAACAGGGCCAGGCCCAGCAGCACCTGGTTGGAGGGGGTCTGGCCGGTACCCAGTGCCTGGCGCAGCAGGCCCAGGACGATGATGATGCGGGTGAAGGCGGTGAGCACCAGCAGCATCGACGGGATCAGGGTGATCGCGGTCATCAGCAGCAGGGTCTGCAGCGGCAGGCTGACCGGGGCGCCGCCGATCTTGCCGACATTCACGTCGGGCAGGTTGGGCACGGCGGGCGCGCCGGGCGCGGCCATGGCCAGCGCGGGCAACGCGCACAGCAGCAGGGTCAGCAGCAACGGCAGGTAACGGGTCCAGGATGCACGGGGGCCACGCATGATCATTTTTCCTTGCGCAGCCGCTGTTGCAGCAGCTGGGCGAAATTCGGCAGGTTCTTGAAATCCGGCAGGCGCGCCGGTTCCGGGGTGGGCAGCGGTTCGGGCAGGCGGTGCAGGGTGTTGATGCCGCCGGCGGTGACGCCGAGCAGCAGCTGTTCGCCATTGATATCGACGACGACGACGCGTTCCTTGGCACCCACGTTGAGGCTGGCCACCACGCGCAGGCCATCGGCGGGCTTGAAGCCGCTGCCGGGCATGCGCTTGAGCACCCAGCCCAGGCCGACGATCAGCGCCAGCACGGCCAGCAGTGCAAGCACGGCGCCGAACATGCTGGGTGCCGCGGCGGCGTGCTGGCCGACCTTGGCCGCCGGTGCACCGGCGGCAATGAGTGCCAGGGAAATCAACGCAGTCTCCGGATCCGTTCGCTGGGGCTGACCACGTCGGTCAGGCGCACGCCGAAGCGGTCGTTGATGACCACGACTTCGCCGTGGGCGATGAGGGTGCCGTTGACGAACACGTCGAGCGATTCGCCGGCGCCGCGTTCCAGTTCGACCACCGAGCCCTGGTTGAGCTGCAGCAGGTTGCGGATGGGCAGGCGGGCGCGGCCGACTTCCAGCGACAGGGTGACCGGTACGTCGAGGATCACGTCGAGGTTCAGATCCGGGCCGCCGCTGGTCTCGTCGGAGTGCAGGGTGGTGAACTGCGCCGGTGCCGGTTCGTTGGTTTCGATGTCGTCGTTCATTGCGGGTCTTCCTGGATAACGGGAGCGCGCGGGCGGGTGCCCGGGGGATGGGTAGCGGTGATCTTCACGGCGTTCATGCCGTTGGCGACGCCGAACTGGCCGGTGAACACGGGAATGTTCTCCACGCACAGCGGCACGTGGGGAGGCAGGTCGATGGGCAGGATGTCGCCGATCTTGAGCTGGGTGAGGTCACGCAGGCTCATGCGCTTGGTGGCGAGCACGCTGGAGAGGGTGACTTCGGCGATGTTGAGCTGTTCGCGCAGCATGGTGCCCCAGCTTTCGTCGCGGTCGTTGCGGTCGCTCTGGATGCCGGCGTCGAGCAGTTCGCGGATCGGTTCGAGCATCGAGTACGGCAACGTGACGTGGATGTCGCCGCCACCGCCGTCGAGTTCGACATGCAGGCGGCAGACCACGACGTATTCGCGGGGGGTGACGATGTTGGCGAAGTGGGGGTTGATTTCGGAGTTGATGTATTCGAGTTCGACATCCATCACCGGGGCCCAGGCTTCGCGCAGGTCGGCGAAGGTCTGCTTGAGCAGGAGGTGGATGACGCGCATTTCGGTGGCGGTGAACTCGCGGCCTTCGATGCGGGTGGGGTAGCGCCCGTCGCCGCCGAAGAAGTTGTCGACGATGGCGAACACGAGGGTCGGTTCGAAGACGATCAGGCCGGTGCCGCGCAGGGGCTTGAAGCGGATCAGGTTGAGGTTGGTCGGTACATACAGGGAGTGCATGTAGTCGTTGAACTTGATCAGTTCGATGCCGCGCACGGACAGTTCGGCGGAGCGGCGGATCAGGTTGAACAGGCCGATGCGCCAGAGGCGGGCGAAGCGCTCGTTGACCATTTCCAGGGTCGGCATGCGCCCCCGGATGATGCGGTCCTGGCTGGCAAAATCGTAGTTGCGCGCTTCGCCGGGGGCGATGGCGTCGACTTCGGTTTCGACGGCGCCGGAATCGACGCCATGCAGCAGGGCATCGATTTCGTCCTGGGAAAGCAGGTCATTCATGGGATGCCCTTACTGGGTGACGAAGCTGGTGAACAGCAGTTCGTCGACGCCCTTGCTGCCGGTTTCGGCTTTGAGCAGCTTCTGCACTTCGGCCAGGGAGTCGGCCTGCAGGCGTTCTTTGCCGGCGCGGTCGGCGATCTGGGCCGGTTCGACCTGGGAGAACAGCATGAGCAGTTTGGCGCGGATGGCGGGGGCGTGAAGCTTGATGGCTTCAAGGGCGGCCGGGTCGCGGGTCATGAGCTGGACTTCGACCTGGAGGTAGCGGGGGCCGTCGAAGCTGCTGCTGAGGTTGACGACGAACGGGGGTTCGAGGCCGAAGTACTGGGCGGGGGCGGGCACGGCCGATTTGGCGGTGGCGGCTTTGGCGGGGGTCTTCTCGTCGTGGGACTGGGTGAAGTACCACACGCCGCCACCGGCGGCGCCAGCGGCGACGACGGCGATCAGGGCGGTGACGAGGAGGGGGCTGCGCGGCTTGGCGGCCTTGTCCTTGTCGGTGGATTTCTTGGTTTTGTCAGCGGCTGCGGCCACGAGGGGAAGCTCCATAGGATTGCTTCCTGGCTACATGCAAAGGGCGTGCCGTAATGCGCCGGTGTTTCGTTGTCGGGAATTTGACGTTTCAACGGCAACGGCAACGGCAACGGCGTCGGCTGTGCGCTGTCTGAGGCTTGGCGGGTCGGTGCCGGTTTGCGGGGGACGCCGTGAACCCATCCCTGGGGGCTTGGTCGCGGCATCCATGCCGCTCACACCCCCGCAAACCGGCCCCGACCCACCTATGACAGTGTGTCATTCACGGAAGGCAAGAGCGGTAGGGCCCGACCGTTGGTCGGGTCGCTTTATGCGTACGCGTCGACCAATCCGCGCTGGCGCATCAATTGCGATGGGGAAATCGTTGTTTCGATCATTGCCGGATCTCCGTCTCCGGTTCCGTGGCCTGCCTGGCCGCCGTTTGCCTTGCCGTCCTGCGCGGTCTGCTGGTGGCCAACGTCGGCATTGCCCAGCTGGAATCCCTGGTCGTTCAGCATTTCACGCAGGCGCGGGATGCTGGATTCGAGGGCGTGGCGGACGTCGGCGTGGGCGCTGCTGAAGCTGGCGTGGACCTTGTCGCCGTCCATCTGGAGGCGGACTTCGATCTGGCCGAGGTCGTGCGGGGTGACTTTGATGGTGGCGTGGCCGATTTTCTGGTCGGCCAGCCAGCCGATGCGGGCGCTCATGGCGTCGTCGAAGTCGTCGCCGCCGACGTGCGGGGTGGCGGTGGGGTCGCCCTGGAACGGAGTGCTGGCGGTGGCGGCGGCTTTGAGTTCGGCGGCGGCGTGCAGGGCGTGCAGGAGCGGGGTAGTGGGGGCGTCGGTGTCGCTGCCGGCGTTGGCGATGGCGTCTTTCAGCGAATCGGGCAGGGCGACGTCTTCAGTGACCTGGGCGTCGGCCGGCAGGGCGATGGGCGCGGCGCTGTTGGCAGTGGCGGCGGGGGCGACGCCGGGCAGCGTGGGTGCGGGCAGTGCGCTGGTGGGGGTGGTGGGCGCGGTGGGGAGTGCCGGGTCGGCCTTGGCCAGGGCGGTGTCGGCATTGGCGGCCGGGGCGGCCATGACGCTGACGGCTTCGACGCCGGCCAAGGCCAGGCCAGCGAGGCCGAGCGGCGGCCATGGAGCGGTGTCGGCGTCGTCGGTGGCGTCGCTGGCGGTCGGCGTGTCGCTGGCGGCAGTCGTGGGGGTGGTGGCCGGGTCGGTGGCCTCGGCTGGCGCGTCCGCGCCGGGGCGGCCGGGGGCGTCGCCCGTGCTGCTGCCGCCGGCGTCGGCGGTCGTGGGTTTGTCTTTGCTGGCCTTGGCGGGCGCGTCTTTAGGGCCGCCGTCGGCTTTCAGCAGGGCGTCAAAGTCCCGACGGTCGCTGCCGCCGCTGGCGGTGTTGCGCGCGCTGGGGCTGGTGGGGGTGGCGCTGCTGCTGGCGGTGGGGCCGGCGCTGCTGCCGAGCAGGCTGGGGGGCATCACGGGGTGTCTCCGCTGTCGGTGTCTTCGGCGCGGGCCAGGCGGCTGCGGCGGGCGCCGAGGTCGTCCATTTCGCGCTGGTCGCGGCGGTCGACCAGGACTTTTTCCTGGGCGCGGTAGCTGGCGGCGAGCTGTTCGAGCACGGCTTTGTCGCGGCTGGCCAGGATCAGGCGGGCGCGTTCGGCTTCGACCTTTTCGCGGTTGCTGTCGACGGTCTGGCGCTGCTGGGCGACGGCGGTGTCGAGGCGGTCGAGGAAGGCGCGGCGGTTGAGCAGCTGGGCCGGGCTGGTGGCGGCCATCTGTGCGTTCGCGTATTCCTCGGCATAGCGCCGCAGCTCTTCCAGGCGTGAGAGGTGGGTGTCGAGCACGCGCTGGCGTTCGGCGAGGTCGCGGGCGACTTCGTCTTCGTGGTCCTGGGCCCGCTTGAGCAGGGGATCGATGCGCTTGGATTGCATGGGTTAGCCCTCAGGTTCCACCAGGCGCTTGAGCGCGGCCTGGCTGTGCGGCAGGTCGGCGGCTTTGCCGACGTCCTGGCCGAGGAAATCGACGATGTCCGACCAGCGTTCCAGTGCTTCGTCGGTGGCCGGATCGTTGCCGCGCTGGTAGGCGCCGATGGCGATCAGGTCGCGGTTGCTGGAGTAGGCCGAGACCAGGCGCTTGAGCTTGCGGATGCGCAGGCGCCAGGGTTCGTCGGCGATTTCAGTGACGACGCGGCTGACCGACGATTCGACGTCGATGGCCGGGTACAGGCCGCTGTCGGCCACGCGGCGGGAGAGCAGGATGTGGCCGTCGAGGATGGCGCGGGCGGCGTCGGCGATGGGGTCCTGCGGATCGTCGCCTTCGGTCAGCACGGTGTAGAACGCGGTGATGGAGCCGCGGCCCTTGGCGCCGTTGCCGGCGCGTTCGACCAGTGCCGGCAGTTTGGCGAACACCGAGGGCGGGTAGCCGCGGGTGGTCGGTGGTTCGCCGACGGACAGGCCGATTTCGCGCTGGGCCTGGGCGAAGCGGGTCAGCGAGTCCATCAGCAGCAGCACGTTCAGGCCCTGGTCGCGGAACCATTCGGCAATGGCGGTGGCACGGTAGGCGCCGTGCAGGCGGGCCAGCGGTGGGCGGTCGGCGGGGCTGGCCACCACCACGGCGCGGCGCAGGCCTTCTTCGCCGAGGGTGCTTTCGACGAAATCGCGCACTTCGCGGCCACGTTCGCCGATCAGGCCGACCACGATCACATCGGCGGCGGTGTAGCGGGTCATCATGCCCAGCAGGGTGGACTTGCCGACGCCGGAACCGGCGAACAGGCCCACGCGCTGGCCACGGCCGATCGGCAGCAGGGCGTTGATGGCGCGCACGCCGACATCGAGCGGCTGGGTGATCGGTTCACGGGCGAGCGGGTTGATCGAGACGCCGGCCATGCCGACGGTGCCTTCGGCGCGGATCGGGCCCTTGCCGTCCAGGGGCACGCCGTCGCTGTCGATGACGCGGCCGAGCAGGCCTTCGCCGACTTCCACGCCGCCACGGCCCAGCGAGGGCACCACGCGGGCATTGGGCAGCAGCCCGTGCAGCTCGGCGCTGGGCATGAGGTAGGTGCGTTCGCCGGCGAAGCCGACCACTTCGGCATCGACCCAGCCGCCATCGGCCACTTCGACCTTGCAGCTGGCGCCCATCGGCGATTCGCAGCCGACCGCTTCCAGGGTCAGGCCGACCGCGCGGCGCAGCACGCCTTCGCGGATCAGGCCGCGTCCATGTGCGCCGTCGGGCTTGATGCCGTCCAGGCGCGCGGCCAGGCGCAGGTTGCGCGCGGCGGACCAGTCCGCGGCGGGCGGGGGCAGGGGCTCGGGGGTCATGCGCTGGCTCCGGATTTGCGCAGCACTGCATCCAGCGCGCCGCGCAGACGCGCCTCGAGGGTGCCGTCGATGCGCACGGCTTCGGCGTGCACGCGCAGGTCGCCACGGCTCAGGGTGAGGTCGGCGGTGAGGCGCTGGGTGGGCGAGAGCTGCAGCAGCGGGGCGAGTGCGGCGATGTCGTCGGGGTGCAGGCGCACTTCGACGTCGCGATTTGCACCGCCCACCGCGTCGACCGCTTCGCCAACCAGCTGCGCGAGCAGGGCGGGGTCGGCCTCGTAGGCGCGGCCGACCAGGGTGCCGGCAATGCGCACGGCCAGTTCGCCGAGCGCGGCCACCACTTCGTTTTCGAGACGTGCCAGTGGACGGCCGAAGTTGTCCAGGATGCCTTCGATCTGCGCGACCAGGCGGCGCACTTCGGCCTGGCCCTGGGCCTGGCCGTCGGCGTGGCCCTGTTCGAAACCGTCTTTTTCCGCAGCGTCCTGGATCGCCTGGATTTCTTCCAGGGTCGGCAGCTGCAGCAGCGGTTCGGGCTCGTGTTCGGCAACCGGTTCGTCGAGGTCGTAATGGTCGTCCTGCGGGACGGCAGGGGCCGCCAGCAGGTCCGGGGCAAGCCAGCGCACGGCGTGGTTCACAGCATCGCCTCCGCGTTGCCGCCGAGGGTGACGGTGCCTTCATCGGCCATGCGCTTGACGATGGCCAGGATCTCGCGCTGCGCGGCTTCCACGTCCGACAGGCGCACCGGACCACGTGCTTCCATGTCTTCAAGCAGGATTTCGGCAGCACGCTGGGACATGTTGCGGGTGATCTTGTCGCGCACCTTGATGTCGGCGCCGCGCAGGGCCAGGCCCAGGCGCTCGCCACTGACTTCGCGCAGCACCAGCTGCAGTTCGCGGTCTTCCAGGTCGATCAGGTCGTCGAACACGAACATCTTTTCCTGGATGCGGGCGCTAAGCGGCGCATCGATGCGCGAGATCTCGCCGAGGATGGCCTGGTCCTGGCCACTGTCCATGAAGTTGAGGATGTTGGCCGCGCACTGCACGCCGCCGATGTTGGACGACTTCAGGTTCTGGTTGCCGGCGAACTGGCGCTCCATGATCTCGTTCAGTTCGTTCAACGCGTTGGGCGGAATGCCGTCCAGGGTGGCGATGCGCAGCAGCACGTCCACGCGGGTGCGCTCGGGCAGCAGCTTGAGCGCATCGGCGGCCTGGTCGGTTTCCAGGTGGGCCATCACGATGGCGATGATCTGCGGGTGCTCGTTGCGGACCAGGTCGGCCACCGCACGCGGGTCCATCCACTTCAGCGCGTCCAGGCCGGTGGTGTTGCGGCCGAGCAGGATGCGGTCGATCAGGTTGCCGGCCTTCTCGCTGCCCAGGGCCTGTACCAGCATGTTGCGGATGTAGTCGTCCGAGCCGACGCCAAGCGAGGTCTTGGAGCCCAGTTCGGTGCTGAACTGGTCCATGACCCGCTCGACCTGCTCGCGGGTGATGTCGCTCATGGTCGCCATGGCGATGCCGATCTTCTGCACTTCCTTCGGTTCCATGTGGCGCAGCACGTCGGCCGCTTCCACTTCACCCAGGGACAGCAGCAGCACGGCGGCGCGCTGCACGCCGCTCAGCGGGGCAGGGGGGGCGGCGGGATCAATCATTGGCCACCCAGCCCTTGACCACCTGGGCCACGCGCTTGGAATCGGTCTTTACAGCTTCACGCGCCATGCGCAGTCGTTCCTCGTAGGAGTCCACCGGCAATGCCAGCGGCTCTTGGCCAGAAAGGTGTACCCGGTCCGAGCCGAGCTGGGGCAGGCCTTCGCCATCGTCCACCAGCTGCACGTCGGCGCTGTGCGGTTCGAGGCTGTCGTCCCGGCCGGGCTTCTTCGGGGTGCCGGTGATCGAGCGCAGCGCCGGGCGCAGTACGCCGAACACCAGTGCCAGCACCACGATGGCACCGAGCAGCAGGCGCAGGCCGTCCTGCACCTGCGGCAGTTCCCACCACTTCGGCCCTTCGACCGGGGTGACTTCACGCACGAACGGAGCGTTCATCACCGACACGGTGTCGCCACGCTCGGCGTTGAAGCCCACTGCCTGCTTGACCAGCGCTTCGACCCGGGTGAGTTCAGCGGCCGACAGCGGCTGCTCGGTGGTCTTGCCGTTGGCACCCGGGCGCGGCACGTTGTCCAGCAGTACGGCTACGGAAACGCGCTTGATGCGGCCGGCCGGCTGGCGGCTGTGCTGCAGGGTGCGGTCCAGTTCGTAGTTGCGTGTGGCGTTGCGCGCGGTTTCGGTAGGCGTGGCAGCGGTGGCGGGTGCCGCAGCCGGACCCGGCGGCGTGTTGCTGGCCGCGCCCGGTACGCCCTGCGGGCCGGGGGTGGTCGTGCTGTTTTCGCTGGTCTGTTCGCTGCGCAGCTTCTGCGGCTCGCCGTTGTAGATCTCGCGGGCTTCTTCGGTGACCGAGAAGTCCATGTCCACGCTGACCTCGGGGTTGACCCGGCCCGGGCCGGTCATCGGCTCGAGCAGCTCGCGGATGCGCTGGTTGAACGAGGTTTCCTGGCGGCGCACCTGGTCGAACTGGGCGGCGTTGACCGCCGCTTCGCTGTTGGGGTCGGACACGCTGAGCATGCGCCCGCTCTGGTCGACCACGGTGACGCGCTCGGCGGCCAGGTCGGGAATGCTGGCGGCCACCATGTGCACGATGGCATCGATCTGGCCGCGTTCCAGCTGCTGGCCACCGCGCAGTTCCAGCACCACCGAGGCGCTGGCAACGTCGCGCTGGCGGGTGAAGGCGCTGGGCTTGGGAATGGCCAGGTGCACGCGCGAATCGCGCACCGGACGCAGGGTGTTGATGGTGCGCGACAGCTCGGTTTCCAGCGAGTGCTGGTAGCGGGCATTTTCCATGAACTGGCTGACGCCGAAGCCGGGGTCGCGCTCCATCAGCTCGAAGCCGAGCCGGCCGCTGTCGGTCAGGCCGGAGCCGGCCAGCTTCAGGCGCGCATCGTGCAGGTTCTTTTCCGGCACGGTGATGCCGCCGGTGGCGGCATCCAGTTCGAACGGAATCTGCGCCGCACGCAGCAGGTCGGTGGCTTCGGCGGTGGCCTTCTGGTCCAGGCCGGTGTACAGCGGCACCATCCCCGGCTTCTGCGACCAGAAGAACACGAACAGGCCTGCCGCAACGGCCACGGCGATCATCGCCATCAGGCCAAGCCGACGGGTGATCTGCAGGCTTTGCAGCCGGTCGAACCACTGGCCCGCCTTTTCGGCGTTCAGGGATTCCTTGGTGAGCGACAGGGCCATGCGTTTCTATCCTTACAGCGGCATGTTCATCACGTCCTGGTAAGCCTGGACGAGACGGTTGCGGACTTCCACGGTGGCGCGGAAGGCGATCTGGGACTGCTGCGAGGCGACCATCACCTTGGCCAGGTCGGCGCCGGGTTCACCCAGTTCGAAGGCGCGGGCGAGGGCGCCGGATTTCTGCTGCGCCTCGTTGACGCCGGCGATCGCGCCACGCAGGGTTTCGGTGAAGCTCGGGCCCTGCACGTCCTGCGGTGCCGCCAGCCCCTGCAGCCCTTGCAGGGCGTTGGTCTGGGGGGTCTCAACAGACTGCCCGACCTGGGTCTGGTAGGTGCGGATCTGGGAAAGAATCGAGGTGACGGAGTGTGACATCTGGAACGTTCCGGCTGTTTGGGGGTTTCGAGTGATGACGTTGCAAGCCCCGTGCCGAAACGGCTGAGTGGTTCAGCGATGTCGTGATGGCGGGCTGCAGGGACCCGCGGCGCAACCGGTTACATGCCGGGCGTGGCGGAAAGCCGGTGCGTCAGCAGGTCGCAAAGGGGACGTCGGAACCCCGGCGTCGGGAAACCGACGCCTGACCCGTGACGGTGGCTGGACGTTGTTGCGCTGCGCATCGCCGGCCATGGCGTGGGCCGGCCAACGGCCGGCGCTACCGGAGACAAAGACGCCCGGGCTGGCCGGGCGTCGGAAACGTTGAAGCGGTGCGGCGCTACCAGCTCACGCCGGCGCCCACCCCCCAGGAACTTTCATCGCCGCTGCGCGCATAGCCTACCGACCCGGTGAAATGCTGGTTGAACTTCCGGCGGAAGGTGGCGGCGATGGCACGCTCGCCCTCTGACCCACCGACGCCGGCGCCCAGGTAGTTCTCACCGGGTTCCGGTGTGACGCTGCTCTGGGCCAGCGCGGCGGACATTGCCGCCTGCCGGCTGATCCGCCGGTCCATGGTGCGCAGCGCGTTATCCATGCCATCGAGCCGCGCGTTGACGTTGGCGAACTGGTCGCCGACCTGGGCGCGGAACTGTTCCAGCGCGGCTGCGGCACCGCTGGCCATTCCGCCGATCTGGTCTATCTGCTGGTCGGTGTAGGTATTGGCCGCCGTCAACGTATCGCCGGCCACCTGGTCGGCATACGTGTTGGCCTCGGTCAGGGTGGCATCGGCCTGTTCGTCGGTGTAGGCGTTGGCAGAGGCCAGGGTGGTCGCTGCCGACTCCTTGAGCTGGCTGACATTGACCCCATCCGTGTCCGCCACGCCGGCCGCCATGTTGGTGAGCTTGCGCTCGGCGCCGGCGGCGCCGATGGAGACGGTGTTGGCTTCATTGGCTACAGAACCAGCACCTAATGCGATGGCATTGGCGGCCGATGAGTTGGCGCCTTGGCCGATGGCGATGGAGTTCTGTTGACCGGCCTGGGTCCCCACGCCGAAAGCCATGCCGCCTTCGCCCACCGCACTGCTGTTGACGCCAATCACTACCGTATCGCGACCCGATGCGGTGTTGTTGTAGCCAATGGCCGTGGAGGCAAAGCCGCTTGCGTTCGCGTTGCGGCCGACGGCGGTTGCGAACTGATCACCTGCGCTTGAACCGCCGCCGACGGCGGTGGCATTGGCGCCAGCCGCGGTGGCACCGTCGCCGCAGGCGAATGCGGCGGCGCCCGTTGCAGTGGGTGCAGCGCCACCGGTCTGGGTGCAGACGGTCTGGGCTGACGCGGGTGAGGTCAGTGACAGGAATACGCCCAGCGCGGCGCCGAACGGGACAAGGGAACGAGCGAAGGGAACGCGCGAAACACCACGCAATGCGATGCGGTACCAGGAACGGTCCATGGCGGAGATCCTCGGGTGGCAGCGCGCCCGCCGGGGCAATGCCGGTCAGGCGATCTGCATGAATCCCCCGATTCCCCGTACGCGTCTCCCCCGCGTACGGCTGCTGGCGACGCTATGCCCGATGCCGTCATGGTGAGGTGAAGGGCCATCGCAGGAACTGCCGTATCCGGATCCCACCGGCGCCCGTAACAATTCGTAGCGCCGACTGTTAGTCGGCGACCGCGCGCAGCGCGGCGCAAGCATCCGGAGCCGGTGTGCAAATCGGTTGCGACGATGCCACCGACGTTTAGACAATCCGAAGCCGCCTTTCAGGCATCCTGACGCCGGAGCGAAGTAAGAGACGCCGTCCGGACCAATCGATCCCATCGGCTGAAACGCAAAAAGGCCCGGTGTAAACCGGGCCTTTCCGACTATGCGCATCCTGTAAACATCAACCCGCCAACTCAGCCTGGTCCCGCTCGATCCCATACTTGCGCAGCTTCTCCACCAGCGTGGTACGCCGCAGGCCGAGCAGCTGGGCAGCGTGGGCGACCACGCCCTGCGTGCGCTCCAGCGCCTCGTTGATCAGGGTCAGCTCGATGTTGGCCATGTGGTTGCGCAGGTCCAGGCCGGCGTCGGGCAGGGCCGGGGACTTGTCGGCCGGGGCGGCGCCGTTCGCTGCCGCCGCACCCGTCGCCGGGGCGTGGAACGAGAAGCTGCGCAGGTCCAGGCGGTCCTCACCAGCCGGTGCCGGCGCCGCTGCTGCAACCGGCGCTGCCACCGCGAAATCACCGCGATACCGTGCCGGCAGGTCCTGCACCCGAACGTTGCCGCCCGGGTGCAACACGGCCAGGCGCTCCACCAGGTTGGTCAGCTCGCGCACGTTGCCCGGCCATTCGTAGGCGGCCAGGGCCTGCAGCGCTTCCGGGCTGAAACGCACTTCGCCGCGGCCGGTGCGGGCCAGCTGGCCGGCAATGGTGGTGACCAGCGCAGGCAGGTCTTCGCTACGCTCGCGCAGCGCCGGCACTTCGATCGGGAACACATTGAGCCGGTAGAACAGGTCCTCGCGGAACTTGCCATCGGCAATGCGCGATTCCAGGTCACGGTGGGTTGCGGCGATCACCCGTACGTTGCAGCGGATGGTCTGGTTACCGCCCACGCGCTCGAAGCTGCGTTCCTGCAGCACGCGCAGCAGCTTCACCTGCATCGGCAGGCTCATGTCGCCGATTTCGTCCAGCAGCAGGGTGCCGCCTTCGGCCATTTCGAAACGGCCCTTGCGTGCGCTGAGTGCGCCGGTGAATGCACCCTTTTCGTGACCGAACAGTTCGCTTTCCAGCAGGTCGGCCGGAATCGCGCCGCAGTTGATCGCCACGAACGGGCCATCGCGGCGCGGCGAGCGCTGGTGGATCGAACGCGACACCACCTCCTTGCCGGTACCCGATTCGCCCAGCACCAGCACGGTTGTGTCGAAGGCGGCCACCTGCTCGATCATCTGGCGCAGCGCACTCACCGCCGCACCGTCGCCGGTGGGACCCTGGTCCTGGCTGGCGCCGGCCTGGTGTTCGGCATCGAGTCGCTTCAGGCTGGCACGGCGCAGCAGGGCTTCCATCTGCGCATGGCGCAGCGGGGCTTCCAGCGGCCATACATTGGCCTCATGCAGGCCGTGGCGCTGGGCGAACGCGGCAGCATCGCCGTCGATCAGCATCACCGGCGGCGGCAGGGCGCCCTGGCCGGCCCACGCGAACAGCGCTTCACTGCGCGCGCCCGGCTCCAGGCCGCCGATGATCACGGCCATCCAGTCGGTGGCACGGTGGCGGGTGGTATCGAAATCGGCCGCGTCGGCAATCCAGCGCGGGTTGAAGTCCATGAATTCCAGCAGGCCAACGGTGCGCTCGGCGCGCACGGCATCGTTGTCCAGCACCAGGATGCGCGACTCGCTCATGGCGTCGGCTCCTTCAAGCCCTCCAGGATCGGCATGACCTCCTGGATGTAGGACAGCTTGCTGACGAAGTTGTCGGCACCGGCACGCAGGGCGTGCTCGCGGTGTTCGACGTCGTCGAAGTGGCTGGCGATGACGATGTAAGGCGCATCGTCCTGGGTCTTGATCAGGCGGGTGGCCTGCAGCCCGCCCATTTCCGGCATGGCCAGGTCCATCAGCACCACCTGCGGGCGCAGCGACTCCGAACGCTCGATGGCTTCCAGGCCATTGCCGGCGCTGCCGACCACATCGAGCCAGTCGACCTTGCGGAAGTGGCGCATGGCGGCGTTGATGAAGCCCTCGTGGTCATCGACCAGCAGGACGGTGAGCTTGTTCATGTCGTGTACTTCCTTCAGCCCACCCGGGCCAGTAGCGGGGTGCGGGCATTGTGCCGGCGGCGTTCCCGGGCCGGGGCGATGTCCAGTTGTTCGCGGTATTTTGCAACGGTTCGGCGGGCAATGTTCACGCCCTGGCGTGACAGAAGTCCCGCAATGGCCTCATCAGCCAGCGGACGACCGGCCGGTTCGGCGTCAATCAGGCGCCGGACCATGGCCTTCACGGCCTGGCCGGAGACGCTGGCGCCTTCCAGGCGCACGGCGAAGAAGTGCTTCAGCTCCAGGGTGCCGCGCGGGGTCTGCAGGTACTTGCCGGTGGTGATGCGCGAGACGGTGGACTCGTGCATGCCGATGGCATCGGCCACTTCCTTCAGGGTCAGCGGGGCCATGGCCTCTTCGCCGCGGGTGAGGAAGCCGGCCTGGCGTTCGATGATGACGCGGGTGGTGCGCAGCAGGGTGTCGTAGCGCATGGACAGGCCACGGGTCAGCCAGCGGGCTTCCTGCAGCATGTCGCGCAACGGCTGGGCACTGTCGCCGGCATCGGCCAGGGCGCTTTCATAGCTGGCGTTGATGCTCAGGCGGCGGCTGGTGGCCGGGTTGAGCGCCACGCGCCACTGGCCATCGGCGTGCCAGGCCACCACGTCGGGGATGACCGCGCCGGAGGTATCCGGCAGCAGGCTGTCACCCGGGCGCGGCTGCAGCGAGAGGATCAGGCGCACCGCTTCGTGGATGTCGGCGACTTCCGCATCCAGCTGGCGGGCCAGGGCGGGGTAGTCGTGCGCGGCCAGGGCGTCCAGGCCGTGATCCAGCACCCGCAGGGCCAGGTGGCGGGCCGGCACGCGGCCGTGCAGGGCGCGCAGCTGGACCGAGAGGCATTCGTGCAGGTCGCGGGCGGCCAGGCCGGCCGGGTCCCCGTGCAGGATCTGCTGGCGCACCGCTTCCACACCGGCGGCGTCCACATCGCAGTGGGCGCTGGCCAACAGGGTCAGCTGCTCCAGCGGCGCGTCCAGGTAGCCCGCATCGTCGCAGTGCTCCAGCCAGAAGCGGGCCACGGCCAGTTCGCGTGCATCCAGTTCCAGCGACAGGCGCTGCAGGGCGCGCAGCTGCGGGTCGCTGGATTCGTCGGCGGCAATGCGCTGCAGGCGGTCGTCGTCGCCGTCGTGCCAGCTGGCCCCGGCCACGTCCCACATCGCAGGCTCGGGCAGTTCGTCGAAGGCGGCCACTTCCACGGTGGTGCCGGCTTCGCCGGTCTCGGCGGTGTCGGGCGCGGGCGCTTCTTCCAGCTCCAGCAGCGGGTTGGTGTCCAGTGCGCGGCGGATTTCCAGCTCCAGCTGCATGCCGTCCAGCTGCAGCAGTCGGATCGACTGCAGCAATTGCGGCGTGAGGTGCAGCTGCTGACCCATCTGGGTCGACATCATCGGCTTCATGTGGTGTATCCCCGTCGCCCCGAGCCCCCGGTGCGTTATGGAACACATCTTGCTTGTGATCCCGTGGGGGCGAAATCAGGGGGTTCCCTAGCGGGGTCGTCAGGTTCCCGACAGCGTGTGGGGAGATTCCTGACGGTATGTCTGGTTATTTGACGCTGCGTGCGGCGGGGATCGCTGTTTCCGTGGTGTGCCCGGGTGCGTCCCGTTCAAAAACCCGGCGCTCGTGGCCGCCGTGGCAGGTGGGTGTCGGGGAATCGACGCCGGTTATTCCAGTTCGTGCTGGTGACGCGCGGCCAGCAGCAGCAGATCGTTGGCGCGGCGGCAGCCCAGCGATTCCATCATGCGCGCGCGGTGGGTTTCCACCGTCTTGACGCTGATGCCCAGGTCGGCGGCAATTTCCTTGTTGCTTTCACCCTTGCCGATCTGGCGCAGGATCTCGCGCTGGCGCGGCGAGAGCGCGGCAATGCCGACCGGCTTTTCCCTGCCCAGCATGGGCGCCAGCATCTTGGCCGAGATCTGCGGGCTCAGGAACACCTGGCCGGCATGGGCGGCGCGCAGGGCCAGGTCGAGCTCCTGGGGGGCGGCGTCCTTGACCACGAAGCCCACCGCACCGCGGTCCAGTGCGTCGCGCACGTGCACGGCGTCGTCGTGCATGGTCATCATCACCACGCGGGTGCCCGGCGCGCGGACCAGGATGTCGCTCAGGGCTTCCAGCCCGGTACGCCCGGGCAGGGACAGGTCCATCAGGATCACATCGGGGGAATGCAGCAGGGCCATTTCAAGCGCCTCCTTTGCATTGCTGGCCTCTGCGGCGACCTCGACGTCGGCAAAGCCCTGGAGCAGGCGGCTTAGGCCGGCGCGGACCAGGGTGTGATCGTCGACGATGAGAACGCGCACGGGCAGAGGAGATGTGAAGAAAAGAAGTTCTTCACATTATCCTAGCGCGGCTCTTTATTAAAGACCGCGCCGCCGGGAATCCGCCACCTGCCGCCGGTGCAGCCGGAACAGGTGCCGCTCCAGCGCCATTTCCAGCCCGTCGCTCATGGGCGCGAAGCGCAGCCAGAGGAAACAGGAGCCGGCACCGGTGGCCGCTTCGGCCAGCACGGTGACGGGCAGGTCGATGTGGTCGGGCAGCCAGTCGCAGGGCTGCAGGCGGATCACCCCCAGGCTGCCGGCCGCGGCACCGGTGCGGGCGCCCAGTTCCAGGCGGATGCCCCGGCGCGACCAGCGCAGCGGGCGCAGGTCCAGATCCTGGGCGCTCTGCCGCACCAGCCGGCCGAGCAGCACCATGGTCAGGTCCAGCTTGGCTTCCAGGCGCTGCAGCTGGGTGCTGGACTCGCCACGGTCGTCATGGCCATCATCGCCCCGGGAATCCTCGACCAGGGCAACGCTGCGCAGCAGGGTTTCGGCGCTGCCGGGGCGGATCACGCTGCTGCCCAGGCGGAATTCGGCGGGCAGGGCGACATCGCAGCTCAGCGTTTCATCGAACAGCTCGCTTTCGGCCGGATGATGGATGTCGCTGGGACGAAGTTCGCTCATGTCAGGGATTCTGCCCGGAGGTAGGCGAGGGACGCGCGAACGGCGCGTCGGTCGGCGGTGAGGTGGCTGCCCGCTTCGTCGCGGCGGGCCGCCATGCGGATGCTGACCTGCTGCTGGCGCGCGATCAGCCCGCGCAGCGAGCCGGCGTCGATGCGGGCCTCGTGTTCGTCCAGGTACGCACGTACCTGCTGGTCGTAGGCGTCCATCAGGCGCTGGGTCAGGTCGTGGTCATCACCTTCAACCGCGCCCGACAGCCTGTCCAGCGCATCATGCAGGAGGTGAAGGACGTCGGGGGCGAGTGAGGCGTGCATCAGGCGCCTGCCACAGCGGGCTGGCGCTGGTCGTGCGGGATGGCATTCCACGCAGAATCGATCTCGGTCAGCAGCTGCAGGGCTTCCTGCAGGGCAGCGCCGTCGTTGTGCAGGTTGGCATCGGTCAGGCGCTGCATGACGTAGTCGTACAGGGCCGACAGGTTGCCGGCGATGTCGCCGCCGGCCTCGTGGTCGAGCGAGCCATTGAGGTGGCCGACGATGGCGCAGGCCTCGCCGATGGCCTTGCCCTTGCGGGCCTGGTCGTTGCGCTCCAGGCAGGCCTCGGCCAGGCGGATGCGCTCGCAGGCGCCGGTCAGCAGCATGGCGACCAGTTTATGCGGGTCGGCATCGTTGACGGCGCTGGAAACGCCGACCTTGCGGTACTGCTCTGCGTACTGACGGCTGGAACCGTACATTGGAACTTCTCCTCTGGGACCCACGCCAGACATCAGGTGGTGGGTGCTGCCATGAATATCGGCGGTGCGGTGCGGAAACTTGAGCGTTGCCGCGCGGCGGGTCAGCTGCTGGTCTTCTTGGCCAGTGCCTGGGTCAGGCTGTCGCTGGTGGTCTGCATCTGGGTAACCAGGGTCTCCATGGCGGTGAACTGCTTGGTGTAGCGGTCGGAAACCTTTTCCATGCGCGCGTCGAGCGCGTCCAGGCGGCTTTCCAGGTCCTTGATCTGCTTGTTCAGCGAATTGGTGCGCTGGGTGAGGGTGCCGGTTTCCTTGTCCAGGTTGCTCTTGATGAGCGTGTCCATGGGCTTGCCGATGGCGCCGTCCTTGCCGAACAGGCGGGACACGGCATCGGGGTCCTTGCCGATGGCGGTCTCCATCTTGCCGCTGTCCAGGGTCAGGCTGCCGTCGGCCGCCATGGTGACGCCCATGTCCTTGAGGCCGTTGATGTTGCTGCTGAACTGGCTGCGCAGCTGCTGCTGCAGGCCGCGCACCATGGCGTCGCCGGTGAGTGCGGCGGCGGTCTTGCTGGTGGCGTTGTAGGCGCTGGTGGACTTCAGCGCGCTGTTCATGGCGTTGTAGGCGGCCACGAACGCGGCCATGTCGGTCTTGACCGCGGTGTTGTCGCGGGTAATCGTCAGGGTCTGGGTCTTGCCCGCTTCAGTGCCGGCCTTGGTCAGGGTCAGGTTCACCCCGGGCACGATGTCGCTGATCGTGTTGGAGCTGGAGGTTCGGGTGAACCCGTCGACGACGACCACGGCATCCTTGGGCTCGACGGTCTGGGTCATCGGGGAGCCGGCGGTGCCGTCATAGGTCAGGGCCGCCAGGCCGCCGTTGCCACCGCTGGCGGTGATCTTGACGGCACCCGACAGGCCGGTATCGACGGCACTGAGCATCAGATGCTGGCCATCGTCGGCGGTGATGACACTGGCGCTGACCACTTTGCCGCCGGCTGCCTTGTTGATCGCCGCGGCGATGTCGCTGAGCTTGCTGTCGGCGTTGATGGTGACGTCGAGGGTCTTGTCGCCATAGGCGATGGTCAGGGTGCCGTCGCCGATGACGGTGTCCTTGGCGAAGGCGCCGGAGCTGAGCTTCTGGCCCTGGGCCAGAGATTTGACTTCCACCTGGTGGGTGCCGGCAGAGGCGGAGGCGGCGCCTTCGCTGGTGTCGATGCTGGCGGTGAAGTTGGAGTCGGTGATGGTACTGGCTTTGAAGGACGGCTTGTCGGCGTTCTTGATCAGGCTGGCCAGGGTGGTCTGCAGGTTGGTCATGCCACTGGTCAGGGTGGCCAGCGCCGACAATTTGGCACTGGCGGCGGTACCGGCGGAATTGATCTGGTTTTCCTGCGGTTCGCGCTCCTTGGCGACCAGCTGGGCCACCAGGGTGGGAATATCGAGGCCGGTACCAATGGTGCCAATCGCCATGTCTGCAGTCCTGTCTTGAAATGTGGGCACGCAACTGCCTGCGCTTCCTGCAGGTGGTATCGGCCCGGAACGGGGAGGCTTGAGGCCCGTCCACCTGGCGGTGGGCGCGCTGATGCCAAAGCAGGTGCAAGCGGCATGCCAGAGCTGCGCCGTGGTCAACAAAAAACCCCGCCGGAGCGGGGTTCCCTGTTTCGCAACGCCAATGACGCTTAGCCGTTCAGCAGGCTCATGACGCTCGAGGGCGACTGGTTGGCCTGGGCCAGCATCGCGGTGCCGGCCTGCTGCAGGATCTGCGTGCGGGTCAGCTCGGCGGTTTCCTTGGCGTAGTCGGTGTCGCGGATACGGCTGCGCGAGGCCGACAGGTTTTCCGAGGTGGTGTTGAGGTTGGCGATGGTGGAGGTGAAGCGGTTCTGGATCGCACCCATGTCGGCGCGCGAGGAGTTCACCGCGGTCAGCGCCTTGTCGACGATCGACAGGGCCTGCTGGGCGCCGGCGACCGAGGAGATGTCCAGGTCGCTGGCGAACTTGTTGGCCAGGGCGGCGCCGGCAGCGGCAGTGGTGGCGGTGTACGCGGCCGGGGCGGTGGCGCCACCGGTGTAGGTGCCGGCGGTCAGGCCGATCGCGTTGAAGGTGCCGTCCGAGCCCACGCTGTTCTGCACGGAGGTCAGGTTGACCTTGCCGGCGGCGCCGTCGACCGAGGCGTACACGCCGGTCTGGTCCATCTTTTCGTTGATCGCGGCGGTCACCGCGGCCACGGTGGCCTTCTGGGTGGCAGCCGAGTCGACGCCGGCCTTCACGTTGATGTCGGACAGGGTGTACGACTTGCCGTCGGCGCCGGTGATGGCCATGCCGGTGATCTTGACGTCGGCGTTGGCGGCCGCAGCGACCGCGCCGACGGTGAAGCTGTTGCTGTCGAACTTGGCGCCGCCCAGCGCGTTGGCGCTGGCGTTGACGATGCTGTTGATGCCGATGGTCTGGCCGGAATCCGCACCGACCTGGAACAGCGCGCCGGAGAAGGAACCGTCCAGCAGCTTGGTGCCGTTGAAGTTGGTCTGGCGGGAAACGCGGTCGATTTCCGAGGTCAGCTGCTTCACTTCGGCGTTCAGGGCTTCACGGTCGCTGTCGGAGTTGGTGGCGTTGGCCGACTGCACCGACAGTTCGCGGATGCGCTGCAGGTTGTTGCCGATTTCGACCATCGCGCCTTCGGCCGTCTGGGCCAGCGAGATGCCGTCGTTGGCGTTGCGCACCGCAACGTCCAGGCCGCGGATCTGGGTGCTGAAACGCTCGGAAATCGCGAGGCCTGCGGCGTCGTCCTTGGCGCTGTTGATGCGCAGGCCCGAGGACAGGCGCTGGATCGTCGTGGCCAGGCTGGAGCCGCTGGTCGACAGGTTGCGCTGGGCGTTGAGCGACATCACGTTGGTGTTGATGACTTGTGCCATTTTCTTGCTCCTGGTGGCGATGATGTCGCCGGGTGATAGAGGTGTTTCTCCCGTGTGGGAGCGCCAAGCGATGTCGATCTGCCGTGGCTGGAATCAATAACGACCCAATGTCAAGAAGCTTTAATCAATGGGGTGAAAAAAACGCTGAATCCGTCACGTTTCATGAACGCCGACGCAAACAAAAAGCCCCGCTTTCGCGGGGCTTTTCGTTACACATCCTCCGCAGGCATCAACCCTGCAGCAGGCTCATCACGCTCGACGGCGACTGGTTGGCCTGGGCCAGCATCGCGGTGCCGGCCTGCTGCAGGATCTGCGTGCGGGTCAGCTCGGCGGTTTCCTTGGCGTAGTCGGTGTCGCGGATACGGCTGCGCGAGGCCGACAGGTTTTCCGAGGTGGTGTTGAGGTTGGCGATGGTGGAGGTGAAGCGGTTCTGGATGGCACCCATGTCAGCGCGCGAGGAGTTCACCGAGGTCAGCGCCTTGTCGACGATCGACAGGGCCTGCTGCGCACCGGCCACCGAGGAGATGTCCAGGTCGCTGGCGAACTTGGTGGCCAGGGCAGCGCCGGCGGCGGCAGTGGTCGGGGTGGCCGGGGTCGGCGCGGTGATGCCGGTCCAGGTGCCCGCGGTGACGGTGATGGCGTTGAACGTGCCGGTGTCGGAGACGCTGTTCTTGACCGAGGTCAGGTCGATCTTGCCGGCAGTGGCATTGACCGATGCGTACACGCCGGCCTGGTCCATCTTCTCGTTGATGGCGGCGGCAACGGCGGCGGTGGCGGCCTTCTGGGTGGCGGCAGCGTCGACGCCGGCCTTCACCGAGATGTCCGACAGCGTGTAGGCGGTGCCGTCGGCGCCCTTGATGGTCATGCCCTTGATGGTCACGTCACCGTTGGTGGCGGGCACGCCGATGTCCAGGGTGCTGGTGTCGAACTTGGCGCCGCCCAACGCGCTGGCGCTGGCGTTGACGATGCTGTTGATGCCGATGGTCTGGCCCGAATCGGCGCCGACCTGGAACAGCGCGCCGGAGAACGAACCGTCCAGCAGCTTGGTGCCGTTGAAGTTGGTCTGGCGGGAGACGCGGTCGATTTCCGAGGTCAGCTGCTTCACTTCGGCGTTCAGTGCTTCACGGTCGCTGTCGGAGTTGGTCGCATTGGACGACTGCACCGACAGTTCGCGGATGCGCTGCAGGTTGTTGCCGATTTCGACCATCGCGCCTTCGGCGGTCTGGGCCAGCGAGATGCCGTCGTTGGCGTTGCGCACGGCAACGTCCAGGCCGCGGATCTGGGTGCTGAAGCGCTCGGAAATCGCCAGGCCGGCGGCGTCGTCCTTGGCGCTGTTGATGCGCAGGCCCGAGGACAGGCGCTGGATGGTGGTGGCCAGGCTGGAACCGCTGGTCGACAGATTGCGCTGTGCGTTCAGCGACATCACATTGGTGTTGATGACTTGTGCCATTTCCGTGCTCCTGGGTGCGGTGATGCGGATTCAGTGGGCGCCTCGCGGGGGAGGCGGTGGGCAATGTGCCCGGGTTGAAATCATTAACGACAACCCGCAGGGAACCTTTAGGGCTGGGACGACCGAATTTCGCGTTTGTCAACAAAAAACCCCGCTTTCGCGGGGTTTTCCGTTACGCACCCTCCGCAGGCATCAGCCCTGCAGCAGGCTCATCACGCTCGAGGGCGACTGGTTGGCCTGGGCCAGCATCGCAGTGCCGGCCTGCTGCAGGATCTGCGTGCGGGTCAGCTCGGCGGTTTCCTTGGCGTAGTCGGTGTCGCGGATACGGCTGCGCGAGGCCGACAGGTTTTCCGAGGTGGTGCCGAGGTTGGCGATGGTGGAGGTGAAGCGGTTCTGGATCGCACCCATGTCGGCACGCGAGGAGTTGACTGCGGTCAGCGCCTTGTCGACGATCGACAGGGCCTGCTGCGCACCGGTGAAGGTGGAGATGTTCAGGTTGCTGGCGAACTGCGCGGTCAGGCCGGTGGCGTCGGCGGTCGGGGTCGGCGCGGTCGGTGCGGTGGCGCCGGTCCAGGTGCCCATGGTCACGGCGATGGCATTGAAGGTGCCGTCGTCGGCGACGTTGTTCTGCACCGAGGTCAGGTCCAGCTTGCCGGCGGTGGCGGCATCGACCGAGGCGTAGACGCCGGTCTGGTCCATCTTGGCGTTGATCGCGGCGGCGATGGCGGAGGCGGTGGCCTTCTGGGTGGCGGCGGCGTCGACGCCGGCCTTCACTTCGATGTCGTCCAGCTTGTACGACTTGCCATCGGCGCCCTTGATTTCCATGCCCTTGATGGTGGCGGCGGCATTGGTGCCCGGGGCGGCGACGGTGAAGGTGTTCTTGTCGAACTTGGCGCCGCCCAGTGCGCTGGCGCTGGCGTTGACGATGCTGTTGATGCCGATGGTCTGGCCCGAATCCGCACCGACCTGGAACAGCGCGCCGGAGAAGGAACCGTCCAGCAGCTTGGTGCCGTTGAAGTTGGTCTGGCGGGAAACGCGGTCGATTTCCGAGGTCAGCTGCTTCACTTCGGCGTTCAGCGCCTCACGGTCGCTGTCGGAGTTGGTGGCGTTGGCCGACTGCACCGACAGCTCGCGGATGCGCTGCAGGTTGTTGCCGATTTCCACCATCGCGCCTTCGGCGGTCTGGGCCAGCGAGATGCCGTCGTTGGCGTTGCGAACCGCAACATCCAGGCCGCGGATCTGGGTGCTGAAGCGCTCGGAGATCGCCAGGCCGGCGGCGTCGTCCTTGGCGCTGTTGATGCGCAGGCCCGAGGACAGGCGCTGGATGGTGGTAGCCAGGCTGGAACCGCTGGTCGACAGATTGCGCTGTGCGTTCAGCGACATCACATTGGTGTTGATGACTTGTGCCATTTCCGTGCTCCTGGATACGAAGGTACTGCTGGTTTTTGGGGTGCCCCGGGGGAGGCAATGGGCGATGTGCCCGGGTTGAAATCATTAACGACACCCCGGCCGGAACCTTTAGGGCCCAGCGGGCGAAATTTGCGTTTGTCAACAAAAAACCCCGCCGGAGCGGGGTTTTCTGTGACGCGTGCTTGTGCGGGATCAGCCGTTCAGCAGGCTCATGACGCTCGAGGGCAACTGGTTGGCCTGGGCCAGCATCGCGGTGCCGGCCTGCTGCAGGATCTGCGTGCGGGTCAGTTCGGCGGTTTCCTTGGCGTAGTCGGTGTCGCGGATACGGCTGCGCGAGGCCGACAGGTTTTCCGAGGTGGTGTTCAGGTTGGCGATGGTGGAGGTGAAGCGGTTCTGGATCGCACCCATGTCGGCACGCGAGGAGTTCACCGCCTTCAGGGCGTCGTCCACGATCGACAGCGCCTTCTGGGCACCGGCGACCGAGGAGATGTCCACGCCGCTGACGGTGTCACGGGCGTCCGCATCGGCGGTGGCGCCAATGCCCGCCATGGCCACGGTCAGGCCGGTGGCATCGGTGGTGGCGGTGGTGAACTCGAAATCCTTGCCCGACTTCAGCGAGGTCAGTTCCAGCTTGCCGTCCTTGTCCAGCGAGGCGTACACGCCGGTCTGGTCCATCTTGTCGTTGATGGCATTGACCACCTTCTTGCTGACGTCGGCGGCCTTGTCGCCCACGGCAACGTCCACGGCAGCAATGGCAACGCCATTGATTTCCATGTCGCTGACAGTGCCCGCGGCCGTCGCGGTGCCGGTCAGGGCCGCTGCGGTCGAGGTCTGCTTGGCAGCGTACAGGCCGTTGCCCAGCTCCGAGGTGCTGGAGTTGACGATGCTGTTGATGCCGATGGTCTGGCCCGAATCGGCGCCGATCTGGAACAGCGCGCCGGAGAACGAACCGTCCAGCAGCTTGGTGCCGTTGAAGTTGGTCTGGCGGGAGACGCGGTCGATTTCCGAGACCAGCTGGTTGACTTCGGCGTTCAGCGCTTCACGGTCGCTGTCGGAGTTGGTGGCGTTGGCCGACTGCACCGACAGTTCGCGGATACGCTGCAGGTTGTTGCCGATTTCCACCATCGCGCCTTCGGCGGTCTGGGCCAGCGAGATGCCGTCGTTGGCATTGCGAACCGCAACGTCCAGGCCGCGGATCTGGGTGCTGAAACGCTCGGAAATCGCCAGGCCGGCGGCGTCGTCCTTGGCGCTGTTGATGCGCAGGCCCGAGGACAGGCGCTGGATCGTGGTGGCCAGGCTGGAACCGCTGGTCGACAGGTTGCGCTGAGCGTTCAGCGACATCACGTTGGTATTGATTACTTGTGCCATTTTTCTCTTTCCTGTGGGCAAGTTCCGGCCGCGGCGTGCACCCGGAGTTGACGCAGAGACCGCACCCGTGGCGGATGCAGCTGTTGCAGGAGAGATAACGGCGGTTGGCGCGAAGCCTTGAGAAAAAATACGCAGAAAACATCACCCGGGTAGGGTGATGGTCGGTGGTTGCGCGCGTCCGGCAGGGGCCGGAACACGCGCAACAGCCTGCAGCGCGGGGCGTTTTGCGCCCGGCGTGCGCGCTATGTCAGCGGATCGCGTTGAACAGCGACATCTGCTGCATCTGGGTGAAAATGGTCTGCGCGGCCTGCAGGGAAATCTGTTCCAGCTGGTACTGGCCGATGGCTTCGGCGTAGTCGAGGTCGCGCATGGCCGACAGGGTGGTCTTCAGGGTCACGCCGTTGGCGTCGCGCAAGGCGCCGGCATCGTCGATGGCCTTGAGCTGCGCACCGCCGGCGGCGCGGGCGTCGATGAATTTCTCCGAGGCACGGGCCACGTCACGGATGCCGGCCTGCAGGATGTTCTGCTGGCGGGCCACGGCGGTCGGATCGTCGGCGGCGTTGTCCAGCGCGTTGATCATGCCGTCCAGGGTGGAGAAGATGTCGCGGGCGTCGGCGGCGCCGATGCCGAAGCTGTCGCCGGCCTTGGGTTCGCCTTCGATCCGCATGGAAACGCCTTCGAACGTGATGTCTTCGCCGGCCTTGAAGGCGCCGGTCTTGACCACGGTATTGGTCGCATCCACCACTTCATAGGCGTCCGGGCCGGTGAAGCGCAGGGTGTAGCTGGCCCCATCCCAGTTGCCGGAAGCCGGGTCGCGGCCAAAGGTGGTGAGCACGCCGGTGCCGGTGTTGGTGCCGGCCGCGCCGCCGTCCAGGGTGCCATCGCCGGTGCGGATGCGCAGGAAGATCTCGCTGCCGGGCAGGGCGTCCTTGACGAAGGTGTCCGGCGCTACTTCCACTTGGCGCTGGGTCTGGTCGCCGTTGTAGGTGACCACGCCATTGCTGAGCTTGAACGGCGCATCGGCGTCGTCGGTGCCACCGAACAGGTAGCGGCCGGTGCCGTCAGTGGAATTGGCCAGCGACAGCAGGCCGTCGCGCACGCTCTTCAGTTCCGAGGCGATCGACTTCAGGTCGGCCGCCGACAGTGCCGGGTTGTTGGCCTGGATGGTCAGCTCGGTGATATGGGCCATCATTTCGCCGGCCTGGGCCAGTGCGTTTTCCTGCAGGCCGAGGCGGTTTTCGACCACATCGCCATTGCGGGCGAAGCGGTCCAGCTCGGCCACGGCGCGGTCCAGGCCGACCGCGGTGCCGGCGGCGACCGGGTCGTCCTTGGCGCTGACCAGCTTCTTGCCGGTGGCCAGCTGCTGCTCCAGGTGGTTCATCTTGCTCTGCTTGGCCATCATCATCGAGATGGACTGGTTGAACATCATCCCGGTGGAGATTCGGTTGTTCATCGCGAAACGGCTCCCAGGATGGTCTGGAACATGGTGTCGGCAGTGGAAATCAGCTGCGAGGCGGCCTGGTAGGCCTGCTGCAGCCGGAGCATGTCGGCGGCTTCTTCGTCCAGGTTGACCCCGGACACCGAGTCGCGCGAGGCCTGCGCCTGGTCGGTGATGACCTGCTGGGCCTGCAGCGAGTAGTCGGCCGCGCGTGCGGCCGAGCCCACCAGCGTGGTCAGGCCGCCTAGGGCACCGTTGAGGGTGACCGTGCCGGCGTTGAAGGTCTTGGCGTCTTCCACCTTGGCCAGCAGCAGCGCGTTGCTGTTGTCGCTGGAGCCGGCCGGGGTGGGGCTGATGTTGAAGCTGTCGCCGACCTTCGGCGCGCCATCGAGCACGAAGCTCCAGCCATTGGCGCTGATGGTCTGCCCAGCGGTATAGGTAAACGGCCCGGTGCCATCGATGGTGTATTCGGTGGCGCTGGTGAACACGATCGCGGCCGGATTGCGCAGGTTGGCGTTGGTGTAGTCGCTCACCGCCACGCCGCTGACCTTGCCGGTGCCGGTGTTGCTCAGGCCTGCGGCGGCCTTGATCGGCGCAGCCGCAGCAATGCGCGAGGTATCGGTGATCGCCACCGACAGGGTGCCGGCCACGCCGGCGGTGGGCTGCAGCAGGAAGCGGTCGTTCTGTGCCGGGGCGCCGGACATCACCATTTCCACGCCGTTGAGCACCAGCGGGTCGGCGGCGGTGCCGGTGCCGGTCATCGGCACGGCCGCACCGGTGTCGGCGCGGGTGGCCTGCCACGCACCGCCATCGAACTTCAGCACGATATTCTGGCCGTCCAGCTTGGACAGGTCGCCGAAGCTGGCGCTGAAGCTGGCGGTGCCGGTATTGCCGGTGTTGCCGGTGACGCGCGGGCTGCCGTAGTTGAAGAAGTCGCCGCCCATGTTGCCGTACAGGTCAACGCCCTGGTGGTGGGTGTCGTTGAAGCTGCTGGCCAGGCCCACGGCGAGCTTGCCCAGCTCGGCCTGGGTGGGGGTGAGCACTGAATCGCGGAATTCGAGCAGGCCGCCGATCTGGCCGCCCAGGCTCTTCGGATCCAGGGTGATCTTCTGGCCCTGGGTTTCCATCGCCAGCTGCAGGCGCTCGGGCTGGTAGGGGTCGGTGACGGTGGTGACCTTGCTGGCGGTGGTGCCCACCACCACGGCCTGGCCGCCAGCGGTATAGACGTTCATGAAGCCGCCGTCCTGGATCACCGCGGTGCCGCCGGTGTAGCCGATCAGGTTGGCCACCAGCTGGTCGCGGCGGTCGAGCAGGTCCGGTGCGGCGGTATTGGCATTGCTGCCGATGGCGCCGTTGAGCTGGGCGATTTCCGCTGCCAGCCGGTTCACTTCGGAGGCACCGGCAATCAGGCCGTTGTTGACCTCGCCATTGAGCGAATTGAGGCTTTCATTGAGCTGCTTGAAGCGGCTGGCCAGGGTGCCGGCGTTGTCCAGCACGTTCTGGCGGTCGGCGGTGCCCGAGGCATTGGAGGACAGGCCGCTGACCGTGTCGAAGAAGTTCGACCACACGCCGGACACATTGGTGGCGGTATCGGAGAACAGTGAATCCACGCGGTCGGCCAGGGTGGACAGCTGCTTCAGCCGCGCCAGTTCGCCGCTGCTGTCGAGCAGCCGCGAGATCGCCAGCTGGTCGGCCACGCGGCGCACGTCGGTGATGCGGGTGCCGTTGCCGATATCGCCATAGCCCAGGTTCTGCGGGCTGGCGGTGGCAAAGTCCACCTTCTGCCGGCTGTAGCCGGGCGTGTTGATGTTGGCGACGTTATGGCTGGTGGTGGCCAGTGCGCGCTGGAAGGCGAGCAGGGCGCTGGTGCCGGTGGAAAGTACGGACATGGGTTACCTCAACGACGGATTGCCCCCAGCCCGGCGGGGCTGGCGGTGCTGGCAAAGGTGCGGCCCAGGCGCTGGCTGGCATCGCCCACGGCGGCGATGGCGCGCTCGATGGTCGGGCCGCCGGCGATCGCGGCGATCTTGGCCGCGTAGCTGGGGTCGGTGGCGTAGCCGGCCTTCTGCAGGCCCTGGGCGAAGCCACGGACATCGCCGCCGGCCTGCAGCGCGTTCTGGTAGCGCGGGCTGTTCTTGAGCAGTTTCACGTAGTCGGCAAAGCTGTCGCCAACCGAGCCGTAGGCCCGGAAGCTGGCGGTTTCATTGCGGCGCACGCCATCGACGTACTCATGGGTGCCGCTGGTGGCCCGCTCGCCACTCCAGCCGCTGGCCTTGATGCCGAACAGGTTGTGCGAGCTGCCGCCGCCATTGCGCTGCACCAGCTTGCGGCCCCAGCCGGTTTCCAGCGCGGCCTGGGCGACCAGCGCCTTGGCGTCCACGCCCAGTTCGCGCGCGGCCTGCTGCGCGTGGCCCCAGATGCTGGCCACGAAGCCTTCGGGGGTATGTGCGCCAAGCTGGGCGGCGGCGGTGCTGCCGGCCAGCGTGTCCACGGCGCTGGGGCCGGTGGTGGCGGCGGTGGTGCCGACGTCGCGCCAACGGTCGTCGGCCATTGCCCAGTTTTCGCCGGACGTATCGGTGGCGGGCGCGGCGCCGTACGGATCGCTGCGGCCGATCGCTTCATGCATCTGGCTGCTTTCACGTCCGGCAATCAGGTCCAGCGCACGCTCCATCGGCTGCAGCACCGCCGACGGTGCCTGCCCGCCAAGCTGCTGCAGCAGGTCCACTTCGCTTGGTGCGGAAGGCGCTGCACCGGAAGCGGGCAGGGCCATCGGCGCAGCGGCCGGCGCGTTGAGCCGGTAGGCGCGCAGCGCCGCGGCGGGATTCAGGCTGGTGTCGGTGGGCTTGGCAGCGTCGCTCCCGCCACCGCCAAGCTGGCGCGAAATCATCGCCGACAACCCCAGGCCACGGCCCTTGGTCATTGATTCGGCGATCTTCTGGTCGTACATGTCGCGGAACATCTGGTTTTCGCCGGGCAGCAGCGAATCGCCGAAACTGGCATCGCGCATGCTCTTGACCAGCATCTGCGCGAACTGGCCTTCGAGCTGGCGCGCGACCTTGTCGACCTTGGCCGGGCTGTTGGCCTGGGCCGGATTGAGCTCCAGTGACGGTTGGATGCGCATCAGATCACCTCGAGTTCGGCACTCAGCGCGCCGGCCTGCTTGAGCGCCTCCAGGATCGCGATCAGGTCGCCCGGGGCGGCGCCCACGGCATTGACCGCGTGCACGATCTCATCCAGGGTGCTGCCGCCGTTGAACTTGAACATGCGGCTGCCGTCGTTGGTGGCGGTGATGGTGGACTGCGGCGTGGCCACGGTCTGGCCACCGGCGAAGGCATTGGGCTGGCTGACGTTGGTGTTTTCGTTGATCGTCACGGTCAGCGAACCGTGCGAGATGGCCGCCGCGCCAACCCGCACCTGCGCGCCGATGACCACGGTGCCGGTACGCGAGTTGACCACCACCTTGGCCGGCGCGGTGCCGGGGGTGAGTTCCAGGTTTTCAATGCGGGCCAGCAGGCCGATGCGCGCGCCCGGGTCGTTGGGCGACTGCACCGCCACGGTGACGCCGTCCACGGCGCGCGCGGCGCCATCGCCGAAGGCGTTGTTCAGCGCGGCGACCATGCGCGACACCGTGGTGAAGTCGTTCTTGTGCAGGTTGAGCGTGATTTCGCCGCCAGCGCTGAACACGTCGGGCAGGGCACGCTCGACCGTGGCGCCATTCGGAATGCGGCCGACGCTGGGCACGTTGACCGATACCCGCGAGCCATCCTTGCCCTGTGCGCCGAAGCCGCCCACCACCAGGTTGCCCTGGGCGATGGCGTAGACCTGGCCATCGGCACCGCGCAGCGGCGCCATCAGCAGGGAACCGCCACGCAGCGACACCGCGTTGCCGATCGAGGACACGGTGATGTCGATCGGCTGGCCCGGTTTGGCGAACGGCGGCAGCTCGGCGTGGATCGCCACGGCAGCCACGTTCTTCAGCTGCGGATTGACGTTGGCCGGCACATTCACGCCCAGCTCGCCCAGCAGGTTCTTCAGGCTCTGCACGGTGAAGGGGGCCTGGCTGGTGCGGTCACCGCTGCCATCCAGGCCGACGACCAGGCCGTAGCCGACCAGCGCATTGCCGCGCACGCCGCCCACCTGCGCCAGGTCCTTGATCCGCTCAGCGGAGGCCGGCGCTGCGACCAAGAGCGCCAACAACGCAACGGCGATGTGTGGGAACCGGGAAAATTTCATATGCATCTCAGAACGGCACCAGCGCCGAGTTGAAGAAACGACTCAGCCAGCCCATCGCATTGGACTGGGCGACCGGGCCACGACCGCCGTACACGATGCGTGCATCGGCCACGCGGCTGGAGGGAATGGTGTTGTCCGGGAAGATGTCCGCCGCGCGCACGATGCCCTGTACCTGCACCAGCTCGTCGCCCTGGTTCAGCCGCAGGTTCTTGGCACCCTGCACGACCAGGTTGCCGTTGGGCAGGCGCTGCATCACGGTAACCGTCACGCTGCCCTGCAGGCGGTTGCTCTGCGCGCTGGTGCCCTTGCCGGTGAAGTCGCGCGAGCCGGTCGCGCTGGCGCCCAGGATGTCCTTGCCGCCCAGCGTCACCGGCGCACCGAACAGCGTGGGCGTGCCCAGCGCGAGGTTGGATTCCTTGTCGGTGCTGGTGTTGGCGGTGGTCTGCGCGGTGGTGCTTTCGGTCAGGGTGATGGTGAGCAGGTCGCCGACATCACGTGCGCGGCGGTCCGAATACAGCTGCAGGCCGGGGCCCGAGGCGTAGATCGCCCCGGCGGTGGCCGGCGCGCTGGGCGCGACCACGGGCACGACCGGCGCCATTGCCGGATACGGGCGCACATCGCCCGCGATGACGCAGCCGCCGAGCAGGGCGGTCACGGCGCTGGCGAGCAGCAGGCGAAGGGTAGGGCGCAGAGGCGACATGGCAGGTTCCCGGTTCAACCGATCAGACGTTGTTGTTGAGGTAGCCGAGCATGGAGTCGGTGGTGGAGATCGCCTTGGCGTTCATTTCGTAGGCGCGCTGGGTTTCGATCATCGACACCAGCTCTTCGACCACGTTGACGTTGCTGCCTTCCAGCGCACCCTGGACCACGCTGCCCAGGCCGTTCAGGCCGGGGTTGCCGTTCTGTGCGGGGCCCGAGGCGGTGGTTTCCAGGAACAGGTTTTCACCGCGTGCCTGCAGGCCGGCCGGATTGACGAAGTCGGTGAGGGTCAGCGCGCCGATTTCGACCGAGGCGGCGTCGTCGGCCATCTTCACGCTGATGGTGCCGTCGGTGCCGATGGTGAGCGACTGCGCGCCCTCGGGAATCTGGATGCCCGGCTGCACCGGGTAGCCGCTGTTGGTGACCAGTTCGCCCTGCTGGTTACGCTGGAACGAGCCGTCGCGGGTATACGCCGACGAACCATCGGGCATCTGCACTTCGAAGAAGCCGCGACCGTTCACCATCACGTCCAGCGCCCGGCCGGTCTGCTGCTGGCTGCCCTGTTCGAAGTTCTTGGAGGTGGCCACCACGCGCACGCCGGTACCCAGCTGCAGGCCGGTGGGCAGCTGCGTCTGGGCCGAAGAGGAACCGCCGGGCTGGCGCACCTGCTGGTACAGCAGGTCTTCGAAGCTGGCACGGTCCTGCTTGAAGCCGGTGGTGTTGGTGTTGGCGAGGTTGTTGGAAACCACCGACATGCGCGTCTGCTGCGCATCCAGTCCGGTCTTGGCGATCCACAATGCCTGGTTCATGGCCTTGTTCCTGTGTTGATGCGGGTGGCCACGTGAGGTGGCCGTTGTCCTGGCTGATGCATGGCGCGTGCCACAACCGCGCCGGAATTACGTCGGGGCGGCCGGTCAGCTGCCCAGGCGCAGCAGGGAGTTGGCGCTGCGGGCGTTTTCATCGCCGTGCTTGATCACCTTCACCTGCATTTCGTATTGCCGCTGCAGCTGGATCATCTGCACCAGTGCGCCGGCGGCATCCACGTTGCTGCCTTCGAGCTGGCCACTGTCCAGCGACTTGCCCTGGGCCTGCACGAACGGCTGCTGCGGGTCGGTGTTGCGCATCAACCCGTCCAGCCCGCGCTCCAGCCGCGCATCCTCGGCGGCGACCACGCGCAGGCGGCCGATCACCGCCATGGTCTGCGGGCCTTCGCCCTGCGGGATGATCGAGATGGTGCCGTCGTTGCCGATGTCCATCGCCTGGTGCGGCGGAATCGCGATCGGCGCCCCGTTCTCGTCCAGCACCGGATGGCCGCCGGCGGTCACCAGCTGGCCATTGGGCGTGATCGACAGCGATGCACCGCGGGTATAGGCCTCACCGCCCCCGGTCGGCGCCTGCACCGCCAGCCAGTTGCCTGCGTCCAGCGACAGGTCCAGCGCGTTGCCGGTGATGTGCTGCGCGCCCTGGCGCCGGTTGAAGCCGGCGTCCACGTGCAGGGCATCCACGCGCGAGGCGTAGCCGGCACCCTTGATCGGGAAGGCCTCGGTATTGGCGAGGGCTTCCTTGAATCCAGGCGTATCGGTGTTGGCCAGGTTGTGCGACAGCGTCCCCTGCGCCTGCAGGGACGCACGTGCACCGGTCATCGCGACGTAGAGTGCCTTGTCCATCGTTGTATTCCCGTGCTGCTGCGATCAGTGGCTCATCAACGGATGTTGATGATGGTCTGGGTGATCTGGTCCATCGTGGAGACCATCTGCGAGTTGGCCTGGAAGTTGCGCTGGGCGGTGATCATGTTCACCAGCTGCTCGGTCAGGTCGACCGTGGAGGCTTCCAGCGAACCGGCCTGCACCTTGCCCAGGTTGGAGCTGTCGGGCGCGCCGGTACGCGGGGTGCCGGAGCTGAAGGTTTCCACCCACAGGTTGTTGCCCTTGGCTTCCAGGCCCTGCGAGTTGTTGAAGGTGGTGAGCGCGACCTGGCCCAGCGGCTTGTCGTCGCCGTTGGTGTAGCGGGCATAGACCACGCCCTCTTCGGACACGGTGATTTCGTTGAGCTTGCCGGCGGCGTAGCCGTCCTGCTGGGTGTTGCGCAGCGCGAACTTCTCGCCGTACTGGGTCGACCCGGTGACATCCAGGGTCATCGCCAGGGTGCCGGCGCCGGTGGTCGGGGTGAACGGGTCCATCACGATCTGGCCGTTGGCCGGGGTGGTCAGCGCGCCGGCATCGTTGAAGGTCAACGTGGTCGGGGTGCCCACGGCCTGGCCATCGACGTAGTTGTAGACCTGCCATTCGTTGGCGGTGGCCGTCTTGACGAAGTACGAGGTCTGGGTGTGGCTCACGCCCAGCGAGTCGTACACGGTGATGCCGCCGGTGGACTGGTTGTAGCTGTTGGAATCGGTCGGGTCGAACGTGGCCAGGGTCGGCTGCTTGGCGTTGGCCGGCAGGGTGAACGCCACGTTGACCTTGCCGGTCTGCTTGGGCGGGCTGTCGGTGGTGAGCAGCTGCAGGTCGGTCAGGCGGCCGCTGTCGAAGCTGGTGCCGTCGGCGTTGGGCGCGAACACCTGCAGGCGCGCACCCTGCGGGTTGGTCACGTAGCCGGCCTGGTCGGTCTGGAAGTTGCCGGCGCGCGAGTACACGCGGGCGCCGTTCATGCTCATGGTGAAGAAGCCTTCGCCGGAGATCGCCATGTCCAGGCTGCGTCCGGTCTGCTCGTTGTTGCCCTGCGAGAACTGCTGGGCCACGTTGGTCAGGCGCACGCCCGAACCTACTGCATTCTTGGACAGGCCATAGCTGGTGGCCGAGAACAGGTCGGCGAACTCGGCGCGCGATTCCTTGAAGCCGGTGGTGTTGACGTTGGCGATGTTGTTCGCGGTGACGTTCAGGTCGGCATTGGCGGCATTGATGCCAGACAGCGAGATGTTGAAGCCCATGGGATTCTCCTTGGATGCGTGACGAAGGGACTCAGCTGACGCGCAGCACGTAGTCGATCGGGGCCGTGCCCAGGCCCTTGAGGTTGAGGTAAAGGCCGTCCGAGCCGACGGTGACGCTTTCCACCGGTGCTTCGACGTAGGTGTTGATCTTGGTCTGGGTACCGGCGCTGTCGGTGTGGGTGGCGGCGATGGCGTAGCTGCCGGCGGCCATGCGGTTGCCGTTGGCATCCTTGCCATCCCAGTTGAAGGTCACTTCGCCGGCTTCCTTGGCTTCCACGCTGAGCTGGGTCACCTTCACGCCGTTGGCGTCGGTAATGTCCACGGTGACGTAGCCGGCGCCGGGCGCAGCGACCATGCCGCTGGTATCGCCTTCGGTTTCCAGCTGCCACTTGGTGGAGGGCACCAGTACGTCATGGCCGACCAGCGCCGCGCCGCGCAGCACCTGGTCGCCGGCCATCGATTCCTGGAAGCCCTGGACGGTGCTGTTGAGGTCATTGATGCCCTGCACCTGCGACAGCTGCGCCATCTGCGCCACCATCTGGGTGTTGTCCATGGGCTTGAGCGGATCCTGGTGCTGCAGCTGCTCGGTCATCAGGCGCAGGAAGTCGGCCTGGTCCAGGGTGTCCTTCTTCTTGGTGGTGCTGCTGTTGGGTGCGTTCAGGCCCAAGGCGCTGTAGATGTCGGTGTTGCCGACGCCGCTGGTGCTGCTCATGACGGTATGTCCTGCAATAAGAAGGGTCAGCGACCCATGGTCAGGGTGGCCAGCGCCAGTTCCTTGGCGGTGGTGAGCATCTCCACGCCGGCCTGGTAATTGCGCGAGGTCGAGATCAGGTTGACCATCTGGGCGACGGGGTCGACATCGGGCTGGTAGATGTAGCCATCGCCATCGGCCAGCGGGTGGCCGGGCTCGTAGCGCTTGATCGGCGCGGCGTTGCTCTGGCTGATTTCCTTGACCTGGACGGTGGTGATGTTGGGGTCGGTGCGGCTGGTGACCGACTGGAAGATCGGTTCGAGCGGCTTGTACACGGCATCGGCCGAGCCGGCGACGGTGTCGGCGTTGGACAGGTTGGAGGCCAGCGTGCTCATGCGCACGGACTGGGCCTGCAGCGCGGAGCCGGCGATATCGAAGATGGGCAGGTTGCTCATGGCTTATTGCCCCGTGATCGCGGTGAGCATGGAGCGCACCTTGGATTCGACGAAGCTCAGCGAGGCGCGGTATTCCAGCGCGGCGCGGCCATAGGCGGCGCGCTCGGCATCGGGATCGACGGTATTGCCGTCGATGCTCGGCTGCACGCCTTCCTTGGTGATCTGGAACGGGTTGAGCCCACCGCCGATGCTGAAGTGCTGCTCATTGGTGGTCCGCATGAGCCCGTTGCTGTCGGCACCCTGGGCATTGCGCAGGGCGGCATCGAAGTCCAGGTCCTGGGCCTTGTACCCGGGGGTATCGGCATTGCTCAGGTTGCTGGCGATCAGCTTCATCCGCTGCTCGCGCAACGGCATGGCCTGGGCATGGACACCCAGATAGTCGGAAATCAGGTTGGGCATGGCGCTCTCCCACGGGACGATGTGGGGGAGGCTGCAAGGGCCGTGCCAGAACGGGCAACCGCGCCGAACCGAAGGCGTTGGTTGATTGACCGGGATCCCAATGGGCCCGTAAGAATTCGTAGCCCCGGCCGTTGGCCGGAAACCGCGCGCAGCGCGGCCCAAGCGTCCGAAGCCGGCGGGTTATCGATCGCGGCCAACATCCCGGCGTTTTGAGGTTCCGAAGCCGCCCGTCACGCGCTCATGTCGCCTGATACACGGTTTCGTTCTGGTTGCACACCCGGACGTACGGTCCCGACCGACAGCCTGTCAGGCTCCGGACCCTTGGGCCGCGCTGCGCGCGGTGTCCGGCCAACGGCCGGGGCTACGAATTCATACGGGCCCATTGGGGTCCGGATCAATCAACCAAGGTCAACGGCCGGTCAGGCCGCCAGGGCGACCTTCCGGAGGCGATCCAGCACGAAATCGGCCAGTTCGTGTGGCGAATACTTGGCCACGAAGGCGTTGGCGCCGACCCGCTCGACCATGGCGTTGTTGAATACGCCCGAGAGGGAGGTGTGCAGCAGCACGTACAGGCCGGCCAGGCCCGGATGGCGACGGATTTCCGTCGTCAGGGTGTAGCCGTCCATGGCCGGCATTTCGATGTCCGAAATGACCATGGCATAACGCTCGGCCGGGTTTTCGCCGGCGGCGTGGATCTGCAGCAGGTGGTCCAGGGCCTGCTTGCCGTCCGAGAGCAGGGTGGCGCCCACGCCCAGCTGGTCCAGCACGCTGCGGATCTGCTGGCGGGCAACGCGCGAGTCGTCCACCACCAGCACCTGCAGCTGCGGGGCGTCCGCCGGCAGCGCCATCGAGGGGTCCAGCACGGCCTCGCCACGCACCTGCGCGATGTCGGCCAGCACGCTTTCCACGTCGATCACCTGGATCAGCTCCCCCTGGAAGCGGGTGACGGCGGTCAGGTAGCTCGATTCGGCGCCCAGTTCCGGCGGCGGGTGGATGTCTTCGACCGCGATGTTGACGATGCGCTCCACGCCGCTGACCAGGAAGCCCTGGATCGAGCGGTTGAATTCGGTCACCACCAGGTAGCCCGGCGACTTGTCGGCGTCCGGCTCGCGCTCGGGGTGGCCGATCGCCAGGCCCAGGTCCAGCACCGGTACCGAGCGGCCGCGCACGTCGGCCACGCCGGCGAACTGGCTGGGCAGCCCGGGTACCTGGAACAGGTCCGGCCGGCGCAGGACTTCCTGCACCTTGAACACGTTGACGCCAAAAAGCTGACGTCCGCCAAGGCGGAACAGCAGCAGGGCCAGGCGGTTGTGGCCCGCCAGGCGCGTGCGCTGGTCGATGCGGTTGAGCAGGTCATGTGACATGGGGGATGTATCGGCGGCATTGGCAATCACTTGAGCGCCGCGCGCCGTGCATGAACGGCACGGCCCTTGCAGGGTGCTGCGCATGTGCCTTGCCCCGGAGCCGCCATGCGTATCCTTCCTATAGTTGTCGCGCTGATCGCGTTGGCCGGTGCGTCCCCGCACGCCCGGGCCGCTGGCGGCTGGCAGCCGGTGGACAGCATCCGCGCCGCCGCGCTGTCCACGTTGCCGGTGGGCAGCGAAGGCGACACCACCCTGGATTCGGCGCTGCGCCTGCCGGCCTGCGGCCAGGACCTGCGCGCCCAGCCCACCGGCACCAGCACCGTGGAGGTCAGCTGCCCCGACGCGGGCGGCTGGCGCCTGTTCGTACCGGTGAAGGTGCGCCGCAACCAGACCGTGCTGATCCTCAATCGGGGCATTGCCGCTGGAGAAACGCTGGGGGTGGCCGATATCACCACGGCACAGCGAGACGTGGCCCGGATTGCCGGTGCCGCCCTGGCCGACCCGGCCGTGGCGGTGGGGCGGGTGGCGCGGCGTACGCTGAGTGCCGGCAGCCTGCTGTCGGCCAACGACCTGGTCGCCCAGCGTCTCATCCGCCGCGGCGACAGCGTCGCCCTGGTCTCCCGTTTCGGCGGGGTCGAAGTCCGGGTGGCGGGGAAGGCACTGGCCGATGCAGGTGAAAATGAACGCGTATCCGTGGAAAATCTGTCGTCACGCAAGGTGGTCCAGGGCACTGTGGCGGCCAGCGGCGACGTTTTTGTGACGCGCTGACCACTCCAGCACGCAAAATCTCCTAAAGATGCCGGCCCCCGTGCCGTTATCCCTTGTGAACCGTAACTCCCAGGACAACCCATGAGCCAGAAAATCGACGGCAACCTGCAGGCGACCGCCCATCTGCGCAGCATTGCGCCGGGTAACAAGCCCAGCGTGAGCACCGATGCCCCGGCGCGGCCGGTGGAAGCGGCCGACAGCCTGAAGCTGACCGGCGAGGCCACCAGCCTGCAGGCGCTGCAGCGCGAACTGAGCACCGCCCCGGCGATCGATGCCGGCCGCGTGCAGGCCGTGCGCGAGTCGCTGCAGAACGGCACCTACAAGATCAATCCGGACGCGATCGCCTCGCGCATGCTTGAGCTGGACCAGCAGCTGCAGAAATGAAGCTGGCCATGAGCGAGCCATTGCAGCGCCTCAGCGATGCCTTGGACGTCGAACGCCAGGCCTTGGTGGAGCATGACGTCCAGTCCCTGATCCGCGCCACCAGCGCCAAGCTCGATGCGCTGCGTGCGCTGGAGCAGGTGTTGCCGGTGGGGCAGAACGAACGCCTGCAGGAGCTGGCCGAGCGCAACCGCGCCAACGGCGTGCTGCTGGCGCGCCGCCGCCGCGAGGTCAACTGGGCACTGCGCCAGCTGGGCCGCAGCGAAGCCTCCTCGGCGTACGACGCCAAGGGCCAGGCCAACACCCTGCATACGCGCAGGCCGCTGGCGGTCGCCTAGGCGCCAACACGGATATAGTGGGCACCTGTTTCGACTGCCCGATGTGACCGTGACCGCGCCCACCACTTTTGTCACCGCACCGCTGCCGCCGCAGCCGGTTCTGCTTGCACTGTTCGAGCGCATCAACGAAGGCGTGCTCCTGTTCCGTGATGACGGCAGCGTGGCCGTGGCCAACGCCGCCGTGCGCGGCATGCTCGGCCAGGCCGAGATCGATGCCGGCGTGGATCCCGCGCAATGGCTGCGCCAACTGCTGCCGCCCGATGCGCTGGAGCATGCGCGCCTGCACGGCCACTGGAACGGCAGCCTGCCCGTGGGCGAACGCATGGTCATCGCGCATGTCTACCAGCAGGAAGACGCCGGCCGGCTTCACTACCTGGCGCTGTTCCGTCGCATCGAAGGCCAGGAAGACTACGAACGCGAGCTGCAGCAGCGCCACGCCGAGCTGCGCCAGGCCTACCTGCGCCTCAACGGCACCCAGGAAAAACTGCTGCAGTCGGAAAAGATGGCCTCCATCGGCCAGCTCGCCGCCGGCGTCGCGCACGAGATCAACAATCCCATCGGCTACGTGCACTCCAACCTGGGCAGCCTGCAGGAATACCTGCGCAGCCTGTTCACCGTGATCGAAGCCTACGAGCGGGCACTGCGCGCGCCGGACCCGAAGGCGCTGATTCCCGAAATCGACGATATCCGCAACCGCTTCGACATCGATTTCATCAGCCGCGACCTGCCGCAGCTGATGGCCGAATCACGCGAAGGCATCGAGCGGGTCACCCGGATCGTGCGTGACCTGAAGGACTTCTCGTACTCGGGCCGCGACGAATCGTGGAAGCTGGTCGACCTGCACTCGGGTCTTGAGTCCACGATCAACATCATCTGGAACGAGCTCAAGTACAAGGTGACGCTGCACCGCGAGTTCGGCCAGCTGCCGCTGGTGGAATGCCTGCCGTCCGAGCTCAACCAGGTCTACATGAACCTGCTGCTCAATGCCGGCCACGCCATCGCCGAGCGCGGCACCATCACCGTGCGCACCGGCGTGGACGGCGACTACGTCTGGGTGGAGTTCGAAGACACCGGTGGCGGCATTTCGCCGGACCTGCGCCAGCGCATCTTCGACCCGTTCTTCACCACCAAGCCGGTGGGCAGTGGCACCGGGCTGGGGCTGTCGATCTCCTACAGCATCATCAACAAACACCACGGGCGGATCGACCTGGACAGCACCCCGGGCGTAGGTTCGCGATTCCGGTTGGTGTTGCCGATCAAGCAGCCGCGTTGACGGAACCCGTTGGCCCCGGCCGTTGGCCGGATGCCTTTCGTTCCAGGTTCATGAACGCCTGATGGGCGGCCTCGGATGCTCTACACGTCGGACATTTCACTGATTGCGGTGTTCTTGCCGCCTTCGGATGCCTGGGCCGCGCTGCGCGCGGTGTCCGGCCAACGGCCGGGGCTACTAGTTTTTACGGGCCCATTGGGATTGGGATCAATCAACCAGTTTCATTCGCCTTCCGGCGCCGGTATCGCAACAGGTTGGGCGGTATTGGCGCGGCGTTGCTCTTCGTGCGTGCGGAACGCCTGGTGGATGTGCTTGCGCAGCTCGTCGTCGTTCCAGGGCTTGGTCAGGAAGCGGTAGATCGCGCCGCGGTTGATCGCGTCGGTCACCGTGTTGAGGTCGGTGTAGCCCGACAGGACCAGCCGGATCGTGTCCGGGTACAGCATCTTCACCCGGCCCAGGAACTCCGTTCCGCTCATGTCGCTCATGCGCTGGTCCGACAGGATCACCTGCACATCGTTGATCGCCAGCAGGTCGAACGCATCGCGCACGTTGCCCGCCGCCAGGATCCGGTAGCCATCGCGGCGGAACAGGCGCACCAGCGAACGCAGCACGTTCTCCTCGTCGTCCAGCAGCAGCAGCGTGCGGTCCGGGCGGGTTTCGGCGAACGCTTCCGGGCGCAGGTAGCGCCGGCGCAGGGTCATGCCCGCCGCGTCGGCCGACATCGGCTCGCCGAACAGGTAACCCTGGAACACGTCGCAGTCATTGCGGCGCAGGAAGCCCAGCTGTGCCTGCGACTCCACCCCGTTGGCGATCACCGTCATGCCCAGCTGGTGGCCCATGGCGATGATCGCGCGCGCAATGGCCGCCTCGCGGTTTCCGGCCGGCGCGCTCTTGATGAAGCTGCGGTCGATCTTCAGCTTGTCCACCGGATAGCGCACCAGCGCGCTCAGGCTGGAATCGCCGGTGCCGAAGTTGTCCAGGCTAAGGCTGATGCCTTCATTGCGCAGGTTCACCAGCGTTTCGTGCACGAAATTGACGTTGTTGGTCAGCGCACTTTCGTTGATTTCCAGCGTGAGCATCTGCGCCGGCACGCCGGCGGTCTGCATCAGCGCCATCACCTCACCGAAGAAGTTCGGACGCAGCAGCTGCAGCGTCGACACGTTCACCGCGATGGTGAAGTCATCGAAGCCCAGGTCCCGCCAGAGCCTGGCCTGCTTCAGTGCGCCTTCCAGCACCCACGTGCCGATCTGCACGATGATGCCCAGCCGCTCGGCGGTGCGCATGAAACGCTCCGGCACCAGCATGCCCAGCGTCGGTGACTGCCAGCGCAGCAGCGCCTCCATCCCGACCACATGGCCATCGCGGGCGCTCACCAGCGGCTGGTAGCGCAGCTTCAGCTCGCCATTGGGAATGGCGTCCACGATCTGGCGCGCGATGATGCTCTCGCTGTGCGCGCTGGACGGGGTATTGACCGCGTGGATGCGCACGGCATTGCCGCCCTCGCGGGCGGCCTGGTACAGCGCGTCCTCGGCATGGTCGAGCAGGCGCGAGGTCTCTGTCGCATGCTCCGGACACAGGCTGACGCCGAGCTTGCCGGTCATGAACAGCGTATACGGCAGCACCGAGAGCGGCAGCTCCAGCTGCTGCCGGATCTCTTCGGCCAGGTCGTCCGGCAGTGGCAGGTCGGCGGTGCGCGGTACCGCGATCAGGAATTCATCGCTGCCATGCCGCCACAGCTTGCCGCGCCCGCGCAGGTGGTGCTGCAGGCGCTGGGCCACCAGCACCAGCGCCTGATCGCCGACCTCGGCGCTCATGTTCTCGTTGACCGACGCGAAGTGGTCGATATCCACGTGCATCAGCATCAACGGCGTGCCACCGGAGGCGGCCTCGGCCACCATCGCCTGCAGCGCAGGATTGCCGGCACCCAGCCGGGGCGGCGCGTCCTCGATGCTGACCAGGGGCAGGGAAGGGTTCCACATCACTCAATATTCCACGGTATCGGGGGTGGCCACGCCATCGCTGCGGTAAGGCAGGAACAGGTCGACCAGGGTGCCGGCGCCATGCGCCGACTCGATCTTGAGGGTGCCGCCGGCGCTCTGCGCGCGTTCGCGCATGACGATCAGGCCCAGTCCGCGCGGGCCGTCGGGGTCGAAACCTTCGCCGTCATCGCGCACCTGCAGGTGCAGGCCATGGTCCTGCACGTCCTGCAGCGTCAGGTGCACCTGGCTGGCGCGCGCATGGCGCAGCACATTGGTCAGGCTTTCCTGGGCGATGCGGAAACAGGCCTGCTCGATCTCACCCTGCGGCCGTCGCGGCAGCGCCGCGATGTCGGCCAGCAGTTCGATCGGCGAGGAACGGAACAGCACCCCGGCCTGCCAGCGCAACGCCGCCTCCAGGCCCAGTGCGTCCAGCTGCGGCGGGCGCAGCAGGGTGGAGATGTCGCGCAGCTTGCCCACCGTGGTGTCGGCCAGCTGGATGATCTGCTCCAGGTCTTCGCCGCGCCGTTGCGGATCGGCTTCATCCTGCGCCGCATATGCCGACAGCTTCATGGCGGTGATGGCCTGGCCGATATCGTCGTGGAGGTCGCGCGAGATCGCGCGGCGCTCGTCTTCCTGCAGCGAGAACAGGCGCCCGGCCATGGCCTGCAGCTCGCGGTTGCTGGTTTCAAGCGCCTCGCGGATACGCTCCGGCTCGCTCAGGTCGCGCACGATCAGCAGCTTGCAGTTGCGCCCGCCGTAACGCACCTCGCCCACCGCCAGGCCGGCCTGGAAGCCTTCGCCGTCCAGCCGGCGCATGCCGATGACTTCACTGCCGCTGCTGGGCAGGGGAATGGTGGCGAACAGCTGCGCGCGGACCCGGGACAGGTCGGTGGCGGCTACCAGCGCCGACAGCGGCTCGCCCAGCAGCGTGTGTTGCCCGTAGCCGAACTGGGCCGCGGCGCAGGCATTGGCATACAGCACGTGTTCGTCGGAGAGGATCACCACGCCGTCGGGCAGCACCCGGACCAGTTCGCGGAACTGCTCCTCACGCTCGCGCAGCAGGCGCCGCGAGTGTTCGCGCTCGGTGACATCCTGCAGGGTGCCCAGCACGCGCGGGCGCCCGGCGTCGTCGGTGCCGCTCTCGGCGCGCAGGTGGACCATCAAGGCGCGACCGTCCATGGCCAGCAGCGGCAGCAGTACGTCGATCTGCACCTGCTCACCCCGCATGTCCTGCAGCAGCTGTTCGCTCAGTGCGGCGGTGGACGGATCGGCCGGCACCAGCAGCTCGTCGAAGCGGTGCCAGCGCCGCGCTTCCGGTGGACGCCGGCCCAGCAGGTGGTAGACCTGGTTGGAGTACTGGCCCATACCCGTGGCGGGGTCGACTTCCCACGCGCCGATCCGGGCCATTTCATGGGCTTCCTCGACACGGGCCAGGGCCTGGTCGCGGCGGCGCAGCGCCTGGTCTTCGCGGGTCCGGTCGATGGCGATCAGCAGCCGCGCCGGGCGGCCGGCGTAATCGAGGTAGTTGCTGCGCATTTCGATCCGCCGCGGGCTGCCGTCCTTCAACAGCAGGTCGGCGGTAAGCACGCACAGCTGGTCCGGCTGGGCCCGGATCTGGTCAAGCTTGGCGGCCAGGACTGCTTCGTCGCCCGCTGGCCACAGCGCGGTCATCGGCAGGGCAGTGAACTCCTCGCGCGTCCAGCCGAACAGGCTGCACGCGGCCGGGTTCACGTCCAGGATCTCCAGCGTGTCCAGGTCGTACACCAGGATCGGCCCGGGGTTGCCCTCGAACAGCTGCCGGTGGCGCTGCTCGGAGTGCTCCAGCTTCGCGTGGGTCTGCAGCACGTGGTGGGCCAGCGGGCGCAGCAGCAGGTAGATCAGCGCGCCGCTGAGGATGACGAAGAACGCCCCTTTGGCGGTCTGCCAGCGCGCGGCCGTGGCCAGGTCGGCGGTGAGCACCTGCACGGCGGCGTCGCTGCACAGGATCCAGACCAGGGCCAGCACCAGATAGCCGAGCACCACCCGCCAGCGATCGCGGCGCAGGGCCTGGGCGAGCGGGTGGTCACGACGGTGCGGTGCGGGCGGGCCGGGCGGGACGACAGGCATGGGGCGCGACGGGAAGGGGTTGGGTGGGCGGTCCATAGTAGTGGCTGGGACACCCCGGGCGCACGCGAGGCTCAACTATCGACCAGAACAGCCGCTAACGATTGCGTTCCCGGCTGTCGGGTGCGTTATCGGAGTCATACCGCGTGGACCAAGGCATCATCGCGAGTCTGCTGCAGCACCCCCTGGCCTCGGCCCTGGTCATCCTGGACCGGACCGGGCGCCCGCTCGCCGCCAATCCGGCCGCGCGCGAACATGGGTTGCCGGCTACCGTGGCGGCCTACGGCGAGCTGCTGGAAGACCTGCGGCTGCTGGCCGCCGATGGCGGCCTGGTGCCGTGCCAGCTGCCGGGCGGGCCCCGTGGACGCTTCGATGGCTGGATGCGCGCCGTGCACGACGCCGACGGCAACCTGCTGGCCTTCACCCTGAGCGTGCCCGAACCGGTCGCCGCCTACGCGGGCAGCCGCTGGGAAGTGGCGCTGGACCACGCCGGGCACGGCTTGTGGGACTGGGACCTGCCCAGCGACGCCGTGACCCGTTCGCAGCGCTGGCATGACGTGCCGGCCGGCGTGGACGAACACGCGGCGGCAGAGGCCGGGCAGGCGCTGCTGGCGCCTGTGCATCCCGATGACCAGGCCGCGGTGCGCGCGGCGCTTGACGCGCACCTGCGCGGCGAAGGCGAGGTGTACACCGCCCAGTACCGCCTGCGCCATCCCGAAGGCGAGTGGCGCTGGGTGCTCGATCGCGGCCGCGTGGTGGCCCGAACCGTCGACGGACAGCCGCTGCGCATGGTCGGCACCCACACCGACATCCAGGCACAGAAACAGATGGAAGCCCTGCTGCTGGAGCAGCAGGTGCACCTGCGCGAGGCGCAGCGCATCGCCAGCATGGGCAGCTGGTCGTGGGACCCGGACAGCCGCCAGTTCTGGTGGTCGCCGGAGTTCCGGGCGCTGCTCGGCGTGGGCGATGCCCCGTTGAACAGCCGCCGGCACTGGCTGCGCCTGCTGGAACCGCGTTCGCGCGGCCTGTTGCGGCAGGCCTGGCGGCGCATGCTGCGCGATGGCAAGCCCAGCACGCTGGCGCTGGAGCTGCCGCGCGGGAACGACAGCGCGCTGCACCTGCGATTGTGGATGCAGCCGCTGTTGGGCCCGGACGGGCGCATCCAGCGCCTGCTGGGCCAAGTCCAGAACATCACCGAACAGCACCAGACCGATGCGCTCATCCGCTGGCGGACCGAGCTGCTGAACCGGGTCTCGGCGCTGGGCAGGATCGGCGGTTGCGAGATCGACGTGGCCACCCGCCACATGCAGTGGACCGAGGAGTGCTACCGCATCCACGGGCTGCGCAAGGAACCGATCACCCTGGACCAGGCGCTGGCGCTGTACACGCAGGATTCGCGCGATGCATTCGAGGCCGCACTGGCGCGCATTGCCGCCGGCGGCCTGCCCGAACAGCTGGACCTGTGTTTCTACCGCCAGTCCGGGCTGCGCGTCTGGGTGCAGGTGCTGGTCGAGCTGGACCATCGCGATGGCCTGCCAACCCGCTTCGTGGTGCTGTTCCGTGACATCACCCGCGAACGCGAAGCCAACGAGCGGATCGAGCTGCTGGCCCATTATGACCTGCTCACCGGCCTGCCCAACCGCATGCTGCTGCGCGAGCAGACCGCCGACGCCATCGAGGAAGCGCGCGATCGCGGCGCGCCGTTGGCGATGCTGTTCATCGACCTGGATGGTTTCAAGACCATCAACGACACCTTCGGCCACGCCACCGGCGATGCGCTGCTCAAGGCAGCGGCGGCGCGGCTGCACCAGAACCTGCGCAACGCCGACCTGTTCGGGCGCTTCAGCGGCGATGAGTTCATCGTGGTGCTGCGCGATCTGGCCGATCCGGAAGATGCCGGGCACGTGGCGCGCAAGCTGATCGCATCGCTGGCCGAGCCACTGCAACGGGGCGACCACACCCTGAAAGTGGGCGCCAGCGTGGGCATCGCGATGCTTGACGAAGGACGCACCGATTTCGATTCCCTGCTGCGCGCAGCCGATGCGGCCATGTATGCCGCCAAGGAAGCCGGCCGCAATACCTACCAGTACTACAGCCAGGACGCGCTGCTGCGGATCCAGCGCAAGCTGGAGATCGAGCATGCGCTGCTGGGCGCCATCGAGCGCGAAGAGTTCAGCCTGGCCTACCAGCCGCTGCTGCATGCCGCGCAGGACCAGCCGCCGGCCATCGAGGCGCTGCTGCGCTGGCACCGCCCGGGGATTGGCTACTGCAGTCCGGCCGAGTTCATTCCCATTGCCGAGAAGTGCGGCGAGATCGTGCGCATCGGCGACTGGGTGCTGGCCGAGGCCTGCCGCCAGGCGGCGGCGTGGGACCGGGCCGGGCTGACCTTCGACCGGATCGCGGTGAACGTGTCGGCCGTGCAGCTGCGCGACCGTGGTTTTGCCGAGCGGGTGATCGGCATCTGCCACGCCCATGGCTGGGCACCGCAGCGGCTGGAGCTGGAGCTGACCGAATCGGCGCTGATCCGTGACACCGACGTGCTGCGGCATTGCTTCGATGTGCTGGAGCGGCACGGCGTGCCCTTGGCGGTAGACGATTTCGGTACCGGCTTCTCCAACCTGCACTACCTCAACCGTTTCCCGGTGGGCCGCCTGAAGATCGACCGCAGCTTCGTGCAGGGCATGCTCCACGATGCCGGTACCGCCGAGGTCACCCAGGCCATCGTGCACCTAGGCCACGCCCTGGGCATGAAAGTGGTGGCCGAAGGCGTGGAAACCGAGCAGGAAGAAGCGATGCTGCGCCGCCAGGGCTGCGATGAGATCCAGGGCTACCTGTATTCGCGTCCGCTGACCCCGCGTGACCTGGCCCAGTGGCTGAAGCACGGTGGCGGACAGATGCAGGCGATTCCCGCCCCGGCTGGTGACGCGTTGCGGATTCCGGTCGCCCCCTGACGGTGCGTGGGCCGGCCAACGGCCGGCGCTACCGGTGTCCGGTGCCCGTTGATGATCCCGATACCGTCGTGTCCATGACCGTTGACGAGCCTGTGGTGGGTTGATTCCGATCCACGGATTGTCACGGGCCCATCGGGACCCGTATCAACCAACCCTGTCGCCGCTCAATCCCAGGTCCCACGCCAATCCCGCCAATGCGGGATCCAGCGGCGTTGCCGCCGGTGCGGTCGCCATCATTCCCGCCAGTTCCCGTTGCGCCTGCTGTTCCAGCGCCGCCACCAGCGCACGCCCGCTCTTCGGCACTACGGGCGCCAGAGCAGGGGGCATGACGTCGCCCGCAGCGTCGGGCAACGCGCCGTTACCGGCAGGAATCAATTGGGAGGGGGCAGCGTTCAACAGCATGCGGCAGTCTTCAGCAGATGGGTCAGGGTGCTACACGCACGAAAGCCCCGGCAATGCCGGGGCCCTCGTGGAATGCCGTTGCCGGCACGAATGGCAGGTCAGAACAGTTCAACCGCACCGGCTGCCATGCTCTGCTGGCTCACCGGCTTGTGCGGCGGGCGTTCCCACTCGCTGCGCATTTCGCGCAGGCGGTTGCCGGTACGCTGCAGCGCGGTGGCCACTTCGGCATCGAACACGCCGCCGTTACGGTGCAGCAGCTCCTGCAGGCCGACCGCTTCACGGTTGATCGAGGTCAGGCGGTCCAGGTGGGTGTGCACGCCGCCCAGGGCCTGGGTGGCGATGTCCTCGAACTGCAGGGCGCGCACGGCTTCGGCCACGCTGCTGTCGATGGCACGGCCGCACTCGGAGATCTCGCGCATGCCTTCGCCCAGCGACGCGTTGATCTGCGCCACGTTGTCGAGCATGGCCGCCGCTTCGTGACGCGCTTCGCGGGAGCGGTCCATGTCCCGCGAGGCCATGTTGGAGACCGTCTCGCGGACCTTGGCGATGGCGTCCTTGGAGCTGTGCGCCAGCTTGCGGATCTGCTCGTTGAAGGTGGTGGAGCGCTCGGAGAGGTTGCGCACTTCGTCGGCCACCACCGCGAAGCCGCGACCGGCTTCACCGGCACGGGCTGCTTCGATGGCAGCGTTCAGCGCCAGCAGGTTGGTCTGGTCGGCGATCGACTTGACGTCTTCCAGCAGCGCGAAGATGCCATCCAGGTGCTGCGCCATCTGGTCGATGTGCTGCACGGTGTTGCTGCTCTGGCCGCTGACCTGTTCCAGCGCTTCCACCAGCTGTTCCATGCGGTGGCTGGCGTGCTGGGCGAAACGGGCCACGTCGACGCCGGCGCCGCCGTCTTCACCGGCGCGGTCAACGATCCGGGCCAGTGCCTGGCTCTGCTGGCGGGACTTGCGGTTCATGGCATCGAAGCTGCCACCCAGGCCGGCCACGGCCTGGCGGATCAGGTCACGGGCGCGTTCGATTTCGCCACGGGAACCGTCGATTTCGTTGCCGACGAACGAGCGCAGCTCGGTCAGCAGCTGGTCCTGTTCCCGCATCATGCGGGCATGCTCGGGCGAGCGCTGGGTCTGGGCGCGGGCGGTCCACCACGCGAACCCCAGCCAGCTGAGCGTCATCGTGGTCAGGATCGCCCAGCGCAGGGCGGCCGGCCATTCAAAGCCGATGGCGAAGGGAAGCAGCAGGGTCAGGACCAGGGGGGCGGCCAGACTAGTGAAGAGGCGTGAGTACATGGACGTTCTCGGGGAGGTGCACGGATGATGTATCGGCCGTACCCCCGTTTGCTTTAGCCGCCGTGCACCATTTTTTATCGAAGCTGACGGTCCACCGCTTCGATCATCGCCTTGCGCGAGATCAGGAAATCCCAGTACTGGCCGCCGGTCTGGCGCCACAGCACCGCCGAACGCACCGCCGCCAGCAGCAGTGCGCGGATCTCGGCCACCACCCCGGCCTGGCCCAGGTAGTGCGGGTTGCCCTGGACCATCACCCGCGGTTTGAGATGGCTGATGGTGTCGGCATACAGTCCGCCCAGGCTGGACAGCACGTCCGGGTGGGCACTGTCGTTCAGCTCGGCGGCCTGGCGCTGGGCACGGGCGATGCCCTGGCTGACCTGCTCGACCACGGCGTTCTCGCGCACGAAGCGGCGCTCCAGCTGCAGCACGGCCAATGCCAACCGCGGCAGGATCTCGTCCTGGCCCTGGTTGCGGAAATAGTTGTGCAGCAGGCGCAGGCCCGGGGCCAGGTTGGCGGCGCTGCCATAGATGGCCTGCGGGCTGTCAGCGTCGATCCGGAACACGCTGTCGATGGCGGTGCGGACCACGCTGGCCTCGGAATGGCCGGTTTCGGCGATGCGGCGCACCTGCTGCAGCGCCTGGGCGATGCCAGCCAGGGCAAGGACGCGGTCGTCGATGGAAAAACTCATGCAGCAGATACCTCGAAGGGGGAAGGGGCGGTGCGCAGGCGCTGCTCCAGCGGCGCATCGGTGGCGGCGATCACCGCGCCACCCAGGCAGACCTCGTCGTCATACAACACCAGGGATTGCCCGGGGGTGACGGCACGCTGCGGCCGCGCGAAACGCACGTCCACGCTGCCATCGTCGCGCACCCGCACCGTGCAGGGCTCGTCCGGCTGGCGGTAGCGGGTCTGCGCGGTGCACTCGAATTCGCGCGCAGGCGGTGCGCCGGCGATCCAGTGGGCAGTTTCCGAATGCAGGCGGGTCGACTGCAGCCAGGGGCTCTCGCGGTCCTGGTCCACGTACAGCACGTTGCTGGCCACGTCCTTGCCCACCACGTACCACGGGGCCGCCGGGCGGCCCCGCACGCCGCCGATGTTCAGGCCTTCGCGCTGGCCCAGGGTGAAATAGAACACCCCGGGGTGCTCGGCGATGCGGTTGCCGTCCGGGTCCTGGATTTCACCGGTACGCGCCGGCAGGTAACGGCCCAGGAACTCGCGGAAGTCCCGCTCGCCGATGAAACAGATGCCGGTGGAGTCCTTCTTGGCGTGGGTCGGCAGGCGCGCATCGCGGGCAATGCGGCGCAGGTCGTTCTTCTGCAGGTCGCCGATCGGGAACAGGGTGGCGGCCAGCTGGGCCTGGCCCAGTTGGTGCAGGAAGTAGCTCTGGTCCTTGCTGCGGTCGGCGCCGCGCAGCAGTGCCCAGCGCCCACCCACCTGGGCCACGCGGGCGTAGTGGCCGGTGGCGATGCGTTCGGCGCCCAGCTCGCGGGCCGCGTCCAGGAAGTGCTTGAACTTCACTTCGCGGTTGCACAGTACGTCCGGGTTGGGGGTGCGCCCGGCCGCGTATTCGGCCAGGAAGTGTTCGAACACGCCCTGCCAGTATTCGCTGGAGAAGTCGCGGAAGTGAAACGGAATGTCGAGCAGGCCGCACACCGCGACCGCATCGCGGCGGTCGTCTTCCGCGCGGCAATCGCCACTGCCGTCGTCGGCCCAGTTCTGCATGAACAGCCCGGCCACCGGCTCGCCCTGCTGGACCAGCCGCCAGGCGGCCACGGACGAATCCACGCCGCCGGAAACGCCGACCATGATGCGCGGGGTGCTCATGCAACCTCCTTCACGATCGACAGCGGGTGGCGCTGGCCGGCCAGGAAGTCGGCAACGACCTCCCAGACCAGCGGACTGCGCAGCCGCGAGGGCTCGGCCTGCAGCTCGGCCGGGTCCAGCCACAGCGCGCGCAGGATGCCGGTGTCCAGCGGTCGGGCAGGGTCATGCGAGATCGGCTCGGCCGCGTAGGCGAAGCGCAGGAACGGCGTGCCGTCGGGCGCGGTCCACTGGTAAGTGCCGATGAAGGCGGTCAGCCGCACCGTCCAGCCCGATTCTTCCAGGGTCTCGCGCACGGCGGCGGCGGCCAGGCTCTCGCCCGGCTCCAGGTGCCCGGCCGGCTGGTTGAGCACCGCACGGCCGTCGATGGCTTCTTCCACCAGCAACAGGCGCCCGTCCCGCACCACCACGGTGGCCACGGTCACGTGCGGCGCCCAGCGCAGGTCCTGCACTTCGTTCACGTCAGTATTCGTCCGTTCCAGTCAGTTCAAGTTCCATCGCATCGGCGGTGTTCATCGCCGCCTCGATGGCCTCGCTCAGGGCGTCCGCGCTGGCGTTGGCATCCACCTTCACCACGAACATGGCCAGCTGCTCCTGCTTCACCCAGCCGCCCAGCTTGGCGTCCTGGGAGTCTTCCAGCAGGCGGTTGGCCACCGCCGCGGAGAACTGCTTGCCCGGCGCGTTGTAGCCCGGCGACCAGATCTCGCGGATGCGGTGCTTGCCGTACTCTTCCACGGCCGAGCGCACGAACACCAGCTGGGTGCGGTCGCCTTCGACGTCGAACACCAGCTTGTAGTCGCCGTCCTCGTCGACCTCGTAGGGGTACTTCAGCGTGTCCAGTACGCGGCCGACGGCCTTGTCGGGCGTTGCGGCCTGGGCCCCGAACACGGTGGCGGTCAGCAGCAGCGCGGTGGCGATCCTTTTCATGAAATCCCTGTGAAAGTATGTATCCATGAGTGGATTGTGACGGGGGCAGGGGGCCAACGTCCAATCCGGCCGGTGCGGCGTCTATAATGTCCGGATGCCCCGCGAGCCCTCCCAAGAACCCCACCACGACCACGGCGTAGCGCTGGAACCAGCCCGCCCGGAGGTCGCGCCGCCGCCGTTCTACCAGGTGATGCTGCTGAACGACGACTACACCCCGATGGACTTCGTGGTGACCGTGCTGCAGCACTTCTTCTCGATGGATCTGGAAAAAGCCACGCAGGTGATGCTCAACGTGCACACCCGTGGCCGTGGCGTGTGCGGTGTGTTCACCCGCGAGGTCGCCGAATCGAAGGTGGCCCAGGTCAATGAGTTCTCGCGCATGAACCAGCATCCGCTGCTGTGCACGATGGAAAAAGCCGGGTAGAGCGGCAATACCGGCGCCTGAGGGGCGGCTTCGGTGGGTGGAAACGCCGGATGGTGTGTTCCACCCGGCAGGTAACCGGCTTCGGACACTTGGGCCGCGCTGCGCGCGGTGTCCGGCCAACGGCCGGGGCTACGAATTTGTACGGGCCCATCAGGATCTGGATCAATCAAATGCCGGCCCGCGCATGGCCCGGGTGTGGCCGTTTACAGTCCGCTTGCCCGTCCCTGTCTGAAGCAACGCCGGGAGCCGTCGGGCAGGCGGGGTACTTGCCACGGCGAAATGACGTCGCCATCACGGGTGGGCAGCCAATGCTGGCGGTGTCTGGGGCATGATCGCGCAAGTGATAACGCCATCTGAACGCACCGATCCAGTAGGGTGATGGAAATTGTGCAGGTAGGCCGCATATTGTTCTCAACTGCCGCCGGAGTAGAACATGTTCAGTAAAGACCTCGAACACACCATCGGTCAGTGCTACAAGCGCGCCCGTGAGGCCCGCCATGAGTTCATGACGGTGGAACACCTGCTGCTGGCACTGCTCGACAACCCGTCCGCCCAGGCCGTGCTCAAGGCATGCGGGGCCGACGCCGACCGCCTGCGCCAGGAGCTGGAGCAGGCCATCGAGGCCTCCGTCTCGCGCCTGGCCGAAGATGACGGCCGCGACACCCAGCCCACCCTGGGCTTCCAGCGCGTGCTGCAGCGGGCCGTGTACCACGTGCAGTCCTCGGGCAAGAAGGAGGTCACCGGCGCCAACGTGCTGGTGGCGATCTTCGGCGAAAAGGACTCCCATGCGGTCTATTACCTCAACCAGCAGGACGTGACCCGGCTGGATATCGTCAATTACCTCTCCCATGGCATCGCCAAGCTGGGCGAGGAGGGCGAAGTGCCGCCGTCGTCGGACGCCGAAGGGCGCGCCGAGGGTGCCGATGGCGAAGGCAAGGGCGATGCCCTGGCCGAATTCGCCAGCAACCTCAACGAAGCCGCGCGCAACGGCCGGATCGACCCGCTGGTCGGGCGCCGCGACGAAATCGAGCGCACCATCCAGGTCCTGTGCCGCCGCCGCAAGAACAACCCGCTCTACGTGGGCGAGGCCGGCGTGGGCAAGACCGCCATTGCCGAAGGCCTGGCCAAGCGCATCGTGGAAGGTTCGGTGCCCGACGTGCTGGCCGATGCGGTGATCTATTCGCTCGACCTGGGCGCGCTGGTGGCCGGCACCAAGTACCGCGGTGATTTCGAGAAGCGCCTGAAGGGCGTGCTGACCGCGCTGAAGAAGATGCCCAACGCGGTGCTGTTCATCGACGAGATCCACACCATCATCGGTGCCGGGTCGGCGTCGGGCGGCACCATGGACGCCTCCAACCTGATCAAGCCGGCGCTGGCCTCCGGCGAGCTGCGCTGCATCGGCTCGACCACCTTCCAGGAATACCGCGGCATCTTCGAGAAGGACCGGGCGCTGGCACGCCGCTTCCAGAAGATCGACATCGTCGAGCCGACCGTGGGCGAAACCTACGAGATCCTGCAGGGCCTCAAGCCCAAGTACGAGGCGCACCACGGCGTGACCTATGCCGATGACGCGCTGCAGGCGGCGGTGGACCTGTCGGTGAAGCACATCGGCGACCGCCTGCTGCCGGACAAGGCCATCGACGTGATCGACGAAGCCGGTGCCCGCCAGCGCCTGCTGCCGGAGGGCGAGCGCAAGGAGCTGATCGACATCGAGGAAATTGAAACGATCGTGGCCAAGATGGCGCGCATTCCGGCCAAGCAGGTCAGCGCCACCGACAAGGACGTGCTGCAGCACCTGGAGCGCAACCTGAAGATGGTGATCTTCGGCCAGGACCCGGCCATCGAGACCCTGTCCTCGGCGATCAAGCTGGCCCGTTCGGGCCTGGCCAATCCGGAAAAGCCGATCGGCAACTTCCTGTTCGCCGGCCCCACCGGCGTGGGCAAGACCGAGGTGACCAAGCAGCTGGCCCTGCAGCTGGGCATCGAGCTGGTGCGCTTTGACATGAGCGAGTACATGGAGCCGCATTCGATCAGCCGCCTGATCGGTGCGCCCCCGGGCTACGTCGGCTTCGACCAGGGTGGCCTGCTCACCGAAAAGATCGTCAAGACCCCGCACTGCGTGCTGTTGCTGGACGAGGTGGAAAAGGCCCACCCGGACATCTTCAACATCCTGCTGCAGGTCATGGACCGTGGCGTGCTCACCGACACCAACGGGCGTGAAGCCAACTTCAAGAACGTGGTGCTGGTGATGACCACCAACGCCGGCGCGGCGCAGGCCTCGCGGCGGTCGATCGGCTTCACCCGGCAGGACCACGCCACCGACGCGATGGAGATCATCCGCAAGAGCTTCACGCCGGAATTCCGCAACCGCCTCGATGCGGTGGTGCAGTTCCAGCCGCTGGGCTTCGAGCACATCCTGCGCGTGGTGGACAAGTTCCTGATCGAGCTGGAAATGCTGCTGCAGGAAAAGCACGTCAGCCTGTCGGCCACCCCGACCGCGCGCGACTGGCTGGCCCGCCACGGCTTCGACCCGCTGATGGGTGCCCGCCCGATGGCGCGGGTGATCCAGGACAAGGTCAAGCGGCCGCTCGCCGACGAGCTGCTGTTCGGCAAGCTGGTCAATGGCGGCCGGGTCAGCATCGACGTGCGCGACGACGAGCTGTTCGTCGAAGCGCAGGCCGAGCCGGAGCGGCTGCTGCCGGCAACGGTCGAATGACTGGCAGGTCACGACCGTTGGCCGTGGCTCCTTGAACGCAAAAACGCCCCGGATGGGGCGTTTTTGTTGGGTCCCGCTCAGCGCTTGGCGCGGGATGCGAACGCCTCTGCGCTGATCGGCTCAAGCCGGGCGACATCGCAGCTGCCGGTGTCGGTGCGCAGCTTGCTGGCGCGTGCCCCGCACAGCTGGCCCTCGTTGCTGGGGGTGGCAAACTCGAGCTTTCGCGAGAAGCTGGCCTGGCTGCAGCTGTTCTGGAAATGGACGATGTAGTGATCGGTGCCGTTGCGCAGCAGGATGCTGCGATCGGCGCCCTTGCGGACCAGCTGCTGGTCGCTGGACAGGGTGATGCAATCGGAGGCCGCCGGGGTGGCGGCAGCTGGCGCAGTCTGCGCCGATGCCGTAGCGGCTGCGCTGGAAACAACCAACAGGCAAAGCGCGATCAGGGTCTTCATGGCGGGGGCCAGTGGGTCACGATCCGGAGTGGACCGTAGACCACAGTGCCTGCGTTCGGCCGGTGGCGAATCTGCATCAAGGCAGGCTGACTGATGTCAGGGTGCCGTGGGGCAGGGTGACTGCCGGCACGGTGGGCACAGCTGAATGGCGCCCACGCAAAAAGGCCAGCGCAGGGCCGGCCTTTGATCGCGTCTTCCGGAGAAGCCGCCCTGCCGCTTACTTCATGCGGTAGGTGATGCGACCCTTGGTCAGGTCGTAGGGCGTCATTTCAACCTTGACACGGTCGCCCGTCAGGATGCGGATGTAGTTCTTGCGCATGCGGCCGGAGATGTGGGCGATGATTTCATGCCCATTTTCCAGTCGAACGCGGAAAGTGGTGTTCGGCAGCGTCTCGCTGACGGTGCCTTCGAACTCGATGGAGTCGTCTTTCGACATGTAGTCCTGTGCAGTTCTATAAACGGCCGAGCTGGCCTTAAGAGCGGGCATTTTACGCGCATCTCCCCCGGGATGCAAAGATTGCGTTAACCGTCCGCCTCAGGCCAATGATGCGGCGGAAACGTCGCCAAACCGCTCCGTCCACCCCCCGGGCGGCGCTGCGGCCTGCACCTGCTCCCGCACCACCCCCAGGAACCGCTCCCGCGGCCAATGCTCGGCGCCCATCCGCAGCAGGTGGTCGTTTTCCACCTGTGCATCGATCAATGGCCACCCCCACGACGACAGCCGGTGGGCCAACCCGGCCAGCGCCACCTTGGAGCCGCCGCTGGCCGCGCTGAACATGCTTTCGCCGAAGAACATCCGGCCGATGGCCACCCCGTAGATCCCGCCCACCAGCCGGTCGCCGTCCAGCACCTCGATCGAATGGGCGAAGCCGAGGGCATGCAGCGCCACATAGGCCTCGATCATGTCCCGGGTAATCCAGGTCCCGTCCTGCCCCGGGCGCGGGCTGGCCGCGCAGGCCTCGATCACCTCGCGGAAGCGGGTATCGGCACGCAGCACCCAGCTGCTGGCGCGCAGGCTGCGGCGGAAGCGCGAGGACAGGTGGACGCCCTCGGTGCGGAACACCATGCGCGGGTCCGGCGACCACCACAGCAGCGGCTGGCCCTGCGAGAACCACGGGAAGATGCCACCAGCGTAGGCATTGAGCAGGCGCACCGGTGATAGGTCGCCGCCGAGTGCCAGCAGGCCATCGGGATCGCGCAGCGCGCTCTCGGCTGGCGGGAAGGGGGCGTCGGGCCGGTCGTCCAGTCGCCAGGGCAGATGCCGGCTCATGCGGACTCGATGGCTTTGAAGGGGGTGTGCTCGGCCAGCAGCTGCGCATAGCGCTGCACTTCCTCGCGCTCCTGCGCGCACCAGCCTGCAAGGGCGGCGGCGAACGCGGGCTCGGCCAGCCAGTGCCGGCTGCGCACCGGGTGCGGCAGGAAGCCGCGCGCCAGCTTGTGTTCACCCTGCGCGCCGGGCTCGAAACGGGCGAGCCCTTCGCGCAGGCAGTATTCGATGCCCTGGTAGTAACAGGTTTCAAAGTGCAGGCCGGGCAGGGTGGCGCCGCCCCAGTAGCGCCCGTACAGGGTGTCGCCACCGCGCAGGCACAGCGCGCCGGCGATCGGCTGGCCCTCCAGCATGGCCAGGAAGATCACCAGCTGGCGCGGCATCGCCGTGGCCAGGTGCTGCAGGAAGGGCAGGGTCAGTGCCGGCGAATTGCCGTACTCACTGAAGGTCTGCAGGTAGAAGTCGTGCATGGCCTGCAGGTCGGCGTCGGTGGCTTCATCGCCGTGCACGATCCGGTAGCTCACCCCGGTGCGGGCCAGCTTGGCGCGCTCCTGGCGGATGTTCTTGCGGTGCTTGTGGTCCATCGCGGCCAGGAAGCTGCTGAAGTCGGGCCAGTTGCCCGGGTTGTGCCACTGGAACTGGATGTCCTCGCGGAGCAGCCAGTCGGGGCCGAACGCGGGGTCGTCTTCGGCCAGGTGGAAGTTCACGTGCGCCGACGACCAGCCCATGCGGGCGACCTCGGCGCGCAGGGTCTCCACCAGCATGCGAGCGGTTTCCGCATCCTTCGCCAGCAGGCGCGGCCCGCTCACCGGCGAATACGGTACTGCGCCCAGCCACTTCGGGAAGTACGCCAGCCCGTGGCGGGCATAGGCATTGGCCCAGGCGTGATCGAACACGAACTCGCCATGCGAGTTGTCCTTCAGGTAACCCGGTACCGCCCCGATCAGCTGGCCGCTCTCCCACAGGGTGAAGTGGCGCGGCCGCCAACCCCATTCCGCACGCAGGCAGCCGTGTTCCTCCAGCCCCTGCAGGAACGCATGACTGACGAACGGGTTGCGGCCATCGTGCAGCGCATCCCAGTCGGCGGCGGGCATGTCGGTGAGGCGATGAAGGAAGCGTATATCGGGCATGGCTGAAGGATAGGGCAGGCCGATGGAAAACGGGGTGTTTTAGGTGGCGTTGATCGGCTTGCGGTAACCGATAAGAAAGTTGTTCAGTAAACGCCGGGAAGCGTGCGTTGGCGCGCGTTCGTGTGGCCTTGAAGGGAGGAGATTTCAAGTCGCGCCGAACTGTTGGCGCGAATCTCAGTCGACTCAGGAGCTTCGTCGTGATCAAGTGCAGTGGCCTCAACCGTCTCTTCTCCGCTTCAATGCTTGCCGTCGGCGCGTGTTACGGCTTCGCCCCGACCCCGCTTCATGCAATTGAGGTCTTGGCGCCAGAAAGCAATATGGAGCTGGATATGCTCCTCACGCGTGCAGCCAGCGATCTGGTGGGGCGTATAGAGCTGCTTGAGGGGCAGGCGAGAAGCAGGCATGTCAGTGCGTCGGTGGATCTTTCGCAAAAGGTCATCACCGTGAACCTGGATCGCGGGTTCATCCCGCAGGACTACGGCCCTGCATTTGAAGATCAACGCAGCATCATCAACAACGCGCTGTTGTCAGTCACCGATCGATTCCTGCATGTTTCGCAGGTCAAATACCTTTACGGTGGATTCGACGTCTACCACTATTTTCCAGAGGTCAAGCAGGAGGATGATGCGGCTCGAAAGGCCGGGGAGCGCATCCGCCGTGAAAAGCAGGAACGAGAGCGATCGGGGCAGGTCGCGGGGTCTGGCGTGGCATTCGTGGCGGCAGGGCATGGATACTACTTCGACCACAAGGACCGAGCATGGAAGACGCAACGAGACCCCCATAACGGCGTGATGGAGGGCATGCTGACGCCCACCTATGCCGTTGAGCTGAAAAGCGTCATCGAACTTCGCTCTCAGATGCCTGTGATCCGGCCTCGCGTCCAAGATGGGATGGGGACTCACCCGGAGAGTGGGCAGGAGTGGTGGCGGATGGCTGCGCGCTATTCGGTCGCGGCGCAGTACCCGGGCAATCCTGAGATATGGAATACCCATGAAGGGAGTGCTGCAAGTGATCGCGAGTACAAAGAGGACATCAACACTCGACCACTGCTTGCCAATCATCTGGGTGCAGAATTCGCCATCCACCTGCACAGCAATGCAGATGATCACGGTACGGCAAGGGGTGCCCGTGTCATCGTCCAGCCCGGGCGCCCCTCAGATGCAGCGCTGGGAGCGAGCGTTCTATGTGCAATGAAAGAACTGATTCAAAGTACTCCCGGCTACGAGTCGTTCGTCGTAGCGCCTGCGCCTCATTCCGAGGATAAGGGCGAAAACCGTCTGGCCACCATGCCCTCCATCATCGTCGAGACGGCGTTCCATACGCATCCGGAAGATGCGGCGGCACTATTGGACCCGGTGTTCCGTGCGGCTTCGATGAAGGGGGTTGAAAAGGGCTACCGTCTGTTCCGTGATGGCAAGGACTGCACGCCTTTAGCCTTGAGGAAGATCGATCGCGTTACCGTCCCAGCCAGCGGTGCGGCGGAGACCGACGTTCATTTCGAAGGCAATCCGCAGTTCCCGGTGACACTCAGCTTCACGCCGGTGTACTGCACCCAGCCGGGCGCCTGCAGGGCGGAAGTGAAGACGGTCACGGATGCCTCCGCGTCGCCCATCAAGGCGAGGATGACCTGCGAAGGGAGCGGCTATGGCATGGTCAACTGGAGCACGGTAATGCGCGATGCCGATGGCGTCACTTCCGGCCCGGTCGAGCACTGGATGACATGCGAGGGCGGCAGCTGAAACGAAGAAGGCCGGCGCTGGGCGCCGGCCTTCTTCGGGTGCTTCAGGTGCCGCTGATCAGCTCAGCTCGCCCTTGGCATCCAGGTAGCGCTCCGCGTCCAGCGCGGCCATGCAGCCGAAGCCGGCCGAGGTGATGGCCTGGCGGTAGTGCTGGTCGGCCACGTCGCCGGCGGCGAACACGCCTTCCACCGAGGTCTGGGTGGCGTTGCCGCCCAGGCCCGAGCGGATGTCCAGGTAACCGTTGTTCATGGTCAGCTGGCCTTCGAACAGGCTGGTGTTGGGGTGGTGACCGATGGCCACGAAGAAGCCGTGGGCGTCGATGTCGCGGGTGCTGCCGTCCAGGGTGGACTTCACGCGCACGCCGGTGACGCCGGCTTCGTTACCCAGCACTTCGTCCACCTGGTGGTGCCACACGGTTTCGATCTTGCCCGAGGCGACCTTGGCGAACAGCTTGTCCTGCATGATCTTTTCCGCCTTCAGGGTGTCGCGGCGGTGGACCAGGTAGACCTTGCGGGCGATGTTGGACAGGTACAGCGCCTCTTCCACGGCGGTGTTGCCGCCGCCGACCACGACCACGTCCTGGTCACGGTAGAAGAAGCCGTCGCAGGTGGCGCAGGCCGACACGCCGCGGCCCTTGAAGGCCTCTTCGGTGGGAATGCCCAGGTACTTGGCGGTGGCGCCGGTGGCGATGATCAGCGCGTCGCAGGTGTACTCGGCGCTGTCGCCGATCAGCTTGAACGGGCGCTGGGTCACATCGGCGGTGTGGATGTGGTCGAAGATCACTTCGGTCTCGAAGCGCTCGGCGTGGGCCTGCATGCGCGCCATCAGGTCCGGGCCCATCAGGCCGTGGGCGTCGCCCGGCCAGTTGTCCACTTCGGTGGTGGTCATGAGCTGGCCGCCCTGCTGCAGGCCGGTGATCACCACCGGGTTCAGGTTGGCGCGGGCGGCGTAGACCGCTGCCGTCCAGCCGGCCGGGCCGGAACCGAGGATGACGAGCTTCTGGTGGCGGGAAGGCTTGGAATTGCTCATGTAGACTCGCAAAGAGATGATGGGGCGGGGCGCTGGGGAAAGATTGCCCGGCGTCCAAGACAGGTCATAGAGTGGCGGCAGGGGTCGCCCGATTCAAGGCGAGCGGTGGAACGGCGCAACCCAGCCGGTGGTGGTTGGCGTGCCGTCAGTCGTTTATTATCAAGCACTAACAGTGCATTCCCAAGGTCTGGTCTAAGGTGGCGAAACAGGTCCCGGAACGATCCAAGTCTCCCGACGGCAAAGCGGCGTCGCGCCGTGCTGCGGCTGCGGCGCCGGTCGAAAATCCCCGTCGGCAGCGCCTGTGGCGCGACCTCGGCCTGATCGCGATCGCCCCGGCGTTGCTGTATCTGGTCGCCAGTCTGTTCACCTATTCGGCAAGCGACCCGGGCTGGTCGCACACCGGCAGCGTGGTGGCGCCCATCCACAACATGGGCGGCCGGGTCGGCGCCTGGGTGGCCGACGTGCTGCTGCAGCTGTTCGGTTACATGGCGTTCCTGCTGCCGATCGTGCTGGGCGCGCTGGCGTGGTTCGCCATGTTCGGGCTCAAGCGTGAGAGCAAGGGCGAGCACGACCTGGACCCGGCGCTGCGGCTGGTCGGCCTGGTCGGCTTCCTGATTGCCGGCACCGGCTTCCTGCACCTGCGGCTGTTCAGTGGCGATGTGGGCCATGCCGGCGGCATCCTCGGCCGGCTGGTGGGCAATTCGCTCAGTGCCGGGTTCGGCGCGCTCGGCGCGAACCTGTTCGTGCTGGTGCTGCTGCTGGCCTCGATCACCCTGGCCACCGGCATTTCGTGGTTCGTGGTGATGGAGAAGATCGGCCGCGCGGTGCTGGCGCTGCCGCCGCTGCTCAGCAAGAAGAAGGAACAGGCCACCGAGTGGCAGCAGACCCGCGCCATGCGCGAGGAACGCCAGGAAGTGCGCAAGGTGGACGCCGAGGTGCGCGCCAAGCGCGAGCCGGTCAAGATCGAGCCGCGTCCGGAGCCGGTGCTGGAAAAGAGCGACCGCGCCAAGCGCGAAACCCAGATTCCGATGTTCCGCGGCGTCAATGGCGATGGCTCGGACCTGCCGCCGCTGGCGTTGCTGGATGATCCCAAGCCGCAGCCCAAGGGTTACGACGAGGAGACGCTGGAAACGCTGTCGCGCCAGATCGAGTTCAAGCTCAAGGACTTCCGCATCGACGCGCAGGTGGTCGGCGCATATCCCGGCCCGGTGATCACCCGCTTCGAGATCGAGCCGGCACCGGGCATCAAGGTCAGCCAGATCAGCTCGCTGGACAAGGACATCGCCCGCGGCCTGTCGGTCAAGTCGGTGCGCGTGGTGGATGTGATTCCGGGCAAGTCGGTGGTGGGTCTTGAGATCCCCAACGTCACCCGCGAAATGATCTACCTGTCCGAACTGCTGCGCTCCAAGGAGTACGACAAGTCGGCCAGCCCGTTGACCCTGGCCTTGGGCAAGGACATCGCCGGCCGTCCGACCGTGGCCGACCTGGCGCGCATGCCGCACCTGCTGGTGGCCGGTACCACCGGCTCGGGCAAGTCGGTGGCGGTCAACGCCATGGTGCTGAGCCTGCTGTACAAGGCCTCGCCCAAAGACCTGCGGATGTTGATGATCGACCCGAAGATGCTCGAACTGAGTGTCTACCAGGGCATTCCGCACCTGCTGGCGCCGGTGGTCACCGACATGAAGGAAGCCGCCAACGGCCTGCGCTGGTGCGTGGCCGAAATGGAACGGCGCTACAAGTTGATGAGCGCGGTGGGCGTGCGCAACCTGGCCGGCTTCAACAAGAAGGTCAAGGACGCCGAAGACGCCGGGCAGCCGTTGATGGACCCGCTGTTCAAGCCGAACCCGGAGCTGGGCGAAGCCCCGCGCCCGCTGGAAACGCTGCCGTTCATCGTCATCTTTATCGACGAATTCGCCGACATGATGATGATTGTCGGCAAGAAGGTCGAAGAGCTGATCGCGCGCCTGGCACAGAAGGCGCGTGCGGCCGGCATCCACCTGATCCTGGCCACCCAGCGTCCGTCGGTGGATGTGATCACCGGCCTGATCAAGGCCAACATCCCGACCCGCATCGGCTTCCAGGTCAGCTCCAAGATCGATTCGCGCACCATCCTGGACCAGTCCGGCGCCGAAACGCTGCTGGGCCACGGCGACATGCTGTACCTGCCGCCCGGCACCGCATTGCCTGACCGTGTGCACGGTGCGTTCGTTTCCGACGAGGAAGTGCACCGCGTGGTCGAACACCTCAAGGCCAGCGGCCCGGCCGACTACATCAGCGGCGTGCTGGACGAAGTGCAGATGATGGGCGATGGCGTGGTGGTGGGTGCCGGTGGCCTGCCCGAGTCCAGCGGGGCGGCAGGGGATGAATCGGATCCGCTGTACGACGAAGCTGTGCGGATCGTGACCGAAACCCGCCGCGCCTCGATTTCCGGTGTGCAGCGCCGGCTGAAGATCGGCTACAACCGCGCCGCGCGTCTGATCGAAGCCATGGAGATGGCCGGCGTGGTCAGCCCACCCGAACACAACGGCGACCGCAGCGTGCTTGCGCCGCCCCCGCCGAAGTAACGCCGGAACCGCAATGATCCGCATGACATGGATGACCGCGTGCGCGCTGGCGTTGGCGCCCCTGCTGGTGTCGGCCCAGGCGGTCGCCCCGGCCCCGGTTCCGGCGCCTGCGATGGCACCGGCACCGGCCCCGCCGGCCGCCCCCAGCGATACCCAGGCCAGCAACAACTTCAGCTTCGTCAGCTACCGCGCCGATTACGTGGTGCGCGCTGACGCCGGCAACGTGCAGACCGAGTCCTACGACATCCTGCTCAAGACCAAGGCAGCGGTGGAGCAGTTCAGCCAGGTGCGGCTGAGCTACAGCGAGAAGATGGAAACGCTGGAGGTGCTGTCGGCCTACACCCTGACCGCCGACGGCCAGCGCCGTGACGTGCCGGCCGACCGCATCTACACCCAGGAAAGCTATTCCAGCGCCGCGGCGGCCATGTACGCCGACCGCAAGGTGCGGGTGGTGGTGTTCCCCAACCTGGCGCCGGGTACCCGGGTGGTCTACCAGACCCGCCGCACCCAGACCCAGCCGTACTTCCCGGGCTACTTCAGCCTGTGGGAAACCTTCAGCGGTTTCTCGCAGTACGACGATGCGCAGGTCACCCTGAGCGCGCCGGCCTCCCTGCCGATGTACGTGCAGCAGCGGGGCGTGCAGGGCAGCCAGAAACCCGTCATCCGGAACGGGCAGGCGACCTGGGCCTGGCGCTACCGCCGCCCGGACCCGATGCCGGTGCAGATATGGACCGCAGCGCCGTGGGAGTTCAGCCCGACCATCATGGCCAGCACCTACCGCGACTGGGCGCAGGTGGCGCAGGCCTACCAGCTCAAGGGTGGCGAGGCGGCACGGGTGACCCCGGGGATCCAGGCGCTGGCCGACGAGGTCACCCGCGGCATCGTGGACCGCCGTGAACAGGCCGCCGCGCTGTACCGCTGGGTGTCGCAGAACATCCGCTACGTGGCGGTGTACCTGGGCAACGGCGGGCTGGAGCCGAACCCGGCGCAGAGCATCCTCGACAACCACTACGGCGACTGCAAGGACCATGTGGTGATCCTGGAGGCGCTGCTGGCCGCGCGCGGCATCGACAGCACCCCGGTGCTGATTGGCGCCGGCGGCGGCCCGACCCTGCCGGACATTCCCCTGCTGGGCCGCTTCAACCACGCCATCACCTACATTCCCGAGTTCGACCTGTACCTGGATTCCACCAGCGCCTATGCGCGCTTTGGCCAGTTGCCCGACGGCGACCTCGGTGCGCCGGTGCTGCACACGCGCCAGGCCAAGGTGGCACGCACCCCGGCCAACGATGCCGCGCGCAACGGCAGCGGCTTCGAGGTCACTTTCCGCTTCGACCCGGACGGCAACCTGCAGGGCCAGACCGTGCCCCAGACCCGCGAAGTGGGCGAGATCGGCATGCGCGGCGCGTTCGCCCGCCTCAACGCGCAGAACCGGGCGCGGGTGGAGGAATCGATCATGGCCTCGTCCGGCTTCGATGGCAGCGGCACGCTGACCCTGTTGGGCGACCCGCAGGACCTGACCCGGCCGTTCAACTACCGCTACGATTTCCGCGCCCGTGATTACGTCGATTTCGGCGTGGTCGGTGGCATGGTGCTGCCGGACCCGCCCGGTGGCGAGTCGTTCCGTGACATCTACACCACCACGTCGGCGCCGGACAACGCCACCCCGTTCTACTGCAACGACACCCTGCGCCAGGAAACCTACCGGCTGGAGTTCCCGGCCGGGGTGCCGATCGTGGCGATGCCGCGCAACCAGCAGTTCCGCAATGCGGCCGGGGAGTACGCGCTTGAGTGGAGCCGCGAAGGGCAGGCCATCGTCGCCCGCCACCGCCTGCACCAGAAGGCGGTGCGCGGCGCGGATGCGCTGTGCCAGCCGGGCGACTATGCTGCGTTCCGCGAGCTGTACCAGCAGGTGCGGCGCGGCTTCCGCGGGCAGGTGGTCTACGGCGACCTGCGCACGGTGCAATCCGTCCCCTGACCCCCCATTCAGGATGACCTCGGCACACTGCCGGCCATCCTTACAACCTTCATTGGATACCCGTATGCAGAGCACTTTCCGCCGCTGTCTTGTCGCCGCCACGCTGGTCTGCGCCAGTGTCGGGTCGGTGTCTGCCTGGGCCGGCGCCCGCGATGAGCTGACCACGTTCACCAAGGGCCTGAAGGGTCTGGACGGCAAGTTCGAGCAGAAGGTGTTCGACAGCAAGGGCAAGGTGAAGGAAACCACCAGTGGCAGCGTGGCGTTGTCGGTGCCGAACCAGTTCCGCTGGGAGTACACGGTGCCGCATGAGCAGCTGATCATTGCCGACGGCAGGAATGTGTGGGTGTACGAGCCGGACCTGCAGCAGGCGACCAAGCGTGTGCAGGGCGCCGAGGAACAGAACAGCCCGCTTATCGCGCTGATCACCCCGGCACTGCTGGAAAAGCAGTACGACGTCAGTGAAGAGGCCGCGCCGCGCGACGGCCTGCAGTGGCTGTCGCTGACCCCGAAGCGTGAAACCGAAACGTCGTTCCAGTACGCCGCGCTGGGCTTCAACGCGCAGGGCCTGGCCCGCATGGAAGTGACCGATGCGGTGAACCAGCGCACGGTGATCTCGTTCAAGGACTGGAAGCGGAACCCGGCGTTCCCGAAAACCACCTTCACGTTCACGCCGCCTAAGGGCACCGACGTCATCGGCAACTGACGCAGCCGGGCAGGGCCCGGCGCTGCGTCATTCGGTCATACAATAGTGTCGTGGCCAGAAACCGAACGACATTCAATGAACCCGATCTGCTGACGGTGGATCGGGACAGCATGCGCCCGCTTGCCGAGCGCATGCGCCCGCAGACCCTAGATGAGATGGTGGGGCAGAAACGCCTGCTCGCCCCGGGTAGCGCGCTGCGCCGGGCGGTCGAGTCCGGGCATGTGCACTCGATGATCCTGTGGGGCCCGCCAGGCTGCGGCAAGACCACGTTGTCCCTGCTGCTGGCGCACTACGCCGACGCCGAATTCCGTGCCATCTCCGCCGTGCTTTCGGGCCTGCCCGAGGTCCGGGTGGTGCTGGCCGAGGCGGCCCAGCGCTTCGCCGAAGGTCGCCGCACGGTGCTGTTCGTGGACGAAGTGCACCGCTTCAACAAGGCGCAGCAGGATGCGTTCCTGCCGCATATCGAGCGCGGCACCATCGTGTTCGTCGGGGCCACCACGGAGAACCCTTCGTTCGAGCTCAATTCGGCGTTGCTGTCGCGCTGCCGCGTGCACGTGCTGGAAGCGGTGTCGCCGGCCGATATCGTCGAGGCGCTGGAGCGGGCGCTGCAGGACAAGGAACGCGGGCTCGGCGCCGAGGCGCTGCAGGTCACACCCGAAGCGCTGCTGGAGATCGCGACCGCCGCCGACGGCGATGTGCGGCGCGGTCTGACCCTGCTGGAGATCGCCGCCGAACTGGCCGGCGGTGAAGGCGGGCGGATCAGTCCGGAGATGCTGGTGCAGGTGCTGGCCGACCGTACCCGCCGCTTCGACAAGGGGGGCGAGCAGTTCTATGACCAGATCTCGGCCCTGCACAAGTCGGTGCGCAGCTCCAATCCGGATGCGGCGCTGTACTGGCTGACACGCATGCTCGATGGCGGCTGCGATCCCTCCTACCTGGCCCGGCGCCTGACCCGCATGGCGATAGAGGACATCGGCCTGGCCGATCCACGCGCGCAGTCGATGGCGTTGGAAGCCTGGGACATCTACGAACGGCTGGGCAGCCCCGAGGGCGAGCTGGCCTTCGCCCAGCTGGTGCTGTACCTGGCCAGCACCGCCAAATCCAACGCCGGCTACGCCGCCTTCAACCTGGCCAAGCAGGAAGTGCGCGAGACCGGCACCCAGGAGGTGCCGCTGCACCTGCGCAACGCGCCGACCAGGCTGATGAAGGAGCTGGGCTACGGCAAGACCTACCAGTACGACCATGACGCCGAAGGTGGCATCGCGCTTGACCAGACCGGCTTCCCGGATGCGATGGGCGAGCGGGTGTATTACCAGCCGGTGGCGCGCGGACTGGAAATCAAGCTGAAGGAAAAGCTCGACCGCCTGCGTGCCGAGCGCGAGCAGGCGCGGGCGCGCAAAGGGAACGACTGATGGGGGGCTTCGGGACGTGGTGGCAGCAGCTGGGGCTGGTAATGGCCGGCGGCGCGCTGGGCGCGGCACTGCGCTTCATCATCGGCGACGCCATGCTGCGCCAGTTCGGCAACGGTTTTCCGTGGGGCACGCTGACGGTGAACCTGGTGGGCGCCTTTGCGGTCGGCTACGTGGTGGTCTGGCTGCAGACCCGCGGCAGTGCGGCGTTGTATTGGCGCGCGTTCGCCATCGTCGGCATCATCGGCGGGCTGACCACGTTCTCGTCGATGATGCTCGAGGCGGTGCTGCTGGTCCGCAACGGACGCGGGTGGGTGATGCCGACGTATCTGGGCATCAGTCTGGTGGCGGGATTTGCGCTGGTGTGGTTGGGCGCGCGGTTGGCGGAGTCCTCGCTCGCGCGGTGATCGATTCCGCGTATTTCTGCTGGATTTCCGTTACATCTCACGATATTGTTCGCGCCCCGTTTGCGTTCCCCGTCCGTCATGCGTGATGAAGAAGACCCCGGCACCCTGGAGCTGATGCTGCCGCGCAAGCGCGGCCGTCCGCCCACGTTCGGCTACGCCATGACCGATGCCCAGCGTGCGGCCCGCTACCGGGCCCGTCGTGCCGGGCAGGCCGACCACGCCGATGTGCGCACCTGCAGCGATATGGTGCTGCTGGACAAGATCCGTGCGGCGATCAGCGCAAAGGATGCCGAGCTCACCGGATTCCTGGTGCACGTGCTGTGGCAGCGCTATCCCCTGCAGCTGAAATAATCGTCCCGCCTGCCAGGCCGGCGAGGGCTGGGCGCAGGTAACCCAGCAGCCGCTGGGCGTCCAGCCAGTCGCCGGCTTCGTCCAGGTCCAGTTCGTGCAGGTCGCCGGCAATCGCGGCCAGATCCGGTTGCCCCAGCATCTGCAGCACGCCGGCCAGCCGATGCGCGTGGTGCCGCAGGGCGGTTGCGGCCCGGTCGCGCAGGGCGTCATGCAGCGCCATCTGCTCTTCCTGCAGCGATTGCAGGATCTCGGTCCAGATGGGGTCGGTTGCGCTGCTGGTCGGGCTTGCCAGCCGCGCTGTGTTCCCCTGCGTCTCCACCTGCAATGCCCGGAGCAGCTGGCCGATATCCAGCGGCTTGCACAGCACCGCGTCCATGCCGCAGGCGAGGCAGCGTTCCACGTGCGCGGCCGAATCATTGGCAGACACTGCCACCAGTACGGCCGGCGTACGCCCGTGGCGGCGCTCCAGTTGTCGCAGTTGCACGGCCAGCTCGTAACCGCTCATGTCGTCGAGCACGCAATCGAGCAGCACGATGCCGCAGGGTTCGGCGGCCTGGCAGTGCAGTGCACTGGCGCCGTCGGCGCAGCTGCTCACCGAGGCGCCCAGCGTCTCCAGCTGCCGACAGACCACCGTGCGATTCAATGCGTGGTCTTCAACCAGCAACAGGGTACGCCCGGCCAGCGGCTGCTCCCCCGAGCAGGGGCCGGTGGCTTCGATCACCACCGGCAAGCGCACCTCGAAGCAGCTGCCCTCGCCGGGAGCGCTGCGCAGCTGCACCGTGCCTCCCATGCCCCGCACCAGATCCTGGCAGATGGAGAGGCCGAGCCCGGCACCGCCCATCTGCCGCGAATGACTGTCGTGCGCCTGCGCGAAAGGCTTGAACACGGTGTCGTGCAGCGCGGCCGGGATGCCGATGCCGGTATCGCGAACCGACAGCCCCAGGTGTGCGCTGTCCTGGTCCAGGTGCAGCGACAGGGTCACGTCCACGTGCCCCAGGTCGGTGAACTTCACCGCGTTGCCCAGCAGGTTGCTGAGCACCTGGCGCAGCGCGTCACCGTCCAGCCACATCCGGGGCAGCGGGTCGGTGTCCTGCAGCAGGGTGATGGCCAGGCCTTTGGCCTCGGCCGCAGGGCGGGCCACCGCCAGGCAGTCACGCGCCAGCTGGCGCACGTCCTGCCAGCCGGGGGTGGGGTGGTACTCGCCGGTGGCCAGGCGTGAATAGTCCAGCGCGTGGCCGAGCAGATGACGCAGGCCGGCCCCCGCATTGCGTGCGGCGTTCACCAGCTGCCGCTGGCCCTGGTCCAGGCCCGACTGGTGCAGCAGATCCACCGAGGTGACCAGTGCCTGCGCGGCGTTGCGCACTTCGTGGCTCATCACGGCGATGAAGCGCGCCTGCTGGCGTTCGCTGCGCCGCGCCGACTGCTGTGCCACGCGCATCCACACCCCGGCGGTGAGCAGGGCCAGCAGGATCAGCGCGCCGGCCAGCAGTTCCCAGCGAAAGTGCTGCGACATCACCTGCAGCGACGGCCCGCTCAGGTACGTGGCTTTGGTCCAGCGCTGCATCAGCATCGCGTGTTCCTGCGGGCTGATCGAGCGCATCGCCTGATGGATCTGATCGAGCAGGGCGCGATCGCGGTGGCGCACCACCAGGTGCAGGCTGCCTGGCAAGGTGGAAGGCCCGCCATGCAGCAGCAGGCTGTTGCCGAATTCGCGGCGCACCACGGGGCGCATTGCCACATCCAGGTCCAGTGCCGCGTCCACCACGCCGGCTTCCACGGCGGACAGCGCTTCACGCAGGCTGGGCAGGTCCACCACCTGCAGGTGGGGGTGGTAGGCACCCAGCCATTCGGCCAGGCGGGTGCCGCGCACCACCGCCACCCGGCGCAGGTGTGCGAATTCCGGCGGGTGCGCCTGGGCGTGGCGGCTGGCCATCAGGGTCTGGCCGCGGTAATACGCCGGTGATGCGGCCAACGCCGTGCACGGCGCGTTGTCCAGCGGCCCCAGCAGCAGCATCAGATCGGCGCGCCCGTCGCAGATTGCCTGCAGCGCGGCGGTGGCCGATTCCACCGGCTGCTCGCGGAATTCCAGTCCGGCCTGTTCGGCGACCAGCTGCGCATAGCCGGTGATCAGGTTGGTGTCGCGCGCCGCGCGGTTGTCATTGGCCAGCAGCCCATGCTGGGAGGGGTCGGCAGCCACCCGGACCAGCCGCGGTTCGGCACTGCTGCCCGGGGTGACAGGCAGCAGCAGGCCGACCAGCACCCCGGTCAAGGCGCCGGCCCAGGTCCAGTTGCCGCTCACCACACCGCCAGCTGGTGGCGGAGGGTGAACAGGTCGCGGTCGGTGCGCAGGCCGAGTTTGCGGAACGCCGCGTGCTTCTGGGTGCTGATGGTCTTGATGCTGCGGTTGCGCTGCAAGGCAATGTCGGTCACGGTCATGCCGCTCAGGCACAGCTGCAGCACTTCGCGCTCGCTCTGCGACAACCGGTGTTCGGCATGTTCGTCGCGGTAGTTGACCGGCACATGGGTGTGCCCGGCCGCCACGCGGGTGACCGCGCGCGCCAGCGCTTCCAGTGTCTCGCCCTTGGAGACCACGCCCGCGGCGCCGGCGGCCATGGTGTTGGAGATCATCACGTGATGTACGTTGGCCGAGAACATCAACACCCGCACGCGCGGGAACCGGCGTCGAAGCATGCGCAGCAGCTCCATGCCCTGCAGGTCGCCTTCGCCCAGGGTGTAGTCCACCACCGCCACGTCCACCAGGTGGTGTTGCAAGGTGCTGATCAGGGAGCTGGTGTGGGCGTGGTTGCCGACCACATGGAACCGCGGGTCGGTGGACAGGTGTACATAACTGCCATGCCGGACCACATCGTGGTCATCCAGCAGGGCGATGTTGAGTACGGACGGCAGCAGCGGTCCATATGCGGGGCCTGGATGGCGTCGAGACAAAGGAGGCACGCAATCGTGGGGTTTGCGCCATTCTTACCGCTTCAACGCGCAGCGGAGATAGTCTGATGTCAGATTAGGACTATTCCTATGCTCGGTACGAGAGGTGCGTCACTCTCTGCGCGCATCCGCGTCACCGTTTTTCGCGATCGAGCAGTCGCGCGAACTGCGACGCCAGATCCAGCACCAGCGGATCGGCGTTGTCACGGTGCAGCATCGCGATTTCGATGCCGTCCATGGGCGGCAGGCCTTGGCGCGCGGTGAGCGCGCGGTGTTCGCGGGTCATGGCACGCGCTGGCAGCAGGCTGATGCCCATGCCGTCGGCCACCGCGCCCTGGATGCCACTGAGGCTGGAGCTGGTGAAGCCGATCCGCCAGCGCCGGCCCATGCTTTCCACGGCAGCGATCAACTCATCGCGATACAGCCCGCGCGGCGGAAACGTCACCAGCGGAATCGGGTCCATGCCGATGCAGGGGCTGCGTGCACTGTCCACCCAGCGCATCGGCTCATGCCAGCAGGCCACGCCCTGGCGGCTGTTGCGGCGCTGTTTGACCAGCACCAGGTCCAGCTCGCCGTGGTCGTAGGCGTTGGCGAGGTCGCGGCTGAGGCCGCTGGTGACTTCCAGCTTCACCTGCCGGTGGCGGCGGGTGAAGCGGCCCAGCAGGGCGGTGGTGCGGGGGCTGACAAAGTCTTCGGGCACGCCCAGCCGGACGGTCACCGCCACCGTGGCGCCGGCCAGTGCTTCGCCCATCTGGTCGTTCAGGGCCAGCATCTGGCGCGCGATGCCGAGCAGCGTCTGCCCGGCATCGGTGGGGTGCACATCGCGGTTGCCGCGCACCAGCAGCGGGTGCCCGGCCAACTGCTCCAGCCGCCGGATCTTCTGGCTGATGGTGGACTGGGTGGAATGCAGGCGCGTGGCGGCGGTGGTGAAGCTGCCGCAGTCGGCCACCATCACCATCGCCCGCAGCAGGTCCAGTTCGAACAGGGCGCGATTCGATTGTGCACTGGGCGGCATGGCGGTATCCAGAAAGCGAATGGTGCCTGTTCTAGCATGCACGCGGGTGCCTAGCCAGCGGCGGCCCCGCTGCGTGCAAGGCTGCGCGCCACGCGAGCGCCAGCGGCCTGCATCATCGCGTGCAGCGCAGGCGGGCCCAGCACCTCGAATTCGAGCTCCAGCGCGAGCAGCCAGTACACCACCGCGCCCTGCGGGTGCGCGCCACACCGCAGCAGGCAGCGCTGTGCATCCACCGCTTCGAGCATGCCCGCCGAGGCCGGTATGCGTTCGCGCACGATGTCGATGGGGGCGTGCAGGATCACCCGCGCTTCGTCCCCGTAGGGTCCCAGCGACAGCGACTGGCTCACGAACGCGCGCAGGTCGCCATTGGCGGGCGACGGGCGCGGGCGGAAGTGCGCGCCCACCTCTGCCGCACTGGTCATGCGGTCGATGCGGAAGGTGCGCCAGTCCACGCGCAGCGTGTCCCAAGCCACCAGGTACCAGCGCCGTTCGGCATGCACCACGCCCTGCGGTTCCACCAGCCGCTGGCTGGGCTGTCCCTGGCGGTCGGCATAGTCGAAGCGAAGCTGCAGCTGGTCGCGGCAGGCGCCGGCCAAGGTGGCCAGCAGCCCGGCATCGACCATGGGCCCGGCCTGGTCGATCGGCAGGATCGCGGTACGTAATGCATCCAGCCGGCGTCGCAGCCGGGCCGGCATTACCTGTTCCAGTTTGACCAGTGCGGTAATCGCGGTCTGCTCGATGCCGCTGATGGTGCCGGTCACTGCAGTGCGCAGGGCCAGCGCAGCGGCCAATGCTTCTTCATCGTCGAGCAGCAGCGGCGGCAATGCGCGCCCGGCGCGGAACGCATAGCCGCCGGCCACGCCACTGCTGGCCTGGATCGGGTAGCCCAGTTCGCGCAGGCGGTCGATGTCGCGGCGCAGCGTGCGCGGATGCACGCCGATATCCGCGGCCAGTGTGTTGCCCGGCCAATGCGGCCGGGATTGCAGCAGCGAGAGCAGGCGCAGCAGTCGAGCGGAGGTGGTCAGCATGGGCGGCAGCATCGCGCCTGTCGAGGACAGGATCTGTCCGCAATGGTGGCTAGCCTGTGGCCACGGTGCAAGGCCCCCTGGCGGCGCACCTTTCCACACCGACAACCCACAAGGAGTTCCACATGTCCGTCGTCTTCTATTGGCATCCCATGTCCAGTGCCACCCCCGTCGCCTGCGCGCTCGCCGAACTGGGGGTCGCCCATGACCGGGTGCGGATCGACATCCGGAACGGCGAGCAGCGCACCCCGGAGTACCTGGCGATCAACCCCAACGGCAAGGTGCCGTGCCTGGTGGTGGATGGCACGCCGATCTTCGAAGGCCTGGCCATCCATCTGTGGCTGGGTGACCGCTTCGGCGTGGCGCGCGGGCTGTGGCCGGCGGCCGACACCCCGGAGCGGCTGCAGGCGTTGTCGTGGTGCGCCTGGGCCTATGTGACCTACGCGGCGATGATCAACCGGCTGATGCTGGCCACCCGCGAAGGCCCGTTGCGCGACAGTACGCAGGCCGCCGCCGCAGGGCAGGGCGCCGCCGAGCTGCTGGGATTGCTGGAAGATCGGCTGGGTTCACAGCCCTGGATGCTGGGCGGCGATTACTCGCTGGTGGACCTGGTGGTGGCGCAGGTGGTCGGCTATGGCACCTACGTCGGTGCCGGCGTGGACACGTATCCCGCCGTGGCGGCCTGGTTGGCGCAGGTGCAGGCGCGTCCGGCCATGCAGGGCGAGGTCTGAGCGCATTCGATTCCGTAATGCGCGTCATGACAAAATTTAACTGGTGAATGGATGCCTTCGCGCCGTATGGTGCGGAGGTACTCCTTTTTGCCACGTTGCCATGAAACCCATTGTGCTGTCTGCCTTCCCGGTGCTGCTTGCACTGGCGCCCTGCGTCCTCGCCGCCGAACAGGCCGACCTGATCATCCGGCATGCCACCGTGGTGGATGTCGAGCAGGCCACCACCCATGCCGACCAGGCGGTGGTGGTACGCGGCAATGACATCGTCGCCGTGGGTGACGACCGCAGCATTGCCAAGGCCTGGAAAGCGCCGCAGCGCATCGATGGCAAGGGCCGCTTCCTGATCCCCGGCCTGTGGGACATGCATGTGCATTTCGGCGGCGGACCGGAGCTGGTCGAAGAGAACAAGGCGCTGCTGCCGCTGTACATCGCCCATGGCATCACCACCATCCGCGATTGTTCTGGCGACCTGCCCACGCAGGTGCTGCAGTGGCGTGGCCAGATTGCCGACGGCAGCCTGGAAGGCCCGCAGCTGTTCAGTTCGGGCGCCAAGATCGAAGGCATCAAGCCGGTCTGGAAAGGAACGCTGGAGGTCGGCAGCCAGGCCGACCTCGATGCCGCGCTGGCCCAGCTCAAGCGCGACCGGGTCGACTTCGTCAAGATCACCGACAGCACCCTGACCCCGCCCCTGTTCCTGGCTGCAGTGCGTGGCGCCCGCGCCAATGGCCTGCGTGCGTCCGGGCACATCCCGATGGCGCTGACCGTGCAGCAGGCAGTGGACGCAGGCATCAGCTCGATCGAGCACCTGGACTACGCCTACAAGGCCGGGGTCAAGGACGAGGCCGCCATTGCCGCCGATTTCGCCGCCAAGCGCATTGATCGTGCCGAGGCCAATCGGCGGCTTGATGCCGGCTTTGATCGTGAGACCGCCATGGCCGCCTACCGTGGCTTTGCGGCGAAGGGCGTGTATGTCACGCCCACGCTCAACGGCGGCCGCATCCTCGACTTCCTGGACCAGGATGACCACGCCAACGATCCCTACCTGGCCTACATTGGCCCGAAGCTGCAGGCGACTTACCAGTGGCGGGTGGAACGTGCTGCCAAAGCGGGTCCAGAGCAGATCGCCGAGCGCCACCAGCAGTACCACCAGGTGGCGGAAGTGCTGCCGATGCTGCAGCAGGCCGGCGTGACCGTCATGGCCGGTACCGATGCGGGGTTCCTCAATTCCTTCAACTATCCCGGTATCGGCCTGCATGACGAGCTGGCCCTGTTCGTCAAGGAAGGCCTGACTCCCGCGCAGGCGCTGTCGTCGGCAACCCGTGCGGGTCCGTCGTGGTTCGGTACGCTGGACCGCTACGGCGGCATCGCCGAAGGTAAGGCCGCCGACCTGGTGCTGCTGGATGCCAACCCGCTGCAGGATATCCAGGCCACGCGCGCGATCAACACCGTGGTGCTGCGTGGCCACGTGTATGACCGCAAGGCGCTGGATGCGTTGCTGGCGCAGACACGTGCCAAGGTCGCCAAGTGGCAGGACGCTGCCCAGTAACGATCTGCGCGCAGCAAAGTCAAGAGAAGCAGCAAACGCCCCGCTCATCAGCGGGGCGTTTTCGTTTGGACGCCGCTACAACAAATTGCAGTAGCGCATTGAGGAATATTGAATGTGGCGCGGCGTAGCAGAACTTTAAGCTGCTCCCATTCAACGCGGCGATGCATTCGCACGCATCTGTTGGTCATTCCAATCGCGGTTGCAATTTATTTCAGGGTGTCTTGCAACGAGTTGCATAGGGCGACAGGAGGCGGCTGCCTATGCTTCGCCCTCGATTCGAGACGGTTATGACAACCGGCTTTCGTGATCGACCCATCAACAACAGGAGTCCCTTCGATGAAGCGTCTGATCACCGCGCTGGCGGTAGCAATGGCCATGGCGATGACGGCATCACCTCATCCGGCGCAGGCGGCCGCACCCAGCATCCATGTGGGGGCGATGTACGAATATGCCGAGCCGGGCAAGGGGGCGCTGCTGAAGCGCGTGCGCAATACCGGCGATGCCACGGCGTTCGTCCGTGTGCAGATCAGCGAAGTGCGCTACGCCGCGGACGGCACCCATCAGGAGATCCCGGTTGATACCTCCGGCAGCGCTGCCGCTGCCGGGCTGATTGCCAGCCCGTCGCGGTTGATCGTGCCGGCGCAGGGCCAACAGGCCACGCGTCTGCTGGTGCAGGGGGATCGCAGCACCGAACGCTACTACCGCGTGCGCTTCGTTCCGGTGCTGCCGCAGTCCGAAGACGAATTCGCGCTGACCGACGCGCAGCGTGATGACTACCGCAACGAGCTCTCGGCCGGCGTCAACGTGCTGACCGGCTATGGCGTGTTCGTGATCGTGCATCCCGACCAGGCCCGCTACGACGTGCAGACCGAAACGCACGACAACCACGTGCAGCTGCGCAATGCCGGCAATACCACGGTGGTGCTCGACGACATCCGCCAGTGCAGTGCGCAGGACAAGGCGGCCAAGTGCTCCCCGTCGCGCAAGGTGCACCTGCTGCCCGGGCGCACCGAACGCTTCGCTCGCAGTACCGGGCATCTGCACCGCTTCCAGATCGTTGAGGGGGACAGCCGCAAGGACGTCCTGCTCACCCGCTAGGTTCCGCCCGGAACCGCCGTCCCGTCGCCGGACTCCAGGCGACACCTTTCCGTTGGAGATGCAGGAAAAATGAACCTCAAGACCACCGTCCTGGCCGCTGCGGCTGCCCTGATCCTGACCCCGGCTGCCGCCATGGCCGCCACCGAGCAGTTCCCCATCCAGGTGACGGTTGAAGCCACGGTCCCGTCCGCCACCGGCCTGCAGATCTCGCCGGTCGGCGACTGGGCTGGCCAGACCCAGAACATGCGCTGGAACATCGCGACGCAGCGCCTGGATCCGATCCTGCAGCAGGTCGACATGAAGAGCGGCCTGGGCGCCATCAACGCCTACCTGACCACCGAAGCCCTGCTGACCAGCGCCGGCAACGCCATCGGCCTGACCGTGGCCGTCGCCGGCACCGACCTGCAGGTCGGTGCCGCCAACGCGGTTGAAGTGGCCACCCCGACCGAAGCCGCCGCGAGCAAGCGCGCTGCGGTTGCCATCACCGCCGCTGCGCCCACCGGCGAGAGCTACGTGCAGGGCACCTACCAGGGCAACGTTTTCATGATGTTCGAGAGCGGCACCCCGTAATCGCGCAGCTGCGCATGTTTCACCCCGGCAGCTCCGGCTGCCACAGGAGGGGCGCGCTCGCGCCCCTTCTTCATGCACAGGAATGACCATGTCACCGCGTCTGCTTCCCCTCGCCACCGCCGTCATGCTCCATTGCAGCGTTGCAGCAGTGCAGGCTGCGCCTGCGGCACTGGAAAGCCTCACCCTGCTTGACCAGGCTGGGGGGCTGCCCGATGACTTCCGTGACCATTTCTTCGACGTACCCCTGGTGGTACGGGTCGAACGCGATGGTCAGTACCTGGGCGATGCCCGTGCCGTGCTGACCCGTGACAATGCCTTGTCGCTGTTGGAGTTTACCGACAGCCACGACAGCACCGAACCGGCCGCCGAACGCGAGCGCTGGTTGAAGGTGTTGGCTGCACCGCGTCCGTTGGGCGCCTGCGAACAGGCCTGCAATGACAGCCTGGTGCGGGTTCACTACAGCCTGGAGAGCTCGCTGCTTTCCATCGCCACAGAGAACGGTGGGCGCGCCGCCACGCAGCAGCGCCACCTCGCGCTGCCTGAACACGGCAGTCGCGGCCTGATCCTGCGCCACCAGCTCAACGCCTATGCAGGGCAGGGCGTGGCTACGGCCGGCCGCTACGCGCTCGACGCACAGGGCAGCCTGGGACACTGGACGCTGGTCGGCAACTATCAGGTCGACCGCAGCAGCGATGAAGCCGGGCAGCTGCGCCAGTCGGTACAGAGCCTCTACGCACAACGCGAATTCCGCGACAACTTCCTGCGCGTGGGTTACTTCCTGCCCAACTTCCAGGGCGTCACCCGCCAGCCGCGTGCGCCCGGCTCGTTCAGCCACACCACCGTGGGCATGATGGCCGGCTCATCGGACAGCCTGGCCATTGATTCGCGCGCACCGAGCCTGTATCCGGTGTATGTGACCGCCAACCGCGAGGGCACCGTGGAGGTGTTCCGCGACGGTAGCCTGATCCAGACCCAGCCATTGCAGCCGGGCCTGCAGGAGCTGGATACCCGTCGCCTGCCGGGCGGCATCTACGAGGTCGAACTGCGGGTCATCGAGGATGGACGCGAAAGCTCGCGTGAAACCACGGTGATCCACAAGCCGGGCAACTGGCGCGACCCGAGCCGCCGCTGGCGCTACAGCGCGTTCGCCGGTGTCCAGCACAGCCTGCTGGACACCCTGGAGGACCCCGATGCCGGCGCCTTTGCCGCAGGCGGCATCCTCAATTACCTGGCCCATCCGCGTGCGATCCTCGGCCTGTCTGCCCAGCACCTGGATGGCGGGAATGCCGTCGCTGGATCGCTGGACTGGCAGGTCAACGACCGCGCCAACCTCTACACCAACGCCTACAGCGGCGACCACGGCAGTGGCGTGGACCTGCAGGGCATGTGGCGCCATGGCAAAGGCACCGTGATCGCCTCGCACAACCGCAGCTGGCAGGAGCGGCGCCGCCCCGGTGACAATGCCTACCCGCCGTTGCCGCCCGGTGCCGAGCTGCCGCAGACCCGCTCGGGCTGGCTGCAGACCAGTGCGCTGAGCATGAACCATCGCCTCGGTGACGGCAGCTACGTTGCCGCGCGCATGTCGCATCACAGTGGCACCAGCAACGGCGTTGGGCTCGACCTGTCCTTCAGTCGTCGCCAGACCCTGTTCGGCAGCGACGCGACCTGGCGCGCTGCGGTGTTCGACCGCCCGGCAAGTGCCAGCAGCGGCACGCGCCGCAACCGTGGTGTCGACTTCACCCTGAACATCGCGATGGGCCAGGAGGGGCGTCGCTACAGCGGCAGCCTTGGCAGCCGTACCGCCACCGATGGCGGGCGCAGCCTGTACGCCAGCGCGGGGGTACAGCAGACCTATGAAGACGGTCTGCTGCGCAGTGTCGCCGGCCAGGCCACCCTGGACAGCGATGGGCTGGGCCTCAGCAGCAACGCGCAGTTCGAGCATCCTGCATTGCGCGGCGATGCGCATGCGCAGCGCTCGTCGCTGGGCGGCACCGTCAGTGGCGGCCTGAACCTGGAGAGCACCATGGCCATGGGCGGCGGCAAGCTTGCCATTGCCGGTGCGGGGCAGGTCGGCAGTGTCGATACCGGCATGATCGTGGACGTGAGCTCCGACCTGCCCGATGTGGAGCTGCGCGCATACGACAGCCGCGGTGGCTCCTACGCGCTCCACCCTGGCCGCAACTTCCTGCCGGTCACTGCGTATCGCACCGGCGCTCTGCAGGTCGACTTCCATGGGCGCGCCGCGCCGGCTGCGAGCATCCAGCCGGCCACGCTGGACTATCACCTCAACAAGGGAGGCGTGGCCTACGGCAAGGTGGACGTGCTCAGCACCTTCACCGTGATGGGCCATCTCAAGGATGCCGCCGGGCAGCCGCTGGCCGGCGCCCACGTCATCAACCATGCCGGGCGCAGCGTAGCGGAGGCCGATGGTTTCTTCGCGCTGGAGATGAGTGCCAGGGCGCCACGCCTGGAAGTCCGCCACCCCAGGGTGACCGGCTGCAGCTTTGCGTTGGACGGCACGACCACCCGCCCGCAGGGCGACACGTGGATGGCCGGCATCCTCACGTGCCCATCGACGTCCCCTGGTCATGCGCAGTCGTCGTCGGCTGCACCCGCTGCAGGAGCAATGCCGTGATGTTTGAACGTTCCCCCTCCACCTTGCTGCGTGGCGTGCGTCGCGCGGCGGCAGCCATTGCGTTGGCTGCCGCTGCTGCTGGCGCCCATGCCGCCGACATCTACATCACCGCGGAGTTCAAGCCGGATATCAATGACCCCGACAAGCGGGAGTTCGTCAACACGACGCCGTGGTCGGGGGTGTGCAACAGCGTGCACCTGCAGGCATGCATCAACAACGAATGGTGGAGCATCGACACCAAGGTGCGGGGCACCAAGCAGGGCGTGCGCACGAACGATTATGGGCGTGACAGCTTCTACATCGGCATGCCGGGGCCGCGTACCGTAACGGTCACCTCCGACGATGGCGCGCATACGTTCGATCTGGGCGTGAAGATCATTGGCGCTGCGCTGCGCCTGGTCGACCAGGATGGGGATGGGCCCACCGAGCCTGCCTCCACGGGCGGCGCCATCAACTGCAACCGGGCGTTGAGCAACACCAATGCAAACAACCGGAGCGTCATGCGCCTGTGGCTGCGCCAGGATCGGGGCAATGGCGTGTTGGCCTGCGCGCTGCACTGGCTGCATACGAACAACTACGCCATCGCCGAGTTCGACTTCACCTACCAATTGACCACGCCTGCGCCGCTGGCCATGCGCAGCGGGGTTTACACCGGAATGACCTCGTTCCGCGTGGGCGGTACGGGCGAGGGTGCCGACTTCGACCTGGGCAACGGCGTGGAGCTGGATGACAACATCGTCAACGTGCACTTCCAACTGGAGGTCCAGCATGCGTTCCAGCTGGAGGTTCCGGCAGGGAGCGATCGCGCCGTGCTTGCGCCTCGCGGCGGGTGGACACAGTGGACGGACCATGGGATCGTGCCGAAGGCGCTGGAGCGCGAGATTCCCTTCAGCATCAGCAGCTCTGGGCAGTTCAGTGTCTCGCTGCAGTGCCAGCACGCGCATTCGGATGGTCGCTGTGCGATCCGCAACGAAACCGTGGATGCCCCAGACGCGCCTCTCGACATCCAGCTGACCCTGCCAGGTTTCCGCGATGCATCGTCGGGGGCAGAGGCGGTTGGCGTTGCGTTGACCAGCACGATGACGCCGCCTGTGATGACCGCCGAGAGTTTCATCATCCGCCGCCCATCCAGACTGCATTTTTCCGTCAACGGAGAGGCGGTCGGAACGATGCTGGACCACCCCGGCAGCCGGTATCGCGGTGACGTGACGGTGATCTTCGATGCGGATCCTTGATCCATGCGGAGTGCGACAACAGCGTGACGGCACACAGGTTCAGTTCTGAACTGTTTACGTACATGCGTTTTCCGTCGACGCGCGGCATCGTCAGCGCACGCGGCGGTAACGCGGCGGTCCCTAGTGTTGGCTCACCGGCATCGCTTTCGACGCCGTCTACCGGAGAAGCATGATGGGCAACCAACAGAATCCGCAGCAGGGCCAGCAGAATCCGCAGCAGGGCCAGCAGAATCCGCAGCAGGGCCAGCAGAACCAGCAGAACCAGAATGACCAGCAGCGCCAGGGCCAGCAGCAACAGCAGGACCAGAACCAGAAGGGCGAGCGCAACCAGCAGGGCGGCCAGCAGGAAGAAGAAGAATAAGCTGCTGCTCAAACGGAATAAATGGAGTCCGGCCTTTTGGCCGGACTTTCCGTTTGTTGGGTCACGACCAACGGTCGTGACCTACCGCTAAAGGGTGTTCACGAAGCAAGTGATACCCATTCGCATTTCGGGTACACTGGGGCGATCGTCTTGCCCTGGGTCGTGCCCGCCGTGTTTTCCCGCCTGGTTCCCGTTTTCTTGCCGTGGTTGCGCAACGCTGGCGTTGCTGCAGTACTGGGCGTGGTCGCGATGGCGCCGGCTGCCGCCCAGCAACGCAACCCGTTGCAGAAGGTCGGCGAAACCGTACTGGACCAACCGCCGCAGAGCTATCGGTTCGAGCGTTTCGTGATCGAAAGTGGTGAGCCTGCACGGCGCTGGCGCGTCAACGTCGGCGTGCCTGTGCGCAAGGCGGACGCGCCTGCGCCGGTGCTGTATATGCTGGATGGCAACGCAGCGGCCATGGTGTTCGACCAGACGATGTTGAGCGACCTGGCCGCACATGCCGCCCCGGTGCTCGTGTTCATCGGCTACGACAACGACCTGCGCATCGATTCACCCGCCCGCACGCTCGACTACACCGCGTGGGTGGATACGGCCGATGATGAGAACGGCACGTCCCAGTCCAGCGGCGGCGGCGCCAAGGCGTTCCTGGATGTCATCCAGCAGCGGATCAAGCCCGAGGTGGAGCGCCGCGCCCGGGTGGACACGCAGCAGCAATCGCTCTGGGGCCACTCGTTGGGCGGGCTGTTCGTGCTCAGCACGCTGTACACCCAGCCGACCGCATTCCAGCAGTACGTGAGTGCCAGCCCCTCCTTGTGGTGGAGCCAGGGCGCGCCGCAGGGCGCGATGGAGCAGGACTTCATCGCCCACCCAACGCCGGCGAAGGTGTGGCTGATGCTCGGCGGTGACGAGCGCAGCGGCAACCGCGGCGTGCGTGACATGAACAACCCGCGCGTGGTGGCGCACCTGCGCCGCATCGCCGGGGCCACCCCCGATGCCGCGCATGGGCTGAGCGGGCGTCTGGCCGAGGTGCCCGGGCTGCAGGTGACCTACCGCGAATTTCCCGGCCTCGGCCACGGCCCGATGCTGCCGGCTTCGCTGAAAGCCACGCTGGCGGCGCTGTACGGCGTGGCCGACAAGAGCGCCGATTGATTTTTTCCTTACCCAGGCTGCGCCGATCCGGCCCTGCCAAGGCAACCCTTGTGACACGCGCCGCTGGCGCGCCCCTACAGAAGGAGTCTGCTATGTCCCGATTGGTTTCCCTCCCGCGCGTTGCCGCGTTGGCCCTGGCCTTGTCGCTGGCGACCGGCGCGGTGTCCGCGCAGCCGGTGTTCGATGCGCCTGCCAACGGCTTCCGTGGCAAGGTCAGTGCCCGCAACGAGAACGTGATTCCCGGCAGCACCGCTGAAGTGACCGGGCGCGCGTTCGTGCCCGGCCAGCAGGTGACGCTGCTGCGCGGCGAGACCGTGCTCAACGCCACGCCGGTGGTGGTGGACGAACAGGGCAACTTCAAGGCCAGCGTGCAGATCCCGGCCGACGCCGTGCCCGGCCAGCACCCGGTGGTGGTGCGCGCCAGCCAGCCGGCTGCTGCGACCGTGGTTGCACTGCGGGTGTCGCCGAACCTGCCGCTGAGCGGCCAGCAGGCGTTCCAGCAGAGTTCGGGCAAGCTGGTGCAGGGGCTGTACCAGAGCGCCTACAGCGCGGGCAGCAACGCGCTGTTCGTGACCTCGGCGGTGGGCCGCCCGCCGGTGACCCAGTCGCAGCTGCTCAAGGTGGACCCGAAGACGCTGAAGGTGCTCAAGGCGATTACCCCGGCGCAGGTGCCCGATGCCAAGGGCGGCAGCGTGTTTGCCGTGTATGGCGTGGGCGTGGACGATCCCAACGGCAACGTGTGGGTCAGCAACACCCGCCAGGACACGGTGGCGGTGTACCGCCAGTCCGATCTGTCGCTGGTGCACCAGTTCCCGGTGGGCGCGGTGCCGCATGCGCGTGACGTGGTGGTGGATGCCAAGCGTGGCAAGGTGTTCGCGTCCGCGGCTGGCGAAGATCATTTGTCGGTGTTCGATGCCAGGACCTTCAAGGCGCTGGAGCCGATCACGCTGGCATCCGGCGTGGACGACGAGAAGTTCGTGCCGATGAGCCTGGTGCTGGATGAAGCCAGCGGCAAGCTGTTCACGGTGAGCATCGGTACGCCCGAGGCGGCGGTGATCGACGTGGCCAGCGGCAAAGTGGACAAGGTGATCGACCTGGGCAATTCGATCAGCGCCTCCGGCGTAGCCTTCGATGCGAAGCGCAACCGCCTGTTCGTGGCCTCGCAGGGCACCGACAACCTGCTCATCGTCGACGTGGCCAGCGGCAAGGTCCTGCACGATGTGCCGGTGGGCGCGGGTGCGCTGAACGTGGCGTTCGAACCGGTGTCCGGCTTGGCCTACGTCACCAACCGCGGTGCCGGCACGGTGACCGTGGTGGATGGCGACGGCAAGGTGGTCGGCAACCTGGACGGCGGCACGTTCCCGAACCACGTCCGCGAAGACGGCAAGGGCAACGTGTTCGCGGTCAACAAGTCGCGCGGCGCGGAAGACCCGAAGGGCGACCGCATCACCCGCATCACCCCGGCCCGCCGCTGATGCATTCCGCGCGCGGGGCTGCGGTCCTGCGCGCACCTGACGGAGTAATGACATGTCCAGTTCCCTGACCGCGCGCCGGCATCTGCCGGTGCTGGCATTGGCAGCCGCACTGACTGCCTGCGGTGGCAAGCCCGCGGAAACGGCAGCGCCTGCCGAAGCCGCGCCGAAGGCGGCCGACGCCGCAAACGCATCATCGCCTGCCGCGCTGCCGCAGGGCTGGCTGCATCTGGCCGGCGCCAATGTGCCCTCCAGCACCAACCTGATCCCGGTGCTTCCGGTGACGGTGACCTCCGACGACGGCGAACAGGTCACGGTGAAAGACGCCTCGCGCATCGTGGCTGGCGGTGACGATGTCATCGCGGTGATCGAAGCGCTTGGCCTGGGCGGCCAGGTGTATGCCGCGCCGCTGCGTTCGGCCACCGAAGCAGGGCGCAAGGCCCCCAAGCAGTTCCTGTTCAACCGCACCACCGGCGTGGAAGGCGTGCTGAGCCTGGAAGGGACGCTGTTCCTGGGCAACAGCCTGCGCCGGCATACCGAGCTGGCGAAGAAACTGCGCGGTGCGGGTGAGGCGGCCGTGGTGATTGATGACCTGCAGCCGGCACCGGAAAAGGTGCGCAAGGTAGCGGCCGCGCTGGGCGTGGCCGAGGCCGGCAACGCGCTGGCAGCGCAGGTACAGGCGCAACTGGAGGAAGCCGCCGCGATCGCGTCGAGCAGCAAGGTGCACCCGCGAGTGATCCACCTTTCCGCGACCGGGGCTGGCGGCGCGCCGACCGTGGCGGGCGCCGACAGTGCCTCGGGCAAGCTGATCGGGTTGGCCGGTGGCGTGAACATCGGCACCGAAGCGGGCGTGGCCAACTATTCCGCGCTGAGCAATGAAGGCGTGGTGGCCGCGGCGCCCGAGGTCATCCTGGTGACCGAAAACGATCTGCAGCTGTTCGGTGGTGAGGCGGGCCTGTGGAAGGCCTACCCGACGTTGAAACAGACCCCGGCCGGCGCGGCCAACCGGGTGTGGGTGATGCCGGACGTGCAGTTGAAGGCGGCCAGCGTGGGCTCCGGCAGCGGTGCGGTGGCCTTGGCCAAGGCGCTGGCGGCACTGCCGTCGCCGTGAGCAGGACGCTGTGATGGAACGCGCTACGCGCAGACGTGCAGGCGGATGGGTGCTGGCGATGATGGCGCTCGCCCTGCTCGGTGCGATCCTGGCTTCGTTCGCGGTCGGGCCGTTGCGCCTGCCACCGCTGGAGGTGGTGCAGGCGGTGGCGGTCAAGCTGGGCATGCTCGACCCCGCGCAGGTCAGCCAGCGCGACATGGCGGTGGTCTGGAACCTGCGCATTCCGCGTGCGCTGCTGGGCGCGCTGGTGGGGGCATCACTGGCGATGGCCGGGGCCAGCCTGCAGGGGCTGTTCGGCAATCCACTGGCCGATCCGGGCATCGTGGGGGTGACCCAGGGCGCGGCGCTGGGCGCGGTGGCGGCCATTGTGCTGGGCGGCGGCAGCGTGGGCGGCTGGACGCTGCCGCTGGCGGCCTTTGCCGGGGGTGCGGCGGCGATCAGCCTCACCTATGCGCTGGCGCGGCCCGGGCGTAACACGGGCACGGCGACCTTGCTGCTGGTAGGCATTGCGATGGCGGCGTTCTGTTCGGCGGCGATCGGGTTCCTGACTTACATCGCCAGCGAAAGCGAGCTGCAGTCGCTGGTGTTCTGGCAGATGGGCTCGCTGGCGCAGGCCGACTGGGCTGACCTGGCGGCGGCGCTGCCGGTGTTCGTGCTGGGGACGTTCGCGCTGCTGCGGCTGTCCACGCCGCTGGACATGCTGGCGCTGGGGGAGCGCCAGGCGCAGCACCTGGGTCTGGACGTGAAGCGCACGCGACTGAAGCTGATTGCGTTCAGCGCGCTGCTGGTGGGTGCGGCCGTGGCATTCGCCGGTTCCATCGGCTTCGTGGGGCTGGTGGTGCCGCACGTGGTGCGCATGCTGGTGGGCCCGGGCCACCGCTGGTTGCTGCCGGTGTCGGCAGTGACCGGTGCGGTGTTGATCGTGGTCGCCGATACCGCCGCACGTACGCTGGACCCGCCCGCGGAGATTCCGCTGGGCTTGTTCTCGGCAGCATTGGGTGCACCGTTCTTCCTGTGGCTGGTACTGCACCAGCGCCGGAGCGGCACGGTATGAGCGCGCCGTTCCTGCAACTGGATGGCGTGGGCGTTCGTTTCGGTGAGCGGTCCATCCTGCACGACATCCACCTGGGGTTCGTGCCGGGCACGGTGACGGCGCTGGTCGGGCCGAACGGGGCGGGCAAGTCGACGTTGCTGGCGGTGGCCAGTGGCGACGTCGAGGCCGATGCCGGGCAGGTGATCCTGCACGACAAGCCGATCGCGCACTGGAAGGCGATGGCGCTGGCACGCGAGCGGGCGGTGATGCCGCAGGACCATGCAGTGCGCTTTGCGTTCACGGTGGACGAGGTGGTGGCGATGGGGCGGTTGCCACACCCGGCCGATGCGTTGCGCGATGCGGAGCACGTGGAACAGTCGCTGGGCCAGGCCGAGATGGTGGGGTTGCGGCGGCGCGAGGTGCAGACGTTGTCCGGCGGTGAGGCGGCGCGGGCCACGTTCGCGCGGGTGCTCACCCAGGACACGCCGTTGCTGCTGCTCGATGAGCCGACCGCGGCGCTGGACCTCCGTCACCAGGAGCGGACGCTGCGTGCGGTGCGGCAGCTGGCCGACAGCGGCGCGTGCGTGATCGTCGTGCTGCACGACCTGAACCTGGCGGCGGGGTATGCCGACCGGATCGTGCTGCTGGAGCAGGGCAGGGTGGCGGCTGATGGAACGCCGGACCAGGTGCTGACGCGCGAGCACATCGAGCGGGTGTACCAGCAGCCGGTGCTGGTGCTGCGGCACCCGCAACGCGATGTGCCGCTGGTGGTAGTCGCCGACCCCCTCGCGTAGCGCCACGCCCTGCGTGGCTGGGGTTACCAGCCAAACGTCGCCGTAGCCATCACCGTACGCCCGCTGCCGTAGTAGCAGGACGATACGCCGGTGCAGGTAGACACATACCGCTTGTCCGCCAGGTTGCTGGCGTTGAGCGCGAGCTGCACGTGGGTGTTGCCCTGCTGGCCCAGGTCATAGCGCAGCGCAGCGTCAAACAGGGTGTAGGACGGAATGCGGTACATGTTGGCGCTGTCGCCGTAGCTCACGCCGTTGTAGCGCGCGCCAGCAGCCAGGCTCACGCCACGCAGCGCACCGGCCTGGAAGGTGTAGTCGGCCCAGAATGAAGCGCTGTAGTCGGGCACCATGGCCAGCTGCTTGCCCTTGTAGGCCGCCGACGTCAGCATTTCCGAGTCCATCCGCGAGGCCGCACCGATCAGGCTCAGGCCCTCGATCGGCGTAATGCGCCCTTCCAGCTCGATGCCGCGCACGCGGCCCTCGTCGCCCTGGATCGAGCAGACCGCCGTGCCGGTAGCGCCGCAGTTGCGGTGGCTGGCCACGGGGTCATCGACGATCATGTCCTGCTGGCGCAGGTCGTACACGGCCAGGGTGACCAGCCCATCGACGCTGGCCGGCTGGTACTTCAGACCGGCTTCCCATTGCGAGCCGGTCACCGGGTCGAACGCGGTCTGGGTGAAGCTGTCCAATGGCGACTTGTTGGAGGGCTGGAACGATTCGGCATAGCTGACATACGGGGTCAGACCGCTGTCGAACACATACAGCACGCCGGCACGACCGGTGAACGCTTCGTTCTTGATCACGTTGTGCGCACCCGGTTGCGAGATGCCGGTGGCGATGTTGCGCGTGGCGCTCAGCGTGTCGTCCTTGGTCCAGTCATACCGACCGCCCAGGGTCAGGCGCCAGTGGCCTGCGGCCAGCTGGTCCTGCAGGTACACGCCGCTCTGCCGGTTGATGCCGGCGGTGGGTGTTTCGGTGGTGACGGTGGGCTGGTACGGGTAGTAGACGGGATCGAAGATGTCGATCGCGCGCGGGTTGGTCATCGCGCTGCGCACGCCTTCCCAGTCTGCCCGTTGCCAATCCCAGCCGAGCAGTACGGTGTGGTCCACCGCGCCCGTGCTGAAACGGGCCTGCAGGCGGGTATCGAAGGTGTCGCCGTCGGAATCGCCGGTGCCCTGTACGCCGCGCCGGTTCTGGGTGCGGCCATCGGCATTCAGCGCGCCGAAGGTGACCACGCCGCGGTACAGCGAATCCACATGGGTGCGGCGTGCGTTCTGGGTCAGGGTAAGGTGGTCGTTGAACTGGTGTTCGAACATCCAGCCGGCCGTCCACAGCGTGCGGTCGAAGGTATTCCAGTCGGGCTGGCCGATGAAGGTGCTGTTCTTCATGTGGCCATGGGGCGTGGCGTTGAGCGTGCCGGCCATTGGCAGGAACTGGTAGGTGGAGCCGCCGTCGTCCTTCTGGTACATGCCGAGCAGGGTGAGGCGGGTGCGTTCGGCGATCTGCCAGGTGTAGCTGGGCGCGAGGAACCAGTGCTCCTGCGCCGTGTGCTTGATCTGGGTGTCGCCATCCCGGTACAGGCCGACCAGACGCAGCAGGTGCGTGTTGTCGTCGCTGCCGGTGCCGATGTCGAAGGCCGCGTTGTACTGGCCGTTGGCATCCACGCCCAGGCGCAGCAGCCGCTGCTGGTCCGGGGTGGGGGTCTTGCTGACCTGGTTGACCATGCCGCCGGGTGCGACCTGGCCGTACATCACGGCGGACGGGCCCTTGAGCACTTCCACGCGATCCAGGTTCCAGCTGTCGAACATGCTGCGGTTCCACTGGCTGCCCCGCGGCGCGCGCATGCCATCCAGGGTTACGTTGTTGGCCCAGCTGCCGGCATCGAACCCACGGATGCGGAAGTCGTCCACGCGGTTGTCGATACCGCTGCTTTCCAGGCTCACGCCCGCTACATAGCGCATGGCGTCGTTGAGCGACTGCACGCCGCGCGCATCGAGTTCGGCGCGTTCGATCACGGCGACGGACTGTGGCGTTTCGGCAATGCTGGTGGTGGTTTTCGTGGCGCCACTGGTGCTGTTGGCCGCGCGGTAGGCGTTGACCTGGACGGCATCCAGATCGGTGGCGTTCTGTGCAAGGGCGACAGGAGCGGCGGCGCTGGCGATGCAGCAGGCGAGGGCAAGCAGGTTGGGGCGCAACCGGCGGAACGAAGCGGGGGAGGGGGTCATGTACTGCCAGCGTCAGGGTCGTCGCAGAGCGACGTTGACCCGCTATTTTAAGGATTCCGACACGCAATGCAATTGCGACCTATTCGCATATACTAACGGGGAGGGAAGGAGTTAAGTCCGCGTCCGCGTGATAATCCGCTCGACATGGCCGTCAGTGTTCTATCCGTGGAAGCAAAAACCGCTTGCAACCGGTACCCAGAGGTCTAGAATTCGCCGCAGATCCTCTCAACCACCGCCATGAACTCGATGCCGCTCCTGACGTTTTTTACTCGCACCCGCGCTTTCGCGGGACGGGCGCGTCTGCCTCGCGGCTCCTCTGGCGGCTGATCGGATTCGATCACCGCAGGACCCCAGACAGAGCGCCCATTGGGCGCTTTTTTCGTTTCAGTGTTCCGTAACGCCACGCACCAAGGAGAACGTGCCATGCACCAGATCGCCGAGCCCCAAACCTGGCCGCACGCCCGTTAGCCAACGGCGGCGTGCGGCTCCCTGATGTTGGCAGCAGCGAGACCCCACTTATGAACACCCAGACCCAGAACCTCCGGCGCAACCTCGGCATCATTGCCCACATCGACGCCGGCAAGACCACGCTCACCGAACGCCTGCTGTGGAAAACCGGCGAGATCCATCGCGTCGGTGAAGTCCACGATGGCGCCGCCACCACCGACTTCTCGGCGATCGAGCGCGAGCGCGGCATCACCATCGGCGCGGCCGCCGTGCAGGCGCATTGGGCGCCGCGTGGCGAACCCACCCATCACCTGACCCTGATCGATACGCCCGGGCATATCGACTTCGCCATTGAAGTCGAACGTTCGCTGCGCGTGCTAGACGGTGCGGTGGCGGTGTTCTCCGCCGTGGATGGCGTGCAACCGCAATCGGAAACCGTGTGGCACCAGGCCCGTCGCCATGGCGTGCCGCTGATCGCGTTCGTCAACAAGATGGACCGCATCGGCGCCTCGTTCGAGCGCGTGCTGGCACAGCTGCAGGACAAGCTGCAGGCGCGACCGTGGGCGCTCGGCTGGCCGTTGGGCGCCGAGAACGCCTTCCACGGATGGGTTGACCTGGTCGACCGCAGCACCGTGCAGTGGGACGACGCCGGCACGCCGACCCGCACCGCGTGGACCACCTCTGAGCACAGCGAGTGGGAGCCGCGGCGTGCGGAACTGGTGGAAGCGGTGGCCGATCACGACGAACTGCTGGCCGAAGCCTGGCTGGACGGAAGTGCGGTGGAACCCGCCGCGCTGCGCGCTGCGCTGCGCCGGGCCACGCTGGCCGGTGCCGGCGTGCCGGTGCTGGCGGGTGCGGCGTTCAAGAGCAAGGGCATTGAAACCCTGCTCGATGCCATCGTGGATTACCTGCCCGCGCCGGAAGACCGGCCGGCCGTGGTGGCCACCGAGGAGGCGGGCGAGGTCAGCCTGCCGCCGGATCCGAATGGGCCGTTGGCGGCGCTGCTGTTCAAGATCACGCACCAGCACCATGGGGCGTTGAGCTTCGTACGGGTGTATTCGGGCACGCTGAAGGTGGGCGATGCGTTGGCCAGTTCGCAGCACGCGCAGGGACGCCGGGTCAGCCGGCTGGTGCGGGTGCAGGCCGACCAGACCCACGACATCAAGCAGGCCGTTGCCGGTGACATCGTGGCGGTGCTGGGCTGGAAGGATGCGGTGAGCGGTGAAACGCTCAGTGCACCTTCGCGCCCTCTGTTGCTGGACACCATCCAGGCGCAGCACGCGGTGCTGGCGTGGCGGTTGACTGCGGAAAAGTCGGCCGACCTGATCCGCATCGCGCAGGGCCTGTCCAGCCTGGCCCAGGAAGACCCGTCGTTCCGCGTCGAAACCGAAGCGGACAGCGGCGAAACCCTGGTCTGGGGCATGGGCGAGCTGCACCTGGAAGTGATGGTGGAACGGCTGCGCACCGAGTGGAACGTCAACGTCCGCACCGGTGCGCCGCGGGTGGCCTACCAGGAAACGCTGAAGCAGGCGGTACGTGGCATCGAAGGCAAGGTGGTCAAGCAGACCGGCGGCCAGGGCCAGTACGCCCGGGTGGTGCTGGATGTCAGCCCCCGCGAGGACGGCGAGGTGCATTTCGTCGACCGCACCGTAGGCGGGGTGATCCCGCGCGGTTTCGTGGCGGCGGTGGAGAAGGGCGTGCGGAGCGCGCTGTCGGAAGGGCCGCGTGGCCATCCGGTGGTTGGCATCGAGGTGGCGCTGGTCGATGGGCAGACCCATGCCAAGGATTCGTCCGACATGGCGTTCCATCGCGCCGGTGCCGAAGCGGTGAAGGCCGCGCTGCTGCAGGTCGGAACACGCCTGCTGGAGCCGGTGATGGAAGTGGCCATCCACGTGCCGTCGGTGAATGTCGGTGACGTGGTCGGCGACCTCAACCGCCGCAGTGGTCGCATCGCGTCCATCGAGGACCAGGGTGGGCGTGCGGAAGTGGTGGGCTACGCGCCGCTGGCGCAGTTGTCCGGCTACACCACCTCGCTGCGCTCGCTGACCCAGGGCCGCGCATCCAGCGACATGCGCTTCAACGGCTACGAAGAGGTGCAGGCTGCTTGAACGCTGGAAGGAAAAGGGGGCCGGAATTCTCCGGCCCCCGCTCAGCCACGCAGGGCGTGGCTCTACCGGCAACCCTTTACAATGGGGGCATCTGCTTCAGGAGCTTCCCATGACCACCCCCCATTTCTACCCCGTCGGTACCCCCGGCCAACCCTGGGGCGATACCGAGCGCGCGGAATGGCGCGCGCGCCAGGTCGTGCAACGCCACTACGCCGACGACGTGGTCGCCGCCTTGAATGCGCTGCCCGATGCACTGGAAATCGTCCAGTACGGCCAGCTTGAATCCATCACCGACACCTACCCGCTGCTGCTGGCCAAGACCCGCAACTGGAACCCGGCGCTCCCCACCGCACTGGTCACCGGCGGTGTGCACGGTTACGAAACCAGCGGCGTGCACGGTGCACTGCAGTTCCTGCGCGACCACGCGCAGGAGTACGCCGGCCGCATCAACCTGATCGTCGCCCCCTGCGTGTGCCCCTGGGGCTACGAACGCATCCAGCGCTGGAACCGCGATGCGATCGATCCCAACCGCAGCTTCCGTGACGGTGGCCGCATTGTTGAAACGGCCTCGCTGATGCACTGGGTCGCCGCCCGCAACGACGACCTGCTGGTCCACCTGGACCTGCACGAAACCACCGACAGCGACGCGCATGAGTTCGACCCGGCGCTGGCCTCGCGCGATGGCAAGCCGTGGCACCCGGAAACGATTCCCGACGGCTTCTATGTGATCGGCAACAGCGAAAATCCGGAACCGGCCTTCCAGCGCGCCCTGATCGCCGCCGTGGCCCCCATTACCCACATCGCCCCCGCCGACGCGCAGGGCAACCTGGTCGGGCTGCCGTTGCAGTCGCCGGGCGTAGTGTGGGGCGAATCGCGCTCGATCGGCGCCTGCGCGGGGTTCACCAGTGCCCGCTTCGCCACCACCACCGAGGTGTACCCGGACAGCCCGCGGACCACGCCAGCGGAGTGCAACGCCGCACAGGTGGCTGCCGTGCGCGCCGGGTTGGACTTCGCCCTGCAGGCAGGGTAACGGTCTTCGCGCGGCGGGCATCCCGCCGTGGCTATCATCGGGGCAACCCTCCGGGAGCTGACCGATGAAACGATTGCTTTTCCTGCTGCTGATGGTGGCCGCGTTGCCGGCCACCTCCGCCGAACTGACCGTGTCGGCCGCATCCAGCCTGACCGAAAGCTTCCGTGACATCACCAGCGCGTACGAGGCGGCGCATCCAGGAACGAAGGTCGATCTGAACTTCGCCGCTTCGGGCGTGCTGCTGCAGCAGGTTTCGCGCGGCGCGCCGGTGGATGTACTGGCCACTGCCGATACCGAAACGATGGCCCAGGCGGCGAAGGGCGGACTTCTGGAAAACGATTCGCGCCAGATCTTCGCCACCAACCGGCTGGTGGTGGTGGTGCCGCCGGGCCGCAGGGATGGCCCCGCATCCTTGGCCGCGCTGGCAGGGAAGGGCGTGCAGCGGGTGGCGATCGGCAATCCGGACAGCGTGCCGGTGGGCCGCTATGCACGCGCCGCGCTGCAGGACGCGGGGTTGTGGGAGGCGATCACCGCCAAGACCATCACCACCCAGAACGTGCGCCAGTCCCTGGATTACGTGGCACGCGGCGAGGTGGATGCCGGCTTTGTCTACGCCAGCGATTACCAGGCCACGCCCGGCCGCGTGGTGCGTGCCTTCGACGTGCCGCTGAAGACCCCGATCAAGTACCCGGTGGCGGTGATCAAGGACAGCGCCCGCGCGGCGGAAGCGCGCCGTTTCGTGGCGTTCGTGGTCTCACCGCAGGGCCAGGCGATCCTGCGCCGCCACGGTTTCGGCGCGCCCTGATCGATGGCGCTGGACTGGTCCGCGCTCTGGTTGTCGCTGAAGGTGGCCGGCTGGGCCACGGCGATCAACCTGGTACTTGGCGTGGCGCTGGGCGCGCTGCTGGCGCGGCGCCGTTTCCCCGGGCGTGAGCTGCTGGACACGCTGCTGACCCTGCCGATGGTGCTGCCCCCGACGGTGCTGGGGTATTACCTGCTGGTGGTGATCGGGCGCAACGGACCACTTGGCGCATGGTTGCAGTCCAGCTTCGGCATCAACCTGGTGTTTACCTGGCAGGCGGCGGTCATCGCCGCTGCCGTTGCCTCGCTGCCGCTGGTGTTCAAGCCGGCACGCGCGGCGTTCGAGGACGTGGACGGGCAGCTGGAGCAGGCTGCGCGCACGCTCGGTGTCTCCGAGTTCGCACTGTTCCTGCGGGTCAGCCTGCCGCTGGCCTGGCGCGGCATCCTGGCCGGGCTGCTGCTCGCATTCGCGCGGTCGATGGGTGAGTTTGGTGCCACCTTGATGGTGGCCGGCAGCATTCCCGGGCGCACCCAGACCCTGTCCATCGCCATCTACGAAGCCGTGCAGGCGGGGCATGACGACACCGCCAACGGGCTGGTGATCCTCACCTCGGTGGTGTGCATCCTCATCCTGCTGGCGGCGGCGCGGCTGGTCGGCGGGCGCCGCCGGGAGATGCGCGATGTGGCTTGAAGTGGATATCCGCCGCACGATGGAGGCACCCGGCCAGCGGTTCACGCTGGACGTGCAGCTGCAGTGCAGCCAGCGGCAGGTGGTGCTGTTCGGCCCCTCCGGCGCGGGCAAGAGCCTGACCCTGAAGGCCATCGCCGGCCTGCTGCGACCGCACGATGGCCATGTCCGGCTGGGCGGTGCGACGCTGTTCGACGCCGCGCAGGGCATTCACCTGCCACCCCAGCAGCGCCGGTTGGGTTACGTGTTCCAGGATTACGCCCTGTTCCCGCACCTGACCGTACGCCAGAACATCGCGTTCGGCCTGCGTCGCGGCTGGTTCAATCCCCGGCGACGTGAGGCCGACCCCGAGGTGGAACGCTGGATGGCGGCACTGCGCATCGAGCACCTGGCGCAGATGGTTCCCTCCCAGCTGTCGGGCGGACAGCGCCAGCGCACGGCGTTGGCACGGGCGCTGGTGACACGCCCGCAGGCGCTGCTGCTGGACGAGCCGTTTGCCGCACTGGACCACGCGTTGCGCGATCACCTTCGCCAGGAACTGCAGGGCGTTCTGGAGGCCACCGACATTCCGCTGCTGCTGATCAGCCATGATCCGGTGGACGTGGCGATGTTCGGCCAGCAGGTGGTGGAGCTCGTTGACGGACAGGCAAAACAACGCTGAATACCGCTGAAAACACGCTCCGATGACGGTTTCCGGATAGTGGCAAAGCACTCACGTCGAATTGACGATTTGCTCTCCATCCTGAATGCTCCAGCCTGCCAGTGGACGCCTGCCATGTCCTCGAACGTCGTGAAGATGACGCGCACGCAACTTACCGCCATGGTGGTCGGCGGCATGATCGGCGCAGGTATTTTCTCCCTCCCGCGAACCTTCGCCGGTGCCACCGGCCCACTGGGTGCGGTGGTGGCCTGGCTGATCGCCGGCCTGGGCATGTACACCCTGGCCCGCGTGTTCCAGCTGCTGGCCGAGCGCAAGCCGGATCTGGACGCCGGTGTGTTCGCCTATGCGAAGGAGGGCTTCGGCGACTACCCCGGGTTCCTTTCAGCATTCGGCTACTGGATCGGCAGCTGCATCGGCAACGTGTCGTATTGGGTGCTGATCAAATCCACCCTGGGCGCGTTCTTCCCGATCTTCGGCGATGGCAATACCGTTGTTGCGATCCTGGTGGCCTCGGCCGGCATCTGGTTGTTCCACTTCATGATCCTGCGCGGTGTGCAGCAGGCCGCGGCGATCAACAAGATCGTCACCATCGCCAAGGTCATCCCCATCGTGGTGTTCCTGGTGATCATGGCTTTTGCCATGAAGATGGACGTGTTCCAGTTCAATTTCTACGGCGGCGGGCTGGAAGGCGGCATCTTCGAACAGGTGCGCGCGACCATGCTGGTCACGGTGTTCGTGTTCCTCGGCATCGAAGGCGCCAGCGTGTACTCGCGCTACGCCAAGGAGCGCAAGGACGTGGGTGCGGCCACCATCACCGGCTTCCTGGTGGTCACCACGTTGATGGTGCTGGTGACCCTGCTGCCGTTCGCGGTGCTGGAGCGGGCCGACATCGCCGGCATGCGCCAGCCCTCGATGGCCACCGTGCTGGAAGCGGTGGTGGGCCATTGGGGCGCGGTGTTCGTCAGCGTCGGGCTGATGGTGTCGGTGCTGGGCGCCTACCTGGCGTGGTCGCTGATCTGCGCCGAAGTACTGTCGGCCGCGGCGCGCACCAAGGACATGCCGGCCATCTTCGCCCGTGAGAACGCCAATGGGGTGCCGTCGGCGGCACTGTGGGCGACCAACATCATCATCCAGCTGATCGTGATCACCACCTACTGGTCGCGCGATGCGTTCTCGCTGATGCTCAACCTGACCAGCGCGATGTCGCTGATTCCGTTCCTGCTGGTGGCCGCGTACGGGTTGAAGATCACCCGGCGCGGAGAGACCTACAACGAGCGCCCCAACGAACGCGGGCGTGACCTGACCCTGGCGATCCTGGCCACGATCTACACCGCGTTCCTGCTGTACGCCGGCGGCATCAAGTTCATCGTGCTCTCGGCGGTGCTGTATGCACCGGGCAGCCTGCTGTACTTCTGGGCGCGGCGCGAGCAGGGTGAGAAGATCTTCACCAAGGCATCGGACTTCATTATTCTCGCCGTGGCGGTGATCGCTGCCATCGTGGGCGTGTACTGGATCGCAACGGGTTACATCCAGATCTAAGGACCATGCCGCGATGAGCCCCGCCGTGGGTAGCCGCAAGCTGTCGCTGCTGGAGCTGAGCGCGCTGGTGGTCGGCTCGATGATCGGTTCGGGCATTTTCGCGTTGCCCGCCGCCTTTGCCGCCAACACCGGGGTGAACGGCGCGCTGCTGGCCTGGGCGATCGCCGGCACCGGCATGCTGATGCTGGCCTTCGTGTTCCAGTCGCTGTCGCGGCTGAAGCCGGAGCTGGACACCGGCATCTATGCGTATGCGAAAGCAGGCTTCGGCGACTACGCCGGCCTGCTTTCGGCGGTGGGCTACTGGCTGGGCTGCTGCCTGGCGGACGTGGCCTGCCTGATCCTGATCAAGGCCACCCTGGGCCAGTTCTTCCCGGTGTTCGGCGACGGCACCACGGTGGTGGCGATCCTGTCCGCCTCGCTGCTGCTGTGGGGCTTCCACTTCCTGATCCTGCGCGGCATCAAGGAAGCGGCGCTGATCAACACCATTGCCACGGTGGCCAAGCTGGTGCCGCTGGCGGTGTTCATCGTGTTCCTGGTGCTGGGCTTCCGTGCGGACGTGTTCGCGCTGAACCTGTGGGGCGGCGAGCCGCCGGGCGCCGGCACGCTGTGGCAGCAGACCCGCGGCACGCTGCTGCTGACCGTGTTCGTGTTCGTGGGCATCGAAGGCGCCAGCGTGTACTCACGCCATGCGCGCCGCCGCGAGGATGTGGGCATTGCCACCGTGGCCGGTTTCCTGGGCGTGCTCTGCCTGCTGGTGATGGTCACCATCCTGTCCTATGGCATCCTGCTGCGCCCTGACCTCGCCGCACTGCGTACCCCGTCCATGGCCGGGGTGATGGAAGCCATCGCCGGGCGCTGGGGTGCGTTGTTCATCAGCATCGGGTTGTTGATCTCGGTGCTGGGCAACTACCTGTCCTGGTCGCTGCTGGCCGCCGAAGTGCTGCACTCGGCCGCGCTCAACGATGCGATGCCGCGCGCGCTTGCCCGCGAGAACCGTGCAGGGGTGCCGGACGCCGCGCTGTGGCTCACCAACGGCGTGATCCAGACCTTCCTGCTGGTCAGCTGGTTCGCCGACTACGCCTTTACCCTGGCGCTGAAGATGACCAGCGCGATGACACTGGTGCCGTACCTGCTGGTCGCCGCCTACCAGCTGAAGCTGTCGCTGGGCGCCCAGGGCGGCGTCGATGCGCCTGCCCATGCACGGATGCGCTGGATTGCCGGCATCGCCACGGTCTACGCCGCGTCGATGCTGCTGGCCGGCGGCAGCCGCTACCTGCTGCTGTCCAGCCTGTTGTACGTGCCCGGGTCGCTGCTGTTCTGGGCCTGGCAGCGCCACCGCGGCATCGCTTTCCGGCCGCTGGAGATGGGGGTGCTGTTGCTGCTGTGCGCGATGGCGGTGGCGGCGATCGTCGGCCTGGCCAGCGGCTGGCTGCGCCTGTGACCGGGTCACCGGCCAGCCCGTCCCGCGCCCTGCTGGCGCGCCTGACCGCGCCGTATCGCGGCCCGCTGTGCCGTACCGGGCAGGTGCTGGGCGCGCTGTTGTTCATTGCCTCGCTCACCCCCAGCCTGGTGCCGCGTGGTTACGTGGCGCAGGGCCTGTTGTCGGGTGTCTGCTTCGGCGTGGGCTACCTCATCGGCGTGGCGCTGGCGGCCGTGTGGCGGCGCCTGATGCTGCCCGAGCTGGGCCGTGGACGGTTGCAGCAGGTCCTGCGCTGGCTGCCGTGGGTGAGCCTGCTGGCCTGTACGCTCACCGTGTGGTGGGTGCGCCCCTGGCAGGATTCGGTGCGCGCGGTGATGGGCCTGCCGCCGATGGACGAAAGCTTCTCGCTGCGGCTGCTGGGAATCGCGCTGGCCGTGTTCGGTGTGCTGCTGGTGCTGGGCCGCGCGTTCGGCTGGGTGGCGCGCCGGGTGGGGGCGTTGTCGCGGCGGGTGATGCCGGCCCCGGTGGCGCGCCTGCTGGGCATCGTGGTGGCGGCGGTGCTGTTCTTCAACATTGCCAATGGCGTGCTGCTGCGCGGTGCGTTGCATGCGGCCGACGCCTCGTTCCGCAAGGCCGATGCGTTGATTCCGCCCGATGCCATCGCGCCGACACGCCCGGGTGCGACGGGTGGGCCGGGCTCGCTGGTGGCCTGGGAACAGATGGGCCGGGCAGGGCGCGATTACGTGACTGCCGGCCCCGATGCGGCGGACATCGCCGCGTTCACCGGAAAACCCGCGCTGCAGCCGATCCGGGTGTATGCCGGGTTGCCGGCGGCCGCCGATGCCCGTGCACGTGCGCGGCTGGCCCTGCGCGAGCTGCAGCGCCAGGGCAGTTTCGAGCGCGCCAACCTGGTGGTGATCACCCCCACCGGCACCGGCTGGGTCGACCCGGCGGCGGCGGACAGCCTGGAATACCTGCTGCATGGAAACGTGGCCAGCGTGGCGGTGCAGTACTCCTATCTTTCCAGCCCGCTGTCACTGATGGTCGAGCCGGAGTACGGCGAGGAGACGTCGAGGCTGCTGTTCGCCGAGATCTACGCGTACTGGCGTACCTTGCCGGTGGAAACCCGGCCGCGGCTGTTCGTGCACGGATTGAGCCTGGGCGCGATGAATTCCGAGCGCTCGGTGAACCTGTTCGACATGATCGACACGCCGATCGACGGCGCGTTGTGGAGCGGCCCGCCCTTCGCCACCCGCACCTGGCGGCAGACCACCAACCAGCGCAACCCTGGTTCGCCCGAATGGCTGCCGGTGTTCCGTGACAGCCGCGCGGTGCGCTTCATGAACCAGGGCGGCAGCCCGGTCCCGGCGGAAGCACCCTGGGGGCGGATGCGGGTGGTGTACCTGCAGTACGCCAGCGACCCGATTACCTTCTTCACCCCGTATGACGCGTGGCGGCAACCGGACTGGATGGCCGAACCACGCGCACCGGACGTGTCACCGGCAGTGCGCTGGTACCCGCTGGTGAGCATGCTGCAGCTGGCGCTGGACATGCTGCTGGCCGACCGTACGCCAATGGGCTACGGGCACGTCTTCGCGCCCTCGCACTACATTGCCGGCTGGCAGGCGGTACTGGGCACGCCGGGCTGGAGCGCGGGCGACATCCGTCGGCTGCAGTTCCTGCTGGACCCGCGCCGTCGCCAGCAGATCGAACAGCGGCGCAGTGCCGCCGGCGGCTGAGCAGCGCTCAGGGCTCGCGGGGTGGGTGCGGCATGCGGGTCTGTTGGGACAGGCGTTCGATGATCGCGAGGATGAGGGCCGACAGCAGCAGCATGCCGTGGATGACCGACATCCAGCGCAGCACCTCCGGCTCGACCACCAGGCCTTCCTCCAGCTTCATGAAGATCCGCAGCAGGGCGATGGCCGAGATCGCGATGATCGATCCCATCAGCTTGGTCTTCATTGCGCCGAAGTCGACCGTGCCCATCCATGCCGGCCGGCGTTCCTGGCCGGAATCGATCCGGGTCACGAAGTTCTCGTAGCCGGCCAGGGTGACGATCAGCAGCAGGTTGGCCACCAGCGACATGTCGATCAGCGACAGCGCCAGCAATACCGCGTCAGCTGGACCAATATTGGCGATGTTCAGCACGTAATTGGCCAGTTGGCGCAGGAACACGAACAGCAGCAGCAACAGCGCCACCACCAGCCCGAAATAGAACGGCGCCATGATCCATCGCGCATCGAACAGACTGCGCGATACGTTGCGGCGGAACAGGCCGCGCAGGCGCTCCATCGGCATGGCACTCCGTCCTCAGTCGTCGAACCGATCGGACACGTCCGGACCGGTGTCTTCCACCAGGTCGGCCGGGCGGTCACCGTAGATCGTGTTGCGCATCTCGCGGCGCGCATCGCGGATCGCGTTGCCATCCAGCGGGCGGATCCGGATGATGCGGCAGGACTGCGGCATTGCCACGCTCGCGGTCCGCGGGATCACGCTGTCCCAGCGGGCGTTGACGGTGCCGAACGAATTGGTGATCTGCACCGTGTGGGCGATGGACAGCCCGGTGCAGCGGCCCCGCAGCTCCAGCAGGTGCCCGCGGCTGGGGCTGGTCCACACCGCGAGCGCCCGGTCACCCAGCGGCGTCCACTGCGTCTGGCGGACGAAGCGGGCCAGCTGGAAGGACGCTACTGGCGGCCCAGCATGTTGCACGTAGAGATTGAAGCGTTCCTGGGTGGTCATCGTGGGCGTAGTGGCACACCCGCTGAGGGTGGCCACGGCGAGCAGTGTCATCAGCAGGTGGCGCATGACGGTTCCTTCGTGTCAGCGGGTGACGCGGGTAGTGGCGCCGTCGCTGGAGACCCGCACGCGGTCGCCCACGCGGTAGTCGTTGGGGTTGCCATCCTGGACCACGGCGACGGTTCGGCCGTTCTCCAGCTGCACGGTGATCTCCACGCCGTTGCGTGCACTGCGGGCAAGCGCGTTGCCGGCGGCCCCGCCTGCTGCCGCACCTGCAATGGCGCCAATGGTGTTGGCACGGCTGCCACCACCGATGGAGCTGCCAGCCACGCCGCCGATGCCGGCGCCGACGATGGTGGCCACGCCACGTGAGTCATTCTGGATCTGCACCGCCCGGATGGACTGGACCGTTCCCATCTGCACGTCCTGGGCACGCCCGACCTCGGAGCGGTTGAACGTGCTGGGCGTGGTGTGGGTGGCGCAGGCGGTCATGAACAGGGCCGATGCCAACAGCGCCGTCGCGGCGCCTGCCTGGGAAAGTTTCATCGTGTGTCTCCATCAAATGAATGCGCGGGACTGCGAAGTGGCCAGCCGTCCTGGCCCTGGAATGTGCTCCATGGAGCAGCGATTAACTACGCGACCGGTAACGGCGATGTGAAAGAAATCGCGGCGCCAACCAGTGCAACACATTCAGCATTTACGGGGCTTTTTGCTCACTATCCAGATTCCGACGCTCACGTGGGTTTTACCTTTTCGGGACTAGTTCTGCACGCAACGAGAGCACATCCCGTGGCCGCCGCAATGACAGGCGGAGGCTTCGCTTTCCCTGTTTGTTTTCGCGAAATGGAGAGGCCCGCAATGTCCAGTGCAACTGTCTATGGCGTTCATTCCGAAGTTGGCGTCCTCAAGAAGGTGATGGTCTGTGCGCCTGGCATGGCGCACAGCCGGCTCACGCCCCGCAACAAGGACGACCTGCTGTTCGATGACGTGATCTGGGTAGACAACGCCAAGCGCGATCATTTCGATTTCATGTCCAAGATGCGCGCCCGTGGCGTGGACGTGGTGGAGATGCACGATCTGCTGACCGAGACGCTGGAGCTGGACGAGGCCCGCAACTGGATCCTGGACCACCAGATCAACGCCAACGAAGTGGGCGTGGAATTCATGACTGAAGTGCGCGCCTACCTGCAATCGCTGTCGGCGCGGCAGCTGGCCGAAACCCTGATCGGCGGCCTGAGCGTGTTCGACCTGCCGGACGACTTCGCCGGCCCCACGCTGCAGGCCGCGCGCGCCCAGCCGGACATCGTCGGCTACCTGCTGCCGCCGCTGCCCAACACGCTGTACACCCGCGACACCACCTGCTGGATCTACCAGGGCGTGACCCTCAATCCGCTGTACTGGCCGGCGCGGCATGAAGAAACCATCCTGACCACCGCGATCTACAAGTTCCATCCGGATTTCACCAAGGCCAAGTTCCCGATCTGGTTCGGTGACCCCACCGTGGACCACGGCAATGCCACGCTGGAGGGCGGCGATGTGCTGATTCCGGGCAATGGCATCGTGCTGATCGGCATGAGCGAGCGCACCTCGCGCACCGCCATCACCCAGCTGGCCCAGTCGCTGTTCAAAAACGGCGCGGCCAAGCGGGTCATCGTGGCGGTGATGCCCAAGCTGCGCTCGGCCATGCACCTGGATACGGTGTTCACCTTCGCCGACCGCGACGTGGTGACCGTGTTCCCGGGCATCGTCGACCAGATCCACACCGTATCGCTGCATCCCAGCGACAAGGCGCCCGGCTTCGAGATCGTGTTCGAGAAGAAGCACTTCAACGACGTGGTGGCCGAAGCGCTGGGCTTCAAGCAGCTGCGCATCGTCGAATCCGGCGGCGACCGCTATGCGGCGGAGCGTTCGCAGTGGGACAGCGGCAACAACCTGGTGGCGATGGCGCCGGGCGTGGTGGTGGCCTACGACCGCAGCACCCAGACCAACACCGACCTGCGCAAGCAGGGCATCGAAGTGATCAGCATCGTCGGGGCCGAGCTGGGGCGTGGCCGCGGTGGTGGCCACTGCATGACCTGTCCGTTGATCCGCGACGCGGTGAGTTTCTAGACGCTGCGCCGACATTTCCCGTCACGGCGGTCGGTCCTGCGCCGCTGCCGTGCGAACCGCGGAGGCCGGAAGGATGCAATCCCCTGGATGGATGGCGCGTGCATGGCTGTTGGCGGCGGTTGCGCTGGCCGTCGGCTGTGGGCGGGGTGGTGGGCCTGACGGCGGCGAGCGACCGCCCACGCTGGTGGCCGTGGAAGTGGTCAAGGCACAGGCCGTGCCGAACCTGGTGGAACTGCCGGGGCGGGTCGAAGCCAGCCGCTCAGCCGAAGTGCGTGCGCGCGCCGATGGCATCGTCGAGCGCCAGCTGTATGTCGACGGCACCGAGGTCGAGGCCAACGCGCCGCTGTTCCAGATCGATCCGCGCGACCTGCAGGCACGCCTGCAGCAGGCGCGTGCGTCACTGGCCTCGGCCCGAGCCGCCAAGGCGCAGACGTCTTCGCTGCGTGCGCGGCTGTCAACCCTGGTACAGCGCAAGGCAGTGAGCGTGCAGGAATACGAATCGGCGCAGGCCTCATTCCGCCAGGCCGATGCCGCGCTGATGGAAGCGCAGGCGGCGGTGGACCGCGCCACGCTGCAGCTGGACCATGCCACGGTACGCGCGCCGATCAAAGGGCGCACCGGTCGGGCCCAGGTCAGCGAAGGCGCGCTGGTAAGTGCGGCCGCAGCCACCCTGCTGACCCGGATCGACCAGGTCGACCCGGCATTCGTGATCTTCAATCCGTCCAACATCGCCATGAACGAGCTCGAGCGCGGCGTCGCCGACGGCCGCATCGACGTGGGCGACGACCACCGGGTGCAGGTGACCATCCTGCTCGACGGCAATGTCCGGCTGCCCGAAGCGGGCGTCGTCGACTTCAGCGAAACCGCCATCGACCCGGCCACCGGCAGCCGCACGCTGCGTGCACGCTTCGCCAACCCCGATGGCCGGCTGCTGCCGGGCCAGTTCGTGCGCGGCATCCTGGCCATCGGCAGCATCCGTAACGGCACCAGCCTGCCCGAGCGCGCCATCCAGGTGGGCGAGGACGAAGCCACGGTGATGCTGGTCAATGACGAGAACGTCGCGGTGCGCCGCGCGGTCACGCTGGCCGGGCAGGCCGGCGGACGCTGGGTGGTGCAGTCGGGCCTCACCCCCGGCGACAAGGTGATTGTCGATGGCTGGCACAAGATCCAGCCCGGCCAGCCCGTGGCGATCCAGCCCGACGCAGACCCCAGGGCGAAGGCCAAAGCCCCATGAGTGGCTACTTCGTCTACCGGCCGGTGCTGGCGTGGGTGATCGCGCTGTTCGCCATCCTGTTCGGCGGCATCGCCCTGGTCAGCCTGCCGGTGGAGCAGTACCCCGACGTGGCGCCACCCTCACTGAGCATTTCGGCCACCTTCGTCGGTGCCGACGCGCAGACGCTGGACCGTACCGTGACCTCGGTGATCGAGAACGAACTGAGCGGCGTGGACGATTTCCTGTTCATGATCTCCACCAGCCGTGCCAATGGCACGGCGCAGATCCGGGTGACCTTCCGCAGCGGTACCGACCTGGATATCGCCCGGTCGCAGGTGCAGGACCGCCTGGCCCGGGTCGAGCCGCGGCTGCCCGATGAAGTGCGGCAGATGGGCGTGCGGGTTACCCAGGCCAGCAATGGCTTCCTGATGCTGATCTCGCTACAGTCCGACAAGGGCCGCTATTCGGCGCTGGAGCTGGGCGACTACGCCAACAGCAACATCGCCGACGAACTGCGCCGCGTGCACGGGGTGGGCGACGTTACCCTCTTTGGTTCCAGCTACGCGATGCGGATCTGGCTGGACCGCGAGAAGCTGGTCAGCTACGGCATCTCGCCCGGCGAAGTGATGGCGGCGGTGCGTGAGCAGAACGCGCAGACCGCCGGTGGTGGCCTGGGCCTGCAGCCGACCACGCCGTCCACCGAAACCACCGCGCAGATCGTCATGCGCGGGCGTTTCAGCACCCCCGAACAATTCCGCCAGGTGATCATCCGCGCCACCCCGGGCGCTGCCACCGTGCGGCTGGGCGATGTGGCGCGGGTGGAACTGGGCAACGACAACTACGCCTTCAACCTGCGTTTGAATGGCCAGGAAACCGCCGGCCTGGCGGTTTCGCTGGCCACCGGCGCCAATGCGCTGTCCACCGCCACGGCGGTGCGCCAGCGCATGCAGGACCTGGAAACCAGCTTCCCGGACGGCATGCAGTGGACTACCCCGTTCGACACCACGCCCTTCATCACCGAATCGGTCAACGGCGTGGCGGTGACCATGCTGCAGTCGCTGGTGCTGGTCTCCATCGTGGTGCTGCTGTTCCTGCAGAGCTGGCGCGCGGTGTTCCTGCCCACCATCGTGGTGCCGGTCTCGCTGCTGGGGGCGTGCCTTGGCCTGCTGGCGTTCGGGGTCTCGATCAACCTGCTGTCGCTGTTTGCGATGGTGGTGGCGATCGGCATCCTCAACGATGACGCCATCGTAATCGTCGAGAGCGTCGAGCGGATCATGCGCGAGGAGGACCTGCCACCCCGCGAAGCGACCGCCAAGGCCATGGGGCAGCTGTCCGGCGCGATCATCGCCACCACGCTGGTGCTGCTGGCGGTGTTCATTCCTATGGGGTTCTTCCCGGGTTCGGCCGGCGGCATCTACCGCCAGTTCGCGGTCACGCTCAGCGTATCGCTGGTGGTCTCCACGATTCTGTCCCTGACCCTGGCCCCGGCCATCTGCGGTGCAATGCTGCGCCCGGCCAAGGAACAGACAGGCAAGGGCGGACCCGGCCGGCGGTTGTTCAGCGCCATCAACACCGGGCTGGACAAGAGCAGCCGCAGCTACGCTGGCTGGGTGGGCAGCATGCTGGTGCGCCCGTGGCTGTGGATCGGCGTGTTCGTGGTGGTCACGCTGATCACCGGCCTGCTGTATGCGCGCCTGCCGGGCGGCTTCCTGCCCACCGAAGACCAGGGCTACATTTTCGTGGCGTACAACGCCGCTCCCGGCGCGACCATGGAGCGCACCCGTGCCGCGGCCGAGCAGGCCGAGGCGATCCTGCGGCAGCAGCCGGAAGTGCGCAACGTGGCCACGGTGATCGGCTTCAGCTTTTTTGGCCAGGGCCAGGCGGTGGGCATGTCTTTCGTGGACCTGCACCCGTGGGCCGAGCGCAGCGGCAGCGAGCGAAGCGCCATGTCGCTGGCCGCGCGCATGAGCGCGGCGTTCACCCGCATCCCGCAGGCGCAGGTGTTCGCGCTCAACCCGCCGGCCATCCAGTCGCTGGGCAACGCCTCCGGCTTCAGCATGAAGATTGAAGACCGCAGCGGCGTAGGCGGTGCCGGCTTGAGCGCGGCCGCCATGGGGATCGCGGCGCGGGCCGCGGCCAACGACCGGCTCAGTGGCGTCCGCCCGGAGGGCATGCCGCGCGCCCCGCAGCTGTTCGTGGATATCGACCGCACCCAGGCGCGTGCGCTGGGCGTGCAGTTGTCGCAGGTCAACCAGGCGCTGGGCATCATGTTCGGCTCGGCCTACGTCAACGACTTCGTGCGCCAGGGCAACGTGCTGCGGGTCTTCATCCAGGGCGATGCCGAACAGCGCATGCGCGCCGAAGATGTGTCCGACCTGCGGGTGATCGGCAGCAACGGCCAGTCGGTGCCGTTCTCCGCATTCGCCACCACCCGCTGGACGGTCGGCGAACAGCAGGTGGAGCGCTACAACGGCTTCCTCTCGGCCACGGTGTCGGGGCAGGGCGCGCCCGGCGTCTCCAGCGGCGCGGCGTTGGTGGAGATGGAGCGCATCGCCGACGAGGTGCTGCCGCCGGGCATGCGTCACGAGTGGACGGGCACCGCGCGTGAGGAGCGCGAAGCGTCGGGGCAGGTGGGCATGCTGCTCGGCCTGGCCTTCATCGTGGCGTTCCTGCTGTTGGCCGCGCTGTACGAAAGCTGGGTGACTCCGGTGATCGTGCTGCTGGTGGTGCCGCTGGGCATCCTCGGCGCGGTGGTGTTCACCGCCGCACGCGGCATGTCGGCCGACGTGTACTTCACGGTGGGCCTGGTCACCATCATCGGCCTGGCCGCCAAGAACGCGATCCTGATCGTGCAGTTCGGGCTCGACGAGGAAGCGCGCGGCGTGCCGGTGCGCGATGCGATCCTGCAGGCCGCGCAGCAGCGCCTGCGGCCGATCCTGATGACCAGCCTGACCTTCATCGTGGGCATGGTGCCGCTGGTGATCGCCACCGGCGCCGGCGCGGCCAGCCGCCAGGCGGTGGGTACCGGTGTGCTGGGCAGCATGCTCAGCGCCACCCTGTTCGGGATCTTCTTCACCCCGCTGTTCTACTTCCTGCTGCGCCGGCGTGCGCGTCCGCGCACGGTCGATCCCGCCGCGCCCGTACCGAAAGAGGACACCGATGCGTAGCGGCCTGTTCTGGCGGCTGGGCGCGGTGCTGGCGGTCTGCCAGCTGTGCGGCTGCAACCTTTCGCCCACTTACGTGCGGCCCGATGCACTGGTTCCGGACCGGTTTCCGTCGTCTGCTGCCGAAGGGGCGTTGGCACCGGGCATTCCGTGGCAGAGCTTCTTCCACGACCCGGTACTGCGCGACCTGATCGGCAAGGCGCTGGTGTACAACCGCGACCTCGCCGGCGCGGCTGCGCGGATCGAACAGGCGCGCGCCCAGTTCCGCATCCAGCGCAGCCAGCGCCTGCCCGGGCTGGATGCCAGCGCCTCCGGCCAGCGCCTGCGCACACCGCTCAGCGCCGCCGACGGCGCGCCCCGGGTCACCGTCGACAGCTATGGGCTGCAGGTAGGCATCCCGTCGTTCGAGCTGGATTTCTGGGGCCGCGTCGCCAACCTCAACGAAGTGGCGCGCCGCCAGTACCTGGCCACCGAGGAGGCCCGGAACACGGCGGAACTGTCGCTGGTCGCCAACGTCGCGGCCAGCTACTACGCCGTACGCGCCAGCGACGAAGGCATCGTGCTGGCCGAGCGGTCGCTGGCCAGCCGTAACGAAACCCTGGAACTGGCCCAGCTGCGCATGGATGCCGGGCTGACGTCGTCCATTGATTTCAACCAGTCCTATGCGCTGGTGACCCAGACCGAACTGCAGCTGGCGCAACTGCGGCGCACCCAGGGCCAGGCGCTGCAGCTGCTGCAGTTCCTGGTCGGCGCGCCGCTGCCGCCGGCACTGCCGCCCGGGCTGCCGCTGGATCCCGACGCGCAGCTGACCCGGCTTGATCCAGGGCTGCCCTCGGCGCTGCTGGTAGCGCGCCCCGACGTGCGCCTGGCCGAACACCAGCTGCGTGCCGCGAACGCCAACATCGGCGTGGCGCGGGCGCTGTACTTCCCCATCATCGCCTTGACCGGCGCGGGCGGCTACGCCTCCAACGAGCTGTCCGGGCTGGTCTCGGACAGCAACCGGGTGTGGTCGTTCGGGGCCGGCGCGGTGTTGCCGCTGCTCGACTGGGGTGCCCGCCGTGCGCGCGTTGACGGGGCCAACGCCGCCCGCGACGAGCGGGAGACGGCCTACCAGTCCACCGTGCAGAACGCCTTCCGCGAAGTTGCCAGCGGGCTGGTGGCCGCCGAACAGAACGACCGGCAGATCCAGGCGCAGATCCGCGCGGTGGAGGTGCAGCAGGCGCTGGTGGTCACCGCGCACGACCGCTACGACGTCGGCCTGACCCCGTACCTGGAAGTACTGGATGCCGAGCGCAACCACTTCGCCGCCGAACAGAACCTGCTGCAACTGCGCGCAGCCGCGCTGCAGGACGCGGTGAACCTGTACGCCGCACTGGGCGGCGGCCAGGGCCAACGGGAGATCCCCGTCGACTGATTCCCTTTCGTGTTCCCGACTTCCCAGCGAGGGCCGTTTTCCATGCGCATTCCCACCCGAACCCTCTGCCTGGCCGCCGTGCTGCTGCCGGGCGCCGTCGTGGCCCAGACCCGCGACGCTTCCCAGGACGCGGAGATCCTGCGGCTGCGCCAGACCGTGGACATGCTCACCGCGCGGATCCAGGCACTCGAATCCGGGCAGGCCAATGCGCCGCCAGCGGCGCCCGGCACGGCCACGCCCACCGCGCCAGTTTCTGCCGCGGCGGCTGCGCCGGGCGCGGTATCGGTGCCCGCCGCACCGCTGGTCGCGGCGTCGCCTGCGGCGTTGAACGTGCCGCCGTCGCCGCTGCCGGCCCGCGAGACCTTCGACGAGGACGAGCAGGCGTCGGCCCGCGTGGACAACGAAGTGCCCCCGGGCGATGAACTGGAGGGCTTCTTCCTCATCCCCGGCACCGGCACGTGGCTGCGGCTGGGTGGCTACGCCAAGCTGGATGCAATGTTCGACAGCGGCGATGCCGGCGACAGCGACCAGTTCATCACCTCCGACATTCCGGTGGACGGCGGCCGCGACAGCACCCGCTTCAACATGCACGCCCGCCAGACCCGGCTCACCCTCGAGGGCCGCCGCGATACCGGCGCAGGGCAACTGCGCTTCCTGATCCAGAACGACTTCTTCGGCTCCGGCGGCAGCTACGGCTACCGCCTGCGGCATGCGTGGGGGCAGCTGGGCAACACCTACGTGGGCTTTGGCTGGTCGGCCTTCATGGACCTGGATTCGGGCCCGGATACGCTGGATTTCGCCGGCCCTGGCGCATCGCCGTCGGCGCGCGTGGCCAGCATCCGCCAGTACTTCCCGCTGGGCAACGGCAACCAGTTCATCCTCGCGGCCGAGCATCGCGCGCCCGAACTGCAGTTCTATGGGGCCACCCAACGCTCGCGCACGGCCGCACCCAACCTGGTGCTGGCCGCCCGGCATGAAGCGGACTGGGGCAGCCTGCAGGCGTCCGGCCTGCTGCGGTACCTGGCCTACGATTCGGCGCAGGACAGCAATGAGGGCAGCGACAGCGCCACCGCCGGCGGGCTGGCCCTCAGCGGCACCTGGGGCTGGGGCGACAATGGCGACTACATGGTGTTCGGTGCGCTGGGCGGGCAGGGCATCTCAGCCTTCATCGGCGATCTTGGCGGGTTGAACCTTGATGGCGTGGTCGATCCCCAAGGCGACCTGCAGGTGCTGCAGCAGTACGGCGGATGGCTGGGCTACACGCACCACTGGTCGCAGCGCTGGCGCACCACCGTGACCTACAGCCGGCTGTACCTGGAACGTGACCAGCTGCTCGACCCGACCGTGTTCCGCCGCAGCGATTACGCCGCCGCCAACATCATCTGGCAGCCGGCGCCGAGCTGGAGCTGGGGCGCGGAGTTGCTGTACGGCAAGCTGCAGGAGCAGAGTGGCGCCAGCGGCGATGTGTTCCGCCTGCAGACCGCGCTCAAGTACGACTTCGTGAAATAGGAGACGTCATGGCTACGCGCAGACTACGAAGAATGCTGCTGGTCAGCGCACTGGCCGCCGCCGCGCCGGTGGCCGCGCAGGACGCCATGCTCGGCACCATCCTGGAAGAGCCCGGCAGCGCCGGGCTGGGCTTCCTCGGCAGGATCGAATCGTCACCGTACAAGGGCGCCGACGACCGGGTCGATATCATGCCGCTGTACCTGTACGAGGGCGAGCGCTTCTTCCTGCGCTCCAACGCGGCCGGCGTGCGCTTCACCCCGCGCGAGGACCAGGGCCTGGAACTGTTCGTCGAACGGCGGCTGGAAGGCTATCCGGAAGACGAAACCCCCGACATCCTCGAGGGCATGGAAACCCGCAACAGCGAGGCCGACATCGGCGCGCGCTATTACTTCAAGCACGACAACCACGCACTGGATTTCACGGTCCGCCAGGACATTTCCAACAACTCCAACGGCACCGAAGTGCGCGCCGGGTACGGGTATACGCTGCGTGGCGACCGCTGGGCGCTGCAGCCGGTGCTCACCCTGGGCTGGCGCAGTGCCAAGCTCAACGACTACTACTTCGGCGTGGAGTCCTATGAGGTGACTCCGGAGCGCACCGAGTATTCGGCCGGCAGCGGGTTGGACATCACCGCCGGCCTGTACGGCCGCTACCGCATCCTGCAGAACTGGAGCCTGGTCGGCGGCGTGTTCGCCAAGCGCTATTCCAGCACCATCCGCAACAGCCCGCTGGTGGACAGCGACATGCAGTGGGGCGCGATGGTCGGCGCCGCCTACGATTTCGGCAACGGCCAGGTGCGCTGGGACAAGGAGGGCACCCCCACCTACGTGAAGGTGTTCTACGGGCGCGATTCGGACGACGGCTGCCACCTGGTCAAGATCATGACCTTCAGCTGCGTCAGCCTCAACGATGACGATCCCACCGACATCTGGGGCATACACGTGGGCCGCCCGTTCGTGTCAGGCCTCAACGGCTGGCCGCTCGACCTGGTCGGCTACGTGGGCGTACTGCGCCACGACGAGAAGGGGCACCAGCCGGATTCTTGGCAGATCGATGCCTACATGAAGGGCTTCTATTACGGCTTCCCGTGGTCGCACCGGGTCAAGACCCGGCTTGGCTTCGGCTTCGGCGTGTCCTATGCCGAGCGCGTGCCGTATGCGGAAGTGCAGTCGCAGGCGCGCCGCGAGCGCAACACGTCCAAGGTGCTCAACTACCTGGATCCCAGCATCGATGTGAGCCTGGGTGACATCTTCGGCAGCGAGCGCTGGCACGAGCTGTATTTCGGTTTCGGGGTCTCGCACCGCTCCGGCATCTTCGGTTCGGCGCAGATGCTGGGCACCGTCGATGGCGGCTCCAACTACATCTACACCTACCTGGAGGGCGCGTTCTAGCGCTGCGCAGGGGAGGCCGCAGGATCCCGGTCCTGCCGGAACAGGAGGGCGATGGCGATGTACGCCACGCCCATGGCCAGCAGCGCCAACCCCACGCCCCAGGACGCGGAGGCGCGCCCGGCCCAGGCCACGCCGCTCACGCACACCACCGCGGCCACCAGCGCTACCAGCCCCGACACCAGGGAGATCCAGCGCTTGCCGCCGGGTGCAAACCGGAATGCCAGGCTGATCTGCGCGATGGCCTGCACCACCAGTACGGCGGCCACCGTGGTCGCCACGGCGTACGCGGCCCACTCGGGGTGCGTGTAGATGGCGATGCCGCCGATGATCTGCGCCGCCCCCAGCAGGATGGTCATGGCAAAACTGGGCAGGCCATGCAGCAGGAACGCTTCGGTCAGCTGCAATGCACCGGCAATCACCAGCAGGCCGGCCACCAGCACCGTCATGGTGCGGACCATGAAGGAGGAGGCGTAAATGCCGAACGCGCCCAACACCAGCAGCAGCACGCCCACGATCAACAGGCGCTGCCAGCTGGACTTCATTGCCACACCGATGGAGCCGGGGTCCTTGCCAAGTCGGGAGAACACGGTCATGACAGGCCACTCCTGGGAGATCGTCCAATTACCCGCCCGGCTTGGTTATGCAGCAGTGAAACCCGCACCAGTATTTTCCGCAAACACATGGCCCTAACGTGTCCGCTCCTATACCAGCGCAACAACCGCCACGGGGGCGCAGTGCCATGTCGCAACGACTGACTGTCCGGATTCTGGGTGCCTTGGTTTCGATTGGCCTGGCCGCGTCGGCAGGCGCGCATTCGGCATTGCAGCAGGCACCGGAGGGCGATGCCTCCCCGCCGCCGGCGACCGGCGTGGCACCTGCCGCCACGCTGTTCACCAACGTCCGCATCTTCGACGGCACCCACGGCCGCCTCTCCGCACCCAGCAACGTGCTGGTGCAGGGCAACACCATCGCGCGCATCTCGGCCGGCGCGATCGACGCGCCCGGCGCGCGCCGCATTGACGGGCGCGGCCGCACCCTGATGCCCGGGCTGATCGACATGCACTGGCACAGCATGTTCGCCGGCATCCCGATCCAGACGCTGATGACGGCCGATACGGGCTACATCAACATCGTGGCCGGGGCAGAGTCCCGCAAGACGCTGCTGCGCGGCTTCACGACCGTGCGTGACGTTGGCGGCGCGGTGTGGGGCCTGAAAGCGGCCATCGATGCCGGCCACGCAGACGGGCCGCGCATCTGGCCCTCCGGCGCGATGATCACCGTGACCAGCGGCCACGGCGATTTCCGTGAGGCCTCCGACCTGCCGCGCACCGTGGGCCAGCCCGGCTCGCGCCATGACGTACTGGGTGACAGCGCCATTGCCGATACCCCGGACGAACTGCGGGTGCGCGTGCGTGAGCAGCTGATGCGGGGCGCCAGCCAGATCAAGCTCACCGCCGGCGGTGGCGTCTCTTCCCCGCACAGCCCGCTGGACGTGGTGACCTTCACCGAACCGGAAGTCCGCGCGGCGGTGGAAGCAGCCACCGACTGGGGCACTTACGTGACGGTGCACGCCTACACCCCGGAAGCGATCCAGCGCGCCATCCGTGCCGGGGTGAAGTGCATCGAGCACGGCAGCCTGATGGACGACGCCACTGCCCGCCGCATCCGCGATACCGGCACCTGGCTCAGCACGCAGCCGTTCCCGCCGGAGCTGGCCAACGCCTTCCCGAAGGGCTCGGAGCAGTGGCAGAAAGCGCAGGAGGTGTTCGCCGGCACCGACCAGACCTACCGCTTCGCCATCAAGTACAAGCTCAAGACCGCGTTCGGCACCGACGTGCTGTTTTCCAGTGCGTTGGCCTCACAGCAGAACCGCATCCTGGCCAGCCTGACCCGCTGGTACACGCCGGCCGAAGCGCTGGTGATGGCCACCGGCACCAACGCCCAGCTGCTGGCGCTGTCGGGCAAACGCAGCCCTTATGCCGGGCGTGTCGGCGTGGTGGAGGAGGGGGCGCTGGCGGACCTGCTGCTGGTCAATGGCGATCCACTGGCCGACATCAACGTCATTGCCGATCCAGACGCCAACTTCGACGTGATCATGAAGGACGGCAAGATCTACAAGGATGCGCGCTGAGCGGATCAGCCGCCGGTATTCATGCTCATCCCGCCGCCCGCCTTGAAGTACAGCACCAGGTACACCACGCGCCAGAAGATGAAGGCGTAGGCGCCGCACAGCAGGATCTGCAGGACCAGGTGCGACTTCATGCGGCTCAGCCGCCACAGCCCGTCGCCCAGGTTCAGCAGCAGCAGGCTGACCCCGATGGTGACCACCACGTAGCCGGCCACGGTGGGGTTGACCAGGTCGAGGTCGCCCGGCCCCGCGCGGACGACTTCCAGCCCGGCGGCAGTGATCAGCGAGGACACCGCCATGTTGCGCGTGTTCTCGAAAATCAGCCGCAACACGCCATTGTCGAACAGCTGTACGGCGATACGTCGGAGCAGGGCGGGCAGCATGGGGCATTCCTCGCGGCGTGAGCCGGACTGCACACAGGGTTGTACCGGGCGCATGAAAAGCGCGTGGAAGAACGGGCCAGTAGATTTACTGAGCGTGCCGGGCGGCAATGGGATGTTCGCGCACACGTTTTCGTTGCTGCTAAGTAAGACTACTCACACTCTCCGCGCGGCTTTACTGATGCGCCGGACGGGACTCGCCCGGCAGACTTTGGCCTGCGAACCGATAGTGGGGCAGGCCCGATGTCCAGACTGACTTCCAACCGTTCCTCCGCTGGCCTGATGCAGGTGCGTGGCCCGCGCCCGACCGCGCTGTGCGGAATCTCCGATGTGTCCTCCGGCAGGTACAGCCGCCTGCCAGCCGCCCGGCTGGTGCGCTTCGGCGCGGAGGTGCGGGATCCGGAGCAGGCAGCCCAGGCAGGCGACGTATGGGGCGACGCGTCGCGGCAGGCCGGGCAGGCCACTGTCGCCAGTGCCACGCTGGATGCGTCGTATCGTGGACAGGATTTCCATGTGACCGCGTGGCAGCCGCAGGGCAAGCCCGCCTTCGTGTTCGTGGTCGCGTTGCGGGACCAGCGCTGGATCCAGCCCGATGTGGCCGAAGCGGCCGACTTCGACGAGGTGCTGCGCAATGCGGTGGCGTTTGTCGAACGTGTCCTGGATGCCCAGGCTGGATCCTGAGCAGCCCGACATGCCGGGCCGGGCTGAGCGGATTCGATACACTCTGGCGACGTCATGGCGCGGAGTCACCCATGCTGGCAGATGCACCTGGTGCGGTAGCGCGGGAGCTCCTGGCGCAGGACGGCGCTCGTGTCGTGGCAGCGTTGGCTGCCCCGGACGACCAGAACGAGGGCATCCATGCGGCACGCAAAGCCATCCGGCGCATGCGGGCGGTGCTTGCCCTGCTGGATGAGGATGACTTCGAGCTCGAGCGGGAGGACCGCTCGCTCCGACGGCTCGGCAAAAGCCTTTCAGCGCTTCGGGATGCGCATGTGGTGGTCGAGGCGGCCAAACGGCTTCAGGCCTTGCACCCCGGTCCCGCCTGGGCGGCAGTAGTGGGCACGCTTGAGCAGAGGCGCGCGGGCATTCTGCAGCAGGCTGCGGCCATCGACCCGCAATTTGCACGCAGGCGAAGGACGATCGAGCGCGTTCTGCAGCGGCTTGAGGCCCAGCCATGGGAGCGCCTGCGACGGCGGCACGTTCGGGCCGCGCTCGCACGCAGCGAGCGACGGGTGAAGCGGGCGGCCTCCCGCGCGGCTTCGGACGGTGACGCCGAAGCCATCCACCGTTGGCGAAGACGTGTGCGACGACTGCGCATGCAACTCGATGCCGGGCAGGCGATCGGTGCGTTGGGCGGAGATGCCAAGGGCCATGTTGCCAGCAACAGGAAGGCGAAGGCACTGCACAAGACCAGTGACGGGCTGGGCTGGCTTCAGGACCTGCAGATGCTGCGGAACCTGGTCCGGCGGATGCCGGCGGAAGAGGGCAAGGCCGACGTGCTGCTCCAGATCGAGCGGCAACGCGACGAGGTCAGCCCCTGACCTGCAGTTCCCGCCCATTTGCGTGACGCATCACGCGAGCCGGGATCGACCGCCTGCTGAACGCGTACAAAGGCATAGATTGACCGCCGGTAGCTGGAGATTTCACCACAATGTCACCCATGCCACCCCAATGACAGGCCACGTAATTTTACTGGCCTGGGCTAGGTATTTAAACGCTGGTTGCCCTGTCCGAACCTCCTCAGGCTAGACACTCGCAAGTTGCGACTGGATTGCAAACGCTTGCCGATTCGGAGCTCGCTGAGGGCGTCCAGTTGCGATGGGAACACTGACCTTTCGGAGCATTTTCATGCTGAGCGAAGAGGCTGCGATCCATTGGGTCGAATGGTCGGCTCTGGCGATAGAGTTGCTGGCAATCGCGTTGATCGTCGTGACCATTGTGGTGTCGACAGCGGTCTACGTGATCGCCTTGGCCGTGCAGCACAAGGACCGCGTGGAAAGCTACGAAAGGTTCCGTCGCAGGCTCGGACGGGCGCTGTTGCTGGGTCTGGAAATACTGGTGGCGGCGGACATCATCCGTACGGTTGCGCTGGACAGCACCCTCCGCGCAATTCTTTCCCTGGGCCTGCTTGTCATCATCCGGACCTTCCTCAGCTGGTCGGTGGTCCTGGAAGTCGAGGGGTTCTGGCCATGGAAACGCCCCTTGGATCGCACGCCTGCGGGAGAGGAGAAGTAGTCATGGCGTGGGGCTAGCATGGGGATTGCTTGGAGCGTTTGGCTGCAATGCGCGTTCGCTATGAACACAGCTTGCGTCTTACATAATATACATTATGCGAAATGATGTGTCCGAGCTTTGAGCCCAGCGCACCCTGCGTTCCTGCACTCCCATGGGCGTTGCCGAGCTATCCGGATCTTCGACGGCGACAAATTCTGATGGTTTCAAGTCCACTGGGTCGTGGGACAACTTGAGTCATCTCCTGCAGGGAGTCGCCACATTTCATGCAGCGAACGCGGTCACTCCCAACGCACTACAGCGAACTTGAGACATCGCCATAGCAATGCGAAAAAGTTAGGTCACTTAGTTATGTGATTTACCCCGAGCCACAGCAGCACTGCTGATCCCGCCTAAGCTCACTTTCATTGGTCGACCAGATATCCACCGCGCTCTCTTGCTTGACACTACGTCAGGCTGCGTCAGGTGTCACGAAGTGTGAGACTTGAAAGGCCCCGATGCTGCATATGCTCGTGGAGACTGTTGAATCCAATTTAGATCACGCCCAACGTCTTGCGCTTAGGTCTAAACCATTGTCGTTTGGATCATAAGGCGTTGCGAACTGTGGTGCCTCGACCCATAAGCTCTTGGTACAGCGATGCGGGCGGCCCGTGTACGTCATCCTGGGCCCGCAAGCAGATGGCCACGGATCGAAAACGGCTCTTCCCTACCCCCCGATAAACATCCCTATACCCTGCCCTGCCAATGACCGCTATCGGCCGAAAGCGGTCACTTCCGCTCAGTCGCCAGGCTATCCTTAGCGACCCGAACCGACCTCGCCGAACTGGCGATTTCAGACGTGCATGCCGCAACCAGTCCGCGGCATGCCATCCTGTGGTGTGCTCCTCGCACTCAGAAGCTACGGCTTACCTCTGCACCAATGATTCTCGGGGCATCGATCGGTCCGTAATAGTTGCCATCCCGGCCGAATGCCAGGTTGTCGAAGATCAAACCGTTCACGCGCCGCTTGTCAGTCAGGTTCTGGACAAACAGACGGCCGGTCCAAGGGCCTCGTTCATACCCGACCTGCAGACCGATATTAGCCACGGCGCGTTGATAGGCCCTGTTGCGCTCGTCCAGCGCGCTTGAACCAGTGAACGCCGATTCCACGCGCGCAAATACCCCGGATGGGTGCTGGTACCTGGCGGCAAGGTAGCCGGTGTAGTGCGGGGTGAGCTTGACCCGGTTGCCCGCCAGGTTCTCGTCAACGGTCGCCCACAGCTTTGTGTACTTGGCATCCACGTAGCCGACGTTGGCGGTCAACGTGAAGCCGGGGGCGAGCTCGTAGGCGCCTTCGAGTTCCGCACCGCGTGAGCGGATGGAAGCATCCGAGCCCACGTAGTCCGAGGAGATCGGTCGTCCGTCAGCATCGGTGGCAACCTGGATCTCCTGCCAGTTATCCGAGGTGATGTGGAAGATCGCACCGCCAATGTGGCCACGACCAGAACCGACGTTCATCTTGAAGCCGATTTCATGGCTCCACATCATCTCCGACTCATACCGAAGCACCTTGTCATTCACTTCGTCGCTCTGGGCGGCGGCCAGGTTGAACCCACCGGGAATGTAGCCTTTTGCCGAGGCCGCATAGAAGGACAGATCGTCGGCGGCGTCGTAGCGCAATGACACCCTCGGCAGCGTGGCATGGAAGGTGTGCTCCAGCGCGGCATCGCGGTACAGCACCAGCCCACCGTCGGCCAGGTCCAGTGAACCTGCACGCTGCTCGGTGGAGCGGCGCGCCTGTTCATGGCGCAGGCCGACGCTTGCGGTGAGCTTGGGGACTGCGGGGAACGTATAGCTGGCGGTGGCGAACACACTGTAGTCCTCTCCCTTGGCGGTCTGCCGAGGCGCGAGGTTATAGCTGTTCAGGCCGCGCGTGATCGGACCCACGAAGGTACCCAGAATCGAGTCCTTGTCGGTGCGGTAGGTGGATACACCGGCCATCCACGTGAAGTGGCGGTCGTCGGGTGAGCTGAAGCGGGCTTCACCGTTCCAGGCATCCTGCTTGTCGTAGGTGCGACCGGCCAGCGCAGGGGTCTCGGTCATGTCGAAGTCGTAGCCGGCAGAAACGTCCTCGTGGGTGCGGTAGGACGCGGCTACATCGAGGGTCCCGGTTGCCAGCTGCCACTGCGCACTCAGGCCGGCAACAGATTCATCCTTCTCGGTGCGCTTGGGTGCATCGTTGATGTAGGTGAAGTCGCCGGCATTCCGGCCGCCGTTGAGGCGGGACCCGTACGTGCGGTTGTAAAGGCCGACATCCAGCGGGAGATATTCGTATTCGAACATGCCGGGAGCCCGGGTACGCAGGTGATAGGCCAAGGCATTGACGGTGACGAAGTCGCCGGGGCGCCAGCGCAGCTTGCCCTGCAGATAGCCTTCGCGGACCTTGCCCTCGGTGCCGTTGTAGGGGGTGAGGTTTCGCAGGTAGCTGTCCTCGTCGGACGCCATGAAGGCCAACGATCCCGAGAGGCCCCCACCCTGCGTCAGCGGACCGGCGATGAAGCCATCAAGGCTGTTGCCATTGCCGTTGCCGAACCACGTGCTGCGCAGGTTGGCCTCCCCTTCCATGGCATCGGTCGGGCCCTTGGTCTTCACCAGAACCAGGCCGGACTCGCTGTTGGCCCCGTAGAGCGTACCTTGCGGCCCGCGCAGCACTTCGACGGACTCCACCTGGTTGAGAACCGCATTGCTGAGCTCCTTGAACGGAATTCCGTCGATGTAGACCGAAGCGCGGTTGACCAGGAAGGGGTTGGATTCGATTCCGCGAATGGAGATGTACATATCGCTCAACTGCCCCATCGCGTTGAACTTTACATTGGGAGCCAGCTTGTCCAGGTCACGAAACTCGACGACGCCCGCTTCCTTGAGGTCTTCGCGGTTTAGGACAGTGACGGAAAGATCGCTCTTCAGGTATGGGGTGTCGCGCTTGGAGCCGGTGACCCGGACGCCATCCAGGGTGGTTGGACTGGCGGTGTCTTGTGCGAAGGAAGGGGTGGAGATAACGAGCAAGGCGGCGGCAATCGCGGCTGCCAGGGGTGCAGGGGAACTCAAGTGAACCTCACAAGTGCAGATCAGGGTCCGAGGGGACCAAACTGTTATCATGTAACAAATGATTCATGGCGCTACTCCAAATGCGTGCGGACGACTCCGATTCCGTCATTTCTTCCTCTGTCGCGGACACGCTCTCCACAAAACTGTCGGGGCGGTCCCCTACCCTGGTATCGACCGACGATGGCAGCGTGGCCTTCATTCGGCAGGGGTTCCCTGAGAGCGCCGGGGTAATGGGACAGACCGCCCAGCTGCGCCTGGCGCTGGTGGTTGGGGGCGGAGGCCGTCTGGAGCAGCACTGTCCACTCGGTCAATGCCTGGATGCCAATTGGTCCGTAGGGCAGTTCAACGTGGTGATCCCCGGCCAGGTGGGAACATACCGAAGCCCTGCGGTAGAGGTTCTTGGCATCGCAATTGATGGATCAAGTCTGAAACGGCACCGGGTCGATGCCCGACGACTGTCCCCGCTTACCGGCGCACTCCACCGGGACGCGACCATCAGTGCGCTGCTTCATGCGATGTCATCCACGTCGGAAACCGGGCTGCTTTCCGACAAGCTGCTCTGGGCTTGCGCGATGTCGATTCTTCAGCGACTGGTGTGCTTGTCCACGGCGCCGCCGGTTACCGCTACTCGACCGCTGAGCATGGATCAGCTTGGTTCGCTCATGTTATTCATCAATGCTTCGCGGGATGTTCGACCCAGCGTCAAGACGATGGCGGGTGTGCTCGGGATGGACGAAACGCGCTTCAGGCGAGCCATCCACGCTGCCACTGGGATGGCACCTTACGAGTTCCTGACCCATCACCGCATGCACTGGGCGCGCGCGGAGTTGTCGAGGGGCGCGCGCGTGACGGAGGTCGCCCAATCAGTCGGTTACGCGAACCCTAGCAAGTTCTCTGCGGCCTTCCGGCGCGTCATCGGGAAGTCGCCCACTGAGGCGCGGCGTGGCTGATAGGCTTTATTGAAAGATATGTTATAACATCACATATCTTCGATGGATTTGATTTGCATGCTTATCCCTATCTCGGACCGTCGCCTTCCAGTTACGGTCCTGTCCGGCTTCCTGGGTGCCGGCAAGACCACACTATTGAACGCGGTCCTCAATAACAGAAAAGGTCTGCGGGTTGCCGTGATCGTGAATGACATGAGTGAGATCAATGTCGACGCGCAGTTGGTCCGGGACGGCGGAGCCTCGCTCAGCCGCACGGACGAAACCCTGGTTGAATTCAGCAATGGCTGCATCTGCTGCACCCTGCGCGATGACCTGCTCAAGGAAGTCCGCCGCTTGGCGGAAGAAAGGCGCTTTGACTACCTCCTGATCGAGTCCACGGGCATCGGCGAGCCGATGCCCGTGGCCGCGACCTTCTCGGTACGGGATGCGGATGGCTTCTCTCTCTCCGACATCGCCCGTTTGGACACGATGGTAACCGTCGTTGATGGCCAGAACTTCCTCAAGGAGTTCGGCTCAACAGAGCGCTTGGCAGACAGAAACCTGCAGGCCGGTCCGGACGACAGCCGTGGCCTGGTCAACCTGCTTGCAGAGCAGGTCGAGTTCGCCAATGTGATCGTGGTGAGCAAGCGCGACCTGATTCCCGAATCGGAGATGCTGAAGATCAAAGCGGTGGTCCGCTCGCTCAACCATGACGCAGTGATGGTGGAGGCCGCCCAAGGGAACGTGCCTCTCGAGAAGATCCTCAACACTGGACTGTTTGACTATGTCCAGGCACAGCTTGCCCCTGGCTGGATGAAGGAGCTGCGCGGGGAACACGTACCGGAGACTGAAGAGTACGGCATCAGCAGCTTTGTATATCGGCATGCCCGTCCCTTCCACCCTGCCCGGTTCGCCGGACTGTTGGTGGGCGGCATTCCTGGGACCCTCCGGGCAAAGGGTTTCTTCTGGCTCGCCAGTCGGGATGGATTGGGTCGGTGAGGTGTCCATTGTGGGTGGATCCACTCAGACCCAGGCAGCAGGGTTCTGGTTCGCGGCGCGCCATCGCGTGGAAGCGGGGCTGACCGGGATCCCGCCAGAAGCGATCACCCTGTTGGGCGGCGGCAGGAACAAGGCCGCGCTCCTGCAGGAATGGACTGCCCCGCTTCCTCCTGCCGAGATGGTGGACGATCCACGGGAACATGCTGCGATGGCCCGCCAATGGGACGCCCAGTGGGGTGATCGCCGACAGGAGCTAGCCGTCATTGGCGTGGGCTTGGATGAGCAGGTTGCGCGTTCGGCGCTTGATGCTTGCCTGCTGTCGGACGATGAGCTCGCTGGCGGCCCGTCTTCCTGGCTGAACCTGGAAGACCCGTTCCCGGAGTGGGTGAGATGAGTCAAGAGGTGGCCGCTTGGATCGCCAAGCATGGAACGATGGCAACCCCGCACAGCCAGCGAAGCGTTGCGAGGATCAAGGTGGCGGTCAGCCCCTACGAGCAATGGAACCTGGTGCCCCTGATTGAGGACGCCGAATGCGCATTGAGCACGCCATCCCAAGGACCGGTAAAGCGCGCCGATGAGCAGGAATTTGCGCTCAGGAACGGGCAGAACCTCATGTTTGTCGAGGACGCTGTGCGTCTGTTGCTTTCAACGTTCGCACAGAAGCATCCTGCGGGCTCAATCGAGGTCACCCACTTGGAGAGCCTGCACCCTCACGATGCCTTCGCCGCTGCAAGCTGGGGAGCCGCCGTATGACCGCTGCTGCGATCCCGGCCACCTTGGTGACGGGCTTTCTCGGGGCCGGGAAGACCACACTCTTGAACCACATTTGCGCTACTGGTGGGTTGACCGACGCCTTGGTGGTCATCAATGAGTTCGGGCAAGTTGGCCTGGATCATATGTTGATGATCGAAGCCAAAGAAGAGATGGTTGTAGAGCTGAGCGACGGCTGCGTGTGCTGCACGCTGCATGGTGATCTCACCCGCGCCCTCTTGGACGCTGTTGAGCAGCGGGTGCAGAGCCGTCGGCCGCCCTTTGAAAGAGTAGTGATTGAGACATCCGGGGTCTCAGACCCCGCCTCTATCGCCAAGGCGCTTACGCTTGACCCCCTCCTGAGCCCGCATTTTCATCTGGAGGCTGTGGTGACGTTGGTCGATGCTGCACGAGGCGCAGAGAACCTCGAGAGGTTCGCTGAGGCGTCGTCCCAGGTCGCACTGGCAGACCTCATCTTGGTCACCAAGTGCGATGGGACAGAATCTTCGGTAGTGGAACGGCTGGTGGAAGATCTTCAGATGCGCAATCCGTTTGCGAGAATCGAGGCGATCGAGGGAGGTCGGATTGACTGCCAGACCATCTTCGACCCCGGGCTGAAGCTGCGCAGGCCCTTACTGGAATTGTCCGGCTTGGATGTTCTTGCCCCGCACCATCCGTCAGCAATGCTGGGGTTGGGAAACCTCGCAGCGGCCAAGGGCACCCTTCAGCCCCATGGAAATCGTTACCAGGTGATGGGGTTTGAGGCCTCCGCTCCGCTGTCCAGAATGGCACTCAAATGCTGGCTGGCCACGGTTCTCACCATGTTCGGACATCAGATCCTTCGCTTCAAGGCCATCCTGGACATTGAGGCGGAGAACAAGCCCTTGGTGCTGCATGGAGTTCAAGGTGTCATAAGTCCGGAGACATGGCTGGAGGACTGGCCGCAGGGAGGCCGCGTGAGCCGGATGGTATTGATCACCCAGGCGCTGCCGCCCCCGGTCGTCCAAGCCGGTCTGGATGCCTTCTTCCCAAAGGCATTCGTTACGGCACAGTCAAGCTCAAGGCGAGCCGCATGATCCGGAGGAACCCACGTGGCGATCTACCCGTTGTCCACGAAAGCAGCTTTGTCGATCCCACCGCCATCATCTGTGGTCGTGTCGAGATCGGCGAGCACGTGTTCGTTGGTCCTTACGCTGTCATCCGTGCGGATGAGATGGATGAGAGCGGGCACATTGAGCCGATCGTCATTGGTTCTCACTCCAACATCCAGGATGGCGTGGTCATCCACTCCAAAGACGGTGCCGCGGTAGTGATTGGTCAACGCACTTCCATCGCGCATCGCGGCATTGTCCATGGACCTTGCCGCGTCGAGGAGCGGGTGTTCATCGGCTTCAATAGCGTGTTGTTCAACTGCGTGGTGGGAGCGGGCAGTGTTGTCAGACACAACGCAGTAGTGGATGGAGTTCACCTGCCCGAAAATTTCTATGTGCCGTCGACGGAGCGAAATAGCCGAAACGCTGGATTACATCCGAAACAGCTGGGGCAATGCAGCCAAGCCGGTCGATGAAAAGGAGGTCGCAAGGATGCGCGCGACATTGCAGGCTGCGGAACAGCTTCCAGCCAACTGATAGCACTCATTCGGCACCAGGTATCCAATACCAACCATCTGGCCAAGTCCGGCGGCGTCGCTCAGGGTATCGCCGCGATCGAGATCCTTGCCGATGATTCAGCGCAAGCCGTTCGAGCTGAAGTTCCTGACGCAGGTTATCGATCACGTGCTGCTGCCCGCGCTCGGCATTGCGCCAGAAGCGTCCCACAAATCACTGTCGCACTCGTCGGCCAGGTAGTGCGCGCGAAGGTCAGCCGGATGAACCAAGACGGCGAAGTCGCCAAACAAGTACGTGGCGTGCAAAGCGCTACACTGCAATCCTGGAAGGCTAAGCCATGGCCCGTAGCCGTTTGCATAGGGTCAGGACAAGAATTGCACGAAACCGGCGCTACCTGGTCGATCGTGCTGCAGCGATGCTAAGCACCGGCAATCGCTCTGGCAACCGCCGGCCCTTGGCGACAAGCCCGGAGTGGTTTCACTCCCCAGGTTCGAACGGGGGTATCCGATCATAGTCGCTCTTCACGAACGGCTTGTCAGTGAACAGGTAACCGTAGAAGAACTGCCGCAGCCTTTCGTGATAGCCGCGAATGCGGTCCTGGTACGCCAGATGGGCCTGCATGTCCGTCTCTGCCATGCGGGTCAGCGCGACCTGCAGGCCTACCGAAGGCAGTACCCAGCCCACTGCCGCGGCGGCGGCGTTCCGGCGTTCGATGCCATCTCGGTACGCGGCCACCAAGGGCGCAACCTGGTCATCGCCGTTCTGATGGAAGGCCAGGTACCACTTGTAGTGGAACGCATCGCCAAGCGGCGCCGAATCACGCCATTGCGGATGGCTGGCATAGAACTGCTTCATGGTCCGGTCGCGGGGAATATCCCAGGCGCCGTTCACCGCCTCGCGCTGCGCCCGCGCGATGGTGGCCCCCTGCTCTACCGGAATCGCCCGCTCGATCCCCACATTGGCCAGTGCCGGGGCGACCAGGGCAAGCACCACCCAGCATGAGGCGAGCGCCGCCGCATTGACCCCGGAATTCCAGGCTCCACGGGAGATCAACAGGCACAGCACCACCCAGAACAGCAGGTAGGCGGCAGCCAGTGCCAGCACCGCCAGGATCTGGCCCGCCGGTACGCCTTGGCTGATGGCCACGACCACAAAAGGAACGCCCACGCACAACCACAGCGCCAGCCCGCGGATTATCGAGCGCCGCAGGTAGAGCCAGCGGGTCCGGAACGGCAGGCTGCGCAGCATGCGTTCCCGGCCGGATTCTGTCTCGGAGGAGCGCAGATCATGCAGCAGTGCAATGACGAACAACGGCAGCAGGAAGGTCAGCAGGAACGAGAAGTCAAAGCGGCCCGCCAGCGCCAGTTCCGGATTGAAGGAATCGCCATCGTGGATCTGGGCTTCCAGCCCCAACGCACGCACGCGCAGCATGATGGGCGCCACATCGCGCATGCCCACCGCCGCAAACGCCAGCGGCGACGGCGGGTTCCAGGTCGGCTGGAAGCTATAGTAGGCGGCGGTGCCTGCGTCAACCGAATCACCATGGGCTGACACGACGGCCGCCGTGTCCTCCGCATGCAGCGCGCCGATACGTGCAATCGCCTCGCGCTGGCTGTCGATGCGCTGCACACCGGAAAGCAGGCTTGCGGTGGTCAGCACCAGCAGCAGGACCAGTGAGCCTACCGCCACCTTGGAGCGCAGCAGCAGCTTCAGATCGTAGTACCACGGCTTCATCGAATCACTCCCAGGCGGCGCGACATGACGCCGAGCAGCAGCAGCGCCGCAGTCAACCAGCCCGCCAGCACCAGCAGCGGCGCCAGCAGCGATGCAAGCACGGTGGAGGAGCCCTGCGAACGGAATTCAAATTGTGGAATTTTCTCCCATTGGGAGCTGTCCACCCGCTTGCGTTGGTCGGCGCCTGCATCCTTGGCGGTGTCATCGGCGTACGACACTTCATCGGCCTGCATCTGGTTGAGCTGCTGGACGAGCTGGTAACGGTGCTGTTCGGCCTGGTCCAGGAAGCCCAGGTGTGCGCGCAGGTCGGTTGCTGCCGCCGCCATAGACAGCTGCCGGATCGCCAGCACCGGGCTGAGTACCGCAAAGCCGGCCACCAAGCGGTTCTGCCGGTGCTGGATCGCGGCGGCGTCGGCCGCATAGCGGTTGAACAGCGATGAGCTCAGCCGCTCGCCCTCCACTGCCAGCAGGCCCTTGTAGTTCACCGGCAGATCCTCGATACGGGTGACGCCATACTGGTCCAGCACGCGCTGCCGGAAGGCCGCGAAGTACGGGTCATTGGCATCGTGGCTATCACCCAGTGCGCGCAGATCACGCGCGATGCTCACCTCGTTGTGCAGGCGGTCGCGCAGCGGAAACGCCCCGTAGGCCAGGTCTGGCGCGATACGCGGCACCAGCAGCGCCGTCACTGCCCAGCCGCCGATCAGGGCCAGCAGCGCGTCCCGGCGCTGGCTCATCATCGAAGACACGGCGGTGATCAGCACGCACCAGGCGGCAAGGTAGAGGGTGTAACCCAGCATGACGGTGAGCGCCACGGGCAGGGTTCCGGGGCTGCCCCATGCGAGCGCTGCCAGGCCCAGGAAGGCCGGCAGCAGGAACAGCGCAGAAATCACAAGCAGCGCGGCGAGCTTCCCACCCAGGATGCTGCGGCGACTGGCCCCCTGCAGCATGAGCTGCCTCAAGGTGCCGCTCTGTCGCTCCTCGGCGAGCGTGGCATGCCCGAGGAACACCAGCATCAGCGGCGCCAGGATCTGCAGCGCAAAAGCCGGGGTGAGCTGGCCGAATCGGGTCAGGATAGAGTTCTGCATCACGTCGCCGAAGTTGGCGGTGTTCTGCCGGTGGCCTTCCAGGAACATGCTGCTGCCGGTGAAAGGATCCACCCCGGGATCGAACGCGGCCAGCGCGGCCGGCAGCCGGTAGACGAAATGCCCGTAGTGCACCACGCGATGCGGGTGGCGATCGGGCTGGGCATCGAAGGCGTCCTGTGCGGCGGCCTGCTGGCGGGCCCGGTGCTCTGCTGCGGCCTGCATGTGGTGGAGCGAGACCACCGTGGCAGTGATCGTCAGCAGCGTCATCAACACGATGCCCGCCAGCGCCGTGCGCTGCCGCACCAGCCCGCGCAGCTCGTTCTTCATCACCGACAAAGCCACCCTCATGCCTGGCGCTCCCGGCCGGTGAAGTGGGCGTGCAATGCATTGAGGTCGAAGTCCTGGCGTTCCACCTCATGGACAATGCGGCCGTGATCGAGCACCCCGATCCGGTCAGCCACTTCCGCAGCGCCCAGCAGGTCGTGGGTCACCATCAGCACGGCGGTGCCGCGCGCCCGCACCGGCTCCAGCAGCGCGTGGAAATCGGCACTCGCGCCCGGGTCCAGCCCGGAGGTGGGCTCGTCCAGCAACAGTACGGGCACCTTGCGCATCAAGGCGATGGCAATGGCAACCTTCTGCCGCATGCCCTTGGAGAAACCTGCCAGGCGTTGATTCCACGCCGCTTCCTGCAGGCCGGCGGCGCGCAGTGCCTCGCAGATGGCCTCGGACGGTTGCCGCAATCCGCTCAGGGAAAGCAGATAGTCCGCGTTTTCCACCGCGCTCAGGTGTTCATAGAGCGCAACGTTTTCGGGCAGGTATGCCAGCTGCGAACGTGCACGCTCCGGCGCTTCCCACGGGGTGATGCCGGCAACGTGCACGGTGCCGGATGTGGGCCGGGTAAATCCCAGAAGCACCGACAGTGTCGTCGACTTGCCCGCACCGTTTCCGCCCAGCAACGCGTAGATGCTGCCCGCGTGTACCTGGAGCGCAAGCCCAGAGAGCACGGTCTTCGAGGGGAAGGAAACGGACAGTCCGTTGATGTCGATGATGGGAGCGTTGAGGGACACGTGGGCTCGCCCTGAGGGAAGGGATGGCAGCCTAACATGTAATGTTATGACATTGCGCTACGTTTGGAGTGTAGGGTGATGGGCAATTCTGCGCGTTGACGTTGGAGGGAGAGGCGACGCAGGGTGTTGCATCCGGGCAGAGGCGCGCACGCAACATGTGGGTGCATGCGCAATGTGCAACGCGCTTCGACCTTCTTTGGCACGAAATGTCCGCGATTCCGGGCCTGCGGCGGGCGCAACGCAATGGATTTGTACCAAGAATGCGAAATGCCGTATTGGGCGAATCAGGCGGGGCGAACCGCTTTGGGGTCTTCCTCCAAGGCTTCTTCGCCCCGAATTCGTGCCACAGCACATGCATTCATGTCTAATGGCGCCTTCGGGCAATTGATCAGCGTGCGAATGATCTTTCAATTCCGCTAGATTGGGATCCAGCTGCACTCCAGAGGTTCAGGCAGCTTGCCATCTGCAGATTGTACGCAGTCCCGCTGTTTGCGCTGGTTTTTGGGGCCAGTTCGCGGTGAGAAGGCTCAAACTGTGGGCAACCAAGGAAGTCAGGCAATTACATGGGACGTAAAAGAACTTCAAGCGGAATGGATGCCCTGATCGGAATGCCGTGGCCTATTGGCGTCCTAGTTGGCATCCTTCTCTTCAGTGGCGTTCGCTACGCCATCCCTTGGTGGTTCTCGCGGAAGGACGGCGGGCTGGCTCACGGTATCGCCAGCAGCTTCTGGCAGGCGCTGTCGCCCTTCGCTTGGTTGTTGCTGGCGATGTGCTGGATGGCTGCCCTCCTCTCTTTTCTTGGCGCCCGGCGTCGCCGAATCCTCCTGGAAACGTGCACCACGCTGGAGAGCTTGGCTGCTCCCGGTTGGCGCCAGTTCGAGCAGCTGGTGGGTGAGGCATTCCGGCGCCAAGGGTACGTCGTCGAGGAAACGGGCTTGGGCGGTGCAGATGGCGGAATTGACCTTGTGCTCCGCAAGGATACCCAGCGCGTCCTGGTCCAGTGCAAGCAATGGCGGCGTCGACAGGTAGGTGTGAGTGTTGTACGGGAAATGGCAGGGCTTCTGGCCCACCACCGTGCCGATGGGGTCAAAATCGTCTGCGTGGGCACATTCACACGTGACGCGGAGGCATTTGCGCGAGGCAAGGCCATCGAGCTGATTGACGGCGTGACACTGTTGGAAATGGTTCATGCAGCCAAGGAAGTGCGAAGGTCCGCGCAAGCACCCTGCTCCCCGGTTGAACCTGGTCTTCCCGGGCAGCAACTAGAACTTGGATCGTTCAAGGCATGCCCCAGATGCGGCAGCACGCTGGTGCAGCGCAAGAACCGCCGAACTGGAGAGCACTTTCTGGGATGCAGCCAGTTCCCGCGCTGCAGGGGTAGCGGAGAGCAGGCTTAATATGACTTTGCCTCTGGGAGTAGCCCTGACCTCGCCAAACGCCTTCGTGGGCTGAATCGCACTACGGCTAGCCACCTTGTTTTTGTAGGGGTAGCTTGCCCCAGCAAGTGATTGACCAACGTCAATTGCGCCATACGGACCGTTAACGGAATGGAATACACCATTCGCATCTGCCCTTAGGAACAGAAGATATTTCCTTCCTGGATGACAGGCGCCAGGACTTGACTCCACCATTGGTTCATTGCAGCGAAACAGAAGCTCTGAGGGTGGGACTCCCTTCAACACGTCTGAAACCATGACAACTGCGGTTGCCGAATGGGGTGAGCACTCGCCGACCTGGCGAGCTCCACATTCCAGCAATTCCTCTACAGTGCCAATCACAACAAGATCGGAATCGGCAACCCTCTGAGCTAGCTCTTTCTCCTTGAACTGATTTGCCTTACACACTGCAGCGCAAATGAGCAATGCAGCGAGCACGCACAGCCTTGCGCTCAGAGTAGAGAACATAAATTAGAATTCGCTGTGATTTGGTTCGGGGCCCGTTAGCGCACCGGCGACGCCACTACCACCGCGCTGGTCGAACTCTCGAGATGTTGCACTAGCAGCTGGTCTTCCAGGACGTCGAGATCGACTTATACTGCTCGGAACTCGTGCGCCAATGCATTTCTTTGTACTGCTCCCGGACCAGGCCCGATTCGCCTGTCGGTCGAATGTGGGTCAGCAGATTCGCGCGTCTGCCAACCCAGCCCGGTTGCAGGGGCACGACTCGCCACGATTCCCCGCCAACCGAGATGTACTGAACGTATGGCGAGGATGGGCGGCCCATGTCGTACCAAGTGCTGCACCACATGTAAGTGGCTACGACCGACCACGTCGATGAAGCCGGGTCATAGTCCATGACGACCGGGATCAGGAACGATCGCCACACGGGTGGCTTGGTAGCACCTTCCACCTGCGCGATCCGCAGTGTGGTCTCCTTTGGTTTCCAGCCGGTTGCACGCATCGCGATATCCCGCGTGATGGTGCCCTTCGCGGTGCGCTTCACCACGATCAGCCGGCCATCGGACAGCCGCACTTCCTCTTTCCACGACTCACTCATGCGGCTGCAGCCGCCCATCGTCAGCACCAGCGTGCACAGCAGGATCAGGCGCAAATCATGGACCAAAGCGGTGGTCGCCCCTGCAATCTTCATGCTGAAGCCTCCCTACATCGTCAGAGATACGTCGTCTGGCCATTGCGGACCGCAGGGTTCACGGCCAGGACTCGGGATTGCGCGACCTAGAACTCCGCTTCCTTGCTTGCAGCAGGCTGCAGCACTTGCTGCCCCACATCATTGCCGATGCTGAGGAACCCGATCCCGCCCGACAGCCCTTGTGCTCGCATGGGCTGCGATTGCACGACCGAAGAATAATCCGCAAAGAAATCAGGCTTGCGCCATTGGGCGGAAATCGATTCGCGGCTGCCGCCCAGAGCGTTGTTCCAGGCCACCGCCTTCTGCGAACTGGGTGAACCGAACTTGCGCTTGAGCAACTCCATCACGCGCGGCTGCGCCTCGAACCCGGTGGTGTTGAAGCGCAGGGCGATCACTCGCCCGTTGCGCAGTAGAACCAGCCCGCCCGCACCTTCAAGAGAAAAAGCGTCATCCGCGCCCGCGCCGATCGCCATGCCGATGGGCGCAACCCACGCCGGGAACTCCTCCGTGGCGAAGACCAGGTAACCGTACTCGCCTGCCGCGAACTCGCTATTGCCCACAGCCATGTTTGTGGTGCCGGGCGCGACGCACAACCCTGTTGCCGGCGGGGTTGCCTTCGGCGGTTCCGGCGGCGGGGTCATCAGCTTGTTGAACGCCCTGGCCCCCATCCCTTTGTTGCTCTTGGGGGCAGCTGGAGCAGGCACGGATATCTGGCAAAGGGGCAGCGCCAATGGCGCCCCTAATTTGATTCCGAAAATGTCAGGTTCCGCCGCAGAGACCGGGACGGTAGAGGCCATGGACAGTAGAACGACAAGCGAACTGGCTGCTGCAGTGAGGCGCATAGGGCAAATCCATCCTGGATCATGGTTGAGGGGGAGTATATCCCCTATGGGAGGCCTGATCCTCGCGACAAGCTCGGGATGGCCTCACCCCCAAGCTTCGAAGGGGAGAGCCCGGCTCTACGTTGCGGCGGGTGGCATCGCGCGCAGGATCGCCTCGACCCGGCGGTCCAACGCTTCGCGTTCGGCATCGGTTCCCAACCGTCTACGTGTGGCCTGCTCAAAAGTGCCCTCATAACACCAGCCCTGCAGCAGACACAGCCTGCTGGCAGGCGGGCTCTCTGGTCCGCATTCAAGGCCCATCCGGCATGCCGCGACCTGCCAGGCGCGTCCGGCGAGCTCGCCGTCGGCCAAAGCCGTGTAGGGCTCGGCAACTTGCATGCCGAAGAACTCACCCATGGCATCACCCAAGGCGAACATCGCCGCAGGATCGTTGGACGCCAGCACCTCTTCCAGCAGGGCAGCCGCTTGCACCTTACTCAGTGCTGGCTGTGGATTGAAGACGGTCTCCGTCACCCGTGCAGGCAGATCGCCGCCTCGTGCCGCCTGCGCATACAGTAGGCGCATGTCTTCCCATTCGATCGGTGCCCCGTCCTCGACGGCAGCGCACTCCTGCAGCGCGTGCTGCAGCAGGTACCGCAACACGGTCGCCTTTTCTTCGGTCTCCGCGCTCCGGATGCTGCGCTGGATCCGCTCCTTGTACTGTTCGACGTTTGGATTGATGTACATGCATCTGTCGTACGCCTGTGCCAGCAGACGCTGAGAGGCTGGGTCGCCCGCGTCAGCGCGCTGCTTCAGGGCCAGGAACCAGGCGCGCTGGGGGCTGGTCTTGGTGAAGTCAGGCCTTTGCGAGGAACCGGCTGCAATTGGCGGTGGGGGCTTGTGGGCCGGCGTCTCCGCTTGGGCGGTATGGGTGGGGAATGAGGTGGGCTTCCATGTCAGCCACGCAGCCAAGGCCAGGAATGTTGCCGCCAGTGCCAGGAAAATGCGCTTTGCTGCCATGAACCCAGGTTCGTCCGCCGATCGTCCCTCATCTTAACGTTTCACACGGAACGCCATTACGGCAGCCGGGGCGTCACTGCCGGCGCCCCGCTTGTTGGTGCTTATACTTGGCCCATGCCTCCATCCACGCACAACTCCACGCCCGTTATGAAGCTCGACTCGTCGCTGAGAAGGAACAACGTCGCAGAGGCGACTTCGGCGGGCCTTGCCATTCGACCGAGAAGAATCGGGGCGACGATTGATCTACGCATCTCATCAGGGACTCGCTCCATCATCTCGGTATCTGTAGGCCCTGGAGCCACCACGTTGATGCGGATGCCGCGGGGCGCCAGTTCTGCCGCCCAGGTGCGTGCATACGAGCGAAGGGCAGCCTTAGTTGCGGCGTATGTTCCGTAGTTTGCGATGCCGAGTGAGCTTGCTACCGACCCCATCAGCACCACCGCTGCGCCCTCTTGAAGCAAGCCAAGGGCTTTCTGAAGGCCAAAGATCTGGGCGCGCACGTTCACCGAGAAGTGTCGGTCAAAGTGTTCTTCGGTCACTTCGGCAAGTGATGCCGGCTCACTCAGGCCTGCATTCAATACGAGGGCGTCGAGACGAGTGAACTGGCTGCCAACCTCTCTCATTACCCGATCGATGTCTTCACGGACGCTTGCATCGGCAACGATGCCACGCCCACCTGGACCGAGTGCTGCGACGCCCTCCTCCACCTGTTTGCGGTCACGCCCGGTGATGAACACCGTTGCGCCCTCCGCAGCGATCCGAGCAGCCACGGCCAAGCCAATGCCCCTGGCGCCGCCAATGACCAGGGCAACTTTTCCTTCCATCTTCTTCATTCGTGAGCACCTGTAAAAACCAAGAGTGCTGCTAAGATATACGCTGTATATCAAGTATCAAGAACGCACCATGACTAGCCTAGATTTACCCGGTGATACCTGTTCGGCTGAGAGCTCTGCGAAAGTCCTATCTGACATGGCGCAGGTTCGACCGATGCTGGAGAAGATCGCGGACAAATGGACGATCATGATTCTTACCGTGATCTGCCCAAAACCGTCCCGCTTCAACGAGATCAAGCGCCGATTGGACGGAATCACGCACAAGTCTCTCGCAGACGCGCTTAAGCGCCTCGAGCGACATGGTCTGGTAACGCGGACCGTACTGCCGACCGCACCAATTGGCGTCGAGTATGCGATCACCCCTCTTGGTCACTCCCTGAAGCAGCCCTTTGAAGCGCTGTGTAGCTGGGCCTTGAAGAACGGCGGTGAGCTTGAAGCCGCGTGCACACGATACGACCAAGGCAAGCATTGAACCTGCGTAAGCCTGTGGCTCCCATTGGCGTGTTGGGCCTGAGCGCATTCGGGTCGGTAGCGACCTTGCTTAGTGCCCGCTCGCTGCATCAACGAATGCAGAGAGATCTCGGTTGAAGCGTGCGGACTCCTCGAAGAAGGGCGAATGGCCTGACCTTGCGTACAGTTCAACAGCGGTCCTCGGATAAAGTTCCTTCGCCCGTGCTGCGGAGGCGCTTGGCTGAACGAGCGCATCCTGCTCACCGTAGATGAGCAGTAGCGGCTTATGCATCGAACCAAGTCCTTTGGCAGCATCGATCGACATGCCGTGGACGGCGCTCTGCATCTCGCTTGATGCCATGGCCGCAGCGGCGATCGTGCGCTGGAACGTTGCATCGTCAGGCGCCGTACTGAAGCACAGCGCGACGAATTCCTTCTCGCCTTCAAGATGCAGTCGCAGGTCCGATGACGCCATGCCGCTGTAAACGGTGGGTTGAGCGACGAGTTGTTCCGGCTTGAGTTCGATCACCCCGCCTACATACACCGCACCCGCAATCTGTCCGTCCCCAAAGGAAGCCAGATAGTTCGTGGTGACAGCAGCCCCGAGCGACCACCCTACCAGCACCGGCTCGCGTGCTCCGGACTCCTTGATGACGGCCGCGAGGTCTTCTGCCCAGTGACGGCCATCACGGTATGCGTCCAGCTCCACTGGCTTGTCGGACAGGCCGTGTCCGCGCAGATCAAAGGTGATCAACCGAAAGCGCTGCAACTCAGGACTATTAACCTGTTTGTCCCAACTGAGGTGACTACCCAGCAACCCGTGAACAAAGATGATGGGCTGCCCCTGAGGATCCCCCGCCTCTTGAACAGCGATTTTGATTCCGTCCGGTGACTCAACTGTGTAAGCCCGGCTTGTGCCGTGCGCAAGCAGTGGCGCCAGCAACAGGACGATGCAATAGAGCCAGGTGTATCGAATGGATGAGCCTGGGGAAAAGACCATGGATAACGAACCTCATTGGGGGGGGGGGAACTCAGAGGCTAAACGCTGACACTAGTGTTAGAGTCAAGTAGACGTTTCCAGGATTTCGCGATGTCCAAGCAACCCAGCAATGACCTGATGAAGATTGGTGAGCTAGCCGAAGCTAGCGGCGTCAGCGTGCGTTCGATCCGACACTACGATCAGCATGGGATGTTGGCATCTTCCCGATCGGGAAATGGCTACCGCGCGTTTCAACCGGTGTCGGTCAACCAGGTGAAGCAGATACAGCGCCTTGTTGCGGCAGGCTTCAGTTTAGAGGAGATCCGTAGCTTCCCGGAATGCATGCTGTTGATCGAAGGTGCCTTGGCGTGCCCAGAAACCAGCGAGATTCAGCGCAAGAGGCTGGCGATTCTAGACAAGCAGATCGAAATGCTGGACAGGCAGAGGTCTCGCTTGCGTGCCATGCTTATAGCTTCTACGTAAGAGCCTGCGATGTCCGTGGACGCCGCCGTTACAAGTCTGTCCCACGCCCGATACGCCCGCCCTTGCTGATTGACAGCCCTCCACTGCCCACTCGCTAAGGACATGGATCATACGCGGCGGCGCAGGGCATCCCAGCATTTGGGCGATATGCCGTGCAGGATGGGGGTAAGTGCACCCACGTGGACGCTACCACCGCGCCGCTCGATCTCTCCAGATGTTGCACTAGCAGTTGGTATTCCACGACGTTGAGATCCACTTGTACGGCACGGAGCCTTGGCGCCATACCATTTCCTTGTCCGCTTCCCGGAGCAGGTGCGGTTCCCCTGCCGGTCGAATGTGGGTCAGCAGATTCGCGCGCCTGCCGTCCCAGCCTGGTTGCAGGGGGGTGACTCGCCACGCCTCCCCGCCGACCGAGATGTACTGTACGTACTGCGAGGCCGGGCGACCCATGTCGTACCAGGTGACGCAGGATAGGTGAGTCGCCACGACCGACCATGTCGATGACGCGGAGTCGTAGTCCATGACGACCGGGATCAGGGCCGACCGCCACACGGGGGGATTGACAGTTCCGTCCTCCTGCGCGATCCGCAACGTAGTCTCCCCAGGTTCCCAGCCGGTCGCACGCATCGCCATATCACGTGTGATGCTGCCCTTCGCGGTGCGCTTTACCACGATCAGCCGGCCGTCGGACAGCCGCACTTCCTCTTTCCACGATTCACTCATGCGATTGCAGCCGACCATCGTTACCACCGGCATGCACAGCAGGATCAGGCGCAAAACGTGGACCCAGGTAGCGGTCGCCCCTGCAATCTTCATGCTGATAGCCCCCGTCATCGTAAAAGAGTCGTCTGGACGCGTGAATGCCGACTTGGGTCGGCAGTTTCGATACTTAGCCCTATCGCCGGCGGAGACAAGTGCCAATGCGGATTGATCAACGGCCGCTCGCACACAGGATTATCCCCGTTGCCTTGGAGAGGGTCACATTCCACTTCCGTACCTATTGCAGGAATCTCGGCAGCACGAGCGGGCGCCCTGCCCCAGCATTCAGAGGTCCAGCTCCAAGACGTAGTCACCTGTAGCGCTATCGTAGGAGCGAAGCGAAAGCGTGACGCCGTCGGTGAGCGGCGGCATCGTGGTGCAGCCGGCCAGCACATACACTGCCGCGACGATCAGATACTCCTTCATGGCGCTCATCCTGCTAACGGGGACGCTCAGGATTGCTCTTGGTTGCCTTGGATTCGCCGTGGTCGCGAAAGCCTGGCGCCCGGTCAGGCATCTTTACGTCTTCAGCGCCCCGATAGGCCAATGCTACAAATGCCAGGCCCGTGGTTGCAGATACGGCCAACGGTATCATGTAGACACTCGAGTCGGGCCAGTCGCTGAACCATATGTACAGCCCAGGTAGCATCGAGATTGCGAACGCTGTCGCCGGCCCGGCGAGGCGGACTTTCAGGGCCAGCCAGAGTGCAGGAAGTCCATACACCAGGAGCAGCGGCACCATGACTATGTAACCGAGTAATGAGAATTTCAAAGCACTGGCGATGAGCGCCAATGTCCGCGAAAGTGAGGCGTACTCGAACAGGTCGATCAGGACGATTGGAAGTGACCCCATGAGATATCCGGCGGGGACACCAACCAATGCTGCGACGAACAGGTTGCGATAAGGGCGATTCGGCGGACGGGATAACAGGTTCATCGGGCTTCCATGCGTCGATTGGGCGGATCCCCGCGGTCGACTATAGCCATCTGTGCCGGGGTCGGCCAGCGGTGGGGTTGTATCCCGATCAACCGCCGGGCTGGTGATCATCCCTTTGGGGCATGACCTTGAACGCAAGCAGCGAGTTTCTATAGTTTATTAATGCAACGTCCCCTATGGGCCGGGTTCGGGCCACTGCAGCCACGTGCCCGGTTCGATTATCTGCAAAGCGACATCCCGCTTGCTTGCGCCCTTGCGGGTCCGGGGCGACGCTGCCGCCGCCCCGCCTCGACGCTCACCTATCCAACCGGCCCCAGCTTCCAGCTGCCACCCGTCTTCTCAAATCGCACCATCGCCTTGGACAGCGCTTCTGGCGACGGGTCTTTCGCGAGGACAAACAGATCACGCCCGATGCCCAGGTACATCCGTGTTCCGGGCTCGACGCCCAGTCCACGCATCCATAGCCCCCGCGCCTTCAGACAGGGAATCGTCGGGCAGCCGGGATAAGTTTCGAGCCCGTCGTGATGAAGCGCATTGATCATTACGCTCTTCGGCGCGCGCCAGAAGCCCCTGAGAAGGGCGCGTTGCTCGGGGGTCAAGCTCGTCCAGTCGTCGTGCATGATGGTTCTCCTCTGTGTTCTCCCTCGCCGGGATGGCGAGGGAGTCGGGAGGTTCAGAACCGCGAACGAGCTAGAACGGTGCGACGTATTTCCGCGAGGGTGTTGTATTCGGCCACCCTCCCGACACAGGTCGTGCAACTTGCAATGCTCGCTACGGGTTCTGACACCCAAGGCACACCATGCGACAGACGTGAGGGTACTGGAACTCGACGTCGTCCGGTCCCGGTTCACGGCATCAATTGGTTCGCGAAACGGCATGTGCCGGGCAAATCATTTCGTGAGATTCCGTGTGGCGGCGCGCATTTACGAAGGCACCAGGTCGCACTTCGGTGGCTACTTGCGCTAGCAAGAAAGTTCACCGAACGACCCGCAACCTTGTCGCTCCCAACCCAGACCACGCACCCACAGCAAGATCCCGCAAACGCCCTCCCCCGCCCTGCGCTACGCTGCCATCCAGTCACTGGCACGGAGCAGGCGTCATGGGAGCGGCACGTAAGGCGTTGTGGTACATCGAGAGCCACTTCGCCGAGAATCCGTCGCTGGCCCAGATCGCCGAGGCGGTTGAGCTCTCGCCGTTCCACCTCTCACGCCTGTTCCAGGTCAGCACCGGCACCTCAATGGCGCGCTACCTTCGCGCGCGCCGCCTGACCGAGGCTGCGCGCACCCTGGCCGCAGGCAACGTACCCATTCTGGATGTCGCCCTGGCGGCCGGCTATGCCTCGCATGCGGCCTTCACTCATGCCTTTACGGAGCAGTTCAAGCAGGCACCGGAGCAGGTGCGCCGGGAAGGTCTGCAGGGACTGGCGTTGGTAGAGGCCATCAAGCTCGACGCCCCACCCCTGCCCTGCGAGGTGGAGCCGGAACGTCGGCGACTGGGCCCGCTGCGTGTGGCAGGCATCCGCGCCCGCCATACCGCCGCCACCGTGGCGTCCATTCCCTCGCAATGGCAGCAGCTGGCGTTGACCCGGGAGCTGGGCAAGGACGTCGCCTTCGGGGTCTGTTGCCACCGCGATGGCGAGGGTGCCTTCGACTACATCGCCGGCATGGAGATCGGTGCGAGCGCCGCCGTGCCGTCGGCCTGGCATGCTGTTTCCATCCCGGCGGGGGACTATCTGGTGGCGTGGCATGCGGGGCACATCTCTACGATCCGCTCCACCTGGTTCTGGCTGCTGAACGACCACCTGCCCGGCTCCGGCCTGACGTTGGCAGACGCACCTGATTTCGAACGCTATGACGCCCGCTTCGACGACCGCACCGGACACGGTGGCGTTGAGATCTGGCTGCCGCTGTCCAACCCGAGCTGACCCAAGGAGATTCTTCCGTGCGAGTACTGCCACACGCCTTCGTCCTGCTGTCTTGTCTGTTCGCGCCAGTGGCATGGTCGGCTCAGCCCTCCCCTGCTGTTGGGGAAACCCATGGCGTGGCGCACACAGCCAGTGCAGCGGTGCGCGATGCCGGCCACAGTGACCGCGTGCGCTACACGGTGTGGTACCCGGCACAGCCGGGTGCGAAGGAGCAGCCACTCACGATAGGGCCGCCGGGCGCGCCGCTGTTCGAGGAGGGCTCTTCTGCCGTGGATGCCCCGGCTGCGCCGGGCCGCTGGCCGCTGCTGCTGGTGTCGCATGGCAACGGCGGCAGTGCCCGCATGATGGGCTGGTTTGGGACTGCCCTGGCGCGCGCGGGGTATGTGGTGGTGGCGGTGGACCATCCCGGTAACAACGGCGTGGACCCGATGACGGACGCGGGCAGCATACTGATGTGGAACCGGGCGGACGACCTCGCCGCCGCTCTGGCGGCGGTGCTGGCCGATCCTGTGGTGGCTCCGCATGTGGATGCGGACCGGTTGGGGCTGGTGGGATATTCCGCCGGTGGGTTCACGGCGCTGGTGGCTGCCGGTGCTCGTCCGGACATGGGCAGGTTGGTCGCCTTCTGCAAGGCGTCGCCCAAGGATGGGGTTTGCGTGCCGCAGGCCGAGAATCCGGAGATGACCTTTGAACGGCGGATGGCGGCGGTCGCTACGCCGGAACTGGCACCTTGGGTCGCCAAGTCTGCGGAGGATCGCCGCATTCCCAACGTTCGCGCGGTATTCGTGATGGCGCCGGCGATTGTCCAGGCGTTCGAGCCGGGTGAGCTGGCGCGGTTGGAGGTCCCGGTGTCGGTGGTTGTGGGTGAGGCCGATGGCATCGCCTCGCCCGCTACCAACAGCAAGGTCATTGCTGATGCGAATGGCGAGGCGCGCCTGCAGGTGTTGCCTTCGGTGGGCCACTACGACTTCCTGGCCGATTGCACGGCGCTGGGCCGTGAGCGGGTGGGCAAGCTGTGCGAGGTGGGAGCTGACAAGGGCTCTACGCATCAGGCGGCTATCCGGCAGGCCAAGGAGCTGTTCGATTCCGCGCTTCGGTAGGCGCAGAAATGCCGGGCTTCGTTCGGGGTCATGCGTCAACGGGTGTTGATGGGTTCCGGGCGGTCGTCTGGCGACCGACCCTACCCGGCCGCGCTGCGTGTTCGTTATATGTAACAATTGCGATTACATATTAAGCGACCACTCGGGCTGAGTATCCATGTCGACGTTCAAGGACCCCTCCGCAGTCAGCAGCTATCAGCAGACGGCCCAGGCCAAGGTGCCTGGCATGGCGGCACTCCACCGCATGACTCACATCCTGCTGGCGGAATCCGTTCCGCCCACGGGCGAGGTGCTGGTACTGGGTGCCGGCGGCGGGTTGGAGCTCGATGCCTTTGCCAAGGCGCAGCCAGGCTGGCGATTTGTCGGTGTAGACCCCTCACTTCCGATGCTCGAGCTTGCGCGGGAGACCCTGGGGGCGAACACCTCGCGTGTTGTGCTGGTGGAGGGCCTCATCGAGGATGCGCCGATGCGGGAGTTCGACGGCGCCGCTTGCCTCCTGACGCTTCACTTCCTTGACCCTGATACGCGGCTGCAGACCCTGCGTGGGTTGTTGCAGCGCCTTCGGCCTGGCGGTGTGCTCGTGATAGCCCACCACAGCTATGCACCTGAAGCCCGCCTGCGCTGGTTACGTCGCTCAGCCGCGTTCGCGTCGATAGACGGTGTTCTGGACGAGCGCGACGAAGCGTCGGTTGCGGTCATGGCGGACAAGCTCCCGGCCATCTCCGAAGAGGATGAGGCTGCGCTGCTGGAGGCGGCCGGGTTCACGGAGGTGGAGCTGTTCTACGCTGCGCTCAGTTTCCGGGGCTGGGTGGCGCGCCGGCCTTTGTTCATCGGCCCAGGCGAGGCAGACAAGGTCCAGGGTTGACACGCTGCCAATGTGCGGCGATTACTCTGTACAGGAGAATCGCCATGCCCACTGCTGCCATTCGTCTCGCCCTGCGCCTGAGCCTTTCGGACAAGGCGCTTGTTACCCACGCCGCAAACGTGCAAGGCGTACCTGTGTCTGTGTTCATGCGCAATGCTGTGCTGCGTGAGGCCGAACGCGTCATCGCTGCCCCACAGGTCGTGCCAAACGGAAGTACGCGGCGCTAGGGAGCAGAGAATCTCAATATTCCGCAGTCAACGAACGGCGTGCCGAGCCAGTGGCCGTCGTTTCCCCGGCTCACCCAACCACCACAATCCGGATCACCGCGACGGTCCTGTCGATCGCTTCTCGATCAATCTGCCAATGGGTCACCAATCGCATCTTTCCGCCGTAGGTGCCGTTGGCTCGTATGCCTGCTGCTTCAAAGGCCCGCATCAGGCGAGGCACGTCTACCCCATCGGGCAGCGCGAACCACACCATGTTGATGTGGACGTCTTCCGTATCAACCTCGATGCCCGGCACTTCGGCCAACTGCTGGGCCAAGTACCTTGCGTTGTCGTGATCCACATCCAGCCGCTGCGTCATTTCGGTGAGCGCGAGAATGCCCGGCGTGGATATCCCCCCCCACCGACGCATTGTCCGAATGAATGTACGCCTTGGCTAGAAAGCGAACGTTAGGACCGGACCAGCCGCATAGGTAGTCATGTCCGCTTCCGGCCAGATGCGGACGTGGACCTGCTAGCTGTCGGACGGCGGCTTAGCCGCCCCATGAGGCTCTCGAAGCCCCGCTCGGATTCCTCCGCGGCCCGCTTTTGGCCGATTCTGGCCAACCAAGATCCATGGTCCCAACTCAGCCCCAGCAATCTCCGCCGGAGGGGGATAATGCGGGCGCCACCGCACAGAATCCTGTCAAGCTTGACCGAGGAGTAATCGGCGAGATCCATAGGGCGGAATTCAACGCGAATGGCGCAGATCCAGGCGTTTTTCGGTGGATTCAAGGTCGACGCAATGGAAAAAGCCATAAACAACATTGGCGGGACTACGCGAGCATTTTATGATTACTGCCCAAGCCCGAGCTGCAAAAGCTAGATTCTGCTTTCTTATCGCCGTACTTCCGCTTGCGGGCTGTGCTCCCGCGGTTGATTCCGTGTACAGGATCAATGGCGCGGCTACAGATTTTTGCGTCCCAGGAGACGTTGACGCAACGCCTGCCCGACCCAACCAAGGAAGGGTTGTCCAAGGAGGATTTGCCTTAGATGGTTGCTGGAACGGTGAACGGGAGAACTGCGTCGGTAAGGAAAATGTGCTTTCGCTTTCCGTTAGCGATAAGGCGTCCTCTCCCGGCAGGCGATTCGGAGACCTTCCGGCTGATGCGCATCTAAAGATGGCGGCGATTCAGGGACGGGGGATGGCGACCCATTTGGGTAGTAAAATTATCGCAATTCCGGACAGTGTGGATGCCAACAAGCTGTTCCTATGGAACGTCAGCAATGCGAATCAAACAACCATGATGGACGACGACACGCTGGAAGTCACGTGCACGAAGAGCCCCGAAGTTGGTGGATACATATGTAATCGCACGCAGGCTGCAGAGGACTATTTGTTAGCGTACTCGTTCGTTTCTCAGCAGTTGCCGACCACGTTCAAGGCGTTGGACAACTCGGTGCAAGGACAGATTGAGGAGTTACGGTGCCCTAGAACGCGATAGCTTAGGCGGCGCCACAATGCAGAGCCGTCGTACGGCCGCCCTGCCGTCTTCTCCATAATTACTTAAGTGTTGTGGGCGCGTTGAAGGCCGGCGATCTGAGGCTACTAGCGGGCCTTCCGCAGTGCGCAATGCTGTCCGCATCTCGACCAGCGCTGCGTTTCCGCTGGAGGCGGCCACCTTGCCGCACCTGCCGCTGCCGCCGCCCCGCAGGGCTTGGTCTGCAAAGGACTGATATGCCGGAAATCTTACGTGCCAGCTTCAGAAAAGACGTCTGCTTTCGGCCAGAAGCGGACGTTCGACCTCGCATGAAGAGCTGGATGTTAATGTGGCGCGGAATCAGCTAACTGGTAAAACGCAAGACCAGAGTAGCGACGCCGGAACTGAAGAACAGTAGCGTGAGAGGACGATGGTCGCGTCTCACGGGACCACAGATCCAGGCCCTTCGCACCAAACTTGACCCAACATTTCACGTGCGTTCTGCTGGCATACAGCCCAGTGGGCTTGTAGCAGCCAAGCACTACTGCATCTATTTGCTCAGGGTCGCCTAGCGGCCTATCGAACTCTAGAAAAAGCATCAACAGTGCGACTGCAAGGGCCAGTGCTACCCAGGTGGCACACTGGAGCTGCGTCTTTGCACGTTTGGCTTTGGCAGGCCTACTGAGCATCTGTGCCTCGCGTGACCTTGGGTACGATCTGAGTCGATAGCGGACGTTAGCATTCGATCAAGCGTGGTGGTGGAGGTTCGTGAGCTTCTTTGTACGTCTTCGTTTTCAGGTCATGCGTTACCGGGTGTTGCAGGTTTGAGGGCGGTCGTCTTGCGACCGACCCTACCGGGTCCTTGCCAGTCCGTACCTGTGAGCCGCTGGATCACCCAGCTACCACGCTCCGGATCACTGACACGGTTCTATCAATGGCTTCCCGATCGATCTGCCAATGGGTCACCAATCGCATCTTGCCGCCGTACGCACCGTTGGCTCGTATGCCTGCAGCTTCAAAGGCCTGCATCAGGCGAGGCATATCCACCCCATCCGGTAGCGCGAACCACACCATGTTGATGTGGACGTCTTCCATGTCGACCTCGATGCCCGGCACTTCGGCCAACTGCTGCGCCAGGTACGTTGCGTTGTCGTGATCCACATCCAGCCGCTGCGTCATCTCGGTGAGCGCGAGAATGCCCGGGGCGGCAATGACCCCCGCTTGCCGCCACCCTCCTCCCAGCAGCTTGCGGTTGTAACGGGCGCGCTTGATGAAGGCCGCCGGCCCCGCGAGGATCGAGCCGACGGGGGCGGCCAGGCCCTTGGAGAGGCAGCACATCACCGTGTCCACATGCTGGGTGATGGCTTTGACGTCGCACCCCAGGTAGGTGGCGGCATTGAACACGCGCGCACCGTCCAGGTGGATGGGAACGCCGTGCTTTCGGGCGATGGCGGCGGTCGCTTCCATCGTGGCCAGCGGGATCACGCGGCCGTTGCCGTGCGCGTTCTCCAGGCAGATCAGCCCGGTGCGGGGAATGTGGATGTCCTCCCCCACCCGGATACGTGACGCGATCTCGCTGGGCTCCAGCAGGCCCTGCCTGCTGGCGATCGTGCGCAGCTGCACGCCGCTGATCACCGCGGCTGCGCCGTTTTCGTGCCAGACCAGGTGCGAGTCGTCGCCGGCGATCACTTCATCGCCGCGGCGGCAATGGGTGAATACGGCCAGCTGGTTGCCGAACACCCCCGTTGGCACGAACAGCGCGTCCTCCTTCCCCAGCATGTCGGCGGCGAGGCGCTCGAGCTGGATGACGGTCGGGTCGTCCTGATAGACGTCATCCCCTACTTCGGCGGTGGCCATGGCCTGGCGCATGGCGGGGGTGGGTTGGGTGACGGTGTCGCTGCGCAGGTCAATCCACGGCATTTCGGAACTCGCTGAGGTGGAGGCGTGCGCCCATTCTAGAACGCGGTGAAAGCGCCGTGAGTGCCTGGCTGAACGTGTTTGCTTTCGAGGCGATCTGCAAAGGCCAGGGACTGCATCCGAACGCTGCCTCGCTGCGTAGGTATAGAGGCACAACGTTGTGCGCCAAGATCAGAGGACCTACCCATGTACAACTCCATTCGGCGTCTCGCTATCGCTTCGTGCATCGCAGCAGTTTTCGCTACCGCCAGTGTGTCGGCTGCAAACAACCCGACGGTGGGTGGCGCGGCCATGTACCCCACCAAGACCATTGTCGAGAATGCGTCGGCTGCAAAGAATCTCTCCACGCTGGTTGCGGCCGTCAAGGCGGCTGGGCTTGTGGACACCCTGTCCGGGGCCGGGCCGTTTACCGTGTTCGCGCCTACCAATGACGCCTTCGCGAAGCTGCCGAAAGGCACGGTTGATACGCTGCTGAAGCCGGAAAACAAGGCAAAGTTGACCCAGATCCTGACGTATCACGTGGTTCCCGGCACGCACACCGCGGCGCAGCTCACGGCGGCGGCGAAGAAAGGCGGTGATTCCAGCATGCTGACTACTGTCGAAGGCGAGAAGCTTACGGTCAAGCTTGCCGACGGCAAGGTGTGGGTCGTGGATGCCAAGGGCGGTAAGGCGGCTGTGACTACCGCTGATGTCGGGCAGTCCAACGGGGTGGTGCATGTGATTGATGGTGTGTTGATGCCCAAGTGACTGGGCGCGGGCGGGGGCGGTGTTGTTGGCTCCCTGCCCTTTTTATTGGGCCGGCCGTCGGTTGGACGGCCGGCGCCTGGTGGCCGGGCAGCCACGCATGGCGTGGCTCTACGGGGTGACTGCTGGGGCGCGTCCTGCCGGGGGATCCAGCACCGGCCTGCCCTGGGCGTCCCAGTGGACGGGCTGCACCCGGGGCGAGCGTTTTGCCGTGCAGCCCATGTCGGGGCCCGGGTTGGCGTGGTAGATGATCCACGGTGTGCCATCGGCCATGTGGAAGAAGCCGTTGTGGCCGGGGGCGTATACGTTGCCTGCCGGGTTCTTGGCCAGGATGGGTTGCTTGGCTTTTGACCAGGCGTTGGCATCCAGCGGATCAGCGCCTGCCGGGGCGTGCAGCAGGCCAATGGCGTAACCGTCTGACCAGCAGGCGCTGCCGGAGTAGGTCAGGAACAGGTCGCCCTTGGGACCCTGCAGGAATTCCGGGCCTTCGAGGATCTGGCGGCCACCCTGCCGTTCCCAGGCCTGGTCAGGGCGGGCGATGATCGTTTCGTTGCCGACCAGTGTCCAGGGGTTGGACATTTCCACGATGGCCAGCACGCTGTCCGGGCCGACATACGGCGAGTACACGAAGTAGCGCTTGCCCTGGCTGGTGAATGTGGTGCCATCGATGCCGGGGTGCGCGGTGGCCAGTCGTCCACGGTCGTGCCATGTGCCCTGGGTGGGATCGGCGCTGCTGCTTTCCAGCACGAACACGCCGCGATGCGCGTCCTCCTGCCCTTCGGCGGCGTCGCTGGCCGCAGCGGTGTAGTAGATGTACCACTTGCCGTCGATGCGATGCAGTTCCGGGGCCCAGATCGATCTGGCATTGGGCCCCGTCGCCGGCGGACGCCACACGGTGACTTCCTTTGCGTCGGCCAGTTTCGACAGATCGCTGGTGGCGCGGATTGCGAGGCGATCGCCGTGCGTGCCCATGTAGTAGAACACCTGCCCTTCCTTGGTGATCCAGGGATCGGGGCCGGAGTCCAGCAGCGGATTGTCGTGGGCCGGACCAAGCGCGGACGCGCCTGCCGATGCCTGCAGGAGCGCTGCTACCACCAGCGCACGCAGTGTGCCGTTCACCATGTTCCCCTCCCGTGGAATGCCGCGCTGGCGGGCTTGCCAGTGCCGCGCAACCAAAACATATAATCGGACAATAGGCAACCGCCACCTCGTCCGCCCAAGGAACCGCCATGCACCCGCACGACACCGACAGCATCATTGGCATCAACTGGGGCAGTTCGAATCTGCGCGCGTACCTGATCGGCGCGGATGGGCGGATGCTCGATTCGCACGAAGCGCCTGCGGGCGTGGCGACGCTGCAGCGCGAGGGCATGGTGGCGGCGGCAAATGAGATCCGGGCGCGCTGGCCCGAGGCTGGCCACGCATATGCCGCCGGCATGATCGGTTCCAACGTGGGGTGGGTGGATGCCGGCTATGTGGACTGCCCTGCAGGGGCGGAAACGGTGGCGCAGCATCTGGTGCCCACGCGCATTGGCGAGCTTGCGCTGCACATCGTGCCGGGCATGGCCTGCGTGCGCGCGGTCGACGGCGCGCCGGATGTGATGCGCGGCGAGGAAACGGAACTGCTGGGCCTGCTGGCGGCCGGCAACGTAGACCCCGATGCCGTCGTCGCCCTGCCCGGCACGCACACCAAGTGGATCCAGCTTCGCCAGGGACGCGTTGAGAGTTTCATGACCTCCATGTCGGGTGAACTGTTCGACCGCCTGGCCAGCGGTGGCCTGCTCGCTTCGGTGCTGGAGGGGCCGGGCGAGCCGGGCCCTGCGTTCGCCGAGGGTGTCCGTGCCGCAGCGGAGGGAACGCTTGGGCTGGGGGCCCTGCTGTTCGGCGTACGTGCGCGCATGATCCGTGGCGCACTGCGCCGCGACCAGACCAGTTCCTACCTGCGCGGCCTGCTCGCGGGTGCCGAGATTGCCGATGCCATGGCGCTGTTTCCTGCCCTTGGGGATGCGTCGGTGCCGCTGGTGGGCTCGGGTCCGGTCACCCGCCTCTACCAGGCTGCGCTGGCCGAGCGGGGCTTTGATGCACACGTGGTGGCGTCCGCAGAAGCGGTAATTCAAGGCTTTTCCGCCATCCACGCCATCGCCGGTTCGTCGCGCTGAGCCCCTCTCCCGACGAGCTTGCTGCGTCGCAACGTGCCTATTGTCTGATTATATGTTTTTGTACGCTCCACGACATCGAGAGGGGTCTTGAGCAATGCGTGCTGGCAAGGGGAAGACGGCGGGATTGATCGGCGCGTTGGCGCTGTCCGTGGTGGGGGCCGCAGGCGCCCACGAGCGCACCGTGGTGGGCAAGACCGCCGACGGCACGCAGGTGGAATCGATCCTGCTGCGCGACGGCAGCGGCATGCAGGCGCGGGTGCTGACACTCGGCGCCGCACTGCACTCGCTGGAAGTGCCCGACCGCGACGGCACGTTCGCCGATGTGCTGCTGGGCGACAAGGACCTGCAGGCCACGCTGGACAAGCCGCAGTACTTCGGCACCATCGTGGGGCGCTTCGCCAACCGTATCGCCAAGGGCCGCTTCACGCTGGATGGCAAGACCTACCAGGTGCCGGTCAACAACGGCGCCAACAGCCTGCACGGTGGCACCCGCGGCTTGGACAAGGTGGTCTGGAAAATCGTGGAGGCCACGGCCGACCACGCCACGCTGCAACATGTGAGCCCCGATGGCGACATGGGGTTCCCCGGCACGCTGACCGTGACCGCCACCTATGCGCTGAAGGGCAATGGCCGGCTCGAGATCGATTACCGCGCCACTACCGACGCGCCGACCATCGTCAACCTGAGCAACCACGCGTACTGGAACCTGTCCGGTGAAGGCTCCGGTTCGGCAATGGAGCATGAGCTGACCATTCCGGCGAGCGCGTATACGCCGGTGGACGCGACCCTGATTCCTACCGGTGTAATGCAGCCGGTGGAAGGCACGGTGTTCGATTTCCGCAAGGCCAAGCCGATCGGCCGCGACCTGCGCCGTGGCGATGAGCCGCAGCTGCTGCACGGCCAGGGCTACGACCACAACTGGGTGATCAGCAAGGCGCCGGTGCGCGAGCTGCGCGAAGTGGCACGCGTGCACGACCCGCGCTCGGGCCGGGTGATGACGCTGCTGTCCACCCAGCCGGGCCTGCAGTTCTATTCGGGCAATTTCCTGGATGGCAGCACGGTGGGCAAGAGTGGCGGCGTGTACCGCCAGGGCGATGCCATCGCGCTGGAACCGCAGCTGTTCCCGGATACGCCCAACCAGCCGGCGTTCGGTTCGGCGCGGTTGGCACCGGGTGAGACCTACTTGAACCGGATCGTCTACGACTTCTCCACGGACCGCGGCGCCCCACCCCGCCGCTGATCCCGCGCCCTGCGCAGCCGCCGGTCTCCGCACCGGCACCGCTACCACCACGTACCGCCCGCCTCCCGGTTGACGCCAGGACGGGCAGCTCATGACTGAAGGAGTTGCATCCCATGCGAAAGTGGCTTTCCCCCTTGCTGGCGACCCTGCTCGCCGTGGCGCCGATGGCGCATGCCGATGATGCTGCGCGCTGGACGCCGGCCCAGGCCGATGCCTGGTATGCGAAGCAGCAGTGGCTGGTGGGCGCGAACTACACCACCTCCAATGCGATCAACCAGCTGGAGATGTTCCAGGCCGAGACCTTCGACCCGGAAGCGATCGACCGTGAGCTGCGCTGGGCGCACGAACAGTTCGGCATGAACACCATGCGCGTGTACCTGCACGACCTGCTGTGGCAGCAGGACCCGCAGGGCTTCCTGAAGCGCGTGGACACCTTCCTGAGCATTGCGGAAAAGAACGGCATCCGCCCGATGCTGGTGCTGTTCGACAGCTGCTGGGACCCGGATCCGAAGCTGGGCCCGCAGCACCGCCCCATTCCGGGCGTGCACAACTCCGGCTGGTTGCAGAGCCCGAGCCGCCACATGCTGGTGGACCCGGCCAACGACAAGCACTTCCGTGACTACGTGGAAGGCGTGGTAGGCGCATTCGCCAACGACAAGCGCGTGCTGGCCTGGGACCTGTGGAACGAGCCGGACAACCCCGGTGGCGGCAACTACATGGACAAGCAGCTGAAGGGCGAGCAGGAACGCATCGCCGAACTGCTGCCGCAGATCTTTGATTGGGCGCGCTCGAAGAAGCCGACCCAGCCGCTCACCAGCGGTGTGTGGATCGGCGACGACTGGTCGCCCGGCGCCGCCTCGCTCACCGCGATCCAGCGCACCCAGCTGGAACGCTCGGACGTAATCACCTTCCATAACTACGAGCAGCCCGAAGCGTTCGTTTCGCGGGTGGCACAGCTGAAGAAGTATGGCCGCCCGCTGATCTGTACCGAATGGCTGGCGCGCGGCGCAGGCTCCAACGTGGACACCATCCTGCCCATCGCCCGCCGCGAGAACATCGGCATGATCAACTGGGGCTTCGTTGACGGTGCCATCCAGACCCGCTTCCCGTGGGACAGCTGGCAGCGCCCCTACACGATGGAGCCGCCGACCGTGTGGTTCCACGACCTGCTCAAGGCCGATGGCACCCCGTACCGGCCGCGCGAGGCCGAGCTGTTCCGCCGCCTTGCCAAGACCCCGCGCACCGCTGTTCCCGCGTTCTGACACCCATCCGCCCGCCATCGCCTGATGGCGGGCCACCCACCGCGCTTGCTTTCCGGAATCCGGAGATACCGCCATGAACCGTCATTCTTCCCGCACCCTGCTTTCCCTGGCCATCCTGTCTGCCCTTGCCCTGCCCGCCCTGGCGCAGGCGCAGGATGCCGGTGCGGCCACCCCCGACCCGGCGGCGCAACCGACCGCGGTCGATCTCGATACGGTCACCGTGACCGCCCTGCGCCAGAGCCTGCAGACCGCACAGACGATCAAGCAGGAAGCGGCGATGGTGGTGGATTCGGTGGTGGCCGAAGACATCGGCAAGCTGCCCGACAACAGCGTGGCCGATGCGCTGCAGCGCGTGACCGGTGTGCAGATCGCGCAGGGCAACCAGGGTGAAGCCACCGGCGTGGTGATCCGCGGCCTGCCCAACGTGATCAGCACGCTCAACGGCCGCGAGATCTTCAGCAGCTCCGGCCGCGGCTATGCCTTCCAGAACCTGCCGGCCACCGCGATCAAGAGCCTGAACGTGTACAAGAGCAGCGAGGCCAGCCTGCCGCTGGGCGGAATCGCCGGCCTGGTGGACATCCAGCTGCGCCGCCCGCTGGACTTCGACGGCGCCGAGATTGCCGGCACCGTGACCGGCACGCACAGCAAGTACACCGGCGACATCGACCCCAACGCCAGCCTGCTGCTGAGCAACCGCTGGGATACCGATGCCGGTGAAATCGGCGCGATGGTCAACTTCGGCTACATCGGCAAGCGCTACGCCTACGATGCCGTGTGGGGCGATTTCCCGAAGGTGCTCGAGAACCCGGACGGCACGCCGATGCGGACCGACGACGGCAACCTGATCGCCGCGCCGAACGGCTGGGGCACCAACTACAACCACGGCGACCGCAAGCGCAGTTCGTTCAACTATGCGCTGCAGTGGAAGCCCACCGAGAACACCGAGGTCTACGTCGAAGGGCTGTACGACTACGTGCGCGACGACTACGACCAGGCGTTCCTCTTCAGCTTCCCGGTCGGGGTTGTTCCGCCCACGGGGCTGCAGGTGGGCAACAACTGCTACGCCAACCAGCTGGAGGGCCCGCTGGCCGGGCAGACCATCTGCGACGCCACCAGCGGCTCCTGGACCGGCGATACCTACGCCGCCAGCAGCACCCAGGCGCACAAGCAGCGCGGCCAGGACATCCAGAACGCGCTGGGCTTCAAGTGGAACGGCGACCAGCTGCACCTCTCCACCGAAGTGACCCGCACCTCCGGCTACTATCGGGATGAGAACTTCATCATCGATACCTTCATGAACGGTCCGATCACCACCGTGTGGGATGGCACGGCGGGCAAGCACCAGAACTGGTACCTGGCCGGCAACCCGGCCATGGATCCGTCGCGCTTCTACCTCAATGGCCTGTTCCAGACCTGGGGCGAATCGCGCGGTGAAGAAAACAGCTGGCGCGGCGATGGCAAGTTCGATTTCCTCGATGGCCCCATCGCCTTCCTGCAGTTCGGGCTGCGCTATGCCGACCGTACCGCCAGCGCCAAGGGCAGCGTGGAAATCAGCACCCCGCCGCCGGGCGGCGCGGGCACCGGCAACATCACCGCCAACCCGAACCCGGACAACCAGGTGGTGGGGCTGTTCCCGGCCAGCAGCTTCTTCTGCAGCAAGCGCGGCAATTCGGCGCTCAGCCAGTCCTTCCTGACCCCGTGCTACGACTACCTGATCGGCAACGCCGACGCGCTGCGCAACTTCTACGGCCTGCCCGACGGGCTGGCGGCGGAAAACCCCGGCCGCTTCTACGACATCGAAGAACGCAAGTCGGCCGGCTACCTGCAGGCCAAGTACGATTTCGATGTGTTCGGCCTGCGCGTGGATGGCCTGGTGGGCGTGCGCGCGGAGAAGATCAAGCGTGAGCTCAATGCCTTCTCCTTCGATGCCAGCACCGGGGTGTACAGCGCCATCACCCGCAACACGCAGGACACCAATACCCTGCCCAATGCGAGCATGAACCTGCACTTCAACGAAGAGTGGCAGCTGCGCCTGCTGGCCGCCAAGACGTTGAGCTACCCGGACTTCGGCGCGTTGAACCCGTCGATCTCGCTCAACCCGGGCACGGTGAATCGTGCCGGCGTGGCGAGCAGCGGCAACCCGGACCTGAGCCCGATCGAGTCGACCAACTACGACCTGTCGCTGGAGTGGTACTTCTCGCCGGTGGGCTACGCCAGCGCCGGTGTGTTCTACCGCGATATCGACGGCTACATCCAGAACTACATCACCAACGTGGTCATCGCCGGCGAAGACTTCGAGCTGTCCTCGCCGCAGAGCGCCGGTAGCGGCCACCTGCAGGGCGTGGAGCTGGCCTACCAGCAGACCTTCGATTTCCTGCCCGGTGCGTGGGGCGGCCTGGGCGCGCAGTTGAACTACACCTACATCGACGGCGACACGAAATCCCCGGAGTTCATCGGCGGCCCGGTGATTTCCCGCCCGCTGCAGAACGTGTCCAAGAACAACTACAACGCCGTGCTGTTCTACGAGAACTTCGGCCTGTCCGCGCGCCTGGCCTATGGCTACCGCAGCCGCTACATCGACTTCTTCACCCAGCCCACGGTGGCCGGTACCGAAGACCAGGTGGAGCCGGCCAGCTCGCTGGACTTCTCGATCAGCTATGACGTAACCCCGCGTGCCACGGTGGTGTTCTCGGCCACCAACCTGCTGGGCAACAACCTGCACCAGTTCTGGGGCAGCGGCGATACCCGCCCACGCGACATCCGCTACCAGGACAAGACCGTGGGCATGGGCTTCCGGTTCAAGCTCTGATGATGACCTCCCCCATGTCGATGCACGTCCCCTTTATGCCACCCTTTTGTCGGATAATAGGAGTGACCGCAGTCTGCGGAGCACCAAGCCAAAGGGGCGCCTGTGAAACGGATCGAGGTACGCAACCTCCACGACCAAGTCACCCAGGAGATCGGCCAGCGCATCATCAGCGGCACGATCAAGCCGGGCGAGTACCTGCCCAAGGAAGAGCTGTTGGCGCAGACCTTGTCGGTAAGCCGCTCGGCGCTTCGCGAGGGGCTGAAGGTGCTCGGCTCCAAGGGGCTGATCGAAACCAAGCAGAAAACCGGTTCGCGGGTGCGCGAACCGCGGTTCTGGAAGCAGCTGGACAGCGACATCCTGGCCTGGCGCTGCGCGCTGATGCCCACCCAGGACTTCGTGGACAAGCTGGTGGAAATGCGCGAAGTGATCGAACCTGCGGCGGCCGCCTCGGCCGCGCAGCGGCGTTCGCCCGCGCAGCTGGCGAAGATCAAGGCCGCGTACCAGGCGATGGCCGACGCGACCGACCAGGACGCGTGGGCCAAGGCGGATCTGAGCTTCCACGAAAGTGTGCTGGAAGCCACCAACAACGAGCTGCTGGGCTCGCTGTTCTCGGTGATCGACGCCGCGCTGGGCACGTTCTTCCTGCTCTCGGCGCAGACCGCCAAGGACTTCAAGTATTCGTTGCCGCGCCACTTCGACGTGTACGACGCGATCCGGCTGAAGCAGCCGGATGCGGCGCGCGCGGCCATGCTGGACATGATTGCCGATTCCCGGGCCAACCTGAAGGGAATCCGCGCCCCACGCAAACCCCCTCGCTGAAGGATTCCGCATGAGCACCGCCTGGATGCAACCCCTCCCCTTGGTTGCCATCCTGCGCGGGCTCACCCCGCAGGAGGCCCCCGCCGTCGGTGCCGCACTGGCCGATGCCGGATTCCATATCCTGGAAGTACCGCTGAACTCGCCACAGCCGCTGGAGAGCATCGCGTTGCTGGCGAAACAACTCGGCGACCGCTGCCTGATCGGCGCGGGCACCGTGCTCACCACCACCCAGGTGGATGAGGTGGCCAATGCGGGCGGGCGCATCATCGTGATGCCGCACGCGGATGTGGAGGTCATCGCCGCCGCGCACGCCAAGGGCCTGCGCTGCACGCCCGGCGTGGCCACGCCCACCGAGGCATTCGCCGCGCTGCGTGCCGGTGCCGATGCACTGAAGCTGTTCCCCGCCGAGCAGCTGCCGCCCCCGGTATTGAAAGCCTGGTCCAGCGTGCTGCCGGCCGGCACCGCGCTGCTGCCCGTGGGCGGCATCACCCCCGAACGGATGGCGGCCTACCGCAGCGCGGGCGCGGCCGGGTTCGGCATCGGCTCGGCCCTGTACGCCCCCAAGACCCCACCAGCCGAAGTGGCGCGCCGTGCGCGCGCGTTCATCGACGCCTGGAACAGCACCAACACGGACCCCCACGCATGAAGATCACTGCCATCACCACCTACCTGGTGCCCCCGCGCTGGCTGTTTGTCCGCATCGAGACCGACGCCGGCATCGTCGGCTGGGGCGAACCCATCGTGGAGGGCCGCGCGCATACCGTGGCCGCCGCGGTGGAAGAGCTCTCCGATTACCTGATCGGCAAGGATCCCCGGCACATCGAAGACCATTGGAACGTGCTCTATCGCGGCGGTTTCTACCGTGGCGGCCCGATCCTGATGAGCGCGCTGGCCGGCATCGACCAGGCGCTGTGGGACATCCACGGCAAGGCGCTCGGCGTGCCGGTGCACGCGCTGCTGGGCGGCCCGGTGCGTGACCGCATCCGCGTGTATTCGTGGATCGGCGGCGACCGTCCTGCCGATACCGCACGCGCGGCCAGCGAAGCGGTGGCACGCGGGTTTACGGCGGTGAAGATGAATGGCACCGAAGAAATGCAGATCGTGGACACCCACGACAAGGTCACGCGGGTGCTGGAAAACGTGCAGGCCGTGCGCGATGCGGTGGGGCCCGATATCGGCCTGGCAGTGGACTTCCACGGCCGCGTGCACAAGCCGATGGCGAAGGTGTTGATGCGTGAATTGACCCCGTTCGGGTTGATGTTCATTGAAGAACCGGTGTTGTCCGAACACCTTGAAGCGATTCCGGAACTGGCGGCCCTCTCCCCCGCCCCGATCGCCCTGGGTGAACGCCTGTATTCCCGGTTCGATTTCAAGCGGGTCCTGCAGACAGGCGGTGTGGACATCCTGCAGCCCGATCCTTCGCACTCCGGTGGCATCACCGAAACCCGCAAGATCGCAGCCATGGCCGAGGCCTACGACGTGGCCATCGCCCTGCACTGCCCGCTGGGCCCGATTGCCCTTGCCGCCAACCTGCAGCTGGATGCGGTCTGCTACAACGCCTTCATCCAGGAACAAAGCCTGGGCATCCACTACAACGCCAGCAACGACCTGCTCGACTACCTGGTGGACCGCTCGCCGTTCGACTACAAGGAAGGCTTCGTCAGGATTCCGGATGGCCCCGGGCTGGGCATCGAGATCAACCAGGCCTACGTGGACGAACGCGCCGCCGAAGGCCACCGCTGGCGCAACCCCATCTGGCGCCATGCCGATGGCAGCGTGGCCGAGTGGTGATGCCGATGACCCGTTACCCCAGTCTGGAAGGTCGCGCGGTGCTGATCACCGGTGGCGCTACCGGTATCGGCGCCGCCTTCGTTGAACACTTCGCCCGGCAAGGTGCGAAGGTGGTGTTCCTGGATATCGACGACGGTGGTGCGCAGGCATTGCTGGACAGCCTGCACGACGTTGAACCATTGCCGCGCTATCTGCGCTGCGACATCACCGACATCGCCGCCTTCCAGGCGACCATCGTTGAAGCGCGTGAACGGGTCGGACCGTTCTCGGTGCTGGTCAACAACGCGGCCAATGACGCGCGCCATGCCTTGGCCGATACCGGCGTGGCCGATTTCGAACGCAGCGTGGCGGTGAACCTTCGCCACCAGTACTTCGCGATCCAGGCCGTGGCGCCGGACATGCGCGCGTTGAGCGGCGGCTCGATCATCTGTCTGGGTTCCACCGGCTGGATGATCAAGAACAGCGGCTACCCGTTGTATGCCATGGCCAAATCCGCGGTGCATGGGCTGGTCAACGGGCTGGCCCGCGAACTGGGCCATGACCGGATCCGCATCAATGCGCTGGTGCCCGGCTGGGTGATCACCGAGAAGCAGCAGCGGCTGTGGCTGGATGCGGAGGGCGAGGCGCAGCTGCGGCGGTCGCAGTGCCTGCCGGGCTACCTGCGTGCGGATGACCTGGCCCGTGCGGCGCTGTTCCTTGCCGCCGATGACAGCCGCATGTGCACCGGCCAGGACTTCATCGTGGACGGGGGCTGGGTGTGACCGGCCCGGTGCGCGTGGCGGTTCCGGCGGGCAACACACTGGGCGAAGGCGTGCTGTGGTGCGACCGCGAGCAGGTGGTGTACTGGACCGACATCCAGCAGTCGCAGCTGTGGCGCTACCGCCCGCAGGATGGGGGGATTGCGCGCTGGCCGATGCCGGAGCGGTTGGCCGCGATGGCGCTGTGCGAGGCCGATGGCTGGCTGTTGTTGGCGCTGGCTTCCCGGCTGGCGTTCTTCCATCCCGAGCGCAACGAATTTCGCGACCTCGCAGACACGGTAGCGCCGGCCGTTGGCCGGCCCTCAGGGTCTCCGGCACCCCGCGGAGCCGGCCAACGGCCGGCGCTACCGGAATTGCGAGCAAACGATGGGGCATGCGACCGCCAAGGGCGATTTGTATTTGGCCAGCTGCATGAACCTGCCGAGGGCCCCAAACAGGCAGTAGCGCCCTTCCTGCGCCTCAACGCAGACCTGACGCTGGAAATCCTGCCGTTACCCACCGTCGCCATTTCCAACAGCATCGCCTTCAGCCCATCTGGCGACACGATGTACTTCTGTGACTCGCTGCAGAAGCAGATCCTGCGCTGCGACTACGGCGACACGCTCGGGCCGGCCCAATTGTTCGTGGACCTGCAGGCCGAACCCGGCGAGCCCGACGGCAGCGCGGTCGATGCGGACGGCGGCCTCTGGAACGCCCGCTGGGGCGATGCGCGCGTAGTGCGTTACCGGCCGGACGGCACCGAGGACCGCGCCATTGCCACGCCGGTCAGCCAGCCCACCCGCCCTGCCTTCGGCGGCCCTGCCCACCGCACGCTGTTCATCACCAGCGCGCATGACGGCATGGATGCCGCCGCCCGTGCACAGGACCCGCTTGCAGGCCACCTGCTTTCCCTCGATGACGCCGGGTTCGCCGGCCTACCCGAAGCCCGGTTCGCCGGCGACCCCAACAGTTTGCCGCCCCGCGCGCCGCGTGGGACTTCTGCGGAGATTCCATGAGCCTTTCCACCCTTGATATCAGCATCGTGCTGGCCTACCTGGCGGGCATCTTCATCCTTGCGCAGTGGGTGTCGCGCGAGAAAGCCGGCCAGCAGAAATCGGCGCAGGATTACTTCCTGGCCAGCCGCAGCCTGCCGTGGTGGGCCATCGGCGCGTCGCTGATCGCGGCCAACATTTCGGCCGAACAGATCATCGGCATGTCCGGCTCGGGCTATGCCATCGGCCTGGCCATCGCGTCGTATGAGTGGATGGCGGCGATCACGCTGCTGATCGTGGGCAAGTGGTTCCTGCCCATCTTCCTGCGCAACGGCATCACCACCATGCCCCAGTTCCTGCAGGAACGGTACGGCAACCGGATCCGCACGGTCATGGCGGTGTTCTGGCTGGGCCTGTACGTGTTCGTCAACCTCACCTCGATCCTGTGGCTGGGTTCGATCGCCATCGCGGGCGTGGCAGGGCTGAACCAGGATGTGGCGCTGGTGCTGCTGGGCGCCTTCGCGCTGGCCTACCAGCTGTACGGCGGGCTGAAGGCGGTGGCGCTGACCGATATCGTGCAGGTATGCCTGCTGGTGCTGGGTGGACTGCTGGTCACCGTGATCACCCTGAGCAGAATCGGCGACGGCAGCGTCAGCGATGGCTTCATGCAGCTCTGGCAGCAGCATCCGGAGCGGTTCGAGATGATCCTCAGCAAGGACAACCCGTTCTACAAGGACCTGCCGGGCCTGTCGGTGCTGCTGGGCGGCATGTGGATCGCCAACCTCAGCTACTGGGGCTTCAACCAGTACATCATCCAGCGGGCGCTGGCCGCGAAGAACCTGCGCGAGGCGCAGAAGGGCGTGGTGTTTGCCGCGTTCCTGAAGTTGCTGATTCCGGCCATCGTGGTGCTGCCCGGCATTGCCGCGGTGATGCTGGCCCCGGGCCTGGAGCGGCCAGATGCGGCCTACCCGACCATGCTGGCGCTGCTGCCCAGCGGCATCCTGGGGCTGGTTTTCGCGGCGCTGGTGGCGGCGATCGTGGCGTCGCTGGCCTCGAAGATCAATTCGGTGGCGACCATCTTCACCCTGGATTTCTACGCCAAGCGCGCGCCCGATGCGTCGCAGGCCCGGCTGGTGCGCGTAGGCCGGATCGCGGCGTCGGTGGCCATCATCGTGGCGGTGCTGACCGCCCGCCCGCTGCTGGGTGGGTTCGACCAGGGATTCCAGTACATCCAGGAGTTCACCGGCTTCTTCACCCCGGGCATCGTGGTGATCTTCCTGCTGGGCCTGTTCTGGAAGCGCTCCAATGAAGCCGGTGCACTGGCCGCAGCGGTGGGCTCGTTCGTGCTCTCGCTGGCGTTCAAGCTGCTGTGGCCGTCGTTGCCGTTCATGGACCGGATGGGGGTGGTCTTCCTGGCGACGTTGGCGCTTGCCGTGGGCATTTCGCTGGCCACACGCGCCACCGGAGACCGTGACCGCATCCGTACCGACGATGTGGTGTACGCCACCGCGCCGTCGTTCAATGCGGCTTCGCTGGCCGTGCTGGCGATCCTGGTCGCTCTATACGCAACCTACTGGTGATGACCATGCAGCCGACCCTTTCCCTCCGCGCGGCCATGCTGGCGCTCCTGCTCGCCGCTGCGGCTCCCGCCATGGCCACCGACGTCACCTGGACCGGCACCGCGACAGTGGATGCGGCCAAGGCCGGCTGGGGCCGGCTGGCACGCTTGCCAGACGGTCGCTGGCTGGCGGTGACCACGCGCTATCCCGGCGGCGACACCACCACGCTGCAGCTGTCGGTGAGCAGCGACAACGCCAGGACCTGGGCGCCGTTGTCGCGCGTGGCAGAGCCCAAGCGCAAACTCGACAACGGCGAGCTGTTCGTCCTACCCGATGGCCGCGTGCTGCTGGCGATGCGCTCGCTCATCGATGGGGTGTCCTACCGGCTGAACGTGTATACCAGTGACGACCAGGGCGCGAACTGGCGCTTCCTGAGCACCATAACGCGTAACGAGAATCCGGCCGGACGCAAGGACCGCGGTGTGTGGGAGCCGGTGTTCACGCGCCTGGATGATGGCACCTTGTCGGTGGTGTACGCCGATGAAACCCGCGCCGACGAGACCCCTTCCTTCAATCAGGTGGTATCGCAGCAGCTGTCCAGCGACGGGGGCCGGACCTGGAGCCCGGCGGTGACCATCGCCAGCCAAGCCGGGGGAGGAAAACTGCGTCCGGGCATGCCAGTGATGGCGCGTCGCCCGGATGGCGGCTTCCTGATGGTGCTGGAAACCTGCGGCGAGGATCCGCAGTGTCCTGTCTCCTACAAGACCTCGCCGGATGGCCGCACCTGGCCCGAGGGACTGGGCACGCCGATGGCGGACCAGCGCTGCGGGCCCCACGTGATGACCACCCGCAGCGGCACGATGTTCGCGACGTCCTGCTTCAATGAAGTGAGCGCAAGCGAGGATGGCGGCAACACGTGGACCACCGTCAAGCCGCCCGCGTGGCCGCTCGGCTTCCGCCACTCCTGGCCGGCCGTCGTGGAGTTCGGTCCCAATGAGATCGGCGTGGTCAATGTCGTCGATGGCAGTGTCCAGATACGCTTTGGTGCGTATGGCCAAGGTGCCAATCGGCGCTGAGCGGATCGCCCTTGGTGATGGAGTGGGCGGGGTGCGATGCGCCCCCACCCACCTGGAGCCAATGCCGCGCGTCAGGCCGCTGAAGGGATCTTGATGGACTTCACGTTCACGAATTCCTTGAGGCCTTCCGGGCCGTGCTCGCGGCCGTAGCCCGAAGCCTTCACCCCGCCGAAGGGCAGCGACGGAGAGGCAACGTCGAAGGTGTTGATGAAGACCATTCCGGTATTGAAGTACTTCGTGGCCAGCTCACGGGCGCGCTTGACGTCGCGACTGAAGATGCCGCCGCCCAGGCCGTAGCGGCTGTCGTTGGCAATGCGCAGCGCATCTTCATCGTCCTTTGCACGGATGATGGCGGCCGCAGGGCCGAACAGCTCGTCCTGATACGCCACCTGCCCCGGTGAGACATCGGCCAGCACCGTCGCGGGGTAGAACCAGCCGGTACGGTTGGGCACTTCACCGCCCACCAGCAAGCGGGCGCCCTGCGAGACACTCTTTGTCACCTGCTCGTGCAGTTTGTCACGCTGCGCCTCGGAGACCAGTGGGCCCAGCTGGGTATCGGCGGCGTTCGGGTCGCCCATCTTGATCGCTTCAAACTTGCTGGCGTAGGCAGCGACAAAGGCGTCGTAGTTCTTCTCCGTCACGATGAAGCGCTTGGCATTGACGCAGGTCTGCCCGTTGTTGAACAGACGTCCCTTGACGCAGGTCTCGACGGCCAGATCGAGGTCGGCATCGTCAAGCACAAGATAGGCATCGTTGGAGCCCAGCTCCAGCACCGTCTTTTTGAGCGCCGCGCCGGCCTTCGCAGCGACGGTACGACCGGCGGTCTCGCTGCCGGTCAACGTCACGGCCCGCACCAGATCGTTTTCCACGATGTCGTTGGACTGGTCATGGGTGATCAACAGCACGCCGAACAGCCCCTTGGGCAGTCCGGCACTTTCGTAGATGTCACGAAGCAGCAGACCGCTGCCGGTGCAGCTCTCCGCATGCTTGAGCAGAACGCCGTTGCCTGCCATCAGGCTGGCGATGGAGTAGCGGATCGCTTGGTAGGCCGGGAAGTTCCAGGGCTGGATGCCGTACACGACGCCGATCGGCGAATGGGTGACAATGCCGGTCGCGCCCTCGACATCGCGCTCCTCGTCGGCCAATGCGGCAGGCCCCTGCTTGGCGGTGTAGTCACAGATGGCCGCACACAGTTCCACCTCCGTGCGGCTGTCTTCGATAAGCTTGCCGACCTCGCGGGTCATCAGCTGGGCGAACTCTTCCTTGCGGTCGCGAAGCGCCTTGGCGATGGCGGCGACCACCTTCGCGCGCTCGTCCAAAGAGCGCAGGCGCCATTCCAGGAAGGCCTTGTGGCTGGATTCGACTACGGCTGCCGCTTCGTCGTCTGACATGTACGAATAGGTGGCAATCACTTCTTCGGTCAGTGGATTGATCGTCGTGAGTTGCTTGTTGGTCATGGAGAACCTGCACTTCGTGGGGGAAGAAAGGGACGGAAGAGCGTTGCACCGTCACGGTTCCCACGTAGTGAAGTCCTACGCGGCGCGCATCACCTGGGATTCACCGCATTGGGCGTCGTCCACATGGCACGTCGCCGCGGCGGTGAAGGATTGGCAGGCGTCCAGTTCCCTGTTCCAGGGTCATGCGTTACCCGGCGTTGATCGTTTGAGGGCGGTCGTTTGGGAACCGACCCTACCAGGCTCGCACGGCGGGACATGTTCCCGCCGTGCCTTGCGCATTACATCAAGTGCGGGCGTTCGGTGCCGAACAGCAGCTTCTTGGCACCATCGCGCCACGCCTGTGGGCACGACTGCCCGCGCACCACGGCTGCGACGGTGTAGGCGTAGCCGCGATTAGCCGGCCTGACGTTGCCCAGCACGGCTTCGGCCTGCTGCACGGACGCATTGGCGCGCACGGCATCTACGAACGCCACCACGCGCGCGGCTTCTTCGGCGTCGGTGGCCAGTGCCTTTTCCCGCCACACGGCTTCGTTCCTGCCCTGCCGCAGCGCCAGTGCCCACATGCTCCAGGCGGAATCCGGCGATATGCCCTCCTCCGCCGGCAGGTCCAGGGCCTTCTTGATCAGGTCCTCCGGTGCGCCATCGGAGGCGCCTGCCAGGCGAAGCACTTGCGGGAACAATTCAGCGTCCAACTCCGCCATGGCCACTGCCCCCTGGTACTCACCCCGGTGGAGGTGGATGTAGGCCTCATACTGCGAACCCATCACTTCGGTGCTGTCCAGGGCCAGCAGGCTGGTCAGGTGCGCTGACTCGGCGGCCAGCGGCTGCAGCTCCTGGTCGCTGGCGCCCAACATGCGCTTGACGCGTGCCAGCTCCGGTGCGGTGAACTCTGCGGTCTGCGGCCCCATTGCCGCCTTGGACCACACCTCGTTGGCTGCGCTCCAGTCGCCGCGTGAGGCAAGCACGTAACCAGAGGCCAGCGCGAACCAAGGATCCTGGGGCCAGCGCTGTTGGCCGGCGAGGAAGGCCTCATCCTGCGCTTGGCCTTCGGGCATGCAACGGATGGAGAGATAGGCCAGCGCCGGCGATGCGGGCTTGCCGGCTGCCATCTTCTGCTGGCGCTCGCAGGCAGCGTTCTGCCCTTGGCCCTTGTCGAGCTGCTGCTCGACGCGCAGCGCCGCGACATCTTCAGGATGGCGCGTCAGCCGTTCTGCAATGATGCCCTGCAGGGTGGCCGGGTTCTGCGAGGCCATGGCCAGCCATGTCGTCAGATGGCGCGATTCCGGCGCGTCCCAGCGGGCGTGCGCGAGGATCATGGCCTGGCGCTGGGCTTCATCGGTCACCAGCCCCAGCTGTCGATGCGGTGCCAGCTCACCCACGGCCGATACCACCGAGCGCTTGCCGCCGTCGTTGCTCTTGGTCTGGATGGAGCTCGGCGGCTCCTCCAGCACGTAGTCGGCGCTCGTGGCGGACCAGCGCTCCGCGCCCAGGTTGCGGTCTTCATCGGGCTCGGCACCACCGTAGACGGCCGACCACTGCACCATGGGCGTGGCGCCGGCGACGTTGTAGGTGAAGTGCGAACGGCCTGTCATGCGCTCGGTTTCGAAGGACTCGATGAGCTCCCCGCCCGCGCTTTCGGTGGTCACCTGGTGGGCAGCGCCCGGGGCGACGTCCATGCTGGCGCTCTGCAGCGGTGCCAGTTCGACGGTGTTGCCGTCGATGGTGACCCGCACCCGGGGTGGCCAGACCGTTGTACAGCGAGACGGTGGCGGCGCCGGTGTGCATGCCGAATGCCAGCACGCCCACGACAATCGCCGCCGCAGCAGAGGCACGCGCGGTGCTGGCAGCCCAGCCGTCGGCGGTCTGGAAGCGATCCCACCAGCCCAGCTTGGTCTGCAGCTTGCGCTCCTGGCCGGGCAGCAGCACCGGATAGGGCGTGGGAACCTTGGAAGGCGTCGGCGCGAGCGGTGCCACTTCGTCCGAGCCCAGGCGTGCTACTACGGCATCTTCGTTGGCCAGCAGGGCTTCCAGCGTTGCGGCGCGCAGCTGTGAGAGCGCGGCGCAGGTGTGGTTGACCCAGCCGCTGGAATGCTTGATCCAGTTGTCGATGTTCGCCTGTACAGGCGTGGGCAGGCCCAGCTCGCCCAGCGTCTCTTTCAGCGGCTTGCCGCCGTGTTCGACCACGGTTTCATCGATCACGCAGTTGTGGGCGTAGTCGTAGATGACGCCCAGCGCCTGCCGTACCTTTTCGGCGGTGCCCAGCAGGCGGCGCAGTTCCTTGTCGGAGACGCGCTTGTCGGCCGTCACCACATGCAGGGTATTGAGGAACAGCCCGTAGGCGTCGCGCAGGTCGGCTTCGACGTGCTCGCAGTAGTGCAGCAGGGCCACCTGCCCTTCCAGCAGGTTCTCCCACCCTGCCCCGCTGCGACGCGCGGCCAGCCGGTGCAGGCTGCGGCATTGCTGGTCGTGCTGGAACACGGCTTGACGCAGCGGCGCGATCTCGTCATCCAGCGTTGCGATGACCGGGCCGAGGCGGCGGGTGTCCAGCACCTGGTCACGCCAATGCACGCGGTTGCGGGTGGCGCGCAGGTGGCCGGCGCGGGCGGCGTCCAGCGTGGCGCGCTCATCTTCCAGCAGCTGCAGCTGCTGCAGGGCCTTGCCATGCGCGGGCGCATACAGGCCGGTGATTCGCTCGCGGATCTGGGCGTCGCTCAGCGGCGCCAGGGTGTGAAGGAACAGCTCGGCCGGGGTGGCCACGCCGCGCACGAACGAGCGCCGCAGGTAGGTGCCCTGGTAGCGCTGGTGCATGGCACGGATGGCAAACTCGGCGTCTAGCCGGGTCAGCGAGGTATCGACGTCGGCGAAGGCCGGCGGGGTTTCGCGCAGCATGTCGCGGGTGAGCTTGTGCCGTAGTCCGTCCGCGTCACGGAACAGCAGCATGGCCGGGCGCTCGTCGATCGCGGCTTCCACATAGCGCCGCTTGAGGTTGTTCTCGCGATCGGCGTTGGCCGGGTGCGTGGACCACATCTGCGGCACGCGCACCATGTCGCGGCGGAACACGCGGTGCTGTTCGCGCTCGCGTTCGGGAAGCTGCGGCGGATCGGCATACAGCGGGTCGGGCGACACGCGGCGCAGGTTGGCGAGCATGCGCGTCTGCACCGCGAACAGGTCGGCCACGGCATGGCCGGCTTCGAATTCGCGGGAGGCAAAGCCGAGCGACCTGTCCCACGCATCGTCTGCGGCGCCGAGGCGGTGCAAGGCGTGCACGAGGGCGTCGCTGCCGGCGAGCGAGGCGGCCACCAGGTCGGCCTGGTATTCCATCTCGCGCGACAGGGCGCGCTCGGACAGGGCAACTACGCTGAAGGCGGTATCCACCAGCGAACGGATGGCCCAGACGATGAGCGACAACAGCCAACCCACCCAGGCAATGCGCAGGTCCAGGCGCGACACCGTGGCCAGCAGGGCATCGAGCGCATCGCGGCGGGCGACCAGCTGGCTGGCGATCTGGTGGGCTACGTACACCCAACGGCCGACGGCCATGGTGCGCTGCGCGAAGTGGCCGAATTCGTGGGCCAGTACGGCCTTGAACTCGCCCAGGTTCAGTGCGTTGACCAGCGGCAGGCCGATGTCCAGGTTCTTGCGCGAGGGAAACAGCAGGTTGAACAGCGAGAGGTCGTAGAAGACGCTGGCATTGACCCGCGCCGACAGGTAGACCCGCTTGGGGCGCGGCGCGCCGGCTTCGTCAGCCAGGCGGTGCAGGAAGGCGAACAGCTCGGGCTGCTCGGCCTGCTTGAGCTCCAGTTCCCTGGAAGCCTGCCCACGCTTGAGGAACACCAGCCCCTTGGCCATGAACACGGCAAGGAACAGCGCGAAGGTGCCGACGATGATGTTGACCAGCGTATTGCCACCCTCCCCGGCCGACAGGGTGCGGAATACGCGGTAGGCGGTCCAGCCGAACCAGCCCATCAGGGCGAAGTAGGCGGTGGCGAAACCGAGCAGGCCGGCTACGGCCAGCCATGCATGGCGGCGGTAGGCGGAGCTGGGTGCGGTGAGCTGCGCGGGCACGGTCGAAGGCCCCGCCGGATAGAGCGAATCCATTATGTATATCCCCCTGTTGTCCTGCTCCGTGCCGTCCCCCCGGACGTGGCACGGAGCTTACCTGGCGTCATGCCCGGTCCCGGGGGGATTGTGCACATTATTGGGCGGGTGTGCATCTGCCGCTGCAAACGGTCCAGACCGCACTTCGGTAGGGTTGCATCCCAATCAACCGCCGGGGTGGTGATTACCCATTAGGGCATTATCTGGAACGCAGGCAGCGCGCTTCGATTTTGGGTCATGCGTTACCATGCCGATTATTGTTATCGGCGGTCGTTTGGGAACCGACCCTACGGTGTCTCAAACGTTTCGGGGAAGCGCGATTCCATCGAGTTCCCTGTCATTCCGTTGGTCAATCGTTGGCGGTCGGCCTCATTGCAGCGCGGATGTCATCCGGGATCGTGCAATCAGTGCCCTGGCGTCGCGCTGACCCTGTGAGTGGTTCAATCACACCACCATCGATCTCCCGCGAGCCGCGTTGGCAGTGGAGTGACAGGAACAGGGTACGGCCGTTGCGGTCTACCCATTGTTGGCCGAGGTACTCCCCGTCCGCCCTTTCGAAGGTTGGGCCGATTAGTTCGGTCAGCGATCCTTGATTGGGTAGGCTTCGGAGGATCGGGCTGTCGTTCATTGAGGCATTGAGCCAGCTGGCGACGACCGAGCCGTCCATGCGATGCAGGGTCGTGATCCTGCCCGGCGCGTCATTGTCGAGGTAGCGCGACGTCCACAATCGATCTTCGCCCCAAGGGGTGATCGCGGTGTAGCGTGCCGGCAGCCGCTCGACCCCATCAGCATCCATGAATCCGTAATAGCCATCGCGCAGGAACACGACGCCGCCAGGCAGCAGCGCATGCGCAGATCCGATGGTCTCGCCCACGAAGCGGCCTTGCTTTACGTGATACATGCGGGACCCCTCCGCGTCGCTGCGTACGAGGAGCAATGCGCCATCAACACTGACCTGGTCGATCCAGCTGCCGTTGGGCAGCAGGTGCTGGCCAAGCGCGGCGTCGAGCCACAGCCGGGGCTGGGATTCGCCGTCCAGCGTACCGAAAAAGCCTGTGGCCTCTGCGCTTAGTTGCCTAAGCGGCGGTGTCTGGACCAGTAGCTTCCCCCTGCAGTCCACCAAGGTTGCCTGCCCGTCTTCCGCTATCGCCTGGCGAAGCTCGGGACGCCCCTCAACCTCCTTCCACGCGTAGGCGTTGAATGGCCCCAGAATCTGGCCATTCGCATCAACCAACTTGTCACCGGCGTCGCCCATGCGCGCGCGCCATATGCCTGGGCAGACCTCCTCGCCGGAAGTCGCCCCTGCGATCGCGAGAAAGCGCCCATCCGGGTACATGAGGCCGTCCACGGCGTCGGCTTCATCCGCGAAAATGCCTTCTGCGTCTTCGCGGATGACGTGGTATTCGGTTGCCCAGCGCGGCCAGCTGCCCAAATCTTCAGAGGCGGGGCTGCGCGACCGCGCCGACGAGTAGCCCACCACGTAGATGAGCGTGCGATCTCCGGTCAGTTGGCCGCCCGCATCCAGCCGGCGCCAAGCCCTGCCCTGCAGCCCAAGCCAGCCACCGTTGCTGAGCGGGATCAGGTTGTCGATGCGCTCGCTCCACAGCGTCTTTCCTGCCTCATCGCGCAGCGCGCAGGATGTGCCCGGGTTCAGATCGCAGACAAGATACTGCGTGCGTTCCGGGAACGGACCGGCAGCCCGGAGTTCACCCTTGGCCAGCTGCATGCGCAGCTGCCCACGTGCATCGAAGATGCGCTCCCCCGCTTCCCGCGAGCGCCAGCTGTAGCGTTGCGGGTGCGCCGTGATGGCCCACTCGCCGCTGCCGGGCTGCCAGTCGACAAAGGTGCTTCCATCGGCGCGCAACAGGGCGGTCCCTGCCCTGGACCATGTGCTGAACAGTGGGGTTGGGTCCGGATCGTCCGGGTGACGATTGAATGCCGCATCGGACCGGAGCTCGACATACGGGCTCTTCAAGGAGACCCGGCCAGCGTCATCGAACCACACGCTGCTGCTTCTCTCGAAATCCACGACGAGCCAGCGATTCGGAGCAACCTGCTGCGGCCGCCCCGGCCACTCCTGGATCAACCGACCCTGATCGTTGGCGACCAAGCCGCTTTCGAACCCGCTGGCCTGCAGGACGAATGTCTGGGGCGCCCCCGCCCATGCCGGCGCGATGCCCAGAGCGAGTGCCAGGAACGCCGGCTGGGCAATGCTCTGGATGCGTCTGAAGGGGCCGATGCCAGTGGCGTCGAATGGTTCCGCGGCGTCCGTGTCGTGCTTTGTCATCCGTCCATCTTGAGCGTACTGGAAGGCGCCTATGGTACCCGCCAACCTGTACTCCCCGATGGCTGACAGCTGTCACTTGTTCCGTTTCGGGCCAAAGCGAGAATTACCCCATTCCCGCACGGCGCTGCACGGCCGGCACCCACCTCAAGCCAAGGACCCTCCATGAACATGCTGCAGCAATTCGCTTCGCACACGCCGCTCTGGGTATGGGCGCTTCTGGTCTTCCTGATCACGCGCGGTGTCGCCGCGATGAAGCCGGGTGAGATCACGCTGGGGAGGTTGGCGGTGGTGCCTGCGCTTTTCACCGCGTGGGGCCTGTGGTCGATCAGTGCGCGTTATGGAACTTCCTGGGAGGCGTGGGCGCTGTGGCTGGCCGGGATCGGCGCGGGGATGGGTATCGGCTGGATGATGCTGCGTCGTGCAGTGCTTGCCGCGAACCGGGTAACCGGGAAGCTGTGGCGCAGTGCGGATTACAGCCTGCTGCCGCTGCTGCTGGTGACATTCGTGGTGAAGTACGGGTTTGAATCCGCGCTGGCGATGTCGCCGACGCTTGCGGGGGATGTTGGTTTCCGGGCTGCCTATCTGCTGCTGTCGGGCGGTTTCACCGGCATCTTCATAGGTAAGTACCTCCGGTACGTGGCCGCCTGGCGCCGGGCGGCGACGGACGAAGACCTGCAGGTGACCGGCTGAGGAGTAGCGTCGGGCCTGGCCGGTTTGTGCCTGCCGCGCTGCTGTATGCCGGCTCGCGGTAGGGTTGCATGCCAATCGACCGCCGGGGTGGTGATTACTCCTCTAGGGCATGACCTCGAACGCAGGCGGCGCGCTTTCGATTTTGGGTCATGCGTTACTGTGCCGATCACCGTTATCGGCGGTCGTTTGGGAACCGACCCTACCCGTCCCCGAATTCCCGCCGGGGCCCCAGTAGGCCAGCGTGACAAATGCCACGCCCGTGGCCAAGGACATGGCCGCCGGTATCAATAGGATGCTGTTCTGAAGTGTGCCTTCGCTGAGCAGCACGGAAAGACCAGGAAGCGTGGCAATTGTGAGCGCTATGGCCGGACCCGCAAGGCGAAACCTCAACGCCAGCCAAAGTGCAGGAAGCCCATATACAAGAAGCAGCAACGCCATCATGACGTAGCCGAAGAAGGAAACGAACACAGCATCGCCGATGAGCGTCAAGGGTTCAGCAGACGTGGTGGCCCCGACCAGCGCGACGTGAAGCGAAATCAGCAGGCTTCCGATGGGAACCCCAATCAACGCAGCGACGAACATATTCCGATAGGGGCGGTCTGGTGGACGGGTGAAGAGTTTCATTGCTCCCCGTCCCGCGCGGCAACCTTCTCAACCAGCGAATCCGCCGCCGCTTCCATTGCGTTCGCGGTACGGTCGCCGCTCTGGTTGGTGATGATGAAGATGCCCAGGTCGTACTTGGGGATGATGTAGATGTAGCACTGAGAGCGGGGCACGCCGCCATGGTGGGCGTAGTAGCGGCCCTTCTGGCGGTCGCCGCTGACGATGTTCCAGAAGTAGCCGATGCTGAAGTCGGAATCGAATTTGACCAGCGGGCGATGGGATTCCGTTACGACAGGGCCGTTGGCCAGCTGGAACCTGAGGTACTTCACCATCTCCGGGACGGTGGCCTTTACGTTCCCGGATGCCCCCCAGGGAAGCTGCGGCATCGGGGTGGTCGGTATGGGGTTATCGCTGTGGTAGCCAATCGCAAGCTGCTGCGCCTCGTTGTCAGCCAGGCGGATCCTGAAACCGCTCATCCCTGCAGTCTCGCTGAGGAATCCACGCAGCAGTGACTCGTAGTCCCGCTTGTAGACCTGTTCCAGAATGTGCGCAGTCAGTTCCGTGCCGGTGCTTGAGTAGGCGTAGACCTTTCCGGGCGCGCGCGGGATTTCCACAGTGTGCAGGTCGTTGAAGAAATCGGGTTTACCGTAGTGCGCGTAGATGGCATTGAGTTCGGGCGGTGTGCCGTGGTCGGTGAAGTCATCAAGCACGGTGTTCGCGCGTTCCGGCAGCATGTTCGGCAGGCCGCTGGTGTGCGACAGCAGGTGGCGGAGGCGGATGGGTTCGCCCTTGTACTGCAGGTTCGGGTAGGCCCCCTGCAGGTACATCCTGACGTCGTCGTCCAGCGTCACCCTGCCATCCAGCACAGCGCTGGCCATCAAGGTGCCCGCCAGCGTCTTGCTCAACGAGCCGATTTCGTAGAGCGTCGCATCGGTAGGAGCGCCTCGCTTCCCAGCCTGCATGTCGCCGCGGTGGCGGATGTATTCCTTGCCTCGGTATACGACCCCGATCGAGGTCGAGTGGAGCAAGGGCTGCTCGATCAGCGTGGCGGCGACCTCGTCGATCTCCATCCCCAGATCCTTGGAAGGGGCCGGTGTGTCTGCACAGCCTGCGGCCAGGACCACGGCGGAGATTACGAGGTAGGTGAGCCACCGCCTGGGTCGAACAACCATCGAAGTCGCGGGCATGCGTGGGGCTCGAAGGCAAGCTGGAGAGGGGGCTCAGGATAGCCGATCCCCCAATTGCCGAACGGAAGAGGCGTATTTTCGATTTGAGGTCATGCGTTGCCGGGCCGATCACTGTTATCGGCGGTCGTTTGGGAACCGACCCTACCGTTTCGGGTTCCAGGCGAGATTGAAGGTCAGCTCTAGTTGTTCGCCCGGGTTGAGTCGGTTGGGTGCGAGGGTGAAGCCGTCGGGCGGGCCGGTTTGGGGTTCTACGCAGGTGGCGTGCGCGGCGTCGTAGACCACCCAGTGGTCGGTGTTGGCACGCAGCGTCAGGCGCTGGCCTCCGTATACCAGGGTTATGTCGTTCTGGTTGATGAAGCAGTCGTCCCAGGGGCCGGGGGATGCGCTTTCCAGTGGCAGCCTGGCTATGCCCTCCTCGTCTCGCGGGTACATGGCCTCTGGCTCGAACAGTAACTCATCCGGTTTGCGGAACCATGGGTGCCAGCCGAGTACGACCGGCATCGGCTGGGTGCCAGCCTGCACTGCCAGGCGCAGTTCCAAGCTGTTTGACGTTAGCTGGATGACCTGCGTTGCGGTGCCGCCGAAGGGCCAGTAGTCGTCCTCGGGAAGCTCCAGCGACAGCGTGGCGCTGTCCGCCGCGATGCTGTCGATCCGCCAGGGCAGTGCGAACCCTACCCCGTGGATGGCGTGTTCGCCGAAGTTCGTTGGTAATGCATACGCCCTGCCATCGAAGTTGAAGCGCCCGTGCCGGATCCGGCCGGCCCACGGCACCATGGGGTAGCAGCCCCAGGCGATGGCGGCTGCGCCGCCCTCCTGCTCGTCTACCAGCCACTCCACGCCTTCATGGCGGATGCGGGCGATACGTCCGCCGGCCTCAGGGGCAAGTGCCACCTCCAGCTTGCCCGCCCGCAACCAGTGCAGGTGGCCAGCAGGCAGTGGCGCCTGCGCGTCATCAATGGGCAACGGGCTTTCAGTTGCCATAGGGATCAATGGTCCGGATGCTGCCGTCCGCTTCCATGTGCAGCGGGGTGCACTTGACCGAACGTAGGTGGGTGACCCCGCCCGACAACAGGGAGTCGTGATAGAACAGGTACCACTGGCCGTCGACCTCGCAGATGGAGTGATGCGTGGTCCAGCCCACTACCGGCTTGAGGATCACGCCGGCATAAGTGAACGGGCCGTACGGACTATCCCCGATGGCGTAGCAGAGTAGATGGGTATTGCCGGTTGAGTACGACAGGTAATACCTGCCCTGGTACTTGTGCAGCCACGGACCCTCGAAGAACCGCCGCTCATGGTCGTCGGCGCGCAGTGGCTGGCCGTGCTCATCCAGGATGATGACTTCCCGCGTGGGCTCGGCCAGCTGGGTCATGCCTGCGTCCAGTCGGCCGACGCGCGGGCCCAGTGCCGGCGCATCACGGGTGGGCTCTGCGTGCGTGGCGTCGTAGCGGTTGTCGCGGTACGTCTGCAGCTGGCCGCCCCAGATGCCGCCGAAGTAGAGGTAGTGCGCGCCGTCGTCGTCCTCGTATGCGGCCGGGTCGATCGAGTACGTGCCGGCCATCGGCTCCGGTTCGGCGGTGAACGGACCCTCCGGGCGATCGGCCACGGCGACGCCGATGCGGAACCGCCCCTCCCCGTCCTTGGCCGGGAAGTACAGGTAATAGCGGCCGTCACGGTGGGCCGCATCGGGTGCCCACATCTGCTTTGCAGCCCAGGGTACGTCACGCACATGCAGGGCCACGCCGCAGTCGGTGGCCTCGCCGCTGGGGCTGTCCATCCGCAGCACGTGGTAGTCCTCCATGCCGAAGTGCCCGCCATCATCGTCGAACGGCGCGCCGGCGTCGATGTCGTGCGAGGGATAGATGTACAGCCGCCCCTCGAACACATGGGCCGACGGATCGGCCGTGTAGATGTGGGTCACCAGCGGCTGGGAGATGGCATGTGCCGCCAGGTGCACAAGGTTGTTGCCTTCGCGGCGCTGCTGCAGCTCCTGCTCGATGCGGGTTTCCGTGCGCTTGTCGATCTTGTAGAGGAACAGCATCCCCACGGCGATCAGGAACGGGAGGGAGCAGTACACGCTCACCGTCAGGCGGATGCCGTTGACCACGCCCTCCGGCTGCTGGTCTGCGCCGGCCTGGTAGCCGTAGTACGCCAGGATGCCAGCGACCAGTGCGCCACCAATGCTGAGGCCGATCTTCAGGCCGCACAGCATCGCCGAGAAGATGATCGCGGTGGCGCGGCGGTTGTTCTTCCATTCGGAGTAGTCGGCGACGTCGGCGATCATCGCCCACAGCAACGGAATGGTGATGCCGTAGAAGAAGCCGTGCAGCATGAAGGAGACGAACGCCACGGCCACTGCGGTGGGCGGGAAGAAGTAGAACACCAGCAGGAACACGGTGGAGACCAGCAACGCGCCGCCGAATACATCGCGCTTGCCGAAACGGTCGGCCAGCCGGCGCGACACCCCGATGCCCAGGATCATGCAGATGATGCCGCAGGCGTTGAACAGGCTGAACGCCGAGGTTGCCGGATCCTCCGGCCACGCGAAGCCGGACAGTCCCATGCCGTTGAGCGTGGCGTTCAATCCGCCGATGAAGTGGTTGAAGCCGGTATTGTCGAGAAAGCCTGCGAGAGCGGGCTCGCTCATGTAGTACTGGAAGTAGTAGATGTAGGTGCCGCCCTTCAACGCGAGGTTGATGAAGACCAGGATCGTCAGGGCCAGCATCACCTGCCACGGGCGGTTGCGCAGCAGGTCGGCCAGGTCCTGCAGCACGCCGCCGGTCTGTTCCTTGGCCGGCACGATGCGCTCGCGCGTGGTGGCGAAGGTGATCAGGAAGAACACGGTGCCCACCACCGCGAACACGGTCATGACCCGTTCGAAGCCCAGCACGCGGTCACCGTCACCGAGGATCAGCACCAGCGGCAACAGCAGCACCTGGATGATGAACTGCGCGATCATCACTGCCACGAAGCGGTAGGCCGAGAGGCTGTTGCGCTGGGCCATGCTGCCGGTGAGCACACCACTGAGCGCGGAATACGGCAGGTTGTTGGCTGCGTAGACCAGCATCAGCAGGCCATAGGTGCCCAGGGCGTAGATGATCTTGCCCTGCGCACCCAGCTGCGGGGTGCTGAAGGCCAGCAGCGAGAGCACGCCGAACGGTACTGCAGTCCACAGGATCCACGGCCGGAACTTGCCCCAGCGCGTTGCGGTGCGGTCGGCGGCGATGCCGATCAGCGGGGTGAACACGAAGGCACCCAGCAGGCCAATCACGAAGATGATCGTCGCGGCCGTGGCAGGGGGCAGCCGGTACACATCGGTATAGAAGAACGCGAGGTAGGTGATCAGCGTCTGGAAGATCAGGTTCGCAGCGAGGTCGCCTAGGCTGTAGCCCAGCTTTTCCCGTACCGACAGGACGTGCTCAGTCACGGGCAGCCTCCACGGTGAAGCGGGCCTGCACGCGGGCGTCGGCGCTGGAGCTGCCTACCCTGACCTCGTACGCGCCCGGAGGCACGACATAGGCCGCCCGCGCTTCGTCGTATTGGCGCAGGGCCTGCGTTGCATCCAGATCGAACGCCACGGTACGCCGCTCGCCCGGGGCCAGCTGCACGCGCTGGAAGCCGCGCAGCGCCTGCTGCGCATCACCCGGCTTCGCATCCACCCGGCGCACATACAGCTGCACCACTTCATCGCCTGCGCGCTTGCCGGTGTTGGCCACGTCCACCTGCACCTTGAGGTGCCCGTCTGCGGAAATGCGGGGCGCATCCAGGCGCAGTTTTCCGTAGTCGAAGGTTGTGTAAGACAGGCCGTGCCCGAACGGGTACAGCGGCGTGCCCCGGAAGTAGCGGTAGGTGCGGCCTTCCATGGTGTAGTCGTCAAAGGCCGGCATCGCCTGGTCTGCCTTGTAGAACGTTACCGGCAGCCGCCCGCCGGGGTTGGTATCGCCGAACAGCGCCTGGCCCACGGCGGTGCCGCCGCGTTGCCCGGGGTACCAGCTCATCAGGATCGCCGGCAGGTTCGCCTGCGCCCATTCAACCGCCATGGCCGAGCCCCCGGTGAGGACCATCACCACCGGCTTGCCGGTGGCGTGCAGCGCTTCGAGCAGGGCACGCTGCGGCGCGGGCAGGCGCAGGTCGGTGCGGTCGCCACCCGCGAAGCCCGGGTAGTTGACCTTCATCTCCTCGCCTTCGACGTCGCCGGTCAGGCCGCCGACAAACACCACGACATCGGCATTGCGCGCGGCATCCAGGGCCTCCTCGAACGGCGGCTTCGCGCCGGGCATGCGCCAGCCAAGCCGCACGCCGGCATCGCGCTCGGCATCGAAGTATTCCAGCTTCAGTTCGTACGCGCGCCCGGCCTGCAGGTCCAGGTCCACGCCATCGCCCTGCAGGCGGTCGCTGCTGGTCCAATGGTCCAGAACGCGCTTACCGTCCACGTACAGGCGGTAGCCGTCGTCGGCGGCGGCCTCGATGCGGTAGCGGCCCGACACCGGCGGGAGCAGCTGACCGCTCCAGCGGATGCTGAAGTCGTCGTTGGGGATGCCCTGCCCCGGTGCGGCTTCGCCGCGGGCCAGCAGGTTGTCGGTCGGCGAGCCGCGGTCCCAGCGGAAGCCGATCTGGGCATCGGTGCGCACCAGGGCCGGCGTCCCGGAAAGATCGGCGGTGCGGAAATACTCACCACGCAGGCCGCGCTCGGGGGAATCCGCGGAAGGCCGCAGGTAGGTCGCTTCGATCAGGGGCGTGGCGCTGGGATCGTCTCGCCCTTCCACCAGGTCCACGCCGCGTGCGTAACGCACCTCGACACCCTTCGCGGCATCGCGGATGCCCTGCAGGATCGTCACCGGTGCGGCCGGGGTGCCGAAGTAGTTGCCCAGCAGCGCCATGGTGTCATCGGCGGTGGGGCCCACCACGGCGATACGCTTGAGATTGCGTGACAGCGGCAGCACGCCATCGTTCTTCAACAGCACCAGCGATTCCTGTGCCGCTTTCAGGGCCAGCGCGTCGTGTGCGGGAGCCTGGTTCACCGATGCCGGAATCTGTGCCCACTTCACGCGTTCCGGTGGGTCGAACATGCCCAGCCGCATCCGCGCGGTGAACAGCTGGGTTACCGCGTCGTCGATCTCCGCTTCGCTGATCAGGCCCTGCTTCACTGCTGCGGGCAGCGTGGCGTATTCCTGGCCGCACTCCAGTTCGGTGCCGTTCTTCACCGCAAGCGCGGCGGCGGCTTCGCGGGTCGGGACGATTTTGTGATGCTTCCAGATATCGACGATGGCCCAGCAGTCGGAGACCACGTAGCCCTTGAAACCCCAGTCGCGGCGCAGCACGTCGCGCAGCAGGAAGTGGCTGGCGCTGGCCGATTCGCCGTAGACCCGGTTGTAGGCGCCCATCACGGCATCCACCTGGCCTTCCTTCACCAGCGCCTCGAACGCCGGCAGGTAGGTGTCGTACAGGTCGCGCTTGCTGGGGCGGGCGTCGAAGTGGTGGCGGTCGGCCTCGGGGCCGCTGTGCACGGCCAGGTGCTTGGCGGTGGCGTCCAGCTTGCGGTACACCGGGTCGTCGCCCTGAAGGCCGTGCACGAAGGCCACGCCCATGCGCGCGGTGAGGTAAGGGTCTTCGCCGTAGGTTTCCTGGCCCCGGCCCCAGCGCGGGTCGCGGAAGATGTTGATGTTGGGCGACCAGAAGGTCAGCCCCTGATAGCGGCCATGCGAGCCCTCGCGAATGAATTGGTGGTGCTTGGCGCGCGCTTCATCGCTGATGGTGGTGGCCACCTGCCCCATCAGCGGTACGTCGAACGTGGCGGCCAGGCCGATGGCCTGCGGGAACACGGTAGCCTGCCCTGCCCGGGCCACGCCGTGCAGGCCTTCGTTCCACCAGTCGTACGCGGGAACGCCCAACCGCTCGATGGCGGGCGCGGCATTCTGCATCTGTGCGGCCTTTTCCTCCAGGGTCATCTGCGCGACCAGCGCGGCGGCGCGGGTCTCGAAGCTGGCCGAGGTATCGAGCCACGGCTGCGGTGCGGCGGCGTGGCCGACAGTGGCCAGGCTGATGGCGGCGCAGAGCGCCAGCGTGCGGAACAGGGGCCTGCGCGTCATCATTTGCTCCTCAGGGCGCGCTCGTCGCGCGCGAATGGTCCCAGCAGGGCGCCGACGAAGCCGCCTGCACGATCCGTACTCAATACCGTTCCGTCTACGTCATCGGCGAGGGTCTGCCAGCCTTGCCCATCGCGTGTGTCGAAGGCGAAGGCGTAACGTCCTCCGTCCCCTTCTATCTGCAGGCGCAGCGGAGCTGCCGCTGCCACTTCGCGCGATGCGAGTGTTTTTGTTGCGCCGCCGCCGTCGCGCGCTTCAAGGAAGATCACCACGCGATCTTCGCCAACGCTGCGGACGCCGAGGAAGTACCAGTAGGCTTCGCTCTGGAAGGCGGCCAATCCAGCGGCCACGCCTGCACCGGGTCGCGTCATTTCGGTGCTGGCCTCGAAGCGCAGGTGCTGCTGGCGGCGGCCCAGGAACGCGGGGTTGCGTAGCGTGTCGAGGTCTTCCGGCAGCGGGTGCAACGCGAGAGAACCGGGGCGCTCGCGCAGGTTCGCCCAGGGTTGTTTGGGTACCCGCACGCGCAGCCAATCGTTGCCGAGCGTGGGGGTGTCGAACTCGTTGCGCTCCATGAAATTGCCGGTCGAAGGGGCCTGCTTCGCTGCGCCCTGCATCCACGATGGCGCTTTGACGATGTACGGAATGGTCTGGCCCGCCGGCAGGATCACTGGCCAGCCGTCACGCCATTCCACCGGCAGCAGGTAGGTTTCGCGCCCGGTGTTGTAGTGGCGTGTGTCGTAGTTGCGGCTGGCAAGGAACACCGCCCACCAGGTGCCGTCCGGACCCTCCACCAGGTCGGCGTGGCCGGCGTTGGTGATCGGGAGTGGCCGGTCGTCGGGCAGGTCGCGCTGGGTGAGAATAGGGTTGCCTGCATACGGCACGTACGGCCCCCACACCTCGCGGCTGCGCAGCACCACCTGCGAGTGCTGCGGGCCGGTGCCGCCTTCGGCGTCGGAGAGGTAGTACCAGCCATCGCGCTTGTAGATGTGCGGGCCCTCTATCCAGATCGGGTTTTTGGCCGGTTCCACGCCGCCGTCGATGAGCACCTTGCGTGGGCCTACCGGCTTGAATGACGCCAGGTCGAGCTGCTGCATCCAGATGGCGCGGTGGCCTTCGTAGCGCGCCGGGCCGGGCGGCACGTCGTTGTTGAGCAGGTAGACCTTGCCTTCTTCGTCGAAGAACAGCGATGGGTCGATGCCCTCGATGCCCGGCAGCCAGTGCGGGTCGGACCAGGGGCCGGCCGGATCGCGGGCGGTGGCGACGAAATTGCCGCCGCTGTCGACCGCTGTGGTGACCACGTAGAACACGCCGTCGTGGAACGAGATGGCTGGCGCGAAGATGCCGCGGGAAACGCTGAGTCCATCGAAGTCCAGCTGCGTTGGGCGGTCGATCACATTGCCGATCTGCTTCCAGTGCACCAGGTCCACGCTCTCGAATACCGGTATGCCCGGGAAGTACGTGAAGCTGGAATTGACCAGGTAGAACTTCCCGTTGGCGCGGGTGATGCTGGGGTCTGCGTGGAAACCGGCCAGGATCGGATTGCGGTAATGCCCGGCGGGCAGCGGCGGTTCAAACGCGGCGTCATTGCCGGCGTATTCGAACCAGTCGAAGTAGACCGGGGCTGCGGGGGTGGCCGCCTGCACCCCAAGCGCGGCGGACAGCAGCAGTACCGTGGCAAGCAGCAGGCGCATCAGGGCGTCCCTGAAGGGGTCAGGGAGAGCTCGAACGGACCGGCGGACGCGCCGCTGCTGTCGCGCAGCGTGCAGATTGGGCCGTCTGCCCAGCAGTAGCGGACGCTGGCGGCGGATGCTGCCTGCAGGCTGTTCAGCACTACCGCGTTGCCGTCCAGCGTGGCGTCGGCGTAGGTGCAGTGCTTGGCTTCGGCATCGCATAGTTCGAAGCCGATGGGGCCGTTCGCACCCGTTGCGACCAGCGTTCCCGTGACATCTTCGAAACTGATGCGCACCTCAACCCTCGTGCGGGAAACCTTGCTTGCCGTCGGCCCGGAGGCTGCCAGCGCCTGCTCGCCATGGACCACATGGCGCGCCACGCGGGCCAGACGCCGGCCCAGTTCCTGTTTGTTCGGCGGATGGATGTCGTAGGCATCGCCGATGTCGATGGCGAGTGCCAGCCCGGAATGCGGGTCCTCTGCGGCAACGCGCCGCTGCGCGTCGCGCACCTGCGCCCAGCCGCTTTCCACCGGGGCCACGGGCGGCTGCCCGTAGCCGGCCAGCTGTACCACCAGCAGCGGCATTTCCGCGCCGAACTGCCGGCGCCAGTCATCGCGCAACGTGCGCAGCCTGTCCGCGTAGGCAGCGCCATCGCCGGTGTTGGATTCGCCCTGGTACCAGAGCATGCCGCGCAGGCCATAGCTGCCCAGCGGCGCGATCATGCCGTTGTACAGCGTCGAAAGGCCGCTGGCGGCATGCCAGGGGGCCAGTGGCGGTGTCGGGTCGCCGGGCGCTGCGCGGTACCACCAGGGAGCATCCAGAACGATCCGGGTGCCATCGTCCAGCTGCAGGGCGTGGGCCTGCGCGGGGCCGGCCAGCCCACCGTCGCCCCAGGTGTCCAGCACGTTGACGACCACGCTGTTGATGCCGGCTTTCAGCAGGCCGGGCGGCAGCGGATAGGATCGCGGGTCCCCCGGGGCGTTCTGGCTGCCCACGGCCACGCCATTGACCCAGGTCACGTCGGTTTCGTCGGCAGGCGCCAGCTCAAGGCGTGCGCCCTGCCCGGCCTGTGTGGCGCTCAGCTTCACCTGGGTGCGGTACCAGACCATGCCGTTGTACGCGGACAGCGCCGGGACGCCCCAGCGCTCCCATGCGCCGAGCTGGGCCGGGGCCTGGCGCCACCCGGTGCGGTCGGCATCGGGCTGCCAGGGGGCATCGGCGGGTGTGGCGCCCTCGCGCTGCTCCCACCACTGCTGCCAGTGCTTGCCCCAGGCTGCGTTTGCCGCCACGGGGTCGCTGGCATACAACGCGAACACATCCAGGGCTTCCTCCATGCCACCCTGCGCGCGCAGCGCATCGGCGCTGGTCCAGGCTTCTATCCGCGAACCGCCCCACGCTGACTGGATCAGTCCCATCGGCACGTTGACGGTCTTCCGCAGTTCACGCGCGAAGAAGTAGCAGGCGGCGGAAAAGTCGCGCACGCTTTCCGGTGATGCAGGCTGCCATGACACGGGGCCGGAGAAGCCCTCCCGAGGCGTCACGGCCGGGGCCTTGGGCACGGTGAACAGGCGGATGTCCGGCTCCGCCGCCGAGGCGATTTCACTGTCGGCGTTGAGTGCGCGCCGCACCGGCAGCTCCATGTTCGATTGGCCGGAACACAGCCATACGTCACCCATCTGCACGTCGCTGACGGTCTGTACGTCCGGCCCTGCCCGTACGCTCATGTCGTAGGGGCCTCCGGCGGCGATGGGCTTCAATGTGGTTTGCCAGCGACCCTCTGCATCTGCCTGTGCCGTGGCGGTCTGGCGTGCAAACTTCACCGATACGGTGGTATCCGGCGCGGCATGGCCCCAGACCAAAATCGGCTGATCGCGCTGGAGCACCGCATGGTCCTGGAATAGCGGGTGCAACAGTTGCGTCACGGATTCCTGCGCCATGGCCGGTGCGGCGAAGCACGCCAGAAGGCTGCCCAACATCCATCCCATCCTCGGTTTACCGCTCATCGCCCATCTCCCGGTGCCGACGGAAACTGCAGCGCTTGGTAGTACGCCAGCGGGTGCGGTGGTGGCGCTTCACCCGCTGGCAATGGCCTGCCGCTGATCGAACGGAAGTAGGCAACGCTGGCATCGCGCCACCATTGCGCTTCGCGTAGCTGGATCTGCAGGAAGGCGGCGACCTGTTCGTGCCGGTCTGCATCCACCCTTCCCCGCAGGCTCGCCCAGGTGTCCTGCATGGCCTGGACCTGGCGTACGCCCGACGAATAGCGACCTACCAGCTCGTCCCACAGCGGCCGCCCGGAGGCCATGCCGTGGTCCCACGGCACATGGTGGAACCACAGCAGCAGCGCCTCTGGAACCTGGGTCAGGTCCGCATAGGTCGCGGCCACTTCCGGGGCGTACTGAACCACGGCGTTGCTGCCCGTCGCGGTGCGGTCGAAGCCGATGCCGTTGCGGTCGGCACGGTGGTAATAGACCGAGGTCCAGTCCGCACGCGGGCCGCCGTCCACCCAGGGCCCGGGGCCGTAGTGGTGCCCGCGCGCCATCAGGTGGTGCAGGCCCAGCGGGGTCATGTAGTTCACTGTGGCCTCGCGTGAGGCCATCATCATGCCGACGATCGGCTGCACCACTGCGGGGTCTGCCGAGAAGGTCATCGCCGCCCAGTCCGCGGCGATGTCACGGGAGGACTGATCAGGATTCCAGGCAAGGCGACCGAACGCATACCAGTTGGCCTGATCGAAATGCGAGCCACTCCAGGTGCGATCGGTACCGATGTTGGCAACGCCGGCGATGCCGCTCAGTGACTGCGCCACGGTGAAGCGCTTGCCGCCTGCGCGGGTGTCGGCCTGCAGCACTTCTTCGAACAACGGCCCCAGGTACACCAGGTGCGTGGCGAAGCCCAGGTACTCCTTGGTGATCTGGAACTCCATCATCAGCGGCGTGCGCGGCATGGCGCCGAACAGTGGATGGAAGGGTTCGCGCGGTTGGAAGTCGATGGGGCCGTTCTTCACCTGCAGCACCACGTTCGGGCGGAACGCACCGTCCAGCCCCGCGAACTCGGTGTAGGCCTGGGTGGCACGGTCGTCGGGCACGTCGTGCGCATAGACGAAGGCACGCCACATCACCACGCCGCCGTGCGGCGCCAATGCATCGGCGAGCAGGTTGGCGCCGTCGGCATGGCTGCGGCCGTAGTCCTGTGGGCCGGGCTGTCCTTCGGAGTTGGCCTTGACCAGGAAACCGCCGAAATCGGGAATGCGCTGGTAGATCTCGTCGGCCTTGTCGCGCCACCACTGCTGCACCGCCGGGTCAAGCGGATCGGCGGTCTTGAGCCCGCCCAGCTCGATGGGGGCGCTGAAGCGCGCGCTCAGGTACACGCGGATGCCATAGGGACGGAACACATCGGCCAGTGCGGCCGCCTTGTCCAGATACTGCGGCGCGAGGCTCTGTGCGTTGGCGTTGACGTTGTTCAGCACCGTGCCGTTGATGCCCAGCGAGGCATTGGCCCGTGCGTAATCGGTGTAGCGCGGGTCGCGCCATTCCGGCAGCGTCTGCCACTCCCACAGCGAGCGGCCGGCATAGCCGCGTTCGACATACCCGTCGAGGTTGTCCCAGTGGTCCAACACCCGCAGCCGCACCCTGGGCGCCTCGTGCACCGTAAGTTCATCCAGAGCCGTGCCCGTCTGCAGCAACCTGAGCAGATGGAACGTACCGTACAGCACGCCGATATCACTGCGCGATGCCACCAGGAGCATGTCGCGCCCATCACGCCGCGTGCGCTTCAGCAGGTAGCCTTCTTCCCCCAGCGATTCGAGCTCTTCGCGGAACGGCGCGATCAACGCCGACGACTGGGGCGTACCAAGCGCAAGTACGTGACCCGCGGAGCTTTCGTTTTGGATCCGGGGTGCGGTGCCCAACAGACCGGTGAGGCCGCGGACCAGCTCATCGCGCGCGGCACGCAGGGTGGGTGTCTGATCGGGGGCGACAACCTCGCCCAGCTGTGTGGCGTAGTCTGCAGCAAGCACAGGGTCCAGCGGGGCGTAGCGCAACCAGAGGTTGTAGCCATCCTCCGCGCGCGCACCCGCGCTGCAGGCCATCAATGCCACCGCAGCAAGCAGCATCCGATGACACCGCTCGACACGCGTGCGGTGTGCCAGTGCGGCCGGCAAACCTTGTAAGCTCAGCCGGTGCTTTGTACGCCACAGCGTCACAAAGAAGAACGGGAGTGCGCATTGGACAAACCGAAGAAATCGGTCCGCCGCAAAACCAGTGGCGTGACGATCGACGAGGTGGCGGCGCTGGCCGGGGTGTCGCCGATGACGGTGTCGCGGGCGATCAACCAGGGCAAGGTGCGCGATGACACCCGCGAGCGCGTGATGCGCGCGGTGCAGGCCCTGGGCTACACGCCCAACCTGGCCGCCAGTACGCTGGCTGCGGCCCAGCACACGCGCATTGCGCTGATCTACACCAACCCCAGCGGCGCCTACCTGCGTGAACTGCTGGTGGGCCTGCTGCGGGGCGCGTCCAACGCCGCCATCCAGCTGGTCATCCACTACTGGGACAACCTGGACCCCGTGGCCGAGCGCAGGGCCGCGCGCGCCCTGGCCGGCCGCGTGGACGGCGTGATCCTGCCGCCCCCGCTGTGCGAATCGCCGGTGGCCGTGACCGAGCTGGTCCAGGCGGGCATTCCGGTGGTTGCGATTGCGTCGGGGCACCTGCGTGACGATGTTTCCTGCGTGCGCATCGATGACTTCCACGCCGGCAAGGAGATGGCCGAACACCTGATCCAGCACGGCCACACCCGCATCGGCTTCATCCGCGGGCGCAACGACCTGAGCGCGAGCGCGCGGCGCTACGACGGCTTCGCCACCGCCCTGCACGAGGCCGGGCTGGAGGTCGAACCCAGCCTGGTCCAAGAGGGGGACTACACCTACCGCTCGGGGCTGGAGGCCGCCGAGAAGCTGTTGTCCCAGCCCCAGCCGCCCACCGCTATCTTCGCCAGCAACGACGACATGGCGGCTGCCGCGATTTCCGTGGCGCACCGGCAGGGCCTCGACGTGCCGCGTGACCTGTCGGTGGTGGGTTTCGATGACACCTCCGCCGCTACCACGGTGTGGCCCGAACTCACCACGCTGCACCAGCCCATCGCCGCGATGGCCGACGCGGCCATCGACATCCTGCTGCGCACCATCCGCCAGCGCACCGATGACAGCCGCGTGCTGACCGACCACGTGCTGCCGCACCGCCTGGTGATGCGCGATTCGGTCGCGCACCCGCCCAAGCGGTGATGGCACTGGTCGCATGGTTACGCGCCTGGGCATGCGACGGTGGCGTCCGCTTCGTTCAGGGCGCCCAGCGCGACGCGTGACACCGAGAGCGTCATTGCGCCGGCGGTGCCGATCGACCAGGGCCGATCCAGCTTGCCCACGTCCGCCCCCGCGCCTGCAAGGCACTTCAACGGCACACCCACGCGCTTCCATTCGCCCACCGGCAGCTTGGCCAGCGCAGGTGCGAGCGGAACGCGGGCGGTACACCCGGCGCCGCAACCGACCGACAGCCAGGCGTCGCCCTTGGGCGCAGCATCCACCCGCAGCGTGGTGATCAGCATCAGGTCGCCATTGCTCTCGCGCTGCAGGTCCAGCGGGACGTGCGACTGCACGGCAACCGTTGCCTCACCCTTGCCCGACCACGCCAGGCGGCGGCCATCTTCCTGCACCAGGTGGTCCACGCCGGTAACCTTGAGCAGGTCGCCATCGAGTGATTCCGGCACCTTGGTGACGGTGACGCCCTGCCCCGTGCTGCCTTCCAGGCGCAGCGCCATGCCGGAGCCGGCGTCACCGCGTGCGAAGAACACACCGGCCGCCCCTTCGTTGCCGGTCACGCCGGAGACTTCCGGCAGCGGGGCCAGGTCGCCCTTGTCGGCGTAGGTCAGGCCGAAGCCGAAGGCGAACTGCGGGTCGTAGTCTTTCTGTCCCACGTTGTTGGCGTACTGGATCGCGGTGCGCGGCCAGCTGAAACTGAGCTTGCCCTTGAAGTCGTGCTGCACGCTGCCATCGGGCTTGCGCAGCAGCACGTCGGCAATGCCGCCGCCTTCCGAACCGGGCAGCCACGCCGCCACGAACGCATCGGACGCATTGATCTCGCGGTTCACCCACAGCGGGCGTCCGCTCAGGAACACCGCCACCACCGGGATGCCATCGGCCTTCAGCTTTTTGATCAGCTCAAGATCCGCGTCGTCGCCCGGCTTGTAGGCCAGGGTCGCCAGGTCGCCCTGGAATTCGGCATAAGGGTTTTCGCCGAACACCACCACGGCCACGTCCGGCTTGGCGGTGTACTTGCCATCCACGGCCAGCAGCGCTTCGCCGCCTGCGGCCTTGGCCTGCTGGGCGATGCCTTCGAAGATGCTGTCCGCGTTCGGGAAGTCCTTGCGGGTGGTACCGGTGCCCTGCCAGTTCAGCGTCCAGCCGCCGGCCTGCTTGCCGACATCGTTGGCTCCATCACCGGCTACCAGGATGCGCTGCTTGGGCGCCAGCGGCAGCACGCCGCCCTGGTTCTTCAGCAGCACCAGCGATTCGCGCACGGCCTGGCGTGCCACCGCACGATGCTCCGGTGCGCCGATCAGCGCGAACTGGCCGCCGACCGCGCGCGATGACGGCTTGCCTGCTTCGAACAGGCCCAGCCGCATCTTCACCCGCAGGATCCGGCGCACCGCATCATCCAGGCGTTCCTGGGTGATGGTGCCGGCCTTCGCCGCCGCCAGCGTGGTCTCGTAGAAGCCCTTCCAGCTGTCCGAGGCCATGGCCATGTCCAGCCCGGCATTGATGGTGGCCGGGCAATCGGTAGTAGTGCAGCCCTTGACCTGGCCGTGGCCGTTCCAGTCGCCCACCACGAAGCCGCCGAAGTTCATGCGGCCCTTCAGCGCGTCGGTGAGGTAGGCCTTGTGGCCATGCATCTTCTCGCCGTTGACGCTGTTGAACGATGCCATGACAGTCTGCGCGCCCGCTGCGATCGCGGTCGGGTAACCGGCGGCGTGGATGCGGACCAGCTCGGCTTCGCTGATCCGGGTATCGCCCTGGTCCTTGCCATCGGTGGTGCCGCCGTCGCCGAGGAAGTGCTTGACCGAGGCGATCACGTGGCGGCCATCCAGGAAGTTGGGCGAACCCACTTTGCCCTGCAGGCCCTCGACCACGGCGCCGGCGTAGCTGGCCACGACTTCGGGCGATTCGGAATAGCCTTCGTAGGTGCGTCCCCAGCGGTCGTCCTGCGGGACCGCAACGGTGGGTGCGAACGCCCACTCCATGCCGGTGGCGCGGGTTTCCAGTGCGGTGATCTCGCCGATCCGCCGCACCAGGTCCGGGTTGCGTGCCGCGCCCAGCCCGATGTTGTGCGGGAACAGGGTGGCGCCGACGATGTTGCTCTGGCCGTGCACCGCGTCGATGCCGAACAGCACCGGAATGGCCTTGCCGCCCTGCGCGGTGTCCATCGAGGCTTCGTAGAATGCATCGGCCAGCGCCAGCCATTCGGCGGGCTTGGCGTCGTAGCGGCCGCCGGGATCGGAGTTGCCGCCAGCAAGGATGGAGCCTAATCGATACCTGCGCACGTCATCCGGCGTGATGCTGGCGATGTCGCCCTGCACCAGCTGGCCGACTTTTTCCTCGACCGTCATGCCGGCCATCAGCTCGGTGATCCGCTTTTCCATCGCGGGATCGTCGGGCAACGGCCAGGTCACCTGGGGCCAGGGGTTGGCATCGGCCTTGGCCTCGGGCTGGGCGGGTGCAGCCGGCGTGTCGTCGCCCTTGCAGGCCGCAAGCGCGAGCAGCAGCGCGGCCAGCAGGAAGCCGGTGCGGCGGGTGGCGTGGTAGTGGGTCATGGTGCTCATCCTTGCCGGTGGGCTCAACGCAGCAGGTACTGGTTGATCAGGTTTTCGTAACGTTCCTGCTTGCCGCTGATCTGCTTCGGCTCGCCGCCCTTCGCGCCCAGTGCCGCCAGCTCGGTGAGGCTGAGCGCGCCGCGCTCGAAGTCCTTGCCGGCGCCGCTGTCGAAGCTGGCGTAACGCTCCTTGCGCCACTGTTCCCACGGAGAGTCGTTCAACAGCCCATGGGCCACTTCCAGCCCGCGCGCGAACGCGTCCATGCCGCCGATATGGGCAATGAACAGATCGTCCAGATCGGTGGATTCACGGCGCACCTTGGCGTCGAAGTTGAGACCGCCTTCCAGGCCGCCCTGGCGCAGCACCACCAGCATCGCGCCCACGGTGTCGTACAGGTCGCTCGGGAACTGGTCGGTATCCCAGCCGTTCTGGGCATTGCCGCGGTTGGCGTCGATGCTGCCCAGCAGGCCGTGGTCGGAGGCGACCTGCAGGTCGTGTTCGAAGGTGTGGCCGGACAGCGTGGCGTGGTTGGCTTCGATGTTGAGCTTGAAGTCCTTCTCCAGGCCGTGTTCCTTGAGGAAGCCGGCCACGGTGGCGCTGTCGAAGTCGTACTGGTGCTTCATCGGCTCCATCGGCTTGGGCTCGATCAGGAAGTTGCCCTTCAGGCCGATGCTGCGGCCGTAGTCGCGCGCCATGGTGAGGAAGCGCGCGAAGTGGTCCACCTCGCGCTTCATCTGGGTGTTCACCAGCGAGGCGTAGCCTTCGCGACCGCCCCAGAACACGTAATGTTCGCCGCCCAGTTCCACGGTGGCTTCCAGCGCGGCCTTCACCTGCACGGCGGCGCGGGCCACCACGGCGAAATCCGGATTGGTCGATGCACCATTCATGTACCGCGGGTGCGAGAACAGATTGGCGGTACCCCACAGCAGCTTGATCCCGGTGGCGTCCTGGCGCGCCTTGGCCAGGCCGACCATGTGCTTGAGGTTCTTTTCGTACTCGCCCACATCGTCGGCATCCGGCGACAGGTCGATATCGTGGAAGCACCAGTACGGCACGCCCAGCTTGGTGAAGAATTCGAACGCAGCGTCCACCTTCGCTTCGGCGCTGGCCAGCGGCGAGCCGGCGTCCCACGGGAAATGGCGGGTGCCCGGGCCGAACGGGTCGTGCCCGGCGTTGCAGAAGGTGTGCCAGTAACAGACCGCGAAGCGCAGGTGCTCCTGCATGGTCTTGCCGCCGATCACTTTGTTGGCGTCATAGACCTTGAACGCAAGCGGGTTGTCCGAACCGCGGCCTTCGAAGGGGATACGGCCGATCCCGGGGAAGTATTCCTTGGCGCCAATGTAGGGTTGGGTGCTCATGGTGCAGTTCCTTTCGTTGTGCGAGGTGTCGCGTAGAGGAATCAGCCGCGCTGCAGCGGCGTGACGGCGTCGAGATAGCGCAGGAAGCGCGCATAGGCGGTGGCATAGGCAGGTGTGCGCGCCGGCTCCGGGCGCGCCGACAACTGCGGCTCGAGCGCCACATGGCGCTCGGCGATATCGGCAATGCTGGCCTCATCGCCGCGTGCATGGCCCAGCGCCCACAGCGCCTGCAGGGCCGCACCGAACGCTGCGCCTTCGGACTGGGTCGGCACGTCCACCGGCAGGCCGAACACATCGGCCACCAGCTGCCGCCAGGCGGCGCTGTTGCTGCCGCCGCCGGTGAGCACGATGCGGTCGAACTGCATGCCGGCGCGGACGAAGGCGTCGTAGCCGTATTTCAGGCTGTACGTCGCCCCTTCCATCGCCGCGCGGTACAGGTGGGCCGGGGTCATGTTGGTGGTGTCCAGGCCCGCCAGCACGCCTTTGCCGTGGGGAAGGTCGGGCGTGCGCTCGCCATTGAGGAACGGCAGCATCACCAGGCCATCGGCACCGGGTGGCGTGGTCCGCAGGTGGCCATCGCCGAAGCGGGTGCTGAAATCGAACGCGTCAGCGACCTGCTCGGTCACCACGGTGCAGTTCATGGTGCAGATCAATGGCAGCCAGCCGCCGGTGGACGAGCAGAACGCGGCCCAGGCCCCGTCGGGGTCGACCACGGGGCTGTCGGAGTAGGCAAACAGCGTGCCCGAGGTGCCCAGGCTCATCGCCAGGCGACCGGGCACTACGCAGCCGGTACCGATGGCCGCCATCATGTTGTCGCCACCGCCGACGGCCACCTTCACGGTGGCAGGCAGGCCGAACGATTTCGCGGCTGCCGGTGCGATATCGAACAACGCTTCCGGTGGCGCGATGGGTGGCAGGCAATCGGCCAGATCGCGTTCCGGATCGGTCGCGCGCAGCAGCTCGGGCGACCAGGTGCGGGTGCGCACGTCCAGCCAGCCGGTGCCCGAGGCATCGCCGTATTCGCAGAACCGCTCGCCGGTCAGCACGAAGTTGAGGTAGTCATGCGGCAGCAGGATGGTGGCCAGGCGTGCGTACGCATCGGGACGGTGCGTTCTGGTCCAAGGCAGCTTCGAGGCGGTGTAGCCGGTCAGGATCGGGTTGCCGGCCAGCGCAATGGTCTGCGCTGTCCCACCGGCCGCGTCCATGATCTGCGTGCACTCCGCGGCGGTGCTGGTATCGCACCACAGCTTGGCCGGTGCCAGCACCACCCCTGCTGCATCGAGCGGCACGAAGCCGTGCTGCTGGCCGGACACCGCCAGCGCAGCAATGCGCGAGCGCACCGACGGGGTGATCGCAGCGAAGCAGTTGTGCAATGCGGCCACCCAATCGGCCGGGCGCTGTTCGCGGCTGCCATCGGCGGCGCTGTCCAGTTCCAGCGCCGCGCTGGCGCTGGCCACCACGCTGCGCTTGGCGGGGTCGTAGACCAGCACCTTCAGGCTCTGCGTACCTGCATCGATTCCCGCAACCAGATCCATCCCATGTACCCCGTGTGTTCTTGAAAGGTAGCGCTACCAATTTCGTGCGGCAAAGCGTGGCCCCCGCTAGACGGTGGCCAGCCTCCGCGGCCAGACTTCTGCCGGCGCCTTGCAGTAGCGTTCAATGAACTCTGCCTGCGAGGGCATGCTTGCCGCTGCCTGCTGTATCGGCTGCTGGATCCGCGCCAGCAGCGTGCGCAGGTCGGCATCGCTGAGCGCGCGCGCCAGCGGGTGCGGCGGCCCCGGCAGGATGCCCTGCCCCATCAGCACGCTGGTCCAGGAGTCCACGCGGAACAGTTCGCCGGGGTCCTGCCAGGCGTGTGCGCGTTCGCGCCAGGCGCGCAGCCGCACCGCCAACGATTCGGGCAACTCCATCTCGCGGCACGCCTTCCACATCGGCTCGTCGCGCTGGGTGGCGTGGTAATGAAGGATGATGAAGTCACGCACGTGCTCCATTTCCTGCCGGCTGACATCGTTGTACAGCGCGGTGAGCGTCGGGGTGATGCCATCGAACGGGAACAGCTGGATCAGCCGCACCACGGCGCTGATGGTGAGGTGGATGCTGGTCGATTCCAGCGGTTCGATGAAGCCGCTGGCCAGGCCCAGCGCCACCACGTTCTTGTTCCAGGCTTTCAAGCGACGCCCACTGCGGAACGGCACCAGCCACGGATCACGCAGCGGCTGGCCTTCGACGTCACGCAGCAGCTTGGCCTGCGCCTCGTCATCGGACATATGGCGGCTGGAGAACACCAGCCCACACCCTACCCGGTGCTGCAGCGCGATGTGCCAGCGCCAGCCGGCCTCGTGCGCGATGGCGCGGGTGTACGGCACCGGCGGCTTGACCGACTCGGTCTGCACGGCCACGGCGCGGTCACTGGGCAACCACTGGTTCCAGTCCTCGTAGCCGCTGTGCATGGTCTGCTCGGTCAGCAGGCCGCGGAAGCCGGTGCAATCGATGAACAGGTCACCTTCGATCACCTGCCCGTCTTCCAGTACCAGCGCCGCCACGGAGCCGTCGTGGGGGTGCTGCCGCACTTCGCGGATCTTGCCTTCCACACGGCGCAGGCCCTGCGCTTCGGCCCGGCGGCGCAGGAATTTCGCGTACAGCCCGGCGTCGAAGTGATAGGCGTAGTTGACCTGGGGCTGGGTCTGCAGCGAGAACCGGTCACCGCGCGAAGCCACGCTTTCCAGGCAGAAGTCGCCCAGGTCCGAAGGCATGCCGCGGCGCAGGCTGTCCAGCCAGAAATGATGGAACGGGGTGGCCCAGGTGCTTTGCCCGATGGTGCCGAACGGGTGGATGAAGCGCTCGCCCGGGCGGCGCCAGTTCTCGAACGAGATCGAGAGCTTGAAGGTGCCGGCCACCGCCTTCAGGAACTCCTGCTCATCGATCTGCAGGTAGCGGTGGAAGGTGCGGATCGGCGGCACGGTGGATTCGCCCACGCCCACGGTGCCGATCTGCTCGGACTCCACCAGGGTGATGTCCAGCTGCTCGCGGAACTGGTGCGACAGTGCGCAGCCGGCCAGCCAGCCTGCGGTACCGCCGCCGGCGATGACCACCTTGCGGATTCGCCCTTCTGTTGTGTTCGCAGCGTTCAAAGCGATGCCCCTATCAGCGGTTGAGTCGACCGAGCAGCTGCGCGCGGGTGCGGCGCGCCTGCATCTCGTCGAACGGTGCAAGCTCTCCCCGGGCGGCGTCGGGCAGGTGCTGCCCTGCGCGCTCACCGGGACCGAACACGTAGTACTCGAAGATCTTTGCCCAGGCCTTCTTTTCGCGCTCCGGCAGATCGCGCAGCGCCCACATCGCATGCTGCAGTGCCGGCAGCGGCGAGGACAGGAAGCTGGGCACGCTGCGCCACCAGTAGTTCACCAGCACGTTGAACGGCTCCAGGCTGCGCACGTGGTGCCACCACATGCTGGGAATGAAAATGGCATCGCCCGGTTCCAGCACGGCGGTCTGCGCGCTGGCCAGCGCGTCACGGAACCGGGGATGGCGGTCGAAATCCGGGCGGTCGAAATCGACCACGCTGACCACCTGCCCGCCCGGGGTGGGTTCAAGCGGGCCCGGATAGAGGTTGTCGATCTGTTCCGGCGGAAACAGGGTGAACCGGCGCCGGCCCACGGCGCAGCAGGCCAGGTTGTCCGGCGTGTCGTAATGGCAGGACGCGGTGACGCGGTTGCCGATCCAGATGCTGGCCGAGGCGTCGATGCCCTGCCCGGCCAGGCCGGCATCATTGGCCTGCGCGAACCCGGGCAGCGCACGCTCGATCAGCAGCGAGGCCACGTAATAGGTGGGCGGCTTCGGGGCATCGAAGGTGTCGGCGATCTCGTCCAGCACCTGCGACAGCAGTCCACGCCGGACCTCGAAGTTCAACTGGGTGAAATCGTCGTTGTAGAACGGGCGCCCTTCGATCTCGGGACCGCCGAAGGAGTACTGCACCGGCTGGCCGGCATCGAAACCGCGCAGGTAGGCCAACGCATCCTGGGGGGAACGCAACCCGGCCTGCACCAGTGCCCAGTCGCGCGCGATGCCGCGCAGCACCACCGGCTCGCCGGCAGCCACCAGCGCCGCCAGTGGCAGCGTATCGGGCTGCAGGCCTTCCAGGGTGCGCATGGCAACGCCATCCGGCATCGGTCAGTTCCTGCCCGTCGCGGTGGCGGCATCCTGCGCGCGCAGGCGGCGCTGCTTTTCAGCGATCAGCCGCCGCATGTTGTGCAGTGAAGCCAGCATCAGGTACGCGCCTTCCAGGTAACCGGCGCGGTTGAGTTCGGCCAGCGCGGTACCGTCCAGCTGGGCCAGGCGGTCGCGGTCGATCGCGTGCAGGCCGTTTACGCCCACCCGGTTCTGCGGGTCGATCTGCACGTCGAGCGTGATCGGTTGGATCAGGCCTTTGGTATCGAGCATCGCAAACATCTCGGCGCCAAAGGCATGGCCGTCGTGGATGCCGCGCAGTACGTTGGCAATGTGGTCCAGATAAGGGCTGTTGCCACCCTGTGGCAGGAACACCGGCTCGCCGGCGCTGTTGCTCACGCGCGGGTGGTCCAGGTCCACGTGCAGCACCGGCTCCCGGGTGAGCGCTCCGTCGATGCGGTTTTCCTGGAACCCGATCAGGAACGGCCCCTTGGCTGCAGCCCCCGGAAGGTAGGACGCATTCCAACGGCCGTCGTCCAGGTATAGATTTTCGTGCTGTTCAAAGCCCAGCAGAACCACCGACTGCCACTCCCCGGTGGCAGCGTCTTTGCGCAGGAAAATCGGGTATTCCCGCTGCAGTTCGGCGTACTCGCTCGGGTAGGCCGGCACCATGCCTACCGCGTCGCCAAATTCGGGCCCGAAACCGGTCGCGACACGCAGCTCCCGGTGGGCGATGTTGTTGAGCATTTCGTAACGCGGCATGTGTAGTCCAATCCCTGCAGGAGCCTGCACGGGTGCCGCTGCCGGAACAGCGGCACCCGTGGCCTGTTCAGAACCTGTAACGAACGCCAAGCATGTAACGCGGATCCTGGTCAGCCAGTTTCACCATCATCTGCGAGGTGCGCGAACGCCAACGCACGTCCTCACCGGTCAGGTTGATGGCTTCAAGGCTGAACGACCAGTTGTCATTGAGCGTGTAGCCCACGCTGAGATCCCACTGGTCGTACTCTTCCACATAGTACGGGTTTCGGCTGGACCCCTGGTTGGCCAGGATCAGGTACTGGTCGCGCCAGTTCCAGGCCAGGCGCACCGACCAGCCGTACTTTTCGTACATCAGCATGGCATTGGCGGTGTCGCTGAGGCCAGTGAGCGAGAACTGGTCGACGTTGGGGTCGCCCGCATCGTTGTAGCCCACGTCGCCGTTGACGATGGTGTAGTTGGCCAGCACGCCGAAGCCGGTGTCGCCGAAGAAGTACTGCCCGCCCAGCTCCCAGCCATGCAGCTTGGACTCGTTCTGGTTGATGGGGCGGTTGACGTTGAACTGGTACAGCGGGTCGGCCGCCGTGCCATACAGGTCATACGCCGCCTCGGTGGCCAGCACCTGTGCGCCGGTGCCGTCGAAGGCACCCAGCCCGGCCGGGTTGTTGCGCAGCAGCGCCAAGGCGGTGAACAGCGAGGTGTCATTGGCCGAGCAGGCCGCCGCGTTGGCCGGGCCAACTTGGGCGATACAGGCCCCACTGGTCAGGAAGCCAAGCGCCGCCTGCGCGTCCGGTCCGGAGGTGGGGTCGCGCAGGCCGTACAGGTTCTCCTGCACGATGGTGTTGCCGATGAAGTTGGCAACCTGCTTGTTCCAGTAGGTCACCGACACATAGCTGGCATCGGCGAAGTACCACTCCAGGGCCAGGTCCAGGTTGTCCGATTCCAGGGGCTTCAGGGCCGGGTTCTGGGCGGTGCCGCTGGCCCGCGAGGACGGGTCGATCAGCACCGAGCCGAACGGCTGCTGCGCGGTCGGGCCGGCGTAGAGATTGCCGATCGGCGCACGGGCGATGCTCTTGCCGAACGAGATGCGGCCCTTCAGGTCATCCAGCAGATCGATGCTGAAGTCCAGGTTCGGCAGGATGTAGCTGTAGCTGGTCTTCTCGGTGAAGGGCTGCTGCTCGTCGGACAACAGCACGCGGAAGTCATTGTTCGCCTGCCACTGGATCCCTTCGGGAATGGCGATGATCGAGGTGGACACCACATCGGTGGTTTCGTAGCGGACGCCCAGTCGCGTATTGGTGCGGTGGCCGCCGAGGTCACCGTCCAGCTCGATCTGCATGTACGCCGAGTTCGTCTTCTCTTCCACCCGGTTGTCGGCAGCATTCTGTGGGCTCACGCCCAGGTTGGCGCCGTAGTACTGCCCCGCCCACTGCGCCAGCCGGCCGGCGTCGCCGCGCCAGGCGCTGAAGCTGTTGATGTTGAAATCGTCGAACATGCCGACGATGTTCACCGGCTGCAGCAGGTCCATCAGGCCGTTGGCCACATCGCCGTTGACATTGGCCACGCCCCAGTCGCCCAGGGTGTTGTAGTTCTCCGCGGCCTGGATGCGGTGGGTGGTTTGCTTGCTGGTGTCCACGCCGAACTGGAAGCGGCCCGCGTCGAATGCCCACTCACCGTCGACGCGGCCCTGCTTGATCTCGCTGATCTGGGTCTGCGAATTGATGCGCAGCACCTGCGAGCCGATCTCGCCCGGCACGAACCCACCGTTGACCACGCCATTGGTCTTGGCGATGGCATCGGCAGCGGTCGGGTACCAGACCTGGGTGCCCACCGGCAGACCGTTGTTCCAGACCATTTCCTGCACGTAGGTGCCACCGCACTGCGGCCCGGTGGTGCAGTTGTTGGTGCCGGCGATACTGGAGAAGATGGAGCCGCCGCCGGTGAGCGGATCATTCGGCCGGCTTTCGTTCTTCGAATCGTGGCCGTCGAAGCTCAGCTTGAAGCGGTCGGTGATGTTCCAGGTGGCATTGAAGCCCAGCGACCCCAGCTTGTACTTCTGCATGCTGCGCTGCTGTTCAAGCCCGAAGTCCTTGGTGCCGGCGATTTCGCGGATGTAGATCGGCGTGGCCACCGCACCGCTGGTGTCGAAGACCACATCGGTGTAGTTGCTGTTCTGCAGCCACATGCCCTGCTCGCCACGATTCTCTTCGATTTCATTGGTCGAATGGGTGTAGTCCAGGGTCAGGGTCACCGCATCGGTCGGGGCGAACTGCAGCACCGCCTGACCATTGATGCGCTCGCGCTCGAAATCGGCGAACGCATAGCGCAGGTCGTTCGGGCGCCCGTACAGCGCGCCGATCGCCGGTGCGTTGGTCACGGTCGGATTGCCGGGCATGGTCCCGGTCCACGGCTGGATGTTCCAGTAGTTGTTGGTGGCCTGCACCGAGCCACCCTTGCGCTTCTGGTAGCTCGCGCTGACACCCACGCCCCAGGTCTTGTCCGGGTTGGTGTAGCTGAAGATGCCGGAAAGCTCCGGGGTGATGTCGTTGTCGAACGGCTGGCTCTGGTCGGAGACGATCTTCGCCCCGGCACTGGCCACCGTGCCCTCATGGTCGAACGGACGCCCGGTGAGGATGTTGATGGTGGCGCCGATACCGCCGCTGGGCACGTTGGCCTGGCTGGTCTTGAAGACCTCGATGCCGTTGACGGCTTCGGCCGCCAGCTGCGCGAAGTTGAACGCGCGGGTACCGCCGTCCACACCGCCGATGGCGACCTGCCCCGCCGCGCCGAACGCGTCGGCACCGGGCATCTGGCGGCCGTTGAGGGTCACCATGTTGAACTGCGGGCCAAAGCCACGCGCGGTGACCTGCGCGCCTTCACCATCACGGCGCTCGATCGAGATGCCGGTGATGCGCTGCAGGGATTCGGCCAGGTTGGTATCCGGGAACTTGCCGATGTCCTCGGCACTGATCGCATCCACCACGCCAGCCGAGTCGCGCTTGATGTCCATTGCCTGGCTGAGGCTGTTGCGGATACCCGTTACCTGCACGGTGTCGAGCTGGGTCGGGGTGGACTGGGACTGCGACTGCTGCTGCGCGGCAGGTGCCGGCGTTGCGGCGTCCTGGGCGAATGCGGGATTGATGACCAGGACGCCGCCCACGAAGGTGAACATGGCCCGGGATGTAAGTTTCGCCAGCTTCCGGCTCATGCGTGAGCCCTCAGGTCTGGGGTACGACGGAAAGCACAAGCGCTCATGACTCTCCCCTCTGACATACGATCGAATGGATGTACCGCCCCTCCAAGGGGCACGCACGGGCGATGCCCGTCTTCCACACCGAACATCGCAGTGCGTTTTCGCTGCACTGCGACTCAAACTCGCTTTCAGGCTTGCCAGAACACGCGTTTGGTATATGGGGGGTCCCCGCTGAGCCTTACCTTGGCTTAGTGGTAGCGCTACCATCGCGTCAGGGCGCAGACTAATCACCCGGTCACACGGTTGTCATCATGCAGCGCAGCAAAGGAAACGCTTCCTTGAAAAACAGCCAGAAAGTGGTGCGTCGCAAAGGCAGTGCCATCACCATCGATGAGGTCGCCGCGCACGCGGGCGTGTCGGCCATGACGGTTTCGCGCGTAATCAATGGCCATTCCAGCGTGCGCGAGGAAAACCGCGAACGGGTCATGCGCAGCGTGCTTGCACTGGACTACCGCCCCAACCTGGCGGCAAGCGCCCTGGCGGCGGCGCAGCACACCTGCATCGCGCTGATCTACACCAATCCCAGCTCCAGCTACCTGCGTGAGCTGCTGGTGGGCGCGCTGCGCGGATCTACCCGGTCCGCGGCGCAGCTGGCGATCTCCACCTGGGATGGGTTGAGCGCCACTGCACGGCGGGAGGCCGCACGACAACTGTGCGACAGCGTGGCCGGGGTGATTCTTCCGCCGCCCCTGTGCGAATCGAAGGCGATCGTCGACATTTTCGTCAATGCCGGGATCCCGGTCGTCTCCATCGCATCCAGCCAGTTCAGCGACCGGGTTTCCTGCGTGCGCATTGATGACCGCCATGCCAGCAAGCAGATGGTCACGCATCTGATCGGCCACGGGCATACGCGCATCGGCTACATCACCGGTGATCCGAACCAGACCGCCAGCGCGCAACGCTGGCAGGGATATCGGGATGCGTTGGCAGATGCCGGCATCGGGTACGACGAGGCGCTGGTGCAGCCCGGGCTCTTTACGTATCGATCCGGACTGGAGGCCGCCGAGCATCTTCTGGCCCTGCCCCACCCGCCGAGTGCGATCTTCGCCAGCAACGATGACATGGCGTCGGCGGTGGTTTCAGTGGCACATCGGCGCGGGCTGGACGTGCCGCGTGATCTTTCGGTGGTGGGCTTCGACGATACGTCAGCGTCGACGATGGTGTGGCCGGAACTGACCACCATCCACCAGCCGGTGGCGGACATGGCCGACACCGCCATCGACATCCTGCTGCGTGAGATCCGGCGCGCGCCTGCTTCGGCGCGCGCCATCGTCAATCAGGTGCTTGCGCATCAGCTGATCACGCGCGATTCCGTATCAGGGCCGGTGCAGCGCCCCTAGCCTTACGCACTACGGCGCGGCGGTGGCTTGGCGGATACGCTGGCCTTTCACTGGCTCACCCAGCGCGACCGGCTTGTCATCGGCCAGGTAGTTGGAGAACTGTGCGGGCAATGCGGTGGCCTTGCCGAACTCGGGTCCGGCCTGCAACTGGTAATGCAGGTGGGCTTCGGAAGAATTTCCACTGTTGCCGCAGTCTGCGAGCTGCGTGCCGGTGCGCACGACCTGCCCTTTGGTTGCCCGCACACTGCCCTGGCGCAGGTGGGCCAGGACCGAATATTCGGCGTTGCCATGATCGATGACGACGCGGTTGCCGGTGGGCTGGCTGGGATTCATCTCACCCGGCACGTTGTCGGCCACGCCGTCGATCACCTCCACCACCCTGCCGTCTGCCGGAGCCAGGATGGGCTTGCCGAAGCAGAAGTAGTCCTCGTTGCGGCTACCTTCCCCACGATGAGAACTGCCATCCTGCAGGACCAGCAGGTCCATGGCGAAACGCTGGCCTGCATGCGCGGCATGGTAGTTCTGTTCGACGCTGCGCCCGCCCCAGAACACGTAGAACTCGTCGGAGAATGGCAGCTGCAGCGGCGTGCGGTTCTTGTAGTCAAGGCGCTCGCTTGCCGCGGGCGGCGATGGACTGGCCTGGTGTGGGCGGATGTTGAAGCCTGCTATCTTGCGCTGTGCGTCGAATGCCCAGGTGATCTGGATGATGGCCGGACTCTTAGCGAATCGAGCCTGGCGCACGTAGATGTCATACCCGCCATCGGTGCTGACCGTTTCGCTGACAACGTCGGTTTCCTCTCCACCCGCAGCGAGCACTTGTCCCCTGAGCGCCGTCAGGCTCTGTTTCGACTGCAATGTGGCCTGCATCTGCGGAGTCATCCGCTCCCACAGTGCATCGACATTCCCCTGGTAGAACTGCGAGGTCATGCTCGCGCCTTCCTCGCGCGTGTCCTGGCTGGCGGCAAGGCCGCTGGATGCCACCAGCGATAGAACCAGCGTCGCCGTCAATTTCGCGAACAGTGTCATATCAGGAATCCGTGCTGTGTGGATCGGGAATGCCTGCGACGACTGCCGCAAGCTGCTTGCGGTACTGGGCCAGCCCTTGGCGTCCTGCAGGCGTCAGCTGCAGGGTGGTCAACGGGCGCTTGCCCCGGAACGATTTTTCGATGGCGACCAACCCTGCGGCTTCGAGCTTGCTCAGATGGCTGGAAAGGTTGCCCTTGCTCAGGCCGCTGAGATGTTCGACGAACGCAAATTCAGCTGATTCGGCGCCGGCCAGGATCGACAGGATCAACAGGCGCGCTGGCTCGTGGATCAGCCGATCAAGCTGCAACAGGCTGCGGGGGTCGGGAAGCTGGGTCATGGCACCGGCTTCCGCGCAGCCACGAACGCGCGCATTTCCGTCTGCAGGCGTATGAACCGCCGGTGGTCGCGCCACCCGACCACCACCAAGGCAATGGCGGCCAGCGGAAACACCACGGTGATAGGGCCGAACGCATAGGTCTGGCCGGTGAATGCCACCGCGGCCTGGCAAAGCAGGAATACGCCCACGATGAACTCCAGCGGCGTGCGCAACCAGCGCCAGACAATCAGCGGCAAAAGCGCCACCACCATCAGGTACCCGATCGCGCGCAGGTCCCACGGCAGTCTGCCCATCGGTGCCATGCGGGTCAGCACGAAGCCGACGATCAGGGCGCTGATCAGGGCGGTAAAGGCGATGAAAAGGCGTTGGAAGTTGCGCTCGGTCGCGGTGATCTGTTCCTCGACCTGACCGAAGCGCTGGTAGTAGCGATGCGCCAGCCATTGCTTGGCTAGGAGCCACAGCACCGGTACGGCGATGAGTGTCGCACGCAGTTCGATCGTGGCCGGCAACAGGGCGCCGGCGAGGAAGGACGCCAGGCATGCAATGCCGCCGGCGATGGCCGACAGGCCGCCCGCACTTCGTGAGTACCTCGAGTACTCGCGGGTTACGGCCTGGATACGGCTGTAGGAATCACTGACTGCCGGCTGCGGCATCACGTGCTCCAAGGGGGTCGCCTTGGAGCAGTTTGTAGTGCAAACCGGTTTGCGTCAAGCGAATTTACTGCCGTCCATCATCCGGCGGAGGACCTGGCCGACACCACCATCGACATCCTGCTGCGGGAGATCCGTCGGCGCGTCTACGGCTTCGCCATCGGATACGAGCCCGCACAGACGTCGCCCTCCTCCGTGCCGACGATCCAGGCGTTGAGCTGTTTGATGCGGTCGCGCGTCAGTTGCTCGTACTCCCCGCTCTGGCACATCGGCAGGACACTCCCGTAGTCCGCCGGGTTCGGGTAGCGCGCCGCGATCTGTGCATCACGGAACACGATCCAGGCGCGCTGCGCCGCCTTGAACTTCTCGATGAATGCCTTGTCCTGGGCGTTGGCAGCCAAGACCTTCGCATAGACGCGGTTGAGCTCGGCGTCGGCAGTTTGTGCGCTGTTACTTGCACATTGATTCAGACCCGCCTGGGACTGGTTCGGGCTGTCGCACGCCATGCCATCGGAGGTGTGCGGCGGCGCCGCCGGCTGGGCGGCGCTCCTGGCGGCTACCTGCGCCTGGGCCGTGGTGGCAAGGCATGCAACCACGAGAATGGCCAGCAAGCTTCTCATCGGACCCGCTCCACAGGGGTTACACGGCGCCGGTTACTCGGGTGCGGTGCGCTGCTCGTTTCCGCGGCTTTGCACGAAATCCGGGAAGGTTTCCGCAAGCGACTGCTTGTCCGGCAGGATGTAGAACACGCCGCCCTTCTCGAACGTGGGCTGGATCACCCGCGCGTAAAAATCGGGATTGACGTTGATGCAGCCGTGGGTGACACGGTTGTCGTCCGGCGTCGGCGTAGCGAGGCGCTCGGCGCGCTTTTCGGCGGGAACGCCAGTTGCGGTTGGATGGATCGACACCGCCGTATCGTAGTCCACCCACAGCACGCGCCCGGCATCGAGCGACGGACCGTAGCCACCAATGAAGCGGCCTGCTGGCGTGGTACGGTCACGGCCCGGAATTTCCTTTAGCGCCAGACCGGCCACGCCCGGGGCCGAATGGTCGCCGACCGCTGAGCCGAACAGGCCCGGCGCGGCACCAAGAAGTTTGCCCTTGCCATCGAATACCAGGATCTGGGCTGCGGCCTTGTCCATCACCGCGAACGGATAACCTTCCGTGTCCCGGCTCGCCTTGATCCAGCCGGCGAGTTGAATGACCGTGTCGGACACGGGTTGGTCCGGCGGCAGCTGATCGTTCGACACGACCGGTTGCTCGGCGGATTCCTGGGTGGGTTCCTGCGCGGCTTGCTGGGTGCGGGCGACGGCGGGCCCGGCGAACGCCAGGGACAATGCCAGTACGCTGCACGTGGCGCGGATAGCGGGACGGATGTGCATGGACGTGGGGATTCCTTGAAGCAACTACGGGTCAAGCAAGGAAACCGGCGGCCCGCAAAGGCCACCGGTCTCCATGTTCCAGTCGTTCGTTACAGCCTGTGCAACAAACGATCAGCCGCGCGGCTGACGCTTGGCCGGGACCGACTCAAGGCGCTGGACGCGGCTTTCGATCTGATCCAGGCGCTGGTTGGCCTGCTGGGCCGACTGGTTGGCCGATTCGGCGCTCTGGGCTGCGCCCTGCACCTTCGTGTCCAGCGAGTCGAGGCGCGAGTTGATGGTGGCAAACTCGTCCTTATAGGTGGCGCAACCGCCAAGGCCCAAGGTGGCAACGAGCGCCACGCCCAACACCACATTCTTCTTGGTCATCATCATTTCCAGTACTCCTTCTTGGGTCTTCAGGTAAATAGAGCCCCCTCTGCCGGACCAATCATGACGCTGCGATACGTACATGGATTGTGAAGACCTGAACCGGCGTTCGGACTCTGTTCTGCCAAGCCGCTATTTGACCATCCAGCCAGGAAAGTCAACCCTTTCCAGCATTCCGCCGGCGAGGGATCCCGCACTTCCTGCAACGACATCGTGCGGGAAACCCAGCGGGAACGCGCTTGCGTCATCCAGCCCACGGACCTGCTCGGGCGTCAGCTGCACCTGTGCAGCGCCCAGGTTGTCCTCCAATTGCGCGGGCGTCCGCGGGCCGATGATGGGCAGCGTGCCCTTGGCCAGCACCCAGGCCAACGCGATCTGGCCGGGAGGCAGCCCGGTGGTTTCAGCGAGCGCAAGCACCTCGTCCACCACGCGCGTCTTACGCTCGTCGCTTTCACTGTGAATGACCGCGCCCAGCCCTTCTGCGCGACCGGTTTCGCCCTTGCGGTACTTCCCGGTCAGCAGCCCACCACCCAGCGGCGACCAGCTCACCACGCCAAGCTGGAAGGCGGCGGCCATGGGCAACAGCTCACGTTCGGCCGTGCGTTCCACCAGGCTGTATTCGAGCTGCACGGCCGACACCGGCGCCCAACCCTGCAGCTCTGCCAGGGTTGCCGCGGTGGCAATCCGCCAGGCTGGAAAATCCGAAAGACCTGAATACAGGATCTTTCCAGAGCGGACGAGGTCATCAAGCCCGCGGGCAATTTCATCGATGGGCGTGACGCCGTCCGGCATGTGCACCCACAGCAGGTCGATCCGATCGGTCCCCAGCCGTTTGAGGCTTGCTTCCACGCTCTGGATCATCGCCTTGCGGCTGTTTCCAGTGCGCTGCAGGCCAGCAGCGGGGCTGGCGCCCAACGAGAATTTGGTCGTCAGGATCAGATCGTCGCGGTCGCCGCCAATGAACCCGCCCAGCATTTCTTCCGATTGGCCGAACTGGTACTGGTCCGCCGTATCGATGAAGTTGCCCCCTGCCTCCCGGTACCGGGAGTAGATCTGCTGCGCTTCATCGCGATCCGAGCCATAACCCCAGCCTTTGCCGAAGTTGCCCGTGCCCAGCGCAAGCGTGGAGACGCGAAGGCCGGTCCGGCCAAATAATCTATACCGCATGGGGCACCTCATAGGGTCATTGCGAGGGGGCGACAGCGTCCGCTGCTCTGCTGCCATGCCGTGATCGTCCACCCGGCCGCCCGTTGCCGCATCCAGAATCAGGGCTCGCAATGCCTCCCCCATCTGGGGGTCTCATTAAAGCGCCGGCTGCTCGGCATTCAGCACCTGCAATGCCGGCCCCGTGGTGTCGGGCAGCACATGCTGGTCGGTTACCAGCAGTACCACCCCCGGGCTCATCAGCGGCCGCAGCGCGGCACGGAACCCCTCGGGCAGCAGCACGCGCTGCTCGTCGGCCTGGCTCACCACGTTGCCACGGGCCGCTTCCTCCCCTGGGATGCCAACCTCTACCCATGACGGTTCGGTTGCCGGCGCGTTGCTGCTGGCAACCATGTACGCGCGCGTTCCTTCAGGCGCTGCGCCATCGCGGAAACCCACGCGCGAACGGCCGATTTCCTTGCCGTCACGGTATGCGAACAGTCGGCGGTCGCTGGTGCTGAGCAACAGCGACACAATGCCGGTGGGTGCAACGTCAGGCTGCCAACGGAACGCCTCCTGCGTGCCCAGCGGTACGGACAGCACTTCCTTGCCGGTGCCCGGGTCGATCGGGCTGGCCACGCGGGGGTGCACCAGCGTCGGATCGGATACGCCCTCCTTGGCGATCACTACCACCATGCCCATGTTGGTCGCACCGAACAGCCGCCGGGCAAACTCGGTGGGCAGGTGCACGCAGCCATGGGATTCCGGGTACCCCGGCAACCCGCCGGCATGCAGGGCAATGCCATCCCAGGTAAGACGTTCCTGGTACGGCATGGCGGCGTCGTTGTACTTGCTGGAATGGTGGTCCTTGTCCTTCTGCAGGATGGTGAACACACCCGTGGGCGTTTCGTGACCGGGCTTGCCGGTGCTCACCGTGGACACGGCCTCCAGCAGGCCGTTGCGGTACACGTAGGCGCGCTGTTCGGTGATGCTGACCACCACCGCCATCGGGCCCATCGCTTTGGAATCGCCGCCCCACACCCACTCGCCCGGCTTGAGCGCGGCCAGCGACGTGTTGGCCGGGCTGGAACTGGGCGCGCCCCATGACGGCGTGGCCAGGGCCTGCCCGGCAGACATAATCAGCGCAATCAACAGCAGGCCAGATTTCATCATGAGGTGCGTCCAGCAGTGGGTTCAGGCCGATGGTAACGCGATAACCGAACCACCCAGCACCTGCCAGCCGCTCGCCGTTTTCACCCAGAAGCGGCAGTACCTGAAGTGCCCTGCGAACGCAGCGCCGTCGAACGTGCCTGCCAGCTCGGCTGTTACCGAGGTTACAGCGGCCTGCCCTTGCGCGGAGATCTCTACAGATCGCCACTCTGCCAAGGTGAGCTTCTGGCGTCCGGAACGGTGCAGCGAAAGATCATCCTGCTTGTGAAAAACATCGCCTGACGGCCCCACAAAGATCAGGTCGTCTGCGATCAGGGATTCCAGGGCCTCCACGTCGCTGGTGAGCATCGCAATGCGCAGGGCTTCCTCGTGCTGCCGGATTTCAGTATCCATGCGGACTCCATGAAAGTGGTTGGCGTTACTGTTGTGCTGCTTCTGGTGCCAGCGTATGGATTACTTTGCCCTGCGCATCCAGGAACTCGATGGCGCCGTAGCCTTCCGGGGTGACGGTCAAGCGCAGCCTGGCCCGGTCCTGCTTGTCGTTGAGCGCGATGGCCGGCGTGCCGTCGGCACCCACCACCATCTGGATCCGTGTGGGTGTCTGCACCCCCGGAATCAGGCGGTTGTCCAGGCGGGGTTCGCGAATCAACGGCGGTGCCTGGTTGATCGAAAAGCGCACCTCGCCATCCGGTGAGACGCGCCAGCCGATGGCATCCATGGCGGGGTGGTCCAAGGCGAGGACGGCCATGCCGCCATCTACGTCCGCGGTACCGAAGCCGCCGCGCTCACTGCCCTTGTCGTCGTACAGCACCATGCCCGCCACATTGAAGGCGCGCTTGTACTGGATGCCGTCGATAATCGGCGCGGGCGTCTGGCCCGAAAGGGTCATGCGGATCACGCCCTGTTCGTCAACGATGTCGATGCGGCGTGCGGTGATGCGGTCGCTGTCCGCTGCTTCCACACGGGTCTGCGGCGACCTGCTGACGATGACCTTCTGCAGCTGCTCGACGGAGGGGCGCTTGGGGCTGGCACGCTCCGCCGCATGTGCATGCAAGGCCGGGGACGATACGGCGAAGGCAATGATGATGCAGTTCAGCGTTTTCATAGGCTCCCTTCCGGCCACGGCAACCACGTGCCCGGCTCCATGATCTGCAAAGGGACATCCCGCTCGCGTGCGGCCTGGCGAACCCTGCCAAGCGGATCATCCACTTCGACATACTTGTCCATTCCGCTGACACCGTAGTGAATCGGCACCAGCACCCGAGCGCCGAGGATAACCGCAGCGGCCACCGCCTGCTCGGGCGCGAGCACGCCCGGCTGGCCACTCGCCGGCTCGCGCCAGCCGAAGCGCGCGCCATTGATCGGGAGAAACGCTGCATCGAACGGGCCAAACTGGCGGCCGATGCGCCACCAGTTGCCATGCCACTGGGTATCGCCGCCGTGGAAGATGCGCCGCCCGCCGGCCGAGACAACCCATGAGACCTGCGTATCCCCGTAACCATCCGATGCAGGCACCGGCGTGGCGGTGAAGTCGCCCAGCAGCTGCGGCTCCCACAGCGCACTGGGGCGGGCACGCGCGCCCTGCGGCCACGGTGAGGGCTGCAAGCCTGCCGGATACGCCAACACCCCGCCGTTCTTGAGCGCGGTCGCTACTGCGGTGCCATCGAAGTGGTCCGAATGGGTGTGGGTGACCAGTACGTGGGTTTCGCCGACCGCATCGGCCACTGGCACCAGCCGGTCAGGTAGTGCCCTGCCCCATGCCTCTGGACTGACCAGCGGATCGATGAACAGCGTGCTGTCGGGCAATTGCAGGCGGACTCCTGCCCATGCCAGTCGCTGGGCGCGCAGTGTTCTGGGCACTGCCGCTGCTGCCAGCGCCCCGAACGGAAGCAGCGTCGCCGCTGCCGCGCCCGCGCATCCCACAAGGAAGCGCCGACGGTGGTTGAGGTCATTCATGCTTCTTGCTCCCGGGCGGCATCGGCCTCGCTGCCCAGTGAGTCGACCAGCAGCGCCCGCTCTCCATCCATGAATGTGGTGGCGACCGATTCCACCTCGTCACCGACGAACATCACGACATCTGTAGCCAGTTCCTGGATTCGCATTACGGACACCCTGTTGGCAGGATGGGCATCGTGGCCAACCCGCCGGGGCGCGACAAACGAGTTGTTTTGCCCTTCGCCTTAGAAAATCTAATGCGATACGATGCGGACGACTCCGCTCTGCCAGGCGCCTGTGAAAACCCGACCCGCCGCCCCGCTCAATGCCCTGCGTACGTTTGAAGCGGCGGCGCGCCACCTGAGCTTCAACGGCGCGGCCAGTGAGTTGTTCGTCACCCCGGCGGCCGTGAGCCACCAGGTAAAGCATCTCGAGGAGCACCTTGGCGTAAGCCTGTTCCAGCGCAACCACCGCTCGGTGACACTGACGCCGGAAGGCGCCGAACTGGCTGCAACGGTCGGCGAGCTCCTGGGGCAGCTGGACCTGGCGCTGGACCGTGCCAGCAAGCGAGCGCCGTCCGAGCTGAGGGTGACCACCATGGAATCGTTCGCGGCCAAGTGGCTGGTGCCCCGGCTGCACCGGTTCCAGCAGGCATTTCCGGACGTTCGGGTGCGGATCGACACCAGCGACGAGCACGCGGACTTCCTGCGCGGGGGATTTGATGTCGGCATCCGCTATGGAGCGGGCAAGTACGCTGGCGTCCGTGCAGATTTACTGATGCAGGCGCCTGCGTTCCCCGTCTGCTCGCCCGCGCTGCTGGGCGCCAACCCCCACGGATTGGAGCACCCTGACGATCTGCGCCACTTCACACTGCTGCACGATGAGGGCGCGACAGGGCGCGATGGGGTTCCTGCGTGGTCGGATTGGTTGGCGGCAGCCGGCGCCACGAACGTGAACGCCGCGTCGGGCCCGGTCTTCGCCAGCATCTATCTTGCCCAGGAAGCTGCAGTTTCAGGCCACGGTGTTGCGTTGGGCCTCGCTCCCCTCGTGGACGACGACCTTCGGCAAGGCAGGCTGGTGAAGCCGCTTGGATTGGGCCTGGAGAATGCGTACGCGTTTTGGCTGATACGCCGTGACGTCTCCCAACAGCGCCCCGAGGTGGAGGCATTCTGCCACTGGCTGCGGCAGGAGCAGCAGCTCTCCGGTGCCCCATGTTGAACCTGCGGCTGGCGCAGCGGTGGGAGCGGCTGGGAAACAAGGATGCAGAGCTGGGCGTGATGTTGCTGTTCGCCCTGTTGGCCGGCCTGTTCGTCTGGGGCGCCTACGCCGTTGCCTATCCGGAACACGGCTGTGTCCGGATGGGCAAGGGCAATAGCGGACCGCTGGAGTGCGACCCGCAGCGGCTGTTCAACTACGGCGTTGTGCTGCTGTCGATCGGGGTTCTCACCACCAGCCCCATTTTTTACATCCTCTGGGGCTGGATGAGAGACATGGCGCGGCCGTTGTCGCTGAAAGAGGACCAGCCCGCCCAGAGTCAGTCAGCGAGTGAGCCGGGCTGACACTCTGCAGGCAGGCACGACGGCTGGCGCCGGGGACATGTACGTGACACTACGCGCGCATACATGGTAAGCGAAGGAGACGCTGGCAAGGCCAGCATCCGGTACGCGAGCCGTGTGCATTACCTCTCCCTTGGACGACAGCAGCCTGATGCGGGCCCCATCTGGACTGGCGGAGTTGCCGGGGGTAGTAAGCTCCAGGGTGAAGCCGCTGGAGAGTTGAACGGTTGCTGCCTGCTGGGATGGCAGTTGCAGATCCAGTGCAACAGGCGGCAAGGCGTCCTGTTGCACTACGCCTGTGAACTGCACTGATACCGGGGTGGCTGCTGATGCGGAAATTGCCACGCAGAAAAGCGAGAGGAACCCAGCTACTGCCTTCATCGTTCACCTCCAATGTGTGGAATTTCCAGATCCGGGCCCAGCCTACGCAGTGATCATAGGGCTGCCCGGTTCCGGCAACAAGCGGGACAGCCTTCCCTTCAGGACTCGAGAAGAAGCCTGCATTCTGCGAGTCCACTCCCTGATCCTGACTTCCGGCATCATGCCAGCGAAGTACCCGCCTACCTACCCGTCATCTTCAACGCAGCTTCGGGCAAGCGCTCGCCGCTGATGCGTATATGGGCCAGTTCGCCATCGATCCGTTGCAGGTCGGCCGGCTCCAGAATCAGGTCCAACGCGCCCAGATTCTCATCAAGGCGGTGCAGCTTTGTCGTGCCGGGAATGGGTGAGATCCACGGCTTCTGTGCCAGCAGCCAAGCCAAGGCAACCTGCGCAGGCGTGGCACCCTTCTCGACGGCCAGTGCCTTGACCACATCCACCAATGCCATGTTGGCCTTGCGGGCTTCTGCAGAGAAGCGCGGCACCACGTTACGGAAATCGCTGGCGTCGAACTGGGTGTTTTCATCGATCTTGCCGGTCAGGAACCCGGCGCCCAATGGGCTGAAGGGCACGAAGCCGATGTCCAGTTCTTCCAGCAGGGGCAGCAGCTCGTTTTCCGGCGCGCGCCAGAACAGCGAGTACTCACTCTGCACGGCGGTAAGCGGCTGCACCGCATGTGCCCGGCGGATGGTCTGCAGCCCTGCTTCGGACAGCCCGAAGTGCCCTACCTTCCCTTCCGCAATCAGGTCCTTTACCGCACCGGCCACGTCCTCAATCGGCACCGCCGGGTCTACCCGGTGCTGGTACAGCAGGTCGATGCGCTCGGTACGCAACCGCTTCAGGCTCGCCTCAACGGCCGCCTTGATATGCGCCGGCTGGCTGTTGGTGCCCGGTCCACGCGCACCGGTTACCGGGTCGATATCGAAACCAAACTTGGTGGCGATCACCACCTGGTCGCGCACCGTCGCCAGTGCCTCGCCCACCAGCTCTTCATTGGCGAACGGGCCATAGGCCTCCGCCGTATCGAAGTGGGTAACGCCCCGCTCCACCGCCGTGCGGATCAGCGCGATCATCTCCTGCCTGTCTGCCGCCGGGCCGTAGCCCGAACTCATGCCCATGCAGCCCAGGCCGAGGGCGGAAACTGCAAGGCCTTGTCCAAGAATGCGGGTTTTCATCGTGGCGTCCTCATCGAACAGTGGGGGGAGTAGCCAACCAGGCGTTGACCGTCTCCATGGTCCTGCGCTCCTGATCGGCTTCCATCGTGAAGGCGTCCAGGATGCGAGCATTGGGTGCATGGCGGGCGAGCACGCGAAGGCTGCTGCCTACGCCATAACCGCCATGGGTAATGAAGGGCACGACGGTCTTGCCGCTCATGTCGTGCCGTGACAGAAAGGATCGGATCACCGGAGGCGCGGTTTCACCCCAGATCGGGAATCCCAGGTACACGGTGTCGTAGCGGCTCATGTCGTCGATGGACGCGCGCAATGCAGGCTCAACGCCGTCGTCCCTTTCCTGTCTGGCCTTCGCTACCGTTTCCAGATAGTCGGCCGGGTATTCTTCTGCCGCCTGGATCTCGAACAGGTCGCTCGGCAGGCTGCGATGGATCAACCCGGCAATCACACGCGTGTTTCCCGAGCGCGAGAAGTACGCCACCAGCGTCCGGGTCGAGGACGCCAATGCTGCCTGCTGTTCGGGGTCCGCTGCAGTGCATCCCAGCGGCAGCGACGCCAGTGCAGCCACCACCGCGCGGCGGCCGGGGTTTGGGGATGGAGTGGTCATGGGGCCAATCTACGCCCCCAAAAAACATACTTGCAGGGGCATAATCGGATATCGCTTATATCCGGAGCGCATCAATGGCCATCGAGAATTACGACCAGCTGGCGATGTTTGCCCTGGTGGCGCGTGAGCGCAGCTTTACCCGGGCCGCTGCCCAGCTGGGCATGTCCCAGCCGGCGCTCAGCCGGTCCATGCGCCAGCTGGAGGAGCGGCTGGGCGTGCGCCTGCTCGCCCGGACGACTCGAAGCGTTTCGCCGACCGAAGCGGGCGAACAGCTGCTGCAGGTGATCGCCCCGCGCTTCGAGGAGATCGATGCCGAGCTGGCCCAACTCAATGCCTTCCGTGACAAGCCTGCAGGGCGCCTGCGCATCACCGCCGGCGAGCATGCTGCGCTTACGGTCATGCAACCGGTGCTGGGCAAACTGCTGCCCCAGCATCCGGACCTCAATATCGAAGTGATCGTGGACTACGGCCTGACCGACATCGTGGCCGAAGGCTTCGATGCCGGCATCCGCATGGGCGAACAGTTGGCCAAAGACATGATCGCCGTGCGCGTCGGGCCGGACCTTCGGATGGCGGTGGTGGGCTCGCCGGCCTACTTCCAGCGCAACCCGAAGCCAAAGTCGCCGCACGATCTCACCCAGCACAACTGCATCACCATCCGCCTGCCCACCCACGGCGGCATCTACGCCTGGGAGTTCGAGAAAAAGGGCCAGGAGCTCAAGGTCCGGGTGGAAGGCCAGCTGGTGTTCAACAACGTCGCCCTGCGCCTGGGCGCAGCGCTGGAAGGGCTGGGCCTGGCCTACATGCCCGAAGACCTGGTGCGCCCGCACGTGCAGGCCGGCACGCTGGTGCACGTACTGCAGGACTGGTGCCCGTCGTTCCCGGGCTACCACCTGTACTACCCCAGCCGCCGGCAGTCTTCGCCAGCGTTCACGCTGTTGCGTGACGCCCTGCGCTACCCGGGCTGAGGGCAGTCGCTCAGGGCGAAGCTGTCGAGGCTTGTTCCAGCGCCTTCGCTGCGCGCGCAGCTGCGGCCGGGTCGCCACTATGGGCCAGTAGTTGGACTACGTGTTCCAGCTGTTCGCGGCTCAACCCTACACGCTGGCTGGCGGCCATATGCGAGCGCAACTGCGCTTCCACGCCCGGCATGGCTGCCAACGCGCCCACCGTGGCCAGTTCGCGGCCTTGCCAGTCCAGGTTGTCGCGCTCGAAGATGTCGCCAAACAGGTGCGATTGCAGGAACTGTTTGATCACCGGGGCGAACTCCATCACCGGGCCCGTTACCGGCGCGCCGGAAATGCGGGTCTGGTTGGCTGTGCCCACGGCACGCAGCGCCGCCCCCACCGGAATCTCGCCGCTGGGTGGCTGCCCGGGCGCATCGGTCATACCCTGCCCTTTGCGCGCTTCCACCACCGCCATCAACTCGCCGAGGGCATTGAGGCTTTTCGGGAAGCCGGTGTAGGCATACATCTGCACCAGGATTTCCTTGGCTTCGCTGATGCTGAGCCCTGCATCCAGCCCGCGGTTCAGGGCTGCATTGAGCTGCGGCAGGTTGCTGGTAGCCGCAGCAGCGGCGATCAGCGGAATCGCCTGCTGCCGGGCCGACAAAGCACCCGCAACCGCCACATCGAAGATCGCGGCCGCCTCGCTGTATTGCGCGTCACTTACCTGTTCCATCCACGTGACCGTCTTGCCCTCGGCCACGCCTGTGACCGCAAGATGGGTCATCGCGCTGTGCGGCGCCGCACCGTGCCAGTGCTTCACGCCGGCCGGGCACACCACCACATCACCAGGGTGGATCCGCTGTGCCGGTTTGCCCCATTCCTGCGTGAGCCCAACGCCCGACGTCACCACCAGGCGCTGCCCGGCCGGATGGGTATGCCAGGCCGAATGCGCGCCTGGCTCGAAGCTTACGTAGGCGGAGGAGGCTTGAACCTCTGCGTCGGCGGCAAACAGCGGGTCCACGCGGACCTTGCCGATGAAGTTTTCCGCTGGGCCTGCGAACGAAGCCTGCGTGCCGGCACGGGCAATCTGCTGCGTCGCCGATTCGGCCGCACCGGCGAACGGAGCGGCCACGCTCAGTGCCAGGCCAAGTACCGCGTTGCGGCCAGTGGAAGTGCGTTGATCGGTCATTGGGTCAGTGTCCGGGCGTAGAAGGTGTTGAGCTTGCCCACTGCGGCATCCACGTAGCGCGGTACCCAGTAGGTTTCGATATGGGTGGCGCCATCGAGCAGCACCAGCTCCTTGTCGGTGGTGCCGGTTGCCCTGGCGAAGGCATCCTGGGACATGTACAGGCTGTCGGCCTTGCTGCCGGCGATCATCAGCAACGGCTGGTTGATCAGTTCGATCTGGTTGGTCGCGTCCCAGCGCATCAGGTCGAGCAGGCTGCTGGTGGTATGGCGGAACGTGGAATTGGGGTGCGCGTGGGTCTTCCAGTAGTACTCGTAGCCTTGCCGGTACAGGTCGAAAGGGAGCTTGGCGATCTGTTCGTCGGTCAGGTTGGCGTCACCGGAGTAAAGTACTTCGCCGCCAGCGGCCTCCTGTGCGCGCGCGTCGGAGGCCTGTTGCAGGCGTTGCTGGAGGGTGTCCAGCTGCGAATCGACATAGCCGTTGCGGCGCACGCGACCGGAATTGAACATGCTGATCGTTGCAATCGCCTTGAAACGCTTGTCGGTCTGGGCGGCCGCCAGCGAGTAGCCACCGCCGCCACAGATGCCCAGCAGGCCCAGGCGTCTGGTGTCCACCCAGGGGAATCGGCTGATGAAATCGGCCATGCCGTGGATGTCTTCGATGCGGTGCGCAGGTTTGTCCACGCTCCGGGGCTGGCCGCCACTTGCCCCCTGATAAGCGGCATCGGCGGTAATGGTGATGTAGCCCTGCTCGGCCAGACGCTGTGCATACAGACCAGCCACCTGCTCCTTGACCCCGCCATTGGGGTGGGCGATCACGATGGTGGGGTATTTCCGGGCGGCATCGAAGTTGGGCGGCGTGTAGAAATTGGCCGCGATCTCGATTCCATTCAGCGGATAGGTCACCGGATGGACATTGACCTCGCCGGGCACGTTCTGCGTGATCGCACCTTCGTAGGCCAGTTTGAACGGATTGAGCCGGTAGTCCGCAGCGGAGGCGGTGCCTGCTGCCAGGCCGAGGGATATTGCCAGCAGCGAGGCGCGCATCAGGTGCTTCATTCGTGGTGCTCCTTGGTCGTACCGTCCAGATGTTGCTTCTGCAGGAAATCGGTCACCAGGTCGGCGATCTGCACGTTGTTGAGGTCCGAGAACGGGAAATGGCTGTTGCCACGGATGCCGATCTCCGGCAGGTGGATCAGGGTGACATTCCCACCCTGACGGTTGACGGCGTCGCGCCAGGCGCGTGCCATTTCCAGGCGCGCCCGCCAGCTGTCCTGCGCGGGCATGCGCATCGGCTTTTCGGGAATGTTGTCGCCGTACAGCACCAGGATGGGGATGCGTGTCAGCGCCTTGAACTCCTCGGGTGACACCACCACGGGTGCGACGGTATCGAACGCACTGGGAATCGGCGCCGGTGCATCGTCCTTGGCGAAGACGAAGCTGCTGCCGGGCTCGAAGGCAACGATGGCGCGCACGTTCGGGCTCTTGATTGCCGTCATCCAGCCCGGGCCGCCAGCCTGCGAATGGGTGAACAGGATCGCCGGCCCGGTCTTTTCCAGCAGAGCGACCACCCCATCGGAGACCACCCCGATGTCATAGGGGCCGGTGTTGGGCGTGACCGAGCGGAAGAACTGCTCAAGCGCAGCCTCGCCCTTGGGGAACTGGCTGTCACGAAAGTACTCGGGCCACAGGCCAATGCGGAACTGGTTGAACCACATCTGCTCGTCCGCCACGGGCTTCAGTGTGGACTCGACCATGCTTCGGCCAGCTTTTCCGCGCCGCGGCTGATCGATCAGATAGGTGGTGAAGCGACGACGCAGGAACAGGTTCTGGAAGCCCTCGCGACCGTCGGCCGTGGTTTCCCAGCTCTTGGACGACTGGCCCGCGCCGTGCCACATCACGATGGGCAACGGCCGCGCCTTCACCGGCACCTGGTAGAAGGCGTAGACATGATCGCCGTGGTAGCTCTGGCCATCCGGCTTGGTCGGCGCCAGCGGATCGAACGTGCCCGGCTGCTGCTGTACCGTGCCGCCGGCGATCACGCTGCCCTGTGATTGGATCTGCAGTGGCTCGCTGGCCATGGCGGTCGCGGCAAAGAGCACGGCCACAACACAGGTGAATGCAGTCCTCAGGCCCGCCACCGCAGTGGGGGCAATCGTGCGTGTCTGCATGTTCCACTCCGTGACAAAGGGGTCAGGAGAATCTACGTGCAGGGGATTGATGGAAAAAGCGCAGGAGTGGCATATGACTAATGCATGGGAGGTATATATGACCTTCACAGCGTGCACGTCCCCCCAAATGCAACGATGCAAGGCGCAACCTGCCTCCCCCTCCCCGGTATCCTATGCCCCACCTTCGCCGTCTTTTTGGCCGTTGGCTTCGCCTGCGGCGGCTTGTTCGTTGGCGCTGGCGTGAGCGCCAGGCCTCGGCTCCGGCCATTGAAGCCACCGAGGGCCCGCTGCGGGCCGCGCTCTACAGCGTTGAACAGATGGAGGTCTACGGCCGCGCGCTTGCGCGCCAGCACCGCGTGCGGATGCGGCCCAGCCCGGAGCGCCTGCTGGAACGTCTGCAGGCCAACGAACGCGTCCTTCAGGATGCCAACACCCTGCTCAGCAGCGTGGTGCGCGAACAGCGCCCGGTCACCCCGGCCGGGGAATGGCTGCTCGACAACTATTACCTGGTCGAAGAACAGATCCAGACTGCGCGGCGCCACCTGCCGCGCGGCTACAGTCGGCAGTTGCCGTCGCTTGCCACCGGCCCTTCGGCCGGGTTGCCGCGGGTGTATGAACTGTCGATGCAGGCGATCGCACACGGTGATGGCCGGATAGACGGCGATACGCTGGGCCGCTTCATCGCTTCCTACCAGTCGCTCGCGCCGCTGAGCCTGGGCGAATTGTGGGCGGTTCCGATCATGCTGCGCCTGGCCCTGCTCGAGAACCTGCGGCGCATGGCCGCGCGGGTGATGCGCGACGGGGAAGACCGGCGCCTGGCCTCGCAATGGGCGGATGACCTCAATCGCGCGGCCTCCGACACCCCCACCGACGTGGTGCTGGTGGTGGCCGACATGGCGCGCTCCGAGCCGCCGTTGACCGGCGCGTTCATCGCCGAGCTGACCCGTTCGTTGCAGGGCCGCGGCGGCGCGTGGGCCATGCCCATCGCCTGGCTGGAACAGTGGGCAGCGGCCTCCGGGCAGCGCATCGAGGAGCTGGTGGCCGCCGAGGGGCAGCAGCAGGCTTCCGACCAGGTGTCCATCAGCAACAGCATCGGCAGCCTGCGTTTTCTGTCCACCATGGATTGGCGCACCTTTGTCGAAGACATGAGCGTGGTCGAGCAGCGGCTGCGCGAAGACCCGATGGCCGTGTATCCGCAGATGGACTTCGGTACCCGCGACGCCTACCGCCACGTGGTGGAGAAGATCGCCCGGGGCAGCCGCATCGCCGAAGAACGCGTTGCGACCATCGCGCTGGACTTGGCACGGGCCGCTACCCCGCCCGACGGGCCACGCACGCATGTGGGCTACTGGCTGGTCGGCGAAGGCCTGCATACCACCGTCGACGCGGTGGCCGACGCCGCGCCACGCCACCGCAAGGCGCGGCGACTGGCCCAACGCGTGCCGCTTGCACTGTACCTGCTGCCGATCACCCTGCTGGCGGTGCTGGCCACGTGGGGCCTGCTGGCCACCGGCAGTGGCGAGGTTCCCACCTGGCTGGCTGCCCTGCTCGGGCTGCTGGTGTTCAGCGAGCTGGGTATCGTGCTGGTGAACTGGACTGCGACCGTGCTGGTTGCTCCCAAGCCGTTGCCCAAGCTGGATTTCAGCGAGGGCATTCCTGCGGCCTGCGCCACCGTGGTCGCGGTACCGTCGATGCTGTCCAGCACCGACGGCATCGACGTCCTGGTCGAAGCGCTGGAGGTCCGCTTCCTGGCCAACCGCGATCCCCAGCTACGCTTCGTGCTGCTGACCGACTTCCTTGACGCTGCGGAAGCGCAATTGCCGACCGACGACGCCCTGCTTGCGCACGCGGTGCTGCGGATCGAGGGGTTGAACCAGCGTTACGCGTCCGAACGTGGCGATCGCTTCTACCTGCTGCATCGGCCCCGGCAATGGAACCCCAGTGAAGGGGTGTGGATGGGGCACGAGCGCAAGCGCGGCAAGCTGGCCGCACTCAATGCCCTGCTCCGCCATGGCGATGGAAGCGCGTTCATGTGCATCGTCGGTGACGCAGAAGTGCTGCGCGGCGTCCGCTACGTCATCACACTGGATTCGGATACCCAGCTGCCGCGCGATGCGGCGCGTGCGTTCGTCGCCACCCTTGCCCACCCGCTCAACCGGCCGCGTTTCGATCCAACTTTGCAACGCGTGGTGGAGGGTTACGGCATCCTGCAGCCCAGCGTGGGCACCAGCCTGGGCCGCCGCCGCACCTCGCGGTTTGCCCGGATGTTCGGCAGCGAACCCGGCATCGATCCGTATACGCGCATGGTATCGGACGTCTACCAGGACCTGTTCGACGAAGGCTCGTTCGTGGGCAAGGGCATCTATGACGTGGACGCCTTCGAGCATGCGCTGGAGGGCCGCCTGCCCGAGAACCGCATCCTCAGCCACGACCTGCTGGAAGGCTGTTATGCCCGTGCAGGCCTGGTCAGCGACGTGCGCCTGTACGAGGACTACCCCGAACGCTACGCCGCCGACGCCAAGCGCCGTGCGCGCTGGATCCGGGGCGACTGGCAGCTGTTGCCCTGGCTGATGCCGTGGACCCCGCGCCCGGGATCAGGCTGGGAACGCAACCGGCTCAGCCTGCTGTCGCGTGGCAAGTTGCTGGACAACCTGCGCCGGAGCCTGGTGCCCCCCGCCGCGCTGGTCCTGCTGGTGGCGGGTTGGCTGTACGCCGAGAATCCGGCCGCATGGACCGTGTGGGTACTGGCCCTGTGGTTCGCGCCGCCGCTGATCGGCATGCTGCGCGATGCCCTGAGCGTGCCGGACGACACGCCGCTGGAAGCGCATTACATCAAGGTCGGGCGCGGCACGCTGCAGTCGTTGCTGCGCGCTGCCACGCAGATTGCCTGCCTGCCCTACGAAGCACTGCTGGCTGGCGGCGCGGTGCTGCGCACGCTGTGGCGCATGGCCATCACTCGTCGCCACCTGCTGCAGTGGAATCCCTCCAGCGAAGTCGAGCGCCGCCTGGGCGGCGACCGTGGCGCGGAATGGCGGGTGATGGCGCCGGGATCGCTGCTGGCGCTTGCGCTGGTGGCGGTAGTGGCCGTCCTGCGTCCGCAGGCGCTGCCGCTGGCCCTGCCCTTCCTGCTGGCGTGGACCTTCGCGCCCGCGTTGATGGCGTGGCTGGGCCGGCCGCCGGCCGAGATCGTCGCCGAACTGTCCGGCACGCAGCGGGCGTTCCTTGGCCGGCTGGCACGGCGCACCTGGTCGTTCTTCCAGGCCTGGGTGCGCGAACAGGATAACTGGCTGCCGCCGGACAACATCCAGGAGCATCCGGCGCTGGTGGTGGCGCGCCGCACCTCGCCGACCAACATCGGCCTGTCCCTGCTGGCCAACCTGTCGGCATGGGACTTCGGTTACCTGCAGCAGGGCGCGGTCGCTGAACGCACGGCGCTGGCGTTTGGCACGCTGGACCAGCTGCCGCGTCATCGCGGCCACTTCCTGAACTGGTACGACACCGAAACCTTGGCGCCGCTGCCGCCGCGTTACGTCTCCACCGTGGACAGTGGCAACCTGGCCGGGCACCTGCTCACCCTACGCCAGGGGCTGCTCGCACTGGTGGACGCGCCGGTACTGGCGCCGCACACGTTCGATGGCCTGGCCGATACCCTCGGCGTGCTGGACGAGGAGCGGCAGCGCCTTCGCCCCGGTGACGCACCTCTGGCCGAAGCGCTCAACCACCTGCGCCAGCGCCTGGTGGCAACGCGGGCCGACCTGCCGCGCGGTGCTGCCGAAGCACTCGCCCGCCTGCAGGAGCTGGCCGGTTTGGCCGACACGGTGCTGGCGCAGTGGCCGGCACCGGTATCGCCGCAGGACGGTGACCTGCACTGGCCGGCACTGTTCGCTGCCGAATGCCATGCCGCCTGTGCGGCGCTCGCCGATATCCCGGTCGATGCCAGCGCGGATGCCGATGCGCCCGTACCCAGCCTGCGCCAGCTGGCCGCCCTGCCCGGTAAGGCCGGTGCGGACGCACGCGCACGCATCGAGCAGCTGCAGGACCTGGCGCACCGCGCCGGGCAGTTCTCGCTGATGGAGTACGGCTTCCTGTTCTACCGCTCCCGCAAACTGCTCTCCATTGGCTACAACGTAGACGACCACCGCCTCGACAACAGCTTCTACGACCTGCTGGCTTCCGAAGCGCGGCTGTGCGCCTTCGTGGCCATCGCCCAGGGGGAGCTGACGCAGGAGAGCTGGTTCGCCCTTGGCCGCCTGCTTACCGAGGTCAACGGCACGCCCACGCTGCTGTCGTGGAGTGGCTCGATGTTCGAGTACCTCATGCCGCAGCTGGTAATGCCCAGCTACCCGGACACCCTGCTCGACCAGACCGCGCGGCATGCGGTGGAAGCGCAGATCGTCTACGGCCGCAGCCTGAACCTGCCATGGGGCGTGTCCGAGTCCGGCTACAACGCCGTCGATGCGCGCCTGAACTACCAGTACCGCGCATTCGGCGTGCCGGGGTTGGGGCTCAAGCGCGGCCTGGGCCAGGATCGGGTCATCGCGCCCTACGCCAGCATGATGGCGCTGATGGTGGCGCCGGAAGCGGCCTGCCAGAACCTGCAGGCCCTGGAAGGATTGGGCTTCGCCGGGCGCTTCGGCATGTACGAAGCGATCGACTACACCCCCGCCCGGGTGCCGCCGGGGCACGACCACGTGCTGCTGCGTTCGTTCATGGCCCACCACCAGGGCATGGGCCTGCTCTCGCTGGATTACCTGTTGCGCGACCAGCCGATGCAGCGCCGCTTCGTGGCCGATGTTGAATTCCAGGCCACGCTGCTGTTGCTGCAGGAGCGCATTCCGCGCGTCGGCGTGTTCCATCCGCATGAAGTCGAATCGCTGGGCGAGCACGCCGCCACGGCCCAGGACGAAACGTCGCTGCGCGTGCTGCGCAAGCCCGGCGGCCCGCGCCCGGAGGTGCAGCTGCTCTCCAATGGCCGCTACCACGGCATGCTCACCCACGCCGGCGGCGGTTACAGCCGCTACGGCGACCTGTCGCTCACGCGCTGGCGCGAGGACGGCACCACCGATGCCTGGGGTACGTTCTGCTACCTGCGCGACGTGGACAGCGGTCAGTTCTGGTCGGCCGCCTACCAGCCCACCTGCGTGCCGATGGACAACTACGAGGCCATCTTCACCGACGCCAAGGCCGAATTCCGTGGCGCGCTGCATGGCTGCGAGAGCCACCTGCAGGTGGCCATCTCCGCCGAGGACGACATCGAACTCCGGCGCCTGCGCCTGACCAACCGCAGCCGTCGCACGCGCACCGTGGAAATCACCACCTATGCCGAAGTGGTACTGGCACCGGCGGCATCTGACGATGCGCACCCGGCCTTCAGCAACCTGTTCGTGCAGAGCGAGATCGTGGCCGCCAAGCAGGCCGTGCTGTGCACCCGGCGGCCGCGCTCGCACGACGAAGTGCCACCGTGGATGTTCCATCTGGTCGCCGTGCATGACGCCGACGTGGCGTCGATCTCCTACGAAACCGACCGGGCGCGCTTCCTCGGGCGCGGCAACACGCCGCGCACGCCGCAGGCATTGACCACCGACACCGACCTCTCCGGTTCGGACGGCTCGGTGCTCGACCCGATCGTGGCCATCCGTGTGCGCGTGGTGCTGGAGCCTGAGCAGACCGTGCAGCTGGACATGGTCTATGGCATCGGTGCCGACCGTCCCGGTTGCGAGGCCTTGCTGGACAAATACCGTGACCGCCGCCTGGCCGACCGCGTCTTCGACCTGGCCTGGACACACAGCCAGGTGGTACGCCGGCAGATCAATGCCACCCAGGCCGAGGCGCAGCTCTATGAGCGCCTGGCCAGCCACGTGCTGTATGCCAATCCACTGCTGCGCGCGGGCGCAAGCGTGCTCCAGCAGAACCAGCGCGGACAATCCGGGCTGTGGGGCCATGCCATCTCGGGCGACCTGCCCATCGTGCTGCTCAAGGTTACCGACGCAGAGAACGTGGAGCTGGTCCGGCAGTTGGTGCAGGCGCATGCCTATTGGCGCCAGAAGGGCCTCAACACCGACCTGGTGATCTGGAACGACAGCAAGGCCGGCTACCGGCAGGAGCTGCAGGACCAGATCCTGGGCATGGTGGCCGCCAGTTCGGAGACGGGCTTGCTCGACCGCCCCGGCGGCATTTTCGTGCGGCCGGTGCAGAACATGACCCACGAGGACCGCATCCTGTTGCAGGCCGTAGCGCGTGCGGTGATCAGTGACGAGGATGGCACCCTGGTGGCACAGGTGGGGCGCCAAGCCACTCCCGCGAAACGGATTCCGGCGTTGGTGCCGCAGGCGGTTCAGGAGGAACTGGCACTCTCGATGGAGCAGACCACAGGGTTGCCCATCATCGCCGATCCGGGCCCGGAGCCTGGCCTGCCCCCGCCCCCGGCGCACGACGAAGACATGGACGACCCGTGGCCGTTCCTGCCCTACCGTGGCGCCGGCCAGTTCGACAACGGCACCGGCAGCTTCAGCGAGGACGGTCGCGAATACGTGGTGGTGCTGCGCGAAGGCGCGCCGACCCCGGCACCGTGGGCCAACGTGATCGCCAATGCCCGCCTGGGCACGGTGGTCAGCGAGAGCGCGCCGGGCTACACCTGGTTCGAGAACGCGCACGAATTCCGTTTGACGCCTTGGCTCAATGACCCGGTGTCCGACACCGGCGGCGAAGCCTTCTACGTGCGCGACGAGGATACCGGCCGCGTGTGGTCGCCGATGCCGCTGCCGCGCCGGGGTACCGGGGCGTACCGTACGCGTCACGGATTCGGCTACACGGTGTACGAACACTTCGAAGACGGCATCGTCAGCGAGCTGTGGGTGTTCGTCGACGTCGCCGCGCCGCTGAAGTACTCGGTGCTGCGGCTGCACAACCTGTCGGACAGGCCGAGGCGGCTGTCGGCCATCGGTTATGTGGAATGGGTGATGGGTGACCTGCGCGCGAAGTCGCGCATGCACGTGGTCACCGAACGCGACCCGCAGACCGGCGCGCTGCTGGCGCGCAACACCTACAGCACCGATTTCGGCGGCCGCATGGCCTTCTTCGATACCGATGCCGAGGGCTGTGGCTGGACCTGCGACCGCCTGGAGTTCATCGGCCGCAACGGCGGCCTGCATGCACCGGCGGCGTTGCGCCGCGAGCGCCTGGGTGGGCGTTCCGGCGCGGGCCTGGATCCCTGCGCGGCGCTGCAGGTGCCGCTGGAACTGGCGCCGGGCGAGCGCAGTGAAACCACGTTCCGCCTGGGCGCCGGCCGCGACCGCGACGAAACGCTCGCGCTGGTTCGTGGCCGCCAGGGCGCCCACGAGGCCAACGATGCGCTGGACGCCGTACGCATCCACTGGCGCCACGTGCTGGCCAGCGTGCAGGTGCGCACCCCGGACCCGGCGCTGGACGCGCTGGCCAATGGCTGGCTGGTCTACCAGACGCTGGGCAGCCGCTACCTGGCGCGCAGTGGCTACTACCAGTCCGGCGGCGCGTTTGGTTTCCGTGACCAGCTACAGGATGTGCTCGCACTCATCCACGCCCGGCCGGATCTGGCCCGCGAACACCTGTTGCTGTGCGCTGCCCACCAGTTCGCCGAAGGCGATGTGATGCACTGGTGGCACCCTCCGCAGGGGCGTGGCGTGCGCACCCGGTGCTCGGACGACTATCTCTGGCTACCCCAAGGCGCATGCCGCTACCTGGAGGTCACTGGCGACGCCACCGTGCTGGACGAAATGGTCGGCTTCATCGAAGGCCGCGCAGTGACGCTGGAAGAGGAAAGCTACTACGACATGCCGACCCCTTCGGCACTGCGTGGGACGATGTATGCGCACTGCGTGCTCGCGCTGGAGCGCGGTTGCCGGTTGCTTGGCGAACGCGGTATTCCCTTGATGGGCAGCGGCGACTGGAACGACGGCATGAACCGCGTCGGCGACCAGCAGCGCGGCGAGAGCGTGTGGCTGGGCTTCTTCCTGCATGACACGCTGCGCCGCTTCATCGCGCTGGCCAATGCGCGTGGCGATGAACACCGTGCGCACTGGTGCCAGGAGCAGGCTGACACCCTGCGCAAGAACCTCGAACAGCATGCCTGGGACGGGGAATGGTATCGCCGCGCGTGGTTCGACAACGGCACGCCGTTGGGATCGAAACAGAGCGAGGAATGCCGCATCGATTCGATCTCCCAGAGCTGGTCAGTGCTGTCCGGCGTTGCCGCGCCCGAGCGTGCCCAGCAGGCGCTGGATTCGCTGTATACGCACCTGGTGCGAAAGGACGCCCAGCTGATCCAGCTGTTGGATCCGCCCTTCGACAAGACGTCGGAAGACCCGGGGTACATTCGAGGTTACGTACCGGGCGTGCGCGAGAACGGCGGCCAGTACACCCACGCAGCCGTGTGGGCAGCGATGGCCTTTGCACACCAGGGCGATGCGGCCCGAGCCTGGGAGTTGGCTGGCATGATCAACCCCCTGAACCACGCGTTGGACCCGGAGGCGGTCCAGACCTACCGCGTTGAACCCTATGTGTTGGCCGCCGATGTGTACGCGGTATCGCCGCACGTGGGCCGAGGCGGATGGACCTGGTACACCGGTTCGGCCGGTTGGATGTATCGCCTGCTGGTCGAATCCCTGCTCGGCATCCGCCGCCAGGGCGACCGGCTGTCGCTTGCACCGTGCCTTCCTGACCACTGGCCGTCGTTCGAACTGAGCTACCGGTTCGGCCGCAGCCGCTACGAGTTCGTGGTGACCCGAACTGCGCGGGGGCAGCCCACCCTGCATGTGGATGACGTGCTGCAGCCGGACCTGACCGTCCAGCTCCGCGACGATGGTCACCACTACCGTGTGGCGCTTGATCTGGAGGCGCCGCCGGGATGAGCCTGCGACCCGAGACTCAGGAACGGCTGGATGCGCTGGATGAGATGCTGGCGCAATGGTTGGCGCACACGCGCCATCCGGCGCAGTTCTGGCCGCAGTTTGAACAGCTTGCAGCGGAGATTCTCGACCAATGTGCGGACACGGAAAGGAGCGAGATGTGCGCGCGCATCAAAGCCATGCTCAAGGGCCACGCGCTGGAGCTTCCGCCGTGGCATGAACGGGGAGACAGCCCGCCGACCGAACAGTGACGCGCAGCGGGCTGTGTAGAACACTTCACAGCCCTGCGCGCGGAGCTCACGGGAAGGGGCATAGGTTCGGTGCTTCACTCAGCACCCACCCGGAGAACCCTAATGGCGATCAAGACCGCAGAAGACCTGTTCATCCACGAGCTGTCGGACATCTACAGCGCCGAAAAGCAGCTCACCAAGGCATTGCCTCGCCTGGCCCGTGCCGCGACGAATCCGGACCTGGCGGCCGCGTTCGAAACCCACCTGGAGGAAACCCAGGGCCAGATCGAGCGCATCGACAAGGTGGTGGAACTGCTCGGCATCCGGCTCAAGCGCATCAAGTGCGCTGCCATGGAAGGGCTGGTGGAGGAAGGCAAGGAGGCCATCGACAGCATCGAGGAAGGCCCCGTGCGCGATGCCGCCCTGATCGGCGGCGCCCAGAAGGTTGAGCACTACGAAATCGCGTCCTATGGCACGATCGCCGCGCTCGCCAAGCAGCTTGGGTACAAGGACGCGCTGCCGCTGCTGCTGGAAACCCTTGCGGAAGAAAAGGCAACCGACGAGAAGCTGACGATGATCGCCAAGTCCGGGGGCAACGCCAAGGCCGCGCAGGCGGCCTGAACCGGTAGCGCGTCAGCAGGGAGCGGCCTGACTGGCCGCTCCGCAATGCCGTTCACTTCATTGACTGCGGGCGCGGCGCAATACCCACATTCCCGCTGGCCACAGCAGCAGGTGTGCAGCGGCGGAGATGGCAACTGCCAGAAGCCCGAACAGAGTGGGCAGAATGGAGCCGAAGACGAAGGTCATACCCAGCACGAAGCCGAACAGGTACTCGGCCCGATAAGTGGGAAGCACCAGTCCAGAGAGCAGCACGCCCAGGAACACCGCTCCCGCGGCATACTCGCTGCCGGCGACGAAGGCCACGGACAATGCGGAACCTGCAGCCAGCGCGCCAAGAAAGCCCGCCAGCGCCTTGCGTGCCGCCGAGGGTGCCACCGACGCCCTGCGCGCGACGACGCTGCCAGCGAGCCAGCCCAGCACAGGCAGCACCAGCAGGCCCCATGCATTGGAAATCGTCGGCAGGTCAGCTCGGTTAAGTAGATGGTGGCTGCGGATGCCGTCGTGAGTGTATTCCCAGCCAAGGTGCGCGGCGGCCGCGATGACAGCCAGGCCGAGAGCGGCGCTGGGGAGCAAGCGGTATGTATGGTTTGCCAATGTTCTTCCTTGCCCTTGGATGCTTGGCGACAACGACTGCCTGACTCAGTTGTCAGGGGTCACACTCAGCTCTGCCCTGCTCTGGCGCAGCTTCTGGACACGAAGTTGATGCGCCTTGTCTGTCCTGAACTTGAAGAAGAAGTAAGTAGCAACCAAGGCGATGATGAGCGGTGGCGTGATGTTGCGACCGAGGGCGTATCCCATCTGGAATGAATCGAGGGTGGAGTTCCACGACAGGTAGATGTTCCAGATTGCAAAGGCTGCAAACAGTGCAAGGTAGAGACCTGCGCCGTTGAACACCAATCGGCGCGCCATGATGTTGATGACCTTGCCAATACCCAGGCATACGAAAAGGACGATAGCGAAACCGATCAATTCCATTGACTTCCCCTTCGCGGTCAAGTTTCTGAAACAGGACGAGCCGCGACGCGGCTTCGACTCTCATGAACTACCAAGGAAACACGCTGCGGCAGGATCCCCCCGGCCGATGCCCGATCTTAGAGCAGGCGCGGCCGGCCAACAAGCGAGCGCAGATCGCCCGCTCCAAGCGACATTCTCAAGCCGATACTCAGGCGAACTCAACGTAACAACCCCCGGTCCCAATAGGGCTCAGGCCTAATACGCTCCACCAGCCAGTCGATGAAGACCCGCACCTGGGGCGCCAGTTCGCGTGCGCTCGGGTAGCGCACGCACGCTTCATGGCATCACTGGAGCCGTTCCTGGCTGCCGAACCGTTTGTCATCCCTGTCCCTAACTGCAACAGATCTGGCTGACCCAGTTCCGCGTAGCTGCATCAGCTTGAACGCATTGCCGCGCCTCTCCTCCGGTTCAACGCCCGTTGGGCCGGTTCCTACTTCAACATATCCAACAATTCCTTGTCTTCATGAGGATGCTCCCACGTGGAGAGCCAGCAGAAGCTAACGCCACTCCGCATGGCCGCCGCCTGGAACGCAGCGAGCTCTTCCTTCGTGATCGGGTACTCGACCGGATCAAAGTGGAGAAGCGCCCACGGCCTGACGAATGAGAAGCCGGTCTTGAGCTCCGAGAAGATTGCTTTTAGCTCAGCCCGGACGGCGGAGAAGTCCTTGGTCGGACCCGCTCGATTACCAAGGGCGGAGCGCTGGCGATGAATAGCTCTGTCTCCACCGACGGCGCGGGCAGTGAAGTGGTCTTGGTGCACCTGGACATAGAACAACTGACGGCGAAACATCCTCCCCCCTTACCAACTCCGGATTCAAGCCGAGCCGCAAAGCTCATCTGCTGCGAGCCTAGTTCAGTGCCGGTTTCCCCACAACTGGCCCCGCCAACAGGCCCGCCTGATCCCCTGCCCCGCTCGGCTCAGGCCTCACCCCCGCCACACACAGGCACCATCAGCCGCCCATACGGCCGGGTCAAGCTCGCTGCTGATCACCAACAACTGAATCGATGTCTTCCATCGTGGCCCATGCTTCGGCAGGACTCACAATGTACCTGTGCTGCAACGCGCAGCAACGCGGTTCGTCGCGCTGGGCGGCGGTTCCTTTCGTTGCCTTGGCTGTGGGGCCAGATCTGGACTACTTCGCTGTCTGGTTTTTCGACTACGCGGCAGCTCCTCGGTTCAGTCACAGCCTTCTCGTGGCGGTAGGTGCCACGCTTTTGGTCAAACTCACCTTGTCGCGGTTTGTCACCGTGAACCTCAAGCTCAGATGGTTGCTGGCCGCCGGCATGTCCCACCCGCTGCTCGACCTGCTGGTGGGTGCTCACGCTGTTCCGCTGTTCTGGCCTCTCGATGGTGGAGTCAGCATCCCGGCCGGCGTTCTTCCAAGTGCAGGGTCGCTGGCGTTCGACAACTTCTATCTCTGGCGGAACCTGCTGATCGAGATGGGCGTTCTTGGTCCAGTATTCACGCTCTTGGTCGCTGTGTCCGGCCACCGCAGGTTCCCGGAGCTTGCCGGGTGGACGCTTCTTATGCTCGCGATCTGGGCCTCTTTTCTAATCTGGTCGATCAGGCTGGGGAGGTAGGCCGGTCAGCTCGGACAGCCGGACGAGCCCAGCCGTGCAAGCGCCAGCGTTTCGAATATTGCGAATTGCGAATATTGCGAATAGAATGGGCGCCCCAGCCGCACCCATTGGCTGTGCTCGCGACGGAGAAGACCATGACCCCACAAGTAACCCTTCCCCGCACCCAAGATATCGAAGCGGCCACGACCGCTCAGCGTGAGCTGGCTGCTTATCTGGCCACCGGATTCGAGACCAAACTGGTCCAACTGGTCGACTCTCAGGGCCGGCTCCACCCGATCCAACTGCCAATGGCGGCCCTGCAGCTGCTCAGCGAAATCCTATCGGAACTGGCGGATGGCAACGCCGTGAAAATCGTGCCCGTACATGCGGAGCTGACTACCCAGGAAGCGGCTGATCTTCTTAATGTATCGCGCCCCTATCTGGTCAAGTTGCTGGAGACCGGCAAGCTTGCCTTCCACAAGACAGGCAAGCACCGCCGTATTCGCTTCGACGACCTGATGACGTATAAGCAGGCGCGCGATGAGGCAAGTCAGTCGGCCTTGGACAACCTGGCCGCCGAAGCCCAGGAACTGCGAATGGGTTACGAGTGAACAGCTCTACATTCACGGCGGTATTTGACGCATGCGTTCTATACCCAGCGAACGTCCGCGACCTGCTGATGCGGCTGGCCTGCACCCGCTGCTTTCGCGCACGCTGGAGCGGGGACATCCATGACGAATGGATACGCAACCTTTTGGCGAATCGCCCCGACCTCACGCGGGAACGGCTCGACCGTACAGCACAGCAAATGAATGATGCCGTTGAAGACTGTCTGGTGGCCGACTACGCGCCATTGATTGACGGCATTGAGGGTCTGCCTGATCCAGGCGACCGGCACGTTGTAGCGGCGGCCATTCGCTGCGGCGCCAGCGTCATCGTCACCTACAACCTCAAGGACTTTCCCGCAGCAGCGTTGGAACGCTGGGGGCTCGAAGTACAACACCCGGACGAGTTTGTGGAGAACGTATTCGATCTGCACCAAGCCCAGGTATTAGGCGCGGTGCGGAACATGCGCCTCGCGCTCAAGAGCCCGCCCTTGACTATAGAAGAGCTCTTCAACGTATTGCTTAAGGCAGAACTCGCTCAGACGGTGAAGTGCCTTGAGGGCTACAAGGCGATGCTCTAGTGATGGTGGTTACAGCTTACGCAGGCCTGACTGTCATATCTTGCAGACTCCAATCTCCTGTGGCCAGGCTACCGGTCTGACTCCATTACTTACCTAGCACACGCTTGAATACTCAATCTGCCAATCAATGGTGGAAAGTCGCCACTGGAGGGGAACTGTGAACATAGTGACCGTCGAAGATGCGCTAGACCAGTTCCGCGCTCTTGCCGGAGCGAGGAAGTTTGACGTTTCGGACGAGCCTTCGTCGATGACCTCGACGGGCTCCGCTACCACGGTAAGAGTTGGAAATGCGAAATTACAGCTTACTTGTGGCGGCGCGGACGGAGTATTGCTCCTGCAGATAAGTCACGGCCCTACTGATGGTCCGCCGTCAGGCTGGCTTGAGCTATTCCGCTCAAGGTGCACGAGCGGCTCATTTCGAGATGCTGACCTGGCCGTCGCCGAAGTCAGCTTCCTTTCCTCCGTCGAATACGGACTAGAGCTCATGCTCCCTCGGGGAGCCACTGAGAGCACATAGCTGCTCGCGCAAGCTACTGCTGGCGACCAATCCTCAATGAGCAAAGCAGTCAGGCGTCATCAGGCCAAGCTCGTCTCCACCCGATGTCCGACTCCGGCAAGAGGCGGACACCCAACGACTCGCGCTGCTGGAACTTCACTGCATATCGAGTGTGATGTGGCCGCGCCCCAGCTTTCGATATGCAACAACAGTTGCACTGGCTGCGGCCGGCGCATCCACGGAAAGCACGATTACGCCCGGCTTTGTCTCCACGTACAGCCGAGTGCCAGGCTCGATGCCTAATGCGTGAATCCACAGCCCGCGTAGCTTCAGGCAGGGAATGGGTGGACAGCCGGGAAACGTAACAAGGCCGTCGTGGTGCAGCGCGTTGGTCATGACGCTCCTGGGCTTACGCCACCAGAGCTTTTGGCTGGCGACTGCGCTAGAGGATGCGTCGGTGGAATGGCTGGACATGGTGGAACCTCCGTTGGGAAGCTTCCCTCGCCGGGATGGCGAGGGAGTCGGGAGGTTAAGAACCGCGTGGACCGGCGCAACGTATTTCCGCGAAGGTGTTTTATTTCGTCACCCTCCCGACATAGCACGTCTTGATTGCATCGTTCCACGGGAGTTCTTACGCTCCGAGCCACAACCATGTCGCGGACGTAAGCATAGCGGAAGTTGTTTTGATCTTTCGATTGGCCGCGTTTGATCGGCGCCATCTATGCGTGGCGTGGAACGGGCCGTTGGCACGCAATTCCGTGCGCTGTCGCGTGTTTTTCTTGGCACCCGGTCACGAGTGAGGCGTTCGCCGCGCTAGAAGTGTTCGACTCGGCGAATCCGAACGCGTGACGCATTCGGCGCACGGTGCGCGATCAAGCGCGCGTCAGCGCAATCCAACGGTAGCCCACGTAGACGCCAACCGCGAGGAGCGGCCCAAAGCTCATCCACAGCGGCAGCTTGAGCACGAAGACCATAATGCTGCCGGCAGCCAGGGCCAGGATCGACAAGCCGATCACCCAGGCATTGAACACAGCCGTATCCGCTGCATCCTCACTCCACGAGTTCGCCCCCCGGCCATTCGCGGCGCGCTGCCGGCGAAGCACCCAGATGTCGGTCACGAAATCGACAATGCCTTCCAACAGGTCACCGATGAAGCCAGACATGGTCAATCCTTGGATGCAGGCTGAATACGCCGATCTTCAAGGCTGCCCCACTGGCCCGTCAAGTGCCCCACCGGGGCAGGCGTACACCCACCTGCCCCGGGCCTCCCCCGCCGTTGTGTCAGGGGCTGTCGCGGCGGATGCCCAGCGCGACGGCTTCGGTATAGGAAATCTTGAGCAGGTCGCCGCGCTTTACGCTGGGGAGCTTGGCCCGCAGGTCCTCGCGCTCCACCGCAATGATCTGGGTGTTGCCGCGCGGCCCTCGCAGCGCAATGGTGTTGGCCACCGGGTCCACGGCCGCCACCTCGGTGACGATCTCGATGGTGTTCGAACGCGCCCCGCCTGGCGTGGCGCCGCGGATCGGCACGGTACCGGCCTGAGACTGGGTCACGCCGACCGGCGCGCTGCCTGCCGGCTGCAGGTCCAGGGCGACGGCGGCCTGGTAATCCAGGGTGACCTTGTCGCCCACCTTCAGCTGGTTGAAGTTGCGCACGTCGGCGCCGGCGATGAAGTCCAGGCTGCCTCCGTCGGCACCGGTGACCGTCACCGCGCGGGTGCGGGTATCGATGGCGGTGATCTGCCCCTGCAACGTCACCCCGGCAGATGCCGCTGTCATGGGGCCCGGCAACGCCCGGGGCGCAGGCGCTGAAGGTTCAGCAGGCGGCGGAGTGCTTTGGCACCCGCTGGTGGCGAGCGCTGCAACGATGAGCGTGACGGAAGACGAACGTGCCAGGAAGCGCATGTGACTCTCCAGAACAGGGCGGGCGGCGGATGCAGTGCTATTGCATCAGCTGCCCTACCCCTGCGCCCCCGTACAACTACTGTGCCCTGCCCAGAAAACATACCGTTTCCGGGCCTTGGGCTCAGCTCCTGCGCATCAGGATCATCTTTTCCTGCGACATGTCCCGCATGGTGTACGGAATGCCGCCGGTGCCATAGCCCGATTCCCGGCGACCGGCAAACGGCATCCAGTCGGTGCGGAACGCGGTAGGGTCGTTGATCATCACGGCCGAGGCATCCAGGCGGTTGGCCGCGCGCATGGCCACGTCGATATCCTGGGCGAAGATGCTGGCCTGGAACGCGGTGGGCAGCGAGTTGGCGCGTGCGATGGCCTCGTCCAGCGCGCTGTAGCGATACACCGCCACCACCGGCCCGAAGATCTCCTGCGTAGTGACTCTCGCGTCATCGGCGGGATTGAGCAGCACGGTGGGCTGCAACGTCGTTTCGGAAAGGCGCTTGCCACCGGTGGCGAGCGTGGCCCCATCCTTTACCGCCTCGTCGATCCATTCGGCCACACGGTCGGCTTCGCGCGGCTGGATCAGCGGGCCTACTTCGGTGTCCTTCAGGGTGGGGTCGCCGGTGCGCAGCTTCTCCACACGTGCGATGAGGGCTTCGGTGAAGTCTTCGGCAATGTCGTTGTGCACGAAGATGCGCTGGGTGGACACGCACACCTGGCCGGCGTGGTAGTAGCCGCCCTTGACGATGGGCTCGATGATCCTGGCCAGGTCCGCGCTGCGGTCCACGATGGCCGGTGCTACGCCGCCATGTTCCAGCGCCGAGCGTGCACCATGGGCCAGCTTGGAGTGCAGCGACCAGCCCACCCGCGCCGAGCCGATGAAGCTGAGGAAGGCCACGCGCTTGTCGGTGGCCAGCGCTTCGGCCAGTTCGTTGCCTTCCGGAATGAAGTTCTGGCACCACGGCTCGGGCAGGCCGGCCTCGTGGACCATCGCCACGAACTCCAGGCAGGACAGTGGCGTGGTCGAGGCCGGCTTGATGATGACCGGGCACCCCACCGCGATGGCAGGGGCAACCTGGTGGACGATGAGGTTCAGCGGGTGGTTGAACGCCGAGATGGCGGCGACGATGCCGAGCGGCTCTTTGGTCGTGAACGCCCAGCGGTTCTCCGCCGCTGCCGACAGGCCCATCGGGATTTCGCGGCCGGCGAAGTTGCGCAGTTCATCTGCAGCGTTGTGCACGCCATCGATGGCGCGGTTGGTTTCGACAATGGCATCGGGCAGCGGCTTGCCGCCTTCGCGCGCGATCTGCATGGCCAGGTGGTCACGCTTGGCTTCCATCAGCGCTGCCAGCCTGCGCAGGATGGCAATGCGCTGGTGCGGCTTGAGCCAGCCGTCGCGGTCCTTGAACACGCGTTCGGCATTGCCGAGCTTGCGCTCCAACGCGGCGGCGTCATCGAACGGAACGTCCTGGATGGGGGCGCGGTCGAAGGCTTGTACTACGGTCAACATGTGGGGTTCCTTGTATTCAATGGTCAACGGTGGCGGTTACGCGCAGCCCACATCGGGGGTGCGGTTGCGCAGCTCGTCGACCAGTACGCGGGTGTTTTCGGAGTAGTCGATCGGCACGTCCAGCAGGTGCACGCCACCGCCGGCAAAGGCGGCTTCGATCGTGGGCACGAGCTCTTCCACGGACGCGACCCGACTGCCCTTGGCACCGTAGGCTTCTGCGTAGCGCACGAAATCCGGGTTGCCAAAGCGCATGCCGAAATCTGCAAAGCCATCCACCGCCTGCTTCCAGCGGATCATGCCGTAGGCGCTGTCATTGAGGATGATCACCACCAGGTTCAGGCCCAGCCGCACGGCGGTTTCCATCTCCTGCGAGTTCATCATGAAGCCGCCATCACCGCACACGGCCAGCACGCGCCGGTTGGGGTACAGCATCGAGGCCATCATCGCCGACGGCAGGCCCGCGCCCATGGTCGCCAGGGCGTTATCCAGCAGCAAGCTGTTGGCCACGTGGGTGCGGTAATTGCGGGCGAACCAGATCTTGTACATGCCGTTGTCGAGACAGACGATGCCGTCTTCCGGCATGGCTTCACGCACGTCGTGCACCAACCGCTGCGGGGTGACCGGGAAGCGGTCCTCCTCGGCACGGTCGTTGAGGCGCGACAGGATCTTCTGGCGCAGGTCGACCATGCCCTGGTCTTCGGACACCTTGCCTTCCAGCCGCTCGGCGAGGCCATCCACGGTGGCGCCGATGTCTCCGATCACCTCGATATCCGGGTGGTAGACCTGTTCGACCGTGGCGGACTGGAAGCCGACATGGATGACCTTGGGCCCGCCCTTGCCCTTCATCAGGAACGGGGGCTTCTCAACGGTGTCGTGGCCGATGGCGATGATCAGGTCGGCGCGCGCCACGGCCTCGTGGACGTAGTCGCCTTCGGAAAGCGCAGCGGTGCCCATATACAGGTTGGAGCCGCCGGTCACCGCGCCCTTGCCCATCTGGGTGTTGAAGAACGGCAGCCGGGTGCGCGCCACGAAGGTGGAGAGCGATTCGGTCAGCCACGGCCGGCTGCAGGCCGCGCCGATCATCACCAGCGGCCGCTTGGCGGCCAGGATCGCTTCTGCTGCGCGGTCGAGCGCGGCGGCGTGGGCGATGGGGCGCTCCAGCGGGTGGACCGGAATGACTGGAACGTCTTCCACTTCCTCGCCGGCGATATCCTCCGGCAGCTCCAGATGGACCGGGCCGGGCCGCTCTTCCATGGCCACGCGGAAGGCATCCCGCACGGTGGCCGGGATGGCGGCCGCGCTGACGATCTGGCGGGTCATTTTCGTGAGCGGCTTCATCGAGGCCACGATATCCACGATCTGGAACCGGGCCTGCTTGGCGCTCATCACCGCCTTCTGGCCGGTGATCAGGATCATCGGCCAGGCGCCCAGGTGGGCATAGGCGGCGCCAGTGGAGAAGTTCAGCGCGCCTGGGCCGAGGGTGGCCAGGCAGACGCCCGGTCTGCCGGTGAGGCGGCCGTGCGTGGCGGCCATGAAGGCGGCCGCCTGTTCGTGGCGGGTGAGGACCAGCTCGATGCTGGAGTTGCGAAGGGATTCCAGGAAGTCGAGGTTTTCCTCGCCCGGAACGCCGAAGATGCGGTCTACGCCCTCGTTTTCGAGTGCGGCGACCAGCAGGTCTGAGCCCTTGGGCATTGCGTCGATCCTTGCGGTGATGAACTCCGGAGAGCTCGGTGCCATGGGGAAACGTAGTGTGGATCGACTATACGCCCGCGGCCGTGTACGGCCGTCTGAATGACAGCCTCAGCTAGCAGGACGGTGCGGTCCATGGCCGGGGGGTTGTTCTGGCGCAAGCTGCCGGGGGGCGGTCAGCCAGCCGTAGTTTTACTGGGTCTCGCTACGCATTGACACGCATGCAATAGCAATCGGTTGATCGGAAAATCCGCTCTGTCGGCCGCGTGGCTCTCGCCATCCTTCTGGAGCATGACAATGAAATCCTCCTCCCTACGCCTCGCCCTGCTGCGCGCGGCGGGCATCTTGACGCTGGCCATCCCCTGCCTCGCGTTCGCACAGGCACCGGCTGGCGCGCCGACCACGGTAGCGGCGGCCGAAACGGAACGCCCACGCGCCTCGAACAAGTGGCGGATCGCGTTTGACGAGCGGGCCAAGTCCGATGGCACGATCCGCTTCCGGGTCTGGCCAAAAGATGCACCACCGCTGCAGGTGGACGTGGCGGTGCTGGATGGCCAATCGGAAAACCACATCGCCAAGTCGGCGCGTGATGCGCTGGGCGTCGCGCTGGGCAAAGGCTTCCATGTGGAGACCGACGATGGGGAGGATGTGCTCGTGAAGGCCCGGCATGGCACCGGCGACTTCGGGCTGCAGCTGATCTCGAACACGGCACGCGACGTGGACATCAAGCTTCGCCGCGAGTGAGCGGCCAAGCGCGGACGTCGGTTTCAGGATAGACACCCGCCAGCGCATGCAACACATTGCCTGCGCCATTCCTGGCGAGACAGGTGGAGGTCCCATGGCTGCCAAGTTTCTGTTGACCCGCTCCGGCCCCCAGTTCCTTTTCGTGCTCAAGGCAGGCAATGGCGAGCCCATCCTGCACAGCGAACGCTACACCACCAAGCAGAGCGCGCAGAACGGCATTGAATCGGTGCGGAAAAATTCGCCGGCCGACAGCCGCTACGAGCGCAAGAACGCCAGCAACGGCGAACCGATGTTCAACCTCAAGGCAGGAAATGGTGAGGTGATCGGCACCAGCGAGCGCTACTCGACCGCGACCGCACGCGATGGCGGGATTGAATCGGTGAAGGCGAATGCCCCTGCGGCGCCTGTGGACGATCAGACCTGACCCTCCACAGGCGGTGATCCCGTCAGCCTCCCGGCTGCTTGCCGAGCAGGTACTTCAGCCCGTGCGTCAACCCGCGCGGGGCCACGCTCAGGTGGTCCTCGTCGTTGAGCACATCGAGCTTCAGGCGCAGTGACGGGTAGTTGTGCGCGCGCAGCGCGGCCTGCATGTTCTTCGCATCGGCCACCATGTCCGCGTCGTTGCCGAAGGCCGGCGTTTCGCGCTCGCCGACATACATGTACACCGATGCCTTCAGATCGTTGTGGCTGCCTGCGTAGTCCTTCTCGAACCGCGACATGACATTGCGGTCGTACCAGAACGATGGGCTGCCCATGATATAGCCCGCAAACATGCCCGGGTCGGTAAACAGGATCTGGCTGCCCAGCAACGCGCCGTAGGAATGGCCCAGCAGCAGGCGCCGGCTTTCGTCGGTGCGGTAGCGGCTGGCGACGAACGGCAGTGCCTGCTCCCGCAGGTAGGTGATGTAAGGAGCGCCCCCCCCATGCACCGCGTTGGTCGGTGCGCTGCTGGGGCCGTTGGGTGTCGGGGTGTAATCGCGGCGGCGGCTGGGCATGCCTTCGTCACCCACCGAATAGGACAGGCCCACCAGGATGAACTCTTCCAGCTTGGGGCCTTCCACGTTCAATCGTCGGCCGATCTGCCGCGCCAACGGAAACGCGTAGTCGGCATCGGTGACATAGAGGACCGGGTAGCTGCGCTCCGGGCTGTCAGCATAGGAGGCCGGCAGTGCAACGAACACCTGGTACGTGCGCCTGGAAACCGGGTCGGGAACATTCCAGACTTCGCTTCCCACCACTTCATAGGGAGCGCCGTCACCACGCTGGCCGCCCAGGGCCGAGGCCTTGGCTGGCACCTGCGGGGCCGCCAACGACGCTTCAGTGAGGGCCTTGGAATCCGGCGTCCCAGGCGTCTTGGCACACCCGGTGAGAATCAGTGCAAGCAGCACGCCTGTAACCAGTTTGTTCAACGCTCTCTCCATGATGTTGCAGACAAAATCGTACAAAACGCCAATCCGCGATGCTGGATCTGCGTGGCGCTCACGCCAACGAGTGTATTGAATGGCCATTGGTACACACAACAAGGGTCTTGCCATGTCCAACCCCTCTTCCGCGCAGGGTCCCGCCGCTGCCGCCCGCGCCTTCGATGCCATCATCATCGGCACCGGCCAGGCGGGGCCATCACTGGCCGGGCGGCTGGACGCGGCCGGTATGCGCGTGGCCATCATCGAGCGTCATCTGGTGGGCGGCACCTGCGTCAACACCGGCTGCAAACCGACCAAGACGCTGGTGGCCAGCGCGTATGCCGCGCAGATGGCGCGGCGTGGTGCTGAGTACGGCTTCAGCGCCGGACCGGTCAGCGTGGATATGACCGTGGTCGAGGCCCGCGCCCGCAAAGTGATCATGGATTCGCGCAAGGGCAATGAAGACTGGCTTGCCGGGATGGCCAACGTGGAGCTGATCCGCGGCCATGCCCGCTTCGATGGGCCCGGCGCCATCGTGGTCAACGGCGAGCGGCTTACCGCGCCGCGGATCTTCATCAACGTGGGCGGGCGTGCAGCGGTGCCGGAGATGCCCGGCCTGCAGGACGTTCCGTACCTGACCAACAGCAGCATCGTGGGGCTGGATGCCCTGCCCGCCCATCTGGTGGTGGTGGGCGGCAGCTACATCGGGCTGGAGTTCGCACAGATGTACCGGCGCTTCGGCGCGCAGGTGACGATCATCGAGCGGGGTGAGCGCTTGATCGCGCGCGAGGACGCCGATGTATCGGAGGCGGTACGCGGCATCCTGGAGGATGAGGGCATCGAGGTTCACACCGGCGCGGACAGGATCGCGTTCGAGCGCGTGGACGATGACATCGCCGTTTCCTTCCAGGCCGGCGGCAAGGACGCGCGCGTGGTCGGCAGCCACGTCCTGATGGCCATCGGGCGCCGGCCCAATACGGACGACCTGGGCCTGGACACCGCCGGCATCGAGCGGGACGAACGTGGGTACATCACGGTGGATGACCATCTGCAGACCTCTGCCCCCGGTGTCTGGGCGCTGGGTGACTGCAACGGCCGTGGGGCGTTCACCCATACCGCCTACAACGACTTCGAGATCGTCGCCGCCAACCTTCTGGATGGCGAGGGCCGCCGCGTCAGCAGCCGGGTGCCGGGCTACGCGCTGTACATCGACCCGCCGCTGGGCCGGGCGGGCATGTCCGAGGCCGAGGCGATGAAGTCCGGTCGCCCCCTGCTGTTCTCCAAACGGCCCATGACCCGCGTCGGCCGTGCGGTGGAGAAAGGGGAGTCCAAGGGCTTCATGAAGGTGGTGGCCGATGCCGAAACCCGGCGGATCCTGGGCGCGGCGATCCTCGGCACTGGCGGCGATGAGGCCATCCACGGCATCCTCGACATGATCAGTGCCGACCGGCCGCTGGATGAGCTGCGCTGGGCGGTGCCGATCCACCCCACGGTTTCCGAATTGATTCCCACGCTGCTGGTCGATCTTGCGCCGGCACCTGACCGAGGATGATCTGGATGCGTACTGCTGCGACCGTCTCGCTGTGCCTTGGGCTGTGCACTGCCCTGCTGCTTCCGCCGAGCTGGGCCAAGGCCCCCGTAACCCCGGACACCCACAGCGAAACGGGCACGCTGCAGGGCGCCCCCTGGCGCATCGACGTGCCGGCCCACTGGAACGGCGAACTGGTGATGTATGCCCATGGCTTCGAGCCGGTCGGTACGCCGCGCCCGGACCCCTGGCCGGGCAACCCGTGGAGCGAGGCGCTGGTCAAGGCCGGCTACGCGGTGGCGCAGAGCGGTTACGCCGACCAGGGATGGGCCGTGCGCGGGGCCATTGACGATCTTGAGCGGCTGCGCGCGCAGTTCGTGGCCCGCCATCCAGACACGAAACGCAGCTGGATCCTGGGCTTCTCGATGGGGGGCGCGGTGGCGATCGGTACGTTGGAGCGGATGCCGGAGCACTACAGCGGTGGCATCTCGATGTGCGGCGCCAACCTGCCCGGCGACGTGCTGGCCGCCGAAGTGCTCACCTCGCTGATGGCGTTCGAGTACTTCTTCCCTGGCGCCAACGGCCTGCCCGAGGGTGGGTTGAGCTCGCCTGCCGCTGCGACGTTGCCGCAGGGAGAGATGGTCGACGCGATCACCGCTGCCGTGCAGTCCCGCCCGGAGGCAGCTGCAGTACTGGCAAAACGCCTGGAACTGAAGGTGGATGAGCTGGCTGGCACCGTCAGCCTGCATGCCCTGGTGTTCCAGCAGCTGGTCAAGATCAGCGGCGGCATTCCAGTCAGCAACAAGGACACTGTGTATGCCGGCTTTGGCGATGACAAGGCGTTCAACGCCGGCGTCCGGCGCATTGCCGCGGATCCAGAGGCGAAGGCCAAGCTTGACCGCGACCTGCGCCTGACCGGCGCGCTGCGCCGGCCGCTGCTGCTGCAGTACAACCTCAACGACCCTTCCGTGACGCCCCGCTTCGAGCCGGTCTACCCGGCACTTGCCGCCAAGGCTAGCGCGACGCCCCAGCCGAGGACGCTACCGCCCATCGGCGAAGGACATTGCGCGTTTACGCCGGAACAGATTGTGGAAGCGGTGTCGATTCAAAGCCGCTCGTTGCCTGCGCGCCCCACTGGCGAAGCGCGGCGCCCCTGAGCGATTGCTGGCCGCAACCCGAGGGGCAGCGCAGCACGCGTGCGGCCGAGGTGCTGACAAAGCCCTCGCCTTCCTGCGCCTTGAACACCACCTCGCACGACAGGCAACGCGCCACCATCGAGTACAGGTGAACGATGCGCCCGCTGCACGGGTCCTGCAGCGCGTTCACATCCAGCAGTTCGAACTGGCAGCTGTCCGGCAGCGGGCGGCGCGGAAGCGGGAGGGGCATGGAGGTCTGCAGGTTCACGCTATGGGCGCCGTCGGGGGAATGGCAGCCACTGTAGGCAGCGCGGTGTGGAGCGCGCGTGCAGCCGGCATGCAGTGCACGCGAAAGGCGTGCTCGTACTACACCTCACCCAATGCGTCCTTGCCAGCAGGGGTCAGGTCGATGTCGCTGTCTTCGGCCTGCACCGCCAGACCTTCGGCGACGGCCCAGGTGGCATCGTCGGTTGACACAGGATCGGTCGCCTCGATGGCACGCAGAATGGCAAGTTGCTTGTCGGTCAGTGGCATGGTCGGCGTTCCGTAAGGGGGTGAGCCGACTCTACTTCGGGTAGAGCAACGTGACCGTGAACCGGACTCCGCGGTCCGGCCCGCCCCGTGGGCCATCGATGCAGGCCGGCACTGGCACCGGTACCCCGCCCCCACTATCGTAGGCGCCTTTCCTGCCCGGCTCCGCGCACTGATGCACTCCGCCCTTGCCCACCCTGCCGCCTGCGAGAACTGCAGCACCCCGCTGCAGGGCGATTTCTGCCATGAATGCGGCCAGTCCGCCCACAGCCCGGTGCGCAGTTTCGGGCACGCGGTGGAAGAGGTGTTCGAATCATTCTGGCACCTGGACGGGCGCATCTTCCGCACCCTGCACCAGCTGCTGCTGCCCGGCCGCTTGGCGGCCGCCTACCTGGCCGGGCACCGCACCCGCTACATCCCGCCGATTCGCCTGTTCGTGATCCTCAGCGTGCTGACCTTCTTCGTGGCGCGGCTGGCGGTGCATGTGGACGCAGGTGCCCTGGTAAGCCAGACGCCCCGCCCGCCGGAAGTGCCGGGTGCGTTCCGTGATGCCACCACCCACGACGAGGTCCAGCAGGTCCGCCGCGCGCTGCTGGCGCCGTTGCAGCAATCGCGTGAGGCGATGCCCGAGTCCCTTCGCGCGCCGATCGACAGTGCCATTGCCAAGGTGGACAGGCAGGCCGCAAAGCGCGAGCGCGAACTGAAAGAGCATCCACCGGTCGCGTCTGCGCGCAAACCCGCCGCGGCCAAACCGTTCACCGTGCAGGACATGGCGACACAGAAGTCAGACCCGGTCGAGATCAGTTTCCTGCCCGGGTTCGCCAACCGCTGGCTGACCGGCCAGGCCGAGATCATCCGCAAGAACCTGCCCCGCATCAGCGAACGGCCGCAGTTGCTGGTCAACGCGTTCTTCGGCTCGGTGCCTTCGGCGCTGTTCGTGCTGGTGCCGTTGTTTGCCGTGCTGCTGAAGGTGTTCTACCTGGGCAGTGGAAGGCTGTACCTGGAGCACCTGGTGGTGGCGTTGTACAGCCACGCGTTCCTGTGCGTGGCGCTGCTGGGGATCCTGCTGCTGTCGATGCTGGGTGGGCAGCTTGCCGCCATGCCTGGCGCGGGGGTTGTCGTCGGCCTGCTGATCACGGCGCTGCTGCTGTGGATGCCGCTGTATCTCTGGCTGATGCAACGGCGGGTGTACGCACAATCCCGGCTGGTGACCACGCTCAAGTTCGTCGGGCTGGGCTGGCTGTACTTCACCGTGGTCACCACCGCGACCGTCATTCTCGCCATTGCCAGCCTTGCCAGGGTCTGATCCGGGCTAAGTAGTTTTACCCAGCCGGCCTGCACCTATTTCGGTGGAGTGCGGATGAGCGCGCCGTCATGCTCTCCGCATCCCTTGCCGCAGGAGGCGAACAATATGGCCATGCCCCGTAACCAGGCTCGCTCACCGTTCATTGCCGGCCTCCGGCTGGCCGCCCTGTTGATCAGCGTGTTCGCGCTGGTCGCCTGCGGCAAGCGTGAACCGGAAAGCGCCGCCCCAGCGCCCGACCCTGCCTCGGCAGCGCAGCCCGCCGCCCCGGCCGCGGCTGATGCCACCCGCATCAGCGAGCTGCGCGCCACCGCCAAGGATGCCTACATCTGGGGCTACCCGATCGTGGAAGGCTACAAATCCATGTACCAGCAGGCCGTGGATGCCAAGGGTGCGAACTTCCACGCCGGCTTCAACCAGATCGGCAACGTCGCCCAGGTGGCCACCCCGAAGGACACCTCGATCATCACGCCCAACTCGGACACGCCGTATTCGTTCCTGTGGATGGACCTGCGCGCCGAACCGCTGGTCATCAGCGTGCCGGCGATCGATGCCAAGCGCTACTTCTCCGTGCAGCTGATCGACCTGTATACCTACAACTTCGCCTACATTAACCGCGCCGCGACCGACGGCAAGGCCAGCGTGTTCCTGGTCGCCGGGCCGGACTGGAAGGGCGAAACACCCAAGGGCGTGCGCGAGGTGTTCCGCGCCGAAACCCAGCTGGCCTATGGCCTGTTCCGCACCCAGTTGTTTTCGCCGTCGGACCTGGACAACGTCAAGCGCCTGCAGGCGCAGTACAAGGTGCAGCCGCTTAGCGCGTTCCTGGGCACGCCGGCACCGCCGCCGGCCCCGCCGATCACCTTCCCGCCGTATGACCCGGAACAGGCCAATGGCCTGGGCTTCTTCTCCTACCTCAACTTCCTGCTGCAGTTCGCGCCCACCGTGGACAGCGAAGCCGCGCTTCGCCAACGGTTCGCGGGCATCGGCATTGAAGCAGGCAAGCCCTTCGATGCAGCCTCGCTGCCGACGGCCGACCGCGAGGCCATCACCGCAGGCATCGCAGATGCCAACCAGGCACTGGAACAGTTCATCGCCACTGAGATAAACACCGAGAAGGTTTCCAGCGCGGATATGTTCGGCACCCGCGCGGCGCTGAAGGACAACTACCTGTACCGTTTTGCCGGCGCCAAGCTGGGCATCTACGGCAACTCCGCTTCAGAGGCCGACTACCAGAGTTACTTCGTGGATGCGCAGGGCAGGCCCGCCGATGGAAGCCAGCACGACTACGTGCTGCGCTTCGCCAAGGACCAGCTGCCGCCGACCAACGCGTTCTGGTCGGTCACCCTGTACGACGGCAAGAGCAAGCTGCTGGTGGACAACCCGCTGGACCGCTACCTGATCAACTCGGCCATGCTGCCCACGCTCAAGCGGGATGACGATGACGGCCTGACCCTGTACATCCAGCAGGCGTCGCCCGGCAAGGACAAGGAATCCAACTGGCTGCCGGCGCCGGCCGGACCGTTCTACGTGATCCTGCGCAACTACAGCCCTGGCCAGGCCGTGCTGGACCGCAGCTGGCAGAAACCGGCATTGACGCCGGTTGAGCGCAAGGCCGATTAAGTCCCGGTCAGTGCAATGGCGGGCATCGTCCGGTTGGCATGCCGCCAGCCGGCCGACAGCTGCAGCTGCTGCACCATGTGGCCAAGGAACGCACGGACCCGGGGTGCGACCTGCTTCCCGGGGGCGTACACGGCACTCAATGGCGAAGTCGCCAGCGCGCAGTTGGGCAGCACTTCTTTCAGGCGCCCTGCGTCGAGGTCATCGGCCACGTCCCAGATCGACTTGCGGGCGATGCCGGCGCCCTGCACCGCCAGGATCTGCGCCGCCTCGCCATCGTCGCAGAGCGTACTGGCGTCCAATGGAAACGCGATGGTGCCGCCGGGCTGCGCGAACACCCATTGCGATACCGGCGGGCTGCCCGAGGCGATCAGATCGTGGCCGTGCAGGTCGTTGATGCTCAGTGGCGTGCCGCGCCGGCGCAGGTATTCCGGGGAGGCGCAGAGGATGCGCCGGTTCGGCGCCAGTTCGCGCGCCACCAGGCGGGAATCGTCCAGTGCGCCATAGCGCAGCGCCAGCTCCACGCCTTCGCCGACCAGGTCCACCAGCTCATCGCGCAGTGACAGGTGCACGCGCACCCCGGGATGCGCCTGCTGGAAGCTGCGCACCGCCGGCACCACATGACGGCGTCCGAATCCATTGGGCGCGGTGAGCTTGAGCACGCCGGCCACCACGTCCTGGCGCTGCTCCAGCGCCGCCTCGGCCGCTTCCACCGCATCCAGCACGCGGCGGCAGTGCAGGTGGAACAGGCTGCCCTCATCGGTGAGCGAGGCGCGTCGCGTGCTGCGGTTCAACAGCCGCACCTGCACGCGACGCTCCAGTGCGGTGAGCCGCTTGCTGACCACGGCGAGCGAGATGCCCAGGTCGCGCGCGGCGGCGGACAGGCTGCCGCCATGCACGATGCGGTCGAAGGTGCGCAGCTCGTTGAGGTCGTCGATCACGCCGATGTTTCCAGTTTGGCAAGAGTTCCTTTCCCATATTGCCATTACGGAAACAGTCGCACATCCACACAATGGTCGCATTCATGCCTGCCGTGGAAAGGCCGGCCGCATTCGGCGAGCACGCTGCCGCGACAGGACCCGCGCCATGCTCAGCCCCAGCCACCCGCCAGGTAGCCACACAATGAAAGATGATGCCGACCAGAACCGGCCGACGCTGACCCGTCGCCGCTTCTTCCAGGGCCTTACCCTGCTCCCCGTCGCCGCCGCCCTGCCCGGCTGCGCCCCCGGCACCCCCACCGGGAACGGCACCGGGAGCGGCACCCCGGCTACCCCGGCCGCCAAGGACTACACCCCCGAATTCTTCAACGCGGCCGAGTGGGCGTTCATCACCGCCGCCTGCGACCGCTTGATCCCCTCCGATGAAACCGGCCCCGGCGCGGTGGAATCGGGCGTACCCGAGTTCCTCGACCGCCACATGCAGACCCCCTACGCGGCCGGCGCCATCTGGTACATGCAGGGCCCCTTCCTGGAAGCACCCAGCGAGTTCGGCTACCAGGGCAAGCTGGCCCTGCGTGACATCCTGAAGGTCGGCATTGATGCCTTCGATGCGCACTGCCGCAGCCAGTTCGATGGCAAGACCTTCGCCCAGCTGAGCCACGAACAGCAGGAAACCCTGCTCAAGGCGGCCGAGGGCGGCAAGCTGGAGCTGGAGGCGATCTCCAGCAAGCTGTTCTTCTCCAACCTGCTGGGCGAAGTGAAGAACGGCTACTTCGCCGATCCCAAGTACGGCGCAAACAAGGATATGGCCGCCTGGAAGATGATCGGTTACCCAGGCATGCGCGCGGACTACATAGACTGGATCAGCGTCCGCGACAAGGCCTACCCCCTGCCGCCGGTGGATCTGTCCGGGCGGAGGGGCTGAGGCATGGCGATCACGAAACCGAAAGTGGATGCGGTCATCGTCGGCATGGGCTGGACCGGGGCGATCCTGGCCAAGGAACTCACCGATGCCGGCCTGCACGTGGTGGCGCTGGAACGCGGTGGCGACCGCGATACCCAGCCTGATTTCGCCTACCCGAAGGTGGTGGACGAACTGGAAGGCTCGGTACACCGCAAGTACCTGCAGAGCCTGAACCAGGAAACGGTGACAGTGCGGCACACCTTGGCCGATACCGCCGTGCCCTACCGGCAGATGGGCTCGTTCAAGCCCGGCACCGGCGTGGGCGGCGCGGGCAGCCACTGGTCCGGCGCACACTTCCGGCCCCTGCCGGAAGACCTGATCCTGCGCACCAACGTGGAAGAACGCTACGGCAAGAACTTCATCCCGGCGGACATGACCATCCAGGATTTCCCGGTGACCTATGCCGAACTGGAGCCGCACCTGAACATGTTCGAGCTGGTCTGCGGCACCTCCGGCAAGGCCGGCGTGATCAACGGCGTGGTGCAGGAAGGCGGCAATCCGTTCGAAGGCTCACGCTCGGGCGAGTATCCGCTCGGCCCGAACCCGAACTACCTGGGCGGCGAGCAGTTCTACAAGGCGGCCAAGGAAATGGGCTGGCACCCTTACCCGATTCCGGCCTCGAACGCGTCCGGCCCGTATGTGAACCCGTACGGCTGCCAGCTGGGCCCGTGCAATGCGTGTGGTTTCTGCAGCGACTACGGCTGCCTCAACTATTCCAAGGCCAGCCCGAACGCCTGCATCCTGCCCGTGCTGCGCCAGCGCCCGAAGTTCGAGCTGCGCACGCATTCGCAGGTGCTGCGGGTGAACCTGGACAGCACCAAGGCCAAGGCTACCGGCGTGACCTACCTGGATGCGCAGGGCCGTGAAGTGGAGCAGCCGGCCGACATGGTGCTGCTGTGCGCCTTCCAGCTCTACAACGTGCACCTGATGCTGGTCTCCGGCATCGGTGAAGCCTACGACCCGCAGACCAACACCGGCACCGTGGGGCGCAACTACTCCTACCAGAACCTCAACCGGGTGGTGCTGTTCTTCGACAAGGACGTGCAGGCCAACGGCTTCATCGGCATCGGGGGCGCGGGCACCACCATGGACGACCTCAACGGCAACCAGCTGGACAACGCCAAGGCCGGCTTCGTCGGTGGCGGCCTGGTCTGGGCGCGGCAGCCCGGCGCCGGCCCGGTGCGCGGCATCAACGTGCCCTCCGGCACGCCGAACTGGGGTGCGGCGTGGAAGAAGGCGGCGGCCGACAACTTCCGTCACAACTTCTATTACGAGGTGCAGGGTGCGTGCATGTCCTACCGGCAGCACTACCTGAGCCTGGACCCGAACTACAAGGACTCCTTCGGCCGCCCGCTGCTGCGCATGACCTTCGATTGGCACCCCAACGAGATCAAGGCATCGCAGTTCTTCGTGGACCAGGCCATGCAGATGAGCCGCACGCTCAATCCGCTGTCGATGAGTGGTGACGCCAAGAAGAGCGGCGAGCACTACAACATCACCAAGTACCAGAGCACGCACACCTGCGGCGGCGCGATCATGGGCGCAGACCCGAAGACCTCGGCGTTGAACCGCTACCTGCAGAGCTGGGACGTGCCGAATGTGTTCGTGATCGGCGCCAACGCCTTCCCGCAGAACAACGGCTACAACCCCACCGGACTGGTGGGCGGGCTGGCGTACTGGGCGGCCAAGGCCATCCGCGAGAAGTACCTGCCCGATCCGGGCCCCCTGGTCCAGGCTTGAGGAGGCGCGCATGAAAAAGCTTCTTCTCTGGATCGTGGTGATCGGCCTGGTCGTGCTGCTGGCCGCGCTGGCCTATGCCTACATTCCCACCAAAACCCGGGTACTGGCAGACGGGCCGACCGCCGATGCGGCGCTGATCGAGCGCGGGCGCTACCTGGCCGCGGCCGGTGACTGCACCGCCTGCCACACCAAGCCGGGCGGCAAGCCGTTTGCCGGCGGGCTGCCGGTGGCCTCGCCGCTGGGCAACATCTACAGCACCAACATCACCCCGGACAAGGAAACCGGCATCGGCGCGTACTCGCTGGACGACTTCGACCGCGCGGTGCGGCACGGCATCGCCCCCGACGGCCGCACGCTGTACCCGGCCATGCCGTACCCCTCCTACGCGCGCATCACCGATGACGATGTACGGGCGCTGCACGCCTACTTCCTGCACGGCGATATCGCGCCGGTACATCAGGAAAACCGGGGCGTGGACATCACCTGGCCGTTGTCGATGCGCTGGCCGCTGGCGATCTGGCGCAAGACCTTCGCCCCCGACGCGGAAGCGGTGGCATTTGATCCGGGCCACTACAGCGACCCGCAGCTGGCACGCGGTGCCTACCTGGTACAGGGCCTGGGCCACTGCGGCAGCTGCCACACCCCGCGTGGCTTCGCGCTGCAGGAAAAGGCACTGGACGAATCGGGCACGGCGTATCTCTCCGGCGGCCAGGTGATTGACGGCTGGAACGCGGTGAACCTGCGCGGCAACGCGGCCGATGGCCTGGGCCGCTGGTCCGAGCAGGACATCGTGGACACCCTGCGCACCGCCCGCAATGCGCACAGCGCGGTGGTGGGCACGCCGATGGCCGACGTGGTCCGGCACAGCACGCAGAAGCTCACCGACGAGGACCTGAAGGCGATCGCCGTGTACCTGAAGCAGTTGCCGGCCAGTGCGCATGATCCTTCTGCGTACACCGCCAGCGATGCCACCGCGCGCAAGCTGCAGACCGGCATCAACGACAGCCGCGGCGCCGAGCTTTTCGTCGACAACTGCGCGGCCTGCCACCGGACCGATGCCAAGGGCTACACGGATGTGTTCCCGGCCATCGCCGGCAACCCGACCGTGCTGGCCGATGACCCGACCTCGGTGATCCGCCTGCTGCTGGCCGGCAGCGAACTGCCCTCCACCGCCGTGCGTCCGTCCAACCTGGGCATGCCCGGGTTCGCCGAACGCCTGTCGGACACCGAGATCGCGCAGCTGGCGACCTTCATCCGCCAGGACTTCGGCAACAAGGCTGGCGCGGTGACCGCTGACCAGGCCAAAAAGGTCCGCCAGCACCTGCAGGACGAAGCCAAGGCGGCCAAGGACGCGCACGATCCCACTGCGGCCCGTGGCGGCGAAGACGCGGAATAACCCGGCGGTTCAGGCCCCGCCTGCACGAAACCCCCGGATCGGGGAGAATAGCGGCCCTCCGAGCGCCCCTGCCCTGCAACGGCAGGGGCCGCTCCCCCGCGGTTGACGGCCTTGCCGGCCGCCCTCCCGCCGCTACCTCCGGATCCAACGTGAACGCCATCGCTTCTTCTCCCGCCGACGCCCTGCCCCAGGACGAGCTGCCCCTGACCGACCGCCTGCGCGCCGCGCTGGACCTGCTGGAGGCGATCGAGGCCGACCGCGCCGTGCTGGACACGCTGCCGGAAGATGACCGCGTGCGTTTCCACCAGGTGGTGGCCAAGGTCTACCACCCCGAACCCAAGGCACGCCGGGCGATGCTCAAGCAGCAGGCCAAGGCCCGCCACCACGAAAAGGTGCGCAAGGCCGAAGCGCTGCTGGAACAGACCGGCATCCGCGCCCTGCGCCGCAAGCCGGTGTTCAGCACGCCGAACTACTTCCCGCCGCACAAGGCCGGTCTGCACGACGCGCACAACGGTGAGAACGCCGAAGCCACGCCGGAGCCGGTGCATTCGCCGGAGCTGCGCCATTGCTACGTGTGCAAGCAGAAGTTCACCCAGCTGCACCACTTCTACGACCAGATGTGCCCGGCCTGCGCCGAGCTGAACTTCATCAAGCGCACCGAAACCGCCGACCTGCGCGGCCGCGTTGCGCTGCTCACCGGCGGCCGGGTCAAGATCGGCTACCAGGCGGGTCTGAAGTTGCTGCGGGCCGGTGCCGAGCTGATCGTCACCACGCGCTTCCCGCGCGATTCGGCTGCACGCTATGCCGAAGAGCCCGACTTCGCCGAATGGGGCCACCGCCTGCAGGTGTACGGCCTGGACCTGCGCCACACCCCCAGCGTGGAAGCGTTCTGCAACGAACTGCTGGCCACCCGTACGCGGCTGGACTTCATCATCAACAACGCCTGCCAGACCGTGCGCCGCCCGCCGCAGTTCTACGCGCACATGATGGCCGGCGAAACCGCCGCCCTGCATGATCTGCCGGAAACGATCCGCAAGCTGGTGGGCCAGTACGAAGGGCTGCGCAGCCCCGAGATGCTGGGCCTGGGCTCGGATGCCAACGTGCCGTCGCTGCAGGAGCAGGCGCTGGTGGGGGCCGATGGCCTGACCCGCGCCGCCGAACTCTCGCAGGTGCCGTTGCTGGCCGACGAACTGCTGGGCCAGCAGCACCTGTTCCCCGAAGGCCGGCTGGACCAGGACCTGCAGCAGGTCGACCTGCGCGGGCGCAATTCGTGGCGCCTGCTGATGGCCGAAGTGCCGTCGGTGGAACTGCTGGAAACCCAGCTGGTCAACGCCATCGCACCCTTCATCATCAACGCGCGCTTGAAGCCGCTGATGCTGCGTTCGCCCGAGCGCGACAAGCACATCGTCAACGTGTCGGCGATGGAGGGGCAGTTCTACCGCAACTTCAAGACCACCCGCCACCCGCATACCAACATGGCCAAGGCCGCGTTGAACATGATGACGCGCACCTCGGCGGCCGATTACCAGAACGACGGCATCCACATGAATTCCGTGGATACCGGCTGGGTCACCGACGAGGATCCGGCAGAGATCGCCGCGCGCAAGGTGGAGGAAGAACGCTTCCACCCGCCGCTGGACATTGTTGATGGCGCCGCGCGCATCGTCGACCCGATCATCCACGGCTTCAACACGGGTGAGCACGTGTGGGGCCAGTTCCTGAAGGACTACGCGCCCACCGATTGGTGAGGCAGTACGCCGTGGTGACCGCGGAAAATCCGCGGGCGCGGTACCCCGGCCGTTGGCCGGCCCGGTGGACCTTCATCGCCCGATGCAAATCCCCCGCAGGCCGGCCAACGGCCGGCGCTACCCGTAAGTGTCCGAATGTGTCACATGCGAATGATTCGTGATAGCATTGTGAACGATTTCAGAATCACCACACGGATGTCCCAGCCATCGCCAGCGGACCCTCTTTTCCAGGAGTTTGCTCGATGCACGTTGCACCCCCCACGCTTGCCCATTCGCTGGCCGCCCTGACCGCGGCCATTGCCTTGGCCCTGTCCGCACAGGTCCACGCCCACGGCGACGCCGCGACCGACGCCAGAGACCTCGACACCGTCGTGGTCACCGCAACTGGTGCCCAGCAGTGGATCAAGGACGCCCCGGCCAGCATCAGCGTGATCACCCGCCAGGAAATCGAGCGCAAGCCGGTGACCAGCATCGGCCAACTCCTCAGCACTGTGCCGGGCGTGACCGGTGGTTATGCGCTGTCTGGTGCGCAGTCGAAGATCCGCCTGCGTGGCCTGCCCGAGCAGTACACGCTGATCCTCATCGACGGCCGCCGCCAGGGCAATTCGTCCGGCGTGAACTACCGCGATGACCTGGGCCCGCAGGATCTGAACTGGCTGTCGCCGGACATGATCGAACGCATCGAAGTGGTGCGTGGCCCGATGTCGTCGCTGTACGGCTCCGACGCCATGGGCGGGGTGATCAACATCATCACCCGCAAGATCGCCCCGGAATGGGGTGGCTCGGTCACCTTCAACTACAGCAAGCCCGATTCGTCCACGCGCGGCAACACCACCCAGATGGGCGCGCTGTTCAGCGGCCCGCTCACGGAAAACCTGGGCCTGCGCATCGGCGCCAACGTGACCGATCGCGAATCCGATCGTGGTCGTGGCCAGACCCCGGGCACCAAGGCCGAGAACGCCAACGCACTGCTCAACTGGGCGATCAACGGCGACCACACCATGGGCTTCGAAGCCATCCATGGCGTGCAGCGCAACAGTGGGGGCGGCGATGTCGGCGCATGGGGCCTGTCCAAGCTGGTGCACACCGGTTACGTGGTGACCCATGACGGCCGCTATGGGGATGCGAGCACCTCGAAATCCACCCTGACCCAGAACGATTACGAGGACAAGGGCAGCCAGGTGGGCAACCACGCCAAGGAAACCGTGTTCGATACCGCCTTCGCCACCGGCTTCCACCTGGGCTTCGAGCACCGCTTGAACGTGGGTGGCCAGTGGAAGCGCGAAGAACTGCAGAACACCGACACCATCGGCACCGTGCCGGTGACCTGGAGCGGCAGCGGCCGGATCAGCCCGACCAACGAGGCCGATTCGTGGGCGCTGTTCGCCGAAGACCACATCACCCTGCATGAGCGCTTCACGCTCACCCTGGGTCTGCGCTGGGACAACACCGAAAACTACGACGACAACCTGAGCCCGCGCATCTACGGCGTGTGGCACCCGTCCGATGACTGGACCGTGCGCGGTGGCGTATCGCAGGGCTTCCGTGCGCCGAACCTGAAACAGGGCAGCGCCGGCGCGGCCACCCAGTCAGGCGGCAACGGCTGCCGCAGCCTCACCGTGGAAGGCTGGACCAACCGCTCGGTCAGCGCCGATGGCACCACCGGCTGCTACATGGCCGGCAACCCGAACCTGGAACCGGAAACCAGCACGAACTACGAGCTGGGCGTCGGCTTCGACCGCGGCGGCTGGTCGGCCTCGGCCACCTACTTCCTCACCGATTTCGACGACAAGATCGAACAGGTGCCGCTGCGCGAGATTGCCGGCTACGACTCCAGCTTCGTCAACGGTTTCTGGTGGACGGTGGCGCAGAACATCCAAAAGGCGCGCACCCGCGGCGTGGAAGCCAGCGTCACCGTGCCCCTGCACGAGCGCCTGAGCTGGACCACCAACGCCACCCGCATGCTGGAATCCAAGAACCGCACCACCGGCGCGAACCTGCTGGTGGTGCCGAAGATCACCGCCAACACCTCGCTGGACTGGCAGGTGACCGAGGCGTGGTCGTTGAACCTGAGCGCGCAGCACATCGGCGAGCAGCTGGTCTCCAGCACCAGCTCGACCTTCGCCAAGGCCTACACCACATGGGACCTGGTGACCGGGTTCAACGTCAACGAGAACCTGACCCTGCGCGCAGGCGTGCTGAACGCCGGCGACGTCTCCACCATCGACGAAGGCAACAACTACGACGGCGGTGCGCGCACCTTCTTCGTCGGCGCTACTGCGCGGTTCTGATCCATCAGAGCTTCATGTTGAAGGCGATATGGAGCGAACGCCCCGCAGCCGGTGAGAACATCGGCTGCGGTTGCTCCCAGAAGAAGCTGTCGTACCACGCATAGTCGTACTTCCGGTCGGTGGCGTTCTTCATCTGCACATCCACGCTCCAGCGGGGGTTGATGTCATAGCGGGCACTCAGGTCGAGCACGGCGAAACCGCCGTACTTGCCGGCCACGTTGCGCTCTTCGAGGTAGTAATCGCCCTGCGCCCTGCCCTGCAGCCCAAACTGCAGTGCTTCGGTAGCCTGGTAATCCAGGCCGATGTTGCTGATGTAACGCGGGGTGGCGGCGACTTCTCGGCCCTCCAGCGACACGCTGGCATCGCGACCATCGCGCTCGATCTTTGCCTCCTGGTACGCGTGGGACGCCCATACCGTCCACTTCTCGCCCACCTGCGCGCTGATCTGCGCATCCACGCCACGGCGGCGGGTCTTGCCCAGGGTCACGGTGGTGCCGGTGGCGGGCATGTTGGAGACCTCGTTGGCCGCATCCTGCTGCCATACCGCGATGCGCGCCTGGCTGCCGGCGAACGGGCTGAACTTCATGCCCAGCTCCATGCCGGTGTTGGTGGACGGGTTCATGGCGCCCTGCCCCGGCGTGAGGTAAGCCGGCGCCGTGGAGCCGGTCAGCACCTGGAAGGTGCGGCCCCAGTTGGCATAGACATTGGTGCTGTCGGTGAAGGCATAGACCACGCTCAGCTTGGGCTGGTCGATGGTGCCGTAGCGCTGCAGCGGGCCGGTGATGCCGCCCGGCAGGCGGGTGTCACCATCAAAACGGTCCACCCGGTAGGCCGGCACGATCTTCAGCGCCTCGATGGGCTGGTAGATCGCCTGCACATACGCGCCGTAGTTGTCGAAGGTGTGGCGGTCGTCGTTCTGCACGCGTGCGGGGGTGGCGCTGAAGTCGGTGGGCTCGGCATAGCTGAATCGCTCGCGGATGTAACCGTTGTCCTGGTGTTCGACATTTACCCCGGCTTCCAGCGTAAGCGTGGCGCCGGGCTGCCAGGTCAGCGTGGTGAGCATGCCGGTCTGCTTTTCGTCCCACAAACGGCGCTGGCGCGGCGCATTGCCGGTGCGCAGGTCGCTGAAGGTCACCCGGCGGTCGTCTTCGTAGCGGTTGTAGTACAGCTTGCTGCCCAGGAACAGGGTGTCGGCCAGCTTGAGGTCCATGTGCACGCCGATCTGGCGCATGTCGCGGTCGTCGCCATCATTGGCGTTGCGCAGCTGTGAGCCACGGCGGTCGGTACGGAGTTCTTCAGCCGTCATGAAGCCCGGCTCCTCGGCTTCGTGGTGGTAGGCGCGTGCGGTGAGGCCAATGCGCATGCCGTCGTCGAGGTTTCCGTAGAACCACTTGCCACCGATGGCGTACTTGTGTGAGCTGTCATGGTCACGGTACCCGTTCGAGGCCTGGGTGCCGATGAAGTAGTTCTGCGCAAACCCGTCGCTTTCTCGGCCAATGGCCAACTGCGCATCGCGGGTGTTGTAGCTGCCGTAGCCGAACCGTCCGTCGATGTAGTTGCCACCTTGGCGCGTGCCGAAGTTCACGTTGCCGCCAATGTTGTGCAGGCCATAACGCGGGTCGTTGGTGCCACGCACCACTTCGATGAAACTGATTTCCAAAGGGAACAGCATGTCGATGAAGCGCTGGTTGCCGCTGTTGACGTTGCTGGGCACGCCATCGATCAGCGTCTTGATCGCATTGAGGTAGCCCTCGCCATTGAAGGCGCGGAAGCTGACCTTGCCCGATTCGGCGCCCTGGCGGGTTTCGGTGAGCTGGATGCCGGGCATCTGGCCGAGCAGTTCCCAGCTGTGCGAGACGTTCTTGTCCTCGATCTGGTCGGCGCCAAGCACGTCCACCGAGGTCAGCACCTGGTGGGCGGTTAGCTGGCCCTCGGTGTGCTGGTGCACATCGACCTTGCCGAGGGTGAGTGCGGAATCGGACGACTGGGCGCGGGATTCGGGGGCAAAAACGACGGCGGCGACGGCCGTCACCAAGGCAAGGCGTTTCATTTAGAGGAAGGCGTCACAAATCTGGAGGGGAGGCCTGATGTCGGCCCGGGCGCGTAGTGTGACACTATAACATTACAACTATGCAGTTCTGCAGCAGCTTCACCAACCGCTTCCGGCCCGGTGCCTACGATGGCGGCAGATGCTGCGGAGGAACCCATGACCGAACGTGCACGCCTGCACCAGGAGTTGCTGAGAAGCCAAGCCTTCCTGGAGCAGACCAATACACTGGCCAAGGTGGGCGGCTGGGAGCTGGCGCTGGACACCAATACGCTGTCCTGGACCCGTGAGACCCATTTGATCCATGGCGTACCCGAGGACTTCGATCCGAATGTGGGTGCCGCCCTGTCTTTCTACCCGCAACCGGGCCAAGCGCAGTTGGAGGCCGCGATCGCCGCATGTGCCGCCGATGGCTCGCCGATCGACCTGACGCTTCGCGCCATCACCGCAGCTGGCGAACGCAGCTGGTTGCATATCGTAGGAAAGCGCGTTGAGGACGCGACCGGCGCACGCTTGATCGGCGCCATCCAGGACGTCACGGAACAACGCTCCGCCGTGGATGCACTGGCGCAGAGCGAAGCGCGTTACCGCCGCCTGTTCCAGCACAGCCTGGGCCTGATCTGCACCCACACGCTGTCCGGGGAGATCACGTCCGTGAATCCTGCAGCCTCGCTGTCACTGGGCCGCCCCGAAGCCGAGCTGCTGGGGCGTTCATTGGCAGAGATCATTCCGCTGGAACGCCAGGATCAGCTCCAGTACTACCTGCAGCGCGTCGCGGAGAACCAGAGCGACTCCGGCCTGATGGAGCTGGTGGCCGACGATGGCTCACGCCGCTACTGGGCGTATCACAACGTGCTCGATACCGAAGCTGACCCGCCGTACGTGCTGGGCCACGCGCAGGACATCACCACCCAGCACCTGCAGGAGCGCCAGCTGCTGGAGATGGCGATCCGCGATCCGCTGACCCGCTCGTTCAACCGGCGTTACCTGGCCGAACTCGCACAGCAGCAACTGGAAGCGTGGGGCTGCCTGGTGTTCGACCTGGACCACTTCAAGGAAATCAACGACACCCAGGGGCATGCGCACGGCGACTCGGTACTGGTTGAGTTCGTGGCGTTCCTTTCCAGCCCGCTGGAAGAAAACGAGGTGGTGGTACGGCTGGGCGGCGATGAGTTCCTGGTGTTTGTACCCGGCGCCAGGATGGAGCGGCTGCAGGTACTGGAAGAGACCTACCAGGCGCGCGCTCACCTCGCACCGGTCCGTTTCTCAGGCGGCTGCGCCATCAGCCGCCCCTCCGAAACCGTCGCCGACACCATCAACCGCGCGGACATGAAGCTTTACGAGCGCCGCCGCCGCGAACGACCGGAGTGAAGCAGCCCCACAACCAGGACCGCAACCCACAGCGCCAGCCATGCAGGCAATACCCACCCATCAAATATCTCTTCGCGCGGGATGACCGAGATACGGAAGCCGATCCACGCCAGGGCGACGACCAGCAGCGGCGCCACCACAGTTCCGCGCCATGCAAAGAACGCGGCCGCCGGCAACGAGATGATCGGGAAGAACACGCCGCCACCGAACGGCGCGGCTCCAACCATCGCGAAGAATGCCGCCGCCAGCACCAGCAACCACGCCATCACCTTGATAAGCATCCTGTATCACTCCTTCCGTCCCGTACCGACCACGAAGCCTTAACCTGCCTTGCTTATCCTAGCAGCGCGCTGCAGGAACAACGCCCGGCGCATCAATCGTTCCGCTCGGCTTGATCGAGGGAAGCAATCGAACACTGCAAAGGAGTCGCAATGAAGAAGCTGCACGCTGCCGTTCTTGCCGGATGCCTGCTGGGCATGAGTTCCCTCGCCTTCGCGGAGGTCGCCAACCTGACCAACAGCGCCGACGGCGCCAATCGCGACGCAGGCATCGCCGCGGTCAAGAAGAAGCTGCAGGACGCCTGCACAGAGCGCAAGGGCACGCCGGATGCAGCCTCCTTTGAGGTGGTCTTCGAGAAGACCAGCGAGAACCCGAACGTGCCCAAGCCGTACTACGTCGACGGTAAGATGAAGTGCGATTTGCCGTAAGCCATTCAGCACTGCGACAACGCCATTTTTAGTCCCGCCAGCGCCGCGCGCCTGACCTTCCGGGCAGCGGCTGACGGCCATTCCCGCAGTTCATGGATTGCGTCGGCAGCAACCCCTAGCCACCCTTTGGATTACCTCAAAGTCCGCGCAAGGTATCGTTGTAGGCACCGCAACTGCATCTCATGAACATTGCGGACTGATTCGGCGCAGTGATCTCAATCAACGCATCGCATCGCTCGCAACGAACCGTAGAAACAGAGCCATCCTTCATAAATTCAGCGAGCGCCGATTCAAACGTCTGGAACGCAGGAACGACCACGTCAGTCATCTTATTGATTCTCCATCCTGTCCATCACGCGGCCAGAGAGTGGGCTTCCGTCGCCGAATCAAACCCCATCCAAGGCCGCTACTTCGGATATCTCGGATCGCGCACCATCGCACTGAATATTCTTACCCAAAACAACTCGCCAATCAATGCGTGCCCACTTTCCTTGCTCGCGGAATAAGCTCGCTCAATTACACTACAGAAGATCAAGTATTGATCAGCGGGCAGTAGCACTGCAGAAATAAAGTTCATCGCGCCTTCGTCAAAAGGGCTGAAGACTTCCGCACAAAGATCCTCCTCCCCCGGCAAAAATGCATCCCGAATGATATCGGCTATACGATTGAACTGAAACGTACTCAACCCTACTGAATTACCTTCTCCAAACACGATAGAACCGGCCATTGTCACCTCACCATTATGACTTGCGCCTACTGTTCATTTGGAGGAAGGCGTCCCCGATGGCTCGGCCATCGACCTGACGCTTCGCGCCATCACCGCTGCTGGCGAACGCAGCTGGTTGCATATCGTCGGAAAGCGCGTTGAGGACGCGACCGGCGCACGCTTGATCGGCGTCATCCAGGACGTCACGGAACAACGCTCCGCCGTGGATGCACTGGCGCAGAGCGAAGCGCGTTACCGCCACCTGTTCGAGACCCAACCGACACCTGAATTTACTGCCAAGACGCAATCTCACTAAACTTCTGCGCGATGAATGTCGCGAAATCAGGTGCCACGTCGACTGCTGTCGGGTCTTCCGTGTCAACTTCAACAACCCGGGCACCGATACGCAAAAGGAACTCAACATAGTCTTCTGGCAACCCGGGATGCTGTTCCCGCAACGATACTGCCTTCTCGCTCGAAACGGAGACAAGCCTCTTCAACAAAGCGTCTATGCCTTGAATATCGTTCAATCGCCCGTAATCAGTCATTCTCGCCTTACCTTACGAATAGATCTCTGCCAAGCGACCCTGACCTGTCGATGGCCGCCTGATGTTGATCAGGGTACCTCGTCGGATGAGTATTCCACCCTTCATTCGGCCCTCCATAACCAAGCTCTATGACGTGATGGGCTTCATAGTGCTGACCAACTCTTCTGCTGACTTCCCCGGATTTGCTGATTACTGGCTGCGAATGGGTTGGCCATACCTGGCCGGTGTTGCGCTCCCACTCTGCCATGAGGTCGCCCTTAAATCGACCGAATTCAGATCGACTCTTCGCTGCAGCCTCCTTTGATATGGGGCCGTATTGATTCGTCTGAACTGCCTCCACCATCGATGGTTTCACCGAGCTCCGAGCCGTCCCCTTGTGGGGACATCCAGCGTTGCGCTAAAAGGTTTAGCCCCTGAGGCCGCGCCTGCCGGAAACGCCCATCCCCCGGACCATGCCCCGCTGCTATAGTCCCTCCATCGTGACGGGCACCCCGCCCGTCGTTGGATTTCAGGGAGCGGGTCATGGGTCTCATCCAGGCAGTGAAAGGTGCAGTAGGCGGCGTGCTGGCCGACCAGTGGAAGGACTTCTACACCGTGCCGGCGGGCCTGCCGGCCACCGCGGCGCTGTTCGCCGCCGTGCCCCAGGGCACCAACGCCGGGCGCGGGTCCAACACCAGCGGCTCGTCCAACATCATCTCCAACGGCTCCAAGATCGTCGTGCCGGAAGGCTACGGCCTGCTGCTGTTCCAGGACGGGGCCATCACCGGCTTCGTCGCCGAACCGGGTGGCTATGAGTGGCGGTCGGATGACCTCAACTCGCAGTCGATCTTCGCCGGCGACGGCATCGTCACCCCGCTCATCAAGCAGAGCTGGGAGCGCTTCAAGTTCGGCGGCCAGCCGGGTGGCCAGCAGGCGGCGTTCTTTGTCTCGCTGAAGGAACTGCCCGACAACCGCTTCGGTACCCAGTCGGAAATCTACTGGGACGACGGCTTCCTCAACACCCAGGTCGGCGCGGTCACCCGTGGCTCGTACACGCTGAAGATCGTCGACCCGATCCTGTTCGTGAAGAATTTCGTGCCGGCCAGCTACCTGCAGCCGGGAAAGGTGTTCGACTTCACCGACCTGGACAACGCGGCGGCCAGCCAGCTGTTCAATGAAGTGGTGGGCTCGCTCGCGCCGGCTTTCAGCCTGTATACCAATGACCCGAGCAAGGGCAACCGCATCACCAAGCTGCAGCAGGATTCGCTGGGCTTTGCCCAGAGCCTGTCGGCGGCGGTTGAGCAGGGCTACCAGTGGAAGTCCGACCGTGGCCTGGCCATCGTCAAGACCGCCATCGCTTCCATTGAATACGACGCCAATACCCGCGAACTGCTCAAGACGGTGCAGCGCGCCGATGCGCTGTCGGGTGGGCGTGGCAATTCCAACCTGCAGGCCAGCGTGGCCCAGGGCATCCAGTCGGCCGGTGAGAATGGCGGCGCGGCGGGCCTGGTCGGTGTGGGCATGGCGACCGGCATGTTCGGCGCCGGCGCGATGCAGCAGCCGGTCGCCCCGGCGGCCCCTGCAGCCGATGACCCGGTGGCCAAGCTGCAGAAGGCCAAGGAGATGCTGGACCTCGGCCTGATCACCCAGGACGACTACAACGCGCTCAAGGCCAAGGCACTGGGTCTGTAAGGCGGACACACGATAACCATGTCCGACCCCCGAACCCCGCCCCCGCTACCCGGCGGCCCCCCGCCGTTGCCGGACGCCGTGACCGGCCCCGGCTCGCCGCGCGACGTGCCGCCGCTGCCGGGCAGCTTCCCGCTTGACCCGGCCACCCTGCCCGACCCGATCCGCGCCGAGATCGAGGCGCCCGATCCGGTCGCGCTCGATACCAGTGCCGAAGAGCTCAAGGATGGCCTGAACCGTTGTCCCAAGTGCGGCTCCACCGATGTGCGCCTGAAGCTGGGCACCGATGTACTGGTCTGCCAGTTCTGCCGGAACGAATGGCATGGCGCGCTGGTCGAGCAGGAGTTCGGGCTGGGCGAAGGCCTCGACCAGCTGCGCGGCACCATCATCGCGTCAGGCGCGCGCGACATCGAGGCCGGCACCGCCAGCCTGATGAGCTTCAAGTGCACCGGCTGCGGCGCCGAAGTGACCATCAACACCGAAACCACCATGACCGCGCGCTGCCACTGGTGCCGCCATGTGTTCGGGGTCAATGAGCAGGTCGCCAACGGTGCGGTGCCCGATGCAGTGCTGCCGTTCCGCATCACGAAAGACGATGCAGTGGCGCGTATCCGCCAGTTCGTGGACAAGCGCCGGCTGTTCGCGCTGAAGGCCTTCAAGGACCAGTTCACGCCCGAGAACGTGGTGGGCGTGTACATGCCCTACATGATCGTGGACAGCAATGTCAGCGCCAGCGTGTCCGGCAAGGGTGAAATCAAGACCCGCCAGTACACCCGCGGCGAAGGTGACAAGAAGAAGACCTACTACGACGCCGATGTATACCAGGTGGACCGTGCGGTGGACTTCACCGTGGATGACCTGCCGCTGGAATCGTCGGCCGAGCGCGGCAACCTGGATACCAAGGCCAACACCAACAACATCATCAATGCGATCCTGCCGTTCGACACCAAGAATGCGCTGAAGTGGAACGCCTCGTACCTGCTGGGCTTCTCGTCCGAGAAGCGCAACCTGGACGTGGAAAAGATGAAGCCACGGCTGGAAGACCAGCTGCTCTCCATCGCCCGCGCGCAGGTGGAAGGTTCGGTGCGCCGCTACGACCGCGGCGTGCGCTGGGAGCAGGAACGCGTGGACCTGCACGGCTCGCGCTGGGTCTCCATGTACCTGCCGGTGTGGCTGTATTCGTACCACCAGCCTGGCCGCAACGGCGGCATGCTGCATTACATCGCGGTCAACGGCCGTACCGGTGAAACCATGGGCAGCGTGCCGGTGCAGCAGTGGAAACTGCTGCTGGCCGCGCTCACCACCGGCACCATCGTTGAAGCCATCACCCTCTGGTTCCTGGTAGCTGCCTCATGAGCGATGACAGTGGTCTCTGGTTGCTGCTGGCGGGTCCCGCCAGCGCAACCGCCTTGTACTGGGGCCTGTACCGGTACTACCGCAACACCGACAAGTCGCATGCGTTCGAGCGTGAGACCACGGTGGAGGCCAAGCCGGTGACCGGCTCGGACCGTCAGGTGGATACCATCACGGGCACGCAGGAAACGCGGATCCGTGGCGACAACGTGCGCGAGTACCGCAAGCGGGTCGTGCGCAACAGCGGGTGAGGTAGAATGCCGCCACTTTCTACCCTTCAGATTATGGATAGCCATGAAGAAGCTTGCCTTCCTTGCCCTGCTGCTCACCTCGCTTAGCCTTCTCACTGCCTGCGCCCGTGGCGGCGACAAGGCCGCTGAGACGAACGACCCGAAGGTCGGTGACCTGTATGCAGCGGTGCTTTCGGAGTTTGCCGAGTTCCAGCAGCCGGGCGAGAAGGCCTACGGCCTGCTCAAGGTCATCAAGGTCGAGCCGGACACCGTCACCGTGGTCACCGACAGCAGCGCCTGGGATGACGAAATGTCGGCCAAGCGCGAGCTGCGTGGCGACCTCAAGGAGGTCGTGTGGGATATGGACGACGAGATCGTGGTGGCCCGCTCGGAGCTGGCGGAGATGCACCGCAAGGAGATCATCTTTGCCGTGCGCCATGGCGACAGCGCCAACTGACGCGACAACCGTGACTTGAAGTCTGCTTGAAGGGCGCGGTGCATGCTCCAGATCACCATCCGATCTGGAGTTGCCATGCACCGCTTCCTTCCTGCCCTGCTGCTGGGCGCTGCCCTGCTGTTCCCGCCCGCCGCACTGGCGGCCGACAAGGTCCTGATCGTCCTCAGTGGCGAGGGCCGCGATGCCGGCAAGACCCGGCCCGGGTATGAATTCGACGAGCTCTCGCAGGCCTGGCTGGTCTTCAAGGCCAACGGGCTGGCGGTCGAGGTGGCCAGCCCCCAAGGTGGCCCGGTCGAGCCCGACAAATACAATCCCGACGAACCGTTCAACGCACAGCTGCTGGCCGATGGCGCTGCCATGGCGCAGCTTGCCGCCACCCGGCCCATCGCCGGGCTGCGTGCCAGCGATTACCGCGCGGTCTATGTGGTGGGCGGCAAAGGGGCCATGTTCGACCTGCCCCGCTCGCAGCCACTGCAGCAGTTGATCGGTGCCGCATGGGCCAACGGCGCGGTGATCGCGGCGGTGTGCCACGGGCCTGCCGCACTGGCCGAGGTGCGGCTTGCGGACGGCAGCCCGTTGGTCGCGGGCCGGCAGCTCACCGGCTTCACCAACGAGGAAGAAGCTCTGTTCGGCAAGAAATGGGCGAAGGAATTCCCGTGGCTGCTGGAGGACGCGCTTCGCCAACGCGGCGGTGAGTGGAGCGAAGCGCCGCTGATGATGCCGCACGTGGTGGTCGATGGGCGCCTGGTCACGGGCCAGAACCCCTACTCCACCGTCGGCGTGGCCGAGGCGCTCGTACGCGGCCTGGGGCGGACCCCGGTGGCACGTACGCCCGGGCGCGACGAGCGTTCCATGGCGCTGGTCGAGCGCCTGCGCGGCGGTGATGCGGCCGGTGCGGCCCGCACGCTGAAGCAGGATCCTGCTTCCTACCACGTCGAGCTGATCGGCATGCTGGGCTTCTACCAGGCGAAGGCGGCGAATGTGGACCTCGCGGCACTGCGCCCTGCATTGCAGACCATGGAGCTGGCCATGCCTTACATGGCCGAGCCGCAGCTGAAACTGGGCATCGCCGAGGCGCACCTGCGGTTGGGCGACCGCAGCCGGGCACGGACACTGGTGCTGGAGGTACTGGACGCCTCGCCCGGCATGCAACAGGCTGGTGACCTGCTGAAACGGATCGACAGCTGACATGACAACCTGCCCTGCCCTGCGCGTACTGGTGATCGAGGACAACCCGGTGCTGCGCGCCAACCTCGAACTGCTGTTCGCCGGCCAGGGCATCGACAGCCGCTTCGCCGCCGATGGCCTTTCCGGACTGCAGGAGGCACTGGCCGAGCCGCCCGATGTGCTGGTGCTGGACCTGGGCCTTCCCGGCCTGGATGGCATGCGCGTGTGCGAGCAGCTGCGCGCGCGCAGCGACCGGCACGTGCCGGTGTTGATGCTGACCGCGCGTGATGCGTTGGAGGACAAGCTGGCCGGGTTCCGAAGCGGTGCCGATGACTACCTGGTCAAGCCGTTTGCCGGCGCCGAACTGGTGGCGCGGTGTGTGGCCCTGTCGCAGCGCCACCGCGCAGGCACCCCGCACCTGCTGACGGTTGGCAGCCTCAGCATTGACCGGCGCAGCAACCTGGTGCAGCGACACGGGCAGACACTGGTGCTCCACCACACCGCCCTGCAGCTCCTGCTGCTCCTGGCCGAAGCATGGCCACGGACGCTGACCCGAAGCGAGCTGGTCGAGCGGTTGTGGGGCGCCAGCCCGCCCGAGTCCGATCCGCTGCGCACGCACCTGTACACCCTGCGGCAGGTGCTCGACAAACCGTTCCCGGTGCCCCTGCTCAAGACCGTGCATGGCGTGGGCTTCCGCCTGGAGGCGGACACGTGAGCGCCGCACCGCGTCCGCGTCGTCGCCTGCGCCGCCGCCTGATGCTGGCCTTCTCCGGCTTCGCGCTGCTGGTGGCGGTGCTGTACGGGTTCTACGTGGTGCTGTTCGTCTATCTGGTCGAGGACGAGATGTTCAATGGGCTTCTGGAGCAGGAAGCCAAGGTGCAGCTGCATCATCACGCCAGCCGGGGTGGATGGGCGCGACCGGCATTGCCGGGCATGTCGGTGCATGAGACTGCTGCAAGCCTGCCTGAAGGGCTCGGCGCGCGGTTGGTTGAGGAACCCTGGCGCCGGGAGTTCGCCGGCGACCTAGGTCGCCACTACCATCTGCGGCGGCTGGAGCCAACGGATGCCTGGCTGGTGGCGGAGGTCAGCCAGCAGTTGGTGGTGCGGCCGATGCGGGGTGGCATCCTGAAATGGTTGGGCTGGTCGAGCCTTGGCGTGCTTGGGATCGCCCTGCTGCTGGGCGCATGGCTGGCTCGACGGATGACCGCGCCGCTGTCACGGCTTTCCGACGTGGTCGCCGGAGCCAGTCCCACGCATCTGCCGACCGGGTTCGCCGAGAGCCTTCCCGACGATGAAGTCGGCGCACTGGCCCGCACGCTGCAGGGGCTGCTGGTACGCATCGAGGCCTTCGTGGACCGCGAACGCGAGTTCACGCGGGATGCCAGTCATGAACTGCGCACGCCGCTGGCTGTCATCCGCAGTGCGTGCGAGCGCATGCAGGCCCGTGCCGATCTGGACCCCGCGCTTCACCTGCAGCTCGGCCACATGAACCAATCGGTGCTGCAACTGGAACACACCATCAGCGCGCTGCTGATGCTGGCCCGCGAACAGCATCTGCAGGAACCCGCGGAATCGATCACCCTGCTGCCACTGATCGAGCGGGTGATCGTGGACCAGACCGGCCTTCTTGGCGATCGCCCGGTGCACCTGGCGCTGGACGTGGCGGGCGATGCAAAGGCCTGCCTGCCGCCCACCGCACTTCGTGTCATCCTGTCCAACCTGATCGGCAATGCCTTCGCGCACACGCTGAAGGGAGAGGTAAGCATTGCGGTGGAAGCGGGCTGGTTGCAGATCACCAACCCGGGTGCCGGCATCGATGCGGACGCCCTGCAGCCCTTCAGCAAAGGCGCGGCAAGCAGCGGTTACGGCCTTGGGCTGTCGATTGTCCATCGCCTGTGCGAGCGCCACCAGATCGACCTTCGATTCAATCCCGACAGGACCCGCACCATGGTGTCCATCCGGCTCGATCCTGCTGCACGCACGTGCTCTTGAGAACGCTTGTCAGCCCAATGCCGATCGTTCAGCCCAGTGGATGGCTCAGTAAATCTACGTGAGGGCCGTCAATTGCATCTTCGCGTGTACTGCACTGCGCCTCCACCCCCGTTGGACGCGGCATGGCGCACGGTGGGACGCATCGCCCCCAGCCGGAACTGCCATGAGCGAGTCTGTCGCCCCCCTGCTTGCCGCCTCCCCACCGCGTCCTGATCCCCGACCGCGCGTGCTGTACCCGCTCAGCCTGACCATCAATGGGGTGCCGCATACGCTTCAGGTCGAATCCTCGGTAAGCCTGCTTGACCTGCTGCGTGAACGCCTTCAGCTGACCGGCACCAAGAAGGGCTGTGACCACGGGCAGTGTGGCGCGTGCACCGTGCTGGTGGATGGGCGGCGAATCAACAGCTGCCTGACCCTGGCGGTGATGCAGGATGGCGCACAGGTACAGACCATCGAAGGCCTTGCCGACGGCGACGACCTGCATCCGCTGCAGCAGGCCTTCATCTCCTGCGACGCGCTGCAATGCGGGTACTGCACGCCGGGGCAGATCTGCTCGGCGCAGGGCTTGATCAACGAGGGCAAGGCGTGCAACCGCGACCAGGTGCGCGAGCTGATGAGCGGCAACGTCTGCCGCTGCGGCGCCTACCCGCAGATCACCGACGCGGTGATGTCCGTCCTGGAAAGCGAACAACCAATGGCGGCCAAAACCCCGGCCTCTGAATGGGTTCCGGGCACGGTGCCCGCATGATTCCCGCCACCTACCAGCGACCCGATTCGATCGCCTACGCCCTGCAGGCCCTGGCCGGCTCCATCGGAAGCAACGATACCCGGCCCATCGCAGGCGGCACCAACCTGCTGGACCTGATGAAGCTGCAGCTGGTCACCCCCGGCGCACTGGTCGACGTGAACCGGCTGCCGCTGGATCGTATCGAAGCACGCGAGGACGGCGGCCTGCGTTTGGGCGCGACGGCGCGTAACGCCGACACCGCCTGGCACCCGCTGGTGGAGCGCGACTACCCGTTGCTGTCCGCCGCCATGCTTGCAGCGGCATCGCCGCAGATCCGCAACATGGCCAGCAACGGCGGTAACCTGCTGCAGCGCACACGCTGCACGTACTTTTATGACCGGGCCACGCCCTGCAACAAGCGTGAGCCGGGCAGCGGGTGCTCCGCCATCGGCGGGTTGACCCGCCACCACGCCATCCTGGGCGCGAGCGAGCACTGCATCGCCACCCATCCGTCTGACATGTGCGTGGCGCTGGCAGCCTTGGACGCCGTGGTGCACGTAGCCAGCGTGCGCGGCGAGCGCGAGATTCCGTTCGCCGATTTCCATCGCCTGCCGGGGGACACGCCCGACGTCGACACCTCGCTCGCCGCCGATGAACTGATCCTGCGCATCGAGCTGCCACCGGCCGCGCGCTTTGCCGCCCACAGCGCGTACCTGAAGGTTCGCGAGCGCCTGTCCTACGCCTTCGCGCTGGTCTCGGTCGCGGCCGCACTGGATATCGCGCCGGATGGCACCATCCGCGCAGCGCGCCTGGCCCTGGGCAGCGTGGCGCACAAGCCGTGGCGGGTGGCTGCCGCCGAAGCGGTACTGGAAGGCGCAAGACCTGGAGCCGAAGCCTTCGCTGCCGCCGCCGAGGCACTTGTGCAGGGCGCGGTGTCGCAGGGCCAGAACGCCTTCAAGATCCCGCTGGCCCGGCGCACGGTGATCCGCGCGCTCGAAACCGCCGCACGCGGCACCGTCGACAACCAGGGCAGCTCGCGCCCCCAACCGGAGACGCCGGCATGAATCTTCCCAACCCGCTCCATCCGCCGGTGGCCCCGGCAGGCACCGGACACGTGCCGACCGGCACCGGTACGCCGCGCATCGACGGGCGTGCGAAGGTCACCGGCCAGGCGCGCTATGCCGCCGAGTGGCCTGCACCCGACCTGGTCTACGGCGTGGCGGTCAACAGCACCATCGCGAAGGGGCGCATCCTGGGCTTCAGCCTGGATGCCGCCGAGGCGGTCCCCGGCGTGCTGCGCATTCTCACCCACGACAACCGCCCGCGGATGCGCAGCGCAGGTCTGTTCTACAAGGACATGACCGCGCCCGCTGGCAGCCCGTTCCGCCCCCTGTACGACGCCACCGTGCTGTACAGCGGCCAGCCGGTCGCGCTGGTACTGGCCGAGACGTTTGAAGCCGCCCGCGAGGCTGCCGAACGCGTCGAAGTGCACTACGAGGTCGACGAGCATGACACCAACCTGGTGGCTGCCATGGCCCGGGCACGCCCACCGAAGAAGCTGAAGGCAGGCTTTTCGGCCCCGCCCAAGGACAAGGGCCAGCCCGACGACGCATTCACGCAGGCGCCCTTCCAGGTCACCGCCGATTTCTACCACGGCGTGGAACACCACAACCCGATGGAGCTTTTCGCCAGCACGGTGATCCGTGGCGACGACGGGCACTTGACCATCTACGACAAGACCCAGGGGTCGCAGAACAGCCGGTGGTATGTATCGCATGTGTTCGGCCTGCCCAAGCGTAAAGTGACGGTGCGCAACCCGTATGTGGGTGGCGCCTTCGGGGCGGGGCTGCGCCCGCAGTATCAGCTGCCGCTGGCCGTGATGGGCTCGCTGGCGCTGGAGAGATCGGTGCGGGTGGTGCTGACCCGGCAGCAGATGTTCACCTTCGGCCACCGCGCCGAGACCGTGCAACGGGTGAAGCTGGGCGCGGACGCCGACGGCACCCTGCACTCGATCTGGCACGAAGCCGTGGGCGAAACCTCGCGCATCGAGGATTACGTGGAAGTGGTGGTGAACTGGAGCGGCCAGTTGTACACCTGCGACAACGTGCACCTGGGCTACAAAGTGGTGGACCTGGACCAGTACACCCCGATCGACATGCGCGCACCCGGTGCCGCACACGGCGTGCATGCGCTGGAAGTGGCGATGGACGAGCTTGCTGCAGGCCTCGGCATGGACCCGCTGGCACTGCGCCTGAAGAACTATGCCGAGGTCAACCCGGCCGACGGCAAGCCCTATTCGAGCAAGGCGCTGCGTGAATGCTACGAGCAGGGCGCCGCCCGCTTCGGCTGGGCCGACCGCCCGCAGCAGCCGCGTTCGCGCCGCGAAGGCAATGAGTGGGTCGGCTGGGGCATGGCCACCGGCCAATGGGATGCCATGCAGATGTTCGCCCGCGCGCGCGCCGTGCTGCATGCCGACGGACGGCTGGTCGTAAGCAGCGCCGCCAGCGACATCGGCACCGGTACCTACACCGTGATGAGCATGATCGCCGCCGAGGCGCTGGGACTGCCGCTGGAGCAGGTGAGTTTCCAGCTGGGCGATTCGACGCTGCCGGTGGCGCCCATCGAAGGGGGCTCGTCACACGTAAGCACCGTCGGCTCGGCGGTGGAAGGCGCCTGCACCAAACTGCGTCGCCGGTTGCTGGCACTGGCGCGGCTGGCGCCGGGAACCGCGTTCGCGCGCGCCCGCCTGGAGGATGTGGTGTTCCGCGATGGCACCCTGGCGCTGCGCGACGACCCCGCCAGCGCGGTTCCGCTGACCGCGCTGCTGGCCGGCGCTGAGCGCGCCAGCGTCGAGGCCAGCTACCTGCTGCTGCCCAACCTGCTGGAACAACGGAAGTTCACCCGCGCCACCCACAGTGCGGTGTTCGTGGAAGTGCGGGTCGACGAAGACCTGGGCACCGTACGGGTGATGCGGGTGGTCAGTGCCATTGCCGCCGGGCGCATCCTCAACCCGACCACGGCACGCAGCCAGATCATCGGCGGCGTGGTCTGGGGCATCGGCGCGGCCCTGCACGAGCACACCGAGGCCGACCATCGGTTCGGCCGCTTCATGAACCGGGATTTCGCCCAGTACCACGTGTCGGTCAACGCCGACATCCACGACGTGGACGTGCTGTTCGTCGAGGAGGATGACCGCGTGGTCAGCAGCCTGGGCGCAAAGGGCGTGGGCGAAATCGGCCTGGTGGGGGTATCGGCCGCGATCAGCAATGCCATTTTCCACGCCACCGGCAAGCGCATCCGCAGCACCCCGATCACCCCGGACAAGGTGATGCGCTGACGTGAAATGGCGATCACGCCGGAATCGCCAGACTGGGCCATCCCAAGCCACCCGCACGCACTGATGAGGCCGTTGATCAGCGTAGAGGAAGCCGATGCCGTGCTTCGTTCCAGCACCCCCGACGTTGTCACGGAACAGATCGCCCTGCCGGATGCGGTCGGCCGCGTGCTGGCACAGCCGGTGGTAGCTGAAGGCGCGCAGCCGCCGTTCGACCGGGTCATGATGGATGGCGTGGCCACGCGCTGGCAGCCGGTGATGCCCGCCGTGCTCCGGGTTGCCGGAGCGCAGATGGCCGGCATGCACGGCCAGGTGCTGGAAGACGCCGGCAGCTGCATCGAGGTTTCCACCGGCGCCGTCCTGCCCGAGGGGTGCGACTGCATCGTGCCGATCGAACAGCTGGAGCGCACCGCTGGCGGCTATGCGCTGCGCGCCACCGCCGTGCCGGTCGCCGGCCAGTTCATCCACCGCCGTGGCAGCGATTGCGCTGCCGGCACGCCGGTGCTGGCGCCGGGCATCCACATAGGGCCCCCACAGATGGCACTGCTGGCGGCCAACGGCGTGGCCCGGGTCACCGTGGCGCGGTTGCCGAAGGTGGCCATCGTCGCTACCGGCGATGAACTGGTGGACGTGGACGCAGCGCTGCCGCCCGGACGCATCCGTCGTTCCAACGATCTGGCTTTGATGGCCGCGCTGCAGGCGGCCGGCCTCGGCCGCGCCTCCCTGCACCACCTCGCAGACGATCCGGCCCTGCTTGCCGAGGCGCTGGGCCGGCTGCTGGCGTCGCACGCCACGCTGGTGCTGTCCGGCGGCGTTTCCATGGGACAGCGCGACTACCTGCCCAACACGCTGGAGGCGCTGGGCGTGCGTTGCCACTTCCACGGCATCGCACAACGGCCGGGCAAGCCCATGTGGTTCGGCGTGGGGCCGCAAGGACAGCGGGTCTTCGCGCTGCCCGGCAATCCGGTTTCGTCGCTGGTCTGCCTGATCCGCTACGTGCGCCCGGCGCTGCTGGCGGGCATGGGCGCTGCGCCCGCTGCACCGGAGCAGGTGTCCCTCGCCACCGCCCTGCCCGCTTTTGCACTGGCCCAGTTCATTCCGGTCCATCTGCGCGACGATGGCGCCGGCAATGCGGTGGCCGAGCCCGTGGCCTCGCGCAACTCCGGTGACTTCACGGCGTTGGCCGGCACCGCCGGCGTGCTGGAGCTGGCTGCCGGCAGCGCGGGTCAAGCAGGCCAGCCATTGCGGCTGCACCGGTGGTGAGATGAGCGTCCACGCACCCCTCCTGGATCGCCGCAACCGCCCCCTGCGCGACCTGCGCATCTCGGTCATGGACCGCTGCAATTTCCGCTGCACTTATTGCATGCCGGCGGCGACCTATGGCGAGGACTATGCCTTCCTGCCGCCGGCGGCGCGGCTGAGCTTTGATGAGATCGAGCGCGTGTGCCGCCAGGCCGCCTCGCTGGGCGTGAGCAAGCTGCGCCTGACCGGCGGCGAACCGCTGCTTCGCCCGCAGTTGCCCGACCTGATCCGGCGCCTACGTCGCATCGACGGCATCGACGATATCGCCCTGACCACCAACGGCGTGCTGCTCGACCGGCAATCGCAGGCATTGGCTGATGCGGGCCTGGACCGGGTCACGGTCAGCCTGGACACGCTGGATCCCGCGCTGTTCCGCCAGATCAGCGGCGGGCATGGCGACGTGGACGCCGTGCTGCGCGGGATCGACGCGGCCTGCGCCGCTGGCTTCCGTGACGGGGTCAAGATCAACGCCGTGCTGCAGCGCGGGCTCAACGACGCCGGCGCGCTGGCGCTGGTCGAACGCTTCCGCGGCAGCAGCGTGGTGCTGCGCTTCATCGAGTTCATGGACGTGGGCAACCGCACCGCCTGGTCAGTGGACAGCGTGGTCAGCTCGCAGGAACTGCACGCGCGCATCCACGCCCGCTGGCCGCTGATGGCGTTGCCGCCCCGCCATCCGGGCGAAGTCGCCACCCGCTACCGTTTCGTTGATGGGGACGGTGAAATCGGCCTGATCTCGTCCATCTCCACGCCCTTCTGCGGCGACTGCACGCGGGCGCGCCTTTCCTCCGAAGGTCAGCTCTACACCTGCCTGTTCGCCACCCGTGGCACCGACCTGCGCGGCCTGCTGCGCGCCAGCGCGGACGACGCCGCCCTGCGCGCGGTGCTGGCGGGGGTGTGGTCGGCCCGCAACGACCGTTACAGCGAACTGCGCGGCCGCCCGGCGTCAACGCCCGGACGCCGCATCGAAATGCACTACATAGGTGGATGATGGAACCCAACCCTGCCCTGCTCTCGCACCTGGACGCCGATGCACGGCCGCGCATGGTCGATGTGGGCGGCAAGACCGCCACCGACCGCGTCGCACACGCCCAGGCCCGGGTGCGCTTCCCGCGCGAGGTCGCCACCCAGCTGCGCGAGGCCGGCTTCGTGCTGCCCAAGGGCGCGGTGCTGACCGTGGCCCACATTGCCGGGGTGATGGGCGCCAAGGTCACCTCGCAATTGATTCCGCTGTGCCACCCGCTCGCCCTGCAGCGCTGCGATATCACCATCGACATGGACGGCGACAGCGCGGTGATCGACTGCACGGTCGCCTGCCACGGCACCACCGGCGTCGAGATGGAGGCCCTGACCGGGGCCAGCATTGCCGCGCTCACGCTGTATGACATGTGCAAGGCGCTGTCCCATGCCATCGTGATCGAGCAGGTGCGGCTGGTGTCCAAACGCGGCGGCAAGTCCGACCTGGCGTATCCGTCATGAGCGCACCGCTGTCGGCCCTGCTGCTGACCGGCGGTGCCAGCCGCCGCATGCAGGCCGACAAGGCACTGCTCGACTACGCCGGACAGCCCCAGCTGCTGCGTGCCTGGGCCCTGCTCAGGCATGTCGAGGTGGTGCAGGCCTTCGTCTCGCTTCGCCCGGACCAGTGCGGCGAAACGCTGCGCGGCAGCCTGCCCCCCCTGGTGGACAGCGTCGACAGCGTGGGTCCCGTCGCCGGCATCCTCTCCGCGCAGCAGGCGTTCCCCGGTCATGCATGGCTGGTGATCGCCTGCGACCTGCCCCTGCTGGATGCGCGCACGCTGCGCGCGCTGGTGGCGGCACGGCAACCCGCGAAGGACGCCACGGCGTTCGTCAGCCGCCACGACGACCTGCCCGAGCCGCTCTGTGCGATCTGGGAACCCTCCTCCGCGCCGCTGCTGCGCCAGCGCTTCGACGCGGGGAACTACTGCCCGCGCAAAGCGTTGCTGCAGTTGCAGATCCACGCGCTGCCTTCGCCTGGCAGTGCCCTGGACAACGTCAACACCCCCGGCGAGCTGCTGCAGGCACGCCAACAACTGGAAACCAGCTGATGCCCCAGGTCGAACTCAATTACTTCGCGCAACTGCGCGAACAGGCCAACAGGGGTGCCGAACGCGTGGAGACCGACGCCGACTCGCTGGGCACGCTCTACGCGCAGCTGCAGGCCCGGCACGGCTTCACCCTGCCGGCGTCCACGCTCAGGGTGGCCGTGAACGAGCGCTTCTGTGGATGGGACCACCCGCTGCAGGACGGCGACACCGTGGTGTTCATCCCACCGGTCAACGGCGGATGAGCGGATTCTCGGTAAGCGCGGTGGGGCTGGATGTGCCGGCGCTGCGTTCGGCCCTGCAGAATCCCGCGCACGGCGCGTTCTGTGCGTTCGAAGGCTGGGTGCGCAACCGCAACGACGGCCGCGATGTGGAAGGCCTGGAATACGAGGTGTACGCCGCCCTGGCGCAGAGCGAGGGCGAGGCCATCCTGGCCGAAGCCCGCGAGCGCTTCGGCGATATCGATGCGATCGGGGTCCACCGCAGCGGACGCCTGGCGGTAGGCGAGCTGGCCGTGTGGGTCGGCGTTTCCTCGCCCCACCGCGACGCCGCCTTCGGTGCATGCCGCTACATCATCGATGCGATCAAGCACCGGCTGCCGGTCTGGAAGAAAGAGCTGTACGTGGAAGGCGACAGCGAGTGGGTGGTCTGCTCGCACGGCGGCAACCCCCATTCACATGGCGCTTCACCGCATGCCGACCACCCCTGAACCATCATCATCGTACCGATCCCGTGAGCCAGGCTGCAGCAGCCAACGAGGAGCCACCCCATGAGCACGCCCCCCCAGCTTTCCCTTTCCCGCCGCGACGTGCTGAAACTCGGCGCCGGCTCGGCCACCAGCATGGTCATCCCCACCGTGGTCGCAGAAGCCCAGGGAAACACCGCCGGCGCACGCGCACCGGTGACCGCCGAGGTGGCCTTCGAGGTCAACGGCAAGCCGCGCACGCTGCAGCTGGACACCCGCGTCACCCTGCTCGATGCACTGCGCGAGCACCTGCACCTGACCGGCACCAAGAAAGGCTGCGACCACGGCCAATGCGGTGCCTGCACGGTGCTGGTGGACGGCCGCCGCATCAATGCCTGCCTGACCCTGGCGGTGATGCATCCGGGCGCGAAGATCACCACCATCGAAGGCCTGGGCGCCCCGGACAAACTGCACCCGATGCAGGCTGCGTTCGTCAAGCACGATGGCTACCAGTGCGGCTACTGCACCCCCGGGCACATCTGCTCGGCGGTGGCGGTGCTGCAGGAAGTGCGCGACAACATTCCCAGCCACGTCACCGATGACCTCGGCGCCCGCGCCACGCTCAGCGCCGATGAGATACGCGAACGCATGAGCGGCAACATCTGCCGCTGCGGCGCCTATTCCAACATCGTCGAAGCGATCGAAGACGTCGGAGGAACGCGCGCATGAGGGCCTTCACTTACGAGCGTGCCACTACGCCGGCCGAAGCGGCCGCTGCGGCGGCCCGCACCCAGGGCGCGCGCTTCATTGCCGGCGGCACCAACCTGCTGGACCTGATGAAGCTGGAGATCGAAACGCCCGCGCACCTGATCGACGTCAACGGGTTGTCGCTGGATACCATCGAAGCCACCGCCGAAGGCGGCCTGCGCGTCGGTGCATTGGTACGCAACACCGACCTGGCGGCCGACCCGCGCATCCGTCGCGACTACGCCCTGCTCACCCGCGCGCTGGTCGCCGGCGCCTCCGGCCAGCTGCGCAACAAGGCCACCACCGCCGGCAACCTGCTGCAGCGTACCCGCTGCCCGTATTTCTACGACACCGCGCAGCCGTGCAACAAGCGCCTGCCGGGCAGTGGCTGCGGCGCCATCGGCGGCGTCAGCCGGCAGCTGGCGGTGGTTGGCGCCAGCCCGGCCTGCATCGCCACCCATCCCAGCGACATGGCGGTGGCGATGATGGCGCTGGACGCGGTGGTGGAAACCATCCGCCCGGACGGCTCCAGCCGGCGCATCCCGCTCAATGACCTGTACCGCGCGCCCGGCACCACGCCGCAGGTGGAAACCGTGCTCGACAAGGGCGAATTGATCGCCGCCGCGGTGCTGCCTGCTCCGCTTGGCGGGACGCACATCTACCGCAAGGTGCGCGATCGCGCCTCGTACGCGTTTGCGTTGGTGTCGGTGGCCGCGGTGGTCCAGCGCGACGGCAGTGGTCGGGTCGCCCTGGGCGGGGTGGCATACAAGCCCTGGCGCACGCCGGAAGCCGACGCGCTGTTGCCGCAGGGTGCGGCTGCCGTCATGGCCTCGCTGCTGAAAGGCGCGACGCCCTCGTCACAGAACGCCTTCAAGGTGCAGTTGGCCGAACGCACGCTCGCCGCCGTGCTGCTGGAGGCGAAGGGATAAGCCATGAAATTCGACACGCCTGCAGGAAAGAATCCGATCGACCAGCTCAAGGTGGTCGGCCAGCCGTTGAATCGCATCGACGGTCCGCTCAAGACCACCGGCCATGCCCCCTATGCCTACGAACGCCACGACGCGGTGGCCGCGCCGGCATACGGCTACGTGGTCACCGCCGGCATCGCCAAGGGCCGGGTCAGCAGCATGGAACTGGATGCCGCACGCCGCTCCCCGGGGGTGCTGGCCATCGTCACCGCCGACAACGCCGGGCCATTGCAGAAGTCGCAACGCAATACCGCCGCGCTGCTGGGCGGGCCGGAGATCTCGCATTACCACCAGGCGCTGGCGCTGGTGGTGGCCGAGACCTTTGAACAGGCGCGTGCCGCGGCCGGCCTGGTCAAGGTCCGCTACACCACGCAGAAAGGCGCTTACGACCTGGCCGCGGCGAAGAAGGCCGGCACCAATTTCCAGAAGACCGACCCGGACGCGCGCGTGGGCGATTTCGAGAAGGCCTTCGGCGAGGCACCGGTCACCTTGGACGCGCTCTACCACACCCCCGACCAGTCGCACGCGATGATGGAGCCGCACGCCACCCTTGCCGCGTGGGAAGGCGACAAGCTCACGGTGTGGACCTCCAACCAGATGATCGACTGGGGCAAGACCGACCTGGCCAAGACCCTGGGACTGCCGAAGGAGAACGTGCGCCTGGTTTCGCCGTACATCGGCGGCGGCTTTGGCGGCAAACTGTTCGTCCGTTCGGACGTGCTGCTGGCGGCATTGGGTGCGCGCGCAGCGAAGCGCCCGGTCAAGGTCGCGCTGTCGCGCCCACAGATCGCCAACAACACCACCCATCGTCCCGCCACGCTGCAGCGCATCCGGCTGGGCGCCACCGCGCAGGGGACGCTTACCGCGATCGGTCACGAATCGTGGTCGGGCAACCTGCCCGGCGGCTCCCCCGAAGAAGCGATCCAGCAGACCAAGCTGATGTATGCAGGCGCAAACCGGCTGGCCGGGTTGCGCCTGGCGCACCTGGACCTCCCCGAAGGCAACGCCATGCGCGCGCCGGGCGAAACCCCGGGGCTGATGGCGCTGGAGATCGCGATGGATGAAATGGCCGAGAAGCTGGGCCTTGATCCCGTGGAGTTCCGCATCCGCAATGACACCCAGGTGGACCCGGCCAATCCGGAACGACCCTTCTCCAAGCGCCAGTTGGTGCAGTGCCTGCGCGACGGTGCGCAGCGCTTTGGATGGGACAAGCGCAATGCGCGCCCCGGCCAGCAGCGCGATGGCCGCTGGCTGGTGGGCATGGGCGTGGCCGCCGGCTTCCGCAACAACCTGGTGATGAAGTCGGGTGCGCGCGTGCGCCTGGATGCCACGGGCCAGGTCACGGTGGAAACCGACATGACCGACATCGGCACCGGCAGCTACACCATCCTGGGCCAGACCGCCGCAGAGATGCTGGGCGTGCCCATTGAGAAGGTGACGGTGAAGCTGGGCGATTCCAGCTTCCCGGCCTCGGCGGGTTCCGGCGGCCAATGGGGCGCCAACAGTTCCACTGCCGGCGTGTTCGCGGCGTGCACCAAGCTGCGCGAGGCGGTGGCGACGAAACTGGGACTGGACCCGGCCACCGCGACCTTTGCCGACGGCCAGGTCAGCGCCGGCGGCAAGCGCTTCGCGCTGGGCAAGGCCGCAGCCGACGGCGAGCTGGTGGTGGAAGACACCATCGAGTTCGCCGAACTGGAAGAGAAGTTCCAGCAGTCCACCTTCGCCGCGCATTTCGTCGAAGTAGGCGTGGATGTCGCCACCGGCGAAAGCCGGATCCGGCGCATGCTGGCGGTGTGCGCCGCAGGGCGCATCCTCAACCCCAAAACCGCGCGCAGCCAGGTGATTGGCGCCATGACCATGGGCGTGGGCGCGGCCTTGTCGGAAGAGCTGGCGGTGGACACGCGGCTGGGCTTCTTCGTCAACCACGACCTGGCCGGCTACGAAGTGCCCGTGCATGCCGACATTCCCCACCAGGAGGTGGTGTTCCTGGACGAGACCGACCCGGTGTCGTCGCCGATGAAGGCCAAGGGCGTGGGCGAGCTCGGCCTGTGCGGTGTCAGTGCGGCGGTAGCCAATGCGATCTACAACGCCACCGGCACCCGCGTGCGCGAATATCCGATCACGCTGGACAAACTGCTGGCCGGGCTGCCCGCGCTGGGATGAGTGCCGGCCTGGCCAGTACGCCGCTGGATGCCGAGGACGGTAACCCCGGCCTCGTGTTCGAGGCGACCCTCGATGCGCTGCGCGAGGGTCGCCGCGCGGCGCTGGCGGTGGTGCTGGAAACCGAAGGGTCCACCTATACGCGCGCCGGCACGGTGGTGCTGTTTTCCGATCACGGCCACGTCGGCTGGCTCAGCGGTGGCTGCCTGGAGCCGGAGATTGAGCGCCGCGCGATGCAGGCCGTGGACGAGAACAGCTTGGCATGGATGGAGATCGATACCCGCGATGATGATGCGTTGTTTGCCGGCAACGCGGTGGGATGCCGTGGGCGGCAACGGGTGGTGTTGATTCCGCTGACGTCGCTTGCCGGCATCGACAGCGTGCTTGACCCGTGGCTGCGGGGAGAGGAAACGCTTGAACTGACGCTGCACGGCACGGGTGTGCTGCAGTGGCGCTGTGGCGACATGGGCCTCTCCCATGACATCGCCAGTCCGCCGGTCGACTGGGAAGCACCTCGCCGGGAGTGGCAGCTGCAATGGCGGCGTGCGCCGAGCGTGGTGGTGCTGGGCGCGGGCCCGGAGGCCGCGCCGCTGGTGCCCCTGCTGATGGGCCTGGGATGGCGGGTTGAGGTGCGTGAGCCGCGCCCGCGGTGGCAGGGGCGGCTTGCTGCTGTCGCGCCACCCGACCAACGGTCGGGTGCTACCGCGGGTTCGTCCACCGATTGCAGCACGCGGTGGACCAACGGGCCGTTTCCGGATGCGGTTCTGGTGATGCACCACAATTTCGAGCTGGACCGGGAAGCGTTGGACGCACTGGCGGCCACCTCCATTCCCTTCATCGGATTGCTGGGGCCGGGCCGAAGGCGCGACGACCTGTTCAAGCTGCTGTCCCCGCAAGCACGGGCAGCGCTGTCCCCTCGCCTGCGTTCGCCGATCGGGCTGGGGCTGGGTGGGCGGGGGCCGGAGGCCATTGCACTGAGCATTGCCGCCCAGCTGCAGGCATGGCGGCACGGCGTGCCGGAAGTGCCGTGATCAACGCCCATGCCGCCGTGGTGCTCGCCGCAGGCGCAAGCACGCGGCTGGGCCGCCCTAAACAGCTCCTGCGCCGCGAGGGCGAGACCCTGCTGCACCGCATGGTCCGGTTGGCAGCAGGCACCGTACCTTCGGTGCTGGTGGTGGTGCTGCCCGAGGCGTCTGGACCGCTCACCGATGCGGTGGCCGACCTCGAATGCGTGCAGGCGCTCAATCCACAGCCGCAGCGCGGCATGGGCAGCAGCCTGGTGGTCGCTGCGCCGATGGTCCAGGCCTCCGCACGGGTGCTTGTGGTCGCCTGCGACCAGCCCGCGCTGGAGGCTGCGCATCTGCAGGCGTTGCTGGACAGTGCCAGCCAGTCAACCTCAGGCTGCGCGGCCACCCTGCTGCTGGGCACGCTCGGCGTGCCGGCGGTGGTGCCCGGCGCATGGTTCGCCGATCTCGCCGACGGCCAGGGTGACAGCGGCTTCCGCGCACGGCTGCGCGCGCTGGAACCCGGAACGGTCGGCGTGCTGCACGCCCCTGCCCTCGCGCTGGATATCGATACCCCGGACGATCTGCGCGCCGCGCACGAACTCGGCCTGATCGACGACTGACGCCGTGGCTTCAGGATTGCCAGTCGAGGCCGCGTGGCGCGCTGGAGAAACCCGCCGCACGCAGTGCCTCGGTCACCGCATCGCGCTGGATGGGCGCATCGTCGATCAATTCCAGGGTGAACGTCATGCGCCGCCCGCGTCGCAGTGCGATGACCAGCGCCTGGGCGGCCGCGGTCAGCGCCGCGTCTTCGCCAGGCGCGCCCGGCTCGAACCACGTCAGCAGTTGCCGCCCGCCCTGGGCCAGGTACATGCGCAGGCGCCCGCCGCCGATCACCACCAGTGCACCGGGCCGTCGTACCGGCCGCTGTGACACGCGGTGCGCCGGCCATGGCAGCACCGGACCGAACGGATTGGCAGGGTCCGCCGCGGACAGTCCCACGCTGAACCCGACCCGCCCGGGCTGCTGCGCCTCGGCTACCTCACGCAGGGCATCGACCATGCCACGTTCGGCGAACTGTGCGCCGCCCATCCCGTCCACGAACCGCCCGCGCAGCACCCGGCCGGCATCCTCCATGCCGCGATAGACCTGCACCAGCGCGGGGAAACCCCCGGCGATGCCTTCGGCAATGGCCGCGCCGCGCGTCACGATACCGTGGCGCTCCAGCAGCCCGTTCGCCAGCGCGACCGCACGCACCGTATCGCTGACCAACGGCCGCTGCAGCAGCGACCATCGACCCGCGAGGGTAGGCGTGGCCAACGTGGTCGCCATCGGCTGCAGGCCGCCCGCAGCGCCGAGCGGATCCATCATCGCCCTGCCCCGGGCGTAGCGGTTCTGTCGCGCAGAGGTCGTCGCCCGCGGGCGCGCGGGTCGCGAGGCCGACAGGTGCCGCAGCGGCGTCCACAGATCGGTGGTCACCAAGCCGGACCACGCCAGTTCCCACAGCGCGGTGTGCAGCGTCTCGGCATCGACCACGACATCGTCCACGCCGGCAGCAGCCAGGCGCGCCTGCACCGCGGTGGCCAGTTGTCGTGCAAAGAACGCACCGCCATCGGCCATTACCGTCAACAGCGCGGCCTGCAAGGGCGAAGGTTCGATCGCCTGCACGACAGGCAGCGTTTCGCCCATGCCCTCCTGCACGTGAAGCGACACCAGGCCGTCATCCTCGCCCAGGCGGCCATGACCCACCCACGCCACCGTGCCGGTCGCCAGCAGTTCGTCCAGCATCGTCGGGGTGTAGTCGGCTACCCGCGCCGACAGGATCTGGTGCTCCCACGCCGACACCGGCATCGGAACTCCGGCCAGCAGCTCGATCACGCGCAGGACGCCGTCGCCACCTTCCAGCGCGCCGTGCGCGGGTACTGCGCTGGAGCGCGATGCCACCGTCGCGTCGGCCACCAGCCCATGCCGCTCCAGCAGCAGCGCCGCATACGCTTCACGGCTGGCCGGACGGGTCGCTTCACGCGCGGCCTGCAGGGAGCGCAGGCGCAGGCGCTGGAACACCGCGTCGCCCACCCATTCGCGGCGCGCCAACGGAACCGTTGCAGCATCGGCGCCGTCGTCGCGCGCGTTCCCCGCGCCGAAATGACCACTGAGCACCTTGCCCTGTCCGGCCAGATGCTCCAGCGCCGCATCCACCACGGCCACGCCCAGCCCCCAGTGGCGGGCTGCATCGCCCGTGGTGAATGCCGCATGGGTGCGCGCGTAGCGTCCGAGCAGCTCGCCCAACGGATCGCTGGAAGGCTGCAGGGACACGGCGGGTACGCTGCCTGGCAGTTCAACGGCGAGCGCATCCCGCAAGCGGGCGGCGTCCTCCACGGCGGCCCAGACCGGCCGCCCGGCCACCTGGACGGAAACGATGCGCTGCTCGCCCTGGAGCGAAAGCAGAAGCGTGCCGACGCTGTCTGCATCGATGAGGCGCGCTGCGATGTCCGTTGCGCTCAACGGGCCCAGCTCGCGCAGCAGGTCGGCAAGCCCTTCCCTGCCTTTCGCCTGCCGCCCTGGTGCCAACCGCTGCAACTCCAGCCCCACCTGTTCCACAACGGCGGGATCAAGGAGTTCACCCAGATCCACCTGGCCGAGCAGGTCACCCAGCAGCCCGGCATCCAGCGACAGCACCGACGCGCGGCGCTCGGCCAGCGGCACATCGGTGCCATACATGAACTCGGCCACGTAGCCGAACAGCAGGTTGGCGGCAAACGGAGACGGCACCTCGGTGGTGACCTCGGCGATCTCGATGCGGCCGTCGGCCAGCCGCTGCATCAGCGTGTCCAGCGCATCCAGGTCGTAGACATCCTGCAGGCACTCGCGCGCCGCCTCTATCAGGATCGGGAATTCCGGATAGCGCTGCGCGATGGCGAGCAGCTCGGCGGCGCGCAGGCGCTGCTGCCACAGCGGTGAGCGCTTTCCCGGCTTGCTTCGCGGCAGCAACAGGGCCCGCGCCGCGCACTCGCGGAACCGTGCGGCAAACAGCGCCGAACCGCCTACGGCCAGTGTCACCTCGCGGCGCAGCCGTTCGGGCTCGAACAGGAACAGCTCGGCGCCCGGCAGCCGCCCAGACGAATCGGGAATCCGCACGATGATGCCGTCATCGCTGGCCACCACCGCCGGGTCCACGCCCCAGCGCTCCTGGATGCGCCCTGCCAGTGCCAGCGCCCAGGGATCGTGGATGCGTCGTCCGTAGGGCGAATGCAGCATCACCCGCCAATCGCCGGATTCGTCACGGCAACGTTCCACCACCAGCCGGCGGTCGGTTGGCAGCACGCCGGTTGCCGCGCGCTGCTCATCCAGCAGGCCAATGATGTTCCCGATCGCATTGGGCTGAAGACCCGCGCCCTGCAAGCGCGTGAGCAACGCCGGTGCAAGCGTGTCGTTGCCCGCGTCGGCATCCAGCGCGGCCAGGAACGCGCCCACCGCCTCGCCCAGTTCCGCCGGGCGGCCCACGCCTTCGCCCCGCCAGAACGGCAGCCGTGCCGAGCGCCCAGGCGCGGGCGTGACCACGACCTGGTCATGCGTGATCCGCTCGATCCGCCAGGAAGTGGCCCCCAGCGTGATCACGTCATTGACCCGTGATTCGTGGACCATTTCCTCGTCCAGCTCGCCGACCCGGCGCGAGCCGGCACGTTCTTCGCCTTCGGGCAGCATCACGCTGTACATGCCACGGTCGGGAATGGTCCCGGCGCTGGTCACCGCCAGCTGTTTGGCCCCCGGCCGTGCGCTCAGTTCACCGCTCTGCCGGTTCCACACCAGGCGCGGGCGGAAGCCGGCGAAGTCGTCGGACGGGTAGCGCCCGGCCAGCATGTCCAGGGTGGCATCGAACGCACTGCGCGGCAGGCTGCGGTACGGCGCCGCGCGACGCACGCGCGCATACCAGGCGTCGACATCCAGCGGCTCCATCGAGGCCGCCGCCACGGTCTGCTGGGCCAGCACGTCCAGCGGGTTGCGCGGCGGATCCACCGCTTCGATGCGCCCTTCCAGCATCCGCTCGATCGCCACGGTGGCGTCGATCAGGTCACGTCGCGTGCGCGGGTAGACCAGCCCGGTGGAGGTGCCGCCGACCTGGTGGCTGGCCCGGCCGATCCGCTGCAGCGCACTGGCCACCGACGGCGGTGCCGCGACCTGGATGACCAGGTCCACCAGCCCCATGTCGATGCCCAGCTCCAGGCTGGAGGTCGCCACCACGCAGCGCAGCGAACCGTCCTTGAGCGACTGCTCGATGTCGCGCCGCTGTTCCTTGGACACCGAGCCGTGGTGGGAGCGCGCGATCAGCTCTGGGCTGGCCACCACCCGCGACACCGTGCTGCCGGTGAACGAGCCGTACTGCTCGGGTACGGGCGCGACAGGCGGCTGGCCGGCCGCGCGTGCGGTGCGTTCGGCATGCAGTTCGTTGAGCCGCGCGGTCAGCTTCTCGGCCACCCCGCGTGAGTTGGCGAACACGATGGTGGAGCGCCGCGCCAGCACCTGGTCGAGGATGCTTGCTTCCACGTGCGGCCAGATCGAGCCCACCCGTCCGCTCGGCTCCCTTTCCGCGCCCGGCCCTGCGTGGGGTGGCAGGTCCGCCATGTCCTCCACCGGCACCACGATGCTGACGTCCAGCTTGCGCGGGCTGGCCGGGTCGACCACGGTGACCGGCCGGTCGCCGCCCAGGAAGGCAGCGACCTGCTCGACCGGGCGCACCGTGGCCGACAGGCCGATGCGTTGCGCGGGCACCTGCAGCAATGCGTCCAGCCGTTCCAGGCTGAGCGCCAGATGGGTGCCGCGTTTGCTGCCCGCCACCGCATGGATTTCATCCACGATCACGGTATCGACCTCGCGCAGGGTCTCTCGCGCCTTCGAGGTCAGCATCAGGAACAGCGATTCGGGCGTGGTGATCAGGATGTCCGGTGGCCTCCGCAGCAGTCGCGCACGTTCAGCCACGGGAGTGTCGCCGGTGCGGATGCCGACCGTCAGCGCCACCGCGGGATCGCCCCGCCGTTCCCGTTCGGCGTCCACGCCCTGCAACGGCACCTGCAGGTTGCGCTGCACATCGGCGCCAAGCGCTTTGATCGGCGACAGGTAGAGCACACGGGTGCGGCGCGGCGGCGCCTTCGACGCGCCGGGGCGCGCGGCCTCCTGCTGTCGTGCCCGGTACAGCTGGTCGATGGCGTGCAGGAACGCCGCCAGGGTCTTGCCAGATCCGGTCGGCGCGATCACCAGCGTGTGCTCGCCCGCACCGATGGCGCGCCACGCCGCGGTCTGTACCGGGGTGGGCGCGGGAAATGCCGAGGCGAACCAGGCGCTGGTAGCGGGTTCGAACAACATCAGGGCGGCAGCGGGCGAAGGCGTCATGGCTGCCCACCTTACCTTCCGCTGCGTAGAAATACCGATCACGGCCACGCAGATTTTCCGATGCGGCCGACGGTTTTTCATGCAAGGCTCACACTGGGTTGGCCCCTCGGCCAACAGCGGAGCGTCCAGCATGAATCCGCAGGCGATCAGAAACACCCTGGCGGTGGTGTTGGTCACCCTGTGCGCGTTGCCTGCCCCGGATGCGCCTGCGTATGCGCAGTTTGCTCCGCTCCTCATGCCGAACGCCAACCAGGCACCGCGACCGGAGCCGGCCGACCGCTGGCGGCTGGAGTTCCACGACGCAGCCGATTCAGACGGCATCATCAGCTTCCGCCTGTGGGTGCAGGAAGAGTCGCCGATGCACGTCGATGTTCCGATCCGAAAGGGCGAGTCGGACAGCGAGATCGCGCGTGCCGCCCGCGATGCACTGGCGACCCGGCTCGGCGAACGCTATGCGGCCGTCGTAGTGGGCGGCGAGGATATCGTCATCACGGCGCAGCGCGGCTCACCCCGCTTTACCGTCGAACTGCTGCGCGATACCGCACGGGATGTCGATGTCGACGTGGACCGCGACTGACTGACGCCTGGGCTATGCTTGGCAGGCACCCGCCCAAGGTTTTCGCCATGCGCACGCTCTATCCGCCGGCCACCCCGTTCCGCGAGCACCACTTCCCGGTCGATGACCTGCATACGCTGTATGTGGAGGAATGCGGAACCCCAGGCGGCATCCCGGTGGTATTCCTGCATGGCGGCCCCGGTGCAGGGGTATCGCCGACGCACCGGCGCTTCTTCGATCCGGCGCGTTACCGGATCGTGCTGATCGACCAGCGTGGCAGCGGCCGCTCCACCCCGTTCGGCGAACTGCGCGACAACACCACCGCGCATCTGGTGGCCGATATCGAAACCGTGCGTGCCCGGCTGGGCATCGAACGCTGGCTGGTGTTCGGTGGCTCGTGGGGTTCCACGCTGGCACTGGCGTATGCGCAGGCGCACCCCGACCGTGCCACCGGCGTGATCGTACGCGGCGTCTACCTGGGCCGTGCAGAAGAGAACCGCTGGTTCAATGAAGCCGATGGCGGTGCGCGCTGGGTGTTTCCCGAGCGCTGGGCGCGCTATGCCGCCCATCTGCCAGAGGAAGCGCACGGCAACATGATTGAAGCCTATTGGCAGCGAATGGACAGCGACGACAGCGCCACCCGCATCGCGGCCGCGCAGGCCTGGCTGGGCTGGGAGGACTTCGCCGCCACGCTGGTGCACGAGGTGGATGCCGTGTCCGACGCCGATCCGCTGGATACCCTGGCCAAGGCACGGATCGAGGCGCACTACTTCCGCCACAACGCGTTTCTGGAACACGGCCAGCTGCTGCGCGACATCGACCGCATCCGCCACCTGCCCGGGGTGATCGTGCAGGGGCGCTACGACATCATCTGTCCGCCGCGCAGTGCCTGGGACCTGTCCCAGGCATGGCCGGAAGCCAGGCTGGAGATGGTGCTCTCCGGCCACAGCGCGACCGAGCCGGCCACGGTGGACGCGCTGGTGCGCGCCACCGATGCGTTCGCCGATCAGGCCGCGGCGTACGCCGGGTAATCGGTGTAGCCCTTCGCGCCACCGCCATAGAACGTGGTGCGGTCCGGGGTGTTGAGCGGCCAGCCGTTCTGCAGGCGCGCCACCAGGTCCGGGTTGGCGATGAACGGCGTGCCGAAGGCCGCGAGGTCGATCAGGCCGGCGTCGATCAACTGCTCGGCGCGTGCACGGTCCAGGCCACCGGCAAGGATCAGCGCGGTGTTGGGCAGGTTGCCCTTGATGGTGCGCAGCAGGCCCTGGAAGCCACCTTCGGCGCCGGGGTCGACGACCACATCGCCCACCTTGAACCCGGACTGGTCCATCAGGTGGACGAAGGCCAGCCCACGCTCGCCGATGGCCTTGCTCAGCACGCCGTAGGTTTCGTCGATGCCGTCGTGCAGCGGCATGTCGAACAGCTGCCCGTAGGGCGACAGGCGGATGCCGGTGCGCTCCGCACCGATGCGGGCCACCACCGCGTCGATCACCTCCAGAGTGAAGCGCAGGCGGTTTTCCATGGTGTCGGCCGCGTACTGATCGGTGCGGTCGTTGACCAGCGGGTTCATGAACTGCTCGAACAGGTAACCGTTCGCGCCGTGGATCTCCACGCCGTCGAAGCCGGCGTCGATTGCATTGGCGGCGGCCTGGGCGAACTCGCCGACGATGCGGGCGATTTCATCCGTGGCCAGCTGTCGCGGTGCCGGCGGCGCGATCAGCGCGGGGTTGCCGGCGTCGTCAAGGCCGAACGCCTGCGCGCCCACCGGCTGCTTGGAGCTGGCGCTCACCGGGAGGCGGCCATCGGCCTGGATGGTCGGGTGCGAAACCCTGCCCACGTGCCAGAGCTGGGCCACGATGCGGCCGCCCACGGCATGCACCGAGTTGGTGACCAGGCGCCAGCCCTCGATCTGTTCCGGGCGGAAGATGCCCGGGTTGAACAGGTAACCCTGCCCTTCCTGCGAGATGGGGGTGCCTTCGCTGACGATCAGGCCGGCGGTAGCGCGCTGGGCGTAATAGAGCGCGATGCGCTCGTCGGCGATGTCGTTGGGCGCGCGGGCGCGGGTCAGCGGGGCCATCACCACGCGGTTGCGGAGCGGCGTGCCGGCGAGATCGAACGGGGTGAACAAGGACGTCATTGCGGTGTTCCTGGGGAGGGGCCCGCCAGTGCGGGCAGGCGGCCATCGTAGGTAGATGCCGATACAGCTACAATCCCGCCACACGGCAAATCACAATTGCTGAAACAGCATTAGCGGAGCATTCCCATGCAGCTCAAGGCCCTGCGCTACTTCCTGATGGTGGCCACCACGCGCAGCTTTCTCGCGACCGCCCGGCATTTCCAGGTACCGGCATCGTCGGTGTCCCGTTTCATCGCCACGCTTGAGAAGGACCTGGGCCGGCAGCTGTTCTACCGGAGCACCCGTGCGGTGCGGCTGACCGAGGAAGGCGAACGCTTTTACCAGCAGGCCCGCGAAGCGGTCGAACTGCTGGATGCGGCCGTGGACGACCTGGGCCGCGACGACGGCGCGCTGCATGGTCGCCTGCGGATCAATGCCCCGGAGGCATTCGGTCGACTGCACGTGGCGCCGCTGGTCAACCAGTTGCAAGCGGCGCATCCGGCGCTGGAGGTCGAGCTGCAGCTCACCGATGCGTATATCGACCCGGTGCAGGAAGGCGTGGATATCACGGTCCGGATAGGGCCGCGGGTCGATTCCGGGTTGATCGGCCGGACCCTCGCCGCGCAGCAGCAGATCGTCGCAGCCAGCCCCGCCTATCTGGCCGAGCACGGCACGCCCGAAACACCGGCCGACCTGCTCGACCACCGCTGCCTGCTCTACAAGGGACAATTCGGCAGGCAACGCTGGTACTTCCGCGAGTCACCTTCACAGCCGTTCGAAGGCATCAACGTAAGCGGTCCGCTCTGCAGCAACAACGCCGAAGTGCTGCTTGCCGCGGCCCTGGAAGGCCACGGCGTAGTGCTCTTCCCCAGCTGGCTGTACCACCGCGAAAGCTTTGCGAAGCAGCAACTGGTGCCGCTGCTCGGGGCGTGGGAAGGCTCGGTTGCGACCGAGACCTCCTACATCCAGCTGCTGTCACCTGAGAACAAGCTGCGGTCGCGCAAGGTGCGCGAGGTGACGGCGTTCCTGCTGGAAGGATTCGGCACCCCACCCGCCTGGGATCTGTAGAGACGCTGCGGGAATTACTGTGGAACCGGGTCCGGGTCGATGCCACGCTGGGCGCATGGATGCGATCCATGCCTTCCGCCGCCTTCCGCTCCTGGCCGCTGTCCTGGCGGTGTGCCTGCTGCTCGGCGGCTGCGCCACCCTCCCCCGCACCCCGGTGCCCGCCGACCAGATCGCCTGGGCGGTGGTACCCGGCATGCCGGACGTGCGTGCCTGGGCTGGCCGGCCGAACCGCGACATGGAGCTCGACTTCGAGCAGTCCATCCGCGATGAGCGCGCGGATCAGTTTCCGGTGGCCGCCGACGGGCGCATCCACTACCCACATCTGGCCCTGTCCGGCGGGGGCGCCAATGGTGCCTTCGGCGCGGGCTTTCTCAATGGTTGGACCGCGACCGGCACCCGCCCCACCTTCAAGATCGTCACCGGCGTATCCACCGGTGCGTTGATGGCGCCCTATGCGTTTCTCGGCCCGGACTACGACCAGGCGCTGCGACGCTTCTACACCACCACCTCCGACGCCGACGTATTCGCGGCCGGCAACCCGCTGATGGCGCTGCTTCGCCGCGATGCACTGGCGAACACCGCGCCGCTGGAAGCTCTGATCGCACGCGCCATCGACGCGCCGCTGCTGGCCAGGATCGCCGTCGAACACCGGGCCGGGCGTCGTCTCTACATGGGGACGGCAGATCTGGATTCGCGCCAGTTCGTGGTCTGGAACATGGGCCTGATCGCCACGCGCGGATCGCCCGAGGCGCTGGCGCTGTTCCGACGCGTGATGCTGGCGTCGGCCTCGATCCCGATCGCCTTTCCGCCGGTACTGATCGAGGTCGATGTGCTGGGCAAGCGCTTCGACGAAATGCATGTGGACGGCTTCGTTGCCGCCAACATTTTCCTGCACGCCGGCATCATCGATCCCCAGCGCCTCTACAACCGGCTGTCACGCGCACCTGCCACCTACGATACTTTCATGATCCACAATGGCCAGCTGGCCGCGGCGTCGGACCCGGCGGAGCGTTCGCTGCGCGGCATAGCCTTCCGTTCCATCGACGTCGCCGGCCGCGCCGGGATGATCGGCGACCTGTTCCGCGAGTACGCGTACGCCCGGCGCGACGGTGCGCGCTTTGCCTGGGTCACCATCGATTCCCGGCTTGCGCTGGCCGACGCCGCCAGCTTTGATCCGGCGCGCATGACCGTGCTCTACCAGGTCGGCTACGACCGGGCCCGCGAAGGCCCGGTGTGGCTGTCGCGCCCGCCCGGAATGTCGCCCGCGGACGAGCCCTGAACGCGGGAGGCAACGCGGTCAGTGCGTATTGCTGCCCCGGCTGGCCAGCAACGCGATGGCGCGGTCCGGCAGGTGCCAGTGCCCCTGCTCGTCGGCCTGCACCGGCGCGTCGTCGACGGAGGTGATCAACAGCCGCCAGGGCGTGTTGTCCAACGGCGGCGGCACGAAGGCCTGCGGCTCTGCGGCGGCATTGACCAGCAGCAACAGCTGGATGCCCTCCACCCCGTTGCCGTTGCCGTCGCCATCAGCGGGCATCGCCGGCAGCTGCAGCATCAAGGCCCGCTGCTGCGGTGCGTGCCAGTCGCCTTCCTGCATCGGCTGGCCGTCCGGCCGGATCCAGTGCGCGGCGTCGGTGCCGTGGCCGTCGCGGGCGTCGAGGAAGCGGCTGCGACGCAGCTGCGGGTAGCGTCGGCGCAGCGCCAGCAGGCGGCGTACGAACAGCGACTGCTGCTGGCCTTCTTCGCTCGCCGCGCGCTCCCAGTCGATCCAGTTGATCGGGTTGTCCTGGCAGTACGCGTTGTTGTTGCCGTTCTGGGTGCGGCCTAACTCGTCCCCGGCAAGCAGCATCGGCGTGCCCTGCGCGAGCAGCAGGCTGGCCAGCAGGTTGCGCATCTGCCGGCGACGCAGCGCCAGGATGCCGGGGTCGTCGGTCGCCCCCTCCGCGCCGTGGTTCCAGGAAATGTTGTGATCGGTCCCGTCGCGGCCTTCCTCGCCGTTTTCCAGATTGTGCTTGTCGTTGTAGCTCACCAGGTCGTGCAGGGTGAACCCGTCGTGCGCGGTCACGAAATTGACCGACGCCGACGGCCGGCGCCCGTTGTGGTCGAACAGGTCCGCCGAGCCCATCAGGCGCGTGGCGAACTCGGAGAGCTGGCCTTCGTCGCCCTTCCAGAACGCGCGCAGGTTGTCGCGAAAGCGGTCGTTCCACTCGGCCCAGCCCGGCGCGAAGTTGCCGAGCTGGTACCCGCCGGGCCCGATGTCCCAGGGTTCGGCGATCAGCTTCACCTGGCTCAGCACCGGGTCCTGGCGCACCGCATCGAGGAAGCTGCCGGACGGATCGAAGCCGGCGCGTTCGCGCCCGAGGATGGTGGCCAGGTCGAAGCGGAAGCCGTCCACGTGCATGTCCTGCACCCAGTAGCGCAGCGAGTCCATCACCATGCGCAGCGCGCCGGCATTGGTGAGGTCGAACGTGTTGCCGGTGCCGGTGTCGTTGATGTAGTAGCGGCGATCGTCGGCCAGGCGGTAATAGCTGGCGTTGTCGATGCCCTTGAACGACAGCGTCGGACCGAGTTCGTTGCCCTCGGCGGTGTGGTTGTAGACCACGTCGAGGATCAGCTCCAGTCCGGCGTCGTGCAGGCTGGCCACCATCTGCTTGAACTCGGCGATGGTGCTGGTGGAGAGGAAGGACGGGTCCGGTGCGAAGAAGCCGAGCGTGTTGTAGCCCCAGTAGTTCTTCAGCCCGCGCTCGACCAGGTACTGGTCGTCCACGTGCGCATGCACCGGCAGCAGCTCCAGCGCGGTCACGCCCAGCTGCCGCAGGTGGTCGGACAGCGCGTCGGAACGCAGCGCCGAGAACGTGCCGCGCATGGCCTCGGGCACGGCCGGGTGCTGCATCGACAACCCGCGCAGGTGCGCCTCGTAGATGACCGTCCGGTCCCACGGCGTGGCCGGGCTGCGGTCGGCACCCCAGGTGAACGCCGGGTCGACCACCACGCAGCGCGGCACGTAGGCCGCGCTGTCGCGCCGGTCGAAGCTCAGGTCCTTGTCCTTGTGGCCCAGGGTGTAGCCGAACAGGTGCGGCGCCCATTTGATCTGCCCGACCAGCTGCTTGGCGTACGGGTCCATCACCAGCTTGTTGGGGTTGAAGCGGTGGCCGGCCTCCGGCGCGTACGGCCCGTGCACGCGGTAGCCATAGCGCTGGCCGGGCCGCGCGTCCGGCAGGTAGCCGTGCCAGATCTCGTCGGTGTACTCGGGCAGGCGGATCCGCTCCACCTCGCGCCCGCGTTCGTTGAACAGGCACAGCTCCACCTGCGTGGCGTGCCGGCTGTACAGCGAGAAGTTGACGCCCAGCCCATCCCAGGTGGCGCCCAGCGGGTAAGGTCGCCCTGCCCTGACCCGGGTATGTCCTGCGCCGTTGCCGGTACTCATCGCGGCACCTCCTGGTCGTGCAGGAGCGCTTCGATCTCGGCGGCGACCAGCCGCTCGGCCATCTGCCAATGACGTGCCGACTGTCCTTCCGGGCGGCCTTCCGCCTCCCAGATCTGCCGGGCCAGTTCCCGGGTGCGTTCGGCTTTCTGTTGCTCGTCCATCGTCGTATCTCAGCAGGTTGAATGAATCGCGACCGGGCTGCCGTCGAACAGCTGCCGCAGGCGCAGGGGAGTGCCATCACTGACCAGCGCCGCGCCGGTCAGGAGGTTGCGGTAATGACCTGGCGGGACCGTCAGGGTTGCCCCGCCCCAATGCGAACCGGACAGCGCGGCGCCCTGCCGGGCAGGCTGCGCCGCGGTGTGGCGCGCCACCGCCACCAGCAGCCGCTGGCCGGCGTGTTCGCGCTGGAAGGCCAGCATCGCCACCTCGCGGTCCGCATGCAGGGGTTGGTAGGTGCCTTCGGCAAACAGCGCCGGCTGTTCGCGGCGCAGGGCCAGCACGTGCCGCAGCAGGCGCGCCTTGACCGCGCCGTCCTGCCACTGCACCAGCAGCTGCGGCCAACGGCGTGCATCGTCGAGCCAGGCGCGGCGCTGCGCGTAGTCCACCTCGCGGCGATTGTCCGGATCCACCAGCGACAGGTCCCAGCCCTCGGCGCCCTGGTACAGGTCGGGCACGCCCGGCAGGGTCAGCCGCAGCGCCAGCTGGGCCAGCCCGTTGCGGGCGCCGGCGGCACCGACGTGCTCGGCCGCCTGCTGGAGGGTGCCGCGCAGCGAGGCCGTCGCCGGGTGCAGCAGCAGCTGTTCGATGAAGGCCTGCGTGCGCGCCTCGAAGGCGCTATCCGGGTCTGTCCAGGAGGAAAACAGATCGGCCTCACGCAACGCCTTCAGCTGCCACTGCACGACCCTTTCCGCGAAGCTGCGCGGATCGTGCAGGCCCTGCATCGGCCACGCGCCGAGCAGGGTCTGCCACAGCATGTGGCGCACCGCCGGCGGCGGCAGGGCCATCCCGACGCGTGCAGCGCGACGATCCAATGTCCGCACCAGCCTGCCCCACCACTGCGGCTGCTCGGACAGCACCGCCAACCGCGCACGGCTGTCTTCACCGCGCTTGTGGTCATGGGTGGCCGTGGCCAGCATGGCCTGCGGTTGGCGATGGGCGCGCATCAGCGTGCGCGTATGCAGGGCACGCGTGGACAGGGCGAAATGGTCGGGACGGCTGCCCACCTCGTTGCGCGAGAGCAGCACGCCGTAGCGGTAGAACGCGCGGTCCTCCACCGCCTTGGCGTTGAGCGGCGCGCTGAGCTGCTGGAAGCGCCGCCGCAGCGTGGCGCGTGCGCGCGCATTACCGCCGTCGTCGCGGAAGCAGGCGGCTATCCAGCCCGCCGCCAGCGCCGTATCCGCCGGTTCCTCGCGCGCCACGCTGTCCAGCACTGCGTCCCAGCGACGTTGGTCGTGTTCGTCGAAACAGGTTGGCGTGGCATACGTCCGATAAACCGGGAACCGCACCAGCAGCGCGGTCAACGCACGCGACAGCAGCGCACGCCCGAACCGGGCGCTGGCCGGCAACGCGGCGCGCTCCATGCGCAGCAGGTGTCGCAGCAGTGTGTCGAACTCGCTGCGCAGGCCACGCGCCAGTATTTCATCGCGCGCCCGCCGTTCTTCCTCGCCGAACGACGTGGTGCGCCCCGTGGCCTGCTGCCACTGCCGGGCCAGCGGTGCCTCGCCCGACGCGTCGTGCAGCCAGGCCGAGACCTGGTCCATGAAATCGTAGCCGGTAGTCCCGTCGCAGGCCCACGACGCCGGCAGTTCCTCGTCCGGCGCCAGGATCTTTTCCACCCACAGCAGGGGCGCAACGCGGTGCGTGGCGCAGGCGCTGTCCATCGCGGTGCGCAGGCGCTGCAGGTAGGCCTGCGGGTCGGCAATGCCGTCCACGTGGTCCACGCGCAGGCCGTCCACCAGCCCTTCGGCCAGGAACGCCAGCGGGAGGCGGTGCACGGTGTCGAACACCGCGTCGTGGTGCACCTGCAGGGCGACCAGGCTGGAAATGGTGAAGAAGCGCCGGTAGTTCAAGCGGTCGTCGCCCAGCCGCCACCAGATCGGGCGGTAGGCCTGGGCCTCGATGACGCCGCGCAGCCCATCGGGGGCGGCATCGGGCACCGTGCCGGGCGCCAGCGGCAACCGCGCCTCGTGGTGACGCAGCACCGCAACGCCAGCCTCGTGCTCTACGCGCAGCACGCGGTCCTCGATGGCCGCGTCCAGCGGTCGATCCAGGATCGGCAGCTGCAGCGCGCCGCCTGCCAGCGGCGCCTTCCAGTTGATGTCGAACCAGTGGGCATACGGGCTGGCGCGGCCATGCTGCAGCACGTCCCACCACCAGCGGTTGTCCGCGTGCGCGGCCATGTGGTTGGGCACGATGTCCAGCACCAGCCCCATGCCACTCGCCCGCGCCCGGTCGGCAAGCGCGCGCAGGGCACGTTCGCCTCCCAGCTCGGGGTTCACTTCGGTCGGGTCCACCACGTCGTAGCCATGGGTCGACCCCGGCACGGCGCGCCAGATCGGCGACAGGTACAGGTGGCTGATCCCCAGCGCGGCGTAGTAATCCAGCTGGCGCGCGGCATCGTCCAGGGTGAATCCCGCATGCAGCTGCAGACGCGCGGTGGCGCGCACCCGGCTCATGGGCCCACCTGCGCGCGGGCGGTAGCGAATCGTTGCATGGCGTCCTCCAAGGTGTGCTCGACCCCTTCGGTGGGCAGTCGCTGGCGCCAGTTCGGGTGGACCCCTACCGTCCCCGGCAGGTTGACCTGCCCGGCCATGCCCAGCGCGTCTTCCACCGGCAGCAGCGCCAGCGCCGATGGACTGGCGCCGACGTATTCCAGTGCTGCGCGGCGGCCGGATATCTCATCCAGGGCACGCCCTTTCATGGCTTCATCGAGGCGCGCGATATCGGCGCTGCGCTCGGCGAACTGTTGCCGCAGTTCCTCCTCGTCCAGCTCGCCGAGCCGGTGCCGCCAGCCAAGATCCAGCCCCCGTCGCCAGCCAACCAGGGTCGGCAGGTCGTGGGTGCCGGTCATCGCCACGGCATCCGCGCGCCATGCCCCGGGCGACAGGAACCCGCCGTTCTCATCGCGGGCGAACGGCAGCACATCCATGCCCAGCACGCCGCGTGCGGCCAGTGTCTGGCGGATGCCCGGAGGCACCACCCCGAGATCCTCGCCGATCACGATGCAGCGGCTGCGCCACGACTCGATCGCGGCGATGTTGAGCAGGTCCTGCAGCGGATACCTCAGGTAGGCGCCCTGTCCTGCCCCGGCGCCATCGGGCACCACCCACAACCGCTGCCAGCCGAGGATGTGGTCGATCCGGATCCCGCCACGGTCGCGCATCACCGCACGCAGCAGCGCGATGAACGGTGCGAAGCCCTGTTCGGCCAGCCCGTGCGGCGAATAGCTGGTTACGCCCCAGACCTGGCCCGCAGCGCAGAATCTATCAGGCGGCGCACCGAGCACCAGCCCGCGCAGCAGTGCGCTGCCGGCGGCGTCGGCTTCAGCGCCGGCGGGATCGAAGCCCACTGCGAGGTCGGCAATCAGGCCCAGCCCCATGCCGCTCGCGCGCGCCTGCGCCTGTGCACGCTGCCAGCCGCGGCTCACCATCCATTGTCCGAACAGGTACAGCGACGACGACAGTCCCAAGCGCGGATGCATGAACGCCACATGCCGCGCCAGCGCCGGGCCACCGTCGCTGACGAAACGCTGCAGGTCGCGGGTCGCCTCCGCGTCATCGGAGATCGCGCCGCGCACCGCGGCCAGCCATGCCCATTTGGCCATCGCCGCCGCCGGCCAATCGATCAGGGGTGCGGCGCGCAGTGCGGCGAGCTGCTCGCGCAACGCGGGGTCGCGCTCCAGCACCTGCAGCGCCGCATCACCGAACTGCTCCACCGGTGCGGCGTACACCGCCTCCAGGAAGCGCCGGTCGCCCGGGAAATAGGGACTGTAGTCTGCGTCCATGCCGCCGCCGGCGTGCACCGGCCCCAGTGCCAGCGCATCCGCGCCGGCCGCGCCCGCCTGCCGCGCCCACGCCGCGCAGGCAGCGGTATCGCCGGTGCCGCCATCGTGTGGGCCACGGGCCGCATACGGTTGCAGGACCAGGCCCCACGGATGCGCACGGCTCACCGCATCGTGGACCCCGAAACACCGCAGCGGCGCCACCGCAACACGCTGCGTGTGTGCACCACAGGCCAGGGTCCAGTAGCCCGGACGTGCCGGCGCCATCGCCTGCCCCGCCGCGTTGGTGTGGCCGTCCTCCCGGCTGCCGTCCTCGCGCTCCCACACGCAGGGCGCATCTGCGGCGCCGGCATCCACCGGCGTCCCGACCACGGCAGTGCGCAGCAGCGGGACCTGGCGGCGCGACCCCAACGCGGACAGCGCCTCGCGACGCTGCGCGGGCGTGGCGTTGGGAATCTCCAGGGCGTCGAGGATCGCGCCAAGTACCGCGTCATCCACGCGTTGCGGACGCCCGGCGATATCCACCCAGTCAACGGCGAGGCCCACCGCCTCCGCCAATGCGCCCAATCCCGGTTGCGTGCTCATGCTGCAGCCACCACCACCGCGTACAGGCTGTCGGGCGCCAGTCCGTCCTCATGGGCCGGTGGGGCCGAGCCGGAATACTTCGCGCCCGGCCGGCAACGTCACCGGCACGGTGGCATCGCTGGCATTGAACGCGATCCACCACTGCGCTCCGGGCAGCTGCCAGCCAGCGCGCAGCACGCCCGGCGCCAGCACATCAGCACCCAGCGACTGCGCGCTGGCGGCTGGGCCGAGCCAGGCCGCACGCACCGCGAGCAGGTCCCGGAACCAGGTCAGCCAAGCCGCGGCGTCGGGATCGTCTTCCGTCGGCCACGGGGCACGGGACATGGCCAGCGTGGTCGGCGCATTCGGATCCGGAATCAGCGCACGTCGGTGCTCATCCTTGAAGCTGCTGAAGTGCGCGAACTCGGCGCGGCGGCCCTCGCGCACCTGCTCGTCCAGCGGCGTGCGGTGGTCGGTGAAATACAGGAACGGTGAGCGCGCTCCCCAAGGCTCGCCCATGAAGAACATCGGAATCATCGGCGTCAAGGCGGTCAATGCCATCGCCAACGCGGTCCGGCGCGGCCCCACCAACTGCAGCAGGCGCTCGCCCTGCGCACGGTTGCCGGTCTGGTCGTGGTTCTGGCAGAACACCACGAACTGCTGCGGCGGAATGCCCGCGCTGGGTTCACCCCGAGAACGCCCGCGGCGGGTGGTCTCGCCCTGCCAGGCAAAGCCCTCGGCCAGCACCCGGCGCAGGCGGCCGGAGGGATCGTCGGCGTAGTCGCCGTAGTAGCCTTCATGCTCCCCGGTCAGCAGCACATGCAGGGTGTTGTGGAAGTCGTCATTCCACTGAGCGGTGAATCCGCTGGCCAGCAACGCCGACTGGTTGTTCTCGTTCTCCAGCACCAGCAGCACCTCGCGGCCGGGCAGCGCCGCGCGCACCCGGTCACGCAGCAGGTTAAGGAACGCCAGCGGGTGGATGGCGTGCACCGCGTCGAGGCGGACGCCATCGAACCGGTAATCGCGCATCCACATCACCGCGTTGTCGATGAAGTAGCACTGCACCTCGGGGCGGCGGAAATCGACCGCGTTGCCCCACGGGGTGCACAGGTCGCTGCGGAAGAACATCGGCGCCAGGGCCGGCAGCGGATTGCCGTCCGGGCCGAAATGGTTGTACACCACGTCCAGCAGCACCATCATCCCCAGGCCATGGGCGGCATCGACCAGTGCCTTCAGCTCGTCAGGCGTGCCGTAGGCGGGCGCAGGCGCATACTGCAGCACGCCGTCGTAGCCCCAGTTGCGCTCACCCGGAAAGGTGGCCACCGGCATCAGCTCGATCGCGGTGAATCCGAGGTCGGCCAGTTTCGGCAGCTGTTCGCGCACGGCGTTGAACGACCCGCCGGCGGCGCCTACGTGCACCTCGTAGATCACCGCCTCGTGCCACGGCCGGCCGGACCGGTCCGGATGCTGCCATTCGAAGTCGTCGGCCACCAGCGCGCTGGGTCCGAACAGGCCGTCAGGCTGCTGACGCGAGGCCGGGTCGGGCACCGCGTCGCCGCCATCGATGCGGTAGCGGTAGCGCATGCCGGGCGCACCCGGCGCCGTCAGCGCGAACCAGCCGTCGTCGCTGCCCTGCATGGGCAGCACCTGGTCTTCCAGCAGCAGATCCACCGACGTGGCCGCCGGTGCCCATAGTGCGAAACGCCAACCGCCGTTCGTATCCTGCCAGGCTCCCCACCGCACCTGCGCTGCACTCATTCCCTGGCCTGCAGGTAAAGCACCGACAGCGGCGGCAGGGTCAACGGCAGCGACTGCGCGTGGCCGTGCATCGACTGCGCAATGGTCGCCACGCGACCTTCATTGCCCAGGTTGCTGCCGCCATAGAACGCGCTGTCGGTGTTGAGGATCTCCACCCAGTCACCGGCGGACGGCACTCCCAGCAGGTAGCCATGCCGCGCCACCGGGGTGAAGTTGCAGACCACCAGCGTCGCCCGGCCTTCGCCGCGCGGCGGATGGCGCACGAACGCAAGCACGCTGTTCTGGTGGTCATCGCTGACGCTCCACTCGAATCCGGCATCGTCATCGTTGGCCAGGCGCAGGCTCGGTTCCTGCTGCAGCAAGCGGTTGAGGTCGCCGACCAGCCGGGCGATGCCGGCATGTTCGTGCTGCGCCGCGCTGTCCCAGTCCAGGGCAGCGTCGTGGTTCCATTCCGCCGGCTGGGCGAACTCGCCGCCCATGAACAGCAGTTTGCTGCCCGGGTGCGCCCACATGAACCCATAACAGGCCCGCAGGTTGGCGAACTGCTGCGCACGCTCGCCCGGCATCTTCGCCAGCAGCGAGCCTTTGCCGTGCACCACTTCGTCGTGCGACAGCGGCAGGATGAAGCGCTCGCTGAAGGCGTAGATGGCGCTGAACGTCATTTCGCCGTGGTGGTGGCCACGGTGGATCGGATCGCGGCGCAGGTACGCGAGGGTGTCGTGCATCCAGCCCATGTTCCATTTGTGGGTGAACCCCAGGCCGTTCGCGTTGGCCGGTGCGGTAACGCCCGGCCACGCGGTGGATTCCTCGGCCATGACCAGCACCTCCGGGAAGCGCGTCCGGATCGCCTCATTGAACTGGCGCAGGAAGGCGACCGCCTCCAGGTTTTCGCGACCGCCGTTGACGTTCGGCAGCCATTCGCCTTCGGCGCGGCTGTAGTCCCGATACAGCATCGAGGCGACCGCATCCACGCGCAGCCCGTCGATGTGGAAGCGTTCGATCCACTCCAACGCGCTGCCGATCAGGAACGCGGCCACTTCGGTGCGCCCGTAGTTGTAGATCAGCGTGTTCCAGTCCGGATGCAGGCCCAGCCGCGGGTCTTCGTGCTCGTACAGGGCAGTACCGTCGAAGCGCTGCATGCCGTGTGCGTCGCTCGGGAAGTGCGCTCCCACCCAGTCGACGATCACGCCCAACCCCGCTACGTGGCAGCGGTCGACGAATGCCGCGAAGTCTTCCGGGCCGCCGTGGCGCGCGGTCGGCGCGAACAGGCCCAGCGGCTGGTAGCCCCAGGACCCGCCGAAGGGATGCTCGCTGACCGGCAGCAGCTCGATGTGGGTGAAACCGAGGGCCTTCACGTAGGGAATCAATGCATCGCCCAGCGCCGACCAGCCGAGCGGCTGGCCGTCCGCATCGCGGCGCCAGGAACCCGCGTGCACTTCATAGACTGAAATGGCCTGGCCCCCGGCCACGCCGCGTGCGGCCATCCACGCGCCATCCTGCCAGGCGTGCGTCGCCGGACCGGCAACGCGGGAGGCGGTGTCGGGCGGCAGTTCGCAGGCACGTGCCATCGGGTCGGCCTTGAACGCCACGGAGCTTCCGTCACCGGAAGTGACCGCGAACTTGTAGCGGGCACCGGCCGCCACGCGCGGCACGAACCCTTCCCAGACCCCCGCCTCGGGATGCTGGCGCAGCGGGTGCCGCTCCGCGTCCCAGCCGTTGAAATCGCCTACCACGGCCACCCGGCTGGCATTGGGCGCCCACACGGCGAAGCGCACCCCGCCGTTTCCGGTGGCCACCGCGCCCAGCAGCCGACGGGCGGCGTCCGGGTCGCCGCTGCGCAGTGCGTCGAGCTGCGCCGGGTTGAGCGCGGTGTCGTCCGTCGTGCCGGGTGATTCGGTCGGATCGGATGCGAAGCTGGCGTCGCGCGCAACGAAGGCGTGCTCGCTCATGCCTGCAGCTCCGGCACGCGCGCATCCAGTACACGCTCATACAGCCTCAGGTACTCCGTACCGGCCAGGTCCCAGCTGCTCGGCCGCAGCATGGCCGCGCGGCGCATGGCCGACAGCAGCCCGGGGATGCGGTAGGTGCGGAACGCACGCTGCACGCAGCGGCGCAGCGAGTCGGCGTCGGCCGAGTTGAACAGCAGGCCGGTCACGCCGTCCTCCACCGTGTCGATCAAGCCGCCGGTGGCATGCGCGATCGGCAGGCAGCCGAACCGCTGCGCATACATCTGGCTCAGCCCGCACGGCTCGAAGCGGGAGGGCATGAGCAGGAAATCGGCCCCGGCGAACATCTTGCGGGCGAAGCCTTCGTCGAACCCGGGATACACGCCCACGCTGGAGGGGAACCGCCGGGACAGCGCGGCCACTTCCGCTTCGATGCGCGGTTCACCGCCGCCGATGATGGCCAACTGGCCCCCGGCGGCGGCGATCTGGTGCGCTACCGCGCAGCTCAGGTCCAGGCCCTTCTGGTGGACCAGGCGCGATACCACCGCGAACAGCGGCCCGTCGCTGTGCGGCAGCCCCAGCGCACGCTGCACGCGCCGCTTGTTGGCGACCCGGCCTTCCCAGCGGTGCAGGTCGAAGTGTTCGCTCAGGTGCAGGTCGGTGCGCGGGTCCCAGCTGCTGTCGATGCCGTTGACGATGCCGCTCAAGCGACCGCTCGCCGCGTGGCGGGACAGCAGCGCGTCCAGCCCACAGCCCTGTTCGGGGCCGGTGATCTGGCGCGCGTAGCTCACGCTGACCGTGTTCACATGGTCGGCATGCACGATGCCCGCCTGCAGGAACGACAGCCGGCCATGGAAGGTGATGCTCTCGGCCTGCTCGGGCGAAACGCCCAGCACGGCGGCGTCTTCAAGCGGGAACAACCCCTGGTAGGCCAGGTTGTGGACGGTCAGCAGCGCGGGCACGTCCGAGCCGTACCAGCGCAGATAGGCGGCGGCCAGTGCGCACGGCCAATCATTCAGGTGCAGAAGTTCCGGCTGCCATTCCATGCCGGCATTGCCGCAGGCGATCACCGCCGCGGCGCGCGACAGCGCGGCGAAGCGCACCGCGTTGTCGCTCCAGTCCTGCCCGCTGCCATCCCCGTATGGACTGCCACCCCGCTGGAACAGCCCGGGGCACACCAGCACCAGCACCGGCACGCCACCCGCAAGCGTCTCCCCGATGTCGCAGGCGGGAATCCCGGCCCGTGCCGGCACGCGGCCCACCAACCGCAGGTCCGGCGCACCGGCGATGACTTCGTCGTAGCCCGGGATCAGCACCCGCACATCGGACCGGGTGCGCAGCGCACGTGGCAGCGCCGCGGCAACGTCGCCCAGCCCGCCGGCCTTGACGTAGTCCGCCATCTCGGAGGTGACGAACAGGACGCGCCGAGCCGGATCGACACGATCGAGCGGCGGCGGGGTGGTCTCCACGGCGCGAAGCCGGGGCGTGCGGCGAACGCGGGTGCCGCCTTCGTCGCCAGCGGGAACGGGCAAAGCCACGGGAACAGCGATCTGACGCAGATGCGACATGGGGGGAATCTCGAAGGTGGTACCGCGGTGGGGGTGCCCTCGGCATTGCGCCAAGGGCGGGGGTTTCTGCGGCGCCGGAAACGTCGCGCGCGAACCTTGGTTGGAATCTACCTGTGTGCGGAATAAACACCGCGTGAACTTGATGCGACAACATCGTGACCCCGCCACGCTTCGCAGGCGCAAGGTGCCTGCAATGCAGCGCTTGTCGCAGGCTGTCGATGCTTTTACGGCATGAGCAGATGCGTTCGCATCATGACCTTCGCGCCTGCAGCCGCCCGCCTGAATCCTTCATTCTCGGCCGCGTACTGTCACGCCTCCGTTGCAATCATTGCGGCGCGAGCGCCTCGATCCAGGTCGGCGCGTGGTCACTCGCTTTCTCCAGACCACGAACCCAGCGGTCCACACCGGCGTCCTTCAGTCCCTCGGCAAGAACGGGGTTGAGCAGCAGGTGGTCGATGCGAAGCCCGCGGTCGCGCTCGTAGTGCTGGCGGAAATAATCCCAGAACGTGTAGATCGTCTGCTCGCCGTAGACATGGCGGAGACTGTCGGTCCAGCCCTGTGCCAGCAGATCGGCGTAGGCCTCGCGCGCCTCCGGCTGCAACAGCGCATCCCGCCGCCACGACTTGGGATCGTAGATGTCCGCGTCGGTCGGGACCACGTTGAAGTCGCCGATCAGTGCGACCGGATGCGGCAGGCCGACCAGTCCCAGCGCGTGCCTGTGCAGCCGCTGCATCCACTTCAGCTTGTAATCGAACTTGGGCCCGGGCTGCGGATTGCCGTTGGGCAGGTACAGCCCTCCCACCAGCACGCCGTGCGCCGCCGCCTCCAGGTAGCGGCTCTGGTCGTCGGTGCGATCGCCCGGGAGCCCGCGCCGGCTTTCGATCGGGTCCTGCCCACGCGCCAGCAGCGCCACGCCGTTCCAGGCACGTTGCCCCTGCCACAGGCAGCCGTAGCCTGCGTCACGGATCTCGGTTTCAGGAAACGCATCCTGGCTGGCCTTGAGCTCCTGCAGCGCCACGATGTCGGGTTTCTCTTTCTCCAGCCACGCCAACAGGTGCGGAAGCCGCGTCTTGATTCCGTTGACGTTGAAGGTGGCAATCCGGAGGCGCCTGCGACGGGCCATGGCGTGCTCCAGCAGGAGGGAGTCGCCAGTATTCCCGGCATTGCGCTGCGTGCGCGTCAAGAGTCCGCTCACGGGGCCATCGCACCCAGGCTTCTGCCTGCTTCACTCCGCGCAACCTGGGCGGGCGCATGCTTGGGTTTCCCTTCCCTGGTGCCGCTTCCGATGCCCATCCTGTCCTCTCGTCCGCTGCTGCTGGCCGCCGTGCTGGCGTCTACCGCCTGTACGCCTTCGCCCGACGCGGAGGGACCGCCACAACCTAGCGGCGGGGATCCGGGTGCGGCGAAGGCGGCAGTCACCCACGAGGCGCGTGCAACATCGTCACCGCCTGCCGATGCCTTCAGTGAAACGCCGCCCGGCATCGCGCTGGCTGCAGTTCCTGGCATGGAGCTGCGCAGGGATTTCACCCGCAGCTACCTGACGCTGGATGGCTGGAAGCTGTTCGATGCCTCGGGCAGCACCGGTTCGCCACTGGCGGCCTTGGTGTTGGACGGGTCCAACGAGGTAACGGCTGCCGAGCTTCGCGTCGGACGCAGCGACGACGCCGGTGCCGTCGCCGACTGCCTGACGCCTCCCGCAGAAGCTACGGGGCCAGCCGACACCGTGGACATAGGCGGCGTGAGCTTCACCCACTTCCCGGTGGGCGACGCAGCGATGAGTCACTACGTATCGGCCGACAGCTACCGCGCAGTGCAGCACGCGCGGTGCTATGCGATTGATCTGGTAGTAGCCGGTACCCGGCCGGAGGTGTACGACCCGCCGCGTACACCGCCGTTCAGCACTGAGGATGCGCGGGACAAGCTTGCGGCTGCCTTGAAGGCCGTGCGCTGGGTGGAGTGAACGTCTGCGCCTGCGGCGTTGGGCCGCAGGCGCAAAGCAACCAGGCAGGGCCTGGCGCTACGGCGTCGGGGCCGAAGGCGCCGATGGGGTTGCCGGCGGCGTCGACGGAGTTGCCGAAGGCGGTGCCGCTGGCGTGGCGGGAGCTGCGGTCGGCGTGATCCGCCAGATGGTGTTGGCCAGGTCATCAGCCACGATCACGGCGCCGCGCGGATCGACGCTGACGCCCACCGGCCGGCCGCGGGTCTTGCCGTCATCGCCGCGGAAGCCGGTGGCGAAATCGATCGCTTCTCCGGCGGGCTTGCCATCACGGAACGGCACGAACACCACCTTGTAGCCGACCGGTGGATTGCGGTTCCAGCTGCCGTGCTGGCCGACGAAGACGCCGTCGGTGAAGTTGCCGCCCACCGCCGGGTTGGCGAACGCCACGCCCAGCGCGGCCACGTGCGAGCCCAGCGCGAAGTCCGGGGTCAGCGCGGATGCCACCTTCTCCGGGTTCTGCGGCATCACCCGGCGGTCCACGTGCTTGCCCCAGTAGCTGTAGGGCCAGCCATAGAAGCCGCCGTCGCGCACCGAAGTAAGGTAATCCGGCACCAGGTTCGGCCCGATTTCGTCACGTTCGTTGACCACCGCCCACAACGTGCCGGTGCCGGGCTGTACGGCCAGTGCCGTGGGATTGCGGATGCCGCTGGCGTAGGTGCGGTGCGCACCGGTCTGCGCATCGATCTCCCAGACCTGGGCGCGATCGATCTCCGCCGCCATGCCGCGTTCGGTGATGTTGCTGTTGGAGCCGATGCCCACGTACAGGTGGCTGCCATCGGCGCTGGCGGCCAGCGACTTGGTCCAATGGTGGTTGATGGCCGACGGCAGGTCGGTCACCTTGGTCGGCGCACCGCTGGCCTTGGTCTGGCCTTCGGTGTAGTCGAAGCGCACCAGCGCATCCTGGTTGGCCACGTACAGGGCGTTGCCCACCAGTGCCAGCCCGTACGGGGCATTGAGCTTGTCGGCAAACACCGTCTTCAGCTCATACACGCCGTCGCCATCGGCATCCCGCAGCAGTGTCAGGCGGTTGCCGCTCTTCACCTGCGTATTGCCCTTGGCCTTGATCTTGCCGGCAATCACATCCTTCGGCTTGAGGTTGGGCGCGCTGCCGCCCCGACCTTCGGCTACCAGGATGTCGCCATTGGGCAGCACCAGGGTCTGGCGCGGAATGGCCAGGTCGGTGGCGATCGCCGAGACCTTGAAACCGGCCGGCACGGTGGGAACGGTATCGCCCCACGCGGTCGGCTGGGCAATGGTCATGTCCGGCATCACGCCGCGATGGGGCTTGGGCAGTTCCGGGTTGGCACCCAGCTGCTGCAGCTCCGGCGCCTTGCCACTGCAGGCGGCCAGGGCCACGGTGAGTACGGAAAGTGCGAATACCTTCGGGGCGCGGTTCACAGGACACCTCCCACGCGCACACGGACGCTGGCGAAGCCCAGCCAGGTGGCGATCAACGCCAGCACCGTGACGATCACCGACCACAGCAGCGCGGCCGGCATGATCGCCCAGGCATCGCGTGCGTGGTGCAGCGAGTTGATGAAGCCCACGATCCAACTGGCCGCCAGCACGATGACGTAGAAGCCGTTACGGCTGCCGCGCACCAGGCCCACCAGGCCGCACAACAGCGCCAACGTGGTCATGACCATCGCCCCGACCAGCAGCCAGGAGGCGAAGTTGCTCCACTGGATTTCGTAGGTGTTCCAGTACGCGTAATCGGCCAGCAGCGCGCCGAGGAACAGCGGCAGCACGCCGCCGAGCACGGCGGCATGGAATGGATGGATGACCCAGTGGCGGGTCACGACGGCGGTTGTGGACACGGCTGTCTCCTGAGGGGAATGCAACCGGTATCCTGCCACCGCCTGCGTGACGGGCGGTTGATGTGCTCAGCGCCAGTCGGCGGGCAGCTTCCGCGTGCGGGTGCGGTACTTCATCGTTCCGTTGCGCAGAGTGCCCTCCGTCGTCTGCAGGTGCTCGCCATCGGGCGACAGCGATTCCTCCCAGCTGGCCACCTGCTGCAGCTGGCCGTCCACATAACGGTAGGTTTCGGTGGCGTGCGAGCAGCAGCCGCCGCGCGAGGCGGAGATGAGGGTGCGCGTGGCGGGGTCGATGTCCAGCTGTGGCAGGCTCGACAGCGTTGGCTCGAACACGAAGGCCTGGGCCACCGGGTCGAACAGGTACAGGTTCCGCGTGGCATTCGGGCCTGCACCCCCGGCGTATCCGGGTACGCTCAGGTCGGGCCAGCCGTCGAAGTTGGCGTCCACCAGCTGCACCACGTCCGGGCCGGCGCTCAGCGGCTCGGCATCGATGTCGCGCAGGATCTGCCGGCGCTGGCCGGTCGTGGCGTCCAGGATGTCGATGGCCTGCAGCACCGCTTGATCGTCGTCGGCGGGCGCAACGACCAGCACGAAACGCAGGTGGTCGGTGGTTGCCTGCTGGGGAATCCGCATATCGCCGGCGGCAAGATCATCCCGACGGATCCAGCCGGGCGTCGCCGCGCCGTCTGCCGCCACTTCTTCAATGGCGATCCACTCAGCGCCCCTGCTGAGCACACCGGCATAGCGCCCCGCGGCAAGCGTGCCGGATGCCGTACCGTCCCCGGCGCTTCGGTAGACCGGGGTGTCCATGGTCGCCGCGAACACGTCGATGTAGGGTCGTGGCGCCTGCAGGAAGAACCCGTCGCGATAGTGGGTTACCTGGTAGTGGTGCACAGACCTGCCGTAAGCGTCGGGCGCACACACGCCGCCCACCGCACAGGCGCCGATCTCATCCGGGGTGGGCTTGCGGCTGCCGGGAACCTGCTCGGTACGGATCAGCGTTTTCTGGTCCGCCCAGCGCAGCGTGAAGGCGCGTTCGGTCCAGGCCAGCGCCGCTTCGCTGTCCGCGCTGCCAATGTTGGTGCGGCAGAAGGGCTGCGCCTCGGAACGTTCGTTCCAATCGGGAAAGGCATAGGCCGGGCACAGCCGGTTGGCGCTGTTGATGTCGTGGCGGTACACCGCATCGGTGACGAATACCAGCTTGTTCAACGCCTCGCCCGGATCGCGCGACACGAAGGCGTAGCGCACGTTCGCCGCGTCGGGAATCGCGGTGGCAAGAAGGTCCTGCTGGATTTCGCCTGCGGCCGGCGCTGCCGCCGTTTCTGCCTGGGGCGCCTCGGGCGAGAGCTGGTAAATCCCGGGTTCCAGCAGCGGTCCCGCTTCGGCATGGGTCATCAGGATGGCAAGCAACAGCGCGGCGTAGCGGATTCTCATGCCGCCATCATGCGTGATGTCCCTAACGCGACGATAGTGGTCCCTATCGCGCGAGACGGCAGCGTGCGGTCGGCTTACCCTCGTGCTCCGCTTGTCCCCCACCAGGTCCAGGCTGGAGCACGCGCCGGATCCCTGGCGGCGTGGCCGGCCGGGACCGCAGCTGTATTTCCAATGGTCCCATGAGCACAGAAACCCCGCCGTCCGCTCCGCCCGCCGTCCCAGCTTCCCCGGTACTGCCTGCCGCGTCCGATCCCGCCCACCAGGGCTTTGCGATCCGCATCGTGGGTGCCGCCGCGTTCGCGCACCTGCTCAACGACATGATCCAGGCCGTGCTGCCGGCCGTGTACCCGATGTTCAAGAGCCAGTTCGCGCTGACCTTCGGCCAGATCGGCACCATCGCGCTGGTCTACCAGTTCACCGCCTCGCTGCTGCAGCCGTGGGTGGGCATGTACACGGACAAGCGCCCGCTGCCCTACCTGCTGCCCTCCGGCATGATCGCCACGTTCGTCGGCATCGGCATGATGGCCATGGCCAGCAGTTACGAAATGCTGCTGCTGGCTGCCGCCGTGGTGGGCGTGGGCTCGGCCACGTTCCACCCGGAAGCTTCGCGGGTGGCGCGCATGGCCTCGGGCGGGCGTTTCGGCACCGCGCAGTCCACCTTCCAGGTCGGCGGCAATACCGGCTCGGCCATCGGCCCGCTGCTGGCCGCTGCCGTGGTGATTCCGCACGGCCAGCGCGCCATCGGCTGGTTCCTGCTGATCGCCGCCGTGGCCATCTTCGTGCTGTTCCGGCTGACCGGTTGGACCGTGCGCCACGGCCAGGCCAAGATGAACAGCTTGGCGCGCTCGCATGGCATCGGCCTGAGCCGCGGCAAGGTGGTGCAGGCCATCGCGGTGATCGCTGTGCTGATGTTCGCCAAGTTCGTGTACATCGCCTCCATCACCAACTACTTCACCTTCTACCTGATCGAACGTTTCCACCTGAGCGTGCAGCAGAGCCAGATGTACCTGTTCGTGTTCCTGGCGTCGATCGCGCTGGGCACCTTCATCGGCGGCCCGGTGGGTGACCGGATCGGGCGCAAGGCAGTGATCTGGATTTCGTTCCTGGGCGTGGCGCCGTTCGCGCTTGCCCTGCCCTATGCCAATCTGATGGGCACTGCGGTGTTGGCCGTTGCCGTCGGGCTGGTGATGTCGTCTGCGTTTGCCGCGCTGGTGGTGTATGCGCAGGAAGCGGTGCCGGGGCGCGTCGGGATGGTGTCCGGGCTCATGTTCGGGCTGATGTTCGGTATCGGTGGGATCGGCGCGGCCGGGTTGGGAAAGCTGGCTGACATCCATGGCATCGTGTGGGTCTACCACCTCACCTCGTTCCTGCCGTTGTTGGGGTTGGCTACTGCGTTTCTGCCGAAGACCAACGGGCGCTGACATAGTTGCCGACTAACAGTCGGCACTACCGTTTCGCGTCAGACTTTTCGCGTTATTGGAAGCTGACAGCTGCAGCTCGCTAGCTAACGATCGACGGGAAATATCACTGCGGCCCACAAGTGCCGTGAAGATCAATTGGATATCCAGCGTGCGCCGAAATACGCTGCTCAGCCTCCGCACTCAATTGCGGATGCCGGAAAGTAATTCAACTTTCCAGCCAGGAGCAAAGCGAGACTCGGCAAATGGATTGTCCACTGCAAGCAAGTGTTACCCGTAGAGTTCCGTCGCGCTCGCCCTGGGCGCGAGCATCGCTCCCTGAGATTGAGGCCTGCCTCAGCTCAGCCTGCCTTGGCAGCGAAGTTGCGTGACCAACTTCACGCTCTATCGTCCGAAGAGGCCGAGCCAATTCGCGGCCATGGTTCGCGCACTGGATGGAAGTAAGCCGTACATCTACTCACATCCAGCCCCTCTCCAGGGGCTTGACGCTCCGTCCCGAGCTGCCGGCCGCATATCGTGCGACCTGCTCTTTCTGATTGCCCGAAGAATTGAGGCATTGAGCAGCGGCAAACAGAGGATGGTGACTCACGGGGCGATCCCCACCGATATCGGCTCCCACTCGCTGCGAATGGTATCGGCCTACCGCTCTAAAGCAACACTCGTATCGGCTATTGACCCTGATGAGATCCTGAGCTTTTCACGGAACTCTGGCAGCAGCACGCCGAGCATTCGCGACAGCCTTACATGGGTCGACGGGGCCACATTCCAGGATGCCTGGCTTGTGCCACCCCCAGTAGCGCACATCACTTCCCTACTTGCAGATCTACGCGAATTCCTGGGGCGAGAACTTGCCTGCGCCTGTCCGACGCAGATCGCCCAGATTTTCCTCTTCCAGTTCACCCATATCCATCCTCTATCCGACGGCAATGGGCGCTTCGCGCGACTGTGGATGTCCGCACTGAGCCTTGCCAGCCAGGATTCCGGAGGATTAGCGCTGTCGCTGATGTTGCTTGAAGACCGCCGCCAATTTGGCCGCGCATGGTCAGGAGACGCAGGTGCGATAAGCAAACTGCAGGTGGATGCGACCCGCACCTCAACAGCACTAGTCCGCCTTGGCCAACTAACAGAACAAGTCCTGCGACTTTATCCCGACAGCAAGCCATGGCGGACGCTGGTGGTCTCGACATGCTGCTTTGGCAGGTTCTCGGAAGAAACGATCCGGGCAATTGATCGCACCGGGGCATCACTCGCAGGAAAGATCCTCACCACTGCGACCAACACATTGAACCTGCATAGGGAAAGGAACGAAGAATGCCCCATCAATAGACTCATCGCGTGCATCGACGAGCTAAATACACCAACAGGAATTGAATGAGCCCCATGGAAGCAGCGCAGCACAAAAACCCGAACAAGAGGCCAGCTTCAAAGACAAGTCTATGCAAGTCAATCCGCTCTCTGATTTACCTCACCTTGATCTGCAGCGGAGGGTTGGTGTCGCAGAACTCAGTTGCCGACACGACCGATACCCGGAATGAAGACACAATCGAAGTAACGCACCCTCGCCCCAGCGATCCGGAACCAGACCCGTGGCCTGGTAGTGATGTCTCAAATGGCGGAAACCATGGAGGCGGAGGAGACGGGGGACAGGGAAGCACCGGCCCGCACCCGAGGTGCACCGAGCTCCTTGCCCGAAAGCCTCCCCAGTGCCCCAACCCCATTCCCCTCCCCGGAGGACCAGAGTACGGGCGCGAGCGGTATCCGAACGGAAGCGGGCTGGCCAAGCTGCTCTATTACCGCGAACAGCCCAGCACGTCACCGCGAGCCCGCGGACAAGTTACGGCAGCGCTGAATGGCCATACCAACTTTATCGTCGCCGGAGGCTATCCAGTCAATCAGATCAACGAACAATTCTTCCGCACGCTATCAAATGCATGCTCATTACAGACACAGGATTCGGATTCCTACCGACTGGGTATTGGGCTGACCAATCCGGAACGACTATGTCTTGGTGCAATGGGAAGGCTGCAGGCGGAAGCCGAACCTACAATGTCGTTTACCCAGTTCTTTGCTCAATGGCTCAATCGCGAAGGAATCAGTCTTTCGGACTATTTCCCACAGACACTTGTCAACGCGCTTAATCCGGCGAACTCTCTTAGGATCAAGTACGATCACGTCACTCAGGAGACAACTTGCTCTCGCTGGTGGACGCAGATTCAGGAAAAGCAATGCAGCATTTGACCAAGAAGTTCTCCATGCGCAACCACAGGCTCGTGTTGTCGATCTCAATCATGATAGTCCTGACGACAAGCGCAGGCTGCGTTCGGCACGAGAACGCACCGGCAAAGGAAGCGGAATTGGAGAAGGCTGCCCAGGTGGCTTCCGAGCCAAGTGCGGACAATTCCTCAGCGCCCCCTCCTCCTGGCAGCTCAACTCCATCGCAGGAGCTTTTGTCATTGGCATACATCTGCGAAGCGGGTCCTGTTTGCGACGCGGATATTCTCGGCGCAAATACACCCGAAGAGGCCCGGTGGCTGTTACAGAATGGGTATCCATCCTCCGAGCTGCTGAATCGACTCGAGGCCATGTCAGATCGTCAGCTGAAGCGCGAGGCTGATAGAGGCTCGCTGGCGGCGATGGTCAACTATGGCCAACGATTGGCTTCGCAAGGAGATACCGATGCTGGTCTCGTGTACATCTTCGATGCGACTCAGCGAGGCAGCATCTATGGTTATTACGCAATGTCGAGAGTGTATGGGACACCGGGATTGGGCGGCATCGTAGAGTCCGGCGCGTATCTGAGAGTCGCCTACATTCTCGGTGATTCCAAGGCAAGTGACGAGCTGCAGCGGCGCTTTCCTGGACTGCAGCAGATGGAACAGGCGGCCATCGACCGACGCGCGTCACAGCTGTACCAGTCGTTTGCCCATTCCCGGCAACCAACGCCGCGCCCCTGATTGATACAGATGTCTCTCGCTGCCGACCCAACGGTCGGCAGCTTCAGTGCTTTGCCGACCGACATTCAGCACTACCGTCAGCACGACCTTTCGCTTGGGTGGCGGGGATCCGGCCAGCGGCCGGCACTACTCGAAGAACTGGCTGGGCAGCTGGCCGAAGCGCTTCTTGAACATGGCGGTGAACGCGCTGGGGCTCGCGTAGCCTTGCGACAGCGCTACGTCGATGACCTTCTCGCCATGGGCGAGGCGTTCGAGGGCGCGGACGAGCCGGATCTGCTGGCGCCATTGACCGAACGTCATGTGCAGTTCGCGCGCGCACAGGCGCTGGATCGTCTTGGCGTCCACGCCGAGGCGAACGGCCCAGTCCTGCAGCGTGGAAGCGTCGTCGGGCGCGGCATCCCAATGCTGCGCGATCTGCTGCAGGCGCGGGTCGACCGGTTCCGGAACATGCAGTGGCAGCACCGGCAGCGCCTGCAGTTCATCCAGGATCAGCTGCATGAGATGGCCGTCGCGTGAGTCCGGAACGTAGGGCTGCTCCACGATGGCGGCCGCACCGATCAGTTCGGCCAGCAAGGGCGTGATCGACACGGTCGCTGCGCTGGGCGGCGCATCGGCGATGGCCTGCGGCAGGATGTACAGGCTGCGCATGCGCACCGCGCCGATGCAGCTCACCTTGTGGCCGATCCCGGCCGGCATCCAGATCGCGCGCGTGCTGGGCACCACCCATCGCCCTGCCCCGGCCTGCACCACCAGCACGCCGGAGGCGGCGTAGACCAGCTGGTGGCGGTCCGGATGGTGGTGCAGCGGAATCACCGTGCCGGCGGCGTAATCGCGCGCCCGGCACAGCACGGCGGACTCGGGGCCCAGCGGCAGGCGCTGGCCCGCGGCGTCAACCGGCGGGATGTCTTTTTTCCGATGAGGCATGGGCAGATACCGCGAAACAACCACCCCGCGACTCTAGCGCCGCCCGCGCCGCCACTCAACCACACGCTCACGGCACGCGCCCTACTCTGCACCCATGCGTCGTTTCGCCCAAGCCATTGCCGAGCCGGAATCGGTCCCCGACGGACTGCCGCGCGGTCTCGCCACTGCCGTGGCCGCAGCGCCGGACCGCTACAACATCGGCAAGGGTTCCACGGCATCGGTGCTGGCCCGCAATGCCGATGGCGAGCTGATCGTGACCGACATGGTCTGGGGCCTGGTGCCGCGCTGGTCGAAGACGCCGGATACGCCCTACACCACTGTCACCGCCCGCCTGGACCGGGCGCCGGGCAGCCGCATCTTCGCCAAGGCCTGGGCCGAACGCCCGTGCGTGATTCCGATGACCGGTTACTACAAGCTGGACCGCCAGCGCCGGCCGCCGTGGCCGCAGTTCGTGCAGCGGCGCGATGGCCTGGCCCTGTTGGCCGCCGGCCTCTGGGAGCACTGGGAGGACGGCGACGGCCACGCGATGGATTCCTTCAGCGTGCTCACCGCACCCAACCGCGCCATTCCGGAACCGCTGACGCCGGATGGGCCGGTGTTCCTGTCCGCCGAGCTGGCACTGGCATGGCTTTCCGGTGCCGCCAACACCCCTGCGTCGCTGCGGGTACGCTCGCCGGCACTGGAGGCGTATCCGGTCGGACGCGCCTTCCGCGACCTCAAGCGCGACGACTACACGCTGCTGGAACCGGTCGATCCGGACCTGGAAACGACATCGACGCCCCCGGTGGACGGGGACGGCGATGGCTGGGACGAGGACAGCTGAGCGGGGTCAGCGCGACATCGAGTACGGCTGTTCCGCGCCCTGCCCCGGCCATGCCTTGTTCGGCGTTGCCTGCAGGGTGAAGTGCAGTTCGCCGCCGGCCAGGATTTCCGCATGGCGCAGGAACGTGCGGTTCAACGGCTTGCCGTTGAGCGTCACCGAACCCACGTATTCGTGGCCCTTGCCCATGCCGTCGGTGGTGATGCGGAAGGTCTTGCCGTTGGGCAGGTTCAGCACCGCCTTGGGCAGGAACGGGCGGCCGATGATGTACTCGGCGCTGCCCGGTGCCACCGGGTAGAAGCCCAGCGCGGTGAACACGTACCAGGCCGACATCTGGCCCAGGTCGTCGTTGCCGGCCAGGCCATCGGGGCGGTCGGCGTACTGGGTGTCCATGATCTGCTTCAAGCGCGCCTGCGCGCGCCACGGCTGGCCCGCGTACGAATACAGGTAGGCCACGTGGTGGCTGGGTTCGTTGCCGTGCGCGTACCAGCCGATCAGGCCGGTGATGTCTTCCATGTGCTCGAAGATGGACGGATCGACCTTGGCATCGAACACGGCGTCCAGCCGCGCCAGCAGCTTGTCGGCGCCGCCGTGCACTTCGGCCAGGCCGGCCACGTCCTGCGGCACGTACCAGGAATACTGCCAGGCGTTGCCTTCGGTGTAGTCGGTGCCGTAGCCGCTGGCGCTGGGATCGAACGGGGTGCGGAAGCTGCCGTCACGCTTGCGTGCGCGCATGAAGCCGGTTTCGGCGTCGAAGGCATGGCGCCAGTTGCCGGCGCGCTTGTCGAACTCGGCCGCCACATCCGTCTTGCCCATGGCCGTGGCCATGCGCGCGATGGTCCAGTCGTCGAAGGCATACTCCAGCGTCTTGCTGGCCGCCTCGCCCTCTTCGTCGATCGGCACCCAGCCCAGCTCGCGGTACTGCGCGATGCCATCGTAGGGGCCGTAGTTTGCGGTGGCCACCATCGCCTGCAGCGCCTTGTCGGCATCGAAGCCACGAATGCCCTTGACGTAGGCATCGGCGATCACCGGCACCGCGTGGTAGCCGATCATGCACCAGGTTTCCTGGCCGTGGAACGCCCACACCGGCAGCATGCCGTAGGCGCTGTTGTGCTGGTGCGCGAGCAGCGAATTGACCATGTCGCTGGTGCGCTGCTCCGGCTGCACCAGGGTCAGCAGCGGGTGCAGGGCGCGGTAGGTGTCCCACAGCGAGAAGGTCGAATAATTGGTATAGCCCTCGGCGCGGTGCACGGCGTTGTCCGAGCCACGGTACTGGCCGTCCACGTCCATGAACAGGGTCGGGCCGAGCAGGCTGTGGTACAGCGCGGTGTAGGCGCTGCGTTTGTCATGCGCGGGGGCCTCGATGTCCAGCACTGACAGCGCCTGCTGCCATTGCGTGCGGGCGTCGGCGCGGATGCGGTCGAAGTTCTGGTCTTTCGCTTCAGCGTCGAGGTTGGCGATGGCGCCGGCTTCGCTCACCGAGGAGATCGCCACGCTGACCACCAGCGGGGCATCGAGCTTGCCGAAGTCGAACGTGCCGACCAACTGGCGGCCTTCGATCTGCGGGCGCTGCTCCGGGTGGTTCTGCCCCGGCGGCGGGAAGCCCTTGTAGGCGATGTCGGTCTCGGTGTTGTGCAGCGCGTGCCCGGTGAGCGGGCGCGAGAAGCGCATCGCGAAATACAACTGGCGGCCCGGCGCCCAGCCACGGGTCTCGCGGAAGCCGGTCACGGTGCCGTCTTCGCGCAGGCGCAGGCGCGACCACAGGATCTTGCCGGGGTAGTCGTACAGGCTGGTGCGCAGGTCCAGCAGCACCTTCGCCTCCTGGCCCTTCGGGTAGGTGTAACGGTGCACGCCGGTGCGCGCGCTGGCGGTCAGTTCGGCGCGGACTTTGTAGTCCTGCAGCGTGACCGCGTAATACCCCGGTTCGGCCTTCTCATCCTTGTGGTCGAAGCGCGAGGCGTAGCCGCTGCGCGGCTTTTCCGGATCGCCACGCTCCAGGCCGGGGTCGCCGGTGAACGGCATCACCAGCACATCGCCCAGGTCGGAATGGCCGCTGCCGGAGAAATGGGTGTGCGAGAAGCCGACAATGCTGCTGTCGTCGTGGCGGTAGCCGGCGGCCCAGTCGTAGGCCTTTTCGCGCGGCTGGATGCGGGTGTCCGGGCTGAGCTGGACCATGCCGAAGGGCACCGTCGCGCCGGGATAGGTATGCCCTTCGCCCCCGGTACCAATGAATGGATCCACGGCGGCGTAGGCGCGTTCGCCTGCGCTCTGCGGCGCCGCTGCTGCGGTGCCTGCCACCAGCATGGCGCCCATGGCCAGTGCCACCAACCCCGACTTCCCCGCTCTGCTCATATGGATTTAGATCGATTCAAGGTGAACCGATCCTAGCATTGGTTGTCCCCGCGCCGCATGTTGCGGCGCGGGGGCGTGCTTGGGTTGAATTGGCTGGGGTTGCCACGCAGGGCGTGGCACTACGCGGGGGTGGGGTCGTTCGGAAGTGCCGGCCGGGGTAGCGTCGGCTGGGTGGCATCCACCGTCACCGGCTCGTCGCTGCGCAGCAGGGCGTGGGCTTCGGCTTCGCTGGCTACTGCCGGCGGCGAGCCGCGCAGTGGCAGGTTGGCGGTTTCGTTGACGAACAGCATGGTGACCAGGCCGATCACCGCCGCGCCCATCAGGTAGTACGCCGGCACCAGCGGGTCGCCGGTGCGCTCCACCAGCCAGGCGGTGATCAGCGGCGTGGTGCCACCGAACAGCGACACCGAGACGTTGAACGCGATCGACAGCGCGCTGTAGCGCACCGGGGTGTAGAACAGCGCCGGCAGGGTGGACGGCATGGAACTGGTGAAACACACCAGCGCCAACCCGAGCAGCATCAGGCCGAGGAAGATCAGCCCGTCGTGGCCGCTGCCGACCAGCAGCAGGCACGGAATGGCCAGCGCGAACAGCGCGATGCACGCGCCGATGATCATCGGCCGGCGGCCCAGGCGGTCACTGAACAACCCGCCCACCACGTTGAGCGGCATCATCACCAGCATCACGATGATGATCAGCAGCAGGCCCTTGCTCTCGGCATAACCCATGGTCACGCTCAGGTAGCTGGGCATGTAGGTGAGCAGCATGTAGTCGGTAACGTTGAACACCAGCACCAGGCCCACGCACTTGAGCAGCTGCGGCCAATGCACGCGCAGCAGTGCGCCCAGCCCCGGGCGTTCGAGGTCGCGTTTGTCGGCCTCTTCGGCATAGGCGCGGAAGGCCGGGGTCTCCTCCAGCTTCATGCGCATGTACAGGCCGAGCAGGCCCAGCGGGCCGGCGATCAGGAACGGCAGGCGCCAGCCCCAGTCCAGCATCTGCGTGCTGCTCAAGGCCATGTGCAGCACGGTCACCGTGGCCGCACCGGCGATGTAGCCACCCAGCGTGCCGAACTCGAGCCAGCTGCCCATCAGGCCGCGGTTGCGGTCGGTGGAATATTCGGCGATGAACGTGGCCGCGCCGCCGTATTCGCCGCCGGTGGAGAACCCCTGCACCAGGCGCGCAAGCAGCAGCAAGGCCGGGGCCCACATGCCGATGCTGTCGTAGGACGGAATCAGGCCGATGCTGAAGGTGCCCAGCGCCATCAGGATCATGGTGAACGCCAGCACTTTCTGGCGGCCGTATCGGTCACCCAGCGGCCCGAACACCAGCCCACCCAGCGGGCGGACCAGGAACGCCACGGTGAAGGTGGCGAAGGTGGCGATCAGCTGCGCGGTCGGGCTGCTGGCGGGGAAGAACACCTGGCCGAGCGTGACCGCAAGATAGCCATACACACCGAAATCGAACCATTCCATCGCATTGCCGAGCGCGGCGGCACCCACGGCTTTCTTGAGCATGGGGCGATCGACCACGGTGACTTCGTCGACCTTCATCTGGCGGCGGCGCTTGAACCACCCGAAATGGGCATGTGCGGCATGCAGTTCCTGCATCTGCTTTCTCCTGGAAGCAGGGTCATCAACGCACCCGAGGTCCCGCGCAAGGCACAGGTAAACACCGCCTCTGGAAGAACGCGGCACGAGGCGCGAAGAGGGGTAACAACAGGCGTTCCCGGACGGCCGCGTGGTACACCACGGCGCTGCAGGAAGGATGACCGAGAGACGGGCAATGGCCCGAGGCAATGATCAAGCGCACATGTTACCACAGTGTGTGCATGTGGCCTTTATCGATTCTTCACATTCTGTCCAAACACCTTGTTTCAAGGCGTTTTTTCAGCCATTGGTAAAGTTGGGGCAATCGTTGACGTCCATTGGTAGAGTCGGTTCCCGAACGACTGCCCTCAGCGCTTCCGCGTTCGGTAACGCATGGACTGTGCCGAGGCAGAAGCGTGATGTCGCCGACGGTCATGCCGTAATCGAATGTTGGCAATTCCACGGCGGTGGTGCTCTTCCGCATCCTGCGGCCTCACCACTCGTGCATCCATGCACATCGTCGATTGGGATGCGACCCTACCGCTCTGCATCAGGCCCCGCTTTGCAGTTCCATCGCGCGCATTACGATGGGCTTGGCCCAATCGGGCGTCTGCAGCAGATCGATCACCGTGACCGGAAAATGCAATCCCTCGCGATCCAGCTGCAGCAGCGGCAGCGGTGCCGCCCTGCCCTTTGCATCGGCGGGCGCGCTGTTGTCGTACACATGCAGCTCGGCAAGATGCGGCAGCAGTTCGATCAGGTTTTCGCGCGCGGAATCGAAACGCGCGCGGATCTTGTCGTGCGGAATATCGTGTCCGCCCTGGCTGACCCGATCCGCCACGCGTTCGATGTGCAACGCCACGCTGTGCAGGCCGCAGAACCAGATCGCCACGTCGTGGGTCTGGCAGGCATCGCGCAGCAGGCGCGGAATGGTGTTGCCGCCCAGGGTGGTTTCAAACGCAAAGTCGGTGCCATCGGCCATCGCCTGGCGCAGCCGTCGGGCGCCCTCGCTCCATGCTGCGGCGTTGGCCTCGTCCAGCGGCCAGCCCTGCTCCACCAGCCGCCGGGTGAAGCTGTCCGGATTGAACCAGGTCAGCCCGGCGTCGCGCAGCCATGTGCCCAGCAGCGAGCTTTTACCGGCGCCATTGACGCCGGCCAGTACCAGGATCCGCGCCACCGATCAGAGCGACGGGCCAAGGGCGGTCCTGCGCCCGCGACGGATCGGCTGGCCCATCACCTTGCCCAGCCCACCGTCGGTATTGAGGCTGGCCAGGGTGGTATCGAACTCCGCGCGCAGTCGATCCAGCTCCCCCTGTCGCGCGTCATCCGGGTTGCCCGCCGCGCGGGCCAGCAGCTCCTGGTAGGCCTTGATGTCCACGATCACCGCTTCGGGGTGGTTGTGGTTGGTGATCACCAGGGCCTGCTTTTCGCGCACGGTGCGCATCAGGCTCGGCCAGCCCCGGGTCTTCACCGATGACGCAGTGGCCTTTTCAAGGCCGGGAACATCCAGGGGCAGGCTCATGACGGACATCCAGCGGAGGGATGTGGCCACTATACCCCTTTTGGGTAAATTGGGAATAAAGGGATATTCATCTACCCGAGGGCGCGGTCGAGGGCATCCAGATCTCCCTCGGCGGTGGGGCGCACCACCCGTGCCACCTCCAGCCCGTCGCGCAGCAGTACCAGCGTGGGCCAGAGCTTGACCGTGAAGGCGCGCCCCAAGGGGCGCCTCTTGCCGTCTTCGACCTTGCGGTGGTCAAGGTCGTGTTTTTCAACAAAGTCCTTGACCACCGGCTGCGCAGCCGCGCAATGCCCGCACCAGTCCGTGCCGAATTCCAGAAGCTGCCAGCCCGTGCCAGCCTCCACCTCGGCGCGGGCAGGCTCCAGCAGATCGGTGAACCTGCGTGCGTAGGCCATGACTCAGGCCGCCAGGGCGCGCTGGATGTCGTCCAGCGTGGAATTGGTGTAGTCCTTGGCGATCTCCTTCAGCATCCGGCTCTGTACTTCCTTGTGCAGCTGCGGCCGGATGTGGCCCAGCGTAGTCGGGTCGGCGATCAGGATCAGATGCTCATAGCGGTGCTTGAGCGCGTGATCGTTCAACTGCTGCGCCAGCTGTTTGGCGAAGGTGGCCTCATTGAGCTGGGAAATGCTCATGTCCTTGGGCACCGAGCCGGATGGCCCCTGGCCGGAGACGCCTTCGGCGCTGATGTCCTTGACCTCCAGTTCCTCCTCCTGCTTCAGCTGCAGGGTGCGGCCGTCGCCCACATTGGTGAACACGCGGGCCGAGCCGCCATCAGCGACGATGACGAGGGTACCTTTGGGGATCTGCAGGGTGGACATGGTGAACTCCTTGGATGGAAAAACGGGCGATGTGTTGGCCCGCCCCCACCGTAGGGAAACGGATGTAAGCGCGGTGCATAGGCGCGTGTTCACCGTGTGTGCAAGGGCATTCAGGGAGTCGGTCGGTCATTACAGTGTAAAATTCGCGGTTTTTGACCGGAACCATGGCGAAGAAGCAGCACCGCACGCCTGTCCCCGGCCCGCCCTTCATCCGGTTGCTGGCGGCGCTGGCCGACCGCAACGCCCCGCGTACCGGGCCCGACCTGTCCGACCGGCTCAGCCAGTGGATCGACTGGACCCGGGCCGTGGCCCTGTCGCGCGCGCTCGACGGGCGGCTGCCGGCCGTGGCCGACGCCGCACCGGGTTCCGTCGAGGCGCTTGACGAGGAATGCGCGCGGGTACGCGCCACCCTGGTCGAAAGCATCACCGCCCCGCCGGCGGCAGGCAAACCGGCCGCGACCGACGCCACCGCCTACCGCCAGCGCTGTCTCACCGTGCAGCGCGCCATGCTCACCGCCACCGGGCGCCTGCGCGGCCTGCTGCGGGACCGGCTCAGTGCCGGGCCCGGCGAGCTGCCCCGGTTGGCCGAGGTGGACGCCGCCATGGAGCAGGCGCTGAGCCCGCGCGAGCAGCAACTGCTGGCCAGCGTGCCGGCCCTGCTCGGCGCCCATTTCGAGCGTCTGCGCGACGACGCCGGCACCGCTGAGGTCGATCCCGACAGCGGCTGGCTGCACTTGTTCAGGAACGACATGCAGGCCGTGCTGCTGGCCGAGCTGGATGTCCGTTTTCACCCCATCGAAGGCCTGCTTGCAGCGCTTCGCCCCCACTAACCGGGCTGTCATGTTCAGAACTCCTCTCTACCTCGTTGTTTTCCTTGCCGGCCTGCTGGCGGTGTGCTGGATCGGTGCCGGTTACGTGGGCAGCAACCCGGTTGGCCTGGCCATGGCGCTGGTGATTGCCGCCTGCTATGTGGCCGGTGCAGTGGAACTGCACCGCTACCGGGCGGCTACCGCAGGACTCAACGTCGCGGTGGCGGAGGCGGCGACGGCACCGGCCAACCTGGGCGACTGGCTGGAGAAGGTACCGGCAGGCCTGCGCAACGCGGTGCGCCTGCGCGTGGAGGGCGAGCGCGTGGCGCTGCCGGCGCCGGTGCTGACCCCGTATCTGGTCGGCCTGCTGGTGCTGCTGGGCATGCTCGGCACCCTGCTGGGCATGATGGCCACCCTGCGCGGCACCGGGCTGGCGCTGGGCAGCGCCACCGACCTGCAGTCCATCCGCGGCTCGCTGGGCGCGCCGGTGGAAGGCCTGGCCGTGGCCTTCGGCACCTCGATTGCCGGCGTGGCCACCTCGGCCATGCTGGGCCTGCTGTCGGCGCTGTGCCGGCGCGAACGCCTGCTGGGCGTGCAGCAGCTGGATACCCGCATCGCCACCACCCTGCACCTGCACTCGCAGGCGTGGCAGCGCGCCGAAGCGCTCCGCCTGCTGCAGGCGCAGGCAGGCCTGATGCCGGCGCTGGTGGACCGCCTGGAAGCGATGAGTGCCGCGATCGAAGCGCAGAGCGGCGCGGCCGGCGAACGCCTGTCGGCCAGCCAGGACGCCTTCCATGCCCGCGCCGAGGCCGCCCATGAGCGCCTCGCCGGTTCGGTGCAGGAGGCATTGCAGGCCAGCGTCGCGCAGAGTGCGCGCGCGGTCGGCGAGGCGCTGCAGCCGATCATGGCCGAGACCATGGCCGGCATCAGCCAGCAGACCACTGCCCTGCAGGCCACGGTGGGCGATGCCGTGCGCGCGCAGCTGGACGGCCTGGCCAGTGGCTTCGATGCCAGCCGCGCCGCCACCAGCGAGACCTGGAAAGCTGCGCTCAGCAGTCAGAAGCAGGCGCACGACACCCTGTCGGCAGAACTGCGTTCTACCCTGGCCACGCTCAGCGAACAGCACGACCAGCGTGCCGTGCAGCTGCTGGAAACCCTGGCCGCCCGTCTCGACGCCAGCGTGGATGCATGGACCGGGGCACAGACCGAACAGGCGCAGCGCCATGCCGCCCTTACCCGCGATCTGCGCAGCACGCTTGAAGGTTTCAGCCAGCTGCAGGGCGAGCACGGTGCCCGCCTGCTCGATTCGGTGGGTACGCGTTTGACTGCCTGGGTCGACACCCTCGCCGAGCGCATGGACAACAGCGCCAGCACCCACGCGCAGGCGTGGCGCGATGCACTGCAGGGCCAGCAGTCGGTGAACGCCGAACTGGCCGAACGCAACCAGCAGGCACTGGTCGCGGCCACGGCCGGCTTCGATGGGCATGCGCGTTCGCTGGTGGATGGCCTGCAGGCCTCGCACAGCGGCCTGCAGGATCGTCTGGAGGCCCGCGATGCGCAGCGCCTGGCCACCTGGAGCGATGCCTTCACCCAGTTGTCGGAGCAGCTCGGCCAGCAATGGGCCGACAACGGCGCGCAGGTTGCGGCCAGCCAGCAGGCGGTCTGCGAAACCCTGTCGCGTACCGCACACGAGATCGGCACGCAGGCGCAGGCGCATGCGGCCGAGACCATCAGCGAGATCTCGCGGCTGGTCACGCTCGCCTCGGAAGCCCCGAAGGCGGCCGCCGAAGTGGTCGCCGAACTGCGCCAGAAGCTGTCCGACAGCATGGTCCGCGACACCGCCATGCTCGACGAACGCACCCGCCTGCTGGCCACGCTGGAAACGCTGCTGGATGCAGTCAACCACGCGTCCACCGAACAGCGCACCGCCGTGGACGCGCTGGTCAGCACCTCGGCCGATCTGCTGGAGCGCGTGGGCACGCAGTTCACCAACCACATTGCTGCCGAGACCGGCAAGCTGGATGGCGTGGCCGCGCAACTGAGCGGCAGCGCGGTGGAAGTGGCCAGCCTGGCCGACGCGTTCGGCACTGCGATGCAGAGCTTCGGCACCGCCAGCACCGGGCTGGGTGAACAGCTGCAGCAGGTGGCCGGCGCGCTGGATGCCTCGATGACCCGCAGCGATGAGCAGCTGGCCTATTACGTGACCCAGGCGCGTGAAGTGATTGACCTGAGCGTGCTCTCCCAGCAGCAGATCATCGAGGAACTGCAGCAGCTGGCCGGCCGCCGCCGCAGCGCCGGGGCCGCCACCGCATGAGCGACGAGATCGAACTGGAAGGCGAAACCGGCGCGCCGATCTGGGCCGCCTTCGGCGACCTGATGTCGGTGCTGCTGGGCGCGTTCGTACTGATCCTGGTCGGCGTGGTGGCGCTGCAGCTGGAGCTGTCGCATCGCCTCGATGAGGAAGTAGCGCAGCGCCAGGCTGAAGCCAAGCGGCGCCAGACCCTGGAACAGGCCCTGGCCGGCCCGCTGGCCGCCGGGCGGGTAACGCTGGTGGATGGCCGCATCGGCATCCGCGGCAGCGTGCTGTTCGCGCTCAATTCCGACCAGCTGCAGCCGGAAGGCCGCGAGCTGCTGCGCAGCCTGGCCGCGCCGCTGGCCGGGTATCTTTCATCGCGCGAAGAGATCCTGATGGTCAGCGGGTTCACCGATGACCGTCCGGTACGCGACAGCAACCGCCAGTTCGCCGACAACTGGGAACTGTCGGCCGAGCGCGCGTTGACCGTGACCCGCACCCTGATCGCCGAGGGCGTGCCGGCCGGTTCGGTGTTCGCCGCCGCGTTCGGTGCCGAACAGCCGGTGGGTTCCAACGCCGACGAAGAAGGCCGCGCACGCAATCGCCGTGTCGAAATGGCGCCGATCCCACGCCCGAAGCCGACCGTGGCGGGCGATGGACGGTAACCGTACCGTCGTCAGCGACCGGCTCGCGCACTGGCGCGGGCAGCAGCTGGATCGCCACGATCCGGTGCAGTTCGCCTTCATGGAAGCGCTGCAGCGCCGCGCGCAGCTGGCCAGCGGTTCGCTGCGCGGCGTGCTGGATGCCCGCCTGGAGGCGCTGCTGGCTGCCTACGCCGAACGCGTGGCTGCCGCACCCGTTGCAACCGCGCCCGCGAAGCGCGCCGAAACGGCGGATACGCTGGCCGCGCTGGGCCAGCCGCGCGCCACGCACAACCCCGACTACCCCGCACTGCCGGCGCTGGCCGACTTCCGCAGTGCCTGGGCCGCGCTGCGCACCGCCGGCCAGGTCCGGCAGACCCTGGCGCAGACGCCAAGCGATGGCGGTCCGTTGAACTCCAGCGTGCTGGTGCACCGTGCCATCGGCTGGATGGGCGAGGTGTCGCCCGCGTACCTGCAGCATTTCCTCGCCTACATCGACAACCTGGCCTGGCTGGAGCAGATGCAGCAGCGCGGCACCCTGCCCAGCCGCGACAGCGTGCCCGGCCGCGCCCCGGCCAAGCCGCGCCGCAGCCGCACCGCACGCTAGCCGCGCAGGGTCGCGCCGCCGTCCACGTACAGGTCGCTCATGGCGATGTGGCCGGCCTGGTCGGACAGCAGGAACATCACCGCCTGCGCGATGTCATCCGGCGTAGCCAGTTTGCGTAACGGAATGCCGGCCTTGTAGGTTGCCGGACTGCCATCGATGACCCGCTGCGCGCCGTGGTCATCGGCCCACATGCCGGTCTGCATCGGGGTCAGCGTCGACCCCGGCGCCACGATGTTGCAGCGGATGCCGTGCGGCGCCAGTTCCAGGCCCAGGCAGCGGGTGAACATGGTCGCCGCCGCCTTCGACGCCGCATATGCGGCCATGCCATGGCGCGGCACGCCGGCGGCATTCGAGCTCACCGTCACGATGGCGCCCTGCCCGCGCGGCACCATCACCCGCGCCAGCGCACGGCTTAGATGGAAGACCCCATCAGCATTGACCGCGAACACATGGTGCCATTGGGCGTCATCGATGCCGGTGACCTCGCCGACCTGCAGCACGCCGGCAACGCTGATGCCGAAGCCGATCGGGCCAAGGGTGACTTCAACCGCTCCGACCAGTGCGTCAACCGCCGTTGAATCGGTCACGTCCAGTGACCGCGGGTGTAGTCGCGGATGGGGCGGCAGCGCCGGTGCGGCCAGGTCGGTGGCGACCACCCTGCAGCCGCTGTCCAGCAGCTGCCGGACCAGCGCAGCGCCAATGCCGCCGCCGGCACCGGTGACCAGTGCAATCGTGTTCTCGAATCCTGTCAGCTTCATGTCCTGTCCTTTCGTTCAAGGCCGTCCCAGTGCTGCAGCCGCGCCGACAGCCACGGCGCCAGCTGCGCCACGGCATCGCGGCCGGTCAGCTCGGCATGCAGGAACGGCAGCGGCAGTGCCTCCACCCGCGAGGCGTGCGCCTGCCACAGCGCAGACTGCAGGTGCGGCCGCTGCGCGTGGTCATTGCCGGCGCGCACATGCACCAGGGTGCCGGCGAAGTGGCGATGGTGATGCTCGCGGATCAAGCGGTTGGTGCCGGTCACCGCGCGCACCACGCCGTCCAGCACGTGCCCGGGCAGGTTGCCCAGCGCGCTCTCGCCGCGGCGTAGGAACGCCACGATGCGCTCGCGGCTGTCCAGCTCGGGGTGGCGCTCCGGGTCGTAGCCGGCAATGGCCAACAGCGCACGCAGCGCCGCCACCGGATCCGGCTCGGGCTCCGCGCGCCAGCATTCGCTGGGGTAGGCATCCAGCAGGACCAGCGCGCCTACCTCACGCTGCATCGCCTGCAGGTGCACCGCGATGGCCTGGGCGATGATGCCGCCCACCGACCAGCCCAACAGGTGCACCGGGCCCTGCGGCTGCAGCGCGAGGATGCGTGCGGCGTAGTCGGCGGCCAGCGCATCGATCCCCGCCGGCAGCGGCTGCGCGGGGTCGAGTACCGGCGATTGCAGGCCGTGCACGTCGCGCGCCGGGTGCAGCGCACGGCCCAGCTCGCGGTAGTTCCAGGCGATGCCGCCTGCGGGATGGATCACGAACAGCGGCACCCTGCCCGGCTCACCGCGCGCGAGTGTGATCACTGGCGCCAGGCCGTGGTCGGCGTCCTGCAGCGGCGCCTCCAGGCGTGCAGCCAAGCCCGCCACCGTCGGCGTGGCGAATACCGCACCCAATCCCGGGTCCTGCTGCCAACGCTGCTGGATCGCCAGCAGCAGGTGTACTGCCGACAGCGAATCGCCGCCCAGCGAAAAGAAGTCCGCGTCCGCTGCAGCCGGCGCCGCCAGCCCGAGCACCTGCTGGAACAGCGCCGCCAGGGCCTGTTCCGTGGGCGTCTGCGCGCTGCGGCCGGCCGCGTGGGTATCCGGCAGTGGCAGCGCGGCGCGGTCGAGCTTGCCGTTGGCCGTTACCGGCCACGCCTGTACCACCACGATGGCCGCCGGCACCATGTATTCGGGCAACTGCGTGCCGAGCGCACGGCGCAGGCTTCCTGCGTCCAGTACGTCGCCGGACACGTACGCCACCAGGCGTGCCGGCATGCCCGGGTCCTGGTCGCGCAGCAGCACCTCGGCGCGGGTCACGCCGGGCAGGCCGCGCAACGCGGATTCAATCTCGCCCAGCTCGATGCGCAGGCCGCGCAGCTTGACCTGGTGGTCACTGCGGCCCAGGTACTCCAGCGCCCCGTCATCACGCCAGCGTGCCCGGTCGCCGCTGCGGTACAGGCGTCCTCCGGGGACGTGCGGGTCGTCGAGGAAGCGTTCGGCGGTCAGGTCCTCGCGCCCGAGGTACCCACGCGCGAGCTGCACCCCGCCGAGATACAGGTCGCCGGGCACGCCCGCCGGCAGCGCCCGAAGCTGTGCATCCAGCACGTACAGCCGCGTGTTCCAGACCGGATGGCCAATCGGCACCGGGTCCGAACGGTCCTCACGGGACGCCGGCCAGTAACTGACGTCGACCGCTGCTTCGGTGGGGCCGTAGAGATTGTGCAGCTCCGCGTCGACACGCGCGTGGAAGCGGTCGCGCAAGCCGGCGTCCAGCGCCTCGCCACTGGTGAACACCTGCTGCAGCGGGAGGCCGCGCAGATCCGGCACGGCCAGCCAGGCATCCAGCATGGACGGCACGAAATGCAGCGTGGTGATGCGCTCGGCCACGATCAATCGGGTCAGCGCCTGCGGGTCGCGGTGCAGGCCGGGCGATGCGATCACCAGCGTGGCACCGCTGATCAGCGGCAGGAAGAACTCCCACACCGAAACGTCGAAGGTGGCCGGCGTCTTCTGCAGGATGCGCGCCTCCGGCCCGATCCGGTACTGGCTGCGCATCCATTCGAGACGGTTGACGATGGCGCGGTGTTCCACCACGACGCCCTTGGGCTCGCCGGTGGAGCCGGAGGTGTAGATCACGTAGGCCGCGTCACCCGGTTGCACGGTATCGGGGAGAGCCACATCGCTGCGGATTGCCCATTGCGACGGCGACAGGACCGGCGCGCCCACGAAGCGATGTGCATCGCCTCTTTCGGCCAGCACGCACTGCGGCTGCGCCGACGCCAGGATCTTCCGTAGCCGCGCATCCGGATGATCCAGGTCCACCGGCAGGTACGCGCCCCCGGCGCGTACCACCGCCACCAGCGCGATCAGCAGCGACAACGAACGCGGCAGGGCCACCACAACGCGCGACTCGCGGGTAACGCCCATTGCCTGGAGCTGCAGCGCCAACGCACGGCTGCTCTGTTCCAGCGCCGCGTAGCTCAATGCCTCGCCGTCGTACACCAGCGCGGTTGCGTCTGGCGACTCGGCCAGCTGCAGGTTCAGCAGCGCGGCAAGTGACACATCGGCAACTGCATGCTGCGTGGCATTGACGGTGTACAGCCAGTGCTGCGCTTCGTCAGGCGTGCACAGCGCAATGTCTGCCAGCGGGCCACCGCGTGCCTGCACGTCGAGCGCGGACGACACGAAATGCAGCAGCCGTCGGGCATGCGCGGTGATCCCCGGCCGCGTGTACTGCTGCGGATTGGCCTCGATCTCCAATGCCAGCGACGTCAGTGCATCCCCGCGGAAACCGAAGGTGATGTCGTCCACCGGTCCGGTGCACAGCACCTCCAGCTGCGCCGTGACCCCCGGCCACGGCAGCGGCCGGTAGAACGGCTGCACGTTCACCAGGGCGCCGTGCAGCCGATGCTGCTGGCCGCTCCAGCCCAGGTCGCGGCGGATCTGCTCGCCCCGGTAGCGGCCATGCCGGCGGCCCCGCACCAGCGCCCGTGCGGTATCGCGCACCCTGGCCTCAACGGTTTCATCTGCGGTCGCGGCTACGCGCAGCGGCAGCACGTTCATCACCATCGCCGGGACCCGTGCCGAGGCGCTGCCCAGCCGCCCCATGTAAGGCACACCGACGGTCACCTCATCGCTGGCCGTCATCCGTCGGCAGTACTCGGCAGTCAACGCGGTGAGCAGGTCCGGCCATGGCTGGCCCATGGCCTGCGCAGCGGCCAACAGCTGTTCGCGCAGCGGCACGTTGATGGTTTCGGTCACGCGCAGCGCATCGGCTGTTGCCGCTGCCATGCCACCACCCAGTCCCTCTGCGGGTGCCGCGTCCTGCATGTAGGCCCGCCAGTAGCCCGAATCGGCCACCCGGCGCTCACCGGTGCGGTACTGCGCATCTTCGTCCAGCACCGGCCGCAGCGGCTGCAGACCATCGCTGGCTTCGCCGGCGTACAGCGAACACACCCGGGCGCTGAACTGCGCCATGCCATAGCCATCGGTGGCCAGGTGATGCACCCGCAGATACCACGCGAAACGCCGCGGACCGAGCACGAACAGGCGCTGCTGGGCCATGCGGTCGCGGCCGGGATCGACCGGCTGCAGGCGGTCGGCCTGCATCACCTCGCGCGCGGCGTGCAGCGGATCGGTCGGGACAGAAAGATCCACCACCTGCACACGCGGAATGTGTTCCGGGTCCAGCCACTGCTGCGGCACGCCCGCTTCGTTTTCGGCCACGCGCAGGCACAGTGCCTCGGCTTCAGCGGCGGCTGCATCGGCAGCCGCACGGAAACGGTCGACATCCAGCGCGCCTTCAAACCACACGACGTGTGCGGTATTGAATGTTGCGGGCGCAGGCGACAGGCGCTGCGCGTACCACAGCCCGGTCTGCGCCTCACTCAGCGGATACCGTTGCCGCCCTGCGCCCTCGGCGCTGGCCATCTGCGCGCTCATGCCCCGGCACTGGCCCTGGCCTGCAGCTGCTGCACCACCTGCCACCAGCCGGCCAGCGTGGTGTGCTCGGCCAGGTGGCCGAACTCCAGGGCGATGCCGGTATTGCTCCAGGCCAGCACCAGCCCGAGCACCCGCATCGAATCCAGGCCCAGGTCCATCAGGTGGTCGTCATCGCCGACGGCGTCGGGCGCTTCGCCGAGCATGCCGGCCACATCGGCGCGCATCCGTTCCAGGGTCAGGGGTGCGGTGGGGGTGTCATTCATGCCAGGCGCTCCAGCAGCTGATCGGTGGTCATCGGCACGCCGCAGGTGCGGGCGATCCAGTGCAGCGCCAGGTCATGGTCGGCACGCGAGAAATCGGCCACCGCGTCGGCCGCGATGAACGCTTCGATATCGCGCTGGAATGCTTCGGCCACGGTGGCGGTGCAGCCGATATGCGCGTACACCCCGGTCACCAGCAGCTGGTCGCGGCCGCGTGCGCGCATCATCGTCTCCAGGTTGCTGCGCTGGAAGGCGCTGTAGCGGTGCTTGACCAGCACGTGGTCGCCTTCGGCGGGCGCCAGCGCAGCGATGATCGCCTCGTGTTCGCGGGTTGCCTGCATGCCCGGCCCCCACAGGTCTGCCTGCAGGCCGCGGTCACGCCGGTCCTGGTTGCCGCGCTGGGCGGTGTAGAACACCGGTATGCCCTGCGCCCGGCACTGCGCGACCAGCCTGACGATGTTGGCGGTTGCCGGGGCCAGCGGCGCGGCATCGGCGCCGAACGCGGCCAGGAAATAGCGCTGCATGTCATGCACCAGCAGCGCGATGCGCGCCGGGTCAGGTTGCCACGGTCCGCGCGGCGCCGGCAGTTCGGCCGCCGTGGGCAGCGCGTAGGATGGAATGGTGGGCAGCGCCATCAGCGCGGTTCTCCTGTCTGTTCGATATGGCGCGCACGCAGCTGCGCACGCAGTTCGCGGCGGCTGACCTTGCCCACCGCCGTGGTGCCGAAGGCGTCCACGAACACCACCTGGTCCGGCACCTTGAAGGCGGCAAGACCGCGGCTGCGCACCCACGCCTTCAGGCTGGCCGCGGTCGGGCGCTCGCCGCGCGTGATGACGAAGGCACAGCTGCGCTCGCCCAGGTACGGATCTGGCATGGACACCACCGCCGCGTCGAAGACGCTGGCGTGCGCGAGCAGGTGGTCTTCGATCTCCTCGGCCGAGATCTTTTCGCCCGCACGGTTGATGTGGTCGCCGGCGCGACCCTGCACCACCAGGTAGCCTCCCGGCAGCTGCTGGACCCTGTCGCCGGTGCGATAGAAGCCATCTTCGGTGAACGACCGCGCGTTCGCGCCGGGGTCGTTGTGGTAACCGCGGATCGTGTACGGGCCCCGCGTCAGCAGGTGGCCCACCTCGCCCGGCGCGACCGGGTGGCCGTGGTCGTCCACCACCAGCACTTCATCGTCGGGCGAGATCGGGCGGCCCTGGGTGTTCAGCACGCACTCCGGCGCGTCGTGCAGGCGGGTGTAGTTGACCAGGCCTTCGGCCATGCCGAACACCTGCTGCAGCTGGCAGTCCAGCCCGTCGATGACCCGGCGCGCGGCTTCCGGCACCAGCTTGGCCCCGCCGACCTGCAGCACCTGCAGGCTGGACAGGTCATGCGGGGTACTGGCTGCGGCCTGTGCCCACAGCAGCGCCAACGGCGGCACCAGGCCCACGCAGGTCACCCGCTCGCGCGCGATCAGCGGGAACGCGGTGTCCGGGCCTGCGCCGGGGCTGAGCACCACCCGTGCCCCGGCATACAGTGCGCCGAAGAAGCCCGGCGAACTCATCGGGAAATTGTGCGCGGCCGGCAGCGCCACCAGGTACACGCTGTCGCGGCCGATGCCGCAGATCGCGTTGCTGGCGCGGAACGAATACAGGTAGTCGTCGTGGGTGCGCGGAATCAGCTTGGACAAACCGGTGCTGCCACCGGAGAGCTGCAGGAACGCCACCGACTGCGGGTCGGGATCCGGCGGCAGCGCGTCAGCGGGTCCGGCCAGCCCGGCGACGGAAAGGAATTCCGCTGCATCGCCGACAATCAGCACGTGGCGGACACCGGGTATGGACGCCTGCAGTTCGCGCGCGAGCGTGCGGTAGTCGAAACCCTCGTATGCCGACGCAGCAATGTAGGCGCTGGCTTCGGCCGTGCGCACCACGTGCGCAATCTCGGTCAGGCGATGCGCCGGCAGTGCATATACCGGGATCAACCCGGCGCGGAACAGCCCGCAGACCACGCTGACGAATTCGACCGTGTTGCCCAGCTGCACCACCACCCGGTCACCCGGCGCCAAGCCAGCGGCCAGCAGGCCAGCACCGATGCGCCCTGCCTCCTGCCACAGCTGTGCGTAAGTCAGGCGGGACCCGCCGCCGACCACGGCCACGTCGTCGGCGAACTGTCCGGCACGCTCGCGCAGGAAGCCGGGGAACGTTTCGCCACGCCAATAGCCGGCGGCGCGGTAGCGCGCGACCAGCGCCGGCGGCCAGACCTGGCGCAGTGGCACACGCACCGGAGAAACGACTGCATTCATCAGAGTGTCCATCCTTCAATCCGTGGGGCGGCGTCCGCGCCCAGCGCGGCCAACAAGGCCCCGAACTTCACCCCGGTCTCGGCAACCTCTGCGGCCGGCTCCGAACCGGCGACGATGCCGGCGCCGGCATGGATGCGGGCCTGGTGGCCCTGCACGCGTGCGCAGCGGATCGCCACGTACCAGTCGCCATCACCGTGCGCGTCCATCCAGCCCACCGCGCCTGCATAGAAGCCGCGCTGCACCGGCTCAAGGCGGCGAATGGTATCCAACGCGAGTGCGGCAGGCGTGCCGCACACCGCCGGCGTGGGATGCAGGGCCGCCAGCAGCGTGGCTACCGAGGTGGACGGATCGCGCAGGCGTGCTTCGATGCGCGTGCCGAGGTGCCACAGGGTGGTGGTGGCATGCAGGGTCGGCCGAGCCGCAGCGTCGATCCGCTCGCAATACGGACGCAGCGCCGCCACGATGGCGTCGACCACGTAGCGGTGTTCGTCATGGTCCTTCGCCGAGCCCAACAGCTCGCGGGCCGCCTGGGCGTCCTCATCCGGATCCGGGCGACGCCGGGCCGAGCCGGCCAGCGGATGCGAAAGCACCTGCGGTCCACGACGCGACACCAGCAGCTCCGGGCTGGCACCCACCAGCCACGCTGGCGCATCGCCGGCGGCTACCGGCAGCGGGCACAGGTAGGTGACCGCGTCCGGGTCATGGCCCAGCCGCGCCACCAACGCACGCGGGTCGATCGCCGCGCGGCTGTGCACACGCAGCGTGCGGGCCAGCACCACCTTCTTCAGTTCGCCGTCGCCGTCGTGCAACCCTGCCAGTGCCTGCCGTACCGCGTCCGCGTACTGCGCGGCGCTCGGCTCGGCGTGGATGTCACCGCTGAAAGGCAGTGCCGGCGTCACCACCTCCGCCACCCCCTCCGCCAGTGACGCGGGCTGGTACAGCGCGTCGCCACCCTTCGGATCGAACGGCACCGCGCCGACCAGCAGTGCCGGTGTGCGCCCTTCGCGCGCGAAGAAGGCCCGCGCGCGGGCATCCAACGTGGCGGTGCCGCCGGACGGAAGCGTGGCGTGGCAGCCACGTGCATCCAGCGTGCGCCCAGGCAGGCGCAGCAGAAAGTGCTCCGCTGCGTCGCCGGCACCGGGATCGCCCACCTGCGCGATGGTGTCGCTGTCCGCGCGCAGTGCGTCGTTCATGCCGCGCGCCTCCCGTCCAGCGTAGCCGCAACCGCCAGCCCCAACAGCACCAGACCTACCAGCAGGTACGGCGCACTGGGGGCTGCGCGATACAGCAGCGTGCCCACCATCGGCCCGATCACCATGCCCAGTCCCTGCACGGAAGCCACCGCACCGGCAGCCGCACCCTGCTCGTGCGCCTGCACCGAATCGGCGGCCAAGGCCTGGAACGAGGGAAACACAAACCCCATGCCGAACGCCGCCAGCGCATAGGTGGCCAGCAGCTGCCAGGGCGCCTGCACCAGCGCTACCGCCGCAAACCCGATACCGGAGATCACTGCACCCAGCGCGATCCAACGGCGTGGCGGCATGGTCTTGAAGGTCATCACCAGCACCTGAGCCACGATCAGCCCAACCCCGACCGCCGTGAGCGCCAGGCCGGCCATGCGCGCGCCGGCCGCTGGCGCCAGCTGCAGGCGGTCGATGGCGAAGAACCCCACCGTGACCTGGGCAATGGTCACCGAGATCATCGCCGCGAACACCGCCATCACCGGCAGGCGCAGGCGCGGGTCGTACCAGGCCAGCGCGGCACGCGGACCGTTGGTGGGCGCCGCCGGCGGTGGCGCCGACGGCAGCCGCCAGGCGATGACCAGCAGCGCGAGCACCGGCAGCAGTGCCGCCACGTACAGGGTCAGCGCAAGGTCGTGGAACGCGACCCAGCCCGCTGCTGCGGGCCCGATCACCATGCCCAATGCATTGGCGCTGCCCAGTTTGGCCATCGCACCGGCACGTTGCCCGGGTGCGGCTTCATCGGCCACCAGCGCCGCGGCGGTCGGTGGCACGGCGGCATAGAACAGGCCGACCAGGGCGCGCGTGCCCACCAGCACCAGCACCGACAGCCACACCGCCGGCGGTGCCTGCAACGCGGTGTCCACGAACACCGCCATCACGATATAGACCACCGCATACGCCGCCAGTGCGATCAGCAGTACACGGCGGCGCCCGATGCGGTCGCTCAGTGCGCCCCAACGTGGGGCCGACAGCATCCACAGCACGCCGGCCGCGGTCACCGACAACCCCGCGTGCCATTCGGACAGTCCCAGCAGGCGCACCACCGGGCCGATCACCGCGACGAACGCCATCATCGCCATGGTGCCGACCCACGCGGCGAAGACCAGAGCCGGCAAGCCGGAAACCACGGGAGTTGAACGCATGCATCACCACGACCGATCAGGAATGGACACGCACCGCGCGAAGGCGGGCGTTTGATTGATTCGGCTTCGTCGATTCAAGGACCGGCGTGGCTATCGTTTCAAATGATAACAGCTCGCATTTAGGTTTGCGCGATCAATGGTTACGGTGTTCATGATGCGGATCAACGCCGTCTTCCGCCCGCCCGACTAAGCTGCTGGCAACGTTCCACGGACATTCCCCATGGCGTCACCTCCCCTGCCCGCGCTGCTTGCCGACGCACAGGGCTTCTCGTTGCAGATCCTCAGCCTGGCCGGTGAACTGTGGAACGGCGAGGTGCGCGAGGTGAGCATGCCGGGCAGCAATGGCCGCTTCGGAGTAATGGCCCGGCACGCACCGCTGCTGGGCACGCTGCGCGAAGGCATGGTGTCGGCGTATCCGCTCACGCCCGAACCGCCGCTGCACGTGTACGTGTCCGGTGGCTATGTGGAAGTGCAACCCGGCAAGGTGATCGTGATGGCCGACCTCGCCCTGCGCAGCGATGATCTCGACGAAGCGCGCGCACGCGTGGCCGCAGAGGCCGCACGCTCACCGATGGCACAGGCGTTCACCGACGAGGACTACGTGCGCCTGCACGCCGAGCTGATGCACCAGCGCGCCCTGCAGCTGCGCGGGCTGCCCTGGAAATAGCACCTCCGCCTTCACGCGAGCCCCACATAGACGTGCTCATGCTGAACAGGCGGTAGTGATAGATGACGCCTACAAGATGTTGCATGGATACAGCGGCCTTTGGACCGGAGGATTCGGTCCCTCGCTGATCCTGGTACGACGTTGTGGTGCTACGGGGGTCGTGCGGTCCACCCAGTTCCGTTTCGGAGTCCAGTCATGACAGCCATTACCCCATGCGGCCCGCGCCGCATGCTCGTTACGGCCATCGCCGTGACGCTCGCGACCCTGCCCCTTGCTGCAGCAGCAGCCACGCTCACCGGCCCCGGCAGCACGCACACCATCCAGCCCGGCGACCTGCGTGAGGACTGGACCGTGTCCGACGGCGCCGAACTCACCATCGCCGCCGGTGGCCTGGCAGGCCCTACCCAGGTCGACAACGCGCGCGTGATCGGCACTGACGTGGACATCAGCGGGCTGTTCGGGATCCGCGTTGCCAACGGCGGCAGCGCCGACATCAACGGCGGCACGATGACCTTCACCTCTCCCTTCGCCGACGCTGGCGGGGGGTCTCGTCCGGCAGCACCATGGGCATCAACGCGGTCACCGTCACTTCCGCCGGGCGCGGCTTCAGCGCCACCGGCGACGGCAGCGAACTCACGTTGACCAACACGACCGTTACCGCCGGCGGCGAAGCGCTGCAGGTGGACGATGGTGCACTGCTGGTGCTGGACAACGTACAGGCCAGCTCGGATGGCAGCGCCAGTGGCGCGCTCGGCTACGGGCTGGAGATGGCCGGCGGCACCGCCCGCGTCAGCAACAGCGCGCTGTCGGGCTCGCTGGCCGGGGTGGCCATGACCGGCGGCGAGCTGGTCATGGACGCCTCGACGATCACGTCCAGCGGCACCGCGCTGTCGATGGTCGGCACCGGCACGGCCGGGCCTGTCGCAACGCTGTCGGGCTCCGAAGTCACCGGCACCACCGGCGCCACCGTCACGCGCGGCGCCAGCCTCACCCTGGCAGGCAGCCAGGTGCGTGGCACGGCGGGCAGCGGCAGCGGCGCCAACAACGGCGTGGGCGTGGCGCTCAACAATGCCACGCTGGTCGTGTCGCAGGGCAGCACCCTGGAGGGCAGCAACAGTGCCCTGTCGATCACCGGCAGCGCGGCCGGCACCAGCACCGTGGTGGTGGACCAGTCGCGCCTTGTCTCGACCACCGGCCCGGCGATTGTGATGCCGCAGTCCGGCAATGCCGACCTCCGCATCGCCAACGGCTCCACCGTCGAGGCCGGCAACGGCGTGATCCTGCAGGTGGGGTCAGGCGCTACGGCCAACCTGGAGGTAGTGGCCTCCGCGCTGGTCGGCGACATCATCGGGCAGACCCGCGGGACCAGCAGCGCCGAGGTCAACATCGCACTGGGCGAAGGCGCATCGCTGACCGGCGCGATCGTCAACGGCAACACGGTGTCGCTGACCGACGCGCAATGGCGACTGACCGGCGACAGCACGGTGCAGGACCTGTCGTTGAGCGGCGCTTCGCTGCTGGCGCTGGGTGACGGCACCACCTTCAACACCCTGCAGGTCGCCGGCAATTACGTCGGCGACGGCGGCACGCTGCTGTTCAACACGGTACTGGCCGGCGACGACGCGTCATCCGACCGGCTGCTGATCGAGGGTGGTACCAGCGGCCAGACCAACGTACGGGTCAACAACGTGGGCGGCGCCGGGGCGCAGACCAGCCAGGGCATCAGCCTGATCGAGATCGGCGGTGCGTCCAACGGCACCTTCGACCTTGCCGGGCGCGCGGTGGGCGGCCAGTACGAGTACTTCCTGTTCAAGAGCGCTGCCGATGGCAACTGGTACCTGCGCTCGGAACTGCCCGACCCGTGCGACGCCGACCCGACCCAGCCCGGCTGTGTCGATCCGGAACCCGATCCCTGCCTGATCGATCCGACGGCGCCGGGCTGCGTGGATCCGGAACCGGACCCGTGCGCGATCGATCCCACCCTGCCCGAGTGCGTGGACCCCGAGCCGGTGCCGGTGCTGCGGCCGGAACCGGGCGCGTACCTGGCCAACCTGCAGGCTGCCGAAGGCATGTTCCGGCTCGGCTATCACGAGCGCCACGCGGGCCAGAACAGCGGGCGTGCCTGGGTGCGCGTGGACGGCGCGCGTTCGCGCTTCGATGCCGACAGCCGCCAGCTCGACGTGCACGGCAGCAGCCAGGCGCTGAGCGTGGGTACCGATCTGCTGCGCACCCCGCAGGGCAGCGGCTTCGGGGTGATGCTGTCCAGCGGCAATGCGTCCAGCACCTCCACCAGCGCGCTGACCGGGTATTACGCGCGCGGCAAGGTGCGCGGGGCCGCATTGGGCGTGTATGCCACCTGGCGTACCGCCGGCGATGGCGACCCGTACACCGGTTTCTACCTGGACGGCTCGCTGCAGCACGCGCGCTTCTCCAACCGGGTGGAAGGCGCCGCGCTGGCCACCGAACGCTACGACACCCGCGCCTGGCAGGGCGCGCTGGAAGCCGGCCACGCGTTCCGCCTCGGTCGCGGCGAACACGGCGGCGTGTTCATCGAGCCGCAGCTGCAGGTGGGCTACACGCGCTGGAACGATGTGCGCCATCTTGAACAGAACGGCACCCTGGTCACCACCGAGGACGCCAACGGCACCTTCGGCCGCGTGGGTGTCCGCCTTTCCGGCGTGACCCGGTGGGACGGCCTGGCGGCCAGCGTGCAGCCGTACATCGCCGCACACTGGATCCGCACCGGCGCGGACGCGCGCGTACGCATGGATGATGAGCGGGTGGATGCGCGCATTCCGCGCAACCGCGGCGAATTCAGTGCCGGCGCCTCGCTGGTGTTCGCCAACGGGTTTGGCGCGTGGGGCGGGTTGTCGCTGCAGCAGGGCCAGGGCTATTTCCAGCGCAGCGCGCAGCTGGGACTCAGCTATCGGTGGTGAGCTGCGTGGACAACAGGCCACGCCGCTTGAACCACCCTTCCAGCGGCAGCGTCACCAGCGGCGGCACCGCTGCCAGCAGCGCCAGGCCGGCGGCCCACCACGGCCAGCGCAGCTTCACCGCCGCCAGCACGGTGACCACCACGTAGACCATGAAGGCCACGCCATGCACCGGCCCGAACAGCGCCACGCCGGCGGTGGTCGGCTCGGCGGCGTGGTACTTCAGGTACATGCCGACCAGCAGCCCGGCCCAGGTAAACGCCTCGAACAAGGCGACAACGGCAAACACACGGCCCATCGGGTGCAACGGTACGGAAGCGCGCAAGACAGTCTCTGCAGGGGCGACAAGGCCGCCCATCATACCGTCTTGCGCGAATGCGACGCTTTCGCACTCAGACGAACATGCCGCCCGACGCTTCCACGCGCTGCGCGTTGATCCAGCCCGTACGCGGCGACAGCAGCGCGGCGACGACCGGCCCGATATCGTCCGGCTGCCCTGCGCGACCCAGCGCGGTGTTGCCGGCCACCATCGCATTGATGTCGGCGTTGTCACGCACATGCCCGCCGCCGAAGTCGGTTTCGATCGCGCCCGGTGCCAGCGTGTTGGCACTGATGCCGCGCGCGCCCAGTTCCCTGGCCAGGTACCGGCTGAAGACTTCGATGCCGCCCTTCATCATCGCGTAGGCCGAACTGCCCGGCAGCGAGAAGCGGGCCAGGCCACTGGACACGTTGAGAATGCGGCCACCATCGGCGATCAGCGGCAGCAGCGCCTGGGTCAGGAAGTACGGCCCTTTCAGGTGCACGGCGACCAGCTCGTCGAACTGGGCCGGCGTGGTGTCGGCGAAACCGGCATACAGGCCTTCGCCGGCGTTGTTGAACAGCCCCTGCAGGCCGGCCGCGCCCCAGGCCTGCAGTTGCGCCTGCACGGCCTCGGCGAAGCCGGCAAAGCCGGCGCTGTCCGCCATGTCCAGCGGCAGCGCGGCGGCACGTCGGCCCAGCGCCTGGATCTGGGCGACCACGGCGTCGGCCGCATCGGCCCGGCGGCGGTAGGTCAGCAGGATGTCGGCACCGTCGGCCGCCAGCGCCAGGGCGGCATTGCGGCCGAGGCCGCGGCTGCCGCCGGTGATCAGGACAACGCGTGAGGTGGAGTGGGACATGGGGTGCTCCTGGGTGAGGTGTGACGCCAGACTATTGGCATTGCGCCATCACATAAACCGCGCGATCCTGATTTGACTGTCCAGCCAGAGCGAACAATCCATGGACCGCCTCGACCACCTGCGTAGTTTCCTGCGTGTTGCCGAACTGGGCTCGTTCACCGCCGCTGCCGAGCAGCTGGGCCTGCCCAAGGCCAGCGTGTCGCTGGCCGTGCAGCGGCTGGAAGCGGAAGTGGGCGTGCAGCTGCTGCACCGGACCACCCGCCGGGTGCGGCTGACAGCCGACGGCGCGCAGTTCCAGCAGCGCGCCCGCGACCTGCTGGACGACATGGAGGATCTGCAGGGCATGTTCCGCCGTGACACCCAGCTCAAGGGCCGGCTGCGGGTGGACATGTCCAGCGGGCTGGCCCGGCAGCTGGTGATTCCCCACCTGCCGGACTTCCTGGCCCGGCACCCGGGACTGGAAATCGAGCTGAGCGGCACCGACCGCCGCGTCGACCTGGTCCGCGAAGGCTTCGACTGCGTGGTCCGGGTCGGCCCATTGGACGACAACACGCTGGTGGCGCGCCCGCTGGGGGTGATGCACATCGTCAACTGCGCCAGCCCGGCGTACCTGGCTGCACGGGGGATGCCGTACTCGCTGGAGGATCTCTCCCACCATGCGCTGGTGCATTACGTGGGCACGCTGGGCCAGCGCTCGCCGGGCTTCGAGTACCACGACGGCCAGACCTACCGCAGTGTGCCGATGCGCGGCGCGATCACGGTCAACAGTGGCGAGGCCTACAGTGCCGCGGCGCTGGCGGGGCTGGGCATCATCCAGGTGCCACGGCTGGGTGCGCGCGTGGCGCTGGCCGCGGGGACGCTGGTGGAAGTGCTGCCGGCGTGCGTGGCCGAGCCCATGCCGGTGACCCTGTTGTACGCGCAGCGACGACATCTGCCACGCCGGGTGGCCGCCTTCATGGACTGGATGGCGGCGCTGGTCACGCCGGAGCTGCAGCGGTTGGACTGAACCGCAACCGCGCATACACGCCCTATCACGCACATTCATGCACATTCGCGCACTGAATCAGGTACAGTTCGCGCATGACGACTCCCGACACGCTACCCGGCGAACGCCAACAGACCATACTGCGCCTGCTGCGCGAACAGGGTCGCGTGTTTTCGGCCCAGCTCGCGCTGCAGATGGAGGTGTCGGAGGACTCGATCCGACGCGACCTCCGCGAACTCGCCAGCCAGGGGCTCTGCCGGAAAGTCCACGGCGGTGCGCTGCCGGCGGCAGTGGAATTCCCGCCCCTCCCCGCACGCCACGCGCAGCAGCCGGCGCAGAAGCACGCGCTGGCCTTGGCCGCCGCCGCGTGTATCCGCCCGGGCGAGCGCATCCTGCTCGATGCCGGCTCCACCAACAGCGCCATCGCCGCGTGCCTGCCGCAACAGCAGGGCCTGCATGTGATCACCAATGCCCCCGACATCGCCCTGGCGCTGCTGGCGCGCGGCGGGATGGAGGTGACCCTGATCGGCGGGCGGCTGGATCCCCGCGCAGGCGCCTGCATCGGTGCGCAGACGCTGGAGACGGTGGCCGGGCTGCGCGCGGATGTCTGTTTCATCGGCACCTGCGCAGTCGATGCCGAGGCGGGCCTGTGGGCCATCGATGGCGAAGAAGCCCCTCTCAAGCGGGCAGTGCTGGCGGCGAGCAGCCGCTGCGTTGCAGTAGCCACTAACGACAAGCTCGGCACGCAGGCCGCCTACCGCGTGGGCGGGGTCGAGCAGATCGACCTGCTGGTGATCGAGCACGATGCTCCTGACGCGCAGGTGGCGGCATTCGCGCGTCGTGGCGTCGATATCCAGCGCGCTGCGCCGTACTGAGGCTGCCTTGATGATCGACTCCGCTCTTTCCGCGCGCGGCACGCGCGCCGAACAGCACGCCACCCGTGCGGCGTTTTTCCTGCCCGGCTTCGCCACCGCCGCCTGGGCACCCCTGGTGCCGTTCGCCAAAACCCGTACCGGGCTGGATGAAGGATCGCTGGGCCTGGTGCTGTTGTGCCTGGGCGCCGGTTCGCTGCTGGCGATGCCATTGGCCGGCATCCTGGCCGCCCGCCATGGCTGCCGCGCGGTGATGATCGCCACCCTGCTGATGGTGATGGCCAGCCTGCCGCTGCTGGCGGTCGCGCCCTCGCCGTGGACACTGGGCCTGGCCCTGTTCGTGTTCGGCGCCGGTGTGGGCGCCTGCGATTGCACCATGAACATCCAGGCGGTGATGGTGGAGCGCGACAGCGGGCGGCCGATGATGTCCGGCTTCCACGCTTTCTACAGCATCGGCGGTGCGGTGGGGGCCGCGGCGATGACCGCGCTGCTCGCGCTGCGGCTGCCACCGCTGTGGGTGTGCGTGCTGGCCTCGATGGCGATGGTGGTGGTGCTGGCGGTTTCAGTGCCGTACTGGCGGCGTGACCGCGCGCCGAGCGGCGCGCCGGTGTTTGCGATCCCGCATGGCGTGGTGCTGGCGATCGGCGTGCTCTGTTTCGTCGCCTTCCTTGCCGAAGGCGCCATGCTCGACTGGAGCGCGGTGTTCCTGCATGAAGTGCAGCAGGTGCCGCCGGACCTCGCCGGCCTGGGCTTCATGACCTTCGCCATCGCCATGACCCTCACCCGCCTGGTCGGCGACGGCATCGTGGCGAAACTCGGCCGCCTGCGCGCGATCCTGCTGGGCAGCATCGTGGCCGCGGCCGGCTTCGGCATCGCCACCTTTGCCGGCACCCTGCTGCCGGCCCTGCTCGGCTACGCACTGATCGGCCTGGGCTGCGCCAACATCGTGCCGGCGCTGTTCTCCATGGCCGGCAACCAGAAGACCATGCCCGAAAGCCTGGCCATCCCCGCCATCACCACGCTGGGCTACGCAGGCGTGCTGGCCGGCCCGGCCCTGATCGGCTTCGTCGCCCAGGCCAGCAGCCTGGTAACGGCCTTCTGCCTGGTGGCCGCTGCCCTGCTGCTGGTCGGCATCACCGCACGCTGGGTGAAGGCGTAGGACCACGCCCTGCGTGCCTGCAACGCTCAATCAATGGGCAAGCGCGTAATCGATTGCCGCGCACACTGCCGCCACCTGTGCATCGTTGCACTGCTGCGGGGTCGCACGCGGGCTGTCCGGATACACCTCGGTGGTGGTGGTGAAGCGCGCGCCGGTGATGCTGGCGCACAGCCCCAGCTTCTTCAGCGGATATTCGATCACGCCCGGCGCCACCACCGGCGAACCGATGATTTCGTTCTTGTCGTCGGCCGGGGCAATGTGGGTCACCTGCTCCACCGCCGCATTGACCGCCTGCTGGAACGCCGGCTGCGGGTTTTCGGTGTCGTCCACCAGGTAGAAGCCATCGGGAATCAGGCCCGGGGCGAACGGCTTGCCATCGCGCGCGGCCAGCGCCGGGCGGAACTCGCTTTCGTCGCTGTCGGTGGTTTCGTGCAGATCGATGTGCAGCACCATGCCATCACGCAACGGTGCCACCAGCGCCATCAGCGCCGCCGATTCCTGCGCCGGGCTGTCGGCCACGAACGAGCGGTTCGGGTCGGTCGCATCGGCATTCCAGCGCTGGAAGCGCTCGTAGCCCCACGGGCTCACGCACGGCGCCACCAGCACATTGGCACGCCCGGCGTAGTCGGCCGCACGCGTGGCCAGGAACTGCAGCGCGCCTTCCACGCCGCTGGTTTCGTAGCCGTGCACGCCACCAGTGACCAGCACCGACGGCAGCGCCGGGTTCCAGTCGCGGCTGCGCACGGCAAACAGCGGGTAGCGGTCCGGTGCGTACTCCAGGGTGCCGTACTGGACCACCTCGAACTGGGCGCGCAGCTGGTCCAGCACCGGCAGCACGTCGTCGGCATAGCGCCGCACCGGCAACTGCCGCGCCCGCCACTCCGCCTTCTCTGCAGCGCCCCAGGGCTGGCCGGGGGTACCGATGGGATAGAAGCGGGTGTCATTCATGGAGGGGCTCGCGGTTGTCACGGAAGAACTGCGATTTTAGCCTGCCCCCCACGCCCCTACCAATCGCCGTGGCTCCCGGCCATCATGGGCCGGCATGACCGTCATGCGCCTCCGCTGCCCTCATGGCCCGCGAAAACTTCAACGATCTGCAGGTCTTCGTGACCGTGGCGCGCGAGCGCAGCTTCACCCGCGCTGCGGCGCAGCTGGGTGTTTCGCAGTCCGCGCTCAGCCATACCGTGCGCGCACTGGAGGAACGGCTCGGGGTGCGGCTGTTGACCCGCACCACCCGCAACGTGTCGATGACCGAGGCCGGCGAGCGTCTTTACCTGAGCGTGGCACCGCGGCTGGAGGAAATCGAAGCAGAAATCGCGGCGGTGGCGGAATACCGCGACCACCCGGCCGGCACCATCCGCATCACCGCGTCCGAACACGTGGCCAACACGGTGGTGTGGCCCCGCCTGGCCCACGTACTACCCCGCTACCCTGATTTGAAGGTGGAACTGACCATCGACTACGGGCTGGCCGATATCGTCGAACAGCGCTACGACATCGGCATCCGGCTCGGTGAACGGGTCGCACAGGGCATGATCGCCGTGCCGGTCACCGGCCCGCAGCGGATGGCGATCGTCGGCAGTCCGGCGTACTTCCGCGCCCACGCCGCACCGCAACGGCCGGGCGACCTGGCCGCGCATGACTGCATCGGTCTGCGCCTGCCCACCCATGGCGGCTTGATGGTGTGGGACCTGCGCAAGGACGAGCAGAACGTCAACGTGCGCGTACAGGGCCAGTGGACCTTCAACAGCAGCATCGCCATGCACCGCGCCGCACTGGCCGGCGCCGGGTTGGCCTACCTGCTGGAAGACATGGTGCTGGAGGACATCGCGGCCGGGCGCCTGCAACGGGTGATGCAGGACTGGTGCGATGTGTTCGACGGCTTCCACGCCTACTACCCCAGCCGCCGGCAGTCCTCCAGCGCGCTGCGCGTGGTGATCGACGCGCTGCGGGTGTGATGCCACGCCGTTACGGGCGCAGCAGCACCTTGCCGTTGCGGCCCGGTTCGAGGCTGGCTTTCGCCGCTTCGGCTACCTGATCCAGCCCGAACACGGCATCTACAGGCAGGCTCAACCCGCCCGTGGCGGCCAGCTTCAGCAGCTCGCCCACCAGCGCCCGTTTCTTCTCCGGGGCCATGTTCTGGCTCACCTTGCTGCCCCAGAAGCCCTTCACCACGGCCTGCTTGAAGATCACGTCACCCGAGCCCAGCTGCATCGGCTCGCCGGTCATCGAGCCGAACGACACCAGCGTGCCGCCCTCGCCCAGCAGCCCGAGCAACTCGCCGCTGGCACGCCCGCCGACCGAATCGACCGCCGCCGCCGCACCCTCGCCTACCCGCGCCTGCACCTGCGCCAGCCAGTCCGCCTGCGCGGTGGAAATCGTGTTGTCGATGCCCAGCGCCGCCATTTCGGCCACGCCCGCATCGCGCCGCACCAGGTTCACGCAGTGCACGCCACGCGCCTTGGCCAGCATCGCCAATGCCTTGCCGACCGCACCATTGGCCGCGTTCTGCACGATCCACTGGCCGGCTTCCACCTGCAGGAATTCCAGCAGCATCAACGCGCTGAGCGGCATGGCGATCAGCTGCGCGGCCGTTTCATCGTTGATGCTGTCCGGCATCGGGATCACCATCCGCGCCGGCGCAATGAACTGCTCGGCCCAGGTGCCATGCACCGACGCCGCACTGACCCGCTGCCCGACCTGCAGGCTGGTCACGCCCTCGCCCAGCGCGTCGATCACGCCGGTGCCTTCGCTGCCGCCGATGGCAGGCAGCTCGGGCTTGTAGCCGTACTGGCCGCGCACGGTCCACAGGTCATGGTTGTGGATCGGCGCCAGCACGGTGCGGATGCGCACCTCGCCCGCACCGGGTTCAGGCGTGGCGGCCTCACCGCCATGCAGGACGACGGTCGGGTCACCAAACTGTTCATGCAATGCAGCGCGCATGCGAATCTCCTGTATCAACGACGATGGCGGTGTGCGGCGACCACGCCCACGCGCGGTGCGCGCCAGGCCCGGGTGCGCAGCAGCAGGGTCTGCAGCACCAGCAGCGCGGCCACGGCCAGCGCCAGCACCGCAACGGTATCGGCACCCGGCAGGCGCCAGCCGGATTGCTTGATGTACACGCCCACCAGCGCCCAGATCACCGCCGCCGGGTAGGCGAAGTGCCCACGCAGGCGGTAATTCATCACCCATGCGAGCAGCGTGGCCAGCGCCAGCAGCACCACGCTCCACGACAGCATGTCGCCGGTCGGCAGCCACTGGTAGGCCACGATCACCTGGGCGGTGTTGAGGAAGGCGGCCATGGTCAGCCAGCCCGCGTGCAGCGCCAGCGGATAGGCCGCGAAAGCGCGCTGGCCGGCACTGGCGGTGGCCGGCGCCGCGCGTACCGCGGCAACCAGCAGGCACACCAGCGCCAGCCAGATGATGGCCAGCGCCGGCAGAAACGCCTGGTTGGAGAACACCGGCATCCACGCCGCCGTCAGCGCGAACCCGGCGGCGGCCCAGCCGCGCACGCTGGCATTGTCATCGGGCCGGCGCTGGCGCAGCTGCCACAGCCCGAAGGCCACGTCCCACAGGAAGATCAGGCCCCAGATCGAAAACGCATAGCCGGCCGCGACCAGCAACGTGGGATAGCGGTCGGAGATCGCACCGTTGGTCGGGCCGAACTGACCGGTCTGGGACAACCACGCCACCAACGGCATGGCCAAGGCGGCCAACAACACGATCCAGCGCATGCATCCACTCCAGCTCAAAGAGCACCGACCATACGCGCATTGCGGTTAAGAAGATGCCATCAACCCAATGCCGGATGCTCGTGACCGTGCTGCAACGCCTTCAAGGCGCCGGTGCCGCCTGCGAAATGACGCACGATCGGCGCATGCTCGTTGCGGTGCAGCGCCCTGACCTTCTCCTGCAGGATCCGGTCTTCAGCGGTGACCCGCTCATGCTGGCGCAGGTGCTCGATCCAGGACGGGGTCACGAAATATTCCAGGTGGATGCCCGGCGTGGCCACGTCCTCGGCCACGCCCCAGATCACCGCGCCATCGCGGCGGCGGGTACGGCCGAGCTCACCCAGCAAGGCATGGAACGCGGCGCGGTCGGCGTCATCAATGTGGTACTCCACCGTCACCAGCACCGGGCCGCGGTCGTGGGTGACCGGCACCGCCAGCTCGGGCGCGGGCCAATGCCCGGCCGGGCGCAGGTCCAGTTCCTCGCTGCCGGCGATGCGCACGCGCCACACCAGCAACCCGCCGATCACCGCGCCCACCGCCGCGATGGTCAGCGCCAGCGGAATCGAGGTGCGCTGGGCGATGCTGCCCCAGCTCAGCCCACCGGCAGCCATGCCCAGCGAGAACACCATGATGTACAGCGACAGCGCGCGCGCCCGCACCCACGCCGGCACCGCGGTCTGCGCGGCGATCTGCAGCGAGGACAGCACCGTGATCCAGGCAAACCCGTTCACCAGCATCGCCAGCGGCAACAGCGCCATGTGCCGCAGCCAGGCCAGCCCGAACAGGCTCAGCGCGCAGGCCAGCGTGGCCAGCAGCACCAGCAGGTCACGGTCCAGCCGTGCACGCAGGCTCGGCAGCACCAGCGCGCCGCTGACCGCACCGATGCCGATGCAGCCCAGCAGCAGCCCGTACGTGCCTGCCCCGCCGTGCAGTTCGCTGCGTACCACCAGCGGCAGCAGCGCGGTCACCGCGCTGGCGAAGAAGAAGAATCCGGCCGACTTGATCAATACCGCCTGCAGGCGGCCGGCGCGCAACGCGTAGCGCACGCCGGCGCGCAGCCCGGCACCGAAGCCTTCCGGCGGCAAGGCGGAGGCAAGCGCATCGGGTCTCCAGTTGAACAGCACCCACAGCATGGCCGCGAAACTCAGTGCGTTCAGGCCGAACGCCCACCCCGCGCCCAGCTGCGCCACGATCAGGCCGCCGATGGCCGGGCCGAGCGAGCGCGCGATGTTGATGCCGATCGAATTCAACGCCACCGCGGATGCCAGCATCGGCCGCGGCACCAGCTCGGACACGATGGCGGCCTGTGCCGGCATCGCCATGGCCGCGCCACAGCCCATCGCGAAGGTCAGCAGGACCAGCAGCGGGGGCGTGAGCATGCCCAGTGCCGTCAGGGTGGCCAGCGTGGCGGCCACCAGCAGCATCCAGCCCTGGGTGAAAAGCAGGTAGCGCCGACGGTCGACGATGTCGGCCAACGTGCCGGCGACCAGCGCCAGCAGCACCACCGGCACCGTGGTGGCCGACTGCACCAGCGCCACCATCAGCGGCGATCCGGTGCGCTCGGCCATCACCCAGGCGGCGGCAACGTCATTGACCCAGGTGCCGACGTTGCTGCCCAGGATGGCCAGCCACATCGCGCGGAACAGCCGGATCTTCAGCGGCGACCACGCGCCGGGGGCCGCGTCTTCGTGTGTGTTTACCATTGCCATGCTCCTACTACCGATGCAAACAGGGTGTCGCGGCCGCCGGCCGCGCGCAGGCCGGGACCGGCCTCGAACCAGGCCAGCTGGCCTTTCCAGGTCCAGTGGTCACTGGCCTCCCAGCTGGTTTCCCACTTGTACTGCTGGCCGATGCGACGCGGCGTGCCGGCCGTGCCCGGCACCGCGGCCAGTGGCGCCGGCGTGGTGTAGACCGCGTCGCTGCGGCGGTGCTTCCACGCCAGCTGCCAGCCGATGTCGGTGGTCAGGCCGGGGCGCAGGGTCAACGTCAGCGTCGGCTGCACGTCCATCAGGTTGGCCGGCGCCAGCAGGCTGGCTTCGCTGAAGTACGCAGACTTGGGGTACATCGCATTGAAGGTGTTCAAGCGGCCATCGCCGGGGTCCTGGTCGCCGCTGGCGATGTCCAGCTTGACGCCCAGCCGCGGCTGCCAGCGCCGCGCGGGCCAGCGCAGCCCGCTGTCGGTGGCCAGCGTCCAGGCGCGGATCGCCAGGTTGCCCTGGGCACGCGACAGGGTGCCGCGCTGCGCGACCAGCTCGATGTTGGCGTCCCAGCGTGGCTGCAGCACGAAGGCGCGCGTGCCGAGCGAGGTACGGCGTTCGTCGCCGACCGCGCTGGCGAAGCGTGCGCCATCGCGACCGTAGTCGAGCACGTACAGGTCGATGCCGGTGCCCGGCCGCCCAGGCTGCCAGGTGGCGTAGCTGCCGAGCAGGTACTGGCCACGGTCGCCGCGGTCATCGAAGGCGCCGCTGCGGTTGTCGACCGGGCGCAGCGCCATCACGTCGAGCTTCAGTGCGCCCTGTTGCCACCGCCCGCGCACGCCATCGAACGCCAGCCGGATGTTGGGCCCATCGCGCACCGAAAGCAGGCGCGAGCTGCCATAAGCGGCCTCCTGCCGGCCGAGCTGCCACGTTGCATGGTCGCCCTGCCAGCGCACGAAGCCCTGCTGCAGGTCGAGCGCGCCCTGGTCGGTGCCGCCGGGCCCGCCGGCGCGCCCCTGCTCTGCGTGCACGCCAAGCTGCACCAGCCCATCCCAGCGACCGCGGTGCGCCGCCACCGACCCCAGCGCGCGCAGCAGGCCGTATCCGTCCTCTCTACCCTGTATGCCGAACCGGGTCGGGTCGTAATACATGCCCCGCAGGCGCAGCGAGGCATCCACCTGCACGTCGCCGCCGCCGTCCAGCGCGATGCAGCGACCGGTATCGCCAGGTGTGCAGGCAGATGCCAGCGACGGCAGTGCCGTCGCCAACGCCAGGCTCAGAACGCGAAGCACGAACATCCCAGTGCGCCCCAGAACGCAGTGGGCGCGTCGGTCGGCACCGGGTGCGCCGTTGCATGGCCGTGGCCGTGGGTGCGGCAGGCGCCGCCGTGGGCGTGCGCATGCGCGACCAGGCCGGTGGCGGCACCGCCCACGTGGTACCCGCCAAAGCGGTTCACCGGCGACCAGTCCGGCATCGCCGGAGGAAGGGTCGGCGCAAGCGGAGCAAAGTCGCCATCGCCGTGCACCACCCGCCCGCCGACCACGGTCAGCACGCTGGTGATATCGGCGATGCCGGCATCGTCCACCGCGAAGAAGTCCGACGAGAGCACGCAGAAGTCGGCCAGCTGGCCGACCGCCAGCGTGCCCTTGCGGCCCTCGTCGCCGGAGAACCAGGCACTGCCCTGGGTCCACAGCCGCAGCGCCTCTTCGCGCTCGAGCAGGTTCTCTTCGCCATACAGCGCCAGTCCGCCGACGGTGCGACCGGTGACCAGCCAGGACAGCGCCACCCACGGGTTGTAGCTGGCCACGCGGGTGGCGTCGGTACCGGCACCGACCGGAACGCCGGCCTGCAGCATGCGCCGTACCGGAGGCGTGTGGCGTGCGGCGTCGGCGCCGTAGCGCTGCACGAACGCCTCGCCCTGGTAGGCCATGCGGTGCTGGATTGCCAGGCCACCGCCCAGCGCGCGGATGCGCTCGATGTTGCGGGGGGTGATGGTTTCGGCGTGGTCGATGAACCAGTGCAGGCCATCGAACGGGATCTCGCGGTTGACCTGCTCGTACACATCCAGGATGCGGTCGATGCTCTCGTCATAGGTGGCATGGATGCGGAACGGCCAGCGCTTTTCCACCAGCAGCTTGACCACTTCCTCCAGTTCCGGCTCCATGCCCGGCGGCAGTTCCGGTCGCGGCTCGTTGAACAGTTCGAAGTCGGCCGCGGAGAACACCAGCATCTCGCCCGCACCGTTGTGGCGCAGCAGGTCGTCGCCCTGGCGCGGGGCCAGGATCTCGCTCCAGTGCTGGAAGTCCTGCGCTTCCTTGCCCTTGTTCTGGGTGAACAGGTTGTAGGCGATGCGCACCGTGAGTTCACCGTCGCGATGCAGCTGCTCGATGACCTGGTAGTCCTCGGGGTAATTCTGGAAGCCACCGCCGGCATCGATCACCGAGGTGATCCCCAGCCGGTTCAGCTCGCGCATGAAATGCCGCGTCGAGTTGGCCTGGTACTCGATCGGCAGGCGCGGCCCCTTGGCCAGCGTCGCGTAGAGGATCAGTGCGTTGGGCTTGGCCAGCAGCAGCCCGGTGGGATTGCCCAGGCTGTCGCGCACGATCTGCCCGCCCGGCGGGTCCGGCGTGGTCTTGTCGTAGCCGCAGGCGCGCAGCGCGGCGCGGTTGAGCAGCGCGCGGTCGTACAGGTGCAGCAGGAACACCGGCGTATCCGGCGCGATGGCGTTGAGCTCGGCCAGCGTCGGCAGGCGTTTCTCCACGAACTGCTCGGCGGTGAATCCGCCCACCACCCGCACCCACTGCGGAGCCGGCGTGATGTCGACCTGCGCCTTGAGCATGGCCATGGCGTCGGCCAGCGAGCGCAGCCCGTCCCAGCGCAGTTCCAGGTTGTAGTTGAGGCCACCACGGATCAGGTGCGTGTGGCTGTCGTTGAGCCCGGGCACCAGGCGGCGGCCGCCCGCGTCGATCACCGTTGCCTCGGCCAGTCCGGCGCGCACCTCGGCTTCGGCGCCGATCGCGGCGATGCGCCCGTCCACCACCGCCAGTGCGTCGGCCTGCGGCAGGCGCGGGTCCAGCGTGGTGATGCGGGCATTGCGGATGAGCAGCGTGGTCATGGGTTTCTCCGGGTGCGTGGCGAAGGCGCGACCGGCCAGGCCCAGCGCCATCGCGGCGCCGGCGCCGAGCAGTAGGTCGCGGCGTGCAGGAAGGGGCGGATCAGGGGACATGGGGACACTCCGCTCACGTCGAATGCAGCGCAAGGGCGCCGGGGCCAGCCAAGGCAATGGCCGACAGGGCCAGTGTCCAGAACAACGGATACTCGATCCCGCCCCGCATCCAGAACCAGCCCTTGGGCAGGGCCAGCACGGCGGTCATGCCCAGGAACAGCGCGCCCACCGTGGCGGCGGGGCGGGCCTGCCAGCCGATCAGCACGGCCAGGCCGGAAAGCACCTGCACCACGGCCAGCAGCAGTGGCACCGGTGCCGGCGCCGGCAGGTGGTACCCGCGCAGTTCCTCGGCAAAACCGGCCAGCCCGGGACCCCCGAACCAGCCGAACAGCTTGCCCAGCGCGTGCGGCAGCAGGAATCCGCCTGCCGCCAGCCGCAGCACCAGCAGCCCCACATCCAGGCCGGTGGCGCCGCCCATGCTCAGTGGCCGCCTTCCTGTGCGCCGAACATGCTCTTGGCGTACTGGATGCCCAAGCCATAGCCACCGGCGTGTTCGCGGGCGATGCCGGTGGTGAGGTCGTAGGTGGCGCTGCGGCCCCAGTCGCGCTGCAGCTCAAGCAGGTACTGCACCGAGGTAAGCGGCACCGCGCCGGCCTGGACCATGCGGGTGACCGCACGCTCGTGCGCTTCGTCGCTGACATCGCCGCAGGCGTCGGTGATCACATACACCTCGAAGCCCTGGTCGATCGCCGACAGCGCCGGCCCGACGATGCAGACGCTGGTCCACAGGCCGGCGATGACCACGCGCTGCGTGCCGATGCGGTTGATCTCATCGATCACCGCCTGGTCTTCCCAGCAGTTCATCGAGGTGCGGTCGAACACCTTCTGGCCGGGGAAGACAGGCGCGATCTCCGGGAACATCGGGCCGGAGAATGACTTTTCGGCCACGGTGGTCAGCACCACCGGCACCTTGAAGCCGGCGGCACCCTTGGCGATCAGCGCGACATTGTTGCGCAGCGCGGCGACATCGATGGTGCGCGTGGCGAACGCCATCTGCGACTGGAAGTCGATCAGCACCAGGGCGTGGTCGGCGGGCGATAGCAGCGAGGCGCCGGGAACGGCGGTGGCGGTGGTCATGGGAAATCCTTGGTGGGCGGGTAAGGCCATGGTGGCGGCCGCGGCCCGGTTGCCCTACCCCCCTTGGGTGGTGAACGCAGCTACTCTTTTGGGGGAGGCGCTCACCCGAAAGAGGGGGCGTGGCCGGCCCCGCGCCTGCGACAATCCTTCCCTGGCGCTGGCGGCGCACCCTGGAGATCCCGCATGACCCCTTCCTCTCCGTCGATCGGCATCCTGGTGGTCGACGACCATCCCCTGCTGCGCGATGGCCTGGCTGCCCTGCTGGACATGCAGCCGGACATGCGCCTGCTCGGGGAAGCCGCCGATGGCGAGGAGGCCGTGGCCCAGTACCTGGCCCTGCACCCGGACGTGGTGCTGATGGACCTGCAGCTGCCCGGCGTGGACGGCGTGGAAGCGATCACCCGCATCCGCCACCATGACCCGCGCGCGCGCATCATCGTGCTCACCACCTACCGCGGCGATGTGCGGGCGGTGCGTGCGCTGCAGGCCGGGGCCAGCGGCTACCTGCTCAAGGACATGCTGCGCCACGAACTGGTGGACACCATCCGCACCGTGCACAGCGGCCGCCGCGCCGGCATTCCGGCCACCCTGGCCGCCAGCATCGCCGCGCACGTGGTGGAGGACAGCCTGTCCCCCCGCGAAACCGAAGTGCTGGGCCACGTCGCCAGCGGTCGCTCGAACAAGGGCATCGGCGAACAGATGCGCATCTCCGAACAGACGGTGAAGGCGCACATGAAGAACATCATGGAAAAGCTCGGGGCCCGCGACCGCACCCACGCGGTCACCCTGGCCCTCAAGCGCGGCATCATCAGCCTGGACGACGCCACCCACGACCGCTAGGGCCGGCAACTGCGGCCTCAGCGCATGCGGACCAGCAGGGCGGCGCCTGCCGACACGGTTGCCAGCGTCGCCACGCCCGGCCACCCGAAGTGCGCCAGCACCACCGCGCCCAGCGCACCACCGGCCGCCATGCCCAGGAATACCCCGGTGAACAGCAGCGCATTGAGCCGGCTGCGCGCTTCCGGCGCCAGCCCATAGACCAGCGTCTGGTGCGAGACCAACGCGGCCTGGAAGCCAAAGTCGAACACCACCGCACTGATGGCCAGCAACGGCACGATCGCCACCCGCGGCAACCACGCATCCAGCAGCAGCATCGCAAAGCCCAGCAGCGCGATCCCGATGGCGATGCGCGCCACCGCGTGGCTGCCCAGCCGGTCGGCCCAGCGCCCGGCCAGCGGCGCCGCCAGCGCACCCGCTGCACCGGCAATGCCGAAGGCACCGGCCACCGCACTGCCCAGCTGGTAGCGGTCGTGCAGCATGACCGCCAACGTCGACCAGAACGCACTGAAGCCCACCGCCAGCAGCCCCTGCGCGAACACCGCACGGCGCAGCTGCGGCTGTCCACGCCACAGGTGGGCCAGCGAACGCAGCAACGCCGGATACCGCAACGACGTGGTCGGTGCCAGGTGCGGCAGCTCGCGCGCCAGTACCAGCGCCATCACCACCACCGAGCCGGCGGCAATACCGAACATCGCCCGCCAGCCCAGTGCCTCGGCGACCAGCCCGCTGGCCACGCGCGACAGCAGGATGCCCAGCAGCAGGCCGGTCATCACCTTGCCCACCACCGCGCCGCGTTCGGCTTCCGGCGCCAGCATCGCCGCCGAGGGCACCACGTCCTGGGCCACGGTAGCCATCAACCCGATCAGCAGGCTGGCCAGCAGCAGCGTCGGCAGGCTGCCCGACAGCGCGGCGCCGGCCAGCGCGGCGGCCAGCACCAGCGACTTGAGCAGGATCAGCTGCCGGCGGTCGACGCGGTCGCCCAGCGGCGCCAGCAGCAGGATGCCCAACGCGTAGCCCAGCTGGGTCAGGGTCGGGACCATGCCCGTGGACTGCGCATCGCTGCCCAGCCCGCTGGCGATGACGCCCAGCATGGGCTGGCTGTAGTAGATCGAGGCCACCGAAAACCCGGCCCCGGCCGCCATCGCGACGATCAGCCGCGACGGCACCGCAGGCCGGGGGACGGCGACCGCCGGAATATGCACGCTGGACATGAGCCACTCCACGCCTGAAGAAAGTGGCGCCAGCATCCTCCTTGAACGAGAAGGCGTGTAGTAGGCTTCGGTACATATCCATCATACGAAGGTTGTATGAGCACTCTTTCTGCGGCACCGGGTGCGGACCGTATCGACCTGCTGGCCACCTTTGTCCGCATCGTCGAAAGCGGCAGCCTGTCCGCCGCCGCCGTGCAGCTGGGCACCACCCAGCCCACCGTCAGCCGCCGCCTGCAGACCCTGGAACGGCTGTTCGGCCTGCACCTGATCAAGCGTTCCACCCACCAGATGACGCTGACCGAAGACGGCGAGCGCTGCTATGCGCACGCCCGGGCCCTGGTGGACGACTGGGACGCGATCCAGGCCGACCTGCGTGGTGACGTGGACGTGCCACGCGGGCGCCTGCGCGTGGTGGTGCCACATGCCTTCGGCCAGGCCCAGCTGCTGGAACCGATGCTGCAGTTCATGGCACGCCATCCCCAGGTCACGCTGGAGTGGATGCTGGAAGACCAGCCGGTGGACTTCATTGCCGACGGGATCGACTGCGCCATCCGGGTGGGACGCGTGGAGGAACCGCAACTGGTGGCGGTTGCGCTGGCCGAAGTGCCGCGCATCGTCATCGCCGCGCCCTCGCTGCTGGAAGCGGCCGACCCACGCGACCCCACCCTGCTGCCCGGCCTGCCGTGGATCGCCCTGACCACCTTCTACCGCGACCGTTTCACCCTGCTGCCGGCCGATGACGGTCCGGCGCTGCGGGTGGACATCCAGCCGCGCCTGCTCACCGACAACCTGTTCGTGGCGCGCCGCGCGGCGGTGTCCGGACTGGGCGCGGCGGTGGTGTCGGCGTGGCTGGTGGGCGATGACCTGCGCGACGGCCGGCTGGTGCAGCTGGTGCCCGGCTGGGAGGCGCCGCCATTGCCGGTGCATCTGGTGTACCCGGCCGCGCGCCAGATGCCCTCGCGGCTGCGCGCCTTCATCGATGCCATGAAGGCCAGCCTGCCGCATACCCATGGCATGCGTTCGTGGCCGATGCCCTCACCTTGATAACATAGCCTCTGCTATATTCGGCCGCATGAGCGCGGACCCCACCTCTCCGACCACCAGCGCATGGCCGCAGGCTACCGGCGATCGCCCCAGCCTGGGCGAGATGCACGCCAGCGTCGCCGTACCCAGGGGCGGCCACTGGTGGTTCCGGCTGCTGGCCTTCCTGGGCCCCGGCTACATGGTGTCGGTGGGGTACATGGACCCGGGCAACTGGGCCACCGATATCGCCGGTGGCGCGCAGTTCGGCTACCTGCTGCTGTCGGTGATCCTGCTCTCCAACCTGATGGCCATCGTGCTGCAGGGGTTGTCGGCACGCCTGGGCATCGCCACCGGGCGCGATCTGGCGCAGGCCTGCCGCGACCATTTCTCCAGACCGGTGAACCTGTGCCTGTGGGTGCTGTGCGAGATCGCGATCATCGCCTGCGACCTGGCCGAGGTGATCGGCACCGCCATCGCGCTCAAGCTGCTGTTCGGGTTGCCGCTGATGATGGGGGCGATCATCACCGCCGTGGACGTGGTGCTGGTGCTGTGGCTGATGCACCGTGGCTTCCGCGCGCTGGAAGCGTTCGTGATCGCGCTGCTGCTGGTGATCTTCGCGTGCTTCGCGGTGCAGATCGCGTTGGCCGCGCCGCCGCTGCAGGCGGTGCTGGGCGGTTTCATCCCGCGCGCGGAGGTGGTCACCAACCCGCATGCGCTGTACCTGGCCATCGGCATCATCGGGGCCACGGTGATGCCGCACAACCTGTACCTGCATTCGTCCATCGTGCAGACCCGCGCCTACCCGCGCACCGACAACGGCCGGCGCAGCGCGCTGCGCTGGGCGGTGACCGACAGCACCATCGCGTTGATGCTGGCATTGTTCATCAACGCCTCGATCCTGATCCTGGCCGCGGCGGTGTTCCATGCCAGCGGGCGCACCGATGTGCAGGAGATCGAACAGGCCCATGAGCTGCTGGCGCCGATGCTGGGAGTCGGGCTGGCATCGACCTTGTTCGCGGTCGCGCTGCTCGCCTCGGGCATCAACTCCACGGTGACCGCCACCCTGGCCGGGCAGATCGTGATGGAGGGGTTCCTGCGCCTGCGCATCGCGCCCTGGGCGCGCCGCCTGCTGACCCGTGGCATCGCCATCGTACCGGTGGTGATCGTCACCGCGATCTATGGCGAACAGGGAACGGCGCGGCTGCTGGTGCTGAGCCAGGTGGTGTTGTCGATGCAACTGCCATTCGCGGTGATTCCGCTGGTGATGTTCGTCGGTGACAAGGCACGGATGGGCAAACTTGTGGCCCCGCGCTGGCTGTTGACGCTGGCCTGGGTGATTGCCGCGGTGATCGTGGTGCTCAACGTTAAGCTGTTGGCCGAGACTTTGATGGGGTGATCCGGGGTCATGGACATCTGACGGACGTTTTCGATCACCGTTAAACCCTGGGCCCATCATGACGGCGAATCGTACCCGGCTCCGGACAATCGAGCCGCGCGTTGCGCGGTCGCCGGGCATGGCCCGGCGCTACGAATTGTTACGTAACGACCGTAGACCCGGATACATCAGGTCGCCTCCATTCCGACTGTACGCGTTGGACTCGTAGAGCCAGGCCATGCCTGGCTGCTCTTGACCTCAATCACGGTTGAGGTGGCACAGTACATTGAATCCCCCCAGAAGCGCCGACATGACCAACGCAGCATCACCACCCAGCCAGCACGACCTCTGGAACGGCCCGGCCGGCGATGCCTGGGTACAGGCGCAGTCGCTGCTCGACGGCATGTTCGCCGGCTTCGAGCCGGTTCTTGCCGATCCCATTGCCGCCGAGCCCGATGCGCGCGTGCTGGACGTCGGCTGCGGCACCGGGGCGCTCTGCCTGGCCATTGCCGATCGGCAGGGTCCGCAGGGCCGCTGCAGCGGGGTGGATATTTCCGCGCCGATGATCGCCGTGGCGCGCGAGCGGGCGCTGGCGGCGGGCAAGGCCATCGATTTCACCGTGGGCGATGCCCAGCAGCATCCCTTTGCCCCCGCCAGCCTGGACCGCATCGTGTCGCGGTTCGGGGTGATGTTCTTCGATGATCCGGTGCGCGCGTTCGGCAACCTGCGGCGGGCGCTTCGGCCTGGTGGCCGCCTGCATGCCATTGCCTGGCGCAGTCCGGCCGATAATCCGTTCATGACCACCGCCGAGCGCGCGGCAGCGTCGCTGCTGACCCTGCCGGCGCGGGCCGAAGGTGGGCCGGGACAGTTTGCGTTCGCCGATGCAGGCGTCGTGCGGAAGATCCTGGATGACAGTGGTTGGGATCACATCGACATCGCCCCGCTCGACGTGGAATGCAGCATCGCCCGCGACGCCCTGCCGACCTACGTGTCGTTGCTGGGACCGGTCGGACAGGCACTGCGCGCCGAAGGGCTGGATCCTGACCTCCGGCAGGGGGTGCTGTCGACCGTGGTCGACGCGTTCGCACCGTTCGTGCGGGGTGATCGGGTGGTGTTCACCGCCGCGTGCTGGTCGATCCGGGCCGCGTGAACGCGAAGCGGCCAATACCCACGTCACCCCGCGGCCGCCATTCGTCCCGGGTGACCGTCATTCGGCCCCAGGCCAATGACAGCAAGGGTTGACGGGCACATGCTGGGTTCATCGCCCTCTGCCTGTGACTGCCATGAAACGTCGTGACTGCCTGAAAGCCGGTCTTGCCCTGCCCTTGCTCCCGCTGGTTCAAAAAGCGGCCGCCGGCAATTCAACCGGGTCACGCAACGCTCTCTCTCGTGCCCGTCCCGGTGCCGCCGGGTGGCCCTCTGCCAGCGAATGGGACCAGCTCTCCAACGCCGTCGGTGGACGGCTGTCGATCCCGGTGTCGCCCTTCCTCGGCGATGCAGGCACCCGCGCCGAGGCACTGGCGCAGATCCAGAACCCGTTCTTCATCGGCGACCAGCCTGGGTTGACCCAGACCAGTGGCTACCACGGGGCCTGGCTGTCGCGGCCCAGCGCGCGGGTGGTAGCCGCCGCCAACAGCGCCGATGTCGCCGCGGCAGTCGACTTCGCGCGCCGGCACCGGCTGCGGCTGGTGGTCAAGGGCGGTGGGCACAGCTACCACGGCACCTCCTGCGCGCCGGATTCGCTGCTGGTATGGACCCGCGCCATGAACGCGGTGGAACTGCACGATGCCTTCGTGGCGCAGGGCGCACCCGCCGGCACGGCCGCGCAGCCGGCGGTCAGCCTCGGTGCCGGGGCGATGTGGATCGATGCCTACGATGCGGTCACCACGCGCGGCGGCCGCTACGTCCAGGGCGGCGGCTGCACCTCGGTGGGCGTGACCGGTCTGGTCACCGGCGGCGGCTTCGGCAGCTTCTCCAAGGGCTTCGGCACCGCAGCGGCCAACCTGCTGGAAGCCGAAGTGGTCACTGCCGACGGCCGCGTGCGGGTGGTCAATGCGACCCAGGATCCCGAGCTGTTCTGGGCGCTGAAGGGCGGCTGCGCCGGCAGCTTTGGCGTGGTGACCCGGATCACCCTGCGCACCCATGTACTGCCCGCCACGTTTGGCGGGGTGTCGATGAAGGTACGTGCCGACAGCGACGAAAGCTTCCAGGCGCTGGCCGCCGAAGTACTGCGCTTCTGCCGCGATGCCTTGTGCACGCCGCAGTGGGGCGAACAGCTGCGCTTCGACAGCCATCGCACCTTCGGGGCGTCGATGGTGTTCCAGGGGCTGAGCCAGGAACAGGCCGCCGCGGTGTGGGCCCCGTTTGAAGCGTGGGTGGCCGCGCACCCGCAATACACCGTGATCGATCCCCTGCAGGCGTTGGCGTTGCCCGCCCAGCACATGTGGGACGCGGACTTCTTCCGCAAGCATGCCCCGACGCTGATCGCCGACGATACCCGCGCGGGCGCGCCGGCCACGCACATGCTCTGGAAGGGCGACCAAGGCCAGGTGGGCTGGTACCTGCATGGCTATGCGTCGGCGTGGATGCCCTCGGCGCTGCTTGGCGATGCGCAGCGCGATGCGGCGGCAGCGGCGATCTGCACGGCGGCCGCGCACATGCCGGTCGAACTGCACTGCAACAAGGGGCTGTTTGGCGCCCCGGCCGACGCCCTCGCCGCCAGCCGCGACACCGCGACCCATCCGGCGGTGCTGGATGCGTTCGCGCTGGCGCTGATCGGGAATGCCGGTGGCCCGGTGTACGCGGGCAGTGGCGGAACGGTGGATGAGGCCAACGCCCGCGAAGGGGCAGCGCGGGTCGGGCGTTCCTACGCCGCCCTGCGCGCGGTGCTGCCGCGTGCACCGACCTATGTGTCCGAGTGCGACTTCTACCAGCGCGACTGGCAGCAGTCGTTCTGGGGCCCGCATTACCCGCGCCTGCTGGCGGCCAAGCGGCGCTATGACCCGGACGGCCTGTTCGTGATCCATCACGGCGTGGGCAGCGAGGACTGGAGCGCCGATGGCTTCGAACGGCGCAGCTGACGCGGCGCCCGCACTGGCTTAGGCTGCGGGGCACCCGCCCGCTGCAGGAGTCCGCCCCGTGCCGTCGTTTACGCTCGCCGTCCCCGCCCTGCTCTGCCTCTCCATCGCCACCGCGCTGTTGCCGGTCACCGCCGCTGCACAGGCGGCACCCGCTACTGCAGGCGTGGCGCACGCGCAGAGCTTCAATGCACTGCTCGATGCGCAGACCATGGCCGCGATCAATGCCGATCCCGAACTGAAAACCCTGCTTGGGATCAGCGGCGACGGCGCGGCCGATACCTCCGACCGGCTCACCGACGTGTCGCTGGCCCAGCGTGAGGTCAACCGGCGCTTCCTGGCCGACAACCTGGCCGCGATCAAGGCCTGGAAGGGTGCACCGCTGGACCCGCAGCAACAGCTCAGCGACGGTCTGGCGCGCTGGTTCTACCAGGCACAGATCGACCTGATGGCGGTGCCGTGGGCCGCGGCGTGGCTGCCGGTGGGGGGCAGCACCTATGCGGTGGACCAGTTGTTCAGCCTGCCGGTGAACCTGCCGCAGTTCTTCGACAACCAGCACGCCGTCACCGATGTGACCACTGCGCGCCACTACATCGCCCGCCTGGACGCCATGGGCAGCAAGCTGGACCAGGTGCGCGCAAACGTGGACATGCAGGCCGCGCAGGGCGTGGTGCCGCCGGAACTGGCCCTGGCCGGCGCGGCCAGCCAGTTCCGCACGCTGCTCAAACCGGCGCCGGAGGACAGCCTGTGGGTGGCTTCGCTGCAGCGCAAGCTGGACAAACTGCCGGCGATCCCGGTCGCCGAGCGCGCCGCGCTGCTCGAACAGGCGACCGTGGCCGTTCGCGATTCGGTCAACCCCGGCTACCAGCGCCTGCTCGACCGCGTGCAGGCACTGCAGGCCACCCACCCCGGCAACAAGGGCATGTGGGCGCTGCCGCACGGCGATGCGTTCTATGACGCGGCCCTGCGCTGGTACACCAGCACCGACCTGGGCGCCGATGCCATCCACCAGATCGGCCTGGACGAAGTGGCGCGCCTGGAAAAGAGCATGGACGCGCGCCTGCGCGAGATCGGCCTGCGCGATGGCACCGTGGCCGAGCGCATCCGGGCCCTGGGCGACGATCCGCGTTACCGCTACGCCGACAGCGATGCCGGCCGCAGGGAACTGATCGGCGACATCGAACAGCGCCTGCGTGACCTCGACCCGCTGCTGCCCACCTACTTCGGCCACCTGCCGCCGCAGAAGCTGCTGGTGCAGCCGGTGCCGGCGCACATGCAGGCCACCTCGCCCGGCGGCTACTACTACCCGCCGGCGATGGACGGCTCGCGCCCGGGCACCTTCTTCATCAACCTGGGGGACATGGCCTCCAACACCCGCTGGAGCACGCCCACCCTGACCTACCACGAGGGGTCGCCGGGCCACCACTTCCAGATCTCGATCGGGCAGACCCTGACCGACCTGCCACTGCTGCGCCGCAGCCTCAATCCCAGTGCGTTTTCCGAAGGCTGGGCACTGTATGCCGAGCAGCTGATGGCAGAAGCCGGCGTCTACCGCGACGACCCGGCCGGCGACATCGGCCGGCTGCAGGCCGAGATGTTCCGCTCGGTGCGCCTGGTAGTGGACACCGGCCTGCACCGCAAGCGCTGGACCCCCGAACAGGCCATCGCCTACATGCAACAGAAGACCGGCATGAAGGCCTCGGACGTGCGCATCGAAGTCAACCGCTACCTGGTGCAGCCCGGCCAGGCCTCGTCCTACAAGATGGGCCAGCTGCGCCTGCTGGCGCTGCGCGCCAAGGCGCAGAAGCAGCTCGGCGATCGGTTCGACATCCGCGCCTTCCACGACCTGGTGCTGGGCAACGGCGCGCTGCCGATGACCGTGCTGGAGCAGGCGGTGGATGCATGGGTGGCCAGCGGCGGTGGCGATCCCCGGCGCGCTCCATGAGCGGGGCGCGGCTGCGTAGAAATACCTAGGCCGCCTCGGTGTAACTCCGCTTGTCCGCCCCGGTACGGGTGCGCAGAGTGAGGGCATGGCCACGTGGCTGGTTCCGCCCTACAGGAGAGCACCATGCGTCATTCCCTTGCGTGCCCGCTGCTTGCGCTGCTGATCGCCGCGCCGCTGCCCTGGCAGTCGGCCAGCGGCGCGCCACCTGCGCCGCGCGCGGCCGCATCCGCCACCGTGGACCCCGAGGCGGTGGCCGCACTGACCCGCATGGGCAAGGCGTTGCGCGCCCTGCCCCATTTCACGCTGGCCGCCACCACGCGTACCGACTACGTGCTCGACGATGGGCAGAAGCTCGCGCTGGCCGGCACGGTGGACTACAAGGTGCTCGGCCCGGACCGTTTCTTCGTCGAAATCCGCAGCGATCACCAGCATCGCCAGCTGTTCTACGACGGTCACACGCTGACCATTCATTCGCCACGCCAGAAGTACTACGCCACGGTGGAGAACCTGGACCGCAGCAGCCAGGCGCTGCTCAGCGATTCGGCAACGCGGCTGGGCGTGGAGTTCCCGCTGGCGGACCTGTTCCTGTGGGGAACGCCGGGCTTTCCGACCGACGTGATCGAGTCGGCGCTGTTCGTGGGTAGTGAACGCGTGGACGGCGAAGCGACCCGCCATTACGCGTTCCGCCAACCCGGGGTGGACTGGCAGGTCTGGATTTCCGATGCCACCCACCTGCCGCGGCAACTGCTGATCACCAGCCACGCCGATCCCGCCCTGCCCGACTACCAGGCCACGCTGAAGTGGGACACCCGCCGTGCCGTGTCCGCCAACGAGCTGGTGTTCCGCCCCGACGGCGCCACACGGATCGCGTTCGTCCCGGTGGCACAGGCCGGCGATGCCGACGACAAGGGAGGGCTCTGACATGGCTGCCACGACTTCGCTGCGCACCGCGCTGCTTGCCGCGCTGGTCTGCACCACCACTGCCGGCCTGCTGGCCAGCGCCGACGCACAGGGCCGCCCCGGGCTGCGCGGCTTCGCGCATCCGTCGATCGCCAGCCACGGCGGGTTCGGTGACGGGTTTGCCGGCGGCGGCCACGGCGGTTTCGCGCCGCATCCCGGGCCCGGCCCGCATCCGGGACCAGCTCCGGGACCGGGACCGGGACCCGGCCCGGGCCCACACCCGGGGCCGGGTCCCCACCCTGGCCCGGGTCCAGGACCGCATCCGGGGCCGGGGCCGGGGCCGGGGCCTGGCCCTGGACCTGGTCCGGGTCCCGGGCCCCATCCTGGACCCGGTCCACACCCCGGGCCCGGCCCCTATCCACCTCCTCCGCCGCCGCCCCCGCCGTACTGGGACCACCCGTTCTGGGATGCCGCCGCCGTGACCGCCGGGGTCGCGCTGACCGCCGCGGCGATCGGCTCGGTGGTGTACTCGCTGCCGGTCGACTGCAGCACCGTGGTCGTGGACGGCATCGGCTACCAGCAGTGCAGCAACGGCTGGTACCAGCCGCGCTACGTGGGCACCACGGTGCAGTACATCGTCGTGGACGCGCCGCGATGAACTGCCGTCTCGCCATGGCCGTCACCGTGATCGGTGGCGTGCTGGCGTGCGCGGGTGCGGGCGCGCAGAACGCGCCCGCGGCCTCGTCCACCGATGACATCGCGCGCAAGCTGGCCGATCCCGGTGCGGCGCTCATCTCCGTGCCGTTCCAGTACAACTACCTCGGCTCGGTCGGCCCAAGCGGCGACTTCCACAACCAGCAGCTCAAGATCCAGCCGGTGATTCCCTTTGTCGGCGAGCACGGCAAGTTCATCCTGAGGCCGATCCTGCCGATCCAGTGGAACCAGTACCCCCAGGACCGCAGCGGCACCGGCGACCTGTTCGTGCAGGGTTACTACATTCCGAAGACCGCGTCTGAAGCGCGTGGCACGGAGTTCGGCTTTGGTGCCGCCGCATTGCTCGACACCGCCTCCCACGACAGCCTGGGCAGTGGCAGGTATTCGCTCGGCCCGGCGTTCATCCTGGTGCACAAGACGCGCAACTGGACGGTCGGCGCGCTGGCCAACCATGTCTGGTCGATTGCCGGCGACAGCGACCGCGACGATGTGAGCAGCACCAGCGTGCAGCCGTTCGTGACCCGCAACCTGCCCGCCGGCTGGTCGGTCAGCATGACCTCGGAGACCAGCTATAACTGGAAGGCCGACAGCGGCAATGCGTGGACGGTGCCGCTGGGTGCCACTGTGTCCAAGGTGCTGCACCTGGGCAGAACCCCGATCAGCGTCGGCGCCGGCGGCTTCTACAACGTGGACCGGCCGCAGTATGCAAACCGCTGGAGCGCCCGCTTCATCGTGACGCTGGTGTTCCCGGAATAGCCCCCCGCGCCACTTCCTGCAGGTGCCGACATGCAAGCCCATCCCTGGTTCTGGTTCCTCTGCCTGTTCATCGTGCCGCTGGTGGCCGCGCTCGTGGTCAGCCTGGCGGTGCGCAAGCGCGGCATCAGCGCCAACGCCGTGCTGGCATGGTTCGTCCTGGTGTGCTGGATCGGGGCCCTTGCGGTCATTCTTTCCCAGGTGCTGTAACACCGCGCCCCATCAAAGCGACTGACCCAACTCGATGAACACCACCCGGTCGCCGCCTTCGCGCATGCCCAGGCCGAAGATCAGCGGCCCGATCCACGAATCGAAGCCCAGGAACAGGCTGCCGTTCCAGATGCCATCGCTGATCGACATGTCCGAACGGCGCTGCCAGGCATTGCCATACTCCACCGTGCCACCGACCTGCGCGGACCGGCCCAGCACCTTGCCCAGTTCATAGGTGTAGCCGGCAAATCCCAGCGCATAGTCCTGGCCGGTCAGCTGGTTGTGCTGGAACCCGGCCAGCCGCCAGCGCCCGCCCAACCGATAGAGGCTCTGTACCGGTGCGGTGCCCGCGGAGGTCACGTGGTAGCGCAGGCCCAGCTGCACCGCGCTGCGTCCGAACGGAAACGCGCCCACCGCATCCAGGTCGATCTGGCCGAAGCGGGTATCGGCACCCAGGGCCTCCCGCGACTGGTAGGTGCCCAGGTTGACCAGGAAGCCGTCGCGCGGGAAGTACAGGCTGTCGATGTTGTCGTAGGTGACGCGGGCGGTCAGCCCACCGTCGTCGAAATCGGTGCGTGGCACCCGGGGCGAGCCGATGTCCATGCGTGCACTGCCGGTGTATCGCTCGATGCCGGCGCGTACCGACAGCACGTTGGACACGTTGCGCACCAGGTCCACGCCCGCACCGGTGCGGCTGACCCGGTAGCGCGAGGTCTTGTTGCCCGCCGCATCAAACACGTTGAAGCTGCGTGTTTCGTAACCGCCCAGCGCTTCGAACGCGTAGCGGTTGCCCACGTCGAAGGGATGGTAGTAGCTCCCGCGTATCGCCGGTTCGCTGCCCACCTGCAGGGTCACTCTCGCCTCCGCGCCATACGGCGACAGCGGCGCGAACAGCAGGCCGGCGCGCAGGTTGCTTTCGTGGTTGCCATCCAGGTCGTTGCTCAGGGTCCAGCCGGCCTCCAGGTAGATCGGGCCGTTGGGCTTCTCATACGCGGTGATCACCACCCCGACTTGGCCGTCGTCGCGGCGGTCCTGCTCGTAGCTGATGCTGGCCAGGGTATCCATGCCGTACGCACGCAGCACGCCTTCCTGCATGGCCTTGCTGTCCAGCGGCTTGCCGAGTTCCACCGGCAGGTAGGACAACAGCAGCTCATCGGCATAGCCGGTGTGGTTGCGGACCTCGATGTAGGCGATGGGCGCCGGAGCCGACGGCGCGGCGCGCGTTTCGCGGGTGGCGTACCAGCGCTGGTACACCGGCGCCGGTTGCGAGAAGGCACGCAGCGCCGGGGCCGCCTGGTCAGCGGCCTCTTGACCGATCGCCAGCGCTTCGGGCGCCTTGTCGAAATCGCCGGTGGCCACCTTGCCGGTAAGCTGGGGTGCAATCAGCAGATCCTGCGGGCCCAGCGTATCCAGTTGGCGCTGGGCATTGCGCGTCGTCAAAAAGCCACTGAGCTGCCCGATCACGTCCACCAGGCTGGCGTCGCGGTCGAGCGCGCTCAGCGGCGTGCCCACATCCACCGCGATGACCCGGTCGGCGCCCATCGCCCGCACCACGTCGATGGGAACCTGGTTGGACACACCGCCATCAAGCAGCACGCGCCCATCGATGGTGATGGGCCGGAAGATGCCGGGCAACGACATGCTGGCGCGCATCGCCATTGGCAGGCTGCCGTGGTCCAGGATCACCGCTTCGCCGGTGTTGAGGTCGGTGGCGATCGCCCGGAACGGGATGGACAGGTCGTCGAAATCACCGGTGACCCGGCTGCCGCCGGTGGCAGTCTCGAACAACGCGATCAGCCGCTCGCCCTGCGACATGCCGCCGGAGATCTGCACCCGTTTGCCCTGCCCGCCCAGCCCGATCCCGATCGGTGCCAGCTGTTGGTAGTCGTCGGCCTTGCGCTGCAGCGAACGCTCGCGGCGCGGCAGGGTGTCACTGAACATCGCCATCCACTGCGTATCCAGCACCACCTGCTCGATCTGCGCCGGCGTCTTGCCGGAGGCATACAGCGCACCGACCAGCGCGCCGGCGCTGGTGCCGGCAATGCAGTCCACCGGAATATGCAGCGCCTCGAGCTGGCGCAGGATGCGCACATGGGCGATACCGCGTGCACCGCCACCGCCCAGCGCCACGCCGATGCGCGGCCGCGGGTCCCCGCTGTCGCGGTGACCACACTGCGTGCCGTCCAGGGTCGCCACCGGCTCGGCGGCCAGGGCGGCACCCGGTGCCAGCAGGCAGGCCAGCAGCAGGGGCATGCGCGCAGGCGTGGGAATCGCCAAGGGCCACCTCGATGAAAGTGCGCGGCGCCGGGCCGGTGGGAGGGATGGACCCCGGTGCGGCGCCGCGCGGTGAAACGTGGTTTACCGGCAGCGGTTCAGCGGGCCGGTGCACTGCCCGGCGGGAAGCCGGCGAACAGCTTGTCCAGGCCCGCTTCCACCGCCGCGTTGGCCCGCTCCGGCGAGCTCGGCACCGTAGCGCTGGCCGTGCCGCGCCAGACCGCCTGCCTGCTGCGCGCGTCGAACATGTCCACCACCAGCGTGCCCACGTCATAGGTGCGCACCGTGGTGGTCGCGCTGCCCATGCCCATGCCACCGCCCCAGCCACCGCCGCGCCAGCCCCAACCGCCCATGTTGCTGCCGCTGTAGAAGGTGTCCAGGGTCTGGCGCTGGCTGGTCACGATATGCGCGGCCAGCGCGACGTCGCCGTCGCTGGGGGTCTGCCGCCAGCCACGGGCCGCCAGCCGCGAGTCAATGCCGTCCACGATGCGCTGGGTGATCAGCGGGGAGCCGCCCTGCGGCTTCATCGCCCAGCTGTAGGTCCGGAAGGAGGCGAAGTTCGCCCCCGGATCGAAGTCGGTGTGAACGGTTGGCGTGGTGGCACAGGCCACCAGCGAGGTGGCGAGGACCGCGATCGCAAAGGCTTTCATCACACGACACTCCGGGCAGTGAATTGGCTTCCAGCCTAGCCCTCGGCCTGCTCATGGTCATCCGCATAACTACGCAGCCAAGCCAGCAAAACTACCGGTTGCTCCGCCGGCATGGGGCCAAGGGCCAATTGCTGGCCGTGTCCGGCACAGGCGATCTTGACCCCCAATGACCAAGCGAGCGCCAGTGGTTGCGGTGGTCGACGACGAAGACGACGTGCGGCTTGCACTGCGCCGGTTGCTTCGCTCGGCCGGGTACGACGTGCTGGCCTACGAATCGGGGTCGGAGTTCCTGCGCCATGCGGCCAGCAGCCTGCCCGACTGCGTGGTGCTGGACCTGCGCATGCCCGGCCCCAGCGGATTCGAGGTGCAGGCCGCGCTGCGCGCCCAGCAGCTGGCGATCCCGGTGGTGGTGGTGAGCGCCGACGACAGTGCCGCCAGCCGCCACCAGGCGCTGGCCGGGGGCGCCGACGCGTACCTGTGCAAACCCGTGGATGGCGATGCGCTGATCAACGCCACGCAGGCGGCGATCGAACGCTGCGCGCGAAACCCTCCCTCCCCCCCGCGCAGTCGGCCGGAGTCCCCATGAACCGTCCCCGCTGTTCCGTCGTTGCTTCCGCCGCCACGTGGCTGCTGCCCGCCCTGCTGCTCGGCGCAGCCCCCGATGCGCACGCCTCCTTCCTCAGTGGCGAGGCGCTGGATACGGCGGCCAACGTGATCGCCTGGCTGGCCCTGGTGGTGGTGCCGGTGGTCCTGATTGCAGTGTTCTGGATGGTGCACATCCTGCCCGAGAAGATCGCGCACAAGCGCCACCACCCGCAGCTGGATGCGATCAAGACCCTGTGCCTGCTGTCACTGCTGTTCGGTGGCCTGTTGTGGCCGCTGGCGTGGCTGTGGGCCTATACCCGCCCGGTGCTGCACAAGCTGGCCTATGGCACCGACCAGATCGACCACGGACACGGCGACGCCGCACTGGCGCCCCTGCACGATGCCCGGGTGGAGCCGGTCGAACCGGACCTGCCCACCCCCGTGGACGCGTCTGCGTGGCAGCAGCGGGTAGATGCACTCGAACGGCGCCTGGCGGAGATGGAGCGCCTGCGCCCGGGCCCGTCTACGCGGCCGGAGGGCTGAACCATGGAAGTCATCCTGCTGCTCATCTATTCGTTCTTCGTCTGGCTGATCTTCTTCAAGTTCAAGTGGCTGCCGTGGAACTTCGTGTCGCAGGTGGTCGTGGTCTCATTGCCGATCTTCGCGATGACCGCGCTGATCCTGGTCCTGAACGTAGTGGCACCCTCCTCCTCGGACGTGCGTGCGATCAACTACGTGGTGCAGGTGGTGCCGCGCGTCACCGGGCGGGTGATCGAGGTGCCGGTGGAAGCCAACCGCCCGGTGCGCAAGGGCGAGGTGCTGTTCCGCATCGACCCGGTGCCCTACCAGCAGCAGCTGGCGGCGCTGGAAGCGAAGCTGCCTGAACTGTCGGCCAAAGTGGACAGTGCCGATGCCTACCAGCGTGAACTGGGCGAACAGCTGCGCGGCGCGCGCGCCACCCGCGAGGCGTTGGCCGTGCGCCTGCAGCTGGCCGAACGCCGCCAACGCCAGACAGGTGAGCTGGCCAGCAGCGGTGCCGGCAGCCGCTTCGACCATGAGCAGGCACAGACCGAAGCGGCCAGCCTGCGCTCGGACCTGGTATCCACCACCGCGCAGATGGCGCAGGTGCAGCAGAAGCTGTCCGCACAGACCCGCGACGGCGAACTGTCCGAAGTGGCGCAGGCCCAGGCCGGCATGGTCCAGCTGCAGGCGCAGATCGTGGAAGCACGCTGGCAGCTGGAGCAGACCGTGGTACGCGCCCCGGCCGATGGCAGCGTGATCAACCTGCAGCTGCGCGAAGGCTCCTACGCCGCCAGCCTGCCGTTGACCCCGGTGATGACCTTCGTCGAGCGCGAGCAGTGGATCCTGGCGATGTTCTCGCAGAACGAACTGGGCAACGTGGCGCCGGGCAACGAAGCGGAAATCGCGCTGAAGGTCTATCCCAACCGCATCATCAAGTGCCGGGTGGATTCAGTGGTGTGGGCATCCGGCACCGGCCAGCTGCCGATCAGCGGCATGATTCCGCAGACCGGCACCAGTCCGCTGCCGCCGGGGCGCATCGCGGTACGGCTGCGCCCGGACGGGCGCGACCGCGATGTGTTCATCGCCATGGGAGCACAAGGCCAGGGCGCGATCTACACCGAGCACGGCAAGCTGATCCACATCGTGCGCCGGGTGATCCTGCGCGTGGGCAGCAAGCTGGATTGGCTGGTCCTGAAGCTGCACTGACATGACCGCACCGCGCCGCCGCTGTGGTGCCCTGCCCCGCCCGCTGCTGCTGGCGCTGGCCCTGGCGCTGGCCGGATGTGCCACCGCGCCGGAGCCGGGCAGCGAGCAGATCCGGGCCGACGCGCTGGGCACGGTGGCCATTCCACCGAACTGGTCGGCGCAGGCCAGCCAGGCCCAGGTCGACCGCGGCTGGCTCGACGCGTTTGCCGACCCGCAGTTGACCGCCCTGGTGCACGAAGCGCTGGCCCGTAATCCGGACCTGCTGATTGCCGCGGCGCGGGTCGAACAGGCCAATGCCCAGGTCGACATCGCCCAGGCCCAGCTGCGCCCCGCCATTGGCTTGATCGGCCGCGGCGGCTCCAAGCCGATCGCCGACCTGGTGCCGCTGCTGAGCGGGTTGATGCTGCGCCTGAGCTGGGAGATCGATCTGTGGGGGCGCCTGCGGTACGCACGCAATGCCGCCATTGCCGCCAGTGATGCGCAGAACGCCGACTACCGGTATGCCCAGCAATCGCTGGCGGCCAGCGTCGCACGTGCATGGTTCACGGTGACCGAAGCACGCCTGCAGTACGACATCGCCGGACAGATGGCCGGCAGCGGCGAGCAGCTGGTCGGCCTGGCCGAACAGCGCGAACGGGTGGGTGCAGGCAGTTCCAATGAAACCCTGGCCGCGCGCGCCAGCGCCGCCAGCTACCTGGATGCCCGCCAGCAGGCCGACCTGGCCACCCACAGCGCCAGCCGCGCGCTGGAGATACTGCTGGGGCGCTACCCTGGCGCGACGCTGGCCGCGCCGGCCGCGCTCACCGCGCTGCCCGGCGAAGTGCCGGCCGGCATGCCCATCGATGTGCTCAACCGGCGCCCGGACCTGCATGCCGCCGAACGCCGGGTGGCGGCCGCCTTCGACCGGGTTGGCGAGGCGCGCGCGGCGATGCTGCCCACGCTGTCGCTGTCGGCCGGCTACGGACGGCTCAGCAACGCGGCCGTGCGCACCCGGGACGACCTGGAACAGACCACCTCCAGCGTTTCGGCCACCGGCATCATGCCGCTCTATACGGGCGGTGCGCTCAGTGGCCAGGTGCAGCTGCGTTCGGCCGAACAGAAGCAGGCGGTGGCCGACTACGCGCGGCGTGCGTTGCTGGCGCTGGGCGAGGTGGAAGACGCACTGACCGCCGAACGCGTGCTGGCCGAGCGCGAACAGCTGCTCGGGCAGGTGCTGGCCAACAACGAACAGGTGGTGCGGCAGGTGCGCGATTCCGAACGGATCGGCCGGGCCGACCACCGCGCGGTGGCCACCCAGGAAATGCAGGCGCTGGCCGCACGTTCGGCGCTGCTGGGCGTGCGCCGCGAACGGCTGAGCCGGCGCGTGGATCTGTACCTGGCCCTGGGCGGCGACTACGCCACGGCAGACGCCGCGGCGCCTGCCAGCCCGCCCTCCCCCTCCCCGGAGTAAGTGCATGTACTGGATGCTGCTGCTGGTACCGCTGGCGATCGCGCTGCACTACCTGCTGCCGGGCAACGCCCTGCTGGTGTTCGGCGCCACCGCGCTGGCGATCGTGCCGCTGGCGGCGCTGATGTCGCGCGCCACCGGCGCGCTGGCCACGCGGCTCGGGCCCAGCATCGGCGGCCTGCTCAATGCCACCTTCGGCAACGCCGCCGAATTCATCATTGCGATGGCGGCGCTGCGCGCCGGGCTGCACGGCATGGTCAAGGCGTCCATCGCGGGCACCATCATCGGCAACATCCTGTTCGTGCTCGGCCTGTCGATGGTGCTGGGCGGGTTGCGCCACGGCCAGCAGCGCTACGACGCCGCCAACGCCCGCATGCAGGCCACCATGCTGACCCTGGCGGTGATCACCCTGATCCTGCCGGCGTCCTACCGCGCGGTGGTGCCCGAGGCCGATGCCGCGCTGCAGTCGATCAGCCTGGTGCTGTCGGTATTGCTGCTGTTGGTGTACCTGGCCACCGTGGTGTTCACCCTGCGCAGCGCGGCAAGCGAGGGCAGCGGCCCCGCCGCCGGCCACGGCCACGATGCCGGCCTGTCCAACGCCCGCGCCCTGCTGCTGTTGGGCGGCACCAGCATCGGCATCATCTGGATGAGCGAGATCCTGGTCGGCGTGGTCGAACCGGCCAGCCAGCAGCTGGGCTTCTCCGATGCATTCACCGGCGTGTTCGTACTGGCCGTGATCGGCGGCGCAGCCGAACAGGCCACCGCGCTGGTGGCCGCCCGCCGCAACCAGATGAGCCTGAGCCTGTCCATCGCGCTGGGCTCGGGCGTGCAGCTGGCGCTGCTGGTCGCGCCGCTGCTGGTGCTGCTCAGCTACGTGATCGGTCCGCAGCCGATGAGCCTGGAGTTCGGCCCCGGCCTGGTGCTGAGCGTACTGGTGGCGGTGATCATCACCGGTCAGGTCGCCAGCGACGGCCGTGCCGACTGGTTGCGCGGGGTCCAGCTGCTCGGGCTGTACGTGATCCTGGCCACGCTGTTCTGGTTCGTGCCGGACACGGGATCATGACCGCGCATGCGCTCCTCGCCCGCCCTGCTGATCCACCGCCACCGCTACGCCTTCCTGTTCGGTGCGCTGCTGGTGACAGTCACCCTGGGCCCGTTGCTGGAGGCGGTGTCGTTCGGCCACCGGCTGATGGAACTGCTGCTGTGCGCAAGCCTGCTGGCGGCGCTGTTTCCGATCGGGCAGCGCCTGCAGCGCCACGTGCTGCTGGTGCTGGTGCTGGTCGCCCAGCTGCTGCGCTGGTTGGCCAGCGACGCCGGTGGCGCGGTGGCCATGGCCGGCGCAGTGCTGTGGGGCGTGCTGGCCACCATCGCGGCCTGGCACGCGGTGCGCTTTTCGTTGTCCAGCCAGCGCGTGCGCACCGAGCACCTGGCCGCCGCGTTGAGCGCCTACCTGCTGCTGGGCGTATGTGGCGGCGTGGTCTTCGCCGCGCTGTCGGCCATTTCACCCAGCGCCATGGCGGTGGGCGGCCAGGGCACGGCGCATGGCCTGGGCATCGGCACCGCGATGTATTTCAGTTTCGTCACCTTGGCCACACTCGGCTACGGCGACATCACCCCGGTCAGCCAGGTCGCGCGGGGGCTGGCCACGCTCGAAGCGATTGCCGGCCAGCTCTACCTGGCGCTGCTGGTCGCGCGCCTGGTCGGCCTGCGCAGCACCGATCGATCCCCCTGACCCATCGCGCCCCCGGGAGCCTGCCATGAAACGCCCGCACCTGCTGTCCTCGTTCCTTCTGCTGCTCGCCAGCGCCCCGTGCTGGGCGGTTGAACCGCTGGATACTTTCAGTGTCCGCGCCGGCGGCTACATCACCGATTTCGATACGAAAGTGCGGGCCGACGGCCAGACCGGCCAAGGCACCCGCATCGACCTCCGCCGCGACCTGGGCCTGGACAACAACAACGCCATCGGCGTGATCGCGCTGAGCTGGCGCCCGTGGGAAAAGCATGAGTTCGGCCTGTCCTGGTACCGCGACAGCGCCGATGCCGAGCGCAACACCGACCGCGACATTGACTTCAACGGCCAGCACTACGCGACCCACACCCGGATCCGCGCCAAGTTCGACCTGGATGCCTACGAGGGCTACTACACCTGGTGGGCGTGGGGCGACGGGCGCTGGGCCCTGGGTCCCCGCGTGGGCCTGATCTGGTACCAGATGGACCTGGACCTGAGCGCCACCGCCGATGTCAACGGTGACCCCGTCAATGCCCGCGCGGGCAACAACGTCAATGCAGACCTGCCGGCGCCCACGATCGGCGGCAGCTGGCGCTGGGCACCTGGCGAGCACTGGCGCCTGAGCGCCGACGCGGGCTATTTCAGCGCCAGCCTCAATGACGTCGATGCCGACGTCACCTTCGGCCGTGGCGGCGTGGAGTACTTCCCGTGGGACAACTGGGGTTTCTCGCTCGACTACACGGTGCGCCGCATCGAAGCGGACGTGGATGCCTCGCGCCTGGATGGCAACCTGCGCTTCGTCGACAGCGGCGTGCGGGTGGGTGTGATCTACCGGTTCTGATCGCCATGCCCGCGCTTCGGCTGGTGGTGCGTTGTGCCTGCGGCGCCTGGCTGCTGGCCTGGGCGCTCATCGCGGGCGGCGCGCCCGCGCCGGCCACGGCGCGCTGGTTCAACCGTGACCTGGTGACCTTCCGCGCACCGCTGTACGGCAACACGCCGGAGATGCGCGCACGCGCCACCGAAGCCAACCTGGCACGCATCGTCGACCTGCCCGGCCAGGCCACCCTGCAGTCCCAGCCGGTGCCGCAGGGCGTGGTCATCCTGGCCGGCGGGCAGCTGGTCACCGTGCTGACCCCGGCCGACTGCAACGCACTGGGCAATGAAACCCTGCCCGAACTGCGCGACCGCACCGTGGCCCGCATGCAGGTGGCGCTGGCGGCCGCCGAACAGGCCCGCCTGCCACAGCGGCTGCTGGCCGGTGCCGCGTGGGCGCTGCTGGCCACCGCCATTGCCATCGGCGTGTTGTGGGGGCTGCGCTGGTGCAGCCGGCGCATGCGCCGACGGGTGGATGGCTGGGTCCAGCAGCGTGTGCAGCAGCTGCGCAGCGTTTCGGCGCGGCAGCTGCTGCTGGGGCTGGTGACCAGCGCGCGCAGCCTGGGGCGGCTGGTGGGTTGGCTGGTGGTGCTGGTGGTGCTGGAGGAATGGCTGCGCTTCGTGTTCGGTCGCTTCCCCTACACCCAGCCCTGGTCGGCGGCGATGGGCGGCTGGATCGGCGAACGCGTCGCCCGCTTTGGCCGTGGCGTGTTGGAGGCGCTGCCCGACCTGTTCACGGCGGCGCTGATCTTCCTGGCCGCACGGCTGGTGGTGCAGGCGGTACGCATCGTATTCGACGGGGTGGCAAGCGGCCGGTTCCAGTTCGTGGGCATCGACCAGCCCTTGGCCGAACCGACCCGGCGGATCATCACCGTGGTCATCTGGCTGTTCGCGCTGGCGATGGCCTACCCCTACCTGCCCGGTGCCGAGACCGACGCGTTCAAGGGGCTGAGCGTGTTCGTCGGCCTGATGGTGTCGTTGGGTGCGTCGAGCATCGTCGGCCAGGCCGCCAGCGGCTTCACCCTGCTCTACTCACGCACCCTGATGGTCGGCGATGTCGTGCGCGTGGGCGACACCGAAGGCGTGGCGATACAGATCGGCTTGTTCACCACCCGCCTGCGCACCCCGCTGGGGGTGGAGGTCAGCATCCCCAACAACGTGGTGCTTGCCGGCGAGCTGCGCAACTACTCGCGCGATCCGCAGGGGCCTGGCCTGTGGCTGGAAAGCGCGATCACCATCGGCTACGACGCGCCGTGGCGGCAGGTGCACCGGCTGCTGCTGCAGGCCGCAGCGGCCACCGACGGGGCGCTGGCCGATCCACCACCGCACGTGGTGCAGTCCGAACTGGGCGACGTCGCGGTGCGCTACGTGCTGCGCGTGCGCGTGGTCGAGGTCGAACGCCGCTGGCAGGTGCGCAGCGCGCTGCATGCGCATATCCAGGACGCGTTCAATGCGGCAGGAGTGCAGATCATGTCGCCCAACTACGAAGGCGACCCGGAACAGGCCAAGGTGGTGCCGAAGGCGCACTGGGAAGGACGGCCGGCGCCGGCCAGCGACGAAACCTAGTCGGCGGTATCGACCTGCGTCCAGCTGCTGTCCGGATCGAACAGGGTCATGGCGCGGGCCTCGCGGTCGGTGTCCGGCCCCAGGTCTTTCTCATAGACCTGGCCGGCATGGCTGATGGTGAAGCTCATCACGCCGCTGTCGCCGTAGCGCGCCGGCCAGGCCACCAGCGCGAAGCCGCGGGTCATGGCGCCGGCCACCGAGTAGGGGTACGCCCCTCGCGGTGCGGAAGGGCCCTGCCCCTGCAGGATCCGGTAGTGGTAGCCATGCCACTCATCGTCCGGCGTCTCGCCGCCGAACAACGGCCCCAGCGGGCTCTCACCGCCCGCGTCGGCAGGCCAGTACAGGCCGTCATGCGTACCGGGGCTGCTGCGCAGCCGGGCGGCGTACTCGGGCAGCGTGTCATCGTTGCGGTCACGGCGTGCGTATTCGCGTTGCGCGTCATGGTAGGCCAGCACGGCCTGCGCCGCTTCGCGCTCGTTGCGCCCGATCCGGCGCGCACGCAGTTCGGGTGCGGCCGCAGCCAGGTCGAAGGCCCAGCCGCTGCCCTGTTTCACCAGTGGCACCGGCAACGTCCAGCCTTCGTCGCCCACGCTGACCAGCGCATGGCTGGCGTCGACGGGCTTTATCGCGTGCCTGCGCTGGTACTGGCTGATGAAGGTGTCCACGTCCTTGCGCTCGATATCGTCGCGCGGCACGTAATCCTCCCAGTCGTCGCCCAGTACCACCGAGACCTGTCCGGGCTGCGTGTCGCGCACTTGCAGCGCTGCCACCAGCGCGTCGGCCGCGGCAGCGGCGCTGGGATAGGCCTGTTGGGCCTGGGCGGGCGCGACCAGCAGCAGGCAGGCCACGCTCAAAAGGGAAAGACGAAGGGTCATGGCAGATCTCCGATCAACGACGACGACCGCCGCCACCACCACCGCGCGGAGCGGCCGGCCGATTCATCGGCCGCCCCTGCGGGCGTGCGCCGGCGGGACGCTGCGAACTCTGCACGCTGCGATGCCCGCGATCGGCATCGCCCAGCGACTGGCCGGGATTGCGCGCACCATTGAACGCATTCTCCGGATGGCTGCCCGGCGGGCGACCGTGGCCGGCGCCCCCCTGGTTGCGGAACTGATTGCTGCCGGACGGGTTGCGCCCCTGCGCAGGGCGCTGGCCCAGCTCTCGCTGCGACGCACCGGCGCGGTCGCGCGCCTCACGGTTGGTGGTGGCGGGCGTATCGAATCCACGGCGTTCCATCGACTGGCGTGCGCGGTCGCGCTCGGCCGCCCGTGCATCATCACGACCTCGATAGTCCTGCCGCTGCGCCGCACTGTCGCGCGCTCCATCGAAGCGTTCGCGGGTAGCCCCGTCACGATAGGGCACGCCGTCACGGTTGGCCGCGTTGTGCTTCCACCTGCTGTCGTCGCGGTTGATCTGGCGGTTGCTGTTGAACTCGTTGTAGCGGTCCACGTCGATATCGATATCGCCGTGCCCCCAGTCCAGGTCGCCCCACAGCGCACCGCCCACGGCCACGCCGATGCCGAAACTGAGCAGCGCACCGCCGGGGTAGTAATACGGCGGCGGCGGGTAGTAGTACGGCGGGTAGGCCGGGTAGGCCCAGCTGCCGTACACCACGCTGGGGTTGTAACTGGGTACGTACACCACCTGCGGGTCGGCAGATTCGATCACGATGGTCTGTGGCGCGGAGGACGCCGCGGGCTGGGTGCTGACCTTCTGCTGTTCATTGCTGTCCAGGTGGCCCGCGGTCTGGGCCTGCCGGCGCAGGCGCTGCACCGAATCCATCACGGCGTCGGGCTGGGCCAGGAATGCGTCGCCCATCTTCTGTACCCAGGCCGGGTCCTGCCCCAGCACCGCCAGCAGCTGCGGGAACGCAACCAGTGATTGCACGCTGGGATCCCACGCCTGGTTGGCCACCTGGCGCACCGCGTCTTCGCCCTTGGCATCAGGATGTGCCTTTGACCATGCCACCGCATCGGTGACATCGCCAGGATAGCTGGAGGCCATCAGCACCTGCGCCAGCAGCGCGTCCGGATACAGCGCCACCGGCGCCAGCATCTGGTCCAGCTGTTCGCGCGTGAAGGTGCCTTGGCTCGCCGCTGCTTTGGCGGGCACGGGTGCGGCAGCGACGGCAGGGCGCACCGTCACCGCCGTGCAGGCCAGTGCCAGCACCAGCGTGGGTAGCCGTGCCCATGTCAGGTAGGTGTGCATGCGACCTCCACTTCAATGCGCCGTGCGCCTGCGGCCAGGGTTCAGGGTTTGACGCCCGCTTGTACACCTTTGTCGACGACCAGCTTGGCCACCACCTTGCGCGCTGCGCCGTTGCTGCCGCTGCCCGCATCCGGTGCCACGCCCATGCCGTCGCCGGCGCGGACCCTGCCCGGTGCCAGGCCGGCATTCTGCTGCAGGTAGTTGGCCACCGCTGCGGCACGCTGGGTGCTCAGGCGCTGGTTGGCGGCGGCGTTGCCGGTGGAATCGGTGAAGCCCTGCAGCACCACGGCGTAGTTGTGGGTCTGCTTGGCCTTGGCGGCGAATGTATCCAGGTCGCCACGTGCCTTGGCCGAAAGCTTTGCGCTGCCCGAGTCGAACGTTACTTCCGCCGCATCCAGCTGCTCGTACGTACCGAACTCGTCCATGCGCTTGTTCATCGCACCGACCTCTTCCGTGGTGGGCGCCATGCCCGCCTGGATCTGCCGGGTGGTGCGCAGGTCCTCGGAGCGGAAGCTGATTTCGCGCGCGGCCAGCGCATCGCCCGCGGCACCGCCTTCGACCGTGACCGGAAGCCCCGCCGCCAGGACGCTGGCATCGGTCTTTTCATGGATGACGTTGGTCAGCCCTTTGGTCTTCTTGTACACCGTGTCGGCCGACACGTGCACGGTGTGTGCGGTTCGGGCCTGGTCCACCACGGTAATGGTGTCGCCCTGCACGGCCGTGATCACGCCTTTGAGCTTGGTTTTGGCCGGATCGGCGGCCAGCGCGGCCAGGGAGGTGAGGCCGACCAGCACCAGCAGCAGGGGGGCGGCGGCGCGGGACACGGTGCGGGTGGACATGGGGCAGCTCCAGGAACGAGGACGATGAACCACGCTAGGCGTGGGCCACCCGGCCCGCAATTGGCCCTTGGGGCCATACGCCGGGCATGGCCCCAAGGGCCAATTCCCGGCCCTGCTGCAGGGGTCTAGCCTGCGCTGCGTAGTGGCCGCCGCGCCTGCTCGAGCGCGTGGCGGATTCCTTTCGTTCCCCGCCGGAGCCCTGCCATGAATGCCGACCCTGCTGCCCTGCCGCAACTGTCCACGGTGCTGGCTGCCGCCTCGATGCGCGCCGACCACTGGCGCCAACTGAACGCGTATGCGCGTGCGTGGGCGGCAGCAGGCACCGACAGCGCCGAACGGCGTGGCGCCTGCGTCGAAGCATTGGCCGACCTGCGCCCGCTCGAACAGTGCTGGGCCTACCCCGGCGAACGCCTGCTGGGCGCGCTGGCCGCGGCACTGGCCGACAACGACGCCGCACAGTTCGCGCGGCTGGCACGCAAGCTTTCGGCCGCGATCCTGTCCGGCGATTTCCGCCGCGACGAACAGGCCTGGAACGCCGACGACGACGGCGACCGCACCCTGCTCGATGCGCTGCCGCCCGAGCTGCTGGGCGCGCCGGACAAGCCCTACTTCGAAGTGTTGATCGTGACCCCCAACGAACCGGCGCTGTGGCAACGTGCCCGCGACGAAATGCGCGCCATGCGCCGCGTCGACGATCAGTTCCACTACGCGGTCACCCACGCCGGCAGTTTCGAGGATGCCGCGCTGGCGGCAATGGTCAATGCGGACGTGCAGGCGGTGGTCATCGTCGACGGATTCCGTTTCACCTCGCTGCTCGACATCCCGGACCTGAAGCAGTTCCTCGCCCGCAACCTCGGCAGCGACGACGAGCCGTCGACGGCCGGCGCATTGTCCACCTCGCTGGCCCGCGCCCTGAAGCACTTCCGACCGGAGCTGGACCTCTACCTGCTCACCGACCGCTCCCCGGAGCGTCTGGCTGGCAGCGACGAAGCCGCGCCGCTGCGCCGCGTCTTCCACCACGTCGAAGAACCCATGGAAGTGCACCTGGCATTGCTGGATGGCATCGCCGACCGTTACGAAACGCCGTACTTCGACAACCTCAAGAAATACGCGCTGCGCCCGATCGGCACTTTCCACGCGCTGCCGATCGCACGCGGCAAGTCCATCTTCGGCTCCAACTGGATCCGCGACATGGGCCACTTCTACGGCACCAACATCCTGTTCGCCGAATCCTCGGCCACCACCGGTGGCCTGGACAGCCTGCTGGAACCCACCGGCACCATCAAACGCGCGCAGACCGCCGCGGCCAGGGCCTTTGGCGCCAAGCGCGCCTACTTCGGCACCAACGGCACTTCCACCTCGAACAAGATCGTGGTGCAGGCGGTGTGCAAGCCCGGCGACATCGTCATCGTCGACCGCAACTGCCACAAATCGCACCACTACGGCTTCGTGCTCAGCGGCGCGCAGCCCTACTACGTGGAAGCGTTCCCGTTGACCCAGTATTCGATGTACGGCGCGGTCCCGCTGCGCACCATCAAACAGGCGCTGCTGGACTGCCAGGCCGGCGGCAAGCTGGACCGGGTCAAGGTCATCGACATGACCAACTGCACCTTCGACGGCCACATGTACAACCCGCAACGGGTGATGGAGGAGTGCCTGGCGATCAAGCCGGACCTGATCTTCCTGTGGGACGAAGCCTGGTTCGGCTTCGCCCGCTTCAGCCCGCTGCACCGTCGGCGGACCGGTCTGGGCGCCGCGGCCGCGTTGACCGAACGCTATCGCAGCAAGGCGTACCGCACCGAGTACGAAGCCTGGAAGGCGCAGCGCGGCAAGGTCGAGCCCGGCGACCCGGCCCAGCTGGATGAACATCTGCTGCCCGATCCGGATAAGGTGCGCATCCGGGTATACCAGACCAACTCCACCCACAAGTCGATGTCTGCCTTCCGGCAGGGGTCGATGATGCTGGTCTGGGACGAGGATTTCCACGAGGTGGAAGGCCCGTTCGAAGAAGCGTTCTTCGCCCATACCTCGACCTCGCCCAACCTGCAGCTGATCGCCTCGCTTGACCTGGCACGGCGGCAGATGGAACTGGAAGGCTACGGCCTGACGCTGAAGATGACCGACCTGGCGCTGCGCCTGCGGCGCACCATCAACGGCCACCCGTTGATCTCGAAGTACTTCCACGTCGCCACGCCCGAAGACATGATCCCGGCCGAGTTCCGCGCCTCCGGCCTGCGCGACTACGGGCCGCCCAATGCCAGCTGGGTGGAGACGCTGCAGGCGTGGGACGACGATGAGTTCGCGCTGGACCCGACCCGGCTGACCGTGATCTGCGGCGCGGCCGGCTTCGACGGCACCCAGTTCAAGGGCCTGCTGGCCGAGCGCTTCGACATCCAGATCAACAAGACCTCGCGCAACAGCATCCTGGTCCAGACCAACATCAACAACACCCACAGCGACGCGGCGCTGTTGATCAAGGCCCTTGCCGACCTCTCGCGCGAAATCGAAGCGCGGCTGGCACAGGAAGGCGCCAACGGTCGCCAGGTCTTCGCCGACCGGGTCCGCGCGTTGATGACCGACGTGCCCGACCTGCCCAACTTCAGCCAGTTCCACGATGCCTTCCGCGAAGCGCCGGACGGGGCCAGCAACGAAGGCCACATGCGCCCGGCCTTCTTCATGGCCTACGAGGAAGCCAACTGCGAATTCGTGCGGCTGCACAGCGACGACGTCGACCGGCGGCTGGCCGAAGGACCGCAGATGGTCTCTGCCAACTTCGTCATCCCCTACCCGCCCGGCTTCCCGATCATGGTGCCCGGCCAGGTGATCACCGCCGACACCATTGCCTTCATGCGCAAGCTGGATGTCAAGGAGATCCACGGCTACCACGCCGCGCAGGGAATCAAACTGATCAAACCCGATGCGCTGGCCGGCCTGCGTGCCGGTTCCCTGCAGTGAACCGCCGTCCCCCGGACAGGAGCACACGTCATGCAAGGTTTCTTCCAGTTTCTCGCTGACAACCCCTATATCCTGCTGTTCTTCACCGTCGGCATGGCGGTGCTGGCGGGCAAGTTTTCGGTCAAGGGCTACGGCCTGGGCATGGTCGCCGCAGCGGTGGTGGTCGGCGCGGCGCTGGCCACCTGGGCGTCCACCTACGGCGTGAAGCTGCAGCTGGACAACTTCGCCAAGTCGCTCTTCTACTATCTGTTCATGTACGGCGTGGGCCTGCGGGTGGGGCCGGCGTTCTTCAACAGCCTCAAGAAGGACGGCATCAAGTTCACCGTCCTGGCGGTGATCTGCGCCGTGCTGGGCCTGCTGCTGGTGGTGCTGATGTCCGGGCTGCTCGGGCTGCCGGCCGGCGCGGCCGGTGGCGTGCTGGCCGGGTCGCAGACCATGTCGGCCGCGATCGGGACCGCCGAAATGGCGGTCGAACAAGGCGCCTACCAGCTGCCGCCCGGGACGACCGCCGAGCAGGTTTCGGGAATGATCGCGCTGGGCTACGGCGTCACCTACATCTGGGGCACGGTCGGCATCATCCTGGTCTGCAAGTACCTGCCGCGCTGGTGGGGCGTGGATGCACGCAAGGCCGCACGCGAGTACGAGCTGGAACACGGTGTGCGCAACGTCGATGACGCCGCGCTGTCGGGCTACCGCGGCGGTGGCCTGCGTGCCTACCGGCTGGACAACGCCACCAGCGCCGGGCAGAGCATCGGCCAGTTCCGCAGCAGGTATCCGCAGTACCGCATCGTCAACGTGCGCCGCGGCGAGGAAACGCTGGGCGCGGATCCCGGCCTGGTGCTGCAGCAGGGCGACGTGGTCGCGCTGGGTGGACGGCTGCAGGACCTCACCGACAACATCGGCCTGCTCGGTGCGGAGGTGGACGACCCCAAGGCGTTGAACATTCCGCTGGACCAGGCCGAGATCCTGGTCACCGACAAGGACTTCGTCGGCAAGCCGCTGAGGAGCCTGGCCGGCGAGGATTTCGCGGGGCAGCTGCAGGTCACCCGGCTGGAACGTTCGGGTGAACCCATCCCGGCCGGCGCCGAAACCGAACTCAAGCGCCTGGACGTGCTGTTCGTCACCGGTCTGAAGAGTGCGGTGGACCGTGCGGCCGGCATGCTCGGCAAGATCGCCCGTCCCAGCACTACCACCGACCTGCTGACGCTGTCCGGGGGCATGGTGCTGGGCCTGCTGATCGGCAAGGTCAACGTGCCGATCGGCGACTTCTCGGTCGGCCTTGGCAACGCGGGCGGCCTGCTGCTCTCGGGCATCCTGGTGTCGTCGCTGGTGTCGCGGCTGCGCTTCTTCGGCAGCACGCCCAACGCCGCCCGCAACATCCTGGAGGACCTGGGCCTGGTGACCTTCATCGCCATCGTCGGCATCAATGCCGGCGCGACGCTGCTGGAACAGCTGACCGGCGCCATCGCGCTCAAGATCTTCCTGGCGGGCTTCGTCGCCAGCACGGTGCCGCCCTTCATCACCTGGGCGGTGGGGTACCACTTCTTCAAGATCAATCCCGCCGTGCTGATGGGCGGCGTGGCCGGCTCACGGTCGCACTCGGGTCCCGCGCGCGAGGCCGCCAAGGAGATCGACAGTACCGTGCCCTGGGTGGGCTTCCCGGTCGGCTATGCCGTGTCCGGCGTGCTGTACACCGTGTTTGGCTACTTCGCGATGTTGCTCTCGCACTAGGAGACGGACATGAAGCCACTCGCATGCATGCTGGCCGCAGCGGCGCTGCTGCCCGCCCTGGCCCGGGCGCAGTCCGCTGCGCCCGACGACCCGGCCACGGCCGACGCGTCCCCCAGTTCCACCGAACAGGGCCAGACCCCCCTCGACGAAGCGTTCGTCCCGCGCGACCGCGCTGCCTGGATCCGCGAAACGCGCCGCCAGGCGTGGAAGGACACCGCCTTCGACGTGCAGGCGCGCACCTTCTACCTGGACCGCGACAAGTACGACGACAGCCAGAGCACGGCGTGGGCACTGGGCGGCTCGGCCGGGTTCAAGACCGGCTACTTCCGCGAACGCTTCGCCTTCGGCGCCACCGGCTACACCTCCCAGCGCCTGTACGGACCGGATGACAAGGACGGCACCCTGCTGCTCAAACCCGGCCAGGAAGGCTACACCGTGCTGGGCGAAGCCTATGGCGAGTTCCTGATCAACGATGACACCCGGCTCAAGCTCGGCCGCTTCGGCATCGATACCCCCTACGTCAACCGCAATGACGCGCGCATGACCCCGAACACCTTCCAGGCCCTGACCGTGCAGGGGGTGTATGGCGGCGACGGCGGCGCACCGCAATGGAAATTCGGTGCCGGCTACTTCGACAAGATCAAGGAGCGCAACGCCGACACTTTCGTGTCCATGGCCAGGGACGCCGGCGCGCCTTCCTGGGTCGACCGCGGCGTGTATACGCTTGGCGCGAATTACACCCGCGACCGGCTAAGCGCCGGTGCGATCTACTACCACAGCAACGACATCATCAGCATCTTCTACACCGAGGCGAAGTACGCCTTTCCGCTGGGCGACACCGCCAAACTCAACCTGGCGCTGCAGTACTCCGACCAGGACAGTGCGGGCGACAACCTGCTGCGCGGCGATGAATTCTCCGCCCGCCAATGGGGTGGCAAGCTGGAACTGGGTTACAAGGGAGCGCTGTTCACCACCGGCTACACCCGTGCCAGTGGCGGCACCAACATGCAGAACCCGTGGAGCGGCTATCCCGGCTACACCAGCGTGCAGGTCGAGGATTTCAACCGCAATGGCGAAGGCGCCTGGCTGCTGCGTGCGGCGTACAACGTCCAATCGGTCAAGGGGCTGAGCTTCTATGCGCTGTACGTGGATGGCTCCGATCCGGACGCGCCCACCGACTACGCCAAGGACGAGTACAACCTCAACGCCCAATGGACGGCGGCCGACGGGCCGCTGAAAGGCCTGATGATGCGGGTGCGTTACGCGCACGTCAGCCAGAAGGGTCCGCAGACCAGCGACCTGGACGACCTCCGGCTGCTGGTCTACTACGATCCGCCGGGACTCTGATCCACCCATCCGGAGGGGCGCACATGGACGGCTTCGCATCGCTGCTGGACCGCTATCCGGAACTTGCCGTGTACCTGGCCCTGGCGCTGGGCCACTGGTTGGGCGGCATCAAGGTCCATGGGTTCAACCTCGGCGGTGTCACCGGTTCGTTGCTGGTGGGCATGCTGATTGGCTGGGCATTCCATGTCCCGGTGGCGGCCACCGCCAAATCGCTGGTGTTCCTGCTGTTCCTGTTCGGCATCGGCTACGAGGTCGGTCCGCGCTTCCTGTCCGCGATGAAGGGCGATGGCTGGCGCTATGCGGTGCTGGCGGTATTCATGCCCGTGGTAGGGCTGCTGGCCGCCCTGGTCGTCGCCCACGCGCTGAAGCTCGATCCGGGCCTGGCGGCCGGCATGATGTCCGGCGCCCTGACCGAATCGCCGGCGATGGGCACGGCCAACGAGGCCATCCAGCGCCTGCCCATCGATGACGCGCTCAAGGCCCGCTACATCGCCCATGTCGGCGTTGCCGATGCCTTGTGCTACGTGGCCGGGGCACTGGGGGTGATCCTCACCTGCAACGTGATCGGGCCGCGCCTGCTGCGCCTGAACCTGGTCGACGATGCGCTGGCACTGGAGCACCGGTTCGGCATCGAACGCTCGGCGGCCGGCATCGCATCGGCCTGGCAGCCCTTCGATACCCGCGCCTATCGCATCGCGCCGGGCATGCGAATCGCCGGTTTGCGCGTGGACCAGGCCGAATGCCTGCTGCCGGGCCTGCGCCTGTTCGTCTACCGGGTGCGTCACGGCCAGTCACTGGTCGAGCCGGGCCCGGCCACGCGCCTGCATGCCGGCGACCACATCGTCATCGGCGGTCCACGCAAGGCGCTGGTGGAAGTGCTGGGCGAGCGTGCCGAGGAAGTGGACGACCCGGAACTGCTGGACATTCCAATGGCGTCCCACCAGGTGCTGGTCAGCCGGCGTACCTGGGCCGGGCAGCGGCTGGAACAGATCGCCCGCCACGATGCGGTGCGCGCGGTGTTCCTGCGCGGGATCCGCCGCAACGGCCAATCGATGCCGATCGGCACCCAGACAGTGCTCGAACGCGGGGACGTGCTGGAACTGATCGGACCGGAGCCTGCAGTGGTGCGTGCTGCCGCCGAAGTCGGTCGGATCCTGCACCCGACCACCGCCACCGATTTCGTGGTCGTGGGCATGGCGATCTTCCTCGGCGCGGTGTCCGGCATCGTTGCCGTGGTGCCGCTGGGCACGCTGTCGGTCAGCATCGGCAGCAGCGTCGGCGCGCTGCTGGGCGGCATCGTGGTCGGGCATCTGCGGGTGCGCCGCCCGCTGTTCGGGCGGGTCCCGGAGAGCGCGGTCAAGCTGATGCAGTCCTACGGCCTTGCCGCGTTCGTTGCGATGGTCGGGCTGGGTGCCGGCCCGCATTTCGTCGAAGCGGTGGAACAACACGGGCTCGGCCTGTTCCTGGGCGGCATCGGGGTCACCATGACGCCGTTGCTGGCCGGTCTGTGGTTCGGCCACAAGGTACTGAAAATTCCCGGGGTGCTGCTGCTGGGTGCAATCTCAGGCGCGCAGACGTTCACCGCGGCGCTGGCCGCGCTGCAGGAACGCTCGGACAGTTCGATCGCGGTGATCGGTTACTCCGGTGCGGTCGCCATTGCCCATGTGCTGCTGACCACCTGGGGCACGGTGATGGTGCTGGCGATGGCCTGAGGACACCAGGGCGCAGGTACCTTTCAGCCGCCGCCGGGATCGACGTGGGCCAGCTCGGCCAGGCGGACCAGCGCCGCCACCGAACGCACGCCGAACTTCACCATGATGCGGCTGCGGTGCACCTTGGTGGTCTTCAACGAAATCCCCAGGTCTGCAGCGATCTGCTTGTTCAACCGCCCGGAAATCACATGCGGCAGCACCTGGCGCTCGCGCGGGGTCAGGCACTGGTAGCGCTGCACCGCGCCCTGCTCGCCACTGCGCCGGATCCGTGCGCAGGCATCGGCGTCGATGCCGCGCATCACCGCCTCCAGCAGCACCGCTGCATCCACCGGCTTGGTCAGGAAATCCACCGCGCCGGCACGCATTGCCTGGGCGCAGCTGGAAACGTCCGCATCGCCGCTGACGAAGATCATCACCGGCGCCTGGCCGCGTTCTCCGAACAGCTGCTGCAACGCCAGCCCGTCCATCCCGGGCATGTGCAGGTCCAGCACCACGCACCCTGCGGTGTCGGCATCGTACCGGGCCAGGAATTCGTCCGGGGAGCCGCTCAGGGTCACCTCCAGCCCATCGGCGCGGAGGCAGCGTCCCAGCGCGGCAAGCACGCGCGGGTCATCGTCGACAATGTGCACGACAGGGCTCATGGCACTACTCCATCAAAGGAAGGTCGATGTAGAAACAGGCGCCGCCCTCGGGCAGGTTACGGGCATTGATCTCGCCACCGTGGGCCCGAAGCAGCGTGCGGCAGATCGCCAGGCCCATGCCCATGCCGTTGGGCTTGCTGCTGTGGAACGGGGCGAAGATGGTGTCCATGCGCTCCGCCGCGATGCCGGGGCCGGTGTCGCGCACCTCGATCCGGATGGTCCCTGGCACCGAGCCGTCCGTGCGCACGGTCAGCACCCGGCGTGGGCTGTCGACCATGGCATCGCAGGCATTGATGATCAGGTTGAGCAGGACCTGCTGCAGCTGCACGCCATCACCCTGGACCCGGCTGAACGGTACCGACAGGTCCAGCCGGTACTCGACACCGCGGTTGATCAGGTCGTTGCGGATCACACGGACCGCATCATGCACCAGGTCGTTGACCATCAGCGCGCCGAGCGTCCGGGTCTCGCGCCGCAGCAGTCCGCGCAGGCGGCTGATCACCTCGCCGGCGCGCTGGTCGTTTTCGACGATGTCCTGCAGGATCTCGCGGATCTCGCCGATCGCGCCCGGGTCGCGGCGCAGGATCCGCAGGCCGGCTTGGGCATTGCTCAGGATCGCCGCCAGCGGCTGGTTGAGCTCATGCGCCAGCGAGCCCGAAATCTCGCCGATCAGGGTAACCCGCGACATGTGGGCCATGCTTTCGCGCTCCACCGCAAGCTCCTGCTCGGCATGCCGCTGCGCGGTCAGGTCGGCAACCGCGAGCACGCCCTGCCATCCGCAATCAAGTTCCACCGCATTGAACAGCAGTTCCACCGGAAACGCCTGGCCATCACGACGCAGGCCATGCTCGTCACGGCCCATGCAACGCGCGGCGACGGGGTCGGCGCGATGGCTGCAGGACCAGATGGCACCGGTGGCATCCGGCACCAGCGCAACCAGCGGCCGGCCCTCGATCTCACCCGGCGCGTAGCCGAATACCGTCGCCGCACGGTCGTTGGCATAACGCACCACGCAATGCCGGTCGACCAGAAGCAAAGCCAGTGGCAGCGCGTTCAGTACCGCCCGCAGCTTGACCTGGTCCCGTGTTGTCGATTCCGGGTGTGGCGTAAGCGTCACCATTCTGGCCTCCGAGGCCCGTGAGCGTGCAGCGAACCGTGCATGTGGATTCTCCTTCAACCCACCCCCTTCAACGCAGACGCACACCGATGACGCATCACACTTACCTGGGCGGATTGATCACCACATACTGCACCGTGGTACCGCTGTACCGCGGCTCATACCAGGTACTCCCGCACTGCTGGTAGGCCATGCCATTGATGACGGTGGTCACACAGCTGGGCGGCACCGAATTCACGATCGAGCCGATCACCGCCGAGGTCACCGCCACGCCCGCGGTAACCGCCGCCGCCGTCGCGAACGGGTGGTCGTCATAGCGGTTCCAGTGGTCGTCGTGGTAGTCCACGTCCACATGGACATCCCGATTCACGTTCCGGTTCACATTCCGGTTGACGTCGCGGTCCACGTTGCGGTTTGCGTTGTGGTTGACATCGCGGTGGGCGCCACCGCCCTGCGGGCGTACCGGCCGGTTGATGTTGGCGTGCGCGCTTGCGCGGGCCGCGCCGCCGCCGCGGTGGCCGTGCTGCGCGTTGACCGGCGCGATGCCCACCGCAAGCAGGACCAGCAGGCTACCCGCGCAGGTCAACACAGGGGTGCGGGCCTTGAGCAGGGTGCGCATGTCAGTTCTCCTGGCCGGCATCGGGGGCAACCACGGCAACCTCGACCGGCACCAGCTTTATCCGCGCGTCGTCGGCCGCCGGGATGAACTGGAACGCGGTGGCCGGTACCGCCGTGCCGGCATCCCAGTTCAGGCGGGCCCGATACTGCGGCTGGGCCGGGTCATCCAGGGAGTTGATGATCAGCTTCTTCGGCAGCGAGGTCGCCTTGGATATCCACACCTGCCAGTCCACGGCATCCTGCTTGAACGCGTACTGCTCCACCGGCTCACCGTCCACGGTACCGCCGCCAATGTGCAATGCGTTGCGGATCGCGGACGTGGGCGCCTTGTCGGTACCCCAAAGGAACATATCGGCCAGTGGCATTTCGATGCCATGGCGGAGGGCGGCCTGGTCGACCAGTTCACCCAGCGTGGCCCCTGCCCCGTCCACCTGCGCGTAGTACTTCAACCGCGGCGAGTACACCGTCAAGGCCTTGCCATCGTAGAACAGCTGCCGCAACTGGCGGTCACTGCGCAGTTCCAGGAACAGCTGGTCGGGCGCCTTGACCTTGTAGGTCACCACACCGTCCAGCTCGATCTTCTGGCCGTCTTCCAGCACCACCTCGGTGCTCGCATCGGAGGTCAGCGAGAACTGTCTGAGTCCACGCAACGCCGCACCCATCCGATCCAGCGCCGCCAGCGCTTCAGGATCGCGCTCGCCGACGTCCGCGGTGGCCGGCGGCGTGCGCGCCGGCGCCGCCGCGAGCGGCAGCGCGCCGCCCGCCAGCCCAGCGATCAGCAGGCAGGCAGTGCGGGCAATACAGATTGCAGGGGTCGCCATTGCATGCCTCCGGAGAAGGAAAGGGAAACGCGCGGCTCAGAAACCCGCGCTGATCGACACGCTCCAGGGATCACCCTCAAAGCGGTTGCGCACGCTGAACTCACTCAGATAGCGGAACGAAACATCCACATGCTCACCGCCGGACCATTTCTTGCCGTAGGTCAGCACCGGCCCGACACCGAACGAACGACCTTTGAAGCCGTCGAGGCGGTCGGCCAGGTCGCTTTCATCGTCCTGCACCTGCTGCAGCCAGCCGGCGGCCGCGCCGAACCCCCAGCCACTGGCGGTGCGCTTGACCAGCAGCGCGTCGGTGCGCAGGACCAGGCCGTTCTTGTAGTCGGTGTCATCGTTGCGGCTGTACCAGTCCATGCCACCAAGCACGCTGAATTCCAGCGTGCCTTTCTGGAACAGATGGGTGTAGCCGGCGGCAGGCGACACGGTCCAGACGTTCAGGCCGGGGTTGGCCAGCTTGCCCGGCGTGTACTTGGCGGTGGGCGCGTAGACATACAGACCGAACGACAGGTGCTGCACTTCGTTGATGTGGAAACCAGCGATCACCGGCGCGAAGTACACGTCGAACAGATTCGAAGCGCTGTCCTGCACACGCGCCTGGTTGCCCAGCGGGCCCTGCAGGCTGGCGGTGACATCGGCATCGATGTAGGGCACGGTCAGCATGCTGGCGAAGTTCCACCGGCCGGTCCTGGTCTGCCACACGTACACGCCGCTGGCGGCCCACAGGCTGACATCCCCCTCCAGCCCCAGCGAGACCTGCCCCGCGATCGGCGCCGGTCGGCTGGCGCCGATCTTGCCGTCGTACTGCACATAACTCAGCGACCACTGCATGCCAGGCTCCGGCGGAATCACGCCGACGTAGGAGGTGATCTGCATGCCGGTGATCGAACGTCCCAACCCGCCTTCGACCGCGTGCGCGGGCAACGCGGCGACCAGTGCAAGCGTGCCAAGCAGCACGGCCGTGGCCAGACAGCTGCGGCGATAGAGCGAGGCGGAAGGGGCTGGCATGGCAATCACCTCGTGGGTCATCGTTCCACGCAGCGGAAGCCGACGTGGCAGGTGGAGGTATCGATCGGCTGGGCCATCCGTGCGGCCGGACGGTAGCGGCGGCAATAGTTGGGCGCGCACAGGTGCGAGCCACCCTTCATCACCCGCCGTGGGATCGCGCTGCCATCGTTCGGATCGTGGCTGCGCTGGCGCTCGCCGCCGCGTGGGTTGTCGATCGCGCAGCAGGCTTTGCTCTGCAGCCGGTCATGCTGCTGGTACCAGTCGCTGGTCCACTCCCACACGTTGCCGATCATGTCGTACAGCCCGTAGCCATTGGGCGGATAGCTGCCCACCGGCGAGGTCCAGCGGTGACCGTCTTCTTCCACGTTCATCCACGGAAACTCGCCCTGCCAGGTATTGGCCTGGTGGCGCCCGCGCACGGTGAGGCTGTCGCCCCAGGCGAACTCGCTGGGCTCCTGGCCGCCACGTGCGGCGTACTCCCACTCCGCCTCCGTGGGCAGGTCCTTGCCGATCCATTTCGCGTACGCCTGCGCATCGGCGAAGGTCACATGGACCACCGGGTGGTCATCCAGGCCGTCCAGTTGGGTAAAGGGTCCGCGCGGATGGCGCCAGTTGGCGCCTGCAACGTAGTGCCACCAGTTGTGGGTATTGGACATGTCCACCGGGCCGGAGGGCTGCACGAACACCACCGACGAGGGCACCAGCAGCGCCGGATCCGCACCCGGGTAGTCGCGCGGATCGGCAGGCCGCTCGGCCGCGGTCACATAACCGGTGGCGCTGACGAAGCGCGAGAACTCGCGCGGTTGGTGACCGGATAGCGGTCGATCCGGAACGGCCCCACCCGCACCTTGTGCGCGGGGCGCTCTTCCGGGTAATGGTCGTCGGAGCCCATCAGGAAGACCCCGCCCTCGATGTCGATCATGGTATCGGCCACCACACTCATCTCTTCCCCCTCAGCCGAAAGGCGCAACATTGAACGTCATGCTCACGATCGCCAGCAGGCCAAGCAGCCAGAGCAGGCCTGCGGTGATCAGGGTCAGCGATATCGGGTAGTGGCTTTCGCCGTGGATCAGGCCTTCACCCATCATCAGGGCACGCTCGCGGCGCAGCTCCTTCATGTAGCGCAGGTGGTAGATGATGCCCAGGGTCAGCATCACCATGCCCAGTGCGACCAGGGCCACGCCGAAGTTGCGCGGGGCGTGCGGGCGCAGGGTCACGCCGGGCGTCTCCAGCATGTGGCCGAAGAACTGGTAGATGGTGAAGCCGAATCCGATCAGCGACAGCGCGGTGCGGATAATCGACATCAGCGTGCGGTCGGCGCTCATGCGCGTGCGCTGGAACGACATGCCGGTGCGCCGCGAGGACAGCTCCAGCGATGCCTGGTCGGTGCCGCCCAGCGTCTGCCGTGCCTGCTCGATGGTGATGGCGCGGTCGGACAGTGCCTTCGCCGGATCTTTCTCGGTCATGGCCGGGAGTCCTTGCCGTGGTGGGGGTGACGCCGCAGCCAATAGCCCGCCAGGCGGGTGAAGGGGCCTCGCAGGATGAGGTAGGGAATGAAGCCCAGCAGGACCGCGAGCACGAACGCTTCCAGCGGGTAGCGGAAGCCGCCGTACACGCGGACCTGGTAGATCACATCCATGACCACGCCCAGCAACAGGATCCGCGTCGTTGCGGTGACCCCTTCGCGCCATGTGGCGAGGCGCTCACCGCCGCTGCTGTGGGCGATGAGCCATGCATAGGGCGGCTTGCCGGCCCGGGCGGCGCGGATGCCGTCGATCAGCGCGGTGATCAGCGCCATGGTCGGCTGCAGGAAGAACCGGAACGTCATCGGACCGTCCGCACGACCCATCATGTCTGTCCAGAAGCGCGTCAGGAAATCGATGGCCAGGAGCATTGCCGGGTTCCATTGCAGAGGATTCCAGCTTGGCGGTGACAATGTAAACGCACATCGGGATAGGTACTGCACCGGCGTCAGTATTTTTACTGCGCCGGCAACGGTATGCCTCGAGGGTATGCTCATCCGGCATGAGCCAGGACAGCTACTCACTGATGCGCGGTGGACTGGTGCACCGCCTGCTGCACGCCAGCGGCGCACTGCATGGCAGCCGGCGCCTGTCGTGGTGGCTTGCCGCCCTGCTGGTGGCGGTGACACTGCTTCCCCTGGTCGGGCTGGCCAGCGCGCAGGGAATGCTGCTGCCGCGGCCACACGCCATGGCGTTGCTCGGCGACTACGCCACCCTCGCCCGCCTGCTGCTGGCGTTGCCGCTGCTGGTACTCGCCGCGCCACGTGCCGATGCGCTGCTGCACAGTGCCCTGCGCCAACTCAGCCAGGCCAGCCTGGTCCACCCACGTCGGCAGCCCCGGCTGCAGGCGCTGCTGGCTACAATCCGACGTCTGCGTGACAGTCGATGGCCGGAGCTGGCCTGCATCGTGCTGGCCTTCCTGCCGCTGTTCGTCCAGGGTGGCGTGGTCAGCCTGCTCAGCGGCGTTCCCGACTGGCGAACCGAAGGCGGCGCGACCACGCCTGCGGGGCACTGGTATGCATGGGTCGGCATGCCCCTGTTCCGGCTGGTCATGCTGCTGTGGCTGTGGCGGTTCCTGCTCTGGGCCATGCTGCTGGCCCGGCTGCCATCGGTGGGTCTGACGCTGCACGCCGAGCATCCCGACCGGACCGGTGGCCTGGCGTTTCTGGGCGTGGCCCACGAGCGTTTCAGCATGCTGGGCGCGGCTGGCGCACTGGTCCTGTCCGGGGCCTGCCTCAACCACATGACCTATCTCGACGCCTCGCTGTACTCGCTGCGCCACTTGCTGGCGGGGTACGTCATTGGCGTGACCCTGCTGTTGCTGGCCCCGCTGCTACTGCTCAGCCCGATACTGATCCGCGCGCGACGGCATGCGCTGTACCGTTTCAGCGCCCTGGGCAGCCGCGCGGCGGCCGCGTTCGACCAGCGCTGGAGAGCGGCCAGTGAGGACACGGCCGGCAGCGAGTCGCTGCTCGACCACAACGATGCCTCGGCGTTCGCTGATTTCAGCGCGGTTTACCAGGGCACCGCATCGATGTCAGTGGTACCGTTCACCCGCTGGACCCTGCTGGGCATGGCCCTGCCCGCCTTGGCGCCACTGCTGCCCCTGGCGCTGGTGGCGATGTCGGTCGACGATCTGGTCGCCAAGCTGGCAGGCATGCTGATCTGAACGACGGATCTGCCTACAGCGAGTGCGAGAGGAAGCGTTCGCCGCGCAATGCGGCCTGCACGGCCATGGCCAGGTCATCGCCCGCGTCGGACTTCAGCACGTAACTGCAGGGCCCCAGCGCCATGGCCTGGTCCACCAGCTGCGATTCGGAGTGGACGGTGATGAACACCACGCCCAGCACGGGCCGCTGCACGCGCAGACGGCGCGCCGCTTCCAGCCCGTTGAGTTCCGGCATCGCGATATCGGTGACCACCACGTCGGGCAGCATCGATTGCGCCGCCTTGACCAGCGAGGCGCCGTCCTGCACCAGGCCGATCACCTCGAACTGTTCGGCAAGCAGGCCACGCAGTTGCCGGCCCATGGCGGAGCCGTCTTCGGCAAGCAGCACACGGGCAGCATTCATGGTTCCCGCCAGGTCAACGCGTTCCCTGATGGTGTGCCGTGCCTGCGCCCCGGACAAGGGAAAAACAACCGGACGCGGGCAAGTAAATCTACTTGCCCGCGTCCCGTATGCAGACGGTGCTCAGTGCCGGATCAGGCCTTCGTGTTCGGCCTTGCGCACCAGTTCCAGCGTGCCGTGCACGCCGAGCTCCTGCATGATCGCGTATTTGTGCGATTCGATCGTGCGCACCGACACCCCAAGTTCGTAGGCGATCTGCTTGGAGCGCAGGCCGCGCGCGACGTACTCCAGGATGCGCAGCTGCTTGTCGGTCAGCACGTACTGCTGCCGGCCCGCATTGGTGATGGCATCCACCGCCAGGGTCGGGGTCACGTACGTGTGCCCGCCCATCACGCCCGCCAACGCCCGCACCAGTTCCTCACCCGCCGCACTCTTGAGCACATAGCCGCGGGCGCCGGCGCGGATCGCCTCGGCGGCCACGCTCGACTCGTCATGCATGGTGAGGAACACCACCGGCATCTCGTAGCCCTCTTCGCGCATCCGACGCAGTGCCTGTATGCCGGTCAGGCCAGGCATGCTGATGTCGGCCACCACGACGTCGGGCGGATCCCGCCTGACGGCGTCAACCAGTTCCTGTCCGGAAGACACCAGTTCGATCGACTCGAACCGGTCCTCCAACAAATGCTCGATGCCCTGCGCCACCACGCGGTGGTCGTCGGCCAGCACTACCCTGCGATACCGGCACTCCGCCGGCGAATACGAAACCTGCATGTTGTCGTCTCCCGTGGCATCAATCGTCCCCTGATTGAAGTGCTCTGCGGGCCAGCGGTAGCGCCAGCCCCGCACAACGATTCGACCTTGATGGTGCCGACGTGATGGCGCCGTGACGTTGTTTCACACTGTGACGGACGTTCAAAACGGTTCAGCCACGCAGGGTGTCCCGGGGGCTTTCGCCGAACACGTCGCGGTACATCACCGAGAACCGCCCCAGATGCGCAAAGCCGAAACGCGTCGCCACCTCGGTCACCCCAACCGAGCCCCGGGCATGCCGCAGGGCACTGCGGGCCAGGTTCAACCGCGCCAGCTGGTGCCAATGGCACGGGCCATGTCCGTAAGCATCACGAAACAGACGCTCCAGCTGGCGTTCGCCCACGCCCAGGTGCCGGGACAGCGCCCGGCTGTCATAGGGATTCTCCAGCTGCAATTTCAGATAGGCCTCGGCCTGGCGCACGATGGCGTCGCGGCGGCGTTCGTTGCAGCTGCCCAACCCCCGCCGTTCGGGACCACCATCGGATGCCGCCACGGCATCGATGAACACCCCGAGCAGGGTGGATGCCTGCATCTCCAGCTGCTCGGGCCGGACAATCCCCTGCCAACCGGCGGCGTCCTGAAGCACCGTGAACACCCCTTCGCGCAGGTTGCGGGCGTCCCTGGGGGCCGCCGCGCGGCTGTACCAGCCCACCTTGGGCAGCCGCAATTCGCGCCCGACCCGCTGCACCGCTTCCCGCTGCAGCACGGTGCGCGGAATGAGCATCACTGCCCATTGCCAGCCCCCGGGACTGGGGCGCACGTTCAACTCGCTGTCCTCGGCAAACACCATGATCTGGCCCGCTGCGATCCAGCGTCCGTTGGCCCACATCGGTTGCGCGCAGGTGACGGCCAGGGCCAGCGCGATCATGCCCTGGCTGAAGCTTCCACTGGCAAAGATCGGCAGCGTGTAGGCGCCGCTGTCCAGGCTGAATTCCGGAAAGACCAGGCGTTGCACGCAGGCGCGAAAGTGGCCGGCAGCCAGCAGCCGCTGTTCGAAGCGGGTATCGCGCACCACCCCCAACAGGGCGTCCGCATCAAAGCCGTCAACGACAAAACGGCTGTAGGGGGACATCGGTTCGTCCATCGCCAGCTCCCGGATTCGTCGGAATGTGGATAGCGCGCGTCGAGTCAACCTGTTCTCATCGGCGCGATTGTGGGGCCGTTACGACATGGCGACAAGTCGTGCCGCCGAACCCCCCAGCCATGACCGGTCGCAGTCCGTTGCTCACCCGAAAGTCGTACCACGTTATGGCGCATGGATTGCCAATGTGGCGATCCCGCGCATCTCCCCGAGGTGCAGAGTGCAGGCCAGCAGCCAGGTGAACCAGGTCGGAGCTACCCCGCCGGACACTGCCCAGAACCGCTCGCCCTCACGTCGCAGTGAGCGCTTCACATCCTCTCCACTGGATGTGCGCATTCTCATAACAAATGTACTCCCGCTCCTGGTCGGCTGCATGCTCGGCCACTGGCTGCCCACGCTTGGCCACAACCCGCAGCTGCAGGTGCTGTGGATACCCGGCCCGGTACTGCTCGGCTGGTTGCTGTTCACCCCGCGCAGCCAATGGCGCGGGTGCATCCTCGCCGCCTGCGCCGGCACCGTGCTGTCGCTGCTGCTGGTGCCGCTGTCGGCACTGCCGCGCCTGCTGGCGAGCCTGGGCGAGTTCGCCATGGTGGCAATGGTGGCGTGGCTGCTGCAGCGCTGGCGCGGCGAGCGCGCTGCGCTGGAGGACTACCGCGACCTGACCCTGTTCCTGCTGCTGGCCTGTGTACTGCTGCCCCTGTGCGGGGCGTGGTGGTACGCGCTGGCGCTGGGTGGACGCGGTCCTGCGCTGGCGCCTGCCACGATGCGCGAGTTCGCCCTCACCAGCAGCGTCAGCTACCTGCTGCTGGTGCCGGCCCTGGTCAACGTGGCCCGCATCCTTGAAGCGCCCGAGCGCCGCCACGGCTGGCATTGGCAGACGCTGGGCCTGGCCCTGCTGCTGCTGGGCCTGCTGGTGGTGCTGTGGACGGTGGACTGGCAGGACGGTGTGGTCACCCCGCTGCTCACCCTGGCGCCGATTCCGTTGCTGGTCTGGGCACTGATCGTGTTTGGCATCGCGGGGGCATCCTTGACCATGGTGGTAGTGGCGGTGCTGGGGATGCAGCTGGGCCTGGAAGCGATGGGACCGTTCGGCTTCTGGACGCCGGAGCGCAACCTGCTCACCGGCCAGGCCTGGACCCTGTGCACGGGGTTCGCACTGCTGTTCCTGGGCGCACTTTCCGAGCAGAAGCTGTCCAACCGGATAAAACTGCAGCGTGCGTACGCGCGCCTGGGCGAAGTCACCGGGCGGATGCTGGTGGTGCAGGAAGAGGAACGCACCCGGATCGCGCGCGACCTGCATGACGACGTCAACCAGTCGCTGGCCGCGATCTCGATCCGGCTCAGCACCCTGCGCAACCACATCCCGCCTGCCGAGCGCCCCAGCGTGGTGGAACTGCAGGACCAGCTGTTGTCGGTGTCCAACGACATCCGCGCCATTTCGCACGAACTGCACCCCAGCATCCTGCGCTTCACCGGGCTGGCCAGTGCGTTGGATGCGTTCTGCATCAAGCGCAACGCACGTGGACGGCTGCGGCTGCGCTGCACCATCGAGGACGCGCCACGCCTGAACGACGATCAGGAGCTGAGCCTTTTCCGGATCGTCCAGGAAGCGGTCAACAACGTGGACAAGCACGCGCGCGCCAGCGTGGCCGACGTGCTGGTGTGCGTGCGTGGGCAGAACGTGGTGCTGCGGGTGGATGACGATGGCGTGGGCATCCTGGCCAGCCACCTGCGGCGCACGCCCGGGCTGGGCCTGATCAGCATGGAAGAACGCGCACGCCTGCTGGCCGGCACCCTGCACGTGGGCACCAGCCCGCTCGGCGGTGCGCGGATCGAAGTGCGCTTTCCCCTGCGCGATGCCGCGCCGCGTGGCGCGGCCGGCCAGTAGAACCCTACGGATGGAGATTCCCATGCCCGCTCTTCGCAAGGCGTCCTGGCTGTCCGTCGTGCTGTTGGCCGGCTGCGCCACCGGTCCACTGACCAGCCCGGCACCGGCACTGATCCCCACCGCGCTGCCGCCACAGCCTGCGCCGGTTCCGGAGCTGCGCCCGGGCGTGCCCGCCGGCTACCTGGGACGTGCGCTGCCCGACAGCCTGCTGTTGCTGCCGCCGCCTCCCGCCAAGGGCTCGCCCGGGTTTGCCCGTGACCAGGCGACCAGCCGGGCATCGCAGAAGTTGAAATCCAGTCCGCGCTACGCACTGGCCAGTCGCGATGCCGACCTGCGCTTCCCGCAGGTGGCCAGCACGTTTTCCTGCGCGCTGGGGGTGCCGATCAGCCAGCAGGATACGCCGCGCCTCTACCTGCTGCTGCAACGCAGCCTCGTCGATGCGGGCCTGGCCACGTACGCGGCCAAGGACCATTACAAGCGCACACGGCCGTTCGTGTTCTACAAAGAGAAGACCTGCTTCCCGGCCGACGAAGCCTCGCTGCGCACCGACGGCTCCTATCCGTCCGGGCATACCTCGATCGGCTGGGCCTGGGCACTGCTGCTGAGCGAGCTGAGCCCGGCCCAGGCCGATGCCGTGCTCGCCCGCGGTCGAGCGTTCGGCGAGAACCGGCTGATCTGCAACGCGCACTGGCAAAGCGATGTGCTGCAGGGGCGTGCGGTCGGCGCTGGCGCCGTCGCGGTGCTGCACGCCAATGAAACCTTCAACGCGGACATGAGGGCAGCCCGTGCCGAGATCGACAGCCTGCGCGGCAGCGGCGTGGTGGCCCAGGACTGCGAGGCCGAGGCGACCGCATTGAAGGTGAAGATACCCGGCGTGGAGTAACCACCCGCGAAGGCAACAAACCGTCCCGCCGATGGCAGGCTGCGCGCAGCCAGCCGGCATGGCATGCTCGGCGCCCCACATTCCCGTTGCAGAGCGTGCGCCATGGCACAGGTCAAAATTGTTTCCGACGGCCCCAACTACCGTCACCAGATCCAGGCCGGTGCGCACCACGTGGTGGCCGATGAGCCGGCCACGCTGGGCGGACAGGGCGCGGGCATGGCGCCGTTCGAGCTGTACCTGGCGGCGCTGTCGGCCTGCACGGCCATCACCCTGCGCATGTATGCGGAGAAGAAGGGCTGGGACCTCGGCGAGTTCCGCGCCGAACTGTCTTCCTCCCGCGACGCCGACAACCGGCTGCTGGTCCACCGGGTGCTGCATGCCAGCGGTGCGCTTGATGACGCGCAGTGGCAACGGTTGCTGGACGTCGTGGAGCGGACGCCGGTGACCCTGGTGATGCGCGAAGGTGCGGTGATCACCAGCGAGCGGGCTGCCGGCTGAGACGGATCGCAGGCGAGAAATGGCCTGGCTCGCTGCCCCCTGAGCGATGACGGGGGAGACATCCCGCGGTTGACAGCGAGCCAGGACAAAGCGTGCCGGTCGCGTGCTCCTGGACCTCCAGGGCCCTGTCCACGCGTTGGCGCTTCGTAGTCATTAGAACGCCGGGATGGATGCGCAGACGCCTCGATCCGGCAGCACGAACGTGCGTTCCGGCAAGACGAGGGAGGAATGCGGCATGTGGATGTGCAATTCCGGCACGCTGCCGGAAACGTGCCTTCAGGCCGGGATGCCCGCCGAGGCAGGCGCACGCATCAGGGTGTCCCGGGGCAGCTCACCGAACACGCGCCGATAGTTGTCGGCGAACCGCGACAGATCCCACAGGCCACAGCTGAGCGCCACCGCCTTGACCGACTTGCGGGTGGCGTCGGCCATCGACAGGCCGCGGCATGCGGCGCACAGCCGCAGCATCGACAGGTACCGGTTGGGCGAGGTTCCGAACAGGTCCTCGAAGGCATAGCGCAGGGCACGCTCGCTCACGCCCGCTGCGGCGCAGATCTCGTGCATGTAGATGTTGCGCCGCAGATTCTGCCGCATGAAGGATTCGGCGCGCTGTGAGATCAGATAGTGCGCGCGGCGCGCACGGGAATTGGCCGTCCGGCTCTGGCCCTGGGCCGCGAGCAACGCCTGCACGTGTTCGTGCAGCAGCACGGCCGCAGCGTCAGCAGGCAGGGCCGGATCCGCGCCGCCAAGCCATGCGGGAAGCTGCGCGTAGCGCCCGGCAAGCCCGCAACCGCTGGCGCCCGCATCGAACAGCGACAGTGCCTGCCCGAAAGGCAGGTTCGAACGCAGGCTGAGTTCGGTGAGTTTGCGCTGCACCCGCTGCATGGGCGTAAGCAGGAAGCTGAAACGGCTGCCGGCACTGAACGCGAATTCACTGGCGCCTTCGGGAAACACCGTCAATGCCGTACCCGCGCCCAGGCTCACGCCGTGGCACCAGCTTCGCGATGGGTCGGTCTCGTGGATGAAACCGAGCAGGCACCATTCCGGCGGCAACACGAAGCGTCCGCGGAAGTGGAAACCGCAGGTGACCGTGCAGAACAGCGATTCATCATGCACCTGCGACTGGATCGATGCGCGCGGCCCGTTGTCGTCCAGCAGCACCATTTCCAGTTCGCAGACCCGGAGCACACCGCCCAATGACGCCAGGTCATGCTGGCGTAACCCGGTACCGTGAATCTCCTGCACTTCACCATCGGCCATGACAGCGGTTTCCCCGTTTGGCGTGGACTCCACGATGGTCGCCATCCACCGTGCAGGCCCCTTCCTGGTTTGCTGGGCATTCCCCCCTTCGGAATGCGTCGCTGGTTCTACCGGACAGAATATCGGTGTGTTTTCGCGGAGTTTCTGCGTGAAGGTGTTTACACGGCGTCAATATCCTCCATTCACTTGATGTCCATGGGGCCATCACGGGGTGGCATGCAACACCCTGCCGATTTTGTGCATCCGCCGGGGCCGGCGGTGGCGGAACATCGTCCGACGTGCCCCGCGCGCAAGGACGCTTCCCATGGCCGCTCCCCTCCAGCTGCTGCACCCCAGGCCGCCACCGATGACCCTCGTCCTCTACGCCCCGGCCAGCCACCTGGCCGCCCTGCTCGAAGCCCGGCTCCCGGTCGGTATGCGCGTGCACTGGCAGGACAGTGCCGCGCCGGCGGGTGCCCTCGACGTCCATCGTCGCAGCGGCCCCTGCGTGGTGCTGCTGGATTATCTGCGCGGGGCCGCCCAGGCCTCCAGCGAACTGGCCAGACGGCTCCAGCGCAGTCATCCCGACCTGCCGCTGGTCGCGGTAGGGTCGACCTCGTCGAAGGAGGAGGATGGCATTGTCGCGGCGGTGCGGGCGGGCCTGCGCGACATTCTCGACCTGGAAGCGAGCACCGCCGAGATCGACGCCGTGCTGCGCCGCGCCGCCGCCCTGCCTGCCGATGTTCCCGACCTGCCTGCGCCGGGCGCCGCGAAGGCCCGGCTGATCCTGCTGCTGGGCGTACGCGCCGGGGTCGGCACCAGCACGCTGGCCACCCATCTGGGGGTGATGGCGCAACAGCTCGCCGTGCCCCGCGCCGGAGAGGACGACGCCACCGACACCCTGCTGGTCGATCTCGGCCATCCGGCCGGCGATGCCGCGCTGTACCTCAACGTGGACAGCCAGTTCCACTACGAGGATGCGCTGCGCCATGCCAATCGCATCGACGCCAACCTGGTCCGCACGGTAGTGACCCGGCACGAAGGCGGACTTCACCTGCTGGGACAGCCGGCAGGCGGAGATGGCGGTACCCTTGCCGATCCAGCCGTACTGATGCAGCGCCTGCGCGGGGTGTTCGGCACGGTGCTGTGCGACCTGGGTGGTGTTCCGGTCCGCCAGGTTCCCCGCTCCCTCCTCAACGGTGCCGATGAGATCTGGCTCGTCGCCGACCCGGCGATCGGCACGCTGGTCTCACTCGACCAGGTGTTGAAACACCTGGACGCCATCGGCAGCCGCGACGCGCGCCTGCAGTTGGTCATCAACCGCCACCACCAGGGCGGCGGACTGGGCCCGGCCCAGATCGCTGACCGGTTCGGCCTGCCATTGCTGGCTGCCCTGCCCTGCTGCGAACGCCTGCGCACCAGCGCCAACCATGGGCACCTGCTGTTGCACGATGCCCCTCGCGCGCCCTACCTGCGCGCGCTCGCGCCCTTGCTGGCGCGCCTGTGCCCTGCCGCGCCGCCTGCGCGGCCGCACACCCCGCTGGAAACCCTCATGCGCTTCCTGGACAGCCGTCAATGGAAAAGAAAGTAGCCCCGCTCGGCCCGGTCGCTGCGCATGCGGATTCCGTGCCCGCGGATCCGGCAGCGGACCCACGGGTGCCGTTCGCGCAGTCCGAGGACTTTCTGCGGGTGCTGGCCGCTGCCCATGAGCACCTGCTCAACAGCATCGAGGATGGCCAGGTCGACATCGACGCCTGGTCGCCGGTCACGGTAGCCCGCTACGTAACCACCCAGACCGACCGGTTCGTGCAGGAATGGCGCATCCCGGTCAATGCCGCCGAAATGGAAATCGTGGCAGCCGCGCTGGTCAAGGAACTGACCGGCTTCGGCCCCTTGGATGACCTGCTGCGCGACCCCGCCATCGATGCCATCCTCATCAACGGCTACCGGGATATCCAAGTCTCCCAAGCCGGGCAGCTGGTGCCGATCAACCAGCGTTTCACCGATGATGACCACCTGCTGCGGATCCTGCGCCGTATCCTGGCCCCGCTGGGGCGCCGGCTGGACGAAGAGTGCCCGATCGCGGACGTGCGCCTGCCCGCTGGTGGCCATCTCAACGCGATCATCCCGCCGCTGGCGCTGGATGGCCCGGTGGTCTCCATCCGCAAGTTCCGCAGGACCCCGTTCACCTGTGACGAGCTGCTGCGCATGGGCACGTTCGATCCCGCCGTGCATGCGCTGTTGAACGCCATGGTGCTGGGCCGCTGCAACGTCCTCGTCTGCGGCACCGCCGATTCGGGGAAAACCGCGCTGCTCAACGCCATGGCCGGATACATTCCGGCCGACGAACGCATCGCCACCGTCGAGGAGGTTGCCGAACTGACGCTCAAGCACCCGCATGTCGTGCGTCTGGAAAGCCGCGCAGCGGGCACGGACGGCCAGGGCGCGGTCGGCATCCGCGAGCTGATGCGCAGCAGCCTGGGCATGCGCCCCGACCGGATCCTGGTCGGTGAACTGCGCGGCGCCGAGGTCATCGAGATGCTGCAGGCGATGGCGACCGGGCACGATGGCTCCATGGCCACTGTGCGCGCCAGCTCCGCGCGCGACTGCCTGCAACGGCTGGAGATCCTGGCAGGACTCGCGGGCTTCCAGGGCAGCGAAGACAACGTGCGTCGGCAGATCGCCAGTGCGGTTGATTTCGTGGTGCATGTCCAGCGGCTGGGCAGCGGTCGCCGCGTGGTGGCGTCGATCAGCGAGGTGACCGGCATCAGCGACGGCGGCACCCGCGAACTGTTCCATCACGAACTGCAGATCGATGCCGATGGCCGCGAGCAGGACCGCTGGGTCGGGATCGACCTCCAACCCCGCTCCAGCAAGCTGGAGGCGTTCCGACGGCAGCTGCGCCAGGCACGGGGCAGCCGTTCCTGATGCCGGGACAGACAGAAACGGCGGCCCTGCGGCCGCCGTTTCCGTCCTCACACGCCATTGCGTGATCAGGCCGCGGCAGCGACCTGCGCGCTCTGGCGCTGCACCAGCGCATTGAAGCGCGCCAGCGAGCTCAGGTGGTGGTGGATCGAGGCCAGCCAGCCGTTGCGATGCCAGGCGAGGACGATGGCGTCGGGCAGCTTGGCGAACTTCTCGACGTCCACCACGTGGAAGCCGTTCACCGACATCTTTTCACCGCTGGGCAGGGTCACGTCGATGCTGCGCTCGACCAGCAGGTCCTGTTCCTTCAGCGCGGCGCTGAACTGGCGGGTCTGTTCGTATTCGCGGGTGAAATCGGCGCAGAACTTCATGGCGTTGTCGACCAGTTCGGTCGCCTTGCCATCAACGAACAGCGGCTCGCCTTCGTCGCTGACGCCCTGGTTGACCTGTTCCGAATCGGCATCCAGCGCCAGCAGGAAATTGTCGTCCTCGGCCTGCACGAACACGAACGGATAGCGGCGCAGGTAGGCCGGGGCGTAGGTGTCGTCGGCCCACTTGCCGTCGGTCACGAACAGGTTGCGGCGGGCCAGGCCCACGGCCACGATCGGCGAGGCATCCTGGCCGGTGAACAGGATGGGGAAATGCTGGGCGGCCATGCCGAATTCGCCGATCACCGCCGGAATGGCGTTGGTCTCGGCGGCGAACGCCAGCGAACCCGGACGCAGGCGCCAGTTGGCGTGCTTGTCCGATTGCAGCGGCAGCGGCTGGCGGTAGAACAGCGGACCGGAAGCCTGGGCCGGAGCGGCCGGCGGAGTAGTCGTTTCAGCAGTCATGAATTTGGTCAGGTACGACGCGCCATACAGCCCGGGCACGAAAGCGGGCACCGCATTGATCGACCACTATAGCGTGGCTGTTTTGCAGCCGGCTACCGCCCGGTGAATTCGCTGCACTGCAGCAACACGGGCCGGACGAGTCAATCCGGGCCCTCGAAACGAGCCGGTCGCGACGCGGTGCGTGGTCATGCCGGCAGGGGATGGGTAATGATCACGGCAGCTACGCGACGCCCCCCCATGCACGATACCGCCTGCCCGCCCCGCCTGTTCCGCCTGCTCAACCCTGTGCTGATGGGGGCCGCCTGCCTGGCACTGGCCGCCTGTGCCGAGCAGGGGCCGGCGGCGGCGGTGCACGAACTGACCCTGCTTCCCGAACCGGTGGCCACTGCGGCGCCGCTACCGGGGGGCGACCACGTGCTTCGGCGCGTGCATTTCCGCGACCGCCACGGGGAAGGCCTGCTGGTGCTGGAGCGAAGAGACGAAACCCATGAGGATGCCGACAGCGGCAACGTGCTCGAGGTCGCGGTGCTGACTGCGCAGCTGCATGCCCGGTCGGACCCGCGCGGGGCCTGGAGCAAGCAATGGCAGCGTCAGATCCGCCAGCCCTGCGCCGGACTGGACCTGGAAGCGGGCTGGTTTCTGGAGCACGTGGGCGTGACCGACCTGGATGGCGATGGCCAGGCAGAGATCACGTTGGCCAGCCACACGTTCTGTGGGGGCGGCATCGACCCGCACCAGCTGCACATCAGCCTGATAGACGGCGGCACCGGCTACGGAATCGAAGGTGAAACGCGGGTGTCGCTGCCCGGGGAGGAGCCCTTCGGCGGCGAACACCACGGCAGCGCGAACCTGGCGACCGCGCCGGCAGCGTTCGTGCAGCACCTGGAGGCGCTGTGGTCGACGCTGCGCGCTCAGCCGATCACGATGTAATCGCTGACCTGCTGGATGCCTGCATGCGCAGCGCGCACCAGCTGTACATGGCGGCCCCCCACCTGGTCGATGGCGATGCAGTCATCCACCTCCAGCAACGCATCGGTATGCGGCTTGTCCCACCGCGCATCCTGCAGCGCCTTGGCCTTGCGCCGGGCCGCCGCCAGATCAGGCGCGACCAGCAGCAGGTAATCATGCGCCTCGCCCAGTGCGCCGGGCACATAGCCACCCAGATTGACGAAGAACAGCCGGGGCTCGTCCGCCGCCGGGGCGGCGTCGCCAAACCCGACCCGATAGTCTTCGACCCCATCGACGGCCAGCCAGCCATCGACATGCAGCCCCTTGGCCTCGCCAAACCAGTCCCGGCGCAGCTGCGGATACGCATCTTCGATGCGTTCAACGTTGGCGAACGCCACGTCATGGACTTCGATCCGCGCGCGGGCATGACGCCCCCCCAGCATGAACACGTGCAGCACCACCGGCTCCTTGGTCGACTCCGGCCACCAGTGTAGCGGCGCCCACCCCGGGGCCACCACGGCGGTGGTATGGTCGGGGCTGGCAACCGCAGGAGCGACCCATGACGACCCGTTCGCGCAACGTGCTTCCGCTGGTGGCCCTGGCCACCCTGTCCCTGTCCGCCTGCGCCACCGCGCCCGGGCCGGAAATCACCGGCAGCGGCGAATGCCACGCCGAAGGCCTGACCTGGGCCATCGGCAAGAATGCCGACGAAGCCACCATGCGCACTGTCTTCAAGCAGAGCGGCGCCGGGCTGATCATCCCCATCGGCCCCGGCTCCACCGTCGCCACCCGCGACCACCGTCCCGACCGCCTGCGCGTCTACCTCGACAAGGACAACATCATCACTGCAGTCCGCTGCGAGTGATGTTGGTTTAGCGCGTACGGCGCAGAGCAAGAGCAAGAGCACAAGCAAGAGCAAAAAGCCCTGGTCTGCGAACGTCCGCGGCTTGGCCGGCGGGTGTGGGTTTGCGGGACACGCTGCAAGTACATCCATGTAAGCTCGTTCGCGCCATCCATGGCGCTCTACGGTCCCGCAAACCCACCCCCGCCAGCCTTTGACAGTTGGCCGGTGACCCACGGAAATCAAATACAAGGGCAACGGCAACGGCAACGGCAGCCACTACGCTGTCGCTTCTCCCTAGGCCACCGGCTCACTGTCAATGGGTCGGCGGGCATGGGGGTACGGGGGCTTTGCGAAACATGGATGTTTCGCAAGAGCCCCCAGGGATGGGTTTACGGCGCCCCCCGTACCCCCATGCCCGCCGGCCCAAGCCAGGCAAATTCGCAGACCAAGGCTTCACCGCTTTACCGCGTTACCGCTTTCAGCGCGACAAACCGACAAGAGAATCCTCACTGATCTCGCGAATGTTCCGCGCGCCGGTCAACGTCATCGCCACGCGCATTTCCTTCGCGATCAGATCCAGCAGGTTGGCCACGCCGGCCTCGCCGTGAGCCGCCAGCGCATACACGAACGCGCGGCCCAGCAGGACGCCGTCAGCACCCAGCGCCAGCATGCGAACTACGTCCAGCCCGCTGCGGATGCCCGAATCGACCAGGATCTCCACCTCGCCCTTGACCGCACTGGCGATGGCCGGAAGCGCGCGCGCCGTCGACAGCACCCCGTCCAGCTGGCGGCCGCCAGGATACCACGATGCCATCGGCGCCGAAGCGCACCGCATCGCGCGCGTCTTCGGGATCCAGGATGCCCTTGATCACCATCGGCCCCGTCCAGAACTCGCGGATCCATTCCAGGTCCTTCCACGAAATGGAAGGATCGAAATTGCTGCCCAGCCAGCCGATGTAATCGCCCAGCCCGGTGGGATTGCCGCGGTAGGTGGAGATGTTGCCCAGGTCATGCGGGCGCCCACGCAACCCAACGTCCAACGCCCAGCGCGGGTGGGTCACGGCCTGCAGCATGCGCCGCAACGGCGCGTTGGGACCGCTCATCCCCGAATGCGCATCGCGGTAGCGCGCGCCGGGCGTGGGCATGTCCACCGTGAACACCAGCGTGGTGACCCCTGCCGCCTTGGCGCGTTCCAGCGCATTACGCATGAAACCGCGGTCCTTGAGCACATACAACTGGAACCACATCGGGCGACCGATGGCCGGCGCCACCTCCTCGATCGCACACACCGACACCGTCGACAGCGTGAACGGAATGCCGCGGCTCGCCGCCGCTCTCGCCGCCTGCACCTCGCCCCGTCGCGCAAACATCCCGGTCAGCCCCACCGGCCCCAGCGCCACCGGCATCGCCATGCGCTCACCCAGCAGCTCCGCATCCAGGCTGAGGTCGGCCACGTTGCGCAGGATCCGCTGGCGCAGCGCGATGCCGGCCAGGTCTTCGACGTTGCGGCGCAGCGTGTGCTCGGCGTAGGCGCCGCCGTCGATGTAATGGAACAGGAACGGCGGCAGCCGGCGTTGCGCGGCGGCGCGGTAATCGGTGGAAGCGGAAATGATCATGGTCCAACCATGGCGAAGCGTTCACGATCCGCCCATTAGACCAAAGATCTACGCCCCCACAGCGGATTGGCTGCCTAACCGCAGCACGGACTGGCCGGTCCCTTGAGCTCCACCCCGTTGCCATCGGGGTCGCGCAGGTAAAGCGACAGCCCATCGCCTTCCGCACCCAGGTTGCTGCTGACCTGCCCATCCACCGCCACCCCGTGCATCGTCAGGTGCTCGCGCAGCGCCGTCTCGTCGAACGGCTCGATGCGCAGGCACAGGTGCTCGAGATTGCGTCCCTGCGCGCCGGCCGCCGGACCACCACGGCTGCCCAGTGCACCTTCTACGCTCACCAGGTCGATCATCGAGGATCCTGCATGCAGGTGCACCATGCCCAGCGTCGGGCGCTCGCGCGCTACCGTGCAGCCCAATACATCGCGGTAGAAGGCCACGGCACGTTGCAGATCCTGTACCCGCAGCACCAGGTGATCAAGGCGTTTGATCTCGAACGGACGTTCGCTGCTCATGGTGACTCCAGCTTTTTTGCCAATCGACGAAACACCGTCAGCACGATCACGCACATCACGCTGACCCCGATCGCAATCACATATTCCCCGATCCCCACCGCGATGCCGATGGCCGCGGCCATGATCAGCGAACTGGCCGTGGTCAAACCGCTGACCTCGTCATCGCGGTTGCCACGCAGGATGGTGCCCGCCGCCACGAAGCCAACGCACGCCACCACCGCCTCGATCAGGCGTACCGGATCCACCTGCAGCAGGTCACGGTAGCGCTCCTGCTGGAAATGCTCGGCGATGCTGTCGCCCAGGCCGACGATCAGCGCGGCCGCGCCGGCAATCAGCATGTGCGTGCGCAGCCCGGCCGCATGCTTGCCCAACTCCCGCTCCAGGCCGAGCACGCCACCAAACAACATTGCTGCGGCAATGCGCAGCAGAATCGACAGATCCTGTTCCAGTCCCATCCAGCTCTCCTCGGCAATGGTTCCAGCCTTGCGTGAGCGTCGTGGGAGTGCCGTGAAGTCGGGCGTGAGCATGGCGTGCAGGAGCGGGCCAGGCCCGCTCCTGCCCCACGGTGTTTACTGGGCCAGGTAACCGCCATCGATGGCGTAATACGTACCGGTAGCGAACGACGCGTCGGCACTGGCCAGCCAGGCCACCAGCGCTGCCACTTCTTCCGCCTTCCCCAGCCGGTTCAGCGCGTGCTTGGCTTCCAGCGCCTTGCGTACGGTCGGATCCATCTTGTCCAGCAGCGGCGTGGCAATGAAGCCCGGGCCAACCGCGTTGACCCGGATGTTGTCGCCCGCGTGTTCCCAGGCTGCGGTCTGGGTCAGGCCCACCACGCCGTGCTTGGCGGCCACGTAGGCGGCCGAATTGGCGAACCCGACCTGGCCCAGGATCGAGGCCATGTTGATGATGCTGCCGCCCTTGCCGCCCTTGCGCAGCGCCTGGATCTGCGCGCGCTGGCACAGGAACACGCTGTTGAGGTTCACGTCGATGACGCGCTTCCAGCCGTCCACCGGGTACTCGCCGCTGGTCGCCGACGGGCCACCGATGCCTGCGTTGTTGACCGCGATATCCAGCCCGCCCAGTTCCTGCACCGTGCGCTGTACGGCCGCGTCCACCGCCGCTTCATCGGTGACGTCCAGGGCGACGCCGATCGCATTGACGCCACGACCACGGATGGCCTCGGCGGTCTTCTGCACCGCGTCGTCCTTCAGGTCCCACACCGCGACCGCCGCGCCGGAATCGGCCAGCAGCTCGGCCACGGCCAGGCCGATACCGGAAACGCCACCGGTGACGATGGCAACCTTGCCCTTGAGTTGGTAATCGATCATTGCACTGCCTCTGCTTGGGTACCTCACTACCCTACGCCCCGGATGCGTTACACAACGTGCACGCAGCGCCCCGCAACAATGCTTCCCATCGCTGCAACGCACCCGGGCCTATGCTGGGTGTCGTATCCCCTGCACGACTTCCCTTCCCCAAGGCATCGCACATGACACAGTCCCCTGACGGTACGTTGTTCACCCCCACCCGGCTCGGCGCGATCGAGGTCGGCAACCGCATCGCGATGGCACCGTTGACGCGCAACCGCGCGATCGAGGGTCGGGTGCCCAACCCGCTGGCCATCCAGTACTACGAGCAGCGCGCGAGCGCCGGCCTGATCATCGCCGAAGCCACCCAGATCAGCCCGCTCGGCCAGGGCTACCTGGACACGCCCGGCATCTACAGCCAAGCCCAGATCGATGCGTGGCGCAAGGTGACCGATGCGGTGCATGCGCGCGGCGGCCGCATCGTGCTGCAGCTCTGGCACGTGGGCCGCATCTCGCACACCAGCCTGCTTCCGGACGGCGAAGTGCCGGTGGCACCCAGCGCCCTGCGCGCCAACGGCAAGACCTTCACCGCAAAGGGCTTCGAGGATGTCTCCGAGCCGCGCGCGCTGCGCCTGGACGAGATTCCCGCGCTGATCCAGGACTTCCGCCAGGCCGCACGCAACGCGATCACCGCCGGTTTCGACGGCGTGGAAGTGCATGCCGCCAACGGCTACCTGATCGATCAATTCCTGCGTGATGGCAGCAACCTGCGCACCGACGAATACGGTGGCAGCATCGAAAACCGCACCCGCCTGCTCGACGAAGTGGTGCGCGCGATCGCTTCGGAAATCGGCGCAGAGCGTACCGGCGTGCGCCTGTCGCCGGTGACCCCGGCCAACGATGCGCGGGATTCGCAGCCGCAGCCGTTGTTCGAACGTGCGGTCGAGCGCCTGGATGCCATTGGCGGCCTGGCCTTCGTGCATGTGATCGAAGGCGCCACCGGTGGCCCGCGCGACAACATCGCGTTCGATTACGCGGCGCTGCGCGCGAAGTTCAAGGGCCCGTGGATCGCCAACAACGGCTACGACAAGGACAGTGCCGAGCAGGCCATCGCGTCCGGCTATGCGGACATGATCGCATTCGGGCGCGCCTTCATCGCCAACCCGGACCTGGTCGAACGCCTGCGCCTGGGCGTGGCATTGTCCGACCTCGATCCGGACACGCTGTATGGCGGCGGCGCCAAGGGCTACACCGATTACCCGAGCGTGTCCGGATAATCGCCCTCGGCATCAGTACACCGGCAACGCAATGAACGACGCGTTGCCCGGTGCATGCCACACCTGCTGGGTCGCCTTCTGGTAATCGCCGGGCTTGGCCAGGTAGATGTTGGGCACGAAGGTCTGCGGGTTGCGGTCGTACAGCGGGAACAGGCTGGACTGCACCTGCACCATCACCCGGTGGCCCGGCTGGAACACGTGGTTGGCGGTAGGCAGGCCGAATTTGTAATCGAGCACCTGGTTGGAGGCGATCGCCTTGGGTTCGCTGAAGCTTTCGCGGTAGCGGCCCCGGAAGATCGCCATCGACACGCCCAGCTCATAGCCGCCCATCTCGGGCGTCGACGGCACCTGGTCCGGATACACGTCGATCAGCTTCACCACCCAGTCACTGTCGCTGCCGCTGGTGGCCGCCTGCAGGTTCACCTGCGGCGCGCCGCCGATCCGCAGCGGTTCGGTGAGCGGCTCGCTGACGAAGGTCAGCACGTCGGTGCGGCCATCGACGAAGCGCTGGTCCTTGACCAGCCAGCTGGTCCACATATCGCGGTCGGCGAAGCGTACCGGGCGCGGCGCGAACGGGACCGGCTTGGCCGGGTCGGAAACATAGGCTTCGTACGTGGCCTCCCCCGCCTGCGGCGCTTCGAACGAGAGCTTGCCGCCGGCGCGCAGGTACAGCGGTCTGGTCTGGGCAGCGGTACGCGGCCACTGCTGCAGCTTGTCCCAGTGGTTTTCGCCGGTGTTGTAGATCAGCACCGGGGGCGTATCGGCCTTGGCCGCGCCATCGACCAGGTACTGGTCGAAGAACGGCTTGAGCACGTCGCGGCGGAACTGCAGCGCGGTATCGCCGTTGAACTTGAGCGCGCCCAGGCTGCTGCCGTCATAGTTGACCTGGCTGTGCCGCCAAGGGCCCATGACCAGATAGTTGAGCGTATTGCCGGTGTCCCGCGGCTCCATCGCGGCATAGCTGTGCACCGCGCCCCACATGTCTTCCTGGTCCCACAGGCCCTGCAGCCACATGGTGGGGACTTTCAATTCGGTCTTGGCCATGCGCGCATCGAGCGCCTGTTCCTGCCAGAAGGCGTCGTAGGCCGGGTGTTCCACCAGCTTGTGCCACCACGCCAGCTGTTCCAGGCCATTGGCCTTGGCATAGTCACCGGCCGAGCCGGCACGCAGGAAGGTGGTGTAATCGTCGTAGCCGGTGCTGGGAATGGACGGGCCTTTGCCGCGCTTGGCCAGCTGGCCGGTGAAGTAGCCGAAGTTGACCTGGCGGAAGGCGCCGTAGTTGAGCCAGTCATCGCCCATCCAGCCATCGATCATCGGGCTCTGCGGCGCGGCGACCTTCAGCGCGGGGTGCGGGTTGGTGAGCGCCATCACCACGGTGAAGCCTTCATACGAGGAGCCCAGCATGCCGACCTTGCCGTTGCTTTCGGGCACGTGCTTGACCAGCCAGTCGATGGTGTCCCAGGCGTCGGTGGCATGGTCGACCTTGGTGGCATTGAGCGGGCCACGCAGCGGCCGGGTCATCACGTAATCGCCTTCAGAGCCGTACTTGCCGCGGATATCCTGGAACACGCGGATATAGCCGGCATCGACGAAAACTTCGTCGCCCTGCGGGAGGATGTCGCGCATATGCGGCGAATCGATGCGCTTGGCGCGGTTGGCGGCGTCGTAGGGCGTACGGGTCAACAGCATCGGTGCATTGCGCGCGCCCTTGGGCACGACGATCACGGTATACAGCTTGGTCCCATCGCGCATCGGAATCATCACTTCGCGCTTGTCGTAGTCATAACCGGCGGTAGGGGTGACGAATCCCTTGGCCGGAATATCCGGCGTCATCGGCGCGGTCTGCGCCGACACGCTGGCGGCAATCATCAGGCTCAACAGCACGACAGGCACGACACGAACACGCATGGCTCTCTCCGGGAAGGTGATGGCGACCTACCTCCGCAGCCTAGCGCCGTTCTTCCCCTGCCGATATGTGCCGATGGTTGGCCGCGAACGGCCTTTTACAGCAAAGCCTTGAGAGCCAGAGCCTTAAAAGCCAAAGCCTTGGTCTGCGGGCGTCCCTGGCTTGGGCCGGCGGGCATGGGGGTACGGGGGGCGCCGTAAACCCATCCATGGGGGCTCTTGCGAAACATCCATGTTTCGCAAAGCCCCCGTACCCCCATGCCCGCCGACCCTTTGACAGTGAGTCGGCGGCCAAAGAAACAGCGGGAGGTACCGACCGTTGGTCGGCACCTGCCGCTGCTTTTGCTTTCGGCTACCGAACACCGGAATCCGTCTTGAGGTGGGCGGGTACCCCCATCCGGGACTGTCTAAAACATGGATGTTTTTGACAAGCCCCCATGGATGGGTTCACGGCGGGTCCCGGATGGGGGTACCCGCCCGCCTCAGCGCGCAGCAATCAAAACGCTGCCGTTCGCCGAAATGCGTGAGCGCAAAACGCGCCCACGCATCGCGCCGGCCTTACTTCACCACACCACCACTCAACACCATCGGCGAGCTCTGCAGCGGCTCATTGGCCGAGCGCGAAAGCTGCAGCTCGTAGCGGCCTTCCGCAATCTTCCACTGCTTGTCGCGCGTATCGAAACTGGCCATCGCCTTCGGTTCGGCCTCGATGCGGATCCGGCGCGATTCGCCCGGCTGCAGCGTGACCTTCTGGAACCCGATCAGGCGGATCGGCGTGGTGCTGCCTTCGGGCATCTTCAGGTACAGCTGCGCCACGTCCGCACCGGCCACCTTGCCGGTGTTGCGTACGTCCACCGTCGCCACCAGGCGCTGGCCCATCGCCGTGTAGGTCAGGTTGTCGTACTGGAACTGCGTGTACGAGAGCCCGTGGCCGAACGCGAACTGCGGCGTGAGACCCTTGGCCGCGAACCACTTGTAGCCGACGTTGGCGCCTTCGATGTTGTAATCGATGGTGTCGTCCGGCTTCTGCTTCGGATTGAAGCCCAGCCCGTTCACGTGCGGGCGAGGCAGCTGCGACGCGTCCACCGGCCACGTCACCGGCAGCCGGCCCGAGGGATTCACCTTGCCGGTCAGCAGCGCCGCAATGGCCTCACCGCCGCGGATGCCCGGGTACCACGCCTGCAGGATCGCCGGCACCTGCTGCAGCCACGGCAGCTCGACCGGACCGTTGGTTTCCAGCACCACCACCGTCTTCGGGTTGGCCTTGGCCACCCCGGCAATCAGCGTGTCCTGGTTGTCCGGCAGCTTCATGTGCGGCAGGTCCACCGACTCGGCCGACCACTGCGTCGCGAACACGATCGCCACGTCGGCTGCGGCGGCAGCGCGCGCGGCAGCCGCCACGTCACGGCCGTCCACGTACTCGATGGTCGCATCCGGGCGCTCGGCGCGCAGCGCCTCCAGCGGCGAGGACGGGTGGAAGATCACCGGGCCCGGCCAGGTGGTCGGCAGCACCCCCGGCACCGCATTGGTGCCACGCGCGGTCCAGCCCACCATCGACGAACCACCGCCCCCGATCACGCCCTTGTCGGCATGCCCGCCGATGATCACGATGCGCTGCACTTCCTTGCCCAGCGGCAGCACGTCGCCGGCGTTGCGCAGCAGTACGCTGCCCTCTTCCACCGTGCGCTGCGCGGCTGCAAAGCCCGCTTCATCGTCGATCGGCACATGCTGCGGCGGCAGGTCGAAATTGCCGTGCGCGAACATCGTGCGCAGGATCCGCGCCACCATGTCGTCCAAGCGCGCCTGCGGCACCGTGCCACCGGCCACGGCCAGCCGCAGCGGCGCATCGAAATACACCGCCTTGTCGAACACCTCGCCCGCCGACTGCTGGTCCAGGCCGGCCAGCGCCGCCTTCGAACCGCTGTGCACACCGCCCCAGTCGGACATCACGAAACCCGGGAACTTCCACTCCTGCTTGAGCACCTGGTTCATCAGGTAATCGTGCTCGCAGCCGTAGGTGCCGTTGATGCGGTTGTAGGAACACATCACCGAACCGGGCTTGCCTTCGTCCAGGGCGATTTCAAAGGCCAGCAGGTCCGATTCGCGCATCGCCTGTTCGCCGATTTCGGCACTGTGGAAGTTGCGCGAGGTTTCCATGTCGTTGAGCGCGAAATGCTTCATCGTCGAGATCACGTGCTGGCTCTGCACACCGCGGATCGACTCACCCACCAGGCGACCGGCCAGCACCGGGTCTTCGCCGGCGTATTCGAAATTGCGGCCATTGCGCGGGTCGCGCTGGAGGTTGACGCTGCCGGCCAGCAGGATGTTGAAGCGCTGCTGCCACGCTTCGCGGCCCATGGTGGCACCGCCGGTGAAGGCGATCTGCGGATTCCAGCTCGAGGCGGTGGACGGGCCCGAGGGCATCGCCGTGGCATGGTCGCCCTTGCGGATCCCGCCCGGGTTGGTCACGCCCACGCCGGCATCGGCCGACTGCTGGGACGGAATGCCCAGGCGCGGCACGCCCGGCACGAACCCGGCCGAACCGACCGCGCCGTCCGGCAGCGGCCCGCCATCCTTGCCCAGCCCGAAGTAGCTGTGCAGCATCTGGAACTTCTCGTCCACGGTCATCCGCGCCACCAGCAGCCTGGCGCGCGCATCCGCGCCCAGGCCGGTGTCCATCCACGGCGTGTCGCCGCCCACGGGGGCGTTGTAGCCCAGCGTCAGCAGCTGGCCGGCGATGCTCGCATCGGCATCCAGGCGCAGCTTGACCGGCTTGGTCGTGGCGGCATCGAAGCCGGCACTGTACCCGGCACCCTTGCCGATGGCGGCGAAACCCGCGGCGGTGGCGATGTCCGCATCGGTACCCAGCAGCACCGCCGGCGCACCCAGGCGCGAACTGTCCACCAGCGTCTTGACCGCCGCGCCATCGGCCTCGGCAGCGCGCGTGTACAGCGCCACCACGTGGCGGCCGTCGTTGAGGCGCAGGTAGTTCAGGCCCGGCGCTTCCACGCCCGATTCGGCTTCCACTGGCAGGCGTGAGAGCACGATGCTGCCGCGCTGTTCGGCCGCAGCCGGGTCGGCACTGACGAAGCGATAGGTGTAGCCCAGGTCGTCGGCCAATGCTGCAAGCGGGTCCGGTGCCTGCGCGCTTTCCATGCTGTCAGCCGGACGGATCACGTTGCCGATGGTCAGCGCATCCACGTCCAGCGCCTGCAGCTGTTCGGCCACCAGCTTGGCATCCAGGTACGTCGGTGCCTGGTCCAGGCGGAGCACGGTGAAGGCGTCGCCACCCACCGCCGGTGCGGCAAGGGCAGGGGCAGACAGCGACAGGGCGATGGCGGCCGTCAGGGCCAAGGGCTTTGTAATCGTTTTCATAAGCGGGCGAAACACCTTTGCTGACGCAGTAAATCCAGGGAGTCTTGCCGCAGAAGGGTGCAGCGCCGTCATGGCGGGATCCCGGCACGCAACTGCGCTCGGGATCGAACTACACGGGCACGCCAGCCACGATCAGGCCCCTCCGCCTGTCGCCACAGCCACCGCATCCGTCGGGTGCCGTCACCAGCACCCATCCGCTCAAGAGTCGTTCACCCTGTTCATTCGTGTCAACAGCGTGTTCAGCTTTGAGTTACGAGCGATGTGGCCTATCGAACAACCGAATTGGATAGAAACGTTTGCGTTGCAGTGATTGTGATTCAACCTCTAAGGTGTATATTCGTCCTGACCATGGAAGGAAGCGATGCGTACATCGCCCCCTCACACCCGGGCTGGTGCCACGCCACGCGGTGTCACCGTCCGCTCCGACGGCGTCTGGGAAAAGCAGGCGCCGGAGTACCCACTGATACAGGTCAAGCAGGTGGTGCGGCGCTTGGGAACCCAGGTTTTCGGATTCAAGGCAGTGGCGGGCATGGCCGCGATGCAGCTGGCCCCGCAGCAGGCAATCAAGGCAATCCTGGGCTTGGCCCCAGATCACTTCTTCAAGTCCATGACAGCCGAGAACGACGCAGCTCACACCCTTTGGCAGGACGTCTATCACGGCCCTACTGAAAACGGGTTGGCGTACATCAAATTCATGCTCTGGTTTCCACCTGTTGCTTCCAGCAACGCAATCGCCCCCACTCCCAAGCTCGTTGTTTCATTCAAGAAGCTATGACCATGACGACCGCACACGACTACCCCACCCTCGCCCCAGGTCAATGCCCTGCATGCGGCGCGGTGGGTTCACTGGTCGCTTTTGCCGGATCGCTGCCACTGGCCAGCGGCAATCGAACGATCGAAGTGCCCCATCTTATTGGTGAGCGCTGCGAGCGTTGCGAAGAGACGTTTCTGGATGACACCAGCCATGCGCGATATCTCGCGGCGGCCGATGAACTGGTGCACCAAGCCCGATTGGACGCGGGCGCGGAGCTGCGCCGCGTACGTCGTAAGCTGCGCTTGAGTCAGCATGAGGCAGCGGCCATCGCCGGCGGCGGCCCCAATGCGTTTTCCCGGTATGAAACGGGCAAGGCACAGCCGGTGGCAGCGGTGTTCAACCTGTTCCGCCTCTTGGATCGCCACCCCGACCTTCTTGGAGAAATCCTCGAGGCGGCCGCCAGCTTTCAGCCCCGGGGCAAGTCGCCGCTCAGGGGAACCTGATCCGGCTTGATTACTTCGGTCTCCGCAGCCGTCAGTGCCCTGCCCTCTGCATCGTGGGGCAGCAGCGGTGCCACGGCCTGCCCGGTGCTGATCACCTGCAGGTGCGAACGCGGTTCAGACGGGTCGAACAGGTGGCCCTCGCCCCATTGGCGCAGCGCCACCACCAGCGGGAACAGCGCCTGGCCTTGGGCGGTGAGTACGTAGTCGTGGTATCGGCTGCCATCGGCGGCGGCCTGCTGGATCAGCACACCGGCGTCCTGCAGGGCCTGCAGGCGCTGGCTGAGCATGCTGCGCGACATGCCCAGACCGCGCTGGAAATCGCTGAAGCGGCGGACGCCGTCGAAGGCGTCACGCACGATCAGCAGCGACCAGCGGTCGCCGATCCGGTCCAGCGCGCGGGCAACCGGGCAGGTGCGGTTGAGATCGTGGTGCATGGCGAGCCTCCTCGAGTGGTTTCATTTTAGAACCAAATGACACAGACTCAACTGGTTCTATTTTGAGACCAGTTATGTCCGCCACCACCCCACTCCCGCGCATCGCCCCTTCCCTGCTTCTGCTGTTCGCCTGCGCCGGCGGGCTCAGCGTGGCCAACGTCTACTACGCCCAGCCGCTGCTGGATGCCCTGTCGGCCGACCTGCACATCGGCGTGTCCTGGATCGGCGCGGTGATCGCCGCGACGCAGGTCGGGTCGGTGGCCGCCCTGCTGTGGCTGGTGCCGCTGGGCGACCGGGTCGAGCGACGGCGGCTGATGGCGCTGCAGACCGCTGCGCTGATGCTGGCGCTGCTCTGGGTTGCTGCCGCCGGTACGGCCATGGGCCTGCTGCTGGCCATGTTCGCGGTCGGCCTGCTGGGCACGGCGATGACCCAGGGGCTGATTGCCTACGCGGCCGCCGCCGCGCCGGCGCATGAGCGGGGCCGCGTGGTCGGTGCGGCGCAGGCCGGGGTGGTGATCGGGCTGCTGCTGGCGCGGCTGGTGGCGGGCGTGGTCGCCGACCTGGGCGGCTGGCGCACGGTGTACCTGTTCTCGGCGGGCGTGATGGGACTGACCGGGGTGCTGCTGTGGCGGTATCTGCCGCGTCTTGCGGTGCCAATCGCCTCGCCGCGGTTGTCACTGCTGGCCCTGCTGCGCCAGCAACCGGTGCTGCGCCGGCGGGGGCTGCTGGGGTTGTTGATGTTCACCGGGTTCGGGCTGTTCTGGAGCAGCATGGCGCTGCCGTTGAGCGCGCCGCCGTTCCGGCTTGGGCACACCGCGATCGGTGCATTCGCACTGGTGGGCCTGCTCGGCGCACTGGCCGCCGCACGCAGCGGGCACTGGAGCGACCGTGGGCATGCCGACCGGGTGACGCGGGGGGCCCTGCTGCTGTTGCTGCTGAGCTGGTGGCCGCTGTCGGCACTGCACGCCTCGCTGGGCTGGCTGGTGCTGGGCGTATTGCTGCTGGATCTGGCCGTGCAGGCCCTGCATGTGACCAACCAGAGCCTGATCCTGGCGGCGGCACCTACGCAGGCCCAGGCGCAGGTGATTGCGGGGTACATGCTGTTCTATGCGGCCGGGAGTGGCTTGGGCGCGTTGCTGGGAAGCGCGGTGTATGCGGCGCATGGGTGGGGGGCGGTGTGCTGGGTGGGGGCTGGGGTGTCGCTGTTGGCGTTGGGGATTTTTTTGCGGGGGTCATGGACGTCTGACGGGCGGCTTCGGCGGCGGTAAACGTCGGGAAATGTGCGGTGGGCTGATGTGAATTGGGCTTCGGACGCTTGGGCCGCGCTGCGCGCGGTGTCCGGCCAACGGCCGGGGCTACGAATTGTTACGGGGTCACCGACAGGGCGGTAAATTCATTAGCAATTTTGCTAATACCACGTAGCATGTCGGTCTCAACCCTTGACACCTGCCCTGCCTATCCTCGCCTCCATGTTCAGGTTTCCCGCCCATTTCTCCTTGTTCCAGCCCGCCAGGGAGGTGCGCTGATGGGCGCGGTGGTGGCCTTGGAACAGCTGCTGGAAAGCCGCCAGGTCTGGCGCGGGCAGCCGCGCGGGACGGCGCGGGAAGCCGCTGCCCACCCGACCGGGCACCCGGCGCTGGACAGCCGGCTGCCCGGCGGCGGCTGGCCGTCCTCGGCCCTGTCCGAGGTGCTGCTGGCCGCGCCCGGCCAGGGAGAGCTGGCGCTGGTCTGGCCGACCCTGGCCCGGCTCAGCCAGCTGCAGCAGACCGTAGTGCTGGTCGCCCCGCCGCACCTGCCGCATGCGCCAGCCTGGGCCGGCGCCGGGCTGGCCCTGGCCCAGTTGCAGGTAGTGCATGCCAGCCCGCGCGAAGCGCTGTGGGCGGCCGAACAATGCCTGCGCTCGGCCGCGTGTGCGGCGGTGCTGTGCTGGCCCGGGCACGCCGACGACCGCGCCCTGCGCCGGCTGCAGGTGGCCGCCGAAACCGGCCAGTGCCTGGGCTTTGCGTTCCGCGACAGCCGGCTGGCCCGCAACCCCTCCCCCGCCCCGTTGCGCCTGCAGCTCGATGCCGGCCAGGTGCGGGTGCTCAAATGCCGCGGCGGCATGGCACCGGCGCAGCCGTTGCCGCTGGCCCTGGCCCATTGAGGCGCCGCCATGCAGTGGGCCTGCCTGTTGCTGCCTCAATTGGCGCTGGACGCGGCCCTGCGCCAGCAGCCCGATCCGCGCGCGCCGCTGGTGCTGGTCACCGGCCCGGCCCAGCGGCGGGTGCTGCATGCGGTCAGCCCGGCGGCGCGCCAGCTTGGCCTGCGCCGCGGCATGCTGCTGTCGGCCGCGCAGGTGCTGACCCGCGACATGCTCACGGTGGACTACGACCCGCGCGCCGAACAGGGCACCCGCCAGCTGCTGGCCAGCTGGCTGTACGGCATCAGCTCGCAGGTGAGCCTGGCCTTCCCGCATGCGCTGGCGCTGGAAATCGGCGCCAGCCGTGCCCTGTTCGGTGACTGGCCGGCAATCGAACAGCGCCTGCGCGAGGGCTTGAAGGAACTCGGCTTCCGCCATCGGCTGGTAGCGGCACCCAACCCGCACGCCGCCTGGGTACTCACCGGCGTGCATGCCCGCTTGGGCGTGGATGCGACCGCGCTGGAACCTGCACTGGCGCAGATCCCGATCGACCGCAGCGGCCTGCCGGCCGAGGCCGTCACGGTACTGGCGCGCTCCGGCCTGCGCACGCTGGGCGCGGCCTTCGCGCTGCCCCGCGAAAGCCTGGCCCGGCGTTTCCCGGCCCAGGTGCTGGCCCACCTGGATGCGCTGCGCGGTATCGGCAGCGCACCGCTGCAGTACTTCCGGCCGCCGGACCGGTTCGATGCGCGAATCGAGTTCGAGTATGAAATCGAATCCACCCAGGCCCTGCTGTTCCCGTTGCGCCGCCTTACCGCCGACCTGGCCGCCTTCCTGTGTTCGCGCGATGGCGGCGCGCAGCAGTTCGACCTGTGGTTCGAACACGAGCGCCACCCCGATACCCGGCTCACCGTAGGGTTGCTCGCTCCCGAACGCGATGCGGCCATGCTGTTCGAACTGGCGCGCAACCGCGTCGACCACCTGCGCCTGCCCGCCGGCAGCCGTGGGCTGCGCCTGCAGGCCGAACACCTGCCGCCGTTCGTGCCGGCCGCGCGCGACCTGTTCGACCCGCGCCCGCAGCAGGCCATGCCGTGGGAACAGCTGCGCGAACGCCTGCGCGCGCGGCTGGGCGACGATGCCGTGCAGGGCGTGGGGCTGCGCGCCGAACACCGCCCCGAACGCGCCAGCGGCACCGCCGCACAGGCCATCAAGGGGCCGCCCCCCACCCTGCCGCTGCGCCCGGGCTGGCTGCTGGCCACGCCGCAGCCACTGTACGACCCGGACCTGCGCATCCTCTCCGGGCCGGAGCGGATTGAATCGGGCTGGTGGGACGAAGGCGATGTGCGCCGCGACTACTACGTGGTGGAAACGGCGCTGGGCCAGCGCGCCTGGGCCTACACCGCCGCCGGCGCGCGGCATGGGCCGTTCATGCTGCACGGCTGGTTCGCATGAGCACCGCCCTGCCCGGCTACGCCGAACTGCATTGCCTGTCGGCCTTCAGTTTCCAGCGCGGCGCCTCCATTGCCGAGGAGCTGTTCGCGCGTGCGAAGGAACAGGGCTACCAGGCCCTGGCGATCACCGACGAATGTTCGCTGGCCGGCATCGTGCGCGCCTGGCAGGCGGCGAAGAAGCACGCGCTGGCGCTGATCACCGGCGCGGAATTCCAGATCGAGGACGGGCCCAAGGTGGTGCTGCTGTGCACCGACCAGGCCGCCTATGCCGGGCTGTGCCAGCTGATCACCACCTGCCGCCGGCGTGCGCCGAAGGGCGAATACCGCTGCCTGCGCGAGGACTTCGATGCCCTGCCCGACAGCCTGCTGTGCCTGTGGCCGGCGCGTTCGCCCAGTGCCGAAGAGGCGGCCTGGCTGCATGCGCGCTTCGCGCACCGCGTGTGGCTGGCGGTGGAACTGCACCGCGACGCCGACGACGTGGCGCGGCTGGAAGCGCTGCTGGAATTCGGCTACGCCCACGACCTGCCGCTGTTGGCCAGCGGCGATGTGCACATGCACGTGCGCCGCCGCCGTGCGCTGCAGGACACCCTCACCGCGATCCGCCAGCACTGCACCATCGCCGATGCCGGCTGGCACCTGTTTCCCAATGGCGAACGCCACCTGCGCACCCGCCAGGCGCTGGCCGCGCTGTACCCGCCCGAGCTGCTGGAGGAAACCCTGCGCGTGGCCGAGCTTTGTCGGTTCGACCTGGCGCAGCTGCAGTACACCTACCCGCGCGAGCTGGTGCCCGACGGCCACGACCCGGCCAGCTGGCTGCGCACCCTGGTCGAAGAGGGCATGCGCTGGCGCTGGCCCGGCGGCGCCAGCGAGGCGCAGCGCGGGCAGATCGAACACGAGCTGCGGCTGATCCACCTCAAGCAGTACGAGTCGTACTTCCTCACCGTGCACGACATCGTGCGCTTTGCCCGCAGCCAGCAGATCCTGTGCCAGGGCCGTGGCTCGGCGGCCAATTCGTCGGTGTGCTTCGTGCTGGGCGTGACCGAGATCGATCCCAGCCACATGGAACTGCTGTTCGAGCGCTTCATTTCCGAAGAACGCGACGAACCGCCGGACATCGACATCGATTTCGAACACGAACGGCGCGAGGAAGTGCTGCAGTATGTGTTCAACCGCTACGGCCGCGAACGTGCCGCGCTCACCGCCGTGGCGATCAGCTACCGTGGCCGCAGCGCGGTGCGCGACGTGGCCCGCGTGCTCGGCCTGCCGCCGGACCAAGTCAACGAACTGGCCGCCTGCCTGGACCGCTGGAGCAGCCACGAGCCACTGCCCGAGGCCCTGCGCGAACGCGGCTTCGACCCGGACACGCCGTTGATGCAGCGGGTGGTGGCGCTCACCGCCGAACTGGTGGACTTCCCACGCCACCTGTCCCAGCACCCGGGCGGCTTCGTGATTTCCGAGCACCCGCTGTCCACCCTGGTGCCGGTGGAGAACGCGGCCATGGCCGACCGCACCGTGATCCAGTGGGACAAGGACGACCTGGATGCCACCGGGCTGATGAAGGTCGACTGCCTGGCGCTGGGCATGCTCACCGCCGTGCGCAAATGCCTGGCCATGCTGCACGCGCATGGCGAGCCGGCGATGGGCATGGCCGACATCCCGGCCGGCGATACCGCCACCTACGACATGATCTGCCGCGCCGATACGCTGGGCGTGTTCCAGATCGAATCGCGCGCGCAGATGGCGATGCTGCCGCGCATGCAGCCGCGCTGCTTCTACGACCTGGTGATTGAAGTGGCGATCGTGCGGCCCGGCCCGATCCAGGGCGACATGGTCCATCCCTACCTCAACCGCCGCAAGCGGCTCAAGGAAGAAGGGATCGAAGAAGTCGACTACCCGCCGGCACTGGAGAAAGTGTTCAAGCGCACCCTGGGCGTGCCGCTGTTCCAGGAACAGGTGATGCAGCTGGCAGTGGCCGCCGCCGGCTTCACCCCGGGCGAGGCCGACGCGCTGCGCCGTTCGATGGCCGCCTGGAAGCGCCACGGCGGGCTGGAACCGCACCGCGACAAGCTGCTGGCCGGCATGGCAAAGAACAACTACAGCCGCGACTACGGCGAGCGCCTGTTCGAGCAGATCAAGGGCTTCGGCAGCTATGGCTTCCCGGAAAGCCACGCGGCCAGCTTCGCGCTGATCACCTACGTCAGCTGCTGGCTCAAATGCCACCACCCCGCCGCGTTTGCCGCCAGCCTGGTCAACAGCCAGCCGCTGGGCTTCTACACCCCCGACCAGATCCTGCAGGATGCGCGCCGGCACGGCGTGCCGGTGCTGCCGGTGGACGTGCGCCACAGCGACTGGAACTGCACGCTGGTGCCGGCCACGCAGGCCGATGCCCTGCCCGGCATCCGGCTCGGCCTGCGCATGATCGATGGCTTCAGCGAAGCGGTGGCCGAGGAAGTGATGCAGGCACGTACGCGACATGCCTTCGACAGCGTGGCCGACCTCAGCCAGCGGGCCCGGCTGGACCGCCGCCACCAGGGGCTGCTGGCCGACGCCGGCGCGCTGAAGGGGCTGAGCGGGCACCGCCACCGCGCGCGCTGGGATGTCTCGGGGGTGGAAAAGCCGTTGCCGCTGTTCGAGAACGTCCGCGCCACCGCCGACGCGGCCGTGGCCTTGCCGGCGCCGAGTGCGTTCGAGGACATGCAGGCCGATTACAACAGCACCGGCACCACCCTGGGCCAGCACATGGTGTCGTTCCTGCGCGACGAGCTGCGCGCACGGCGTTGCCAGCGATCCGATGAACTGGCGCAGCTGCCGCACGGGCGCAGCGTGCGTTTCGCCGGCCTGGTACGCATGCGCCAGCGCCCGCAGACCGCCAGCGGGGTGACCTTCCTCACCCTGGAAGACGAAAGCGGCATGGTCAACGCAGTGGTCTGGCGCAGGACCGCCGACCGCCAGCACCGGGTGCTGGTGGAGGCGCAGCTGATGCAGATCGATGGCCGGCTGGAGCGGGTGGATGGCGTGCAGCACCTGATCGTGCAGCGCATGCACAACCTCGATGCGCTGATCGAGGGGGTGCGTACCCACAGCCGCGACTTCCATTGATTGCTGTGACCGGTTTCACGCTGACGCTAGATACAGACTTTTCCGACTGGTGCGGCCATCACGGCTTCGGCTATCGTCGCTGCCATCCAAGGATCCGGAACCTGCCATGTCGCGCGTACTCACCCTCACCACACTGGCAGTGTCCAGCCTTGCCCTGCTGGTCTCGGGGTACACCGCCGTGCAGCTGCACCGCAGCCAGTCCGCCGAGCGGGTGATCACCGCCCGCGGGCTGGTCATCCAGGACGGCAGCGGCCAGGCGCGGGTGATCCTGGGCGCGCCGCTGCCCGATCCGCTCAGCAAGGGCGTGTCGCAGGGCCCGCGCGCCTCGCCGCTGTCGGGCGTGGTGCTGCTTGGTGCCGACGGGTCCGAACGGGGCAGTTATGGCACTGCCGATGTCGGCGATGAGGCCTCGCTCACGCTGGATGATGCCAAGGGCACCACCGAAGTGTTCAAGATCACCGCGAACCCGGATCGTGGCGCCACCCTGGTGATCAAGCACCAGAACAGCACCGGCGCCATGCTCACCTCCTGGCAGGGCAAGCCGGAGCTGATCTTCCTCAACGACAACGGGCAGTCGCATTACATCCGTCCGGGTACCACTGCCGCGCCCTGATCGACGCCTGACGGTGGGCTTCGGAAGGTGTAAACGCCGGCGTACCGGCCGTCATCGTTGCGGGACCGTCTCCGGACGCTTGGGCCGCGCTACGCGCGGTGTCCGGCCAACGGCCGGGGCTACGAACCGTTACGGGCCCATTGAGATCGGGATCAACCGCAGGCTTCGGATACCGGTAGCGCCGGCCGTTGGCCGGCCCACGCAGGCGCCGATGGGCCACGAAATGTTACCGACCCATTTCGTTTGCCCGTGCGAAAATTCGTGCCTCGCCGGTTCCGGAACACGTCATGTCCATCGTCGCACCCACCTGGCCGCAGGCTGCCACCGTCGAAGATTTCCGCCGCAACCTGGACGCGGTGCACGCACGCATTGCCGCTGCCTGCGCCCGTGCCGGGCGCGATCCGGCCACGGTGCGGCTGCTGCCGGTGAGCAAGACCGTGGACGAAGCGCGGCTGCGACTGGCGGTGCAGGCCGGCTGCGATACGCTGGGCGAAAACAAGGTGCAGGAAGCCAAGGGCAAGGCCGAAGCCATGGCCGACCTGGGCATCCGCTGGTCGCTGATCGGCCACCTGCAGACCAACAAGGCGCGGGATGTGGCCCGCTTCGCCAGCGAATTCCAGGCGCTGGACAGCCTGCGCGTGGCCCAGGCGCTGGACCAGCGGCTGGCGCAGGAAGGCCGCACGCTGGATGTGTTCGTGCAGGTCAACACCTCGGGCGAAGCCAGCAAGTACGGATTGGACCCGATCGAGGTGGCCGACTTCGTACAGCAGCTGCCCGCCTTCCCCCAGCTGCGCGTGCGCGGCTTGATGACTCTGGCGCTGTTCTCGGCCGATCCCGAACAGGTGCGCCCGTGTTTCGTGCGCCTGCGCGACCTGCGCGAGCGCCTGCGTCCGACCCTGCCGGTGGGGGTCAGCCTGGATGAACTGTCGATGGGCATGTCCGGCGATTTCGAGATCGCCATCGAAGAAGGCGCCACGGTGGTACGCGTAGGCCAGGCGATTTTCGGCGCGCGCAGCACCCCCGACAGCCACTATTGGCCAACCCCTGCGGGTTGATCGTTACCCCACCAACGCCTCCATATGCCGCGCATGCTCCGCAGCCTGCGTGTGCAGCCACTCCCGAAACGCCAGGAACCCCCGGTGCGTGGACGACCGTGGCGGATATACCAGCCAATGCGACCAGCGCGTCTTCAACCGGTGCGGTGACAAGGCAATCAACTGCCCCGAATCCAGCAGCAACCGCGCCCGCGTCACCCGCCCCAGCGCGACCCCAAAGCCATCCAGCGCGGCACGATGGTGCGATTCGGAGTCATTGAGCATGGCCACATAGCGCGACGGCGCAACCTCGCCGACCGAGGCGAACCAGCGCTGCCACTCGCCATCCGGGTCCCCCAGCAGCGGCCACTGCGAGAGCGGCAGCGCGCCCAGCCCGCCCATGCGCTCGACCAGTGACGGGCTGGCCATCGGCATCAGCCACTCATCGAACAGCGGCTCCACATGCAGGCCGCTCCACTGCCCGGCACCCACCCGCAACGCAGCATCACACTGCAGCTGCCGCTCGAAATCGGTGAGCCGCTCGCTGGATTCCAGGTTGAATTCAATCTCCGGGTGGCAGGCCACGAACGAGCCCAGCCGTGGCACCAGCCAGTTGGAGGCCATCGATGGCAACGCACTGACCGACAGCACGCGGTCGTGGCGCGCGCCAAACGGCTGCAGCGCCTGCGCGATCGCATCCAGGTGTGGGCCCACCTGTTCCAGCAACCGCTGCCCTTCGGGCGTCACCCGCACCCCGCGTGCCTGGCGCTGCAGCAACGCATACCCCAGGCGCTCCTCCAGCTGCCGCATCTGGTGGCTGAGCGCGCTGACGGTCAGGTTCAGCGAATCGGCCGCGCGGGTCAGGTTGCCCAGGCGTGCGGCGGTAACGAAATTCTGCAGCGGCTGGAGCGGGATACGGGACATGGCGACTTGAATCCAGTTCAAGAAAGACTTGCGAAAGGATCGCTTTTGCGTCGCCCATCCTGCCCCTATCGTGAGTCCTACTCAAGTGGAGGACGCACATGAACATCTACAGCGGATTGTTGTTCCTGCAAGGGCATATCGCCGATGCGGGGTTGGCGCGGGCGCTGGCGGAGCCGGAAAAGGTGCCCGCCGGTGACGCAGCACGGGCGGTGGCGGGGACAGCCACGCAGGGCGTGGCTCTACCGGCCCGGGCTGCCTGCGACGTTGGTGCCGCGCGGCGTTGAGACTTCGTGGCTTACGGGGCCGGCTTGGCCTCGGGCAGCACCCGGGGGCGGCTGTCGTACCAGTCGCGCGCCCCGGACAGGTGCCAGGTGCGCTTGCCGCCGTCCAGTTCGATGCCGGCCCCGAGCAGGCCCCAGCGCAGGTACAGGTCGCCACGGCGCTGCGCCTGCTCCATGTCCAGCCGGGCGCGCAGCGACAGCCGCGCGTTTTCGGCCTGCAGGTCGTCCACCGCCAGGTGCTCGCGGCGCCAGCGCAGCTGGCCGCTGGCCTGCACTTCACCCGAATCGAGCAGGCCCAGCACCCAGCGCGGGTACTGGCTGCGCTCGGCATAGATGCCCAGCAGCGGACCGGCATCACGCAGACGCAGGTCGGCACGTGCGTCCACCTGGAACGGTGCCTCTGACTGGATATGCCCGCTGCGCAGGTCGACCTCGCCCCACCAGCCGCCCTTGGCGGCATCGCCGTCCACCTGCACGTTGCGCAGGCTGAGCGTGGTGCCGCCCAGGTCGAACTGGCCAGCGTCGAAGTCGGCACGCTGCAGCCTTGCCTTGACCTGGGCATCGCCACGCAGCGACAGGCCTGCGGCCTGCATGCGCGCACCGGTGCCGCGCAGGTCCGCGCGCCCCTGCCCGACCCGGCCGGCAGCATCCAGCGTCACGTCGCCGCTCAGCAGTGCGGTCCCCCCGAGCAGACGCACGTTGTCGTTGCCCACGTAGCGGTTGTAGGCGCTCAGGTCAGGCACGCGCGCGTCGTTGAAGCGCAGCTGCGCGCGCATGCCGTCGCGCAGCTGCTGCAGCCGTGCATCGCCGCGCAGGGTCAACGCCAGCGCCTTGCCATCGAACAACACCGCCTTGGGCGCATCGGACGGCGCCGCGCGGAACGTGGGAATATCGACCTTCAATTCCGCCTGCGGCGGCGCACCGTTGACGATGCGTCCCAGCGCATGCGCATCGCCCTGCATGCGCACGCCCGCCACCTCGGCAATGGCGGCCACCTGCGGCACCTCCAGGGTGCTGCCCGGCGCCAACTGGCCATCGGCAATGCGCAGGTCACCCTGCAGCAGCCCGCCACCTTCCAGCTTGAACCACGGCTTGCGCACGAACAGATCGGCAATCCAGTTCAACGACTCGAACCGCCACGCGCCACGTACCTGCCCGGACAGCCGCGGCAACAGTTCGGCCGGCGCCTCGAACGGAATCTTCCGGCCGGTGACGCGCAGGTCCGCGTGCAGTTCGCTGCCGGTTTCCGGGTCGCGCGGCAGGCGTGCCTGCACGCGCATGTCCTGGGCCACGTCCAGCTGCAGCGACAACAAGCCGCGATCCGGTGCATGCACGCCGGCATGCACCGGCACCCGCCACACCACCCGGCTGCCGGGTTGCAGCAGGCCGCGGTCCATCACCACATCGGCCGTGAGCCGTGCCTCGGCCGGTACGCTGCCGACCTTGACGTGTGGCCCGGCCGTGTCGATCTTGATCGCCTGGCTGCGCCCATCCACCTGCAGCTGCGCGAAGGTGATGCCGAACTTGCGCAGGCCCGGGGCTTCATCCCGGTAGTGGCGCGGGTAATGGAAGCGCGCGGCCAGATGCGCCTCGTCAAGCAGCTTGACCCCGTCGTAGGTGATCGTGGCCTGCTCGAAGCCAGCAGTGGAATCGAACAGTTCGGACGGCCCGCCCTTGACCTGCTTCTGGAAGCCCACCGTGCCATGGCCCTGCCCGGCAATCAGCAGCTTTCCGAAGCGGCCGCTGCGGATGCTGTCGCTGTGGATCGCATCCAGCCGGATGTTCCAGCCGCGATCACCACGCGGCGGCGGCGGGATCGCCTTTTCCACCCGTTGGATGTCCGCTTCCACGCCGGTGGCGTTGATGCCTGGAATGCGGACTTCGCGCTTGAACAGGTGCACCAGCGAGATCCACGCGCTCGCACGGTCGGCACGGAAGATGTAGACGGTATGGTTGGCCTGGCCGCGGATGCGCACGTTCCAGACAACCGCGTGCCCGGGCAGCAGCGTCAGCGCCGGCCCGGTCTGCAGCCTGAATTTTTCAGGTTTGCGGTTGGTGACCGCATCGAACAACGGCGTGTTGAGGAACACGTTGCCGGCAACAAGGTACAGCGCATACAGCGCCAGCAAGGTAAGCAACGCCACGCGCCATGGCCGGGGCCAGCGCCGGACGCGCTCGGGAATCAGGGGCATGGAGTTCTGCGACGAAGCGGAGTGACGCGGCCACTATCGACAACCGGGCGACGGAGTCGTGTGAAGAAGCGCCCCCGATGCCGCTCAACCGGCCCGCCGCTCCGGGTCCCACGCCATCGGCTGCCACAACTCCAGCTTGTTCCCCTCCGGATCCAGTATCCAGGCGAACGAACCGTTCTCATGCGTCTCCGGCCCGCTGACGATGGTCACGCCAGCCTCGCGCAGGTTCGCCAGCAGCCCCTCCAGGTCATCCACCCGGTAATTGATCATGAAAGGCGCATCGCTGGGACTGAACCACTGGCTGTCAGGCTCGGCCAGCGCCCACACGGTCAACCCGCCGTCATTGGCCTTGTCGTCGGGCCAGCGCAGCACCGCGCCACCAAACTCCTCCAGCGTCATGCCCAGGTGCTGCCGGTACCACTCGGCCAGCGCCGCGCGGTCGCCACGGCTCTTGAAGAACACCCCACCGATTCCGGTCACCTTTGCCATCGCAGTCTCCCTGGGTCCGTGCTGATCCTATGCCCTTGCCCGCGCAAAAGAAAACGGCAGGCCGTTGCACCGGCCTGCCGTTGTCCTGTCACCGCAAGCGGTGGGATCAGAAGCGGAACTCGCCACCCAGGCTGATCGTATCCACGTCGACGTCCACGCCGCTGAAATCGCCTTGGCGGCGGTCGTAGTTCAGGCTCAGCCCCCAGCGGCGGTTGAAGTCGTAACCGACATTGACGCCGTAGTACGGCTTGGTCGAGCTTTCGTCATCCACCACGTCGAAGGTGTCTTCGCGCACCTGCGCGGTCAGCCGCGCGATGCCGGCGCGTGCGCCGATGAAGAAGCCGGTATCGTCGGCGCCGAAGTTCTTCTTGACCACCAGGCCAGCACCGATCGAGACCAGGTCCAGCTCCTGGTCGTAGCCCAGGTCCTTGTTGTACAGCGAACCGACATGGCCTTCGACGCCGATGTTCGGGGTGAACCAGTAGCCGCCGCCGACCGAGGCGGAGGTGTCCGACTCGCTGCCACGGAAACCGTCGTAACGCACTTCGGTATCGCTGCTGCCCAGCTCGGCGCGCACGAATGCGTGGCCGGCCATGGCATCGGTCGACAGGGTGGCCAGCGCGATGGCGGCGGCCAGGGTGACGAACTTCTTCATTCAGGTCCTTCCAAAAGGTGGTTTGCCCATCTGGGCGGCGCCACTCTGCCTCCTGTTCATGTTTGTGTCAATTCCGTTAAGAGAACCCTCAGGCGCGGGCCTCTGGCAACTTGGCCACCACCTTGAACTCCACGTCGAACCCGCTGAGCCAGGTGACCCCGACCGCGGTCAGGGTCGGGTGCGGCGCCTGGCCCCAGTACTCGGGCACGATCGCCCAGACCCGCTCCAGGATCCGGTCCGGGTCGATCATGAAAACGGTCACGTCGACCACATCGTCGAACGTGCAGCCGGCGGCCGCCAGCACCGCGTTGAGGTTCTCGAACAGCTTGTGCACCTGCGCTTCCAGGCCCGGTTCGGGCGAACCGTCCTCGCGGCTGCCGACCTGGCCGGAGACAAACAGGAAGCCGTTGGACCGCACCGCCGGCGAATAGCGGTAGCGGGCATACAGATCCTGCCGGCCAGAGGGGAACACGACGTCGCGACTTGCCATTGCAGACTCCAGAGGGGTTTTGCCCCGGGTGATGGGATATCTCCACGGTAGGCGCCCCGGCCCGGTCGATAAACGACCAACCTTGTCCATCACTGTTTGTAGAATCCAAACAATTGCCCGCAGGAGTGCCGATGGACCGTTTCGATGCCATGCAGGCCTTTGCCCGCGTCGTGGAGACAGGCAGCTTCACCCGGGCCGCGCAGACCCTGCACATGAGCCGCACCACGGTGACCCAGCTGGTGCAGCAGCTGGAAGCGCGGCTGCGGGTGCGCCTGCTCAACCGCACCACCCGCCAGGTCAATGTCACCGACGATGGCGCGGCGTACTACGAGCACGTCTCGCGGCTGCTCGCCAACCTGGACGACGCGGAAACCAGCCTCTCCAGCTTTGCCGCCAGCCCGCGCGGCCGGCTGCGGGTGGATGTGCCCGCGCCGCTGGCGCGGTTCCTGCTCGTCCCTGCCCTGCCCGGTTTCCACGCCCGCTATCCGGACATCCAGCTGGACCTGGGCGTCAGCGACCGCAATGTCGACCTGATCGATGAGAACGTGGACTGCGTGATCCGCGGCGGCGTGCTCACCGACCCCTCGCTGGTCGCGCGGCACATCGGCGACCTGCAGGCCGGGCTGTACGCCGCGCCGCAGTACCTGGCCACGGTTGGCATGCCCGACCACCCCAAGGCACTGGAAGCCGAACCCCATCGCATCGTCGGTTACCGGGGCTCGCGGCGTGCAGGCGCCATGCCCTACGCGCTGCGGCGTGGCGAAGAAACGCTGACCGTTCACGGCCGGCATCAGCTGGCGGTCGACGACGGCAACGCCTATCTGGCGGCCGGAGTAGCCGGGCTCGGCGTGCTCTGGCTGCCCGATTACGTTGCCGCCGCACACGCCGGGCGCGGCGAACTGCTACGCGTGCTCACCGACTGGCAGGTCAACCCGATGCCGCTGCACATCGCCTTCCGCCCCAACCGCCACGTCAGCGCCAAACTGCGCGTGTTCGTCGACTGGGTAGCGGCCCTGATGGCCGACCACGTACCGGTGATGCCACCGCAGCGGGATCGGTAGGCGCGGGCAACCGGACGCATGCATCACCGCAGCGGCGCGATCACCAGCGTATCGCCCTTGCATACGTTGACGTCGCGGTAGATCGCCGTGCGCCCGTTACGAAACTGCAGGCGCAGGTCGAAGCGGCAGCCGGCATCGCCCAGGCGCACCGTGGTGCTGCCCCCACCGCCGTCGATGGTGTCGATCGGGCGCTGCTCGAACGCGTCGCCGCCGGCGGTGGCCACCTCCAGCGTGGTGATGCTGTCATCGGCGCGGTTGAGCAGTGTCAGGTAACGCGGGGCGGCGGCATGCGTGGCCGTGGCGAAAAGCAGGCTGGTCAGGAAGGCAAGACGGATCGGGAACATCGCGGCAGCTCCGGCGGTTGGGTTCGCCGCCATCAGGCCGCTGGCCGCCCCGCGCACGCCACCGATCCGGGACGAATCGTCGTCCCGGCAGGACCAATCGTAATGGGCCCCCATGGCGCTTCTCCGGGCCCGCCCGCACGCCTAAGATGGCCCTGCCCCGCTGCGCCGGGCGTCCTGGATACCGGCCATGATGGTTCGCCTTGGCAGTACATCGATCAGCCTCGCCCGCTACCTGCTGCTGTGGACGGCCGTGGTGCTGGTGTTTGCCGTGCAGCATTCGCTCAGCGATGGGCTGCACGGCAACAGCTGGCCGTTCCTGGTGCACCTGCGCTGGGCGATGATCCAGTGGTACACGTGGGCGGCACTGGCACCGCTGGTGTTCCGCCTGGCCGAGCGCTATCCGCTGGATCCCCAGCGCCGCCTGCTTGGCCTGGGCAGGCAGGTCGTGGCCAGCCTGGCGGTGACCTTCGGCGCAATGCTCATCGGCGCAGCGGCCTCCGCGCTGTTCGAACCCAGCGGCTTCTTCGAACAGCTCGGGTACTTCCTGGCGCAGCATTTCGCCATCGGGCTGCTCACCTACTGGGCGCTGTTCGCGCTGCAGCAGGCATTGCACTTCCAGGCCGAAAAGGCGCGGCGCGAAATGGAAGCCAGCCGGCTGGCCACCGAACTGGCGCAATCGCGGCTGCTTGCGCTGAAATCCCAGCTGCAGCCACATTTCCTGTTCAACACGCTGCACGCCATCATCACCCTGCTGGACGAAGACACGGTCTCGGCCGAAGACATGCTGCTGCGCCTGAGCGAACTGCTGCGCGCCTTCCTGGAAGACTACGACGGCCAGGAGATTCCCCTGCGCCAGGAACTGGACCTGATCGAGCTGTACCTGGGCATCCAGCGCGTGCGCTTCAAGGACCGGCTGACCACCCGCACCTATATCGCCCCGGATACCCTCGACTGCGCCGTGCCCAGCCTGTTGCTGCAGCCGTTGGTGGAGAATGCGGTGCGCCACGGCATCGGGCAGCGCGTGGGCAGTGACGTGATCGAGATCGAAACGCGCCGCGACGGCGAGGTGCTGTGCATTGAAGTGCGCAACCGCAACAGCACGCTTGACGCCACGCCCGGCGCGCCCGCAGGCCATGGCATCGGCATGTCCAACACCCGGCTGCGCCTGAAGGAGCTGTACGGCGATGCCGCCGACGTGCGGCTGGACATCATCTGGCCCGAGGGCGTGGCCTGCCGTGTACGCCTGCCCTTCCGTACCCTGGAGGTGGAAGACGAAGCGCCGGAGTTCACGGCGGGAGTGGCGCCGGCATGACCCTGTCGGTGCTGGTGGTGGACGACGAGCCGCTGGCGCGCCGCGCGATCGTGCGCCTGCTGGCCGAGGACCCGGAGATCGAACTGCTGGGCGAATGCGGCGACGGCGTCTCCGCAGTGAACGCCATCCGCGAGCACTCGCCCGACCTGGTGTTCCTGGACATCCAGATGCCGGCGATCACCGGCCTGGACGTGGTGGCCACCATCGGCGCCGAGCGCATGCCGGCCACCGTGTTCGTCACCGCCTACGAGCAGTACGCGGTGAAGGCCTTCGAGGCCAATGCGGTGGATTACCTGGTCAAGCCGTTCAGCCGCGAACGCTTTGCCGCTACCCTGCAGCGCGCCCGGCAACGCCTTTCAACTGCCGCCGGCACCAGTGCGCAGACGGCCACGCAGATCCTGCAGGCACTGGACGCACTGCGCCAGCGCGAGGCCTACCTGCAGCGCATACCGGTACGGGTCGACGAACACGTGGTGCTGGTGGACGTGGACGAGATCGTCTGGATCAAGGCCGCACGCAACATCGCCGAGATCCACCTCGCCGGCCGCATGCACGAACACCGTGGCACCATGGCCGCCCTCGCCGCCCGGCTGGACCCGCGCCACTTTGCCCGCGTGCACCGATCGGCCATCGTCAACATCCGGCGGGTCAAGGCGATCCACCCGTGGTTCAACGGCCACCACGTCGTTACCCTGGACACCGGCCAGCAGCTGCGCATGAGCCGCTACCAGAACGAGGCGTTCCTCAAGCTCGTTTCCACCCGGGACACACCGTAGCGCCGGGCGTGGCGCTACGCCGTCGGGATGCGCTCGCCTTCGCGCAGGGTCAGCACTTCCACCCCGGTTTCCGTCACCAGCACCGTATGCTCCGCCTGCGCGGACAACTTCCCATCGCGGGTGGTCACGGTCCAGCCGTCCTCGCTCATGTCGATCGCCGCACGGCCCTGGTTGATCATCGGCTCGATGGTGAACGTCATGCCCGGCTCCAGCTCCACGCCGGTACCGCGCTTGCCGTAATGCAGCACCTGCGGGTCTTCGTGCATCTCGCGCCCGATGCCGTGCCCGCAGAACTCGCGCACCACGCTGTAGCCGTGCGCCTTGGCATGCTGCTGGATGGCGAAGCCGATATCGCCCAGCGTCGCCCCCGGGCGCACCACCGAGATGCCTTTCCACATGGCCTCGCGGGTCACCCGCACCAGCCGCTTCGCCTGGAAATCGACCTCGCCGATCAGGTAGGTCTTGCTGGAATCGGCGATGAAACCATCCTTCTCCAGCGTGATGTCCAGGTTGACGATGCTGCCGCCGCGCAGGATCTCGTCTGCCGAGGGCACGCCATGGCAGACCACATTGTCCACCGAGCTGTTGAGCACATAGGCAAACCCGTACTGGCCCTTGCTGGCCGGCCGCGCATGCAGTTCATCGACGATGAACCGCTCCACCCAGTCGTTCACCTGCAGGGTGCTCATGCCTTCCAGCGGCAAGCGGTCCAGTGCCTCGAACACCGAGGCCAACAACCGCCCCGATGCCCGCATCAGCGCCTGTTCCTCGAGCGTCTTGATCACGCGACCGCCACCCGCAGGGCACCGGGATCGACCCCGGCCGCGCGCAGTTCACGGTTGACGACCTCCTGGTAGCTCATGCCGGGGTTCATTTCGCAGAGCATGCCGACCTTGATCCAGAAGCCGGCCTGGGCGTTGATCGAGCGGCCGGACACGCCGCTGGCGCGGCGCAGGTTGTCGTGCAGTTCGTCGTCGATGTTGACGATGCCCATGGGATGCCTCGGTACGGAATATACGCATCATATACGGTACGTATATTTCAGGTCCAGGCAGGATCCGCGGTGAAATCGATGGTCAGCCAGAACTCGCTGCCACGGGCATCCAGCCGTTCGGCGATGTCATCGCGCAGCGCATCGACGCTGCCGATGGTGCCAATCACCGTGTCCGGGTGGGTGAGGATATGGATCTCCACGAAGCGCATCCGCCCCATCTTGGCCACGTGGCTGGTGAAACCGAGATAGCCGTGCTCGGCCACGAACTGCGTCATCACCGCCTGTACGCGCGCGTCCAGCGTATCGGGCGCCACCTGCAGCACCTCGCGCATCGCTTTCCACGCACCGCGCAGCGGCACCGGCAACACCGCCAGGCTGATGATCGCCAGCACCAGCGGATCCAGGAACGGAATCCAGTGCGCGTGGTCGCCGTCTTCCAGCAGCAGCGCCAGCGCAAAGGCCAGCACCACCGCCAGGCTCATCATGCCGCTGAGCAGCCAGGCGCGTACGTCCAGCCACAGCAGCGGCGAATGCAATCGCGCCGCATGCACGCGCACGAACGCGGCCATGCCCAGGTTGCTCACGCACAACAGGGTCGCCCACATCAACGCCGGCCCGGCGCGGATGACGTGCCCGCCGGTGGTGAGCCCGATGATCGAATTGGCCAACGCATAGATGCAGGCCAACGCCAGGATCGCCCCGCCCAGCGCTTCCACCATCGGCTCCAGGTGCCAATAGCCGTACTGGAACCGTGGGCTGCCCTCGCGCCCGAGCAGGCGCAGCACGGCCAGCGCCACCAGCGTGAGGGCTACATCGACCAGGCTGTATACCCCGTCGAACAGGATCGCCTGCGATCCCACCAGCAGGCCGCCGATGAAGCCGGTGGCGCTGACCGCCACCGTCACGCCAATCGAGAATTTGAGGATCCGCTGCTCGCGTGCTGTATCCATCGCCTGCCGAAGATCCTGGCCGCCGCTCAGGTCTTCAGCACCTCCACCTTGTAGCTCGGCACGTCGCCGTCACGGTCGATGATAAGCCCGTGCACGTCCGACTCGAAGCCCGGGAAGCGCGCGTTCTGCTCGCGGGCAATGCGCAGCGACTGGATGATCGGCTCATCCTGCGCGCCAAAGCGCTCGCCCGGCATGATGGTCGGAATGCCCGGCGGGTAAGGCACCAGCATGGTCCCGGCGACACGACCACTGATCGCTTCGATATCAACGCGCTCGATCTGGCCACGCACCAGGTGGTCGTAGGCCTCGGCCGGCGTCATCACGGGCTCGGGCAGGTCCACGTACATCGCACGCATCACCTGGGCTACCGCAAACTCGCGGTTGAAGGCATGCAGGGCCTCGCACAGGTCGCGCAACCCCCAGCCAGCGTAAGTCTGCGGGTAGTCCGCCGCCAGGTCGGGCAGCGCGCGGGTCAGCGGCGCGTTGTTGTCGAACAGTTCCTTGAAGGCCATCAGCTCGGTCACCAGCGTGCTCCACTTGCCCTTGGTGATGCCCATCGAGAACAGGAACAGCACCGAGTACAGGTTGGTCTTCTCCACCGTGATGCCGCGCGTCCACAGGAACCTGCTCAGCACGGCGGCGGGAATGCCCAGCTCGCCCAGGTCACCGTCGATGGACAGGCCCGGGGTCAGCAGGGTGACCTTGATCGGGTCGATCAGCACGTAGTCTTCGACCAGGCCATCGAACCCGTGCCAATGCGCATCGGGCTGCAGGTACCATTCCTCGCGCTTTGCCACCATCGGCGTTGGTGCATCGCCCTTGCCCAGCGAGCGTTCCAGCTTGTCCGGCTGCCACACGCTGAACCACCAGTCGTCGCGGCCCAGGTCCTCGCGTACGTGCAGCATGGCCCGACGGAAGGCGATCGCCTCGTCGTGCATTTCCTGCACCAGCGATTCACCGGCCGCGCCCTCCATCATCTTGGACGCCACGTCGCAGGCGGCAATCACCCCGTAATGCGGGCTGGTGGTGGTATGCATCATGAACGCTTCGTTGAAGCGTTCGGCATCCAGCTCGCGGGTCGCCGCGTTGCGCACGTGGATCATCGAGGCCTGCGAGAACGCGGCCAGCAGCTTGTGGGTGGAATGGGTGGTGAAGATGATCGCGTCCTGGCCGCGCGGCTTGCCCTTGGCCATGCCGTAGTGGTTTTCATAGAACGGATGGAAGGCCGCATAGGCGTACCAGGCCTCGTCGAAATGCAGGAAGTCCACCGCGCTGCCGATCTCGTCGGCGATCTTCTCGGCGTTGTAGCACAGCCCGTCATAGGTGGAATTGGTAACCACCGCGATCCGTGGCCTGGAGCCGGCGCGGAACGCTTTGGTGGCCAGCGGGTTGGCAGCGATGGCCTGCTGCAGCGCCTCGGGGGTGAACTGGTCCAGGCTGATCGGCCCGATGATGCCGTGCGCATTGCGGCTGGGGGTGAAGTACACCGGTACGCCGCCGGTCATGATCAGCGAATGCAGCAGCGACTTGTGGCAGTTGCGGTCGACGAACACCACGTCGCCCCGCCCCACCGTGCCATGCCAGACGATCTTGTTGGCGGTGGAGGTGCCATTGGTGACGAAGAAGGTGTGGTCGGCGCCGAAGTTGCGCGCAGCCTCGTTTTCCGCCTCCTTGATCGGCCCGCTGTGGTCGAGCAGCGAGCCCAGCTCAGGCACCGAAATCGACAGATCGCTGCGCAACGTGTTCTCACCGTAGAACTGATGGAACGCACGTCCCACCGGTGACTTGGTGAAGGCCACCCCACCGGCGTGGCCGGGGGTGTGCCAGGAGTAGTTGGATTCGGCGGTATGGTGGATGAGTGCCTTGAAGAACGGCGGCAGCAACTGCTGCATGTAGTCTTCGGCCGCGCGCATCACCTGGCGCGAGATGAAGCTCTTGGTGTCCTCGAACAGGAAGATGTAGCCGTGCACGTACTTGAGCAGCTTGCTCGGCACCTTCTCGATGGTGCGGCGCTCGCCGTACAGGAACACGGGCAACCCGCCGCGGCGTGCGCTCTGCTCGCGCAGGAACCCCAGCAGGCGCTGGAACTCACCGGGCTTGTCTTCGGTGCCATCAATCGAGATCAATACCGCCGAGGCCGCCACATAGGTCCGCGCACCGGCCTGGGCATCGGCCAGGGTCAGCCCGCACAGCACGCGCTGATCGTTGCCACGCAGCTCCTCGACCAGCGCGCGGATCAGGATGCCGCCGATGCGCGGGGACTCGTAGTCGTCGTCGATGACGATGATCGGGTAATCCAGAGACTTGAAATACACAGCATTTCTCCTGGGGGAAGGTCACGGAATCTTCGTGCTGGCGGGGGTGTCCAGCGGCGACAGCTGGCCGCGCTGGCGGCGCCGCTCCTCGCTGAAGAACGGGTAGAACACCGTGATGAACAGCACGAACAGGAAGGCGTACTGCACGATGCTGCCGGAGGAGCCGAAGATCGCCCACAGGCAGTACACGACGGTGATGCTGGTCAGGAACCAGAACGCGCCGGTGTGGACCAGGGTGTGCGAGCGTTCGACCACGAAGTAGCAGGCCACGCAGGAATAGATGTAGGGCAGCAGGGTCAATACCACCGCCGCCGACGTAATCACGTCGAACTGCGCCGAGGCGGTTTCCGACGTGGAGGTGAGCAGGACGGCCAGGGTCATCAGCACCGCCACGATCACTACGCCCTTGACCGGCACGTCATCCTTGTTGGTCTTGCTGAAGATGCTGGGGAACAGGCCATCGTCCGAGGCCGCCTTGGCGCTCTGCGCGGTCAGCAGGATCCAGCCGCCGAGCGAGCCGGCGGCGCCGACAAAGGCGCACAGGCTCACCAGCGCGCCGCCCCAGCCGCCCACCGCATTGGCGGCCGCCAGCGCGAACGGTGCATCGGAGACCTGCAGCTCGCCATTGGGCACCATGCCCATGATCACCGACGAGCTGGCGATGTACGCCACCGCAGCCAGGAACACCCCGGCCAGGGTGGCCCGCGCCACGTTCTTCTCCGGGTTTTCGACCACGCCGGCGGTGACCGAGGCCGACTCGACCCCGATGAAGGCCCACAACGTCAGAGCGGCCGCGCTGGAGATGGCGCCGAAGTTGGAGTCGCCCGAGACGTTGTAGGCGCCCTTGAAGATGGCCGGGTCGAAGAAGAACCAGCCGAAGATGGCAATGCCCAGGATCGGTACCAGCGCGAAGCTGGTGGTCACCGTCTGCAGGCGGCTGACGAAGGCCGGGCCGATCACGTTGGCGAAACTCAGCGCCCACACCAGCGCGAGCACGGCGATGCAGCGCGGTATCGGCTGCGACAGGATCGGGAAGAAGTAGCTGAAGTAGCCCACCGCCGCGATCGGGATGGCGACGTTGCCGATCCAGTTGGCGAACCAGTAGATGGTGTTGGTCTGGAACCCCATGTACGGCCCGAACCAGTCGCGTGCGTAGGCATAGGGGCCGCCCGCCATGGGCGCCAGCTTGCCCAGTTTGGCGAACACGAAGGCCAGCAGCAGTGCGCCGGCGGTGGTGACCAGCCAGCCCCAGATCGAGGCGGTGCCGATCTTGGCCAGGCTGGACGGCAGCAGGAACACGCCGGAGCCCATCATGTTGCCGGCCACCAGGAAGGTGGCGCCGACAACTCCGATTTTCTTCGCTTGCGCCATGACGGTCTCTCCGCTACTTGATGAAGTTGTATTGCAGGCTGCCCTGCACCCGCACCGTGTCGGCGCGTTGTCCGTCCTGCTGTTCCAGTTGCCCGTACAGCACTTCCATGCCCATCGTCCACGACGGCGCCGGGCTCCAGATCAGGTTGAACACCCCGTACCGGCTCTGGCGGAACGCATCGGCCGCGAGCGCGGCGTTGCGCGCCATCGTGAGCTGGCCGTAGATCAGGTTCGAGCGCCACAGCGGCGACCAGTAGTGCGTGTAACCCACGAAGCCGCCCTGCAGTGACAGCGCATGCAGGCGCCCGTCCTGGCCGATCACCGCATCCAGGTCCGAACCGGTGAGGTCGGCGGTATAGCGGCTCAGGCCTTTGCCGCCCAGCGCGCCGAACAGCAGCAGGTCCTGTTCGCCGACCGACGCCGAACCGCTGAGCTGGACGCCGCCGCCGAAGCGGCGGTCGTCGCGCTGGTCGCCGTCGTAGCCAAGGCTGCGCGCCACGCCACCCAGCTGCAGGTGGCCCCAGTCGCGCTCCAGGCGCGCGGTAACGGTCACGTCCGGCAGCCGGTTGGCGGCTACCGTTGCATCGGTGGTCCCCGCCAGCTGTGCGTCGGGATCTTCGGCCGCCACCGTCAACGTGTTGCCCTTGCCCATCGCGAAGCTGTGGTGAATGCCGGCCACCAGCAGGTAGCCGGCGCCGCCGGGACCGGCGAAGTCCAGCGTGTCGGGCAGGCTGTCGGCATCCATGAAGGTGGCGTAGCCATAGCCGGCGTAGGTGTTGCCGAGCTGCCCGTAGGCATGCCGCAGCCGGAACTGGTAGCCGTCACTGCTGCCGAAGAAGTCGTTCTCCAGGTAGAAGCGCAGGTTGCCGCGGCTGGTCGGGCGGCGTGCTTCGAAGCTGAAACGGGTCTGCTTGGCATGCAGGTTGAAGTTGGAGACATCGCGGTGAGCGCTGCCCACCGGAATGGTGGAGGTCACGAACTGATCCTCGTCCCCGGCCGCACGGGTATCCACGATCGCATCGAGCTTGGCATAGCCACCGATGCGGATCAGCGTGTCGGTATTGGGGATGGCCAGGAACCCTTTCAGTTCCGGATCGGTCGGGCCGGCCACACTGTCCGGCCGCGAGGCGGCCGATGACGGATCGGCCACTGAATCACGCGGCGGCAGGATGGCCTGGCCGGTGCCGGGCACCTGGGCGGTGGTTGCATGGGGAAGTGTGGCGGACGGCGTGATCGCCGTGGGCGCAACCGCGGTCACCTCGGGACGCTGCGCAGGCGCGCGGCCTTCTGCGGTTTCCAGCGCATCCAGGCGCTTTTCCATCGCCTCCAGCGTTTGTCGCAGGGTGCGGATGTCCTGGCGCAGGGCGTCGGCGGAATCCTGCGCATGCACCGGCATCGCGGAAAGCGCCAGGGCAGAGAACAGCAGCACGGCAGCGCAACGCATCACGTCCTCCCTGAACTGCAGACGATACTGCCGGTGTCGGCTGCGCTCACGCGCACGGCCGATAACGGCAACCCGGTACTGCTCCGCAGGAGAACGACGACCGCAGTAATTCCGGCGACATGTTGCAATCGCCATGCTGCCATCGGCAGTGCACCCGCGTGGGATTCCCTCCTCATCCCGGGTGACGCGCAGAAGCTGCGCACGCCAGCGCCCTGAGTAACAAGTCAGGAGTGAGTTTTTCGTGAAGTTTTACGTTGTCAAACGCCATGCGCGCAGTGTGGCTGCGCGCATGCGGGTCGACCTTGATTCAGATCAACGCGGGCCCATCACCTTTTCCATGTCCTCGCCCTGCGGCATGCCGGACACGCGTTGCACCATGCCCTGCGCATCATGGAACAGGATGCCGGGCGTGCCCTGGAAGCCCAGTTCCACCATCAACACCTGGTTGGCGTCGAGCTTGTTGGCAAGCGCCGGCGTGATCGTCGCGGCCGGCTTGATGCCACCCTTGCTGAAGTCATGTTCGTTCTGCAGGAACACCGCGCTTGGATTGGGCGCGCCCAGGATCGCGGCCGCCTTTGCCGGGCTGTCCTCGCGGATCACGCCCACCATGACGTGGCGCAGCTGCACCTTGCCGCTGTCCACCCACGGCCGCGCTGCTTCCCAGAAGCGATGGCAGTAGGGGCAGTTGGCGTCGCTGAAGGTGTACACCACGCGCGGGGCATCGGCGCGCCCATCGCGCACCCACGCACTGCCATCCAGCCGCTTCCAGATCCGGTCCGACATCGGCTTGGCCACCAGCTTTTCCAGCGGCGCCGCGCCGACATCCTCACCCTTCTCATTGAAGAGCGTGCCGACCATCACATTCTTGCCGTCGGCCGTTACGTAAGCCGCAGCGGGCTGCTGTCCGCCGACCACGCCAGCGAAGCCGCGCAGGCCGCCGGGTGCGTCGAATTCACCGATGACCTCGAAGCCCTGCTTCTCGATGCCCTGCAGCACGGCCGGCCGGTTGGCGCTCTTCGCGGATGCCGCTTGGGCCGTCGCCTTCGCGGTGGCGGGGCTTTGCTGGGCCTGGCTGCAGCCAGCGACTGCCAGCAGCAATGCAGCGCTCAGCACGGAGCCCAGCACGGGCGAGGTCTTCAACAACATGGCAACTCCTGGAATGCACGCGAACGGCGAATGGCCCACAGGGTAGACGCATCTGCCTGACCCTGCAGCCACTGGCGCAGCGGCTCAGGCCGCCGGGCGCAACGGTTCGCCCTGCAGCTGCGCAAGCGGGCTGCGGGGACGCTCGCGCCGTTGCGCGAAAATCTGCCGCCGGTAACGCGCCGGGGTCACTCCGACGATGCGCAGGAACAGCCGGCGGAAGGCGCTCTGGTCAGAGTACCCCACCGCCCACGACACCTCATCGACCGCACCACCGGCCTGCAGCAGCAGCTGCGCCTTTGCGATGCGCAGCCGCTGGCAGTAGGCAATCGGACGCAGGCCGGTGGCCTTCAGGAAGCGCCGCTGCAGCGTGCGCGGCTCCAGCCCTGCCGCGTCGCAGATGTCCTGCAGGGTGACGCCACGCGCTGCGATGCCGTGCAGCCAGCGCTGCGCCTTCAGGATGCCGCGGTCGCCATGGGCGAAGTTCGGACTGAAGCGCTCCAGGTCTTCCTGCACGCCGCGCGGAATGACCAGCTGCAGCTGCTGGATGGCCGCGCTCATCACGCTCTGCCCGTAGATCCGGGCCAGCAGCCGCAGGCTGAGGTATTTCCATGCATCCGGGCCGGAGGCGGTCAGCAGGTCGCCGTCGTCCACCAGCGCGCGCTCGCTCGGATGCCAGCCCGGCACCACCGCCGCCAGCGACGGGCAGCGCGACAGGTCGGGGACGCTGACCGAGCGCCCGGTCATGACCCCGGCCGAGGCCAACAGCAGCCCACCCTCTTCGCAGCCCGCCAGCAGGCTGCCCGCATCATGGCAGTCGCGCAGCCAGGTCAGCATGCGTTCGTCGGCCTGCATCAGCGGCCAGCTGGGCTCGTTACCCGGCACCACGATCACGGCCGGCGGGGTATCGCCGAACAGTTCGGCGCCGGCCACCCGCTGCATGCCATGCCCACGCGTGGACAGCGTCCAGCGGGTCACCAGCATGCGCGCGCCCGTGCGTTTACCCGCCGCAGCGGTGCGGTTGCAGCGCTGGGCAAGTTCGGACAGCACCGGTGCGGCAGCACGCAGGCTGCCCGGGTATTCGAGCACCGCGACTTCCATCAGGGTCGGGGACGTGGGCTTGTGGGTGGGCGATGAAGAGGGGGGAAGTGCTTCCATGGCGGCGCTCCTGGAACGGCTGCTGAGACCGCCAAACCCTGCTGGATCAAGGCCTGACGGCGATTCCAATGGAGCGTACGGAGCGCCCCCCACGGCAGCTATGAAACTAGTTGTAAATCCGGACCGGTAACGACATTGGAGGCCGCCGCAGCAAACCCTTGACTCTTGACCAGACTCCAGGGTCCACACTGTGCGCCTGCTCCCCAGAGAGGTCGCCGTGAACATTGGACAACTCGCACGCCAGGCTGGCGTGCCCATCGATACCGTGCGCTATTACGAGCGCCAGCATCTGCTGCCCACGGCCCAGCGCAGTGCCGGTGGCTACCGGGTCTTCAACGACACCGACCTGACCCGCCTGCGCTTCATCCGCCGCGCCAAGGCGCTGGGCTTTACCCTGGAGGAAATCGGCGAACTGCTCGCCCTTAGCGACCAGCGCGGCCAGGACATGGCCCAGGTTCGCGAGGCGGCAGTGCTGAAGCTGCAGGACATCGAACAGCGCGTCGCCGAGCTGCAGCGCATGCATGCCGCGCTGGAGCAGCTGGTCGATGCCTGCCCCGGCCATGGCGGCCTGGAACAATGCCCGATCCTGGGTGCACTGGCGGAGCCCCACCGATGACCGCGCCCAAAGGCAGCTGCTGCGCCGCGCACGGCGGTGGCGCCCCGGCGGGCAACACGGTCAAGGACCTGGTCTGCGGCATGGACGTGAACCCGGACACCACCGCGCACCACGCCCGGCATGCCGGCAGCGACTACCACTTCTGCAGCGACGGCTGCCGGCGGAAATTCATCGCCGCGCCGCAGCGCTATCTCGACCCTGCCTCGCACATCGCCGAACCGGTACCGGCCGGCACGCTCTACACCTGCCCGATGGATCCAGAGATCGTGCAGGAAGGGCCCGGCACCTGCCCCATCTGCGGCATGGCGCTGGAACCGATGATGCCCAGCCTGGAAGAGGGCGAAAACCCGGAGCTCACCGACTTCCGCCGGCGCTTCTGGTGGAGCCTGCCGCTGAGCATCGCCACCCCGGCGCTGGCAATGCTGGCCATGACCCCGCTGCTGCACGGCGTGCCGCCGGGCGTGCGGGTGTGGATCGAGCTGGTGCTGGCCACGCCGGTGGTGCTGTGGGCAGGCTGGCCGTTCGTGCAGCGCTGGGCGCAGTCGATCCGCAACCGCAGCCCGAACATGTGGACCCTGATCGGCACCGGTGTGCTGGCCGCGTATGGCTACAGCGTGGTGGCAACGATTGCGCCCGGGCTTTTCCCGCCGTCGTTCCAGCAGCACGGCCACGTGGGCGTGTACTTCGAAGCGGCGGCGATCATCATCTCGCTCACCCTGCTCGGCCAGCTGATGGAGCTGCGCGCCCGCGCCCAGACGTCGGCGGCGATCAAGGCCTTGCTGGGGCTGGCACCGAAAACCGCGCGGGTACTGCGCGAGGACGGCCACGAGGAAGACGTGGACATCACTGCACTCCAACCCGGCGACCGCCTGCGGGTGCGGCCGGGCGAGAAAGTACCGGTGGATGGCAGCGTGCTGGAGGGTCGTTCCACGGTGGACGAATCGATGCTGACCGGCGAACCGGTGCCGGTGGCCAAGACCGTGGGCGATACCGTCATCGGCGCGACCCTCAACGGCACCGGCAGCCTGGTGATCCGTGCCGAGCGGCTGGGCGAAGACAGCATGCTGGCGCAGATCGTGCAGCTGGTGGCGCAGGCGCAGCGTTCGCGCGCGCCGATGCAGCGGATGGCCGACAAGGTCGCCTACTGGTTCGTGCTGGCGGTACTGGGCGCGGCGATGCTGACCTTCTTCGGCTGGGGCCTGTTCGGACCGGACCCGTCGTGGACGCATGCGGTGCTCAGCGCGGTGGCGGTGTTGATCATTGCCTGCCCCTGCGCTCTTGGCCTGGCCACGCCGATGACCATCATGGTCGCCACCGGACGCGCCGCGCAGCATGGCGTGCTGTTCCGCGACGCCGAGGCCATCGAAGCGCTGCGCAGCGTGGATACGCTGGTGGTGGACAAGACCGGCACGCTCACCGAAGGCCGGCCCGCCTTCCGCGACGTAAAGCCGGTGCCCGGATTCGCGGCCGACGACGTGCTGCACCGGGCGGCCAGCCTGGACCAGGGCAGCGAACACCCGCTGGCCGCAGCGATCGTCGCCGAAGCGCGCCGTCGAGGCCGCCCACTCGCATCGGTGGAGGACTTCGACTCGCTCACCGGCCTTGGCGTGCGTGGCACGGTTGAAGGCAGGACACTGCTGCTCGGCAACGCCGCGCTGATGGCCGACCACCACATCTCCCTGCAGCTCCTGCACGCCGATGCCAAGCAATTGCGCGAGGCGGCGGCCAGCGTGATGTTCCTGGCCGTCGACGGCACCCTGGCCGGGCTGATTGCAGTAGCCGACCCCATCAAGGCGTCCACCGCCGAAGCCATCGCACAGCTGCACCGCGATGGCCTGCGCATCGTGATGGCGACCGGCGACGGCACCGCCACGGCGGAAGCCGTAGCGCGCGAGCTGGGCCTGGACGAGGTGCACGGTGAAATGCGCCCGGCGGACAAGGCCGAACTGATCCGCGCGCTGCAGGCACAGGGCCGCACGGTGGCCATGGCCGGCGATGGCATCAACGATGCGCCTGCATTGGCAAGCGCCAATGTCGGCATCGCGATGGGCAACGGCACGGACGTGGCGATGTCCAGCGCACAGGTCACGCTGGTCAAGGGCGACCTGCGCGGGATCCTGCGGGCACGCCAGCTGTCGTCCGCAAGTGTGCGCAACATGCGGCAGAACCTGGGCTTCGCGTTCCTCTACAACGGCCTGGGCATTCCGGTGGCGGCAGGTGTGCTGTATCCACTGGGCATCACGATGTCGCCGATGCTGGCGGCGGTGGCGATGAGCCTCAGTTCGGTGTCGGTGATCAGCAATGCATTGCGTCTTCGCCATCAACGATTGCCAACGTCATGACAGTTTTTTCTTGCCAATCGAAAACAGCATCGCTATGATCTCGCTCCTCACGACGTGGGGCCATAGCTCAGCTGGGAGAGCGCCTGCATGGCATGCAGGAGGTCGGCGGTTCGATCCCGCCTGGCTCCACCACTCCGGACCTTAGGCCGTTCGGAAGGTAGTGAACACAATTCGAGTTTTTCGTGCGTCCCCATCGTCTAGAGGCCTAGGACATCACCCTTTCACGGTGGCGACCGGGGTTCGAATCCCCGTGGGGACGCCAGTTACAAAACAAAAAGCCCTGACTTCGGTCGGGGCTTTTTGTTTGCAAAAACACTTGGCGAATCGTCTTCACACGCGTAGAATTCCGCCTCCAGCATCGTGGGGCCATAGCTCAGCTGGGAGAGCGCCTGCATGGCATGCAGGAGGTCGGCGGTTCGATCCCGCCTGGCTCCACCACTCCGGACCTTAGGCCGTTCGGAGGTGTTGGAAACATTGATGAGTTCATGCGTCCCCATCGTCTAGAGGCCTAGGACATCACCCTTTCACGGTGGCGACCGGGGTTCGAATCCCCGTGGGGACGCCACTCATCAACAGCTGGCCATTCAGGCAAATCAACGCTAGAATGTCGGGCTGGTAGCAACAACGTGGGGCCATAGCTCAGCTGGGAGAGCGCCTGCATGGCATGCAGGAGGTCGGCGGTTCGATCCCGCCTGGCTCCACCACTTCTCCGGACATAGGCCGTCCGACAGAAGCAAAATTCAAAGTTTCGTGCGTCCCCATCGTCTAGAGGCCTAGGACATCACCCTTTCACGGTGGCGACCGGGGTTCGAATCCCCGTGGGGACGCCAATCAAACGCAGAAAACCCCGGCAATGCCGGGGTTTTTTGTATCCGTCGAAAAAAGTGTTTCCCTTTTCGGAAAACACCGATATGATAGGCGGCTCGCAGCATCAACGTGGGGCCATAGCTCAGCTGGGAGAGCGCCTGCATGGCATGCAGGAGGTCGGCGGTTCGATCCCGCCTGGCTCCACCAACATCCGGTCATTAGGCCGATCGGATGGATGCAGCATTAAATTCAGGTTTTCGTGCGTCCCCATCGTCTAGAGGCCTAGGACATCACCCTTTCACGGTGGCGACCGGGGTTCGAATCCCCGTGGGGACGCCAATACAACGCAGAAAGCCCCGGCAATGCCGGGGCTTTTTGTTTGGTAGCGTATCAACCCACAGTTGATACCCTCCGGTCCAGGCCCATGTGCTATTCCGCCCAGATCCGCGCCGACTACAGCAAGCTGGTTCGCGAGTTCGGCGCCGCCATTTCGCTGGACGAGTTCGCCCAGCTCTACGCCCATGACGCCGGCAAGCAACGCCCCAAGACCCCCAAGGCCATGGACGACGGCTTTGCCGGTGCGCGCACCGCGCAGGGCCAGGATATCGTGGCGAAGATCCAGCAATGGCATGCCGAAGAAATGCAGGCGCTGGACGAGGAAATCCGCGTCCAGTCCGCACGCCGGAAGCAGGCCGAAGAAAGCCTGGCGCACCGCCCCACCCAGAAGGCCCGCAATGACATCCGCATTGCCGGCAACCGCGTTGACCGCGCCCAGGCACGCCTGGCGGACCTGCACCGCACCGGCCTGCTGCCGCGCGACAGCCGCATCTTTCCCGGCGTATACGCCCCGGTGATCGTGTCCGAACAGGGCCAACGCGTGATCAAGCCGATGCGCTACCAGTGCCGCCTGCCCGACAAGCCCGCACGCAACGACGCGCTCTATCCGGGCACCTACAACGCCCGCCGCGACAGCCTCGAGGCTTACTGGAAGAACGCGTTCGGCCACCACCACGGCGTCGTCGTCGTGCAATCGTTCTACGAACACGTGCCCCGCCATGCGCTGGAACAGCGCAGCCTGGCGCCGGGCGAGAATCCACGGAACGTGGTGCTCGAATTCCGCCCGCAGCCACCGCGCGACCTGTTGATCGCCTGCCTCTGGTCGGAATGGGAAGGCCCCGAAGGCCGCCTGCTCTCGTTCGCCGCCATCACCGACGCCCCCCCGCGCGACGTGGCCGCGGCCGGGCATGACCGCTGCATCGTGCCGATCCGCCGTGAAAACCTGGATGCGTGGCTGAATCCAGATCCGCAGGACCTGGCCGCGTTGTACCGCATCCTGGACGACCGCGAGCCGGTCGAGCTGGATTACGCCGAGGCGGCGTGATCCTGCAGCGCAGCGGTCAGCGCCTGGTTCAACTCAGCGGTCAGATAGGGCTTGGTCAGCACCCTGCCCGCGCGGAACGCTTCGGGCAGCTGGAAATGCGCCATGCCGGTGGCCACCACGAAAGGAATGCCAAGCGTGGTCAGCGCATCGGCGACCGGGTCGCTGGTCTCGTGGTTGGCCAGGCGGTAATCCAGCAGAACGATCTGCGGCGCAGCCTCCTCGATCAGGTGCAGTGCCTCGGCCACCGACGACGCCGGCCCGACCATCACCGCACCCGCGTGCATCAGCTGCATCTCGAGCAACGACGCGCTCATCGCGTCGTTTTCCACCACCAGTACCCGCAGACCCTGCAACGCGCTCATCGCTGCTCCCTGTATCGTTCAGCGCAATGAGTATAACGTCGCGGAAAAATGAAGGTCCGGGGTCGACTGAACGATTCAGACCTCCCCAATCCGGCCGGGTTTGTATACACTACGCGGCCAGCCAGCCGAAGTGGCGGAATCGGTAGACGCAGCGGACTCAAAATCCGCCGCCCTTAAAAGCGTGTGGGTTCGAGTCCCACCTTCGGCACCAATGGTTTGCGGGGTTTTCGAGTGGTGGTTTTCGCTCCGCAATAAACGACCCGCTCCGCAATTCGATCAGGCCTCGCTCACGCGGGGCCTTTTTCGTTGGCGGCTCAGTTGCTCTTCTCCCACCACTTTCCACGCCCCCTGCCCTTGCGCCGGGCGGACTCTTTGAGCGACGCGGCGCGCTGCTCTTCGGGGGTGCGGCTGTCGGGCAGCAGCAGGTGCCCCAGTGTGGGCTGGAGCTTCGTGGGGTCCGGGCGGTCGGCCGGCGCGGGCTTGTCTGGGGTGTCCATGCGGCCACGATACGCCCGGCCCGGCTCAGGGCATGAGAAAGCCGGTCAACGCCGCGCGAACGGTGCCGGCTCCCGGCTGGAGTATGGTCAGGCCATGTGCGGCCGATTCGTCCAGACCCCGATCCGAGACGCCGCCAGCCCGGGCTTCCCCCAGCTGGTGGGCGACCTGCTGTCCCTGCCTGCCAGCTACAACCTGGCGCCGACGCAGCGCGCCGCGGTGCTTCTGGACCGCGGCGACGGCCTGCAGGTGCAGCGCCTGGCTTGGGGCCTCCTGCCATTCTGGGCCAAGGCGAAGAGCCTGCAGGGCTCGACCATCAATGCCCGCATCGAGACGGTGGCCACCAAGCCGGCGTTCCGCAGCGCGTTCAAGGCGCGGCGCTGCCTGATTCCGATGGCCGGCTACTACGAGTGGTCGGTGAACCCAGACGACGGGAAGAAGGACCCGTGGTTCATCCATGCCGCCACGCCACTGTGGGCTGCCGGCCTGTGGGAGGACTCCAGCAAGCTGCTCGGCGATGACAACCTGGGCACCTTCACCGTCATCACCGGGGACAGCAGCGGCGTGTCGGCTGACATCCACGACCGCATGCCGGTTTGGCTCAACCCGGGCCAGGCCGAGGAATGGATGAAGGCCGACGCCGACGGCGCCATGGCGATGCTGCTGGCCAGCGAGCCGCCGGCGATGGAAGCCTACCGCGTGAGCCGCGCGGTCAACACCCCGCGCAACAACACCGAGCAGCTGCTCGAGGCCGTCGCATAGCCTGAGCCATTCAAGCGACGGCCGCTGGCCGAGGCATCCACGGTTTACTACTCGCTCGCCTCGACCAGGCTCATGTCGTAGTAGCCGCCCAGCTCGTAGCTGGCCGCATCAGCCTGCGTCACCGCGATGTTGATGCTGCTCGAGTACATGCCAGGGCTTGGCGCGCCAGGCTCTTCAATCACCCCGGTGAAGATGAGCTGCGTGTTCCTGGCATCGGGCAAAGCCCCGAAGCTCTCGGAGGTCTGGCGGCTGATGAGCTGAAACTTCATGGGACGTTCTCCACGATGTCGAAGGGTTGGCACTGCTGCAGCTCGGCGATCAGGCCCGCAACCTGATTGTACGGCTGCGCCGACAGGAAATTGACGACCGCATTTGCGAGCGGTAGCGGCACAGCAATTACCTTGGCCTGCACCTGCTGCTGCGTGACTGCTGCGGCCGTTTCAGGGTTGCTCGGCGCTGGCCGTTGTAGCGTGTCTTGCGGGCTTTTCATTTGGCGCTCCTAGTGAGTGAGGGTGACGGTCCAGTCGAAAATCGTCGTCTGTCCGGTGACGTTGTCGATCGCGGTTGTGCGGTACGCCGTGACGTAGCTTTGGCCGGCGCTCATTACCACGGATGCGTAAACGGAGAGACTGTTCGGGTTGATAAGGGTGAGCCCGGTGGAGCCGGAGAGGTAAACGGTGTTGTAGCTGTAATTCCCGGAGCCCCCACTTATAGACAGCCCCGGTCCTGCAGAGTTGGAAGCGGACCCTGGGCCCACGATATGGTTGCTGGGTGCGGCGTTGCCACTGAGCACCAAGTTGCTGGCGAAGACCCATCCCCCACCTTGCCGGCGCCGCACCACGCGTGCTGCAAAGCCTGAGCCGATGCGCGCGTACACAGTCGACCCGATCCAGGTCCCACCAGAGCGTCGGTAAATTGTCATGTGATCCAGACATCGCCATCAGATGCTGCCGCGCCAGGGTCGCCGCCGCCGACAAAGATGCGTGGCACGCGCACGTAGCCGGCGGCGTTGGCCCACAAAAGATTGAGGGTGGTGTTGCAGTAGACGACGCCGGTATGCAGCATGTCGCCGTCCACACGCCAGCCGATGATCCCGTCTTCCGGCACCAAACTGATGCGGTCGGCGCCGGCGCCGGCGTAGCCAATGTAGCCGGCTCGCTGCCCGGTGCTGCGATAGAACGAGAGATACCCGGTACGACCCGCTTCGGCGATGCTGAGTCGGGCGCGCCCGGTATTTGGTGTAACACCGCCAGCGTCGATGTTGCTGGTGGTGTATATCTCGCCACTGCCGTTGATCTGCACGCGGTCACCGGCCCCCGACGCCCACAGGCGCGCTACGCCGGCCGTGGCGTACCAGTCCCACTTGTTGGCGCTATTAGAGCGGTCTTGAAAAGAAAATGACGCCCCCGATCCAGTGGTCGAAATAGCGCCGCCGGAAACGATGGACCCAACGGCAGTCAGCGCGCCAGAAAAAGTCGCTTGCGCTACCCCGCCGGCCACCGGGGTCTTGAAATTGTAGACGGTGGTGGGCGTTCCGCCCGCCGTGTCGTAGGAGTACAGCGCGAAGGAGCCATCGGCCTCCATTACGTCGAGCCATCGGGTAATCCCGTTGTTCCAGCCGCGCGCCACATGGCCGGTCTGAGTGCCGAAAGCGCCGTTGTAGGCTTGGTAGGAGGTCGCCTTTACATACCCGGTAAAAGCCGCCGGACCGCCGCCCCCGAAAGCGTAGTCGGTAGCGCCGAAATTCATCGTCTTGAGCACAGCGGCGTTGGCATCGACTGCGTCCAGGCGGATCGCCGACCCGCTGTTGGTCATGCGCAGTTTGTCGGCCGTGTTGGCAGCCCCACCCCCGAAATACACGACCTCGCGGGCGGCGAACGAACTGGTGCTGACCACCGGACCGGTAAGGTTGCCGCCCGCAGTGGGCAGGTAATCACCGGCGTTCTGCGTGGCTATCGTGCCCAGCCCAAGATTCACCCTCGCCTGCGCGGCGGTGGTTGCGCCCGTGCCCCCCATTGCCACGCCCAAAGTGTCGCCAGCCGGCAGCATGCGCAGCCTGCCATTGGCGCTCAGAATCAGGGGGCGGCGATCTGCCACTCAGGCCACCGTGACGGCGTTGGACTTCTCGAAATCCACCTCGGTGGAGCTGATCGCATCACCGAGCCATTGCACGACATTGCCGGCAGTCGAGGGAGCCGCGGCAGTGAACTGTCCGGGGGTGGTCGACAGGTACTGCCGCGCACCAGGCGTCAGGCCGCTCAGCCCGCTCACACGCCCCTCGAAGTAGACCGCCGCGGTAGCGCCGGAGGCCACTGCTGCCTTCACGAAGCCAGTGGCTTCCTTGCCTTCGGCCGTGGCGTCAGCGTTGCGCGCCTTCACCGTGCCAGCATCGTTCCAGACGTTGACCAGGGCATTGGCAGCCAAGGCTTCCGAGGCGGGCATGTTCTTGACGTCTGCGCCGATTCCGGTGGGCATGATCGAGGGGTCAAGTGTGCCATCCGGCAGCGTCATGACCACCTTGCTGTTCCCCGTGGTGCCGGCGTTGATCACGGTCGGATCCAGTACGCCGCTGGCATTGGTGCTGGGCACCTTCTCGGCGTCCGCAGCGCCGGCAGAAGTGACGATCGTTGCAATCATCCGGATGCGGCCAGCGATGTTGGCTAGAAAGCGGGGGGCGGCCATGGTTCAGTCCTCGAGGTAGATGGGGGTTTCGATGCGGATGCGCGCAGAGGTGGTGCCGGTGGCAAATCCCACCACCAGCGAGAACTCGGCCTCTCCGAGGCTGGGCGATGTCTGCGTCATCAGGCCGTCGGCCGCCAGGTACAGCGGCAGCAGCGGGGTCCAGTTCCACGATGGTTCGGTCACCTCGGCGTCCGTGACGTACGGCACCTCAGTACCCGCTGCGGCGGCGCCGGTGGTCATCCCCAGCACGTCATCGGCATGGGCCTCGATCGAGGCTGAGGCGTACCCGGCGGTGGTCGGACCAGTGGCGCGGATGATTCGGTGCCCGGAGAGCGCCGCGTCAGCGGTCTTCGTCAGCGGGGTGAGCCCAATCACCGGATCCCCATCGTCACCATCACCGTTCTCGATGGTGATGCCCGGGCCTGCCTGAAACGTCCGTAGCAACCACTCGCCGCTGGGCCGCCGGATCGCGAACCCAGCCCCTACCAACGCAGCGAGCCGCTGGATGTTCGCCGGGATCTCACGGATCAGCTTCCAGACCGTCGCGATCGCGCCGCCCTGCTGCTGGGGCGGGTTGATGATGTCCGAAGCCTTCAGCAGCTTGCCGTCGGCGCCGTACAGGTTTTTGCCCAGGGTCGCGCCGGCGTTGCCGTCATCGAGCCGGACCACTCGACCCAGCTGATCCTTGAGCTTGAGCTTCTTGTCGGCCATCAACCGCTCCCAGCCCGATCCGCAGCAATTACGACTTGGCAGGCACGGAGCTGGTCGTCGGCGTCTCGACCTGCTCGAACAACAGCTCCCGCAAACTCTTCTCGGCGCTGGGCTGCCGCATCACGTTCGCTGGCGCCGGTGACGGCTTCGGACAGGCGTTGGGTTTCACAGCTTGCCCACCCATCGCGCAACCGGAGGCGGTCAGCACGCAGGTCAGCCACAACAGCATCAGGGACGGTCGTTGCCGCAGCGCGGTCTTCTTCATGCTTCGCTCCAATGGCGGCCATGGTCTCGGCCTGGGAATGCTCGGTGGCGCGCACGTCGTTGACCTGCTGCACCTGGGCGGCGCTGGCGCTGGCCTCCTGCCGGGCATCTTTGCCCTCGGCGCGATCGCCGCGCCACGCCCAGCCGGCGCCGAACATGGCAGCGGACCAGGCGACGAAAACCAGCACCGCAATGGCCGTCCTGTTCACGTCAGCCTCCCGCAGATCGGCGACTGCCGATGTTGAAATAGAACTGGATGATCCCGCCCATGGCGGTGTTCAGCCCGCCGATGAGCATCAGGAACGCGTCCTTGTTTTGCTCGGGGATGGTCACGGCCAGCATCGCGGCCATACCCATGCCGATCAGGAACAGGATCAGCGTGGCAATGCCGGCACGGGCAGCACCTACGTTTCGGGACGCGAAGGTCATGCGGCCATCCTTGTAAGTTCGTGAACCTGCTTCATCGCCCACTCGTACAGCGGGCGGTCGACGATCAAGATGCGTTCGTGGTTCTTGCCGCGCAGTGCCACCGTGTGGATCCTCGTGGACTCCTGCAGCGCCAGGACGATGAAGGCAACCCGCTTCTTCAGCGGGTCGGTTTCCTGGATGAGGTCGATGGCTTCTTCGACCATCGCCTTGATGTGGCCGAGGGCGGTGGGTGTGATCGTCCCGGACATGCCCCGGGGCTCAAGCATGTTGAGCGTGGCCCGCAGCTTCGAGATAGCCGCGTCTTTGGTGCGCTTGCTCGGCATCAGGCGGCCAACCCGAACAGGCGCTTCGCCTTATCCAACTTCTCCCCGCGATCAATCAAGCCGTTCCGGCCGCCGTTGATCGCCTTCGTTACGCCGACGAGGTCGTCTGCCCTGGCCATGGCTGGGATCTTCGGCCGCGCGACCGTCCAGTACCAGCCGGCGGCGTCCACCGCGTCGGGCAGCTCAGCGAGCATCCCCGGGTTCACGACCACGCGCTCGTCGCCGTACTTCCAGAGGCTGTAGGTCCGGTAGTTGGCCCGGCCGGTGACCTGGATCAGGCCCCTCCCCTTGAACCGCTTCCCGTCGCCGGGCTGTGTGTTCTCCAGGTCCTTGCGGCCCTCATAGGCGGCGCCGCTGGCGTACTCCGTCGCGGTGCGGAAGCCGTCTGACTCATGAGCCACCTGGGCCAAGAAGTGGGCCTTCTCCAGCGGCGTGACAATGCCAAAGCGGATGCAGGCCTCTTCGAGGGCCTGGGCGTATTTGCCTGCCCCCATGGCGGCTGCGACGGTTTCGGTGGACATGGGCAGGCCCCTGATTCTGATGGGGCCATGCTGCCGGGCCAGGGAGCTGGTTCAACGGACGGTGTAGGATGCGGCTAGGCCCTGGATCGGCCGGGGCAGCCAAGGAGATGGAGATGAGCAACGACCCTCAGCAGGAAGCAGCGCAGATGCAGCTCGTACAGCAGATCTATGCCGCTGCCGCAGCACAGTGCATCGCCGTGAAGGCAGGTCCGTCCTTTGAACAGGTTCTAGACCAGTCTATAGAGGCTGCGCGGGTGTTCGCCCACCAGATGAATTCGGGTAAGCCCAACATCGACAGTTATTTAGGCGCGCTGCGCGGAATGAAGTAACCCTGATGCGAACCGGCGGCCGAGCGCGGCCGGCATTACGATTCAGCCAAGGAGAAGGTGATGAGCTTTCCGATTAGTGTGTTCGTCAAATCCACGGCAGAGGATGTGCCCAAAGGCGGCCTCTTCTTCGCTAAAGGGAATTGGTGGTTCCGGTGCGACTTTGAGACCCCAAACGGTCCTAGAAAGAGCATTCTCTCGATCGCTGGGCCGAACCACGGGGCTATTTCGAAGGCTGATGGCGCCATCGGCATCACCTTGGCGCCAGATCACGAATGGGTGTTCCGGGTTAAGGATGTTGCCGGCGCCGCGTTCAGTGACTCGCCAAAATCCGGAACCATCGTCGTGGAAGAAAGCGGGCAGCCCGTAATCTGGGGCCACATAATGGGTGTGCTTGAGCACCGCCACGGTTTCACCATCGCCGGTGACCAGGTCCCGATATACAACGAAGCGGATGGTTACCCCTATCTCCACTACGCCGCATATCAGGTTTGGGTGATCGACCCGGAAGGCCGCGTCGTTGGCGCGGAGCCAATCTTCCAAACTGCAGCCGTCTGACCACCGTCACGGCCGGCCGTGGGTCGGCCCTTTCCGCCCTGCAATGGCCAGGGCTACCAAGGAGCAGGTAATGAGCTATCCGGCAAATGCGTTTATCCGTTGTGCGTGCGAAGAAGCGCCAGACGGCGCCCTCATTTTTGTCCGAGGTTGGTGGACCCTGGCTGGGCAAACAATTACGCCCCACCAGTCGAACCCAAAAACTATAATTCTGGCCGGTGATGACGTTGGCGCTGTCTACGGCAGGTTTTCGGATCGCGGTCTGTGCACCGCCCCTGGGGTGAAAGTGGAACTCCGCATTTCTCAGCCGGAGGACATCACCACCGATGGCAGCCGGCCGACACGGGCCGCACTGGTAATCCCCGATGAGGGAGGCCCGCAGATCTGGGGCCACATCCCTGGCGCCGAGGGTTACCGAGCCGGCTTCGGTCTGGACGGAATATCCGTCCCACAGGCTGATGGCTCCCCCTTCTACTACCAGCGGTATGAGGTATGGCTGACCCGTGACGGCAAAGCCCTTAGCGACAAGCCCCTATTTACGGTCGGTTGACCTGACGTTGCACCGGCTGCCCCACGCAGCCGGTGCTACCATCCCGCCAAGAACTTGAGGACCATCCCATGAGCGCCCCCTGGGACAAGAACCCTGTATCGCCAGAAGCGAAATCGTTGGTCGATCGAGACCGAGCCGCGCGTAACCTCGAAAAATCGATGCCGCGCCGTTGGTGGCACGACATCGTTTTCGGCTGGGCCGGCCTACTGATTATTGCCGGCCTAGCGGTCGCCTTGATCGCCACCATCTTCGGCATGTGGGGGGCTTTCCGCTAAATTGGCGGCAGCCTCCGCAATGTCCTGATCGTCGTTCTCCTTGGCGATCCGCTTCAGCACGTTGATCTGCGCCGGCAGCGCTCCCACTGGACGATCTGTCGCCTTTGCGAGCCACTGCACCCAACGTGGATTGGTCATCAGCCGGGCGGCCAGGTTGCTCGTACCGCCACTGGCCAGCAACCCCCCCGTCATCAAGGCACTTCCCGACATGATCGCGGTAGCCAGGGACGCACCATAGGCCAGCGCCGCGCCGCGGTTCGCCGTCCCGCTCGGATTCTTGAACACCTCGGAGCCTGTCTTGATGCGCTCCGCGACCCTGGCCACCTTGTCCATGTTGTCGCTGAATTCCTTGCCGTACCGGCCGAAAAGCGTGCGCCACGCTTCCGGGCTGATGTTGCCCCAGTTAGTCAGGAACGTGTTGGGGCTGAAGGCGTCGCCGGCGGCATTCTGCGCGCCAGGCGTGGCCAAGCCCATGCGCTTGATCACCGCGGCGCTGACCGCCTTCTGGCTGTCCTCCGGCAGAGAACGCATCACCGCGCGCAGGGTCGTCGCGCCGTCCTTGGTTCCGGCCATCGCAGCCTGGAACACCTTCTCCGGACCGCCGTTCTTGTCGACCACGCGCTCCAGCGTTTCCAATCGATCGGCAGATGCCTTGAAGTAGTTGCTGGCTCGCTTCACGGCAGCCACTGCAGCAGGCCCTTGCGCCTGTGCGGCCGATTCCAGGTCTTGCGACAGGGATGCGTAGAGCCGCTTCAACTGCGCGGTGGGCCGATCGGTGGAAAGGGAGAAATCCGACAGTTCCTCACCGATCTGGCTGCGGATCCGCTTCACCGCCTCGTAGGGGATGCCCGCCTGGCCAGCCTGCTGCGCGGCGGCCACGTCCTCAGCCAGAGTGTCGGCCATACGCTGGATCTTCGGGCTGATCTGCGCAGCGGTGGTGGCCTCGGCGCCTGCCACGGGCGTGGTCAGCTCCGCCAGGGCACGCTCCGTGTTCGTCACTCCAATCCGCGTGTCACTCGGAATGTGCTGATCTGCCTGCCAGTACAGGGCTTTGCGCATGGCATTGGTGTTCTTTGCGAACGTGTCCACGCCGCGCTCGATCGCCCGCCCTGCACGCTCGCCGCTGATGTTCTTGGCGAGCTGGTTGCTGATGTCAGCAAGCCCCTCCCCGATCTGCTCGTTCTGCTGTTCGGCGAATTGGCGCATGACCCCGCCGCTGGTCGGGCCGCCGCTGAGTAGATTTTCCAAGCCCTGCCGCGACCAGGCGCCGGTTCCTTGGCCGACCGAAGGAGTGGCGCCAAGAGATCCGAAGTCGTCGATCGCCTGCTCCAGCGCCACCCTGTTTCCTTCGCCACCACGCAGGGTGCCGCGCAGGGCTGCAGGTGCACCTGCAGCCACGGCGGAAGGGGCAAGGCCGCCTACCAGCGCTGCGGCGATCTGCGCACCAGGACCGTATCCGCTTTCACGGACTGCGCCGCTTGCGCCAGATCCGGTCGCTGCACTGATGGCCTGCAGCACGGGCTGCGCAGTGAGGATATCCGCCCCGCGCTGGGCAAGGCTTGGCGCGCTGCCGGCCACCTGGTGCAGCGGTGTCGCTGCGGCGCGTGCCGGGTTGATGAGGGCGGCCTGACTGGTGGCGACCGGCGCTACCCGCAGCGCAGGTGCGATTCCTGCCTGCGCTGCGCGAGCAGGAGCTTGCGCGGCAGCGCTGGCCAAGCCGCCAGCCCCCAGGGTCAGGCCCGTACCGGTCAGCGCCTCACCGATGTCGCCGTAGATGCGGTCGCCCGCGGTCTGCGCCTGGGGCAACCCGATGGCATCAGCAAGACGCGACGCGTTGTCGCGGAAGCTGGCCACCGGCCGCCCGGTCAGCTTCGTTTCCAGCGCGCCGAGCGCGTCCCCGCCGAGTGCACCGATCAGGCTGCCGGTGCCCTGCAGTACCGAGCGCGCGCCGAACAGCGCGTCACGCAGCGGGCCGGCCATCCAACCGTCGGCCTGCCGGCCGTCTGCGGTGCTGTCGACCGTGGCCGTGACCCCGCTGAAATCGGGGCGCTCGGCTTGGACCGCCGGCAGGTCCGTAATCGGCAGATTGGCGCTGACCTGCTGGTAGTCGTCCCACGGCCCGCGTTCGACGGTCGGCGCGGCAACAGCGTTCGCCGGTGCACCTGCGCGGACCTGCTGGTATTCCTCCCAAGGCGCGGCCATCAGAGACGCTCCCAGCTGCTGCGGTCGGCAGGATCACCGCCGGTGTAGCGATAGCCGCCCCGGGTGGTGCCGATTGCCGGAGCCTGGCCGGTGGTCGGACGGACCCCGCCACCCACCTGCATGGGTGCGGCTCCGCCGAACGCTGCTGCAGCGCTGCCGCCAGTAGGATTGGCCGGCAATGCGCGCCCTGCCCGCGCGCGCAGGTCTTCGATGTAGCCAGCCGCCCCCGCCATCTTCTGGCGCTTCACCGCTTCGGAATCGCCGCGCTGCGGCGTCAGCTCGGCGACCTTCTGCCGCGCTTCCGATTCATTGACGCCGGCGCCGGTGGCCGCGCGCAGCAGCGCTTCGGACAGGGACGAGGACGCATTGGAGTAGCGCTGGCGCTCCGGGCTCATGCTGCGGTTGGCCAGCTCTTCGCTGGGCGAATACTTCTCGAAGAATCCGGGGGTGTCAGCGTCATTGAAGATCGGATTGCCCTTCGCATCACGCATCGGCGTCCCGTCAGACTTCTTTACCGTCATGGCGTCCTGCATGTTGGCAAGGGCACGGTTGGCCTGGCCCAGCCAACCAGCCGCCTTGCGCTCGTCCTCGCTCGGCGCGCCACCGGATTTGTTCGCCGGATCAGCCGGGCCGCCGGGGATGAATTCGAGTCCCCCCGCAGCGTTCCAACGGTAACCGCTGGGCGCCTTGCTCGACGGCCGGCCGCCACCGCCGCCCAAGACATCGGCGCGGTCCAGCGCCATGCCCTGCCGAGTGCGCGCCGCAGAAGCATTCGAGCTGTTCGCACTGGCGTAGCTGGCGGCAGCCCGCGCCGCGTCCGCAGCGATACCTGCGCGGCCCTGCTCGGTGGTGCTGATGCCGCCGCCACCCTCCAGGAGCCTGTTGTTGATCAGGTTCTGGCCCTGCACCGAAGCGAGCTCGACCGGACCGTTGGCCACGCCCATGAGGTAGGCGTTGCCTCCGCCGAAATCCCCGGCCAGGGCCCGGCCAACGGCGCCTTCGCGGAACCCCCGTTCCTGGGTGTCGCCCAGGTAGCCGCTCAGCTTGGTCGGGTCGTAGCCGGCGGCAAACGCGCTGGCCAACAGATCTGCCTGCGGCGCGGAAATGCCAGCTGCGATCGCCGCCGGCGCGAACGCGATGCCGTCGATCACGCTGATGATGTCGACGATGCGGCGCGACGAGGCGTTGATCAGGCTCATGGTGGTGACCACCTCGCTGACCACCCTGCCCCCTTGTGCGGCCACGTCCACCGCGCCGCCGGCCAGCTGGCTGGCCTGTCGGGCATCCTCGGCGCTCTGCCGTACGGTGCCTGTCAGGCCCTGAAGCGATACTGCGGTTTCCTCCAGCGACGCGGCCTGCTGTTCGGTGCGCTGGGACAGGTCGGCATTGCCGGTGGCGATCTCGCTGGCGCCCAGCGCCACCGCGTCGGCGGCAACGCGGATCTGGCCGATGACGCTGCCCATGGTCTCGACCATGGCATTGATGCCCTCGCACAGCTCGGCGATGGCGCCGGTCTTGTCGCCGGCATCGATGCGCCTGCCCAGGTCGCCGGCCTGGGCGGCGGCAACCACTTCGCGGGTCTGCGCGACAGCAGCCGCCAGCGCCTGCGCATCACGCACCTGCGCGCTGATGTCGGTGGCGTACTTGACCACTTTGAACGGACGGCCGTTCATGTCGAAGATCGGGTTATAGGACGCCTGGATCCAGATCTCGCGCCCGCCCTTGCCCAGCCGGCGGTACTGGCCGGCGTCATACTCGCCCCGGCCAAGCTTCTGCCAGAACTGCCGGTATTCGGCGCTCCGGGCGTACTCGGGTTCGGCGAACATCGAATGGTGCTGGCCGCGCACTTCCTCCAGCGCGTAGCCCGTGGTGGCCAGGAAGTTGTCGTTGGCCGACAGGATGCAGCCGTCCAGGCTGAACTCGATCACCGCCTGCGAGGTATTGATCGCGGCCAGCTGGCCGGCGAAGTCGGCCGCCTGCATCTGCTGGGCCGTGATGTCGGTGGCGAACTTGACCACTTTGACCGGCCGGCCGCTGCTGTCGAACACCGGGTTGTAGGACGCCTGGATCCATATCTCGCGGCCGCCCTTGCCCACCCGCCGGTACTGGCCGGCATCGAACTCGCCGCGACCGAGCCGCGCCCAGAACTCGCGGTAGGCGCTGCTGCGCACGTGCTCCGGGTCGACGAACATGGAATGGTGGCGCCCGCGGATCTCCTCCAGCGTGTAGCCGAGGGTCTGCAGGAAGTTGTCATTGGCCTGGAGGATGGTGCCCTCCAGGTCGAACTCGATCACCGCCTGTACCCGGTGCAGCGCAGCGACCTGCGCTTCAAGTTCGGCATGGCGCTGGGCCAGGGCGGTGCTGGCCTGCCGCGTGGCCCGCGGCGAGAAGGCGAGCGCGCCCAGCGAGCGCAGGAAAGACGTGGCTGTGGAGGCACCGGTGCGGGGGGACGCCGGCGACTGCAGGGCTGCGATGGACATCGATGTTTCCTCGGTTCCAACAAGCTCAATGGGCTACGCCGGGCGACATGCCCGGGGTAGTACGCAAGAACGCTTGGGGACTCACGAAGACCGCCGTGGTGCTGGCGTCCCTTCCGTGGGCAAAACAGATCGACTGCATATCCGTCAGCGGCACCCGCCGGGAAAACTTTAGGGCGATATCGGCTCAGCGCCTGCGCGTGGACGTGGCCCCGGTCGCCGACGGTTTGCCGCCGACGGCCCGGGACAGCTCCTGTGCCGGCTGCAGGCCGAACATGCGGGCATACAGCGCCGCCATCCGCCCCAGGTCCCAGACCCCGAACCGTGAGCAGATGCCCGTGACCGTATCGCCTGGCGCGGCCGAGCGCAGCGCGCTGCGGATCGCATGCAGGCGCTCGACGAGATAGAACTGGTGCGGCGCCATGCCGAACAGGTCGTCGAACGCCCGGTTGAGCGAACGTTGCGAGGCCCCTACCGCGAACGGGATGTCCGAAAACGCCGCTTCGCCGCGCAGGCTGCGCTGGATGTGCTCGATGCCGCGGCGGACGATCTCCCGGCGCGGCAGCGGCGGGCGACCGCGCCGGGCGACGGCAGGTTCGCCGGCGGCCTGCAGGTGGCACTGCAGCAGCAGGGCGCTGAGCTGGGCCGCGAAGGCGCGTCGCGCGCCCGGCTGCGCGAATGCCTCCGGGTCGCGGTCGTGGATGTCCAGCGCGCGCCGCACCATCCCGCCGATATCGGCGACCATGGTGGGGGTCGAGGTGATGTTGCCGGTGCGGTACAGCCGGCTCACCTCCAGTCCATCGATATGCGCGGCCTGGTCCAGCAGCAGCTGCTCGGCCACGTCGATGCACAGGAAGCGCGCAGGCACCCGGGTGAAGCCATGCACCTCGATCCGTGGCGCCAGCCAGGAGACCTCGGCCTCGCCCACGTGCTGGCCGTCCACCTCGGTCTGGCTTCCCGGCAGCGCCAAATAGGCCGCAAAACGCGAAGCGAGCGGTGCGCCGCGGTACACCACGGGGGCGCCGTCCATGCCGTGCAGCAGTATCACTTCGCCAAGGTCGAGCAGATTCAACACCCACGCGCCATCACTCCGCCCGGTAACCCGTATATGGCTGTCAATTCCCTTGACTGAATTTGAATATGCCTCGAAGTCCGGGAAAATCAGGGAGGGCATTATTTTCTAGATCGATTGAGATAACAGGAAGTAGATCGATCAATCGATCTTCGCGCGCGCCGCAATGCGGAACCGCGCCTACTCTACGGCACGTGAACAGGCAGGTGCACGGCTATTGGTCATGGTTTATTTCGTTTGATTTGGCGAACTTTACGTAGCGATCCGGAAACTGCGCCAGTAAGAATGAGCCCGCCTCGCGATGGGGTGCCTGGACGGTGGGGACTGTCCAGCACCCCGTTGCCGGGCCTGGAAAACGGCCTCGCCGGTAAAATGCGTAGTTTCTTCCCGACATAATCCCGGCACCTCCATCCGGGGTGCCCTGGCGCGGTTCCACGACGCTGGCAGCCACCACGAAAAACGGCCGGACCCCAAGGATCCGGCCGTTGACGGGGCGTCGCGTTTCAGACCAGCCGCAGTACCGGCTGTGCGCCCTGGCGCAGCGCCGTGGCCACCGCCGCATCCACCCGGAACGCCGCCACGGTCTGCAGCAGCTGGCTGGCCTGCTCTTCCATGCTGCGCGCCGCGGCGGAGGCCTCCTCGACCAGCGCGGCGTTCTGCTGGGTGCCCTCGTCGATCTGGTCGACCGCCCGGTTCATCTGGGTGATCCCCTCGCTCTGCTGGCGGGTGGCCGTGCTGATCTCCGTCATCAGGTCGCTGACCCGCCGCACGTTGACCACGATCTCGTCCATGGTGCGCCCGGCGCTCTCTACCTGGCTGGTGCCGGTACCGACCTTGTCCACCGAGTCGGTGATCAGCTGCTTGATCTCCTTGGCCGCGCCGGCCGAACGCTGCGACAGCGAGCGGATTTCCGCCGCGACGACCGCGAATCCCCGCCCGTGTTCGCCCGCGCGGGCCGCTTCCACCGCCGCGTTCAACGCCAGGATGTTGGTCTGGAAGGCAATGCCGTCGATCACGCCGATGATGTCGACGATGCGGCGCGAGGACTCGTTGATCAGCGCCATGGTCGACACCACCTCGTGCACCACCTGCCCGCCCTGCGCCGCCACGCCCACCGCGCCACTGGCCAGTTCGCTGGCCTGGCGGGCATTGTCGGCGGTGCGCCGCACGGTATCGGCCAGGTCCTTCATGGATACCGCGGTTTCCTCCAGCGACGCGGCCTGCTGCTCGGTGCGCTGGGACAGGTCGGCGTTGCCGACCGCGATTTCGCTGGCGCCCAGGGCAATGGTGTCGGCGGCAAACTTGATCTGCCCGATGATGCCGGCCATCGCTTCGACCAGCGCGTTGATGCCGCAGCACAGTTCGGCGATGGGGCCGGTTTTGTCATCGACGGCGATGTGCCCGGTAAGGTCGCCCCCCTGCGCGGCCGCCACCACCTCGCGGGTCTGCGCCACCGCCTGCTGCAGGGCCTGGCTGTCGCGGACCTGGGCGGTGACGTCGGTGGCGTACTTGACCACCTTGAGCGGGCGGCCGTCCACGTCCAGGACGGGGTTGTAGGACGCCTGGATCCAGATGTCACGTCCGCCCTTGCCGACGCGCCGGTACTGGCCGGCGTCGTACTCGCCCCGCCCCATCTTCTCCCAGAACGCGCGGTACTCGTCGCTGCCGCGATAGTCGGCGGCGACGAACATGGCATGGTGCTGGCCGCGCACTTCCTCCAGCGTATAGCCGGTGGTGGCCAGGAAATTCTCGTTGGCGCCGAGGATGCGGCCATCGAGGCTGAACTCGATCACCGCCTGCGACTTGTTGATGGCCGCGAGCTGGCCGGCGAAATCGGCCGCCTGCATCATCTGGGCGGTGATGTCGGTGGCGAACTTGACGACCTTGTACGGGCGCCCGTTCGGGTCCAGCACCGGGTTGTACGAGGCCTGGATCCAGATCTCGCGCCCGCCCTTGCCGAACCGGCGGTACTGGCCGGCGTCGTACTCGCCGCGGCCGAGCCGCGCCCAGAACTCGCGATACGCCGGCGTGGCGACCTGGGCCGGGTCGACGAACATGGCATGGTGCTTCCCGCGCACCTCGTCCAGCGAGTAGCCGAGCGCCTGCAGGAAGTTGGCATTGGCGGTCAGGATGGTGCCGTCGAGCGCGAACTCGATCACCGCCTGGACCCGGTGCAGCGCGGCGACCTGCGCTTCCAGCTCGGCCTGGTGCAGTGCGGCCTGCCGGGCGTCGTCGCGCAGCGCGCGACGAGCGCTGAACAGCGCGGCGAACGGGCGCCAGCGCGAAGCGGGGGCGGAAGCCGTGTCCGCGGCCGACAGGGGCAACTGCATGCTTGAGCTGAACATTTCCATATCCTCGATGTCCGATCAGCTGATGGGGATGCGACGCGGGTGCTGTGCGGCGCGGAATCACGTTGGCTTCGGGACCTGCGAAGACGTCTGCGGGGTGGGGCCGATTGCGAGGAAGGTATCGACCCTCGGCCATCAAGCTTGAGGTATCGGGCACGGTACTGGGACGGCAACCCTGAGCAGGTTCAGCCTGGGCCGCCTTCGCTGCTCTCGCCATCGAGTTCGGCGTCACCTGCGTCCAGGGGGTCGGGGCCACCATGCACGGGCGCTTCGACCTGCACGTTGTTCTTGCCCAGCGCCTTGGCCCGGTAGCACTGGGCGTCCGCTGCGGCGACCGCCGCATCCACGCTCATGTGGCCACCGATCGCGGCGATGCCGATGCTGGTGCCGACCACCAGGCGTCCCGCGCCCCATGGCACGCTGAGCGTGCGCACCGATTCCAGCAGGTCGCTGGCGATGCGCCGCGCGCGCCGGAGCGAGCAGCCGGCCAGGATCACCGCGAATTCGTCGCCGCCCAGCCGTGCCACGATGTCCGAATCGCGCACGCCATGCCGGAGCACGGTGGCGACCGCCCACAGCATGGCGTCTCCCGCCAGGTGGCCATGGCTGTCATTGATCGGCTTGAAATTGTCCAGGTCGATGAACATCAGCGAGGCCGACTGCCCGGTCCGTGCCACCCGGGTGATGGCCTCCTGCAGGTGCGCTTCGAAGCCGCGCCGGTTGCTCAGCTCGGTCAACGGGTCGACTTCGGCCAGGTGGCGGGCCTCGCGCTGGCGGGCGCGCTGCTGGGTCACATCACGGATCACCCACACTGTGCCACTCACCTGCCCGTCCTCGCCCTGCAGCCAGGCCCGGGTCAGGTCCACTGGAAGCAACTGGGCGCCCACCGACAGCAGCAGGTCCGAATGCAGGTCCACCGCATTGCTTTCCGCATCCAGCAGCACGGCCAGGTCCAGCGGCGAGCGTGGGGCGTATTCGGTGGTCAGCTCCATCACATCCTGGATCTGGCTGCCGGTCACCGGGGCGGCGCCCTCCCCGGCCAGCGCCCGGGTCGCGGCGGCATTGGCGTATTGGATATGCCCCGCCAGGTCCAGGGTGAGCACCATGTCGGCGACCGCATCGAGGGTCACCCGGGTGCGGTGCTCCGATTCGCGCAGCTGCTGGCCGCTGAAGCGCTGCACGGTGACGTCCTGGATCTGCGAGACGAAATGCAGTGGCTCGCCGTGCGGCGCACGCACCAGCGATACCGACAGCCGGCCCCAGACCACGTTGCCGCCCTTGCCCAGGTACCGCTTCTCCATGTGGTAGTGGTCGCGGCGCCCGGCCAGCAGGTCGCCCACCAGGGCCAGGTCGGCATGCAGGTCGTCGGGATGGGTCAGGGTCTGGAAATCAATCTCCAGCAGCTCGGCGCGCGTGTAGCCGAGAATGCCGCACAGCGCGTCGTTGACGTCCAGCCAGCGCCCTTCCAGCGACACCAGTGCCATGCCGAGCGCGGCCGATGAGAACGCACCCGCGAATTTTTCCGCCGCCAGGTAGGCCTGCTCGCGCACTTCCAGCAGCGGGGTGATGTCCACCGCCATGCCGACGTAGCCCATGCGCTGGCCGCTGCCCGAATCCAGCGGACTGATCGACAGCCGCACCTGCCGGTGCTCGCCGTCCTTGCGCACGAAGGTCCACTGGTGCGACCAGGTGCCCTGCGCGGCGTGTGCGGTGAGCGCTTCGAACACCGTCGGCAGACGCCCCTCCGCATCGGCCAGGGGCCGAAGGTAATCCTGCATTTCATGGATCTCGTGGAACAGGCCCGGATTGACCTGGCCGATCACTTCTTCCGGCGTGTAGCCCAGCAGCTTCTGCGCACCGGTATTGAACAGGTTGACCACGCCATGGATGTCGGTGGCGATCACCGCTACCTCGTCGGACGCATCGACCACCGCCTGCAGGCGCTGGCGGGTGTCCGCCGCGTCTTCGCGTGCATTCTGCAGGTCGCTGACATCGGCGTGCGCACCGGCCATGCGCAGTGGCCGGCCCTCGGCGTCCCATTCGTAGACCCGCCCGCGGTCCTGTACCCAGATCCAGTGTCCCTGCTTGTGGCGCATGCGGCACAGGCTGTCGTAGTGCGGCGACCGTCCGTCCAGGTGCTCACGCAGCAGCGCATTGGATTGCGCCAGGTCATCGGGATGGACCAGCCGGGAGAAGGTCTGCGATGTGATCGGCGACAGTTCCTCGCGGGTGTAGCCGACGATCTGCGCCCAGCGTTCGTTGACCCGCATGGCACCGGTCTGGCAGTTCCACTCCCAGGTACCCATCGCGGTGCCGTCGATGATCATTTCCAGCCGTCGGCGCTGCTCGGTGGTGTCCTGCAGCGCGCGGGCCAACGCGGCCGCTTCGTCACCGTCCGGCGGGGCGCCGTTTCGTTTCATGCGGGCACCCGGACGCCGCCAGGGCTGGCAGTGTCGCTCTGGCTCGGACCCCACTGCCCCGCCTGCTGGTCTGTCATCTGGCCTCCCGCCGCCGGTACAGCGTACCGGCATTCAACGGGAAACGGGATCAAGCCATCGTCAACCCCGTGACGAGGGCGGCCTCAACCGCCCCGCTTGGCCCGGGCGAAGGCGTCGGCCAGGGCGTTGTTGGCCGGCGGCGCACTGCTGCCCGGGCGCGGGCCGGGCGCCGGGCCACGGCCACCCTGGCGGGCGCCGCCACCGCTACCTCCGTCACGCCGACCGCCGCCGGCCGGGCGCGCATCGCGCTCGCCGGGCGCCTTGGCCGGGGCCGGGGTATCGTCCAAGCGCCGGGTCAGCGCGATGCGCTTGCGCGCCACGTCGACCTCCAGCACCTTCACCTTGACGATGTCACCGGCCTTGACCACGTCGCGCGGGTCCTTCACGTAGGTGTCGGACAACGCCGAAATGTGGATCAGGCCGTCCTGGTGCACGCCGATGTCGACGAACGCACCGAAGGCGGCGACGTTGCTGACAACCCCTTCCAGCACCATGCCCGGCTTGAGGTCCTTGATCTCTTCCACCCCTTCGGCGAAACGTGCGGCCTTGAATTCCGGGCGCGGGTCGCGGCCGGGCTTCTCCAGTTCCTTGAGGATGTCGCGCACGGTCGGCACGCCGAAGGTGTCGTCGGTGAACTGTTCGGCCTTCAGGCCGCGCAGGAAGCTGCCATCACCGATCAGCGCCTTGATCGGGCGCGCGGTGGCGGCCACGATCCGCTCCACCACCGGGTACGCTTCCGGGTGCACCGAGGACGCATCCAGCGGCTGGTCGCCGTCGGCAATACGCAGGAAGCCGGCACACTGTTCAAAGGTCTTGTCGCCCAGGCGCGGCACCTTGAGCAGGTCCTTGCGGCGCTTGAACGGACCGTTTTCGTCGCGGTGGCGCACGATATTCTCGGCCACGGTCGAGGACAGGCCTGAAACCCGCGACAGCAATGCGGCAGAAGCGGTGTTGACGTGCACGCCGACCGCGTTGACGCAGTCTTCCACGCGCGCATCCAGCGCGCGCGCCAGCCGGTACTGGTCCACGTCGTGCTGGTACTGGCCCACGCCGATCGCCTTGGGTTCGATCTTGACCAGCTCGGCCAGTGGATCCTGCAGGCGGCGGGCAATGGAGACCGCGCCACGGATCGACACGTCCAGGTCGGGGAATTCCTTCGCCGCGAACTCCGACGCCGAATACACCGAGGCGCCGGCTTCGCTGACCACGATCTTCTGCAGCTTGGCTTCCCCCAGCGCCTGGATCACTTCACCGGCGAGCTTGTCGGTTTCGCGGCTGGCGGTGCCGTTGCCGATCGCGATCAGTTCCACGTTGTGCTTCATGCACAGCTGTTTGATGGTCTGCAGCGACTGCTCCCACTGGCGGCGGGGTTCGTGCGGGTAGATGGTGTCGGTGGCCACCAGCTTGCCGGTGGCATCGACCACGGCGATCTTGCAGCCGGTGCGGATGCCCGGGTCCAGCCCGAGCACCGTCTTGGGCCCGGCCGGAGCAGCCAGCAGCAGGTCCTTGAGGTTGTCGCCGAACACCGCGATGGCCTCGGCCTCGGCTTTTTCGCGGGCCTGGTTGAACAGGTCCAGCAGCAGGTGCATGTGCAGCTTGGCGCGCCAGGTCAGGCGGCAGGCGTCGAGCAGCCAGCGGTCGCCCGGGCGGCCCGCGTCGCGGATCCCGGCCTTGAACGCCACGCGGCCTTCGGCATACACGTGACCGGCTTCGGCATCGCTGCCCGGGTCCAGTTCCAGGAACAGGATGTCCTCGCGGCGCGCGCGGAACAGCGCCAGCAGGCGGTGCGAGGGAATCTTCGCCAGCCCCTCGGCGTGCTCGAAGTAGTCGCGATACTTGGCGCCCTGCTCTTCCTTGCCTTCGGCCACGCGCGCACGGATCACGCCGTGCTCGCCCAGCCAGGCGCGCAGCTCACCGACCAGCGCGGCGTCTTCGCCCCAGCGCTCCATCAGGATCGCGCGCGCGCCTTCCAGCGCGGCCTTGGTGTCGGCCACGGCCTTGTCGGCGTCAACGAAACCGGCGGCGAACACCTGCGGGTCCAGGCCCGGGTCGGCCAGCAGGCCATCGGCCAGCGGTTCCAGCCCGGCTTCGCGGGCGATCTGCGCGCGGGTACGGCGCTTGGGCTTGTACGGCAGGTACAGGTCTTCCAGACGCGACTTGGTGTCCGCGCCGAGGATGTCGTTGCGCAGCTCGTCGCTGAGCTTGCCCTGTTCGTCGACGCTGGCCAGCACCGACGCGCGGCGCTCTTCCAGCTCGCGCAGGTAGGTCAGCCGGCTTTCCAGGTTGCGCAGCTGGGTGTCATCCAGGCCGCCGGTGACTTCCTTGCGGTAGCGGGCGATGAACGGAACGCTGGCACCTTCGTCGAGCAGGGCGATGGCGGCGTGCGCCTGGGCAGGCTGGGCACCGATTTCATCGGCGATGGTCTGGGCGATCTGCTGAGCGAGCTTGAGGTCTGGCATTGCGTCCGGCCGAAGCCACTATGCGGAAAACACCGATTGTGGCAACGCCGGGCGGCGGGGGAAACCCGTTGACATTCCCGAAAAATGCCAATGCCGACCCACGGTCGGCATCTACCGGTAATGCTGGGCTGCGCGGACCCTGACCGCCTCATCCTGCAACGACTCCAGGGCCATCACCCGGACCCTGCCCAGGCCCTGCAGTTCCATGAAGCGCTCGGTGTAGATCTCAGGGCCGACGTCGGTATCGGCACGAGATTTGGTGAAGCCGTGGGGCACCAGGCCCTTGTCGCCATCCTTGCTACCACCGACATAAAGAACGATTGCCATGTGATGTGTTCCTCCAGAAACGTCATGCAGGTACTGCCGGCACAGCTTAGCGCGCCCAACCTGACTGGTGTGTCAGGAGGCTAATGACGTTTGTTTGCATGCAGATGACGTCGCGTTACCGGCGCATTGCTTACCGTTTTTTTAACGGCCACCAGCCGTGACCGTGCAGCGCGTACAGATCCGCCGCGCGCTCGAACGGGTTGCGCGCGCTCACCCCACCGCACAGCAGGTACACCGGCAGGTAGAACGGCCCCAGCACCAGGTACTGGTAGACATGGGCGCGTTCGTGGTCATGCAGGCCGATCACGGGCTCGGTGCAGTGTCCGGCCTGGTGCGCATAGGTGCGGCAGGGGATCTCCAGGCTGGCACCGGTGTGCAGGATCACGTTGCCCAGGGTGATCGCCCCGCCCGGCCCCCACGGGTACTCACGGAACACCAGCGCACAGTCGCGCCGGCTCCAGTACGGGCGCGCGCCGGCCAGCATGCCGGCCAGCCCGCCCAGCACGCCGATCAGGGTGTTGGGCGCGGTCCAGACCGCACCCAGCCCCTGCAGCGCGCGCAGCGCCGGTGGCGGCAGGCTCAATCGGCCTCGTTGGGGATCAGCAGCCACAGCACCAGGTACACCAGGATGCCCGGGAACGCAGCCGACGCCAGCGACACCAGCACGAACAGGACGCGCAGCAGGGTCGGGCTCCAGCCGAAACGGTGGGCGATGCCGCCCATCACCCCGGCAATCATGCGGTCGTTGAGCGAACGCGACAGCGTGCGGGGGGCGGTGGTGTTCATGGCGAGGTCCTCCAACGGTAATGGGGGAACGGTAACGCAGCGGGTGTGTAGCCGATGCGTTTTGAATGGAGCGGCGGGCCGGCCCGGTTCAGCGCGGCTGGCGCAGCGCCTGCAGGCGCGCGCCGAACCACGCCGCCGCGGTCTGCTCGGGCTGGCCCGGGCAGGCAATCCGATACGCCTTGCCGCTGATGCTGCTCTGGCTGGCGGCACGCTCGATGAACTGCTCGGCGGTATCCACTTTGTCTTTTTTCAGCAGGTAATCGTACTTGCGCTGCAGGTGCGCACGCGCCTCGGCGGCATCGTGCCAGCTGCCGTTGCGCTGGAAGCGGCAGGACGAGCCGTCCAGCGCACCGATCAGGGCGCCAATCTCGCGGCGGGCCGCCTCGCTGGGCGCTGCCGACGCGCTGCCGGCGGTGGCGGCGGTTGCGGCCAGCAGCATCGCCAGCAACACGCTGCATCGGATGTCCATCAGCTGCGCTCCGCCAGCCAGGCCGAAATGGTGCCCGGCACTTCGCGCTGGGCGCGGCCGGAGACGTAGATGCCGATATGGCCGCCGCGGAAGCTGCTTTCGGTGTAGTCGGTGCTGCCGATCCGCGCGCCCATCGCGCGCGAGGCATCCGGTGGCACCAGGTGATCCTGCTCGGCGTAGATGTTCAGCACCGGCAGGGTGACCTGGCGCAGGTCGACATGCTCCTCGCCGATCGTCACCCCGTCACGCATCAGGCCGTTGCCCTGGTAGAACTGCTTGATGAAGTCACGGAAGGCCTCACCGGCCAGGTCGGGCGAATCGAAGATCCACTTCTCCATGCGCAGGAAGTCCTGCAGTGCGGCCTTGTCATCGAGGATGTCCAGCAACCCCACGTACTTCTGGATATTGAGCCGGAACGGCTTGAGCATCAGGTAACTGGCGTTCATCAGGTCGGCCGGGATGTTGCCCAGCGTGTCCACCAGCAGGTCCACGTCCACCTGCCGCGCCCAGTGCGAGAGCATGTTGTCCGGGGTCTGGAAATCCACCGGGGTCACCATGGTGATCAGGTTGGCCAGTTTCGGCTGGCGCAGCGCGGCGTAGCACAGCGCGAACACGCCGCCCTGGCAAACGCCCAGCATGTTGACCGGTGCGCCGTCGTTGGCGGCGACCAGGTGGTCGACGGCGCCCTCCACATAGCGCAGCAGATAGTCTTCCAGGGTCTGGTAGCGCTCGGAGCGGTCCGGGTAGCCCCAGTCCAGCACGTACACGTCGTGCCCCAGCGCCAGCAGGCGCTGGACCAGCGACCGGTCGGCCTGCAGGTCGACCATGTAGGGGCGGTTGACCAGCGCGTACACGATCAGCAGCGGGGTGCGCTGCACCGGCGCCTGCTCACCGACGAAGCGGTACAGCGTGACCTTGCCGTCGCGCCAGACTTCCTCGCGCGCGGTGGCGCCGTAATCCACGTCCTCCACCGACGGCAGCAGCTTCAGGCCATCCATCAGCTTGCGCTGCATGGACAGCGTTTCCTGCAGCAGGTCTTCGGCATTGAAGCCCAGGGGTCCTTTCATGGGGCTGCCTTGCGCGCACGCGGCTTGGGCGCGGCCTTCTTCGCGGGCTTTTTCGCAGGCTTCTTTTCCGGCGTGCCGGCAGCGGGCGACGGCGAGCGCCTGGTTGCCGCCGCCATGCGCCGTACCAGCCGCTCCAGTTCGGTGATGCGCCGGTGCGCGGCATCCATCTCGGTGCGGGTCGGCAGACCGAACGCCTCGCTGATCCGCTCCACTTCCTGCTGCGCCGCGCCGCGCAGGCGCATCTGCGCGTTGCCCAGCGCGGCGTAGACCTGCTGGAACGGTTCGGACATCGCGACGTTGCCGTAGGCCTCTTCGGCCGCCTCGATCCACAGGTCGAACATCGCGCGTGCACTGGTCAGCTGGTTGCCCGGCTGCTCATGCTCGGCAAGGCGCTGCTCGAACAGGGTGAACGCGTCGTCCAGCGCCTGCTTGATCTGGTCCACGTAGTCACGGGCGTGGCCCTGGTACTCCTGCTGGGCGCGCAGCAGCGCCTGCCAGCGCGCCTGGTGTTCGCGACCGGGGCCGAACGCGGGGCTCTGCAGCCACGGCCCGAGGTCCTGCTGCAGCCGTTCCAGCAGCGCCAGCAGATCCGGCCCACCGGCCTGGGTATGCCCGCGTGCGCCCTGCAGCATCCACTTGAGCAGGCCGTCGCCCTGCCCCTCCACGGCCTCGCGCCACGCTTGGGCGATGTCGGCACTGCTGCTGTCCTGGCCGGCGAAACGCGCGGCCACCTGCTGCATGGTGCCGTACCAGCCGCCGGCCTGCTCGCGGAACCGGTGCACGGCGTCTTCAGACTGGCGGTTGCCCGGGTTGGACATCAGCTGCGCCCAGCCCTCGATGGTCTGCTGCCAGGTGCCCGGTGCGGCGCCGGTGGGGTCGCCCCCGGGGGGGACCGCGGCGTGCCGCAGCGCATCGCCCCAGGCACTGAAGTACTGCCGGGCCAGCGCCTCGAAGTCGCCTGCGTCGTGGCCGCCGCCGGCGGTACTCATGGCTTGGGAATGCGCAGGGTCTTGCTGATCATCAGCGACCCTGACAGCGCGAACAGCAGCACCAGCGGGTGCAGCTGCCACGGCCCCAGCTGCCAGCGGCCGAGCCACAGGTCATGGCCGATCGCGCCCATGCTGGCGGCAACGGCCAGCACCACCACCAGCGCCAGGCTGGTCGGAATGGGCGTGCCCTCGAAGTACGGCACCTTGTCGCCATCGCCGGCCAGCGCTTCGGCAGTCACGTTGTAGCGGGCCAGGCGGCTCACCCCGCAGCAGACGAAGTAGCTCAGGACCAGCCAGTCCCAGCCGCCCTGCATGCCACAGGCATAGGCCAGCGCGGCAGGGGCCACGCCGAAGGAGATCACGTCCGAGAGCGAGTCCAGCTCGCGGCCCAGGGTCGAGCTGGACTTGCGCCAGCGCGCGATCCGCCCGTCCAGCGCATCGAAGATGAAGGCCAGCGGGATCAGCGCCATGCCGAACAGCAGGTAGCTGCGCTCGCCGTCCTGCAGGTAGCGCATGGCCGCAAACACCGCACCGGTACCGCAGAACGCGTTGGCCAGGGTGAACCAGTCGGCCAGGTGGAACTCGCGCAGCATCGTGAAGTGACGTTTCATGGAAGCTCGGTGGGCGGCAATGCCGAAAGAGTACCGCGACCGGGCCGAACCGCGACAGCCTTCACGGTTGCCGACCTTCGCATCGTACTCACGCGATGCTGACCAGCGGCGAATTTTTAGCCACCCATCTTGACAGCCATGGGGGCTGGTCGCCGCCGCGCGTTATCCACAAACTTACGCACCGGTCATCCACACCCCCTGTGGATAAGCCGCGCCTATCGTCACAGCCGGGTGAACGACCAGGACTGCATCGTGCCGTCGCGGTACGGCATCACCCCATGGAACGGGCGCGGGTCCTCGTCGAACACCAGCGGCAGGAACTGGCGGTCGCCTTCCCACAACGGCAGGGTCTCCAGCTTGTCCACGTCCACCCACTCCAGGGTGCCCTCCGGGTTCGAGGTCAGGGGCGTGCCGGTGAAGTCGTCGATGACGAACACAAAGCCAAACCAGTCTTCGCCGTGCTTGCCGAACCCCGGCCAGCTGATCGTGCCGCGCATCCGCATGGTGCCGCACTCGATCCCGGCCTCCTCGAGGATTTCCCGGCGCATGCCGGCGGCCACGTCCTCGTCGCGCTCGACCTTGCCGCCCAGTCCGTTGTACTTGCCCAGGTGCTGGTCACCCGGCCGTGCGTTGCGGTGGATCATCAGGGCCTGGCGGCCATCGGGCGACAGCACGTAGCCCAGCGTGGCCACGATCGGGGTATAGGGCATGGAGGCAACGGCTCGCAGGACACAATCGCCGATTATGCGCGATCCGTGCGGGGCCGGTCGCTCAGCCGGCCACCTGGGCGCGGCGGGTGTCGGCCGGGGCCGCCAGCGCGTTGTGGTCGCGGCGCAGGGTGGCCACGCCATGGCCGCGCTCGGCCAGGTATTCCAGCCACTTGCCCAGGAAGGTGTTCATGCGCATGCGGTGGCTGATCAGCTCGGCCGGCGGCGGGTACATGCCGACCACGTCCTGCCAGCGCCGGCCCACGTAGCAATGGGTGGTCTCGGCCTGGCGCGCATCGCGGTACAGGCGCACATAGGCCGACGGGTCGGGCTGGCCGGTCACCGGGTCGGCGAAGTCGTAGGTCAGGCGCAGTTCGACCGTATAGGGGTGGCATTCGATGACATCAAGCCGCACATCCAGGCCATCCCCCACCGAGGACACGTAGCTGCCGGGTTCCAGCCCGGCCGGCTCGAACAGCCGCACCAGGTGGCGGTAATTCTCGGCATACAGGCCCATCAGCCAGCTCAGGCGGCTGAGCCGGGGAATGCGTTCGATGCGGGGTGATGCCTGGGCCATGTCTCGATCCTACACGTTGAAGAATCAAACGTGGGGACGCGCCCGCTGCGCCGGTAGGTCACGACCGTTGGTCGTGACGCCTTCCGTTAATACAACTCGCGCTGCAGCCCCAGCGTGGTCAATACCTTGCTCGAGATCTCCTCGATCGAGGTATGGGTGGTGCTCAGGGTGGGAATGCGCTCCATCCGGAACATGGTCTCGGCCGCAGCGACCTCGCGCCGGCAGGTCTCCAGGTTGGCGTAGCGCGAGTTCGGGCGCCGCTCCTGGCGGATCTGCTGCAGCCGGTCCGGGTCGATGGTCAGCCCGAACAGCTTCTTGCGGTAGGGCCGCAGGCGGGCCGGCAGGCGGTCCTGCTCCAGGTCCTCGTCGGTCAGCGGGTAGTTGGCCGCGCGCACCCCGTAATGCAGGGCCAGGTAGATGCAGGTCGGGGTCTTGCCGGCCCGCGACACCGCCACCAGGATCACGTCGGCATCGTCGTAGTTGATGGCGATGCCGTCGTCGTGGGTCAGCGCGAAGTTCATCGCGTTGATGCGCCGGTGGTAGGTCTCGAAGTCCACCATGCCGTGCGCCTGGCCCACCCGGGAATGGCGGTTCACGGCCAGTTCGCGCTCCAGCGGCTCGATGAAGGGGGCGAACACGTCGAGCATCAGCCCCCCGCTCTCGGCCAGGATCATGCTCAGCCCGCTGTCCACGCAGGAACTGACCACGATCGGCCGGACCTGGTAGCGCTCCCCCGCCGCGCGGATCCGTTCACAGGCTTCGCGGGCCTTTTCCGGATCGTCGATGAACGACATTCGATCGGTGATGAAGCTGAACCCGGAGAACTGGGTCAGGAGGCTATGCCCAATGGTTTCAGCGGTGATACCGGTTCCATCGGATACGTAAAACACCGGACGGATCGTCGACATGCGCCATTTACCCCCTCTGAAGCTTAAAAAGGCCGACGATACAAGCTTGTGCCGACGGCGGTATGCCCGGCATCATATCGGCTTCTTCCTACGGACGTGGCCATCCAAGCCCGCCTCGGGCGATGGCCAAACGGAGCATCGCGCTTGAACGAGAATATCCTGTGGTTGCACGAACTGCGCCTGGCCGACCTGGCCCGCGTAGGCGGCAAGAATTCGTCGCTGGGCGAAATGATCGGCAATCTTGCCGGTCTGGGGGTATCCGTCCCCGGCGGTTACGCAACCACCGCTGAAGCCTTCAAGGACTTCATCGCGCACAACGATCTGTCCAAGCGCATTTTCGACAAGCTGGCCACGCTGGACGTGGAAGATGTCGCCGCGCTCACCGCTGCCGGCAAGGAAATCCGCGGCTGGGTGATCGACGCGCCGCTGCAGCCGCAGCTGGACCAGGACATCCGCAGCGCCTACAGGCAGCTGTGCGACGAAAACGGCGGCGGTGACGTGGCCGTGGCGGTGCGCTCCTCGGCTACCGCCGAAGACCTGCCCGATGCCTCCTTCGCCGGCCAGCAGGAAACCTTCCTCAACGTCACCGGTGCCGACGATGTCGTGCACAAGGTCAAGGAAGTGTTCGCCTCGCTGTACAACGACCGTGCCATCGCCTACCGCGTGCACCACGGCTTCAAGCACGAAGACGTGTTCCTCTCTTCCGGCGTGCAGCTGATGGTGCGCTCGGGCGTGGGCTCGTCCGGCGTGCTGTTCACCCTGGACACCGAATCGGGCTTCCGCGACGTGGTCTTCGTGACCTCCAGCTTCGGCCTGGGCGAAATGGTCGTGCAGGGTGCGGTCAACCCCGACGAGTTCTACGTCTACAAGCCCACGCTCAATGCGGGCAAGCCGGCCATCCTGCGCCGCTCGCTGGGCAGCAAAGCGATCCGCATGGTGTATTCGGACGTGCCCGGTGAGCGCGTGCGCATCGAAGACACCCCGGTGGAGATCCGCAATACCTTCTCGATCAGCGACGAGGACGTGCAGGAGCTGTCCAAGCAGGCGCTGATCATCGAAAAGCATTACGGCCGCCCGATGGATATCGAGTGGGCCAAGGACGGCGTGAGCGGCAAGCTGTTCATCGTGCAGGCGCGCCCGGAAACGGTGAAGTCGCGTGGCCATGCCACCCAGATCGAGCGTTTCGCGCTGAACCAGAAGGACGGCAAGGTGCTGGCCGAAGGCCGCGCGGTGGGTGCCAAGATCGGTGCCGGCGTGGCCCGCGTGGTCAAGTCGCTGGAAGACATGGCGCGCGTGCAGCCGGGCGACGTGCTGATCGCCGACATGACCGATCCCGATTGGGAGCCGGTGATGAAGCGCGCTTCGGCGATCGTCACCAACCGCGGTGGCCGTACCTGCCACGCGGCGATCATCGCGCGTGAGCTGGGCGTTCCGGCCGTGGTCGGCTCGGGCAACGCCACCCAGGTGCTGCAGGACGGCCAGGAAGTGACGGTCAGCTGCGCCGAGGGCGACACCGGCTTCATCTATGAAGGCAAGCTGGACTTCGAGCGCACCACCACGGACCTCGGCAACATGCCGCCGGCGCCGCTGAAGATCATGATGAACGTGGCCAACCCGGAACGTGCCTTCGACTTCGGCCAGCTGCCGAACGCCGGCATCGGCCTGGCCCGCCTGGAGATGATCATTGCCAGCCACATCGGCATCCATCCCAACGCGCTGCTGGAATACGACCGCCAGGATGCGGCCACGAAAAAGAAGATCGACGAGAAGATCGCCGGTTACGCCGATCCGGTCAGCTTCTACGTCAACCGCCTGGCCGAAGGCATTGCCACGCTGACCGCGTCGGTGGCGCCGAACCCGGTGATCGTGCGCCTGTCGGACTTCAAGTCCAACGAGTACGCCAACCTGATCGGCGGCAGCGGCTACGAGCCGCACGAAGAGAACCCGATGATCGGCTTCCGCGGCGCCAGCCGCTATGTCGACCCGAGCTTCTCGGCCGCCTTCGCGCTGGAGTGCAAGGCTGTGCTGCGCGTGCGCAACGAGATGGGCCTGGACAACCTGTGGGTCATGATTCCGTTCGTGCGCACGCTGGAAGAAGGCCGCAAGGTCGTCGAGGTGCTGGAACAGAACGGCCTGAAGCAGGGCGAGAACGGCCTGAAGATCATCATGATGTGCGAGGTGCCGTCCAACGCGCTGCTCGCCGATGAGTTCCTGGAGATCTTCGACGGCTTCTCGATCGGTTCGAACGATCTGACCCAGCTGACGCTGGGCCTGGACCGCGATTCGTCGATCGTGGCGCACTTGTTCGACGAACGTAACCCGGCGGTGAAGAAGCTGCTGTCGATGGCGATCAAGTCGGCACGCGCCAAGGGCAAGTACGTGGGCATCTGCGGCCAGGGCCCGTCCGATCATCCGGACCTGGCCGAATGGCTGATGCAGGAAGGCATCGAGTCGGTGTCGCTGAACCCGGACACCGTGGTCGATACCTGGCTGCGGCTGGCCAAGCTCAAGGCCAAGGGCTGATAACGAAAAACCCCGCTTCGGCGGGGTTTTTTGTGTTCAGGCTCCGCGTTGACACGCGTGGCGTGTCACTACGCTTCGATTGTTTCGGCGCTGGGGTAATCGGTGAAACCGGCTTCGGCGCCGCCGAAGAACGTTGCCTTGTCCGGCGCGTTCAACTCCAGGCCCTGCTGCAGGCGAGCCGGCAGGTCGGGGTTGGCGATGAACGGCCGGCCGAAACCGATCAGGTCGGCCCAGCCCTTGGCCAGCGCTTCCTCGGCGCGCTCGACGGTGTACTTGCCGGCGTAGACCAGGGTGCCGCGATAAATCATCCGCAGCGCTTCCTTGAACGCCACCGGCATCACCGGGGCGTCCTCCCAGTCCGCTTCGGCGATGTGCAGGTAGGCCACGCCGATGCTGTCCAGGATATGCGCGGCGGCCAGGTACGTGGCCTGCGGGGTGTCGTCGACCGCGCCTTGCAGGGTTGTCAGCGGGGCCAGGCGCACGCCGAGGCGGTCAGCGCCTACTTCAGCGGCGACCGCTTCGGCCACTTCGCGCAGGAAACGCAGGCGGTTCTGCAGCGAACCACCGTAGCCGTCGGTACGCTGGTTGGCCTGCGAATCGATGAACTGGTTGATCAGGTACCCGTTGGCGCCATGCAGTTCAACGCCGTCGAAGCCGGCGTCGATGGCGCGGCGGGCGGCCAGCGCGTAGTCGCGCACGATCTGCGGGATTTCGCTGGTGTCCAGGGCGCGCGGCATGGAGTGCTGGACCATCTCGCCTACCCCGCCCTGTGGGCCGGCGCCCGCGACGTCGACGAAGACCTTGACGCCTTCGGCCTGCAGGGCCGAGGACGAAACCGGCGCGGCGCCGTTGGGCTGCAGGTCCACGTGCGAGACGCGGCCCACGTGCCAGAGCTGGGCGAAGATGCGGCCGCCGGCGGCGTGCACGGCATCGGTCACGCCGCGCCAGCCGGCAACCTGGGCGTCATCGTGGATGCCGGGGGTCCAGGCGTAGCCCTGCCCCTGCGGGCTGATCTGGGTGCCCTCGCTGACGATCAGGCCGGCCGAGGCGCGCTGGGCGTAGTACTTCGCCATCAGCGGGGTGGCGACGTTGCCGGCAGCGGCACGTGAGCGGGTCATCGGCGGCATGACGATACGGTTGGGCAGGGTCAGCGGGCCGAGGCGGTAGGGGGTGAAGAGCATGGGGGTTCCTTGCTGGAGACTGTGGCAAGGATGGGGATGGCGTGGCGATGGCAACAGGCCTGTTCCGGCAAAACAGTTGTGCCGTGGATGCAATGATCGAACGCCAGGACCGCCTGGCACACGCATGGCGTGTCGCTACGGGGTTTCGCCTGCGAGCTGGTTGTAGGCGGCGCGCACGGTTTCGTAGCCGTACTGCTTTTCCAGCCGGCGCACGATGAAGTGGCCGCGCGCCATGTCCTGGTAGTAGTCGGTGAACATGGTGTTCAGGGTGGCACCGGCTACGGCGCCGATGATCGGCACCGCCTGGGCGGCGAACTTCTCGGTAACCACCACGCCGAAGCGGGCGGCGACCTTTTCAACGATCTTGGCCAGCCACTTGCCGGCTTCCTTCGGGGTCAGGCCGATCATCACGCCACCGCCGCCCACCGCCGCGCCGGCCAGTTCGGCCGACAGGTGGCGCATCACTTCGGCGGTGAAACCACGGGTGATGTAGTAGCCGGTCTCGCTGGCGTCGTCCTGGCCGGAGTTGCCGCCCAGCGCGAACACCTCCAGGCAGGCGTGGCGGGTGCCCATCTCGCTCAGGTCGAACCCTTCGCTGCGCGCGACGTCGGCGACCGAGCGCATCATGATCGTGGTCGACACCGGCAGCTCGAGGAACAGCGCGGTGAAGCCGAACGCGCCGCCCAGTGCACCAGTGGTCGCCGCCGCCAGCTTGTGCCAGCGCGTGGATGCGGCCTTGCCGGGGGTGTTGTCCATGCTCCACAACGCGGCCTGCGCCGACTTGAACAGCGCCGCCTCGACCGCCCCGTGGATGCGACGCGACACCGACTGCGGCAGCTTCTTCACCGCGAACTCCAGCGGTGAACCGATCAGGTTGGCCATCTTGGCGGTGAGCGTGGGCGATTCCAGCAGGCCCACCGCCCGTTGCAGGTCGGCCCAGTCCTGCGAGGTCGGCAGGATCTGCGCTTCCAGCGGCGGCGGCACGATACGGACAATATGGCTCATGCCCGGATCATACCGCCCGCAGATTGAATGAAGCACGACGGTAGCCCCGGCCGTTGGCCGGACCACGGGGACGTGAAACGTTCAGGACGTCAGGCGACCGGCAGGCCGGACAGCGCCCCCATGAACTGCCGGTAATGGCGCAGTTCGGCGATCGAATCATGCACGTCGCTCAGCGCGGTATGGCTGGAGGTCTTGCCCACGCCGGCGGCCACCGTCGGTGCCCAGCGCCGGGCCAGCTCCTTCACCGTGGACACGTCCAGGTTGCGGTAGTGGAAGTACTTCTCCAGGCGCGGCATTTCACGGTGCAGGAAACGGCGGTCCTGGCAGATCGAGTTGCCGCACATCGGCGAGGCGCCGGCCTTGATCCACTGCGCCAGGAAATTCACCGTCTGCGCTTCTGCCTGCGCAAGGGTCACCTGGCTGTCGACCACGCGCTGCCACAGCCCGGAACGGCGGTGCTGGTTGCGGTTCCATTCGTCCATGGCTTCCAGGCGCTCCACCGGGTGGTGGATGGCGAACTCCGGGCCCTCGGCCAGCACGTTCAACTGCGCATCGGTGACGACGGTAGCGATCTCGATGATCGAATCGTTGTCGGTATCCAGACCGGTCATTTCCAGGTCGATCCAGATCAGTCGTTCGCCTTCGGCGCCGTTGTCCGCCATGTCATGCCCTTGTGCAGAGTGTATTGCGACATGATACCGCCTTCGCGGTGTGGCCCTGCCGTGAAATCATTCCAGCAGCAGCGGCGGTTTGCCGCGTTTGGCCCGGAAATAATTGGTCAGCCGCGTACTGGCCTCCTTGGCGAGCACACCGCCGTGCAGTTCCACGCGGTGGTTGTGGCGCGCATCGCCGAGCAGGTCAAACACGCTGCCGCAGGCCCCGGTCTTGGGATCGGTGGCCGCATACACCAGCCGCGCCACCCGCGCATGCACCACTGCCATCGCGCACATCGCGCACGGCTCCAGCGTCACGTACAGGGTGCTGCCCAGCAGGCGGTGGTTGGCCAGCGCCCTGCCCGCCTGGCGCATCGCCACGATCTCGGCGTGGGCGCTGGGGTCGTGGTCGGCGATGTTGAGGTTCCAGCCTTCACCCAGCAGCGTGCCATCGGAACCCACCAGCACCGCACCGACCGGGATCTCGTTGAACTCGCGCTCGGCGCGTGCAGCCAGGCCCAATGCGTGCTGCATCCAGTATTCGTCCTGGTCGTGCACCGGCACGCCCAGCGGCGGAGGCGGCGGCAGGCGCTCAACCACGACCATCGGCCTTGCGCAGGAATGCGTCGAAGGCCGCCAGGGTGGCCTCGCTGACATGGTGTTCGATCCCTTCGGCATCGCGTCGGGCCGAATCGGCATCCACGCCCAGCGCCAGCAGGAAACGCTCCACGGTCTGGTGGCGGGCGCGCATTTCCACCGCCAGCTGTTCGCCGGCCGGGGTCAGGAACACGCCCCGGTACGGCCGCTGGATCGCCCAGCCTTCCTTGACCAGGCGCTTGAGCGCCTTGGCCACCGTGGGCTGGGCAACGCCCAGGCGGGTGGCGATGTCCACCTGGCGTGCCTCGCGGCCATCGGCGATCAGGTCCGCGATCAGCTCCACGTAGTCTTCGACCAGCTCCGAGCGGCGCGCCTCGCGCACCTGCACGAACCCCTCCACGTGCACCTGGGCATCGATCAGCGGGGTGGCGGTCTTGGCACGGGAAGGCGACATGCCTCCAGTTTACCGTAGTGACGGGCCCTGCCCGTCATGGCAGACCGGCCAGGCTCAGTCCGCCCGACGCAGCAACCCGGTCTCGAACAGCACCGCCCCTTCCAGGTTCCGCGCCGACAGCAACCCACCATGCGCCCGGGCAAACTCGTGGGCAATGAACAGCCCCAGCCCAAGCCCGCGGCTGTCGTGGAAACTGGCCTTGAACGGCTCGAACAGGCGCGGCAGCAGCGCTTCCGGAATCTGGCCGGCATTGCGCACCTGCAGCCGCAGCGAATCGCCGGGAAGGCCACGCACCAGCACCTGCACCGGCGCATCGCCGCCATGCAGCACCGCGTTGCCGATCAGGTTGGAGAGCAGCTGCGCCAAGCGGTCCGGATCGCCCTGCAGGCGGGTATCCCCTTCCACCTGCAGCTCGATCTTCGCCTTCGGGTGGGCGCGGCCGACCTCGTTGACCACCACGGCCGCCACTTCGGCCAGATCGCATTCCTCGGTCTGCAGGCGCAGGCCACCGCTGCGGATCCGCGAGAAATCCAGCAGCTGCTCGACCATCCGCGCCATGCGCACCGCGCTGTTTTCCAGGTGCACCAGGGTCTGCTGCGCGGACGGGTCGTCGGGCAGGTCCAGCGACAGTTTGTCGGCGCACAACAGGATCGCCGACAACGGCGTACGCAGGTCGTGGGTGAGCACCGCCATCATGGTTTCGTTGAGCTTGAGCGCGTGCTCCAGGGCCTGGTTGCGCGCCTTGAGCAGCTGCTTCTGCTGGTAGAGCTCGATGAACACATTGACCTTGCTCATGATCACCTGCGGCTCGATCGGCTTGTGCAGGAAATCCACCGCGCCGCTTTCGTAGCCCTTGAAGGCGCGCACCGGGTCGTTCGGCGAGGCGGTCAGGAAGATGATCGGCACATCGCGGCTGCGCTGCGAACCGCGCATCAGCTCGGCCAGCGAAAAACCATCGATCTCCGGCATGTGCACGTCCAGCAGCGCCAGCGCCACTTCGTGTTCCAGCAGCAGTTCCAGCGCTTCGGCACCCGAGGCCGCGCACAGGATATCCAGGCCGTCGCGGCGCAGCAGCGCCTCCATGGCGACCAGGTTCTGCGGGACGTCATCGACGATGAGCAGGTTCACGCGCTCGGTGGCCGGCGTCGTGGTGGACTCGATAAGGTTCATCGGGCAAGGCCTTTCATGCGCGAGCATAGGGAGGTGAGCGTCAGCACCGCATCGGCGCCGGCATGTGCCAGCGCAGCCGCCGGCATGATCGGGGAATAGGCATCATCGGGGCTTTGGATCCAGGCCTGCCCACCGGCGCTGCGGACCGCGGCAACGCCGGCGCTGCCGTCGTTGCTGGCCCCGGTCAGCAGGATGGCGAGCACGCCACTGCCGAACACCTCGGCGGCGCTTTCGAACAGCGGGTCGATCGCCGGCCGCGAGAACAGCACCGGCGCGTCGACCGACAACGCCAGGGCGCTGCGGCTTTCGACCAGCAGATGGTAGTCCGGCGGCGCGAAGGTCACCGTACCGGGCGCCAGCGGCTGCTTGTCCTCGGCTTCGCCCACCGCCAGCGGGCAACGCAGGCCGAGCAGGTCGGCGATCCGGCTGGGGCGGTCACGCGGCAGGTGCAGCACCACCAGCACCGGCATCGGCAGGTCCGCCGGCAGCGCGGCCAGCAGCTGCTGCAGCGCGCTCACGCCGCCGGCGGAGGCGCCGACCACGATGACCTCGAACTCGGGCTGCTCGACCGGGGCGTCCATCAGGCCAGCTTCCGGTACAGGCGCTGTTCGCGCGCGCAGGCTTCGAATTCATCGGCGTGCTCGCCGAACTGCAGCGATTCCTTGCTGCCCAGGCCGAGGAAGCCACGGTGCACCAGCGCCTCATGGAACAGGCCAATGGCGCGGTCCTGCAGGGCGCGCTGGAAGTAGATCAGCACGTTGCGGCACGACACCAGGTGTACTTCGGAAAACACGGTGTCGGTGGCCAGGCTGTGGTCGGCGAACACGATGTTGCGCTTGAGCCGGCGGTCGAACACCACGCTGCCGTAGCCGCTGCTGTAGTAGTCCGACAACGAACCGGTGCCGCCCGCTTCCAGGTAGTTGCGGCTGAACTGGGCCATACGGTCCAGCGCGAACGCGCCGGTTTCGGCGGCTTCCAGCGCATCGGGGTTGATGTCGGTGGCGTAGATGATGGCGCGGTCCAGCAGGCCTTCTTCCTGCAGCAGGATCGCCAGCGACCACACTTCCTCGCCGGTGCTGCAGCCGGCGATCCACAGCTTGATCGACGGATAGGTGCGCAGCACCGGGATGGCGTGCTCGCGCAGCATGCGGAAGTAGGCCGGGTCACGGAACATTTCCGAGACCTGCACGGTGAAGTACTGCATGGCCAGCGCAAAGGTTTCCGGCTCATGCAGCAGCCGGTGCTGCAGCGTGCCCATGTTGTCGCACTCGAAGCGGGCCATGGCGTGGCGCATGCGCCGGCGCAGCGACGCCAGCGCGTAGTCGCGGAAGTCGTAGTGGTAGCGCTGGTATACGGCCTCCAACAGCAGCCGCAACTCCAGGTCGAACAGCTCGGCGTCGTTCATCGGCGCGAACACCACACGCGGCACAGCGAGACCAGCTTGTCCACATCGATGGGCTTGGCGATGTAATCGTTGGCACCGGCCTGCAGGCAATGCTCGCGGTCATCGGGCATGGCCTTGGCGGTCAGCGCGATGATCGGCAGGTCGCGCCAGCGGTTGTCACGGCGGATTTCGCGCATTGCGGTCAGCCCGTCCATCTCCGGCATCATGATGTCCATCAGCACCAGGTCGATGTCAGGGCCCAGTTTGTCCAGGGCTTCCCGACCGTTGCGGGCGATTTCCAGCTTCACCCCCAGCGGCTCCAGCACGCTGGACAGGGCGAAGATGTTGCGCACGTCGTCCTCGGCCAGCAGCACGGTGCGCCCATCCAGCACCGCATCGCGGCGGCGCGCTTCGCGCAGCAGGCGCTGCTGGTCACTGGGCAGCGAGGCTTCCACGCTGTGCAGGAACAGGGTCACTTCATCGAGCAGGCGCTCGGGCGAGCGCGCGCCCTTGATGATGATGCTCTTGGAATAGCGGCGCAGGCGCTGCTCTTCGTCGCGGGTCAGTGCGCGCCCGGTGTAGACGATGACCGGCGGGAAGGCGACCGCCTCGTTGCCGGCCATGTATTCGAGCAGGTCGTAGCCGGTGCCGTCGGGCAGCGCCAGGTCGGTGACCATGCAATCGAAGGTGGAGGTGCCCAGTTCGGCCTTTGCTTCGGCGAGGCTGCCCACTGCGGTGATTTCCAGCTGGTCGCGGCCCAGCAGCAGCTGCAGGTTGGAGCGCAGCGCGCTGTCGTCCTCGACGATGAGCAGGCGGCGCACGTCGCGCTCGCTGGTGGCTTCCAGCTGCTGGATCGCCTCGACCAGGCGTTCGCGCGTGGCCGGCTTGATCACATACCCGATCGCGCCCAGCTCCATCGCCACCTGCGAGCGTTCCAGCCCGGAGACCACGTGCACCGGGATATGCCGGGTGGCCGGGTCGCGCTTGAGCCGCTCCAGCACGCTCAGGCCGGACACATCGGGCAGGCCGATATCGAGCAGCACGCCGTTGGGGCGCAGCTCGGCGGCCAGCGCGAGGGCTTCTTCGGCGGTCTGCGCGACCACGCAGTCGAAGTCCAGCTCATGGGCCATGCCCACCAGCGCCTCGGCGAAGGTCACATCGTCCTCGACCACCAGGATCATCCGCCCGGCGCGGCTGCGGCGGCCACGGTCATCCACCACGCGCGGCGAAGGGGCAGCGGCGGACGCGTCATGCGCGCTGCCGAACAGCGGCGCCGGTGCGGCCGGCTTGGCGGCCGGCGCCGGGCGCACGTCAGGCGCCGCCATCGGCGCTGCCGTCGCAGTACCCGCCGCCAGCGGCAGGTCCAGGGTGAAGCAGCTGCCGCGACCGGGCTCGCTGGACACGGAAATGCTACCGCCCATGCGCGCGGCCAGGTCGCGCGAGATCGACAGGCCCAGGCCCGTGCCGCCGTAACGGCGCCGGGTGCTGCCATCGGCCTGGCGGAACGCTTCGAAGATCACGTCGGTCTGCGCCTGCGGAATGCCGATACCGGTATCGGTCACCGCGAACTGGATGCGCCCTGCCCCGTTGCCGCGCACCACCAGCGAGACACTGCCGTGTTCGGTGAACTTGACCGCGTTGGCCAGCAGGTTCTTCAGGATCTGCTGCAGGCGCTGGCCATCGGCCACCAGCTGGCTGGGCGCATCGGTGTCGGCGCGGATGTCCAGCGCCAGGCCCTTCTGCGCGGCCAGCGGCTCGAAGGTCTCCTTCAGGCGCTGCAGCACGCTGGACACCGCCAGGTTTTCTTCGGCCAGTTCGACATGCCCGGCTTCGATGCGCGACAGGTCCAGGATGTCATTGATCAGCGCCAGCAGGTCGTTGTTGGACGAGTGGATGGCCTGCGCGTACTTGACCTGTTCGGCGGTCAGCGTGCCGTCCTTGTTGTCGGCCAGCAGTTTGGCCAGGATCAGCGCACTGTTGAGCGGGGTGCGCAGCTCGTGCGACATGTTGGCCAGGAACTCGGACTTGTAGCGCGAACTGGCCTCCAGTTCGCGGCTGTTCTGCACCAGCTGGCCCTGCGCGATCAGCAGTGCCTGCTGGCGCGATTCCAGTTCATGGGTGCGCTCTTCCAGCTGCACGTTGGTCTGTTCCAGCTCGGCCTGCTGCTGTTCCAGGTTGGCCTGCGAGTGCAGCAGGCTGCGGCTCTGTTCTTCCAGTTCTTCATTGGCCACCCGCAGCTCTTCCTGCTGGGTCTGCAGCTCTTCGCTCTGGCGCTGGGTTTCTTCCAGCAGCTCCACCAGCTGCGCGCGCAGCAGTGCGGTGCGCAGCGCCATGCCGATCGGCTCGGCGCACTGCAACAGCAGTTCCAGTTCCAGTGAACGCGCCGGGGACACGCCCGCGCGCCCCAGCTCGATCAACCCGATCACCGCGCCATCAGCGGTGATCGGTCCCAGCAGGCGCTGGTGCACGGGGGTGCGGCCCAGCGCGGTTTCAATCTCAAGCAGGCTTTCGCTTTCTTCCAGCCGACGCGGCTGGCCCTGTCGCAGGACTTCGCCCCACTGCCCGGCAGACGCCATGAGGGAATCGGGCAGGTGCGGCGGCAGCGCCGCGCCGCCAACCAGCACCAGGCGTTCGCCCTGCAGGCGATAGACCGCACCCACATCCGCGTTCAGCTGCGCGCACAGCGTGCGCATGGCTTCGTCGGCCAGCGTGCGCGGTTCCGGATCCCCGCGCAGGCTCACCGTCACCGCGTTCTCGCCTTCCTGCAGCCACAGCGCATCGGCGGCCGTACGCCGGGCCTGGATGGCCTTGATCACCGTCAACGCCATCAACAGGAAGCAGATCCCGCCAATGGTGCGGTTGACGAATGAAAATGCGGAATTGGTGCTCGCCGGGGCCAGGTGGTACCCGACGACCAGCAGGATGCACGAGCCGGCCGCGACCAGCAGCGGCACCTCCAGCCGGCGCTGGAACAGGGTGACGCCCACCGCGATGAAGTACGTCAGCCACACCGCATAGCCCAGCGGCACCACCAGCTCCAGGCCGATGGTGAAGGCCATCAGGCCGGCCGATGCCAGCCAGATCCAGCGATCGCGAGCGGTTGGCGCTGCATTCATGCACACGGTTCCAGGGTGAAAAGGGGTTCGATGTTAACCGAACTGTGAATTCGGGCGTTATACGCCAAATGGCGACGTGTTCAGAACCAATGTTGACACTATCTTCACATCCCGACTTCTACGGTTCAGCCCCTTAAAGGGGAGTAAAACCGCCGCCGTGGTCCAGGCAGTCACCGATATCGCGCCGCTTGCTGATGATCGTCTGCAGTTGCAGCTGTTGATCGATCACGTATCCGATCACGCGATTTACCTGCTTGACGCTCAAGGCTGCATCCGCAGCTGGAATCGGGGCTGCGAGCGGGTCAAGGGTTATTCCACCGAAGAAGTGATGGGGCAGCACGTGCGGCTGTTCTACGCCCCCGACGAGCGCGCCTCCGGCACCGCCGAACACACCCTCGGCCAAGCCGAGCAGCATGGCCGCTACGCTGGCGAAGGCTGGCGGGTGCGCCGCAGCGGCGAATGCTTCCGCGCCAGCGAGGTGATCGAAGCCGTGCGCCAGGACGGCACCCTGCTCGGCTTCGTCAAGGTCACCCAGGACGTCACCGAGCGTTACCACGCCCAGCGCCTGCTGCAGGACGCCCAGCGTGCCCGCGAGCAGTTGCAGCAGTTCGAGGGCGTGGGCCGGCTCACGCGTGGGCTGGCGCACGAATTCAACAATCTGTTGACGACCATCGGCAACGCGCTGGACCTGATCTCGCTGCGCCCCGGCGCCGATGCGCGCACCCGCGAGCTGACCGAACTGGCCCAGGCCGCCGCCGACCGGGGCTCGCTGCTGACCCGCCAGCTGCTGGCGTTCTCGGCCGACCAGACCCTGGTACGCGAGCCCTTGCAGGTAGCGCGGCTGTTCGAACAGGAACTGCCGGTGCTGCAGCGTGCCTGCCCGGACAACATCCGGCTGCGTCTGGAAGTGCCTTTCGACCTACCTCGAATCACCACCGATGGCGTACAGTTGCATACGGCTGTATTGAACCTGCTGCTCAACAGCTGCGAGGCCATGCCGCAGGGCGGGACCATCACCATCAGTGCCACGGCCGAACACCGCCTGGCCCCGGACCTGGCCAACCCCACGCAGCGCCGCTATGTGGCCATCGCGGTGACGGACCAGGGCAATGGCATGCCGCCGGATGTGGCCGAGCGTGCCAGCGAACCGTTCTTCACCACCAAGGAAGTCGGCAAGGGCAGCGGTCTGGGCCTGAGCCAGGTATTTGGCTTCGTGTCCCAGTGCGACGGTTTCGTCGATGTACAGACCGCCCCCGGACGCGGCACCACTGTCCGCTTGTTGTTACCTGCCCTAGAGGAAGTCGCGCATGTCTGAGCCCCTTCGTGTGTTGATGGTCGAAGACCAGGAAGACCTGCGCGAGCTGATCGGACAGGCGCTGCGTGATTTCGGCATCGATGTGCATACGGCGACCGACGGCCCGTCGGCCGTCCAATTGATCGACCTGAACGGCGGTTTCGATGTCGTGTTCAGCGACGTCAACATGCCCGAGGGCATGAGCGGCCTGGAATTGAGCGCGCATGTCGCCAATGCCCTGCCGAACGCCCGGATGATCCTGTCGTCCGGCTATGCGCGCTCCCAGCTGCCGCCGCTTCCGGAAAATGTGGAATTCCTGCCGAAACCCTACCGGCTCAAGCAGTTGGTGACGCTGTTGAAGGATTCGTCGCCGGCGACCTGATGCGTGCCGAGGTGAATGCTTCATACCTGAACGGCGCACTTCACACCGGCACTGCAAACGCGGCGGGATAGTACCTGCGTACTCCGTTTGACAGGACGCACGGAATGCTCGACCGCAGCCAGGATCTGGAACGCATTGCGCTGATCGAAGCGCTCAACGTGATGGATCCCGCCTTGGGGCGCTCGCTGGACCCGGTCACCGAACTGGCGGCGTTTACCTTCGGCACCGCCATTGCGCTGATCTCCATCGTCGACGCCGACTCGCAGCGCTTCATCTCGCGGGTCGGGCTGGCACTGGAACGCACCGACCGCCACCACTCGATCTGCTCGTGCGCGCTGCAGTCCAGCGGGATCCTGCAGATCGAAGACCTGCGCCAGGACCCCCGCTTCCACGACAACCCGATCGTGGCCGGCCCCGAGCAGATGCGTTTCTACGCCGGCGCGCCTTTGGTCACCCGCAACGGCATCGCGCTGGGCACGCTGTGCCTGATGGACCGCACCCCGCGCGTGCTGACCGCCGATGAGCAGCGCCAGCTGCAGACCCTGGCGCGGATCGTGGTCAACCAGATGGAACTGAAGATGTCGCTGGGCCGGCGCGAGCCGATCAGCGGGCTGCCCAACCGCCAGCAGTTCCAGGCCGACCTGAGCGTGCTCGGCCGCCAGGACGGCGGCAACCAGTTCACCGGCGTGCTGCTGGATGTGTTCGACCTGCAGAGCGCCAATGACGCCGGCCAGGCGTTGGGCCTCAAACCGGTGGAATCCCTGCTCCGGCAGGCGTCGCTGCGCGTGCAGGAAGTGCTGACCGACGACGTGCAGGTCTACCACGTGGCCTCCACCCGGTTCGCCTTTGTGGTGCGCAACCACGACCACGCGCAGGTCGAGGCGTTGATGCAGCGGCTGCGCGAGCGCATGCGGCGGCCGTTGATGGTCGGCAGCATTCCAATGTCGCCGCAGTTCCACGCCGGGCTGTGCGATTTCCGTGCCGATCCGGATGAAGCCGGCGACCTGGTGCGCAAATGCATGGTGGCGCTGAATCACGCACTGCAGACCGACGCGTGCCTGTGCTGGTACTCGGCCGACCGCGATGCGCACCTGCGCCGCCGCTACCGGCTCGCCTCCGATGCCGCGCGCGGGCTGGCCCAGGACCAGTTCAGCCTGGTCTACCAGCCGCGCTATGACCTTCGCGATGGCCAGCCGGTGTCGGCCGAAGCATTGCTGCGCTGGACCCACCCGATGCTGGGCCCCATCACCCCGGGTGAGTTCATTCCGGTGCTCGAGTGCACGGCGCTGATGCCGGCGCTCAGCCAGTGGGTGATCGAGCACGCGTTCGCGCAGGCGGCGCGCTGGCAGCAGCTGCTGCCGGGGTTCACCTTGTCGATCAACCTGTCCCCGCGCGATTTCGATAACGCCAACCTGTGGACCGGCATGGCCGGGCGCCTGCAGGCGAACGGGCTGGTGCCCTCACAGATTGAAGTAGAGATCACCGAAGGCCAGTGGCTGCACAGCCACCCCGCCGCCCTGCCCCAGCTGCGCGCGATGGCCGCTGCCGGCGTGCGCATCGCCATCGACGACTTCGGCAGTGGTTACAGCAACTTCGGGTACCTGAGCGAAGTGCCGATCAGCCACATCAAGGTGGACCAGAGCCTGGTCACCGGCCTGGCGCGATCGCGTACCGCGCGGCTGAAGGTGGAGGCCATCATCCGGCTCGCCCAGCAGCTGGGCTACCGCACCGTGGCCGAGGGTGTGGAGCATGAGTCCGAGCTGTCGCTGCTGCGGCTGTGGGACTGCAACGAGGCGCAGGGGTATTACCTGGCCCGGCCGATGAGTGCCGATGCCGTCACGCAGTTGGTGCTGGCCTGTCGCGCCGGGCCGCCGAGCGATATGGACAGCGACTAGTCTTCGGTTGGAACCGTGACCAGTACACACAGGCAGATTGGCCTCTCCTGCTAGCATCGGGGTACCGGCGATCTGTCTCGTTCGCCCCGATGATTCGCTGCGCGGCCCTGTACGCGAACGCCCGGCTGGAGTGCCACCTTGAAGCGACTGACCCTGTTCTGCCTGACCGCCGTATTGATGACGGCCTGTAACCGTTCGGAGCCTGCCATGAGCCATGATCTGTCCAACGCCGAAGCCGATGTCGCTGCCGGTGGGCGTGGGCTTGCCACCCTCAACCCAGCACCGGTCAAGGCATACCAGATCACGCTGCGCCTCCATGGCGCACCCGGCGCGTTCCGGCATGTCCGCGGCACCGCCCAGTACGACGTCATCAATGAAGACCAGTGTGGCAACATCGAAACGGCTACGGGCACAGCATCGCGCATCACCAGCCAGGAACCACTGGAGCTGACCCGCATCTCCGACGAGGAATACCAAGGCACTGTGTATCTGGACCGCATGAAGGACCAGGACTACTACGGGCGTGGGATCTGCCGCTGGGAATTCACTGGCGCAGGTGCGCTGCTGAAGGCCACTGGCGCGCAGGAGGAGACGCGGTTCCTGACGTTCGTGGATGCACCGGATCTGGTGGGCGGAAAGGCGTACACGCGCTTTTACCCGCTCCGTGACTATCCCCGCGCAGGCCAGGTCGAAGGCTCGTCGGATGTTCCTGCCATTGACGACTACGCATCCAGCGGTGAAGAAGACCCATCGGAGTATCGGGAGGGACTACGCGACTCGCTCTTCTCGATATCGATCACGGCGGTTGAGGAAGCTCGGTGACCATCACCAGCCAGGACTACGCCGCACTTGCGGATGATGCCTACGCCGACAGAAAGGTCGGACGGCGGGATGCTGGACAGGAAGAGAAAGTCTATCTCAGTGGCAATCAGTACAAGATTCGCGAGCACGTAAATGATCCGCGAACTGGATATCAGGGAACGATCTACCAGCGGGTGGATTCGAAGGAAATCGTCGTTGCCCATCGCGGGACGGCAGAGTTGATCAAGGATGGCGTACTCACCGACGCACCCATGGTGCTTGCACGGAGCAACCCTCAAGCGGTCCAGGCGATCACCCTTACCCAGCGCGCCGTTGACGAAGCCAAGCGACTGAGCGACAACGCCGGGCGAGACATCCTGGTGACCGTCACCGGCCACTCCCTTGGCGGCTCGCTTGCCCAGATCACCGCTCACCACCATGGGCTCAAGGGTGAGACCTTCAACGCCTACGGTGCGGTCAGCCTGAGCGGCTACCGCATCCCGGAAGGTGGCCACAGCGTAATCAACCACGTCATGGCCGCCGATGCCGTCAGCGCGGCCTCGCCACACTTTGGCGAGGTGCGGGTGTATGCCCGGCAGCAGGAGATCGACACCCTCTCCAAGGCGCAATACAGCAACAGCGCCCTCAACCTGCTGATACCCGACTACCCGCTCGTCGCGGCGACCGCATCGCTGGACTCCCACAAGATGGGTCAGTTCCTTGGCGACCAATCGGTGTTGGCCACTGGCCGAGCGCGCATGCTGGCCGACGACAATGCCCGGATGATCGGCGAGTACCGCAGTGACATCGAGGGACTGCGCACGGGAGCAACCGTCATCTCCCGAGGTGTCCCGGGCGGTGTGATGGATGCCTACGACAAGATGCGCGGGCCGCTAGAACCGGGCGAACCCGGTCGCCGCGATACGGAACAACACCGCAACGACCAGAGCAGTTCACGCATGGATGAGGCGGGCCATCCGGGGTACTCGCTGTTCCAGGATGCCCGGCGTGGCGTCCATTCCCAGGATGCGCGCGTAGGACGCGTACCCGATCACGCCAGCGACCAGCTCGCCGGCAGCCTGGCCACGGAAATGCATGCCGCCGGTGGTACGCGTATCGATGCCGTGCTGATGAGCGGCGATGCCGCCCGCACGTTTGCCGTACAGGGCAAGGTAGATGATCCAGCCCACCTGCGCGTCAGCGTCGACACCGTGGTTGCCATGAACACGCCGCTGGAGCAGAGCAGCCGCCAGATGGAGGCCACCGCCGCCAGCCAACAGCTGGAGCAGCAGAACCGCCAGCTGACCGAAAGCCAGGCTGCCACGCGCAGCATGACCGCCTGACCTCCGGCATCCACCCCGTCGCTGCCATAATGCGACCTTTCCAACGCCTGCATTTCCCCCATGTCCGACCTTGCGCCCCTGCCCGTCCTTGCCCCGGGCCACTACCGCCATTTCAAGGGCGGCAACTATCAGGTGATCGACGTGGTGCGCCACAGCGAGACCTTGCTGCCAATGGTGCTGTATCGCCCGCTCGACGAGGACCTGGGACTGTGGGTGCGGCCGTATGAGATGTTCACCGCACAGGTCGAGTTGGAAGGTGTGCTGCGGCCACGGTTCGCGTTGGTGGACCAGAGCTGAGCTTACGCAGTCGCTGCTGTGCACACAAAAAGAAAGCGCCTCGAGGGGCGCTTTTTTGCTACGGGGTCAAAGCCATGGACTCAAGGTGTCGCGGTCACACCCTGGGCCGAGGCGCCGACCACGATGAACGGGTCGCGCCCGGCATCGGCGTAGGCACCGCAGCTGGCGTCGCCCGGCGCGACCGGATCGCACGGCCACACCGCGCGCGGCACGGTATCGCGCGGCTCGAAGCGCTCGCCATTCCAGACCGCGAAGCCCAGGTGCAGCCGGCCCCACTCGCCGTAGCTGCGCGGCTCGGGTTTCTCGGTGGTGCCAACGTCCACATACCAGCGCAACGCCGGGCCAAACTGCAGTTTTCCCGCATCCAGCTGCACGCGTGCGCCGTCGGCGCCGTAACGCTTCCGGTCGGCATCCGACAGCAACGGCTCTGCCGGCAGCGCCTGCTGGGTGATGTCCACCGGCGCCGCGCCAGCACTCACGCGGTAGACGCGCTGCTGCACCAGCCCTTCGCGGCAGCTGCCGGCCGGCAGACGCACCGTCTTGACCGGCTCGGCGTCGGGGCCGCGGTTGTCGGCACACGCGAACGGGCCGGACACCAGGTACACCGTGGTGGACGGGTCAGCGCCTTCGAACGAACGCACCCAGACATCGCCCTGCACCGCCAGGAAGTCCGGGCGCAGCCCGTAGCCCGGCACGGCCTTGAACCATCCCTTCTGAGAGACCTGGCGCTCGCGCCAAGTGCGCGGCAGCAGCAGTTGCTGTTCCGGAATGGACACCAGCAACGCTGAAAGGTGCGGCGGCAGCGTGCCTTGGCAGGCACCGATAAGGAGGTCTGCCTGGGTGGCCAGACGCGCTGCAAGGTCGTTCGGACAACGCGCACCGAGCTGACGCTCGATCTGGTTGTTGTCATTGGCGAGGGTGGGGATAGGCAGCGGGCGCGGAGCGACGGGCGCCGGTTCGACCAAAGGTGATGACTCGCCTCGCGGACCGACCGCAGCAGCAGTGTCGGCAGCTACAGTTGCAGTGTCCGCGTTGACCGGTGCAGAAGGACTCGCCGGGGGTTGGGCCCCATGAAGTACTCCTGCAACGGACGCAGCACCGATCGGCGCAGCGGGCGCTGCGGCCGGAGCATCAGCGGCGGTCGGGTCACTTAGAGTCGAAGCTTCAGCCTCTACTTCGTCAACCGCAGTGGCTGGTCGCGAGGGCGCCGGCTCCACCGGCCTCGGCTCGATGCCCGGAGTCACCGTCGCAGGCAGGTTGACCAAGGCAGGCTGAGCGACAGCCGCCACCTCCTGCACACCGGTCGATTCAGCGGCAGCGGGTACACCTACCGGGGAAGCAGCACCGCCCCCCTCGTCGACCACCGCTGCCGTCTGGGCATGAGCAGAGCAAAACGCGATCGGCAACAGCACCAAGAAGCATGCCGGAAGTCGAACAGCCGAACACCGAGATAGAGCAAGAGAATGTCGCATGATGTCGTCCTTGAACCTGAAAAATTAAACTACGAGACACACCTTCTCAGAATGCTTCAAACTTCGGCTTGGCACGCGCGGAATGTATCCTGCGACAACCTACCCCGCCGCACTTGGCGCAGAGGTCCAGCGCGATGTTCTTACCTGACGAAGGGCCCCAAGGCGCGCATCGAACCACACTTGGACGCTCGCCGAGAAAACCTGATTCAATGCGGGATCACTCGATTGTCCGCACGGGGCAATGTCAATACGACTCGAACTCAGGCTGCGCGCAGGCTGCGTAGATCACATTGCATCCAATACCACCATCGGAAGCGCACCGGTCCATCGCCAGCTCTTCGGCCTTCTCCTTGGTTTCGGCGCGACCGAAACTTGTACCACCATCCCCGGAAGTTGGCACCGTCGCTGCACCGCACTGATTCTTGAATGTGAAAGCAACCTTGCAGGAACGGCCGCCACTCTTCGCGCAGTTTGCCTCGGAGTCCTTCGCTGCGTCAGCCTTGCTGAGCTTGCCCGTCGATGCACCTGCCGCTCCATCGGTCGAGATCGCAATTGCGCCCCACGTCTTGTGCCAAACACCTGTGGGACGTGGAGAACCCGAACCCGCTTCTGATCCGGAACCGGGGATTGGCGCACATCCCTGAACGCCCTGCCCCCCAATCGGGTATTGACCGGGAGGACAGCGTCCTTCCGCGATCCCGGTCACAGGAAGCAATACCAGACCTACAAGGACAATCAGTACTCGAATCACAGGCCGCTCCTGATTCCGTTCAAGCGCACAAGCCATTCAGAAAGATTTGAACTCGGACATGCTACACGCAGAATAAGAGACGGTGCAGTCGCCACCGCCATTCGCTTGCTTACAGTCACGAACTGCCAGACCCTTTGCCTGCTCAAGCGTTTCCGCATGCGCAGCAATGGAAGTGCCACCAGCTATGACGCCAGACGAAGTGCCAGGATCCGCTATTGCAGCGCATTGGTTGTAGTAGGCGAGACGAACTTCACACTTGTTCCCGCCTTGTTTTCTACACTCATCCATCGCAAGTGACGACGCGGCGCGCTTTGACTTTTGGGAAACAGCCGCCCCCGTAGCGAGAGGTGCACCTGGACTGGGAGACTTGTCTTCAGCAATCGCACCCCAGCGCGTTTCCCACTTCCCGGTTGGTCGAGGAGAAACACCATTCGCGCCCGTTCCGCCGCCCGGAATAGGGGCGCAACCTTGAACGCCTTGTCCTCCAATTGGGTAGTGGCCAGGTGGGCAATTGCCCTCCGCGAGTGCCGCAAAGGGAACCAGCATCAACAGTGCAAACAAAAGCTTGTTTTGCATACAAGAACCTCCACCTCTCGTGTCATTGCAACGCCGCTGAACGTGTCTCACCGTGAATCAGCGTTGCCGTACTTTCCAGACCCGCTGGCGGTACTTCCGGCCTCAGAAGTGCTCCTCACGGTTGGCTGTACCACCTGGCCTACTGATCCTGCATCGTCATTCTTGGTCTGCGCTGGAGTGTACGACCCCGGCGGCTGGCCTTGCGGGCCGGCGGCTGCCGAGCCACCTATCTGGGAATATGCCATGAAGCTACCCAACGTACCCTGGAAGAACATCGCGGCCATTGGGGGCGCAGTCAGAATCAGTGTCGTGAGGATGAGGCCCATGCCACCTTGCTGCATGGCCTGGCTGGTCATGCCGTCGCTCATCGCATCATCGAGGAAGAAGCTGTTGATCAGCGACGATGTCCAGAATGCCGCCGAAACACGAATGACCATGTCCAACGCGATGGAGACCATGGCCGACAGCACCGCCATGGAGAACATGGTGCCTATGCCATAGAACAACCACTTCTGGAAGAACTGCTTGGTCTGGTCGAACAGTAGACACAGAATGAAGAGCGGCCCGAACCCGATGAACAGCGCGATTGCAACCTGGTAAAGCAGCAGCATGGCGCCAGCCGTCACGGCCGGGCCGCCCGTACCAATGCCGATGAACCACATGGCACGCGTCTTTTCCTCGCGCAGGCCGCCATCGTCCAGCACCTTGATCGCATCGATACTGGACAACGCCACCTGCATCCAGGCCAGGCTCTTGTCGATCTGGTCTTCAGCGGTGCCGCTCTTGCCGGTGACAACGCGAGTGATCAGGCCACCAACGTCCTTGGTCAGGAAGTCACTGACGCTGCTGCCGAACATCGCCATCGACGTTGCCACACTGATGATCAGCGCCGCGCGGGCCATGTTGGTGACCAGCACCATCATCGAGTCGCGGCTCTGGCCAGTGACGATGCGGTAGCCCTGGATCAGCACCCACAGGGTCATCAGGATCAAGGCAATACCGCCGACCCAGGCCATCATGCGGCCCATCATCTCGATACCGAAATCGTTGATGCGCTCGCGCAGGTAATCCAGGATCAGCTTGAAGAACACGAAGTCGCCAATCGACTGGACACGCACTGCGTAGCCCAGCAGATCCTGCAATCCGCCCGAGAAATCAAAAACGTTGGCAATCGACCTGATCGACATTTCCACAATCCCTTGGTGATGCTGCTACTGCTTTGGGTCCGGCATTACTTTGCAGACCCGCTGAACCTGCTTGGGCGAGTTACTTGACGCTGAGCGCGCCCTTGAGGGCGGCGGTCTTCACCAGTGTCCCGATGATCTGGTTGGTTGTATCGCCTTTGAGGGCGTTCTCGGCAACCACCTTCTGGTTGGCTTCCATCACCTCGATGTAGGCGTCGTACGAGTGCATCCGCGATTGCCAAATCTGCGCCTGAACCGCCAGGTCGTTGGCCATGCGAAGGGCTTCACTGTCCGTGCCCTGCACGTTGCCCTGGCTGTTGCTGAAAATACGCATGTTGAAAATCCGGGTGAGCGACGACTGCATCAGCGGCACAGATTCGGTCATGAACTTGACCGCCTCGTTGTACTTCCGGTTCTGCATCATGCGGATGTTCACGCAGATTTGTGTCTGCTGTTGCTTGAAATCGGCCTTCGGGTTGAAGACGAAGGTCTTGAACAGGCCGGTCACGCTCAGGTCGGTAGTACCGCCACAGCTTTGCGCAACCAGATAGTTGTCCGCCACTGGCGTGAGCGCGATACCCTGCGGCATGCCAAAGTTGTTGAGTACCGCCTGCACCTGGACCAACGCCTGCGCATACTGCTCCAGCGTGCGGATCCAGCGGGTGCGCTGTTCGACATACTCGGCCGCGTCCTGCACCTTGGAGGCGTACGCGGTGATCTCGGCCTTGTAGGTGTTGATCTGGTTCATGATCTGCTGGTACACGCTCGGGCCGACTTCGACCACGGGCATCGTGTAGGCGGGCGCGGGCGCGTTGCACATCAGCACGGTCACCAGCGACAGGGCGGCCAGGCGGAAGCTGAAGTGACGGCGGCGGGTCGTGTTCTTGTTCATGGCAATGTCCATAATTATCTCCATCGAATGCGGCGAAAGCCTGTCCCTGATCGGCCGGGGGACCGTCAGGCAACGGCGTCCTGTCGTGTCCCGGCGGGCTTTCCAGAGCCCTTGCGCTTCCTGTAGAACTCACTGAGCCACTGGTCCGGGGTGAGGTCGGCCTGCGATACCTTCTCGCGCTGGGCGGCGTCGAGCAGGACGCGGTGCATCACGTCGATATTGTCGGTGGAGGCCGAAATCACCGACAGGATGTCATCCATGCCACGCAGGTTGAGCTGGCACACGCTGGCGGCATGGCCCTGCTTGACCAGGAAGCAGCGCGAGCGCTCGTCCAGGGCGGTGACCACCTTGAACTCGGACTCGGTAAGCTTCAGGCCGTCGATGTAATCCGAGCGGCTGGCATTGGGGTTGGGCAGCAGGATCAGCGTGGCGGTCTGCTCGATCAGCGCCGCGGCGATGTCGCTCTTGAGCGCATCTTCCGGGCTCTGGGTGGCGAAGATGCCCATGCCGTTCTGCTTACGGATGGTCTTCTGCTTGTTCTTGGCGAATTCCTTCAGGCCGCCCTCGCCGTCCAGGATCTTCCAGAATTCGTCCATCACGTAGATCAGCGGGCGGCCGTCGATCAGCGATTCCAGGCGGTGCAGCAGGTAGTTGATGACCGGCACGCGCACTTCGGGGTTGTCGATGATGTCGGTGTAGTCGAAGCCGATGATGTTGGCGCGACTCAGGTCGACGGTGTCGACCGGGTTGTCGAACACCCAGCCCAGCGAATTGCCCGAGGTCCACTTGCGCAGGCGCGCATACAGGCCGTCGTCGCCCATGTTGGGCAGGCTCTTCTGGAAGTTGGTCATGCTGCGCAGGTGCATGGGGGTGTCGAGCATGTTCTCGACGCCGCGGAAGATGTCCTCTTCCTCGCGGGCGCTGTACTCGTGCTTGTTGGCCAGCACCTTGATCAGGTCGGCCAGGAACTGCACGTTGGCTTCGTTGTTCTCGCACTGGAACGGATTGAAGCCGGTCGCCTGGCCATTCTCCAGCGCCAGGTAGTTGCCGCCGCAGGCGCGCACGAAGATCTCCGCGCCGCGGTCCTTGTCGAAGAAGAAGATGGTCGGCGACGGGTCGTACTTCTGCACCTGGCTGAGCAGGAAGTTGATCAGTGCGGTCTTACCCGTACCAGACTTGCCGATCACCATGGTGTTGGCGATGGCCTTCTCGCCCAGCGAGTTCTCCGACGGGTGGGTGGCGTGGAAGTTGAAGTAGTACGGCTGGCCGTTGGTGGTCTGCAGCGTGGTTACGCAGTCGCCCCACGGGTTGTTGTGCTGCTTGCCGGTGGCGAAGTTGTGCAGCGGCGACAGGCCCAGGAAGTTCAGCGAGCTGATGTTGGCCAGGCGGGTGCGGTAGCGCCAGTTGGCCGGGAACTGCGAATAGAACGAGGCGGTGACGGCCAGGTCTTCCTTGGTCGACACGAACCCGGCGTTGGACAGCTCGGCGCGGGTGGTGGCGATGTTCTGCGAGAGCTTTTCCTGGCTGTCGGCGTAGACGGCCATGATGAAGTGATACTCACCCAGCACGAAGTTGCCGGAGGACAGCTGGTCCATCGCCTGGTCGAGCTCGACGATCTGGCTGACCGCCTTGTCGCCGGAGGAGATCATCATGCCCTTGGTGCGGTCGAGCACCTTGAGCGCGTCCTGGCGGCCCATCGGGCTGAACGAATGGGTGATGACGTATTCGAAGTCGAGGTACTTCAGGCCGTTGAGTACGCCCGGATAGGTGCCCTCGGCGTATTCCTTGATGTTGAGGATGGCGCCGAAGTGATTGACGCCGTTGGGCGTGCTGATCACGAAATCGCCGGTCTTGGCCGAGAACATGTGGCGGCTGATCGGCAGGTAGTCCTTGACCGGCGCAGACAGCACCGGTACCGGCTCGTCGACGCGGTTGAGCAGGTAGCCGAAGAACTCCAGGGTCTCGGAGAACACCATGCCGTTCTTGGCTTCGTACATGCCCATGCGGTACGGCGAGTAGTCGCGGATCACCGCTTCCACGTTGCCGGCCATTTCCAGCAGCTTGGCCACGGACTGGTCCTGCTCGGCCTGCAGCTGGGTGATGCTGGAGGACTTGTCCATGAAGCGCTTACCGGACACGACCGGCCGGTAGATCATGGTCAGGTACAGCTCGTTCTGCATGATGCGCTGCGAGGACAGCATGCCCATGTACTGGTCGGACACGTCCTGGTTGAAGCGCTGGCCGAACTTGCTGCTGCCCTTGAGCTGGCGGCGACGGCGGATGTCGTGCACCCAGAAGGCGACGTTGACGAAATCCGGTGCGCGCAGGGTCTGCAGCAGTCGATTGAAGGTGTTGTGGCGGTGTTCGAGCTCCCAATCCTCGCGCCCCACGAAGGGCAGGCCTTCCAGGTGCCAGGTCAGCAGGAAGTCTCCACCCGTGGTCTTGACGACCGTCGGCGCCACATGGGACGACAGGGGAATGAATTCGCTGATCGAGGTATCGGGACTGAACATGGGCGCTTCCAAAGGGTGCTGCGGGGATGGTGCGGGGCCTGCACCGGGCAGGCGATGTGATCGCCTGCCCGGCCTGTAGCGTGCCGTGGTCAGTCCGACGGCGGCGGCTTGTCGCGGTAATGGTTGGGCGTGAACACCCACATTCCGTCGTGCTGCTGCAGGTTGCGCGCGCGGAACTTGAACTGCAGGCGCAACCCGATCAGGCGGAAGATCATTTCATCGCGCTTTGCCATGTGACGCAGGATGAAGATGGCAATCGGGATGGTGATCAACAGCCGCATGTCGATGTACATGCTCAGCAACAGCAAGCCGCCTGCGACCAGGAAGAACGGGACGTACGGAACGCCCAGAAACATCGCTGGCCGCGTGCAGCCGCGGAACAGGACGTTCTTATGCACTGTAGTACTGGACGGCGTTCATGATGGCGCCGGTGGCGCTGCCGGCGCAGGAGCTGGAACCGCCGTCACCGAGCAGCATCTTGGCAATCTGGCCAGCGGCGCCGATCAGCAGGCCACCGATCAGGATCGGGGCCACGTCACCGATGCGCTTGTGGGCGAAGGCGATCTGGTAGCCGGCGAAGATGACGGCGATGGTCACCACGGCGATGGAGGCGATGTTCAGCAGGCCGTTGATGTTGGAGAAGAAGCCGCACACCTTGGTGTCGGTGCCGCCGAAGTTGGTGGACTGGGCGAACACGTCCGGCACGAACACGGCAGCGGCGAAGGCAGCGGCCATCAGCACGGTCTTCAGCGTGCGCTGGGCCTGGGCGATATCGAGGTTGTTACGCTTCATGGTGGGTTTTCCTTGTTGATGGTCTAACACGACTGGATCGGTCCTTCAGAACACGAAGGCTTCATCCCCAGCGGGGATGTTCTGTACCGGCATGGCCTGCGCAGGTGCGGCCTGCGCGGGTAATGCCACCGGGGCATTGCGTTCACTCCAGGCGCGCACCACGACCGGGCCGGCGTCGTTCTGTGCCGGCATGGGCTGCGGTGCGACTGGTTGCTGGGCGATGGGCTGCGGTGCAGGCATCTGGGCCGCCTGCGGCTGCGGCACCACCTGGTCCATGGCGCCCATCACCACGCGTGACAGCGCGGCGTCGGCGGTGCGGACCAGGCCACCGCGCACCATCGCGCCGGTGGAGGGGTAGACCTCATAGGCACGCGCAGGGTCCACCGGCACGACGGCCTGTGCATACGTGGGCGAGAGCGCCTGCATGGCCTGCACGCGCGCTTCGGCCACGCCCTGCGGCTGGCCGCTGAACTGCGGGTGGTGGGCCACGTCGACCACGCGGCGCTGGGCACGGCTGACCACGTCGATTGGCGCGGCACCGTTGGCGGCGACCATGTTGCCGCGCTGGCGCGAAATGGACGCGAACACCTTCTGCACGTAGCCGTGGCGGAAGCCGGTGGTGAAGTTGCCCGAGTAGTAGCAGCTGAAGGACTTGCCCCAGTCCTTGCCCGAGCGTCCATAGCACTCGGCCAGGATGCGCGAGGCGGCCTGCAGGTTCGGGCACTGCTGGAACGCCTTCTCGTACGAGTCCAGCCCGTACTTGGCCAGGTTGTAGCGATTGACCTGGGCCAGGCCCACCGAGAAGTTGTAGCCCTTCTCTTCCAGCATGCGCACGGTGGCCAGGGCCTCATCGAGCTGCTTGGGCTGGCGGACCAGCGCGCCGCCAACCACGCCGATGGCGTATGGGTTGCGCGACGATTCCACGTTGATCACGTGCTGCATCACGTCCATGGACACGGCCATTTCCGGACACGCCATGGCTTCAAGACCGGGCAGCATCAGGCGTCACTCCCTGCGGCCAACGCGCGTTCGGGGCTGAAATCGATGCCGGTGATGTAGCGGCTGCCTGCATGCGCCTTGATGTGCACGACCACGTCGATGGTCATCTTCAGCAGGCGCTTGATCACCGAGAACTCCAGGCCGGAGCCTTCGGCCGACGCCTTCACCATCAGGCCCAGCTGGTCCCAGGTCTGTTCGGGGCTGCCGGCGTGGCAGCTGGTGATCGAGCCGGGATGGCCGGAGGCGCAGTTGCGGATGAAGTAGAACGCTTCATCGCCGCGAAGCTCGGCCAGGATGATGCGGTCCGGCTTCATGCGCAGGCACGCTTCCATGCAGCTCTTGGCGGTGACGTTGCTGGCGCTCTGCCCGCCCTTGGAGTACAGCAGGTGCACCACGTTGGGCTGGCTGATGAACAGCTCGCGCGCATCTTCGATGGTGACCAGGCGTTCGTTGGCCGGGATGTGGTTGACCAGCGACTTCATGAAGGTGGTCTTGCCGCTGCCGGTGGCACCGGATACCACGATGTTCTTGCGGTACTGCACGGCCTTGCGGAAGAACTCGGCGTAATCGCGGTTCTGGCGCAGCGCCAGCAGTTCCTGGTCCTGTTCGCTCAGCGCGTGGCCCTGCTCCAGGATCTGGTTGAAGAACCCGTCGCTCTGGTACTGCTCCAGGGTCTTGGTGTGCTTGGACGGCAGGCGGATGGTGATCGACACCTTGCCGGCGTCGCACGCCGGCGGGATGACGAACTGGGCGCGCTGGCCGGTCGGGAAGGTCAGCGACACCACCGGATCGACGTCGGTGATGCGCTGGCCGGTGTTGCTTTCATTGACCACGGCGGTACAGAACTGGCGCGCACGCTCGAAGGTCAGCGTGGGAACTTCCACACGCTGCCATCCGTCACGCGTTTCCAGGTACACCTCGCCCGGACGGTTGATGCAGATTTCCGTCACATCGGGCGAGGTCATGTACTGGTGAATGCCCAGGACCTCGTACTGGTACCTGAGAAACTCACTGGAAACGTCGGCTACAGGGGCCACTTCGGCGTCCATGTTCTGTCCAGGCGATCAGCGGCGGCGCGGCAGCACGTCGCTGAAATCGACGTCCTTGGCCACGTAGACACTCATCACGGTGCCTTGGTTGATGGTGACGGTGGGCGGGCGACGCTCGCTCATCGCTTCGTTGGCCAGGCGCTCCATGCTGCGCGCGGTGGCGCTCTCATAGGGCGACTGCACGGCAAAACCGCTGCTGCTGATGGTGGTGGTCTCCGGGCCGTGTTCGGCCGCGGCATATTTGAAGGCGTCCGCGATCAGGCTGATCATCAGCGCCGAGGCGATACGGCTGCCCCAGTGCGCGCTGTAGTCGCCCGGGTGGCCCGCGCCACCAAGCTGGTCGATACCCGGGCTGGACATGGCCACGTCGATACCGTTCGGCGTGGTGATGCGGTCCCAGATCACTTCGACGCGCTTGCCCTTCGGGCCGCCGCCATACGCACCGTAGATCTTCGAACCCTTCGGCAGCAGCAGGCTGCGGCCGTTGATCGAATACACCGGTTCGGTCAGCAGGCACGAAGTGAAGCCGGAGACGTCGGTGATGATGCGGGTTTCCAGCACGCAGCGCAGGTAGGTGCCGCGCACCAGCAGCGCATCCGGGCTGCGGATGAAGGCCGCGCTGGAGACGTCTTCGACATCGGGACCGCGGCGGACCTTGGTCGGGGCCGGCTGCTGCGCACCCGGCAGCTGCGCCATCATCGCGCGGGTGTACTCGTCATCCGGACGGCCACCGAAGCCACCCTGCCCTTCGGCCCCAGCCGCCCCATTGCTGCCACCCACGCCGTTGCCCGACGCCATGCGGCGGTCCAGCAGCGACGGCTGACGCGGTTCGTTGGACATGCCCATGTCACTGGGAATGGCCGGCGGCGTGCGGTACGGGTTGTCCTGTTCCGGCGGCGGCAGCGGCGGCAGCATTTCAATGGGCTGCGTATCGGCCACCGGAGCCTGCGGCAGCACCGGCTGCGCAGTCGGCAGTTCCGGGGTGGACACGCGGGCCTGTTCGTTGACCTTGGCCGGACCGTCCTGGTCGTCGCTGCTCTTGCGCAGCAGCAGGAAGCCCATGGCGATGATCAGCACCAGGATGCCGCCCAGGAACGCCAGCGCCTTGCGGTTCAGGCGTTGTTCCTCGGCCGAGCGCAGCTGCGGCGCGGCGGCATCGAGGTTGGGATTGTTGTCGGCCACGTTCTGGCCGTAGTACGGGTTGCTCGGCGCGTCGCCGTCGTCGCGGCCGTGGTTCGGCTCGTTGCCGGGAGTGTTGTGCTGGCTCATTTCTTCACGTTCCTTCGCAGACCAACGACGTTGTCACCGTGACGGATGACCAGGTAGGGATAGGTGCCATGCACGATGAGCGAATTGCCCTCCACCGTCGTGTTGACCACGAAATCCTCACCGTACTCGCTCTCACGGCCGAACACCGCCGGGAAAATGCCCGTCTTGTACTCCGGCGACGCCGGCAGTTTCAGGTAGGTGAAACGGCCATCGTCGTAGGCGTTGACCGGAATCAGCCAGCCCATCTTCTTGGCGCGGCGGGTGGAGTACGAATAGTCGAAGTTGTACTGGCGATCCTTGGCCAGTTCCGAGCTGAGCAGCGGCTTCACCTCTTCATCCACCGCCTGCTGGGCGGTACCGAACTCGGTATCGCTGGGGTAGCTGAAGGCGATCTTGTACTGCACGCCGGCACGACGCGCCTGTTCCAGCTGGCGCCAATCGGTGGCCACCACCTTCAGTTCGAAGATGTAGGAATGGGTCTCGGTGCGCACCATCATGTTGGTGTCCACGTCGACGTTCTTCGGCTTGAGGTAGAACACGTTCTCGCGACGGGTCAGCTCCCAGCCACTGCTGAAGCCGGTGCTGTAATCCAGGATCTTCTCGTTCGGGCTCAATTCGATCTGGGTGGTGAGACCCAGGCCGGTGCGCACCGGATAGATGCGGTCCTGTTCGTATTCGTAGTGGTCGACCACCTGGGCCTTCGCAGGCGCGGAGACCAGGGACATCATCGGCACCAAGGCCAATGCGGCCCACCAAAGTTTGCTACTACTCATCGGTTGCTTGCTCCCTCAGCAGTTCCGGTGGAAATGTTCTGTGCCGGCACGGTGGCCGGTTGCCGCGGCGCGACTTGTCCTGGTATCGCCTGGCCCGGCACTGCCTGCCCGGGGTATTGCTGCTGCATCGGCTGCGCGGGCACCTGGCCCGGCACCGTCATCTGGCCCGGCACCTGCTGCCCCGGCACCACCATCTGGCCGGGGACGGCCTGGGCCGGCACCGCAACCGGCTGGCCGGTGGCCGGATCGATCATGGTGGCGGTGGCCGGGTTGTTCGGGTCGTACACCGGCGCTGCCGCGGCGGCAGCCGCTGCCGCCTGCGCCGCCTGCGCCGCTTGCGCTGCGGCCGCCTGGTTGGCCTGCCTGGCCATGTCGGCGTCGTCGGGCACCGGCACGCCACGGGCGTAGTCGTTGTCGACGCGGTATTCGGTCACCTGGAACGCCAGCGGATTGAGGATCCGGTCCTGTTCGCTCAACGCCAGGTCGGTGCGGTAATCAAAACGCATCGTGACCAGCTTGTTGTCCAGGAACTGGGAGACCCCGGTGGTCTTGTCGAGCAGGCTGCGCTGGATGCGCACCGAGGCGCCGCGGAAGCTGCCGTTGCCTTCGGCGGCCAGCGGCGTGATGCTCAGGATCTTGACCCGGATTGCCTTGTTGGTGCCGTACACGAACACCGGGTTCTGCGGATTGTTGTTCGCATAGCGCTGGCGCTGGGTGGCGGCGACCGGCTCGGACGACATCGTGAACACCAGGTCCCAATCGCGCAGGCCCATCACCGCCGAGTCGAACGACTCGCGCGCCAGCACGTACTGGGCCACGTTGCTGCGGTTGATGGCTTCGTTGGCGGTGATCGATCCGTCACCGAAATTACCCGCCAACCGGGCCACGGTTGCGTTGCCGGTGTAGGCGTCGGCCATCACCAGGAACGGCACCTTCTCCTTCAGCGGCAGCATGTAGTAGTAGCCGCCGGCCAACGCCAGCGACATCACCAGTGAACCGGTCGCCACCCACCAGGCGCGGCGCTCGCTGCGGCGCGCCATGTCGGCAACGGTCAACTCGTAGCTCACCGCCTTGGCGACCGCCTGGTCGACCTTGGGGGTGTTGCCTGTTTCCTTCTTTCGGAACATGGGGTCATCCGTACTGCTGGAACATCAAGGGGCCGCGGAACTCAGCTTCCGCTGGACGCGTCGACACTGCCGGCGGCAGCGGTCGGCGATGCGGCGGAGGCGGACTGCACGACGATCTGGTTGCCGACGATGGACACCGACACGCCCTGCCCTGCATAGGCGGCAGTGAGATCGATCATCGCCTGCTGCGGATTGGTGGTGCCGATCGTGGAGACCGCGCCATACAGCGTGTAATCGGAGCTGATGCGGTAATCCAGCGTCATCCCCGAATCCTTGGCCCAGCGTTCAAGCATGGTCTTCAAGGTGCCATCCATGGGCGAGGCCTGGTACACGTAGCTGGTGTACAGCGGAATTTCCATGGTGGTGCTGGCGAAGCGGTTCACCGGCTTCCAGCGACCGCCAAAATCCGGCGCGTCGGGAGTCGCACAACCGGCGAGCAGCAGCACGGCAACGGCGGTGGCAACGCTGATGGATCCCTTTGACAGAAACGCTTGCTTCATACGAACTTCCCTATGACGTACGGAATAGCGGCTTTTAACCGGGAAAAAACGGCAACACGTCGGCGTGTCATGGCCTGCGGTCAGGCCCGACAACGCAACGTTGGATGCGAGCAACACCTTTCACCGGTGCAACCGGGCCCCCGCCCCGTCTGGTGTGTAAACGCCCCGAACGCCTGTCCGGCCCCTGCGCCTGCACACCCAACCCGAGAAAAGCCATCCATGTTCCTCTTGACTGCTTCAGTGCATGTCTTCCAGCACTGGTCTCAACAACAAATTCATGACGTACAGAACGTCCATCACAAATACGATGCCACACATTCGCGTCAAATCAACGTCAAAAGCGACAATTTTTTAACGTTCATCCCGCGTTTCTTTGACACACGTCACATGCCTTCACATATGACGGTTACAGATCCAACGTCGGCACCGACGTCTTGGGCAACAGACGCGATGTGAAGTAGCGGTCCTGGTAATACTTGATCTTGTCGCACTTGACCGGATGCGGAATGCCCTCGTAGAGGAACACTTCGTGATCGTTACCCATCGCCTTCAGCTCCTGCGGCAGCATCAGCGCGCGCCGCTCTTCGGTGAAGCTGTGTGTCTTCTCACGGGCATGGGTGACGTTCTTCCTGCGCACGGTGGTGTAGCCGAGCATTTCCGAATAGTCGTTGGCATCCTGCTGCTCACGCGGTGCGTAGAGGATCTGCAGGGCGTGGTTGGTGATGATGGTGCGCGAGACGTCCCTGCCGTAAGTGGCATCCAGCTGGGCCATGCTCTGGATGATGGGCAGCAGGCGCACGTTGTAACCGGCCATGTAGGACACCGCCGAGGCGATGATGTCCACCTTGCCGATCGCGGTGAATTCGTCCATCAACAGCAGGCACTGATACTTCAGGTCCGGGTTGGACTTGGGCAGTTCCTTGGTATTGAGGTTGATGATCTGGCTGAAGAACAGGTTGATGATCAGCCGGCTTTCGGCCAGCTTGTTGGGCTGGATGCCGATGTAGATGGTCATCTTCTTCCTGCGCAGGTCGGTCAGCAGGAAGTCGTTGGCGCTGGTGGCCTTGTCCAGCACCGGGTTGATCCAGGCGTTCAAGGGCTCCTTGAACGTGCCCATGATCGACGCGAAGGTTTCATCGGCCTGCGACAGCAGGTTGGCGAATGCCGAACGCGCATTGCCGCTCAGGAACTTCTGTTCGGACAGGGCCTTGAGGTACTTCTTCAGGTCGCTGCCATCGCCGGTGGACAGGCGGAACACCGCGCCCAGCGTCGGGGTGCCCTGCCCGCCGGGGAAGCCCTGGCGACGCTCGTCGTCCCAGTTCTCGAACAGGTACAGGGTGAAGGCCATGAACGCATTGCGCGCCTGGCTGATCCAGAACTTCTGCTCGTCCGAACCATCCGGGTACAGCATCGCGGCGATGCTCATCAGTTCCGAGACGCGGAAGGCCTGGTCGTCGGAGACGTAGCTGAGCGGGTTCCAGCGATGGGTGCGGCGGTCTTCGGCAAACGGATTGAACAGGAACACCTCATGGCCCTGGCTGGCACGCCAGCCACTGGTGAGGTCGAAGTTTTCCTGCTTGATGTCCAGCACCACCACCGACTCACCGTACTCGAGCAGGTTGGGAATGACCACGCCCACGCCCTTGCCGGAGCGGGTGGGTGCGGCCAGGATCACGAACTGCTGTCCGCTCAGGCGCACCAGCTTGCCGCCGAAGCTGCCCACCACGATGCCGTTGTCGGTCTTCTTGAACAGACCGTGCCTGGCCAGGTCGGCGGCGTCCGCGAAGCGGGCATCGCCGTGCAGGGATTTCTTCTTCGGCTTCAGCACGAAGAACAGCGCAACCAGGCAGGCCACGATCGGCAGGCCGAAACCCAGCACGCCCGCCGCTTTGATCTTGGTCAGGTACGGCGCAACCGCCGGCTGGTCCATCGCCTGGACGTACTGGTAATAGGTATTCCACTTGAACAGCCCGGTATCGAGGCCGAGGAACAGCAGCGTGAGGTAGCCGGCAAGGCAGTAGCCAACAAGTGCGGTCAAGAGGATGACAACAGCGGTGACAACGATCTTCTGCGTGGACAAACCCAATCCTCCATGACGCGCCCGAAGGCGCTACGACTTACGCCGACGCCTGCGTGGCGCCGCGCGTGTACCGGTTGCTTCAACTTCCCCAAGGGCCGTCTTCGCTTCCTCGCGCAACAGCGACCAGTGCAGGTGCGCCTCATCAAGCGACACCACATCGGTCAGCCGCGCGCCGTCGGAAGTGAGGACGGCGAAGCCGAACACATCGGCCGGACTGTAGACCGGCGAATATGTCAAAGCCACCAGCTGAAACCTGCCATCTACCCGCAGTGCGTGAGGGAATTGCACCATCACGCACGCTCCCTCGGGTCGATGCCAATGCGCGCATGCTAATGCACGTTTACGGCGATGCCAATCAGAAATTACTTACAATACAGCTGTGAATACAGGTGTACTCGCAACAATGTTGCGCGTGGCGGGACAATGTAACGAGATCGCGTTCAACACTCATCGCACGCCGTGAAGATAGCGTGTACGTCCCGCACGTCGCACCGCGGTCAGTTGTTGTCGCCGGGGTTGCGGTGCATGGGACACATGCACCCACTCACCGAATTCTTCGATGAGCTGGTCGAACGGAAGTTGCAGCGCGACGATGCGTCGGGCCAGCGCCATGGAGCTCATCCCCTCCACCCGGATGTCTGCGGCCTGGCCATTGCGGTGCTGGCTGCCAGCCACCCCGCCTACGGCGCGATTGACCGCGGCCGAGCGGAAGCCGGAGGTGATGTACACCGGTTTACCAATTGAATCGCGCAACGGCTGCAGCACGTGTACAGCCAGAGCCTGTAGTGCGGCGCGCTCTGCACGGTTGGGCACGTTGGGCAGCCCGGTCGCGGTCCGGGTGAACTCTTCGAGATGGAAGTTCGGCGTCAGCAGCATCGGCTTGCACGCACGGAATGGGATGGTCCAAGCGTGAAGCGTGCGCATCTCGCCCGCGTGAAGGTTGCGTGAAGAGAAGGCGAAACCGATCCCCGGTTCCAGCGGTCACGCCACAGCATTCCAGCACCGGATACCTTGATTCCAGCCATATGTTGCGCCGCAGCAGTACAATGGGCCGCTTCATTCTCCGCTTGCTGCCCATGAGCCCCACTCCCCTCCCCCTGGCCGCGCGCCTCACCGCGCGTCAGCGCACGCTGATCATCCTGGCGCTGTCGCTGGGCGGCTTTGCCATCGGCACCAGCGAATTCGCCAGCATGGGCCTGATGCTGGAGATCAGCCGCGGGCTGTCCATCAGCGAGACCCAGGTAGGCCACCTGATCAGTGCCTATGCCATCGGCGTGGTGGTGGGTGCACCGGTGCTGGCCTTCGCCGGCGCGGGATATGCACGCCGCACGTTGCTGCTCGGCCTGATGGGCTTCTATGCCGTGGGCAACCTCGCCAGCGCGCTGGCCCCGGATTACCTGACGATGTTGATCGCCCGCTTCATCGCCGGCCTGCCGCATGGCGCCTACTTCGGCGTGGCCATGCTGGTGGCCGCCGCGATCAGTCCGCCGGCGCAGCGTGGCGCCGCCGTCTCGAAGGTGCTGCTTGGCCTGTCGGTGGCGATCCTGGTCGGCAATCCGCTCACCACCTGGCTGGGCCAGCAGCTGAGCTGGCGCACCGCGTTCGCGCTGGTCAGCGTGCTGGCGATTGCCACGGTGCTGATGATTGCCCGCTTCCTGCTGCCGGACCCGGATGAAGTGCGGACCTCGCCGATGCGCGAACTGCGCGCGTTCAACCGGCCACAGGTGTGGCTGGCGCTGGCGATCGGTTCGGTGGGCTTTGCCGGCATGTTCTGCGTGTTCACCTACCTGGCGCCGACGCTGGTGCAGGTGACCGGCCTGGCCGAGTCGTGGATGCCGGTGGCGGTGGGCATCTTCGGCATCGGCGCGATCATCGGCAATGTCGCCGGTGGCTGGCTGGTGGACCGCTTCCAGTTCCGGGCGGCCGCGATCGTGCTGCTGTGGTCGATCGTGGTGCTGCTGGCCTATCCACTGGCCGCAAAATCTGTGTGGACGATCTTCCCGATGATCATCGCGGTGGGCACGATGGGCGCCCTCGCCGCCGTGCTGCAGACCCGCTTGATGGACGTGGCCGGCGAAGCGCAGACCCTGGCCGCGGCGTCCAACCATGCCGCGTTCAATACCGCCAATGCGCTGGGCCCGTGGTTCGGTGGCATGGCCATCGGCGCCGGCTTCAGCCCCGCCGTGACCGGCTATGTCGGCGCGGCCACCGCGCTGGGCGGCCTGCTGTTGTGGGTCGTGGCAGTACTGGTGCAGCGCCAGTCGCGCACCGGTGCCGTGGTGGCCTGCGAGCGCTGATCCGCGAACGTGGCGCCGCGCTGAAGAAGCCCCGCTCCGGCGGGGCTTTTTTGTTGGGATTTTCCTATCATGGCGGCCCACCCCGTCCCGATGCCGGCCCGTTCCGGTACGTGGCCCGCTTCCCTGGATGTACCGATGACCCACGACTGGTCCCCTTCCCCGTGGGGCCGACGCCTCTCGCGTTCGCCGGACTGGCGGCTGCGCCGGGTCGATGACCGTTTCGAGCTCACCGTCGACGCGCAGGTGTATTCCCTGCCGATCAGCGCGACCCAGGCGTGGCACCTGCAGCGCGGTGCGGTATGGACCACGCTGTGCATGGCGACCGAAGAGGGTGAGCTTCGCCTGGGCGGGCTCGCCAATGCGCAGGCGCACGAACTGGAAGTGCTGTGGAGCGCCAGTGCGCAGATCCATCGACAGGACCACGCGGTGGGCGAGGCCAATGCAGCGTTGGCGCAGATCCGTGAGTGGCTGCAACAGGTCGACGCGGTGATGGCGGGTGCCGATGCCGCGGACCGCTGGCTGACCCAGGAACACCAGCATGCGCTGCTGCACGCGCGCCCGGTGCTGGTGCTGGACGACGATGCGCTGTGGGCGGTGTTCGACGACCCTGCGCTGCGCCCGCAGCTTGATGGGACCGCTGCGGTGATCGAGGATGACCTGCTGCGCTGGTCGGGCGACTGGACGGCGGTGTGGGCGTCACGCAATGAAGCGCACCTGCAACGCGAGCGGACCGATGCGGCGGCACTGCTGAGCCATGTGGAGCGGCTGCCCCTCAGCGACGAGCAGGCACGGGCGGTGCTGTGCTTCGACAGCCGGATGCTGGTAGTGGCCGCCGCCGGCTCGGGCAAGACCTCGACGATGGTGGCCAAGGCCGCCTACGCCGTCGAGCGCGGCCTGATGGCACCGGACCAGATCGTGATGCTGGCCTTCAACCGCGAAGCGGCCGGCGAACTGCAGCAGCGCACCAGCGCCGCCTTCGAGCGGCTGGGCCTGCCGGCCGGCGACGTCACCGCCTGTACCTTCCACGCGCTCGGTCGGCAGATCATCGGCAAGGTCACCGGGCGCATGCCGGAGGTGCCGGCCTGGGCGGTGGACGCCGCCCAAGGCTTCGAACAGCTGGCCGACATCATCGACCGCCTCAAGGACCGGTCGCTGCACTTCCGCACCCAGTGGGACATGTTCCGGCTGGTGTTCGCGCGCGACCTGCCGCCGCAGGGCCAGGCCGCGCCGGCCGACGGCTGGGACGCCGAGGGTCACCGCTATGTGCGCACGCTTCGTGGCGAACGCGTGGGCAACATCGAAGAATGCGTGATTGCCGACTGGCTGTTCTACAACGGCGTTGAATACACCTACGAACCGCACCCGGTGCTGGATACCACCACCGATACCTGGCAACCGGGGCGCGCGGACTTCTTCTATCCGGGCACCACGCTGTACCACACGCATCGCACGGGTGACGGCGCCGGTCCGCACCCGCGCGGCCGCGATGCGCTACAGCTGCAGACCAGCAGCGGACAGCTGCGCAGCGGCGCGCTGTTCGAGGCACTCGAAACGGCGTTGAGCGCGCACCGCATCGGGCTCGACCCCAACCCGGACCGCGAGCTGCCTGCGGAAGGTGCCAGGCCGATGCCGGACAGCGACCTCATCGGCCTGCTGCGTACCTTCATCAGCCACGCCAAGAGCAACGGCCTTGCCGTGGCCGACCTGGCCGGGCGCCTGCGCCAGCTGCCCGAGGACCGCTTCAAGCACCGCTATCGGCTGTTCCTCGAGCTGGCCACCCCGATCCTGCACGCGTGGGACGATGCGCTGGCCGCCGAGAATGCCATCGACTTCGAGGACATGCTCAACCAGGCCGCCGAACACCTTGAACAGGGCCGCTACGCATCGCCCTATCTGCTGGTGATGGCCGATGAGTTCCAGGATGCCTCCCGTGCCCGTGCGCGGCTGTGCCGGGCACTGGTGGAGGCGCCAGGGCGGCACCTGTTCGCGGTGGGCGACGACTGGCAGTCGATCAACCGCTTCGCCGGCGCGGATGTGAGCTGCATGACCCACTTCGAAGCGACCTTCGGTCCGTCGCAGATCCTGCAGCTCACCCGCACCTTCCGCTGCCCGCAGGCATTGTGCGACGCCTCCAGCCGCTTCGTTTCAAGGAACCCCGGGCAGATCGCCAAGCAGGTGCGCTCGCTCGCACCGGCACAGGGCCCGGTCCTGCAGGCCTTCCAGGTGGCCGCGCGCGACCGTCTGCAGGATGCGATCTACCAGTACCTGCAGCGACTGCAGCAGCAGCTTCAGAGCGGGGCCATGGCGCCCGGCCGCGATGGCCGGTTGTCGGTGTTCATCGTAGGGCGGTACAACGCCGAGCGCGCGTTCCTTCCCTCGCATTGGGCGGCGCGCTTCGGCGCGCAGCTGCAGCTGAGCTTCATCACCGCGCACCGCGCGAAGGGCGCCGAGGCCGATATCGTGATCCTGCCGGCCATGCTCGACCGCAGCTTCCCCAGTGCCCGCGCCGATGATCCGGTGCTCGCGCTGGCAATGCCGCATGCCGATGCGTATCCGCTCAGCGAGGAGCGCCGCCTGTTCTATGTCGCATTGACCCGTGCGCGACGCGCGGTGGTCATGTTTACCGTGCAGGGCAAACGCTCGCCGTTCCTCGACGAGCTGGTCCACGATGGCGCCGTGGAGATCACGGCCGCCAACGGCGAGCCGATCCGCGAGCAGGCCTGCCCGGCGTGCGATGGCGGGGTGATCGTGCAGCGCACCGGGCCCTACGGCGAGTTCGCCTCATGCTCCGGCTACCCGCGCTGCCAGTACAAACCGCGACAGACGGCGGCGGCAACGGCAACGGCAACGGCATCACGGTAGCGCCACGCCCTGCGTGGCTGACGCATCAATCAATCAAGCAATCCCAACAGCGAACGGTGCACCGCAACCCCGACCAACGCACCCTCGCCCACCGCCAACGCGATGCTGCCGGCCATCCGCCCCGCATCGCCACAGGCAAACACGCCCGGCACCGTGGTCTGCTTGGCCGAATCGGCCGTGATGCAGCCGGCATCCATCAGCTCGCAGCCAAGCTGTTCGGCCAGGTCGCAGGACAACGTCGACGTCGGCAGCAGGAACAGCGCATCGAGCACCACACGGCGGTCGTCGGCCAGCACCACGGTGGCCGTGTCTTCGACACGTTGGACGCGGGTGGATTCGATCACCACGCCGCATGCATCGAGCCGCTCGCGCTTTTCCGGATCGATGCTGCCCGGGTCCGGGCAGAACAGGGTGATCTTTCCCCAGTCGCACAGCAGCAGCGCCTGCCCGACCCCACCATCCTTGGCGCAGCCGAGCACGCCGATGTTGCCTTCGTACAACTCATAGCCATGGCAGTAGGGGCAATGGTAGACACTGCGTCCCCAGCGCTCGGCCAGGCCATCGACGGGCGGTAATGTATCGGTTACGCCATAGGCGAGCACCAGCCGTTCGGCGGCGAACGTGCGGCCGTCGTCGCAGTCCACCTCGAACGAAACGCCTTCCTCCACGACGCGGGCGCTCGCGGCCTTGCCCTCCACCCAGGTCACGGTGGGATAGGTAAGCAGTTCAGTGCGCGCCTGCGCGGCGATTTCCGCCGGATGCATGCCTTCCCGGCCGATGAAGCCGTGCGCTTCGAGGGAATTGCGGTTGCGCGGCAGGCCACTGTCGATCACCAGCACGCTGCGCCGGGCCCGGACCAGCTGCAGGGCGGCCGACATGCCCGCGTAGCTGCCGCCGATGATGATGACGTCGAAATGGTCTTGCGCTGTACGGCTCATGCGCGGGTGGTACCTGTGTAGATGGATTTCGGCAGCATACGGTTGCCGCGTGAAGTACCGCTCACGTGCTTGCGGCACGCAGCGTCAAATGAACAGTTGCCTAGTGTTCGCGCCGCGTGAGGCCGGGATTCACTGCTTCGCTACCGGGTTCCAAGCAGGATCGATTCACCCACAACGGGTTCAACCACGAGGTAATTGAACATGGACAAGAATCGTACTGAAGGCGCGAAGAACCAGGTCAAGGGCACCGTGAAGGAAGTAGCTGGCAAGGTGACCGGCGACAAGTCGCAGGAACTGGAAGGCAAGGTCCAGAAGGAAGTCGGCAAGGTGCAGAGCGACGTGGGTAAGGCTCGCGACGACGCGCGTCATTGATGGCGCTGCCACGCATTGCGTGGCATTGCGTCACCCCCATGAAAGACGCCCCTTCTTGGGGCGTTTTCTTTTTGCGGTTTTCTGCTTCGACATCCGGCGCTCTCCGCCAGATACGCAAAACGCCTGCCGGTGCTGGTCATACACCGTCAACGCGACAGGGGCATGCTGAATGTTCGTGCGGGAGAATAACTATGCGGATATCGGGCAGTTTTCTTGCAGCAAGTGCTGTCACGCTGAAGGTAGGCGTCTTGTTCTGGGTCCTGGTGGCCTGGCGGACTCCGGGGCGCGAGCCTTGGGACGCGCCCGCGTTCTGGACCGTCGTCTATCCCATCGCACTGGGGATCGCCGCGGCTCTAGGCGCGTGCTTTCCCCGGCATGCGTGGCTGTGGGGCCTGCTGTTCATGGCGCTGCAGGTGCCAGTGGCGGCCATGGCGTCGGGCTTTGGCCCGATGTTGCTGGCCGGACTGGTATACGCAGCGGTGCTGGCGGTGCCCGCGATGGCTATCGCGGCAGCGGTGGGGGCGCTGCGTCGCCGCCTGCATGAGGCTTGAGGCACAGATCGCCAAGGCCGCCGCCGCGCAACATCCAAGCACATTCATGTAGTTCAGCTCCTAAAGCGAAGGGTTTGGTAGGAAGTGAACGACAGTCCTTGCTATAGCAGCAATGGGGAGCGCGATGCTTAGGGCCCGGGTCAAACGGTTGCCCGCATGGGCTTGGAATGGAATCCAGATGACTAAAGCGATAGTGATCAGCGAGAAGATCACCACTGCTTTGCCGCTTGCCATCATCGCCAGAGACAAGGCGATAAACGCAAACAACTCAAGAACAAGTTCGATGTAAGTACGTCTATTCATCTTTTTCCGTCTTGCTTGGGCTGGGAGTCGTCCATGACCGCGATGGAAGCTTGCAGCCGACAAATGCTATCACGACGCATTCGCAATTGAGGCGGATCCAAACAGGCCACTGTCAGACTGCCTTGAGTGGAAAGCTTGGCTTCCACATGCGCGACAAGCTCAAGACTTCGATATGGCGAGACTGCGAGCACATTTTGAGCGTGGATGGATTCCACAGCGCCCGGGCTCTCGATCTGCTGCTGCAAGTTGACCGTGGCGTCTGGGGAGCCGCTCCAGTTCAACGTGAGCTCCTGTAACTTCCCGGCGTTCGTCAGTCGAGCGAGGACCACGTCACCAACCGTCTTGCTGGGCTTGACCACGCGTTGATCCTTCAACTGTGCGAAGAGTCGAGCACAGCCGATGAAAGGACGACCGCACGCACGTGGCTTGGGCCAGATACTTGGTCCGGAGGTACGCTTGATAAGCCGGCAGTCGAGCACGACGCGAAGTTCGACGGGGACTCGCTGGACGAAGGACCAGCGGCCGATGGCGGGCCGGCTCAGACGACGAGCGATGCGCATGCGAGTGATTCCTCTGCATGCTTCCTGCCTTCCAATCGACTCAAACTAAGATTTCAATCCAGATCACTTTTTCAGGATCTAGTGGCGGAGAGAGTGGGATTCGAACCCACGGAAGGAATGACCCTTCGCCGGTTTTCAAGACCGGTGCCTTAAACCGCTCGGCCATCTCTCCGGATGTCGCGCGCCGGCCGGGGCCGGGCGCGTATTCTCGCATGGTCGGCCGGGTTTACCCAAGGCCGACCCCGACAGCATCAGCCGGCGTCCACCGCCAGGGCGCCCAGGGCGCTGGCGCGGATCTTTTCCTTGGCCCGTTCGCACGCCCCACCGCAGTCCAGGCGCGACGCTTCCAGCTGCGGCGGCAGGTGCTCGGCCAGGAAGTCGATGAACACCCGCACCGCCGGCAGCAGGCCGCGGCGGGAGGCGAATACGGCGTGGCAGATGCCCTGCGGCAGCGACCATTCCGGCAGCACCACTTCCAGCTCGCCGCTGCGCACGGCGTCGGCACAGACGGTCTCGGGCAGCATGGTGATGCCGAAGCCGTCCTTGACCATGCTCTGCAGCAGCGGGAAGTCGAACCCGGCCACGCGCGGCTGCAGGTCAACGCGGCGCACCGCGCCCTCCGGGCCGTGCAGCTCCCAGCGCTGTCTGGCTTCGTCTTCGCTGATGCTCAGGGTGACGTGGTTGGCCAGTTCATCGGGATCTTTCGGGCGGCCGGCACGATCAAGGTATTTCGGGCTGGCCACCAGCAGTTCCTGCACCTGGCCGAAGCTTCGCATCACCAGGCTGCCATCATCGTCCAGCCGCGAGCGCACGCGCAGAGCGACGTCGTAGCCTTCATTGATGATGTCCACGCGGCGGTTGCTGATGTTCAGCTGTAGGCGCACTTTCGGGTACTGGGCCAGGAACTTCGGCAGCAGCTTGGGCAGCTGCATCTGCGCCAATGAGACCGGCACGCTGGCGCGCACCAAGCCACGTGGCTCGGCACTGAGCCGGTCCACCACTTCGCGTGCGGCCTGAGCTTCGGCCAGCATGGTCTGCGCGTGGCGATGCACGCTGGTGCCGACGTCGGTCACCGCGAAGCGGCGCGTGGAGCGCTGCAGCAGGCGCACGCCCAGGTCGGTTTCCAGCTGGCTGATGCGGCGGCTCAGACGGGATTTGGGGATGCCCAGGGCGCGTTCGGCCGCGGCGAAGCCACCGTGGTCCACCACCATGGCAAAGTAGTACAGGTCGTTGAGGTCGTGCATACCGAAGTTCCAGATATAGAACAATACGTGGTATTCAACCACCTTTATCCCAGCGACGCAACAACCTAACCTGCTTTCCGTCGGCGGCGCCTTGACCGCCCTTCCCCGGATACAGGTGATTGCCATGAAGCTTCTTCACATTGATGCCAGCGTGCTGGGCGACAACTCGGTTTCCCGCCAGCTGTCCGCGGCCGTGGTCGCACGGTTCAATGAGACCGTTGAGAACCTCGATGTAACCTACCGCGATCTCGATCGTAATCCCATTCCCCATTTGAGTAGTGGTTCGCTGGCCCAAGTGGATGCGGCCGAAGCCACCGATGCCGAAGCGGTGATGCAGCAGTTCCTTGCCGCAGACGTGATTGTCATCGGCGCGCCGATGTACAACTTCAGCATTCCGTCGACCCTGAAGGCCTGGATCGACCGCGTGGCGGTGGCTGGGCGCACCTTCAAGTACACCGAGAATGGCCCGGTCGGCCTGGCCGGTGGCAAGCGCGTGATCATCGCCAGCTCGCGTGGCGGCATCTATACCGATTCGCCGGCTGACTTCCAGGAGCCGTTCCTGCGCCAGGTGTTCGCCTTCATGGGCATCACCAATGTCGAATTCGTGCGTGCCGAAGGCATAGCGTATTCGCCGACCCACCGCGAAGAAGCCATTGCCGCAGCGCTGGCCAGCCTGCCGGCCGCCGAGTTCGAAGAACTGGCCGAAGCCTGAGTGTTCCAGGGCAGGCGTTGAGTCCTCGTCGGACGCCCTGCCCGGGCCGGAGTTCCCCCTCCCCCATCCGGCCCACACTGCGGCCCCGCTTCTGCGGGGCCGTTTTCTTTACCTGCCAACACCCTGTGGCACCCCGCTTCAGGTGAGCGGGGGCAGCACATCCAGACGTCCCAGCATGAACGGCTCTACACCATGCGGGTTGGGTCGTGGGACAAGGGTTGCATGCAAGGCGGGCATTGCGTAAACGTCGCTGTACCCGTCTTCGTAATGGCCCGAGTAGGCGGCTGGATCGATGGTCACGCGGACGGGATGATCCTCCAGACCTTCAAGGGTATATCCCCGAACAGTAATGGTGGAGATGTACCCTTCCCGCGTTCCAAGGACGGTAAAATACAGCGCTGCACGGTGGAAGCTCCTGATTTGCGGAATAGGGCCGATGGTTGCAACCAACCCGCTTGGAAATTCTGCTGGGTCGAGCGGTTTGCCAGGCTCCAGGCCTTCAAATCTGATCGGTGGTATTTCAAGCAACGGCGTGATCTGGAACTCGAGGCCCGGACCTTCGGCTCGCGTTCCATCCGGCCATTCCGCCTCGTAGCCCAGATAGACGGTTCTCCCGATGAGAGGCATCAACCACGCGTTCGGTAACTTGATGTACTCGACCGGATTCGGGCCCACGTGAAGCACGCGCGTTTCGTACGTTGTGGATCCGTCATCAGGAACCAGTCGCACGATGAACGTCGTGCCGACTGGAACCCGATGCGCTTCAATGGTCGCCAGGACGGTCGCATCGTTGGCGACCACTTCGCCCGGCACGATAAAACCCCAGGGGTGCACGCTTTGCACCGTCTCTGGCCCGACCATGAAGTTGATTTCCACGGCCAGCTGTATCTGTTCAAGCGACGCGTTGGCGCGGCTCGAAGACCCTGAAGATTCGAACGCTCTCTTGATTCGTTGCGACGACATGGCTGCGCTCCACCCGTGTTGCAGATCGGCGCGCAGGTGCAAGCTGCGACGTAGCCGATAGCAACAGTTGGTCGCGTGATGTCTTCCCCGACGCTGCACTGATTACGCGCCGACGGGTTAGGCCGCCGTGAAACCAGGGGCAGCTACGCAGGGCGAGCCTCTACGCCCGGGGGATTTCCGGCTGCACGCACAAAAAACCCGCCTTTCGGCGGGCTTCTGCTGTTACGCGATCTTTTCCAGGCCGCCCATGTAGGGCTTGAGCGCATCCGGTACGGTGATGCTGCCGTCGGCGTTCTGGTAGTTCTCCATCACCGCGATCATCGCGCGGCCCACGGCCACGCCCGAGCCGTTGAGGGTGTGCACCAGTTCCGGCTTGCCGGTTTCCGGGTTGCGCCAGCGCGCCTGCATGCGGCGCGCCTGGAAGTCGCCGCAGTTGGAGCACGAGGAAATCTCGCGGTAGGTGTCCTGCGAGGGCAGCCACACTTCCAGGTCGTAGGTCTTGATTGCCGAGAAGCCCATGTCGCCGGTGCACAGCAGCACCTTGCGGTAAGGCAGGCCCAGCTTTTCCAGCACCACTTCGGCACAGCGGGTCATGCGCTGGTGCTCGGCTTCGCTCTCGGCCGGGGCGCAGACGGTGACCAGCTCGACCTTCTCGAACTGGTGCTGGCGGATCATGCCGCGCACGTCGCGGCCGCCGCTGCCGGCTTCGGCGCGGAAGCACAGCGAATGGGCGGTCATGCTCAGCGGCAGGCGCTCGGCATCGACGATTTCGTCGCGCACGATATTGGTCAGCGACACTTCCGAGGTCGGAATCAGGTAGCGGGTCGACTCGCCCACGGCGGTCTTGAACAGGTCGTCTTCGAACTTGGGAAGCTGGCTGGTGCCACGCAGCGATTCCGGGTTCACCAGCACCGGGACGTTGGTTTCCTCATACCCGTGCTCGCCGGTGTGCAGGTCGAGCATGAACTGGGCCAGGGCGCGGTGCAGGCGCGCGACCGGGCCGCGCAGCACGGTGAAGCGCGAACCCGACAGCTTGGCGCCGGCTTCACCGTCCAGGCCCTGGTTGCGCGCGCCCAGCTCGACATGGTCGAGCACCGGGAAATCGAAGCTGCGCGGGGTGCCCCAGCGCTTCTGCTCGACATTCTCCGATTCGTCCTTGCCGTACGGGACATCGTCGGCCGGTACGTTGGGGATGCCCATCGCGATGGCTTCAATCTTCTCGCGCAGCTCGTCCAGGGTGACTTCCGAGGCTTTGAGCTCGTCGGCGAAGGCGGCCACTTCGGCCATGATCGCCGAGACGTCCTCGCCCTTGGCCTTGGCCTGGCCGATGGCCTTGGAACGGCTGTTGCGCAGGCTCTGCAGCTCCTGGGTACGGATCTGGATGCGCTTGCGGTCGGCTTCCAGCGACTCCAGCCCGGAGACGTCCAGCTCGAAACCTCGCGAGGCGCGCAGGCGTTCGGCAAGTTCGGCGGGTTGTTGGCGGAGCAGGGCTGGATCGAGCATGGCGTTTGGGCGGTAAGTACGGGTCTGGAGGGGGATTATCGCCTGTAATCGGCTTTTCTGCCGCCCGGTTCATTCCCGGCGTGGCAGAATCGGGGGGTTCACCATGGTATGGCTCATGTCCGCTTCCCGTTCCTCGTCTGGCAAGAACATCACCTTCCAGCTGCCCCGCCGCAGCCTCATGATCGCCGGGATCGCCTTTGGCGTCGGCGTGCTGCTGTTCCTGGCCGTGTGGCTGGGCAACCGCAACAACGACTTCTACAAGGCCGGCCCCGCGCAGACCCCGCAGGAAGTGGCCCAGGTCGAACCCTTGCCCGAACCCCTGCCCGCCGCGGCCGGGTCCAGCGACATGCCTGACGCCAAGCCGCTGCCGGTGGAAGACGAAAAGCCGCAGCTGGTCGAAACCGCTCCGCCGCCGGCACCGGCCGCCCCGGCCGCTGCCGCGCCGGAAACCGCCCCGGTGGCGATGGCCGCCGGCGACCGCCCGCAGCCGATTGCCGACCAGTCGCCGCCACCGACCTACCCGCCTGCCGCCCTGCGTAATGGCGTGGAAGGCAGCGTGGTGGTGCGCGTGGATGTGGACGCGACCGGCTACCCGATGAACGTCACCATCATCCAGCGCAGCGGCTCGCGTGACCTGGATCGCGCTGCCAGCGATGCCGTGCGCCGTTGGCGTTTCCAGCCGGCGCAAAGCAACGGCGTTGCGGTGCCGGGCAGCATCGAAGTCCCATTCGATTTCAAGGCGCAATGATATTGCGCGGGTAGGTGCCCACAGGTGCCACCGGTACGTGCCCACTGGTAGGTGCCCACTGTTAGTGGGCACACGCTTGAAGACCGCGCGAACTCCACGTAAAGGTCCGGCTCATGATGCTGAACCTCAACGGGAATGCACTCGTGGCGTTGACGCATCGGTGACACACCCGCAACCCGGCTCAGGCAAGACTGGCGTCGTCAACTCGACACCAGGAGTCCGCCATGAGTGTTACCCATGCACACGAGATGCCTACGTCGCCGCAGCAGCAGCGCGACATCATTGACGAGCCGGGCCGCCGCCGCACCTCCCCGCTGCTTTGGATCGCGCTGATCGTCGCGATGTTCGCCGCCGCGCTGGTGTGGCTGCGCTATGCCAACCCCGATGAAGGTGCCAGCGCCCCGGTCGGGGAACGCATGCTACCTGCTACCGAGACGCCGGTGGCGGTGACGCCCGCCCCCGCCAACCGTGAAGCGACGCCTGCCACCACGCAGCGTCGTGCTGCTCCGGTTGTTCGCGATCGCGATGCGCGCCCGCTGAGCAGCAACGCCAAGCCGGTGTATCCGCGGACCGCTCTGCGTAGTGGCGTGGAAGGCAGCGTGATTGCCAGCCTCAACGTGAACCCGCGCGGCCAGGTGACCGACGCCAATATCGTGCATCGCAGTGGCGGCCGCGATCGCGACCTGGATCGTGCGGTGCTGAGCACCGTGCGTGACTGGAAGTTCGAACCGGCGATGCACAACGGCCGCGCCGTGGCCAGCGTGGTGCGCGTGCCGGTGGATTTCCGCACTGAGCAGCGGTAACCCTCATCTGTAAAACGGCGGGGGAGCAGGAGCCGACCATCTGGTCGGCTCCTTTTTTTGCCGCCGACGGTGCCTTACCCGAGGTTGAAGCCGGCGGTGCGGGCGATGCCGTCGAAGTTGGGGAACGAGGTGGCGACGTTGGCGATGTCGTTGATCCGCACTTCGCCATTGCTGAGCTGGCCGGCGATGGCGAAGGCCATGGCGATGCGGTGGTCGCCGTGGCTTTCGATGGTGCCGCTGCCCAGTTCCGTGCCGCCGTGGATCGTGGCGCCGTCTTCGGTCTCATCGACCTGCACGCCCAGGCTGCGCAGGCCGGTGGCCATCGCGGCGAGGCGATCGGATTCCTTGACCCGCAGTTCGGCCGCGCCACGCACGATGGTGTTGCCCTGTGCAGCGGCAGCGGCAACGAACAGGGCCGGGAACTCGTCGATCATGTCCGGCACCAGCGCTTCGGGAATCTCGGCACCGTGAAGCGGTGCATGGCGGACCACCAGGTCTGCTACGGCTTCCCCGCCCTGCTCAGCATGGTTCTCTTCGCGGATATCCGCGCCCATCAGTCGCAGCGCGGCGAGCAGGCCGGTGCGGCGCGGGTTGAGGCCGACCTGGCGCAGGGTGAGTGCCGAACCGGGAATGATGCTGGCCGCCACCAGGAAGAACGCGGCCGAGGAGAAGTCGGCCGGCACGGCGATGTCAGTGGCGCGCAGGCGCTGGCCGCCACGCAGGCGAGCCTTGCCGGGCGAGAAGTCGATCTCCACGCCGAAGGCGCGCAGCATGCGTTCGCTGTAGTCGCGGGTCGGGTGCGGTTCGGTCACGGCGGTGTCGCCCTGCGCGTACAGGCCGGCCAGCAGCACCGCCGATTTGACCTGGGCGCTGGCCACCGGCGAGGCGAAGTCAATGCCGTGCAGCGGCTGGCCGCCATGCACGCGCAGCGGCGGGGTGCCGTCGGCCTCGGTGTCGATCTTCGCGCCCATCTGCGCCAATGGGCCGGTCACCCGACGCATGGGACGGCGCGACAGCGATTCATCGCCCACCATCACTGAATCGAACGGCTGCGCGGCCAGCAGGCCCGCGAGCAGGCGCATGCCGGTGCCAGCGTTGCCGCAGTCCAGCGGCGCGTCCGGCGCCTGCAGGCCATCCACGCCCACGCCGTGGACGATGCGCTGCGACGGCGACGGAGTTTCAATGCGTACACCCATCTGCGAGAAGATCGCGGCGGTGGCGCGGGTGTCCTCGCCTTCCAGGAAACCGTCGATGTGCGAAACGCCATCGGCCAGTGCAGCGAACATCACCGCACGATGCGAAACCGACTTGTCGCCGGGAATGGTCAGGCTGCCTTGCAGGGGCTGGCCCTTGCGGGCGGTCCAGGAAGCGGAAACGGTCATCGGTGAATCCTGTAGAAAGCCGCCCGCGAAGGCAGCGATGGTGCGGAATGACGGTAAGCGGCGCCGCGCGCAGGGCGGCGGCGCCGGGGTATCAGGGCACGGCCACCGGGTAGGAGCCCAGCACCTTGATCTGCGCCGAGTGCGCCTTCAGTTCGGCCAGCGCGGCCTGCATGGCCTCGTCGTCGATGTGGCCGGCCAGGTCGATGAAGAAGCCGTATTCCCACTTGGCGTTGTGCGACGGACGCGATTCGATGCGGTTCATGCTGATGCCGTGCCGCGCGAACGGGCTGAGCACGTCGAACAGCGCACCGGGCTTGTCGTGGATGAACACCAGCACCGAGGTGCGGTCGTGGCCGGAGGTCGGGAAGAACTGGCGGCCCACCACCAGGAAGCGGGTGGTGTTGTCGGCGTCGTTCTGGATCGGCTTGGTCACGACCTTCTTCAGGCCATACACGTGTCCTGCACTTTCGCCACCAATGGCGGCGGCATCATCTGCATTGCGGGCGCGGCGCGCGCCTTCGGCGTTGCTCGACACCGGCACCTTTTCGGCCTTGGGCAGGTTGGCGCGCAGCCACGAGGAGGTCTGCATGAACGACTGCGGGTGGCCGTACACGCGTTCCACATCTTCCAGCCGGCCACTGCGCGACATCAGGTACTGCTGCACGCGCAGTTCGACTTCGCCGCAGATCTTCAGGTTGGAGGTGAGGAACATGTCCAGGGTGATCTGGATGGTGCCCTGCCCCGAGTTTTCCACCGGCACCACGCCGAAATCGGCGTTGCCCGCTTCCACTTCCTGGAACACTTCTTCAATGCTGGCCAACGGCAGGCCCAGCGCCGAACGGCCGAAGTGCTTGAGCACGGCCTGCTGGCTGAAGGTGCCTTCCGGGCCGAGGTAACCGATCTTCAGCGGCTCCTGCTGGGCCAGGCAGGCCGACATGATTTCGCGGAACACATGCACCAGCACTTCATCGCTGAGCGGGCCTTCATTGCGGTCCACCACCATGCGCAGCACCTGGGCTTCGCGTTCGGGGCGGTAATAATCCACGGCTGCAGCAAGCTTGCCCTTGGCCTTGCCGACCTGGTGGGCGAACTGGGCGCGCTCGGCGATCAGCGCCTGGATGCTGCGGTCGATGTGGTCGATCTTGGCGCGCACATCCGACAGCACCGGGGCGGCGACAGCAGGTACGGCGTCGGCCTTGGCTTTGGTGGGCTTGGCGGCGGGTGCCTTGGGCTTGGCGGGTTTGGTGGCCATCAGGGTATCCAGTTACAGATTCGGGAACGTCAGCCGTTGCGTTGCTGGAAATCGCGCATGAAGGCGGCCAGCGCCTGTGCGCCTTCCACCGGCAGTGCGTTGTACAGCGAGGCGCGGATGCCGCCGACGGCCTTGTGGCCCTTCAGCGCCAGCAGCCCGGCGGCCTTGGATTCGCTCACGAAACGGGCGGTGAGGGTTTCGTCAGGCAGGAAGAACGGAATGTTCATGCGTGAACGCGCGGCAGGCACCACCTCATTGCGGTAGAAGCCGCCGGAGGCATCGATGGCGCCGTAGATCAGCGTCGACTTGACCGCGTTGCGGCGCGCGAATTCTTCCACCCCGCCCTCGGCGAGCATCCACTGGAACACCAGCCCGGCCAGGTACCAGTTCCAGGTGGGCGGGGTATTGAGCATGGAATCGCGGGCGACGTGCGAGCGGTAATCGAAGATGTCCGCGCGCGGCTGGCCACTGCGCTCGAGCAGGTCGCGGCGCACGATCACCACCGACACGCCGACCGGGCCCAGGTTCTTCTGTGCACCGGCGTAGATCAGGCCGTAGCGCGAGACATCCAGCGGTTCGCTGGCGATGGAGGAGCTGAAATCGGCGAACAGCGGCGCGCTGCCGACCTCCGGGGTGTCACGGAACTCGACGCCGTGAATGGTTTCGTTGGCGGTGATGTGCACGTAGGCGGCATCGTCGGACAACTGCCACTGGCTGCGCGGCGGGATGTCATGGAAACCACCGGCTTCGCTGCTGGCGGCCACGTTGACCCGCACGTAGGGGCTGACCTGCTTGATCGCGGTCTTGCCCCAATGCCCGGTGAGCACGTAATCCACGGTCTGCCCGGGGGCGGCGAAGTTCAGCGCGAGCAGGGCCTGCTGGGTGGTTGCCCCGCCGGCCAGGAACATCACCGCGTAATCGTCCGGCACACCGAGCAGGCGGCGCAGATCGGCTTCGGCCTGGGCGGCAACGGCCATGAACTCCGGGCCGCGGTGGCTCATTTCGACAATGGAGGCGCCAGCGCCGTTCCATTCCAACATCTCTTCCTGCGCCTGGCGCAGGACCGATTCCGGCAGGGTTGCAGGGCCGGCACTGAAATTGAACGCGCGCGTCATGTCACACCTATGGGGCAAGACCCCTAGTATGCCGCAGCGCACCAGCCTTTAGGCCTTGCAGGACAAGGCGAAATTGGTTGCATCCGAATCTATCGACGCCGCCACACGACCAACGGTCGTGTGCTACCGGCGATCGTGCGACACAGGGGTAGCGCCCGACCGTTGGTCGGGCGACGCGTTCAACGCGCGCCGAACCAAAGCAGCAGGCTGATCAGGCCGGCCAGCAGCAGCGCGCTGCCGAGCAGCCACGGCCAGCGGCTTACCCGCTTCGGCTTGGCCTGGGCTTCCACCGGCGATGGCAGGTCGAGCAACTCGTCCTCCTCATCGCTGACCACCCGCTTGCGGCCGTCGTGCGGCACTTCCAGCACGAACCGGTGCTGCGCATCGAAGACCAGCTGGTCACCGGGCTGCAGCCAGCAGTGCCTGACGCTGACGCCGTTGACCCGGGTCGATTCGCCCGCCCCCAGATCCCGCAACAGCAGGCGGTCGCCGTGGCGTTCCAGGCGCGCGTGCTGTTCGGCGAACGCGGGATCGTCGATCACGATGTCGGATTCGGCGCCGCGCCCGATCACCCGCGGGCGGTCGAGGGTGAAGCTGCGCCCGTGGTGCTGGCCACCCACCCCGCGCAGCAGGCGCTGGTCCTCCCCACTCTCATCGCTGCGCGACGGGGCGTGGTTGAGGGCCTCGCATTCGCCCTGGATCAGCATTTCCACGCCGTCGGCGTAGACCGCGTCGCCGGGCCGCAGCAGCGCCATGCGCCGCACCGGGCGACCATTGACGTGGATGCCGCGCATGCCGGCGGCTACCTGCAGCCACAGGCCGCGGTCGTCCAGGCAGAACTGGGCCAGCAACAGCGTGCCGGCCGCGTCGCCGCCCAGGCGGACGCTGCCCGAGGCATGGCGCACGATGCGCTGTACCCCGGGCCGCAACGGCTGGTCGGGGTGTTGGCGATGAGTGAAGTGAACAAGCAGGTTCTGCACGCGGCGCAGCCTAGCAGGTTGGATGTCAGGGAAGATAGAGAAGTGTGACGCACTGCTTGGAGTTCTGTCTGCGGATGCGCACAATGCACGCCCGTTTCCCGCTACCACCTGTCAGGAGTCCGCATGTCCCGCATCGATATCCGCCACGACCACACGCTGTCCACCGAAGCGGCCCGCGACGCGATCGAGGCGATGGCGGCCAAGCTCACCGACAAGTTTTCCCTCAAGACCCAGTGGGACGGCGATGCGCTCGCGTTCAACGGCTCCGGCGTGAATGGCCAGATCGAGCTGCTGGCTCACCAGGTGCGCGTGGTCGCCGACCTGGGCTTCCCGGTGTCGATGATGAAGGGCATGGTCGAAGGCGAAATCCAGCGCGTCCTGCAGGAAAAGCTGGCCTGAACCGCTGGCGTGGCGGCGGGCACGCCATCACGCCGCGCAATCGAAGCGCTGGGTAGGATCAAGGGGTGGCCACTCACAGGATCGCCCCATGAATACTCACGACGACTACGATGACCGCACCGGCGAAAAGCCCTCGCTGCAGGATCAGGCCGAGCGCTTCTCGCGCAGGCTGACCGGTTCGGCGCAGCAGATCTGGCTGGCCGGGCTCGGCGTGTTCGCACGCGCCCAGGCTGAAGGCAGCCGCGTTTTCGACGACCTGGTCAAGGAAGGCGAGTCGGTGGACGCGCGCAACCGCGAGCAGGCCGGCGACACCCCGCGCTGGCGCGACAACGTCGAGGAACACCTGGGCGAGGCGCGCGAAAAAGCCGCCGGCACCTGGGACAAGGTCGAGAAGGCCTTCGACGACCGGGTCCAGGGCGTGCTCAAGCGCCTGCATATCCCCACGGCAGAAGACGTGGCGGCGCTCAATGTGCGGATCGATGCCCTTACCGCCCGGCTCAACCGCGCCGAGGCCCGTAACGCCTCCCCCAACGCAGACCCACGGCCCGGCACCCACCAGTCGCCCGGTTCGGACCCCTGAGCGCGGACCACACTGTTCCGTACGGCGATTGTTGCAAAGCAGCACCACTTTGTTGACAATCGAAATCGACCCGCCAATTGCTTCTGCGCCGTTTGTTCCCTCCCCTCACGGCTAAGGATTGGCGGGTTTTCTGTGTGCGCGATCTCAAAACGACATCCCGCAGACAGGGGCGGGCGCATATAAACTGTCGTCTGCGCCTCCGTGTTCATCTCTAGGTCCCATGTTCTCCTGGATTCTGGCTCTCCTGCTGGCCCTCGTTGTCTGGTCCCTGGCCGCTGCCTACTTCTGGCTGGTGAAACGCCGCCGCAAGGAGACCCGGCTGGGGCTCAACGCCTTGGCCGGCATGCACTGGCGGGACTTCTCGGAAATCGTCCGGCGCGCCCTGCACGAACAGCGCGGCCTGCAGGACGTGACCGGCGAGGCCGACGACAGCCGTGAGCCCAGCAGCGACTTCCTGATGCAGGACGCCCAGCACCAGCGCTACCTGGTGTCGTGCAAGCATGGCCGCGCCTACCGGATCGGCCGGGCGGCGGTGAACGAGCTGGGCGCCGCGGCGCGCCTGGCCGGTGCCCGCGGCGGCATCCTCATCACCGAAGGCATGGTCGAGCGCGATGGCCGTTCCACCGCCGACAAGCAGAACGTGGAAGTGCTGGATGGAGCGCTGCTGTGGCCGATGCTGCAGCCTTACCTGCCCGGTGACGTGGAAACCCGCGTCAAGCACGCGGCACGCCGCGAAGCGGTGCGGCGCATCTCGATCGCCGGGCTGGGCTCGCTGACGCTGGGTCTGCTGGTCGGCATGGGATACCTGACATCCCGCCTGGACCAGGCAGCCCAGGCGCCCGCGCCGGCGTCGGCCCCCGTGCAGGCAGCGACCCCGCCGGCGCCCACCCCGCCCGCTCCAGTCGCCCCTGCACCTGCTGCGCCGGCCAACCCGGCCCAGACGGCCGCCGCGCCAAACCAGATCCTCGGCACCGTGGCCGACCCGGATGCGGCCACGCTGGCGGTGTACCAGCGCGAACTGGCAACACTGCTGGCCCAGCAGGAGGGCGTGCTCAGCGCGTTCTGGCAGACCCGGCAGACGCTGGCAGTCAACCGCTCGGCCGAGATCGACGAGGTCTGGCCCCGCATCTGCACCCAGGTGAAGCGCTATCCGGCACTGCGCACGGTGCGCATCCAGCTCAATCCCCGCATCAACACCGACGAGCCGGTGCGCTGGCGCCAGTGCGCCACGTCGTAAGGATCAGCGCGCGCCGGGCGCGAACCGGGCCACCAGGTCCCAGGCGTCGCCCAGGAACATCTGCCGCACGCAGGTGATGGGCTGGTCGCCGCGCCAGGTGAGGCGGTCAATCACCAGGCACGCGGTGCCCAGCGGCACTTCAAGCAGGGCCGCTGCTGCGGCATCGGCGCCCCACGCACTGATCCGGTGCTGGGCGCGGGTCCACGACACGTTCTGCAGCAGCCAGCTGCCCGGCGCGGTCGTGTTGAAATCCACGTCCAGCACTTCGGGCACCCCGACCGGGCTGATCAGCCGGTATTCGAGCGCGAACGGCCTGCCGTCGGCACGGTGCAGGCAGCGGATGGCCAGCAGTTTCTCGCCAGCGGACAACGCCATTTCTTCATCCACCTGCGTGTCCGGCGCGCGATAGGCGCGGTCCAGCAGCTGGTAGCCGTACACATGGCCGCGCGCACCGACCGCCATGGCGATGTCGGGAATCTCCAGCGCCACCTGTTCCAGGTGCGGCGGCTGGCGCGCCACGAACGAGCCGGCGCGACGCCGGCGCTCGATCATGCCGCTCTCAGCGAGCGCGGTGAGCACCTTGTTGACGGTCATCCGCGAGCAGCCGTACTGCTCCATCAGCTCGTGCTCGTACGGAATGCGGAACCCCGGCGCCCACTCCCCACTCAGGATGCGGCTCTCGAGGTCGGCACGGATGCGCTGGTTGAGGGTTTCGGCTTTCTTGCCGGTCACGCGGGAATCCTGGTAGGGGTGGCGGCCACGTTCAGTGCGCGGCAAGCACGCCGCGAAGGGCGTGGGCAAAGCGCGCCGCTACGGCGTCGCGCTGCAGGTGGCGGCCTTGCCGTACCAGCTCGCGCCCCCCGCGCCAGACCGATCGGACGGCGCCATTACGGGCGGCGAACACCCAGCTGTCAAGCCAGGCATCGCCGTCGCGCGCGATCAGCGCCGGGTGCTGCGGGTCCAGTTCCACCACGTCGGCCGGCGCACCGGGCTGCAGGCCAGTGGTGACGCCCAAGGCCTGCGCGGCGCCCTGCAGCGACTGTTCAAACAGCCAGCGCCCGCTGGAAACGCCTTCCTGCGGCGCGAGCACGTTACGCCCACGCAGCTGCAGGCGCTGCCCGTATTCGAGCAGGCGCAGCTCTTCGGCCGCATCGATCAGCACGTTGGAATCCGAGCCCACCCCGAACCGGCCGCCGCCCCGCGCGAAGGCCTGCATCGGGAACAGCCCATCGCCCAGGTTGGCCTCGGTGATCGGGCACAGCCCGACCACGGCACGGCTGGCCAGCATGCGCTGCACTTCGTCGGCATCGACGTGGGTGGCATGCACCAGGCACCAGCGTTCATCGACGGCGGCGTGTTCGTACAGCCAGCGCACGGGACGCAGCCCGCTCCAGGCCACGCAGGCATCGACCTCGCGGGTCTGTTCGGCGATATGGATGTGCACCGGGCCGCGGTTGAGCGGCAGCAGCGCCGCCAGCTCCTCGCCGGTCACCGCGCGCAGGCTGTGCGGCGCGATGCCCAGCACCGCATCGTCCTGTCCGCGCAGCGCATGGCGGCAGCCGTCGAGCAGCGCGGCGAACCCGTCCACGTCATGCAGCAGCCGGCGCTGGGCCGGGTTCGGCGCTGCGCCACCGAAATCGGCGTGCGCGTAGAACACCGGCAGCAGGGTCAGGCCGATGCCACTGCCCTGCGCTGCCGCGGCGATGCGCGCGGCCATCTCGGCGCGGTCGGCATACGGCGTGCCGTCCGGGGCATGGTGCAGGTAGTGGAACTCGCCCACGCGGGTGAAGCCGGATTCGAGCATCTCCACGTAGGCCTGTTCGGCGATGGCCTGCACCGCATCGGGCTGCAGGTGGGCCAGGAACCGGTACATCAGTTCGCGCCAGCTCCAGAAGCTGTCGCCGCTGCGCCCGCCGATTTCAGTCAACCCGGCCATGCCGCGCTGGAAGGCGTGGCTGTGCAGGTTGCCCAGCCCGGGCAGCGCGATCGCCAGCGCCGTGTCGCCAGGCTGCGCGGGCGCGCCCGGGGTGACCGACTGCAGGGTGCCGCCAGCGCAGACGATGCGCACATCGCGCGCCCACCCCTGCGGCAGCAGGGCATGGTCGGCGTGGAAAGCGAGGACGGAAGCGGGGTTGGCTGGCATCACTGGACATCCCGGAAGTGGCGCCTATATTGTATAGACATATAAGCCGCCGTGGTTGCTGCCATGCACTGTGACACCCTCTGGACCAACGCCCACCTGATCACCGTCGACGGCCCTGGCCTGGGCGTGATCCGCGACGGGGTGATCGCCGCCCACGACGGGCGCATCGTGCACGTCGGCCCGGCCGGTTCCGAAGCGCACCTGCAGCCGAACCGCCGCGTGGACTGCGGCGGACGCTGGATCAGCCCGGGGCTGGTCGACTGCCACACCCACCTGGTGTACGCCGGCAACCGCGCCAATGAATTCGAACAGCGCCTGCAGGGGGTGAGCTATGCCGACATCGCCCGTGCCGGCGGCGGCATCGTCTCCACTGTGCGCGCCACCCGTGCCGCCAGCGAAGCGGAGCTGCTGGCGGCCAGCCTGCCGCGGCTGGACGCGATGCTGGCCGAAGGCCTCACCACGGTGGAAATCAAATCCGGCTACGGCCTCTCGCTTGACGATGAAACCAAGCAGCTGCGCGTGGCCCGCGAGCTGTCGCGGCAGCGCGCGGTCGAGGTGGTGCCCACCTTCCTCGGTGCACACGCGGTGCCGCCAGGGCGGCAGGCGCAGGAGTACATCGATGAGGTGTGCAACGTGATGATTCCGGCGGTGGCCGCGCAGGACCTGGCCGAAGCGGTCGATGTGTTCTGCGAGAACATCGCCTTCAGCACCGCGCAGGCCGAGCAGGTGTTCGTGGCCGCGCAGGCGCACGGCCTGGCGGTGAAGATCCACGCCGAACAGCTCAGCAACCAGCACGGCGCTGCGTTGGCCGCGCGGCATGGCGCGCTGTCGGCCGACCACATCGAACACCTCGATGCAGACGGCATTGCCGCGATGCGTGCTGCCGGCACCGTGGCGGTGCTGCTGCCGGGCGCGTTCTATTTCACCCGCGACACCACCCTGCCCCCGATCGACGCGCTGCGCGCGGCCGGCGTACCGCTGGCACTGGCCACCGACAGCAACCCCGGCACCTCGCCGCTGACCAGCCCGCTGCTGGCCATGAACATGGCCGCAACACTGTTCCGCATGACCGTGGACGAGTGCATTGCCGGCTTCACCCGTGAAGCGGCGCGTGCGCTGGGCCGGCAGGCGCGGATCGGCCGCCTGGCGATTGGGCTGGACTGCAACCTGGCCGTGTGGGACATCGAGGCGCCTGCCGACCTTGTCTACCGCATCGGCTTCAACCCCCTGCACGCGCGCGTGATGCGCGGCGTATCCGTCTGAACATAGAGATGCCTGGAGATTCCATGAGTACGACCCTGACCCTGCAGCCCGGCGCGGTGACGCTGGCGCACTGGCGCGCGATCTTCGACGGTGCCCGCGTGCGCCTGGACCCCGCGTCGGCCGAAGCGGTACGCCGCAGCGCGCAGACCGTGGCCGACATCGTGGCCAAGGGCGAGCCGGTGTACGGCATCAACACCGGCTTCGGCAAGCTGGCCAGCGTACGCATCGAACGCGACGACCTGGAAACCCTGCAGCGCAATATCGTGCTGTCGCACGCCGCCGGCGTCGGTGAGCCGATGCCCGCGCCGGTGGTGCGCCTGATGATGGCGCTGAAGCTGACCAGCCTGGCCCAGGGCGCCTCGGGCATCCGCCCGGAAACGCTCGCCTTGCTGGAAGCCTTCCTGCAGCACGACCTGGTGCCGGTGATTCCGTGCCAAGGCTCGGTGGGCGCCTCGGGCGACCTGGCGCCGTTGTCGCACCTGGCCAGCGTAATGATCGGCGTAGGCGAGGCATTCGTCGGCGGCGAGCGCCTGCCGGCCGCCGATGCGTTGGCCCGCTTCGGCCTGGCGCCGCTGGTCCTGGGCGCCAAGGAAGGCCTGGCCCTGCTCAACGGCACCCAGTACTCCACCGCTTATGCGCTGGCCGGGCTGTTCGAGATCACCACCGTGTTCCAGGCCGCGCTGGTCACCGGTGCGCTGTCGGTGGAAGCGGCCAAGGGCTCGGATACCCCGTTCGATCCGCGCATCCACCAGATCCGCGGCCAGCGTGGCCAGATCGCCACGGCTGCGGCGCTGCGCAGGTTGATGCAGGGCTCGGCGATCCGTGAATCGCATCGCGACAACGACGTGCGCGTGCAGGACCCGTACTGCCTTCGCTGCCAGCCGCAGGTGATGGGCGCGGCGTTTGATGTGATGCGCCAGGCCGCCACCACGCTGTCGATCGAGGCCAATGGCGTGTCCGACAATCCGCTGGTGTTCACCGATACCAACGAAGCGCTGTCCGGCGGCAACTTCCACGCCGAACCGGTTGCGTTCGCCGCCGACATGCTGGCGATGGCGGTGTGCGAGATCGGTTCGATCAGTGAACGCCGCACCGCGATGCTGGTCGACCCGGCGCTGTCGGGCCTGCCCGCGTTCCTCACCCCGAAGCCGGGCCTGAATTCCGGTTTCATGATTCCGCAGGTGACCGCCGCCGCGCTGGTTTCGGAAAACAAGCAGCGCGCCTACCCGGCCAGCGTGGATTCGATTCCCACCTCGGCCAACCAGGAAGACCACGTCTCGATGGCCGCGCATGGCGCACGCCGCCTGCTGCAGATGGCCGAGAACGCGGCCAACGTGGTAGGTATCGAGCTGCTGGCCGCCGCGCAGGGGTGCGACTTCCACGGTGGCCTGCGCTCCAGCGATGCGCTGGAAGCAGTGCGCCAGCGCCTGCGTGCGCAGGTGCCGACCCTGCAGGATGACCGCTACTTCCACCCGGACATGCTGGCCGCCACCGCGCTGGTGCGCAGCGGCGCGCTGGCCGAAGGGCTGGCCGACATCCTGCCGCAGGTGGAGCCGCTGGCATGACCGCGCATCCGGACTGGCTGCAGGTGCATGAAGGCGATGCGCCGCTGATCGTCAGCTTCCCGCACACCGGCACCGAACTGCCCGATGCGCTTGCCGGCGATTTCGTGTCGCCGTGGCTGGCCCGCCGCGATGCCGACTGGTGGGTGCATGAGCTATATGAGTTCGCGCAGCGCATGGGCGCCACCACGGTGCGTTCGGCGATCTCGCGTTCGGTGATCGACCTCAACCGCGACCCCAGCGGCGTCTCGCTGTATCCCGGGCAGAACACCACCGGGCTGTGCCCGCTGACCACCTTCGACAGCCAGCCGCTGTACCGCCCGGGCCGGGAGCCGGATGCCGACGCGATCGCCCAGCGCCGCGATACGTATTTTGCGCCCTATCACGCGGCGCTGGCCGCGCAGATCGCGCGCCTGCGCCAGCGCCACGGTACCGTGGTGGTATACGACGCGCATTCGATCCGCTCGCACATCCCCCACCTGTTCGATGGGGAGCTGCCGCAGTTCAACCTGGGCACTGCCGGTCCCTCCGGCGCGCCGGATACCTCCTGCGACAACGCGCTCAGCGATGTGGTGGAGAACCTGTGCCGGATCAGCGGCCTGTCGCATGTGCGCAACGGCCGCTTCAAGGGCGGCTGGATCACCCGCCACTACAGCGACATCGCCGGCGGCGTGCACAGCCTGCAGATGGAGCTGGCCTGCCGCGGCTACATGCACGAACCCGAACCCGAACAGGTGGACGTGCACAGCTGGCCCACCCCGATCGACCCCGACCACGCTGCGCCGCTGCGCCACACGCTGCAGCAGGTGCTTACCGCCTGCCTTGAATTCGCGAACTCCCGGAGTGCTGCATGAGCCGTCACGATTCCACCCGCACCATCATCGCCCCCACCGGCAGCACGCTCACCGCCAGGAGCTGGCTGACCGAGGCGCCGTTGCGCATGCTGATGAACAACCTGCACCCGGACGTGGCCGAGCGCCCGCAGGAACTGGTGGTGTACGGCGGCATCGGCCGCGCCGCGCGCGACTGGGAAAGCTACGACGCCATCATCGAGACCCTCACCCGCCTGGAAGACGACCAGACCCTGCTGGTGCAGTCGGGCAAGCCGGTGGGCGTGTTCCGCACCCATGCCGATGCACCGCGCGTGTTGATCGCCAACTCGAACCTGGTGCCGCGCTGGGCCAACTGGGACCACTTCAACGAGCTGGATAAGAAGGGCCTGGCCATGTACGGCCAGATGACCGCCGGCAGCTGGATCTACATCGGTGCGCAGGGCATCGTGCAGGGCACCTACGAAACCTTCGTGGAAATGGGCCGCCAGCACTACAACGGCAGCCTGGCCGGCAAGTGGCTGTTCACCGGCGGCCTCGGCGGCATGGGTGGCGCGCAGCCGCTGGCCGCGGTGATGGCCGGTGCCTCGTGCCTGGCAGTGGAGTGCCGCAAGAGCAGCATCGAGATGCGCCTGCGCACCGGCTACCTGGATACCTGGACCGACAACCTGGACGAAGCGCTGCGCCTGATCGAGGAATCCTGCACGGCCAGGAAGCCGCTGTCGGTGGGCGTGCTCGGCAACGTCGCCGACGTGCTGGACGAACTGCTGGTGCGCGGGGTCAAACCGGACCTGCTGACCGACCAGACCTCCGCGCATGACCCGGTCAACGGCTACCTGCCGCAGGACTGGACGGTGGAGCAATGGGACGAACAGCGCGTGAGCGCGCCGAAGGTGGTCGAGAAAGCCGCGCGCGCGTCGATGGCCAACCACATCCAGGCCATGCTCGCCTTCCATGCGCTGGGCGTGCCGACCGTGGATTACGGCAACAACCTGCGCCAGATGGCGTTGGAAGAAGGCGTGGAAAACGCCTTCGATTTCCCCGGCTTCGTGCCCGCCTATATCCGCCCGCTGTTCTGCCGCGGCATCGGCCCGTTCCGCTGGGCCGCACTGAGCGGCGACCCGGAGGACATCGCCAAAACGGATGCGAAGGTGAAGGAACTGATTCCGGACAACCCGCACCTGCACCGCTGGCTGGACATGGCCGCCGAGAAGATCAAGTTCCAGGGCCTGCCCGCGCGCATCTGCTGGGTCGGCCTGGGGGACCGTGATCGCCTCGGGCTGGCGTTCAACGAAATGGTCGCCAACGGCGAGCTGAAGGCACCGGTGGTGATCGGCCGCGACCACCTGGACAGCGGAAGCGTTGCGTCGCCGAACCGCGAAACCGAAGCGATGGCCGACGGCTCGGACGCGGTCTCGGACTGGCCACTGCTCAACGCCCTGCTCAATACCGCCAGCGGCGCGACCTGGGTGTCACTGCACCACGGCGGCGGCGTGGGCATGGGCTTTTCGCAGCACGCCGGCATGGTGATCGTCTGCGACGGCACCGAAGCCGCCGCCAAGCGCATCGCGCGCGTGCTCTGGAACGACCCGGCCACCGGCGTGATGCGGCATGCGGATGCGGGCTATGAGATCGCGATTGAATGCGCGAGGGAGAAGGGGTTGGATCTGCCTGGGATTCTTTGAACGCATGCCGCCCAGCTTGAGGTCAGCATGGCCGTGCCGGGAGCCCGGGAAACCTGTTTCTCACCCAGGCCGCACGCTCCGCAGCTTGGTAGGGTCGCATCCCGATCGACTGCCGATAGCCACACCGCGCCCCGTGGCGGCATTGCAATGATCGGGATCGCCTCTCCCGAAGCAGCGTGGTTGCAGGCGTCCATGCGTTAAAGGGATCGCCTGCCGTGCGTGCAGTCGTTTGGGAACCGACCCTACCCCCCCGTTCCTTCGGTGGGTGACGGCGGCGGCGCAACCTGTTAACTTTCGCGACCTCGCGACGGTTTACAGGTGTCGTGCCTGGCCGCCGCTGCCCATTTCGTACCGATTCCAGACGCATGCCCCCTCTCCTGTCGTTGCACCGCCCTACCCTGTCCACGCTGACCCTGGCCCTTTCGACCGTACTGGTTGCCACCGCCTCCGCCGCTCCGGCCGACAGGCCCACAACGCTGGAATCGGTCAACGTCACCGCCGCCGACACCACCGAACAGGCCCGTGCCGCGCTCAAACGCGTGCCCGGTGCCGGCAATGTGATCGACCTGGCCCGCACCGATGGCCGCCTGGCCGGCACCGCCGATGTGCTGGCCTACCAGCCCGGCATCAGCGCGCTGTCGCCCGGCAACGAAGGGGCCAAGGTCTCCATTCGGGGCTCGGGCATCAACCGCGGCCCCGGCGCGCATGCCTCCGGCATCTCGGTCTCGCTGGATGGCCTGCCCCTCACCGGCCCGGGTGGCACCCCCTACGAGCTGCTGGAACCGTTGTGGCTCAGCCGCGCCGAGGTGCTGCGCGGGGCCAACGGGTTTGAAACCGGCGCGCTGGCGTTGGGGGGTGCGATCAACTACGTCAGCCGCAGCGGCCGTGACGCCACCGGCCTGGAACTGCAGTATGAAGCGGGCAGCCGTGGCTACCAGAAGCGCAGCGTAGGCTACGGCGGCGAGGCGGGCGACGTGGACTACTACCTGGCCTACACCGATACCGAATACGACGGCTACCAGCAGCACGCCGCCGGCGACGGCAAGGGTGCGATGGCGAACGTGGGCTGGCAGATCACCCCGCAGCTGGAAACGCGCTTCTTCCTCCGCTACCGCGAGACCAACCACCAGACGCCCGGACGCCTCACCCGCGCGCAGATCCGCAACGATCCCCGCGCGGCCAACCCGGCCAACCTTGCCATCGATGCGCAGCGCCCGCAGCCGGGCAGCACCTGGCTGGGCAACATGACCACGCTGCAGATCGATGACGATTCCTCGCTGCAGGCGGGGCTGGTCTACCACCACTACCCGATGGATCTCAACGAGAGCCTGTACCGGCAGCAGCTGGATTACACCAACCTCAACGCCACGCTGGATTACCGGCGGCAACACCTGCTGTTCGGGCGCGACAGCGTGACCACGCTCGGCCTGCGCGTCACCCACGACCTGGATGCGGACGTGCGCGAAACCCTGCGCTACCCCAGCAGCGGCTACCCCGCCGGCACCCACACCCGCGACTTCTCCCACCACGGCACCAACAGCACGCTGCATGTGGGCAATGACCTGGCGCTGAGCGACACGCTGCGCCTGCAGACCGGCCTTGCGCTGATCAACACCCGCCACGACGTGCAGGTCACCTGGCCGAGCACGCCGGAACGGCTGTCGGGCAGCGACTGGGACTACGCGCCGCGACTGGGCTTCACCTGGCAGCAGACCCCCGCCACGCAGTGGTTCGGCAACCTGAGCCGCTCGGTGGAGCCGGCGCACCCGTGGTCGATGATCTGGGGCTCGAACCTGTATTTCGCCCCCGGCAACGGCGCGTCCAGCGGACGCCAACGCGCACCGGTGGCGCTGGACAACCAGACCGCCACCACGCTCGAGCTGGGCGCGCGCGGCGACAGCGCACTCGGCCGCTGGGAACTGACCGGCTACTACGCGCGCGTGCTGCATGAACTGCTGAGCGTGGAAGTCGTTCCGGTACCGAACCTGTTCGTGGCCGAGAACAACGCCAGCCCGACCGTGCACCGTGGCATCGAGGCCGGGCTGGACAGCACCCTGTGGCAGGGCGCCGACGGTCGCCTCTCGCTGCGCCAGGCGTATACCTTCAGCGACTTCCGCTACCGCCACGATGCCCGCTTCGGCAGCAACCGCCTGCCGGGCCTGCCGCGCCACTACTACCAGGGCGAACTGCGCTTTGATCATCCGACCGGGTTCTACGCCGCGGTCAACACCGAGTACGCCTCGGCGATGTTCGTGGACTACGCCAACAGCTTCCGCGCCGACAGCCACCTCATCTTCGGCACGCGGGTGGGCTTCGATGCACCGAACGGCCGCTGGCAGGCCTGGGCCGAACTGCGCAACCTGGGCGATCGCCACTACGCGGCTACTGTGACGCCGGGCTATGACGACGCTGGCAGGGACGTGGCGCGCTCGACACCGGGCGACGGTCGCGGGGTGTATGCAGGCATCCGCTGGCGCTTCAATTGAGGCCAGCGAACCGGTGCCAGTAGAAATACTGGCGCCGGGCGCGGGGATTGCCGTAGCCGCGCGTGCCTGCACGGCGGAGACTGGAGGCCTTCCCTGCCCTGCTGCGGAGCTTCCCGTGAGCCAGATCGCCACGCGTCTCGCCTGTTCCCTCGTGCTCTGCCTGGGCGTTGCCGCCGCGGGCCACGCCCAATCGGTGGGCGACACCGCCGCGACCCGTTTCGCCACGCTCGACAAGAACAGCGATGGCGTGGTCAGCGAAGACGAGTACGACGGCAGCGCGCTGTTCCGCACGCTCGATGCCGATCACAACTACCGCGTCACGGTCGAAGAAGTGCAGGCACTGCTCGGCCCGGACCGCGATGGCCAGCTCACGGCGGCAGACCGCATCCGGGTCGCCGATCTCAATGGCGATGGCGAGCTGAGCGACGAGGAAGTACGCCGCGTGGCGGAGTTGCGCTTCCAATCACTGGATACCAACCACGACAACGACCTGACCCTGGCCGAGCTGCAGGTTGGGTTCTGGCGGCCCTAGGCAACCGTGCTTCACGGCAGACGCACATGTGGAATGAGTTCAGCCACGCTTTCCTGGTGATTTTCACCAGCCTGCTGCCGGTTATCAATCCGCCGGGAGCGGCACTGATGGTGCTGGGCCTGCTGCCCGATGCCACGCCCGCCCAGCGCGGCCGGGTCGCTCGCGCGGTGGCGTTCAACAGCCTGATGATGCTAGCTGTGTCGGTCAGCGTCGGGGCGTGGGTGTTGTCCTTCTTCGGCATCTCCATCCCGGTGTTGCGCCTGGCCGGCGGGCTGGTGATTGCCGCCACCGGCTGGCGCCTGCTGCAGGCACCGGCGCAGGCCGAACGCAGCTCGGTGGCCGGCGCCGCCGAAGCGGAGGCGCGCCACGACCTGGATGCCACGGTGGAGTCGCAGACGTTCTACCCGTTCACCCTGCCGCTGACCGTGGGTCCCGGTGCGATCGCGGTTGCGACGGCCGTGGGCACCACCTCGCCCAAAGACGGGCCGGAATCGGTGCATGTCGTCGCGGCAGGCTGCGCGCTGCTGGCGTTGAGCGTGCTGATCTACCTGTGCATGCGCTACGCCGGGCGGCTGCAATCCTTGCTGGGGCCTACGGGCATGCAGGTGATGCTGCGCCTGTTGGCGTTCGTGATCCTGTGCATCGGTGTCGAGATCGGCTGGATGGGACTGTCCGAGCTGCTGGGGCTGCCAGTGGCGCACTGATCGGCTGGCCTTGATCCAGGTCAGGTCGCCCGCGGTGACGGAGCGGCTGCGTCGCCTGGTGCAGGCCCAGTCTCGATGCCGCCGTTGAACTCAGACCAGCGAACCCAGCATGAAGTAAGGCAGGTACATCGCAAACAGTATGCCCACCGAGCCCAGCAGGCCTGCGCCAAGGCCCAGCAGCCCGGCCAGGATGCGGCCGGCGATGGGCGGGCCGAAGTGCCAGCACGCCCCCACCAGCGCCGGCGCCAGCCAGGCCAGCAGATAACCCTGGCTGTAGACGCGGCTGATCCACGGCAGTGCCTGGCCGGCGCTGCCGAACATCTCCACGAACTGCGGCAGAAGCAGTGCCCCGAACAGGGTCACCACGAACGCCATGGCCACACTGGCGGCCAACCCCACCCACGGCAGGATGCCGGCACTGCGCTGCAGGAGCGGATGGGTCAGGTTCATCGCGGGATGGCCCCGTCGATAGCGTTGGCCACGGCCCCCATCCGGTGACCGTCAGGGTCGATCACGGATGCCATGTGATGCTGCATGTCAGTTCGGCCCATACGACGGCGGCAGCGTGGCGGTGCCCCACTGCGTGTTCTTCGCCTTGCCCAGTTCAAACTCCAGCGTGCCGCCCTTCTGCACCACGCTGGCCGGCAGCCAGCTGGCCTCGCTGGGCTTGCCGTCCACGCGCAGCGACTGCACGTACGGTGCGTCCATCGCCGCGCCGTTGGCGGTGATGGTCAACGTGGCGCCGGGGCGCTGGATGACCGCTTCGCGGAACAGCGGGCTGCCGATCACCAGGTCGGCACGGCCCGGGTAGAGCGGGTACAGGCCCAGCGCCGACCACACGTACCACGACGACATCTGGCCCAGGTCATCGTTGCCGGGCATGCCTTCAGGCGCATTGGTCCAGATCTGGCGCATGGCTTGGCGCACGGTTTCCTGTGTTTTCCACGGCTGGCCGACGAAGTTGTACAGCCACGGTGCCGCCACCGAGGGTTCGTTGTCCAGCTCGGCATGCAACGGGCCCGATTTGGTCACTGCCCACGCGCCGTCTTCCTTGCGGAAGAACGCATCCAGGCGCTGGATGGCCGCGTCGCGGCCGCCTAGCGTGGCGATCAGCCCGGCCGGGTCGAACGGCACCATCCACAGATACTGCGCACCGCTGCCTTCGACGAACTCCTCATCCGAGGCCGGATCGAACGCCGGCCAGCTGCCATCGGCATTGCGCGGCTGGATGTAGCCGGCCTGCGCCGTCGCCTTGGGGTTGTACAGGTTGCGCCACCAGCCGGAGCGTTCGCGGAACAGCGTCGCGCCCTGTTTGTCGCCTGCGGCGTTGGCAAGTTCGGCAAGGCCGAAATCAGCGGCCGCCATTTCCAGCGTGTCCGAGGCGGTGCCCCAGCCCGGCGCGCCCACCGGCATGTACTTCAGCGCCATCCACTGGTCCAGGCCCGGGCGCTGGCCGACGCACAGCACCGGGCAGCCGCGCCGGCTGAGGTCGCGTTCGGTCGGCACCGTGGCCGCCTGCTTGAGCGAGGCGTAGGCGCGTTTCAGATCGAAGTTGCGGCCACCGAACGCGTAGATCGCGGCGACCGACGGCGGTGACGGATCGCCGTTCATCACCCCGGTGGCACCGGTCAGGTGCGTCCAGCGGTCCCACACGCCGCCGTTCTGGTCGGCCTGGTTGAGCAGCGACTGCGCGATGTCCGAACCGACCTGCGGCTGCAGCAGCGTGACCAGCTGCAGCTGCGAGCGGTACACGTCCCAGCCGGAATAGTTGGCGTACTGCGCACGCTGGCCCTTCGCCAACGTGTGCACCTTGCCGTCCATGCCCCGGTAGCGGCCATCGCCGTCACTGAACAGGTTGGGCGCGAGCAGCGTGTGGTACAGGGCGGTGTAGAACACGGTGCGTTCGTCGGGTGTTCCGCCGGCCACGCGCACCTGGCCCAGCGTCTTGTTCCATTCGGCGCGGGTCGCGGCCTGGGTCGCTTCGACCGTGGTGCCAACCGGGCTTTCGCGGCGCAGGTTGGCGCGTGCACCGGCCTCGTCCACGTAGGAAATACCGATGCGCGCGGTCACCTTCGGGCTGCGCTTGGGATCGAACTGGATCCAGCCGCCTGCACCCTTGCCTACCGGCGGGTGACCTTGGGTGCCGTAGCTGGTGCCGCCACCGCCTTCGCGCGCGCCGGCCTGCACGGTCTCGTCGCGCCAGGTGCCGCCGACCTCGAAGGGCTGGTCGAACTCGGCCACGAAATGCAGGGTGTAATAACTTTCGCGGCGATCCTCGGCCAGGTAACCGCAGAAGTTGCCGGCGGTGACCGTGCCGCGCACGGTGCGCGTGTCCGGATCGATCACGATGCTCGAGTCGGTGCTGCCCACTTCACTGTCGGAGGTGCGGAACAGCAGGTTGGCCGGCTTGTCGGCCGGGAAATGGAACTGCCCCACCGCGGTGCGCGAAGTGGCGCCCAGGTCCACCACCACGCCGTTGTCGAGCGTGAGCCGGTACGCGCCGGGACTGGCCGACTCGCGCTTGTGGTCCAGCACGCTGGCGTAGCGCAGCCCGGCCTCGGCCGACGACGGCGACAGTTCCACCTTGGTGGTGACCGGCATGATCGGAACGTCGCCGCTGGCCCCGGTGCAGCCGGTACCGGACACATGGGTCAGGCTGAAGCCGCGCACGCCGTTGCCGCGCCACTCGTAGCCACCGGGCGCCGCAATGGCGAAGCGCTTGCCCGGCAGCGGGGTCATCTCGGGGCTGAAGGCCACCATGCCGAACGGCATCGACGGACCCGGATACACATTGCCGGCGTTGGTGGTGCCGATGAAGGGATTGACCTCGGCGGCGAGGTCGGCGGCCTGCAGGGCGCAGGGCGCGGCGGTCAGGACAAGCGAAACGGCAACCAGCATCGAACGGTGCACGACGAACTCCCAAAGCGGAAAGGACGGACCATCAACGTAGCGCCACGGCCTGCGTGGCTGGATCGATTGTATCGATCTAAACCCCGCCCGCAATCTGACCAAAGGCACCCCTGTCGCGGGGCGTCAGAACCCGTCGAGGGTGCGCAGCAACGAACCGAAGGTGAGATAGAACGAGTCGTGCCCGCCCTGGGCGCGGCCGTAGCCGAGGAACACCGGCCCAAGAAACGTATCGGCCCCGACGAACACGCTGCCGGCACTCTGCATGCCGTCGATGTTCACCTCATCACGCGTGCGCCAGAACCCGCCCCATTCCAGGCTGCCCCCGACGTACAGCGGAATGGTCAGCAACGAGTCGGCATGGGCCACGCGGCGGTAGTACACCATGCGCGCCAGCGCGGTCTGCGGGGCGAAGATCGCCTCTTCCGGGTACCCCGACAGGTTGCCCAGGCCGCCCAGGAAGCCGTAGGTGGCCAGCAGGTCGTCGCCGCCGTGGGCGGATGAAATGCGCAGTCCACCGAGCCAGCGACTTTCGCCCCGCGCCCAGGCGCCATCCCACTGCAGACGAGTAACGGCGGCGGGATCATCCGTGCCCAGCGCGTCCAGGTAGTGCTGGCGGGTCAGCGACAGGCGCTGGCCGCGGCTGGGGAAGGCCGAACTGTCGATGGAATCGTGGCGCAGCTGCCAGCCGATGCTGCCCATGTCGGCGCGGTAGTTGCCCAGCTCGCTGGGATTGCCCACATCCAGCCGGGTGCGCTCCTGCCCGCGCTCGAGGAAGCTGGCCAGTTCCCAGTCCGGATGCGGCGACCAGGCCCAGCGCAGGCCACCCAGCCATTGGCTGTAGCGGTACTGCGCCAGCGAACCGCGCTGCAGCAGCGCCAGGTCCAGGTCGGTTGCGCGGTAGCGTGCATAGGTCGAGAGCGCGTGCCGGCCGCTGCTGCCAAACGGGTGGTAGTACTCGGCGAAGGCTTCTTCCACCTCGCCCAGGCCGATGCGCAGTTTCAGTTCGGCGCCCTGGTCGGTCAGGCCGGTGCGGGTGAACTCGCTGATCAGCTGGTAATTGCTGCTGCCATCGAAGTCATCGGACAGGCGCAACGCGAAATGCAGGAAATCCGGGCCCCAGCGTTTGTCCTGCGGGGCGATGACCAGGCCGAACTGGTCATCGCGCTGGTCCAGCCGCCATTGCACCTGCTCGTAGCGGCCTTCGCCGTAGGTCAGTGCAACCTGGCGTTCGATCCGTTCCGGTTGCAGCGGCTGGCCCAGCTGCGGCTGCAGGCGCTGTTCGATGAAGCGCGGGGTCTGCGTGTCCTCGCGCAGCACGTCGATGAACGCGACGATCGGCGTTTCATAGGCCGGCGGCCGGTGCTGCTGCTGGAAGATCGCGTACTGCGCCGGATCGACCTGATAGCGCTGGATGCCCGCCACCTCGGCTTGTGCGGCCTGCTCGCCCACGGCTACCGCCGCCGGCGAGTGGTTGAAGTCCTGGCTGCCCATGTCGCCCAGCGGCGGCGTGATCAGCAGATCCTGCGTACCCAGCGTGGCCAGCTGAGCATCGACCACCCGCTTCATCAGCACGCCGGCCATCTGGTGGCTGATCGCCAACGGCGAATCCAGGCGTTCTTCGCTCATCAACGGCGTGCCCACCCGCACCACGATCAGGCGCTGCGCGCCGAGCCGGCGCGCTTCGTCGATCGGCAGGTTGTCGACCACGCCGCCATCGACCAGCAGGTGGTCCTGGTAACGCACCGGTGCGAACACGCCGGGGACCGACATGCTGGCGCGGATCGCCAGCGCCATGTCGCCCTGGCCGAACACCACCTTGTCGCCGGTGACGATATCGGTGGCCACCGCCCGGAACGGGATGGGCAGCTGGTCGAAATCGCGCACCTGCCAGGTCGGCAGCAGCAGCCGCCGCAACAGCATTTCCAGTTTCTGGCCCTGGATCAGGCCGCGCGGGAACGCGATCTTGCCGTTGCTCAGGCCGACTTCGACCCCGCCGAGCAGGCGCAGGTCGTCTTCCTTGCGGCGCATGCTGCGTTCGTTGCGCGGTGGTTTGTCGCGCAGTACGTCGGCCCAGTCGATGCGGTCGAGCACGGTTTCGATTTCATCGGCCGAGTATCCAGAGGCATACAGCCCGCCGACCACCGCGCCCATCGAGGTGCCGACGATGCAGTCCACCGGCACCCGCTCGCGCTCCAGCACCTTGAGCACGCCGATATGCGCTGCGCCACGCGCGCCGCCACCGCCGAGCACCAGGCAGGTGCGCGGGCGGTCGGGGTGCGTGCCGGCGAGCGTATCCGTCGCTGCCTGCTGCGCCCCGGCTGCCAACGGCAGCAGGAGCGCAGCAAGGGATGCCCACCGACGGAGCAGGCGCACCTTCCTGTGCGACGTACGGGGGTCATCCTGCATGTCAGCTCCTGGCATCGTATTCTGGCCGATGCCCGCACTGTGCCCGTCCCTCCAGCGCACGTCCAGATCGACGCAGCGACGCAGGGCGTGGCGCTACTTGGCGTTTTTGACGTAGGTGTCGAACCAGTTGAGCATTTCCGACACCAGCTGCTCGTTGGATTCCAGCGCCGTGTACCAGTGCGGTTCATTGGGCAGCATCACCAGCCGGGTGATGCCGCCGTTGCCGCGGATCGCCTGGTACAGCTTGCGCGACTGGAACGGTTCGGTACCCGGGTTGGCGTCGTCCTCGCCGTGGACCAGCAGCAGCGGCAGCTTGATCTTGTCGGCATAGAAGAACGGCGAGGCCTTCAGGTACACATCCTGCGCCTGCCACACCGAACGCCGTTCGTTCTGGAAACCGAACGGGGTGAAGGTCTTGTTGTACGAACCGCTGGTGGCCACGCCGGCTTTGAACAGGTCGGTGTGCGCGATCAGGTTGGCGGTCATCAGCCCACCATGGCTGTGCCCGGTGACGCCGATCCGGTTACGGTCCACCACGCCAAGGTCCACGGCTTTGTCGACCGCGGCCTTGGCATCGGCTTCGAGCTGCTCCAGGTAGGTGTCGTAGGCATTCTTCGGATCACCGACGATCGGGAACGCGGCGTTGTCGATGATTGCGTAGCCGGCCAGCAGCATCAGCCGGTACGGCGCCAGACGGGTGAAGGTCTGCTGCGAACCGGAGACCTGCCCGGCCTGCGCCGCATTGGCGAAGTCGGCCGGGTACGCGTACAGGATGGCCGGCACGCGCTGGCCTTCCTGGTAGCCCGGCGGGGTGTACAGGGTGAACGACAGGTCCACCCCGTCGGCGCGCTTGTAGGTGACCAGGCGCTTCTTGATCTGGCGCACTTCCGGGGTCGGGTCGCTGAGCGTGGTCAGCGCGGTGGCGGTGGAGGTGTACTGCGCCTCGCCGTCTTTAGCGCTGGCAGCGCGTTCGCCCTGCTGGCGCACGAACGCATTCGGCGGGTCCATCACCGACTGGTGCCAGGTCAGGTAGCGGCCCGGGGTGGCGGTCAGCCCCAACACCTGCTCATAGGCGTCGGCGCCACTGCGGAACAGACGCTCGGTCTTGAGCGTGCCCAGGTCCAACCGGTCCAGGAACGGACGGTCGCCCTGCGGCGAACTGCCCTGCCCGCGCAGGAACACGAAGCTGCCGTCCTGGCGCACCACCGGCGCGCCGTTGGGCAGGCGCTTGAACACCAGGTTGCCCGGGTCGGCGTAGAGCTCGTCGCTGGACAGGTCCCAGAGCAGCCGGCCTTCCTGCCTGGGCTGGTCGACATCGACGATGCGGGTCTGCCGCCAATGACGGTTCTCATCGTTTTCGAACAGGAACGACACCGCCGGGTCCGCGCTCCAGGCAATGCCTTCGAAGCGCTGCGCGGTCCGCGCGATTTCCTGCGGTTTGGCGGAGAACGGTGCCTTCAGCGCCAGCACGCGGTCGCGGTGCGGCACGGTCACTTTCCAGTCGCCCTTGTCCAGCGCTTCGGCATAGACCAGCGTGGCCGGATCGGTGGAGCGCCAGTCGAAATCGCGCGGGCCTTCGGGCACGCCGTGCACCGGCACGCGGTCGGCCAGCGGCAGGCTGGCGATGGGTGTGTTGCGGCCCGTGCCCAGGTCGAGCACCGCAACGTCATTGGCGAAACGCTGGTAGGTCACCGCGTGCGAGAACGGCGCCTTGAGCGTTTCGGTGAGCACATGCACGCCATCGGGGGCGGCATTGACCTCGTTGTACAGCGCCGGCGCGCCGATGGCGCGCACGCTGCCTGCGCTGGCGTCCACCACGGCCAGCTGCGAGGCACCGTAGTAGGCGAACAACGCTTCGTCATGCGCGCTGGTCAGGGTGTCGCGGGCTTCGTAGGTGCTGCTCTCGCCGCTGCTGCCCAGCGATTCCTGCACGTCCGGGCCACCGGGGCCGTTGCCACTGCTCGGGGCCGGGCCCTGATTGGCCGGCACGGTCTTGACCAGCAGCTGCTGGCCACCGCCCAGCCACTGCACGGTGTAACCGAAAATGGGATTGAGCTGCACGCCCGGGATCTGCTTGACCTGGCCGGTCTGTGCATCACCTACCCAAAGCTGCACCGAGGTGTCTACTGCGTTCTGGAACGCGAAGTGGCTGCCATCGGCCGACCACTGCGCCACGCCGGCACAGCCCTGCGGCAACGCGACCTTGGTGGTGCGGGCCGTGCCGACATCCACCAGCGAGAAGTCCGCGACGCAGGCCGGAATGCCGTAGCCGCCCTGGGTATCGTGGCGGCTGCGGTTCTTCGGTTCCAGCCGCACGCCCGCCAGCTTGAGATACGGCTGGGCAACGCGCTCGATCGACGGATAGGTCTGCAGGGTGGTCAGCAGCAGCCGCTGCCCGCTCGGGTCCAGGCTGGGCTGCGGCGGTGGCGGCGCCTTGAGCACCTTGAGCAGCTGCTCCGGCGGTTTGGCGTAATCGGCGAATGCCGGTGCGGCAAGGCTGAGCGCGGCCACGGCAATGGCGGTGGCAAGGCAGGTACGACGGATGAGCATCCAGATCCCCTTGAAGGTGTGGGTCCCGGCGGCGCACATGTCGCCGGCATACCCACGAATCTAGCACCGGGTCATCGCGCCGGAATGGGCCGAAAGCACTGGATGCATTGCCGGCCTTGCACTTCGGTGGCCGTCAATCAGGCGCCCTGGTAGACGTCGTGTACAAGCGAAATGCCCAACGCTGCCATTCGGCCGAGCAACCGGGGCGGCAGCTCGATGGCGAAGTTCCGGTTGCTGTGCGAACTGAACCAGATGCGGGAGGTGGCGACGGCAGGAATTCGTGCGCGCCAGGCCTTGGTTGTTGCGCATGTCGGCGCTCCTGGCTGGGTTGCGGGGCTGGGCACGGCCCGGGCTACGGGGGCGTCGCCCTTGGGGGCTGCCGTGTGCCGGGTCCCAGGATCAATGCGCTGGCGTGCGCTCGCCGCGGTCGATGATTGCGCCTTCGATGCTGTCCTTGGGTGCGCCGATGCGCTCCATGAAGTCGCGCAGCATCACCTCGCGGCAGTGCTCGACGGATTGCCCATCGCGCTCGGCGAACATCCGCGCGGCATGCTCGAACAGGTCCGAGAGCAACTCGCCGAAATCGGCGGCGCCGCCACTGAGATCGGAATTGAGGGTCACGTGGAGCTCTTCGTGGGCGGCCCACAGGCGCATGATCTCGAAGGCCTCTGGATCGCTCAGGACGCCATCAGGGATGCGCAGTTCGTCGGTGTACATCAGGTGTCGTCCTTGCATGCGGGAGGGGGCGGCGCCACGGTAAGATGGCGCTGCTCACTCCGTCAATGGATGTCCCTTGCGTACCGTCCACGCGCTCCGTTACATCACACCGCTCCGCGAGGGCGGCTCCCTGCCGGCTGTGGTCGAGACCGACGACGACGGCATGGTCGTGCTGAAGTTCCGCGGTGCCGGCCAGGGCCCGAAGGCGCTGATTGCCGAGCTGGTTGCCGGCGAGCTGGCACGCACGCTCGGCCTGCCGATTCCGGAAATCGTGTTCGTCGAGCTTGACCGCGAGTTCGCGCGCACCGAGCCGGACCCGGAGATCCAGGACCTGATCCGCGCCAGCGAAGGGTTGAACCTGGGCAGCGATTACCTGCCCGGCGCGATCAACTACGACGTGGCGGCGATGCCGGTGGATGCCGACCTCGCCTCGCGCATCGTGTGGTTCGACGCCTTCACCAGCAATGTCGACCGCACCGCACGCAACCCGAACCTGATGGTGTGGCACCGCAAGCTGTACCTGATCGACCACGGTGCAGCGATGTACTTCCACCACGATTGGGCCACGGCGGGCGATGCCTGCGTGAAGCCGTTCCTGCTGATCCGCGACCATGTGCTGCTGTCGTTCGCCACGAAGATCCCCGAGGTGGATGGTGAGCTGGCGGCGCGGCTGCCGGATGCGGAGATTGAACGCATCGTCGCGCTGGTGCCGGACAGCTGGCTGGTGGACGAACCCGCTTTCGACAGCCCGGCGGCCTACCGCCAGGCGTACATCGATTATCTGAAGTGCCGGCTGCAGGCACGTGCCGCTTTTGTAGAGGAGGCCGTCCGTGCCCACGCTGCACACGTATGACTATGCGGTGATCCGCGTGGTACCGCGGGTGGAACGCGAAGAGTTCATCAACGTCGGGGTGATCGTATCCTGCCCGGGGGCGAAGCATCTTCAGGCGGCGATTGAGATTGACCCGGTGCGGATGCAGGCGTTCGCGCCGTCGCTGGACCTGGAGGCGCTGCAGCCCTGGCTGGATGCGATCGTGGCGATCTGCCGGGGGGATGCTACTGCGGGGCCCATCGCGCAGCTGCCGGCGCGTGCGCGGTTCCATTTCCTCACCGCCAAGCGCAGTTCGGTGGTGCAGATGTCGAGCACGCACGTGGGGCGGACAGCGGATCCGCAAGGCGTGGTGGAGCATCTGATGCGCAGGATGGTGCGGGTGGTGTGATGGTCGCGTGCGGCGCCGGATCCATCGTGGGTTGGGGGCGACTGTTGGTCGGCTGTTTCTGCCCCTGCGGTAGAGCCGACTGTTAGTCGGCTGCTTTTGCTTTTGGGGGTTGATTTGCTGGTCGGGTGTTTTTTTGTTTCGCGAAGAGCAGCCGACTAACAGTCGGCTCTACCGTCGGCTCTACCGTCGGCTTTGTTCCTTGCCTCTACAGCTCCCATCTGCACCATGCGTGTGGATAGTCGCCTATCCGTTCCGCAAGCTTCGCACGTACTGGATTGGCAAGAATGTACATCGCCTGTTCGCGCAGTGACTCGTCGCTCCGGATCGCATGGTCGTAGTAGCCCGGCTGCCAGACGGCGCCGCTACACTTCCGACATCGATTCATCAGGTAGCTGCTGCGCGCCTTGAAGCGCTGCACGCAATAGCCCAGCGCGTGGGTCCGCAATTGCGCCAGCCAGTGGACGTGGTCAGGCATGATGACCCATGCCAGTGAGGCGGTGAAGCCTTCTTCGTCCATCGCGCGAAGGGTTCGGCTCACGATCTGAACACAGCGCTCGTCGTCGAAGCTGCGTTGCCGATGCTGGCAGACCATGGTGAGCGCGTAGACGTTGCCGATGTGGGACCAGCGGCCATAGTGGAGTTTTGGGCTGCTCATGCGCTCAGAATGCCTTGCGCTTGTTGGCAGTGGCATCGGGGTTGTTCTCGTTCTTTCGCGGTGGAGCAGCCGACTGACAGTCGGCTCTACCCTAGCCCGGGTCGGGCGGCCGACTAACAGTCGGCTCTACCGCGGGGGCAAAAGCAGCCGACTAACAGTCGGCTCTACCGCGGGCTCTGACCGTTCTTGCTCGCCTTCGGCAGCGCGTATGCCATCACGTAATCGCCGGCCGGGGTTTCCATGAAATGGTGGCCGCCGGCCATGATCACCACGTACTGGCGGCCGTCGTATTCGTAGACCATGGGGTTGGCCTGGCCACCGGCGGGGAGCTTGGCGTGCCACAGTTCCTTGCCGGTCTTCAGGTCGATGGCGCGTAGCAGGTCGTCGGTGGCGGCGGCGATGAAGATCAGGCCGCCGGCGGTGAGCGCCGCGCCGCCGTTGTTCGGGGTACCGATCTCGATCGGCAGGCCGGAGCGGATGCCGAACGGGCCGTTGCCGCGCGCGCTGCCGAACGGGCGGTCCCAGAGCAGCTGGCCCGTGCGCAGGTCGATGGCACGGATGCCCCCATAAGGCGGCTGCTTGCACAGCAGTCTGGTGAACGGCAGGCGCCAGCCGGCGTTGACGTCGATGGCATACGGGGTGCCGGTCTGCGGGTCCCCTGCCCCTTCGGCGCCGCCGCGGTCGGCACGCACCTGCTCGCGTGGCACCCAGCCCTTGCGGTCCGCTTCGGCGCGCGGCACCAGCCGGTTGTAGTTGGGCATGTCGTTGTAGTTGGCCACGATCACGCCGTGGCGCGGATCCACCGCGACGCTGCCCCAGTCCGAACCGCCGTTGTAACCCGGGTATTCGATGGAATGGCGGTCTGCAGTGGGCGGCGTGTAGAAGCCCTGGTAACTGGCCTTGCGGAACTGGATGCGGCAGACCAGCTGGTCAATCGGCGTGATGCCCCACATGTCGCGCTCGGTCAGGTCGGGCTTGCGCAGCGTGTGGTACAGCGAAAAACGCTGGGTCGGCGCGCGTTGTTCGGGCTCAACTCCGCCGCGGGGCACCGCGCGCTCTTCCGCCGGCGTCAGCAGCGCGCCGGTGCGGCGGTCCAGCACGTACAGGTCGCCCTGTTTGGTCGGCAGCAGGATCGCCGGCACCTTGCCGGCGGCGGTCGGGTAATCGATCAGCGTGGCCTGTGAGCCGAGGTCGTAATCCCAGACATCCTTGCGCACGGCCTGGAAGTTCCACACCGGTTTGCCGGTGGCCACGTCCAGCGCCACCAGCGAGGTCGCATAGCGGTTCTGGTTTTCAGTGCGCGAACCGCTCCAGTAATCGCCCGCCGAATTGCCCATCGGCAGGTACACCAGTCCCAGCTGCTCATCGCCGGTCGCAGTGGTCCACATGTTGGGGGTGCCGCGCGTATACGTCTGGCCCTGCGGTGGCAGCCCACTGCGGTCGGGTGCATCCATGTCCCACGCCCAACGCAGCTTGCCGGTCTGTGCGTCGTAGGCCTGGATGACCCCGGACGGGGCATCGCGGCGCTGTCCGTCCAGCACCTGGTGGCCGGTGACGATCACCCCGCGCACGATCGCCGGCGGCGAGGTAATGGATACATAGCCCGGTGGCACCTCGCCCATGCCCAGGGTGATGTCGACCTGACCATTGTTGCCGAAGCCCGGGCACGGACGGCCGGTGGCGGCGTCGACGGCGATCAGGCGCCCATCCAGCGTACCCTCGATGATGCTCGCCGCGCACAGCGCGCGGTTGCCCGCGGCGAGCGGCCGGTTGCCCATGCTGGGTGGGGGTTCGGGCAGCGCCAGGTCGGCGGCGACGTCGGCCAGCACCGGATCCACCTGCGGCACGCCGGGCACTTCGTAGTAGGCCACCCCGCGACATGCGGCCGTGTAGGGAATGGATGCGTCTTTCACCTTGGGATTGAAGCGCCAGCGCTCCTTGCCGGTGGCCGCGTCCAGCGCGATGAGCTGGTTGCGCGCGGTGCACAGGTACAGGCTGTCGCCCACCTTGAGCGGGGTGGTCTCAGCGCCCCAGCGCTTCTTCGGCAGGTCGCCGGTGCGGAACTGCCAGGCCAGCTCAAGGTCGCCGACGTTGGCCGGCGTGATCTGCTGCAGCGGTGAATAGCGCGTGCCCGCGTTGCTGCGGCCCCAGGCGGTCCAGTCGCCCGGGGCGGGCTGGTCGGCCGGTTGCGGGCTGGCCTCGCGGGTCGGGGCGAGTCCGGTACCGGCGGCATCGACCGGGAATGCCTGCGCACCGGCCACCGCGCCGTGCGGGACGAAGGCCAGGGTGAATGCCACCGCGAACACCAGGCCCAGCGCCCCGGCCAGGGTGCGGGAGATGCGCCGCGGCACCGGCGTGCGCAGGGTCGGCAGCAGCAGCGCGAGCAGGAAGCCCAGCGCGGTGATCACGCCCAGGCGCGGCACCCAACGCCAGTAGTCACTGCCCGATTCCCACCATGTCCACAGCAGCGTACCGACGAACACCAGGAGGTAGGCCCATGCGCCGGCGCGGCGATTACCCCACAGCAGCACGCCTGCGGCAAGCAGTCCTGCCCCGGCCAGGACGTAGTACCAGGACCCGCCCAGTTGCGCGAGCCAAGCGCCCAGGCCGCCCAGTACAAGTCCGAGGAGCAGCAGGACCAGCGCGAGCACGGTGATCAGGGGGTGGCGCGGCGGCAGCACCACGGGCGGCTCTGAGGTCGGCACAGCGGACATCGGTGTTCTCCCCGGTACGGCGGAACCCTGGATGCTGCCGGCCTCCCCTGCTGGCCGGTTTTTTTGAAGCTTATGCCTGTTCGGGTGTGAATGGGGTGGGATTTTCTTCGGGCTTTCGGATGGGCGGCCTGGGCCGGCCAACGGCCGGCGCTACCGGACATTGAGCGCGCCGGCGGGCTCCAGGTGCCGGAAACGAAGAACGCCGGCGTTGGCCGGCGTTCTCCGTAGTGCGTTGCGGGTGGATCAACCCTGCGGGTTTTCGTCGCCTGCGACCGGTGCCGGGGCGGTGTCGACCGGCGTTGCCGCCGTATCGACCTCGTCCTCGACATCGTCGATGGACGCATCCATCCGCTCCACCGCCTGCAGCTTCTCGTCCTTGGACAGGCGGATCAGGGTCACGCCCTGGGTGTTGCGGCCCACGCGCGAGATTTCCGAGCCGCGGGTACGCACCAGGGTGCCACCGTCGGAGATCAGCAGGACCTCGTCGCGCGAGCCCATCAGCACCGCGCTGACCAGCTTGCCGTTGCGCTCGGTGGTCTGGATGCCGATCACGCCCTGGGTACCGCGGCCCTTGCGCGGGTAATCCGGCAGCGGGGTGCGCTTGCCGTAGCCGTTCTCGGTGGCGGTCAGGATGTACAGCATGCTGTCGTCGTCGCCACCTTCGATCACGGCATCGCCGTTCTCGACCGTGGTCTCTTCCACCTGCACGTCGTCTTCGCTCTCGTCCTCGCTGCCGCCGGCACGTTCGGCCACGATCAGGCTGACCACTTCCTCGCCCTTGGCCATCTTGATGCCGCGCACGCCGGTGGCGGTACGGCCCATCGAGCGGACCCGGTCCTCGCCGAAGCGCACGGTCTTGCCGTTGGAGGCGAACAGCAGGATGTCGCGGTCGCCATCGGTCAAGCCGACGCCGACCAGCGCGTCACCCTCGTCGAGGTTGATCGCGATCTTGCCGCGCGCCAGGCGGAACGCGAACTCGCTGAGCGGGGTCTTCTTGACGGTGCCGTTGCGGGTGGCGAAGAACACGAACTGGCCTTCGGCGTACTCGCGTACCGGCAGCACGGCCTGCACCCGCTCACCGGATTCCAGCGGAATCCAGTTGATGATCGGGCGCCCACGCGCATTCGAACCGGCTTCGGGCAGCTGGTGTACCGGCAGCCAGAACACCTTGCCCGAGCTGGTGAAGGTCAGCAGGGTGTCATGGGTGTTGACCAGCCACAGCTGTTCGATGAAATCCTCTTCCTTGGTCGACGCCGCGCTGCGACCACGGCCACCGCGACGCTGGGCACGGTAGGCACTGACCGGCTGGCGCTTGACGTAGCCGGCGTGCGACACGGTGACCACCACGTCTTCCGGCGCGATCAGGTCCAGGATGTCCAGGTCTTCTTCGCTGTGGCGGATCTCGGTGCGGCGTTCGTCGCCGAACTCGGTGCGCACGTTGACCAGCTCTTCGCGGATGACCTGCAGCAGGCGGTCCGGATCTTCCAGGATGTGGATCAACCCGGCGATGGTTTCCAGCAGCTGCTTGTACTCTTCGGTCAGGCGGTCCTGCTCCAGCCCGGTCAGGCGGTGCAGGCGCATTTCCAGGATCTGGGTGGCCTGGATCTCGGTCAGCTGGTAGCCACCCTCGATCAGGCCCACGCCCTTCGGCAGGTCTTCCGGACGCGAGGTTTCCGCACCGGCCGCACCCAGCATCGAACCGACCAGGCCCGGTTCCCACAGGCGCGCGAGCATGCGCTCGCGGGCTTCGTTGGGATTGGGCGAGGTCTTGATCAGTTCGATCATCTCGTCGATGTTGGCCAGCGCAACGGTCAGGCCTTCCAGCACGTGGGCACGGGCGCGCGCCTTGCGCAGCTCGAACACGGTGCGGCGGGTGACCACTTCGCGGCGGTGGCGCACGAAGGCCTCGAGCATCTGCTTGAGGTTCATCAACTGCGGGCGGCCATCGACCAGCGCCACCATGTTGATGCCGAACACCGATTCCATCTGGGTCTGCTGGTAGAGGTTGTTCAACACAACTTCCGCCGACTCGCCGCGCTTGATTTCGATGTAGATGCGCATGCCGTCCTTGTCGGACTCATCGCGCAGCTCGCTGATGCCTTCGAGCTTCTTTTCCTTGACCAGCTCGGCGATCTTTTCGATCAACCGGGCCTTGTTCACCTGGTACGGGATCTCGGTGACGATGATCGATTCGCGGCCGTTGTCGGCCACTTCGATATCGGCCTTGGCGCGGATGCGTACCCGGCCACGACCGGTGCGGTAACCGGCGACGATGCCGGCGGTACCGTTGATGATGCCGGCGGTGGGGAAATCCGGGCCCGGGATGTACTCCATCAGGCCGTCAACGTCGATCTCGGGGTTCTCGATCAGCGCGATGCAGGCGTTGATCGCCTCGGTCAGGTTGTGCGGCGGGATGTTGGTCGCCATGCCCACCGCGATACCGGCCGAACCGTTGACCAGCAGGTTCGGGAACCGGGTCGGCATGACCGTCGGCTCCAGTTCCTTTTCGTCGTAGTTGGGCTGGAAATCGACGGTTTCCTTGTCGATGTCGGCCATCAGCTCATGGGTGAGCCGCGACATGCGCGCTTCGGTGTAACGCATCGCCGCGGCGGAGTCGCCGTCGACCGAACCGAAGTTACCCTGGCCGTCCACCAGCATGTAGCGCAGCGAGAACGGCTGCGCCATGCGCACCAGGGTGTCGTACACCGACTGGTCGCCATGCGGGTGGTACTTGCCGATGACGTCACCGACGATACGCGCCGACTTGTAGTAAGGCTTGTTGCTGTGCGCGTTCAGCTCGTTCATCGCGTACAGCACGCGGCGATGCACCGGCTTGAGGCCATCGCGCGCATCCGGGAGGGCGCGCCCCACGATCACGCTCATGGCGTAATCGAGGTAGCTCTTGCGCATCTCGTCTTCCAGGTTGACCTGGATGATTTCCTTGGCGTTTTCTGCCATTCGGGTTCCGTTGTCTGGTAGCGGTCCAGTCCGTCGCGCCGGCCCTTGCGGGGCGGCGGCGTCGGAATCTCGATTAACTGACGGAGTCTACCACAACGGGGCCCTTTCCGCCGCCATTTACGGCGTTTTTACCTGCAGGAATCAGGGACTTAGGTGCGGCTTCGGGACAATTGCGCAAGACCGCCGATGTGAGGGCCGATCGGCACCGCCAAGGCCGACCAACGGTCGGCGCTACCGCAACCCCACGGCCACGTCATCCCGGTAGCGCCGGCCGTTGGCCGGCCCACGGTCAACCGAACGCAGCCTGCATGTTGGCCACGGTGGGATTCAGGATCACGCCCTTCTCGGTCACGATGGCGTCGATCAGCTCGCCCGGGGTGACGTCGAACACCGGATTCCAGGCGGCAATGCCTTCGGCCACGGTGCGGGTACCGCCCACGCCGTACAGCTCGCCCGGGTCGCGCTGCTCGATCTCGATCTGGTCGCCGTTGGCGGTGTCCATGTCCACCGTGGACGACGGCGCCACCACCATGAACTTCACCCCGTGGTGGCGGGCGGCGATGGCCAGCTGGTAGGTGCCGATCTTGTTGGCGGTGTCGCCGTTGGCACAGATCCGGTCGGCGCCGACGATCACCCACTGCACTGCCCCGGTCTTCATCAGGTGCGAAGCGGCCGAATCGGCGATCAGGGTGGCGTCGATGCCGTCCTGCTGCAGCTCCCACACGGTCAGGCGCGCGCCCTGCAGCCACGGCCGGGTCTCGCCGGCGAACACCCGGCCGATGCGGTGCTGGGCCATGCCCGCGCGGATCACGCCCAGTGCGGTCCCGAAGCCGGCCGTGGCCAGCGAGCCGGTGTTGCAGTGGGTCAGCACGCCGCTGCCGGCATCGATCAGGCCGGCGCCCAGCGCGCCCATGTGGCGGTTGGCGGCCAGGTCTTCGTCGGCGATGGCCTGCGCTTCGCGGGCCAGCACCTGCGCCCAGTCGGCACCGGCGGGCGCCACGGCGCGGCGCATGCGTGCCAGCGCCCAGGCCAGGTTGACGGCGGTCGGGCGTGACGCGTTCAGGCGTTGCAGCGCCGGTTCCAGCTTGGCCAGCGCGTGCGCACCATCATCGGCCTGCACCTGCTGTGCGGCCAGCACCACGCCCCAGGCCGCGGCGATGCCGATGGCCGGCGCGCCGCGAACGGTCAGCGCATGGATGGCCTCGGCCACCGCGTCGCTGTCACGGCATTCCACATGCTCCACCACGAACGGCAGCTTGCGCTGGTCGAGCAGCTGCAGGGAATCACCGGTCCACAGGATCGGACGGATGTGGTCGTAGCGGGCGTAATCGATGTCGGGGGATGCGTTCATCCCGTCATTGTAACGGGCGCTCAATTCACATGGAATTCGGCGCGGCAGCCGTTGTCCACCCACACCCCGCGGGCATCCCAGCCCCAGTCGCGGCCTTCCTCGCAGGGGCTGCCGGACAGCTGCTTGACCAGCGTGGCGCTCTTGCTGATACCCGCCCCGCAGAACCGGCGCTGGCGCGACTTGGATTCGCAGACCAGCGGGCGCGGTACATCGAGGAAACCACTGCCGTCGGCCGCGCCCACCTCGAAGTCCCCTTGGCAGCCCCGGGTGACCCACACCTCGTTGCGCTTGACGCCCCAGCTGTGCCCTTCCCGACACGGCATCGCCGACAACTGGCGCAGCAGCCGCACCGGCGCGCCCTGCAGGATCACCGGGCAGCTCTGCGGGCGGCCATTGGATTCGCAGCGCAGCACCCGGCGCACCTTGCGTTCGCCACCGGTGGCACCTGGAGCGCCACGGCTGCGGAATTCGGCCCGGCAGCCGAGCGTGACCCACACCCCGGTGCGATCAGTGCCCCATTCCGAGCCGCGCACGCAACTGTTGTCGGACAGTTGGCGGACGAGGTCGACGCCGTTGGCGACCGGCATGTCGCAATGCACCCATTCCATGTCGCGCGACTGGCAGCGCACTACCTGCCCGGCATAGCCGGTTTCGGCCCACGCCGACAGCGGCAGGCAGGAGGCGAACAGCACCAGCCCCAACGCCGGCAGGCGCCACATCAGGGCGGACGGCGTTGGTGCAGCAGCTTCCACCCGTTTCATCAACTCCATACACGCCGCCACTGAACGATTACGTCGCCACCATCCGACATCGGGTGTGATCAGAGCATCATCACGCAACCCGCGCAAGACACTTTCATGGAGACTTCACTACGTTCAGGCGTGGGCGAAATCGAATGCCAGCACATCGGCAATCCGGCCGGTACGGTTCATCGCCATCAACAGGCGGTCCACGCCTACCGCCACGCCTGCGCAATCCGGCAGCCCGGGCAGTGCGTCAAGCAGTCGCTCGTCCAGCGGCGGCAGCACGCTGCCGCGTGCCTGCCGCACCGCGTGGTCGCGCACGAAGCGGGCGCGTTGTTCGTCGGCATCGTTGAGCTCGTGGTAGCCGTTGGCCAGCTCGACCGCGCCCAGGTACAGCTCGAAACGTTCGGCCAGCGGCGGCGTGCCCGGCCGCACCCGCGCCAATGCGGCCTGGCTGGCCGGCCAGTCATGCACCACCGTCATCTGGTCATCACCGAAATGCGGCTGGATGCAGTGGGTCATCAGCAGGTCCAGCCAGTCGTCGCGGGTCAGCCCGTCAGCATCGATGCGAACCTCGGCCAGCGGTGCCTGCAGCTGCTCAAGGCTGGCCTCGAACGGATCCAGCCCCACGTGCGACTGGTACAGACTGCGATAGTCGAGCACCTGCAGTGTCGCGTCGCGTCCGACCAGCGCCAGTGCCGCGCGCACCAGTGCCACGGTTTCGTCGATCAGGCGGCGATGATCCCAGCCCACCCGGTACCACTCGAGCATGGTGAACTCGGGATTGTGGCGTCCCCCCGCTTCGCCGTTGCGGAATACCCGGCCCAGCTCGTAGCAGTCGCCCACGCCCGCGGCGAGCAGCCGCTTGAGCGGGTACTCCGGCGAGGTGCGCAGCCAACGCTGGGCGCTGCCCGCATCGACGTGGCCACTGAAACGCGTGTGGAAACTGTCGATGTTGGGTTCGGTGTTGCCGGCCGCCGAGAGGATCGGCGTTTCCACTTCAAGCACGTCGCGTTCGGCAAAGAAGGCGCGGATCAGCGCGTTCAACGCCGCACGCTGGCGCAGCGTGGCGATCACGCGCGCGCGTCCCGCAGGCGGCTGGCCAGCTGCAGGGTGAGCAGGCTGCGGGTGTCATCGACATAGCCGGTGGCCAGGTACAACCGGCGCGCCAGCTCGTTGTGGTGGTTCACCTCCAGCCGCATGCGCTCCACCCCGCGCGCGTTGGCGCGCTGTTCCAGGATGGCCAGCGCCTGCTTGCCGCGGCCACGGCCGCGTGCGGCATGGCTGAGGTACAGCTCGTCGAGCAGCGCGAAATGACCGCCCTGCTCCAGGCTGAAGCCCATGGCCAGCGCGGCGTGGCCAACGACCTCACCGGTTTCGGACAGCCACAGCAGCACTTCACCGTTGCGCGGGTCTTCCAGCAGTGCGGCCAGGGCGCGGCGCACGCGCGCTTCGTCGAAGTCCAGCTGGTCTTCGGCATAGAACTCGCGCATCAAGCCGACCACCAGTTCGGTGTCGGCGACGGTGGCGAGGCGGAAGTCGAGGGGGGACGTCTGCATGAAGGATTCAATCCGTTTTCAGTGGGCCGCCAGGAACGCGACCAGGCGGTCTTCGTCCCAGACATCGATGCCCAGTTCGGTGGCCCTGGTGAGTTTGGAGCCTGCCTCGGTGCCGGCGACGACGAACGAGGTCTTTTTCGAGACGCTGCCGGCGACTTTGGCGCCCAGCGCTTCCAGGCGTTCCTTGGCTTCGTCGCGGCTCATCTGGGCGAGCGTGCCGGTCAACACCACGGTCTGGCCCTCGAGCGGTCCTTCGCTTTGGCTGGTGGCCTCAGGGGCGCGCTCCAGCAGGGTGCGCCGGTATTCATCGGCCTTGAGCAGCATCGGCCCATGCCCATCGTGGTCGAGCCAGTCGGCCACGCCCAGCGCCACTTCATTGGGCAGGCCGGCGGCGACCAGCTGCACCGGTTCGGCATCCAGCACGCTGGCGGCATCGGGCAGCATGGCGACCAGTTTCTCCGCGCGCAGGCGGGTGATCCCGGGGATTTCGGCCTCGACCAGCAGCTGCGCGAAGTCCAGCCCGTCGCGAAGCTTGGCGCTGGGCGGATGGGCGTCGCTGATGCGCACCTGCCCGACCTGCAGCAACGCGTCGATGGCCTCCTGGTTGCCCGGCTGCTCGAAGAAGTGGCCGAGCGAGCGCGCCACTTCACCGCCGATGTCCGGCACGCGCTTGAACAGCGGCCACGGCAGGTGGCGGATGAGTTCCAGGTCACCGAACCAGGTGGCCAGCGCCTTGGCCGTGCTTTCGCCCACATGCTGGATACCAAGCGCAAAGATCAAACGCTCCAGCGTTGGGGTCCGGCTCGCATTGATCGCGTCTCGAAGATTCTCTGCCCACTTCCTGGCATGCTTCTTCGGCCAATCGAATGTCGCTCCGGACTGCCGGAGTAGACCAAAGACGTATGCCCGCCAAGCGTCGCCAGCGAGATTCACCGGGTCGAAAGCAGACTTCACGTCGGACTCTTTGCCGAACAGATCTCGCGTCCGTTCATTAGCATCGGTAGCGATGATCGCGCGAAGGTCGCTGTCAATGCTCTCGCGCTCGCTGTCCAGAACAAACTTGACCAGCAGGAAATCGTCGATGGTGAGCGTGTACAGGTCGGCCGGTGATCTGATCACCTCGGTTTCGACCAGTAGATCGATGAAACGATCACCCAGCCCGTCGATATCCATCGCGCGGCGCGAGGCGAAGTGCGCGATGGCTTCCTTGCGCTGCGCCGGGCAGCTCAGCTCGCCCGAGCAGCGCCAGGCAGCAGCGCCCTCCTCGCGCACGATCTCCGAGCCACATACCGGGCACTCGGTCGGCATGCGCCACGGCGAGGTGCCCGCCGGGCGGCGGTCGGCGATGACGCTGACCACTTCGGGAATGACATCGCCGGCGCGGCGTACGATCACCGTATCTCCCACGCGCACGTCCAGCCGCTCGATCTGGTCGGCGTTGTGCAGGGTGGCGTTGGATACGATCACCCCGGCCACGGCAACCGGGTGCAGGCGCGCCACCGGGGTGGCCGCGCCGGTACGGCCGATCTGGATTTCGATCGCCTCCACCGTGGTGGTCTGCTCCTGCGCCGGGAACTTGTGCGCGATGGCCCAGCGCGGAGCGCGCGACACAAAGCCCATCTGTTCCTGCCCGGCACGGTCGTCAAGCTTGTAGACCACGCCGTCGATATCGAAGGCCAGGCCGTCGCGGCGTTCGCCGATGTCACGGTAATAGGCCAGCAGGCCCTCGCCGCCCTCCACTACCTGGCACAGTTCGCTGACCGGGAAACCCCACTCGTTGAGCTGGGCCAGCGTGGCCGAATGGGTCGGCGGCAGTTCACCGCCCCGCACTTCGCCGATGCCGTAGGCATAGAAGCTCAGCTTGCGCCGCGCGCTCATCTTTGGATCGAGCTGGCGCAGCGAACCGGCGGCGGCGTTGCGCGGGTTGGCCAGCACCTTGCCTTCGTGCAGGCGCGCATCGGCGTTGTAGGCCTCGAAATCGGCGCGGGCCATGTACACCTCGCCGCGCACTTCCAGCACCTGCGGCCAGCCACTGCCCTGCAGCGTGTGCGGAATCACCTTGATCTGGCGCAGGTTGGCGCTGACGTCCTCGCCCATGGTGCCGTCGCCACGGGTGGCGCCCTGCACGAAGCGGCCGCTTTCGTAGCGCAGGCTGATGGCCAGGCCATCGAGCTTGGGTTCGGCCGAGAAGCGCACGGTGTCGCGGCGCAGGCGCTCACTGATGCGGCGCACGAAATCCTGCACTTCCTCATCGCTGAAGGCGTTGCCCAGCGACAGCATCGGCACGGCGTGGCGCACCTCGGCAAAGCGCGAGGCCGCCTTGCCACCGACCCGCTGCGTGGGCGAATCGGCATTCACCAGCTCCGGGTGGGCCTGTTCCAGCGCTTCGAGTTCACGCACCAGGCGGTCGTACTCGGCGTCGGGGATCAGCTGCTCATCGCGGTCGTAGTAAGCCTTGCCGGCCTCGTCGATCTGGCGGCGCAGGACCTCGGCACGTTGGGCGGGGCTGGGACTCATGCGACAGGCATCCTGGTAGGGCTGTGAATTCTAGGCGCTGCCGTGAACAACGACCACCCGCGCGGTGCGCGTCGGATTCCGACGCACTACCGCCGAAGTGGCTTGCCGGCCCCGCCGCGTGGCGCTAGCGTGCCGGAATTGTCCCGCCTTGGGTGTTCCCGCCATGTCATCGACCGTCACGTCCCGCCGTTCCTTCCTGCAGCTGGCCAGTACCGGCCTGGCCCTGTCCGGTATCGGCCTGGGTCCTGCGGTTTCCAATGCCGCCCTGCCCGCCCGCGCCGCGGGTACCGGCCCGGTGCTGCTCAACTTCAATGAAAGTCCGTACGGTCCGTCGCCTGCCGCGCAGGCCGCCGCGCGCACGATCGTGGCCGACAGCGGGCGCTACCTGTTCGCCCTGGCGGGCGAGCTGCGCGATGCGTTCGCGCAGCAGGAAGGCCTGGCCGCGGAACGTGTGCGGCTGTTTCCCGGCTCCAGCGAACCGTTGAACCGTGCCGCCGTGGTCTGGACCTCGCCCAGCGCCGGGCTGGTGGTGGCCGACCCGACCTTCGAGAGCCTGGGGGACCTGGCGGCCGCGCGCGGTGCCACGGTGGTGAAGGTGCCACTGCGGGCCGATGGTGCGCACGACGTGCGGGCGATGGTGGATGCGGCCAGGCAGGTCAACGCCGGATTGCTGTACCTGTGCAATCCCAACAATCCCACCGGCTCGATCACGCCCGCCGACGACATTGCCTGGCTGCTGGCGAACAAGCCGGCGCAGACGCGCCTGCTGGTGGACGAGGCCTACCTGCAGTTCAGCGCGCAGCGCTCGGTGATCGCGCAGGTGATGCAGCGCGATGACGTGATCGTGCTGCGCACCTTCTCCAAGCTGTACGGAATGGCCGGGTTGCGCCTGGGCGTGGCCGCCGCCCATCCGGACCGGTTGCGCGAACTGGCCAGCCTGGGCGACAACCCGCTGCCGGTGACGGCGTTGGCGGCGGGGCTGGCGAGCCTGCGTGAGCCTGGGCTGGTGGAACAGCGTCGCGAGCAGAACACGCGGGTGCGGCAGGCCACCGTGGAATGGCTGCAGAAGCGCGGCTTCCGCTGCCTGCCGACGGAGGCCAACTGCTTCATGGTCGATGTGCAGCGCGATGGCGCGGCATTCACCAGGGCGATGGCCGAACGTGGCGTGGTGATCGGCCGCAGCTGGCCGATCTGGCCGCAGGTCGTCCGCGTGAGCGTGGGCACCGAAGCGGAGATGGCCGCGTTCCGCGACGCATTCGCAGCGGTAGTTGGATTGAAAGGGTGACGGTTACCAGCGCGGGGCTTTGGTCAGTGGCGGCGCCTGGTGCTGCCGGTCGTAGGCACGCAGCTCGTCACGGATGTGCGCGATGCGCTGGCGGCCGAGGCTGGCCTTGCTGTCGTCAAGCACGACCGCATCGAGCAGCTCGGCCATGCGCTCCACCGTCGGCAGCATCTTTTCCCAGGCATCCAGTGCGGTCATCGGCGCCGGCAGGGTCAGGAAGAAGGCAATGGCCGGGGTTTCCATCTCGCGGATGGTGGCCATGTCGAAACTGCCCGGCTTCATGATGCTGGCCATGGAGAAGATCGGGCCGCGCTCGGGGTGGCCTTCCACCAGCCGGTGGAACACGTTCATGTGGCCGAACACCAGGCCGGTCTTTTCGGCGGCCACCACGATGTCTTCGCCACGCAGCATCTCGCCGGCGCGGGCGGCCACGAACAAGGACACGATCTTGTCGAAATCCTGGCTGGCGCGCTTGCCCAGGTCGCTGGCGGGGCTGACATCCACCTCGGGCAGGCCCAGTTCGGCCTGGGTCACGCCGTTCTCATCAGTGAAGCCGGCGCCGGCGGCGCCCGCTTCCTGTTCGCCCAGCAGCGGTTCACGGCGCTGGCCTGCAGCACCGTCGGCACCTTCCACGCGGCGGCCCTGCGATTTTTTACGCGGCCGGCCAAACAGGAAGATCGCAGCAATCAGCAGCAGGCCGGCGGCCAGGATGCCGATGCGGAGCATTGCCATGTCGGACATTCGAGGGGTCTCCGGCTAAATACGTTCAGGTAAGCATGGCACGTCAGGCCGCGCCCGCCAATCGTGCCGCCTCTTCCAGGTCCACGCTGACCAGGCGGCTGACGCCCGGCTCGCGCATGGTCACGCCCGAGAGCTGGTGCGCTGCCTCCATCGTGGCCTTGTTGTGGCTCACGAAGAGGAACTGCACCTTCTCGCTCATTTCCTTGACCATGTTGGCCAGGCGGCCCACGTTGGCTTCATCCAATGGCGCGTCCACTTCGTCCAGCAGGCAGAACGGCGCCGGGTTGAGCTGGAAGATCGCAAACACCAGCGCCACCGCGGTCATCGCCTTCTCCCCGCCGGACAGCAGCGAGATGCTGGACACCCGCTTGCCAGGCGGGCGCGCCATGATGGTCACACCCGTGTCGAGAAGGTCTTCACCGGTCAGTTCCAGGTACGCGTGGCCGCCACCAAACAGGCGCGGATACAGCTGCTGGACCCCGGCGTTGACGCGGTCGAAGGTGTCCTTGAAGCGGCCGCGGGTCTCGCGGTCGATCTTGCGGATGGCGTCTTCCAGGGTTTCCAGCGCGGTGGTCAGGTCGGTGTTCTGCGCATCCAGGTACTCCGAACGCTGCGAGGCCTCGCCGTACTCCTGGATGGCGGCCAGGTTGACCGGCTCGAGCCGGCGCATGCGGCCATCGATCTGGTGCACGGTCTGTTCCCAGTCGCTGATGCGGGCATCTTCGGGCAGGGTGTTGATCACATCCTGCAGCACGAACCCGGCCTTCTCGACCGAGGCGGTGAGCTGTTCCGCGCTGAGCACCAGTGCCTGCTGGTCGAGCTTGCGCTGGGAAATGCGCTCGCGCTGGGCCAGGGCCTGTTCGTCGCGCTGGTGGCGGGTCTGTTCGAAGGTGCGCAGTTCGGCGTCGATGCCTTCCAGCAGCGTGCGCGCTTCGCCCAGCACGCGGTCGGCACGCACGCGCTCGCCGAGGGCGTTCTGGTGTTCGGCTTCCAGGGTCAGCACCGGCGAATCGCCGTCGTCGAGCTGGGAATGCAGTTCGCCCAGGCGCGAGTCAAGCTGGCCACGCTGGGTGCTCATGCGCTCCAGCGCCTGGCTCAGCGAGGCCACCTGGGTGCGCTGCGATTCGAGGGTCAGGGCCAGCGAATGCGCACTCTCGCGCACGCTGCGCGCGGCTTCGCGGGCGCGGTCGCGGGCTTCGCCGAGCTGGCGGCGCTCGCTTTCCAGCGCATGGCGGACCGATTCCAGGTCGCCCATGCTGTTGACCGCTTCATCCAGGCGCGCACGGGCTTCGCGCACCTGTTCGCGGCTGGCGTCCAACGTCTCCAGCAGCTGCGAGAGCTCGCCTTCGATGCGGTCGATGCGGTTGCGGGCGGCTTCGACCTTGCCCTGCTGGCTCTGCAGCTGGCCACCCAGTTCGGACACGCTGCGGTGGGCAACGTAGAGCTGGCGCTGGGCGTCTTCGCGCTGCTGTTCGCCGGCCAGCAGCTGGTCACGGAACCCGGCCAGCCGGTTCTCCAGCTCGGCTTCGCGTTCCTGCAGGGTATCGATCTGTTCGCGCAGGCTGACGATCTCGCGTTCGCGCAGCAGCGCGCCCTGCTTGGCCGCGCCCGAGCGCGACACGCGCACCCAGCCTTCGCCCAGGCGTTCGCCGCCCCGGGTGATCACCGAATCGCCCTCGCCCAGCGAGGCCTGCAGCGCACGCGCCTGTTCCAGGTCCTCGGCGGCATGCAGGCGGGCCAGCAGGCGGCGGATCGCGGTGGGGCCCTCCACCTTGGCCGCCAGCGAGGTCGTGGCGACCTGCAGCGGGCTCTGGTCGGCGGAGACAAGCGCGATGCGCCCGTCACCCAGCTCGGCCAGTGCGCCCACCAGCTGCTCCGGTGCATCGACCAGCACGCCTTCGATCAGCTGGCCCAGCGCGCTTTCCACGGCGTTTTCCCAGCCGCTCTCCACCGTGAGGCGTTCGCCGACGCGCGCGCCCGAATCCAGCCCGTGCTGCTTGAGCCACGCCACCGCGGCGCCCTGCTCCTGCCCGAGCGCAGCCTGCTGCAGGGTTTCCAGCGAGGACAGCCGGCCACGCGCGGCCTGGGCCTGCTTGCGGATCTCGGCGAGCTCGGTCTGCCCGGTGCGCTGGCGCTCCTGCAGGCCGGCCACGGCTTCCTTGCGGGCTTCCACCTGCTCGGTGAGCCCGTCCAGCGAGGCTTTCTGGGTTTCGTGCTGCAGCTGCAGCGCTTCGAACACTTCGGCCAGCGCGTCCAGGTCCAGCCCGGTGCGCTCGCCAGTGAGGGCTTCGCGGCGACGATCGGCTTCGAGCACCTGGCGGTCAAGGTAGTCGACGCGGGTGCGCTCTACTTCACCGGCGCGCGAGGCTTCGGAGGTCGTGCGGGTATGTGCTTCCCAGCGCGCCTGCCAGTCGGCCAGTCTGGCCTCGGCGTCGCGCAGGGCTTCCTGCTTGATCTCGTTTTCTTCCTGCAGCTGTTCGAGCTGCGGCTCGGCCAGCTCCACCGCTTCGCGCAAAACCATCAGCCGGGCTTCGTCGCCGCTGATGTGCTGGCCCAGTTCGGCCAGCGCCTGCTGGGTTTCGTCGCGGGCCTTGTGCAGGCGCTGGGACATTTCGCGCTGGTGCTGGATCTGCTGTTCCAGCCGGGCCAGGGTGCTGCCCACCTGGTAGACCTCGGCCTGGGCGGTGCTCAGGGCATCGGCGGCTTCTTCGCGGCGCACGCGGCTGGTTTCGATGCGGGCTTCCGCGTCGCGCTGTTCGGCGATGAACTGCTGCAGGCGGGTTTCTTCCTGGGACAGCGCTTCACGCAGGCCGCTGAGGCGGGTATCGAGGTTGCGGAACTCGAGTGCCTTCCACTCGGCATCCTTGACCCGCCGCTCTTCCTGCAGGCCCTGGTACTGCTCGGCCTGGCGGGCCTGGCGCTTGAGGTGTTCGAGCTGCTTGCCGATTTCCTCGCGCAGATCGCCCAGTCGGTCGAGGTTCTCGCGGGTGTGGCGGATGCGGGTCTCGGTTTCCTTGCGGCGCTCCTTGTACTTGGAGATGCCGGCGGCTTCTTCCAGGTAAACGCGCAGGTCTTCGGGCCGGGCTTCGATGATCTGGCTGATCATGCCCTGTTCGATGATGGAGTAACTGCGCGGGCCCAGGCCGGTGCCGAGGAACAGGTCGGTGATGTCGCGGCGGCGGCACTTGGTGCCGTTGAGGTAATAGTTGCTGCTGCCGTCGCGGCTGACGGTGCGCTTGACCGAGATTTCGTTGAACGAGGCGTACTCGCCGCTGATGGTGTGGTCGGTATTGTCGAAGATCAGTTCGACGGTCGCCTGCGACACGGGCTTGCGCGCGGACGAGCCGGAGAAGATCACGTCGGTGAGCGAATCGCCACGCAGGCGGCTGGCCGAGCTCTCGCCCATGACCCAGCGCACCGCATCGATGATGTTGGACTTGCCACAACCATTGGGCCCGACCACGCCGGTCATGTTGGTGGGCAGATGCAGGGTGGTCGGGTCTACGAAGGACTTGAAGCCGGACAACTTGATCGTGGACAGACGCATGGCGTGGTTGGCTTTAGGACAGTCGCGATGGGCCGAGTATAACGGCGCGGGTGTTTTGCGGGCGGTTAGGGGCGAGCGGGCAGTTTCCGAGGCCGACCAACGGTCGGCGCTACCGGGTTTAGTCGCCCGGAAACAAAAACGGGCACCCTCGCGGGCGCCCGTTTCAGCGATTCCAGCCTTGCGGCAGGGATCAGGCTTCGGCTTCCACCACCACCTTGACGGTGGTTTCGACGTCGGCGTGCAGGTGGATGACCACCTCGTACTCGCCCACGTTGCGGAAGGCGCCTTCGCCCAGGATGACTTCGCTCTTTTCCAGCGGCAGGCCGGCCTTGGTGAAGGCTTCGGCGATGTCACGCGGGCCGACCGAACCGAACAGCTTGCCTTCGGTCGATGCATTGGCGGCAACGGTGACGCTCTTGCCTTCCAGCGCAGCCTTGCGGGCTTCGGCGTCGGCCAGGATCGAATCGGCCTTGGCCTGGTACTCGGCGCGCTTGGCCTCGAACTCGGCCACGTTGGCGGCGGTGGCCGGAACGGCCTTGCCGGTCGGGACGAGGAAGTTGCGGCCGTAGCCCGGCTTCACTTCAACCTGGTCGCCCAGGCCGCCGAGGTTGGTGACCTTCTGGATGAGAATCAGCTTCATGGTGCAGCTCCAATATATGTATTCGTTAGCGAGGCGGGCCCCGCAGCGTTTGGCTGTCCGAATATCCGAACGGTAGACCCGGCACCGCCCGCTGCCAAACGGCGCGGGCGGTGGGGACTACGAAAGCGGCGACCGGGGTCGCCGGCCTTCATCAGACGTCGTGGTTGTCGGTGTACGGAATCAGGGCCAGGAAACGGGCGCGCTTGACGGCCGTTGCCAGCTGGCGCTGGTACTTCGACTTGGTACCGGTCACGCGGCTCGGCACGATCTTGCCGTTCTCGGTGAGGTACTGGCGCAGGGTGTTGAGATCCTTGTAATCGATCTCCTTGACACCTTCGGCCGTGAACTTGCAGAACTTGCGGCGACGGAAGAACTTGGACATGTCAGTGCTCCTTAAGCGGCCGAAGCGGCGTCGTCGCCGGCATCGTTGTCAGCGGCGGGGGTGGTTTCGCCTTCTTCGTCATCACGACGACGACGCTCACCACGCTCGGGCTTGTCGCCCTTCTCGTCCTTGCTCTTCATGATCAGCGACTGCTCGGTGTCGGCGCCCGGGCGCACGATGACCAGGTTGCGCAGCACGGCGTCGTTGAAGCGGAAGCTTTCGGTCAGTTCGTTCAGCACGGCCTGGTCAACTTCGATGTTGAGCATGACGTAGTGGGCCTTCACCAGGTTCTGGATCGGGTAGGCCAGCTGACGACGGCCCCAGTCTTCCAGACGGTGGATGGTGCCGTTGCCCGCTTCGACCAGCGCCTTGTAGCGCTCGATCATGGCCGGGACCTGCTCGCTCTGGTCCGGGTGGACCATGAACACGACTTCGTAATGACGACTCATGTGTATTTACCTTTCGGATGTGGCCCTTTCGGGCCGGACAGCCCCCCGCAGGTGAACGCGGTGGAGCAAGGGTCCTGCCAGGAATCAGGCAGGAAGCCGCGCATTATCGCAGCAGAAGCGGTTCCGGGCAAGCCAGGGGGCGCCGCGGGGGCATCAGGGCCGGATTCAGGCCTTGTCGGCCTCGGTGGTGAAGCTCTCGCCGCAGCCGCACTCGGCGGTAGCATTCGGGTTCCTGAACGTGAAGGTTTCGCTCAGCCCCTGCTTGCCGAAGTCGATTTCGGTGCCATCGACCAGGGCCAGGCTGTCGGCGTCCACGTAGATCCGCACCCCCTCCTGCTCGAACACGGTGTCGCCGGGGCGCTCATCGCGCGCCAGGTCGGTGATGTGGCCCCAGCCCGAGCAACCAGTACGGGTAACGCCGAAACGCAGCCCCAGGGCACCCTCGCTCTGGGCAACGAACTTCTGGACGCGGTTGAAGGCAACGGGGGTAAGGGTGACAGCCATGACGGACGACTCCAGCAGATGGGACACATTATAGGTCCACGGCCCAGTCAGAAATGCCTCGCAAGCAGAACGCTGCAACCGTTAAACTCCTCGTTCAGAGATCGAGTCGATCAACAGAGGATTCAAGTCATGACGGTGGTCAGCGTTGAACATGCGCTTGCCGGGAAGATCCCGGAAGGCGGCGAGGCAACAGTACGGGGCTGGGTGCGTACGGTGCGCGGGTCTGCGGCGCTTGCCTTCGTCAATGTCACCGATGGCTCCTGCTTCGCCCCCATCCAGGTGGTGGCCAATGACACCCTGGGCAACTTCGACGCGGTGAAGGCGCTGACCCCGGGCTGCTCGGTCATCGCCCGCGGCACCCTGGTCAAATCCCAGGGCAAGGGCCAGTCGTTCGAGATCCAGGCCAGCGACATCGAGATCGTCGGCCTGGTCGAAGACCCGCTGACCTACCCGATCCAGCCCAAGCCGATGAGCGCCGAGTTCCTGCGCGAAGTGGCCCACCTGCGCCCGCGCACCAATCTGTTCGGCGCAGTCACCCGCATCCGCAACTGCCTGGCCCAGGCCGTGCACCGGTTCTTCCACCAGAACGGGTTCAACTGGATCAGCACCCCGATCATCACTACCTCCGACGCCGAAGGCGCCGGGCAGATGTTCCGCGTCTCCACGCTGGACATGGTGAACCTGCCGCGCACCGCGCAGGGCGAGGTCGATTTCAGCCGCGACTTCTTCGGCAAGGAAACCTTCCTGACCGTGTCCGGCCAGCTCAATGTCGAGGCCTACTGCCTGGCGCTGAGCAAGGTGTACACCTTCGGGCCGACCTTCCGCGCCGAGAATTCCAACACCACCCGCCACCTGGCGGAGTTCTGGATGATCGAGCCGGAAATCGCCTTCGCCGACCTGGCCGAAGACGCGCGCCTGGCCGAGCAGTTCCTGAAGTACCTGTTCCGCGCGGTGCTCGACGAGCGCGGCGACGACCTGGCCTTCCTCGCCGAGCGCGTGGACAAGAACGCGGTCAAGAAGCTGGAAGACTTCATCAATGCGCCGTTCGAGCAGATCGACTACAGCGAAGCGGTGAAGCTGCTGCAGAATTCCGGCAGGAAGTTCGACTTCCCGGTCGAATGGGGCCTGGACCTGCAGACCGAGCACGAGCGCTGGCTGACCGAGGAACACATCGGCCGTCCGGTGGTGGTGACCAACTACCCCGAGCACATCAAGGCCTTCTACATGCGCCTGAACGACGACGGCAAGACCGTGGCCGCGATGGACGTGCTGGCCCCGGGCATCGGCGAGATCATCGGCGGCAGCCAGCGCGAAGAGCGCTTGGACGTGCTGGACGCGCGCATGGCCCAGTTCGGCCTGGACCCGGCCCACTATGGCTGGTACCGCGATTTCCGCCGCTACGGCTCGGTGCCGCACGCCGGTTTCGGGCTGGGCTTCGAGCGCCTGGTGGTGTACGTGTGCGGGCTGGGCAACATCCGCGATGCGATCCCCTACCCGCGCGCACCGGGCAGCGCCGAGTTCTGATTCTTCCCACGGAGGCACGCCCATGACCCTGTTCTTCGCGCTGTGTTTCGTCGGCGTGGCGATCGCCGGGTTCAGTGCCTTCGTGATCTTCTGGCCGCTGACGCTGGTGCATATCCGCGACCGCCACCCTGCCCTGGCCGACCGCTTCGGCAGTGGTGCCTTCCTGCGCCCGGACGCGCTGCGCTGGCTGCTCGGCCGCGATTACCGCGACACCCCCGACCGTTCGCTCTCGGGGCTGGCCACGCCGGCCTGGCTGTCGCTGCTCACCCTGCTGGCCGGACTGGGCATGGCCGCCCTGCTCTGGCTGCTTTCGATGGTACTGACATGACTGACATCACCGCCCACCACGACCAGTGGTTCCTCGCCAGCCTGGGCAACACCCTGATCTGGGCGCGCCTGCGGGTCCGCCCGGGCGGCACCGCCGAAGTGCTCGACAGCGACGGCAATACCCTCAGCTACGACAGCGAGGACACTGCCCGTTCGCAGCTGTTCGACGCCGAGTTCGTGGCGTTTGATGGCCTGGACGAGGAAGACGCGCTGATCCGCGGCTTCAGTCTGCACGAAGTGAGCCCGCCCCAGGCCGACAGCGACGACGCGCTGCGCGGCCACATGGTGGTCAGCCTCGGCGCGCGCGCCTGAGCCGACCATGTTCATCCCGGCCGACTTCGTTGAGACCGACCTGGCCTGGCTGGACCGCCTGCTGGAACGCGATGCGTTCGTCACCGTGGTCACCACCGGCAGCGGCGGCCTGCCGCAGGTAACCCTGTTGCCGGTGGTGTACAGGCGCGACGGCGATGACATCCTGATCGAAGGCCACTGGGCCCGGCCCAACCCGCAGGCCGGCCACGCCGGTCCCGCGCTGATACTGGTGCACGGCCCGCACGGCTACGTGTCGCCGGGCTGGTACCCGGACAAGGAGGCCCAGGCCCGCGTACCGACCTGGAACTACGCGGCCGCTGAACTGCGCGGCACGCTGGAACCGGTGACCGATCCGGACGCCCTGATCGACATGCTGGACCGGCTCAGCGCCAGGTACGAGGCGCAGGTCGGCGGCGACTGGGACCTGCTGCCGATCGAGCCGCGTCAGCGGCGCATGCTGGCCGGCATCATCGGCTTCCGCTTCCGCGCCCAGCAGGTGCAGATCAAGCTCAAACTGAGCCAGAACCATCCCCAGGCCAACCAGCACGGCGTGATCGACGCGCTGTCGGCCCTCGATTCCCCTCCTTCGCATGAGCTGGCGCAGTGGATGCGCTGGAAACTTGAGGTACCGCACTGATGAAAGACATCCACAAGCTGCTGCAGAACAACCGCGACTGGGCCGACCGGATCGAGAAGGAAGACCCCGAGTTCTTCCACCAGCTGGCCAAGCAGCAGCACCCGGAATACCTGTGGATCGGCTGTTCCGATTCGCGCGTGCCGGCCAACCAGATCATCGGCATGGCACCGGGCGAGGTGTTCGTGCACCGCAACGTGGCCAACGTGGTGGTGCACACCGACCTGAACTGCCTGAGCGTGATCCAGTACGCGGTGGACCAGCTGAAGGTGAAGCACATCCTGATCGTGGGCCATTACGGCTGCGGCGGCGTGCATGCCAGCCTCAACAATACCCGCGTGGGCCTGGCCGACAACTGGCTGCGCCATGTGGGCGATGTGGCACAGAAGCATGCCGCCATCATGGATGCGATCGAAGAGCCGGAACTGAAGCACGCCCGGCTGTGCGAACTGAACGTGATCGAGCAGGTGGTCAATGCCTGCCGCTCGACCATCGTGCAGGACGCCTGGGCGCGTGGCCAGAAGCTGATGGTGCACGGCTGGGTCTACAGCCTGAAGGACGGCCGGGTGCGCGAGATGGGCATCGACGTGGGCAGTCCCGAGGAACTGCAGCCGGCCTACGAAAAGGCGCTCTCCTACGTTCCGCGCCACGGCCGGCGCGACTGACCCTTCCTGCAGGAACCCATCGCCATGCTTGCGCCCCCGATCAACCTGCTGGGCTGGATCGAAGAGAACCGCCACCTGCTCAAGCCGCCGGTGGGCAACAAGATGATCGAGAACGGCGACTTCATCATCATGGTGGTGGGCGGGCCGAACAGCCGCACCGACTTCCATTACGACGAAGGCCCGGAGTGGTTCTACCAGCTGGAAGGCGAGATGCTGCTGAAGGTGCAGGAAGACGGCGCGGTGCGCGACATCCCGATCCGCGCCGGCGAGATCTTCCTGCTGCCGGGCAAGGTGCCGCATTCGCCACGCCGCCCGCCCGGCGGCGTCGGCCTGGTGGTCGAGCGCAAGCGGCTGGCGCACGAGCGCGACGGCGTGATGTGGTTCTGCGAGCGCTGCAACCACAAGCTGTACGAGGTGTTTTTCACCCTCGAGAACATCGAGACCGACCTGCCGAAGGTGTTTGCCGAATACCAGGCATCCCTGGACCTGCGCACGTGCGACGCGTGTGGGCATGTGGATCCGTTGCCGGCGACCTGATTTGGACCGAAACCGGCTATCTGGCGCCATGCCACGCCGTTTTCGGCCCCTATGTCGGATTCATCCCATAGGGCAAACAGATAGATAAACTGTGTTTTCACAGACAACATCTATCGTCCAATGTCCGAGCTCCTCAGCCGCACCCATGCCACCGCCCTGGACGCCGCCGACCCGCTGCGTGCGCTGCGCGCTGAATTCGTCTTCCCCCAGCACAACCACCGCGACCAGACCTATTTCGTCGGTAATTCGCTGGGCCTGCAGCCGCGCGGGGCCAAGGCGGCGGTACAGGAGGTCATGGACAAATGGGGCGCGCTCGCCGTGGAAGGCCACTTCACCGGTGACACCCAGTGGCTGGGCTACCACCGCCTGGTCAATCGGCAGCTGGCGGAGGTAGTGGGCGCCCTGCCCAGCGAAGTGGTCGCCATGAACACGCTGAGCGTGAACCTGCACCTGATGATGGTCAGCTTTTACCGGCCCAGCGCCGAACGCCCGGTGATCCTGATGGAGGCGGGCGCCTTCCCGACCGACCGCCACGCGGTGGAATCGCAGCTCCGCTTCCACGGCTTCGACCCGGCCACCGACCTGGTCGAAGTCCAGCCGGATGAGCCCAACGGCACGATCTCGCTGCAGGCCATCGAACGCGCCATCACCGAACACGGGCCGCGCCTGGCGCTGGTGCTGTGGCCCGGGGTCCAGTACCGCAGCGGGCAGGTATTCGACCTGGATGCGATCACCCGCATGGCCCGCCTGCAGGGCGCCCGGGTCGGCTTCGACCTGGCCCACTCGGTCGGCAACGTGCCGCTGCAGCTGCACGACATCGCGCCGGACTTCGCCGTGTGGTGCCATTACAAGTACCTCAACAGCGGCCCCGGTGCCGTGGCGGGCTGCTTCGTGCACGAACGCCACCACCGCGACACCAGCCTGCCGCGCTTCGCCGGCTGGTGGGGGCATGAGGAAGCCACCCGCTTCAAGATGGCCCCGCAGTTCGTGCCGGCGGTGGGCGCCGAAGGCTGGCAGCTGAGCAACCCGCCGGTGCTGGGCCTGGCCCCGCTGCGGGCCGCGCTTGACGTGATCGACAAGGCCGGCGGTATCCAGGCCCTTCGCGACAAGTCGCTCCAGCTCACCGGCCTGCTTGATGCGCTGGTCCGCGCGCGCCTGCCCGGCGTGCTTGAAGTGCTTACCCCCAGCGAGCCGGAACGCCGTGGCTGCCAGCTGTCGCTGCGCGTGGTGGCCGGCCGCGAGCGCGGCCGCAACCTGTTCGAATACCTGCAGACCGTGGGCGTGCTTGGCGACTGGCGCGAACCCGATGTGATCCGCATCTCGCCCACCCCGTTGTACAACCGCTACCTTGACCTGCACCACTTCGTCGAGGAAGTGGAATCCTGGGCCGGCCTGTAAGCCGCCCTCCCCCACCCCTGCGCGGAACCGCCTTGATCGCTACCCCCCATCGCTCCCTGAGCATCATCGGCGCAGGCTTGGCCGGCTCCCTGCTGGCCATCCTGCTGTCCCGCCAGGGCTGGCGGATCACCCTGTACGAACGCCGCGGCGATCCGCGCATCGCCGATTACGAGTCCGGCCGCTCGATCAACCTGGCCCTGGCCGAACGCGGCCGCAACGCGCTGCGCCAGGCCGGGGTCGAAGACGCGGTGATGGCCAAGGCGGTGATGATGCGCGGCCGCATGGTGCACCCGCGCCAGGGCGCGCCGCAGCTGCAGCGCTATGGCCGCGACGACAGTGAAGTGATCTGGTCCATCCACCGCAAGGACCTCAACACCACCCTGCTGCAGCTGGCCGAAGATGCGGGGGCGCAAGTGCACTTCCACCGCCGCCTGCACACCGTGGATTTCGATGCCGGCTATGCGCGCTTCATCGATGACCGCACCGACCATCCGCACGACATCCGCTTCGATACGCTGATCGGCGCCGACGGCGCCGGCTCGGCGCTGCGCGCGGCCATGAACCGCAAGCACCCGCTGGACGAGCGCATCGAGTTCCTCGACCACTCCTACAAGGAGCTGGAAATCCCGCCCACCGACGACGGCGGCTTCCGGATCGAGGCCAATGCCCTGCACATCTGGCCGCGCGGCAACTACATGTGCATCGCGCTGCCCAATGACGAAGGCACCTTCACCGTCACCCTGTTCCTGCCCAACGAAGGCAACCCCAGCTTCGCCACCACCAACAGCGGCGCCGAAGCCGAGGCGTTGTTCGCGCGCGATTTTCCCGATGCGCTGGCGCTGATTCCAAACCTGCGCCGCGATTGGGAAGAACACCCGCCCGGCCTGCTCGGCACCCTGCACCTGCGCCAGTGGCACCTGCAGGGCCGTGCGGTGCTGCTCGGCGATGCTGCCCACGCCATGGTGCCGTTCCACGGCCAAGGCATGAACTGCGCGTTCGAGGACTGCGTGGCGCTGGCCCGCAACCTGCTGGAGCAGGATTCGCTGGCCCAGGCCTTCGCCGCCTTCGAGGCCGAGCGCAAGCCCAACGCCGAAGCGATCCAGCAGATGGCGCTGGAAAACTACCTGGAAATGCGCGACCGCGTGGCCGACCCGGCCTTCCTGCTGCAGCGCGAGCTGGAGCAGCAGTTGCAGGCGCGCTGGCCCACCCGCTTCGTGCCGCACTACACCATGGTGACCTTCCTGCACACGCCGTACGCGGTGGCGCTGGAACGCACCGAGCTGCAGCGGCGCATCCTGGAAACGGCCACCGCCGGCCACGACAGCCTGGAGCACATCGACTGGGCCGCGCTGGAACGCGCGGTGCACCAACAGCTGACCGTGCTGGAGGGCGCGCACTGATGGCCGACAGCTTCCTGTTCTACGACCTGGAAACCTTCGGCCAGGACCCGCGCCGCACCCGCGTGGCGCAGTTCGCCGCGATCCGCACCGACGCCGACCTGAACATGATCGACGCGCCAGTGAGCTTCTACGTGAAGCCGGCCGACGACCTGCTGCCCTCGCCGATTGCCACGCTGATCACCGGCATCACCCCGCAGCATGCGCTGACCGAAGGGGTCAGCGAAGCCGAGGCGTTTTCGCGGATCAACGACCTGATGGCGCGCCCGGGCACCTGCACGCTGGGCTACAACACGCTGCGCTTCGACGACGAGTTCGTGCGCCACGGCCTGTTCCGCAATTTTTTCGATCCCTACGAACGCGAGTGGCGCAACGGCAACTCGCGCTGGGACCTGCTGGACATGCTGCGGCTGGTGCACGCGCTGCGGCCGGACGGCATCGCCTGGCCGCAGCGCGAGGATGGCGCGACCTCGTTCAAGCTTGAGCACCTGGCGCTGGCCAACGACGTGCGCCAGGGCGACGCGCACGAGGCACTGTCCGACGTGCACGCCACCATCGGCATGGCGCGTCTTTTCAAGCAGGCCCAACCCCGGCTGTGGGATTACGCCCTGAAGCTGCGCGACAAGCGCTTCGTCGGCAGCCTGCTTGACGTGGACGCGATGCAGCCGGTGCTGCACATCTCCATGCGCTACCCGGCCCAGCGCATGTGCGCCGCGCCGGTGATGCCGATCGCGCGCCACCCGTACATCAACAACCGGGTCATCGCGCTGGACCTGGAAGGCGACATCGATGGGTTGCTGGCCCTGCCGGCCGAAACGCTGGCCGCGCGCCTGTACACGCGCGCCGCCGACCTGGCCGAGGGCGAACAGCGCGTACCGCTCAAGGAAGTGCACTTGAACAAGGTGCCCGCGCTGGTGGCCTGGAACCACCTGCGCCCGTCCGACCATGCCCGGCTGGGCATCGACGTCGCCACGGTGGAGGCCAATGCCGCGCGCGTGCGCGAGGCTGGCCCGGCGCTGGTCGAGAAGGTACGGCAGGTGTACGGCGGCGAGCGCGTGGCCACGGTCAGCGATGTGGATGCATCGCTGTACGACGGCTTCCTGGCCGACGGCGACAAGGCGCTGATGTCCCGCCTGCGCACCAGCCCGCCGGCCGAGCTGGCCGGTTTCGCCGAGCGGCTGAAAGACCCGCGCATGCCGGAGCTGCTGTTCCGCTACCGCGCGCGCAACCACCCGCAGACGCTGGATGCCGGCGAACGCGGGCGCTGGAACGACTACCGGCGGCAGCGCCTGCTCGGCGATGCCGGGCTGGGCGAGCAGACCCTGCCCGACTTCCGCGCGCAGCTGGACACGCTGGCGCTGGAGCATGCCGCCGACCCGGCCAAACTTGCCCTGTTGCAGCACCTGCGCGACTGGGGCACCGATCTGGAGCAGAGCCTGTGAGCACCTATTTCACTCCCGCCAGCTTCACCTTCCTGCGCGGGCTGGCGCGCAACAACGACAAGACCTGGTTCAACGCGCACAAGCCGAAGTACGAGGAGCACGTGCGCCAGCCGTTCCTGCAGCTGATCAGCGACCTGCAGCCGGACCTGGCGGCGGTGAGCGGGCACTTCCGCGCCGACCCGCGCGGCGTGGGCGGCTCGCTGTTCCGCATCTACCGTGATGCGCGCTTCTCCAACGACAAGTCGCCGTACAAGACCTGGCAGGGCGCGCGGCTGTTCCATGAGCGGCGCAAGCAGGTACCGGCGCCGTCGTTCTACATCCACCTGCAACCGGGCGGGTGCTTCGTTGGCGCTGGCCTGTGGCATCCCGAGCCGGCCACCCAGCGCAAGGTGCGCCATTTCATCGTGGACAATCCCGGCGCGTGGAAGGCGGCGGCGCATGCGCCGGCGCTGCGGAAGAAGTTCGATTTCGAGGAAAGCGAGAAGCTGGTGCGGGCGCCGCGTGGGTTCGAGCCGGATTTCGAATTCATCGACGACCTGAAGCATCGCAACTGGGTGTTCTGGCGCTCGCTGGATGATGCGACCATGACCGGGCCGAAGCTGCGGCAGACGCTGGCGAAGGATCTGGTGGCGTTGGGGCCGTTTGTTGATTATCTGTGCGCGGCGCTGGATCTGGAGTTTTGAGCACTCTACCCCGCCTTGACGTGGGCTGCGGCAAGCTGGCGGCATGAAAAAGCTGCTTCTTCTGCTGGGGCTTGTCGTGGTGCTGCTGGCAGGCTGGCTGGTCAGCGGGCCCTATTTGACCCTGCGCGGGCTGGCCGGGGCGATCGAGCAGCGCGATACCTCCCAGCTGGACCGCTACGTGGACTTCCCGATGCTGCGCGCCAACCTGCGCGCGCAGCTGGATGATTACGTGGTGCGCCGCGCCGGGCCGGACGTGCAGTCCAACCTGGTCGGCGCGCTGCTGCTGACCGCCGGGCAGAAGCTCAGCGGCACGGCGGTGGATGCGATGGTCACGCCGACCGGGATCGGGGCGTTGATGGAAGGCCATACGCTGTGGAAGCGGGCCAGCAATGACCTGGAGAGCAATGACGCCTACGCGGCGCCACGGGCGGCGCGGCCGCTTGAGGCCGCGACGCACCGGTTCGAGTCCACGTCACGATTCACCGCCACCACCCATACGGCGCAGGGCGCGCCGGTGGTGTTCGTGCTGCAGCGGCAGGGGTTGCGCTGGAAATTGGTCAATATCGAGCTGCCGCTCGATTAGTCGGTGTCACGACCAACGGTCGTGACCTACCCATGTATCCGCCCGACCGGTAGGTCACGACCGTTGGTCGTGACCGCCGTCAATCGTTGGCCACGCCGTGCGGTACATGGCCGGCGGCCACGCTGAGGTGCTGGCGGGCGCTGTCGATGTTGTGCTGCGAATCGTCGAAGAAGATGTCCGCGCCGAACGCTTCCAGGAACGGACCCTTGTGGCGGCCGCCCAGGAACAGCGCTTCGTCCAGGCGCACGCCCCATTCGCGCAACGTGCGGATCACCCGCTCATGGGCCGGGGCCGAACGCGCGGTGACCAGCGCGGTACGGATCGGCGCATCCTCGCCCGACGGGAACACGGCCTGCAGGGTGTGCAGCGCCGACAGGAAGTTGCGGAACGGACCGCCACTGAGCGGCTCGCGGGCGTTTTCGCGCTCGTGCCGGCCAAACGCTTCCACGCCCTGCTCGCGCGAGATGCGCTCGCTTTCATCGCCGAAGATCACCGCGTCACCATCGAAGGCAATGCGCAGCTGGCCCAGCGGCTGGCTCATGTCGACCGGTTCGGCCGCGGCGAGGGTCTCGCCGTGCGGCTTGGGCAGGATCGTGGCCGCGGCGATGCCATGCCGCAGCGCACGCCGCACCGATTCCGGGTTGGCCGACAGGAACAGATCGGTCCCGAACGGCTTCACGTACGGCCAGGTCGGCTCGCCGGCGGTGAAGGTGGCGCGGATGATGCCCAGGTCGTAATGCTGGATGGAATTGAAGATGCGAAGACCGGTATCGGCTGAATTGCGCGACAGCAGGATGACCTCGACCCGCGGCGATTCCGGCGACTGGCCCTGGTTGAGCGCCAGCAGCTTACGCACCACCGGGAACGCCACGCCGGGGCGCAGCACGTCGTCCTCGTGCTTGCGCTGGTACTCGGCATAGGCGTCCACGCCTTCGGCCTCGAACAGCGCGTGGCCCTCTTCCAGGTCGAACAGCGCGCGCGAGGTCACGGCAACGGTCAGCAAACGGGGGGTGTTGTCGCCCATGGCGGTCAAAAATCCTTCAAAACATGAACTGTTCGCTGAGGATCCGGTCTTCCAGGTTGTGTTCCGGATCGAACAGCAGGGTCACCCGGCGCTCGCGCGACTCGCGGATGGTCACTTCGACCACGTCGCGGGTCTCGTGCGAATCGGCGGTCACGCTGACGGGGCGCTTGTACGGGTCCAGTACGCGGAAGCGCACTTCGGTATCGGCCTTCAGGATCGCGCCGCGCCAGCGCCGCGGCCGGTACGGCGCCAGCGGGGTCAGTGCGATGGTGTGCGAGCCCAGCGGCAGGATCGGGCCGTGTGCGGAGTAATTGTAGGCGGTGCTGCCGGCCGGGGTCGCCACCAGCACCCCATCGCCGATCAGCTCGGCCACCCGCTCCTGGCCATTGAGGTCGACCCCGATGTGCGCGGCCTGGCGGGTCTGGCGCAGCAGCGACACGTCGTTATAGGCCAGCGAGCCGGTGGTGGTGCCCGATTCGGTCAGCGCCAGCATTTCCAGCGGGCGCAGGTTGGCCGGCTCGGCACGGGCGATGCGCGCCTGGATGTCGTCCTCGGCCCTGTACTGGTTCATCAGGAAGCCCACGGTGCCCAGCTTCATGCCGAACACCGGCAGGCCAAGATGCCCATGCCGGTGCAGGGTCTGCAGCATGAAACCGTCGCCGCCCAGGGGACACAGCACCTCGGCAGCGTCCGGCGCGTGGTCGCCATAGCGTGCCACCGCGGCCGCGCGGGCCGACTGGGCCGCCTCGGTGTTGCTGGCAAGGAACGCGATGCGGGGGGTGTCGGTCATAAAAGATCCACCGGAGATACCCGCGAAGCATACCGGTTCGTGCAGGTGATCGGCCGCCTTCGGCGTTCCCAGGGCCGGCCAACGGCCGGCGCTACCGAAACGCGTCCGGAGCCCACGTGGATTTATCCAGATCCCCATGGGCCCTCAGCAATTCGTAGCCCCGGCCGTTGGCCGGACACCGCGCGCAGCGCGGCCCAAGCCTCCGAACCCGGATACCCAAGCCCGCAACAAACGTCCCGACGTTCAAACCGGATCGAAGCGCCAACAAAAAGGCCCCGCCAATGGCGGGGCCTTTTGCTTTCACGCATCAGCGCAGGTTACGCGCCGTGCGCTGCCAGCTGGCCCAGGCGCTGTACCGCCACCGAGACCGTCGGGTAGTCGAGCGTCTTCTGCTCGGCCAGCTCCTGCAGCATCGACAGGGTGAAGCGCAGGCTGCTGTCGTCACGGCCGATCCAGGCCGCGACCTTGGCTTCGGCACTGCCACCCTTCATCGACAGCACCTGGGCGGCCAGGTTGCGGTGATGGGCGGCCAGCTCGTCGCGCAGCACGCCACGGGCCACGGCGTGCCAGCGGCCATTGACCTCCAGCGCGTCGATCTGCTCGAACAGCCACGGCAGCTGCAGCGCGTCGCCCAGGCGGAAGTGGACCTTGGACACGTCCACCGGCTTGAGCTTGCGGGTACGCGCCAGTTCGATGATGTCGAACGCCGGTTCCAGGAACTGCAGCTCGGACAGCTGCTGCGCCAGAGCCGGCGGCAGGCCCTTCTCCTTCCACTCCTGCACGCTGGCCTCGTAGGCCGGGCGCTGCGAATCGGGCAGCACGCCGGAGGCTTCGCGGATGTCGTTGAACGCGGCCTGGTAGCGGTTCACCGCCTCGGTGATGCCCGGCATCGCGCCGGGGCGGAACAGCAGCCAGCGCACGAACGAACGCTGCAGCTTCCAGATCACTTCCAGCGCATCGATCTGCACCGACTCCGGCAGGGTACCGTCGAGCGCATCGATCTGCGCCCACAGGGCACGTGCATCCAGCGTTTCGCGGCTGATGGTGTAGGCCTTGGCGACCTCGGCGATGGTGCGGCCGGTGTCTTCCTGCATGCGCATCAGGAACGTGGCGCCCATGCGGTTGATGGTCTGGTTGGTCACGGCCGTGGCGATGATCTCGCGCTTCAGGCGGTGACGCTCCATCGCATCGGCGTACTTCTTCTGCAGCGGCGTCGGGAAGTAACGCAGCAGTTCCTTGGACAGGTACGGGTCTTCCGGGATGTCCGATTCCAGCAGCTGCTGGAACGCCACCAGCTTGGAATACGACAGCAGCACCGACAGCTCCGGGCGGGTCAGGCCCTGGCCACGCGCCTTGCGTGCGGAGAGCTCGGCATCGGTCGGCAGGAACTCGATCTGGCGATCCAGCAGGCCCTGCTTTTCCAGCGTGCGGATGAAGTGCTGCTTGGAACCCAGGCGCTTGACCGCCATCCGCTCCATCAGGCTCAGGGCCTGGTTCTGGCGGTAGTTGTCATTGAGCACCAGGTCGGCCACTTCGTTGGTCATCGACGCCAGCAGCTTGTTGCGTGCGTCCACGGTCAGCTTCTTGGCCCGCACCACATCGTTGAGCAGGATCTTGATGTTGACTTCGTGGTCGGAGGTATCCACGCCGGCCGAGTTGTCGATGAAGTCGGTGTTGAGCAGCACGCCAGCCTGGGCAGCTTCGATGCGGCCCAGCTGGGTCATGCCCAGGTTGCCGCCCTCGCCCACCACCTTGCAGCGCAGCTCGCCACCGTTGACGCGCAGCGCGTTGTTGGCGCGGTCGCCGACGTCGCTGTGCTGCTCGGTCGCGGCCTTGACGTAGGTGCCGATGCCGCCGTTCCACAGCAGGTCCACCGGCGCCTTGAGGATGGCGCTCATCAGGTCGTTGGGCGACAGCGCCTTGACGTTGTCGTCCAGGCCCAGCGCCTCACGCACCTGCGGGGTGATCTCGATCGACTTCAGCGTGCGCGGGTAAATACCGCCGCCCTTGCTGATCAGCTTCGCATCGTAGTCGGCCCAGCTGGAACGCGGCACGGTGAACATGCGCTCCCGCTCGACGAACGAGGTCGCCGCGTCCGGGTTCGGATCCAGGAAAATGTGGCGGTGGTCGAACGCGGCGAGCAGGCGGATGTGGCGCGACAGCAGCATGCCGTTGCCGAACACGTCGCCGGACATGTCGCCGACACCCACGGTGGTGAAGTCCTGGGTCTGGCTGTCACGGCCCAGCGCACGGAAGTGGCGCTTGACCGACTCCCACGCGCCACGCGCGGTGATGCCCATGCCCTTGTGGTCGTAACCGACCGAACCACCGGAAGCGAACGCATCGCCCATCCAGAAGCCGTGGTCGATGGCCAGCCCGTTGGCGATGTCGGAGAAGGTCGCGGTGCCCTTGTCGGCAGCCACCACCAGGTACGGGTCGTCCATGTCGTGGCGGACCACGTCCACCGGCGGCACGATCTTGTTGTTGACGATGTTGTCGGTGATGTCCAGCAGGCCCTGGATGAACAGCTTGTAGCAGGCCACGCCGTTGGCGAACACCGCGTCGCGGTCACCGCTGGCCGGCGGGGTCTTGGCGAAGAAGCCGCCCTTGGCACCGACAGGCACGATCACCGTGTTCTTGACCATCTGCGCCTTGACCAGGCCCAGCACTTCGGTGCGGAAGTCTTCGCGACGGTCCGACCAGCGCAGGCCGCCACGGGCAACCGCGCCGAAGCGCAGGTGGGTACCTTCCACGCGCGGGCCGTACACGAAGATTTCGCGATACGGGCGCGGCTTGGGCAGGTCCGGCACCAGCGCCGAATCGAACTTGAAGCTGATCACGTGGCCCGGGCGGCCCTGTGCATCGGTCTGGTAGTAGCTGGTACGCAGGGTGGCGTCGATCACGCCCATGAAGCTGCGCAGGATGCGGTCTTCGTCGAGGCTGGACACGCGGTCCATCAGCTTGACCAGCGCGTCGCGCGCGGCGTCCATCTGCGCCTTGCGGTCGCCCTTGCGGGCATCGACCACGGTCTTGATGACCTTCAGGGTGCCTTCGTCGCCACCGGCCAGCACGGTCAGGTGCGCGCGCAGGTCGGCCTGGCCGTCGGCGATGGCGACCTTGTCCTCATGCCCGGTGGCCGGGTCGAAGCGGGCTTCGAACAGCTCCACCAGCAGGCGGGCCAGCAGCGGGTAACGGGTGAAGGTGGCTTCGACGTAGGCCTGCGAGAACGGCACGCCGGTCTGCAGCAGGTACTTGCAGTAACCGCGCAGCATCGCAACCTGACGCCAATGCAGGCCAGCGGCCAGCACCAGGCGGTTGAAGCCGTCGTTCTCGGCATCGCCGTGCCAGACGCGGGCAAAGGTTTCACCGAAGGCGGCATCGGCGGCAGCAGCGTCGATCGCGCCGGCCAGCGATTCCACTTCGAAGTCCTGCACGTACACCGGCGCGTTGTCCACGCTCAGGCGGTACGGGCGCTCGGCGATCACGCGCAGGCCCATGTTTTCCATCATCGGCAGCGCGTCCGACAGCGGAATGTCATCCAGCTGGCGGTACAGCTTCAGGCGCAGGCCATCGCCTTCTTCGCGGTGCACGGCCTGCAGGCTCAGGCGCAGGTCGTCCGGGCCGGTCAGCGCGTCGAGCTGGCTGACGTCGTTGGCCGCGATTTCGGTGCTGGAGTCTTCGATGTAACCGGCCGGCAGTGCCTTGCCGATGCGGGCGGCAATGCGCAGGCCTTCGCTTTCACCATGGCGGGCCACCAGCGCTTCTCGCAGGTCGTCCTGCCAGTTGCGCAGCACCTGGGCCAGCTTCTGTTCCAGTGCGCTGGTATCCACTTCCAGGGTCTGGCCAGCCTTCGGGCGTACGATCAGGTGCACCTGGGCCAGCGGCGATTCGCCCAGCACCACCGAGCTGTCCACGTATTCGCCCTGCAGCGCGTCCTTGAGCATCGCCTCGATGCGCAGGCGCACGTCGGTGTTGAAACGCTCGCGCGGCAGGTACACCAGCGCGGAGATGAAGCGGCTGTACTTGTCACGGCGCAGGAACAGGCGGCTGCGCACGCGCTCCTGCAGGCCCAGCACGCCGATGGCGGTGCGGTACAGCTCTTCCTCGCTGGACTGGAACAGCTCTTCGCGCGGCAGGGTTTCCAGGATGTGGCGCAGTGCCTTGCCGCTGTGGCTGGCCGGAGCCAGGCCCGACTTGCTCATCACGTATTCGTGGCGCTGGCGCACCAGCGGGATTTCCCACGGGCGGCGGTTGTAGGCGCTGGAGGTGAACAGGCCCAGGAAGCGCTGCTCGCCGATGATCTTGCCCTTGGCGTCGAATTCCAACACGCCGATGTAATCCATGTAGCCGGCGCGGTGCACGCGCGAACGCGCATTGGTCTTGGTCAGGATCAGCGCGTCCTTCAACCCGGTGGTGGCGTTGAGGCCCTGTGCGGCCAAGGTCTTGACCGGGCGTGCAGCGGACTTGTCCTTGCCGCGCATCAGGCCCAGGCCGGTGTCGTTCAACGGCGCCAGCACGTCTTCCTTACCCTGCTTCTCCACGCGGTATTCGCGGTAACCGAAGAAGGTGAAGTGGTTTTCGGCGGCCCAGCGCAGGAACGCCTGGGCTTCGGCGCGCGAGGCGTCGTCGACCGGCAGCTGGCGGGTGCCGAGGTCGTCGGCCAGGGCCAGCGCCTTGTTGCGCATGGCCTCCCAGTCGCCGACGATAGCGCGCACTTCATCCAGCGCCTTGACGATGGCCTGTTCGACATCGGCCATGGCGTCGGCCGGCTGGCGGTCGATTTCCAGCAGCATCACCGATTCGGCGGTGCCTTCGCCCACGGTCGACAGCTTGCCGGCCTTGTCGCGGGTGAAACGGATCACCGGGTGGCCCAGCACGTGCACGCCCACGCCATGTTCGGCCAGGGTCATGGTCACGGTGTCGACCAGGAACGGCATGTCGTCGTTGACGATCTGCAGCACGGTGTGGGCAGATTCCCAGCCGTTGGCCTTCAGGGTCGGGTTGAACACGCGCACGTTGGCCTTGCCGGCCTTGCGCACGCGGGCGAATTCGAGGGTGTCGCCGGCCAGTGCGGCCCATTCTTCAGCGGTGTGGTGCGGGAACTCGTCCGCTTCCATGCGCTTGTAGAAGTCTGCGGCGAACGCCACTGCCTCGGCCTGCCCGGCCGCCGGGTAACGCTTGCGCAAGGCCGTGTACACCGGTTCCAGCGAGAAGCCCACTGGTGAAACAGTCTGCGTATCGGCTGGTTTGGTCGTTTTTTTCACGGTCTTGGCTGCTGTTTTTTGCGGTTTCATGGCAGAGCGGTGCGTGTTGCCCAGTTGGAAAGATGAAATTGTAGCCCTACCGCATGAAAAGGCCTTGCTGCAGGACGGAATAAGGTTTTTCAGTTGGGTGGCGTTTACATCGCATGCCAGTACCAAACACAACGCTTCTCCAATTCTGAACTGGACGGTATAGTCCACCGCGTGAACTCCCCCGCCCCTGCCGCCGCCTTGCTGGACGCGCGCGATCATCGCGTGTTCGATGCCGTGCGCGATCTGATGGCCACCCAGGGCATGCAGCTGAGCATGGAGTCGGTGGCCCAGCAGGCCGGATGTTCCAAGCAGACCCTCTACAGCCGCTACGGCAGCAAGCAGGAACTGCTGCGCCGGGTGCTGCAGCGGCACCTGTGCCGGGCCACGGCCGGGCTTCGGGCACTGGAAGGCGATGACCTGCGCGGCTGCCTGCTGCAGTTCGCCTTCGACTACCTGGACCACTTCAATGAGCCGCACGTGGTCCAGACCCGCCGGCTGATCGCCGGAGAGGCGGCCCGTTTTCCCGATGAGGCACGTTCCTTGTATCGGGATGGGGCGGAGGCGTTGACTTTTCACCTTGCTGAATGGATCCAACATCGCATCCAGGAGTCGCTTCTGCGCCATGACGACCCGCACTTCATGGCTGAACTGCTATTGAGCATGATCGCGGGACAGGATTTCGAGAAGCAGCGCTTTCACACCCCCCATCGTGCCGACGCGTCACAGCGGCGCCGGTGGGCCGAATTTTCCGTGGACAGTTTCCTGCGCGCGTTCGCTGCGCCCGAGGCGATCCGCTTACCGCATTCAAACCAACACCGGAGTTTCTCCTGATGATCGCCCCACTCCGCACCCTCGCCCTGACGTGCGCTGTCGCCGTTGCGTTGACCGCCTGCAAGAAGCCGGAACAACAGACGCCCCCGCCGCCGGAAGTGGGCGTGATCGAAGCCAAGGCCGATACGCTGCCGCTGCAGCGTGAGCTGGTGGGCCGCCTGTCGCCGTACCGCAGCGCCGACGTGCGCGCCCGCGTGCCGGGCGTGCTGCTCAAGCGCGTCTACCAGGAAGGCCAGGACGTCAAACAGGGGCAGGTGCTGTTCCTGATCGACCCGGCGCCGCTGCAGGCCGCATTGAATGCATCGCAGGCTGAGCTCGCGTCGGCCCAGGCTACCTATGCCAATGCCAAGGCCGCCGCCGCGCGCGCCCGCTCGCTGGCCCCCAAGCAGTTCGTCTCCAAGTCCGACCTGGACGCCGCCGAAGCCACCGAGCGCACCGCCGCCGCCGCCGTGCAGCAGGCGCAGGCCTCGCTGGCCAATGCGAAGATCAACCTCGGCTACGCCCAGGTCACCTCGCCCATCGCCGGCCGCGCCGGCAAGCAGCAGGTCACCGAAGGCGCGCTGGTCGGCCAGAGCGACATTACCCTGCTGACCACCGTGGACCAGCTGGACCCGCTGTTCGTCAACTTCTCGATGAGCTCCGACGAGCTGACCCAGCTGCGCCGTGCGCAGGCCGCCGGCGCGGTGTCGCTGAGCGGCGATGGCAAGTCGACCGTGCAGGTGAAGCTGTCCGACGGCACGATGTACGACCAGCCGGGCACGCTGGATTACTCCTCGGCCGTGGTCGACCCGTCCACCGGCGCGGTGACCCTGCGCGCGGTACTGCCCAACCCGCAGCAGATCCTGCTGCCGGGCGCCTTCGTCAGCTTCCAGGCCGTACTGGGTGAGCGCAAAAATGCGTTCCTCGTCCCGCTGCAGGCCCTGCAGCGCGACACCACCGGCGGCTTCGTGATGGTGGTCGGCAAGGATGGCAAGGTGGTGCGCAAGAACGTGGTCACCGAAGGCCAGCAGGGCAGCAACTGGCTGGTCAGCAGCGGCATCGAACCGGGCGACCAGGTGATCGTGGCTGGCGTGCAGAAGGTCAAGGAAGGCTCGCCGGCCTCGGCCAAGCCTTGGACCCCGACCGCCGCCAACGGACCTGGCGCAGCGCCTGCGGGTGCTGCACCGGCAGCGGGTGCCGCACCGGCTGCGGGCGCCCCCGCTGCCGCGGGCACCGCGCCGGCCGATGCCGCCGCTGATCCGGCCGCCAAGCCCTCCGATGGCGCTCCGGCTGCCGAACCGACCAAGCAATAACGGGACCTTCCGTCATGCCTAAATTTTTCATTGAACACCCGGTATTCGCCTGGGTGGTCGCGATCCTGATCTCGCTTGCGGGCGTGATCTCGATCCTGGGTCTGGGCGTGGAGTCCTACCCGAGCATCGCACCGCCCCAGGTGACGGTGAGCGCCACCTACCCCGGCGCCAGCGCCGACACCACCGAAAAGTCGGTCACCCAGGTGATCGAGCAGCAGCTGACCGGTATCGATCACCTGCTGTACTTCAGCTCCTCGTCGGCCTCCAACGGCCGCGCGACCATCACCCTGACCTTCGAAACCGGTACCGACGCGGACATCGCCCAGGTGCAGGTGCAGAACAAGGTGTCGCTGGCCACGCCGCGCCTGCCCACCGAAGTGACCCAGCAGGGCGTGGTGGTGGCCAAGGCCAACGCCGGCTTCCTGATGGTGGTGGCGCTGCAGTCGGACAGCGAAGCGATCACCCGCGATGCGCTTAACGACATCGTGGGTTCGCGCGTGCTCGACCAGATCTCGCGCATTCCCGGCGTGGGCAGCACCCAGCAGTTCGGTTCCGAATACGCCATGAACATCTGGCTGAACCCGGAACGCATGCAGGGCTACAACCTCTCGGCCACCCAGGTGCTGGCGGCGATCAAGGCCCAGAACGTGCAGTTCGCGGCCGGTTCGCTGGGCGCCGATCCGTCGCCGGCAGGCCACTATTTCACCGCCACGGTATCGGCGGAGGGCCGCTTCAGCTCGCCTGACCAGTTCGAGAACATCATCCTGCGGGCCAACGCGGACGGTTCGCGAGTGCTGCTCAAGGACGTGGCGCGCATCGCCTTCGGTGCCAACAACTACGGCTTCGATACCCAGTACAACGGCAAGCCGACCGGCGCCTTCGCGATTCAGCTGCTGCCGGGCGCCAACGCCCTGAACGTGGCCAACGCGGTCACCGCGAAGATGGATGAACTGGAATCCACCTTCCCGACCGGGGTCACCTGGTTCTCGCCGTACGACAGCACCACGTTCGTGAAGATCTCGATCGAGGAAGTGGTCAAGACCCTGATCGAGGCGATCGTGCTGGTCTTCCTGGTGATGCTGATCTTCCTGCAGAACTTCCGCGCCACCCTGATCCCCACGCTGGTCATCCCGGTCGCCCTGCTGGGCACCTTCCTGGGCATGAGCATCATCGGCTTCACCATCAACCAGCTGACCCTGTTTGCGATGGTGCTGGCGATCGGCATCGTGGTCGATGACGCCATCGTGGTCATCGAGAACGTCGAACGCATCATGACCGAGGAGAAGCTGCCGCCGAAGGCCGCCACCCAGAAGGCCATGACCCAGATCACCGGCGCGGTGGTGGCCATCACCGTGGTGCTGGCGGCGGTGTTCATTCCGTCGGCGCTGCAGGGCGGTGCCGCCGGTGAGATCTACAAGCAGTTCGCGCTGACCATCGCCATCGCGATGGCGTTCTCGGCGTTCCTGGCGCTGGGCTTCACCCCGGCGCTGTGCGCGACCTTCCTGAAGGCCACGCACGGCGAACCGAACGTGGTCTACCGCACCTTCAACAAGTATTACGACAAGGTCAGTGGCACCTACGTGGGCCACATCACCTCGGCGGTGAAGCATGCGCCGCGCTGGATGATCCTGTTCGTGGTGCTCACCGTGCTGTGCGGCTTCCTGTTCACCCGCATGCCGGGCAGCTTCCTGCCGGAAGAAGACCAGGGCTATGCGCTGGCGATCGTGCAGCTGCCGCCGGGCTCGACCAAGGCGCAGACCAATGCGACCTTCGCGCAGATGCGCGGCATCCTGGAAAAGCAGGATGGCTTCGAAGGCATGCTGCAGGTGGCCGGTTTCAGCTTCGTCGGCTCGGGCGAAAACGTGGGCATGGGCTTCATCCGGCTCAAGCCGTGGGCGGACCGTGACATCACGGTGCCCGAGTTCATCCAGAACATGAACGGCGCGTTCTACGGCATCAAGGAGGCGCAGATCTTCGTGGTCAACCTGCCCACGGTGCAGGGCCTGGGCCAGTTCGGCGGCTTCGACATGTGGCTGCAGGACCGCGGCGGTGCCGGCTTCGAACAGCTCACGCAGGCGCGCAACATCCTGCTGGGCAAGGCGGCCGAGGAGAAGGAACTGCTCACCGGCGTGCGCCCGAACGGGCTGGAAAACGCGCCGCAGCTGCAGCTGCACGTGGACCGCGTGCAGGCGCAGACGATGGGCCTGTCGGTGTCGGACGTGTACAGCACCATCCAGCTGATGCTGGCGCCGGTATACGTGAACGACTTCTTCTACCAGGGCCGAATCAAGCGCGTGACCATGCAGGCCGATGGTCCGTTCCGCACCGGTGCGGAGTCGTTGAACAGCTTCTACACGCCCAGTTCGCTGCAGACCAACGCCGACGGTACGCCGGCGATGATTCCGCTGAGCACGGTGGTGAAGTCCGAATGGGTGTCCGCCCCGCCGTCGCTGAGCCGCTACAACGGCTATTCGGCGATCAACATCGTCGGTTCGCAGGCACCGGGCAAGAGCTCGGGCGAAGCGATGCAGGCAATGGAGCGGATCGTGCAGGACGACCTGCCGGCAGGCTTCGGCTATGACTGGTCGGGCATGTCCTACCAGGAAATCCTGGCGGGCAATGCGGCCACGCTGCTGCTGGTGCTGTCGATCGTGGTGGTGTTCCTGTGCCTTGCGGCGCTGTATGAAAGCTGGTCGATCCCGGTGGCGGTGCTGCTGGTGGTACCGCTGGGCGTCCTGGGTGCGCTGTCGTTCTCGCTCGCCCGTGGCCTGCCCAACGATCTGTACTTCAAGATCGGCCTGATCACGGTGATCGGCCTGGCGGCGAAGAACGCGATCCTGATCGTGGAGTTCGCGGTGGAGCAGCGCGCAGCAGGCAAGAACCTGCGCGAGGCGACCATCGAAGCCTCGCGCCTGCGCTTCCGGCCGATCCTGATGACCTCGTTCGCGTTCATCATGGGCGTGATCCCGATGGCGATCTCCACCGGTGCCGGCGCCAACGCGCGTCACGCCATCGGTACGGGCGTGATCGGCGGCATGGTATTCGCCACCTTCCTGGGCCTGCTGATGATCCCGGTGTTCTTCGTGGTGGTCCGCCGCATGCTGGGCGACAAGCTGGACGAACCGTCCAAGGAGTTCCTGGAACGCCAGGGCGAAGCCACCGCAGCGCATCGTCCGGATCGTTGATCTTTGTTTGAATGAAACGCGAAAGGCCCCGGAGCGATCCGGGGCCTTTTTTTTGCGGTTGCACGCTTGCTGTGTTGCCGGGCGTCGCCCGGCTGCTGATGCATTTGTGCGAACAGCGCCTGGCTGAGACGATCTCTGGCTAGGCGGGTCGGTGCCACGGGAAAAGCCGTTGACGTAATTCCTACGCGCCACTGGCTTACAAACGCCTTGCGTTGTCGCGTGTGACACCAGATTCGGCATTTGCTACGCGTCGCGCAACGTTATGACTTCATCGGGCGTAACAACAACACTCCATCAACCGAAGGAGTGGTCCATGTCTTTGTCAGTCAAAACCTACGCGATTCTTCTCATCGCATCTATCGCCTCTGGAATGTTTGCCGCACCCGCTGCCCGTGCAGCCGGTGTCATCAACTGCGAGAACTGCGCGGATCCCCGGCAGGCCGCCATCGCTTCGGGCGTCGGCTTGACTGTCGTCGTTGATGTGTCCGGCAAGAAGCTGCTTGCCTACGATGTCGAGTACGACCGCGAGTTGAAGCGCTACCGGGCGCTGCCCGTACCCGTACCCGACGATATCAGCAACTCCTTCCACCGCCTGCTTCGCCTGATGGAAGCCGCCCGGGAATCGGCCGAGCAGTTGCCGCCGCAAGCGCGCGGGCGCAGCGTCATTGTTCCGGTACATCCCGATGATCCGAGTAATACCAATGGAATCACGTTTCCAGATACCTTCAAATCGTTGACGGCCTCCGACGTCGTGATCTCGACCGATCACCGAAAGGGGCTAGAGGCGGGAATCGGCACCGCATTCTGCGGGGCTGACACCCGCTATCCCGTATGGAACGCTTTGGCTCCCACGATGACCTCCATCATCATGAGCGTGGGAAGCCGGCTGACCGGCGTTGAAAGCGTTACGTATGTGATCACGTGGCGGGACGGGTCCACTACACGACTGGTGATTTCTACGGATGCAGTGGATCTGGCCAAGTATCAGAACGGTCACAGCAGGGATGCCGAGGGCAACCCCATCCCCGATCGGGCCGCGTCGGATCCTGAAACGGGACCCGATTTCGCGGGCGCGTATACTTTCAGCGACGAGCAGACGCTGAACAATTGGCTCAATGCCGCCTACGTCTCTGGCGTTCCCGTACACGTTGCGGATCGCACCCTGCCGGTAACCATCATCTGCCGATGGAACGGCCGGACATTGGAATGCGAAGTGCCGCGATAGCGCTGGAAGAGACGTACGCGTGCTGCGTGGTCCGATGTGGCTCCTGTGGTCCGATGTGGCTCCTGAGGATGAGGCAGGAGTGGGGTCGATTCCCGAACGACTACCGATTGCAAAGATCGGCGCCGTGGCGCATGGACATGGAACGGAGTGAGGCGCGCGGTCTATCCTTGCTACGGGAAAAGCCGGTGTGCCGGCGATGCCTGCACCTGCTTCGATCAGTTCAATGCGTTATCGAACGTGGAAATTTTCACGGCGGTTGTTTGGGAACCAACCCTACCGGCGTGGCTCGTTGCCCTGTGCTTTTTCCTTGGCCTCCTGCCTACTTTCAAAGGCGAGCCGGGGCGGGTTTGCGGGGGCTTTGCGAAACATGGATGTTTCGCAAGAGCCTCCAGGGACGGATTCACGGCGCCCCCCGCAAACCCGCACCGGCTCGCCAACTCCGGCAAACCGGTGGCCAACGGCTGTTCGCCCAGATGCATGAAGCTACCGGGCGCAGCCCGGTACCCAGGTACACCATGCAATCAGACACCCCAAAAGCAATCGGGGCCCCAATAGGGCCCCGATGCTTTGGTCTGTACAGCGAGAAGCCGCCTCAGCGCAGGCCGGTTTCGTTGCGGGCGATGACCAGGCGCTGGATTTCCGAGGTGCCTTCGTAAATCTCGGTGATCTTGGCATCACGGAAGTAACGCTCCAGCGGCATTTCCTTGGAGTAACCCATGCCGCCGTGGATCTGCACGGCCTGGTGGGTGATCCACATCGCCGCTTCCGAAGCGGTCAGCTTGGCGATGGCCGCTTCGTTGCTGAAACGCTTGCCCTGGCCCTTCACCCATGCCGCGCGCAGGGTCAGCAGCAGCGCTGCATCCAGCTTGCACTTCATGTCGGCGATCTTGGCCTGGGTCATCTGGAACGTACCGATCGCCGCGCCGAAGGCCTTGCGGTCCTTCACGTATTCGATCGTGGCCTCATAGGCCGCACGTGCGATGCCGATCGCCTGTGACGCGATGCCGATGCGGCCGGCGTCCAGCACGCCCATCGCGATCTTGAAGCCCTCGCCTTCCTTGCCCACCACGTCTTCAGCCGCCGCCACGTAATCCTGGAACTCGATCTCGCAGGTGGCCGAGGCGCGGATGCCGAGCTTCGGCTCGGTCTTGCCGCGGTGGAAGCCGACCTTGTCGGTGTCGATCATGAACGCAGTGATGCCACGCGCACCCTGCTCCGGGTCGGTCATGGCAAACAGCACGATGTACTTGGCCACCGGACCGGAGGTGATCCAGCTCTTCTTGCCGTTGATCACATAGGTGCCGTCGGCCTGCCTGACCGCGCGGCAACGCATGGCCGTGGCGTCCGAACCCGACTGCGGCTCGGTCAGCGCGAACGCGCCGATGGCCTCGCCCTCGGCGATGGCGCGCACGTACTTCTGCTTCTGGGCCTCGCTGCCGTGGGTCAGGATGCCGTTGCAGAACAGCGAGTTGTTGACCGACATGATGGTCGAATGCGCGGCGTCGCCGGCGGCAACCTCCACCATCGCCAGCACGTAGGCAATCGGGTCCATGCCCGCGCCGCCGTACTCGGCCGGCACTTCGATGCCCATCAGGCCGTTTTCGCCCAGCAGGCGGATGTTGTCCAGCGGGAACTCGCCGGTACGGTCATGGTGCTCGGCGCTCGGCGCGATCTTTTCCTGCGCGATGCGGCGCGCAACGTCCTGCAGCATCAGCTGCTCTTCGGTGAAACTGAAATCCACGAAACCCTCCCAGGAACATGTCGATATGGCCGCGCCGGGCGCGTCCAGGTGCGGCGATTGTACCGGGGGCCACCCAATCCGGGCTGACTTGACCGCGAAGGCGCCAAAGGACGAAAATATCTCTATATCGCGATAGGTAGATATTTATGGATCTCGAGGACTGGTCGGTCCGGCTGAAGGTGTTCGCCGACGCCACCCGCGTGCGCCTGCTGGCGCTGCTGGAGCAGGAAGAACTCACCGTGGCCGAGCTGTCGGCCATCACCACCCTGGCCCAGCCGCGGGTGTCGACCCACCTGGCCCGCCTCAAGGAAGCCGGCCTGGTGCGCGACCGGCGCGCAGGCGTGTCGGCGTACTACCGCTTCGACGATGCCGCGCTGGACCCGGCCCAACGCGCATTGTGGCACGCCCTGAGCACCGGCAGCGACGACCCGCTGCTGCGCCAGGATGCTGAACGCGTGGCCAGCGTGCTGGCCAGCCGCGCCGCCGATCAGAACTGGGCCGACAGCGTGGCCGGCGACATGGAACGCCATTACTCGCCCGGCCGCACCTGGGAAGCGCTGGCGCGCACGGCGCTGCCGCTGCTGGAAACCGGGGACGTGCTCGATATCGCCTCCGGCGATGGCGTGCTGGCGGAACTGGTGGCCCCGCATGCCAAGCGCTACGTCTGCATCGACACCAGCGCCCGCGTCGTGGCCGCCGCCAGCGAACGCCTGCGCCGCCTGGCCAACGTGGAAGTGCGCGAGGGCGACATGCATGCCCTGCCCTTCAAGGACCGCAGCTTCGACCTGGTGGTGCTGATGCATGCACTGACCTACGCCGCCAAGCCGGCCCAGGCCGTGGCCGAAGGCGCGCGCGTGCTGCGCTCCGGTGGCCGCCTGCTGCTCTGCAGCCTGGCCCGCCACGAGCACAAGGCCGCCGTCGAGGCCTATGGCCACGTCAACCTGGGTTTCTCGGACAAGGAACTGCGTAAGTTCGCCGAGAAGGCCGGCCTGGTGGTCTCCAGCCTGGAAACGGTGACCCGCGAAAAGCGTCCGCCGCATTTTGAAGTCATTTCGCTGATTGCCAGCAAGCCCTGAGGTTTCCACGCGATGTCCCTGCCCTGGCTGCACCCCGATCGTGTCCGCGCCCTTGAAGACGCGCTGGCCCAGCGCATCCTGATCATCGACGGTGCGATGGGCACCATGATCCAGCGGCACGGGCTGGAGGAAGGCGATTACCGCGGGGAACGCTTCGCCGGTGGCTTCGACCACCAGCACGGCGCCGGCTGCGACCACGGCACGCCGGAAGGCCACGACCTCAAGGGCAACAACGACCTGCTGCTGCTGACCCGCCCCGAGGTCATTGCCGGCATCCACACCGCCTACCTGAAAGCCGGTGCTGACCTGGTCGAAACCAACACGTTCAATGCCACCTCGGTAAGCCAGGCCGATTACCACCTGGAACACCTGGTGTACGAGTTGAACAAGGCCGGCGCTGCCGTCGCGCGCGCCTGCTGCGATGCGGTCGAGGCCAACACCCCGGATAAACCGCGTTTCGTCATCGGTGTGCTGGGGCCGACCAGCCGCACCGCCTCGATCAGCCCCGACGTGAACGATCCCGGTTTCCGCAACACCAGCTTCGATGCGCTGCGCGAGACCTACCGCGAGGCCATCGACGGCCTGATCGACGGCGGCGCCGACACCCTGATGGTGGAAACCATCTTCGACACGCTCAATGCCAAGGCCGCGCTGTTCGCCATCGAAGAAGCCTTCGATGCGCGCGGCGCGCGCCTGCCGATCATGATCTCCGGCACCATCACCGATGCCTCCGGGCGCACCCTCTCGGGCCAGACCGCCGATGCCTTCCATGCGTCGCTCGCCCACGCTCGCCCTCTGTCGATCGGCCTGAACTGCGCGCTCGGCGCCGACGCGATGCGACCGCACGTGGAAACCCTGGGCCAGGTGGCCGACTGTTACGTCAGCGCCCATCCCAACGCCGGGCTGCCCAACGCCTTCGGTGAGTACGACGAGACCCCGGACGAAATGGCCGCCACCCTGCGCGGTTTCGCCGAGGACGGCCTGCTCAACCTGGTGGGTGGCTGCTGCGGCTCCACCCCCGACCACATCCGTGCCATCGCCCAGGCCGTGGCCGGCCTGCGGCCGCGCGCACTGCCCGGCGCGCAGGAGCAGGCGGCATGAACGCCCCTACCCGCAACACCCGGCTGTCCGGGCTGGAACCGCTGGTCATCACCCCGGACCTGTTGTTCGTCAACATCGGCGAGCGCACCAACGTCACCGGCAGCGCGCAGTTCCGCAAGCTGGTCAAGGAAGAACGCTACGAAGAAGCGGTGGAAGTGGCCCGCCAGCAGGTCGCCAGCGGCGCGCAGATCCTGGATGTCAACATGGACGAGGGCCTGATCGATTCCGAGAAAGCGATGACCCGCTATCTCAACCTGATCATGTCCGAGCCGGATATCGCGCGCATCCCGGTGATGGTCGATTCGTCCAAGTGGAGCGTGATCGAAGCCGGGCTGAAGTGCCTGCAGGGCAAGAGCGTGGTCAATTCGATCTCGCTCAAGGAAGGCGAAGCGCAGTTCATCGAGCACGCGCGCAAGGTGCTGCGCTACGGTGCGGCCGCGGTGGTGATGGCCTTCGACGAGCAGGGCCAGGCCGATACCTGCGCGCGCAAGGTGGAAATCTGCACCCGTGCCTACCGGATCCTGGTCGACCAGGTCGGCTTCCCGCCGCAGGACATCATCTTCGACCCGAACATCTTCGCCGTGGCCACCGGCATCGAAGAGCACGACAACTACGCGGTGGACTTCATCGAAGCCACCCGCATCATCAAGCGCACACTGCCGCACTGCCATGTGTCCGGTGGCGTGTCCAACGTGTCGTTCTCGTTCCGTGGCAACGAAACGGTGCGCCAGGCCATCCACGCGGTGTTCCTGTACCACGCCATCGCGGCGGGCATGGACATGGGCATCGTCAACGCCGGCGCAATGCCGATCTACGACGACCTGGATGCCGAACTGCGCGAGCGCGTGGAGGACGTGATCCTCAACCGCCGTCCGGATGGCACCGAGCGCCTGCTCGAGATCGCCGAGCGCTACAAGGGCAGGAAGGGCGAGATCAAGGGCGAAGACCTGGCCTGGCGCGAAAAGCCGATCGACGCGCGCCTGGCGCATGCGCTGGTGCACGGCCTGGATGCCTGGGTCGAAGCCGATACCGAGGAAGCGCGGATCCGTTCCAGCCGCCCGCTGGACGTGATCGAAGGCCCGTTGATGGACGGCATGAACGTGGTCGGCGACCTGTTCGGCGCCGGCAAGATGTTCCTGCCGCAGGTGGTCAAGTCCGCGCGCGTGATGAAGAAGGCGGTGGCCTACCTGCTGCCCTTCATCGAAGCCGAGAAGGCACGCAGCGGCGATACCGCCAAGAGCAACGGCAAGATCATCATGGCCACGGTGAAGGGTGATGTGCATGACATCGGCAAGAACATCGTCGGCGTGGTGCTCGCGTGCAACAACTTCGAGGTGATCGACCTCGGCGTGATGGTGCCGGCGCAGAAGATCCTGGACGCGGCCCGCGCCGAGAACGCCGACATCATCGGCCTGTCCGGGTTGATCACCCCGTCGCTGGAAGAAATGAGCCACGTGGCCCGCGAGATGGAACGGCAGGGCTTCACCCTGCCCTTGATGATCGGCGGCGCCACCACGTCGCGCGCGCACACCGCGCTGAAGATCGACCCGCATTACAAGGCGCCCACGGTGTGGGTGAAGGATGCCTCGCGGGCGGTGGGCGTGGCCCAGTCGCTGATCTCCAGCGAACTGCGCGAGGCCTTCGTGGCCGCCAACGAGGCCGACTACGCCGACATCCGCCAGCGCCACCGCAACCGCGGCGATGCCAAACGCCTGGTGACCCTGGCCAAGGCCCGCGCGCAGCGTTTCGACGGCAACTGGGCGCAGTACCAGCCGCCGGCCCCGCGCAAGCCGGGCCTGCACGTGCTGGATGACTACCCGCTGGCCGACCTGGTCGGGGTGATCGACTGGACCCCGTTCTTCCAGGCCTGGGAACTGGCCGGCAAGTACCCGGCCATCCTCACCGACGAGATCGTGGGCACCCAGGCCAGCGAGCTGTACCGCGATGCGCGCGCGATGCTCAAGCGCATCGTCGACGAGCGTTGGCTGACCGCCAAGGCGGTGTTCGGGCTGTGGCCGGCCAACAGCGTGGGCGACGATGTGCACCTGAGCACCGGGCAGGGCCCGGCCGTACTGCACTTCCTGCGCCAGCAGGTGGACAAGCCGGTGGAGCGCCCGGACTTCTGCCTGGCCGATTTCATCGCGCCGGCCGACAGCGGCCGCCAGGACTGGATCGGCGCGTTCGCGGTCACCGCCGGGATCGGGATCGACCCGCACGTGGCCCGCTTCGAGGCCGACCATGACGACTACAACGCGATCCTGCTCAAGGCGCTGGCCGACCGCCTGGCCGAAGCCCTGGCCGAGCGCCTGCACCAGCATGTGCGCACCGATTACTGGGGCTACCAGCCGGACGAGGCACTGGACAACGATGCGTTGATTGCCGAGCAGTACAGCGGCATCCGCCCGGCGCCGGGCTACCCCGCCTGCCCCGAGCACAGCGAGAAAGCCACGCTGTTCCGCCTGCTCGATGCGGAAAACAACGCGGACATGCAGCTGACCGAGAGCTTTGCGATGCTGCCCACCGCGGCGGTGTCCGGCTATTACTTCAGCCACCCGCAGAGCCAGTATTTCGTGGTCGGCCGGGTCACCCGCGAGCAGGTCAGCGATTACGCCAAACGCAAGGGCGTGGAGCGCGCGCAGGTCGAACGCTGGCTGGCCTCCAACCTGGATTACGATCCGGAATGAACGCGGTTCCGGTCGCCCGCCTCTCCAGCTACTACCTGTTCTACTACGCGGCGCTCGGCGCATTCACCCCGTACTGGTCGCTGTTCCTGACCGCGCGCGGGATGAGCGTGACCGCGATCAGCGTGATGATGGGGATCTGGTACGCCACCCGCATCGTGGCACCCACGACGTGGACCTCGATTGCCGCCGCCTCGCGGCACCCGATCCGCTGGCTGCGCGTGGGCAGCGTGCTGACCCTGCTCACCTTCTGCGCGTTCCTGCTGCCGCTGCCACTGCCGTGGATGTACCCGGCCATGGTGGTGTTCTGCTTCTTCTACAACGCGGTGATGCCGCAGTTCGAATCGATCACCCTCACCCACCTGGGCAACGACAGCCACCGCTACGGGCTGATCCGGGTGTGGGGCTCGCTGGGCTTCATCGCGGTGGTGATGGGCTTTGGCTGGCTGATCGAAGGCAGCGGCGGAGCTGGGAAGGCGTACCTGCTGCCGTGGCTGATGTTGCCGCTGTTCGCGTTGCTGGTGGGCTCGGCGTTTGCCAACTACTACGCGCGCGATTTCCATCGCGCGGATGGCGATGCCAGCGGCTTCTGGCAGATCGTGCGCAAACCGCAGGTGCTGGCGTTCTTCCTGGCCGCGTTCATGGAGCAGCTGTCGTTCGGGCCGTACTACACGTTCTTTTCGGTCTACATGGATCACCACGGCTATGCGACCTCCACGCTGGGGCTGCTGTGGACGATCGGCGTGGTGTTCGAGGTCGGCGTGTTCTTCACCATCGGCCGCTTCTTCCGCCGCTATGACGCCAGCTGGATGCTGCTGATCGCCCTGGTCAGCTCCACCCTGCGCTGGACCGTCACCGCACTGTTCCCGGACCACCTGGGGGTGATGCTGGTGGCGCAGACCGCGCATGCGCTGGGATTTGCGGCCTTCTTCGCGGCGGCCATGCAGATGCTGGCGACCTACTTCCCGGGCCGGCTCAACGGGCACGGCCAGGGGCTGCTGTATGGCTTCTCGTCAGGCGTCGGCGGCGTGCTCGGCGCGTTGATCGCCGGCCAGCTGTGGAACATCGACCAGGGCCGCACCGCGTTCCTGGCCGGCGCGGGGTTTGCATTCGCCGGTGCACTCCTGTGCTTCTTCGCGATCAGCCTGCCGCTGTTGCGGCGAGGGAACACGACAGACCGGCGATAGGCTTCGTACCCGTTTTACCAGACCAGGTCGTCGGGCACCTGGTAGGCCGGATCGGCGTACGGGTCGTCTTCGGCCGGGGCGTTGGGGTCCACGCGCAGTGCCACGGCCGGGGCGAAGATCGCTTCGGCTTCGTCCAGCACCGCTGCGGTCACCAGCAGGTAGCGGCCGGTGCTCTGCAGCACGCCCAGTTCGCCGGCGTTGAGCTGGCGCAGCTGCTCGGCGGTGACATAGATCCGCTTGATCTTGCCGCCATACGGGAAGTGCCGCGCGATGTCGGCCGCTTCATCGTTGAGCGCCTTGTCCTTGAGCAGCTCGTCGAGCTTGACCTTGGCTTCGCGGCGCACGCGCGCCTCTTCCTGCTTCAGCCGCTCGGCTTCGATCCGGTCGTCTTTTTCCTTCTGCGCGCGGATCGCGTAGGCCTTGGCCAGGTCGATGTCCTCGCGCGAGCGCGGCTTGCCCTGGCCGGGGTTCTGGCCCTGGCCGGGACGTGCGTTGCCGCCGGGACGGCCCTTGCCTTGGGGACCACGACGGGCATCGCCCTCGCGCGGCGGGCGCTGGCCATCGCGCGGCCCACGGGCGCCCTCACCGGCCTTGGCCTGCGGTCGGGCACCCTGCGGCGCGTTGGAGGGCCGGCCATCGCGGCGGGCGTCGGGCTTGCGTTCGGGCTTGGGCGCGGCTTTGAAGCCAAGGCCCAGCAGCTGGTCGCGGAGGGTATCGCTCATGACGTTGGATCGATCAGTAGTGCGGGGGCGGCGGTTCTTCGCCCGAATCGGAATACAGCGCGTTGCGGACCTTGCCCAGGTCCTCCAGCAGCAGGCGGGTCAGGTCCGCGTTGCGGCTGCCCTCGATGCGGGCATCGGCCAGGGCTTCGCTCAGCTCGGCCAAGGCCTGTTCCTGGAAGGACACCCGCATTTCAAGCTCGACCAGGCGCGCTTCCAGCGCCTGCTCACGCGCGGTGGGAGTGGAATCATGCATGCAGCGAACGTCCCCGGCCAATGCCGTAATAGGCCAGGCCCGCGGCTTCGATCTCCTGCGGGTCGTACAGGTTGCGACCGTCGAACACGACGGCGTCTTTCAGCGTGTCACGCAGGTGGGCGAAATCCGGGCTGCGGAACTGCTTCCATTCGGTAACCACCACCAGCGCATCGGCGCCATCCAGCGCGTCATTGGCGCTGTCGCAGAACACCAGGTCGTCGCGCTCGCCGAAGATGCGGCGGGCCTCGTCGGTGGCTTCCGGGTCGTACGCGCGGACGGTGGCACCGCCCTCCCACAGCTGTGCCAGCAGGCGGCGGCTGGAGGCTTCGCGCATGTCATCGGTGTTCGGCTTGAAGGCCAGGCCCCACACCGCGAAGGTGCGGCCGCGCACGCCCTCATCCTCGCCACGATCATAGTGGCGCTGGATCAGCTGGAACAGGTGCCCCTTCTGCGCATCGTTGACCGCTTCCACCGCATTGAGCAGCTTGGGCTCATGCCCGTACTGCTGCGCGGTGCGGGCCAGCGCCTGCACGTCCTTGGGGAAACACGAGCCGCCGTAACCGGCGCCCGGGTAGATGAAGTGCCAGCCGATGCGCGGGTCCGAGCCGATGCCCTGGCGGACCTGTTCGATATCGGCACCGACTTTCTCGGCGATATTGGCGATTTCGTTCATGAACGAAATCTTGGTCGCCAGCATGGCGTTGGCGGCGTACTTGGTCAGCTCGGCCGAGCGCACGTCCATCTCCACCACGCGGTCGTGGTTGCGGTTGAACGGTGCGTACAGGCGGCGCATCAGCGCCACCGACTCGGCATTGGCCGCGCCGATCACGATGCGGTCCGGCCGCATGCAGTCGGCCACGGCGTCGCCTTCCTTGAGGAATTCGGGGTTGGAGACCACGTCGAAGGCGATCTCCTCGCCACGCTCGGCCAGCGCCTGGGCGATGGCGGCACGGACCTTGTCGGCCGTGCCTACCGGCACGGTCGACTTGTTCACCACCACGGTGGGCACACGCATGTGCCGGCCGATGGTGCGGGCCACGGCCAGCACGTACTGCAGGTCGGCGCTGCCGTCCTCGTCCGGTGGCGTGCCCACGGCAATGAAGATCACCTGGCCATGCGCGATCGCCGCCTCGGCGTCGGTGGTGAAGGCCAGCCGCAACGCGGCATGGTTGGCCTTGACCATCGGCTCCAGGCCCGGCTCATAGATCGGGATGACGCCGCGGTTGAGGCCATCCACCTTGGCCTGGTCGATATCGACGCAGACCACCTGGTGGCCGACATCGGCCAGGCAGGTACCCGTGACCAGACCGACGTAGCCGGTACCGAAGATTGAGACGCGCATGTCCGTGTTGACTCCAGTTCCGTTTTACGGAGCAATGCCCAGCAGTTCGACGTCGAAGGTCAGCGTCGCGTTCGGACCGATCGGACCGCCCGGGGTGCCCTGCTCGCCATAGGCCAGCTCCCCCGGGATCCAGAAGCGGTACTTGGCGCCGACCGGCATCAGCTGCACGCCTTCCGACCAGCCCTTGACCACCTGGTCAAGGCCGAACTCGATCGGCTGGCCACGCTGGATGCTGCTGTCGAAGACGGTGCCGTCGAGCAGCTTGCCTTCGTAATGCACCTTGACCTTGCTGGTGGGGAGCGGGCGCTCGCCCGAACCGGGACGGATCACCTGGTACTGCAGGCCCGACGCGGTGGTGACCACGCCCGGCACGGTCTTGTTCTTGGCCATGAAGTCATTGCCGGCGCGGCGGTTGGTCTCGCCCTGTGCGGCGGCCTTGGCCTGCATTTCCGCCTGCTGGGCGGCCATGAAGCCTTCCATCGTGGCCTGGGCCTGTTCGGCGGTCATCTTCGGGGTGCCCTTGGCAAACGCGGTCTGCACGGCGTCGAACAGCGCGTCCAGGTCGACCTGGTCCTTCAGCGGCGCCAGCGACGGGCCCACGGCATAGCTGCCGAGCATCAGGCCTACCTTCTCACGATCCACCTTCGGCGCGGGGGTGCCCGGGGCCATGCCCGGAACCGGCTGGCCAGCCTTGACGGCCATGGCCATGCGCAGCGACTGGTCGGTCTTCTGGGCTTCTTCCTGGGTGATCAGCGGCTGCTTGCCTTCGAAGGCATTGCTCACCGCACGACGCAGGGCCGCGATGTCGATCTGGTCGGCAATGGGCTCGAAGGACTTGGCCACGTCCATACCAATGGCGTAGCCGACTTTTTCACGCTGGGAGGTCAAAGCAGAAGTCTCCTTGGCGGCCGCGCCTGCGGCCGGTTGTTGCGACATCACGGTACCGGTGGCACCCATCGCCAGAATCAGAACCGACGCCGCAGCGCCGCGCATTCCCATCTTCATTTGCTGCTTTCCTGGAAGTGACTGGACGCCGACGTCGGCGCGAAAGCGATCATTGTCGCACGCACGTGCGAGATGTCGAGGATGTCAGCGCTTTGCAGGCGCAACGGACAGCTCACGTTCGATTGCCGCCACCAGTTGCTTGTCGTCGGGCTTGACCTTGCTGGAGAACTGCGCCACCACCCGACCATCGCGCGACAGCAGGTATTTGTGGAAGTTCCAGCCGGGCGCAACGCCGGTGGCGGCGGTCAGGCGCTGGTACAGCGGCGTGGCGTCGGTGCCGGTGACCTGCACTTTCTGGAACATCGGGAACTTCACGCCATAGGTAAGCGTGCAGAACTCCTGGATCTCCTTCTCGCTGCCCGGCTCCTGGCCCTTGAAATCATTGGACGGGAAGCCCAGCACCGAGAAGCCGCGCGCGGCGTATCGGGTCTGCAGCCCTTCCAGCGCCTCGTACTGCGGGGTGAAGCCGCATTTGCTGGCGGTATTGACCACCAGCAGCACCTTGCCGCCGTACTGCTTTTCCAGGTTCACCTCGGTCTTGCCGGCCAGCGGCCGGTAGTTGAGGTCAAGCAGATCGGCGGCCTGGGCGGACCCGGCGCCCAGCATCCCGACCAGCAGCAGCCCACTGCCCCAGCGGCGGGCGCGCGCCCGGGTGGCGTGGAACGGGGAAGTCGCGCGGTGGGACTGGGGCATTGGAAACTCCGGTAAAGAGGCTGGAAAACCCTGTCCTGCAGGGGAAGGCGGACTATATCACCGGGGGTTTCAGTGCGCGGTTGACGCACATGGTCGTCACGCGGCTGAATACCCGCAGACTGATCCCGGCGCACCGCGGCACCATCAATCGCTTGATAATCAATGCGTTAACGCGATCGCGCCGCCATCGTCATGCCCCTGCCATCAGTTGGGGTGTGTCGGGTATTGCACTTGGCTGTGCCGGTGTTATAGTTGCATACAACACCAGTCACCTGATGCAGGGGAAGCCCATGAACCGCATGCGCCACCACTCCGCCAAAGCCCTGACAGCCGCCTCCGCGCTGCTGTTGCTGGGCTGGTTCAGCATCCCTGCCGGTGACCGTGGCAGCGAGACCGCCACCGGTGCGTTTGAAAGCCCGCAGGACGCAGGCGTCATCCAGGCAGGGAACGCCGACGGCGCCCCCACGCCTCCCCGCCGGCTGCACAGCTCCCTGTCCATGCCTTACTTCTCATTCGCACAGTCGCTGAACCCACGGAGCTGACCATGAGCGATATCCAATGGAGCGATGGTGCTCCGATCTACCGTCAGCTGAAAGAACGCGTGATTGCCATGATGCTCGACAGCATCATCAAGCCCGGCGACGCGCTGCCTTCGGTTCGACAGGTGGCCGCCGAGTACCAGCTCAATCCCATCACCGTTTCGCGCGCCTACCAGGAACTGGCCGATGAAGGCCTGGTCGAGAAGCGCCGCGGCCTGGGCATGTTCATGACCGAAGAAGCGGCCACGCAGCTGCGCAGCAGCGAGCGCGACCGGTTCCTCAATGAAGAATGGCCGCTGGTCCTGGAGCGCATCCAGCGCCTGGGCCTGCGCCTCGACGAATTGCTGCCCCAGGGGAAATCCTCATGAATGCCGTTGCTAGTGATGTCGTCATTTCCGCTCGTGGCCTGCGCAAGGCCTACAAATCCACGCTCGCGCTGGACAACACCAGCTTCACCATCGCCCCGGGCCGGATCACCGGCCTGATCGGCCCCAACGGCGCGGGCAAGACCACCCTGCTCAAGGCGCTGCTGGGCCTGACCCAGGTCGAGGGCGAGCTGAGCGTGCTGGGCCTGGACCCGACCGTGCAGCGCAACGCGCTGATGAATGATGTGTGCTTCATCGCCGACGTGGCGGTGCTGCCGCGCTGGATGAAGGTGCGCGAGGCGATCGATTTCGTCGCCGGGGTCCACCCGCGCTTCGATCGTGCCCGCTGCGAACGCTTCCTGGCCTCCACCAAGCTGCAGCCGCGCCAGCGCGTACGTGAACTGTCCAAGGGCATGATCGTGCAGCTGCACCTGGCGCTGGTGATGGCCATCGACGCCAAGGTGCTGGTGCTGGACGAGCCCACCCTGGGCCTGGACATCCTGTACCGCAAGGAGTTCTACCAGCGCCTGCTGGAAGACTATTTCGACGAGCAGAAGACGATCATCGTGACCACCCACCAGGTGGAAGAGATCGAACACATCCTCACCGACGTGATGTTCATCCGCGACGGCCGCATCGTGCTCACCACCGACATGGAAGACGTCGGCGAGCGCTACACCGAAGTGCTGGTGTCGGCCGAAACGCTGGAAGCGGCGCGTGCGCTGAAGCCGATCGACGAGCGCAGCCTGCCGTTCGGCAAGACCGTGCTGCTGTTCGACGGGGTGCCGCGCGCCCAGCTCACGCCGCTTGGCGAAATCCGCAGCCCGGGGCTGGCGGATCTGTTCGTGGCCATCATGAAGGGAACCTACGCATGAACACCGTCCACTTCCACCCCATCAGCAAGGCCAGCACCTTCAAGTGGCTGCTCAAGCGCGAGTACTGGGAAAACCGCGGCGGTTTTCTGTGGGCACCGCTGATCGCCGGCGGCATTTCGCTGGTGATGAGCCTGATCGGCATCCTGCTCGGCCTGTGGGGCCTGCGCCGTGCGGCCGAGAGCGGTGACCTGCACATCGACAACACCAACATCAACGTCAACGGCCTGGATCTGAAGCTGTTGACCGCCCACATGGATGCCAAGGCCATGGCCGACCTGGGCAACACCCTGGACGCCACCCTGGTACTGAGCTCGCTGTGGCCGTTCGTGGTGCTGGCCTTCGTGGTGTTCTTCTACTGCCTGGGTGCCCTGTACGACGACCGCCGCGACCGCAGCATCCTGTTCTGGAAGTCGCTGCCGCTGTCGGACACGCAGACCGTGCTGTCCAAGGCGCTGAGCGCGCTGCTGGTGGCCCCGGTGATCGCGGTGATCGCGTCGGTGCTGACCATGTTCGGCTTCATGGCGATCCTCTCGGTGGTGGTGCTGGCCCATGGCGGCAACCCGCTCACCTTGATCTGGGGCCCGGCCAGCCCGCTGGCGTTCGTGGCCAGCCACCTGTCCTGGCTGCCGGTGTACCTGCTGTGGGCCCTGCCGACCGTGGGCTGGCTGCTGATGTGGTCGGCGTGGGCCAAGTCCAAGCCGTTCCTGTGGGCCGTCATGCTGCCGCTGTTTGCCGGCATCATCGTCAGCACCACCCACGTCATGAATCTGTTCAACATGACCAGCGGCTGGTTCTGGCAGCACATCGTCGGCCGCCTGCTGCTGGGCACGCTGCCGGGCAGCGACCTGTTCTACCGCACCGACCAGCTGCAGTCGGTGATGCGCGACAGCGACAACGTGGCGGCCGCCCTGTCCCCGGCCAGCCAGCTGGCCGCGCTGGCACTGCCCGAGCTGTGGATCGGCGCCGCCTTCGGTGTCGTGTTCATCATCGTCGCCATCCGCCTGCGCCGCCGCGCTGGCGAAATCTGATCCCGCCCCTTCGAGGACCCGCCCATGATCCGCAAGCTCGTCGTCGCTTCCCTGCTGTTGCTGCCGCTGACCGCACTGGCCGATGAACCGCAGTGCCGGTTCAACGCCCCGCGTGACCTCAAGCTCGACGTCGCCGGCGCGAAAGCCGTGGTATTCGAGGTGAACCAGCACGACCTGGTGCTGCAGGCCGGCCCGGGCGCAGCCCAGCTCAGTGGCCGCGCCTGCGCCTCCAATGCGGACTGGTTGAGCCAGCTGACCGTGACCCAGAAAAAGGTTGGCGACAAGCTGGTGGTTCAGCTGCAGCGCGAAAACCAGGGCCTGAACTGGAACACCGGCGGCAGCAACTACGCCTACCTGGACCTGCGCGGCACCATCCCGGACAACGTGCTGGTGCAGATGAAGGTCGGCTCGGGCGATGCCAGCGTGACCGGGGCGCATTCGCTCAGCGCCGATGTCGGCTCGGGCGACATCAAGCTGCGCGACATCAAGGGGCTGGTGACGGCGGCGATCGGCTCGGGCGATGTGGAGCTCGACGGCGCCGGTGCACTGAACCTGCTGTCGATCGGCTCGGGCGATTTCACCGCCCGCAACCTGCGCGGCAACGCCACGGTCGGCACGATCGGCTCGGGCGACCTCACCCTGGACGGGGTCGCCGGCAATGTCGATATCAAGACGGTCGGTTCGGGCGACGTGGACCTGCGCCAGGTCAAGGGCAACGTCAGCCTGGGCAACATCGGTTCGGGCGATTTCGAAGCCCGCGCGGTGGGCGGCAGCGTCAAGGTCGAGCGGCACGGCTCGGGCGACGTGACGGTCCGCGATGTGGGCGGCGACCTGACGGTGGCCAACAGCGGCAGCGGCGACATCAACCACAGCGACGTGCGCGGCAAGCTGCAGCTGCCGCGCGGCAAATAAGGGGACCCCACCATGAACATGCGACTGCTGCTGCCCACCCTGCTGCTGTGCCTGCCGTTGGCGGCCTGCAGCAACACGGATTCAAACAAGACCGACCCGGCCACCGGCAAGCCGGTGGTGGATGCCGATTCGATCGGCAAGAAGGTCAAGGACGCCACGGACAAGGCGCGGGTGGAAATCGCCCAGGGCAACATCAAGATTTCCAACGACCAAAACGACAAGGCCGAAATCACCCCGCAGGGCGACCTGCTGATCAACGGCAAGGCGGTCACCATCGATGCCCAGCAGCGGGCGCTGCTGATGGACTACCGCAAGCAGGTGGAAAAGCTGGCGGGCGCAGGCATGGACATCGGCGTGGCCGGTGCCAGCCTGGGCGTGAAGGCCGCTGGCGAAGCCCTGCGCGGGGTGTTCTCCGGCGACACGCAGGGCATCGAGGAGAAGGTGAACGCCGAAGCGGCCAAGATCGAAGCCAGCGCCAAGCAGCTGTGCGAGCTGCTGCCGACGATGATGGCCAAGCAGCAGGCGCTGGCGGCGGCGCTGCCGGCCTTCAAGCCTTACGCCACCATGGACCAGAGCGACGTCGACGACTGCCATAACTGAGCCGTCGCCACCTGCGACATCCGGTCGCAGGCAGGCCCGCTACACGGGGGGAGGGCTACACTAGCCCTCCCCTTTTTTATGCACTGCCGGCCATGAAGAAGCTGTACCTCCTGCTGTTGGCCCTGTTCTGCCTTGCCGCCACCGGCTGCGACCAGGAATACCGCAACCACCGCGTCGAGCGCAGCAAGCCGAAGATCACCGTCAGCGACGGCATGGTCACCGTGCGCCGCGCGCCGGCGCCGAACATCATCGTGCTGCCCAACGGCCACATGAAGATCGACGAGATCGAAATTCCGCTCGACGACAGCCAGCACGCGCTGCTGCAGCAGATGTTCGGCCAGCTTCAGGTGTTGCGCCAGAACACGCTCACCGATGCCCCGTACGACCCGGACAAACGCGCGGTGAAGATCCAGGTGCCGCCGGGCATGCAGCCGATCCCGCCGGACCTGGTCACGCGTGTTCCGCAGTTCAAGGATTACACCGAGACGTTCGACAACCTGATGGCGGATCGGCGGTAAGCGCGTAAGTCAAACGCCAGAGCCTTGGTCTGCGGGATTCTGCGCGCAGGGCCGGCGGGTGCGGGGGTACGGGGGGCGCCGTGAACCCATCCATGGGGGCTCTTGCGAAACATCCATGTTTCGCAAAGCCCCCGTACCCCCGCACCCGCCGACCCTCAGACAGGTGGCTGGTGCGCAACGGAGATCAACGGCAACGGCAACGGCAACGCCGATTGTTTTCATGCGTCATCGAACGTGGTGGCGTTCCGTGCGGTCGTTTGGGAACCGACCCTACCCCGCCCCCCGCGAAATCAGCGCAACCGCGTAGAGCCACGCCATGCGTGGCTGCTTCTCCCATCCGCCAGCGACCACCTGTCTGGGGCGGCCGGCGGGCAGCCCCCGTAGGGACTGTCAAAAACATGGATGTTTTTGCCAAGCCCCAATGGACGGGTTTACGGCGTGTCCCGTAGGGGGCTGCCCGACGGCCGCCCCGCTCGCAGAGATGGAAACGCTGCTCTTGGCTGTTGGCTGTTGGCTGTTAGCGCTTAACCGCCGCCACCACCACCGGCATGAATGCCGCCAGCCGTCAGCGCCGCCGGATCCAGCAACCGGCGCAGTTCGGCTTCGGACAGACCGCTGTCTTCCTTGGCCACGTCCAAGACCGGCCGCTGCTCCTTGTAGGCACGCTTGGCGATGGCGGCTGCTTTTTCGTACCCGATGATCGGGTTCAGCGCCGTCACCAGGATCGGGTTGCGGCCCAGCGCCTCGCGTACGCGGTCTTCGCGCACTTTCAGCCCGGCGATGGCCGTGTCGGCCAGCAGCCGCGAGATGTTGGAGAGCAGGCCGATGCCATCCAGCAGGTTGGCCGCGATCAGCGGCAGCGTCACGTTCAACTGGAAGTTGCCCGTCTGCCCCGCCACCGTGATCGCCGTGTGGTGCCCGATCACCTGCGCGCACACCATCACCGTCGCCTCCGGAATCACCGGATTGACCTTGCCCGGCATGATCGAACTGCCCGGCTGCAGCGCCGGCAGCTCGATCTCGCCCAGGCCCGCCAGCGGACCGGCATTCATCCAGCGCAGGTCGTTGGCAATCTTGATCAATGCCACCGCCAGCGCATTGAGCTGGCCCGACAGCTCGACCGCATCGTCCTGCGCGGCCAGGCCCTCGAACTTGTTTTCCGCGCTGTCAAAGCGCACCCCGGTCTGCTGCTTCAGGCGCTTGGCCACCCGCTCGCCGAAGCGCGGGTCCGCATTGATGCCCGTGCCGATCGCCGTGCCACCCAGCGGCAGCCGGCGCAGCCGCTTCAGGCTGTCTTCCAGGCGCTCCTGCGCCGACGACAACTGCGCCGACCAGGCACCGAATTCCTGTTCAAAGGTCAGCGGCATCGCATCCATCAGGTGCGTGCGACCGGTCTTGACCACCTTGCGCAGCGCGCGGCCACGCTTGTCGATGGTCTTGCGCAGGTGCGCCAGCGCCGGCAGCAGCTGCTCCTGTACGCCCAGCAGCGCCGATACCCGCAACGCCGTCGGGATCACATCGTTCGAGCTCTGGCCCTGGTTGACGTGGTCGTTCGGATGCACCGTGGTCTTGCCCGCCTTGCCCGCGCGGTTGGCCAGCGTGGCGATGACCTCGTTGGCATTCATGTTCGACGACGTGCCCGACCCGGTCTGGTAGATGTCGATCGGGAAGTGCGCATCGTGGCGGCCCTCGGCCACTTCGTCGGCCGCGCTTTCAATGGCCTTGCCGATGTTCTTCGGCAGGTGGCCCAGCTCGGCGTTGACCGCCGCTGCGGCGCCCTTCACCAGGCCCAGCGCGCGGATGAAACCGCGCGGCATGCGTTGGCCCGAGACCGGGAAGTTGTCCACCGCGCGCTGTGTCTGCGCGCCCCACAGCGCATCTGCAGGCACCTGCAGTTCGCCCATGCTGTCGTGCTCGGTCCTGAAACCCTTGCTCATTGCATCACTCCGCGATTCTTTCAGTTGGGAAAGGGAACGGCGGCTGGCAACGGGCCTTCATTCCCTGGCTGGCGGCTGCGGTCACGATACTCCCAAGCGGGAATGAATCCCAACGGCAGCTGGCATCGGCTAGACTCGGAATTCGTGTTCATTCAGGCATCACCTCTTTCCATGGGCGACCCATGATCGTCGGCAACCTGCTGCTCCTGTTGCTGGCCCTGTTCCTCGTAGTGCTCAACGGCTTCTTCGTGGCCGCCGAGTTCGCCCTGGTCAAACTGCGCCACACCCAGGCCGTCGGCCTGGCTGCCAGGCACGGCTGGCGCGGCCGCCTCCTGCTCAACGTGCATTCGCACCTGGATGCCTACCTCTCGGCCTGCCAGCTCGGCATCACCCTGTCCTCGCTGGGCCTGGGCTGGGTCGGTGAGCCCGCGTTCGCGCACCTGCTGCAGCCGCTGTTCGATGCCCTCGGCATGGGCCCGGAAGGTGCACGCCTGACCGCCTTCATCATCGCCTTCAGCCTGATCTCGTTCCTGCACATCGTGCTGGGCGAACTGGCGCCGAAGTCCATGGCCATCCGCCGTCCCGAAGCCATGTCGCTGTGGACCGCCGCGCCGCTGTACCTGTTCTACTGGGCCATGTTCCCGGCCATCTGGCTGCTCAACCACAGCGCCAACGCGCTGCTGCGGCTGGCCGGCTGGGGCGATGTCGAGCACACCTCGCACCGCTACTCCCGCGAAGAGCTCAAGCTCATCGTCGCCCGCCAGCAGCCCGGCGCCGGCGCACCGGACCAGGACCTGACCCTGATGAGCCACGCGCTGGAGTTGCCCGAACTGGTGGCCGGCGACCTGATGCGCCCGCGCGAGCACATGCGCGTGTTCCGCCAGGGCATGGACCTGGCCGGGGTGATGGCCGAGTTCGCCGAAAGCCGCTACAGCCGCTACCCGTGGTTCGACAGCGATGGCGAGGAAGTGCTGGGCATCCTGCACATGAAGGACCTGCTGGTGGAGATCGCCCGCGGCCAGCCCACCGACGACCTGCGCGCCCTGCTGCGCCCGGCCAACCTGATCGCGCTGGAAACCCCGGTCACCGCCGTGCTTGAGCGCTTCCGCACCGGCACGACGCACATGGCCCTGTGCGTCGAGGAACACGGCCGCATCCTGGGCTACTTCACCCTGGAAGACCTGCTGGAAGTGGTGGTCGGCGATATCGAGGACGAGCACCCGCACGTGGTCAAGGATGCCCCCACCCGGGGCGCCGACGGCACCCTGCTGGTAGCCGGCTCCACCTCCATCTTCCGCCTGGAACGCCTGCTGGGCCGCGACCTGGCCGCGCCCGAGCACCTCAATTCGGTCGGCGGGCTGATCGTGCACCAACTGCAGCGCCTGCCCGAAGAAGGCGAGGAAGTGCGCATCGACGGCCAGCTGTTCACCGTCAAGCGCATGGCCGGCCACCGCATCCAGGCCGTCACCGTACGGCTGGCGCCCGAAGAGGCCGACGAGGACCCCGGGGCAGCGTAGAATGACGGCCCCCGCCGTCATCGCCTGCGCCCGCCATGTCCGAATTCGCCCTGCTCGCCCTGTCCCCGCTTGATGGCCGCTATGCCGGCAAGGTCGACGCCCTGCGCCCGATCTTCTCCGAATATGGCCTGATCAAGGCCCGCGTGAAGGTCGAAGTGGAGTGGCTGCTGGCCCTGGCCAACGAACCGGGCATCGCCGAGCTGGCACCGTTTCCGGCCGCTGCCGTCGCGCGCCTGCGCGCCCTGGCCGACGGGTTCGCCCCGGCCCACGCCGCCCGGGTGAAGGAAATCGAGCGCACCACCAACCACGACGTCAAGGCCGTGGAGTACTTCATCAAGGAACAGCTCAAGGACGACGCCGAGCTGGCCCCGGCCCTGGAGTTCGTGCATTTCGCCTGCACCAGCGAAGACATCAACAACCTCAGCTACGGCCTGATGCTGGAAGAAGCCCGCCGCACCGTGCTGCTGCCGTCGCTGGACGACATCGCCGCCCGCCTGCGCGCCCTGGCCCATGCCCAGGCCGAACAGCCGATGCTGTCGCGCACCCACGGCCAGACCGCCTCGCCCACCACCCTGGGCAAGGAAGTGGCCAACGTGGTCGCCCGCCTGGAGCGCCAGCGCCGCCAGATCGCTGCGGTCGAGCTGACCGGCAAGATCAATGGCGCGGTAGGCAACTACAACGCCCACGCCATCGCCTACCCCGACGTGGACTGGCCGGCCTTCGCCAAGCGCTTCGTCGAAAGCCTGGGCCTGGTGTTCAACCCCTACACCACCCAGATCGAGCCGCACGACAACATCGCCGAAATCGGCGACGCCGCCCGCCGCGCCAACATCATCCTGATCGACCTGGCCCGCGACATCTGGGGCTACATCTCGCTGGGCTACTTCAAGCAGAAGCTCAAGGAAGGCGAAGTCGGCTCGTCGACCATGCCGCACAAGGTCAACCCGATCGACTTCGAAAACGCCGAAGGCAACTTCGGCATCGCCAACGCCCTGTTCGAGCATTTCAGCGCCAAACTGCCGATCAGCCGCTGGCAGCGCGACCTCACCGACTCCACCGTGCTGCGCGCGGTGGGCACCGCCTTCGGCCACAGCCAAGTCGCACTGGACTCGCTGGCCAAGGGCCTGGGCAAGCTGACCGTGAACCCCGAACGCCTCAACGCCGACCTGGACGCGGCGTGGGAAGTGCTGGCCGAAGCCGTGCAGACGGTGATGCGCCGCCATGGCCTGCCCAACCCCTACGAACAGCTCAAGGCCCTGACCCGTGGCCAGGGCATCACCGCCGAATCGATGAAGGCGTTCGTGGAGTCGCTGGACCTGCCGGAAGACGCCAAGCAGGGCCTGCGCGAGCTGACCCCGGGTGGGTATATCGGCCTGGCCGCCGATCTGGCCAAGGCGATCTGATCGCGTTGATCAGGCACTGACCCCGGACGGGGCGCCGGAATATCCGGTGCCCCGTTTTCGTTTGGCGCCGCGTGGGCCGACCAACGGTCGGCGCTACCGGGGCACGCGCGACAGTGCGACGCAGGTGCAGATCCCGTTCAACCAGCGGACAATGGCGGGACGAGCGCGCGCTTCGTCTGCTGCGCCAATCGCATTCCGTCTACACGCTTCAAGGATTCCCCCATGGCCGTCCGCAAGACCAAAACCCCCGTCATCGAAGTCCAGGCCCGCCCCGGCCTGCCGCTGGGCATGCCCGCCGCGACGTTCCTGCGCGACTACTGGCAGAAGCGCCCGCTGCTGATCCGCGGCGCCTTCCCCGACTTTGAAACCCCGCTCCAGCCCGAAGACCTGGCCGGCCTGGCCTGCGAGGAAACCGCCCTCGCCCGCCTGATCAGCCACGACCGCGCCACCGACGGCTGGTCCGTGCGCACCGGCCCGTTCCAGGAAGAAGAATTCCCCGGCATGCCCGACCACGACTGGACCCTGCTGGTCCAGGACGTAGACAAATGGGACCCCGATGTCCGCGCCCTGATCAGCCACTTCGACTTCCTGCCGCGCTGGCGCATGGACGATGTGATGGTCAGCTTCGCCGCCACCGGCGGCTCGGTCGGCGCCCACGTCGACCAGTACGACGTGTTCCTGCTGCAGGCCCATGGCCACCGCCGCTGGCAGATCGACGCCAGCGAATCCACCAAGGGCAAGCGCCCCCCGCTGGAGTTCCGCAACGACGTCGAACTCAAGCTGCTGCGCCGCTTCAAGCCCACCCACGACTGGGTGCTCGAGCCCGGCGACATGCTGTACCTGCCGCCCAACGTCCCCCATAACGGCGTGGCCGAAGACCCCTGCCTGACCTTCTCCTTCGGCATGCGCGCGCCCGCCTCCGCCGAGCTCATCAGCGACTACCTGGACACCCTGATCATGGATGCCGACGAGGCCATCCGTTACCAGGACCCGGACCTGAAGGTGCCCGAAGACCCCAACGAAATCGACGCCGTGGCCATGGGCCGCGTGGTCCAGGCCCTCAACGCCATCCGCATGAACGACCCCGACCGCCTCGGCGACTGGTTCGGCCGCTTCATCACCACCTACCGCGCCGCCGGTGACGTGGTCGCCTCCGGCGAACCGCTCCCGCGCGAAGACATCGAAGCCGCCCTGGCCGAAGGCATCGAGCTCGGCCGCCACCCCTGGGCACGCCTGGCCTGGCGCCGGGCCAAGCGGGGTGCCAGCCTGTACTGCAGCGGCCTCGAATTCGCCCTGCCGGTGAAGGATGCCCAGGCCCTGGCCGCCGCCGAACAGATCGGTGGTGCCCTGTACCAGAAGCTCTCGGCCAAGGGCCGCGACGCCCTGCACGCGCTGGTGGCCGGTGGCTATTACCAGCTGCTCGACGGCGACGCGTTCGACGACGAAGACGAGTACGAAGAGGACGCGGTGGGCGAATACGAAATCATCGACGCCACCGAAACCGTCGAGGTCCTCGAGGATGAAGACGTCGAAGCCAACGTGCACGAAGTGACCATCCACGACGATGGCGTCGAAGTGATCGTCGATTTCGACGACACCGACGACAGCGACGACGACCAGGCCGTCGGCACCCCCGACGGCGGCGCCGGCTCCTGACATGAGCGGGCCCGGCAGCGCCGACCCGCACCTGCGCCGCCTGCCGGGCGGCGCGGTCGCCATCGACAATGCCGACGAGGCGGTGGCCATCACCACCGCCGTGGTCGAGCGCGCCCGCCGCCAGCTGTGGCTGCACAGCCGCGTGCTCGACCCCGGCCTGCTCGATGCACCGCCGGTGCTGGACGCCCTGCGCCGCTTCGCCACCGCCCGCCACGACAAGCAGGTCCGGCTGATCGTCCACGACGCGGCCGCCATCGCCCAGGCCGGCTCGCCCCTGCTGGGCCTGGTCCAGCGCCTGCCCACCGTGTTCCGGGTGCGCCAGGTGACCGACCCGATCGACCGCGCCCTCGCCTCCGCCTGCCTGCTCAACGATGCCGGCGACTACTACTTTCGTCTGAGTGGGCTCCGTTACGACGGTGAAGCCGGGCTCGCCATGCCCGCACGTTCGCGGCCGTTGCAGGACGGTTTGCAGCGCGTATGGGAACGTTCGCGCGATTGCAGCGAGCTGCGCGCGCTCGGCTTCTAGTCCCGTTCCGGGTCCTGAACCTGTCTGGGAATGACACCACGGCCCCGCCACAGGCCGTTCCGGTGCCCCTTCCTGTCTCGATGGGGGTACAATTTGGACCGTTAGATACCGCCCGTGCAGGGCTATTCATTTTCCCTGCCGGATCATCGAAGCCTTACCCCACAAGCGAATCCGACCCTCCATCGTGGACAATCTACTGAAGCAGTTTGCGCAGTCTTCGCAGCTCGCCGGCGGCAACGCCTCCTATATCGAGGATCTGTACGAGCAGTACCTCGTTTCTCCGGACAGTGTCGATCCCAAATGGAAGACCTACTTCGACGGCTTCAAGGGCCGCGAAGCCGGTGACATTCCGCATTCGGCCGTCATCGCCCATATCGCCGACGCCGCCAAAAACGCCGTCAAGGGCGGCGGCAACTCCGGTGCCAGCGACGAACGCGAGCGCAATGTCGGTCGCCTGATCACGGCGTACCGGTCGCGCGGCCACCTGGACGCCCGCCTGGACCCGCTGGGCCTGGCCCAGGCCGTCAACTCGCCGGACCTTGGCCTGCCGTTCCACAGCCTGTCCGAGGGTGACCTCAACGCCGAGTTCAGCACCGGCGGTGTCGGTGGCCAGCCGCGCATGAAGCTGCGCGACCTGCTGGAGCGCCTGAAGAAGACCTACACCGGCTCGATCGGTGCGGAATTCATGCACATCTCCGAGGTCGAGCAGCGCCAGTGGATCTACCAGCGCCTGGAACTGGCCGGTGGCAACTACAGCCTGGACGCTGACACCCAGCGCCGCACGCTGGAGCGCCTGACCGCTGCCGAAGGCCTGGAACGCTACCTGCACACCAAATACGTCGGCCAGAAGCGCTTCTCGCTGGAAGGCGGCGATTCGCTGATCCCGATGATGGACACCATCATCCGTGACGCCGGCAAGGATGGCGTCAAGGACGTGGTGATCGGCATGGCCCACCGTGGCCGCCTCAACGTGCTGGTCAACACCCTGGGCAAGAACCCGCGCAAGCTGTTCGACGAGTTCGAAGGCAAGTTCGAGCACGACGAGCACGCCTCGGCCGGCGACGTGAAGTACCACATGGGCTTCTCGGCCGACGTGGCCACCGACGGTGGCCCGGTCCACCTGGCGCTGGCGTTCAACCCGTCGCACCTGGAAATCGCCGACCCGGTCGTGGCCGGTTCCGTGCGTTCGCGCCAGGAGCGCCGCAAGGACACCGCCCGCAAGCAGGTCATGCCGATCCTGATCCACGGCGACGCGGCCTTCTCCGGCCAGGGCGTGGTGATGGAACTGTTCCAGATGTCGCAGGCCCGCGGCTTTGCCGTCGGTGGCACCGTGCACATCGTGGTGAACAACCAGGTTGGCTTCACCACGTCGAACCCGGAAGACACCCGCTCGACCCGTTACGCCACCGACGTGGCCAAGATGATCGCAGCCCCGGTGCTGCACGTGAACGGTGACGATCCGGAAGCGGTGGTGTTCGCCGCCAGGCTGGCCTTCGAGTTCCGCCAGAAGTTCGCCAAGGACGTGGTCATCGACCTGATGTGCTACCGCCGTTGGGGCCACAACGAGGCCGACGAACCGGCGATCACCCAGCCGCTGATGTACCAGGTCATCCGTAAGCACCAGACCACCCGCGAGCTGTACGCCGCGCAGCTGGAACAGGCCGGCGTGATCGCCGCCGGTGCCGGCAAGGCGATGGTCGATGCCTACCGCGAGAAGCTGGACGCCGGTGAAGTCACCACCGAACTGGCCAAGGTCGAAAAGACCCCGCCGAGCAGCGCGCTGTTCGTGGATTGGCCCAAGCTGCTGGAAGGCAAGCTGTCCGACCCGGTCTCCACCAAGGTGGACCCGGCGAAGCTGAAGCAGCTGGCCGACCTGATCAACACCGTGCCGGCCGAAGTGGAACTGCACTCGCGCGTGGCCAAGGTGTACGACGACCGCCGCAAGATGGCCGCCGGCGAGATCCCGGGCGACTGGGGCTTTGCCGAGAACCTGGCCTACGCCACCCTGCTCGACGAAGGCCATGCACTGCGCCTGGTCGGCCAGGACGTGGGCCGCGGTACGTTCACCCACCGCCACGCGATCCTGCACGACCAGAAGACCGACAACTACTACCTGCCGCTGCGGCAGCTGGTGGATTCGCCGGAGAAGGCCAGCATCATCGATTCGCTGCTCAGCGAAGAAGCGGTGATGGCCTACGAGTACGGGTTCTCGACCACCGATCCCAACACCCTGTGCATCTGGGAAGGCCAGTTCGGCGATTTCGCCAACGGCGCCCAGGTGGTGATCGACCAGTTCATCGCTGCCGGCGAAGCCAAGTGGGGCCGTATCACCGGCCTGACCCTGCTGCTGCCGCACGGTTATGAAGGGCAAGGCCCGGAACACAGCTCGGCGCGCCTGGAGCGCTTCCTGCAGCTGTGCGCGCTGGAAAACATGCTGGTGGTGGTGCCGTCGACCCCGGCGCAGGCGTTCCACATGTTGCGCCGCCAGATGCACCTGACCACCCGCAAGCCGCTGGTGGTGATGTCGCCCAAGTCGCTGCTGCGCCACAAGCTGGCCGTGTCGACCCTGGACGAGCTGGCCAACGGCGAGTTCCAGCACCTGATCGGCGATGCCAACGCAGAAGCCAAGAAGGTCAAGCGCGTGGTGCTGTGTTCGGGCAAGGTCTACTACGACCTGCTGGAAGACCAGACCAAGCGCGGCCAGGACGACGTTGCCATCATCCGCGTGGAACAGCTGTACCCGTTCCCGCGCGCGCTGCTGGCGGCCGAACTGAAGAAGTACGGCAAGGCCACCGACGTGGTGTGGACGCAGGAAGAACCGCAGAACCAGGGCGCGTGGTACCAGATCCGCCACCACCTGCAGTTCTGCCTGGCCGATGGCCAGAGCCTGCACTACGCCGGTCGCGCCCGCTCGGCCTCCCCGGCTGCCGGTCACATGGCCGACCACATCATCGAACAGCAGAAGCTGGTCGCCGATGCCTTGGTCAACCCGTTCAACGACGCGGTCGCTGAATAACTTTCCCCTCATTCCAGAAAAGACAAACCAGGAAGCCCCCGCATGGCCACCGAAGTCAAAGCCCCGGTACTGCCCGAATCCGTCGCCGACGGCACCATCGCCACCTGGCACAAGAAGGTCGGCGACGCCGTCAAGCGTGACGAAAACCTGCTCGACCTGGAAACCGACAAGGTCGTGCTGGAAGTGCCGTCGCCGGTTGATGGCGTGCTGAAGGAAATCAAGTTCGAGGTGGGTGCCACCGTGACCTCGAGCCAGGTCGTGGCGGTCATCGAGGAAGGTGCCGTGGCTGCTGCCCCGGCTCCGGCTGCTGCTGAAGCCAAGCCGGCCGCTGCTGCGCCGGCCGCTGCCGCTGCTCCGGCCGCTGCTGCCGCGCCGGCCCCGGCGTCGAAGTCCGCTGCCGATGCCCTGCCCCCGGGCGCGCGCTTCAGCGCCATCACCGAAGGTGTGAACCCGGCCGATGTGGACGGCACCGGCCGTCGCGGCGCGGTGACCAAGGAAGACATCGTCAACTTCGCCCGCAACGGCGGCGCCGGCAAGGCCGGTGGCGCACGTCCGGAAGAACGCGTGCCGATGACCCGCATCCGCAAGCGCATCGCCGAACGCCTGATGGAGTCCAAGAACTCCACCGCCATGCTGACCACCTTCAACGAAGTCGACCTGTCCAAGGTGTCGGCCGCGCGCAAGGACCTGCAGGACGAGTTCGTCAAGGCGCACGGCATCAAGCTGGGCTTCATGAGCTTCTTCGTGAAGGCCGCCGCCAACGCGCTGCAGCGCTTCCCGCTGGTCAACGCCTCGATCGACGGCGACGACATCATCTACCACGGCTACTCGGACATCTCCATCGCGGTCTCGACCGAGAAGGGCCTGGTCACGCCGGTGCTGCGCAACGTCGAGCGCATGTCGTTCGCCGACATCGAAAAGACCATTGCCGACTACGCCAAGAAGGCCCGTGACGGCAAGCTGAGCCTGGAAGAACTGCAGGGCGGCACCTTCACCGTGACCAACGGCGGCACCTTCGGTTCGCTGCTGTCCACTCCGATCATCAACCCGCCGCAGAGCGCCATCCTGGGCATGCACGCCATCAAGGAGCGTCCGATCGCCCAGAACGGCCAGGTCGTGATCGCGCCGATGATGTACCTGGCGATGTCCTACGACCACCGCATCATCGACGGCAAGGATTCGGTGCAGTTCCTGGTGGACATCAAGAACCAGCTGGAAAACCCGGGCCGCATGCTGTTCGGCCTGTAAGACCTCCCGCCCCTCCGCGCCTGCGCGGAGGGGTTCTGGTAAAGCATCAAGGAATTTTCAATGGCTGAACAATTCGACGTTGTCGTCATCGGTGCCGGTCCGGCCGGCTACCACGCCGCCATCCGCGCCGCGCAGCTGGGTCTGAAGACCGCCTGCATCGACGCTGCCCTCGGCAAGGATGGCAAGCCGGCGCTGGGCGGTACCTGCCTGCGCGTGGGCTGCATCCCGTCCAAGGCGCTGCTGGACTCCTCGCGCCAGTTCTGGAACATGGGCCACATCTTTGGCGACCACGGCATCAGCTTCAAGGACGCCAAGATGGACGTCGAGGCGATGGTTGGCCGCAAGGACAAGATCGTCAAGCAGTTCACCGGCGGCATCGCCATGCTGTTCAAGGCCAACAAGGTCACCGCCTACTACGGTTTCGGTGAACTGCAGCCGGGCAACGTGGTCAAGGTCACCCAGCACGACGGCGAAGTCGTCGAGCTCAAGGGCACCAACGTGATCATCGCCGCCGGTTCGGATTCGATCGAACTGCCGTTCGCCAAGTTCGACGGCGAGACCATCGTCGACAACGTCGGCGGCCTGGACTTCACCGAAGTCCCGGCGCGCCTGGCCGTGATCGGCGCCGGTGTGATCGGCCTGGAACTGGGCAGCGTGTGGAAGCGCCTCGGCGCCGAAGTGACCATCCTGGAAGCGCTGCCGACCTTCCTGGCCGCTGCCGATGCCGAAGTGGGCAAGGTTGCCGCCAAGGAATTCAAGAAGCAGGGCCTGGACATCCGTCTGGGTGCCAAGGTATCCAAGGCCGAAGTGACCGGCAAGGGCAAGAAGAAGGAAGTCGCCCTGACCTACACCGACGCCGAAGGCGAAAAGAGCCTGGTGGTGGACAAGCTGCTGGTGGCCGTCGGCCGCCGCGCCGCGACCAAGGGCCTGCTGGCCGAAGGTACCGGCGTGAAGGTCAACGAGCGTGGCCAGATCGAAGTGGACGACCATTGCCACACCGGCGTTGATGGCGTGTGGGCGGTCGGCGACTGCGTGCGCGGCCCGATGCTGGCGCACAAGGGCTTCGAGGAAGGCATCGCGGTAGCCGAGCTGATCGCGGGCCTGCCGGGCCACGTCAACATGGACACCATTCCGTGGGTCATCTACACCGAGCCGGAACTGGCCTGGGTAGGCAAGACCGAAGAGCAGCTGAAGGCCGAAGGCATTCCGTACAAGGCCGGCAGCTTCCCGTTCGCCGCCAACGGCCGCGCCGTGGCGATGATCGAGCCGGCTGGCTTCGTCAAGGTCCTGGCCCACGCCGAGACCGACCGCATCCTGGGCATGCACCTGGTCGGCGCGAACGTGTCCGAGCTGGTCCACGAAGGCGTGCTGACCATGGAGTTCAGTGGTTCGGCCGACGACCTGGCCCGCATCTGCCACGCCCACCCGTCCCTGTCGGAAGTCGTCCACGACGCCGCCATGGCCGTGAGCAAGCGCGCGATCCACAAGGCCAACTGACCGGCCCCGTGGTGATGCAACGAAAAACCCCGCCTCGGCGGGGTTTTTTGTGGGCGTACGCCGTCCACTCGACGCATTGCCCCGCGTAGAGCCGACTGTCAGTCGGCTGCCGTAGGCGCGATCCCGGAACACCGCGCTGCGCGCGATAGCCGACTGACAGTCGGCTCTACCGTGCTATGGCCGACTGACAGTCGGCTCTACCGTGCTGTCGCCATGCGGCCGCCACCCAGCAGGCGTGCGGGCAGCATGAGCAGTGCACCCAGGAACGCGAACAGCGCCGAGAAGGTGATGCCGACCAGGCGGAACGGCAGGCTCAGCAGCCACACGAACGGCCAGGCCAGCAGGGCCAGGATCGCCAGCGGCCAGTACAGGACGAACAGCAGGCACCACACGCCGAGCGCGAACAGGGTCTTCATGACGGTCTCCAGGGCGGCACCTTGCCGCGGCAGGACCACGTTGCCGCCCTGCCCGGCCGGGTTCAACCGGTTTGCGACGAAACCCCGGATCCGCCGACGAAACCTTATTCGAAAGACCCCACCGAATCGTGCGAGAGGTTGTCGAACCGGGTGTACTCGCCGAAGAACTTGAGCTTGCACGAGCCGGTCGGGCCGCCTCTGTGCTTGCCGATGATGATCTCGGCCAGCCCCTTGTCCGGGGAATTTTCCTTGTTGTAGTAATCGTCGCGGTAGATGAACACGATCATGTCCGCGTCCTGCTCGATTGCGCCGGATTCGCGAAGGTCGGCCATCACCGGGCGTTTGTCGGTTCGGGTTTCCAGCGAGCGGTTGAGCTGGGACAGTGCGATCACCGGCACGTTCAGTTCCTTGGCCAGGCCCTTGAGCGAACGCGAGATTTCCGAGATTTCGGTGGCGCGGTTTTCGCTGTTGCCCGGCACGCTCATCAGCTGCAGGTAGTCGATCACGATCAACCCCAGGTCATGCTCGCGCTTGAGGCGGCGGCACTTGGAGCGCAGGATCTCCGGCGACACGCCCGGCGTGTCGTCGATGAAGATCTTGGTTTCCTTCAGCATGCGGATGGCGCCGGTGACCCGGCTCCAGTCCTCGTCTTCCAGCTGGCCGGTACGCAGGCGCTGGGCGTTGATGCGGCCGTTGGAGGAAATCAGGCGCATGGCCAGCTGCGACGCCGACATTTCCATCGAGAACACCGCCACGCCCTTCTTGGACTTGATGGCGGCGTACTCGGCGATGTTCAGCGCGAAGGTGGTCTTGCCCATGGCCGGTCGCGCGGCCAGGATGATCAGGTCGGTCGGCTGCAGGCCGGCGGTCATCGCGTCGAAGTCGGCGTAGCCGGTGGGCAGGCCGGTGATGTTGCCGCCGTTCTCGAAGCGGTTGCGCAGCTCTTCGAAGGCGTCCTTCAGCGCGCCGGGCATCGCCACGAAATCGGTGCGGCCACGCGCGCCCTGCTCGGCGATGGCGAACACCGATTTTTCCGCGGCCGACAGCAGTTCGCTGCTCTCGCGGCCTTCCGGCTGGAAACCATCGTTGACGATGTCGGTGCCGACCTGGATCAGCTGCCGCAGCACCGCCTTGTCGCGCACGATCTCGGCATAGGCCGAGATGTTGGCCGCCGACGGGGTGGTGCTGGCCAGTTCGATCAGGTAGGCGCCATCGCCGACCAGTTCCATCTTGCCCTGCGATTCGAACCACTCGCCCAGGGTCACCGCATCGAACGGGCGGTCGCGCTCGGACAGCTCGCGGATCGCCCGGTAGATGGTCTGGTGGTCGCGCCGGTAGAAGTCGGTTTCGGTCAGCTGGTCGTTGATCCGGTCGTAGCTTTCCGGGGCCAGCATCAAGCCGCCCAGCACCGCCTGTTCGGCCTCGATCGAATGCGGAGGCACGCGCAGCGCGTCGATGCGCATCTCGTCGCGATCAAAGCGGTCACCGCGGTCTTTGCGGTCGGAACGGAAGCCGGAGCGGGCGGACATGAGGGGGTGTTCTTCCTGCAGAGTGGAGCGAGGGACATGGTAGGCACGGAGCGGCCGCCACAGCCATGCACAACCCTGTGGATAAGCGGTGGATAGCCTTGCGTACCGGGCGCAGACGGCACGAACAACGGTCGTGCCCTACCGGTTGCAGGTCCGCGTGACCGGCCGGATGCCGACCCTGTCGGGTAGCGCACGACCGTGGGTCGTGCGCGTTGCCGCGCATTATCGCAGAACCACCGGGTTCAATGCTGACCGCCGTGGGTGGCGATCCACGCCAGGAACTTGTCCACGAAGCCCTGCAGGAAGTCGCGGGTGCCCTCGTTGCTGATGGTTCCCTGCCCGTCGATCAGCCCTTCCTTGAAATGAATGAACGCTTCGGGCTGGCCCAGCACCGGCATGTCCAGGTAGGCCAGGATGTTGCGCAGGTGCTGCTGGGCCAGCGCGGTGCCGATGGCGCCGATGGAGGCGCCGATGACGGCCGCCGGCTTGCCGGCGAAGGCGCTGTGGCCGTACGGCCGCGAGCCGATGTCGATGGCGTTCTTGAGCACCCCGGGCACCGAACGGTTGTATTCGGGGGTGACGAACAGCACCGCATCGGCCTTCTTGATCTGCTCCTTCAGGCGAAGGCCTTCGGCCGGGTAATCCTTGTCGAAGTCCTGGTTGTACAGCGGCAGGTCGCCGATCTGCACGTACTCGAAACTGGCCTTTCCGGCGGCCAGCTTCTCCAGCGCATGGGCCAGGGCCTGGTTGTGCGAGCCGGTGCGCAGGCTGCCGACCAGCACGGCGATGGTGGGGGTTGCCATGAAGGAGCTCCGTTCGGGGGGGAACGACCAGCGTAGGCATGACAGGTGTTGCGCACGGTGAAGGCGTCCATGGGACACGCATGGCGTGTCGCTACGCTGCCATCCCCGGGCGTAGGGACACGCCATGCGTGTCCGGCGCGGTGCCGGTCACGCGCGCGGAACCGCCGCCCTCGCCTCTTTCCAATGCGCCTGCCAGGCCTGGAACATCAGCACGTTCCACAGATGGGTATGCCATTTGCGCTCGCCCTGCTGGAACTGCTTCCACAGGGGAACAATGGCATCCACATGGAACACCCCTTCGGCCTGCAACCGCACCGGATCCAGCAGTTCATCGGCCCAGTCGCGCAGGTCGCCCTTCAACCATGCGCTGACCGGCGCACCAAACCCGCGCTTGGGCCGGTGCACCATGTCCTGCGGCACGTAACGGCCCAGCACCCGCTTCAGCATGTACTTGCTCACCCCATCGCGCTGCTTCATCGACAGCGGCAGCGACCAGGCGAACTCGGCCACGCGCCAGTCCAGCAGCGGCGCCCGCGCCTCCAGGCTGACCGCCATGCTGGTGCGGTCCACCTTGCACAGCAGGTCATCAGGCAGGTACGTACTGAAATCGGCCAGCATCATCGCGTCGGCCGGCGAGCCGGCGCCGTGCAGCGGGTCGGCCAGGTCATAGAAGCTGCCCGCGCCGCGCGCGCCGATCACCGCGGACACCGGGTCGCGCCAGCGCGAAATGCGGTTGCGGTACACATCGCCGATGCCGCGCGCCCCGGTTTCGGCCAGCAGCGCAGCCAGGCCGCCGGTGCGCGAGGCCTCGCCCTGGGTCTGCGAATGGGCGGCCATCCAGCGCCGCAGCGGCGCCGGCACCCGGCCCAGCAGCGTCCAGTTGCGCAGCGCGCGCTGGTAGCGGCTGTAGCCGAAGAACAGCTCATCGCCGCCGTCGCCGGACAGCGCCACGGTCACCGCGCTGCGCGCCAGCCGTGCCACCAGCGCGGTCGGCACCTGCGAGGCATCGGCGAAGGGCTCGTCGAACATCGCCGGCAGCGCCGGCACCACCGCCAGCGCATCGGCGCCGCTGACATACAGCTCGGTGTGGTCGGTGCCCAGGTGGGTGGCCAGGGCCTTGGCCAGCGGCGCCTCATCGTGGTCGGAGCCCTGGAACCCGATGCTGAAACTGTGGATCGGCGTGGACGACTGCGACTGCATCAGTGCCGCCACCACCGACGAATCGGTACCGCCAGAGAGGAACACGCCCACCGGCACGTCGGCTACCATGCGCAGCCCGACCGCATCGCGCAGCAGGGCATCGAGCTGGTTCTCGGCCTCCTCGTCGCTGCCCACGAACGGCGAGGCCAGCGCCTGCTGCATGCGCTCCCGCGCATTCCAGAACGGCAGCTGCTGCTGGTCGGGGCGGTGCGCGGCCGCACCGGCGGCCACCGCGGCGGCATCCAGGCGCAGCGCCCGGCCCGGCATCAGCTTGAAACAGCGTTCGTGAATGCAGTGCGGGGCCGGAATGTAGTCCAACCGCATCAGCAGGGTCAGCGCGTCGCGGTCGATATCGTTGTCGAACGCGGGGTGCTGCCACAGCGCCTTCAGTTCCGAGCCGAACACCAGCGTATCGCCGGCCCAGCCGTAGTACAGCGGCTTTTTGCCGACCCGGTCGCGGGCCAGCCACAGGCACTGCTCGGCGCGGTCCCACAGGGCGATGGCGAACATGCCGTTGGCACGCTGCAGGGTCTCGTCCAGGCCCCAGGCCACGAACGCGGCCAGCAGCACTTCGGTGTCGGAATGCCCACGGAAGGCGTGGCCGCGCGCCTCCAGCTCCAGCCGCAGCGCGGCGAAGTTGTAGACTTCGCCGTTGTAGGCCAGCACATAGCGGCCATCGTCGGACGCCATCGGCTGGTGGCCCAGCGGCGACAGGTCCAGGATGCTCAGCCGGCGGTGCGCCAGCGCGATGCCGCTGGCCGCGTCGGCCCACACCCCGCTGTCATCGGGACCACGGTGCAGCAGCGCATCGCCCATGCGGCGCGCCTGCTGTTCCAACGCGGCCTGCTCCCGTACCGGGGCGGCCAGCAACATTCCTGCCAGTCCACACATGCGTCAATGGTCCTGCGCCAACACCCGCGCGGCGCTTGTTACCGCATTGTCGCTTGGAAGCACGCACATTGCTGCCCCCGCGAGCGGTGTGTAGGTATCGGCCCCGCACACCCGCTGCAGCGGCAGGTGGCCGAAGCCGGCCTCGACCAGCGCGGTGATCACCCCCTCGCCCACCCCTGCGCTGTGCCGGCCCTCGTCCACCACCAGCACCCGCTGGGCATCGGCAGCCTGCCCGGCAATGAAGCCGGCGTTGAGCGGCACCAGCCAGCGCAGGTCGACCACCCGCACCTGCCAGCCCAGTTCGGCTTCAATGGTGCGCGCCGCGCGCAGGCTCATCGGCACCCCGTTACCGTAGGTGAAGATCACCAGGTCGTTGGCCTCGGCTGCGTATACCCGCCCCTCGCCCAGCACCAGCGCCTGGTCCGGCGCGGGGTATGGGAACAGCCACTGGCCATCACCGGGTACGTGCAGGTCCTTGGTCATGTACAGCGCAATCGGCTCCAGGAACACCGCCACCCGCCCATCCACATGGGCCAGCGCCGCCAGCGTGCGCAGCATCATCGCCGCGTCATCGCCGCGCGAGGGGCAGCCCACCACCAGCCCGGGGATGTCGCGCAGCGCGGCGATCGAGTTGTCGTTGTGGAAGTGGCCGCCGAAGCCTTTCTGGTAGCCCAGCCCGGCAATACGCACCAGCATCGGGTTGCGGTACTGGTCGTTGGAAAAGAACTGCAGCGAACAGGCCTCGCCGCGCAGCTGGTCGGCGGCGTTGTGCAGGTAGGCCAGGTACTGGATTTCCGGGATCGGCAGCATGCCAAGGTTGGCCAGGCCCTGGGCCATGCCCAGGATCATGGTTTCATCCAGCAGCGTGTTGAACACCCGGCGCGGGCCGAAGGCTTTCAGCAGCCCCTTGCTGACCGTGTACACCCCGCCCTTCTGCGCGACGTCCTCGCCGAACAGCAGTGACGAGGGGTACTTGCACAGCAGGTCGTGCAGGGCCTGGTTGATCTGGATCGCCAGGTGCCGCGGTGGCTGCCGTTCCGGCAACTGCGCCGCGCTGCCGAACACCGCTTCGCGCGCCTCCGCCGCCGGCACGCGGCGGGCTTCGGCATGCACGGCAGCGGGGGAGTATGGCGCCAGCGGCGCCATGATCTCGGCCAGCTCGCCCAGCTTGGGCCGCTGGTCGGCCACGTCGGCGGCAGCGAAGCAGCGCGCGCGCATCGCCTCATAACGCGCCAGCACCTGGGCGGGCGTCATCCAACCGGACTCCAACGCGATCTGCGCCGAGCGCAGCAGTGGATCGGCCGCCTCTGCCGCGCACAGCTCCGGCAGCGGCCGCCACTCGATCTCGAAATCCGTCCCCGCGTGGCCCATCAACCGCGTGGTGCGCAGGTGCAGGAACGTCGGGCGACGGGTGCGGCGGCAATGCTCCAGCGCGCGTTGCACCTGCGCGTGGCCGCTGGCCAGGTCCAGGCCATCGGCGAAGAAGTAGTCCAGGCCGGGCCGGTGACTGAAGCTGTCGGCAATCCACCCATCCGGCGTTTTCACCGAAATGCCGATGCCATTGTCCTCGCACACGAACAGCACCGGTGCCGGCAGGCGCTGGTAAGCGGCCCAGGCGGCGGTGTTGAACGCGGTCTGCGCGGTGGCATGGTTGGCCGAGGCATCGCCGAAGGAACAGATCACTACGCTGTCGTCGGGAATCGGCAGGCCATGGCCGACGCGGCGCGCGGTTTCAATGGCCAGCGCGGTGCCCAACGCCTTGGGCAGGTGCGAGGCAATGGTGGAGGTCTGCGGCAGCACCCACAGCGGTTTGCTGCCCCAGACCTTGTGGCGCCCGCCGCTGGCCGGATCGTCGCGGCTGGCAGCGAAGGACAGCGCCGCGTCCATCACCGGGTCCATGCCCGGCAGCTGGCGGAAGCGCTCGGCCATGAACGCGCCGGAGCGGTAGTGCAGGAACGCCGGATCGGTGTGCCGGGCCAGCCGCGCCACCAGCGCATTGCCCTCGTGGCCAGACGAACCGATGGTGTAGAAAACCTTGTTCTGCACGCGCAGCACGCGCGCCATCAGGTCCAGGTGGCGGCTGACCAGCTGCGACTCGAACAGCGCATCGAAGCCCTGCGCATCCAGCGTGCTGCCCGGCAGGATCGGCGCGTCGCCGCCGGGCCGGGGTGCTGCCTGTCCGTCCCAGCGCTGCACGAACTCAATGAAGTTGGCGTCGCAGACCTCGGCCCGGTTCAGGCCCTTCATGCGCGCGGGAATCGGATCGGGAACCACGGCAACCATGCACACCCTCCAGCTGAGCCGAACGGACGACCGCACCGAGCATCGCCCAAAAAGGGGACGGAGGTGGTTAAGTGGACTTAACCTCCTCCGTCCCCGTTAGACACGCCACTGGTGGCGCGACTGTCCCCAGATCTCGATCGGCTTGCCATCGTGCGGCGGCGGCAGCTCGCCCATGCGCAGCAGCGTGCTGCCGAGCTTGCGCGCGACGACCTTGGAGTTCTCGTTGGCCGCATCGATGGTGTGGATCACCTCGTCCCAGCCGAGCGTGTCGAACGCCCAGTCGATGGCCGCCACCGCCGCCTCCGGTGCGTAGCCCCTTCCCCAGCTGGCGTGGCGGATGCTCCAGCCGACTTCGGTCCCAGGCCAGTCCAGCGGTTGCCACGGCCCCATGCGCCCCACCCAGTCGCCGCTGCTCTTCTCGATCACCGAGAACATCGAGAAGCCATACAGGTGCCAACTGCCCACCAGGCAGCTGAAACTGCGCCAGGCCTGGGACGGCGCCTGCACGCCGCCGAGGTGCTGCATCACCTGCGGATCGGTGCAGAACTGCAGGAAGGCGTCGAAGTCCTCCGCGCGTGGCGGGCGCAGGATCAGCCGGTCGGTTTCCAGGCGCAGATCGAAAATGCTCATGGGGTACCCCGTTGGTAAGCCGGGTGCCATCTTCGCAGAACGAAAGAGGCCGGCAAGATGCCGGCCTCTTCGTACCTGCTGCACAGCGCACCGATTACTGACGGGCGGTATCCAGCGCGGCGGTCTGGGTGACCAGCTGGCCGTCCACGACCGGCAGACGGTCGCTGCTGGGCTTGTTGGCCATCTTGACGGTCTTTTCAACGCCGTCGTAGCGGTAGGTCACGTTGTAGCCGGTGACGTTGCTGGTGGTGCCCATGGCGATGCGGTTGCCCGGCTTGCTGGCCATGCGCATGGTGCCGGTGGTGCCGTCTTCATTGCGGTAGGTCACGTTGTAGCCGGTGACCTTGGTCGATTCGGAGGTGGCCGTTTCGGTGTGGCACTGGCGCTCGGTGCGGTTGACCACGCGGCCACCGACATGGCGCTTGTCCACCTGGTTGCCGATCACGCCGCCAGCAACGGCGCCGGCTGCGGTGGCGGCCTTGCGGCCATTGCCGCCGCCCACCTGGTTGCCCAGCAGGCCGCCGATGACGGCGCCGGCCACGGTGCCGCCGACATTGCCGTCGCGCTCGGGCAGGCGTTCCTGCACCACCACATCGTTGCAGACCTCGTGCGGGGTCTGGGTGGTGGAGGTCTCACGCACCGGTTCGGTGCCGATCACGGTGGCGTAGGCCTTTTCCTTCTGGGTCAGCGGATCGACCTTGACCACGTCGGCGTATTCCAGCCGGCCGGCCTTGTCCACGGCGAGTTCGTCGGTGCGCGCACCATCGTCGGCCAGCGGCGTGGTGTCCAGGTTCGGGCGGGTCTGTGCGGCGGTAACCGGGTCGGTGGAGCTACCGCTTTTCATGAAGGCGGCGGTGGCGATGCCCCCGACCAGCAGGGCGCCTGCAGCGACCAGGACAGTAGTAGTTGTGCTTTTCATATCCGACTCCCTGCGGGCGATCCGCAACGTTCTTGATGCGGATTCCAGCATGCGAACCCTGAACGGTATCTCCACATGACGCTTACGACCCGCCTCCCCATTCAGGTTCTGTCGTCGCAGGGCTCGTGATAGCGTTTACACCACTTGTCGAGGAGAGTGCGATGCCCGGTCCCCTGCTGCTACCTGTCATGAAATGGGCACGCGGACTGCGTTACCCCACACTGTTCAAGATCACCGCGGCGCTGTTCGCGGTAACGCTGTTCATTCCAGACCCGATTCCGTTCGTGGATGAAATCCTGTTCGGGCTGGGCACGCTGCTGCTGGCAAACTGGAAGCGCCGCAGCGACACCCTGCCGCCGCGCCTGGACCGGCGCGACGCGTGAGCCTGATCGACAGCCACTGCCATCTGGACGCGGACGAATTCGACCACGACCGCGCCCAAGTGATCGCGCGCGCGCAGGCGGCAGGTGTTCGAACACAGGTGGTGCCCGCGGTGACCGCCGCCAGCTGGCCCAAGCTGCGTGAGACCTGCCAGCTGGCCGACGGGCTGTATCCGGCGTATGGGCTGCACCCCATGTTCCTGGATCAGCATCGCCCGGAGCACCTGGACCAGCTGCGCGAGTGGATCGCCCGCGAGCAGCCGTGTGCGGTGGGCGAATGCGGACTGGATTTCTTCGTGGAAGGCCTGGATGCCGAACAGCAGCAGTTTTACTTCGACGGGCAGTTGCGGATCGCGCGCGAGTTCGACCTGCCGGTGATCGTACATGCCCGGCGCGCGGTGGATGCGGTGATCGCGGCAATCAAACAGGTCGGCGGATTACGTGGCGTGATCCACAGCTTCCCGGGCAGCCCGGAACAGGCCGCGCAGCTGCACAAACTCGGTTTCCTGGTCGGCCTGGGCGGTCCGCTGACCTATGACCGTGCCCAGCGCCTGCAGCGACTGGTGGCACAGCTGCCGCTGGAGCAGCTGCTGCTGGAAACCGATGCGCCGGACCAGCCGGACGCCGGCATCCGCGGCGAGCGCAATGAGCCGGCGCGGCTGACGGTGATTGCCGAAACCGTGGCGAAGTTGCGCGGCGAAACGGTGGAGGCAATTGCCGACCAGACTTCCGCCAACGCACGCCGGCTGTTCGCCCTCCCGTAGAGCCACGCCCTGCGTGGCCGCGCGGTGTCCGGCGAAAAGCAGCCACGCGGGGCGTGGCTCTACGACTTCTTCTTCAGCAGCATCTCCAACGCCTTGCCCACTGCCGCGAACGCGAACGCGCCGGTGATATGCGTGGCTGCGCCCAGCCCGGCGCCGCAGTCGAGCTTCAACGCGGCATCGGCACCCAGCTGTGGGCGTACCCCGCACACGCTGCCATCGGCCTGCGGGTACTTCACGTTTTCCAGCGAGTACACCGCCGGTACGCCGAAGTAGCGCGAGGCGTTCTTCGGGAAGTTGAAATCGCTGCGCAGCTTCTTGCGGATCAGGGCCAGCATGGCGTCGTGCTCGGTGCGCGAGACGTCACGGATACGCACCAGGGTCGGGTCGGTACGGCCACCGGCCGCGCCCACGGTGAGGATGGGCAGCTTGCGGCGGCGGCACCAGGCAATGGTTTCCACCTTGACCCGGAAGCTGTCGCAGGCGTCGATGACCAGGTCGAAGTCGCAGTCGAGCAGCTCGACCATGTTCGACACGGTCAGGAACGAGGCAACCGCATCAACGCTGATGTCCGGGTTGATCGCCACGCAGCGCTCGGCCATCGCCTCGGCCTTGTTGCGCCCGTACTGCCCGGCCAGTGCTGGCAGCTGGCGGTTGGTGTTGGACACGCAGATGTCGTCGGCGTCGATCAGGGTCAGGTGCCCCACCGCCGTGCGCGCCAGCGCTTCCACCACCCACGAGCCCACCCCGCCCATGCCGACCACCGCCACCCGGCGCTGCGACAGCTGGTCCACGGTGCCCACCCCATACAACCGGTCGATGCCGGCAAAGCGTTCGCGCAATACGTCGTTCATGCCGCCCATTTTAGACGGCCCAGCGCCCGCCACGTACGTTCGTGATGCGGCCAGCGGTAGGATGCTGCGAGCCACCCACAAGGAAGCCACCCGCATGAATTCCCCCGTCCCCACCCGCCGCCCGTCCGCCGCTTACCGCTATCTGTTTGTCGCAGGCCTGGGGCTGGTGATCGGCCTGGTCGCCACCGTGATGGTGTCCCGCGCGATCCAGGCCCGCCAGGACCCGTTCCCCGGCAGCCTGATGCACGTGATGGAGCGCCAGGTGGCGCTGTTGCGCGATGCGCAGGCGCAGAACCGCTGCAGCCTGGCCGACAGCGTGCCGCGCCTGCAGACGCTGCGCTCGCTGTCCAACGACCTGGACCTTGCGTTCCCCGACCTGAAGGACAGCGCGCAGTTCCAGCAGCACGCCAGCGGCCTGCGCGCCACGCTCAACACCGCGCTGGCCGCGCCGCCGACCGATTGCGTGGCCATGGGCCAGCTGGTCGAGAAAATCCAGACCGACTGCAAGGCCTGCCACCAGGATTTCCGCTGATTCATCTGGCAGCCACGAAGCGGTGGCCGGATTGGCACCCTGTTCACGCGGGACAGGACAGGATCTGCGCCATGCGCCCCAGACGCATTCACGACCACCCCTTCTGGCCAGGAGAACCACCATGAAGATCCAACTCATTGCTGCCGCCGCCGTCGCTACCGTCGCGCTGGCCGGCTGTGCCACCACCTCGCCTGGCTACGGCGGCGGCTACAACAACAACGGCTACAACAACGGCTATAACAACAGCGGCAACTACAACACCAACCGCTGCGCCGATTGCGGCATCGTGACCCGCATCAACCAGGTGGCCTCCGGCCGAACGGCACCGAGCGCCACCGGCGCGATCCTGGGCGGCCTGGTCGGCGCCGTGGCCGGCCATGAGATCTCCGACCACACCGGCGGCAGCAAGGGCAACCAGAACATCGCCGCCGCTGCGGGCGCGGTGGGCGGTGCGCTTGCCGGCAACCAGATCCAGAAGAACGTGACCAGCGATACCTTCGACATCACCGTGCGCATGGACGACGGCCGCACCGTAGTGGTCAACCAGCGTGACCTCGGCGGGATCCGCGAGAACACCTACGTACGCGTGGTCAACGGTCGCGTGGTCCTGCGCTGACCCACTACACCGCTGCAGCGTGAAAGCAAAGGGCCCGCTTGCGCGGGCCCTTTCCATGTTCCGATCAGACCGGAGCAGTGCGCGCTTAGAGCGGGCGCACCTTGTCGGCCTGCAGTCCCTTCTGGCCCTGGGTCACTTCAAACTCGACCGCTTGGCCTTCCTTCAGACTCTTGAAGCCTTGGGAATCGATTGCACGGAAGTGTACGAACACGTCCTCACCGCTTTCACGGCTGATGAAACCGAAACCCTTCGCGTCATTGAACCACTTGACGGTGCCCTTCTCTACCATCTTCCTTACTCCCTGACTGACCTGTAGTTGGTTACGCCTTGTGGGCGGCTGACAAGCAAGGGGGAAGCGAGGTGCATCGATGGAGCGGATCGGAAGATCTACCATCATCAGGCCACGATCCACGGTGACCTTGCCAAGCTCAGCGTCTGCAACTTAACCCGGGCAAAATGAAAAAGCAACTGGCTTATTTCACATATGTCAACCCCAAATAGACGACCATACTGGACAGCATGGACCCTTCATTCATCTTTTACCTGATCGCCGTGGTGCTGGTCCTGGTGGGCATCGCCGGCATCATCCTGCCCGCCCTGCCCGGGATCCCGCTGGTCTTCGCCGGCCTGCTGGTCGCGGCCTGGGGCGACGGCTTCGTGCATGTGGGCTGGGTACCGCTGACCGTGCTCGGGCTGCTGACGCTGGCCTCCTTCGCCGTGGACGTGTTGGCCACGGTAGTGGGCGCCAAGCGGGTCGGGGCCAGCCGCAAGGCGCTGTGGGGTACGTTCATCGGCAGCATCGTCGGCTTGTTCTTCATGCCGATCGGCCTGTTCGCCGGACCACTGGCCGGCGCATTGTTCGGCGAGTACTGGCATACGCGCGAACTCGGCCGGTCCACCAAGGTGGGGTTGGCTACCTGGCTGGGCATCCTGCTGGGGTTCGCGCTCAAGCTGGCGCTGGTGATCGCGATGCTGGGCATCTTCGCGTTCGCCTGGTTCTTCTGAGCCCGGCCAGCTTCACGTTGCGCGCACGGGGGACACCGGCATAAACGCGCTGATACCGTCAGTGCGTCGCGTTGCGCTGGCGGGAACGTCGGGCAGCCGCCACACTGTCCGCGCTCCCCTCCATTCATCGGCCCGCCTCCATGACCCACCGCCCACGTTCGGCCCTGTTCTCTGCCTTGGCGCTGGCCAGCGCCAGCCTGCCGCTGGCCGCCCAGGAAGCCGCGCCGACGCCGGCATCGCCTGAAGCCTGCGCGCTGGTGGGCACCGACGTGGCCCGCCTGGCCTGCTACGACAAGCTGTTCCGGCCCACGCTGGAAACCACCCAGGCGGCCGATGCCGCTGCCACCGCCGCCAAGCAGGAGCGTCGCGAAGAGCGCCAGGCGGCGCGTACGCCCGAGGCCCCGGCCACCGAACGGGTCAAGCAGCGGCTGGGCGAGGTGTTCAAGAACGATGGCCATGATTCCGCGCTGGCCAATGCCGGCAAGGGTTCGTTGCTGGACAGCCGCTGGGAACTGGCGCAGGACTCCAAGCTGGGGGCGTTCCAGCTGCGCGCCTACAAGCCGGTGTACCTGCTGCCCGCGTTCTGGACCAGCGACAAGAACCAGATGCCGCACTCGCCCAATCCGGACAACACGGTGACCACGCCGCAGCAGCTGGACAGCAACGAGCTGAAGTTCCAGCTGAGCTTCAAGACCAAGGTCTGGGAGAACGTGTTCGGCGACAACGGCGACATCTGGGCCGGGTATACCCAGAGCTCGCGCTGGCAGGCCTACAACGCCGACAACTCGCGCCCGTTCCGCGAAACCAATTACGAGCCGGAGATCATGATGGTCTTCCGCAACGGCTATTCCATCGGCGGCTGGCGCGGGCGCATGAGCGGGCTCAGCCTCACCCACATGTCCAACGGCCGCGCCGACCCGCTGTCGCGCAGCTGGAACCGGGTCATCGCCAACATCGGCCTGGACCGCGAAAACTGGGCGCTGGTGCTGCGCCCGTGGTACCGCCTGCCCGAAGACCGCGAAGACGACAACAATCCGGACATCGAGGATTACATGGGCCGCGGCGACGCGACCCTGACCTGGAACCGCAACGGCCACGAAGTTTCGCTGATGGCACGGCATTCACTGCGCGGCGGCGACCGTTCGCACGGGGCGCTGCAGCTGGATTACGGCTTCCCGATCAGCAACCTGCTGCGCGGGCATGTGCAGATCTTCGATGGGTACGGCGAAAGCATGATCGATTACAACCACAAGGCGACCTACATCGGCCTGGGTGTGTCGTTGCTGGAGTGGTACTGACGCTGCGCCGCAGCCACGCAGGGCGCGGCGCTACGCGGTATCACCGCCAGTCGGTGATGCCTTCGCGGCGGTAGGCTTCGGCGAACGCCGGGCGCGCTTTGATGCGCTCTGCGTAGGCCTTCAGTTCCGGCCAGGTATCGCTGGGGCGCGGCATGTTGCGTGACCAGCGCATCAGCATCACCAGCATGAAATCGACCACGCTGATGCGTTCGCCCAGCACGTACGGCCCCGCCTGCTGCAGGTGCTCGGCGAACCGTGCCCACCCCGCTTCCAGCTGCTGGCGCGCGCCCTCGCGTACCGCGTCCACGTTGTCCGCACCGGCCACTTCATCGGCATAGAACCACGCGCGATACGCCGGCTGCAGGGTGTTGGCGCACCAGAACATCCAGCGGTAGGCCTGTGCACGCTCGGGCGTGCCCGGCGCCGGCAGCAGCCCCGCCTGCGGGTGCAGGTCGGCCAGGTGCAGGGCGATCGCCGCCGCTTCGGTCAGGACCTGGCTGCCGATCACCAGCGTGGGCACGCGACCGGCCGGGTTGAGGGCAAGGTAATCGGCCGATTTCTGCTCGCGGGTATCGAAATCGAGCAGCACCAGTTTGTGCTCGATGCCCAGTTCGATCAGCAGCCAGTGCACTACCAGCGAGGCGGTGCTGGAGGATCCGTACAACGTGGTGGCCATGCGCGGGACCTGCGGTTGGGAAGGCCCTGATTATGCGCGCGCCGGTAGAACGAACAACGGCGCCCAGAAGCGCCGTTGTTCAAGAAGCATCAGGCCACGACCACCGGGATCCTGCCGATCTTCGCCTGCCATTCGCGCGGGCCGGTGATGTGCACCGATTCACCCGTGGAATCCACCGCCACGGTCACCGGCATGTCCTGCACGGTGAATTCGTAGATCGCTTCCATGCCCAGGTCGGCAAAGCCGACCACCTTGGCCGCCTTGATCGCCTTGGACACCAGGTAGGCAGAACCGCCCACCGCCATCAGGTAAGCCGACTTGTTGTCACGGATCGCCTCGATCGCGGCCGGGCCGCGCTCGGCCTTGCCGACCATGCCCAGCAGGCCGGTCTGTTCCAGCACCTGGCGGGTGAACTTGTCCATGCGGGTGGCGGTGGTCGGGCCGGCCGGGCCCACCACTTCCTCGCGCACCGGATCGACCGGGCCCACGTAATAGATGAAGCGGCCCTTGAGGTCGACCGGCAGCGGCTCGCCCTTGTTGAGCATGTCCACCATGCGCTTGTGCGCGGCATCGCGGCCGGTGAGCAGCTTGCCGTTGAGCAGCAGGGTCTGGCCCGGCTTCCAGCTGGCCACGTCTTCCGGGGTGATGGTATCCAGGTCGACGCGGGTGCCCTTGGAGGCGTCGTAGGTGATCTGCGGCCAGTCTTCCAGCGACGGCGGGTCCAGCATCACCGGGCCGCTGCCGTCCAGGGTGAAGTGGGCGTGGCGGGTGGCGGCGCAGTTGGGGATCATCGCCACCGGCAGGTTGGCCGCGTGGGTCGGGAAGTCCTTGACCTTGATGTCCAGCACCGTGGTCAGGCCGCCCAGGCCCTGTGCGCCGATGCCCAGCGCGTTGACCTTGTCGTACAGCTCCAGGCGCAGTTCTTCGGCGCGGTTGGAGGCGCCACGGGCCTTGAGTTCGTTGATGTCGATCGGCTCCATCAGCGATTCCTTGGCCAGCAGCATCGCCTTTTCAGCAGTGCCACCGATGCCGATGCCGAGCATGCCTGGCGGGCACCAGCCGGCGCCCATGGTCGGCACGGTCTTGAGCACCCAGTCGACGATGGAGTCGGACGGGTTGAGCATGGCGAACTTGCTCTTGGCTTCGGAGCCGCCGCCCTTGGCCGCCACGATCACGTCCACGGTGTCGCCCGGCACGATCTTCATGTTGACCACGCCCGGGGTGTTGTCCTTCGTATTGACGCGCTTGCCGGCCGGATCGGCCAGCACCGAGGCGCGCAGCTTGTTGTCCGGGTGGTTGTACGCGCGACGCACGCCTTCATTGGCCATGTCTTCCAGGCTCATGGTGGCGTCGTCCCAGCGCACGTTCATGCCCACTTCCAGGAACACGGTGACGATGCCGGTGTCCTGGCAGATCGGCCGATGGCCTTCGGCGCACATGCGGGAATTGATCAGGATCTGGGCCATCGCTTCCTTCGCGGCCGGCGACTCCTCGCGCTCGTAGGCGGCGGTGAGGCTCTTGATGTAGTCGACCGGGTGGTAGTACGAGATGTACTGCAGCGCGTCGGCGATGGACTGAATGAGGTCTTCCTGCTTGATCGATGTCACGTAATGCTCGCTTGCTCGGGGATGGCGGGGGTAAGCCCACCATTTTAGCGCCCCGGCCCGGCGGTGGTGGGAATCACTCCCGACAACTGCGCCGGGCCCTGTCACAGCAGGCATTCCCGGCCGGACTTACAGGATGACGCCCCTTGGTAAACAACCGGGCTTCACAGCGATGGCAGGCACAATGGGGCCATGCCCGCCTCCCCCGCCGCCGGCGCTTCCGGCCCGAAGAATCCCAGCCTGCGCGAACGCTTCCAGGCGATGCGCAACCTGCCCCCGTTCCTGCGCCAGGTCTGGCAGACCAGCCCGGCACTGGCCAGCGCCAGCCTGGGGCTGCGCGTCATCCGTGCGCTGCTGCCGGTGGCGATGCTGTACGTGGGCAAGCTCATCATCGATGCGGCGCTGCTGCTGAGCCGGCACGAGGCCGGCTTCCCGCCGTTCGATGAAGCGCTGTACAGCGGCCTGCTCAATCCCCTGCTGGGCCTGCTGGCGCTGGAATTCGGCCTGGCCATCGCCTCGGACCTGCTCGGCCGCATCGTCAGCTACGCCGACACCCTGCTCTCGGAGCTGTTCACCAACGTCACCAGCGTGCGCCTGATGGAACACGCGGCAGAACTGGACCTGGAGGACTTCGAGGACCCGGACCTGCAGGACAAGCTGGACCGCGCCCGGCGCCAGACCATGGGCCGGATGAACCTGATGAGCCAGCTGTTCGGCCAGGTCCAGGACGCCATCACCGTGGCCAGCCTGGCGGTGGGCCTGCTGGTCTACGCGCCGTGGTTGATCCTGCTGCTGGGCGTGGCACTGGTGCCGGCGTTCATCGGCGAATCGCACTTCAACGCGGCCGGCTACAGCCTCAACTTCCAGTGGACCCCCGAGCGCCGCCAGCTGGATTACCTGCGCCAGATAGGTGCCAGCGTGGAAACCGCCAAGGAGGTGAAGATCTTCAACCTCCACCGCTTCCTGATCGACCGCTACCGGTTCCTGGCCGACAAGTTCTTCCGCGCCAACCGCGCGCTGGCACGCAAACGCGCGTTCTGGGGCACCCTGCTGGCCGCCCTGGGTACGCTCGGCTACTACACCGCCTATGCCTACATCGCCTGGCGCACGGTGCGCGGCGACTTCTCCATCGGCGACCTGACCTTCCTGGCCGGCAGCTTCCTGCGCCTGCGCCAGCTGCTGGAAGGCCTGCTGATCGGCTTCTCGCAGGTGGCCAGCCAGGCGCTGTACCTGGACGACCTGTTCTCGTTCTTCCAGATCCAGCCGGAAATCCATTCGCGCCCGGACGCGGTGCCGGTGCCGCAGCCGATCACCCAGGGCTTCGTGTTCGAGAACGTGGGCTTCCAGTATCCCGACGCGGAAAGCTGGGCGGTTCGCCATCTGGATTTCGAGCTGCGGGCGGGCGAAGTGCTGGCCCTGGTCGGCGAGAACGGCGCCGGCAAGACCACGCTGGTGAAGCTGCTGGCGCGGCTGTACGACCCGGACGAAGGCCGCATCCTGCTCGACGGCCGCGACTTGCGCGACTACGACCTGGACGACCTGCGCGCCAACATGGGGGTGATCTTCCAGGATTTCGTGCGCTACAACCTCAGTGCCGGCGAGAACATCGGGGTGGGCCTGGTCGAAGCGATGACCGACGATGCGCGCATCCGCGACGCCGCGCGCCGTGGCATGGCCGAAGATGTGATCGCCGGGCTGCCGCAGGGCTACGAGCAGCTGATCGGGCGCCGCTTCAAGCAGGGCGTGGACCTGTCCGGCGGCCAGTGGCAGAAGATCGCCATCGCCCGCGCCTACATGCGCGATGCGCAGGTGATGATCCTGGACGAACCCACTGCCGCGCTGGATGCGCGCGCCGAATTCGAGGTGTTCCAGCGCTTCAAGGAGCTGTCCGACAACCGCACCGCGGTGCTGATCTCGCACCGGTTCTCCTCGGTGCGCATGGCCGACCGGATCCTGGTGCTGGCCGGTGGGCGGATCGAGGCCAGTGGCACCCACGCCCAGCTGATGGCGCAGGGAGGCCGCTACGCCGAGCTGTTCGAACTGCAGGCTGCGGGATATCGCTGAACGGGGTTCAATGAGAATTTATCTCATTTGAGATAAACTGGGCGGGACAACACAGATCAGACCCCCTCCCCATGTCTTCCGCTTTCGGCGCCGAAACGGTGCTTGAGGTCCGTCACTGGACCGACGCCTACTTCAGCTTCACCACGACCCGCGACAGCGGTTTCCGCTTCGAGAACGGCCAGTTCGTGATGATCGGCCTGGAAACCGAAGCGCGGCCGCTGCTGCGTGCGTACTCCATCGCCAGCGCGAACTGGGAAGAGAACCTGGAATTCTTCAGCATCAAGGTCCAGGACGGCCCGCTGACCTCGCGCCTGCAGCACATCAAGCCGGGCGACAAGGTGCTGGTTGGCAAAAAGCCCACCGGCACCCTGCTGATCAGCGACCTGCACCCGGGCAAGCACCTGTACCTGCTGGGCACCGGCACCGGCCTGGCGCCTTGGCTGTCGGTGATCAAGGACCCGGAAACCTACGAGCGCTTCGACAAGGTGATCCTGACCCACGGCGTGCGCTACGAAAAGGACCTGGCCTACCGCGAGCTGTTCGAGAAGGAACTGCGCGAGCATGAGTTCCTGGGCGAGCTGATCGGCGACAAGCTGCTCTACTACCCGGCGGTGACCCGCGAACCGTTCCCGAACCAGGGCCGGCTGACCTCGCTGATGGAAAGCGGCGAGATGCAGCGCACCCTGGGCCTGCCCGAACTGAGCCCGGAAAACGACCGCGCCATGATCTGCGGCAGCCCGCAGATGCTGGCCGACCTGCGCAGCGTGCTGGACGCCCGTGGCTTCCAGACTTCGCCGCGGATCGGTACGCCCGGCCACTACGTCTTCGAGCGCGCGTTCGTCGAAAAGTAAATGACTACTCCAGCGCGGCTTCGATATCGCCGCGCAGGTTTTCCGGTTTGTCCGTGGGGGCGTAGCGTTCGAGCACCTTGCCATCACGGCCGACCAGGAACTTGCTGAAGTTCCATTTGATCGCGTCGATGCCCAGCAGGCCGGACTTCTCGGCCTTGAGCCATTTCCACAGCGGGTGCGCGCCATCCCCGTTGACCTCGATCTTCTCCGAGAGCGGAAAGTCCACCTCATAGGTCAGCGAGCAGAAACTGCGGATCTCGTCCGCGTTGCCGGGTTCCTGGTGGCCGAACTGGTCGCACGGAAACCCGATCACCACCAGGCCCTGGTCGCGATATTCACGCCACACCTCCTCCAGGCCCTTGTACTGGGGCGTGAAGCCGCATTTGCTGGCTACGTTTACCAGCAGCAGCGCCTTGCCACGGTACTGGTCAAGGTCCTGCTTCCGGCCGTCCAGGTCCACGAACGAGAAATCGAAGGCGGTGGTCATGGTCGTGCTCCAGGGAGGGGTGTGGCCATTGTATCGATACGACCACCGCACATGCCTTTCGACACAAGCCCCCACCCCTCACCCCGGGTTAACCTCGGGCACTTGTCTGACCGGAGATTACCCCTTGACCACCCGCCTTGCCCTTGCCGTCGCCGTGACCCTCGGCCTTGCCCTGCCCGCCTATTCCGCCGTTGCCGCCGCGCCTGCGGCCAGCGCTGCCCAGCAGGCCAACCCGTTCTTCGCCGACAGCACCCTGCCGCTGCACTACCCGCAGTTCGACAAGATCAAGGACAGCGACTTCGCCCCCGCCTTCGATGCCGGCATGGCCCAGCAGCTGAAGGAAGTGGAAGCCATCGCCAACAACAAGGCCAAGCCGACCTTCGACAACACCCTCATCGCCCTGGAAAAGAGCGGTGACACCCTCGACCGTGCGACCACCGTGTTCTTCAGCCTGGTCGGCGCCGATACCAACGATGCGCGCAAGAAGCTGCAGGCCGACTACTCGGCAAAGTTCGCCGCGCACAGCGATGCGATCGCGCTGAACGGCAAGCTGTTCGCCCGCATCCAGGCCCTGTATGACACCCGCAACCAGCTCGGCCTGGACGCCGAAGGCGTGCGCCTGGTCGAGAAGTACTACGAGAGCTACGTGCGCGCCGGCGCCAAGCTCAATGACGCCGACAAGACCAAGCTCAAGGAAATGAACGCCGAGCTGGCCAACCTGGGCACCAAGTTCAGCCAGAACGTGCAGAACGAAGTGAACGCCTCGGCCGTGATCGTCGACGACGTCAAGCAGCTGGACGGCCTGTCGGCCGAACAGATCGCTGCCGCCTCCGAAGCGGCCAAGGCCCGCAAGCTGGACGGCAAGTACGTCATCGCCCTGCTCAACACCACCGGCCAGCCGCCGCTGACCAACCTGGCCAACCGCGACCTGCGCAAGAAGATCTACGATGCCTCGGTCACCCGTGGCAGCCGCGGTGGCGAGTTCGACAACACCGCGTTGGTCGCGCGCATCATGCAGCTGCGCGCCGACAAGGCCAAGCTGATGGGCTTTGAGAACTTCGCTGCCTACAACCTGACCAACCAGACCGCCAAGACCCCCGAAGCGGTCAACGCCATGCTCGGCCAGCTCGCCCCGGCTGCGGTCGCCAATGCCAAGCGCGAAGCGGCCGACCTGCAGGCGATGATCGACAAGGAACAGAAGGCCGCCGGCAAGAAGAGCTTCCAGCTCGAGGCATGGGACTGGGCCTACTACAGCGAGAAGGTGCGCCAGGCCAAGTATAACTTCGACGAATCCCAGCTCAAGCCGTACTTCGAGCTGAAGAACGTGCTGGAAAACGGCGTGTTCTTCGCCGCCAACCAGGAATACGGCCTGACCTTCAAGCAGCGCACCGACCTGCCGGTCTACCACGACGACGTGACCGTCTACGACGTGTTCGACGCCGATGGCAGCCAGCTTGCGATCTTCATCTTCGACCCGTACGCACGCGCGTCCAAGCGTGGCGGTGCGTGGATGAACTCCTATGTCTCGCAGTCCAAGCTGACCGGCTTCAAGCCGGTGGTGGCCAACCACCTCAACATTCCCAAGCCGCCGGCCGGCCAGCCGACCCTGCTGACCTGGGATGAAGTGACCACCACCTTCCACGAATTCGGCCACGCCCTGCACGGCATGTTCTCGAACGTGAAGTACCCCTACTTCTCGGGCACCTCGGTGCCGCGTGACTTCGTCGAGTTCCCCTCGCAGGTCAACGAGATGTGGTCGGACAACCCGCTCATCCTGAAGAACTACGCCAAGCACTACCAGAACGGCACCGCGATGCCGCAGGCGCTGCTGGACAAGGTGATCGCCGCAGCCAAGTTCAACCAGGGCTTTGCCACCACCGAGTACCTGGGTGCGGCCATGCTGGACCAGCGCTGGCACCAGATCGGCCCGGACCAGGTGCCGGCCGCCAAGGACGTGATGGCCTTCGAGCGCGCCGCGCTGGAGAAGGACGGCATCTACTACGCGCCGGTGCCGCCGCGCTACAAGACCCCGTACTTCAGCCACATCATGGGCGGCTACTCGGCCGGCTACTACGCCTACATCTGGTCGGAAGTGCTGGACGCCAACACCCAGAAGTGGTTCCGCGACAACGGCGGCCTGAGCCGCAAGAACGGCGACCATTTCCGCGAAACCCTGTTGTCCAAGGGCGGCAGCGTGGATGCGATGCAGCTGTTCCGCGATTTCGCCGGCCACGAACCGCAGATCGAGCCGCTACTGGAAAAGCGTGGGCTGGTTCCGGAAAAGAAGTAACGCGCCTGTAAGTCAGAACCGCCCGGCACATGCCGGGCGGTTTTTTTTCTGCGTCAGGTTCATCGCGGACACGCATGGCGTGCCCCTACGTAGCGACATGCCATGCATGTCCTTGGCCATGCCACACCGTTCGCGTGTGATCACCTCGGTGCGACATACCCGCCCGGCACGCCGTTCGGCGACAGCACCAGCTGCCACAACTGGGCGTGCCGGCAGCGGAAGCTGGCCATCGAGCCGGCCAGGTAGAACCGCCACATGCGCTTGAAGCGTTCGTCGTAGCGTTGCGGGTCCAGCCGTGACCAGGCCGCCTCCACGTTGCTGCGCCAGGCCTGCAGCGTGCGGTCGTAGTCGGCGCCGAAACTGTGCCAGTCCTCCAGCACGAACAGGCCTTCACAGGCGGTAGTGATCTGCGCCGCCGACGGCAGCATCGAGTTGGGGAAGATGTAGCGCGCGATCCACGGGTCGGTGCGGTGGCGCGAGAGATTGCTGCCGATGCTGTGCAGCAGGAACAACCCGTCCGCTGCCAGGCAACGCCGCGCCATCTCGAAATAGCTGCGGTAGTTCTTGTCGCCGACGTGTTCGAACATGCCTACCGACAGGATCGCGTCAAAGGTTTCGTCGACATCGTGGTAGTCCTGCAGACGGATCTCGATCGGCAGCCCGGCGCACAGCTCACGTGCGTACTCGGCCTGCTCCTGCGAAATGGTGATGCCCACGCCGGAGACGCCGTAGCGTTCGGCGGCGAACTTCAGGGCCTCGCCCCAGCCGCAGCCGATGTCGAGCACGCGTTGGCCCGGGCGCAGCCGTAGCTTTCGGCAGATCAGGTCGAGCTTGGCTTCCTGCGCGGTGTCCAGATCGTCCGCGCCCGCCCAGTACCCACAACTGTAGACCAGCCGCTTGCCCAGCATCGCGCCGTAAAGATCGTTGCCCAGATCATAATGGCGACGGCCCACCTCGAGGTTGCCGCCGCCGGACTGCAGGTTGAACAGCCGCGCCCTGAGCGCGTCACCCAGTTCGCGCCAGCCGTGCACGCGTTCGTCCAGGTGCGCCTGCATCAGGTGCAGCAGGAACCCGTCCAGCGATTCCGCGTCCCACTGCCCGTCCATGTAGCTTTCGCCCAGGCCGAGCGACCCGTGCGCGATCACGCGCGCGTAGAAGTGCGGGTCGTGTACATGGATGTCGTGCGGACGGTCACCGTCAACGGTGACGTCCGCCTCATGCAGCAACTCGATGACCCGTCGTTGCAGCCCCACGTCCACGGTCGGCCCCCTTCTAGCCCTTGGCGAACAGCCCGGCGTAGGCCGGGGCCACGTGCGGTGCCAGCACGGCGGCGGGCACGTCCACGGTCTGGGTCCCATCCGAATACGGCCCCACCTGGTACGGCGGGAACACGAAACGCACGGCGGTGATCAGTCCGTTGGGATCGGTCATCGGCTGGAACTGGCTGAAATTCTCGGCGCTGGCCCCGGTGCCGTCGGCAATCATGCGGCTGGCGCTGCGCAGCGATTCCTGCAGCTGGCCCGGGTCCATGTCTTCACTGCTCAGCCGGGTCGCCACGCGCTCCTTGAGCTGGTCGGCGATGTAGTCGCTGACCACGCCCCAGCCCTTGGTATCGGCAATCAGCTTGTCGGCGGTGAGCATGGTCTGCGTTTCCGGCAGCCACACGAAACGCGCCACCAGCGGTTCGCCATGGGCACCGCCGGTATAACGGCTGCCGTCGGCGCTGATCACCACCAGCTGCGGGGTCTCCAGCACCCTTTCGAAACTCAGCGACAGCTCGTAGGGCATGGTCGGCTTGTCGTTGCCCAGGCCGTCCACGGCCTGCTGCAGCTCAGCGCGCGCCGCCGTGGCGTACTCCGACAGCGCCTTGGCCAGCCCGGGGAAGCGGTTCACGTCCTGCGGGTAGCTGATGCCCACCACCGCCTGCGGGGTGTTTTCAATGACGTCACGCAGCTCCAGCGGCGCTTCGACGGCGGCCTGCGGCGCGGTGGTGTCCGGCTGTGCGGTGGTGGTGTCGGTTGCCGGTGCGACAGCGGGATCCGCCTCGCGCTTGCAGCCGGCCAGCAGCACCAGCCCCACGGCCAACGCCAGCGCGCCGGTACGCAGCGCGCGGCGGTTTCCTGCGATGTTCATTGCAATCCCCTTGTTGAAACCCAGCATGATGATCCTTCGTCCGTGAAAAAGGCCTGTGTCTATTCCGCCAGCAGGTCGTCGTACTCGGTGTGCCGTTGGAAGAACTGCTCGGCGTAGGCACACGCCGGCACCACCTTGTACTTGTTGTCGCGCGCGTAGCGCAGGGCGACCTTGGTCAGTTCCCCGGCGATGCCGCGGCCGGCAATGGCCTCGGGAACCTCGGTATGGGTGATGACCATCCGCTTCCGCTTGATCTGGTAATCCAGCAGCGCCAGATATCCCTGGATCCGGGCCTGGAACCGGTGGCGGACCAGATCGTGCTCCACCTCGTACGCCAATCCGGGCGGGGTGACCGAAGCCATGGGCGGTGTCTCCTGCGGCGACTGTCGCGATAGTGCGCAGCGTAGCGCCATGATCGCGTGAAGCCTGAACAGGGGCAACAGGCGACGCATTTGGTCACATAAGGTCCTAAAGTCCGCCCGATTCAAGCCGATATCGGTTTCGGACAGGCCGCAAAAGCTGGCACGCGTTTTGCGACACCTGTCTGCCCCATCCGTGTCCCAAGGAGTGTCACATGGACCATGCACCCGACTTCACCCAGCCCGGCGACGCCGACAGCTCGCTGCTGGAAGGCCTGTTCCAGCTGGCCCTGAATGGCCAGACCCAAGGCTCGGAGTTCGATCTGATCGACCACGAGGTCTACACCCGCCTGCTCAGCACTTACGGTACCGACCAGCGTTTCGCTGCGTGAGATTGAAGGGGCGTACCCGCCGCCGGCGGGTGCGCCCGTGCCGGGCGGCGTCTAGCCGCCCAGGCTGAAGCGCGGGTTGCTCAACTCGCGCAGGAAGTGGTCGAAGATCGCCGGGCGCATCGCCAGCATGAAGATCACGCCGAACGCGGCACCGGCCAGGTGCGCGCTGTGGTTGATGCGGTCACCGCCCTTGCGGTCCATCCAGATGCTGTAGCCGACGTAGAACGCGGCATAGATGATCGCCGGCGCCGGGATGAAGAACACGAAGATGATGCTCCACGGGCTGATCAGGATGAAGGCGAACAGCACCGCCGACACCGCGCCCGACGCGCCCAGGCTCATGTAGTTCGGGTTCTTCTGGTTCTTCAGGTAGCTGGGCAGGATCGACACCACCAGCGCGCCCAGGTAGAACGCCGGGTACGTAAGGTAGCTGCCGGTGAGGTTGACCATCACCGACTCGATCTGGCCGCCGAAGAAGAACAGCGTGATCATGTTGAACGCCAGGTGCGCCAGGTCCGCGTGGATGAACCCGTAGGTCACCAGGCGGTCGTACTGGCGCTTGCGGTCCACCGCCGGCGGCCACAGGATAAGGCGGTCGGCCAGCGCGCGGTTCTTGAACGCCATCCAGGAGACCAGAACGGTGATGGCGATCAGCAGCAGGTTCACGGGGGTCATGGCGGTACTCAGGCAGCGCGGTAGTTGTCGACCATACGATAGCGCTTGGCATACCAACCGAAGGCCAACGCTGCCACGAACGCGAAGCCGGCGAAGAAGAACATCAGGAACGCGGCCTCGCTGAGTCCGGTACTGGCGATCTGGTGGGTCACCGTGTCGTTGCGCACCGCCGCGTTGGATAGCAGCACCCACAGGTTGCCGATGGTGGTGGTGAGGTTCCAGAAGCTCATCACCACGCCCTTCATCGCCTGCGGCGCCTGGCTGTAGGCGAACTCCAGGCCGGTGGCCGAGACGAGCACCTCACCGAAGGTAAGCAGCGCATACGGCAGCATCTGCCAGAAGATGGACATGACGTTGCCGCCATCCATCATCACCTGGATGCCGCCGACCACGATCCAGGCCAGGCCGCTGAAGGCGATGCCGGCGGTCATGCGGCGCAGCGCGGTGGGTTCGAAGCCGAACCGGCGCAGCGCCGGATACAGCACCAGGTTGTTGAATGGAATCAGGATCATCACCAGCAGCGGGTTCAGCGCCTGCATCTGCGAGGCGGTGAACCACGACGGCATGGCCATCTGCTGGCCCTGCAACACCCAGGTGGACGCCTTCTGGTCGAACAGCGAGAAGAACGGCGTGGTCAGCGCGAAGATCACCAGCACGCGCAGTACCGAACGCACGCCCTCCACGGCCTCGGCCGGGTGCACCGCGCGGGCGCGGTCGAGCTGCATCCAGGTGCCGCCGCCCACGCCAGCCAGGACCAGCACCAGCGCGATGCACAGGCAGATCACGATGCCCAGGCTCCCGACCAGACCCATCGAGGCCACCGCCAGCACCGCGCCCAGGATGGCCAGGGTAAGACCCGGACGGCCCTTGCCCGGCACCTGCGCGGTCAGCGCGGTGCGCACCACGTTGCCGAACGAATGCGGGTCCTTGGGCGGCAGCGGCACCAGCACGTAACGCTTGCGACCCAGCCAGAACACGAAGGTGGCCACGAACATCAGGATGCCGGGAATGCCGAACGCCCACTGCGGGCCTAGGTTCTTCAGCGCCAGCGGGATCAGCAGCGAGGCGAACAGCGAACCGAAATTGATGATCCAGTAGAACGCGTCGAAGACGATCTTCGCCAGGTGCTTGTTGCTCTGGTCGAACTGGTCGCCCATGAACGAGGCCACGAGCGGCTTGATGCCGCCGGCACCCAGCGCGATCAGGCCCAGGCCCAGGAAGAAGCCCTCGCGGCTGTTCTCGAACAGCGCCAGGCACGCGTGGCCGGCGCAATAGATCAGGCTGAACCAGAGGATGGTGTGGTACTTGCCGAAGAACTTGTCGGCCAGCCAGCCGCCCAGCAGCGGGAAGAAGTACACGCCGATCATGAAGCTGTGCATGATGTCCTTGGCCTCGCCGGCCCGGCCATCGGCCGTGATCTCCTGCAGCAGCAGCGAGGTGATCAGGAACTGCACCAGGATGTTGCGCATCCCATAAAAGCTGAACCGCTCGCAGGCCTCATTGCCGATGATGTACGGAATCTGGCGCGGCATGCTTCCTTTGCCAGCGCTGGCGGCTGCGGTCGTGCTCATTCTATGGGGCTGTCCTGCGGGTTCAAAGGGCGCAAGGTTACCGGAAGGGCCACGGCGGCGCACGTTGCGGCCGAACGTGACAACGCCGCCGCGCAATGGCAGGCATCTGAAATCCGTTGACGGAAGTCACGGCACGTCGACGGACCAAGCGTAAACTTATCGTTATGCGCCTCCTCCCCACGGTTGTCGCAGGACGCTGGCACGGCTGGTTCCTGCTCCTGTTGTTGACCACTCCCGCGCTCCCGGCCGCTGCCCGGCAGAGCGAGGCGCCGCCACGCCTGCTCAGGATCGCCACGCTGGAACTGCCGGCGGCCGACGAGACCCAATGGGAGCAGCGCCGCGACCAGCTGCTGCAGGTGCTGGAAGGCCTTCAGCCGGACGTGATCGCCGTGCAGCGGGTGTTGCAGACCAAGGGCGGCAACCCCGCCTGCTGGCTGGCCACCCGCCTGCGCTACAGCTGCGACTTCGTCACCGCCGACCCGCCCAGCCAGCCGCTGCGCCACGGCAGTGCCATGCTCAGCCGGCTGCCGGTGGCCGAAGACGGGGTCACCCTGCTCCATCCGCCGGGCCGGTTCAGTGCGGCGGGCATGCTGCGGGTGAACCTGCAGGACGAGCAGGTCAACATCTATGTCGCGCGGCTGCGCCCGGACCCGGACGAAGCGCTGGTGCGAAAGCACCAGACCAGCGACCTGATGACCTGGATCGGCGCTACCTCGGATGGCCTGCCATCGTTGATTGCAGGCGACTTCTCGGCTGACACCGATGAACTGGTGCGCAGCTCGCCCGGCTTCCAGCCGGCGCGCAAGAATCCCGGCGAGCGCGTCGACCCGCCGTCGGCAGCCGGGATCGCGGGTGGCCATGGGCTGGATGTACTGTTCCAGGTAAGCCACTTCGCCGGGCAAGGCCTGCAACCGCTGAAACTGCCCGCACTGGAAGGCACCGATATCGGCGCCCTGCGCCTGGGCATCATTGCCACCCTGAGGCTCCAGGGCGAAGCCCAGGCCCGGTAAACGAAAAGGCCAGGCATTTCTGCCTGGCCTTTCCGGTATCCAGTTCAACGCTGGAATCAGGCGATGGCTTCCTGGTAACGACGCTCGACTTCCTTCCAGTCGACGACGTTGAAGAACGCGCCGATGTATTCCGGGCGACGGTTCTGGTACTTCAGGTAGTACGCGTGTTCCCACACGTCCAGGCCCAGGATCGGCGTGTTGCCTTCCATCAACGGGCTGTCCTGGTTGCCGGTGCTTTCCACTACCAGCTTCTTGTCCGGGGTCACACTCAGCCACGCCCAGCCGCTGCCGAAACGGGTCAGCGCCGCCTTGGTGAAGGCTTCCTTGAACTTCTCGAAACCGCCCAGCTGGGCGTCGATTGCCTTGCCGACGTCGCCAGTCGGGGTACCGCCGGCGTCGGGCGCCATCACGGTCCAGAACAGGGTGTGGTTGGCGTGCCCGCCACCGTTGTTGCGCACCGGGCCTTGCAGGTTTTCCGGCAGCGACTTGAGCTTCTTGACCAGCTCCTCAACCGGCAGGTCGGCGTATTCGGTGCCTTCCAGTGCCGCGTTGACGTTGTTGATGTAGGTCTGGTGGTGCTTGGTGTGGTGGATTTCCATCGTGGCCGCATCAATGTGCGGCTCAAGCGCGTCGTAGGCGTAGGACAGCTTGGGGAGGGTGTAGGCCATGTGGTTCTCCTGGTAGCTCACTCGCCCGGCGAAGACCGGGCGTTGCGAAGTCGATGATGGGGATGGCCGCCAAGCTTACCAACCCCCACGTAAAGGAAACTTCGTTTGGCTACGCTACATTAACCCCGTCCCCCGCACACTCGATGTTCACATGCGCAAACCTCTACTGCTGCTCGTTGCCATTGTCCTGCTGGTGGGCGGTCTTTTCGCCATCAAGGAAGCCCAGCGCGCGCCCGCGCCGCAATTCGCGCCGTCGCTGACCCAGCCAGGCGCCGATGCTGCGCCGATCGACAACGCCCCGGCCAATCCCGGCGCCACCGCGCAGCGCGCCCACGACGCGTTGCCTGCCTTCCTGCCTGCAGAAGCGCGCCAGACCATCCTCCTGATCCAGCGCGGCGGTCCCTACCCGCACCGCCAGGACGGCGGCGTTTTCAGCAACCGGGAACAGCGCCTGCCGGATCGTCCGCGCGGTTATTACCGCGAGTACACGGTGGACACGCCGGGTGCCGGCAACCGCGGCGCACGCCGCATCGTGACCGGCGGCACTCCGCCGACCGGTTGGTTCTACACCGACGACCATTACGAAACCTTCCGCAGTTTCGAGGTCCCACCTGCCGGGAGCTGGCAATGAACCACGATGGATTCGAACTGGGTCTGGACGACATCAACAATGCGGGCGTCTACCGGGTCGCCAACGAGGACATAGCGCCTTTGTCGGCGGCGATGCGCGATGCCGCGCTGCGCGTAAACACGATTGATCTGCAGGGGTGCAATGACAAGCGCACGCTGCTGGCACGCGTTGCCGCGCAACTGGATTTTCCCCGGAGCTTTGGCGGCAACTGGGACGCGCTGTTGGACTGCCTGCGCGACCTGTCGTGGATGAAGGCCAACGGCTACGCTTTGTTCTTCAGTGATGCGGACGAGTTGCAGGGAAACGCGGAGAAGGACTTCAACACGTTCCTGGATGTGCTGGAGGACGCCAGCAAGACGTGGCTCGAACACGACGTGCCGTTCTGGGCATTCGTCGCGCTGGAGGACGCAGGAAACGAGCATCCGGAGGGGTAATTCCGCGTTGCGACCTTTCTCGGCCTCGTCGTCAACGGCTGCCGTTGTCGTCCTGTAGTTCCTTCTTGAACGGAATGTCCGGCGGCGGACGGGCCACCGCCGGCTGGTCCTGCATGTTGGGGTCGGACAGGCCGCAGCCGCCGCCGAACTGCAGGATCGAGACCACGCAGGAAATCTTCGAGCTGGTGCCCGGAATCGGAATCTCCACGGCCTTGATGCCCTTGCGCACCCATTCGGCCAGCAGCGATTCGTTCGGCGCCCAGTACTTGTCGAACGAGGTCGGCGTGTAGTCGTACGGCGGGCGCTTGAGCCACGTCCCGGACTGGGCGATGCGTTCGCGGCTCCAGCCATCGTTCTCGCCACCGGGGGCGCCGCGCTCACTGTCGCCGCTGCCCGCCTGCCCCGGCACGCGCACGCTGCCGTCGGCGTTGAACAGACCCTCGCCGGTACGCCCGGCGCCCTGGTTGGCCTGCGCGCCACTGCGCTCGCCGGCCCGGTTACGGTCGGCCGCGCCCCAGTCATCGCCCCGTGCGGGCGTGGCCCAGTTGCCCGGCGTGGGCGACGGGCGCGCGGCCGGCGCACGGGCCGGCGCGGCACTGGAGGCGGAGCTGCGGCTCGGGCTGGCCTGGCTGGCCGTACTCGCGCCTGACGTGGGCGAAGGTGCGGACGCTGCCGGCGATGGGGTCGCTGCGGCCGGTGCCGGGCGCGGCGCGGCATTCGGCACCGCACGCTCACGCACCGCCACTTCCGGACTGCGCCCGGGCACGGTGATCTCGCGCTGCGGCACCGGCGCGACCGTGACCGACACCGACGGCGCCGGGGTCACTTCACGTTCGCGCACCTGCAGATCACGCTGCGGCACAGTGACCTCCACCCGCGGGCCCGGCACGGGCACCGGTGCGGTGGGCGCGGTTACCACGGTGACCTCGCGTTCGCGCACCGCCACGTCGCGCGGGCGCACCTGCGTTTCCACCGGGCGCACGGACGGGGTGATCGAAGGCGGTGTCGGTGCCTCCGCCACCTCCACGGTGCGTTCGCGAACCTGCGGCTCGGGCGCGTCGCGCGGAATCACCCGCACTTCGGTGCGCGGCACGCTGGTGGGCGGCACCACGAAATCGGTGGTGGCTTCGGCCACGTCGGTGGCCTGGATCGGCTGTTCGACAGCGGTGGGCGCAGGGGCTGGCGGTGTCGGCGCGGGTTCGGTACTGGCGGTCGGCGCCGGCGCCGATGCCGGCGGCTGCGGCGCGGTGGCTGCGGTCGGACTCGCCGGTCGGGGCTGCGCGGCGGCGGCAGCTTCAGCCTGGGCGCTCGCAGCGGCGGCGGCCGCGCTGCCTGCAGCCGCCGGCTCGCCGCCACCACTTTCCTGGGGTGTTCCGCTGCCCAGGAATTCCACCTGGATGCGGCCGCCATCACCGCCCTGCTCCGGCTGCACCGGCGGGCGGATCAGCGCCACCCACAACAGCAGCAGCGCGAACATGACGTGCAGGCAGCACGCTGATGACCGCCGAGGTCCAGCGCATCCAGCGCTGGTCGCGCGGGGCCGGGTCCCAGGTCTGCCAGAGCAGCCGTCGCAGTGACTGCACGAAGCCCAGCGCCGGCAGCCGGCCGGGGGAGCCCGGCAACGGCCGCTGGATCAGTTCGGCAATGACTTCGGTCGAGCGGAACGGACGCGGCAGCGGCGTCAGCGCGCGCAGCCACAGGCCCCACCCGTAGGGCAGGCCTGTGGTTTTTTCAACGATGCGTTTGTCCGGCTGGCGGGAAAGCAGCCAGTCGAGGATGTCGTCAGCCCGGCGCAGTGTCACGCAGGCCGGTCAGGCAGCCGTGCCGCGCGGAATATACGGCGCGTGACCGCTGTCGTGGTCGGTCGCGTCACGTACGGCGGTGATGCCGGGCACGCGGCCCATCAGGGTTTTCTCGATGCCCTGCTTGAGGGTGACGTCGGCCATGCCGCAGCCCTGGCAGCCGCCGCCGAAGCGCAGCAGCACCACGCCATCGGCAGACACTTCCTGCACCGCGACCTTGCCGCCGTGCGAGGCCAGCTGCGGGTTGACTTCGTTTTCCACCACCCAGCGCACGCGTTCGACCAGCGAGGCCGAATCAGCCGGGGCTTCGCCCTTGATCTTCGGGGCCTTGATGGTGAGCTGCTGGCCGCCGGTGGCATTGGTGACGATGTCGATGTCGGCGCCGTCCATCCAGCCCACGCTGTCGGACGCCACGTAGAGGGTGAAGCCGTCGCAGTCCACCGCCCACTCGTCGCCGAGCAGGTCGGCCGGTTCGGCGAACTCCAGCCGGGCATCGGCACGCGGGGTGCCGGCATCCACGGCGCTGAGGCGCACGCCCATGCCGGGCACGGCTTCGCGCTCGATGAGCTTGCGGAAATAGGTCTGGGCAGTGTCGGAGATCTGGATCATGCGGCTATTCTAGCGGCTTACATGTTATGCGCTCATTCGGTTTATACACTGTCCGGCGCATTGTTCAGGCATACACGAGGTGGAGGATTTCATGGCCGACCTGATTCCGCTGGCGCAGGCCCGTTGCGTACCGCGCAAGGGCAGCGACCACAAGCTGGGCGAAGCCCGCATAGCCGAGCTGCTGCCGCAGGTTCCCGGCTGGGAGCTGGCCGAACAGGGGCAGGCCCTGACCCGGACCTTCCGCTTCGCCGACTACTACAAGACCATGGCGTTCGTGAACGCCCTGGCCTGGGTGGCCCACGCCGAGGACCACCACCCGGACCTGGGGGTGCATTACGACCGCGCCGTGGTGCGCTTTTCCACCCACGACGTGGGCGGGTTGAGCGAGAACGACTTCATCTGTGCAGCCAAGGCTTCGGGCCTGACGGAGTGATTTTGATGAACATCCAGATACGCGTGGCGGTGACTGCAGCGGTGCTGACCCTTGCCGGGTGTGGCGGGTCGTCGGAGCCGGCCGCACCGGTGGCGGCGCCTACCGAGGTGGCTGCGGTGAAGACCCCGCCGCCGGTGTACCCGATCGAGCTGGCCTGCCAGGCCATCGGCGGCACCACCACGCTGAAGGTGGTGGTGGGGACCGACGGCAAGCCCGGCCAGGTACAGCTGGTGAGCGGCAGCGGCAACGCGCAGCTTGATGAGCAGGCGCAGAAGGCGGTGGAAGGCTGGCAGTTCAAGGCGGCCACCCGCGCCGGCCAGGCGGTGCCCACCACCATCCAGGTGCCGGTGAGCTTCAACCCGCCGCAGCCCAAACCCGATGAGTGCTTCGCGGTGGAAGAGCGCCTGCGTCGCGGCGGCTGATCAAAGGACGCTGTGGCGCATGCCGGAAATCTCGAGTGAAAACGTATGGGTCGCCCTGCTGGTGACCCTGGCTGCCGGGCTGGCCACCGGCCTGGGCAGCCTGATGGTGTTGTTCTCGCGCCGCCCCAATCCCCGCCTGCTGGCCTTTGGCCTGGCCTTCGCCGGCGGCGCGATGGTGTTCGTGTCGCTGACCGAGATCCTGACCAAGGCGATCGATTCGTTCACCCAGGCGTATGACGCGCGCGTGGGCTATGCCTACGCCACGGCGGCGTTCCTGTGCGGGGTGCTGCTGATCGTGCTGATCGATCACCTGATTCCGAACCCGCACGAAAGCCTGGACAAGCAGGACCCGATGTTCCGCGAGAACAACAAGGCCTACATCAAGCGGGTGGGCCTGCTGACGGCGGTGGCGATCACCGCGCACAACTTCCCGGAAGGCCTGGCCACGTTCTTCGCGACGCTGGAAAGCCCCTCGGTGGGCATGCCGCTGGCGTTTGCCATTGCGATCCACAACATCCCCGAGGGCATCGCGATCGCGGTGCCGGTGTATTTCGCCACCCAGAACAAGTTCTATGCGTTCGGCGCCAGCCTGCTGTCGGGCCTGGCCGAGCCGATTGGCGCAGCGATCGGGTACGTGCTGTTGTCCGGGGTGCTCAACCACGCCACGTTCGGCTGGGTGTTCGGGCTGATTTCCGGGGTGATGGTGTTCCTGGCCCTGGATGAGCTGCTGCCAGCGGCCAAGCGATACGCCAAGGGCCATGAAACGGTGTACGGGCTGGTGGCCGGCATGGCCAGCCTGGCCATCAGCCTGGTGTTGTTCAAGTGGTGATGTGCGTGCGGGCGTGACGCAGATTACGTGGGCCGGCCAACGGCCGGCGCTACCGGATGCGGGTTGATTTGATTCCAATCCCGATGGGTCTGCGACGGTTACGGGGCCTCTGGTTGGTTGATCCCGATCTGTGGACGTTACGTAGCGGTTCGTAGCCCCGGCCGTTGGCCGGACACCGCGCGCAGCGCGGCCCAAGTCTCAGGAGGTGGCCGAATGCGGCCTCCCGATACTCCGTCCGGCGTTTAGACGATCCGAAGCGGTAGCGCCGGCCGTTGGCCGGCTGCTCTTCGTTCCGGGATCATGAACGCCTGACGGGCGGCTTCGGAACTTCTAAACGCCGGGTGGTGGCGGCAATCGTCGGGTCACCGTCTCCGGACGCTTGGGCCGCGCTGCGCGCGGTGTCCGGCCAACGGCCGGGGCTACGAATTCATATTGGCCCATTGGGATCGGGATCAATCAACCAACGGTCGACGACTTTTTTCCGGGCCCATCCGGGCCCGGATCAATCAACCGACAGCTTCACCCCAACCGGTTCAATGCCTCGGTCAGCTCCTCGGCCAATGGCGCATTGAGCAGGTAAGGGGTCTTGCCGGCGTCCAGCGAGAACTCCAACGAGGCGGCGTGCAGGAACAGGCGTTTCAGGCCGATCTGGTCACGAAGCCGCTTGTTGACGTCCGGATCGCCGTATTTGTCGTCACCGGCCACCGGGTGCCCGAGGTGCTGGGCGTGCACGCGGATCTGGTGGGTACGGCCGGTTTCGATGCGGACTTCGCAGAACGAATGGCCGCCCTTGCGCTCCAGCACGCTGAAGTGGCTGATCGATTCCTTGCCGATCGCGTTGACCTGGACGTGGCGCTCGCCGCCCTGGCGCAGGCCCACGTGCAGCGGGGCGTCCACGGTCATGGTGCCGTCGGGCATGCGCCCCACCAGCAGGGTCAGGTAGCGCTTGCGGATGCCGGCGCCGTGGTCTTCCCGCAGCAGCGCCTGCAGCTCGCTCAGCGCCGAGCGCTTCTTGGCCACGATCAGCAGGCCCGAGGTGTCCCGGTCCAGCCGGTGCACCAGCTCCAGGGTCTTGCCGGGGCGAAGGGCGCGCAGGGTCTCGATGGCGCCGAAACTGATCCCGCTGCCGCCGTGGCTGGCCACGCCGGAGGGCTTGTTCAGGGCCAGCAGGCGCTCGTCTTCGTAGACGATGGCGTCTTCCAGCCGCTTCATGAACGCTGCCGGCGGGCCGGCCTTGTCTCCCTCTTCGGTGAGACGGACCGGTGGCACGCGCACTTCGTCGCCCTCCACCAGCTTGCGTTCGGCCTTGGCGCGGCCGCCGTTCACACGGACCTGGCCGCTGCGCACGAGTTTGTAGACCAGACTGCGTGGCGCACCCTTCAGCTGGCCGAGCAGGAAGTTGTCCAGGCGTTGCCCGGCACGGTCGGCCGGGACAGTCAGGAGACGGACGCTGGTCTTGCCTTCAGCGGGTTTGGGGGACGGCACGGTATCAGTCATTGGCCTTTTATTCTGTTACACTCGGCGGGCGAGATAAGGGATTGATTTCGTTGGAAGTTGCTCTGGGCCAGAAGCCCGACTTCCCTCGATTCCGGCACAGTGCGCAGCCACCGCCCCCGGGGCGGCCATGTTAGCGGCTCACCGGCAGTCCCGGCCATCGCCGGATGCCTGACACGCGTCTGCGCTGAAAAAATGTCCCTGTGGCGCTCCAGCCTGGCTGAAAGCTGCCTCCGGCCCGCAACACCCAAACCAAAACAAAATGAAGCGCTCCCGCGGCCTGCCGTGGTGTTGTAGCGCTGGAAACCCAAGCCGCCCTCCCCGCGCATGCGCGATGGGCGTGCAAGCGTGACCAGAAGCGAAACCCCATGGCGTTCCGCGCGGTAGCAGCGCGCGAGGAACGCAATATGAAGCGAATGCTGATCAACGCCACGCAGGCTGAAGAGCTGCGGGTAGCCATCGTGGATGGCCAGACGCTGTACGACATCGACATCGAACAGCCGTCCAAGGAACAGAAGAAGTCGAACATCTACAAGGGCCGCATCACGCGCCTTGAGCCGTCGCTGGAAGCGGCCTTCGTGGAATACGGTGGCGAACGCCACGGCTTCCTGCCGCTGAAGGAAATCTCCCGCGATTACTTCCAGGCCGGGGTCGACCACAACAAGGCCGGCATCCGCGAACTGCTGCGTGAAGGCCAGGAAGTGGTGGTCCAGGTCGACAAGGAAGAGCGTGGCAACAAGGGCGCCGCCCTGACCACGTTCATCTCCCTGGCCGGCCGCTACATGGTGCTGATGCCGAACTCGCCCACCGCCGGTGGCGTGTCGCGTCGCATCGAGGGCGAAGACCGCGCCGCGCTGAAGGAAGCGCTGGACAAGCTGAACATCCCCGACGACATGGGCGTGATCATCCGCACCGCCGGCGTCGGCCGCGATGCCGAAGAGCTGCAGTGGGACCTGGACTACCTGCTGCAGGTCTGGAAGTCGATCGCCGAAGCGGCGCTGACCAAGCCGGCCCCGTTCCTGATCTACCAGGAATCGCGCCTGATCGTGCGCGCCCTGCGCGACTACCTGCGCGCCGACGTGGGCGAGATCCTGGTCGATACCCAGGAGCTGTACGACACCGCCCGCGAATTCATGCAGCAGGTGATGCCGCAGACCCTGCGCAAGCTCAAGCACTACACCGACGACATTCCGCTGTTCAACCGCTTCCAGATCGAATCGCAGATCGAAGGCGCCTATGAACGCAACGTGCGCCTGCCCTCGGGCGGCTCGATCGTGGTCGACCAGACCGAAGCGCTGACCGCCATCGACGTGAACTCCTCGCGCGCCACCAAGGGCAGTGACATCGAGGACACCGCGTTCCAGACCAACCTGGAAGCGGCCGAGGAAGTGGCCCGCCAGCTGCGCCTGCGCGACCTGGGCGGCCTGGTGGTGATCGACTTCATCGACATGTCCTCCAACAAGCACCAGCGTGAAGTCGAGAACCGCCTGCAGAACGCGCTCAAGTATGACCGTGCGCGCGTGCAGCTGGGCCGCATTTCGCGCTTCGGCCTGATGGAAATGAGCCGCCAGCGCCTGCGCCCGAGCCTGGGCGAATCCAGCCAGATCGTCTGCCCGCGTTGCGACGGCCATGGCCGCATGCGCTCGGTGGAATCGCTGTCGCTGTCGATCATCCGCGTCGCCGAAGAGCATGCGATGAAGGAAAACACCGGGCAGGTGCTGGTCCAGGCCCCGGTGGAGATCGCCAACTACCTGCTCAACGAAAAGCGCAGCGCCCTGCGCGAGATCGAACAGCGCCATGACGCGCCGATCGTGATCGTGGCCGACGAGCAGCTGCACACGCCGCATTACGAAGTGACCCGCCTGCGTGAAAACGAGCTGGGCGAAGAAAGCGGCAAGCCGAGCTACCAGCGTGGCACCCCGCGCAAGCTGCCGGTGCATGCCCTGACCAAGGCGCAGCTGAACATCCCGGTTGCCCCGGCGGTCACCAACGTCAAGCACAGCTCCCCGGCGCCGGTCCGCGAGGTTGCCGAACCGGTGGCTGCTGCCCCGGCCCCGGTCGCCCCGGCCCCGGTCGCTGCGCCGGCCGCCACCGGCGTGGTCGGCTGGCTCAAGCGCATCTTTGGCGGCGAACCGGCTCCGGCCGCCGCCCCGCAGACCAACGCTCGCCCGGCCCAGGACGGCAACCGCAACGGCCGCAACAAGGACCGCAATGGCAAGGACCGCAACGGCCGCCGCGATGAGCGTGGCGAACGTGGCCAGGGTCAGGGCCAGCAGGGCCAGGCCCGTGGCAAGGACCGTCGCGACGACCGTGGCGAACGCGCCGGCAAGGGCGAGCGCCGCGATGACCGCCGCCAGGACGTGGCCGCACAGGCGTCCGCACCGGCCGCCGGCCAGGCCCAGCAGGGCAAGCCGCGCAACGAGCAGCAGCAGCCCAAGGCCCCGCGCAATGAGCAGCAGCAGCCGAAGCTGAACCAGAAGCAGAAGCCGCCGCGCCAGCAGAACGAGGGCGACAAGCCCGCGCGTCAGCCGCAGGCCGATGCCGCCAAGCCGGTGCAGACCGGCGTGACCGCTGCCGATGCCGCGCTGGTTGCGGCCGCGGTGACCGTGGCCGATGCCGCGATCCCGGCGACCACGGCGCCGACCGCGGCCCCGGTGTCGAACAACGCACCGGCCGATGAGAACCAGGTGACCGCCGTTGCGGTGGATGGCGAAGCCAACGAGCACGGCGAAGCGCCGGGCACGGGCGACGATGCCAGTGGCGAGGGCGCCTCGCGCCGTCGTCGTGGCCGTCGCGGTGGCCGCCGTCGTCGTCGTGGCAATGGCGAGCAGGCTGCAGGCAGCGATGGCCTGAACGATGACGGTGGTCTGGATGACGACGCCGACGGTGACGAGCAGGACGGCGACCAGGACGGTGACACCACCGCCCAGGCCGCCCGCCCCGCCGCCCGCAGCACCGGATCGAACCCGGAGTTCGACTTCGATGACGACGGCGCTGCTCCCGCTGCTCCGGCCGCGCCGGTGCAGGCCCCGCGCCCGGCCCCGGTGGCTGCCGTGGCCGCCGCCGCGCCGCTGGCCGTGGTCAGCAGCCCGGTGGTGACCGCCGGTCACAGCGAGGCCGCCCCGGCCCCGAAGGCCGAGCCGGTGGCAGAGCGCACCCCGTCCTACACCGACCGCGTGCCGTTCGTGGAATCGCCGATGCCGGCCTCGGCACCGGTCGCCAAGGCGCCGGAGGCTGAGAAGCCGGTGGTGGCGGAAGCGCCTAAGGCGGTTGAAGCCCCGGTCGCCCCGGTCGTGACCGAAGCGCCGAAGGCTGTTGAAGCCCCGGCTGTGACTGAAGCGCCGAAGGCTGTCGAAGCTCCAGTCGTGACCGAAGCGCCGAAGGCAGTCGAAGCCCCGGTCGTGACCGAAGCGCCGAAGCCGATTGAAACGCCCGTCGTGACCCCGGCCCCGACCGCACCCGTCGCCGTCGAGACCCCGAAGGCCGCCGAAGCCAGCACCAGCGCGCCGGTTGTAGAGCACAAGGGCCCGACCGAAGTCGGTCGTCCGGTGCAGACCAGCATGCTGGATGCAGTGGACGCCGTTCCGGCCGCGCCGGCTGCCCCGGCACCGGTGGCACGGGCGGAATCGGCCGCAGTTGCACCGGCGGTGCAGAACGGCCAGCTGTTCGGCAGCGCCGCCAGCGACGCCGCACCGACCGACGCCGCCGCCCAGGCCGCGCACGCCGAAGCCCGCGAAGACATCCCGACCGATGTCGCCAAGGCCGACGATGCCGACAAGCAGGACCCGGAAAAGACCGACAAGGCCTGATCCGGTTCCAGCGGCAAGGTAAAAAAAGACAGCGGCCTTCGGGCCGCTGTCTTTTTCTGGATCCGGATCACGTGGCGCCACGCCCTGCGTGGCTGCCTGCCTCACGGTGCGAACTGCAGGCGGGTCCACACCCCGTAATGGTCCGACGCCCAGCGCCCTTCGGCGTAGGGCTGGTCGAACAGCAGCCGCGCTTCGCGGGCCAGCAGCTTGTCCTGCTGGAAAAAGATGTGGTCGATGCGCGAGGGCGCATCGTAGTAATGCCGGTTCAACGTACTGATCTGTGCCAGTTCGTTGTTCACGTGCACGCTGCCATAGCTGTCGCCATAGCGCTGGCGCAGCGCACTCAGATCACTCGCATCCACCAGCGCATTGAAATCCCCCGCGATCACCACCGGCGCATCGCCCGACGTGGTCGCGATGAACGTCAACAGGTCGGCCACCTGCTCGGCACGGATGCGGCTGCCGCGCTCATCCGAACGTTCGTTGAGATGGGTGGCATAGACATTCACTGGCTGCCCCTCCACATCGATACGCAGGTGCGCCACGGTGCGGTAGTCGGTCAGCGGCGCCAGCAATCGTTCACCGCGCGCCAGCACCGGGCGCCGGGTCAGCAGCGCATTGCCGTAGCGCTTCAATCGCCCCGGCGGATCGGTGGACACGAACTGATAGTCATAGCCGAGCCTGCGCGCCAGCCAGGCGGCCTGGTTGCGCACATGCGGCTTCTGGATCACCTCCTGCAGCGCGATCGCATCGGGCTGCAGCGCCTGCAGCTCGCGCAGGATCACCTTGCGCCGCTGCGGCCAGTCTTCCCGATCGTGGTGCAGGTTGAAGGTCACCAGGCTCATGCCCTGCTCCACCGGCTCGGCCGCGCGCGCCGGCAATGCCGCCAGCGCAACGGCCAGCAGCACGCCAAGCATGCCGGGGCGGGCGACCACCGCGGTCACGGTGCCTTGCGTTCGGCGCGCCGCACCGAGGCCGGGATCTGCACTTCCACCTTGGCCGGCACCTGGGTGATGCGCAGCTCGCCGTTGAGCCACTGCGCCGGCTCGCCGTTGATGGTGGTATCCCCTGGATCGCCACTGAACGGCCACGGCAGGATCACCCCGCCCTGCGGCACCAGCAGCCCGGACGCGACCTGCAGCGTGAGCTGCCTGTCGCTGCGGGCCAGTGTGTAGCTCAGTTGTCCATTCGGCGTGCGCAGCCCCTTCACCCCGACCCCGGCGCCGTCCAGCCAGCGGCTGGGCACGCCGGCGGCGAGCACCAGGCTGTCGTCCACGTCGCGGTTGTAGGCGAACATGTCCAGCGCCGAGCGCACGAAGTCCGACGCCACCCACGCATGCGGCAGGTCGCCGACGAAGAACGGCTTGCGCGGCGTGTGCGAGACCACTTCGGCCCACTGGTTCCAGGCTTGCGGCGCGCGGTCCTTGAAGAAGAACTCGGTGGCCTGCCAGGCGCGGTCGCGCCAGCCCAGGCGCACGAATGCGGCCACGTTGCGCCACTCGTAGGGGGTGTAGTCCTTCCATTCGCGCTTGCCGTCGCGGCGTTCCTCGAACTGCTTCCAGTAGCGCTCGAAGGTGTTGTCCAGGTACGGCTGCGGCAGGCGGCCCTGTTCGCCGCCCGGGGCCAGCGCGATGGTGGTGGAGGTCGCGTCGAAATCGCCGAGCTCGGCCGAACCGGGCAGGAAATCGATCTTGTGCAGGGCCGTGGCCGCCAGCAGCGAGGCCTGCAGGTCGTCACGGAACTGGTCGCGCGACTCGGCGATCTGCATCGCCTCCATCTTGCCCAGGGTGGAGGCGATGATCGCCGCATCCTTGTAACCGCGCAGCGCCCAGAAGTTGTCCCAGTACGAATGCATGGGCTTGGCCGAATAGCCTTCGTGGCTGATCGACACCGGCATCATCCCGAAGAAGGCCGGGTTGCGCGCGCGGTTTTCCTCGGTGCGTTCGCTCAGGCGCAGCTGTTCCATGTACTGGTAGGCGCCCTGCACGTGCGGCCACATCAGTTCCAGGAAGGTGCTGTCACCGGTGTAGCGCCAGTACTCGGCGATGTTGAAGATCAGTTCGCCGTGGCTGTCGTTTTCCGGCACCGGGTCGGCGCCGCGCGGGTCGACGCAGCACGGCACCTTGCCGTTGTCGAACTGGTACGGCGCGTACCAGTTCACGTACTCACGCACCGCATCGCTGCGGCCCATGCGCAGCAGGCCTTCGGAAATCATCGCGCCATCGCGGATCCAGCTGCGCGAGTACGAGCGCGTGCCCGGCTGCAGGCTCGGCCCGATCCGGGAGATCAGCATGTGCGCCAGTGCGGTGCGCAGCGTATCGGCCAGCGGCTTGCCCGCCGCTGGCACCTGCAGCGCCACCTGGTCCAGCTTGGTGCGCCACATCGAGGCCACCTGCTGCTGGGCCTTGTTGGCGTCGAAGTCCTTCGGAGTGGTCCACGCGCCGGTCTGCGGCAGCACGATGGCCACCTCCCTGCTCTGCCCCGGCTCCAGCCGCCAGCGGTACAGCAGCGCGCCCGAAGCCAGCCCGGTGGAATCGCGCACTTCGGTGGCGGTGGGCAGATTGCCAGTGGCCAGGTGGGTAACCTCCAGCTTGCCGTCGAACGGGCTGGCGAAAGCGGCGTCCGGCGCCTGCACCGGGTACACACGCGGCTTGCCGTTGACCTCGACCTGGCCCGGTTCGAAATCCAGCGTGTCGATCCGGCTCACGCCGCCCACGGTGTTGAGGAACTGCCGCGGCGGATTCACCTGCCACGGCCGCACGGCCAGGGCCAGGGTGTAGTCGTGCGCCACCTTGTCCGGGTTGTGCAGCGTGTAGCGGCCTACCAGCTGCGCCTTGTCCGGGCTGCCCTGCACGAAGCCGGTCACCTTCAAGGCGGCCTTGGGGTGGGCCCAGTCGACGCTGGCAATGGGCAGGTAATCGTCCTGAAGCGACTGCCTTGCCTCCACATCGGCCCAGCTCAGCACCTTCTTGTCGACCACCACGAACGGCTCCACGCTGAAGCTGGCCTTGGCCACTTCCAATGCACCGTCTTCGCCGATCAGCGCCTGTTCGCGGCCGCCGTCCAGCCCGAGCAGGGTCCAGTACGGCTGTTCACCGCTGAAGCCGCGCGGCACGAAGCCACGGGTCAGGTCGGCGCCGACCGATTCAACGAACTCGTTCGGCGTAGCAGCGAAATCCAGCGGCTTGATCGCGATATCGCGGATGCCGTACCGCCAGCTGCTGCCGTGCTGCAGGTCGAAGCGCAGGTAGCGCGCCTCGGTATCGGGCAGTGCCAGCCAGTCGCGCTCGCCGCCACCGCCGGCGGTGATCTCGCGCAGGGTGCGCCAGTCCCGGCCATCGGCCGAGGCACGCACCACGTAGCGGGTAGCTTCCAGGCCGGGCACCCACTGGATCACCGCACCGCCGAACTCGCGCACGTTGTGCAGGTCCAGGCTGATGGTCTGGTCGGGCACGCCACCGCTGATCCACACCGTGTCCGACTTGCCATCGGCAATACGGCTCTGCAGCGCGGTGGCGGTATCGGCGATCACCGACGGCGCCAGCGCCGAGGTATCGGCCGGCGGCAGCGCCTGCAGGGTGAGCCGGTCGAAGCAGACCGTGCCGCGCCCGCCGACCTTGCTGTAGATGGTGAACTCTACTGCCGCGCTTTTACGCAGGGTCTTGTCCGGGTCCGGGCCCCAGGCCTTCTCGATCTGGCGCTGGCGGTACTGCACCGGCGTCCAGGTCTTGGGGAAGGCGTAGCCAGGGCGGTTGACCCACCACACGTTGTCGCCGCTGGCATCGATCAGCTTGAACTGCAGGTCATTGCCGGGCGAATCCCCGCGCAGCTGGAAGCCGACCTGGTAGTTGTCCGGCCAGGTGATGGGCAGTTCGCGGCGGATCGCCACGTAGCCGGAGACCTCGTGGAAGTCGTAGTCCACGCACAGCGCGCGGCCGCCGTTGGCGCCGGCCACGCTGCGCAGCGAGCCGCTGACCTGGTCGGACACCACCAGCTTCCAGGGCGACATGTCGTCGAAGCTGTCCAGGACCTTGGGCGCCGGCGGCACTGCCGGGGGCGCGGCAGGTGCCGCCATCGACCACACCAGACCCAGACCCAGAACCCCCGCGACGACGGCACGCTTCACCCTTTCACACTCCCCAGCAGCAGACCTTGGATGTAGTAGCGCTGCAGCACCAGGAACAGTGCCAGCACCGGAACCACCGTGACCACCGCGCCGGCCATCATCATTTCAACGTCCATGATGTGTTCGCGCGACAACGTGGCCAGGGCAACCGGCAAAGTGTAGTGCTCCTGGTCGGTCAACACGATCAGCGGCCACATGAAATCGTTCCAGGCGCCCATGAAGGTGAAGATCGACAGGGTCACCAGCACCGGCTTGAGCATCGGCAGCACGATCTGGAAGAAGATGCGCAGCTCCCCTGCCCCGTCGATACGCGCCGCCTCCAGCAGCTCATCGGGAATCGACCGCGCGTACTGGCGCACCAGGAAGATGCCGAACACGCTGGCCAGCGCCGGCACGATCACCCCGCCGAAGCTGTTGACCAGGCCCAGCTGCTTCATCAGCAGGAACAGCGGCAGCATGGCCACCTGCGCCGGGATCACCAGCGCGGCAAGCAGCACCTGGAAGATCCGCTCGCGGCCGACGAAGCGCAGCTTGGCGAACGCATAGCCGGCCATGGTGTTGAGCAGCAGCGAGCCCAGCGTGATCGCCAGCGAGACGAACAGGCTGTTGACGAAGTTGTTGGCCATGCCGGTGCGGGCGAACAGCTCGTGGTAGTTGTTGGTGGTCACCGACGAAGGCAGCAGCGGCGGCGGGAAATGCGCCGCTTCGCCGGTCGGCATGAACGACACCGACAGCATCCACAGCAGCGGCGCCAGGCTGACCGCGGCCAGCACCAGCAACCCGCCGTTCACCCACCACGCATGCCAGCGCGACTGGCCAATCTCACGACTCATACCAACTGCCTCTTGCGGCCGAAACGCAGCATCAGGCTGGTTACCGCCAGGATGATCAGGAACAGCAGGAACGCCACGGCCGACGCACGGCCCAGGTTCCACCACTTGAAGCCTTCCTCGAACATGAAGTACAGCACGCTCACGGTGCTCTGCAGCGGGTCGCCGCGGGTCATCACGTAGGGTTCGGCGAACAGCTGGAAGTAGCCGGACACGGTGATCACGCCCACCACCAGCAGCACCGGGCCGAGCATCGGCAGGGTGATGTGCAGGAACTGTTTCCAGCGCGAGGCGCCATCGATCCGCGCGGCCTCGTACAGGTCATGCGGGATCGCCTGCAGGCCGGCCAGGAAGATCACCATGTTGTAGCCGAAGTTCTTCCACACCGCGAACAGCATGATGGTGGGCATGGCCCAGTTCGGATCGCCCAGCCAGTCGATCGGGCTGATCCCCAGATGGCCAAGGCCGTAGTTCACCAGCCCGTAGCTGGTATGGAACAGGTAGCGCCAGATCACCGCCACCGCCACCAGCGTGGTCACCACCGGGGCGAACAGCGCGGTGCGGAACAGCGCCTTGAAGCGCGCGGCCGGGGCGTTGAGCAGCATCGCCGCGCCGAGCGAAACGCCGATGGACATCGGCACGCCGACCACCACGAAGTACGTGGTGTTCCACAGCGACTTCCAGAACATCGGGGTCTGCAGCAGGTCGATGTAGTTGCCCAGGCCCACGAAGCGCAGGTTGCCGCCATCGGCGAGCGCGTACAGGTCGAAGTCGGTGATGCTCAGCGCCAGCGCCGAGAACACCGGCAGGCCGAAGAACACCCCGATCACCAGCAGCGAGGGGCCGGCGAAGATCCAGCCGGCAAGCGAACGCTGCTTCATGGCAGGACCTCCGGCGCGGCGTCCTGTTCGGCCTGGGTACGCTGCTCATGCATCCAGCGGCGCTTGGCCAGTACCTTGTCCACGCGGTCATCCAATCGATTCACGGCTACATCCTGATCCAGCCCACCGCGTACCACCTGTTCGGTGACGATGCGCATTTCCTGCACGATACGTTCCCACTCCAGTACCTTCGGGGTCGGCCGTACCCGTTCGAGCTGGTCGCGGAACGGCTGCGCCAGCGGGTCGTTGGCCAGCGAGGGGTGTTCCCAGGTGCTGCGCCGTGGCGGCAGGTCGCCGATGATGGAATGGAAGCGCTGCTGGATGTCCGGGCGCGACAGGAACTCGATCAGCTTCCACGACGCTTCCTTCTGCTGCGAGCCGCGGAAGATCACCAGGCTGGTGCCGCCGGCGATGCCGGCGCCGGGGCCATCCGGGCCCGGCAGTGCGGCGGTGCCCCACTTGCCCTCCAGTTCTTTCGGCTGCAGCTTCTTGAACTCGCGGATGTTCCAGGGGCCGGACAGGTAGAACACGTTGAAGCCCTTGAAGAACTCATCCCACACGTTGGAGATCTGGGTTTCGGACATGCGCGGGGCCCAGCCCTGGGCGAACATGTTCTCGTAGAACGCCAGCGTGCGGCGGAAGCCGGGGCTGCGGAAGTTGCCGCGGGTGTCGTGGTCGCGCAGCAGCGGGTCGGGCTGCTGCAGGGCGAAGGACAGCTGCTGCTCGAACTCGTTGATCGGCATCAGCACCGCGTAGCGGTCCGGACCCTGCATCTTCTTGATCGCCGCCATCATGGTGTTCCACTCGTCCCAGGTGCGCGGCGGGTGGTCGAAGCCGGCCTTGGCCAGCAGGTCCTTGCGGTAGTACAGCAGGCGCGTATCGACGTACCACGGCACCCCGACCAGCTCGCCGTTGATGACGTTGGTATCCCAGATGCCCTGGAAGTAATCGGCCGGGTCGACCACCTTGGATTGCGCCACGAACGGCGCCAACGGGGTCAGCGTGTTGAGTTCGGCGAACTCGGGAATCCAGGTGTTGCCCAGCTGGCACACGTCCGGCAGGCCGTCGGCGGCGAAGGCGGTGAGCAGCTTCTCATGCGCGGCCGTCCACGGGATGTTCTGCACATCGACGTGGATGCCGGGATTGTCGGCTTCGAATTCGCGGATCAGTTCGCTGACCACTTCCGCTTCGCGGCCCATGGCCCAGAAACGCACGGTCACCCCTTCCGGTTCCTTCCGGCAGGCACTCAACAACAGGCTGCCGGCAACCAGCAGCAGAACACTCACCCACAGCTTGGGGCGCGACGACAATGGCACTGCTTACTTCCCCTGGGGCTGGTTGCGGTTCGAATTGGAATTGTTCTTCTGTTCCTGCGCGGCGGCCGCGCGGGATTCGGCGATGCCCATCGAGCGGGCCGACGCGGCCTTCTCGTCTTTCTCCAGCGCCATCGGCTGGTCTTCGCCCTCCGGGGTGAGCCAGCCGCCGGTGAAACCGGCGCGCTCCAGCCCGCGACGGATGTGCGGGTTGTTCTTCATCGTGTCCCACACGAAATCGTTGCGGTAGTTGGCGATCATGGTCAGGATCGGGCCCTGGTCGATGCCGATGTAATCACTGGCCACCCAGCCACGGTCGGGCACGATGCGCCCGGTCTTGAGCGGAATGTCGAAATTGAAGCTGGGGTTGAACGAATCCAGGAAGCCGTAGCTGGAATACAGGTAATCGCCGTAGCGCTTGTGCATTTCCAGCGTGGCCGGGATCACTTCCTCCGGCGCGAACACCACCGAGGCGATCGCCGCCGTCGGGGCGATGGTGCCGTCGTCGAAGTTCTCGCGCAGGCCGGCGCCGCGCGAGGAATAGTGGCGGAACTGGCGCTGCTCGCCGCGGAATTCCTGCGTGGTGTTCTGCGGGCCGTCGCTGGCGGTCAAACCCCACACGTTTTCGCCGTATTCCTTCCACTGCGCCGGGTTGGCGATGGCGTACTCGCGCTGGGCCAGCGCGGCCGAGCGGCTGTTGAGGAAGTAGGTGCTGCCGCGCTCGCGCATGTACGCGTCCTGGATGTCGCGGAAGTCGATCCAGACGTGGGTGTACTGGTGGCCGAACAGCGGGCCGAAGGACAGGTATTCCTGGCCCTGGAACACGCCCCAGTCGTTGTCGTAGGTGCGCGTCCACACCGTCCACGCATCCGGGCTCACCGGGTGGGTGGGCGAACCCAGCGCGAGGATGTAGACCATCATCGCCTCGTTGTATCCCATCCAGTCGTGGTCGATGAAGCCACTTTCGGGGAACCAGCCCATCGAGATCAGCGGGGCGCGCTGCTGCAGCCACGGCCAATCCACGCGTTTGTACAGCGTATCGGCGATGGCGCGGATTTCCTTTTCGCGCGAATCGTCGCCGGTGTAGTACGACTGGGCGAACAGCACGCCCATCATCAGCAATGCGGTGTCCACGCTCGACAGTTCCACCCAGCTGTCATAGCGGTGGCCCTGCTGCATGTCCAGGAAGTGGTAGTAGAAACCCTTGTAGCCGCCCTTGCCGGTGCGCTGTGGGCCCATCGGCATGTCGCGGAAGAACTTCAGCGTGGTCAGCGTGCGGTCCACCGCCTGGGTACGGCTGACCCAGCCGTTTTCCACGCCGATCGGGTACGCGGTCAGCGCGTAGCCCACCGAAGCGATGCTGGCGAACGGGCGCGACGGATACCGGTCCGGGCTGAGCCCGTTGATTTCATTGGTGGTGTCCCAGAAGAACTGGAACGTGCGGCGTTCGATATCGTCGAACAGCGGGGGCAGTTCTGGTTTCATCGGGCGCGGGGGAACGTCGGCCTCTACGAGGATGACCGGCGGCTTGGGTTTGGCTGGCGTTTCCTGCGCCTGCGGCTTGCAGCCGACCACGGCTGCCGCCAGTACTGCCAGTGCCAATACGCGGGGTACCTTCATCGTGCCAACCCTCCGGAATCTGGAAATCCAGGCCAGCATAGCGGGCCTTGGAGTGAAATCGTTTACAGCTTACAACCTTTAAAAACCGGTTCCCCCGAACCGCGAGGACACGCATCGCGTGTCCCTGCGGCAGGGGAACCGGCCTTCATTTACCTCAGAAGCGGAAGCCCACTTCTGCCTTCACCTGGCGCGGCGTACCGACGATATCGCCGGTCTCGTTGTAGCTGGCCAGCAGCTTGCCGTTGGACTTGGTGTAGTTGTAGTTGGAGAAGTTGTCGAAGTTGAACACGTTGATGATGTCGATACGCGCGTACAGCTCGGTGTCGCCCGGCATCTTGAACGTCTTCGTGGCCTGCAGGTCGACCGAACGGTAGCCCCAGATCTTGCCACCGACCAGGAAGCGACCGTTGCCGTCCGGCACCGCGGCGCCGGGGGTCGGCAGGTCGAAGCCGCTGGACTGTGCCACCGGGTACCAGTCGTTCACCGCGGTCGGGGTCGCCAGGGTGATCTTGCCACCGAAGGTGATGTCCCAGAAGCCGGCATACGAACCGGTCAGCACGATGCGATGGCGCGGTGCACCGTTGGAACGGATGGTCGGGTAATCGGTGATCAGGCCGCGGTCAAAGGCGTAATGCTCGTTGATGTCGCGGTTGTGGCGCGCGGTGGTCCAGGTGTAGGCGATCGAGGTGCCCCAGCCGCTTTCCTTGGTGAACGGCTTCTGTGCCGACAGCAGCACCTGGGTGGCACGGGTCTTGATGCCCTGCTGGCCGATGATCAGGCTGCCGAAGCCCGGGATGTTGCAGCTCCAGGCCTGGCTCAGGCCCGGCTCGGTGCCGCCGCACAGGCGCGGGTCATCGAAGAACTGGCCGGTCGGATAACGGTTGCCCAGGGTGAAGGCGAAGCCGTCGTAGGTCAGCGTACGGGCAACGGTGGCGTCGGTCAGCCAGTCGCCCACCTGGTTGGACATGCCCAGGCTGAACTGGTCGGCGTACGGCGCCTTCAGGTTGTTGTTGAGCATGTCCACTTCCAGCCCGGCATTGCTGGTGGAACCCACCAGGGCCTGCAGGTTCTGGATGCCGTTGAGCAGGTTCGGATCCCAGTCGTAGCACGCGGCCTGGCCGTTGAGGCAGGCGCCGGTGGCCGGGTTGCGGAAGTAGATGGTCGGCTGCGGCAGCGCCAGCTTGGTGGTTTCCAGCTGCAGGTAGTCGAACAGGTCGCGGTCGTAGGAACGGCCGGCACCACCGTGGATCACGTGCTGCTCGTCGGCGTTGAGGTCATACGAGAAGCCCAGGCGCGGCTGCCAGGCATTCTTGAATGCCTTGCGGTTGTGGCCGTTGCTGATGTAATCGTTGATGTTCAGCCCGCCCAGCGCCATCGACTGCGCATAGGTCTGGCCGGCGGCTGCACGCGGATCCTGGCTGTTGAGTGCCGCCACCACTTCCGGCGGGGTCACGAAGTCCAGGTAGGTCGGGTTCTTTTCGTAATCCCAACGCAGGCCGAGGTTCAACTGCAGGTGGTCGTTGACCTGCCAGTCGTCCTGGATGAACAGACCGATCTGCTTCACCTTGGAACGCACTTCACCGGTCACGCCCGACACACCGGTCACCGGCTTGACGAACTGCGCCTTGTACGGGATATCGGACGGGAAGTCCGGATCGCCCAGGGTATAGGTGAACTGCGGGTTGATCTCCTGCGCGTCGGACGCGTACAGGTCGATTTCCTTGTACTTGGCGCCCATCTTGATGGTGTGGTCGCCGGCCCATTCGATGCCGTCCAGGGTCAGGTTGTCTTCGATCGACCAGCCCTTCTGGCCCTTCACCTGCGAATCCAGCGCCGAGGCGCCGCCGATCTGCACCAGGGTGCGGTCGTCGGTGCCATCCGGTGCGGTGTACACGTAACCGTTGGCGATGGTCAGCGGCACCGGGTTGTTGAACGAATCTTCGTGGGTGAGCATCAGTTCGTTGTAGAACCGCTCACCGCTGTGGTTCCAGCGCAGCGCGTAGCGACGGTCGGTGTTCTCGGTTTCCTTGCCGTGCGACGGCGCGGTCTGCCCACTGAACTGCTGCTGGGTTTCGTCGCGGTCCTGGAAGGTCAGCTCGATGCGGTCGTTGTCGGTCGGCTCCACGTCGATCTTGGCGAAGATCAGGTCCTGCTGGAACGGCTGGCTGGCCGGGCCGAGCTGGGCGGCGGCATCGGCCGGCAGCAGGCCGACGCGGTTGGTCACCGAGCCTTCCGGGGCGATGGTCACCGGCAGGTCGAAGCGCTTGGCTTCGTAGGTCACGAAGAAGTGGGCCTTGTCCTGCACGATCGGGCCGCCCAGGGCGAATCCGTATTCCTTCTCGGCAGAGACTTCCTTGGTCTTGCCTTCCTGGCGCTCGGCCGGGGTCTTGGCGCGCATGTCTTCGTCGGTGTAGCGGTAGAACGCCTCACCCTTGAATTCATTGGTACCGGACTTGGTCGCGGCGGTCACTGCCGCGCTGGACACCTGGCCGTATTCGGCCTTGTAGTTGCCGCTGATGACCTTGTATTCGCCGATGGCCAGCTGCGGGAACGGGTTGCCGGCGCTGCCGGACTGGCCGGCCACGCCGCCGCCCTTGACGTAGCTCTTCTGGCCCACGCCGTCGATGTAGACGTTGGTGCCGTCGGCATTGGTGGCACCGCCGCGCAGCGAGGTGTTGCCCTTCGCATCACGGGTGAAGATCATGCCCGGCACCGCGTCGGCGAATTCCAGGAAGTTGCGCGACACCTGCGGGGTGGTCTGGATCTGCTGCAGGCTGACCGTCTTGCCCACTTCGGACGTACGCACTTCCTGCAGCAGGGTCGGGGCGACCACGTTGACGGTGTCGAGGTTGGTCGCGTTGGCGGTGCTGCCATTGGCCGGGGCGCCGCTGAAGTTCAGCGTCGCGGTCGAGGCCACGGTCACGGTGACCTTCTGGGTCTGGCCGTTGGCCACCACGTCATAGGTGCCCGGGTCCAGGCCCATCAGCGAATAGGTGCCATCGGCACGGGTGGTGGCGCGGCGCACGCTGCCGCTGGCCACGTTGGTGGCGGTGACTTCGGTACCGGCCTCGGCCTGGGCGACCTGGCCACGCAGCGAAGAGGTGGCCGACTGGGCCATCAGGGAAGGTGCGGCGCCCAGCAACAGGCAGCTGACCAGTGCGCTCGACAGCAGGCGGCGGGCCGGCATGCGGGTGCGGTGATTGGAATACGTCATGTAAATCTCCGGGTGGTGGAAGCCGTCGTTGCGGCCGCCTGTCTTTTTTTTGGATTGCGTGAAATACCGATACAGCGTTCAGCGGCCCAACGAGTCACGACCAACGGTCGCGACCTACTGCGTTCCGCCTTTCGGCGGAACGCTTGAATCACGCACGATCAGGCGCGGTACAAGTGTCTGCTTGTCACCGGCCGTTTCCGTGTTGTTGCCATCCATCAACTGCAACAGACGCGTCGCCGCCTTATCGCCAAGCTCGGCGATACTCACCTGCATCGTCGTCAACGACGGGTGAACGAAACGCGCCAGGGGGATGTCATCGAAGCCTGCCAATGCCACGTCGGCCGGCACGCGCACGCCGGCCTGCGCGAACGCGTACAGGCAACCGAGCGCCATCATGTCGTTGGCTGCGAATACCGCATCGGGCAATGCACCGGCGGCCAGCAGCTCCTGCCCGGCGCGGTGGCCGGAGGCTTCATCGAAGTCGCCGGGCAGCTCGATGCCCTCGGCGGCACTACCGAACGCGGCCAGCGCATCGCGGAACCCCCGCAGGCGTTCGCGCGCATCGAAGTTCAGCTCGGGGCCGCCGATGAACGCGATGCGGCGGTGGCCGGCCTCGAGCAGGTGCGCGGTCATCGCCATCGCACCGGCATGGTCATCGATGCTCAGCACCGGGTGATCCTGCTCGGGCAGGTACGTGTTGATCAGCACCGTGGGCAGCGCCTGGGGCAGGTTGTCGGTCAGGAAGCCGGGGCTTTCCGCATACGGGGACAGCACCAGCAGCCCGTCGACCCGGCCGCGCATGGCCCGCAGGGCCGCGCCCTGCTGCTCCTGGTCGCCGTGGTAGCTGGACACCAGCAGATGCTGGCGGCGCGCGCGGGCCACGTTGTCGATGCCGCGCATCAGCTCGGAGAAGAATTCGCCATACAGGTCCGGCAGCACCACGCCAATGGTGTTGGTGCGCCGGCTGCTCAGGCTGCGGGCCGCTGCGTGCGGGGTATAGCGCAGGCGCGCCGCCACCTCCAGCACCAGCTTGCGCACCGGTTCGGCGACGTTTTCATGGCCATTGAGCGCACGCGATACCGTCGCCACAGAGACGCGGGCTTCGCGGGCTACATCTTTGATTGTTATAGCTGCCTTGTTCACTTCGCCGCCCTCCACGGCTTAGAGATCTGGGCTTGGCGCGGAATGTAAGCGTTTTCAATCCCGGATGTAAACACTACGTTAGGCAAATGTCGCACGGCGGTAACCTCGGGGTGTCTTGGAGAGGTCGCCCCGGGACTCACCGGGACAAGGCAGGACAAGGGTTTCAGCCCTTTTTTGACGGCGCTTCGGCACGAATGGACAACGCGTGGATATCGGTCTCCATCAGGGTGCCCAAGGCGTTGTAGACCGCGCGATGGCGCGCAAGCGGCAGCTTGCCTTCGAAGGCCGCGCTGACCACGTGGACATTGAAGTGCCCGCGCCCATCGCGCGCGCCCTCATGCCCGGCGTGGCGGTGGCTGTCGTCCTCCACCTCCAGCAGCTCCGGATCGAAGGCGGCCTGCAGGGCCGCCCGGATCATCTCCACCCGGCTCATGGCAACACCTTGCGGAACGGGCGGACCTCGGTGCGCACATACACCCCGGCCTCCACATAGGGATCGGCCGCCGCCCAGTCCTGGGCTTCGGTGAGCGAATCGAACGCGGCGATCACCACGCTGCCGCTGAAGCCGGCCGGGCCCGGGTCTTCACTGTCGATGGCCGGGCACGGGCCGGCCAGCAGCAGCCGCCCCTCGTCGCACAGGGCCTGCAGACGGGCCAGATGGGCCGGCCGGGCCGACAGGCGGGCGGCCAGCACATCGGTGCCGTCATAGCCTTCAATCACATACCACACGGGCAACTCCTGGGGTTCAGCTAAACAAACGCCGCGATTCTAGCCCGCCTCGCTGGACACTGCCGTTGTGAAGCCGTACTCTTGACCACATTGCACGTGGCTGGACGCAGCAACCCTGTGGCTACAGGGCCCCACTGCCCCACACCAGCACACGTAGACGACCTCCCGTAGTTCTGTCGCTGCATTTGAGCAGCGCGTCCTGCTGCTGTTTGAAATGTCATGGCTAGCGATCCTGCCGCCCGGGTGTTCCGGTTGCGCCAGGCGCAGCAAACTGGTCCGTTGCAATACCGACGTCAATCTTGATGACCTCTGAACTCGCGCTCGACGCGAACCCGCAAATCCGGCCGACCGCCCCTCAGCAGCAGGAAATGCCGCTGGCCGTGGTGCATGGGCAACCGGTCCTGCAGATTCCGCAGGACCTGTACATCCCGCCGGATGCGCTGGAAGTCATCCTGGATGCCTTCGAAGGTCCATTGGACCTGCTGCTGTACCTGATCCGCCGGCAGAACCTGGATATCCTGGATATTCCGGTGGCCGAGATCACCCGCCAGTACGTCGAATACATCAACGTCATGCAGGAGCTGCGCTTCGAACTGGCGGCCGAATACCTGGTGATGGCGGCGATCCTGGCCGAAGTGAAGTCGCGGATGCTGCTGCCGCGGCCGCCCAGCGTGGAAGGCGAGGAAGCCGACCCGCGTGCGGAGCTGGTGCGCCGGCTGCAGGAGTACGAACGTTTCAAGCAGGCTGCCGAGGACATCGACGCCCTGCCCCGCCAGGACCGCGACACCAGCCTGGCCCATGCCTTCGTGCCCGACCGCGCGGCGATCAAGCTGCCGCCGCCGGTGGACCTGAAGGAAATGCTGATGGCGCTGCACGACGTGCTCAAGCGCGCCGAGCTGTTCACCGGCCATGCGATCAAGCGCGAGGCCCTGAGTGTCCGCCAGCGCATGGGCGATGTGCTCGGCCGTCTGGAAGACGGCAGGTTCTACCGCTTTGAAACGCTGTTCACTGCCGAAGAAGGCAAGCTGGGGGTGCTGGTCACCTTCCTGGCCCTGCTGGAACTGGCCAAGGAACAGCTGCTGGACATCGTCCAGGAAGCTCCGCTGGCGCCGATCTACGTCAAGTCCCTGGCCGCCGGCAACACCAACGAACCGCTGCAGTTCAACAGCGAGTTCGACGACAACGACGCCGCCAACGACCCTGACTGAGCACCCGACCCACGCATGGATCAACCGCTGATCAACCGTATTGTCGAAGGGGCGCTGCTGGCTTCCAGCCAGCCGCTGACCCTGGCCCAGCTGCAGGGCCTGTTCCCGGAAGAAGAGCCGGCGCCGCCGGGCAGCATCGAACGCGCGCTGGAACTGCTGCGCGAAGGCTGCGCCGACCGCGGCGTGGAGCTGGTCGAGGTGGCCTCCGGCTTCCGCTTCCAGGTCACCAACGAGGTCCACGGCTTCATTACCCGGCTGTGGACCGAACGCAAGACCCGCTACACCCGCGCCACCCTGGAAACCCTGGCGCTGATTGCCTACCGCCAGCCGATCACCCGCGGCGAGATCGAACAGGTCCGTGGCGTGGCGGTCAGCAGCAACATCATCCAGGCCCTGGAAGAACGCGAATGGATCCGCGTGATCGGCCACCGCGACGTGCCCGGCAAGCCGGCGCTGTTCGGCACCACCAAGGGCTTCCTGGATTACTTCGGGCTCAAGCGCCTGGACGAGCTGCCGCCGCTGTCCGAGCTGCGCGACCTGGGCGAACTGGAACCGCAGCTGCCGCTGGACAACGACGGCCAACTGGCCGGCCGGATTGCCGCCGGCGTGGCGGATCCGGACGCCGAACCGCAACCGGAAACCATCCCGGAACCGGAATCCGAGCCGGAACCCGAACAGGACCCGGCCACTGCCCGCTCCGCTGCCCGCGCCGCCCTGATGGCCGCGCGACTGGCGGAACAGGACGCCGAGTCAGACAATAGCGATACCCCATCCCATGCATCGCCGTCGCTCCCCGACGACGACGCGGATACAACCGCCAGCGATGGCGAGCCCGATACCGCGCCGGGACCCCGCGCGGCGCACCAGAACGAAACCGAAAACAACGCCGTCGCGAAGACGACCGTGGCTGTTGACGAAGCCGATCCCGAACCAGAGGCCGACGAAACCGTCGCCGGCCGGAGCCAAGTAAATGAGTGACACCCCCCGCAAGCTGTCGTTGAACAAGCTTTCGCTCAAGCGCGAAAACGAAACCGAACAGCCCAAGCTCGAAGAGCGCCTGCACAAGGTGCTGGCCCAGGCCGGCCTCGGCTCGCGCCGCGCGCTGGAACAGCGCATCGCCGATGGTCTGGTCAAGGTCAACGGCGAAGTCGCCCAGACCGGCCAGTCGATCAAGAGCGGCGACAAGGTTGAACTGGACGGCCGTGGCTTTGTCGCCACCGCGCTGACCGAAACCTCGCGCGTGCTGGCCTACAACAAGCCCGAAGGCGAAGTAACCACCCGCGAAGATCCCGAAGGCCGCCCGACGGTGTTCGAAGCGCTGCCGGCCCTGAAGGGCGCGCGCTGGATCGCGATCGGCCGCCTGGACATCAACACCACCGGCCTGCTGCTGGCAACCACCGACGGTGAGCTGGCCAACGCGATGATGCACCCCTCCTACGAGGTCGAGCGCGAATACGTCGTGCGCGTGCGTGCCCCGGAAGGTGAAGAGAAGGTGCCCGACAGCATCGTCGACCGCCTCTCCCGTGGCGTGGCGCTGGAAGACGGCCCGGCCAAGTTCGACGAGATCGAACGCATCGGCGGCACCGATTCGCACGACTGGTTCCGCGTGGTCGTCAAGGAAGGCCGCAACCGCGAAGTGCGCCGCCTGTGGGAGTCGCAGGGCTGCCAGGTGAGCCGCCTCAAGCGCACCCGCTACGGCAAGGTCTCGCTGCCGCGCGAACTGCTGCGTGGCCAGTCGGTCGAACTGCCGGCCAAGCAGGTTGAAGCGCTGCGCGCCGAACTGAAGCTGGAAGAAGGCGCGCCCTCGGCGCTGACCCTGCAGCCGGTGATCGGCCAGCGCCGCGCCGCCAAGACCACCGTGCGCGTGTCGCGCGAAGGTGGCCGTGGCAATGCCTACGTCAACGGCCACAACCAGGCCGACGAAGGCCGCGAACTGCGTCGTTTCGACAATGTGCGCGAAGACCGCGGCCGCGGTCGCGGCGGCAAGGGCGGCGGCTTCAAGGGTGGCCTGACGGTCACCGGCGAAGCGGCGGCCAAGCAGTCGCAGCGCCCGTTCAAGCAGCGCCCGGACAAGGGCAACCGCGCCCTGCCCGAAGGCAACCCGGCCGCGTTCCGCAGCTGGTACGTGCCCGATGGCGTGAGCACCGGCCCGAGCAACCACCGTAACGCCGGTCCGGGCGCAGCCCGTGGCCCGGGCGCACGTGGTCCGGGTGCCGGCGCAGGCGCCGGTGGCCAGGGCCGTCCGTACGGCAAGCCGAAGGGTCCGGGCGGCGCAGGCGGCCAGGGCCGTGGCGCCTACGGTGAGCGCAGCAGCGGCGGCTTTGGTGGCGAAGGTCGCGGTGAAAACCGTGGCGGCTACGGCGGCCAGGGCCGTCCGGCCGGTGCCGGTGCCGGCGCGGGCAACCGCAGCGGCCAGGGCGCACAGCGCCACCCGTACGGTCACCCGGGCAATGCCCCGAGCTTCCCGTCCGATCATGCCAATCCGGGCGCCAGCCCGTACGGCACGCCCCGCCCCGCCGGCCGTCCAGGCGGCAACCGCGGTCCTGGTGGCCCCGGTGGCAACCGTGGTCCGGGCGGTCCCGGCGCACGTGGTCCCGGCGGCCCGGGTGGCAACCGTGGCCCGGGTGGCCCCGGTGCGCGCGGCCCGGGTGGTCCCGGCGGTCGTCCCGGCGGCGCACGCCCGGGTGGCAGCCGCGGTCCCGGTGGCGGTGGTCACCGTGGCGGCGGCCCGCGCGGCGGCTGATGCATGAAAAAAAAAACCCGGTCAATGACCGGGTTTTTTTTGAGGTCGCAGTTGTGGACCTGGATGCGTCGGGCTCGCTTCGGATGGGTCAGCGGCGTTCGATGGTGAAGCGGCTGCCGGCTACGCCGAGGTCCCAGCCCTTGCCGGTGCCTGCCAGGGCGAGCGATACGTCGCCCTTGGTGACGACCTGCGCGCTGCTGGATTTGTCTGCGCCGGCGTGGGCTTCGACGGCGGCGTAGGACCCGATCAGGTCGTTGACCGAATAGGCGCCTGAGAACCTGCCCTTGCCATCGGTGATCTTGGACTTGCCTACGGTCAGGCCGCCGCCCTTGACGCTGATCTTGACCGGAATGCGCGCACCATTGTCGCAGGTGATCGTGCCCGTGCCCGAGGCGGTCTTGTAGATCACCGACCAACCGGCCAGGGAGTAATGCAGTTCGCAGTCGATGTTGCCGGCGGCCTGCGCGGCCGGAACCGCGGCCATGCTGGCGAAGGCGAACAGGGCCAGGGAAAGCTTCTTCATAGCGGTGCGCTCGTGCGGAGTGGGAACGGAGCCGAATCTAGCAGTGCCGGCGTCGCGCCGGCATGAGGCACTTCCACGGCATGCAATCGCCATTCACCTACCGCCCGCCAACGGCCGCCGCAATGCCGATCGATGTGTGGGTCAGCCCAGAGTAAAGGTGTCTGCGTCCAGCATGGCCGGGAAGCGGGCACGGTGCGCGGCGAGCGCTGCGGCGGAAATGGTGGTGGTAACCACCTGCTCACGCTCGCGGATCTCCACCTGCGGCTGCCCGAGGAAATCGATCACCGCGCTGTCGCCGGCGTAATGCAGGTCGTTGCCGTCAACGCCCACGCGGTTGACTGCGGCGACGTAGCACAGGTTTTCAATCGCACGCGCGCGCAGCAGGGTGCGCCAGGGATACGCACGCGCCGACGGCCAGTTGGCCACGAAGATCTGCAGGTCGAAATCCAGGTCGTCGGCACGCTCCACGTTGTAGCGGTTGCGGCAGAACACCGGGAAACGCAGGTCGTAGCAGACCTGCGGATTGATCCGCCAGCCCTTCCATTCCACGCTCAGCCGTTCATTTCCGGCGGCATAGCGCAGGTGCTCGTTGCCGTAGCGGAACAGATGGCGCTTGTCGTAGTACTCCAGCCCACCGTCCGGCGTGGCCCACAGCAGCCGGTTGTACACGCCCTCGCCCACCCGCAGCTGAACGCTGCCGGTCACTGCCGCGCCCAGCCGCGCCGCCTGCTCGCGGATCCAGGCCACGGTGGGGCCGTCCATGCTTTCGGCACGGAAGATCGCGTCATTGGAAAAACCGCTGGTGAACGTTTCCGGCAGGATCACCAGATCGGTCTGCCCGGCCAGCGGCGCCAGCAGCGCGCCGTAGTACTCGCGGTTGCCCTCGGGGTCGTGCCAGCGGGTATCGCCCTGGACCAGGCTGATGCGCAGATCGGGGCGGTTGGCGGCGCCCATCACAGCACCTGCAGGCGTTCGATCGCCGCGCTGAGCGTGGCGTCGTTCTTGGCAAAGCACAGCCGCACCAGGCGCTGGCCTTCCGGCGCCGTTTCGTAGAACGGCGACAGCGGAATGGCGGCCACGCCCTTTTCGATGGTCAGCCACTTCACGAACTCGTGGTCCGGCAGGTCGCTGATGGCCGAATAGTCCACCAGCTGGAAGTACCCGCCCGGCACCGGCAGCGGCTTCAGGCGCGTGGTGAGCAGCTGCTCGCGGAACGCATCGCGCTTGGCCTGGTAGAACGCGCCCAGTTCCAGGTGGTGTTCCGGCTCGTCGCGGATCATCGCGGCGAAACCGTACTGGGCCGGACCGAAGCTGGTGAAGGTGTTGTACTGGTGCACCTTGCGGAATTCGGCGCTCATCGCCGGCGGCGCCACCGCATAGCCGATCTTCCAGCCGGTGCAGTGGTAGGTCTTGCCGAAGCTGGAAATGACGAAGGCGCGTTCGCGCAGTTCCGGGTAGCGCAGCGCCGATTCGTGGCGGCGGCCGTCGTAGATGATGTGTTCGTAGACCTCGTCGGAAATCAGGTAGATGCCGGTGCCACGCAGCACGTCGGCCAGGGCCTGCATGTCATCGGCGGTGAGCATGGCGCCGGACGGGTTGTGCGGGGTGTTCACCATCAGCAGGCGGGTGCGCGGGGTGATGGCGGCACGCACACGGTCCCAGTCGACCGCGAAGGTCTGCGGGTCCAGCGGCACGTGCACCGCGCGGGCGCCGGCCAGGTCGATGGCCGGCTCGTAGCAGTCGTACGCCGGGTCCAGCACGATCACTTCCTCGCCGGGGCGGACCACGGCGTGGATGGCGTTGAAGATCGCCTCGGTGGCGCCGCTGGTGACGGTGATTTCGGTATCGGGGTCGATCTGGGCGCCATACAGGTCCAGCGACTTCTTGGCGATGGCCTGGCGCAGCGGGGCTACGCCGGTCATCGGCGGGTACTGGTTCAGGCCGCCGTGCATGGCCTTGACGGTTTCATCGATCAGGCGCTGCGGGGCGGAAAAATCCGGGAACCCCTGCCCCAGGTTGACCGCGCCGTGCTCGGCAGCCAGCTGGGACATCACGGTGAAAATGGTGGTGCCCACCTTGGGCAGCTTGGTCTGGGGGTTCATCGGCAGGCGCTTGAGCAGGGACAGGTCAGTGTAAAGGATCGGTAGCGCCGGCCGTTGGCCGGCTGCTCTTCGTTCGGGGTCATGAAGGCCGGATGGGCGGCTTCGGATCGTCTAAGCGCCGGAGGGATTGTCGGAACCGCATGGTGGCGCCTTCGGACGATTGCACCGCGCTGCGCGCGGTTTCCCGGCCAACGGCCGGGGCTACGAACCGTTACGGGCCCACTGGGATCGGGATCAACCAACCACCGGTCACGGTTACGGGCCCATTGGGTTCGGGATCGATCCGCCGGTACACTGCGCCGATGCTGAATTCTTCGAATACCCCTCCGTTGCTGGCCGCGCATGGCCTGGCCTTCAGTCGCAACGATGAACCGGTGTTCGGGCCGCTCGACCTCCAGGTCGATGCGGGTGAGGCACTGCTGGTGCAGGGCGACAACGGCGCCGGCAAGACCACCCTGCTGCGGGTGCTGGCCGGGCTGCTGCGCCCGGGCAGCGGGACGATCCAGATCGATGGGCGCCCGGCCGGGCACCGCGAGCGGGCACAGTTCGTGGCGTACCTGAGCCACCTGCCCGGCCTCAAGCCGGACCTGGACACGCTGGAGAACCTGAATTTCCTGTGCGGCCTGCACGGCCGGCGCGCGCGGCAGATGCCGGGCAACGCGCTGGCCATCGTGGGCCTGGCTGGCTTTGAGAACACCTTGGTGCGGCAACTGTCGGCCGGGCAGAAGCGGCGGCTGGCGCTGGCCCGCATCTGGCTGTCGCCGGCGCCGCTGTGGCTGCTGGACGAGCCGTACGCGAACCTGGACCTGGACGGCATCAACCTGGTGAACCGGATGATTTCCGCGCACCTGCGCAGCGGCGGGGCGGCCCTGGTCACCACGCACGGCGCGTATGCCGCGCCGCCGGTGCGGACCCGGCTGGTGCATCTGGGGGGTGCCGGCATGGCGGTTGCCGGGCAGAGCCCGGTACTGCCGGAGGTGCGCGCATGATCGCACCTGGCACCGAACCCGGCCTGTGGCAGACCGCACGCGCCCTGGCCGGGCGCGACCTGCGCCTGCTGTGGCGCCGCCGCGGCGATGCGCTGCAGCCGCTGCTGTTCGCGCTGCTGGTGGTGGTGCTGTTCGCGCTGGCGCTGGGCCGCGACCCGCCGCTGATGGCACAGGTGGCCGCTGCGGTGCTGTGGCTGGCCGTGCTGCTGGCCGGACAGCTGTCGCTCGACAGCCTGTTCCGCAGCGACGCCGAGGATGGCTCGCTGGAACAGTGGCTGCTGGCGCCGGTGCCGCTGGCCTGGCTGGTGCTGGTGCGGGTGCTGGTGCACTGGGCCACCACCGCCCTGCCGATGATCGTGGTGGCACCGCTGCTGGCTGAAATGCTGCATCTGCCACATGACCAACTGCCGATATTGCTGGCATCGTTGCTGCTCGGCACGCCGCTGCTCAGCCTGATCGGCGGGGTGGTGGCAGCGCTGACAGTGAGCATCCGTCGCTCTGGTATTCTCGTGGCGTTGCTGGCGTTGCCGCTGTTTGTGCCGGTGCTGGTGTTTGGTGCAGGCAGTGTGGCGGCCGCCGCGCGTGGTCAGGATCCGGTGGGGGCGTTGCTGCTGCTGGGTGCCGGGTTGGTGGTGGCGCTGGTGTTGGCGCCGCTGGCGACTGCGGCCGCCATCAGGATTTCATTGAGTTGACGTCGCATCCGTTTTTGTTGGTTTGTTTTTCCCTAGCTGGATAGCCATCGCTGCATGAATAGCCTTGTCCGCTGGTTCCACCAACTCGGTTCGCCCCCCACCTTCGACCGCTTCGCGTCGCGCTGGTCGCGTGTGTTCACCATCGCGGCCCTGCCGGTGCTGCTGATCGGCATCTGGCAGGGCATCTTCGTGGTGCCGGCCGAGCAGACCCAAGGCGACGCCTTCCGCATCATCTACATCCACGTGCCCAGCGCGTGGATGAGCCTGTTCGTGTTCGCCTTGATGGCGCTGTATTCGGCCATCGCGCTGGTCTGGCGGATCAAGATCTGCGAAATCCTGGCCATGGCCTGCGCGCCGATGGGCGCCGGCTTCACCCTCATCACCCTGCTCACCGGCAGCATCTGGGGCAAAGGCACCTGGGGCACGTGGTGGGATTGGGACCCGCGCATGACCAGCGAACTGATCCTGCTGTTCCTGTACCTGGGCGTCATCGGCCTGTACCACGCCATTGAAGACCGCCGCAGTGCCGCGCGGGCCGCCGGCCTGCTGGCCATCGTCGGCGTGGGCCTGCTGCCGATCATCCGTTACTCGGTCGACTGGTGGGGTGGCCTGCACCAGCGCCAGTCGGTGAATGTGTTTGGCGACAACGCCGTGCGTCCGGAGCTGATCGCGCCACTGTGGTGGATGGTGGTCGCCACCAAGCTGTGGTTCGTCGGCTCGCTGCTGGCAAAGGCGCGTGCCGACAACCTCAGCCGCGAAGCCGGCAAGGCGTGGGTGGCGCAACGCCTGGGCACCGAGCCTGCCGGGGAGCTGCAACGATGACGCATGTCGGGTTCATTGCCGCCGCGTACGCGGTGTTCGTGCTGGTGCTGGCGGCCGACGCGCTGGGTTCCTGGCTGCGCCTGCGCAGCGCGCGTCGCCAGGCCCTTCAGCGCCAGCAGCGCCAGGCCGCGCGCGACCAGCGCACGCCGGGCACGCCGCTGGCCACGGAGCTGAGCCGATGACGCCGGTTCAACGCCGCCGCCTGGTCTGGGTGCTGCTGCTGTTGCTCGCCTCGGGCCTGGCCACCACCCTGGTGGCCTTCGCGCTCCAGCGCAACATCGCCTATCTGTACACCCCGTCCGAGGTGCTGCGCGGCGAACAGGGCACCCAATCCAATTTTCGCCTGGGCGGCATGGTGGTGAAAGGCTCGTTCCAGCGCGCCGAAGGCTCGCTGGAGGCCCACTTCGTGGTGACCGATGGCGATGCCACGCTGCCGGTGACCACCTCGCGGATTCTGCCGGACATGTTCCGCGAAGATTCGGCCGTGGTCGCGCTGGGCACCCTGAAGAACGGCGTGTTCGTGGCCGATGAGGTGCTGGCCAAGCACGACGAGAACTACATTCCCAAGGAAGTAGCCGACAAGATGGGCGCGGCCCACACCAAGCACGACGTGCCGGTGCCGGCCGTGGAGACACGCTGAGTGCTGCCTGAGCTGGGGCAGGTGCTGCTGGTCTGTGCGCTGCTGGCCGCCCTGCTGCAGGCGGTGCTGCCGCTGTGGGGCGCGCAGCGCGGGCGCGGTGCGTGGATGGCCGTGGCCGTGCCGGCCGCCTTCGCACAGCTGGCGCTGGTGGCCGGCGCGTTCGCCGTGCTGACCATCGCCTTCGTGCAGCAGGACTTCTCGGTGCGCTACGTGGCCGAAAACTCCAATACCCTGCTGCCGCTGGCCTACCGCTATTCGGCGGTGTGGGGCGCGCACGAAGGTTCCTTGTTGATGTGGGTGCTGGTACTGGCACTGTGGGGCGGCGCGGTGGCGCTGTGGTCCAAGCGCCTGCCGGACACCGTGCGCGCCCGCGTGCTGGGCGTGATGGGCATCATCAGCCTGGGCTTCATCGCCTTCCTGTTCTTCACCTCCAATCCGTTCGCGCGGCTGCTGCCGGCACCGCTGGAAGGCCGCGACCTCAACCCGCTGCTGCAGGACCCGGGGCTGATCATCCACCCGCCGATGTTGTACATCGGCTACGTGGGCTTCGCGGTGCCGTTTGCGTTTGCCATCGCCGCGCTGCTGGACGGCCACGTGGATGCGCGCTGGCTGCGTTGGACCCGACCGTGGACCAACGTGGCCTGGGGCTTTCTTACCCTGGGTATCGCGCTCGGCAGCTGGTGGGCGTACTACGAACTGGGCTGGGGCGGCTGGTGGTTCTGGGACCCGGTGGAAAATGCCAGCTTCATGCCGTGGCTGGCCGGCGCCGCGCTGATCCATTCGCAGGCCGTTACTGAAAAACGCGGCAGCTTCGCCAGCTGGACACTGCTGTTGGCCATCGCCGCCTTCGCGCTGTCGCTGCTGGGCGCGTTCCTGGTGCGCTCGGGCGTGCTCACCAGCGTGCATTCCTTCGCCGCCGATCCTTCGCGTGGCGCCTTCATCCTGGTGTTCCTGGCCTTGGTGATCGGTGCGGCGCTGCTGCTGTATGCGCTGCGTGCCGGCGCACTGGGCAGCGATGATCCGCGCCGTGGCTTCATGCCCACCTCGCGCGAGACCCTGCTGCTGGCCAACAACCTGCTGCTGGCCGGCGCCTGCGCCATGGTGCTGCTGGGCACCCTGTATCCGTTGCTGGCCGATGCGCTGGGACTGGGCAAGGTCTCGGTGGGCCCGCCTTACTTCGGCACCCTGTTCATCGTGCTGATGGCGCCGCTGGTGGCGCTGCTGCCGTTCGGGCCGCTGGTGAACTGGCAGCGCGACCAGGCCTCGAAGCGGCTGGCGCTGCTGGCACCGTGGGCAGGGTTGGCCCTGCTGCTGGGCGTGCTCGCCTGGTTCATGGCCCCGCAGGGCAAGCTCAAGGCCGCCGCGGGCGTGGCCGCAGCGGCGTGGGTTGCCTTGGGCACCGCACGTTTCATCTGGACCCGCCTGCGTGGCAACGGCCGATTCAACGCCGAAATGGTCGGCATGCTGCTGGCCCATACCGGCGTGGCGGTATTCCTGATTGGCGCGTTGCTGGTGGAAGCGCTGAACGTACAGCGCGAAGTGGCGCTCAGCCCCGGGCATGACCTGGAGGTAAGCGGCTACACCCTGCGCTTTGAAGGCGTGGACCACCAGCAGGGCCCCAACTACGTGTCCGATCGCGGCCATGTGCGCGTGCTGCAGGGCGGGCGTGAATTGGCCCTGCTGCACCCTGAAAAACGCGCCTACGCCAGCGGCGGGCAGATGATGACCGAAGCCGGCATCCATGCGCGCGTGCGCGGCGATGTGTACGTGGCGCTGGGCGAGCCGCTGGGCAACAATGCATGGGCCATGCGCGTGCACATCAAACCCTTCGTTCGCTGGGTCTGGCTGGGCGCATTGCTGATGGCGCTGGGCGGCTTCGTCACCGCCGCCGACCGCCGCTTCCGTCGTTTCCAGGAGTAGTACCGTGTCCGATCCCCGCCCCGCCTCCCGCCCGCTGCCTCCGGTCGCCATCGTCATCGGGGTGCTGTTCTTCTTCGGGCTGCTCGGGTTGATGGTGTACGGGGTGATGAAATCCGGCGCGCCCGACCGCGACATCCTGCCCTCGGCGCTGATCGGCAAGCCGGCCCCGGCATTCGAGCTGCCGGTACTGCACGACCCCACCATCAAGGTCAGCAGCAACCAGCTGCGCGGCGCTCCGTACGTGCTCAATGTGTGGGGTAGCTGGTGCGCGGCCTGCCGCGAGGAACACCCGATCCTGACCCGGTTTGCCGAAACCAAGCGCGTGCGCGTGATCGGCTACAACTGGAAGGACGAACCGGCCGATGCGCTGCGCTGGCTGGAACAGCTGGGCAACCCATTCGTGCTGGTACTGAGCGACATCGAAGGCCGCACTGCGATCGACTGGGGCGTAACCGCCGCGCCGGAAACCTTCCTGGTCGACGCCAGCGGCGTGGTGCGCTGGAAGTACAGCGGCGCCCTCACCCAGCGCGTGATCGATACCAAGCTGTTGCCCGAGCTGGAAAAGCTGGAGCGTGCCAATGCACAACCGCAACGTGCCCTGCCCGCCTCGCCGTAAGCTGCGCGGCGTGCTGCACGCCGTGGGGTTGGCCGCCGCGCTGCTGCTGCCGCTGGCGGTGCAGGCACAGGCCGTATCCGACCCGACCCCGCTGCAGTACCGCAGCGCGGAAGAAGAGGCGCGTTTCCATGCGCTGGCCGCCGAACTGCGCTGCGTGCAGTGCCAGAACCAGTCGCTGGCCGATTCCAACGCACAGATCGCCCATGACCTGCGTCGCGAAGTGCTCACGCTGATGCAACAGGGCAACAGCGATGCGCAGATCAAGCAGTTCCTGGTGGAGCGCTACGGCGAATTCGTGCTGTACCGCCCCGCCATGGACACGCGCAACAGCCTGCTCTGGTTCGGCCCGCTGGTGCTGGTGCTCGGCGGTGCCGGGGTACTGGTGTGGGTGGTACGCCGGCGCAGCCGCCAGGTGCAGCCCATGGGCGAAAGCGAGGAGCGCTGGTGAGCGAATGGATGCAGGTAATTGCCGGGCTGTTTGCCGCCGTGGTGGCGATGGTGGTGCTGTGGCCGCTGCGCAGCAGCGGGAAGCGCGCACCGTTCGTGGCGGCGGTGATTGCCATCGGCGTGGCCGGCGTAGCGCTGTACCTGCTGGTGGGCACGCCGAAGGCCGTGGATGTCGTCGCTGAGGAGGGCCCGGCCACGCTGCAGCAGGGGGTGCGCGAGCTGGAGCAGGCGCTGGAACGCGAACCGCAGCGCGCCGATGGCTGGGCATTGCTGGGCCGTTCCGAGTTGGCGCTGGGCAATACCGAAAAAGCGAATCAGGCGTTTGCACGCGCCGTTACGCTCGCTCCCGATGAAGCGCCACTGCTGGTGGAAGCGGCGCAGGCGCGTGCACAGGGAGATGCGGGCAAACAGTTCGATGACACCGCGCTGCAGTGGCTGAAGCATGCACAACAACTGGACCCGGCCAGCGAGCGTGCCGGCTGGCTGATCGGCATTGCCCAGCGCCAGCGTGGGCAGGATGCGGAAGCGGCCCGCTACGTGGGAAGCACTGCTGCCCCGCCTGGAACCGGCCGCGGCCGCAGCGCTGCGTGAGCAGATTGCGATTGCGCGGGAGAAGGCGGGCATGCCGGCGCCGGCTGACGCCGCTGCGCCATCGGTGGGGCTGGATATCGAGGTCACGCTGGATCCGGCGTCTGCGGGCAAGGCCTTGCCCGCCGGCACGCAGGTATTCGTCATCGCACGAGTGCCGGGTGGGCCGCCGATGCCGGTGGCAGTGGAGAAGCATCCGGCAACGGCCCTGCCGTTGAAGATCCGCCTGGACGACGCCGACAGCCCCATGCCGACGGTGAAGCTGTCCTCGCTGAAGGACGTGGAAGTATTCGCGCGCCTTTCGGCCTCGGGCACCGCCAGCCGGCAGGAAGGCGATGTGGATTCGGAGGCGGTGCGGGTCACATTGCCGCACAAGGGCACGATCAGCTTGGTCCTGTAGAGCGCCGGTACGAAGCGTCCCAGCCGTGACACGGCGCCGTTGACCTGCCCGGTTAGAATGGCCCCATGACTGAATTCATCCCGCCCGGCACCCGCTACCACGCCCTGCCCTCGCCCTTCGCGTTCAAACGCGGTGGGCAGCTGCCAGGCGCGCATGTGGCCTACGAGACCTGGGGCACGCTCAACGCCGATGCCAGCAATGCCGTGCTGATCGTCACCGGCCTGTCGCCCGACGCGCATGCCGCCGCCAACGACGGCAACCTTGCGGCCGGCTGGTGGGAAGGCATGCTTGGCCCGGGCAAGGCGATTGATACCGACCGCTGGTTCGTGGTGTGCGTGAACTCGCTCGGCAGCTGCAAGGGCTCAACGGGCCCGGCCACTATCAACCCCGCCACCGGTGAGCTGTACCGGCTCAACTTCCCGGAACTGTCCATCGAAGATGGCGCCCGCGCCGCCGTGGACGTGGTGAAGGCGCTGGGCATTTCCCGGCTGGCATGTGTGATCGGCAACTCCATGGGCGGCATGACCGCGCTTGCGGTGCTGCTCCTGCACCCGGGCATCGCGCGCAGCCACATCAATATTTCCGGCAGTGCGCAGGCGTTGCCGTTCTCCATCGCCATCCGCTCGCTGCAGCGCGAAGCGATACGCCTCGACCCGCAGTGGAACGGCGGCCAGTACACCGACCAGCACTACCCGGAATCGGGCATGCGCATGGCGCGCAAGCTGGGCGTGATCACCTACCGCTCCGCGCTCGAGTGGGATGGCCGCTTCGGCCGCGTGCGTCTGGATTCGGACCAGGCCGATGACGATCCGTTTGGCCTGGAGTTCCAGGTCGAGAGCTACCTCGAAGGCCACGCGCGCCGCTTCGTGCGCTTCTTCGACCCGAACTGCTATCTCTACCTGAGCCGCTCGATGGACTGGTTCGACCTGGCCGAATACGCCGACGGCGATGTCATGGCCGGCCTGGCCAGCATCAAGGTGGACAAGGCCCTGGCCATCGGCGCCAACACCGACATCCTGTTCCCGGTGCAGCAACAGCAGCAGATCGCCGACGGCCTGCGCGCGGGCGGTGCCGATGCGCAGTTCATCGGGCTGGACTCGCCGCAGGGGCACGATGCGTTTTTGGTGGATTTCGAGCGGTTCGGGCCGGCGTTGCGCACGTTCCTGGATGCGCTCTGAGCCATGCGGCAACAGGGCACGGCCAAGCGCAACGGCGGGCCCGACAGGCTGCCCCGGCGCACCATCGCACTGCTGTTCCTGGCGGGCGTGGCCGCTGCCAGCTTTGCGGGCTACTGCCCACTGTGGATTGTGGTGGCGTATCTGGGCCTGAGCGCCCTCACCTTCCTGTTTTACTGGCACGACAAGAGCGCCGCCCAGCATGATCGGCGGCGCACGCCCGAGAGCACACTGCAGGCGATGGCACTGCTCGGAGGGTGGCCTGGAGGATTGCTGGCGCAGGCTGTCCTGCGCCACAAGAACCGCAAGGCATCGTTCCAGACCACCTTCTGGGTCGCCGTGGTGGTCAATTTCGTGGCAATGGCGTGGATTGCCGGCGGTGGGTTGTCCATCGCCGGGTGACATGGTCGGGGCCGACCAACGGTCGGCGCTACCGGGAGGGCTTCCGACGGCGGGCTGGTTACTTTCCGGCGACGGCGTCGTTCAGTTTTTCGACTGCCTGGTCGGCGGTGAAGGTGTTGGGCTTCTGGATCTTGGGGAAATCCTTGAAGGTCTCGTTGAACTTGGTCAGCAACGCGATGGCTCCGTACACGATGTAGACGTGGTTGATGTACCAGTCCCAGTAGGTATTCGAGGTGACATCGGCGAACTCGTACGGGTCGGTGCGCAGGTTGTAGATCTTGGGGATGCGCATGGGGGTGAACGGTTCGCCCCACAGCGCCATCGTGCCCTTGCAGCGCTGCTCCATGAAGGTGATCTTCCAGTTGTCGTAGCGGATGCCCAGCGTGTCGCCGTCGTCAGAAATGTAGACGAACAGCTTGCGCGGCGATTCCTTCGCCTTGCCGGTCAGGTAGGGCAATAGGCTGACGCCGTCGATATGGTTTTTATACGTCCGTCCGATCGCCTTGACCCCTTTCTTGAGGTCGTCCACCACTGTCTTGTTTCCGGCCAGTTCCAGGAAGGTCGGTAGCCAGTCATGGTGCTGCACGATCTCGGTGGAAACCGTTCCCGGCTTGATCTTGCCCGGATAGCGCGCCACCAGCGGAATGCGGAACGCGCCCTCCCAGTTGGTGTCCTTCTCGCTGCGGAACGGAGTCATGCCGCCGTCCGGCCACGAATTGCGGTGCGGGCCGTTGTCGGTGGAGTAGACCACCAGCGTGTCGTCGGCGATGCCCAGCTCATCCAGGTAGTCCAGAAGCGAGCCCACGTTCTTGTCATGGTCGATCATGGTGTCGTGGTACGGCGACTGCCAGCGACCGGCCTGGCCCAGGCTTTCCGGCTTGGTATGGGTGTAGAGGTGCATGTGGGTGAAGTTCACCCAGGCGAAGAACGGGGTGTCGTCGTCGGTCGCCTTCTTGATGAAGCCCTTGGCGCGTTCGGCGAAGTCGTCGTCGCAAGTCAGCATGCGCTTGCGGTCAAGGGGGCCGGTGTCTTCGATCTTCTGCTTGCCCACCTTGCCCCAGCGCGGCTGCTCGGTAGTGTCGTCCTTGTCGGTGGCAAAACTATGGATCACCCCGCGCGGCTTGACCGTGGCGATGAAGTCACCGAACTCTTCTTCCGGGAAGTAGTCGTACATCTCCGGCTCTTCTTCGGCGTTGAGGTGGTACAGGTTGCCGTAGAACTCATCGAAGCCGTGGTTGGTCGGCAGCATGTGGTTCAGGTCGCCCAGGTGGTTCTTGCCGAATTGCCCGGTGGTGTAGCCCTCGTTCTTCAGCAATGCGGCGATGGTGACGATCTTCTCGTTCATGCCGATCGGCGCACCCGGAATGCCTACCTTCGACAGGCCGGTGCGCAGCACGCTCTGCCCGGTGATGAACGAGGAACGCCCGGCCGTGCACGATTGTTCGCCATAGGAATCGGTGAACATGATGCCTTCGCGGGCGATACGGTCGATGTTCGGGGTCTGGTAGCCCATCAGCCCGTGCGAGTAGCAGCTCAGGTTGGAGATGCCGATGTCATCGCCCCAGATGACCAGGATGTTGGGCTTTTTCTTCTTGGTGGCGGTGGCCATCGGGTTCTCCGGGAGCACTGTGGCGGGTCATTGGATGATCCCTGCGCGGCTGGGGGGCGACCACCGTGTTTCTACTTATGTTGGCTAAGTAATTCTGTCCCGTCGGTTTGTCGGCTGCGGATGCCGTGTACCGACCAACGGTCGGTACCTACCGGGGCCGTGTGCCGGCCCACGGTTGGTACGGGGCGTGGATACGCATGGCTTATCGCCACCGGTAGGTACGGACCGTTGGTCCGTACGCCTTCAACGCCACGCGCTGCCTACCTGCACGTAGACAGTGTCGTCTTCCGGGCCGAAGGCGTAGTCCAGGCCTACGTAGAGGCCTAGTTGGCGCGCGATCAGGTAACGGCCGCCGACGCCCTTGGCCACCTGGCTGGTGGCACCGGAGAAGCTGCCGTGCTCGCCCCAGGTGCGTCCCGCCCCCACGAAGCCAATGGCCGCCCAGCGCTGGGTGAGGTTCCAGCGCAGTTCGGTTTCCACCGTGGCGGCGCGCGTGTCCTGGTACCTTGCCGAGCCGATGCCGCGCAGGTCGATGTACGGCAGCCGGTAGAACGGCACGTCGCCGCCCACCCAGCGCACGTCCACCCTTCCCCCCAGGACCAGGCGCTTGTCGGCCAGCGGAAGGTAGCCGAACGCATGCGCGCGGTAGCTCTGGAAGTCGTTGTCGCTGCCGATGGCATTGTCGTAGAAATTGCCCTCCAGCATGCCCAGCCAACCGCTGTTGGGGGTGAACGAATTGTCGCGCTGGTCGTACTGCAGCGACAGCCCAAGGCCGGAGGTTTTCCGGTTCAGCTCGTGTGGCTTGAAGTACTGCCGGTCCGAATCGACGTCGAAGCCGATGTCCAGGTCCATGTAGACCCATTGCAGGCCCAGGAACAGCGACTGGTCGCCCAGGCGCCGGGCAATCTTCTGGAACGCCATGTAGCCGTCGGAGCTGTAGCCGATGCCCACTTCCGGCAGCACGTTGCCCGGCGTGTAGAAGTCCAGGTTGAACGAGGATTTGGCAACCCCGCCGGTGTAGCGCCAGCGGTCGTCCTTGAAGTGCAGCATCGCGCCGGCGCCGTAGGCGGTGCTGCCGTTCTCGGTCTTCATCCCGGCTACGCCGTGGATATTTGGCGGGATCATCTGCTTGCGCCCATCGGCAGCGGTACGTTCCAGCGCTGCGCCCTCCGGCCGGTGGAAGAACGCCAGGGCCACGCCGCCGCCGTAGCCCACGGCCGGGTCGCTGATGATCACCGGCACCGGCAGGAATCCCTTGCGGTCGAGCAGCCAGCGCGACATGTCGAAATGGCCGTCCTGCGGGTCCTTGAACATGGCGTGGCGGGACACGGCCGGGGCCGGCGCCGTGGTATCCGGCACTGCCTGCTGCGCCAGTGCGGGCGCACCCACCACGCAATGAAGGAGCACTGCGGCCACCGAACCTGCCTTCCATCCACGCATATCGTGCTCCCGGACGCTTCATCCCGTTCCCGGACAACACTGACAGACCCGACCACCCTCCAGCCACGGCCGTTCTACGTAGCAGGCCTAAGTACAACTACCGAATCATGTGGAGAATCCGCAGCCTCGGCGGCAACACGGTAGATGGCTGATGCACCGCCCTCCCGGGCGCCTTTCAGCCTCCCGGCCCGTTCCCGGACGTCGCGTTCTTGTCCGCATCCGGGGGCGCGTGCCCATGCCCACCGGCCGGATCCTCGATCTGGATGACCCGCCCCTTCTGCCAGGCATCCGCGCCGCCATCTACCGGCGGTGCAACGATATCAGCGCGACGCTCGCGCTTGTCCTGACTGCTCACGCCCAGCCGGTCGTCTCGTGCAGCGACCATCTGACGGTCCGCCTGCCCATCCGCCGTGAATCCCATCATCAGCTGCGGCATGCCACGCGGCAGATCCTTGTCCAGATCGGTATGCCAGGTGTGCCAGGTTTTTCCGTAGGTATGTATGAGCTTCTCCATCAACGCATGCTCGGCCACCTCCGGAATACCGGGCGCAACCAACTGCCCCGATTTCACTTCGTGCACGTGGCTGTGCCATAGCGCCTTTTCCTGATCGGGCAAGGCGGCAAACAGCTTGGCGCTGATGATGTACTCCACCCCCATCAGCTTGGCGTCTTTGACGTTGCCGTCGTAGATCGTGCACTGGATGACATCCTCATTGAGGATGGAGCAGTAGTGGTGCGCCTCCATCTGCACCTTCATCTGGCCATTGTAGAAATGGAAGCCATCCAGATATGCGTTGATTGCCTCGATCGGCGGCCGATCCTGCAACACCGCGGCACCCGTTTCGAGCACCTTGGTCTTGGCGGTTTCTTCCGCGCCAGGCGCCTGGACGTTGGATTCGGTGTTGCCGCCTCCACATCCGGCCAAGGCAAGCGAGATGGCACCGCAAATGATGGATCGACGCATGGGAGGCCCTCCGGGGAAGCCCCTGCATCGTGTCCCGTCGGATGTAACGTCGGGAGCATGGCAGCGTGATACCTGGATAAAAGCGCGGAGGAGTTCCACCAGGGGCGCAACCCGCTGTTCCTTCACCTCCCCACCCCACACGCAGGACTAACGTCGATACGGATGATTTGAGGCTGTGTAGTCATGTGGAGGAGAAACGGTCTCTCGATTGTGCTGTTCCTGTTGCTTGCCTGCTTCCTTGTGGGCCAGGTGTGGACAGGCTTCCTCAGCCATAACCAGGAACTGCACGAGGCCCACCGCGCCGGCTTGGACCTGTGGGCCTACCTGCACAGCGGCCATTTCGTAAGTGCCACCTTCGAGAACTGGGAAAGCGAGTTCCTGCAGATGGGCATGTACGTGCTGATTACGGTCAGACTGCGGCAAAAGGGCTCTGCGGAATCGCGCCCGCTGAAGGGGGAGGAGGAGGAGGAACGCATCCTGCCCGGCCCGCCCCCCTGGGCAGTCCGGAAAGGCGGTATCTGGAAGCTCCTCTACGGTCACTCGCTGGCCATCGTCTTTTCCATCCTTTTCGTCGGGAGCTTCTTCCTGCATCTGGCCGGGAGCTGGCGCGCAGCGGTGGATGAGCAGGTCGCCCGGGGCCTGCCCGCCCCTACCTGCTGGGGGCACCTGTGGAGCAGCGGCTTCTGGTTTGAATCCTTTCAGAACTGGCAGAGCGAGTTTCTCGCGGTCCTCGCGCTGGTAGTGCTGACGATCTTCCTGCGCCAGAAAGATTCGCCCCAGTCCAAACCCTTGGCTGCGCCGCACAGCCAGACGGGGGACTGAACCCCCGGCCAGCCCACTCACGCGAACCGTCGTTTGCCGGATCGTTACAATGGGCCTTACGGTGGAGAACTCCTGGGGAGGGGTGAACGTGGACCAGTTGCCCAGCCCGAAAGACGCTCCAAACGACGAGTCCCGGCAGTTCGCACGAGCTGAGACTCTGCCAGACCTTGCGCATGCGAATCGCATATACAACTTGGGTCCAAAGAGGTTCCTGCCATAGGATTGACACGCCGAGGCAACCTACCATCTACCGGGGGAACAAATGGACATCGAATCGAGGCTGGCAGTTCTCGAACAAAACCTGATGGAACGGCTAGCAGCGGAAATCGCGCAGGATGCTGTTCTAGACGCGTTGATAGCAACACACCCTGATCAACGGGCGGTTCGAGATGTATACCAGGCCATTTCTGCATATCGTTTAACGCAATTCGGCGACCTGGGGTTCGAGCAGCAGGCACCCGCAAAGAGTGTCGCTAATGTGTTTGGACTGCTTCGTGAGCAGTTCGACGCTTGGCAGGGGAAGCTCTCGGCGGACATCTGACCGCAAGCCAGCAATTGCACAGCTGGCAGGCGAGTCGACCACGCCCGGCCGCGGCCAACACCCACGCCGGCACGACGGGTTCCCAGCTTAGAACTATTTCGCCATCGTCTCTCCCATCGCCGAGCGCTGGATCCAGCTCATCCCGGAGCCGCCTTTGTAGCCATCAGCGTGCTGAATTGCCGGGTCCTCAAGCGCGCTCTCGAGGGAGGGGGGCAGCCTGCCCAGCAGCTGCTGCGAGCGTTGTTCATAGTAGTTCAGCTTGGCCGAGTCGAATTCGGCATCACGTACGCGGTCATGCGAAGTTGCGCACGGGGTGGCCCGGTCCTGGTGACCACCCCAGCTTAGCTGGGGTGGGCGACGGTGTGGTGCGTACGTCGGATTGGTGGACAGATCTTTGCAAAGCAGGGCCCGGTACTACGGGTTGGGTTGCTGGCCTTGTCTCTCGAGGCGGGCTTTCTGCAGGCGGCCCATCTGGCGGACTTTGGGAATGGCCGGGTCAGGTTCGGGCTCTACAGTGAGCTGTATTCCGCCGGGAATAAGTTCCAGCTTCAGGCGGGCGCCTACGTCCAACCCTGCCCTGCGCATCCAGAGGCCACGCAGTTTTACGCAGGGGATGGGGATGTCATCGTACTCGTCGTTGCCGCCGGGGTGGTACAGGGCCTCGACGCGGACGCGGGCGGGCTGGCTCACGTGAAGCTTGCGCCTGGGGAGTTCGGAAGACGGGGTGTCAGGCCGGGAACTGTGCATGGTGGACCTCCAATAGGATCTCCCTCGCCGGATGGCGAGGGAGTCGGGAGGCTGAGAACCGCTGTAACCTTCGGCGCGACGTATTTCCACGAGGGTGTTGTATTTCGCCACCCACCCGACGCATGACATCAATCTTCAACTGGTTACAGTGGAGTTTCTCAGGCTCCGAGCACACACCATGCGTTGGAGGGGAGCTTACCGCCAATTGTTTCTTTCTTGAGTTCGGCGTGTTTCGAGTGAGTCTGTCTACCGTGACGCCGTGATCCGCCTGATCGCCGCCATTTGCTTGCGGCACGTCGCGTTCCGGATGGAACCGCATCACGTTGCGCGTTGAGCAATGGGTGGCGTCGTGGGGATGTTGGCGCCGGAATGGGATGTCACATCTGGCATGGAGTGCGCGGTTGATCTGGTGTCCATGCGTTAATGGGCCGATCGTTGTTATCGGCGGTCGTCTTGCGACCGACCCTACCAATTCGTCGGCCGGACGGGTGCGGTAGGGTCGCATCCCTATCGACCGCCGATGGCGGGTCACCGCGCGATGGGGCATGACGTCTGGAGCAAAGGCGGTTGGGTTTGGCGTCCATGCATCAATTGCCGACCATCTCGGCGCTGGCGTTACGACAGCCTGCCTTCGCGCAGGTGGTAGCTCCGATGCACGATGCCCTCGGGGAGCTCGTCGTGGGTGATCATCACCAGGCTTCTGCCGTGCAGCGCAGCCACCATGTCATGCAGCAGGGCATGCGCGGTATCCACATCCAGCCCTTCCGTTGGCTCATCCAACAGCAGGATGGGTGAGCCGCGCAGCAGTGCGCGCGCCAGCGCCAAGCGGCGCGCCTGCCCGGCCGACATCGTTGCGCCGTTCTCGCCCACCCAAGCATTGAGCCCGCCGATCTGCGCAGCCCAGGTCTGCAGCCGCACGTCGGCAAGCACCTGCCACAAGCGCTCATCAGTGGCCTGCGCATCGCCCAGCCGCAGGTTGTCGGCAATGCTGCCGGCGAACACCGGTGCGCTTTGCGGCAACCACGCGATCTGTTTGTGCCACGCGTCCTGCGCGACGTTGCGGATGTCCTGCCCGCCGTACAGCACGCGTCCTTCGTCGGGGTCCCACAGGCGCAGCAGCAGCGCGGACAAAGTGGTCTTGCCACTGCCGCTGTCACCGCGAATGGCAATGCGATCGCCCGGTGCCACGTTGAGCTGCACGCCCTCCAGAAGCGCCCTCGCCTGCCCCGGCCAGCGGAACGCCACCTGTTCCAGCTGCAGCGTGGCTGCCTGGGCAGGCAGTGCTACCGGTGCCGTTGCATCCTGCACCCCCGGCGGCTGGTCCACGATGCTTTCCAGGCGTGCCGCTGCCACGCGCCCGGACAACCACGACTGCCAGGCCAAGCCGATGCCGGCCCAAAGCTCGATCAGCGCCACGGTGAGAAACACCAACGCGGCTGCCAATGCCGCATCAATCGCGCCGCGCTCGAATCCGCGCAGCGCCACCCACAGCATGCCGACCAGGCCGACTGCGGCGCACAGGCCGTGCAGCGCGTTGCCGCCCACCAGCCGCCAGCGGCGCCGGCGGTCGCGCGAGCGCAGCTGCTTGGCCGCGACCAGCACGCGCAGGTTCCAGTCTTCGCGCGCGTGCAGTGCGGTGAGGTCGGACGCGCCTTCCAGTCCTTCGAACGCCTGCGTGCGCAGCTGTGCACGGTGCAGCGCGCGGTCGCGCTCCTGCCCGCCGGCGCCGCGCACGGTGAGCCACGGCACGCCCACGCCGATGGCCAGCGCCAGCACGGCCAGCAACAACGCGGCCGGCGGGTAGATCAGGCCGGCGGAGAACACGGCCACCAGCGAAACACCGCCCAACGCCAGCAGTGGGCCGATGGCGCGCACCAGCAGGCCATCCACTTCGCCGATGTCCGACATCAGCCGTGTAAGCAACTCGCCCGTACGTATACCGGCCAGCCGCGCCGGAGCCAGCGGCAGCGCGCGGCGGAAGAACCACACGCGCAGGTCGCGGGCGATGCGCAGGGTGACGTCGTGCCCGACCAGTTTTTCGAAATAGCGCGAGACGATGCGCGCCATGGTCAGGCCGCGGATGCCGGCCGAGGGCGAGAAGAAATTGAACCCGCTGCCCAGTCCGGCTGCACCGGCCAGGGCGGCGGCGGTAAGGAAGCCACCGGACAGCCCGAGCAGCGCGGTGCCGGCCAGCATGGTGGTCCACAGCAGCAGCACGGTGAGCAGCAGGCGGCCGCGATGGCGGGTGAACACCTGCTTCAGCGAATCGTCGCGGTGCAGGCTCATGCCGGCTCCCCCGTGGTCTGCGCGCGGCCAGTGGCGGTCAACACCAGCCGCGTGTCGGCCCAGCGCATGGCGGTGTCGCTGTGGGTGGCGATGACCACGGCGCGGTCGCGGGCGAACGCGGCCAAGGTCTGCAGCAGCGCAGCTTCGGTATCCGGATCGAGGAAGGCGGTGGGTTCATCCAGCAGCAACAGCTGCGGGTCGCGCAGCAGCAGCCGCGCCAGGCCGATGCGCCGTGCTTCGCCACCGGACAGGCCGAAGCCTCGTTCGCCAATCACGGTGTCCAGGCCATCGGGCAGGTGCGCCGCGAAGCGCATCACCTGCGCGGCTTCGGCTACTGCGTGCAGGCGCGCGTCGCTCACGCCGGGGTCGGCCAGGCGCAGGTTGTCGGCGATGCTGCCGTGGAACAGGTACGGGCGCTGCCCGGCGTAACCGACCTCCAGCCCCGGGCGCAGCACGATGCTGCCCTCGCGTGGCGGCAACCAGCCGGCCAGCGCTTCCAGCAGCGTGCTCTTGCCGCTGCCGCTGGGACCTACCAAGGCCAGACGCTGGCCCGCCTCGATCTGGAAGGACAGCTGCTGCACCACATCGTGCGAGGCGCCCAGCGGGCGCAGCACCAGGTTGCGCACCACCACTGGCGGTGCATGCTGTTCCAGCAGCTCCGGCGCGCGTGCGGCTGGCGCCGCGTCTTCGACGGCCGCAGCGGCCGGCAGCTCGCCCAGCAGGCGCTCCACTTCCGCAGCGGCGGCCAGTGCGTTGGCGCGATCGTGGTAATGCGCGGCCAGCCGCCGCAGCGGTGCGTAGAATTCCGGGGCCAGCAGAAGGCAGAACATGCCGGCGCCCAGGGTGGGCACGGCGGCATGCAGGGACATCAGGCCGAGATAGCTCAGGCCCAGGTACAGCGCGACCATTGCCACGCTGACCGAGGCGAAGAACTCCAGCACGGTGGAGGACAGGAACGCGATGCGCAGCACTTTCAGGGTGCGCTCGCGCACGCCTTCGGCGGCGGCGGCCACGCCTTCCAGTTCGGCCTCGCCACGGCCGTACAGGCGCAGCAGGCCCAGGCCCTTGATGCGGTCGGCGAAGTGGCCGCTCATGCGCGCCAGCTCACCGAGCTGGGCACGGCCGGCGGCTTCCGCGCCCCAGCCCACCAGCATCATGAAGAACGGCACCAGCGGCGCGGTGAACAGCAGGATCAGCGCCACCACCCAGTCCACCCAGGCCACGGCCAGCAGGATGATCAGCGGCACGACCACCACTTCGATCCGCACCGGCTGGTAACCGGCGTAGTAGCTCTCCACCGCGTCGGCATGGGCCAGCATCAGTTCGCCGAGCTCGCCGGTACGTTGCTGGCGCAGCCACAGCGGCCCCAACCCCAACAGGCGCCGGTACACCCGCTCGCGCAGGGTCAGCCGGGCGGCATCGGCCACATCGCCAGCGGCGGCCTGGGTGGTGCTTCCCAGCAGGGCCCGCACCGCCAATACCGCCAGCAGGCCCAGCAGCACCGGGGTGGCGGCGGCCACGGGACGGTGCTCGACCAGCACCGCCTGGATCAGCCAGGCAATGGCCGCGGCTTGCCCGATCAGCAGTGCGCCGGACACACATATGCATAGCGCGGCCAGGCGCTGGCGGCTGCGGGCGCTGGCGGCCAGCCCATTCAGCCAGTGCAGGCGCTGCCGGCGCAGGGCGGTGGTCTCGATGGCGGACGCGTCGGGGGGTATGCTCAAAGCGGATCACTGGCGGCCACAGGGAGGTACCGACCATTGTAAGGGGCGCCGGCCTACCCTCCCGGTGCGGCGCGCGGTCGCAGGTCGGATGCCTACGATCCCCCTCCCTGCCCGTTCGTACATTGATCTGAATCAAGGCTAATAGAAGTTGCTGGTCACAGAATTCACTCCGTAGACCCCCCTTCCCGCCACCTGAAACGGCAAAACCCCACGAGGTAGCCAGGCCATGATCGATTCGACAGTCGTAGAACTGTCGCGGCTGCAGTTCGCTTTGACCGCGATGTACCACTTCCTCTTTGTTCCCCTCACGCTTGGCCTCTCGTTCCTGGTGGCCATCATGGAAAGCGTGTACGTCATGACCCGCAAGCAGGTCTGGCGCCAGATGACCCTGTTCTGGGGCACGCTGTTCGGCATCAACTTCGCCATCGGCGTGGCCACCGGCCTGGTGATGGAGTTCCAGTTCGGCATGAACTGGTCGTACTACAGCCACTACGTGGGCGATATCTTCGGTGCGCCGCTGGCCATTGAAGGGCTGATGGCGTTCTTCCTGGAAGCCACGCTGGTGGGCCTGTTCTTCTTCGGCTGGAAGCGGCTGACCCCGGTCAAGCACCTGGCGGTGACCTGGTTCATGGCGCTGGGCACCAACCTGTCGGCGGTGTGGATCCTGATCGCCAACGGCTGGATGCAGAACCCCACCGGCGCGGTGTTCAACCCGGACACGATGCGTATGGAAGTGGTGGATTTCGCCGCGGTGCTGTTCAACCCGGTGGCCCAGGCCAAGTTCGTGCATACGGTCAGCGCAGGCTACGTGACCGGCGCGATCTTCGTGATGGGCATCAGCGCGTTCTACCTGCTGCGCGACAAGCACAAGGACATGGCGCGCCGTTCGTTCGCGGTGGCTGCGGCGTTCGGCCTGCTGTCGTCGCTGTCGGTGGTGGTGCTGGGTGACGAAAGCGGCTATGCCGCCAGCGAACACCAGAAGATGAAGCTGGCCGCGATCGAGGCGATGTGGGAAACCGAGCGTGCCCCGGCCGATTTCACCGCCTTCGGCATTCCCAACCAGACGACCCAGCAGAACGATTTCGCCATCAAGATTCCGTACCTGATGGGCCTGATCGCCACGCGTTCGTTCAACCAGCCCATCCCGGGCATCCTGGAACTGGTGGAACGTGCCGAGCACCGCATCAAGGGCGGCCAGCTGGCGTACGGTGCGCTGGAGCGCGTGCGCAAGGACAAGAATGACGTCGAAGCGCGCGAGATGTTCGACCGCCACTGGCAGGACCTGGGCCATGGGCTGCTGCTGAAGCGTTACCGCGATGACATCCTCAATGCTACGCCGGAGGAGATTTCCAAGGCGGCGATGGACACCGTGCCGCGCGTGGCGCCGTTGTTCTGGACCTTCCGCATCATGGCCGGGCTGGGCTTCTACCTGATCGCGTTCTTCGCGGTGGCCTTCTACTTCTCCTGCCGCAACACCTTCCATGAGAAGCGCTGGTTCCTGCGGTTGGCGGTGTGGTCGATTCCGGCGCCGTGGATTGCGATCGAGTGTGGCTGGTTCGTGGCCGAATACGGCCGCCAGCCGTGGGCGGTGGACGGCGTGCTGCCGACCTTCTACGCCGCGTCCGGTCTGGCCCTGCATGAAATCCTGACCACGCTGGCGGTGTTCACGCTGACCTATACGGTGCTGCTGATCATCGAGGTGAAGCTGATGCTCAAGACGATCCGCACCGGGCCGGCCGACATTCTTCCGTCGCTGCAGCCTTCACGCACGCCGCTTCCCCACCATGCCGCCACGCCGGCCCCCGGCCAGGCATAAGGCAGGAGATTCCAGATGGACATTCTTGGACTTGATTACACCACGCTGCGCGTGATCTGGTGGCTGCTGCTGGGCATCCTGCTGGTGGGCTGGGCGGTGATGGACGGCTTCGACCTGGGCGTGGGCACCCTGCTCCCGTTCGTGGCCAAAACCGATGAAGAACGGCGCACGGTGATCAATACCGTGGGCCCGGTATGGGAAGGCAACCAGGTATGGCTGGTGCTCGGTGGCGGTGCGATCTTCGCCGCGTGGCCGCCACTGTATGCGGTGAGCTTCTCCGGCTTCTATCTTGCGATCTTCGCGATGCTGTTCGGGCTGATCCTGCGCCCGGTGGGCTTCAAGTACCGCAGCAAGATGCCGAGCAAGCGCTGGCGCGACACGTGGGACTGGGTGCTGTTCGTGGGTGGGCTGCTGCCGGCGCTGATTGCCAGCGTGGCGGTGGGCAATGTGCTGCTGGGCGTGCCGTACCACTTCGATGACAGCATGCGCATCTTCTACACCGGTTCGTTCTTCGGCCTGCTCACCCCGTTCGCACTGCTGGCCGGGCTGGTCGGCGTGGCGATGATGGTGTCGCATGGTGCGGCCATGCTGGTGCTGAAGACCGACGGCCCGGTGGCCGAGCGTTCGGCGCGTTACGGCAGCATTGCCGCGCTGCTCAGCTTCGTGCTGTTCGCTGCGGGCGGTGCCTGGGTGGCCTTCGGCCTGCCGGGCTACGAGATCACCTCGCAGGTGGTCACCGACGGCCCGACCAACCCGCTGTTGAAGACCGCTGCGGTGGGCACGGCGGCCGGTGGCTGGCTGCGCAACTACAGCAGCATGCCGCTGACCTTGGTGTTCCCGCTGCTGGGCTTGGCCGGTGCACTGGCCAGCGCGGTGCTGCTGCGGGCCCGCCGCGGCATGGCCGCGTTCCTGGCCTCGGGCGCGTCGATTGCCGGCATCATCCTCACCGTGGGCTTTGCGATCTTCCCGTTCCTGCTGCCCTCGTCCAGCCAGCCCAGCGGCAGCCTGACGGTGTGGGATGCCTCGTCCAGCCAGCTCACGCTGTTCATCATGCTGGTGGCCACGGTGATCTTCCTGCCGATCATCATTGCCTACACCAGCTGGGTCTACCGGGTGATGAAGGGCAAGACCACGGCCGAAGACATGGCCGACAACCCGAACGCGTATTGATATTGCCCACCGTGCCGACCCACGGTCGGCACCTACCGAAGTGACATTGGAGGTTTTGCCATGTGGTATTTCGCCTGGATCCTCGGCACCGGCCTGGCCTCGGCCGCCGCCATCCTCAACGGCATGTGGTTCGAAGCGCGCGAGGTCGGCACCACCGACCGCGACGCCCGGTAGAGCCGACTGTCAGTCGGCTGCTCTTCGCGGTAAAAAAAGGTTGCCGATAATCCCTTCACACCGTATCCTTGTCGGCTCCTTCGGGGTGTAGCTCAGTCTGGTAGAGCGCTACGTTCGGGACGTAGAGGTCGCAGGTTCGAATCCTGTCTCCCCGACCACTCCGGTGGTCGCATTGAAGCCTGGAAACACGGTTTTCCAGGCTTTTTTGTCAAGGTCGTGGCAACACGGCATCCGAAGGTGAACAAACGGTCCCCCTTGCCGCCGAAGGGCGGGATCGATACAATAGGCGGCTCCTTACGGGGTGTAGCTCAGTCTGGTAGAGCGCTACGTTCGGGACGTAGAGGTCGCAGGTTCGAATCCTGTCTCCCCGACCATACAAGTGGTCACATTGAAGCCTGGAAGACATATGTCCTCCGGGCTTTTTTGTATCTGTCGCCCGCAAGCAGCCACGCAGGGCGTGGCGCTACCGCGCGTACAATGCGGCAGCGTTTGTCCTTCACGGCCTGCGCCGAGCGCCCGCACTCCGCTGCACCCCCACGTGCCGCGCCACCTGCAAGAGATTCCTGCCATGACCCCTGCCGACCCCCATTCCACGTCCCTGCTGCGCGGACGCGTGCTGGCGTTTTCCGCCATCCTGCTGGCCGCGCTGAACCTGCGTACGGCGGTGACCTCGATCACCCCGCTGCTGGACCAGCTGGGCCAGACCTTCGGGTTCGGCACCACCATGACCGGCGTGCTGGGCATGCTGCCCACGGCCTCGTTCGCGCTGTTCGGGGTGACCACGCCGATGGTGGCCCGCCGCATCGGGCTGGAGCGCACCGCCCTGTTGGCGATGGTGCTGGCGGCGGTGGGCCTGCTGCTGCGCTCGATGGCCGGCGGCGTGGGCAGCCTGCTGTTCGGCTCGGTGGTGGCGCTGGCCGGCATGGGCATCGGCAACGTGGTGGTACCGCCGCTGGTGAAGCGCTACTTCGCCAACCGCGTGGGCACGGTGAGCACGCTCTATATAACGGTGCTGCAGCTGGGCACGATGGTGCCGGCGCTGATGGCGGTACCGCTGGCCGAACAGGCCGGCTGGCGGGTGTCGCTGGGCATCTGGGCGATCTTCGCGGTGGCCGCTGCGCTGCCCTGGATCGCGCTGGCCCGCCGCCGCCCGCACCCGGACCCGCTGGATACCGCCGCCGACCCGGCCGCGCAGCCGCACGGCAAGGTCTGGCGCACGCCGCTGGCCTGGGGCATGGCGCTGATGTTCGGCATGACCTCGCTGATGACCTATTCGATGTTCACCTGGCTGCCGCGCATCGTGGTGGAAGCCGGGGCGACGCCGGCGTTCGGCGGGATCATGGTGGCCATCTTTGCGGCCCTGGGCCTGGTGCCGTCGCTGACCATGCCGGCGTTGGCGGTGCGGTTGCGCAATCCCTTCCCGCTGGTGATTGTCGGGTTCAGCGCGTTCCTGATCGCGTTCGCCGGGCTGCTGTTCGCGCCGATGAAGGCGCCGTGGCTGTGGGCGGTGCTGCTGGGCATCGGCCCCTCGACCTTCCCGCTGGCGCTGACCCTGATCAACCTGCGCACCCGCACGCCGGCCGGTTCGGCGGCGTTGTCCGGCTTCATGCAGGGCGTGGGCTATGCCTTCAGCTGCCTGGGCCCGTTCCTGTTCGGCTGGCTGCATGCCATCAGCGGCGCATGGTACCTGCCGTTCGGGTTCCTGCTGGTGTGCGCGGTGGTGTTGCTGTGTGCGTCGTGGGTGGCGTGCAAGCCGCAGAAGCTGGAAGACGTGTGGTGACGTCCGCGCGGACCCGCAGGGCGTGTCGCCCTGTTTCGGTGAATGCATCACGGATTGTGCGCACCTAGTGACGTAGCGTGTCGGAAACTGACCTGCGTTGCGGGTCAGCAGGCATGGCAGCAACCCCGGGGTGTCATGGCCCCGGGGCCGATGAACGGTTTCAGGGTGTACAGACCCCGGGAACAGCGCCGTGGCGGCGGCCGGATGGTCTTGCTTTTCAACAACTTGCAGTCCCCATCACGCCTGTTTTCACAGCTGCGGAGGCCGTGTTGCGCCTTAACAATTTGTCTACATCGACGAAGTCGTGCACGATTGGCATGTGATGTGCGTCACATTTCCACGCACAAGTAGATTCTCTGAAGGGATGCTCCCGGGGGTTCCATGTACAAGCATCGGCCGCTGGCGCTCTGCGTCGGTTTGGTATGCGCCACACTCTGTCTGACCGCTCTGCCTGCTTCGGCGGCCACCTCGCGGGAAGATCACCTGGCGGAAATCAGCACCTACCGTGACCAGGCGCGCTGGCTTGACGCGCTGGGCGCGATCGAGCGCGCCCGGGCGGATGCGCCCAACGATGACCTGCTGTATCGCCTGCAGGTGCTCACCCTGTCCGACATCGGCAATGCGCACCGTGCGTGGCAGCTGTACCAGGCGCGCCCCGACCTGTTCGACGAGGCGCAGAAACAGCGCTTCGAAGCCAACTACCTGGCCAAGCGGGTCGGCTGGAGCCTGGCTTATGGCGCCAGCGAAGACACCCGCCTGGACGAAGCCGAAGACGCGCTCGCGCAGATGGAGCGCTACCTGCAGCGCGACGGCCTCACCGTGCAGACCGCACCGCTGCGCATCCGCTATGACCGGCTGATCCTGCTCAACCGGCTGGGCCGCCACGAGCAGCTGCGCGACGAATACCGCGCCCTGCTCGCCGAAGGCCATGAGGTGCCGAACTACCTGATGGCGGCCGTAGGCGATTCGCTGATGGCCAGCCAGCACCCCGACGAAGCCATCCCGGTCCTGGAAGCGGCGCTCAAGGCCGACCCGGGCCGCTCCGAAGTGCATTCGGAACTGGCCTATGCGCACCTGGAAAGCGAGCGCGCCGATACCGCGATCAACGTGCTCACCCAGTGGCAGGCGCAGGAGCCGGCGTGGCGCTGGGCCAAAGGCGCACGCGCGCCCTACGCCAACTGGCCGCGTTATGAGGCCGATCTCAACCTGTCGATGATCCGCGCCTATAGCGGTGACCTGGCCACCGCCCAGCACGATCTGGAAAAAATGGTGGAACTGGCCCCGGCCAACGGCGGCACCCAGTCGTCGCTGGGCAACGTCTACATGATGCGCGGCTGGCCGCGGCGGGCGCTGGAGCGCTACAGCATGGCCAATACGCTGGACCCGCGCGACGTCTCGGCGCGCCTGGGCCAGTACGACGCCTACGTGCAGCTGCAGCGCGATGACCTGGCGCGGCCGATCCACGATTCCCTGCTGGAACGCTACCCGAACCAGTCCTCGGTGCAGCGCATGGACCGCAGCTGGAAGGCCCACCGCGGTTGGCAGCTGCATGCGTACGCCGAAGGCGGCCGCAGCGAAGGCGGCGGTGGCACCTCGCCGCTGGGCAACGACGATGCGCGTTACGGCGTGGAACTGCAGTCGCCGGTGATCGACGACCGCTGGCGCGTGGTGACGTTCGCCGACCGCCGCAGCGTGGATTTCCAGGACCAGACCATCCGCCCGCTGTGGGTGGGGCTGGGCACGCGTTACCGGTTCGGCCAGGCCGATGCCGAAGTGTTCGTCAACCGCGCCAACGATGACATCGGCGAAACCGGCCTGAGCGGCGGCTTCGGCTGGCAGTTCAACGACCGCTGGCACGCCGGGGTGACAGCCGCGCGCAACGCCGCCGATGCCTCGCTGCAGGCGCGCATTTCCGGCATCACCGCCGACAGCGTGGCACTGGCGGTGGATTACCGCCGCAACGAGCTCACCCACTGGAGCGCGGGCGCCAGCCAGTTCCGCTACGACGACGGCAACCGCCGCGACACGCTCAGCACCAGCATCGAACAGCGCCTGCTCACCCGCCCCACCCTGTTGCTGGATGGCCTGGGCAGCCTGTATGCCAGCCGCGGCAGCCGCGACGACGTGCCCTACTTCAATCCGTCCGAAGACCGTTCGGCGGAAATCGGCCTGCGCGTGGACCAGCAGTTGTGGCGCCACTACGAGCGGCATTTCCGCCACCGCCTGACGGTGTCGCTGGGCAATTACTGGCAGCAGGGTTTTGGCAGTGCGCTGGTGCCGTCGGCCGAGTATCGCCACGAGTGGCAGCTGGCCGATGGGCGGATCTTCGAATACGGGATCAGCTGGTCGCGGCCGGTCTACGACGGCAACCGTGAACGACACATCGGCCTTGATGCCGGCCTGCGCTGGGGACAATGAGATGCGACACATGGACTTGAAGCGCTTTACCTCCTGGCTGCTGCTGGCCGTGCTGGGCGTGTGCAGCAGTGCGCACGCCGCCCCGCCGGTACTGGATTCGGCCGACAACGGGCTGCTGGTGCTCAGCTACCACGACATCCGCGACGACGTGGCCACCAAGGGGGACCCGGACGCGTACTCGGTGAGCACGCAGAACTTCGCCGCGCACCTGGACTGGCTGTCGGCGCACGGCTACCACCCGGTGTCGCTGTCGCAACTGATCACCGCCTCGCAGGGTGGCACGCCGCTGCCCCCGAAGCCGGTGCTGCTGACCTTCGATGACGGCCTGCGCAGCGTGTACAGCAAGGTGTTCCCGCTGCTGCGCGCCTACAACTATCCGGCGCTGGTGGCGGTGATCACCGATTACGTGGACATGCCGGCCGGTCGCCAGATCGATTACGGCTACCGCCCGTTCACCCGCGACGACTTCCTCACCTGGGAACAGCTGCGCGAGATGCAGCGCAGCGGCCTGGTTGAACTGGCCAGCCACACCGACAACCTGCACCACGGCGTGCAGTCCAACCCGCAGGGCAATTCGACGCCGGCGGTGATCACCCGCACCTACAACCCGGCCACGCAGCGCTACGAAACCGAAGCCGAGTACCAGGCACGGCTGCGTGCCGACCTGGGCCTGAGCGTGAAGCGCATCCAGGACAACGTAGGCGTGAGCCCGAAGGCGATCGTGTGGCCGTACGCGGCATACAACGCGCTGAGCAACAAGATCGCCGAAGACCTGGGCATGCCGGTGTCCTTCGACCTGGAAGGCCGTAGCACGCCGGTCACGCGCGACCTGCACGGCCTGGCCCGCCTGCTGGTGACCGGCAACCCGCCGGTGACCCAGCTGGCCTATGAGCTGCGCCGCGACGTCGAACGCGACGGCATGCGCGCCCTGCAGATCGACCTGGACGCGGTGTACGACACCAACCCGGCCCAGCAGGCGAAGAACCTGGACGCGCTGCTCGAACGGGTCAAGAAGATCGGCCCGACCCACGTGTTCCTGCAGGCCTTCGCCGACCCGGACGGCAACGGCTCGGCCGATGCGCTGTACTTCCCCAACCGGCACCTGCCGATGCGCGCGGACCTGTTCAACCGCGTGGCCTGGCAGCTCAAGACCCGCGCCGGGGTGAAGGTGTACGCGTGGCTGCCGGTGCTGGGCTATGAGCTCAAGGACCCGGCGATCCGCAAGGCGCTGGCGATCGAGAGTCCGGAAAGCGACGGCATCTTCCGCCTGGACTTCACCAACCCCCGGGTGCGTCACATCATCGACGACATCTACGAAGACCTGGCGATCAACTCGTACTTCGAGGGCCTGCTGTTCCACGACGATGCCTACCTGCGCGACACCGAACTGGCCAGCCTGCCGCAGGAAGGCGACGATGGCGCGCGCACCCAGGCGTTGATCGATTTCACCCTGGAGCTGCGCAACGCCGCGCAGCGCTGGCGGCCGAAGCTGGCCACGGTGCGCAACCTGTACGCGCAGCCGGTGCTGCAGCCGCAGAGCGCGAGCTGGTTCGCCCAGCGCCTGGACCTGTTCAACAAGGCCTACGACCACACCGCGCTGATGGCGATGCCGTGGATGGAAGGCAGCCGCGACCCGCAGAAATGGCTGGACCGGCTGGTGCAGGCGGTGCGTGAGCACGACCCGCAGCTGTCACAGACGATGTTCGAGCTGCAGACGGTGGACTGGCGCACGCAGAAGCCGATTTCCGGCACGGTGCTGCGCGCCCAGATCCGGCGCCTGCAGGCGCAGGGCGTGCGTCATTTCGCCTGGTACCCGGACGACTTCATTGCGGGGAAGCCGTCCACCTACGATGCGCGCGCGGCCATGTCGGCACGCACCTTCCCGTACGAGGAAAAGTGAGGCCGCCATGCATCCGCTCCTCTACCTGCTGTTCCAGTTCGCCTTCTTCTACCCGATGGTGATGGCGTTCTTCTGGATGTCCGGGGGGTTGTATTACTTCTTCCGCCGCGAGCGGAAGGCGCGGCTGCGCGACGATCCGCCGCCGATGGACAGCTACCCGTTCGCGTCGATCCTGATCCCCTGCCACAACGAGGCCGACAACCTGGCCGATACGCTGGGCGCGGCGCTGGCGCAGAAGTACCCGGATTTCGAGGTGATCGCCATCAACGATGGCAGCCGCGACGATACCGGGGCCCGCCTGGATGCGATGGCCGCCGAACACCCGCGCCTGCGCGTGGTGCACCTGGACCGCAACCTGGGCAAGGCCAATGCACTGCGCATGGGCGCGCTGGCGGCGCGTTCGGAATACCTGGTGTGTATTGATGGCGATGCGATGCTGGAAGAGCACGCCACCCACTGGATGGTCTGGCACCTGACCTCCGGACCGCGCGTCGGCGCGGTGACCGGCAACCCGCGCATCCGCAACCGCTCCACCCTGCTGGGGCGGCTGCAGGTGGCCGAGTTCTCCTCGATTATCGGCATGATCAAGCGTGCGCAGCGCGTGTACGGGCGCATCTTCACCATTTCCGGGGTGATTGCCGGGTTCCGACGCACCGCGCTGCACCGCATCGGCTACTGGGCCGATGACATGATCACCGAGGACATCGACATCAGCTGGCGGCTGCAGATCGATCATTGGGACATCCGCTACGAGCCGAACGCGCTGTGCTTCATCCTGATGCCGGAAACGCTCAAGGGGCTGTGGCGGCAGCGCCTGCGCTGGGCCCAGGGCGGCGTGGAAGTGCTGCTGCGGCATGGCCGTTCGCTGTTCGACTGGCGCAAGCGGCGCATGTGGGGGGTGCTGCTGGAATACATGTTCAGCGTGCTGTGGGCGTACACGATGCTGGCGATCATCGTGCTGTGGGCGCTGGGCAAGTTCATCCCGCTGCCGCAGGACCTGTACATCGCCACGCTGCTGCCGCAATGGCACGGCGTGATCCTGGCGCTGGTGTGCCTGCTGCAGTTCGCGAGCAGCCTGATCATCGACCGCCGTTACGAAACGCATATTGGACGTAATTACTTCTGGGTGATCTGGTACCCGATGGCGTACTGGCTCATCAGTCTGTTCACGACCCTGGTGGCACTGCCCAAGACGCTGTTGAAGCGGCGTGGCAAGCGCGCGATCTGGGTCAGTCCTGACCGGGGTATACGATGAACGCTTCCAAGCCGACCCGCCGCTACGACTCCCGCCTGATCCGCAAGACACGCCAGCAGCCACGGCTGCAGCGCACCGCGTGGGGGTTTGTCACCATCGCGTTCTGGGGCTTCTATTTCTACCTCTGGGCGCCGCTGATCACCGCGATTTCCTGGCTGCTCGGTGGGCAGCTGGCGTGGCTGCAGCTGTACGAGTACAAGCAGAGCGTGGACCCGTTCATCGTCATCGCGCTGCCGGTGATGTTGGTGTGCTGTTCGGTGCTGCTGATCGCCTGGGCGGAATACAACCGCATGCGTTTCGCCGGCAAGGACCGGCGCAACGCGCGCGCGGATGTGTCGCTGGAAGAGATCGCGCACAACCTGGGCGCCAGCCCCGCGTTGGCCGCGCAGCTGGCCAACGGCAAAGCGGTGACCCTGCACATGGATGACCACGCCAGGCCGATCGGCCTGACCAACCAGAACATCCAGATGAGATGACGGGTAGCGCCACGCCCTGCGTGGCTGCCCTGGATGTGTAGAACCCTTCACATCCCTGACCCAGCCCAGGCGTACGCTCCGCCTCGGAGACATCCCGCACTTCATTGTGAGGGGATACATCATGTCGTCTATCGAGACTTTGGTCACTCAAGTGGCCCGGGCCACCGGCCTTGGACCGAACGCCCAGAAATTCATCGGCGTCGTCATCGAGTACATCTTCAAACAGCCCGGCGGACTCGCCGGCCTGGCCGACAGATTCTCCGCCGCCGGACTTGGCGATGTCTTCAAGTCCTGGTTCTCAGGCCAACCCAACATGCGCGCTGTCGATGCCGGGCAGATCCGCAGCGCGCTGGGCGGGCAGAGCATCGAGGACATCGCCAGCAAGGCCGGGGTAACGCCCGCCGTGGCCCCCGCGCTGCTGGCAACCGCCCTGCCGGCGATCGTCCGGGCGGTGACCGCCGGCGGGGTGATGCCGACCTCGCTTCCAGCCGCGTTCACCGGTCTGTTGAGCACGAAGGGAAAGAAATCCTCCCCCTTCCGCCTGTGGCGCTGGCTGCTGCCGCTGCTGGCTCTGCTGGCATTGGCTTGGTGTGGGTGGCAATCCCGCAACGTGGCCAAGGCGCCAGGGGTTACCGCGCCGGCCGCCAACGTCGCGGCCGTGTCCACCCACCCCACCCTGTCGTTCCAGAACACCGACGGCAAGGTGACGTTGAACGGCACATTGGGGTCGGTGGCCGACAAGGCGAAGCTGCTGGGGGCCTTTGCGGGCGCCTTTGGACAGAGCAATGTCAGCTCCAACATCCAGGTAGATACCAGCGTCAAGCAAGCCAGCTGGCTGGGCCGGTTGGCCGATCTGATCCCCAGCCTGAAACAGAACGGGCTGCAGTTCGGGTTGAACGGTGACTCGCTCAAACTGGATACGTCCAGGCTGCCCGAGGCCGAACGCACGGCGGTCAGCCAGCTGTTCCAGAAGGAGCTGGGCAATCTGGAGGTGGAGGGCCTGTTCGACAGAGGCGCTGCCGCATTGGGTGCGCTACCGCCAGGCTTCAGCAGTGACGACCTGACCCAGGCGTTGAACCAGACCACGATCACCTTCGAAACCGGGTCGGCGGTGATTACCCGCAGCAGTGATTCGATCCTGGACGGTGCGGCAAAAGCGATCCAGGCGGCGCCGGCAGGGGCCCGCGTTGAAGTGGAAGGACACACCGACAACAAGGGCGATGCAGAGACCAACCAGACGCTCAGCGAGCAGCGTGCGAAGGCCGTAGCGGCAGCCTTGACTGCCCGTGGCGTACCTGCGGACCGGTTGCTCGCACGCGGTTTCGGCGCGAACCGCCCGGTGGGCGACAACACCACCGAGGCAGGGCGCGCGGCGAACCGGCGGATTGCCTACAAGGCGTTGTAACGACCCACCATCGTTACCTGACGCACCCGCGCGCCGGTCATGGCGCGCGGGTCTGGCCGTTGCCCTGGACCACGAAGCGTTCCACGGTGAGCGCTTCCAAGCCCATCGGGCCGTAGGCGTGCAGGCGCGTGGTGGAGATGCCGATTTCCGCGCCCAGGCCGAGTTCGCCGCCATCGGAGAAGCGGGACGAGGCGTTGACCATCACCACGGCGGCGCGCAGTGCGCTGATGAAACGCTGGGCGGCGGCCGCGTCTTCGGTGACGATGACTTCGGTGTGGTCGGAGCTGTACTGCTGGATGTGGGACAACGCCTGTTCGAGGTCATCAACGACGCGCACCGCGATGATCAGGTCGAGGTATTCGGCCGCGAAATCGTCCTCGGTGGCCGGCGTGGCCTGCGGCAGCCACTGCCGGGCACGCGCGTCCGCGCGCACCTCCACCCCGCGTTCGCGCAAGGCGGCTTCAGCCTGCGGCAGGAACGTCGCGGCGACCTCGGCGTGGACGAGCAGGGTTTCGAGGGAATTGCAGGCCGAAGGGCGGCTGCATTTACCATCCACCAGCAGCGCCAGCGCCTTGGCCGGGTCGGCGGCACGGTCCACGTACAGGTGGCACACGCCCTTGTAGTGCTTGATCACCGGCACGCGCGCATGTTCGGCAACGAAGCGGATGAGCCCTTCCCCGCCGCGCGGTATGGCCAGGTCGATCAGGTCGTTGAGCTGCAGCAGGGTGAGCATGGTCTCGCGACGCAGGTCTTCGACCAGGGTCAGCGCCGCATCGGGCACGCCGGCCGCGCGCAGGGCGCGCTTGAGCGAGGCGGCGATGGCGGTGTTGGAATGGATGGCTTCGGAGCCGCCGCGCAGGATCACGCCGTTGCCGGCCTTGATGCACAGCGCTGCGGCGTCGGCGGTGACGTTCGGGCGCGCTTCGTAGATCATCGCGATCACGCCGAGCGGCACGCGCACCTTCTGCACGCGGATGCCGTTGGGGCGAACATCGTCGCGGGTGATGCTGCCGACCGGGTCGGGTAGCGCGGCCACTTCGCGGAGGGCAGCGCTGATGCCGGACAGGCGCGCCGGATTGAGGGCGAGGCGGTCGAGCATCGCGCTGCCGGTGCCTTTGGCTTCGGCGGCGGCGAGGTCCAGCGCGTTGGCGGCCAGGATGGTGGCCGCGTCGCTGTCCAGCGCGTCTGCCATGGCATCCAGCAGCGCCGCCTTGGCCTCGGACGAAAGCTGCGCCAGTACCTGGGCGGCGTCGCGGCATTGGAGGGCTTGATCACGGATGTCCATGGGATCTCTCATCACGAAGGGTGTTTTGGCGCGTTTCAAGAATGCTTCGGGGCCGACGCTCGCTTAGACCAGCACCAGATCATCCCGGTGGATCACATTGCCACCGTAGTTGTAGCCCAACACGCTTTCAATGTCGCGCGAATGCCGCCCGGCCACGCGGCGGATGTCGCTGGCCGAATACTGGCTGACCCCACGCGCCAACGTCATTTCACCGCTGTCGGTACGCAGCCGCACCTGCACCATGTCGCCGCGGCGGAAATCGCCTTCGGCAGCAGTCACCCCGCCCGGCAGCAGCGAGGCGCCCTTGTCGCGCAATGCTGCAGCGGCACCTTGATCCACGATGATTGCACCGGCCTCCAGCGGCGCATGCCGCAGCCAATACTTGCGCGCGGCTTCACGGGTCTGCCCGGCATGGATGCGGGTGCCGAACAACCGGCCCTGCGCCAGCGCGCGCACCACATCGCCATCGCGGCCGTTGAACAGGCAGGTATCGATGCCGACGCGGCCGGCCTTGGCCGCCGCTTCCAGCTTGGTGTGCATGCCGCCGGTACCCGCGCCGCTGCCGGCGCCGCCGGCCATGGCCAGCACCTCCAGGCTCAGCTCCGGCACGTCGTGGATCGGCCGCGCCTGCGGATCGCGGCGCGGGTCGGCGCTGTACAGGCCGTCGATGTCGGTGGCGATGAACAGGATGTCGGCGTCGATCAACGCGGCCACGGTGGCGGCCAGGTTGTCGTTGTCGCCCAGCTTGAGCTCGTCCACCGACACGGTGTCGTTCTCGTTCACTACCGGCAGCGCACCCAGCCGCAGCAGCTCGTTGAGCGTGGCGCGGGCATTGAGGTAGCGGCGGCGGTTGCGCAGGTCGTCGTGGGTGAGCAGCACCTGCGCCACCGGGCGCTCGAAGAAGCGCTGCCACAGCCCGATCAGCTGCGCCTGGCCGAGCGCGGCCAGTGCCTGGCGCGCGGCCATCGCTGCGCCGGCCTCGATTGCGCGCGGCACGATCGCCCGGCCCGCAGCCACCGCGCCGGAGGACACGATCACTACTTCGCGCCCTGCCAGCACGTGCGCCGAGACGAACTGCGCCAGGCCCAGTGCATGCCGGGGCGACAGGCCACCCCCATCGGCAGCCAACAGGCTGCTGCCGACCTTGAGCACGGCGCGCTTCCAGCCGGGAAGCAGCTGTTCGGGGAACGGGGACTGCACGGGCGTGGGGGTCATCGCGGGGGCTGCCTCAGCGGGTGGACCATTCGTGGACGGTGGCGGTGGCGCTGCCGAGCGTCATCAGGGGATCGGCATCGACGATGGCCTGCGCGGCGGCGCGGTCGGCCACGTTGTGCAGCACGTAGGCGCCGCCGGTCTTGTCGGTGAAGCCGCCGGTGATGAGCAGCTGGTCGCGGGCACGCACCTCATCGAGAAAACGTGCGTGTTCGGCACCCGCTTCATCACGGAACTCAGGCGTGCGGGTAACGAGTACGAGGTAGCAGATCTTCATGCGGAACTCCGTGGATTCATGCCAATACAGGAACGGCGGCCAGTGGCCGCCGTTCTGCGTTACGCCAGTGCCGCCCAGCGGGCGCGCAGTTCGTCGAGCCGCAGGTCCGCAGCCGCGCCGGGCGAGACGCGCGCGGCCAAGCTGCCTTCGGGGGTACGCCCCTGCCCGGCAGTGTCGGATGCCGCCGCTGCTGCCTTGTAGGCCTCGCGGAACGGGACGCCGGCCACGGCCGCTTCCACGGCCACGTCGGTGGCGTACATGCCCGAATCGATGGCAACGCGCAGCTTGTCTTCGCGCCATTCCAGGTTGGCCAGCAGCGCCGGCAGCAGTTCCAGCGCGGCCAGGCCACGACCGAAGCCGTGGAAGATGGCGCCCTTGCTGCCCTGCAGGTCGCGGTGGTAGCCGGACGGCAGCGACAGCAGCTGCTCGATCTCGGTACGCGCCGCAGCCACGCTGGCGTGGGTGGCGCGCATCAGTTCGATCACGTCCGGGTTGCGCTTGTTGGGCATGATCGAGCTGCCGGTGGTGTACTGCGCCGGCAGCGCGACGAAGCCGTACTCACCGCTGGTGAACAGCGACAGGTCCCACGCCAGGCGACGCAGGTCCAGGGTGGCACCGCCGAGCGCTTCCAGTGCGGCCAGCTCGAACTTGCCGCGCGACAGCTGCGCGTAGATCGGCGAGATCTGCATGCGCGCAAAGCCCAGTGCCTGGGTGGTGTGGGCGCGGTCCAGCGGCAGGTTCACGCCGTAACCGGCCGCCGTGCCCAGCGGATTGGCATCGACCAGCGCGAAGGTGTCGTGCGCGCGCACCGCGTTGTCGATGAAGGCTTCGGCCCAGCCGGCCCACCACATGCCTGCCGAGGACACCACGGCGCGCTGGATGTGGGTGTAGCCCGGCACCGGCAGGTATTTCTCGGCTTCGGCGCGGTCCAGCGCGACCTTGGCCACTTCGCGGCTCAGCGCGGACACCTGCAGCAGCTTGTCCTTCAGCCACAGCCGGGTGGCGACCAGGATCTGGTCGTTGCGGCTGCGGCCGGTGTGGATCTTGCGGCCGGCATCGCCCAGGCGTTCGGTCAGGCGCGCTTCGATCGCCGAGTGGCAATCCTCGAAGCGCTCATCGAGCACGAACGCGCCGCTGCGGAAATCGTCGGCCAGCACGTCCAGCTCGCGCTGCAGATCGCTGCGCTCGGTGGCGGTGAGGATGCCGATGTTCTCCAGGCCCTGCGCGTGCGCCTTGCTGGCCTGCACGTCGTACAGGAAGAACTCGCGGTCGAGGATGACGTCATCGCCGGCGAGGAAGGTCTGGATTTTCGCATCCACCGCTACGCCGGGCTTCTGCCAGAGAAGGTCTGCCATGTCTTGCTCCAATCAATGCGGAATCGAGGTCAGTTCATCCAGGCCCAGGGCCAGGTTGAGGTTCTGCATGGCCTGGGTGGCCGCGCCCTTGAGCAGGTTGTCCAGGGTCGCTACGACCACCACGCGCTTGCCGCCCGGGGCCACGTCGAAGCCGCCGATCTGCACGCCATGGCGGCCGGCGATGCGGCTCACCCACGGTGCTTCGTCGAGGATCTCGATCAGCGGCTCATCGGCGTAGAAGCGGCGGTAGGTCTCCACGACCTGATCGCGGGTCACCGGCTGCTGCAGCCACAGGTTCACGGTCATGGTGATGCCACGGAAATGCGTGGCCACGTGCGGCATGAACTCCACCGGCACGCGCAGGTGCGCGGTGACTTCGCGCTCGTGCACGTGGTTGGTGAGCGCGTACGGCATCAGGTTGTCGCGCAGCAGTTCGGGGTTGTTCTTGTCCGACGGGCTGGTGCCGGCGCCGGAGTAACCAGACACGCCGAAGCACTGCGGCGGCCCGGCCAGCTGGTCCAGCAGCGGGCTGATCGCCAGCTGCATGGCGGTGGCGTAGCAGCCCGGGTTGCTGATGTGCTTCTGGCCGGTGTAATCGCCCCGGGTCAGTTCGGGCAGGCCGTAGTACCAGCTGCCTTCGAAACGGTGGTCGGCAGACAGATCCACGATCACCGTCTCCGGGCGCGCGGCATCCAGCGCGGCCACGAACGGGGCCGACAGGTTGTTGGGCAGCGCCAGGATCACCGCGTCCACGCCTTTGGCGGCCACGGCGTCGGCATCGAGATTTTCGAACGCCAGCTCGCCGGCAACTTCGGGATAGGTATCGGCCACGCGCTGCCCGGCCAGCTCGCGCGAGGACACGAAGCCAAGCGCCAGCTGCGGGTGCGCGGCGATCAGCTTGACCAGCTCGGCGCCGGTATGGCCGCGGGCACCGACGATGCCGATGGTGAACGTTCTGTTGGAAGTACTCATGCGTGTGCGTCCAGGCGGTCCTGCAGGGTGCGCTTCACGTCCTGCCATTCCGAATCGATGATGGAGAAGACAACCGTGTCGCGCGGGCTGCCATCGGGGTGGCGCTTGTGGTTGCGCAGCACGCCTTCCTGGGTGGCCCCCAGGCGGGCGATGGCCGCGCGCGAGGCGGCGTTGCGCGAGCTGGTTTCAAAGGCCACGCTGATGCACTTCAACCGCTCGAAGGCATGGGTGAGCAGCATCAGCTTGGCTTCGGTGTTCACCCCGGTGCGCTGCGCATGCGGGCCGTACCAGGTGTAGCCGATGCTCAGGCGCGGCACCTCTTCTTCCAGCGCGTAGTAGCGGGTGCTGCCCACTACGTTGCCGTCGGCGTCGAGCACGGCGAACGGCAGCACCTTGCCGGCGGCCTGCTCCTGCAGGGCGGCCTGCACGTAGGCGGTCATGGTCTTGGCGCTGGGCACGTGCGCGTACCACAGCGCGGAAAGCGAACCGTCGCCCAGCGCACCGCGCAGGCCGTCGATATGCGCCATCTGCAGCGGTTCCAGCCGTGCATGCCGGCCGTCCAGCGTGGGGACCTTGGTCCAGTCGGCATGATTCATCGGGGTCAGCCCTCCAGGCTCGGGGTGCGCTTGGCGCAATGGTCCACGTAGGTGCGGATGCGGTCGAAGCCGTCGGCACCGAACCAGAACACCTTCCAGTGGTCCTGCTTGTAGCAGCCATCGGATTCGGCGTAGTAGAAATGATTGATCGGGTTGCCGTGGCGCGAGCGCCAGAACAGCTGCGGGGTTTCCTCCAGCATCACGTTCCATACCGCACGGCCCAGGCCTTCGCCCTGCGCGTCATCGAGCACGGCGAACTTGTCCAGGTACACGCCTTCGGCTTCGTCGGTGAGGATCACCGCAGCGCGGTAGTTCTCGCTGACATAGGCGCGCAGCAGGCGGGTCTTGTAGAAATAATCGGGCACCAGGGTGCGGCCGAAGCTGGATTCGATCAGGCCCTTCAGGCGCGGCAGGTCCAGTTCGCTCCAGGCGGTGGCGCGCAGCACCTTCTCGCCCTTGCGCACCAGCGTGCCCGAGCCCTTGTGGGTGAACAGTTCCTTGGCCAGGTCGGCCGGCCGGGTGATCGACACCGACGACTCCAGCGGCAGCCGGTCCAGCAGGTCCTTGATCTGTTCGATCTTGACCCGCATGCCGCCGTGGATCCACGGCTGCTGCATCAGCTGGTCGTACTCGGTGGACAGGTTGATCGAGTCGATCACCCTGCCCTCTTCATCGAGCAGGCCGCCGGTGCCGGTGAGGAAGATGATCTTGTACGGCTGCAGTTCCTGCACCAGTTCGTTGGCGGCGAAATCGGCGTTGACGTTGAGGATCTGGCCGCAGCGGGTTTCGCCCAGGCTGGTGATCACCGGAATGGAACCGGCGCGCAGGCTGGCTTCGATCGGGGCCAGGTTGACCTTCTTCACTTCACCGACCAGGCCGTAGGTGTCCTGGTCCAGGTATTCGGCTTCGAACACGCCACCGGTGATCGAGGTGGCACGTGCACCGTTCTGCTGCAGTGCTTCCACCAGCTGCAGGTTCGACGCCTGGAACACGCGGCGCACGATGGCCAGGCCTTCGGGCGAGGTCACGCGCAGGCCGTTGACGGTCTGCTTGACGATGCCGGCCGCCGACAGTTCCGCGTCCAGCTGCGGGCCGGCACCGTGCAGCACGATCGGGGTGAGCCCGACTTCCTGCAGGAACGACAGCGAAGAGGTCAGCGCGTCGAGGTCATCGCGCAGCACGGCGCCGCCGACCTTGACCACGGCGAAGCGCTTGGCATCCACCTGCGAAAAGCGCTTGAGGTACTGGCTGATCTCCTTCGCGCTGGCCATGCTGGAAAGCAGGCGCACGATGGTCTGGCGGGTCTGGCGGTGGGGCTGGAGGGAAGAAGGCATTTCAGTATCGTCACGGGCGGCCGTGGCCGCGGTGGGAGATCCGTCAGTGGGGGGCCACGACGGCGTCATTCGGTCAGGCGCCGGCGCTGATGATGCGGTGCACGGCGTCGGTGTAACGCTGCAGCTGCTCCAGCGTCACGAACTCGTCGGCGGTGTGGGCCTGGGCGATGTCGCCCGGGCCGTACACCAGAGTGGTGTAGCCACCGGCCGAGAACAGCGAGGCTTCGGTCCAGAAGTCCACGGCGTTGCCGATCGGCAGGTCCAGCGCATCGGCCACGTCACGCGCGGCCAGGCGGCGGTTCTCCGCTTCGGCGATGTCGCCGGCCGGCAGGCTGGGACCGCGGAAGGTTTCGGTGAACAGCGCCGCTTCCGGTTCGGCAAAACCGGCGAAGGTGGCCAGCAGCGCGTCGATGTCCATCGACGGCAGCGGGCGGAAGCCGAAGCGCAGTTCGGCGGCCGGGGCGATCATGTTGGCCTTGATGCCGCCTTCCACGCGCCCGATGTTGAAGCGCAACCCGGTCAGCCCGCCGAAACGGGCATGCGCCAGCGAGTCCACATGGTCCAGCGCGCGGTTTCCCCAGCGCATGGCCTGGTGCAACGCGCTGGCGGCTGCATCCTGCTTGCCCGAGGCATGCCCGGCGCGGCCGGCGAACTGCATCAGCACCGAGCTGATGCCCCGGTGCGCCAGCACCGCTTCGCTCATGGTCGGTTCGGCCACCAGCACCGCTTTATACGGAATGCCACGGGCCAGGAACGCGGCGATGCAGCGCGGATCGTTGGCTTCTTCATCGCTGGAGAACAGGAACGCGGCATCGCCATCGCTGGCATTGGCCGCGGCCACCAGTGCGGCAGCCGCGCCCTTGATGTCGCACACGCCGAGCCCGATCACCCGGTCATCGGCGCGCCGCATCACGTGCGGGTCGGCGCTCCAATGCGGGGAATCGGGCACGGTGTCCAGGTGCACGTTGAACAGATAGCGCGGCGTACCGCGCACCGCATACAGGCTGACCGCGCCGTCGCCATGGTCGATCACCTCCACGTTGAACCCGGGCAGGTTCGCGCGCAGGTAATCGAAGATGCCACCGGTGGTGATCGCACGCGGCGGGTTGCGGGTGTCAAAAGACACCAGCGCCTGCAGGTGATGGAGCGTCTGTTCCAACATGCCCGGGCCTCAGCGGTTGACTTGCGCGTACAGGGTGCTGCTCATGCCGAACAGCTTGATGAAGCCTTCGGCTTCCTCCACGCCCCAATCAGCCGACTGCGCGTAGGTGGCGCCCTTGGTGTTGAGCAGGTGCGGCGACTTCACCGCTACCGCATCGACGCGGCCGCCACGGGTTTCCAGCACCACTTCGCCGTTGACCTTGGCCTGCGAGGACTTCAGGAACGCTTCGATGTCGGTCTTGAGCGGGTCGTGGTAGAAGCCTTCGTACACCAGCTCCACCCACTTGCGCGCCACGTCCGGCTTGAAGCGGTTCTGCTGCTTGGTCAGCACGGCATCTTCCAGCGCGCGGTGCGCGGCCAGCAGCGAGACCAGGCCCGGGGCTTCGAACACGATGCGGCCCTTCAGGCCGATCACGGTGTCGCCGGTGTACACGCCACGGCCCACGCCGTACGGCGCGAACAGCTTGTTGAGCTGGGCCAGGATCTGCTCGCCCGGCAGCGCCTTGCCGTTGAGTTCAACGGCTTCGCCTTCGACGAACTTCAGGGTCACGGTCAGCGCTTCTGCCGGCCATTCGCTGCGCGGTGCGCACCAGCCGCGGGCACCTTCGCCCGGGGCTTCCCAACGGTCGATCTCGCCGCCGGACATGGTCAGGCCGAGCAGGTTTTCGTTGATGGTGTAGGCCTGCTGCTTGGCGCGCACGCCGAAGCCGCGTTCTTCCAGGTACTTCTGCTCGTAGGCGCGGGTCTGGGTGTGTTCCTTCTGGATTTCACGGATCGGCGCGACGATCTGGTAATCGCCCAGTGCCTTCACGGCCAGGTCGAAGCGGACCTGGTCGTTGCCCATGCCGGTGCAGCCGTGGGCGATGATGTTGGTGCCCAGTTCGGCGGCGCGCTTGAGCGCGGCATCGACGATCAGGTAGCGGTCCGACACCAGCAGCGGGTACTGGCCCTGGTAGCCTTCGCCGGCCCACACGAACGGCTTGACGAACCCCTTCCAGATGGCCGGGCCACCGTCGACGGTGACGTGGCTGGTCACGCCCAGTTCGGCGGCACGCTTTTCGATGAAATCACGCTCTTCGTCATCCACGCCGCCGGTGTCGGCGAACACGGTGTGCACGTTGTAGCCGCGCTCCTGCAGGTAGGGCACGCAGAAGCTGGTGTCGAGTCCGCCGGAGAAGGCCAGGACGATGTCTTTCTTGCTCATGGGGGTCGGGTCCGAAGTGGGGGTTTATAGGAAAAATTGGGTGAAACGCGCGATTACCGGCCGGCCAGCGCCGACATGATGGCCTTCTGCACGTGCAGGCGGTTTTCCGCTTCGTTGATGGCGATGCACTGCGCCGAATCCATCACGCCGTCGGTGGCCTTGACGTTGCGGCGCAGCGGCAGGCAATGGCTGAACACGCCCTTGTTGGTCATGGCCATCTTGGCTTCGTCGACGATGAAGTGCTTGTACTGGTCGCGGATGGGCTTTTCCGGTTCCCAGTTGCCGAAGAACGGCAGCGCGCCCCAGCTCTTGGCGTACACCACGTCGGCGCCACTGTAGGCGCTGGCGATGTCGTGGCTGATCTTCAGCGAACCGCCGTTCTCGGCCACGTTCTGCTCGGCCCAGCCCATGTAGCGGTCATCGAGGATGTAATCGGCGGTCGGGCACAGCAGGGTCACGTCCATGCCCATGCGGGTGGCGATGGTCAATGCCGAGTTGGCCACGGCGGTGTTGAGCGGCTTGGGGTGGTAGGTCCAGGTCAGCACGTACTTCTTGCCGCGCAGGTCCTGGGTGCCGAAGTGTTCCTGCAGCGCCATCACGTGGGCCAGTTCCTGGCACGGGTGGGTGATGGTTTCCATGTTGATCACCGGCACCGGCGAGTACTTTGCGAACGCCTTGAGCACGATGTCCTCACGGTCCTGCGCCCAGTCGATGAACTTCGGGAACGCGCGCACGCCGATCAGGTCGACGTAGCGGCCCAGCACCTTGGCCACTTCGGCGATGTGCTCTTCGGTGTCGCCGTCCATCACCGTGCCGAGGTTGAACTCGATCGGCCATGCATCCTTGCCCGGCTGCAGCACGATCGCGTGCCCACCCAGCTGGAAGGCGCCCAGTTCGAAGCTGGTGCGGGTGCGCATGGACGGGTTGAAGAACACCAGGGCAATCGATTTGCCCTTGAGCTCGTCGCCCAGCTTGTTGCGCTTGAACAACGCGGCTTGGGTCAGCAGGGCATCCAGCTCGGTACGGCTCCAATCCTGGGTGTTCAGGAAGTGCTTCAGGGACATCGATCGATCCTTTGAGGCGGGTTTCAATGGAAGAAAGGGTACAAATGCAACTTTTCAGATCGTAGAAACGAAAAAACCCAGCGCGGGGGCTGGGTTTTCCGAACAGACAGCACGAAGCTCCGGTTACCCAGCGAAAATGTGGGGTTCCGGTCGGCGGGCACGCGACGTCATGCCCGTAGCCATACGGGCGGCGCTGGTGTCGTGCTGGAAGTCGGTGAGTTTCATGGCCGCCCATCTTTGCATGTGATCGGGCACGGCGCAAGGCCTGAACCGACGGTTCAGGGATTTGCCGCGCTGCCCTGCTCCGCTCCCACCCACGGGGTGATGGAGACGCGGATCTTGAGCCGGTTGCCCGGGTCTTCGGGCAGGCGCGAGCGGTACTTGGTGCCCTTGTAGACGTAATCCACGTCATAGGCGATGGGCCGGCGGAACTCGCGGCCGACCGGGATGATGCGGCAATCGCGGGTCAGCAGCGGGCCGTTGTTGGCGGCCGGGGCTTCCACGACGGGGGCCATGTCTTCGGTGCTGCCGTCTTCACGCTTGAAGATGGAGCGGACCGAATCCATGAAACGGCCGAACCGGCCCTTCTCTTCCTGCGGCTCTTCGCCGGTGACGTTCACCGGGGCCAGGGTCCGGGTGGATACCGGTTCGCAATGTTCCTCGGTGCGGGTGGCCCGCAGGGTCTGGAACACCGGCTCCACGTTGAGCACCTGCGCGTAGTCGAACTTCACGTTCTCCACGATCACCACCCGGTTACGGACTTCGGCGTCCTGGGCGCACGCCATGAAAGCGGCGCTCCCCAGCAGGCAGGTCAGCGTCAGCAACGAAGCGGATTTCATTGGCAACAGGAAAGAGGACAAGGCGGATAGTGTAGGCAGTGCGTGGCACAAGGGGCTGAACATTACCCTTCCGCGACGCTTCTGCCCATACCGAACCGTGTCGTTTGCGAAATCAGGGGGCAACGGGCGGCGCCCCGGGGCCGGCGCTGGGGGCCGTTGTGATCTAAAATCGAGGGCTTGCCCCTACTCCGCCCGGCCCTACGCCCCCATGACCCTGCGCCTGCACAACAACCTGACACGCCAGCTCGAACCGTTCACCCCGCTCGATCCGACCTGTCCGACCCTGTATGTGTGCGGCCCCACGGTCTACAACTACGTCCATATCGGCAACGCCCGGGGCCCGGTGGTGTTCGGGGTGCTGGCCGACCTGCTGCGGCGCCGCTTCGGCGGGCTGCGCTACGCCCGCAACATCACCGACGTGGACGACAAGATCAACACGGCCGCGCGCGAGCAGGGGGTGCCGATTTCGGCCATCACCGACCGCTTCGCCGCTGCCTACCGTGAAGACATGGCCGCGCTGGGCGTGGTGCCGCCGGACATCGAGCCGGAAGCCACCGCGCACATCCCGCACATCATCACCATGATCGAGCAGCTGATCGCGGCCGGCCACGCCTACGCGGCCGACGGCCACGTGCTGTTCTCGGTGCCCTCCTACGCCGACTACGGCAAGCTCTCGCGCCGCGACCCGGACGAGATGCTGGCCGGCGCCCGGGTGGACGTGGCCCCGTACAAGCGCGACCCGGGCGACTTCGTGCTGTGGAAGCCCTCCAGCGACGACCTGCCGGGCTGGGAATCACCCTGGGGCCGGGGCCGCCCGGGCTGGCACATCGAGTGCTCGGCGATGGCCGCCGCGCACCTGGGCCCGACCATCGACATCCATGCCGGTGGCGTGGACCTGCAGTTCCCGCACCACGAAAACGAGATCGCGCAGAGCGAGTGCGCCCACGGCGGGCAGACCTTCGCCCGGTTCTGGCTGCACAACGGCATGCTCAATTTCGGCGGTGCCAAGATGAGCAAGTCGATCGGCAACATCGAGCGGGTCCACGACCTGGTCCGCCAGCACGCCCCGGAGGCGCTGCGGCTGGCCCTGTTGTCGGCCCATTACCGGCAGCCGCTCGACTGGTCCGATGCGCTGATCGAGCAGTCGGTGCGTACCCTGGACCGCCTGTACGGCACCCTGCGCGACCTGGCCGACGTGGCCGCGACCCCGGCCATCCCGGCCGAAATCGAGGCGGCGCTGGACGATGACCTGAACACTCCGCAGGCGCTGGCCGAGCTGGCCCGGCTGGGCGCGGAAGCGCGCCGCGCCGAACCGGCCGACAAGGCGGGCTGGAAATCGGCCCTGCTGGGCGCAGGGCAGGCGCTGGGGCTGCTGCAGCAGGACCCGGCTGCGTGGTTCGGCACCAGCGGCGGCGACGCCGATGATGACGCGCGCATCCAGGCACTGATCGACGAGCGCGCGGCGGCCAAGCAGGCCCGCGATTTCGCACGCTCCGATGCGATCCGTGACCAGCTGGCCGCAGCGGGCATCGTGCTGGAAGACACCGCGCAGGGCGTGCGCTGGTCACGCAAGCGTTGAAAGGCCGCCCGACCAACGGTCGGGCGCTACCGTCGGGTTGGCCCGACGTTCCGTAACAACTGTAGAGATGGCTGTGATCGATTCCCCGTTCCCGATTGAACCCACCGCTGCCGACGCGCAGGCCGCCATTGCCGAGGAATTCGCGTTCTTCGGCGACTGGTCCGAGCGTTACCAGTACCTGATCGACCTGGGCCGCAAGCTGCCGGTGTTCCCGGACGCATGGAAAACCGAGGAACACCGCCTGCTGGGCTGCCAGTCGATGGTGTGGATCGTGCCGGAGGGCAACGCCGATACGCTGCGCTTCCATGCGATCAGTGATTCGGCGATCGTCTCGGGCCTGATCTACCTGGCGCTGCGGGTGTATTCGGGGCGTTCGGCGGCCGAGATCCTGGCCACCGAGCCGACCTACATCCAGGACATCGGGCTGTCGCGGCACCTGTCGCCGACCCGCAGCAACGGGGTGGCGGCGATGCTGGCCTTCATCCGTGAGACCGCGCAGGCGCAGTCGGCGCCGTGAGTTCGCCGACCCCTTCCGAAGCCGCCGAGAGCGCGCTGGGCCTGCTCACGCGGCCGGGTTTTTCGCTGCTGCTGGCGTACCGCATCCTGGCGATGCTGTCCTACCAGATCGTGGCGGTCACGGTGGGCTGGCATATCTACGAAGTCACCCGCAACCCATTCTCGCTGGGACTGGTCGGGCTGGCCGAGGTGCTGCCGTTCTTCTGCGTGGCGCCGTTCGCCGGCTACCTGGTGGACCACCTGCCGCGCCGCCGGCTGGGCATGGTGGCGTGCAGCGGGCTGGTGCTGACGGCGGTGGTGCTGACGGCAGTGGCCGAGGGCTGGCTGCCGTTCCACGGGGTGTGGCCGATCTACGCGGCCGTGGCGATGACCGGCATGGTGCGGGCGTTCCTGTCGCCTATCTACAACGCGCTGTTCGCGCGTGTGCTGGAACGCCACCAGTTCGCGCGTGGCGCGGGGCTGGGTTCGGTGGTGTTCCAGGCGGGCATGGTGGTGGGCCCGGCGCTGGGCGGCGGACTGGTGGCCTGGGGCGGCAAGAGCCTGTCCTACGGGGTGGCGGTGGCGGCGGCGCTGGGCGCGCTGGGCTGCCTGGCCATGCTGCGGGTATCCGAGCCGGTGCACACCGGGCCGGCGGCGCCGATCTTCAAGAGCATCGCCGAAGGCGGCCGCTTCGTGCTGGGCAACCGGATCATGGTCGGCGCGATGGCGCTGGACATGTTTTCGGTGCTGCTGGGCGGGGTGGTGGCGATGCTGCCGGCGTTCCTGCACGAGATCCTGCACCACGGGCCGGAAGGGCTGGGCATCCTGCGCGCGGCACCGGCACTGGGCTCGGTATGCGTGGGCCTGTGGCTGGCGCGCCGGCCGCTGCAGCGCCATGCGGGCCGGGTGCTGCTGTTCGCGGTGGCCGGGTTCGGGTTGTGCGTGATCGGCTTCGGGCTGTCGCACAGCTTCTGGCTGTCGGCGGTGATCCTGCTGTTCTACGGGGCGTTCGACGGGGTGTCGGTGGTGATCCGTTCGACCATCCTGCAGCTGGCCACGCCGGAAGAAATGCGCGGGCGGGTGTCATCGATCAACGGCATTTTCATCAGCTCGTCCAACGAGCTGGGCGCGTTCTACGCGGGCACGATGGCCAAGCTGCTGGGCCTGGTCCCGGCAGTGGTGCTGGGCGGGTTCGCGGTGTTGAGCGTCGCCGGGATCACCGCCTGGAAGAACCCGACCCTGCGCCGGTTGAATCTGCGCGATCTGCAGTAACCGCAAACGGCAACAAAAAACCCGGCCTTGGCCGGATTTTTTGATTGGATCCACGACCTGCGATCAGTCGCCCTGCTGCTTCTGCAGGTGCTCCCAACGCTCCTGGGCATCGATGGTGCGTTCGGCGGTCAGGCGCGCTTCGAGGCGGTCCAGGCCGATTTCTTCGCCGGTGTCGACGCAGAAACCGTAGTCACCGTCTTCCAGACGCTTGAGCGTGCTGTTGATCTTGCCGATCAGCTTGCGGTAGCGGTCGCGGGTACGCAGTTCCAGCGAGTTCTCGGTCTCGCGGGTGGCGCGCTCGGCTTCGTCGCCGATGTCACGCACTTCTTCCTGCAGGTTGGCGATGGTCTGCTTGGATTCCTCGACCAGTTCATTGCGCCAGTGCTGCAGGCGCTGGCGGAAATACTCCAGCTGCAGCGGGCTCATGTACTCCTCTTCCGCGCTCGGCTTGTAGCCGTCGGGCAGGATCGGACGACCGGTGGCTTCGTCAGTCTTGTACTCGACCACCTTGACCTTGGTGCGCGGGGCCGGGGCGGACGAACGCGCTGCCACGGCAACGGCGACCTTGCCAACCGGACGCGACACGGGCTTGGGGGCGGATTCGGATTTCACGGGAGTTTTTGCAGGCGATTTCGAAACGGGCACGGGATTCTTGTTTTGCGGGGCTTTTGGCGCGGGGGCTGCCGCCACCGGCTTCGGCGCGGGCGCCGGAGCTGGAGCAGGCTTGGCCGCGGCCTTGGCCGGGACAGACTTGGCCGGTGCCGGCGGTGCCGGCTTCGGTGCGGACTTCACTACGGGTGCTGCAACCGGCTTGGCAGCCGGCTTGGTTGCTGCCGGCTTGGTTGCCGGCTTGGCGGCCTTTGCCGGCTTGGCCGGTGCAGGCTTGGCAACCGCTTTTTTCGCCGGCGCGGTCTTGGCCGCCGGCGTTACGGATTTCTTGCCCACGGGCTTGCTGGCGGGCGCGGCTCTCTTCACCGGTGCCTGGGCAGCCTTCGGCTGCTGTGCAGCTTTGGCGACGGGCTTCTTGGCCACGGCCTTCTTGGCCAGCGGCTTGGTTGCCACCTTCTTCACCGGCGCTTTCACCGGCGCCTTGGCGACCACCTTCTTGGCGGGGGCTTTCTTGGCCGCCGCTTTTTTCACGGGTGCCGTCCTGGCCGCCGGTTGTTTGGATGCAGGCTTGCCCGCCGGCTTTGCGGCCGGTTTCTTGGCAACGGTCTTGGCCGCCAACTTCTTAGCAACAGGCTTGGCGGTTTTCTTGGCGGCCTGGACGGCCTTCTTTGCAGTTTTTTTAGCAGCCACGAAACGCTCTTCCTTGGTTTCCCCGGGGCCCGGGAAAGCGGGCCTTTATAGCCTACCCGACCAGCAGCAGCAACCACTCCGCCTACTCCGTTCAGTTGGAGAACACAGCGGTGTGTGGCCGTTCCCCCGCCGGGGCGGAACGACCTGCGCAGTTCGGAACCTGACCCGGCGATGGCGCCGGGGCGGCCCCGCCGCGCACCAGCGCGGACGGGTCCAACACCCCATCCTGCGACAAATGCGGCCTTCATGCCAACTGCTCTAAGATTGGGGGGTGATCTCCCACCTGCTCATTGCCCTGTTGCGCTTCTACAAGCGCTTCATCAGCCCCCTGCTTGGGCCGCGCTGCCGGTTCATGCCGAGCTGTTCTGAATACGCCATGCAAGCCATCGCCACGCATGGCCCTGCGCGTGGCAGCTGGCTGGCCGCGCGCCGGCTGGGGCGCTGCCACCCCTTCCATCCCGGTGGCGTGGACGAGGTGCCGCCGCGCACCGGCCACGCCGATTGCCGCTGCACAGGAAAACACTGAAATGCCCTCCACGCTCATCGTCAACGCCCGCATGGTCAACGAAGGCCGCATCTTCGACGGCGACCTGCGCATCGACAACGGCCGCATCGCGCAGATCGGCACCGGCCTGCAGCCGCAGGACGGCGATACGGTGGTCGATGCCGCCGGCCGCTGGCTGCTGCCCGGGATGATCGACGACCAGGTGCACTTCCGCGAACCCGGCTTGACCCACAAGGGCGACATCGCCACCGAATCGGCGGCCGCGGTGGCCGGTGGCCTGACCAGCTTCATGGACATGCCCAACACCAATCCGCCGACGCTCAACGCGGCGGCCCTGCAGGCCAAGTACGACAGTGCCGCCGGTCGCGCACGCGCCAACTACGGCTTCTACATGGGCGCCAGCAACGACAACCTGGCCGACATCAAACTGGTGGATCCCAAGACCTCGCCCGGCATCAAGGTGTTCATGGGCGCCTCCACCGGCAACATGCTGGTGGACAACCCGGAAACGCTGGACGCGATCTTCAAGTACGCCCCCACGCCGATCATCACGCACTGCGAAGACACCCCGATGATCGACGCCAAGGCGAAGGAATACGCCGAAAAGTACGGGGATGCGCTGAGCGCGGAACAGCACCCGGACATCCGCTCGCGCGAGGCCTGCCTGAAGTCGTCGGAGTTGGCGGTGGCGCTGGCGAAGAAGCACGGCACCCGCCTGCACGTGCTGCACATTTCCACCGCCGATGAGCTGAAGCTGTTCGAGAAGGGCCCGCTGATCCGTGCCGATGGCAGCCGCAAGCAGATCACCGCCGAAACCTGCATCCACTTCCTGCGCTTTGACCGCACCGATTACGCGCGGTTGGGCAACCTGATCAAGTGCAACCCGGCGATCAAGGAAGTGAGCGACCGCGAGGCGCTGACGCAGGCCGTGGCCGACAACGTGATCGACGTACTGGCCACCGACCACGCCCCGCATACCTGGGAAGAAAAGCAGAAGCCTTACGCGCAGGCGCCGTCCGGCCTGCCGCTGGTGCAGTACGCGCTGGTGGCTGCGCTGGAGCTGGTGCACGAAGGCAAGCTGGAGATCACCCAGGTGGTGCAGAAGTTCGCGCACGCGCCGGCACAGCTGTTCGATGTGAGCCAGCGCGGCTACCTGCGCGAAGGCTACTGGGCCGACCTGGTGCTGGTGGAAGACGTGCCGTTCACCGTGAAGCGCGAAGACGTGCTGTCCAAGTGCGCGTGGTCGCCGTTTGAGGGCATGACCTTCCGTTCGCGCGTGGCCTCGACCTGGGTCAACGGCCAGCTGGCCTGGGATGGCACCCAGCTGGTGGGCGCGCCGAATGGCCAGCGCATGAGCTACGACCGCTGATGCGGGCAACCGTGTTGGGCCTGGGCCTGCTGGCCCTGGCCCCGGTGGCCGTGATCGGCCTGCTACCCTCGCCCGCCCAGGCCCAGGCCGACGCGCGCGTGGTGTTCCCGGCCAGCGCGTCGCAGGGTGCGATGGTGATCGGCAAGGTGCCGGCCGGCAGCGTGGTGCAGTACGCCGGCCGCACGCTGCGGGTGAGCGGTTACGGCAGCGTGGTGTTCGGGATCGGGCGCGATGAGAAAGGCCCGCTGCAGGTCCAGGTGCAGCGCCCCGATGGCGGCAGCGAAACGGTGAGCATCGCGGTGACCCCGCGTGACTGGCCGGTGGAGCGCGTCAACGGCGTGCCGCCCAAGACCGTGAACCCGCCGCCGGCGATTGCCGAGCGGATCAAGCGCGAGCAGGCGCAGGTGACCGCAGCGCGGGCGCGCGATGACAACCGCGCCGATTTCGCGCAGGCCTTCATCTGGCCGGTGCAGGGCCGCATCAGCGGCCGCTTCGGCAATGCGCGGGTGTACAACGGGCAGCCCGGTTCCGGGCATTCGGGAATGGATATCGCGGTGCCGACCGGCACCCCGGTGAAGGCGCCGGCCGCTGGCGTGGTGACGTTTGCCGGACCGGATCTGTACCTCACCGGCGGCACGTTGCTGCTCGATCACGGGTTCGGGATCAGCTCGAACTTCCTGCACCTGTCGCGGATCGACGTCAAGGTCGGCGACCGCGTCGAGCAGGGCCAGGTGATTGCCGCAGTCGGCGCGACCGGCCGTGCGACCGGTCCGCACCTGCATTGGGGCATGAACTGGTTCGATACGCGGATCGACCCGCTGCTGGTGCTGGAACGCGGGAAGTAACCTGAAATGCGGGAGTGACCGGCTGATGGCCGGTGACCTGATGATGCGAGACGAAGCAACATCCGGTAACGCATGACCTGAAACGAAGGCGCCTCTCCGGCACAGGTCATGCGTCCCAGCGCCGATCATCATGGTCGGCAGTCGTTTGGGAACCAACTCTACCGACGGCACGTCACCCGCGCGCGGCCCACCAGGTGCGCAGCAGCGTGCGCACCGGGGTGGCCTTGAGCTCGCGGCCCTGCGACCACGCCTGCTGGCGCGCGCGCGCGAGTGAGGCATACAGGCGGCGTGGGCGCGGGCCCGCCACGCGGGCCGGCCACTGCCGCACCAGCTGCTGGGCCCAGCGCTGCGTGGCATCGCCATCCGCCTGCGCCAGCAGCGAACGTGGCACGGCTGCCACACCCGCTTCGTGCAGGCGCTGCGCCAGGGTCTGCAGCACCACCGGGGTGGCCACGTCGCCGCGCGCCGGGGTAGCGAACATCACCGCTTCCACTGCGGCTACGGCGGCGCCGTAGGCCTGCAGGGCGCGCTGCGCCTGCGCCGGGTCCACGGGAACGGCGCGTGCTTCGATCAGGTCCGGCAAGGCCGCCGCCAGTTCACCCCACGGTGCGCGCACGGGTTCCAGCACGCGGCCCAGCGGATGGCGCGAACGCTGCGCGGCCCAGCTGCGCAGCTCCTCGCCCCACCACGCCAGCTTGGCGTCCGCCGGCATCGGGTCGCCGGCGATGTTGAGGATGTCGTCGAATTCCTGCAGCAGCGCGAACCACGCCACCACCAGGGTGCGCTGGGATTCGGCGATGAACGGTTCGGCCACCTGCCATTCCGGCCAGCGGGTCCGCCATTTGTCGAGGAAGCTGTCGAGGGCGGTGGAGGTGGTCATTCGGATTTCCTGAAGTAGAGCGTACCGACCAACGGTCGGTACCTACCGGGTCTGTCAGTTGCCGGCGTTGATTCGGGCGGCGGGCCAAGCGGCCGCCTGCTGAAGTGCGGCCGGCTGTTCAATCATGGCCTCCGCGCCCCAGGCCAGCGGGTCGTCGGCGTCCAGGCGGTAGCCCCACAGGGCGGCGACCGAGGCCATGCCGGCGGCGTTGGCGGCGACGATGTCGCGCTCGTCATCGCCGACGTAGATGCAGGTGCCCGGGTCGATGCCCATCCGCTCGGCGGCGGCCAGCAGCGGCAGCGGGTGCGGCTTGCGCTGGGCCAGGGTGTCGCCGCCGATCAGCACCGCGCAGCGGGTTTCCCAGCCCAGCTGCGGCAGGATCAGCCGCGCCAGGTATTCGGGCTTATTGGTGACGATGCCCCAGCCACAGCCTGCGGCCTCCAGCGCGTCGAGCATGCCGGCCACGCCATCGAACAGCACCGCGTGCTGGCCGATCAGCGCTTCGTAGCGATCGAGGAACTCCGGCACCAGCGCATCACGTGCGTCCTGCCCCAGTTCCGGAAACGCCACGGCCACCATCGCTCGCGATCCCTTGGACACCACCGGGCGCAACGCCTCCAGCGTGATCGGGGCGCGTCCGCGTGCGGCCAGCAGCGCGTTGGCGGTGGCCAGCATGTCCGGCGCACTGTCGAGCAGCGTGCCGTCCAGGTCGAACAGCACCGCCCGCGGAAAACCGGACTCAGCCACGGCCGTCAGCGTCGGGCTTGACCGCGTGGGCCAGGTAGTTGATGTCGGTGCGCGAGCTCAACCGCGCGCGGTTGCGCCACGGCTCGTAGGCCATGCCGCTGACATCGCGCAGATTGAAATCCGCTTCGCGCAGCCACTTGCCCAGCTCGGCCGGCTTGATGAAATCCTGGTAATGGTGCGTGCCCTTGGGCAGCAGGCGCGCGATGTATTCGGCCCCGACGATGGCCACGGCGAACGCAGCCGGGGTGCGGTTGACGGTCGACAGGAACAGCTGGCCGCCCGGCTTGAGCAGGCGATGGCAGGCGGCGATGATCGCGCCGGGGTCCGGCACGTGTTCCAGCATTTCCATGCAGGTGACCACGTCGAAGCTGCCCGGCTGTTCGGCGGCGAGGTCTTCGGCGGCCTGCACGCGGTAGTCCACCGTGACGCCCGACTCCAGCCCGTGCAGGCGGGCGACCTTGACCAGCTCCGGGGCCAGGTCGATGGCGGTCACGTCGGCGCCGGCCTGGGCCAGCGCTTCGCTGAGCAGGCCGCCGCCGCAGCCGATGTCGAGCACGCGCGCACCGCGCAGCGTGACCCGGTCTGCAACGTACTTCAGGCGCACCGGGTTCAGCGCGTGCAACGGCTTCTGCGGACCGTCAGCGTCCCACCAGCGGTTGGCGAGCGCGGCGAACTTGTCCAGCTCGGCCTGGTCGAAATTGGTGGAAGCGTGGGGGGCGTTCATGGCTGTCCTTTTCGCGCCTCAGGCGCGTGCATATCAATGACGAGCGTGACGAATGCGCTCGCGCCACTGGCGGGCGTTGGCGACGATGGCAGCGGTGTCCATGCCGACCAGCTCGCGCTGGACCAGCTTGGGCTGCCCGGCAATCCAGACATCGCTGACCTGGTGGCGGCCGGCGGCATACACCAGCTGCGAAAGCACGTGGTGCAGCGGCTGGGTTTCCAGCGCCGACAGGTCCACGCAGACCAGGTCGGCCTGCTTGCCCACTTCGATCGAGCCGATGCGGTCGCCGAAGCCCAGCGCGCGTGCGCCGCCCAGGGTGGCCGCACGCAGCGTGGTGGCCGCGTCCAGCGCAGTGGCATCGTTGGCCACGGCCTTGGCCAGGATCGCCGCGGTGCGGTTTTCGCTGAACATGTCCAGGTCATTGTTGCTGGCGCAGCCATCGGTGCCGATCGCCAGGTTGACCCCGGCGCGCTGCAGGGCGCAGGCCGGGCAGAACCCGGAGGCCAGCTTGAGGTTGGATTCGGGGCAATGCACCACGCTCACGCCGCGTTCGGCGCAGAGGTGGATTTCCGCTTCGGTCAGCTGGGTCATGTGCACCGCGATCAGGCGGTCGTTGACCAGCCCCAGGCGGTCCAGCCGCGCCAGCGGGCGCTGGCCGTGCAGCTTGATCGAATCGCTGATTTCCTGGGCGGTTTCATGCGTGTGCAGGTGCACCTGCATGTCCAGCTGGTCGGACAGCATGCGCACGCGTTCGAAGTTGGCGTCGTTGACGGTGTACGGCGCGTGCGGGGCGAACGAAGTGCCGATCAGCGGGTCGTTGCGCCACTGGTCGTGCAGCTCGCCGGCCTTGGCGAAGTACTCGTCGTCGGTCTTGGCCCAGGCGGTAGGAAAATCGATGATCACCGCGCCGACCAGCGCACGGAAGCCGTGCTGCTTGTAGACCGCCGCCTGGACGTCGGCGAAGAAGTAGTTTTCGTTGGCGCAGGTGGTGCCACCGCGCAGCATTTCAGCGATGGCCAGGGTGGTGCCATCGGCGACGAATTCCGGGCCGATCACCGCCGCTTCCACCGGCCAGATGTGCTGCTGCAGCCACACCATCAGCGGCAGGTCGTCGGCCACTCCGCGCAGCAGCGTCATCGGGTTGTGCGTGTGGGCATTGACCAGGCCGGGCATCAGCGCTGCATCGGGACGCGAGACCACCTGGCGGGCACTGAAGCGCGCGCGCGCTTCTGCGCGCGGCAGGATCGCCACGATTTCGCTGCCGCGCACGGCCACGGCATGGTCTTCCAGCACCACCGCATGCGGTTCGATCGGGACCACGTAACCGGCTTCGATCAACAGGTCACAGGGTTCGGGAATGCGGGTGGTGTCGGTCATGCGGTCTCGCTTTGGGGAGCGGTGATCCGACGCTGCGGGATCACCGCGATGTGCGGGTGGGGTAGAGCCGACTGTCAGTCGGCTGCCGTTCGCGACGCGCGTTCAGACCCCGCCTGAAGCAGCCGACTGACAGTCGGCTCTACGTCGGCTCTACCGTAATTCGACGTTGTCGAATTACTTGCCGGCGCGCGCGGAGTACTCGCCCGAGCGGGTGTCGACCTTGATGATTTCATCCTGGTTGACGAACAGCGGCACGCGGACCACGGCGCCGGTTTCCAGGGTGGCCGGCTTGCCGCCACCACCCGAGGTGTCGCCACGGACGCCCGGATCGGTTTCGGTGATCTTCAGTTCAACGAAGTTCGGCGGCTGCACGAAGATCGGCGAGCCATTGAACAGGGTCACGATGCAGGACTCTTCGCCCTTCAGCCAGTTCTTCGCATCGCCGATGCCGGCCTTGTCGGCCTGGACCTGTTCGAAGGTTTCCGGGTCCATGAAATGCCAGTACTCGCCGTCGCTGTACATGTAATCCATGTTGGTGTCGACAACGTCGGCCTTTTCCACATCATCGGTGGCCTTCATGGTCATTTCGACCACACGACCGGAGCGGATGAAGCGATATTTGATGCGGGTGAAGGCCTGGCCCTTGCCCGGCTTGACGTACTCGGTCTCGGTGATGACCGCCGGTTCATTGTTGACCAGGATCTTCATCCCGTTCTTGACGTCGTTCATGCCAACAGTGGCCATGCTGAAACTCCTGAATGGGCAAACGCCGCGCAGGCGCGGCGAGCCGGATAGAATGGAAAGGCTTTCCCTATGATAACCGCAGGCCCCCATTCCATGCAGCTCTCCGCCACGCCCCTGCCCACCCCCGTCCGCTGGCAGCAGCTGTGGCGCGAGGCGGTCCGCGACCCGCGGACCCTGCTGGAACAGCTGGGGCTGGATCCGGACGCGCTGCCGGTATCGGCCGAGGCGGCCGGGCAGTTCGCGCTGCGGGTGCCGCAGGGCTTCATCGCGCGCATGCGCCGGGGCGACCGCCACGACCCGCTGCTGCGCCAGGTACTGCCGGTGACCGACGAGCTGCAGCACGCGCCGGGCTTCACCCTGGATGCGGTCGGCGATGGCCTCGCCCGCAAGGCCACCGGGGTGATCCAGAAGTACCAGGGCCGTGCCCTGCTGGTGACCACCGGCAGCTGCGCGATCAACTGCCGTTACTGCTTCCGCCGGCATTTCGATTACGGCACCGAGAACGCGGCCCGCGAGGGCTGGCGCGAGGCCGTGGACGCCATTGCGCAGGACCCGGGCATCGACGAGGTGATCCTGTCCGGCGGCGACCCGTTGTCGCTGGCCACCCACAAGCTGGTGGAGCTGACCCAGGCGCTGAAGCAGATTCCGCACCTGCGCCGCCTGCGCATCCACAGCCGCCTGCCGGTGGTGCTGCCCGAGCGGGTGGATGAGGAGCTGGTGCAGTGGATCGCCGCCCTGCCCTGGCCGGTGGCGTTCGTGATCCACGCCAACCACGCGAATGAATTCGATGCATCGGTGGATGCGGCCATGGCGCGCCTGCGCGGCGCCGGCGCCACCCTGCTCAACCAGGCCGTGCTGCTGCGCGGGGTGAACGATTCGCTGCAGGCGCTGCAGGACCTGAGCGAGCGCAGTTTTGCTGCAGGCGTGCTGCCGTATTACCTGTACCAAGTGGACCGGGTACAGGGCGTGGCGCATTTCGAGGTGGACGATGCAACGGCCAAATCGCTGCACGCGCAGCTGACGGCGCGGTTGTCCGGGTACCTGGTGCCGAAGCTGGTGCGGGAAATTTCCGGCGATTCGAGCAAACGGCCGGTGTGACGCCTGACGTATCCGGACCTCTGCACGTTACGTAACAATTCGTAGCCCCGGCCGTTGGCCGGACACCGCGCGCAGCGCGGCCCAAGCGTCCGGAGGCGGTCTCGCAACGGTTGCGGCCAACACCCCGGCGTGTGGGCGTTCCGAAGCCGCGCGTCAGGCGTTCATGACGCCCGAACGAAAAGCAGCCGGCCAACGGCCGGGGCTACGAATTGTTACGGGCCCATTGGGATCGGGATCAATCAACCAGGGGCCCGGAACATTTCCGGCGCCTTTTTATCTGCCCGATTCGATCATTTCCACGACATCGGTGGCCGTGATCGGCACGCTCAGCCAATAGCCCTGCGCCAGATCGCAACCGCGCTGGCTCAGCAGGTCGAACTGCACTTCCTGTTCGATGCCCTCGGCCACCACGGTGATGCCAAGCGCGTGGGCCATGGCGATGATCGCCGTGGTCAGGGCCAGGTCGTCCGGGTCGCGCTGCATGTCGGCGACGAAGCTCTTGTCGATCTTGACCCCGTCCACCGGCACCTGGCGCAGGTGGCTCAGCCCCGAGAAGCCGGTGCCGAAATCATCCAGCCAGACCTTCACGCCGGTGCGGTGCAGCTTGTCCAGCAGCGCCGCGGCCAGCATCTCATCGCCGATCACCGCCGTTTCGGTCAGCTCCAGATGCAGGCGCGAGGCCGGCAGGCCGGTGTCACGCAGGCAGTCGGCCACCAGTTGGGGCAGCTCGCCGCCGCGCAGCTGGCGCGGGGATACGTTGACCGAGACGAACATGCCTTCGCCATCGGACGAATGCGGCCACTGCACCGCTTCCATGCAGGCCGCGCGCAGCACCTTCGGGCCGATCACTTCGATCAGGCCGCTCTGTTCGGCCACTTCGATGAACACCGAGGGCGGAATGGTGCCCAGGGTGGGGTGCTGCCAGCGCAGCAGCACTTCGACCCCGACCATGCGGCGGTCGCGGGTACGGAAGATGGGCTGGTAGACCAGGCGCAGCTCGCCGCGCTCCCAGGCGCCGCGCAGCTCCTGCTCCATGTGCACGCGGCGTTCCACCGCATGGTCCATGGCCCGGCTGTAATAGCGGTAGCAGTTCTTGCCGGCGACCTTGGCCTGGTACATGGCGATGTCGCCATTCTTGAGCAGGGTGGTCGCATCGGCGGCATCGTCGGGGAACAGGGTCACGCCGATGGAGGTGCCGAGGAACAGCTCGCGGCCCTGCACCACCAGCGGCTTGCTCAGTTCGCGGACCAGCAGTTCAGCCAGCTGGCGCGCGCTCGCCGCCACGTCGCCATCGCCGATCAGGATCACGAACTCGTCGCCGCCAAAGCGGGCCAGCAGCGCTTCGTCGCCGCCGGCCTGGGCCACGGCTGCACTGATGCGCTGGGCGAACTGCAGCAGCGCTTCATCGCCGGCCTCGTGGCCGAGGGTGTCGTTGACGCGCTTGAAGTCGTCCATGTCGGCGAACAACAGGCCCAAGCGGTGGTTGGACGCGCGGGCGGCCATCAGCCGGTGGTCCAGCGCCTCGCGGAACGCCAGCCGGTTGGTCAGCCCGGTCAGGGCATCGGTATAGGCCATGTGGCGCACTTCGCGGTCGTGCCGCGCAATGGCCTCGCTCATCCGGCCGAAGGCACGCACCAGCTCGCCCACTTCGTCTTGGCGGTTGCTGTTGCTCAGCTGCGGTCGATAGTCACCCGCCTCGATCTGGCGCGCGGCGGCGGCCAACCCGCGGATCGGGCCGACCAGGGTGCGCTGCACATACACGATGACCACCGCGCCGATGGCCAGCAGCAGGCCCAGCATCAGCAGCAGCCAGCCCAGGTGGCGCTTGCCCACCTGCTGCAGGCGCTCGCCCAGGGTCAGGTTGGCCCGCTGCTCCATGGCCTGCACGTCATCCAGCGCCATGCCGACGCGGACCCCGCCGATGCGCTGGTTGCCGATCATGATCGGCATCGCGTTGTCGAGCACCTTGGGCGATTGCTGCACCACCAGCTTGCGCGCGCCCACTGCCCCGGCGGCCAGCGGATCTTCCATCGGGCGGCCGAAATCAATCACTTCGGTCGAACCGTCGTGGATCAGCTTGCCGTCCTCGTCGAACACCAGCACGTAGCGCACTACCTGCTGCCGCGAGGTATTGCGCACCAGCGCACCTACCTGGGCCAGGTCGTTGTAGTACAGCGGGTTGGCCAGCGCGTCGGACAGCTCGCGCGCCAGGGCCTCGCCCCGGCTGCGCACGCTGCGGTCGAACAATTCGTGGATGACGCTGCCGCTGAGGTGCTTGACCTCCTCCTGCATCGCCGCCTGGCGCCCCAGCACCACGGCCACGATCGCCACCACCACCACCATCGCCCCGCCCATCGCCAACACGAAACGGGACTGCATTCCGGAACCCAACGGCCTCATTCCACTTCCATCCGCACGCGTGTAAGACCCTGTTTCAATTCATCCAAACGGTGCTGCATCTGCGCATCGACCCGATGGAACCCGGACGTACCAAAAAACTTCTCGAGCGCATCCTGCGCCTGCGGATCCGAGGCGGCATCCAGCAGTACCTGCTGCAACCTGTCACGCACTTTCGGGTCCAGCCCCGCCCGCACCACTTCCACCGCACGCGGGTACGGCTCGGTGCGATGGATGGCACGGAAGTCGCGGCGGAACGCGGCCGGAATCCGGTGCGGATCGGCCCAGTCCACACTGCTGACCGCGCCGGCATCGACCATGCCCTTGTGCACGAAGGTGGCGATGTTGGCCTCCGACCGCGCGAACACATAGCCCACCGTATCGGGCGCGGCCGCGTCGCGCGCGGACAACAGGATCTCCGGGGTGAGGCCGTTCTGCAACAGGGTCATCACCGGCACCAGGTAGGCGCTGGTGGAGGCCACGTTCTGTAGGGCCAGGGTGTGGCCCTTGAGGTCGGCCAGCGAGGTGATCGGGCTGTCGCGGCGCACGAAGAACACGGTCTGGTAATCGCGCACGCCGCTGCGTTCGGTCAGCAGCAGCGGCTGGGCGCCACTGCGCAGGCCCAGGTTGACGGCGGTACCAGAGGTTTCGGTGACCCAGTCGACCCGGCCCCGGCGCAGGTAGCTGGCCATCTGCTGCGCATCGGGCGCCATCAGGATGCGGCCTTCGGTGATGCCGACATCGCGCATGCGCGGAACAACATAGTCGAGCAGGGGTTGCAGTTGCGCATAGTGTGACTTGGGGTTGTCGCTGATCCGGCCCAGCACCAGGACGTGGTCCGGTTCGGGGTGGCCCGGACGGGTGTCATCAGGGGCGGCCGCTGCGGTGCCAGCCGTCAAGACGCTGGCCAGACACAGCAACCCTCCCTGCAACAGCCATCGCAGTACCGGCAATCCCATCCGCTCCCCCCAAGGAATCGAGACAGCCTACCCGAAAAAGTGAGACGTGCGTCAGGTCATTCCGGTTTAGCGTTGGCCAGACGTGCCATCCGCTGGGCGTCGGCCAGAATGCCGCGCAGCAGCCGCACTTCCTGTTCGCTCAGTTCGGTGCGCAGGAACAGCCGGCGCAGTTTGCGCATGGCCGAATCCGGGGCGCGGCCCTTGTGGAAGTCGATCTCGTCCAGGGTCTGGCCGAGCTGGCCGAACAGGCCTTCGACCTGGGCGTGGCTGGCCGGCTGTTCACGATGTTCAGGATCGGCCGGCGCGGCCGCTTCCACCCCACCCAGGCTGGCCATGCGCAGCTCGTAGGCCAGCACCTGCACGGCGGCGGCGAGGTTCAGCGAGCTGAACTCCGGGTTGGAAGGAATGTGCACGGCCAGGTGGCACAGCTGCAGTTCTTCATTGGTCAGGCCGGTACGCTCGCGACCGAATACGAAGGCGACCTCGCCATCAACCTCGGCCGCCTTGGCCAAGGCGCGCTGGGCGGCCACGCCGGGCAGCAGTTCTTCCAGCTGGACGCGGCGGGCGCGGGCGGTGCAGCCGAGCACCAGCCGGCAGTCGGCCACGGCTTCGGCCAGGGTGGCCACGACCGGGGCGTCGCCCAGCACGTCCTCGGCGCCGGCCGAGCGGCGGAAGGCTTCCTCATCCAGCGGCTTTTCGGGGGCGACCAGCACCAGCCGGCCCAGTCCCATGGTCTTCATGGCACGCGCGGCGGCGCCCATGTTGCCGGGGTGCTGGGTGCCCACGAGGACGAAACGGATGCGGGAGGGAGCGGATTCAGTGGACATGAACAGGCCAAACGCGAGCAGGACAGTCACAAATGGTAAACTGTGTGACCGGCCTCTGCGCCGGGACCGCTCTTTTCCCCCGCCAGTACCCCCTACTCTGCCTTTCCGGGAGCTTTTCGCCATGCAGAAACCCGCCGTCACCGTCATGGTCAAGGCCGCCCGCCTCGCCGGCAACGTGCTGTTGCGCAACATCAACAAGCTGGAGGCGTTGAACGTCGTGCAGAAGGGGCGCATGGACTATGCCAGTGAAGTCGATGCGGATGCGGAAAAGGTGATCGTCAAGGAACTCAAGCGCGCCTATCCCGAGTACGGGATCATGGGCGAGGAAGGCGGCGTGCAGGCCGTCAACCGCTACATGTGGGTCATCGACCCGCTCGACGGCACCAGCAACTACCTCCGCGGCTTCCCGCACTACTGCGTCTCCATTGCGCTGGTCGAAAACGGCGAGCCGATCGACGCGGTGATCTTCGATCCGCTCCGCAATGAGCTGTTCACCGCCAGCCGTGGCGCCGGTGCGGTGCTGAACGACCGCCGCATCCGCGTGGCCGACCGCAAGGACCTGGCGGGCGCGATGATCCACACCGGCTTCGCCCCGCGCGAGCGCAATCGCACCAGCGCCCAGCTGAAGGCGGTGGACGCGCTGCTGGTCCACGCCGAAGACGTGCGCCGCACCGGTTCGGCCGCGCTGGACCTGGCCTACGTGGCCTGCGGCCGCGCCGACGCCTACTTCGAAGCGGGCGTGAAAGCCTGGGACATCGCCGCCGGCGTACTGCTGGTCCGCGAGGCCGGCGGCCGCGTCTGCGACTTCAAGGGCGCCACCCCGGGCCGCATGGACAGCCGTGGCCCGGAAACCCAGCAGATCGTGGCCGGCAACGTGAAGAACACCGACATCCTGCAGAAGGTGCTGGTCAACACCGGCTACGCTGCTGAGTTCGACGCGAAGTTCTGATCGGATTGATGTGAGATTCACGCGACGGCGCCTTCGGGCGCCGTTTTTTTTCCTCCGCGCGTAGAGCGTTGGCTGTTCCGTTGTTCCCGCGCGGGGCGAGGACGGGGATGCCCTGGCCGGACACGCGTGAACCCATCCATGGGGCTTATCGCAGCATCCATGCTGCTCAAAGTCCGGCCAGGGCATCCCCGCCCTCGCCCCCTCAGTTCTCTGCGACGACCGGATACAAGATCAAAAGCGGAACGCGCGCGAACCCGATTCGTTCGGGGAGCTGTGGCTCGATCGATCCTGTGCCACCTGCCTTTGACTTCCTGTCCGCCGATGCACAACCGTCTGGGGGAGCGGGGTGGAGGGGGTAGCGGGGCTTTGAGCAGCATGGATGCTGCGATAAGCCCCATGGATGGGTTCACGCGTGCCCCGCTACCCCCTCCACCCCGCTCCCCCGCGCGCAGAGAATGAAAACGCTAGTCCCCCAGCGCGGAAAGCCCGACAGGCGAAGGCTTTTTGCATTGGGCACCGACCAATGCCGCAAAAGAAAACGCCCGACCAAAGGCCGGGCGTTCGCAGCAAACTTCCAGGACCGCATCAGGCCACGGTGTTGCTGGCGGCCTTCAGCGCGGCAATACGCTCTTCCAGCGGCGGGTGGCTGAGGAACAGCTTCTTGGCAGTGGCGCCGGCGATGCCGAACGCGGCGATCTGGGTCGGCAGGGTGCTCTGGCCGTGATTGAGCTTCAGGCGCTCCAGTGCGGCGATCATCTTCTGGCGGCCGGCCAGGTGCGCACCGCCCGCGTCGGCGCGGAACTCGCGATGGCGCGAGAACCACATGGCGATCATGGTCGCGAACAGGCCGAACACCATTTCCAGTACGAACACGATGATGAAGTAGGCAAAGCCGCGGCCGCCGCCTTCGCGGTTGCCCGACAGCGCACTGTCGATGATGCCGCCGACCACGCGCGCCAGCACGATCACGAACGTGTTGAGCACGCCCTGCAGCAGCGCCATGGTGATCATGTCACCGTTGGCCACGTGCGCGATTTCATGGCCCAGTACCGCCTCGGCCTCGTCCTCGCTCATGTTCTGCAGCAGGCCCGTGGAGACCGCCACCAGCGCGTTGTTGCGGTTGGCACCGGTCGCGAACGCGTTGATTTCCGGCCCGTCATAGACCGCCACTTCCGGCATGCCGATACCGGCTTCGCGCGCCTGGCGCTCCACGGTGGCCAGCAGCCAGCGCTCGGTCTGGTTGCGCGGCTCGGTGATCACCACCGCGCCGGTGGAACGCTTGGCCATCCACTTCGACAGCAGCAGCGAGATCAGCGATCCGCCGAAGCCGAAAATGGCCGCAACCACCAGCAGGCCGCTCATGCTTGCCGGATCGATACCGGCCAGGCGCATTACGAAGCCTGCCAGGATCAACACGGCGAAGTTGGTCGCGAGGAACAGGGCAATACGACTGAACATGGGAAAAGGACGCTTTCAGGTGGGTGTTGCTGCAAATCTGCGGGGACTTCATGTTGAATTCAAGTCGCAACCTGACCGACGATTCATAGTTCATGTCCATGACTGCCTACCGCGGGCGCTTCGCCCCCTCGCCCACCGGCCCCCTCCACGCCGGCTCGCTGCTCGCCGCCTTCGGCAGCTGGCTGCTGGCCCGGCACGCCAGTGGCCAGTGGCTGGTCCGGGTCGAAGACGTCGACCCGCCCCGCACCGTGCCTGGCGCCATCGACCAGCAATTGGCGGCCTTGGCCGCCTTCGGCCTGGGCAGCGACGACGCCATCGTCCACCAGAGCCAGCGCGACGCCCTCTACCAGGCCGCGCTGGACCGCCTGCTGGCCGAGGACAAGGCCTTTGCCTGCCACTGCAGCCGTACCGAACTGGCCGAGCAGCAGGGTATTCATCATTACTGCGTGGCACGTACTGAACGCGCCCGACCGGCCATCCGCCTGCGCGTGCCGCCGGGCAGCGTGGTCGCGTTCGACGACGGCCTGCGCGGCCGGATCCGCCAGGACGTGCATGCCATGGTCGGCGACTTCGTGCTGCGCCGGGCGGACGGCTACTGGGCCTACCAGTTGGCCGTGGTGGTCGACGACGGTGACCAGGCCATCACCGACGTGGTACGCGGCGCTGACCTTCTCGATTCCACGCCGCGCCAGATCCTGCTGCAGCAGGCACTGGGGCTGCCCACCCCGCGCTACCTGCACCTGCCGCTGCTGCTGGAGCCGGACGGGCTCAAACTGTCCAAATCCGCCGCCGCGCGCCCGGTCGATGCCGATCATCCCCTGCCCGCCCTGCAGCAGGCCTGGGCGCAGCTTGGCCAGGATGCCGCACGCCTGCAGAGCTGCCGCTGCGTTGCCGAGCTCCTCGAACGGGCCATTGCCGGCTTCGACCCGGCGCGATTGCCACCGGGTGACATCCGCCTTGACGCCGACGCCTGCTGAGCCGCCCATTTTCCGCCGCGATGTTGCAGAATCGCTGTCCCCCCCCTGTTGGCCCCGGAGTAGCTGCTCATGACATCTCGCGTCGCACTGGTCACCGGTGGTACCGGCGGTATCGGTTCCGCCATCTGCCAACGTCTGGCCGACCAGGGCCATCGGGTTGCCACCAACTACCGTGACGAGGCCAAGGCCTTGGCCTGGCGCGAAAAGATGCTGGCGCGCGGCTGCGACGTCGCGATCTTCCCTGGCGACGTCTCCGATCCGGATACCGCCGAACAGATGGTGCACGCGGTGGAAGCCGCACTGGGCCCGGTCGAGATCCTGGTCAACAACGCCGGCATCACCCGCGACACCACCTTCCACCGCATGCGCGCCGACCAGTGGCACGACGTGATCAACACCAACCTCAATTCGGTGTTCAACGTGACCCGCCCGGTCATTGAAGGCATGCGCCGCCGCGGCTGGGGCCGGGTGATCCAGATCAGCTCGATCAACGGCCTGAAGGGCCAGTATGGCCAGGCCAACTACGCCGCCGCCAAGGCCGGCATGCACGGCTTCACCATCTCGCTGGCGCGCGAGAATGCCGGCTTCGGCATCACCGTCAACACCATCTCGCCCGGCTACGTCGCCACCGACATGGTGATGGCCGTGCCCGACGAGGTACGCGCCAAGATCATCGCCGACATCCCCACCGGCCGCCTCGGCAAGCCCGAGGAAATCGCGTACGCCGTCGCCTTCCTGGTCGCCGAAGAAGCCGCCTGGATCACCGGCTCCAACCTCGACATCAACGGCGGCCACCACATGGGCTGGTAACGGTTACACCGTTGCCCCCACCACAGGTTCCCACGGCCGGCGCTACCGGCATAGCGCCAAAAAAATGCTGCACTTCACCCGCCCACCCACCGCAGGAGGAGCCCCCTTTTGTTAAAGGGGGCGCGCCGAAGGCGCGGGGAATAGGAGGCATGCCGCCGGGGCCCACGTTTTGCGCAGCAAAACGTGGGCTGCGAAGCAGGGCCCAGCGCAGCGCCGGTTGCGCAACCTCATTTATGTTGCAGTCTTTGCTGCGCAGCATGACCAAGCGCCACAAGTGACCAAAGGCGGTTGCAACCTGTGCTGCGCTGCGCCATGCTTCGCCCTTACGCTGACGAGTGATTGCTTCATGGCTGCGAACCGCATCATCAAGAAGTATCCCAACCGCCGTCTCTACGACACCGAGATTTCCAGTTACATCACCATCGAGGACGTGCGCCAGCTCATCCTGGACGGCGAGGACTTCGAAGTCCGCGACGCCAAGAGCGGCGACGACCTGACCCGTTCAGTGTTGCTGCAGATCATCGCCGACCAGGAACAGGACGGTGAGCCCATGCTCTCCACCCAGCTGCTCAGCCAGCTGATCCGGTTCTATGGCGATTCGCTGCAGGGCTTCATGGGCAACTACCTGGAGCGCAGCATGCAGGTCTTCCTGGACCAGCAGCAGCAGTTCCGTCAGCAGATGGGCAACCTGCTCGGCCAGACCCCGTGGGCGATGATGAACCAGCTCACCGAACGCAACCTGGAGCTTTGGCAGGACTTCCAGCGCAACATGGGCGGCGGCTTCGGCCCGCGTCCGCCGGGTACCCAGACCGGCACCGGTACGGGCACCGGCAAGCCCGAATCCCCCACGGCCGGCAAGACCCGCCGTTGACTGCTTCGCCCGGCAGCGCGGGGCCGCATGAAAAAAGGCGCAGCCTCACGGCCGCGCCTTTTTCATTTGCGCCCCTGGAAATCAGCGCTTGGGTTTGGCGCAGCCGGTGCAGATCCGCTCCACCTGGTAGCCCTTGGCGCGCAGCTTTTCGACGACGCCATCGTCGCCCAGCAGGTGCAGCGAGCCCACCACCACCAGCGTGCCGCCCTGCCCGGCCTTGAGCTGCTGCTCCAGCTTGGGTACCCACGCATTGTTGCGGTCGGTATTGATGCGCTTGTACAGCTGCGGGTACTCGCCGCGCATTTCCGCGGCCATCGAGGTCCACAGCAGCTTGTCGTCGCCACGGCGCCAGGCATCGTGCAGCTTGCGACCCATCGCATCGGCCTCGCTGGCCTGGTCCAGCGCCTCGGCCACCATCTGCTGCTGCTCCTGCGCGGACATGCCGGAGAGCACCGCCACCTGCGTATCGATGTCTTCCAGGCCGCTGGTCGGCTTGCCCGCATCGGCGGCGCGCGTCATGAAATGCCGGTCCAGCCCCAGCGCCGGGTCCAGGCCCATCTTGGCGAACTGCGACAGCGTGATGGTCAGCCCGACGAACCAGGGCTTCATGCCCTGCAGCTGTGCCAGCGGCAGGTTGTTGTCGCGCGCGTAGGCCTGCAGCTTGGTCCAGGTGGCGTCGTCCAGGTCACGCCTGAGTTCGCTGCCATCGGTGCGCATCGCCGCCTGCAGCATCTTGCGGGTCAGGTCCGGCGACTGCATGTCCTGCGGCGAGAGTTCGAACACCACGCGCTTGGACGCCGCGAAGGCCTGGTCCACGTCGGCCGCCAGCGGGTAATCGTCGGCACGCAGCAGATGGAACGAGCCCAGCAGATACACCCGGCTGTCGCCCGGGCCGGTCACTTTCCACAGCAGCGGCACCGGCGCGGTGGATTTTGCCGCCGGGGCGGCGGCCATCGTGGCTGCGCTGCCCAGCAGCAGGCTGGTAGCCAGCAGCAGCGGGGCCGCCAGTCGCTTCAGCATCGTCATGCTCAAACCCCTCCCTGGGGTGCGTGGTAGGCCTGCTCACCGGCTTCGACCTTCAGGTCCAGGCGGTTTTCCGGCGGGGTCAGTGGGCACGTGGCGAACGGCGTGAACGCACACGGCGGGTTGTAGGCGTGGTTGAAATCAATCACCACCTTGCCGCTCGCATCGGGTGCGGGCAGGTCCAGGTAGCGGCCAGCCGGGTAACTGCCATGGCCGCTGGTGCGGTCGCCGAAGATCACGAACAGCTCGCGCCCCGGCTCACCCAGCGCTTCCAGCCGCCAGGTCTTTCCATCGCGCTCGAATTCCAGCGCACCCGAATTCGGCATCTCGGTGGTGAGGCCGGTGATGTCCACGATCGGCAGGGTCTTGCCGGCCGGGTGCGGAACAAACCGCGCGCTGATGCGCCAGTCCGGACCACCCGTCCAGTAGTTCAGGCCAGTGAAGCCGGTGCGCGAATAGGCGTCGGCATGCTTGACCCGCAGCGCATAGCGCTCGCCACGGTGGATCAGGCTGAGCTGGCCCTTGCCATCATCGAAGCCGATAAGCGTAGGCGCCGGATCGCGGTCGCTCTGGAAACGGATCTGCCCGGTGAGCGGCTTGCCGTCCACGGTCAGTGCCGTGCCGCGCTCCGGGGTGAAGGTGAGTATGTCGCCACGGTGCGCCACCATGCCCAGCTTGGCCGGGCCCACGGCCAGGCGGATGCCGCTGCCGGGGCCGCTGCCGATGTAGTGCGCCTTGTGCTCCAGCCAATGCAGGCCGACCAGGCTGGTCCAGCCATCGGGCGCGTGCAGCTCGGTGTAGCGCTGCTGTCGCCATTGCTGCTGTTCGGCGGCGAATGCCGGATCCACCGCCGCCGGCGCCGGCGCGGCTTCTTTATCGCCACACCCTGCCAGGCCCAGCGCCAGCACTGCCGCGCCAAGTCCCCATCCCCAAGTACGCATCGTGCTCCCCTTCAACGTCCGCGCAGGAACCAGCGGTCGATTTCCGCCAGTGAAAAACGGGCCCAGGTGGGCCGGCCGTGGTTGCATTGGCCGGACCGCTCGGTAATTTCCATGTCGCGCAGCAGCGCGTTCATTTCCGGCAGGGTCAGCCGCCGGTTGGCGCGCACCGCACCGTGGCAGGCCATGGTCGACAACAGTTCGTCGCGCGCACTGGCGATGCGCCGGCTCTGGCCGTGCTCGCGCAGGTCGGTGAGCACATCGCGCAGCAGCCCTTCCGGCTCGGCGTTGGCCAGCAGCGCGGGAATGCTGCGCACATGCAGCGAACCGGGACCGGACCGGGTGATCTCGAACCCCAGCGCGGTCAGCGTATCGGCTTCGCGCTCGGCGGTATCGGCATCGCGCTCGCCCACTGCCAGGGTGATCGGCACCAGCAGCGGCTGCGCATGCAGGCCGGTGGCATCGTGCGCGGTCTTCAGCCGCTCATAGCCGATCCGCTCGTGGGCGGCATGCATGTCCACCACGATCAGGCCTTCGGCGTTCTCGGCCAGGATGTAGATGCCGTGCAACTGCGCCACTGCATAGCCCAGCGGCGGCACGCCACTGTCGGCCGCGGTGACCGGCAGGCCCTGCTCGCTGGGCATCGGCGGCAGCGAGGCATCGCTGCCGGCCGGGCGCGCGTACAGCGCGGCGTAGGCCGACGGGGCATCGGCCACGCGCAGGCCCAGCGGCGACTGCTGCGGGCGCCAGGCCGTGTTGCCCATGCCGCCACCGCCACCGCCCGCCAAAGCGTACCCCGTGCCGGCCGCCGCACTGGCATAGGCAGGCGCGGCAGCCTCGGCGACGCCCTCGCTGCCCGCACCCGTCGCGGTCATGCCCGCACGGGTCTCAGCCAGCGCTTCCTTCAACGTGCGGTAGACGAAGTCATGGATCAGGCGGGAATCACGGAAACGCACCTCGTGTTTGGCCGGGTGCACGTTGACATCCACCCGGGTCGGGTCCAGCTCCAGGAACAGCACGTACGCGGGCTGGCGGCCATGGAACAGCACATCGCCGTAGGCCATCTTCACCGCATGGGCCACGCTGCGGTCGCGCACCGAACGACCGTTGACGTACAGGTACTGCTGGTCGGTGCTGGCGCGCGAATAATGCGGCTGCGCGATCCAGCCATGCAGGCGCAGGCCGGCACCGCTGTGGTCCACGCGCATGGCCTGGGTGGCGAAGTCTTCGCCCAGCGTTTCGCCCAGCCGCGCATCGGAATACAGATCCCCCGGCTTGTAGCGCCGCGACGGCTTGCCGTTGTGCGACACGCGCAGCTCCACGTCCGGCCGCGCCAGCGCCAGCGAACGCAGCCATTCTTCGATATGGCCCAGTTCGGTCCGCTCGGCGCGCAGGAATTTGCGGCGAGCCGGCACGTTGTAGAACAGCTCGCGCACTTCCACCGTGGTGCCCGGTGCATGCGCGCGCGGGGTGACTTCGCCCAGCTTGCCGCCTTCGATCTGCAGCGCCGAGCCATGCTCGTCACCGCGCCGGCGCGAGGCCAGGGTAAAGCGGCTCACCGACGCGATCGACGGCAGCGCCTCGCCACGGAAGCCCAGCGTGGCCACCGCTTCCAGGTCATCCAGACTGGCGATCTTGCTGGTGGCATGCCGCGACACCGCCAGCGGCAGTTCTTCTGGCGCGATGCCACCGCCGTCGTCACGGATGCGGATCAACCGCACCCCACCCTCTTCCAGGTCGATATCCACGCGCGTGGCACCGGCATCGAGCGCGTTTTCCACCAGTTCCTTGACCACCGACGCCGGGCGTTCAACGACTTCGCCCGCGGCGATCTGGTTGATGAGGATTTCGGGAAGCTGGCGGATGGTCATGCGGGAATGATATCCGGATCGTGGGGATGGATTCCGATATCGATTGGCCAATGGGCCCATGGTCGATTGAGCCCGATCCCCATGGGCCCGTAAAAATTCGTAGCCCCGGCCGTTGGCCGGACACCGCGCGCAGCGCGGCCCAAGCGTCCGGAGCCGACGATTCATCGGTTGCGGCCTTCCCCCCGGCGTTTACGCGTTCCGAAGACGCCCGTCAGGCGTTCATGACGCCTGATAGGCGGTTTCGTTTCGGGTTTACACCCGGATGCATGGCCGCCATCGAGAGCAGGTCGAGCTCCGGACGCTTGGGCCGCGCTGCGCGCGGTGTCCGGCCAACGGCCGGGGCTACGAACCGTTACGTAACGTCCGGATACCCGGATCAATCGACCATGGGCCCCAGTGGGTACGTTGGGGCCGGGCAGACGCCACAAGAAAACCCGCCGAAGCGGGTTTTTATTTGCTGCCGCCAGCGACCGTACTGGCGGCGTCTATCTCGGCTTGGGCGCGGGCCGCGTACAGCGTACCCGGTGGCGGCTGGCGGCTGAAGAACGTATGCACGCCATCCAACACCGCACCAGCGATCTGGCGCTGGTAGGCCGGGTCCATCAGGCGGCGCTCTTCGTCCGGGTTCGAGATGAAGGCCGTTTCCACCAGCATCGCCGGCATGTCCGAGGTGCGCAGCACCGCGAAGTTGGCCCGTTCAATCGCCGGCTTGTGGTTCTTGCCGATCCGCTTCAGCCCGCCCAGCACATGCCCGGCCGCGTCTTCGGAGGCCTTCATGTAACCGCTCTGGGCCAGGTCCAGCAGCACATTGGCCAGCGTGCCCTCGGTCTGCTGCAGGCGCACGCCACCGACCAGATCGGCCGCATTTTCCTTGTCCGCCAGCCAGCGCGCACGCTGCGACGACGCACCCTTGGTCGACAGCACGTATACCGACGAACCCGTCGCCGCGCGGTTTTCCGCAGCATCGGCGTGGATCGAGATGAAGATGTCGGCCTTTGCCGAACGTGCCTTCTGCGCGCGCATCGGCAGCGGAATGAAAACGTCGGTATCGCGGGTCAGGAACGCCTTCAGGCCCGGCGTCGCATTGACCTGGCGCGCCAGCTCGCGCGCCACCGCCAGCGTGATGTCTTTTTCGCGCTTGCCGGTCGGCCCCACCGCGCCCGGATCCTGGCCGCCGTGGCCGGGATCGATCGCCACCACCAGCGGGCGCATGCCCGACTGCATCTTGACCCGCGACGCATCGCTGGGCATCACCGGGCGCGGCGGCTGCGCCGGCACCACGGTGGCCGGCACCGGGGTCGGTACGTTGGCCGCCGTCGGCTGGCCGGCCAGGATGGCCGCGGGCGACGCGGAATTGCTGGCCGCGTTGGCGGTGCCGGCCGCTGCCACGTTGACCGTGGTTGCGGTGGGCGCGGCCGGGGTCGGCACCGGCGTGGCGGCGCTGACGCTGGCCTGTTGCCGCACCGACGCGGTCAACAGCGCCGTGGCGCGGGCGGCATCATTGCGCGCCTGCGCCGCTTCGGCCGGCGTCGGCGGCAGGGTCTGGGTGGTTGCAGGAACGGGCGTGGTGCTGGTCTGCGTCGCCATCGGTGCAGGCGCAGGCACGGTGCCTGGCACCGTGCTGTTCGCTGCAGTAACCGGCGCCGGGGCAGCGGGCACGGGCGCGCGGGCCACGCTGGCCGGCGCATCGCCCGGCCACTCGATCACCAGCCGCGAATCCTCGCCCTGCTTGACCAGCTGCGGCTTGAACGGCGCCACCGATTCGGCCAGGTCGAACACCACCCGGAACGTGCCGGGCACGGGCTGCCCGGTGCGTACCGCCGTGACCACGCCCTTGGGCGCAGGCAGCTTGAGGTTGCGCACCGCGCTGGAATCGGGGAAATCGACCACCAACCGGTTCGGGCCGGCCAGGGTAAGGGTCTTGTAGCCGCCGCTGCCGGACAGCGCGATCTCGGCGCGGGTGCCGGTCGAACCGGTCTCCAGGGCCACCTGGCGGACTTCGCCCGCCCACGACATCGCGCTCGCCAGACAGAGTCCGACGGCGGCGCAGATGGCAGTGAGTGGCTTCCCCATTGGCATGGGTACGGATTCAATCACTGCGCTGAATGAAAAGCAACACCTTTTCCCTTAATAATCCGTAACCTGGGGGTGTTTCCTACTGTCAGCCGACAGAAAGGGCCTGCAAGTCGCCCCCTTGCGGGAGCCGTTCCAGCCATTCATGTCCTGCCGCACTGGCCGCGCCCAGCCGCACGCGACGGCCCTGGCCCTCGATCTCCAGCGCCACGATCAGGTCGGTGGGCGGCAGTGCGCCGGCCCCGCGCTCGGGCCATTCCACCAGCCACAGCGAGGCACTGCCCTCGTCCAGGCCGAGGAAATCCAGTTCTTCAGCCTGCCCGATCCGGTACAGGTCCAGGTGCCACGCTTCATGACCGTCGCTCAGCGGATAGCGCTCGACCAGCGTGTAGGTGGGGCTGCGGACGTTGCCCTGCACGCCCAGCGCGCGCAGCAGCGCCCGGGCCAAGGTGGACTTGCCGGCACCCAGGTCACCTCTCAACTCAACCACCGCGTGCGGGGGGCGTGTGGCCGCCAGCCATTGGCCGAGCAGGTCGGTGTCCTGCGGTTGTGCCAGGAAGAACTCAATCATGGGCGTCACGGTTCCGGGTTCACCCGCCGGCGCAGCGGCACCAGCAGGTCGGTGGGGAGCAGGCCACGCTGGCCTTCGCTGGCCGCGTCATCGCCGGCCAGGCTGTGCAGCAGCGCACCGCTGCTGGCCGCGTCGAACGCGTCCAGCCCCTGCGCGCGCAGTGCGGCAATGATGCCGGTGAGCAGGTCGCCCATGCCACCCACCGCCATGCCCGGGTTGCCGGCGGCGATCACCCGTGGGCGTTGATGCGGTGCGGCCACGATCGTGCCGGCGCCTTTGAGCACCACCACGGCATTGAAACGCGCGGCCAGTGCCGCAGCGGCGGCGAAACGGTCGGCCTGTACCTGAGCGGTGTCGGTACCCAGCAGCCGCGCCGCCTCGCCCGGGTGCGGGGTGAGGATCGCGTCGTGCAGCGTCCGTGGCGTGGCCGCCAGCAGGTTCAACGCATCGGCATCGATCACCAGCGGCTTGCCGCTGGCCAGCACCTGCCGCCACAGCTCGTGGGCCCAGTCGTCCTGGCCCTGCCCGGGGCCGATCGCGATCACTTTCGCGCGCGGCAGCAGCGCCTGCAGGTCCTGCGCCTCCTGCACCGGGTGGGCCATGGCTTCGGGCAGGCGCGCCAGCAGCGGCGCGATGTGCTGTGCCTGGGTGGCCACGCTGACCAGCCCGGCACCGGCGCGCAGCGCCGATTCTGCGGCCAGCATCACCGCGCCCCCACTGCCGGCGTTGCCGCCCACGCACAGCACATGGCCGGATTCGCCTTTGTGCGTGTTGGCACGGCGCGGCGCCAGCTGCGTGGACAGCCGGGAAGGCAGCCACAGGCACGCTGCCGGCGCGATGCCCCGCTGCGAACCGTCGGGCAGCGACAGCGGTGCCAGCCGGCGGCCACCGATGTATTCCAGCGCATCTGCGGTGTACAGGCCCTGGTGACGGACGATGAACTGCAGGGTGATCGTGGCGCGCACCGCAACACCGGGCACCGCGCCGGTACGCGCGTCCACGCCACTGGGCACATCCAGCGAAAGCACGGGCAGCCCGCTGTCGATGATCGCCACGATCAGGCGCGCCGCATCGCCGTTCGGCGCGCGGTTCAGGCCGATGCCGAACAGCGCATCGACCAGCAGGTCAGCGGCAGGCAATTCCCCGGCGAAGACGGTTTCCTGCCCGCCCACCGCCAGATACGCCGCGCGGGCCCGTTCAGCCAGCGCCGTCCGCGCGCCGGCGTCGGCCAGCCGCAGCACCTGCACCTGGCGCCCGGCCTGCCGGGCCAGCCGCGCCAGCACGTAGCCGTCGCCGCCGTTGTTGCCTGCACCGGCCGCCACGCACAGCCGCTGCGCCTGCGGCCAGCGCTCCAGCAGGCACTGCCAGGCGGCCGTGCCGGCCTGCTCCATCAGCCCCGCGCCGCCATCGCCCAGCAGCGCGCTGGCCTGGGCATCGAGACGGCGCGCGGCGGCGACATCGAACAGTTCATCGAGTTCGTGCATGCCGGGATTCTATACTTGCCGCATGTCCGCTGTTCCCCTGCCCGCCCCGCTCGACCTGGCCCGTGCCGCCGAACGGGTGCGCGCGCTTGCGCGGCAGCATGGCTTCCAGCGCTGCGGCGTGTCCGGCATCGACCTGGCCGACGACGAAGCGCACCTGGCCGACTGGCTGGGCCAGGGCCTGTACGGCACGATGGACTGGATGGCGCGCCACGGCACGCTGCGCGCGCGCCCGGCCGAACTGCTGCCCGGCACCGTGCGGGTGATTTCAGTGGGCATGGATTACGGCCACAAGGACGACACCGAGGCCTGGAACACCCTGCATGACGGCAACCGCGCCTACGTGGCCCGCTATGCGTTGGGCCGCGATTACCACAAGCTCATGCGCAACCGCCTGCAGAAATTCGCCGATGCGCTGGCCGCGGAGATCGGCACGTTCGGGTACCGGGTGTTCGTCGATTCGGCGCCGGTGCTGGAGCGTGCGCTGGCACGCAACGCCGGGCTGGGCTGGATCGGCAAGCACACCTGCCTGATCGACCGCCAGGGCGGCTCGTGGTTTTTCCTGGGCGAGATCTACATCGACCTGCCGTTGCCGGTGGATGCGGCGGCCAGCGCGCACTGCGGCACCTGCACCCGCTGCATCGATGTCTGCCCCACCCAGGCCATCATCGGCCCGCAGCGGCTGGATGCGCGGCGCTGCATTTCCTACCTCACCATCGAACACGATGGCGCCATTCCCGAAGACATGCGCCCGCTGATGGGCAACCGCATCTACGGCTGTGACGACTGCCAGCTGGTGTGCCCCTGGAACAAGTTCGCGCGGCGCACCGACGAACCGGATTTCCGCGCCCGCAACGCGCTCGATACCGCCACGCTGGCCGAGCTGTTCGCGTGGGAGGAAGACGAATTCCTGCGCCGCACCGAAGGCAGCCCGATCCGCCGCAGCGGGCATGAGCGCTGGCTGCGCAACATCGCGGTGGCGCTGGGCAATGCGCCAGGCCACCCGGACACGCTGGCCGCGCTGCACGCGCGCGCCGGCCATGACTCTGCGCTGGTACGCGAACACGTGCAGTGGGCACTGCAGCAGCACGCCCGGCTCGACAACGGCGGCTGAGCGCCGCACACACGCAGCTCGCCCCGGCATGCGACCATGGGCACCCGTTCGTACTGTTTGACCGTCCATGGACCGTAGCGCGCAGATCCTCACGCCCAGCCAGCTCAACATCCTGGCCCGCGACCTGCTGGAAGGCACGTTCCCGATGGTGTGGGTGGAAGCCGAGCTGGGCAGCGTAACCCGCCCGGCCTCGGGCCATATGTACTTCACGTTGAAGGACGCGCGCGCGCAGATCCGCGCGGCGCTGTTCAAGCCCAAGAGCCAGTGGCTGAAATTCGTGCCGCGCGAAGGCATGCGCGTGCTCGCGCGTGGTCGGCTGACCCTGTACGAGGCGCGCGGCGAGTACCAGATGGTGCTCGACCACATGGAAGAAGCCGGCGAAGGCGCACTGCGTCGCGCCTACGAACAGCTCAAGGCGCGGCTGGAAGCTGAAGGCCTGTTCGCCGCCGAACGCAAGCGTGCCCTGCCCGCCCATGTGCGCCGGCTGGCGGTGATCACCTCGCCCACCGGCGCAGCCGTGCGCGATGTGCTCAGCGTGCTGGAGCGCCGCTTCCCGTTGCTGGAAGTGGACCTGCTGCCCAGCCTGGTGCAGGGTGACAGTGCCGCTGCGCAGATCACCGCGCTGCTGCGCAGCGCCGACAACAGCGGCCGTTACGATGTGATCCTGCTCACCCGCGGCGGCGGCTCGATGGAAGACCTGTGGGCCTTCAACGACGAACAACTGGCGCGTGCCATCGCGGCGAGCCATACCCCGGTGGTGTCGGCGGTGGGCCACGAAACCGACTTCAGCCTGGCCGATTTTGCCGCCGACCTGCGCGCGCCCACGCCGTCGGTGGCCGCCGAACTGCTGGTACCGGACCAGCGCGACCTGCAACTGCGCCTGCGCCGGTTCGCCGCGCGGCTGGTGCAGCTGCAGCGGCATGGGTTGGGCCAGGCCATGCAGCGTGCCGACCGCGCCCTGCTGCGGCTGAACGCACAGAGCCCGCAGAACCGGTTGCAGCTGCTGCAGCGTCGCCAGCAGGATCTGGCCCGGCGCCTGGCCGGCGCGTGGCAGCAGCAGCATGAGCGCCGCCTGGCGCGGCTGCGGCATGCGGCGGTGGTGCTGCGCAATGGCCACCCGCAACGCGAGCTGGATGCACTGAAACAGCGCCTGCTGCGGGTGCAGCCACGCGCGGAGGCGGCGATGGCGCGGCAGCTGCAGCGCGATGCGTTGCGCCTGCGCGCGTTGGCGCGTTCGATGGAAGCGGTGAGCCCGTTGGCCACGGTCGCGCGCGGCTACGCCATCCTGACCCGTGAGCAGGACGGGCGCCTGGTGCGGTCGCCGTTGGATGTTTCGCCCGGCGATACGTTGAAGGCCCAGGTGCAGGACGGGGTAATCGATGTGGTGGTCAAAGACACCCGCGGGTAAGCCTTGTAGGCACACGCCATGCGTGTCCGAGCAGGTCGCACACGCGTTTCGCCCCCGTTATTGCGTCGCCGGGGCGCCTGCAGATTCGCAGTAGCGTTGGCGGTATTCCATGGCCTTGGGCATCAGCGCCTGCAGGTTCTGGATGCGGGTGCCCGGGTTGGGATGCGTGGACGAGAATTCCGGCGGCGCCTGGCCGCCGCTGGCCTGGCCCATGCGCTCCCACAGCGGCACCGCTTCGCGCGGGTCGAAGCACGCCGCCGCCGCCAGCATCAGGCCCACTTCATCGGCCTGGGTTTCGTGGCTGCGCGCGTACGGCAGCAGGTAGCCGTAGCCCATCGCCGACATCACCATCTGTTGCTGCTGCGGATCCATGCCGCTGGCGGCACCGGCCATCTGGCCGATCTGGGTGAGCTTCTGCTGGGCCATGCGCTGGGCGCCATGGCGGAGCAGTGCGTGGGCGATTTCATGGCCCATCACCACTGCCATCGCATCCTGGGTCTGTGCCACCGGCACCAGCCCGGTGTAGACCGCCATCTTGCCGCCCGGCAGGCAGAACGCATTGGCCTGGTCGGACTGGATCACGTTGACTTCCCATTCGAAGTCGCGCGAGAAGTGCGCCGGCTTCAGGCCGTGCTCTTCGGCCAGCGCGGTTTCCACCACGTCCACCTTGCGGATCAGCCGTTCGGCGATCGCGCGCACGTCGCGCGATATCTGCGCGTTGGGATCCAGCGGGCGCTCCTCGGCCAGGATCTGCTGGTAGGCCTGCAGACCAAGCGCCTTTTCCTGGTCGGCATCGAGCGAACTGTCGATCAGCACGTTTTCGCCGGTGTACGGGTCCACGCTGCGGTTGGAGAACCAGTAGAAGGCGGCATAGCCGGCGAACGCCAGCAGCACCCACCAGCGGATGTTGCCGAACAGCCCGGGGCGGCGTGCTCGTTGCTGCTGACCGCCATAGGGATTGCTGCTCATCGTCCTGGTTCCTGATGGGGGCCGGCACGCCGTGCCGGCATTGGGGGCAATCCTAGCGCCAAGCCGACGTATCAGATACCTCGAACCAGGCGGAACCCGATCCTGGCGCTGGTCGTGTCCGAATCCTGTGATTGCCGCCAGGCCGCGCGGGTCTGTTCGGGGGCATTGGCCCAGTTGCCGCCACGGATCACCCGCTGCCGGCAGCCCGGGTTGAACCAGGCCACGCCATCGGCCGGAGCCCGGCGGTAGCTGGCGTGCCAGCAGTCGGCCACCCATTCGCTGAGGTTGCCGGCCATGTCGTGCAGGCCCCAGGCATTGGGTTCGAAGGTGCCCACCGGGGCCGGGCCCCACCAGCCATCGCCATAGCCGACGAAGGCGTTGAACCAGCGCCGGCCGGAGGGCGATACGTCTTCGCCGCCGGTGAAGTTGCCCGACAGCGGCGGCGGCGTGCCCTCGTTGCCCCACGGGTAGCGGCCACTGGTGCCGGCACGCAGCGCGTACTCGAATTCGGCCTCGCTGGGCAGCCGGTAGGAACGCCCGGTCTGTTCGGACAGCCACATCGCGTAGTGCTCGGCATCACGCACGCTCACGTGCATCACCGGCGAGTTGGCGATCGCCGGGGTGCCGTCGTAGCCCGAGCGCCAGTCCACCCCGCTGCTGCGGGTGAAGTTGCCGCTGCGTTCGTCGTAGATGATCGAATGGCCACGCCGGGTGGCGCGCGGCCGGGCGTTGCTGGCCTGCACGTAGCGGCGGTAATCGGCCACGGTCACTTCGGTGATCGCCATGGCGAAGCCGCGGTCGAAGCGCACGTAGTGCGAGGGCTTTTCCGCATCGCTTGCGCCCGGTTCCGCTTCCCCGGCGCCCATCTGGAAGCCGCCATGCGGCACCACGATCATCTGCGGCCCACGCCCGCCATCGCGCAGCGCATCGCTGAACACCTGGCGCGGGCGGAAACTGCCGTAGTGGGTGGCCAGTTCGATGCGTTCGCGCAGCTGGCCCACCACCGGGTCGCCGGGCATCGCGATGCGCAGCGCGTCTTCCAGCTTCTGCCGCGCTGCCTTGAGCCCCTGCGGGCTGGTCAGGTCGCGCAGGCCGTCGTCGCGCAGGCGCACCAGCGTGGCGGCGCGGATTGCCTCGATCCGTTCGAACGCATCGGCAATGGTGGGTGCCGAATCGCGCACCTTTGCCGCTTCGGCCAGCCAGGTGCCGGCGGCAGCGAAATCGGCGCTGCGGGCAGCGGCTTCGGCGCGGCGGATCAGCGCGCTCTCGGCGGCGGCCAGGCCCTGCCGGGCCCGCGGCTCGTCCGGCTGCAGCGCCAGCGCCTCGCGGAAGTTGGGAATGGCACCGTCGCCGTCTTCACCAATGCGGTCGGCGCGCAGGTCCTCCTCGCCGGCGCGGTTGTACGCCACCACCCGCTGGGCCAGCTCCACGCGCGACTGCAACTGGCGCACCTTGGGGTCATCCGGGGCCAGGGCCAGCAGCACCAACGCGATCTCGCCGGCCTCGGCCAGTGCCTCGCGCTGCTGCAGCGGCCGCTGCAACAGCTCCGCGGCGTCCTTCAGCAGCTGCTGGCGGGCACGGGTGAGTCCGGCCTGGGCCTGGCGGTCGTTGGCGTCGCGCTGGCGCAACGCCAGCCAGATCGGAATGGCATCGGCGGCGGCGGCGTACAACCGCCCCTCGTCGAAGGCCTTGGCCGCGTCGCGACGCGCCTGTGCCACGCCGTCGTCGGCAATGACCACCGCCGGCGGCTGCCAGCGCTGTTCGGTCTCCGCTTCATCCTCGCCGCCAATGGTCACCTGCCCCGGTAAAGGCTCGACCCGTTTGGCCGGCTCGGGCGCGCGCGCCGCCGCGGGGCGTGGTGGCGGCGCGTCGGGCGAGCACGCGGTCGTGGCCAGCAGCAGCGCGGCCAGCAACAGCGGGACAGGGCCTGGAGTACGCAATTCGGGTTCCTTCGGCGGGACGGCCTCGACGTTAGGCTATTCTCCCTCACCTGAGCAAACCTGCAGTAGATGGAATCCCTACGTGGCCTATTGGATCAAAACCCCGGCGGAACTGGACGAGCGCTACCGCCAGCGCCCCACCCGCATCGGGCTGGACACCGAATTCATCCGTGAACGCACCTACTGGCCGCAGCTGGCGCTGGTGCAGATGGCGGTCGGCGATGAAATCCTGATCATCGACCCGTTGATTCCGGGCATGACCGAGGCGCTGGCGCCGTGGCTGGCCGATACGTCGATCCTGAAGGTCATGCACAGCGCCAGCGAAGACCTGGTCACCTTCAAGGTGGCCTGCGGCGTGCTGCCGCGGCCGCTGTTCGACACCCAGATCGGCGCGTCGCTGGCCGGCATCGGCGGCGGGATGGGCTACCAGAAGCTGGTCACCGCCATCACCGGGGTGACCCTGGCCAAGGGCGAGACCCGCTCGGACTGGATGCGCCGCCCGCTGACGGATTCGCAGCTGGAGTACGCCGCCGACGACGTGGAGTACCTGTTCGCGATCCACGATGCGGTGGATGCGAAGCTGGGCGAGCTGGACCGCCGCCAGTGGCTGCAGGACGATGCCGAACGCCTGCTGGCCAGTGTCGAGCAGGACGAAGAGCGCTGGCCGCACGTGGCGATGCGCTCGGCGCAGTTCATGGATGCGCCCGCACAGCGCCGTCTGTTGCGCCTGCTGCGCTGGCGTGACGTGCAGGCACGGGCAAGCGACAAGCCGCGCAGCTGGATCCTGGACAACGAACTGGCCGCGCTGCTGGCACGCACGCCGCCGGCCGATGCCGGCGCACTGGGCAAGCTGATGGAAGGCTTCCCCAAAGCCCCGCGCAAGCTGGCCGCCCAGGTCTGGGAAGCGCTGGAAACGCCGCTGCACGATGAGGCCGAGGCGCCGCTGGCGCTGCCGGCCAACGATGCCAACAAGCAGGCGTTGAAGCGGCTGCAGGACGCGGTGAGCGCACGTACCGCTGAGCTCGGCCTGCCCGATGGCGTACTGGCTTCGCGCAAGCACCTGGAAAGTTATCTGGAAAGCCGCACGTGGCCGCAGGCCCTGGCGGGATGGCGGCAGGCGGTGCTGGAGCCGGTGCTGGCGCCCTTGTTGCCCGCCGCAGGTTGATACCGCGCAGCCACGCAGGACCGCAACGAAAAGGCCCCGCTTGCGCGGGGCCTTTGTTTCAACCGCTTACCAGTTGAGGTTCAACGAAACGCCTACAACGCGCGGTTCGTTGTACACCGCCGCCATGTAGTTCTCGATCACGCCCTTGAGGTTCTTCTCGTTGGTGATATTGCGCGCGAACAGCGCCGCTTCCCATGCCCCGTAGTTGCCCGAGTAACCCAGCTTCAGGCCACCTTCGAAGCTGCCCTTGGAGTTGAACTCGGCCGAGTCATACAGCACGAAGCTGGTATAGCCCTGCTTGTTCCAGTCGGTGGACACGAAGAACACATCGCTGTCGTTGACCGGGAAGTCGTAGCGCGCAGCGAAGTTCAGGTTGTACTTCGGCGCGTTCGGCAGCGGGTTGCCGTTTATCTGGGCGAACGTGTTGGCGCCCACCTTGATGGTCGGGTCATTCACGGTGCACACCACCGCGCCGTTCAGCGCGCAGACCTGCGCATACACGCGGTCATCCTGGATTTCGCTGTGCAGCAGGCTCACGCCGGCGCTCAGGCTCAGGTTCGGGATCGGGCGCAGCTCCATGTCCGCTTCCAGGCCGTAGGCCTTGGCCTTGTCGGCATTGAACAGCACGCCGTTGCCGTTGGAATCGTTGCCGTTGAGCTGGATGTCGTTGACCACGTAGGTGAACGCGGTGGCGTTCATGCGCAGGCGGTTGTCCCACAGGCTGCTCTTCACGCCCGCTTCCCAGGACAGGATGGTTTCCGAATCGGCGGTGGTGAAGTCCGCGTTGAACACCGCCGAACGGCCTTGGATGGTCGGGCCGCGGAAGCCACGCGCCACCTTGGCGTACACGCTCAGCTGCGGGTTGAACGCGTACATCGCGCTCACGTCCCAGCTCGGGGTGGTGTCAGCCATTTCCACGTCGGTACGGCCACGGTAGGTGACCACGCCGGCGGCCGTATCAGCGGTCTTCAGCAGCCGGGTACGCTTCTCGTCGCGGGTCTGGCGCAGGCCGGCGGTCAGGGTGAACTTGTCGGTCACGTCATAGCTGACCTGGCCGAAGCCGGCCCACGAGGTATTGGTGTTGCGCAGGCGCACCCAGTTGTTCGGGTTACGCGCAGCGCCCTGCAGGAACCAGGCGCGCTGGTAGAAATCGGTGGTGTCGCGGCCATCGAAGTAGAACGCGCCCACCTGCCACTTCAGGCGGTTGTCATCGGCATTGGCCAGGCGCACTTCCTGGGTCCACTGGTCCAGGTCGCGGATCTGCCCCATCGACTGGCCATACCCGTTGGGCACCCCGTTGACCGGGAAGTTGGCCGCCGCGCCACCGTCGGTGTCACCGCGGCTGTAGCCGGAGGTGGTCTCGTAGGCGGTGATCGAGGTCAGCGAAATGTTGCCGAAGTCGTACACGGCCTTGACCGAGCCGCCGTAGGTCTTGTACGCCTGCGGGTTGTTGTCGGCTTCGTCGTAGGCCACCTGGTCGCGCGGCACATCGGTGGTGTTGGAGCCCTTGGTGATCGCGTTGCGCAGGAACAGGGTCGAGGTGCCTTCGTAGTCGCGGGCGTGCGCCGAGGCCAGCAGCGAGAACGCATCGCTGGGCTGCAGCAGCAGCTGGGCACGCACGTTGCGGTCGTCGAAGCCGCCCATGGCGTTCTTCTTCGGGGACACCGTGCCATCGGCGCTGGGGCCGGTGTAGGTGTTGTCCACGTAGTCGTCGCGGTGCTGGTACAGCGCCGACACGCGGAACGAGGCGATGTCGTTGATCGGGCCGCCGAAGCCGCCGTCCACCGACACGCTGCCGTAGCTGCCGTAGCTGGCCTGCACCCGGCCGCTGTACTCCTGGCTGGGCTTGATGCTGTCGAACTTGACGATGCCGGCGGTGGTGTTGCGGCCGAACAACGTGCCCTGCGGGCCACGCAGCACTTCGATCTGGTCCACGTCATACACCGGGTTGGACTTCAGCACCACGTGCTCCAGCACCACGTCATCCTGGATGATCGACACCGGCTGCGACGCACCCAGGTAGAAGTCGATGTTGCCCAGGCCGCGGATGTAGAAGCGCGGGAAGATGCGGCCGGTGGTGGTCTCGGCGTAGAAGCTCGGCACCCGGCCACTCAGGGCCAGCAGGGTGTCATCGCCGCCGGCGGTGTAGTCGCGCAGGCGCTCGCCCTGGACCACGCCGACCGAGACCGGCACTTCCTGCAGGTTGCGCTCGCGGTGGTCGGCGGTGACGGTGATGGCGTCCAGCGAGGTCGGGCTGGCGTCCTGCGCCAGGGCGGCGCCGCTCAGGCCGAGCAGCGAAATGCAGGCCAGCGCCAGCGCGTGGGGGCGCGGCTGCCGGGCGGTGCGGGAGGAAGCGGTTGCGGCCGAAGCGGAGGTGATGCGATGGGCGGACATTCAGGGGTCTCAGGTGTTGCGGATCGAGGTGGCGCACGCGGCGCGCGGATGAACACCCACGGCACCGCCGTTTGCGCGGCGATGCGGCAAGGTATTGCGTTCGTGTTGCAAAGGAGTTTCAGGGCGCTGCGGGGGACGGCCTTCCGTTCCCTACCCTGGTGTGCTGGCTGAGCCGCCGGAGTTCGTGCGGCGGATTATGCCGGATCCGTTGCAGACCCGGCCATACCTGTTCCATTTGATCCGGCGGTGGCGTCTGCGACTCCCCATCGCAGACGCCACCGCACCCGATCAGGCCGCAACGCGCTCCCTGCGCGCGGGCTGCGCGTCGGCCAGGCGGAACTGCCCGACCGATTGCTGCAGCTCGGACGACTGCGCGTTCAATGCACGCGCAGCGGCCGAAGCCTCCTCGACGAGGGCAGCGTTCTGCTGGGTCACACCATCCATCTGCACGATGCTCTGGTTGACCTGCTCGATCCCTGCCGCCTGTTCCTGGCTGGCGTTGGCGATCTCTTCCGATCAGCCCGCCCAGCTCCCCAACCGATGCCACCACGCGCTGCAGGGTCTGCCCCGCCTCGCTGGCCAATGCGCTGCCGTCGGCCACCTGGGTCGCCGACGCGTCGATCAGCGCCTTGATCTCCTTGGCCGCACTGGCCGAGCGCTGCGCCAGCGCGCGCACTTCCGAGGCCACCACGGCAAACCCTCGGCCTTCCTCGCCCGCGCGCGCCGCTTCCACCGCGGCGTTGAGCGCCAGGATGTTGGTCTGGAACGCGATGCCATCAATGACGGTGGTGATGTCGGCGATGCGGCGCGACGACGCTTCGATGCCGCCCATGGTCTCCACCACCTGCGCCACCGCGTTGCCGCCCTGCACCGCCACCTCGGCCGCCTCCGCCGCGAGGCGGTCGGCGCGACGTGCGTGGTCGGCGTTCTGCTTCACGGCAGCGGTCAGCTCTTCCAGCGACGCGGCCGATTCTTCCAGGCTCGCGGCCTGCTGCTCGGTGCGCTTGGACAGGTCGTCGTTGCCGGCGGCGATCTCCGCCGACGCCGTGGCGACCGACACGGCCGCCTGCTGGATCCCACCAACGATGCGGGTCAGCTGTGCCACGGTCGCATTGGCATCGTCGCGCATGGTCGCGAACACGCCTTGGAACTGACCCTCGATACGGCCGCGCAGGTCGCCTTCGGCCAGCGCACGCAGCAGCCCGGACAGCGCGCTGAGGTTGCGGTCGGCCGTGACCATCAGGGTATTGAGCCCTTCGACCATCACGCGGAAGTCGTGCTGGTAGGCCTCGGCATTGCCGCGCACGCTGAAGTCGCCAGCGGCGGCGGCCGCGACCAGGTGCTTGATCTCGCCATTGATCGCCTGCAGGCGGTCGCGCACGCCATTCACCGCCTCGGTGATGCGCGCCTTTTCGCCCGGCAGCTGCTCCATCGACTGGGACAGGTCGCCATCGGCGTAGCGGCGCACCAGGTCCACCATGCGCATCTTGACCCCGATATGCGCGGCGACCAGTTCATTGGTCCCGGTCACCATGGTGCCGAACTCGCCCTCGAAGCGGCTGGCATCGATGCGGTGGCTGATCGCCCCTTCGGCATGCCGCTGGCTCATTTCGTTCTGCGCCTGGATGATCTCGCGCAGCTTGGCCTGCATCTGCTGCAGCGCGCCCATCAGGCGGCCCACCTCATCCTGGCTGTGCACCACGATGCGCTGGTCCAGGCGGCCCGCCGCGACGTCGCGCGCGACCTGCCCGGCCTGCGCCAGGGGGGCGCTGATGACACGACGTACCACGACGATGAGCGCCACGATCACCGCGAGCAGGCCCAAGCCCGACACCACGCCGATCTGCAGCATCAACTTGTGCAGCACGGCCTGCAGCACCGAGGTCGGTTCCAGGCCGAGTACCGTCCACTGCCACGGGCCGTAGGCCTGGGCGCTGACGAAATAGGTCTGCGGCGCGGCGTCCTTGGCGGTACGCAGGTGCAGCGTTGCCTGGCTGGCCTTGCCGGCCAGCAGTGCCTCCAGCGTGGCCTGGTCGGCCGGGTCCACCAGCGAGGACAGCAGCTCGCCTTCGCCGGCGAACGACGCCATCACCGTACCGAACTGGTCGCCGGCCTTCGTGTTGACTGCCAGGAAGTGACCTTCCTTGCCCAACTTGGATTCACGCAGGCGCGCCTTCAGCGCCGCCAGGCCTTCGGTGTAGTTCTGGCCTACGAAGGCGATCGCGGCAACCTCACCGGCGGCATCCTTGATCGGCATGTAGTGGGTCATGTAATCCACCCCGAACAGCCGCACCGGACCGGTGTACCCCTCACCTGCGATGACCTTGGCATAGGCCGGGCTGGCGTGGTCAAGCACCGTGCCCATGGCCCGTGCGCCTTCGGCGTTGCGCACAGAGGTGGACACGCGCACGAAATCGTCGCCATCGCGCACGAACACCGTGGCCACGCCGCCGCCTGTGGCTTCGGCAAAGCGGTCCACCGTGGCCTCCTGCAGGTTGAGCACCTCGGTGCCGAACTGCAGGGTCGGGGTCTGCCGTTCGCCCACGGTCACGGTCTTGGCCGCGTCAACGCTGACATCGCCGGCGGGCAGCATGCCGCGGAAGATCCCGGCCATGCGCTGGGTGCTGTCGCTCAGGCTGCGGTCGTACAGTTCCACCGAGTCGCGCATCAACTCGGTGGATGACTGCAGGCCAGCTTCAACACGCTGCTGGTAGCTGGTTGCGGCCTGGCGGTAGATCAGCACCGCCAGCGCCACGAAGGCGACGGTGGTGATCAGGCCCATCAGCAGCGCCAGGCGCGCGCCGATGGAGGTAGAGAAAACGGTGGCGGCACGGGTCGTCATCGTCGGTACTCGAAGGTGGGGGTTGGATTGAGAGATACGTCACAGTTCTTATCGGCACCGAAGTGGTCCTCTTTACGTAAAAAAAGACAGAAACATTGGAGCTTTCGTTTTGCCTAAGCGATTGATTTCAAAGCGATGTCTCCCGAGCGCATCTTCACAAAGCCGGACATTCGTTCAGATAAGGGGTCAATTTCCTCAAGTTCAGTGGGGTGCTGCCGCCAACGGCACTCCCCTGCCGGGCCTTAGGCCGGAAACCGCCTTCCTTGAACAAGGCGCCGGGGTTGCGCAGATCGCGGCCGGCTGCACTGGGTTGAGTAATGCAGGTTCGCAGATGCAGTGCTGGGCCTTGGCAGCCCGGGGTGCGCAGCGCTACACTTGATCGCATCGCGGTTCCCAAGCCGTGTTGCAGTACACCGGGGCCATAGCTCAGCTGGGAGAGCGCGTCGTTCGCAATGACGAGGTCAGGAGTTCGATCCTCCTTGGCTCCACCACATTCCTGCCGCCGTCCTCTGGATGGCTGCCAAACGAAAAAGCCACCCATCGGGTGGCTTTTTCGTTTGTGGGTCTCCGCGCAGCCACGCAGGGCGTGGCTCTACCATCAAGGCACCTCAGCGGGGCCGTCACCCGCGCGCTCTGCGATGGGGCGTACCTGCTGTACGAGGGTGAGCAGGGTCTTGCCCGGTTCTTCGATCATTACTTCGTGCGCGGACTGCTCGAACCAGACCAGCTGCTTGGCCGGCGCCTTTACGCCCTGGAGCCACTCCGCCGCGAGCTCGGACGAGACGTTGTGGTCGTGTCGGCCTTCGAACAGGAACACCGGAACCTTCAGTTCCCGAACCGTGGTCATATCCAGGGTCAGCACCTCGCTGAGCAGGTGCTGCATCGAAAAGTCGTTGCCCTTCCACACCTCGGCCACGTCATGGTCGGTGTACTCCGGCGAAAGCCTGATTGCGGCAGCCTCGGCATCGCCGCCCCTGCGGTTGTGCACCATCCCGCCATAGTGGTTGAGCCACTTCCGCTGCTTGAACAGCTTCTCAAGCGGCACGGGTTGGTTTCCCTGTGCGTAGGGCGCCAATGCTTCCAGCTCGGCCACCGCTTCGGCGTTGCCATCGGTCCGTGCCTGCTGGAGGGTCCACGCAAAACCACGACGCTCGCTTTCCGGCGCATTGGAGATCTGCCCGATGCCGATGTAGGCATGCAACCACTCGGGCCGGCGCTGGGCCAGCTCCAGACCCAGGTAGCTTCCCCACGATTGGCCCAGCACGAAGATCCGCTCCTTGCCGAACTCCCTGCGCAGCCAGGCCACCATTTCCTCGCTGTCGGCGATCATCCGTTCGCGGGTCATGGTCGGAGCGACCACCGCAGGGTCATTGGCCGCGTAGGTCTTGCCTGCACCGCGCTGGTCCCACTGCACGACCGTGAAGTACTCCTCCCAACCACGCTGGAAATACCAGCTGGTAGGCATGGCCACCCAACCGGGCCCGCCGTGCAGCATCAGCAGCACCGGGTTGCGGCGGTCGTTGCCGCGGATGGAGACCCACTGGTCGATGCCGCCGATGCGGACCTTCTGCAGCCGCTCGATGCCGTTGTCAGCCACGACCTTGCGCAGGTCGGCAATGACCTTCACTGCCTCGGCGCGGTCGTGGGGCGCGGGGCCCGGCGGCTCAGCCGCCTGCGCCGGGACGCTGAACCCTGTTACAGCAAGCCAGAACAATCCGGCAACCCAACATTTCATCGGCGCAGACACCTTTGCAGGAGCGGAACGCCGATTGTGTCATGCGTCCGGATTGTCCTTGATCGGCGGGCGCCGGCTTTCGGACTGACGGACGCTCTCATCGGTCTGGCCCGGGCGGGCCTTGGCCGCATCTTCCTGCTTCCGGTCCTGCTTGGCTTCGTCAACGCCCTGCTGCTTGCCGGGCTGCTTTTCGGTGTTCATGTGCGTGCTCGTGGTGGCCTGCCCCCTTGGGCATGCCTGCACCCTAGCGGCGGTCGCGTGATGCAGTGGTCACGAGGTGATCGCCTCCTCGATACAGCGCAGCATCGCCTCGCCGTCCACCGGCTTGACCAGGAACGCGCGACCGCCCCGCTCCATCACCCGCGCGCGCAGCGCATCGGTGGGAAACGCGGTCATGAAGATCATTGGAAACGCGCACCCGCGCGCCAGCAGTTCGGCCTGCAGCTGGTCGCCACTCATCTGCGGCATCTGCATGTCGGTGAGCAGGCAGTCGGGTGCGTCGCCTTCGTCGGCCAGGAACGCCGCCGCCGAGGCATAGGTGCGCGCTTCGTGGCCCAGCGAGCGCACCAGGCTGGACAACGACTGGCGGACCCCGTCGTCGTCATCGACGATCGCAATGCGGTAACTCGGCTTCATGGGGTCTTTATGCCCGATCCGGCCGCGCGCCGGAACCATACACAGGTTTGTGCCGGCCGGTTCAGGCGGTGCCGGTGCCCACGCCCAGTGCCTCTGCGTGCCGTACCAGGTCGGCCAGCGAGCGCACGCCCATCTTGCGCATCACGTTGCCGCGATGGATTTTCACGGTGATCTCGCTCAGGTGCAGCACGCCGGCCACCTGCTTGTTCATCAACCCGGCCACTACGTGCGCCATTACCTCGCGCTCGCGCGGGGTCAGGGTGGCGTAGCGCGTTTCCAGCGAACCGCGCGCGGCCATGTCCTGGCGGCGGCGGGTGTCGCGCTCGATCGCGGCGCTGACCGCATCCAGCATGTCCTGGTCGCGGAACGGCTTGGCCAGGAAATCCACCGCCCCGGCCTTCATCGCGCGCACGGTCATGGGAATGTCGCCGTGCCCGGTCATGAACACGATGGGCAGGTGGATGCCCTGCGCGGCCAACTGGCCCTGCAGATCCAACCCGCTGATGCCCGGCAGGCGCACGTCCAGCACGATGCAGCCAGGCACGTCCGGCAGCACCGCCTGCAGCAGCTCCGAAGGCGCGCCCAGCATGCGGGTCTGCAGCCCCACCGAACGCAGCAGGCTGTCCAGCGCGTCGCGCACGGCGGCATCGTCATCGACCACCACGACCAGCGGCGGTGTGGGTAGGCTCATCAGGCGCGTGCTCCTGGGGGATGGGTGGCCAGCACCAGCCGGAAGGTGGCGCCATGGCCGGGTACGCTCTCCACCGACAGCCGCCCGCCATGGGCTTCGGCGGTGGACCGGCAGATCGCCAGGCCCATGCCCATGCCGTCCGGCTTGGTGGTGAAGAACGGTTGGAACAGGGTGTCCAGGTGCGCGCTGTCGATGCCCGGGCCGCTGTCGGCAATGCTGATGGCCACTTCGCCGGGCGCGCCGGGCTGCGCCCCCACCACCAGCTGCCGCGCGTTGGCCTGCCCGGCCATGGCCTGGCTGGCGTTGATCAGCAGGTTCACCAGCACCTGCTGAAGCTGCACCGCATCACCGTGCACGGCGGGAAGGTCGGCGGTCACTGCCACGTGCAGCTGCACTGCCTCACGGTTGAGTTCGTGCTGCACCAGCCGCACCGCGTCTTCGATCAGCAGGGAGGCATCGAGCGGCTCGCGCGGCGTGCTGCGTTTGGCCAGGAACGCGCGGACGCGCTTGACGATCTCACTGGCACGGCGCGCTTCCCTCACCGTGCGGGTGATGGCGGCCTCCACTTCGTGCAGGTCCGGCGGGTCGCGGTGCAGCCAGCGCAGCCCGGCCTCGCCGTTGGTCACCACCGCCATCAGCGGCTGGTTGACCTCGTGCGCCAGTGAAGCCGTCAGCTCACCGAGCGTGGCCACGCGCGTGGCGTGCGCCAGTTCGGCCTGCGCGCGCAGCGCGGCATCCTCGGCCCGGCGGCGCTCGGTGACGTCGGTGTGGGTTTCCATCACGCCGGTTGCGCGTCCCAGGCCATCGCGCTGGATCACCCAGCGGCTTTCCAGCACGCGCCAGGCGCCGTCGCGGGTGCGCTGCTCCAGCGTGCCTTCCCAGCTGCCCAGTTGCAGCAGGGTGGCTTCCACTGCCTCGCGTGCCTGCGGGTAGCGGGTGGACAGCAGGACATCGGCCACGCGGCCGATGGCGTCCTCGGCCGACCAACCGTACACCTGCGCGGCCGTGCGGTTCCAGAACGTGATCACCCCGCTGCGGTCACGCACGAAGATCATGTCGTGCGACAGATCCAGCAGCGTTGCCTGCCCGCGCAGGCGCTGCATCGCGCCCTGGTACTGCAGTGCCAGCAGCGCGGTGATGACGATCGCCGCGAGGCTGACCAGCGCGCGGAAGGTCTGCGCGCCGACATGGTTCACCCCGTGCGAATCCAGGTAGGCGATGAGGGTCAACCCGATGCCGGCCACGGCAGTGATGACGATGTCGGCGCGGCGCCCGGTGCGCGCCACCAGCAGCACCGCCACCACGTACAGCACTGCTACCGCACCTTCCAGCGTGGTGAGCACATCGACCAGGAAGATCCCCAGCGTGAGCAGCGCGGCAGCGGCGCGGAACACGGTGCGGCCGCGCAACGTGGACGCCGCGGCGGCGCGCGGGCGCGTGGAAGTCGAGCTGGGCACCACGGTCTGGCCTCCTGGCGGGGCGCAGTCACCTGCGCGGGGGTGAGCCCAGTATCCCCCGCACCCGGGGGCGGCAGATCCCCCCAAAGAGGGATGCGCCGGCAGGTGGCCCAAACCAAGGTATGAGCCGGGGAAACGATGGCGCAATGTTCCCGCCGGCCCCCGCTGCCTAGTCTGGATCCATCGGCTCCCCCGCAGCACCTGCGGCCCGGGCCGCCTTCCCCCGCTACCGGAGAGCCGCCATGCACGATGTTGTCGCCCCGTCCCGCCAGACCGCCCCGCTGCGCACGCCGTCCGACCTCAGCCTGCAGGCCGGCAAGGACATCGCCGGCGCCCTGACGGTGCTGCTGGCCGATGTGTTCGCGCTGTACCTGAAGACCAAGAACTTCCACTGGCACCTGTCCGGCCCGCACTTCCGCGACTACCACCTGATGCTGGATGAGCAGGGCGAGCAGATCTTCGCCACCACCGATGCCATCGCCGAACGGGCGCGCAAGGTCGGCGGCACCACGCTGCGCTCGATCGGGCAGATCCACCGCATCCAGCGCCTGCTCGACAACGACGCGGACTACGTGACCCCCGAGGACATGCTGGCCGAGCTGGCCGACGACAACCGCCAGCTCACCCGCTTCCTGCGGGCCACCCATGGGGTGTGCACCACCCACAACGACGTGGCCACCACCAGCCTGATCGAGAACTGGATCGACGAGGCCGAGCGCCGCAGCTGGTTCCTGTTCGAAAGCACCCGCCCCATCCGCTGATCCACGCGCCGTTTCGTTCCAGCAGGAGGCTGTCATGTCCGCTGCACCCCGCGTTTCGTTGCCCATTGGCGCGCCCGCGCCCGCGTTCCAGTTGCCCGCCACCCCGGACCAGCGCGTCAGCCTGGACGAGCTGCGCGGCCACCCGGTGATCCTGGCGTTCTACCCCGCCGACTGGAGCCCGGTCTGCGGCGACCAGCTGGCGCTGTACAACCAGCTGCTGCCCGAGTTCCACCGCAGCGGCGCGCAGCTGGTGGGCATCTCCGTGGATGGGGTGTGGTGCCACGCCGCGTTCGCCGAGCAACGCCACCTGCACTTCCCCTTGCTGGCCGATTTCGAGCCAAAAGGCGAGGTAGCCCGCCGCTACGGCGTGTACCGCGAACAGGACGGCGTCTGCGAACGCGCGCTGTTCGTGATCGATGCCGAGGGCATCGTGCGCTGGAGCTACATCTCCCCTTTGGGTATCAATCCCGGCGCCGACGGCATCCTGGAAGCGCTGGCGCAACTTCCCTCCACCGCAGGAGCAGCGTCATGAAAGGTCTGTCGATTCCCGTCAGCGCGCAGGACCACAGCCAGGGTCCGGCCGATGCGCCCATCACCCTGGTCGAGTACGGCGACTACCAATGCCCGTACTGCGGCGAGGCGTATCCCGTGCTCAAAGCGGTGCAGCAGGCATTGGGCGACCGGATGCGCTTTGTGTTCCGCAACTTCCCCATTTCCGAAATCCACCCGAACGCGCTGCCGGCTGCGCGTTTTGCCGAAGCGGCCGCTGACGCGGGGTTGTTCTGGGAAGCGCATGACCTGCTCTACCAGCGCCAGGATGCATTGAGCGCGCACGACCTGCAGGCCTACGCCAAGCAGCTTGGAGTGGACCCCGCGTTGCTGCAGGCCGCGGACAACGGCGCATTCGATGACCGCATCGAACGCGACTTCATGGGCGGCGTGCGCAGCGGCGTCAACGGCACCCCGTGCCTTTTCATCAATGGGGTGCGCTACGACGGCGCCCGCGATGTGGACAGCCTGGTTGACGTATTGACCGAACGCGCTTGATCCGTTCCGCCGGCGCGCCGGGGTCTCCCCTCCCCCACCCCGGGCGCGCCGGCACCTGCCGGGGACCGACCGCTGCGCTCAGCCCGGTTGTCGTGCCCTTCGCCATTGCAATGGGCTCATGCCCGTCTCGACGCGGAACATGTAGTTGAACGCGGATGCCGAGGCATAGCCCAGCTCATGCGCGATCGCCGTCGGCGAACGCCCCTGCGCCAGCCACTCGATCGCGCGCAGCAGGCGCAGCCGCGTGCGCCACGTGCGCAGGCTCATGCCGGTCTCGCGCTCGAAATGCCGCGCCAGCGTGCGCGGCGACGCGCCCAGCACCTGTGCCCACTCGTCCACCCCGCGCGCATCACCGGGCTGGTCGTGCAGTGCCTGGCACCAGCGCTGCAGCCGCGCATCCTGCGGCCACGGCAGGTGGCGCACATGCTGGCGCTGGCGGCGCAGCTGGGTGATGACCAGCGCGCTCAGATGCGCGTAGTAACCCACATCGTCATCCGGACGCACCTGCCCCAGTTCCACGATCAACTCGCGCAGCAGTGGCGACACATCCAGCACCGCGCACCGGTCGGGCATGCCCAGCGCCGGATCATCGGCCACGTACAGGTTGCGGAACGCAGCCGCACTCAAAGCACCGGTGTAATGGACCATGCCGGTGGGCACCCACAGCGCCTGCTGCGGGGTGATCACATGCCGCGCATTGCGCGCTGTCACCTGCAGCACACCGTGGGTGGCGAACACCACCTGGTTCCAGTCATGCGCATGCGGCGGGAAACGCTCGCCGGCGGCCAGCTCCTGGCTGCGCGCCATCACCGGCCAAGGCAGCGCGCGCAGCGGCGGGACCGGGACTTCCTTCCAGGGGCCGGCGGCGGACAAGCCTTCGTGGCGGCTGATCGACATGATCCGACATTCTATCGAAAGACAGCCGCCACGCACCTGATCGACCATGGACGCGTCCCTTTCCGGTTCCACGCATGTCCACTTCCCTCGCCCCCTCCACTGCACGCAAACCCTGGCAGGTCATCGCCGCCGGCATCTGCGCGCTGGTGCTCACCGTCGGGCTGGCCCGCTTCGCCTACACCCCGTTGCTGCCCTTGATGCGGGTGGATGCCGGCCTCAGCGCGGCGCAGGGCGGCTGGCTGGCCACCTTCAACTACCTGGGCTACCTGCTCGGCACCCTGCTGGCGGCGCGCGTGGGCGACATGCAGCAGAAATTCCGCTTCTACCGGGTTGGGCTGGTGCTCGCGGTTGCCGCCACAACGCTGATGGGGACCACTACGCAGCCCTGGCTGTGGAGCCTGCTGCGCTTCGTGGCGGGTCTGTCCAGCACCGCCGGCCTGCTGCTGGCCTCCGGGCTGGTGCTGAACTGGCTGCTGGCCAACCGGCAACGCCCGCGCCTGGGCCTGCACTTCGCCGGGCTGGGCCTGGGCATCGTGGTCTCCGGGCTGGCCACCGGCCTGCTTGCCGGGCACGCCGACTCCAGCGCGCAATGGCGCTGGCTGGGCCTGCTTGGCCTGCTCTTCCTGGTTCCCGCCTGGTGCTGGATGCCGGCCCCCACTCCGACCTCCGCCGCACAGGCCGCACAAGCGCCGCCCCCACCCAGCCGGCGCTGGCGCCAGCTGCTGGTGGCGGCCTACTTCTGCGCCGGCGTCGGCTTCGTGGTCAGCGCCACCTTCATCGTGGCCATCCTCGAACATACCCCCGCCTTCCGTGGCCACGGCAGCGCGGTGTGGGTGCTGGTGGGACTGGCGGCGGTGCCGTCCACGTTCGCCTGGGACCGCATCGCCGCGCGCATCGGCCTGATCCGCGCACTGATGCTCGCCTTCGCCCTGCAGGCCGCCTCGTTCGTGCTGCCGCTGCTGGACAGCGGCCTGGCCGCCGGATTCGGCAGCGCGCTGCTGTTCGGGCTCACCTTCGCCGGCATCGTCAGCCTCACCCTCACCGTGGTCGGCCGCCACTACCCGCACAACCCGGCCAAGGCCATGGCCAACCTCACCCTCAGCTATGGGGTAGCGCAGATCCTGGCGCCGGCGCTGGCCGGCACCTTGGCGCGCAGCAGTGGTTCCTACCAGGCCTCGCTGCTGCTCGCAGCCGTCTTCATGGGATTGGGCATCGTCCTGCTGGCCGTCATGCCCGATGACGCGCGCTGATGAACACCAATTCATGCGCGGCGCACACCTGCGATCAAGCATTTAACGCGCCATACCAAGGCCGCAGCAACGAATGTGAAATTTTTTTGTCGAAACGCTTGCCGAACCCCGTAGACCTCCGTATTATTCGCGTCCTCGCCAGCGGCAACGCAGCGATGAAGTGGCCGAGTAGCTCAGTTGGTAGAGCAGGGGATTGAAAATCCCCGTGTCGGCGGTTCGATTCCGTCCTCGGCCACCACAAATCTAAAAGGCCTGCAGAAATGCAGGTCTTTTTTTTTGCATTGCTGTAGTGGCATTGCAGGCAGGCACATGCACAATGCGGACACCGTCATTGAACAAGGATGTCCCATGCGTGTTGCTTTGCTTCTGCCGTTCCTGCTGCTCAGCGTTGGTTGTGCGCACCAGACGGCGATGACCGCCCCCAACGCGCCGATGCCGACGGTGACGCCAGGCTGGATCACTCCCGCCGAAGCCGTGTTCGCCGCCAACGAAGATCCGCAGCGCGGCATCAGTGGCACCTTCGTGCTCACCGTCAAGAACACCGACGTCACCGAAGACCGCATCTACCTCAACAGCGAACGCGACTACCGCCATCAGCTCTCACTGAACGTGTCGCTGGATGCCGCGCAACGCGAAGCACTGCAGAAGCAGCTGGGCATGCCGCTGGAATACCTGGTCAATCGTCGCCTGCTGGTACAGGGCACGGCCCGCCGCACGACCATCGCGTTCACCCACGACGGCAAGCCCTCCGGCAAGTACTACTTCCAGACCCAGCTCCAGGTAAGCGACCCGCGCCACGTTCGTTTCGCACCCTGATCAGCACCGGCTGACAAAACCTTTACACCCGCCAACGTTCTCCCCCCTAAGCTCGGGCCTCCTGCCGGGAGACACCCATGCGCCTTCGCCCTGCCCTGTTTGCTGCTGCACTGTTGTTGACCTCCGTCACCACCCACGCGGTGGAACCGGTGCGTTCAGTGCCTGCGTTGGACATGGGCCGCTACGCGGGCCAGTGGCATGAAATCGCGCACCTGCCGGTGTCGTTCCAGAAGAAATGCGTGGGCGACATCACCGCTACCTACGCGCTGCGCGCCGATGGCCGCATCAGCGTGCACAACGCCTGCCGCACCGGCGATGGCGAGCGCATCGCAGCCGAGGGCGTGGCGCGGCCGGTGGAGGGCGAACCGGGCCAGCTGCAGGTGCGCTTCGTGCCGGACTGGCTGGCCTGGGTGCCGCTGGTATGGGCTGACTACTGGGTGATCGCGCTGGACCCGGATTACCAGTGGGCGGTGGTGGGCGACCCGGACCGCAAGTACCTGTGGATCCTGTCGCGCTCGCCTACGATGGACAAGGCACTGTTCGCCAGCCTCAAGGCCCGGGCCGAGGCGATGGGCTATGACCTTGCGCCCCTGAAGGTGATGGCCCCGGTGGATTGATCGCCGGCGCGCCTGAAACCTGAATGCACCTTCGCTTGTCTTAGGATGCGTATCGACCAACGGTCGATACCTACCGGCCCCGCCATACCCGCACAACCACCATACGCCGTAGTATGCTCTTAACTACGCGGCACCTGCACGAGGATTTGCGCCCATGTTCCACCGCCTCCGTACCGTTCTTACCGTTGCCCTGCTGGCCGGCACCGCCGTTGCGCTGACCGCATGCAACACCAACGTCAAGCGCGTCTCGCCGCCGGCTGCCAGCGTGCAGCAGCTGACCGTGGGCGCCAACGGCAACTGGACCCTGGCCCTGCGCCTGCAGAACTTCAGCTCCATGCCCATGACCTTCGACAGCGTGGAGCTGCAGATGCAGGTGGGTGACCAGGATGCCGGCAAGGTGAGCGCACGCCCGGCCATCTCCATCGGCGGCGTCTCGGCCGATGTCGTCAACGTGGAACTGCAGCCCTCCTCGGCCGCGCGCATCGTGGTGGCCGACGCCCTGGCCGGCAACCGCACCCTGGGCTATTCGCTCAAGGGCACCGTGGCCGCCACCCCGCAGGAAAAGAAGCAGCGCAGCTTCGAGATCGACAGCCGCAGCACCCTCAACCAGGCCCCCGGCCTGCCCGGCGTGCTGCGCTGACCCCACCACCGCTTCCACCTGAATCCCGCATCTGATCGAGACCTGACGATGAGCAGCTACACCGCCCCGCTTTCCGATATCCGCTTCGCCCTGCATGACGTGTTGAAGGTGGAGCCGCTGTTTGCCCGCCTGGGTTTCGCCGATGCCACCACCGACGTGGTCGATGCGGTGCTGGAGGAAGCCGGCCGCTTCAGCACCAGCGTGCTGGCGCCGCTCAACAGCGTGGGCGATGAAATCGGCTGCGTGCTCGACCAGGCCAGCGGCGAAGTAACCACCCCGCCCGGCTTCAAGCAGGCTTACGCGCAGTTCGTCGATGGCGGCTGGACCGGCCTCACCGCGGCCCCCGAGCTGGGCGGCCAGGGCCTGCCGCACACGCTGGGCGTGCCGCTCAACGAAATGATCAACGCCGCCAACCTGGCGTGGGGCAACTTCCCGCTGCTCTCGCACGGCGCCATTGAAGCGCTCAAGCAGCACGGCGAAGCCTGGCAGCAGGATGCGTTTCTCAAGCCGCTGATCGAAGGCCGCTGGACCGGCACCATGTGCCTGACCGAACCGCATTGCGGCACCGACCTGGGCCTGCTCAAGACCAAGGCCGAACCCAATGCCGATGGCAGCTATTCCATCACCGGCACCAAGATCTTCATCACCGCCGGCGAGCACGACCTGACCGACAACATCGTGCACCTGGTGCTGGCCAAGCTGCCCGACGCGCCGGCCGGTGCGAAGGGCATTTCGCTGTTCGTCACCCCGAAGTTCAAGGTCGACCGTGACGGCAACGTCGGCGAGCGCAACGCGCTGCGCTGCGGCTCGATCGAACACAAGATGGGCATCAAGGGCTCGGTCACCTGTGTGATGAACTTCGACGCCGCCGAAGGCTATCTGGTCGGCCAGCCGCACAAGGGCCTGCAGGCGATGTTTACCATGATGAACACCGCGCGCCTGGGCGTAGGCCTGCAGGGCATCGGCCTGTCCGAGCGCGCCTACCAGAACGCACTGAAGTACGCGCGTGAACGCCTGCAGTCGCGTTCGCTGAGCGGCCCGAAGAACCCGGACAAGCCGGCCGACCCGATCCTGGTCCACCCGGACGTGCGCCGCATGCTGCTCTCGATCAAGTCGCTGGTCGAAGGCAGCCGCCTGCTCGCGCTGCACGCGGCGACCCTGATCGACGTGGCCCACCACGCCGACGATGCCGGCGAACGCGAGCGCGCCGAGACCCTGGTGAGCTTCCTCACCCCGATCTCCAAGGCGTGCCAGACCGAATGGGGCATCGAGAACACCTACAACGCCCTGCAGTGCTTCGGTGGCCACGGCTACATCCACGAGCACGGCATGGAGCAGCTGGCCCGCGATGCACGCATCACCACGCTGTATGAAGGCACCACCGGCATCCAGGCGCTGGACCTGATCGGCCGCAAGACCGCCGCCAGCCAGGGCGCCGGGCTGAAGCTGATGCTGGCCGAGATCGAGGCCTTCGCCAAGGCCAACGAAGGCAAAGAAGCGCTGGCCGAATTCATCGCCCCGCTGCGCGCCAAGGCCCAGGAATGGGGCCAGTTGACCATGGCGACGCTGCAGCGCGCGGCCACCAACCCGGACGAACTGGGCGCGGCCAGCTTCGATTACCTGTTCTATTCCGGCTACGTGGTGCTGGCGTACTGGTGGGCCCGCAGCGTGGCCGCCGCTGATGCATCCTCGCAGAGCGAGGCCTTCAAGCAGGCCAAGCGCGAAACCGCCCGCTTCTACTTCGCCCGCATGCTGCCGCGCACGCTCAGCCATGCCGCAGCAATCCAGGCCGGCGCGGAATCGCTCATGGCCATGGAAGACGCCCGTTTCGGCGACTAAGAGCCGTACCGACCAACGGTCAATACCTACCGCATCACGCGCGGCCGGCGCTGCATCCCACAGACCAGGAGCCCCCTTTTGTTAAAGGGGGCGCGCCGACAGGCGCGGGGTATAGGAGGTATGCCCCGGGTTCCGGATTGGTTACGGTTTGGGTGTAGGCGCCCGCGCCTATACCCAAACCGTAACCAATCCGGTATAAGCTGTTTTCCCGATGGAGACAGACACTACAAGCTTAGGTCTGATCGATACCGGAGCCTCGTCCGCCCCGGTCGCCGAGGTATCGCCGATCGTTTCCCTGCATCGGCCCGGCAGCGTCCGGTTATTGTCCTTGGACGCCCATGGCCGCGTACTGGACTGGATCAACTGGCAGGACGCCGCCTGCCTCTACTCGCGCGATGCCGTTGCCTGGACCCTGGGCGATCCCTGCCTGCACATCCACGGTGGCATCAACCGCCTGACCGGGCTGCAGAGCGGGGTTGACCTGCACCCGATCATCGCTGCGCGCGGCCACGCCCGTTCGCGTGCCATCGATCCCACCCCGAACCTGTCCAACCAGGCGCTGTTCGCGCGCGATGCGCACCTGTGCCTGTACTGCGGCCAACAGTTCCACCGCCCGCAGCTGACCCGCGACCACGTCATGCCCCTGTCCAAGGGCGGCCTGGACGTATGGGAAAACGTGGTCAGCGCCTGCTTCCACTGCAACTCGCGCAAGAGCGACCGCACCCCGCAGCAGGCCGGCATGCCCTTGCTGGCCGTGCCTTACCGGCCCAGCTGGATCGAACACATGATCCTCTCCAACCGCAACATCCTGGCCGACCAGATGGCGTTCCTGAAGGCGCAGCTGCCCAAACGTTCCAAGCTCGCCGCCTGAACCTGCGACACGTTGTCGCAGGGCACCCTCACCATTTGCTCACTGGTAGAGCGGTTTGCTTGCCCCACCCCGGTTTGGGGGCGAAAATAGGCGCTTGAGAAGAAGCGCGATAAAAATGATCGATTCCGCACGCTATCCCCGCCTGTCGCGCATCCAGAACCCGGATGACCTGCGCAGGTTCGAAGAATCCGAACTGCCCGCCATCGCGGATGAACTGCGTGCCTACCTGATCGAATCGGTAGGCAAGAGTGGCGGCCATTTCGGCGCCGGCCTGGGCGTGATCGAACTCACCGTGGCCCTGCACTACCTGTACCAGACCCCGGTCGACCAGCTGGTGTGGGACGTGGGCCACCAGACCTACCCGCACAAGATCCTGACCGGCCGCCGCGACGAGATCCACACCGTCAAGCAGAAGGATGGCGTGGCGCCGTTCCCCAAGCGCGAGGAAAGCGAGTACGACACCTTCGGGGTCGGCCATTCCTCCACCTCCATCTCGGCCGCGCTGGGCATGGCCATCGCGCGCCAGCTCGAGGGCGACGACCGCAAGGTGGTGGCAGTGATCGGCGATGGCGCGATGACCGCCGGCATGGCCTATGAGGCACTCAACCATGCCGGTGGCATGGAGCAGGAACCGAACCTGCTGGTGATCCTCAACGACAACAACATGTCGATCTCCGAAGCCGTGGGCGGGCTGACCAAGATGCTCGGCCGGGCCACCGGCAGCCGCACGCTCAATGCACTGCGCGAAGGCGGCAAGCGGATCCTGGGCGACAAGAAGAAATCCCCGTCGGCGCGCTTCGTCAAGCGCTGGGAAGAACACTGGAAGGGCATGTTCGTGCCGTCCACCTTCTTCGAGGAAATGGGCTTCCATTACACCGGCCCCATCGATGGCCACGACGTGCCTGCGCTGGTGGCCACGCTGAAGACGCTCAAGGGCCTGAAGGGCCTGAAGCTGCTGCACGTGATGACCACCAAGGGCAAGGGCTACGAGCGCGCCGAGGGCGACCAGATCGGTTACCACGCGGTGGGCCCGTTCGACCCGGACAAGGGCCTGATCGCCAAGGGCGGCGCCAAGAAGCCCACCTACACCGATGTGTTCAGCGACTGGCTGTGCGATGCCGCCGCCGCCGAACCGCGCCTGCTGGGCATCACCCCGGCCATGCGCGAAGGCTCTGGCCTGGTGCGTTTCAGCAAGGAATACCCGGAGCGCTACCACGACGTGGCCATTGCCGAGCAGCACGCGGTCACGCTGGCCGCCGGCATGGCCACGCAGGGCGCCAAGCCGGTGGTGGCGATCTACTCCACCTTCCTGCAGCGCGCCTACGACCAGCTGGTGCATGACGTGGCCGTACAGAAGCTGGATGTGCTGTTCGCCATCGACCGCGCCGGCGTGGTCGGCCCGGACGGCGCCACCCATGCGGGCAACCTGGACCTGAGCTTCCTGCGCTGCGTGCCGCACATGGTGGTGATGGCCCCGGCCGACGAAGCCGAATGCCGGCAGATGCTCAGCACCGGCCTGCAGTACGACGGCCCGGCCGCCGTGCGCTACCCGCGTGGCAGCGGCACCGGCGTGGACGCCGGCAACGACCTGTCCACGCTGGAGATCGGCAAGGCCGACCTGCGCGTGCAGGGCAGCCGCATCGCGCTGCTGGCATTTGGCAGCACCGTGCCGGCCGCCGAAGCGGTGGGCCGCGAGCTGGGCCTGAGCGTGGTCAACATGCGCTTCATCAAGCCGCTGGACCGTGCGCTGCTGCTGGAGCTGGCCAAGACCCATCAGGGCTTCGTGACCATCGAAGACAACGTGGTGGCCGGTGGCGCCGGGTCCGGCGTGGCCGAGCTGCTCAATGCAGAAGACGTGCTGCGCCCGTTCCTGCACCTGGGCCTGCCGGACAGCTTCCAGCACCATGCCAGCCGCGAAGACCTGCTGGCCGAAGCGGGAATTGATGCCGCGGGTATCCGTGCCGCCGTGTTGAAGCGTTGGCCGAATCTTGGCAGCCAGGCGCTGAGCGCCTGACCCCAAATGCCGCGGGGGGCGTTACGCCCTTACCGGATTTCGAATTCCGCGCGGCAACCTCCGTTGACCCAGACGCCATCGCGGTTCCAGCCCCAGGTGCGGCCTTCCACGCAGGCACTGCGTGAGGTCTGGCGGATCAGCCGGGCCTCGCGGCGGATGCTGACGTTGCAACGGCGCATGCGGTTGTCGTTGGAATCGCAGCTGATCACCTGCCCTCGCCCACCATTGCCCCAGCCACCGCCGTTGTTGCCCCAGCCGTTGCCATTGCCATGCGAGGGCCGCCGGCCTTCGGCCACGAACTCCGCGCGGCAACCCCGGGTGACCCACACGCCGTTGCGTGCCTGGCCCCAGTTGTCGCCCTCGATGCACTGGGTTCCCGACAGCTGGCGCACCAGCCGCGCGCGGCCATCAATCGGGCACTGCTGGGTGCGGCCCTTGATCGATTCGCAGCGCACCGGGCCATCGTTGTAGCCCTCGTCACGGTAACGGTCGTACTGCTGCGCTTGGGCAGCAGCGCCTGCAGCCAGCAGCGCCGGCAGCAGCGCCCACACCCACCTGTGCGTTCCGTTCGCCATAGAGTTGTTCCTCATGCCTGCCTCGATCCGTTTTGTGAATAGGCACAGGATCAGGCAAGCGAGGCCCTGCGCCTATAGGCCGAAGGTCGCTCATTTCAGGGTCGATTCAACTAGCCAACGCGCAGCTGACCGGTTCCGGCGGGCTCAGCCGTAGCGGACCACATCGACAAACGCGTCTTCCACTTCCACCCGCACGCCAACGCTGCGCCCGGTTTCCGCGTGTTGCTCGCGGGCCAGGTTGTCGGCGAAATCGAAGGCCACCGCGCCTTCGGCGAAGGCGGCGGCTTCATTGCGGCTGGGGTCAAGAACGCACCAGCGGTGGTCAGCGTGCTTCACGGTAATGTTCATGGTGCACTCCGGGGGGTTATCCCTGACCCGCACCATACGGGTGAAGCCGATACCGAACTATCGGATTAGTCTGATATTGGTATCCGCCCTATACCCGGCACCGCACTTTCCCTATACCACCGGCAAGGTCATCACAAACCGTGCACCGCCGCTGGCCGCCTCTTCGGCCACGATGCTGCCGCCGTGGCGCAGCATGATCTCGCGCGCCAGGTACAGCCCCAGCCCGCTGCCGCTGCCACTGGGGCGCAGCCGGTGGAACGGTTCGAAGATCGATTGCCGGGCCTGCTCGGGCACGCCATCGCCCTCATCACTCACCGACAGCACCCCGCCCGCCTGCAGCTCCACCACCACCAGGCCACGGCCGCCGCCGTGGGCGATGGCGTTCTGCAGCAGCCCGCTGATCACCCGGTGCAGCGCATCGGGATCGCCCAGCACCCACACCGGCGCCTCCGGTGCCTCCACCGCGAATTCGTAGCCGGCATCGATCAGAAGTGGCGCCACATCGGCGGCGACCTCGCCGGTCAACGCGGTCAGGTCGATGCGCTGGTGCTGGCTGCGGTGGTGATCCAGCCGCTGCAGGTCCAGCAGCTGTTCGGCGATGTTGCTCAGCCGGCCAAGGTCGCGCTGCAGGCGCGAACGCACCTGCCCCGGCGGCAGGTCGGCAATGCGCGTGGCCAGGATCGCAATGGGCATGCGCAGCTCATGCGCCGCGCCCACCAGGAAGCGATCCTGCGCATCGTAGCTCTCGCCAATGCGCCGCACGGCTGCATTGAATGCATCCACCAGCGGCACGATCTCGCGCGGTACGGCGTGGGTATCCAGGCCGCGCCCGCGTTCGGTGATCTGGATCGCCGCGGCCTGCGCCGCCACCCGGTTCACCCCGCGCAGCGAGCGATGAATTGCCCACGGCGCCACCACCAGCGTGATCACGATCAGCGGCAGGGTGATCCAGCCGCCCAGGTAGCCGATCACCACCAGCATCTGCCGCCACAGGCCGCGATGCGGAATGCCGCCCAGCATCACGTGGATGCGGCCGCCATCGGGCTCGGTCACCCACACCCGCATCGCCAGCTCCACCCCGTGCGTGCGCGTTCGCACATCGGTGGGCTCCACGTGCTGCAGCTGCTGCACGAGTGGGCGGAACGCGGCCGGTACGGTGCCCTGCTCCAACGTCCGGCCCTGCTCATCGGCAGCGGCAAACCAGAAGGTGGCCGGGCGGTCAGGTACCGCCTCGTTGACCGCATCCCAATCCACGCGCAGCGCATCGCCTTCCACATGGATCGCCTCGGCCACCGATTGGCTGGTTTTCCAGTCGATATACGCCGCGCCGCGGTCGCCGTACATCAACACCATGCCGGTCAGGCCCACCGCCACCATGGTCATCTGGATCAGGCAGATCTTCCAGGCCAGGCTGAAGGACAGCGAGCCGGGTTTGAGGAATTTCATGCCGTTTCCTTGAGCAGGTAGCCAATGCCGCGCATCACGTGGATTTCCACGTGCGCATCGGCATCGGCCAGCGCGCGGCGCAGCTTGGAAACGTGTGCATCGAGCGCGTTGGACTGGATCTCATCATCGAAGCCGTACACCGCTTCCTGCAGCGCCGCGCGTGCCACCGTGCGGCCCTGGCGCAGCGCCAGTGCTTCCAGCACCAGCAGCTGGCGGCGCGGCAGTGCCAGCAGCGCACCGGCCACGCTGGCCTGGCGTGCCACGAAATCAAACTGCAGCCGCCCCAGCGCCAGCACCGGCAGGGTGATCTGCGCCGGCCGCCGCGAAATCGCGCGGATCCGCGCCAGCAGCTCTTCCACTGCGAACGGTTTGGTCAGGTAATCGTCGGCGCCCACGTCCAGCCCGACCACGCGGTCGGCCACCGAATCGCGCGCGGTGAGCATGATCACCGGCAGGTTGGGAATGTGGCTGCGTGCCACCCGCACGAAATCGGCGCCATCGCCATCGGGCAGCTGCCGGTCCAGCAGCAGCACTTGGTGTACGCCCGATTTGAGCGCTTCGGCGGCCTGCGCCATCGACACCACCAGGTCCACAACCATGCCATGCCGGCCCAGGCTGGCCTGGATGGCGCCTGCCAGTTCGGGGTCGTCTTCGAGCAGCAGGATGCGCATGGCAATACGGGCAACAGGGGTGATGGGCGCCGATGGTACCGCGCTCGCCGGCGCAACGTTCCCACAATGTCCGGGGGACATCATGGGGGTTTGATCGTCCCCCCAGGAGCAGTACCCATGCAGATCGGTTCACGGAAGGCAGCAACGGCAGGCATCACCCTGCTGGGCCTGCTGGCCAGCGGCAGTGTGCTGGCCCAGGCCGCCCCCGGCGAAAGACCCCGCAGCAGCCTGGGATTGGCCGTGGTCGCGCAGAAATCTCCCTACGCCGGCTATGACACCGACGTGCTGCCCGCACCGGTCATCAATTACGAAGGCAGGAAGTTCCATTTCCGCGGCGGCAGCATCGGCTACACGCTTTTCGACAACGAGAAAACCGAGGTCTCGCTGCTGGCCCAGCCGCACGTGATGCGCTTCAAGCGCAAGGACACCGACGACCTGCAGCTGCGCCAGCTCGACAACCGCAACCTCTCGGCGATGGCCGGTGCCGCCGTGCGCCATACCGCACCGTGGGGCGTGCTGCAGGGCAACGTGCTGGCCGAAGTGAGCGGCCACGGCGGCGGCGTGGCGGCCGATGCCAAGTACGCCTACCCGATTCCAACCGGCAAGGTCGTGCTGATTCCCGGCGTGGGCGTGAACTATGCCAGCAGCGCGCTCAACGATTACTACTTCGGCATCAGTGCCGAGGAAGCGCAGCGCAGCGGCCTGGCCCGTTACAGGGCCGGCAGCGGCGTGGCGCCGTACATGGATGTCACCGCGCTGATGCCGCTGGGCGCGCACTGGACCGCCACCGCATCGCTGCGCCGCACCCTGCTTTCCAGCGCGGTGAAGGACAGCCCGATGACCCGGGGCGACCACATGGATACCGCGCTGCTGGCGCTCACTTACGGATTCTGACCATGCGCGAAGGCATCGTACGCCGTGTCGCCAACGTAGCACTGCAGATCGAGCCGGACCGCAACCAGGTACTGCAATGGATCCTGCATGCCCCACTGGCCGCCCTGGGCGGCCACACCACCTTCGAACTGGCCTGCAACGGCCAGGGCGAACGGGTGATTGAACTGCTGCATGGGGTGCTCGCGCAGGCGGGCACCACGCCGCCGCAACTACCGCAGGCACCCACATGAGCCGACCTTTCCCGATGCTGAGCACTGAAGACCCTGCAGATGCACCGGCGCTGGTTGCCGCGCTGGTCTCGTTCGACCAGGCCGTACAGGCGCTGATCGAACAGGATCCGGATCGCCATGGACGCTTTTCCCGCGCCTATGTCACCGCCATTTTCCGTGCGTGCCTGCTGCCGCCCGAACCGGGTGCCGGCGTGCCGCGCGGACGGCCGGATCCGGAAATCGCCCAGGCCCTGAAGCGGTGGATCCAGGAGCAGTTGCTGCGCCACCCCGGCGAAGGCGACGACCACCGCCTCACGGCCGCGCGCCGCGCCGCGCACGGCTTCTGGCTGCAGTCCATGGCATGCCCGATCGACGATGACGGGCAGCCGCGTGCCGCCAGGTTGCTGGAAGGCCTGCTGGCGCTGACCCGCCCGGCGTAGTCCGCACGGTGGGGCAGTTTGCGACTTGTTGCGTTGAAAACCGGCGTGGGCGGGATCACTGTCCGGTTTCCCTTCCAGCGCAGCGGACGCACTGCCCATGCGAGTTCCTTCCGATACCCCACCGCCGTTCCCACCGCGCATTGAATCGCCCACCCCGCTCGCCGAGGCGGTCTGCGCCGATGCGCCGGGCTGGCAGGACGCCGCCGACGCGTTGGATGCGATGACGCCCTCGTCCGCGGACGACCACGACAGCGCGCACGACCATGAGCATGAAGAAGGCGGCAGGCGACAGGACCCGCAGTGGTTTGATCCGGAAGAGGAAGAGACCACCCCGCCGTTGGACCACGAGGTGGCACGCCGGCCGGAACTGAGCAATGGTTTCTGGGTGCTGCCCGATCCGCGCACGCTCCTGCCGCGCGTGCATGCACAGAGCCGCAGCCCATTGGTCGCCGAACCCTCACGCGTCCTGTCGGCGGACCTGCCCGGCCAGCGCCACATGCGGCAAGGCCTGGATGACAGCGATGACGATGCTCGCCGTGAGAAAGACGCAGGCCAGGATGACGGCCGCGCTACCGACTGACCGCCGCGACATCCTCACGGCGCGTTGCCGGCGCCCCGCTAGGCTGCAGCTGTTTCCCGACAGCAGGTGTGGCGATGCGTGGTGTGATGGCGGTGATGTTGCTGGCGCTGGCCGCGCCCGCGTGGGCGCAGCAGGACGATGCGGAAACACCGGCGTTCGACCGCCCGGGGTTGGGTTTCTCCGCCTCGGTGCTGCCGCGCGGCGGCGCCGCACTGGAACTGGGGCTGCCCAGCTACGAACGCGACCGCGATGACGACGGCACGCGCACCACGCAATACGGCACCGACCTGCTGCTGCGCGCAGGCCTGGGCGCCAACCTGGAACTGCAGGCGTTCGGCAGCCCCTGGAATCGCCTGCGCGAAGCCCCGCGCAATGCGCCCTCCACCACGACGCGTGGCGCAGGCGACAGCGGCCTGGCGCTGAAGTTCGCTCTTCCCCTCGATTCGGACACCCATGCTGTCGCACTGCTGGCCAGCACCAGCTTCGATACCGGCTCACGCGACTTCAGCGAAGGCGGCACCCAGTACAACCTCGGCGCCAGCTACGAATACACCTTCAACGACCAGTGGAGCGGCGCGCTGTATGCCAATGCCACGCGCGGCGCGGGCGAAGACGAGTTCACCTGGTCGCCCAGCCTCAGCCTGGCCGTAAGCGACACCGTGAGCACCTACATCGAGGCCGGTTTCACACACATCCACGGCGAATCCTCGACCTCGGTGGCCGGTGCAGGCGTGACGTGGATGGCGGCCCGACGCGTGCAGCTGGACGCGTCGTTCGACCTCGGTCTGGACAGCAACAGCCCGGATCTACAGGCGGGGCTGGGCGTTTCGTTCTATTTCGAGTGAACCAAAAAAGCCTGCGCATCACTGCGCAGGCTTCTTCGGCGGTGTTACACGTTACGACCTTGGGGTCAGGTCACTTTCTTGGCGACCGTCATGCCCAGCAGGAACAGGATGACGGCGATGATGATGCCTGCCCAGAACAGGAACTTGGCCACGCCAATGGCGGCGCCGCCGATGCCGGCGAAGCCGAGTGCGCCGGCGATGAGGCCGATGATGGCGAAGATGATGGCCCACTTGATCATGTTGTTCCTTTGCCCGGAATGCGGGTTGACTGACAGGACTCCACGCTAGCGATTGGCGCGTGCCGCAACAGTGAATGGGGCGCGTGAACGGCGTGAAATCGCTACCTCGCATGTGAAGACGTCCGCTACGTATTCAGCTGCACTTGTAGGAATTTTCCGACGAACGGTAGAGGTCTTTTCGGACCACCCCCGCGCAAGTTGTTGATTTTTAAGCTCGCTCACGCAGGCTCTCATCACTGCACTGAATGTGTGACCGTTGCCTCAATTTCACCGGCTGGTCACAATGCTGACGTCCCACTACGTCATCCAATGCCATGCGCGCATTCGTCTCCAAGCAGCATCCCGCCCTGCTCAAGGTCTACTTCGTAGCCTGCTACGTAGTGTTGATTGAAGAAGTAATCCGCGCCGTCGGCTGATTTCGCCGCGCGCCGGTATCACTGGCCCAGTGTAGGGCGATGGGCAGGCTCCTTGGCGCCGCGCTTGATTCCGCGCAACTCTTCCAACGCATCCCGCAGCGCGTTCATCCGGAACGGCTTCTGCAACCCGAAGCGATGCTGAAATGGCAGCGGAAGGCTGTGTCTGTCATAGCCGGTCAGGAACACGTACGGAATGCCCCGCGCTTCAAGCGCTTCGGCGATCGGGAACGACTGCTTCCCGCCCAGATTGATGTCCAGCAGCGCCAAGTCAAAGGGCGTCTGTTCCACGATCCGCAGCGCCGCATCGACGGTGCCCACCGGGCCCACCACTTCGTAGCCCAGCGTCTCCAGCCCGTCCTCGACAAGCATCGCGATGAGCGATTCGTCTTCGACTACCAGGACGCGCGGGCTCACAGGTGCACCTGGACCGCGTCATCGCCGTGCGGTATCGATACCCGATAACGCAGGCCTTCGGGCTCGAACGTGAGCTCCACATCGCCGCCCAGATCATGCTTGAGGCCGCGCTCGAGCAACCGCGAGCCGAACCCGCGCTGCGCCGGCGGCTGCACCGGGGGGCCATCGCGCTCCTGCCACTCCAGTTCGATCACGTCCTCCCCATCGACCTGACGCTGCCCCCACTCCACCCGCACACGGCCATCGGGCCCGGACAGCGCACCGTGCTTGACCGCGTTGGTGCCCAGCTCATGCAGCGCCATGGCCAGCGCCAGGGCACGGCGGGGATCGAGCCGAACGGGTTCGCCCTGGATATCGAAGCGCTGCCCACCTTCGCCGTGCAGGTCGGCCGTGGCCTGGACCAGATCGTGGATATCGGCGCTGTGCCAGTTTTCCCGGGTCAGCACATCGTGCGCTCCGGCCAGGGCCAGCAGGCGCTCTTCGATCTTCTCGCCCGCGTCGATGATGTTCTGCGCGTTGCGGAAGGTCTGGCGGGTGATGGACTGCACCATGGCCAGCGAGTTCTTCACCCGGTGGTTGAGCTCGTTGATAAGCAGTTGCAGGTGCTGCTCGTGGCGCTTGCGCTCGGTCACATCGCGGGTACTGCCGGCAATGGCCTCCACTTCGCCATCGGGACCAATCACCGGGGTAAAGATGTAGTCATAGATGCGCACGCCCTCGGTGGCGTGCGGAAACGGCACATCACCGCGGATGGGCTGCTTGGTGGCGATCACCCGATCGATTTCCGCATCGTGCATCGCCGCATGCCAGGGCTCGTAGCCGATCTCCAGGCAGGTCTTGCCCATCGCCTCATCCCAGGTCATGCCCCACATGTTCAGCAGCGCCTTGTTGGCGTAGATGAAGCGGTGCTCCAGGTCAAAGACGTAGGACAGATCCGGGGTTGCCTGCAGAAGGGCTTCGTAGATCCGCCATTTGGCGCTGTTGTCTTGCTGTTCCTGCAGCACGGGAGAAAGCCCTGTTCATTTAGGGGAAGCATAGGGGCGGCCGCGTGAAAGTGGGATCACGTTAGCGCTTTGTGAGCGAAGGCGGCAGACGCGCCCGGTAGAGCGGACTGGTAGAGCGGACTGTTAGTCCGCTAGCCCCTCAGCAATCACACATTCCATCGGCTGATACACCAGCCCCAGATACTCCCCCACCTCCCCCGCAATCCGGAACCCAAACCGCTCATAAGCCGGCACCGAGCTCAACGAGGCCCGCACCGTAACGACCTCGCCCCGCGCGCACTCCAGCAGCGCCGTCATCAGCGCCCGCCCAACCCCCTGCCCCTGCCACCCCGGCGCCACGAACAGCGTCGCCACGTGCTGGCCGCCCATCAGCTCGGCCACCCCGACAACCCGCCCGGCGGTCTCGAAGACAAACATGTCGTTGTCATCGGACATGCGGTCGGCGAACCCGTTCATCGACACGATGCCGGTAAAGGTCTCAATCCCCAGCGGAGACAGCGACGGCGCCACCGCCTCCATGAAGGACGCCATGCACACCGCACTGGCCTGCTCCAGATCTGTGGCCCTTAGTCGTCGCACTGCCATTGGGGTGTCCTCCATGAAAATCGGTTTGAAACTGACATCTGGATGGTAGCTGGCGCGACGCAGCCAGCGCAGCGCGCCCACACAGAATGCACCCGGCGCACAAACCAAGCGCGTCCTGAGACACAGTTTGATCAAGGAATGGGTTCCTACCGCACAGTTCGTCGCCCCAGCCATTGACGGCCTGCCTGATCACACGCAGCATCCGTCCGTCGCCGCACATCCGGCGGCCGGAATTGGCGTTCCGAAGCCAAAGGCGCACCAGCGCCCATCGGCATTCCGCAGGGCGGTGGATCTCACTTCTACTGAGGAATTCCGCAATGTCCAATGACTCCCTCGCAGCCCCGACCCGCGTCGCCGTCCACCTCGCTCACTACTTCGGTGATATTTCCGACTCGCTGGAATGGAACAGTTCGGCATGGGTCGACCTCGAGAAGCGCCTGGCTGCCACCGCGCGACCGCTCGATTCGCTGACCATCGGCGAGATCATGCAGGCCCTCGCGGAGACCCGCTGCGGAAGCTCCCCTGATGCGGGTAACTTCGTCAAACGCATGATCGGCCAGCACGACCCCTCTCGACACGACTTGTTTCGCGTCATACGCAAGCTGTTTCGCATCTACGATCTGCGAATCATCGAACTGCTCGAGCTGATCGATGTGCTAGAACGCTGCCCTGGCACGCTTGAGGACATGCCGATCAAGAATCTCCTCGCACTGATCGCCATCGTCGACATCGACGAAGAACCACTTGCTCCTTCTCCGATGAAAGAGAACGACTCGCCAATCAGCCACTAGCGCATTCGACGCGATGCCCGGCACGCCAGCGCATGTATGACTCCATCGTACGCATGAGAAACGACAATCATCGTCGCTTCTTCTAGCGTCAGCGTGCTGATCTGTCCAATTGCCTATGCGGTCACGACTAGGCCTAGCTAGCTTAGCTAGGCTCCGGTCATCCGATCAGGAAGCACCCGGAACGCATTGTCGGGTTGCGAGTGCGGCAATCATGGAGCTGTAGTGAAGCATCCGGTATGGCACAAGGAAGTAAGACTCCAACACCCTACCAACGGTTCGGAAGTGTTCGGGATTCTTCCAGAAATGTTGGTTCACCGAGGGCCGCGTTTCCCGGCTGGCCCCGTCTACCTGAAGTACGGCGCGCACCGTGGCCCTAATCGTGGTTTCGGATTTGAACACCTGTGGAAAGCGCACTTTCACCACATCGGGGACCACGATGTCGCACTCCTTGCGGTGCGAAAGCACGTTGCGGAGTGCCTGGCGGGACCAGTCACGGTGTTCTACCAGATGGAACCGCGCTTGGAGACAGTGAGATTCAGGGTAGGCAATGTGATCCTTGAACACATCAGCCGACAGGAGAGCCACTACTCCGTTGTGTCAGGAGGCTACTGCCGCGATGGCAAAGGAATTCAAATCGGGCGCGTCAGTCCGCAACGAACGAAAAAGGCCCCGTGAGGGGCCTTGTTTCGTGTTGGACGGCAATGACGCAGCTATCTCCTTAGCAGGCCTCTCGTGTCACCACGGAGGGGGGTCGGAGCATCCCAGCCAAGCTGGGCAATCATTGCAATGCTACTTGTCGTTTAGTAGCCGGGCCCTCTGCGGATGTAGCCTTAAACATCGACCAAGCAATCACCGCCGGCTCTTTGCCCATCACCAACGTCAGGAACTCTACCTCAAATCAGGGTGGCGCGCAACGCAGGCGCATCGAATGTGTGACCCAACGCTAATGTTCATTAACACGTGCATTAAGTTGCGATGAGCAATCCTGGCCAGCGTCGTCGGGACGCGTGGGCGCCAAAAGCGCTTGCGATCTGGCGCGAGAAACCCGTTCCGTAGGGTCACTCTGTGGAGTTCAGTTCCGACTGGGCCGGATGTCGCTAAAAGCGTCGAGCGCACTTTTCATGCTGAACCCGCGGCTAGGCGCTTTGGCCAGTGCTTCGGCGATATCCTCTGCCCGCACGGCCATACTTCCCTGCTTCTTTCGGCCAACGGGTGCGTGCCTGATAGCGTCATCGGGGCACTCCTTCGGAATGATCGTAAGAGGGTCATTCTTCATGGAATTCCATCGCCCAAGAAATGTAATAGAAATTGATTTTCTAACAGCTTCTGAACGTTGACCAGAGCTGAAAGCGCATCTAAATCCAACTATAGATTGCCAGCCCGCTCGATATCGCCGTCAACGAACATCTCGTCGGTGGCGAGGCGGTCCTCAGGAGCCAGGTAACCATGCGTCGCGTCGACGGCACTGCGGCAGATCTCGATGACGCGTTCGCCCTCCTGGGGCCGCGAACGTTCAATCGTCAACTTGGTGTTCTCCCGCACAATGCAACACCGCCAAAACAAAAAAGGGTCCGCACCAGAAGTGCGAACCCTTGATCGTGTCACCAACAATGGTCGGGACGGCCGGATTTGAACCGACGACCCTCTGCCCCCCAGGCAGATGCGCTACCAGGCTGCGCTACGCCCCGATGTTGCTGGTGTTGTCCCCGCCTCTCAGCGGGCCGACGAGTATAACCGGTTTGATCGAAAAATGGTTCAGCGACGCAGCAGCTGGAGCACTTCTTCCAGCTCCATCCGCGTCTGCTTGATGATCTGGTTGCTCAGCGCCGATTCGTCGCGCGCGCCGGCACCTTCCAGGCGCAGGCGGGCACCGCCGATGGTGTAGCCTTGTTCGTACAGCAGGCCGCGGATCTGGCGCACCATCAGCACGTCGTGGCGCTGGTAGTAGCGGCGGTTGCCACGGCGCTTGGCCGGTTCCAGGCTGGGAAATTCGGTTTCCCAGTAGCGCAGCACGTGCGGCTTTACATCGCACAGCTCGCTGACTTCACCAATGGTGAAGTAGCGCTTGGCCGGTATCGGCGGAAGTTCGCGGTTACTGCCCGGATCCAGCATATGCCTCTACCCTTTCCTTGAGCTTCTGGCCCGGACGGAAGGTGACCACCGTACGGGCGGAAATCGGAATTTCCTCGCCGGTCTTCGGGTTGCGGCCGGGGCGCTGGTTCTTGCGCCGCAGGTCGAAGTTGCCGAAGCCGGAAAGCTTCACCTGACGTCCCTGTTCCAACGCTTCACGCAGTACATCGAAGAACGCGTCGACAAATTCCTTGGCTTCGCGCTTGTTCAGACCCACTTCGTCGAACAGCTTTTCGGCCATCTCAGCCTTGGTCAATGCCATTGCCTGCTACCCCCCATGCTGCCCGCTCAACCGCGGATCCGGGCGTGGTGTTCACGCTCCATTGCGGCCACCGCCTCGGTGACCACCGCATCCACGTCGCGGTCCGTCAGAGTGCGCGACTTGTCCTGCAAAATCAAGCCCATAGCGAGACTCTTGAAGCCCGGCTCGACCCCCTGGCCGACGTAGCGGTCGAACAGGGTCACCTGGCGCAGCAGCGGGCCCACGGCCCGGCGCAGGGTGGCTTCCAGGTCGGTCCAGGCGGCCGCTTCGGGCACCAGGAAGGCAAGGTCGCGGCGCACTGAGGGGAAACGGGACAGCTCGGTGGCGCGCGGCAGGCTGCGGGCGGCCAGCGGGGCCAGGTCCAGCTCCAGGCCGAACACGTCCACGTCGATGTCCATGGCCTTGGCCAGGCGCGGGTGGATCTGGCCGATCCAGCCGATGCTGGCGCCATCGCGCAGCACCTCGGCCGAGCGCGCCGGGTGGCCGTACGGGCGGGTGGAGGGCACGAAGCTGAGTGCGGCGCCGGAAGCGGCGGCCAGCGATTCCAGGTCGCCCTTGAGGTCATGGAAATCCACCTTGCGGGTGGCCAGGCCCCACTGCTGCGGGGTGGCATCGCCACACACGGCCACGGCCACGCGCTGGGTTTCCAGCGGGGCGGCGCCCTGCCCGGCCTGCGGGTGGAACACGCGCCCCAGCTCGAACAGGCGCACCGTGCCCTGCTGGCGCGCGGCATTGCGGCCCAAGGTGGCCACCAGGCCCGGCAGCAGCGCCGGGCGCATCACCGCCAGCTCGGCCGACAGCGGGTTGGCCAGGGCAACCACGTTGTCCTGCAGCTGCCACTGGGCCAGCAGGCCGGCGTCGACGAAGGCGTAGTTGATGGTTTCCTGCAGGTCGCGGGCCACCAGCTGGCGGCGCGTGCTCAGGTCGTCCAGGCGGGTTTCGCTGGGCATGGCGATCCGCGCGGCACCGCCCGGTAGGGTGGTGGGAATGCGCTCGTAGCCGTGGATGCGGGCCAGCTCTTCAATGAGGTCTTCTTCGATGGCGATGTCGAAGCGGCGGCTGGGCGCGGTGACCTGCCAGCCATCGGCGGCAGCGGCCACGTCCATGCCCAGCGCGCGCAGGATGCGCTCCACGTCGGCATCGGCAATCTGGATGCCCAGCACGCGGGCGATGCGCGCACGGCGCAGGCCGATGGTCGCGGTGGCCGGCAGGTCGCTTTCGCGCACGGCTTCGGTCACCGGGGCCGGGGTGCCGCCGGCCAGGTCCAGCACCAGGCGGGTGGCGTATTCAATGGCGGTGCGCGGCAGCGCCGGGTCCACGCCACGCTCGAAGCGGTGGCCGGCGTCGGTGTGCAGGCCCAGCTTGCGGCCACGGCCCATGATGGCGGCCGGCGCGAAGTGCGCGGCCTCCAGGAACACGGCGGTGGTGTCGTCGGTGACGCGGGTGTCATGGCCGCCCATGATGCCGGCCAAGCCCACCGGGCGGTCGGCGTCGGTGATCACCAAGAAGCCGTCATCCAGCGCGGCGTCGCGGCCATCCAGCAGCTTCAGGGTTTCACCGGTGCGCGAACGGCGCACGGCGATGCTGCCCTGCAGGGTGCCCAGGTCGTAGGCGTGCATCGGCTGGCCCAGTTCCAGCATCACGTACTGAGTGATGTCGACCAGCAGCGACACCGGGCGCACGCCGCTGCGGCGCAGGCGCTCGGCCATCCACAGCGGGGTGGCGGCGCGCGGGTTCACGCCTTCGATCACACGGCCCAGGTAACGCGGCGCTTCGGCGCCGGCGTCCAGGGCGATGGTCAGTTCGCGGGTGCCCACGGCGGCGATCGGCGCGGCATTGAACGGCACCACTTCACTGGCGCACGCGGCGGCCACGTCGAAGGCGATGCCGCGCACGCTGAAGCAGTCGGCGCGGTTGGGGGTGAGCTTGATCTCGATGCTGGCGTCGGGCAGGCCCAGGTACTCCACCAGCGACTGGCCCACCGGGGCGTCATCGGGCAGCTCGAACAGGCCCGAGGCGTCGCTGTCCAGGCCCAGTTCCTTGGCCGAGCACAGCATGCCGTTGGAATCCACGCCGCGCAGCTTGGCCGCCTTGATGTTGAAGTCGCCGATTTTCGCGCCGATCATCGCCAGCGGCGCAACCAGACCCGGGCGCGCGTTGGGCGCGCCGCACACGATCTGCAGCTGCTCGCCCTGCCCGGCATCGACCTGGCAGATCTGCAGGCGGTCGGCTTCGGGGTGGCGCTCGGCGGTGACGATGCGCGCCACCACCACGTGGTCCAGGCTGGCGCCGAGGTCGGTGACCTCTTCAACTTCCAGGCCGATGGCGGTCAGTACCGCGCTCAGCTCGTCGCGCGAGGCGGTGGTGGGAACGTGGCTGCGCAGCCAGTTTTCAGAGAATTTCATGGTGTCACCCTGGTGGGCCCGGCGCATGCGCCTGGGCCGTGATGAATGTCGTTCGGCGTTACGCGAATTGCTTGAGGAACCGCACGTCGTTCTCGAAGAACGCGCGCAGGTCGTTCACGCCGTAACGCAGCATGGCAAAGCGCTCCACGCCCAGGCCGAAGGCGAAGCCGGTGTAGCGCTCCGGGTCGATGCCCACGTTGCGCAGCACGTTCGGGTGGACCATGCCGCAGCCGAGCACTTCCAGCCAGCGGGTGCTGCCGTCGGGCTGCTGCCAGGCGATATCCACTTCCGCGCCCGGTTCGACGAACGGGAAGTAGCTGGGGCGGAAACGCATCTCGAAATCGCGTTCGAAGAACGCACGCACGAACTCAGACAGGGTGCCCTTGAGGTCGGCGAAGGTCGAATGCTCGTCCACCAGCAGGCCTTCCACCTGGTGGAACATCGGCGAATGGGTCTGGTCGCTGTCGCTGCGGTACACCTTGCCGGCCGCGATCATGCGCAGCGGCGGCGCGTGGTCGCCCATGTAGCGCACCTGCACACCGGAGGTATGCGTGCGCAGCAGGCGGCCATCGCCGAAGTAGAAGGTGTCGTGCATGGCACGCGCCGGGTGGTGCGGCGGGAAATTCAGGGCTTCGAAGTTGTGCCAGTCGTCTTCGATTTCCGGGCCTTCGGAGAGCTCGTAGCCGAGGCGGCCGAAGATTTCGGTGATGCGCTCCAGGGTACGGGTCACCGGATGCAGGCCACCGCGTTCGGCGCGGCGCCCCGGCAGGGTGATGTCGATCGCTTCGGCGGCCAGGCGCGCGTCGAGCGCGGCGTTCTCCAGCACGGCCTTGCGTTCGCCCAGCGCGCGGGTCAGCGCGTCACGGGCCTGGTTGATGGCTTCGCCGGCGGCCTTGCGCTCGTCGGCCGGCAGTGCACCCAGCTGCTTGAGCTGCGCGGTGATGCTGCCGCTCTTGCCGAGCAGCGCCACGCGCAGGGCTTCCAGCGCATCGGGGCTCTGGGCGGCGGCCACGTCGGCCAGCGCCTGGGTGGTCAGGGATTGGATGTCACTCATGGATAGCCTGGACCTCGCGTCGGTATGCCTTCGCGATGCGCGCCGGGCCGACCCCCGTCGCCACCGCTGTCGGGACGGCACCCGGTTGGGCTGCCGCCGCCACAAAAAAGAATGGGGAAGGACTTGCGCCCTTCCCCATGCATTGCCTTACCCGCAGCCGTTGCGTTTGCACGGCAACGGCGGGGAGAGGACTTATGCCGCCAGCGCGCCCTTGGCCTTTTCGGCCAGTGCTGCAAAACCAGCTGCGTCGTGCACGGCGATATCGGCCAGGACCTTACGGTCCAGGGTGATACCCGCCTTGAGCAGGCCGTTCATGAAACGGCTGTAGCTCAGACCATTGATGCGGGCAGCCGCGTTGATGCGGGTGATCCACAGCGAACGGAAATTACGCTTCTTCTGCTTACGACCGATGTAGGCGTACTGCTGGGCCTTGATGACGGCCTGCTTGGCAACGCGGAACACCTTGCGGCGGGCGTTGTAGTAGCCCTTGGCCAGGGTCAGAATTTTCTTGTGGCGGCGACGCGCCTGTACGCCACGCTTTACTCGTGCCATGGGTCAGTCCTCAGAGGTAGGGAAGCATACGGTTCAAACGGCCTGCGTCTTCTGCACGAACATGGTTCGTCTGACGCAGATTGCGCTTCCGCTTGGTCGACTTCTTCGTGAGGATGTGGCTACGGTTGGCGTGGCCAGCCTTGAACTTACCGGAGGCGGTCTTGCGGAAACGCTTGGCCGCCGCCCGGTTGGTCTTGATCTTGGGCATTGCAATGTCCTTGATGATGTTTTGTCACTGACCAGGGCGGTGGCATTGCCACACTTTCCGTCCGTGCCCTTGCCTGCTTGTAAGCCCGGGATCCCCGTTGGGAACCAGGCCGGTCCTGTTGCCGTTGAAAAGCGTGAAACCGTTCAAAACAGCAGCCCCGCGAAAAAACGGGGTCGCCCATTATGCATGGGTTGGGGAACGGGTGCAAGCTGTTGATCAGGCGGGGTTTGCCGGGTCTTGGGCCCGGAACCTGAACGAAACGGACGGCATTGCCGTCACAGCGACTGGGTGTCGACGGCTGGGTGTCGACGGCTGGGTGTCGCCGGCTGGGTGTCGCCGGCTGGGTAGAGCCGACTGTTAGTCGGCTGCCCTTGGCGGCATGGCGGAAAAGCAGCCGACTAACAGTCGGCTCTACCCCGTCGTACCCCGTCGTACCCGGTCGTACCCGGTCGTACCTCCGTCGCCACCCCGCCGCCTGCCCAGGTGCCGACGAACCAGGGGTTCCGCGCGGCCACGTTCGACGTGGCGCGCGTCGCGCCAGAGCGCGATTACTTCTTCTTCGGCGCGATCATCATGACCATCTGCCGGCCTTCCAGGCGCGGGCGGGACTCGATCACGATGTCCTCGCCCAGATCGGCTTCGATCCGGTTGGCCATTTCGCGACCCAGTTCCTGATGGCTCATTTCACGACCACGGAAGCGGATGTTCACCTTGATCTTGTCACCCTCTTCCAGGAAACCGCGCATTTTGCGCAGCTTGATCTGGTAGTCACCTTCATCGGTGACGGGGCGGAACTTCACTTCCTTGATCTCGACCTGCTTGGTCTTCTTCTTGGCCTCGTTGGCCTTCTTCTGCGCTTCGAACTTGAACTTGCCGAAGTCCATGATCTTGCACACCGGCGGATCAGCCTGCGGCTGAATCTCGACCAGGTCCAGACCTTCGTCTTCGGCCATCGACAGCGCTTCGTCACGCGTCAACACGCCAATCATTTCACCGTCACTGCCGATCACGCGTACGCGCGGCACCCGGATTTCCTGATTCTTGCGGTTCTGTTTGTTGTCAGGGGTACTGATATTGCAATCTCCCAGAGGAATCAAACCGGCCCTCGCGGATCATCCGCAGGGCCGGGACTTTCTTACACAGACTGTTCTGCCTGCAACCGCTCGACGAACGCCTGGACGGACATGCTGCCCAGATCCTCGCCCGAGCGCGTACGCACGGCTACGGCGCCATTTTCCTTCTCACGGTCGCCCACCACCAGCAGGTACGGGACCCGCTGCAGCGTATGCTCGCGAATCTTATAACCGATCTTCTCATTGCGCAAATCCGACGTTACCCGGAAGCCTTGATCTGCAAGGGTTTTCGTTACTTCCTTCACGTATTCAGCCTGGGCGTCGGTGATATTGGCCACCACCGCCTGGGTCGGGGCCAGCCAGGCCGGGAACTGGCCGGCGTGGTGCTCGATCAGGATGCCGATGAAGCGCTCCATCGAGCCCACGATGGCCCGGTGCAGCATGACCGGGTGCTTCTTCTGGCTGTTTTCGTCCACGTACTCGGCGCCGAGGCGGCCGGGCATCATGAAGTCGACCTGCATGGTGCCCAGCTGCCACGTCCGGCCGATGGCGTCCTTGAGGTGGTATTCGATCTTCGGGCCGTAGAAGGCGCCCTCACCCGGCAGCTCCTGCCATTCCACGCCACAGCTGGACAGCGCCGAACGCAGCGCGGCTTCGGCCTTGTCCCAGGTGGCATCGTCGCCCAGGCGCGATTCGGGGCGCAGGGCGATCTTGATCTGGATCTCTTCGAAGCCGAAGTGCTGGTACACCGCCAGCGCCTGCTGGTGGAACGCGGTCACTTCCGCTTCGATCTGCGATTCGGTGCAGAACACGTGGCCGTCGTCCTGGGTGAAACCACGCACGCGCAGGATGCCGTGCAGCGCGCCGGAGGGCTCGTTGCGGTGGCACGAGCCGAACTCACCGTAGCGGATCGGCAGGTCGCGGTAGCTGTGCAGGCCCTGGTTGAACACCTGCACGTGGCCCGGGCAGTTCATCGGCTTGACGGCGTAGGTGCGCTTCTCCGATTCGGTGAAGAACATGTTGTCCTGGTAGTTGTCCCAATGGCCGGACTTCTTCCACAGGCTCACGTCCAGGATCTGCGGGCAGCGCACTTCGCCGTAGCCGCTCTTCTGGTAGACCTTGCGCATGTACTGTTCCACCACCTGCCACAGGGCCCAGCCCTTGGGGTGCCAGAACACCAGGCCCGGGGCCTCTTCCTGCAGGTGGAACAGGTCCTGCTGCTTGCCGATGCGGCGGTGGTCGCGCATTTCGGCTTCTTCGATGCGCTTGATGTAGGCCTCGAGCTGCTTCTTGTCGGCCCAGGCGGTGCCGTAGATGCGCTGCAGCTGCTCGTTCTGCGCATCGCCACGCCAATAGGCGCCGGAAATGCGGGTCAGCTTGAAGGCCTTCAGGAAGCGCGTATTGGGCACGTGCGGGCCGCGGCACATGTCCACGTATTCCTGGTGGTAGTACATGCCCATGGCCTGGATGTCCGGCGACATGTCTTCGATCAGGCGCAGCTTGTAGTCCTCGCCACGGGCCTTGAAGATTTCGATCACTTCCGCGCGCGGGGTCATCTTCTTGACCACGTCGTAGTCCTGCGCGATCAGCTCGCCCATGCGCTTTTCGATGGCGGCCATGTCGTCCGGGGTGAACGGGCGCTCGGAGTGGATGTCGTAATAGAAGCCTTCGGCGATCACCGGGCCGATCACCATCTTGGCGTCCGGGTACAGCTGCTTGACCGCATGGCCAACCAGGTGCGCGGCCGAGTGGCGGATGATCTCCACGCCTTCCTCGTCCTTGGCGGTGATGATGCGCAGGCTCGCGTCGTGGTCGATGACGTCACTGGCATCAACCAGCCTGCCGTCCACCGAACCGGCGATGGTGGCCTTGGCCAGGCCGGCGCCGATCGACTGGGCGACGTCCATGACACTGACGGGGTTTTCGAACTCACGGCGGCTGCCGTCGGGAAGCGTGATCGCAATCATGGCTGGGGCTTTGTGCTGGTGGGCCTGCGGCGCAGGCCAGGGAAACGGGGTCGAGGGTGTCCGGGGCGCGCGGCCGGATAAAAGAAAAGCGCCATGAAGGCGCCTGGGCAAGGGGCCGTCATGACGTTCAGCGCTGGGCGGTGGTAGTGCTCATGTCGCACGCTGGACCGGCGCTGGGCGCGGGTCACCTTGTTGCCTCGAGGTGGATGCCTCGATCTTAAACCAAACGGCCGGGGAAGCCCAACGCTGCCGTCCGCCCGCCCGGGCCCTGCGCTACTGAACAGGCCGCTGTGGCGATTGAAAACGGCAATGATTACCATGCGCAGGTTGCCGCACCGCCCGGCCCGTCTTCGTTTCCAAGGATTTCCATGCCCTGCGCCGCCCCTTCGGCCCGCACGCCCCTGCCCCGCGCGGCGCGCCCATGCTGAGCGCCGATGCCCTGGCCCTGCTGTATTGCGCGCTGGCCGGCGCCGCCTCGGCCTTTTCGGCGCTGGCCTTCTATGCTGCCTCCCCGCACTGCCGCTGGCCCCGCCTACGCCGCGCGGGGCGGCTGGGCCGCCAGCTCGGGCTGGTGGCGGCAGCCACCTCGCTGTGGCTGTGGATGGGCCAGCTGGGCTTTGCCACCGGCTTCTGCGTGACCCTCGGCGGCTGGATGCTCACGGCGATGGTGTTGCCCTATGTTGCTGCCTGGACGCGGCCGGATGCGGAGGCGCGGCGCTGATGTGGGCACGTGCACTGGCCGGCCTGCTGGCGGGCTTCTTCGTGGCTGCGGCCGTCACCGGGTTGATCACCTGGCTGCCGCCGGGTCCGTGGCAGTCGGTGATCGTGCCCGGCATGATCGCCTTCATTCCATTGTGGATGCTGGCCGCGCTGTGGGCCTTCGCATTCCGCACCGGACCGCGCGCGTGGGGGTGGCTGAGTGCCAGCGCCGCGTTCGGCTTCGGCTTGCTGTGGCTGCTGCGCCACTTCCATTGGGTGCAGTGAGGCCTATTCGATGAAATTCAGTTCGCTCACCCTGCGCACCTTCACCACCGTGCACACCTGGGTTGGCCTGGTGGCCGGCTTTGCGCTGTTCGTGGCGTTCTATGCCGGCGCCATCACTGTGTTCCACCACGATCTGCCGCTGTGGCAGTCGCCGCAGGGCATGGACCAGCCAGCGCAGACCCTGGACGATGCACAGCGGCTGCTTGATGGCGTGCTGGCCAAACACCCCGATGCGCGAAAGCACGTGGGCATGACCTTCCCCGGCGCGGAAACGCCACAGTCCATCGCGTACTGGCAGGATGCCAAGGGCACCTGGCTGTTTGCCTGGGCCGACCACGTGGATGGCAGCCCCACCCCGCCACAGGCCGGCCTGGCCGAGCTGGTCAACGAACTGCACTACACGCTGGGCCTGCCGGTGGCCGGCATCTACCTGATGGGCGTGGTCAGCCTGCTGTACGGGTTGGCGCTGCTGTCCGGGCTGGTGATCCACCTGCCCAAGCTGGTGGGCGACCTGTTCGCGCTGCGTCCGGGCCGCAACTTCAAGCAGATGTGGCAGGACGCGCACAACGTGATCGGCGTGCTCAGCCTGCCCTTCCACCTGCTGTTCGCGGTCACCGGTGCGCTGCTGTGCCTGATGTTCCTGCAGATGGCCGCGCTGAACCCGCTGATCTACGACGGCAAGCTGCTGGCTGCGCTGCCGGGGGCAACCGATACCGCGCCGATCCGCGCGCCCGCCAACGAACCGGTGCGTGCCGGCAGCCTGGCGATGCTGCATGCGCGGGCGATCGCGGTGGCCAATGACAAGGGCCAGGCGGTGTTCGAACCGGCCTACCTGAAGCTGGCCAATGCCGGTGACCGCAACGCCGTGATCGAAATCACCGGCGATGGCGGCGTGTCGCTGGGCCCGCTGGGCGCGGTGGCGATGGATGCCAATACCGGCGATGTGCTGCACACCCAGCTGCCGGGGCATCGCGATGCCAACCACGCCACGTTGGCGGCGGCCTATGCGCTGCACTTCGGCGAATTCGGCAACGGGCTGGTGCCGTGGCTGTACTTCGTGCTCGGCCTGGGCGGGGCGTTCCTGTTCTATTCGGGCAACCTGCTGTGGATCGAGTCGCGCCGCAAGCGCCGCCAGGCCACCCAGGGACGCGCGCAGGTGAACATGGCGCGGGCCACGGCAGGCGTGTGCATCGGGCTGTGCGTGGCGGTGTCGGCGGCGTTCGTGAGCGTGCAGCTGCTGGAGCACCTGGCCCCGGCGCATGCGGATGCGGGCATGCGCTGGACCTGCTTCCTGGTCTGGGGCGGCTGCGCCCTGTGGGCGGCGCTGCGCGCGCCGTCCAGGGCGGCGGTGGAGCTGCTGTGGGCTGCGGCGGCGGTGACCGCGCTGATCCCGGTGGTGCACGGTGCGATGAGCGGGTTGTGGCTGTGGACCAGCGCCGCGCGCGGCTACTGGCCGCTGTTCTGGGTGGACGGCGTGGCGATGGCGATGGCGCTGGGCTTTGCCGCCATGGCGCGCGCAACGCAGCGCCGGGCGGTAAACGGCGACCCCAACAGCGTGTGGGCGCACACGCGGGCGTAACGGACAAAGCGCGTGGCCCGCTTTGCATCGCCAGATGCAGGCCGGGTGCCGCTTTCAGAATTCTTCAGGCGTTCTTCCAGCACTTCAGACGCGGTGCTGGCGTAGTGGCACCTCACTTCCGAGGAGCGCCACCATGCCCCACCCCGCCCGTCGTTTCGCCGCACTGGTCCTGTCCATCACCGCTTGCCTGCCCATCGCGGCTCAGGCCGCCTCGCCGCGCCTCGACCCTGCCCCGCTCGCCGCACTGGAGGCGGCCGTTGCCAGCGACGAGATCAAACAGGTCACCAGCGTGTTGTTGCTGGTCGATGGCACGGTGGCCTACGAACATTATTTCAACGGCGCCGATGCCGAAACGCTCAACGACGTACGCTCGGCCAGCAAAAGCGTGACCTCGCTGCTGGTGGGGGCAGCCATCGGCGACGGGCACCTGCCGGGCGTGCAGGCGCGTGTCTACGACTACTTCCCGGAGTTCACCGCGCAGCACCCGGTCGACCCCCGCCTGCGCGGCACCACGCTGGAAGACCTGCTCACCATGAGCAGCCTGTGGGAATGCGATGACCAGAATCAATTTTCCGCCGGCAACGAAGAGCGCATGTACGTCACCGAGCGCTGGCTGGACTTCGCGCTGGCGCTGCCGGTCAAGGGTTTCGCGCCCTGGATGAGCCGGCCCGAGGACAGCCCGCACGGCCGCGCGCATGCCTACTGCACCGCCGATTCGTTCGTACTGGGCGCGGTGCTGGAACGGGCCACGACGCTGCCGCTGGCCGACTACGCCGCGCAGGCGCTCGAACGCCCGCTGGGCATTACCCGCAGTCACTGGAACCGTTCCCCCGAAGGCATCGGCATGGGCGGCGGCGGCACCCGCTACCGCACCCGTGATCTGGCCCGGCTGGGCGAGCTGGTGCTGGCCGGGGGACGCTGGCAGGGCAGACAGCTGGTGCCTGCCGACTACATCGCGGCAATGATCCGCCCGCAGGCGCAGACCGACGACGGCAGCGACTACGGCTACCAGTGGTGGGGCCTGAAGCTGCCGGTGGACGGGAAGGAAACGACGGTATGGGCGATGTCGGGCAACGGCGGCAACTATGTGTTCGTGATGCCGGAGAAGAAGCTGGTCGCGGTGGTGACCAGCAAGGCCTACAACCGCAGCTACGCCCATCCCCAGTCGCGCCGCGTGCTTACCGGGTTCCTGCTGCCGGCGTTGCGCTGAGGCCCTTCAGGTCATCGGGGCGCCAGGACGCTGCCAGTACCTGCGCACGCTGCGCGGCCACGTCCACCTCGATCCGGGCCAGCAGGCGCTCCCATCCGGGCGCCTGCCGCAGCGGGGCGAACAGCGGGGTGACGCGCAGCCACGCGGCGTCGCGGAAGCCTGCATCCACCGCGCGGTGCAGGTCGGCGATGGCCGCGCCTGCATCACCCTGCGCCTGGTGCAGCAGGGCCCGTTCCACGGCCGCGTCCGACCAGCCGTCGTCAGCCTGCGCGGTCACCTCGCGCAGGCGCGCGGCAATCCATTCCGGGGACGGCGTGCCACTCCCCTGCTGCAGGCCGCCCAGGGTCTTTCCAAGCGACTGCAGCGGGCGCAGCAGGCGTGCCTGCTCGAAGGCCTCTGCCGCACCTTGCCGGTCGCCACCCATCAACAGCAGTTCGCCGTGCAGGCGCAGCAGCTGTGGATGCGGGGTGCCGCGCGCGAGCGCCTGATCCAGCGCTTGGCGTGCCTTGTCCTGCTCGCCCATGTTCATCAGCGCACGCGGCCACGCAATGTTGCTGAAGACATTGTCCGGGTACAGCTGGAAGTTGCGCGCATGGCGGCGTGCGGCGGCGTCGGTGAAGCCAAGCAGTTCCAGCTCGCGGGCGACCTGCACGTCGCGGAAGCGGATCCGCTCCGGCGCGCGCAGGCTGAGGTTGGCCTTGAGCGCCTGCGCCAGGTGGCCCTGCTCCTGCTGCAGGTAGGCCAGCGAGGCGCGGGTGCGCTCATCGTCGGGATCGCGCAGCAGCGCCTGCTCGTAATCGGCAATCGCCTGCGGCATCGCGCCAAGGCAATCATGCGCGTACCCGCGCAGCGCATGTGCGGCTGCGTCGTCAGGGGCCGCCTGCAACACCTGCCCGGCCAGCTGCAGTGCCTCCTGCGCGTTCCCCGGCCTGCCGTTGAACAGGCAGGCATCGGCGGCCAATGCTCGCGCCAGGCCACGCCGTGCGGCGCTGGAATCCGGGTCGATCTGCAACGCCTGGCGGTACAGGGTGATCGCACGGTCATTGTTGCTGGCCTGGCCGATGCCGGCGTAATACGCGGCGCGTTGCAGCACCGGGTCTGCGGGTGAGTGCGCCGCGTTGTCCGGCCGCTGGACGATGACGGCGATGATGCCGCCGGCAGCAGCCACGCCCGCCGCCAGCCAAGCCCACCGCGCGTGCAGCCTCCGTTGCAGCCCCTCCGGCGCCGCCGCAGTTGCGGCTGCCGCCGCGGATGGCTCTACCGGCGCTGGTGGCGCCATCGGTGCGCACGCCTGGGGCGGCGCGCATAACTGGTAGCCCCGGCCGCGTACCGAGCGCACATAGCGCGGCTGGCGGCTGTCATCGCCCAATGCCTGCCGCAGCAGCTTCACCCGCTGGCTGATCGCATCTTCACCCACCACCACCGCCGGCGCCCAGACCTCCCGTGCCAGCGTGTCGAAGTCGACCACATCGGTGCCGTGCTCCAGCAGGCAGTCCAGCAGGCGCCAGCTGAGGCCGCTGACCGGCAGCACCCCACCACCGCGCCGCACCAGCTGCGAGGCGCGGTCGATGTGCAGGTCCAGCAGCTGAACGCTCGTCATGCCGGCAAGCATAGTGCAGGCTCGGCCCGGACGTTACACCCGATCACCGGGGAGCAATCCAGCGGTAGGGTCGGTTCCCGAACGACCGCCGATAGGGATGATCGGCAGGGGCGACGAATGACCAACGAACGGAGAAATCCGGAAACGCGCGACTCCGTTTGAAGGTCATGCGTCAATCGAGCAATCTCCGCTATCGGCAGTCGTTTGGGAACCGACCCTACCTGCTATCCCCCATCGGCATGCTTTCAGCGTGTAGCCGGCTTCACTTGAACGGTGCAGCCATGGCCTTCAACAGGCTGGCCTGGTCGTCATCGCCGGTCAGTTCCCAGGTGAACACGCCGCGCAGCTTCTGGTCCCTGGCGTAGTCCGCGCGCAGGCGAATCGAGTCCGGGTCTTCGTAGCTGATGAACACCTTGTCGGCGGCGTTGTACAACCATGGTGTCTGCGCCACCGGGTGCCAGTGCCGCTGCCAGCCGGGCTTGTCGAGGAATTCCTGCTTGATGCGGCGCCAGTCGCCGGCATCGAACGGAGCGCTGTAGGACTGGTACAGGCCATCGGCAGATTCGGTGGTGACCTTGAAGCCGCGCCCGTAGAACGGCACGCCCAGCACCAGCTTGTCGTTGGGCACGCCATGCTGGCGGTAGTACTGCACGGCGCCTTCCACGCTGTTCCAGCGGCGCTGCTCCGGTGCGAGCGGGTCCTGCGGCACTTCCTGCAGCGGCGCGTTGAAGGTGGACACCTTGGAAAAGCCGGTGCCCATGTCGTAGCTCATCAGGTTGATGAAATCGAGCGCCTGGCCCAGTTCCTTCAACTCGTAACTGAGCGCCGGGTCGTAAGGACCGTCGGTCTGCACGCGGCCGACCGGCAGTGCGGCTGTCAGCAGCCGATGTGGACCCTTGCCGCCATCCAGCGCATCAAGCTGGCGGCGGAATTCCTGCACCAGCAAAGTCATGTTGCGGCGATCCTGCGGGCGATCAGTGATCTCGAGTGGGCCGCCGGAGACCGGGAATTCCCAATCGATATCCACACCGTCGAAACTGCCGCGATGCTGCTCGAAGAACATCGCCACGCACGAACGCACGAAACGTTCGCGGCTCTGTGCCGTCAGCGCGGCATCGGAGAAGCCGCCGGCGTTCCAGCCACCGATGGAGATCATGGTGTGCAGCTGCCGGTGTTCGCGCTTGAGCGCGGCCAGCGCCTTGAAGTGCGCGGCCGCGCCGTCGTCCACCACGCACTTGCCGTCGTCGATGCGCGCGAACGCATAGAACAGATGGGTCAGCGTATCGGCCGGAATGGACGCCACTGGATAGCGCTCGGCCGAACCGCCCGGATAGTAGGCCCCGATCACCGCGTTCGAGGCCGGTGCGGCAAGGCTCGCGAGCGGAAGCGCGACCGCGAGGGCGGTAGCCAGCAGGGAAGCAGACAGGCGGTACATGGCGACTCCGTGGAAAGGAATGGGCCAACGTTAACAAGGCGCAGGCCGTCATGGCCGGATGTCCTGCGAATCTGTCCGGCGGACACCTTCTGATGCCACGAATGGGAGACGTAATGACTTGCGACAGGCAAAAAAAACGGGCCCGAAGGCCCGTTTTTCTTTCAGGGGGTGACGACCAACGGTCGTCACCTACCTTGGTGTTGCGGTCGATTACTCGGCCGAGGCGCCTTCGCCTTCCTCGACGGCCTTCATCGACAGGCGGATGCGGCCCTGCTTGTCGACTTCCAGCACCTTGACCTTGACCACGTCGCCTTCCTTCAGCTTGTCGCCGACCTTCTCGACGCGCTCGCTGGAGATCTGCGAGACGTGGACCAGGCCGTCCTTGCCCGGCAGGATGGTGACGAACGCACCGAAGTCCATGATCTTGGCGACCTTGCCTTCGTAGATGCGGCCCGGCTCGACGTCCGAGGTGATCTGCTCGATGCGGGCCTTGGCAGCCTGCGCAGCGATGGCATTGACCGAAGCGATGACGATGGTGCCGTCGTCCTGGATGTCGATCTGGGTGCCGGTTTCCTTGGTGATGGCCTGGATGGTGGAACCACCCTTGCCGATCACTTCGCGGATCTTGTCCGGGTGGATCTTGATGGTCAGCAGGCGCGGCGCGTAGTCCGACAGCTCCTGGCGCGGAGCGGTCAGGCCATGGGCCATTTCACCCAGGATGTGCAGACGGCCGGCCTTGGCCTGCTGCAGTGCCTGCTTCATGATTTCTTCGGTGATGCCTTCGATCTTGATGTCCATCTGCAGGGCGGAGATGCCCTCAGCGGTACCGGCGACCTTGAAGTCCATGTCGCCCAGGTGATCTTCGTCACCCAGGATGTCGGACAGGACGACGAAGCGCTCGCCTTCCTTGACCAGGCCCATGGCGATACCGGCAACCGGCGACTTCACCGGCACGCCGGCGTCCATCAGGGCCAGCGAGGAACCGCAGACCGAGGCCATCGACGAGGAACCGTTCGACTCGGTGATTTCCGAGACGACGCGGATGGTGTACGGGAAGGCTTCCAGCGACGGCATCACTGCCAGCACGCCGCGCTTGGCGAGGCGGCCGTGGCCGATTTCGCGACGCTTCGGGCCCATCATGCGGCCGGTCTCACCCACCGAGTACGGGGGGAAGTTGTAATGGAACAGGAAGTTGTCCTTGTACTCACCGGACACGGCGTCGATCACCTGGCCGTCGCGGGCGGTACCCAGCGTGATGGTCACGATGGCCTGGGTCTCACCACGGGTGAACAGCGAGGAGCCGTGCACGCGCGGCAGGATGCCGGTCTTGACGGCGATCGGGCGGACGGTGTCCAGCGCGCGACCGTCGATGCGGACCTTGGTGTCGAGCACCGAGTTGCGCATGGTGCTGTATTCCAGCTCGCCGAATTCCTTCGACAGCTCGGCCGGGTTCCAGCCTTCAGCGGCCACGCGGCCTGCCAGCGACTCGACCACGTCCTTCTTGATCGCCGAGATGGCGTCACGGCGCTGCAGCTTGTCGCGCACCTGGAAGGCTTCGCCCAGGCGCGGGCCGATGGCTTCCTGCAGGGCGCTGATCAGCACGTCGTTCTTGGCCGGGGCGACCCAGGTCGACGGCTTGGTGCCGGCTTCCACGGTCAGCTCGTTGATGGCGTTGATGACCTTCTGCATTTCGCGGTGACCGAAGGTCACGGCGCCCAGCATCACGTCTTCGGAAAGCAGCGCGGCTTCGGATTCAACCATCAGCACGGCGTTGGCGGTACCGGCCACAACCAGTTCCAGCTCCGAATCCTTCAGTTCGGTCACGGTCGGGTTGAGGATGTACTCACCGTTCTTGTAACCCACCTTGGCAGCGGCGATCGGACCCTTGAACGGGGTACCGGCCAGCGACAGCGCAGCCGAGGCGCCGATCAGCGCGGCGATGTCGCCGTCGATGTCCGGGTTCAGCGACATGACCGTGGCGATGATCTGCACTTCGTTCTTGTAGTCTTCCGGGAACAGCGGACGGATCGGACGATCGATCAGGCGCGAGATCAGCGTTTCCTTTTCGGTCGCACGGCCTTCGCGCTTGAAGAAGCCACCCGGGATACGGCCACCGGCGTAGAACTTCTCCTGGTAATCACAGGTCAGCGGGAAGAAGTCCTGGCCCTCACGCGCGCTCTTGGCAGCCACGGCGGAGACCAGCAGCACGGTGTCGTCGAACTTGACGATGACGGCGCCACCGGCCTGACGGGCGATTTCGCCGGTTTCAAGCGTGACGGTGTGCTTGCCGTACTGGAAGGTTTTGGTGATTTTTGCCACGGGGGATGTCCTTGGGGAAATGCTGTCTTCGAATGGACCGCGGGCGACCCTTGCCGCCGACGGGTGACCGGAAGTCCGGTCCTGGCGTTTGATGCGGTACTACCAAAACAAAACCGCGGCGCATTCCTGCGCCGCGGTCGGGATTCTTGCTTAGCGACGCAGGCCGAGCTTTTCGATCAGGGCCTTGTAACGAACGGCGTCTTTCTTCTTCAGGTAGTCCAGCAGGCTGCGGCGGCGGTTGACCATCTGCAGCAGACCGCGACGGCTGTGGTGATCCTTCTTGTGGGTCTTGAAGTGGCCGGTCAGCAGTTCGATGCGGGCGGTGAGCAGGGCAACCTGGACTTCCGGGGAGCCGGTATCGGCCGAGCTGCGCTTGTTGTCTTCAATGACCTTCTGGGTGTCGATCGACATATCTGTTTTCTCTTGGATGCGTGGCCCGCAGAAACGCCCCATTGGCGTACCGCGCGACTCGCCGTTAACGAAAGGATGAACCCGCAGACGCGGGAAAGCCTGAAAAGGCCGCGAAATTGTAACGGTCGCGGCCTCCCGGGACAAGCGCCGGGTGGGTCCGGGTCAGAGGTTGAAGCGGCGCTGGGGGGACAGCCGGCCGGTCGGGTCGACCTCGCCAAGCCCCTGGATCCGGTCCTCCGGGCCATACACGGCCACGGTACCGGGCGGCCAGGCCGGATCGCGCAGGCGCTGGCCCACGCAGAAGCGCGGCGCCTGTTCAGCATCCAGATCGACCCGAGGATAGTCGGCCAAGCCGGCCGCCAACGGCAGCAGCAGTGCCTCCATGGCAGCCTCATCGCCCTGCTCCGCCAAGGCGCGCAGGGTGTCCAGGCTGACCATGGGGGCGTCGCGGAACGGGTCCACCCAGAGCCGGCGCAGGCCGGCAATGTGCGCACCACAGCCCAGCGCTTCGCCCAGGTCGCGGGCCAGGCTGCGGATGTAGGTGCCTGAACCGCAGGTCACGCGCAGCGACAGCCGGGTCGGCTCCTGGTCCAGGACCTCGATGCCATGGACCTCCACATCGCGTTCGGGCGCGTCGATGGTCTCGCCCCGGCGGGCCTTCAGGTACAGCGGTTCACCCCCCTGCTTGAGCGCCGAGAAAATCGGGGCGCGCTGACGTATCCGGCCCTTCAGGGGGGCCAGGGCCACTTCAAGCGTGGTCGCGGCTGATCGACGGTACCGCGCGCTCCAGCAGCACGCTGCCGTCGGCATCGTCGGTATCGGTGGTCTGGCCCAGCACGATGTCGGCGTCATAGGCCTTGGCCGCGCCCAGCAGCAGGCCGGCGATCTTGGTGGCTTCACCGAAGCACAGCGGCAACAGACCGGTGGCCAGCGGGTCCAGGCTGCCGGTGTGGCCGCCCTTCTCGGCACGGAACAGGCGGCGGGCCACCTGCAGCGCGGCGTTGGAGCTCATGCCGGTGGGCTTGTCGAGCAGGAGGATGCCGTCCAGGCGACGGAAGGTGATTCGGGTCATGGTGTTTCGCCGGGATTGGTCGTGCAGGCACGCAGGGCGGGCCATACAGGACAACAGCCCTTGCGGGCTGTTGGTTTATTCGGGTTTGTCTTCGCCGTCGTCGCCGTCTTTGGCGTTGCGGCTCTTTTCGGCCGCGAGCGTGTCGGGCAGGTCGCGCAGGAGGTTGTCGATGTGCTCGCCACGGTCGACCGAATCGTCGTAGTGGAAGTGCAGCTCCGGCACGTGGCGCAGCTTCATGGCCTTGGCCAGGTCCATGCGCAGCTCCCAGGCCAGCTCCTTGAGCCCCTTCATCGCTTCGGCCGAACGTTCCGGCATCAAAGCGGTGACGAAGATCTTGGCATGGGCCATGTCACGGGTGACTTCGACGTCGGAAACGCTCACCGAGGGCAAGCCGTGTACACGCACGAGGTTATGCACGAGCGTACCCAGCTCACGGCGGATCTGGGCGGAAACACGGTCGGTTCGATGGAAGGTTTTCGGCACAGGGAACTCTTCAGTATTCGAATTGGTAGGGCCCGACCGTCTGGTCGGGCCCTCTTTTACATTACAGGGTGCGCGGCACTTCGATACGCTCGAAGCACTCGATCTGGTCGCCCGGCTTCACATCGTTGTAAGCCTTCACGCCGATACCGCATTCGGTACCGTTGCGGACTTCGTCGACGTTCTCCTTGAAGCGACGCAGCGATTCCAGCTCGCCTTCGAACACCACCACGCTGTCGCGCAGGACGCGGATCGGCTTGCTGCGCTTGACCGTACCTTCGATGACCATACAGCCGGCCACGGCACCGAACTTGGAGCTGCGGAACACGTCGCGGACCTGGGCGATACCGATGATCTCTTCGCGGATTTCCACGCCGAGGAGGCCGGATGCCACCTGCTTCACCTGATCGATCACGTCATAGATGATCGAGAAGTAACGCAGGTCCACGCCGTTGGATTCAATGATGCGACGGGCCGAAGCATCCGCACGCACGTTGAAGCCGATGACAGTGGCCTTGGAAGCCACGGCCGAGTTGGCGTCGGATTCGGTGATGCCACCCACGCCGGAGTGGATCACGTTGATGCGGATGTCGTCGTTGGACAGCGCGACCAGTGCCTGGCTCAGCGCCTGCACCGAACCCTGCACGTCGGCCTTGATCACCAGGTTCAGCACCTGCTGGCCATCGCCCTTGCCCAGGGTTGCCATGATGTCTTCCATGCGGCTGCCGGCCGACTGCACCAGGCGCGATTCACGGCGCTTGGTTTCGCGCTGCTGCGCGACGTCCTTGGCCAGGCGCTCGTCCTCGACCACCACGAAGTCATCGCCCGCATCCGGCACGCCGGACAGACCCAGCACCTGCACCGGGATGGACGGGCCAGCCTGGTCGGGCTGCTTGCCGGTCTCATCGAACAGTGCGCGCACGCGGCCGTACTGGATGCCGCAGACCAGGTAGTCGCCCTTCTTCAGCGAACCCTGCTGCACCAGCACGGTGGCGATCGGGCCACGGCCCTTGTCCAGCGAGGACTCGATGACCACGCCGCTGGCGCGGCCATCGGCCACGGCCTTCAGTTCCAGCAGTTCGGCCTGGATCGAGATGGCGTCCAGCAGTTCGTCGATGCCCATGCCAGCCTTGGCCGAGATCTCCACCATCTGGGTGTCGCCACCGAAGTCTTCGGCCACGACCTGCTCGGTGAGCAGTTCGTTCTTGACCCGCATCGGGTCCGCGCCGGACTTGTCCATCTTGTTGATCGCCACGATCAGCGGCACACCCGCCGAGCGGGCGTGCTGGATCGCTTCCTTGGTCTGCGGCATGACGCCGTCGTCAGCAGCCACCACCAGCACCACGATGTCGGTCAGCTTGGCACCGCGGGCACGCATCGAGGTAAACGCGGCGTGGCCCGGGGTATCCAGGAAGCTGATGACGCCCTTGGGCGTTTCAACGTGGTACGCACCGATGTGCTGGGTGATGCCGCCGGCTTCGCCGGTGGCCACCTTGGTGCGGCGGATGTAATCCAGCAGCGAGGTCTTGCCGTGGTCGACGTGGCCCATGATGGTGACCACCGGCGGACGCGCAACGGCTTCGCCCTGCTCGCCTTCGTTCAACGCCAGCAGCGCGTCTTCGGCGTCGTTGGTGTTGGCACGGATCACGTTGTGGCCGAGTTCTTCGGTCACCAGCGCGGCGGTGTCGTGGTCGATGGTCTGCGTGATGGTGGCCATCACGCCCATCTTGAACAGCGCCTTGACCACATCGCCGCCCTTCACGGCCAGCTTCTGGGCCAGGTCGGCCACGGTGATGGTGTCGCCAATGGTGACGTCACGCACGATCGGTGCGACCGGACGTTCGAAACCATGGGCACCACCGCCACTGCGCGACTGGTTGCTGTCACGGCGGCCGCCGTGCTGGGTGCGACCGGTCGGGCGGCCACGCGAGTTGCTGTTGTTGCCACGGCGCGCGCGATCAGCGGCCGACAGGTGCAGCTGACCGGCAAAGCGGTTGCCACCATCGTCGTCGCGCTTGGCGCCCGGGCGGTTGTTGTTGTTCGAGTTGCGGTCGTCCGCACGTGCGGCCGGACGTGCCGGTGCCGGCGCAGACGGACGCGCGGCACGGGCCGGCGCTTCGCTGGCGGCCGGGCGCGGCGCCGCTACCGGTGCCGGCGGGGCGTTCTTCGCCGCTTCCGCAGCGGCTTCGGCAGCCTTGCGCTCGGCTTCGGCGCGTTCCTTGGCGTCGATCTCTTCCTGGCGCTTGCGTGCGATTTCCTCATCGCGCGCACGGTCCTTCTCGGCCAGTGCACGCTGCTCGTCCAGATTGCGCTGGCGGGATTCCTCCAGCTTGCGCAGGATGTCGGCGCGCTCCTCATCCGGCGTCATCGCCTTGCCACTGGCGTCCTTGGTGTAGGTACGCTTCTGGCGCACTTCAACATTGACGGTGGTCTTGCTGCGGCCGGCGCTGACGGTCACTTCCTGCAACTTGCGACGGTTGAGGGTGATCTTCTTTGCAGCTTCGTCGGCACTTTCGACGGGCTGCTCGGTCTTGCCATGCGAACGACGAAGGAAGCCCAGGAGCTTCACCTTCTCGGTGCTGGTCACGACCTGGTCGGGACCGCTGAACTTCATGCCGGCTTCGGCAAGCTGTTCAAGCAGTTTTTCGACCGGCGTATTGACCAGTTCGGCAAGCTTGCGGATGGTGGTTTGCTGCGACATTCGGATCCTATGATCTGGTTGGCGCTCCTCCGAAACGGGCGAAGGCAGCGCGGAGTCTAAGCCCTGATCGGGTCAGGGCACTGTTCATCGCTGGCTCATTCGCCGCGCTCCAGGCGGGCGATCTCCTCGGCTCGGGCGGCAAGGATCAGGGCGGCGGCGCGCTCCTGGTCCATGTCCTCGATACCGAACTCGAGGATCTCATCGGCGGCCAGGTCCGACAGGTCCTCACTCGTACGCACACCGTGGCCGGCCAGGGCGTAGGCGGTTGCCTCGTCCATGCCTTCCAGGGCGAGCAGGTCTTCGGACGGCGAACCATCTTCCAGACCCTCTTCCACCGCAAGCGCTTCGTTGAGCAGCGCATCGCGGGCACGGGCACGCAGCTCTTCGACGATGTCTTCGTCGAAGCCTTCCACGGCCAGCAGTTCGCCGACCGGGACGTAGGCGATTTCTTCCACGGTGTTGAAGCCTTCGGTCACCAGGATGGCGGCGATTTCTTCATCCACTTCCAGCTTGTCCATGAACAGCTGGCGGGCAACGCCCTGCTCTGCCTCGGACTTGGCGGTCACCTGGTCCTGGGTCATAACATTGAGCTGCCAACCGGTCAGGCGGCTGGCCAGGCGCACGTTCTGGCCGCCCTTGCCGATCGCCTGGGCCAGGCGCTCTTCAGCGACGGCCAGGTCCATGGAGTGCTTGTCTTCATCAACGATGATGGACTGCACTTCCGCCGGCGCCATCGCATTGATGACGAAGTTGGCGGGGTTGTCGTTCCACAGCACGATATCCACGCGCTCGCCATTGAGCTCGTTGGACACCGCCTGCACACGCGAACCGCGCATGCCGATGCAGGCACCGATCGGATCGGTACGCGCATCGTGAGCCAGCACGGCGATCTTGGCGCGGTCGCCCGGATCGCGGGCACAGGCCTTGATCTCGACCAGGCCCTGGCCCACTTCCGGCACTTCGAGCTTGAACAGCTCGATCATGAATTCCGGGGCGGCGCGGCTGATGAACAGCTGCGGGCCACGCGGTTCCGAACGGACTTCGGCCAGGTAACCGCGCACGCGGTCGCCAGCGCGCAGCACGTCGCGCGGAATGCCCTTGTCCTTCGGGATGAAGGCCTCGGCGTTGCCGCCCAGGTCTACGTAGATGTTGCCGCGCTCGGCGCGCTTGACCACGCCGGTGACCAGCTCGCCCACGCGGTCCTTCCACGCATCGACCACCTGCTGGCGTTCGGCTTCGCGCACGCGCTGGACGATCACCTGCTTGGCGGCCTGCGCCGCGATGCGGCCGAAGTCCGGGTTTTCGATCTGCTCTTCGATGTAATCGCCCACTTCCACGCCTTCGGCTTCGTCGATGGCATCCATCAGACGAACCTGGCGGTCGGGCGATTCCATCACCACGTCATCGGCCACCACTTCCCAGCGGCGGAAGGTTTCGTAGGTGCCGTCCTTGTGGTCGATCGACACGCGCGCCAGCACTTCCTCATCGGGATAGCGCTTCTTCGCGGCCGACGCCAGTGCTGCTTCGATCGCATCGAAGATCACTTCACGCGGAACGCCCTTTTCATTGGCGACCGCATCCACTACCAGCAAAAGTTCCTTGCTCATTGTTGGCTCACTCCGCGCGCGGCTTCTTGGCCGCCGGCTCGTTGGATGGTTTCTTGTTCGCCTTGCCACCCTGCTTGGGTGCCGGGCCAGTCGGTTTGGTCGGAGCCAGGCCGAGGGCGGCCCAGTCCGGCATGATGCGTGCCTTCTCGATATTCTCGACGTCGGCGGTAAACGGGGAATTGTCGACCTTGAAGGTGACGGTCTTCTGCTCGGCATCGACGCCGAGGATTTCGCCCTGCAGGCGACGACGGCCGTCCTGCGGCAGCTTCAGGGTGACCTTGGCCGACTCGCCCACCGCACGTTCGAAATGGTCGAAGGTGAACAGCGGACGATCCACGCCGGGCGAGGACACTTCCAGCGTGTAGTTGGCAGTGATCGGGTCTTCCACGTCCAGCTGGGCCGACACTTCGCGGCTCACGCGTTCGCAGTCGTCGATGTTGACGACACGCTCGGGCTGTTCTGCCAGCGGCACGTCGATATAGAGGCGCAGCGTTGCGCCGCCCGGGGCGGTCAGGTACTCCACACCCAGCAGCTCGAGACCCAGCGACTGAACGGTGGGGGCGAGCAGATTCGCGATTTCGGTTGCCTTGTCGCTCACAGTCTGCCTTGGTTCGTTGAAAGAGGTGCTGCCCCGGCGCACGGCCTGGGGCCCGGAAACAACAAAGGGCCCGCTGGGCCCCTTGTCCGGTACGACTCCGGTCATGCTGGATTCCGGTTGCAGATCACGCGCGGTGCGTGAAGCTGCGAGCCCAGCCTTCCGGGGGGTCACGACTACCTGAGGGGAAGTCGCACGGCCCGGAAGCCGGTCGCGGGACGGTCCGCATTCCAGGGAATGGGTCCAGTCAGGTAGTCCGCTAAGCCGTGGATGATAGCGGTTGCACCGCGCTGGTGCAACGGGCGCGGGCGCCAGATGGCCGGATCCGCCCCTGCATTCAGCTTCGTTGATGCCTCTGCCCGTCCCAACGAAAAAAGCGACCCCGTTGCCAGGATCGCCTTTTCGTCTACTGCATCTGCACTGCAGATTTTCTGTGGTAGCGGGGGCAGGATTTGAACCTGCGACCTTCGGGTTATGAGCCCGACGAGCTGCCAGACTGCTCCACCCCGCAGCAGAAGCGGAATTGTAATGAATAGTTATCCGCAATGCAACTGGTCGACACGAACACGACGGGATGGCGCAGTTCAGCCAATGTCACTGATTGTACTGCCGGTACCAATCCGCGACTTCTTGGTTCATTCGCCGGTTCCGGATGGCTGAGGCCCTCTTGGCGGCGCCCGTCTGAGGCTTGAACAGCACTGTGTCGCTCGCTGTGGTCAACATCCTGCTTCCAGGCTTGCTGTTGACCCTGCCCAGATGGGCAGTCACTTCGACGCCCAGCGTATCGGCCAGCACCTGCCCTTGAGAGGCCTTTCCCCCAACGGCGCCGTAGCAGGACTGCAAGTGAATGTCCTTCTGTCGCAAACGTCCAGTCCCTGCGGCTTTCACCGTGTGCGCCAGCTCCACACCGTTAAGGATTCTGCCTCCCCACTCCGACGTAGCCGGATCACCATGGATGCGCACGGTATCGAACTTGGGGCCTCTCCAGACCATCACTTCACCCGGGCCAAGCGTCTTGTAAGGGACCTGCACGCGTGAGGCGCGCGCCAAGCGTGCACTGCGCATGGCATGCATGCCCAGCGTTCCTGCGGTGCCGATGGCGAGAGCCCCGGCAAGCACGCCGAGAAGCATCGCACTTGGCTTCTGCCCCTTCAGGCCAGCGACTATCGCCGTTCCCACCATCGCTATCGTTCCCGCCGCCAGCAACCCTGCAATGGGAAGCAGCATGTGACCACTGGGATCCGCGTTGTTGACCGGATCACCGATCACGTAGGAGTAAGGATTGATGCCGCCCTTTCCAAAAGGGCTCAGGCTGTCAGGGCTGTGAAAGCGCATCAGCACCGGGTTGTAGATGCGATAACCATTGCCCAGGAACTGCCAGGCTGCGCCCGGCTCGTGCAGCTGGCCGTTGTAACCCAGCCAGCCGCGGCTGTCCTCGTGGCGGCTGGCGCGTGGCGCGGTGCTGGCAAGTGACGGCATGGAACCCCCTTCGGCGCGCGGTCCGCACCAGGATTGTGTCCCCCGACGCGCCGATCATTGGTCCGGCAGAATTAAAACGTGGTGATGACCTCTCCCCGGCCCATTGCAGCCTCAGCGAGACCGCACTGCCTGCGCCGCACGGACAACCACACGCATGCCCCGACCGACCGGGTGCAGCGCGGTGTTGAGCACCGAGGTGACCTTCCTGGCGACGCCGGTCTGCGGCCGGAACACGGTGGATATGTGGTCGTCGGGACCTGCATTGGAGTTCCGCGCCTGCATTCCATGGGTGCGCCCCCTGTATCCCCTGACCGGAACGTTGAGTTTGTTGGCCAACCGCTGCGCCTGCGACGCATAGCGTCCGCCGACGGCGGAGTAGCAGGACAGCATGTTGATCGGTTTGAAGCGATAGCCTGGGCCCACCGCCGTGCTCACCTGCCGGCCCAGCGCGTGCCCGCTCACCGCACCCGTGGAGCCGGTGGCGAAGGGAAGCCCATGGGCGACCAGTTCATCGCCGCGCGCTCCCGAGGCAAAGCGCAACTCGCCGATGCGCACGGTCCGGCCGGGCTGCACGGTTGGCACCGGTGGCGTGGCTGGGGGCACGCCGACTGCGGTCACGCGCGAGGACGCCCGCAGCATGTGCATTCCTCCTGCCGCCACGCCCACGCCCAGCGCAACGGCGGCCAGGATACCCGCCGTGGTGCCCTTCCCCTTCGTCCCGGCCGCGGCCGAGCCCACCAGAGCCCCAGCGCCCGCCAACACGGCTGCGCCGACCACGAGCTGTGCGAAATGACCGCTGGGGTCGGCCAGGTTGATGGGATCGCCGCCGAACGCGGCATAGGCATTGAGGCCCCCTTCTGCAAACGGACTCAGACTGTCCGGGCGATGGAACCGCCTCAAAACGGGACTGTACATGCGATACCCGTTACCCAGGATCTGCCACTGCGTACCGGCGCCATGCAGTTCACCGTGAAAGCCCAGCGACATTGCCGCATGCCTCACCGCAAGCCCGACATGCGCTGCATCACGCCCGCCCGGGTTCTCCGGTTCAGCGCGGTATTGCGGATGGCCGTGTTGACCCGTGCAAGTCCGGTCTGGGGATGGAACACCCTGGCGTGGTACACGCCCATGGGCCTGTGGGTGAACGCATTGCCTGCGACCGGGCCCACGAAGCCGATGACCGGCTGCCCCAGGCCATCGGCCACCACCTGCGCCTGCGGCGCCGGCCCGGTTCCCGAGTTGCACGACAGATAGATCAGCGGTTTGTCGCCCAGCCCCTTCGACCTGAGATACGCGGTCATTTCGGTCCCGTCCATGGGCGTGTTGCCGACCAGGGACCCGTTGGAACTTCCATGGACGTCGAGCCAGTCCTTGTTCTTTCCGCGGTGGATGCGCACCTCTCCCAGGCGCGAGCTCGATTGCCTGCGGACGAAGGCGCGAGCGCCGAGCGCCGCCAGCGCCGCGACAGCAAAGGCGCCTCCCAGCACGGCCAGGAACTTTGCACTTTTGCTGTCGCCGGTGATGGCGACTGCACCGGCCGCGCCGAACAACGCCACCGCGCCACCTCCGAGTAACGTCGCGATCGGCATCAGGAAGTGGCCAGTGGGATCGGCATGGTTGATCGGATCGCCAGCGCAATAGGCATAGGCGTTCAGCCCACCACGGCCGAAGGGGCTGCTGTCGTCGGGACTATGGAAGCGCCCCAGCCGCGGGTTGTAGACGCGGTAACCATTGCCCAGAAACTGCCAGCAACGGCCCGGCTCGTGCAACTGGCCGTTGTAGCCCGGACCGGTCCGCTCCTCCCGCTTGGCTGCGAGGCCCTGCTGGCCGCCGCCGGCACAGGAAGGGGCACGCGATGCGGTCATACCCAATGTGGCGTGGTCGCTTCTTCCCACCTCGCCGCCCCTGACCTGATGCTCGCCGAGCGCACCCTGGGGGAAGCGGCGGGCAGGGTGCGCGGTTGACGTAAACCCGTCGGCGAGAAGGAGGGCCGGGGTACCGGCAGGTCCGCACGGTTCGCCCCCCGAACCTGCGGCTGAGCACGATGGGTCGCACCCTTCGGCGGCGAATACGGCGACGACGACGAACGGCGGGACGGGGTAGGCGAACCCAACCGCAGAGGTGTCGAGTGCGGGCTGGGCACGGCCGGTGCCGTCGGGGTCGGCGGTGTGATGGGGGGCGCCGACGCCGTGAGTGGTGTGGGCACGGGTGTGGCCGCCGGCGCGCCGACCGGGGTCGCCGCAGCAGGCTTGCGCTTGACCCAGGCGTGATGACCCAGCTTGAGGCTCATTCCGGCGAACATGACCGCTGCGGCAATCGTCAGTACCCGCTGGGTATCGTTCTTTGACGCCGCTGCAAGGCCGACAGCGGAAAGCGCCCCCGCTGTTGCGGCGACGACCAGGGCGACCAGCGGTGTCCTCAACCTGAAGCCAAGAAGATTGGCGGCGAACACGTTGAGCGACCAATGGCCACTGGGGTCCACCTGGTTGATCGGATCGAGCTGGCAATAGCCGTAGGCGTTGAGGCCACCCTTTCCGAATGGGCTCATGTCGTCGGGACTGTGAAACCGCATCAGCACCGGGTTGTACACGCGGTACCCATTGCCGAGGATCTGCCAGGACCCGGGCGCCTCATGCAAAACCCCGTTATAGCCAAGCATGGAAGACGATGAGGACACGGTCACCCCTGGCCTGTGAGCCGACTTATGCGTGTGTCCCCCGACAAGCCCACGAAATACGCCCACCGCAATTAAAAGGGCGTGTAGAGCGGGGCTCTGCCCCGCCGCCCCTGCCCTGCACCACCCAACAAAAAAGCGACCCCGTTGCCGGGATCGCTTTTTTGTCCACTGCCGCCGGCATGCACCGGGGCTATTTGGTAGCGGGGGCAGGATTTGAACCTGCGACCTTCGGGTTATGAGCCCGACGAGCTGCCAGACTGCTCCACCCCGCAGCAGAAGTGGTTGAGTTGATCCGTACCGCAACGATGTTCTGGCGAAACCGCTGCATCAACAACTCAGGAAACGAATATTACACTAATTGCGCAGCTTTGTATCGTTTTTCAGGCGAGATGCGCAAAAGCCTGCTGGCACCACACCATGATCGGGTTCCAGGCCAGGCCGAGCGCCAGCAGCGCCAGGGCATTCACGCCCAGCACCACGCCCAGCACGCGGTCATTGTTGGCCGGCAGCGGCTCGCCCACCGGCTCATCGAAGTACATGACCTTGATGACGCGCAGGTAGTAGAAGCAACCGATCACCGCACAGATGACACCCAGGATGGCCAGCCACAGCATGCCGCCGTTGATGGCCGCGCCCAGCACCGCCAGCTTGGTCCAGAAGCCCAGGAACGGCGGAATGCCGGCCATGGACGCCATGATGCACAGGACCAGGCCCGCCATCCACGGGTTGCGGGCGTTCAGGCCCTTCAGGTCATCGATCTTCTCGGCTTCGAAGCCGTTGCGCGACAGCGCGATGATCGCGCCGAAACCGGCAGTGGACATGATCGCGTAGCTCAGCGCGTAGAACAGCGCGGCGGCGTAGCCCCGCTCGCCGCCACCGGCGATGCCGAGCAGCAGGAAGCCGATGTGCGACACGGTCGAGTACGCCAGCATGCGCTTGAGGTTGCTCTGCGCGATCGCCATCAGGTTGCCGACCACCAGCGACAGCGCGGCCAGGCCACCAATCAGGTACTTCCATTCGTCCGACAGCGGGCCCACGCCCACTTCCAGCAGGCGGTAGGCCATGCCGAACGCGGCCAGCTTCGGGGCCGAGCTGATGAACAGCGCGACCGGTGCCGGGGCACCCTGGTACACGTCGGGCAGCCACATGTGGAACGGCGCCGCACCCAGCTTGAAGGCCACGCCGGCGATCATGAACACCGCGCCGGTCAGCAGCAGCATCTTCTCGTCGGAGTTCGGGATGGCAGCGTTGATGGCATCCAGGTGCAGCGAGCCGGTGGCGCCGTACACCAGAGACATGCCGTACAACAGCAGGCCAGAGGCCAGCGAACCCAGCACGATGTACTTCATCGCCGCTTCGGTGGCCAGGCCGTTGTCACGGTTGCTGGCGACCAGCGCATAGGAGCACAGCGCCAGCAGTTCCAGGCCCAGGTACACCATCAGCAGGCTGCCGGCCGAGACCAGGATCATCATGCCGGAGGTGGCGAACAGGATCAGTACCGGGATTTCGCCCTGGAACAGATCGCGTTCGCGCAGGTAGCTCCAGCCATAGACCAGGGTCAGGCCGCTGCAGAGCACGATCACGGCCTTCATGACGTCGGCTGCGGTATCGCGGACGAACATGCCGTGGAAGACCTCGCCCTGCCCGCCCACGCCGGTGGCGAGCATGAACAGCACGACCGCCAGTGCAGCGACCGAGAACAGGTGGGTCCAGATCTTGTTCTGCTTGCTGATGAACAGATCGAGGATCAACAGGGTGAACGCGCTGCCGATCAGCACCAGCTCCGGAGCGAGCGGCGGCAGGTCAGCGGCGGTCAGTGGCAACAGCGGCGAGGTGGTCATCATCAAATCCTGGAATTACAGCAACTTGCTGGATGCGATCTGCATCGCCAGCTTCGCGATCGAGGGTTCCATCAGGTCGGTCAGCGGCTTGGGATACAGACCCAGCGCCAGCGTACCCACGGCGAACACACCCAACACCAGCCACTCACGGCCGTTGATGTCCTTCAGTTCGGCCACATGCGCATTGGCCACTTCACCGAAGAACACGCGCTTGTACAGCCACAGCGTGTAGGCAGCGGTGATGACCAGCGTGGTTGCGGCGGCCAGGGCCAGCCACGGATTACGCTGGAAGCTGGCCATGATGATCATGAACTCGCCCACGAAACCGCTGGTGCCCGGCAGGCCGGCATTGGCCATGAAGAACAGCATCGCGAAGGTGGCGAACCACGGCATCACGTTGACCACGCCGCCGTAATCGGCGATGCGGCGGCTGTGCATGCGGTCGTACAGCACGCCCACGCAGGAGAACATCGCGCCGGACACGAAGCCGTGCGAGACCATCTGCACCATCGCACCCTGCAGGCCCAGGCGGGCTGCATCGGCGTTGCCGGCATCACGCACCAGCCACAGGGCGATGAAGGTGCCCAGGGTGACAAAGCCCATGTGCGCGATCGACGAATAGGCGATCAGCTTCTTCATGTCGTCCTGGACCAGGGCGACCAGGCCGACGTAGATCACTGCGATCAGCGACAGCGCGATGACCAGCCATGCCCATTCCTGCGAAGCATCCGGCACGATCGGCAGGTTGAAGCGCAGGAAGCCGTAGCCACCGATCTTCAGGGCGATGGCGGCCAGGATCACCGAACCGGCGGTCGGCGCTTCCACGTGGGCGTCCGGCAGCCAGGTGTGGACCGGGAACATCGGCACCTTGACCGCGAAGGCGATCAGGAACGCGAAGAAGATCCAGGTCTGCTCCTGGGCCGACAGCTGGAGCTGGTACAGGTCGGCCAGCTGGAAGCTGCCGCCCTTCAGGTACAGGTAGATCAGCGCCACCAGCATCAGCACCGAGCCGAGGAAGGTGTACAGGAAGAACTTCAGCGCGGCGTAGATGCGGCGCGGGCCGCCCCAGACACCGATGATGAGGAACATCGGGATCAGCATCGCTTCGAAGAACACGTAGAACAGCATCGCGTCGGTCGCAGCGAAGATGCCCACGGTGACGCCTTCCAGGATCAGGAAGGCGGCCACGTACTGGTTGACCCGCTTGTCGATGGCGCTCCAGGCACCGATCAGCGCCAGCACCGAGACCAGGGTGGTCAGCAGGATCAGCGCGATGGCGATGCCATCCACGCCCAGGTTGTAGCCGATGTCGTAGGCCGGGATCCAGGCGCGGGTCTCGACGAACTGCAGTGCGTCGTTGGCCACGTCGTAGCCGCTGAGCAGCGACAGGCTGATCACGAAGGTCAGCACCGCCACGCCCAGCGACGCCCAACGGGCGGTCTGCGCATCACGGATGGCGAGGATCAAGGCACCGCCGAGGATCGGCAGCCAGATGAGAACACTGAGTAGAGGCCAGTTCGACACGTCTTCTTATTCCGTACAGGTCATCAACGCAGGTAATGCATCAGGACGCCCAGGAGGGCAATCAGGCCGATGATCATCGCGAAGGCGTAGTGATAGAGGAAACCGGATTGGGTGCGACGCAGCAGGTTGGCCGCCAGATCGATCAGGCGTGCCGAACCGTTGACCACCACACCATCGACGATGTTCGTGTCGATCGCGCGCGAAACCTTGCCCAGCTTGATGCCGCCACCGGCGAAACCGCCGATCCAGAGCTTGTCGAACCCGTACTTGTTCTCCAGCACCGACACCAGCGGCGCAAAGGTCTTGCGCGCGCGGGTTGCCAGTTCCGGCTTCCACAGATAGAACAGGACCGCCAGCAGGAAGCCTGCCAGGGTCAGCCACACGGCCGGGCCCTTCATGGCATGGCCAACGAAGCCGATCGGACCGTGGAATTCTTCAGCCAGGGCGCCAATGGTGTTGCGCGCCGGGTCGTAGAAATCGACCACGCCGGTGAAGAAGGAATGCACCTGGCCCGGGATGCCGTGCTCGGCATGGTGACCGGCCCAGTCGGTGCCGTACAGCATCGGACCGATGCTGAAGAAACCGATGAAGATGGACGGAATCGCCAGCAGGATCAGCGGCAGCGTCACCACCCACGGGGTTTCGTGCGGCTCATGCGGACCGTGGCCATGGCCGTGGTCGTCATGGTGCGCGTCACCGTGGTGGGCGTCGGCATGATGGGCATCTGCATGCGCATCAGCGGCATGGTGATCGTCATGGGCATGGCCATGCGCGTGGTCATCATGCGCGTCGCGGAAGCGCTCCTTGCCATGGAAGGTCAGGAACAGCAGGCGGAAGCTGTAGAAGCTGGTGACGATCACGCCACCCAGCACGGCCCAGTAGCCATAGGTCGCCACCCAGCTCGACGAGAACTCGGCGTGATGCTTGGCCGCCTCGATGATGGTGTCCTTGGAGTAGAAGCCGGAGAAGAACGGCGTACCGACCAGGGCCAGGGTACCGATCCACATGGTGATGAAGGTGATCGGCATGTACTTGCGCAGGCCGCCCATCTTGCGCATGTCCTGCTCGTGGTGCATGGCGATGATCACCGAGCCCGCGCCGAGGAACAGCAGCGCCTTGAAGAAGGCGTGGGTCATCAGGTGGAACACGGCCGCCGAATAGGCCGACACGCCCAGCGCCACGGTCATGTAACCCAGCTGGGACAGCGTGGAGTACGCGACGACGCGCTTGATGTCGTTCTGCACGATGCCGATCAGGCCGGTGAAGAACGCGGTGGTGGCACCGATGAACAGCACGAAGTTGAGCGCGGTCTGCGACAGCTCGAACAGCGGCGACATGCGGGTGACCATGAAGATGCCCGCGGTGACCATCGTCGCGGCGTGGATCAGCGCCGAGATCGGAGTCGGGCCTTCCATCGAGTCCGGCAGCCACACGTGCAGCGGAACCTGGGCCGACTTGCCCATGGCGCCGATGAACAGGCAGATGCAGATGATGGTGGCGGTCGCCCAGATGACCGGTGCCTCGGTGATCTGGATGGTGCTGCCAAACAGGCTGATCGCACCGGACCACACCTGGATGTGCGAGTACTGGCTGTTGACCAGCATGTCCGAGGCATTGGCGAACACGGTGGCGTAGTCCAGCGAACCGAACACCCACAGCACGCCGGCGATACCCAGGATGAAGCCGAAATCACCCACGCGGTTGACCAGGAACGCCTTCATGTTGGCGAAGATCGCGGTCGGGCGCTTGAACCAGAAGCCGATCAGCAGGTACGACACCAGGCCCACTGCTTCCCAGCCGAAGAACAGCTGCAGGAAGTTGTTGCTCATCACCAGGGTGAGCATCGAGAAGGTGAACAGCGAGATGTAGCTGAAGAAGCGCTGGTAACCCGGGTCATCCTGCATGTACCCGATGGTGTACACGTGGACCAGGAAGGACACGAAGGTGACCACGACCATCATCATCGCGGTCAGCTTGTCGATCATGAAACCGACATGCGCCGAATACTGGCCGACCTCGAAGAAGGTGTAGACGTTCTGGTTGAACGGCTGCGCGCCACCCCACAGCAGCTGGTAGAAAACGTAGCTGGACAGCACGCAGCTGACCGCGACACCCAGGATGGTGACGGTCTGCGCGCCGATGCGCCCTACCTGACGACCGAACAGGCCAGCGATGATGCTGCCGACCAGCGGTGCAAGCACCACTGCGATCAACAGACTCTTGGAGAGAGTAATTTCCATCTACGGATCAGCCCTTCAGCGAATCGACTTCGCCGACATTGATGGTGCGGCGGGTACGGAACAGGGTTACCAGGATCGCGAGGCCGATCGCGGCCTCGGCCGCGGCCACGGTGAGGATGAAGAACACGAACAGCTGCCCGGCCGTGTCACCCATTTCGCGCGAGAACCCGACGAAGTTGATGTTCACCGACAGCAGCATCAGTTCGATGGACATCAACAGCACGATGATGTTCTTGCGGTTGAGGAAGATGCCGGCAAGGCTGATGCAGAACAGCAGCGCGCCGAGTGCCAGGATATGACCGAGGGTGATCACGGGGCAGCCTCCTCGTTGCTGGACGGCTTGGTGTTGGTGTGGACCACCGGGGTTTCCGACGCCATCTTGACCACGCGCAGGCGGTCGCGGCCCTTGACCATGGTCTGCTCGGTCGGGTTCTGGGTCTTCAGGCCGGTGCGGCGACGCAGGGTCAGCATCACGGCGGCGACCACGGCCACGGTCAGGATGACGGCGGCGAACTCGAACGGCAGCAGGTATTCGGTGAACAGGCTGCGTGCCAGCCAGGTGATGTTGGAGCTGTCGGCGGCCAGCGCAGCGGCGTTGTCGGCCGGCAGCGGGTTGACCGCCCTGCCCTTCACGCCGATCAGGATCAGCATCTGCACCAGCATGGTGACCGCGACCACCAGCCCGAGCGGCAGGTAACGGACCCAGCCTTCGCGCAGGTTGGAGGCGTCGATGTCGAGCATCATCACCACGAACAGGAACAGCACCATCACCGCGCCGACGTAGACCAGGACCAGTGCCACGCCGAGGAATTCAGCCCCGACCAGGATCCAGATGCAGGCCACGGAGAAGAAGGTCAGGATCAGGCACAGCACGGCGTAGACCGGATTGCGCACGCTGATCACCGCCGCAGCGGAAATGCCCGCCACGATGGAGAAGACCCAGAAGAAGATATTTACCCAATCCATCATTCAACCTCAGCGGAAAGCGGCATCGGCGGCACGACGCTCGGCGATTTCGGCTTCAAGCCGATCACCGATGGCCAGCAGCTGCGGCTTGGTAACGATGTTTTCGCCACGGTTCTCGAAGTGGTACTCGAGAATATGGGTCTCGACGATCGAGTCCACCGGGCAGCTTTCTTCACAGAAGCCGCAGAAGATGCACTTGAACAGATCGATGTCGTAGCGGGTGGTACGGCGGGTGCCGTCTTCGCGCTTGGCCGAATCGATGGTGATGGCCAGCGCCGGGCACACCGCTTCGCACAGCTTGCAGGCGATGCAGCGCTCTTCCCCGTTGGGGTAGCGGCGCAGCGCATGCAGGCCACGGAAACGCGGCGACTGTGGGAACTTCTCCATCGGGTACATCAGCGTGTACTTGGGCTTGAACGTGTACTTCAGGGTCAGCCACAGACCGCCGAGCAGCTCGAGCAGGAGCAGGCTTTTGAAGTAATGGGTAATTCGATTCATCACTTAGACGCCCTTCTGGATCACGCCGTAGAACACCATCACAGCCGTTACCGCAATCCACGCGATGGTGAGCGGGATGAAGACCTTCCAGCCCAGACGCATGATCTGGTCATAACGGAAACGCGGGAAGCTGGCACGGAACCAGATGTAGGCGCTGGCGAAGAAGAACACCTTCAACAGCAGCCACGGGGCACCGCCCTTCCAGATCCAGTCGATCCACGGCGAGATGTCCGCCGTGATCCAGCCCTGCAACGGGCTCAGCCAACCGCCGAGGAAGAAGATCGAGATCAGGAAGCTGATCAGGATCATGTTGGCGTATTCGGCCAGGAAGAACAGCGCGAACGCACCGCCGGAGTACTCGACCATGTGGCCGGCGACGATTTCCGATTCACCTTCCACCACGTCGAACGGCGCGCGGTTGGTTTCGGCAACGCCGGACACCCAGTACACGATGAACAGCGGGAACAGCGGAATCAGGAACCAGTCGAAGAAGCCGGAGTTACCGGCCTGCGCCATCACGATGTTGCTCAGGTTCAGGCTGCCGGCGGCGATCATCACGCCGACCAGGGCAAAGCCCATGGCGATTTCGTAACTGATCATCTGCGCCGAGGCGCGCATGGCACCCAGGAACGCGTACTTGGAGTTGGACGCCCAACCGGCCAGGATGATGCCGTACACGCCCAGCGAGGTCATCGCCAGCAGGTACAGCAGGCCGGCGTTGGCGTTGGACAGCACCACCTGTGCATCGAACGGCACCACCGACCAGGCCGCGAAGGCCGGTGCTAGAGTGATCAGCGGCGCCAGCACGAACATCGCCTTGTGCGAGCTCGCCGGCTGGATGATCTCCTTGAACAGCAGCTTGAAGACGTCGGCGAAGGCCTGGAAGATGCCCATGCCCACGTACATCGGGCCGTGGCGGACGTGCATCCAGCCGATCAGCTTGCGTTCCCAGACCACGAAGAACGCCACCGCGATGATCACCGGCATGGCGATCACCAGGATCTTCAGCACGATCCACAGCAGCGCGCCGATTTCACCCAGGCCCAGGAGCCATTGGTGGAGCGGGTCGACCGCGTTCAACAGCAATTCGTTCATGCAGCCACCACCGTTACGCGTGCGGCACCCAGCGGTGCGGTTGCACCGTGGCCCGATTCAATCCAGACCGAGCCCGCGGCGACGCGGGCGTCGACCACCACCGGCAGCGTGGCGCGACCGGCATCGGTGCCGACCTTGGCCATCTGCCCTTCGACCAGCTGCAGGCGGGCGGCGTCATCGGCATTGAGCACGATGCGCGGCGCGGCGTTGAGCGGGTGCGACTGCAGCGCCTGGGCGCGGCGGACCACCGCATCGGTGCGGTAGATCGCAGCGGTGGACGCCACTTCCAGGCCGTCGCCGGTCACCGGCGTTGCCGCCGAGGTGGACACGGTGACGCTGACCGGAGCCAGGCTGGCACGCAGGCCGGCCAGGTCGGTGAACTCGAAACCGGCCAGGGCCAGTTCGCCGCCCAGTGCGCGCAGCACCCGCCAGCCTTCACGGGCCTCGCCCGGCAGCTTGCCGCCGGCACGGGCCGACTGCTCGCGACCATCGAGGTTGGTCAGGGTGGCGTCGATTTCCGGCAGCGCGCCAATCGGCAGGATCACATCGGCCACATCGCGGGTCGAGGCGCAGGCGAACTGGCTGAAAGCCACCACCTGGGCACCGGCCAGCGCCTTGCGGGCGGCGGCGGTATCGGCGAAATCCAAACCCGGCTCGATGCCGTACAGGGCATAGGCCTTGCGCGGCTGGGCCAGCATGGCGTTGACGTCCCTGCCGGCCGGCAGCACGCCGGCGCGGGACAGGCCCACGGCATTGGCGCCCTGCGGAATGCGGCACAGCTTGGCACCGGTGGCGGCGGCGAAATCACGCGCGGCAGCGCGGATCGCGGCGGCCTGCGGGTGGTTTTCGGCGATGCCACCGACGATCAGCACGGCAGTGCCGGTCACGGCCTGGCGCAGCTCGGCGTTGCCCAGGGCCTGGACGAACTTCGACGGGGCCACGATCTGCTTGCCGGCCAGCTTGAAGGCGAAATCGAAATCGACCGGGTTGATCGCGTGGATCTTCGCGTTGCGCGTGGTCTGCGCCTTGCGCAGGCGGGCGTGCAGCAGCGGCAGCTCGTGGCGGATGTTGCTGCCGAGCACGACAATGCTGTCGGCGCCTTCGATCTCGGCCAGCGACAGGCCGAAGATCTCGGCAGTGGCGGCGTCGGAGAAGTCGCGGTTGTTGATGCGGTGGTCGATGTTGCCGGTGCCCAGGCCGCTGGCGAGACGGGCCAGCAGGGCGCCCTCCTCGTTCGAGGCCGACGGGTGCACCAGCACGCCGAGGTCGTCGCCCTTGTTGGCCGACAGGATCTCGCGGGCAGCGGCCAGGCCTTCAGCCCAGCTCACTTCCTGCCATTCGCCGTTGACCTTGCGCAGCGGCTTGACGGCGCGGTCGGCGCTGTACAGGCCCTGGTGCGAATAACGGTCGCGGTCGGACAGCCAGCATTCGTTGACCAGTTCGTTGTCGCGCGGCACCGAACGCAGCACTTCGCCGCGGCGCACGTGCAGGAACAGGTTCGAGCCCATCGCGTCGTGGTAACCCAGCGACTCGCGCGCCGTCAGTTCCCACGGACGGGCGCGGAACTGGAACACCTTGTTGGTCAGCGCGCCGACCGGGCAGACGTCGACGACGTTGCCGGACAGCTCGGTGGTCAGCGGCTTGCCGTCGTAGGTGCCGATCTGCAGGTTTTCACCGCGGTACATGCCACCCAGTTCGTAGGTACCGGCAACGTCGGCGGTGAAGCGGACGCAGCGGGTGCACTGGATGCAGCGGGTCATTTCGGTGGCGACCAGCGGACCGATGTCCTCGTCGGGCACCACGCGCTTGCGCTCATTGAAGCGGCTCACCGAACGGCCGTAGCCGAGCGAGACGTCCTGCAGCTCGCACTCGCCGCCCTGGTCGCAGATCGGGCAGTCCAGCGGGTGGTTGATGAGCAGGAACTCCATCACCGAACGCTGGAACTTCAAGGCCTTCTCGCTGCGGGTGGCGACCTTCATGCCATCCATCACCGGGGTGGCGCAGGCCGGCGCAGGCTTGGGCGACTTTTCAACGTCGACCAGGCACATGCGGCAGTTGGCCGCGATCGGCAGCTTCTCGTGGTAGCAGAAGCGCGGGATCGAAATGCCCGCCTTGTCGGCGGCCTGGATGATCATCGAGCCCTTGGGCACGACCAGGGACTGGCCGTCGATCTCGACGGTCACATGCCCTTCCGGCACGATCGCCGGGGTGCCACCAGGATTGTTGGGTTGCGCGCTCATGCGGCGGCTGCCTCCACCTTCTTGCCGTCAACCATCGAATGACCGTTGACGATGTAGTACTCGAATTCGTCCCAGAACTGGCGCAGGAAGCCCTGGATGGGCCATGCCGCCGCTTCACCGAACGCGCAGATGGTGTGGCCTTCGATCTGGCCGGCCACTGCCTTCAACTGGTGCAGGTCTTCCATGGTGGCCTTGCCGGCGACGATGCGCTCGAGCACGCGGTGCATCCAGCCGGTGCCTTCACGGCACGGGGTGCACTGGCCACAGGATTCCTTGTGGAAGAACTGGCTGATGCGGCAGGCGAACTTGACGCAGCAGACGCTGTCGTCGAGCACCACGATGGCACCCGAACCCAGGCCGGTGCCCAGGGCACGCAGGGTGTCGTAGTCCATCTGCAGGCCCTTGAGCTCTTCGGCCTTCAGCACCGGCATCGAGACGCCGCCCGGCACCGCGCCCTTGAGGGTGCGGCCCGGCTTGAGGCCGCCGGCCATTTCCAGCAGCTCGTCGAAGGTGGTGCCCAGCGGCACTTCGAAGTTGCCGCCCTTTTGCACGCAACCGGAGACCGAGAAGATCTTCGGGCCGCCGTTCTTGGTCAGGCTCAGGCCCTGGAACCACTCCGGGCCGTTGCGGATGATCGCCGGCACCGAGGCATAGGTCTCGGTGTTGTTGATCGTCGACGGCTTGCCGTACAGGCCGAAGTTGGCCGGGAACGGCGGCTTGTAGCGCGGCTGGCCCTTCTTGCCTTCCAGCGACTCCATCAGCGCGGTTTCTTCGCCGCAGATGTAGGCGCCGGCGCCGAGCGCGCCATAGATGTCGATGTCCACGCCGCTGCCGAGGATGTCCTTGCCCAGCCAGCCGTTCGCATACGCGTCGGCCAGGGCCTGCTCGAAGTTCTCGAACGGCTCGTGGTGGAACTCACCGCGCAGGTAGTTGTAGCCCACGGTGCTGCCGGTGGCGTAGCAGGCGATCGCCATGCCTTCCACCACCGAATGCGGGTTGTAGCGCAGGATGTCGCGGTCCTTGCAGGTACCCGGCTCGGATTCGTCCGAGTTGCACAGGATGTACTTCTGCATGGTGCCCTTGGGCATGAAGGACCACTTCAGGCCGGTCGGGAAGCCGGCGCCACCGCGGCCGCGCAGGTTCGACTGCTTGACCATCTCGATGACCTGCTCCGGCGAGATCTTCTCTTCGAGGATCTTGCGCAGGGCGGCATAACCACCGGTCTTGAGGTAGTTCTCGTACGACCACGGGGTGTCGTAGTGCAAGGTGGTGTAGACCACCTGGTGCGGCAGCGGTGCGGGACCGACCGGACCCTGGGGTGCGTGATGATGTGCCATGTCTTACTCCAACCCGTCCAGCAGCTCGTCGACTTTCTCGACGGTCAGGCGCTCGTGGTAATGGCCGTTGATGACCATCATCGGCGCACCGGCGCAACCGGCCAGGCATTCTTCTTCACGCTTGAGGTAGATGCGGCCATCGGCGGTGGACTGGCCGGTCTTGCAGCCGAGCTTCTTCTCGGCATGCGCGACCAGGTCTTCGGCGCCGTTCAACCAGCAGCTGATGTTGGTGCAGAAGGCAACGTTGTGGCGGCCGACCTTTTCCAGCTCGAACATCGAGTAGAAACTGGCCACTTCGTAGGCCCACACCGGCGGCAGGTCCAGGTACTTGGCCACGCCGGCGATCAGCTCGTCGGTCAACCAACCGGCGTTCTGTTCCTGGGCGGCGTGCAGCCCCTGCAGCACCGCCGAACGCTTGCGGTCCGGCGGGAACTTGGACAGCCAGTGATCGATGTGCGCGCGCGTCTTGTCGCTCAACACCACCATCGGGTCGACGTCGCGCGCCGCCTCGAAATTACCCGTCGCCTTCATCGGCCGACCTCAGCGAATACCAAATCGTTAAAAACCAGAACCTGCAGCGCCGGCAGCAGCCGGCGGGTGTCAGGCATCGTGCATGCGGTGGCCATTACCGGTCCACCTCGCCGAACACCAGGTCGTAGGTGCCGATCATGGCCACCACGTCGGCGAGCATGTGACCGCGCACGACCGAGTCGATCGAGGACAGATGGGCGAAGCCCGGCGCGCGCAGGTGCACGCGGAACGGCTTGTTGGCGCCATCGGACATCAGGTAGCAGCCGAATTCGCCCTTGGGCGCTTCGACCGCGGCGTAGGTTTCGCCGGCCGGGACGCAGTAGCCTTCACTGAACAGCTTGAAGTGATGGATCAGCGCTTCCATGTCGTCCTTCATGTCCTCGCGGCTGGGCGGGGCGACCTTGAAGTTCTTGACCATGACCGGGCCGGGGTTGGCACGCAGCCACTGCACGCACTGCTTGATGATGCGGTTGGATTCGCGCATCTCGGCCACGCGGACCAGGTAGCGGTCGTAGCAGTCGCCTTCCTTGCCCAGCGGGATGTCGAAATCCACGGCATCGTACTTGGCGTACGGCTGCTTCTTGCGCAGGTCCCAGGCCACGCCCGAGCCACGCAGCATCACGCCGGTCATGCCCCAGGCATGCGCCAGTTCCGGGCTGACCACGCCGATGCCGACCGTACGCTGCTTCCAGATACGGTTGTCGGTGAGCAGGGTTTCGTATTCGTCGACGCGGCCGGGGAACTCGACCGTGAAGTTTTCCAGGAAGTCCAGCAGCGAACCTTCGCGCGAGGCGTTGAGGTTCTTCAGGGCCTTGCCCTTGTGCCAGCGCGATTCCTTGTACTTGGGCATCTGGTCCGGCAGGTCGCGGTAGACGCCGCCCGGACGGTAGTACGCCGCGTGCATGCGCGCGCCGCTGACCGCTTCGTAGCAGTCCATCAGCTCTTCGCGTTCGCGGAAGGCGTACAGCATCACCGCCATCGCGCCCAGGTCGAGCGCGTTGGAACCCAGCCACATCAGGTGGTTCAGGATGCGGGTGATCTCATCGAACATGGTGCGGATGTACTGGGCACGCTCGGGCGCTTCGATTCCCATCAGGGTTTCGATGGCGCGCACGTAGGCGTGCTCGTTGCACATCATGGACACGTAATCCAGGCGGTCCATGTAACCGATGGACTGGTTGAACGGCTTGGATTCGGCCAGCTTTTCGGTACCACGGTGCAGCAGGCCGACGTGCGGGTCGGCGCGCATGATGGTTTCGCCGTCCATTTCCAGGATCAGGCGCAGCACACCGTGCGCGGCCGGATGCTGGGGACCGAAGTTCATGGTGTAGTTGCGGATTTCCTGGCGCAGTTCGGCCGGGTTGCTCGCAAACGCCTGGTGGGCTTGGTGGATCTGGCTCACTTGCTTGCCTCCGTCTGCGCGCTTTCGCCGGCAGCGGTCTGGAAACGGGCGTCGTCACGGATCACGCGCGGCACGCCGACACGCGGCTCGACCGAGGTGACCGGCTCATAGACAACGCGCTTCTTTTCTTCGTCGTAGCGGACTTCGACGTTGCCGATCAGCGGGAAGTCCTTGCGGAACGGATGCCCCACGAAGCCGTAGTCGGTCAGGATGCGGCGCAGGTCCGGGTGGCCTTCGAAGATCACGCCGAACAGGTCGAACGCTTCGCGCTCGAACCAGTTCAGGCCCGGCCACACGCTGGTCAGCGAGGCGACCACCGGCAGTTCCTCGTTCGGCGCAAAGCAGCGGATGCGCATGGTGAGGTTGTGCTGGTAGGAACGCAGCTGGGCGACCACGGCGTAGCGCTGCAGCGGCACCGGCTGCGGCTGGGCGCCATCGCTGGTTTCGCGGGTGGGGAACTCGCCCCAGGCGAAACGGCCGACGGACTTGCCCTCGACGCCACGGCTGAAGCCCTGCGAGGAGACATCGGAGGTGTCCCACTCGTCGCTGCCGTAGCCGAGGTAATCCAGGCCGCACAGGTCAACGGCCTGCTCGAAACCGAATTCGTCGCGCAGCGCCAGAGCGGTGGCATGCCAGTCAGCGGCGGGCACTTCCAGCGTCACTTCGCCGCGGGGTTCGACCACGAAGACCTGCGCACCAGCGAAACGTGCGGAAAGTCGGTCGATGAAGGATGCTTGCTCTGCCATGGGGGCTTGGCGTGCTCTTGTCAGGAGGAATGTCAGCGGGCGATGGTCTGCGTACGCCAGATCTTCTTCTGCAGCTGCAGGATCCCGTACACCAGCGCTTCGGCGGTAGGCGGACAACCGGGGACGTACACGTCCACCGGCACCACGCGGTCGCAACCACGCACCACTGCATACGAGTAGTGGTAGTAGCCGCCACCGTTGGCGCAGCTGCCCATGGAGATGACCCACTTCGGGTCCGGCATCTGGTCGTAGACCTTGCGCAGGGCCGGGGCCATCTTGTTGACCAGGGTACCGGCCACGATCATCACGTCGGACTGGCGCGGCGACGGGCGGAACACCACGCCGTAGCGGTCAAGGTCCAGGCGCGCGGCACCGGCATGCATCATTTCAACCGCGCAGCAGGCCAGACCGAAGGTCATGGGCCACATCGAGCCGGTACGTGCCCAGTTCAACAGCGCGTCGACGCTGGTGGTCACATAGCCCTTCTCGAGCAGCGGGTTGTCGCCTTCGGGGCGAAGGATGTCATCGACCCGCCCTTCCGGGACCGGGTTGTTCATCAGGCCATCGAGAGTCTGAATTACTCCCATTCCAGCGCTCCCTTCTTCCAGACGTAAATGAAACCGAGGAAAAGCATGCCCACGAACAGGCCCATCGTGACCAGCGAACGTGCGCCCAGCTCCATGAAGACCTGGGTCCACGGCACGATGAAGATGATTTCCAAGTCAAATACGATGAACTGGATGGCGATCAGGTAGTAGCGCACATCGAACTTCATGCGCGCGTCCTCGAAAGCCTCGAAGCCGCATTCGTACGGCGAGAGCTTTTTCAGATCGGGACGCCGGGGACCGAGGAACCGGCCGACCAGCATCAGCGCAACGCCGATACCGGTGGCAACAATCAGAAACAGCAGAGACGGCAAATATTCGGCCAGCACAGCGATTCTCTCTTGCCTCTGCCGCCACGCCTGCAGGCGTCTTGGCATGGGGGAGTGGACGGAAAACGCTACTGGCGCTTTGCGCGCCAGACGTATCCGCTTACAAACAAAATGGTGCCCAAGAGGGGACTCGAACCCCTACGACCTAAGTCGCTACCACCTCAAGGTAGTGCGTCTACCAATTCCGCCACCTGGGCTTACGTATCGCGCCGGGAGTTCCAATCGAATCCCCCAACGCGCCGCATATTGTAACCGTCTTCAGGGAGTCTGGGAGCCTTCCGAAGGCTTTTCTTCACCCGATTTCGGCGTTTCCGCCTGAGCCGGCACAGTAGCCTGCGGAACCGGCTGCTGGGCAGCGGCTTCCGGGGCCTTCGGCACGGCCGGCATCTCGCCAGCGGGAACCGCCGGCGCGGCAGGCGCCACCGGGGCAGACATCACGCCGAGGTCCTGCTGGACCGCCGGGCGCGCGCCATGGCTGGCGTACCAGGCCATGAACAGGCTGATGCCGAAGAACACCACGGCCAGCCACTTGGTCGACTTGGACAGGAAGTTGGACGCGCCGCGCGCGCCGAACACCGTGCCCGAAGCGCCGGCACCGAAACCCGAGCCTGCGGCCGCGCCGGAACCACGCTGCATCAGGATGAGCGCGATCATGGACACCGCGACCAGCACGTAGACCACATTGAGGATCAACATCAGCATTTCGAATCCGCCCTCGGGCATGTCAAATAGCGGCCGCCGCATGGGCGATGGCCAGGAAATCCGCGGCCACCAGCGAGGCGCCGCCCACCAGCCCACCATCGACATCGGGCTGCGCGAACAGTTCCGCTGCGTTGTCGGGCTTCACGCTGCCGCCGTACAGGATGGGCAACGAATCGGCAATTCTAGCATCGAGCTTGGCCACTTCGCCACGGATGAACGCGTGGACCTGCTGGGCCTGCTCCTTGGTAGCGGTGCGGCCGGTGCCAATGGCCCAGACCGGCTCGTAGGCCACCACGGCATGCTGGAAGCCGGCCGGGCCGACCAGCTCCAGCACGGGCGCCAGCTGGCTGGCGATGACGTCTTCGGTCTGGCCAGCCTCACGCTGGTCCAGGGTTTCGCCCACGCACAGCACCGGCACCAGGCCGGCATGCAGGGCGGCGGCGAACTTGCGGGCCACCAGCTCGCTGCTCTCATTGTGGTACTGGCGACGCTCGGAATGGCCGACCAGCCCATAGCGGGCACCGACGTCGGCCAGCATGGCGGCGCAGACTTCGCCGGTGTAGGCGCCCTTTTCGTTGGAGCTGACGTCCTGTGAGCCAAAAGCGACGGCACGGCCCTCGAAGGCCTCGACCAGCTCACCCAGGTACGGAAGCGGCGGCAGGATGACGACCTCTACCCCACCCTTCGGCAGGCTGGCGACGATATCGCTGACCAGCTCGGTCGCGAATTGACGGCTGCCGTGCAGCTTCCAGTTACCGGCGACGATCTTGCGGCGCATGGGGGGCTCCTTTGGGGTATCAGCCGGCAATGATACCGGATGTAACGAATGCGCGTTTCCCGAAAACGCTTACATTTCAAATGGATATTGGATACAGGTCGGACCAGCCCACCGGATCCGCGATGGGCCCATGGTTGATTGATCCCGATCCCGATACGCCCGCACCAGGTCGTAGCCCCGGCCGTTGGCCGGACCATCACGGATTGATGGACCCGGATCCAAGAGCGTCCGTCCAACGGCCGGGGCTACGCTGAAATGAACAAGGCCACCCTTCGGTGGCCTTGTTCTTATTTCAGCTTGATCTCACGCAGCCGCTCTTCGAGGAAGCCATGCGCGGTGATCGGCTCCGGGTAGCGGCTCGGGTTTTCCGGGGTGATGCAGGTCGGCAGCACGTCGATCAGGAAGTCCGGGTTGGGGTGCAGGAAGAACGGCACCGAGTAACGCGGCTGGCGCGCCTGTTCGCCCGGGGGGTTGACCACGCGGTGGATCGTGGACGGGTACACGTGGTTGGTCAGGCGCTGCAGCATGTCGCCGATGTTGACCACGATGGTGTCCGCGTCCGAGGTGAACGGCACCCACTTGCCCTCGTGCGACTGCACTTCCAGGCCGGCCGCGCTGGCGCCCACCAGCAGCGTGATGAAGTTGATGTCGCCATGCGCGCCCGCGCGCACGTTCGGGATGTCGTCGGCGGTGATCGGCGGGTAGTGGATCGGGCGCAGGATCGAATTGCCGTTGTTGGTCTTGTCCGCGAAGAAATCGATCGGCAGGCCGATATGCAGCGCCAGGGCCGACAGCACGCGCGAGCCCAGCTTGTCCAGTTCCTGGTACAGGCCGTAGCCCTTCTCCTTGAAGCCCGGGACCTCGGTCGGCCACAGGTTGGGGGCCATCACGTCACGGTACTTCGAGTCGTCCGGGATCTCACGGCCGATATGCCAGAACTCCTTCAGGTCGAAGTGCTTGGAGCCCTTCGCCGTTTCCACCCCGAACGGCGTGTAGCCACGCGCACCGCCGGTGCCCGGCAGGTGGTACTGCAGCTTGGTGGCTTCCGGCAGCGCGAAGAAGGCTTTGAATACGTCGTAGGCCGCGTCGATGTCCGCCTGCGGGATGCCGTGGTTGCGGATGCCCGCGAAACCCCATTCACGGTAGGCCGCCCCCAGCTCGGCGACGAAGGCATCGCGGTCACTGTCGAAACGGGTGATGTCGAGGGTGGGGATCTGGCTCACAGCGATTCCTGGCTTGTTCGTGGTGGGTATGCGGGGCCACGCCTGTGGCCCGGCTGAACATTGTGCCAGATCGGACAATCGACGCCGCCGATAGGTTGATACAAACCGATACAATGCGCCCGCCCACCGCGTCGACGCGGCCGGGCGGCACAGGACGCCGCCGCCACGTCTTCCGATTCACCCTATCTGACCGACCCTGCATGGACGTATCGCGCCCCGCCTCCCCTTCGCCCGCACCCACGCGCTGGACGCGACTGGGCTGGCTGAGCCTGTTCACCGCCATCAACGCCTGCGTGGCCATTGCCATCGCCTTGGGCAACACGCCCCTGCAGGACAACCCAGGTGGCGCATTGGGGCTGGGCTATCTGGCCCTCGCCCTTCCGGGTCATTTCCTTGCCTTCGGCAGCCTGGTGTCGCTGCTGCCACTGGCCGTGGGGCTGTGGCCGCGCTCGCCGCGGCCGCTGGTGGTCAGCGCCGTGCTGCTGCAGGGCCTGTGGCTGTGCCTGCTGCTGGTGGATGCAAAGGTCTTCGCGCTGTACCGCTTCCACCTCAATGCCATGGTGATGAACATGGTGTTCGGGGGCGCGCTGCAGGACCAGGTGGCCCTGTCCTGGCAGAGCTGGCTGCAGTCGCTGGGCGTGCTGGCGGCCGTGGCCACCGCCGAAGTCCTGCTGGCCTGGGCCTGCTGGAAACTGGTGCCCGACCGCGCCCGGCGCCGCCCGGTGCTGTTGGCCTGGGCTGCCGGACTGGCGCTGATGGCTACCGGCCAGATCGCCACGGCCTATTACGACGCCCTGGGCGAGCGTGCCGTGACCGGCCAGTGGGCCTACCTCCCGTGGGCGCAGCCGATCACCGCCAAGCGCCACATGCACCGCCTTGGCGTACGCAGCCTGCCGCAGGCCAACCTGCCCGATCCGCGCCACAGCCAGTTGCAGTACCCGCTGCAGCCGCTGCGCTGCCAGAGCCACACCCGACCCAATGTGCTGGTGGTGGTGCTCGAATCGCTGCGGCATGACGCGCTGGATGCCACCACCATGCCCAACACCTGGGCGCTGGCGCAGCAAGCGGAGGTGTTCGACCGCCACTACAGCAGCGGCAATGCCACCCGTTATGGCCTGTTCGGCCTGCTCTACGGCCTGCCCGGCGGCTACTGGTCCAGCATGCTCAGCGAACAGCGCGGCTCGATCCTGTTCGAGGTGCTGCAGCAACAGGGCTACGACCTGCACCTGTACGGCAGTGCACCGCTGTACAGCCCCGAATTCGACCGCACCGTGTTCGCCCAGGTACGCGACCAGCTGCATACCGCGCCGTCGTCGTTGGCGGTCGCCGCGCGTGACCAGCACATCGTCGATGCGCTCGGTGCGGACATCCGCCAGCCCGGCGGCGGCCACTGGTTCGGCATGGTGTTCCTGGACAGCACCCACGCGCCGTACCACCTGCCGGAGGCCTACCCTGCGCTGGCCACGCCGATGGCCACGGACGTGAACTTCCTTGCCTTCGACGACGAGCACGACGCCACGCCCGAGCGCAACCGCTATCGCACCGCCGTGCATTACACCGATGCCTTGATCGGCCAGCTGCTGGCGACCCTTCGCGAGAGTGGCCAGGCCGACAACACCATCGTGCTGGTCACCGGCGACCACGCCGAAGAATTCAACGACCTGGGCCTGAACTACTGGGGCCACAACGGCAACTTCTCTGACTACCAGATGCAGGTGCCGTTCGTGCTGCACTGGCCCGGGCGTGACCCGGCACGGCACGACGCCGCCAGCAGCCACGAAGACTGGGTGCCGACCCTGATGCGTCACGGGCTGGGCTGCGAGAACGCGCTGGCCGATTTCAGCACCGGCCAGGACCTGTTCGACGCCACCCGCCCTGCGCGGCCCCTGCTGGTGGAAAGCTGGTCGCAGCGCGGCATCCGTGAAGGCGACCGCACCTACGTATTCGACAAGTTCGGCAACGCCACCACCCTGGACGCCCACTACCTGCCCCTGCACGACCAGCCGCCGGACCCGGCGGCAGTGCGCACTGCCTGGAACGCGTTGACCCACTTCCGCAAGCAATGACGTTGATTATCCAGACCCCTGGAACGTTCATGATGAACAAGCCCCTTAAAATCCTGCACACGGAAGCCGCCAAGGGATTTGGCGGCCAGGAGATCTACATCTACCGGCACATGCTGGCCATGCGCGAGCGCGGCCACGACGTGTCGCTGCTGTGCCAGCCCGGTGCACGCCTGGGCGAAGTGGCGCGCGAAGCGGGCTTCACCGTGCATGCGCTGAAGATGGGTGGGCTGCTGCGGTTGCTGCGCGGCATCTGGTCGGTGAAACGGCTGGTGCGCCGGCACACCTATGACGTGGTCAGCACCACCAGCCGCCGCGACGCACTCATTGCCGCCGCCGGTGCGCGCCTGGCCGGCGCGCCGCTGGTGGTGCGCTCACGGCACCTGATGAGCCCGGTCAACTCCCTGCTCACCTACACCGGCCTGCCGCACCGGGTGCTGACCGTGAGCAGCTTCGTGAAGCAGCTGCTGGTCCACCGCGGCGTGGCCGACGGCCACATCGGCATCGTTCCGCCCATCGCCGTGCCGCCGCAGTGGTCGCAGGCGCACAGTGATGATGCCTGGCAGTGCCTGCAGGAAACCCGTGCCGAGGTTCGCCGCGAACTCGGCTTCACCGATGACCAGATCGTCGTCGGCTGCGTCGCGGTGCTGCGCGAAGCCAAGGGCCATGCCGACCTGCTGCGCGCCATGGCCCCGCTGTGCCGCCAGCAGCCGAACCTGCAGCTGGTGATCGTGGGCGACGGCCAGCCCGTGCTGGATCAACTCAAGGCGCTGCGCGAAGCGCTCGGCATCGCCGCGCAGGTCCACCTGCTCGGCTACCGCCACGGCGCCTGCCGGTTGATGACCGGCTTCGACATCTTTGCCCTGGCCACCCACAAGGAGGCGGCCGGCACGGTGTTCCTCGAGGCCGCCTACGTCGGCGTGCCGATCGTGGCCACCCGCGTCGGCGGCGTGCCGGAGATGCTGGTGGAAGGCAGCAATGCCCTGCTCGCCCCGCTCGGCGACCGGGCCGCGCTCACCCGCGCGCTGCAGACCCTGGTCGAGCAGCCGGAGCGCCGCCGGCAGATGGGCCAGGCCGGGTGGGACTGGATGCGCAGCGCGCACCGCTTCACCCCGACCGGGCACACTGAAGCCACCGAACACTACTACCACCAGTGGTTGAAGGAACTGGGCCATGGCCAACGCTAGAACCGTGCCGGTGCTGATGCACCACCACGTGTCGCCCTCGCCGGGCATGATCACGGTGTCGCCGGAGAATTTTGAAAGCCAGATCGCCTGGCTGGCCGGCAACGGCTGGACCTCGCTCACGCTCGAGCAGTACGCCGGCTTCCTGGCCGGCAAGCCCGTCCCACGGAAGTCCATCGTGATCACCTTCGATGACGGTTACCTGGACAACTGGGTGTACGCCCACCCCATCCTGCAGAAGTACGGCATGCACGCCGTGGTGTTCGTGGTCACCGGCTGGATGGGCGAAGGCCCGGTACGGCCGCACGCCGGCCAGCCCGGTGCGGCACTGCCCGCCACGCCCGACCACCGCGGCTGTGAGGCGGCGATCCTGCGCGAGAACCGCCACGACGACGTGATGATGCGCTGGAGCGAAGCGCGCGCCATGATCGACGCCGGCACCTTCGAAGTGCACTGCCACACCCACACCCACACGCGCTGGATGAAGCAGGACATCAGCCGCGAGCAGAAGCGCGAAGGCATCACCCGCGACCTGGAAATGGCGCGCAGCGTGCTGCAGGAACAGCTCGGCGAAGTGTCCGACACGCTGTGCTGGCCCTACGGCGATTTCGACGAGGACTACCTGCCCATCGCACGCGCGCAGGGCTTCCGCTACCTGCACACCACCCACCCGTTCGGCCGCAACGTGGTCGGCGGCGATCCGGAACACATCTACCGTTTCGCCATCCGCAACCGCCCCGCCAGCTGGCTGCGCAAGCGCATCGCGTGGAGTTACCACCCATTGATCGCGCCGGTGTTCAACCGGTTCAAGGCGAAGCAGAAGAAGATGGTGCCGGGACCGTAGCGCAAAAAACCCGGCCGAAGCCGGGTTTTTCATTACGCTGCGGCTGCTGCTTTCACCGCGCCGGACAGGCTGTCCAGCGTGGCCTGCATCAGCTCGGCGGTATCTGCTTCAACCGTGACGCGCACCACCGGCTCGGTGCCGGAGGGGCGCAGGAACGCGCGGCCGCGGCCCTTGACCGCCAGTTGCGCAGCGGCCAGTGCCGACTGCACGCCTTCGGACTGCACGATCACCTTTGCAGAGACACCCGCCAGGCGCACGTTGACCGTCTTCTGCGGTACCCGGGTCAGCCCGACCAGCGATTCGCGCAGGCTCTTGCCTTCGCGACGCAGCACTTCCAGCACCTGCAGCGCACTGACGATCGCATCGCCCGTGGTGGCGCGATCCAGGCACAACAGGTGCCCCGACGCTTCACCACCGAGCACCCCGCCACCTTCCACCAGCGCCTGGTGCACGTAGCGGTCGCCTACATTGCTGCGCTGGAACGGCAGGCCCAGGCGCTCCAGCGCCTGCTCCAGCCCGAAGTTCGTCATCAGCGTGCCCACCACCGGACCGCGCAGGCGACCGCTGCGCTGCCACGACGGGGCCAGCACATACAGCAGGTCATCACCGTCGACCGGGTTTCCCTGGTCATCGGCCATCAATACGCGGTCACCGTCACCATCGAACGCGATGCCCAGGTCTGCCCCCACCTCACGCACCTTGGCCGCCAGGTTGTCGATGTGCATCGAACCGACGCCATCGTTGATGTTGACCCCGTTCGGCTCGGCACCGATGGCCACCACTTCCGCACCCAGCTCCCGGAACAGCAGAGGCGCGATGTGGTACGTGGCGCCGTGCGCGCAGTCCAGCACGATCTTCAACCCGCGCAGGTCAAAACCGCGCGGCACGCTGGCCTTGCAGAACTCGATGTAGCGGCCCACTGCATCACGACCGCGCGCGGCCTTGCCCAGCCGATCCGAATCGGCCGTGGTGAAATCGGTATCCAGCGCCGCTTCCAGCGCCAGCTCCGTTGCATCGTCGAGCTTCTCGCCATCGGCGGAGAAGAACTTGATGCCGTTGTCGTAATGCGGGTTGTGCGAGGCACTGATCACGATCCCGGCGTCTGCGCCCAGCGTACGGGTCAGGAACGCGACCGCCGGGGTCGGCATCGGCCCGAGCAGCTGCACGTCGGCCCCGGCCGCAACCAGCCCGGCCTCCAGCGCCGCTTCGAACATGTAGCCCGAAATGCGCGTGTCCTTGCCGATCACCACCACCGGCCGGTGACCGTTACGCTCGGTCAGCACGCGGCCCAGCGCATTGCCCAGGCGCAGCACGAAGTCCGCCGAGATGACGCCCTGCCCGACCCGACCGCGGATGCCGTCGGTGCCGAAATACTTGCGCGCGCCCATCAGGCAGCAGCGTCCGGGGCGGGCTGGCGGCCCAGCATGGCCAGCAGGTCGGACAGGCGGTCACGCATCTCGCGGCGGTCGCAGATCTGGTCGATGGCGCCGTGCTCAAGCAGGAACTCCGAGCGCTGGAAACCTTCCGGCAGCTTCTCGCGCACCGTCTGCTCGATCACGCGCGGACCGGCGAAGCCGATCAGCGCCTGCGGCTCGGCGATGTTGATGTCGCCCAGCATCGCGAACGACGCCGACACGCCACCGGTGGTGGGATGGGTCAGCACCGAAATGTACGGCAGCCCCGCCGCGCGCAGGCGACCGAGCGCCGCCGAGGTCTTGGCCATCTGCATCAGCGAGAACAGGCCTTCCTGCATGCGCGCACCGCCACTGGCGGAGAAGCACACGTAGGGCGCGCCGATTTCCAGCGCCTTTTCCGCGGCCAGCGAGAAGCGCTCGCCGACCACCGAGCCCATCGAGCCGCCCATGAAGGCGAAATCGAAGGCCGAGGCCACCAGCGGCCGCCCCTTGAGCAGACCCTGCATGGCGATCAGCGCATCGTATTCGCCGGTGTTCTTCTGCGAGGCCTTGATGCGCTCGCTGTACTTTTTCTGGTCCTTGAACTTGAGCAGGTCGGTCGGCCCCAGGCGCGCGGCGATTTCAGTGGTGCTGTCAGCGTCGAACAACGACGCCAGGCGCGCCCGCGCGCGGATGGCCATGTGGTGGCCACACTTGGGGCAGACTTCCAGGTTCTCTTCCAGCTCAGGACCGTAAAGCGCGCTGCCGCAGCTGCTGCACTTCTCCCACAGGCCCTCGGGGACGCTGCGCTTCTTGCTGGGGACGTTGTCGGTGCGGATGCCCGACGGCATCAACTTGCTGAGCCAACTCATGCGGGATGACACTTCCGTTCAGGGCGGCCCGAGGGCCGCAAAGGCGGACAGTCTAGCTCACCCGTTCCACGGCCGGGACCCCCTGCCGGCGGGGTTATCCCGGCGTGAAAACCATGCTGGGCCGTACGTTGCGGCCTTCTCAGGCGTCCAGCGCGGCGCGCAGCGGCTGCAGGAAGGTTCGCGCCACCTGGGCAGCGCCGGTGGCATCGACCGTCTCGGCCAAGGCCGCCACCAGCGCGCTGCCGACCACCACGCCATCGGCCTCTACTGCCATGGCGGCGGCGCTCTGTGCGTCCTTGATGCCGAATCCGGCCACCACCGGCACGGTCGAGCGGCTGCGCAGGTCACGCAGGCGGGTGCCGGCAGCGCTGCTGTCGAGCCGTTCCGACGCACCGGTGACACCGGCAAAGCTTACGTAATAGAGGTAACCCCTGGCCATCGACGAAAGCAGATCCAACCTGGCGTCCGCCGTGGTCGGCGACGCCAGCAGGATCAGCGCCAGGCCGGCAGCGGTGAAGATCTCCAGGGTTTCGGCCGCCTCTTCCGGCGGCAGGTCCACCAGCAGCACACCATCCACGCCCGCCGCGATCGCCGCCTCGGCAAAGCGCGCCGTGCCGTGGATCTCCACCGGGTTCAGATACCCCATCAGCACCACCGGGGTGGTGGTGTCGTCACGCCGGAACGCCTGCACCGTGTCCAGCACGTAACGCAGGCCAGCGCCGCGCGCCAGCGCGCGTTCGGAGCTGCGCTGGATGGTCGGGCCATCGGCCATCGGGTCGGAGAACGGCACCCCGAGTTCGATCACGTCCGCACCGGCAGCGGCCAGCGCATGCATCACCGGCACGGTCGCGTCCAGGCCCGGATCGCCGGCGGTGATGAACGGAATCAGCGCCTTGCGGCGACTGGCACGCAGGCGGGCGAAACAGGCGTCGATACGGGCAACAGGCATCTCAGGCACATCCTTCTTTCAATTCAACGGCGCCACTGGCGCCCCAGTACAGCTTCGATATCACCCCGCCGAAGATCTCCAGCCGGATCGCCAGATCCGAACCGGGGTCCTGCCAGGTCAGGTACTCACCCACGTCCGGGTCGTAGGCATGCGGTGTGCGGGTGCCGCCGGGGGGCAGGCGTTTGAGCGCGTCGTCCAGCGACATGCCCAGGCGCAGGCCGAACGGCCCCGGCTGGACAATCGCCTCGTAGGAACCGTCGATGGTGTCGAGGTCGAAGCGCTGCACGTGGCCGTCATCGACCATCATCGACACCCCTTCGGGCAGGCTGCCGCGCTCGTAGTACTCACAGGCGCGTGCACCATCGCCTTCGCTCAGGCCGGCCGAATGCCATGCGCCGTCAGCTTCGACTTCGCTGAAACGCTGGCCGATCAGCACGTCGCCGGCATGATCCAGCGCGACCGAGACCACGGCCGGCGCATCGGTCTGGTCCGCAGGCGGTGCGTCCTGCGGTGCATCCTCGAACGGGCGATCTGCCACATCATCATTGCTCGCCGGCAGCCGGGCCGGCGCAATGGCCGCGGGCGTCGCCGCAGGGGCCAGCACCGGCGGCTCGGGCGGCCTGCAACCGGCCAGACCGACCACGATCAGCAGCGCACTTCCCTGGCGCAGCACTGGATTCACAGAACCAGGCCCTCGCGCGCGGCAATGGTGTGCACGTCCTTGTCACCACGGCCGGACAGGTTGCACAGCACCAGCTTGCCGCTGGGCAGCGTGCGCGCGATCTTGATCGCCTGGGCCACCGCGTGGCTGGATTCAAGCGCTGCCAGGATGCCTTCGCTGTGCGCCAGCTGGTGGAAAGCAGCCAGCGCTTCATCGTCGGTGATGCCCACGTATTCGGCGCGACCGGTGTCGGCCAGGAACGCGTGTTCCGGGCCCACGCCGGGGTAATCCAGCCCGGCCGAGACCGAGTGGGTTTCAATGATCTGGCCGTCGTCGTCGCAGATCACATAGGTGCGGTTGCCATGCAGCACGCCCGGGCGGCCTGCCGCGATGGAGGCCGCGTGGCGCCCGGTCTCGATGCCGTCGCCGGCCGCTTCGGCGCCGACGATGCGCACGTCGCGATCGTTGAGGAAGGCATGGAACAGGCCGATGGCATTGCTGCCGCCGCCGACGCAGGCAGTGATCGCATCGGGCAGGCGGCCGTAGTCGGTGAGCATCTGTGCGCGTGCTTCGCGGCCGACGATGGCGTTGAAGTCGCGCACCATGCGCGGGTATGGGTCTGGGCCGGCGACGGTGCCGATGATGTAGAAGGTATCGCGCACGTTGGTGACCCAGTCGCGCATGGCTTCGTTGAGCGCATCCTTGAGCGTGGCCGAGCCCGACGTGACCGGCACCACCGTCGCGCCCAGCAGCTTCATGCGGTAGACGTTGATCTTCTGCCGCTCGATGTCGGTGGCGCCCATGTACACCACGCATTCCAGGCCCAGCCGTGCGGCCACGGTGGCGCTGGCCACGCCGTGCTGGCCGGCACCGGTCTCGGCGATGATGCGCTTCTTGCCCATCCGCGCGGCCAGCAGGGCCTGGCCGATGGTATTGTTGATCTTGTGCGCGCCGGTGTGGTTCAGGTCTTCGCGCTTGAGCAGGATCTGCGCGCCGCCGACCTGCCGGCTGAGCCGCTCGGCGTGGTAGATCGGGCTGGGCCGGCCCACGTAATGGGTGAGGTCCTTGTCGTAGGCGGCGATGAAGGCGGGGTCACGGCGCGCTTCGTCATAGGCCGCCGCCAGCTCCTGCAGTGGCCCGATCAGCGTTTCGGCAACGAAACTGCCGCCATAGCGGCCGAAGTGGCCGTTGGCGTCGGGATAGGCGTGGAAATCGGTGATGGGGGGGACGGGCGATACGGACATGACGCGACAGCCGTTGGAGACAGGCTGACAATTTAGCGCACATGTGGTGACCGGAATATCGATATTATCTGCATAGACCCGTCAGGAAAACTCACATGAGCCAGACGCCGTTGCCGCCCCTCAACGCGCTGCGCAGCTTCGAGGCCACCGCCCGGCTGGGCGGCGTGGCACGCGCCGCAGAAGCGCTGCATGTGACCCACGGGGCGATCAGCCGCCAGCTGCGGCTACTCGAGGAGCACCTGGGGCTGGCGCTGTTCGAACGCGCCGGCCGCGGCCTGCGCCTGACCGCCGCCGGCCAGGCGCTGCAGGTTGCCTGCGCCGGGGCGTTCACCCAGATCCGCGAGGCGGTGGACACCCTGCAGCGCCGGCAGCGGCCCGAGGCGCTGGTCCTGGGCTGCAGCGGCAGCATCCTGGCGCGTTGGATGATTCCACGCCTGCCCGCGTTGCAGGCCGACCTGCCGCAGGTGCCGCTGCACTGGTCGGCGCAGGACGGCAGCTTCACCGAACAGCAGCAGGCGCTGGATGCGGTGCTGCTGCTGGCGCAGCCGCCGTGGCCGCGTGGCTGGCAGGTGCGCGAACTGGCCCCGGAACGGGTCGGCGTGGTGGTCAGCCCGCAGCATCCGGCTGCGGTGCGCCTGCGCCAGCAGCCACCGCAGGCACTGTTGCGCGAGCCGCTGCTGCACACCACCTCGCGCCCGCAGGCGTGGCCGGACTGGGCATTGTCGCATCAGCTGGATCCGGCGCAGCTGCAGCTGGGCACCGGGTTCGAGCACCTGTACTACCTGCTGGAGGCGGCGGTGGCAGGACTCGGCGTGGCGATCGCGCCGGAGCCCCTGGTAGCCGATGAGCTGGCGGCCGGGCGCCTGCTGGCGCCGTGGGGTTTTGCCGCAACCGGTGGCTTCTGGGTGCTGGCCACGCCAGACGGTGCGCAGGACGCGCGGGTGGAATCGTTGGCGGAATGGCTCGCCGAAAAGCTGCGGCGTTAATCCGCCTCGTGACAGTCCGCGCGGCGGACTTCTTCGACGAATTTGCGCATCTTGTAGCCGTCCTTGATGCCCGGCTCACTTTCAATACCGCTGGAGACGTCCACGCCCCACGGCAGGGTGGCCACGATGGCGTCGAACACGTTGTCCGGGGTGATGCCGCCGGCCAGCAGGAACGGGCGGTGCAGGCCGGTCGGCAGGCGGGTCCAGTCGAAGGCCACGCCGGTGCCGCCACCGCCGCCCGGGGCGTGGCTGTCGAACAGGAAGCCGGCCGCGCTGGGGTAGCGCAGCTGCAGCTGGCGGGCGTTGACCTCTTCACGCCCACCCATCGCCACCGCCTTCAGGTACGGCATGTTGAAGCTGCGGCAGAACGATTCGTCTTCGTCGCCGTGGAACTGCAGCAGGGTCGGCCGCACGGTGCGCAGCACTTCACGCACTTCTTCCTTGGTGTTGTCGCGGAACAGCGCGACCACGTCGACCATCGGCGCGATCGCCTGGCGCATGGCGCGGGCTTCGGCTGGGGCCACGCGGCGCTTGCTTTCCCGGGCGAAGATGAAGCCGACCGCATCCACGCCCAGTTCGCCGGCCAGGCGCACGTCGCCGGCGCGGGTCATGCCGCAGAACTTGATGCGGGTGCGGTAGAAAGAGCGGCTCATAGGGTGACCTCGGCGGGCAGGTGCCAGTTGTCGGGGTACAACGGGCCAACGAATACAAGGCCCTGCGGCGGTGCGGTCGGGCCGGCCACGGTGCGGTCCTGGCCAGCCAGCAGCTCGGCCATCCACGACACCGGCTTTTCCCCACAGCCAATCAGGATCAATGAACCGACGATATTGCGCACCATGTGATGAAGGAATGCATTGGCCTGAACGCAGACCTCCACGATCTCGCCCTGGCGGGTCACGCTGATCGCCTGCAGCTCGCGGCGGGCGTGCAGCGCCTCGCACTGGGCGCTGCGGAAGGCACTGAAGTCGTTCTCGCCGAGCAGGGCCTGCCCGGCCTGGTGCATCACCGCGGCATCGAGCGGCCGGCGCTCCCAGCTCAGGGTCTGCCGGTGCAGTGCCGGACGGATCTGCCGGTTGAGCAGCCGGTAGCGGTACCGCCGGGCGCGGGCAGAGAAGCGCGCGTGGAAGTCATCGGCCACCGGTACGCACCAGCGCACCGCGATCGAGCGTGGCAGCCGGGTGGTGGTGCCCAGGGTCCAGCCGCGCGGGTCACGCGCCACATCGGTCTCGAAGTGCACCACCTGGCATTCGCCGTGCACGCCGGCATCGGTGCGCCCGGCACAGACCACCTGGATCGGCGCAGCGGCCACCGATGAAAGGGCGTCCTGCAGGCTGGCCTGCACGCTGGGGCAGCCGCTCTCACCGAGCTGCTGCCAGCCCTTGAACTCGCTGCCGTCGTATTCCACGCCCAATGCGTAACGCATGTTCAGGACTTCACTTCAAATGCGGGAGGGCGGCCGACGCGGCTCATCCGAGCCGCGACAGCAGCTCGTGCGCCTGCTGCTGGCTGTGCGGGTCGCCCGCCTGGGCAACCTCCATCAGCAGGATGCGGGCGGTTTCCGCATCGCCCAGGTCGAGGTAGGCGATGGCCAGCTCAAGGCGGTCGCGACCGGGTGCACCGAGCGGGGCCGGGTCGTGCTGGACCGGCACGGGTGCTTCGGCCGCCACAGCAGCGTCCTCGGGGAATTCAAACACGCCACGATAGGACGGCTGCGCCGCCGCTTCGAGCGCATGCGGCGGAACGACGTCTTCGGCGGCAACCGGTGCGGCCGGCACCACCGGGGGGGCAACCGTCTCCTCGGCGTCCTGCACCGGGCGGCCCGGCTGCGGCTCCAGGGTGAACACCGGCTCGCGTCGCCCCGCGTCGAGCACATCCGGCTCGGCCAGCACGTAAGCCGGCGCATCGCGCAGGTCGGGCTCATCAGCGGCCACGTCCTGCTGGGCCGCCAGTTCGTCCACGTAATCGGCGGCGGGAACGGCAGCGGCCAGGCTGGCTGCATCCAGTCCCTCGCGGCGCAGCGGCGGCAGCGGCGACGGCTTGCGCCGACGGGCCACGGCCCAACCGGCCACGATCAACAGCAGCACCGCCAGCCCCAGCCAGGCCCAGCCGCCACTGCCCGCTTCGCGCGTGGCCGGGGCTTCGCCCAGACGCTGCTGCGCGGCGGCCAGGTCCGTGTCTTTCATGGCAATCAGCGAGGCCTGCTGCTGCTTGAGCTTCTCCAGTTCGGCCACGCGGTTGCGCAGCTCCTGGATCTCGGCATCGCGGGTTGCCACGTCTTCCTTGGCCTGCCGCAGTTGTTCGTTGCCCAGCATGTCACCCTCGCTGCCGGCAGCCGTGCCGGTGGTTGTACCTGCGTTGTCATCGGTAGCGGCGACCGCGGGGGCGATCTCCAGGCGTCCACCTGCGGCGGCTGCGGTGGCCGCAGGTGCAGGCGCCGCCGTGGCGGCCGGCGCGGCGGCAACGCCACTGGCGACCGGCTGCGGAATAGCCGAGCGCGACTGGCGCCATTGCGCCGCGTGCTCGCGCACCATGGCGGCCGCCTGGGCGGCATCGACCGGAGCGTCGGTCCCGGCGCTGCGCAGCACCGCGCCCTGCTTGAGCAGGTTCACGTTGCCACGGATGAAGGCCTCCGGATTGGCACGCAACAGCGCAATCATTGCCTGGTCGCGGCTGATGCCCTGCTCGCGGGCCACGCTGCCGGCGATCTGCGACAGGGTCTGGCCGCGCTGCACGGTGATGCTGCCGTCGGCGGCGGTGGCCGCTGGCGCCGCGGACGGAGCGGAGCGCGATGGGGCGGCGGCCCGTGCGGGAACAGGCGCGGTGCGCGACGGCGTGGGCTCGGCCTGCGCTACCGGCGGCTGCACTGGTGCAGGTTCGGGCTCGCGCACGATGGCGTTGGACATCGCACCGGCCGGCGCGACGATCTCCGGTTCGGCCACGGCCAACGCACTGTCCGGCGCGTCGACCAGCGCCGAGTACTCGCGGACCAGGCGGCCCTGCCCCCAGTCGGCTTCAATCAGGAAGTTGAGCGACGGCGTGGTCACCGGCGCCTGCGAGCTCACCCGCACCACGGCACGGCCGTTGGCATCGCGGGTCAGTTCGAACTGCAGCTCGCTCACCAGCCCGGTCGGGCGTTCCAGCCCGACGCGCGCAAAGGTCACCGGCGAGGCCAGCGCAACGCGCAGGTTCTCGAGTTCGGCCGGATCGGCCGAAATGACCGGGATCTCCGCCAGCAGGGGTTGCCCGGGCTTGGACAGCACCCGGATGTCGCCGAGCCCGAGGGCCATGGCGGAGCTGCTGGCCAGGGCCAGCAGCAGGGTCGAGACATACTTGAGCGGGCGCGATGCGCCCGGAACCCGGTTCTTCATGCGGGCAATATAGCGATTCCCGACCAATACAGCCACGAAGGACGTAGCAGGTACCACGCCCTGCGTGGCACCTCCATCTCAGCCTTCGGCTGCCACCAGCTCGGCCAGCTGCACCGCATTGAGCGCGGCACCCTTGCGGATGTTGTCCGACACGATCCACAGGTTCAGGCCGCGCGGGTGCGACAGGTCTTCACGGATGCGGCCCACATACACTGCATCGGTGCCCGATGCGTGGGTGACCGGGGTCGGGTAACCGCCGGCTTCGTGCTTGTCGACCACTTCCACGCCGGGCGAACGCGACAGCAGCTCGCGTGCTGCATCCGGCGTCACCTTGTCGCGGGTTTCGATGGTGACCGCTTCGGAGTGGCCGTAGAACACCGGCACGCGCACCGCGGTGGGGTTCACCAGGATGCTGTCATCGCCGAGGATCTTGCGGGTTTCCCAGACCAGCTTCATCTCTTCCTTGGTGAAGCCGTTGTCCTGGAAGTCGTCGATGTGCGGGATCAGGTTGAAGGCGATCTGCACCGGGAAGCGCTGCGGGTCGATCTCCTGGAAGCTGAGCAGCTGGCCGGTCTGCTTGCCCAGTTCTTCCAGCGCCGAGCGACCACCGCCGGAGACCGACTGGTAGGTGGCCACGTTGATGCGCTGGATACCGTACTGGCGGTGCAGCGGGGCCAGCGCGACCAGCATCTGCATGGTCGAGCAGTTCGGGTTGGCGATGATGCCGCGCGGGCGGTTCTTCAGCGCCTCGGGGTTCACTTCGGACACCACCAGCGGCACGTCATCGTCGTAACGGAAGGCCGAGGAGTTGTCGATCACCACCGCACCGGCGGCGGCGAACTTGGGGCCGAACTCCTTGGAGACGCTGCCACCTGCGGAGAACAGCGCGATATCCACGCCGTTCGGGTCGAACGTGGCCAGGTCCTGGACCTTGATCTTCTTCCCGTCGAATTCGATTTCGCCACCGGCCGAACGCGAGGAAGCGAGCAGGCTCAGGGTGGCGATCGGGAAGTTGCGTTCGGCCAGGATGGCCAGCATGGTTTCGCCGACGGCGCCGGTGGCACCGACGACTGCGACGTGGAAGCGACGATCTTGATTGCTCATGGGAACCTCTTCAACCGTGATGGGGAGTACCGGCCAACGGCCGGTACCTACCGGAATATTCGGGAACGCGGATTGGGCTCGGGGAACCTCGCGCAACAGGCGCGGAGATTCCCTATCGTTTTGCGTCGTCGATTTTTTTGGCGGCCACGGCGTCGGCGTTGATCGCGCTCGGCGGGTTGCCGGCGTTCGCGCCCAGGCCGAGCGCGGCCAGCAGGTTTTCCACGGCCAGCTGCACCATCGCCCGGCGCGTGGCCTGGCTGGCGCTGCCGATATGCGGGGTAAGCACGATGTTGTGCAGGGCCAGCAATTCGGGGCGCACTGTCGGTTCGCCTTCGAAGACGTCCAGCCCGGCGGCGGCCAGCCGGCCGTGGGCCAGCGCATCGGCCAGGGCCAGTTCGTCGACGATGCCGCCACGGGCGATGTTCACCAGGGTGGCGCTGGGCTTCATCTTCGCCAGTGCGGCGGCGTCGATGATGTGGTGCGAGGACGGGCTGTACGGCAGCACCAGCACCAGGTGGTCGGCCTGCGCCAGCAGCGTGTCCAGCTCGACATACTGCGCGCCTACCTCGGCTTCGGTGGCCTCGGGCAGGCGCGAGCGGTTGTGGTACAGCACGCGCATGCCGAAACCGAGCGCGCCGCGGCGGGCAATGCCCTGCCCGATCCGGCCCATGCCCAGGATGCCCAGTGTGCTGCCATGGATATCGGCCCCGAGCATGGTCTGGAACGACCACTGGCCCCACTGGCCGTCGCGCAGCCAGCGTTCGGATTCGGTGATGCGCCGCGCGGTGGCCATCAGCAGCGCGAACCCGAGGTCGGCGGTGGTTTCGGTCAGCACATCCGGGGTGTTGCTGGCCAGGATGCCGGCCGCGCTGAGCGCGCTTACATCCAGGTTGTTGTACCCCACGCCGACGTTGGCGATCGCGCGCAGCTGCGGCGCGTTGGCGATCTCGGCCGGGCCGATGCGTTCGTTGAGGGTGATCAGCGCGCCATCGACCTGGGCCAGCTGGTCGGCCAGCATCGCGGGCGTGTAGCGGGTGACCTCGTGGGTCATCGCGAGCTCGACATGCTGCCCGAGCTGTTCGATGACGTCATCGAACAGCGGTTGGCTGACCCAGACCCGGGGGCGCGTCTCAGCCATCGATGGAGCCGGGAATGCGTGGCGCGATCTCGCCCACGTCACCGCACTGGGCGCGGTGGCGCAGCGCCTGGTCCATCAGCACCAGCGCCACCATCGCCTCGGCGATGGGCGTGGCGCGGATGCCGACGCACGGATCATGGCGGCCGGTGGTGATCACATCGACGGCCGCACCGCTGGCATCCACCGTGGCGCCGGGCAGGCGCAGGCTGGAGGTGGGCTTGAGCACGATCGAGGCGGTGACCTGCTGGCCGGTGGAAATGCCGCCGAGGATGCCGCCGGCATGGTTGCTGGCGAAGCCTTCGGGGGTGATCAGGTCACGGTGTTCGGTGCCCTTCTGGGCGGCGCTGGCAAAACCATCGCCGATCTCCACGCCCTTGACCGCGTTGATGCTCATCAGCGCCGAGGCGAGTTCGCCATCGAGCTTGCCGTAGATCGGCTCGCCCCAGCCCGGCGGCACGCCATCGGCCACCACGTTGACCCGCGCGCCGACCGAATCGCCGGACTTGCGCAGCGCGTCCATGTAGCTTTCCAGCGCGGGGACCTGTTCGGCCACCGGCCAGAAGAACGGGTTGTCTTCCACCGCCGACCAGTCATGGCCGGTCGGGGTGATCTCGCCCAGCTGCGACAGGTAACCGCGCACGGTCACCCCGAAGCGCTGCAGCAGCCACTTCTTCGCAATCACGCCGGCGGCCACGCGCATGGTGGTTTCGCGCGCGGACGAGCGGCCGCCACCGCGCGGGTCGCGGATGCCGTACTTCTGCCAGTAGCTGTAGTCGGCATGACCCGGGCGGAACTGCTGGGCGATGTTGCTGTAATCCTTGCTGCGCTGGTCGGTGTTGCGGATCAGCAGCGCAATGGGCGTACCGGTGGTGCGGCCCTCGTACACGCCCGAGAGGATCTCGACCTCATCGGCCTCGCGCCGCGCCGAGGTGTGCCGGCTCTTGCCGGTGGCGCGGCGCTGCAGGTCGTGGGCGAATTCGTCGGCACTGATCTCCAGCCCCGGCGGGCAGCCGTCGATCACGCAGCCGATCGCCGGACCGTGCGATTCGCCGAAGGTGGTGACCGAAAGCAGCTTGCCGAAGGTATTGGAACTCACGGCCGCTGCGCTGCCAGTTCGGTCATGCGGGCGCTGTGGGCGATCAGCTCGCGGCACTCGACCGCGAAGATGCCCATCTGGCCGACCTTGAATTCAACCCACGCAAAATCGACTTCCGGCAGCAGCTTGACCAGGTGCTGTTCGGATTCGCCCACTTCGCAGATCAGCAGGCCGTCTTCGCTCAGGTGCAGCGGCGCGTCGCGCAGGATCTTCAGCACCAGGTCCAGGCCGTCGTCGCCGGCACGCAGGCCCATTTCGGGCTCGTACGAGTACTCCTTCGGCAGCGCGTCGGTTTCGTCGTTGGTGACGTACGGCGGGTTGGTCACGATCAGGTCGTAGTGGCGGCCGGTGAGGCCGTTGAACAGGTCCGACTTGAGCAGGGTGACGTTGTGCGCCTGCAGGCGTTCCTTGTTCTCTTCAGCCAGCGACAGGGCCTCATCGCTGAGGTCCACGCCGTCAACTTCCCAGTTCGGGTAGTAGTGACCCATGGCGATGGCGATGCAGCCCGAACCGGTGCACAGGTCCAGCGCGCGGTGTACGTCGCGGCCGGCCAGCCACGGCTCGAAGCCGGTTTCGATCAGCTCGGCGATCGGCGAGCGCGGCACCAGGGCACGGCGGTCGCTCTTGAAGCTCAGGCCGGCGAACCAGGCTTCACCGGTCAGGTAGGCGGCCGGCAGGCGCTCGCTGATGCGGCGCTCGAACAGCGCCAGCACGTCGGCCTTCTCCGATGCGAGCACGCGGGCGGCGCCATAGGCCGGGCCCAGGTCGTGCGGCAGGTGCAGCGCGTGCAGGACCAGCTGGGTGGCTTCGTCCAGGGCGTTGTCGTAGCTGTGCCCGAAGGTCAGCCCGGCGGCGTTGAAACGGCTGGTGCCGTAGCGGATCAGGTCGATGATCGTATGGAGTTCGGCGGCCGTTTCGGCGGTCATGGCAGGGCAACAGACAAAGTGGCCCCAGATTATAGGCGCTGCGGCGCAGCACGGCATCCGTTGCAGCGGAAACGGAAACCGCCGCCCCCCATCCCCTATCATGGAGGCCCCTTCGGGTACGGGCCTTTCATGTTCAATCGCAATGTCGGCATCATCCTGCTCATCGCGCTGGCCGCCGGGCTGGGCCTGGTCGTCGCCCAGAAGGTGTTCGCGCCCAAACCGGCCGGCAACCGCCCGGCCACCGAGTCGATCACCTTCTACCCGCAGCCGCGCCCGCTGCCGGACTTCAACCTGGGCCAGTCCGACGGCACCCGGCTGATTCCCGGCGAGCTCAAGGGCCACTGGACCCTCGTGTTCCTGGGCTTCCTGTCCTGCCCCGACATCTGCCCGACCACCCTGGCCGACCTGGCCCAGGCCCAGAAACAGTGGGAAACCCTGCCCGAGAGCCTGCGCCCGCGCCTGGTGTTCGTCTCGGTGGACCCCGAGCGCGACACCCCGGCACGCCTGGGCGAATACGTGCATGCCTTCCACAAGGACACCCTGGCGGCCACCGCCGACGTGCCTTCACTGGAGCGCTTTGCCACTGCGCTGGGCTTCGTGTTCCAGAAGGTGCCGGGCAAGGGCTTTGAAGAGAATCCGCAGGACTACACCCTGGAACATTCGGCCAGTCTGGCCGTGTTGGACCCGGACGGCAGGCTGGCCGGCCTGATCCGCCCCCCTTTCAACCCGCAGGCCATTGCCCGCGACCTGAACCTGTTGACCGAGAAATCCGCCCCATGAGCCTGACCACCACGCTGAGCTACGTCCTGCCCCACCGCCTGCTGTCGTCGATGGCGCGGCGCCTGGCGTATTCCAGCAACCCGCGGATCTCGCGCTGGCTGATCGACACGGTGACCGAAAAGTTCGGGGTGAACCTGGCCGAGGCGGCCAATCCCGACCCGCGCAGCTATCCGACCTTCAACCAGTTCTTCACCCGCGCCCTGAAGCCCGGCGCCCGCGTGCCCGACGCCGGCGCCCGCACCCTGGTGATGCCGGCCGACGGCCGGATCAGCCAGCTGGGCGCCATTGAGGACGGCCGCATCTTCCAGGCCAAGGGCCAGTCGTTCACCGCCGCCGAGCTGCTGGGCGATGCAGCCGACGCCGAGGTGTTCCACCATGGCCTGTTCGCCACCGTCTACCTGTCGCCGAAGGACTACCACCGCGTGCACATGCCGTGGACCGGCACCCTGCGCGAAACCGTGCACGTGCCCGGCCGCCTGTTCAGCGTGGGCCCGGCGGCGGTCAACAAGGTCCCGGGGCTGTTCGCCCGCAACGAGCGGCTGGTCTGCCATTTCGACACCGACTTCGGCCCGATGGTGCAGGTGATGGTGGGCGCGCTGCTGGTGTCGGGCGTGGAGACGGTGTGGGGTGGCGAAGAGATTCCGGCCTATGGCGATTCCATCACCCGCAAGGATTACCGCGGCAAGGGCATCACCCTGGAACGGTTTGCCGAGATGGCGCGCTTCAATTACGGCTCGACGGTGATCGTGCTGCTGCCGCCGGGCGTGGCGGATTTCGCCCCGCACCTCGATGCAGAACATGCCGTGCAGCTGGGCCAGGCATTGGCTACCCTTCGTTGAGGGCAGCCGCGCAGGGCGCGGCTCTACACCCCAGGCGCAATGAAAAACGCCCCGTTTCCACGGGGCGTTTTTTTTCAAGCATTACCCGGATCGTGCGCGAACTCGACGGGCCCCACATCCATCCCGTCGTAATCCTCGACCCCGTTGGCTTCGGCCAGCGCCTGCAGCTCGTGGTTGCGCTTGTCCAGCGACGCTTCGCTGTGGGTTTCCACCCGCTCCACGTGCAGCACGTGGTACTCCGCTTCGCCTTCTTCCAGCTCCGGCTCGAACACCTCGACCACGGTGTAGCCCTCCCCTTCCAGCACCCTGGCCAGCCCGTGCAGCGGCTCCGGCGTGGTGTTGACGAAGAAGTAACCCCACACCAGGTTTCCGTTGAGGTCCCAGTCGGTGTTTTCACGGATGTTGGCGAACATCTCGTTGATTGCGGTGATATCCATCAGTGTTCCCCGGAAGTTATTTACCGCAGCCCTGCAGCTTGATCGACTGGCCTTGGCGCAACGCATACGCGGGCGCCTTGAGCCCATTGGCCTTGGCCAGCTCACGCACATCGCAATCGAACTTGTCGGCGATCCGGCCCAGGGTCTCACCCTTGCCCACCTTGTGGCTGCGCACCGGCTTGGCCTTCGGCTTGGGCGCCGGTACTGCCACCGGCGCAGCCGGGGCGGTGGCCACCGGGGTGCTGGCCTGCAGGCCGGCCACCGGCACCACGCTGCCCACCGCCACGTTGCCGGTGTAGCTGGCCACGGTCGGACGGACGATGGCCGCATTGAGATCGGCGGTGATCAGCGTGCGCGCCAGGTCCGCGCGCGGGCCGCTGACGCAGTAGCGGTTGTACAGCCCGGCAATGCGGGTGGTGGCGTTGATCAGCGTGCCGGCCGGGATCCAGCCGTCGGCTTCATAGCGCGGGTTGAGGTTGCGCAGCGCGCGCATGTAGCCGTCGCGGGTGCCAGTGCTGCCCAGGCAGATGGTCAGCTCATAGATGGTGGTGGACTTGGCCAGGCGGATGGTGGCCGGCTGCGCACTGACCTTGGGGAAGTCCACGCCGTACTGCTGCGGGTGCAGGTAGATCCACGCGGCGGCGATCACCATCGGCACGTAGTCCTTGGTTTCGGCCGGGAACTGGTTGTAGACGCTGTCCACCCAGAAGCTCTGCCCCACGTTCTGGCGATACACCCGCCCGGCACGGCCTTCGCCACCGTTGTAGCCGGCCAGCGACAGCTCCACGTTGTTGTTGAGCTCGCGCATGCGCTCGTTGAGGTAATTGGCACTGGCTTCGGCGGCGCTGCGCGCGTCGAAGCGGGTGTCGAAGCCGGTGCCGTCCGGACCCAGCCCGAAGCGGCGGCCGGTGGCCGGCATGAACTGCATCAGCCCGGCGGCGCCGGCGCGGGAGGAGGCGTGCACGCGACCGTTGGACTCCTTGGCCATGATCCCGAACAGCAGCGCCTCGGGCAGGCCGCGCTTTTCCCACTCCGGCCACATCACCGCGCGCAGGCTCTGGTAATTCTCGTAGGAGTTCATCAACGCCGGGCGCATGTCGGTCAGCCAGCGGCGGATGCCGGCCTGCACGGCCGGGTTGTATTCGACCATGCTGTCGAAGGCATGGCGCTTGTCGTTGAGCAGCGCGGCCGCACGCGCCGCTTCGGGCACATCGGCGGTCAGCGGGCCCACATGGTCCGGGTCAGCCTCCAGCAGGCCGCCATCGACCGGGATCGCATCGCTGTCGTCACCATCGCGCGCGTCTGCATTGTTCTTCAGCAGGCGCTTGTAGGTCACCAGTAGGTTGCTGACCTGGCAGCCCTTCTGCGCAATGCAGGCGCTGATGACATCTTCCATGTCCTCCAGCGCGGCATCGCCTTCGTTCTTGCCCTTGGGGTCGGCGTTGTTGACCAGCACCAGCGCATCGGCATAGCGCTTTTCGGCCGCGGCCATGCGCTGCTCCAGGGCCTCGACCTTGACCTTGTCACGGGCGGAGACCCGCTGGGCATGGGCCTCGGGGACGAACGACAGCAGGGAAGCGAGCGCCAACAACGGCCAACCACGGGCAAGCAGGACAGGAACGGGCATTTTTGGCACTGTGGGCAAAAGACAGGGCAGAGTAGCCGTGCCACTCGCATCGGGGCAACCCGGTCAGGTGGCCGATACCCGCCGACGTTTAGAATCCTGCCCATTCACATAGCCCGTCCACAGAGCGAGTTGACCATGGATCCGATCCTCCTCGGCAAAGGCATTACCGACGATGTCCCCGTCACCCTGCAACCGAAACTGGGCAACCGCCATGGCCTGGTGGCCGGGGCAACGGGTACGGGCAAGACCGTCACCCTGATGACCCTGGCCGAAGGCTTTTCGCGCATCGGCGTGCCGGTGTTCCTGGCCGACGTGAAGGGCGATGTCTCCGGCCTGGCCGTGCCCGGCACCGGCACCGAGGCGCTGCTGCAGCGCGCGAAGGACATCGGCGTGGCCGACTACGCGCCGGCCGGCAGCCCGACGATCTTCTGGGACCTGTACGGCAAGCTGGGCCACCCGGTGCGCACTACGGTGAGCGAAATGGGCCCGACCCTGCTGGCGCGCATCCTGGAGCTCAACGACACCCAGTCGGGGGTGCTGGACATCGTGTTCAAACTGGCCGACGACCGTGGCCTGTTGCTGCTCGACCTGGACGACCTGCGCGCCCTGCTCGGCCTGGTGGCCGACGAGCGCAAGGACATCTCCACCGAATATGGCCTGGTCAGCGCGCAGACGGTGGCGGCGATCCAGCGTTCGCTGCTGCGGCTGTCGCAGGACGGCGGTGAATCCTTCTTTGGCGAGCCGGCGCTGGAGCTGGCCGACCTGATGCGGGTCAATCACGACGGCCGCGGCGTGATCGGCATCCTGGCCGCCGACCAGCTGGTGCTCAAGCCGCGCCTGTACTCGACCTTCCTGCTGTGGCTGCTGTCGGAGCTGTTCGAGACGCTGCCGGAGGTGGGCGACCTGGACAAGCCCAAGCTGGTCTTCATCTTCGACGAGGCGCACCTGCTGTTCGACGACGCGCCGGCCGCGCTGGTGCAGCGCATCGAGCAGGTGGTGCGGCTGATCCGCTCCAAGGGCGTGGGCGTGTATTTCTGCTCGCAGTTCCCCGACGACGTGCCGGCCAACATCCTGGGCCAGCTGGGCAACCGCGTGCAGCACGCGCTGCGGGCGTTCACCCCGCGCGACCAGAAGGCGGTGAAGATCGCCGCCGAAACCTTCGTGCCGAACCCGAAGCTGGACGTGGTGGCGGCCCTTTCCCAGCTGGGTACCGGCGAGGCGCTGGTGTCCACGCTGCAGGACAAAGGCATCCCCTCCCCCGTGCAGCAGACCCGGATCGCCCCGCCGCGCTGCCGGATGGGCGCGATCACCGAGGCCGAGCGTGCGCAGGTACGCGCCGGCAGCCCGGTCGGCAGCCGCTACGACACCGCAGTGAACCGCGAATCGGCAGCGGAGCTGCTGGCCCAGCGCGCGGCCAAGGTGGTGGAACAGCCCGACGCGCCCAAGGCGCGTACCCGTGAGCAGGATGAGCAGCAGGAAGGCGGCTTCGGCCAATCGATCAAGGATGCGATCTTCGGCACCAAGCGCCGCCAGGGCATGATCGAAACGATGGCCAAGCAGACCACCCGCACCATGGGCACCAAGCTGGGCAACCAGATCGTGCGCGGCATCCTGGGCGGCATTTTCGGGGGCAAGCGCTGACCGATGTCGCGTTGGCGTCCCCCTGCGGAAAAGAGCACGGCCCTGATCACCGCACAGGGCCACCAGCGGTTGAAGAGCGAGCTGGACGAGCTGTGGCGCGTGCGCCGGCCGGAGGTGGTCAAAGCATTGGCCGCGGCCGCGGCGGAGGGCGACCGCTCAGAGAATGCCGAGTACACCTACCGCAAGAAGCAGCTGGGCGAGATTGACCGGCGCGTGCGTTACCTGACCAAACGGCTGGAGTCGCTGCGGGTGGTGGATACCGTGCCGACCGACCCGCAGGCGGTGTTTTTTGGCGCGTGGGTGGAGCTGGAGAACGTGGACAGCGGCGATGTCAGCCGGTATCGCATCGTGGGCCCGGACGAGACCGATGCGGGTGCCGGGTGGATCAGCATCGATTCGCCGTTGGCGCGTGCGTTATTGAAGAAGCGCGTGGATGATGAGTTCGAGGTGGAACTGCCGAGCGGGCGGACCGGGTTTGCGATCCTGGCGGTGGAGTATCCGGGTGGATGATACGAAGGCGGTTACGACGTTGGTTGCAATGCGTTACCGGGCGTTGAACCGTTACGGGCGGTTGTTTGGGAACCAACCCTACCAGTGCATGCACGGCTGGTAGGGTCGCATCCCGATCGACTGCCGTGGAACATGCCGCGTTCGATGGTGGCATGAACGTCGGCGAAGAGCGCGTTTGAGGTTGCTTCCAGTGCGCTACCGGACGGTTAAGGGGTACACCCTGCCCGCTCGGGCTGGCCGGAAATACTCGATCCGCTGATAGAACGCGTGGTCCTGATCGGCATGCCAACCGGGGATCCCCATCAACGGGAGCGGACGCAGCTCCAGCGGGTCATTGAGCACGTCGGCACGCGCGATCGCCTGCGCTACCTGCTGCACCACCAGCGCATCATCATCGCCCTGCACCACCACACATTTACCCACCAGCAATCGCGAAGGCAGCAGCGCCTGTTCCATCAACGCATGGCCGAACACGGCAGACACGGCGATGTCGCCGCTACGCCACTGCGCCGCGCCGTCGACGAACAGCGCCTGCCAGTCGTGGTGATCCCAGGCGTGCAGCAACGACGCATCGCGCACCCGCACGATCACGCCGGTTTCGTCGAACTGGGTCAGCGCGGCCTGCGCGCGGGTGCGCTGGCCGGGCGGGTGGCGCCCGATGTCCTGGCATTGGCGCGCATTGAGCGCGATCTTCACTGCCGGGTAGCGCGCCCACACCAGTGCATTGAACAGGTCATGCCAGTTGCACGGGCGCGTGGCGATCCGGCCGCGTGCAATGCGCTGCTCGTAGTGCAGGCCGTCGGCCAGCATTTCGTCGTCCTGCTCCACCAGCTGCTTTCCCGATAAAGCGAGCTGCCGGTTCAACGCGGAAATGGTTGGCCAGTCGGCGGCCACCAGCAGGCCCTGGTAATCCGCGAACGCGGCGAACAGCGGATGGGCGAAGCTAGCCCGATCCACGTCGGCGCGCGCCGGCGCGATGAAACGCCGGCGGCCGACCGCCCCGGGGGCGGCCGCGTCGGTCACAGCACCTTGAGGTCGAGCAGTTTTTTTGCCGCACTCTCGTCGATCAACGCGTCGCCGTAGAGGTCGTGGTCGTCGCTCTCGGTGATTTCCACGTCCACGAACTGGCCCACGCGCAGCCTGGCTTCATCGGCGTTCTGGATATGCACCAGGCCGTCGATCTCCGGCGCATCGGCCTTGGAACGGGCCACCGCGATGCCGTCTTCGATCGCATCGACCAGGCACTGCTGCACCGTGCCGATCTTGGCTTCCAGGCGCGCAGCGGAAATGTCGGCCTGGCGGGCCATGAAGCGCGCCAGGCGCTCCTGCTTCACTTCTTCGGGCACCGCGCCGGGCAGGTCGTTGGCGGTGGCGCCGGTGACCGGCGAATACGCGAACGCGCCCACGCGATCCAGCTGTGCCTCATCCAGGAATGACAGCAGTTCTTCAAACTCGGCTTCGGTCTCGCCCGGGAAGCCGACGATGAAGGTCGAGCGCACGGTGATGTCCGGGCACAGCTGGCGCCAGCGCTGCACGCGCTCCAGGGTCTTGTCGACCGCACCCGGGCGCTTCATCAGCTTGAGGATGCGCGGGCTGGCGTGCTGGAACGGAATGTCCAGGTAAGGCAGGATCCGGTTCTCGGCCATCAGCGGGACCACGTCATCCACGTGCGGGTACGGGTACACGTAATGCATGCGGGTCCAGGCATCGAGCTCGGACAAGCCTTCGCACAGCGACTTCATGCGGGTCTGGTAGGCCTTGTCGCGCCACATGCGCTCGGCGTACTTGACGTCCACGCCATAGGCCGAGGTGTCCTGCGACACCACCAGCAGTTCCTTCACGCCGCCACGCACCAGCCGCTCGGCTTCACGCAGCACCTCATCGACCGGGCGCGAGACCAGCTTGCCGCGCATCGAGGGAATGATGCAGAAGCTGCAATGGTGGTTGCAGCCTTCGGAAATCTTCAGGTAGGCGTAGTGGCGGGGGGTCAGCTTGATGCCGTAGTCCGGGACCAGGTCCACGAACGGGTCATGCTTGGGCGGCAGCGCGGCGTGCACCGCCTCCATCACGCTGGTGTAGTCCTGCGGGCCGGACACCGCCAGCACGTCCGGATACGCCTTGCGGATCTCTTCCGGGCGCTTGCCCAGGCAGCCGGTGACGATCACCTTGCCGTTGGCGTTCATCGCCTCGCCGATGGCGTCCAGCGACTCGGTCACCGCCGAATCGATGAAGCCGCAGGTGTTGACCACCACCACGTCGGCCGAATCGTAGGAAGGAACGATGTCGTAGCCCTCGGCCCGCAGCTGGGTGAGGATGCGCTCGGAATCGACGAGGGCCTTCGGGCAGCCAAGGCTGACGAAGCCGACTTTGGGGTTCAGCTGGGACATGGATCGCGGGACTCTGGGGGCCTGGGCCCACGCCGGAATGGCGCGGGGACCTGGGGCCGGAAACGGCGGCAAGTATACCGGCGTTGTGGCCCCAGCCCTGAATGCATCGGCGGCTCCGGCAACGCCAACCGCCAATCCCGGCATGCCCGCGACACCCCGCTAACCTGCAGCACGCCGATAATGAACGCCTGAACCAACAGGAGTCTGGCAATGGGTGAGTGGGTCACGCTTGATACGCATCACGGTCCGGTCCGGGCCTGGCAGGCCACGCCGGAGGGCAAGCCGCGCGGGGGCCTGGTGGTCATCCAGGAGATCTTCGGCACCAACGCGCACATCCGCGACGTGGCCGAGGGCTTCGCTGCGAAGGGCTACGCGGTGCTGGCCCCCTCCTTCTTCGACCTGGTCGACGGGGCGGATTCCGACCCGGATGCCCTGCCCTATGACCCGGACGGGGTGAAGCAGGGGTTGGAACACGTCAATGCACTGGGCGTGGAGAAGGCGCTGGAAGTGGTCCGCGCGGCCGCCTCGCGGCTGGCGCCGGCCGGCAAGGTCGGCACCGTGGGCTACTGCTGGGGCGGCAGCATCGCCCTGCTCTCGGCCCTGCGCCTGGGCCTGCCGTCGGTCAGCTACTACGGCGCGCGCAACGTGCAGTTCCTGGATGAGACGCCCAAGGCCCCGGTCATGTTCCACTTCGGCGCGCAGGACAAGAGCATTCCGCCCGAGGCCATCCAGGCCCACCGCGAGAAGCTGCCCAAGATGGCCACCTTCGTCTATCCGGCCGACCACGCCTTTAACCGCAGCGTCGGACATGCGTATGATCCGGACAGCGCCGAGCTGGCGCTGACACGCACCCTGGACTTCTTCTCGGAGCATCTTGGATGAGCGATTTTGAACTGGATTCACGCCTGGCCGCCAACAGTGTGCTGGTGGACCAAGGCCCGTTGTCGCAAGTGCGGTTGATGAACGACGAACGGTTCCCGTGGCTGGTGCTGGTGCCGCGCGTGACCGGCATCACCGAATGGCTGGAGCTCGACGGCAACCAGCAGGACCAGCTGCGTACGGAATTGAACCGATGCTGCCGGGCGCTGAAGGGCACCGACGGGGTCGAGAAGATCAACTTCGCCACGCTGGGCAACATCGTGCCGCAGCTGCACTTCCACGTGGTCGGCCGACATGTGGGCGATCCGGCGTGGCCGGCGCCGGTGTGGGGGCATGGCCAGGCCCATCCGTTCGACGCGGCCGTGCTGCAGGAGCGTGTCGCGATGTGGAAGGAACGGCTAGGATATTCGCCCCAGCCCTAAGCGGACCCTGCCCCTGATGCGCTCCAACCTTGTCGCCGCCATCGTCCTGATCCTCGTCGGCCTGTTCCTGCTGGCCAGCAACCTGGGCTGGACCAACATGAACCTGGGTCGCCTGATCCTTACCTGGTGGCCGGTGATCCTGGTGGCAGTGGGGATCGGGTTGTTGTTCGGACGCGGGAAATAACCCCAAAAAAAAAGCGCGGAGAGATCCGCGCTTTTTTATTTGCCCTGCCGGTCAGGTGCGCGGCAGGGTCACGCCGGTCTGGCCCTGGTACTTGCCGCCGCGATCCTTGTAAGAGGTCTCGCAGATGTCGTCGCTGTCGGCCTGGAAGAACAGCATCTGGGCGACGCCTTCGTTGGCGTAGATGCGCGCCGGCAGCGGCGTGGTGTTGCTGAATTCCAGGGTCACGTGGCCTTCCCACTCCGGCTCCAGCGGGGTCACGTTGACGATGATCCCGCAGCGCGCGTAGGTGCTCTTGCCGAGGCACACCACCAGGGTGTCGCGCGGAATGCGGAAGTACTCCACGGTGCGCGCCAGCGCGAAGCTGTTGGGCGGGATGATGCACTCGTCGCCCACGATGTCCACGAAGCTGCCCGGGTCGAAGTGCTTGGGGTCGACGATGGTGGAGTTGATGTTGGTGAACACCTTGAACTCGCGCGAGCAGCGCACGTCGTAGCCATAGCTGGAAGTGCCGTAGCTGACGATGCGCTGGCCGTTGGCCTGCTTGACCTGGCCGGCTTCGAACGGCTCGATCATGCCGTGCTGTTCGGACATGCGGCGGATCCAACGGTCACTCTTGATGCTCATGGGGAATCCTGGGTGCGGGAATGGGCGATTCTAGGCGATCAGAGCAGCGACGACAGGATCGGAATGCTGGCGCGCGGTCGCTTGGCCACTTCCTCTACCAGCCGCTCGGCGGCGCGCAGGTAAGCCTGCGCGGCCGGCGACTCCGGCGCGGCGGCGGTGATCGGGGTGCCTGCATCGCCCTGCTCGCGGATGCCGATATCCAGCGGCAGCGAGCCCAGCAGGGGCACGCCGTACTGCGCGGCCATGCGTTCGCCGCCGCCATCGCCGAACAGGTGTTCGATGTGGCCGCAGTTGCTGCAGGTGTGCACGGACATGTTCTCGACGATCCCCAGCACCGGCACCTCGACCTTTTCGAACATCTTCAGCGCTTTCTTCGCATCCAGCGTGGCGATGTCCTGCGGGGTGGTGACGATGACCGCGCCGGCCAGCGGAATCTTCTGGGTCAGGGTCAGCTGGATGTCGCCGGTACCCGGCGGCAGGTCGATCAGCAGGTAGTCCAGGTCATCCCAGAGGGTGTCGTTGAAGAACTGGGTCATGGCCGAGGTCGCCATCGGACCGCGCCAGATCATCGGCGTCTCGTCCTCGATCAGGTAGCCGATCGACATGGTCTCCACGCCGAACGCGCGCAGCGGCTCGATCGACTTGTTGTCCGGGCTTTCGGGGCGGCCGCTCAGGCCCAGCATCATCGGCACGCTGGGGCCGTAGATGTCGGCATCCAACAGCCCGACCCGCGCGCCCAGGCGGGCCAGCGCCACGGCCAGGTTCACCGCCGTGGTGGATTTGCCCACCCCGCCCTTGCCTGACCCGACCGCGATCACGTTGCGGACGCGCGGATGAAGGGTCAGGCCCTTCTGCACCTGGCTGGCATGGGGACGTCGAGACGGGCTGGCACTCACTGCGGGAACTCCGGAAAAGCCGAACGGGACAGCCCGCCACTATACAGGGCGACCCTGCGCTGCCAGGCCGCTGTCCTGCCCTGTCCTTGCGCTGTCCAGAAAACGATTTTCGCGACATTGGCACGTCAGGAACGGATTCCGTGGTGCGGTGCGGCCAAAAAATGAACCGTGCATCCATCACGGCAGGGAGGCAATGGTTTCATCACAAACCATTATTAACTTATTACTTTTCAATATCTTGCAACACAGATGAGAACGAAAGCACCGCTTTGCCTATCTTGTCTTTATGACCTCTTGATGAACAGTTGACAGGTCGCGTTAAGGCCGTGTTAACCTCGAATCATCAGCTCGTGAAGCTGGTGAACAGGGGGGCAGCCACTGCCAAGACCTGATCCGAGGGCACACGGAGACGCCTGCTGGTCCATGTCACCGGTGTTTGACGCAATCGATCGTTCCAAGGGGATCCACACATGATGAATCGCAAGTCGCTCAGCCGGAATCCGCTGAGCTTCGCCCTGGCCACCGCGATGGTGTTCGCGGCCGCGCCGGCATTCGCGCAGGACACCACTTCGACCAAGACGGCCGAAGAGGTCGCCGCCGAGAAGGCCAAGGCCACCACGAACTTCGACACCGTGACCGTGACCGGTTCGCGCATTGGCCGCGATACGTTCAACTCGGTGTCGCCGGTCCAGGTCGTCACCCGCCAGGAGTCGGTGCTTGCCGGCTTCAACTCCACCACCGACGTCCTGCAGAGCACTGCGGTGACCACGGGCAGCTCGCAGATCAACAATGCGTACGGCGGCTACGTCACCGACGGCGGCCCCGGTGCCAACACGCTCGGCCTGCGCGGCCTTGGCCCGACCCGCACCCTGATCCTGCTCAATGGCCGCCGCGTGGCGCCGGCCGGTTCGCGTGGCGCGGTCGGCTCGGCCGACCTGAACGTGCTGCCGAACGCGATCGTGGACCGCATCGAAATCCTGAAGGACGGTGCCTCGTCGATCTACGGCTCCGACGCCGTGGCCGGCGTGATCAACATCGTCACCAAGACCAAGGTCGACGGCGTCTCCTTTGAAGGGCAGCACAACGCCACCGACGGTGGCGGCGGTGACCAGCGCCGTTACTCGATCATGTTCGGCACCACCGGCGAGCGCTCGCACTTCTCCGGTTCGTACGAGTATTACACCCGTAACGACCTGAGCCTGCGCGACCGCGACTGGACCCGTTGCGCCACCGACAAGTACCGCGACATCGACGTGGGCGACTACTGGGGCAGCGGCGACTTCATCGACCCGCTGACCGGCAAGTCCAAGTGCTACACCCTCGATGCGGGCGGCGTGACCATCAACACGATCGGCACCAACACCCGCACCGGCGTTGCCGCCCCGGGTGGTGCCGGCACGCGCTTCAACCGCTGGCGTCCGAACGCGGCCGTCACCACCGGCCTGGTCGGTTATGAAGGCGTGGACACCTATACCCGCGATACCTTCGACGACGCGATGCTGAACCAGTCGCTGATCTCGCCGGCCAAGACCCACACCCTGTTCCTGCAGGGCGGCTTCGACACCGGCGTGCTGGGTGACGCCGAGCTGTACTACGAGTTCCTGGGCAACAAGCGCAAGTCGACCCAGACCGGTTACCGCCAGCTGTCGCTGGACTATGCAGTGGGCAGCCCGCTGATCCCGGCCAACCTGCGCGACAGCGTGGCCGGCCCGGCGACCAACCTGACCAATGGCGCCAACATGGGCGTGCGTGCGTTCATCGGCTTCGGCAACGACCAGAACAAGCAGAACGTCGACTACTACCGCTTCAACGCCGGCCTGCGGGGCAACCTGACGGCAGACTGGAAGTACGACTTCAATGTCATGCACTCGGACAATGACGCCGACTACACCTTCCAGAGCTTCCTGACCAGCCGCCTGGCGCAGAGCCTGAACGTGGTCTCCAACGGTGCCGGCGGCTATTCCTGCGTCGACCCGTCGAACGGCTGTATCGCCGCACCGGCGCTGAACTCCAACACCATCGGCGGCAACCTGCCGGCGGACTGGAAGAACTGGGTGTTCGTGCCGGTCACCGGCAACACCATGTACAAGGAAGACACGGTCAACTTCAACGTCAACGGCCCGCTGTTCGACATGCCGCACGGCACGGTCCGCGGCGCGTTCGGTGCCGAATACCGCAAAGCCAAGATCGACGACAGCCCGTCGCAGTACTCCATCGACGGCGACCTGTTCAACCTGACCTCGGCGGCGCCGACCCGCGGCAGCGACTCGGTCACGGAAGTCTACGGCGAACTGGAATTCCCGCTGCTGTCGGGCGTCACCGCTGCCGAAGAGCTGACGCTCAACCTGTCCGGCCGCTACACCGACTACGAGTCGTACGGTTCGGATGAGACCTACAAGATCGGCGGCCTGTGGACCCCGGTGAAGTGGCTGTCGTTCCGCGCGTCCTACGGCACGTCCTACCGCGCCCCGGCGCTGTACGAACAGTTCCTGGGCGGCACCACCGGCTTCCTGGGCAGCACCTCCGATCCCTGCAACGAGTACAGCGACCGCGATCCGTCGTCGATCCGTTACCAGAACTGCGCCGCAGAAGGCCTGCCGGCCGACTACATCGCAACCCAGGGCGTGACCGTGATCACCCAGGGTGGCGCGGAAACCGGCCTGAAGGCGGAAACCTCCACTGCCAAGACCCTCGGCGTGGTGATCCAGCCGGAGTTCGGCAGCGGTTTCGGTGACCTGTCCTTCGCCGCCGACTACTTCGACATCAAGGTCGAGAACGGCGTGCAGGCCGCCGGCGGCGCCGGCATCCTGAACGCATGCTACGGCAGCGCCACCGCCGACTTCCTTGCCGGCAACGGCCTGTGCCGCCTGGTCGACCGCAACCCGCTGAACAACGCACTGACGGTCACCAACGGCTTCATCAACGTCTCCACCGACAAGGTGCGCGGCGTGGACCTGACCCTGCGTTATGTCCGTGACATCGGGCCGGGCGAGTTCCGCACCACCACCCAGTTCACCCACTACATCGAACAGTCCAGCAAGATCTTCCAGGACGATCCGCTGGTGAACTACGCGGGCATGCTGGGCACCCCGGCGAACACCGCCACCTTCGACATGGCCTACAAGTGGAAGGAATGGCAGGTCCGCTACGGCCTGGACTGGATCGACAAGATGGACAGCTACGCGTACTACGAGGAGCGCAACCCGGGTCTGTTCGAGCCGGACACCTCGCCGTACAAGATCTACACCCCGAACTACTTCCTGCAGTCGTTCTCGGTGCAGTACGAAGCGGACAAGTGGTCGGCCACCGTCGGCGTGCGCAACCTGGCGGACAAGGAACCGCCGACCATTTCCCAGGGTGTGTACAGCACCGTCGGCAATGCGTTGCTGTACAGCGGCTTCGACTACTGGGGCCGCCAGTACTTCGCAAACGTCACCTACTCGTTCTGATCCCGCTTCGCGAGCCGCCGCCCTTCGGGGCGGCGGTCTCGTTTCCGGCCCTGGTAAACCGGTGGTCGGCCCGCTCCACGAACAGAGGTCATCAATGAAACGGATTCTTCTGCTGGCCGCCCTGGCCAGTGCTTCCTCGCTCCTGCACGCCAAGCCGGTGGCACCGACCATCGAGCAGATGGCCGCCTTCCCGGCCATTTCCAGCCTGTCGCTCTCGCCCGATGGAAAGCACATCGCCGGCCTGCGCGCCAACGGCGAAGAGCGCGTCATCGTGGTCTGGGAAACCAACGCCCTGGACAAGGCGCCCACCGTCATCGGTGCCGGCCGCATGAAGTTCCAGAGCGTGAGCTTCATCAAGAACGGCCTGCTGGCGGTCACCCTGTGGCAGCCTTACGACCTGCGTACCGACCGGGTCAACAAGACCTTCATCAGCAAGTTCTTCATCACCGACATCGAAGGCAAGCAGTGGAAGGAGCCGATCAGCCCGGCCCGCGCCACCAGCCGCAACGAAGAACTGGAGCAGGCCCTGTCCAACTCCACCGTGCTCGATACCCTGCCCAACGACCCGGACCACATCCTGGTGGTGAACGGTTCGGGCAGCAATTCCGGTGACGTGTACAAGGTCAACCTGCGCAGCTTCACTTCCCAGCGCATCCAGAAAACCGAAGAGCGCGTGGCCGGCTATGTCACCGATCTCAACAGCGAACTGCGCGCGCGCCTGCGCCAGGACGTGGATGGCACCGGTGCGTATATCGCCACTGAATTCCGCAACCCCGCTACCGGTTCCTGGGAAGAACACTTCCGTTCGCACGTGAAGGATCGCGACATCAACCAGGTGGTCGGCTTTGCCGATGACCCGAACATCGCGTTCATCCAGAGCAACGTGGGCCGCGACAAGACGGTCATCTACGAATACGACATCGCCGCGCGCAAGCAGAAGGAAGTGCTGTTCGAGCACAAGTTCTTCAATGCCGGCACCGTGGTGCTGAACCGCTACAAGAACGTGGACGGCGTGCCGTTCGGCGCACTGCTCGGCGTCGGCTACAGCGGCCCGCGCGAGAACGAGATCCAGTGGACCGATCCGACCTTCAAGGCGCTGGAACAGGGCCTGCGCCAGGCCCTGGGCATCCAGGCAAGCGAGGTCACCCTGGTCGATCCCAGCACCGGCCAGCGCGCCACCACCCAGCTCGATGGCGGCAGGTCGATCCGCCTGCTGGACTACAGTGCCAACCTCAAGACGTTCCTGGTGGTGGTGTCCGGCCCGTCCGACCCGCCCACCTACTACCTGTTCAACAACGGGCAGCTGACCGAGCTGGCCAAGTCCTACCCGCAGATCGACCCGGCCGCGCTGGGCACGACCAAGCTGGTCTATTACAAGGCGCGCGACGGGCTGGACATTCCCGCCTTCCTGACCACCCCGAACACCGAACTGTGCGGTGCCGGTCCGTGGAAGGCCGTTGTGCACCCGCACGGCGGTCCGTGGGCGCGCGATGGCATGGACTTCGACGGTTCCATGTGGGTGCCGCTGATGGCATCGCGCTGCATGGCGGTGCTGCGCCCGCAGTTCCGCGGTTCGGCCGACTGGAGCCGCAAGCTGTGGATGGCCGGCGATGCCGAGTGGGGCCAGAAGATGCAGGACGACAAGGATGATGGCGCCAAGTGGATGATCGACCAGAAGATCGCCCAGCCCGGCCACATCGCCATGTTCGGCTTCTCCTACGGCGGCTATTCGGCATTCGCCGCATCGGTGCGGCCCAACGGGCTGTACAAGTGCGCCATTGCCGGTGCCGGCGTGTCGGACATCAAGAAGATCTGGTCGCGGTTCTACACCAACCCGTTCTTCCGCCAAGCCCAGGCCAAGACGGTGGACGGTCTGAACCCGCTGGACAAGGCCGGCGAGATGAAGATCCCGCTGATGGTCTACCACGGCGACCGCGACCGCACCGTGCCGATCGAACAGTCCGAATGGTTCGTGGCCAAGGCGAAGAGTTCCGGCCAGCCGGTGGAGTACCACGAAATCGCCGATTACGCGCATGGCCCGGCCTGGACGCGCGCGATCATGGGCGACCAGCTGCGGCTGATCGATGATTACCTGGGCAAGGGGTGTGGTGGCGGCGGGTTGTAATCGCCGCTGAGGGGCACCCGACCCACGGTCGGGTGCTCCCGATGATTATCGGCCACCTTCGGGTGGCCTCTTTTTATTCGCGAAGAATGGCCTGTGCCGCGTTGTGTCCCGGCGCGCCGGTGACGCCGCCACCCGGATGCGTCCCCGAACCGCACAGGTACAGGCCCGGCAGGGCACCGCGGTAGTCGGCCTGGCCCAGCATCGGCCGGGCGCTGAACAGCTGGTTGAGGCTGAGCGCGCCATGGAAGATGTCGCCGCCGATCAGCCCGAAGGTACGCTCCAGGTCCAGCGGACTGAGCGCCTGCCGGCCCAGCACCAGTGCGCCGAATCCCGGCGCGTGCTTCTCGACCGTTGCGATCATCAGGTCGGCCACTTCGTCGCGGTGGTCATCCCAGCTGCGCCCGCCGGAAAGCACCGGGGCCACGTGCTGGCAGAACAGGCTGGCCACGTGCTGGCCGGGCGGCGCCAGCGAATCGTCCAGCGTACTCGGGATCAGCATTTCCACGATCGGTTCACGTGACCAGCCGTGCTGGCGCGCATCGCGGTAGGCGCGGTCCATGTAAGCCAGCGTGGGCGCCATGATGATGCCCGCCGTGAGGTGGTCCCCTGCCCCGGGCAGCACGGAGAACGAGGGCAGGCCGGACAGCGCGACGTTCATGCGGAACGTGCCTGAACCGCAGCGCCAGTTGGCCATGCGCTCGCGCGTGGCCAGTGGCACCTCCCCAGGCGCCAGCAGCTGTTCGTACAACAGCTTGGGATTGACGTTGGCCACCACCCTGCGGGCGCGGATGACATCGCCCTGCAGCGTTTCCACCCCTACCGCGCGCCCCTGCTCGACGACGACCCTGCGCACGCCGCTGTCGGTACGGATGTTCGCCCCGGCGGCGATGGCCGAGCGCGCCATCGCCTGGGTGATGGCGCCCATGCCGCCGATGGCGTGGCCCCAGGCGCCCTTCACTCCGTTGCTCTCGCCAAAGGCGTGGTGCAGCAGCACGTAGGCCGAGCCGGGCGCCTCCGGGCTGGCGTAGTTGCCCACGATGCCGTCGAACCCGAACAGCGCCTTGATCGGCTCGCTTTCGAACCAGCGGTCCAGGTATTCCGAGGCCGAGATGGTGAACAGGTCCAGCAGTTCCTGGCGCAACGCCGGCGCCAGCCCATGCAGCCGCCTGCCGAGCTGGCCGGCCTGCCACAGCGCCGGCAGCTGGGTCAGCCAATGGCCTTCCCCCACGTTGGGCGGCGCCTGCAGCGCAAGATCGCGCAGCACATCGGCGAATGCCTCCAGGCGCTGCTCGAAGGCCAGCAGGCGCTCCGCATCACGTGCGGAAAAGCGCGCCACCTCCGAACGGGTCAGCCCGGCACCGGCCAACAGGTAATCCCCGTCCAGCGGCAGGAAGTTGTTGATCCGCCGCGGCACCACCCGCAGCCCGTGCTCGGCCAGCGCCAACGCCTGGATGATGCGCGGCTGCAGCAGCGACACCGTATAGGAAGCCACCGAATTGCGGAAACCGGGATGGAACTCCTCGGTGACCGCCGCCCCGCCTACCACCGACCGCCGTTCCAGCACCAGCACCCGCTGCCCGGCCCGGGCCAGGTAAGCCGCGCAGACCAGGCCGTTGTGCCCGCCGCCGATGATGACTGCATCCCAAGCACGCGTCGTTGAAGTGTCCATGCTGGCTGTATACATGACCTTCGACACCCTTGCAGGCCGGGCCAGCGGCGTATCGTCTGGCCCACGGCCCCCATCAGGGGGCCTTCCTGAAAGATTCTTCGGCCCGGAGGCCATACTAGTGATCTCTCGTACTCCCAAGATTGTCCTGCTGACCCTGGCCGTTTCGGCCGCGCTGGTCGGCTGCGGCAAGAACGAAACCCCGGCTACGGACAGCGCGGCCTCCACCGCCACCCCGACCGCCGCCGCCCCGGCCGCCACCGAGTTCAAGCTCGACGAAGCCAAGCTGCCGGCCTACAACGCCTTCCACCCGTCCGACCTGGACAAGAGCCTGGACGCCTGCACCGCGTTCGGCGATTACGTGAACAGCAAGTGGCTGGCCGCCAATGAAATCCCGGGCGACCGCACCAGCTGGGGCGCCTTCACCATCCTGGACGAGCGCTCGGTCGCCGTGCAGCACCAGTTGGCCGAACAGGTCGCAGCGGTGAAGAACCCGACCGGCATCGAAAAGATCGTCGGCGACTTCTGGGCCACCGGCATGGACGAAGCCAAGATCAACGCGCAGGGCATCGAGCCGATCAAGGCTGACCTGGCGGCCATCGACGGCCTGCAGGACAAGGACGCCATCGCCAACTACCTGCGCACCACCGCCGCCAAGGGCGAAAACGTGCTGTTCGGGTTCGGTCCGGAAGCGGACTTCAAGAACTCCAGCATGAACATGGCCTACGCCAGCCAGGGCGGCCTGGGTCTGCCGGACACGACGTACTACACCGACGCCAAGAACGCCGACAAGCTCAAGGCCTACCAGGCGCACGTGGCCAAGGTGCTGGAACTGTCCGGCGTTGCCGCTGCCGACGCCGCCAAGCAGGCCGCGGACGTGGTCAAGTTCGAAACCCGCCTGGCCAAGGCCTCCAAGTCCAGCGAGCAGCTCTCGCGCGATGTCTCGCTGTACTACAACCCGGTCACCGTGGCCGACGCCGACAAGCTGACCCCGAACTTCAGCTGGAGCCGGTTCTTCGAAGCGCAGGGCATTGCCGCGCCGGAGAAGTTCTCGCTGGCCATCCCCAGCTTCCACCAGGAAGTCAGCAAGGCGCTGGGCGACACCGACCCGTCGGTGTGGCGTTCGTACCTGCGCTTCCACACCGTGGATTCGGCGTCGCCGTTCCTGGCTGACACCTTCGCCCAGGAAAACTACGAGTTCTACGGCAAGACCCTCAACGGGCAGAAGGAAATGAAGCCGCGCTGGAAGCGCGTGCTGGGCACCATCGAAAACGATGCCGGTGAAGCCTTCGGCCAGCTGTACGTCAAGGTCGCCTTCTCGCCCGAGTCGAAGGCCAAGATGGAAGAGCTGGTCAAGAACCTGGCCGCCGCGCTCAAGGAGCGCATCCAGGGCCTGACCTGGATGAGCGATGAGACCAAGGCCAAGGCGATCGCCAAGTGGGAAACCTTCACCCCGAAGATCGGCTACCCGGACAAGTGGCGCGACTGGAGCGGCCTGAGCACCGGCCGTGACAGCTACTTCGGCAACGTGCGCGCGGCCAACGAATTCAACTACAAGTTCGCGCTGGGCAAGATCGGCAAGCCGGTGGACAAGACCGAGTGGGGCATGACCCCGCAGACGGTCAACGCCTACTACAACCCGCTGCAGAACGAGATCGTGTTCCCGGCCGCCATCCTGCAGCCGCCGTTCTTCGACCCGAAGGCCGACGACGCGCTGAACTACGGCGGCATCGGTGCGGTGATCGGCCACGAAATGACCCACGGCTACGACGACCAGGGCAGCCGCTTCGGGCCGACCGGCAACTTCGAGAACTGGTGGACCGATGCGGACACCAAGAACTTCAGCGGGCTGACCGGCAAGCTGGTGAACCAGTTCGACGGCTACAAGGTCGGCGACCAGGCGGTCAACGGCAAGCTGACCCTGGGCGAGAACATCGCCGACCTGGGCGGCCTGGCCACTGCCTACGACGCCCTGCAGAAGGCCAGCGCCGGCAAGGAAGACCCGAAGGTGGACGGCTTCAGCCGCGACCAGCGCTTCTTCTTCAACTGGGCCACCGTGTGGCGCACCAAGTACACCCCGGAGAACGCCAAGGTCCGCCTGGCCACCGACCCGCACGCTCCGGCTGCGTTCCGTGCCATGGGCGCGCCGTCGAACCTGCCGACCTTCGCGGCCGCGTTCGAGTGCAAGCCGGGTACGCCGATGGTGCGCGCCGGCGACAAGCAGGTGGTGATCTGGTAATCGTTCACGCGGTGGCGTGAAGCAGAAAGGCCCGGGATTTTCCCGGGCCTTTTTGTTTGCCCGGTTGCCGGCCAACGGCCGGGGCTACCGTCGGCGTCGGTGAATGCCGCGTTTTCATGCGGGCTTGCTATAGTTCCGCGGTCTTCAATCCTCCTGGATTTGTTTCGCATGCCCAACCTTCGTCCGCTTGCCATCGCCCTAGGCCTGGGCCTGGCCACCCTGGTCGTCACCGACGCCTCCGCCGCCCCGAAGAAGAAGGCCGCCAGCCGTGCGCCCGCCGTGAGCGCGCAGTGCAGCGACTTCCATGACGCCACCAATGCCGGCTGGCTGAAGGCCAACCCGGTGCCGCAGACCGGTGCCACCACCGCCATTGGCCAGCTCGCCGAGCGTACCCGCGTGCAGCAGCGCGAGCTGCTGGATGGCGCGATGAAGGCACCGCAGGGCAACGTGCAGAAGCTGCTGGGCGACTTCTGGGCCAGCGGCCTGGATGAAGCGGCCGTGGAAGCCGACGGCTCGGCCCCGATCGCGCCGCTGCTGACCCGCATCAACGCCATCAAGAAGGCCAAGGATGTGCCGGCCTCGATTGCCGCGCTGCATCAGGTCGGCATCCCGGTGGCCTTCAACTTCGCCCCGGACGTGGACCTGAAGGCGCTGGATCGCCACATCGGCTACTTCATGCAGGGCGGCATGGGCCTGCCCGACCCGGCCTTCTACACCCGCACCGACGCCGATACCGTGGCGCTGATGGGCCGTTACCGTGCGTACGTGAAGCAGATCCTGGCCCTGACCGGCACCCCGGCCGACAAGCTGGAGGCCGAATCGCAGGCGGTGATCGCGCTGGAAACCGAGCTGGCGCGCAATGCGCAGTCGCTGGCCGGCATCAACAACCCGTTCAACAACTACGCGCCGATTTCCACCAAGGAACTCAACAGCCGCTTCCGCAACCTGCAGCTGGATGCGTTCCTGAAGGCGCAGGGCGTCAACGACGACCTGGTCTCGTTGTCCGACCCGGAGCTGTTCAAGGCGCTCGACGGCATGGTCACCCGGATCAAGCCGGACCAGTGGAAGGCCTATCTGCGCTGGCGCGTGGGCGATGCCATGGCCCCCTACCTGTCCAAGGCCTACCGCGATGCGGAGTTTGAATTCCGCGGCCGCGTGATCCGTGGCGAAACCATCGCCCCGGCCCGCTGGGAGCAGGTGCTGGATGCGATGAACGTGGCCGCCGGCCCGATGGTCGGCCGTGAATATGCCGCACGTTACCTCGCCGCCGATGACCGCCGCCAGGCAGCGGTGATCGTCGACAAGATCCGCGAAACCCAGATCGAGGCGGTGAAGGCCAGCAGCTGGCTGAGCCCGGAAGCCAAGACCGAAGCGCAGGCCAAGCTGGCCGCCTTGAAGATCGAGATCGGCACGCCGCTGCGCGACCTCGATTACAGCGTGCAGCCGATGGGCCGTGGCAGCTTCGGCGGCAACATGCTGATCGCCTCCACCTGGCGCCATCGCGAAGAAATGAAGCGCATCGGCAAAGGCAACGCCGACCGCCGCTGGGATGTGTTGCCGCAGCAGCCGGCATTGGCCTACGACATCGCGCAGAACCGCCTGATCGTCACCGCCGCCGTGCTGCAGGGCCCGGTGTTCAATGCCAAGGCCGACAACGCCGACAAGTACGGCAGCTTCGGCGCGCTGGTTGCCCACGAACTGAACCGTGCGATCGATGCCAAGGGTGCCCTGGTCGATTCCAAGGGCGAACTGCGCAGCTGGTGGACCCCGGCCGACAAGACCGCCTGGAACCTGCTGGGCAACCGCGTGGCTGCGCAGTACAGCAGCCTGGACTTCCCCGGCGTGAAGGGGGCCAAGGTCAATGGCGAACTGACCCGCGAAGAGAACCTGGCCGATCTGGCCGGCGTGGAACTGGCATGGGCGGCCTACCAGTCGGCCGAACCTGCCGCCAAGCCGGCCGCGCAGCAGGGCTTCTTCCGCGCCTGGGCCAGCCTGTGGCCGCAGCAGCTCTCGCCGGGCGAAGCCGCGCAGCGGCTGACCGCGGACACGCTGGCCCCGGGCAAGTGGCGCACCAACGTGCCGCTGTCCAACCTGCCCGCCTTCGGTGCCACCTTCAGCTGCAAGCCGGGACAGCCGATGCAGCGCGTGGACAGCGACCAGATCAGGATCTGGCGCTGAGCGAAACGTTGATGGATTGAATGAGGGCGCCCCCAGGGGCGCCCTTTTTCATGCACGTAGAGCCACCCCGTGCGTGGCTGCACGTCTCGCGCGCGCCGCAAAGCCACGCAGAGCGTGGCTCTACGCGCTGGGCTGCAGACAGCCCCGGTAATTCACGATCAACCCCACCCCGGGTGCGGCGATCTCCACGTTGAACACGAACCGGCCGTCCACTTCGGTTTCGAACGTGTTGCCCCTGGGCAGCAGCGCCTTCGGCAGCGGCACGCCCAGGCAGGACCACCGCCGCGGCACCAGCAGCAACCGCTCGCCTTCCACCACCAGCGCCAACGCGACCTCGATCACCCCGAAGCGCTCCACCAGCAGCGCATCGTTGCGCCCTGTCCCGCGCCGTTGCCACGAGGTGAACCGGCGACCGCCAAAGTCACGCGTCCAGCGCTCGATGCCCTGCTCCGGCATGAAGGTCACGGTGACCGGTACATCGGCGCCCGCTTCCGGAAAACCGATCACCGCCGCCACCAGGCGTGACACCAGCCCGGTGCCACGACGCACCTGCGCCGTACCGCTCCAGCGGTGCTGCCCGGACATGTCGTGCAGCGCCTGCACCTGCGCAGGCAGCGCATCGTAGGCACTGCCCAACACCTGCCGATACAGGCTGGCGGCGGCGCGAACGTCGCGCAGTTACTTCACGCTGCGCAGGTGGTTGGGCCGCTTCGGGCCACCCGGCGGGCGCCGGTTGAATGGCGGCTGCCCCCGCCAGTAGCGGATCAGCAGCCAGCCGAACAACATGCCGCCCAGGTGGGCGAAGTGGGCCACGCCCGGTTGCCAACCGGTGGCGCCGAGCACCAGTTCCATCACGCCGAACACGATGACGAAGGTGCGCGCCTTCATCGGGATGGGCGGGAACAGCAGCATCACGCGCTGGTTGGGGAACAGCATGCCGTAGGCCAGCAACAGGCCGAACACGCCGCCGGATGCGCCCAGCACGGTGGCCGGGTCGGCGATCATCGCGCCCACGGCCAGCTGGCACAGGCCGGCACCGGCCACGCACACCAGGTAGTAGGTCAGGAAGCGCTTCTCGCCCCAGGTCTGCTCCAGCGGCGCACCGAACATGAAGAGCGCCAGCATGTTGAAGAACAGGTGCCCGAAGCTGCCGTGCAGGAATCCATAGGTCAGCAGCTGCCACGGCTGGAAATTGCCACCCGGCGAGAACGGGTCGAAGCCACCGCGCAGCGGTTGCAGCATGAACGGCTCGAACGTGCCGTTGCCGAGCAGGAACGGCTGCTGCAGCAGGAACAGCACGATGTTGGCGATCAACAGTGCCTTGGTGACGGTGGGCAGTCGCGGGAACATGGGGGCATCCTTTGGAACCGCGCCCATCATAACGGGCTAGCCCGGTCCCCACACCGCCGCGTCCAGGTCATCGCCGCTGCCACGCGGCATGTGCTTGACCCGCCCGCGCTCCATCACCACCCCTTCGGCGCGCAGCCGCTGGTTCTGCTCGCGCCAGCCACGCGAGCCTTCCGGCATCGCGATGCGCCCGTCCGAGCGCAGCACCCGGTGCCAGGGCAGGTCCGGATCGTCGTTCATGCCCAGCACCCGTGCAGTCAACCGTGCCCGGCCCGGCAGCCCGGCCTTGGCGGCCACCTGGCCATAGCCCATCACCTGCCCGCGCGGAATGGCACGGATCACCGCCAGGATGCGCTCGCGCGCCTGCGCGGCAGCGTCCACCGCGTCGTCGGCCGGCGACGCGGATTTCTTCACGCGCGCACGCGGCTGACCAGCAGCACGCCGACCAGCACCAGCGCCGTCCCCAGGATCTGCCAGGGGCCCATGGGTTCGTCGAGCAGCCATAGACTCATCACGATGGTGGATACCGGCCCGAGCATACCCACCTGCGCGGCCAGCGACGAGCCGATCCGCTTCACCGCCAGCATGATCGCCAGCACCGGCAGCACCGTGCAGACCGTCGCGTTGACCAGCGACAGCCAGTACACCGGCACCGGCTGCTGGAACAGCACCGGCAGCGGGTGCAGGACCGCGAAGTGCAGCACGCACAGCACGCAGGCCACGCAGCTGGCATAGGCGGTGAGCCGGATCGCGCCGATCCGCGCCACCACCTGGCCGCTGCCGAACAGGTACAGCGCGTAGCTGAGCGCGCTGGCGAACACCAGCGCACTGCCCAGCACGATGCGCCCGCCTTCCAGCTGCAGGTCGTGGCCGAAGGCCAGCAGCACGCCGAGATAGCTGAGTACCAGCGCGGCCACCTGCCAGCGCCCGGGCTTCTTTTTCAGCAGCACCAGGCTGATCAGCAGCACCAGGGTGGGATTGAGGTACAGGATCAGCCGTTCAAGGGTCACGCTGATGTACTGCAATCCCTGGAAGTCGAGCAGGCTGGAAAGGTAGTAGCCGGTGAAGCCCAGCCACACCACCCGCCCCCGGTCGGCCCAGGACAAGGCGGTGGCGCGGCGGGCCGACCACACTGCGAGCAATGCGAACAGCGGGAACGCCATCAGCATGCGCAATGCCAGCAGCGTGGTAGCGTCCACGCCGTGGCGATAGGCCAGTTTGACGATCACGGCCTTGCCGGAGGCGGCTACCGCGCCGACGGCGGCGAGCAGGATGCCGGAGGTGGCAAGGCGTGGGGACGAGGTGGGAAGCGCGTGCGACATCCCACGCATTGTCGCATCAGCGGCTGTCTACCGACCAACGGTCGGCAGCTACCCAAGGGGGTGTTGATACGCCTCAGCGCATCAACACCACCTCTTCCGACGATGTCGGATGGATGGCGACGGTGTCATCGAGCTGGGCCTTGGTGACGCCCATTTTCACCGCGACCGCGAAACCCTGCAGGATCTCGTCGGCCGATTCGCCGAGCAGGTGTACGCCTACCACCCGCTCCTCTTCGCCCACGCAGACCAGTTTGAACAGGCTGCGCTGGGTGCCGTCGGCCAGCGCCTGCAGCATCGGTCGGAAATTGGTGCGGTAGATGCGGACGTCACCGTGACGAGCGCGTGCCTCTTCTTCGCTCAAGCCCACCGCGCCCAGTGCCGGGTGCGAGAACACCACGCTGGCGATGTTCTGGTAATCCATCTTCGCCTGCGGCTGTCCGCCGAACAGGCGGTCCATCAGCTTGCGGGCGGCGGCGATGGCCACCGGGGTCAGGCCCACCTTGCCCGCGATATCGCCCACGGCGTGAACGCTGGGCACCGCCGTGGTCTGCCAGTCGTCAACCTCGACCTCGCCCTTGTCACCGACCACGATGCCCAGTGCCTCCAGTCCCAACCCGGCACTGTTGCCACGCCGGCCGGTCGCGAAGAACACCTGGTCGAAGCGCGGTTCGGCCGGGCCATCGTGGCCGTAGGCAATGAGATCATCGCCCTCGCGCCGCAGTTCGCGCAGCCGGTAATTGAAGTGCAGCTGCACGCCCTGGTGGCGCAGGTTCTCGGCCAACTGTGCGGTCAGCTCGGCGTCAAAGCGCTCCAGCAGGCGTTCGCCGCGTACCAGCAACGTCACGCGGCTGCCCAGTGCCTGCAGCAGGCCGGCCAGTTCCACGGCGATGTAACCGCCACCGACGATCGCCACGCGCCCGGGGGCGCCGCAGAGGTTGAAGAAGTCGTCCGACACCGACCCCAGTTCGGCGCCGGGAATGTCCGGGCGCTGCGGGTGGGCACCGGTGGCGAGCAGCACGTGTTCCCCGCTGATGCGGATGCCATCGCTGCATTCCACCGTGTGCGCATCCAGCAGCCTGCCCTTGCGCGGCACGCGCACCACGTTGCTGTCGTTCAGGCGCTTGAGGTAACTGGCATGGATGTTGGCGATGTAGGCCTGGCGATGCACCACCAGTTCCTTCCAGTCCAGTGCCGGTCGTGCCGGCACATCGAATCCCATCGCCGCGGCCAGGCCGATCCGCCCGGAAAGGTCGGCCGCCAGCCACATCGCCTTCTTCGGCACGCAGCCGACGTTGACGCAGGTACCGCCCAGTTCACCGGGTTCCAGCATCGCCACCCGCTTGCCGTGCTGCGCTGCGCGGAAGGCGGCGGCCAGGCCACCGGAGCCGCCGCCCAGCACGATCAGATCGTAGTCGTAATGCGTTGTCATGGGCGACAGCATGCCACGCCACGTCGCGATTCAAACGTGACGACGCGGCCCGAATCGTTTCATCGGCGCAACGCTGGCCAACGCCCGTAGGTCATCGCGCGCCAGATCCACTCCAGCGGCCCGAACCGGAAATGGCGCAGCCACGCATGGCTGAGCAGCACCTGCAATGCGAACAGCGCCAACGCGAACGGAACCTGCCAGGCACGCGGCATCGTTTCAAACGCACCCAGCCCGTAGCCGTAGAACAGCCAGGTGCAGACCAGTGACTGCAGGATGTATTGGGTCAGCGCCATCCGCCCCATCGGCGCCAGCACGCGCAGGCGGTGCCGCCAGTGCACGATCCAGGCCAGGTAGCCCAGGCACATCAACAGGCTGGCCACCGACGACAGCGCATACGCTGCGCCGGTGGTGGGGGTGAACGTGCCGGGCGCCAGGTACGGCACCCAGCTCGCGCTGATGAGCATCAACAGCAGGCCAACCGGCAGCGCGCCGCGCCGCAACCAACGGTAGAGGCGCTCGAACCGCGCCGGGTCGGCCAGCGCGCCACTGCGTGCGAACCAGCTGCCGAGCAGGAACATGCCCAGCACTTCCGGGCCGATGATCAGCGCCCCGGACAGGGCCGTGCCCACATCGCTGGCCCGCTGCGCCACCGCCTGGCCGAAGCTGCCATGGCCATACGCCTGGCGCTGCAGTTCCACGGTCTGCTGGCCCTGCGCCATGGCCGAGCCGAGGGCGCCGCCATCGCCTTCGACCTGTCCGACCAGGCCCAGCATCGCGCCCAGCAGCAGCATCATCGCCGCCGCACACAGGTAGGTGGCCACGCCCATCGCAGGCAACCAGCGTTGCGGCGCTTCGCGCGTGGCCAGCAGCGGCAACGACACCAGCGCGTAGATCACCAGGATGTCGCCGGACCACACCAGCAACGCATGGCACAGGCCGATCAGCAGCAGCCCGCCGCTGCGGCGCAGGTAGAAGGTCGTGAAGTCGCGGCGCGCCGCTTCGGCACGTTGCGCCATGATCGCAAAGCCGGCGCCGAACAGCAGCGAGAACAGGGTGAAGAACTTGCCCTGCACCAGCACGTAGACGGCGGCATCAACCCAATAGTCCAGCCCCTGCCAGTGCGGGTCGATGCCGGTGAAGGCCAGGTCCAGCGGGCCGCTCAGCGCTTCCATGTTCATCAACAGGATGCCCAGCAGCGCGACCCCGCGCAGGATGTCGATGACTTCGATGCGGTCGCCGTCAGCCACCGGCTGCAGCGTGGGGGAAACAGGCTTCACGGGCGACTCGCTTGGCAGGGCGGACAGTATGCCGCCGCAGCACGCAGGCCGCCCGGCATTTCGGGGCTGCAGATACGCAACGGCCCGCCGAAGCGGGCCGTTGCCTCAGGCGGTGGCCTGCACTCAGTGCTGGAGGCCGCCGTCGCCGTGCACGTGGCCGTGCTCGAGTTCTTCGGCAGCAGCTTCACGCACGTCGACGATCTCGACCGAGAAGTGCAGGTCCTTGCCGGCCATCGGGTGGTTGAGGTCCACGTCGACCACGCTCATGCCGACCTTTTCAACGGTCACGGCGCGCGGGCCGAAGTTGGTCTGCAGCACGACCTGCTGACCCTTCACCAGGCGGGTTTCACCGAAGTGCTTCTTCGGCACGCGCTGGCTCAGGCCTTCCTTGCGCTCGCCATAGGCGTCGGCGGCCTTCACATCGACCTCGAAGGAGGCGCCGGCTTCCTTGTCGAGCATGGCGGCTTCCAGGCCCGGGATGATGTTGCCGTGGCCGATCAGGATCGCCAGCGGGTCACGGTCCCTGGAGCTCTCGATCGGCTCCTGGCCCTGCTCGGCGACGGTGTAATGGAAGCGGACGACGCGGTCTTTTTCGATCTTCATGCGGAACTCTTGTGCTGAGGCTGCCAGGGCAGACGGGTGGGACGGGTTGTCGCCCGCCAAGTACGCCGCCATCATGACGGCCTTCTGAGGCCGCGCATTATCCGGACATCACGCACATGACGCCAGTTCCGCGCTTGAACCGCTCTGTTGCCCGGGTTGCCGCCGTGCTTGCCCTGGCCCTGCTGGCCGCCTGCGGCGGTGGCAAGGCCACCCGCCCGAGTGCGCCGGCCGCCTCCACCCAGGTCTGGCCGACGGTGGTGCCCAATGACCCGCAGGCGGCCAATGCGGTGCTGATGCGCGCCATCGGGCTGGTCGGCACGCCCTACCGCTACGGCGGCAACACCCCCGAGTCGGGCTTTGACTGCAGCGGGCTGGTGGCCTATGTGTACCGGGAAATGCTGGACCTGAAGCTGCCGCGGACTTCTCGCGACCTGGCGGCGGTGCAGGGACCGAAGATCGATCCGCAGCGGCTGGCACCGGGCGATCTGGTGTTCTTCGGCGACCGCGGCAACGTCTTCCACGTCGGCATCTACGTGGGCGAAGGGCGGTTCGTGCATGCCCCGAGCACTGGCGGAACGGTCCGGCTGGATTCGCTCGGCGGCACCTATTGGAAGCAGCACTACACAGGCGCGAAACGTGTCCTTCACTGAAATGAACAGGGCAAAGGTCTAAAAATGTGACCTCCATCACGTTCATATAAACGAAACTTTAACGAAATTTGTACCAAATCACACGTCTTACACGGCATCATCACCCATCGTTTTTATTCAGTGACCGCCGCGTGACGACAGCCGACCTGACGTGCCAAGGCCAGACCGCCACTTTCCGGCGCACTGCCCGCCCCGCTCTTATCGCTTTCGCCCTCTGCCTGGCCAGCCTTCCGGCCTGGGCGCAGACGGCACCGACGACCGCCGTCGATGCTGCTCCGGTTGCCACCGTAGCCGCCACCGAGATCCCCGCCGCCGCCAAGCCCAAGGCTGACGCGCCGGCCCGCAGCAAGGCCGATGCCGCTGCCAGTGCCACCCTCGCCGCCCTGCTTCCGCACCTGGCGGCCAACGACACCATTCCGCTCATGGACCGCTCGGCGATGTTCGCCGGCGACCTGAGCCGCCTGCTGGCCAACTACGATGCCAGCTCCGGCGCCAATGGCGTCGTGGTCGGCGGGGCCGCCGACAATGGCAAGGTGCAGTCGCTGCTGCGCCGTGCGATGACGCTGCTGGGCACCCCGTACCGTTGGGGCGGCACCTCGCCGGACAGCGGTTTCGACTGCAGCGGCCTGGTCGGCTACGTGTTCAAGACCGCGCTCGGCATCGACCTGCCGCGCGTTTCGCGTGAAATGGCCCATGACGGCGAAGCCGAGCTGATCAACGACCGCAACGCGCTGGCGGCCGGTGACCTGGTGTTCTTCGGCCGCAGGGGCCGGGTCGACCACGTGGGCATCTACGTGGGCGAGGGCCGCTTCCTGCACGCCCCCAGCACCGGCAAGGACGTCCGCGTGGACAGCCTGGTCTCGGGTTACTGGAGCGGCAAGTTCATGCAGGCCCGCCGCGTCGAGCTCTGAGCCGGCCGGCCCCCCCACCATTTGAAGGCCGCTGCCCCGTGCAGCGGCCTTTTTCGTTATGGGCGCCGGTGGCCGGTAACGGGGGCAACCGGCGTTGTCCCTACTGTCGTTCGAGCAATTCCAAGTGCGTGCGACCAGCCCAGGCCGGCTTCGGCAGGGGTTGTTGACTCCGGCGTGGGGCGGCTCGCCGGGGTCACGCCGACCAGTAGACACCGCCCGGGATCTTTCCAGTAAAGGTGACGCATGGCGGCAGTCCCTGAATTTCCGGCCCGGTGTGTGATCTGGTTTGGGCAACCACACGCGGCCGAGCGCGCCGCATTGGCAGCGGAAGGGTGGCAGGTGCGCGGGGTGGCCAGCGATGCATGCGTGGCCATCGGCATGCGCGGCAGCGACCTGGTGGTCGGGCTGCTGGACCTGCGCGGGGCGGCCCCCGGCAACGTGGAGCACCTGCAGGCGCTGCTGGAGCAGCACCGGCACATGCGCGTGCTGGCGATCCTGCCGCCCGGACCCTACCCCACGACGCCGCCGCTGCAGTCGCTGCTGGCGGGGTGTGTGGAGACGTTCACGGCGCCGTTTGATCTCTCCAGCCTGGTACAGCGGCTGCAGCACCTGGCGGACGGTGACGAGACGCGTTCGCCGGCCGGTGCGCAGGCGCTGGTCGGGAACAGTGCGGTGCTGCAGGTGGCACGGGCGGCGTTGCGCAAGTTCGCGCCGGTGGAACTGCCGGTGCTGGTCACGGGCGAAACGGGCACGGGCAAGGAGCTGGCGGCGCAGGCACTGCATGCGCTGTCACCGCGCCATGCGCGGCCATTCCTGGCGGTGAACTGCGGGGCGATTCCGGCGGCGCTGGTGCAGTCGGAACTGTTCGGGCATGAGCGCGGGGCGTTCACCGGTGCGGCGACGCGTCGGCTGGGCCTGTTCGAGACGGCCAGCGGGGGCACGGTGTTCCTTGACGAGATCGGCGACCTGCCGCTGGATGCGCAGACGAACCTGTTGCGGGTGCTGCAGGAAGGCACGATCGAGCGGGTGGGCAGCAATCATCCGCTGGCGGTGGATGTACGGGTGGTGGCGGCAACGCACATCGATCTGGAGCAGGCGGTGGAGCGCGGGCAGTTCCGCCGCGATCTGTTCTACCGGCTCAATGTGCTGCGCTTGCCGATGCCGGCGCTGCGTGACCGTGGCAGCGACATCCTGCTGCTGGCGGAGCATTTCCTGGCCAGTTTCCGCCGCCGGCACGTGACGCGCGCGCGCGGGTTCACGACGGAGGCGGCGCAGGCGCTGCTGCGGTTCAACTGGCCGGGCAATGTGCGCGAGCTGTTGAACCGGGTGCAGCGGGGCGGCGATCGTGAGCGAGGCCGAGCTGATCAATGTGGCCGATCTGGAGCTGCTGCCACCGCAGGTGGAGATGCCGCAGCGGCTGCTGCACGATGCGCGCCAGGCGGCCGAGCGCGATGCCTTGTTGCAGGCCCTGCGCGATAACGCGTTCAACATCACTGCCTGCGCCCGCACCATGCAGGTTTCCCGCGTTACCGTGTATCGCCTCTGCCGCAAGCATCAACTCGCTCTGCCTGAGTTGCGCTAACGTCAAACGCCTTGGTTTGCGAACGTACGGGCTTTGGGCCGGCGGGTGCGGGTTTGCGGGACACGCCGCAAGTCCCGCTCCGCGGCCCGGCCCAGCCGCCAGCGGCTGTGCGTTCAGTCGCACGCGAGGCAGTGCCTCGCAAGCAGTGCGCCTTCACCCATGTAAGCTCGTTCGCGCCATCCATGGCGCTCTACGGTCCCGCAAACCCGCCCCCGCCGACCCTTCGACATCGGGTCGGTGGCCATGGGAAAAGCTGGGGCTTCGCTGACGCCGGCCGTTGGTCGGCCCTCCGCATTGCCGGCCCTCTGCATTGCCGGCTGCGGTAGGTATCGACCGTTGGTCGATACGCGCGCTACAGGATGTACGGCACCTTGAATGCCAGGGTGAAGTCCGGCGAATCCGGCGTCAGGCCGATGCCCAGCAGGCTCACGATCGTGGTGTTCTGGTTGAGTGCGTAGGTGATGCCCAGGTTGAGCGTGGCCGCGTTGGCGTCGCTGCCGACGATCTTGACCCACTGGCCGCCCTTGAAGCGGGTGGAGGCGCGGGCGCTGAGCTTGTCGCTGAAGGAGATGCTGAGGCTGGTGCGTTCGTTGAAGGCGAACGCGACGCCGGCACCGAAGTAGTACGAGCCGCCGAGTTTGACGTCACCGGGGTTGACGGTATCGGGGTTGGCGTCGAGGTCGTCGAAGCTGTTTTCGAACGAGTGGATGTAGCCGATGTTGGCGAACAGGATGGCCGGGTCGGCGGTCTTGACCGCCGACAGGCCGACGTTGGCCTGCCAGACGCCGTTGCCGGTGGGTTGCTGTTCGGGCACGGCGAAGCGGATGAAGTCGTCGTCGTCGCGCTCGAGCACTTTCCAGCTCAGGCCGTAGGGTTCGCGGCCGGTGGGGGCGGTGGCGCCGACGGTCAACACGGTTTCGGGCCAGCGGCCTTTTTCGGAGAACAGTTTGTAGTTGGCACTGAGGCTGATGTCGCCGATGCCGTTGCCGGTGGTTTCTTCCTGGGCGATGGCCGCCGCCGAGCCGCCGGCGCCGCCCTTCTGGAAGACGGTCTTGCGGGCCAGGTACGGCACGTCCAGGTTCAGGGCCAGGCGCGGGGTGAGGCCCCAGCGTGCGGCGAGGTTGTAGGTGAGGGTGTCGGACTCGACGTTTTCGATGGCGATGTTGCCGAGGAAGATCGCGTCGAGGGCGAGGAAGCCGTTGAGGGTCAGCTGCTTGCGGTCGTAGCGTGCGTAGCTGAGGCTGTTTTCCAGCGTGAAGCGGCGGGTGAACAGGGTCGAGGTCTGTTGTTTGACGTCGTCGACACTCCGGCGCGAGGCCTCTTTGGCCTGCTGCGCTTCGGCGGCGGTGCTGGCGTAGCCATCGCCGGTCGGCGGTGCGGCGGGGGTGCTCGAGGGCAGCGGTTCGGGCGGGGCGGCGCCGGCCAGCGGTGCGGTCTTGCCGCTCAGGCGGGCCTGCATGGCCTGCACCTGCATGTCCAGTTCGCGCAGCCGGCGCACTTCCTGGGCGTAATTGGCTTTGAGCGTTTCCAGCTGCTGGATGAGCGCTTTTACGTCTGCTTCGTCTGCCGGGGTGGCCGGTGCGTCCTGGGCGTTTGCCGCAGCTGACGCGGTCAGTGCCAGCGCCGCCAGCGCCAGCGGTGTCGTGCATATCGAGGTGTGCATTTCCTTGCCCTGTGTTCTGGTGTCGTTCCCCCCACCCGGCCGGTGTTACTGGCCGGGCCCCATGCCTACGCCGCGTACCAGGTTCATCGCCTGGGCCACGTTCTGGTTCAGCGACGCGCTGTTGGCCAGGGTCTGCCGCACCAGGTCGATCTGCATGCGGTTGCTGGCCGATTGGCCATCGCTGGCCACGGCGATGCTCTGGCCGACGCTGCCGTTGCGGATCCATTGCTGCACCTGCCCCACGCCCTGGATCTGCAGCTGCACGCGGGCGCTGTTGCCGTCCTGCTGGGCCACGGCGCTCACGCCGCCCTGCTTCGCGCTGGCCTGCGGGGCGCTCTGTTCGGTGGTGGTGGGTGCGGTGCCTTCGCGCACGTTCAACTGGGTGGCGTTGCTGGCCACGTTGTTGTCACCGGCCACCTGGATGCTCTGGGTAAGCCCGGCCACGTTCTGCAGGCCACTCGAATCCACGCTGCGCCCCGGGGTCTCCGGCAGCGGCGCATCGGCCGCGGTGACGGTGACGCTGGGCGTGAAGCTCACCTTGGGCGTGTTGCCGCCATGGCTGAAATCCATGCCCAGGGTCAGTGCGCTCTGCGCGGACTGGTTGCCGGCCTGCCATTGGGAAATCATGGTCACGCCGAACCAGGCCACGGCATTGCCGTTGACGGTGTAGCGGCCGCGCATCAGTTTCAGTTCCGGGTCGGGGATCTCGCTCAATCCCTTGCCGGGGCGTCCCTGCTCCTGCGCCTTGGGTGCATCGGCGGCGTGTACCGGGGCGACCCCGAGCAGCGCGACGAGCAATGCACTGTGCGTCCAGTTTGCGATGTTCATGGTGCCTCCTAGAACAGATCGGCATGGGTGAAACCGAAATCCACCAGTTCCGCGTCGGTGATCGGGCCCTGCCGTGCATACAGCGAACGCGCACTGGGCTGTTCGCCGGGCTGCAGCAACACGGTGTTGCGGTCGAAATCGGTACCGATCACGACGAACACGGCGCGCGACGGCCATGATTCGAGAAATTCGTTGACGGGGATGCTGCGGTTGCCCAGGATCGGGTCCGCTACGTCCACCACGTCACCGCGGACCTGCTTGAGGACCACGAAGTGGCGGAATCCACGCACATCCATCAACACCAACCCGGGCACGCGCAGCGAGCGCAGGCGCTCTTCGTTGACGCGGTAGCCGCGCCCACGCATGCCCATCGATTCCACGTAACGCTTGATGTCCAGCAGCGAGAAGCCACGCTGGTGGACCAGTTCAGGGTCCGAGACCCCCATCATTCCTTCGATCACAGTGCCTTCGTCCGCGTCCAGGTGGTAGGCATAACGCAGGATCGTGGCCAAAGCGGCCGCGCCGCAGCTGTAATCGGTGTGTTGGCGCACCACGTTGCGGAAGCGCCGTTCCTGCATGCTCTCCACGCGCTGGGAGTACACCGCGCCATTGGGCAGCACGCCGCTGAAGGACACATCACCGGCGCGCGAGGCGCCCACCGGCAGGATCAACAGCGACAACGCGCAGCACAGGGCTCGGGTCGACCACATCGGCATGGCTCCGGAAGAAGGAAGGAGCCCCTGCCCCAAAGGGGGAGGATGGAACAGGGGCTCCCGGGGAACCCGGCCATTGGCGGATGGCCGGGTTTGTTGCGCTCAACGCGTGTTGCCTGCGAAAACGGACAGCGTTACTCGCCGCCACCGCCGCCCGGGTTGCCGCCAGTGGACGGCTGGGCCACGGCCAGGGCCAGGCTGTTGGCCTGCAGGTTGCCGGTGCCGGCTGCGACGTTCACGCCGATGTTGCCGCTGGCGCCGCGGAACGAGTCACCCGACAGCGAAGCGTTGTTTTCGGCACGTTCCACGACCCAGCGGGTGGTGGCCACGGTACCGCTCAGGCTGGCCTGCAGATCGGCATAGCCCACTTCACCGTACGCCAGAACGCCGCGCTCGTCGGTGTCGAAGGCGAGACCGCCTGCACCTTCGTTGTACGGGTTGTCGGTGGCGCCCTGGGCGTCAGCATCCAGGTCGATGTGCCCGGTCTGGTTGCCACCGGTATGCGACGAGCCGCTCCAGGTATCCGGGTAGAAGTTTTCCTTCTGGTAGGCATTGCCGCGACCGGCGTAACCACCCACGCCGATGGCTGCAGTACCGCCCCGGACGTTGCCACGCAGGGTGACCTGGGTGGTGTCACGCATGGCCTTCACGTAGCCCTCGTTGGACACGCTGTTGCCGGTGGACACCTGGTTCGAGCTGATGCTCGCGGTGGCCATGCGGGCGGTGGACACCGACGCAGCCAAGGCGTTCTTCTGCTCGTTGTTGTTGCCGGCGGCGCTGTTCACGCCGATGTTGCCGGTGGCGCCGCGGAAGGCGTTGCCGCTGAGGCTGGAGTTGTTGACCACGCCTTCGTTGGTGGTGGTGTTGCCGGCGCCGTACTGGTTCACGTACACCTGCGCATCGGACATGCCGAAGGTGAACGAAGCATCGGCGGCGGACAGCGATGCGGCGTTGTCCTGGGCATTGTTGTCACCGGCGGCGGTGTTGAAGCCGAGGTTGCCCGACGCGTCCTGCGCCACGTTTTCGCTGATCGAGGAATTGTTCTCGAGCAGCTGGTTGTCGCCTTCGTTGTCGGTGATCGACTGGCGGTTGTCGATGATGGCAATCGCGGCCGAGTCCACTTCCAGGTCACCCGAGACGGTCGGACGGCCGCGGAACTGCACGTCCGCACCCACCTGCAGGTCCGATTCCAGGTTCACGTCCACGCCGTGGTTGTTCTTTTCCTTGCGCTCGTCGGCCTGGATGTTGCTGTTCTTCTGCACGTTTTCGTTGACCGAGACATTGCGCGTGTGGTTCACGTCGCTGGTGTCGCTGTAGCTCTTGGTCGTGGTCCTGGTGCTGGTGTCGGAGCTGGTGTTGGTGGTGCTGTTGTTGCGTACGCGGGTGCGCGAATCCCAGTCATTGCGGATGTTGGTATCGATGTTGGTATCGATATCGGTATCGATGCTGGTGGTGATGTCGGTGTCGACATCGGTGTCGATATCGGTGTTGATGTTGGTATCAACGTCGGTATTGAGGTTCGTGTTCGTGTTGGTGTTCGTGTTGGTGTTGGTGCGGGTTTCCCACACGTTGTGGATGTGGTTGATGAACGCGCTGGCGTTCTGGTTGTCCTGTGCGGAGGCAGATGCGGTAGCCGCAACTGCGATGGCCAGCGCAAGTACCGTCTTGTTCATGGTGTTCATGGTGCCCTCTCTCTTCACGGTCAATCGGGTGGATGGAACTGCTCACGGGGTGGACTGCACCGAAATGCCCAACTGGTTGGCGGTGGTGTTGCCGGTACCCGCGATTTGATTGAGTTGCAGAACGCCGTCGAATCCCTGCAGTGCGGTGTCCTCCACGGCGACACTGCGGGTTCCGGCGGAACCACCGCGACGTGCGGTGCCCTGCCCCCCTGCTGACGCGAGTGCCCCCGACGCGGCCAAGGCCTCGTCGTTCGTCTCGCGTATGCCCTGTTGCGCCAGCGTGGCCGTGACGACGTTGAGCGTCGCGTTGCCGATACCGCTGGCCTGGTTGATCATGGCGACGCCGCTGGCGCCGTTCAGTGCCTGGCCGCCGATGCTGGCGCTGGCATCCAGCGCGCCATCGGCACGCACGCGGTTGCCGGCGAGGCGTTGGCGTGCATCGATGTTGACCTGTGCGTTTTCGCCGCTGGCGATACCCAGCAGGTTGGCCTGCAGGTTGAGGTCGCCGGCGGCCATGTTGACCACCATGGCGCCGTCGGCGCCGCTCAGCGCGCGGCCCTCCAGGCGGGTGTTGTTGAGGTAGCCCAGCATGCCGGCGTAGTCGTCTGCCTGCTGCGCGTACAGCGGCAGTGGCAGCACCAGCGAAAGCCCCAGCGAGAGCAGCACGGTTGCGCGCTTCATTTGCCGGGCCCACCTGCGGGCGCACCGGCCGGCTGGCCGAGCGGGAACTGCGCCAGCGCACCGCGCACCTGGTCACCGATACCGCGGGTGGCGTTGCCCACCGCGCCCATCGGCCCGCCGATGCTGCGGCCGAGCGAGCTGCCCGACAGCACACCGCTGCTGGTGGCCTTGCCCAGGGTGCTGTTGATGGTACTGGTGGTGACGCGCTCCACGGTGGTCTGCGGGTGCCCCGCAGAGACGCCGGTGTTGGAGCCCAGCGAGGCGTAATCGTCGTCGCTCAGTTCGTCCATGCCGGCCGAGGTGCCCAGTGCGCCAGCGACTTCGCGCTTGGGCGAGGGATCGGCGATCAAGGCCACGCCCGGGGGAGCGGGCCGATACGCCGGCCGCGCGGATACATCCCGCAGCAGCACGATTTCACCCGGTTGCTGCTTCACGCCCTGCCGTGCGCCTGAGGCCTGCACCGCTGCCGGTGCCAGCACCATCACCAGCAGCAGCCACGTCACCGCCGTTGCCTTGCTCCGTACGCGAACGCTGTCCATTGCGACCTCCCGATACATGCGGAGGGATGGAGCAGCAATCGTGCCAAGTCCGAAAGGTCCTGTTTGCGGGCATGTTGCCGGCAGCGACCGCTGTCACTGCAACGCAGGTGTTACACCTGCGTGGCGTTCACGCGTCCTGAACACGCACGTGCGGGCGTCAGGAAGGCGGATAACGCTCACTTCACATGTGGGTGTATCAGCGTTGTTACACCGCCGGATACAGATGTCACAGTGCGCAGTCATCAAACGCAGACGGGCCGGCAATCGCCGGCCCGCTGCATGACGACCTGACCGATCGTGCTAAGAGGTGCGCTCTTCGCCCTCGTCCACGCCCAGGTTGGTGGACGGGTTGTCGTAGACCTCGCGGTCGAGCAGCCCGGTTTCCTTGGCCACCAGCACCGGCACCAGCATCTGGCCGGTGACATTGGTCATGGTGCGCATCATGTCCAGGATCCGGTCGATCGCGTACAGGTAGCCGATGGTTTCCAGCGGCAGGTTGGCTGCGCTCAGCACCACCGTGGCCATCACCACCGCCGTACCGGGTACGCCGGCAGTACCGAAGCTGCCCAGCACCGAAGCGATCAGCACCACCACATACTGCTCGGGGGTGAGCGGCACGCCGGTATACTGCGCGATGAAGACCGCGCACAGCGCCGGATAGATCGCGCCGCAACCGTCCATCTTGATGCTGGCGCCCAGTGGCACGGCGAAGGACGCGTAGTCCTTGTTCACGCCAAGGTTGTGGGTGATCGAACGCATTGCCGCCGGCATCGCCGCGAAGCTGGACGAGCTGACGAACGCCACCTGCATGCCCGGCGCGGCACCGCGGAAGAACTTGAGCGGGTTCAGGCCGTGCACCAGCAGCAGGCTGCCGTACACCAGCACGATATGCAGCGCGCAGGCCACGTACAGCGCCAGCACGAAGCTGCCCAGCGGCAACAGTTTTTCGAAGCCGTAGCTGCCCACCAGCCCGGCGATCAGGCCGAAGGTGCCCAGTGGGGTCATCTCCAGCACGAAGCGGGTGACCTGGATCATGATGTCGCTCATCTGCCCGGTCAGCTTGCGCGCCTCGGCGACCTTGTCGCCCAGCTTGACCATGGCAAAGCCGAGCAGGCCGGCGAAGAAGATCACCGGCAGGATCGAACCGCGCCCGGCCGCCAGCACCGTCTCGCCGGCCGCGTTGACCTTGGTGCCGATGCCGGTGAGCGCGTAGAACACGTTGGATGGCACCACGTCCATGACCACCTTGACCACGCTGGGCACTTCGCGCGGCGTGTAGCCGTGGTCCATGCTCAGGCTGAGGTTGCCGGTACCCGGCTGCATCAGGGTGCCCACGGCCAGGCCGATGCCCACTGCCAGCGCGGCGGTGATGATGAACCACAGGAAGGTGCGCCCGCCCAGCGCGGCCACCGATTTCTGCCCGTGCAGGGAGGAAATGGCGTTGATCACCGCGAAGAACACCAGCGGCACCGCGATCATTTTGATCAGCGTGACGTACAGGTCGCCCAGCGGGCCGAACCAGGTTTCGGCGGCGGGGCCAAGCAGCCAGCCGGCCAGCGCGCCGAGCACGAAGCCGCCAAGTACGCGCTGCCAGAACGGGATCCGCAGCCAGGCAGACACCAGCGTCATGAGCATTCCAGGGAGAGGGTGACAGCCCCTCACCTTAGCCCAACGCGCCCCTGCGGACGAGGCGCACAGAAACAAATCAGCGTGTCATCGGCGTGCCTTGCGGCGTTCTGCATAATGAACGCCCGTTTCACCATTGAGATACGCGCGTCCATGTCCCGTTTCACGCCTCTTGTGGCGGCCCTCGCCACCACCCTGCTGCTTGGCGCCTGCGCCGCCTCCGCCCCCGCTTCCCGCGCCAATGCCGGCGCCGTTCAGGTCGATGTACCGGCAGTGGCCCACCCGGCCGGTGAAACCCCGCAGTGGTGGTACCGCAGCGGCGCCGCCCGTGCCGCCGGCAGTGGCGCCATGGACGGCCGCGCGAAGAACGTGATCCTGTTCCTGGGCGATGGCATGAGCCTGACCACCGTGGCCGCCGCACGCATCTTCGAGGGCCAGCGCAACGGCAACCCGGGCGAAGAGAACCTGCTTTCCTGGGAGCGCTTCCCGGCCACCGCGTTCAGCAAGACCTACAACACCGATTCGCAGACCCCGGATTCGGCCGGCACCATGACCGCCATCACCACCGGCGTGAAGACCCACATGGGCGCCATCGGGGTCAGCGCCGGCAGCCGCAGCGACTGCGCCGACAGCCTGGGCAAGGGCCTGCTGACCTGGCTGCAGCTGGCCGACAGCGCCGGCATGGCCACCGGCGTGGTGACCACCGCGCGCCTCACCCACGCCACCCCGGCCGCGACCTACGCCCATTCCCCCGAGCGCAACTGGGAAAACGACGCGGACCTGCCGGAGGCGGCCAAGGCGGCCGGCTGCAAGGACATCGCCCAGCAGCTGCTGGACACCTCGCGTTACGGGCGAGGCCCGCTGGTGGCACTGGGCGGCGGTCGTGCCCAGTTCACCAACGTGGAAGAAACCGACCCGGAGTACGACGACAAGGTGGGCCTGCGCCTGGACGGGCGCAGCCTCGTCGGCGAATGGAAGCAGGCGCACCCGCAGGGCGCCTATGTCTGGAACGCGCAGCAGCTGCAGGCCGCCGCCAACGCGCCGGCGATCCTGGGCCTGTTCGAGCCGGACCACATGCGCTATGAGATCGAGCGCAAGGACGACCCGTCCGGCGAGCCCAGCCTGGCCGAACTGACCAAGGCGGCCATCGCCAACCTGTCGCGCCACCAGGAAGGCTACGTGCTGATGGTGGAAGGCGCGCGCATCGACCACGCCAACCACAGCGGCAACGCCTACCGTGCGCTCAGCGATACGGTGGCGCTGTCCGACGCGGTACGTGCGGCGGCGGAGGCCACCTCCGACCAGGACACGCTGATCATCGTCACCGCCGACCACTCGCACACGCTCAACTTCGTGGGCTACCCGGCGCGTGGCAACCCGATCCTCGGCAAGGTCAAGGACAAGGGCGGCGAAGACGGCGCCGGCGCGCTCGACCTGGCCCGCGACGGCCTCGGCCTGCCCTACACCACCCTCAGCTACGCCAATGGCCCCGGCTTCACCGGCGCCACCAACCAGCAGCCGGCGGGCCCCAAGGCCTACCCGCACAACCCGAGCAGCTTCGACCCGGCCAAGGGCCGCCCGGACCTGACCCACGTGGATACCGAGCACCCCGATTACATGCAGGAAGCGCTGGTGCCGATGAAGAGCGAAAGCCACGGCGGCGAAGATGTCGGCATCTGGGCCCGTGGCCCCGGCAGCAAGGCGGTGCGAGGCACCATGGAACAGAACGCGATCTACCACATGATCGTGCAGGCCACCCCGCGCCTGCGCCAGCGCCTGTGCGATGCCGGCACCTGCGACGCCAAGGGCGTGCCGGTGGAACTGCCGACGCCGACCGCGTTCGAGCGCAAGGACGCGGGCAACTGATGCGCCGGGCCGGCGTGCTGCTGGCATTGCTGGCCCCGGCGGTGAACCTCGCCGCGCCGCCGGCCTGCCAGCGGCTGACCGAGGAAGACGGGTTGCAGCCGCTGGCCGGCTGCCACCTGGAGCAGGGCCGGCTGTCGCTCGACGCGGCGGCACGTGCCCGGCTCGATTACGACAACCTGGGACTGGCTGCGGTGTACGCCGGGGACAGCTTCCACTACGTCAGCCGCCAAGGGCGCACCCAAGCGGTGATCACCTGGGACAACGGCCCGGATTACGTCGAGGAAGGCCTGCTGCGCGGCCGGGTGGGCGAGCGCATCGCCTACTTCGATGCCGCGCTGGCGCAGGCGGTACCGGGCACCTACGATTTCGGCTGGCCGTTTTCCGATGGCATTGCCCAGGTATGCAACGGCTGCCGGCGCAGCACGCCCGATGGCGATGGCCACACCCCGATGGAAGGCGGCGAGTGGTTCCACATCGACCGCCAGGGTCGCCGCGTGGCCGATCCCACCGGCCGATGAGCCTGCGTGATGGCGGCGCGTGCTGCCAAGGCCGATACTGGCCCTCTGCCTGACATGTCCCATTCGATGCCTACTGCGCTGCCCCCTGCCCCCGACCTGCCCGCACCCGTATTGGTGGGTTTCAGTGGTGGACTGGATTCGACGGTGCTGCTGCACTGGCTGGCCCAGTCACCCGCGCAGCGCGCCGCCGGCCTGCATGCGGTGCACGTGCACCACGGCCTGCAGGCCGATGCAGATCGTTGGGCGGCGCACTGCGAGGCGATCTGCGCGGCCTGGTCGATTCCGCTGCAGGTGATCCGCGTGGCGGTGCCGCGCGACAGCGGTGCGGGCCTGGAAGCCGCGGCACGCCACGTCCGCCGCGAAGCGTTCGCCCGCGTCCTGCGGGAAGGCGAACACCTCGCACTGGCGCACCACCGCGATGACCAGGCCGAAACGTTCCTGCTGCGGGCCCTGCGCGGCTCCGGGGTGGATGGCCTGGCGGCGATCCGGGCGCATGCGCCGTTCGGCGCCGGATCGATCTGGCGCCCGCTGCTGCAGATCCCGCGCAGCGACCTGCGGGCGCATGCCGCGGCGCACGGGCTGGAGTGGATCGAAGACCCCAGCAACGCCAGCGACGTGGCCGACCGCAACTTCCTCCGCCTGCACGTGCTGCCGCTACTGCAGCAACGCTGGCCGCAGGCCGATGCGGCGTTCGCACGCAGTGCCGAATTGAGCGCGCAGGCGCAGCGCCTGCTCGATGCCTCCGACCACGACGCGTTGCGGCGCTGCACGGTGTCGCCCGGCGTGCTCGACTGCGCCAAGCTGCAACGGCAGCCGCGCGAGCGCCGCGCGCGGCTGCTGCGGCAGTGGGTGCGCAGCGCGGGACAACCGCCGTTGCCGGCCGCAGGCGTCCAGGCCATCGAACGCGAACTGCTGCCCGCTGCCCAGGATGCCGATGCGCAGTTCGCCTGGCAGGGCGTGCGCATCCGCCGCTGGCGCGGCCACCTGTACCTGCTGCCGATGGCCTTGGCACTGCCGCTGGACTGGAGCGTGCATTGGGATGGCGCCAGCCCACTGGCACTCCCCGATGGTGGCGAACTGGCACTGATCGGCGCCCAGAGGTTGGATGAACCGGTGCAGGTCAGCGCACGCCGGGGCGGCGAGCGCATCCAGCTGCGCGGGCGCAGTCATTCGCACGCGCTGAAGGATCTGCTGCAACAGAGCGGGTTGCCTCCGTGGCAGCGCCGCCAGGTGCCGCTGCTGTATGCGGACCAGGTGCTGGTTGCGGCCGGCGACCAGGTGATCGCGGCACCGTTGCAGCAGTGGCTGGATGAACAGCACGCCCGATTGCGCTGGACGCCGGGCGCGGCGTGAATTGACCCCTTGGGGCTGGCGCTTCACACTTGCCGCATGGCCAAGAAATCCCCCACTGACGCCTCCCCGGTCGCCCACTTCGAGCATTCGCTGGAAGAACTGGAGCAGCTGGTGGAGAAGATGGAAACCGGCGACATGAGCCTGGAGCAGTCGCTGAGCGCCTACGAGCGCGGCGTGGGCCTGTACCGCCAGTGTCAGCAGGCGCTGGAGCAGGCAGAACTGCGCGTTCGCCTGCTCAGCGACCCGGCCCGCCCGGAAACCGCCGAGCCGTTCGACCCGCCCAGCCATGACGGTTGAGTCCACGTTCGCGCGTTGGCGCGACCGCATTGAAAGCCAGCTCGACGCCAGCCTGCCCTCGCCGGAACAGGCGCCCAAGCGCCTGCACCAGGCGATGCGCTATGCAGTGCTCGGTGGCGGCAAACGCATGCGCCCACTGCTGGTGTACGCCAGCGGGCAGATCTTCGGTGCCGACGAACATGCGCTGGACGCACCGGCGATGGCGGTGGAGCTGATCCACGCCTATTCGCTGGTGCACGACGATCTGCCGGCGATGGACGACGACGCCCTGCGTCGCGGTCGCCCGACCACGCACATCGCCTTCGACGAGGCCACGGCGATCCTGGCCGGCGATGCGCTGCAGACGCGCGCGTTCGGGCTGCTGGCCGATGCGGCGTTGCCGGCACTGCTGCGGGTGCACTGCCTGCAGGCGTTGACCCACGCCTCGGGTGCGGCCGGCATGTGCGGCGGCCAGGCGTTGGATATCGATGCAACGGGCCACGCGCAGCCGCTGGCCGACCTGCAGCACATGCATGCATTGAAGACCGGCGCGCTGATCCGCGCGGCGGTCCGCATGGGCGCGCTGTGTGGCGATGCACCGCACGCGGACCTGCTGCAGCTGGACGATTTCGCCAACGCCCTCGGCCTGGCCTTCCAGGTGCGCGATGACATCCTGGACGTGGAAGCCAGTTCCGAACAGCTCGGCAAGACGGCGGGCAAGGACCAGGCGCAGGCCAAGTCCACGTTCCCGGCGTTGTTGGGAATGGACGGTGCGAAGGCGGAGTTGGCCGCGCTGAGTGAGCGCATGCACGACAGTCTTTCCGGGTATGACGAACGCGCTGATGCGTTGCGTGCGCTGGGGCGGTTGGCGGTCGAGCGCAACCACTAACGTCCAAAGCCTTGGTCTGCGGACGTCTCTGCGCAGGGCCGGCGGGTGTGGGTTTGCGGGGGGCGCCGTGAATCCATCCGTGGAGGCTCTTGCGAAACATCCATGTTTCGCAAAGCCCCCGCAAACCCACCCCCGCCGGCCCTCTGACGGTTGGTTGGTGCGCACAGGCGATCAAATGCAATTGAACCGCTTTTGCCTGAACAACCGATCCACTGTCGGGGGCAGGCGACTGCTTTTGCTTTCGCTCTTGCTCCAAACAAAAAACGCCCGGCAATGCCGGGCGTTTCTGCATTCCCGGAAAACAGGAATTATTTGATCAGGCGCAGGGTGAACGGATAACGGTAAGCCTCGCCGTTGTTCGCCTTCACCGCCGCAATGATGCAGAACACGATGTTGAGGATGCCCACCAGCGGCGCCAGCAGGCCGCCGATGATCACGATCATCAGGATGAAGCAGATGATCATTGCCAGGGTGATGGTGATCTGGAAGTTCAGCGCTTCCTTGGCCTGGTCGGTGACGAAACCCTTGCTGGCGTCGTCCTTGCTGATCAGCCAGATGATCAACGGGCCGATGAACCAAGTGAAGATGCCCAGCAGGTGCGCGGCAAGCGCCATGGTGCGCTGGTCGCTGGGAACCGGGCCGGCGCTGGTCGGCGGCGGCGGCGGGGCGGTGATGTTGTCGAATTCGCTCACGTGAAACTCCTTGTCCAGTGTATGGGTGGTGCGTGGCAGGCTCCCCGCCTGCCGAGGCAGCTGGCACAGGATACGTCAATCGTTACCGGCAACGGTCATCCGCCCGACCAGGATCGAGCCAACGTGTACGTGCGAGCGGCGGTCGATGTCGCTGCCCACCGCCTCGATCGCCGCGAACATCTCCTTGAGGTTGCCCGCGATGGTGATCCCGTCGACCGGGTACTGGATTTCGCCATTTTCCACCCGGAAGCCGCCGGCCCCGCGCGAGTAATCGCCGGTGACGCCGTTGACGCCCTGCCCCATCAACTCGGTCACCAGCAGCCCGTTGCCCATCTGGCGTGCCAGCGAGGCCAGATCGCCCGCGTTGGAATGCACCCGCAGGTTATGCACACCGCCGGCGTTGCCCGTGGTCACCAGGCCCAGCTTGCGCGCCGAATAGCTGCCCAGCACATAGCGCTGCAGCACCCCGCCTTCGATCAGCGACGAGTCGCGGGTGGCCACGCCATCCCCATCGAACGCGGTCGAACGCAGGCCACGGCGCAGCAGCGGCCGCTCCTCAATCGCGAACCAGTCCGGGAACAGCTGCGTGCCCACGCTGTCGAGCAGGAAGCTGGCACGGCGGTACAGCGCCCCGCCGGACACCGCACCCAGCAGGTGGCCGATCAGCGACCGCGCCACTTCCGGCGAATACAGCACCGGCATCTGCGCGGTGGCCATCGAACGCGGGTTGAGCCGGGCCAGGGTGCGCTCGGCGGCGCGGCGACCGATCGACGCCGCATCTTCCAGGTCTTCGCGGGCCAGCGCGCTGCTGTACCAGCCGTCGCGCTGCATGCCGTCACCCTGCCCTGCGATCAGCGCACAGCCCACCGAATGATGGCTGCTGCGGTCACGGCCGATGAACCCGTGCGAGTTCGCATAGACCGACAGGCTGGTGGCGGTCGACGCCGATGCGCCGTCGGAGTTGCTGATCCGCGGGTCGGCCTCGCGCCCGGCCGCTTCGCAGGCCAGCGCCAGATCCACCGCTTGGTCGGCCTGCAGCGCCCACGGGTGCCAGCTGTCCAGGTCCGGGAACTCGCGCGCCATCAGTTCCGGGTCGGCCAAGCCGGCGGCCTCGTCGTCCTCGGTATGCCGGGCGATTGCGCAGGCCTGGGCCACCGTCGATTCCAGGCTGGCCGGCTGCAGGTCGGCGGTGCTGGCGCTGCCCTTGCGCTGGCCGAAGTAGACCGTGACCGCGATTCCACGATCGCGGGTGGATTCCACCGTTTCGACCTCGCCCAGGCGCACGTTCACATCCAGCCCGCGCTCCTCGCTGCAGCTGACTTCGGCCTGGGTGGCGCCCAGCGCCCGGGCCCGGGCCAGCAGCTGCTGGGAGATGTCGGCCAGCTGTTCCAGCCTCGGCAGGCTGTCGTCGGCGGCATGGGCTTCAGGGGAGATCACGTTCAATGCTTTATCCTGTACGGGTGAGTGCCTGGCGCAACGCCGGGCACAGTTCTGGATGTGGAAAGAAGACGATGCGCGGACGCGACGAAGAAACCGGTGAATTCCTTGATATCAGCCGCAGCCAGAACCGGCGCGACGCGCTGGACGTGCTGGCCCTGGGCGAGAAGCTGGTGTCGCTGACCCCGGCCCAGCTGGCCCGCGTGCCGGTGCCGGAAGACCTGCTGCCGCACATCGCCGAGGCCAAGCGGATCACCGCCCATATTGCCCACAAGCGCCAGCTGGCGTTCCTGGCCAAGCACATGCGCCGCGAGGACGATGCCACCCTGGACGCGATCCGCGATGCGCTGGACGCCAACAGCGATACCTCGCGCCGCGAAGTGGCCGCGCTGCACCGCGCCGAGGATTGGCGCGAGCGCCTGCTCAAGGACGGCGACACCGCGCTGAGCGCGCTGCTGGCCGAGTACCCGCAGGCCGACCGCCAGCAGCTGCGCACGCTGGTGCGCAATGCGCAGGCCGAGCGCGCCAGGAACAAGCCGCCGCGTGCCTTCCGTGAAATCTACCAGGTGCTGCGCACCCTGCTGCTGCCGGCCGCGCTGGGCCTGGAAGCAGCGGCGGCCGACACCGACGACGACGACATCGGCGACGCCGACAGCGCCGAAGACTGAGCCGGGCTGGCAGGACGGGCGCATCCGGCGATCAGGCCTGGGTGCCGCCCACGGTGATGCCATCAATCAGCAGCGACGGCTGGCCCACGCCCACCGGCACGCTCTGGCCATCCTTGCCGCACACGCCCACGCCTTCGTCCAGGGCCAGGTCGTTGCCGATCATGCGCACCTTCTGCATGGTTTCCGGACCATTGCCGATCAGGGTCGCGCCCTTCACCGGCGCGGTGACCTTGCCATCTTCGATCAGGTAGGCCTCGGTGGCCGAGAACACGTACTTGCCGCTGGTGATGTCGACCTGGCCGCCGCCGAAGTTCACCGCGTACAGGCCACGCTTGACCGAACGGATCATTTCTTCCGGGTCATGCTGGCCGGCACGCATGTAGGTGTTGGTCATGCGCGGCATGGTCATGTGCGCGAACGATTCGCGGCGGCCGTTGCCGGTCGGGGCCACGCCCATCAGGCGTGCATTGAGCGAATCCTGCATGTAGCCGACCAGGATGCCGTCCTCGATCAGCGTGGTGCACTGGGTCGGGTGGCCCTCGTCGTCGATGTTGAGCGAGCCGCGGCGACCGTCCAGGGTGCCGTCGTCAACGATGGTCACGCCCGGCGCAGCCACGCGCTCGCCAATACGGCCGGCGTACACGCTGGTGCCCTTGCGGTTGAAATCACCTTCCAGGCCATGGCCGACCGCCTCGTGCAGCAGCACGCCGGGCCAGCCCGGGCCGAGCACCACGGTCATCACCCCGGCCGGGGCCGGAATGGCGTCCAGGTTGACCAGCGCCTGGCGCAGCGCTTCGCGGGCGAAGGCTTCCGGGCGCCCGTCAGCGAACAGTTCTTCGTAGCTGTAGCGCCCGCCACCGCCGGAATAGCCCGATTCACGGCGACCGTGCTGCTCCACGATCACCTGCACGTTCAGCCGCACCAGCGGGCGGATGTCGCCGGCCAGCACGCCGTCGCTGCGCGCGATCAGGATGGTATCCACGCCACCGGACAGGCTCACCATCACCTGCTGCACGCGCGGGTCGGCCGCACGCAGGAAACGGTCCAGGCGCTTGAGCACCTCCACCTTCGCTTCGTTGCCCATGCCATCGATCGGGTCCAGTGCGGGATACAGCGCGCGTGCATTGCCGCGCACCAGCGACCGCGCCGGCTGCGCCCCGCCCTCGCGAGAGATCGCGCGCGCCGAGCGCGCCGCGCCCAGCAGCGCATCGCCATGGATGTCGTCGGAATAGGCGAAGCCGGTTTTCTCGCCGGCAATGGCGCGCACGCCCACGCCCTGCTCGATGGAATGGGCGCCGTCTTTCACGATGCCATCTTCCACGCTCCAGCTTTCGCGGCGGGCGTGCTGGAAGTACAGATCGCCAAAATCGATACCCGGCCCCAGCAGGGTGCCAAAGGTGCGTTCCAGGCCACCGGCATCCAGCCCGGCGGGCAGCAGCAGGCGGTCTTGGGCAAGGGTGAGTGCGTTGTCGGTCATGGTCTTGATCTGTGGGCGCGGGCCGATATCGCAAGCCGTGCGCGGGACATTGTGGGGGTAACGGCCGGGATCAACGTGGCGGCGCGTCGTCGCGGTCGATCACTTCGACCTTGGGTTCGGCCCAGGGGCCGGTCACGCGGTAGGTCTTGGCACCGATCTCGCCCAGCGGCTTGGACAGCACCGCATTGGCGGCCGCGCCCACCGCCGCGCCGACGGGACCGCCGGCGACGGCGCCGACCACGGTAAGCAGGTTGCCGGCGCGCGGATTGACGTCGATGGTCTGGTCGAACTGCTGGCGGCGCAGGTCGGTGCGGCCGCGGATGCTGATGTTGGCGGCCGGGCCTTCGATCAGCACCTTGTCGGTGGTGGCCATGCCATCGGCGAACGCCAGCGTGCCCTCCACCTGGTTGAAGGCGAAGCCCTTGGAGAAGAAATCGCGGAAATCGAACATCAACCGGCGCGGCAGCTGGGTCACGCTGAGCAGGCCGAGCACGCGGCCGGCGCCCGGCTCGAGCTCCAGCAGCTGGCCGTTGCGTGCGTGCACCTGCATCTGGCCCTGCAATGCGCCCAGCTGGAAGTCCGATGGACCGCCCTGCCAGCCGGCATCCAGGCTGATCTGGCCCTGCCCGCCGCGCAGCTGGCCGCCGTAGTCCAGGTTCTGCATCAGCCCGCCCAGGTCCTCACTGTCGACCTTGACCTGGAACTGGGTACGCGCCGCCTCACCCATGCCCAGCCAGCGGCCCTGGATGTCGATCACCTGCTTGGGCGCACGGAACTGCAGCTGGTCCACGCTCAGCCCATTGCCGAACGGACGCGTGCGCAGCACGGCCTGGCCCAGCCGCGCCTTGCCGAACTGAAGGTCGTTGATGTCCAGCGACAGCGGCGGAATCTTTGCCGGGTTGGTGTCGTTGGCGCTGGCTTGCACCCGCGCCGGCAAGCTGGCGTCGGCCGGCAGGATGATCGGCGCGCCATCGGGCGGGGCTTTCACGGGGGTGGGCAGCGACTGCCAGTGCACCCGGTCCAGCTTGCCGACGATGGCCGCGCCGTCGGCATTGGGCACGCTCAGGTCGCCCGACAGCGACGGGCCGTCCAGGCGCACGTCCACGCCGGTGGGATTCGGACGCAGCTGCAGGCGCGTCTGCGCGAACACGCCGCCGGCCAGCAGCAGCTGCCCGACCTGCACATCCACCTGGCGCAGCGGCATCGGGTCCGCACCGGGCGTCCCGCCCGGCGAACGCGCCAGCGCGATCCAGTCCAGGGCATCCAGCGAGCCGCTGCGGCCGTTGACCACCAGCCCACTGGCAGGCGGGTCGCGGTCAACGGTGGCGCTGCCCAGCGTGACCTGCACGCCGGTCTTGTTGTCGTGGGTCCGCGCGGCCAAGGCCAGGCGTTCGCCGAAGGCGACATCCACGCGCCCGGCGCCCATCGGCAGCTGCGCCTTCACGGCGGTGGCCAAGGGCACCTCGGCTGGCTTGTCCAGCGGTGCCGGCAGGTCCAGCCGGGTGCCGACCAGGTCCGAGTGGAGGGTGAGCAGGGTCGGCGGCGCGGTCTTGCCGCCCGGCGCCAGCTTGGGCAGCGTCACCCCGATCGTCCAGCGCGACGTCCCCTCGATGTAAGGCTTGAGCCAGGCCAGCTCGGGCGCGCGGTCGAGCAGCTGGCCGGCATCCATCCGGGCGGCCAGCTCGGCTTCGAACGCATGCTGCGGGTCACGCGCATAACCGCCGGCGCGCAGGCTGAGCTGACCGTCCTGGCCCAGGTGGCGCACGGCCAGTGCCTCGGCTCCGAATCCGTCCTGACTGTACCTGGCCTGGCCGCGCATCGCCTCGAAGGTCAGGTCGAAGCGTTTGTCCGACAGCGTGGCGCCGTCCAGATCCACCGTGCCCTGCAGGTGCCCGCCGCCCTCGGCGTGGTGCAGCGGCTGCAGCAGGTCGAAGGTCACCGCCGCCGGGCCCTTGGCCGCCAGGTTGTCCAGCGAATCGGCATAGGTCCTGTGCAGCGGGCTCTGCTTGAGCATCGCCAGCAGCGCGCCGGCGTCGCTGCGGCTGGCCGCCTTGACGTACAGCTGGGAGGCGCCGAAATCGGCGATGCCCGCATCGAAGTGGTCCACCGCCACGCCGGCCAGGTCGCCACGGCCGTGCAGCTCGAAGCCCGGGCCGATGAAGGCGATATCGCCTTCGACCTTGTCCATCGTCGGCCAGTCACGCTGGAAGCGGATGTTGCCGTTGTCGATGCGGCCGGTCGCCTCGAACCGACCGTTGTGGTCCTTGAACGGCCAGTCTTCCAGGTCGCCGGTCACCAGGCCGATACCCCCGCGGATATGGCCCCCCACCAGCGCCGCATCCAGCCAGTCGGTGGCCGCTTTGCTCATCTTGGAATGGATCCAGAAGCGCTTGGCCGCGGTCATCGGCACGTCGTCCAGCTTGGCCGCCAGCTGCATCCATGGGCGCGTGCCATTGCCCTGGAACCACATCGTGCCGCGCACGTCGGCGGCGTAATCGGTGCCCTGCACGCGCAGCGCCGGGGTGCCGATGCGCCAGCCGCCGCCTTCATCGCGCCAACCCACCATGCTGCCGGCCAGGCGCACGTCATGGCGCACGCCGAACCCGGTGGGCCAGTCGAAATGCATCACCCGGGTCGGCTGAAGGTCGAGCCGGAAGCCGTTGGCATCGCCCTCGAAATGGCCGCCCACCCCACCCAGGCCGGGTGCGTGGCCGGCGGCGGCGAACTGGATCTCTTCCAGCTCGCCTTCAAAACCCAGCGGCCCGTCGCGCTCGCCGGCGAACCGCACGCGGCTCATGCGCACCTTCGGCGCCGCGTCGTGCAGCCAACTGCGCAGCCCGGCATCGATCCGATCGGTCAACGCCAGCCCGCGCAGCAGCGCGGTGGCATCGATGTTGTCGCCGGCCAGCGCCATGTGCTGGCCGCCGGCCACCAACAGCCCATCCAGCGTTTCGGTGCGTCCTTCCAGGCCGATCCGCAGGCGCGGTGCATCGGCACGCCAGCCGCCCTGCACCCAACGCCAGCGCGCGCGCAGCTGCAAGGTATCGAGCTTCAGTTGCGGGCGCCCGCCATCGGCCAGGCGCGCACCGCGCAGCTGTACGCCCGCCAGGTCGGCATCGGTGGTGATCATCACCGGGCGGCGGTCGCGCAGGTCCACCCAGGCATTCAACGTGCCGGTACCCTGCTGCAGGGCCACGCCGCCGAACTGCAGCAGCGACGACCACGCACGGAAGTCGGCCGGGTCGGCGGCCAGCCAGGCCTGCCCGTTGCCGTGGGCACGGTCGAAATCCACCACGGCCGTCAGCGGGGCGCCCTTGAGATCGGCCCACGCGCGCGCGCCCACCGCCAGCCGCGGCCCGTTCACCCGCAGCCGCAGGTCGATGCGCGGCAGTTCGGTCTGTACGTTCAACGACGGCGCATCCACCCGCAGCCGGCCGCCGATGACCTGCAGTTCGCCCAGCCGGCGCAGCGTATCCAGCGGATCGCCGCCGGCCTTGGGTTGCGGCAGCCCCTGCACCGACCAGCGGCCATCGGGCGCACGCTGCAGCACCAGCGCCAGGCCGCGCAGGCGCAGCTCGGTCAGCGAACGGCCGGGCAGCAGCCCCGAATACATCGAGACCTGCACTTCAGCCTCGCCGATGCGCAGTCCCTCGCCTTCACCGATGCGCAGGCCCTTCAACGCCAGCACCGGGCCGCGCCGGGTCCAGCGCGTCTGCAGCTGGTCGAAACGCACCGGCTGGCCGGCACGCGCACTCAACCACCCGGCCACCTTGTCCGGGTGCCGTTCGGCCAGCGGCAGCACCTGGCTGAGGCTGCCCACCAGCACCGCCACACAGACCAGTACGATCGCCATGGCATAGACAGCATGGCGGCGAATCCTTCGCAGTCGCAGGCGCAGCGGCGCGCTCATCGGGTCCCGCAGGCGCCGGCGCACCACTGCGCGGGCCGGCTCAGGTCACAGCAGCACGACATCGAACTGCTCCTGCAGGTACTGCTCGTCGGCCTGGAAGCGGATCGACTTGCCGAGGAATTCCTCCAGTTCGGCCACCGCCGAGGATTCCTCATCGGTGATCCGCGCCACGACCTTGGACGAGGCGATCACCAGCAGGCGCGCGGCATCGAACTGGCGCACGGCCCGGGTGATCTCACGGAAGATTTCGTAGGTGACCGTTTCCGCGGTCTTGATCGACCCGCGCCCGCTGCATTCCGGGCACGGCTCGGACAGCTGGCGCTCCAGGCTTTCCACGGTGCGCTTGCGGGTCATTTCCACCAGCCCCAGCGGCGAGAACTCATACACCGTGGTCTTGGCATGGTCGCGCGCCAGCGCCTTCTCCAGCGTGCGCAGCACCTGGCGGCGGTGCTCGGCGTCATCCATGTCGATGAAGTCGATGATGATGATCCCGCCGAGGTTGCGCAGGCGCAGCTGGCGCGCCACCGACTGCGCGGCCTCGAGGTTGGTGCGGAACACCGTTTCCTCCAGGTTGCGCTGGCCCAGGAACGAGCCGGTGTTGACGTCGATGGTGGTCATCGCCTCGGTCTGGTCGATCACCAGGTAGCCGCCGGATTTGAGCGGCACCTGCTTGTCCAGCGCGCGGCCGATCTCATCCTCCACCCCGAACATGTCGAAGATCGGGCGGTCGCCGCTGTACAGCTCCAGCTTCTCGGCCAGCACCGGCATGTACTTGGCCACGAAGGCCTGCAGCTGGGTGAAGGTCTCCTTGGAGTCCACCTTCACCTTGTCCACGTCCTTCCGGATCAGGTCGCGCACCGAACGCAGCGGCAGGCTCAGGTCTTCATAGATCACGCTGCACGGGGCCGCCTCGCGGCCACGGCGCTCGACCACGTTCCAGACCCGTGACAGGTAGGCGATGTCTTCGGCAATCGCCTCGGCCGGCTGGCCTTCGGCGTTGGTGCGCACGATGTAGCCGTAACCGCCGTGCTGGGCCGACAGCTCGGTGACCAGCGTCTTGAGCCGGGCACGCTCGGCCTCGTCCTCGATCCGCGCCGATACCCCGACCACTTTGGACTGCGGCAGCAGCACCATGTAACGCGAGGGAATGCTGATCTGGGTGGTCAGGCGCGCGCCCTTGGTGCCGATCGGGTCCTTGACCACCTGCACCACGATGTCCTGGCCGTCGCGCAGCAGCTCCACGATCGGCACCGACGACGGCGGCGGCAGCGTGGTGCCCTCGGTATCGGGGCTGGCCACCGGGGCCGGCCGTACCACGTCGTTGGCGTGCAGGAACGCGGCGCGCTCCAGCCCGACCTCGACGAAGGCCGCCTGCATGCCGGGCATCACCCGCTGCACCTTGCCCTTGTAAATGTTGCCCACCACCCCGCGGCGCCAGCCACGTTCGATGTGCAGCTCCTGCAGCATGCCGTTTTCGATGACGGCCACGCGGGTCTCGCGTGGGGTGACGTTGACCAGGATTTCTTCAGACACCGGCGACTCCCTTCGATTCAAATGCCTGCAGCAACTGCTCGGTCTGTTGCAGGGGCAAGCCCATGACACCCGAATAGCTTCCCGCCAGGTGGCGGATGTAACGCTCGGCCCCGCCCTGGATGGCGTAGGCCCCGGCCTTGCCCATCGGCTCGCCGCTGGCCACGTAGGCGGCAATGGCCGCCTCGTCCAGCGCGATGAAACTCACCTCCGACACGACCATCACCGCCTGCTCGGCGCCGGCGGCGACCAGCGCCGCCGCGGTCATCACCTGGTGGGTGCGGCCGGCCAAGCGGCGCAGCATGGCGGCGGCATCGGCGGCATCGACCGGCTTGCCGAACACCTCGCCGTCCAGCACCACTTCGGTGTCCGCGCCGAGCACCAGCGCGTCGGGGTCGTGGGCCACCTGCGCCAAGCCGGCACGGGCCTTGTCGATGGCCACGCGCTGCACGTAGTCCTCGGCGGTTTCCCCGGCGGCCCGTACTTCGGGCACATCCAGGTCCAGCGCGCGGAACGGTCGGTCCAGGCGCGCCAGCAGTTGGGTTCGTCGGGGCGAACGAGAGGCGAGATAAAGCATCGCGGAAGCATAACCTGCGGGCCCTGTCTGAATCGCGAGCAACGCCTCCGAATCGTCATCAACCCCGATAAACCTCACCAGACGTTCATCGCTCCGACACCAACCTCAACGCCTTCACATGGAGATGCATATGCGCCGCCCGACCCTGTCCCCGCTGCTGCTTGCCCTGTCCCTTGCCCTGGGAACCTCGATGACCGCCCACGCCCAGACCCCACCCGCCATCGCCGTCCCCGCCGACAGCACCCTGCTCAACATCTCGGCCAACGCCGAAGCCCGCCGCGTGCCCGACGTGGCCACGCTGTCGGCCGGCGTGGTCACCCAGGCCACCGATGGCAACACGGCCATGCGCCAGAACGCCGAACAGATGGTCAAGGTGCTGGCCGCGATCAAGGCCGCCGGCATCGCCGAGCGCGACGTGCAGACCAGCGGGGTCAACCTCAGCCCGCAGTACCGCTACGCCGAAAATGAAGCGCCGAAGATCACCGGCTACCAGGCCAGCAATACTGTCAGCCTGAAGGTGCGCGACATCGCCAAGCTGGGCAAGGTACTCGACGCGCTGGCCGCACAGGGCGCCAACCAGATCAACGGCCCGCAGTTCGAGATCGACCAGCCCGAACCGGTCTATGACGAAGCCCGCCTGGCCGCACTGAAAAAGGCCCAGGCCCGTGCCGAGACCTACGCCAAGTCGATGGGCCTGCGCGTGCGTCGAATCGTCAGCATCTCCGAAAGCGGCGGCGGCAACTTCCGGCCGGTGATGATGCGCGCCGCAGCCGCGCCGATGGCCGCCGATGTTTCCACTCCGGTGTCGCCGGGCGAATCGACGGTGTCGGTCAACCTGGACGTGGTGTTCGACCTGGGGCGGTAAGCCGCGCCTGGCGGTAGCGCCGGCCGTTGGCCGGCGCATTCCTGACTGTCAGCCAAACATCCTGGCGCCCCCTGACTTCCGGCCCGTGCCGGCCTCGGGTATTGCTGTCATTGCGGGGCCCCGGCCCCTGCACGTTGATGTTCCCGCACGCACATCTGGCAAGGAGTGGCGCATGGTCCGTACGCATCCCCCGGTGGTCCCGCTGCAAATCGACGTCCCGCGCGTGCTTGGCTGGAGCACCGCGCTGGCCCTGCACCTGCTCGCCCTGATGCTGCTGCTGATTCCCGCCGCCTACGTGGCTGCCCCGCTGCCCCGCGAGCGGACGGTGGTGAACCTGATCACCCCACCGGTGCCGCAACCGGAGCCGCCGCTGCCGATCCCCCCACAGGAACCGGTGCCGGTGCGTGCGCCGACCACGACCCCGCGCGTGGCCCCGCTGCCGCTGCCCACCGCCAGCGCGGACGACGTACTGGCCGTGCCGCCTCTGCCGGCCAGCGACGTACAGACGCCGACCCTGGCGCCGGTCGAGCCGGCGCCGGCGGCTTCCGGTGACGGCGCGCAGCTGCAGTACCGCACCGCACCGCCGCCGAGCTACCCGATCGCCGCCATCCGGGCCGGGGAGCAGGGGACGGTCACCCTGCGGGTGCAGGTCGACGCCGACGGCAAGCCGACCTCCGTCTCCATCGAACGCAGCAGTGGTTCGCGGGCGCTGGACCATGCTGCGCGGCAGCAGGTGCTGCGCAACTGGCGCTTCGTGCCGGCCCAGGTCAACGGGCAGGCCGTGCCGGCCGTGGGCCTGGTCCCGGTGAGCTTCTCGCTGCCGCAGTAACGTCAGGGATGCGGGGTCCCGAACCCGGGGCCCCGCACTTCTTTGACCGCCGGCACCAATTGCGCGAATTAAGCAATTTTTCACGTTTACGTCACCTGTTGGAAACCTAGATTGGCGCCGACGCGTCAATCCGTTGACGGCGCCCCAGCCCAGACCCCAGGTTGTCCAGTCAGGAGAGAAGCTGTGAAACACCCGATCCAACAACGCTACAGCGGCAACCGTCGCAATCCGCTTGCCCACTCCATTTCTTCGGCCCTTGCTGGCGGCGTGCTGCTGCTGGCCGGCGCCTTCGCCTCCTCCTCGGCCCTGGCCCAGGACCAGGCCACCAACCTGGACCGCATCACGGTCACCGGGTCGAATATTCCCCGCACCAACACTGAAACCCCCTCGCCCGTGCAGGTAGTGACGCGCCAGGACATCGACCGCAGCGGCAAGACCACCGTGGCCGAGTACCTGCAGACGCTCACCTCCGACGGCGCCGGCTCCATTCCCAAGACCTTCGGCAACGGCTTTGCCGGCGGCGGCGCGGGCATCTCGCTGCGCGGCCTGGGTGCCGGCTCCACGCTGGTGCTGTTGAACGGCCGCCGCATGGCCACCTACGGCCTGGCCGATGACGGCCAGAAGGTCTTCACCGACCTGAGCACCATCCCGCTGGACGCGGTCGAGCGCGTGGAAGTGCTCAAGGATGGCGCATCGGCGATCTACGGCTCCGACGCCATCGCCGGCGTGGTCAACATCATCCTGCGCAGCGATTTCGATGGCGTGATCCTGCGCGGTTCGTACGGTCTGTCCGGCGACAGCGATGGCGACGCAAAGAAGGCCACCTTGACCGCCGGTACCGGTGACCTCGCCGAAGACGGCTGGAACGCCTTCTTCAGCCTGGACGTCGGCAAGACCGATGCGATCAAGATCAGCGACCGCAAGGACCGCAAGTGGATCGGTACCGGTGACCTGCGCCGCTGGGGCATCGCCGCCTCCGACGCGCAGTTCCTCAGCGGCGCATTCCTTAACGGCGCCACCAGCGGCGGCGCCGGCCCGAACGGTTCGGTGTTCGACGACCGCAACGTGGATGCCGACAACCCGGCCTTCCTGGTACCGCTGCCGGGCTGCCAGTCCGTGACCAACATCCCGGGCCAGACCGATGCCTCGATCGCCGAAGACGGCTGTCTGTACGATGCAGCCCAGCAGTTCCGCGACCTGAGCCCGAAGGAGGAATACGTCAACGTATTCGGCCGCGCCAGCTTTGCATACGGCGAAGGCGGCGAGATCTACACCGAGATCGGGTACTCCAAGAAGGAAACGGTCTTCAGCAACACCCCGTCCGGCGTGTCCGGCAGCTGGGGCTATCCCGGCGGCCCGGTCAACGCCAGCAGCGGTCCGGGTGCGGTCGTCCTTGGGCCGACCCATCCCGACAACCCGATCCCGGGCCAGGCCTCGCGCCTGCGCTATTCGGCCTGGGACGTCGGCCCGCGCGTGACCACCAACACCAATGAGTTCACCCGCTTCCTGGTCGGCACCAAGGGCAACTGGGGCGAGTGGGGCTACGACACGGCCTACCTGCATTCGAGCACCAACCTGGTCAACAAGCGTGACGGCTTCCTTCGCTACAGCGCCGTGCAATGCGCGCTGGGCGACCCGGCCTGCGCGGGTGGGACCTGGCGCATCGGCGACAACGCCGGGCAGAACTCGCAGGCGCTGTACGACTATATTTCGCCGCAGATCCAGGCCAACGCCAAATCCAGCCTGGACATGTTCGACTTCACCGTTTCGCGCAGCCTGATGGACCTCAAGGGCGGCCCGCTCGGCCTGGCGATCGGTACCGAATGGCGCAAGACCAGCAACAGCCTGACCCCGCAGACCTATACCGACGTGGGCGACATCATCGGCCTGGGCTACTCGGCCTATGACGGCACCCAGAACGTGTACGCCGGCTACGTGGAACTGTCCGCGCCGGTGCTGGAGCAGCTGGAGTTGTCGGGTGCCGTGCGTTACGACAAATATGAAAGCGGCGAAGGCAAGGCCACCCCGAAGTTTGGCGTGAAGTGGACCCCGGTGGACTGGGTGGCACTGCGTGCCACCTACGCGGAAGGCTTCCGCGCGCCGAATCCTGCCGAGAACGGCGATGGCGGCCTGGCGGCGTTCTCCACGGCACGTGATCCCGTGCGTTGCGCGGCCAGCCCGCCGGCGGATGTGACCACCAACTGCGGCGCGCGCCCGGTGGCCATCATCACCAGCCCGAACCCGGACCTGAAACCGGAAGAGTCCAAGAGCTACTCGTTCGGCATCGTGCTGCAGCCGACCTCGACCACGTCATTGACGGTGGATGCATGGGAAATCAAGCGCACCAATGAGATCGCGCAGGGCAGCACCGCCGACGCGATCGCAGCGGGCAGCGTGCTGCGCGACACCGACCTGATCAACGGCATTCCCGGCACCGGCACCATCCTGGCGGTGAATACCGCCTACGTGAACGCCAACTCGTCGCGGGTGCGCGGTATCGATACCGATATCCGCCAGACCTTCGACGTCGGCCCGGGCCAGCTGGAGATGGACCTGCAGTGGAGCCACGTGCTGAAGTTCGAACGTACTGAAGGTGACAACACGGTCGATTACGTGGGCACGCACGGCAACTGCGACGTGACCAACTGCATCGGCACGCCCGAAGACCGCATCAACTTCGGCACCACCTGGAAGCAGGATGCGTGGAGCGTCAGCGGCGTGGTCAACTACATCAGCAGCCTGGAGAACAAGGACCGCCGCGGTGGCGATTACCTCGCGTTCTATGCCGATGGCACGCCGGTGGAGAAGATCTCCTCGTTCACCACATTCGACCTGTCCGGTCGCTACAACATCACCGACGCGTTCGAACTGAACGCCTCGGTGCAGAACGTGTTCGACCGCACCGCCCCGCTCGACCCGACCACCTACGGCGGGGTGAACTACAACCCGCTGCACTTCAGTGGCGCGATCGGCCGTTACTTCACGGTGGGTGCGAAGTACACCTTCAACTGACCCATGCTGGTGTGAAACGAAAAGCCCGGGCATTGCCCGGGCTTCTTCGTTCATTGGTCACAGGCAAAAAAAAGCCTCGCATCGCTGCGAGGCTGTTAAAACTTGGCGCCCGAAGTTGGACTCGAACCAACGACCCCCTGATTAACAGTCAAGTGCTCTAACCGGCTGAGCTATTCGGGCGGGGTGCAAATTGTAACCAGTTTTTCGCAGCTTGTAACCCGTCTGCGCGGAATTTCTTCACGCGCGGTGATACGGATGGTTGGCCAGCATCGCCGCTGCGCGATACAGCTGTTCGGCCACCACCAGCCGCACCAGCATGTGCGGCAGGGTGAGCGGGCCGATCGACCACTTCTCGTCGGCCAGCGCCGATACCTCCGGCGAATGCCCTTCCGGGCCGCCAATCAGGAACGCCAGGTCCCTGCCCTGCCCGCGCCAGTGCTCCAGGCGCTGCGCCAGCTGCTCGGAGCTGAGTTGCTTCCCCGGTACATCCAGCGCCACCACATACGCGTTCTTGGGCAGCGCGGCGATCACCCGCTTGCCTTCGTCCTCGGTGGCGCGACGCGCATCGCGTCCCTTGCCACGCAGGCCCGGCTCGATTTCCACCAGCTCGAACGGCAACCAGTGCGAGAGCCGCTTCTGGTACTCGGCAAAACCCTGCGCCACCCAGCTGGGCGCGCGTTCACCGGTGGCGATCAGCCTGGCTTTCATCGTCATGCTCCTTCAAATGACAACGGCGCCACCCGGCGCCGTTGTCGTCACCACGTGCGCAACGCTCAGCGCGCAGCGTAGTCGTCTTCTTCGTCGCCCTCGTCGAGCAGGCTCGGCGGCTGGTCGCCCACCGTCCACAGGCGCTCCAGCGCGTAGAACTCGCGCACGCGCGGCAGCATCACATGCACCAGCACGTCGCCCAGGTCAACCAGCACCCACTCGGCTTCGCGCTCGCCTTCCACGCCCAGCGGCATCATGCCGAGGTTCTTGGCGAACTTGACCACTTCGTCGGCAATCGACTTGACGTGGCGGCTGGAGGTGCCCGAGGCGATCACCATGAAATCGGTGACGCTGGACTTGCCGATCACGTCGATCTCGACCACGTCCCTGGCCTTCAGTTCTTCGGTGGCCTGGCGCACGCACTCCAGCAGCTGCTGGGTGGACGGTGCCGGGTTCGGCATGGTGACCTTGATGGTCTGGGGCTGGGCTTGGTCGCTCAAAGCAGGGAGACTCGATAAATGTGGGGCCGATTATACGGGGCGGAGGAGCTGAACGTGTTCACGGCGTAGGGACCCCGTACAGGCCATGGCGGGCGATGTAATCGGCGACCGGCGGTGGCAGGAGCCCGCGCCAGTCCCCGTCGGCGGCGATCCGCTCCCGCACGGCCGTGGCGGATTCGTTGCGCAGCGGGGCGTGCAGGCGCAACACGCGCCCTGCGGGGGCGCTGAACAGCGCCTTGTCGGTGTCTGCCCAACGCCCCTCCAGCGCCTGCTGCAGCGGGGCCGGCAGGGCCTGCTCCAGCGAGCTTCCCGGGCGGTCGGCCACGATGAAGTGCGCCAGCTCGAACAGGTCCTCCCACTGGTGCCAGCTGGGCAGGCCCAGCAGGCTGTCGGCGCCTACCAGCCAGGCGATGGGCTGGCGCGGGCCCAACTCGGCACGCAGTTCGCGCAGCGTGTCGACGGTGTAGGAAGGGGTCGCCGGCTGGCGCTGGGCGCGTTCCAGCTCGCGCCGGTCCAGCAGCAGTCCCGGCTCATCGCCGATCGCCAGCGCCAGCATCTCCGCCCGCTGGGCGGCATTCGCACCGGGGGCCTGCCGGTGCGGCGGATCGGCCGCCGGCAGCAGGCGCACCGCGACCTGCAACTGGTCGCGCGCCGCCCGCGCGATGGCCAGGTGCCCCAGGTGCACGGGGTCGAAGGTTCCACCGTAATGGATGCGCAGGCCCACGGGGCTCAGGCGCGCGCGAGCAGGCGTACCGCGCGCGCTTCGGCCACGGCCACCAGCAGCCGCTCCAGGCCCAGCCAGGCATCGCCGTCGGCGCGCCCCTTGGCCATGCGGTCCACCAGCCCGGCCTCAGCGACGAAGCGCTCCCAGCGTTTGGCTTCCGGGTGCCGCTGCAGCGCGCGTTTGAACGGCGCCTGGCGCGATTCCCAGATGCCGCGGCTCTTCATTTCGGCCGCCAGGTTGCCACCGCGCGCCTGCACCCTGGCCAGCGCGGCGGTGGACAGCATCTCGCGGATCACCATCGGCATCAGCGCGGCCACCGCCTCGCCTTCGCCGCGCAGCCCGGCCAGCATGCGCAGCACCGCCGCCGGTTGCCCGGAGAACGTGGCTTCCAGCAGGCGGAACACGTCGTAGCGGGCGGCGTCGGCCACCAGCGATTCCATGGTGTCCACATCCAGGGTCTGGCCACTGGCCAGCAGCGCCAGCTTGTCGATTTCCTGCGCGGCCGCCAGCAGGTTGCCCTCCACCCGCTCGGCCAGCCGCTGCACGGCGGCCGGGTCCGCGCGCAGGCCCTGCTGGCGCAGGCGGCGTTCGATCCAGTCCGGCAGCTCGTGCGGCTTGATCGCCCAGGCCACCGACAGCACGCCGACGCGGCTCACCGCCTCGGCCCACTTGCCCTGGTGCGCCTTGCTCCATTCGTTGCAGGTGATCAGCAGGATCACGTCCGGCGCCGGGTTGGCGCAGAACTGGCTGATGACCTCCCCACCCTCCTTGCCCGGCTTGCCGGTCGGCAGGCGCAGCTCCACCAGCCGGCGCGCACTGAACAGGCTGGGGGCATTGAAGGTGGCGTCGAGCTGGTTCCAGTCGAAATCGCGGCCGTCGGCATCGAACACTTCGCGTTCGCTGATGCCGTCGGCGCGGGCCCGCGCACGCACTGCATCGGCCGCTTCCAGCACGCGCAGCGTTTCCGGCCCGGCAATCAGGTACACCGGCGCCAGAGCCTGGCTGGCCGGCTGGCTGGCAAGCTGTTCGGGGCGCAGTTCCATCGTGCGGCCGGTCCGCCAGGCGGGCCGGTCAGCCGCCCTGCGGCGGCTTGACGGCCGGCACTGCGGCCGGAGGCGTGGTCGACGGCGTGGTCGACGGCACGCCGGCAGGCGCCGCTGCCGGATCGGCGGTCGGCTTGGCCGGCGGGTTGAGCCGCCCGCGCTCCAGCTCGGCACGCACAACACTGTCAATGCGGCGCATGATCGACGCCGACATCTCACGGCGCAGCTCGTCGGCCAGGATCTCGCGTTCGGTGGTGGTACCGGTGGAATCGGTCGGCGGCGAGACGTAGTCGCGCGACAGCTCGATGACCTGCTGCGGGACCAGGTCGCTGCCGTCTTCGCGACGGAACACGAAGATCACCGCGTAGCGGAGGCTGAACTCCTGTGCGCGGCCCTGGGCATCGATCGCGATGGGCAGGTCGCCCCAACGCTCGGACAACACCTGCAGCTGCGCGGCCGGTTCCTTGCTGTCGGCGTCGGCAAGCGTCGCGCCCGATGCCTGCAGGCCACGCCGGAGCAGCTTGGCCAGTTCGCTGTAGGGCGCCGTGGAGACCACCTTCACCGCCGCCGTATCGGCCGGCAGCATCAGCTTGTTGCGCAGGTGGAAGCCACAGCCGGCGAGGGTAGCGGTAAGAACAAGGGCAAGCAGGAATCGGGTCATGTTCACAGTCTGGAGGAGCCGGGCGAAGCCGGCAACAGAAAAATGGATGCCGATACGATGCCCGACCCTGCGTGAACGAAGCACGTAGAGCCGGGCTTACCCCGCCACGATGTTCACGATCTTGCCCGGCACGATGATGATCTTGCGCACGGTCAGCCCGTCCAGGAACTTCGCCGCATTCGGCTCGGCCAGGCCCAGTGCCTCGATCTGGTCGCGCGCGGCGTCGGCAGCCACCTCGATGGTGCCACGCAGCTTGCCATTGACCTGCACGGCCAGGGTCACCGCATCACGCACCAGCGCGCCGGCATCGGCCTGTGGGAACGGCTGGTCTTCCAGCAGCGTTTCGCCATGGCCCAGCAGCTGCCACAACGCATGGCTGGCATGCGGGGTGATCGGGTTGAGCAGCAGCACGGTGGCCTGCAGCGCTTCCTGGCGGACCGCACGGCCCTGGTCGGAGCCGTCATCGAACCTGGCCAGCGCGTTCATCAGCTCCATCACCGCGGCGATGGCGGTGTTGAAGCTGTGGCGGCGGCCGTAGTCGTCGCCGACCTTGCCGATGGTTTCGTGGGTCTTGCGGCGCAGCGCCTTCTGTTCGGCGGTCAGCGCCGCCAGGTCCAGCGCCGGGGCAATCCCCTCGTCCGCATGCTTCTGCACCTGCGTCCACAGCCGGCGCAGAAAGCGCGCCATGCCGTCCACGCCCGCCTCGTTCCACTCCAGAGACTGTTCCGGCGGTGCGGCGAACATCGAGAACAGGCGCACGGTGTCGGCGCCGTAGCGGCTCACCATGGCCTGCGGGTCCACGCCATTGTTCTTGGACTTGGACATCTTCTCGGTGCCGCCGATTTCCACCGGCTGGCCATCGGCGATCAGCACCGCGCCGGTGACGCGGCCACGCTCGTCGCGCCGCACGTCCACGTCGGCCGGGTTGATCCAGTCCTTGGACCCGTCCGGGTTCTGGCGGAAGTAGGTATCGGCGATGACCATGCCCTGGCACAGCAGGTTCTGCGCCGGCTCGTTGCTGTCCACCATGCGCGCATCGCGCAGCAGCTTGTGGAAGAAACGGAAGTACATCAGGTGCAGGATCGCGTGTTCGATGCCACCGATGTACTGGTCCACCGGCAGCCAGTAGTTGCCGCGCTTGTCCACCGCGTCACGGGCACCCGGGGAGGTGTAGCGGGCGTAATACCAGCTAGATTCCATGAAGGTATCGAAGGTATCGGTCTCGCGCTCGGCAGCGCCACCGCAATCGGGGCAGGTGGTCTTGCGCCATTCCGGATCGGCCTTGATCGGCGAACCGGTGCCGACGAAGTTGACGTCTTCCGGCAGTACCACCGGCAGCTGTTCTTCCGGCACCGGCAACGCGCCGCACTTGGGGCAGTAGATCACCGGAATCGGGCAACCCCAGTAACGCTGGCGGCTCACGCCCCAGTCGCGCAGGCGGTAGTTCACCCGGCGCTGGCCCTGGGCCTTGCGCTCGAAGCGTTCAGCCAGCGCCTCGAAGGCGCCCTGGAAATCCAGGCCATCGAATTCGTCGGAATTGACCAGCTCGGTCTCGCGGGTCTTGTCGCCGTACCAGTCCTGCCAGTTGCGCGGGTCGTAGGCGGTTTCGTCCTTGCGCGGCGACTTCAGCGCGATGACCTGGCGGATCGGCAGGTCGTACTTGTTGGCGAATTCGAAGTCGCGCTGGTCGTGCCCGGGAACGGCCATGACCGCGCCGGTGCCGTAGCCCATCAGCACGAAGTTGGCCACCCACACCGGCACCTGGGCGCCGGTGACCGGGTGCACCGCGCGCAGGCCGGTGTCCATGCCGCGCTTTTCCTGGGTTTCCAGCTCAGCCTCGGACACGCCGCCCTGCTTCATCTCGGCCAGCAGCGCGGCCAGCGCCGGGTTCGACTTCGCCGCATGCAGGGCCAGCGGATGCTCGCCTGCGATCGACACGAAGGTCACGCCCATCACCGTGTCCGGGCGAGTGGTGAACACGCGCACCGAATCCAGCGCGCTGCCGTCGGCATCGCGCACGTCGAACTGGATCTCCAGCCCTTCGGAGCGGCCGATCCAGTTGCGCTGCATGGTCTTGACCGACTCCGGCCACCCCGGCAGTTCATCCAGGCCGTCCAGCAGTTCCTGGGCGTAATCGGTGATGCGCAGGAACCACTGCGGAATCTCGCGCTTCTCCACCAGCGCGCCGGAGCGCCAGCCACGGCCGTCAATGACCTGCTCGTTGGCCAGCACGGTCTGGTCGACCGGGTCCCAGTTCACCACCGCGTTGCGCCGGTAGGCCAGGCCCTTGCGCATCAGCCGGGTGAACATGCGCTGTTCGTGCACGTAGTATTCGGGTGTGCAGGTGGCGAACTCGCGCGACCAGTCGATCGCGTAGCCCATCGACTTGAACTGCCCACGCATGTGTTCGATGTTGGCGTAGGTCCACTTGGCCGGCGCGGTCTTGTTCTTGATCGCCGCGTTCTCCGCCGGCAGGCCGAAGGCATCCCAACCCATCGGCTGCAGCACGTTGTGCCCGGTCATCCGCTTGTAGCGGCTGATCACATCGCCAATGGTGTAGTTGCGCACATGGCCCATGTGCAGCGCGCCCGACGGGTACGGCAGCATCGAAAGGCAGTAGTACTTCGGCTTGTCCGAGGCCTCGCTCACCTCGAAGGCGCGCGTGGCGTCCCAGAACTTCTGGGCGGCGGATTCAACCTGCTGCGGATCGTATACGTTGGGTTCGACGCTGGTCATGGAAAACACAGTTGCGGCGGCAAAGCGGCACAGCGTACCGCAGTGCGGCAAAGGGCTCCAATCATCGACGCTACGGATACGGGACTGGAATGGCATCCCGTTGATAAATCAAGGAATTACCCATTTCCGGATTATCTACAACGGTCATCCCGCGCGCGCACCCGCGTGGATTGCGGCCGAATCCGCCAGTTCAGTCGTGGCGGACCTTGCTGGCCACTGGCAGCGCCGCCGCAAGCCACACCGCCCAGGCAACGAAGGCTACGCGCTGCGCGACCGGCGCCGGAATGACCGCCTGCAGCACGAAGGCACCCACCAGTACGGCCAGTCCCGCAGACACGTGCAGTGCCGCCAGCCGCCCCCAGCCCGGCAGGCGACGCGCCCCGAAGCCCGCCATCAGTGCGCCCGGCACGAACGCCAGCACCCAGACCATCCACGCGCTGGCGTGGAACTGGCTGGCCGGGCTCTGGATGTCGGTGGGATCCAACGGCAGCACGCCCATCGCGGCGAAGGCCAGCCCGGACAGCACCAGCATCTGCCCGCCCACCCGCATCGTCCACGGCGCGGTGACCGGCACCCGCGCCAGCAGGCGCACGGCCACCACCGCCGCCAGCAGCCCGGGCAACACGAAGCCAAGCAGGTCGAAGGCCACCGCATGCGGCACCCCGGTCGCACCCAGCAGCGCCACCGGGTGCCCCAATGGCAGGTAGCCCGGCAGTAGCGCGCCAAAGCCCAGCACCGAGGCCAGGAACAGCACCGCAGCCAGGGCGCCCAGCAGTGGATCGAAACGTTGCAGTGTCTTCATGCGGCCATTCTCCGCCAGCGTGGCGCCATCGCCTATACGGCAACCCCGACCGATTGGGGTTGCTTCTCGATATCGCCGGCACCATACACTGCGTACATCTTTATCGTTGATCTTCCGACCATGAGCGAACTGCCCCACGTCTTTGACGCCACCACCGAAACCTTCGAAGCACAGGTGCTGCAGAAGTCGCTGCAGACCCCGGTACTGGTCGATTTCTGGGCCACCTGGTGCGAGCCCTGCAAGACCCTGGGCCCGATGCTGGAAAAGCTGGCCGGCGAGTACAACGGCGCTTTCGAGCTGGCCAAGGTGGATGTGGACAAGGAGCAGCAGATTGCCGCCGCCTTCCAGATCCGCTCGGTGCCCACCGTGTTCCTGGTCAAGGGCGGCCAGCTGGTGGATGGCTTCCCCGGTGCGATCCCCGAAGGCCAGCTGCGCGAGTTCCTCACCCAGCACGGCATCAGCCCCGCCGAAGCTCCGGAAGCTGCGGCTGATGAGCCCGCACCCCTGGACCCGCAGGCCCGCGTGGACGTGCTGCGCGCCGGCATCGCCGCCGAGCCGGACAAGGAGGAGCTCAAGCTCGACCTGGCCCTGGCCCTGCTGCAGACCGGCGCCACCACCGAAGCCAGCGCATTGATCGATGCCCTGCCGGCCAACCTGTCCACCGACGACCGCGCCGTACGCGCCCGCGCCCGCCTGGATTTCGCCAAGGCCCTGCAGGACGCCCCGGCACCGGAGCAGCTGGACGCGCGCATCGCGGCCGATGGCGGCGACCTGCAGGCCCGCCACCTGCGCGGCGTGCAGCAGCTGCTGGGCGGTGAAGACGAAGCCGCGCTGGAGCAGTTCCTGGCCATGTTGCGGAAAGACGGCAGCTACAGTGACAACCTGCCGCGCAGACTGCTGATCGATGCCTTCAAGGTCATCGACGACGCCGCGCTGGTCGGTCGCTACCGCCGTTCGATGGCCGCGCTGCTGTTCTGAGCGCGTCCGCCGTTCAGAATCCCTGCACCGGCAGCGGTCAATAATGTGATCGCGGTCTAGTTTTCGACCGCGATCCATTCGGGGGATGCGGTCTGGCCATGGGGGCCCTACGGCTCGGCCCCGCCTCCAGGGGCACAGATGACCGTGAGTTCGACCCGCTTCCCGCGCCTGCGCGCCCCTTCGATCCGCCTGCTGACGCTGCTGGCGCTGCTGCTGTCCGCCTGCCCCGTGCTGGCCCAGGACTGGACCTACCGGGTCCGCCCCGGCGACACCCTGTGGGACCTGGGCGGGCGTTACCTCAAGCCGGATGTGCCCTGGGCACGCCTGCAGGCGCACAACCGCGTCGCTGACCCTTACCGGCTGCCCCCCGGCACCCCGCTCCGGTTTCCCATCGCGTGGCTGCGCGTGCAGCCTGCGCCCGCCCGGGTGCTGGCCGTGCGCGGCGGGGTGCACGCCCGGCTGGGGCGACAGTGGTGCATTGCGCCCTGTGGTGGAGGGCGAACGGCTGGGCATCGGCACGCACCTGATCACCGGGGCAGATGCCAGCGTGACCCTCGCCTTCGCCGACGACTCGCGCCTGCAGCTGCGCGAGCACTCGCACCTGCGCCTGGACCAGCTCAGCCGTTACGGCCACACCGGCATGGTCGACACCCGCCTGCGCCTGGAGCAGGGCCGCAGCAGCAACCGGGTCACCCCCGCCAAGGGCCCGGCCTCGCGCTACATCATCGATGCCCCGACCGCGACCAGCAGCGTGCGCGGCACGCAGTTCCGGGTCAGTGCCGGCGGTCAGGGCGGCGTGGCCGCCACCGAGGTACTGGAAGGCCGCGTGCAGGTCGGCAACCAGCGCGGCGAGCGACGGGTTGCCCGCGGCCAAGCCACCCGCAACCGGGCGCTGGACGCCCGTCCCGACATGCCCGAAGCGCTGCTGCCCGCCCCTGTTCTGGCCCGCACTGGACTGCGCCTGGACCCACTACCGGCCCAAATTGCGTGGGAAACAGTAGCGCAGGCCACCCAGTACCGGGTAGAAGTAGTGCGCGCCGATCAGCCGGAGATCCTCGTGTTCGCCAGGGACACCGCCGACACCACCATGACCGTGCCCGACCTTCCCCCCGGCCTGCTGCGGCTGCTGGTGCGTGCGGTCAGTGCCGATGGTGTGGAAGGCCTGGATGCGCAGGCCGATTTCGAAGTGCGCGACCAGCCGGCGCCGCCGCTCACGGTGCGCCCGGTCAATGGCGAAACGATCACCAGCCCGCGCCCGCGCTTCGAGTGGAGCCAGGTGCAAGGCGCCGCCAGCACCGTGCTGCAGGTTGCCACCGAGCCGCAGTTCCTGCAGCCGGTACTGGAGCAGGAAGGACGCGGCACCCGCGTGCGTGCTGCCGAAGACCTGCCCCCCGGCGACTATTTCTGGCGCGTGGCCTCGCGCGACGGCAACGGACACCGCGGCCGCTTCGGCCAGCCCGTGGCGCTGGGCATCAGTGACGCGCCGGTGGACCCCGGCCTGCAGCCGCCGCAGGCAGCCAGGGGCCAACTCACCCTGCGCTGGCAGGCAGGCGAGCCCGGCCAGCGCTACCGCGTGCAGTTGGACAAGCGTGGCGACTTCGCCCAGCCGCTGCTCGACCAGCAGGTGGACCAACCCGAGGTCACGCTCAAGCGGCCATGGCACGGCACCCTGCACGTGCGCGTGCAGACGATCGATGACGACGGCTACGGCGGCCCGTTCTCGCCTGCGCAGCAGGTCGCGCTGCCCTGTCGTACCTGCTATGGCGCCGGTGCCGGCGCGCTGCTGCTGCTCCTGCTGCTGTGAGGCCGCTCACGCTCTCCTGGCCCCGGCGCATCGTGCTCGCGGTGCTGGTGGGCGTGCTGGCGGCGGCCGCCAGCCACGGGCAGTGGTTCTGGAAGCAGGATGAAGCGATCTACGACACCTACGTCGGGTCTTGGGACTACACGCCCGATCCGCGCCTGCTGGTGGTGGCCATCGACGACAGCAGCCTGCAGCAGCTTGGGCAGTGGCCGTGGCCGCGTTCGACCCATGCGCGGCTGCTGGACCGCCTGACCGCAGCCGGCAGCCAGCGCGTGGTGCTGGACCTGCTGCTGTCCGAACCGGATCGCCAGGACAGTGCACAGGATGCCGAACTGGCTGCGGCGATCCGCCGCAATGGGCATGTGGTGCTGCCGGTGCTGGCCGCGCCGTCGAGCGGGCCGCGCATGGCCGAGGAACTGCTGCCGATTCCGTTGATCGCCGCCAATGCGTCAATGCTGGGCCACAGCGACGTTGAAGTGGAGGCCGACGGCGTTACCCGCGGGCTGTACCTCACGGCGGGCATCGGCTCGCCGCATTGGCCTGCGCTGGGCCTGGCGTTGGCCAACACGCGTGGCCCCCTTCCCGGGCTGATCGATACCCGCCCACGGCATGACGCGCCCTACCAATGGCACCGCAACCACTACGTGCGCGTGCGCTTCGCCGGCCCGCCGGATCGCTTCCCGCAGGTGTCGTATGCGGATGTGTTGAACGGCGATGTCGCGCCGGAAGTACTGCACGACCGCTTGGTGCTGGTGGGCATGACCGCCAGCGGCATCGCCCCGCGCCTGCTCACCCCGACCACCCGCGAGCGCTGGATGAGCGGCACCGAATACCAGGCCAACGTGGCGTCGATGCTGCTTTCCGGCAATGTGATCGGCGTACTGGCGCCCTCGTGGCAGGCAGCCTTGAGCGGGCTGCTGGTGGCGCTGTGCGCGCTGGGCCTGACCCTGCCGCGTGCCGTCGCCAGTGCCCTGCTGGCCCTGCCGCTGGCGCTGCTGTCCAGCTTCGTGCTGCTGCGCGCCGGCGACCTGTGGTTCGCGCCCGCTGCAGCGCTGACCTGCATGCTGGCGGTGATCTGCGCGTGGGTACTATGGCGGATCGGCGCGTGGCGCCGGCAGGCCAACAGCGATGGCCTGACAGGGCTGGGCAACCGCGTGCGTTTCGAACAGACCCTGCAACAGGAACATGATGCCGGCCGCCGCAGTGGTCGTCCGCTGACCCTTGTTCTGATCGACGTGGACCACTTCAAACAGCACAACGACCTGCATGGGCATCATGCCGGCGATGCGGTGCTGCGCCGGATCGCCAACGAGATCCGTGCGCATGCGCGGCGCCCTCGCGACATGGCCGCGCGCTTTGGTGGCGACGAGTTCGCGCTGGTGTTGCCCGATACGACGTCGGAAGGCGCGGTCCAGGTCGTCGAAGACCTGATCGCCGCGGTACGCGGCATGCATCTGTCGCCCGGACCGCAGCCGCACGCGCAGATCACCCTCAGCGTGGGGCTGTACACCCACACCCCCGATGCCAGCAGCGAGCCGCGCCACTACTTCGAAGGCGCCGACGCAGCGCTGTACCGCGCCAAGGCCGCAGGTCGCGACGGCTACGCCACCGGCGACATGGAAACCGACAATAGCGCGTAGAGCCACGCCCTGCGTGGCTGCTCTACGTTCCGGCACCGCACAACCACGCAGGGCGTGGCTCTACCGTTCCAGACGCGATCAGCCATTCAAGCATGCACTTCGTCACACTCATTCCGGCACTGCGTTGCCGAAGTGATTTCACGACACGCGCGTTCGTTGAATTCCTATACCGCGCCATCACGCCAGCTGCTCCACTTCGCCTACCCCGCGTGTGCGGGTTGGCAAGGAGCTGGACCATGAAAAAGGTGCTGTGGTTGTTGCTGGCGGCGATGCCGATGCAGGCGGTCGCCAACGACGAAGATCCGATTGCATACAAGTGCTACTACTGCACGCCGGATGAGATGGAGGATGTGGCGCTGGCGCAGGGGGTTGGTAGGCACTATGTGTATGACGCGCAGAAGCTGACGATTGTGGGGTACGACGTTGATCTACGGGACGGCGCGCTCAAGGCGGAGTCTTTCGTGGCGGAGGGCTGGCTGCAGACGCAGTTCCTGGGAATGATGTCTCTTTACGATCCCCGCGATGGGGAGATGCGGCATTTCATCAGTGACGTCGCCCTTTTCGCCCCCAATACTGAGCATGGGAGGAGGTATCGTCACCTTTGGGGCCAAGACCTCACAGCCCTCAACCCGCATCACACACAGGCCAGAGAGTCGGTCCGTCGCTACCTCTCCGAGCACAGCGAACTCTCGTTCCTCGACACGTCCAAGAGTGGGGGAAGACTCCTCAAGTTCCACTACGCGGTGAACGGTGATCGCCCAATCGTAGCTTCTATGAACTTCAGAGGTAACGAAAGCAGCTACTCGTACTACTACTTCGATCATGATGCTCGTCGTTGGAGCTATCTCCACAGTTCTCTTCCCCAGGGCTACTCGCTTAATCCGATTCAGGAAAGGAGGCTGGACTTCGCACCGTCAGAGGGCGACACCATCTTTGACTACCGAGCTGGGGACAGCCCCTGGACCGAAGCGTTCATCGAGCGGGCAACATGGGCGAAAATTCCTGTCCATGGCCAGTTGCCCATTTACCAAACCGTTCGGTTTACATGCGAACGAGCAGCGGATGACATTCAGTGCTACATCAATTGACTGAAGGTCTCAGCTCCTAAAAGCAGCTCGCGCTTCGTCGTCGGTCATGCCTCATCCGGGTAATCACCTTGGTCGGCGGTCGATCGGGATGCGACCGCTACCGGCGGCTCGGCCATTCCGCCATTCCGCCATTTCGGCCACTCGGCTACCCGGCCACTCGGCCATTCGGCCGTTTGGCGGAGTGGCCGATTGGCCGGCCGGGAGGCAGGGCGGGAAAGCGGATTGCGCACCATACGGTTGCGGATGGTAAGCTTTCCGTACCTCCCCTGCCCCTTGCCCGCGCTATGAAAGCCAGCCTGTTCCGCCATGGACTCAATCTGTGGCCGCCGTTTCTGTTTGCCGGCATCCATGTTTCGCAGGTCACGCCCGACTACCGGTTTGTCCGGGTGGAGCTGCGGATGCGGCCGTGGAACAAGAACTATGTGGGGACGCACTTTGGTGGCAGCCTGTTTGCGATGACCGATCCGTTCTGGATGCTCACTGTCATGCAGAACCTGGGTCGCGATTACTACGTGTGGGATCGGGCGGGTGAGATCGAGTTCCTCAAGCCTGGCCGTGGGACGGTAACCGCCGAGTTCCGGCTGGATGAGACGCTGCTGGATCAATTGCGGGCAGCTACCGCCAGTGGTGAGAAGTATCTGCACTGGTTCAGCAATGACATTGTCGATGCGCAGGGTGAAGTCGTGGCGCGGGTGCGCAAGCAGGTGTACATCCGGTTGAAGCCACAGGCGCGCGTTTGACGTGCAGCCGGTCGAGCGGCAATCGTGATCCGGTCCATTTCACTGCGGTCAACACAGCATTTCCAGACAGGACGCATTCTGTGGTGGCTGGCCGCGTAAACCGGGCCCGCGCCCCGCTACAATGCGCCGATGTCAACCGAAGCCCCCCATCTCGTTCCGCGCCCTTCCCTGCAGCGCCTGTTCCTGACCGGCCTGCTCACGCTGCTGCCGATCTGGTTGACCTGGGTGGTGATCAAATTCGTATTCGTGCTGCTGTCGGGCATCAGCAGCCCGGTGGTGGTGCCGCTGTCGGCGCAGATCGCCGCCTCGTTCCCGCATTACCTGGGCTGGGTCAAGGTCGAGTGGATGCAGAACGTGTTTGGGCTGCTCGCTACGCTGCTGGTGATCCTGAGCGTGGGCGTGCTCAGCCGGCGCGTGATCGGCCAGCGCCTGCTGCGCTGGTTCGGTGCGGTGATCAAGCGCATTCCACTGGCCAGCATCATCTATGAAAGCGCCAAGAAACTGCTGGACATGCTGCAGACCGAGCCGGGTACCACCCAGCGCGTGGTGCTGATCGACTTCCCGCACCGCGACATGAAGGCGGTGGGCCTGGTGACGCGGGTGATCCGTGAACAGGGCACCGGCCGCGAGCTGGCGGCCGTGTATGTGCCGACCACCCCCAACCCGACTTCCGGGTATCTGGAAATCGTGCCGGTGGGAGCTGTTGACCCCGACCGACTGGACGGTGGACCAGGCGATGAGCTTCATCATCTCCGGTGGGGCTGTGGCGCCTGAAACCGTGCCGTTTACGCGGGCTGGGGAGCGCTGAATAGGGGTTTTTGGGCATCGGCCCGCGCTGCGTGGAACACGCATGGCGTGTCTCTACGCTGTATGGGCGGGGCGCTGAGGTGGTTGTGTCCGGCTGAATCAGGCAAGCTCCCGGGTCTGTACAGGATTTACGGAAGCATTCGATGCCCCACCCCGCCCGTGCCCTGGCGCTCGTGATTGCCTCACTGCTGGTCTTCACTGCCGCTGCCCCGGCCGAAGCCGCCAAGAAGAAGGCCAACCGGCCCGCCGCCGCACAGACGCGCCAGGCCAAGCCCAAGGCCAAACCCCGCGCCCGCCCCGCCGCCGCGCCCGCGCGGCAACCGCTGGTGCGCCAGCAGACCAAGGCCGCCCAGCTCGAGCGCATCTACGACGAGTACTGGGACGCCTCGATGCGGCTCAACCCGCTGCAGGCCACCTTCCAGGGCGATGCCCGCCACAACGACCAACTGCCGAACATCCTCTCGGCCGCCTACCGCCAGCAGTCGCATGACTTCACCGAACAATGGCTGGGCAAGGTCGAGAAGATCGGCCCGGACGGCCTCACCGGCCAGGACCTGCTGAGCTACCAGATCTTCGTGCGCGATGCGCGCATGTCGCTGGCTGCCGAGAAGTACCCGGGCTGGATGCTGCCGGTGAGCCAGTACTACAACCTCGGCAGCATCATGGCGATCCTGGGTTCCGGCTCGGGCGCGCAGCCGTTCAACACCGTGCAGGACTACGACACCTGGTCCAAGCGCTCGCTGGGCATTCCGCCGCTGTTCGACCAGGCCATCGCCAACATGCGCGAGGGCATGCGTGCCGGCGTGGTGCAGCCGCGCGACCTGATGGAAAAGGTGCTGCCGCAGCTGGATGCGGTGATCAAGCCCACCGCCGAAGAGAGCATCTTCTGGGCGCCGGTGCGCAACATGCCCGACGATTTCCCTGAAGCAGACAAGGCGCGCATCACCGCCGACTACAAGCGCATGATCGAGTTCCGGCTGATGCCGGCCTACCGCGCCCTGCGAGGCTTCATCGCCACCGAATACCTGCCGGCCACCCGGAAAACCGATGGGCTGTCCGCGCTGCCCAATGGCATGGCGTGGTACACCCAGAACATCGTGCAGAGCACCGCCAGCACGCTCACCCCGCAGCAGATCCACGCGCTGGGCGAGCAGCGCGTGGCCAGCCTGCAGGAGCAGATTGCGGCGGTGATGAAGGAAAACCGCATCCGTGGCTCGCAGCAGAAGCTGCTGCGCAGCATGCGCACCGACAAGAACTTCCAGTACGCCACGCCCGATGCGCTGTTGATGCGCTACAAGCACCTTCAGCAGCAGGTGGGCGCGCGCCTGCCTTCGTTGCTGGATACGCTGCCCAAGGCACCGCTGGAAATCCGCCCGGTGGAAGCCGACCGCGCTGCCAGCGCCGCCGCCGTAAGTTACCAGCCGTCGCTGCCCGACGGCATGCGCCCGGCCGTGCTCTACGTGAACACCAATGCCCTGCCCAGCCGCCGCACCTGGTCGGCGCCGGCGCAGTTCCTGCACGAAGGCATTCCCGGCCACCACGTGCAGCTGGGGCTGCAACAGGAACTGGACAAGCTGCCGCGCTTCCGTCGCCTCGGCGGCGATGTTGCATTCGTCGAGGGCTGGGGCATGTATGCCGAATCGCTGGGCGAGGAACTGGGCGTCTATCAGGATCCCTACGCAAAGATTGCCTACCTGCAGGGTGCGTTGACCCGCAGTGCGCGCATGGTGGCCGATACCGGCGTGCACGCGCAGGGATGGAGCAAGAAGCAGGCGGTGGACTATCTGGTCAAGACCGCCGACATGCCGGTGGAAGATGCCACCGCCGAGGTGGAGCGCTTCATGGCCCTGCCCGGCCAGACTTTGGCCAATGGCCTGGGCGAGCTGAAGATGATGGAACTGCGCGACAAGGCCAAGGCGTCGCAGGGTGCGGCGTTCAACCCGCGCCGGTTCCATGCCGAGGTGCTGCGCGATGGCTCGATGCCGCTGGATATCCTGGAAGCGAAGATAGAGCGCTGGCTGGCCGCGCCGGCCACCAGCGAGGCACCGCCGTCGCGTTGAAACGAAGTGCGGGCCGCACTTGCGGCCCGCACTGCAGATCACACGTCGTCGGGCTTGGCGCCGAGCATGTCCTCATCGCCGAAGATCATCAGCCGCATGAACTCGTCGCGGAAGAACTTCGCGGCCATTTCCCGGGTCACCTCCGCCATGTCCGGCGCGATCGGCTTGATGTCGTGACCGGGCTCCGGCGGGTTGATGCCAGGCTCGGGTGGGTTGATGGACGGATCGTCCACCGCGGCCTGCATGCGCTGCATCAGCGTCTGCTTCTGGCCCTCCACCGTAGCGGTGTTGAGGGGCGCCATCGCCCCCAGTTTTTCAAGCATCATCAATCTACTCCAATCGGGGTCAGGGGTAAGGGCAACCGCTTGAGGCGGGCGTCGATCCCGCTCACATAGGCACCGGCGCGCTGGCGCGCGGCCGCTTCCAGTGCATTGGCATCCACGCTGGCTTCCACGGCGGCGGCCATGGCGCCTACCGGGTCCAGTTCAAACAACAAAGGACCGGCTTTGAGCATCGGCAACGCCGACCGGCAAGCCATTACCTGCACAGGCGGAGCGTCGGCCTTCGTCGCCAGCTGCGCCAACACGGTTTCGCCCAGTGCAGGCATCAGCTCGGGCACGTACAGCACCAGACCCGCCTCGGCCGTACCCAGCAACTGCTCGCAGCGACGCACCACCAAGGCCGCGTCCACGCCTTCGGCGGCAAGACTTGCGGAGATCACCTCACGCACCTGGCCGAGTACCGCTTGACGCGTGGCCTGTACGTCGCCCAGCGCGGCCGCGAGCAATGGCACCGCCTCGGCAATGGCGTCGGCGTAGCCCTGGCCGAATCCATCAACGCGCGCCTGTGCGATGGAGGCGTCCACCTGCTCGGGCAATGCCCCCAACACAGCGGAGGCGCGGCGCCGCGCGGCGGATTCGAGCTGGTCGGCCCGTGCGGCCTGGCCCAGCGCACTGGGCGCGATCACTCCGCCCTGCGCATGCGCCAGCACGTGCTCAGGAAAGCTTTTCAACATAGGTCACCGCCGTCCAGAAAAGGTCCAGATCGATACGTTCACGCGGCAGCGGGCGTAGGGTGTCGCCCGCCATCGGCGCAAAAGGAAGGGAGAGCCGCGCGGAGAGCCAGGCGGGCAGCAGCGGTGCCAACGGCTGCAGCTCGACGCCGCCCCAGACCAGCAGCACCCTGGAGAGATCCGCCGGTACGGGCGCCTGCACGCAGCCCCCCGGTTGCCTCGCATGATCGGCCCGCATGAACGCCTGCACCGTGGTCGGCAATGCCGAACAGCCGCGCTGCGACGCCAGCCAGTCACGCAGCCGCGCGGCCGCCATGAGCGTGGCTACCTCCGGCAGCTGGGGCCACAGCCCCATCAACCGCCGCGTCAGCACATCCGCGGGAGCCGCCAGCGTTGCCGGCATGGGCAGGCGACGCTGGCGGATCAGCGTGGTGTTGAGCCAGCGCTGCTGATCCAGGGAGGCGCCGGCATACACCGCCCGCCACGGCCGGTAGTACGCAGCCGGGGCATAAGCGATGTGCATGGCATCATGCGCCACGCCAGCGCCTCCAGCCGGTTGCGCCAGTGCCAGTGCCGGTGCCACGTGCGCTGACCCGCTGCCATGCCGTGCGCAGGCGGTTGCCTACCGCCGGCACCAGACGCACCAGCACCCACCCGCCCAGCAGCAACAGCAGGGCCAGGCCACCGCAGAGCAGCATCCAGGCCAGCGGCAGGCTGCGTTCGTTGCCGGACGTCACGGCGAGCGTCCGCGGCCCCTCGACCTCGGTAAGGATGACCGAGACGTTGTCGTACTCCACGCCATCAAAGGTGTTGCGCAGGAAGCGCTTCACGGTCTGCAACAGCACTTCCGCATCGACACCGGGCTCATGTGCCACTACGGCGGCCACGTGCATGCGCCGGCGTTCGGCACGTCGACCTTCGGTGCCCAGGTTGGCATCGTAGTTCAGGTGCACGCGACTGGACTGCACGCCATCGATCAGCTGCAGTGACTCTTCCAGACGCTGTTCCACCGCCGAAATCAGCCGCGCACGCTCACCGAGCGGCGTACTGACAAGAGAATCGGCCGGGAACGCCGCCGACACCTGGCTGCGCGGCGCCGATGGCAGGTCGTTGCGTTGCATCAGCTCAATGGCTTCGGGCAGATCGCGCGGACCCACCTGAACCTGGTAGCCGCCCTTGCCCAGGTTGAGCTTTTCGGCATCGATGTTGTGGCGGAGCAGCACGGCAATCACTTCATTGGCCTGGCGCTCGTCCAGGTTTTCCAGCAGTGGCTTGCGCGCGCAGCCAACCAGCACCACCAGTGCAAGCAGGGGCAGCACCACGCGCCACCGGCTCAGGCGGCGCACGGCCACCGCAAAAGGCGGCATGTTCATGACTTGAGCAGCGTCTCCACCGTCTTGTTGGCGTGGTTGGCCAAGCCGGCGGCGACGATCATGCGCTTGGTGTAATCGGCCAGGTTGAGCTGCAGCTCGTGCAGCGCAGCCGGGCTCGATGCGGTGGTGGGATTGTTGCTGGCGGCCTGGATCGAGGCCAGATCATTGCCGGCGCTGACGTAGCCGTTGGCCAACGCCTGGCTCATGCGATCCGAGAGCGGTACGGCGGCGCCTTCAGCGCCGCCCACCACGTCGATCTCGGTAGCGATCTGTGTCACTTGCACGGGTGCATCTCCTGCGGAACATCCGCATAGGGTCCTGGTACCGGCAGCACGCTGCCGGCACAGGAGGTCATCAACCTAGGTTGCGGGCGTTCTGCTTCTGCATGTCCGACAGGCTCTTGGCCGAGTTCGACTGCAGGGTGCGGTAGGTGGTGTAGGCCGACAGGGCGGTCTGATAGTCGGCAAGGTGCGCCGGATTGGTCGGGTCACCCTCGTCGCCGCCAGGAATGCCGTCGCCGGCAATCTTCTTGAACGCATCGTCCAGCGCCTTCTTCAGGGACGTTACCCCCGCGTCAAATCGGTCGCTGTGGTCGCCCAACCAGCCCCACTTCGGGCCCTGGACATCGCCATCGAAATCGTCGCCCGGAACGGGCTTGGTACCAACGGTTGGTGTAGTCATTACAGTTACTCCGGAAGAAAGGTCAACGGCTACCTGCCGTAGAAAAATCCCAGCGACCTTCGCCCACCGAGAGCAGCTGGTCCTGGGAATACTGGTAGGAACGCCCCTTGAGCAGGTCGTCCCACAAACGGATGCTGATGCGCACGCGGCGCTCGCCCCACTGCTGCACGAAGTCGTCGCGGTACTGCGCCATGGCGTGCAGCGATGCGTCATCGAGGAACACGTCGTTGGAAATACTGGCCCGGCCGGCATGGCTGCCGGCGCGGGTGGTAATGCCACGCGCGCGCAGCTCGTCACGCGCGATGGCCACCAGCTGGCCATCGCCTACCAGGCGCACATCGATGCTGGCCGCGTACGGCATCTGCGGTATGAGCAGGGCCTGCACCTGGCGCTGGCGCTCGGCATCGTTCAAGCCAAGTGCGGTGATCACCACTTCCGGGCGATGCGGGGTGCGCAGGCGGATTACCGCGTAAGGCACGCTGGCACTGTCGAGCACGGCACCGATGCGCGCGGCCTCCACGTGGCGCTCGCGGTACTGGTCCTGCAGCCGCCCTGCCCGCTGGCTGGCACGCTGGCCCCAGGCCACGGCCTCGGCACTGTCGCTGAAGGCATACAGGCGCCCGTCGGCGTCATGCACCACGGTGTAGGTGTAGGGGGATTGCCGGGCATGCCGTCGAGCGAGAAGCGCGCCACCACTTCACCGATACGCTCGGAACCCTTGGTGATCACGATGAACTGGACCAGGGTGATGATGGCGAAGATCACCGCACCCACCACCAGGTTGTCGCCCACCACGAAGTCGCCGAAGGCACTGATGATGTGGCCGGCATCGGCGTCGAGCAGGATCAGCCGGCTGGTGCTGACCGACAGTGCCAGCCGCATCAGCGTGGTGAACAGCAGTACCGAGGGGAACGTGGAGAAGTTGAGGATGCGCTCGACGTAGAACGAACTCAGGAAAATCACGATGGCCACGGCCATGTTCAGGCCGATCAGCAGGTCGACCAGGATCGTCGGCAGCGGGATGATCAGCATGGCCACGATCACGGCCATCAGCACCACCAGCGCCAGCTCCGGGCGCAGGATGCCGCGCGCACGCTGGCCCCAGCCGCCTGCGGGGTTGTGGGTCACCGTGTTCATACGGCCACCCCACCTGCGTGGCCGGCGCTCCAGCGTTCGCGTTTCATGCTTTCCACCACCACCCTCTCCAGGGACTGCGCCGCGCGTTCACGCGCGAGGTCATCGCTCCATACCGCATCAGGCAGACCGCCCAGCGCGCGCCGCAGCGCCTGCACCAGGCGCGCACGTTCGGGCGCCGACAGCGCCACTCGCGCATCAGCCAGGGGGCCGGCAAACAGCCCGGCCCAGTCCTGCAGGCCGCGCACCACATCCAGCAACCCGCCGACCACCGCTTCGGCGGTGGTGGACAACCGATCAGCGATTTCACGTCGGTGCAGAAGTGCGACAGCGACGCGTAGCCGTGATCGGCGGCGAGGTAGGTGAACGAGCGCGCGCGGCCGGGATAGGCCAGCAGCGCGCGCGCGGCGCGCTGGATGCGCAGCTCGCGCTTGAGCGGGCGGCCCAGTACCTGCCGGCAGCGCCGGTGGAACTGCGCCGAAGACAGGCCATAGCGCTGGGCCAGGGCGGCCACGGAGTTTTCGCCGCCTTCGTCCAGCAGGAAACGCATCAGGCCGTAGCTTTCGCTGCGCGCCAGGTGGCGCAGCAGCTGGGCGGCCTGGCCGTCGTCGGGCTGGCCGGCACCGCGGGCGAGCTGGTCAATCAGCCAGGCAGCCGCCACATCGGGGTCTTCCAGCGCGGCCTGCGCCACCCAGCACACTGGCTGCGGCTCACCGGCCGGGCGCAGCACGTTGCTGGCATGGTCGAAGTGGGCCAGCGCCCGTGCCATGCCACTGCCGGCCAGCGCGACGGCGTTCAGCACGCTGTTGCGCGGCAGCGGCACGCCGGCCAACAGCAGGCGGTCACCGGGCGCAAGCTGAACGACCTGCCCAGCGACGGTGAGGTCGATGGGGTCCTGCCCTGCATTGACGATGACGTGCATCCGACCACTCCCGTTCAGGCATTTGCCGAGGCGGGACGCGGTCTGCGGCCCCTCTCGATGAGGGCTGCATGTTGGAGACGGCCGGGGGGCAAGGCTCTACAAGAAGTTAGAAAGCCGGCGCGAGTTGCGGTATTTGTAACGACCCCACCCAGACGGTTGCGCGGATGCGCCACCAGGAATCGATCCCATGACACCGCTGCTCGGCATCCACCATGTCGCTCTGATCTGTGCCGATTACGACCGTTCGCGCGACTTCTACGTCCGCGTGCTCGGCCTGACGGTCAAGGCCGAACACCACCGCGCCGCGCGTGATTCGTGGAAGCTGGACCTGGCCCTGCCTGACGGTGGCCAGCTCGAGCTGTTCTCCTTCCCGTCGCCGCCGCCGCGGCCCAGTCGCCCGGAGGCGCAGGGCCTGCGCCACCTGGCTTTCAGGGTGGCGGCACTGGAACCGATGATCGAGCGGCTGGCCGCCGCCGGCGTGGCGTGCGAGCCGATCCGGGTCGACGAATACACCGGCCAGCGCTTCACCTTCTTCGCCGACCCCGACGGGCTGCCGCTGGAGCTGTACGAAACCACCTGAATGCGTTGTGGCTGACCGCCGGGATGCGTTCCGTACCAGAGCGAATGGGTATACAGTCCAGCTGTCCCGGCCCCGCGCCGGCATTCACGTACATCCCTGGGAGGGGAACATGCGCAAGACCTTCAAGACCCTGCTGCTGGCATTGCCGCTGGTGATGGCCGCGATGTCGGCATCGGCGGCCGACGGCGCGGTAGGCCGCTGGAAGACCATCGATGACAAGACCGGCAAGGTGAAGTCCATCGTGGAGATCACCCAGGCCACCAATGGAACGTTGAGCGGGAAGGTGGTGGAAGTGCTGCACTCGGACAAGGGCCCGAACCCGGTCTGTGACGATTGCAGCGGCGCCAACAAGGGCAAGCCGGTAAAGGGCATGACCATCCTGTGGAACCTGACGCAGGACAAGGGCACCACCACCAAGTGGTCCGGCGGTACGGTTCTGGATCCGGCCAACGGCAAGACCTACAAGTCCAAGCTGGAGCTGCAGCCGGGTGGCAAGAAGCTGGACATGTCCGGCTGCGTGGCGTTCATCTGCCGCGCCCAGACCTGGGTACGCGAATAAATCCCGCCGCGTAAAGCGCTGGCAGATCAACGACATGGGGCTGGCGCGGGATGACCGCGCCGGCCCTTCGTCTTTCCGGGGAGCATGCGATAATCCCGCGTTCCCCCCGCACCCGCGCAGATCATGACCCGCACCGCTCTTGTCACCACCGCACTGCCCTACGCCAACGGCCCGCTGCACCTGGGCCATCTGGTTGGCTACATCCAGGCTGATATCTGGGTGCGCGCGCGGCGAATGAGCGGCGGCAAGACCTGGTTCGTATGCGCCGACGACACCCACGGCACCCCGATCATGCTGGCGGCCGAAAAGGCCGGGGTGACCCCGGAAGCGTTCATCGCCAACATCCAGGCCAGCCACGAGCGTGACTTTGCCGCGTTCGGGGTCGCGTTCGATCACTACGACTCGACCAACTCGGCCGGCAACAAGGCCCTGACCGAGGCGTTCTACCTCAAGCTCGAGGCGGAGGGCCACATCACGCGCCGTTCCGTGGCCCAGTTCTACGACCCGGCCAAGGGCATGTTCCTGCCCGACCGCTACATCAAGGGCATCTGCCCCAACTGCGGCACGCCTGACCAGTACGGCGACAACTGCGAAGTATGCGGCGCCACCTACGCCCCTACCGACCTGAAGGACCCGCGCTCGGTCATTTCCGGCGCCACGCCGGAAATCCGCGATTCGGAGCACTTCTTCTTCGAGGTCGGTCGGTTCGAGAGCTTCCTGCGCGAATGGCTGGCAGGCGATGTTGCCCTGCCGGGTGTGAAGGCCAAGCTGGGTGAGTGGCTCAATGCCGAAGGCGGCCTGCGCGCCTGGGACATTTCCCGCGATGCGCCCTATTTCGGCTTCCAGATCCCGGGCCACCCGGGCAAGTACTTCTACGTGTGGCTGGATGCGCCGATCGGCTACCTGTCCAGCTTCCAGGCCCTGTGCGCGAAGAACGGCGAGGATTTCGACGCGCACCTGCGCGCCGGCACCAGTACCGAACTGCACCACTTCATCGGCAAGGACATCGTGAATTTCCACGGCCTGTTCTGGCCGGCGGTGCTGCACGGCACCGGCCACCGCGCGCCGACCCGCCTGCACGTCAACGGCTACCTCACCGTGGATGGCGCGAAGATGTCCAAGTCGCGCGGTACGTTCGTCATGGCCCGCACCTTCCTGGATGCCGGGCTGGAGCCGGAAGCACTGCGTTATTACTTCGCGGCCAAGTCGTCGGGTGGCGTGGACGATCTCGACCTGAACCTGGGCGACTTCATCGCGCGGGTCAACGCCGATCTGGTCGGCAAGTTCGTCAACCTGGCCAGCCGCTGCGCCGGCTTCATCAGCAAGCGCTTCGACGGCCGCCTGGCCGACGCGCTGCCCGATGCCGCGCAGTACGACCGCTTCGTGGCCGCGCTGGCGCCGGTGCGCGAGGCGTACGAGCGCAATGATCCGGCTGCCGCGCTGCGCCTGACCATGGCACTGGCCGACGAGGCCAACCGCTACATCGATGAACAGAAGCCGTGGGTGATCGCCAAGCAGGAGGGCGCCGACGCGCAACTGCAGTCGGTGTGCACCCAGGGCCTGAACCTGTTCCGCGTGCTGGTCACCGCGCTCAAGCCGGTGCTGCCGGCCACTGCCGCGCAGGCCGAAACATTCCTGGCCGCCCCGGTGCTGCGCTGGACCGACATCGCCTCGCCGCTGCTGGCCCACACCATCGCCGTGTACAGCCCGCTGTTCACCCGTATCGACCCGAAAATGATTGACGCCATGACCGACGCTTCCAAAGACACCCTCGCCGCCCCCGCACCTGCGGCCCCGGCCAAGCCCGCCAAGCCGGCGGCGCCTGCGGCCGCGCCTGCCGCCGCTCCCGCTGCGGCGGCGGAAGGCCCGGCGTATATCGGTATCGACGATTTCGCCAAGCTGGACCTGCGCATCGGCAAGGTGCTGGCCTGCGAGTTCGTCGAAGGCTCGGACAAGCTGCTGCGCTTCGAACTGGATGCCGGCGAGCTGGGCAAGCGCCAGATCTTCTCCGGTATCCGTGCCAGCTATGGCGAACCCGAAGCGCTGGTCGGCCGCAGCGTGGTGTTCATCGCCAACCTGGCCCCGCGCAAGATGCGCTTCGGCGTGAGCGAAGGCATGATCCTGTCGGCCGGCTTCGACGGTGGCGCGCTGGCGCTGCTCGATGCCGACAGCACCGCGCTGCCGGGCATGCCGGTTCGCTGATGCCTGCCGGGAGGGCGTAGATGGAATTGGCCCTTGTCGACTTCGATCACACCGTCACCGACTGCGATACGTACGCGCGTTTCCTGCGCCGGGTGGCCACGCCCGAGCAGCTGGCCCAGGCGTGGTGGAAGGTGGGTCCGTGGCTGTTGGCCTATCGGTTGAAGTTGATTTCCGCCGAGCGCATCCGTGCGCGCGTAACCCGGTTGACCCTGCGCGACCGCCACGCCGACGATATCGCCACCCTGGCGGCCGGGTTCTCCCGCGAGGTGCTGCCCGAGGTGGTGCGCCCGCAGATGCTGGAGCAGATCCGCTGGCACCTGCAGCAGCGGCATACGGTGGTGATCGTGTCCGGTTCGCTGGACCTGTACCTGCGCCCGTGGTGCGAGGCGCTGGGGCTGGACCTGATCTGCAACCGGCTGGAAAGCCAGGACGGCCGCTTGACCGGGCGCTATGCCGAGGGCGACTGCGCGCCGCAAAAGGCCGACCGCATCCGTGCGCGCTATGACCTGTCGCGCTACGCGCGCATCCATGCGTACGGCGACAGCCGCGAAGACCGGCCGATGCTCGCATTGGCGCAGGAACGCTGGTACCGCGGAAAACCCCTGAAATGAAGCTCCCGCGCAGCCGACGCCACGCATGACATCGTCTTCCCTGCCCCTGGTCGAACGCCTTGACCGCCTGTTGCCGCAGACCCAATGCGGGCAGTGCGGCTACGACGGCTGCCGCCCCTACGCCGAAGCGATGGCGCGCGGTGAGGCGAGCGTGGACCATTGCCCGCCTGGGGGTGACGAAGGCGCGCGCGCGCTGGCACACGTGCTGGAAGTGCCGGCGCTGCCGTTCGACCACAGCCGGGGCGAGCACAAGCCCGCGCAGGTCGCGCGGGTGATCGAGGCCGACTGCATCGGCTGCACCAAGTGCATCCAGGCGTGCCCGGTGGATGCGATCGTGGGCGGCGCCAAGTACATGCACGCCGTCATCGCCGATCTGTGTACCGGTTGCGAATTGTGCATTCCACCGTGTCCGGTGGACTGCATTGAACTGGTGCTTACGGCAACGCGGCCGTAATCACGATCTCCACTTTCCAGCTCGGGTCGGCCAGCTTGGCTTCCACCGTCGCACGCGCCGGGGTCATGCCCGCCACTACCCATTCGTCCCACGCCGCGTTCATGCCGGCAAAATCGCCGATGTCGGCCAGGTAGACCTCCGCGCGCAGCACGTGCTGCTTGTCGCTGGCCACCAGCGCCAGCAGCTTGTCGATCTCGGCCAGCACCTGGCGGGTCTGGCCAGTGATGTCCTGGCTGGTGTCTTCGGGGATCTGCCCGGACAGATAGGCAACCTTGTTGTGCACGGTCATCTCGGACATGCGCGGACCGACGTCGAAACGTTCCAACATGGCGATGGCTCCTCTGTGATGGTGCAGGCATTGTCGCCGAAGCGGGGTCACGCTGTCGTTGCGGCCGATCCAAGCGGCCACAGCGCGCACAGCCACCCGGCTTGGCAAGTCCCCGGCGGAAGCGCACGATGCGCCGGCGAGGCACGCTGGCGTGCTTTGACCTCTTCATCGCCTGCCCCGGAGCACGCTGTACCGATGACCGATCCTGCACCTGCCCCCTCGTCCCGCGTCGGCTGGCGCCGCGCGGCGACCGTCGTCTTCAGCCTGGGCATCCTGGCGCTGGCCCTGCGTGGCCTGGCCAACGAATTCGACGACCACGGCTATCGCGCCATCCGTGAGGCCTTCCACCAGCTGGGCGCGGGCCAGATCGCACTGACGGTCATCCTGGGCCTGGCCAGCTACGCCTGCCTGATCGGGTTCGATGCGATCGGCCTGCGTCGCAGCGGCAAGCGCCTGCATCCAGCGCGGGTGGGCATTACCGCCTTCCTTGCCCACACCCTGGGGCAGACGCTGGGTTTTGCGGCGCTCACCGGCGGTGCGGTGCGCCTGCGCGGCTATGGCGGCGCCGGGCTGAGCCTGGCCGAGATCGGCCAGGTAGTACTGATGAGCACGCTGGGCTTCGTGTTCGGCGCCTGGCTGCTGTTGGCGCTGGCCTTCCTGCTGGAACCGGGCGCCGCCGCACTCGCACTGCCCGTGTCGGCGCAGGCCGTACGCGTGCTCGGCGCGGCAGGCCTGCTCGCCTACGTGGGCACGGTGCTGCTGGTCGGGCGCGAGGGCCGCAGCTTCCAGATCCGCGGCCACGCGCTGTGGCTGCCCGATCGCCGCACGATGCTGGGCGTGACCGCGCTCAGCGTGGTGGAGCTGGTGCTGGCCAGCGCGGCGTTCTACGTGCTGCTGCCGATGGATACCCCGACCGGGCTGCCCGGGTTTGTCGGCCTGTATCTGGTGGCCGTGCTGGCCGGACTGATTTCCAGCGTGCCGGCCGGGTTGGGCGTGTTCGAGTGGAGCCTGCTCAAACTGCTGCCGCAGGTGGCGCCTGCGGCGGTGCTTGCAGCGGCCCTGATCTACCGGGTCACCTACTACGTGCTGCCGTTGCTGCTGACCACCGTGCTGGCCGTGGCGCCGGCGCTTCGCCGCCCACTGCGCGTGGGTGCCGGCGCCACCCGCGCGGGCTGGACCGCGCTTCGGCCCTGGCTGCCGCAGATCATCGCGCTGGCGGTGTTCAGCGTGGGCGCAGCGCTGGTGATCGACGGCACCCTGCCCACCCCGCGCCGGCACCTGCTGCACGCTTCGCTGCCGATCCTGGAAACCTCGCACCTGCTCGGCAGCCTGGCCGGCGTGGTGCTGCTGCTGATCGGCCAGGGCCTGCAGCGGCGCAGCCATGCGGCCTGGATGCTGGCATTGGCGATCTGCGTGATCGCGCCGCTGCCGATCTGGCTGCGCGGCGGGCAGGTGCTGATCGCGCTGGCCTCGGTGCTAGTGGCGATGGCGCTGTGGGCGTCGCGTCGCGAGTTCTACCGGCAGGGCGCGCTGCTCGACGAAGCGTGGTCGTGGCCGTGGATCCGCAACCTGGGTCTGGTGCTGGTGGCGGTGATCTGGCTGCTGTTCTTCGTCTACAGCCATGTCGAATACCAGAACGAGCTGTGGTGGCAATTCGCCGCGCAGGGCAACGCACCGCGTGCGTTGCGCGCACTGCTGGTGGTGGCAATCGCGTTGGCCATCTTCGGCCTGGCGCGGCTGCTGCACAGCACCCGCACGCCCCTGCCGGCGGCCGACCCGGCCACGCTCGACGCGCTGGCGCCGATCCTGCAGGCGGCGCAGGACACCCAGGCCTGCCTGGTGCTCACCGCCGACAAGGCCGTACTGCGCGACGATGCCGGGCGCGGCTTCGTGATGATGCAGCGCTACGGCGGTTCGCTGATCGCGATGGGCGATCCGGTCGGGCCCCCGGACGTCGCACGCGCCTTGATCTGGCGCTTCCGCGAGGAGGCGGATCGCCTCGGCCTGCGCCCGGTGTTCTACCAGGTGGGCGAAGCGTACTGGCAGACCTACCTCGACCTGGGGCTGACCCTGGTGAAACTGGGCGAGGAAGCGATGGTGCCGCTGCAGGACTTCGGGCTGGAGGGACGCGAACGCGCCGACCTGCGCCAGGCCTGGAACCGGGGCAAGCGCAGCGGCCTCAGCTTCCGCGTTGCACCGCCCGACGAGGTTGCCGCGTTGATTCCCGCACTGGCCGAGGTATCGCAGCAGTGGCTGGACGACAAGGCCGGCGATGAGAAAGGGTTTTCGCTGGGCAGTTTCGATCTGGACTACCTGGTGCGCTTCCCGGTGGCCGTGGTCGAGGCCGAGGGCCGCATCGTCGCCTTCGCCAACCTGTGGCAGGCACCGGCCGGGCACGAGCTGTCGGTGGACCTGATGCGGCACGTCGACGATGCACCGAAAGGCACGATGGATTTCCTGTTCATCGAGCTGTTCCTGTGGGGGCGCGCGCAGGGCTTCCACCGTTTCTCGCTGGGCATGGCGCCGCTGTCGGGCCTGGCCCAGCACCGCCTGGCCGGCCGCTGGAACCGCTTTGCCAACGTGGTCGCACGGCACGGCGAGCGCTTCTACGGCTTCAGCGGGCTGCGCCGCTTCAAATCCAAGTTCGCGCCGCAGTGGCGCGCACGTTATCTGGCGGCGCCGGGCGGCATGCACCTGCCAGCGGCGCTGCTGGATGCGACACGGTTGATCTCACTGGCGCCGCGGAAGACGTAACGCGGCAGTCAGGACCCGGGCTTCATCTGCGCGAACGCCGCAGTGAAGCCGGCAATGCTCTCGCTGCCGTGCACGGCGTTCAGCGCCTGCTCGGCCAAGGCACGCTCCTCCCATATCCACGCGAGCTTGGGGTCTTCGCCCAGCTCGCGCCACACGGACTCGAGCCCCTCGACGGCCGGTTGCGCGCCGTCGAACAAGGCCCGCGCGTAATCCAGGCTCGCAGGGCGCCAGGTGAGGTAGGCCACTGCACGCTGCGACAGCGGGATGCCGGCAACCGCGTCGGGCAGGAAGTAACGCGCGCTGGCAGGCCAGGTGGGCTGGACGTCCGGCGCATCCCCTGGCGCTGCCGCCAGCCGCTTGAGCGACTCCCCGCTGACCTGCAGTTTGCCCTTTCCGCCGACGTCCACCGAACGCTTGTCGCCGCCCAGGGTAAACGCGTAGGCCCTGTCCTGCTGCGCGCGGGCGGCCATTTCCACCACCGCATTGCGCAGCTTCAGGCAATCCGCGCCGATCGCGGTCGCGCCACCGGCCTTGGTTTCACCCACCAGCACCACGTCGTTGCCGTGCATCAGCAGGAAATCGAGCTCTCCCTTGACGTGCCTGCTCTCCGCCGGGCGCAGCGCAGGCGGGACGTTGGCACCACGGACGATGCGATAGCCCGGATCCTCACTGGAAGCGGTCGCCTCGTTCATTGCGTTGCAGAGCTGTGTCAGTGCGGTGCCGACCCGATCTTCCACGTCCCGCCCGCGCGCGCCGCCTCCGCTCCGGGACTGATGCGTTGCCCGCTGCGCCAGATACTCGATCACGCTGGCCTCCCGTTCCAGTTCCTGCTTTTCGGCCAGCACGTCCGCATGCGGCGCGAAGTCGGCCGCGATTTTTTCGCCCAGCGCGCAGGCGCCTGCCGTCACGCTGGCCCACTCGCCCGTGCCTGCCCGGGCATCGTCCACGGCGGCGGCGAGCGCTTCCAGGTGTGCCTTTCTGGCTGGATCCGGTTCGCGCTCAATGCGCGCAGGATGCGCGAGGTTCCTCAACTTCTTCGCGGCCTGCAGCGCGGCCTCGCATTCCGGGGAAGCGACAAGCAGGCGATAGTCCTTCACCTTGGGAAAACGATGCTGCAGGATTGCCTTGCGCAGGTCGACGTCATTGTCCCTGACCAACCGCTCCAGCGTTTCCTTCAAGCCTGCGCAGAACTGCTCGCGGGTGGAGGCATTACGGTCGCCCGAGCGCCAGAGCGACAGGGCGTCGGCCATCTTCTGCGCGGAAGACCCATCCCCCGCCCGGGCCGCGGAGCGGTCATCGGCCATCAGCGCGTACAAGCGCCGCTCGATGGGTGCATTGGAGATCATCGCGGGCGCCTGCAGGCGTCCCACCGAAGGCCGCTCATCGGACACCTCGACAGGCGGAGACTGGCGCGTCGGCGCAACGGATGAAACTGGAAACACTCAACACCCCACGCAGGAAGATCCGCGTGGATGGTGTACGCAACGGAGATGACGCGGCTTCCATGATTCCATCAACGCGCCGGCAGGTGCTCAAGCAGCGTCTTCGCCAAGCGGTCGTAGTCGCCCTTGAAATGGTGGTCGCCCGGCAGCGCAATCACCGTGGCGCCGCCCTTCGGCAGCTCCGGGCACAGTGCATCGCCATCGTCCTCGCCGTACAGGCACACGGTCCGGTCCGCCGGCAACCGGGCGATCTCCGGGGCAATGGGCAGGCCATCCGCGCCGCCGCCCAGCCAGTTGCTGACATGGAATTCGTAATCCGCCTTGCGCCCTACCGACATCAGGCCGATCAATGCGATCGACCCGCGCGTGGCCGGGTCGAGCTGGTTGATGGCGGCCGGCAGGACATCGGCGCCCTGCGAGAAGCCCACCAGCAGCAGCCGCTTGCGCTGCCACTGGCTGCCGTAATGGCGTGCGATGCGTTCCAGGTCGCGGGCGAACCCTTCCGGCGTGCGCGCCGTCCAGAAATAGCGCAGCGAATCCAGGCCGACCACCGAAATGCCGTTTTCGCTGAGCGCGGCGGCCACATCCTTGTCCAGCCCCGCCCAGCCGCCGTCGCCGGAAACGAAGATGGCCAGGGTGTCGCCGCCTTTCTGCGCGGGTACTTCCACCACCGGCAAGCCGTTGAGGCCATCCGGCGGCGGCGCCAGGCTGACACCCTTCTGCGCCCCGATCACATTGGCGGCTGCCAGCAGTCCGGGCAGGTCATCGCCCCGCGCGGTGCGTTGGAACTGCCGCCCCATTGCCACCTTGTGCACGAACGCTGTGGCGTCACCTGCCGTGCACTTGCGGTCACCGGCGGCGTTCAACCAGGGAAACGCCAGCTCCGCCGGCTGCAGGCGGCCATGGCTGACACCGGCGCCGCACACCGCGCGCTCGCGCGCCTGGTCGGGGCAGAACCCGGTGGTGATCAAGCCGGCGAAGACCTGCGTATCGGCCTGCGCCGCCACTGCATAGGCCAGCTCGGCGCCGCTGCCATCGCCGCCGATCAGCGGCAGGTGGTAACCGGGCACGTGCAGGTACGCCTGGAACCAGCGCGAAAAATTCTCCACGTCGCCTGCGCCAAAGCTGCAGTTGCCGCCCCCTTCGTGGGCCAGACCGGTGCGCAGCCGGGCCACATCGACCTGGGCCACCAGGGCGCCCTGCGCGCGCAGGGCTTCGATGCGCTCGCGCGTGCGCTGGGGTTCGCTGCCACCATCGAACCAGACCACCACGCGTTGCGGGTGGCCTTCCGGCGCGTGGATCGGGACGTCGTTGAAGCGCCCGTGGCTGACCTGCTGCGGCGCCGCCGGGGCCGCTGCGGCCCCCATCATCGACACCAGGCCCAGCACCACTCCCAGTCCCCTGCCCACACTGGCTCGCCGCATCGTCACGCATCCCGGAAAAGTCGCCCCACGATACGCCTTTTTATTTTCGTGCAGCCTCTTCACGTCGCGCCTGCCGCCACAGCTGCAGCGCGGCCACGAACAACCACAGCACCACTGCGGCGATCACCAGCTTCTGCCCGGCACCGCGCGGTGGGCCCCGCCACAGCACGTGCAGCCACAGCAGCGCGAAACACAGCCAGGCCCACCACCACGCGGCGCTGGCCCAGCGCGCCCACTGCGGGTCGGCACGCAGGTACCAGCTCTGCAGCAGCATCGCCACGCTCACGCACAGGAACGCGGTGTTGGCCGCCAGGCCATGGACCAACGGGGCCAGCAGCGGCGCCTGCCCGGGCAGCCAGCTGTCGCCGATGGCCACGCCCATCAGCCCCAGTCCCGCTACGCAGAACAGCAGCGGCGCCGCCGCGCTGCGCCGCGGCGAGCGGCTGGCGGCGTGCAGCGACCAGGCCAGCAGCATGATCGCTACGGCCAGTACGCAGTAGGCGGTCCGCAGCGCAAGGCCCCACGGGCCATGCAGGTACAGGCTCAACGTGGCCTGCACCCAGTCAAGGTCGTGGCGTGCCCATTGGGTCCACAAGGCGGTCAGCACGAACCCGGCCAGCGCCAGCAGCGCCAGGCCGGCCACATGGGCGTGGGCAGGAAGCTTCATCGCAGGCAGTGCTCAGGGCGCGGCATCGGGATGGCGCAGCCGCCAGGCCGCGAGGGCGGCGCGATAGCGCTGCAGCTCATCGCTGTACAGGTCCAGCACGCACAGCGGGCAGCCGCTGCCGCAGCACTCGTTGGGGCCGGGTTCTTCCGGCGCTTGCGGGCGCGGATCTGGATCGGGCGTGGCGGATGGGAGGGGAACGGGCATGGCGTGAGCGACGGATTTCAACCGGTGCAGTGTAATCGACCGCTGTCAGTGCCCGAGTCGCCGACGCAGGTTGGCCCGCGCCGGCGCATCCAGGCGCTGGTGGAAGAAGTCGCTCAGGAAGATGCGCGGGCTGCGCAGCAGGTGCTTGAGGAACCGCCGCCGGTTTAGCCGGAACAGGAAGCCCGGCACATGCCCGGCGTACTCCTCGGCGATGCCACGGTCGTAGGCATCGAACACGTCGGGCGGCGCGCCCAGGATGGCCATGTCGCAGTCCAGGAACAAGGCCGCTTCGGGGTCAACGTCGGCGGCGCCCAGGGTGCCATGGCGCGCGGTCAGCAGGATCAGCTGTTCGATCCGGGCCACATCCACGCCGGCGCCCGGCAGCCAGCGCTCCACCTGCGCACGTGCCAGCGCGGCTGAGCGGGTTTCGTTGTCGTTGCGCCCGGCTTCGTAGATCGCATCGTGGTACAGCGCGGCCAGCTGCACTTCGCGCGGGTGCGCCCAGCCAGGGCCCTCCGCCACCGCCTGGCAGTGCAGCAGCACCGCGCGCACGTGGGGGTAGCCGTGATAGGCCCGCGGGGGCGTGGCGTAGGCGGCTTCCAGGTCGGCCTGCATGGCCGCCGGCAATGAAAGCGGGGAGAAGGTCATGGCGGCATCATTGGCCGGTCCCGCGGCGGATGGCAAGGGCGGTGGCTGGTGCAACAGGCCGACAAGCGGTGCGCCAGCTGCCGGGCGTCGGCCTAGACTGCAGAAACGAAGGCTTCGTCATGCCCGCGAGGTGACCGCGATGAACGGCTGGAAATCCCTTGCCCTGTTGGCCCTGTTGGCCGCCGCACCGACGCCGCTGCTGGCCGCGCCTGCGGATACCGCTGCCACGCAGGCCCCGGCGGTCGAACCCATTCCCTCTCCCCAGCAGATCCTGGCCATTCCGCCGGATCTTCGCGCGTTGCTGCAGGAACGGGTGATCGCCCCGGTCAGTTCGCGCGAACAACGGCTGGTGCGCTTGGTGCACCTGATCTTCGACGAAGACGCGATGCACCTGGAGTACGACCCGTACGCGACCCACACCCTGGCCGAAACGTGGAAGACGCACCGCGCCAACTGCCTGTCCTTCACCCTGATGTTCGTCACCCTGGCGCGCGCGGCGGGCATCGATGCCCGGGTACAGGAGGTGGCGCAGGTGGTCACCTGGCACCAGGACCAGGGCGTGATCTACAACGTGGGCCACGTCAACGTGGGGCTCAACCTCAACGGTCGCACCGCCGTGGTCGACCTGGACCGCAACGTGCTTTATGACCGCTACGGGCCGCGCCCGATCACCGAGCAACGGGCCCTGGCGCACTTCTACAACAACCGCGGCGCCGAACACATGGCCGAGGGAGACACCGCGCAGGCGCGCGTGTACCTGGACGCCGCGCTGGCGATGGCACCGGCCTTCCCTGCCGGCTGGAACAACCTGGGCGTGCTTGATACCCGCGAAGGCCGCCTGGACCAGGCCCGGAAGGATTACGAGCAGGCCCTGCAGCTGCAACCGCGGCATGCGGCGGCGCTGACCAATGCCAGCGCCTTGTATCGCAGGCTGGGCGATGCGCGCCGCGCTGACGTGCTGGCCAAGCGGCTGGAACAGGTGCAGAAAAGCGATCCCTTCGCGCAGTTCCGGTTCGGCAACGAAGCCGAACAGCGCCACGACTATGCGCAGGCCATCGCGTACTACCAGCAGGCGGTGCGCCTGTACAGCAGTGCGCACCAGTTCCATTTCGGGCTGGCACGCGCCTACTTCCTGGCCGGCAACACCCGCCGCGCCTCGCTTGAAATGCTGCGCGCCCGCGACCTGGCCGGCGAAGATGCCGACGTGCTGCGGGCGACCTACCAGGCCAAGCTGGACAGCCTGCAGAAATGGCGGGAACGCACGGCCAGCAATTGAATGGCGGCGTGCCGCCGCTGATCCGTAACGACCAACGGTCGTTACCTACGCCTTTTTCAAAAAACAGGTCTTCAGGACCAGGCCCTTGATCTTGTCCGAGTTGCCTTCGATGTGCTCGGCATCGTCTTCGACCAGGCGGATGTTGCGGATCACGGTGCCCTGCTTGAGCGGGATCGACGAGCCCTTGACCTTCAGGTCCTTGATCACGGTGACGGTGTCGCCGCTGGCCAGCGTGTTGCCGTTGCTGTCACGCACGACCAGGCCCTGGCCGCCTTCATCGCCGGCCGCCCACTCATGGCCGCAGTCGGCGCAGATCCACAGCGCGCCATCGGCATAGGTGTTTTCCAGGGTGCATTGCGGGCAGGCGGGTGCGGCGGACATGATGAAGCCTTCAGGTTCGGAACAACCCCCATTGTAACCGCCCGGCCCGGGCAGGCCTTGCACCAGCGGCCCGCTTGCCGCACAGTGCGCGCCCCCTGACCTCCGGCCCGGCCCCGCATGAAAATCGGCATCGACTTTGGCACCAGCAACTCCGCCGCCGCCGCCGTGGTGGACGGCCGGGTCGTGCCGATCCGGTTTGGCGAGGCCGAACAGTTCCGCACCACGGTGTACTTCCCCGAGGTAATGCGCGATCCCAACGACTTCGAACTGACCCCGGCGCTGGAGCACGAACTGGCCCGGTTGATCGACGCGGCCGCGCGCGACGCCCGCGCCGCCGGCCAGGAACGCGCGCCGGATGCGCTGCGCCGCGAGGCCCTGCGCGTGGTGCGCCGGCAGTGGATGGAAGAGCAGATGCGCGCGCCGCTGAGCTCGACCAAGCTGCTGCAGAACGCGGTGTACGGGGACGAGGCGCTGGAAGCCTACTTCGAGGAGAACGAAGGCAACCTGGTGCAGAGCCCGAAATCGATGCTGGGCTACAACCTGCACCCGCGCGCGCGCCAGACCATCACCGGCATCGCCACGCACATCCTGGAGCACATCCGGCTGACCGCGTCGCGCCAGCTCGACGCGCCGGTGCGCACCGCCACGCTGGGCCGCCCGGTGCAGTTCCGCAGCTCGATCGGCGCGGCCGGCAACGACCAGGCGCTGGACATCCTGCACACCGCCGCGATCGCCGCGGGTTTCGACAGCGTCGATTTCCTTGAGGAACCGGCTGCCGCAGCAATGCATTACCACGCCGAAAGCGCGGAGGAACATGACGCGGTGGTGGTCGACATCGGCGGCGGCACCACCGATGTGGCGCATGCGCGGGTGGGCGGCGTACAGGCCCCGAAGATCCATCGCGCGTGGGGTATCGCGCGCGGCGGCACCGATATCGACCTGGCCCTGAGCCTCGGCGCCTACATGCCGCTGTTCGGCCGCGGCCACAGCCGCGTGCCGGCGCACCACTACGTGGAGGCCGCGATGGTGCAGGACATGACCCGCCAGCGCGATTTCCGCCAGCACAACTACCGCGAGGCCGAGGCGCCGTGGGGCGCGCGCCTGCAGGCGCTGCAGGACACCGGCAACACCGCACGCCTGTACCGCGAGGTGGAGCGCTGCAAGATCGCCCTGAGCAGCGCGCCAGAGCACACCAGTGCGTTGGACTTCATCGAACGCGGCCTGGGGGTGGATGTCGACCCGTCCCGGCTGGAAGCGGCAGCCGGCAGCTACCTGGGCGAACTGACCGGGTTGCTGGAACAGGTCCGCGCCGATATCGGGCACGACCCGGCGGCGATCTTCCTGACCGGCGGCATGTCACGCGCGGGCTATCTGCAGACGGCGGTGGCCGCTGCCTTCCCCGGCTCGACGCTGGTGCGCGGCAACCCCTCGTTCGGCGTGGTGCACGGCCTGGCGTGGGCCGCCGCAGGCTGAGCCTGCGGCCGCGAAGTCCCGTGGGACAAGGGTTTCCGGCCGTGGAACCCTCGCATTAACAAAACGTTACGCCGAAAGCGCTATCATCTTTCGGCTTCGATGCGCAATGCGCATGTCGTACCCAGCCTCGAAGAGGCCACCATCCTCGCCGATACCGCCGCCGTCCGGATCCGTCCGCGGCGCTGGGATCGTCTATCGCTGTGATCCGGCTCGTTCCCAGCATGCAGCACCCCCGAGCCGCCAAGAGAGATTCGATTGGGCGAAATCGCCAAGGCCGATCCCATCGACTGCCGCCGCTGCGACGCAGTCTGTTGCCGGCTGTCGGTCACCGTCATGCCTGACGACGCGGTACCCGGCTACCTGCTGGATACCGACGAAGCGGGCCGCACCGTGATGGCGCGCAACGACGAAGGTTGGTGCGCCGCGATCGACCCCTATCACCTGCGCTGCACCATTTATTCGCAGCGTCCCGCGATCTGCCGCCAGTTTGCGATGGGCGGCGATGACTGCCGCCTCGTGCGGCAGGACTACCGTCGACAACAGCACGATGCGTCGACGATTTTTTCCACGCTACACCCATGACAGGAGCATCCATGGCCCGTTCGCCAAAGACCTCCCCCAAGGCAGGCAACACCGTTCGCGTTGACCGCAAGCAGGGTTCCAACACCGCACTGAGCAGCGCCAGCATCGCTGCCGATCTGGCTGCGTTCCGCAAGAGCGGCGGCAAGATCGAAGTACTGGGCAACACCCTGGCGCTGAAAAAGGCCGGCTGACGCCGCTGCCGTCCGCACCGGCCCCAGGCCGGTGCGGGGGCCGCACTCAGCGGCCGCCCAGCGAGACCCGCACGTTGCCCGAATGGGCATTGATCGAAATATCGCCATCACCGCCGCCCAGGCGCGTGTCCAGGCTGCGACCCGGGCCGTACCGCGGCCGTTCCACCTGGCCGGCATCGGACTGGATGTCGCCGCTGAAGGTCTTCACGGCCAGCTGCGCCGAGACCTTGGCCGGCAGACGCAGGGCGATCGACCCACTCACCGTCTGCAACGTCACCTTGCCACCCGGCGCCAGGCCGGACGCTGCCACGGTGAGGTTGCCGGAGACCGCTTCGGCGGCCAGGCGCTGCACCTGCGCCGTGTCCAGGCGGATGCTGCCCGATACCGTTTCCGCCGAGACCTCACCGCCCATGCCGCCGCCGGCCTGGATCGAACCGCTGACCGCACGCAGTGCCATGCGCTGGCTCTGCACCTGCGCGCGGATATCGCCGCTGACGGTACTCAGGTTGGCTTCGGCCGTGCGCCCGGCGGCCGAGACATCGCCACTTACCGCATTGGCCTGCAGGCGGCGCAGGTCGACCTCGGCCACGTCGATGTCGGCGCTTACCGTGCCCAGCTGCAGTTCCACCGAGCGCGGCACCCGCAGCTCCAGCGTGGCGCCACCATTGTTGCCGTTGCGCGGGTAGATCACTTCCCAGCGCACCCGGTTGGTGCTCTTGTCCTGCTGCAGGCGCAGGCCATCGGCCATGCTGCCGGTCAACGCCACTTCATTGCGGTCCCAGCCCCGCACGGTGACCTTGCCGGCGATGTTGCTCACTTCCACGCGCCCACCCGCGGCCAGCGGATGGCGCTCGTCGACGCGGGTGGCGGCCTGCGCGGCCAGGGGCAGCAGCACGGCCAGGGCTGCGGTGAAACGCACGGTGTTTCGCATGGGACTCTCCTTCAGGATGGCAGGCCAGCGGCGCTGACGGCCTGCTGGGTAAGTTCAAGGCGCAGCGCGTAGGTGCGCTGCAGCTGGGTAAGCAGGTAACCCGAGCGCGGGTTTTCGGCGATGGCCGCGCGGATGTACACGGCACTGGTATCCAGTTCGTGCAGCGCCGGCTGCCAGTCCGCGCCGATCGGGGCCGCTGGCAGCGTGGCCATCGCCTGCTGGTACTCGGCGGCGATCACGTCGGCCTGCCGTTGCAGGGGCGATGGGCGCGGCGTGGGCGGCGTGGAGGTGGGTACCACCACCAGCACCGCCAGCGCGGCGGCCAGGCCCAGGCCGACGCGCAGCGACCAACGGCGCGCACGCGGTGCCGGCGCAGAGACTGGCAGCGCAGCCACGCGCGGCGGAAGCTGCGCAGCGATGCGCTGCCAGGCATCCGCCGGCGGCAATCGTTCGGCGGGCAGCGCGCGCAGGCGCGACTGCAGATCGGAATCGAGGTCGTCGTTGTCGTTCATGCCGGTTCTCCCAGACGCGCGCGCAACAGGCCGCGCGCGCGGTGCAACTGTGCCTTGGAACTGCCCACCGCCATCTGCAGCTGGTCGGCAATCTCCTGGTGTTTCCATCCTTCGATGTCGTGCAGTACCAGCACCGCCCGGGCGCGCGGCGGCAGGGTCTCCAGCGCGCGCTCCAGGTCCAGGCTGGTCCCCGCGCAGCGATCCACTGCCGGCACTGCCGCCAGCAGGTCCCAGCCTTCTTCGCCGCTGTCGCCCGCGTCGCGGGGCATTGGCGCGAATCTCCATCAGTGCCGCGTTTACCCCCAGCCGGTGCAGCCAGGTACCCAGGCTGCTGTCGAAGCGGAACCCCGGCAGTGCGCGCCAGGCCTGCAGGAACGCTTCCTGGAGGGCATCCTCGGCGCGCGCGGCATGACCGCCGCACAGCCGCCACAACACCGCATACAGGCGCGGCGCGTGCCGATGGTAGATGCGCTCGTAGGCGGCGGTGTCGCCGGCCACCGCCGCCCGCACCCACGCCCACTCGTCGGGGGAATCGGCGTCGTTGGCAGCGCGGAGGGCGGGCATGGTCGTATCGAGCATATCCCTTGGATGCGGGGTCGATCGAAAAGGTTTAAACCTTTCCGGCACCCGCGGCATCCAATCTCCTGTCACCACGCCGGGCGTGGTCCCAGGAGTCGCCCATGTCCCCCAGTTGCCTTGCCCTTCTGCTGTCGCTGGCCAGCGCGTGCACCCTGCCGGGAAGCCCGGTGACGCTGCGGGTGGCACTGCCGCCGCAACCGGACCTGTGCGTGCAGTACCAGGACCATGCGCCGCTGTGCGTTTCAACGCTGGTCGGTGTGCTGGCGCAGCCGGACACGGCCCGGCTCTAGCGCGCGGGGTAAACTGACGCTCCCACGTCGACCCCCGGTTTCCATGAAAGACCACCTGCCCGCCTGGACCCATGAGTGGCTGCAGTACGGGGCGCCTGCCCTGAAGATCCTGCTGACCCTGCTGGTGGCGTGGCTGCTGCGGCTGATCGCGCGCCGGCTGCTGCGCCGCGTGGGCGAGCACTACACGCTGCCACCGGAGATGGTGATGGGCGCGCGCCGGGTGTTCACGTTCGTGGTGTATTTCACCGTGCTGCTGGTGGTGCTGCAGATCATCGGCGTGCAGGCCAGCGTGCTGTGGACCGCGTTCACCGGCTTTGCCGCAGTGGGCGCGGTGGCATTCTTTGCCGCGTGGAGCGTGCTCTCCAACATCTTCTGCACCCTGTTGATCTTCACCACCCGCCCGTTCCGGCTGCACGACTACATCGAGGTGCTGGAGAACGGCGAGAAGCCCGGACTGAAGGGCCGCGTTATCGACGTCAACCTGATCTACACCACCCTGCAGGAAAACAGCGGCGGCCACGAAGGCACGGTGCTGCAGATTCCCAACAACATGTTCTTCCAGCGCACGGTGCGCCGCTGGCGTGATCCGTCGCAGGCGCCGGGCGGCATCCAGGGCGACGGGTGATCCGGCGTCAGCGCAGCTGACTGTCCTTGCTGCCCCGGCGGTTGTACATGCCTGCATCGTGCTGCGCGGCATCCTCGGCCTCCTGGCAGCGCACGCACAGGCGCACGCCGGGCACGGCACGGCGCCGCGCTTCGGGGATGGGCGCTTCGCATTCCTCGCAATGGGTCAGCCCGGGACCGTGGCGCAGCTGCGCGCGGGCGCGCTGGATCGCGTCATCCACGGTCGCGTCGATCTGGTCCTGGACGGCGCCGTCGCCTGCCCACCCTGTGGCCATGCCGCATCTCCCATACCGTTGCCGGAGCGCCAGCATAGATCCGGCCGGGCGACGTCGGTTTACGGCCGGCTGAACATCCCCCGCTTCCAGTGAACCGTTCAGCCCGGCATCACCAGATCAGGTCGTCGGGCACCTGGAACTGCGCGTAGTAGGCATCGTCCTCGGCATTGCCGGTGCTGGGCTCGGCGGACGCGGCGCGATCCTTGCCGTTGTCGAGCACGATCACGGCCGGATCGCGTTCACGGATCTTGTCGGCGGCCGCACGCGGCACCAGCTCAAAGCTCTCACCCAGCCGCACGATCACCAGGGTGCCCGTGGCCAGCTGGCGGCGCAGCATCTCGTTGACCAGCATCGTGCGGATCAGGGTGCCGTCGTTGAAGCGGTACTCGCTTTCGCCTTCGCGCTTGACCCGGTTGCTTTCGATGATCTGGCGCACCTGGGCCTGCAGCTCCTGCAGGCGGTTCTTTTCCTTGCGCTCGGCTTCCAGCGCGCGGTCGCGCTCGGCTTTTTCCGCCCGCAGGCGCTCGGCCTCGCGCTGGCTGTCGGTGGGCGCCAACGGGGCCTTGCCGTGGCGGGCCTTCACCTGCTCGCGTGCGGCCTGGGACACCTGGGATTTCTTGACCAGCCCGGCCTTGAGCAGCTGTTCCTGCAGGGGATTTGCCTTCGCCATTGCCTTTGCATCTGTTGGTGCGGGATTCCAGGCGTCATCATAGCGGCATGACCGCCCTGAAGTACCTTGCCGGCTACCCCGACGCCCTGCAGCAGCAGGTGCGCGAGCTGATCGCGGCCGATCGGCTGGGCCCCTGGCTGGAGCGCCGCTATGCCGAGCTGCACACGGTGCGCAACGACCGTCAGCTGTATGACTACACCCAGGCACTGAAGGAGCGCTACCTTCGCCAGTCGGTGCCGTTGTCCAAGGTGATCTACGACAGCCGCCTGCAGGTGCTCAAGCACGCACTGGGCACCCATACCACCGTGTCGCGGGTGCAGGGCAGCCGGCTCAAGGCCAGCCGCGAGATCCGCATTGCCAGCGTGTTCCGCGAGGCACCTGCCCCGTTCCTGAAGATGATCGTGGTCCACGAACTGGCGCACCTGAAGGAATCGGACCACAACAAGGCGTTCTACCAGCTGTGCACCCACATGGAAGCGGACTACCACCAGCTGGAGTTCGACCTGCGCCTGTACCTGACCCACCTGGAGCGCGCCAGCGGCTGACGCTCAGCCGATACCGGCCCAGCGCAGCGCGGCGGCCGCCGCCGCACCCAGCACCACCACCGCCAGGAATGGCAGGCGCAGCAGCAACGCCACCGCCGCCACGGCCAGCGCGGCCAGGCGGGCATCCAGCGCCACCGACGCACCGGCAGCCACCGCATTCATGGCGGTCAGCGACGCCAGCAGGCCGATCGTGAGCGTGCCGGCCACCCGGGTCATGCGCGGTGACTCCAGCCAGCGCGCCGGCACCAGCCACCCGGCCAGCTTGATCGCATAGGCCGCCACGCAGCCCAGCAGCAACCATGCCCACAGGCTCATACGTGCTCCCCGGACGAACGCGGCTCAATGTCCGGCTCCAGCCCTTCATCGCGTGGACCGGGCACGAATGCGCCCCACGCTGCCGCCACCGTGGCCGCCAGCAGGATCGGAATGCCCGGTGGCACCCACGGCAACGCCAGCACCGTGACCAGCGCGGCCACGATGGCGATGGCCACCGCATCACGTTGGCGAAGCCGGGGCCACAGCAACGCCAGGAACGCCGCCACTGCGGCACCGTCCAGGCCCCACCGGCGCGGATCGCCCAGCGCGTCGCCGGCGATGGCGCCGACGGCGGTGAACAGGTTCCAGAGCAGGAACACGCCGACGCCGGCGGTCCAGAACCCGCGCCGCTGCTCCAGCGGCATGGTCTGGCTGGACGCGGTGGCGGCCGATTCGTCGATGGTGATCTGCGCACCCACCCCGCGCCGCCAGCCGCGCAGCCCGAGCATCCGCTTCATCTGCATGCCGTATACCGCGTTGCGCACGCCGAGCAGCGTGGCGGCGGTGAACGCGGCGGAGCCGGCACCGCCGCCCGCGATCACGCCGATGAACGCAAACTGCGAGCCGCCGGTGAACATCAACAGGCTCAGCGCCTGCGCCTGCCACGGGCTCAGCCCGGCCGCCACCGCCAGCGCACCAAAGGAAATGCCATACAGGCCGGTAGCCACGGCAATGGAAAGGCCGACTTTCACGGCAGGGGACGCACGCCAGTTCATCATCGGATCATGCCAGCAGCGGGGCGGGGCCGCAGCCCTGTCACGCGCAGCCCCGGCCCCGAGCCAGTACACTCCCCGCCCGCGTCCCGCTTTGTGCTGCCTGCCTGATGACCGATCCGATCCGACTCGACAAACACCTGACCCGCCTGATCGGCTGCTCCCGGGGCGACGCCCAGCGCTTCATCGAGGGGGGCTGGGTGACCGTCAACGGTGTGGTGGTCGAACAACCGCAGGCGATGGTCACCGATGAGGTGGTGGTGCTGCGCGAGAACGCCGAGGCGACCCGCGCCGAGACGGTCAGCATGCTGCTGCACAAACCAGCCGGGATGCGCGCTGATGAACTGTGCGCAATGGTCACGCCTGGGACCCGCAGCGAACTGGACGCCACCGGCGTGGCCCTGCTGCAGCGGCACTTCCACGCGCTGCAGCTGGTGATGCCGCTGGCCGATGAAGACAGCGGCCTGGTGGTGGTCAGCCAGGACGGCCGCGTGGTGTCGCATCTGAAGGACCGCGGCGCGACGCTGGAGCAGGAATACCTGGTCGAGGTCAGCGGCGAGCTGGTGCCCTACGGCATGAAGCGGCTTGCGCACGGCCTGAGCTTCCGCAACTGGCCGTTGCCGCCGTGCAAGGTCAGCTGGCAGAACGAAACCCGGCTGCGCTTTGCGATCAAGCCGGTGGCCCCCGGCCAGCTGCGCGACATGTGCCGGCAGGTCGGGCTGGAGGTCATCAGCGTGCGTCGCCTGCGCATCGGCCGGGTGGCGATGGGCAAGCTGGCCCCGGGCCAGTGGCGCTACCTGGCGCCGGACGAACGCTTCTGATCCGCGCACGCAACCCGCAGAAGCCACTGTGGCGCCGCGTGCTGCGCGGCGCGGGCATCCTGCTGGCGATCGTGATCCTGCTGGTGCTCAGCGGGCTGCTGCTGGGCGACCACCTCACGCCCAAGGCGATGGGACCGCGCAGCAGCGTGCTGCCGCTGCAGCCGGCACAGAGCGCGATCGATCGCGAGGTGGTGCGCCTGCAGGCCGAGCACCCGGACCAGTCCGGCGTGGCGTTCCTGTCCGAAGGGCTGGACGCGTACGCCGCGCGCGCGGTGATCACCCGCCATGCCGCGCGCAGCCTGGACCTGCAGTACTACATCTGGAAGGACGACCTGATCGGCCACCTGATGGCGCAGGAGTTGTACCAGGCCGCCGAACGTGGCGTGCGCGTGCGCCTGCTGCTGGATGACATGAACGCGCAGGACAAGGATGCGTTGATGATGGCGCTCGATGAGCACCCCAACATCGAGATCCGCCTCTACAACCCCTTCCGCAACCGAGATGGACTGTGGCGGCTGGTGGAGATGGTGCAGCGCTTCTTCAGCGTCAACCACCGCATGCACAACAAACAGTGGATCGCCGATGGCCGGGTCGCCATCGTCGGCGGACGCAACATCGGCGAGGAATACTTCAGCGCGCGCAGCGATGTGAACTTCCGCGACCTGGACCTGATCGTGGCCGGCAAGGCGGTGCAGCAGGCCAATACGATCTTCGATGCGTACTGGAACAGCGACGCGGCGGTACCCGTGGCCGCCCTCGCCTTCCACACCCCGGCCCAGCTGCGCCTGCTGATGCTTGAATCGGCACATGAGGCCAAGCTGGCGGCCGCCAGACCCTATCTTGAGCGCGTCGAGCGTTCGCCGGCAGCGCGTTCGTTCTACACCGATGCGGTAGACCTGCACTGGTCGCCGGGCGTGGAAATCGTGTCCGATCCGGCGATGAAGCACCGCCGCGACGACCCCGCCAACTGGCTGGTCACCCGGCTGGTGCGCGAACTTGAGGCCACCCGCCACAAAGCGCTGTTGATCTCGCCCTACTTCGTGCCGGGCGGGGAAGGCACGCGCGGGATGGCCGCGATGGTGCAGCGCGGCGCCTACGTGGGCGTGGTCACCAACTCACTGGCCGCCAATGACGTGGCGGCCGTGCACAGCGGCTACATGCATTACCGCGCACCGCTGCTGCGCGATGGGGTGCACCTGTACGAACTGCGATCGCGCGGCGCGGGTGGCGGCAGCGGCGGCCTGTTCGGCAGCAGCGGCGCCAGCCTGCATACCAAGGCCTTCATGATCGATGACCAGCGTGGCTTCGTCGGCTCGTTCAACCTGGACCCGCGTTCTGCCTACCTCAACACGGAGATGGGGGTGCTGTTTGATGATCGGGAACTGGCCGCGCAGTTGCGCGCCGAGTACCTGCGCCTGGCCGATCCGAAGCAGAGCTATTGGGTGACGCTGGGTGCCGATGACCAGGTGCGTTGGCTGGATCGGGCCGAACAGCCGCCACAATTGCTGGATCGAGAGCCGGACACCTCGTTCTGGCAGCGCGCCAGCGCCCGCGTCATCAGCTGGTTGCCCTTGGAGTCCCAACTTTAGGAGCAGCCACGCAGGGCGTGGCGCTACGCATCGGCCGACTCGTCCGCCTCCAGCGTCTCCACCGCGCGACCATGCAGGCGGCGCCAGATCCACTGCAATGCATGCGCCGGGGTGTCATGCAGCTGCTCCAGCAGCGCCAGCGCCTGGGCCTGGCTGATCCGGCCATGCCGGCACAGCAGGCTGGCCGATGCCCCGGCACGCGCGAAGTGCAGGCTGGCCGCCAGCCCACCGCCTGTCGCATCGGCGTCGCGCAGCAGCGCCTGGTGCACCGAGGGCGGCAGTTCCCAGGCCGCCGCGATGCGGCTGGCCACCGGCAGGGTCCAGGCATCCAGCAGGGTGCTGGCCAGCTGCGGTGACGGCAGCACGGCCTGTTCACGGGCAACGTCCAGCAGGTGTCGCATCACCAGGGCCGCGCCAAGGCCCTGGGTCAGCCCCATCCACTGCGCGGCGAAACCGTCTTCATGGGTCACCAGGCGGGCGTGATCGGCTGCGGCCCGCGAGGCCAGCAGCGCGTGCTCCCAGACCACGGTTCCGAACTGCGGAAAGGCGTCGCTGTGCAGTTGCATCACCGGTTGCACCAGCACCGCGCTGATGATCTGGCGGATGCCCTCGGTACCCACCAGCGTGACCGCACGCTGCAGGCTGTCCACCGGCTTGGCCTGCAGCCGGTAGACCGGGCTGTTGGCGATGCGCAGCAGGTTGCCGGTCAGCACCGCATCCTGGCCGATGATCGAGGCCATGCTGCGCGCCGAGGCGTCGCTGTCGTTCACGGTCTGGATCAGCTGCGGCAGCAGCTGCGGCCGCCGCGGCAGGTGCCGGGCCGACCAGTCCTGCGCCTCCAGCGCTGCCGCGACCGCCGCCAGCAGGGCCGCGTCCTGCGCGACGGTGGCCGGCGCGCTGCCGCTGCCCGGCTGCAACGCCAGTGCGTGCAGGCCGGCCTGCAGCACCTCGTCCGCATCGCCAGTGCAGGGCTGAGTCGGGGTCGGCGGCTGCGGCTGCGTACGGGCCCGGCCGCCGGTACTACCCGGCGCCGGTCCCGCCTCCGCCGGGCGGCGATACCAGCCCCACCCCAGAAATGCCACGAGCAACACGCCGGCCCCCGCCACGATCGCCATCATCGGGCCGCGCCCCTGCCGGTGCGGCACCGCACCCGAATTGTCGCCACTGCACCCACGTGTTCCGTCCTGGCTTGCCGGTACTGCGCACCGTTGCCACGGCATCGGCCCGGAACGGGGCAACTTTAGCGGGCGATGGTCACCCGGCCCTGACAACACCGTCCGGCGGAATGCACTAGAATGGCGCCGCGCGACCCGTCCCGACCAACCGACGACGTCGCTTTTTTTGTTTTACACCCACCTTTTGCTGGTGCGTTCGCCGGCGTTTGCCGTCGTTCGCAGCATCGGAGTCGCCATGTTATTTGAAACCCTCGAAACGTCCGGCCATGAACAGGTGGTGTTCTGCCACAGCCGCGATGCCGGTCTGAGGGCCATCATCGCCATCCACAACACCACGCTGGGTCCGGCGCTGGGCGGTGTGCGCATGCGCCCCTACGCCAGCACGGACGACGCGCTGGCCGACGCGCTGCGGCTCAGCCGCACCATGACCTACAAGAACGCGCTGGCGGGCTTGAATGTCGGGGGTGGCAAGGCGGTGATCATCGGCGACCCGCGCAAGGACAAGACCGAGGTGCTGTTCCGCGCGTTCGGCCGCTACGTGGATTCGCTGGGCGGGCGCTACATCACCGCCGAGGACGTCGGTACCGACGTCAACGACATGGAAAACATCTACCTGGAGAGCGAGTACGTCACCGGCGTGCACCAGGTCCACGGCGGCTCGGGCGACCCGGCCCCGTTCACCGCCTACGGCGCGCTGCAGGCGCTGATGGCGGCCATGCAGCACAAGCTCGGCCACGAGGAAGTGGGCAAGGTCAGCATCGCGGTGCAGGGCCTGGGCCATATCGGCATGGAACTGGTGAAGCTGCTGCGGGATCGCGGCGCCAAGCTGTTCGTCACCGATCTGGACCCTGCGCTGGTGGAGCGCGCGGTGACCGAGTACGGCGCCGAGGCGGTCAAGCCCGATGACATCTACGACGTCAACGCCGATGTGTTCGCGCCGTGCGCGCTGGAAGGGGCGATCAATGCGCAGACCCTGCCGCGCCTGAAGTGCAGAATCGTCTGCGGCACCGCCAACAACCAGCTCTCCACGCCCGAGATCGGCGATGAGCTGCATGCCCGCGGCATCCTGTACGCCCCGGACTATGCGGTGAATGCGGGCGGGGTGATGAATGTGTCGCTGGAAATCGACGGCTACAACCGCGAACGCGCGATGCGCCTGATCCGCAGCATCTACCACAACCTGGGCCGCATCTTCGCGCTGTCCCAGCAGGAAGGCATTGCGCCGCAGCGCGCCGCCGACCGCATCGCCGAAACCCGCATCCAGTCGATCGGCAAGCTGAAGATGCCGTTGGGTCGTGCGCGCCCGCGACTGGGCACGCTGCGCGGCGGCTGATCCCAACGGGCAGATGAAAAAAGGGCGCGATCAACTCGCGCCCTTTTTTGTGCCTGTCGCGCCGGGATCAGAACGCGGCGGAGTACCGCAGCGCGACCTGGCTGAGGTCGCCCCGCGGGTCGAAGCGCTGGTCGTAGCCGAACGAGAGCTGCGAGTTGCGCGTCAGCCAGGACTGCACCGACAGGCCGAACAGGCCGCCGGAACGCGCCGGCTGCAGGCCGGCCACCGGCGCCCAGGCATCCACGCCCACGAAGCTGGCATCGAATGCCAGGCCATCGCTGGACAGGGTCTGCTGCCATTCGGCATAACCGCGCAGCGACCAGCCACGCAGGCGCGTTTCCGCTCGCAGGCCGGCCAGCGCCTGGCTGCGGCTCGACGCGCGGCTGTCCGCACGCAGGCCAAAACCGAAGCCGCCGTCTTCGCTGAAGCTGTCGCTGTCCAGGCGCGCGTAATCCGCGCCGAGGTACGGGGTCAACGATGCCCCGGCGCCGCCGAAGCGGTAGCCCGATTCCACGCTGGCGGTGCTGAAATTGCCGCCGTAACGGGCATTGACCCCGTACTGCCCTGCACCCAGCAACAGCTGCCGGTCGATCTCGCGGGTGAACTGGCCGGCACCGAGCTGCGCCAGGGTGTAGGCCGCCCCGCTGTTCCAGCCGGCGTACAGCTGGGCCTGCGACTGGCGGTCACGACCGCTGTCGCCGCCCCACTCGCGGCTGCTGTTGCTGCGGGTTTCGCCAAAGGCAAAGCCCATGACGCCGTTGCTGCCCAGCGCCATGTCCTGGCCCATCATCCAGCCCTGGGTCTGGAAGCCGCTGCCGGCGAAGCTGCCCTGCCCGGCTTCGCCCAACGCGCTCTGCCAGGCGCCGCGCAGGCGCGGTGCGGCGGACACGGCATCGAAGCGCGTCGACAATGCGCGGCGATTCATGTCGAGGTTGTCGAAGGTCATGCCGTTGGCCAGGCTGTGCGCCTTGCCCGACAGGCTTTCCAGGCTGGCCTCCAGGCCGGCCGCGCCCTGCACCCGCTGCAGCTCGCCGGCCGCATCGGCAAAGCCCGGCGTGCCCGGACCGGTGCCGGTATCGAGCAGGTCGAACGCCTGTTCCACGCGCAGGGCCGAGGCGGCCGAAATGGCACCCAATCCGGCCGACGCGGCAGCGCCGGAGACGCTCACGCGGTTGATGTTCAACCCGGCCGAGTAGTGGTCATAGGTGAACGTCGCATCCAGCAGCACGACGTTGCCGAGCGCGGTGTAGCGATCGAACGTGCCGGTCAGGCCCTGGGCGGCGGTAATCAGCTCCTGCCGGACACCCGTCTGCGGGACATAGCCTTCCACCGCGCGGTCGATCCGTACGGTGCCGCCGTTGAGCTGGGCGGTGCCGGTCACCTTCAACGCCTGCGCACCCAGCGCGGTCGAGAACACGCCGGTCGCCTCATGGGTGTAGTTGCCCTGGATCACGGCGGTAACGCCGGCCTCGAACAGGTACAGCGTGCCGCGGTTGACCACGTTGCCGGTAACCCCCGTGGTACCGGCGCGGAACTGCAGGCCGCCGGCCTGCAGGACCTGGACGTCGGAACCCAGCGACGCGCCGTCGGCCAGCGAGAGCGCGCCCGAGCGGACGATGGTGCCGCCGGTGTAAGTGTTCTTGCCGCCGAGGATCAGCGTTCCCGCGCCGGACTTGTCCAGTCCGCCGGCACCGCCGATGTTGTTGCTCCAGGTGCTGAAGTTGGACGAACCCGGCAGGTCGACCACCATGGTGCCCCAGTCGAAGCGGCCAGGGCCGTTGACCGCCTTGCCCACGTTGAGCAGGCCGTACCCGAACACGCTGTCCACGCCGGCCGCGCCGAGGTCGGTGGCGGTGCCGAGCAGGGTCTGCCGCACCTGGTCATTGCTGAAGTACGGGTACCTCTGCCAGACGAGCGCCGCCGTACCCGAGACCAGCGGTGCCGCGTAGGAGGTACCGCCGCCCCAGAGGTAGCTGGGGGTACTGCCCGTGGTGCTTGCGGGGTCGACAAACACCGCTTCGCCCGGCGCGGCCAGGCAGTAATTGGCCGCCACGCCACAGGCGTTGGCGTAGGACGCCAGGGTGTCGGGCTGGTTGGAATTGACCGCGGTGACTGCCAGCCAGCCACGCTCCAGGTCCGCGGCCGGGCGGGTACCGTTGGGACCGGCCTGGCTCGGCAGTGCCGCCATGTTGGACGGGTCCGCCTTGCTTTCGTTGCCGGTGGCAAACACCACCAAGCCGTTGTTGGTGGTGATGAAGGGGCGGTACTCGGCCGCAATTGCAGCGGTCGCAGCCGGGTTGGTCCAGTACAGCCCGCCCCAGGAGTTGTTCATGATCTTCACGCCGTCGGCGATCAGATCCTGGTGCACGCTGGCCAGCCCCAGCGCACCATCCACCTGGTTGCCGTTGCCGGTGCCGTCATCGACCGGCGCCTTGTCGGCGATGATGCGCGCCGACACGATCTGCGCCCTGGTGGCCACCCCGCCAGGCCAGTCGCCGAATGCGGCGCCAGCGGCCAGCGATGCCACGGTCGTACCATGGCCGACCACATCGTCCACCGCCAGGTTGTTCTTGGTCGGATCGACATAGCTGTGGCTGGCCACCACCCGGCCCGCCAGGGTCGGATGGGCCCGGTTTACTCCGGAATCGACCACGCCGATCCGGATCCCCTCGCCACTCCAGTCCTGGTCCTTGCCGTTGATGATGGCAAGGTGCGCGTCGATGGCCGGCTGGGTCGGCTTGACCGGCGGCGGAGTCACCGGCGGCACCACCACGACCGGTGGCGTGACCGGCGGCACGACCGGCGCTACCGGCAGGTCCCCCTTGCTGTTGCCGCTGCCGCCACCGCACGCGCTCAAGGCCACGGCCAGCGCGCCGGCCAGCACGTTCCTGCTGAAAACTACCTGATTCATCCCTGCTCCCCAAAACGTAATTGAAACCACGCGTGGCGTCCCGCCTGTCCGGCCGACACCGGTGGTAAATGCTGACCCTCTATACTGGGCCACCCCCACGCAGTCTGCCGGGAAACGCGCCGCTATACCATGCCCTGCGTTCCCTTTTCGTAAATCGCTCACGCAATAACGAGATTGCCATGCCCAACATTGTCATCGCCGCTGCCAAGCGGACCGCCATCGGTTCCTTCCTCGGCCAGTTCAACGGCGTGCCCACCCCCACCCTGGGCGCCACTGCCATCGCCGCCGCCCTGGAACAGTCCGGCGTGCCGGCGGCGGAGGTCTCCGAAGTGATCATGGGCTGCGTGCTGCCGGCCAACCTGGGCCAGGCCCCGGCCCGCCAGGCCGCCGTGGCCGCAGGGATCCCCTACGCCACCGGCGCAACCACCCTGAACAAGGTCTGCGGGTCGGGCATGAAGGCCATCATGCTGGGCCACGACCTGATCAAGGCCGGCTCGGCCAGCATCGTGGTCGCCGGCGGCATGGAATCGATGTCCAACGCGCCGCACCTGCTGCCCAATTCGCGCACCGGCAACCGCTTCGGCAACTTCCAGGCGGTCGACCACATGGCCCACGACGGCCTGGTCAATGCGTACGACGGCAAGGCCATGGGCGAATTCGCCGAATGCGCGGTGGACAAGTTCCAGTTCAGCCGCGAGGAACAGGACGCGTATGCGATCGAATCGGTGCGCCGCGCGCAGGCCGCGCAGGCTGCCGGTGCGTTCGATGATGAAATCGTGGCCGTGAAGGTCGCGGGTCGCAAGGGCGAGGTGGAGTACAGCCAGGACGAACAGCCCGGCCGTTCGGATATCGCCAAGATCCCGACCCTGCGCCCGGCGTTCAAGAAAGACGGCACGGTGACCGCCGCCAGCTCGTCCAGCATTTCCGACGGCGCTGCCGCCGTCGTACTGCTGTCCGAAGACGATGCGGCCGCCCGCGGCGTGCAGCCGCTGGCCCGGATCGTGGCCCACGCCACCCACTCGCAGGAGCCGGAGTGGTTCACCACCGCGCCGATCGGCGCCATCCACAAAGTGCTTGAAAAGGCCGGCTGGAGCCTGGACCAGGTGGACCTGTTCGAGATCAACGAGGCGTTCGCCGTGGTGGCCATGGCGCCCATCCGCGAACTGGGCATCGACCCGGCGAAGGTCAACGTCAACGGCGGCGCCTGCGCACTGGGCCACCCGATTGGTGCCTCGGGTGCCCGGCTGGTGGTGACGTTGGTCAATGCCTTGCGCAAGCGTGATGCAAAGCGCGGAATTGCTACACTGTGCATTGGTGGCGGGGAAGCAACCGCCATCGCCATCGAATTGATTTGATTGGTTTTAACACCCGTTTCGCAAAACTGAATGCGGGATCGCTTGACAGCCCAACGTGGCTTGTCATCATGTTGCCGGGCGCGCAATAGCGCGTTGCCTAATCTAACGACGAGGATTCACACAAATGAGCATCAACAAGCTGCTGATCGCAATGGCCCTGGGCCTGGCTCTGACCGCCTGCTCGAAGCAGGAGCAGGCTGCTGACGCCGCCGCTTCGGCCAACGAAGCTGCTGCCGACGCCCAGGTCGCTGCCGACCAGGCCGCTGCTGCTGGCGCCCAGACCGCCGACGCTGCCCAGGCTGCCGCCGACACCGCCACCACCGCTGCTGACGCTTCGGCTGATGCCGCTGCCCAGGCTGGCGCTGCTGCCACCGACGCTGCTGCCGACGCTGCTGCCGACGCTGCCAAGGCCGGTGAAGCCACCGCCGAGCAGGCCAAGGACGCTGCTGAAGAAGCCAAGAAGTAATAACTTCTTTCTTCAAGCAAGTCTGAAAAAGCCGCTGGTTCGCCAGCGGCTTTTTCTTTGGCTTCACGGCAGGGTGAATAGGATCAGCGTCCCTGAAACCTGACGGAGAACGCCATGAAGATTCGTTCGATCACCACCCCGCTGATGGCCGCCTCCCTGCTGCTGGCCCTGGTGGCCTGCAAGGGCCCGGAAGCCGAACAGGCGCGTGCCGATGCCGCCCAGGCGGCCGACAGCACCGGCGAAGCGGCCCGTGCCGCCGTGGACAAGGCTGCGGCATCCACCCGCAATGCCGCCGATGAAGCGGCTGCCGCCTCCGAACGCGCCGCGGCCGATGTACAGCCGGCCTTGGACCGTGCCGCCGACGCCAGTGCAGCGGCCGCTGCCGATGCCAAGGTTGCCGCGCGCGATGCGGCGGCACATGCCAGCGAGGCGACCGCCGATGCCGCCGAGAAGGTGGCCGACAAGGCGCGTGACGTGGCCGAAGACGCCAAGCAGAACGCAGACGCCGCCAAACGCTGATGCGACATGTCACGCCGGCCACCGGCCGGCGTGACCTCCAGCGGTAGCGCCAGGCCCTGCCTGGCAATCGTTCAAGGCAACGCGCGCGCCATCACCGCGCCGACATCCACCCCATTGGGCAGCGTCCCGAATGCCGCTCCATGCGCCCCGCCCAACCGCGAGCGCACGAACGCGGGGGCCATCGGGCTGCCCGCACGCAGCAGCACGGCGGCCTGCAGCAACAGGGCCAGCCGTTCGGTCACCACCCGCGCCTGCGCTTCCGATGGCGTAGCGGCCAACAGCTCCCGCAGCGACGCCAACGCGCGGTCATAGTCCGCATCGCGCCCGGCCACCGCGTCCAGCTCCGCATCCAGCACCGGCAGCACCTGCGGCTCGCGCGCCAACGCACGCAGCACATCCAGGCACTGGATGTTGCCGCTGCCTTCCCAGATTGAATTCAGCGGTGCCTGCCGGTACAGCCGCGGCAGGATCGACTCCTCCACGTAGCCCGCGCCACCCAGGCATTCCTGCGCTTCGTTGACGAACACCGCCGCGCGCTTGCACACCCAGTACTTGCCCACGGCCGTTGCAATGCGCGCGAACGCGGCCTCCTGCGCATCCTGCGGCGCCTGGTCCACCGCGCGTGCCACGCGCATGGCGAAGGTGGTGGCCGCTTCGGATTCGATGGCCAGGTCGGCCAGCACGTTGGCCATCAGCGGGTGGTCGCACAGGCGGCGTCCGAAGCTGCTGCGGTGACGGGTATGGTGCAGCGCCTGCGCCAGGGCCATGCGCATTTCCGCCGCCGCGCCCAGCATGCAGTCCAGCCGGGTCATCATCACCATGCCGATGATGGTTGCCACGCCCCGCCCTTCGGCGCCGACCCGGCGCGCCCACGCGCCGCACAGCTCGATCTCGCTGGAGGCATTGGACCAGTCGCCCAGCTTTTCCTTCAGCCGCATCAGGCGGAACGCGTTGCGGTTGCCATCGGCCAGCCGGCGTGGCATCAGGAAGCAGGTCAGTCCTCCCGCCGCCTGCGCCAGCACCAGGAACGCATCGGACATCGGTGCGGAGAAGAACCACTTGTGCCCCACCAGCGCGTAGCTGCCATCGTCGCGAAGTTCGGCGCGGGTGGTGTTGCTGCGCACGTCCGAGCCGCCCTGCTTCTCGGTCATGCCCATGCCCAGGGTGATGCCGGCCTTGTCGGCCATCGGCACGTCGCGCGGATCGTAGACCGGTGCGGCGGCTTTTTCAGCCCACTCGGCCAGCAACGGGTCCTGGCGCAGCACCGCCACCGCGGCGTGGGTCATGGTCAGCGGGCAACTGGTACCGGCATCGGCCTGGTGGTGCAGGAAACTCAGTGCGGCGCGGGCGACGTGCGCGCCGGGGCCGCCCTCGTGCCACGACAGTCCCGCCACCCCGTGGCGCTTGGCCAGCTCCATCAGCTGGTGGTAGGCCGGATGGAACTCCACGGTGTCGATGCGGTGCCCCTGCGGGTCGTGCGTGCGCAGCCGCGGGCGGTCGCGGTTGGCGTCGAAACCGAGCCGGTAGAGGGTGTCGCCCGCAATGGCGCCGTAGGCCTGCAGCGTATCGATGAACGCGGCACCACCCTCGCGACGCACTGCCTCGCTCAATGCCACGTCGTCGGCCCACAGGTTGCGGCCGCCGAACGGGGGCGGCTGGTTGGCCACTTCATGGGTCTCGAATACAGGCAATACGGACGTCATCGTGCGGGCCTCCTGGCGGACCCGATGATTCTGCCGCATCCGCATGCGGGCTGCTGTTCAGGCGGATTCTCACCTCGTGCACGAACCCGTCGGCACAGTGCAGGCATGACGACGCACGCGGCAAACAGCGACCTGGTAGTACTGCGCCCCGAGGGCCTGTACTGCCCAGCAGGCGATTTCCATATCGACCCGTGGCGACCGGTGCCGCGCGCGGTCATCACCCACGGCCACGGCGACCATGCGCGCAGCGGCATGGGCCGCTACTACTGCAGTACCGGCAGCGTGCCGATCCTGCGCTGGCGGCTGGGTGATGTGGCCCTGGAAGCACATGACTACGGTGAACGCTTCACGTTGGGCGGCGTGCAGGTGTCGCTGCATTCGGCCGGGCATGTACTGGGGTCGGCGCAGGTGCGCATCGATGACGGCCAGCAGGTGTGGGTGGCGTCGGGCGACTACAAGCGCCAACCGGACCCCACCTGCGCACCGTTCGAGGTGGTGCCCTGCGATGTGTTCATCACCGAGGCGACGTTCGCATTGCCGATCTACCGCTGGCAGGACACGCGCGAGGTCGCCGCCGAGATCGTGGCCTGGCGGCGCGAGTGCGAACAGCGCGGCGAAGCGGCGATCCTGCTGTGTTACGCGCTGGGCAAGGCGCAGCGGGTGCTGGCCGAACTGCTGCCGCTGGATGATCAACCGGCCTGGCTGCACGGCGCCATCGCCAATGGGGTGGCGGTGTATCGCGAGGCCGGCATCGCCATGTTGGAAACCCACACGGTGGCCGAGCAGGGCCGCGAACCCGACGCGGCCGGCAAGTTGATCCTGGCGCCGCCTTCTGCCGCGGGCACCACCTGGCTGCGCCGCTTCGGCAAGCACCAACTGGGCTTCGCCTCCGGTTGGATGCGGCTGCGCGGCAACCGGCGCCGACGCAATTACGACCGTGGCTTCGTGGTGTCCGACCATGCCGACTGGCCGGCGTTGCTGCAGACCATTGAACAGACCGGTGCGCGCCGGGTGATCGCCACCCACGGCAACACCGACGCGCTGATTCCGTTCCTGCGCGAACGTGGTGTTGCCGCCGAAGCCTTCCGCACCGATTTCGGGAGCGAGGAATGAAGGCATTTGCCGCGCTGTATCAGCGCCTGGACCGCAGCACCGCCACGTCGGACAAACGCGCCGCGCTGGTGGCTTACTTCCGCGACGCGCGCCCGCATGACGCAGCGTGGGCGCTGTACCTGCTCAGCGGCGGCAAGGTCGGTGGCGCACGCCGGAAGATCGCGGCCAGCGGCGAGCTGCGCGCGTGGATCGCCGAGGCATCGGGCCTGCCCGCGTGGCTGGTGGCCGACAGCTACGACCAGGTCGGCGACCTGGCCGAAACCCTGACCCTGCTGTTGGATGATCCTGCGGAAGGCGCGCAGGACCGCCCCCTTGCCGACTGGATCGAAGGCCACCTGCTGGCGGTGGCGAACCAGCCGGAACCGGTACGTCGTGTTGCGGTGGAGGCAGGCTGGAGGCACCTGCCTGCCGCCGAACGGCTGGTATTCAACAAGCTGCTGACCGGGGCGTTGCGCGTCGGCGTCTCCCAGCGGCTGGTCCAGCAGGCGCTGGCGGAACTGTCGGGGATCGACATCGCCCGCATCGCGCAGCGCATGCTGGGCGAGTGGGTGCCCTCGCCGGGGCTGCTCGCCAACCTCCTCAGCGCTGAAGAACGGCCGGAAGACCGCCAGCAGCCGTATCCGTTCTTCCTGGCCTCGCCATTGGAAGCCGAGGCCGACAGCCTGGGCCCGATCGGCGAGTGGACGCTGGAATGGAAGTGGGATGGGATCCGCCTGCAGGTGCTGCGTCGCAAAGGCGAAGTCGCCCTGTGGTCGCGCGGCGAAGAGCGGCTGGATGGGCGCTTTCCGGAAATCGAAGCGGCCGCGATGGCGTTGCCGGATGGCACCGTGATCGATGGCGAGCTTCTCGCCTGGCGCGATGACGATGCACAGCCGCTGCCTTTCACCGCCCTGCAGACCCGGATCCAACGGCGCAGACCCGGACCGAAGACATTGCGCGATACGCCGGTGCGCGTGCTTGCCTACGACCTGCTCGAACTGGATGGTAACGACCTGCGCCAGCAGCCTCTGGCCGAACGGCGCACCCTGCTCGCCGGATTGCTTGCCACGCTCGGCGATACGCGCATGGTGCTGTCGCCCACGCTTGATGCCACGGACTGGCAGGACGCCGCCGCTAAGCGGGCATTGGCGCGCGAACGCGGCGTGGAAGGGCTGATGCTCAAGCGCAGCACGTCGGTCTACCAGGGCGGGCGCCGCCGTGGCGACTGGTGGAAGTGGAAGATAGAACCGCTGACCATCGATGCGGTGATGATCTACGCGCAGGCGGGACATGGCCGGCGCAGCACGCTGTACACCGACTACACCTTCGGGGTGTGGGACGGCGAGCGGCTGGTGCCGGTGGCCAAGGCGTATTCGGGGCTGGACGACAAGGAAATCCTGGCCCTGGACCGCTGGATCCGGGCCAACACGATCGAACGCTTCGGGCCGGTGCGCAGCGTCCGTGGCGAGCAGGTGTTCGAACTCGGCTTTGAAGCGGTCAACCGCAGCAGCCGGCACAAGTCGGGCATCGCAGTGCGCTTCCCGCGCATCCTGCGCTGGCGCCACGACAAGCCGGCCGGCGAAGCCGACACGCTGGCCCAGCTGCAGGCGCTGGCGCGGTGACGCGACGCGACGCGATGGCGCGGCTGGCCGCGTGGTTCGCCAGCCGTGGCTGGTCGCCGCTGGCGTTCCAGAAAACGATGTGGCGGCACTACCTGGCCGGCGAATCCGGGCTGCTGCACACGCCTACCGGCAGCGGCAAGACGCTGGCGATGTTCGGCGGGCCGCTGCTGCAGGCGCTGGTCGATCCGCTGCCGCGCGCACCGGGTACGCGCGCTGGCAAGACCGTGCCGGCGCTGCAGGTGCTGTGGATCACCCCGCTGCGCGCGCTGGCCAGCGATACCGCACGCGCGCTGCGTGAACCGCTGGCGGCGCTTGGGCTGGACTGGCAGGTGGGGCTGCGCACCGGCGATGCCAGCGCGCGCGACAAACGCCTCGCCCGCGAAGGCCGGGTGGATGTACTGGTGACCACGCCCGAATCGCTGGCGCTGCTGCTGAGCTACCCCGATACGCAGGAGCGCATGCGCCGGCTGCGCTGCGTGGTGGTGGATGAGTGGCATGAGCTGCTGGGCAACAAGCGCGGCGTGCTGCTGCAGTTGAATCTGCGTCGCCTGCGTGATGCGCTGCCGGCGCTGCAGGTGTGGGGCCTGTCGGCCACGCTCGGCAACCTGGACGAAGCGCGCGAGGTATTGCTGCCCGATGTTCCCGACGCGCCGCTGGTGTCGGGGGCGCGGCCACGCCCGGTGAAGGTGGAAACGCTGTTGCCCGCGCATGGCGAGCGCTTTCCATGGGCGGGCCACCTCGGCCTGTCGCAGCTGCAGCGGGTGCAGCAGAAGCTGTTCGCGGTCGGCACCAGCCTGCTGTTCACCAACACCCGCGCGCAGGCCGAACTGTGGCACCAGGCGCTGTCGGCGGTGTGGCCCGAAGACCCGGCCACGCTGGGCCTGCACCACGGCTCGCTGGACCCGGTGCAGCGCCGCATCGTCGAGCAGGGCCTGCGCGACGGCGCACTGCGCTGCGTGGTGGCCACCTCCAGCCTCGACCTGGGGGTGGATTTCCCGGCCGTCGACCAGGTCCTGCAGATCGGCAGCCCGAAAGGCATCGCGCGGCTGGTGCAGCGCGCCGGGCGCGCGCGGCATCGCCCGGGGGAATCGGGCCACATTGTCTGCGTGCCGTCGCACGCGCTGGAGCTGGTGGAATACGCCGCCGCGCGGCGTGCACTGGCCGCTGGCGTGATCGAAGCGCGGCGCCCGCTGCGGTTGTCGCTGGATGTGCTGGCCCAGCACTGCGTAAGCTGCGCGCTGGGCGGCGGCTTCCGCGCCGACCAGCTGCTGGCCCAGGTCCGGCGCACGCACGCGTTCGCGTCGCTGGAGGTGGCGCAGTGGCAGGGCGTCCTGGACTTCATCGTGCAGGGCGGCCAGGCGCTTGCGCAGTACCCGGACTTCCACAAGGTGGTGCGCGACGACGATGGCATCTACCGCGTGAACGACCGCCGGGTGGCACTGCGCCACCGGCTGTCGATCGGCACCATCACCAGCGATGGCAGCGTCATGGTGCAGTTCCTGCGCGGCGGCCGGCTCGGCAGCGTGGAAGAACAGTTCGTCGGTCGCCTGCGCCCCGGCGACCGCTTCCAGTTCGCCGGCCGGCTGCTGGAGCTGGTACGGCTGGAGAACCTCACCGCTTACGTCAAGATGGCGCGTGGCGGCGATGGCGTGGTGCCGCGCTGGCAGGGGGGCCGCCTGCCGCTGTCGGAGGCGCTGGGCCACGAGATGGAAAGCGTGCTCGCGGCCGCGCCCGACAGCCCGGAAATGCACTGGCTTGCACCGCTGCTGCGCCTGCAGGCACGCGTATCCGCCCTGCCCGGCCCGTCACTGCTGCTGGTGGAAAGCGTGCGCCGCCGCGAAGGACAGTTCGTGTTCGTGTATCCGTTCGCCGGGCGCCAGGTCAACGAGGGGCTGGCGGCGCTGATGGCGATGCGCTGGACGCGCCTGCAGGCCAATACCTTCGGCTACGCCGCCAACGATTACGGCTTCGTGCTGGCACCGGCGCGCGCGGTGGAGGTGGATGCGGCGCAGGTGTCGACATTGCTGCAGCCGGACGGTCTGTTCGAGGACCTGCGCGACAGCCTCAACCTGGGCGAACTGGCACGCCGCCAGTTCCGCGATATCGCGCGCGTGTCCGGGCTGTTGATTCCCGCATTGCCAGGCCGCACGCCACGCAGCCTGCGCCAGCTGCAGGCGTCCGCCGGCCTGCTGTATGACGTGCTGCGCCAGCATGATCCCGGGCACATCCTGCTCGGCCTGGCCGAACGTGAGGTACTGCATGAGCAGCTCGACCTGACCTGCCTGGCCGAAACGCTGCGCCGCTGCCAGGGCCGCACGTTGTGCGTGCAGCACCCGGCAACGCTGGCGCCCTTGTCCTTCCCGCTGTGGGCCGAGCGCCTGCGCGGGCAGCTCAGCAATGAAGACTGGAAGACGCGCGTGCTGCGCGCCGTAGGCCAACTGGAGAAACGCCATGCCGACTGAGGTCGTGACCGATATCGCGGGCGAGCAGGTACGCCTGCTTGGCGCGCGCGCACTGTACTGGCCGGCGCGCGAAGCGCTGCTGATTGCCGACCTCCACCTTGGCAAGGCCGATCTGTTCCGGCGCGCGGGCATCGGGTTGCCCAGCGGCGGCACCGGTGACGATCTGTCGCGGCTGTCGACACTGATGGCCGACCGCCCCGTCCGCACGGTATGGATCCTGGGCGACGTACTGCATGGCCCCGCGCATCGGGCCGCATGGTACCGGCAATGGCAGGCTTGGCGGGAGCAGCATCCGCGGCTGGAGATCGGCGCAGTGGCCGGCAACCATGACCGCGTGCTGCCCAAGGCCGACCTGGGCATCACCCTGCTTGGCGAACGTGTCCAGGAGGGGCCGTTCCTGCTGCGCCATGATCCACAACCGCATCCGAGCCTGCATGTGCTGTGTGGCCACCTGCATCCACTCGCCCGCCTGCCAGGCATGCAACGCCGCTGGCCGGCCTTCTGGCTGCGCGAGCGCTTGACCGTGCTGCCGGCTTACTCGCGCTTTACCGCCGGCATCGCACCGGTCGTGGCCGCCGGCGAGCAGCTGGTCGCGTGCGTCGACGACGACGCGATCGCGCTGCCGGCACGTTGACGCCGGCAGGCGCGGGTGCGGCGGCTCAAGCTGCCGAAGGCAGCGCTTCCATCAACAGGATCTGCGGGGCATCGGGATTGCGCCGCACGGGACAGCGCTGCACCTCGGCCAGCATGGAACGCGCTGCGGCGCGGATGCGGGCGTGGTGTTCGGGGGCGGCATGGGTGATCAGACTGGTGACATGGAAGTCGAACACATCTTCCATCACATCCGGCTGATCCTCGTGGAGCATCTGCAGCAACCCGCGCAGTTTGCGGATTTCAGAATCGAGAACGTCGGCCGGAAACAGCATGTCTTTCTCCTTGGGGGCAACAACACAACAGTATTCTTGTGCCACAAGGCAAGTGACCCTGCCGTCAACGGCCGCCATTCATGTGCTCATCGCCTCGACGAAACCCGGCGACAATCCCAGCGTGCCCCACCAGCCGCGCTGGGTGCCGCTGAGCACGCGCAGCATGTGGCCGCGACCACCCGGCAACCGACCCATCGGCTGGAACAGCACATCGCGTGCGTGCGCGAGCAGGTCGCGCTCGGACTGGAACACCGGGGTCAGCCACCGGCTCCAGAACTGGTAGATGCCCACGTGTGCACTGCGCTGCGCCTGGTAGGCCTGCAGCGCGGCATCGGCCGCATCGTGCGCGCGCAGCGCATCGCGCAGCGCCATCGCGTCCATCAGCGCCATGTTCACGCCCTGCCCCAGCTGCGGGCTCATCGCATGCGCCGAATCCCCGGCCAGCACCAGGCGGTCGCGGTGCCAGCGCGTCATCACCGCATCGCGGTAGCCGGCACGCGCCAGCTGCGCGCCGTCACGCACGTCCTGCAGCCGCAGGTGGGCCTGCGGCCACAGCGCGGCGATCTCCTCCAGCCAGCGCTGCATGCCATCCCGTTCCCACTGCTCGAACTGCGCGCGCGGCAGGCTCCAGAAGAAGCTCAGGCGCGGCTGCGCATCATCGGGGCGGGTGCCGACCGGCAACAGCCCGATCATCTTGCGCGCCGCCACGTAGCGCTGCCGCAGCTCGTCGTGGTGCGGCCAGTCGCCGCGCGGCAACAGGCACCACAGCGCACCCCACGGGTATTCGCGGTCAAGCCGCGTGCCCTGCACCAGCGTGCGCAGCGACGAGGCCGACCCATCGGCGGCGATCACCAGGTCATACGGGCCGTGCCAGTGCCCGCGCGCGTCGCGCACGCGGCCATTTTCGGTATCCACATCGACGATGGCGGTGTCGGCCTGCAGGTTGCCCGGGTGCTCCCAGGTCTGGGCCAGCAGCGAGAACAGCGCGCCGCGCTGCATGCCGATGCCGTGCAGGTGCGCATGCAGCGCCGCATAGCGCATGTCCATCACCGCGCGCCCGCACGGCGTTTCACCGTACAGCCGGCGCACCGGCGCGCCGTGCCGCAGCACCTCTGGCAGCAGGTCCATCTGCCACAGCACGTCCAGACCGCTCGGCTGCAGCAGGAACCCCGCGCCTACCGGACCGGGCTTGGGCGCGCGCTCGAACACGTGCACATCGTGATGGTCGCGTGAAAGGAGAATCGAGAGCGCTTGGCCCGCCGTTCCGTAGCCAACGATGGCAATCGTACGTTTTTTCATCTGACGTCCTGTCCGGCATCAAAAAAAACCCCGCCGAAGCGGGGTTTTCCTTGCGCTGCGGTGGAGTTACTCCGCCGGCGCGATGTTCGAGGCCTGGGCGCCCTTCGGACCCTGGCTCACTTCATAAGTGACCTTCTGGCCTTCCTGCAGGCTGCGGAAGCCCTTGGAGTTGATCGCGGAGAAGTGCGCGAAGACATCAGCGCTGCCGTCATCCGGCGAGATAAAGCCAAATCCCTTGGCGTCGTTGAACCACTTGACGGTACCGTTCGGCATGGTAATGCGAGACCTTCTTCAATGAATGGGTGGTGTACGCTCAACCAGCGCACTGGCGGAGTATGCAAAGCTTGTCATGCAATGACAATCATCCGCGTGCCAATTCGCCAATCAGTTCCGGCAATCCGGCCGAAGCCGCGTCAACATTGGCCAGTACTTCGGCCATCGTGATCTCGTCGCCATCGCCACAGCCGGCCGCCCAGTTGGCCACGATCGCCAGGCAGGCGTAGTCCAGGCCCAGCTCGCGGGCGAGGCCGGCTTCGGGCATGCCGGTCATGCCGACCAGGTCGCAGCCATCACGGCGCATGCGCGCGATTTCCGCATTGGTCTCCAGCCGCGGCCCCTGCGTGGCGCCGTAGCAGCCGCCGTCCTGCAGGCGCACCCCGGTGACCTTGGCCGCCGCCAGCACCTTGCTGCGCAGCATCGGCGTGTACGGGTGGCCAAAGTCCACATGCAGCACCTCGGTGCCCGGCTCTTCGCTGAGCGTGGAGATGCGGCCCCAGGTGTAATCGATCAGCTGGTCCGGGCAGGCCAGCACGCGCGGACCGAACTGCTCGGTGATGCCGCCGACGGTGTTGAGCGCGAGCACGCTGGTGGCACCGATCTGCTGCAATGCAGCAAGATTCGCGCGGTAATTGATCTTGTGCGGCGGCAGCGAATGACCTTCGCCATGCCGGGCCAGGAACGCCACGCGCTGGCCGAGCAGCGTGCCGACCCGGATCGGGCCGGACGGCGTGCCGTAACGGGTTTCGACCACGTGGCTGTTCACGTCATCGAGCTGGGCCAGCTTGTACACACCGGTGCCGCCGATGACGGCCAGGGCAATAGGGTCCATGGGCGCTGCTTATTCCTTCATCGCGTAGATGGCCGGCACGCCACGCAGCGCTTCGTTGACGTCCATGCCGAAGCCGAACACGTAACGGTCCGGCAGTTCGACACCGGCGTAGTCCGCCTTGACGTCGGGCAGCGCGCGGTCGTGCTTCTTCACCGTCATCGCGGCGATGCGCACATCGGTGGCGCCCTGCTCCAGGCACCAGGTGCGCACGCCCTGCAGGGTGAAGCCTTCGTCCAGGATATCGTCGACCAGCAGCACGCGGCGGCCGAACAGCGAGGTGGCCGGCTTGTGCTTCCAGACCAGCTCGCCGCCGGTGGTTTCACCGCGGTAGCGGGTGGCGTGCAGGTAATCGAACTGCAGGTCCTGGCCGCGCGCGCCCAGCTCCAGCGCCAGCTGGCCGGCGAACGGCAGCGCGCCGTGCATGATCGACAGGAACAGCGGGACCTCGCCCTTGTAATCCGCCGCGATGGCATCGGCGATGGCCGCGATGGCCGCATCGATGGTGGGGCGGTCGACCAGCAGGTCGGCCTGGGCCAGGGCCTGGGAAATGGTGAGGTTGGGCATCAGACGATTCTTCCAAGGGTGTCGAGCAAACGGGATTGGGAGGTGCCATGGCGGGCATCGGCCAGCAGGCCGTCCCAGCCAAGCGCGCCCCGGCCGATCAGGCCGAGCAGCGCAGCAGTATTGAGGGGGCGGCCGTCGACCGCGCGCAGCGCCTCGTCGACCAGTTCCGGGTGGCAGACCAGCACCACGTCGCAGCCGGCATCCAGGTGCGCATGCACGCGCGCCTGGACGCCCCCGGCGGAGAACGAGGCGGCCATGCCGATGTCGTCGGAGAACACCACGCCGCGGAAGCCCATTTCCCCGCGCAGGATCTGCTGGATCCAACGCGACGAGTAACCGGCCGGTTCCGGTGCGACCTGCGGGTAGACCACATGGGCCATCATCACCGCGTCGGCGCCGGCATCGATGCCGGCGACGAACGGCACCAGGTCCAGCGCCCGCAGCGCGTCGAGGTCACGCGGATCGCTGGCCGCCGCCACGTGGGTGTCTTCCAGCACGCTGCCGTGGCCGGGGAAATGCTTGAGGGTGGCGGCCATGCCGACGCTGTGCATGCCGCGCACGTAGGCGCGGGTGAAGGCGGCAACGACCTCCGGGTCGGCACTGAAGGCACGGTCGCCGATGGCGCGGTTGCCGCGGCCCAGGTCGACCACCGGGGCGAAGCTGAGGTCCACGCCGCTGGCGCGCACTTCGCTGGCCATCAGCCAGGCGTGCTGTTCGGCAAGGGCCAGGGCTGCCTCGGGATCCTGTGCGTACAGGGAGTCGAAGCCCTGCAGCGGCGGCAGCGCGCTGAACCCTTCGCGGAAGCGCTGCACGCGGCCGCCTTCCTGGTCCACGCAGATCAGCAGCGGGCGCGGCGCGGCGGCGCGGATCGCGGCCGACAGCTCGGCGATCTGCTGGCGCGAGGCGAAATTGCGCTTGAACAGGATGACGCCGGACACGGCGTCGTGCTGCAGCCAATCGCGTTCCTGGGCGGTAAGTTCGGTCCCGGCAACGCCGATCACGAGCATGGGTCGATCTCCAAAGCGGGGCGCCGTGATGGCGCACTGCCGCATTGTCGCAGAAGGCGTGTCCCCGAGGCCACGGGCGCGGCGGGCGTATTCAGGGCCAGCGGCGGTAGGGGTTCGCGGCCAGGGCGAGGTTGTAGTACCGGACCTGGTCGGTCACTTCCTCCCCGACCCAGGACGGCAGGTCGATGGCCTGGTCGGCCTGGTCCAGTTCGACCTCGGCCACCACCAGCCCGGCGTTGTCGCCCAGGAACTCGTCCACTTCCCACAGCAGCCCGGCGTGGTGGACCAGGTGCCGGCGCTTGTCGATCAGGCCGCCCACGCACAGCGCCAGCAGCGCGCGGGCGTCCTCCACCGGGATCGGGTAATCGAATTCCTGGCGGGTGTGCCCGATCTCGCGCGATTTCATGTTGAGAAATGCCTCATCGCCCTGGATGCGCACCCGCACCGAGGCCTTCTGGGCGCCGCTGTCGATCGAGGCGGTGTCGTTGATGTAGCCCTGTGCCATCGGAATGACCGCGTGCGCGGCGGCGCGCCAGTCATCGCCGGTGACCAGGAACTTGCGCTCGATCTCGATGCCCATCTCAACGCTTCTCGAAGACGGCGATGCTTTCCACGTGCGCGGTGTGCGGGAACATGTCCATCGCACCGGCCGACACCAGGGTGAAGCCCTGCTCGTTGACCAGGTAGCCGGCGTCGCGCGCCAGCGAGCCGGGGTGGCAGCTGACGTAGACGATGCGCTTGAACTGCTTGAGCGGCAACTGCTGCAGGACTTCGATCGCGCCCGAGCGTGGCGGGTCCAGCAGCAGCTTGTCGAAGCCCTGGCGCATCCACGGGGTCTGGCGCTGGTCCTGGGTCAGGTCGGCGGCGAAGAACTGCGCGTTGTCCAGGCCGTTGCGCGCGGCGTTTTCCCTGGCCCGCGCCACCAGCCCGGCTTCGCCTTCCACGCCCACCACTTCGCGCACGGTGCGCGCCAGCGGCAGGGTGAAGTTGCCCAGGCCACAGAACAGATCGAGCACGCGCTCGTCCGGGCCGGCGTCGAGCAGCTCGAGCGCCAGCGCGATCATCTTTTCATTGAGCTTGGCGTTGACCTGGATGAAATCCAGCGGGCGGAACGCCAGCTCCACGTTCCACGGCGCCAGCCGGAACGACAGCGGCACCTCGGCAGGCAGCAGCGGGTGCACGGATTCAACACCGCCGGGCTGCAGGAAGATCGCAAACCCGTGCTCAGCCCCGAACGCGGCCCAGGCCGCCTTGTCCGCATCGCTGAGCGGCAGCATGTGGCGGATGGTCAGCACGATCGCATCGTCGCCGGCAATGAACTCCACCTGCGGGATGTCGCGCTTGCCATCAAGGGACTCGATGAACGCCGACAGTGCCGCCACCTTCAGGCCGATTTCCGGGATCACGGTCAGGCACAGGCTCAGGTCCGCCACGAAGCGCGGGTCCTGTTCACGGAAGCCGACCAGGGTCTTGTCCTTCTTCTCCACCCGGCGCACGGAGAAGCGCCCCTTGCGGCGGTAGCCCCAGCTTTCGCCGACCAGCGGCGGCAGCACGGTGCCCGGGCTGACATGGCCGATCCGGGTCAGGTTGTCGAGCAGAACGCGCTGCTTGGCCACGATCTGCTGACCTTCTTCCAGGTGCTGCAGCACGCAACCGGCACAGACGCCGAAGTGCGGGCAGCGCGGGGTGACCCGCTGCGGCGAGGGCTGAAGCACCTCCACGGTCCGCGCCTCGTCGAAATGGCGGTTGCGGGCGGTGGGCTCGGCGCGCACCACTTCGCCCGGCAGGGCGCCGGAGATGAAGGTGACCTTGCCGCCCTCGCCTTCACGGCGGGCGACGCCCCGGCCATCATGGCTGAGGTCGAGAATGTCGGTCTGGAACGGCGTCTTGTCGAGGCGGGAACGGGATCGGGCCACGTGGCAACAGGCTGCGGGCAAAAAGGGTGCGTATTGTCGCAGATACGCACCGCGAGCTGCCGGATGACCCCATCGGGAGGCTTGCAGGACGCCATATCGTGTTTAATATGGGCATAGCTGACATGGAGGCAGCCCCAATGCAGATGACCCCGAGGGCTCCCATGCCCCGACTCCTGCTCGTCGAGGACGACACCATCAGTCGCGGCTTTTTCCGGGCCGCGCTGGAAACCCTGCCCGCGCAGGTGGAAACCGCCGATTCGCTGGTCACTGCCCTGGAACGGGGCCGCAACGGCGAGCACGATCTGTGGCTGATCGATGTGAACCTGCCCGACGGCAATGGCAGCCAGCTGCTGAGCGCCTTGCGGCTGACGCGTCCGGACACGCCCGCCCTGGCCCACACGGCCGATGGCGACACCAGCATCCATGCCCGTCTGCGCGATGACGGGTTCAGCGAAACCCTGGTCAAACCGTTGAGCCGTGAGCAGCTGCTGCAGGCCGTGCGCCGTGCGCTGGTCAACAGCCCCGGCAGCGCCGCCCGGGCCGTCGCCGTTGGCGGCAGTGAGCTGGAACGCGAGGACTGGGACGAAATCACCGCGCTGGCGGCCCTGAATGGGCAGCGCCATCACCTGATCGCCCTGCGCGAACTGTTCCTGGCGGAGCTGCCCGGGGTCCGCGACGCGGTGGCCCAGGCGGTACAGCAACATGATGTGGGCACCTTGAAGGGCCAGCTGCACCGGCTGCAGGCCAGCTGCGGCTTCGTCGGCGCCGCGCGCCTCGCACGCGCGGTACGCCAGCTGCACCAGGCCCCCGAATCCAACGGCGCCCACACCCAGTTCAAGGCGGCCGTGGAGTCCCTGTTGCATTGAAGGTCACCGCCGCCGCGCCAGATCCTCCAGCATTTCCCACGATTTCAGCCCGCGCCCACCCAGGTGGTGCAGCAGCACCGCACGCATGCCTCGCCGCAGGCTGGCCAGATCCTCCGCGCCGGGCAGGACGTCGCCAGCCAACGCCAGCAACGCACTCCCGGTCGCCGTCCCCCGCCGCGGATCCACCCCGCGCTCGCTGAGCAACCGTCGCGGCCCTTCCAGCGGGTCCAGCTCATAACGCGCGGCCGGGTCGACCGGCTCGCCATCGCTGCCATGGGTCAGGTCGAAGCCAAACCCCAGTGCCTCCAGCAGGTCGCGCTCGAACCGCCGCAGGGTCCAGGCCAATGGCTCGGCGGCTGCGAGCCGCTGGCGCACCTGCCCGTAGTGGTCGTAGAGGTCGGGCAGCGGGTCCTGGCGGGGCGCCAGCCGCATCACCAGTTCATTGACATAGAAGCCGGCCAGCATGGCATCGCCGCTCAGCCGCGGCGCGGCATCCAGGGCCTCGGCCCCACGCAGCTGGGCCAGCTCGCCGCGCTGCACGGCGGCCAGGCGGATCCATTGCAGAGGCTGGAGGGCGGCGCGCAGCGCCTGGCTGCGCGGGCTGCTCACGCCGCGCGCCAGCAGTCCGATCCGGCCGTGCTGCTCGGTCAGGACCTCGACCAGCAGGCTGGTCTCCCGCCAGGGGCGGGCATGCAGCACGAAGGCCGGTTCGTCGTCGATGCGCATGGCCGGGGGCGGTGAGCGGCAACCCTGCCGGGTTTACTCGTAGCCGAAGGCCTTCAGCGCAGCTTCGTCGTCCGACCAGCCTTCGCGCACGCGCACCCAGGTTTCCAGGAAGACCTTGGCGTCGAACAGGCGCTCCATCTGCATGCGCGACTTGGCGCCGATGTCCTTCAGGCGGCTGCCACCCTTGCCGATCACGATGGCCTTCTGGCCTTCGCGTTCGACCCAGATCACCGCACCGATGCGCAGCAGGTTGCCGTCTTCGACGAAGCGCTCGATTTCCACCGTGGTGGCGTACGGCAGCTCTTCACCGAGCTGGCGCATCAACTGCTCACGAACCAGTTCGCCGGCCAGGAAGCGCTGGCTGCGGTCGGTGATTTCATCTTCGCCGAACATCGCCGGGGCTTCGGGCAGCAGCTTCAGGAGGTCGCGCACCAGCGCTTCCAGGCCGTTGCGTTTCTGCGCGGAGATGGGGTGCACGGACGCGAACGTACGGCCTTCGGTGACCTGCTGCAGGAACGGCAGCAGGGCCGCCTTGTCCTTCAGTCGATCGACCTTGTTCACCACCAGCACCACCGGAATGCCCGCGTCGCTGAGCACGTTGAACGCCAGGGTGTCTTCTTCGTCCCAGCGGCCAGCCTCGATCACCAGCATGCCGGCATCCACGCCCTCGAGCGAGCCGCGCGCGGCGCGGTTCATCACCCGGTTCATGGCGCGCTTCTGCACGCGGTGCAGGCCGGGGGTGTCGACCAGCACCAGCTGGCCTTCCGGATAGCTGGCAATGCCCAGCAACCGGTGGCGGGTGGTCTGCGGACGGTTGGAGACGATGCTGACCTTGGCGCCCACCAGGGCATTGGTCAGGGTCGACTTGCCGACGTTGGGGCGGCCGATGACGGCCACGCTGCCGCAATGATGGGGGGTTGCTTCGCTCACTTGGAATCCAGTTGCTCGAGGGCGGCAGCTGCCGCCTGTTGTTCGGCCAGCCGTCGCGAGGCACCTTCGCCTTCGGTGCTGACAGCAGGATCGGCTACGCCGCAGCGTACCCGGAAGGTCTTGGCGTGATCGTCGCCTGATTCTGACACCAATTCGTACAGCGGCAATGCCTTCTGTCGGCCCTGCAGCCATTCCTGGAGCCGGGTCTTGGGGTCTTTTTCAGGCTTGCCGGTAGCCGGCAGCGCCTCCATGGAGGGGCCAAACCAGGGCAGGACCACTGCCTGGCAAGCGGCAAAGCCTGCGTCCAGGTAGATGGCGGCCACCACGGCCTCCAGCGCGTCGGCCAGGATCGAGTCCCGCCGGTGGCCGCCGGATTTCATCTCGCCCGGCCCGAGCGTGAGCCGCTCGCCCAGATGCAGGGTGCGGGCAATGACCGCCAGCGCGCCTTCGCGCACCAGCTCGGCCCGCGCCCGGGTCAAGGCGCCCTCGTCCGCCTTCGGCCAGCGCTGGTAGAGCGCTTGGGCCACCATCATGTTGACGATGCTGTCGCCGAGGAATTCCAGCCGCTCGTTGTTCGGCGTGCCGGCACTGCGATGCGTCAGGGCCTGCTGGAGCAGGCCCGGATCCTGGAAGGCGTGACCGATCTGGTCACCACGTTGATAGGTTTTAGTCGGCACCGCTGAGGGTCAATTCCTGGTGTGCATCAAATTTCCCAACCACGTCGAGGTTGCCCACCAGCGGGCGACGCACTTCGTAGTTGACCTTCATGTTCCAACCGCCACTGACGCGTTCGAACTTGACGTTGGCCGGCTTGACGCTCTCCGAATAGCTGATGTCCAGCCGGCGGAAGAACATTTCCTGCACCTTGCCCGGTTCCATGTTGGCCACGCCCGGTTCCTTGGCCACGCCCTTGAGCGCGGTCTTCACCGCGTAGAACTCGGAGTACATCGGGAACAGTTTCATGCCGATGTACAGGCCGAACCCCACGATGCACAGCACGACCAGGAACGAGGTCAGGGTCATGCCACGCTGCGTCTTCATCGTCTTCATTGCGTTCTCCCCAGATACGCGGTTGGAATCAGTTGATGCCGGTGCCGATGCGGGACGGTTCGAAACCATCCTTGCAGAACCAGCCCGAGCAGTTGAGCCAGATCAGGAAGGCCTTGCCGCGGAGGTTCTCCTCCGGCAGCAGACCCCAGAAACGGCCGTCATCGCTGTTGTCGCGGTTGTCGCCCATGACCAGGTACTTGCCCGGCGGCACGGTCCACTGGCCTTCGCCACGCGGATAATCGGTCTCCAGCACGGTATGGGTGCGGCCCGGCAGGTGCTCCACCAGCAACGAGGCGCCCTCCCCCTGGCCACGGTGCCCAGCATACAACCCCTTGCTGTCGTACTTGAGCGGGGTGCCGTTGAGGATGACCCCATCGCCCTGGAAGGCGATTTCATCGCCCGGGACGCCGATCACGCGCTTGATGAAGTTCTCGCCCTTGTTCGGGTCGTTGTCCGAATGGCCCGGGAAGTGGAACACCACCACGTCACCGCGCGCCGGCTCGCCGATCGGGACGACCTTGGCGTTGTTCAGCGGCAGGCGCAGGCCATAGGCGAACTTGTTGACCAGGATGAAATCGCCGATCAGCAGGTTCGGCATCATCGAACTGGACGGGATTTTGTAAGGCTCTGCAATGAAGCTGCGCACCACCAGCACGATGGCCAGCACCGGGAAGAACGCCCGGGAGTAATCCACCAGTACCGGCTCGCTGTCCAGCAGGCCGGCCCGCGCCGCGCGGCGCTTGGCGAAGTACAGCTTGTCGGCCAGCAGGATCAGGCCCGAGGCCAGCGTCAGTACGACCAGCAGGATTTCAAACAGTTTCATGCAGTGTCCTTGGGAACGGGAGCCTTACTTGTCCATCTGCAGCACGGCGAGGAAGGCTTCCTGCGGAATCTCCACGCGGCCGACCTGCTTCATGCGCTTCTTGCCTTCCTTCTGCTTCTCCAGCAGCTTCTTCTTGCGCGAAACGTCGCCACCATAGCACTTGGCCAGCACGTTCTTGCGCATGGCCTTGACCGTGGTGCGGGAGATGATCTGCGAGCCGACGGCGGCCTGGATCGCCACGTCGAACATCTGCCGCGGGATCAGCTCCTTCATCTTTTCGCACAGCTCGCGGCCGCGCCGGTCGGCATGGCTGCGGTGCACGATCAGCGACAGCGCATCGACCTTGTCGCCGTTGATCAGCACGTCCACGCGGACGAACGGACCGGCGTCGAACCGCACGAACTGGTAATCCAGCGAGGCGTAGCCGCGGCTGACCGACTTGAGCTTGTCGAAGAAGTCCAGCACCACCTCGGCCATCGGCAGCTCATAGCTGATCTGCACCTGGCTGCCCAGGTAGTTGATGCCGATCTGGCTGCCGCGCTTTTCCTCGCACAGCTTGATGATGTTGCCGATGTACTCCTCGGGGGTAAGCACGTTGGCACGGATGATCGGCTCGCGGATCTCGCTCACCATGTTCACCGGCGGCAGCTTGGCCGGGTTGTCCATGTTGATGATCGTGCCGTCGGTCTTCAGGACTTCATAGATGACGGTCGGCGCGGTGCTGATCAGGTCGAGGTTGTACTCGCGCTCCAGCCGCTCCTGCACGATTTCCATGTGCAGCATGCCCAGAAAGCCGCAGCGGAAGCCGAAGCCCATCGCTTCGGAGCTTTCCGGCTCGAAGCGCAGCGCCGCATCGTTCAGGCGCAGCTTGTCCAGCGCTTCGCGCAGGTCCGGGTAGTCTTCGGCATCGACCGGGAACAGGCCGGCGAACACGCGCGGCTGCATTTCCTGGAAGCCGGGCAATGCCGACGGCGCCGGGTCGGCGGCCAGGGTCAGGGTGTCGCCCACCGGGGCACCATGCACGTCCTTGATGCTGGCCGTGACCCAGCCCACCTCGCCCGCGCGCAGGGCCGGCAGCACCTTGCGCTTGGGGGTGAACACGCCGACATTGTCGACCTGGTGGTTGCGGCCGGTGGACATCACCTGCAGCTTGTCACCGGCCTTGATCTGGCCCTGCATCACGCGCACCAGCGAGACCACGCCCAGGTAGTTGTCGAACCAGGAATCGATGATCAGCGCCTGCAGCTTGTCGGTATCGCGCGGCTGCGGGGCCGGGATGCGATGCACGATGGCTTCCAGCACGTCCACCACGTTCAGGCCGGTCTTGGCACTGACCGGCACCGCATCGCTGGCATCGATGCCGATCACGGCTTCGATTTCGGCCTTGGCGCGCTCGATGTCGGCGGTGGGCAGGTCGATCTTGTTGATCACCGGCACCACTTCCAGGCCCTGCTCCACGGCGGTGTAGCAGTTGGCGACCGACTGCGCTTCCACGCCCTGGGCCGCATCCACCACCAGCAGCGCGCCTTCGCAGGCCGCCAGCGAGCGGCTGACTTCATAGGAGAAGTCGACGTGCCCCGGGGTGTCGATGAAATTCAGGTGGTAGGTCTGGCCATCTTTGGCCACGTACGGCAGCGATACCGACTGGGCCTTGATGGTGATGCCACGCTCGCGCTCGATCGGATTGGAGTCGAGCACCTGCGCCTCCATCTCGCGGGCCTGGAGGCCGCCGCAAAGCTGGATGATGCGGTCGGCCAGCGTGGACTTGCCGTGGTCGACGTGGGCGATGATGGAGAAGTTGCGGATGTTCCGCATCGAATCAGAGGACATAGGTGGCGGCGGCGCGGCGCGTCGTCAGGATAACGGCACATTATCGCATGGCCGACCCCTCCCCGCGTGCCGGGGCGCCAAATACGACCGGGCCCGCCGAAGCGGGCCCGGAAACGCAGCAGGGACGGGGTTTACTGCCCGGTTTTGACCGCCACGAACGCGCTGTTGCCGCCCGCGCGCACCAGCAGCATCACCACGTCGCCCTTCTTGTAGCCGCCCAGCGCCTTGTTCAGCGCAGCCACGCTGCCGACCGGGGTGCGCCCGACCTGCAGGATCACCATGCCCGGCGACAACCGGGCATCGCGGGCAGCCTGGCCCTTGACGTTGGTGATGCGCACCCCTTCGCCCGCGTCCAGCCCCAGCTGCTGGCGCTGCGGAGCGGTCAGGTCGGCCACGTCCAGGCCCAGCAGGGCGTTGGCACCCACCTGCGGCGCCGCGTCGGCGGCAGCCGGACCGGCGGTGCCGCGGGCGGCATCCTCGGCCAGCTCGGTCAGGGTCGCGGTGATCTCACGCTCCTTCCCTTCGCGCAGCACGCCCAGGCGGACCTTGCTGCCCGGCGCCTGGGCGCCGATCAGCGGCGGCAGATCGCTGAAGGTGTTGATCGGGGTGCCGTTGACCGAGCGGATCACATCGCCGACTTCCAGCCCGGACCTGGCCGCGGCACTGCCCGGAACCAGTTCGTTGACCAGCGCGCCACGGCTGTCGGGCAGGTTGAAGCCCTGCGCGACGTCACCGGTGATGGCGCCCACGATCGCGCCCAACTGGCCACGGCTCACGCGCCCGTTCTTCTTGATCTGGTCGACCGCACCCATGGCCAGGTCGATCGGGATCGCGAAGCTGATGCCCATGTAGCCGCCCGAAGCGGAGAAGATCTGCGAGTTGATGCCGACCACTTCACCACGGGTATTGAGCAGCGGGCCACCCGAGTTGCCCTGGTTGATCGCCACGTCGGTCTGGATGAACGGCACGTAGCGCTGGTCCTGGCCGCCGGTGCTGCGCCCGACCGCACTGACCACGCCGGCGGTGACCGAGTGGTCCAAGCCGAACGGCGAGCCGATCGCGACCACCCACTGGCCGGGCTTGAGCGTATTGGAATCGCCCACGCGCACGGTCGGCAGGTTCTTCGCATCAATCTTGAGCAGGGCCACGTCGTACTGCTGGTCGCTGCCGATCACCTTGGCGGTGAATTCGCGGCGGTCGCCCAGCTTGACCTTCACTTCGCCGGCGTCGGCCACCACATGGTGGTTGGTCAGCACGTAGCCGTCGGGCGAGATGATGAAGCCCGAGCCCATGCCGCGGCCGCGGATGCTGGGACCTTCATCATCGCCACCGGGCTGGCCCGGCATCTGGAAGTCCGGGCCGAAGAAGCGGCGGAAGAACTCCGGCATCTCGTCATCGCCCGGACCGGGACCGGCGCCGCGCGCCTGGCGGTTGCTGCGCACGATGGTGGTTTCAATGTTGACCACGCCCGGACCGACCTGCTCCACCAGGTTGGTGAAGTCCGGCAGGCCACTGACCAGCGGCGCGGCCGGCGCACGCGGGGCGGCGGCCACCTGCCCGGCAGGAGCGGTCGGGCTGGGCGACTGGGCACAGGCCACCAGCGGAAGGGTGATGGCCAGCAGGGCCATGGCGTGCGTGCGGATACGGGCGGTCATCAGACTCGAGCCTCCGGGTCAGGGATGTTCAGGGGAAGGGGTGGCGCTGCAGGTAGCGTGCAGCACCTGTATGTCGGGAATGGAGGCAAACGTCAGTCGCGCTGGCGACGCACCGGCGGCGCGCCGGACGCGTCATCCTGCAGGCGCGGCTCGAACGGATAGAACGCCGCCTGGGGCTCCTGCGTGGAGAAGCTGGCATTGAGCGCCCCGCTGCTGCCCACCGTCGAGCGCGGCCACGGCCTGGCCTGCAGGTTGCCGACCTCCCCGAACGGCAGGGTCGGGGCATCGGTGGCTGGCACCGACGGGGCCGGCGCAGGCTGGCTGGCCACCGCACGCACCGGTTCGGCGCTGCGGCCGGCCACGCTGCGCGCGGCGGCCTGCTGGGTGCGGGTGGCACTGTTACGGCGGGCATTGACGGCTGCGGCCGGCACGGCGGCCACGGCCAGGGCGGCATCGGCCACCACGGTGGCATTGAGCGGCGCGCGCGGCGGTGCCGGCGGCAGCTGCGCCTGGCTGGCGATGATCGTGGTCGGCTGCTCCAGCGGGGCCTGCCCGGGCAACTGCTCGCGGCTCATGAACAGCGCGATGGCGGCCACCGAGGCGGCCAGCGCGGCACCGCCACCCCAGCGCAGCAGACCGCCGCGGCGCTGGCGCGGGGCCGGCGTTGCGGCGACCACCGTGACCGGCTCGGCCGCAACAGCGGCCTGGATCCGGTCGGCAAAGCCCTGCGGCGCCGGCGCACAGGCCTGCCCGCGCAGCACATCGCCCAGCAGCTGCCAGCGTTCCTGGCAGCGGGACAGGTCTTCATCGTGTTCCAGGCGGCGCAGCAGGAACCGCGCCTCTTCCAGCGGCAGCTCTCCATCCACCAGTGCAGAAAGCTGCTGGCGGTGGTGGGCATCGAATTTGTCAGGCATCTGGTGGCTCATACGCGGCTCTTCTCGCGGGTGGCGCTGCCGACATCCAGCAGCGGCCGAAGTTCAGTGTCGATCGCCTCGCGGGCACGGAAAATCCGCGACCGCACGGTGCCGATCGGGCACCCCATCTTCTGCGCGATTTCTTCGTAACTCAGGCCCTCAACCTCGCGCAGGGTGATGGCCGATCTCAACTCTTCCGGCAACGCCGACACCGCCTTCATCACCGTCTGCTCCAGCTCCTGGCGCATCAACTCGCGTTCGGGCGTGTCGGTATCGCGCAGGCGGGTGCCGCTGTCGAACTGTTCGGCGTCCCCGATTTCGATGTCATCGGTGGGCGGGCGGCGGTTGTGGGCGGCTAGATGGTTTTTGGCAGTATTCACGGCGATCCGGTGCAACCAGGTATAGAACTGGGCATCGCCGCGGAAACTGCCGATCGCGCGGTAAGCGCGGACGAACGTATCCTGGGCAACGTCCTGACATTCACTCCAGTCGGCGATGTAGCGCCCGATCAAGGCGACGATCCGATGCTGGTACTTGCGCACCAGCACATCGAACGCCGCACTTTCGCCGCGCTGCACGCGCCGGACCAGCTCCAGGTCCAGCTCCTGTGGTGTTTCAACCTCGGCCATGGGGGGCCGCACTCCTGTCAGCCCAACCGACGTCGGGCAATGAGACTGCCAATCCCGGGAAAAGTTCAGCGCCGATCACCGCGCGCCGTACCAGCTTTTAACCACCGTTCCGTTAAGGTTCCAGACCACCGCCATGAACCGGGTGCTCCTCCCCCCAGCTATAGGGATTTGACGGGGAGGAAACAACCTCTGGATCATAGCCCCCTTCTCCATACACAACCGGATGGAACGCCTCCATGCTCTCAGGCTTCGATGGGCTCCGCTTCTCACATTGGCACCCCGAGATCCGTGACGATGGTGTCGTGGTGCTCAGCCTCGACCGCCACGACAGCAGCGTCAATGCGATGTCGCAGGACGTGCTGCTGGAACTGGGCGACCTGGTCGAACGCCTGGCGCTGGACCCGCCCAAGGCGGTGGTGGTGCAGTCGATCAAGCCGGCCGGCTTCATCGCCGGTGCGGACCTGAAGGAATTCCAGGAGTTCGATCGCCGCGGCACCGTCAACGATGCCATCCGCCGTGGCCAGACCACCTACCAGAAGCTGTCCGAGCTGCCCTGCCCGACCGTGGCCGCCATCCATGGCCACTGCCTGGGCGGCGGCACCGAGCTGGCGCTGGCCTGCCGCTACCGCGTGGCCTCCAACGATCCCTCCACCCGGATCGGCCTGCCCGAAACCCAGCTCGGCATCTTCCCCGGTTGGGGTGGCAGCGCGCGCCTGCCGCAGCTGGTCGGCGCCCCCGCCGCCATGGACATGATGCTGACCGGCCGCAACCTGTCGGCATCGGCTGCCCGCAACATCGGCCTGGTCGACAAGGTCGTCGCCCCGGCGGTGCTGCTCGACACCGCTGTCGCACTGGGCCTGTCCGGCACCACCCGCCCGTTCAAACAACGCCTGACCGCCTGGGCCACCAACACCTGGCTGGCGCGCAGGCTGCTCGCCCCGCAGATGGCCAAGCAGGTCGCGCGCAAGGCCAGGAAAGACCACTACCCCGCCCCGTATGCGCTGATCAACACCTGGGCACGCACCGGCGGCAGCGGCATCCAGGCCCGCCTGGACGCCGAACGCCGCGCCGTGGTCAAGCTGGCCGGCACCCCGACCGCGCGCAACCTGATCCGCATCTTCTTCCTGACCGAGCGCCTCAAGGCACTGGGCGGAAAGGACCACGGCATCCGCCACGTGCACGTGGTCGGCGCCGGCGTGATGGGCGGCGACATCGCCGCGTGGTCTGCCTACAAGGGCTTCGAGGTCACCCTGCAGGACCGCGAACAGCGCTTCATCGACCCGGCCATCGAACGCGCCCAGGCCCTGTTCGCCAAGAAGGTGCGCGACGAGAGCAAGCGCCCCGCCGTCGCCGCCCGCCTCAAGGCCGACCTCGCCGGTGACGGCGTTGCCGTGGCCGACCTGGTGATCGAAGCCATCATCGAAGATGCCGAAGCCAAGCGTGGCCTGTACCAGACGCTTGAGCCGAAGATGAAGGCCGACGCCCTGCTGACCACCAACACCTCCTCCATCCCGCTGGTGGAACTGCGCGACCACATCCAGCGCCCGGCCCAGTTCGCCGGCCTGCACTACTTCAATCCCGTCGCCCAGATGCCGCTGGTGGAAATCATCCACCACGACGGCATGGCCCCGGAAACCGAACGCCGCCTGGCCTCGTTCTGCAAGGCCCTCGGCAAGTTCCCCGTGCCCGTCGCCGGCACCCCCGGCTTCCTGGTCAACCGCGTCCTGTTCCCCTACATGCTCGAAGCGGCCACCGCCTACGCCGAAGGCGTGCCCGGGCCGGTCATCGACAAGGCCGCCGTCAAGTTCGGCATGCCCATGGGCCCGATCGAACTGCTCGACACCGTCGGTCTGGACGTCGCCGCCGGCGTCGGCAAGGAACTGGCCCCGTTCCTGGGCCTCCAGATCCCCGCTGCCCTGCAGACCGTCGAACCGGGCAAGCGCGGCAAGAAGGACGGCCAGGGCATCTACAAGTGGGAAAACGGCCGCGCCCAGAAGCCGGACGTTCCGGCCAATTACCAGGCGCCGGAGGACCTGGAGGACCGCCTGATCCTGCCGCTGCTCAACGAAGCGGTCGCCTGCCTGCACGACGGCGTGGTGGCTGACGCCGACCTGCTCGATGCCGGTGTCATCTTCGGCACCGGCTTCGCCCCGTTCCGCGGCGGCCCGATCCAGTACATCCGCGCCACCGGCGCCGATGCGCTGGTAGAGCGCCTGAAGGTACTGCAGCAGCGCCACGGCGACCGTTTTGCCCCGCGCCCGGGTTGGGACGCGGCGGTGTTGCGTGAGCCGGTGATCTGACGGTTGATTGACCAAAACAGAAACGCCACCGCCCGGTGGCGTTTTTGTTTGCCGTTGGTTGGTTGATCCCGATCCCAATGGGCCGATAACGGTCACTGGCCTCTGGTTGGTTGATCCCGATCTGCGGACGTTACGTAACAATTCGTAGCCCCGGCCGTTGGCCGGACACCGCGCGCAGCGCGGCCCAAGCATCCAAAGGCGGTTGCGCAACGATCGCCACCATCCACCCGGCGTTTAAACGTTCCGAAGCCGTCCGTCCCGGGTCATGAACGCCTGAAACACGATTTCGGTATGGTCCAAACGTCGGGTGGATGGTCGCGGGCGATGAACCACGGTGTTCGGAAACCTGGGCCGCGCTGCGCGCGGTGTCCGGCCAACGGCCGGGGCTACGAATTCATACGGGCCCATTGGGATCGGGATCAACCCACCACGGGCCCATTCGGATCCAGGTCAACCCACCAACATGTAACGCGGGCGACCTGCGGTTGGCTGGAACAACCTGTTACCCGAACGGGCCATGAAACCGCCCTGCGCGCGTGCCATCCTTCCAACCTGTCCCCCGCCAGCGAGAAAGCCCGCATGACGACCATCATCGCCCCGCGCGTCCATGACATCGGCGGCCTTGAAGTCCGCCGCGCCGTGCCCAGCATCCAGGCGCGCAGCGTCGGCCCGTTCGTGTTCGTCGACCAGATGGGTCCCGCCGTCATGGGCGCCGGTGCCGGCATCGACGTCCGCCCGCACCCGCACATCGGCCTGGCCACCGTCACCTTCCTCTGGTCCGGCGCCATCGGCCACCGCGATACCCTCGGCTCCGACCAGGTGATCCGCCCCGGCGACGTCAACTGGATGACCGCCGGCCGCGGCATCGCCCACTCCGAACGCACCCCGCCGGTCGAGCGCGAACACGACCACCCCATCCACGGCATGCAGACCTGGGTCGCACTGCCGAAGGCGCATGAAGAAACCGCGCCCGCCTTCTACCACCACGCCGCCGCCACCCTGCCCGAGCAGCGCCGCAACGGCGCCTGGCTGCGCGTCATCGCCGGTCGCGCCTACGGCGAAGAATCCCCCGTGAAAGTCTTTGCCGACACCCTCAACGTCGCCATCGACCTCGACCCCGGTGCCGAACTCGACCTCGATACCGGCCACGTCGAACGCGCGCTCTACATCCTGGAAGGCGAGGCCCAGCTCGACGGCGTCGATCTGCCCGCCCAGCATCTCATCATTCCCGAAGCCGGCGCCCGTGGCCGGTTGCGCGCCAAGACCCCGTTGAAGGCCATGCTGCTCGGTGGTGAACCGCTGGACGGACCGCGCCACCTCTGGTGGAACTTCGTCTCCAGTTCCAAGGAACGCATCGAGCAGGCCAAGCACGATTGGGAATCGGGGGCTTTCGGCAACATTCCCGGCGACGACAAGGAGTTCATTCCACTGCCGGCGTAATGCGCGCGCGTTGCATCATCCGATTTCCGACGTGATTCCCCCTGGGCATCCGTGGAGATCTTCAATGAGCATGGGCAAGCGTCTGGCCGCCGAATTCCTCGGCACCTTCTGGCTGGTTCTCGGCGGCTGTGGCAGCGCCGTCCTCGCAGCGAAATTCTGCGGTGAGGGCAACCCGCTGGGCATCGGCTTCCTCGGCGTCGCACTGGCCTTCGGCCTCACCGTCCTGACCGGCGCCTACGCGTTCGGCCACATCTCCGGCGCCCACTTCAACCCCGCTGTCAGCGTCGGCCTGTGGGTCGGCGGGCGCTTCCCGGCGCGCGACCTGCTGCCCTACATCGTCGCCCAGGTGCTGGGCGGCCTGCTGGCCGGCTTCATCCTGCTGCAGGTCGCCTCCGGCGCACCCGGCTTCCAGATCGACGGCAGCCAGGCAGGTGCCTTCGCCAGCAACGGATACGGCGCACTCTCGCCCGGTGGCTACAGCGTCGCCGCCGCCTTCCTGTGCGAAGTGGTGCTCACCGCCCTGTTCCTGGTCGTCATCATGGGCGCCACCCACGGCCGCGCCCCGGCGGGCTTCGCCCCGATCGCCATCGGCCTGGCCCTGACCCTGATCCACCTGATCAGCATCCCGGTCACCAACACCTCCGTGAACCCGGCCCGCTCCACTGCCGTGGCGGTGTTCGCCGGCAGCGGCGCGCTTGGCCAGCTGTGGCTGTTCTGGCTGGCCCCGCTGCTGGGCGGGCTGATCGGCGGGATCGCCTACAAGTGGATCGGCGCCAGCGACGTTCCCATCGACGGCGACCGCTAACCGCGTTCAGAAACATTTGAAACGGTTATTTGAAGAACCGGTCACATTCCGTTAAGGTCGAAATCACCAGACCGTCACCTGACGGGTCCTTCCGGTACGCGCATGGGGCATGCGCAGCACATCGGCCAGGAAACGCTTGGCCACCGGAAGCGCCCGCAGGGGACGGCACGGCTACTTGCACACTTGGGGGGAACGCATGAAGATCCTGCACGCCTTGATATTCCTTGGCCTTTCACTGACGGCCGGCATCGCCACGGCGCAATCGGCCGCCAAATGCCCGGCACTGCCCGAATCCAGCGGCCTGCAATGGCAGGAACAGTCTGCGGCCACGTACGTGCTCTGCAAGGCCACTGCGGCAGACGGGCGCGAGGTCATGACCATGATGCTCACCGGGCGCGACCCGGATATTCCGCTGCCCCGCCCGCTGCGCCAGGAAAAGGGCAACTTCGCCGGTGAGTCGCTGTACTGGTACCAGCCTGACCTGGGCGGACAGCAGCCGCCGGGGTATGCCACCCACCGCATGACCGTGGTCAAGTTCGACAAGAACCGCTACGCGCAGATTTCGCTGTATCCCAGCGACGCCAGCGAACTGCGCGCGCTGCAGGCGTTGTCGCAGGGCATGAACCTCAATCCGTCGGCGGTCGCCGCCGAGCGGTGACACCCGGTAGCGCCGGCCGTTGGCCGGCACGCGGGTGGCCAGCGCCGGCCAACGGCCGGCGCTGCCTTGTTTCAGAAGCGGCCTTCCTGGAAATCCACGAAGGCCTGCATCAGTTCCTGCCGGGTGTTCATCACAAACGGGCCATGGCGCATCACCGGCTCACGCAACGGCCGCCCGGCGACCAGGATCAATCGCGCTCCACCGGTGCCCGCGCGCAGCTGCAGCAGTTCGCCGCCACCGAGCACCGCCATTTCCTGCCGGTCGACCGGACGCGCGTCATCGCCGTCTCCAATCGTCAGCCCGCCTTCGAACACATAGGCGAACGCGTTATGCCCTTCCGGCAGCACGTAGTCCCAGGCCGTGCCTGCGTCCAGCTGCACATCCAGGTACAGCGGATCGGTGGCCGGCTGCACGATCGGGCCGACCGTGTCGCCCACCTGCCCGGCGATCACCTTGACCTGCACGCCCGGCGCCGGCTGGGCCAGCGGGATGCGGTCCGGCGCGAACTCCTGGTACTTGGGATCGGTCATCTTGTCGCGCGCCGGCAGGTTCACCCACAACTGGAAGCCGCGCATCTGCCCCGATTCCTGCTCGGGCATTTCGGAATGCACCAGGCCGCGGCCGGCGGTCATCCACTGCACGCTGCCCGGGGTGAGCAGGCCTTCGTTGCCGTGGTTGTCCTTGTGCCGCATGCGCCCGTCGAGCATGTAGGTCACGGTCTCGAAGCCGCGATGCGGGTGGCTGGGGAAGCCGGCGATGTAGTCCTCGGCGCGGTCGGTGCCGAATTCATCCAGCAGCAGGAACGGGTCAAGGTCCGGCAGCGAGGGGCCACCGATGACCCGGGTCAGGCGCACGCCGGCCCCGTCGGAGGTGGCCATGCCACGGATGGTGCGCTGCACGCGCACCGGGGTTGGGCTGCTCATGTTGACTCCGGCGAAAGGAAGATGGATACAAGATGGGCGCAGCCCCCGGAGGCGCCAACCGTCATGCCCGCAACCGATTGTTCCAAGCGTGGTGTTCTGTACCCGTGTACGACCAAAGTACTAGCGGCAAGCCTCCGCAGGCGCATTGACCCGGTCACTGCCAGGGCGGACCCTTACGGAGTTCTTCAGGGAGACGCAATCTCATGAAAGGTTTTTCCAAGCTGGGTTGGGCGGCGCTCGCGCTGCTCGGCGCATTCTGTCTTGGCACCGTCGCATTGCGGCGGGGCGAACACATCAACGCGCTGTGGATCGTGGTCGCCGCAGTCTCCATCTATCTCATTGCCTATCGCTTCTACAGCCTGTTCATTGCCGACAAGGTGATGCAGCTCGATCCCACCCGGGCCACGCCCGCGGTGATCAACAACGATGGCCTGGATTACGTGCCCACCAACAAGCACGTGCTGTTCGGCCACCACTTCGCGGCCATCGCCGGCGCGGGGCCACTGGTGGGCCCGGTGCTGGCGGCGCAGATGGGCTACCTGCCCGGCCTGCTGTGGCTGGTGGTGGGCGTGGTGCTGGCCGGCGCGGTGCAGGACTTCATGATCCTGTTCATTTCCAGCCGCCGCAACGGGCGTTCACTGGGTGACCTGGTGCGCGAGGAAATGGGCCAGGTGCCTGGCACCATCGCGTTGTTCGGCGCATTCCTGATCATGATCATCATCCTGGCGGTGCTGGCGATGGTCGTGGTGAAGGCACTGGCGGAAAGCCCGTGGGGCATGTTCACGGTGATTGCGACGATGCCCATCGCGATCCTGATGGGCATCTACATGCGCTACATCCGCCCGGGCAAGATCGGCGAGATTTCGGTGGTGGGGTTGATCCTGCTGCTGCTGGCGATCTGGTACGGCGGCAAGGTGGCGGCGGACCCGGTCTGGGGCCCGGCCTTCACCTTCACCGGGATCCAGATCACCTGGATGCTGATCGGTTACGGCTTCGTGGCTTCGGTGCTGCCGGTGTGGCTGCTGCTGGCCCCGCGCGATTACCTGTCGACGTTCCTGAAGATCGGCACGATCGTGGCGCTGGCCATCGGCATCCTGATCGTGATGCCGGAGCTGAAGATGCCGGCGCTGACGCAGTTCGCGGCCAGCGGCGATGGTCCGGTGTGGAAGGGCGGGATGTTCCCGTTCCTGTTCATCACCATTGCGTGCGGTGCGGTGTCGGGCTTCCATGCGCTGATCGCGTCGGGCACGACGCCGAAGCTGCTGGCCAATGAGCGCCACATGCGCTACATCGGTTACGGCGGCATGCTGATGGAATCTTTCGTGGCGGTGATGGCGCTGGTGGCGGCATCGATCATCGATCCGGGCATCTACTTCGCGATGAACAGCCCGGCGGCGGTGATCGGTGCCGATGCGGTCTCGGCGGCACACTACATCACCACGACGTGGGGCTTCACGATCACGCCGGAGCAGCTGGAGGCGACGGCGGCGGCGATTGGCGAGCCGACGATCCTGCACCGTGCGGGTGGCGCGCCGACGCTGGCGGTGGGTATCGCGCAGATCCTGCACCAGGCGATCCCGAGTGGCAGCAACGCGATGATGGCGTTCTGGTACCACTTCGCGATCCTGTTCGAGGCACTGTTCATCCTGACGGCGGTGGATGCGGGTACGCGTGCGGGCCGATTCATGCTGCAGGACCTGCTGGGCAACTTCATCCCGGCGCTGAAGAAGACCGAGTCGTGGACGGCGAACATCATCGCGACGGCGGGCTGCGTGGCGCTGTGGGGCTACCTGCTGTACACGGGCGTGGTGGATCCGTTCGGTGGCATCCAGACGTTGTGGCCGCTGTTCGGCATCTCGAACCAGATGCTGGCGGGTATCGCGCTGATGCTGGGTACGGTGGTGCTGTTCAAGATGAAGCGTGACCGCTATGCGTGGGTGACGGCGGTGCCGGCGGTATGGCTGCTGATCTGCACGACGTATGCGGGGCTGATCAAGATCTTCGACAGCAATCCGGCGCAGGGCTTCCTGGCGCAGGCGCACAAGTTCCAGGATGCGATTGCGAGCGGGACGATCACGGCGCCGGCCAAGACGGTGGGGCAGATGCAGCAGATCGTGGTGAACGCGTACGTGAACACGGGTCTGACGGTGCTGTTCCTGTTCGTGGTGTTCTCGATCCTGGCCTATGCGATCAAGACGATCGTGGTGGCACGCCGTACGCCGCAGCGCACGGACCGTGAGACGGAATACGTGGCGCTGCAGCCTCACCAGATGGCGGACCTGTGATGAGCACGGGTCTGGTTCCGGTCGGGCAGTACCAGGCGCACCGCCGCATCTGGCGGCGCCTGGTGCAGACGGCACGTCTGTGCTGCGGGATTCCCGATTACGACAACTACGTGCGGCACGTGCTGGAGAAGCATCCGGACCGCACGCCGATGGACTACAAGACGTTCTTCCGCGAGCGCCAGGAAGCGCGTTACGGCGGCCGCAATGGGGGTCGCTGCTGCTGACATTGGCGCTATCGCGCTGTTGAACGGTAGGTCTCGACCGTTGGTCGAGACGGCTTCTAGAAACGAAAAGGCGGCGCACCTGCGCCGCCTTTTCTTTTGGCTCTGCATTTCCGTCGGCTTTGGCGGGACGGCGGTGGGGGTGCGGGACACGCCGTGTACCCATCCCTGGGGGCTTGTAGAAAACATCCATGTTTTCTACAGTCCCGCACCCCCACCGCCGCCCCGCCATCCACAGTTCCCTGATGACGGAGCGGAAAAGCGGTAGCGCCGGCCGTTGGCCGGCCTTCCCGATGCTGATGGCGTCGTTATGCTCCGGCCATCCATTTGAGGATCAAGCCGGTTACGTATGCCAGACCGGTTCCCGTGGCGTATCCGACTGTTCCGAGGAGCACCCCCACTGGCGCCAGGCTGGGATGGAATGCCGCTGCCACCACCGGCGCCGATGCCGCTGCGCCGATGTTGCCCATCGAGCCGATGCCGAAGAAGAACAGCGGCGCCTTGACCAGCTTGGCGACTATCCACAGCACGAGGATGTGGGTCAGCATCCAGATCACGCCGAGCAGGAACAGCCATGGGCGATCCAGCAGTGACAGCAGGTTCATCTGCATGCCGATGCAGGCAATCAGGAAGTACAGGAACACGGTGCCCAGGCGGGATGCGCCGGCCGATTCGAGCCTGCGTGCGCGGGTGAAGCTCAGGCCGAGGCCGAGCAGCGTGGAGAGCAGGACGACCCAGACGAAGGCGCTGTCGAGGCTGAACTGGCTGGCCCAGCTGATGTGGGCTTTGAACCAGGCGCTCAGGGGGGCGGCGATGGCATGGGCCAGGCCGACGCCGCCGAGGGCGACGCCGACGATCAGCATGAGGTCGGTGAGGCTGGGAATGCGGGCGTTCTGGGCCTCGTAGGCGCTGATGCGCGCTTTCATTTCGTCGATGGCGCGGGTGTCGGCGCCGTTGCGGGTGTCGATCTGGGTGGCGCGGTTGGCCAGGAACAGGAGGACGGCCATCCACAGGCTGGCGCAGGCGACGTCGACGACGGCGAACTGGCCGAAGGTGGTGGCGTCGGTGCCGAATACTTCGCGCATGGCGACCATGTTGGCGCCGCCACCGATCCAGCTGCCGGCCAGTGCGGCCATGCCGGCCCAGGTATCGCCGGCGACGGTCTCGGGGTGGATCCAGGACATCAGCTGGAACGACACCACGGCGCCGAGCATGATGCCGAAGGTGCCGGCGCAGAACACGATGAGCAGCTTGGGGCCGAGCTTGAGGATGCCCTTGAGGTCGATGGAAAGGGTGAGCAGCACCAGGGCGGCGGGCAGCAGCACGTCGCGGGCGATGGGGTTGTAGAGGGCGGTGTCGTGGCCGTCGATCAGGCCAGCGGTGTTGTAGATGGCCGGGATGAAGTAGCACAGCAGCAGGGCGGGCACCCAGGCGAAGATTTTCTTCAGCAGGGGGGTCGGGCCGCTGGCGGCCCAGAAAATCAGGGCCAGGGTGGCAGCGATCAGGCCAAGGCCAACGATATCGTTGGTGATGAGGGCAATACTGGGTTCGGTCGGCATGCGATCCTCTGTCGATCGAAAGGGCAAAAAAAAGCGCCGCATGATGCGACGCCCTTTTGAGCTTAACACTGTCTTCACCGCGTGCCACGTTGCGCTGCCGCGTACTGCCACGCCTACGCCGGCAGCGATGCGCTCAGATCGAGGATGACGCGGGTACCGCGCGGTTCGCTCTGTTCGATGGTGAGTGCCCAGCCGAGGTGTTCGCACAGGCGGGCGATCAGTTCGAGGCCGATGCCGCTCTGTCCGTTGCGGTCACCGCGGGCCATGCGTGCGTAAACCGCGGCGATTTCTTCGGGGCTCATGCCTTCGCCAGGGTCCTGCAGGGTGACCACGGCACGGTCGGATACGTTGATGGTGATGGTGCCGCGGCCACTGTTTTCGATGGCGTTGCGCAGCAGGTTGCCGATCGCGGCCTGGACCACGCCCAGGGGCGCGATGATGTCCACGTTGGCCAGGCCCTGCACGGCGATCTGCAGGTCCTTGTCGCCCATCAGGTGGCGGTGGTCTTCAATGATGTCCGGCACCAGCTGGTCCAGCGGGATGCGTTCCTTCAACGCGGCCAGCCGCGCCGGTTCGCGCGCGAGCACCAGCAGCAGCTGGATCAGCTGCTCCACGCCCTGGGCGGTACGGTGCACGCGCTGCATCTGCTGGCGCGCACGGTCGGGCAGCGCGGCCTGCTCCAGCGCCAGTTCGGCGGCGCCGGTGATCACCGCGATGGGGGTGCGCAGTTCGTGGCTGGCGGTGCTGATGAACACCCGTTCGCGTTCCACGAACTGTTCGTTGCGGGCCAGGTAGTCGTTGAGCGCGGCGGCGATGACGTACAGCTCGGAGCTGCCGCGCGGGTCGACTTCGACGCGCTGGCCGGGCACGCCGGGCTTGAGACCGTCGATATGCCGGGCCAGTGAGCGCAGCGGGCTCACCAGGCGGCTGACGCCGAACGAGGCCATCACCACCGTCACTACGATCATCACCACGCTGGCCAGCATCACCCAGCGGGTGGCGAATTCTTCCAGGTCGTGGAAGTCGTTGATGTCCAGCACCAGTGCAAGCCGCCCCTGCCCGGCGGTGTCGCGCACCATCACCGCGCTGGCGCGGCCGGCGATTTCCACGCCGTCGTGCAGGCCCGGATGCAGGGTGCGCAGGATCGGCGGAACCTCGGGACTGTCATCGACGGTGAACAGCCGCAGCGTGTCCGAGTCCTGCCAGCGGTAGTGCGGTTCGTGTTCGATGTGGCTGACGATGCTGTCCAGTTCGGAGTTCAGCAGCGCGCGCCACGCCGAATGCTCGGCGTGTTCGTGCACGTAGTTACCCACGCTGAATACCGCCAGCGAGATCAACGCGAGGTAGCCCAGCAGCCACCAGACCAGCCGCCGGTGCAGCGGCGCGGGTTTACGCAGTTTCATCGTGGCCTTCGGTGGCCGGTGCACCCAGGCGGTACCCCACGCGCGGCAGGGTATGGATGAGCTTGCGCTGGAACGGGCCGTCCACGCTGCGGCGCAGTTCGTAGATGTGGGAACGCAGCAGGTCGCCATCGGGCAGCTCATCGCCCCACAGCGCGAACTCCAGCTGCTGGCGGGTGACCGCCGCCGGGCTGGCGCGCATCAGCACTTCAAGCAGCTTGCGGCAGGCCGGGTACAGGTGCAGGGCCTGGCCGTCGCGCTGTGCCTCCAGCGTGGCCAGGTCCAGGGTGAGATCGGCTACTTCCAGCACCTTGCGCGGGTTGCGCCCCTGCGCGCGCACGCGCAGCGCTTCCAGCCGGACTTCCAGTTCCGGCAGGGCGAACGGCTTGGTCAGGTAGTCGTCGGCGCCGGCGCGGAAGCCGGCGATCTTGTCGGGCAGTTCGTCGCGCGCGGTGAGCATGATCACCGGCACTTCGGAGCCGTGCTCGACACGCAGGCGGCGCAGCACGTCAGGGCCCTCCATGCGCGGCAGCATCCAGTCCAGGATCAGCGCGTCGTAGTTCTGGGTGGCGGCCAGGTGCAGGCCGGTGACGCCATCGGGGGCGACGTCGAGGACATGGCCACGCGCTTCGAAATACTCGAACAGGTTGGCGACCAGTTGACGGTTGTCTTCGATGACCAGGAGCCGCATGCGTCGAGAACTCGGGGGTGATGGCCGCCATGGTAGCCCCGGGAATGTCGGAATCCAGTCGCAATTACCCCGATTCGACGCTTTTCTTACATTGCTTCGGCGAAAGTGCCTGCTCTTCCGGGAAAGCCATGCCCCCTTGCCGACACTACTGACTCGCCAACGGTGGCAACTGCTCACCTGCCTTGCCCTGTTGCTGGCCCTTGCGGCGGGAATCGGACTGCGCGCCCCTACCCCGCCGGATGAGCCCCGTTTCGTGCTGGCCGCCCGGGCCATGGTCGAGACCGGCCAGTGGCTGCTGCCCCACCGGGGCAGCGAACTGTACGCCGAAAAGCCGCCGGTGTTCATGTGGATCCAGGCGGCGACCTACCAGGTCATCGGGAACTGGAACCTGGCCTTCCTGCTGCCCTCGCTGCTGGCCGCGCTGGCCACGTTGTGGCTGAGCTGGGATCTGGCGCGGCGCCTGTGGAACCGGCGCATCGCCTGGTGGGCGCTGCTGGCGCTGGCCAGCTGCCTGCAGTTCGGGCTGATGGCCAAGCGTGCGCAGATCGACATGGTGCTGGTCGCGCTTACCACCCTGTCGTTGTGGGCGCTGCTGCGCCACCTGCTGGAACGGCCGAACACGCGATTGCTGTGGGTGGCCGGGTTCGCCGCGGGTCTCGGCACGGTCACCAAGGGCGTGGGCTTCCTGCCGCTGCTGGTGCTGCTGCCGTGGGCGCTGTGGCGCTGGAAAGGCCAGCCGCGGCCTGGCGCTGCCCTGCCCCGCGCGCGTTCACTGCTGTGGCTGATACCGGCATTCCTGCTCGGCACCGCCGTATGGCTGGGCCCACTTGGGATCGCGCTGCTCAATGACCCCTCGCCGGAGCTGCAGGGCTATGCGCGCGAACTGCTGTTCAAGCAGACTGGCACCCGCTATGCCAGTGCCTGGCACCACGTGCAGCCGGCCTGGTATTACCTGCAGGTGATCGCCACGCTGTGGCTGCCCGGCAGCCTGCTGCTGCCCGCGCTGCTGCCGGGCTGGTGGCGGCGCCTGCGCCGTGGCGACAGCCGCTACTGGTTGCTGCTCGGTTGGGCGCTGCTGGTGCTGCTGTTCTTCACTGCCAGCCCCGGCAAGCGCGAGGTCTATATCTTCCCGATGCTGCCGGCGCTGTGCGTGGCCGCCGCGCCGCTGCTGCCCGGCCTGCTGCGCCGGCCCGGTCCACGCTGGCTGCTGCTGGCCTACGTGCTGGTGCTGGGCGCGGCGGCGCTGGGGATCGGCGCGCAGCTGCTGGGCGACGGTGCTTGGGCGCATGCGCAGCTGGCCAGGCGCGGCATGCCGGAAACCCTGCTGCCGGTACTCGGGGGGTGGCTGCTCGGCTTCGGCATCGTGGTGCTGCTGCTGGCCGCATGGCTGCGCCAGCGGCGTGCCGGCATGCTTGCCGTGCTGACTGCGGTGCTGCTGTGGAACCTGCACGGCTGGGGCCTGATGCCCACCTTGGGTCCGTACAGTTCTTCGTCGGCATTGATGCAGCAGGTCGGCGAGCGGATCGGCCCGTCGGCCGAGCTGGGCGCGCTGGCCTGGCGCGAGCAGAACCTGCTGCAGGCCGACCGGCCGGTGACCGACTTCGGGTTCAAGCGCCCCTGGGACGAACAGTGGCATGACGCTGGCCCGTGGATGGCGCAGGCGCCGCACAACCGCTGGCTGCTGGTGCTGGAGCAGGCGATCAGTCCGTGCGTGGATCGCGCGCAGGCGGTGATGATCGGCAGTGCCAACCGCAACCGCTGGTGGCTGGTACCCGGCACGGCATGGAATGCAGCCTGCCACGCGGAACTGTCCAAGGATGCAGCCGCCGGCGTGGACGATGGTGACTGAATCGCAGATGCACGGCGCGGCCGATTAACGCGCGGGGAACATCGCTCCGACCGATCTCCGACACGCCGCTGACGACCATGGCGCCGGTTTCCCCGCCGGCCCTGCCTGATGCTTCCCGCTTCCCCTGCCCTTGTCCCGCTTGCTTCCGATGCGCCCGCGCAGGTGTCCGGTTTCCTGCGCCGCCATCTCGCTTGGCCGCTGCTGGCCGTGCTGGCCACCAGTGCCGTGCTGATGGTGGGCGGGGGCGACCAGTGGCTTGCGGACCAGCTGTTCCGCATGGAAGGCCATCACTGGCTCCTGCAGAACGCATGGGCCACCAGCCAGCTGATCCACAAGGGTGGCAAGTGGCTGAGCGCAGCGGCAACGCTGCTGGCCATCGTGCTGTGCTTCCACGCCTGGCGCCACGAACGCGCGGCCGCATGGCGCTGGCCGCTGCTATACCTGGTAATGGCCGTCGCGCTGGGCACCGGCGTGGTGTCGCTGCTGAAGTCGCTCACCAACATTGATTGCCCGTGGGACCTGGCGCGCTACGGCGGCCTGCGCGAGTACGTGGGCCTGTTCGCCACCCGCCCGCACGGCATGCCGCGCGGGGTGTGCTTCCCGGCCGGGCATTCCAGCGCCGGGTTTGCCTGGGTGAGCCTGTACTTCTTCGCGCTGCTGGTGCGCCCGGCATGGCGATGGCGCGGCCTTGCCGTGGGGCTGGTCGCCGGCGGCGTGTTCGGCGCCGCGCAGCAGCTGCGCGGCGCGCATTTCCTTTCGCATGACCTGTGGACGCTGGCGACCTGCTGGACGGTGTCGCTGCTGTTGTTCCTGCTGGTACGCCGCATCACCGCCCGCGGAGTCCGCGCATGAACACCCTCGCATCGCACATGCCGCGCCTTACCTCGCTGTCAGCCCTGCGCCACTGGCGCCCGACCTGGTCCACCGAAACCCTCATCGCGCTCACCAGCATGTTCTTCGCGCTGGCCTGCAACGGCCTGTTCTGGCACAGCGCGATGGCCACCCATCCGGGCAGCCTGCGCTTCGGCCTTTCGCTGCTGTTGCTGCTGGTCGGCGCGCACAGCCTGCTGATGGGCCTGCTGGTGTGGCGCTGGAACGCAAAGGTGATGATCGGCGTGCTGCTGCTGGGCACGGCGATGGCCGCCCATTACATGGGCAGTTACCACATCTACCTGGATGCGGACATGCTGCGCAACGTGCTGGCGACCGACCACAAGGAAAGCCGCGAACTGATCACTCCCAGCCTGATCGCCCCGCTGGTGCTGCTCGCGGCGCTGCCGATGGTCGTACTGTGGCGCGTGCAGCTGCTGCGCCGCAGCTGGGGCAAGGCACTGCTGTGGCGTGGCGGCTTCCTGCTGCTGTCGGCCGCCACCGCACTGGGCGGTTCGCTGCTGTCGTTCCAGGAAATGTCGGCGCTGATGCGCAACCAGCGCGAGGTGCGCTACCTGGCCACGCCGGGCAACTACCTGCTGGGCCTGCCCAAGGCGCTGCGCGGCGACAACCCGATCCAGCGCGCACCGAAGCTGCCGATCGGGCTGGATGCCAAGGCCACCCCGCGCGCGGCCGACAGCAAGCCGCGGCTGCTGGTGATCGTCATGGGCGAAACCGCGCGTGCGCAGAACTGGGGCTTGAACGGTTACGCCCGGCAGACCACGCCGCAGCTGGCGCAGACCAGCGCGATCAACTTCCCGGACATGCATTCGTGCGGTACCAGCACGGAAGTGTCGCTGCCCTGCCTGTTCTCGCCCTATGGCCGCCACGATTACGATGAGAAGAAGATCCGCGCGCACCAGTCGCTGCTGCACGTGCTCGACCACGCCGGCATCGGCACACTGTGGCGCGACAACCAGTCCGGCTGCAAGGGCGTGTGCGAAGGGCTGCCGATGCAGGCACTGGACGATGCAACGCATCCCACCCTGTGCGCCAACGGCCGTTGCATGGACGAGATCCTGATCGACAACCTCGCCGAGCAGGTCCGTGCAACGCCGGGCGACCGGGTGGTGGTGCTGCACCAGCTGGGCAACCACGGCCCGAGCTACTTCGAGCGCTACCCCACCCGCTTCCGCCACTTCACCCCGACCTGCGACACCCCGGACCTGGGCAAGTGCAGCCGCGAGGAAATCACCAACAGCTACGACAACGCGCTGCTGTACACCGACCAGCTGCTGGCCCACACCATCGGCACGCTGCAGGGCATGCAGGATTACGACACGGCGATGATCTACCTGTCCGACCATGGCGAATCGCTCGGCGAGAAGGGCCTGTACCTGCACGGGGTGCCGTACGCGATCGCCCCGCAGGAACAGACCCGGGTGCCGATGACGATGTGGTTCTCGCCCGGCTTCGCCGCCAGCCGCGGGCTGGACCTGGCCTGCGTGCGGCGGCGCGCCAGCCAGTACACGGACCATGACAACGTGTTCCCGTCGGTACTGGGCCTGATGCAGGTGAAGACCGCGCTGTACGAGCGCGACCGCGACCTGTTCGCCGGCTGCGGGCGCTGACGGGACCTGTGGCCCTTGCGGTGCGGCGGCGGCCCCACTAGCCTTCGCCGGTCTGTCACCACCCAAGGATGTCCCCGTGAACCACCGCCCGCTCCTGCTGGCCCTGGCTGTCGGTGCTGCCGCACTGACGCTGGCGGCCTGCCAGAAGGAATCGTCCCCCACCACCGCACCGGCCGCAGGCACCGCCGCGCCGACCGAGACCGCGGACCAGTTCATCGCCCGCGTCAACGCCGAGTACAAGGCCCTGTACCCGGAAATGACCTCGGCCCAGTGGCTGTCCTCGACCTATATCAATGACGATTCCGAGCGCGTGGCGGCCAAGGCCAACGAACGTTGGCTGACCATCCTCAATGGCTGGATCGCCCAGGCCGGCAAGTACGACGGCCAGCCGATGAGCGAGGACACCAAGCGCCAGATCCACCTGCTCAAGCTGATGACCGCCATGCCGGCCCCGCGCGACCCGGCCAAGCTGGGCGAGCTGACCCGCATCGCCAGCCGCATGGAAGGCGCGTACGGCTCGGGCAAGTACTGCACCGACGAGGCCAACCCGGCCACCTGCCGCCAGCTGGGCGACCTGGAAGAAGTGCTGGCCAGCAGCCGCGACTACGACAAGCAGCTTGACGCCTGGCAGGGCTGGCACGGCACCACCAAGCCGATGCGCGCCGATTACCAGCGCTTCGTCGGCCTGGTCAACGAAGGCGCCAAGGAAATGGGCTTCGCCGATGCCGGGCAGATGTGGCGCAGCGGCTACGACATGCCGCCCGAGCAGATCGGCCCGGAAACCGACCGCCTGTGGGAACAGGTCAAGCCGATGTACGAGCAGCTGCACTGCTACGCCCGTACCAAGCTGGACGGCACCTACGGCAAGGACAAGGCCGAAACCGAAGGCGGCCTGATCGCCGCGCACCTGCTGGGCAACATGTGGCAGCAGGACTGGTCCAACCTGTGGGACCAGCTTGAGCCCTACCCGGGCGCAGGCAGCCTGGACATCACCGCCGCGCTGGAAAAGCAGTACCAGGCCAACCTGAGCGGTGCGCTGGCCAAGGCCGGCGGCAGCAACGCGAACGTGGAAGCGCTCTACAAGGCGCAGCGTGAGGCCGAACTGCGTACCGCCAAGCAGATGACCGAACGCGCGCAGGACTTCTACGTGTCGCTGGGCATGCCGGCGCTGCCGAAGTCGTATTGGGACAAGACCCAGTTCATCAAGCCGCTGGACCGTGACGTGGTCTGCCACGCCAGCGCGTGGGACATGAACATGGAAGGCGACGTGCGCACCAAGATGTGCATCAAGCCGACCGAGGAAAACTTCACCACCATCTACCACGAGCTGGGCCACATCTATTACGACCTGGCCTACAACCCGCTGCCGCCGCTGTTCCAGGGCGGTGCCAACGATGGCTTCCACGAAGCGATCGGCGACACCATCGTGCTGGCGATGACCCCGCAGTACCTGAACTCGATCGGCCTGGTCGACAAGCCGCAGGAAAGCCGCGAGGCCACCATCAACGCGCAGATGCGCATGGCCCTGAGCGGCGTGTCGTTCCTGCCGTTCGGCCTGATGATCGACCGCTGGCGCTGGGGCGTGTTCGATGGCTCGATCACCCCGGACCAGTACAACAAGGCGTGGTGGGACCTGAAGGCCAAGTACCAGGGCGTGGCCCCGGCCTCGGCGCGCGGCGAGGAGTTCTTCGATCCGGGCGCCAAGTACCACGTGCCGGGCAATACCCCGTACACGCGCTACTTCCTGGCGCGCATCCTGCAGTTCCAGTTCTACAAGGGCCTGTGCGACGCGGCCGGCTACAAGGGCCCACTGCACCAGTGCAGCTTCTACGGCAACAAGGAAGCCGGCCAGAAGTTCTGGGCGATGCTGAGCAAGGGTGCCAGCCAGCCGTGGCAGGCCACGCTGAAGGAAATCAGCGGCGGCGACAAGCTCGATGCCGGCCCGATGATCGAGTACTTCACCCCGGTCAATGAGTGGCTGAAGCAGCAGAACCAGGGCCAGATGTGCGGGTGGCAGCCGCCGGCGGCGGCAGCGCCGAAGGCCCCGTAAACAAAAAAAACCGGCCATTGGCCGGTTTTTTTCTGCGCGGTCGGTTGTCAGGATTTGGGTTTCAACGACGCGGCCAACTCGGTCTTGAACTGCTCGAAATCCTTGCCCTCGCCCTTGGCTTCGGCGTGCGCGGCGTCTTTCAGCGCATCCGAATAGACCAGGCGCACCGGGGTGCCCTGGCGCTCGTGCAGTTCGGCGGCCTGCATGATCAGCGCCAGCACGCGGGCGGCGCTGGGGGTCTGCCCGGCGATACGGCCATCCATGCCCAGCACCCATTCGCCGTCGCGACGCACCACCCCGGCCAGCAGCGTGCGTTGCTGGTCGCGCAGCTCAGCATGCGGCTCGACCGGCGAGGCATGGGCCTTTTCGCGGTTGGCTTCTTCGATTTCGCGGCGCCGGCGCAGGTCACGACGCAGTTTGGAGGTGGTCGACATCAGGGGGACTTCCGTACCGCAACAATGGTGAAAGAATACCGCACGGGGGCTCAGGCCAGGGCCGCCGCAGCCTCGCGGCGGCGTTCGCAGCGGCGCTCCCAGAACCAGAAGCTGGCGCCGATGGCGAAGAAGCCGGCATAGCCCAGCGCCAGGTGCAGCGGGGTGTGGCTGAGCATCGGCGACACCACCCCGGCCACCACGGTGTTGATCATCAGCTGCAGGAACATCTGCATCGACGAGGCAAGACCGCGCTGGTGCGGGTACATATCCAGCACGGCAAGCGCCAGGATCGGGAAAATCAGCGCCATGCCCACGCCACCAATGAAGATCGGCAGCACCGCCCACGGCAGGGCGATCTGGCCCACCGACAGCACATAGGCCAGGTTGACCAGCGCCGATACCGCGCACAGGCTGAAGCCGATCCCGACCTGACGGGCGGCGGTCATCCGCCCGGCCATGCGCCCGGACAGGAACGAGCCCGTAGTCATGCCGCCGATGGTGGGAATGAACAGCCAGGCAAAACCGCCCTCGCCCAGCTGCAGGTGCTGCATCACGAACACCGGTGCCGAGGCGATGTACAGGAAAATACCGGAGAAATTGAACGCGCCGGCTGCCGCCAGGCGCAGCAGGCGCGGGTTGGTGCCCATCTGCAGGTAGCTGCGCAGCAGCGCGCGGGTGGACAGCGGGGTGCGGGCTTCCACCGGGTGGGTCTCCGGCAGCCACTTGCCGGTGGCGGCAAGCAACACCAGCGCGAACACCACCAGGAACCAGAAGATCAGCGGCCAGTCGCCGCCGCCGAGCAGGATCCAGCCGCCGATGATCGGAGCGATCGCCGGGGCGATGCCGAAGATCATCGAGACCTGGCTCATCAGCCGCTGCGCGTCGGCGCCATGGTAGAGGTCGCGGATCACCGCGCGGCCGACGATGACGCCGACGCCGGCGGTGACGCCCTGCAGCGCGCGGAACACCAGCAGCGTGGTCAGGTCGCGCGACAGCGCGCAGCCGATCGAGGCGGCGATGAACAGCACCAGCCCGCCCAGGATCACCCGGCGGCGGCCGAACGCGTCCGACAGCGGGCCGTGCGCCAGGCTCATCAGGCCGTAGAACAGCAGGTATACGCTCACGGTCTGCTGCACCGCCACCTGGTCGACCTGCATGCGCTCGCCCAGCAGCAGGAACGCCGGGAAGATGGTGTCGATCGAGAACGGGCCGAACATGGCCAGGCCGGCAAGCAGCAGGGCCAGGCGGCGGTTGGAGGGCGGAGCGGGTGTCATCGGGTCTTCCGTCAGCGGCCGTGCGAACGCACGGAAGGCGCCGGCCGCAGGCTGCGGTGGCGCCTGATGAATACGAGGATTCAGCCATGATAGGCCGTCCGCCTGCCTGGCACCATGCCCGGCGCCCGGTTATGACGCGGTCGGCGCCCCCTGTTCATGTGCCGGACGGGCGTTGCCGGCCGGGCCGCTGGGCTATAATTGCCGGGCTACATGGTGGGAGAAGCGGCGCTTTGTATTGAGGCGCCCGCTGCCGAAGGCGCAACGCCCGTAATCGCTCAGGCCCGATACCACCCGCACCAAAACTCTGGAGAGACCGGCCAGTGCCGGCGCCGAAGGGGCACGAAGCACGCAGCCGCGCGCTTTTAAACTCTCAGGCAAAAGGACAGAGGGGCACCCAGGAAGACCGCAGGGTCCGGTGGATCGTTGTCGCCCATGACACGCCCCGTCCGCGCTTCCGAACGTGCGTGCCCACTCTTTTGGATGCCAGCCATGTCCCAGAACACCCCTACCCTGCGCGAGCTTGAACACCACCACGCGTTCGTTGAACGCCACATCGGCCCCAACGATGCCGAAATCGCGCAGATGCTCGACGTGGTCGGCCACGCCTCGCTGGACGCACTGACCGACGCCATCGTGCCGTCGGGCATCAAGTCGCCGGCCGCACTGGCGCTGCCCAGCTCGCTGACCGAAGTCGAAGCACTGGCCAAGATCCGCGCCATCGCCGACAGGAACCAGGTGTTCCGCACCTTCATCGGCCAGGGGTACTACGGCACCCTCACCCCGAACGTCATCCTGCGCAACGTGCTGGAAAACCCGGCGTGGTACACCGCCTACACCCCGTACCAGGCCGAGATCTCGCAGGGCCGCATGGAAGCGCTGATCAACTTCCAGACCCTGTGCGCTGACCTGACCGGCATGGAGATCGCCAACGCCTCGCTGCTGGATGAAGCCACCGCCGCGGCCGAAGCGATGACCCTGGCCAAGCGTTCGGCCAAGTCCAAGTCCGACACCTTCTTCGTGCACGACGCCGTGCACCCGCAGACGCTGGAACTGCTGCGCACCCGCGCCGAGCCGATGGGCATCGTGCTGCGCGTGGGCACCCCGGCCGAAGCCATGGAAGCCGAAGCCTACGGCGTGCTGCTGCAGTACCCGGATACCTTCGGCCACATCGGCGACTACAAGGCGCTGGCCGATGCCGTGCATGCCCGTGGTGGCCTGGTGGCCGTGGCCACCGACCTGTTGGCGCTGACCCTGATCGCCGCCCCCGGCGAATGGGGCGCGGACATCGTGGTGGGCAACTCGCAGCGCTTCGGCGTGCCGTTCGGCTTCGGCGGCCCGCACGCGGCCTTCATGGCCTGCCGTGATGCCTACAAGCGTTCGATGCCGGGCCGCCTGATCGGCGTGTCGGTCGATGCGCAGGGCAATGCCGCCTACCGCCTCACCCTGCAGACCCGCGAGCAGCACATCCGCCGCGAGAAGGCCACCTCCAACATCTGCACCGCGCAGGTGCTGCTGGCGGTGATGGCCTCGATGTATGCCGTGTACCACGGTCCGGAGGGCCTGACCCGCATCGCCCGCCGCACCCACCGCCTGGCCGCGATCCTGGCTGCCGCGCTGCGCACGGCCGGCATCAACGTCGGCGAGCAGTTCTTCGACACCCTGCACGTCAAGGACATCGACGCGACCGCGATCCATGCCAAGGCCGCCGCCGCCCGCATCAACCTGCGAGCGATCGACAGTGAAGCGGTCGGCATCAGCCTGGACGAAACCACCACCCGCGCCGACATCGTCGCGCTGGGCCAGCTGTTCGGTGCCAGCGTGGATGTGGAAGCACTGGACGCGGCCACCGCCGACGCCCTGCCGGCCGGCCTGGTGCGCACCAGCGCGTTCCTGACCCACCCGGTGTTCAACACCCACCACAGCGAACACGAGCTGCTGCGCTACCTGCGCTCGCTGGCCGACAAGGACCTGGCGATGGATCGCACCATGATCCCGCTGGGCAGCTGCACCATGAAGCTCAATGCCACCGCCGAGATGATCCCGGTGACCTGGCCGGAGTTCGCCAACATCCACCCGCTGGCCCCGGCCGACCAGGCCCTTGGTTACAAGGAACTGATCGACGGGCTGGAAGCGATGCTGGTCGAGTGCACCGGCTATGACGCGGTGAGCCTGCAGCCGAACTCCGGCGCGCAGGGCGAATATGCCGGCCTGCTGGCAATCCGCGCCTACCACCGCTCGCGCGGCGAAGGCCATCGCGACGTCTGCCTGATTCCCGATTCGGCGCACGGCACCAACCCGGCCTCCGCGCAGATGTGCGGCATGAAGGTGGTGGTGACCAAGACCGACGGCAATGGCAACGTGGATGTGGAAGACATCCGCATCAACGCCGAAAAGTACAGCGACCGCCTGGCCGCGATCATGATGACCTACCCCTCCACGCATGGCGTGTTCGAGGAAGAAGTGGTCGAGATCTGCGAGATCATCCACAAGCATGGCGGCCAGGTGTACACCGATGGCGCCAACATGAACGCCCTGGTCGGCGTGGCCAAGCCGGGCAAGTGGGGCTCGGACGTGTCCCACCTGAACCTGCACAAGACCTTCTGCATTCCGCACGGCGGCGGCGGCCCGGGCGTGGGCCCGTGCGCGGTCAAGTCGCACCTTGCCCCGTTCCTGCCGGGCAAGCTCGGCGATAACGGCCCGGTGGGCATGGTCAGCGCGGCCAGCTTCGGCAGCGCCTCGATCCTGCCGATCAGCTGGATGTACATCACGCTGATGGGTACCGAAGGCCTGCGCAAGGCCACCCAGGTGGCGCTGCTCAACGCCAACTACATCGCCAAGCGCCTGGCCCCGCACTTCAAGACGCTGTACACCGGCCGCAATGGGCTGGTGGCGCACGAGTGCATCCTGGACGTGCGGCCGCTGGAGAAGACCTCCGGCGTGGGGGCTGAAGACGTGGCCAAGCGCCTGATCGACTTCGGCTTCCACGCCCCGACCCTGAGCTTCCCGGTCGCGGGCACGCTGATGGTGGAGCCGACCGAAAGCGAATCGCTGCACGAGCTGGACCGCTTCATCAACGCGATGATCCAGATCCGCGAGGAAATCGCCGCGATCGAAGACGGCCGCCTGGACCGCGAGGACAACCCGCTCAAGCACGCCCCGCACACCGCCACGGCGGTGTCGGCCAGCGAGTGGTCGCACGCCTACCCGCGCGAACTGGCCGCCTTCCCGCTGGCCAGCCTGCGCCAGCAGAAGTACTGGCCGCCGGTGGCACGAGTGGACAACGTCTACGGCGACAAGAACGTGATGTGTGCCTGCATCCCGGTCGACGCCTACAAGGAAGACGAGGGCGTGGAGGTCTGATCCTCCTGCCTGCATGAAACGAAGACGGCCCGCGAAAGCGGGCCGTTTTTGCTTGGCCCGAGTTGGGCCAGCGCTGCCTGGAACGAACCCACATGCATGAAACATGGAAGCGCGGGCGCTGGACGGTTCGTAGCGTACAGGTCCTCTCGCACTGGACCCGTTCCGCATGATCCCAAAACTCGATACCAGCACCCCAAGCTCCGCGCCCATGCGAAGCCAAGCGAGCCAAGCCAGCGAGCAGGCGCCGATCACCCACGTGAACAACGTAGCGGCGGCCATGGCATTCGCGGCGGCGCCGCTGTACCGCACCTATACATCCGAAGCCGACATGCCATGGTGCACCCTGGCGCAAAAATATCCGAACGTGAAAGAGTACGCTGTAGCGCTGAAAATGACCGAAGAGGCGCCCCCGGCGAAGTCATGACCCGGTAGTGCCGGCCATTGGCCGGCCCAGGCGGTAATGACGACCGCCCGCGCAAGCGGGCCGTTCTTTCATGTCCTGCGATGGCATTTTGAAAGCTGCATCGCATGATCGCGGTCACCCTTGCCCACCCAGCTGGACTGAGGCTTGGAGCAATGATGATTCCGAAAGAACTTTCTTCCCACTCCGTCGGCAGGATCATTCCGCCGCAGGTGTTCCGCATTGAACGACCGCACGGACCGGCGCCGGCGTCGGCAAGACCAAACCCGGCCACGATTTCCAACACGACCCTGCCAAGAAGCGACCAGACCACCAACGGATCGCAGAAGTGCGAGCGCGACGTAGACCCGGCACTTTATGCTCGCTCTGCCAACAGGCATCTGGACAATCGCTACTGACGGCGACAGTCCTACGCCTTGACGCTGACCGTTGAGCGGCGTGGCAATAGTGTGAACGGCCCGCAGATGCGGGCCGTCATTGTTATGGGTTCTGCCTGGCCGGTGTCGCGCGCGACCGCCGTCACGGGTCGCCTCGATCACGCAGGACACGCGTGGCGTGTCTCTACGATTATTCCGAGGAGCGGTTGCGGCGCACGCGGCGGGTGACTTCGCTGGTGATCGCGATCACCGCGGTCAGCGCGGCCATCGACAGGAACTGCACGCGGGTGTGCGCTTCGGACAGCAGCAGGCCGAAGATCAGTGCCAGCACGCACAGGCCCAGCACGGTCAGGTACGGGTAGCCGGCCATGCGGAACGGCAGGCGGGTGCCGTCGCGGTTGGCGCGGTGGCGCAGGATCAGCTGCGACAGCAGGGAAATCGTCCACACCAGCAGACAGGTAGAGCCCACGATGTTCAGCAGCACCGGCAGCACCTTGTCCGGGAACACCAGCTCCATCACCGTGGCAGCGAAGCCGAACAGCACGCTGGCCAGCACCGCGATGATCGGCACGTGGCGCGGGTCGGTCCATCCCAGCACCGCCGGGGCTTCGCGGCGGCGCGCCAGCGAATACATCATGCGCGAGGCGCCATACAGGTTGGCGTTGAGCGCCGACAACAGTGCGATCACCGCGATCAGGGTGATGGCCGTGGCCGCCCCCGGAATGTTGGCCACCTGCAGCACGGCGGCGAACGGCGACTTCAGCGCTTCGCTGGTCCACGGCACCACGGCGATGATCACGCTCAGCGAGCCGATGTAGAACACCAGGATGCGCCAGGCCACTGTGCGGATGGCACGGGCAATGCTGCGCTCGGGGTCTTCGGTTTCGGCCGCGGCCACTGCCACGATTTCGGTACCGCCGAAGGCGAACACCACCACCAGCAGCGCGGCACCGATCCCGGCCAGCCCGTTGGGGGCGAAACCGCCGTGCTGGGTGAAGTTGCTCAGGCCCGGCGACACCACGTCCGGCAGCCAGCCCATCAGCAGCGCCACGCCGATCAGGATGAACCCGATGATGGCGGCCACCTTGAGGATGGCGAACCAGAACTCGAATTCACCGAAGTTCTTCACCCCCAGCAGGTTGATCGCGGTGAAGAACAGCATGAATGCCAGCGCCGCCATCGGTACCGGGATCACCGGCCACACCGTGGCCAGCAGGCCCGCCGCACCGACCGCTTCGGCGGCGATCACGATCACCAGCTGCACCCACCACAGCCACCCCACCGTGGCACCGGCGGTGGCGCCCATGGCGTCGGCGGCATACACCGAGAACGCGCCACTGGTCGGTTTGGCCGCAGCCATCTCGCCCAGTGCGTTCATCACGATGATCACCAGCGCACCGGCCACCAGGTAGGACAGCAGCACCGCCGGACCGGCGGCCTGCACGCCCACCCCGGAGCCCAGGAACAGGCCGGCGCCGATGGCGCTGCCCAGGCCCATCATGATCAGCTGGCGGGGTTTGAGCGAGCTCCCGAGGCGGGTGTCGGCGGGTGCGGCGGCGGAGGCCGGAGTCTGGGATGCGGGCATCGGAATCGATTGGCGGGCAACAGGTGCGACACCATACCTTGTCCGGCCGGCGGACGGGATAGGGGCAGCGCCCCTGCCCCTGAAGTCAGGGCTCTGCGCGCTCCGCGATCTGGGCGCGATAGGCCCGCGGCGACACCCCGACCTCGGCCTTGAACTTGCGGGTGAACGCGCTCTGGTCGGTAAACCCGCAGGCCTGGCCGATGCTGGCGATGGTGTCGCTGCCATGCAGCAGATGCACGGCCATCTGGATGCGCAGCCGGGTCAGTACCTGCTGCGGGGTCATCTGGAACACCCTGCGGAAGGTGCGCTCCAGCTTGGACAGCGAAAACCCGGTGATATCCAGCAGGGTCTGCATGCGCACGTTCTCGGCGTAATGCGCGTTCAGGTGCGCCAGCGCCAGCCGCAGCTGCTCATACTGCGTGCCCAGGCTGTCTTTCTGCCCCAGGTCGCGGGAGATGCCGATCAGCCCGCGGATCTGCCCGTCCACCAGCAGCGGCCGCTTGCAGGTCAGGCACCAGCCCGGCTCGCGGTTGGCGAACAGGTGCAGCTCCATCAGGTTCTCGATCACTTTGCCGGCCAGCACCTGCGCATCCTGGGTGGCGTAGTCCGCGCCCAGCCCCGTGGGGTAGATCTCGGCAGCGGTGCGCCCGATGACTTCCTTGCGCGACTTCAGCCCCAGGCGGCGCAGCATGGTCTGGTTGATGTGCGTGTAGCGCCCGTCGCGGTCCTTCATGAAGAACAGCACATCGGGAATCGCATCGAACAGGGCTTCGATGTCGGCAGGTTCAACGCGCATGCGGGGGCGGCAGGAGGATGGACACGCCACCAAGGATACCTGCCTGGTTGCCGGCGTGAAGCGCAGGTGCATGCGCGACCGGGTTCTCCGACCGGCGATTAACGCCCCGCCCGCCACTGTGAGGCGTTGCATCCCCCCTGCCAGCCCGGAGTCGCCTGATGGCCACCAGCAAGCCCCGCACCAAATCCGCCCCGCCCGCCGATCGCCGTGGCGAAGGCGACGAACTTCACCAGCAGGCCGGCGGTGGCCATCCGGCACTGACCACCAACCAGGGCATCCCGGTGGCGGACAACCAGAACTCGCTGCGCGATACCCCGCGCGGGCCGACGTTGCTGGAAGACTTCATCCTGCGCGAAAAGATCACCCACTTCGACCATGAGCGCATTCCCGAGCGCATCGTGCACGCGCGCGGCAGCGCTGCGCACGGCTATTTCGAACTTACCCGTTCGCTGGAGGAATTCACCCGTGCGCGCGTGCTCACCGAAGTAGGCGTCCGCACGCCCGTGTTCACCCGTTTCTCCACCGTCGCCGGTGGTGCCGGTTCCGTGGACACCCCGCGCGATGTGCGCGGCTTCGCGGTGAAGTTCTACACGCCCGAGGGTAACTGGGACCTGGTGGGCAACAACATCCCGGTGTTCTTCATCCAGGACGCGATCAAGTTCCCCGACCTGATCCACGCGGTCAAGATGGAACCGGACCGCGCGTTCCCGCAGGCCGCCAGCGCCCATGACACGTTCTGGGACTTCGTTTCGCTGATGCCCGAATCGATGCACATGATCATGTGGGCGATGAGCGACCGCACCATTCCGCGTTCGCTTCGCACCATCGAAGGCTTCGGCATCCACAGCTTCCGGCTGTTGAACGATGCCGGCGAATCCACCTTCGTGAAGTTCCACTGGCGGCCCAAGCTTGGGGTGCAGTCTACCGTGTGGGACGAGGCGGTGAAGCTGCAGGGGGCGGACAACGATTTCCACCGCCGCGACCTGTTCGAGGCGATCACTGCCGGTGACTTCCCCGAATGGGAGCTGGCGGTGCAGCTGTTCACCGAAGAAGAAGCCGAGGCGTTCCCGTTCGACCACCTGGATTCGACCAAGATCATTCCCGAATCGCTGGTGCCGCTGACCGTGATCGGCCGGATGGTGCTGGACCGCTGGCCGGACAACTTCTTCGCCGAAACCGAGCAGGTCGCCTACTGCCCGGCCAACGTGCCGCCCGGCATCGATTTCAGCAACGACCCGCTGCTGCAGGGACGGCTGTTCTCGTACCTGGACACCCAGCTCAGCCGCCTGGGTGGGCCGAACTTCCACCAGATTCCAGTCAACGCACCCAAGTGCCCGTTCGCCAACCATCAACGCGACGGCCATATGCAGATGAACATCCCCAAGGGCCGGGTAGCATATGACCCCAGCTCGCTGCAGGGCGACAGCCCGCGCGAGACCGCTGATGGCTTCCCCAGCCATGCCACGCCGGCCGATGATGGTCGCAAGGGGCGCGTTCGTGCTGCCAGCTTCGCCGACCACTACAGCCAGGCGCGCATGTTCTTCCGCAGCCTGGAGGCGCCGGAGCAGGCGCACCTGGCCTCGGCGCTGGTGTTTGAATTGTCCAAGGTAGAAACGGTGCCCGTGCGCGAGCGCACGGTGAGCCACCTGCGCAATATCGACGAGTCGTTGGCCAGACGCGTTGCCGACGGCCTGGCGATGCCCGCCCTGCCCGCCCCGGCCCCTACCGCCACTCCGGCCAAGGACCTGCCCAAGGCGCCGGAAGTGCGCATCATCGGCCGCACCAAGGACCTGCTCAAGGGCCGCTGCATCGGCATCCTGTTCGACGAGGGCTCCGACGCGGGGTTGATCGCAAACCTGCGCAAAGCAGCCGAGAAAGCCGGCGCGAAGGTGAAGCTGGTCGCGCCCAAGGTCGGCGGCGGCAAGCTGAGCGACGGCAGACTGCAGCCTGCGGATGGCCAGCTGGCCGGCACGCCCTCGGTGGTGTTCGACGCAGTGGCGATCGTACTGAGCGCCGACGCCGCCAAGCGCCTGAGCAAGGAATCGGCCGCGATCGATTTCGCCGCGGACGCCTGGGCCCACCTGAAGGCCATCGCCGCCGATGAGGGCGCCCAGCAGCTGCTCAAGACGGCGCGCGTTGGCAAAGACAATGGCGTGGTGGAAGCCGAAGACGCCAAGGGCTTCATCGCCGCCGCCGCCACCCGCCAGTGGGCGCGCGAACCCAAGGTGCGCACCCTCGCCTGACCCGTCCCGGCAGGAGCGGACAGTGGATCCGCTCCTGCCGGGCAACGTGTAGAGCGGACCGTTGGCCCGCTGCTCCCTGAAGAGAGGACGATTCCCATGCCCCGCGGAGACAAATCCAGTTACACCGACAAGCAGAAGCGCCAGGCCGAGCACATCGAGGCAAGCGAAAAAGCCGAGGGCCGCAGCGACGAAGCTGCCGAACGCATCGCCTGGGCGACCGTGAACAAGCAGGATGGCGGCGGCAGGAAACGGCCGGCGAAGAAGGCCTCCAAGGCACCCCGGTAGGGTTGGTTCCCAAACAACCGCCGTACAGGTGCCACACGCATTGACGCATGGACCTGAGATCGAAACAGGTTTCCGCATCGCCACGCGTACGCCGGCGGGCCACCACCGCGCTTGGGTAAGCAGCCGCCATGACCCGATGCAGGGATCGGCGCGGCACCGCCTTGACGGCCTGCGCGGTGGATGGGCGATACTCGCTCATCACCGCAGGATGCGGACAGGGGAACCACTTACATGAAATCTGCACGCACGCTGGTCTTGTTGGCCCTGCTGATGCCGCTGTCCGCACTGGCGCAGACGGCCCTCCACGATGGCCAGGGAAACGCCCTGCCTGATACGTCTTCGGCGAAATCCAGCGAAGGCTTCTCGGCGTCGATGGTGGTTACCGCAGACCCGGAGTGGCAACAGAAGTGGGAGAACCCGGTCAACGGGGTGCCGCGCTTCGAACTGGCTACCGAGGTCAAGGAAGGTGGCTCGCTCTACATCCTGTCCTTCCTGACCAATCCGAAGCTGGACGCCGCCGGCGTGGCGCAGGTGCGCTGCGACCTTCGGATCACCCGCCCCGACGGCAGCCTGAGCGGCGACGAGCACGACCTGCCCTGCTTCGTTACCCAGCTCGATACCGATCCCAACAGTGTCTATCTGTCTTCGGTGGGGATGAAGTTCACCGCTGAAGCAGGCGATCCGCATGGCACATGGACCGTGGCGATCACCGTGCGTGACACCGTGCGCAACGTCAGCCTTCCACTGCAGTCGTCCTTCGACATCAACTGAATCCGGCCGAGGCTCATCACTGATGCTGGGGCACATCGCATGACGCGCATCCTTGGAATGTTCCTGTACGTGACCAGCCTGATTGCGGTGCTGGGAACGGGGGCTTACATCGCCCAGCTGATCCAGGTATTCCCCGTAGAACATCTGGCCAGTTATGGCCCGCGCATTCCCGCGGTGGCTGCACTGAATGCGCGGTGGCTGCCTCATGCCCCTGCCCTGCTGTTCGCTGCCGCAGCCGTATCGGCACTTGTTGCCATGGGAATATGGCGGCTGCCGACCCAGGTGTCCAACCGGCCCTTCGCGCTGGCCGCACTGGCGTCGGTCAACTACTTCCTCAGCCTGTACTGCTGCATGTCACTGCTGGTTGCCTGGTTCCTGCTTCCGCGACTGGCCAACGCGGCCTAAGCGGAAGGCTCGGAGCTGAGTGATTTACCCGGCCCTCTCCAGTTGTATCAAGCGCGCCATGGAAAACGCAGAAGCCCCGCTTTCGCGGGGCTTCTGGTTGCCAGACAGGGCCTTGCACTACGCCGGATGATGTCTGGCGTGGCCCGGCATCTGAATTAGGCGAACGGGTCCTGCAGGACCATGGTGTGGTCGCGGTCCGGGCCGGTGGAGACGATGCTGATCGGGCAGCCGGCCAGCTCTTCCAGGGCACGCAGGTACGCACGGGCGGCCACCGGCAGCTTGTCCCACTCGGTGATGCCGTGGGTGTTCTCGTTCCAGCCCGGGAATTCCAGGTACACCGGGGTGCACTCTTCCCAGCCCTGCGCGTCCAGCGGCGCGTATTCGGTGCGCTTGCCACGGTATTCGTAGGCAATGCAGACCTTCAGCTTTTCCATGCCGTCCAGCACGTCCAGCTTGGTGATGCACAGGCCGCTGATGCCGTTGATGGCCACGGCGCGCTTGAGCGCGACGATGTCCATCCAGCCGCAACGACGCGGACGGCCGGTCGAGGCGCCGTATTCGGCACCGCGATCACGGATGCCCTGGCCGATCTCGTCGTCCAGCTCGGTCGGGAACGGACCGCCGCCGACGCGGGTGGCATACGCCTTGGCGATGCCCAGCACGTAGTCGATCGCATCGGCGCCGACGCCGGCACCGGCCAGCGCACCGCCCACGGTGGTGTTGGAGCTGGTGACGTACGGGTAGGTGCCGTGGTCGATGTCCAGCAGCGCGCCCTGCGCGCCTTCGAACAGCACGCGCTTACCCTGCTTGCGCAGGTCGTGCAGGATGCCGGCCACGTCGGACTTCATCGGCTGGACGTACTCTCCGAAGGCCAGTGCTTCGTCGTAGGTCTTCTGGAAGTCGACCGCATCGGTCTTGAGGTAATTGGTCAGCACGAAGTTGTGGTAATCCAGCGCGGTGCGCAGGAGCTCTTCGAGCTGGGCCGGGTAATGCAGGTCGGCGATGCGGATGCCGCGACGCGCTACCTTGTCTTCATAGGCCGGGCCGATGCCACGGCCGGTGGTGCCGATCGCCTTGCCGCCGGCGGCGCGTTCGCGCGCCTGGTCCAGGGCGATGTGGTACGGCATGATCAGCGGCGCGGCCGGGGAGATCTTCAGGCGCGAACGCACTTCCACGCCGGAGGTTTCCAGCTCGGCGATTTCCTTCTGCAGCGCAGCCGGCGAGATCACCACGCCGTTGCCGATCAGGCACAGCGCGTCTTCACGCAGGATGCCCGACGGGATCAGGTGCAGCACGGTCTTCTTGCCATTGATGACAAGGGTGTGGCCGGCATTGTGGCCGCCCTGGAAACGCACTACGGCACCGATTTCCTCGGTGAGCAGATCGACGATCTTGCCCTTGCCTTCATCGCCCCACTGGGCACCAAGCACTACGACAGACTGACCCATGACGGGCTCCTCGAATTGTTGCGGCCATCGGGGCCGCGGACGGGTAAACCGTAGCAGGGCCGGCCGGCGCGGAAGTGACGGCTCCAATCGGGGAGCGGTCGGCGAAGGCAGGCCCAGACACGGAAAAAGCCGAACGGGGAGGCCCGTCCGGCTTTTGTGCATTATCCGGGTTTCCGGGGTCGACCGCCACCCCGAATGGGGGCGGATTCAACCGACGGTCAGCGGTCGTTCTTCATGTACTGCAGGAACGGGTCGTTCTTGTCCAGCACGATCACCCCGTTGCCGTCGGTCATGGAGTTCCGGTAGGCCTCCAGGCTGCGGTAGAACGAGAAGAACGACGGATCGGCCGAGCCGGCCTGGCCGTAGATCCGGGCCGCTTCGGCGTCGCCGGCACCACGCAGGCGCTGGGCGTCGCGCTCGGCCTCGGCCACGATCACGGTGCTTTCGCGGTCGGCCTGGGCACGGATGGTGAGCGACTGCTCTTCACCCTCTGCCCGCAGCTTGGCCGCTTCCTGCTTGCGCTGGGCGCGCATGCGCTCGTAGACGTCGTTGATCACCTGGCTGTCGGTAGGCAGGTCGATCTGCTTGATGCGCAGGTCGATGATCTGCATGCCCAGGCCCTTGACCGCCTCGTTGATGCCGGTCAGCTGGCCGGCAATCAGTTCGCTGCGATCGCCGGACACCAGCTGCTGCAACGAACGCGAGTTGATCTGGTTGCGCAGCGAGTCGGTGATGATCGGCGCCAGGCGGGCATCGGCCACGCTGGCATCGCCGCCGGTGGCGCGGTAGTAGGCGCGCACGTCGGAGATGTAGCCAATGGCGAAGAAGTCGACGCTGACGTCCTTCTGCTCTGCGGTGAAGTAACGCGCCGGGGCGGTGGCCAGCACCTGGAAGCGGCGGTCGAACACGCGCACCGTTTCCACCAGCGGCAGCTTGAAGTGCAGGCCCGGCTTGATGTCGGCACGGACCACCTTGCCCAGGTTCAGCACCATGGCGGTCTGGTCCTCACGGACCACGAACACCGAACCCAGCAGACCCAGCAGGACAGCAACGGCCAGGCCAATCCAAAGCGGACTCTTCATCGGATGGCTCCTTCGCTACCGGTCGGTCGGGTGGTCGGGCGCGTGGTCGGGCGCTCGGCGTTGCGCACGCCGTCAACCGGAGTGCTGGCCGGCAGCGACGGCATCATCACTTCCGGGGTCACCAGCGGGGTGCCGCTGGTGCCGGCGGCAGCGCCGGCACGGTTGTCGGGCATGGGCACGTAAATCAGCTGGCGGCCATCGCCGCCGATGACCTTGCGGTTCTCGGCCAGCACCTTTTCGACGGTTTCCAGCCACAGGCGCTTGCGGGTGACTTCCGGGGCGTCCTTGTACTGGGCCTGCAGCAGGCTGAAGCGCTCGGCGTCACCCTGCGCGCGGGCCACCACGGCCTGCTTGAAGCCTTCGGCGGTGGTGCGGGCGCGCGAGGCCTGGCCACGGGCTTCCGGCACGACCTTGGCCGCGTAGGCCTGGGCTTCGTTGATCAGGCGTTCCTTGACCTGCTGGGCACCGTTGACCTCGTCGAAGGCCGGCTTGACCTCTTCCGGCGGACGGGCATCGGGCAGGGTCAGGCCGGTCACGACCAGGCCGGTACGGTAGGCCTTGAGCGCGGCCTGCAGGCGTTCCTGCGCGACCACGGCCAACGGGCCACGGTTGTTGAGGACGGCGTTGAGGTCGGCACGGCCGACCTGCTCGCGCACCGCGCTCTGCGCGGACTGCTCCAGCACCTGGTCGGCCGAAACCGAGCCGAACAGGTACAGGCGCGGATCGTCGATGCGGTACTGCACGTTGAGCGACACGCGCACGATGTTCTCGTCGCGGGTCAGCACCGGCACTTCGCTGCTGAAGGTTTTGATCTGGGTCGCGTTGACCTTGGTCACCGACTCGATCGGCCAGGGCAGCTTGAAGTTCGGGCCGGGCTGCAGGATGCGCGAGAACTGGCCGAAGCGCAGCACCACGCCGCGTTGCTGTTCGCCGATCAGCTGGAAGCTGGAGAACAACAGCAGCAGGACCACCGCCACCGCCACCCAACGCAGGATGCCGCCATCGAACAGGTCCTTGAGCGGTCCGGGCAACCCGCCCCAACCACCACCACCGCCGCCACCGCGCGGGCCAAACGGCCCTCGTCGATTCTCGTCGGAACCCTGTCCGCCCTTGTTGCCGCCGGGTGTATTCCAGGCCATGCACGCTCCATCAGTAAAGGTTGCCTGCGGGCCAGTCCCGCACCGTCAACCGTTCAATCCTGTCCGATTCTACTAGATGGGGCTGACCGACAGGATTGGAAGGGGCAACCCGGCGCAGGTCGCGATTCATCACGGTAAGGTGGAGCCCCCCATTCTGCAGGGCCACCCCCATGGCGATCCCCGAGCGGTTCACCGCTTTCCGCATCCACCAGGACGAGCAGGGCCACCACAGCGGCCTGGAGCCGATCGGCCTGGCCCAGCTCAACCCGGGCGAGGTGGTGGTGCGCGCCGAATGGTCGTCGGTGAACTACAAGGATGCCCTGGCCGGCGCCGGCAAGGGGCGCATCCTGCGCCGCTTCCCGCTGGTGGGCGGGATCGACGTGGCCGGCACGGTGGTGGCCTCGGCCGACCCGGCCTGGCGCGAGGGCGATGCGGTGCTGGCCACCGGTTGCGGGCTCAGCGAGACCCGCGATGGCGGTTACAGCCAGTATGTCCGGCTGGCGTCCAGCGCGGTCATCGCACGCCCCGCCGGCCTGGGCGCGCGCGAAGCAATGGTGATCGGCACCGCCGGTTTCACCGCGGCGCTGGCCCTGCTGCGGATGCTCGACAACCGGCTCACCCCGGCCCACGGCCCGCTGGCGGTGACCGGTGCGACCGGCGGGGTCGGTTCGCTGGCGGTGGATATCTTCAGCCGGGCCGGGTTCGAGGTGCACGCGATCAGCGGCAAGGCCGACCAGGCCGATTACCTGCGGGGGCTGGGCGCGCGCGAGGTGCTGCCGCGCGACAGCCTGGCCACGGACAAGCCGATGGCGTCCGCCCGCTTCGGGGGTGGCCTGGACAATGCCGGCGGGCCGATGCTGGCCGGCCTGCTGGCCCAGACCGTGCCCTACGGCAGCGTGGTCAGCGCGGGCCTGGCCGCCAGCCCGGCGCTGGACATGACGGTGATGCCCTTCATCATCCGCGGCGTGTCGCTGCTGGGCGTGTCGTCGTCTTCGGCCCCGCGTGCGCTGCGCGAGCAGGTCTGGGAGCGACTGGGCGGCGACTGGAAGCCGCGCCACCTGGACGCGATCTGCACCGGCGAGATCGCCCTGGAGGCATTGCCGGCCGCGTTCGAGCGGATGCTGGCCGGCGGCGCGCTGGGCCGCACCGTGGTGCGGATCGACTGAGCGTTGCAGCTGGGCGACGGACGGCGCGGCGGACGCTTCTCTCTGACACGGGCGCGGCCCTACACTGCGGGCATCACTTGGGGAACAACATGGCACGCATTCTGATCGTCGACGATTCACAGTTGCAGCAGGTCGCAATCAAACGCATCGTCGAGAAGCTGGGTCACGAGACGTTGACCGCCGTGGATGGCGCCGACGGGGTGGAAGTGGCCAAGGCCGAGCTGCCCGACCTGGTCCTGATGGATGTGGTGATGCCCAACCTCAATGGGTTCCAGGCCACCCGCACGTTGGCGCGCGAACCCACCACCAAGCACATCCCAGTGATCCTGGTAACCACCAAGGACCAGGACACCGACCGCATGTGGGGCATGCGCCAGGGTGCCAAGGCCTACATCACCAAGCCGTTCTCCGAAGACGAGCTGTCCGAAGTGCTGGAACGGGTCTTCAGCGGGCAGCAGCCGCCTTCGGCATGATGTGAGTGCGTACCGACCAACGGTCGGTACGCCGGCTAGATCTTTTCGCCGAACGCCTTGGCCAACGCCTTGTAGGCCTTCTTCTGCGCCTCATCGGTCGGCGCCGGGGCGATGATCTCGATTTCCACGATCTGATCGCCGTCCGGATTGCCCGGCAGGCCGCGGCCACGCAGGCGCAGCTTGCGCCCGGCATCCGAGCCGGCCGGCACCTTCAGCTCCACGGCACCGCCCAGCGTGGGGACGCTGATCGACGTGCCCAGCGCGGCCTGCCACGGGGTGACATCCAGCGTGTACAGGATGTTGCGGCCGTCGACCTCGAACTGCGGATGCGCGGCGTATTCCACTTCCAGCAGCAGGTTGCCGCCGTTGGTGCCCTGCCCGGTCAGCCGGATCACCTGGCCCGGACGGATGCCCTTGGGCACGCGCACGTCCAGCTGCTTGCCGTTGACGGTGATGCGCAGGCTGTCACCGCCGTAGGCCGCTTCCAGCGGCACCGACAGCTTGGCGCGGGTGTCGCGGACCGCCTGCGGGCCGGCGCCGGCGCCGCCAAAGCCACTGGCGCGGCCAGCCCCGCCGCCGCCGCGCTGGCGGGCGAACAGGCTTTCGAAGAAGTCGCTGAAGCCACCGCCACCGGCGCCGCCGCCGAACACCTCCTCGAAGTCGAAGCCCTGCGCTCCGCCATAGTTCGGCGGTGCATGGAACTCCTCGCCCGGGCGGTAGCCCTGCGCCTTGAGCTGGTCGTAGGCCGCGCGCTTCTGCGGGTCGCGCAGCGCTTCATAGGCCTCGTTGACCGCCTTGAACTTCTCTTCCGCGCCGGTTTCCTTGCTCACGTCCGGGTGGTACTTGCGCGCCAGCCGGCGGTAGGCGGTCTTGATTTCCGCATCGCCCGCGCTGGGTTCCACGCCCAGGGTGGCGTAGTAATCCTTGAATTCCATCCATACACCTCGAATAAGTTCGGCCGCCCGCGCCGGCGGGCCCCGTCAGCGCAATTCTAGCGGCTGGCAGCCCGGCTGCCGTGATCGGGCGGATGATCCTGCGCCATGCGGTACGCACGAGTCCCGCTCATGCTCGATATGGGAATGAACAGGCGGCTTTCAACGTTTTGACGCCGCCCTCCCACGCCCCTCACTACGCTTGCCCATGAACCAGGAGCTCCCATGACCATCCACGTTGGCGACCGCATTCCCGAAGTCACCCTCAAGCGCATCCGCCAGGGCATGGAGACACTGGATACCCATGCCCTGTTCGACGGCCGCAAGGCGGTGCTGTTCGGCGTGCCCGGCGCCTTCACCCCGACCTGCTCGGCCCAGCACCTGCCCGGCTTCGTGGAGCACTTCGCCGCGTTCCGCCACCGCGGCATCGACGTGTTCTGCATGGCGGTCAACGACCCGTTCGTGATGAAGGCCTGGGGCGAAAGCCAGCAGGTCCCCGATGGGCTGCAGCTGCTGTCGGACGGCAACGGCGACTTCACCCGCGCGCTCGGACTGGAACTGGATGCCAGCAGCTCAGGCATGGGCATGCGTTCGCGCCGCTTCGCGCTGTATGTCGAAGACGGCGTGGTCCGCGAAATCTTCATCGAAGAACCCGGCAGGTTCGAGGTCTCTTCGGCGCAGTACGTGCTGGAGCACCTCCCCAGCTGATCCCCCTCCCGCAACAAAGGAACCCGGCCAGCCATGTCAAAGCCAGCCAAGCAGCACCCGAACCCCTCCTCCAACGAAAGCACGCCGCAGCCCGCCAGCCGTCCGCCGGGCATCAGCGACACGGCCACCCTGCGCGCCAAGGCCCGCAAGGACATCGAAGATGGCGCCATCACCGACAGCTACACCGCCGACCGCGAAGCGGTGATCAAGCTGCTCAACGATGCGCTTGCCACCGAATACGTGTGCGTGCTGCGCTACTACCGCCACTACTTCATGGCCAAGGGCATGCTGGCCGATGCGGTCAAGGGCGAATTCCTCGAGCACGCACAGCAGGAGCAGGCGCATGCCGGCAAGCTGGCCGAGCGCATCGTGCAGCTGGGCGGCGAACCCGACCTCAACCCCGACACGCTGACCCGACGCTCCCATGCCGAGTACAAGGAAGGCAAGGACCTTCGCGACATGGTCCGCGAGAACCTGATCGCCGAACGCATCGCCATCGACAGCTATCGGGAAATGATCAACTTCGTTGGCGACAAGGACACCACCACCAAGCGGATCCTTGAAGAGATCCTGGCCCAGGAAGAAGAGCACGCCGATGAGTTCGCCGATCTGCTGGAGGGCTGGATCGGCGAGTGAGCGCGGTACCGACCAACGGTCGGTACCTACCACCTGCGGACTTATGATCGGTACCGTGCAATGTGCCGGCGCAGCACTTGTCATGGCGGGGTGGTAAGGTCGGCGACGTCCTCCTTGCAAGGAATGCATCGTGACCATTGCCCGCCGCGCCGTCCCGCTTCTAGTTGCCCTGCTCGCTTCCGCCGGGGCCTTCGCGCAGCCTGCCCCCGCGGCGGGCGAGCGCTCGCCACCTTCACCGCACTGCCTGGATGCACGCGGTGTGCGCCAGGTCGAGCAGGCCAGCCCTGCGGCCATCGCCGTGCTGGGCGCCAATGGCCAGGCGTACCGGCTGGAGTTCACCGATGCCTGCCCCGGTGTCAACGAGGCCGAACAAGTCCGGCTGGACGCACCCGATGGCTGGGCGTGTGGCAGTCCCGGTGAGCGTCTGGTGGTCGACGGCCGCACCTGCGCGGTGGCGGCGGTCGGGCTGATGGACAACCGCAGCTTCGCCGAAGCCGCCCGCGAAAGCAGCCGTCAGTACGCGGCGAACCTGCCGACAGTCAATGTGACTGCCAGATCAGCGCGCAGCAACCGGGCCCAGGCCTTCCAGGGTTCTCCCGAGTTCTGCTTCGCCACCCGCAACGTGCGCGGCTGGAGCGAAGATCCCAAGGGCGTGGTGGTGGAAACCAATCCGAAGAAGAACGGCGGTCATCGCTACTACCACCTGGAGCTGGGCAGCAGCTGCAGCATCCTGGAGGGCGCCACCGCCGTGGACTTCCAGTCCGGTTTCCAGAACGGGTTGATCTGCGGCAACCCGGGCGACCGCATCGTCATGGCCGACAATGGCCTGGTCAACGATGGTGAGGGAGGCGATCAACGCGCCCATACCCCACGCTTCGCCCGCCCCGGCTGTTCGGTATTGGCCGTCTACCCCCGGGAATGACGGTTACCTAAGGATCCGGAACCGCACCTGGGTCCAGGCACCATCGGCGGCGAGAGCGGTGAGGGTGTGCTCGCCGGCTTCGTCGAAATCCCGCTGGAAGCTGCGCGCGCCTTCGCTGCGCGCAATCCAGCGGTCATCCAGCAGCCAGTCCACCGCGTGCTCACTGCCCAGCGCACGCAGCTGCAGGCGCACGCCGTGTTCGGCATTTGGCGCGCGTGCGAGCGTTGCGCGGTCGTTGAGACCCTCGATATGCAGGCTGCCTGCACTGCTGCGGCCATCATCGCGGCAATCCGGCGACAGCGCCGGCAGCTGCGCGGCCTGGCGCTGGGCCAGTGGCAACCACGGCGACACCAACGCCGGCCACCGTGCGATTTCACGGCGTTCGGCCGGGTGCGGTTCGCTGCATTCCGGTGACAGCCGCAGGCCGGTGCGGGCATCCACGTTGAATGCCTGCCGCCCCGCCTGCCACAGCCGCGCATCGCGTTCTGCGAAGGTGGGCGGCACCACATCATCGAGCAGGTAGGCCTGCAGGCGTCGCTGGCACAGTGCCGGCGGCGTGGCCTCGGCGCGTTCGCCGGTCGGCCAGCACACCTCGGCCTGGGTGACGTTGGCGGGCAGTGGCGCGGCGGCGGCGTCACCGCGCTGGCGTGGCAGGCTGTCCACCACTTCGAACATCAGCGGCAATGCGGTCACCGCGCCGTACTGGCCCGGCAACGGCGTGCCGTCCGGTCGCCCCACCCATACGCCCACGGTGTAGTGGCGGGTGGTGCCGATCGCCCAGGCATCGCGATAGCCGTAGCTGGTGCCGGTTTTCCAGGCCACGCGCGGGCGCCCGGTTACGTCGAACGTACCGGCGCCATAGCCCGGGCGCGGGTTGGATTCAAGTACTTCGCGGGTGATCCATGCGGCGCCCGGTGACATCAGCCGCCGTTCGATCACTGCATCACCGGGCGTGTAGCGCACGCGGCCGGCGATGCCGTTGCGGTTGAACGCGGCAAACGTGCCAACCAGATCCTCCAGCCGCGCACCGGTGCCGCCCAGGATCAGCGACAGGTTCGGCGCGCTGCCGTGCGGGAAGCGCAGGGTGATGCCGGCATGCGACAGGCGTGCGGCGAAACGCGCCGAGCCGACCCGGTCCAGCAGGTCCACCGCCGGTACGTTGAGCGACAACCGCAACGCGGTAGCGGCGCTCACCGGGCCATTGAACGCTGCATCGAAGTTGCCGGGGCGATACCCGGCAAAACTCTGCGGCGCATCGACCATCAGGCTTTCGGAATGGATCAGGCCGTCGTCGATGGCCATGCCATACAGGAACGGCTTGAGCGTGGAGCCAGGCGAACGCCAGGCCTGGACCATGTCCACGTGACCCAGCCGCTGTTTGTCACCGAACGCCACCGACCCGACGTAGGCACGCGCCTCCAGCGTGCGGTTGTCCACCACCAGCAGGGCCGCCGAGGTGCGTTCGGGCAGCTGCGAGAAATACGACGCCACGCGCTCTTCCAGGGTGCGCTGCAGCCCGCTGTCCAGCGTGCTCTGGATGCGCGCGGCGCGCGGCTGCGCGGCATGCAGGCGCTGTGCCAGCAGCGCCGCATGCAGCGGCGGCTGCAGCGCGCGGGTCACCACCGCTTCGATACGGGCGTCGTCCACTTCCTCGCGTGTCCATACCCCGAGCGCCACCATGCGCTCAAGCACCTTGTCGCGCGCAGCCTGTGCCGCCTCCGGGTGGCGGTCCGGGCGCAGCCGGCTGGGCGACTGCGGCAACACCGCCAGCAGCGCGGCTTCGGCATGCGACAGCTGCGCTGCCGGCTTGCCCAGATACGCCCAGCTGGCCGCTTCCACGCCTTCGATGGTGCCGCCGTAGGGTGCGCGCTCGAGGTACAACGCCAGGATCTGCGCCTTGTCCAGGTGCAGTTCCAGCTGCACCGCGCGCAGCAGTTGCTTGGCCTTTCCCCACGGGGTGCGCGTGTGCGGGTCGAGGATGCGGGCCACCTGCATGGTGAGGGTGGAGCCACCGGACACGATCCGCCGTTCCAGCAGCCACTGCTTGCCGGCGCGCAGCAGCGCCCAGGGGTTGACCCCGGGGTGGCGCCAGAACCAACGGTCTTCGTAGTTCAGCAGGGCCTGCAGGTACAGCGGCGACACGCTGCTGGCCGAGGCCGGATAGCGCCACACGCCATCGGTGTCGGCAAACGCGCGCAGCGGCGTGCCGTCGCCGGCCACCACCAGCGTGCTGGTATCGCGCTGCCGGGGCAACGGCGGCGGGAACGCCAGGTCCAGCACCAGCAGCAGAGCCAGCAGCGCGGCCGTGCCCCAGCGCATCACCGGCCACAGCCAGGGACGCCAGCGGTTCCAGTGCAGTCGGGAGCGAAGGGTCGTCATTGCAGTACGGCCGGCATCGCGGGCCCCGGCGTCGGCCGGGGCCCGCCCTTGGTCACGGCTGGACCACCGTCAGCGTGGTCGGGTTGCTGCGCCCCACCCCGCGCAGGTCGGGCCGGTACATGTCCTCGACCAGCGGCGGTGGCACCGTGTAGGTGCCGGGGGTGACCGCACGCACCAGGTAGAACACCTTGGCGGTGCTGCCGCGCGAGAGCTTGAGCGCGGCCACGTAGCGGTCGTCGCGGAACTCCTCATGGCGCAGCGTCGCCGCCTCGCCACGGTCTTCAACGCGCAGTCCATCGACCACCACGTCGGCCCACTGCTTGGCATCGCCCAGGTTGAAGTTCTCGATCTCCAGCCCGGCCGGCAGCAGGTCGGTCAGCAGCGCGTCGGGCATGTCCACGTTCGGGGTCACGCTGACCCGCACGATCAGTGCTTCGCCTTCCTTCAGCGCACGCGGGGTCCACGGCTTGCCGTCGGTGGTGAACCAGCTGCGTTCCACGCCGAGGGTGCGGCTGTCCGGTTCCGGCGCGGTGCGCGGAATGCCCGCCACTTCCAGGCTGGCGAACATCGGCGGCTCGCCCTTGGGGCTGAACCGCACGCCCTTGGCCAGTGAGGCGTAGTCGAAACTGCGGCCGAACATGCGGCGCGCGGCAATCGCTTCCACTTCGCCCCCGACGGCCAGCTCGCCGGATACCTGCCTGGTCTGGTTGGCCGCCAGCGCCTTGCCCAGGCGGGCGATGGCCACCTGTTCCTGCGTACTCAGCCACATCCAGCCGTTGTTGCGGCGGGCATCCAGCGCGCGGCCCAGTTCCACCGCGCGTGCGTCGTAGGCGGGCTTGGACAGCTTGCGCTCGTGCAGCAGCGCGATCATCAACGCATCGTCGCGCACCGCGCTGCCGTAATCGCCGAAGTACTGCGGGCGATCGCTGCTGGGCTTGGCGAAACCGGCCGCAATGGCTGCGTCACCCCGCTTGTGGTCGCCCTGCAGCGACAGCGCGATGCCCAGGTGGACCAGCGACAGCCCGGTCAGCGACTTGCTGCGTTCGTTGTCGTACAGCGCGCGCAGGGTACCCAGCGGGGCCCGGTTGACCCGCGCCAGCACGTAGCCCGAATACGCCTGGTTGGCGAATTTCAGGTTCTCGCGGCGGTCCTCGCCGTAGAACTGGTTGCCGCCGGACAGCAGGTCCTCGCTGAGCCGGTTGAGCGCCTTCTGCAGCACACCGTCGGGCACGGCGAAGCCGGCGTCCTTGGCGTCGAGCAGGAACTCGGCGATGTACGGGGTCAGCCACGGGTTGACGTAGCCGTCGTCGCCCCACATCGAGAAGTTGCCGTTGGCTACCTGCATCGACGCCAGGCGGCCGAACGCGCCTTCCATGCGTTCGCGGCGGGTCCTGGCATCCAGCCCATCGGCACCGAGCATGGCCGAGGTGGCTTCATCCAGCATCAGTGCGGCGTAGCCCTTGCTGGTGGTCTGCTCGGCGCAGCCATACGGATACTTCAGCGCACCGTCGAGCGCACTGGCGAAGGGAATCGGCGGCAGCGCGCTGACCAGCATGCGCGCGGTGACCGAATCGCTCATCAGGCCATCGGCCAGGCCGGCGCCCAGCTCCACGTCGGCCAGCGGGTCCAGCGTGCGGGTCTGCGCGCGCAGCACCTGCGGCCACGCCGCGCGTACCGGCAGGTCATAACGGCGGTCGACCTTGAAGCCGTTGCCTTCCACCCGCACCCGCACCTTGGCCACCGTGTAGCCCTCGCGCGCCACCAGCGGGAAGCTGAGCGTGCTCTTGGCATCGGCATTGAGCTTGAGCGCCCGGCTGGGCTCGCCGAGGGTCAGCGGGCCGATCCCATCGACCTGCACGTTGAACTCGCCCGGTTTGCCGGTGAAGTTCTGCACATCCAGGGTGACCGTGCTGCGGTCGCCCGGGGCCAGCACGCGCGGCATGCTGGCTTCAGCCAGGATCGGCGCACGCACCACGGTTTCCACGTCGCGCTTGCCGTACTGGTCATCGGCGTAGACCAGCGCGGAGACGCGCAGGGTGCCGTTGAAATCCGGCACCTTCAAGGCGATCCGGGCAATGCCCTTGGCATCCAGTTTCACCGGGCCGGAGAACAGGTCCACGGTCTGCACGCGCGCGGTGGGGCGCTTGGCCTGCGGCAACGCGGCCAGGGCCATGTCACCACCGAACTTCAGTTTGCCGCTGCTGCCATCGAAGCTTTCGATCACCCGGCTGTAGATGTCGTAAGCATCCACGCCAAGGCGACGCTGGGCGAAGAAGTGGCCGGCCGCATCGGGCACCGGGAAGCGGGTGATGTTGAGGATGCCCACGTCCACCGCCGAGACCGTGACATGCGCCAGCTTGCCCGCCAGCTGCGGCGCGCTCACCGTCACCGGCAGGGTCTGCTCCGGCCGCATCTGCTTGGGGGCGGACAGGCCGACCGCGATCTGGCGTGCCTTGCGGTCCATCGGCACGTGCACCACGCCGACCGCGCGGGCCGGGGTGATCTTGCTCGGCGCACTGCCACCGCGGAACACCAGCGCGGTGATGTAGACATCGTGGCGCTCCCACTCGGCGGTGACCGGAATGTCGAAGGTGCTGCCCGGCTTGGCGTCGATCTCCTGCACGTACAGCATCTTGTCGCTTTCAACCATCAGCAAGCCCTTGCCGGCGTGCGGCGGGGTGACGGTGACGCGGACCTTGTCGCCGGCCTTGTAGCCGGTCTTGTCCAGGCCCAGCTTGATCTTGTCCGGGCGTGCATCCAGGCCGCGGTTTTCGTCGTTCCAGCTCCAGCCGGCGTGGAACGGGTAACGGCTGGTCAGCCCGGTGGCCGGGTCGAACACATCCAGGCGGTACTCGCCCCATTCCACCGGGAAGTCCACGCCCACCGCCGCGCTGCCGGCGTCCAGGGTGCGGCTTTCCTTGTTTTCGAAGCGGCGGCTGAAGTCGTAATCCCAACGGTTGTCGTTGAAGGTCCAGTGGTAATCACGCAGCTCGCGCACCAGGGTGACCTTCAGGCCCTTGCCGGGCTGTGGCTTGCCGGCCGCATCCACGCGCAGGACTTCAAAGCGCGCGTTGCTGTTCGCATCGGCGCCGTCATCGGGGTTGAACAGCGGGCGCACGCCGACCAGCACCGGGGCCGGCCACAGCACCCGCTTCAGGGTGCGGCTGACCGTGCGCCCGCCGGTTTCATACACGCTGCCCGACAGCACCACCGCCACCGGCGCGCTGGCCTTGACCTCGGCCGGCAGCTCCACGTCCTGGCGCAGCGTGCCGTCGGCGGGGAACTCGGTATCGATCACATCGCGCGCCTCGCGCGGCAGCTCCAGGGTCGGGTCGCCGAAGAAGTAGCCCGGCAGCGAGTCCACCGGCGACTGCTCGGCCGCCACCGCCAGGCGCGCGGTGAAGCGGTTGCCATCGGCCGGCGCACCGTACAGGTAGGCCGCATCGGCCTGCAGCTTGAGCGGCTCGCCCGGTTTGAGGGTCTTCTGCGGGCTGTCCAGGTCCAGCTTCATGCGCTCGGGCAGGAACTCCTCGATGCGCAGGGTCATGCCCTGGATCGCCTCCTTGCTGGCCGGGTTGGTGCGGAACTCCACCTGCCAGCGCCCGGTCGGCGCTTCCACCGGGATGGTCTGTTCGAAGCTCAGGTAGCCCTGCTCGCCCGGTTGCAGGCGGGTTTCGCGGAAGGTCTTGCCGTCAGGCTGCTTCAGGCGCAGGAACACCGGCTGCCCGCCCTTGCCAGGGCCGCTGACCGGCTTACCGTCGTTGTCGCGCAGCAGCGCGGAAATGCGCACGGTTTCGCCGGGGCGGTACAGGTCGCGACCGGACCAGGCGAACACGTCGAACCACGCGTTGTCGCGGCCGGCCACGGCAAACTCGCTCAGGTCCAGCGCCGGCTGGTTGAACGGCAGCATCGAGGTATCCGCACCGCTGCTGGCAATCAGCACATGGCCCGCATCCAGGGTGTAGTTGAGCAGCGCGTTGCCGTTGCCGTCGGTACTGCCCTTGAGCACCACCTCGCCCTTCGCGTCGATGATGCGCAGGTCGATCTTCTTCAGCGCCGCGCCGCTCTGCAGCGAGGCGGTGTGCACGAACAGGGTGTCCTTGTAGGCGCGGGTGTGCAGGCCGATGTCGCTGACGGTGAAGAAGGCGGTGTCGAACTCGCTGTCGAACGAGCCGCTGCGCTTCATCACCGCGAAGTACAGGCCCGGCTCCTGCAGTTCCTTGATGTCCTGGGTGGGGAGGTAGGTCAGCACGCGCTCGTTCTGCTTGCCGCCCAGCACGAAGCGGTTGACGTAGACCGGCTCGGCCAGCTGCGACATCGGGGTCTTGTCGCCGTATTCGCTGTCCAGCTCCCAGCTGCCACGGCGGCCGCCGCGCTGGTACTGGCTGAAGAAGCTGGACAGTTCCTTGTCGCGCACGCGCAGGAACTCCACGTCCACTTCCTTCACGTTGACCGACACCACCGGCAGGCCGCGGCTTTCGCGCGCCGGCAGCACGCTGCCCTGCGAGGCGAAGCCGGCCACCGGCTTGAGCTCACCGCTGAAGACCTTCTGGCGCAGTTCCTTGCCGATCCGGCTGCCGTCGGCGGCCAGCAGGTCCGGCGAGACGATCAGGGTGTACTCCTTGGCCGCCTCGACGAACGGGTAGCGCAGGGTCTTGCCGTCGTCGGACAGGGTCCAGCTGCTGTCCTCGGTGCCGACCTTTTCGCCGAAGCGGACCAGTGTGTCGAAGTCCTGGGTGCCGACCAGCGGCCGCGAGAACTCGAGGGCCAGCGACAGACCATCACTCTTCTGGTCGGGGAAGGCGCGTACCAGGGTGAATTCGCTTACGGCTTCGGCCTTGGCGGCAATCGGCGCGCCCGACGGCGTCGGCAGCTGGCCGCTGTCGTTGCGCTTGCAGCCGCCGATCCCCAGTGCCAGGCCGGCGACCAGCGCCATCCCCAGGATTCCCTTCCAGCCCCACCGCCCGACCGTTGCCATATGTCGCTCCTTGAACAAGGGCTTCATTATGCACCCGGGCGTTACGGGCTGCCTGGACACGCATGGCGTGTCCCAGGTGGTGCGTACCGGGCGGTCAGACGGTCCCGGCCGGGACCCTTACCGCGCCTTCCATCAGCACCCGTGCGCTGCGACTCATGATCGCTTTGGTCACGGTCCACTGGCCATCGACCTGCGCCGCCTCCGCGCCCACACGCAGGGTTCCCGATGGATGCCCGAAGGTGACCGCGCCGCGCTCGCCGCCGCCGGCCGCCAAGTTCACCAGCGTGCCCGGAATGGAGGCAGCCGTGCCGATGGCCACCGCCGCGGTACCCATCATGGCGTGGTGCAGCTTGCCCATCGACAGCGCGCGGGCATGCAGGTCGATGTCGCCCGCCGCGATCTGCCTGCCACTGGAGGACACGTAGTCCTGCGCCGGGGCGACGAACGCAACCTTGGGCGTGTGCTGGCGGGTGGCAGCCTGGTCGATGCTGTCGATCAGGCCCATGCGCACTGCGCCGTGGGCGCGGATCGCCTCGAACCGGGCCAGCGCGGCCTTGTCCTCGTTGATCGCCGGCTGCAGCTCGGTACCGGTGTAGCCCAGGTCCGCCGCGTTGAGGAAGATCGTGGGAATGCCAGCGCTGATCATCGTCACCTGGAAGCTGCCCACGCCGGGCACGTCCAGCGTGTCGACCAGGTTGCCGGTGGGAAACATAGAACCGCCCTCGCCTTCGCCGTCGTCGGACGGATCGAGGAACTCCAGCGCGATCTCAGCGGCCGGGAAGGTCACCCCGTCCAGTTCGAAGTCGCCGATCTCCTGCACCTGCCCGTCCACCACCGGCACGTGGGCCAGGATGGTCTTGCCGATGTTGGCCTGCCAGATCCGCACCGTGCAGATACCGTTGCGTGGAACACGGGTCGGATCGATGAAACCGTTGCTGATCGCGAACGGTCCCACGGCGGTGCTGAGGTTGCCGCAGTTGCCGCTCCAGTCCACGAACGCGGTGTCGATCGAGACCTGCCCGTAGAGGTAATCCACGTCATGGTCGGGCACCGATGGCGCCGAGATGATCACGCACTTGCTGGTGCTGGAGGTCGCCCCGCCCATGCCGTCGGTGTGCTTGCCATAGGGATCGGGCGAACCGATCACGCGCATCAGCAGCGCATCACGCGCCGGACCTGGCTTCTGCGCGGCAAACGGCAGGTCCTGCTGGCGGAAGAACACACCCTTGCTGGTGCCACCGCGCATGTAGGTGGCGGGAATGCGGAGTTGGGGAAGATAGGTCATTGCGTATCCAATAGGGCATCAAGGCCGCGACGTGCATTCCAGATCCTGACGACACGGATGTGGTCGGCCAACGCTATGTAGTAGATGAGGTAGTCATCAAAACGACGAATGGGAAGGAAGCGCAGCGATCCTTCAGGAAGATCCAGGACACCATCGTGTCGGGTTGAGCCTGCTTCCGGGTGCCGCTCCAACAGTTCAACGGCTGCCTGAAGTGCATCGATGAAAGCCAGTTCCAGCGCCGTTCCGCCTGCGCCGGCGAACCACTGGGCCGCCTCGTCGGCGTCCTGGAGCGCGCGTGGATACCAACGGGAGGGCTTCATTTCCCGCTGCGCTCCTTGGCCCGCTCACGCATGCGATTGAAATGATCGGCTTCCAGCGGCTCTGCGGTTCCTGAGGCAAGGCCCTCTGCAACCAACTTGCGGAGCAGGTCTTCCGATTTGCTCCGCTGACGCTGGCGGATCAGGTCACGCACGTAATCGGAGGTACTGGAGTAGCCGCCTTCACTGACTTCTTCGTCGACAAACTGCTTGAGCGGGTCACTGAGCGAGATGTTCATCGTGGCCATGGGGGCCTCCTATGGCAATTCTTGCCATAGATGGTGCGCCTACAGCCACATGGCTGCAAGCGCACCCCCATTCATCCTTCAGATTCAGTAGAAACCACAGGATTTCACGCCACCTGCGAGGATTCCAGGAAGTCCTGCGCAAATCGCTGCAACACCCCGCCCGCTTCGTAGATCGAGACTTCTTCTGCAGTGTCCAGGCGGCAGGTGACCGGCACCCGCAGCTGTTCCCCGTCACGGCGGTTGATCACCAGGGTCAGCTCGGCGCGCGGCACGCGCTCACCGACCACGTCGAAGGTTTCGGTACCGTCGATCCCCAGCGACAGGCGGTTCACGCCCGGCTTGAACTCCAGCGGGAGTACGCCCATGCCGATCAGGTTGGTGCGATGGATGCGTTCGAAACCCTCGGCGGCGATGGCTTCCACGCCGGCCAGGCGCACGCCCTTGGCGGCCCAGTCGCGCGAGCTGCCCTGGCCGTAATCGGCACCGGCAATGATGATCAACGGTTGCTTGCGCTCCATATAGGTTTCGATCGCCTCCCACATGCGGGTGACCTTGCCTTCCGGCTCGATGCGCGCCAGCGAACCCTGCTTGACCTGGCCATCGACCACGGCCATTTCATTGATCAGCTTCGGGTTGGCGAAGGTGGCACGCTGCGCGGTGAGGTGGTCGCCGCGGTGGGTCGCGTAGGAATTGAAGTCCTCCTCGGGCAGGCCCATCTTCGCCAGGTACTCACCGGCGGCGCTGCTGGCCAGGATCGCATTGGACGGCGACAGGTGGTCGGTGGTGATGTTGTCGCCCAGCACCGCCAGCGCACGCATGCCGGTCAGCCCGCGCTCGCCGGCCAACGCACCCTCCCAGTACGGCGGGCGGCGGATGTAGGTGCTCTGCGGGCGCCAGTCGTACAGCGGGCTGATCGGCGCACCGTGTTCGACCTTGAAGGTGAACATCGGCTCATAGACCTGGCGGAACTGTTCCGGCTTGACGCTGGCAGCCACCACCGCGTCGATCTCGGCATCGCTCGGCCACAGGTCCTTGAGGGTGATCGCGCTGCCATCGGCGCGGAAGCCCAGCGCGTCCTTCTCGATGTCGAAGCGCACCGTGCCGGCAATGGCGTAGGCCACCACCAGCGGCGGCGAGGCCAGGAAGGCCTGCTTGGCATACGGATGGATGCGCCCGTCGAAGTTGCGGTTGCCCGACAGCACGGCGGTGGCGTACAGGTCGCGGTCGATCACTTCCTGCTGGATCTTCGGATCCAGCGCACCGCTCATGCCGTTGCAGGTGGTGCAGGCAAACCCGACGATGCCGAAGCCCATCTGTTCGAGGTCGCCGATCAGGCCGGCCTCTTCCAGGTACAGCTGGACGGCCTTGGAACCGGGTGCCAGCGAGCTCTTCACCCACGGCTTGCGGCTCAGACCGGCACGGTTGGCGTTGCGCGCCAGCAACGCGGCGGCAATCACGTTGCGCGGGTTGCTGGTGTTGGTACAGCTGGTAATGGCCGCGATGATCACCGCGCCGTCAGGCATCAGCCCCTGCTCCTGCTCGAGCTTCCCGGAGGCCAGCTTGGCTTCGTCGGCGATGCCGCGCGCGGCCAGTTCGCTGGTGGCCACCCGCTTGTGCGGGTTGGACGGGCCAGCCATGTTGCGCACCACACTGGACAGGTCGAACTGCAGCACGCGCTCGTAGCGCACCTGGCCCAGGTCGTCCGACCACAGGCCGGTCACCTTGGCGTAGGTTTCCACCAGCTGCACCTGGGTCTCTTCGCGGCCGGTCAGGCGCAGGTAGTCCAAGGTCTGCTGGTCAATCGAGAACATCGCGGCAGTGGCGCCGAACTCCGGGGTCATGTTGGAAATGGTGGCGCGGTCGCCGATGGTCAGCGCGGTGGCGCCTTCACCGTAAAACTCGATCCACGCCCCCACCACGCGCTCCTTGCGCAGGAACTCGGTCAGCGCCAGCACCAGGTCGGTACAGGTGATGCCCGGCTGCGGGCGACCGGTCAGCTCGACACCAATGATGTCCGGCAGACGCATCCACGAGGCGCGGCCGAGCATGACGTTCTCCGCTTCCAGGCCGCCGACGCCGATGGCGATCACGCCCAGCGCGTCCACGTGCGGGGTGTGGCTGTCGGTGCCCACGCAGGTATCGGGGAAGGCCACGCCATCGCGCACCTGGATCACCGGCGACATCTTCTCCAGGTTGATCTGGTGCATGATCCCGTTGCCTGGCGGAATCACATCGACGTTCTTGAACGCCTTCTTGGTCCAGTTGATGAAGTGGAAGCGGTCTTCGTTGCGGCGGTCTTCAACGGCGCGGTTCTTCTCGAACGCGGCCTTGTCGAAGCCTGGGTATTCCACCGCCAGCGAGTGATCCACGATCAGCTGGGTGGGTACCACCGGGTTGATCTGGGCCGGGTCGCCACCGGCGTCGGCAATGGCATCGCGCAGGCCGGCCAGGTCGACCAGCGCGGTCTGGCCGAGGATGTCATGGCACACCACGCGGGCCGGGTACCACGGGAAATCCAGGTCCTGGCGGCGCTCGATCAGCTGCCGCAGCGAGGCCTCCAGGGTGGCCGGGTCGCAGCGGCGCACCAGGTTTTCGGCCAGCACGCGCGAGGTGTACGGCAGCGTGGCATAGGCGCCCGGGGCGATCGCATCGACCGCCGCGCGGGTATCGAAATAGTCCAGCGCGGTGCCGGGTAGGGTCTTGCGGTAATCAGTGTTCATGGCTGGCGGTAGCTGCTTCTGTTTGGCGGGCCGTGCGGAAAATGCGGAAAGGCCGGCCCGTAGGCCGGCCCTTCGTTCAGCGGCGCTGGTCGATCGGCACGAAGGCCTGGTCTTCCGGGCCGGTGTAGTTGGCGCTGGGGCGGATGATCTTGCCGTCGATGCGCTGTTCGATCACGTGCGCGCTCCAGCCGGAGGTGCGGGCGATCACGAACAACGGGGTGAACATCGCGGTAGGCACGCCCATCATGTGGTAGCTGACGGCGCTGAACCAGTCCAGGTTGGGGAACATCTTCTTGATGTCCCACATCACCGATTCCAGGCGCTCGGCGATGTCGTACATCTTCAGGTTCTGCTGCTCGCTCGAGAGCTCGCGGGCCACGTCCTTGATCACGTTGTTGCGCGGATCACTGACGGTGTAGACCGGATGGCCGAAGCCGATCACCACTTCCTTGCGCTCGACGCGGGCCTTGATGTCGGCCTCGGCTTCGTCCGGGGAGTCATAGCGCTTCTGCACTTCGAACGCCACTTCATTGGCACCGCCGTGCTTCGGCCCGCGCAGCGCGCCGATGCCGCCGGTGATGCAGCTGTACATGTCGCTGCCGGTACCGGCGATGACGCGGCAGGTGAACGTCGAGGCGTTGAACTCGTGCTCGGCGTACAGGATCAGCGACGTGTGCATCGCCTTCACCCACGAATCCTGCGGCTTCTCGCCGTGCAGCAGGTGCAGGAAGTGGCCACCGATGGAATCGTCGTCGGTTTCCACGTCGATCGCGCGGCCGTTGTGGCTCCAGTGGTACCAGTACAGCAGCATCGAGCCCAGGCAGGCCATCAGCTTGTCGGCGATGTCGCGGGCACCGGGGTGGTTGTGGTCGTCTTTTTCCGGCGACACGCAGCCCAGCACGGAAACGCCGGTGCGCATCACGTCCATCGGGTGCGCCGACGGCGGCAGTTCTTCCAGCGCGGCCTTGACCGCGGCCGGGATGCCGCGCAGCGACTTCAGCTTGGCCTTGTAGGCGACCAGCTCGGCGCGGGTGGGCAGCTTGCCGTGCACCAACAGGTGGGCGATTTCCTCGAACTCGCTGGTGTTGGCCAGGTCCAGGATGTCATAGCCGCGGTAATGCAGGTCGTTGCCGCTGCGGCCGACGGTGCACAGGGCAGTGTTGCCGGCGGCGGTGCCCGACAGGGCGACGGACTTCTTCGGCTTGAAGCCGGGGGCGGTGGTTGCTTCGCTCATGATCCCTCCAGAAAACAATGGTGCGACGTTACTTCTTGGCGGCGAACAGCGCATCGAGCTGCTGCTCGAAGGCGTGGTAGCCGATACGGTCGTACAGTTCCTCGCGCGTCTGCATGCTGTCCACCACGTTCTTCTGGTGGCCGTCGCGGCGAATGGTCTCATACACGTTCTCGGCAGCCTTGTTGGCCGCACGGAACGCCGACAGCGGGAACAGCTGGATGGCCACGCCGGCCGAGGCCAGTTCATCGCGGCTGAACAGCGGGGTCTTGCCGAATTCGGTGATGTTGGCCAGTACCGGCACCTTCACTACGTCCACGAAGCGGCGGTAGGTGGCCAGGTCGTAGGCGGCCTCGGCGAAGATGCCGTCGGCACCGGCCTCCACGCAGGCGATGGCGCGCTCGATCGCGGCATCCACGCCGTCCACCTGGATGGCGTCGGTGCGCGCGATCAGGAAGAAATCCGGATCGGTCTTCGCATCGGCGGCCGCCTTGACCCGGTCCACCATCTCGCCCTGGGTGACGATCTCCTTGCCCGGCCGATGCCCGCAGCGCTTGGCGCCGACCTGGTCTTCGATATGGCAGGCGGCTGCGCCGGCCTTGATCAGCGATTTGACCGTGCGCGCGATGTTGAACGCGCTCGGGCCAAAGCCGGTGTCGATGTCGACCATCAGCGGCAGGTCGCACACGTCGGTGATGCGGCGCACGTCGATCAGCACATCTTCCAGGGTGTTGATGCCCAGGTCGGGCAGGCCCAGCGAGCCGGCCGCGACGCCGCCACCCGACAGGTAGATGGCACGGTAGCCGGCGCGCTGCGCCAGCAGGGCGTGGTTGGCGTTGATCGCCCCGATCACCTGCAGCGGCGATTCGGCGGCCAGCGCGGCGCGGAAACGGGCGCCGGCGGAGGAAACAGGGGTGCTCATGGGCAACATTCCATCGTGGTTGTCGGGTAACAGGCGCAAGGCGCGTGCCAACTCGCAAGTGATTGATTCCACTGGCTTGGCCGTCGCCCCGGCTTGTTTCACTTTGAAACATTGAAACGGATGTAACATGGATGGAACTGAAACACGGTACCCGACGATGTCCATCCGCCTGCCCCGCCCCCGCCTGCCCGATCTGGATCCCGGCGCCCTGCCGGTGATCTGGACGGTGAGCGTGTCGCGCCTGACCGGCCTGCTCGGCGACGTCATCCCGGAGTTCGACCGCCGCGCGCGGATCGTCCCCATCAACCTCGGCTTTGAAGAGGCGGTGGACGTGATCGGCCAGCGCCTGCGTCGCGAGCATTGCGATGTGGTCATTGCAGGCGGCTCCAACGCCGCCTACCTGCGCAGCCGCCTGGAGGTACCACTGGTACCGATCCAGGCCAACGGCTTCGACCTGATGGAAGCACTCGCCCGGGCGCGGCGGATCGCATCCAGGATCGGGCTGGTTACCCACGCCACCGACGTGCCCAGTTTCGGCAGCTTCCAGCACAGCTTCGGGCTGGATATCGAACACCGCCGCTTCGTCACCCGCGAAGATGCGCGCGACTGCATCGCCGACATGCGTGCCAACGGCATCGAGGTGATCGTCGGCACCGGCATGGCCATCGACCACGCCGAACGCGTGGGCCTGCCCGGCGTGCTGCTGTACTCGGCCGATTCGGTGCGCCAGGCCTTCGAACACGCGCTGGAACTGACCCAGACCCTGGCCCGCTCCGGCGTGGCCGCACCGCGCCGGCGTGCCCCTGCCCGCTCGCGCCCCACCGATCAGCGCCTGCTCGGCGAAAGCCCTTCGATGCAGCAGGTGCGCGAGCGCATTGCCTTGTATGCCCCGCACGACAGCACCGTGCTGGTTACCGGCGCCACCGGCACCGGCAAGGAACTGGTCGCCCGGCAGCTGCACGCCGCCAGTGGCCGCAGAGGCCGCTTCGTGGCGCTCAACTGCGGGGCAATCAGTGAGTCGCTGCTGGAAGCGGAACTGTTCGGCTACACCGAAGGCGCCTTCACTGGCGCGCGGCGTGGTGGACGGGTCGGCCTGGTAGAAGCTGCCGATGGCGGCACGTTGTTCCTGGACGAAATCGGCGAGCTGCCGTTGCCGCTGCAGACGCGTCTGTTGCGGGTCCTGGAAGAGCGCGAAGTGCTGCGGGTCGGTGCGACTGAACCCACCCCGGTGGATGTGCGCGTGGTGGCGGCCACCCTGCAGACGCTGGAATCGCTGGTGGACGCGCAGCGCTTCCGGCGCGACCTCTACTACCGCCTGGCCGCGCTGCGGATTGCACTCCCTACCCTGCGCGAGCGCCCGCAGGACGTGCCGATGCTGCTGGAGCACTTCTTCCGGCAGTTGGGCCAGCGCCCGTCGCCGCTGGATGCGGCCGCCACCGAGCGCCTGTGCGGGTATGCCTGGCCGGGCAACGTGCGTGAACTGCGCAACCTGGTTGACCGCCTGCGCATCCACTGGCGGATCGACCAGGGTGCATTGAGCCTGGCACAGCTGCAGTCTTGGCTGCCCGAACTTCTGCCGGCTTCGGGCGGCGCTGTCGTGCCCGACAGCGCCGCGTTGCATGCCGGCCCTGCGCCCGCACGCCCCTCGCCAGCAACCCTGCAACAGTGGCTGGTCGAACATCAGGGCAACCGGGAGCAACTGGCCGCACAGCTGGGCGTATCGCGCACGACGCTGTGGCGTTGGCTGCGGCACCCCGTTTGACCAACGCCGCTCATCGCGTTTCGCGCATCCAGCGCCTGCCACGACATCCCTGATACGCAAAGCAGGCTTCAACCGACAACGCATTAGGGAAACTCCTAAAGCCAAATTCGGATTTCCGGTTGTGCGACATGTTCATCATTTCGTCTGCTGCATGGGCAGGAACTGACAGCGCGGGACATGGAGGGTGGTCGCATGCGTCCGGCCGCGACATCACCGCGCAGGGCGCATCGGGCGGTTTGAAGCCCGGATTTCCCGCCATACCAGGCCTTGCCGCCCGGTTCCGATGCACGAGGACCGATACACGCCATCGATGACGTCAAGAGGAAGAAAGTTTCGATGGCCCGCGCAGGAGGTTCATCAACGGAAACCCCCGGTGAACTGTCTGCGAATACTGCAATGTCCAACGGCCCGCCGCACGGCTAGGTTCCAGAGCGAGGATCCGCCCACCACCGAGGACACCGCATGTTCCCAGCAACTCACGCCAGGCCCCTTTCCACCCTCGTCACCCGCGCCACCGCGCTGGCCCTGCGCAGGCCGCGCGATGCCGCGGCGGGCCCGACCCGGGCCATCCCGCTGACCGGTATCAGCAACCACGCGACCCGGCCGCAGCCCGCACCCGCCCGCGTATCGCGGATGCCCGCTTCAGCGTCCAACACCGACCAGGAGCGGGAGGATGCACCCAGCGCACCCGGGCCCACCGAGCATGCACTGGTCGTGCTCAGCGGCCAGATCCATGCCCTGCTGGCGCAGTGCCGCGCCGAAGCGCCTGCGGATTTTGCCAACGCACTGGAGGTGCTGGACCTGGACCCACGCGAGCCGTTGGCCCGCAAGCAGAGCAGCGCGCTGCTGCGTGCGATCAAGCGCCTGCCCAACGGCCGCCATGTCCCCGAACGGCAGAAGGCACTGCGAGCGGCGCTGTACGACCTGACCCGCGCAGCACGCGCCGAGGCGATGCTGCACGAGCAGATCGCACGCCACACCGAGCGCGAACGCATCAACGCGCTGCCGGGTTCGCAGCGCAGCGCCGGCACCGGCGGCATGCTGGGCGTGCGCTTAGGGTTGCCCAGCGGCGTGCATGCCGGCGCGGCGGCCGGTGCACGCCAGGAATCCAGCGTGGCCACCTTCGACGACCTGACGGTCGCCACCATCCGCAGCGCGACGGTAAGTGCTGAAGCCGGCGCCCAGGCCACCGTCGCACCCGGGGTAGGCGTGGAAGGCAGACTGAGCGGCTACTCGACCGAAGGCGATGCGGACATCTCCATGTCGATGCGCACCCGCGTGCTGCGCCTGGCGCATGCATCGGTCGCCCGCCGGTTGGGCGGCAACGTCCTGCAGCGCGCGTTCAAGCGCGTGACCGAGCCACGTCGCGACCGCTACGACGAGCGCACCAGCCGCGCAATGGCCTTGCAGTCGACGCTGCCGGTCCTGCTCGGCAAGCAGGCCGTGGCGCAGCCACTGGCATTCGGCAAGCGCGGCCTGTTGATCACCGCCGGCATGACCACCCATGGCGGCGCGCTGGCCGCCAGTGCCGGCTATGGGCTGGGCCAGCTCGGCGCCACCGCTGCGGCCAATCGCACGGTACTGCGGGCGGCGCTGCCGACCCGGCTGACCGAGCTCGGCGAAGACGGCCTGCCTGCCAGCAAAGATCCCGGCATCCGCACCGTTCTGGAAGCGCGCGTAGCGCATCTGGTGGGCAACCAGCCCCGTTCGCACGCGCTGCAGATCGTCCAGGAGATCATGGCGTCGCCGCGCGCCCCGGATACCCTTGAAAGACGACAGAAGGCCGTGGCACATCTCGGCGTTGCGTACGATCACCTGCAGGCGCTGGCCGACCTGTCGTTGCGTGCGCCGGCGCAGGCACGCGCGCCGCTGGCGTCACTGGCACGCGACTGGGGCGGCAGCACCGCAGCGCCCGAACCGGTGATGATCGCCCTGCTCGACACGCTCGCCTGGCTGCAGGCGGTGCCGGCACCCGACACCCGCGCAGCGGCAGCGCATGCGGATTGGACCCGCCTGCAGCGCAGCGTGCAGGCCCAAGCGCGGCGCATCCACGATACCCCCATGCCGCACGACCGCGCATGGGTCTATCGGGCAACCCATGCGTTCCGTGAGCAGATCCAGAAAATCGACACACTCAGTGGCAGCCTGTCGCTCTCGGCGACGCTGCCCCTGCTCACGGCCACCGGAGGGGTGAAATTTGCACGCCACGTCCGACAGGATCCGGATCCGTTGCGTGCGGGCGATTACCTGGAACTGACCTTCGAAGCGCATCTCGCACCCGCGCTTGGCACGATCCTGCGCGAAGTCGAACGACAGCTGCCGGACTGGGGCGCGCTGCCATTGCGCGAGGCTGAAGCGCTCACTACCCCGCTGTCGGCCGAACTCGGGGTCAACGCCACCGCCCAGTGCATGGTGCGATTCTTCCGGCCGTCGTACCAGACCGACCCGGATTTCCCCGCCTCCGCGCGCGGCAATCACCTGCACGCGGTGCGCGTGGCCACGGGCACCGCGCAGACGGTGGATCTGACCGTGCCGGTCCCCGTGCTGCCGGGGCTGTCGCCCACCCTGTCGGTGCAGCACAGCCGCGCCAGCCGGTTTACCCGCTACGACCGCCTGGGCGAAGGCACGCTGACCAGCGCGCTGATGCGGTACCTGTCGCTGAGCTCGGCTACCCAGCCACGTCCCGAAACGTGGGCGGCGTTGCTGGACTCGCATGGCGCCGACCTGGACCGGTTGGCCGAAGCGCTCACCGACCCCCGCTCGGTGCCCGCGCTCGAAGCGCGCTACTGGCTTCAGCGTGAGCCCACGTCCACCATGGGCGGTGCCACCACCCGCCGCGAAAACGCGGATACCAGCACGCTGGATGCCTTCACGCAGGCAGCCGATGCCGAAACCCGGCGCGCCCAGCTGTATGCGCTGTTCGAAGCGGTCGGGGCCATCACCACCCGGCAGAAGGCGATGTCGTCACTGATCGGCGCATTGACCCTGCCGGTGGTCGGTTGAGCAGCGCTTACGGGTACAGCAGGCGCTTGCACCACTGCCCGTTGGCATCGATCTCGTAGCACCAGCGCTCGTGCAGGCGGAACTGCGCGCCGTACCAGAACTCGATCCGGCGCGGCACCACCCGCAGCCCGCTCCAGCCGTCCGGCCGCGGAACATCGCGGCCGGCGAAGCTGGCTTCGGCAGTGGCCACGCGCGTATCGAATTCCTCGCGCGAGGCCAGCGTGCGTGACTGCAGCGACGCCCACGCGCCGATCTGGCTCAGGCGCGGACGCGAGGCAAAGTACGCGTCGGCTTCTTCGTTGCTGACCTGTTCCACGGTGCCTTCGATGCGCACCTGGATGCCGGCCTCGCGCAGGCTGCGCCACAGGAACAGCAGCGCGGCGTGCGGGTTGGCCTGCAGCTCGCGGCCCTTGTGGCTGTCCAGATGCGTGTAGAACACGAAACCGCGGTCATCGAAGGCTTTCAGCAGTACCGTTCGCGCCGAGGGGACGCCGGTGGCGGTGGCGGTGGCCACGGTCATTGCGTTGGGTTCGATTTCAGCGCTGCCTTTGGCTTCGTCGTACAACGCGGCGAAGGTGGACAGGGCTTCAGCGTAGAGATCGGTCATGGTCGGCTTCTTTGCGGCTCGGTTTGGGTTTATTGTCACCGCATGCCCGTTGCTGCGTACATTCCCCGGAACAAGGGTTTCCCCGATGCACTGGTCGCGCAGGCGCTGGATGATGCGTTGGCCGTGACGGCCACGGTGCCAGTATTGGCCATCAGCGGCCTGCAGGGCAGCGGCAAATCGACGCTGGCCGCCCAAGTGGTGGGCCTGGCCCAGCAACGCGGGCTGCGCGCGGCGGCATTGTCCATCGATGACTTCTACCTCACCCGTGCCCAACGCCAACGCCTGGCGCGCCAGGTGCACCCGCTGCTGCTGACCCGTGGGCCACCCGGCACGCATGACCTGCCGCTTGCCCATGCCACGCTGGAGGCGATCACCGCGCGACAGCCGGTGGCGCTGCCGCGCTTTGACAAACTTGCCGACGAACGCGTGCCGGCGGCGCAATGGCCGCAGTGTCACGAACCACTGGACCTGCTGGTGTTCGAGGGCTGGTTCCTGGGCACGCCGGCGCAGGCCGATAGCGAACTGGACACCCCGCTCAATGCGCTCGAACGTGAGGCCGACGCCGATGGCCGCTGGCGCCGCTGGTGCAACCAGGCCCTTGCCGGACAGTATCCGGCGTTGTGGCAGCGCTGTGACCGGCTGTGGTTCCTGCAGCCGCCGGATTTCGCGGTGGTGCCGCGCTGGCGCTGGCAGCAGGAGCAGAACCTGCAGGCCGCCCAGCCCGAGCGCAGCAGCATGAGCCGCGCCCAGCTGGAGCGGTTCGTGCAGTACTACGAGCGGGTCAGCCGGCAGGCGCTGCGCACGCTGCCGGCGCTGGCCGACCGCGTGGTGGTGCTGGATGAACAGCGCCGGATCGTCAGCTGACCAGGAAGGTCACGCGCAGGTTGACCCTCCACTCGGTGATGTTGCCCTGGCCGTCGGTGACCACCTTGGTCTCGTTGATCCACGCCCCCTGGATGCCCTTGACCGTTTCGGACACTTTCTTGAGGCCGCTGCGGACTGCGTCTTCGACGCTGGTGGGCGAGGAGGCATTGATCTCGATGATTTTGGCCACTGACATGGGCGTACTCCGGCTGCGCGCGGGACATTCCGCACCGCCCACCATGGGGTCCGGGACGTAAAGGCGGCGACACGGAGGTGTTAGCATTCCGGGTAATGAATCCCGCTCCGAACCTGATCCTGATTGGCCCGATGGGCGCCGGCAAGACCTGCATCGGCCGCCGCTTGGCCGAGCGCTTCACGCTGGAATTCGTCGATGCCGACCAGGCCATCGTCGACGCGGCCGGGGCCAGTATTCCGACCATCTTCGAGCACTCGGGCGAGGCCGGCTTCCGCCAGCACGAACGCCAGGTGCTGCAGCAGCTGCTGGCCGGGAAGGGGCAGCTGATCTCCACCGGCGGTGGCGCCGTTCTCGATGCCGGCAACCGCGAGGCGATCGCACGGCGCGGCTTCGTGGTCTACCTGCGGGTGAGCGTGCCGGCCCAGCTGGAGCGGCTGGCGCGCGACCGCGGCCGCCCCCTGCTGCAGCGGCCCGACCGCGAGCAGGTGCTGCACGAGATGGCGAGCCTGCGCGACCCGCTGTACCAGGGCCTGGCCGACCTTACCCTCGATACCGATCTGTACACGCCCAGCGAGGCAACCGCGCAGCTGGTGCTGCGCCTGGCCTCGCAATGGCAGCGACTGGAACCTTCCGCATGACCGCCTCCCCCCGCACCGTCGCCGTTGGCGGCGATACCCCCTACACCATCCATATCGGCCCGGGCCTGCTTGGCCAGGGCGAACTGCTGGCGCGCCACGTGCGCGGCCGCCACGTGCTGCTGCTCAGCGATTCGTCCGTCGCCCCGCTGTACCTGGCCGGGGTCAAGCAGGCACTGCTGGACGCACGCGCCGAGCTGCTGATCGGCGAACTGGTGCTGCCGGCTGGCGAAGCCTCCAAGACGATGGCCAACTTCGGCGCGGCGATCACCGCGTTGGCATCGCTGGGCGCCACCCGCGATGCGTGCGTGATGGCCCTGGGCGGCGGCGTGGCCGGCGACCTGGGCGGGTTTGCCGCAGCCTGCTGGATGCGCGGGGTGGACTGCGTGCAGCTGCCGACCTCGCTGCTGGCGATGGTCGACTCGTCGGTCGGCGGCAAGACCGCAGTGGATATTCCCGAAGGCAAGAACCTGGTGGGCGCCTTCCACCCGCCGCGCGCGGTGATCGCCGATACATCCGCGCTGCGTACCCTGCCGGCGCGTGAACTGCGCGCCGGCCTGGCCGAGGTGATCAAGTACGGCGCGATCCGCGACCCGCTGTTCTTCCAGTGGCTGCAGGCCGAACATGCCGCGCTGCTGGCCGGCGACGATGCGGCGCTGGCCCAGGCCATCGCGCGCAGCTGCGAACACAAGGCTGAGGTCGTCGCGCGCGATCCGCTCGAGCGCGGCGAGCGCGCGCTGCTGAACCTGGGCCACACCTTTGGCCATGCAATCGAGACCGAGCAGGGCTACGGCGCGCCAGGCAACGACAACCTCAACCATGGCGAAGCGGTGGCGGTGGGCATGGTGCTGGCTGCGCGGCTGTCGGCCCAGCTGGGCATGAGCCACGACGACGACACCACCCGCCTGCGCGAGCTGCTGCTGCGTTACGAGCTTCCGGTTGCCATTCCGGCCGGCCTGGCGCCCGAGGCACTGCTGGCGCGCATGCGGCTGGACAAGAAGAACGTGGCCGGGCGCCTGCGCCTGGTGCTGTGGCGGGGCATCGGCCGCGCCGAGGTAGTGGCCGACGTGGACGAGGCCGACGTGCTGCGCGTGCTGGCCACCGGCTGAGCCGCGACCGTCTGTCGCGCCCGCCCCGCGGGCCGGTGACGGCCGTGTTGCCGGTTCGCGGCTACAATCGCGGCCATGCGCATCTTCCTGCAGCAACCTGTCAACGGCACCGATCCGACCGGCTACCTCCAGCTCACCCTGCAACCGGACCTGTTCGGCGGCTGGGAGCTGCTGCGCGAGTCGGGCCAGGTCGGCAGGCACGCCAAGCTGCACCGCCAGTTCTTCGCGGAACAGGCCGAGGCAGAAGCCGCGTTTGAAAAGGCGCGCGATACCGAGCTCAAGCGCGGTTACCAGATCACCTATACCAGCGGTGTGCCGCCGCGCTGAGCGGCCCGCCTCCCCCTGGCCCTGCGCCACCCGATTCCAAGGAAGCAACCCGTGACCAGCCCCTCCCGCCACGATCGCCTGCTGCGCGCCCTGCGCCGCGAACCGGTGGACTGCACCCCCGTCTGGCTGATGCGCCAGGCTGGCCGCTACCTGCCCGAATACCGCGCCACCCGCGCCAAGGCCGGCAGCTTCCTGGCCATGGCCAAGAACCCGGAAATCGCCTGCGAAGTCACCCTGCAGCCGCTGCGCCGGTTCGACCTGGACGCGGCGATCCTGTTCTCGGACATCCTGACCATTCCCGATGCGATGGGCCTGGAGCTGTACTTCGTCGAAGGCGAGGGCCCGAAGTTCCGCCACCCGGTCCGCGATACTGCCGCCATCGCCAGGCTGGCGGTGCCGGACATGGAAACCGATCTGCGCTACGTGATGGATGCGGTGCGCGTGATCCGCCGTGAGCTGGACGGCCGCGTGCCGCTGATCGGTTTCTCCGGCAGCCCGTGGACGCTGGCCTGCTACATGGTCGAAGGCGGCGGCAGCAAGGATTTCGCACGCATCAAGGCGATGGCACTGAACGAGCCGGCCGCACTGCACCAGCTGCTGTCGGTGGTGACCGATGCGGTGGTTGCCTACCTGGCTGCCCAGCGCGCGGCCGGCGCGCAGGTGCTGCAGGTGTTCGATACCTGGGGCGGCGTGCTCAGCCCGTCCATGTACCGCGAGTTCTCACTGCGCTACCTGACCCGCATCGCGCGTGAACTGGAGCGCGGCGACGGTGACCAGCGCACCCCGCTGATCCTGTTCGGCAAGGGTACCGGCCTGCACCTGGCCGACCTGGCCGACACCGGCGCCGATGCGCTGGGCGTGGACTGGACGCTGGACCTGGCCGACGCGGCAGCGCGCACCGGCGGCCGCGTGGCGCTGCAGGGCAATCTGGATCCGGCCACGTTGTACGGCAACCCGGAGGCGATCGAACGTGCCGCCGGGCAGGTGCTGGACAGCTATGCGCGCGGCAATGGCGGTTCCCGCGAGGGCCACGTGTTCAATCTTGGCCACGGCATGTCGCCGGACATGAATCCCGAACACGTGCAGGTACTTGTCGAGGCGGTGCACCGGTTGAGCGCGCGCTGACGGCCCGGCATACACACCCCCCGTGCGATCATGTGCACCTCGTTGATGAAGGTGCACACGATGACGACCCCCAGCTACGCCTCGTTCCGGCCCCTGTTGTGGCTGGTGTCGCTGGCGATCTTCATGCAGATGCTGGATTCGACCATCGTCAACACCGCCCTGCCCGCCATGGCCCGCAGCCTGGGTGAAAGCCCGCTGCAGATGCAGTCGGTGGTGTTCAGCTACGCGCTGGCGGTGGCTACCTTCATTCCCGCCTCCGGCTGGATCGCCGACCGCTTCGGTACCCGCCGCACGTTCCTGGCGGCGATCATCCTGTTCACCCTCGGTTCGCTCGCCTGCGCGCTGGCGCAGACCCTGCACCAGCTGGTTGCCGCCCGCGTGCTGCAGGGCGTGGGCGGCGCCATGCTGCTGCCGGTCGGGCGCCTGGCGGTGATGCGCTCGGTGTCCCGCGAACAGTTCCTGCGCGCCATGAGTTTCATCGCCATCCCTGCGCTGGTGGGGCCCCTGATCGGCCCCACCCTGGGCGGCTGGCTGGTGGAAGTGGCGTCCTGGCACTGGGTGTTCCTGATCAACCTGCCCATCGGCGTGATCGGCTACGTGGCCGCGCTGAAGATCATGCCCGACCACTACGCCGAACACCGTACCCGCTTCGATATCGCCGGCTACCTGATGCTGGCGTTCGGCATGGTGGTGCTGTCGCTGGCGCTGGATGGCATCTCCGGCATGGCCACCCCGCACGCGCTGGTGATGTTGATGACCGTGGCCGGGCTGGCTGCGCTGGTCGGCTACTGGCTGCATGCGGCCAACTCCACCGCGCCGCTGTTTTCGCTGGCGCTGTTCCACGTGCCCAGCTACCGCATCGGTATCCTCGGCAACCTGTTTTCGCGGATCGGCAGCAGCGCCATGCCGTTGCTGATCCCCCTGCTGCTGCAGGTGGGCATGGGCATGAGCCCGATGAACGCCGGGCTGTTGATGATTCCCGTAGCGGCCGCCGGCATGCTGTCCAAGCGCTACGCGGTCAAACTGGTGGAACGTTTCGGCTATCGCCGGGTGCTGATGGTCAACACCGTGCTGGTCGGATTGGCCATGGCCAGTTTCATCTTCATGGTGCCCGGCCAGCCGATGTGGCTGCGCGTGGTGCAGCTGGCGGTGTTCGGCGCGGTCAATTCGTTGCAGTTCACCGTGATGAACACCGTGACCCTGCGTGACCTGGACCGTGATTTCGCCAGCTCGGGCAACAGCCTGCTGTCGATGGTGATGATGCTGGCCACCGGCTTCGGCGCCGCGGCCGCGGGCAGCCTGCTGGCCGCGTTCGAGCACCTGGACACCCTGCACGGCGCCACCGCTGCACTGCACGCCACGTTCGTGTGCGTGGGCGCGATCACGCTCACCTCCACCGTCATCTTCTGGCAGCTGCCCGACGCCCGCCCCTCTCCCCGGGATGTGGAAGAGGTCGCAGAATAGGCGACCTCGGTAGCAGCGGACCGTTGGTCCGATGACATTTTATGGCCGGCAACACCGGCCATTGCTGTTACCCACGCCCCTCCACCACCACCCGAGCGATCGCCTGCTCCAGCAGGTCGCCGGTCACCGGCTTGCGCAGGAAGCCCTGGAAGCCCGCCTCGCGCACCCGCTGTTCGATGCCCGGGTCGGTCCGCGCCGTCACCGCCAGCAACGGCATCGCATAACCCTGGTTGCGCAGGTGCCCGGCCAGTTCCATGCCGCCCAGGCCGGGCAGGTCAAGATCCAGCAGCACCACGTCGAACGGCGCGTCGCTCACTTCGCGCAGCGCTGCCAACGCGTGCGCGGCGTGCACCACCACGTGCCCGCGCGCGCTCAGCAGGCCGATGATCACGCTGGCCACGGTGTCGTCGTCCTCGACCAGCAGCAGGCGCAGTGGCGGCAGGGGGTGCCCCTCGGCAACACCGGCACTCCCGACCGTGGCGTCGGCCATCTGCAGCGGCAGCGGCAGGGTCACGCTGAAGCGCGTGCCCACGCCCAGCTGGCTTTCCACCCCGATCTGGCCCTGCATGGCCAGCGCCAGCTCGCGGCAGATCGCCAGGCCCAGCCCGCTGCCACCGTATTGCGCAGCGGTGCGCGCACCGTCGGCCTGCTCGAAGCGCCGGAACAGACGCTGCTGCTGGTCGCTGCTGATGCCGGGTCCGGTGTCGGAGACTTCGAAGTAAAGCCCGCGCGACGGCGCCAGCGCGCGCACCTTCAACCGCACTTCGCCGTTGCTGGTGAACTTCACCGCGTTGCCCAGCAGGTTGAGCAGGATCTGCCGGACGCGCACCGCATCACCCACGCTGCACAGGCCAGTGGCCAGTTCGTTGTCCACCACGAAGCGCAGCCCCTTCTGCTCGGCCAGCGCCGCCATCAGGGTGCATGCATCGTCAATGACACCCTGCAGCGCGAACGGCTGCGCCTGCAACTGCAGCCGCCCCGATTCGATCCGCGCCAGGTCCAGCGCGTCGTTCACCAGGTGCAGCAGGTGCTCGCCGGCATGCCGGATCGATTCGGTGTAGCTGCGCTGCTGCGGGTTCAACGGCGAGCCCAGCAGCAGCTCGCTCATGCCCAGCACACCAGTCATCGGCGTGCGCACTTCATGACCCAGGTTGGCCAGGAAGCGCGTCTTGGCGGCCGATGCCTGTTCGGCCAGTTCCTGCTTGTGCAGGGCCAGCTGGTAAGCGTGGCGGCGTTGCACGCGTCGCCGGTACAACCAGGCGAACAGGCTCATGAGCAGCAAGGCGATCGAGGCCATCACCAGCAGCCCCGATACGCTGCGCCACCAGGGCGGCATCACGCGGAACTCCAGCACCTGCACCCGCGACCAGACCAGGTCGGCCGAGCGCGCCTGCACCTCCAGTCGATAGCGCCCGGGCGGCAGTCGCGAGAACACGCGTTCGCCGCCCGGCCCCACTTCCACCCAATCCGGATCGTAGCCGGCCAGGCGGTAGCGATAGCTGTTTGACGATGAGTCGGCGAAGGACAACAGCCGCGCCACGATGCGAAGGTCGCGGTCGGCGTCGGCGATTTCCAGCGGCGCCAGGTGGGTCAGGTCCAGCACCCGCTCGCCACGGCGCACCTCGACACGTTCAATCACCAGCGGTGCGCGCCGGGTCGCCGGGCGCACCTGGTCCGGATCGAACAGCACCACCCCGGCCGGCGTGCCGCCGACGATGTGGTTGCTGGCCGTGCGCACCAGCGTGCCGCGGCGGAACTCCTGGCTGGGCAGCCCATCGCGCACGCCGTACTGGCGCACGCTGCCCTGGTTGGGATCGACGCGGATCAGGCCACGCGAGCTGGCGGCCCACACGATGTCCTGGGCGTCCACCACCAATCCCGTCGCCGACAGCTGCGGGAAGCCTTCTTCCGGCCCGACCTGGGCCTCGCGATCGAGCCGCTTCCCGTTCCAGCGGTAGCGGATCAGGCGGCCTTCTTCCGATACCCACATGGAGCCGTCGTCGGCTGACGCCAGGGCATGACTGGCGACAGCTGCCGCGCCGGGCACCGCCTCGAACCGCGCACGCGCCGGCACCCACTGCAGCAGGCCCTGGTTGGTGGCCACCCAGAGATGGTCCTGCGGACCGCACATGAGATCCAGGACCAGCTGTCCGGGCGCGAACCCGCCCGTGCCGGCCGCGATCCGCTGACGCACGCCGCCGTCCAGGTCGCGCTGCTGCAGCCCGCCGGACGCAGCGCTCCAGACCCCGCCACCGTCGCAGAGCGCCAGCGCGTCCACGTCGCCTTCCATGGCGGCATCGGCTCCGGCATCGCTGCCCCACCGTTGCAGGGAGCCGGTACCCGGGTCGTAGCGCAGGAGCGCTTCGTGCGATCCGATCCAGACATGGCCACGCGGGTCTTCCAGCACCGACAACAGCCACTGGGGGCCATCCACCCAGGTCCGGTGCTGGTCCACCTTGCCGGTGACCGGATCGAAGCGGTCCAGTGCGCCATGGGTGCCCACGGCCCACACACCGCCATTGGCCGATGCGGCCATGCCCAGCACGTAGCCGTTGCGAAGCGAGGCCGGGTCATCCTCCAGTCGCGACAGCACCGAGAACTGCCACCAGCGCGGCAGCAGGTGCCACAGGCCACTGTTGGTACTGGCCAGCCAGATCCCGCCTTCGCGGTCTTCGTACGCGCCGGTCCAGTTGGGCCGCACCTGGCCACGGGCCACCGCGCTGTACAGGGGCACCTGCTGGAAGCGGCCCTGGTAGGCACGCCCGAGACCCGACCGGGTGTCGAGCCAATAGCCGCCCTGCTCGTCGCGCAGCATCATGCCCAGTACCTGGTCGCCGGCATCCACCTTCCAGGGCGCCGGGGCGAAGCTGCCGTCTGCCCGGCGAACCACCGTACCGGCATTGGTACTGATCCACAGGCTGCCATCCAGCTCGGCGGTCAGCCCATTGACCAGGGGCGTGGGCAGCTTCGACGCGGGCACCCGCTCGAAGTCGCGCCCGGTCCAGCGCGCCAGCCCCGCCTTGGTACCGACCCACAGGCTGCCGTCACGGGTGGTGGCCATATGCGTGACCGACGCGGCCGGCAGGCTGCGCCGGTTGCCGGGTTCCGGCATGAAGCGGGTGATCACGCCATTGCGGTCGAGCCGGTGCAGGCCGCCTTCGTAGGTGCCGAACCACAGCGCCCCGTCACCGGTGGAGGCCAGGCTCCAGATCGTATTGCTGCCGATCACCGGGTTGCTGGCACGGTCGAAGAAGCGAAGTTCGCGGCGGTCGGCCGACATCATCGCCAGCCCGGCATTCTCGGTACCGACCCACAACTGGTTGCGCGCATCCACGTGCACGCTCCACACCATGTTGTCGCGAAGACCATCCTCGGCGCGCCAGACCCGGTAATTGCGGCCGTCGAACCGGGCCAGGCCATCGTTGGTGGCCAACCACAGGTAGCCGTACCCGTCTTCGGCCATGCGGTTGACGGTATTGGACGGCAGACCATCGAACACGGTCAGCTGGCGCGGCGTTGGCGGAACCGGCTGCGCTGCCACCAGCCACGGCCACATGCACAGCATCCCGAACAGGAGCAGCCAACGCGTAGGCAACACCAAGCAATCTCCTGGAGCGGGTCGGGATCAACCGATGACGTGCAGATAGGGTCGGACTTGTCGCAGAAAGCCCAAGTCATGGGATGGATGGTAAACGGTTCGCCGGATGGGAACGAACCATCAGGCCACGCCCGCCTGCTGCAGTGCGCGGCGCAGCGACGCGGCCGTGACCGGCTTGGGCAGGAGCCCCGCGCCACCGGCAGCCCGCACCCGCCCGGTCAGGCCGGCGGAGGGCTGCCGGCTCATCGCCAGCACCGGAGCGGACACGTTACGCCCGGGCAGCAGGCCGATCAGGGTCAATCCATCGATGCCGGACAGGTCCAGATCCACCAGCACCAGGTCGAACCGGCCCGCCGCCAGTTCGGTCAACCCTGCCAGCGCGTGCGCCGCATGCACCGGCTCCCAGCCCTGCGCGGTCAGCAGTGCACTGCCTGCAAGGGCGGCGTGGTCGTCCTCGTCCACCAGCAGCACCCGGCCACGGTGCAGCGGCGCAACCGCCGGCATGGGGATCCCCACCACCTGCACGTGCCATTGCCTGCCGGCCGTCGCATGCACGTGCAGGGTGCCGCCGAGAGCGCCGGCCAGGCGTTCGGCAGTGGCCAACGCGAGGCGCAGGGACGCGACGGACGGCGTCGGCGCGGCGCTCCCGGCGCCGCGGCCCGGCGGGTACGCAGCGCGCCCGCCGGCGGTGAACCGCCACAGCAGCCCCTCGCGCCCGGGTCGCCAGGCGACCTCCAGCACCACGTGCCCCGCGCCGGTGTGCCGGCCCAGCACGCGCGTGACCGCATCGAGCAGTTGCCCCAGTCGCAGCGCATCGCCGTGCGCGCGTGCGTCGCCCGCCACCTGCAGGCACAAGGCCAGCGCGGTGCCACGCCGGCAGGATGGCAGCAGCTGGCGTGCCAACCATTGCCGGTGAACGGCGCCCACCTCGAAGTCGGCCGCCTGCAGGGGCGTACATCCGGCCTCCAGGCGGGCCTCGTCCAATGCGTGGTTGACCCGCTCCAGCAGCGCGTGCCCGCTCCGCAGGATCCGTTCCAACGGCTGCCGCTGGGCCGCATGCAGGGGCGATGACAGCAGCAGTTCGGCCATGCCCAGGATCCCCGTGAGCGGTGTGCGCACCTCATGGCCGAGGTTGGCCAGGTAGTGCGATTTGGCCTGCGCCGAGCGCAGCGCCAGCGACAGGCCCTGTGCGGAAACCTGCGCCCGCCGCCCGCGCGCGACACGGCGTACCGCCGCCCATGCCCCGCCGCCGAGCAGCAGCGCGCACGCCGATATCCGGGCGCCCACCAGCGCCGGGTGGTGCCAGCCGCTGCGCTCCACCTGCAGCAGCAATGACCGGGTTGACGACCAGCTGCCGTCGGGCAGCCGTGCCTGGAACTCCAGTCGGTGCTCGCCGGGTGGCAGTCGCGGGAAGCCGCGGGTCCCGCTGCGGCCCACCCGGATCCATTCCCGGTCCAGGCCGCACAGCCGGAAGCGGTACTGCTGGCGCGCGTGCATCCCAGCGCCGAGCAAGCGGACGCTGACCTGGATATCCCGATCGTCCGGCTGCAGGTGGAGCACCGCCTTGGAAGGCAACACCTGCAGCAGGCCACCGCGGTGCAGTTGCACACGCTCCACCACCAGCGCCGGCTCGCCCCTGCACGCGGCCAGGCCCACCGGGTCGAACCGCACCCTGCGGCCGTGTGCATCCACGGCCAGCATGGTCGATCCATCGGCCTGCAGTTGTGCATTGAACACGGCATCGGGCACCCCATCGCTTCGCGTGTACAGCCGCACCTGGCCCTCGCGGGGGCGAAGACGCAGCAGGCCACGCGCGCTGCTGGCCCACAACGCGCCCTGTGCGTCGCTGGCCAGCGACGCCAACCGCAGCGACGGCAGTCCCTGGCGTGCATCAATCTGCACGCCGGGCCGGGCCACGCCGTCCTGGATGAGATAGCGCCGCACCGTACCCGCACTGGCCACCCACAACGCGCCGTCCTCGGCCAGGTGCAGCGCGCTGACCTCGCCCTCGACACCGGCAACGGGATGGAAGCGGCCGTCAGCCCACCGCGTCAGGCCATGCCGGCCTCCCCACCAGATGCCGTTGCCTGTATCGCAATGCAGGGCCAGCGGACCGGGCGGAGGCGCCTGGTCGGTCGCACCCCAGCGCCACTGCCGGGTGCCGGTGCCGCCAGGCAGCTGGCGCTGGACCCCCTTGCCGTCCAGACGCCAGCGGCTGCCATCTGCGCAGGCGAGCCCCAGCGGCGGCGCGTCAGGATCGAGGCGCACCCCGCTCATCGCCGGCATTTCCTGCGGCGCCGCGTCGAGCGACATGAAATGTTGCCAGTGCGGGGGCAGCCGCCACACCCCCATATGCCGCCCCAGCAACCAGAGGCTGCCGTGGCGATCTTCCAGGGCCGTGCGGAACCGGGGCACATCGGCGCTGCCCAATGGTGCGATGCCCACCCCGGGCCGCTGAGTGCCTCCGCTCTTCCACACCCGGGCGTCCTCGCCCAGCCACGGTCCGCCGCTGCGCGACGCGCCCAGCGCGCGCGTTCCCGCCGGTGCATCCACCGGTTCCAGCCGCCCCTCGTCCGAGGCGCGCCACGGGCCTGCCGCGCCGGCTACCCACAGCCGCTGCCCGGCATCCACCAGCAGCGCGCTGACCGGCGCAGTGGCCAGCATCGTGGGCGGCGGCAGGAAGCGACCGTTCCTCCAGCGGGCCAGGCCGCGCGGTGTTCCCACCCAGAGCGTGCCGTCGGCCGCCAACGCCAGGTGGTCGACGCGACGGTCCGGCAGGCCGTCCGCGTTCACGGTGGGCAGGTATTGACGCAGCCGGTGGCCCGGGTCCAGCCGGAATAGACCCGCGTCGCGCGTACCGAACCACACCACGCCCTCCGGCGTTGGCAGCACGACACCGATCGCCACGCCCGCCAGGGCCGGAAAACGCGCGCTGTCGAAGCGCTCGATGTGGCTGCGGTCGGCCGACATGCGCATGAGGTGGCCCTGCCCCGTCCCGATCCACAACCGGTCCTGCGCATCCGTCGCCATCGACAGCAATTGGTTGTCGGCCAGCCCCTGCTCCATCCGCCAGATCCGGAAGCGCTGGCCATCGAAGCGGGCCAGGCCATCATCGGTGGCGAACCACAGGTAACCGTCGCGGTCTTCCACCACCTGGTGCACCGCGTTGGACGGCAACCCGTCGGCGGTGGTGAAGCGCAGCGCCATGGGGGGCGCCGCGCGTACCGATGACGCAAGCAGCAGCAGCGCCAGCAGCAGGCCCTGCAGGGGGCCGATCATGCGCCCGCCACGGCGGCAGCCAACCGCGCCCCGGTCACCGGCAGGCGCAGGAAACCATCGAACCCGCCCGCGCGTGCATCGCGCTCGGCGCAGGCATCGGCGCGTGGCGTGAGCGCCACGCGCCGCACCCCCGGCCACAACCAGGGCAGGCGTGCACTCAGCCGCCCGCCAGCCACCAGCATGTCCGGATCAGCCGCGATGAGATCCCAGGGCCCGGGATCGACGTCGCGTACCCACGCGTCTGCATTCTCGACCGCCACCACCCGGTGGCCCTGGGAACGCAGCAGCGCACACACCACCTCGACAGCGTCCGGTTCGGTCGCCGGCAGCAGCACCATCACACGCAAGGGGCGCGATGGCACGGAAGCGGATGCGGCGCGGCGCGGCGCGGCGGGCGCGGCGGCGGGTGCAAGCGCCGGCCACGGCAGTGTCAACTGGAACTGGGTGCCACGCCCGCGCTGGCTGTCGACGTCCAGGCGCCCGCCCATGGCATGTGCCAGGTCCCGGCTGATGGCCAGTCCCAGCCCGCTGCCGCCGGGGTGGGCGGCGGTGTCTGACGTTTCGACCTGGCTGAAGCGCTGGAACAGCCCCCGCACCTGCGCCTGGCTCATCCCCGGACCGGTGTCGGACACACACAGCACCAACCCGCGATCCTCCGGCCCGGTGCGTGCGCTCAGGCTGACCTGCCCATGCGCGGTGAACTTGAGGGCGTTGCCCAGCAGGTTCAGCAGAATCTGGCGCAGGCGCTGCACGTCGCCGTGGAAGCAGGCACCCGCTGGCAACGTGCTGGTCCACTGCAGCAGCAGTGCCTTGCGCCGCGCCACCGGCAGCAGCAGCGCATGCAGCTCACGCATGACCTCCACCAGCACGAAGGGCGCTGGGTGCAGCCGCAGGCGGCCTGATTCGATACCGGCCAGGTCCAGCGCATCGTCCATCAACTGCAGGAGGTGGTGCCCCGCCTGCTGCAGGCTGCCGACCTGCTCGCGCTGCACGCCCGACAACGGCGACTGCAGCAGCAGCTCGCTCCAGCCGAGTACCGGCGTCAAGGGCGCACGCACCCGGCGGCCCAGTTCGGCCAGAAAGCGGGTGCGCTGCATCGAATCCTGCTCCGCCCGCAGGCGGTGCGCACGCGCCTGGCGCCGCTGCGCGCGTCGCCGCTGCCGGCGGTAGTACAGCCGCGCTCCCCCCATCAGCGCTGCGCAGATCGCGGCAGCCAGGGCGATACGACCGGTTGTTGTTTCCCACCACCGGGGCACCACGCGCAACGGCAGCTGACGCACCGCCGACCACGGCCCCCCGGCATGCCGCGCCTTCACCAGCAGGGAGTGCTCACCGGCCGGCAGGCGGGTGAAAAGGCGCTGCGCCACGGGGCCGGTGTCGACCCATGCCGGGTCGTGTCCCAGCAGGCGGAAGTGGTACTGGATGCGATCAGGATCGCCACGGCCGAGCAGGTTCACCGCGACCCGCACGTGGCGGTCCCCGGTGCCCAGGATCACCGGCGGTGCGGCGATCGGCATCTGGATCACCCGTCCATGCCGACGACGGCTCATTGCATCGAGCACCAGGACCGGCACCGTTGCCGGGGCGCGAAGCGCGCGCGGGTCGAACGCCAGCAGTCCGCCTTCGCGCACGCCTGCCACCAACGCGCCCGAGCCCAACCGAAGCAGCCGCTGCGGAAGCACCTCCTGCACGGGAAGGCCCTGTGCGGTGTCCAGCACCCCCACCTCACCCGCGTGCGGATCCACCCGCAGCACGCCGCGCGCGGCCCCGGCCCATGCCACGCCATCGGCGCCCACCACCAGTGCGTTGGCACGCACTTGCGGGTAGCCCTCGGCGGCGCCAATGCGGCGTACTCGATGCAACCGTCCCTGCGCCAGACGGTACTGCTCCAGGGAGCCCAGGCGGCTGACCCACAACGTGCCATCGTCGGCTTCGGCGATGGCCGACACGGTCCCGTCGCCATCGCCCGGGACCGGCTCGAAGCGCTCGCGTGCAACAGACCAGCGCATCACGCCTTGCGGATCGGTGGCCCATACCTCGCCATCACGCGTGCACAACAGCTGCCGTAGCAGGACGTCCTGCCTCAGCCCCACCTGCTGCGGTGCCGCACTGTGCAGCCGCTTGCCGTCCGTCGACCACCGTTGGATCGCTCCGGGGTGCGCGAGCCAGACATCGCCGTTCGCGCATATCTGCAGGTGGATGGGCCCTTGGTCCGTGCCCAATCCCAGCCCCCAGTCGCGCTGGCTGCGCCGCTGCGGGTCATGGCGCAGCAACCGGTCGGCACTGGCGACCCAGACCCGTCCCTGGGCATCTTCGGCCACGCCCACCGGGAGCGCGCTGACGCCGGCGTGTGGAAACCGGAGCACGTCACGGCCGCGTCCGGTACGCAGGTCAAGGCGCTGCAGGTGTCCGCGACTGCCCGCAACCCACGCATGGTGCATTCCCGATGCGGCCAGGCCCAGTACGTAGTGACTGCCGGTTCCCGACCCACTGTCGGCAGTGGCCGGCAAGGCCGTGAACTGCCGCCAGCGGGCCGACAACCACCATACGCCGTGCTGCTCACTCACCCACCACAGGTCACCGTTGCGGTCTTCCAGCGCCTGGCGGATCACCACCGGCCCCGGCGCGGTGCCCGGCGCGGGTTGCAGCGTCCACGGCAGCGCGGCGCCGGCTTCCTGCCGCAGCAGCGCCGCGCCCTGTTGCTGCCAGAGCACGCCGTCCGCACTGCGCAGCACGCTGCGTGCCCCGAGCGGCCGAAAGTGGGCACCTGCTGCGCCACCCGTTGCCCAGGTGCCATACGCCGAGGTGACTTCAATCCCCCCGCGTGGATCGGCCCAGAGCGACTGTATCGGCATTGCGGATTCGTCCGGCAACGCCATCCGGGCCAGCCGTGCGCCATCCCATCGCCAAAGCGATGCGGCCTGGGCCACCCACAACGCACCGGCGCTGTCGCGCGCGAGCGCCATGACCGGGCCACCCGCCGGCGGCAACGGCTGCAACATCCACTGCGGTTCGCGTGGTGCCCGCCAATAGAGCCGATGGTCGCTTCCAATGGCCCAGATCCGGCCGTCACCGCTGCTGTTCACTTGGCGCAGCAGCCCTTGGCGCAGCGCTGACGGGGCCGATGCCGGCAGCCGCTGGAACCCACCGCGATCAGCGCCCATCATGACCAGCCCGGCACTGGCCGTACCCACCCAGAGCCGGTCGAGGGCATCCACGTGTAACGTGCGCAGGTCCACATCCGGCACGCCATCCTCGAGGCGCCACAGCCGGTACCGCTGGCCGTCGAAACGCATCAGGCCGTCGCTGCCCGCCAGCCACAGGTAGCCGGAAGCGTCTTCAGCGATTTCGCGAACGTTGGGGTCGTGCAGGCCGTCGGCCATGCCAAGCAGGCGCGGCGATGGCACATGTGCGACACCCGCGTGGGCTGCTGCCGGCCACATCAGCAGCAGGGCCAGGAGCAAGGCTACGGGCTGCCCGCGCAGGGCCTCTCGCGGAGGCGTCACCGTCTACCGCGCCATCATCGTTCTCATTGCGGCCACGGTAGGGCCATCGTGGCCAGCGCGCATCCGCGTTCCCGTAAAGACGTCACAAAGCAGTGAATCAATTTTTGAATTGAATTTGCCGATTTCTGATACGCAGCCTATGGAGAGGTCACCATCCCGGGCGGGCTGCGGCGGGTGGCACACGCCTGCGCGATCGCGGCCACCAGCAGGTCGCCGGTCACCGGCTTGCGCAGGAAGCCATCGAACCCGGCCGCCAGGACCTGCTGTTCGGCATAGGCATCCGAGCGCGCCGTCACCGCGATCAGCGGCAGCGCGTAGCCCATGGCGCGCAGCTGCCCGGCGATGGCGATGCCATCCAGCGCGGGCAGGTCCAGGTCAAGCAGGCCGATGTCGAAACGTCCGGCAGCCACTTCCGACAACGCCGCCAAGCCGTGCAGGGCATGCACCACCGTGTGTCCGCGGGCCTGCAGCAGGCCGGCAATGACATCAGCTACGGTGGCATCATCTTCCACCAGCAGGATCCGCAACGGTGGCAGGGCAATCGGCGCGCCATGCAGCGGCGCATCCGCAGCGGGCCGCTGGCGCACGGTCCACGGCAGCGGCAGGTGCACGGTGAAGCGGGCACCCTGTCCGGGCGCGGAGTCGATGGCGATGCGTCCGCCCATGGCCACGGCCAGTTCCTGGCAGATCGCCAGGCCCAGGCCACTGCCGCCATAGCGGGACGCCGTCCGCGGGCCGTCCGCCTGTTCGAAACGGTGGAACAGGCGCTGCTGCTGGTCCTGGTTGATGCCTGGCCCGGTGTCGGTGACCTCCAGCTCGATACCGCTCCCGCCCGGCACCAGCTCGATGCCCAGACCGACATGGCCGTGTTCAGTGAACTTGATCGCATTGCCCAGCAGGTTCATCAGGATCTGGCGCACGCGCATCTCGTCGCCACTGACCTGCACCGGGCCGGGCAGGTTGAAGCTGCGCTCGAAGGCCAGCCCGCGATGATGTGCCATCGGTTCCATGAGCGTTTCGACCTGGGCCAGCATCGACATCAGGTCAAACGGCCGGATGTCCAGTTCCAGCCGCCCCGCTTCGATCCGGGCCAGATCCAGCGCGTCATTGACCAGCCGCAGCAGATGGGTACCGGCGTGCTGGATGGACGCGGCGTAGCCGCGCTGCAGCTCGTCCAGTGGCGTGGCCAGCAGCAGTTCGCTCATGCCCAGCACGCCGGTCATGGGGGTACGCACCTCATGGCCGAGCGTGGCAAGGAACCGGCTCTTTGCCTGCGACGCCTGTTCGGCGATCTGCTGCTTGTGCACGGTCAGATGCCATTGCTGGCGGCGGCGCAGACGGGCGCGGGCAAACGCCGCCACGGCGGCCACCAGCAGCAGCCACAGCAGCACGTAGCCCAGCACGGCCCAGCTGCTGCGCCACCACGGTGGCTGTACCTGCACGGTGATCGTGCGTGACGGTGTCCATTCCCCATGCGGGGTGGCGGCCTGCACGTCGATGGCGTACTGGCCTGGCGGCAACCGCGACAACAGGCGTTCGCCATCGGCGTTCTGCATCACCCAGTTCTGGTCATAGCCGGACACGCGATAGCGGTAGCGGTTGCCCATCGGGCTGGCATAGGACAGCAGGCGCGCCGAGATGATCAGATCGCGATCGCCCGGGCCCAGCACCAGCGGCGCGTTGACCGGCAGCGACTGCTGGCCTTCGGCATCGTCGCGGCGTACCTGGATGTTGTCGATGACCAGTTGCGAAGGCGGCAGCGGCGTGTCTGCTGCATCCGGGTCGAAACCCACCAACCCGGTCGCGGTGACGGCCAGCACCCGGCCGTCGGCACCGGCCACGGGTGGGCGTCCGCTGAATTCCCGATCCGGCAACCCGTCCTTCTCGCCGTACAGCCGCAGCCGACGTTCGCGTGAATGCCAGCACACCAGGCCACGCGTGGTGGTGGCCCAGACCTGGCCGTTACGGCCAAGCGCGATGCCGCCCATCGACACCGGCGGCATTCCCTGCGCGGCACCAACCCGCTCGCGGAGCGTCATGCTGAGCCCGTCCCACCGGTAGCGCTCGAGTGCGCCACTGCGCGCCATCCAGACCTCATCGGCACTGACCCAGGCCATGTCGAAGAGGTTGCCGGGCGCAATGCCGGGCACGCGTTCAAAGCGGTCCTTCTGCCACCGCAGCAGCCCCATCTCGCCCATGTCGCCCATGATCCACAGCCCGCCGCGCGGATCGAACAGCATCTGCTCCACCGGCACATCGACCAGGCCGCGGCCGTCACCGATGCGGATGTCGTCGAGCAGCTTGCCCTGCGCGTCGCGGCGCTGCACGCCGTAGTTGGTGATCGACATCCACAGATCACCGTTGGGCGCTTCGCGGATCAGCTCAATGCGTTGGCGCACATCCGCGCCGCCTCCGATCTTCCACTCGCGCAGCTGTCCGGTCTTTGGCTGGAACAGCCCCAGCCTTCCGGCCCGACCGAGCCAGAGCGCACCATCGGCGCGCGGCAACACCGACCTGACCGCTCCCACGCCGATCTGCTTCTCAGTGGCTATCTGGTGCAGGCTTCCGCCCGCATCCAGCCGGTACACCCCATGCGCCCCGGCGACGTAATAGTCGTTGCCTGCCGCAGCTGCCCCGAGCAGGTACGCACTGTCCAGGGGTTTTCCATCGAGCTGGTACCAGGTGGAGAAACGCTTCCAGTCCGGAGGGAGGTAGGCCAGACCCTGGGTCAACATGGCCACCCACAGTCCCCCCTCGTGGTCCTGCAGCATGTCCAGCACGCCGCTGCGTTCGGTCAGGAATCCGCTGCCGCCATCGCCGGCCAGCAGGCGCAGCTGGGCATCATCGCCGCGATACAGGCCGTCGGCCGTGCCCAGCCAGTAGCCGCCATTGCGATCATGCAGCACCGAGGCGGCACGCACATCGGCGCCCACCTTCCACGGTGCCGGGCGCGCGTCGCCATCGGGACTGATCCGGAACAGCCCACCCTCGGTACCGGCCCACACCGTGCCATCGGGGTCGCGGGTCAACCGGAACACGCTTTTGCCGCCCAGCACCGCCGGGGCGATCCGGGTGAAGCCGCGGCCGTCCCAGCGCGCCACGCCACTGCCGGTACCCACCCAGACATGGCCTGCAGGATCGGACAGCAGGCTGTAGATGGTGTCGTCGGGAAGCGCTGTCGGATCGGCCGCGTTGGCCTGGTAGCGGACCAGCGTCCCGTCCTCTTCCCGCCGGCAGATGCCATGGCGGTTGGTGCCGATCCACAAGGCCTTGCCCGCATACGCCAGCGACCAGAACTGCCCCTCGCAATGCTGGTCGATGTCCGGGAACCGCTCGAAGCGTTCGCGGCCAGGCCCGAGCATGCTCAGGCCAACGCCGTTGCTTCCCACCCAGACCCGATCCAGCGGATCGACCAGCAGCGTCTCGATCTCGTTGCCCGGCAGCGAGCCGGGATCGTCGGGTTCATTGCGCCAGACCCGCAGGCCAACGCCGTCGATGCGGGCCAGGCCATCATCGGTGGCGGCCCAGATGTAGCCCTGCCGGTCCTGCGCCAGGGCAAGCACCATGCGCGAGGGCATGCCTTCGGCGGCGCCGAGGCGGCGCATGCGCGGTGTCTCTGCCGATGTCCCTGCGGCCCACAACGCCGACGGCACCGCATACAACGCCAGTGCCAGCAGCACGATGCCTGCCCGCCAACCGCGCGCGCTCAACGCCATCGAGTTCTCCCTGTTGCCCGGGATTGTCACACAGTGCGCTGCACAACGCCCCGGTCGCGCGCCGCTGGGCGCACCACGATCTGTTGCAGCCATGGTGCTGCCAGGCATCACGGACCAGCGCGTATGATCGGCCCAGCCCTGAACGGAGCCGGCTGTGACCAAGCGCCTGACCCTTGCCCTGCTGTTGTGTACCGCCCCCTGGGCGGTGAGCGCCGCGCCCGATACCTACCGCCTCGACCCGGTGCATACACGGGTGCTGTTCGCGGTGGAGCACGCCGGTTTCTCGCAGGCACTGGGCACCGTCTCGGGCAGCGAAGGCGTGCTTGCCTTCGATCCCGACAACTGGAGCAGCGCCACGCTCACGGTCAGCGTGCCGCTGCAACGCCTGGATCTTGGCGATGACAAATGGAACAAGGCCGCGCTGGCGCGCAACCTGCTCGATGCCGAGCGCCATCCCGAGGCCCGGTTCGTTTCCACCCGCGTCGAACCGGTCGATGCCACCCATGCGCGGGTGATCGGTGAACTGACCCTGCGCGGGGTCAGCCACGAGGTCGCGCTTGACGTCACGCTCAACGCGGTCAAGCGCCACCCGATGCCGCCATTCCGCCGTACCGCTGGGTTTTCAGCCACCGCCACCCTGAGCCGAAGCGCGTTCGGGGTGGATGCGTGGCCGTCGATGATCGGCGACCAGGTCCAGCTGCGCATCGAAGCCGAAGCCCTTCGCGACCGCAATGCCACCGATCCGCAGGACACACCGTCCGTCGACGCGCCGGGAACTCCGGAACCGATCGACGACTCCGACACTCCCTCTACTTCGCCAGCCCGGAAGCGCTCGCCATGACGACCCGAAACACCCATGACCGCTGGGGCAGTGTCAGCCAGGGACTGCACTGGCTGATCGCCCTGCTCATCCTCGTGCTCGGCATCGTCGGCCTGACCATGGGCGAACTGCCACGCACCCCGAAGTACTTCTGGGTCTACACCGCACACAAATCGCTGGGCATCACCGTGCTGGCCCTGGTGGCGCTGCGCCTGGGCTGGCGCCTGTATGCCGGCGCGCCCGAACCGGTACCCGGCACCCCGACCTGGCAGGAACGCATCGCCTCGGCCACCCACTGGCTGCTGTACGTGCTGATGTTCGCGCTGCCGTTGTCGGGCTGGGTCTACGATTCGGCCAGTGGCCTGCGGCCGTTCCGCTGGTTCGGGCTGGTCGACGTGCCCAAGCTGGTCGCGCCCAACCCGGGCGCGCGCGACATCTCCCATGCCATCCATGAGTGGGGCTTCTGGGTGCTGATCGCCGTGGTGGTCGCCCATGCCGGCGCTGCCTTGTACCACCACCTTTTCCAACGCGATGCCACGCTTGCGCGCATGCTGCCGCAGGGCTGGCTCGCCTCCCCCCAGAAGGACTGACGATGAACATCAAGCTCACCTCCCCCGCCGCCGTGGCTGCCGCGCTGGCCGGCCTGATGGCCACCGCCCCGGTGCTGGCCGCCGACTACGTGCAGGCCGCCAACAACGGCTCCACGTTGGTTTTTGCCACCAAATATGACGGTGAAGTGTTCACCGGAAGTTTCCCCGGCTTCTCGACCAAGGTCAGCTTCGATCCGGTCGACCCCGCCGCCGGCACGCTGGACGTGACCATTCCACTGGCCGGCGCAACGTCGGGCAACAGCGACCGCGATTCGACACTGCAGGGTGCGGAATTCTTCAATGTGGCCAAGTTCGCCACAGCCCGATACACCGCCAAAGGCTTCACCAAGAGCGGCGACAAGTACGTGGCCAATGGCACGCTGGAACTGCGCGGGGTGAGCAAGCCGGTCACCTTCACCTTCGAATGGAAGCCCGGTCCCAACCCGGTGCTGACCGGCAAGGCTACGGTCAAGCGCCTGGACTTCGGCGTGGGCGGCGGTGACGACTGGAAGGACACCAGGAACATCCCGGACGACACCGCGATCAGCACCGTGGTCAAGCTGCAGGCGAAGTAACCCCCCTCCCGTGGCGCCGGCCAACGGCCGGCGCTACCGCTGCCCGCTCATCCACGCCGACAGGGTGGACGCATCAAAGGGCCAGTCCAGCTCACGCCCCTGCCCATCGCACAGCACCGGCACCCGGCTGCCATAGCGGGCCTCCAGGGCCGCGTCATCATCGATGAACACACTGTCGAGCCCGGGGACCCGGGCCTGGGCCAGGACCGCAAGGGCCAGGTCGCAGAGGTGGCAGTCGTCGCGCTGGTACAGGATGAACATAAGGTCGATATGTTGCGTTGCAGCCAGGGTGGCGGGCCCGGACAGCATAGAATAGTGCTCCATCCGATACCCGCAGTTTGGCAATCATGGCTGTCAGCACGTTCGACGTTTTCAAGATCGGCATTGGCCCGAGCTCCTCGCACACCGTAGGACCGATGAAGGCCGCCGAACGCTTCGTGCACCGCTGGCTGCTGGACCCGGGCTGCCTGCAGGACGTGGTGCGCATCCGCGCCGACGTGTATGGCTCGCTGGCGTTGACCGGCCGCGGCCATGGCACTGACAAGGCCGTGCTGCTGGGCCTGGAAGGCCAGCGACCGAACCTGATCGATCCGGACATCATTCCCGGCACGCTCGAGCGGATCCGCAGCAGCAAGCGCATCCGGTTGATGGGCACCCATGAGATCGCCTTCGACGAGAAGCGCGACCTGGGCCTGAACAAGCGCCAGAAGCTGCCCTACCACACCAATGGCATGCGCTTCACCGCGTACGACGCGCAGGACCAGGTGATCGCCACGCGCGATTACTACTCGGTGGGCGGTGGCTTCGTGGTCAACCAGGACGACGCGGCCGATGACCGCATCGTGCCCGATGAAACCCCGCTGCCCTATCCGTTCAAGAGCGGCGACGAGCTGCTGGCGCAGACCGCACGTAGTGGGCTGAGCATTGCCCAGCTGATGTTCGAGAACGAGAAGTGCTGGCGCAGCGAAGACGAGATCCGCGACCAGCTGCGCGAGATCTGGGACGCGATGCAGCAATGCTGCGCCCGGGGCATCCGCCAGGAAGGCACCCTGCCCGGTGGCCTGCATGTGTCGCGCCGCGCCCCGGCGCTGTACCGCGAGCTTTCATCCAAGCCGGAAGCGGCCATGCGCGACCCGCTCACCACGCTGGACTGGGTCAACCTGTACGCGCTGGCGGTCAACGAAGAGAACGCGGCTGGTGGCCGCGTCGTCACCGCGCCGACCAATGGTGCGGCCGGCGTGCTGCCGGCGGTGCTGCATTACTTCGACCGCTTCTGCCCCGGTGCCAACGAACAGCGCGTGTTCGATTTCCTGCTCACCTCGGCCGCGATCGGCATCCTGTACAAGGAAAACGCCTCGATTTCCGGTGCCGAAGTCGGCTGCCAGGGCGAAGTGGGCGTGGCCTGCTCGATGGCCGCCGGCGGCCTGGTCGCCGCGCTGGGTGGCAATCCCAGCCAGATCGAGAACGCCGCCGAAATCGGCATGGAACACAACCTGGGCCTGACCTGCGACCCGATCGGCGGGCTGGTGCAGATTCCCTGCATCGAGCGCAATGCGATGGGCGCGGTGAAGGCGATCAACGCCTCGCGCATGGCCATGCGCGGCGACGGCAAGCACAAGGTGTCGCTGGACAAGGTGATCAAGACCATGCGCGATACCGGCCGCGACATGCAGGACAAATACAAGGAAACCAGCCGCGGCGGGCTCGCGGTCAACGTCATCGAGTGCTGATCGGAGACGCGTGGGCGGTTATCCTCGGGGTTCCCCCACTGGAGACCGCCATGCGCATCCTGGCCGCCGCCCTGCTTGCCTGCCTGCCCCTGACCTCGTTCGCCGCCGACACCTACGACGCGCGCCTGCAGGCCTTCGACTACGGTTGGCCGATCAAGACCTTCAGCTTCGATTCGCAGCGCCAGCCGCTGGAAATGGCCTACCTGGACGTGGCGCCTGCCGGCCGCCAGGTCGGCACGGTGGTGCTGTTGCACGGCAAGAATTTCTGCGCGGGCACCTGGCGTGATGCCATCACCGCGTTGAGCAGCGCCGGCTACCGGGTAATTGCGCCGGACCAGATCGGCTTCTGCAAATCGAGCAAGCCACTGCGCTACCAGTACTCCTTCGGCCAGCTGGCAGCAAACACGCAGGCGCTGTTGGCGCATCTCAAACTGGACACCACCAAAGTCGACCTGGTCGGCCATTCGATGGGCGGCATGCTGGCCGCGCGGTTCGCGCTGATGTATCCGCAGCAGCTGCGCCAGCTGGCACTGGTCAATCCGATCGGGCTGGAAGACTGGAAGGCCAAGGGCGTGCCCTGGCGCAGTGTGGATGCGTGGTATGCCAACGAACTGAACACCAGTTTCGACAGCATCAAGAAGTACCAGCTTGACGTCTACTACAGCGGCCAGTGGACGCCGGAGTTCGAACACTGGGCACGCATGCAGGCCGGAATGTATGCCGGCCCCGGCAAGCAGGCCGTGGCCTGGAGCCAGGCGCTGACCTCGGACATGGTGTTCAACCAGCCGGTCGTGCATGAGCTGGCCAACATCCGCGTGCCGACCACGCTCTTCATCGGCCAGAAGGACCGCACCGCGATCGGGCGTGACCTGGCCCCGCCTGCATTGAAAGCTGCGCTGGGCGACTACCCTGCCCTGGGCAAGGCTGCCGCCGCCGCGATCCCCGGCGCGACGCTGGTGAGCTTCGACGACCTGGGACATTCGCCGCAGGTGCAGGACCCGTCGCGGTTCAACGCGGCGTTGTTGAAGGCGTTGAAGGGCGAGTGATCGACAACACGTCGTCCAACAAGGCGGCGGCGGTGATCCCGGCCCCCGCACCCGGCCCCTGGATCAACAACGGCTGCGCGTTGTAGCGGTCGCTGTGGATCGCCACGCGGTTGTCGGTCTGCGCACCGCCGGCCAGCGGATGGTCCAGCGGCACGATCCGCAGCCCGACCGTGGCGCCGTCATGGTCGAAGCCGCCGATGAAGCGCAGGCAACCGCCCTGCGCGCGTGCCTGCTCCCAGTGCCGCTGCAGCGGCGCGTCCAGCAGGGCCAGCTGTTCGATCGCCTGGGTGGTCGGCAGCACCGCCAGTGCATCGGGCACCAGCGAGTTCACGGCCACCTGTTCGGCGCGCAGCGCGATGCCGCTGGCGCGGGCAAGGATCAGGAGTTTGCGGCGCACGTCCTCACCGGACAGGTCCACGCGCGGGTCCGGCTCGGTGTACCCCGCGCCCGCCGCCTCGCGCACCCACGCCGAGAAGGGGCGCTGACCGTCGTAGTGATGGAACAGCCACGCCAACGACCCCGACAGCACGCCTTCCACCCGGTGGATGCGGTCGCCGCCGGCCACCAGCCCGCGCAGGCTGCTCAACAGCGGCAGCCCTGCGCCAACCGTGGCGCTGTCGCCGTAACGCGCACCACCGTCCAGCCCGCTGCCGGCGATGGCCTGTGCACGCGCCAGCTGTGCGCCCTGCCCCAGCTTGTTGGCGGTCACCACGTGCACGCCGCGCGCCAGCCACTGCTCATGCCAGTTGGCCACATCATCGCTGGCGGTGGCGTCCACCACCACGTCACCGCGTTGCAGACCTTCGGCTTCGGCCCAGGGTTGCAGCGCTGGCGCCGTGCGCGCGGCATCGTTGGCGCGCTCCAGGGCCTGTGCCGGCTGCTGTTCGCAGGCGCGTGCCGTGCGCGAGTTGGCCAGCCACGAGAACTGGGGCAACTCGACGCCTCGTGCCTCGAGCGCCTGGTAGCGCTGCACGAACGCGGTTCCAACGGTGCCCGTGCCCAGCAACGCCAAGCGACGTGGCGCCGGTCGCGCGAAAGGCAGTACCGCACTCATGCGTCCACCAGCCTGCGCTGGGCCAGCTGCGCCTGGCGGTCGATCACCGCCTGGGCCCGCTCCAGGCCGGCCTGCAGGTCCGCGACCAGGTCTTCAGCCGCTTCGATACCCACCGACAGGCGCAGCAGGCCTTCACTGATCCCCGCATGGGCGCGGGCCTCTGCGGTCATCGCCGCGTGGGTCATGGTGGCCGGGTGCGCGACCAGGCTCTCCACCCCACCCAGCGATTCGGCCAGGGTGAAGCAGCGCAGGCCATCCACGAACGCACGCACCGCCGCGTGCGGGTCATCGCCGGGGCACGAGGCCAGTTCGAAAGACAGCATCGCGCCGAACCCGCTCTGCTGGCGCGCGGCAATCGCGTGGCCGGGATGAGATTCCAGGCCGGGGTAGTAGACGTTGGCCACCGCATCGCTGGCGGCCAGCAGCTTCACGATGTCGGCGGTGTTTTCCTGGTGCACGCGCAGCCGCGCACCAAGCGTCCGCAGGCCGCGCAGGGTCAGGAAGGCATCGAACGGCGAACCGGTCAGGCCCAGCGCGTTGGCCCACCACACCAGCTGCTCGTGCAGCGCCGGATCGCGCGCGACCACGGCGCCACCGACCACATCGCTGTGGCCGTTGATGTACTTGGTGGTCGAATGCAGCACCACATCGGCACCGAAGGCGATCGGCTGCTGCAGCGCCGGCGACAGGAAGGTGTTGTCGACCACCACCTTCGCACCGGCGCGGTGCGCGGCATCGATGACGAAGCGCAGGTCGGTGATGCGCAGCAGCGGGTTGGACGGAGTCTCGATCAACACCAGCGTGGGCGACTGCGCCAGCGCGTCGGCCAGCGAACGCGGGTCGGTCAGGTCGGCTGTGACCAGCTGGAAGTGGCCCTTTTTCGCCAGCGCGTTGAACAGGCGCCAGCTGCCGCCGTATGCGTCGTGTGGCACCACCAGGATATCGCCCGGTTCCAGCAGCGCATTGAGCACCAGGTTGATCGCGCCCATGCCGGTGGAAGTGATCACCCCGCCAGCACCGCCTTCGAGTTCGGCCAGCGCCTCACCGAGCAGGTCACGGGTGGGGTTGCCGCTGCGGGTGTAGTCGTACTGGCGCTTGTTGCCGAAGCCATCGAAGCTGAAGTTCGACGACAGCACGATCGGCGGGGTCACCGCCCCGTGCGCGGTATCGCGATCGATACCGGCGCGCACGGCGGCGGTGACTCGGCTACAGGTCGGCTCGGAACCGGCGGACTGGCTCATGCGTTTTCTCCCGGGGTACGGAATGCGGTGGCGAGGATCGCGTCGATGCGATCGGTTTCTTTGAGGAAGGCGTCATGGCCATAGGGCGAGCGCAGCACGCGCAGGCTGCCGCGCGGGCCCAGCCCTTCAACCAGGCCGACCAGGTCGGCCAGCGGCACCAGGCGGTCGCCTTCTACGGCCACCACGACGGTGGGTACGCTGATCGCGGCGGGATCGATGCGGTGCAGGTCGATCGATTCGGACAGGCGCAGGTAGGCCTCCACCGGGGTGCGCGCGACGTACTGCGCGCCGGCGGCATCCAGGTAATCTTCGGCCGCCACGCGGACACGCCCGTTGACCACTTCCGGCGGTGCATCGAAGCGCTCGCCAAATTCTTCCGGGGTGCGGTAGCTGAGCATGGCGAACTGCCGGGCCAGCGCCAGGCCGTGGCTTTCGCCGCACTGCAACTGGCCCAGCGCAACCGCGCGGCGCTGCAGCGCGCGCCAGGCGGCGGCGTAGGGATGCGGGCGATGCGCGCCGCTGACCGCGACCAGCTTGGCCAACCGCTGCGGGTGGCGCACTGCGAACTGCTGGCCCACCAGCGCACCGTAGGAGTAGCCCACGAAGCACTGCAGCTGGGTAATGCCGAGGTGATCGAGCAGCAGGGCGAGCGCATCGGCCTGGTCGGCGGTGTCGATCGGCAGGTCCAGTGCGCCGTCGGCACCGATGAAATCGAAGGCCAGGATGCGGCGCGAGGCCGGATCCAGCGCGCGACCGGGTGCCACCAGGCCCTCTGCCCAGCCCTTCTCGGGGAACTCGGCATTGGCGGCCACATGCCGGTGTGCGGAAATGCCACCGGCCAGCACCACCACGGGCGCCTGTTCACGGCCCACCAGTTCGTAGCGCAGCCGCACCGGGCGTGCCCCCCCGTGGCGCATCGACAGGATCGCGGCGATCTCGCCGCGAACGGCGCTGCGCCCGGCATCAACCGGAACGCTCAAGGGGGCGAAGGAGTCCGAAGCAATGGCGGCGGTGGCGAAACTCATGGCGATATCCCGAAGAGGAAAACGGCCATCGAGCTTTCGCGGAGCTCGCGTTCGAAGCGCACGCACGGTGCACGGTTCGAACCATCTTTCGGAAGACACCACGGTCCCCGCAGGATTTGGCACCTACGCAGGTCGCTTTCGCGCCTGCGGGCTGCCCCGGCTTCAAAGGGCCTGTCCCTCTGCCGGTCTCGATGGTGGAGCCACGATGCCAGCACATTCCGGGCATGTCAATCCTTCCATCTGGATGAAGCGATATAGTTTTTTCTCATCAGCCCGCAGCCGCCCCTCTTTCCTGAACGAACGCGGTTGCGTAGAGTCCGCGCACCCTTACTGGAAGCTCGCTGATGCGCCGGATCCTGCTGCTCACACTGCTGGCGTGCCCGTTGATGGCACCGGCCGCTGAATCCAACGGTGGAGCGGACTGGCGCGGCGGCTGGGGATTGGTGCGCCCGGCCGACCAGGCGCCGCAGGGCGCGCGGAGCGGCACGCTGGCCTCGGTGAAGCTCGAAGGGGGCGCCGCGTACTGGCAGGCGCGGGTCGACAACCACCTCACCGGCCCGGTGCAGATCGCCCTGCGCCAGGACGCGGGTGCCGCGCTGCTGCCCGGGCTGCCCCTTCAAACCGTGCTCCCCGGCTCGGCGAGCGTGGTGGTGGCGCGACTGCAGCTGCCACCGGATACCGAACGCCTGAACCTGCTGCTGGACGCGGTTCCCGGCGACCCGGCTGCGCGGCCGCAGGACGTGGCCTACCAGCTGCCCTTCGATGCGCGCCGGTTCCAGGTCAGCCAGGCGCCGCAGGGGCGTTTCAGCCACAACGATGCTGAAAACCGCGATGCGGTGGACTTCGCGCTGCCCGAAGGCACCCCGGTACTTGCTGCCCGCGCGGGCAAGGTGATGCAGGTGCAGGGCAATTTCAGCGGCAACGGGCGGGATCCCGCGCGCGACCGCGACCGCGCCAACTTCATCCGGGTCCTGCATGAAGACGGCAGCATGGCCGTGTACGCCCACCTGCGCGAAAACGGGGTACTGGTGCGCAGCGGCCAGCGGGTCGAGGCCGGCCAGCGCATCGGTGTGTCCGGCAACACCGGCTACAGCACCGCCCCACACCTGCATTTCGTGGTCCAGGCCAATGCCGGCATGCAGCTGCGCTCGATTCCGGTACGCATCGTGGCCCCCCAGGGCGAGCTGCACTTCGCGCGTGAAGCGGCTGACGGCGGCGACGCGGCCAGCCACTGACCCGCCGGGCTGGGCGGCCCGGTATACTGGCGGGCTTATCTCCATGAGAAGCGCCCCGGGCGGGCGCGTCACGCCATGTCCGAAGTCGCTACCGAAGCTGCGCGCCGCCGCACCTTCGCCATCATCTCCCACCCTGACGCCGGCAAGACCACGCTGACCGAGAAGCTGCTGCTGTTCGGCGGTGCGATCCAGATGGCCGGCTCGGTCAAGGGCCGCAAGGCCGCGCGCCATGCCACCTCGGACTGGATGGCGCTGGAAAAGGAGCGCGGCATCTCGGTCACCTCATCGGTGATGCAGTTCCCGTACGAAGGCAAGATCGTCAACCTGCTCGACACCCCCGGCCACGCCGACTTCGGCGAGGATACCTATCGCGTGCTTACCGCGGTGGACTCGGCGCTGATGGTGATCGACGTGGCCAAGGGCGTGGAAGAGCGCACGATCAAGCTGATGGAGGTGTGCCGCCTGCGCGACACCCCGATCATGACCTTCATCAACAAGCTCGACCGCGAGGGCAAGGAGCCGATCGACCTGCTGGACGAGGTGGAAAGCGTGCTGGGCATCCAGTGCGCGCCGGTGACCTGGCCGATCGGCATGGGCCAGCGCCTGAAGGGCGTGGTCCACCTGATCAGCGGCGAAGTGCACCTGTACGAACAGGGCCGCAACTTCACCCGGCAGGATTCGACCATTTTCCCGTCGATCGATTCACCGGGCCTGGCCGAAAAGATCGGCGCGGGCATGCTGGCCGAGCTGCGCGACGAGCTGGAACTGGTGCAGGGCGCCAGCCACGCGTTCGATCTTGACGCCTACCTGGCCGGCAGGCAGACGCCGGTGTTCTTCGGTTCGGGCGTGAACAACTTCGGCGTGCAGCCGCTGCTGGACTTCTTCGTCGAGCACGCGCCGTCGCCGCAGGCACGCGCCACCACCGGTCGGGTGATCGCCCCACAGGAAAACAAGCTGACCGGCTTCGTGTTCAAGATCCAGGCCAACATGGACCCGCAGCACCGTGACCGCGTGGCGTTCATGCGGGTCTGTTCGGGGCGCTTCGTGGCGGGGATGAAGACCTTCCACGTGCGCACGGGCAAGGAAATGAAGCTGGCCAACGCGCTGACCTTCATGGCCAGCGACCGCGAAATCGCCGCTGAAGCATGGCCGGGCGATGTCATCGGCATCCACAACCACGGCACCATCTCCATCGGCGACACGTTCACCGAAGGCGAAGCTGTGAGCTTCACCGGCATCCCGAACTTCGCGCCGGAACTGTTCCGCCGCGCGCGCCTGCGCGATCCGCTCAAGCTCAAGCAGCTGCAGAAGGGCCTCGCGCAGCTGTCCGAAGAAGGCGCCACCCAGTTCTTCCGCCCTCTGATGAGCAACGACCTGATCCTGGGCGCGGTTGGCGTGCTGCAGTTCGACGTGGCCGCCTACCGGCTGAAGGACGAGTACGGCGTGGAAGCGACCTTCGAGCCTGTTAGCGTGACCACGGCGCGCTGGGTGACCTGCAACGATGCGAAGAAGCTGGAAGAGTTCCGCGAGAAGAATGCGGGCAACCTCAGCATCGACGCGGCGGGCCAGCTGGTCTACCTGGCGCCGACCCGGGTCAACCTGCAGCTGGCGCAGGAACGCGCGCCGGACGTGCGCTTCGCGGCAACCCGCGAAGCCGCGCACAGCGTGTCGGTCGCCTGACCTGGCGAAACCGGCGATGATAGGGGGGAGCGGGCTCCCCCTCCCCGCGCGACGATCATCGCCATGACCTCTGTTGCTTCCGTACGTGAAGAAATCGCCAGCGCCCTGACCCACGGGCTGGGCGCGGTCGCCGCGCTCGCCGGCAGCGCGGTATTGATCACCCTGGCCGCGATCTACGGCGACGCCTGGCAGCTGGCCAGCGCCATCGTGTTCGGCGTGGCACTGCTGCTGCTCTACACAGCCTCGACGCTCTACCACGCCATCCAGCACCCGATCGCCAAGGGCCGACTGAAAGTATTCGACCACTGCGCGATCTACCTGCTGATCGCCGGCACCTATACTCCATTCACCCTGATCGGCCTTCGCGGCCCGTGGGGCTGGGGCATGTTCACCGCGATCTGGGCGCTGGCACTGGCGGGGGTGATCTTCAAGCTGTTCTTCACCGGCCGCTTCAAGCTGCTCTCCACCATCATCTACATTGCCATGGGCTGGATGGTGCTGGTGGCAATCAAGCCGATGTGGTCTTCCATCGACGGCTGGACCCTGGGCTGGCTGTTCGCCGGTGGCCTGTCCTACACGCTGGGCACCTATTTCTACCACCGCGAATCCATCCCCTACTCCCACGCGATCTGGCACCTGTTCGTGATCGGCGGAAGTGTCTGTCACTTCGTTGCGGTTACTGCACAGATTCTTTGAAGCAACGGCAACCGCAACAGCAACAGCAACAGCAGGTTGCCGTTTGCTTGCTGTTTAGGGGCGGTGTGGGTGGGTCGCCGGGACACGCCGCAAGTACGTCCTTGTAGCAACTGTGTTGCTGAAGGGGCCGGCGGCCCCTCCGGCAGACGGGCATGGTGGTGCCGGCCGCTGGCCGGCAGCCTGTGGATGTCCCCCTGTTGGCTAGCTTCAGGCGGGGATCGGTCCGCTTTCAGCGTCACGCACGCGGGCGTTGAGGATTACCAGCATCTTCCGCATCACCGCCACGATGGCCACCTTGCCTTCCTTGCCGCGGGCCCGCAGCGACCGGTAGAAATCCCGCAGCCGAGGCTCATGCCGCATGGCCGACATGGCGGCCATGTAGAGCACTTGGCGGATCTCGGCTCTACCACCGTGGATACTTCGTTTTCCGCGCATCGTGCCGCTGTCGTGGGACATCGGTGCCACGCCGACCAGGCTGGCGATGGCCTTGCCGCTGATTCTGCCCAGCTCGGGCAGATGGCTGGCCAGTACCGCCTGTAACGCAGGACCGACGCCCTTCATCGACTTCATTACGGCCAGTTGAGGCTGCTGTTCAACCTGTTCGCCGATCTGCTTTCCCAAGCGTGCGACCAGCGTCTGCAAGCGTGTAATGTTGGCCTGCAGTAGCCGGCGCAATTCACGATCACCGACCATTTCCTGCTGCTGTCGCGCGACGGTCAGCGCCTGCATCGCCTGCCGGCGAGCCCGAACGAATTCCCGCATTCTTTGCTGCCAAGGCTCCAGCGGCTGGTAGGCGGGCAGTTTCATCAGCACGGCCATCTTCGCCAATGCGTAGGCATCCAGGCGGTCGGTCTTGGCCACGTGGCCCATACCTTGGGCAAGCCTGCGGGCCCGCAGGGCATTGGCGCGGACCACCGGACGACCGGCGTTGTGCAATAAATCCAGCACGCGCTGCTCATAGCCACCGGTAGCCTCCAGCACGATCTGGTCCGCCGGGTGTTCTTTCAGCCAGGCCTCCAATTCAGCAAAGCCAGCGGCGGTGTTTCTGACCTGCAGAATTTCCCCGTCCGTCGTACCAACATCAAGCTGACGCTTGCTCACATCAATCCCGATCCCGTTCATCGCCCAACTCCGTATAGTCTGGAAGGGTCGAGAGCTCCCCCGCTTGCCCAGTCTTATCACTGCGAGTGTCAGCTCCAGCAACTGTTCGGGCGGATCAAGGGAGATTCCGGCGTGGGCGCCAAGCTACATGGCGATCGTCGAGATCCAGGCTCTTACGGCGGCCCACGCCGGCTCTCGACGCCTACGCTGCCAGATTCCGAACAGATAAGGCTCGTTCGCGCCATCCATGGCGCTCTACGGTCCCGTCAACCCACCCACACCGCCCCTTCGACGTCTGGTCGGCAGGCAACGGAGATCAAGAGCAGGCCCTTGCTCTTCCCACCGCTGAGAAACTGCTTGGGGGCGGGCGGGGGTAGCCCATGCCGGGACCGTAGAGCGCCATGGATGGCGCGAACGAGCCCCCATGGATGGGTTTACGGCGTGTCCCGGCATGGGCTACCCCCGCCCGCCCAGCACGTATCAATGAATAGCAAGCGCTCCAGCCTTGGCTTCGGCTTTTGCGCCACACTGACGCGATCCTTACCAATGCTTCGCGTTGCCTGCACGATGAACGGGCAAGGATGGGCGGGTGAATACCGTTCCCGCTCCTACGCCCGTTGCGCCATCCTCCCGCTCACGCTGGCGTTTTCGCCGACCGGGCAAGCGCAGGCAGCGCTGGCTGGCGGTGCTGGTTTTCCTGTTCGCGCTGATCCTGCTGGTGATCGCGCTGTGGGACTGGAACTGGTTCAAAGGCCCCGTTGAGCGCGCCATGCAGGCCAAGACCGGCCGCGAATTCCATATTGGCGGCAATCTGGATGTCGATCTCGGGCGCACCCTTACCGTGCGCGCCGATGGCCTGACATTCGCCAATGCCGAATGGTCCAAGACCCCACGGATGGCCAGCGCCGACCGCGCCGAGATCGACCTGCGCGCCTGGCCCCTGCTGCGTGGCGATATCCGCATTCCGGAAATCCGCCTCACCCGCCCCGACCTGCTGCTGGAAACCGCCCCCGGCAAGGACCAGCCCGGCAACTGGGATTTTCTTGGCCCCAGCGATGGCGAGCCGCCCGTGCTGCAACGCCTGCTGGTCGACGATGGCCGCTTGAAGTTCCTTGATGCCGCTGGAAAGACCGACATCCTGGTCGCCATCACCAGCGGCAAACCACGCAATGCCGACAGCGCACCGCCGCTGCTGGTCAGCGGCAAGGGCCGCTGGCAGGGCAATCCGTTCACCTTGGCGGGCAACACCGAATCGCCGTTGGAACTGACCAACAGCGAGCATCCGTTCCGCATCCATCTGGATGGCCGTGCCGGCAGTACCCATGCCATTGCCAGCGGCACCCTGACCAACCCGTTCGCCCTGCGCACCTTCGATCTTGATTTCGCGCTGAGCGGCCAGGACATGGAAGACCTGTATCCACTGATCGGCCTGGCCATCCCCTCCACCCCGCCGTATCGCCTGAAAGGCCGCCTCAAGCGCAACAACGATGTCTGGCGGTACGAGAACTTCACCGGTGTCGCCGGCGACAGCGACCTGGGCGGTACCGCGCAGATCGACGTCAGTGGCGACCGCCCCTTCCTCAAGGCGGAACTTGTTTCCAAGCGCCTGGACTTCGATGACCTTGCCGGCTTCGTCGGCGCCCCGCCCAAGACCGGGGCCGGCGAATCGGCCAATGCCGAACAGAAGGCCAAGGCTGCAGCACTCGCAGTGAAGGCACGCGTGCTCCCGGATACGCCCTACGACCTCAGCAAGCTCCGCGCGATGGATGCCGATGTGCACTGGAAGGCGCAGCGCATCAACTCCCCCGCGCTGCCGCTGGACGACATGGATGCACACCTGAAGCTGGACGACGGCCTGCTGCGCCTGGAGCCGCTCAACTTCGGCGTCGCCGGCGGCGACATCCGCAGCACCATCCGCATGGATGCACGCAAGCCGACCATTGCCACCCAGCTCAAGGCCAGCATCCGCAAGGTGCAGCTGGGCGGGCTGTTCCCCGACGCGAAGCTGGCCGAGCAGGCCTCCGGTGGCATCAGTGGTGAGATCAACCTTACCGGCAACGGCAACTCGATCGCATCCATGCTGGGAAGCTCCGATGGCGCCGTTGCGGTGGGCATCGGTCGCGGCCATGTCGGCAACCTGATCATGGAACTGGCCGGCCTGGATGTAGCCGAATCGCTGAAGTTCCTGTTCACCGGCGACAAGCAGATTCCGCTGCGCTGCGCGTGGGGCGATTTCGGCGTGAAGCAGGGCCTGATGACCTCGCAGCAGCTGGCGTTTGATACCACCGATACGCTGATCCTTGGAGAAGGCACGGTGGACCTGAAGCAGGAAAAGCTCGACCTGCTGCTGCGCCCCCGTCCGAAGGACATCAGCATCCTGGCACTGCGTTCGCCCCTGCGCATCGGCGGCACGTTCAAGGATCCGTCGTTCCGGCCGGACTTCAAGGCGCTCGGGCTGCGTGGTGCCATCGCGCTCACGCTGGGCAGCATTGCCCCGCCTGCCGCGCTGCTGGCCACGATTGAAACCGGGCCCGGTGAAGATTCGAATTGTGGCGGCCGGTACGCGAAGTAAATAGCCACGCCCTGCGTGGCTGCTCCTCGTTTCCGCGCACGACCAAACATCGGGGCTGCCCGTCGGCCGCCCCAGCACGGAAGAACTGAAACGCTGCTCTTCGCTTGAAAATACCTGCAGGCAGCTCAGCCTGCGACGATGTACTGCTGCAGCTGGTCCAGCTTCTGGGCCTGTTCGTCGATCACCGATTTCACCAGGTCTCCGATGGAGATCACGCCGATCACGCTGCCGCTGTCCACCACCGGCAAGTGGCGGATGCGGTAGTCGGTGACCAGTTGCAGGCAGTGCTCCACCTGCTCGGACGGCGCCACCGTCACCACCTTGGCGGTCATGATGTCGCTGACCTTCGTCGACCTCGAGGAGCGGTCATGCAGCACGATCTTGCGTGCGTAATCGCGTTCGGACAGGATGCCGACCAGGCTGCGGCCGTCCATCACCAAAACCGCGCCGATGCCCTTGTCGGCCATCAACCGGATCGCGTCGATCACCGCCGATTCCGGACCTACCGCGAACACCTCAGGGGACTTGCCTTCCAACAGCTGTCGTACCGTGGTCATCTCGCTGCTCTCCACCGATGTGATGCACGCCCGAGTCTGCCACGAACGGTGCATGCCAGGTGTCAACCACGTACAACGGCCGCTGCTTGGACTCCTCGTACAGCCGGCCCAGGTACTCCCCGATCAGGCCCAGCGCGATCAGCTGCACCCCGCCGAGGAACAGGATCACCGCCATCATCGTGGGGTAGCCGGCTACCCGGTCGCCGTACAGCGCCGCCTTCAGCACCACCCATCCGCCAAACAGGAATGCCACGCCTGCCGTGGCCATTCCCAGGTAGGTCGCCGCCCGCAGCGGTACCGTGGAAAAACTGGTGATGCCTTCGAGTGCGAAGTTCCACAGCTTCCACAACCCGAACTTGCTGTCGCCCACCATCCGCGCATGCCGGTGATACGGCAACGCAACGCGCCGGAAGCCGACCCAGCCGAACAACCCTTTCATGAACCGGTGGCGTTCACGCAGCTGGCCCAGCGCCTGCAGCGCGCGCGGTGAGAGCAGGCGGAAATCGCCGGTATCGGCCGGAATCGGGATCCTCGACAGCCGCCCGATCACCCGGTAGAACGCCGACGCCGTACTGCGCTTGAGCCAGCTTTCGCCGTCGCGCACCTGGCGGGTGCCGTACACGTTGTCATAGCCCTGCCGCCACAGCGCCACGAACTCCGGAATAAGCTCGGGCGGGTCCTGTCCATCGGCATCGAGGATCATCACCGCGCCGGTGTCCACGAAGTCCAGTCCGGCCGTCAGTGCCGCCTCCTTGCCGAAGTTGCGCGACAGGCGCAGCACGCCCACGCAGCTGTCGGCTGACGCCAGTTCCTGCATGACCTGCCAGGTTGCATCGGTGCTGCCATCGTCGACGTACACGATCCGGCCCTCGACGCCCTCCAGTCCATCCAGGACCGCGCGCAGCCGTGGCTGCAACAGGGGCAGCGCCAGCGCTTCGTTGTGGGCCGCGATGACCAGGGTGAGGCGTTCAATCGTCATGGCTCACTCATCCTTCAGGTAGGCGCCGCCGCCGAGCTGCCGCGCCTGTCGCTGGATCCAGGCGGCGCGTCGCTGCACGTAGGGGCCGGGGCGCGCGGCGTTGTACCGGCGCGGAGCCGGCAACACGGCCGCCAGTTTTGCGCTTTCGGCCGGCGACAGCCGCGCCGCATCCTTGTTCCAGAACTGCCTGGATGCCGCCTGCGCACCGTAGATGCCATCACCGAACTCGGCGATGTTGGCGTACATCTCCAGGATCCGCCACTTCGGCCACAGCGTTTCGATCAGCAGCGTGTACCAGACCTCCAGCCCCTTGCGGATCCAGCTGCGGCCCTGCCAGAGGAACAGGTTCTTGGCGACCTGCTGGCTGATGGTGCTGGCGCCGCGCAGGCGCCCGCCGCGGGCATTGTGGTCGCGCGCCTTTTCAATGGCCTGCAGGTCGAAGCCATTGTGTTCGGGAAAGCGCTGGTCTTCGGCCGCTACCAGCGAGATGGGCAGGCTCGGGGCCATCTGGTCGAGGTCGCGCCACTGGTAATGCAGCCGGTAGCTCCAGTCGCCCTGGCCCAGCGCCTCGCCATAGCGCCACAGCATCACCGTCGACAGCGGCGGGTCGATGAAGCGCAGCACGGCCACCTGCAGCACGCTGCCGGCCACGAACAGCACCGGAAGCCACAGCAGGTGTTTCCAGCGCCAGCGGCGCCGGCGGGTCGGTTCCAGGCCCGGTTCGGCCTTGTGGTTGCTGCGCTCTGCCCCCATTAGTGGTGCATCCTCTGCTTGCACGGTTGTCGGCGCATTATCCGGCAACACGCCCTCATTACTTAAGCGCAGCCACCGACCCGATGACCGCCCAGACCGATTCCCTCATCCGTTTCCTGCTTCCCGATGCCGGCGTGCGCGGCGTGCACGTGCACCTTGACGCCAGCTGGCAGCAGATCCTCTCCCACGGCACCTACCCGCCGGCCGCGGCCGAGCTGCTGGGTGAAGCCACCGTGGCCTCGGCGCTGTTCACCGGCCACACCAAGGTGGACGGCCGGCTGTCGATCCAGCTGCGCAGCAACACCGCCATGCGCACGCTGTTTGCCGAATGCACCGCCGCCGGCACCCTGCGCGGCATCGTCCAGCTGTCCGGCGAAGGCGATGCCCCGCGCGACCTGACCGCGCTGGGCGAGGACGCGCTGCTGGCCATCACCATTGAAAACCCCGGGCTGGACCCGCGCGAGCCACAGCGCTACCAGAGCCTGGTCGGCCTGGGCGCATCCGGACTGGACGAGGCCTTCGAAGACTACTTCCGCCAGTCCGAACAGCTTCCCACGCGCCTGCTGCTGGCCGCCGATGGCGACCGGGCCGCCGGCCTGCTGCTGCAGAAGCTACCCGGCGACGAGGGCGATACCGACGGCTGGTCCCGGGCCAGTGCGTTGTTCGAGACGCTGGGCAAGCAGGAACTGCTGGACGTGGCCGGCAATGAGCTGCTGCACCGGTTGTTCCATGAACAGGCACCCGAGCTGCTGGGTGAGCGCCCGCTGCGCTTTGCCTGCTCCTGCTCGCGCGAACGGGTGGAGGGCATGCTGCAGTCGCTGGGCGAAGTTGAGGCCCGGGCGGCCGCCGAACCCACGGGATCCGTGGACATCCGTTGCGAATTCTGCGGACGGGAGTATCACTTTCCGTTGACGGAATTCGACATACTGTTCCGCGACGCCGTTGTTTCCTCACCGGCACCTGAACGGCTTCAGTAATCGCCGCGCGAGTTTTGTTCTGGGGAGAACCAAGACTTGTTAAGAATTCATAAACGCCCTAGGATCAGTGTCCCGCTTCGGCGGGAACTTGTGCTCATCACCGCTGTCTGAGAATTCCCATGCGCGCCCTTTTGCGTCTACCGCTGGCCCTGATGATCGCCCTCGCCGCGATCCCGGGCGCCTATGCGCAGTCCAAGGCCCGCCAGGACAGCACGGTGATTCCGGTCTGGAACAAGGGCAGCGGCAAGGTCGAAGCCCTGCTTTACCTGGAACCCACCGGGGAACAGGCTGCCGGCGCCCGCTGGCACTTCGGGCGCAGTTCGCTGGATGCCGCTTTCGGGCTGTCCTCGGGCGATTCGCTTGGCCTGCTCTGCAACAGCAGCCGCGGCACCAGCATCAGCGGGCTGGCCAGCCACTGCATGCTGGCCAGCCTGGGTGACGAGGACGACAACGCGCTGAGCCGCCGCGTCACCGGCACCGCCGCGTTCAACCGCCCCGGCGGTCGCGTCGGCATCACCGCCGGCACCGGCAAGGACACCCTGCCCGCCTGGCTGGCCGGCCCGAACAAATCGCCGGCGCTGCGCGCCGAGCAGAACGACCTGACCGTGTTCGGCCAGAAGAACATCGGCCGCGAAGGCTTCGTCTCCATTGGCGGCACCTACGCCAAGGCGCGCCTGGTGCCGTTGTCCGACGTGTCCCCGGCCCTGGTGGACCGCTGGGACAGCAAGAGCCTCACCCTGGGTGCCGGTTACGGCAACTTCAGCGGCAACATCATCGGCCGCGTGGTCGACGTGCCCGGCCAGCCCGGCAAGTGGGAAGGCCTGGGCGTAGGCCTGACCTGGCGTACCCCGTGGAGCGGCCAGCTCACCGTGGGTGCCGAGAACGTGATCACCCGCGGCAAGAACCCGTTCGCCCCACGCAACGAGAGCACCGATGAGGGCACCGTGCCCTACGTGCGGTACGAGCAGGACCTCTGAGTCCAGGTTTCGATGACCCGGGAAGACCAGAAAAGGCGCGCCATTGGCGCGCCTTTGTCGTTCCAGCGCCCCGGTTGAGGTCACTGAACACGCCAACCTGATACAGAGCGTGACAAAACAACTGCAACTATTTTGCTAACAATTTGTTAACAAATGAGCCATTTGACGCTTGCAACCCTCTTAAGCGCCTTGATCCACAAGGACTTTGCCGAATTTCACACAGATCACAGACTTCATTAACGCTACTTTAATTCTTTCGAAGCGGCAGTTACTATCGAGTCAGCCTTGTGGTCTTTGGTGCTCTCTATTGGCACCGCCTGAGGCAAACACCCCAGTGAATACCCAAGATTCCCTTGGAGAGAGAGAGCAATGAACTTTAAGTCCAACAAGCTGCGTGATGCAGTGGTCGTTGCACTGGTCGTCGCGGCCGGCACCGCCACCGCGCAGGCGCAGGAAGCCGCCAATACGACCAACCTGGACCGCATCTCGGTCACCGGTTCGCGCATCAAGAGCACCGACATCGAGACCTCGCAGCCGGTGCTGAGCCTGAGCCGCGCGGACATCGACAAGCAGGGCGTCACCTCGATCGCCGACGTCCTGCAGCGCGTCGCCGCCAACGGCGCCGCACTGAACCGCACCTTCAACAACGGTGGCGACGGTTCGTCGGGCATCAGCCTGCGCAACCTCGGCAGCCAGCGTACCCTGGTGCTGGTCAACGGCCGCCGCTGGACCACCGGCCTGGACGGCAGCGTCGACCTGAACACCATTCCGGTGGCCATGGTCGAGCGCATCGACGTGCTGAAGGACGGCGCCTCGACGATCTACGGTTCCGACGCCATCGCCGGCGTGGTGAACATCGTCACCAAGAAGGACTTCGACGGCGCAGAAGCGAACTTCTACAAGGGCCAGTACAGCGCGGGCGACGGCGAGCGTGAAGCCGCCGACTTCGTGCTGGGCACCACCACCGACCGCGCGTCGGTGATGATCGGCGCCTCCTACGTCAACGAACGCGAAGTCATGGCCGGTGATCGCAAGATCTCCGCCGGTGGCCCCCCGTTCTTCAGCGGCCAGAGCGGCACCGGCATCCCGGGTTCGTACCTGTTCAACGGCCGTCGCTACGTCGACATCAACGGCGTGCAGACCCCGTTCGTGTCCAACGTGCACGGCTACAACACCGCCCCGGACAACTACCTGCTGACCCCGAACGAGCGCACCTCGCTGTTCGCCTCGGGCTCGTACAACGTGACCGACAACATCACCTTCCGTACGGAAGCGATGTACAACGAGCGTAAGTCCGAGCAGCTGCTGGCCGCCATGCCGGTGACCGGCATGACCCTCAGCGCCGACAGCATGTACAACCCGTACGGCGTCGACCTGACCGGCGTGAACCGTCGTTTCAATGAAACCGGCGGCCGTTCGTTCAACCAGAACGTCAAGAACTGGCACTTCTACGGTGGCTTCGAAGGCTTCTTCGAAGTGGCTGACCGTACCTTCGACTGGGACGTCGGCTACCGTTACGACAAGACCGACCAGAACGACCTGACCTACGGCCTGTTCAACGTGCAGAACCTGGACGCGGCCTACGGCCCGTCGGGTATCGACCCGGTGACCGGCCAGGCCGTCTGCTTCGGTGCCGGTGGCGCGATCATCCCGGGCTGCTCGCCGATCAACCCGCTGGGTCCGGAAGGCTCGATCTCGCAGGCTGCGCTGGACTACACCTCGTTCACCGCGCATGACTCGGCCTCGCAGGTCTCCAAGGGCTACTACGCCAACATCTCCGGCACGATCGTTCCGCTGCCGGCCGGTGACCTGGCCTTCGCAGCCGGTTACGAGTACCGCAAGGAAACCGGCCAGTTCGATCCGGATGCCTTCATCGCGGCCGGCCTGAGCACCGGTAACGGCGCCAGCCCGACCAAGGGTGGCTACGACCTGGACGAGTTCTACCTCGAACTGTCGATCCCGGTGCTGGCTGACCTGCCGGGTGCCCAGCTGCTCGACTTCAGCGTGGCGACCCGCTACTCGAAGTACAGCAACTTCGGCAACACCACCAACAACAAGTTCGGGTTCCGCTGGAAGCCGATCGACGACCTGATGATCCGCGGTAACTACTCGGAAGGCTTCCGCGCGCCGAGCATCAACGATCTGTACCGCGGCGACACCGATTCGTTCGAAACCTACGCTGATCCCTGCGCCGCGGCCAACAACCCGACCGGTGGCGTGCTGGCCCAGTGCCAGGCCCAGGGCGTGCCGGCTGGCCTGGTCCAGCCGAACACCGACGGCGAGCCGGGTCCGCTGCAGACTGTCGAACCGTTCACCTGGCAGTCCAACCCGAACCTGAAGCCGGAAACCTCGACCAGCAAGACGCTGGGCCTGGTGTGGAGCCCGAGCTTCGTGACCGGCCTGAACGTCACGCTGGACTGGTGGCAGATCGAAATCGAAGACTCGATCACCCGTCCGTCGATCGACGACATCATGAGCCGCTGCTACGGCGGTACGCCGCAGGAGCAGGCCCAGTACTGCCCGCTGATCACGCGTGACCCGAACTACGGCGCAGCCGACGAGAACTACGCGATCGTCAACGTCGACATGCCGCTGCTCAACCTGTCCTCGTACAACGTGGAAGGCTGGGACCTGGGCGTGGCGTACCGTCTGCCGGAAACCTCGTTCGGCCAGTTCACGGTCAGCTGGGACAGCACCTACCTGAGCAAGTGGGAAACCAAGGCCACCGCCGACTCCGCAGTCGACGGCCGCCAGGGTGACTACCTGAACCAGGATCCGTACTGGCGCATCCGTTCCAACCTGTACGTCGACTGGTCCTTCAGCGACTTCGGCGTCAACTACGGCCTGCGCTACAAGTCCGGCATGACCGAAGACTGCCTGCTGGGCGCCGCTACCCGCGGTTACTGCTCGGATCCGGACGGCCAGAAGAACCACATCGGTGCGACCACCTACCACGACGTCCAGTTCCGCTACAACACCCCGTGGAACGGCACCGTCATGCTGGGTCTGAACAACGTGTGGGACAAGCAGCCGCCGGTGTCCTACTCGGTGTCGTACAACATGTTCGACCCGCAGTACGACCTGCCGGGCCGCTACTACTACATGCAGTACAAGCAGAAGTTCTGATCGATCCACTGATCGGTACCTGATGCAGCAACGGCCCCGAAAGGGGCCGTTGTTTTTTGTGCCATCCATGAAAAAAGGCCGCATTTCGCGGCCTTTTCCTTACCTGCGCAGTGCGCTCAACCGATCGGGATCAGCGTCTCGATCACATGCTCCACATACGCTTCGAAATCCTCGCGCGCGGGCTTGGGCTGCTGCAGCTGCAGCGACAACTGCAGGAAGCCCACGTACGCCGCGTACGCCAGACGCGCACGATGCTGCGCATCGGTACGGCTCAACCCGGCCTGGCGGAACGAAGCCACCAGATACTCCAGGCGACGGTGCGACACGCGGTCGATCACCGGGCGCACCATCGGGTGGTCCAGTGCCTTGAGCAGTTCGCTGTAGATGATGTGCGGCTGCACCTCGTGCGCCACCACCTGGAACAGCTGGCGCAGGCGCGCACGCGGATCCGGCACGTCTTCCAGGCTGCCGAACACCTGCTCCTGTTCGAACAGCTCCCAGCGCTCCAATGCAGCCTGCAGCAGCGCATCGCGCGAAGGGAAATGCCAGTAGAAGCTGCCCTTGGTCACTCCCAGGCGCCTGGCCAGCGGCTCCACCGCGACCGCGCCGACACCCTGTTCAGCGATGAGATCCAAGGCGGCCTGCGCCCAGTCTTCCGCGCTCAGGCGGCTGTTGCGGCCGGCTCGGGGCTCGCCGGCGGAAGCTTCAGGTTCATTCATGCGCTGATTTAACCATACGCCGGGGTCGGTTTGTGTGGAATTGCCCGAAACCGCGGCCGGAAACCCCCTGCGCTGTCGGGCCGCACCGCGTAGAGGCACGCCCTGCGTGGCTGCTTGGGATGCCAACCATACTAGAGAGTATTGACATGCCAGAAGCCAGGTCCATACTAGCAAGTATGGTAACTCCCGCCTCCCGCCCATCCGCCTCCACCGACGAGCGCCTCACCGCCGCGCACGACACCGTGCTGGCGGCAACCCGCTCGGCCCCAGGGCGCCGCGGCACCGTGCTGTTCGCCCATGGTTTCGGCCAGACCCGGCACGCCTGGACTGCCACCGCGCAGTCGCTGGCCGCCGCCGGCTACCAGACGCTCGCCTACGATGCACGCGGCCATGGCGACTCGAACTGGAACCCTGCCACCCTCGCCTATCACGGCGAACAGTTTGCCGATGACCTGATCGTGCTGGCCGGCGAACAGCCGCAGCCGCCGATCCTGGTGGCCGCGTCGATGGGCGGTCTGTTCGGCCTGCTCGCCGAAGCGCGCTGGCCGGGCCTGTTCTCGGCGATGGTTCTGGTGGACATCACCCCGCGCTGGGACACCGCCGGGGTCGAAAAGATCCTGATGTTCATGACCGCGCATCCGGAAGGATTCGCTTCACTGGAACAGGCCGCCGATGTGATCTCGGCCTATCTGCCGCACCGCCCGCGCAAGTCGGAGGAGTCGCTGCGCGCCCTGCTGCGCGAAGATGGCCACGGCCGCTGGCGCTGGCATTGGGACCCGCGGCTGGTCGCCGAACTGGCGCGCGACAGCGAACAGCACCAGGACGCGCTTGCAGAGGCAGCGCGCCAGGTGAAATGCCCGGTGCTGCTGGTCAGCGGCGGGCGCAGCACGTTGGTCACCCCGCAAACGGTGGCCGAATTCCTGGCGTTGGTGCCGCACGCGCGCCACGTGCAGCTGCCGGAGGCCACGCATATGGTCGCCGGCGACGACAACAACGCCTTTACCGCTACTGTGTTGGACTATCTGGACGTGTTGCCCTCGGCCTCCGCCGTGGCACAGTCCGCCACAACCGAGCACGTCACCGGAGCACGCTCATGAGCATTGTCGTTCCCTTCCTTGCCATCCTGCTGGCAGGCGCCATCGTCGCCTACCACCGGATGCGGCTGATCACCTGGACGCTCGTCAGCCTGGTGCTGCTGGCGGCCTGCTGGTTCGTCCCCTATGTCAACCAGACCGCCACGATCGTGGCTGCGGCGATCGTCGCCGTCATCGCCGTGCCGCTGCTGCTGCCGTTCATCCGCAAGCCGCTGCTGACCGCGCCGATGATGAAGGTGTTCCGCAAGGTGCTGCCGCCGCTGTCGCAGACCGAGCGCATCGCGCTGGAAACCGGTTCGGTCGGTTTCGAAGGTGAGCTGTTCACCGGCGACCCGGACTGGAACAAGCTGCTCAACTACCCCAAGCCGCAGCTCACCGCCGAAGAACAGGCCTTCCTGGACGGCCCGGTGGAAGAACTGTGCGCGATGGTCAACGACTGGGAGATCACCCACGTCTACGCCGACCTGCCGCCGGAGCTGTGGGCGTTCATCAAGAAGAACAAGTTCTTCGGCATGATCATCCCGAAGGAATACGGCGGCCTGGGCTTCAGCGCGCTGGCCCACCACAAGGTGATCCAGAAGCTGGCGTCGGTGTCGAGCGTGGTCAGCTCCACCGTCGGCGTGCCCAATTCGCTGGGCCCGGGCGAACTGCTGGTGCATTACGGCACCCAGGAACAGAAGGACCAGTACCTGCCGCGCCTGGCCGACGGCCGTGAAGTGCCGTGCTTCGGCCTGACCGGTCCGTTCGCCGGTTCGGACGCGACCTCGATTCCCGATTATGGCATTGTCTGCAAGGGCGAGTGGAACGGCGAGCAGGTGCTCGGCGTCAAGCTCACCTTCGACAAGCGCTACATCACCCTGGCCCCGGTCGCGACGCTGATCGGCATGGCGTTCCGCATGTACGACCCGGACGGCCTGATCGGCCCGACCCGCGACATCGGCATCACCCTGGGCCTGCTGCCGCGCGACACCGCCGGCGTCGAGATCGGCCGCCGCCACTTCCCGTTGAACTCGACCTTCCAGAACGGTCCGATCCGCGGCAAGGACGTCTTCATTCCGCTCACCCAGCTGATCGGCGGTGCCGAGAAGGCCGGCAAGGGCTGGAACATGCTCAACGAGTGCCTGGCCGTGGGCCGCTCGATCACCCTGCCCTCCACCGCCAGTGGCGGTGCCAAGGCCGGTGCAGTGGTCACCGGTGCCTATGCGCGCATCCGCAAGCAGTTCGGCCTGTCGGTCGGCCGCTTCGAAGGCGTGGAAGAGGCGCTGGCCCGCATCGGCGGCAAGGCCTATGCGATCAGCGCGCTGTGCCAGGCCACCGCTGCGGCGGTCGATCGCGGCGACGTGCCGTCGGTGCCGTCGGCCATCGCCAAGTACCACTGCACCACCATGAGCCGTGAAGTGATCTCGGACGTGATGGACGTGATCGGCGGCAAGGGCATCATCCTGGGGCCGCGCAATTTCGCCGGCCGCAGCTGGCAGGCCGCGCCGATCGCGATCACGGTGGAAGGCGCCAACATCATGACCCGCAGCCTGCTGATCTTCGGCCAGGGTGCGATCCTCTGCCACCCGTGGGTGCTGCAGGAAATGAAGGCGGCGCAGGATCCGGACACCAAGGCCGGCCTGCAGTCCTTCGACCGCAGCCTGTTCGGGCACATCCGCTTCGGCATCTCCAACGCGGTGCGTTCGTTCTGGCTGGGCCTGACCGGCGCGCGTTTCGGCGCCGCCCCGGGCGATGCCTACACCCGCCGCTACTTCCGCAAGCTTGACCGCTACTCGGCCAACCTGGCGCTGATGGCCGACATCTCGATGATGACCCTCGGCGGCAAGCTGAAGTTCAAGGAATCGCTGTCGGGCCGCCTGGGCGACGTGCTGAGCCACGTGTACATGACCAGCGCCATGCTCAAGCGCTACCACGACGAAGGCGCGCCGGTGGCTGACCAGCCGCTGCTGGCCTGGGCGTTCCATGACAGCGTGCACAAGATCGAGGAATCGCTCTCGGCGGCGCTGCGCAACTTCCCGATCCGCCCGATCGGCTGGCTGATGTGGCTGCTGATCTTCCCGTTCGGCCGCCGCGCCGAAGCCCCGGGCGACCGCCTGGGCCACCGCGTGGCCGCGCTGCTGATGGCGCCCAACGAAGCGCGCGACCGTCTGGCCAGTGGCGTGTTCCTGACCCCGTGCGAGAACAACCCGGGTGGCCGCATCAACAGCTACCTGTCCAAGGCGATCATGGCCGAGCCGGTGGAGCGCAAGTTCATCAAGGCGCTCAAGACCAAGGGCATCGAAGCACTGGACTTCAACGCACAGCTCGACGAAGCGGTGTCCGAAGGGGTGATCACCCAGGACGAGCGCACGCTGCTGGAAGAGCTGCGCACGCTGACCATGGACACCATTACGGTGGACGACTTCGAGCCGCACGAACTGCGTTCGGCCAGCTACTACGACCGCGAACGCAAGGACGCGCAGTCGCAGGAAGCGGCATAACGCCAGCCTCGATACACCCCAAAACGGCGGACTTCGGTCCGCCGTTTTTCATTGCCTTCCTCGCAGCCGCTTTCCGGGAGACCTGCTGATGTCCGCCCCCCTCTTGACCCTCTACCGCCGCATGCAGCGCTGGCCCGCCGGCCAATGGCTGTTCTCGCGCGCGGTCTGCTTCAAGGCGCCCTATTTCGCCAGCATCGCCCCGCGCATCACCATGCTCGAATCGGGCCGCTGCGAAGGCCACATCGCGCATCGGCGCCGCGTCACCAACCACATCGGCACCGTCCACGCCATCGCGCTGTGCAACCTGGCCGAGCTCACCGCCGGGCTGATGGTGGATGCCTCGCTGCCCAAAGGCATGCGCTGGATCCCCAAGGGCATGGAGGTGAAGTATCTCGCCAAGGCAACCGGCACCCAGCATGCAGTCGCCACGCCTGCGCAGGCGATTGTCAGTGCCGAAGCGGGCTATGCGCTGCCGGTGAACGTGCAGGTGCGTGATACCGCCGGAACGATGGTGTTCGAAGCGCGGATCGATATGTGGGTGTCGCCGGTCAAGCGCGGTTGATTCTGTATCTCGCGAAGAGCAGCGTTTCAGTTCTTACGAGCAGGGGCGGCCGTCGGGCAGCCCCGCTCCGGGACACGCCGCAAGTACGTCCTTGTAGGCTGCTAGAAAACATCCATGTTTTCTAGCGTCCCTCCGGGGGCAACCCGCCGGCCGCCCCCGATGGTGGGTCGTGTGCGGATGGAAAAACCAGACACGCACGGCGTGTCCCTACGAGGCGGTGCCCTCCTGCGCAGGTCGGTTCCCAAACGACCGCCCACGATGCCCCCCCGGTAACGCATGAAAAATGAGCGGAGAACGCCGTTGCCGTTGATATTCCTTGGCCACCAATCCACTGTCGAGGGTCGGCGGGGGTGGGTTTGCGGGACCGTAGAGCGCCATGGATGGCGCGAACGAGCCTACATGGACGTACTTGCGGCGTGTCCCGCAAACCCACACCCGCCGGCCCAGCGCGAGCACGTTCGCAGGCCTCGGCTGTTGGCTCTACGCGAACATCGCACCGACCAACGGTCGGTACCTACCGCAGGGGCGAGTCAGGCCGGCACGAACTGCCAGGCAATCACCGCCAGGATCGCAGGCAGGGCCTGGATGAAAAAGATCCGCTTGTTGACGCTGTAAGCGCCATAGCACCCGGCAACAATCACGCAGCCCAGCATGAAGTTCACCAGCATCGGCAGGTGGTCGAACAGGCCCCAGAACAGGCCTGCGGCCAGGAAGCCGTTGTAGAGGCCCTGGTTGGCCGCCAAGACGCGGGTGAGCTCCGCCTTCTCCGGCGTGTTGCGGAACGTCTTCAGGCCCAGCGGGCGCGTCCACAGGAACATTTCCAGGACCAGGAAGTACACGTGCAACAGCGCGACCACCAGGGTCAGGATCAGTGCGGTCCAGTACATGCGCAAACCTCGAACGAATTGGAAACAGCTTACTCCGGCCGCTCGACCGGCAGCTTCTTTTCTTCGCGCAGCAGCCCGAACGCCGCCGCCGTCATGATGCCCGCCACCACCAGCCCGCCGGCGAACACCGCATGCGAGCCGAACAGCGACAGCCCCTTGTGCACCCATGCGAAGGTCAGGTCGCCACCGCGGTACACCACCGTGTCGATGGCCGCGCCCGCCTTGTAGCGCCACTGCCGGTCCACCCGGGTGAAGATCGTCTCGCGGGCCGGCTTGGCCAGCGAAAACTCGCTGGCCCGCGTCATCACCTGCACCACCGCCACCAGCATCGGCAGCGGCGAGGCGGCCAGCACCGAGAAGCCGATGATGATCGCAAACCCCGGGATCAGCAGCGCCGGCGCGATGCCGAAGCGCGACAGCAGCCAGCGCGTCAGCCCCAGCTGCAGGATCAGCGTCAGCGCGTTGATCGCCAGGTCCACCCGCGAATAGAACGCCGTGCTCACCGCCGGGTCCGTGTACAGCCGGCGCACGATCGAGGCCTGCTCGTTGTACAGCAGCGTGCCGATGCCCACCCCGAACACCACCATCACTGCCAGCCAGCGCAGCAGCGGCTCGCGCGCGATCAGCTTCAAGCCGTCCAGCACCCCGCCGCCCATCGGCGCCTCGCCCGAGGCCAGCTGCAGCTCCTGCTCGCGTGCAACCGCCCACAACCGCAGCCGCCAGATGCAGAACAGGCACACGCTGAGGAAGCCGGCCGAGACCAGCATCAGGTTGGCGATGCCCACCCGCTGCACCAGCGTCGAGGTCAGCGTCGGGCCCAGGAACGCGCCGATCGTACCGGCCGCCCCGATGTAGCCGTAGAACGCCCGCGCCTGCACGTTCGAGAACACATCGGCCATGAAGCTCCAGAACACCGCCACCGCGAACAGATTGAACACCGTCGTCCAGAAGAAGAACAGCATGCCCCGCCCCGGCACCCCGCTGTCGAACAGCACATAGAAGCCCAGCAGCGTCACGATGAAGAACCCGTACACCGCCGGCAGGAACACCCGGCGCGGGTAGCGGCTGACCAGCGCCCCGTACAGTGGCTGCAGCACCACCATGATCACGAACACGCAGGTGAACAGTACCTGCAGCACGAAGTCCTGCAGCGCGATGCCATGGCCATCGAACCACGCGATCAGCGCCGGCGGGAACACCGTCTGCAGGTCGGCCGACGCCGCCATCGCCTCGCGCACCGGGCGCAGCACGTAATAGCCGCTGAGCAGGCAGAAGAAATACACGCAGGCCCAGAACAGCGGCGGCGACTGGCGCAGCGCTGCGCGCAGGCCGGGCTGCGCGGGCGCGCTCGGGTCCGGGGCATTCATGGCGCGCAGGTCCCGCACAGGCGGCGTGGCAGCGGCAGCATCGTGGCGATTCCGGGCAGCAAAGCGCGCACGGTAAACGATGCACCGCAACATCGCTAGGGGGCGACTGGCTTATGCTCGTGCCATCACCGTTGGGGAACGGACATGTACGACTACATCATCGTCGGCGCCGGCTCGGCCGGCTGCGTGCTGGCCAACCGGCTCAGCGCCGACCCGCACTGCCGCGTGCTGCTGCTTGAAGCCGGCCCGCGCGACCGCAACCCGTTCATCCACATGCCGGCCGGATTGGCGCGGCTGGTCAACAACCGCCGCATCAACTGGAACCTCTACACCGAACCGGAGCCGGCACTCGATGGCCGGCGGCTGTGGTGGCCGCGCGGCAAGGTGCTGGGTGGCTCCAGCGCCATCAACGCCATGTGCTACGTGCGTGGCGTGGCGGCCGACTACGACGGCTGGGCCGCCGCCGGCGCCACCGGCTGGGACTGGTCGCACGTGCTGCCCTGGTTCCTGCACGGCGAGGCCAACAGCCGCGGCGCGGGTCCCTGGCACGGCGATGCCGGGCTGCTGTCGGTGTCCGACCTGCGCCACCACAACCCGCTCTCCGACGCCTTCCTGGACGCCGCCGTGCAGGCCGGGCACGCACGCAACGACGACTTCAACGGCGCGCACCAGCTCGGCGTGGGCCTGTACCAGGTTACCCAGCGCGACGGCGTGCGCTGCTCCAGCGCCACCGCCTACCTGCGCCCCGCGCGCGGCCGGCGCAACCTCACCGTGCTCACTGGTGCCCGTGCCCGGGCCCTGAGCTTCCAGGGCGACACCGCCAACGGCGTGTACTTCCGCCACCGGGGTGCGCACCGTCATGCGCACGCCGCCGCCGAGGTCATCCTCAGCGCCGGCGCGATCCACTCCCCGCACCTGCTGATGCTCTCCGGCATCGGCCCGCACCGGCAGCTGCGCGCGCACGGCATCAGTACCCGGGTCGACCTTCCCGGGGTGGGCGGCAACCTGCAGGACCACCTGGATATCTGCACGCTGGTGCACACCCAGCCAGGCGTCAGCTACGACCGCAGCAACCAGGCGCGCATCGCCTTCGACTACTTCCTGCGCGGACGCCGTGGCGCCGGCACCAGCAACATAGCCGAGGCCGGCGGCTTCGCCCGCTCGCCGCTGGCGCAGGGCGACGGTGCAGACGTGCAGTTCCACTTCGTGCCGGCCATGCTGGACGACCATGGGCGCCACCGCCTGCCCGGCGACGGTTACACCCTGCATGCCTGCGCGCTGCACCCGCGCAGCCGGGGTCGGATCCTGCTGCGCGATGCCGACCCCGCCTCCGCGCCGCGGATCGAGGCCAACTACCTGGGTGATCCGGAGGGGCACGACCTGGCCATGATGAAGGCCTGCGTGCGCATGTCGCAGCAGATCCTGGCCCAGCCGGCGTTTGACCGCTGGCGCGGTGCGCCGATCTTCCCGACCCGCGACGACCTGGACGATGCTGCCCTGGAAGCCTTCATCCGCGCCAAGGCCGAGACCATCTATCACCCGGTGGGTACCTGCGCGATAGGCCAGCATGCCGACGCCGTGGTCGATCCGCAGCTGCGCGTGCGAGGCGTGCAGGGCCTGCGCGTGGTGGACGCGTCGGTCATGCCCAGCCTGGTCAGCGGCAACACCAACGCGCCCACGATGATGATCGCCGAACGCGCCGCGCGCTGGCTGGGAGCCCAGGTCCCCGCCACCTGAACAGGGGGTGGACGACGACCCTCCCATTCGATGCAAAAACCGGGCCTTTTCAATGCGATACGCATTCATCTTCGCTTCGTTTGTGCAATCACGAAAAGCAGCGCTAGAATCGGTGCCAGCAGTTGCGCACGGGCCCCAAACGATGAAAGAGAACAGCAGGCGCCGACCGATCCGTTCGGCGGCAACCGGGTTGCTGGGCATGCTCATGCCCATCGCCATGTCGTCCACCGCACAGACACCCAGTGCGACACCGGCCGCGTTCCCCGTCAACATCGAGAACAGCGCCGCCTCCGCCATTCCGCACACCCAGCCTGCGGCGTACCGGGCCACCACGACCAATCCGAAGGTGCTGCCGCCGGCCGCCGGGTTCAACGTGGCCAACATTGAGTCGATGGCCCAGCAGCTCACCTATGGCGAGCGCGTACCGGGCATGGCCGTGGCCATCGTGCAGGGCGGCCGCGTGCTCAGCGCGCGCGGCTATGGCGTCACCGACGTCAACAACCCGCAGATGGTCGATGCGCACACCGTGTTCCGGCTTGCATCGCTGTCCAAGGCGTTCGCCGGCACCATGGCCGGCCTGCTGGTCAACGACGGCACGCTGCGCTGGGACAGCAAGGTCACCGACTACGTGCCCGGCTTCCAGCTCAGCACCCCCGAGGCGACCGAGCGCCTCACCGTGGCCGATCTGCTCAGCCACCGTGTCGGCCTGCCTTACAACGCCTACGACCGCGACGTGGAAGCCAACGCCGAGTACTACACGCTCACCCACAAGCTGGCCTCGACTTCGCTCAAGTGCCAGCCGGGCGACTGCTATGCGTACCAGAACGTGGCCTTCAGCCTGATCGGCGATGTGGTGTACGCCGCCTCGGGCAGCTTCTACGAGCAATCGGTGGAACGCCGCCTGTTCAAGCCGCTGGGCATGGACGATGCCAGCCTGGGCCTGGCGGGCATCCAGGCCAGCTCGCGCTGGGCGCGCCCGCACGTGCGCAGCCGCAACGGCTGGGTGTCGCTGAGCCCGAAGCCGACCTACTACCGCCTCGCTCCCGCTGCAGGCGTCAATGCCAGTGCCAGCGACATGGCGCAGTGGCTGCTGGCCCACACCGGGCACCGCCCCGACGTGCTGCCGGCGCCGCTGTTGGCCACGCTGCACTCGACCCTGATCAACACCCCGGGCGAGATGCGCTCGGGCTGGCGTCGCGAGCGCCTGCACTCGGCCGGCTACGCGCTGGGCTGGCGCAACTTCGATTACGCCGGGCATGAAGTGATCTTCCATGCCGGTGCCGTGCAGGGGTATCGCGGCCTGGTGGCGCTGGTGCCCGAACGCGACCTGGGCATCGCCATCATGTGGAACGGCGAAAGCAGCCTGCCCAGCGGCCTGCTGCCGACCGTGCTCGACGCGGCCATGGGGCTTCCTGCGCAGCGCTGGCTGGACGTGGACACCGACTTCGGCAGCGACAACCTGATGACCGAAGACAGCACGCCGGCCAAGCGCAAGGGCGTGTCGTCGGACCGGGCGGTGGCGTCGCCGCGGTAAGCGTCAGCGAGGTGTATCGCATCCGGTACAGGGCGGCCTACGGGTCGCCCTTTTTTTTGTAGTGCCGGCCGCTGGCCGGCTCCCGATACCGCCTGGGCCGACTGACAGTCGGCGCTACCGTCGGGATCAACGTTCGTTGATCCCTCGCGGGAGGGGGATTTTTTTTGCGCAGCAAAAAAAAACCCCTCCCGCTGGGCGCCGGGAAGGGGTTTCAGGTACGGCTATCGGGAATGGATCAGATCAGCGGTGCCGGGGTTGCCGGCAGGGCGACCGGTGCAGCCTTCTTCTTGCGGACCGCCGGCTTGCGCTTGGCGACCTTCTTCACTGCCTTCTTGGCCGACGCCTTCTTGGCGGCCGGCTTGCGCGCGGTGGCCTTCTTGGCGGTGGCTTTCTTGGCGACCTTGCGGACGGCCTTCTTGGCAGTCTTCTTGGCAGCCGCCTTCTTGGCTACCTTGCGGACGGCCTTCTTGGCGGTCTTCTTGGCAGCCGCTTTCTTGGCTACCTTGCGGACGGCCTTCTTGGCGGTCTTCTTCACTGCCTTCTTTGCGGTCTTCTTGGCGGCGGCCTTCTTGGCGACCTTGCGGACCGCCTTCTTTGCCGTCTTCTTCACTGCCTTGCGGGCAGTCGCCTTCTTGGCTGCCTTCTTTACCGTCTTCTTGGCAGCCGCCTTCTTGGCTACCTTCTTCACGGCCTTCTTGGCAGCCGCCTTCTTGGCGACCTTCTTCACGGCCTTCTTGGCGGCCGGCTTTTTCTTCGCAGCTTTCTTGGTTGCCATGGGATTGGCTCCTCGTCAGTGATCTATGGAGTTGAAACGCCCAGGTAAAGCAAACCCGCCGTTACTGCCGTGCGGGGACCGCCGTCGCGTCGAGCGCGTCGTGACGGATACGGAGATACCTGCCACAGGATGCCAGGCAGGTATCGAATGCGGGGTGCCCTTGCATTTCACCGGAGGTAGCGAAGCCGACTCCACCGTCTTGGGACGCGCGGCGGATGTTCTGGTTGTGCTTCGCGACTGGATGTCGATTCGGCTCACTCGTTTGGCAGGCAAGGTCTGCTGGGCGAAACCTAATCACGCTTTTTTTCACTGTCAACAACCCCCGCGAAAAAATTTCACATGGATGCCCTCCGGCGCACCTCGCCTGGACCCTCCGCAAGCGCTCGGCGACACCCCTTCGACGGTCGTTGTTTGCGTGCACGCATCCATCCGAGCGGCGATGCGTAGAAAGAAAAACACTTAAAAGAAGCACTTTCGCAAACTGCACTGCAGATGCACCCGCGCTGCAGCCCGCAACCGGCGATTGCGCTGACGGCATCGCAACGGCTTCCCGCACGGGAACAAAACAGGGGCAAAAACTTTTCACATCCGCGAACGCTTTTTGCGTCCGGTTTTGCAGAACTGCGCAAACTTTTGGGCGGTGGTGGACGTCAGGTTCGTGCCGGTTGCGCGCATCCATGACCCGCGCGATGGGGGTCGATGCACGTCGATGCGACCATCGACGGCGTCGCCATCCGTCACGCACGGATAACGCAATGGACGTCGGCAACCGGACGATGGCGCGCGCAGGCAAAAAAAAAACGGCCGCACAGGGCGGCCGTCTTTCCAGGCAGGCGAGGATCAGTTGTCCTCTTCCTCGAGCAGTTCGGCGTAGTCGTCCGGGTCCAGCAGGTCGTTGACCTCCTCCTTGTTGGACAGCTCGATCACGCAGAGCCAGCCGTCGCCGTAGGCGTCTTCGTTGATGGTTTCCGGCTTGTCGGCCAGCGCCGAATTGACCTCGACCACCGTGCCGGAGACCGGGCTGTACACGTCGGAAGCCGCCTTGACCGACTCGACCACCGCGATCGCCTCGCCCGATTTTGCTTCGGCGCCAACTTCGGGCAGCTCGACGTAGACCAGGTCGCCAAGCAGGCCTTGGGCGTGGTCGGAAATGCCGATGGTGACGCGGCCGTTGCCTTCAACGCGCGCCCATTCGTGGGACTTGAGGAATTTGAGGTCGCCGGGGATCTCGCTCATGGGACTGCTCCGAAGAATTTCAGGGGGTCAAAAAACGGGGGTAGTGTAAAACAACCGGTGCTCAGCTTTCGCCCAGCACGCCGGGCTGTGCCTGGCCTTCGCGCACGAACGGGAACTTCACCACGCGCACCGGCACCTGCCGGCCGCGGATGTCCACGTGCACCTGGCCGAGCTCGCCACCCGGCACGCGGGCGAAGGCGATGCCCTTGCCCAGCGTCGGCGAGAACGTACCCGACAGGATCTCGCCGGTGCCGCCGGCGGTGGTCACCGCCTGGCCATGGCGCAGCACGCCCTTCTCGTCCATCACCAGGCCGATCATCTGGCGCGCGTCGCCGGCGGCCTTCTGCGCCTCCAGCACGTCGCGGCCGATGAAGTCGCGGCCTTCGTCCAGCGCCACCGTCCAGGCCAGTGCCGCTTCCAGCGGGCTGATCGCTTCGTCCATGTCCTGGCCATACAGGTTCATGCCCGCTTCCAGGCGCAGCGTGTCACGCGCGCCGAGGCCGGCCGGGCGCACGCCGGCGGCCGCCAGTGCATTCCAGAAGGCGATGACCTGGTCCTGGGCCACCAGGATTTCGAAGCCATCCTCACCGGTGTAACCGGTGCGGGCAACGAACAACGGTGCGCCGCTGGCAGCGGTGACGTCCACGGCGGCGAAGCGGCCCAGCTTCTGCAGCGCGGCGCGGTCGGCCTCGGCCACCAGGCCGGTGACGCGCTCGCGTGCGGTCGGCCCCTGCACGGCGATGATCGCCAGGTCTTCGCGCTCGGTCACCTGCACATCGAAGGCGGCGGCCTGCTCGCGGATCCAGGCCAGGTCCTTCTCACGGGTGGAGGCGTTGACCACCATGCGGAAGAAGTCGTCGGCCAGGTAATAGACGATCAGGTCGTCGATCACCCCGCCCTGCGCATTGAGCATGCACGAGTACAGTGCCTTGCCCGGTACCTTCAGTTTGTCCACCGAGTTGGCCAGCAGGCGGCGCAGGAACGGGCGCACCTGCGCGCCGCGCAGGTCGACCACGGTCATGTGGCTCACATCGAACATGCCCGCATCGGCGCGGACCAGGTGGTGCTCGTCCAGCTGCGAACCATAGTGGATGGGCATGTCCCAACCGCCGAAATCGACCATCTTGGCGCCGAGCGCGCGGTGGGTATCGTTGAGTAGCGTCTTCTGGGTCATGACCACAATCCGGGGGATGAAAAATGCAGGTCGTCATTATCCCAGAACCGCTCCGTCAACGCCTGCGGCGGTGCGCCACGGTCAGCCCCGCCTAGCCCGCGCGCGGTGCGAACATGATCACCGCCATGCCGGCCAGGCACAGCGCCACGCCCAGCAGGTCCCAGCGGCCGGGGCGGATGCCATCCACCACCCACAGCCACGCCAGCGCGGTGCCGATGTATACCCCGCCGTACGCAGCGTAGACGCGCCCGCTGGCGGCCGGGTGCAGGGTCAGCAGCCAGGCGAACAGGGCCAGGCTGGCGGCGGCCGGCAGCAGCAGCCAGGCGCTGCCATCGCGGCGCAGCCACAACCACGGCAGGTAGCAGCCGACAATCTCGGCCACGGCGGTCAGCACGAACAGCAGCAAGGTTTTCACGGCTTGGCTTCGGCGGCCTTGGCCTGTTCCCACAGGCGCTCCTGCGCCTCCAGGTCCAACCCGGCCATCGATGCGCCCGCAGCCGCCGCCTGCGCTTCCATGGCGCGGAAGCGCCGTTCGAACTTGTGGTTGGCGTGGCGCAGCGCGGCACCGACGTCGACCTTGGCGTGCCGCGCCAGGTTGGCGCAGACGAACAGCAGGTCGCCCAGCTCTTCTTCCAGCCGCGCCTGGTTGTCCTGTACCGGACCGCGCGCGAATTCCGCCGCTACCTCGTCCAGTTCCTCACGCACCTTGTCCAGCACCGGCGCCGGGCCCGGCCAGTCGAAGCCCACCCGCGCCGCACGCGCCTGCAGCTTCACCGCCCGCTGCCACTCGGGCAGCCCGCGCGAGATGCCGGCCAGCGCGGACGTGTCGGCGTCGCCCTTGGCGGCGCGCTCGGCGCGCTTGATCGATTCCCAGTTGCTGTTGACGTCTTCAGCCCCATCGACCTGCACCTGCGCGAACACGTGCGGGTGGCGGCGCTGCATCTTGTCGCTGATCGCGCGGGCGACATCGGCAAAGCCGAACGCGCCCTGCTCGCTGGCCATCTGCGCATGGAACACCACCTGCAGCAGCAGGTCGCCCAGTTCGTCGCAGAGGTCGTCCAGGTCGCCACGGTCGATCGCGTCGGCGACCTCGTAGGCTTCTTCGATGGTGTACGGGGCAATGCTGGCGAAATCCTGCTGCAGGTCCCACGGGCAACCCCGCAGCGGATCGCGCAGGCGCGCCATGATGCCCAGCAGGCGTTCCAGTTCGGCGGGTGCGGACATCGGTGCTCCGGTCAGGCGGGAATCCAGGTACGCCACGGCAGGCGGGTGTCGCCCAGCGCGATGAAATCGCCGTTCAACAGCGTTTCGCGGCGGTTGTAGCGGAATGGTTTGCCGGTGGCGGCCGACAGCACCGCGCCGCCTGCGGCATGCAGCACGCACTGGCCGGCGGCGGTATCCCACTCGGCGGTCGGGCCCAGCCGCGGGTACACATCGAGCGTACCTTCCGCCAGCCGGCAGAATTTCAGCGACGAGCCCTGTGCGACGACCTCGATCTCCCCCATGCGATCCAGCAGTGCCTGGGTTTCCGGGCTGCGGTGCGAGCGGCTGGCGGCCACCTGCAGCGGCGGCATCGCCGGGGTGCGGGTGCGCAGCACCGAGTCATGCATGCCGTCACGGCGATAGGCCAGCTCGCCGCGCATGGCGTGCCAGGCCACCCCGCTGACCGGCGCCAGCACCACGCCGAACGCCGGCGCGCCCTGGTAGATCAGGGCGATGTTGACGCTGAATTCGTCGTTGCGCTTCACGAACTCACGGGTGCCATCGAGCGGGTCCACCAGCCAGTAGGCGCCCCAATGCCGGCGCACCTCCCACGGCACCTGCGCCGATTCCTCGGACAGGATCGGCAGGTCCGGGGTCAGCTGGCCCAGCCCGCGCAGGATCACTTGGTTGGCAGCCAGGTCGGCGGCGGTGACCGGGCTGCGGTCGGACTTTATCTCCACGTCGAACGGCGTGGCATACACCGCCATGATGGCGGCGGCGGCGTCCTGGGCAATGGCAATCACCGTTTCGCGCAGATCGGTGGTGAGTTTGATCATTCCCCGCGTTCCAGCCACTGGCGGGCAATGAACAACGCCGCCAGCGAACGCCCTTCGGAAAAGTCCTCGCGCAGCATCAGCCGGTCGAGCTCGGCGATTTTCCACGGCACCACTTCCAGCTCTTCGGGCTCATCGCCAACCAAGCGCTCGGGGTAGAGGTCGCGGGCCACCACCAGGTGCGACAGGTGGCTCATGTAGGTCGGGGCCAGGGTCATGGCGCGCAGCACGTCCAGGCGGCGCGCGCCGTAACCGGCTTCTTCCTTCAGCTCGCGGTCGGCGGCCTGTTCGGGGGTTTCGCCGGCATCGATGCGGCCCTTCACCAGCCCCAGTTCGTAGCGGTGCACGCCGGCCGCGTATTCACGCACCAGCAGCACGGTCTGGTCATCCAGCATCGGCACCACCACCACCGCACCGTGGCCACGGCTGACCAGGCGCTCGAAGCGGCGGCGTTCGCCGTTGGAGAACTCCAGGTCCAGGTGCTGCCGCTGGAACGGGCCGCTTTCCTCGTCCGTGATCTGGTGGATGGTGGGCAGCGGACGGGTCATGCGAACTGGCTCTTTGAGATCGATAGAATGCAGGCAGGTGAAAACGTGGCCATGAGCTCGAAATGCTAGCAGACCCAGCCCCCCTTACGTTGGCCGACCGGTGGCGGCAACGCGACCTGGCCGTGCTGTGGCACCCGTGCACGCAGATGCGTGAGCACCCGGACACCTTGCCGCTGGTGCCGATTGCGCGCGGTGAAGGCCCGTGGCTGGTCGATCACGACGGCCACCGCTACCTGGATGCGGTGAGCAGCTGGTGGACCAACCTGTTCGGCCATGCCGAGCCGCGCATCGGCGCGGCCCTCGCCCGCCAGGCCACCCAGCTGGAGCAGGTGATGCTCGCCGGCTTCAGCCACGAACCGGCGGTGGAACTGGCCGAACGGTTGCTGGCGATCGCACCGCGCCAGGCCGGGCGCGCGCCGTTGTCCAAGGTGTTCTACGCCGACAACGGCTCGGCCGGGGTCGAGGTCGCGTTGAAGATGGCGTTCCATTACTTCCGCAACCGCGGTGAGGAGCACCGGACCCGCTTCGTAGCGCTGGAGAACGGCTACCACGGTGAAACCCTGGGCGCGCTGTCGGTCGGGGATATTCCGTTGTACCGCCGCGTGTACGCGCCGCTGCTGACCGAGGCACTGTTCGCGCCCTCGCCGGACGCCTACCTGGCCGAACCCGGGCAGAGCGCTGCTGAGCGCGCCCATGAGGCGGCTGATCGCCTCGCCGACCTGTTCGACCAGCACCCGGGCGAGATCTGCGCGGTGATCCTGGAGCCGCGCCTGCAGTGTGCTGGCGGCATGCGCATGCACGACCCGGTCTATCTGAAGCGGGCGCGCGAACTGTGCGATGCCAATGGCGCGTTCCTGATCGCCGATGAGATCGCCACCGGCTTTGGCCGCACCGGCACCCTGTTCGCCTGCGAACAGGCCGGGGTGATGCCCGACCTGCTGTGCCTGTCCAAGGGCCTGACCGGCGGCTTCCTGCCGCTGGCGGCGGTGCTGGCTACCCAGGCACTGTACGACGCGTTCCTGGACGACAGCCGCGAGCGTGCCTTCCTGCATTCGCACAGCTACACGGGCAACCCGCTGGCCTGCGCGGCCGCGCTGGCCACGCTGGACATCTTCGCCAGCGAGGATGTGATCGCGCGCAACCGCAGCACCGCCGAGGTCATGCGCACCCTGGCCGCGCCCTTCACCGACCACGCCCATGTGGCCGATGTGCGCCAGGCCGGCATGGTGGTCGCGTTCGAGCTGACCCGCAACGGCGACAAGCGCACGCCCTTCCCCGCCGCCGCGCGGGTGGGACTGCATGCCTACAACGCCGCGTTGCGGCGCGGCGTGGTGCTGCGCCCGCTGGGCAACGTGCTGTACTGGATGCCTCCCTACTGCGTGGAGGACGAACACCTGGACCTGCTGGCCCAGACCACCTTGGCTGCGATCGAGGAAGCTGTTGCATGCGCGTGACCCGTTCTTATGTGGATGCTCCGCTGGCCGTGGGCCAGACCCTGTCGCTGCCCGAAGAGGTGGCCAATCATCTTGTCCGTGTGATGCGTCTGCGCGAGGGCGAAGGCTGCGTGCTGTTCAATGGCGATGGCCACGACTACAGCGCCACGCTGGTGGAATCGGGCAAGCGCGACGCCCGCGTGCGGATCGAGGCCGCGCAGGCGCTGGACAACGAATCCACGCTGTCGATCACCCTGCTGCAGGGCATCGCGCGCGGCGAGAAGATGGACCTGATCCTGCAGAAGGCCACCGAACTGGGGGTGCAGGCGATCGTGCCGGTCAATGCCGAGCGCACCGAAGTCAAGCTGGACGCGGCGCGGGCGGAAAAGCGCCTGGCGCACTGGCGCAGCGTGGTGGTGTCGGCCTGTGGGCAGTCCGGGCGCGCCCGGGTGCCGGAGGTAGCCGCGCCGCTGGGCGTGCAGGAGGCGGCCAAGGGAATGCCTGCCGAAGCGCTCAAGCTGACGCTGGACCCGCTGGGCGAGCACCGCTTGTCGACGCTGGAGGCCGCGCCCGGTGGGGTGGTGATTGCGATCGGGCCGGAGGGCGGCTGGTCGCCGCGCGATCGGCAGGCGCTGGCGGCAGCCGGGTTCCAGGGATTGCAGCTGGGGCCGCGGATCCTGCGCACCGAAACCGCCGGGCTGGCCGCGATCGCGGCCTTGCAGGCGCGGTTGGGAGATCTGGGCTGACGCGTCGTCACGACCAACGGTCGTGAGCTACCGCATTTCCGGGTGTCGAATCCCGGGTCAATTCACCGGAAGCGCCTCATCCAGGGCCGCTTCCAGCGCGTCAAGATCGGGCAGCAACGCGCTCTGTTCGCCCAGCAGCACGCGCATGTGCACGCCTTTCGGCAGGGTTTCTTCGGAGGCGTCGGCCAGCAGGCCGTCGCGCGGCACCGCGATCAGCTGCGGGAAGGTATGGGTCAGCAGCGCAAGGTACGGGCGATTGGGGTTGCCACCCAGCGCTTTGAGCACCACTACCTTGTTGTTGCTCACCACCGCGTCCTCGCCCTGGCCGGACAGGCGCGCGAACGACATCAGCGGCACGTCCCAGCCCTGCCAGCGGATTTCGCCGATCAGCCACGCGGGCGCGTTGTCCACCGGGGTGACCGGCACCTTGGACATCATTTCGGCCACCGTCGCATTGGGCAGCAGCACGCGCTCGCTCCCGGCCTGGATCAGTACCCCACGGATTTCGTCGTTGCTGGCGTAGCTCATGCGTCTGCTTCCTGAAAGTGATACGGCGTGGCGATTACTCGCTCACGCCCCAGCGTTCGGCGATGGCGGCGGCCAGCTGCGGCGGATCACCGGCGGCCATGCCGGCGGCAACCACCGCGTTGGCGGCGATCGGGTCGTAACAGCCTTCACCGGTCTGGCCCGCGACCCAGCCGCCGGCCACGGCCAGCGACAGCACGTCGTCCAGCAGCGCCACGTCACTGCCGCTGAGCATCACCACGGCGCTGTGCGCCGGCGGCAACGCGGCCACCTGGATGCCCTTGGCGTCAGCGGTGAAATGCAGGCCGCGGTTGTGCGCGGCCACGCCCACGTCATCGGGCAGGATGTAGGCATTGCCGGCCAGCACCGGCTGGTCGGATTCGGCCAGCACCACCGGCAACGCCGACACACGGGCCATCTGCTTGACCAGGTTGCCGTAACGGCCCCCGTCCAGGCGCATGTAGACCAGGATCGGCACCGCCAGCCCGGCCGGCAGCGCGGCCAGCAGGCGGCGCAGCGCGTCGGGGCCACCGATGCCGGCCAGCACCAGCACGGCGCCGGGTGCGGCGCCGCTGGGGTCGGCGTCAGCTTCCAGCTCGACCAGCGACAGGCGGTCGATGTCGAACGCATTGGGTTCGATTGGCGCGCTGACCGGCGCAGCTGGCGCGGCAACGGGTACCGCGCTGTCTTCATCCACCAGCGACCAGCTGCTGTGGTCGCCCAGCGGCGCGCGCGGGACAGGCGGGGCCGAGGCCGGGACCGGCGGCGGCACGCTGGCCGACGGTGCGGCGACCGGCGCCTGCATGGCGGCCAGTGCTTCCTCCAGCGAGATCGGCTCGCTGTAGCCTTCCGGCGCCTGGTACAGGCCGTCAGGCGGCACGTCGCCGGCGGCGTCGAAGGCTTCGCGCACATGGAATTCCAGCGGCGCGTCGGCATGCAGTTCGGCTGGTGTCTGCGGCAGGCCGGGCTCGGGCTGCAGCAGGCCTTCCTGCTCGGCGCCCGGCGGCAGCACGTCCTGGTGCCCGTGCAGCTTGGCCACCAGGTGGCGCGCCCAGCGCTGGGCTTCCCAGCCTTCCCGGCGCGCAGCCAGTTCGGCTTCGTCGAAGATGACCGTCAGCGACGGCGAGGCCAGCACCGGGTCGAGGCGTTCAAGCGCATCCTCGATGGCCGGTTCCAGCGCGATCAGCACCGCGCCGGCGTCTGCGCCGCCCAGGGTTTCCAGATCCACGCTGTTGGGATCCTCTTCCAGCACCACGGTCGCACCGGCTTGGGCCAGCGCTTCGCGCAGGCGCTCACGCGCCGGGCCGACCCGTGCCAGCAATGCCACCGACGGCAGCGGGTTCAGGTCATTCACGGGCACGGGCGATCCCCAGCAGGTCATACACGTTTCGCATCAGGTCCAGCTCCTGGTACGGCTTGCCCAGGTAACGCTGGACACCGATTTCAAAGGCGCGTTGACGGTGCTTGTCGCCGCTGCGCGAGGTGATCATCACGATCGGCACGCCCTTGTAGCGTGGATCGGCGCGCATGGCGGTGGCCAGTTCATAGCCATCCATGCGCGGCATTTCAATGTCCAGCAGCATCAGGTCGGGTACCCGCTCTTCCAGGCGCTCCAGCGCTTCGATACCGTCGCGGGCGACGGCCACTTCGAAGTTGTGGCGCTCCAGGATGCGGCCGGTGACCTTGCGCATGGTCAGCGAGTCGTCGACCACCATCACCAACGGGGCCTGGCGGTCGGTTGCCTGCGCGGCCGGTGCGATCGGCTTGAGCGGGTTGGCCTGGTAACGGCGCACCAGCGGGGCGACGTCCAGGATCACCACCACGCGGCCATCGCCGGTGATGGTGGCACCGTAGATGCCCGGTACCGAGGCGATCTGCAGGCCGACCGGCTTGACCACGATTTCGCGGTTGCCCAGCACCTGGTCGATCGCCACCGCCGCACGTAGTTCACCGGCGCGCACCAGCAGCAGCGGCACCTGGTCCTGCCCTTCGGCACGGGCCTGGCCCTGGCCGACCAGCGTACCCAGGTCGTGCAGCGCGAATTCTTCGCCGCCGTAGTGGTAACCACCGTTGGCCGATTCGAAGCGCTCGCGCGAGATCCGGCCGATACCGCTGACCGAGGCGACCGGCACCGCGAAGGTGGTCTCGCCGATCTGCACGAACACCGCCTGGGTGACCGCCAGGGTCTGCGGCAGGCGCAGGGTGAAGGTGACGCCCTTGCCCGGCACCGAGTGGATGTCCACCGAGCCGCCGAGCTGGCGCACTTCGTTGTGCACCACGTCCATGCCCACGCCGCGGCCTGCCAGCTGGCTGACCTGGTCGGCGGTACTGAACCCGGGCGAGAAGATCATCGCGTCCAGCTCGGCATCGCCGAGCACGGCGTCGGCCTCGACCAGGCCGCGCTGTTCGGCGCGGCGACGGATCGCCTCGCGGTTCAGCCCAGCGCCGTCATCGGCCACTTCCAGCACGATTTCCGAGCCTTCGCGGCGCAGGCGGATGGCGATCTCGCCCTCCTCCGGCTTGCCGGCGGCGCGACGCTGCTCCGGGGTCTCCAGGCCATGGGCCACGGAGTTGCGCAGCATGTGTTCCAGCGGCGCGACCATGCGGTCGAGCACGTTGCGGTCCAGTTCGCCGTGGGTACCGTCCAGGGTGACGTGGACCTGCTTGCCGGTGTCCTGGCCGGCCTGGCGGACCACGCGGCGCAGGCGCGGCACCAGGCCGTCGAACGGCACCATGCGCGCGCGCATCAGGCCATCCTGCAGTTCCGAGCTGACCCGCGACTGCTGCTGCAGCAGGACGTCGTACTGGCGCGACAGATCGTCCAGCACGCCCTGCAGGCCGCCAAGGTCGGCTGCGGATTCGTTCAGCGCACGGCTGAGCTGCTGCAGCGTGGAGAAGCGGTCCAGTTCCAGCGGGTCGAACTTGTGGTCGACCTGTTCCTGCTCGCGCTGGTAACGGGCCACGATCTGGGCTTCGGTTTCCAGGTCCAGGCGACGCAGCTGGTCGCGCAGGCGCGCATTGGTGCGGTCCAGTTCGCCCATGGCACCGCGGAAGGCACCCAGCTGCTGTTCCAGGCGCGAACGGTAGATCGCCACTTCACCGGCGTGGTTGACCAGGCGGTCCAGCAGGTCGGCGCGCACGCGCACCTGCTCCTGCTGGGGACGCGCCAGGGTGTCTTCGTCAGTGGACGCTTCCAGCGGCACCGGTGCGGACAACGGTGCCGACGCAACCGCCGTATCGACCACCGCCGGGACCTCGACCGCGGCAGCAGGCGCGGCGGGCGCGTCTTCTGCTTCGACGCGGCCGAGCGTGCGCGCTTCGAACGCGGCGATCAGGTCGTCCGGCATGGCCACGTCGCGGTGGCGACCGGTGCGGGTCAGCATCTGGTGCAGGCGGTCGAAGCCACGCTCCAGCAGGTGGACGTCGCTTCGGTCGATATCGGTACGGTTGGCGGCGACCGCCTCCAGCAGCGATTCGATGCCGTGGCCCAGGTCGCCGATGGCGTTGATGCCGGCCATGCGTGCGCCACCCTTGAGGGTGTGCAGATCACGCTGCAGCCCGGCGATCGCTTCGCGGTCCTGGGGCGCGGCGCGCAGTTCACTGATCAGGCCATCGCAATGGTCGAGCAGGTCCTTGCCTTCCTCGACGAAGATGTCGACCAGCTCGCGGTCCAGCACGCTGAAGTCCAGCGAACCGGAGTCGTCGAGTTCCTCTTCTTCGGCGGCCGCTTCGTCCGCCGCAACGGCGGCGGACAGCGGGGCGTCTTCCAGTTCGAACAGCGGTGCCGACGGCGACGATGCTTCGGCATCGGACAGGCCTGCTTCGGCCTCGGCGAACGCATCGCGCTCGTCCAGTGCTTCGTGGCGGGCATCCAGGCCCAGCACCGGTGCGTCTTCGACAGTCGCTTCCGCATCGGGACCGTCGACGATGGTCAGGCCATCGTCCAGCGCCTGCTGCAGTTCAACCGATTCGCCGAACGCGGGGGTCGACGGGATGACGTCTTCCAGCACCGCAGCGTCTTCGTTTTCTTCGATGGCATCCAGGCTGTACCCGGCGCTGTCATCGGCGGTGACCGGTGCGTCGGCCTCCGATTCGATCGCGTCGTGCAGCGCCTCGACTTCCACGGCCTCCAGTTCGATGGCCTGGATCTCTTCGGCCTGGATCTCTTCGGCCACGATCTCTTCGGCGACGATGTCGAGCGGCTGCGACGGTTCCGCGGCAGCTGCGTCCGCAACCTCCACCGTGTCCGGCAGGGTGTGCTCGTAGAAGCGCGACAGATCGTCCGCACCCGTCAGCTCCACGGTTTCCAGGCCGTGCTCGACGATGGGGGCGTCCACGGTTTCCGGCGTGGTATCGACCGGCGCGCTGGACGGCGCGTCGAACGGGGTCACCAGCTCGGCGTTGAAGTAGGCCGAAAGATCGTCGCTGCCCGTCAGCTCATCGACCACCAGGGCATCGTCCGCCGTTTCGCCGGCGTCGACCAGCGACAGCGCGTCGGCCTCGACGATGGCCTGCTGCAGCCCGGTGTCGGTGCTGTCGTCGGCAACGGCGTAGCCATTGCGCTCATCGAACTGTGCGGAGAACGCGGCCAGCTCATGCGCGGTGACATCGTGCGCGGCCTGGGATGCATCGGCGACGGCATCCAGTTCGTCGGCGTCATCACCGTCCAGGTCCATGCCATCGTCGGCAACCAGTGCCGGCCAACGTGCTTCGGGAAGCGTTTCGGCCAGCGCCTGCAGGCGTTCGGCCAGCGCAGCCTGCGACGGAATGCGCGGGGCTTCGGCCTGCAGCGCGACCATCGTGGTACGGATCGCAACGGCGGCAGCGGCCAGTGCCTCGACGCCTTCGGTGCCCGGCACCGCATCGGCCGCCAAGGAGCGCTTGATGAAGCTCTCGGCGTTACCGGTGACAGCGGTGATTTCCGGCACGTCGGTCATCGCGAACGCACCATTCATGGTGTGCACCGCGCGCAACAGGGTATCGGTGACCGGTTGCGGCGCCGCCTGTGCTTCTTCCAGCCAGGCCTGCAGCGTGGCGTGGTGGGCCTCGACTTCGGCCTCCAGGATTTCGCGCAGCACCTCGTCGATGTTGGCCGGGGTTCCGCCGGTTTCCTCGACCGCCTCGACGGCCTCGATTTCGGCGGCTTCCTGCGCGACGTCGGCCACGACCACGTCGGTCGGCTCCACCGGCGCGGCGGCCGGAGTCGGCCGCTGCAGCGGCACATGGAAGGTTTCCTCGCCCGCGGCAACGCGGTCGGCGATACCCTGCATGGCCTGGAGGTCCGCGCTCACGCGGCTGCCATCGCGCAGCGCAGCGTTGAGCTGCGGCAGCACTTCATAGGCTTGGGTGACCATTGCCACCACCGCCGGCGATGCCGGGCGGCTGCCGTCCAGCACGCGGTTGAGCATGCCTTCGATCTTCCAGCTGAACTCGCCCAGGGTGCGCGCGCCAACCAGGCGGCCACTGCCCTTCAGGGTGTGGAACACGCGGCGGATCGGACGCAGGCGGTCCATGTTGTCCGGGGCCATGCGCCACACCGGCAGCAGGTTGCCCAGGTTGACCAGTTCCTCGTCGAACTCTTCGATGAAGACGTCGCGGATATCCTGGTCGATGTTCTCGCCATCGTCCTCGAAGCCGGCGTCGATGGTGCCCGGCTCGTCAGCGGCAACCGGCGCGTCGACCACGGCAGGCGCCTCGACAGCCGGCGCGGTGGAGAACTGCGCGGCGGCGGCATCCAGCTCGGCAAGGAAGCGCGCGGATTCGTCGTCCAGCTCGATCTTGCTGATCACGGCTTCCTGCACGCCAGCGACGGAGCCCACGCCCGTTGCTTCGATGGCAGCTTCGTCTTCGCGAGCCTCGTCCTGGCGGGCATCGATCAGGTCTTCGGCCGGTACAGCGACCGCTTCAACCGGTTCGTCTTCAACCGGCTCGGCCTGCTCCTGCAGGAACGCCGGCAGCGCCTGTACATCCAGCTCGCTGGAGTCGGTGGCCGGCGCATCGTCGATCTGCAGCGAGAGCACGTCGCCGGCATTGTGCAGCGGCTCGTCGAAGGTGAATTCGATCGGCTCGTCGCTCAGTTCCAGTGCATCGTGTTCGGCGGCGACCGGGTCGAACCCGGTGGCGATCGGTGCTGCGGTGTCGGACGGCGTCGCGTCCACGCCATCCAGGGCGATCGGTGCGATGTCGGTTGCCGGTGCGGCCTGCCACGACGTGCCGACGCTGGCCTCTTCCGCCAGCACCGGATCGAAGTGGGCGAAGGTGGGAGCGTCATCGGTACGCGCCGGTTCGCTGTGCAGCGTCCACTGCGGCGCGTCCGCAGCGACCGGGGCGGTCGACGCTTCGAACACCAGCGTCGGCGCCGGCTTGCTGGCCGGCGCGACGGGCGCGGCGGCAGCGACTTCAGGCAGCGGCTCGAAGGTGAAGTCCGGCAGCGGCGGCGAAGGAACGTCGCCCGGTGCCGGGGCGGCCGGCGTGACCGCCGTTTCCACCGGGGCCAGCACGGGGGCATCCCATCCGGTCAGCTCCACGTGTTCCGGGGCAACCGGCAGCGCTTCGGCGCTGGCATCGACCGGGGCGGCATTTTCGTCCGGCAGTGGCCAGTAACGCAGCGTTTCCAGGCTGGTGCGGGTAATGTCGAGAATGTCGTCGCGACCCTGGCGGCGTTCGCGCAGGGCTTCGAGGTAATACTCCAGGCTGGCCATGGCGTCGGCCAGGGTGTCCAGCTGGCGGCCGCTGGGTACGCGCTGGCGGCCGATCAGCTCGACCGCGATGTACTGGCGCACGCCCTGCAGGTAATCGGCCGGCGTGGACAGGTCGAGCATGCGCAGCGCGCCGGCGACCTCGCCCAGCAGGCGAGGCACTTCGTGCAGCTGCTCGTGGTTCCAGTTGGTTTCGATGAACGCGACGAAATGCTCGCGCGCGGCCGAGAAGTTGGCGATCGCCTCATGGGCAAGCACTTCAACGGTACGTCGGCCTTCGGCCGCGCTCGGATCGTCTTCACCACTGCCGCCGGCGCCGAGGTGGGCGACCTGGTCGTCCAGCGAGGCATCCACGTACAGCAGCGCACCGGCGATATCCAGCAGCAGGGTCTCATCGATCTGCTGCTGCCCGTCGACCACGCCACGCAGCGCATCGCGCTGCTGCACGACCACGCCGCGGGCCACGCCCAGGCCCATCATGCCCAGGGTGTCGGCGACCGCACCCAGTTCGTTGACCTGGGTCTGCAGCTGGGCCGGCTCGCCGCCGGTACGCAGGTGCAGGTCCAGTGCGTCCTTGATGCGCAGCAGCTCTTCCTTGACCGCATTGCCCACGGTGTCGAGCAGCTCGCGGTTGCGTCCGCTCAGGCTGCCACGTGCGTGGTCCAGTTCGGCCTCGGTGGCGCTGGCACTGTCCGGTGCGAACGCGAACAGCACGCTTTCATTGATCACCGGCGCGGCGCGCGCCAGGCGGATGTCATTCAGCAGCGGCAGCAGCACGATCGGGATGTCGCGGTGACCGTTCTGCAGGCGCTCCAGGTAATCGGGCAGCAGCACGCTGCCGCGCATCAGGGTGGCGCAGGCTTCGTCGCGGTCGGGGACTTCCCCGGCGCCGATGGCATTGGCCAGCTGTTCCATCTCCTCGGCCACCATCGCCGGGGCATACAGCTCGACCATGCGCAGGGTGCCCTGCACCTGGTGCAGGTAGCCGGCGCAGAAACGCATGCGGCTGCCATCGGCAGGGTCTTCGGCGTAGTACTCGAGCTCGTTGCGCACCTGGCGCAGGGTCTCGTCCAGCTCCGGCTTCACCCAGCCCAGGGCGGCGTGGCTCATGGCATCGCGCAGCGTGCTCATGCCAGGTCTCCCGGCAGGTGGGCGCGCATGTCGTGCTGTGCTTTATCGCGATGCATCATCTGCTGATTCCTTCCCTCTCCGCCCTGCCCGCGGCTCACGCCGGCAGCTTGAAGTCGGCAACCGAGCGGCGCAGGTCGGCCGCCAGCTGTGCCAAATGACCGATCGACTCGGCGGTCTGTCCCGCGCCCTGCGAGGTCTGGCCGGTAATCTGACGGATCACGCCCATGGTGCGGGTGATGTCCGACGCGGCCGACGACTGCTGCTGGGCGGCGATCGAGATGTTCTTGATGAGGTTGTTGAGCGCGTTGGACACGCGTTCGATTTCGGTCAGTGCAGTACCGGCATCCTCGGCCAGGCGTGCACCGGACACCACTTCGGCGGTGGTCTGCTCCATCGAGCTGACCGCTTCGTTGGTATCGGCCTGAATGGCCTGGACCAGGTTCTCGATTCGGCGGGTCGCACCGGAGGTGCGTTCTGCCAGGCGCTGCACTTCGTCGGCCACCACGGCGAAACCACGGCCGGCTTCACCGGCCGAGGCCGCCTGCACCGCGGCGTTCAACGCCAGGATGTTGGTCTGCTCGGAAATGTCGTTGATCAGTTCCACGATCGAGCCGATTTCCTGCGAGGACTCGCCCAGGCGCTTGATGCGCTTGGAGGTTTCCTGGATCTGGTCGCGGATCTGGTCCATGCCCTGGATCGTTTCACGCACCACGCCGGCGCCTTCGGCGGCGATGACCACCGAGCGCTGTGCCACGTCGGCCGACTCGGCGGAGTTGCGCGACACCTGTTCAATACTCGACGCGATTTCGCCAATGCGGTCCGATGCCGAGGTGATCTGGTTGGCCTGGTGGCCCGCCGCTTCGGCCAGCTGCATGGCCGTGGCCTGGGTTTCCTGGGTGGACACGGCGACCTTGGCCGACGTGTCGTTGATGGTGGTCACCAGGTGGCGCAGTTCGTCCACGGCGTAGTTGATTGCGTCTGCGATGGCGCCGGTCATGTCCTCGGTCACCGAGGCCTTTACGGTCAGGTCGCCCTCACCCAGCGAGCTGATTTCGTCCAGCAGCCGCATGATGGCCTGCTGGTTGCGGCTGTTGAATTCCACCTGGGTCTGGTAACGCAGTTCCTGTTCGCGCGAACGGCTGCGCACGGTGCTGCTGACGAAGCCGATGATGGCGATCAGCGACAGTGCGCCGGAGATCACGCCCAGCCAGAAGTTCGGGAACAGGCGGGTATCACGCACCGAACCGAACGAGGAGAACGCCTCGAACAGCTTCTTGCTGTCATCGAGCATCTTGGTCGAACCGCCGGTCAGCGCCGCGGCCGAGGACTGCGCCGAGAACAGCTGGCGCGAGCTGGCCAGGATCGCGTCGGCGTCCTGCTTCATGGTGTCCCACTGCTTCTGCGACTGCTCCAGCGCGGCCAGCGCGGCGGCATTGCGGACCGGGGCGATGCCCAGTTCTTCGTTGCCGTTGCGCAGCGCGTCCAGCACCTGGGTGAACACCACCGAGTCGCGGGCCAGCGCGTCGCCCGCGGCGGCGGCGTTGCCGCCACCGGCGCGCATTTCGGTCACCCGGCGGGCCATCGAGCCCACCACCACGACCTGCTGCAGGGCGTTGTAGACCTGCGACGCCGGGGCGCCGCTGGCCGACATGGCGCGCACCACTTCGTTCAGCTGGGCCTGCAGGGCAGGCACGCCGTTGACGAAGTTGTTGGCGTTGCCGGCCAGGGCCAGCACCGCCGGTTCGCTGGCCACCAGCTGGGCGGCGCTCTTGCCGAGCGGCTCCCAGGTCTGGGTCAGCTGGTTGAGCGGACCGGACACGTTGGCTTCGCTGCCGTAGCGGCCCTGCAGGCTGCTCACGGTACTTTCGATGCGGGCCTTGGTGTCCTTGAAGGCGGTGAACGCCTGGGCGTTGCCCGAGACCGCTTCACGGCCCTGGTTGGCCAGCTGCTGGGACAGCACCTGGAGATCGGCCGCGCCGGTACTGGCACCGGCCAGGCGACTGCCCTGCCAGGTGGCCACGCCGGTGTTGACGCCGAACACGATCATCGACAGGGCCAGCAGGCCCAGCCAGAAATTGGTTCCTACCGTGCCCAGCTTGCCGGCCTTGGCGGTTTCCGAAGAAGTACTCATCGTTCAACCTCGATCTTCAATGCAGTGAGGCAGGCAGCAGCGTTCACGCCGCGGCCTGCCTGAATTCGGGGGTACGCGACAACAGCGAGAGCGAGAACACGCCCCAGTCGTGGCCGTCGCCATGGAACGCGCGGTCGATGAAATGGGCGTAACGGCCGCTGGCCAGGTCGCCGCTCTCGATGTCCTGGTCCAGCTGGAAGCTGCGCTGGCCGAACAGTTCATCGATGGTCAGGGCAACGTCGCCGCCGGCCTGCCGCATGATCAGCACCCGCTGGCCTTCCTGCTGCACGGTGCGCTCGCCTTCCATGAAGTACTTCAGGTCGACCACCGGGAACAGGTTGCCACGCAGGTTGCCCACGCCCAGCAGCCACGGCTGCGCGCCAGGCACCGGGGTGATCGGCGGCATCGGCACGATTTCGACCACCTCGCGGAAGTCCGAGACCAGGTGGCGCTTGCCGACCCGGTAGCCGACGCCGCGCCACAGGTCCTGGGCGAACTGCCGCTCGGGCAGCTGCACCGCATGGGCCAGGCTGCGCCGTTCGTAGGCTTCAAGGATGTCGAAGGGAGAACGCATCAGGACACCAGCAGTTCATTGATCTGCGCGATCAGGTCTTCTTCGCGCGGTGGCTTGACCACATAGGCAGCCGCGCCCTGGCGCAGCCCCCAGGCCTTGTCGGTTTCCATCGCCTTGGTACTCACGATGATCACCGGGATGGCCTTGGTCTTCTCATCGCGGTTCAGCGCGCGGGTCGCCTGGAAGCCGCTCATGCCCGGCAGCACCACGTCCATCAGCACGAGCTGCGGCTGGTGTTCCTGGACGAGCTTGATCCCGTCCTCGGCGTTGCCGGCCTCGAGCACTTCGTGCCCGGCCTTGGTCAACCATTGGATGAACACCGCCCGGTCGGTCGGTGAGTCCTCGATCAGAACGATTCGAGCCATTGTGCCTTTCCCCCCTGGTCAGGCGTTTACGTATGTGCGGATGGCACCCAGCAGTTCTTCACGCGTGAAAGGCTTGGTCAGGTACTGCTCCGAGCCCACGATGCGACCGCGCGCCTTGTCGAACAGACCGTCCTTGGACGACAGCATGATCACTGGCGTGGCCTTGAACAGCTGGTTGTTCTTGATCAGCGCGCAGGTCTGATACCCGTCGAGACGGGGCATCATGATGTCCACGAAGATGATCTGCGGCTGTGTGTCGGCGATCTTCGCCAACGCCTCGAAACCATCGGTCGCGGTCACTACTTCGCAGCCTTCACGCTTGAGCAGCGTTTCGGCCGTTCTGCGGATGGTCTTCGAATCATCGATGACCATTACCCTGAGCCCTGCGAGTTCCCCACCCGCAGCCATGTTTTCAGTCATTACCTTTCCCCGAGCGCGCGACGCTTCTGCTTTGGTCCGGCGCCGCTGCGAAAGCGTATCTATATCCCACCACGCGGCCGTCATCAAGGGTGTGCTTCCCAAGCCAAGCCGGGAGCGCCCCCCGCGAACCGGCCCGGCCCGGAACTGCGCAAAGCGTGAAGACCGCCGGACGCTGCGTTCCGCCGCTCCGGGCAGGCAATACGGGCGCATTGCCGCTACCATCAGCGCCTGCCCGCCAGGTTGCGACCATGCCGTTGAACGTCATCGTGGTGATGGATGCCATCGCCCATATCAAGATCGCCAAGGACACCACCTTCGCCATGCTGCTGGAAGCCCAGCGCCGTGGCCATGCCCTGCACTACGTCAGCCCCGGCGGGCTGGCGCTGCGCGACGGGGTGGCGATGGCCCGTACCGCGCCGCTGCAGGTGCGCGACGACAAGCATGACTGGTTCACGCTGGGCGAATTCAGCCAGACCACCTTCGGCCCCGGCCAGGTGGTGCTGATGCGCAAGGATCCGCCGGTGGATGCCGAATTCATCTACGACACCCAGGTGCTGGGCGTGGCCCAGCAAGCGGGCGCGATGGTGGTGAACGACCCGCAGGGCCTGCGCGACTACAACGAGAAGCTGGCCGCCCTGCTCTTCCCGCAGTGCTGCCCACCGACCCTGGTCAGCCGCCGCCACGCCGACCTGAAGGCGTTCGTGCTGGAACATGGCCAGGCCGTGCTCAAGCCGCTGGACGGCATGGGCGGGCGCTCGATCTTCCGCAGCGGCACCGGTGATCCCAACCTCAACGTGATCCTGGAAACGCTGACCGATGGCGAGCGCAGGCTGACCCTGGCGCAGAAATTCATCCCCGACATCACCGCCGGCGACAAGCGCATCCTGCTGGTCGACGGAGAGCCGGTGGACTATTGCCTGGCGCGGATTCCGCAGGGCGACGAGTTCCGCGGCAACCTGGCCGCCGGTGGTCGCGGCGAAGGCCGCCCGCTGAGCGAGCGCGACCGCTGGATCGCCGCCCAGGTTGGGCCGGAAATGAAGCGCCGTGGCATGCGCTTCGTGGGGTTGGACGTGATCGGTGATTACCTCACCGAGGTCAACGTCACCAGCCCCACCTGTGTGCGCGAACTGGATGCGCAGTTCGGGCTGAACATCGCCGGCACCCTGTTCGACGCGATCGAGGCCAGCCTGGCGCAATGAGTACGGCGGTCGCCCCGATGGTGCCCCTGCAGGCCCGCGAATCGCAGCGCCTGGGCGCGACCCTGGCGCTGTCGGCGCTGGTGCATGCGCTGCTGATCCTGGGGGTGGGCTTCGCGGTCAGCGACAACGCCGCGCTGGTGCCGACCCTGGACGTGATCTTCAGCCAGACCCAGACCCCGCTGACCCCCAGGCAGGCCGACTTCCTGGCCCAGGCCAACCAGCAGGGCGGCGGCGACCACGACAAGGCGCAGCGCCCGCGTGACAACCAGACCGGGATCGTGCCGCAGCCGCAGGCGGGGCTGTCGCCGGTGCCGCAGCAGCGCCAGGATGCCGCGCGCCCGCCACCGCCGCAGGCGCGGGTGGTGGCCAGCCGCAACAGCCCCGACCCGATCGCCGAGGCGCAGCCACAGCCACTGCCGGAGAATCCGCAGCCGGACGCGGCGATGACCGCGCGCGAACAGCGCGATGCCGAAATGGCCCGACTGGCCGCCGAGGTGCACCTGCGTTCGGCGCAGTACGCCAAGCGCCCGAACCGCAAGTTCGTGTCGGCCAGCACCCGCGAATACGCCTACGCCAATTACCTGCGCGCGTGGGTGGACCGCGCCGAACGCGTGGGCAACCTCAACTACCCCGATGAGGCGCGCCAGCGCCGGCTGGGCGGCCAGGTGGTGATCACCGTGGGCGTGCGCCGCGATGGCAGCGTGGAAAGCAGCCGGATCCTGCGCAGCAGCGGCACGCCGCTGCTGGATGAAACCGCGCTGCGGGTAATCCGCCTGGCCCAGCCGTTCCCGCCGCTGCCCAAGACCGATGACGGCGTGGATATCCTGCAGGTCACCCGGACCTGGGTGTTCCTGCCCGGCGGCGAGCTGCGCGACGACCGGTAACGCCGGCTCCGGGCGCTCTGATTGATCAGCGCTGCTTTGCCGCCCGCGCGGCCTGCTGTTCGACCAGGGTCAAGGCGACGTTGTTGCGCAGGTAAGCCGGTTCAACCAGCTCCGGGGCCATCGCCTCGCCGCGCTCGAACATCGGTACCGCCAGCGCCAGCAGGTCGGAGGCACGCGGCAATGCCTGCGCGTCGACACCGTCCAGCTGATCGGCAAGCCGCGTGGCCAGCACGCCCTCGGCCGCGCCGAAGCCGGTGCCGACGCCGAACCAGCGGCTGCCATCGGGCAGTTCCACGGCCTCCGGCGCACACACCACTTCCTCGCCCTGCAGCTGCCACTGGCCATCCACGCACACGTGGCGCGCCGCATAGACCTCGCCCATGCGCGCATCGATGCTGCTCAGCACGTGGGTGGCTTCAGCCGGCGCGCGCAGCGCCAGCACCTGCAGGGTGGAGACCGGGATCAACGGGCGATCCAGCGCCAGCGCGATGCCTTGTGCGATGGCAATCGCCAGCCGCACGCCGGTGAACGCGCCGGGCCCCCGCCCCAGGGCAATCGCATCCAGCTGCGAGCGCGCCAGCCCGGCCTCGGCCAGCAGTTCCTCGGCCCAGGGCAGGCTCAGTTCGGCATGGCGGCGCGGGGCGATCTCGAAGCGCTCACGCACCTGCCCATCCACGTACAGGGCAACGGAGCAGGCTTCGGTGGCGGTTTCAAAGGCGAGCAGTTTCATGGGGATCAGAACAGGGAAGTAGGAAAGGCATCGGCAACCGCGGCGGGACTGGCAGTCCCGGTGTCGGCAGCAGTGGCAGGCCATTGTGGCGCAAAGAAGGTCTGCACATCGCCCAGCGAACGGGTGCGCCGGAACGGCGGCAGCGAATCCAGGAAGGTGCGGCCGTAGCTGCGGCTGACCAGGCGCGGGTCGCACAGCACCAGCACGCCCCGGTCGGTCTCGCTGCGGATCAGCCGCCCCACGCCCTGCTTGAGCGCGATCACCGCCTGCGGCAGCTGCTCGTCGCGGAACGGATTGCCGCCATCGCGTCGGATTGCATCCAGCCGTGCCTCGAACACCGGGTCATCAGGGGCGGCGAACGGCAGCTTGTCGATCACCACCACGCTCAACGCATCGCCCACCACGTCCACGCCCTCGCGGAAGCTGGCCGAGCCCAGCAGCACGCCGTTGCCCGATTCGCGGAAGCGCTGCAGCAGCGTGGCGCGCGGCGCCTCACCCTGCACGAACAACGGCCACGGCGCGTCGCGCAGCGCTTCGGCGGCTTCGCGCAATGCGCGATGCGAGGCAAACAACAGGAATGCGCGCCCGCCCGATGCCTCCAGCACCGGGGTCAGCGCGCGGATCAGCGCGGTACCAAAGCCACGCGCGGCCGGATCCGGCAGGTCGGTCGGCAGATAGCACAGCGCCTGCCGGGCCCAGTCGAACGGACTGGGCTGCAGCAACGTGATCGGGTCGTCCAGGCCCAGCCGCTGGGCGATGTGCTCGAACCTGCCGTCCACCGTCAGCGTGGCCGAGGTGAATATCCACGCCGCCATCGAACGCTGGCGGTGCTCGCGCAGCGGCCCGGACACATCCATCGGCGTGCGCTGGCAGCGGAAGCCACGCGGGGTGAGCTCATACCAGAGCACCTCGGCCGGTGCTGGAACCTGCTCCGGCTCGGTATCGAAGTCCAGCAGCGGCGCGTCATCGCCCAACCAACGGGACAACCGCGACACCGCCTCCATCGCCCGCGCGTGGCAGGCATCCAGGCCGGGCGACGACGCGCGCACGCCATCCAGTACATCGCGCAGCCCGACCAGCGCACTCATCGCGGCATCGAAGCCATCGCGCACCTGCGGCACCGCCAGGGCGCGCCACTGGGTACCGCGCGCGGGCAGGCCGTCCATCGCCGTGCGCAGCTCGCGCAGGGTCTGCTCCAGCGCGTCGGCATGCGCGTGCAGCGCGGCCTGCGCACCGGCCACGCTGCGGCTCTCGGCCAGGCAGTCGCGCGCCAGCTCCTGCCACGGCCGCATGCCGAATCCTTCGCCGAAGAAATTGGCGGCCAGCTCCGGCAACTGATGCGCTTCGTCGATCACGAACGCCTGCGCGCCCGGCAGGATTTCGCCGAAGCCCTCCTGTTTGAGCGCCAGGTCGGCCAGCAGCAGGTGGTGGTTGACCACCACCACGTCGGCCGCCTGTGCACGCTGGCGCGCCTGCACTACGAAGCAGTCATCCCAGAACGGGCACTCCGTACCCAGGCAGTTGTCCACCGTGGAGGTGACCATCGGGTACAGCGGCGAATCGTCAGGTAGCGCTTCCAGTTCGGCCATGTCGCCGAATTTCGTCCGCCCCGACCAGGCCAGGATGCGCTGGAACTGCGCCACTTCCTGCGGCGAGGTGAAGCGCGGCTCACCGCGCGCCTGCTGCAGCCGGTACCGGCACAGGTAATTGGACCGCCCCTTGAGCAGCGCGCTGCTGTGCCCCACCCCGAGCGCGGCACGCACGCGCGGCAGGTCGCGGTGATACAGCTGGTCCTGCAGCGCGCGGGTACCGGTGGAAATGATGGTCTTCAGGCCCGACAGCAGCGCCGGCACCAGGTAGGCGAAGGTCTTGCCGGTGCCGGTGCCGGCCTCGGCCAGCAGCACCTCGCGCTGGTCGAAGGCTTCGGCGATGGCCGTGGTCAGGCGCAGCTGCGCCGGACGGGCGACGAAGGCATCAAGTTGGCTGGCGAGCGTGCCGCCCTCGTTGAGGGCTTCACTGCTGGCGTGGGCAAGGCGGGACATGCCGTCATTGTAGTGCCGGCCGCTGGCCGGCACCGTTTCAATAGCGCTTGATGCCCGGCACCGTGCAGCCTTCCAGCTGGGCGTGCGCCGATGCCGCGTTTTCCTTCTCGCCGCGCGCCAGGCGCGCCTGTTCGATGGTCGCCCAGTGGCGGCGGCACAACGGGCCGGTCTTTGAGCCAAGCTCCACCGCCTTGCGGGCCAGCGTTTCGGCGCGGGCCCAGTCGCCCTGCAGCAGCGCGATCTCCGCGCGTTCCTGCACGATCGACGGATCACCTTCGTTGATCAGCAGCGCCTGGTCCAGCGCTTCTGCCGCACCGGCCAGGTCGTTGGCCTGGCGCTTGGCCTTGGCCACCACGCGCAGGTCCTCGATGCCGGCATCGCGCAGCGGCTGCACATCCAGCTCCTTGTCGTCCTTGCCGGCGCTGGCATCCACGGCCGCCATGCGCTGTGCCGGCGTGGTGGTGTCGACCGGCGGCTTCACCGGCGGCGCGGTGGACACGCAGGCGGCCAACGCCAGGCCGAGCGCGAGCACGGAAGCGGTACGGATCACGGTGCGGGAAGTCGTCATGCGGAGCTGCCTTGCGTTGCGCTTCATCGAGCGGGGGGAGTGGCCGCGGGAGCGGCCTGCGCCGGCTCGGCGGCCGGTTCGGGCTTCTTGTCCAGGCCGAACCAGCTGCGCCAGCCACCGCCTTCGCCACCCTCGCCGCCTTCGCCTTCCGGCAATGCGGTGGGGGCCACGCAGGCAGTGTAGGCCGGCGCGTAGCCGACCACGAACGGGAAGCGGCGCGCGCCCGGGCAGGACTCGTCGGTGGCGGCGGTGCCGCCGGCTTCCACCGGCTGCCAGTCCAGCCCCTTGTTGCTGACCTTCAACGGCGCGCTCGGCAGGCGGCTGAAGATGCCCGACCAGACCCGCATGGCGCCGGTGGCGCCGAACAGGCCGGTCTGCTCGTTCTGGTCGTTGCCCATCCAGACCACCGCCAGGTGGTCGCCGGTGTAGCCGGCATACCAGCTGTCACGACCATCGTTGGAGGTACCGGTCTTGCCGGCCGCCTGCAGGCGCGACAGGCCATCGGCGTTGAGGCGCGCGGCGGTGCCGCTGGACACCACCTGCTGCAGGCCGATGCTGATCAGGTTGGCGGCGATGGAGTCGCCTTCCTGGGCCGGCGCCGGGGTCTTGTCATAGCGCTTGAGCAGCTTGCCCTGCGGATCGAGCACGCCGCGCACGGCGTGCAGCGGCTGGATCTCGCCACCGGACGCCAGGAACTGGTAAAGCTGCGCCATCGCATAGGGGCTCTGGTCGGTCGCGCCCAGGATCACCGACGGATTGCTCTCGGCCTTCAACCCGGCCAGCACGTGGATCAGCTGGGTGACCCGCTCCGGCCCCACCTGCATGCCCACCCGCACGGTGGCCTGGTTGTAGGAATTGGCCAGCGCGTCGACCAGGCGCACGGTACCGTGGCTGCGGTTGTCTGCATTGCCCGGGGTCCAGCGCTTGCCGCGGCTGAGCTGCACGGTCACCGGCGAATCATCGACGAAGGTGGCCAGCGAATACTTGTCCGGCTGGGCCAGCGCCAGCAGGTACACGAACGGCTTGAGCAGTGAGCCGACCTGCCGCTGCGCTTCGATGGCGCGGTTGAAGCCCGGCTCGGACACATCGCGACTGCCGACCACGGCCAGCACGTCGCCGTTGTGCACGTCGGTCAGCACCAGGCCGGCCTGCAGTTCGGGGCGGCGCTTGTTTTCCAGCGACTTCAGCGTTTTGGTCACCGCACCTTCGGCATAGGCCTGGGCCGAGGGCGCCATGCCGGTCATCACGCTCAGGCCAGCGCCCTGCAGCACGGCTTCGGGGTAGTCATGGCCCAGCTGGCGGCGCACCAGGTCGACATAGGCCGGGAACCGGTTGGCGGCGATCAGGCCGGGGTTCTTCGGCACGCCCAGCGGCGCTTTCAGCGCACGCTGCAGCTCGGTGTCGTCGATCAGGCCGTTCTCGTGCAGCTTGCCGAGCACGAAGTTGCGCCGGTCCAGCGCGCGCTCGGGGTTGCGGCGCGGGTCGTAGTAGGACGGCCCCTTGACCAGCCCGATCAGCAGCGCGATGTGTTCGGTGTTGAGCGAGGACAGGTCACGACCGAACCAGAATTCGGCGCCGGAGGACATGCCGTGGATCGCCTGGCTGCCGCGCTGGCCCAGGTACACCTGGTTGAGGTAGGCCTCCAGGATGGTGCGCTTGTCGTAGCGCGCCTCTATGATCAGCGCGTACAGCACCTCGTTGAACTTGCGGGTGACGGTCTGTTCCTTGCCGATCCCGAGCAGGCCGCTGCGGGCCAGCTGCTGGGTCAGCGTGGAAGCGCCCTGGCGGCTCTGGCCGCCGGAGCGCACGGTCACCCAGACCGCGCGCGCGATGCCGCTCAGGTCGATGCCATGGTGACGGTTGAAATCCTTGTCCTCCACCGCCTGCAGGCCGGTGACCAGCAGCTCGGGGGTGTCTTCGAGCCGGACCAGGCGGCGCTCTTCCTGCTTCTGGCCGTACAGGGTGGCGATACGCGCCGGGTCCAGCCGCGCGGCCTTGAGCGCCTTGCGGCTGTCTGCGTCGCGCAGCGAGGCGACCTGGCCACCGGACAGACTCAGCTCGATCCTACGCGGCGCGACCTTGCCGTCGACGTCGTTGTAACCGCGGCTGGACACCACGAAGCGGCCGCCGTCCTGGCTGAAGGTGGCCGGCGCCTTGCCGGTGCCGTCATCACGGTAGGCCGATGCCGCCAGCTCGGTCTTGAGCGTCTGCGCATCCATGGCCACGCCCGGCGCCAATGCCAGCGGCCGTGCGTAGACGCGGGTGGGAATCTGCCAGCGCAGTTCGCCGAAGCGCTGGGTGACCTGGGTGTTCAGGTACACCGTATAGGGAATGAGGAAACCCAGCGCCAGCGCCACGGCGGCCATGCCCCAGGTGATCAGGCGACGGCGCCACAGCGGCCAGCGGCTGTCGGTGTCGTCCTCGAACGCGTCGTTGTCGTCGGAATCGTAGCGTGGGGGCACGGGAATCGGGCAGAGTTGAATCTGTCGAGTCTAACGCAGGCACCGCAGCCGCAGCTGACCGCCGCGTCCTCGTTTCACCCCAGTTCAAATCAGGCCAGGCCGCGCAGCCGCCATCCCGCCCATGCTCCCGTGCAGGCGGCTGCTACGCCCTGCCAGCCGCCGCCGGCCAGGCAGACGTTTGCCAGGCGGGCCAGCAGACGGGGCGCGTCGTGACCGATCCAGGCCCAGCCGACATCCGGCCTGCGGTAAAGCTGCACGCGCGACCATGCCATACGCCAGGCGATCGCCGCCAGGCCCTGCACGCGCGGCGGCGCGATGTTCACATCGCGCTGGTCCAACACAGCCTGCAGGGCCTGCAGGCGTTCGGCCGTGCGCCGCCGTGCCACCGCATCCAGCAGATCCAGCCCGCGCAGCCGTTGCAGGAACGAACGCCGGGACGCCCCGATCTGATTGCTGCCGTGCTGGCGATAATCGATGGTCGGACGCGGCAGCAGGTCCAGGCCACCCTGCAGTGAAGCAATCACCGCCAACCACTCATCGTGGCTCCAGCGCGCGGCGATGGGCAGCCCTTGCGCCAGCAGCGAACGGCGCAGCGCACAGGTGGCACCGGTGACGAAGTTGCGCAGCAGAATCGCATCCAAGGCTTGGCCGGAGCGCTCCAGGTCGATCTCGGCCGGATGGACGCGGAGCACCTCCAGCAGGGTGCCGCCCAGCGCGTCGCCATGGCCATCCACCAGCCGGGCGTCACTGTGCAGGAGCAGCAGCGCCGGGTCTGCGTGGAACCGGCGCACCGCCGCCTCCACCCGGTCGGGGTGCCATACGTCGTCCTGGTCGCAGAGGAAGATGATGTCTGCCCGACAGCGCTGCATGGCGTCGGAAAAATTCAGTACGTAGCCGAGGTTGCGCTGATGCTGGACAACGGTGACTCCGATTCCCATGGACCGCGCGCGCGTGGCGAATGACGCCACGATGCTCAGCGTTGCATCGGAAGAGCCATCATCGCCAATCACCACTTCATCCACCGGCATGCTCTGGGCCAGCACGCTGTCCAGCTGCGCCTGCAGGTAACGCGCGCCGTTGTAGGTGCACAACGCCACACCGATGCGGGGGGGCACGATCGACATCAGCGTGCGCCACCGCCGAGCCGGGCCCGGGCCTGCTCCGGCGTCATCGGCGTCCACGTACTGGCGTCCGGCTGGAACGCCCTTGGGTGGACCCCCAGCAATGACACCAGCGCACGGTTGTCGGCGATCAGGTCCTGCTGCAGCCGGGATACCGGACCGCGCGCCCGCGGCAGCAAGGCGGCAAGCAGGCGCAACGCCGACAATGGAAGGTACAGGGGCAGCGCGCCGCCGCCCAGGCTGGCATGCACCCGGCGGAACATCTGCATGTAGTCCAGCCGCTCGCCACCGCCGATCTCCAGCACCTTGCCGTCCACCGCGTCGCTCTCCAGCGCAGCCAGCACGGCCTGGGCGATATCGTCGGCATGCACGGGTTGGCGCATGCCGTTGGCCATGGGGATTGGGAACAGGCGCAGACGGCGCGCGCGCGCGACGATCGGCGACAGGCTGCGGTCCACTCCCGCGCCGTAGATCAAGGTCGGCCGGAACAGGGTGTACGCCATGCCCAGCCGTGCCGCCTGCCGGGCCAGTTCGTCCTCGCCGTACTGAAGTCGGGCCACCACCTGCTGTTCGTCGCTCTGCGCCGAGCCCTGCTTGGTCACCACGCTCATTGAACTGGTGGCGATGATCCGCGGTGCGGGCGCCACCGCCTGCGCTGCCAGCCAGTCCGCCCAGGCGTCCATCGGACTGAAACTGACGATGGCACGCCAGCGCTCGTTCAGGTCTGCGGCCAGCACGGTCTTCAGGTCACCGGTCCGCCATTGCACGCCCGCCTGCGGCGGTTGCGGCCGTCGGCTGATGGCCACCACCGGTACGCCGGTCAGTGCAAGGCGGGCAATCAGGAAGCGGCCGATCTGACTGGTCGCCCCGGAGACAAGGACGGTCATGCCGGCCCCAGGAATGAAGGACCAATACTATAGCCGAGCCCGTTGGCGGCTCTCAGCGCTGGGCGCCGATGTCCCGTAGCCGCGCCTGCAGTGACTGGAACTCGGCGGCGCTGGAGCCTGCGCCCCAGCGTGACGCCATCTGCAGCGCCAGCGTCGCGAATTCGACATCTCCCTGGCCCAGCCGTTCACTGCCGATCGCCAGCCAGCGCTGTGCCAGCCGCTGGCGTGCCGGGGTCAGCGCCGCATCGCCGGGCGACAGGGTCTGCCACGCTTCCAGGCAGGCGCTGGCGGCCTGTACCCGGTTGCCGCGCAGATGGTCCTCGAAACAGGCGCCCGTATCGGGGATCAGGCGTTGCGTGGCAGCGCGCACGCGCGGGTCCCGCGGTGCCATGGCCTGCGCTTCGCGCAATGCATCGTAAGCGCTTCGCCCAGGAGGCGAGAGGAAATCGCCGCGGGCCTGGGCTTCATCAAAGCGCCGCAGCAACGCAACCACCTCCCGTTTGCCTCGGGCATTCGGCGCAGGGGGCGAGGTCAGGGCGCGTTCGGCCTGGCGGGCTTGGGTGATGGCCTGGCGGGCGGTGTCCAGTTGGCGTCCATTGGCTCCCAATGCCTCTGCCGACGCCAGCGCCTGCCCCGCCAGATCAAAGCGGAAGTCCGCCGCCAAGCGGGCGGCCGAGGCCAGCAGCGCCTCGATCGCCCGCTGCTGTCCCTGCTGCGCTGCGGTATCGTCCGGCCGCGTCGCCAGCACACTCTGGAACGCCTCGCCTGCCGCCTGCCAGCGCTGCCTGCGCAGCAACCGCTGTGCTTCGTTCAAGCGGGCTTCAAGCGCAGCGTTCAGCGCCGCTTCGCTGGCCGGAAGATCGACATGACCGGGGTCGAAGCCGCGCGCTCTGCGCACCTGTTCCGCCGCTGCGGCCACATCTCCCCGCGCCGCCGCGTCGCGTGCCTGCTGCAGCAGGTCTGAAAGCGCATCCTCGCGCCCTTCCAGTGCGCGCAGGTGGTTGGGCGCGCGCGCCAGTACCATCTGGAACAGCGGCAGGGCGCTGTCATCGGTGCCATCCAGGCGTTGCGCCTGCAACGCCGCTTCTGCCCGGCCCAACAGCGCGCCGATACCGGCCCCCTCCTGCTGGTGGTCGCGCAGCCGGCGCGCCACGGCATCGGCATCGCGCTGCGGCACCTGCAGTTCGCGGGCCAGGGCCAGCGCGCGTTGCGCGGTTGCCGCATCGCCGGCATCGAGGGCGGCAGCGGCCTGCGCCAGCGCGGCCTGGCCCGTACGCGCCAGGCCGGCGCGGGCCTGCGGACGATCGCTGTCCAGCGCCAGCGCCGCCTGGTACCACTCACGCGCGCCGCTGCCATCGGCTGCGCTCAGGCGGCCCGCGGCCAGCGCACGGTCGCCCCTGTCCAGCAGCTGCTCCACCTGCGGCTCATTCCAGAACCAGTTGGCCAAGGGGCGCCCGAACGCGACCAGCAGTACGAACACCACCACCGCCACCAGCAGCGCCCAGCGCCAGATGCGCCGCGACTGCCAGGCCTGCACCCACCACCAGCGGCCTTCGCGGCGCACGCGGCGCAGGGCGGCATGCGCGGCGTCCTCATGGTCGGGATGGCGGCTCATTCCGTGAGCGTAGCGTGAGTCACGTGAGGTCAGCCCAGACGCCGCGCGTCGCTGACGCCGGGCAAGGCATCCAGCTTCCCCAACAGTGTCGAAAGCTGGCCGTAATCGCTCACTTTCAGGCGCAGGCGCAGGTGCGCACGGCCGCTGTTGCGGACGTTGTCGCTGTGGATGTCCAGCACGTACGCATCCTCCTGCGCGATCAGGTTGGTGATGTCCTTGAGCAGCCAGCGGCGATCCACCGCGTCGACCACCACGTCAACCTCGTAGCCTCCGCCTGCCTGGCCCCATTCGACCGGCAGGATGCGCTGCGGGCTGGCGGCGGACAGCCGCGCCAATGCGGCACAGTCGGTGCGGTGCACGGTGACCCCGCGGGTACGGGTCAGGTAACCGACGATGGGCTCGCCGGCCACCGGCTGGCAGCAGCGCGCCAGCTGCACCAGGAGGTTGCCCACGCCCTGTACGGTGAACTTGGACTTGCCCAGGCTGTCGCGGCGCGCGGTGGGCCGTGGCAACGCGGGCACCGCCGGCTGCGTGGCGGCACGTTCGGCTTCGAGCAGTGCCCGGCTGACCTGGTGCGGGCCGGTGTCGCCCAGCGCCACCTGGATGTACAGGTCATCGACGCTGTCGGCATGGAACTTCTTCGCCGCCACGGCCAGGTCCGCCTGCGCCAGCCCGAGCCGCTTCAGTTCGCGGTCGAGCAGGTCGCGCCCGGCCTGCACGTTGCGCGCCCGGTCCAGCTTGTGGAACCAGCCGCGCACCTTCTCGCGCGAGCGGTTGCTTGCGAGGTAACCGTTGGAGGCCAGCAGCCAGTCCCGGCGCGGGTCGGCTTCCTTGCCGGTGAGGATTTCGACCCGGTCTCCACTGCGCAGGCGGTAGGTGAGCGGCACGATGCGCCCATTGACCTTCGCACCACGGCAGCGGTGGCCGACCATGGTGTGCACGTGGTACGCGAAATCCAGCGGCGTGGCGCCCTGCGGCAGGTCCATCACCTCGTCCTTCGGACTCAGCGCATAGACCCGGTCCTCGGTCAGCTCGGCGTCCAGCGCACCCGCCAGCTCCCCGCCATGACCTTCCTGCGACTGCTCCAGCAGCTGGCGCATCCAGGTGATCTTGCGGTCGAACGCCTTTTCCGCGCCCTTGCTGCCTTCCTTGTAGCGCCAGTGTGCGGCCACGCCGAGCTCGGCCTGGGCGTGCATGTCGTGGCTGCGGATCTGTACTTCGATGGTGCGCCCTTCCGGCCCCACCACGGCGGTGTGCAGGGAGCGATAGTCATTGGCCTTGGGCCGGGCGATGTAGTCATCGAACTCGCTCGGCACCGGTGCCCACAGCGAGTGCACCACGCCCAGCGCGGCGTAGCAGGCCGCCACGTCCTTGACCATCACCCGCACCGCGCGGATGTCGTAGAGCTGCTCGTAGGCGAGCCGCTTTTTCTGCATCTTCCGCCAGATGCTGTAGATGTGCTTCGGGCGCCCGCTGACCTCGGCCTCGATGCCCTGCGCCAGCAGCTCGCGCGACAGCACCTTCTTGACCGACTCGACATAGCGTTCGCGCGCCAGCCGTGTTTCGTCCACTTCACGTGCAATGCGGCGGTAAGTCTCCGGCTCCAGGTGCCGGAACGCCAGATCTTCCAGTTCCCACTTCAGCTGCCAGATGCCGAGCCGATTGGCCAGCGGCGCATGGATATCGCGGGTCAGTTGGGCCAGCGCGCGGCGCTCTTCCTCGGGCAGGCGATCGGCCGCGCGCATCCGCGCAAGCTGCCGGGCCAGCAGGATCGGCACCACCCGCAGGTCCTGGATGATCGACAGCAGCAGGCGGCGCAGGCCTTCGCTGTTGCGCCCGGCATCGCGCCCGGCGTGCAGCGCCCAGACCTGGTCGGCCGCGTCCAGGCCCTCGAGCAGGCCGAACACGGCCGTTTTGTGGCTGCCCAGCGGAAGTGCGTCCAGCCCGGCACGCAGCCACGGCAGGTCGAACAACAGGGCCGCCAGCAGGGCGCTGTCGTCGGCCGACAGCAGGGCCAGCGCATCCAGGGTATCGGCCAGCACCGGCCAGGGGGCAGACTGGGCGTGGTCGGCATCGTTGGCCTGCCAGCGCTTCAGCAGCGCCTCGCGCACTGCGGGGGACAGCGAAGCCGCCGAGGGTCGGTTCAACAAGCCATCCAGGCCGGGGACAGAAGCGCGGTTCACAGCATCATGCAGACAAGATAGAGAGCCCTACACTAGCGCTGGTATCGTTGCCGGACAATCAGAACCGGTTCCATCGTGCATTCCTGGAGAGCTGCCATGCGTTTTTCCCGTCTTAGAGTGTTGGCCGCTGCGGCCGTCCTGCTGGCCATGGCCGGGCCCGCCCTCGCCCAGCGCGTGGTCGAAGGCGACCTGCAGCAGCAGATGTCCCCGGCCGAATTCAAGGCAGCTGGCCTGGACAAGTTGAGCCCCGCCGAACTGGCCGCCCTCAACGGCTGGCTGCAGGGCAAGGTGGCCGCGGTCAGCGCTGACGTGCGTGAGCAGGTGCGCGAACAGGTGCGCGAAGAAGCACGCGAGGAAGGCCGCCAGGAAGTGATCGTGAAGAACCGCGGCTTCTTCGACTTCGGCAGCAAGGAGCCGATCGTGAGCACGCTGCAGGGCGAGTTCCGTGGCTTCGGCAAGGGGCGCCGTTACGTGCTGGCCAACAACCAGGAATGGGAGCAGACCGACGACACCACGCTCTCGGGTGTGCGCCGCACCGATCCTGAAGTGTCGATTGCGCCGGGCGTGATGGGCGCCTGGTACCTGCAGGTCAAGGGCACCAACACCCGCGCCAAGGTCCAGCGAATCAAGTGACCCGCATGTCCCGCGCGGTTGCCGCGCGGGACATGCCCGTTCACGCCTGGCGCAGCGCCGCCACCCGCTGGGCCAGTTTCTTGGCCGAAATGCCGGTCTTGGCCCCCAGTTCCTGCGCGAACAGCGACACCCGCAATTCTTCCAGGTCCCAGCGCAGCGCCTGCCACTGCGTGCGGTCGCGCAGGCCGCGCGCCTGCGCCTCTTCCAGGGCATCCAGGAACGGCCGCAGTTCCAGCATCCGCGCCTGGTCACGCGGCGGATCGCGCTTGGCCCGTTCGCTGCGCAGGATCATCGCGCGCAGGTAGCGCGGATACTGCGCCAGTGCTTCAGCAGGCGTCTCACGCAGGAACCCGGGATGGACCAGCGCCGCCAGCTGCTGTTCCAGGTCATCCAGGTTGCCGCGCGCCCAGCCCATCAGCGGTGCTTCCAGCAGCGGCTTGAGTTCGGCCACGTGCGCCAGGATGTTTTCCGCCAGCTTCAGCCGCGCCATCGCCTCGCCGAACAGGTCGCGGCCGGCGGCATCGCGCCGCTTGGCAAAGGCCGCCGGGTCGCGGATCTCGCCCAGGCCGTCGGCCAGCACGGCATTCAGCGCCGCATCCACCAGGTCACCGCGCAGGCGTTCCTGCGATTCGATCGAGGCATACAGCAGGCCGGTCTTGGGCGGCACCGGCAGCTGCTTGCGGGCCTGCTTGGCCTTGTCGGCCAGCGCGATATCCATCAGCCGGCGTACGCCACGCGGATGCTGCTCCAATGCTTCGTTGCGGTCGGCGAAAATGCGCAGTGAGGCGGATTCACCGGCATCCACCAGCGCCGGATACGCCGGCACGCCGGCTTCACCGGGTACCTGCAGCGGAATCGGCGCCACCGGGAAATCACGCAGTCCTTCGGCTGCCAACGCACGGCCAGCGCGTGCGGCGAATGCATCGCCGGCCTGCGCGCCGAAGCGGGCGCGCAGCGCCTCCAGGTCGCGCGAGGCGGCCAGCAACCTGCCCTGCGCATCGTGCAGGCGCAGGTTCATGCGCAGGTGCGGGTCGAGCGCGCTTTCATCGAAATCGATGGCCGCCACCTGCGCGCCTGTCGCGCGCGACAGGAACCGGGCCAGTTCGCCACGCAGGTCGTCGGCGCTCGGCGCGGGGAACGCCTCGGCGAAGGCGCGCCCGAAGTCCGGCGCCGGCACGTAGTTGCGGCGCATGGCCTTGGGCAGGCTGCGGATCAGCGCGGAGGCCTTGTCGGCCACGAATCCCGGCGCCAGCCACGACAGACGTGCCGGATCCAACGCGTTGAGCAGGTGCAACGGCACATCCAGGCTGACGCCGTCTTCGTCGCTTCCCGGTTCGAAGCGGTAGTGCAGCGCCAGCCGCGCATCGCCCAGCGGCAGGTAGGTCGGGTAGCGCTCGGCATCGCTGCCCTCGCCCGGCAGCAGGTCGGCCAGCGTCCACGCCAGCGCGCGCTTCTTCTCCGGGGCCAGCGCCTTCCACCAGGTATCCAGACCGGTGGCCGAATGGATCTCGGCCGGAATCCGGTCCAGGTACCAGCGCGCCTGCCAGCCTTCATCGGCCACGATGCCGGCGCGGCGCAGCTTGGCTTCTTCTTCGCGCGCCTGCTCCAGCACCTTGAGGTTGTCGGCGATGACACTGGCGCGGGTGTTGATCTCGCCGGTGACCAGCGCCTGGCGCACGAAGATGTCGTGCGCCTCGCCCGGGGCGATGCGGCCGTAGTGCACCGGCTTCTTCGGTGCCAGCACCAGCCCGAACAGGCTGATCTGCTCCGAGGCCAGAACTTGGCCCTGCGCACGCGACCAGTGCGGATCAAAGTGCTTGCGCAGCAGCAGGTGCGGCAGTTCGGCGATCACCCAGTCCGGTTCGATCGCCGCATTGGTCAGGCCCCATACCTTCTGCGTATCCAGCAGGGTGGCGGCCAGCAGCCATGGCGGCGGCCGCTTGGCCATCACCGAGCCGGGGAAGGGCAGGAAGCGGCGCTGGCGCGGGGCCAGAAAATCGCCCTTGTCGCTGCGATGGCCGATCTGGGTCGGCAGGCCGGCGATCAGTGCACGGTGCAGGGTCTGGTAGGCCGCGGCACGCACGCGCTCGCTGAAGGCATTGCGGGCCTCTACGGCCGCTGCGGGGGCGGCGGGCACAACCGTGGCAGCTGGCGGTTCGACCTTGCCCTCGCGGGCCAGACGGGCGGCACGATGCTGCTGGCCACGGGTGGCCTTGGCCCTCCCGGCATCATCGCGAACGGGCGCAGGGGCCGACGAACCGGCCAGCAACGGCGCCATCGCATTGTCCACCGGCTCCTCGCTCCAGCCCAGCTCTTCGCAAAGCACGCGCAGCTGGCGGTGCAGCTCGCGCCATTCGCGCATGCGCAGGAAGCCGAGGAAATGGCGATCGCACCAACCGCGCAGCTTGGATTGGGTAAGATCTTCGTGGGCCTGGCGATAGCCTTCCCACAGGCGCAGCACGCCGACGAATTCAGAGCGCCCATCGGCAAACAGCGCGTGTGCGTTGTCAGCCGCGGCACGCGCTTCGGGTGGGCGTTCGCGCGGATCCTGGATGCCCAGGAACGAGGCAATGACCAGCATCGGGCGCAGGCAGCCCTGCGCCTGCGCGGCGACCAGCATGCGGGCCAGCTTCACATCCACCGGCAGGCGCGCCATCTGGCGGCCGATCGGGGTGAGCCGGCGGTCGTTGTCGATCGCGCCCAACTCGCCGAGCTGCTGCCAGCCATCGGCAATGGCGCGCTCGTCGGGGGCTTCCAGGAACGGGAAATCCTCGATCCGGCCCAGGCCCAGCTGCAGCATGCGCAGGATCACCCCGGACAGGCTGGAGCGGCGGATTTCCGGATCGGTGAACTCGGCGCGCGACTGGAAATCCGCTTCCGAGTAAAGCCGATAGCAGATGCCTGCGGAGACGCGACCGCAACGGCCCTTGCGCTGGTTGGCGCTGGCCTGCGAAACCGCCTCGATATGCAGCCGGTCCAGCTTCTGGCGCGGGCTGTAGCGCTTGACCCGGGCCAGGCCCGGATCGATCACGTAGCGGATGCGCGGCACCGTGAGCGAGGTTTCGGCCACGTTGGTGGCCAGCACGATGCGGCGTTTGCTGCCCGGGTTGAACACCGCGTCCTGGTCCTTCACCGACAGCCGCGCGTACAGCGGCAGCACTTCGGTTTCGCGGTATTTACGCCGTTCCAGCGCCTGGTGCGCGTCGCGGATTTCGCGTTCACCGGGGAAGAACAGCAGGATGTCACCGCGCGGGTCGAGCCGGGTGATCTCATCCACCGCCGCCACCACCGCATCGTTGACGGTGCGTTCGCCATCGCGGCCGCCGTCCTCATCGCCACCGCCCTCGCCTTCCAGCGGGCGGTAGCGTACTTCCACCGGGAACGTGCGGCCTTCCACGCTGATCACCGGCGCATCGTCGAAGTGCTGGGCGAAGCGCGAGGTATCGATCGTCGCCGAGGTGACGATCAGCTTGAGGTCCGGGCGCTTGCGCAGCAGCTGCTTGAGGTAGCCGAGCAGGAAATCGATGTTGAGGCTGCGTTCGTGCGCCTCGTCGACGATGATCGTGTCGTACTGCGACAGCCAGCGGTCGCTGCTGATTTCGGCCAGCAGGATGCCGTCGGTCATGAACTTGATGCGGGTATCGTCGCCGACCCGGTCGGTGAAGCGCACCTGGTAGCCGACCGTAGTGCCCAGCTCGGAGTGCAGCTCCTGCGCCACGCGGGTGGCCACCGCACGTGCGGCAATCCGTCGCGGCTGGGTGCAGCCGATCATGCCGGCCACGCCGCGCCCGGCGGCCAGGCACAGCTTGGGCAGCTGGGTGGTCTTGCCCGACCCGGTTTCACCCGCGATGACCACGACCTGGTGTTCGCGGATCAGCGCCGTGATGCGCTCGGCTTCACGCGCGATCGGCAGGCTGTCGTCCAGACTGATCGACGGCTGGTTGAGCGCCCGCGCCTGGCGCCGCTGCACCGACGCGTGCAGGGCCTGCTGGAATGCCGCCGCCACGCCGGCATCGGCCGGTTTGGCCCGCCAGCGCGAGAGCATGCCGAGCAGACGACCGCGATCACGGCTCATGGCCCCGTCAATGGCGGCCTGCTGCGAAGACAGGGACGAAGCATCGGGTTGTTTGATAGCGGTCATCAATCGGATCGTTTAGAACTTATGAGTACAACTGAAGGTTAGTCTGACTTATTGTGAAGGCCATCCCATCCAACACGAGGATTTCCCCCATGGCGAAGACCAAGACCCCGGCCAAACCCAAGGCCGCCAAGCCCCAGGGCGCCAAACTGAAGCTGGCAGCAGCGGCGCCCTCGGCCCCGAACATTGATATCGGGATCAAGGAAGCGGATCGCAAGAAGATTGCCGAGGGCCTGTCGGCCTTCCAGGCAGACGCGTTCACGCTCTACCTGAAGACCCACAACTTCCATTGGAACGTGACGGGCTCGATGTTCAACTCGCTGCACCTGATGTTCGAGACCCAGTACACCGAACAGTGGGCGGCCCTGGACGACGTGGCTGAACGCATCCGCGCCCTGGGCTTCAACGCGCCGGGCTCCTACCGCGAGTTCGCCGCCCTGACCTCGATCGCCGAGGAACCGGGCCTGACCGACAGCGCGGACTGGCGTGAGATGGTACGCCAGTTGGTCGCCGCCAACGAGGCCGTGTGCCGGACCGCCCGCAAGGTGCTGGACGTGGCCGACGACGCCGACGACGCCCCGACCGAAGACCTGATGACCCAGCGCCTGCAGACCCACGAGAAGTACGCCTGGATGCTCCGCTCGCTCCTGCAGTAACGCCGGCCCCGTTCCCCCGATGCTCCATCGGGGGAATTCCGGACGGGGAACGCTCCCCGGAACCGGTAAACTAGGGCGATGTCTTCCCGCCCCGCGCACGAACTGCTGCACCGCATCTTTGGTTACGACGATTTCCGCGGTCCGCAGCAGGCGATCGTCGAGCATGTCGCGGCCGGTAATGACGCGCTTGTGCTGATGCCCACCGGCGGCGGCAAGTCGCTGTGCTACCAGGTGCCTTCCCTGCTGCGCGAGGGCACCGGCATCGTCATCTCGCCGCTGATCGCGCTGATGCAGGACCAGGTGGAAGCCTTGCGCCAGCTGGGCGTGCGCGCCGAATACCTGAATTCGACCCTGGATGGCGAAACCGCCGCCCGGGTAGAGCGCGAGCTGGCCGCCGGCGAGCTGGAACTGCTGTACGTCGCGCCCGAGCGGCTGCTCACCGGCCGTTTCCTGTCCCTGCTGGCGCGCAGCCGCATTGCCCTGTTCGCCATCGACGAAGCCCATTGCGTCTCGCAGTGGGGCCACGATTTCCGGCCTGAATACCGCCAGCTCACCGTTCTGCACGAGCGCTGGCCGGACGTGCCGCGCATCGCGCTGACCGCCACCGCCGACCCGCCGACCCAGCGCGAGATCGCCGAGCGGCTGGACCTGACCAATGCCCAGCACTTCGTCAGCTCCTTCGACCGGCCCAACATCCGCTACACCGTGGTACAGAAGGACAACGCCAAGCGCCAGCTGCTGGATTTCCTGCGCGGCCACCGCGATGAAGCGGGCATCGTCTACTGCATGTCGCGGCGCAAGGTCGAGGAAACCGCCGAGTTCCTGTGCAAGGAGGGCATGAATGCCCTGCCCTACCACGCCGGCCTGCCGGCCGAGGTGCGCGCGGCCAACCAGCGCCGCTTCCTGCGCGAAGACGGCATCGTGATGTGCGCCACCATCGCCTTCGGCATGGGCATCGACAAGCCCGACGTGCGCTTCGTGGCGCATACCGACCTGCCCAAGTCGATGGAAGGCTACTACCAGGAAACCGGCCGCGCCGGCCGCGATGGCGAACCGGCCGAAGCCTGGCTCTGCTATGGCCTGGGCGACGTGGTACTGCTCAAGCAGATGATCGAGCAGTCCGAGGCGGGCGAAGAGCGCAAGGCGCTGGAACGCTCCAAGCTCGACCACCTGCTGGGCTACTGCGAATCCATGCAGTGCCGCCGCCAGGTGCTGCTGGCCGGGTTCGGCGAAACCTATCCGCAGCCGTGCGGCAACTGCGACAACTGCCTGCAACCACCCGATGCCTGGGATGCCAGCGTGGCCGCGCAGAAGGCGCTGAGCTGCGTGTACCGCAGTGGCCAGCGCTTTGGCGTGGGCCACCTGATCGACATCCTGCGCGGCGGCGAGAACGACAAGATCCGCCAGTTCGGCCATACCGAACTGAGCACCTACGGCATCGGCAAGGATCTTGATGCCCGCACCTGGCGCAGCGTGTTCCGCCAGCTGGTGGCCGCCGGCCTGCTGGAAGTGGACAGCGACGCCTACGGCGGCCTGCGCCTGACCGACGGCAGCCGCCAGGTGCTCAAGGGCGAGCGCAAGGTGATGATGCGCCGCGAAAGCCCCAGGACCCGCGAACGCGAGCGCGGCGGCCAGCGCACCGGCCTGTCGGTGCTGCCGCAGGACCTGGCCCTGTTCAACGCCCTGCGCGGCCTGCGTGCCGAGCTGGCGCGCGAGCAGAACGTGCCGGCCTTCGTGATCTTCCACGACAGCACCCTGCGCAACATCGCCGAACAGCGCCCCACCAGCATCGATGCGCTGGGCCGCGTGGGCGGCATCGGTGGCACCAAGCTGTCCCGCTACGGCGAGCGGCTGGTCGAGATTGTCCGCGAAGAAGGCTGATGCGCGCGCGCCCAGCCAGACCCACGTCCAACGTTGAACCTGCCGTTCAGGCACAGGTGCGTGGTGCGCGCTTTGGCGGTAAGGTGGCGCCCATGTCCGCCGGTGGCCTGCTCCTGCGAGTGGTATTGATGCTCAGCCTGTTGCTCAACGGGCTGAACGCGGCCATGGCCGGCCCCATGGTGCTGGCGATGGCCACGCCCGCCGCTGCCGAAGACGCACCCGCGCCGCCCTGCCATGGCCAGGAGCATGCCGCCCTGCACGGTGCCCCGGCCGAACCGCCGGCCCAGGCACCGGACGACAGCGAGCACTGCCGGATCAAGGACTGCCTGCGCAACTGCGCCCAGCAGCCCAGCCTGACCGTGCAGGTCGCCTGGATTCCGGTACCCCCGCCGCCGTCGCCGGTGCTGCTGCAGGTTGCCCACCCGTCCCTGCCCAGCCCGCCGCTGGACCGTATCACCCGCCCTCCCATCGCCTGAGCGCGCGTTCGCCACGAACGCCTGCGTAACGCGATGCCGTGCTGACGCACGCGCGTCCTGCTGGCACCTGCGCGTGCCCCTCGGATCCGATTCGGAGTTGCAATGTCACACCCCTCTTCCCCCGGCGCGGGCGCCCCGCCCGTACCGTCGCGACGCCTGTTCGTGCAGGGCCTGGCTGCCGGCGGCGTGGTTGCCGGCCTGGCAGGCGCCGTGCCCGCGCGCGCCCTGGCCAACGCCGCCCCCCGCGTGGCTACCGCCCCGCAGGTGCTCAGCGGCCAGCAGTTCCAGCTGAGCATCGGCGAATCACTGGCCAACTTCACCGGCCGCACCCGCCCGGCGATCACCGTCAACGGCAGCCTGCCCGCACCGATCCTGCGCTGGCGCGAAGGCGACACCGTCAACGTGCGCGTGGCCAACGCCCTGCAGGGGCACCCCACCTCCATCCACTGGCACGGCATCCTGCTGCCGGCCAACATGGACGGCGTGCCCGGCCTGAGCTTCAACGGCATCGCCCCGGGCGAGGCCTACCAGTACCGGTTCACCCTCAAGCAGTCCGGCACTTACTGGTACCACAGCCATTCCATGTTCCAGGAACAGGCCGGCCTGTACGGCGCGCTTATCATCGACCCGCTGCAGCCGGCCCCTTACCGGTTCGACCGCGAGCACGTGATCCTGCTGTCGGACTGGACCGACATGGACCCCGGCGCGCTGTTCCGGCGCATGAAGAAGCTCGCCGAGCACGACAACTACTATAAGCGCACGCTGCCCGATTTCCTGCGCGACGTGCGCCGCGATGGCTGGAGCGCGGCCACCGCCGACCGCGGCATGTGGGGAAGGATGCGGATGACCCCCACCGACATCTCCGACATCAATGCCCACACCTACACCTACCTGCTCAACGGCACCGCCCCGGCCGGCAACTGGACCGGGCTGTTCCGCAGCGGCGAAAAGGTGCTGCTGCGCTTCATCAACGGCGGTTCGATGACCTACTTCGACGTGCGCATTCCCGGCCTGAAGATGACCGTGGTCGCCGCCGACGGGCAGTACATCCACCCGGTGAGCATCGATGAATTCCGCATCGCACCGGCGGAAACCTTCGATGTGATCGTCGAGCCCACTGGGCAGGATGCGTTCACCATCTTCTGCCAGGACATGGGCCGTACCGGCTACGCCGCCGGCACCCTGGCCGTGCGCCACGGGCTGCAGGCACCGATCCCAGCGCGCGACCCACGCCCGCTGCTGACCATGAGCGACATGGGGCATGACATGGGTGGCATGGGCCACGACATGAAAGGCATGGAAGGCGGCTGCGGCGCCAATATGGGCCACGCCGGCCATGGCAGCGCCGGTAAGGCACCGCGCCACGCGCCGAGCGAGAACGGCAACCCGCTGGTCGACATGCAGGGCGCGGCCACCGAGCCCAAGCTCGACGACCCGGGCATCGGCCTGCGCGACAACGGCCGCCAGGTGCTCACCTATGGCGCGATGCGTAGTCTGTTCGAGGATCCCGATGGGCGCGAGCCGTCGCGCGAGGTCGAACTTCACCTCACCGGCCACATGGAAAAATTCAGCTGGTCGTTCGATGGCATTCCGTTTGCCAGCGCCGAACCGCTGCGCCTGAACTACGGCGAGCGCATGCGCATCGTGCTGGTCAACGACACCATGATGCAGCACCCCATCCACCTGCACGGGGTGTGGAGCGACCTGGAAAACGCCGACGGCGAATTCCAGGTGCGCAAGCACACCATCGACATGCCGCCCGGCACCCGCCGCAGCTACCGCGTGCGCGCCGACGCGCTGGGCCGCTGGGCCTACCACTGCCACCTGCTGTACCACATGGAAGCTGGGATGATGCGCGAAGTGAGGATCGAAGAATGAAGATGCTCACCGTTGCCCTTCTAAGCGCCATCGCCGGGCCGGCGTGGGCGCAGTCGCATGCGCACGCACACACCGATGCAGCACCCGCGGCTGCACCGGCCGCGGCCGACCATTCGAAGATGGACCACTCGAAGATGGACCACTCGAATATGGATCATTCAGCGATGGACCAATCGACCATGGATCACGGCGGCGTCGACCACCCGCAGATGGATCACTCGACGATGGATCACGCCGCGATGGGCCATGGCACCGCGCCGGTTGCTCCGCGCGAACCCATTCCCGAAGTCACCGACGCCGACCGAGCGGCCGCCTTCCCACCCATCAACCATGATGCGATGGAGCACGCACCGAATGTGCACAGCCTGCTGCTGATCAATCGGCTGGAACACTGGGATGGCCAGCACGGCACCGGCCAGGCCTGGGAAGCCGGCGGCTGGGTCGGCGGCAACATCAACCGCCTATGGGTACGCAGCGAAGGCGAACGCAGCGGCGGGCGCACGGAGTCGTCCGATCTCGAAGTGCTGTACGGGCGCAGCGTGTCACCGTGGTGGGACGTGCTGGTGGGCGTGAAGCAGGACTTCCGGCCGGCGGACTCGCGCACCTGGGCCGCGTTCGGCATCCAGGGCCTGGCCCCGTACAAGTTCGAAACCTCGGCGACGGCGTATGTCGGCGAAGGCGGACAGCTGGCTGCCACGGTGGAGGTCGAGTACGAGCTGCTGCTCACCAACCGGCTGATCCTGCAGCCACTGGTGGAGGCCACGCTCGCCGCCAGGGACGAGCCCGAGCACGGCATGGGTGCGGGCCTGAACAAGGCCGAGGCCGGGTTGCGCCTGCGCTACGAGTTCAGCCGCCGCTTCGCCCCGTACATCGGTGTCAGCCACGAGCGCCTGTTCGGTGACACGGCCGATTACCACCAGGCCGCCGGCGAGCACACCCGTGACACCCGCTGGGTGGCCGGGGTGCGGGTCTGGTTCTGATGGCACTGCAGATCCGCCGTGCAACGCCTGCCGATGCAGAGCTGCTCTCTGCATTGGCCATGGCCACCTACACAGAGACCTTCGGCGACTCGTATCCGCCGCAGGACCTGCGCGACTTCCTCGACGCGCACTACTCACCTGCACCCCAGCGTCGTGAGCTGGAAGATCCGCTCAGCGCCGCATTGCTGCTGTTCGATGGCGAGCAGGCCATCGGCTACCTCGCGGCCGGGCCGAACAGCCTGGCCCATGCACTGGCGACGGAAGGTGATATCGAACTGAAGCGGCTGTACGTGCACGCCAGCCACCAAGGCGGCGGCCACGGCGCACGGCTGATGGACGCGTTGCTGGACTGGCTGGACCAGCCCCGGCGCCGCACGCTGTGGGTGGGCGTGTGGTCGGAGAACTTCGGCGCGCAGCGCTTCTACGCGCGCTACGGCTGTGTGCAGGTAGGCAGCTACGAATTCCCGGTAGGCGACAGCCGCGACCTGGAATTCATCCTGCGCCGGCCCTGAGCAGGACCGGCGCGCGGACCGCGTGGGCGATCAGAAATCGAACAGGTCGGACAGGAAGCTTTCCTTCTTCTTCTTGCGGTAGCCCTGGCCATCGCCATAGTGCTGCTGGCCAAGGTGGCGCGTGTCGCGGTGCTGCACCTGCGGGTGGACCTGCTGCGGCGGCGGAGGCGGCGCGGCGGCACGCACCGGGGCGGGCGCGGCGGCACCGGCCGAGCGCTCGATGATCTTGTCCAGCTCACCACGGTCCAGCCACACGCCCCGGCATTGCGGGCAGTAATCGATTTCGATGCCCTGGCGCTCGGACATCACCAGCGCTTGGGTCGTACATACGGGGCATTGCATCGATTTGGCTCCATTCGGGGTCAGATCTCGACTGTACCGTGGCCTACCTGACCCGCGCACAACAGAACAACGTTCGGCTGAAGGTTTTTGCACGATCCCCTCACCTTCTGCTGCCCATACTGCCGCGCCTTTCCACCCAAACCCTGCAGGGGAACCCGCGTCATGCTGTTGTCCAAGCGCCATGTTGCACCGCGCGTGCTGTTGATCGAAGACACCGAAGACACCCGTGAACTGAGCCGCATGGCGCTGGAAAGCCAGGCCTGCGACGTGGCCGCCGTCAGCTCGGCCGAAGCCGCCTTGGGCCTGCTGCAGGCCGGCGAGCGCTTCGACCTCGTATTCACCGACGTCTGCCTCGGCGGGCTGAGCGGCATTGAAGCTGCCCACCGCATCCGCCAGCACCAGCCCAGCCTGCCGGTACTGGTCACCTCCGGCCTGCAGCCGGACCGGGTCACCCCGCAACTGGCGCCGGGCATTCATTTCCTGCCCAAGCCTTATTCGATGAGCGAGCTGCTGGATGCGATCCGCGCCTGCTTCGGCGACCAGGATGTGGATCGGGCGGCCTGAGCCCGGAAGCCGACAGGGCGCGCTGGCCGCGCCCTGCTTTCATCAGGATTTCATCAAGCCCTGCGCATCGTTCGGCAAGTGAACCTCCCTTGCCGGAATCCTGATCATGCAGACCCGATTGCTGCTTGGCACGCCCCTGCTGCTGCTGGCCACGCTGACCGACGTGCGCGCGGATGACTTTGTCACCTGCGAAAGCCGCGATAACCGCTACCAGTCCTGTCCTTTGCCCTACGCCGGCTATGTCACGCTGGACCGCAAGTTGTCCGGCGCAGATTGCCGCCAGGGGCGCAGCTGGGATTATGACCGCCGCAATGTGTGGGTAGACGACGGCTGCCGCGCCTCGTTCCGGGTGCGCGGCGATGATCGCCACCATGACCGCGACGACGACAACCATGATGCGAAGGTGGCGGCCGGCGTGCTGGTCGGTGCGGCAATCCTGGGCGCGCTGGTGCACAACGCGAACAAGCAGGACGAGCGCTACAACGACGACAACTACCAGGGCGCGCGTCATACCTCGTACGTGCCGCAGTGGATGGTGGGCGAGTTCGAGGGCTACAACCCGATGTACAACACCGACATCCGCATGCGCATCGAAGCCGATGGCCGGATGTCGGCACAGGCCAGCGGACAGAACCTGTCGGGCTGGGTCAATGGCGGCCAGCTCAACGTGGGCAGCAGCGTGTTCGACATCAACCAGAGCCGCGATGGCTTCGTCACCACCGAAGTGGGCGATCGTCAGAACGAAGTGCGCTACCGCCGCGTACGCTGAGCGGTGTGTTGGTGCCGGCCTGTGCCGGCACCCACTTCACTTTACCTGCCCGCCGCCTTGCAACTCAGGCGCGTGCCGTAGAACTCCAGCGTGGCCTCGCCCTGGTGTTCCCAGAACTCCACGCCCTCGCGGGTGTAACGGCTGCCACTGGCTGACGGTGCCGCAAACGCGATGGCCTGGTCACGGCCCAACCGAATGACGGCAACCTGCGGGTCAAGCTCGTTGTAGAACACCACCGAGAGCGGCTTGCTGGCGTCATCGCATTGATACTGCGTCGCGGCCGGTCCCGGCCCAGTGGCCGCGGCCAGCCGGAGCTCGACGATGCGGGTCTGGTACGACTCAAGCAGGCAGCGGTTGGCGTCCACCGCCTGCCAGCAGGCATCGCGGCCCTTGATCCAGCCGCGCTGTTCAGCGGCCACGTCAAGCTCGCCCGGACCGGTCTGCGCCGCCTTGTACAGCCCGGCCAGCTCCCGATCCAATGCGGACAACCGTGCGTCACCGCATACGGTCTTCTCCGCATCCGAGCCGGCCTTGGCGCAATCGAACGACGGGCCCTCGGAGCCCGCCGCCGGCAGCGCGGCTGGCACTGGTGCCGGCTTCGGCGATTCGGCCGCGGCCTCGCTCGTAGCAGGCGCGGTGGGGGCAGCCGTCGTATCGGTCGGCGTGGGTTTGCAGGCCGCCAGCGCCAGTGCGCCCAGGCCGATCAGGACAAAACGGTTCATGGCACCTCCACAGCGCCTGCTGCTCAATCTACCTAGTCTGCGCCATGCCGCGCTCAGGCGGCGTGTAAGTACGCTATTCAATGGTGCAGTCATCGACGCGGGCGGTATCGGGCAGGACTTCGATACTGCCCACCGCCAACTGCTCCAGGATCGTTTCAGGCCCGCGCCAGCTGCGCCATTGCAAGCCGACACTGGCGGCGTGCGCGTCGTGGATGCGATCCACCACCGGCAGTGACCAGCCGCGACGGTCGTACTCGGCCAGCCATTGCGGGCACCGCTGGGCCAGAACGTCACGCGGGTGCGTCACCAGCGCCTCGCAATCCTCCCGCTGGAACGGCGTCCAGCCACTGACCAGGTAACGCTGGAACGCCGGGCCGTCGTTGGTCAGCGCAGCCACATGGGCGTCCGCCACGTCTCGCACATCGATGCCGCGATGCAACCGGTACAGCATCATGCGTTCCGGCGGCTCCGGGAAGCAGCGCGACATCCGGATCACGCGCACATCAAGGTCGGGGCCAGCGGCCTCTTCCAGCCACTGTTCGGCGGCCAGCTTGGAGCGGTGGTAAACGGTGCGGGGCTGGGGCGTGGTCTGCTCATCCACCCAGGTGCAACGCCCCGGCACGATGGCGTGCCCGTACAGCGCGGTGGTGCTGGTGAACACCAGCCGCCGCACGCCCGCCTCGCGCGCCAGCATCGCCAGCGTGCGGGTGCCTTCCACGTTGATGCGCTGGAATTCGCTGTCGCTGAAAAGGCCCACATGCGGCGCGTGCAACGCAGCGGCATGGATGACCGCATCCACGCCTTGCAGGGCTTTGGCCAGCATCCGGGTATCGGTGAAATCGGCCACGTGACGCGTGGTCGCAAAGGGGCTCCGGTCAATGCCCACCACCTCGTGGCGGGCGGCCAGGGCGCCAAAGATGGCGCGACCTACCCGGCCTGAACTTCCTGTCAGGAGAATCTTCACTGGAGAGCACATGTCAGCGCCCGGGAGCTACCGGGATGCAACAAGTGTAGTAGAGCCACGCCCTGCGTGGCTGGATTCATGCCGCAACCAGCCCAAGCGCCTTCGGCGGCAGACCCCATCATCACACCTGCCCCAGCGTCAGAACCGGAAGTTCACACCAGTGTAGAAAATCCGGCCGGCGTTGTCGTACTGCGCGCTGCTACTTACCCGGCCGCTCAAGCCTCGCCATTCAGGGAAGCGACATTCGAATCAAGGGCGGCATTCACGCAGCAAATAAAACTGGATAACTCCCAGATGCGTCCACTGACGTTCGATATCGTGCTCTCCGTCGCTCTTCGAGCGCGTGGCCACGTCGGAAGCGTCAGGGTCTGTTCCCAGCGTCCGAATCGACTGCGGAAAATCGCGTCCTAGCGATGTGCTGACGCGATACCAGGGAACATGCTTTTGAACTGCTTCCGGTCAGAACCGGCCCGCCCCGCCGCCTGCGTCTCATTACCGGCTCAGGCACGCACGTGAAGTCAAAGAGCCAAACTGTCACCCTTGCGGGCGAGCGCTTCGAATCGCTGCAGGCGTTGCGTGCCATCGCCGCGGTGGCAGTACTCATCTTTCATCTTCGCTTCGTGGAACTCCGCTACCTGGAAGGTCATGCGCTGCTCGACTGGCTGGGCCGAAACGCCGACGCGGGCGTCGATCTCTTCTTCGTGCTCTCCGGATTCGTGATGGCCAGCATCTCCCGGGGCAAAGGGTCCGGACCAAGCGCGGCGCGCGACTTCCTGACGCAGCGGGCGTGGCGCGTAGTCCCCCTGTACTGGATGTTCACCACACTGGTGGTGTTGCTGATGTCGGTCGCCCCCGCCATGGTGAACAGCTCCTACGCCGACCAGAGCATCGCTGCTTCGTATCTCTTGATCCCACACCAACAGCTGCCGGTGCTGGCGGTGGGGTGGACGCTTGTTCATGAAGCCTACTTCTACCTGGTCTTCTCGCTTGCGCTGGCGCTCGCCTATGGAACCCGGCAACGACTCAGCCTCTTCGCCATGGCATGGGGAAGTCTCGTCGGATTCGGCTATTGGCAGGGATTTGATGAAGGAGCGCCAACGGCATCGGTCGTCTTCAGCCCTCTGACGTTTGAGTTCCTGGCAGGTGTACTGACGGGGCTGCACTGGCGCCGCATTCCGCCTCGATTCGGATCTCTATTGTTCATTACCGGTCTCGGCGTGTTGTTGTTGGCGGCTGCGCTGTTACCCCCATCGGATTCCGAGTTCAACGCCCCATTGCGGCGCGTGATCCATCTAGGCCTGGGAAGTGCATTGCTGATCGCTGGATCGGCATTGCTCGAGACGTCTGGCCACCGCCCGAACCGACTGCTCATCGAGCTGGGAGATGCCTCCTATTCCCTGTACCTGTCCCACATCTTCGTTATATCCGCCATCGGTCGAATGTGGGGCCACTTCCTACCTTCGGCGCATTGGCTCAATCATGGTTTTTTCCTGCTCTTCACCGTCTTCGTTGCGTGCCTCTCCGGCAACCTGATCCACAAACGAATTGAGCGACCACTTCTCGATCTTCGCTATCGATGGAAGGCTGCTGGAACATTCCGCTGATGCCTGGACCGCATCGCTTCCGGAGAATGTTCGATGACCTTGCGCAAGATGTCGCGACCAGCATTATTTCGCTTCTGGTGCTTCACCCCAAACAGTGTTTAAGCTCACTTCCGCACCGTGCGCCGGCTTCCGTTTTTGTACATCGGCGACTTATTTGATGGCGTCCGAGACGAATCTGCGAACCCGGTCATTCGGAGCACGAAATCGACTACCTACGATTCTGGCGCGGGAACGGATCCCGCAAACCAACAGGATGATTCATGACAAGGTCCTTTTTGGCCCTCGCAACTCTGCTCGCCGGTGTCGGCATCACATCTACGACCGCATCGGCCAGTCAAGGAGATGATCTCCAGGCTCCCAACAACCAGGGTCTACACGTGCCCGCTGCGGGAATTATGGCAGGCACCCTTTCCCTGCCTGACGGGGCAAGCCTGAGGGAGATCACCAGGCTTTACAACGGCAGGGCGGAGCGACATGCGACGCTTCACTTTTTCCCGGACAACTGGGACCAGTTTGGCTGGCGAGCCGAAGGCTCTCTGGGTTTCATTTCAGGCGCGCCCTTCTCCAACTCAAAACCCCTCTACGCCTGCGCGCTCTGGGGGTACACCGAGGCGTACTTCACGTCACCGGATCCGAACTGCGAAGGGCAGTTCCTCACCACCTTCGGCATGATCGGGTACATCAGCGATGTCCCGCTTCCTGATACGAAGCCCATCTATCGATGCAAGTACGTATTTGACAGGAAGCTGCGCCACTTCGACACGTTCTATCCGAATTGTGAAAATGTCCCGACCGGTTCCTTGGACTTTCTCATTGGCTACGTGTTCCTGTAGAGACGGACTGGCGAAACCACAGCCGGCTGAATATCCATCTCAAGCCGGTTGATGCAGGGCGGGACTGTGTCCCATGTCCCGCCTCTAGTCCTCGCCAACCTGCACTGTCGAGAGGTGTCTGATCTGGAGTTGACCAAATGAGAACATCACGCCGCCTCCTCAGGACTACAGTCACAAAAAAGGCGCCCATCGGGCGCCTAAGTCGTTGATGCAATTGGTGGGCCGTGATGGATTCGAACCATCGACCAAAAGATTAAAAGTCTTCTGCTCTACCGACTGAGCTAACGGCCCATTGCATGCCCCGACTTCGCGCCGGGGGTGCGCATTCTAACCCATCTTGCGGCGCAGGCGTAGCCCGGCGATCAGGCGTAGCGGGTCGGGTCGGCCACGCCGGCGTCGGCGAAGCCCTGTGCGCGCAGGCGGCAGGCGTCGCAGTGGCCGCAGGCGGCGCCGCTGTCGTCGGCGTTGTAGCAGGACACCGTAAGACCGAAATCCACGCCCAGGCGCACGCCTTCACGCACGATGTCTGCCTTGCTCAGGAACTGCAGCGGCGCGTGTACCTGGATGCCCGCCCCTTCCACGCCGGCCTTGGTGGCCAGGTTGGCCAAGGTCTGGAAGGCGCTGATGAACTCGGGGCGGCAGTCCGGGTAGCCGGAGTAATCCACGGCGTTGACGCCGCAGAAGATGTCGTTGGCGCCCAGCACTTCAGCCCAGCCCAGCGCGACCGAGAGCATGATGGTGTTGCGTGCCGGCACGTAGGTGACCGGAATGCCCTCGCCGCCCGCTTCGGGCACGTCGATGTCGTCGGTCAGCGCTGAGCCGCCGATGCTGCGCAGGTCCACGTTGACGGTCTTGTGCGCGACCGCGCCCAGCGCCTTGGCCACGGCCGCGGCGGCGTCCAGTTCGGAGGTGTGGCGCTGGCCGTAGCGCACGCTCAGCGCATGCACGGCAAAGCCCTGCTCGCGGGCCATGGCGACGACGGCGGCGGAATCCATGCCGCCGGACAGGAGGACAACTGCATTCTTCATGAGGGTGTTTCCGGTGGGTTGCGGGAAAGCCAGCACGCTGTCCCGCGCCGGTATATCAAGGGGCAACGAACGGGCTCAGCGGCCCGGTTCGTCGTCCCACAGAATCTTGTGCAGCTGCATCTGGAAGCGGACCGGCAGGCGATCTTCCACGATCCAGTCGGCCAGCTCGCGCGGGCTGACCTGGCCCTTGCTGGGCGAGAACAGCACCATCGAGCGCTCGTTCAAGCGGTGCTCGCGGACCATGCCCCGCGCCCAGTCGTAGTCCTCGCGGCTGCACAGCACGAACTTGATCTGGTCGCGGCGGGTCAGCAGCGGCAGGTTCTCCAAGCGGTTGCGTGCCATTTCGCCCGAACCGGGGGTCTTGAGGTCGACCACGCGCGACACCCGCGGGTCCACGCCGCCCACATCCAGCGCGCCGGAGGTTTCCAGAGAGACGTCCAGGCCGGCCTCGCAGAGCTTTTCAAGCAGCACCAGGCAGCGCTTCTGCGCCAGCGGCTCGCCACCGGTCACGCACACGTGGTGGACGCCCTGGGCCAGCACTTCGCGCACGATCTCGTCGATGTCCCACCAGGTGCCGCCGTGGAAGGCGTAGGCGGTGTCGCAGTAGGTGCAGCGCAGCGGGCAGCCGGTCAGGCGCACGAACACGGTCGGCCAGCCGGCGGTATCGGCTTCGCCCTGCAGGGAGGTGAAGATCTCGGTGATCTTCAGCCGTGGCAGGGGCGACTGCACGATCTCGCTGGGGAGCGCGGCGGCGGCGGACAGGGGGGTGGTCATCGTGGGCGTCTGGTGTGCGGTTACGGAAACGAGAGCAGCCAGGCAGGGCCTGGCTCTACGGTGCCCGAAACAGTCGGGCCAACCTTTGATTATACCGGCCTTGGCCGGTCGGGGCCTCAGCGGATCTGCTGGCCGAGGCGGATGGCCTGCAGACGGTCCTGCGCGGTGCGCGCGGCGTCCGAGCCGGGATAGGTGTTGACGACCTGCTCCAGGGTGGCCTGGGCTTCATCGATCCTGCCTTCGCCGTACTGGGAAAGGCCGATCTTCAACAGGCCACCAGAGGCCTTGTCGTGGGTCGGGTAACGCGCGATGAGGTCGCGGAACTGCGACTCGGCGAGCGGGAAATTGCGGGTGGCGTAGTAGCTTTCACCCAGCCAGTACAGCGCGTTGGGGGTGTAGACGCCATTGGGATAGAGCTCGAGGAAGCTCAGGAACAGCTGGGCCGAGTCGTCGTACTTGCCGGCCTTGAGCGAATCAAAGGCTACGTTGTACGCGGTACGCTCATCGCCACTGGCGGCAAGGCTGCCCGCGTCGCCGTGCACGGAGGGCGGCCGCTCGGTGGCGGCCACTGCCGGTGCGGCGGGCTTGGGGGCAACGGCCGGTGCATTCGCGGCCGGAGCGGCCGGAAGGATCGGGGCCGAGCCACCTTCAATACGGTTCAGACGCCCGTCCAGGTCCAGGTACTGGTCCTGCGAGGTCTGCTTGAGCTGGGCGTTTTCGTTCTGGAGCTGCTCAACCGTGCTCTGCAGCTGCTGGATCTGCTGCCGAAGCTGGTTGACCTGGTTCAACAGGTCCTGGTTGGAGCTGTTGTTGTAGGCCTGCTGCTCGAGCGCGCCAACGCGGTCGGCCAGGCTCTGCCGCTGGGCCTGCGCCGGTGCGGCAGCCACGAGGGCTGCCGCAACGACCAGCATCAGGGTTTTGATGCCGATGCGCATGGATTACTGCGCGGTGTAGACGATTTCGACGCGACGGTTCTGCGACCAGCAACCTTCGTTCGACTCGGTGCAGGTCGGACGCTCTTCACCGTAGGACACGACGGTGATCTGGCTGGCCGAACCACCGTTGGCCTGCAGCGCCGAGGACACGGCGTTGGCACGACGCTCACCCAGGGCCTGGTTGTAGGCGCGCGAACCGCGCTCGTCGGTGTGACCCTGCAGGGTCATGCGGGCCGACGGACGGTCACGCAGGTACTTGGCGTGGCAAGCCATCTGGGCCTGGAATTCCGGCTTGATTGCATCCTGGTCCAGGTCGAAGAACACAACGCGCTGGCGCAGGCAGGCGTCGGTGTCCAGGTCGCCCGGGCCGTACAGGCCGGAGGTCGACGGGCCGGTCGGCTGCGAGGTGCTGCCGGTGTCGACCGGAGCAGCAGGCTGTTCCTTGACCTTCTTGGAGCAACCGGCCAGAGCGGCCACGGACAGCAGGGAGACAAGCAAAACGCGGGTGGTCTTGTTCATGTAGTTACCTTTGAGGCTCCTAAAGCCGGATGTAGGGATGAATACGTGCGGATCTTAACACTCTGTTAGCGCTTTGTACGGTATGGCGACCAAGAAGGTTCGCGGACATCACCGTCGGCCAGTACCAGCCGCTGGCGCACGCGCGCATCAGCCGACACGGCATACAACACTCCACGACCACCCTCGCGGGCGGCATACAGCACCATGCTTGCGTTGGGCGCAAACGTGGGGGACTCGTCAAGCGAACCCGGCGACAGCGTGCTCCAGCGCGGCGAGCCCAGGCTGCTGTCCATCATCGCGATCTTGTAGGTATTGCCGCTGCCCTGCGCCACGACCAGCTTCTTGCCGTCATAGGACATGCTCGGGGTGGCGTTGTAGTTGCCCTGGAAGGTCACGCGCGAGGCGCTGCCACCACTGGAGGAGACCTGGTAGATCTGCGGGCGGCCGCCACGGTCGGAGGTGAAGTAGACGCTGGAACCGTCTGCGCTCCAGGTCGGCTCGGTGTCGATGGCGAAGTGGTTGGTGAGCTGGGTGAGCTGCTTGCTGCCCAGGTCCATCACGTAGATTTCCGGGTTGCCGCTGCGCGACAGCGACAGGGCCAGGCGGCGGCCGTCCGGGGAGAACGACGGGGCGCTGTTGATGCCGCGGAAGCTGGTGACCAGCTCACGGGCGCCGGTGGCGATGTTCTGGATGTAGATCGCCGAATTGCCGCGCTCGAAGCTGACGTACGCCAGGCGGTTGCCATCCGGGCTCCACGAGGGCGACAGCAGCGGTTCGGCCGAGCGCACGATGGTCTGCGGGTTGAAGCCGTCCGAATCGGCCACCATCAGCGCGTAGCGCATGGCATCGCCCTTGCCGCTGGCGGTGACATAGGCGATGCGGGTCCAGAAGGCGCCGCGCACACCGGTGATCTTTTCGTAGATGGCGTCGGCCATCTGGTGGGCGACGTCGCGCATGGCATTGCCGCGGGCGGTCATCGCCAGGCCCAGCAGGCGCTCGCCCTTGGGCACGTCATACAGCTCGTATTCGACGCGGTAGGCGCCGGCACCGGCGTCCATGACCCGGCCGACCACGATGTAGTTCTGCTTCAGCGCGCGCCAGGTGGCGAACTGGATCTCGCCGCCACGGGTGGGCTTTTCGACGATCTGCGCTTCGGGGAGGGTGCGGAACTGGCCCGAACGCTCCAGGTCGGCGCGAACCACCTGCGCCACGTCGGTCTGCGGGGCGGCGGCCGAGCCCTGGTAGGGCATGGGCACCACGGTGATGGGCAGCGCGGAGGCGTTGCCGCCGATGATGTCGATGTCCAGGCCCCTCTGCTGCGCAGCGGCGGCAAGTGGCAGGAACAACAAAGCCGCGAACACGGCAAACCAGCGAGGCATCTTCTTCATGGGCGCTCTATAGGGGGAAAACCAGAACGAGGGATAACAGCAGTGCGGTGAACGGTTTCGCAATCATGAACCAACCGGGTGTGAAATCCGAGTGGTCATGCCACGAAAAATCACGTGTCATTAACGAAACCGGGCACCGCTTGCCCGCCCGGGATCAGTTGTCCTGGGCGGTAAAGGTGAAGTTGAGCTGGCGCGAGAACACCTCTTCGAAGCCGCGGTACGGCAGCGGCTGGGCGTTGAGCACGGCGGCTTCGATCGAACGGCGGCCGGCCTCGTCGAACGGGCAATCCGGGCTGACCTTGGCCGAGTTCACGTTGCCGCCGGGCAGCTGCACGATCACGATCTTGCAGCGCTGGCCGAACGGCACGTTGTCCGGGCGGGTCCACGCCGCCAGCACCTTCTGCTGGATCGCTGCCGCGTATTTGGCACGCAGGTCGTCGCTGGTACCGCCGCCGCCGGCGGCCGGCTGGGCGGCGCCGCTGGAACCGGCGGTGGACTGCCCTGCGGCGGCACGCGCGGCAGCCAGCTGGCGCAGCTTCTGCTCGGCGAGCTTCGCTTCCTTCTCGGCGGCCTCGCGGCGGCTGCGGATCTCGGCGATCTTCTTCTGGCGCTCGGCTTCTGCCTTGACGTCGTTGGCCTTCTGCTCCTGCTCGGCCAGCTTCTTCTTCTGCGCGGCCTCTTCCTGCTGCTTGGCCAGGCGCAGTTTCTGCTCGGCCTCTTCCACGCGCTTGCGCTCGGTGAGGTCGATCTGCTCCTGGCGGCGCTTGGCTTCCTGCTCCTGCTTGGCCTTCTCGGCCGAGATCGACATCGCGTTGACCGCGGCCTGGTCGACCGTGTCGGGCTGGGCGATGCGTTCCTGGGCGTTTTGCTGCTGCGGGGTGGGCGCGTCCTGCGGGCGCGGCTCGGGCAGCGGCTGCGGCGGCGGCACGGTGTCTTCTTCCACCGGGATCGGCTCGGCCACCGGCTCGGGCAGGTCAGGCAGTTTTTCCGAGGCGCGCAGCGCCTGGCGTGCCGCAGCGGCTTCCGAGGCCGACAGCTGCAGGCTGGCTTCAATGGCCGGGTCGCCGGCGGCCGCTTCGGTGCTGCGCTGGGGTGACCACAGCCAGGCGGCGATGAACACCAGCGCGAGCAGCACGTGGACCAGGATCGCCAGGGCGATCGGCAGGCCCCACTCGCCTTCCGGCTGGCGCTGCGGTGGCAGGGCTTCAGCGTGCATCGGTCGCCAGGCCCACCTTTTCCACGTTGGCGCGCTTGATCACGTCCATCGCCGCGACCACCTTTTCATAGGCCACGGCCTTGTCGGCGGCCACGATCACGCGCAGGTTCTTGTCCTGTGCGGCGAGCGCGCCGAGCTGTGCCTGCAGCTGGCCGGCGTCCATCGGCGCCGGCTCCTTGGCTTCCGGCAGCTTCAGGCTGAGCTGGCCGTCCAGGCGCACCGAGACGATCACCGGGTCCTGCTTGCTCTCCAGCGCCTTGGCCTGCGAACTGGGCAGGTCCACTTCAAAGCTCAGGGTGAGCAGCGGCGCGGTGACCATGAAGATGATCAACAGCACCAGCATGACGTCGATGTACGGCACGACGTTGATTTCGGATTTGAGCTTGCGGCGCTTGCGGCGGCCGATGGCAGCGGTCATGGCGTGATCCTTGTGCTGGGCGCTTACTCGTCGCCCGCGGACTGGCGCTGCAGGATCGAGCTGAACTCTTCGGCGAAGGTCTCGAAGCGGACCGACAGGCGCTCGACGCGGGTGGTGAAGCGGTTGTAGGCCCACACCGCCGGGATGGCCACGAACAGGCCGATGGCAGTGGCGAACAGGGCTTCGGAAATACCCGGCGCAACCGACGCGATACCGGCCTGCTCACCGCTGTTGATCATGTCGTGCATGGTCACCATGATGCCGAACACGGTGCCGACCAGGCCCACGTAGGGGGCGGTGGAACCGATGTTGGCCAGCAGCTCCAGGCTGCGCTCCATCTGGTCCACTTCACGGGTGAAGGTGGTGCGCATGGCGCGCTGGGCGCCTTCGAGCTGGGCGCGGCCATCGAGCCGGCGCTTGTCGCGCAGGCGGGTGAATTCGCGGAAACCGGCCTCGAAGATCGCCTCCAGGCCGCCCACCTTGCGGTTGCGGTCGGTGGCAGCGCTGTACAGCTTGCCCAGGTCGGCACCGGACCAGAAGCGGCTTTCGAACTCATCGGCTTCGCGGTTGGCGGCGTTGAACACGCGCGCCTTGCGGAAGATGATCACCCAGCTGATGAACGAACCGGCCAGCAGCAGCAGCACGATGATCTTCACCGGCAGGCTGGCCTTGATCATCAGGTCCAGGTAATTGATGCCACCGCCGTGCGCGGCTTGGGCGACGGTCTGCGACGCGGCGCTGGTGACTTCCTGCGGCAGCGCTTCGACCACCGTGGCCTGCAGGGCCAGGAGCATTCCGATCATCCGTTGTTCCTCAATATGCGGCTATTTGAATTACGTGGGGTTTCAGCGTGGCGTGGAGAACATCGTCCATGCCGCGCGGCTTGAATGTGGCAGCGTCCAGTGCCGCGATTTTCACCTGCGCGGTCAGCAGCGTTTCATCGCCGCGACACACCGCCTGGTCGAACACCATGCTGGCGCGCTTGCACTGCACCAGCGTGGCGGTCACCGCCAGCGCGTCGTCCAGCCGCGCCGGCTTGAGGAACTCCATGGTCATCGACCGGACCGCGAACACCAGGCCATGCTCGGTGCGGGTGCGTTCCTGGCCGTAGCCCAAGGCCCGCATCCATTCGGTACGCGCCCGTTCCATGAAGGCCACGTAGCGGGCGTGGTAGACCACCCCGCCAGCGTCGGTATCTTCCCAATATATGCGTGTCGGCCAACTGAACCGCAGGTCAACCGACATCCGGCACCTCCGCGAACAGGTCTGCCGTGGGATTCTTCGGCTTCAGGCCCAGGTGGCGGTAGGCCTTCTGGGTAGCCATGCGGCCGCGCGCGGTGCGCACCAGGAAGCCCTGCTGGATCAGGTAGGGTTCGACCACATCTTCCAGGGTGCCGCGCTCTTCGGACAGGGCCGCGGCCATTGATTCCACGCCTACCGGGCCGCCGTCGAAGTAATCGATCAGCGTGCGCAGCATGCGCCGGTCGAGGTCGTCGAAGCCTTCCGGGTCCACCTTCAGCATCTGCATGGCGGCCTGCGCCACTTCCTGGTCGATATGGCCGGCGGCCTTGACCTGGGCGTAGTCGCGCACCCGGCGCAGCAGCCGGTTGGCGATACGCGGGGTGCCGCGCGAACGCCGCGCGATTTCCGCCGCGCCATCGGCGGTGCAGTCGATGCCGAGGATGGCCGCCGAGCGCCGGACGATCCTGGTCAGCTCTTCGGGGGTGTAGAACTCCAGCCGGTGCACGATGCCGAAGCGGTCGCGCAGCGGCGCGGTCAGCAGGCCGGCCCGGGTGGTGGCGCCGATCAGGGTGAACGGCGGCAGGTCGATCTTGATCGAGCGGGCCGCAGGGCCCTCGCCGATCATGATGTCGATCTGGAAATCTTCCATCGCCGGGTACAGCACTTCTTCCACCACCGGCGACAGGCGGTGGATTTCATCGATGAACAGCACGTCGTGCGGCTGCAGGTTGGTGAGCAGCGCGGCCAGGTCGCCGGCTTTTTCGATCACCGGCCCGGAGGTCACCCGCAGCGCCACGCCCAGCTCGTTGGCGATGACGTGGCTCAAGGTGGTCTTGCCCAGGCCCGGCGGCCCGAAGATCAGCACATGGTCCAGCGCATCGCCGCGGGCCTTGGCCGCTTCGATGTAGATCGACAGCTGCTCGCGCACGGGCGCCTGGCCAAGGTAATCGGCCATGCGCTTGGGGCGGATGCTGGCGTCGGTGGTGTCATCCTCGCGGGTGGCACCGGCGCCGATGATGCGGTCGTCGGTCATCCCGCGATTATGCGGCAAAACGGGTGACGACCAACGGGCGTCCCCTTAGATTTCCACCTGGGCACCGAGCTCGACCAGGCGATTACCCGGAATCCGGAAGAACCCGGTCGCCGGCGCCGCGTTCCGGTGCATCAGCGCGAACAGCTTGTCGCGCCAGATCGGCATGCCGCGGTTGGCGGTGGCCACGATGGTCTCGCGGCTGGCGAAGAAGGTGGTGTCCATCGGGTCGAAGTAGATCCCGCCGTGGTCGCATGAGCGCATCAGCGCCAGCGGCACGTCCGGGGTTTCCATGAACCCGAAGCGCACGAACACGCGGTAGAACTCATCGCCCACCGATTCGATCTTCAGGCGCTTGCCTTCCATCGCATACGGAATGGGCAGGGTTTCCACGTGCAGGAACACGTTGCGCTCGTGCAGCACCTTGTTGTGCTTGAGATTGTGCATCAGCGCGTGCGGGGCCACCGAGGGGTCGGCGGTGAGGAACACCGCCGTGCCCGGCACCCGTACCGGCGGGGCCAGCATCAGCCCGGGCAGGAAGGTATCCAGCCGGATGCCGTCCTTGCGGATCTCATCGCGCAGCAGCTCGCGGCCACGCCGCCAGGTGCGCATCATGGTGAACAGCACGATGCCCAGCACCACCGGGAACCAGGCGCCCTGCAGCAGCTTGGCACCGTTGGCGATCACAAAGCCCAGGTCGATGATGAAGAACACCACGCACAGCGGGATGATCCAGTAACGCGAGGTCGGCCACAGCGCGCGGGCCACCAGCGCCAGCAGCAGGGTATCGATGAGCATGGTCGCCGACACCGAGATGCCGTAGGCCACCGCCAGGTTGGAGGAACTGCGGAAGGCCAGCACCAGCCCGATGACCATCACCGCGATGCCCCAGTTGATGCCGGGGATGTAGATCTGGCCGATGGTGTCGTGCGAGGTATGGGTGATGCGCATGCGCGGGATGTAGCCCAGCTGCATGGCCTGGCGCGAGACCGAGAACGCGCCGGTGATGACCGACTGCGAGGCGATCACCGCGGCCATGGTGGCCAGGATGATCATCGGGTACAGCGCCCACTCCGGCACCGCCTCGAAGAACGGGTTCTTCACCGCTTCGGGGTTGTTGAGCACCAGCGCGCCCTGCCCCAGGTAGTTCAGCACCAGGCACGGCAGCACGAAGAAGTACCAGGCGTGGCGGATCGGCTTGGCCCCGAAGTGGCCCATGTCCGCATACAGCGCCTCGCCACCGGTCACCGCCAGCACCACCGCACCAAGGATGAAGATGCCGTGCCAGCCGTGCTCCATGAAGAAGCGCAGCGCCCACATCGGGTTGAAGGCCTTGAGCACTTCGGGCGAATCCACGATGTTCCAGATGCCGATCGCGGCGAGCGAAATGAACCAGATCGAGGTGATCGGCCCGAACAGCTTGCCGATCTTCTCGGTGCCGAAGCGCTGCACGGCAAACACCGCCAACAGCACCACCACGGTGATCGGTACGATGAAGGCATGCAGGCCGGGGGCGGCCACTTCCAGGCCCTCCACCGCGCCCAGCACGGAAATGGCGGGGGTGATCACCCCGTCGCCGAAGAACAGCGAGGCGCCGAAGATGCCCAGGATGCCCACCACGTAGGCCGAGCGCGACCCGTGGCGCAGGGTGCGCTGGGTCAGCGCCATCAACGCCATGATGCCGCCCTCGCCGTCGTTGTCGGCGCGCATGATGATGGTGACGTACTTCAGCGTCACCACGATGTTCAGCGCCCAGAACGCGAGCGAGAGCACGCCCAGCACGGTGTCGTGGTCGCTGTTGAGGCCGTAATGCGGCGAGAACGCTTCCTTCAGGGTATACAGCGGGCTGGTACCAATGTCGCCGAACACCACGCCGATGGCGCCGACGATCAGGGCCAGGCCGCTGGCGGCCGGCGCATGGCCGTGCCCGTGCTGGCCGCTGTCGTGCTGGGTGGAAGAGGTGGACATGGGACTCCGGGAGGGCGTCAGTCGGTAGGGAAAAAGGCCGGCGCGCTCAGCGCAGCGCGGCCTGCAGGGCCTTGCGGATCACGGTGGCGACATCATCGCCCTCGGCGTTGGCATCGCGCGCCATGCGCGCGGCCTCGGTCGGCTTGTAGCCCAGCTGCTGCAGGGCCACGGTGGCTTCGGAGACCGGGTCGGTGGCCGGCGCTGCGCCGCGCAATGGGCGCGCCGCCGCCGCCAAAATTGGCCGCGCGGTCGCGCAGCTCCAGCACCATGCGCTCGGCGGTCTTCTTGCCGATGCCCGGAATGCGGGTCAGCGCGGTGATGTCACCGGCCTGCACCATCTTCGCGAACTCATCCACGCTCACCCCGGACAGCACCGCCAGCGCGATCTTGGCGCCAATGCCGCTGACCTTCTGCACATCGCGGAACAACCGGCGCTCGCCCTCGCGCAGGAAGCCATACAGCGAGACGCTGTCTTCCTTCTGCGCGTAGTGGGTGAACAGGGTGACCTCGCGGCCCAGTTCGGGCAGGTCGTAGAAGGTGCTCATCGGCGCCTCCAGCTCGTAGCCGACGCCGTTGACGTCGATCAGCAGCCACGGCGGCGCCTTGTACGCCACGATCCCACGCAGACGACCAATCATGCAGATGTCCTCATTTCCGTCCCCAGGCCTGGCGGGTGTTGACGCCCAGGCGCTGCGCGGTTGCCCTTACGTGGGCGTGGGTGATGGCCACGGCCAACGCATCGGCGGCGTCGGCCTGCAGCCTGGTTTTCAGGTTGAGCATAAGCCCGACCATGTGTTGGACCTGTTGCTTCTCCGCCCCGCCCCGGCCCACCACCGCCAGCTTGATCTCGCTGGCCGCATATTCGTGCACCGGCAGGTCGCGCATGACCACCGCCGAGATCGCCGCGCCGCGCGCCTGGCCCAGCTTCAGGGCCGAATCCGGGTTGCGCGCCATGAACACCTTCTCGATGGCCACTTCGTGCGGGCGGTATTCCTCCACCAGCGCGTTGAGCCCCAGCACCAGCAGCTTCATGCGGTTGGGGAAGTCGTCGGCGCCCAGCAGCACCAGCGGCAGGTGGTGCACGTGCAGCACCTTGCCGGTGGGGTCCACATCAATGATGCCCACCCCGGTGCGTTGCGAACCGGGGTCGATGCCGAGGATGCGGATCATGCGTGGAACGTCGGGAGTCATCATGGTCCGCATTGTCCGCCCCCGACGTCGCACTTGGCGAGACGGGGGCATGGACGTCAGGCGTAGGCGTCCGCGCCGAGGTCGGCGTTGGAGAACACGTCCTGCACATCGTCCAAGTCTTCCAGCATGTCCAGCAGCTTCTTGACCTGCAGGGCGGTGTCGCCCTCGACCTTGATGTCGTTGTCGGCGCGGAAGGTCAGCTCGGCGTGGTCCGGCTTCAGCCCACCGGCCTCCAGCGCATCCTTGACCGCGTGGTACATGTCTGCCGCGGTCAGCACGTCGATGGCGCCGTCTTCCGGGTACACCACGATGTCATCGGCGCCGGCCTCGATGGCCGCCTCGGTCACCGCGTCCTCGTTGGCGCCGCCGGCGAAGTGCAGCACGCCCATGCGCTTGAACATGAAGGACACCGAGCCTTCGGTGCCCATGTTGCCGCCGCACTTGCTGAACGCGTGGCGGACATCGGCCACGGTGCGCACGCGGTTATCGGTCAGGCAGTCCACGATCACAGCGACGCCACCGGGGGCATAGCCCTCGTAGCGGATCTCTTCGTATTCAACGCCTTCCAGCTCGCCGGTGGCCTTCTTGATGGCCCGTTCGATCACGTCCTTGGACATGTTCGAGGCCAGGCCCTTGTCCATGGCCACCCGCAGGCGCGGGTTGTTGTTGGGGTCGCCTCCACCGCCGCGCGCGGCTACGCCGATCTCACGGATGATCTTGGTGAAAATCTTGCCGCGCTTCGCGTCAGACGCGTTTTTGCGGTTTTCGATGGAAGGGCCTCTACCCATGGGTGTTTCCGTGCTTGCGTCAGGAACAGGGCGCGGATTCTACCTGATCGGCCGCCCTCACCGTGTTAGCCGGGGCTCAGGCGGCGTGCGCGGCCCGGTCCGGGCGGAAGCAGCCATCGCGCAGGAACGCGGCGGTCTGGCGGGCGGCGTCCAGGGAAAACACCAGCCCGCTGTGGCTGGCGGCCACCACGCAGTGGTCGGCCAGGCCCGGTAGGCGGGTCTCGTCCAGCGCAACAGTGCCGTCGGAGGCGTCGCCACAGGCACCCAGCAGGCTGCCCAGCCCATGCGGCACGGAACCGGCGATCAAGCCGACCTGCGCCCTGCCCTCCCAGGCCGGCAGGCCATCGAGCAGCAGTTCGCTGCTGCGGCCCAGTGCCAGCGACCAGCCATGCTCGGCCAGCGAACGGGCAGTGCCGCTGCCGCGCAGCGGCGAGCCCAGGCAGACCACCCGCGACACCGGCAGGTCCGGCTGGCGGCGCAGGGCCTCCAGCGCCACCAGTCCCCCCAGGCTGTGCCCGACCAGCGCTACCGGGCCGCTGTCCTGCAGCCGCTTCAACAGCTGCGGCACAGCCACGTCGGGGCCACCGAACACGCTGGCGTAGCCGAAGGTATCCACGCTGAAGCCGCGCGCGCGCAGGCGCCAGGCCAACGGGCCAACCCAGGCGCGGGCATTCCAGATGCCGTGCAGCAGTAAAACGGGGGGAGTCATGTGCTCAGCGTAGCCGGTGCGAAACCGTTCCAGAGGTAGCAAACGGTGCCATTAGACAAATGGACGAAGGAACGGCGAGTGAAACCCGCCGCCATTCAGGCCGCCTGCGGCGGGCGGCGCAGGATGAATTCCAGGTCGCGCACCTGGCCGACCGGGAATTCATAGGTGCCCATCTTGCTGAACCCATAGCGGGCGTAGAAACGCTGGGCGCCGAAGTTCTCCGACCACACCCCCAGCCACAGGGTGCGCGGGCCGTTGCGCTCCAGCCAGGTCAGCGCGGTTTCCAGCAGGCGGCTGCCCCAACCGCAGCTCTGCTGTTCCTTGATCAGGTACAGCCGCTTGAGCTCGCCGTCACCCGGTTGCACGTCCGGATGCGGCAGGCCACAGGGGCCGGCGGCGGCATGGCCGACCGCCACGCCATCCAGCTCGAGCAGCCACACCGCGTAATCGGGGTGGGACAGGATCACGCGCTGGCGGTCTTCGGCGTAGGCCTCGTCCAGGAAGTCCTGCAGGTCCTGGGCCGGGTACAGGTGGCCGAAGGTTTCCACGAAGGTACGGGTGGCCAGCACCGACAGGGTCGGTGCGTCCTCGGGGCCGGCGCGGCGGATGGTGTACATGGACAGGGCAGGCCTCAGGCCTGCGTTCCCTTGGCGACGTCTTCCTCTTCGCCGTCCTCGTCTTCCTCGTCCTCGTACTCGTCTTCCTCTTCGTCCTCTTCCTCGCCCTCTTCGTACTCTTCGTCTTCGTCTTCTTCGTCGTCCTCGTAATCCTCGACGCCGAAGTCCTCACCGTCCCAGCGGCCTTCACCATCGGCGACGAAGGTCAGCGCCATCGCGGCCGGGTTGGTGCCCACGCGCACGAGCCAGCCGCCGAACACGCGGGCGCGTTCGGTCACCAGGTTGGCATCGGTGCCTTCATTGCCCAGCTTTTCCCATTCCAATACGAACGCGAACTCGGTCATTACCTGGATCTCCTGAGCGATGTGACGGTGAGGGGGGCCGGCCAACGGCCGGCGCTACCGGGAGGGTGCGATCGGACGATCGCGGAATCAGTTTTTCCGCGGGCGGACCTGGATGTGCACTTCGGCCAGCTGCTCGTCCGGGATCGGCGACGGGGCGCCGGTCATCAGGCACTGCGCGCCGGTGGTCTTCGGGAACGGGATCACGTCGCGGATCGATTCGGTGCCGGCCATCAGCGCGGCGATGCGGTCGATGCCGAAGGCGATGCCACCGTGCGGCGGCGCGCCGAAACGCAGCGCATCAAGCAGGAAGCCGAACTTCGCCTCAGCCTCTTCCGCACCGATGCCCAGCAGCTCGAACACCGTGCTCTGCATGTCCGAGCGGTGGATACGGATCGAACCGCCGCCGATCTCGTTGCCGTTGAGCACCATGTCGTAGCCGCGCGACACGGCCGTCTTCGCATTGGCGCGCAGGTCGGCGATGTCATCCACCGCCGGGGCGGTGAAGGGGTGATGCAGGGCGACGTAGCGCTGGGCTTCGTCGTCGTACTCGAACATCGGGAAGTCGGTGACCCACAGCGGCGCCCAGCCGTCGGCGACCAGGTTGAAGTCCTTGCCGGCCTTCAGGCGCAGCGCGCCCATGAAGTCGGACACCTTGTTGTAGCCGCCGGCGCCGAAGAAGACGATGTCGCCGTTACCGGCGCCGACGTGGGCGACCAGCGCGGCGAAGGCCTCTTCGCTGAAGAACTTGGCGATGGGCGAGCTGACTTCGCCGTTCTCGGCGATCTTGATGTAGGCCAGGCCTTTGGCGCCGTACTTGGCGGCGTGCGCGGCGTACTCATCGATCTGCTTGCGCGACAGGCTGGCACCGCCCGGGATGCGCAGCGCGGCGACGCGGCCATCGGCATCATTGGCGGCGGCGGTGAACACCGGGAATTCGCTGGCCTTGACCAGCTCGGCCACGTCCACCAGCTCCAGCGCGATGCGGAGGTCCGGCTTGTCCGAGCCATAGCGACGCATCGCCTCGGCCCAGGTCATGCGCGGGAAGCTGGCAGCCAGCTCCACGTCAACCACTTCCTTGAAGATCGCGCGGATCATGCCTTCGACGTAGTCCTGCACGTCGCGCTCGCGCACGAAGGCGAATTCCATGTCCAACTGGGTGAACTCCAGCTGGCGGTCGGCGCGCAGGGCTTCGTCGCGGAAGCAGCGCGCGATCTGATAGTAGCGGTCGAAGCCGGCCACCATCAGGATCTGCTTGAACAGCTGCGGCGACTGCGGCAGGGCGTAGAACTCGCCCGGGTGCATGCGCGCCGGCACCAGGAAGTCGCGTGCGCCTTCCGGGGTGGCCTTGGTCAGGATCGGGGTTTCGATGTCCTGGAAGCCGTCGCCATCGAGGTGGCGGCGCAGCGCCTGCACCAGCTTGATGCGGGTGCGCTGCATGCGCTGCATTTCCGGGCGGCGCAGGTCCAGGTAACGGTACTTCAGGCGGGTTTCTTCGCCCGGGTTCTCGTGGGCGTGGAACGGCAGCGGCTCGGCCTTGTTGAGCACGGTGATGCGGGTGGCGACGATCTCGACCTGGCCGGTACGGATCTTGTCGTTCACCGCATGGCGCCTGCGCACCACGCCTTCCACCTGCAGCACGTCCTCGTAGCCGAGGCTGGCGGCGACCTTGAACACGTCCGCGTTCTCAGGCTCCACCGTCACCTGCACGATGCCCTCATGATCGCGAAGATCGATGAAGCACACGCCGCCCAGGTTGCGGGCAACGTCGGTCCAGCCGGCGAGGGTGACAGTCTGGCCAATCAGGGTCTCGTCGACCAGGCCACAGAAGTGGGTACGCATGGGGGTAAAGCTCCGCAGGAGATTGCCGGCGCCAGGCGGCACCGGTCAGCCCGTTATTCTGCGGCCGGCGACCCGATCGGGCAAATCCGGACGGTCACGCGGGCTTAATACGGCCCGTACCTATAGTCCGCGCACCACCATGCGCAAGGGGATTTGCCATGAACCGCCTCGCTGTCGCTTGTTTCACCGCCCTGCTGGCCTGCGGCGCCCCGTCGCTGCAGGCCCAGGCCCAGGTCAATGCCCGGGCCTACGCCCCGGAGAACCTCCGCACCCTGTCGGTCCAGGACCAGCAGCGGGTCATTGCCCAGGAATACGCCGAACAGTCCGGGGGGCGACGCATCCCCGACGACCAGATGCGCTTCTACCTGGACCAGGTGAACCGCTCGTCCTGGGGCTTTTCCCGGATCAAGCAGGACATCGCCACCTCGCTGGGCGGCTCCGGCGGCGGCTGGAACCCCGGCGGCGGCGGCAACAATGGGGTGGTCCGCTGCGAAAGCAACGACAACCGCCAGCGGGTCTGCACCACCGGCTGGCGCAGCGCGCGCCTGTCCCGGCAGATATCCGGCACCCGCTGCGTGGAAGGCAACAACTGGGGCTCCCGCAATGGCCAGGTCTGGGTCAGCGGCGGCTGCCGGGCCGAATTCGTCGAAGGCCGTGGGGGCGGCTGGGGGCCGGGTACCGGCGGCCCCGGCACCACCATCCGCTGCGAAAGCAACGACAACCGTGAGCGCAGCTGCCCTACCCCGTGGCGCAATGCCGCGCTGGTCCGGCAGATCTCCGGCTCGGCCTGCGTGCAGAACCAGACCTGGGGCATGCGCGGCAACACGATCTGGGTCACCCGCGGCTGCCGCGGCGAATTCGCCGAATCGCGCGGCAACTGGGGCGGCGGCGGAGGCGGCAGCAACTACAGCGTGACCTGCAGCAGCAACGGCAACCGCCAGCAGACCTGCGCGTGGGATTCACGCCAGGGCCGGCCGGTGCTGCTGGAGCAGCTCTCTGGCAGCAGCTGTGTCGAGAACCGCAGCTGGGGCTACCGGCCGAGCATGGTGTGGGTCAGCAACGGCTGCCGGGCGAGGTTCGGCGCACGTTGACGGGAACGCGGCCCGACCAACGGTCGGGCCCTACCGGCGCGGTTACTTGTTGGTCGGTTCGGTGTCCGCGCCCCAGGGCGCGGGCGGCAACGCGACGGGGTGCGCGAGGTCGAACACCACCTGGAACCGGCGGCCACCCGGACGGGTGAGCTCGTACACGAACGTCTTGTCCGGCTCGATTTCCATCGCCCATGTATTGGTCACCGACGCCTCCATGCCGGCCTTGCGGAACATCGCCACCGAATCGGCATCCACCGGGAACGACTGGCGCTGCGCGGTGCCGGGCGGCGCACTGTCGCCACCGTACATCGTGACCGCGTCCGGACTGCCATCTGCATGGCGGTGATCGTGCTTGAGGCGCAGGCCGGTATCGGTACGACCCAGCACCCAGGTGCGCGAATGATCGTCACCCACATGGAAGGGAATGCGCAGCGTATGCGAGGCGTCATCGCAGCCGCGCACATGCATCACCAGGCGCTTGCCGTCGAACGGGTCAGGCCCGGTGCCCTTCGGCTCGTTGACGGCGATATGGCCTTCAAACGCCTTGCCGCAATGCGCGGCCACAGCAGCGAGAAACGCGTCGGCCGGGGCCATCGCAACATCGTGGGCCACGCTGTCACGCTGGCCACCACACGCGGCGAGCAACGACGCAGCCGCGAGCGGCAGGAACTTGTACACAGTCATGTGGACACCGTAGCCCGCGTGGGCGCAATGCGCAAATCCGCGCCATCCGCGACAAAGGATTAATCATGCCTGTGTTAGGGTCGTTGTCGTGACCGGTTCGCCTTCCCCACGAAGGTCGCACGCGTGTTGCGGCTGACCGCCCTGCTGACGGGAGTAGCGCTGCTGTTGACCGGCAGCGGGCTTCTGGGCACCTTGCTGGCGGTAAGCGGCGGTGAAGCCGGCTTTGGTGCCGGTACGTTGGGCCTGGTGATGTCCGGTTATTTCGCCGGCTTCTTCATGGGCACCTTCTTCGCCCCGTCGCTGATCGGCCGTATCGGGCATATCCGTGCGTTCGCCTTCTTTGCCGCCCTCGCCGCCATCGCGGTGCTGCTGCATCCGCTGTGGCTCAACGCCTGGCTGTGGGGGCTGCTGCGCATCATCACCGGCATCGCGCTGGTGGGCCTGTACACGGTGATCGAAAGCTGGCTCAACGCCGAACCCGACCCGCGCCAGCGCAGCCGTGCGTTCTCGCTATACATGGTGGTGAATCTTTCCGCGCTGGCGCTGGGCCAGATCCTGCTGATGGTCAGCAATGCGCCGGCCATGTCGATGTTCATGCTGATCGCGATGCTGGTCTGCGCCGCAGTGCTGCCGATCACCGCCACCCGGCTCACCCCACCGGAGGTGCCGTCGGTGCCGCGCCTGACGCTGTCGCGCCTGTATGCGATGGCGCCGGTGGCCACGGTCGCCGCCGGGCTGTCGGGCCTGGCGATGGGCGCGTTCTGGGGCCTGCTCCCGGTGTATGCCGGCGAGGTGGGCCTCGACAATGACGGCGTGGCCCGCTTCATGCTCACCGCCATTGCCGGCGGCGCGCTGCTGCAGTGGCCGCTGGGGCACATCAGCGACGGCCATGACCGGCGCGTCGGGCTGGTGGCGCTGTGCCTGGCCGCCGCAGGCATCGCCCTGGTGGCCGCGATGCCGATGATCCAACAGCAGACCTGGCTGTTGTTCGGGCTGTTCTTCTTCTATGGCGGCCTGGCGTTCGCGCTGTATCCCTTCGCGGTGGCGCACATGCTCGATTACCTGCCACGCCAGGACCTGCTGTCGGGCTGCTCCAGCCTGCTGCTGGTGCACGGCGTGGGCGCGGCGCTCGGCCCGGCGCTGGCCGGGGCGGCCATGCAGCAGTTCGGCCCGGCCGCCCTGCCCCTGTATTTCGCCGTGGTACTCGGCGTGCTGGCCTTGTTCACCACCGCGCGCCTGCTCAGCTTCGACCGGCTGCGCACGCACCCGGTGGTGTTCCGGCTGATGCTGCGCACCACGCCGGCGGCATTGGAATTGATGCCGGAAACGGACGTCGCTCCGCCGCCGGACACCCCTTCTCCCTCACCCAACGACACCGATAAGGAAGTGCATTGACTGTTTTGACACCCACCCCGTCCACCTCATCCCGCACGCCGGCGGCTCCCCCGGCCCAGCAACTGATTCTCGCCACCGACCTGGATGGCACCTTTCTCGCCGGCGATGCCGCCGCGCGCCACCGTCTGTACCGGCTGGTCGACCAGCACCCCGGTATCCGCCTGATCTTCATCACCGGCCGCGGCCTGGAAGCGGTGATGCCGCTGCTCTCCGATCCCGCCATTCCGCGCCCCGATTATGTTGTCTGCGATGTCGGCGCAACCGTGGTCGATGGCCACACCCTGCAGCCGCTGCAGCCCCTGCAGTCGATGATCGACGCGCACTGGCCCGGCGAACAGGTGGTGGCCGCCGCGATGCGGCCATTCACCGCGCTGCAGCGCCAGGATGTTCCGCAGGAACGGCGCTGCTCCTACTTCTGCGACCGGGACACGCTGGCGCCGCTGCGCGCGCAGATCCAGGCGGCCGCGCAGGCACTGGGCTGCGATGTGCTGTATTCGGCCGACCGCTACCTGGACATCCTGCCGCCGGACACCGACAAGGGCCGCACCCTGGCTGCGCTCGCGCGCCTGCTGGACCTGCCGCGTGACCGCATCCTGGTGGCTGGCGATACCCTCAACGACCTCTCGATGTACACCGCCGGCTTCCGCGGCGTATGCGTGGGCGATTCCGAACCGGCGCTCACCGCCGCGACCACCGGTCTGGCGCACACCTACCATGCGCAGGCACCGGGCTGCGGCGGCATCCTGGAGGCGATCGAGCACTTCGCCCTGCTGCCGGCCGATGATGCGTGGCTGAAACCGCCAGCGGCCACGCGCGCCGAAGGCGCCGACCTGGTGATGCTCTACCACCGCATGCCCTTCGACGAAGTGATGGAAGACGGCGTGCTGGTGCAGCGCCCACCGCGCTCGCCCAACGGCATCATTCCCTCGCTGCTGAGCTTCTTCCAGGGCGGCCAGACCGGTTCATGGGTGGCCTGGGGCATCGACGACCCCAAGCGCGGCCCGTTCCAGACCCATATGGCGGTGGACGCCGAACGCTACCCGACGCTTACGGCCGCGCGCGTGCCACTGACCCGGCAGGAAGTGGACATCTTCTACAAGCGCTTCTCCAAGGAAGCGTTCTGGCCGATGCTGCATGTGTTCTGGGAACGCGCGCGCTTTCGCGAGGATGACTGGCAGGTGTTCCTGAAGGTCAACCGGCGCTTCGCCGAAGCCACCGCCGCCGAAGCCGCACATGGCGCCACCGTGTGGATCCATGACTACAACCTGTGGATGGTGCCGGCCACCCTGCGCGAGCTGCGCCCGGACCTGAAGATCGCCTTCTTCCACCACACCTACTTCCCGTCGGCTGATGTGTTCAACGTGGTGCCGTGGCGCCGCGAGATCATCGGCAGCCTGCTCAGCTGCGATTACATCGGCTTCCACATCCCGCGCCAGGTGGAGAACTTCGTGGATGTCGTGCGCGGTGCGATGCCGGCGGAGCGGTTGTCCTGGGAAAGCTGCGCGCCACGCTTCCTGACCTACGGCTGCGCGGTGGGGCTGGATACCATGACCACGCGCATCCGGGTCGGAGACCGTGAGGTGGCACTGGGTGCGCACCCGGTCGGCACGGATCTGCGCCGCATCCACGATGTGCTGGCCCGGCCCAGCGTGCGCAACGACATCTTCAAGCTGCGCCGTGAGATCGGTGCGCGCAAGCTGGTGCTGTCGGTGGAGCGGCTGGATTACACCAAGGGTACGCTGGCCAAGCTGGAAGCGTTCGAACGCTTGCTGGAGCAGCATCCGGACCGCCAGGGCAAGGTCACCCTGCTGATGGTGTGCGTGCCGGCCGCGCGCGAGATGACCGTGTACCGCACGCTGCAGAACCAGATCGAACAAGCGGTGGGCCGTATCAACGGGCGCTTCTCGCGGCTGGACTGGACCCCCGTGCGCTTCTTCGCACAGGCATTGCCGTTTGAAGAAGTGGTGGCGCATTACGCGGCCGCGCAGGTGATGTGGATCACCCCGCTGCGCGATGGCCTGAACCTGGTGGCCAAGGAATTCGTGGCCACCCCATGGTATCGAAGGCAGCAATGGCGTGCTGGTGCTGAGTGAATTCGCTGGCGCGGCGGCCGAGTTGAAGGGCGCGGTACTGACCAACCCGCACGACCCGGCCGATCTGACCGCCGGGCTGCTGCAGGCGCTGTCGATGCCGGAAGAGGAGGCAGGCGGGCGCATGCGCCAGTTGTTCGGCAGCGTGGAGTATTACGACGTGGACCGCTGGGGGCGCGAGTTCCTTGGTGCGGTCAAGGAAACCGGCACCGCCTGACGCCGCAGTGATCAGCGCGCGTGCGCGCTGATCATTTTCTCGGCGATCACCGCAACCTGGCGCAGCGTGTCGTTGCGCCCGGCATCATCCACCGTGGCACCCTGCAGGTAGCTGGTCAGCACCCACGGGGCGCCGCCGGCCAGTGGCCACAGGATGGCGATGTCGTTGGTGGTGTCCTCGCCATTGCTGCCGGTCTTGTCGCCCACCCGCCACGCCGGCGACAGCCCGGCACGCAGCCGCGTGTCACCGGTTTCGTTGTCGATCAGCCAGTCGGCCAGCTGCAGCCGCGAGGCTGGCGTGAGCACCTCCCCCAGCACGAACCGCTGCAGGCTGGCGGCCATCGCGGCGGGGCTGGTGGTATCGCGCGGATCATCGGGCGCGAACCGGTTCATGTCTGGCTCCAGGCGATCGTTGCGGGTCACCGCATCGCCATTGGCGCGCAGGAACGCAGTCACCCCGGCCGGTCCACCGACCACCCCCAACAGCAGGTTCGCCGCCGGGTTGTCGCTGGTGACCATGGTCGCGCGGCACAGGTCGCGCACCGTCAGGTCCTTGCCCACGTGGCGCTTGGTCACCGGTGCGTGCGAGAGCATGTCCTGCTGGCGCACCGGCAGCCGCCGGTCCAGCGACAGCGTGCCCTGGTCGGCCAGATGCAGCACCGCCGCCGATAGCGCGAACTTGAAGGTGCTGCACATCGGGAAGCGCTCGTCCTGGCGATGGCCGATGCGGCGGCCGCTGGCCGTGTCGAGCAGGGTCACGCCCAGACGCCCGCCACTGGCTTTTTCCAGGGCGGCGAAATCGGCTGCCTGCGGCTTGTCACCGGCCAGCGCGGTCGGCGGGGTCTTGGCCAACACGGTAGCGGCCAAGGCGGAAGCTGCGGCGGCACCGGTCATCTGGAGGAACTGGCGGCGGGCGAGCATTGGGTATCTCCGGGGCTGGGAAGTGGCCATGGAAGCATTTCGGGCCACATGCCACCAGCGAGTATTCCCAACGGGAGGCATGAGCAGGATTCATGGCATTGCGGCAACGGAAGGGTGATCCCGCATGGCGGGCCGCCCGTGGTGGCGCGGACCGTGCCGGCGTTACCATTACCCATCAAGATTCCTCACGACTCGCCCATGCTTCGTCCCCAGCTCCCGCTCAACGCGTTGCGTGCCTTCGAGGCCGCCGCGCGCCATCAGAACTTCACCCGGGCCGCGCTGGAGCTGTGCGTGAGCCAAGCCGCGTTGAGCCATCAGATCCGGGGGTTGGAGGAGCGGCTGGGAGCGGTGTTGTTCCACCGGCTGCCGCGAGGGGTGGCGCTGACCGACGAAGGGGCTCGCCTCTACCCGGTGCTCAACGAGGCCTTCGACCGTATTGCGGTCAGCCTGGACCGTTTCGTCGGCGGGCATTTCCGCGAAGTGCTCGGGGTCGGCGTAGTGGGCACGTTCGCCACCGGTTGGCTGCTGCCGCGGCTGGCCGATTTCAACGCGCGGCACCCGGATATCGAGCTGCGCCTGCAGACCCACAACAACCGCATCGACCTGGCCGGCGAAGGGCTGGACCTGGCGATCCGCTTCGGCGATGGCGACTGGCAGGGCCAGGTGTGCACCCCGGTGCTGGCGGCGCCTTTTGCACCTGTGTGCGCGCCGGCACTGGCGCGGACGCTGCGGCAACCGCGCGACCTGGCCAGCGTGGCACTGCTGCGCTCCTACCGCAGCGATGAGTGGCCGCAGTGGCTGCAGGCTGCTGGCGTGTCCGAGTTGGAAGCACGCGGGCCGGTGTTTGATTCGTCGTTGACGCTGGCCAGTGCGGCCGCCGCCGGGGCCGGCGTGGCGCTGCTGCCATTGAGAATGTTCGAACAGGACCTCGCGCAGGGACGGTTGGTGCAGCCGTTCGCGCAGACGCTGAAGCTGGGGAGTTACTGGCTGACGCGGTTGCGTTCGCGGGCGGAGAGCGAGGCGGGGAAGCGTTTCAGGACCTGGTTGGAAGCGCAGGCGTAGGACACGCCATGCGTGTCCGGATTTCGTTCGGGCATTCCGTGGACACGCATGGCGTGTCGCTACGCGGGCAGGTTTGTGCCGACCAATGGTCGGCACGGGCCTTCAGGCCATCAATTCCATCCACGCGGCTTCGGCTTTTTCCAGCTGCTGCGCGGTGGTTTCGCGGTCGCGGCCGAGCACCGCCATGCGGGTGGCGTCGGCGTAGTTGACCGGGTCGGCCAGCTGGCGGTCCAGCTCGGCCAAGCGGGCTTCCAGCTCGTTGACCTTGGCTTCGGCGCTGGCCAGCTTGACCGGGTTGACGGTCTTCTTCGGCGGCAACGGCGGGGTCGGAGGCACCGGCTCCGGCGCGGCAGCGGCCATCTTCTGTTTGGTGCCCTGCGCGGCCGGGCGCGAACGCAGCCACGCCGCGTACTCGTCCAGGTCGCCGTCGAACGGCTCCACCACACCGTCGGCCACGCGCCAGAAGGTGTCGCAGACCAGGCCGATCAGGTGGCGGTCGTGCGAGACCATCACGATCGCCCCTTCGAAGGTCGCCAGCGCTTCGGCCAGTGCTTCGCGCATTTCCAGGTCAAGGTGGTTGGTCGGTTCGTCGAGCAGCAGCACGTTCGGCTGCTGCCAGGCAATCATCGCCAGCGCCAGGCGCGCGCGCTCACCACCGGAGAAACCATCCACCGGCTCGAACGCACGGTCGCCGGCGAAGTTCCACTTGCCGAGGAAATCGCGGAAGGACTGGTTGCTGCCATCCGGGGAGATGTCCCGGAAGTGGTCCATCGGCGACTGGCCTTCATGCAGCGACTCGACCGTGTGCTGCGCGAAGTAGCCGATGCGCAGGTCCGGGTGCGCCGAGCGATCGCCGGCCACCGGGTCCAGCTCACCGACCAGGGTCCGCACCAGCGTGGTCTTGCCGGCGCCGTTGGGACCCAGCAGGCCGATGCGCTGCCCCGCCTCCAGGCCGAAGCCCACGTTGTGCAGGATCACCGCGCCCGGGCTGTAACCGGCCTCCACATCGTTGAGGCGGATCAGCGAGAACGGCAGCTTGGCCGGCGGCGCGAACTCGATGCGGAACTCGCGCTCGGCACGCACCGCTTCGGTGCCGGTCAGTTTGGCCAGGCGCTTCATGCGGCTCTGTGCCTGCGTTGCCTTGCTGGCCAGCGCCTTGAACCGGTCGATGAAGCTCTGCAGGTGGGCGCGTTCGGCCTGTTCCTTCTCGTGCGCGATCTGCTGCTGGCGCAGCTGTTCGGCGCGCTGGCGCTCGAAGTCGGTGTAGCCGCCCGGGTACAGCTTGGCGCCGCCGCCATGCAGGTGCAGGGTATGGGTGGCCACGTTGTCGAGGAACTCGCGGTCATGCGAGATCAGCAGCAGCGTGCCCGGGTACTTGAGCAGCCATTGTTCCAGCCAGAACACCGCGTCCAGGTCGAGGTGGTTGGTCGGTTCGTCGAGCAGCAGCAGGTCGCTGGGCATCATCAGCGCGCGCGCCAGGTTCAGTCGCGCGCGCCAGCCGCCGGAGAACGTCGCCACCGGCCGTGAATGGGTGTCGGACGGGAAGCCCAGGCCATGCAGCAGCTTGCCCGCACGGGATTCGGCATCGTACGCACCGATCTCGGCCATCTTCTGGTGCGCATTGGCCACCGCCTCCCAGTCCTCGCGCGCGGTCGCCTCGGCTTCCTCGCGCAGCACGGCCGCCACTTCGGTGTCGCCTTCCAGCACGAACTGCAGCGCCGGGTCCTGCAGCGCCGGGGTTTCCTGGGCCACGCTGGCGATGCGGATCTTGCCGGGCAGGTCCACATCGCCCTTGTCGGCCTCCAGCTCGCCCTGCACGGCCGCGAACAGGCTGGACTTGCCGGCTCCGTTGCGGCCGACCACGCCCACGCGGTAGCCCGCATGCAGGGTCAGGTCGACATTGGACAACAGCAGCCGCTCGCCGCGGCGCAAGGCGAAGTTACGAAGGGAAATCATCTGGGGGGTCCATATAACGGAATGGAATATGCTGGTGAGCACCTTTCCTGCGACGCAATTCTAGCGTTAACGAATACTTGACGCGCCCCGGGATGCGCGGCAGGCCTCGTCTCTCTCCCACGAACCTGCCAGCGCTTTCCCCGGGACCCTCCCCGCCTGATTGACCGAATCTTGCTAAACCGTTGCTTTTGCAACGTTTTTTCAATTTGACAGCCAATAAAAATACCGTTAATCCGTTAATTGCGCACCGCAACACCCGCCCTCGCTGACCCGCTTTCCCGCAGTCGTGATGTCGCCCGGTGCCGCCTCGTCCCAACCGGAGCCACATCGTGATGAACCGCAAGACCCGTACGCTTGCCGCCGCTGTCGCCGTCGCCCTCGGGGCCTCCGCCTTCAGTGTCGCCGCCCAGGACGCCCCTGCCCGCGCCACCGCCAACACCCTGGACACGGTCATCGTGACCGGTACCCGCGTCGCCGACCGCACCGTGGCCGAGTCGCAGTCGCCGATCGACATCATCACCCCCGAGGCGCTGCAGTCCACCGGCACCACCGAACTGGCCACCGCGCTGGCGCGCGCCCTGCCCTCGCTGAACTTCCCGCGCCCGGCGCTGACCGATGGCACCAGTGGCATCCGCCCGGCGCAGCTGCGCGGCCTGTCCCCGGACCAGGTACTGGTGCTGGTCAACGGCAAGCGCCGCCACACCTCGGCCCAGATCAACGTCAACGGCAGCATCGGCCGCGGCTCGTCGGCGGTGGACATCAACGCCATTCCGATCGCCTCCATCGAGCGCGTCGAAGTGCTGCGCGACGGCGCCTCGGCGCAGTACGGCTCGGACGCCATCGCCGGCGTGATCAACATCGTGCTCAAGGGCTCCAGCGCGGGCGGCAGCCTGGCCCTGGATGCCGGCCAGTACTCAGCCGGCGACGGCAACAAGTACCAGCTCTCCGGCGACACCGGCATCGGCTTCGCCGACGGCCGCGGCAGCGTGCACGTGGCCGGCCAGATCACCCAGCAGGACGAAAGCAACCGCGCCGGACCCTACCAGGGCACCACGCCCAACACCGGCAACTTCCCCAGCGTGGGCCAGACCACCTTCGTGGTCGGCGACCCGCAGGTGGATGCCACCGCCGCCTCGGCCAATGCCAGCTTCCAGTTCAGCGACCACGTCTCGGCCTACGCCACCGCACTGGCCAGCAACCGCGACATCACCTCGTTCGCGTTCTACCGCTCGCGCACCAACAGCGGCCAGGGCGCGCTGCTGGCGCAGACCTACCCGGACGGCTTCGTGCCGGAAATCAACCAGTACTCGAAGGACCGTTCGCTGGTGGCCGGCGTGAAGGGCGACACCGAAAGCGGCTGGACCTGGGACGTGAGCTACAACCACGGCACCAACAAGATCGACTTCCACACCCGCAACAGCATCAACTACGCGTTGGGCGTGGACAGCCCGCGTTCGTTCTACGCCGGCGCGCTGGAATACACCCAGGACATCGGCAACGTGGACATCACCAAGCAGCTGGACTGGGGCCTGGCCTACCCGGTCACGCTGTCCTTCGGCGGTGAGTACCGCCGTGAGAAGTGGGAACAGAGCGCGGGCGAGCCCAATTCCTACTTCGGCACCGGTGCGCAGGGCTTCGGCGGTTTCACCCCGCTCAATGCCGTCGATGCCGACCGCGACAACTACGCCGTCTACGCCGGCCTGGAAGCGGACCTGACCGACAAGTTCTCGGCCGGCGTCACCGGCCGCTATGAGGATTACTCGGACTTCGGCGACAAGTTCTCCGGCAAGCTGTCGGCCCGCTACGCCTTCACCGACAAGGTCGCGCTGCGTGCCACCGCCTCGTCCGGCTTCCGCGCGCCCTCGCTGGCCCAGCAGAGCTACCAGGCGGTAACCAGCACCATCGTCAACGGCGTGTTCGTCGAACGCGGCACCTTCCCCACCACCAGCACTGCCGCGCAGGCGCTGGGCGCCAGCCCGCTGAAGGCCGAAAGCTCCACCTCCTACAGCGTGGGCCTGGTGCTGCAGCCGATCGACCGCCTCTACCTGACCGTGGATGCGTACCAGATCGACATCGACGACCGCATCATCCTGTCCACCAACATCACCACCAACGCTGCCACCAATGCGCTGCTGGCCGACCTGGGCCTGCCGCAGGTCACCGCTTTCTCCTACTTCACCAACGGCGTGGATACCCGCACCCGCGGCGTGGACGCCGTGTCCAGCTACACCATCCCGTTCAGTGCCAGCTCGCTGGAACTGACCGCGGCCTACAGCTACAACGACACCGAGGTGAAGAAGTTCATCGCTTCCCCGGCCGTGTTCGGCTCGCTGGGCCTGACCCAGTCGCTGATCGGCCGCGATGAAGTGGGCCGCATCGAAGACAGCTACCCGCGTGACAAGACCATCCTGAGCGGCACCTGGCGTTCGGACCACTGGGACCTGAACCTGGCCGCCACCCGCTACGGCTCGTTCACCGTGCGCAATTCGGCCACCCCGACCCGCGACCAGACCTACGATGCCTCGTGGGTGCTCGATGCCTCGGTGGCCTACAAGCCCAGCGAGAACTGGACCCTGACCCTGGGTGCGGACAACCTGCTGGACGAGTACCCCGACCGCACCGTGGACCTGCAGAACTCCACCTGGGGCATGCTCCCGTACAGCAACTACTCGCCGTACGGCTTCAATGGCGCCTATGTGTACGGCCGCGTGACCTACAAGTGGTAAGCGGCGGGTGACATTGGATCCGGCAGACCGCAGCGCGGTTTGCCGGATCGGGCCGCATCGGTGAAAATCGGGGCATCCCCCAAGTTGCGAGCCCCGATGCACCATGACACCGACCTGATCAACATCGTCGCCGTTGGCCTTGGGCTCGCCTTCATTTTGGGTGCGCTGGCCAACAAGCTGCGTTTGTCTCCGCTGGTCGGTTACCTGGTTGCGGGCATCTGCGTAGGACCGTTCACTCCCGGCTTCGTCGCCGACCAGGCGCTGGCCAACCAGCTGGCCGAAATCGGCGTGATGCTGCTGATGTTCGGTGTCGGCCTGCACTTCTCATTGAAAGACCTGATGGCGGTCAAGGCGATCGCCATTCCCGGCGCGGTCGGCCAGATCCTGGTCGCCACCCTGCTGGGCTGGGGCCTTGCCTGGCTGATGGGCTGGCCGGTGATCCACGGCGTGGTGTTCGGCTTCGCGTTGGCCACCGCCAGTACCGTGGTGCTGCTGCGCGCAATGGAAGAACGCCGCCTGCTGGAAACCCAGCGCGGCAAGATCGCGGTCGGCTGGCTGATCGTCGAAGACCTGGCCTGCGTGCTGGCCCTGGTGATGATGCCGGTGCTGGCCGGCGTGTTCGGCCCGGATGCCGCCAATGAAACCCACACCGTCGGCAGCGTGCTGGCCAGCATCGGCTGGACCTTCGTGCAGCTGGGCCTGTTCGTGGCGGTGATGCTGGTGGTCGGCCGGCGGGTCATTCCGTGGATCCTGGAGCGCATCGCCGGTACCGGCTCGCGCGAACTGTTCACCCTTGCGGTGCTGGCCATCGCACTGGGCGTGGCGTTCGGCTCGGCCATGCTGTTCGGCGTGTCGTTCGCGCTGGGCGCGTTCTTCGCCGGCATGCTGCTCAACGAATCCGAGCTCAGCCACAAGGCCGCCAACGATTCACTGCCGCTGCGCGATGCCTTCGCGGTGCTGTTCTTCGTCTCGGTGGGCATGCTGTTCAACCCGGCCATCCTGGTCGAACACCCGTGGCAGGTGCTGGCCACCGCCGCCATCATCATGTTCGGCAAGTCCGCTGCCGCGTTTTTCATCGTGCGTGCGTTCGGCCACCCCAACGGCACCGCGCTGACCATTTCGGCCAGCCTGGCGCAGATCGGCGAGTTCGCCTTCATCATCGCCGGCCTGGGCGTGAGCCTGAAGATCCTGCCGCCCACCGGCCAGGCACTGGTGCTGGCCGGCGCGCTGATCTCGATCATGCTCAACCCGCTGGTGTTCGGCCTGCTCGACCGCTGGCTGGTGAAGCACCAGGAGACCCCCGCCGCCGCCGTGGAAACCGAATTGCCGCCTGGCCCCTCGCTGGACCTGCACGACCACGCCATCGTGATCGGCTACGGCCGGGTCGGCAGCGCGCTGGCGCAGGTGCTGCGTGACCGCGGCGTGCCGGTGCTGGTGATCGATGACAACAAGGAGCATGTGGCCGAAGCACACGCCGCCGGGCTGCCGGCGATCCGTGGCAGTGCCGCCTCCGACCGCGTGCTGGCCGAAGCCCACCCCGAACGCGCCAAGATCGCGGTGCTGGCCATTCCGCAGCCGCTGGAGGCGGGCGAAACCCTGGCCAAGCTGCGCGCGCTCAACCCGGGCCTGACCCTGCTGGCGCGCGCGCACAGCGACGCCGAGGTCAAGCACCTGCTCGAACACGGCGCCGACGGCACGGTGATGGCCGAACGCGAACTGGCGTACTCGCTGGCCGAAATGGTCATGGCCACCCCGCCTTACCGCAACATCGGCAAGCACACCATTCCGGTGGTTTAACGGGCCGCCAGCGGCACGCAGATATCGGCGCGCAGGATCGCCTCGGGGACGTCCTCAGGGTCGTCCAGATAGTGGTAGTACAACGGCGCGTCGCGCAGCACGCGCCCGCTGTCGGGCAGCCACTGCCTCAGCAGCGCGTCGGTGGCGGCTTCAAGACCGGCGTAGCTGCCCACGTGGCGCAGCACCGCATGGTCGCCGCCGCCCAGCCGCAGCACCCGCATCGGCGGCGGTGCCGCCACATTCGTACCGAAGCCCATCGCGCAGTCGAATTCGCAGGCCCGCGCCGGCACGTCGCGATGATCGTTGAGGGCGATTCCGATCAATTGCTGAAGCTGGTCGGCCAGCCCTGCGCCCGCTGCCCAGGCGAACACACGGCCGAATGCCTGGTCCAGATCGTCGAACGCACCGCGGGTGCGCAGCGCCACCACGTCGAACGGTTCCAGGGTGAGCACCCGTACCTGCAGGGCAGGCTCGGCCGGCGCATTGTCCGCGGCCGGCAGCACCAGGCGCTGCTGGCACTGCCCGCGCAGCTGTGGATCATCGCGCAGCGCGCTGGGCGTCGCACCCAGCATCTGCCTGCAGATGCGTGCCAGCGCCTGTGGGCTCTCGTAGCCCGACTGCAGGGCCACGTCGGTCACCCGGCTGCCAGGCTTGCCCAGCAGGTGCAGGGCCTGCGCCAAGCGCAGGCGCAGCACGGTGCGCCCAGGGGTTTCGCCGGTCAGCGCGCGGTACAGCCGATGGAAGTGATAGGGCGACTGGTGCGCTATCGCCGCCAGTCCCTCCAGTTCGGGCAGAGGATCGCCCGCGCGCAGGCAGGCCTGCAGGTGGGCGATGACGCGGTCGATACCGTGGCGTTGATGGACCTGGACGAGGCGGCTCATGGCGGGCTCCTTGCGGGACAGGACTGCAGCGTGACCCGCCGCGCGCCGCAGCGCGTGTCGGATCTTGCGCACCTGAGGGCGGATCGTAGCGGTTCGCCGCCATCCAGTGTGATGGCGATCCGGTCTGTACTGAGCACCGCGTTGCGGAAGCCGGTGCGGTTCTGACAAACGCAACTACTCCCATGGGCAAGTCCGGCGCGCGCGTGCACTGTGCATCGCACCGGCGCCCCGCCACCTGCACCGCAGCGGCCACGGCGCTCCCTCAACGAGGAGGTTGTTATGCCGCTCGATATTTCGTTGGTCCGCCGCGCCCAGGGCGAGTTCAACAACAGGATCGCGCAGCCTCGCGGCGTGCAGGCGCTGCCAGGCCGGACGGGCCCGCTGACGGTACGAAACGGCCAGCAATGGCTGGTTGCCGCACTGGCCCTATCCTCGGCGATGGCCATCGGTCGCATGCCGCCGCGCGGCGTGAGGGCGCCGGCGGGCGACCCGATGCCATTGCCGGGCGCCAGGGCGCAGGGGGGCATCGACCACCAGGCCGTGCCGATGCTCGGCGATGCACCGACGGCGCCCGTGGTCGCACTCGAACATATCGCCAATGGCGCCACCCTCGGCTGCATCGCGTCCCCCCGGCACTGTCCGCAGACGCTGGCCGCCAGCCTGCTGACCTTCGGCGCGCTGACGGCCAGCACGCTCGGAGGCGGCGCACTCGGGTACGCATTTGGGCGTTTCAGTGCGCCGGCGGCCGGCTCGGAAGCGTCGCGCGAGTCGTCCGCGTCCCTGCCGCAGTCGCTGTATGCGCTGCTGCCGGACGAGCAGCGCATGCAGCTGCTGCAGATCGTCCGCGACTGCGGCACCGATGCGGCGGCCTGCACCGCCCCGGCCATCCGGTCGCTGCTGCAGGAACTCCCTGAAGCCACCCGTCGGCAGATCATGGTGACGCTGGGCGTGGCCCGCCATGCTGAAACGCACACGCACGGCGGCTGGCCCGCCGGTGCCGACGCGGCCGCACTGGCGCCCATGCTGTCGTGGGTGGATTGGGCGGCGGACCTGCTGGGCAGCGTGGTGAGCCCGGCGCAGGCGTGTTTCCAGCTGGATCTGGAGCAGATCGCACAGGCCACACTGGATGCACAGCAGCCGGGCATGACCGGTGCACAGCGCGAGGTGGCCGCCAACATCGCGCGTTTCGACACGCTTCGTGCGCTGCTCCGGCGCGACGGACACACCCTCCACCAGCTGCCGTTCTCCGGTAGCACCCGCGACTCCTTCGGCTTCGACCAGACCTATAACGGCTGCAATCTGATGCTGGAATTTTCCGGTGCCGGCACCCCACGACGCACGTTGATGGTGCTCGCCCATGGCGACATGACCGGCGCGCGCGAAGGCTCCAGCGGTGCCAGCGACAACGGCACAGGATTGGCCACGCTGCTGGCGCTGGCGCGGAAGCTGGGCGCGGCAACGCTGCCCGACGGCGTTCGCGTCCAGCTGCTGGTGTCGGATCTGGAAGAGCACGGCATGCTCGGCGCCAAAGCCTTCGTCGAACACTGCCTGGCGCAGGCCAGCTGCCCCGATGTGGCGCTCAACCTCGACATGACCGGGCGCGGCGACGGCATGACGTTGTCCGGCTCGGACCGCCACCACCTCTACATGGACGGCGATTCGCGTGCGCTGCAGCCACCTCCGGCTCCGGTCACCGCCGCCGAAGCGCAGCTGCGTGGGCTGCTCGAAGCCGCTGCCGGCGAGGTCGGGCTGACCGTGCATGACAGCGCGGGCTGGGTAATGCAGTCCGACCATATTCCCTTCCAGCGCGACGGCGTGCCGGCGCTGGGAATGAACCTGGCCGATGCGGCCGACATCACGCTTGAACGCGACATGCAGCAGGCGCGTACGCGGTTGTGGCTGGCCAATGCGGAGGTGGACTGGAGCCGGTTCGAGCACTACCTCAATGGCACCCTGGGACCGGATGAGACGCAGGCGATGGAAACGCGGATGGACGCCATGGAACACGCCATGCACACCTACAAGGCGTTGCCGCTGTCACGCGCGATGGCCAACATCCACAACCGCCATGACCAGCTCGACCAGGTCGACCCGCGTCGCGCCATGGCCGCGCTCGCCGTGATCGAGAACGCCCTTGACGCGTGGCTGCACGCGCCGGCGCCCTGATAAAAACCCACCCCGGCCGGCCCGCACCGGCCGGGGTGGTCCCGCCTCACGCCTTGGCCAGCGCCTGCTCCAGATCGGCCAGCAGGTCGTCCACGTGTTCGATGCCGATCGACAGCCGCACGGTGTCTTCGCTCACCCCGGCGCGTTCCAGTTCCGCCGCATCCAGCTGGCGGTGCGTAGTCGACGCCGGATGGGTGGCCAGCGACTTGGCATCGCCCAGGTTCACCAACCGGGTAAACAGCTGCAGGGCATCCAGGAAGCGCGCACCCGCCGCGCGGCCGCCCGGCAGGCCGAAGGTCAGCACGCCCGAGCCATGCCCGCGCAGGTAGCGCTGCACCAGCGCATGTTCGGGGTGGTCGGGCAGCGCTGCGTAGTTCACCCACGCCACCTTGGCGTGGTCGCGCAGGAAACCGGCAATGGCCAGCGCGTTGGCATTGATCCGGTCCAGCCGCAGCGCCAGCGTTTCGATGCCCTGCAGGATCAGGAAGGCATTGAACGGCGACAGTGCCGCGCCGGTATTGCGCAGCGGCACCACCCGGGCACGCCCGATGTAGGCCGCAGGACCCAGCGCCTCGGTATAGACCACGCCGTGGTAGCTCACGTCCGGCTCGTTGAGGCGGCGGAAGCGCTGCTTGTGTTCGGCCCACGGGAACCGGCCCGAATCCACGATAGCCCCGCCGACGCTGGTGCCGTGCCCGCCCAGGTACTTGGTCAGCGAGTGCACCACGATGTCCGCGCCGAAATCGAACGAGCGCTGCAGGTACGGGGTGGCCACCGTGTTGTCGACGATCAGCGGCACCCCGTGCGCGTGCGCGATGTCGGCCACCGCCTGGATGTCGGTGATGTTGCCGCGCGGGTTGCCGATGGATTCGACGAACACCGCCTTGGTGCGGTCATCGATGAGGCCGGCGAACCCATCCGGATCGCGGTAATCGGCGAACCGGGTCTGGATGCCGAACTGCGGCAGGGTGTGCGCGAACAGGTTGTAGGTGCCGCCATACAACGCGCTGGACGCCACGATGTTGTCCCCCGCCTCGGCGATGGTCTGGATCGCGTAGGTGATGGCCGCCTGCCCCGACGCCAGCGCCAGTGCGCCGATGCCGCCTTCCAGCGCCGCCAGGCGCTGCTCCAGCACGTCGGTGGTCGGGTTCATGATGCGCGTGTAGATGTTGCCTGGCACCTTGAGGTCGAACAGGTCCGCCGCGTGCTGGGTATCGTCGAATGCGTAGGCCACGGTCTGGTAGATCGGCACCGCCACCGCGCGCGTGGTCGGGTCCGGGCGATACCCGCCATGCACGGCGATGGTTTCCGCTTTCCACGGCGGCAGCGAGGTGTCCGGTTCCGACATCGTGAGGTCTCCGCGCACGGTGCGTGCGAAAACGCACCATAGCCGAGCCCCACCGCGCCCTGTCATGCCGGTTGCTCATGAGCACCGTCCCTGTGGTGATGTGCAGGGTGCGTTTCGTACCAATCCTATGTGCGTTCTGCGCGCCCGTGGTCATGATCGCGCTCCGCCTGCGAGGGCAGGCACCCGCACGACTGATAGTGGAGGTCACGCCATGCGTGCCGATGCCGTACAACAACACCGCCGCAGCGTGGGCGAATTCGATCGGTCGCTACGCGGCCAACAGCCCGCGCAGGATCACGCCCGGCACCAGCGGTTTGGTTCCGCCCATCCACCGCTGCTGCGCGTGGGCAACGCCGGCGTACTCACCCTCGCCGCGCTCTCCAGCCTGATCGTACCGGCGTCCGCGTCGGGTGCGGCGCGCGCGGATTCGACCCCGCCGGTACGGCCGGCGCTGCTGCCTGGTGCGGGCGCGACGCGGGGCGAGGCGTACCTGGCCGTGCCGGCGCAGGAACCATTGAACGGGATTGCTTCAGCGGCCGCTGCAGGCTGCCTGTCCCGACCCCGCCAGTGTCCGCAACTCCTCGCCGGTGCCGCCGTGACCGCGCTGGGCGGTGCGCTCGTCGGCGGGTGGTTGGGCTACCAGGCTGGCCACCGCGCAGCCCGGGACGAGTGCAATACACGCTTCGCAGGTCTCCCTGCCGCCGACTCGCAGGTTCAGACGCCGGAGACTGCCGATGGCCTGCCCGCGCCGATGCGGTTCACCCCCGCCGACCTCGATCCTGCCCACTCGCCGTGCGACTCGCTGTACGACCATGTCAATGCGCGTTGGCACGCCACCGCAACCCGGCCGGACGACCAGTCGCGCTGGGACGTACCGACCATGTTGCAGGACCGTTCCCTGGCCCTGCAGCGGCGGTTGGCCGAGCAGGCGGCACGGCTTGAGCTGCCTACGCCTGCCGAAAGAATCGTCGCCGATCTCTGGACGACCGGCATGAACCAGCACCGGATCAATGCCGAAGGCATCTCCCCCTTGCGCGATGAACTCGCCGCGATCGACGGGCTTCAGTCACCCGCCCAGATCGAGGCCCATCTGCACGCCCTCACCGCCGCCGGAATCAACCCGGTGTTCGGCTTTGGGGTGGACCGCGACATGGACGCGCGCGATACGCAGATCGCCTACGCCTTCCAGGGCGGCCTCGGGATGCCGGACCGCAGCTACTACCTCACGGACGACCACGTCGAAGCCGCGCTGGGCTACCGCGCGCATGTTGCCCATGTGCTGCGCCTGGCCGGCGACGCACCGGCCGACGCCGAACGCCAGGCCGATGCGGTATTGGCGCTGGAACGCCGGTTCGCCAATGCGTCCACGCCATGGGAGGAGTTGAACGCCAACCTCACCCATTACTACCATCCGGTCAGCCTGGCAGAGGCCGACGCGCTGACGCCCGGGTTCCGCTGGAGCGCGCTGTTCCAGTCGCTGGGCGTGGCCCCTCCTGACCGGTTCTCGCTGCCCACGCCGGGATTCCACCAGGAGGTCGCTGCGGCCCTGACGACGGAGGATCCGGCCACCTGGCGCGCCTACCTGCGCTTCCATACGCTGGATTCGGCCAGCCCGTTCCTGGGCGATGACTTCGTGCGTGCCCACCACGCCTTCCACGCGCGCACGCTGCAGGGCCAGGATGCGATGCCACCGCGCTGGAAGCAGGTGCTGGCCGCGATCGAGCGGGTGGCGGGCGAAGCGATCAGCGAGCTGTATGTGCCGGTGGCATTTCCCGCTGAAACGCGCGAGGCCGTCAATGCGCTGGTCGAGCAGATCACCGCTGCATTGAAACGCCGCCTGCAGGTCGTGCCCTGGATGGACCCCGATACCCGCGCCACGGCCCTGCGCAAGGCGGACCGGCTTCGTACCCGCATCGGCCACCCCGAGCGCTGGCCCGACTGGTCCGGACTGCACACCGAATCCTGCGGCTACCTGCGCAACCTGCGCCGGGCAACCGCTTTCGTACAGCGCAGGGAACTGGCGCGACTGGGCGCGCCGGTGGACCCTTCAACCTGGCGGATGACCGCGCAGACCGTCGACGGTTACTACGACATGCTGGAGGAAGAACCCTACATCGCCCTCTCGGCGGCGCTGCTGCAGCCGCCCTACTTCGACATCGGCGCCGGTCCCGCGTTCAACTACGGTGCGATCGGGGTGGTGATCGGGCATGAGCTGTCGCATGCATTCTCCGCCGAATCCAGCCAGTTCGGCATCGACGGCGGCCTGCAGGGGTGGTGGAGCGACGCCGACCACCAGCGCTACGCCGCGCTGTCAGCGCGCCTGGCGGCACAGTTCGACCAGCAGCAGGTCGACGGCGTGGCGATCAACGGACAGCTGACAGCCAGCGAGAACATGGCCGATCTGGGCGGACTGTCCATTGCCCTGGACGCGCTGCTGCATGTCACGGACAACCAGACCGATCCGGTGCCCGACAGGCTGGGCATCGTGCGGGACTTCTTCGTGGGCGGGGCCGTTACCCACCGCCGCCTGCACGCCGCCCAGCGGTTGCGGCAGGACGCGGAAACCGACGTCCACGCCTTCGGCGCCCCGCGCGCCAACGTGGGCCCGGCCAATCTGCCGGCCTATGCCCAGGCCTTCAACTGCACGCCGGGAACACCGATGACCCGCACCGATGCGGAACGGGTGGTGTACCTCTGATCGTCTGAAGCGGGGACCGCAACTCACATTTCAAACCGCCAGCTGACCGTGCATACTCCGCGACGGTCGCCCGGGAAGCTTCCGGCGACGTCGCAGCAGGGGCGGGGTCCCTGCGATTGTCACCAAGGGACGGAACATGCGCTTTGCCTTACGCACACTGCTGGCGGCTGCGCTGCTGTCGGGCAGCTTCGCGTGCCTGGCCCAGTCGGCCACCGGCACGCTGGTCATGGAAGTGGACAAGCTGCAATCGGAAGTACCGCTCAGCAAGGAGCTGCAGGAACTGATCCGCACCGGCGGCGTGGACTGGGGCATCAAGGGCAACGAACTGGTGCTCACCGTCGTCGATACCCGGTACCTCGACTTCGACTACGGCTTTACCACCCGCTACGGGTACCGGCACGCGTTGCAGCTGCCGGTGGGCACCTACCGGATCACCGCCGTGAGCCGGGAACCCCGCCGCAGCTACAGCGAACAGCGGCTGCTGGACCGGGCGACCTTCGTGAACCGCAACGTGGCCTCCTTCACCGTCGAAGCCGGCAAGACCACCACCCTGCAGGTGGCACCGGTAATCATGGATGAAGATGCCCTCAACCCGGCGGTGTTCATTCCCACCCTGTTTGCCGGCGTATCCGCGCCCAGCGCTGACGCCGTCGACGGCACGATACCAAAGCGCAAAGCAGTCACCCTGCGCGACAACACCTCCACTGCCTGGCCGGACTACCGCGGCCCCGTCAAGTTCGTTCCACGCTGACGCGCAAAAAGAAGGCCCCGGCTTGACCGGGGCCTTGCTTCATCGTCGCGGGACCGCTCAGCCCTTGGCAAACGCCAGGCGGCCTTCGGCCGCATCCACCTGGATCACATCGCCGCCAACGAACTCGCCGGACAGGATCTTCTGCGCCAGCGGGTTCTCCAGCTGCGCCTGGATCGCGCGCTTGAGCGGGCGGGCACCGTAGATCGGATCGAAGCCGACGTTGCCCAGCAGCTCGAACGCCGCATCGCTGACCTCGATGCGCAGGCCACGTTCGGCCAAACGCTTCTCCAGGCCCTGCATCTGGATGCGGGCGATCTGCTTGATCTGCACCTTGTCCAGCGGGTGGAACACCACGATGTCGTCCAGACGGTTGATGAACTCCGGGCGGAAGTGCGCCTGCACCACGCCCATCACCGCCGCCTTCATCTGCGTGTAGGCCTCCGGGCTGTCATCGCTGGACATGTCCTGGATCTGGTGCGAGCCCAGGTTGGACGTCATGACGATGACGGTATTGCGGAAGTCCACGGTGCGACCCTGGCCATCGGTGAGGCGGCCATCGTCCAGCACCTGCAGCAGGATGTTGAACACATCGGTGTGCGCCTTCTCTACTTCGTCGAGCAGGATCAACGAGTACGGGCGGCGACGCACGGCCTCGGTGAGGTAACCGCCTTCTTCGTAGCCCACATAACCCGGGGGCGCACCGATCAGGCGCGCCACGCTGTGCTTTTCCATGAACTCGCTCATGTCGATGCGGATCATGGCGTCGCTGCTGTCGAACAGGAACTCGGCCAGCGACTTGCACAGCTCGGTCTTGCCCACGCCGGTCGGGCCCAGGAACAGGAACGAACCGCTCGGCCGGTTCGGGTCGGACAGGCCGGCACGCGAACGGCGCACCGCATCGGAGACGACCTTGATCGCCTCTTCCTGGCCCACTACCCGCTCATGCAGCACATCTTCCATGCGCAGCAGCTTGTCGCGCTCGCCTTCCAGCATGCGGTTGACCGGAATGCCGGTCCAGCGCGAGACCACCTCGGCGATCTCCTCGGCGGTGACCCGGTCCTGGACCAGCTTGAACTCGGTGTTTTCCGCTTCCTGCGCCGCGTGCAGCTGCTTTTCCAGCTGCGGCAGCTGGCCGTACTGCAGTTCGCTCATGCGGCCGAAGTCTTGGCGCCGCTGCGCCGCTTCCAGTTCCAGCTTGACCTGCTCGATCTGCTCCTTGATCTTCGTGGTGCCCTGCAGCGCGGCCTTCTCCGACTTCCAGATCTCGTCCAGGTCGGAGAACTCGCGCTCCAGCGCATCGATCTCGGTTTCCAGGTCGGCCAGACGCTGGCGCGAGGCGTCGTCCTTCTCCTTCTTCAGCATCTCGCGCTGGATTTTGAGCTGGATCAGGCGCCGTTCCAGGCGGTCCAGTTCTTCCGGCTTGGAGTCGATCTCCATGCGGATGCGCGAGGCCGCCTCGTCCATCAGGTCGATGGCCTTGTCCGGCAGCTGGCGGTCGGCGATGTAGCGGTGCGACAGCGTGGCCGCAGCCACGATCGCCGGGTCGGTGATCTCCACCCCGTGGTGCACCGCGTACTTTTCCTTCAGCCCGCGCAGGATCGCGATGGTGTCTTCCACGCTGGGCTCGCCCACGAACACCTTCTGGAAGCGGCGCTCCAGCGCGGCATCCTTCTCGATGTACTTGCGGTACTCATCCAGGGTGGTGGCGCCCACGCAGTGCAGCTCGCCGCGCGCCAGCGCGGGCTTGAGCATGTTGCCCGCGTCCATCGCGCCATCGGCCTTGCCCGCGCCGACCATGGTGTGCAGTTCGTCGATGAACAGGATGATCTGGCCTTCGCTCTTGGCCAGGTCGTTGAGCACCGCCTTCAGGCGCTCTTCGAATTCGCCGCGGAATTTGGCACCGGCGATCAGCGCGCCCATGTCCAGCGACAGCACGCGCTTGCCGCGCAGGCCCTCGGGCACTTCGTCGTTGATGATGCGCTGGGCCAGCCCTTCCACGATGGCGGTCTTGCCCACGCCCGGTTCGCCGATCAGCACCGGGTTGTTCTTGGTGCGGCGCTGCAGGACCTGGATGGTGCGGCGGATTTCCTCGTCGCGCCCGATCACCGGGTCCAGCTTGCCGCTCTCGGCACGCGCGGTCAGGTCGATGGTGTACTTCTCCAGCGCCTGGCGCTGTTCTTCGGCATTTTCCGACTGCACGCTTTCGCCGCCACGAATCTTGTCGATGGCCGCGTCGATCTTGTTTTTGTCGGCACCGGCAGCGCGCAGCGCCATGCCCAGCGTGCCGCCATCGTCGAGCGCGGCCAGCACGAACCACTCGCTGGCGATGAACGCATCGCCATGCTCCTGGGCCAGTTTGTCGGTCTTGTTGAGCAGCCGGTTCAGGTCATTGCCGATCGACAGGTTGCCTTCCTGCCCGGAGACCTTCGGCAGGGCGTCCAGCGCCTCGGTCAACCGCTCGCGCAGCACCGGCACGTTGACCCCGGCCTGGGCCAGCAGCGGGCGCGTGCTGCCACCCTGCTGGTCGAGCAGCGCGGTGAGCACGTGTACCGGTTCGATGATGTTGTGGTCGCGGCCCACGGCCAGCGACTGTGCGTCCGCCAGCGCCTGCTGGAAACGCGAGGTGAGCTTGTCCATCCGCATGGGGGTGTCCTCGATATGTTGCCGCTGGCCGAGCCAGCACTATCTGACAGATGCGGTTATGCAGGCGTGTTTCAAGGGGGATGAGAACGCATTCAGGCCCCGGACGACGTGGCAGCGACATCCCCATCACGCCTGCTTGGCAGTCCAGGCGGGACGCTGGGCGCTCCTGTCGCGGAGCGTGCGCATGCATTACGAGCTGTACTACTGGACCGGCATCCAGGGCCGGGGCGAGTTCATCCGGCTGGCGCTGGAAGATGCTGGCGCCTCCTATACGGACATGGCGCGGGTGCACGGCGACGAGGTGATGCAGCCGTTCCTGGACGGCAAGGCCGAGGGGTTGCGCCCGTTCGCGCCGCCGTTCTTGGTCAGCGGCCGACAGGTGATCGCGCAGGTGGGCACGATCCTCGATCATCTGGGGCCGGAGCTGGGGCTGGTACCCGAAGCCGCCTCACGCCGGGTGCAGGCATTGCAGCTGCAGCTGACCATCGCCGACCTGGTCGCGGAGGTCCACGACACCCACCATCCCATTGCGGCCTCGAAGTACTACGAAGACCAGAAGAAGGAAGCCAAGGCGCGCGCCGCGTCGATGCGGGACGAGCGGTTGCCGAAGTTTCTGGGCTGGTTTGAAAGCGTGCTGGAGGCCAATGGCGGCCTGCACCCGCTGCGCGAGCACTCGTACGTGGACCTGTCGCTGTTCCAGCTGCTGAGCGGGCTGGACTACATGTTCCCGCGCCGCATGCAGGCACTGCGGCCGTCGCTGCCGCTGCTGCATGCACTGAAGGACCGGGTGGAACGGCGACCGAACATCGCCGCATACCTGGCCTCGGAACGCCGGTTGGCGTTCAACACCAACGGGATCTTTCGCCACTACCCCGAATTGGACGCGGACGCGTGACGCATCCCTTGGGCCGACCAACGGTCGGCGCTACCGAGCGCCTCGGACAGTGGCCTGTCCCGGTAGCGCCGACCGTTGGTCGGCCCAGGCGGTCTACGCCGCGTCCTTTTCCCGTGCGGGCACCGGAATAACCGACAATAGGGCCAACAGCACCGCCAGCGCCACATACGCGCCCGCGAACTGCCACATGATCTGCTCCGGCAAGCCTTCCAGTGTCCACGGCAGGTAGATCCCACCGCGCGGATCGACCGAGTGGATCAGCCCGAACAGGGTAAGCGCCGCAGCCACCAGCAGGATCCCGGAAGAGCGCAGCAGCCTGCCGTCGATCATCGCCACCACCGCGGCAATCCACAGCATCGAGGTGATGATGAAGCCATTGCCCAAGGTGAAGATCACCGCCAGCTCCGGCAGCCCATGCCCATCGAGCGTGGTGGTCATCGCCGCCAGCTGTTCGGGCGGGATCCAGCCCGGCGCCTTGATCGCCAGCAGGTAGGCCACCGAAGGAAGGAACCCCAGCACCATCGCACCGGCATGCTCGCGCGGCGTTGCCTGGAACGCCTGGGTGGTGATGTCGATGGCCACGTACACGATGATCGGCGCCAGCACCGCCAGCGGCAGCCACTGCACCAGCCCGGAAATCACCCCCAGCATGCCGCCGATGCCCACGAACAGCCCGGTCAGCAGCGTGTAGCCGCTGCGCGCGCCCATGTGCTTGTACGCCGGCTGGCCGATGTACGGCGTAGTCTGCGCCACGCCACCGCACAGGCCGGCCACCAGCGTGGCCACCGCCTCCACCAGCAGGATGTCGCGGGTGCGGTAGTCATCCCCGGCCGCGCGTGCGCTTTCGGAGACGTTGATGCCGCCCACCACCATCAGCAGGCCGAACGGCAGCAGCAGCGGCAGGTAGGTGATCGCCGTGGGCAGGCCATCGATGAAGCCCAGCGTCGGCCACGGCAGCACCATCTGCAGCGGGGTCCACTCGGGCACCTTGAAGCCCGGTGCACCCAGCCCGGCCAGGCCGAGCCCGTAATACAGCACCGTGCCGAACACGAACGCCACCAGCACGCCCGGCGCGCGGATCGGCAGCTTGCGCTTGGCCACCAGCACGTACAGCAGCAGGCCCAGCGTGACGAAGCCGACCACCGGCGAGCGCAGGGTTTCCAGCAGCGGCAGGAAGCCCATCAGCACGATCGCGATGCCGGCGATGGAGCCCAGCAGCGAAGCGCGTGGCAGCGCGCGGGTTACCGCCTCGCCGAAGAAGGACAGCACGGTCTTGAGCACGCCCATGATCACCAGCGAGGCCATGCCCAGCTGCCAGGTGGCAATGGCCGCATCGTGCGGAGCCAGCCCCTGCGCCTTGAAGGCCAGGAACGCCGGGCCCAGCACCAGCAGCGCCATGCCGATGCTGGTCGGCGCATCCAGGCCGAGCGGCATCGCGGTGACGTCATCGCGCCCGGTGCGCGCGGCCAGCCGCCGTGCCATCCAGGTGTAGAGCACGTTGCCGACCAGCACGCCCAAGGCGGTGCCGGGGAACATTCGCCCGAACACCACGTCGGCGGGGAACTGGAAGATGCCGACCAGCGCCATCGCGATGAAGCCCAGGATCGACAGGTTGTCGACCACCAGGCCGAAAAAGCCGTTGAGATCGCCGGCGACGAACCAGCGGGGGCGACCGGAGACAGGAGCGGATGCAGGCATGCGAGGGGGCACGGGGTGGGGGGTACCCGATGGTAGGCGTTCATTGCGCCCGGCGACAGACGCATGCGTGGAACACCGGGGCACGCCCCGTACCGACCAACGGTCGGTACCTACCGGCGCGGCAGGTCACGACCGTTGGTCGTGACGCCCTACGGCTTGTTGAGGAAATTGTTCGCCAACAGGTCCCGCACGTCCCCCACCCGCCCGTGCAGCAGCGCCTTGGCCGCATACAGGGCGGTGCCGGCCACCTGCTTGGCCTCCACCTGCGGCGGCATCACCAGCTCGGTGGGGCTGGTATGCACGTCCAGCAGCGCCGGGCCGGGGTGGGCCAGCACGTCCTGCACCGCCTGCTCCAGGTCTTCGCTGCGGGTCACGGTGCGACCGTAGAAGCCGATCACCTCGGCCAGGCGGCCGAAGTCGGGGTTTTTCAGATCGGTGTAGTTGTCCAGCAGGCCCTGCACCTTCTGCTCCAGCTCCACGAAGTTCAGCGAGCTGTTGTTGTAGACCACCACCTTGATCGGCAGGTTCTCCTGCACGGCGGTGAGCAGCTCGCCGAGAAGCATCGCGATGCCGCCATCGCCGCACATCGCGATCACCTGCCGGCCCGGGAACGCCTTCTGCAGGCCCAGCGCCTGCGGCAGGGCATTGGCCATCGTGCCGTGCAGCAGGCTGGTCAGCGTGCGGCGGCGACCATTGGTGCGGATATGGCGCAGGATCCACACCATCGGCGAACCGCAGTCGGCGGTAAACAGCGCATCGTCATCGCCATGCCGGTCGAGCAGCGCGGTGAGATGCTGCGGATGGATCAGCTCGCCCTCGCCCGGGTGCTCCTCCTTCGCGCGGGTCTCCAGCGCCTTCTCGCGGTGGCCGATGCACTCGTCCAGAAAGCTGCGGTCCTCGCGTTCCGGCAGCAGCGGCAGCAGCGCCTCCAGGGTCGGGCCGATGTCGCCCACCACGCCCAGCTGCACCGGGTGGCGCCGGCCCAGGTGGCTGCCATCGCGGTCGACCTGGATCAACGTCGCCTTGTCCGGATAGTACTGGCCCCAGGCGAAATCCGCACCGAGCAGCAGCAGCGTGTCGCACGCCATCAGCGTGTGGTAGCCCGACTCAATGCCGAAAATACCGGTCATGCCCATGTTGTACGGGTTGTCATGCTCCACGAAATCCTTGGCCCGCGAAGTGTGCGCGATCGGCGCCTTGAGGTGCGCGGCCAGCGCGACAAGTTGATCGTGCGCGTGCTCGCAGCCGGCACCGGCATAAATGCCGATGCGCTTGCCCGCGCCGATCAGCGCCGCGATGCGCTGCAGTTCGTCGTCGTTGGGGCGCAGCACTGGCTGGGTGTAGTGTACGGAAAACGGCTGATCGTCCTTGACCTCGGCTTCAGCAATGTCGGCCGGCAGGATCAGCACCGCCACGCCGCGCCGGCTGATCGCCGCCTGGCAGGCCAAGGTCGCCATCCGCCGCGCCTGCGCCGGGGTGTACACCTGCTCGCAGAACACGCTGCAGCTGGCGTACACCGCCTTGAAGTCGACTTCCTGCGGGAACTCCATGCCCAGCTCGGTGGTGACCACCTGGCTGGCGATCAGCACCAGCGGCGTGCGGTTGCGGTTGGCCTCGAAGATGCCGTTGATGAAATGCAGCCCACCGGGGCCACACGAGCCAGCGCAGGCCGCCAGGCGCCCGCTGATCAGCGAATCGGCCCCTGCCGCGAACGCCGCGGCTTCTTCATGGCGCACGTGCACCCAGTCGATGTCACTGCGATGGATCGCGTCGGTGACGTGGTTGAGGGTGTCGCCGACGATGCCGTAACAGTGCCGCACACCGGCGGCCTGCAGGGTATCGACGACGATTTCGGCAACGCGCTTGCTCATGGTGGCACTTCCACGTTCGGGGGAAATACCAGCCTAGACCTGCGAAGGTGACACCGGCGTGCGAATCAGCGCGTACCCGGGTCATACGTTGGTGTTATTCCCGTTCGGCTGCCTTTGCCTGGGCGAGCAGCCGGGGGAAGGCGTCCAACGCGTCGGAATTGCGTCGAATCTGGGCAAGCAGCATGCCTACCTGCTGAGGGGTGCCGGATTGCATGTAAACCTCCGCCTGGATCTCCCTTGGCATGTACCCCTCAGACACCATCAGTTCCATGAAAGTGCGGAAAGCCCGCGGAGAAGACCGTTCCAGTGCCACACCGACAGGGTCCTGGGGGGCAGGACACGTCGGAGCAGCGGCTGCGGCTTCCGCCGGGCGGTTGCTGATTTCAGCGACGGACAGCGTCTGCGTGCCGATCGTTGCCTGCTGCTTGTCGTTGGTCTGCGACGCGACCGCTTGCCGCGCGACCGACGCCTGCGAGGAACTGGAACCTACGGAATGCACGGCAACTCCCTGGAATCGATGGTTCCCCATTTTTCGCCATGCCCATTGCATGTGCTTCCAGAAAAACATCGCTCCAGGCGTCGCAAAACGACTTCAACTGCTGCGATCAAAACGACACTTCCACCGCCTGCTGTGACCACAGCACCGACTGGTGCTTCGTCGCCTGCTTCCATGCCAGGCGGATCGCCTCGATATCCGCGCGCCGCTGCGGGGTGTTTTCGTGCAGCACCACCAGCACCTTGGTGCGCAGGCGATTGGGCTCCTTGGCGCCGCGGAACAGCCACTGGCCGTAGGCATCGAACACGGTCAGGCCATCCGGGAAGCGCGGGGTGACCTGCTTGTCCAGGAAGTCGCGCCACTGCGCCTCGCTGATCGCATCGGTCTGCTCGCGATCAGAGGCACCGCTTTCCTCGCCCACGCCGAAGTACAGCTCGCTGCGCACCCAGTTGGTCGCCGCATCCGGACGGGCGGCATCGCCCTGGAGGGTGGCGGTGGCCGATTCGGGGGCGCGCGGGGAGGAGGTTGTGGTGGTGGCGCAGCCGCCGAGGGCGAGGAAGGCGGCCAGCAGGAGGGGGGAAAGCTTCATGGTGCAGGGGGCTCCGGGTGCTGCGGGGGTTCCGTGGACACGCATGGCGTGTCGCTACGCGGTGGACAGGGTGACGGATTCCGTGATCTGCGCAGATCACGTCCGGTTATGAGCTGATAACCGTCGGTACTGGGACTTGCATCACAGGTAGGGTTCACGCCAAGATAATATATCGCTTCATCCGGATGGAACAATAGTTTCGTCTGAGACCAGCCGGGCAGCGCCCGGCACCACCCTCCCCCTCGTTTTGCTGCTGGAGCCCGCATGTCCCGTCCGTCCGCGTCGCGCCTTGGCCTCGCCATTGCCCTGGTCCTGTCCTCTCCCCTGCTGGCCCAGGACCTCCATGCGCAGGACGCGCCCGCCTCCGCCACCACGCTGGACACGGTGATCGTCACCGGCACCCGCGCCATCGACCGCACCGTGCTCGAATCGACCTCGCCGGTGGATGTGCTCACCGCCGAGGACATCCGCCGCGCCGGCGTGGTCAATGGCGAGCTGGGCAGCGCGCTGCAGGCGCTGCTGCCTTCGTTCAACTTCCCGCGCCAGTCCAACTCCGGCGGTGCCGACCACGTGCGCGCCGCCCAGCTGCGCGGGCTGTCGCCCGACCAGGTGCTGGTGCTGGTGAACGGCAAGCGCCGCCACACCAGCGCGCTGGTGAACACCGACAGCAAGATCGGCAAGGGCACCACCCCGGTGGACTTCAACTCCATCCCGGTCAGCGCCATCAAGCGCATCGAAGTGCTGCGCGACGGCGCCGGTGCGCTCTACGGCTCGGATGCGGTGGCCGGCGTGATCAACGTGATCCTGGATGACGCCCCGGAAGGCGGCGCCATCGAAGCCAGCTTCGGTGCCAACCACACCGACCTCAAGCCGATCGACCGCACGCTCACCGATGGCCAGACCAGCTTCGCCAGTGCCAAGGTCGGCACCGCGCTGGGCGAAGACGGCGGCTTCCTGCGCGTGGGCCTGGAGCTGAAGAACCGCGAAGGCACCAACCGCGCCGGCTTCGACCAGATTCCGCCGTGGGACCAGACCGATGCGAACCTGGCCCTGCAGGGCCAGCGCAACTACGTGCTCGGCGATGGCAAGACCAAGGACCTCAACGCCTGGATCAACACCGAACTGCCATTCGGTGAAACCTCGAAGTTCTACTTCTTCAGCACCTTCAACCAGCGCGACAGCGAAGGCGCCAACTACTTCCGTTACCCCGACAGCGACGCCAACTGGACCGAGCTGTACCCCAACGGTTACCGCCCAATTTCCGAAGGCGAGAACCGCGACGTGCAGGCCGTGGCCGGAGCCAAGGGCCAGTGGGGCGAGTGGAACTACGACGCCAGCCTGGATTACGGCTTCAACGACTTCACCTACCGCCTGCGCAACTCGCTCAATGCCTCGCTGGGCCCGGGCAGCCCGACCCGGTTCAAGACTGGCGATTACCGCAATGAACTGACCGTGGGCAATTTCGACCTCGGCCGGGTGTTCACCCAGGGCGAAAACACCCACAGCCTCGGCCTGGGCCTGGAAGCGCGCCGCGACCACTTCCAGACCCGCCCCGGTGACCCCGCCAGCTACGCCGCCGGCCCCTACACCGACCGCCCGACTGGCTCGCAGGCCGGTGGTGGGCTGACCCCGCAGGACGCCACCTCGCTCCGCCGCGACGTGACCAGTGCGTATGCCAGCCTGTCCAGCCAATTCGGCGAACACTTCTCCAGCGACCTGGCCGCACGCTACGAGCACAGCGACGATTACGGCGGCGAGCTCACCGGCAAGCTGGGCCTGCGCTATGAGTTCACCCCGGCGTTCGCACTGCGTGGCGCGATCTCCAACAACTTCCGCGCGCCGTCGCTGGCGCAGATCGGCTATGAATCCACCTCCACCGGTTACAACGCCGCCGGCCAGCTCGTGCAGGGCCGCACGCTGTCGGTGAACAACCCGATCGCGCGCGGCCTGGGCGCTACCGACCTGAAGCCGGAAAAGTCGGTCAACACCAGCCTGGGCTTCACCAGCCGCATCGGCGACCACTTCGACCTGTCGCTGGACTTCTACCAGATCGATATCGATGACCGCATCGCGCTGTCGGAGAGCATCACCGGCGATGCGCTCACCGATTATGTGCAGCAGCAGTTCGGCGTGGCCGGACTGCAGAGCGCCAATTTCTTCGTCAACGCCGCTGATACCCGCACGCGCGGCGCCGAGCTGGTGACCAACTGGCGGCAAGGGCTGGGCGATGGGCAACTGGTGCTGACCGGCACCTACGCCTACAACAAGACCACGTTGAAGAACGTGCTGGCCACGCCGGCGAGCCTGTTGGCGCTGGACCCGGACTACGTGCTGTTCGGCCTGGAAGAGACCAACACCCTGACCGATGCCACGCCGCGCACGCGGGCGCAGCTGGCGGCGACCTGGGCAAATGATCGCTGGACGCTGAGCAGCCGCCTGAGTCGTTACGGCAGCGTGACCCGGGTGTTCAACTTCGGCGATGGGTATGTGCCGCGGCAGACCTATGGCGCCGAGTGGCAGCTGGATGCCGAGGTGGAGTACCGGATCACGCCGCAGTGGAGCGTGGCGCTGGGTGGGCAGAACCTGACCGACAATTATTCGGATCTGTCCAACGAGGACATCTATTACTTCGGCAACCTGCCGTATGACGTGCTGTCGCCGATTGGCAGCAATGGTGCCTATTATTACGGGCGCGTTCGTTACACGTTCTGATCATTGGTACCGCCAGGCAGGGCCTGGCGCTACCGGGCGCGTTTGAATGGAAGCGTGATCGTCTACTGGACGATCACGCTTCCGGTGGCATGTTGGCAGCATGGCCAACGACTACCCCCTCCGTCCGCCGCCACCACTGCTGGACAATGCGTGCGCGCTGTTCCTGGACGTGGATGGCACGCTCATTGAATTTGCCGACGACCCCGAGGCCGTCACCCTGCTGCCCGAGGTGCGCGAGGCCATCGGCCGCATCAGCGACCGGCTCGCCGGTGCGGTTGCCCTGATCAGCGGGCGACCGCTGGCCCAGCTGGACCGCCTGTTCGCGCCACTGCACCTGCCCGCCGCTGGCCTGCACGGCCACCAGGTGCGTGGTATGGGCGGTGACACCCACGCCGTTGACGGCCGCTCCGGCAGCGCCACTGACAGCGACACCAGCGAATGGCTGCACGCCGTGCACCAGCAGGCCATGCGGTTCGCGCATGGCCATCCCGGTGTGCTGGTCGAAGACAAGGGCCGCAGCCTGGCCCTGCATTGGCGTGGCGCGCCGCATGCCGCCAACGAGGTGCGTGCGTTCGCCGAACGCCACATTGGCGGCCACACCGGGTACCGGCTGCAGCCTGGCGACCACGTGGTGGAATTCATTCCCGAAGGCAGCGACAAGGGCCGCGCGATTCGCCAGCTCATGCAGCAACTGCCCTTCCGCGGCCGCATTCCCGTGTTCCTGGGCGACGACCTGACCGACGAATACGGCTTCGATGCCGCCAACACCCTGCATGGCTGGAGCGTGCTGGTGGGCGAACGCGAGCCCAGTGCCGCTGTCTTCGCCCTGCCGCGTGTGCGCGACGTACACGACTGGCTCCAGAAGAACGCTGACTGATGCACCCAGAGACCCCCACCCCATGAATGATTCCAACCTGGACCTTGGCGTGGTCGGCAACGGCAGCTTCGGCGCGTTGATCGACCGCCACGCCCGCGTCGTGTGGAGCTGCCTGCCCACCTTCGACGGCGACCCCACCTTCTGCGCACTGCTGCAGCCCAACCAGCAGGTCGGTGGCGATTTCGCCATCGAACTGGAAGACATGGTCAGCAGCGAACAGAGCTACCTGACCAACACCGCCATCCTGCGCACCGTACTGCACGACAAGCACGGCGGCTCGCTGGAAATCATCGACTTCGCCCCGCGCTGGCGCCAGAACGATCGTTTCTACCGGCCGGTCAGCCTGATCCGCCAGGTGCGCCCGCTGGGCGGCAACCCGCGCATCATCGTGCGCGCCCGGCCGCTGGCGGACTGGGGCGCGCGCGTGCCCGAGGCCACCTGGGGCAGCAACCACATCCGCTGGGTGCTGCCCGACCACGTGCTGCGCCTGACCACCGACGTACCGCTGCGCTTCGTGCGCGATGAGCTGCCGTTCGTGCTCAGCCACCCGGTGCACCTGGTGCTGGGCGTGGACGAATCGCTGAACCGTTCGCTCAGCGGCTATGTGCAGGAATCCTTCCAGCGCACGCGCGATTACTGGCGCGAATGGGTGCGCTACCTGTCCATTCCGCTTGAATGGCAGGACGCGGTGATCCGCAGTGCGATCACCCTCAAGCTGTGCCAGTACGAAGACAGTGGTGCCATCATCGCCGCCATGACCACCTCCATTCCCGAGGCGCCGGGCAGCATCCGCAACTGGGATTACCGCTACTGCTGGCTGCGCGATGCCGCCTTCGTGGTGCGCGCGCTCAACCGCCTCGGTGCCACCCGCACCATGGAACAGTTCCTGGGCTACATCTTCAATCTCGCCACCGGCGATGGCAGCCTGCAGCCGCTGTACGGCATCGGCTTCGAGGCCAAGCTGGAAGAAAGCGAAGTGGCCTCCCTCGATGGCTACCGTGGCATGGGCCCGGTGCGGCGCGGCAACCTGGCCTGGGTGCAGCGCCAGCACGATGTGTACGGCAGCGTGGTGCTGGCGTCCACCCAGCTGTTCTTCGACCGCCGCCTGCAGGACCCCGGCGACGCCCACACCTTCGCGCGGCTGGAACCGCTGGGCGAACAGGCCTTCGCCCTGCACGACGTGCCCGACGCCGGCCTGTGGGAATTCCGCGGCCGCACCGAAGTGCATACCTACACCAGCGCGATGTGCTGGGCCGCCTGCGACCGCCTGTGCAAGATCGCCGTGCGCCTGAAGCTGGACCACCGTGCCGAGTACTGGCGCGACCGCGCCAACACCATCCACGCGCGCATCCTGCGCGAGTCCTGGAGCGACGAGCTGGGCCACTTCACCGACACCTATGGCGGCCACCGCCTGGATGCCTCGCTGCTGCTGCTGGCCGACATCGGCTTCATCGCCGCCGATGATGCGCGTTTCGTCGCCACCGTCGAGGCCATCGGCCGTGACCTCAAGCACGGCAACGCGCTGTACCGCTACGTGGCGCCGGATGATTTCGGCGAGCCGGAAACCAGCTTCACCATCTGTACGTTCTGGTACATCGACGCATTGGCCGCCATCGGCCGCCTGGACGAAGCGCGCGAGATGTTCGAAATGCTGCTCGAGCGCCGCAACCACCTGGGCCTGCTCTCCGAAGACCTGGCCTTCGACAATGGCGAGGCCTGGGGCAACTTCCCGCAGACCTATTCGCACGTGGGTCTGGTCACCGCCGCCATGCGGCTGTCGCGCAGCTGGCAGGAGGCCTCATGAGCCGCCTTGTCGTGGTGTCCAACCGCGTGGCCGCGCCCGGCGTGGCCGCCCCGGGTGGGCTTGCGGTGGGACTGCTGGCCGCGCTGAAGGAACGCGGTGGGCTGTGGTTCGGCTGGAGCGGCAAATCCGTGCGCGATGACAGCGGGGAGCTGCACGAGCAGACCGAGGGTGACATCCGCTACGTCACCATGGACCTGAACAAGCGCGACGTCGACGGCTACTACAACGGCTTCGCCAACCGCACCCTGTGGCCGCTGCTGCACTTCCGGCTGGACCTGGTGGACTATGACCGCGCCACCCGCGAAACCTACCGCCGGGTCAACGCGCTGTTCGCCGAAAAGCTGGCGCCGCTGCTGCGCGAAGACGACATCGTGTGGATCCATGATTACCACCTGATCCCGCTGGCCTCGCTGCTGCGCGAACGCGGCATCGGCTGCCGCATCGGCTTCTTCCTGCACGTGCCGATGCCCTCGGCCGACCTGCTGCAGGCCATGCCCGACCACCTGCGGCTGTTCTCCAGCCTGTACGCGTACGACCTGGTCGGCTTCCAGACCCAGCGCGACGCCGATCGCTTCCAGTCCTACGTGCGCCTGTTCGCCGGCGGCAAGGTGCTGCCCGATGGCCTGCTGGAAGCCCCCGGCGGGCGCCGTTTCCGCGCCGCCGCGTTCCCGATCGGCATCGATACCGCGCACATCGAACGCCAGGCCAAGGCCGGTGCCAACAAGCCGGCCGTGCGCGACCTGCGCAACAGCCTGCGCGACCGCCAGCTGGCGATCGGCGTGGACCGGCTGGACTACTCCAAGGGCCTGCCCGAACGCTTCCAGGGTTTCGAGCGCTACCTGCAACGCCACCCTGACCAGCGTGGCAGCCTCACCTACCTGCAGATCGCCCCGGTGTCGCGCGGCGATGTCACCGAGTACCGGCAGCTGCGCAGCCAGCTGGAACAGATCGCCGGCCACATCAACGGCGGCTTTGCCGAACCGGACTGGACCCCGCTGCGCTACGTGAACCAGAACTTCGCGCATGCCACCCTCACCGGCTTCTACCGCGCCGCCGCCGTCGGCCTGGTCACTCCGCTGCGCGATGGCATGAACCTGGTGGCCAAGGAGTACGTGGCCTCGCAGGACCCGGAAAACCCCGGTGTGCTGGTGCTGTCGCTGCTGGCCGGCGCGGCCGACGAAATGAAGCAGGCGTTGCTGGTGAATCCGCACGACCTGGATGGCGTGGCCGATGCCATCGCCACCGCCGCCACCATGCCGCTGCGCAAACGCGTGGAGCGCTGGCAGGCGATGATGGATCACCTGCGCACCCATGACATCAACCACTGGCGCCAGAGCTATCTGGAGGCACTGGAAAACGGCTGATTACGACATGCTGTCGGGCCAGAAATCTGTCGCTTCTGGCCTGAACTCGCACCCGCCATGCGCATCATCCGCTGTGATGCGCTCGTTTTAGGAGTGTGTCGCTTTCTGCACCCCCCGCCGTGGAAATCCCGATAAGCGAAGCGTGCCATTTAGATAGGCCTCCTAAATCGTCGGAAACTACGACCGATTCGCAACCTGCGACCCGCGCAACTTTCATTTTTCGTTGACAGGCCGTTCCGACATTGACTCCCGCAACGCCCGTGCATGCCGCAGGGGCTGGAACCGGGAATCGGATTGATGTCACTGCTGGATCGCTTCATCGAAGACACCGCCCTGCACATGGGCCTTGGCCACCGCGCGCGCAATCTGGTGGACGTGCTGGTCGATTACATCCGCGGCCTGCCGGGCGGCATCCATGGCCTGCGCCGTCGTTTCGATGCCGTGGGCCTGGGCAGCCGTTTTCCCGGTGATGAACGGCCCTCGCGGTTGCTGGCCAGCCAGCTGGAATGCGTGATCGGCCGCGAAGAGCTGGCCGTGCTGGCGCGGCGGGCCGCCTTCCCCACCGGCATGTTCGCGGTGGTGGCCTCCGACCTGCTGCCGGGCCTGCTGGATGTCCTGGAGCAGGAAGCCCGCAGCGCGCAGGCGCCCCATCCCGTGAAGCAGGCGGTGCCGCGAAGCCCTACCCTGCGCCTGGTACGGGGCACCGCTGCGCGAGGGCTGCTGTGGGTGATGGTAGCCGGCGTGCTGCTGTGCCTGACCGGCTGGATCCACCAGAAGACCCGGGTGAGTACCGGTGCAGCGCCGACCTATGCCGAACAGCAGCACCCGCCCCGGCTGTCGCTGGTGAACAGCGGCGGCGTGATCGACGTACGCGGCCGCCTGCCAGGCGAGGCCGACCGCCGCCGGGTATGGAGCGCGCTGGTGGCCCAGTACGGCCAGGGCGGGGTCACCGGCGACATCCTGCGCGACCCACAGGCACAGGCCCCGCGCTGGCTGGACCGGCTGGTGACATTGGCCCCGGTGCTGCGCCATCCCGGGCTTTCGCTGTCGTTTACCGGCGATGCACTGCACGTGGACATGACCCGGCTGCCGGAAGGTGACCGGATCGCGGTGTCCAATACCCTGCGCCGCGCGTTTGGCCACCTGCAGGTGAGCGGGCTGTGGGACGCGGGCCGGATCGCGCTGGCGCAGCTGCCGGCCCAGCCCGAACCGCACGCGCTGGTGGCGGCGTTGAACCAGGGCAAGGTCGGGTTCGAGCACAAGTCGCCGGTGCTGCGGGCCGATGGGCGCGACATGCTGCGGGCCAGTGCGCAGGCGATCCTGGCCGCCGGGCCCGGTGTGCGCCTCGAAGTGGGCGGGCATACCGACAGCCTGGGGGCTGCCGAAACCAACCTGCAGCTGAGCCAGCAACGCGCGGATGTGGTGGTGGCGGAACTGCAGGCGCTGGGGGTACCGGCCAGTGTGTTGGAGCCGCGCGGGTATGGCGAAGAACATCCGGTGGCCGACAACCGGTTGGAGAGCGGGCGGGATCGCAATCGTCGGATTGAATACAGCGTTCTTCGGTGACGTGCGCGTCCGCGCGCCTTCAATCGAGAAAGCGCGCCGCCTGCGCTGGTGTGGGCAGGAAACACTGCTCATGCCGGCCGAACCACCGGTACCGGTTGCGTGCCAGCGCGCGATACGCACGATCGCGCCACCCACGCGGCACCATCCTCAGCACGTGTGCGACCTTCCACGCCCCGCCCAACCCGGCCAGCACCCGCACGATGGCATCGGTATCGCTCCATGCCCGCCCGTGCTCCACCAGCAGGAACGACAACGGATCATCCGGATCCAGCCCGTGCTGCTGCAACAACGCGCGCCCATGCGCCCCCTGCATCGCCGCGAAACGGTAGCGCCCCCGCTGATCAAACCGCAGCAGGAACCGCACCCAGCGGCTGCAAAGCGCGCAAACGCCATCAAACACGATCACCGCCCCGGCATCGGGGCTCACGGCACCATCCACGCCAACGTCGCCATCCGCCCCGTCCGTCGATCCCGCCGATGCGAATAGAACCGCCCCGGCTCGGCAATCGTGCTCAGCTGCCCACCACTGATTTCGCCCGGGTCCACCCCGGCCGCCACCAGCCGCCGCCGCGCCAGCGCGTACAGATCCACCTTCCAATGCCCCGGGCGGGTGGCCACGAAGGCCTCCGCCGCCCCCGCATCCAGGTCCACGAACGCCGCGAACACGTCCGCCCCGATCTCGTACTCGGCCGGCCCGGCCGCCGGCCCCAGCCACGCCTGCAACCCGCCCGGCGGCGTACGCATCGCCGCCACCGTGGCTTCCAGCATGCCGTCGGCCAAGCCACGCCAACCGGCATGGGCGGCCCCGATCTCGCGGCCATCGCGCGCGGCCAGCACCACCGGCAGGCAGTCGGCGGTCAGGATCGCCAGCACCACCCCCGGCACCGAGGTCACCGCCGCATCGGCGGTGGGTTCGGCGTCAATGCCGCCCTCCACGGGTGGCGCATCAAACCGCAGCACCCCCGTGCCATGCACCTGGCGCAGCCAGTGGGGTGCCGAGGGCAGGCCCAGCCCGGCCTGCAGCAGCGCGCGGTTGCGCGCCACCTGGTCCGGGTCGTCGCCGTCGGCGGCGGTGCGGTTGCCCATGTTGAACTGGTCGAATGGCGCCTTCGAGCCGCCTGCGCCGTGGCGCAGGGTGGTCAGCGCATGCACCCCGGGCGCGGCCGCCCAGTCGGCGGCCAGCACCGGCAGCAGCGCGGCGTGCGGCGAATCAGGGGCCACGGGCGCAGCCATCAGCGGCGACCGCGTTCCAGCTCGGTGAAACGCTTGGTGTCTTCACGCAGCGCGTCCAGCAGCGCCACCATGTCGGCCGGCAGCGGCGCGCTGTTGCGGATCGGCTCACCGGTGATCGGGTGGGCGAACTCCAGCGTTTCAGCATGCAGCGCCTGGCGCTTGAAGCCGCGCAGCTGCGCGACCAGCTCGTCGGTGGCGCCCTTGGGCAGCTTCAGCGCGCCGCCGTACAGCGAATCGCCCACGATGGCGTGCTTGAGGTGCGCCATGTGCACGCGGATCTGGTGGGTACGCCCGGTTTCCAGGCGGCACTCCAGCGCGGTGTGGGCGCGGAAGCGCTCACGCAGGCGGTAATGGGTCACCGCGTCCTTGCCGTCCTCGCGCACCGCCATGCGGATGCGGTCGCGCGGGTGGCGGTCGATCGGCGCATCGGCGGTACCGCCGGAGACCAGCGCGCCCACCACCACCGCCAGGTACTGGCGGTGCACGTTGCGCGCGGCCAGCTGCTCCACCAGCGCGGTCTGCGCCTGGATGGTGCGGGCCACCACCATCACCCCGCTGGTGTCCTTGTCCAGGCGGTGCACGATGCCCGCGCGCGGCAGCACCGACAGGCCCGGGTCGCGGAACAGCAGCGCGTTGACCAGGGTGCCGGTGGGGTTGCCCGCACCGGGGTGGACCACCAGGCCGACCGGCTTGTTGATCACATAAACGTGTTCATCCTCGTACAGGATGTCCAGCGGGATGTCCTCGGGCTCGGCGTGGGTCTGGGTGTCGAGCACGACATGCAGGCTGGCCACCTCGCCGCCGCGGACCGGGTCGCGCCCGCGCACGGGTTCGCCGTCCAGCAGCACGTCCCCGGACTTGATCCACTCGCTCAGCTTGGAGCGGGAGAATTCGGGGAACAGGTCGGCCAGCACGGCGTCAAAGCGCCGCCCGGCGGCGGTATCGGGCACGACGGCCTGACGGGTGGATTCGGTTTCAGAAGCGTTATCGGACATGGGGAGCACACCGCAGGAAGACAAATTGGGGGTCCCGGCGACCAGTTTCAGTCGCAGGACAGGCCACTAGGCTATCATCGACCCTTCGTATTCCAGCCGCGTCCCGCCCTGACCCCATGATCCGACGCTCTTCCCTGCTGTCCGCGCCCGTCCGCACCGCGGCCCTGATGCTGGTCCTGGCCCTCGTTTCCACCGGCTGCCACCGTGGCGCCAAGGGTGACAACCCGGAAGAAGGCCAGCCTGTCGAAACGATCTACGACAAGAGCCACGGCCTGATGCAGAAGGGCAACTGGAGTGGCGCCGAAGCCACCTTCCGCCGCCTGATCGCCCAGTACCCGTACGGCCCGTACACCGAGCAGGCGATGATCGAAACCGCCTACGCCCAGTACAAGGCCGGCAAGCACGATGACGCGGTGTCGAGCATCGACCGCTTCATCCGCACCTACCCCACCCACCGCAACATCGCCTACATGTACTACCTGCGTGGCCTGGCCAACAGCAACCGCAACACGGTGTTCCTGCGCCGCGTGTGGTCGCTGGACCCGAGCCGCCGCGACCTGTCCACCCCGCGCCAGGCCTACGCCGACTTCAACATCGTGGTCGAGCGTTACCCCAACAGCCGCTACGCTGCCGATGCACGCAGCCGCATGCTGGAGCTGCGCGACGTGTTCGCCCAGCATGAGCTGGACAACGCGCTTTACTACCTGCGCCGCGAGGCCTACGTCTCCGCCGCTGGTCGCGCCAACTACCTGCTGGATACCTACCCGCAGAGCGCGTTCCAGTACGACGCCGTGGCCGCCCTGGGCGAGGCCTACACCCACCTGGGCAACAAGACCCTGGCCGACGACGCCCGCCGCGTGCTGGAGCTGAACCAGCCCGAGCACCCGTGGCTGCAGGGCAACTGGCCGAAGTATCCGTGGATGGTGCGCAAGCTGAACCCGTTCGCCGGCGAGAAGTCCGCCAGCACCGGCCAGCGCAACGCAACGATGAATCGCCGCTGATACCAGCGCGGCGCTGAAACAGAAAAAGGGTCCCTTGCGGGACCCTTTTTTGTTTTCGGGGTTGGGCGGTTAGAGCCCAGCTACGCCGCGGGTCGGCACCGGGGTTATCCGGCCATGGCAATCCTTCTCCGTGGACCAGGCACTGAGCGTCACCCGGGGTATTGACGGCGCGGAGGATGCGCCGTGGTAGTCGCGCGCAGGGAGCGAGGGCTTCAGTATCGAACGCGGGCCCGCCTGCAGCGAAGGAAGCTGCGTGGGCATCACTTGGAATCGCCCGCGCTGTTCAACGGGCAGGCTTTCCTGGCGCCGGTTGAAGAGCGAGGTGATGTGCGTAGTACCGGCCGGTGCCTGCCTGAGGCAGGCACCCATGTCGTAGTCCACGGGCCGCACGACGGCCGGTGCCTGCAGCGGCGGATGGTTACGGACCTGGCACGGCTCCGGCCGTGCGGCGAATGCCGTCGTCACCACGTTACGTGGGACATCGGCCGGACGCGTGCAGGGGGGTAAACAGATCATGGGGCAGCTCCTGGGGGAATCGCCCAGCATCACCCGCCCGCCCTGCCCGCGCTTCCGGGTTTCGCTCAGCCCTTGTAGCCGTTGCTGATCGGGTAGCGGCGTTCGCGGCCGAACGCGCGGCGCGACACCTTCGGGCCCGGGGCGGCCTGGTGGCGCTTCCACTCGCTGGTGCGCACCAGCCGCAGCACGCGGTCCACCACGTCGGCGGCGTAACCGGCCGCGACGATCTCCTCGCGCGACTGCTCCTGGTCCACGTAGCGGTACAGGATGCCGTCCAGCACGTCGTAGGCCGGCAGCGAATCCTGGTCGGTCTGGTTGGCACGAAGTTCGGCCGACGGCGGCCGGGCGATCACCGCCGGCGGGATCACCGGCGCGCCGCCCACGGTGTTGCGCCACTTGGACAGGCCGAATACCTCGGTCTTGTACAGGTCCTTCAGCGGCGCATAGCCGCCGCACATGTCGCCGTAGATGGTGGCGTAGCCGACCGCGTATTCGCTTTTGTTGCCGGTGGTGAGCAGCAGGCCGCCGAACTTGTTCGACAGCGCCATCAGGATCACGCCACGCGCGCGCGACTGCAGGTTCTCCTCGGTCACATCCGCCGGCTGGCCCTCGAACATCGGGCCGAGCGCGATCATCAGGCCTTCGAACACCGGCTCGATCGACACCGCTTCCAGCTTCACGCCCAGCGCGCGGCACTGCTCTGCGGCCAGGTCGTTGGACATGTCGGCGGTATAGCGCGAGGGCAGCCGTACCGCGGTGACGTTGTCCGCGCCGAGCGCGTCCACCGCCATCGCCAGCACCAGCGCCGAATCGATGCCGCCGGACAGCCCCAGCCACACCTTCTTGAACCCGTTCTTGCCGCAGTAGTCGCGGATGCCGCGGGTCACCGCGCGCCAGGCCAGCGCATCCATGCTTTCGTCGCCGTCGTCCATCCACTCGCGCGGCAGGAAGCGGCGGCTTTCGGCGTCGTAGTCCACCACCAGCCACTGGTCGGTGAAGGCTGCTGCGGCCGGGTGCACGGTGCCATCGCCATCGGCCACGACCGATGCGCCATCGAAGGTCAGCGCGTCCTGCCCGCCGACCATGTTGACGTACAGCAGGGCCGCGCCGGTTTCGCGGGTGCGCTCGGCCAGCAGCGCGTCGCGCTGGGCGTGCTTGCCGCGTTCGTATGGGGATGCATTGGGGATCACCACCAGCTCGGCACCGCTGCGCACGGTATCGGCCAGCGGTTCGGGGAACCACAGGTCTTCGCAGACCAGCACGCCCACGGGTACGCCCTTCAGCTCGAACACGCAGCTGCCGCCATCGGGGTCGATATCGAAGTAACGGCGTTCGTCGAACACCGCGTAGTTGGGCAGTTCGCGCTTGCGGTAGGTGTGCAGCACCTCGCCGTCGCGCAGCACGCTGGCCGCGTTGTAGACCACTGCGCCGGTGGCCTCGGGCCAGCCGACCACGGCGGTGATGCCCTGGGTGCTTTCGGCGATGCGGGCAAGTGCCTGCTGGCAGTCGTACAGGAAGCGCGGGCGCAGCAGCAGGTCTTCGGGCGGGTAGCCGCTGATGGCCAGCTCCGGGAACACCACCAGCTCGGCGCCGAACTCATCGCGCGCCTCGGCGATCATCGCGATGATGTTGTCGGTGTTCTGCGCGACCGCGCCCACCGGAAAATCGAACTGGGCCATCGCGATGCGGATCGACGTCATGGGGTGAAGCCTGTGGTTGCGATGCCCCATTGTAGCGCTGGTGGTTCGGCGGACTGCAAAAGCAGAAAAGCCGCCCCTTGGGGCGGCTTTTCTTTTGCCGACTAACAGTCGGCACTACGCATCCTTGGCTGGCGCGCTTATTTCACCAGCTTGGCGATGGCGGCGCCCAGGTCGCCCGGCGAGCGGACGGTGACCACACCGGCAGCTTCCATGGCGGCGAACTTGCCTTCAGCGGTGCCCTTGCCGCCCGATGCGATCGCACCGGCGTGGCCCATGCGCTTGCCGGCCGGAGCCGAAGCGCCCGCGATGAAGCCGACGACCGGCTTCTTCACGTGGTTCTTGATGTACTCCGCACCAGCTTCCTCGGCGTCGCCGCCGATTTCGCCGACCATGATGATGCCTTCGGTCTGCGGGTCTTCGTTGAACAGCTTGAGGCAGTCAACGAAGTTCAGGCCGTTGATCGGGTCGCCACCGATACCGATGCAGGTCGACTGGCCCAGGCCCACTTCCGTGGTCTGCTTGACCGCTTCATAGGTCAGGGTGCCCGAACGCGACACGATGCCGATCTTGCCCGGCTTGTGGATGTGGCCCGGCATGATGCCGATCTTGCACTCGCCCGGGGTGATCACGCCGGGGCAGTTCGGCCCGATCAGCACGGTGTCCGGATGCGAACGGGTCAGCACGTTCTTCACGCGCAGCATGTCCAGCACCGGAATGCCTTCGGTGATGCACACGATGACCTTGATGCCGGCAGCCGCAGCTTCCAGGATCGCGTCAGCCGCGTACGGCGGCGGCACGTAGATGACCGAAGCGTTGGCGCCAGTGGCCTGCACGGCGTCGGCAACGGTGTTGAAGACCGGCAGGTCGATGTGGGTCGTGCCGCCCTTGCCCGGGGTCACGCCGCCAACAACCTGGGTGCCGTACTCGATCATCTGAGTGGCGTGGAAGGTACCCTGCTGGCCGGTGAAGCCCTGCACGATCACCTTGGTGTTCTTATTGATCAAAACAGACATTGTTATTCCTTCGGTGTCGGATCAGGCGGCGTTCTTGACAGCTTCAACGACCTTCTTGGCACCGTCGTTGATGTTGTCGGCCGGGATGATGGCCATGCCGCTGTCACGCAGCAGCTGCTTGCCTTCTTCCACGTTGGTGCCTTCCAGGCGCACCACGACCGGAACCTTGACGCCCACTTCCTTCACAGCGGCGATGATGCCTTCGGCAATCATGTCGCAGCGGACGATGCCGCCGAAGATGTTGACGAAGATGCCTTCGACCTTGTCCGAAGACAGGATCAGCTTGAACGCTTCAATGACGCGCTGCTTGTTCGCACCGCCGCCCACGTCCAGGAAGTTCGCCGGCTCGCCGCCGTTGAGCTTGATGACGTCCATGGTGGCCATGGCCAGGCCGGCGCCGTTGACCATGCAGCCGATGTTGCCGTCCATGGTGACGTAGTTGATGTCCAGCTCCGAAGCGGTCACTTCGGTTTCGTCTTCCTGGGTCTTGTCGCGCATGGCGACCAGGGCCTTCTGACGGAACGCGGCGTTGTCGTCGCTGTCGAACTTGCCATCCAGCGCGTACAGGTTGCCGTCGTCCAGGATGGCCAGCGGGTTGATTTCAACCAGCGCCAGGTCCTTTTCGTTGAACAGCTTGTACAGGTTCACCATGATGCTGGCGAACTGGCCGGCCTGCTTGGCGGTCAGGCCGAGCTTGAAGCCGAAATCGCGGCCGTGGTAACCCTGCACGCCTTCAACGAAATCAACGTTGAGCGAGTGGATCAGCTCCGGGGTTTCAGCAGCCACCTGCTCGATCTCCACGCCGCCTTCCGAAGAAGCGATGTAGGTGATGGTCTTGGTGCCACGGTCAACCAGCACCGACAGGTACAGCTCCTTGACGATCTCACCGGCGGTGGTCACCAGCACCAGGTTGACCGGCAGTTCAACGCCAGCGGTCTGGTAGGTGGCCATCTTGGTGCCGAGCATCTTGGCCGCAGCGGCCTTGACGTCATCGGTGGTCTTGCAGAACTTGACGCCGCCAGCCTTGCCGCGACCGCCCGCATGGATCTGCGCCTTCACCATCCAGGGGCCCTGGCCCAGGGAGTTGGCAGCTGCGACGGCTTCATCGGGGGTTGCCGCGACCTTGCCGGCCGGGACGGGAATGCCGTACTCGGCAAGCAGCTGTTTTGACTGGTATTCGTGGAAATTCATGCGTCACCGTGGGAATAGGAACGACCGCACGCACGGACCGCGGCGGGCCCACTATTGTGGACGACCCGGCGGCGCGGCGCAAAGAAACCGGGCCCCGGGCGTGAAGAGGGGGAGATTTCCACCTTCATTCAGGCAGTTGCGCCCGGGCCGCCCCCCCGGGGGTGGGTCGGGAATGGTCAAAATGCGCGGCTCGGGGCCCAAACCTATGCCTATACTGGGCCCAGCCAGAAGGGGAGTTCCGGCGTGTCACCCAGTGCTTCATTGATCGACCGCATCGAGTCCATGCCGAAGCGGGAGCTGTACTTTTTCGCCCTCTACCGGGTCCTGATCGCAGCGGTCATCGCCGCCCTGCTGTTCAGCCCATTGAGCGCGATGGTGGGCGAATCCACCCACCCGCAGCTAGCCGCCGTGGTCAGCGGCAGCTACCTGGCGCTGTCGCTGCTGATCCTGGTGGCCGGCCGCAACGACCGCTGGCTGCGCCCGATCGTGGTGGGCAGCGTGCTCATCGACATCGTCGCCACCGTGCTGCTGGCCCACGCGCTGCCCGGTGCCAGCGCCGGCCTTTCCATGGCCCTGCTGTTCAACATCGCCGCTGCGGCCACCCTGCTGCCGCTGTCGCTGGGCCTGAGCCTGGCCCTCACCGCCAGCGCCGCCACCGCCGGCGAATACGTCTGGAACCTGCTCGAGAACGGCGAGCCCAACCGCACCCTGGCCGAACTGGCCATGTTCATCACCAGCTTCCTGGCCCTGGCCTTCGTCAGCTACCAGGTGGGCAACCGCGCCCGCCGCAACCAGCAGTTGGCCAACCAGCGCGGCGCCGAAGTCGCCAACCTGTTCGAGATCAACGAACTGATCATCCGCCGCATGCGCACCGGCGTGCTGGTGGTCGATGGTGCCAACCGCATCACCCTGGCCAATGAGGCCGCCGCCACCCTGATCGGCGACAACGACGGCAACAGCGGCAGCGGCCTGCTGGAACTGGGCAGCGCCGCGCCCGACCTGAGCCGCCGCCTGCAGCGCTGGCGAAATGGCTGGACCAACGAAGAGACCCCACTGCAGCTGTCGCCCGACCAGCCTGAAGTGCAGCCGCGCTTTGCCCGCCTGCTGGCCGGCAGCGACCTGACCCTGGTGTTCCTGGACGATTCCACCGTGGTCTCGCGCCGCGCCGAATCGCTCACGCTCTCGGCCATGGGCCGGTTCTCCGCCAGCCTGGCCCATGAGATCCGCAACCCGCTGGCAGCCATCAACTACGCCGCCCAGCTGCTGGAGGAATCCACTGCCATTGGCGATACCGACCGCCGCCTGCTGCAGATCATCCACCAGCAGTGCCAGCGCACCAACGGCATCGTGGAAAGCGTGCTGGGGCTGGCCCGGCGCGAGCGGGCCAACCCGGAAAACCTGGACCTGGCCGCCTTCGTGCGCCGCTTCGTGCTGGAGTACAAGCAGAGCCTCACGCTGGAAACCGACAGCATCGAGCCGATCATCAGCGAGTCTTCCGTGCATGGGCTGGTCGACCCGCGCCACCTGCACCAGATCCTCACCGTGCTGGTGCACAACGCCTTGAAGTACGGCCGCACCGGCCAGGACCCGGCCCGCGTACGCCTGCGTGTGGCGCGCCAGGACCGCAATGCGGTGATCGACGTGATGGACCGGGGCCCCGGCATTCCCGAATCGGTGGCCAGCCAGCTGTTCCGCCCGTTCTACACCACCTCCGAGCACGGCACCGGACTGGGCCTGTATATCGCCCGTGAGCTGTGCAAGGGCAACCAGGCCAGCCTGGAGTATGTCTCGGTGCCCGCCGGCGGTGCCTGCTTCCGGTTGGTACTCCCCGGGCCGCACACCATGCGGCCGCAATGACGCGCTACCCTGCAGGCGTCAATAGTTTGTCGTTTTCAACCGCACTCGGCTATCTTTCCCCCATATGAACGAAAACCGCAGCGCCCTCGTCGTCGACGACGAACGCGACATCCGCGAACTGCTGGTACTGACCCTGGGCCGCATGGGCCTGCGTATCAGCACCGCGGCCAACCTCGCCGAAGCGCGCGAGCTGCTGGCCAGCAACCCCTACGACCTGTGCATCACCGACATGCGCCTGCCCGACGGCAACGGCATCGAGCTGGTCACTGAAATCGCCCAGCACTACCCGCGCACCCCGGTGGCGATGATCACCGCGTTCGGCAGCATGGACCTGGCGGTGGAAGCGTTGAAGGCCGGCGCGTTCGATTTCGTCAGCAAGCCGGTGGACATCTCGGTGCTGCGCGGGCTGGTCAAGCATGCGCTGGAACTCAACAACACCGAACGCCCCGCCCCGCCGCCGCTGACCAGCGACACCACCGCACGCCTGCTGGGCGAATCGGCGGCGATGGATGGCCTGCGCGCCACCATCACCAAGGTCGCCCGCAGCCAGGCGCCGGTGTACATCCTGGGCGAATCGGGCGTGGGCAAGGAACTGGTGGCCCGCACCATCCACGGCCAGAGCGCACGTGCGGCCGGCCCGTTCGTACCGGTGAACTGCGGCGCCATTCCATCGGAACTGATGGAAAGCGAATTCTTCGGGCACAAGAAGGGCAGCTTCAGCGGCGCCCATGCCGACAAGCCGGGCCTGTTCCAGGCCGCCCATGGCGGCACTCTGTTCCTGGATGAAGTGGCCGAACTGCCGCTGCAGATGCAGGTGAAGCTGCTGCGCGCGATCCAGGAAAAGTCGATCCGCCCGGTGGGCGCGGCCACCGAAGTGCCGGTGGATGTGCGCATTCTTTCTGCCACCCACAAGGACCTTGGCGACCTGGTGGAAGATGGGCGGTTCCGCCACGACCTGTATTACCGCATCAATGTGATCGAACTACGCGTGCCGCCGCTGCGCGAGCGCCGTAGTGATCTGCCGCAGCTTGCGGCTTCGATCCTGGCCCGGTTGGCCCGTACGCATGGGCGGCCCACTCCGCTGCTGGCGCCGTCGGCGCTGGAAGCGATGGGCACGTATCACTTCCCGGGCAACGTGCGCGAGCTGGAAAACATTCTGGAGCGTGCATTGGCGCTGGCCGAGGGTGACACCATCGGGGCGAGCGATCTTCGGTTGCCGCAGCAGGGTGTGCCGCGGCATGGTGGAGCTCCCGTGGCAGCGCATGAAGAAGCGGTGGTGGATCTGCCGGCGGGGAGCGGTGCCCTGCCTTCTTATATCGAGCAGATGGAACGCACCGCGATTCAGAAGGCACTGGAAGAGAACCGCTGGAACAAGACCCGGACTGCCGCGCAGTTGGGCATCACGTTCCGCGCGTTGCGGTACAAGCTGAAAAAGCTGGGAATGGATTGAACCCGTAGAGCCACGCCCTGCGTGGCTGAGACGCACCGACCAACCCAACCGCTCAAGGGACAGGTCCACCAGACATCCCGCTGGACACGCACGGCGTGTCGCGACAGACACGAACCCGCGTAGCAACACGCCATGCGTGTCCCACGTAACGCCAGACTCCCTGTCGCCAACGCCCCAACAAAACCGCACCGCCGTCGCACTACCGCCCCCACCCGGGTCGCTAGCGACAACCTGTTGGCATCGCCTATCAAACCCGGCAAAACCAACAGACAGAATCGATTGGCTACCGACCCCACCACGGCGCATGGTGGGGACGGAGCTTCGAAACTCCTGATGTGTGCAAAATTATGGACGTCCCATGCCGGGAGGGTGGCTAATACAAGACCCCTCAACGGGGGAAATACGCCACGCCGCTCGCACGCATGCGGTTTCGAACCTCCCGGCTCCCTTGCCGCAATGGCAAGGGAGATTTTCCCCTCGGAGGCTCCCCATGCGCTCGCCACGCAATACCCCCCTCTTCCCCGAACTGCTGCTGCCCACGGCCGACCGACCGCGCCACTACACCGTGCGCGCACACACCTACGCCTGGATGGACACCTTCAACGGCGGCACAGTCCCATGCCTATCGATACACGGCCGTTGGCTTGAGAGCGCCGGCTTCAAAGTCGGCGCAAGCGTGAGCATCGAAGCAACCCAGGGCCAACTGATCGTGAGCCTGATCGAGTACCCCGAAGAAGCGCGGCGAAGCACCTCCACGGCCTTCGAGAAACACGTCGCCAAGCTGGGCCGCACCACCCCGGACAGCCGAATCATCGTCGAGCACCCCGGCTGGCTGGTGCGCGAACTCATCCTCGCCCCGATGGGCGCTTCCACCCTGGACTTCGCCCACGCCATCGGCGTATCGCAGGACTTCGCTGAGTGCTTTCTCGCCGGCGACCAGGACGTGGACATCGATCTGGCCCAACGTCTTGGGCCGTTCTGTCGAACTTCGCAGGGCTTGTGGCTGGACCTACAACTTAAGCACGGCTCAATCCGCTAACCGGCGCCCAGCCGTAGACCCACGCCCTGCGTGGCTATCCTTGCCAGTAATTGCGCACGATGATGCCGAAGGATGATTGGACTATGCCGCTACTCAGCGGTGAGTCAGCGCTACTGACTTGGCTACCACCTCTATAAATCCATCTCTCAAGTACAGTCGTACGATCCCCCGGTTTGAATCAACCTGACATGATTGAATATTGCCGCACTCGTCTTGGCTAGACAGGCTACTCATAGCGACCGTAGCAAGACAGGAACTGACATCATGAAAAGTAATCCTTGCCTGCACCCTCGGGGCGGCTTTCGAGCGGCCCCTGACCATGACAATAACGTGGCACGAGCAACTGCCTGGCGACATGGTCATCTTCAGAAGCTGCGACTCATCGAAGTCGAGCTCACCTAGTCCAGTTAGAGAATCAGGGAGGGCGGCACAACCCTCGCCTACGTTGAGGCTCGCCAACGCCCCTTTGTCGCCTAGCGCTAATGAGCGAGAAGAACATTCGATTAGCCCGCCGGCTAAGTAGAATCTCGCCACTCCGGCATCGACATCGAGACGGCAATTCTGGACATTGCCCGCCCAGCTTTCCTCTGCCAGGGCGCTGAAGTCGAGCCTCACTAAGCAGTTTCCGACCTCCTTGAACAGGCACGAGCGATGCAATTCGCCTTGGCTCTCGCCGGAATCCGGAAGCTTTACTGAAACCTCGACGGATCGATCCTCGATTGAGAGCACGACATCACCAACAACGGCGTCGTGAAGCTCAACGGCAACCAATTGAGAAAGATGGCTCAACATACCGACACTATCCTCCTATCAGCCAAAGTATAAAAGCGCCAATAACGATCATGGTGCCGCCGACTGTCGCCGACTTAGACCCCGGCGTTTGATCTAACCCGTTGAACTGAGGCCCCGACTGGCGCTCCGGAGCGGAGGAAGGAGCACCGGCAAATCCGTTTCTTATCGCACATTCCTTGATATGGCGTGGAGCATCTTCCCATCTGCCATCATGGGATTCATCTCCATTCTCACCGCAAACCCCCTGTTCGCCGCTCTTGCATTTCCAGTGCAGATGACGGACGCGCTGGCCTGTTTTGATGTCTAGGCGGAAGTCCACCCTGATTGTGCAACCCCTCCCGCAATCAATAGTCTGGCCGCTTACGTGGTCACCCAGCTCTCTATCAGCCAGCCCATAGATATCTGAGCGCAGCAACGGGTTCGCCGAACCGTATCCGTACGTCGCCGGCCCGACCAGATGACCAAGGGGATCGCTCTGCGCGTATCGACCTGCCGCTGGATCATAGTCCCGATAGTAGTTGTAGCTGAGACCACTCGCACCGTCATGCCGCTGCCCCGGAAAACGAAGATCAAGCGACTGGGAAACCCCGTCCTGGTCGGGATCTTCCGACACCGGTCCCTGGCCAAATGCTTCACCCAGCAGGCTCCATCGCCAAACCGCCGCGTTACGCTCAGGATCGATCACCGCCCGTGGCGAACCCAGGTGGTCGGCTTCGATGTACAGGACCGTTCCCGACTGGATCAAGCCCACTGGCTTTGAGTTCAGCCAGACTATCTGCTGGTCGGGCAGGCCACTGGCGTCGTATGAGCCAAGCCACTCCCCACCCTCACCATGCAGATGCAGCTTCTTCACAGCGCCAGAACGCTGCAGAATCCGCTGCCCCGCGCCATTGTGACGATAGAGGACTTGAGCAGAGCCGGCACGGGATGCGGAGCCGAGCCGGCCGGCGAGGTCATACACGTACTGCCACTCACCGCCTATGGCTAGCGTATTCCCCACCGCATCATACGCGCGGGGGACGCCATCCACTGATGCCAATCGATGGCTATCCGCCGGGTATGCGTATGTCTGCGTTCCTGCTGAGTTTCCGAACGACAGGCGATTACCAGTCGCATCGTAGCTGTACTCCTCGATGGCAACGCCCGACTGCGCGTCCTTGAATGCCGTCAGTCGCCCCATCGCGTCGTAGTCCAGAGTCGCGCCCTGCCCCTGCGGTCCGCCGTCAGTCAACGACGCGATGTTGCCGGCGCCATCGAATCCGAAGGCCACGTTCAACCCGTCGCGGTCGTCGCTGATGGTCAGCGGTCGGTAGTCCTCGTCATAGCTGCGATCCAGGCGGCGGCCGTTGCCGAATGTCCAGGATTGCTCCGGCCCGAAGGGCAGCATCTGCACGCCCTGCAGCAGCACCTCACGGGTGCCGCCTGCCGGGGTGACCCCCACGCTGTTGACGTGGCCGAGGGTGTCGTAGCCGTAGTCCACGAGACTGCCGTCTGGATACGTCATCGACTGAAGACGCCCCGACGGTGCGTAGGCATAGTGCAGCACCAACGCCTGCCCTTCAACCACCTGTACGCGACGTACCAGATCCCCGACCGGGCTGTAGCAGTAGTCGGTACGGCCGCTGGGATCGATCATGCTGGAAAGGCGGCCTATGCCCGCACGCTCACCGGCCGGGCATTGGCTTGATGGCTGGTCGTAGACATACTGGATATCGGCAGCGGGGTCGGCGAAGCGCACGGCCGTGGTGCGGCCTATGGCGTCATACTCGTATTGCGCCGTGACTCCACGGGCATCTGTACGAGTCAGCGTATTGCCGAGGCGGTCGTAGGTGAACTGGGTGATGCCGGTATCGGGGCTGGTCTGGGTGACAAGCTGGCCGAAGCCATCGTAGGCGTAGGTGGTCGCCAAGCCCTTGGGATCGACCACCCGCTCAACCTGACCGTTCGCCGCGTACTCATAACGCATCTCGGCGTTGATGCCGCCCAGGTCATCGATCTGCCTGGTCGGCCGCCCCACGCCATCGTACGTGCTCCTGGATATCGTACCGACTGGATTTTCTGTCTCCAGCAGATTGCCCACGGCGTCGTAACGCAGCTGGGCAGCATGGCCGGATGCCCCGGTTACCCGGGTCATACGGCTGGCGGTGTCGAACAGGCGGTCCAGCACACGCCGCAGCACGCCACTGCTGTCGCGTACTTCCTCGCGCACCCGGTTGCCCGCTCCATCCAGCACGTAGTTGATGCGGTTGCCTGCCGCGTCTTCCACGCTGGTGAGGCGGTCGGCGGTGTCGTAATGCATCCGGGTCCAGACACCGTCGGGCTGGGTAACGCGGGTCAGCTTGCCGGTGGAGTTGTACTCGTAGAGCCGGATTCGATCATTGGCTGGCACGTCGCCCTTGATCGTTTCGGCAAGGACTCGGGCGTTGTGGTCGAACAGCTGCTCCACCACCACACCGTCAATGCCACGGACCTGCACGGCGCGACCGAAGGCGTCGTACTCCAGGTACTCGGTGCGGCGGCCGAGCGGATCAATCTCCGCGCGCAGGTCGCCCTTGCGGAAGCGGCACTCACCGTTGGCATCGCAGCCGGAGTCATTGGCGGCATGGTAATCGAAGCGGGTGATGGCGCCGGCTGGGTTGACAGCCGTGAGCTGCAAGCCGGGCAATGGGCAGAGTACGGGGTTGGCAGCTGCGTCTGCTTCGGTGCAATAGGTGTTCTGCGACTGACGCACGTTGATGGGCGCCGTGACCGAGGAGCCGCAGACATAGTCGGTTGGTAGGTTGGCGTCGTATTGGCAAGAAAACAGTACGTGGCCCTGGGTGTCGTATGCCTGGCGATGCAGGGAGATGAGCTGTTCGCCGCCGGTGACCTTCTGACTCACGCGCTCCTCCACGACGCGGTTGTTTGCATCACGGGTGGAGCGGGTGGTGCGGCCGATGGCTTCTTCAGTACGGATGACGACCTGTGACACCTCGCCACTGGAATCTACGTATGACCAATTTGTGCGATTCCCGGCTGCATCCAACTGCGAGCTGCGCCGCCCGAAGCCGTCTACGATCTGTGAGCTCGCGCCCCTTGAATCCACCGTCCTTGTAATTGCGCGGAACTCACTTCCACCGATCTCAAGGCTGCTCACCTCACCCAGCTCGTTGGTCGTAGTTACGGTCCGGTCTGCGTTGTAAGTGATCGTCCCGGCATCAACCGGCTGCCCCCCTGCGACCAGATAACTACCTACTACCTTGCCATCTGGCCCATATAAGAAAGTCGCGTAGCGCGTGCCCCCCTCGATGATGCCGGTCATGAGATGTGGGAACGACAAAGGCGCGTACCCGGCTTCGCCGTAAACGTATGTCCTGGTTGATCCGTCAGGCCGAGTGACCTTCGTCAGATTTCCGTGGCCGTCGTAGGTGTACTCTGCGGTTGAGCCATCCGGGAGCGCGATGGAAGACAGGTGTCCACCTTCGTACTCAAACGTAAGCTCGCGCCCCGTACCGTCTTTGATGCCTTGGATCCGAGACATCTGATCGTATGCAATGGTGACGCTGGTCTCCGGATCCCCTGTGGTGACCGCTCCGAGCCGCCCATCCGGGAGGTATGAGCGGACGCTTCCATCGGCCTTTATAAGCTCTGCTCCACCCGTCGCGCCGACTTGAACCAGCTCACCATACGCCTGATTCCCTCGGCCGGCATACGAATAGGACTGAAGGTAGCCCGTTTCATCTATACGAACCCGCCTCGTAGACATCATGAAGTCGGCGTAATTGTGTGACCAACCAGCCCCAAGCTCGGGATAAACCTGAAGCTGATTCAGCGAGTGATAGTGACGCGTGAAGTCGCGGCCTGCAAAATTGAAGTCGATCTCTGACCTCGCCTTATCACCGGTTGCCGGGAAACAGGGATTCTTTGTGGTCGCTGCGGAGCAAGTCTGCGTAGTTTTCCACTGCATGATTTCCTGGGGCGGCATCGTTGGCTCGCAAAGCATGGGCCACTGCAAGCCGCTCCCCCAAGAGTGGTAGGCCGGGTTGTCTGCATACTTCGGCTTAAAGCCTAAGGGACAGTCGAAAGACTGCATCTTTACGATATGGTGCATCCGAGAGTCGGGGGCATCCCATCCTGGGCACTGAATGGTGTAACGGAAGTTGCGCTCCGCAGCACCCAAAGTGCTCTTGAATCCGATCATCCCATAGCCATAAAAGTTGCGCACCGTCGCATAAGGGTCCGCATGATGGCCGTCATACCCTTGCTCTACGAACGTACAACTTGGCCATAACGAGCGGTACCTTGCCATCGCCCCCGCTACACCCTCCGCTTCATCAGCACACTTTTGAGGTTCATGCGGATCTGCTGCCGGGCTGCATATTCCATCGCTGGCCTGCATGCTGCCAACGATGTAACCCGGCGGATACATCACGCTAGGCTCGTGGTCGTTGACCTTGTACTCGATCCTGAGTACGGGACCTGAGACCGAATCCATATAGTGCTGGGTCTTGCCCTTTATCCATAGGCTCCCATACGGACCCGCGTTCGCCCGAAGCTCCGCTTCAGCCTGGTGTAGGGTGGGATAGCAGGATCCCTGATAGCAGAATCGAGGGTCCTTTTCCTGCGCTCGCACGACGCCGGCACCCGTCACTGATGCTATCGCGAGAAACACCACAAGGATTAGCCGCAGTCTGTCGCGGAGTGTTTTGCGCAGGCCACCCGAATCACGCCTATCGTGGTCTGCTTGTGTGGTAGGCAGAACCAATCTTATGAGCACAACCACCTCCATGTGGGTAACAATTGTCCGCCAGCCTTCAAGGCCTGAGGATGGTCTGAGAAGCATTGTCGCCAATGCACCGGTTGAAAATTGTGCGGAGAGTCTCAGACTGCCTCGTCACTGCGGAAGGCAATCACCCTGACCCGTTGGTACTGAATTGCGTAGGTTTGAACCTGCCCAGCTCAAGCGGGCGCCAAGAAACGACAGTTTACTCGCACTTGGAAGTTCCCTATGTCACGCCCCCTCGCCGTCATTACACCGATGATCAGAAGGCCCACGCCGCGTACTCGCAATGGCTGTGGCTGGAACAAAAGCACCGACCAGTGCGGTGGACCCGCGCCCCATGCCGTTGCTCGTTCCCATCGACCGCCTCCATGGAAGATTGGGGGACGACACGGAACCTTTCACAATCAGCTGGATGGCGTCGCTAATGATGTATCCAAAGATGAAGGATCGAAGTCATCTGGCGCCAACCTCAGCCAGACGTCATAACGAGAATCCGGGCTAAAAAATGGCCGGACAGAAACACAATCACCAACCTTCGATGCGCCAATCCACTTCTCAATGAAGGTCGCGAGACCGAGCAGTTCGGACAAGGGACCGGCAATCCAGTGATCGTCGATGATCGCTGAACTCCAAGTGCCAATTTCCAAGTACTCATGTGGCCCCAGGTTGCGGTGGCAGGAGAACCAGTCATTCTCAGAATCAGCGGCATACTCACGTATAGCGGCTACAAACGAGTGCAACCCTTTGGCGGAACCATTGATGTTCCACCGCCTCGAGACCTCATCCAGTTGATAGTGAAATCCGAGCCGCCTCCATTCGGACCGATACCACTCATCTGAGAAAATCATCAATTTCCACCCCGTCTACATGTCACTTCCATTTTATGTCACCTGGCTGCCAACGCCTTCCATCAGGGAAGTAGTCCCACTTTTCACCGTTCCCGTCTGTGTAGCCCCAGTGAGGCCCTTTGGGCGGTGGATGCCCAAAGTCTGGGTGGAGCTTACCGCCCGTATTTGGATTGACCCAGTTCCCCTTCGAGCTTCCCGGCGGACCGTTGCCCTTCCATTCCCAATCTTTACCAGGACACTGCGACCCGATCAGTTTCAATTGCGGGAGGCGACCTTGGCCCGACTGGCGGCATTTGATGGTCTTGGAATTTGCGATCGCTGCGGCGAGCAGAGGCATCCCGTTGCGATGCAACTGTGCGCTAGTGCTCAGACCATGGCAACCAGACGCATTGTCAAAAAAAGGCGCCCCGCATCGCGGGGCGCCATCAAGAGGTTATTGCACCCGCGTTTCCGCCGGTCGCATTGCCAACCAAGCGAGTAGCCTCAGCGAAGAATTTGCCTGCGCCTTGCTATCGAGGTTCAGCCAGTAGCGCTGCAACAACTGCTTTGCGGTAGTCGAATCACCTTCTGCCAGCGCCGCGTACTGCATTGAACCCATGATGTAGGGGCCGGAGACAGGATCTCGCACGAGATTCTTGCCATGGGGACCGTCGAACAGCGAGAGCCCCGTTCGAATGACATCGACATTGCGCCCTTCCGATACGGCGGCCACGAAATCCAGCGCCGCCCTTACCGTCTCGTCTTCAACGGAACAACGCAGCCATTCAGGCTTGCCCCACAAGCGCTCGAGCCGCGCTGGATCAAGATGGGCAGTGGTCTCCGCCGCCAAAGAGAAAATCAGGGTGGCACTGCGTTGCGGTCGGCTGTCAAGGTCACAGGTCGATGCAAAACCACGAAGGGCATCAACCTGCAGGTCATCAAGATCGGACATGCTCTTTGTTGGCGCCTTACTACCTTCAACCAACGTCGCAAAGACCTCGTGAGCTGCCTCGGTCTGGCGTGACGATACCAACCCCAATCGAGCGATCCCCTCTGGCAGGGGTCCAGATCGCGGTGAAGCCCCGCCAAGCCAGCGACTTACAGGCCAAGGCGCGGCTCCAAGGGCGGCAAAATCGGTAACCTGGGCCCGTTCGAAGCGCGCTTGTGGTGCCTGCAGCTTAAGGATCGGATACATGTCCGAGTTGAGCCTGTACGGATAAAGCGTCAGATATCCCTGCAGACCCGTTCGATTCATGACCTGCGTGCTCTGCAAGGCGGCAAGGTCAGTTACACCAATGCGAGAGAGCTCAGCAGCGAGTAGCGGTTGCTCGAAAATGGAACCGCCAAGTTCGGGGACCTCACCATGCGGAGAGGCAACCAGAATGAGATCGTTCTCATTGGCGATATAGGCTTTCACATCCTTGAAATTGGCAAGCATTGCCGACAGGACGGAGTTGACCAGATCAGGGGATATCTCGTAAAGCTGCAGCCACTGGACAAACAGCCCATCCTCATTCAGCTGCTTGGGAATGTACTGGTAGAACTCGGTACCAAACAGCGATGCGGTTCCACCCACCCAGGGGTTGGACGGCTCTGAAATGATCAAGTCATACTTTTGGGGGACTGACGCGAAGTAAGCCTTTGCGTCATCGATGATTACGTTGGAACGGGGGTCAGTGTACGCACGGGATACGCGAGAGCCAAACGCACGCGCCCCTTCGACCATCGCAGGTTCGATCTCAACAGTATCGACGCTTCCAACCTTGGCGTGCCCCATCAAGGTGTGCGTAGTCAGCCCCGATCCAAATCCGATCACACCAATACGGTCATAGTGATCTCGCATGGACAGAGGAACTGCCGCAAGAAGCAGCATTGTGGACTCGTCGGCGGTGGCCGCCTGACCCAAGGATGCCGCCATGCCGGCATCAACCTTGCCGTTGGTCGAGATCATGCGAACTTCTTGACCCTTCTCACCCGTTTCAAAGGCGGCCACAGTTGCCGTCTTACCGTCCTTGACGAACATTGTCCGGGTACCGCCGCCCAGCACGGTCGTACCATGACGATACACCGACGAGTTGAGGACCAGCGGATCAAAGGTCACCAGCCAAGCTGACGCAACCACGGCAAGCGCAGAAATGGCGGCAGCAGGAAACACTACCGGCGCGCGCGAAGCGGTCTCCGACCGTGCAAATTTCGCAAGCAACACCAAGCCAAGCGCAATATCCACCATGGCAGCACTGAGCAGCGCGAACTTCAACCCCAGCAACGGCATCAACACGTGAACAGCCGCCAGGACGCCGACAATTGCGCCAATCGTGTTGTATGCGTATGCCTGGCCGATTGACTTTTCGCCATGACCTTGCCGTAGCAATGCCAAGGTAAGCAGCGGAAGCGTCATGCCTGCAAAGAATGCTGCCGGGAACATGACGAGCAATGCAATGCCAGCGCTGGCCAGATTGAACAGGCCATAGCCTTCGGCAGTATGCGTGATGACCTTCATTAGCCAGCCGACCCATTCGAAGGCGCTGGCGTAGACGAACATCGAGCCCAAGGCCGCAATACCCATCCACACTTGAATCCAGCCCGCGGTCACCAGCGGGGACAACAGGCTATCGGCTCGATTCTTCAGCCACAGGCCACCCATGGCGATTCCGAGAATGAACGCCGCCAGCATCAGTTCGAAGGAGTGGATGGTCGTACCCAAGGCCAGCGACAACATTCGGATCCAAGTGATCTCGTACACGAACGAGGCGGCACCGGTGAGGCCGGCCACGGCCAGGATCAGCAGGGGCGGCGAAGTTGCCCTCCCCGACGATGGAGCAATGGATTCAGTGAATTCGCCTTGAGGCTCGGACGCCGCGCGGCCAGATGCCGGCAAAGAAACGTCCCGCTTACTGAGTGGGTACACCATCACCGCAACCAGAATGTTGATCAGGCCGGCAGAGAAGACGGTGCCCGGCATCCCGATGGCAGGCAACATCACATAGGTGGACGCAAGCGCACCAATAGCCGCACCGAGGCTATTAGAGAAATAGAGGCCGGCGAGGACGCGACCTTCCGCGTGCTCCCGTAAACGGATGTAGCCTGCGCTCATCAGGGGGAAGGTGGCGCCCAGCAAAATACACTGCGGCAATACCATTGCGGCAGCCAGTACCCAGCGAGCGTGCTGAAGCTGGCTGGCTGGCAGCATGGGCAGCAACTGATCGTACGCCCACCCCGTAAGGCCTTGATAAATCCCGTCGAAGCTGAGCCCGAGCAGACCGATGACCACCTCGATGATGGCGTAAGCAAGCAATGGTCGCCGGACCCGACTGCTCCAGCGGCTCACCAGCCATGCGCCGATCGCCATCCCGCCCATGAACAGGATCAGGACCAGCGACTGCGCGTAGGAAGAATGCCCGAGGAAGAGCCCCAGATACTGCGTCCAGATCGACTGGTAGATAAGGCCCGAGAATCCGGACAGCACGAATATCCACAACAGCCACGTACCTGCCCTGCTCTTCACCAACGCCATGCGTGTATCCCCGTTGCGTCTTGCCAGGCCAAATGGCCTGTCATCATGTCTGTAGCCAAGCACGGCGCCGCATTGGCGGTACCGGGTGGCAATTGAAGTGTTGAACCCGGCTCCCCGCCGGGCGATGTTGCTTCTGGATGGTACCAGCTGATCGCCGACCGCGACGCACCCGGCTACTGCGGCGTGCGACTGGGACCTTAGTCCTTGGTGACGCGATTGATCTCGGCGAGGCTGGTAGTGCCGGCGGCGGCCTTGACCAGCGCGGACTGCCGCAGATCGTTGATGCCGGCCCGCTGCGCGGCCTCGGCAATCTGGATGGCGTTGCCACCGGCCAGCACGATGACCGAAATCTCCTCACTCATCGGCATGACTTGGTAGATGCCCGTGCGCCCCTTATAGCCCTCGGTGCACTCATCACAACCGACCGGCTCATACAAAGTGATGCCGGCATCCAGCTGTGCCTGGGTGAAGCCTTCGGCCAGCAGTGCATTCGGCGGCAGATCTACCGGCCGCTTGCAGTTGCTGCACAATCGACGTGCCAGGCGCTGGGCAATCACCAGCGTGACCGAACTGGTGATGTTGAATGGCGCGATGCCCATGTTCATCAGGCGTGCGATGGTCTGCGGGCCGTCGTTGGTGTGCAGAGTGGAAAGCACCATGTGGCCTGTCTGCGCTGCCTTGACGGCAATTTCAGCCGTTTCCAGATCGCGGATTTCGCCCACCATGATGATATCCGGATCCTGTCGCAGGAACGAGCGGAGCGCGGCGGCGAAGGTCATGCCGCGCTTCACGTTCTGCTGCACCTGGTTCACGCCAGGCAGTCGGATTTCGACCGGATCCTCGGCAGTGGAGATATTGCGGGTTTCGTCGTTGAGGATGCCCAGCGCGGTATACAGCGACACCGTTTTGCCCGAGCCGGTCGGGCCGGTGACCAGCACCATGCCATAAGGCTTGTGGATGGCATCCAGGAACAGCTTCTGTTGCTCAGGCTCGTAGCCGAGCTTGTCGATACCCAGTTTTGCCGCGCTACCATCCAGGATACGCAGCACGACCTTCTCGCCGAACAGGGTCGGCAGGGTGCTGACACGGAAGTCGATCTGCTTGGATTTGGACAGGTTGAGCTTGATGCGCCCATCCTGCGGGACGCGCTTTTCGGCGATATCCAGCTGCGACATGACCTTCAGTCGTGCAGCGATGCGCTGGTTCAGCTTGACCGGCGCCTTGGCTACGTTCTTGAGCAGCCCGTCGATGCGGAACCGCACGCGGTAATCATCTTCGTAGGGCTCGAAGTGGATGTCGGATGCGCCCTTGCGGATGGCATCGACGAGCACCTTGTTGACGAACTTCACCACCGGGGTGTCGTCGCCCTTTGCATCGTGACCGGACTCGGCGTTGCCGCCACCCTCGTCGTCTCCGGCAGATACGTCCAGGTCACCCATGCCGTCGTCGTCGCCTCCGCCCAAGGACCCGCCCAGTGCGTCATGCTTGGACTGCCATTGTTCCAGCGTCCGACGAATCTGGTCTTCGTCAACCAAGATCGGCTCGACCACCAGGTTGGTGTGGAACTTGATCTCATCCAGGGAGTGGGTGGGGTCACTGGTACCCACGAACAGCCTGCCACCTCGCTTGAACAGCGGCAGGACGTGGTGCTTGCGAAGAAGCTCCTCGCTGACGACGCTGATCGCGCTCTGGGCACCGTCGAACACCGAAACGTCCAGCAGCGGCATGCCGAATTCCAGCGCGTTCGCAGCGGCCAGCTGCGCTGCGGTGACCAGTTTCTTCTCGGCGAAGTATTGCGGCAGCGGCTGCTTGGCGGCAGCGGCCTTGGCCATCGCATCGCGTGCGGCGGCCTCTTCCAGCGCACCATCCTGAACCAGGCGACGGGCGATGCCGGTGATGCCGACGAGGTTTGCGGACACTACTGCATTCATAGGGGCGTCACGGCTGATTGCTCCGGGGGACTACAGCTTAACCCAGACAGCGGGCGTTCAATTGCAGTTGCGCGGTCGGTGTCGCTCGTCAATCGCCGGCGCAGCACAGTGCCATTGCCCATCGGGGTCGCGGTTCAAGGTCAGGCTGGTTCCTAGCACCTGTGGGTTGCCTACCACCACGCAGCTGATCTCCGCCGTGCCGTCCGCCGCCAGCGATGCCAGTATGGTCGAGCAGTGGCTACTGGGATTGACAAGACCTACATAGGTGGCAGTGACCAGCGGGGCGTTGCCGGTGGCCAGCGCCGATTCCACGCCCACCTTGCCTGGCGCGATCTCGGCCAGGGCGGCGGTGACCTGGGTCTTGGCCACGTAGTTCTGGTATGCCGGAATGGCAATGGCTGCCAGCACAGCGATGATGGCCACCACGATCATCAGCTCGATGAGCGTAAAGCCTTTGATCTTCTGCATTTCGATGCTCCCCTCTTTGGCCGGAAAGCGAGCAGGTTTCGTGCCAACCCGTTCAAGCCACAAAAAAAAGGCCCCTGCTTTCACAGGGGCCTTTCCAATCAAGCGGTCAGCGGGCTATTAGCCGCACTTGCCCGGCTTGTACTTGGCATCCAAGGTCGAGGTGCAAGCCCAGGTACCAGCCGCAGCGTCGCGGGTCCAGGTGATGGTCTTGTCGTTGAACTTGGTTGCGTTGCCGCCCTTGGCCTTGCAGACGATGGTGGTGGCCTTGTCGCTGGAGACTTCGCAGTACGAGGTCTTGTCGGTGATGCCGATGAAGCCGGCATCGGTGGCGGTCAGCGACGGGGTCTTGCCTTCGTTAATCGCCTGCTCGAAGCCAACCTTGCCCGGAGTGATTTCGGCCAGAGCCGAGGCAGCCTGCGAGCGGACCACGTAGTCCTGGTAAGCCGGGATAGCGATGGCGGCCAGGATCGCGATGATCGCGACGACGATCATCAGTTCGATGAGGGTAAAGCCCTGCTGCTTCTTCATGAGTACATCCCCTAGAGGTGGTTTGAAAAGTGAACACTGGGTCGGGCCTGGCCGGCGGGCCGGCTGAGCAAGGCGATCGCCCGTGCGGGTGGTTGAAAGCAGGTTGCGTGCCAACTTCTCAGCAATGCTCCCCAGCATTCCCCGGCGCAATGATGGCAGCAATCTTCAGGATTGGAACCCCCCTCACGGTATTTTGCGACCCAAACGGCATTGTGACGCGTTGCGTCACCTTCTGACGGTGCCGGTCTCAGACTCCGGTCACGGATTGCCGCCCGGGAGGGATGCCATGACGGCCCGGAACCAGCTACCATTCGGCGCAGAAGCCCGCCTGGGGATGGCGCGGCTGGGGAGCCTGTATGTCTGTGAGCCGTAGTGCCGTCAAGAAAGAGCCCGTGGCGCGTAGCACCATGGAGTTGCAGCCGTTTGTCTGGGAGGGGACCGACAAGCGGGGCATAAAGATGAAGGGCGAGCAGCCCTCCAAGAGCGCCAACCTGCTCAGGGCCGAGCTGCGCCGCCAGGGCATTACGCCCAACGTGGTCAAGCCCAAGCCCAAACCGCTTTTCGGAGCGGCCGGCAAGACTATCAGCGCCAAGGACATTGCCTTCTTCAGCCGCCAGATGGCGACCATGATGAAGTCGGGTGTGCCTATCGTCTCGGCGCTGGAAATCATTGGCAGCGGGCACAAGAACCCGCGCATGAAAAAGATGGTGGACAGCGTCCGCGCCGACATCGAGGGCGGCTCGTCCTTGTACGAGGCGGTCAGCAAGCACCCAGTCCAGTTCGACGAGCTTTACCGCAATCTGGTCAAGGCTGGTGAAGGCGCGGGTGTCTTGGAAACGGTGCTGGATACGGTAGCTACCTATAAGGAAAACATCGAGACCCTTAAGGGCAAGATCAAGAAGGCCCTGTTCTACCCTGCAATGGTGATGGCGGTAGCCATCCTGGTCAGCGGCATTCTGCTCGTCTGGGTGGTTCCGCAGTTCGAAGACGTGTTCAAGAGCTTCGGCGCGGAACTGCCCGCCTTCACCCAGATGATCGTCAATCTGTCCCGGTTCATGGTGGCTTGGTGGTGGCTCATGCTGCTTGTTGCAGGTGGCGCTATCGGTGGCTTCATTTTTGCCTACAAGCGTTCTCCCTCCATGCAACACGCCATGGACCGTACGATCCTGAAGGTGCCGGTGATCGGCCAGATCATGCACAACAGCTCCATTGCCCGGTTCGCCCGCACGACGGCGGTGACCTTCCGGGCCGGCGTACCGTTGGTTGAAGCCCTGGGTATCGTGGCCGGCGCTACTGGTAACAAGGTGTACGAGGAAGGTGTTCTGCGGATGCGGGATGACGTCTCGGTCGGCTATCCCGTCAATATGGCGATGAAGCAGATCAACCTGTTCCCGCACATGGTCATCCAGATGACCGCCATCGGCGAAGAGGCCGGCGCGCTGGATGCCATGCTGTTCAAGGTGGCCGAGTACTACGAGCAGGAAGTGAACAATGCCGTGGACGCCCTGAGCAGCCTGCTGGAGCCGATGATCATGGTATTCATTGGTACCATTGTCGGCGGCATGGTCATCGGCATGTACCTGCCCATCTTCAAACTGGCTTCGGTGGTCTAACGGCACATGGCATTTCTCGACCAGCATCCCGGCCTCGGCTATCCGGCCGCGGCCGCACTGGGGTTGCTGATTGGCAGCTTCCTCAATGTGGTGATCCTGCGCCTGCCCAAGCGGCTGGAGTGGCAGTGGAAGCGCGACGCCCGCGAGGTGCTCGAGCTTCCGGACATCTACGAGCCACCCCCGCCCGGGATCGTGGTCGAGCCGTCGCACTGCCCGCACTGCAAGCACAAGCTGTCCTGGTACGAGAACATCCCGCTGTTCAGCTGGTTGGTCCTGGGCGGCAAGTGCCGCCACTGCCACGCGCCGATCTCCATCCAGTACCCGCTGGTCGAGCTGTTGACAGGCTTGCTGGTGGTAGCGAGCGTCTGGCAGTTCGGCTTTGGCTGGCAGGGCTTCGGCGCCATCGTGCTGAGCTGCTTCCTGGTGGCCTTGTCCGGCATTGACCTGCGCACCCAGTTGTTGCCGGACCAGCTCACCCTGCCGCTGATGTGGCTGGGGCTGATAGGCAGCATCGACAACCTGTACATGCCGGCCAAGCCTGCCCTGCTGGGCGCGATAGCCGGCTACCTGCTGTTGTGGTCGGTGTGGTGGCTGTTCAAGCAGATCACCGGCAAGGAAGGCATTGGTCACGGCGATTTCAAGCTGCTGGCCGCGCTGGGCGCCTGGTGTGGGTTGAAGGGCATCCTGCCGATCATCCTGCTCTCGTCGGTGCTTGGGGCGATCATCGGTTCGATCTGGCTGTACTCGCGCGGCCGCGACCGGGCCACGCCGATTCCGTTCGGGCCCTACCTGGCCCTGGCGGGCTGGATCGTGTTCATGTGGGGCGAGCCGTTGATCAACGCGTATTTGCGGGTGTCCGGCCTGCGCTGAGGCAGCGATGAGCCAGTTCGTGATTGGATTGACTGGCGGCGTGGCCGCCGGCAAGACCGAGGTAACCCGGCGCTTCGAGGCGCTGGGCATCACTATCGCAGATGCCGACGTGGCCGCCCGTGCCGTGGTGGCGGCTGGAAGCGACGGCTTGGCCCGGATCGTGGCGCACTTTGGTTCCGGAATCCTGCTGGCCGATGGCCAGCTTGACCGCGCTGCGTTGCGCGAGCGGATCTTCAGCTCCGCACAGGAGCGGCAGGCGCTGGAAGCCATTACCCACCCTGCCATTCGGGAACTGCTGCGGCAGACCTGTGAGCAGGCTGGGAGCCCCTATGCGATTGCGGCCATCCCGCTGCTGGCCGAAGCCGGCGGCCGCCAGCAGTACCCGTGGCTGGACCGGATTCTGGTGGTGGATGCGCCGGTGGCGGTACAGCATGCGCGGCTGATGCAGCGCGATGGCACCACGGCCGATCTGGCCGACCGGATGATTGCCGCGCAGGCCAGCCGGGAGGAGCGGCTGGCGCTGGCGGATGACGTGGTGGTCAATGATGGGCACCCGGACCATCTGCAGGCGGAAGTGGAGCGTTTGGACGCCGTGTACAGGCGATTTGCCGCGTAGATACACGCCATGAGTGTCGCTACGCCGGAGCGAACGTCAGCGTGGCCACCACGCCCCGGGTTTCGCCTGGCCGCACATTGACCTGCCAGCCATACAGATCGCACAGGCGGCTCACGATCGACAAGCCGATACCGCCGCCCTGCGAGTGGCCGGCGTGGGTGCCTCTATAGCCGCGCTGGAACAGCTTGGCCGCGTCTTCGGCGCTGAGGCCCGGGCCGCTGTCGATCACTTCAACCCGGTTGCCGGTGACCAGCACCCGCACCGAGCCTTCCTGCGAGTACTTCACGGCGTTGCCGATCAGGTTGCCCAGTGCCACCGACAGCGCCGATTCCGGGGCATCGATGACCAGTTCGCGGTCGCCTTCCAGCACCAGCTCCAGCGGCTTGCCGCCGAGCTGGGCGCGGTGCGAATCGAGCAGCTGTTCGGCCACCCGCGCCACGTTGCTGCTGCCCTGCCCGCGCTCGTTGCGCGATAGCAGCAGCAGCGCGCCAATCAGGTCGGTGCATTGCTGTTCGGCACGCTGGATGCGCTGCAGGCGCTGCAGCACCTTGGGGTCCAGGTCCGGCCGGGTCAGCAGCAGCTCGGTGGCACCCCGGATTACGGCCAGCGGGGTGCGCAGCTCGTGGCTGACGTCGGCGTTGAATTCGCGGTCGCGCTGCACCACTTCGGTGAGCCGGGCCGAATAGTCATCCAGTGCCTGCGCCAGCTGCCCCACTTCGTCGTCGGGGAAACGTGGCGCCAACGGCGTGGGGTCACTGGTACCGCCCCGGTAGGCGCGCAGGCGCGCGGCCAGGTCGGATACCGGCTTCATCACCTTCGAGGCGGACCACCAGCCCAGCACCAGCGACAACGCACTGAACACCAGCACCGAGAAGAACAGCGCGCGGTTCAATTGCTCTGCGCCGCGCAGGCTTTCGGTCATGTCGTAGGCAAGGAAGAACCAGGCGTCGGGGGTCTTGCGTACCGCCAGCTTGTAGGAGAAGGGGTTGCCCCGCTCGTCCACGCCGCTCAGGCCGTGGATGCCATCGCGGAATTCGTACCAGTCCGGCTCTTCCTGGCGCAGCGCTTCGAACTTGTCCGGCCCCACGATGCGCGCGCGCATCTGCTGCACGGGAAGGTCGGGGTTGCGCGAAGGATCAGCGAAGTAGCGGCGCGCATACTCGTTGATGTTGCGGTTCATCACATCTTCGACCAGCTGGTTCTCCACGCGCGCGCGGGCCAGGTTGGTGGCGAAGGCAAACAGTGCTGTCAGGCAGAAGCCCAACAGCACGAATGAGACAATGATGCGGCTGCGCAGCCGGCGCCGGTACGGGCCCCGGCGGCGCTCCCCCCTGCCTGTCACCGGATCAGGCTTCCGGGGCGGCGATGCGGTATCCGATGCCATGGCGGGTCTGGATCAACGGCACCTCGAACGGCTTGTCCACCACGGCGCGCAGGCCGTGGATGTGCACGCGCAGCGAATCCGAATCGGGCAGCTCTTCGCCCCACACGCGGGTTTCCAGCTCCTGGCGGGTCACCACGGCCGGGGCCGCTTCCATCAACGCCTGCAGGATTTTCAGCGCGGTGGGGTTGAGCTGCAGCAGCTTGCCCTGGCGGCGAACCTCGAGGGTATCGAGGTTGTATTCCAGGTCGCCGGTTTCCAGCACCCGGGTCTGCACGCCCTTGCCGCGGCGCGACAGGGCGTTCAGACGCACTTCCACTTCCTGCAGCGCAAACGGCTTGATCAGGTAGTCGTCAGCACCGGAGTCGAACCCGGCCAGCTTGTTGTCCAGCGAATCCCGTGCGGTCAGCATGAGCACCGGGGTCTGCTTGCGCGCTTCATTGCGAAGCTTGCGGCAGACCTCGATCCCATCCATGCCCGGCAGATTGAGATCCAGCACGATCGCGTCGAACTCGTGCACGACCGCCAGGTGCAGGCCGGTCACGCCGTCGGCGGCGAAGTCCACGGTGTGGCCGCGGTCTTCGAGGTAGTCGCCCAAGTTGGCGGCGATGTCGCTGTTGTCTTCAATTACAAGAATTCGCATGTGACCTCTAGAAAATGGATTGACCCGTGCGCTGTGCGTTGGTCAGGTTCTTCTGCGCGTCGTCCTTGGCGCGCTGACGCTGGGCAACCGTCATGCACTGGGTAGTGGCGCGGTGGGACCCGGTGGTCTTTTCGCGCACGCAGACCTGGCGGCTATCTTCGCGCGCCTTCGTCAAAATCGTGTTCACAATTTGTTGGTCGTTGAACAGGGCGATCTTGGAGGGTTCGGGAAGGGTGGCCTGATCCGGGTACTGATCGAGCACGCCATGCATACGGCTCAAGGCTTCGCGGACACGGCTGCGGTCTTCCAGGCGCAGTTCGGAATAGGTTTTGCCATCCCCCATTTCTACTTCGATCCGCTGGATCTGCTCGGCCAGCGGCTTGTTTCGCGCAAAAACCTCTTCGTTGGGGGCTGCCTGCGCGGTACCCAGCGCCAGCAGGAGGGCCGCGGTCCCGGCGGCCAGAATCACTCGCTTCATTTCAACCAATCCTTAGTCAACTGAACGGAAAGCCGAATGTAGCCCCCTCGCCTTCACCTCAGCAAGTGAGCGATGGCAGGGGAAGAAAAAGGCCCAGACGGATCCCGCCTGGGCCTGAAGTCATTCCCGATTACCGTTATCTGCTGAGGAGGGCAGAGCTGCGGTTCGTTGAAGCCTACGCCGGGGGCGATTAAACCGGTGTTAAAACCGGCCAGGCGGCTTCAATAAAAATTCATGCCTTTGATTTTGCTGGCTTTTTCGCAGCAGCCACCTGCCCAGCTACGTGTTCGATGATGCGCCCGGCCAAGTCGTCCTGGCTGATCCCCTCGATCCCTTCCAGGCCGGGAGTGGAGTTGACCTCCAGCACCAGCGGGCCCCGGCTGGAGCGGATCAGGTCTACCCCGGCCACCCCCAGCCCCAACGCCCGGGCCGAGCGCACCGCCACCTGCTGCTCGGCCCGGGTGGCCTTGGCCACGCGGGCGCTGCCCCCGGCATGCAGGTTGGAGCGGAAGTCGCCTTCGGGAGCCTGGCGCTGCATGGCAGCGACCACGTGGTCGCCCACCACCAGGCAGCGCAGGTCGGCGCCCTGGGCCTCGCCGATGAACTCCTGCATCAGGAAATTGGCGTACAGCCCGCGCAGGGCCTCGACGATGCCGCGCGAGGCGCTGGCCTTTTCGGTCAGGATCACTCCGCGGCCCTGGGTGCCTTCATTGAGCTTCACCACGTGCGGCGGCGGGCCCAGCATCGAGAGCAGGTCCACGGTGTCATCGGGATTGTCGCCAAACACCGTGACCGGCATGTCGATGCCCTTGGACGCCAGGATCTGGTGCGCGCGCAGCTTGTCGCGGGCACGCAGGATGGCATCGGACGGGTTGGGGGTGACCGCCCCCATCATTTCGAACTGGCGCAGCACGGCGGTGCCGTAGCGGGTCACCGAGGCACCGATGCGCGGAATCACCGCATCCACCCCGGTGATGGGCCGGCCCTTGTAATGCATGGTGAAACCGTCTGCGGCAATGCGCATGTAACAGCGCAACGGGTCGAGCACCCGCACGGTATGCCCGCGCGAACGCGCCGCGTCCACCAGCCGCCGCGTCGAGTAAAGCTTGCTGTTGCGGGAAAGGATGGCCAGTTTCATCGCGGCATGTGCAGGGTGGGGGAAAGCGCGAAGCATAGCGTGCAGCGGGCGCGTGCAGATGACGGCATCGCGACGCCGAGGCACTGCCGCAGAGGCGGCAGGTCGGAGCACGTGTCGGGCACGTGTAGCCGGTCTTCACGATGCTACGCGCATGGCTAACAAGTGGCCCTCTAGCGTGTGTTGGAACGACGCGATGCGATCGCGCAGGCAGCCGGGAGATGCAGGTGGACCAGAAAAGCGCGATGGAGGGCGTCACGGCCCGATGGCCGGACCGGATCTGGGTGGTTCGCCACGGGCAGAGTGCAGGCAACGTGGCGCGTGACCACGCCGAAGCCGAAGGCATCACGCTGATCGAACTGGAGCACCGCGATGCCGATGTGCCCCTCTCTGCGCTGGGGGAACGTCAGTCGGCCGCGTTGGCGGACTGGGTTGCGAAGATGCCCGAAGCAGATCGCCCGAACGTCGTGCTGGTGTCGCCCTATGTTCGGGCACGCCAGACCGCTGAGGCCGTTGCGGCAGTGCTTGGGCATCCCAGCAGCGCGTTGATCGTGGATGAGAGACTGCGCGAAAAAGAATTCGGGGTGCTGGACCGATACACCTCCAGCGGCATCCGCGCGACGTTCCCCGAGTTGGCCGAGCAGCGCAAGCTGGTCGGGAAGTTCTATTTCCGGCCGCCCGGTGGCGAGAGCTGGTGCGACGTCATCCTGCGCCTGCGTGGCGTGATTGGCGACCTGCAGCGCAGCCATGTGGGTGCCAACGTCATGGTCGTGGGCCATCAGGTGATCGTGAACTGCATGCGGTACCTGCTGGAAGGACTGGATGAGCGCGCGATTCTCGATATCGACCGCGAGGGCGATGTGCCCAACTGCGGGGTGACCGAATACCGGGCATCTGACGCCGGTGATGCGCTGGAACTGGTGACCACCAACTTCGTTCCTGCCGAGCTGGCGCAGCAGGGCCGCACCGGCGCGCCGGATACGCCGGCCGGAGCGCGCTGAGATGGACCGGCCTGTGGTTCGTGACCTGACCCCGGCCGCGCTGCAGGCGATGCCCCTGCCGGCGCCGGGTACCAGCAAAGAGGACCGCGGGCGACTGTGCGTCGTGGGCGGTTCCGTGCAGGTTCCCGGCGCGGCGCTGCTGGCTGCGGAGGCGGCGCTGCGCGCGGGGGCGGGCAAGCTGCAGATCGCGACGGTGCGTTCCTGTGCCATGGCCCTGGGGGTGGCGGTTCCCGAAGCGCTGGTGATCGGACTGCCCGAGGACGCCACCGGCGAGATCGCGCCCGGGAGTCCTGCCCTACGGGCCGCCCTGGAGCAGTGCGACGCCGTCCTCGTCGGGCCGGGCATGCGAGCCACCCCGTTCCTGACCCGGTTTACGGCGCGGCTGCATCAGATGAAGGCGACTGTGGTTCTTGACGCGGGTGCGCTCAACGGCGGCGTGTGTGCCGGTGCGGGCGCGCCGTTCATCCTGACCCCTCACGCAGGCGAGATGGCGTTCATGTGTGGCGGGCGCAAAGAAGACGTGGAGCGCAGCCCGCTGGAGCATGCCATCAAGATGGCGAGTGACACCTCCAGCGTGGTGGTGCTCAAGGGACCGCGCACGTTGATCGTCGGGCCTGATGGAGAGGCGTGGATTCACGAGGGCGGTGGTCCCGGCCTCGGCACCTCCGGTTCCGGTGATGCACTTGCCGGGCTGATCACGGGCTTCGCCGCCCGTGGTGCAACGCCGATGGAGGCTGCGTTGTGGGGCGTGTGGACGCATGGCGAGGCCGGTCGCCTGCTTGCCGGGTCGGTCGGCCCATTGGGCTTCCTCGCCCGGGAGATTTCCCTGCAGGTTCCGGGAATCCTGCAACGCTTCAACTGCGCAGACAGTTAGGGCTACCGCGACTTCCCTGTCGGAACGACAAACGCGCGCAGTTCGGCCATCTTCCGGTCCCGAAAGCGCCACACGTCGCTGTAGGTGAACTCCGTTGGCTGGCCATCTTCGCCGTTGGCCATGATGGTGCCGAGCGCTACCACCGTGTCGTCCTCGGCAATGAGGCGATCAACCTTGAACTGCGGTGGAGTGGCGTAGGCGCCCTTCATCCATTGCCGAACCGCCTCTTTGCCTTCCAGCGTGCCCTCGCCCACCGTCGTCCAGCGGATGTCGTCCGTGCAATGGGAAAGGAATCCTTCATGGTCGCCCGCAACGATGGCCTCGTTGGCCTGCAGCAGGATGGACTTGTTGGTACCAGGCATGGGAATGCTCCACCGATGGCGCAGGACGCCGACGGGTGGATGGTCACCGCAACCGGGTTAATGCAGTGCAAGAAGATTGATATCGCAGTGTCAGGGCGAGAGCAGCGGCTGCGGTAGAGGTCATGCGGCTGTCGTGCTGGTCGACAGGGTCGGCGTTCGATCGGGATCCGACCCTACGGTGCCCCGTCTCTCTTCTTCTGCCGTGAGGACTCACATTGCGCCTCCCTGAGCAGGTCGCCCACCTGCGACCAGACGTCATACAGATTGCCTGCCTGCGTATCGATGATCGCGTCTCTGGCCGCTTTGCGCGACGACGTGGGCTGCAGCTCGATCACAGAGCAATAGCCCCGAATGAAGGCGCCAAAACGTGTTTTTACAGTCATCACGCCTCTCCAGACCATGGCCCACATGGTGGCCGACTACCACCAGGCGATCGAGAGGTAAATCCGACAGAAGATGCCGCCGACCGAAGGGTCGCAGCCGGAACAACTGAAGATAGCGATGCCAAAACAACGCGTCAGGAAAACAGATCGAAGTGATAGGCCCCTTGAGTCAAGGGGCCGCGCCGACAGGCGCGGGGATCTGGTGGCCTGCCGCCACGCTTCATCGGGTTGCGAAGCAACCGATGGAGCGGGTGAAGGGAATCGAACCCTCGTCAGTAGCTGGGAAGCTCCATAGTTTTTCACTCGATTCAACACCTTAGCTCCACATTTCGCTCCGCAATCGCACCAACGTAGGGCTGACATTGCCGACAGATTCACTGGCCTTATTTCGATTGCGGAGCGCAAAACAATTGCCGTTTGGGGGATGTGCCAGAATCGCCTCGCGACCACGTATGGATACGGCAATGCCTGACTTGGATACCCTCCAGAGGAACTGGCCACTGATTGCACAGCACCCTTGGGAGTTCTTGTGGGCGTTCTTGGCCGGCGTGACCATAGGCGTTCTGCTGAACAAGGGCTGGGCGGCGCTGACTTCTGCCAAGCCGAAGCGGGTCGAAGCTCCGCCGGTCCCGAAGCCCAAAAGGCCCGTCCTCGCACCACCACCCCTCGAGCCGTCCTCGCTCCAGATTGATTGCATCCGGGCGCTCCGCTACTACGATGACGAGTGGGTCACCCCCGATATGATCGTTGCACGATTGCCCCCGGGCACGCCGAGGTCAGATGTTCGGCACGCGATGGAGGAACTGGTCAAGATGGGCTGGGCCGGAGACCGGCACTACGCCTACGGCGGTGTGGACTACCGGCTCGAGGGGCCTGGGCTACTCTTCGCCCAGGCACAGGGCTTCCCAGTCGGCCCTCCACTTGGTTATTGACCCCTAACATGTCAAGGTCGCGGAAGTTCAACAAAAACAACGAATAAGCCGATCATCCACGGTCACCTTCGGTCCTCAAAAATCAGAGCGTTAGCTGGGCCGCAGGGTCAGTTTGGGGTAACCCCTTAGGAGCGGAACGCGCTACCCGCAGCCGGTCAATTTCGGCGCGCAGGCAGTCTTCATGTCGTTCGGCCCATAGCTCGGCACCCTTCAATCCCTTCTTATAGCCGGAGCAGTCCTTCTTTAATCGTGCCTTCCAATCTCGCTGGTTGTTCAGGCTGACCCACCAAGTGCCGTCGTACACCAGCTGGGTAGCCTCAGCACCTCGGTGTTGTCGAGCAACAGGGCATTCGGGCCGTCCTGTGGGCAGCGCCTACGGAATGTAGCGGAAGTCAGGTGGGAGCAAGTCAACATAGTACGACTCCCTGTCCCAGCTGCTGAGATTACACATTTTCACACGAATTTGACGCGCAGGCAGCGTGACGGCGATGATCAAGGCTCGCGGGTCGCGTCAACTTGCCGAATGCGCTTGGAGCAGCACCTCGACCCCAACAATTTCAAGGAGTTAAGCCTGTGAACCTACCAGTTGAACAGCGCCCCCAGCAGATGGAATTGCTGCCTGTTAAAGAAGTCGAGATTGACGGCATTCAAATGGGTGTGCTCAGTGATGGCACGCCCTATCTGACCGCTCGAGGCTTGGCAGTGATGTGCGGAATCGACAACTCCGTGCTGATTCGAATGGCGAACAACTGGCAAGAAGAACGGCATAAACCCCGCGGCAGGAAGATCTCGGCGCTTCTCGCCAATCAAGGATACATGGGTGATTCGCTCTATCTCCGGACCCGATCAAAGGGGGTCGAGACCCACGCTTACCCTGATTCCGTGTGCATGGCGATCCTGGAGTACTACGCGTTTGAGGCGGAGCAAAGCGACAGCGGGGATGCAATCCGCAACTACCGGTTGCTCGCCCGTTCGTCGATTCGAACGTTCATCTACAATCGCTGCGGCTACGATCCTTCGAATGCTATTCCAGCGCCCTGGAAAAACTACCACGAGCGTATTTTGCTCAATGATCAAGTGCCGATCGGATTCTTCTCGGTCTTTCGCGAGATCGCGGACGTCGTGGTTCACATGATTCAAGCGTCGTGCCCGATCGATGAGCACACCGTTCCGGACCTCAGCGTTGGCATTGCGTGGTCGAAGCATTGGGTAGCTACCGGAGGGGACGGCAACTTTGGCCCGAGGCAGAAGCACCCGCACTTCTTCCCTGAATGGTTTCCGCAGGCAGCTGTCAATCCCGTGGAAGCCTGGATCTATCCGGTCGATGCACTCGGCGTTTTCCGAGTTTGGCTTTACGAGAACTATTTGCCGTCTTCATTCCCAAAGTACATACAAGGGAAGGTTCGAAGCGGTACATTTCTCGCATCAGGCGCTGAGTTGCTGCTCGGTGCTGTGAAGCGAGAAGCCCTACCCGCGCCGCGCAAGCAATAGCTCAGCTTTAAACTGGAGTTCTCATGGAAGAGGAAATCAAGCTCGCGCATTTGAGATGGGTGTTGGAACGGCAGCTGCACTGGATAGGCGCAGCGGACGTAAAGGCTGGGGGCCTGATCGGCGCATACATGGCGCTCGCCGCCATAGCCGCAACTCTACTAGACTCGGCGAGCTCCCCGCCCCAATCGAAGATCCTATTCTTGATTGCAGGGGCAGCCATGCTACCCGCCTTTGGGTTTGCAATGGCCGTATTCTTCCCTCGGGACTCCGCCAAGAGGTCATCGCTGATTTTCTTTGGTGAAATCGCTGCACTTGAGTTCGATCAGTACAGGGACCGTGGAAAGGCCGCCAATACTGATCAAATCAAGGATGACCTACTTAGCCAAATCCACATTAACGCGCTGATCGCCCGCAGCAAACACAAGTTCGCGAGAATCTCGATCGTCTGGGGTACGGTCGCATTATCGGTCTGGGTCGGGGGAGTCGCTACTTTTTCGAGGGCAACATGACGTTAAGAAGCGACCTTCAAACGAGGGTCAATGACATAGCATCATCACCATGGAACGTGGCACAAGGGCGCGTGGTTCCGGAGCTGCAAGCGCTACCGCATGCAAATAGCGGCAAGACGTTGTCAGCTTGCCTCCTATACGCGGATCTTAGCGACTCCACCGGTCTTGTATCGCGGCTCTCCGCAACTCGCGCTGCAGAGTACTACAAGGCATTTTTGCACTGCGCATCACGATTAATAACAATTGAGGGCGGAGTAATTGAGGCCTATGACGGCGATAGAGTTCTGGGTGTTTACTTGGGCGCGAGCAAGGAAGAGCACGCTGTCAATACGGCATTCCGCTTGACGCGGGCTATGGCCACTATTGTCAACCCCACTTTCGAACGAATTTACCGGACTGCTCATGAGCCTTTGAAATTCACAGTTGGCATCGATACGGGGGAAGTGATGGTTTGCAAAGCAGGCGTACGTGGCGACTCGGATTTGATCTGGGTTGGAACAGCGGCAAACTACGCTGCCAAGCTCAACAGTTTCGCAGGCTTGGACCACGACTATCCCGTGCGAGCGTCCAGAGCCGTCGTCGAGAGCTTGCCCGTTGGATTAAGAACTCAGATGGACGGAGGAGCGGCTTGGCATGGGCCCTATAACGACACCGGGATAGTTCACTATCGCTCGGCAACCTGGCTGGAAGTGTAGGTAGAGTGCTCACATTGCTCACCGCGCTTTCCACGAACTTGTCAGATCTGGACGGGTGAGTGGGTGGGGGTTGCGTTTTGGGTCCCGTCGTAGACCGCATCCCTCACCGCCTTGATCATCGCCATCAACTTCCAGCCCTGCTCCTCGCTTTCCTCACCCGTCACCGGGTGGGTGGTGATGTCCGTCCTCAACAGCAGGTCGCAGATCGTGGCCGGCAGTACTCCAAGGAACCTTTTTTCCTATATGACCGGCCAGCGAGTCGGCGACGTGTGGCCTATGGACGTTCGAAGTATCACAGCGCGCGGGCTGGTGATTCGGCAATCCAAGACTGAGAAAGAGGTGACGATGGAAGTGACCGGGGAGTTGGCGGCGCTGTTGGAGCGTATCGCTGCGCGGATGCAGGCGAAGTTGCCCAATGGCCGGGGGAAGCCCTACAGCACGCGCCTGATCGTAGACAAGAGCGGGCTCGCGCTTGGGCGCGCCGCGCTGCGCTACCGCTTTGACAAGGCCAGGAAGGCGGCGGGCGTGGCCAGTGCTGACTTCCAGTTCCGCGATTTGCGGGCCAAAGCCGGCACGGATGAGACCGATTCTGCGCAGGACATTTGCCAAGCGCAGGCACAACTTGGGCATTCGTCGGTCACGACGACGGAAATCTAAGTGATGAAAAAGAGGGGTTCGAAGGCAACTCCAACGCGATAGCAGAACCGTCGAGTCGAGACACAAATTTGTTGTGAGAGAACCCTTCTGGCCATTAGAAGCGGCCCATCATCCGACGGTAGATGGCGTAGTCCAAGCCCTCGTCGGGGACGTCCAACACGGCTCCCGCAGCTCCGGTTACAGCGACGACAGGCTTGTTGTCGAAGTGCAAAAACGAGGAGAAAGTACTTTGAAGATCGCGGGGATCCATTTCGATAACATCGTCGATCAAGTAGGAATAAAACTGCGTGATGCAATAGAGCACCCGCTTCGAGGCTTCAGCGCCCCAAAATTGGGATTGCCTCGGGATGTTCAGCTCCTTGCGAAAGTGGGAGGCCATCTTAAGGGGCATTAGCCACTCTGCGCCGCCATCTTTAGGCATTCCGATCTCCGCTTCCATGGTGATCACTTTCGGATGGACATAGTCGTTGCGGGCAGAGATCAGCTCCTTCACCCATTTCACCTCGACGCGACTCCTGTCCAGCCGCTTACCCAGAAACTGAAGACAAACGTCAATTTTCGAAAGAGGCGAGAGCCTTTCCAGGTCCTCCCGCAAAGCTGCAGTGACTTTACTGGCCCACAAAAGATTGTTCGCAGCGCATTCTATTGTGAGGGTAGATAGCAAGATCGACTGACGCGCACAGCGCAGCGACTGCTCAGCCGACTCTGAATCGCGAGCTGACCTATAAAAGCTGACCGCATCTCCTACCAATTCCAAAAAGGCTGTTTGACGCATCGATGCGGGCAAGAAAATATCAGCTTCAGTCATTACCGCCTCCCCTGCGGATATCCGATAGTCGCCATGCTAAACCCGACAGCGGACGCGAGCCACTCCCGAAGCCGCCGCGCGACGCTCGAGGTAACCTCTGGTTGCGGCTTAGCGGTAAACGTCAGGAGGCCTAAGCCGAACCGCCGTTTGGTCCTCGCAACACGCGGAGAGGCCAAACGGAAACGGCCGCTACCGACCAAGACGTTCGTAAGGCGCAGGTACGTCGAGGCCAATGGAGGGTGACGACTACGCCGAGCTGCGTGATGGCAGGGCGGCTCGAACTTGACTTCAACGCGATGAATTGCGGAGCAGGTTTTAGATTGCGGAGCGGGCGAAGACACCCAAACGCTTGGGAGACATGGAGCGGGTGAAGGGAATCGAACCCTCGTCAGTAGCTTGGGAAGCTACAGCTCTACCATTGAGCTACACCCGCTTGGTGCAGGGGAAGTTTAGTTGCCCGGGGGGTTAAAAGGCAACGGGCGGTTTGCGGCCGCCCGTTGCTTTCGGCACGACCAACGGTCGTGCCCTACCGGGTGGGTGCACGGCGAATTGACCGTGCACCGCCGGCTTCCGGCTTAGAAGCTGCCGCTGACCGTGGCGAACAGGCTGATGTCGCGTGCCCGCTTCTGTGCCGCAGTGGTGCTCATGCCGACATTGCTGTTCAGGCCGAACATGCTCATGCGCGCACCCAGCACGGCGGTGGCGTAGTTCTTGTCGAACTCCAGGCCCGGCACCTTGTACATGCCCACGTCCGGCATGGTCTGCAGCCAGGCGCTGGCCTGCTTGCCGTCTTCGAACTCGTGGTCGTAGGTGACCTGCACGTACGGCTTGACGCTGCCGCCGTCGAAGCGGGCCTGCCAGCCCACGCGGCCCACGGTGGAGTCGGTGTCCTGGTTGCCGTAGCCCAGCGCGGTGGCGCTCGGGTTGGATTCCACGTAGCCATCCAGCTTGACCTGCTGCCAGATCACCGCAGCCACCGGGCCGTGGCGGAAGCCACCTTCGGTGCCGAATTCGTAACCGGCGTTCAGCGCGGCGGTGAGGTTGCTGCCTTCCGGCGAACCGGTGTGGGTGCGCTCGGCCGGGCCCAGCTGCACGCGGCGGGTCACGTCATAGTCCAGCCAGCTGTAGCTGATCTGGCCGGTGACCCAGGTCTTCTCGCCGTACCAACCCGCGAACAGGCCCAGGGTAGTGTCGGACTGGGTGAAATCACCCTTGCTGTTGCCGAAGTCGGCATCCATGCGGCCATAGCCGGCGAAGCCGCCGACGACCATGCCGTCGTGGGCCCAGTCGATACCAAACAGACCGGCCGGGGCCAGGCCGTCGTACAGGTCAGCGTGGTCGTAGCGCTGCATGTCGCCGCGCAGGCCACCCCACCAGCTCAGGCCATCGGCCGGACGGCCGTCGAGGTGCCCGCTGACCTGGTCGGCGCGCGCACGGCCCACGGTCTGCGCCGAGTGGGTCAGGATCTGCTGGTTGCGCGGGGCTTCCAGGATCGACAGGGTGTACTCACCCAGCATCTGGTGGGTGGCGGTGGTGGGGTGCACGCCGTCGGCGAACACGTAGTTGTTGGCCGCGTTCGGGTTGGCGTAGGCGGTCGGGTTGCAGGTCAGCGACGAGGCGGTGGTGCAGGCCGGGCTGGTGACGTTGATGAAGCCGTAGGTGGCCGGGCTGGCGACGATTTCCTGCAGGATGTGGAAGGTATCCACCGGGATGACCTGCAGGCCGGCAGCCTTCAGGCCACCGAACAGCGCATCGTTGTAGGCCTTGGCCAGCGCGGTGCCCTGCGCCATGCCCACCGCGCCGCCGGCGCGTGCGGCCGGGGTCAGGCCGATGTCGGGCAGGGTCGGCACGACGATGTACTGCGCGCCGGCGCCCTTGAGGGTACCCACGATGCCGACCTGGTCGGTCACGGCCGCGCCGAGGGTGGCCTGCAGCGGTGCGCCGGCCTGGATGGCGAACAGGTCGTTGGCGCCGCCCCACACGGTGTACAGGGCGTTGGCGTCGGCCTTGCCGCCGTTCGCGGCCAGGTACTGCGCGGTCTGGGTCTTGAGCGAGTAGACCGGAATGGCCGGGGTGCCCGGGGCCAGGGTCTGGGTGCTGTCCACGCCGACGCGGGCGCCGCCGATGGCGTAGTTGTCGCCATTCTGGCCGTTGCCGTGCGCAGTGGCGTTGGTGCCGTAGTAGTCGGCCACGTACTGCGCCCATACCCAACCCGGGTTGGTGGTGAACTGGCCGGTGACCGGCTGCACGGAGGCCGGCAGCAGCGGGCGGAAGTAGCCCTGGTCGGTCAGGCTGTCGCCGATGAAGATGGTCTTCGAATAGGGCGACTGCGCCATCGCCGGCACGGCGGCCAGGGCGATGGCCACGGCCATCAGGGAACGCAGGGGACGCTTGCTGAGCAGCATGGAAAAAACTCCTTTTTGGGTGATGACGGCCGACGTACGGCGGCGCACGGTGCCATGGTTCCACTGCACCCCGGCGACATCACGCTGCGCTGCGGCATGGCCGGGGCCAGGGGCACGCAGACGTCAGACACCAAGCGCCGGGACGGGCATCGGTGGGGGCGCAAGGGTACGCAGAAGTGACGACTTTGGGGGACAATCGCGCCATGAACTTCGTCAACATCACGCTCAACGGCGAACCCCGCCAGCTTCCGCAAAGTGCCACCGTGCTGGACCTGCTTCAGGCCGAACACCTCACCGAGCGCCGGGTAGCGGTGGAGGTGAATGCCGAAATCGTTACCCGCAGCCTGCACGCGACCCACGTGCTCGAGGACGGCGACGTGGTCGAGATCGTGCACGCGTTGGGCGGCGGGTGACGATCCACGGTCCGCGTGGGCCGGCCAACGGCCGGCGCTACCGGGTCTGTGCGGCAGTGGGCTGTGTGATAATTCGCTTATGACTGCTCATTCTTCCCCCGATTCGCTGGTGATCGCCGGCAAGACCTACGCTTCCCGGCTGCTGACCGGGACCGGCAAGTTCAAGGACCTGGACGAAACCCGCATCGCCACCGAGGCGGCCGGGGCCCAGATTGTCACCGTGGCGATCCGCCGCACGAACATCGGGCAGAACCCGGGCGAACCGAACCTGCTGGACGTGCTGCCGCCGGACCGCTACACCATCCTGCCCAACACCGCCGGCTGCTACACCGCCGAAGACGCGGTGCGTACCTGCCGGCTGGCGCGCGAACTGCTCGATGGCCACAACCTGACCAAGCTGGAAGTGCTGGGCGACCAGAAGACGCTGTACCCGGACGTGGTGCAGACCCTCAAGGCCGCCGAAACGCTGGTCAAGGACGGCTTCGAGGTGATGGTCTACACCTCCGATGACCCGATCCTGGCCAAGCGGCTGGAAGAGATCGGCTGCGTGGCGGTGATGCCGCTGGCCGCACCGATCGGCTCGGGGCTGGGCATCCAGAACAGGTACAACCTGCTGGAAATCATCGAAAGCGCCAAGGTGCCGATCATCGTGGATGCCGGCGTGGGCACTGCGTCGGATGCGGCCATTGCGATGGAGCTCGGCTGCGACGGCGTGCTGATGAACACCGCCATCGCCGGCGCACGAAACCCGGTGCTGATGGCCAGCGCGATGCGCAAGGCGGTTGAAGCCGGGCGCGAGGCGTTCCTGGCCGGGCGCATTCCGCGCAAGCGCTACGCGAGCGCGTCTTCGCCGGTGGACGGGTTGATCGGCTGATGACCAATCCCTTCGACAGCGCGGGCGCCAAGGCGCCGCCCAAACCCTTCACCGTCACCGAAGGCCGCCGCGAGGTGCGCAGCTTCGTGCTGCGCCAGGGCCGCTTCACCCCCGCCCAGCAGCGCGCGTTCGACGACCGCTGGCCGCGCTTTGGCCTGGACTTCGCCGGCGAGCCGCGCGACCTGGATGCCACCTTCGGCCGCGATGCGCGCAAGGTGCTTGAGATCGGGTTCGGCAACGGCGCCGCGCTGCGCTTTGCCGCGCAGCAGGATCCGAGCCGCGATTACATCGGGCTGGAGGTGCACGCCCCCGGCGTGGGCCGCCTGCTCAACGCACTGGCCGACGACAACGCCGACCACGTGCGCCTGTACCACCACGATGCAGTGGAGGTGCTGGAAAAGGAAATCGCCGATGGCGCGCTGGATGAAGTGCGCATCTATTTCCCGGACCCGTGGCACAAGAAGCGCCACAACAAGCGCCGCCTGATCCAGCCGGCGTTCGCCGAGCTGCTGGTGCGCAAGCTGCGCGTGGGTGGGCGGCTGCACTGCGCCACCGACTGGGAAGACTATGCCGAGCAGATGTGGGAGGTGCTGGACGCCACCCCGGGGCTGGTCAACCGCGCCGGTCCGCGCGGGCAGGTGGAGCGGCCGGAGTGGCGGCCGCAGACGCACTTCGAAACCCGCGGCCAGAAGCTGGGTCACGGGGTGTGGGACCTGTTGTACGACCGTACCTGATCCCTATCCAAGGAACCGCGTTACCCCATGGACACCACGCTGACGCTGACCACCGACATGAAGCTCGTCCTGGGGCTGGTCGGCTTCACGATGGCGATGTTCCTGTTCGAGCGCATCCGCGCCGACGTGGTGGCGCTGGTGGTGCTGGTGGTGCTGGGCGTGACTGGCCTGATCGCGCCGGAGGAAATCTTCGGCGGTTTCTCGGGTAACGCGGTGATGAGCATCATCGCCACCACCATCCTCGGTGCCGGCCTGGACCGCACCGGGGCGCTGAACAGGCTGGCGGCGTGGCTGCTGCGGCGCGGACATGGCGTTGAAACCCGCTTGCTGATGATGACCACGGCCATTGCCGGGTTGAATTCGTCGTTCATGCAGAACCCATCGGTGATGGCACTGTACCTGCCGGTGGCCTCGCGGCTGGTGGCGCGCACCGGGCTGACCCTGCAGCGCCTGCTGCTGCCGATTGCCGCGGCGATCGTGATGGGCGGCGCGCTGACCATGGTCGGCAATTCACCGCTGATCCTGCTCAACGATCTGCTGGCCTCGGCCAACAACAATCTTCCTTCGGGCCTTGCCACGATCGAACCGCTGCGCATGTTCGCGCCGCTGCCGATCGGCCTGGCGCTGCTGGCCGCGTCGCTGCTGTACTTCCGCTACTTCGGCGACCGCAAGCTGGTGGAAGAAGAAACCCTGGCCAACGATGGCGTCACCCCGGCCCGCACGGAAAGCTACTTCGCCAAGACCTACGGGATCGAGGGCGATGTGTTCGAGCTGGTGGTCAGCGCCGAAAGCCCGCTGGTGGGCATGACCCTGGGCGAGGCCGAGAACCTGCACGATGCGCCGTTGATGCTGGCGCTCAAGACCGGCAACGACACCCGGCTGGCACCGCCGGCGGAAATGCGGATCTGGGTGGGCAGCGTGCTGGGCGTCATGGGCAGCCGCCAGCAGGTAGGCGATTTCGCCCAGAACCAGTTTCTGCGCATGTCTTCGCGCCTGAAGCACCTGGGCGACCTTTTCAACCCCAGCCGCGCGGGTATTTCCGAGGCGGTGATTCCGCCTACCTCCGAGGTGATCGGCAAGAGCGCCTCGGACCTGCGCCTGCGCAAGCAGCGCGGCATCAGCCTGCTGGCGATCAACCGCGACAAGCAGGTGATCCGCGAGGACGTGCGCAACGTGCCGCTGCGCGCCGGCGACATGCTGGTGTTCCACAGCATCTGGACCGACCTGGCCCAGGCCGCCAAGAGCCGTGACTTCGTGGTGGTGACCGATTACCCGAAGGGCGAACAGCGCCCGCACAAGTTCAAGATCGCCATGTCGATCTTCGCCATCACGATCCTGATCGCGCTGACGTCGAAGCTGCCGGTGGCATTGACCCTGATGACCGGCGTGGCCGGCATGCTGCTCACCGGCGTGCTGCGCATGGACGAGGCGTATGCCTCGATCAACTGGAAAACGGTGTTCATGATGGCCGGGCTGATTCCGCTCGGCTGGGCGATGGACAGCAGCGGCGCGGCGGCCTGGGTGGCCGGGCACACCATCGACCGCCTGCCTACCGGCATTCCGGTGTGGGTGCTGGAAATCGCGTTGGCGCTTCTGACCACGGTGTTTTCGCTGGTGATCAGCCATGTAGGCGCGACCATCGTGATGGTGCCCATTGCGGTGAACCTGGCGCTGGCGGCCGGTGGCAGCCCGACCGCGTTCGCGCTGATCGTGGCGCTGTCGGCGTCCAACAATCTGATGACCGCTTCAAACCCGGTGATTTCGATGATCACCGGACCGGCCAACTACACCCCGCGCGAGTTGTGGCGGGTGGGCGCGCCGTTGTCGTTGATCTACACCATCGTGGTGGTGGCGATGATCAACCTGATGTTCTGAGGAACACCTGGCCATCGCGCACGTGCAGCGGCACGGCGCGCAACCGGTCGCCCTTGCAGGGGCCGGCCACGCAGCTGCCATCCACCAGCGAGAACGATGCACCGTGCGCGGCGCAGACCAGGTCGCCGGCCTTGCTCTTGAGGAACTGGCCCGGCGCCCAATCCAGCCGGCGCCCGGCGTGGGGGCAGATGTTGAGCCAGCCGCGCACATCGTCGCCCTCGCGATACAGCACCAGCGACTCGTGGTCGCCGTCGATGCACCCCTCCACCTCGGCAAATCCCCCGTCGGCAATACGTTCCAGGGCGATCAGGGCAGTGGCGGAGGCATCGGAAACAGACATGGAAACAGGATCCAGGGCACGGTACGCGATTGTCTCACGCCCTCATCTGGCTGGCTCTGCGATGAACACAAGTCATTGATTTCAAATAAACGTAGGCTTCGTTTAACGAGTTTTTCACTCAATGACAAAAGACTGCCGGGATACTGACATCTCGCTGACTTCAGCCAAAGAACCGCCATGTACAACCGCTTCCAGTTCAACCAGTTCCGCTCCCTGTTTGCGCCGCGCAAGCCGCGCCATCCGTTGGTGCGCGTTGCGGTGGGCCTGTTGGGTCTGGCGATCCTGGCCGCCCTGGTGTTCGTGGGTGTGTTCGTGGGCGCGGCGATGATCATCGCCGGCGTGGCATGGAAGCTGCTGGCTTCGCGGAAGCAGGCCGCGCGTGCGGCCGATCCGCAGGTGGTGGAAGGCGAGTACCGCGTGGTGCGCAAGCAGGCGTTGCCGCTGTCGCGTTGAGCCCGGTTTGCCGACTAACAGTCGGCACTACACGTTTTCCGATGTGGCGGAATACACTCGTGCGACCCCTTCCCACAGGACGCGCGCATGTCTGATGTAATCCCGGCCCCTGAACAACCCCGCATTCCGGTCGCCGGTGGCGGTACGTTTCCAGTGCGCCGCATCTACTGTGTCGGCCGCAATTTCGCCGACCACGCCAAGGAAATGGGCGCTGCCGTGCCCGCCGCCGATGACCGCGGCCGGCCGATGTTCTTCAGCAAGCCGGCCGATGCGATCGTGGTTGGCCATGACGATGTGATCCCCTACCCGCCTTCCACCCAGGATCTGCACCACGAAGTGGAGCTGGTGGTGGCGATCGGCCGTGACGCGCCTGCCGGCGAGCTGCCGCTCGACCAGGCCGAGGCGCTGGTGTTCGGCTACGGCGTAGGCCTGGACCTGACCCGCCGCGACCTGCAGGCGGCGGCCAAGGCCAAGGGCCACCCGTGGGATTCGGCCAAGGGTTTCGATCATTCCGCGCCGGTCAGCGAACTGGTGCCGGCCGGTGAAGTGGGCGATCTTGCCGCGCTCAACCTGTCGCTGGAAATCAACGGCGAAGTGCGCCAGCAGTCACTGCTGGACCAGATGATCTGGAACGTGCCGGAGATCCTGCACGAGCTGTCCAAGCTGTGGGCACTGCGCGCGGGCGACCTGGTGTTCATGGGTACGCCGGCCGGCGTGGCCGCACTGAAGCCGGGCGATCGTTTCAGCGCCCGCCTGGAAAACGTGGCCGAACGGCACGGCGTCATCGCCGGATGACGACACGCGCCGCGTTACGCTGCGGCGACCTTTGCTATCCCCGCTACAGGAGAACCCGATGGGAATGCTGACTGAGTTCAAGGAATTCGCCATGCGTGGCAACGTCATCGACCTGGCGGTCGGTGTGGTCATCGGTGCTGCGTTCGGCAAGATCGTCACCGCGCTGGTGGACAAGATCATCATGCCGCCGCTGGGCTGGCTGATCGGCCGGGTGGATTTCTCGGAGCTGGCGTGGACCCTGGCGCCGGCACGCGTGGCCGCCGATGGCACGGAGATTCCTGCCGTGGTGATCGGCTACGGCGATTTCCTCAATACGCTGGTGCAGTTCCTGATCGTAGCGTTCGCGATCTTCATGGTGGTCAAGGTGATCAATCGCCTGGCGCGCAAGAAGGAAGCGGCACCGGCTGCGCCGAAAGAAGAGATCCTGCTGCTGCGGGAGATCCGGGACAATTTGAAGCAGTAAAGGGCGTAGGCGACGACCGTTGGTCGTCGCCCTGCCCGCCGGTGGAAAACAGCATCCGCCCAACCATGACCTCCCGCCCATGTGCGGCGCGGGCAGGCTGCTAAGCTCGGGGGCTTCCGCCCTGTTCCCCCGGAGTCCGTCCCATGCGTCGCCGCGTCCTTGCCATCGCATCTTCCCTCGCCCTGCTGGCCGCCCCGGCGTTCGCGGCGACGGGCACCACCACCCTGCCGCCGAAATCGCTGGCTACCGCTGCTGAACTGCGCGAGCAGGCCCTGAAGGACGACACCGGCTGGAAGGTGGTCGAATCGCTGACGACCGAGATCGGCCCGCGCATTGCCGGCAGCGAGGCCGACGCCCGCGCGGTGGCCTGGGCCGAAGCCAAGTTCAAGGCACTGGGCTTTGACAAGGTGTGGAAAGAGCCGGTGACCTTCCCCAAGTGGGAACGCCGCAGTGAACACGCGCAGGTGGTGGGCAAGCATGCACAGCCGCTGAGCATCACCGCGCTGGGCGGCAGCCCGGGCGGTACGGTCGAGGCCGAGGTGGTGCGCTTCGCTGACCTGGCCGCGCTGCAGGCCGCGCCGGAAGGCTCGCTCAAGGGCAAGATCGCCTTCGTGGATTACCAGATGACCGCCTACCGCGATGGCCGCGACTACGGCAAGGGCGGCGCGGTGCGCAGCAAAGGCCCGTCCGAGGCGATCCGCAAGGGTGCGGTGGGCTTTGTGATGCGTTCGGCCGGTACCGATTCGCACCGCGTGCCGCATACCGGCATCACCCGCTTCGACGACGGCCTGACCCCGGTGCCGTCGGCGGCGCTGTCGGTGCCCGATGCCAACCAGCTGGCGCGGCTGGTCGCGCTGGGACCGACGAAGCTCAAGCTCAGCCTGGATTGCGGCTGGGATGGCACCGCCACCTCGTACAACGTGATCGGTGAGATCACCGGGCGCAGCCTGCCCAAGGAAGTGGTGGTCATTGGTGGCCACCTCGATTCCTGGGACCTGGGCACCGGCGCGATCGACGATGGCGCCGGCGTAGCGCTGACCATGGCCGCCGGCCACCTGATCGGCCAGCTCAAGCAGGCGCCCAAGCGCAGCATCCGCGTGGTCGCTTTCGCCAACGAGGAACAGGGTCTGTACGGCGGCAAGGCCTACGCCGAAGCGCATGCCAAAGACATCGTGCTGCACCAGCTGGCCGCCGAGAGCGACTTCGGTGCCGGCCGCATCTATGCGTTCAACACCGGTTCGCCGAACCCGGAAGGCTCGCGCGAGGCGACCGCCCAGATTGCCGACGTGCTCAAGCCGCTGGGCATCGAATACGCCCCGGACAAGGGTGGCCCGGGCCCCGATATCGGCCCGCTTGCCGCCAAGGGCGGCGCATGGGCGTGGCTGGCGCAGGACGGAACCGACTACTTCAACCTGCACCACACCGCCGACGACACGCTCGACAAGATCGAACCGGCGGCGCTGGCGCAGAACGTGGCGGCGTACACGGTGTTCGCCTACCTGGCGGCCGAAGCCGATGGCAATTTCGGCAGTGAAGCCAAGGCGACCACCCCGCCGAACGAATAAGCGATGCTGTGGAAACCGGCGGTGTCTGCCGCCGGTTTCCGTTTCGGGTTACCGCAACCACACCGTGCTGGCCGGTAGCGTGATGTTGTCGGGGCGGTACACCGGGTCCCTTCCGGCACCGCGTGAGGCTTCGTAATCGCGCAGTGCGGCCAAGGCCGGTTTCTGCAGCAGCAGCAGCGCGATGATGTTGAGCCAGGTCATCAGGCCCACGCCGATATCGCCCAGCGACCACGCGACCGTGGCGCTGTTCAACGCCGAATACAGCATGGCGCCCAGGAAGCCCAGCCGGAACAACGCCATCACCCACGGCGAGGTGCGGTTGCGCAGCAGGTACACCACGTTGGTTTCGGCCGTGTAGTACAGCGCCAGGATGGTGGTGAAGGCGAACGGCAGGATCGCCAGGGCGATGAACGAACGCCCGAAGCCCGGCAACGCCGATTCCACCGCCTGCTGCACGAACCGCGGCCCCGCTTCCAGCCCCGGTACGTTGGCCACGATCCACTGCGCCGGTGCGGCCGGGTCATGCACGTTGTAGGTGCCGGCCGACAGGATCAGGAAGGCGGTGGCGCTGCACACCACCATGGTGTCGATGTACACCGAACAGGCCTGTACCAGCCCCTGCTTCACCGGGTGCGAGACTTCCGCTGCGGCAGCGGGATGCGCACCGCTGCCCATGCCGGCTTCGTTGGACATCACGCCACGGCGCACGCCCCACTGGATGGCCGTGCCGATCATGGCGCCGAACGCGGCGTCCTGGCCGAATGCACTGCGCAGGATGATGCTGAACATCTCCGGCACCGCATCCAGGTTCAGGGCCATCACCACGGCCGCCACCACCAGATAGCCCAGCGCCATGAACGGCACGATGACCTGGGCCACCTGTGCGATGCGCCGCACGCCGCCGAAGATCACCATCGCGACCACCGTGCCGATGCCGGCCGCGGTAACCCAGCCCGGCGCGCCCCATGCCTCGTCCAGCGCGCTGACCATCGCGTTGGACTGCGTACCGGGCAGCAGCAGCCCGCAGCCGATCACCGTGCTGAGCGCGAACAGCACCGCGTACCAGCGCTTGCCCAGGCCCTTTTCGATGTAGTACGCCGGGCCACCCCGGTACATGCCGTTGCTGTCGCGCTGCTTGTAGATCTGCGCCAGGGTGGATTCGACGAAGGCGCTGGAGGCACCGAGGAAGGCGACGATCCACATCCAGAAAATCGCACCCGGCCCGCCGTAGGCAATGGCCATCGCCACGCCGGCGATGTTGCCCACGCCAACGCGGCTGGACAGCGACAGGCTCAATGCCTGGAACGAGGACACACCCGCCGCCGAACTGCGCCCCTGGAACATCAGCTTGAGCATCTCCGGCAGCCCGCGCAGCTGGATGAAGCGGGTGCGCACGCTGAAGTACAGGCCCACCAGCAGGCACAGCCCGACCAGCGCCGGACTCCAGACGATGCCCAGCAGGCGGGCGACGATCTCATCGAGGCCCATCAGAAGAACATGCCCAAGGCGACCTGCGGGTTGATGTAGCTGCCGGTATTGCGGCCCGCGACCGTGAACTCCACACCGGCAATCAGCCCGACGCTGGGACTGAAGTGATACTGCACCGCCGGTGCGAGGGTGACGTTGCGGCTGCCGGGGCGACGTTCATCGATGCGCAGCATGGTGCCGTCGGCAGCGGGCGCGTAGCCGCTCAGGTGACGGTCGCTCTGGCGGCTGATGGCGAACTCGAATACGCCCACCCACTTCGAGTCGAAGCTGTACTCACCGGCCGCGGAAAGGCCGATCAGCGAACCCGGCGCGATGTTGCCGCGGAAGCCATCCGGGGTGCCGTACACGCTGTGGTCGTTGATCGCCACGCGCGCCGGTGCCGGGCTGGCGCTGAGCTGGCCACGCCAGCGCAGCGGGCGACCGTTGGGCAGCCACACCACCTGCTGCATGCCCAGCCCGAAGGTGGTGCGCTGCACGCCGTCGCCTTGGGCATTGAGCGGGTTGCCATCGATGCGGTCATAGCTGCCGGTGGCGTAGCGCTGGCTCAGCGATACCGAAATGGCCGGGCGGGTGCCGTCTTCGTTCGGCGCCTGCAGCAGGTACTGCACCATGGCGGTGGTATCGCCGGCGCGGAAGCCGCGGCTGCGCTCGCTGCCGGTCTCGGCGCGCGAGGCGCTGAGGTTGACCTGCGCGGTCACGCGCTGACCCAGGCCGTAGGCGATCGGCACCACGGTCAGCCAGGCGGCGCTGCGGCCGTCGCTGTCATGCCGGCGGCCGTCGCCATCGAAGTAGCGGTCGCTGTCGATGCGGACCAGGTACGGCTCGATGAAGAGATTGCCTTTGGGCATGCCGGCCGGATTGGGGGTGATCAGCGGCCCCATGAAATTGACGCCGTCCAGCGAGTGCTCGGCAGCCTGGGCGGCAGCGGGCAGCAGGCCGGCGATCAGGGCGAAGGAAATCGGGCGCAGGGAACGCAGCGCATCGAATGTCATGGAATGCCTCCTTGGTGACAGAGTGATGCGGCAGGCCAATCCGCCGCACCGGCAATCTGCACAGGAAGTCATCTCGGAAAAATCGGTAAATCACGCGAATCTTGCGTTCTGTGCGCGGGCGCACGCACGAAAATGCCTATCACGCCAACGGCGTTTTTCAGCGGATGCCCAGCAGGAAACGCGCTTCCGGATTTCCATCACGCGCGGCCCGAAGCGTCACTGCGCGTACACGTCGCAAGACCCCTTGCGCGGGCCCGGAATGTCGCACTCCGCCCCCGCGCACCGCGAAAACGCATAAAAAAAGCCCGGCCAAGCGGCCGGGCTACCGGGATTCGTCACACCCCACGCGGTGAGCGCCACGGAACAGACCGTGATCCGGACAACGGCGCCGCACTGGGTGGGTGTCTCTCCTCACCTACACAGTACGGCGCCGCGTTGCACTGTGACGCAGCAAGAACGCAGCGCACCATGCGAAAAATCCGAATCCACCGTAGGCACGACTCCTTTGGAGAAGTCGATCACATCACGCAGGGCAGCGCGCAAGCGTTACCCGAAGTTACCGCTGTGCATACCAGTGCGACAGCAACACGGCGGTGGCCGATGCCACGTTGAGGCTTTCCACCGCACCACTGCCGGGAATGGATACCTGCAGGTCGCAGGTCTGTGCCAACGCACGGTCCATGCCCTCGCCTTCGGCGCCCATCACATACACCAGCCGCGCCGGCAAGGTGGCCTTGAACAGGTCCGCGCCGCCTTCCACCAGCGTGGCGGCGAGGCCGAAGCCGCCGGTACGCAGTGCTTCCATTGCCTGCGGCACTGCCGGCAGGCGCACCAGCGGCACCGCTTCGGCGCCGCCTTCAGCAACACGCGCCGCCGCACCGGACAATGCCAGCGTGGAATCGGGCGGCAGCAGCAGCCCGGACACGCCGAAGTGCGCCGCCGAACGCAGGATGGCGCCGAAGTTGTGCGGGTTGCCCACGCCATCCAGCCACAGCGCCAGCGCCGGCTTGTCGGCCGGCAGGCCGGCCAGCCACTCGCCCAGTTCCAGCATCGGGGCGCGCAGCACGTCCGCCACCACGCCTTCGTGGTGGGTGGTGGCGGCGAGCTTGTTGAGGTCACCCTCTTCCACCACGCGATAGCCGACGCGGTTGGCCACGCACCACTTCAGCAGCGGCTGCAGCCGCGGGATCAGCGCCTCGGCCAGGTACAGCTTGCGCAGCGCCTGCGGGCGGCGCTCGAACAGCGCCTGCACGGCATTCCAGCCGTACAGGCGCAGCTCGTCGTTGCCGCGCCCCGGCGGTGGCGGGGTGCCGCCTTCGCGCGGCGGCAGCGGGGTGGCCCGCGGCGGTCGCGAGGACGGGCGACGGGCGTTTTTCCAGGGATCATTCACTACGGGACTGCTCCAGCTTGCGGTGACGCCAGAAATCGGCGTTCTTGATGCCCAGGGCATCGGGGTCGAAGGTCGGATCCAGGCCGAGCTTCTTCTGGCGCTCGTAATCGCGCAGGGCGATCAGGGCCGGCTTCTGCACGATCAGGATCGCGACGATGTTCAACCACGCCATCAGGCCCACGCCGATGTCGCCCAGCGCCCACGCCATCTTGGCGTTGTGGAAGGCGCCGAACACCACCATGCCGATGATGCCCAGGCGCAGCGCCAGCACGGTGAGCGGGCGCTTGCGGTTGTGGTTGAGGTAGCTGAGGTTGGTTTCGGCCATGTAGTAATAGGCCATGATGGTGGTGAAGGCGAAGAAGAAGATCGCGATGGCCACGAAGCCCGAGCCCCAGCCCGGCAGCACGGTTTCCACCGCAGCCTGTGCGTAGCCCGCGCCTTCGGCCACACCGGCCAGGCCGGCGAACACCGGCTCGGCGCCCGGCGTGGGCGAGTACACGTTGTAGGTGCCGGCCGCCAGGATCAGGAAGGCGGTGGCGGTGCACACCATCATGGTGTCGAAGTAGATGGCGAAGGCCTGCACGTAGCCCTGCTTGGCCGGGTGCGAGACCTCCGAGGCCGCGGCCGCGTGCGGGCCGGTACCTTGGCCCGCTTCGTTGGCGTAGATGCCGCGCTTGACGCCCCACTCCACCGCCAGGCCCATCATCGCGCCGAACGCGGCGTGGGCGCCGAAGGCGCTGCTGAACACGGTACGGAACATGTCCGGCACGCGCTCATAGTTGAGGATCATGATGACGATGGCCATCAGGATGAAGCCGGCGGCCATGAACGGCACCACCACTTCGGCGAAGTTGGCGATGCGCTTGACGCCGCCGAAGATCACCACGCCCAGCAGCAGGGCGACCACGATGCCGATGCCGAGCTTGAACGCCTGCACCGATTCCATGCCCATGAACTGGCCATCCAGCGGTCCGCACAGGGCGCCGCCACGGCAGGAGTTGATGATGCTGTCGGCGATCGCATTGGCCTGCACGCCCGGCATCAGGAAACCGGCAGCAACGATCGTGGCCATGGCGAAGGCCATCGCGTACCACTTCAGGCCCATGGCCTTTTCGATGTAGTACGCCGGGCCACCCCGGTAGCGGCCGTCGGCATCCTTGGTCTTGTAGATCTGCGCCAGGGTGCACTCGACATACGAGGTGGACGCCCCGAGGAAGCCCATCACCCACATCCAGAAGATCGCACCGGGGCCGCCGAAGGCGATGGCGGTAGCCACGCCGGCGATGTTGCCGATGCCCATGCGGCCGGCCATGGACATGGCCAGGGCCTGGAACGAGGACACGCCGGCGTCGGACTTTTCGCCCTGCACGGTGAGCCGGCACATTTCGAAGAAGCCACGCAGCTGCATGAAGCGGGTGCGCACGCTGAAGAACAGGCCGGCCGCCAGGCACAGGAAGATCAGTGCCTTGCTCCAGATGATGCCATTGATGAATTCGACTACTGCTTCCACGCGCTCTCTCCAGTCGGCGGAAAATGAAGGACGTCCCGTCGGCTGGAAGGGACCGGTCGATTCTCCATCATCGAGCGCCAGCCCGATAGGGCCGATTTACGGGGTGCGGACCCTGGCAAACCGCCGCAGGTCGTGCAGCCGGCCGCGCTTGAACACGGCGCAGCGGGCCGTTCCTTCTTCCTGGAACCCGTTGCCGAGCAGCACGCGGGCCGATCCTTCGTTGAAATCCAGCACTTCGGCCTGCAGCCTGAACAGGCGCAGCTCGTCCATCACCCAGGGGGCGAACAGGCCTACAACGCGGGTCATCCAGCCCTGCCCCCAGTATGCGCGACCCAGCCAGTAGCCCAGCTCAGCGGTGTGCCCACGTTCGGCCACGCCCGGTTGGGCGCCGATGCTGCCGCAGGCGGCGCCGTCGATCTCGATGGCCAGGTTGAGCGTCTCCGGGGCCAGGATCCGGCCGCCGAGGAAGGCCTCGCCGTCTTCCCGGGTGTACGGGAACGGGAAGCGGTCGCGCAGCCCGCGCGAGACCGCCTCGTCGTTGGCATGCCGCAGCAGCGCCTCCAGATCGTCGCTGCGCCAGGGGCGCAGCACGAATCCGGGGCCTTCCAGCCGCAGCGGCCGGTCAGGCATGGCCACCGACCGACGGGGTGTCGGCTTCCTGCTTTTCCAGCTCGCGGGCCACGGCTTCCGGCGAGCGCGTGTACGGGGCCAGCAGCGAATAGAACGCCGGGACCACGAACAGCGAGAGGAAGGTGGAGACGGTGACGCCGAAGATCACCACGATGCCGATCGTTCCGCGGCTGGCCGAACCCGGGCCACCGGCGACGACCAGCGGGATGGCACCGACCACGGTGGCGATGGAGGTCATCAGGATCGGACGCAGGCGCACCATGGCCGATTCGACGATGGCGCGGTGCACGTCACGCCCTTCGTCGCGCAGCTGGTTGGCGAATTCGACGATCAGGATGCCGTTCTTCGCCGCCAGGCCGACCAGCATCACGATGCCGATCTGGCTGAACAGGTTGATGGTGCCGCCGCTCACGTACAGGCCCAGCAGCGCGCCGAGCACGCCCAGCGGCACGGTGAGCATGATCACCAGCGGGTGGATGAAGCTTTCGAACTGCGCGGCCAGCACCAGGTACACCACCAGCAGCGCCATGGCGAAGGTGAGCAGCACCGCGCTGCCGGCATTCTGGTATTCGCGCGATTCGCCCTTCCAGTCGATCTGCGCGTGCTGCGGCAGTTCTTCGCGTGCGGTCTGCTGGGCCCAGGCGATGGCCTCGCCGAGCGGGTAGCCCGGGGCCAGGCCGGCGGTGATGGTGATCGCGCGCAGGCGGTTGAAACGGTTGAGGTTGCCCGCTTCGGCCACTTCGCTGAGCGTGACCAGGTTGGACAGCGGCACCAGTTCGCCATTGGTGGCGCGCACGCGGATGGCGGCCAGGTCGTCGGGCGAGGCGCGGCCTTCGCGGCCGGCCTGGACCAGCACGTCGTACTCTTCGCCGTTGTCGACGAAGGTGGTGACGCGGCGCGAGCCCATCATGGTTTCCAGCGCCGACCCAATGGCGGTGACCGAGACGCCCAGGTCGGCCGCGCGCTGGCGGTCGATGTTCACGCGCATCTGCGGGCGGGTTTCCTTGTAATCCGAATCCGGGCCGACCAGGCCGGGGTTGTCGGCCATGCGTTCGAGCATGCGGTCGCGCCACTGCGCGATTTCAGCGTATTCGGGGCCGCCAAGCACGATCTGGAACGGCTGGCCCTGGCTGCGGACCAGGCCGCCGCCGACCTGGGTGCGCACGCGCACGCCGCGGATGCCGTCGAGGTCCTTCTGCAGTTCGGCGGCCACGTCGGGGGTGGCGGTGGAACGTTCGCGCCACGGCTGCAGGAACACGCTGATGCGGCCGGTGTGCATTTCCTCGCTGGCCCCGAAGCCGCCGGGCACGCGCGGGTTGGCGCGCACGATGGGCTTGTCCGCGCCGACGTACCCGGCCACGACCTTTTCCACTTCCTGCACCTGGCCCACGGTGTAGTCGTAGCCGGCGCCTTCCGGGCCGTCGATCATGATCTGGAACGAACCGCGGTCTTCGGCCGGGGCGAGTTCGGACGGCAGCACCTTCAACAGCAGCGCGCTGGCGGCGAGCGACAGCAGCATCACCACGCCGTAGATCCAGATCTTGCCGACGTGGGCATCCAGCACGCGTCCGTAGGATGCCGAGACGCGGTCGAGGTTGCGGTTGATGAAACCGTGCAGGCCCTTGGGCGGCTGGCCGGTGTGCGGCTTGAGCAGCTTGGAGGCCATCATCGGGGTGAGCGTCAGCGACACGAACGCCGACAGCGCCACGGCGGCGGCCAGGGCCACGGCCAGTTCGCGGAACAGGCGGCCGGTGTTGCCTTCAAGGAAACCGACCGGCAGGAACACGGCAACCAGCACGGCGGTGGTGGCGATGACCGCGAACGCCACCTGCGCGGTACCACGCTTGGACGCCACCAGCGGTGGCTCGCCCAGGTCGATGCGGCGCTGCACGTTTTCGACCACGACGATGGCATCGTCCACCACCAGGCCGATACACAGCACCAGTGCGAGCAGGGTCAGCAGGTTGATCGAGAAGCCGAACGCATACAGGGCGATGAAGGCGGCCACCAGGCACACCGGCACGGTCACTGCAGGAATCAACGCGGCGCGGAAACTGCCGAGGAACAGCCAGATCACCGCCAGCACCAGCAGCATGGCTTCCACCAGCGTGGCGTACACGCGGTCGACGGCGGCTTCGATGAAGGTGGTGTTGTCGAAGGCCACGAAGATGTGGGTGCCTTCGGGCAGGGTCTGGCCGACGCGCTCGGCTTCGGCGCGGGCGGTGCGGGCCACGTCCAGCGAGTTGGCGGTGGAGGTCTTGACGATGCCCAGGCCGATGCCGGGCTCGCCGTTGCTGCGGTAGTAGGCGCGGCGTTCGGACGAGGCCAGTTCGATCTTTGCGACGTCGCCCATGCGCACCACGTAGCCATCAGCGCCCTTGCCGAGCGGGATGGTGGCGAAGTCTTCGGGCTTTACGTAGTTGCGCTCCACGCGCAGGGTGAAATCGCGGTCGGCCGATTCGATGCGGCCGGCGGGCAGTTCGACGTTTTCGTTGCGCAGCGCGGTTTCCACGTCCCCCACGGTCAGGCCGCGCGCGGCGAGCTGGTCGCGGTCGAGCCAGATGCGCATGGCATAGCGCTGGCGGCCGCCGATGCGGACCTGGGCCACGCCATCGAGGCTGGAGAAGCGGTCGACCACGTAGCGGTCGGCGTAGTCGCTCAGCTCCAGCGTGTTCATGCTGGAAGAGGTCATGTTGAACCAGATGATCGGGTCGGCGTCGCTCTCGACTTTGGCGATTTCCGGCGGGCGCGCCTCTTCGGGCATGCGGTCGGCGACGCGGCTGACGGCGTCGCGCACGTCGTTGGCGGCCGCTTCGATATCACGGTTGGAGGTGAATTCGATGCTGACCTGGGCGCGGCCGTTGGAGCTGCGCGCGTTGATGGTGTCGATGCCTTCGATGCCGGCCAGGGCGTCTTCCAGCACCTGGGTGATGCGGCTTTCGATGACGGCCGCCGAGGCACCGGTGTAATCGACGGAGACCGAAACGATCGGCGGGTCGATCGCGGGCAGCTCGCGCAGGGTCAGGCGGGTGAACGACATGATGCCCAGCACGACCAGCAGCAGGCTCATCACCACGGCAAACACCGGCCGCTGGATGGAGATGTTGGAGAGTTTCATCCGGCGCTGCCCACGGGCGCTGCGGCCGGCGCGGCGGTGTCGTTGACCTTCAGGCCGGGACGCAGCTTGCCGGTGCCGTCGACGACGATGCGGTCGCCTGCCTTGAGCCCTTCACGGATTTCAACGACGCCGGAGCGGCGCGCGCCGCTGACCACGTCGACGCGCTCGACCACGTGGTCGGGTTTGACGCGGAAGACGAACGAATCGCGGCCGACCTGGACCACGGCGATTTCGGGAATGACCAACGCCTGGCGTTCGGGACGGAACATGCGCACGTCGAGCAGCATGCCCGGGCGCAGGGCGTGGTCGGCGTTGATGAAGTCGGCGCGCACGGTGACGGCGCGGGTACCGGGATCGACGCGGGTATCGATGGTGGCCACGTCGCCTTCGAAGGTGCGGCCCGGGTAGGCCACGCTGGTGGCGCTGACCTTGTCGCCCTTGGCCAGCGAGGCCAGTTCGGCTTCGGGCACCTGGAAATCGACGTGCATGCGTTCGATGTCGTCGAGGGTGGCGATGACGGTGGTGGGGGTGACGAGCGACCCTTCGCTGACCTGGCGGATGCCGAGCACGCCGGCAAACGGTGCACGCACGCGGCGGTCGCCGATGTCGGACTGCATTTCGCGCACGCGGGCTTCGGCGGCATCGCGGATGGCGCGCTGGGTGTCGAGGGTGGCACTGGCGACGAGCTGCTGGGCCGCCAGTTCACGCTGGCGCTTGTACAGCTGGTCGGCTTCGGCAAAGGTGGCCTGGGCCTGCAGCAGGGCGGCTTCCTGGGCCTGGCCGCGCAGGGTCACCAGGGGGGTGCCGGCGGAGACCTGCTGGCCGCTGTCGAAGTGCACGGTGTCGATGATTTCGCTGACTTTGGCGGTGATGGTCACCGACTCGCGGGCCTTGGCGGTGCCCAGTGCCTGCAGGGTGTCGCTCCAGGCGGAGGTCTGCACGACCTGGGTAGTCACCGGCACGACTTCGGCCTGCCGGCGGGCGGCTTGGTCCTTGCTGCCACACCCGGCCAGGATGGCCAGGCCGAGGCCGGCAATGATGCGTGCGGTGATGCGTCCCGACATGAAGTACAGCCCTTGATGTTCCACGACCGGCAAGTGTAGCCACCGCCCGCGTCAGGCATATGTGCCAAGCGTTTACCGTCACCTTCACATCACCCGGTGACACGCGCAACCCCTTTCGTGCTGGGGCCTTCGGGGCATGTAACGGCGTGTGTCAGCGCATGTCGGATTGCGTCGCGCCCGGAGCTTGGTTGATCGCGAAGAGCCGGCGTTTCAATTCATCCGCGCCGAGGCGGGCGGGTACCCCCATCCGGGACACGCCGTGAACCCATCCATGGGGGCTTGGCAAAAACATCCATGTTTTTGACAGTCCCGGATGGGGGTACCCGCCCACCTCCCGACGGTTTCATGCATGCGGCCGTTGAAGTGCACACCATCGTGCGGAAGCGCCGACCAACGCGCTTGATCGTTGCCTCAGTACCGGTAGTTCACCTTCATCCAGACCGTGCGGCCGGGTTCGTTGATGCGCACCGGATCGGCGGGGAAGCCGAAATCGGCGCTGCCGGCGAGGTTGAGGTGCTCGCTGTAGGCGCGGTCGAACAGGTTGTCCACGCCTGCGCTGAGCTGCAGGGCGTCGCTGATGCGGTAGCCGGCGTTGAGCGCGAGCGTGGCGAAGCCTGCACTTGGGCCCAGGTCACGCGCGACCACGTTGCCCTGCCCCGGCGCCACGCGGTGCTGGCGGGTCACTGCGCGGGCGAGTGCACCCGCACTCCAGCGCGCGCCTTCCCAGCCTGCGCTCAGGCGTGCTTCCAGCGGCGGCATCTGCGGCAGTGCGCCGCCATCGGTGCGGTTTTCGCCCCATGCGTAGGCCAGCGTGCCGCCGAGTTTCCAGCCCTGCCCGAGCGCGACCTCGGCGCCCGCTTCGGCACCGGCAATACGCGCATTGATGTTGGTGGCCTGGGTGGTGCTGCCCATCATGCCGCCGTCGCGGTAGGTGAACAGGATGTAGTCCTGGAGGCGCCCGGCATACGCCGAGACCCATGCGTTGACCCGCTCATCCCGGTACTGCAGGCCGATGTCGAGCTGGGTGGTTTTCTCCGGCTGCACCGCGCTGAAAGCGTTGATGCTGCCGGCCGGCCCCATGTCAGGCGAGAACAGCTCCCAGTAATCGGGCATGCGTTCGCTGTGGCCGATACCGGCGTAGGTGGTCAGCGCGCTGCTGATGTCCCGCTCGAAACGCAGGAAACCACTGCCCAGGTCTTCGCGGCGGCGCTGGCCAGCGGTTGGGTTCGGCATCGCCATCATGCCGGTGGTGGCGCGCTCGTCGGTGACCTCGGCGCGATCGATGCGCAGCCCGCTGACCCAACGTTGCGCGGTGCCTTCGCCCAGGGTGATCTCGGTGAACACGCCCTGGTTCTTCTGGCGTGCGTCGGTCGACCATGGCGTGAGCCGGTAGGTGTTGCGGCCCATGCCGTTGCGGCTGCGGTGGCGGCTGTCGAGCGCGTCCACGCCGGCGACGATGGCGATGTCCTGCCAGCGCCATTCGGAGGCGATGCGCCCGCCGGTGGTGCGGCGATCGACATTCGAGGCCATGGGCATCGGCATGCTGCTGGCCGGGTTCGGCTCGCGCAGGGTGTAGTTGTCCATGACGTGGTCGGCGTCGTTGTAGTAGACGTTGGCCTGCAGTTTGTCCCACGCGCCGGGCAGGTTGTCGCGCTCGAAGCGGGCGGCGTAGCTGGTGCGCTTGAACGCGGCGCCATCCATGCCACGCCCGGCGTAGCGCGCGATGGCATCGCCGGTGCCGGCGGAGAGCTCCAGCACGGTGTCGGCATCCGGGGTCCAGCCGACGGCGACATCGCTGTTCCACTTGCGCCACCTGGACGGCACCACCTCGCCATTGCCGTCCTTGTAGTCATCGGCTTCGGAGCGGTTGCCATTGACGCGCACGTAGCCCTGCGAGGCACCGGCGGTGAGGTCCAGCACCTGGTCGTTGCGGTTGCGCGAGCCGACCAGTGCGCTGGCGTCCAGGTCGATGCCCGGGTCGTCGAAACGCGGGGTATCGCGTTCGAACCGCACTGTGCCCGCTGAAGCGCCGGCGCCCCAGCGCACGCTCTGCGGGCCCTTGATGATGGTCAGCCGGTCGAAGGTTTCCGGGGCGATGTAGGACAGCGGGTTGTCCATGCGCGAGGGGCAGGCACCGATCAGGTTGCCTTCGTTGCTGACGATGTTCAGGCGCGAGCCGAACATGCCGCGCAGCACCGGGTCGCCATTGGTGCCGCCGTTGCGGATGGCGGCGAAGCCGGGCACGGTCTTGAGGTAATCGGCACCGTCGCTGGCCGGCACCGGCTGGCGCGGCAGTCGCGGGTCGGTGACCCAGTGCAGCGGCGACGAGGGCGCACTGGCGGTGACCACCAGGGTGTCGAGCGTGCGCGCGTCGTCGCGCTCGGCGGCCTGCAGCGGCAGCGCAGCCAGGGCAAGCGACAGGGAAACAGACAGGCGCGTCATCGCGCCCGCGCTGCGGGAGGAAAGCTTCATGCTGGAACTCCGGAAAACGCACAGGCGCGCGGCGCCATCACGGCGTCGCGCAGCAGGAAAATGAAAGGGCGGTTTCAGGCGTGAAGCGGGGGGCCACGCGCGGCGTGGGCAGGCCAGCGCAGGCTGCGCGGCGCGGCGACGGTGCGCAGCACCGGTGGCGCGATGACTGGCAGCGCCGGCAGCAGGACGATCAGCACTGCCAGCCACGGCATCAGGCGCGAGGCCATCATGCAGTATTCGCAGGCCTCGCCATGGCCGGCATGCGGGTCGATGGGGGCAGCGGGGTCAGTGTCGGCCACTGCGGCGGCATGCCCTGACATGTCGTGCATGGACATGTGGTGCATCGCCATGTCATGCGCCGGCATCGCCTGCAGGTTCATTTCATGCGGCGGCATCACGTGCGCCATGCCACCGGGCATCAGCATCACCGACGGGCCCTGCGCCTGCTGCCAGCGGCTGACCAGTGGCGCCAACGCCATCAGCAGCGTCGCCAGAAAGGCGAGCTGCAACAGGGCGGCAAACGGGCGGCGACGGCGGTTCACGCCGCCATGGTAGCGCCCTCGGTCCGCGTGGGCCCCGGCCTTCCGTGCGACCAACCGTCGCAGAGGGCCGGCCAACGGCCGGCGCTACCGAGGGTATGCGGCGCCGTTGGTTGATTGATCCCGATCCTTTTGGGCCCGTATGAATTCGTAGCCCCGGCCGTTGGCCGGACACCGCGCGCAGCGCGGCCCAAGCACCCGTAGCCGACACAACGGCGGCGGCCACCTTCCCACCGGCGTTCAACCCAACCGAAACCGAAGCCCCTAGACCGTAATGGTCTGCGTCAACGATTCCCACGTCGGCGGCAACGGCCAATCGGCCTCCTGGTTGCCGTCGATGACCCGGCGCAGGTCGCGGGTGTCGATCTGCGGAGCCAGCACGTGCACCAGTTCCAGCGCGTAGTCGCGCAGCACGCGGTCGCGCGGCAGCACCGCCCAGGCGATGCATTCGTCGATCGGCGCCGGCGCCGGCCACGAGCGCAGGTCTTCATCGCCGGCATTGACCGCCATTTCGGCCAGCAGGCCCACGCCCAGGCCGGTGCGCACGTAGGTCTTGATCAGGTCCGCATCCAGCGCGGTCAGCGCGATGTCCGGGGTCAGCCCGGAGGCAGCGAAGGCGCGCTGCAGCGAGGAGCTGCCGCGGGTGGAGGATTCGTAGCTGATCAGCGGCTGGGTCGACAGCGCCTGCAGGTCCGGGGCGGCACCGGGGCGGTCGAGCGGATGGCCGCGCGGTACCAGCACCAGCCGGCGCCAGCGGTACAGCGGAATGGCGATGCCGGCGGTGGGTTCGGCACCGGCGGTGCTGATGATGGCGATATCCGCATCGCCCTGGCTGAGTAGATCCAGCGCGTCGCTTTCGGCGGCCTGCTGCAGGTGCACGCTGACCTGCGGGTAGGCCTGCTTGATGCGCGCCACCGCCGGCGGCAGCACGAACCGTGCCTGGGTGTGGGTGGTGGTCAGGATCAGCTGGCCCTGGCTCTCGCGGCGCTGGTTGGCCGCGTAGGTGCGGATGTTGTTGGCTTCGGACAGCACCGCGCGGGCGCGGCCGATCACTTCCACGCCGGCGGGGGTCACCGCTTCCAGGCTGCGGCCCTTGCGCACGAACAGCAGGAAGCCCAGTTCATCTTCCAGCTGCTTGAGCTGCTTGGACAGCCCGGGCTGGGTGGCATGCACCCGGGAGGCCGCCAGCGTGATGTTGAGCTCGGCGTCGGCGATGGCGACCAGGTAACGGAGTTGGGTCAGCGTCATGGGCGTGCGCGCAGCAGGAAGGAAGGGGGTCAAGCCGACTGTAAGGCAGTTGCCGTCACCAGCTTATAACCAAATGTTGTTTATGAAGGTAATCAGGTCATTTCGCGCGCTCATATGCCGGCGCTACGGTCTGGCGGAACCCGTCATCCCTCTATCCGTGGAGCTTTCCCATGGCCCTGTACAACTCGATCCTGGACACCATCGGCAATACCCCGGTGGTGCGCCTGAACCGCATTGCCCCCGACCACGTCACCCTGTACGCGAAGGTGGAATCGTTCAATCCCGGCGGGTCGGTGAAAGACCGCCTGGCGCTTGCGATCATCCTGGACGCCGAAGCCCGCGGGGTGCTCAAGCCCGGCGACACCATCGTGGAGGCCACCTCCGGCAACACCGGCGTGGCGCTGGCCATGGTGGCCGCCGCGCGCGGCTACAAGTTCGTGGCCACGATGGTGGAGACCTTCTCGATCGAGCGCCGCAAGCTGATGCGCGCCTATGGCGCCAAGGTGATCCTGACCCCGGCCGCCGAACGCGGCTCGGGCATGGTCAAGCGCGCCCGCGAGCTGGCCGAGGAACACGGCTGGTTCCTGGCCAGCCAGTTCACCAACCCGGCCAACCCGGCCTACCACCGCAACACCACGGCGGCCGAGATCCTGCGCGACTTCGCCGGCACGCGGCTGGATTACTTCGTGACCGGCTGGGGCACGGGCGGCACCCTCACGGGGGTGGGCGAGGTGCTGAAGGTGGCCCGCCCGGAAACGCGCATCATCGCCACCGAACCGGAAGGCGCGGCGCTGCTGGGCGGCGCAGAGTGGAAGCCGCACAAGATCCAGGGCTGGACCCCGGATTTCGTGCCGGACGTGCTCAACCGCGAGGTCTACGACGAACTGCTGAGCATCGACGACGCCCGCGCCATTGAAACGTCGCGCCGGCTGGCGGCCGAGGAAGGCATCTTCGTCGGCATCTCGGCCGGTGCCACAGTGGCCAGCGCGCTGGATGTGGCGGCCAAGGCGGCGCCCGGCAGCGTGCTGCTGGCGATGCTGCCCGATACCGGCGAGCGCTACTTCTCCACGCCGCTGTTTGCCGACATCAACGAAGGCTCCGACGACGAGTGGCTGGCCGGCACCCCCTGAACCGACTGCCTTGGCTGAACGTGACGCCCACCGCTGCGGTGGGCGTTTTCGTTTCCAACGCGACCTTCATCTGCCGTGAAGCCAGCCCGCCGCAAGGTAGGGGTGTTGGGCGGTGCCTGCCGGGTCGCACTGCCTGAGACGACGATGACGCAGCCTAGATGCCTTGGCCGCTAGCGTGTGAGGCGGCAGTCATCCCGTTGTATGGACCCGGTATAGAAGGAGCGGCACGCATGAAGATCGAAGTGTGGCAGGGCGACATCACGACCCTGGCGGTGGATGCGATCGTCAATGCGGCCAACGAGTCCCTGCTTGGCGGGGGTGGCGTGGATGGGGCGATCCATCGCGCGGCCGGCCCGCAGCTGCTGGCCGAGTGTGCGGCGTTGCCGGAGATCCGCCCGGGCATGCGCTGTCCGACCGGTGAAGTGCGCGCCACGGCCGGCTACAACCTGCCGGCGAAGCACGTGCTGCACACGGTGGGCCCGGTGTGGCAGGACGGCCTGCGCGATGAGCCGGCGCTGTTGGCCAACTGCTACTGGAAATCGCTGCAGCTGGCCGAGAAACTGGGCCTGACGTCGATCGCGTTCCCGGCGATCAGTTGCGGCGTGTTCGGCTACCCGCTGCACCAGGCCGCGCATATCGCGGCCACCGAGACATTGACGTGGCAGCGTTCGCACCGCGAACCGCAGCGAATCATCCTGGTGGCCTATAACGCCGCGACCTTCAAGGTGTACCAGCAGGCGCTGGCGGCGCTGGGGCAACCGGTGGAGGTGGCGGGGCCGCTGCCGCCGATGGCTGCTGGAATGGAGCTTCCAGCCGCAGCACCGTAGGCCGGACGGGCGTTGGCGCATACACCCATTCGTTGAAGAACGGCTGCAGCGAACGCCCCGCTGCGTGCTCCATCGCCTGCTGGAAATCCGCGGTCTCCACGCTCTTTCCATCATGTGCGCGCGTGTACTCGCGGATGCCACGCCAGAACGCTTCTTCACCCAACGCCTGGCGCAGCAGGTGCAGTACGTAAGCCCCCTTCTGGTACACCACGGCGCGGTCATCACCGGTAGGCGCCTTCCAGCTCCCATACACCAGCGCGTGGTCGGCGCCCTTGGCACGCAGCGCCTCCACCCGCGTGCGCCAGCGCTGCACCTGCGCCTGGTACGCCGCTTCGCCCTGCGCCTGCTGCAGGTAGGCGGCGGTCATGAAATTGGCGAAACCTTCGTTGAGCCAGAAGTGCTCCCAGCCGATGCACGTCACCCGGTTGCCCCACCACTGGTGGGCGGCTTCGTGGGCGATCAGGGCGACGTGGTCCGGGTCGTCCAGCACTTCCTGCCCGTACGCCTCCGACATCAGCGACAGCCCGGCCATTTCCTGGCCGATGGTGTCGGCCACCAGCGCCTGTTCGTAGTCGCCGCGATAAGGCAGGCCTGCACGCGCGGCAAAGAAATCGAGCATGTCACCGGTGCGCGCGAAGATCGCCTGCAGCTGCCCGGGCGAGCGTTCGGCGGACAGGAAGCGCAGCGCGGTGTCGCCCTGTCGTGCGCGCGCCTGCTGGTAGCGGCCTGCGGCAAACCCATACACGTAGCCGGGCATCGGCGTATCCAGCCGCCAGCGGTGTTCGATGCGGCCGTCGGCGAGCGTACGTGCGGGCAGCGTGCGACCGCTGCCGGTGGCAAGCAGATCGTTGGGCAACGTCACCGACAGCGACAGCGTGGCGCGCTCATCGGGTGCATCCACCGAGGGCATCCACTGGCTGGTGGAGAAGATGGTGTAGACCTCGCTGCGCCCGGGGGCGAATTCGAGGCCGTACGCCGGCGTGCCGGTGTAGGTGATCTGCAGCACCGCCTGTTCGTCGCGTTTGAGCGGTGCGTCAAAAAAGATGGTGACGGTTGCCTGCTGCTGTTCGAAGCGCAGCGGCCGCCCGCTCATGCCGACCGAGTTGATCTTGAGCTCGCCGCTGTCGAGCTGGATTTCGGACAGCCCGGGGCGTTCCGAGCGCAGCTGCACGGTCTGCTGCCCGGTCACCTGCCTGCGCGCGATGTCCGGCACAAGGGCGAGGTCGTAGTGCAGTACATCAAAGTCCCGCGCCGCGGCATGGACCGCGGTGGTGGGGAACAACAGCAACAGCCAGGTCCATCCTGCTCGCATGAAAACTCCTTGTAGAGCCGTTGGGGTGCCGATAAAAAAACGCCGGCATGGCGCCGGCGTTTTTTCCATTTCATGCGGTCGGCGGGATCAGCCGTTCCACTTGCCCAGTGCAGCCTGGCCGTTTTCCTTGGCGCGGTCGTACACGGTCTGCTGTGCCTTGGCGACGTTGGCCTTGGTGTCCTTGGCCCACAGCTTCAGCGCGGCCTGCTGCATGGCGCGGCCGTAGGAGAAGCTCAGCGGCCACGGCAGGTTGCCCATCTGGTTCATGGCGTTGAGGTGCGCGGTGGACTGCTCGTCACCCTGGCCGCCGGACAGGAACACCACGCCCGGCAGGATCGCCGGCACGGTGCTCTTGAGGCACATGACGGTCGATTCAGCCACTTCCTCGACGTCGGCCTGCTCTTCGCAGCCCTTGCCGGAGATGACCATCGAGGCCTTCAGGATGGTGCCTTCCAGCAGCACGTTCTGCTGGTACAGCGCGTCGAACAGCGAACGCAGGGTGGCTTCGGTGACTTCGTAGCAGGTTTCGATGTCGTGGTCGCCGTCCATGATCACTTCCGGCTCGACCATCGGCACCAGGCCGCATTCCTGGCACAGCGCGGCGTAACGGGCCAGCGCATGGGCGTTGGACTCGATGCAGGTACCCGACGGAATGCTTTCGCCGATGTTGATCACCGCACGCCACTTGGCGAAACGCGCACCCAGCTTGTAGTACTCCTGCAGGCGCTCACGCAGGCCGTCGAGGCCTTCGGTGACCAGCTCGCCCGGGCAGCCGGCCAGCGGGTGGGCGCCCTTGTCGACCTTGATGCCCGGGATCATGCCGTTGTCGGCCATGTACTTGGCGAACGGCACGCCGTCCTTGGTGGACTGGCGGATGGTTTCGTCGTACAGGATCGCGCCGGAAATATGCTCGTTGAGCTTCGGCGTGGTCAGCAGCAGCTCGCGGTAGGCACGACGGTTCTCTTCGGTGTTCTCGATGCCCACGCTGGCGAAGCGCTTGGCGATGGTACCGGTGGATTCGTCGATGGCGATGATGCCCTTGCCCGGGGCGACCATGGCCTGGGCGGTTTCGGCCAGCTGTTCGATGCTCATGTATTTCCTGTGGCGGGTGCGGGAAAAACACGATTATAGCGGTCCCCTCCCGTGAACTGGCCGTTCATGGGGGATGGAAGCGCTTTCAATGTGAACGGGTGGACCGCTGGGTCGGCGTGCGACCCAGCGTCCGGCGTTCCTTACAGGTCGCCCAAGCCGCTGGCGCGGCCGTCTTCACCTACTTCCAGCAGGCGCAGGGTGTTGGTGGCGCCATGGGTTTCCATGTGCTCGCCGCTGGTGAACACCACGCGGTCGCCGGCCTGCAGCTGGTTGGCTTCCACCAGCAGGCGGATGCTGCCGCGTGCGGCTTCGCGCGGGGTGAAGCCGCGGCTGTCGAAGTTGATCGGGAACACATCGCGCATCAGCGCCATCTGGCGGCGGGCACCGTCGTGGCGGGTCACCGCGAACACCGGGGCCGAGGCGCGGAAGCGCGACAGGTAACGGGCGGTGCCACCGGATTCGGTCATCGCCACGATCGCGCGCACGCCCACGTGCTGGGACAGGAACATGGTAGCCATGGCGATGGCCTGGTCGGCACGTTCCAGGTTGCGCGGCGAGGCGCCGAAATCGGTTTCGGTCTGGAACTGGCGTTCGGCACCCAGGCAGATGCGCGCCATGGCTTCCACGGCTTTCACCGGGTAGGCGCCGGCGGCGGTTTCGGCCGACAGCATCACCGCATCGGTACCGTCGATGACCGAGTTGGCCACGTCCAGCACTTCGGCGCGGGTCGGGATCGGGCTTTCGACCATCGACTGCAGCATCTGGGTGGCGGTGATCACCACCTTGTTCTGGGCCAGCGAGGCCTTGATGATCTTCTTCTGCAGGCCCGGCAGTTCGGCATCGCCGATTTCCACGCCCAGGTCACCGCGCGCCACCATCACCACATCGCTGGCGTCGACGATTTCTTCGAGGTTCTCGATGGCTTCGGTGCGCTCGATCTTGGAGACCAGCGCGGCGTAGCAGCCGTGCGATTCGGCGATGGCGCGGGCATCGTTCATGTCCTGCGCGTTGCGGCAGAAGGACACGGCGATGAAATCCACGCCGATCTTGGCCACGATGCCGATCAGCTCCTTGTCGCGTTCGGTCAGCGCGCCCAGCGAAAGGCCACCGCCCTGCTTGTTCAGGCCCTTGCGGTCGGACAGCACGCCATCGTTGAGCACGGTGTTGACGATGCGCTCGCCCTGCACTTCAACCACCTGCAGCTGCATCAGGCCGTCGTCGAGCAGCAGCACGTCACCGGCCACCACGTCCTGCGGTAGGCCCAGGTAGCTCACGCCGACCTGGGTGGTGTCGCCGGCCGGCGCATTGGCCGAGGCGACCAGGTCGAAGCGGTCGCCCGCCTTGAGGTGGATCTTGCCTTCGGTGAAACGCTCGATGCGGATCTTCGGGCCCGGCAGGTCGGCCAGGATGCCCACTTCCACGCCCACGCGCTGCGCGGCGGCGCGCACGTCGGCGGCGCGCTTGGCCTGGCCGGACGGGTCACCGTGGCTGAAGTTGAGGCGGACCACGTTCACGCCGGCGCGGAACAGATCCTCCAGCACGCCCGGCGGGTCGGTTGCCGGTCCGAGGGTGGCAAGGATCTTCGTACGGCGCTGACGCTCAATCATGGTTAAAGGGCTCCCGGGAAAGGATTGAAATTAGCACACCCTTCACGTCCCATGAATACGTTTACAGCATTGTCACGTCTGGGTTTCGCCGATGTCCTGCAGACAGTCCATCCGGACCGCTCAGGACAGGACCAGACCGGGTCACGACATGCGGCGGCGTACGGAGCGCCGCCGCGTGGCTCAATCGATCAGCGACAGCAGCGCATCCGGCGTCGCCGCCAGGTGTAGCGCGCCGGCGGCCTGCAGTTCTTCGGCACCGCCAAAGCCCCACAGCACGCCGATGTTGCGCATGCCGTGGTGGCGCGCGCCTTCGATATCCATGCGCCGGTCACCGATCATCCAGCACTCCGACGCCGGCAGCATCAGCCGCCGCAGCGCTTCGGCCACCAGCTGGGGCTTTTCGCTGCGGCTGCCGTCCGGGGTGGCGCCGATGACATCCTCGAAGCACGCGCCAAACGGCAGGTGCTCGACGATGCGCCGCGCATGCGGCTCGTTCTTGGCGGTGACGATCGCCAGCCGGTGGCCGCGTGCGTGCAGCGCCTGGACGACCTGGCCGATGCGCGGGTAGACCTCGTGCTCGCGCCAGCCGACCACGTCGAAGCGTTCCCGGTAATACGTCACCGCCTGCTCCACCTGGGCCGGATCCTCGAACAGCGGCGCGAAGCTGGTGCGCAGGGACGGGCCGATCCAGCGCCGCAGCTCCTCCTGCGGCGGCACCGGGTGCCCCATTTCCGTGAGCGCATGCGCCACGCATTGGGTGATGCCCACCGCAGAGTCGCTCAGGGTGCCGTCGAGGTCAAAGAACAGCGTGTCCCGGCGTTCATCGAAGTGGCGCCCAGTCGGCGCCACCCCCGATGCCATTGCCATCAGTTGCCCCGGGCTTCGAGCGCGGCCACTGCCGGCAGGGTCTTGCCTTCGAGGAACTCGAGGAAGGCGCCACCGCCGGTGGAGATGTAGCTGACCTGGTCGGCGATGTCGTACTTGTCGACCGCAGCCAGGGTGTCGCCGCCACCGGCGATGGAGAACGCCGGCGAGGTGGCGATGGCCTGGGCCAGCGCCTGGGTGCCGTGGCTGAAGGATTCGAATTCGAACACGCCGACCGGGCCGTTCCAGACCACGGTGCCGGCCTTGGCGATCAACCCGGCGTAGTGCTGGGCGGTCTGCGGGCCGATATCCAGGATCAGGTCGTCTTCGGCCACGTCAGCCACCGCCTTGACGGTGGCTTCGGCATCCGGGAGGAACTGCTTGGCCACCACCACGTCGGTCGGCAGCGGAATATCGGCGCCACGCGCCTTGGCATCGGCCACGATCTTCTTCGCGGTGTCCAGCAGGTCCGGCTCGTACAGCGACTTGCCCACCGGATAGCCGGCGGCGGCGATGAAGGTGTTGGCGATGCCGCCCCCCACGATCAGCTGGTCGACCTTGCCGACCAGGTTGGCCAGCAGCTCCAGCTTGGTGCTGACCTTGCTGCCGGCCACGATCGCCAGCAGCGGCTGGGCCGGAGCCAGCAGTGCCTTGGCCAGTGCGTCCAGCTCGGCCATCAGCAGCGGGCCACCGGCGGCGACCGGGGCGAAGCGGATCACGCCGTGGGTCGAGGCCTGGGCGCGGTGCGCGGTGCCGAAGGCGTCCATCACGAACACATCGCACAGCGCGGCGTACTTGCGCGACAGCGCTTCGTCATCCTTGCCCTCGCCCACGTTCATGCGGCAGTTTTCCAGCAGCACGATCGAACCCGGGGCCACGTCCACGCCGTCGACCCAATCGCGCACCAGCGGCACGTTCACGCCCAGCAGCTGCGACAGGCGCAGCGCCACCGGGGCCAGCGATTCGGCTTCGCTCCAGACGCCTTCCTGCGGGCGGCCCAGGTGCGAGGTCACCATCACCGCCGCGCCCTTTTCCAGTGCCAGCTTCAACGTCGGCAACGATGCGGTGATGCGCTGCTCGGAGGTGATGCGGCCGTTTTCGATCGGCACGTTCAGGTCCTGGCGGATCAGCACGCGCTTGCCGGAAAGGTCGAGGTCGGTCATGCGAACGATGGACATGGGGCAGCAACTCTTTGGCGGAAAAGGAAAGGGCGCCGCGCACGGCGCAGACGCCCATTGTAACGATCCCGGTAGGTGACGACCGTTGGTCATCACTCCCTGGCGCGGCCAGCCTGTCGCAGCAGGCTGGCCGCGAACCCGCCGACGATGAGCACGCCCAGCACCAGCAGGCCCCACAGCAGCCAGCGCTTCCAGTCGCGTACCGGCTGCACGGCCGCGTCGCCGCCGAGCGGCTGCGCGGCGCCCTGCACCGTGGCCAGCGCCGGTTGCCACTGCGCGCCCTGCTGCTCGCGCAGGCGTGCGATGACCGTGCCCACCGGGGCATCGGTACGCGCCGCGCGCACGCTGCCGGCGGCCACGCTGTAGGGCGGCTCGCCCTGGCTCAGGAACACCAGCGCCTCAGGCTGGTAGCCCAGCTTCAAGGTGGGCGCCGGCATCGCCGCCGTGCCCTGCGCGGCGGTGAGCTTCCAGAAGCGGTCCCGCGTGGGCACGGCCAGCGACTGGGTCTGCGACTGGCGGCGCGCGTCGGCGTCCTGCAGCTGGTAGGCCACCCACGGCCCTGCGCGGACCTGCCAGGGCTGGTTGCCATCGTCGCGGCTGAGCAGGGTCCACTGCACCACGCTGTTGTCCGGCGTGGCGATGTCCACCTGCGCGATCGGGAAGCGGCCATCGAGGGTGTATTCGAACTCCCTCGGTTTGCCTGTGGCACCGCCCAGCGCGCGCCACTGCCACGCGATGGCCTGCGCCGTGGCCACGCGTTCGGCCTGCACCACCGACAGCGCCGGCAGCGCATCGCCGCCGGTGGGCACGATGCGGAAATACTTCGCTTCGCGGCCGATCTCGATACGGCGCTGCTGCAGCCGTCGGCCCTCGTGCTGCAGATCCACCAGCGGCACGTCATCGGCCACGCGCTGCCAGTCGCGCAGGTCGTCGCTGGCGTCCACGCGCACGCGCACCTGCAGCGCCTGCGGCGCCTCCCAATCCAGGCGCAGGGCCTGCACGCCGGTGCGCAGCGCGCTGGCGTCGACCAGCCAGCCACCCGGCGATGCGTTGCCCACGCTGCGGCCGAGCCGGGCTTCCACGCGGCGCACGCTGCCATCGGTGTTGCGTTCGGTCAGCAGTTGCAGATCGTCGCCGCCGCTACCGCCCTGCGCCGGCAGCGGGAACCAGGGCAGCGCCTGCCATTCGGCCGCCTGCGCCAGCGGTTGGTCGGCCGAGAACAGCGCCGACGGCAGGGCCTGGCCCTGCGCATTGAACACCTGCACATCGGCCAACTGGGGCGACACCGCGCTGCGGTACTGCGCCTCGCCCAGCATCAGCCGGTAGGCACCGGCCTGCGCGGCGGACAACTGCAGCGGCCACTGCTCGCGGAAGTCCTGGCGCGCATCGGCCGCCAGCGCGGGCGTGGCCACGGCGAGCGACACGATGGCGATCACACGATGAAGAAGGGTCACGGCTGCGGCTCCACGATGGGGTCCGGCGCCCGCGGCGGCGCCGGCGCCAGATAACCCACGACCGTGCACAGCAGGCCGTAGGCGATGAAGGAAGAAATACCAAGCAGGTTGCCCAGGTGCTGCCGGTCGATCAGCACCAGCTTGGCCAGCACCACGCCCATCAGCACCGCACCCACCAGCCACAGGGCGCGCTGCCCGCGGCGCGAACCCCACACCCAGCTGATCACGCCGAGCACACTCCACACCACCGTCAAACTGGTCTGTGCCAGCGTGGACGACCACAGCCGCCCGTCCCACGACACCCCGCCCCAATGGTGCACGGCGTGCAGGGTGATGCTGGTCAGCGCAACGAAGCCGGCCAGCGCCAGCAGCGGCACGCGGCGCGCCTGCAGCGCTGCGGGCGCATCGCCGCGCCACAGCCACCGCGCCAGCAACGCCAGCACGGCCAGCTGCGCCAGCTCCAGCGGGTTGAACACGGGCACCCACGGCAGCGGCCACGCCGCGCCCGGGGCAAACAGGAAGCCGATCCACGCCAGCCCCAGCACCGCAAACAGCGTGCACTGCAACGCAGGGCGCGCCACGTTGAAGCGCTCGCCCAACGGCACCGTCAACCAGCGCCAGCGCTGCAGCGCGATGAACACCACTGCCAGCCACGGCAGCAGCGTCGCCGCCAGCGCCCAGCCCTGGGCCAGCTCGAAGCGGTCGGCCAGCCACGATGCAGCCAGCGACAGCACCGTCGGCCACAGCAGCCACCAGATGAACTGCGCCGCCACCGCCGCACGGTCCTGGCCGCCGCGCAGGCACCACAGGCTGCGCACCCCAAGCACCGCGAACACCGTCCAAGCCAGCGCGCCATATCCGGCGAAGGGCTGGCGGTGGATGTCCACCTGCCACAGCGCCAGCGGGAACGCGCACAGCAGCATCGCCAGCGTGGTCAACACCAGCGCGCGCGCCGGCATGCGCCGGTGCACCTCCGCCGCGATCCATGCGGTGACGGCCACCACGGCCAGCAACGCATCCGGGCGGCTGTCGAACGCAACGAACCGGGTGATCTCATGGCTGGCGCCACCCAGCCACCACAGCAGGCCCCACAGGTAGTACACGATGGCCGGCGCGTCGCGGCCGGCACGGCGATAGCTGAAGGCCGACGCAAACCCGGCCAGCGCCAGCAGCAACCCGCTCATGAAGGTCGGGTTGGCGATGGCCGTGGCGTCGTTGAACCAGTAATCGGCCCCCACCACGAAGCCGAACGCAGCACCCAGCTGCAGCAGCGCGCCGGCGATCTGCGGCAGCAGGCGCTGCTGGCGCAGGCCCAGCCACACCAGCGCCGCGCCTTCCAGCGCGAACACACTGGCCGTGGCACGTGCAGACAACGCCAACGGCACCGCCAGCGTGGCAAAGCCCACCGCCAGCACCGCATGCGACTGCCCCAGCGCCGCATAGCGCGGCCGCCGGATCAGCGCCCACGCGAGGCCCGCGTACAACGCCGCCACCCCCAGCGCGCACAGCGCCAGCAGCAGCCGGTCGTCATGCAGCATGCCCGCCTGCAGCGAGAACGCGATCAGCGGCGTGCCAAACACCAGGCTGCCATCCACCAGATCGCGCTTCTCCGCCGGCTGGCGGCGCGCGTACAGGATGGGAATGACCAGGTAGAACGCAAAGAACAGCAGCAGGAACGGCTCGGTACTGCCGAACTTGTCCGCGTTGTACTGCAGCACCCCCCACGTGGTACCGATGCCAAACGTAAAGGCAAAACCCAGCAGGTTGAGCGCGCGCCACGGCCGCCACCACGCAATGGCGAGGATGGCCGCATTGAGCACCGCGTAATACGAGAACAGCGCCACATGATTGCCGCTGCCGGTGGACAGCCAGATGGGCGCCATGAACCCGGCCAGGATACCCAGTACTGCCAGCGTGCGAGAGTTCTGCACCACCGCCAGCACCCCCATGCCCGCAATCAGCACGATGCTCAGCGCGAACGCGATACCCGGATCGATCAGGTCATAGCGCTTGAACGCCGCGAAGATCGTCAGCAGCAGGATGCCAATCGCACCGCCCTGCAACGCCAGCGCAAACATCCGCCGACGCTCGCGCTGCACCCAGCCGAACACCAGCCCCGCCAGCGCCCCGGCCGCAATCGCCGCCAGCCGCAGCTCGATCGGCGCATTGAGCCAACCCTGGTCGCTCGCATACTTCAGCAGCGCCGCCACACCCGCCAGCAGCACCAGCATGCCGATCTTGACCGGCACGTTGCCCTCGGTGAACCAGCGCTTGATCGTCCCCACGATCCGCTCGCCCAGGTCCGGCCCACGCGGCGGCGGCGGCACGAAGGGTTCGGGTTCGGAGACAGCAGCGGAGGGCAGCGGCGGCGGCGCAACCCGCGCAGCCGCCGCGAACGGCTCGGGCACCGGCTCAGCGACGGCCAGTGGCACCTCTGGCGCAGGCGCGGGCGCGGGAACGGGGGCCGGCGCATACGGGCGCTCTTCCCATACAGCACTCACCGCCGGCTGGGCCGCCGGATGGGCACTGTCGCTACGTGCCTGCTCCAAGGCAGCCACCCTTCGGCGCAGCCCGGAAATCATCACCAACGCCACGATCAGCAACACCGGCACGGCCAACAGCACCAGTACCGCCAGGACAATCAAAGCTTCCATTCCGCGTCATCCTCAAGGGAACGCCGCGGCCCATCAAGACAAGCATGGCGCCAGCGGCAGCGGGATCATGCTAACTGAATCGGGGGGAAGACCGCTCAGAGGGGTACCTACCGCTTTCCCGTGGCCACCGACCCACCGGCCAGGGGTCGCCGGGTGCGGGGGTACGGGACTGTCAAAAACATGGATGTTTTTGCCAAGCCCCCATGGATGGGTTCACGGCGTGTCCCGTACCCCCGCACCCGGCGGCCCCCTCCAAGGATCTGGCAAACGAAGGCTGTTCGCCCAGAATCATCAGCAGCCGGACGAAGGCCGGCGACACGCGCCATCAACGAGTACCGACCAAAAAAAAACGGCGAACCGAAGTCCGCCGTTCTTTCAGATCCGTACGCAGCGATTACTTCGCGGCGACGACCTTGGCCATTTCCAGGCACTTGTTCGAATAGCCCCACTCGTTGTCGTACCAGGACACCAGCTTCACGAACGTGCTGTCCAGGGCGATGCCGGCGTCGGCATCGAACACCGACGTGTGGGTTTCACCGCGGAAATCGGTCGCCACGACCTTGTCTTCGGTGTAGCCCAGGATGCCCTTCAGCGCGCCTTCGCTCTGCGCCTTCACTTCCGCGCAGATCTCGGCGTACGTGGCTTCCTTCTCCAGCTCCACCGTCAGGTCGACCACCGACACGTCCGACGTCGGCACGCGGAAGCTCATGCCGGTGAGCTTCTTGTTCAGTTCCGGAATGACCACGCCCACGGCCTTGGCCGCACCCGTCGACGACGGAATGATGTTTTCCAGGATGCCGCGGCCACCACGCCAGTCCTTGTTCGACGGGCCGTCCACGGTCTTCTGGGTGGCCGTCGCCGCGTGCACCGTCGTCATCAGGCCACGCTTGATGCCCCACTTGTCGTTGATCACCTTGGCCAGCGGCGCCAGGCAGTTGGTGGTGCACGATGCGTTGGAGATGATTGCCTCGCCCGCATAGGTCTTGTCGTTCACACCGAACACGAACATCGGCGTATCGTCCTTCGACGGTGCCGACAGGATCACCTTCTTCGCGCCCGCATCGATGTGCTTCTGCGCCGTTTCCTTGGTCAGGAACAGGCCGGTGGACTCGATCACCACGTCCACGCCGACCTCGTCCCACTTCAGGTTGGCGGGATCGCGTTCCTGGGTCAGGCGGATCTTCTTGCCATTGACCAGCAGGTCGCTGCCCGACACTTCCACGTCTGCCTTGAAGCGGCCATGCACCGAGTCGTACTTCAGCATGTACGCCAGGTAATCCGGCTCCAGCAGATCGTTGATGGCCACGATTTCGATGTCATTACCGAAATTCAGCACCGCCGAACGCAGCACGTTGCGCCCGATGCGACCGAAACCGTTGATGCCAACCTTGATTGCCATGTTCACAAGCTCCTGCAGCCGCGACAGAGCGGCGCCGATGGAAAGGGCCGCCATTCTATCAAAGCCCGACCCACCCCGGCCCCCGGCATCGTGATGGGAAGCGGTTACACCCGTAAAAATCGTGGATTGATCCGGATCAAGGCGCGCCAAGGCCCGGACGGGAAAACTGGCCCCATTCCACCCCGCCACGAGAACGCACCATGCGCACCCCCTCCCTCCTCCTGCCCGCCAGCCTCGCCGCCGCCCTCGCCCTGGCCGCCAGCCCCGCCATGGCCCAGTCCAAGGGCGACTGGACCCTGGCCGCCGGCGTGCACCAGGTGGCCCCCAAGTCCAACAACGGCACCCTGGCCGGCGGCCTCAAGGTCGACGTAGACAGTGACATCAAGCCCACCATCACCGGCGAGTACTTCATCGCCGACAACCTGGGCATCGAGCTTCTGGCCGCCCTGCCGTTCAAGCACGACATCAACATCGACGGCCTGGGCCGCGTTGGCAGCACCAAGCACCTGCCGCCGGTGGTGTCCCTGCAGTACCACTTCAACGGCAAGGGCAAGGTGTCCCCGTTCCTCGGCGCCGGCCTGAACTACACCACCTTCTTCAGCGAAGAAACCGGCGGCGCCCTGGCCGGCAGCAGCCTCAAGCTGGAAGACTCGTGGGGCCTGGCCGCGCACGCCGGCGTCGACTTCGCCATCGCCGACAAGGGCGCCCTGCGCGTCGACGTGCGCTGGATCGACATCGACAGCGACGTCAAGCTGGATGGCACCAAGCTGGGCACCGTCAAGATCGACCCGCTGGCCTACGGCGTGTCTTACGTGTTCAAGTTCTGACCCACCGGTCAGCGCCGCTCCCAACCTCGCAGCAACGCATTTCCCCGGCCTTGGCCGGGGATTTTCTTAGCGCCTCGCGCCGCCATCGTTCATCGTCGCTTCAATGAGAACGATCATTTCGATAAACAGCATCAATCACGGCATCGGCGTCGCCCACCCGCACGGGTCCCGATCCGAGACCCACGCCTGTTCCGTCACGTGCAGCATCCCTGCGCGTTGACGGAAGCTGCAACGATTCATCGCTGATCTACATCCGTGCCGGGACCATGCGACGCCGCCTCCCATCGGCGTTTCCTCCATTTCGCTTGGTCTTCCTGGAATCACTATGGATCGAATCTCCACCCACACCGCCGTGCGTGCGCGTCCCACCCTGTCCGGCCTGGCCGTCGGCCTGGCCCAGCTCGGCAGACAGATGTCCCCTGCCATGCGCCAGATCCGTGATGTCTGCAATCCCCCAGCGCCGACGCGGACGCGGGGCGTGCCGCTCCCCAATCGCAGCATCCAGATCGAACAGGTCACCGACGCCACGCAGATCGGGGAGCTGGAGCAACTGTCCGGGTCCGAAATAGACGGCATGCGCTGCGCGCTGACCCTGTTGAAGCAGGAGCACGCGACGCTGCACGACGCACTGGCGCGCGCCCAGTGCCGCAGCCAGATCGAGAGGATAGAGCAGGCCCTGGCCGGCCAGACCGATCAGGTCCGGTCGGAGCTGCCGGAAGCAGCCGCTGTTGCGATACCGCCTGCTGCCGTTGCCGCCACGCCGGATGCCCGTGCACGCGGCACTACGGCAAGTGCCTTCTCGGGCCTGCGCAATACGCTGGCGCGCGCCATGGCCGCACCTCCCAGCGGCCTCGTGCGCCCGCACGACACCGCGCTTGCGCCGGCCAACACGGGCGCTGGCCCGGGGCGGGCGGTGACCGCCTACGCCCTGCCCAGCTTTGAACTTCCTGGCCATCGTACGAGCGGCGACACCGCATTGAGTACCTTGGTCAACACGCTCGGGGTGTGGTGTTCCAGTCATGTGGAAGCCTTCAGCAGCGGACTCAAACGAAATGCGGAACAGCGGATGGAGATCGCCGCCACTCCCCGGCCAGCCCCGTATACGGCGCTGGAAATGCGCTGCCATGTAGACACGCGGACATCGGCCCGCGACTACCTGTTCAAACCGTCCAGTGTTGCGGTCATCAAGAAGCTGGTGATGGGCAACACCCACGACGGCAACCCGAACGCAGGCGCCTATGGCGCGGTGCATCTGGCTGTCATGGCCAACAAGCCGGAACGACTGAAGGCGCTGCTGGACGCCGCTGCCGGCAAGATCGACCTGGATCGGATCTCCCCGCACTACGGCGACACCGCGTTGGGCCTGGCACTCAGGCATTCCCATGAGCGCTGCGCGGAACTGCTGATCGAGGCCGGCGCCAGCGTGAAGACAACCGATTTCAAGTGGCTGGTCGTCAATGGGCAGACCGACATGTTCCTCCGCCTGCATGCGCACTGGAAGGCGCAGGTCACGCTCGCCGCCGACATGGGCACGGCGGTGCAGGCGGTGGACTTCCATTCGGTATTGGCCACGGCGGTGCATTGGGATCGCGTCGATCTGGCCACGTACCTGCTGGAGAGTGGACTGAGGCTGGACCCGGCAAACAACGATCTACTGCAACTGGCTGCAGCCCGCGGTCACGCTGCGATGGTGTGGCTGTTGCTGCGGCATGCGCCGGCAGGTTCCGTACGGCTGCACGAAGGGCCCAGCCCCGAGCGCAGCCCGTTGGCGCTGGCCATGCGTGAGGCGCACCTGGAAACGGTCGCAGCACTGCTGTCGGCGGGGCCCGATCCGGCGTGGGTGGCCGCTGCGACCGACCATCTGTCCGCCGCGGTCGCTGTCTTCTCACCCTACGAAAGGGAAAAGTTTGCGCCGCTGCTGCGGCTCCTGCGCGGCTGGCTGCAACCGCAACGGCAGTCCCAGCCGTTGCCGCAGATCACCGCGGCCCTGCCGGTCGGTCCGGCGCAGGTCGCTGACGCTGCCAATGATCCATCGCCGTCGACCGGGCGCACGGCGCGGCATTCGCGGAGGGTACTGGCTCCGTCACTTGCCTTCCCGCCCGCACGCGCGTTGTAGGAGGCGCGGACAGCCAGATCCAGAACATGTCCGGTGCAGGTGGCGCCGGTAGAATGGGCGGATGAAGATTTCATCCCTGTTGTGCTCCTCTGCGCTGGTAGCAGCGCTTGTCCTGGTTTCCACCGACGCCCTTGCCTGGGGCGCGCAGGGCCACCGCCTGGTGGCCCGCGTGGCCGAGGCCAAGCTGTCTCCGCAGACCCGCGCCGAAGTGGCACGGCTGCTGGCCACCGAGCCGGGCGCCACCCTGGCCTCCATTGCGCCGTGGGCCGATGAACTGCGCGCCAAAGATCCCGGCCTTGGCAAGCGTTCGGCCGGCTGGCATTACGTGAACATTGGCGAGGATGATTGCCACTACGAGGTCGAGCGCAACTGCCGCAATGGCAACTGCGTGGTGGAAGCGTTGAAGACCCAGACCGCCATCCTGGGCGATCGCAGCCGCCCCGATGCCGAACGCGCGCAGGCACTCAAGTTCGTCGTGCATTTCGTCGGCGACATCCACCAGCCCATGCATGCCGGTTACGGCCATGACAAGGGCGGCAATGACTTCCAGGTGCAGTTCAACGGGCGCGGCACCAACCTGCATTCGCTCTGGGACAGCGGCATGCTGAACACGCTCAAGCTGGACGATGACGCCTATACCCAGCGCTTGGCCGCGCTGAAGGCGCCCAAGGTGGGCAAGCGCTCGGCGATCGGCACCGATGCGGTGCAGTGGGCCGAGGCCAGCTGCCGCATCGCCATTGCACCTGGCGTTTACCCGGCCAAGCGTACGCTGGCGCCCGAGTACACCGCCACGTACCTGCCGGTCGCCGAAGCCGAACTGCGCCTGGCCGGGGAACGCCTGGCGGTGCTGCTCAACGACACGTTGGGTAAACGCTGAGGTTTCACCATGTCACCGCACGTCGCCAGTTTCTTCCACCCGGACAGCAACACCTTCAGTTACGTGGTGCACGACCCGGCCACCCGGCAGGCGGCGGTGATCGACCCGGTGCTGGACTACGACCCGGACACCGACGCGGTCGGGTCCGGTGCGCTGCAGCCGCTGCTGGCGCATGTGCGCGAACACGCGCTGGAGGTGCGCTGGCTGCTGGAAACGCATGCGCATGCCGACCATGTCAGCGCTGGGCGCTGGCTGAAGCAGCAGTGGCCGCAGGCGACGCTGGCGATGGGCGACGGCATTGTCGAGGTGCAGCGCACCTTCGCACCGCGCTACGGGTTGGACGTGCCCACCGACGGCTCACAGTTCGACCATCTGTTCGCCGATGGCGAGCGCTTTGCCGTGGGTGGCATCGCAGCGGAGGTCATTGCCGTTCCCGGACATACCAGCGACAGCGTGGCCTACCGGATCGGTGATGCCCTGTTCACCGGCGATTCGCTGTTCATGCCCGATGGCGGGACGGCACGCTGTGATTTTCCCGGGGGCGACGCCGCCGTGCTGTACCGCTCGATCCAACGCCTGCTTGCCCTGCCCGATGCCACCCGGGTGTTCATCTGCCACGACTACGGCCCGGGCGGGCGCGAGGTCGCCAATGAAACCACCATCGGCGAGCAGCGCGCACATAACATCCACCTGCATGACGGGGTGAGCGAGGCGGCGTTCGTAGCGACCCGGCAAGCGCGCGACGCCACGCTTGCCGAGCCGAAGTTGATGCACCCGTCGGTAAAGGCGAACATCCAGGGCGGGGCGTAAAAACCGCGCAGCGCGTGGTTTTACCGCGTCTTCACCGTGTGCTGGCCGTGCACGATCTCGAACGTGAAAGCGTAGAACAGGCTCACCGCCACCGGCTCCACCCGCTCGGCATCGCGACAGTCGCTGCGGTCGGCCGGCGCGCGGCGGCCTGCCGCGAAGTGGCAGACCGCCGCAGGCGAGTAGCGCCACATCGCGACCGCTTCCTGTGCCGCTTCCACCAGCACCCGGTTTTCGGTTGCAGCGCCGGCAATGCACTCACTGCGATCACTCACCGGCACGCTGCGTTCCACCGCGCCGTCGGCGCTCACCACCACCTGCAGGCAGACCGTGGTGGGCGGCAACTCCCGGCGCGGATCGCGGTCCCCCAGCACCGGGTCCGGCGCCGCATACAGTTGCGGCATCCGGTAGCCCTCGCTGGGTTTGAGCGTGTAAGCCTCCACCTGCCCCGGCCCTCCCGTCGCGTCAGCCCGCAGCCGCTGGTGGCCGACCGTTTCGGCCCGTGAATCCACCGTGGTGAGGCGGTCGTGGCCGGCGCAGCCAGCCACCCCCACCACGAGCGCAACCGCCGCAGGCAGCTGCCACCTCACTGGCCGGTCACCGTTTCAGTCATGGCGAAGTTCACTGGAATGCGGACCGCGGCCGCCACCGCTTTGCCGTCCTTCATCGCCGGACGGTACGTCCACTGCCGGGCTGCAGCGATCGACGCGGCGTCGAACACGCCCGGGTTGGTGGCACTGAGCACGCGCACATCGCTGACCCTGCCCTGTGCGTCCACCTCCACCCGCAGCACCACTTCGCCGCTCTGGTTGTTTTCGAACGCGCTGGCGGGATAGCTCGGCGGCGGCATCCTGTCGATCGTCACCGGGCGCTCCAGCCCTGCCTTGGCCGCATCTTCCTGCGCGAACTGGAACGGTTCGGCACTGATCGCCGGGCTGCCGCCGCTGCCGGCCTGGCTGGCCCAGGCGACCGCGCCCAGCCCCATGCACAGCCCCACCACCAGTACCTGGCCGGTCACCCACGGCAACGCGCTGCGCTTGTGTTCCTTCATCATGGCAATTCGCTCCTTCAACATCGGTTGGCTACGCCAGTGGCAGGCCATGGGCGCAACCGGGTGGACCAACTGCGCCTTCAGCAGCGCGTTGGCGTACAGCCGGCGCGAGGCCGGATACGGGTCGACCGTGCGTGCGTCGCAGGCCAGCTCCTGGTCGCGCAGGAAGCGGCGCGAGGCCCACGGCAACAACGGATGGAACCAGAACAGGCAGCGCAGCAGCGCCAGCGCGGCATTGGCCCAGTGATCGCCGTGCCGGCGATGCTGGCATTCATGCTGCAGGATCAGCGCGCGTTCGGCCGCGCTGAAGCGCAGGTCGAAATCCGGGCCGACCACCACGCGCGGTGACCACAGGCCCACCAGGGCCGGCAGGCCGGGATCGGCGCTGGCCTGCCAGCTGCCATCGCTTCGCGGGTGAAGCGCGCCCATGCCACGCTCGAAACGGCGCTGGCCACGCCACTGGCGGATGCCGGCCAGCAGTGCGCCGGCCGCCCACAGCGCGACCAGCATAGCCGGCCACAGCACCGCGTCGGCGGGCAGCTCCGGCGCACGCAGCGCAGCCCCCAGCGCGTGCACCGGCGTGGCCTCGACGAGTGGCACGCCGGGCAGTGGCAACAGCGGTGCCAGCAGCACCAGCGGCAGCAGCCACCAGCTCCGGTACACCAGCGGTGCGCCGCCCAGCCGGCGCAGCAGCGGGCGCAGCGCGGCCAGCAGCACCACGGCGATCGACACCCACATGCTTGCCAGCAGCACTCCCTGCAGCAGCTCAGTCATGGTCCAGCTCCTGGATCAGCTTCTTCAGTTCGGCGATGTCCTGCGCGCTCAACTCGCCGCGTTCGCTGAAATGGGCCACCAACGGCGCGACCCGGCCGGCGAACAGCTTGTCCAGCAGGCCGCTGCTCTGTTCGGCCACCCAGGCCTGGCGCAGCAGCACCGGCGAGTACAGATAGCGGCGGCCATCACGGCTGGCGCTGATCGCGCCCTTGGTAAGCAGGCGGTTGAGCAGGGTCTTGATGGTGGGCTCTGCCCAGTCGCGGTCGGCCAGCGCCGCCACCACCTCGTCGGCCCCCTGCGGGTGCCGGTTCCAGAGCACTTCCATGACAACGGCTTCGGCTTCGCTGATCTGGCTCATCATTTACATCCGTAATCGACGGATCGATTACGCGCGTAATCCTTGGCCATGTCAAGCCCCTGCGTCGCGGTCCGTTCAAGCCGGAAGTGCTGTAATGCTTTTCAAGACTTTGCAGGAACGCCGAATGACCGAGCATCTCACCGACCTGGACGCTGCCACCGATTGGCTGTTGCAGCGTGTTGACGGGCCGCTGCGCATCGGCGCACCGCTGGCACTGGGCAAGCCGCACCGGCTGCTCAACGCGCTGTATGCGCGGATCGAGAACGACCCATCGCGCCCGCTGCAGATCTATACGGCGCTGTCGTTGAACCCGCCCAAGGCCGGCGGCGGGCTGGAGGCGCGCTTCATGGCACCGTTCGCGGCGCGTCATTTCGGCGAGGATTTCCCGCGCCTGGCCTACGCCGATGCGATGGTGCGCGACCGCCTGCCCGACCATGTGCAGGTGGAGGAGTTCTACATGCAGTCCGGCGCGCTGCTCGGTTCATCGCAGGCCCAGCGCGGTTACACCAGCCTCAACTACACCCATGCCGCCGATGCGGTGGCGCAGCGCGCGCCGCACGCGATCGTGCAGAAAGTGGCGATGCGGCCCGACGACCGGCGCCTGTCGCTGTCCTGCAACAACGACATCACCCAGGACACGATCGACGCCATGCTGGCGCGCGGCCTGCCGCGCCCGCTGCTGATTGCCGAGATCGATCCGCAGCTGCCCTACCTGGGCGGCTCGGCCACGGTGGATGTGTCCTTCTTCGACCTGGTGATCACGCCGCCGGCGCCGTATCCGGCGCTGTTCGGTCTGCCGCGCCAGCCGGTCAGCGATGCGGACTACGCCATCGGGCTGTATGCCAGCGCACTGGTCCGCGATGGTGGCACGCTGCAGATCGGCATCGGCACGCTGGCCGATGCGATCAGCCACGCGCTGGTGCTGCGCCACACCGACAACGCCCGCTACCGGCAGATCCTGCACGCGCTGGACCCGACGTTGGCCAGCCACCCGACGGTGCTCGAATGCGGCGGCCTGGAGCCGTTCGAGGTGGGTCTGTACGGCTGCAGTGAGATGCTCAACGAAGGCTTCCGCCGGCTGGTGCAGACTGGCGTGATTCGACGCAAGGTGCACGATGACCTGGCGCTGATGGAGCGGATTGAAAGCGGCAGCACGCTGACCATCGACCACGCCACGCTGGACGCCGAAGGCGAATACCTGCATGGCGCGTTCTACCTGGGCTCGCCGGAGTTCTACCAGTGGCTGCGCGACCTGCCGGAAGCGGAATCCCGCGCGATCGGCATGCGCCGGATCAGCGAGATCAACCAGCTGTATGGCGGCAACGAAGCGCTGGAACGGCTGCAGCGCAGACATGCGCGTTTCTTCAACTCCTGCATGATGGCCACCGCGCTGGGTGCGGCGGTGTCCGATGCGCTGGAAGACGGGCGCGTGGTCTCCGGCGTGGGCGGCCAGTACAACTTCGTGGCGATGGCGCACGCGCTGCCCGAAGCACGCAGCGCCCTGATGTTCCGCGCGATCCGCGAGGACAAGGGCACGCTGCAGTCGAACGTGCGCTGGAACTACGGGCACACCACGATTCCGCGCCACCTGCGCGATATCTACATCAACGAATATGGCATCGCCGACCTGCGCAACCTCACCGACGAGGACTGTGTGACCGGCATGGCGGCGATCACCGATGCGGATTTCCAGGCCAACCTGCTGCAGACGGCGAAGGCCTCGAAGAAGCTGGCGAATGATTTTGTCGCGCCGGAGCATTGGGCACGACGCAATACGGCCGCCGCGGTGAGTGCATCGCTGGCGCCGTTCCGGCAGTCCGGCGCCCTGCCCGATTACCCGCTGGGCAGCGATTTCACCGAAGTGGAGCAGCACCTGGTGAAGGCGCTGGGCTGGCTGAAGCAGAACACGCAGACGCGGGGCACGAAGCTGCGCACGGTGCTGGCCGCGTTTACCCAGCCAGCCGGCGATGGCGACGTGGTGTACCTGCAGCGGATGGGATTGGATGCGCCGAAGACGTTCGGCGAGCAAGTTGAAGCGCGTCTGGTGCGGTTGGGCTTGGCGCGCACCGCGTAACGCAACGCGGACAAATGAAAACGGCGCTTCCGTTCCGGGAAGCGCCGTCTGGACTACGTCGGTTGCTTGCCCTTACCCGGCCAGCTGCGCCTTCGCAGCAGCCACCACCGCATCGGTGGTGATGCCGAAGTGCTTGTACAGCGCTTCAGCCGGGGCCGATGCGCCGAAGGTGTCGATACCGATCACCGCACCGTCCAGGCCCACGTACTGGCGCCAGAAACCGGTGACGCCGGCTTCGACCGCCACGCGGTTGCGCACCGCGTTGGGCAGCACCGATTCACGGTAGGCCGCATCCTGGCGCTCGAACACATCGGTGGACGGCATCGAGACCACGCGGGTCTTGATCCCGGCGGCGTCGAGCTCGGCCTTGGCGGCCACGGCCAGGCCCACTTCCGAACCGGTACCGATCAGGATCACGTCGGGTACGCCGCCTTCGGCATCGGCCAGCACGTAACCGCCCCGGGCGATCTGTGCCACCTGGTCGGTGCTGCGCGGCTGGTGCGGCAGGTTCTGGCGGCTGAACACCAGGCAGCTCGGGCCGTCCTGGCGGGTGATTGCCGCCTTCCAGCTGACCGCCGATTCGACCGCATCGCACGGGCGCCACACATCGTTGTTCGGGATGTAGCGCAGCGAGGCCAGGTGCTCCACCGGCTGGTGGGTCGGGCCGTCTTCGCCGAGACCAATCGAGTCGTGGGTGTACACGTGGATGGCATGGGCCGGGATCAGCGCGCTCATGCGCACGCCGTTGCGGGCGTAGTCGCTGAACACCAGGAAGGTGGCATCGAACGGAATGAAGCCGCCATGCAGGGCCAGGCCATTTGCAATGGCGGTCATGCCGAACTCGCGCACGCCGTAGTACACGTAGTTGGCATTTGGGTCGTCAGTGGCGACCGACTTGCTGGCCTTCCACAGGGTCAGGTTGGAGTGCGCCAGATCAGCCGAACCACCCACCAGCTCCGGCAGCAGCGGCGCGAAGGCTTCAATGGCCAGCTGCGAGGCCTTGCGCGAGGCGATGGTCTGGCCTTCGGCCTGGACCTGGGCGATGTAGGCATCGGCCTTGGCGACGAAATCGGCCGGCAGCTCGCCCTGCGAACGGCGGGTCAGTTCTTCGGCTTCGGCCGGGAACTGCGCGGCGTACTTGTCGAACTGCTGGTCCCACTCGGCCTGGCGCACGGTGCCGGTACCACCGGCACGCCAGCCGGCGTAGATCTCTTCAGGGATCTCGAACGGGCCGTAGTTCCAGCCCAGCTGCTTGCGGGTGGCTTCCAGCTCATCCTTGCCCAGCGGTGCGCCGTGGCTGGATTCCTTGCCGGCCTTGCCCGGCGAACCGAAACCAATGGTGGTGCGGCAGCAGATCAGGGTCGGCTTGTCGGACTGCGACAGCGCGCTGTCGATTGCGGCCTTGATGTTTTCCGGGTCGTGGCCATCGACGCCGCGCACCACGTTCCAGCCATAGGCTTCGAAACGCTCGGGGGTGTTGTCGGTGAACCAGCCGGCGGTGTTGCCGTCGATGGAGATGTGGTTGTCGTCCCAGAAGCAGACCAGCTTGCCCAGGCCCCAGGTACCGGCCAGCGAGGCCGCTTCGTGGGAAATGCCTTCCATCAGGCAGCCGTCGCCCAGGAACACCCAGGTGCGGTGGTCGACGATCTCGTGCTCGGGGCGGTTGTAGCGCTGGGCCAGCAGCTTTTCGGCCAGCGCGAAACCGACCGCGTTGGCCAGGCCCTGGCCGAGCGGACCGGTGGTGGTTTCCACCCCGGGGGTTTCATGGTGTTCGGGGTGGCCGGCGGTCTTGCTGCCGAGCTGGCGGAACTGCTTGAGCTGTTCGATCGGCAGGTCGTAGCCGCTCAGGTGCAGCAACGCGTACTGCAGCATCGAGCCGTGGCCGTTGGACAGCACGAAGCGGTCGCGGTTGAACCACTTCGGATTGTTCGGGTTGTGACGGAGATAGTCGTTCCAGAGGACTTCCGCGATATCTGCCATGCCCATCGGCATGCCGGGATGCCCGGACTTGGCGGTTTCGACCGCATCAGCGGCAAGGAAGCGGATGGCGTTGGCCAACTGGCGGCGGGTGGGCTGCGTCATGGTTCTGTCGGGGTCGGGAGGCTCCCGCTGGCTGCGGGCCACTCATTGTCCCACAGTCCACCGGGCGGGTCAGGCTGCCCGTGTGTGTGAAGACGGCTGCGGTACACCAACGAAAACGCCCCGCTGGGCGGGGCGTTTCAGCCTGGACGTCGTGGATCAGGCCTCGCCGGTGGCCGAATTGATCACCGCACAGGTCGATTCACGCTGGAACTTCTCACCGGTAGCGTAGCCACCCGGGGTCAGCTTGGTGACCATGACCTTGGAGGACGTCGCTCCCTGCGGGGTGATCACCACGTTCCACGGTAGGGTGACCTGGCCGTTGGAGCCGCTGGCGTTCTGCTCGAACATCAGCAGCCCTGCTTCCTTGTCTTCCGACTTCAGGGTCAAGCCCGAGCTCACGCCTTCCACCTTGATGCGCTTGTACGCCACGTCCGCAGACACCGGAACAACATCCCAGTTGGTGAACTTGCGGCCCGCGAAATAACTGCCTTCCTGCTTGTAGTTCGGGCATTCCGACTTCGCGCTGGCATCGAACGCCAGCAGGCCGAGCACGGCCACCATCAGATACTTCTTCATGAATGTGATTCTCCTTTCCCCGCACGACGCCGACCCGGCGCCTTCCATGCGCCGGGCCAGTATCCATGGCATCAACCTCGCATTCAATCGCGCGGCGCGACAGGCCCGGGAATGTGACTTTCATCACTTTCGCCCTTGGCTACCAGGGTGGTCAGGGCCAGATCGCCGGTGACGTTGAGCGCGGTGCGGCACATGTCCAGGAAGTGGTTCACGCCCAGGATCAGGCCGATGCCCATCGGGTCGACGCCGACCATGGCGCAGATCATCGCCACCACCGGCAGCGAGCCGGACGGCACGCCGGCGGTGCCGATGCCACCCAGGATGCAGACCACCATCACCATCAGCTGCTGGGTGATGCTCAGGTCCACGCCGAAGAACTGCGCCAGGAAGATCACCGTCACGCCCTCGAACAGCGCGGTGCCGTTCTGGTTGGCGGTGGCGCCCACGGTCAGCACGAAGCGCGATACCTTCTGCGGCAGCCCCATCTGGTCGGCCACGCGCAGCGCGGTCGGCAGGGTGGCATTGCTGGAGGCGGTGGAGAACGCCATCACCGTGGCCTCCTGGGTATCGCGGAAGAACGCCAGCGGCGAACGCCCCGACAGCCACACCGCCGCACCGTAGGTCACCACCATGTGCAGTGCCAGCGCCAGCACCACCACGCCCACGTAGGCGCCCAGGCGGATCAGCAGGTCGAAGCCGAAGATCGCGGCCAGGTTGAACATGAAGCAGGCCACCGCGTATGGCGCCAGGCGGATGACCAGGTTGATCAGGGTCATCGAGACTTCGAACACGCCTTCGATGACCTTGCGCAGCGGCGCGGTCTTCTCATCCGGCGACAGCACCATGCCGATGCCGAACATCAGCGCGAAGAACATCAGCGACAGGATCGCGCCGTTGCTGGAGGCGGCGGCCAGCACGTTGCTGGGCACGATCGACAGCAGCATGTCCATGCCCTTGGGCTGCTCGCCGATGTTGGCCACGATCTCGCGGCTGCGCTCGACGTTCTCGTGCAGCAGCTGCTGGGCCATGGCCGGGTCCACGCCCACGCCCGGCTTGAGCACGTTCACCAGCACCAGGCCCAGGCCAACCGCGATGCCCGACAGCAGCACGGTGTAGGCCAGGGTCTTCCAGCCGATCCGGCCGAGCGAGCGGATGTCGCCCATCTCCGACACGCCCATCACCAGCGCCGAGAAGATCAGCGGCACGATCAGCATGAAGATCAGGTTGAGGAACAGGCCCGACAGCGGCGTGGTCAGGTAGGTCATCACCGCGCGGGCGGCATCGGGCAGCCAGGGAATGCCCGGCCCGACGGCGTGCACGATCAGCCCCAGCAGCAGGCCAAGCCCGAAGCCAATGCCCATTTTCCAATGCAATGGCAGCTTCTGCCGGGTCGTTGCGGCCTCAGTCATGGAGCGGTGTTCCTTGAAAATTAGAGAAAGAGCTTAGCAAAGCCGGCCAACCCGGCCCGGGGGCCGCTCAGCGTCCCGAAGGATAGAGCGGCGCCAGCCCAGTATTTTCTGCGGCCTGCGGCGGCTGCCAGTGCGGTCCGTCATGGAAGGCGCGGCGCAGCGCCTGTCGCGCCTGGGTTGCATCGCCGCCGTCGCGGCTCCAGCGCGCGGCCTGCATGTCGCTCAGGGCCTGCCGTTGGGCCGGGTCGGCCAGCCGCGCCAGCACGGCATCCAGGCCGTGTACGCCGCCCATTCTGCCCAGCAGTGCGACGATCTCGTCCAGCCCTTCGTGGTCCAGGGCGCGGCGCAGCTCGCCGCGCGACGGGACCTGTGCGGAGGCAGCCGGCCCCACCGCCGCGTGGGATGCGCCGGGCGCTGCCACGCGCCGGCGCCGCCACGCCCACGCCAGGGTCAGCAGCCACAGCGCCGCAAAGCCGGCCGCTGCCGCGATCCAGCCCCAGGGGCGGCTGGCCGCGGCCGCCACGGTGACGGCGTCGGACGGCGTGGCGGGGGTACCGGGCAAGGCCGAGGTGGTATCCAGCGCGGTCGGCGGCGGCGCCGTCCCCGGGGCGCCGGCGGCCACGGCCAGGCTGAGGTCGGGCAGCGTGGCGGTGCGCGCCTGGCGGCCACGCACATCCCACCAGGCCATGCGCGGGCCGGGAATCACCAGGGTGCCAGGCTGGCGTGGCACCACCGAATAACGGCGGGTCAGGGTCAGGCGCGGGGTGCTGCCGTTGAAGGTTTCGTCGTACTGCGGCGGCTCGGCGAACACCTGCGCGCCTGGGCCGGCATCCAGCGGCGGCAGCTCGGGGAACTGCGCGCGGGTGGCGCCGTCGGCCACCGCCTCCACCACCACCGTGACCGCCTCGCCGGCGCGGGCGCGGGTGGGCGCGGCGGTGTAGCGCAGGCGCAGGTCGTGCAGTGGCAACCACGGCTGCGGTGCGGCGTCGGGTTGTGCCTGCACCTGCAGGGTGCGGTCGGGCGCGTTGGCGCGCAGCCGGCCATCGCCGCCGAACAGGTCATCGAAGAAGCCGCCAGCGCTGCGGCCGTTGAAACGCGCGCCGGGCAGCACCAGCGGCCCGCTGCGCTCGGGAATGAGCAGGTAGCGGCGCTCGACCAGGTTGTAGCGCCGCCCGTTGATCTCGCGGACCAGGCTGCGATCCTCGCCGACGCGCTGCATCGAGGCGCCTTCGGGCGCATCCACGCCCAGTTCGCCCGACAGCAGTTGCGAAGCGTAGTACAGGCGCACCACCACGCCCACGCTCTGCTGCACGTAGGGGCTGGCGTCATCGACCTCCATTTCGACAAAGGCAGTGGCGTTGCCGGGCACGGCGGGCGTGGCGGCGGCACTGGCAGCCACGGTCAACTGCAATGGCGCGGTCCGCGCCGCGCCCACCTGGAGCGCGGGAATGGTCAGCACGCCACTGCGCCGGGGGCTGAGCGCTACGCCGTACAACGAGCGCGACTGCATCGCGCCCTGGCTCCACTGCACCTGGCGGCTGCTGGTCTGGCCGCTGAGCTCGAAATCGGCCTGCAACGGCGCGTAATCCGGTGCGCCGGCATCGGTCTCGATATTGAGCGTGACCGTGTCGGTGTCGCTGATCGCATCGCGATCCAGCCACGCGCGGGGCTGGGCCTGGGCCAGGCTGCTCACGCCCAGCAGCAGCCAAGCGCAGGCGCGCCACCAACGTTGCGTGGGGGATGCTGCGCTCATTGTCCGTCCCGTTTCCTGCGTTCGCTTTCCAGTTGGAATTTCTGCCGCAGCAGGTTGCCCGGTTCATCGGGCACCCGCCGCATCCACGCTTCGACCGCCTGGCGCTGCTCGCGCTGCTGCGGCGTCTCGTTCGCCTCGCGGCGCTGCGCCGGGGTCTTGCCAGCGTCGGCCTGTTGCTTTTCCAACGCCTGGCGCATGCGCTCGCGCTGGGCCGCATCGGCCCGTGCCTGTTCGGCCGGATCGGGCTTGCCCGCCTGCGGGTCCTGCGGCGGCGTGCCCTGCCCCGGCTGGGGCTGGCCCTGCTCGCCTTTCGGGGCGGGGTCCTGTTTCTGTTGCTGTTGTTGCTGCTGGGACTGCTGCGACTGATTCTGCTTCTGCTGTTGCTGCTGCGGTTGCTGCCCGGCACCCGGTGGCGGCTTGCGCTTGCGGGCGGCGTCCACGGCGGCACGGTTGGCCACCGCATCGGGCATGCCCGGGCGTTGTGCCAGCGCCTGGTCGTAGGCGGCAATCGCCGCGTCGTACTGCCCCTGCCGGGCCAGCGCGTTGCCGAGGTTGTAGCGGGCCTCGGCGTCGTTCACGCCCTCGAACTGCTGCTGTGCTGCCTGGAAATCGCCGCGCCGGTAAGCGTCCACCCCCTCGGCCACGCGCTGCTGGTCGCGCTGGTCGGCGCGCTGCCACCAGTTGCGTTCGGCGGCCTGCGCGGGCGCGGGCATGGCCAGCGGCAGCATCACGCAGACCAAGGCCACGGCCGCCACGCCACGGCGACGGAAGGCCCACAGCGAAAGCAGCATCAACGGCGGCAGCAGCCAGAAGCCTTCGTCGCGCCAGGCCAGGCCTTCGCCTTCGCGGCGTTGCTGCTCGCCTGCGCTGGCGCGCGGGGTCAGCACGCCCAGCGCCTTCAGATCACCTTCGTCGTCAGCCACCGGCGCGTAGCGACCACCGCCGGCATCGGCCACCGCGCGCAGCGTGTCCGGCTCCAGCTGCGCGCGCGCGATCTGGCCATCGCCGCTGCGGTAGGCCGCACCGGCCGCAGTGCCGAGTCCGAGTACCGAGACGTGGATGTTCTGCGCCTTGGCGGCAGCGGCGGCAGCACGTGCGGCGTCATCGGCACGGTCGGTCAGCAGCAGGATATCGCCGCCCTTGGCGCCGGACTGCTGCAGCAACAGCACCGCCGCTTCAATCGCACGGTCGGCGCGTTGGCCGTCGCGTGGCATCACGTCCGGGGCCAGCGCATCCAGGTACAGCGCCACGTTGGCGGCGTCGCCGGTCAACGGGGCAACGGTGAAGGCATCGTCGGCGTAGGCCAGCAACGCCACTTCCCCGCCGCTGCGCTCGCGCAGCAGCGTGGCCAGCTTGGCCCGCGCCTGCAGCAGGCGCGACGGCGGCAGGTCGGTGGCGGTGGTGCGCGATGAAAGGTCCAGCGCCACCACCAGCGGCGCCGGTGCCTGCCACAGCGGCTGCGGCAGTTGTCGCCAACCCGGTCCGGCCAGGGCCACCACGGCCAGTGTCCAGCCCAGCAACAGCAGCGCCAGCCCGCTCCAGGCGCGGCGCCCGCCGGCCACCAGCAGGTGCGGCAGCAGGTGCGCATCCACGTTCTGCCGCCAGACGCTGCTGCGCCGGCGGCGCCAGGTCCAGAGCAGCGCGATCAGCGGCAGTGCGGCCAGCGCCCAGAGCAGTTCCGGGCGCGCCAGATGCACGTGGTTCAAGAGGGTATTCATGCCCAGCGCCTCGGCAGCAGCCAGCCCAGCCCACCCAGCAGCATGGCCAGTGCAAGCGGCCACGCATAGCGTTCGATATAGGGGCGTACCGCCGCGCCTGCGGCGGTGATCGGCTCCAGCCGGTCCAGCTCGGCATAGATGCCGGCCAGTTCGTCGGTGTTGCGCGCGCGGAACGCACGGCCGCCGGTGAGCTCGGCAATGCGGCGCAGCGTAGCCTCGTCCACCGGGTCGTCGCCGGCGGCGATCTGCACGCCGAACAGGCTCATGCCACCGTCGCCGCCGAAGGCCACCGGATACACGCGCACGCCTTCGGCCTGGGCCAGTTCGGCCGCGCGCAACGGCTGCAGCACGCCGGCGTTGCTGACGCCGTCGGTCAGCAGGATCAGCACGCGTTGGCCTTCGGGCTGTTCGCGCAGGCGCTTGACCGCCAGTGCGATGGCATCGCCGATGGCGGTGTCGCGGCCGGCCAGGCCGACTTCGCTGTCCGTGAGCTGGTTGCGCACGGTGGTGAGGTCGGCGGTGATCGGGGTCAGTGTGTAGGCACGCTCGCCGAAGATCAGCAGCCCGACCCGGTCGCCGGCACGGCGGTCGAGGAAATCGGCCAGCACTGCTTTGGCCGCGGACAGACGCTGCACGACCTGGTTACCCAGCATCATGTCCGGTTCGCTCATGCTGCCGGAGACGTCTACGGCGAGCATCATCTGCCGGCCCTGCTGCGGCGGGGTGACCGGTTCGCCGAGTTGCTGTGGCCGGGCCATGGCCACGCACAGGCAGGCCCAGGCCAGCCACAGCAGCAGGCGCCCGATCCGCCAGCCGGCCACGCCACTGGCCTGGCCGAGTTCGGCCAGCGCACCGGCGGCATATGGCACGCGCAGCGCGGGCGCCGCTGCGTTGCGGCGTGGCCACCAGCGCATCAGCCACGGCAGTGGCAGCGCCAACAACGCCCACGGCCAGGCCAGCGCATCCAGCCAAGGCAGCACGGAAGACAGGCCCGGGATCATCGGCCGCGCCTGCTGATCAGCTCAAGGAAGCGTGCGCGCGCGAGGTCGCGCACGCGCTGCACGTCGGCAGCGTCGAGGCTGCGACGGTAGCCCCCGTCCAGCAGCAGGCGTCCATCGCCGTCGGAGAAGGCGCGGCTGCCGGGGGCATCGAGGAATTCCAGCCAGGCCTGGCCCTGCAGCAGTTCCGCGCCCGGTTGGCGGCGGCGCGCGGCGCGGCGCAGCAGTTCGGCCATTGCGGCTACCTGGGCAGTGCCGTGCTGCGCAGCATCGACCGTCGTGTCGAAGAGCCGCAGCCAGCGCCGCCGCTGGCGCCGTCGATGCGCGCGCCACGCCCAGGCCAACAGCACGACCAGCGCCAGCGCCGCCAGCACCAGCCACCAGCCCAACGGCAGCGGCCACCAGGACGGGATGGGCGGCAGGTGCACGTCGCGCAGCGGCAGCGAGGTGGCCGCGCTCATGCAACCACCGCCGACGGCAGCGGGCCCAGCCAGCAGTCGCTGGCATCGTCAGTACTGACCACGTGCACCTGGATGCGGCGGGCGCCGAGGCTGCGCTGCAGCGCTTCCAGCGGTTCGACGAAGCGGGCATGCCAGTGGTCGCGCACGGCACGATCGTGCAGGTCCAGCACCACCTGCCGGCCCTGCGACAGGAACGGCAGCACGCCATCCGGCGGCGCCAGCTCCAGCGGATCGGCCAGCAGCATCAGCTGCACTTCATGGTGCATGGCCAGCGCGGTCCAGCGCGGAACGTCGATGGCCGCCGCGCGGGCCGGATCGGCCAGCACCACCACGCGCGCGCCGGGGCGCAGCACGCGCGCGGCCTGCTGCAGTGCGTGGTCGAGGCCGGCGTCGTCGGGCGGGGGCGCGGCGTACCAGCGGGTCAGTGCATCGAGTACGCGGAGCACGCCGCGGGTACCGCCGGCCGGTGGGATCGGTGCTTCGCTGCGGCTGCCACGCAGTGCCGACAGGCGGTCGCCCTGGCGCTGTGCCAACCACGCCGCCACGGCGCCGACCCGCGCAGCCTGTACCGACTTGAAGCGCACCCGGGTGCCGAAGTAGAGCACCGGGTCGGTATCGACCACCAGCAATGTCTGGCGCTCGCGTTCGGCCTGGAACAGCTTGGTATGCGCGCGACCGGTGCGCGCGGTCACCCGCCAGTCGATGTGCCGCGCGTCATCGCCGGCGACGTATTCGCGTGATTCTGCGTACTCCATGCCGCGCCCGCGCATCGGCGAGGGCGCCTGGCCGGCATGCGCCAGCCGCCCGCGTCGCGCCGGTGCCAGCCGGTGCGCGCTGCGACGCAATGCGACCAGTTCGGCCAGGGTCGGCTGCACGCCGTTGCCCGCCAGCGCATCGGCAGCAGTGTCATCCAGGGCGGTCATGCGAATCTCAAGGCACCGGAATGCGGGCCAGCAGCTCGGCCACCAGCCGCTCGCCATCCCAGCCTTCGGCGGTGGCTTCATAGCTGGGCAGCACGCGGTGGCGCAGCACGTCAGGAGCAACGCTGCGCACGTCCTCGGGGGTCACGAAGTCGCGGCCGGCCAGCCAGGCGCGAGCGCGCGCGCAGCGCTCCAGCGCGATCGAACCGCGCGGGCTGGCGCCCCAGGCGATGCGCTTTGCCAGTGCCGGGTCATAGCGACCCGGGTCGCGGGTGGCCAGCACCAGTTCAATCAGGTAACGCTCCAAGGCGGGTGCCATGTGCAGCGACAGCACCGCGCGACGGGCGGCGAACACGTCGTCCAGCGGCATGCGCGCCGGGGCCGCCGGCGCGGTGCCGAGCGCATCACGCGCGCGCTCACGGGCCAGGCGCAGGATCTCGGCTTCGGCGTTGGAATCGGGATAGCCGATCCGCACATGCATCAGGAACCGGTCCAGCTGGGCTTCGGGCAACGGGAAGGTGCCCTCCTGCTCGATCGGGTTCTGGGTGGCCATCACCAGGAACAACGCCGGCAGCGCATAGGTATGCCGGCCCACGGTGACCTGGCGCTCGCCCATGGCCTCCAGCAGCGCCGACTGCACCTTGGCCGGGGCCCGGTTGATCTCGTCGGCCAGCAGGATGGGGTGGAAGATCGGGCCGGGCACGAATTCGAAGCGGCCTTCCTGCGTCCGCCAGATCTCGGTGCCGGTCAGGTCGGCGGGCAGCAAGTCCGGGGTGAACTGCACCCGCGAGAAGTCGGCCTCCAGGCGCGCAGCCAGTGCGCGGATGGCGGTGGTCTTGGCCAGCCCGGGGGCGCCTTCCACCAGCAGGTGGCCATCGGCCAGCAGTGCGGTCAGCAGGCGCTCGACCAGCGCGTCCTGGCCGACGATCTCGGCCGCGAGCGAGTCGCGCAATGCACGGAAGCCGGCATGCAGGCGGTCGTGTTCGGGGGTGTCAACGAAGGGCGTGGGGTCGATTGCGGGCATGGGGGGTGGCAGGTTCATGGCGTCCATCTGACCCACGCAACAGGCGTAAGGTTCCGCGCACATGATGGCAGGGCTGGCCGCGCAGCGGGATCAAGATTGCCTGAACGCGGCTACGCCCGTCCTGCACCGTCGAAGATGGCGCTGCAATAGGGGCCGGCCATTTCAAAGCGCCTGCAGACCATGGGCCGTTCGGCATAGATGCCGCAGGACATGGATTCCCGGTCGAGCGCCACGCACCAGCCGTCCGCGCTTTTGGCCATGGCCAGCACGCCATCGGCAATCTCGGTGGTCAGGTTCGAGGGGACGCACTCCGACGGCGCCAGCACGGCAGTAAGCCGGCAGCATTGCGCGGTGCAACCGGAGCAGTGTGCCTGGGCCATGGGGCAGGATAGCGCGGCGGCCTTGCCCTGCCCTGAACCACTCCCTATGGACGAACAGCCAAAAAAAGATCCGGCGCCCTCGCGGGCACCGGATCCTTGCTTACCAACCGTGTGCTGGATCAGCGGCTCAGTTGGTCTTGGCCACGCGCAGCACCTTCGGGGTGACGAAGACCAGCAGTTCGGCCTTGTCCTTGTTACGGCTGCGCTTCTTGAACAGGTTGCCCAGGAAGGGCACGTCGCCCAGGAACGGCACCTTGTTGACGCTGTTGCGGTCGGTGAACTCGTACACGCCGCCGATCACCACGGTCTGGCCATCATCGACCAGCACGGCGGTGTTGACTTCGCGGCGGTTGATCGAGGGAACCTGGCCGTAGCCTTCCAGCACGATGTAGCTTTCGACTTCATCCTTCTTGACCGCCATGTTCAGGAACACGCGGTTGTCGTTGGTGATGGTCGGGGTGACCTTCAGTTCGAGCAGCACTTCCTTGAACTGCACGTTGGGCGTGGCCGCCTGGCCGGCAGTGCCGCCGGTGATGGTGACATAACCGATTTCCTTACCCTGCTTGATCACCGCTTCGCGCTGGTTGGTGGTGACCACGCGCGGGTTCGAGATCACTTCACCGCGCGATTCCTGCTGCATGGCCGACAGCTCCACGTCCAGCAGGTAGCCAGCGTTGAGGATCGACAGTGCCAGCGAACCCGGGTTGCTGGCCGCGGCCACCGGCAGGTTCCAGTTCAGGCCACCGGTGTTGATGGTGCGGGGCGGACGCACCGGGATCGGACCGGTACCGCCGCCGGCAGCCCACTCGTTGAGCGCTTCCTGGTACTCGGTCGCGTTCTCGCCGTCGCTGGTGACGTTTTCGTGGTTGGTGCTGGTGTTGCCACTGAAGTACACGTTGTCGCGGCTGCCGGTGATGCCGAACTTGGCACCCAGTTCACGCGCGAAGGTATCGGTGGCGATCACGATGCGGCTCTCGATCAGCACCTGGTCGACCGGGCGGTCGATCACGTTGATCAGCTCGCGCATGCGCGCGACCTTCTTCGGGATGTCGCTGATCATCAGCGTGTTGGTGCGCTCGTCGGCCACCAGGCGGCCACGCGAGGACAGGAACCCGCTGTCTTCCTGCGAGCTGCCGCCGGAACCGCCACCGCTGCCACCACCACCACCGCTGCCGCCGATACCCTTGGCCTCGGTCAGCGCTTTGAAGATCTGCGCGGCGTTGTGGTAGTTGATCTGGACGTAATCGGTGATCAGGTCCTGGCGGTTCTCGATCGCAATGCGGGCGTCTTCCTTCTCCTGCTCGAACTTGGCCAGCTCCGGCTGCGGGGCCACCCACACCACGCCACCGTCACGACGCTTGTCCAGGCCCTTGGCCCGCAGCACGATGTCCAGTGCCTGGTCCCACGGCACGTTGACCAGGCGCAGGGTGACGTTGCCTTCGACGGTGTCGGAGGCCACGATGTTCAGGTTCGACTCCTCGGCGATCAACTGCAGCACGGTGCGCACCGGCACGTCCTGGAAGTTGAAGGTCACCGGCTTGCCGCTGTAGCCACGCTGCGCGACCGCGGTGGCCGCCTGGGTCACCGTGGTGGCGTTGATCGCACCGGTGGCCGGGGCGCTCTTGCGGGCGCTGATCTCGACCACGTACTCGTTGCCGGTCTGGTAGGCCAGCGACTCGAAGGCCGTGTTGGTGTCCAGCACCAGCTGGGTGCCACCGCCATACGGCTTGGGATCGATGCGCTGCACCGGCGTGGCGAAGTCGACCACATTGATCGACTTCTGCAGGTTCGCCGGCAGGGTCGCGTTGCCCACGTCGATCACGACGCTGTTGCCCTGGCTGCGCAGGTCCGGGTTGGCGCCCTTTCCATCGAACTGCAGGATCAGCCGGCCGCTGCCGTCTTCACCGCGCTTGAAATCGATCTTGGACACCGCCAGCGAGGCCGGTGCGGCGGCCGGCGCGGGGCCGACCCCCTGGGTCGTGGCTGCAGCGGCCGGCGTGGCCGCCATCAGGGTGCCATTGGCCACCATGAGCGCGACTCCCAGCGCGCACAGGTGGATCAGCTTCGGGCGCCGGTCGGGACGCTGCAGCATGGCGTTGGAAAAGGTCATCGTGCTATCCCCATAATCATTCATTGATCTTCAAGCGCAAGCGATGCAGGCCGTTCCAGCCAGCCGCCCGCGCCATCCGGCACCAGTTCAATCAGTTCGATCCGGTCTTCGAAGACCCCGGTCACGCGGCCGTCGCTCTGCCCCATGTAGACGGCCGGACGCACCCGATAGGTGACCTTGTCCGGCGCCATCACCAGCGCGACCAGTGCGCTGCCCTTGCCGATCGAACCGACCATGTCCAGGGAGTCCAGCGGGAAGGCTTCCAGCGGCTCCTTGCGGCGGTTCGGATCCGGGCGCAGGCCCGAGCCGCCGGCCTGGGGGTTGGCCCAGGCGTCGGTGAACGGATCACGCATCCCCTGCGCGGAGTACTCGAAGGTCTCGAACTGCTGCATGACAGGCAGCGGTTCGAGCGGCGGTGCCGGGCGGGCGCGCACGTCGGCGACCCACTTTTCCAGGTTGGGCGCGTCACCGGGCGTGCTGGAGATGCTGCGTGCGCAGCCCGCCAACAGGACCAGCATCAGCAGGCCACATACCCGTGCGGTGCTGGCCAGGTTCATGGCTTGCCTCCGTTCGGGCCTGCTGCCTGTGCGGCCGCTTTCTCCTGCGCTTCCATTTCCACGTCGTCCAGGTAACGGTAGGTCTTGACCGTGCCCGACAGTTCCAGCGCGCCGCTGCGCGCGGTGATGCCGGTCTTGGGGTCCTTGGGCTTGAGGTTGATGTCGTGCATGGTCAGGATGACCACGCGCGGCAGCGAAGCCACGCCGCTGACGAACGCACCGAACTGGTGGTAGCTGCCCACCATGCGCAGGGCGATCGGCTTTTCGGCGTAGAACTCCTTGGGCACTTCCTCACCGGGCTGGAACAGCTCGTTGACCAGGCCGCTGGACAGCGCGGTCTGCGAGATGTCGATGATCAGGTCCGGCATTTCGGTCTTGCTGGGCAGCTGGCGCAGCATCTGCTGCAGCACCTGCTCCATCTGGGCCAGCTGCTGCTTGAGCGGCTCCAAGTTGACCGCGCGGCCCTGCTCTTTCTCGAAATCGGCGCGCAGCGAGACTTCGGTCTGCTCCAGCGATGCCAGTTCGTCGCTCTTGCCACTGATCAGCAGGAACCACGAAAGCACGACGATCAGCACGGTCAACAGGGCGCAGAAGACGATCTTCGCCTGCTGCGGCCAGCTGCCGATGTTGTTGAAGTCCAGATCCTTCAGGTTGACTTTCTTCTGGCTCATGCGGCCCCCTTCTGCGGCGTGCTGGACGCCGCCGGTTGCGTTGCCGGGGCGGGAACGATACGGCTGCCCGAAGGCGCCGGCGCAGCCGGGTCAGCGGCCGGTGCCGGAGCAGTGCCCGGCGCAGGTGCCGGTGCGCCAGTTCCTGCCGGCGCCGGCGCAAGCGGGGCCACGGCGGGGGCAGCGGCGGGCGCGGCATTCGGATCGGTGCCCGGTGCCTCCACGGTGCCATCCGGCGCGATGCCGTCGACCGCTTCGCTCTGCGCGGGCAGCGTCACCTTGACCACGAACACGTACGGCAGCGCGGAAATGTCCGAGACAGGGCCGATCGGCTTGTCCTTCTCTTCTTCCGGCTTCCTGGCTTCGATCACCGACAGTTCCGGCTTGGTCATCCAGCCCGAGCTTTCCAGGTTGCGCATGTAGGCGCTGACCCGGGCGTTGGACTGGGTGCGCCCTTCCAGCGTCAGGATGTCGCCTTCCTGCTTCAGCGCGGTCAGCACCAGCCCGTCAGGGATGGTCCGGACCAGCGCGTCGAACAGGTGCACCATCTGCGAGCGCTTGGCCTGCAGCTGTTCGATCACCTTCTTGCGCGCCAGCAGGCGGTCCTTCTGGCGATCCAGGCGGTCGATTTCCTTGTTCTGCTCCTTGACCCGTGCGATCTCGGCCGTGAGGAACGCGTTGCGGTCCTCCTGGCCACTGAGCTGGCGGTCGTAGTAGAACCAGATCAGCGCCGACAGCACCACGCCTGCGATAGCCGCAAAGCCGAGCATGGTCATGAACTCGCGCTGGCGTTGCTTGCGCCGCTCGGCGCGCCAGGGCAATAGATTGATTCTTGCCATCAGTCGAAGCTCCTCAGCGCCAGACCGGTGGCAATCATCAGCGCCGGGGCGTCCTGGGCCAGGGCATGCGCCTGCACCTTCGGACCCAGCGTCATCTGCGCCAGCGGATTGGCCACCACGGTGGCCACGCCCAGCTGTTCCTCCACCATCTCCGGCAGACCGGCCAGCGCCGCGCAACCGCCGGCCAGCACGATGTGGTCGACCCGGTTGAACTCACTGCCAGCATAGAAGAACTGCAGCAGGCGGCTGATCTGCTGGACCGTGGCTTCCTTGAACGGCTCGAGCACTTCCATCTCGTAGCTTTCCGGCAACCCACCCTGGCGCTTGGCCAGGCCGGCTTCCTCGTAGGTCAGGCCATAGCGGCGCATGACCTCGTCGGTCAGCTGCTTGCCACCGAACACCTGTTCGCGGCTGTACAGGCTGCGCCCGCCACGAAGCACGTTCAGGGTGGTCATGGTGGCACCGATGTCGACCAGCGCGACCACGCCATCGCTGGCGATCGGCAGTTCACTGGCCACCAGCGCGAAGGCGTTTTCGACCGCGAAGGCCTCCACGTCCATCACCCGGGCAGTCAGGCCACCGAGCTCCAGCGCCGATTGGCGCAGCTCCACGTTCTCCGACCGCGACGCCGCCAACAGCACCTGGACCATTTCCGGGTTGTTGGGAATCGCCCCCAGCACCTCGAAATCGAGGTTCACTTCCTCGATCGGATACGGGATGTAGTTGACCGCTTCGAGCTCGACCTGGGCTTCCATGTCGTTCTCGTCCAGGTCAGCGGGCATCGGGATGAGCTTGGTGATGACCGCAGAGCCGGCCACGGCGGCGGCGGCATGCCGGGCCTTGGTGCCTGAACGGTTCACCGCGCGGCGGATGGCCTCACCCACGGCCTCCACTTCCACGATGTTCTTTTCCACCACCGCATTCGGCGGTAGTGGTTCCACAGCGTAATGTTCCACGCGGAAACGATTGCCACTGCGGGAAAGCTGCAAGAGCTTTACTGCAGTCGAGCTGATGTCGACGCCAATAAGCGGCGACTGGCTTTTTGGGATAAGCCCCACGGTTTCTCCCCTGCCGACGGGCACTTGGACGCAAAACTTGCGCCCGCGCATTAATAACGTTTTTTTTGCAATTCGCAACCATCAACGTGCAAAACGTGTACTTACGACACGTTTCGCCCGTCCCCTGACGGTGACCGAATGCTCTCCCCGGGAACAACCCCAGCCGTTCCCTTGCGTAATCTATACTCTGCGGCCACGAAATTCGCAATCGGAATCTGACACTGATGACTCGCCTTCGCCGCTGGCTGCGCTGGTTGCTGGTCGCCTTCCTGGTCCTGGCACTGATCGGCGCCGCGGTCGCCGGGGGCCTGTACTACGCCATTTCCTCCCGTCTTCCCGACGTCCAGACCCTGCGCGACATCGAGATGCAGGAGCCCATGTACGTCTATGCGGCCGACGGCAAGCTCATGGCGGTGTTCGGCGAGTCCCGGCGCACCCCGATCACCATGAAGGAGGTCCCCGAGCGCCTGAAGCAGGCCTTCCTGGCCACCGAGGACGCCCGCTTCTATGAACACGGGGGCGTGGACTACAAGGGCATCGGCCGCGCGGTCTGGCTGCTGGCCACCACCAACGACAAGCGGGTCCCGGGTGGGTCGACCATCACCCAGCAGGTGGCCCGCCAGTTCTTCCTCAGCTCCGAGTACAGCTACACCCGCAAGCTGGCCGAGATCCTGCTGGCGCGCAAGATCGAGCAGGAACTGAGCAAGGACGAGATCTTCGAGCTGTATCTCAACAAGAGCTTCTTCGGCAACCGCGCCTACGGCGTGGCCGCGGCGGCCGAGTTCTACTACGGCAAGAAGCTGGGCGAGCTGAGCCTGGACGAGATGGCCTCGCTGGCCGGCATCCCCAAGTTCCCCTCCAGCGGCAACCCGATCAGCAACCCCGAGCGCGCCCGCGAACGCCGCGACTATTACGTGCTGCAGCGCATGGCCAACCTGGGCTTCATCAGCCAGGCCGAGGCCGACGCAGCCAAGGCCGTGCCGATGCACGCCAGCGCGCATGAGCCCCCGCTGCAGGTCGAGGCCCCCTACGTGGCCGAACTGGTCCGCCAGGAGATGATCGCCCGCTTCGGCGGCGACGTGCTCAACAAGGGCTACCACGTCACCACCACCATCAATGCCGAGATGCAGACCGCCGCCAACCTGGCCGTGCGCGACGGCCTGCTGGCCTACGACCACCGCCACGGCTGGCACGGGGTGGAGCAGCAGGTGGCGCTGGGCGCGGGCGATGATGCGGCCGCACTGGCCGCGCACCTGCGCGGTATCAATGGCCAGTCCGGGCTGTTGCCGGCCATCGTGGCCGGCACCGGCGCCGATGGCAGCGCCACGGTGGTGCTGGCCAACCGCACCGAGGTGGTGCTGCCCGCCTCGGCCGCCAAGTGGACCGGCAAGAGCCCGGCCAAGCTGGTCCAGCGCGGTGACATCGTCCGCGTGCGCGCCGGCGAGAAGGAAGGCGAGTGGTTGCTGGACCAGATCCCGCGCGGCCAGTCCGCGCTGGTATCGCTGGATGCTCAAACCGGTGCGCTGAAGGCCCTGGTGGGCGGTTTCAGCTTCTCCGGCAACAAGTTCAACCGCGCCACCCAGGCGCGTCGCCAGCCGGGTTCGAGCTTCAAGCCGTTCATCTACGCCGCCGCCTTCGACAAGGGCTTCAACCCGGCCTCGATCGTGCTCGATGCGCCGGTGGTGTTCCGCGACCGCCGCGGCAAGACCTGGCAGCCGCAGAACGACGGCGGCGGCTTCCGTGGCCCGATGCGCCTGCGCGAAGCGCTGGTGCAGTCGCGCAACCTGGTGTCGGTGCGCCTGCTTGATGGCATGGGCGTGGAGTACGCGCGCAAGTACATCAGCGAATTCGGCTTTGCCGAAGCCGAGCTGCCGCCGAACCTGTCGATGTCGCTGGGTACCGCTTCGCTGACCCCGCTGTCGGTGGCGCGCGGCTATGCCGTGTTCGCCAACGGCGGCTCGCGCGTGGACACCTGGCTGATCGACCAGGTCAGCGACCGCGACGGCAACCTGGTGTTCAAGGAAAACCCGGCCCGGGCCTGCCGCGAATGCGTGGGCACCAGTGGCGGGGCGCCGGTGAGCCAGGTAGTGGACGGTTTCAACTTCGGTGCCGCTGCCGCACCTGCGCCGGCCGGCCCGGCCAAGCCGCAGCAGGCGGCGGAGCCGGCCGCGCCGGTAGACCCGAATGCGCGCACCGCGCCGCGAGCGATCGATGCGCGCACCGCCTACCAGCTGGTCTCGATGATGCGCGACGTGGTCCAGCGCGGCACCGGCACGGCCGCCAAGGTGCTCGGTCGCGAGGACGTGGGCGGCAAGACCGGCTCCACCAATGACCATCGCGATGCGTGGTTCTCCGGCTTCGGCGGCCCGTACGCCACCACCGTATGGGTGGGCCGCGACGATTTCCGTTCGCTGGGCTACCGCGAGTACGGCGGCCGCGCCGCGCTGCCGATCTGGATCGACTACATGCGGGTGGCGCTGAAGGACACGCCGATCGCGCAGAACGAGCCGCCGACCGGGATGGTCCAGGCGACGCTCAACGGCGCTACCGAGTGGGTCAAGGTCGAGGACATGGAGAAGCTGGCCGAGTACGACTTCAATACCCAGACCCCGCAGGCCGACGACGCGGCGTTCGATATTTTTTGATGGGACAAGGGTGCCGGCCGATGGCCGGCACCACATCGATGTCACATGATCGGTGTACATTCGGTGGCAGGTCGTAACAGGGGGAGCCGCTCATGCATCGGGCCCGTCAGCATGCCGAGAGCCAGACCCGCGAACGCCGCCACCGGCTTGCCCACGAGGCGGCGCGGTTGATGGCCGAAGGCGGAATCCGCGATTACCACCAGGCCAAGCTGAAAGCCGCCGGGCGGCTGGGCATCCACGATGATGCCTCGCTGCCGCGCAATACCGAGATCGAAGACGCCCTGCGCGAGTACCAGCGCCTGTTCGCCGGCCCCGGGCATGGCACGCAGCTGCGACAACGCCGCGAAGCCGGCCTGCGTGCGCTGGAATTCCTGCACGGCTTCGCACCACGCCTGTGCGGACCGGTGCTGGACGGCACCGCCGACGCCAACAGCCCAGTGCAGCTGCAGCTGCACAGCGACGACGCCGATGCCGTGCAGCGGTTCCTGGAAGAACACCGCATCCCGGCCGAGTCGCGAATGCGCCGCCTGCGCCTGGACCGCGAACGCACGATGGACGTGCCGGTGTGGGTGTTCTCCGCCGAAGGGCTGACCTTCGACGTGGCGGTGCTGCCCTACGACGCGCTGCGCCAGCCGCCGCTGTCGAGCATCGACGAGAAGCCGATGCGGCGGGCCTCGGCCGCGCAGCTGCGCAGCCTGCTGGCCGAGGACGAGATCAGGGGCTATCTGGACGGCCCCTGAGCACGCGCCGCGCAGGGTCTACCAGCCGATGCCCACGCCCATCGCCACGCTGCTTTCGCCGCCCTGGCTGAAGGCGCCACTGAGACTGACGCTGGTGGTGGCGCGACGGTCCAGTACGCGCTGGTAACCCACCGCCAGGGCCGATTCGCCGTCGGCATGGCCGACGCCCGCGCCCAGCCGGTTCCAGGTGGGCAGGCCCGCAGTGTTCATGGCCATGGCGGCCTGCGCACTGCTCATCGCCGCCATGCGGTTCATGCGCTGGTCGAGGCGGTCGAAGCGGCGGTCGATGCCGGCCAGGGCCTGGTCGGTGTACGCGTTGGCGCGCTGCACCGCGTCGTCCACGGCGCGGGTGTCGACCGGCGACAGTTGCGCTGCCGGCGGCGGTGTCGCAGCGGCCGGCTCGACCGCACGCGCGTCGGCCGCGACGGCGGTCCCGGTGGCAGCGGCCTGCGGGCCTGCGGCGTGGGTCGTGTCCGCCGACGCCGTGATCGACTCGGCGGCGTCGGCCACGCTGGAGGGCGGACGGGCTCCGTCCTGCGCCGCGAGCGCGCCGACCTGCTCGCCCATGTCGTCCAGCGCCCGGTGTGCCGCGCTTACCGCGTAATCCAGCGCATCCAGCGCCCCGGCCACGGTGCCGTGCCACTTGCCCTGCACCGCGAAACGCATGCCGCGCACGCCGCCTTCGGCGTTGATGCTGGTGCCGAGCACGCTGGCCATGTCCGACAGCTGCCGCAGAGACACCACGTCATCGGCGGCGATGCCCGGCAGGACGTTGGTGATGCGTCGGCGCAGGCCCTGCCCGCCCACCGAGACCTCCCAGGGGCGCTGCACGATCGAGCCAAAGCCCAACGCCACGCTGTCATGGGCGTCGGCCCACACCTGGGTGGAGCCGCCGAGCGCCATGCCGTTCTCGGCCAACACGCGCGAACGCGTGCCGAGCGCGAAACCATCTGCGGCCCCTTCCAGGACGATCGCTGCACGGCCCAGCGCCACCGAGTTGTTGCCCAATGCCGTGGCGTAGCTGCCGTACGCGGTGGAGCCGCTGGCAACGGCGCGGGCATCGGCGCCCATCGCGGTGGCCAGGAACCCGGCATGCGCGGGCAGGCTCAGTTCGTCCGATCCGACCTTGAAATAGCGTTGTACATATTCCAGTGCAGCCACCCGCGCTTCGGCGGCAAACAGCTGCGCGCCGTTGACCGCGTGTGCGCTGCTGGCGCTGACCTCACCGGCGCCCAGCGCCACCAGGCGCGAGCCGCGCAGGTGCACGATGGCGTCCTTGTCGAAACGCACCACATCGCTGAGGTCGGCGCTGACGCCTTGCACGCCGTCGCGCAGCAGGTCGATGTCCAGCCGGTTGCGCGCGATCCGCTCATGGTTGTGATTGACCTGCCACAGCGCATCGGCCCACCCCGGCGGTGCGATCGGAACCTCCGCCGGCGGCACCGCGGGCGCTTCGCAGTACACCAGGCGGTCGCGGACCTGGTCGCGGCCGAACACGCCGGCCACGCCCACGCCCACGCCGACGCCGAGCCCGCTGGCGAAGGCCACGCTGTGCGTCGCCTCGGACGTGCTGTCTTCGCGAGGTGCCGGATCCGCCTCGCCCGGCGGCGGAAACGCGGTCGCAAACGCGGTGCCAGGCACCATCAACAACAAGGATCGGTAGAGAACATGCATGGTGTTTCCTCTCAAGGCAGCAGGATCTGCTGGTGTTCGCGGTAGCCGTCGCGGCTGAGCCGGTAATCCACGCGCAGCCGCGCGCCGGGCACCGGCTCGAAGGGCAACGCCAGCGTGGCGCCCGGGTAGACGCTGCGTTCGATGTCGTGGGTGATGCAGGCGGCCGCAACGCAGTGCTCGACCCGGCGGATGCCCAGCCGGAGCGTGCCGTGGTTATGCAGGCGGCCCCCGGCAACCTGCATCGCCACCCGTCCATCGGCAGGCAGGACGTTGACCAGCACGCCCCATACCAGGCTGACGCCGAGGGTGGCAGCGGGCGTCTCCAGGGCATCGGGGTGCGCCTCCGGGTCATCTCCGCGCACCCCTTCGAAGTACACCCGGAACGCGGTTTCTTCCTTGACCGGGGCCAGGGCGATCACCCGCACCAGCCGGCTGCCGCCGCCGGCGAGCGCGAACATGCCCGGCGTCACGGCGATCGCCGCGGCGTCGCCGGTCGGCTCATCCACTTCGCTTTCGTCTTCGGTGGCGGGGGCAACCACGCGCTTGACCGTGGCCCTGACGTACTGGGTGCGGGGCGACTGCGCCTGCACGCGGATGCTGGTGGTGCTGCCCGCGTCGACATGGACACGCATGGGGTGCACGTCCAGGCTGGCCGACACCGGCAGGGCGGGAAGCAGCAACAGCAGCAGGGAAAGGCGATGCAGGCGCATGGAAGTCTCGGTCGGCGTCAGGGGCGTCGGGTGGGCAGGCGCATTTCAATCGTGAGATCGCCCTGGTAGCGTCCGTCGCGCTTTTCGGCCGCTGGCACCCGGGGCGTGATGAAGCTGAGCGGGGTCGGCACGCAGTGCACGGGCTGGTCCATGCCGGGCAGCAGTACCGGCCGCAGTGGGGCGCTGTGGATGCCGGTCAGCACCGTGTGCGCCTCCCGGTGCAGGTCGATCGTGGTGCCCGCATACAGCAGTTGCAGGCGGTAATCGATGCGCTCGTGCGGCGCGCGGCCGCCCGCGTGGTGCCACACCGAAAATGCATCGCGTGGCCGCCCCGGCACGTCTGGGCCGCGATCGCGCGCCACCAGCACCAGCTGGCCGCTGTGGGAACCCAGCCCGTCGTACAGGCACATGTCCAGCACGGCCTCGCCGCCGACGCTGGCCGGCGGCGGTACGGCCCGCAACTGCAACTGCAGGTCCATCGGCGCGGCCGAGCCGCCGTGCTCGGGCAGGTGGATGGCCGCCCGCTCGGTATCGGTCACCGTGACCTCCAGCACGAATACGTGCCGGCCGAGTACCGCGCCGCCCACGCCACCGCGCACGTCCAGGTGCAGCTCGGCCCGCCAGCGCCCGGCCACCAGCGCGCCGATGTCCGTTGCCGCCACCTGCAACGTCGCGGCGGTGCCGGCCGGAGCGATGTGACACTCCCGGGTTGCCGATGTCCACAACGGGTACTCGGATTTGTCCCAGTAGTCATCACTGCAACTGCGCTCCCACTCGACCCGTTCCATCCATCCGCTGACCCCGATGTCGCGGCGCTGGCCGCTGCGCGGTTCGTGGAATTCCAGCAGGATCGACTGGCGCCCGGTCGGTCCTTCGCCGGTGTCGCTGCGCGGGCAGCGCCCGCGCGCGGGGTCATCGGTGCAGGTGACATGCAGGCGGCCATGGCCGTGCATCACCTCGTCGAACCCCAGCACGGTGCGTGGCGCCCATAACGGCAGGGGCTGCGGCGCGGCACGGTCGAACGCGTGGGTCAGCGTGGTCACGGTGGTGCCTGCGGCCGGCGTGGTGACCGGGGGGCGCTGCGCCGCCGCGGGTTGGGCGACCCACAAGGCCGGTACGAGCATGACGACGCGCATCAGGGTCCGCTCCATTGGCCCTCCTGCGCGATCGGCGCTGCATCCTCCAGCAACTGCTGCACACGCGGCTGGAGGGCGATGCGGGCGGGCAGCGCGTCGCGTGCCAAAGGCGTGCACGCCACCTGCCCTACCAACAGCACCACGCTGCGCTGCTCGCGCACCTGCAGCGGGCAGTGCAGCAGGCGACCTGCCTGCAGCAGGTACAGGACCGCTTCGCGCTGCGGGAATTCGGCGATGAACCCGCCGTCGGCCCCGAGCCGGGGAACCGCCGCATTGAGGATACGCGCACCGGCCAGCGCGGCACCGGCCTTGTCCACGGCGCTGCCGATATAGGTGAAGGTGACTTCCACGCCCACCGGCAATGCGATCAGCCTGCCTGGCAACAGGAAGGGCTGCTGGGCAGGGCCGGGATGGGTCACCCGCACGCTGGCATCGTGTGCGTGCCCGTGCGCATCCTGGACCTCCACCTGATGGCGCTGATAGCCGCTCAGCGGCAGCAGGCGGCGTTGACCGGAGCGCAGCACCTGGCGGCGGCTGGCCCCGGCTTTCACCTCGGCGGCCGCGCCGTCGAACCCGCTGGCAGCGGCATCATCGACGCTGACGGCGACGCCCGCGTCGGCACCGGGCGCGCCGCCCCAGAACAGGCCGCGCGGCGACAGCGCCAGCGCCGATCCATGGCTGAGGCTGTACCCGGTCTCACTGGCATGCGCCTGCCGGTGGTGCGACAGCACGGCACTGGTCTGGCCAAGCGGCGTGGCGGTGCGCAGCGCCAGCAGCGCATCGACGTCGGCGGCGTCCTGCACGCTGACCTCGGTGGCCACCTCGCGCGCGGTCGCGTCCAGTTCGCGGCGCCAGGACTGCGCGAGCAGCAGGCGCTGACCGGCATCACCGGACTGCGTGCGCCGTGCTTCGACGCCGATGCGGCGCAGCTGGCTGGCGCCTGCGGCGTGCTGCAACCGCGAGAGCGTGACCGAGAGCTGCAGGCCCTGGTCGGAGATACTCCCGGTCTGACGCCATGCGCCCAGACGGGTGCCGATGCTGACGCTGCGCCACTGCCGGGTAAGACCGTAGGCGGCCTGCAGGCTGCGGGCGCTGCCACCGGGCCAGCGGCCGGGTACCAGCGTGCGCCTGCGGCTGTGTCCCAGGTAAAGACTGCCGCCGGACAACGGAACGGTCAGCGATGCGGTGAGGGAATCAGCGCAGTCCACGCGACAACGGCTGCCGCGCAGGCGCTGCCGGTACAGGTTCCAGGAAACGGTGTTGCGCACACTGAGCTGTTGCTGGCTGCCACGCCTGCCGTCGCTGCCGACCAGGGCGCCGACTTCGGCGTGCAGGTCGTGCCTGCCCAGGCGATGGCGGACTCCGGTACGCAGCTCGGCGTGGCTGGCCTCGGCAACGCGTGCCACGCCCAGGCTCAGGCCAAGCTGGCGGGCAAGTGGCATGCGCAGGCCGGCCTGCAGGACGCTGTTGCCGGCGTCCAAGCGGACATCGCGCGCGCGGCTTCGCCCGCCCTGCACAAACCATTGCACGCCCGGTTCGCCCCAGTCCTGGGTGCGGGCAAACGGCAGTGTCTCGGTCCGCAGCAGGCGCCCGTCTTCGTGGATGCGCAGGGTCACGTCATAGCTGCCCGGTGGAAACCGGCGGGTATCGAGGTCGGTGACGCCAGCGGGCAGGTAGAACGTCTGCAGCAGTCGCTCGCCGTCGTAGGCATCCACGCGCGCCTGCCGCGACAGCAGCACGGTCAGGGGCGCGGCGCCGATATCGGCGCCGGCATCGACGTAGGCCTGGGTGGTACCGGCGCGGACGCCGTCGAAGCGGTCGAGCGGCAACATGCCGAAGCCGAACTGTCCGCCCTGGGTGCTGGCAAGGTTGCGCCGGTCCATGCGCCCGACCTGCAGGTAGTGGCGCCTGGCCAGGTCATGCCGGTAGTACAGATCGTCGAACTGGAAGTGCGTACGGGCGCGCTGGCCGGGCCAGGCGTGGCGCGCGTAGTTCCAGTTGCCGCCGACATGGCCGGCGCGCAGGACGCCCAGCGTGGCGCTGCCATGCGCGTTGAGGGCGTACTGACTGCCACTGCCACTGAGCGCGAGCGTCTGCTGGTGCAGCAATGCATTTTCGGCGTGCTCGCTGGGCGCATGCAGCCCGTCGGCACCGGGCGATGCGCGGGGCAGCCAGCGCAATGCGGGAAACAGCAGCAGCGCGCCGTTGCCTTCGTCAAAGATGGCATGCATGTGGGTCGGATCCTCGGACGGGGGGCGCCAGCCGCAGCCCGGCTGTGGCTGGCCATGGACGCAGGCCAGGTGGCTGTTGCGCGGCAGCGGCAGGGACAGCGCCGGCAGCAGCGCCTGCTGCGCGGAGGTGGTCATGCCCAGCGCGGCCAACACCTGCGCGGGCTGTTCCAGCTGGACGTGCTCCAGCGTCACCCAGGCCGGCCAGAGGCCGGCGGAACGGCCGAACGCGCGCACTTCCACGCGCTCGCGCTGGCCACTGACAAGATCTTCGAAACCGGCCGGCACCGGGCCCGCCTGGACGGCCACGCAGGCCAGCACCAGGACGAGCGCCACCGCCAGCCGGACAAGGGCGGGAGCAGGAATGCGCATGGCAGGGGCGCAGGAACGCCGGCCCCGCAGGGCCGGCGTCCGCGCAATGGCTTAGAGGCTGCTGGCCTTCTGCACCAGGACCAGGCTGACCGGGCCGTCGTAGAGGCCGGCGGCGGTGATGGGGCCGGGCGCGGCCTGGGCCACGGTCAGCGGCATTTCGATGGAGGCACCGGGAATGGCGCCCTGGAACAGCTGGTCGGCGGTGAACGCGATCGGGGCCAGGCCAAGCTCGCGGCCGTTGAGGGTAACCGAGAGCGGGATGTCGACTGCGCCGGCGGCGGTCACCTTGGGCATCAGCACGGCCGGTTCGGCCAGGCGCACATCGACATCCAGGCTGGTGTCGTTGGAGAACACGCGCACGCGTTCGCTCCAGCTGCTCAGTCCCTGCCCGGCGCGGTACGGCATCTCGACGTCAGCGGGAAGCGCGCTGCCATCGGCCCGGAGCAGCGACAGGGTCGGGTCGACGTTCGCCCAGACGGTGATGTGCGCTTCAACGGCGTGGGCGGACAGTGCGGCGGTAAAGATCGCCAGGCCCAACGCGGCCTGCTTCAGGGTGCGGTACATGTGGTTCTCTCCCATGATTGAAAAACGCCTCGTTCGAGGCGATCACCCACGCTGCGCTGTGCAGTGTCGGCGACACGATCACGTTAGTTCTGTGCGCGACGTCTCCCCACGCAACCATTCTGAAACCCGCCACGCACGCGCGCGTTCTGCGACAGCGCGCGCGAACCGGAAGCAACGCAAGCATTCCGACCCGCGCGCGTGCGCATGTTGCGCGTTGCTGCTTTATGCTCGCCGCGGCACGGCGTGGTGTTGCCGGAAGCTGAAAGCGAAAGGCGCAAAGCTAAAGTCAGAGCTAAAGCCAAAGCCGTCGTTTGCACGATGCTGCGTGCAGGGCCGGCGACGTGATTTTTGCTTTTCCCGTGGTCACCGGCCGACTGTCAGAGGGTCGGCGGTGGTGGGGGTACGGGGGCTTTGCGAAACATGGATGTTTCGCAAGAGCCTCCAGGGATGGATTCACGGCGCCCCCCGTACCCCCACCACCGCCGGCCCTGCGCGCAGCATCCTGCACACGACGGCTGTTGCTTGAAAGCTCCTGCTTGAACGCTGTTGAACCCAAAAAAAAACGCCCCCTTGCGGAGGCGTCTTTTCACGCACTACGGGAGCTGATCAGCCCTGGTAGTCACGCACGTCGCTGCCGGTGTAGACCTGGCGCGGGCGGCCGATCTTCATTTCCGGGTCGACCTGCTGTTCGAGCCAGTGCGCGACCCAGCCGGAGGTGCGGCCCAGGGCGAACATGACGGTGAACATTTCGGTCGGGATCTGCAGCGCCTTGTAGATGATGCCGCTGTAGAAATCGACGTTCGGGTACAGCTTGCGGGCGACGAAGTAGTCGTCCTGCAGCGCCGCCTGTTCCAGCTTCACGGCAACGTCGAGCAGCGGATCCTGCACGCCCAGCTGCTTGAGCACCTTGCCAGTCATCTCGCCGATGACCTTCGCGCGCGGGTCGAAGTTCTTGTACACGCGGTGGCCAAAGCCCATCAGCCGGAAGCCCGAGGTCTTGTCCTTGGCCTTGAGCACGGCCGATTCGACGTTGTCCGCCGAACCGATTTCTTCCAGCATCTTCAGCACGGCTTCGTTGGCACCGCCGTGGGCCGGACCCCACAGCGCGGTGACGCCAGCGGCGACCGACGCATACGGGTTGGCACCGGTCGAACCGACCAGGCGCACCGTCGAGGTGGAGGCGTTCTGCTCGTGGTCGGCATGCAGGATGAAGAGCAGGTCCAGCGCCTTGACCACGTCCGGGTTCAGCTCGTACTGGCCATCGGCCGACTCGAAGGTCTGCTTCAGGAAGCGGCTGACGTAATCCAGCGAGGTGTCCGGCGTGTTGGCCGGCAGGCCCTTGCCGTGGCGGTAGATCAGCGCCGACAGGGTCGGCACCTTGGCGATCAGGCGCACGGCGGACTGGCGGCGCTGTTCGGCGTCGGACAGGTCCAGCGAGGCGTGGTACTTCGCCGACAGCTGCGCGATGGCAGCGGTCAGGATGGCCATCGGGTGGGCATCCTTGTCGAAGCTGGCGATCAGGGCATTGATCGAGGCATCGACGTTGGCTTCGGCAGCCAGCTCATCGGTGAAGGCCTTCAGCTGCTCGGCGCTCGGACGCTCGCCGTTGATCAGCAGGTAAGCCACTTCGACGTAGCTGGACTTTTCCGACAGCTGCTCGATGGGGTAGCCGCGATACAGCAGCACGCCCTTGTCACCGTCGATGTAGGTGATGGCGGACTTGCAGCTGGCGGTGGCGGTGAAGCCGGAGTCGTAGGTGAAGAGACCGGTTTCCTTGGTCAGCTTCGAAATATCGACGCAATCGTTGCCGAGCGTGGGTTTGATGACAGGCAGAACAACCGACTTGTCGCCGGCATTCAGCGTGACCTGATCAAGATCGGACACTGTGTGCGCTCCTCAAGGGGAAGGCGCCCACCCAAGCGCGTGGGGCAGGCACGTGAAAGTAAGTCCACAGCCTGTGCTGTGGATCACGTCATTATCGCACAGCAACATTTGCCACGCCCTAGGACGGAAGTCGTAGACGCACACCCCGCTCGCCCTTGCCGCACAAGCACCGGCAAGCGCCAGGCGGGCTGGAATGGACACTGCGTTCCGCGCGGCGGGGGAATTTATGAACCGTCGTTCATCCGCCAGCAGGCTTTGCCGCAGGCATAAAAAAACAACGGCCGCCGAGGCGACCGTTGTTTGCGTGCAGCAGCTTCGAAACGCTTATTCGGCAGCAGCAGCCGCAGCCGGCTTGCCGAAACGCTTCTGGAACTTGTCGATACGGCCGCTGGTGTCGATCACCTTGTGCTTGCCCGTGTAGAACGGGTGCGAAGCAGAGGAGATTTCGATCTTGACGAGCGGGTACTCGTTGCCGTCTTCCCACTTCACGGTTTCTTTCGTCGCCATGGTGGAACGGGTCAGGATCTTGAAATCGGAGGTAACGTCCTGAAACACGACGTCACGGTAGTTCGGATGGATATCGTCCTTCATGGGGCACACACCGTAAATAAGGTCAGGGAAACGCAAGAGCGGCATTATAGCCGGGGCCGCCCCCTAGGGCAACCCATGGCCATGTTCCGCGTGAAGATACCGCCACTGCGGCGTCAGGCGACGCCGAGCGCACTCCGGACCTGGGCTTCAAAGCGCCCCTGGTCGTAGGCCATCAGCAGCTGGGTGTTGTCCGGCTGCCCCGTCTGGCGGTTCCAGTCGACAATGGTAGCACCCCGGCTGTGGGTCCCGGCCAGTTCGATGTTCAGCGGGCGCGATTCGACCCGCAGCGCGCCTTCCGGCTGCAGCGCCCAGGCCATGGCCAGGGCGTCGGCGGCGAACCAGCGCTCGCCGCGGCTGTCTTCGGACCACAGGCGGGTCTGGCGCGAAATCAGCTCGTAGAAGCGTGCCTTGTCGCTGTCGAAGGCCAGCCACTGCTCGACATCCTTGTGCAGCAGGCCGTGGGCGACGGTGGCTTCCCAGTCGGCCACTTCGATGTGCGGGAAGCCGGTGAACACCACGTGCGCCGCTTCGGGATCGAAGGCGATGTTGAACTCGGCCGCCGGGGTGATGTTGCCGTGGCAGGTGACCGCCCCGCCCATGACCAGGAAACGCTTCACGCGCTGCGGCAGGGTCGGGTCGAGCTTGAGCGCCAGGGCCAGGTTGGTCAGCGGGCCGAGGGCGACCAGGAACAGCTCGCCGGCGTACTCATGGGACAGGCGCAGGATGGCCAGCGCGGCGTGTTCGGCTTCGGCCGGGCGCTGGGCGGCCGGCAGGTTGACGTCGCCGAAGCCGTCGGCGCCATGAACGTGGGCCGCATCCACCGACGGGTGCACCAGCGGTTCGGGGGTACCGGCGAACACCGGCACGTCTTCACGCCCGGCCACTTCACACAGTTTCAGCGCATTGCGGACCGTGTGGTCCAGGCCGACATTGCCGGCGGCAATGGTGAGGCCGACCACGTCATGGCGTTCGTCGGCAAAGGCCATCAACAGGGCCAGGGCGTCATCGACACCCGGATCGGTGTCGATCAACAGCGGAATCTTCTTGGTCATGCGTGCCGTCTTGGTAAGCGGCAAGGGACTTTCGCACCCCGGGATGACAAATACAAGGCGCGGGTCGGGGCCACTTGGGCCGGCCAACGGCCGGCGCTACGAATTGTTACGGGCCCATTGGGATCTGGATCAATCGACCGTCGGGATCATTCGATCGGTAGCGCCGGCCGTTGGCCGGCCCAGACCATGCCGACTATGCCGACGCGTATCTCACCGCGTTGCCAATCCACCGCTCGACCACCCTATCGGCCACCGTCGGCGCCTCCACCATCAACCGCTCGGCCAGCGCGTGCACGCCCGGCAGCAGATCCGCGTCGCGGGCCAGGTCGGCCATGCGGAAGCCGGCCAGGCCGGTCTGGCGGGTACCCAGCAGCTCACCCGGACCGCGCAGTTCCAGGTCCTTTTCGGCGATCACGAAGCCATCGTTGGTCTGCCGCATGGTTTCCAGGCGCTCGCGTGCCATCGCCGACAGCCGCGCCTGGTACAGCAGCACGCAGCGCGACACCGCCGAACCACGCCCGACCCGTCCGCGCAGCTGGTGCAACTGGGCCAGGCCAAGGCGTTCGGCGTTCTCGATCACCATCAACGAGGCATTGGGCACGTCCACGCCGACTTCGATCACCGTGGTGGCCACCAGCAGGTCGATCTGCCCGGCCTTGAACGCGACCATGGTGGCCAGCTTCTCGCTGGCCTTCAGCCGGCCATGCACCAGCCCCACCCGCACGCCCGGCAGCAACGCCTGCAGCGATTCGAACGTGGCCTGCGCGGGGGTGGCATCCAGCTCGTCGTTTTCTTCGATCAGGGTGCACACCCAGTACACCTGGCGGCCTTCGCGGCAGGCCAGCGCGATGCGCTCGATCAGTTCGGGGCGGCGATCATTGTTCAATGCCACGGTCTGCACCGGGGTGCGCCCGGGCGGTAGTTCGTCGATCGCCGACACGTCCAGGTCGGCGTATTCGGACATTGCCAGCGTGCGCGGAATCGGCGTGGCGGTCATCACCAGCTGGTGCGGCACGCTGTGCCCGCCCGGTCCCTTGTCGCGCAGCGCAAGCCGCTGGTGCACGCCGAACCGGTGCTGCTCGTCGACGATGGCCAGCGCCAGGTCATGGAAGACCACCGATTCCTGCATCAGCGCATGGGTGCCCACCACCACCTGGGCCTGCCCGTTGGCGACCTGTTCGAGCACCTTCGCGCGCGCCTTGCCGATGACCTTGCCGGCCAGCCAGGCGACCTGCACGCCCAGCGGTTCCAGCCAGCCGCGCAGGTTGGTGAGGTGCTGTTCGGCCAGCAGTTCGGTGGGGGCAGCCAGCGCGACCTGCTTGCCCTGCTCCACCGCCAGCATCGCCGCCAGCGCGGCCACCACGGTCTTGCCCGAGCCGACATCGCCCTGCACCAGCCGCAGCATCGGGCGCGGCTGGGCCAGGTCCTCGCGGATCTGGGTGAACACGCGTTTCTGCGCGGCGGTCAGGGCAAAGGGCAGCTGCTTGAGCAGGGCCTTGGCCAGCTTTCCCGGACCGGCCAGCGGGGGCGCATGGTGCGCCTGCAGGGCAATGCGTTGGCGGCGCAGGCTCAGGTGGTGGGCCAGCAGCTCTTCCAGCGCCAGCCTGCGCTGTGCGGGATGCGTGCCCGCGGCGAGCGCGGCCAGGTTGGCGTCGGGTGGCGGGCGGTGCACGGTCAGCAAGGCACTGCGCAGCGAGGGCAGCGCCAGGCCATCGAGCCAGCCCGGCGGCAGCAGTTCCAGGCTGGATTCTTCGGGCAGGCGGTCCAGCGCCTGGCCGATCAGGCGGCGCAGCGTGGCCGGGCCGATGCCTTCCACAGTGGGATAGACCGGGTCCAGGCTGTCGCCCAGCGCCGGGTCATCGGTACGGCCGAGCACCTGGTAGCTCGGGTGGACGATTTCCAGCCCCAGCTGGCCCGGCTTGGGCGTGCCGAAGCAGCGCAGGCGGGTGCCCACCGAGAACTGGGCCACCTGCTGCTGGCGGAAGTGGAAGAAGCGCAGCACCAGGGTGCCCTGCCCTTCGTCTTCCACTGCTACTTTCAGGGTCGGGCGGAAGCGCATGCCGCGGTCCACCGCGACCACGCGGACTTCCACCTGCGCCGGCACGCCGTTGCGCAGGTCCTGGATGCGGGTCAGTGCGGTGCGGTCTTCATACCGCAGCGGCAGGTGCAGCCACAGGTCCTGCAGCGAGGCCAGGCCGCGCGCCGCCAGCTTGGCGGCCACGGCCGGACCCACGCCGGCAAGCACCGCCAGCGAAGCTTCGCCGGACGGCGCCAGCGCCGGGGTGACCGCCGGTCTGCGTGCCACGTGGCGGTCAGTCGATGACCATCACCGCATCAACCTCGAAGTTGGCGCCCTTGGGCAGGCCGGACACTTCGATGGTGGAGCGGGCCGGGAACGGCGCCTGGAAGTAGTCCTGCATGACCGCGTTGACCTTGGCGAATTCGGCCAGGTCGGTCAGGTACAGGCCCAGGCGGACCACCTTGTCCAGCGAGCCGCCAGCGGCTTCGGCCACGGCCTTGAGGTTGTCGAAGGCGCGGCGGGCCTGCGCTTCGACATCACCGGCACCGACGATGTCGCCGGTGGCCGGGTCCAGCGGAATCTGGCCGGAGAAGTACACGGTGTTGCCGGCACGCACGGCCTGCGAATACGGACCGATGGCGGCCGGTGCGTTTTCGGTGTTGATGATCTGGCGGGACATGGGGTGCCTCGTTATGTCGAACAATGGTGGTCCATTGTATCGGTTTCGATCATTGCCTATTGCCTGCGCACCGACTGGACGACCGACAAGCGCCGCAGCCGGCGCATGACTTCGGCCAGGTGGTTGCGGTCGCGGACCTGGATGTTGAAGGCCAGCACGGCGGCGTTGAAGTCGCGGTCCAGGTAGTCCACACGCTCGATGTTGGAATGGCTCTGCGCGATCGCCGCGGCCAGCTGGGCCAGCACGCCGGTGCCGTTCTCCACTTCCACCACCAGCGCAGTGTCGTAATCGCCGGAGACGGTGGTGTCCCAGCCGATCGGCACCCAGCGCTCGGGCGACTTGCGCAGCTCGGCCAGGTTCGGGCAGTCCAGGCGGTGCACCACGATGCCCTTGCCGGCGGTGTGGTAGCCCATGATCTCGTCGCCGGGAATCGGCTGGCAGCAGTTGGCGAAGCTGACCACGCCGCGTTCGCTGCCGTTGATCAGGATCTTTTCCTGCGAGTGCTTGGAATGCGCGCCGCCGCGCAGTTCGGCGTAGGCCATCAGTGCCTGCGCGGCCTGGTTGGGCATCCAGTTGCCCAGCGCCACTTCGGCCAGCAGGGCCTCCAGGCGCGGGTAGCGGTGTTCGGCAAGGAACGCATCCAGGCGCCCCTTGGGCAGCCGTTCGAGCGAGCTGTCCATCGCCTCCAGCGCGCGGTCCAGCATGCGGTGGCCCAGCTGCACGGCATCTTCGTGTTCGAGCTGCTTGAGCTGGTGGCGGATCGCGGTGCGCGCCTTGGAGCTGACCACGAATTCGAGCCACTGCGGCTTGGGCGTGGCCGAGCGCGCAGTAATGACTTCCACGGTCTGCCCACTGACCAGCTTGGTGCGCAGCGGCACCAGTTTCTTGTCCACGCGCGAGGCCACCGCCATGTTGCCCACGTCGGTGTGCACCGCATAGGCAAAGTCCAGCGCGGTGGAGTTGCGCGGCAGGGCCAGGATCTTGCCCTTGGGCGTGAACAGGTAGACCTCGTCCGGGAACAGGTCGACCTTGACGTTGTCGAGGAATTCGAGCGACGAACCGGCGGCGCGCTGCGAATCGATCAGTTCCACGATCCAGGCGTGCGCACGGCTCTGCGCGCTGTTGGGAGTGTCCCCACCGAACTTGTAGGTCCAGTGCGCGGCCACGCCGCGCTCGGCGATCAGGTCCATTTCCTCGGTGCGGATCTGCACTTCGATCGGCGAGCCGTACGGGCCGAACAGCACCGTGTGCAGCGACTGGTAGCCGTTGGCCTTGGGAATGGCGATGAAATCGCGGAAGCGCCCATCCAGCGGCTTGAAGGTGGCATGCACCGAGCCCAGCGCGTGGTAACAGTTGGGCACGCTGCGCACGACCAGGCGGAAGCCGAACACGTCCATGACCTGGTCGAAGGATTTGTTCTCGTCGCGCATCTTGTTGTAGATGCTCCACGGGGTCTTGATCCGGCTGACCAGGCGGTGTTCCAGCCCTTCCTTGGCCAGCCGCTGCGACAGCTGCACTTCCACCTGCGCCATTGCCTCGCGGCGCACCACCGGCTGGCTGCGGATGTGCTTTTCCAGGATCGCGTGGCGCCACGGGTACAGCGCCTTGAAGCCCAGGTTCTGCAGCTCGCTCTTGACCAGGCTCATGCCCAGCCGCTGCGCGATCGGGGCGTAGATCTCCAGGGTCTCGCGCGCGATGCGGCCACGCGCCTCGGTGCTCTGCGCGCCCAGCGTGCGCATGTTGTGCAGGCGGTCCGCCAGCTTGATCATGATCACGCGCAGGTCGCGCGACATCGCCAGCAGCATCTTGCGGAAGCTTTCGGCGGCCGCTTCCTGGCGGTCGCGGAACTTCAGCTTGTCCAGCTTGGTCACCCCATCGACCAGCTCGGCCACGGCTTCGCCGAATTCGGCGGCCAGTTCTTCGCGGGTCAGCGGGGTGTCTTCGATGGTGTCGTGCAGGATCGCGGCGATCAGCGCTTCCACGTCCAGGCCCAGCTCGGCCAGTACCTGCGCCACCGCCACCGGATGGGTGATGTACGGCTCGCCCCGATTTGCGGGTCTGCCCGGCATGCGCGGAGGCCCCTACCTCCCAGGCGCGACGCAGCAGCGGCAACTGCTCGGGCGGCAGGTAATGGGCTGCGCGTTCAAGCTGGAGGACATAGTCGGGTACGGCCGCGCCGGGAGACGTGGCGACCTTGGCAGAGGGGCCTGGGTTCATGGCTGGAAGACTATTCCAGCGACGGGATAACGGCAAACTATTGCGTACGGGCAATCGTCAAATGCGTCACCACCAACGGGGTGACCTGCCGCTCAAAAGCAGACAGCCCGCACATGGCGGGCTGTCTGTTGCAACAACGGATGATCGGATGGGATCAGTCGTCGTTCTTGGACATGTCTTCGTCGGCGACGACTTCGGCAGCGGCCCATTCCAGTGCTTCACGCTCGGCACGCTCGCGCTCGGCCTTCTCGACTTCGTCGATCAGGGCGTTGTCGATCTTGCGGGCGGCAATTTCGCGCAGCGCCAGCACGGTCGGCTTGTCTTCGGTTTCGCTGTTGTCCAGGGTGGCCTGGACACCGTTGGCCAGCTGACGGGCGCGCTTGGACGCCATCATGACCAGCTCGAAACGGTTATCGACGACTTCCAGGCAATCTTCTACGGTGATGCGGGCCATGCGGGCTCCCGGCAGCCGGCAGGGGCTGCTCATCGAATGAGGGAAAGGGGACGGATTGTACCGGCCAGGGCTGGACAAAATCAAGCCGACCGGCTACCCGCCCCTTGTGAATCAGTCAGTTGCCGTTGCGTCCTGGGTCAGCAGGGCCTGGATCAGGCCCGCGTGGCGGACCTTCTGGGACTCCCGGCGCAGGCGGCTGGCGGTGAAGATGGCGCACAGCTCGTCCACGGCGGTCTCGAACACTTCGTTGACGATGACGTAGTCGAAGTCGTTGAAATGCAGCATTTCCTCGCGGGCGGCGGCCAGGCGCTGGGCGATCACCGCCTCGCTGTCCTGCCCACGCTTGCGCATGCGGTCCTGCAGGGCCTGTTTCGACGGCGGCAGGATGAACACCGTGACCGTGCCGGGGACCAGCTGGCGGACCTGCTGGGCGCCCTGCCAGTCGATCTCCAGCAGCACGTCCTGGCCGGCCGACAACTGCGGCTCGACCGACTGGCGGGCGGTGCCCTTCCAGTCCCCATGCACCCAGGCGTGTTCGAAGAAGTCGCCGGCGGCGATCATCCGCTCGAATTCGGGCGCACTGACAAAGTGATAGTGCTCGCCGTTCACTTCGCCCGGGCGCATCGCACGGGAGGTGAACGAGATCGACAGGGCGATCTGCGGGTCGCGCGCCAGGGTGGCGTTGACGATGCTGCTTTTACCGGCCCCGGACGGGGCGGCCACGATGTACAGCGTGCCGCGGGCCGGTTCCGGGCTCTGGAGGGGCTGGCTGCTCATTCGATGTTCTGCACCTGTTCGCGGATCTGGTCGATCAGCACCTTCAGCTCGACGGCGGCATTGGAGGTGCGGCTGTCCACCGACTTGGAGCCCAGCGTGTTGGCTTCGCGGTTGAACTCCTGCAGCAGGAAGTCCAGGCGGCGGCCGACCGGCTCGCGCTGCTTGAGCACGCGGCGGATCTCCACGATGTGGCTGCGCAGGCGGTCCAGCTCCTCGTCCACGTCGAGCTTCTGCAGCCACAGCACCAGTTCCTGCTCGGCGCGGCCGGGATCGACCGGGTGCGGCAGGTCGGCCAGCCGGGCCGACAGCTTGGCGCGCTGGCCATCGCGGATCAGCGGAATCAGGGTGGTGACCTCGGCGGCGATGCGCTCTACGCCATCGACGCGCTCCTGGATCGCCGTGGCCAGCTTATCGCCCTCGCGCTCACGCGCGGCGACGAAACCGTCCAGGCTTTCTTCCAGCAGGGCCAGGGCCTCGGCCTGCAGCGCGGCGGCATCGACGGCCTCGCCCTGCATCACGCCTGGCACCTGCAGCAGCTCGGTGAAGCTCACCTGCAGGCTGGGGAAGCCCGGCGCCAGCCGGCTGGCCAGCTCGCCGAGCTGGGCCAGCAGCGCGTCGTTGACCACCAATGCCCCGGTGACCTCCGGCGCGCGCAGGCGCATGACCAGGTCGATCTTGCCGCGGCTGCAGCGGTTGGCGACACGCTCCCGCAGTTGCGGCTCAAGCGCACGCAGCTCCTCGGGCAGGCGCACGCCCACCTCGAGGAACCGGTGGTTGACCGAGCGCAGCTCACAGGCCAGCGTGCCCCAGGGTGTGGCGCGCTCGCCGCCGGCATAGGCGGTCATGCTTCGAATCATGCGGGTTTCCGGTGCTCTCAAAGTGCAAATGGTACCCTAGCGGTTCCTTTGGAGCCTCCTCGCCTGCCGGTCCCCGGTCCGGGCGCGGTCCCGCATCCCTCGTCTTACCGGAAGCCATCCATGTCCGATCCCCGTCCCAGCGGCCGCCAGGCCGAGCAGTTGCGCGAAGTGCGCATCGAACGCGCCTTCACCCGCCATGCCGAAGGCTCGGTGCTGGTCAGCTTCGGTGAAACCCGCGTGCTGTGCACCGCCAGCGTGGAAAACCGCGTGCCGGGGTTCCTGCGCGGCAAGGGCGAAGGCTGGGTCACGGCCGAATACGGCATGCTGCCGCGCTCCACCCACACCCGCAACGACCGCGAAGCGGCGCGCGGCAAGCAAGGCGGCCGCACCCTGGAAATCCAGCGCCTGATCGGCCGCACCCTGCGCGCCTGCATTGATCGGAGCGCACTGGGCGAACGCACCATCACCCTGGACTGCGACGTGCTGCAGGCCGATGGCGGCACCCGCACCGCCGCCATCACCGGTGCCTACGTGGCGCTGGTGGATGCGGTGAACTTCCTGATCAAGCGCGGCGACATCAAGCGCAACCCGATCTTCGGCGCCGTGGCTGCGGTGTCGGTCGGCATCTACCGCGGCACCCCGGTGCTGGACCTGGACTACGCCGAAGACAGCGACTGCGACACCGACATGAACGTGGTGATGAACGATGGCGGCGGCTTCATCGAGCTGCAGGGCACCGCCGAAGGCCACGCGTTCCGCCGCGATGAGCTGGACGCGCTGCTGGCGCTGGCCGAAAAGGGCATCACCGACCTGTTCGCGGCCCAGCAGGCCGCACTGGCGCAGCCGTGAGCCGGCGCCTCGCCCTGGTCACCCTGGTGGTGGCCGATTACGACGAGGCGATCGCCTGGTACACGGGCAAGCTCGGCTTCCATCTGATCGATGACATCGACCAGGGCAGCAAGCGTTGGGTGGTGGTCGGTCCTACCGACGGCAGCGCGGCGGCGCTGCTGCTGGCACGCGCCAGCAATGAAGAGCAGCAGAGCCGCGTCGGCAACCAGACCGGTGGCCGGGTCGGTTTCTTCCTCAACACCGACGATTTTTACCGCGACCATGCCGCGATGACCGCGCGCGGCGTGGAATTCCTCGAAGCCCCGCGCGAGGAGCCCTACGCCACGGTTGCGGTGTTCCGCGACCTGTACGGCAACACGTGGGACCTGCTGGAGCCCAAGCAATGAAACTGGTACTGGCCAGCGGCAACGCCGGCAAGCTGAAGGAACTGCAGGCCATGCTGGCCGGCCTGCCGCTGGAAATCGTGGCGCAGGGCGCGCTGGGCGTGAGCGATGTGCCGGAAACCGGCCTGACCTTCGTCGAGAACGCATTGATCAAGGCCCGCCATGCCTGCGCCAGCACCGGCCTGCCGGCGCTGGCCGACGATTCGGGCCTGATCGTGGATGCGCTGGACGGCGCGCCCGGTCTGTACAGCGCGCGTTATGCCGGCAGCCCGACCGATGACGCGGCCAACAACGCCAAGCTGCTGGACGCCATGCGCGATGTACCGGCCGAGCGCCGCACCGCGCGCTTCTACGCGGTGATCGTGCTGCTGCGCCACGCCAACGACCCGCAGCCGCTGATCTGCGAAGGCAGCTGGGAAGGCGAGATCCTGGACGAACTGCGCGGCAGCCACGGCTTCGGCTACAACCCGCTGTTCCTGGACACGGTGCTGGGCCAGACCGCTGCGGAAATGGCACCGGATGTAAAGAACGCGATGAGCCACCGCGGCAAGGCGCTTCAGGTGTTGAAGCAGAAGCTGTCGGCGTTGATCTGAATCGATTGTTGATGATTTCCCGAGGGCCGGCCAACGGCCGGCGCTACCGATGAGCACGATGTCCGACACCGATTGCCACCACCTTCCGGGCGAACGCTGCGACCACGACCACGCGGTGTCGCTGGTGCCGCCGCCGCTGTCGCTGTACGTGCACCTGCCGTGGTGCGTGCGCAAGTGCCCGTATTGCGATTTCAACTCGCACCAGGCCAAGGGCGAACTGCCGCTCGAGTCCTACATCGACGCGCTGATCCGCGACCTCGACCAGGACCTGCCGCTGGTCTGGGGCCGGGTGGTGAACAGCGTGTTCTTCGGCGGCGGCACGCCCAGCCTGTTCCCGCCGGAGGCGATCGACCGCTTCCTGCAGGCAGCCTCGGCACGGCTGCGCTTCGCCCCGAACCTGGAGGTGACCCTGGAAACCAACCCGGGCACGGCCGAGCACGGGCGCTTCGACCGCTACCGCGCGGCCGGGGTGAACCGGATCAGCTTCGGCATCCAGACCTTCAACGATGAGGCGCTGCAGCGGCTGGGCCGCATCCATGACAGCGGTGAAGCCGAGCGCGCGGTGAAGCTGGCCCAGGATGCCGGCTACGACAACTTCAACATCGACCTGATGTACGCGCTGCCGCAGCAGACCCTGGCCCAGGCCGAGCACGACCTGGAACGTGCGTTCGCGCTGCAGCCCACCCACCTGTCGCACTACCAGCTCACCCTGGAGACGAACACCGTGTTCTTCGCACGGCCGCCGCAGGGCATTCCCGACGATGATTCGGCCTGGGACATGCAGGAACACTGCCAACGCCTGCTGGCCGAGGCCGGCTATGCCCAGTACGAAGTAAGCGCCTACGCGCGCCCCGGGCGGCAGAGCCAGCACAACCTGAACTACTGGCGCTTCGGCGATTACCTGGGCATCGGTGCCGGCGCCCACGGCAAGATCAGCTCCGGCGCCGAGCAGCACGTGCTGCGCCGCTGGAAGCACAAGCACCCGCAGACGTTCATGGACACTGCCGGCACGGCCGCGTCGATCGGCGGCGACGAGGTGATCGGCGCCGACCGCTTGCCGTTCGAGTACATGCTCAACCTGCTGCGGCTGCACGAGGGCTTCCGGTTCAAGGACTTCGAGTCGCGCACCGGGCTGGACCGGGCAAGCATCGCCGCGCCGCTGCAGACCGCCCTTGCCAATGGCTGGATGACGGTGCAGGGCGACCATGTGCAGCCGACCGAGCTGGGCCGGCGCTTCACCAACGACGTGGTGGAGTTGTTCCTGGGCTGAGGATGTCGGGAGATCCCTTCTGGCGGGGACCCCGGGAAAACGTTAGATTCTGTGCTCTCAGGGGAGCCGGAACCTACAACGGATGTCTGCGTCCGCACCTTCATCGTCATCCGATCCGACCCGGTTCGCCGGCGTCAATGCGCCGCCGCGCGTGCGCCGCCTGCTGGCGGCGCTGCACGCGCTGGCCGTGCAGACCCTGAGCACCCCGCTCAAGCTGACCATCGTGGAGCTGGAGCGCGAGCTGTTCCGCGACGCCGAACGCGCCCGCAACAGCCAGATCCAGGCCGACATCTACGCCCAGGCCCGGCGCCTGCACGAGGTAAACGCGCAGTTCGCGCCGCGCTTCCTGGACGCGCTGGCCACGTCACTGGCCAACCTGCGCGAACCGCGGGTACGGCACGTGCCGGCCCCCACCGCGCCGGTGGCGGCCACCACGCTGACCCTGGTCACCGACACCGATATCGACCGCGACATCGTGCTGGCCGACATCACCCGGCGCGAGGCGCAGCGCTCGGCCAGTGCGCTGCAGCTGCTCGGGCAGCGTTTCGGCGTGCTCGCCGCCGGCCCGGCGTTCGACGCCGAGGACCTGCCGTTCGGGCCCTACGTGCTGTGCCGGATCACCCGTGAGCTGGGCGAGGAATTCGCGCTGGGCCTGGAAACCCAGCTGGCGCTGTTCCGCGTGTTCGACCGCCAGCTGCTGGAACGCCTGGGCGAGCTGCTGGAACGCGCCAACGTGCTGCTGACCCATGAGGGCGTGCTGCCAGGGCTGGTCTACACCCCGTACCTGGCGCGCTCGGCCACCACGCGGCGGATCGTCACCGGCCCCGAGCGCGGGACCGGCGCGGCGCCCCCGCGCGAACCCGGCGGGGCGGGCGGACGCCCGCTCACCGGCTGGAGCGGTTCTGCCAGCAGCGGCAGCTGGGCGGCGATGACCAGCGAGGTGATCGGCCAGATGGCGCCATCGGCGCCGGCCGCTGCCGCTGAAGCGCCAGCGGATGCCGCCCCGGTCGACATGAACGCCCCGGCGTTGTCGGCCCTGCACCACCTGCTGGACGCCGCCCGGCATACCCAGGGCCCGGCGGGTCTCGGCCACGGCACTCCAGTGACGCCGGGCCAGCCCGGTACCGCCGCCGGCCCTGACACCGGTGGCGTGGAGGGAGCACAAGCCGCGACCGGGGCGTCGCCCCATGCGGAAGTCTCGGGGGCAGGTGAGCGTCCGGAACCGGTCGCGATCTCCAGCGGCAACCTGCACGCTACATTGGCCAAGCTGCAGGCGCAGTCGGCCGGCGTGCGCCGCACCATGGCCGACCTGCACAACGCCCTGCTCGCCCAGATGCGCGCCGACCACGGCCCGCTGGCCGCGCTGACGGTCAAGGACACCGACACCTTCGACCTGCTGGACATGCTGTACGGGCAGATCCACCGCGAGGTCCGCCCCGACGCGGCCGCCGTGGACCTGCTCACCCGCCTGCAGGTACCGGTGGCGCGCGCGGCACTGTCCGACCCGGCCTTCTTCGTGCGCGACCAGCACCCGGCCCGCGAGCTGCTCAACGCGGTGGCCGAAGCCGGCGCCAACTGGCTGGGCGAGGAGGATGTCGACCCGCAGCTGGTGCAGAAGCTGGACCGCGCCGTCGACAAGGTGGTCACCGACTACGAGGGTGATGCGGCGGTCTTCGAAGCGGCCAACGACGAGATCCAGCAGCACTTCCGGGCCCTGGCGCACAAGGCCGAGCTGGCCGAGCGCCGCCACGTGGAAGCGGCGCGCGGCAAGGAACGGCTGGAATCGGCCAAGCAGCAGGCCGGCGCCAGCATCGAACAGCTGTGCGCGCAGACCGCGCCGCCGCGGTTCGTGCAATCGCTGCTGAAGCAGGCCTGGTCGGACGTGTTGACCCTGACCCTGCTGCGCAGCGGCGAAGGCTCCGAGCAATGGCAGGCGCGCGAGCAGGAAACCGCACGCATCGCCGAGGTCACCTGCCAACCACCCGGCAGCGCCGGGAGTGATACCCAGCTCGGCGAGCAGGTCGAAGCGGCACTGCTGCAGGTCGGCTATCACCAGGACGAAGCGGCGGCGATCGCGCGCCGGCTGTCCACCCCGGGCGGTGAAGACGACAGCAGCTCACGCACCGAACTGACCGCGCGCATCCGTGCGCGCACCCGGTTGGGGGAGCAGGCCGAAGGCACCGAAGCCCGGCGCGAGGCGCCGCTGGCGCGCAGCCCCGCCGAGGAAGACTGTTACCGCCAGCTGCGCACGCTGCCGTTTGGCACCTGGTTCGAATTCACCACCAACCAGCAGGGCGACATGCGCCGCCAGCGGCTGTCCTGGTACAGCCTGATCACCGACAACGCGCTGTTCGTCAATCCGCGCGGGCAGAAGGTGGCCGAGCATTCGCTGGACAGCCTGGCCCGGCTGATGGTGCACGGGCAGGCGCGCCTGGTCAGCGAGGGCAAGAGCCGCCTGATCGACCGCGCCTGGCAGGCCACGCTGCGCACCCTGCGCTCGCTGGCGGGCACCCCGGCCACTGCAGAGACTGACGAATGAACGACGACACCCGCCGCGCGCCCCGCCGACAGGTGGCCGAGCAGGTGCCGGTGACCGACACGATGGCCGAGGCGGTGATCGGCCGGCTGGGCAATGTGTCCGAAACCGGCATGCTGATGATCTGTTCGGTGCCATTGACGCCGGACGGCAACTACCAGTTCCGCTTCGCCATCCAGGGGCCGAGCGGCCAACCGGTGCAGGTGGACGTGGGGGCGCACCTGCTTTGGATCGAACAGAGCAATGCGCCGGGCCAATCCTGGGCGGGCTTCCGCTTCCTCACGCTGAGCCGCGAGCACCGCGACCAGCTGCGCGCCTGGATCGCCGAGGAATCTTCGGCGGTGTGAGTGCCGGTTCCGGCACAGCGCGCACGGGCTGATTGCGGCAGAATCAGGGGCTGCATTCCGCACTGCCCTGTGAGCTTCCGCGATGAACCAGCCCGACCTCGCCGCCCTGTATTCCCATCATGTCCGCGTGCTGTGCCAACGCGCCGACGAGGCGCTGGCGCGCGGCGGCTTCGACCACCTGGTGATTCCCAGCGGCACGCTGCACTACCAGGCCTTCGATGACCGCGATTACCCGTACGCGGTGAACCCGAACTTCAAGGCCTGGCTGCCGCTGACCAAGGTGCCCAACAGCTGGGTGGTGTACACCCCGGGCCAGCGCCCGAAGGTGATCTTCCACCAGCCGTTCGATTACTGGCACGTGGTGCCCGATGCGCCCAACGGCTGGTGGGTGGAACACTTCGACATCGAGATCATCCGCACGCCGGACGAGGCGCTGGCGCTGCTGCCACGCGATGCGGCGCGCTGCGCGATCCTGGGCGAGCCGCAGAGCGCGCTGGGCGCGTTCACCCCGAACAACCCCGAGCCGGTGCTCCACTACCTGGACTGGCACCGGGCGTACAAGACGGCGTATGAAATCGCGCTGATGCGCCAGGCCCAGCAGCTGGGCGTGCGCGGCCACCGCGCGGCCGAGGCGGCGTTCCGCGCCGGTGCCAGCGAGTTCGAGATTCACATGGCTTACTGCCGCGCGGTCGGCCAGGATGCGAACGAGCTGCCCTACGGCAACATCATCGGGCTGAACGAACACGCTGCGGTGTTGCATTACACCGACCTGGGCCGCAGCGCGCCGCAGCCGCTGCGCAGCTTCCTGATCGACGCCGGCGCCAGCGCGTACGGCTACGCCAGCGATATCACGCGCACGTATGCGGCCGCCGGCCACGACGAGTTCCAGGCGCTGATCGATGCGGTCGATGCGGCCCAGCAGAAAATGGGTGCCGGCGTGCGTGCGGGCGTGGATTACAAGCAGCTGCACATCGATGCGCATCTGTCGCTGATGGGCATCCTGAAGGACTTCGGGGTGCTGAAGGTCTCGCCGGAAGCGGCGCTGGCCACCGGCGTCAGCGCGGCCTTCTTCCCGCACGGCCTGGGCCACCTGATCGGCCTGCAGGTCCACGACGTGGCCGGCTTCGCCGCAAGCGACCGCGGCGGCCGCGTCGAGCGCCCGGAAGGGCACCCGTACCTGCGCCTGACCCGCGCATTGGAACCGGGCATGGTGGTCACCATCGAACCGGGCGTGTACTTCATCGACATGCTGCTGGACGAAGTGAAGCAGCGCGGCCAGGGCGACAGCATCGACTGGGATCGCGTGGATTTCTTCCGGCCATACGGTGGCATCCGCGTTGAAGATGAAGTGCTGTGCACCGACGGCGATGCGGACAACCTGACCCGGCCGGAGTTTGCCAAGGCGTAACGTTGATCGACGCTTGCCCATGCAGCCGGGCTGTTGCCCGGCTGCTTCATGCATTTTGGCGAACAGCCGGTGCGCATCGCGTGGCCTGAGCTGGGCCGGCGGGTGCGGGTTTGCGGGACACGCCGTGAACCCATCCATGGGGGCTTGTAGAAAACATCCATGTTTTCTACAGTCCCGCAAACCCGCCCCCGCCGACCCTCGACGGTGTGTTGGGGGGCCACGGGAAGATCAACGGCAGTGCCGATCGTTTTCATGCGTCAACGGACGAGGTGGTGTTCCGTGCCGTCGTTTGGGAACCGACGCTACCGCCCCCAGCTCCATTCGCGTACCCGCCGCATAACCGGCCTCAACCCCATTCGCGCACCCGCCGCGTAGGGGCACGCCATGCGTGCCTGCTCTTGCCATCCGCACGCTGCCATCTGTTGGGGGAGGCCGGCGGGCAGCCCCTGTAGGGACTGTCAAAAACATGGATGTTTTTGCCAAGCCCACATGGGTGAAGGCGCACTGCTTGCGAGGCACTGCCTCGCGTGCGACTGAACGCACAGCCGCTGGCGGCTGGGCCGGGGCCCGGAGGGCGGTTTACGGCGTGTCCCGTAAGGGGCTGCCCGTCGGCCTCCCCAGCACGTAGCAACCGAAACGCTGCTCTTGCCTTGGACTCGAATCAGCCAGCAGCGTTCATTTCCTGCTCGATCTCATCAGCACTTCGCGCCAGACCAGCCGTCAGCACGTGATGCCCGCTGTCGGTGATCACCACGTCATCCTCGGTACGGATGCCGATGCCGCGCCAGCGCGCTTCCACGCTGCGGTCGTCGGCGCTGATGTACAGGCCCGGCTCGATGGTGAACACCATGCCCGGCTCCAGCAGCCGCGAATCGCCGGCCAGGCGGTAGTCGCCCACGTCGTGCACGTCCAGGCCCAGCCAGTGCCCGGTCTTGTGGCGATAGAAACGCTGGTAATGGCCGTCGGCGATGTTTCCTTCCAGCGTGCCGGTGAGCAGGCCCAGCCGCAGCAGGCCTTCTGTGAGCGTCTGTACCGCCGCCAGGTGGCCCGCCTCGTAGGGCACGCCCGGCTTGGCCTGCGCGAGTGCTGCCGCCTGCGCCGCACCGACCAGATCGTGCAGCGCGCGCTGTTCGGCCGTGAAGCGACCATTTACGGGGAACGTGCGCGTGATGTCGCTGGCGTAGCCGCGGTACTCGGCACCCGCATCGATCAGCACCAGCTCACCATCGCGGCTGCGCGCGTTGTTGGCGCGGTAATGCAGGATGCAACCGTTGGCGCCGGTACCCACGATGCTGCCGTAGGCCGACCACGCATCGTTGGCTCGGAACTCGCGCTCCAGGTCCGCCTGCAGCTCGTACTCGTGGATGCCCGGCCGCGCCGCGCGCATCGCCACCCGGTGCGCCTGCACCGTGATGTCGGCCGCGCGCTGCATCAAGGCGATCTCCGCGCTCGACTTGAACAACCGCTGCTCGTGCAGCAGGTGGCCCAGTTCCAGGAATTCATGCGGCGGCTGCGCGCCATGCCGCACCTGCGAACGCACCCGGTTGACCCAGCCGATCAGCTTCAGGTCGAACTCGGCGTCGCGCCCGAAGTGGTAATACACGCGCGAGCGCCCTTCCAGCAGGCCCGGCAGGATGTCGTCCAGATCGTCGATCGGGTACGCATCGTCCATGCCGTACTGCGCCACCGCGCCTTCCTGTCCGGCGCGTGCGCCATCCCACGCTTCGCGGTCGGCGTCGCGCTCGCGGCAGAACAGGATGACTTCGCCGTGGCGGCGGCCAGGAATCAGCACCAGCACCGCATCCGGCTCCGGGAAGCCGCTCAGGTACCAGAAGTCCGAATCCTGCCGGAACGGATAGTGCGTATCCAAGCTGCGCACCCGCTCCGACGCGGCCGGCAGCACCAGGATGGCGTCATCGCCCGCCATTTCCATCAGCGCCTGGCGGCGCCCCGCGTATTCGGCCGCGGTGATGCCGGTCAACTCGCGGATATCCATCTCAGTTCAGGCGCTGCCGGTGGCGCACGGCCATCACGCAGTCACCGTGCAGGATCAGCACCGCCACGCGGATGAACTCTTCGATTTCGGCGAGCGCGTCCTCGTCGTCATCGTTGCCGCTTTCAAAATCCTCGCTCGAGGCCTGGGCCAGCTTGGCCAGGTCGTTGAGCGCCTCTTCGCCTTCTTCGGACAGGGTGGGACGCTGCTGGCCCGCACCCAGGCCGAAGCCGCCCAGGAACGCACGCGCCCAGGTGAACAGCGCATCGGCCTGCGCGGCGGTGTCATCGCTGTCGCTGAGCAGCAGCTCGAAGGCGAAATCCCGGTCCTCCAGCTGCGCCACGCTGGCACCCAGCAGCCGGTCCAGCGCATCGCCTGCGGTCGGGGTGGGCAGGTTGTCGTCGGCCAGCACACGGGCCGGCCACTCGGGCACCGGCGCGCCGCCGGCCGCCAGCCAGCCGCACAGGCCTCCGTGGAGCTCCGCGGCAGTAGCGCCCAGGCCGGCCGCCTGGCTGGCCTGGTTTACGTCGTTGACACTCGGAAGTTCGGTCATCTTGGGGCTCGATCTGATGGGTCGGCGGCGCCGCCGGCAACCCTGGGTTGGCAGCGTCACAGTGTATCAATCCGCCCCTTGTCATTATTAGCTTGACCGGCTCCACCCCGCTTGCCTATCGTGCCGGACATGGAACCCGCCGATGCCATCGCCCAATTGCAGGCCTTTGCCGCCCGGGTGGAGGCGTTGCTGGACCGCAACCAGCGCCTGGCCGAGGAAAACCGCAGCCTGCGCCACCAGCAGGAACAGCTGGTCAACGAGCGCTCGCAGCTGCTGGCCAAGAACGAGCAGGCGCGCTCGCGGGTGGAAGCGATGATCACCCGGCTCAAAAGCCTGGAGCAGCACACATGAGCCAGACCGAACCGGTCAGTGTCCGCATCCTGGACCGCGAATACACCGTGGGCGTGGGCGCCGAAGAGCGCGAAAGCCTCACCGCCGCCGCGCGGCTGCTGGACGCCAAGATGCGCGAGATCCGCGGCAGCAACCGCATGGCCGCCGTGGACCGCGTCGCGGTGCTGGCCGCGCTGAACCTGGCGCATGAACTGCAGCAGCTGCGCGACGACCATGCGCGCCAAGGCGTGGCCCTGCAGCAGACGCTGGCGGATCTGAACAGGCGGTTGGACCGGGCCCTCGACGCGGGCTGAACTGCACGCGTTTTTCATTGTTCTGAATTGGCACGTAATTGGACCGACGAACGGGGTATCCGATCCGGTCCGGTTGGCTATAATGGCCATGCGTTCTCTGCTGTGAACGACGGCGTGTGCAAACATTCGCCTTGTCCCTTAATTACGACCACGGGTGCGCGACGTCGCCGGGAGTGCAGGTCCGCCTTGTAGCGGGAAGCCCAATGGAGGCCCAGCGTACCCACTTGAACCCCGGGTTCAAGGTCGTTTCGCACGCATCGTCACCGCGGAGAATGCAGTATTCCTGCAAGAGCGACGTTCCACTGGAACGTCGCTCTTGTTTTATCCGGCCTCAACGGACCCAGGCATGACCGACCCGCGCTCCGCACTGCGCCAGCAGCTGCGCCAACGCCGCCGAGACATTCCCGCCGCGCAGCGCCTGGCCGCCGCCGAACTGCTAGCCGATGCCCTGCTTGCATTGCCCTTCGCGCCCACCCACGGCTTCGTGGCCGGGTACTGGGCACTGGATGGCGAAATCGCGCTGCACCGCTGGCAGATGCGTCTGCCCGACACCGCCACCTACTGCCTGCCCGTGCTGGCCGGCGACACGCTGCGCTTCGCGCCGTGGCGCCCGGGCCAGCCGCTGACCAGCAACCGCTTCGGCATTCCAGAACCCGACATCGCCGTAGGCGACACCCTCGCGCCGGACCAGATGACGCTGGTGGTAGCCCCGCTGGTGGGCTTCGACGCGCAATGCCGGCGGCTGGGCATGGGAGGCGGCTGGTATGATCGCAGCTTCGCATTCCGCAACCAGCGCCCGGCCCCGCCGTGGCTGGCCGGCGTCGGTTTTTCGGTGCAGCAGGTCGATGACCTGCCCGTGCAGCCGTGGGACGTCGGCGTGGATGCGATCTGTACCGACACCACCACGTACCTTCCCCGATAGAACGACGCATGACCGCACGCAAGCGCTACTGGCTGATGAAGTCCGAACCGGACGCCTTTTCCATCGATGACCTCAAGCGCGTGGGCAAGGAACCCTGGAACGGCGTGCGCAACTACCAAGCGCGCAACTTCATGCGCGATGGCATGAAGGTCGGCGACGGCATCCTGTTCTACCACTCCAACACCAAGGTGCCCGGCATCGTGGGAATCGCCACGGTCGCCACCGAGGCGTATCCGGACGACACCCAGTTCGATCCGAAATCGGACTATTACGATCCCAAGGCCACCCGCGAAACGCCACGCTGGCTGCTGGTGGACGTGGCCTTCGAGCGCAAGCTGCGCAACACCATTTCGCTGGACGAGATCAAGCTGCATGCCGACGCGCTGGGCGAAGGGTTCCCCCTGATCGCGCGCGGCAACCGCCTGTCGATCCTGCCGGTGACCGCCGCGCAGTGGAAGCTGCTGCTGTCGCTCGAAAAACACTGACCTTTTCCTTCACGAGTTTCCCGCCATGTCCGAAGCCAAACGCCTCGCCGCAGAAAAAGCCCTCGAATACGTCGAAGACGGCATGATCGTCGGGGTCGGCACCGGCTCCACCGTTGCCTACTTCATCGACGGCCTGGCCCGCATCCAGCACCGCATCAAGGGCACCGTATCCAGCTCCGAGCAGAGCACCGCGCGCCTGAAGCAGCACGGCATCGAGGTGCTGGAACTCAACCACACCGGCGGCCTGTCGCTGTACGTGGACGGCGCCGACGAGTGCGACGGCAACAAGTGCCTGATCAAGGGCGGTGGCGCCGCGCTGACCCGCGAGAAGATCATCGCCGAGGCCAGCGAGCGCTTCGTGTGCATCATCGACCCGAGCAAGCAGGTGCCGGTGCTGGGCAGATTCCCGCTGCCGGTGGAGGTGATCCCGATGGCGCGCAGCCTGATCGCCCGCCGCATCATGGACATGACCGGCGGCCAGCCGGCCTGGCGCGAAGGCGTGGTGACCGACAATGGCAACCAGATCCTGGACATCCACCACCTGCAGATCACCGACCCGGTGGCGCTGGAGCGCGAGCTCAACCAGCTGCCCGGCGTGGTCGCCGTGGGCCTGTTCGCGCGCCGCCCGGCCGATGTGGTGATTGTTGGCGGTGAACCGCCGATGGTGTTCTGATATCCACCGTCGGCACGCCCGTGCCGGCTCTTCTGCGAGGATCGCCCATGCCCTTCATGCGCCTGCTGCTGCCGCTGCTGATGCTGCTCACGTTGTCCGGCTGTGCCAGCGCCGGTGCCAGCCATTGGGTGGAACTGGGCGGGGCCCGCTACCAGGTGGAACTGGCCACCAACGATGAAAGCCGCACGCGCGGCCTGATGTTCCGCGACGAGATGCCCGCCGACCACGGCATGCTGTTCGTGCACGACCGCCAGGAGCTGCAGGCGTACTGGATGAAGAACACCAAGATCGCGCTGGACATCCTGTATTTCGATGATCAGCGCCGCCTGGTGAGCCAGCAGCGCGATGTGCCGCCGTGTTCGGCCGGCGACCGCTGCCCGCCCTATCCCAGCAGCGGCCCGGCCCGCTACGTGCTGGAACTCAACGCCGGCCAGGCCGAGAAGCTGGGCCTGCAGGATGGCGCGGTGCTGACCTTCGGCCCGGGTATCGCCGACAAGCCCTGAACCGGGCTGGCGGGCACGCCCCGCCAGTCCCGGAGTTTTCACGCGATCCCGCTTGAATCGGGCCGGGTTTGTCGCCAGTCTGTGTCCATGCAGGCGCCAATGACATTGCCGGCGTGGGACTCCCTGGCCGAACTGGACGACGAGGCGCTGCCGCTGTTGCCCACGGCGCTGCTGATCGCCCGCGACGAATACCCCGACCTGGACCCGCAGGTCTATGACGCGCTGGTGCAGAGCCACGCCGACCACCTGCGCACCGAGGTGGACACAATCGAGCATTGGCCGCTCAAGATCGCGGCGGTCAATCGCCACCTGTTCGATGAACTCGGCTATGGCGGCGACCATGGCGAGTATTACGACCCCCGTAACAGCTACCTCAACCAGGTATTCGAACGCCGGCTGGGCAACCCGATTTCCCTGGCCATGGTGCAGATGGAAGTGGCGCGGCGGTTGGGCATTCCGCTGGACGGCGTGTCCTTCCCCGGCCATTTCCTCGTGCGGCTGCCGGTGGACGACGGCATGCTGGTCATGGACCCGTTCAACGGCGGGCGGCCGCTGGACGTGGAGGAGCTGCGCGAACGCGCGCGCTCGCACCTGGGCGGCGAAGTGCCCGATGACAGCGTGCTGGCGCAGATCCTGGATGCGGCCCCGGCGCGGGCGATCCTGATGCGGATGCTGCGCAACCTGCACGGCGTATATGTGGAGCGCAGCGAGTGGGACCGCGCCGCGCGCAGTGCCGACCGCCTGCTGAAGCTCGCCCCGGAACAGGACGATGCCCTGCGTGACCGCGGCCTGGCCTACCTGCAGCTGGATTACCAGGCCGGCGCGCGCCAGGACCTGGCGCTGTACCTGCAGCGCAACGGCCAGGCCAATGATGCGCAGTGGGTTCGCGAGAAACTGGTGGAGATGGGTGGCCGGGTACCGCGGCTGCATTGAACCTGGGACGCCCGGCGGTAGAGCCGACTGTCAGTCGGCTCTACCCGCTAACGCTACCGGTCAATCGATCTCGACCATCTCGAAATCGTCCTTGGTCACGCCGCAATCGGGGCAGGTCCAGGTGTCGGGCACGTCTTCCCACGCGGTGCCCGGGGCGATGCCCTCTTCGGGCAGGCCATCGACTTCCCTGTAGATGAAGCCGCAGACAACGCACATCCAGGTGCGGAAGGTGGTGGCGGTGGCGTCGGTCATCGGATAATCAGGCGTTGGGCAGTACGGTCATAGGCCATTGTCCCACTCCCGCCGTTCTACCGGTAGCCATCGATGACGCTCCCTGCTTCCCCGGCCGCGCCCGCGCGCGGCGTGTACCTGATCACCCCCGACGACGCCGATACCGCCCGCCTGCTGGCCCGCGTGGCGCCGCTGCTGGCGGCCGGCCCCACCTGGCTGCAGTACCGCAACAAGACCGCCAGCGACGCGCTGCGCCGCGAGCAGGCACAGGCCCTGCAGGACCTGTGCGCCGCGCGCGGCGTGCCGCTGATCATCAACGATGACCCGGCCCTGGCCCTGGAGGTCGGCGCGGCCGGCGTGCACCTGGGCGGCACCGATGGCGACATCGGCGCCGCGCGCGCCCTGCTCGGCCCAGCCGCCATCATCGGCGCCTCCTGCTACGACCAGCTGGCCAACGCCGAGCGGGCGCTGGCCGCCGGGGCCAGCTACGTGGCCTTTGGCGCCTTCTTCCCGACCACCACCAAGGTCACCAGCAGCCGCGCGCACCCGGACCTGCTGCGGCAAAGCGCGGCACTCGGGGTGCCGCGGGTGGCGATCGGGGGGCTGACGCCGGACAATGTGGCCCCGATCATCGCCGCCGGCGCCGATCTGGTGGCCGTGGTCAGCAGCGTCTTCGCCGCCAACGACCCGGTGGCCACCCTGCACGCTTACCTTGCTTGTTTCCAGGACCCTTCCGCATGAAGCACGACCAGTCCCACGCCCTGTTCACCCGCGCCCAGGAACTGCTTCCGGGCGGCGTCAATTCGCCGGTGCGCGCGTTCAAGTCGGTGGGCGGCGAGCCGTTCTTCGTCGAGCGCGCCGACGGCCCGTACCTGTACGACGTCGACGGCAACCGTTACATCGACTACGTGGGCTCGTGGGGCCCGATGATCGTCGGCCACAACCACAGCGCGGTGCGCCAGGCGGTCAAGCACGCGATCAACAACGGCCTGTCGTTCGGCGCGCCGTGCGCGGCCGAAGTGACCATGGCTGAAACGCTGACCCGGCTGGTGCCGTCGTGCGAGATGGTGCGCATGGTCAATTCGGGTACCGAAGCCACCCTGTCGGCGATCCGGCTGGCGCGCGGCGCTACTGGCCGCAGCCGCATCGTGAAGTTCGAAGGCTGCTACCACGGCCACGGCGACTCGTTCCTGGTCAAGGCCGGCAGCGGCATGCTGACCCTGGGCGTGCCGACCTCGCCGGGCGTGCCGGCCGGCCTGAGCGAACTCACCCTGACCCTGCCCTACAACGATTTCGAGGCGGCCACCGCGCTGTTCGCCGAGCAGGGCGCGGACATCGCCGGCCTGATCATCGAACCGGTCGTAGGCAACGCCAACTGCATTCCGCCGCGCGACGGCTACCTGCAGCACCTGCGCGCGCTGTGCACGCAGTACGGCACGGTGCTGATCTTCGATGAAGTGATGACCGGCTTCCGCGTGGCGCTGGGCGGCGCGCAGGCGCATTACGGCATCACCCCGGACCTGACCACCTTCGGCAAGATCATCGGCGGCGGCATGCCGGTGGGTGCCTACGGCGGCCGCCGCGAGCTGATGTCGCAGATCGCCCCGGCCGGCCCGATCTACCAGGCCGGCACGCTGAGCGGCAATCCGGTGGCCATGGCCGCGGGCCTGGCGATGCTGGAACTGGTGCAGGAACCGGGCTTCCACGACCGCCTGTCGGCGGCCAGCGCGCGCCTGTGCGCCGGGCTGGAAGCTGCGGCGGCGGAAGCGGGCGTCGCGGTCACCACCAACCAGGTGGGCGCGATGTTCGGGCTGTTCTTCACCGACCAGAAGGTGGAAACCTACGCCCAGGCCACGGCCTGCGATACCGCCGCGTTCAACCGCTTCTTCCACGCGATGCTCGAGCGCGGGGTGTTCCTGGCCCCGTCGGCGTATGAGGCCGGCTTCCTGTCCAGCGCGCACGATGACAGCATCATCGACGCAACGATTGACGCCGCGCGCGAGGCGTTCAAGGTCGCCAAGGGCTGAGCAGCCCGGAGGTTTGTGTTCGGCATCAGCCGAACACAAACCTGCCTTTCATCATCGCAAAATGCCCGGGGAACGAGCAGAAGAACGTGTAGTCGCCGCCCTTGCGCAATGCTGCGGTAGGGAAGGTCACGCTGGTGCTCTGCCCGCCGCCGATCACCGCCGTATGTGCCAGCACACGCGGATCCTGCTTCGGCAGGTAGCTGTCGGCCAGCGTCATCCGCATGCCGGCCATCGCCACGGGCTGGTAGTCCGCCGCCTTGGTCAGCACCCAGTTGTGCCCCATCGCCGTAGCCGCCAGCTTGCCGGTGTGGCGCAGGGTCAGCTTCACCTGGCTGCAATCGCCGGCCACCTTGATCTCCTTGCTGCTGAAGCTCATCTGGTCGGTGCTGTCGATGCTGACCGCACACACGCGCGCCTGCGCGACGGGCGCCAACGCCAACCCTGCCAGGATCATGGGGACAAACAGTTTCACGGCGTTCTCCATCCTTCAGTCACTGCAATTCTAGGCAGCTCCACCAAGGGCGTGGTGCGACGGGATGTCGCAGCGGACCCCGACAGTGCGGTAACGTCGGCTGTCCCTTCTTACATGAGTGGAACATGCCGGTTGCCCTGGACTGCCTGCTGCTGGATTTCGATGGCGTGCTGGTCAACTACGCGCGGCACCTGCGCGTGCGCCACCTGGCCGAGTCCTGCGGATGCACGCCCGCACAGGTGCACGCGGCACTGTTCGACAGCGGACTGGAACAGCAGTTCGATCTGGGGCTGGACAGCGCGCGCTACCTGCAGCAACTGGGCGATGCACTCGGCGTGACCATCAGCCTCGCCCAATGGCAGGACGCGCGCATTGCCGCCTCGCCGCCGCAGACCGGCGTGGTCGAGCGCGTGCAGCGCATCGCGCAGGCGATGCCGATCGCCATCCTCACCAACAACGGCGCACTGATGGCGCACACCATTCCACGCATCCTGCCTACGCTGGCGCCGATGCTGGAAGGGCGCATCCTGTGCAGTGGCGAACTGGGCGGGCGCAAACCCGACCCGGCGGTGTTCCTGAAAGCGGTGGAACGGCTCGACGCACGTCCCACCCGCACCCTGTTCGTCGACGATCTGTTCGTCAACGTCCGCGGCGCCCGCCTGGCCGGGCTGCAAGCCGATACCGCGAACGACAGCCGTAGTTTCGGCAAGCTGATGCACCGGTTCGGCATCAACGCCTGATGCAGGGCAGCCGACGTGTAGAGCCGACTGTTAGTCGGCTGCTCTTAGTCGGCTACCATCAGTCAGCGGCCCCTCCTCAACGCGACGCGACGAACGACTGCACCGCAGCCCGCAACCGCTTCAGACCTTCGGCAATCTCTTCATCGCTGATGTTCAACGCCGGCACGAACCGCAGCACATCCGGCCCCGCCTGCAGCGTCAGCAACCCATGCTCGGCAGCATGGTCCAGGATCGCCCCGGCCTGCCCGGCGAAATCCTTGTCCAGCACCGCGCCCAGCATCAGGCCGCGGCCGCGCACCTGGCTGAACACCTTGAACTCGTCATTGATCTTCCCCAGCCCATCGCGCAGCGCCTGCGACTGACGGCTCACGTTGCGTGCGATCTCCGGCGACGACAATTTACGCAGCGCCACGCGCGCCACCGCCGCCGCCAGCGGGTTGCCGCCGAAAGTGGTGCCGTGCGCACCGAATTGCATGGTCTCGGCCACCTTCGGCCCCGCCAGCATCGCGCCGATCGGGAAACCGCCACCCAGCGCCTTGGCCAGGGTCACGATGTCCGGCTTGATCTCGTCCTGCCAGTGCGCGAACAGGGTACCGGTGCGGCCCATGCCGACCTGGATCTCATCAAGCACCATCAGCGCGTTGTGCTGGTCGCACAGCTCGCGGATGCGCTTCATGAAGCCCGGCTTGGCCGGCATCACCCCGCCTTCGCCCTGGATCGGCTCCAGCATCACCGCAGCGACGTCGCCGGCGGCCATCGCCGTTTCCAGCTGCACTTCATCGTTGAAGTCCACATAGCGGAAGCCACCGGGCAGCGGCTCGTAGCCTTCCTGGTACTTCGGCTGTGCGGTAGCGGTCACCGCGGCCAGGGTGCGGCCATGGAAGCTGCCGCGGAAGGTCACGATGACGCGCTGGTGCGCCGGACGGCCCTGCGAGGAGGCCCACTTGCGCACCAGTTTGATCGCCACTTCGTTGGCTTCGGCGCCGGAATTGCACAGGAACACGCGCTCGGCGAAGCGCGAGGCGGTGACCAGCTCCTCGGCCAGGCGCAGCGGCGGTTCGCTGTAGAACACGTTGCTGGTGTGCCACAGCTTGCCGGCCTGCTCGATCAGCGCGGCCTTCAGGTCCGGATCGTTGTGGCCCAGGCCGCACACGGCAATGCCGGCGGCCAGGTCGATGAACTCACGGCCCTGGTTGTCCCAGACGCGGGCGCCCTGGCCGCGTTCGAGCACCACCTGGCGCGGCTTGTACACCGGCAGGTAGTAATGCGACAGGGACAGGAGCGGATCGGGGGCAGCAGCGGTCATGGCGGTCAGGGGTCCGAGGGGTCCGGGAAGGGGGTCCATTCTCCCCCTCCACCGGCTGGGGCACAATGCGGCCCATGCACCCCCTGCGCGCCCCCCAGCTGAACCCCGCCACCGACTCCGGCTGGCGCCGGACCTGGTTCGACATCATCTACCGCCACGACACCCGGCCGTCGCGCAATTTCGACCTGCTGCTGGTCTACGCCATCATCGCCAGCGTGCTGGTGGTGATGTTCGACAGCGTGCAGCGTTTCCACATCGAGCACGCCAGCTGGCTGTACGTGGTCGAGTGGGGGTTCACGATCCTGTTCACCGCCGAATACCTGCTGCGGCTGGTGGTGGTGAAGCGGCCGCTGCGCTACGCCTTCAGCATCTGGGGCATCATCGACCTGGCCTCGATCCTGCCTACCTACCTGTCGCTGTTCATTCCCGGTGCGCAGAGCCTGCTGGTGGTGCGTGCGCTGCGCATCCTGCGCGTGTTCCGCATCCTCAAGCTGACCCGCTACATCGAAGAAAGCGGCGTGCTGATGGAGTCGCTGTGGCGCAGCCGGCGCAAGATCCTGTTGTTCCTGTTCACGGTGATCACCATCACGATCATCGCCGGCACCCTGATGTACGTGATCGAGGGGCCGAACCATGGCTTCGCCAGCATTCCCAGTGCGATGTACTGGGCGGTGGTGACGATGGCCACGGTGGGCTTTGGCGACATCGTGCCGCAGACGGTACTGGGCCGCTTCGTGACCTCGGTGCTGATCCTGATCGGCTACAGCATCATCGCCGTGCCCACCGGCATCTACACCGCGGAGCTGGCCAATACCATGCGCGATGCCGAACGGGCGTCCAAGCGCGATGCGCGCGGGTGCCCGGCATGCGGACTGGAAGGGCATGAGCCGGATGCGAAGCATTGCCGGCAGTGTGGTGAGCGGTTGCCGGAGCCGATGAACACGTAGAGCCACGCCCTGCGTGGCCTTGTCGTTGCCGTACAACCTTGTCTGACGGGCGTCCTCCTCGCTGCGCGCGATCGCCGGGCAGCGACCGGCGCTACTGATGGGTACACGCGAGGAAGGATCGAGGTGACGTGCCGAGGGATGATTGAAATATGGAAGGTCTCCCTCGTACGGGTGAGGAGAATCCGGTGTCAATCCTCACGCGCGCGCCCTTATGTTCCCGACGCAGAATCCCCCTGCCCATCCAGCGTCCCGCCCACGCACCCTTGCCATACCATTGCAGGCGACGTTGGGAGACGCGCACACGCGACGGTCGAACGTTCAGATCAACTTGAAGAACGTGTCGTCCACCTTTCTCGACTACCTCTCGACACCATCAGCCAAGCCGGCATCCACCCCTCGCTCGTGGTGCGAACATTTCGTCTTCATCCAGGACGACGGCCCACGGTTCTGCGATACGCGCGCTGACAGGCGGCTGACGCGGGAGGAGGAGATTTCGGTGAAACATTTCGGAAACTATCTGGCCCAGAAGGGCATTGCCTCCCCGGACTTCCTGAAATCGGTTGACGGCATCAGTTTTGTTCATGGCATTGTCCATAGCAGAAGGCGGGACTGATACGCGATGCGATGTCGGCTGTTGCGGTGAACTGATTTCGGCGTTCTTGACGCGCTATCTGTTTTCAACACAGGTCGTTCCACCACCGCGCGTGCGCATCTAAACACGTCTTGCTTAGCTGAGCGCGCTGACGCGTCAAGCAAGCATCGCCCAGGCGCGCATTGGCTGCTGTAAAGCCTCGCCCTGCGTGACTTCTCTTCGTATTGGGGTCATGACGTCGGGCAGGCGACTGCGTCATGTGTAGGCGGCGGACGCGCGTTGGCAACTTGAATCCTGCGCCTGCGGACGCTTTGCCGCGCTGCGTGCGGTTGCCACGCATGGCGTGGCACTACAAATACCGAGGTGTGCCGAAAGAATGTGCGAAAGCAAAATCTCCACATGCCTTGCGCCGGCGCGCGACACGACTTGATTCAAAATGATCGGAATCTGGAAGGCTGTCGCCACTCTCCAGCGGACACTATGTGCCCGTTGACACGTACCCGCCGAAGTCATGCAAGCTGCCCATCTTTCCACCCAGCCGCCCCTGTACTCGTCGAGCACCCTGGCCAGTTCGCGTGTCGAATCGAGCTCGGTCGCCTTGGCTCCCTCTGCGGCTGCGCCGATCGCGGTGAACAATTCGGCCGTGATTGAGGCGCGGACCATGGTGATGGACGCGCGGGCCGCGCTCGACCGCACAAATCAATGGGAGCGTGATGTGCTTGAAGCCGTCCCACCTGGTGAATCGCGCGATGAGATGCTGCACGTGGCGACTGTGGCCAAAGAGCGGGCGATGAACGGGCTGATCGCTGCCGAGAACAATCTTCGTGTTCTCGAGAATGTGGCTGAACATCGCAGGGAATTGGATACGGCGTTCGTCAACAGTTTGTGATCGGCATCGCGCCGCGCTGCGCGCGGTTGCCACGCAGCAGAATCATGCCTCAGCCGACGCGGATTTTCCCGGGCGCGTGAAGACGTGCTCATCCAAGTGACGCCCCTCCGTCATGGGGCGCGGGGTGACACCACGCATTTTACGTGCGCAGGACGACGGCGACAGCCAAAGCGGAGCACGCCGTGACGCGCGATCAGTCCAGGAACAGATCGGGCATCAGCGGGCGCGTCGGATCTACGGCATAGCCGGTCAAGTCCGTGATACCGGCTTCGGCCAGTACCTCGTCATCCAGCAGGAACTGGCCGCTGAAACCTGCCGCCTCGCGGGTCAGGACCGCGTGCGCGGCGTCGGCCAGGATCTCCGGTGTGCGGCAGCCGCCCACGTCCACGCCGGGAATCATGTTGATTGCGTCAGTGGCGATCACCGTGCGCGGCCACAGCGCGTTGACGGCCACGCCCTGCGGCCCGAACTCTGCCGCCAGGCCCAGGGTGACGAAGCTCATGCCCATCTTGGCCAGCGTGTAACCGGTATGCGGGGCCCACCACTTTGGGTCCAGGCTCGGCGGCGGCGCCAGGGTGAGGATGTGCGGGTTGGGCGCCTGCAGCAGGTGCGGCAGGCAGGCCTGCGCGCACAGGAAACTGCCGCGCGAATTGACCTGCTGCATCAGGTCGAACCGCTTCATCGGCGTATCCAGCGTGCCGCGCAGCCAGATCGCGCTGGCGTTGTTGACCAGGATGTCGATGCCACCAAAGGTATCCACGGTGGCGGCCACCGCCGCGCGCACCTGGTCTTGTTCGCGGATGTCGGACTTCAGTGCCAGGCCCTGCCCGCCCGCAGCGGTGACCGCTTCGGCGGCGCTATGAATGGTGCCCGGGAGTTTCGGATTGGGGACCGCAGACTTGGCGGCGATCGCCACGTTGGCGCCATCGCGCGCAGCGCGCAACGCAATTGCCAGGCCGATACCGCGCGAGGCGCCGGTGATGAATAGGGTTTTCCCTTGCAGACTGGCCACGTCGATCAACTCCTGCGGTCTCATGATCGGCCAAGTATGCCGCGCCCACGCGCAATTAACCGCCCCTTGACGATAGTTACTGCCCCGGTTACTGCTGCGAGGTATTCACCATGCGCCGTTCCCGCTGTTTGTTCATTGCCCTCGGCGTGGTCCTGGTCGCCACCGCCTGCCAACGCGAGCCCGGCGCCTCCGCGCCCGATGCAGCACCTGCTGGCACCGCCAGCATCCCCACCGCCCAATCACCCGCCAACGGCACCCTGCGCTGGAGCAACGCGGTGGTCTGGAGTGGCGACCTCAATGCCTGCCGCCAAGGCGAAGCCGCGGCCACCCGCGAGTGCTTGATGAAGGCGATGCTGGCCGGTGGTGCAAGTGACGATGCCGTCACCGCCGCCGAGCAGCTGAGCAGCGCCGGCGAGCTGGCCCATGTGGTCGCCTGGCATGACCAGGATGGCATCGGCGTGGCGACCGTCAACTACCCGTTCCGCGCCAACACCAACGAAGGCACCCGGCTGATCGATGCCAGCGGCAAGCGCATTGACGTGGACAACGTGCAGCTGGACGACACGCTGCGTGCCGACCCGGCCGTACAGGCGCTGCTGGCCACCGATCCGCAGGCGACACCGTTCGCCCCGGCGCAGGCTGCGGGCACCGGCCCGCTGGACGGCGGCGGCGTTCGCCTGCTGTACCGCACGCCACTGCGCGATTGCCATGCCTGCCCCGACCTGGGAAGCGTGCAGATGGGCTATGACTTCGACGCCAAGCGCAATTTCATCTCGCAGCAGCTGGTGCCGGTGGCACCGTGAGCATGTCGGTGCATCACAGTCCGTAGAGGGAATCGAAGAATTCCCCCCACAGCCGCGCGAGTGCTACGTGGACCGTCTTCGGTACCTGCCGCGCCAGGTCATGGCTTCGGCCCCTGCCCTTCGTTGTCTTCCCAGTGCAGAATCTTCCGGGTCACGAACCGGTACACCGGCTTGCCGGTGCGGAACCACAGATCGCGTACCCACGAGTGGCGCTTGAGCACGCGCTTTTCCACCGGGGTCAGTGACTCGCGGCAGTACATGCGCTTGTGCTTGAGCAGGTGGCGCAGGTCTTCGCGGGCCAGCAGGCGCATCCAGCGCGAGCGCGGGTTGCCGATCACGGCGAGCTGGAAGTCGATCAGTGCCGGGCTGCCGTCTTCGCGCACCAGCCAGTTCGCTTCCTTGGCCAGGTCGTTGTGGGCGATGCCGTGGCGGTGCACCTTCTGCAGCAACCGGCGCGCGGCGCGGAAGTAGGCTACGTCGCCACGCGGTGGGCGCTGGTACATCGCGTCACCGGCCATGAAGCTGCGGTCCAGCCAGCGGCCGTTCCAGGCCAGCAGCGCCGGGGTGTCGGGCATGCCATCCAGATGCGCCAGCGCGCGGGCTTCACGCCGGGCCAGCCACCACGCCGGCAGCCGCAGCCACCACGGGGTGGCGAGCAGGTCGCGGCGGACGAAGCGCGTGCCGCCCTCCTCCATCAGCAGGATGCGGCCAAAACTGTCGGCCTTGAGGGCGTGTGCGGCAGGCGGGAGCGGGCGATTCATGCCGGCCATTCTAGCTGGCCGGGAGTCAGTCACTTTGGCCCCTCTATAATCCCCCGATGGACTCGTCATGGATCGATGCCACGCTTGCGTGGATCTCAGCTCACCCCGTGCTTGCCGGTGCGGTCATCTTCCTCATCGCCTTCTGCGATGCCGTCATCGTGCTTGGCGCCATCGTGCCCGCGCTGCCGCTGCTGTTCGCCGTGGGCGTGTTCATCGGCCTGGGCCAGATCTCCGGACCGTACGCCGTGGCGTGCGCGGCGCTGGGCGCGTTCGCCGGCGATGGCATCAGCTATTGGATCGGCCGGCGCTGGGGTGACCGGCTGCGCGGCTTCTGGCCCTTCAGCCGCTATCCGCAGCTGCTCGACCGTGGCGAGACGATGTTCCGCCGCAATGCCTTCAAGAGCATCCTGGTGGCGCGCTACGTAGGCGCGATCCGTCCGTTCGTGCCGGCCATCGCCGGCATGATGAACATGCCGGCCATGCGTTATGTGCAGGCCAGCGGCATCGCCAGCCTGTCCTGGGCGGTGCTGTTCCTGGCACCGGGCTGGGTGCTGGGCGAGGCCTACGACGCAGTGGCCGCCGTGGCCGGGCGGCTGGTGATGGTGCTGGCATTGGTCGGCGTGGTGATGGGCGTGGTCTGGGCGATCGTGCTGTACGGCTACCGCTGGTCGGCCGCGCGCATGGACAGCTGGCTGGCCGGCCTGCTGCGCTGGTCGCAGCGCCACCCCACCCTGGGTCGCTACTCGGTGTCGGTGTTCGATCCGCAGCGCCGTGAATCGGTCCCGCTGGCAATGCTGGCATTGATGCTGCTGTTGCTGGGCTGGTGCTGGTTCGCCTTGCTGATGGCGGTGGTGGCCCACGGCGAACCGCTCAGCCTGGACCTGGCCGTGCACCAGGCGATGCTGGCGCTGCGCAATCCGCTGGCTGATTACCCGATGGCGGCGCTGGCCTCGCTGGGTGCCTGGCCGGTGCTGCTTCCTGCCACGGCAGTCACGATGGGCTACCTGATCTGGCGCCGGCGCTGGATGGCGGCCGCGCACTGGCTGGCCGCACTGGCCTTCGGGCTGGCGCTGACCAAGCTGCTGGGCGCCACGGTGACCGTGGTGCGTCCGCCGGGGGCGAGCAGCGGCTTCGGCTTCCCGTCGGTGTCGGTGACCATGGCCACCATCACCTTCGGTTTCTTTGCGGTACTGATCGCGCGCGAGCTGCCCGGCCGCACCCGTGTGTGGCCGTACCTGCTGTCGGGCATCATCGTCAGCCTGATCGGCTTCTCGCGGCTGTACCTGGGCGCGCACTGGCTGAGCGACGTGGTCGGCGGGATGCTGTTCGGCATCTTCTGGCTGCTGGTGCTGGGCATTGCCTACCGCCGCCGCTTCAACCGCTCGTTCTGGGTCAAGCCGGTGTCGTGGCTGTTCTACGGCACTTTCGCGGTGGCCGCGCTGTGGTATGCGCCGCGCAATACCGAGGCGAAGCTGGAGCGTTTCGAGCCGGCCCAGCCGGCGCCGGCCAATGTGGCCGCGCAGGACTGGTGGGGCAGCCAGTGGCGCGCCCAGCCTTCGCGCCGCAATGAATTCGATGATGACCAGCGCTGGCCGCTGGACGTGCAGGTGGCCGGGCCGCTGGCGCCGCTGCGCGAGCGCCTGGAAAGCCAGGGCTGGCGCGTGCAGCCGCAGGCCGGTTGGGAACAGGCGCTGCTGATGCTGGACAAATCGGCCACCCCGGACGAAGTGCCGGTGCTGCCGGCCACGCTGGATACGCAGGTCGAATCGCTGCTGCTGCTGCGCCCGGGCAATGCGCCCAACGAGATCTTCGCGCTGCGCCTGTGGCCGGCCGCTACCCAGCTGCAGCCGGGCGACCAGCCGCTTTGGCTGGGCAGCGCGCAGACGCTGCACTACCAGCACTTCCACCTGATCGGGATGTGGCGGCCGATGCGCGGCATCGATCCGTCGCTGAAGGCGGTGCGCGAGGCGCTGGAAGGGTTGCCGCAGGAGGTCGGAACGCATCCTGAAACCGGCATGCCGGTGTTGCGGGTGCGGACGTATTGAGGGCGATCACGACCAACGGTCGTGATCTACCGGCCGGGGTCACCCGGTTCGGGTTACCAGTTCTCGTCGATCGGCGTTGAGTTGGCCGGCATCCAGCGCAGCAGTGCGTCAAGACGCTCGTGCGGGTCGTCGTGCTGCAGCAGCTGCAAGCGCTGCGATTCCTCCAGCGGCAGCAGTTCGGCCAGCCGCCAGCCGACCCAGGCGGCCTGGTCCAGCAGCGCCGGATGCGCGGGCGCGAACGCGGTGCCGGCCTGTTCGATGATGTGGCCCAGCACGGTGGACAGCAGCGCATGTTCCGGGCGCAGTTCGTCGTCGTGGTCGGGCGTGCTCCATTCCACCTCGGCCATGATCAGGCCGTTGTCGCGCACCCGCACCTGGCGTACATGGAACCGGCGATGGCCGCGCAGGCGCAGCACCAGCACGCCGTCGTCGCCCATGTCGAAATCGTCGATGCGCGCTTCCACCCCGTGCGCGGCCGGGGTGGCCGGGGCCCCGACTTCATCACCGTCCAGGATCAGGCAGACCCCGAAGTGGGTGTTGTTGCGGCTGCACTCGCGCAGCATGTCCAGGTAGCGGCGCTCGAACACGCGCAGGCCCAGCGTGGCGCCGGGCAGCAGGACCGCGTGCAGCGGGAACAGCGGCAGCGTGGCAACGGAATCGGTCATGGCCAACCGATCACCGCGCCTGCAGCTGGGCCAGGAAGCGGCGCGGCGCGCCGTCGAAGCCGCCATTGGACATGAACACCACGTGGTCGCCCGGCTGCACGGTGTCACCGAGTCGTGCCAGCAGTGCGTCGGTATCGGGCACGGCGTGCGCGTCGCCGCGCACGGCGGCGATCACGCTGGCCGCATCCCAGGCCAGTTCCGGCCGGTGCAGGAACACCACCGCGTCGGCCAGCGCCAGCGAAGGTGCCAGCGCATCGGCGTGTGCGCCCAGCCGCATCGAGTTGCTGCGCGGCTCCATTGCGACCACGATGCGGCGCTGGCCGATCTTGGCGCGCAGGCCTTCCAGCGTGGTGCGGATGGCGGTGGGATGATGGGCGAAATCGTCGTAGACCGTGATGTCGTCGGCCACGCCGATCACTTCCATGCGCCGCTTGACGCTGCGGAACTGCGCCAATGCCGGGATCACGCTGGCCGGCGCAACGCCTACCGCGTGCGCGGCCGCCAACGCGGCCAGGCCGTTGAGCACGTTGTGGCGGCCCAGCAGCGACCAGCGCACTTCGCCCAGCGCCACGCCACGGTGGTGCACGATGAAGGCGCTGCCGTCGGCATTGACCAGTTCGGCATGCCATTCCAACCCGGGATCGAAACCGAAGCGTTCCACCGGCGTCCAGCAGCCCATCGCCAGCACTTCGGCCAGGTAGGTGTCTTCGCCGTTGACGATCAGCCGTCCGCGCGCGGGCACGGTGCGCACCAGGTGGTGGAACTGGCGCTGGATCGCGGCCACGTCCGGGAAGATGTCGGCGTGGTCGTATTCGAGGTTGTTGAGGATGGCCACCAGCGGGCGGTAGTGCACGAACTTGCTGCGCTTGTCGAAGAATGCGGTGTCGTACTCATCGGCCTCCACCACGAACTCGCGGCCCTGCCCCACCCGTGCGGACACACCGAAATCCTCGGCCACGCCGCCGATCAGGAAGCCCGGCTCACGGCCGGCGGCCTGCAGCAGCCAGGTCAGGATGGTGGTGGTGGTGGTCTTGCCATGGGTACCGGCCACGGCCAGCGTGTCGCGGCCCGGCAGCACCTGTTCGGACAGCCACTGCGCGCCGGAGATGTAGCGCTGCCCGGCATCCAGCACCGCTTCCACGGCCGGGTTGCCACGCGACAACGCGTTGCCGACCACGACTTCATCGCAATCGCGGGCCACGCTGTCGGCGCGATAGCCCGGGTCCAGGGCGATGCCCAGCTGTTCCAGCTGGGTGGACATCGGCGGATAGATCGCCTGGTCGCTGCCACGGACCGTATGGCCCAGTTCCCGCGCCAGGGCGGCCACGCCGCCCATGAAGGTGCCGGCAATTCCAAGAATGTGGATCGTGCTCATCACCCGATTGTCGCCCAAAGCCCACTCTGAAGGGGAGACGCAAAGCATCTGGGGGGTAGCCCCCTGAGTCAGGGGGCGGCCGCGCAGCGGCCAGGGTATGGAAGCAGACAATGGGGCCCGCTGTTTGCAGAGCAGACTGTGGGACGACAGCGCGCGGCTTTACGCGTGCTGTCAGGGAATTCCCGATAGCGGTGTACTGTGAACACGTACACAATTCAGCGCGCCAGCCGCACTACCCCCGATGGTCCTACTCCCCAAGAGGCCGTCCCCAGGGGGGGCTCATGGTGTGGGGCCCTGAGCAGGCCCGATCGCTGGCGCTCTACACCGCACGCCCGGTTCCGATAGGACCGGGCGTGCGCGTGTAGGTTGTCAGCGCTTGAGCGCTGCCTGGATGCGCGCTTCCACGTCGGCAAGCTCGCCAACGCCATCAACGCGCGCCAGGGTGCCGCGGCCCGCATAGAAATCCACCACCGGCGCGGTCTGGTCGGTGTAGACCTGCAGGCGCTTGCGCACCGATTCGGGATTGTCATCGGCGCGGCCCTGTTCCTGGGCGCGGCCGGCAATGCGCTCGACCAGCAGTTCGCTCGGCACATCCAGCTGCACCACCGCATCCAGCGGCTGGCCGATCTTGGCCAGCACGGCGTCCAGCGCGTTGGCCTGGGCCACGTTGCGCGGGTAACCGTCCAGGATGAAGCCATTGGCCACGTCTGCCTGGCCCAGGCGCGATTCCAGCATGCCCAGCAGGATGTCATCGGACACCAGGTTGCCGGCGTCCATCACGGCCTTGGCCTGCTTGCCCAGCTCGGTGCCGGCAGCCACTTCGGCGCGCAGCAGGTCACCGGTGGAAATGTGCGCAATGTTCAGGTGTTCCTTCAGGCGCGTCGCCTGCGTCCCCTTGCCCGAACCGGGCGGTCCCAACAGAACCAATCGCATCAACCTGACTCCAACTTGGTAAAAAACGGAAGGGCGCGCGCCCGGGATTGCCCACAATCACGCTGCACCGCAATACGCGCACTTTACCTCATACCGGTAATGTCCCTGCAATGTCCTTCCCCCCGACAAAGGTCCCACCATGTCCAAAGGTACCCTGCTGTACGCCCAGTCAGGCGGCGTTACCGCCGTCATCAATGCCACCGCCTCGGCGGTGATCAGCACCGCCAGGGCCAAGGGAATCAAGGTCTTGGCCGCGCGCAACGGCATCCTGGGCGCGCTGCGCGAGGAGCTGATCGACACCTCGAAGGAGTCGGCCGCGGCGATTGCGGCGCTGGCCCATACCCCCGGCGGCGCCTTCGGCTCCTGCCGCTACAAGCTCAAATCGCTGGAGGCCGACCGGGCCCGCTACGAGCGCCTGCTGGCGGTGCTGCGCGCCCACGACGTGCGCTGGTTCCTCTACAACGGCGGCAACGATTCGGCCGATACCGCCTGGAAGGTCTCGCAGCTGGCCAAGGCCTTCGATTACGACCTCACCTGCATCGGCGTGCCCAAGACCATCGACAACGACCTGGCGGTGACCGACACCTGCCCGGGCTTCGGTTCGGCGGCCAAGTACACCGCTGTGTCGGTGCGCGAGGCGGCGCTGGACGTGGCGGCCATGGCCGAAACCTCCACCAAGGTGTTCGTGTACGAGGCCATGGGCCGGCATGCGGGCTGGCTGGCGGCTGCGGCCGGGCTGGCCGGAAACGGACCGGACGAAGCCCCGCATATCATCCTGCTGCCCGAGCGCGCCTACGACGAAGCCGCGTTCCTGGCCAAGGTGAAGCAGGTGGTGGAACGCGTGGGCCACTGCGTGGTGGTGGCCTCCGAAGGCATCCAGACCGCCGATGGCCGGTTCGTGGCAGATGCCGGCGGCGGCAAGGATTCGTTCGGGCACACCCAGTTGGGCGGGGTTGCTTCGCAGTTGGCCGCGCGGGTCAAGGACACGCTGGGCTACAAGGTGCACTGGACCCTGCCCGACTACCTGCAGCGCTCGGCCCGGCACATTGCCTCGAAGACCGACTGGGAACAGGCGCAGGCGGTGGGCAAGGCGGCGGTGCAGTACGCGCTGAAGGGCCAGAACGCGGTGATGCCGGTGATCGTGCGCAGCAGCGACGCCCCCTACCGCTGGAAGATCGAGCCGGCGCCGCTGCACAAGGTGGCCAACCACGAGAAGAAGATGCCGGCCGGCTTCATCCGCCGCGATGGCTTCGGGATAACCGACAAGGCCCGCGCGTACCTGTCGCCGCTGATCAAGGGCGAGGCACCGCTGCCCTACGGCACCGATGGACTGCCGAAGTACGTGACCCTCAAGAATGTGGCGGTGAAGAAGAAGCTGCCGGCATTTGAGGCGTAACGGGCCTGCGGACACTGTGGAGCCACGCAGTGCGCGGCTCTACGGGCTTTTTGTTGCGCGCATTACGGGCAGGCCTTGCCTTCCACGGTCATCTTCGCCGCGAACATCGGAATCTCCGCGATCTGGCCGGCAGCGGCCTGCTTCTTGGCGTCTTCCAGGTAGATGCGCGACTGGCCCTGGCCATCGAGCTGCAGCTTCTGTTCCATCGGCAGGCGCCAGACCCTCACTACTGCCTGCTGGGTGGGACAGGCCGCGCTGGGCACGCGGATCACGTCGTTGAGCTTCCAGCCTTTGGCTTCGCTGGGCTGCGCTTTGTCGAAGTCGACGAACTTTGCGCGTGGCTGGCACTGCTCGCTGGTGCGGGCGACCACGAACCGGTAGGGCTGCGCTGCGTCGCCGGTGAAGGTGCCTTCCAGGCGGGCACAGGCTTCGGGGATCTGGCGCAGGGTGTGGGTGACGTTCACTGCCTGTGCTGCGCCGACCGGGCGCTGGCGTTCGGGGGTTTCGGCGGCAGTAGCCGCCAGGGCAGGAAGCAGGGCCAGCAGGATGAGGTGGCGGGGGGACATGCGGGAAGCCTCCGTTGGGGTGGAGTGAGGGTGGCTTGGGAGGGATGAACGGTGTGGCAAGGGGGGCGCACGCGGGGCTGATGGGATTGCGCCAACCGCGGAGCCGACCAACGGTCGGCGCTACAGCCTCGTGCGCCTTGGATCAGGGCTTCGTTGGGCTGTTCGGCGCAATCGCTGGGCAGGGGCGATGATTTCACTGCATACTCGGGGGCACCAGGGATTGCTGAACAAAGCCACACGCTTGATGACCGGGTACGGTCTGAACGGGTTGGTCCATCGTTGCAGCCCGTTGTGCCCCGCGTGGTGAGGTTCGTCCGTCAACTGGATGCCATCCATCACCCGGGAGGGGACATGCTGGAACGTTATGGGCTTTCTCTGGCGCTGTTCTGCGCCATTCTCGCGATTCTCTACGGCATCGTGTCGGCACGCTGGATCCTCCGGCAACCGGCGGGCAATGCCCGGATGCAGGAAATCGCCGCCGCCATCCAGGAAGGCGCGCGCGCCTACCTCAACCGCCAATACCTGACCATCGGCATCGCCGGCGCGGTGCTGTTCGTGCTGGTCGGCATCTTCCTCAGCTGGTACACCGCGATCGGGTTCGCGATCGGTGCGGTGCTGTCCGGTGCGGCCGGTTACATCGGCATGAACGTGTCGGTGCGGGCCAACGTACGCACCGCCGAAGCGGCACGCAATGGCCTCAGTGCCGCCATGGATGTGGCATTCCGTGGCGGTGCGATCACCGGCATGCTGGTGGTCGGGCTGGGCCTGCTCGGCGTGGCCGGGTATTACGCGCTGCTGCTGCGGATGGGGCTGGACACTGCCGCAGCGCTGCACGCGCTGGTTGGATTGGCATTCGGCTCCTCGCTGATTTCGATCTTCGCCCGGCTGGGCGGCGGCATCTTCACCAAGGGTGCCGACGTGGGCGCGGACCTGGTCGGCAAGGTCGAAGCCGGCATTCCCGAGGATGACCCGCGCAACCCGGCGGTGATTGCCGACAACGTGGGCGACAACGTCGGCGACTGCGCCGGCATGGCCGCCGACCTGTTCGAAACCTACGCGGTGACGGTGATCGCCACCATGCTGCTGGGCAGCCTGATGATCGCCGAAGCCGGCCGCAACGCGATCCTGTATCCGCTGGTACTGGGCGGGGTGTCGATCATCGCGTCGATCATCGGCGCGATGTTCGTGAAGGTGAAGCCGGGCGGCTCGATCATGGGCGCGCTGTACAAGGGCGTGATCGTGTCGGGCGTGCTGGCCGCCATCGCCTTCTACCCGATCACCCTGCAGCTGATGCCGGACAACGCCCACGGGGCAACGAACCTGTACATCTGCGCGCTGATCGGGCTGGTGCTGACCGGGCTGATCGTGTGGATCACCGAGTACTACACCGGCACCCAGTACAAGCCGGTGCAGCATGTGGCACAGGCCTCCACCACCGGGCACGGCACCAACATCATCGCTGGCCTGGGCGTGTCGATGAAGTCCACCGCGCTGCCGGTGATCGCGGTATGCCTGGCGATCTGGCTGGCGCATCTGCACGGCGGCCTGTACGGCATCGCCATCGCGGCCACCGCAATGCTGTCGATGGCCGGCATGATCGTGGCGCTGGATGCCTACGGGCCGATCACCGACAACGCTGGCGGCATCGCCGAAATGGCCGAGCTGCCCCCGGAGATCCGCAACATCACCGATCCGCTCGATGCGGTGGGAAACACCACCAAGGCGGTGACCAAGGGCTATGCGATCGGTTCGGCGGCATTGGCCGCGCTGGTGCTGTTCGCCGATTACACCCACAACCTGCAGGCCGCGCATCCGGGTGAAGTGTTCGCCTTCGACCTGTCCGACCACACGGTGATCATCGGCCTGCTGATCGGCGGGTTGATCCCCTACCTGTTCGGCGCGATGGCGATGGAAGCAGTGGGCCGCGCCGCCGGTGCGGTGGTGGAAGAAGTGCGCCGGCAGTTCCGCGAGATTCCCGGGATCATGGAAGGCACCGGCAAGCCGCAGTACGACCGCGCAGTGGACATGCTGACCCGCTCGGCGATCCGCGAAATGATCGTGCCTTCGCTGTTGCCGGTCGCGGTGCCGGTGGTGGTGGGCCTGCTGCTGGGGCCGCGTGCGCTGGGCGGGCTGTTGATCGGCACCATCGTGACCGGCCTGTTCGTGGCGATCTCGATGACCACCGGCGGCGGTGCCTGGGACAACGCCAAGAAGTACATCGAAGACGGCCACTTCGGCGGCAAGGGCAGCGAGGCGCACAAGGCGGCAGTGACCGGCGATACCGTCGGCGATCCGTACAAGGACACCGCCGGCCCGGCGATCAACCCGTTGATCAAGATCATCAACATCGTGGCGCTGCTGCTGGTGCCGTTGTTGTAACGGTCATGGTGCCGCGACACCTTACAGGGTGTCGCGGTATCGGTTTCGTTCGACGTTCCGTGCTACGCGCATGGCGGATTACGTGCACAGGATCATGGCTTTGACACGCATGGCGTGTCACTACGATCCATGGTCGCTCATGGGGTGTCGCCTGACCCGCACCATCACGGCAACGGCGTCGGCCGCGACAACACGTAGGCCGCGCTTGCGGCGAAGAACAGCCCGACGCCAAGCAGCAACGGCCACGACGGCCTCGCGCCCCAGCAGAACATCGCAAACCCGAATGCCATGCCGCCGGCGGCAAATGCCTTGCCCTTGCGACTCACCGCGCCCTGCTCGCGCCAGGCGCGCAGCGACGGGCCGTAGCGCGGATGCTCCAGCAGTTTGCGCTCGAAGCGCGGTGAGCTGCGCGCGAAGCAACCCACCGCCAGGATCAGGAAGATGGTGGTGGGCATCACCGGCAACAGCGCGCCGATCACCCCCAGCGCCACCATCACCCAGCCCAGGCAGAACCAGAGCCAGCGCATCAGCGCGACACGGCGCGCACGCCCCTGCTCATGCGAATTCCAGCTCCACGTGATCGTGCACGCTGCGGAACGCGGCATCGGCCGCATCTATCATCTGCTGCTCTTCGACTTCGGTGAGTACGACGCTGTCCAGCGCGGCGGTGAACTCGCGCCAGTGGCGTGCGGCACCATCGGGATGCGCGGCCAGGTGGCGTGCGCCGAAGTCGGCATCCAGGCCCAGCTGCGCGGCCATCTTGTACAGGATGGTGCCGCCCAGGTTGGAGCCTTCAGCCACGTACAACCAGCCCAGTGCGGCAGCCAGTGGCAGGTCCGGGTCCAGCCGCAGCGGCACCGGTGCCGGCAGGGTCTGTTCCAGATCGCGCAGGTCACGGGTGACCTGCGGCAGCCGCCGGCGTTCGGCCAGGTCGGGCAGCAGCGCATCCAGCGCGGCGTTGGCGTACAGGCCATCGATATCGCGGTGGAAGCGGTACTGGACCCGCAGGAAGCGCGCGAACCGCCCACGGTCGGCGAAGATCTCGCCGGCCATGATGCGCTTGTCCAGCGCGCCGTGGCTGTCTCGGGTGGCGGCCTTCAGGCGCTGGCTGCGGGTCGCTTCAAGGGTATCGGTGGCGTTCATGGCGTTCTGGCAGAAAGAAGGTGGCAGCGCCGGGCAAGGTCCGGCACAGGGATAAGACGCCTGTCGCGCAGACTACCCCAACCCGGATTGCCGGTGCTGCCCTCCCCCCCCATTCCGGCGATGCCATCCTCACCTTGGGGTGTTGATAATGGAGCATTCTTCCGCCCACAAGGATTGCCATGATGGACACCACCGAATCGCGCATGACCAACCTGTTCGAGCAGTTGGGGTTGGACTCCAGCCCGGAGGCCATTGCGGCGTTCATCCGGGCGCACCAGCTGCCCGGCGACGTGACCTTGGCCGAAGCCACTTACTGGAGCGATGCGCAGCGTCAGTTCCTGCGCGAAGAGCTGAAGGAAGATGCGGATTGGGCGATCGTGGTGGATGAGTTGAACGAGGCGCTGCACGCGGATGCGACCGCCCGTTAGCGTACGCGCGAGCCGGGCAGAGCCCGGCTCGCGGGTTTTCTCAATACCGCCAGGTGACCGCCAGGCGCATGATCCGGCCCGGGGCCGGCATTACGCCCAGTGCGAGCGGGTCGAGGTAGTAGCGGTCGGTCAGGTTGTCCACGTTGAAGTCGACCGCCAGCTGCTCGCTGGCCTGCCAGCTGGCGAACACGTCCACGATGGTCGCCGGCTGGTACAGCTGTTGGATCGCCGACAGGCCCACGTTCCATTCCTTGTCCAGTTTGCTGATCGGACCGCTGTTGTGGATCACGCGGGTGCCAAAGCTCAGCCGCTGGTCCAGCAGCCGTGAGCCCAGCGTCAGGTTGACCGTGTAGCGCGGCGGATTCTGGGTGTTGCTGTAGGACCCCTCGAACCCACCGTCGACGCAGTCCGGCGTTTTGGCCAGTTCTTCGTTCTTTCGCTGCACGCCGTATGCGCGGCGCTCGGCGGCGATGTCCGGGGCGCAGGTCTTGGCTTCGAAGTAGTAATGCGCCGACAGATCGGCGAACACCTTGCCGGCGTCATAGCTGGACTGGAACTCCAGCCCGGAGACCTTGAAGCGGTCGATGTTGCGGATATAGCCGGCCGACAACGTGCGGTAGTCGCGCGTGATCAGGTCGTCGATGCGGGTGTTGAAATAGGCCAGCTTGAACGCGGCCTGGTCGCCTTCGGCAAACAGATCATGACGCACGGTGCTGGCGCCCACTTCCCAGGTGCCCGCGCGCTCGGGCTTGAGTTCGCCGCCCACCGGCTTGGCCGCGGTGAACAGGCCCAGAGTGCTTTCGAACAGGCTGGGCAGCTTCACGCCTTCGGCGTACTTGAGGTAGACCAGGGTGTCTTCATCGGCGTGCCAGGTGACGCTGGCGGTGGGCATGAACGCGTTGTCGGTACGGCGGATCGGCTGCGACCAGGTCCAGCTGGTGGGCACGACCAGGTCTTCGGTGGCGGTGACATCGTGGAAATTCCAGCCGGTGATGTCGGCCACCGTGCCCTTCTTGTACGGCGAAGCCAGCAGCGAGGCCTCGGTGAACTGGCCGTTCGCATCCGGGTACCAGTTGAGCATGGCGATCCGCTGCGCGCGCCACGCCGGCAGCGCCGGGTTGCCGTTGAGCAGCTGGGTATAGCGGTACTGGCCGATCACTTCCTCGGTTTCCGGGGTGGCCAGGCGGTTGCGGTCGTGGATGCTGACGCGGTTGAAGCGGCCACCCACCAGGATGTCCCAGCGCTCGCCCGGCTGCCACTTCATCGAGGCCACCGCGCTGTATTCCCTGCGCGTGGCATTGCGCAGGAAGCGGTTGTTGACCAGGTCATCGTGCATGATCGGCGCGCTGTCGCCGGGACCCACGTCTTCATCGCTGAAGGACAGCCCGTAGTCGAAGGTGAACAAACCGGCGCTGTCGGTAGTCATCACCATGGTGTTGGACACGTCCAGGCCGAACCGCGTCTGGCTCATGTCGTTGCGGTAGGCATCCTTGTAACCGGGGTCGGTGTTGAAGGTCGGGCCGTCATACCATTCGGTGCGGCGGTCGAAGTACCACGGGGTGATGCCGGTCAGGCCGTTGTACATCAGGCTGTCGGCCTGGGTGTACCAGAGGTTGGCCTTCAGGTCGACGATGTCGTTGCCCGGGTTGAAGCGGTAGCGCAGGTTGTAGGCATCCAGGTCCACGCTGCCCGGCTCCCACTGCGGCACGCGGTCGCGGTCCACGCGGATGATCTGCGAGGCCATGATTTCACCCTGGCGGCCGCTGTAGTGGCGGTAGCCGGCCTCCAGCGTCTGCACGTCATCGATCCGCCAGGTGCCCTTGAGCAGCACCGAGTTGGACTTGGAGGAGGTGTTGAACACTTCGGTGTTGGGCGGGTTCAACGGTGCCAGGGTGCGCCGGGTCTGCGGGAAATCGTCGTAGCCATGCTTGCCCGAATAGTAGTTGCCGGTATCGCGCCAGGCGTAAGCCGCCACCAGGTCAAAGCTTTCCCAGTGCTTGCCGCCGGCGATGTTGAAGAACTGCCCGCCGAGGCTGCTGCGGTCGGTACCGGGGGTGCCGTTGTAGGCGGGAAGGTCACGCGCGCTGCCGTTGGAGATGCCGCTGCGCACGCGCAGGCCGGCGTCCTGGCCGTCGCGCAGCACGTCGCCGATGTTCAGCGTTTCCATTTCCACCACGCCGCCGATGCCGCCCGACGCATTGGCGCCCAGGCTGGGGCCCTTGGTCACGGTGAGGCTGGAAATCAGATCCGGGTCGAGGTAGGTGCGCTGCGACTGGCCGGCATAGCCGCGGTAGGTGTCCATGGTGGACTGCCCGCCGTCGATGATCACCGGGATGCGGCTCTGGCCCTGGATGCCACGGATGTTGAGGTCCAACGCGTTGGCCGTGCGCGGATCACCGGCGGTCACGCCGACCACGCCCTTGACGATGTCGGCGGTGGAGGTGCCACGGAAGCGCTCGAGGGTGGTCCGTGGCACATACACGCTCGAACCGCTGCTGCGGTACTGCTCGAGCGCACGCTCGGCGGTGCCTTCGGCGCTGGCCTGGTCACCGGCCACGCGCAGGGGCGCGGTGTGGATCACGCCATCCTCGCCCTGGCCGCGCGGCGCGCGTTCCAGGGTGACCGCGCCCGGCCCCAGCGCGCGCGGTGCCAGGCCACTGCCCTGCAGCAGCTGCGCCAGTGCGGCCTGCGCATCCAGCGCGCCGTATACCGCGGTGGAGCTGGCACCGTTGGCGAGTGCGGCCGGGTAGGCCACCTGCACACCGGACTGGCGCATGTAACTGCGCAGCGCATCGGCCAGCGGTTGGGCGGGGATATCGAACGGGCGGGTGGCGGCCAGTGGGGCGGTGTCGCCGGACTGGGCCAGTGCCGGCAACGCGGTGGCCGAGGCCAGGCCGGCGGCCAACAACGCGGTGCACAGGCGGGACGGGCGCAGCATCGGCGCCGGTCGGGAAATGGGAAGCATGTTGAAACCTGTTGAGAGGCGATGCCGCGAAAGCACGGCTTCCCCGCACGGGGTGCGGGCGCTGCGACGTACGTGGCGGCGGCGGGTACGTTCGGGGGTAAGACGTGCGGGGCGATCCCTTCCCCAAGGCGCATTCAGCGCGCGGGGGTGGCGCTCACGATCGCCACGCCCATCGGCAGGCGGGTGATGCGCAGCCCGGCCGACATCGCCAGCGCATCCAGCGCCTGCTCGGGCTGGTCCACGCGCAGTGCGGCGTTGACGGCGGGCAACGACGACAGGTCGCCGCGCACGAACGTGGGGCCTTGGCGATAGCGCGCAATCTGCGCGACCGCATCGGCCACGCCGCTGGCATCGAGCAGCAGCTCGCCGTCGCGCCATGCGGCAATGCGGTCGGGGGCCAGGTCGTCATGGCGCACCACCCGGCCGCCAGGCGCAAAGCCGGCGCGCTGGCCAGCCAGCAGGTAGGTCCAGCCGCCGTTGGGCGAGGCCGCGACGCGGACCTGGCCCTGCGAGACTTCCGCTTCCACTCCCTGCGGGGTGCTGGCCACCGCGAACGCCGTGGCGATGTCCTCCACCACACCGGCCTGTGCGGTCACCTGGAACGGCTGGGCGCGCCCGGGCGCAACTTCGAACCAGGCGCGCCCGCGCAGCAGGCGGATGCTGCGGCGCTGGTCGTCATAGTCCACGGCAATCGCCGAATCGGCATCGAGCACCGCGCGGCTGCCATCGGGCAGGGCGAGCGTGACCACGTCGTGGCTGCTGCGGTAATCGGCACGCAGGCGCAACCAGGCTTCGGGTGACACCCACACCAGCGCCAGCGCGGCGGCAGCGGCCAGCACCAGGCGGGGAACGCGACGACGGCGGACATGCGGACGCTTCGCCCCCGCCGGCGGCTGCGCCACGGCCTGCCACAGCTGGCGCTCGTATTCGAACGCGCGGCGGTGCCCGGGCAGGCTGAGCCAGTGTTCGAAGGCCTGCATGCGTGGCGCGTCCACGGCGCCGGAGGCCAGCCACGTGATCCACGCCTGTGCCTGTTCGGCAAGCAGGTCGGGCGAGGTGGGCGCGGTCGGGTCGGTAGGCAGGTCGTGCGGGCTCATGGCTGGCAAGGATGCGGAGGGCAGCGCCGATACCATCAAGACGTGTGGGAACGGCACTTCCCCAAGCCCCCGCGCCTCACCGCCCGCTGCGCGCCCATGCCAGCCGCTGCAACGCAGCGCGCACATGGTTTTCCACGGTCGTGACCGACACGCCACGGCGCCGGGCAATTTCCGCCTGGGTCAGCCCCTGCAACCGGTTGAGGCGGAAGATCGTGCGGGTCGGTTCGGGAAGGTGGTCGGCGGCGGCGAGCACGCGCTGCAGCTCGTCCTGGGCCATGGCCTGTTCTTCCGTGGACAGCACTTCATCCGGCCCCCACAGGTAGTGGTCGGCCAACAGCCGCGTCTGGCGGCTGCGTTCCCGGCCCTGGTCGGTGGCCAGGTTGGTGGCCAGACGGTACAGATAGGCCCGCGGGTTGTCGATGGTCACCCCGGCATCCACCCCGCGCGCCTTGAACCAGATGGCCTGGATCACGTCTTCGGCGCTGCCGTCGCTGCCCAGTATCCGCTGCACCCGACGCAGCAGCGCCGGGCGTTCGCGGATCAACAGGTCGGTCAGGGTGGATGCGTTGGAGGACATGCAGAGGTGGCCCGGTGCGGCGGCATCTTACCCCTCAAATGAGAATGCGTCACGTTAAGCGCGCGGCCGGCGCACCGCCCGCACCTTGCCGCTGCGCCCGCCGCCGGCGTAGAACAGGCCCGCGCCATCGGCCTCCAGACCGCTGACATGCATGCCCTCGGGCATGCGCAGCTGCTCCAGCACCTGCCCGCTCTGGGCATCCACGCGTCGGATGTCGCTGCGTTCGCCGTCGTCGGTGCCATGCCAGAGCTGGCCATCGACCCAGGTCACGCCGGTGACGAAGCGGTCCGATTCAATCGTGCGCAGCACCTCGCCCGTGGCCGGATCCACCTGGTGGATGCGGCGTTCGCGGTATTGCCCCACCCACAGGCTGCCTTCGGCCCAGGCCATGCCCGAATCGGTGCCGCCGCCAGGCGCGGGAATCGAGGCCAGCACGTTGCCGGTCTGCGGGTCGATCCTGTCGATGCGCGCTTCGGCGATCTGGTAGAGGTGGGTACCGTCGAACGCGGTGCCCGCATCGCAGGGCACGGCCAGCGTGCGTACCGGGGCGCCGCTGTCCGGATCGAAGGCCAGCAGCGCCGGGCCGGTGGCGGCCCAGACATGGCGGCCATCGAAGCTGACACCGTGGATGCAGTCGGCGCCGTCAAAGGGACCATATTCGCGGGCCACCTCGGCGTCGTGCACGCGCGGGGCAGCGGCGGGGTTCAGCGTTCCAGTGTTCATTGCAGCATCTCCTGGCACATCGGAAGGGGTGCCTGGCAGCCACCCTAGTCGCCCGGCAGCGCTGCCGGGAGTAACAAGATCGTCGTGAATCCGGACAGCGGCATGGCCCACCAGCGCTGCGTGCGCCCGCCCCCGGTCGCGCGTGCCTGGCCGGTGCTTTCCAGTGCCGCCAACGCGCGCTGCACCGTGCGCTGGCTGGCGCCCAGCGCCAAGGCCAGTGCCGAACTGGACCAGGCCGCCCCATCGGCCAGCAATGCGGCAACGGCGCCCTGCTCGCCTTCGATCGGCGGCGCCAGCACCACCACCGCGATGCCGGGCGCGGCTGCCAGCCGGTAGCCGTTGGCGGTCGCTTCCACCGACAGCAGTCCCTTCACCGCAGCGCGGACGCGCCCCATTTCCACCCGGAGCCGCGCGCGGTGGCTGTCGTCGCCATTACGAGTGCGGAACACCTCGGCAATCAACACGTCGCGGTCTACATCCCCCGGCCACGCCTGGCCGACGGCACGCAGCAGCGCAAACAGCAGCGGCCGGCGCGCCAGTGACCGCCAGCGCCCTCCCAGCCACACGCCGCGCCGGCAGCCATCCACCACACAGGCCGTTGAGGCCAGCAGGTCCTGCACGGCCTGGAGATCCAGCAGGCGGTCAGCGGCCTCCCGGGCCACCCGGCGTGCCGCCGGCTGGGCCAGATGGCGGCGGGCCTGCACGACCTCTGCGTGCAGGGCGCCGATGCCCGACGCCTGCGCGGCGGCCGCAGCCGCCTCCAGCGCCGCCGTCGCCTGCGACACCCGCAACGCGCGCGCCGCCAAGGCCGCTTCGGCCAGCCCGGCCATGGCGGCCAGGGCGGGCGTCAGCGCCCTGCCCTGCACCTTCGCCAAGGCCGATTCGGCCTCCTGCCGACGCCCGAGCAACAGCCAGCGGCGGGCCAGGATCAACCAGGCCTGCAGCGCATTGTGCGGATCGCCGCGCTCCTCCAACGCATGGGCGGCGGCCAGCAGCGGCGCGGGGGTATCGGCAAGATCCCGCAGCGCCAGCCCCACTTCCGCCTCCGCCACCACACAGCGCGCCCGGGCCAGCACCTCATCGGCGCCAAAGCCGCGGTGGGCCAGCCGCAGGAGCTCCCGGGCCCGCTGCAGCTCGCCCAGCTGAGCCATGGCCACGCCGCGCAGCGCCAGTGCCGGCGGGTCGCCGCGCAGGGCCACGTGGCCCAGTGCGGTCAGTACGTCGCCAGCGGCAAGGGCACGTGCGGCGGCGGCGAGCAGGGAGTCCATGCGCGCAGGCTAGCGCAGGCAGTCTCCCAGTGCCTCGAACACGGTTTTTCCCGTACCGGGCAGCCGCTGGAACAGCGGCTGGGGTCCGTCCAGTGCCGCCAGCAATGCCGCCACGGTGGTGCCGCCGCCGGTCGGGAAGTGGCACAGCCAGGTGGGCTGCTGCCGCTGCAGGGCGCCGGTCGCCGGGTCCACCCGCAGCTCGCTTGCAGCGAAGGCCCAGCCGCAGACATTGACCCTGCCCGTGGCCCGTTCGACCGAGCAGCGCAGTTTCAGCGGCTGGTAATCGGTGTACTCGCCTTCGCAGAAGGTATCGGGGCAGACATCGTCGAAGCCGGCTTCAAGACGATGGCGCAGGTCGCGGAAGGCGGACCAGTTCGCCTGCGGCGTAGGGTAATCGACCAGATCGACGTGCAGGGGCGCAGCGGGCGGCGGGCTGGCGGCGGCCGGGCCGGCAACGGCCAGCGCCAGCAGGATCAACGCGGCCAGGGCGTTGCAGGGGTGGCGGGAAGGCAGTGGAAGGGTCATGGGCGTGCTCCGTGAAGGGACCTCCACCGTGCGCCTGCCCACGCCCGGGCGGGATAAGCCGGGTGCGCTGGTGGCGGTCGGCGATCGCCACTGCGGCGGGTCGGATAGTCCCCACCCTGCACGTTGGCCGGCAAAGGCATAAAATGGGAGGTCTTATCGCGCCATCCCCCCTCTCGGAGCACACCATGGGTCTGGAACTCGTCTCGCCCGGCAAGAACCCGCCGGAAGAAATCAACGTCATCATCGAGATCCCGAAGGACTCGGAGCCGGTCAAGTACGAAGTGGACAAGGAAACCGGCGCGATCTTCGTCGACCGCATCCTCTCCACCCCGATGCGCTACCCCTGCAACTACGGCTACGTGCCGAGCACCCTGTGCGGCGACGGCGATCCGGCCGACGTGCTGGTCGTGCTGCCGCTGCCGCTGGTTCCGGGTTCGGTGGTGCGCTGCCGTCCGGTGGGCGTGCTGAAGATGAGCGACGAAGCCGGCGGCGACGAAAAGATCCTGGCCGTGCCGATCTCCAAGGTGTTCAGCGGCTACGCGCACGTGGAAGACATCGAGCAGGTCTCCAAGCACTGGCTGGAGCGCATCGGCCACTTCTTCGAGCACTACAAGGACCTGGAGAAGGGCAAGTGGGTCAAGCTGGATGGCTGGGGCGGCGCCGCCGAAGCCAAGCAGATCCTGGTTGAAGCGCACCAGCGCTACCTGTCCAGCAACAGCTGAGGCTGAATGACCCTGCTCCGGCGCTGGTCGCCGGAGCGATGGGCATCACGTTTTTACAATGCGGCGCATCACTGTTTGCGCCGGATTGGGTACATTGCGACTTCTACACCGTCCACGGTGGGGTTCACCGTGGTCACCCAGGGGATTGTGTCGTGCGTATTCTGCTAGTTGGGGACGAAGCCAGCCTGTCGGCTGAGCTGATGGATTTCATTGCCGATCTTGGGGAAGAGTGGCAGCCGTTGCGGGCACCCGATGGCCAGACGGCCATGAACATGGTGGCGTCCACGCCGGTGGATGCGGTGATCGCCTGCCCCTCCCTGCCCGATCTCAACGCGACCACGCTGCTGGGCCAGATCCGGACGCTGCGCCCGGAGACGATCCGCATCGCGCTGGTTGACGCGGCCCAGGGCAACCGCCCGCCGCCGGCACGCCTGATCGGCGTTGCCCACCGTTTCCTGCCGCTGCCGCTGGCACCGGAAGTGCTGCTTGAAGCGCTCACCAGCCTGGAAGAGCTGCGCGAACTGCTCGACAGCGCGCGCCTGCGCAGCGCCATCGGCCGCATCGAGAAGCTGCCCTCGCCGCCGCACCTGTACCTGAGCCTGACCCAGGCGCTGGAGCATGACGACGACACCGACACGGCCGATGTCTCCAAGCTGGTGTCGGCCGATCCGGCGATCGCGGCCAAGGTGCTGCAGCTGTCCAACTCCGCTTTCTTCAACAGCGGCCGCACCATTTCCGACCTGCGCACCGCCGTGACCCGGCTGGGCCTGTCGACCCTGCGCGACCTGGTGCTGGCCAGCGAGGTGTTCTCGGCTTCGCCGCTGTCCAGCGGTGAACGCAACGCGCTGCAGCAGCGTGCGCTGCTCGCTTCGCGGCTGGCCGCCAAGCTGCTGCCCGATTCCAGCGCCGAACTGGGCGCGACCGCCGCACTGCTGGCCGATATCGGCCTGCTGCTGCCCGGCGTGCGCAACGAGCGCAGTGAGCCGGCCGACGACGCCGACCCGCGCCCGGGCCACAGCGAAGCCGGTGCCTACCTGCTGGGGCTGTGGGGCCTGCCGATGCCGATCATCGAGGCGGTGGCCTTCCACCTGCAGCCGCAGCGTTCCAACACGCGCAGCTTCTGGGTGACCGGTGCGGTGCACGTGGCGCTGGCGCTGGTCAACGGCGACCCGGTGGACGAGGACTACCTGCAGCGCGCGGGCGTGCTGGCCAAGCTGCCGCAGTGGCGGGACCATGCCAATGGGTTGATGGGGTTGGCTACGGCCGGCGCTTGATGCTTCAAGCGTAGATCAACGGCCGGCCAACGGCCGGCGCTACCCAAAGCCGACCTTTTGAAGGTCGGCTTTTTTCTTTGCCCTGCGGGCAAAGAAAGAGGGCGGCCCTTGCGGGCCGCCCTCCTTTTATTGCACCAGTGGTTCGATGGATCAGAACTTCTGGGTGTACTTCATGTACAGGAAGCGGCCGATATCGAAACCGCCGTAGTAGGCGAAGCTCGAGTTCGGTGCCGAGTACATCAGCGGACCCTTGTGGTCGAACACGTTGTTCGCGCCCAGGGCGATGGTGGCATCCCACGGTGCCTTCCAGCTGACCTGCAGGTCGTGGAAGGTGTTGGAACCGGTCTTGCGCAGCGGAGCCGCTTCGCCATTGGCGATGCGATCCGGGTCGGTGCAGCCGATGGCGATGCAGTCTTCGTTCATGCCCGAGTAGTAGCGAGCGGTGTAGTTCACACCGAAGTCGCCAAGCGCCCAGTTGACGGCCAGGTTCGAACGCACGCGGAACAGGGCATCCTGTGCCACGCGGCCGATCATGATGTTGTCACCCGCAGCGTTCTGTGCCGACTCGTCGTACTTGGCCAGGTAGCTGGTCTGCCAGTCGATGTTGAACTGACCAATGCCCAGTTCCGGCAGACGGTACTTGACGCCCAGGTCGTAACCTTCGGTTTCCATGGAGCCGAGGTTGGCGGTGCCGTAGGTCAGCGCGCTGATGTGGCCGTCAGCCGCACGCACGATGCCGTCGCAACGCGACGAATCGCCCAGCACGTAGCAGTCACGCAGGATGCGATCAACGCTGTCAGCGATGATCATGTCCTTGATCTCGTAACGGTACCAATCCAGCGAGACGTCCAGGCCCTGCACCCAACGCGGGCTCCAGACCAGACCGACGGTCTTGCTCTTGGAGGTTTCCGGCGACAGGTTCGGGTTGGCACCGGAGATGAACTGGTCACCGGACTGGCACGGCAGGGTGCCGCACACTTCACCGGCCTGGCCCAGCTGCACGTAGTTGGCCGGAACGCCAGCCGCCGAGCACGGGCCGTTGCCGGCAACGCTGCCCGGTGCGGTGGTGCCGCACGGATCGATGTAACGCTCGAAGCTGGAGCTCAGGCCGCCGTACAGATCGGCGATGGTCGGAGCGCGGAAGCCCTCGGCGTAGGTGCCGCGGACCAGCAGCTCGTCCATCGGACGCCAGGTCAGACCGAACTTGCTGTTGGTGGTGCCACCGAAGTTGCTGTAGTCCGAATAACGGCTGGCAACGTTCAGGGTCAGTTCCTTGGCGAACGCCATGTCGGCCAGGATCGGCACGTTCAGTTCGAGGTAGACCTCGTTCAGATCGTACTCACCCTGGGTCGGCTTCTGGCCCAGGCCGGTGGACATGCCCGACTGTGCGAAGGCGTCCGGCACGTAGCTGCCTTCTTCCTTGCGGTGCTCCACGCCCACGGCGAAGCCGAGGTCGCCGGCCGGCAGGGCCACGATGGAACCCGACAGGTTGGCGGTGAAGCTGGTGGTCTTGGTCACACCACGGGTGGTGTAGGTCGGGAACAGGAAGTCCTGCAGGTCCTGGTCAGCCAGCGAACCCTGGCCTGCAACGCCGTACGGCAGCAGCGGGTTCCACGGACGGCAGTCACCCAGCGCGATCGGGTTGGCAGCGGTACCGCACTGTGCCACGCCCTGCGCGTTGATGAAGGACGCACCCAGCGCCTGCTGGGAACCGATCAGGCTCATGTCGCCGCGCTGGGTCTTGATCGACTCATTGCGGTTCCACAGCGCGCCGACGTCCCAATCGAAGGACTTGCCGGCCAGCTCGAAGTAGCCGCTGATGGTCGGCGCGAAGCGCAGGGTCTTCAGCTGGCTGTCGGTGGTACGCGGCACTTCCCACAGGCGGCGACGGAAGTCGACGTCCTGGCCGCCGACGCCATTGACGGCGGTCGGGTTGAAGGCGCTGTCGGCCGACAGCGGGGTTTCGAACGAGGTCGACTGGTACGGGTAACCGGCGATCTGCTGGAACGTGTTGCGCTCGTTGTAGAGCACATCGGTGTTCAGGCTGATGGTGTCGGTGAAGTCGTAGGTGCCGTTGATGTACAGCGACTTGCGCTCAACGCCGGTCAGCAGGCTCATCTGCTCGTTGGAGTTGGCGTACTCGGCACCGGTGATCTGGTGGTAGTCGTTCGGGTTGTTCGGGTTGCCACCCGGGTTCAGGGTCTTCCACACCGCCGTGTCGGTATCGGTGCAGTCCACCTGCGTCGGGTTGCACCAGCTGCCATTCTGGCTGACGGCGCTCCAGTCAGCGGTGGTGGAGTTCGGGCCCTTGCCGCCATCGCGGCTGTACCAGCGGTCCTTGGCCCACACCGGATCCTGCTTGGCGTATTCGGCCGACAGGGTCAGGCTGCCACGCTCGCCGGTCGCACCGAGGGTCATCGAGTACTGCTGGTTGTCGCCGTCGCCCTTGTCGTACTGACCGAAGTAGACCTTGACTTCACCACCGTCGACGTTCTTGCGGGTGATCACGTTGACCACGCCGGCAATGGCGTCCGAACCGTAGATCGAGGAGGCGCCGTCCTTCAGGACTTCAATGCGCTCAACGGCCGACATCGGAATCTGGCTCAGGTCCTGCAGGCCCGAGGTGGTGGCGCCGAGGCGCTTGCCGTTCATCAGCACCAGGGTGCGCTGGGCGCCCAGGTTGCGGATGTCGACATAGGCACCGCCCACGTCTTCGCCCGAGGACAGCGAATCCGAACGCGAGATGGCCGGCGAACCGGCCGAGGTCAGGTTGTTCAGCACGTCGGCGACGCTCGAGAAGCCCTGCTTTTCCAGGGATTCGCGGGTCATCGTCAGGATCGGCTGCTGGGTCTCCATGTTGGCACCGCGAATACGCGAGCCGGTGACCGAGATGCGATCCAGGTCAGTGGTGCCGGAGGCTGCTTCCTGTGCCGAAGCGAAGCTCGGCACGAGCGCCAGCGCAATGCCGGCCGGCAGAAGGCCCAGCCGCACTGCGGGAGTACGAAAATTCATCAATCTCTCCAAGGTACGTTAGTAGCGTGTTAAACCGCCTCGGAAAGTTACGATTGCGTTACCGTTAATTATTTGCGCGATGCCACCGGACTCTTTGCCGACTTTGGCGAAAGCGATCCACCGGTCTGCCGGAAGCCCGATGCCGACTGGCCATAACGGGCGCGGAACGCACGCGCGAAGCTGCAGCAGTTGTCGAAGCCGCTGGCGGCGGCCACTTCGCCGATCATCATGTCGGTGTCGCGCAGCAGGTCTGCGGCGCGCTCCAGGCGCAGGCGCGCCGACAGCGACTGCGGGCTCTCTTCGTAAAGGCTCTGGAACGTCTTGGACAGGTACCAGCTGGAGAAGTTGGTCAGCTCGGCCAGTTCGCCGATGCGCACCACCCGGTGGCTGTTGCCTTCCAGGTACAGGCGCGCGCGCTGCATGCGGCCGAACACCTGGCGCTTGCGGATGCGCGAGCGGCCCGGACAGCGCTGCACGCCGGTGGCCATGCCACGCTGCATCGAGGCCAGGTGCAGCAGCACCGGGCGCAGGGCCTGCGCGGGCTGGCCACTGGCCAGCGCATCGCGCCACAGGCGCAGCGCCACCCGCACTTCACTGCGGCTCATGCTGCCGCGGCCGGCGTACAAGCTGCAGTCGGCCAGCTCGCCCAGCGCGCGCAGGGCTTCCGGGGCCAGGCTTAGGCCGATGCACAGGCCATCGCGGCCGGCCTGGATCATCGGCTTGGATTCCTTCTCGAACGCAATCCACTCGCGCTGGCGCAGGCGGAAGCGGCCTTCCTTGGATTCGACCCACGCGCTGCCGCGCAGCTGCATCCACACGGTGAAGGTGGTGCCAGCCGTCTGCAGGCTGCCCAGCCGGGCCACGCCCAGGCAGGTGGGCAGCGGACCGTCGTCGACGATCTTGTCCAGGGAGAGCGATTGGCCGCGATCGGCGAGGGAAAGCTGACGCATGACGTACACCGGGGTTTGCCGTTACGGGGCAACCGTTTTGCCAAGTCAGGCGGTCTGCGTCAGGACGTTTCGACGAGATTGATCCGAATTCGCCACGACGCCCCCACGAAAGAAGTACGAAGACTACTTTCCTTTCCAGAACAACAGGTTGGGCACCGACGAGAACACCGGGCGGGGGGGGTCGGGCAGCGTCATCACCCCGATGTCGGCGCCGTCGGCGACCGCCAGGGCCAGGTACAGCGCGCTGCCATCGGGCTGCGCGCTGAAGCCGTTGCCGGCGCTCAGTCGATCGGCGTCCAGGCAGTACTCCGCCCCCTGCGACGGGCTGTTGATCCGTGCGAACACGGTGGAACAATCCGCCCGGCTGGACAGGTAATCCAGGCTGCCATCGCGGGCCACCGCCCAGGTGCGGTAGCGCCAGCGCGAAGGCCGATCCTCGCTGACCTGCTGGATGCTGGCCGGATCCAGGCGCAGATCGGCCGACCACAGGCCGCCCGCCGCCAACCGGGTGAACAGCACGCGCTGGTTGGCCGCATCCAGCCGCGCCTGGGACACCCCATCAACGTGGCCCAGCAGTTTCCACGGCGTGGCACGCCGGTCAAACAGCGACAGGCGCATGCGCTCGTCGTCGTCGCGCTCCACGACCAGCACGTGGTCGTTGTCGCCGGCGTACAAGGCCTGCAGGGGCTGCGCCACCGGCACCGGCAGCGCCACGATCTGTTCGTCGCGCGGTGAAACCTCGTAGATCACCGGCCGCGCCTGGGCATCACGGCCCGATACCAGCAGATGGGTGCTGTCAGGCGACCAGTCGGCGGATTGCCGGGTTTCAGGACGCAGGCCTTCCACCGGCCGCAGCGATTCGGGGCGCGACAGGTCCGCCCACCACAAGCCGTAGTTGCCGGAACGATCGGAGGTAAACACCAGCTGCCGGCCATCGGGCGCCAGCATCGGCTGGCCATCGCGACCGTTGGAAGGGAACAGGCGTTCGGGCGTGCCGGGTCGGCCGTCCTTCACCGGCACGCGGAACAGGCCGAACTGCGCCTTGCGGTGCACGAAGGCCAGCATGTTGTTGGTGCGCGACAACGCCGGCGACTGCGCGTCGTCCAGGCCCACATCGCGCAGCGTGCGCGTTTCAGTATCCAGTTCGTACAGGCGTGCCTCGCTGTCCACGCGGCGCCCGAACACGATGTGCCGGCTGTCGCCCCGCCATGCCCAGCCACGGATTTCGGCCGAATCGTTGGTCAGCTGTTCGGGCACGCCGCCGCTGGCCGGGAGGCGCCAGAGGTCGCCGATCTGCGGGTTGCGCACGAACACGATCCAGCGGCCGTCCGGCGAGAAACGCGGGGCGTAGTCGAAGCTGTCGTCCGCAACCTGGTAGTCCACCGGGGTCCAGGCACCGCTGGCGATGTCCAGCACGCGGATGCCGCGATGGGCATGGCGGCCGGACAGCGAGCCGAATACCAGGCCACGCCCGTTGGGCGTCCAGTCGAAGCTGAGCAGCTCGGTGCCGTCGCAGCGCGTGACGTGGCGGATCGCACCACCGGTCGCACTGGCGATCAGCACTTCGCAGCTGCCCGCCGGCCCGAACCGCGCAAATGCGATATCGCGGCCGTTCGGCGACCAGTTCGGGAAACGGTCGGAATGGCCCGCAGGCGTATCGGTCAGCAGCCGCGCGGGCGCGTTGCCGGAGGTCTGCACCTTGATCGCACTGCCGTCGCCAGTCGCATCGTCGGCCTCGTAAGCCACCTGCGATCCATCCGGCGATACAGTCGGGTAGGTCTCGAAGCCGGCCGTGGCGGTAATCAAACGATACGGGCGCTGCGGGCTGCCGACCACGCGGCTGCCGTCTTCCAGCACGCCACTGCCTTCAGGCCCGCGCGGCGGTCGCTGCAGCAGCAGTGCGGCCATCACCAGCAGGGCGATGAACATGCCCAGGCCGATGGCCAGGAACACATAGCGCCGGTTGCGCCGCCAGCGGCTGCGTGGGCGCGGCGCAGGGGTTGCCGCAGCGAACACGGCCGCCAGCGCATCGCGTTCGTCTTCATTGGGCGCGGCATCGACGTCCGGGCCGGGTTCGACCACGACCGACACAGGTTGCAGCAGCCGGTAACCCGTCTTGGCGATGGTTTCGATATAGGCGGTGCCGGCGTCGTCGTCGCGCGAGAACGCCTTGCGCAGCTGGGTGATGGCCTGGGTCAGCACATCGTTGGTGGGCAGCGTATCCGGCCAGACCTCGGCGAACAGTTCCTCGCGGGTCACCACCGCACCGGGCACTCGCATGAGCACCTTCAGCACACCCAGCGCCTTGGGCGTGAGCCGGCGCGGACGACGCGCGCCCTCCACCACCACCTCACGCGACGACAGCGTGATGGTGCAATCGCCGATCCTCAGGCGGTCGGCAGCGGGGGTCTCACTATCCAGGCTGATCATTCCGGCGCTACGTAATACAACTGAACAACAGGAACGCAGCATTCATCGAATCAACCACAGATCGAACGAACCGCCAGATTCCGCACACGTCATCAGTGCAAAGGGCAAAGACACTGAAGCGCGCGAATACTAGCCTATGCCGGTTAACTGCGCCTGTGCGCGCAGAGGACATCAGGCCTCTCTCGCCGACGAATCCACATAAATTGCTTCAACATTCGCGCCGCTTGGCGCGAATTTTTTATCTGCGATTCAGCAAGTTTTTAACGTTGATTCAGTAATTTTTTATCGACTATTCAGTTTCGGGCATTGCGGATCATGGTCAATCCGACCAGTCGCGACACCACCAACGCTACGTACATCACGCCTGCGAACTGTTCCAGCATCACCAGCGCGCGTGCTTGGGGATGCACCGGCACCACGTCGCTCAGGCCCACGCCGGACAACAAACTGAAGCTGAGATAAAGCAGCTCCATCCAGGTGCGCAGTTCGCTCTCGCTGGTGGCCACGAAGCTGCCCGGAAACCACTGCTGGCAGACGGCGAACGCAAAGGCGAACGCCCAGGCCAGCAGCGTGAAGGTCGCGCCCGCGGCGAACAGCTCGTCGCGGGTCACCTTGTGGTCCTGCAGCATGTAGGCGATCAGGCTGCCTGCCGTATAGAAATACAGCAGGCATTCCAGCAGCTGCGCGGTGGTGACCAGCGCCGGCCGCCCCAGCAGCGCCCCGGACAGGGAGAACACCACCGAGGGAATGGCCAGCAGCAACGCCACCCACATGCCCAGCGGGCTGCGCCGCACCACCCACAACGCCAGGCCAAGCACTGCGATGCCGAACGCGCCGAACAGCGCGCGCCCGGCCCCGGACTCGTCCATGGCCGGGTACAGCAATACGCCCAGCAGCTGCACCCCCAGCAACCAGGCCGAAGGGTGCCGACGGGCGATGGCCAGCCATCGGGTGGTGCGCGCTATGGCCATCGTGGTGTCCCTGCCCCTGTGTCGATGGCCGAAGCTTAACGGCTGTCGTGCCCGGGCGGCATGACGGCCGTCCCGGCCGCGTAGTCGCGCACGTCCTGGGTGATCTTCATCGAACAGAAGTGCGGGCCGCACATCGAGCAGAAATGGGCCTCCTTGTGGGCGTCCTTGGGCAACGTTTCGTCATGGAACTCGCGCGCCTTCTCCGGATCCAGGCCCAGGTGGAACTGGTCTTCCCAGCGGAACTCGAAGCGCGCCCTGCTCAGCGCGTTGTCGCGCACCTGCGCACCCGGGTGGCCCTTGGCCAGGTCGGCGGCGTGTGCCGCGATGCGGTAAGCCATGATGCCGTCGCGCACGTCCTGGCGGTTGGGCAGGCCCAGGTGCTCCTTGGGGGTGACGTAACAGAGCATGGCGGTGCCGTACCAGCCGATCATCGCCGCGCCGATTGCGCTGGTGATGTGGTCGTAGCCGGGCGCGATGTCGGTGGTGAGCGGCCCCAGCGTGTAGAACGGCGCCTCGCCGCACTCACGCAGCTGCTTGTCCATGTTCTCCTTGATCAGCTGCATCGGCACATGGCCGGGGCCTTCGATCATGGTCTGCACATCGTGCTTCCAGGCAATCCTGCTCAGCTCGCCCAACGCTTCCAGTTCGCCGAACTGCGCGGCATCGTTGGCGTCGGCGATGCAGCCGGGGCGCAGGCCATCACCCAGCGAGAAGGTCACGTCGTAGGCCTTCATGATCTCGCAGATGTCCTCGAAATGCGTGTACAGGAAGTTCTCGCGCTGATGGGCCAGGCACCACTTGGCCATGATCGAGCCGCCGCGCGAGACGATGCCGGTAACCCGCCGCGCCGTGAGCGGCACGTGGCGCAGCAGCACGCCGGCATGGATGGTGAAGTAGTCCACGCCCTGCTCGGCCTGCTCGATGAGCGTATCGCGGAAGATCTCCCAGCTCAGGTCTTCGGCGCGGCCATCGACCTTTTCCAGCGCCTGGTAGATCGGCACGGTGCCGATCGCCACCGGCGAGTTGCGCAGGATCCATTCGCGGGTTTCATGGATGTGCTTGCCGGTGGACAGGTCCATCACGGTGTCACCGCCCCAGCGGATCGCCCACACCAGTTTCTCCACCTCCTCGGCGATGCCCGACGACACCGCGCTGTTACCGATGTTGGCGTTGATCTTGGTCAGGAAGTTGCGGCCGATGATCATCGGCTCGCTCTCGGGGTGGTTGATGTTGTTGGGCAGCACCGCCCGCCCGCGCGCGATTTCCTCGCGCACGAACTCCGGCGTGATAGAGGCGGGGATGGAGGCACCAAACGACTGGCCGGGGTGCTGCATCAGCAGCGCCTCGTCACGGATGGCCTCGAGGCGCTGGTTCTCGCGGATCGCCACGAACTCCATTTCCGGAGTGATGATGCCGCGACGGGCATAGTGCATCTGGGTGACGTTGGCGCCGGCCACGGCACGTCGCGGTTGCAGCCGCGACGGGAAGCGCACCGCGTCCAGCCGCGCATCGGTTTCGCGCGAACGCCCGAACGCCGAGCTGGGCCGGTCCAGCAGTTCGGTGTCGCCACGCTCGGCGACCCAGCCGGCACGCAAGGCGGGCAAGCCGGTGGACAGGTCGATGCGGGCCTCGGGGTCGGTGTACGGGCCGGAGGTGTCGTACACCGTCAGCGGGGCGTTGTCGCCACTCAGCGCAATCTCGCGCATCGGCACCTGCAGGTCGCAGCGCGAGCCGGGCACGTGGATCTTGCGTGAGCCGGGAATGGGTCGGGTGACCGACTCGGACAGCTGCTGGGCCTGTTGCTGCAGGGCGGAAGGGTGTGCGTTCATCGGGCATCGTCCTGGGTTGTCGGTGCGAGGGTTCGCACAGCGAGGGACGAAGCGGCGGCGCACGGCCGGCGCGCGGCGCGCGGATCCCAGGCGGGGGCTGGGCGGCGCGGTGCATCGGCTGTTGCGAAGCTTCCCTACGCCGGTATCAACCGGATCAGGTTCGAAGGGACTGTCTCAACCGAGGCCACATGGCCGCGGTACCCCCGCTTCGGGGCGGATTAGACCACACCTGCACCGGAAGTGTGAACAGCCATGTCATGCCGCCTTGGCTAGACTGCCGCGCATGGTATTTCGACTCTCCATCGCCCTGGTGGTACTGCTGGTGCTGGCCGCTGGGGTGGCACCCGACCCGTTCAACGAGATCGTGCGCGGCGGGCTGGTGCACATCGTCCGCAGTGCCGGCTGGCTGTACCTGCTGGTGGTGTTCATCACGCTCTCGTTCCTGCTCTATCTCGCTTTCGGGCGGCTGGGTTCGCTGCGGATCGGCGGTGAAGATGCCGAACCGGATTTCTCCAACGCCAGCTGGATGTCGATGCTGTTCGCCGCCGGCATGGGCATCGGCCTGGTGTTCTGGGGCGCGGCCGAACCGGTCTCACACTTCGTCACCCCACCCGAAGGCCTGCCCCCGCAGAGCATGGAAGCGGCACGCGCCTCGATGCGCTATGCGTTCTTCCACTGGGGCCTGCACCCGTGGGCGATCTACGCATTGATCGGGCTGGCGATGGCCTGGTTCCAGTTCAACCGCAACGGCCGTGGATTGATCAGCGACCTGCTGCAGCCGCTGATCGGCGCGCACCACCGGGGGTGGATCGGCACCGTGGTCAACGTTGCGGCGGTGGTGGCCACCGCGATCGGCGTGGCCACCACGCTGGGCTTTGGCACCATCCAGATCGCCGCCGGGCTGGAGCGCGTGTTCGGCCTGCACGCCGGCGCGCCGCTGCAGCTGACCATCATCGCCGTCGCCTTCGTGCTGTACATGGCCTCTACCGCCAGCGGCGTGCACCGTGGCATCAAGTGGCTCTCCAACTTCAACCTCGGCCTGGCCGCGTTACTGCTGGCGCTGGTCCTGGTGCTGGGCCCCACTGCCTTCATCTTCGATACCTTCACCACCACCATTGGCGCCTACCTCAACCAGCTGGTGACCATGAGCCTGCGCATGTCGCCATTCTCGGGCAGCACCTGGGTGGCCGACTGGACGATCTTCTACTGGGCGTGGTGGATTGCCTGGGCACCGTTCGTGGGCTCGTTCATCGCCCGCGTCTCGCGCGGGCGCAGCATCCGCGAATTCGTGCTCGGCGTAGTGATCGCACCCAGCGTGCTCGGCTTCCTGTGGTTCTCGGTGTTCGGCGGCACCGCGCTGTGGTCGCAGATCTTCGGCCATGTAGACCTGGTGCAGGCACTGGGCACCGGCTACGAAACCGTGCTGTTCACCATGTTCGACAGCCTGCCGCTGCCCACCGTGCTCTCGGTGATCGCACTGGTGCTGCTGATGATCTTCTTCGTCACCTCGGCAGACTCAGCGGTGCTGGTACTGGCCAGCATGTCCACCGACGAAGCCGGCGACCCGCCACTGTCGCGGAAGATCACCTGGGGCGTGGCGATTGCCCTGATCGCCGCCGTGCTGTTGCTGGCCGGCGGCCTGGACGCGCTGCAGGGCATGATCACCATCGCCGCCCTGCCCTTTGCACTGCTGATGCTGGCCGTCATGTGGTCGCTGTACCGCGTCCTCGACATGGAATACGCCCTGCAGCGCCGCCGCGCATTACGCGCGCGGCGGATGATGGATGCCTGGATCGAGCGAGAGATCGCCGCGCAGGAAGAGACGCGTGATGAGGCGTCGCGGGCGGATACTTAGCGCGTAAGAGCAGCGTTTCAGTTCTTACTGGCAGGGGGCGACCGTCGGGTAGCCACGCTCCGGGACACGCCGTAAACCCATCCATGGGGGCTTGGCAAAAACATCCATGTTTTTGACAGTCCCTCCGGTGGCTACCCGCCGGCCGCCCCCGACAGACGGTCGCCTGCGGATACGAAAATCAGACACGCATGGCGTGTCCCTACGCGGTGCGCTGGTAGGTTCGGTTCCCGAACGAACCCACGGAACACACCACCGTCCGGTAACGCATGGAAATGATCGGCACTGCCGTTGATCTTCCATGGCCACCAACACACCGTCGAGGGTCGGCGGGGGCGGGGGTACGGGGGCTTTGCGAAACATGGATGTTTCGCAAGAGCCCCCAGGGATGGGTTCACGGCGCCCCCCGTACCCCCGCACCCGCCGGCCCAGCTCAGACCAACCGATGGCCACCGGCTGTTCGCAAAGATGCATGAAGCAGCCACGCACCGCGTGGCTCCACCGGACTGCTCAGTATCCGGCTGCCTGCCCATCCTTGCGACTTTCCGAAGCACCGTAATACACCCCGGTTTCCGGGTCGCGCATGATCGCCTGGTACCCACCGTACGGACCGTCAGCGAACGTCACGCGGTGCCCCTTGCGCATCAACGCGCGCACCGTTTCATACGGATAGCCGGTTTCCAGGTTCACCTCGCCACCGTCGCTCATCGCCGTGGCCTGCCCGGTCGGTTCGGTCGAGCCTTCATGCTGGATGCGCGGCGCATCACCGGCTTCCTGCAGGTTCATGCCGAAGTCCACCAGGTTCATCACGATCTGCGCGTGCCCCTGCGGCTGCATCGCACCGCCCATCACGCCAAAACTCATCCACGGCTTGCCGTCCTTGGTCACGAAGCCCGGAATGATGGTCTGGAACGGACGCTTGCCCGGCGCATAGCCATTGGGGTGGTCCTTGCGCAGCACGAACATCTCGCCGCGATCCTGCAGGATGAAACCCAGCCCCGGCGGCGCCATGCCGCTGCCCATCCCGCGGTAGTTGGACTGGATCAGCGACACCATCATCCCGTCCGCATCGGCCACCGTCATGTAGATCGTGTCGCCCTCTTCCAGCTGCTTCGGCGTGCCTGGCTGCACCTCGCGAAGCGCCTTGTCCATTGAAATCAGCTTGCGCCGCTCGGCCGCATATTCCTTCGACACCAGCTTGGCCACCGGCGCCGGCTGGAACGCCGGATCGGTGTAGAAGCGCGCACGGTCCGCGAAGGCCAGCTTTTTGGCTTCCACGAACAGGTGCACATGCTCCGGCGAGCCGAACGGAATCTTCGAGAAGTCGTACCCCTCCAGCACGTTCAGGATCTGCAGCGCCGCGATACCCTGGCTGTTCGGCGGCAGCTCCCACACGTCATACCCCCGGTAGTTGCTGCTCACCGGCTCCACCCACTCGCCGTGGTGGCTGGCCATGTCGTCGTAGCTCAGGTAACCGCCATTGGCCTTGAAGTAGGTGCCAATCGTGCGCGCGATGTCGCCCTTGTAGAACGCATCGCGGCCGCCCTGCGCGATCTGCTCCAGCGTGTTGGCCAGGTTCGGGTTCTTCCACACCTCACCCTTGCGCGGCGCGTGCCCATTGATCGTGAACTGCTCCTTGAAGCCCGGATACTGCGACAGCTTCGGCACCGACCGGTCCCAGTAGTAGGCGATCACCTCCGCCACTGGGTGGCCCTTGCGTGCGTAGCGGATCGCCGGCGCCAGGTTGTCGGCCATCGGCTTGCGGCCGAAGCGGTCATGCAGCGCGAACCAGCCATCCACCGCGCCCGGCACCGACACCGGCAGTGGGCCCGTGGCCGGGATGTCCTTCAGCCCCCGGCGCTGGAACTCGGCCAGGGTCAGCGACTTCGGCGAACGGCCCGAGCCGTTGTAGCCGTACAGCTTCTGCGTTTTCGGATCCCACACGATCGCGAACAGGTCCCCGCCCACCCCGTTTCCGGTGGGCTCCATCAGCCCCAGCGCGGCATTGGCGGCGATCGCCGCATCCACCGCCGAGCCACCGCCCTTCATCACATCCAGCGCGATCTGCGTGGCCAGCGGCTGCGAGGTGGCCGCCATCGCGTGCGGGGCGATCACTTCCGAGCGGGTGGCAAAGCCGTGCCCGGTGACCCGGTCGGCGGCAGAAGACAGCATCGGCAGGGCGCACAGCAGCGCGGCAGCCAGGGCGGCACGGACAAGGGGTCGGGTCACGGAGGAGTTTCCTGGAGGGGTGGAAAGCGTTCGATGGTGGCGGTTGAGGCGTGCTGCGCACATCCGACAATGGTCATGCACGGGGCCATCCACGACAGCCTGATCCGCGCAGAAACCGGGCTTCAAAACTTGAATTGACGTTCACCGGAACGCTTTCACGCGCAACCATCCTTATGCGGCGGGGCTTTGCGCTGGATACAGCCGAAACCGTTGGAAATTGTCCAAACACGGTTGACAGCGGCAAAACCGCTGTGGTTTTCTCGATCACATGTTGCAGCGCCACACGCCCATTCGCGAATCCATCGAGCACGCCGGTCCCGGCGCGGCCTCCATCCGTTCGCTTCTTGTCCTCGTACTTATTACCCAGCCAACAGGTGCGGGACGGACCGGCGTGTAAGTAGAACTGCCAGGTATCCATCAAAACCCGCACCCACCCTGGTGCGGGTTTTTTCGTTTCAGAACCCTCCGATTTCTTCCTCCAAAGGACCTCCCCCATGAGCACCAACGACCTGCCCCAGATCAAGATCGCTGTTGTCGGCTACGGCAGCCAGGGCCGCGCCCACGCATTGAACCTGCGTGAATCCGGTTTCGACGTGGTCATCGGCCTGCGTCCGGGCGGCCCGACCGAGGTCAAGGCACAGGCCGACGGTTTCACCGTCAAGGCACCGGCCGAGGCGGTCAAGGATGCGGACCTGGTCGCCGTGCTGACCCCGGACATGGTGCAGAAGAAACTCTACGAAGACGTGCTGGCCCCGAGCATGAAACAGGGCGCGGTGCTGCTGTTCGCCCACGGCCTGAACGTGCACTTCAACATGATCGCCCCGCGCGAAGACCTGGACGTGGTGCTGGTTGCGCCCAAGGGCCCGGGCGCGCTGGTCCGCCGCGAATACGAAATCGGCCGCGGCGTGCCGTGCATCTGGGCGGTCTACCAGGACCGCAGCGGCAAGGCCGCCGAGTACGCCCTGGCCTATGCCGCGGGCCTGGGCGGCGCACGCGCCAACCTGATCCAGACCACCTTCAAGGAAGAAACCGAAACCGACCTGTTCGGCGAACAGGCCGTGTTGTGTGGCGGCGCCTCGGCACTGGTCCAGGCCGGGTTCGAAACGCTGGTGGAAGCCGGCTACCAGCCGGAAATCGCCTATTACGAAGTGCTGCACGAACTGAAGCTGATCGTGGACCTGTTCTACGAAGGCGGCATCACCCGCATGCTGGAATTCATCTCCGAAACCGCGCAGTACGGCGATTACGTGAGCGGCCCGCGGGTGATCGACGCCGGCACCAAGGAGCGCATGAAGGCGGTGCTGGCCGACATCCAGGACGGCACCTTCACCAAGAACTGGGTGGCCGAATACGAAGCGGGCCTGCCGAACTACAACAAGTTCAAGCAGGCCGACCTGGAACACCCGATCGAGAAGGTAGGCAAGGAACTGCGCGCCAAGATGGTCTGGTTGCAAAGTCAAGCCGCGTAACCGCGCGGCTCCCCCACCGCTTTCGCAAAGGTCACCGCATGAACACCTCCGCACACAGCACCGCGCCCCGCAACGGCGCACGCTGGTTGACGCAGGCCCTGGAAGCCGAGGGCGTCGATACGCTGTTCGGCTATCCGGGCGGCACCATCATGCCCTTCTACGACGCCCTGGTGGATTCAGGGCTGAAGCACATCCTGGTGCGCCACGAACAGGGCGCGGCGCTGGCGGCAAACGGCTATGCCCGCGCCAGCGGCCGCGTTGGCGTCTGCGTGGCCACCTCCGGTCCGGGCGCTTCCAACCTGGTCACCGGCATCGCCGATGCGATGCTGGATTCGGTGCCGATGGTCTGCATCACCGGCCAGGTCGCCACCCCGCTGCTGGGTACCGACGCGTTCCAGGAACTGGACGTGTTCGGGCTGACCCTGCCGATCGTCAAACACAGCTGGCTGGTGCGTTCGGTCGACGACCTGCCGCGGATCGTCCGTGAGGCGTTCCGCATTGCGCGCGAAGGCCGCCCCGGCCCGGTGCTGATCGACCTGCCCAAGGATGTGCAGATCGCCGACGCCAGCCACCTGCCGGCGCACGTGCCGGAAACGGTCAACCCGCCGGTGGCCCCGGCCGACGCCGCGCTGGCCGATGCCATCGCCGCGATCCAGGCCGCCGAAAAGCCGGTGATCTACGCCGGCGGCGGTGTCGCGCTGGGCGATGCGGTGGAGGACTTCCGTGCCTTCGTCGATGCCACCGCCATTCCCACCGTGCTGACCCTGCGCGGTCTGGGTGGGCTGCCGGCGCAGCACCCGCATTACCTGGGCATGCTGGGCATGCACGGCACCCGCGCGGCCAACATGGCCGTGCAGGAGAGCGACCTGCTGGTGGTGGTCGGCGCCCGCTTCGACGACCGCGCGACCGGCAAGTTGAACGAGTTCGCCCCGTTCGCCCGCGTCATCCATATCGATGCCGACGCGTATGAGATTTCCAAGCTGCGTACCGCCGATGTGGCGGTGCCGGGCAACGTCGGCACCGCGCTGCGCGCACTGACTGCGGCCCTGCCGCGCGCCGCCGCATCGCAGGAGTCGTGGCGCAAGCGCTGCGCCGGGCACCGCGAGCGCTTCGCCGCACGCTACGACGCACCGGGCGCGCACATCTATGCACCGGCGCTGCTGAAGCGCCTGAGCGAAGTGGCGCCGGCCGACGCGATCATTGCCTGCGATGTCGGCCAGCACCAGATGTGGGTGGCGCAGCATTGTCGGTTCAACCACCCGCGCAACCACCTGACCAGCGGTGCGCTGGGGACCATGGGCTTCGGCCTGCCGGCGGCGATGGGCGCGCAGTTCGCCTGCCCCGACCGCACCGTGGTGCTGGTCTCCGGCGACGGCAGCTTCATGATGAACGTGCAGGAGCTGGCGACCATCGCCCGCTGCCGCCTGCCGGTGAAGATCGTGCTGCTGGACAACAGCTCGCTGGGCATGGTCCGCCAGTGGCAGGAGCTGTTCTTCGCCGAGCGCTACAGCGAGATCGACCTGTCCGACAACCCGGACTTCGCCGCGCTGGCCAAGGTGTTCGGCATTCCGGCCACCCGCATCGAGAACCGCGACGACGTCGAAGGCGGCCTGGCCGCGCTGCTGGCCGAACCCGGCCCGGCGCTGCTGCATGTGGCCATCGATGCGCGCGCCAACGTATGGCCGCTGGTGCCGCCCAACAACGCCAACAGCACGATGCTGGAAAGCAACCCCGCCCATCAGCCCCAGGAGTTCCCCCATGCAATACCGGCTTGACCTGGTGCTGGTTCCCGCCGAAGGCGCGCTGCTGCGCGTTATCGGCATGGCCGAACGCCGTGGCTTTGCGCCGCGCGCGATCGTGGGTGCGCCCAATGCGGCCGACGATGGTCGCTGGCACCTGCAGTTGGTGGTGGACAGCACCCGCCCGCCGGAGACGTTGTGCCGCCAGATCGAAAAGATCTATGACTGTGTTTCGGTGCGGATCAGCGCGCTGGAGCCGGGTACTGGGGTAACCGTATGAACGCCCGCGCCGTGGTTCCGGTGCCGGTACGGAGGGGTCTTCTTCAAGGCCCGTCGCCCACGCACGACCGCGTCCGTCATCCCGCGTGCGATCTGCGGAGCCGCCATGCCGCCTAGCCGTGCCCCGCAGGAATCGGAGGTAGGCGACGTAAGCGTCGCCGACGTGCTGGCCGCGCAGGCGCGGCTGCGCCGGTTCCTGCCGCCCACGCCGCTGCATTATGCGGAGCGGTTCGGCACCTGGCTGAAACTGGAAAACCTGCAGCGCACCGGCTCGTACAAGGTGCGCGGCGCATTGAACGCGCTGCTGGCCGGGCGCGAACGCGGTGATGACCGCCCGGTCATCTGCGCCTCGGCCGGCAACCATGCCCAGGGCGTGGCGTGGGCGGCCTACCGGCTGGATATCCCGGCCATCACGGTGATGCCGCACGGTGCCCCGGCGACCAAGATCGCCGGCGTTGCCCACTGGGGCGCCACCGTGCGCCAGCACGGCAGCAGTTACGACGAGGCGTACGCCTTCGCGCGCGCCCCTGGCCGACCAGCACGGCTACCGCTTCCTGTCCGCCTTCGACGATCCGGACGTGATCGCCGGCCAGGGCACGCTGGGCATCGAACTGGCCGCGCATGCGCCGGACGTGGTGATCGTGCCGATCGGCGGTGGCGGGCTGGCCTCCGGCGTCGCGCTGGCGCTGAAATCGCAGGGCGTGCGGATCGTCGGCGCGCAGGTCGAGGGCGTGGATTCGATGGCCCGCGCAATCCGCGGCGACACGCGCGAGATCGCACCGGTAGCCACCCTGGCCGACGGCGTGAAAGTGAAGATCCCCGGCACCCTGACCCGCCGCCTGTGCAGTGCGCTGCTGGACGACGTGGTGATCGTGCGCGAAGCCGAGCTGCGCGAAACCCTGGTCCGGCTGGCGCTGGAAGAACACATCATCGCCGAAGGCGCCGGCGCGCTGGCGCTGGCCGCCGGCCGCCGCGTGGCCGGCAAGCGCAAGTGCGCGGTGGTCTCCGGCGGCAACATCGACGCCATGGTGCTGGCCCAGCTGCTGTCCGACATCCGCCCGCGCCCGCCGCGCAAACCGCGGCGCCGCGCCAGCGAGCGGACACGGCCACCGCTACCGACCGTGCTCGCGCCACCCCCGAATTCCATCGTCCTTCCTTCCCCTACCTTGCCATCCGACCTTGCCGTCGAGGAGACCTCCTGGTGAATACGCCCAACTCCCCCCGAATTCGAATTTTCGACACCACCCTGCGTGACGGCGAGCAATCGCCCGGCTGCAGCATGAGCCCGCAGCAGAAGCTGGTGATGGCACGCGCGCTCGACGAGCTGGGTGTGGACGTCATCGAAACCGGCTTCCCGGCCAGCTCGCAGTCCGACCGCGACGCGATGGCGATGATCGGCCGCGAAGTGCGCCGGCCGACCCTGGCGGTGCTGTCGCGCTGCCTGGCCGCCGACATCGAAACCTCGGCCAGGGCCCTGGACGCAGCCGCCAATGCGCGCCTGCATGTGTTCCTGTCCACCAGCCCGCTGCACCGCGAGCACAAGCTGCGCATGAGCCGCGAGCAGGTACTGGAATCGGTGCACAAGCACGTGAGCCTGGCGCGCAGCTACATCGACGATGTGGAATTCTCGGCCGAGGATGCCACCCGAACCGAAGAAGACTTCCTGATCGAAGTGGCCCGCGTGGCCGTCGCTGCCGGCGCCACCACCATCAACCTGCCCGACACCGTGGGCTTCACCACCCCGGAAGAGATCCGCGGCATGTTCCAGCGGGTCATCGCCGGGGTGCCCGACAGCGACCGCATCATCTTCAGCACGCACTGCCACAACGACCTGGGCCTGGCCGTGGCCAATTCGCTGGCGGCCATCGAAGGCGGCGCCCGCCAGGTGGAGTGCACCATCAACGGCATCGGCGAGCGCGCCGGCAACTGCTCGCTGGAAGAGCTGGCCATGGTGCTGAAGGTACGCAACGCCTTCTACGAGGAAGACACCCGCATCAACACCCCGCGCATCGTGTCCACCTCGCAGCTGCTGCAGCGCCTGGTCGGCATGCCGGTCCAGCGCAACAAGGCGATCGTGGGCGCCAATGCCTTCGCGCACGAATCGGGCATCCACCAGCACGGCATGCTGCGCCACCGCGGCACCTACGAAATCATGCGCCCGGAAGACGTGGGCTGGGAGAATTCGCAGATGGTGCTGGGCCGCCACAGTGGCCGCGCGGCGGTTGAAGCGCGCCTGCGTGCACTGGGCTTCTGGCTGGAGGAAGAAGAGCTGAAGCTGGTGTTCGAGCAGTTCAAGACCCTGTGCGAGCAGCAGCGCGTGGTCACCGACGCCGACCTGCAGGTACTCATGCAGGGCAGCTCCACCCAGAACGGCTACCGGCTGGCCTCGATGACGATCAGCGACGTGGGCAGCCGCGCCAACGCGCTGGTCGAACTGTCCGACCCGGACGGCAACCGCGTGGCCGAAACCGCGCAGGGCGATGGCCCGGTGGACGCGCTGTTCGGCGCGCTGTCGGCCGCCACCGGCGTGCAGCTGATGCTGGACAGTTACCACGTGCACAGCGTGGGCATCGGCGCCGACGCGCGCGGCGAAGCCAACCTGAGCGTGCGCCACGACGGCGTGGAGTACGAAGGCACCGGCACCAGCCGCGACATCATCGAAGCCTCGGCGCTGGCCTGGCTGGACGTGGCCAACCGCCTGCTGCGCCAGCGCCAGGCCACCGCCGAACACCCCGCGGCCACTGCCGCCGCCTGAGGAACCCACGCATGAGTGCCTTCGACAGCCCTTACACCGCCGATGCTTCCCAGCACTGGAACGCGCACGACTACGCCATCGACGCCGGCTTCGTGCCGCTGCTCGGCGGTGCGGTGGCGCGCCTGCTCGACCCGCAGCGCGGCGAGCGGATCCTTGACCTGGGCTGCGGCGATGGCGTGCTGAGCTTCGATCTGGCACTGAGCGGCGCGCACGTGACCGGCGTGGACAGTTCGCCGGAGCTGATCGGTGGCGCGCGTGCGCGTGGGATCGATGCACGGCTGATGGACGCGCATGCGATGACCTTCGAGCGCTGCTTCGATGCGGTGTTCAGCAACGCGGCGCTGCACTGGATGCGGGAACCGGACAAGGTGATCGACGGCGTGCGCCGTGCGCTGCGGCCCGGTGGCCGCTTCGTCGCCGAGATGGGCGGCCAGGGCAACGTGGCCACCATCACCAGCGCACTGCAGGCCGCGTTGTGCAGCAACGGCCATGCGGTGCCGGCGTTCCCGTGGTACTTCCCCAGCGCGGACGCGTACGCCGAGCGCCTGCGCGCGCACGGTTTCCAGGTGCGCCATATCGAATGCCTGGCGCGCCCGACCGTGCTGCCCACCGGCATGCAGGGCTGGCTGCGCACCTTCGCCTCGCCGTTCCTGGTGGGGTTGGATGCCGCCCAGCGCCAGCGCGTGCTGGATGACACCGTGGCGCTGCTGGCACCGACCCAGCGCGACGCGCACGGCCAATGGACCGCCGATTACGTGCGGCTGCGCTTCGAGGCGCGGCTGCGCACTTCCTGACCGACCCGAACCGCCCTATCGTCACATGAACCACAGCAAGGCCATTCCATGACCCCAGCTCCCCGCACCCTGTACGACAAACTGTGGGACGCCCACGTGGTCGTGCCCGAATCGGACAGCGCGCCCGCCGTGCTGTACATCGACCTGCACCTGATCCACGAAGTGACCTCGCCGCAGGCCTTCACCGAACTGCGCGAGCGCGGCCTGTCGCCGCGCCGCCCGGACCGGACCAAGGCCACCATGGATCACTCCACCCCGACCCTGCCGGCCGGTGCCGACGGCAAGCTGCCGTACGCCAGTGCCGCTTCGGAAGCCCAGGTGGCGATGCTGGCGCGCAACTGCGCCGAGCACGGCATCGAGCTGTTCGACCTGCAGTCGGCCAACCGCGGCATCGTGCACGTGATCGCACCCGAGCAGGGTTTCACCCAGCCGGGCATGACCATCGTGTGCGGTGACAGCCATACCTCCACCCACGGCGCGTTCGGTGCGCTGGCGTTCGGCATCGGCACCAGCGAAGTGGGCCACGTGCTGGCGACCCAGTGCCTGCTGCAGCGCAAGGCCAGGACCATGGCGATCACCGTCGATGGCGCACTGGCGCCGGGCGTGGGCGCCAAGGACGTGGTGCTGCACATCATCGGCGTGATCGGGGTCAACGGCGGCACCGGCCATGTGCTGGAGTTCCGGGGCAGCGCGATCACCGCGATGGACATGGAGCAGCGCATGACCCTGTGCAACATGTCGATCGAAGCCGGCGCGCGCGCCGGCATGGTCGCGCCGGACCAGGTCACCTTCGACTGGGTAGCCAATACGCCGCGCGGCCCCAAGGGCGCGGAGTTCGACATCGCCGTGGCGCAGTGGAAGCAGCTGCGCAGCGATGCCGGCGCGCGCTTCGACGTGGAAGTCCACATCGACGCGGCCGACATTCGCCCGACCCTGACCTGGGGAACGCATCCGGGTACGGCGATCGCCGTGGACGCTCCGATCCCGGCCGCCAACGACGCGGCCGACCAGAAGGGCCTGGATTACATGCACTTCCACGCCGGGCAGACCCTGGCCGGTACGCCGGTGGACGTGGTGTTCGTCGGCTCGTGCACCAACGGCCGGCTGAGCGACATGCGCGAAGTGGCGCAGGTGCTGCAGGGCCGGCGCGTTGCCAATGGCGTGCGCATGCTGGTGGTGCCGGGTTCGGAGATCGTCAAGCGCCAGGCCGAAGCCGAAGGCATCGATGCCATCGTGCGCGCCGCCGGTGCTGAATGGCGCGAGCCGGGTTGTTCGATGTGTATTGCCATGAACGGCGACCTGGTCGCTCCGGGGCAGCTGGCAGTGAGCACCAGCAACCGCAACTTCGAAGGCCGCCAGGGCCCGGGCTCGCGCACGCTGCTGGCCTCGCCGATGACGGCCGCCTGGGCAGCGGTGAACGGCCACGTGGCCGACCCGCGCGAACTGTACGCCAGCCAGGAGGTGGCCTGATGAGCGGCTTCCGCACCCTGACCTCGACCAGCGTGGTGCTGCGCGAGACCAACATCGACACCGACCAGATCATTCCGGCGCGGTTCCTGTCCACCACCGAACGTGCCGGGCTGGGCAAGCACGCGTTCAACGACTGGCGCTGGCAGGCCGACGGCAGCCCGAACCCGGGTTTCGCCTTCAACCAGCCGCACAATGCCGGGCGCAGCATCCTGCTGGCCGGGCGCAACTTCGGCTGTGGCTCCTCGCGCGAGCACGCGCCGTGGGCATTGGCCGACCTGGGCCTGCACGCGATCGTCAGCAGCGAAATCGCCGATATCTTCCGCGGCAATGCGCTGAAGAACGGCCTGCTGCCGATCGTGCTCGACGAGGCCGACGTGCAGACGCTGATGCAGCGCCCGGACGACGCGTTGACCGTGGACATCGCCGCGCGCGAGCTGCGCACGCCCGATGGCCGGGTGTATTCCTTCCCGCTGGACGGCTTCTCGCAGACCTGTCTGCTGGAAGGCGTGGACCAGCTGGGGTATCTGTTGGGTCGTACCCCTGACATTGAACGTTACGAGAGTGAACATGCACGCTGAGATTGTCGTATTGCCCGGTGATGGCATCGGTCCGGAAGTCGCCGCGGCCGCGGTTGCGGTGCTGGGCGCGGTGGCCGAACGCTTTGCCCACACCTTCCATTTCAGCGAACACGATATCGGCGGCATCGCCATCGACCGCCACGGCGAGCCACTGCCGGCGGCCACGCTGGAGGCCTGCCGCCAGGCCGACGCGATCCTGCTGGGCGCGGTGGGCGGCCCGAAGTGGTCCGACCCGAACGCGAAAGTGCGCCCGGAACAGGGCCTGCTGGCCATCCGCAAGGCGCTGGGGCTGTATGCCAACCTGCGCCCGGTGCGCACCCACCCGGCCGCGCTGGGCGCCTCCCCGATCAAAGCGGAGCTGCTGGAGGGCGTGGACTTCGTGGTGGTGCGCGAGCTCACCGGCGGCATCTACTTCGGCGAGAAGACGCGCACGGCCGACACCGCCAGTGACCTGTGCAGCTACAGCGTGGGCGAGATCGAGCGGGTGATCCGCAGTGCGTTCCGGTTGGCACGGCAGCGCCGTGGCAAGGTCACCTCGGTGGACAAGGCCAACGTGCTGGAAACTTCGCGCCTGTGGCGTGACGTGGCGGCGCGGATCGGCCGAGCGGAATTCCCGGAGATCGCGCTGGAGCACCAGCTGGTGGATTCGATGGCCATGCACCTGCTGGCCAAGCCGCGCGAGTACGACGTGATCGTGACCGAGAACATGTTCGGCGACATCCTCACCGATGAGGCTTCGATGCTGGCGGGTTCGCTGGGGCTGCTGCCGTCGGCGTCGCTGGGCGAGCCGGGGGCGGTGGGCATCTACGAGCCGATCCACGGTTCGGCACCGGACATCGCCGGAAAGGGCATCGCCAACCCCTACGCCACGATCTTCAGCGCCGCGATGCTGCTGCGCCATTCGCTGGGATTGGAAGCCGAAGCAGCCGCCGTGGAAGCGGCCGTACATGCCGCGCTGGACGATGGGGTATTCACCGCCGACCTGGCCGCGAAGGGCCAGGCCGTGAGCACCACGCAGGCCACCGACGCGGTGTTGGCGCGTCTGGGATAAGCGGCGGCCCAGAGGTAGAGCGGACTGTTAGTCCGCTGCTTTCGGCGCAGACCTACACACCGCGCGAACGGCAGCGGACTGACAGTCCGCTCTACCCCTTGTGCATCCCCTTCGGGATACACAAGGCTGCCATGCCCCGGGGGCATGGCAGCGCCGGAGGACGCCCTACCGGGCCTCGTCCGGCTTCACCCGGAACCACGCCGCATACAGCGCCGGCAGGAACACCAGCGTCAGCACGGTGCCGACAATCAACCCGCCCATTATCGAGATCGCCATCGAGCCGTAGAACGCACTGCGCGACAGCGGGATCATCGCCAACACCGCGGCAAGCGCGGTCAGCACGATCGGGCGGAAGCGGCGCACGGTGGCGTCGATGATCGCGTGCCAGCGGTCATGCCCGGCATCGATGTCCTGCTGGATCTGGTCGATCAGGATCACCGAGTTGCGCATGATCATGCCCGCCAGCGCGATCGTGCCGAGCAGGGCGACGAAGCCGAACGGGGCGCGGAACAGCAGCAGGAACAACGTCGCCCCGATGATGCCCAGCGGTGCGGTCACCAGCACCATCGCGGCGCGCGAGAAACTGCGCAGCTGCAGCATCAGCAACGTCGCCACCACGATCAGGAACAGCGGCATGCCGGCCTTGATCGAATCCTGTCCGCGCGCCGAATCTTCCACCGTGCCGCCGGTCTCCAGCAGGTACCCCGACGGCAGCTCGGCACGGATGCCATCCAGCGTCGGCAGGATCTGCTGCACCACGTCCAGCGGCTGCGTGGCGTCGCCGACGTCGGCGCGCACGGTCACCGTCGGCAACCGGTTGCGGTGCCAGATGATGCCGTCTTCGAACGCATACTCCAGCCGCGCCACCTGCGACAGCGTCACCGAGGTGCCACTGGCGGTCGGAATGGCCAGGCTGCCCAGCATGTCCAGCCGAACCCGCTCGTTCTCCGGCCCGCGCAGCAGCATCTCGATCAGGCGGTTGCCTTCGCGGTACGTGCTCACGCTCATGCCCGACAGCGAGGTGCCCAGCAACTGGCTCACCTGCGCGCTGCTCACGCCCAGCGCGCGCGCACGATCCTGGTCGATCACCAGCCGCACCACCTTGCTCGGCTCGCTCCAGTCCAGGTTGACGTTGATCACGTGCGGGTTCTCGCGCACCTTGGCCTGCACCTGCCGCGCGATCGCCTGCACCTGGTCGATGTGCTCGCCGGAGATGCGCATCTGCACCGGGTAGCCGACCGGCGGTCCGTTCTCCAGGCGGGTCACGCGCATCTGCACGTCGGTGAACTGCGGGATGACCTCCTTGATCAGCCAGTCGCGGGTGGCCTCGCGCGCGTCGGCGTTCTCGGTCAGCACCACGAACTGCGAGAAGTTGGTGGCGGGCAACTGCTGGTCCAGCGGCAGGTAGAAACGCGGCGAACCGGTCCCCACATAGGCCACGTAGTTGCTGATGCCCTCACGGCCGTGCAGCAGCTTTTCCAGCTTTGCCGCCTGCGCCTTGGTCGCCTCCAGCGAGGCGCCTTCCGCCAGCTCGATGTCCACCATCAGTTCCGGCCGGGTCGAGTCCGGGAAGAACTGCTGCGGCACGAAGCGGAAGATCAGCAGCGAGAACACGAACAGCGCCGCGGTGGCCCCGATCACCCACCAGCGATGGCGCAGGCAGGTATCCAGGAAGCGCCGGAAGCGCGTGTAGAACGGACGCTGGTACGGGTCGTGGTCGTGTGCGTGCTGCTTGGGCACGATCCAGCGTGCCAACGCGGGGTAGCGGTCGCCCCATGCCGCGCGGCGGGCCTGCCAGCGCGCGGCGACGCTGCCCGGCTTGGGCGGCTGCGGATTGAACAGGTCCGGCAGCATCTTGTCGCCCAGGTACGGAATGAACAGCACCGCGGCGATCCACGACACCACCAGCGCGATGGTCACCACCTGGAACAGCGAACGGGTGTATTCACCGGTGCTGGACGCAGCAGTCGCAATCGGCAGGAAGCCGGCGGCGGTGATCAGCGTACCGGTCAACATCGGGAACGCAGTGCTTTCCCAGGCAAAGCTGGCCGCGCGCAGGCGGTCGTAGCCCTGCTCCATCTTGGTGGCCATCATCTCCACCGCGATGATCGCATCGTCCACCAGCAGGCCCAGCGCCAGCACCAGCGCGCCCAGCGAGATCTTGTGCAGGCCGATGTCGAAGTAGTGCATGACGAAGAACGTCATCGCCAGCACCAGCGGAATGGTCACGCCCACCACCAGGCCGGTGCGCAGGCCCAGCGAGAAGAAGCTGACCAGGAGCACGATGACCACCGCTTCGGTGAGCACCTGCACGAACTCGCCCACCGATTCTTCCACTGCATGCGGCTGGTCGGAGACCTTGCGCAGCTGCATGCCGGCGGGCAGCGTCTTCTGCAGGCGCTCGAACTCGGCATCCAGGGTGGTGCCCAGCTTGAGGATGTCGCCGCCATCCTTCATCGCCACCGCGATGCCGATGGCGTCTTCGCCCATGAAGCGCATCTTCGGCGAGGCCGGGTCGGCAAAGCCGCGCTTGACCTCGGCGATGTCGCCCAGGTGCACGGTGCGGTCGCCTGCCTGGATCGGGAAGCGGCGGATATCGTCCACGCTCTGGAACTGCCCGGTGACGCGCAGCTGCACGCGGTCGGTAGGGGTTTCAAAGAAGCTGGTGGCGGCAATCGCATTCTGGTCGGCCAGCGCCTGCTGCACCTGCTGCAGCGACACGCCAAGCGTGGCCAGCTTGGTATTGGACAGTTCGATCCAGACCTTCTCGTCCTGCAGGCCCTCCAGCTCGATCTTGCCCACGTCCGGCACCCGCTGCAGTTCCAGCTGGATGCGGTCGGCATAGTCGCGCATCACCGCGTAGTCGAAGCCCTGCCCGGTCAGTGCGTAGATGTTGCCGAAGGTATCGCCGAACTCATCGTTGAAGAACGGGCCGACGATTTCGCGCGGCAGGGTCGGCCTGATGTCGCCCACGCGCTTGCGCACCTGGTACCACAGTTCCGGGATCGCCTTGGAACGCAGGCTGTCCTTGGCCGCGAAGATCACCTGCGATTCGCCCGGTCGCGAGTACGAGCGGATGAATTCGTACTGCCCGGTATTGAGCAGCGCCTTTTCGATCGGCTCGGTCACCTGCCGCGAGACCTGCTCGGCGGTGGCGCCCGGCCACATCGTGCGCACCACCATCACCTTGAAGGTGAACGGCGGATCCTCGGACTGGCCCAGGTGTTTGTACGACCAGGCGCCGATGATGGCGAAGGCGAGCATGGCAAACAGCACCAGCGCGCGGTTGCCCAGCGCCCATTCGGAAAGATTGAACCGGCGCACGGGCTCAGTGCCCCTTGGCCGTGGCAGCGGGCACGGCGGCCGGCTTCAGCACCGGGCGGTTCTGCCGGTCCACCGGGGTGACCGCCTGGCCTTCGCGCAGCAGGTGCCCGCCGGCGGCCACCACCCAATCCTGCGCGGCAACGCCGGACAGCACCGGCACCGCGTCGGGCCCATAGGCACCCACGGTCACCGGCGTGGCCTTGATCGCGCCATTGGACGGGTTCACCACCCACACGCTGGCCTTGCCATCGGCGCCGCGCAGCACCGCGCCCAGCGGCAGCTGCAATGTGCCGGTGCGGCCGGCGGCGGCGAACACGCGCGCGCTCTGGCCCAGTTCCACTTCTGCGGCCGCCTCCGGCGCCAGGCTGACCCGGGTGGCGTAGGTACGCGCCTGTGCATCGGCAGCCGGGGCGATCTCGCGGATCGTGCCCGGCAGCATCTGGCCCGGCTTGTTCCACAGTTCCACCTGCACGTCCTGGCCAACCTGGTAATCGCGGATGTTGCTTTCCGGCAGGGCGATCAGTACCTCGCGGCCGCCATCCGCGGCCAGGGTGAACACCGTCTGCCCGGCGCCGACCACCTGCCCGGCTTCGGCCTGGCGGCTGGCGATCACGCCATCGGCCGGCGCACGCAGCTGCGCGTAGCCGGTCTGGTTGCGTGCCACCGCCAGGTTGGCGCGGGCGGCATTGGCCTGCCCCTGCGCGGCCTTGAACGCGGCGGTCTGTGCATCCAGGGTGGACTGGCTGACCAGCTGCTGCTCGGCCAGCGTGGCGTAGCGCTTCTGGTCATCGCGGGCGCGCACCAGGTCGGCTTCGGCCGCGGCCAGCTGCGCCTGCGAGGCGCTTGCCTGCGAGGCGAAATCGGCGGCATCCAGTTCGGCCAGCAGGTCGCCCTTGCGCACGCGCTGGCCGGCATCGACGTGCCGCTTGACCAGGTTGCCCCCAACCCGGAACGACAGCGGGCTTTCCTGCAGCGCATGCACCTCGCCCGGGTAGGCCGCCACTTCCTGGCCGCTCACCGTGCCCGGCTGCACCACCAGCACCGGGATCGGTGCGGCCGGCTCGGCATCCTGTTTGCCACACGCCGCCAGCATCAACGCCAGCAGGCTACCGCCCATCCATCGCAAGTTGTTCATGAGGTCCTGGACCTTGAATTACCGGGGGAAACCGTCTGGAAGCGACACTCTATTCCATGACGGCTAATAGTGAACCAGTCGGTATAGTATAAATATCGAACCGATTGGTCTAGTATTGTTTGCATGACCGATCCGACCACTTCCGCCGTGCCGTCCAAGCCTGCCGCCAAGGCAGCCGGGCCCGGCCGCCCCAAGGATCTGGGCAAGCGCGCGGCCATCCTTGATGCGGCCAAGGCATTGTTCGTGGACCAAGGGTATGGCGGCGTCAGCATGGACAGCATCGCGGCCCAGGCCGGCGTGTCCAAGCTGACCGTTTACAGCCATTTCGGCGACAAAGAGACGCTTTTCACCGAAGCTGTGAAGTCAACCTGCGTCGAGATGCTGCCGGACGCGCTGTTCGTCACCGACGCCGATGGCGCGCTGCGCGAGCAGCTGCTGGGCATCGGCCGGGCCTTCTTCACCATGATCACCTCGCCGGCGGCCGTGGCCGTGCAGCGGGTGATGATGGCCCCCGATACCGACGACCGTATCCGCGAGATGTTCTGGGTGGCCGGCCCGCAGCGCACCAGCGATGCCCTGGCCGAATTCCTGCGGGCCCGCACCGAGCGTGGCGAACTGGAGATCACCGACTTCCAGACCGCCGCCCTGCAGTTCTTCACCCTCATCAAAGGTGAGCTGCATACGCATATGATGTGCGGGCTGCGAACGGCCCCGGCCGAGTGCGACGCCGACGCCCATGTCGAGGCCAGCGTGACCTTCTTCCTGAGGGCTTACGCCACCCGCCCCGGGCGGTGATGACAACATGAATGGACCGGAGGTCGCGGTGACTTCCGGCACTGCGACCCCGGCGCGACGGCAGCGATGCTCTCAGCGCGCCGCCGGCTCCCGGCACCGGTAAAATGGCCGGCCCACTGCGCTGGATTAAGAACCTCATGACGATCGATTACGCCCACGCCCGCGAACTGATGGTTGAACAGCAGATCCGTCCCTGGGACGTGCTGGACATCCGTGTGCTCGACGTACTGGCACGTTTGCCGCGCGAGGCGTTCGTCGCCGATGCGAACCGTACCCTCGCCTATACCGATGTCGAGCTGCCGCTTGGTAACGGCCAGAAGATGATGAAGCCGGTCATCGAAGGCCGCACCCTGCAGGCGCTGAACCTGCAGCCGGGCGACGAAGTGCTGGAAATCGGCACCGGCAGCGGCTACCTCAGCGCCTGCATGGGCGCCTTGGCGCGCGAAGTGCTGAGCCTGGAAATCGACCCGGAACTGGCCGTGGCCGCGCGTGCGCGCCTGGATGCAACCGGCCTGGGCACCAATGTCCGCATTGAAACCGCCGACGCGTTGACCTGGGATACCGAGCGCCGCTTCGATGCCATCTGCGTCACCGGCGCGGTGGAGACCATCCCCGCCCGCTTCACCCAGTGGCTGCGTACCGGTGGCCGCCTGTTCGTGATCCGTGGCCATTCGCCGGCAATGGAAGCGGTGCTGGTCAAGACCGATGGCAGCATCAGCGATTCGCTGTTTGAAACCGATATCGATTACCTGCGCGGTGCCGCGCCGGCACCCCAGTTCCACCTCTGAGTCCAAGGAAGCCGCAATGATCCGCCGATCCCTCGCTATTGCGCTGGCCGCCGCCCTGCTGCCCATGACCGCCTCTGCCGCCGACCTGCTGCAGGTCTACGAAATGGCGCGCAACGGCGATCCGCAGCTGTCTGCGGCTGAATCGACCCGTCTGTTCGACAAGGAAGGCGCCGTGCAGGCCCGTGCCGCGCTGCTGCCGCAGATCAATGGCGAAGCCTCGCTCACCCGCAACCGCACCAACCCGAACCACGATGTAAGTTCGACCTCGTACACCACCAAGAACCGCAATTACGGTATCAGTGGTTCGCAGACGCTGGTCAACTTCAGCCAGTTCGCCAACCTGCGTGCGCAGCGCGAGCTCAGCAAGGCAGCCGACTTCAACCTGGATTCGGCCAACGACGACCTGATCGTGCGCACCTCGGCGGCGTACTTCAACGTGCTGGTGGGCATTGAATCGCTGTCGGCGGCGCAGACCAACGAAGCGGCCGCCAAGAAGCAGTTCGACTTCGCCGACAAGCGGCTGGAAGTGGGCCTGGCCCCGATCACCGACGTGCATGAAGCCCGCGCCCAGTACGACCAGGCCCGTGCCAACACGATCATCGCGCAGAACACCCTGGCCGACGCCTACCAGGCGCTGACCGAACTGACCGGCCAGCCGGTTACCGACCTGCGTGCACTGCCGGCCGACTTCCGCCCGGAACTGCCGGCCAAGTACGCCACCGTTGACCAGCTGGTCAACGAGGCCGTCGCCCAGAACCCGGCGCTGAAGGCGCAGGAACTGCAGGTGAGCGCGGCGGAAGCCAGCGTGTCGGCGGCGCGTGCGGGCCACCTCCCCACCCTCTCGCTCGGCGCCAGCGTCGGTCGCCAGGCCAGCTGGGGCGACGTGGTCGGCAGCGGGTCGAACTTCAGCCCGGATGCGCGCAGCAACAGCGTCGGCCTGACCCTGAGCGTGCCGATCTTCTCCGGCGGCGCCACCCAGTCCGGCGTGCGCCAGGCGCTGGCCCAGCGTGACATTGCCCAGGATGGCTACGAGCAGCAGAAGCGCGCCCTGGACCGCAACACCCGCAACGCCTACCAGACCCTGGTGGCCGGCATCAGCGAAGTGGAAGCGCGCCGCCTGGCGGTGGTCTCGGCACAGAGCGCCTACGACGCGTCGCAGGTCGGCCTGGAAGTGGGTACCCGCACCGTGCTGGACGTGATCCAGAACCAGCGCATCCTGTTCTCGGCCCAGCTCGAGTACGCCAATGCCCGCTACACCTTCCTGCAGAACCGCCTGCAGCTGGGCCAGGCCGTCGGCACGCTGGACATCGCCGACCTGCAGGACATCAACCGTCTGCTGACCCAGCAGGCCGCGACCCCCAGCACCACGGTCAACGGCCAGTAACCCAGGCGTAACCGGAAACGAAAAAGCCACCTGCAAGGGTGGCTTTTTTTCATGGGTCCACCGGCGGCGGAAGCTGCGGAGCAATCAGCTCCACCGTGCGCTTGAGCGCCCCACGTCCGTTGCTGACCAGCGCACAGCCAGCGCTGGCCATGTCCTCGCGCGCCTCGGGATCGCGCAGCAGCGTCAGCAGTGCATCGCCCACGCCGGCCACGTCGTCGGCAATCAACACTGCGCCCGCTTCGCGCATGCGCCGGGAGATCTCGGCGAAGTTGTGCAGGTGCGGGCCGGTCACCGTGGCGGTGCCCATGGCCGCCGGCTCCAGCAGGTTGTGCCCGCCGATCGGCTGCAGGCTGCCACCGACGAACGCCACCTGCGCGCAGCCATAGAACGCCATCAGTTCGCCCAGCGTATCGATCACGAACACGTCGCTGTCGGCCTGTGGCCAGTGCTGCTGGCGGCGCGTGCTGACTTTCCAGCCCTGCTCGCGCGCCAGCGCTTCCACGCGGGGAAAACGCTCGGGATGGCGCGGTGCCCACAACAGCAGCAGGTTCGGGATTTCCCTGCGCAGGCGGCGGTGCAGGTCGATGGTGGCCTGCTCCTCGCCTTCGTGCGTGCTGGCCGCGATCCATACCGGGCGCGTGCCGGGCACGGCGGCATGGAAGTCGGCGCTGAACTCGCGCACGTTCGGCGTGGCGATGTCGAACTTCAGGTTGCCCAGCGGCTTGACCTGTTCTGGCAGCGCGCCCAGTTCGATGAAGCGCTCGGCGTCGTCGGCCGACTGCGCGGCCACGCAGGTGACAGTGCGCAGCGTGCGCCCGATCAGCGGGCGCAGCAGGCGGTAACCGCGCAGCGAGCGCGCCGACAGCCGGGCATTGAGGATGTACACCGGAATGCCCCGGTCGCGGCAGCCGAACAGCAGGTTCGGCCACAGCTCGGTTTCCAGGATCAGCGCCAGGCTGGGTTTGAAGTGGCCCAGGAAACGGCCCACGCTGCCCGGCACGTCGTAGGGCAGGTACACGTGGTCCACCGCGTCGCCCCACAGCGAGCGCACCCGTTCCGACCCGGTCGGGGTGATGGTGGTGATCACCCAGCGGATGTCCGGGCGCAGCTGGCGCAGCGCATTGACCAGCGGCGCCGCCGCGTTCACCTCGCCCACCGAGACCGCATGCAGCCAGACCCGCGGCTGCGCGGTGGAATCGGGATAGGAAGCGTAGCGCTCGTCCCAGCGCTGGAAGTACTCGCGCACCCGGAATCCGCGCCAGACCAGGTGGTACACGGTGATGGGCAGCAACAGGTACAGCACGACCGAATACAGGCCGCGCAGGATCCATTCGACGGGACTTTTACGCATGCGCAGAGGATACGGGAGCGGCACCGGGAAAAACATGCGGGAGCGGGCCGATCCCCCGCTGACGCACCTGCGGGGACGCATGACTTAGAATCGGGGCATGTCAGATAACGCTTCCACCGCTACCCGGCCGTCCCTGCGCAATCCCCGCCACTGGCCGACCTTCGCCTTCATCCTGGCTGCCTTCGTGGTCGCCCGGCTGCCTTGGGGCCTGCAGCGCGCACTCGGCCGGGGCGTGGGCACGGTGGCCTACCATGTGGCCAGCAGCCGCCGGCGCGCGGCCGAGGTGAATCTCAAGCTGTGCTTCCCCGAAAAGGACGACGCCTGGCGCCAGCGCCTGCTGCGTGACAGCTTCGACGCGTTGGGCGTGGGCATTTTCGAATTCGCCCGGGCCTGGTGGGGCAGCATCGACAGCATCCGCCCGAAGGTGCAGGTGGAAGGCCTGGAGCACCTGCACCGCATGCAGGCCGAAGGCCGTGGCGTGCTGCTGGTATCGGGCCATTTCATGACCCTGGAGATGTGCGGGCGGTTGCTGTGCGACCACGTCGACCTGTCGGGCATGTACCGTAAGCACCGCAACCCGGTGTACGAGTGGGCGGTGAAGTTCGGCCGGCTGCGCTATGCCAAGGCGATGTATGCCAACGAGGACATCCGCGCCACCGTGCGTCACCTGAAGAAGGGCGGCTTCCTCTGGTACGCGCCGGACCAGGACATGCGCGGCAAGGACACCGTGTTCGTGCCGTTCTTCGGGCACACCGCCTCGACCATCACCGCCACCCACCAGCTGGCGCGGATGACCGGTTGCGCGGTGATTCCGTACTTCCACCGCCGCGAAGGCGGGAAATACTTCCTGAAGATCGGCGCGCCGCTGGAGAACTTCCCCAGCGAAGATGTGGAAGCCGATACCGCACGGGTCAACCAGGCCATCGAAGCGATGGTGCGCGAGGCCCCTGACCAGTACCTGTGGATCCACCGCCGCTTCAAGCGCCAGCCGGGCGGCCGCAGCGATTTCTACAAATAACGCGTACGGATCACGGGTCGTCGCTGGCCAGCAGGCTGCCTGCGTAGAGGGCGGCGAGCAGTAGCGTGAGGCCGCCCCAGAAGGTGGAATAGAACGCCAGGTGGGTGTTGAACGGGAACACGGTGACGGCCAGGGCGAGCATCGCCGGGCGGGCGCGCTCGCGTGCCGGCAGCGGTGCGAAGCGCCACGCGCGCCACGCCTGCGCCGCAGCCGCCAACCACAGCAGCAACCCGAGCACTCCGGTTTCGGCCAGGATCTCCAGCAGGATCTGGTGCGCATGCAACGCCGGGCCGGCGCCCCACACTTCCTGTTCTTCAGGGCGCGGATTGCAGTCGGGGTAGGCATCGCGGAAACCCCGTGCGCCTACGCCGTTGATCGGATGCTGCTCGATCATGCAGCCCGCCGCGGCCCAGATCTGCGCGCGCCCGGACAACGCCTGGTTCACGCCATCGCTCTCGCCTTCCCACGCCATCGCGGTACGCTCCAACCGATCGCGCACCTGGTGCGAGCCGGCGGCCAGTGCCACCGCCGCCACCAGCCCCACCGCCAGGCACGCGAGCAGGCCGCGCGCGCCGAGCAGGCGCCCAGCCGGAAAACACCAGCACCAGCGCATAGGTCAGCCACGCCGCGCGCGAACCGGCCAGCACCAGCACCACGCCCACGGCAGCCGCCACCAGCATCCAGCCCCAACGGCCGAAGCGCGCGGCGGCAGCAAACAGCAGGAACGGTGACAGGCTCGCCAGCACCTGGCCGAATTTGAGATTGCACGGCCCCAGCACGCCGCTCAGGCGATCGGCTGCAGCCATCTCCGCCGGTGGACACAAGCCATGCCCACTGATCGCCCACTTCAACTGGTCCATCGACCAGAACAGCGGGCTGGTCCCGAGTACGGCCTGCGCCAGTCCGTCCAGCGTCCAGACCCCGGTAATCAGCGCAATGCCTTTGAGGGTCAGTGCGCGTCGCTCCGGCGTGGCCACCGCGATCGCCACCAGCCACATGAAGGGCAGATAGCGCAGGCCGGCAGCGGTCTTGCGCCACGCCGCGCCCGGATCGATCGCATCGAAGGCGGAGAACGCCTGCGGCAGCCAGTAGCCCAGGAACAGGATGCTGGTCAGCGCCCAGGCCGGGCTGCTGAGCATGCGTTGCTTGCCCTGCAGACGCAGCTGGACCATGCGCGCGGCGGCATAGATCGCGCCGAGGCCCAGTACGGTTTCGGCAACCCCGGGCAGCGGCAGCAGTGCCACGAATGCAATGACCCACCACGGCGCCCAGCGGCCCGCGCGGAAGCCCGGCGAACCGGGCGCCTTGACCGGCTCAGCCAGCGAGGGAGGTATAGAGCTGGAGCGTGTCACGTTGCATCGCCTGCAGGGTGAACGGAATACGCGAGGGCAGCGACGGCGGCTGCGCCAGCAACTGCAGCGCGCGCGCCTGCAATGCCCCGGCGTCGCCCAAGGGTACCGCGCCGGATGGCTGCAGGTGTTGCAGCAGCTCGCCCACCCCGCCCTGGTTCCAGCCCAGTACAGGTCGGCCCACCGACAACGCTTCGGCCACGGTGCGGCCAAAGGCCTCGGGCTTGTCGGACAGCTGCAGCACCAGATCGCTGGCGGCGTAGGCCTCGGCGATGCGCGAGGTCGGCGCGGTCATCAGCACCGCATCGGCGATGCCCAGGCTGCGCGCCTGCGCCTCCAGCTCGGCCACGTAACGCTCACGCCCCGGCTCGCGGGTGCCCGGCATCCACAGCAGCGCCCGCACCCCGGCCGCATGCAGCCCGGCCAGCAGCCCCAGCGCATGGTGATGCCCCTTGAGGCGGGTGCCACGGCCCGGCAACAACAGCAGCGGCGCATCGCCAGCCAGCGTTGGATGCTGCGCGGCCACCGCCAGGCGCGGGCGCCGGTCCTGGCGGCCCACGCGCGGGAATTGCGCGGTATCCACGCCACGCGGAATCACCTGCAGCCGCTCCGGGGGTACGCTCGGGTAATGCTGGAGCACGAATTCGCGCACGCAGTTGGACACGCAGATGACCCGTTCGCCGCTGGTCATCACCGCGCTGTAGCGGCTGGGCGAATTCAAGCCATGCACGGTGGTCACCCAGTGCGGGCGGGTGGCCGCCGGCAGGTTGCGCACGGCGTAGTAGCCCAGCCAGGCCGGCAGCCGCGAGCGCGCGTGCACGATGTCCGCGCCGGTTTCGGCCAGCAGGTTGCGCAGCGTGCGCACGTGGCGCAGCGTCCACAGCGATTTGCGGCCGATATCCAGGGTGAGGTGTTCGGCGCCGCTGGCCAGCAGCGGCTCGACCAGCCGGCCACCGGCGGAGACCACGATGGCGCGGTGCCCGGCCGCGACCAGCGCGGCGGCAATTTCCAGCGTCGAGCGCTCAACCCCGCCGGAGTGCAGCGCCGGCAGCAGCTGCACCACGGTCAGTCGGCGCACGTTCGGTTCCGCCTGCTCAGTCGGCCAGCACGAAGACCGAACCGCAGTACGGGCACGCGGCTTCGCAGTTCGGCTCGTCTTCGATCGGCAGGTACACGCGCGGGTGCGAGTTCCACAGCGCCATCTCCGGCGTCGGGCAGCTCAGCGGCAGGTCGCTGCGGTGCACGGTGTAACGCTTTTCGGCATTGGCGGGCGCGGTGGCGGTATGGCTCATGGCGGGGCACGGAAAGGAATTGCGAGGGGCTCGATTCTAGCACCCGGGGCGACACGCGCGGCGCGGCCGGTTCCGTGCGGGACGCCGCCGGCAAAACGCCGATATGCGATTTTTCCGGGTTTAGATCGAACTAATTTCACTTGCCAAGCCCGCTCCGGGTGTTGCAGGATCGGGTGCGTTCCGATCAAACACCCGATCGCATGGCCCGTCCCCCGCCGGACCTGCATCGCTTCGACTGCCTTTCCAGGCGGCCGGCGTGATGCTGTCTGCCGAGGTCGCCGATGCGGGCTCCGCCTGCCGCCTGTCCCACCCGGGAGATCCCTGCATGACCCTGCCGCACCCCCGCCCTGCCCGCCGCGCCCTGCTTCCGCTGGCCCTCGCCCTGGCCTGCGCGCCGGTTGCCCTGCCCGTCTTCGCGCAGGGCCTGCAGACCTCCTTCGAGCCCGGCGAACCCGCCCCGCAGGCCAGCAAGGGCGGCGTGCAGGTGAAAATCGGCAAGGGCCCGGAGGCGCCGTATGCGGCCAAGCCCGGGGTGGGCTACAGCGGCCTGCGTGCCCTGCACTACGCCAGTGCCGGCGGTACCGCCACCACTACGCTGTTCACCACCGATGTAACCATCGACGCCGACACCACGCTGTCCTGGCTGGTGCTGCCGGAGATCGTGGGCGAGGACACGGTGGCCTCCACCTACGTTTCGCTGGACCTGGTGCTGGACGATGGCAGCCGGGTCTCGGCCACCGCCGCGCGCGACCTGCACGGCATTGCGCTCGGTGCCAAGGCCCAGGGGGATTCCAAGACCCTCTACCCGCAGCAGTGGGCGCACAAGTCGGTGCGCCTGGGCGATGTGGAAGCACTGCGTGGCCGTCGCGTGGTCGCCATCGAACTGGGTCTGGGCAGCGCCGCCAACGCGCCGGTGTCCGGCTGGATCGACGATGTACGCCTGGACAGCCAGCCGCGCACCGCCCCGGCCCGCCCGTCCGACTGGGTGCTCACCACCCGCGGCACCCAGGCCAACGGCACCTTCTCGCGCGGCAACAACTTCCCCGCCACGGCGGTGCCGCACGGGTTCAACTTCTGGACCCCGGTGACCGATGCCGGCGCGCTGAACTGGCTGTATCGCTGGAACGAGCAGAACAACGCGGCCAACCGCCCGCAGCTGCAGGCACTGGCCCTGAGCCACCAGCCCAGCCCGTGGATGGGCGACCGCCAGACCTTCCAGGTGATGCCGTCGGCCACCCGTGGCGTGCCGGAAGCGGACCGCGCCAAGCGTGCGTTGTCGTTCTCGCGCGACAACGAAAGCGCGCGCCCTTACCGGTATGCGGTGCGCTTCGACAACGGCATTGCCGCCGCCATCGCGCCGACCGACCACGCCGCGCTGTTCCAGTTTGATTTCCCCAAGGACGGCGATGCCAACCTGCTGTTCGACAATGTCGACGCGCGTGGCGGGCTGACCCTGGATGCGGCCACGCAGACGCTGTCGGGCTACACCGATACGCGCAGCGGCCTGTCCAACGGCGCTACCCGCATGTACGTGGTGGCCAGCTTCGACCGGCCGTGGCGCAGCAGCGGCACCATCGCCAGCGGCCGGCCCACCGGCTACATCAAGTTCGACCCGGGCAGCGACCGTCGGGTGACCATGCGCATCGCCACCTCGCTGATCTCGGTCGAGCAGGCCCGCCACAACCTGGCGCTGGAACTGGCTGCTGAAGACACGCTCGCTACCGTCGCCGCCCGCGCACAGGACGCCTGGGACCAGCGCCTGGCCCGCTTCGACATCGGCCAGGCCAGCGACGACCAGAAGACCACGCTGTATTCCAGCCTGTACCGCCTGTACCTGTACCCGAATTCCGGGTTTGAGAATGCCGGTACCGCCGCCGCCCCGGACTGGCGGTACGCCAGCCAGGCCAGCGCCGCCGACGACAACACCGATGGCAGCGCAGTGCGCAGCTTCGCACCGATCCGCGATGGCAAGGTGTACGTCAACAACGGCTTCTGGGACACCTTCCGCACCACCTGGCCGGCCTATGCGCTGTTCACCCCGGACGATGCCGGGCAGCTGGTGCAGGGCTTCCTGGAGCAGTACCGCGCCGGTGGCTGGGTGGCGCGCTGGTCCTCGCCGGGCTATGCCGACCTGATGGTGGGCACCAGTTCGGACGTGGCCTTCGCCGATGCCTACCTCAAGGGCATCAAGGGCTTCGATCCGGATGAGGCCTATCAGGCCGCCTTGAAGAACGCCACCGTGGTGCCGCCGGACCGCCACGTCGGGCGCAAGGGTATGGATAAATCCACGTTCCGTGGCTACGCCAGCGCCGACGTGCACGAAGGCATGTCGTGGACGATGGAAGGCGCGCTCAACGATTTCGGCATCGCCAACATGGCCACCGCGCTGGCGAAAACCGCCGGCAGCCCGGCCGCACGCGAGCGCTACAGCACCGAAGCGGCGTATTTCCGCGCCCGCGCCGGCACCTACGCCACCGTGTTCGACCCAGCCGCCGGCTTCTTCCAGGGCCGCAAGGAGGATGGCAGCTGGCGCGTGGCTGCGAAGGACTACGACGCGCGCGTGTGGGGCCACGATTACACCGAATCCAACGGCTGGACGTTCGCCTTCACCGCCGCGCACGATGGCGAAGGCCTGGCTGGCCTGTACGGTGGCCGCGAAAAGCTGGCCGAGAAGCTGGATACGTTCTTCAGCACCCCGGAAACCGCCGACCCGAAATTCTCCGGTTCCTACGGCGGCACCATCCATGAAATGACCGAAGCGCGCGATGTGCGCATGGGCATGTACGCGCACAGCAACCAGCCCTCGCACCACATTCCGTGGATGTACCTGTACGCCGGGCAGCCGTGGAAGACCCAGCAGCACGTCCGCGAGATCCTGTCGCGGCTGTACGTGGGCAGCGAGATCGGCCAGGGCTACCCGGGCGATGAGGACAACGGCGAAACCTCGGCGTGGTATGTGCTGGCCTCGCTGGGTCTGTACCCGCTGCGCATGGGTTCGCCGGAATATGCGATCGGCTCGCCGGCCTTCAGGCATGCCAAGGTGGAACTGCAGGGCGGCGCGGTGCTGAGCGTGAATGCCCCGGAAAACTCGGACCGCAACATCTACGTGCAGTCGCTGAAGATCAACGGCCAGCCGTGGACCAAGACCTGGGTGCCGCATGAGGTGATCGCCAAGGGCGCCACGCTGGACTTCGAGATGGGTCCGGCGCCGTCCAGGTGGGGCACCGGGCCGGACGATGCGCCGCGCTCGTTGACCGCGCGCGGTGAACGCCCGGCGATTCTGCATGACCTGCTGGGCAGCGGCGCGCGTGCGCAGCTGGACGATGGGAAGGTGCTGGCGGCGCTGACCGATGATGATGCCGGCACCGTGGTGCCGTTCGGCGGCAAGGGCAGCGTGGTGTTCACCGGGGTGTCTGACGGCACGCCGTCGATGTACACCCTGACCAGCGGCAATGCGCCGATCCGTGGCGGCAAGTGGATGCTGGAAGCGCGCAAGGCCGGTGGCAGCTGGGTCACGCTGGACCAGCGCAGCGGTGAAACGTTCGAGTGGCAGCAGCAGACCCGTCCGTTCCGGATCGCCAAGCCGGGCCGTTATGCCGAGTACCGGTTGCGGATTGAAGGGCCGGGGCGGATGCAGCTGGCGGAAGTGGAGCTGCTGGCGCCTGCCGCGCCGTGACGAAAAGGGGGCGCGATTCGCCCCCTTTTCGGTCTACCTGCCGCTTACAAGACCCGCATACAACGCGAACAACTGCTTGAAGTACCGCTTTGCAGGACGAGTGCGCATGGCGCCGTTCCAGAGGGGGGAAGTGGTCGGGCCCAGGGTGGCGGGGTCCAGCGGACCACCGCCACGGCCGGGCCGCGTGGGGGTATTTGGCCCTTGGCAGGTTGCAGGCGGGTGACGGCGGGACTGCGGCGATGTTGCCGACCCCTGAAACGAAAAAGGGATCGGTGCGCTGCACCGATCCCTTTCTTTTGCCTACCGACTAACAGTCGGTAGCTACCAGGTATCCAACCCTCAGGCCTTTTCTGCCTCGAGCTGCTTGCGGATTTGCGCATCCACCGCGGCAATGGCGGTCATGTTGAGCACGCGGCGCGAGGTGGCGCTGGTGGTCAGGATGTGTGCCGGCTTGGCCACGCCCATCAGGATCGGGCCGATGGCCACGCCGTCGGTGAACACGCGCACCAGGTTGTAGGCGATGTTGGCCGCTTCCAGGTTGGGCAGCACGAACAGGTTGGCGCGGCCCTTCAGCGTGCTGTCGGGCAGCAGCTTCTGGCGCAGCGCTTCATCCCACGCGGTATCGCCCTGCATTTCACCGTCCACGTTCAGACGCGGGTTGCGCTTGAGCAGCAGCTCGCGCACGGTGCGCATCTTCAGCGCGTCCTTGGAATCGTGGCTGCCGAAGTTGGAGTGCGACAGCAGCGCCACCTTCGGCTCGATCCCGAACAGCTTCATGCGGTAGGCCGCCTGCAGCGTGGCTTCGCAGATCTGCTCGGCCGTGGGGTCTTCCTGCACGTGCGTGTCCACGAAGAAGAACACGCCCTGCTGGTTGATCACACCGGTCATGGCCGAGGTCGAGGTGACCTTCGATTCCAGCGGCAGGACGCTACGCACGTAGCCCAGTTTCTTGTGGAAGCGGCCCACCACGCCGGTGAGCAGCGCATCGGCTTCGCCGCGTGCCACCATCACCGCCGCGATCAAGGTCGGACGCGAGCGCATCAGGTTCTTGGCCGCCGCCACCGTCACGCCGCGACGGCCGGTGAGGTTGTGGTAGTACTGCCAGTAATCGTTGAAGCGCGGGTCGTCGTTGATATTGGTGACGTCGAAATCAACGCCGGCCTTCATGCGCAGGCCCATGCGCTCGATGCGCGATTCGATCACGTCCGGGCGGCCGATCAGGATCGGGAAGGCCAGGCCTTCGTCGACCACGTTCTGCACCGCGCGCAGCACCACTTCTTCTTCGCCTTCGGCGTACACCACGCGCTGCTTATCGGCGCGCGCGCGGTCGTACACCGGCTTCATCATCAGGCTGGTGCGGTAGACGAACTGGGCCAGCTTCTCGCGGTAGGCACCCATATCGGCCACCGGGCGGGTGGCCACGCCCGAATCCATCGCGGCCTGCGCCACGGCGGCCGACAGCTCCACCAGCAGGCGGCGGTCGAACGGGCGCGGAATCAGGTAGTCGCGGCCGAAGCTCGGGGTGTCATCGCCATAGGCCGAACCCAGATCGCTGGCTTCGCGGCGCGCCATCGCAGCGATCGCGTGCACGCAGGCGATCTTCATTTCTTCGTTGATCGCCGTGGCGCCCACGTCCAGCGCACCGCGGAACAGGTACGGGAAGCAGAGCACGTTGTTGATCTGGTTCGGGTAGTCCGAACGGCCGGTGCCGATCAGCGCATCCGGGCGCACTGCGCGCGCCACTTCCGGCATGATTTCCGGGGTGGGGTTGGCCAGCGCGAAGATCACCGGGTCCTTGGCCATGGTCTTGACCATGTCCGCGGTGAGGATGCCCGGCGCCGACAGGCCCAGGAAGATATCGGCGCCATCGACGATCTCGGCCAGCGTGCGCTTGTCCGTATCACGGGCATAGCGCTTCTTTTCCGGGTCCAGGTCGGCACGGCCGGTGTGGATCACACCTTCGCGGTCGAACGCCAGGATGTTTTCCGGCTTCAGGCCCAGCGAGACCAGCATGTTCACGCACGACACACCGGCGGCGCCCATGCCGGTGGTGGCCAGCTTCACTTCCTCGATCTTCTTGCCGGTGACGACCATGGCATTGAGCACCGCGGCGCCGACGATGATCGCCGTGCCGTGCTGGTCGTCATGGAACACCGGGATGTTCATCCGCTCGCGCAGCTTGCGCTCCACGATGAAGCACTCCGGCGCCTTGATGTCTTCCAGGTTGATGCCGCCGAAGGTCGGCTCCAGCGAGGCGATGATGTCGACCAGCTTGTCCGGATCGTTTTCATTGATTTCGATGTCGAACACATCGATACCGGCAAACTTCTGGAACAGCACGCCCTTGCCTTCCATCACCGGCTTGCCGGCCAGCGGGCCGATGTTGCCCAGGCCCAGCACGGCGGTGCCGTTGGAGATCACGGCCACCAGGTTGCCACGGGCGGTGAGCTCGCTGGCCTGCTGCGGGTCGGCCAGGATGGCTTCGCAGGCGTGGGCCACGCCCGGCGAATAGGCCAACGACAGGTCGCGCTGGGTCAGCATCGGCTTGGTCGCCGTGACCTTGATCTTGCCCGGCGGCGACATGCGGTGATAGTCGAGGGCGGCCTGTTTGAAATCTTCGTTGGACATCGCTTTCTGCAGATGAATGGGCGAGAGGAACAGGGGATCATACCCCCGTTGGCGGTGTTGGACCTGTCGCTACGCTGTCGCGATCATGCTGCGACCGCACATCAGGCAGGCCGTGCGCCGGCGTATGCCACGCCAGCCTGATGGGCTCCGATGACAACTTACATCACCGGAAACCCCTATGAAAAAGCAGGCCGTGCCGCCCAAGGGGGGACGGCACGGACCTGCTGCACACACATCAGGGGGAGGGGCGTGTTCAGCGCGCCGGGGCGGTCAGCGGCGACGGCAGGTCGTCGGTGGCCAGCGGCGGCAGCTCGGCCTCGCGGCCATCCAGGGCCAGCGCCAGGCGGTTGCGGTCCAGCGCGCCTTCCCAGCGCGACACCACCACCGTGGCCACCGCATTGCCGATGAAGTTGGTCAGCGAGCGGCATTCGCTCATGAAGCGGTCCACGCCCAGGATCAGCGCCATGCCGGCCACCGGCACTTCCGGCACCACCGCCAGGGTGGCCGCCAGGGTGATGAAGCCCGCCCCGGTCACGCCGGCGGCGCCCTTGGAGCTGAGCATCGCCACCAGCAGCAGCGCGATCTGGTGGCCCAGGGTCAGCTCGGTGTTGGTGGCCTGGGCGATGAACAGCGCGGCCAGGGTCATGTAGATGTTGGTGCCGTCCAGGTTGAACGAGTAGCCCGTGGGGACCACCAGGCCCACCACCGACTTGCTGCAGCCAGCCTTTTCCATCTTTTCCATCAGCGACGGCAGCGCCGATTCCGAGGACGAGGTGCCCAGCACCAGCAGCAGTTCGGCCTTCAGGTAGCGGGCCAGCTTGAACACCGAGAACCCGCACAGGCGGCAGACCACGCCCAGGATGACTGCCACGAACAGGAACGCGGTGAGGTAGAACGAGCCCACCAGCCAGGCCAGGTTGATCAGCGAGCCGACCCCGTACTTGCCGATGGTGAAGGCGATGGCACCAAACGCACCGATCGGCGCGGCCTTCATCAGGATGTGCACCAGGCGGAACACCGGGGCGGTCAGCGCCTCCAGGAAGGTCAGCACCGGGCGGCCGCGCTCACCCACCAGGGCCAGCGAAATGCCGAACAGCACCGCCACGAACAGCACCTGCAGGATGTTGCCATCCACGAACGCGCTCACCAGCGTGGACGGGATGATGTCCATGACGAAGCCGGTGAGGGTCAGCTCGTGGGATTTTTCCACGTAGCTGTGCACCGCCGTCTGGTCCAGGTCGGCCGGGTTGATGTTCATGCCGGCGCCGGGCTGCACCACGTGCGCCACCACCATGCCCACGATCAGCGCCAGGGTGGAGAAGAACAGGAAGTAGGCCATCGACTTGGCGAACACCCGGCCCACGGTGCGCAGGTGGGTCATGCCGGCGATGCCGGTGACGATGGTCAGGAAGATCACCGGCGCGATGATCATCTTCACAAGCTTGATGAAGCCATCGCCCAGCGGCTTGAGCGATTCGGCGAACGCCGGCTCGTAATGGCCAAGGATGGCGCCCAGCACGATCGCCACCACCACCTGGAAATACAGCTGGCGGTAGAACGGCAATGGCTTGGCTGCAAGCGGGGCAGCGGTGGGAACGTGCATGGGAAACTCCGGCAGTGTCACGGGGATGCCGGCCGCAGGCGGCGGCATCGGGCGTGGTCTTTTTACGCCCGCTGCATCGCCACGCAGATAACCTATTGGTACTAGCCCCCCTGTTCAGCCAAGCCCAGTGCCTACACTGCACGGGCACCGCGCCCCCACGGCGGCGGGTGGCCGTGTCGTTCCGGGCCTTGTGGCCCAACAGTTTTCCCGCTCGCGGCCGTTGTTGTTCTGCCCCACTTTTTAGAAGCCAGACCATATCCATGCGCCTGACCCCCCTGTTTATCGCCCTCACCGCCCTGTCCGCCCCCCTCGCCGCGTCCGCCGCGGACTGGGACAACTGGCCGACCAAGGTGTCCTTCAGCGACGGCACCGAACTGGCCGCCACTGCCAACATCGCCTATGACCTCAACGATTTCTCCGGCGCCGACGCGTTCGAAGATGACGATGCGGTACGCCGCAAGGAGTTCGGCGCGACCCTGAAGAAGAAGGGCGTGTACGACGCGATGGTGTACTACGACTTCCAGGCCGACACCTGGCTGGACGTGTTCTTCCGCTTCGAGAGCAAGGCCGTGTTCGGCAAGGACATCGGCCGCTTCCGCTTCGGCTACATGAAGACCCCGGTGGGCCTGGATTCCAACACCTCCTCGCGCGCCGGCAGCTTCGTGGAAACCGCCCTGCCCGTGCAGGCCTTCTACGCCGGCCGCCGCACCGGTGCCGAGTGGGTGCTGGAGCGCCCGCAGTACCTGATGCAGGTGGGCGCCTATGGCGGCAAGGACCTGCAGGGCGACAACCCCGGCACCACCCAGGCCGTGCGCGGCGTGTGGACCCCGGTGAAGGCACCGGGCGATGTGATCCACCTGGGCCTGGCCTATTCGCAGGAAAACCCGCGCGGCTACCGCGACGGCCGCGATGTGCACTTCAATGCCAGCGCCCGCCTGCGCGCGCGCCCGGAAGCCGGCCTGACCGACATCCGCCTCGTGGATTCGGGCTCGCTGGTCACCGCCGACCAGATCCGCCGCACCGGCCTGGAGGGCATCTACATCCATGGCCCGTTCTCGGTGCAGGCCGAAGCGCTGCGCACCACCGTCACCCGTGATGGCAAGCCGGATTACACCGGTGATGGCCAGTACGTGATGGGCAGCTGGATCGTCACCGGCGAATCGCGTCCGTACAGCGCGGGCGCCGTGGCCAACGTGAAGCCGGCGCACGATTACGGCGCGGTGGAACTGTTGGCCCGTTACAGCCGCATCGATCTGGACGACGCCGACGTGTTCGGTGGCCGCCAGCACGACTGGACCGTGGGTGCCAACTGGTACCTGACCAGCCACTTCAAGTTCCAGGCGAACTACGTGTGGGCCGATGCCAGCCGCCGTGGCGTGCGGACCAAGCCGGAGATCTTCGAGCTTCGGGCGCAGGTTCACTTCTGATGTTCAACGGCGGGTGCGTGCAACGCGCACCCGCCGGCACGCCGTAAACTGACGCCATGTACCGCGTCTCCCGCTACCGCCCGTTGCTGTTGACCCTGCTGGTCATGGTGGGCGGTACGCTCCTGGCTGGCCTGGTTGCTGGCCGCTATGCCCAGCAGCGCGCCCTCGCGGCCGAAAGCACCCAGGTGCGCCGCCAGTTGGACCTGTACGCGCAGACCCTTCAGCAGCGCATCGATCGCTTCCGCACCCTGCCCCAGCTGCTGGCACTGGACCCGGAACTGCTGCAGGCGGTGAGCAGCCCGCTGGATGACGCCGAGCGTCACCGGCTCAACCTGAAACTGCAGCAGGCCAACAACGTCACGCGCGCCTCCACCCTGACCCTGATCGACCGCCATGGCGTAGCGGTGGCTGCCAGCAACTGGGACCAGCCCACCACGAATGTGGGTGAGGACTACAGCTACCGGCCCTACTTCCAGCAGGCCATGGCCAAGGGCACCGGGCGCTTCTACGGTATCGGCATGACGACGGCGGTGCCGGGTTACTTCCTGTCGCAGGCGATCCTCGACCACGAGGGCGATGTGCTGGGCGTCATCGCCATCAAGATCGAGCTGCGGGCGCTGGAGCAGGAATGGCTGCAGAGCACCGACATCGTGATGGCCAGCGATGCGCATGACGTGGTGTTCCTGGCCAACGGCGATGCATGGCGCTACCGCCTGCTGCGCCCGCTCTCCCCGGCCGAGCGCAAGGAGATGCTGGCCACCCGCCAGTACGCCGACCGTTCACTGCAACCGCTGCAGGCGCGCACGCTGGATGTGTTGGCCGATGGCGGGCGCATGGTGCGGCTGGAGCAGCCCTCGCTGCCGCGCCCCATGCTGTGGCAGACCTATGTGCTGGATGACCCTCAGTGGAAGCTGCACCTGCTGCACGATGCCGGCGCCAGCGCCGCCGTGGGCCGCAGTACCGCACTGGCGGCCGGCGGCATCTGGCTGGCGCTGTGTTTCCTCGCGCTGTTCGTCCAGCAGCGCCGGCGCCTGGCCTCGCACCGGCAGCGCAGCCGGCTGGAACTGGAGGCGGTGCTGCAGCAGCACGCACAGGAGCTGCGCACCGCGCAGGATGGCGTGCTGCAGGCCGCCCAGCAGGCCGACAGCGGGCTCAGCCGCAGCTTGGCGCACCTGCCGCAGGGCGTGGTGGTGATCGACAGCGAGCAGCGGCTGGTGGCGTGGAATGCGCGTTACCTGGAACTGTTCCGGTTCCCGCCGGACCTGATCCGGGTGGGTGTGCCCATTGCCGAGGCGTTCCGCTACAACGCCCGCCGTGGCCTGCTCGGCCCGGGACCGATTGATGAGGCCATCGAGCGTCGCCTGAACCACCTGCGCAGCGGCCGGCCGCACATGCGCGAGAGCGAGAAGGACGACGGCACGGTGCTGGAGATTCGTGGCAACCCGCTGCCCGATGGCGGCTTCGTCACCAGCTACGCCGATATCACCGCCTACAAGAACACCGCGCGTGAGCTGCGCTCGCTGGCCGATGCGCTGGAACACCGGGTGGCCGAGCGTACCCGCGACCTGGACGAGGCGCGGCGTGAGGCCGAGCGCGCCAACCGCTACAAGACCCGCTTCGTGGCCTCGGCCGTGCATGACCTGCTGCAGCCGCTCAATGCAGCGCGCATGTTCGTCTCGGTGCTGCGCGGCAAGTTGAGTGGCGACGCCCGCGAGCTGAGCGAGCATGTGGATGCGGCGCTGGCCGCGCAGGATGCCATCCTCAACAGCCTGCTGGATATCTCGCGGCTGGAATCTGGCACGCTGCAGACCCATGTGCGTGCGTTTGCGCTGTCGCCGCTGCTGGAAACACTGGCGCGTGAGTTTGGCATTGCCGCCAAAGCGCGTGGGCTGCAGCTGGACTGGGTGGATACCCGCGCGGTGGTAGTAAGTGATGAGGCGCTGCTGCGTCGCATCCTGCAGAATTTCCTCTCCAATGCACTGCGCTATACCCCACGTGGTCGGGTGCTGATTGGCTGCCGTCGGGTGGGCGACCAGTTGCGCATTGAAGTGCACGACCAGGGCCCGGGTATTCCGGAGAGTCTGCAGGGCGAGATCTTCGAGGAATTCCGGCGGCTGGATGATGGCGTGGATCAGGAGCGCGGGGCCGGGCTGGGCCTGGCGATTGTGGAGCGCATCGGGCGGCTGCTGGGGCACCGCATCAGCTTACGCTCGACACTGGGCAGCGGTAGCGTGTTCGCCGTGACCGTGCCGCTGGGCAGCGCCGATGCGATACCGGCGCCCGCCCCTGCCCCGTCGGTGTCTGCGGATTCGGGTGATGACAGCCCACTGCGGCAGTGCCGGGTGTGGAGCATTGATGATGACCCGCGTGTGTGTGCGGCTACCCGCGCCCTGCTGGAACGCTGGGGCTGCCGGGTGGAGCTGGCCGATGGCCCGCATGCCGCGCTGGAGATTGCCTCTGCATTGAACGTGCCGCAGTTGGTGCTGCTGGACGTACGCATGGGCCAGTGGCATGGGCCGGACCTGTACGAGCAGCTGTGCGAGCTGTGGCGGGCACGGCCACCGGTGATTCTGGTTACTGCTGAACGCGATGATGCGTTGAAGGCGCAGGCGGCGGAGAACGGCTGGGGCTTCCTGTCCAAGCCGGTTCGCCCGCCGGCCTTGCGGGCGCTGATGACGCAGCTGCTGGTGCGACACCGGGCGTAAACCGGTGTGCAACTCAACCGGCGCGAAATGCTGCTCTTCGTTGATGGTCATGCCATTACCGAACGTTCGAACGAGGTCGGCGGTCGATCGGGATGCGACCCTACCGGAATCCGCCGGCTGCTTCGGTAGGGTCGGACCCCGGTCGACTGCACGTAACGCTGCTACGTGCGACGAACGCATGACCTCCGAACGGAATGCGCTTCTTCGCCGACGGTCATGCCGTTACCGAACGTTCGAACGGCGTCGGCGGTCGATCGGGATGCGCCCCTACCGGGCACCCCGCGATACGGGACCAATCCCGTTACTCCGACGCCTTTTCGGTTGTCGTATCGGCCACCCGTCGGCTCTTCTTCGGGGCATGGTCCAGATACCGATACGGCACCGGGATCGGCGTCTCATCCAACGTCAGCGTGATGCGCTTGTGCTCCACTTCAACCATGACGCGACTGCCTACCGGTAGCTCAAACCGCTCCATCCACATGCCGCGCAGTACCAGGCAGGGAATGCGACCACCGTCAGGGAGCGCATGACCACCAGGATGTGAGAATGACCCGACACGCAGACTCTCCGGCACATGCATGCCGATGCGGGTTTGGGGCTGTTCGTTGGAATGCAGATTCGAACTTGAACGACGCATTTGCCACCTCCAAGGAAGTCTCCCTCGCCGGAATGGCGAGGGAGTCGGGAGGTTGAAACCGCTCGAGTACACACGGCATGACGTATTCCCGCGAGGGTGTTGTATTTCGCCACCCTCCCGACATAGGACGTCCACAATCGTTGTACTCGAGGAGATTTCAAGCTCCGAGGCAACACCATGCACCATGCAGCGCGCAAAGTTAAATCGCTTGTTTTGAATGATATTTGAGTATCAATAGGCGCACACTACTACGCGTCGCAATTAGCCCCATATGCATGCAGATACGTTGCTGCTCTCGATGCCCCTTCAAGCGAACTCCCCGGTGAAAGATGCCAACCATTCCGGCAATCTACTTACGAATCAGCCGTAAGCCGATGGCGAATGATGCAGGGATGGTCGTCCGGGTCGTACCAACGGCCACCCAAGCGCATCGGAACTACCAGTCCGAGCCATCCCGTCCGGGAACTTCATCCACTTCAGAGTCCCAGTCGGATTTACCTTCGTCATCAGAGTCACACGTTCTTAGCGCGGCACCCTCAGTTGTGGCACCAGCCCTCTTCAAGTGCTCGATCACGTCTTTCATGTCGTCGATCACCCATGACTCGGCGTCCTCATCACGTTCGAGCTTAGCGAGCAGCTTTTCGGCCAATTTCAGAGGTGGAATTCGCTTATGACCACCAATTGAACTCCAGTCGTAGGTTGACATCAGATTCACATCGGCGCCTAGTTCAATCAGTTCCTTTACCCGGTCCGAGCAGAATCCAACATCCTCCACCGTCCTCATGATTACGAGATGCAGAGGCGTAAATTCAAAGGAATTTACGCGGCGACTCACCTGGCAAACGTTGGTGCGCATGGACTCGCCCACCAATGCAAAGTCATTGACCGTTCGTCCAAGAATGATCTTCTCGTTGTCCTCAATCAGCGGTTTCATTACATCGAAGAGCGTTCGCTTTGGCTGGAAGCCCTCAGCGAGAGCTTGATCGCCTACGCCACACCCAGGCGCAGCAGAGGAGGGCAGCGAGTCGGGCAACGCTTTCGCCTGTTGCGCTGGGGCAGCAACAAGTGATGTCGCCGAATGCGGAGCATTCTCTACCGAGACTATCCTCCCTGCGACAATGCCCGCCGCAGTGTGCGAACCCGCACTGTCGGCAGCAGTTGTCGACGCTGCTGCCAAGCGCAGCGCTCCGGCAGCACTGGTGTTCGTCGACTGAGAAGGCTGAGATGGGATCATGACGTGCGCCTTAGAACGAAAGAGCCGCACGTTTTAATGAATCGAGGCGAGTACCGCCTTCAGCTTTCGATCACAATGTTGCATACAAGGGCGTGACGTGGCCAACCCCCTTTATGTAGCAGCTACCAGGCTCCGTGATTACAGGAAAGGATTCGGTCCGCATTGTTCCCGACAATATCCAGAGGATTTTCATGACGCTCGACGAGCAGATCAATCCTATGACCCGCCTGAAGTCCCAAGTTCCGCTCCATCTGGCGCCATTCGATGTTGCAGTTCACTTTTGTTCAACGGGAAGCTCTGCTAGCCTTCGCTTGCAGCCCTAGGAACACGTCCTCTCCCAGCCACCATTACTGGTGATGACACTAGGTACGTACTGGCCCCGCTCGCGGGGCCAGTCTTTTTTCAGGAACCCGCCGCTGGCGGGTTTTTTGCGTTTGAGTTGGGTGGTTTCGAGACGAGAGGCGACCGATCCGCACAGGCATTCTGCGTACAGAACTCTCTCTTCACCATCGGGCGCTCCCTACGTTGCACGTAGAACTAGCCTGACGCGTCAATCGGCTCGGCTGGAACCGGGAGCGGCGCTGGTGCCGTTGATGCGCGTTAGGCTCCCAGAGAAAGGCCGCCTTCGGTTCGGGTCATGCCGAAATCGCGCTGCCGAACAACGTCGGCGGTCGATTGGGATGCGACCCTACCGGGTGGGGCCAACGCACGGTTTGCACCGCGTTGCCACACGTCCCGGTCCTAGGTGAGGTCTGCGCCTGCGTCGCCTTCTGGTTCGAGGGCCTTTACCAGTACCGCTGCCTGGGTGCGGCTGACACATTCGAGCTTTTTCAGGATGGCGGTTACGTGGACTTTTACGGTGTTCTCAGCGAGCCCCAGTTCGTAGGCGATCTGCTTGTTGAGCAGGCCATCGGCGAGGCACAGGAGCACGCGGAATTGCTGGGGGGTCAGCTGGGCCAGGCGGGCTGCGAGCAATGCGTCGGATTCGCTGCGCTCTGCTGCCATCGCCGGGAACCAGAGGCCGCCGTCGAGTACTGCTGCTACGGCCTGGCCGATGGTTTCGGCCGGGGCGGATTTGGGGATGAAGCCGGCGGCGCCGAACTGCTGGGCGCGGCGGATGACACGTGGGTGGTCGTTGGAGGAGACGATGACCACCGGGATGTCCGGGTGGGAGCCGCGTACGTGCAGGAGTGAGGAGAAGCCTCTGGCGCCGGGCATCGTCAGGTCCAAGAGGACCAGTTCGATTTCCGGGTGCTGGTTGAGGGCGGCCTCAAGGGCTTGGGCGCTTGCAACCTCGATGACCTGGACGGCCGGAAGAGCCTGGCGCAGGGAGTGGACGACGGCGGCGCGGAGCAGCGGGTGGTCGTCGGCGACGAGGATGGTGGTTTCGCTCATTGGGGGGATTGTAGGGGGGATTTTTGGATCCCGCGAAGAGCGGACACGCATGGGTGGGGTTGCCACCCAGCGGTAGGGGCACGCCATGCGTGTCCGCGCGGAAAGCAGCGCAACCCGTGCACCCGTCGTGGGTCGATTCAGCGCGGCTGGGTGCTGCCCTTCCAGGCATCAAGGAACTGGCGGCGCTTGAGGGCATCCAGGTAGACCAGCAGACCCGGGCCCAGCAGGATCGGGCGGTAGCTGCGGCCGGGGGCGCGGCCGCGTTGGGTGGGGACGATCGACATCAGGCGCGCTTCGCGGGAGAGCACCTGCTGGCCGCGGGGGGATAGCAGGTAGTCGAGGAAGCGACGGGCTTCTGCTGCGTTCTGGGCCGTGCGCGGGATGACGGCGGTGCGCAGGACGACGAGGGTGTAGTCCTCGGGCTCGACGATGCCCAGCGGAGCGCCGGCGTCGATGCGGGCCTGGGCGTAGGAGCCGAGTACGTTGTAGACCAGCGAGAGCTGGCCGCTGCTTACGCGGTCCAGCAGTACGCCGGTGCGCTCTTCGAGCTGTACCTGGTTGTCGCCCAGTGCGCCGAGCAGCGCGCCGGCCATGCTGCCGCGCTGGCCGTCCTGGGTGGCCAGCAGGTAGCCCACGCTGCTGCGTTCCACGTCATAGGTGCCTACCTTGCCGGCCAACGGCGCATCCGGGGCGCGCAGCAGTTCTAGCAACTGGCGGCGCGTTTTCGGGACGCGGGCCGCTGGCAGGGTGCGGGTGTTGTACACCATCGCCACCGGTTCGTAGCTGATGCCGAATGCTTCATGCCGCCATTGCGCCCACGCGGGAAGTGCGTCGGTCTGCGGCGAGCGGTGTGGCAAGGCGTGGCCGTCGTTGACCAGCTTGGCCTGCAGGTCCATGCCGCTGCTGATCAGCATGTCCGGGCCGGTGGGGCTGTGGCGCTGGCGCAGGTACTGGGCGTACATGTCCTGGGTGATGACGTCTTCGTAGACGATCTCGGTGCCGGGGTGCAGGCGCTGGTAATCGGTGATGACGGTGGCGAACACTTCGATGTCGGTGGAGCCGTGGATGCGCAGCTCGGCCGTGGCGGTGCCCTTGGCCGCAAAGCGCTGCACATCGCCAGGTGCGGCGAACGCCGGCCCTGCCGCCAGCAGCAACAACAGGAACACGGTGCGCATCATGCGTGCAGCCTCGGCAGACGGATGGTGGCCACCAGCCCGCCGGTGGGCCGGTTGCTCAGGTCGATCTGGCCGCCGTGGCTGTCCACCACGCGCTTGACGATGGCCAGGCCCAGCCCTGCCCCGCCCGGTGCGGCATCTTCGCCACGCGCGAAGCGCTCGAACACGCGCTCGGCATCGCCCGGCGGAATGCCCGGGCCGTGGTCGGCGATGGTGACCACGCAGTAGGTACCCTCTTCGGTGAGCGCGACCTGCAACGGGCCGTCGCCGCCGTACTTGAGGGCGTTGTCGATGAGGTTCTTGATTGCTTCGCGCAGCAGCAGCGCATCGCCCTGCACGCGCGAAGACGCCATGCCCACGGCGAGCTGCACGCGTGGTGCAGGCAAGGCCTGCGGCAGCGCTTCGTGCAGTGCCTGGTGCACGGTTTCCACCATGTCCACCGGGGCAAAGCGCTGCAGGTTGGAGCGGTGGATCACGCTCGCATCGCTGAGCAGCTGGTTGAGCAGGCGGCTCATGTGGGTAGCGTTGCGGTCGATGGCGGCCAGGCTGCGGCGCATGTCTTCGGGGTCGTCGTCGTCCAGCGCCAGCTGTGCCTGCGCACGCAGGGCGGCCAGCGGGGTGCGCATCTGGTGGGCGGCCTCGGCCATGAAGGCGCGCAGGGTTTCATTGCTGCTGGACAGGCGCGCCATGAAGCGGTTCAGCGCGGCCACCATCTGGTCCATCTCGCGCGGCACGCGCGCATCCAGCGGGCTCAGGTCGGACGGCTCACGCCGCGACAGTTCGCGCTCCACCTTCACCAGCGGGCGGAAGGCGCGGTGCACGCCGAAGGCAACCAGCGCCAGCGACAGCAATGAGAGCACGCCAATGGCGAGCAACGCGCGGTTGACGATGTCCTGCGCTACCGCTTCGCGCGCGCGGCGGGTCTGGCCGACCTGCACCCGCACTTCGGCCTGCGCCGAAGGCGAGGAAACGCGCCGCGACACCACCACGAAGCGCACGGTTTCGCCACTGTACTGGGCATCAAACAACTGCGGTTCGTCGGAAGGCGTGCGTGGCGGCAGAGGGAGATCGGCGTAGCCGGTCACGGTGCGGTTCTGGCCGTCGAACACGCGGTAGAACACGCGGTCATCCGGCGCCATCGACAAGAGGTCCAGCGAGGCATACGGCAGATCCACCTGCCACTGTGCATCCACCAGCGCCACCGAGTCGATGATGGACAGGGCTGACGACACCAGCAGGTGATCGTAGGAGCGGTTGGCGGCACGCTGGCCGTAATCGCGGGCGGCAAACAGCAACGCTACGGCGAACACCGCCAGCAGCACGCCCAGGTACAGGGTGAGCGTGCGCCGCAGCGAGCTGGGCGCGCGGGTTTCAGCCTTCGGCATCGGGCGTGCCGTCGATGGCTTCGAGCAGGTAACCACTGCCGCGCACGGTGACGATGCGCAGCGGCGCATCGGCCAGCTTCTTCCGCAGGCGGCCCACATACAGTTCGATGGCATTCGGGCCAGCTTCGTCGTCGAAGCCGAACAGCCCGTTGCCGATCTCGTCCTTGCCGACCACGTGGCCCAGCCGGCCCATCAGGATTTCCAGCAGGCGGTACTCGCGGTTGGGCAACTCAATCGGCTGGCCATCCAGGCTGACCCGGTGCGAGGCGTTGTCGAACTGGAAGCCGCCAATCTGCACCACTTCGCTGGCCTGCCCGCGCGTGCGCCGCAGCAGCACGCGGCAGCGCGCTTCGAATTCGCGGAAGTCGAACGGCTTGCCGAGGTAATCGTCCGCGCCCACGTCCAGCGCCTGCACGCGGTCTTCGATGCCATCGCGCGCGGTAAGCATCAGCACCGGGGTGGCATCGCCACGCTCGCGCATGCCCGCCAGCACGCGCAGGCCATCGAGCTTGGGCAGGCCGATATCCAGCACCACCAGGTCGAAGCTCTGGTAGCGCAGCACGCTGGCGGCGGCCAGGCCGTCGTTCTGCCAATCCACCGCGTGGCCACTGCGGCGCATGCGGCGGACGATGGCGTCGGCCAGGTCCGGGTTGTCTTCTACCAGCAGGATGCGCATCGGGCGGAAACAGGCGGGGGTGCGGGAATCCTAGCGCGAGCGGGGTGTGCCGTGGGTTGCGCTGCGCTGCAGCAGGCGCCGACAGGTGGATGACAGCTTCCCCGCACTAGGCTGCGCCATCGCCAGGCACCCCCGTGCGGACGCGTCCCGACAACCTGCGGGCTGGCATGGCCCACACGCCCTGCCCGCCCACCGCCATGTACCTGGGAGGGTTCATGCACTTCAATGTCCTGCGTTGCCGCGGGCTGGCCGCCTGCGCCCTGTTGTTGCCCATCGCCCCGCTCTGGGCCGCCGATGAGGTCGATGCGGACCGACCGGTCACCGCCACCTTCGGCGGCCGCCTGCACCTGGATTTCGCCGATTTCAACAACGATGCGCGCGGCACCCCGAACAAGGACGACACCGAGATCCGCCGTGCCTGGCTGGACATGTCCGGAAGGTTCTTCGTGGTGGACTACAAGCTGGAAGCGGACTTCTCCGGCGACCAGGTGGAAGCCAAGGATGTCTACGTCAGCCGTGATTTCAGCGGCGGCAAGCTCAGCGTGGGCCAGTTCAAGCAGTTCTTCTCACTGGATGACCGCACCGGCTCCAACTACGGCAGCTTCCTGGAGCGCGGCAACGCGGGCACCACGCTGGCGCCGCTGTACCGGCTGGGCGCGTCGTGGCAGGCCGCCAGAAACGACATGACCTGGGCGGCCAGTGCCTACAGCCTGGAGAGCATCGATGCGTGGCAGGTGAAGGGCCGTGCAGCCGGCGGCCGCGCCACCTGGGCACCGGGCGCCACTGCCGGCGACGTGCTGCACCTGGGGCTGTCGCTGGCGCATGAGCGCTACGACACCCCGGGCGCCAACGGCGTGCCGGCGCTGCGCATCCGCCCGCGCCCGGCTGGGCACCTGTCCGACAACAGCCGGCTGACCCTGATCGACTTCTCTTCCGGGCGCGATACGGACGTCAACAAGTGGTCGCTGGAATACGCACAAGTGCGCGGCCCGCTGTCGTGGCAGGGCGAGTTCAGCGGCGCCACCTTCGATGACGGCAGCCAGCGCGGCATGGTACTGGCGGGCTACGGGATGCTGAGCTGGTTCGTCACCGGCGAATCGCGCGGCTACGACCGCAGGACCGGGCGCTTCGCGCGCATCAAGGACATCCGCCACAAGGCCGGTGCGTTCGAGCTGGCGCTGCGGTACGACCAGATGCGTGGCGAGCAGCACCTCTTCGGCCAGCCGGACCTGATCGATGCGCGCACCGACGCCTGGACCCTGGGCGGCAACTGGTACCTGCGCCCGAACCTGCGCTTCATGCTGAACCTGATCGACAGCCGCAACCGCGATTACCTCGCCGCGGCCACCGTGGACCACACCCGCGCGGTCACCGGCCGCCTGCAGTTCGATTTCTAACCCCCCTTGCAAGGAAACCCGCAGATGATGCTGAGCATCCTCGGTTTTGGCATGGTCATTACGTTCATGTACTTGATCATGAGCAAACGACTGTCGCCCCTGGTCGCCCTGATCACCATTCCCATCGTGTTCGCGCTGATGGGCGGCTTCGGTGCGGATATCGACCAGATGATGCTGGATGGCATCAAGAAGATCGCGCCCACCGGCGTGATGTTGATGTTCGCCATCCTGTACTTCGGGGTGATGATCGATGCCGGCCTGTTCGACCCGCTGGTGCGGATCATCCTGCGCCTGGTCAAGGGCGACCCGATGAAGATCGTGCTGGGCACGGCCGCATTGGCGATGCTGATCTCGCTGGATGGCGATGGCTCGACCACGTACATGATCACGGTGTCGGCGATGCTGCCGCTGTACCAGCGGCTGGGCATGAGCGCGTTGAACATGACCTGCGTAACCATCCTGGCGGGTGGCGTGATGAACCTCACCCCGTGGGGCGGGCCGACCGCGCGTGCAGCCACGGCGCTGCACGTGGACCCGGCCGATGTGTTCATTCCGCTGATCCCGGCGATGGTGCTGGCCTGCATCTCCGTGCTGCTGCTGGCCTGGTACCTGGGCCTGAAGGAGCGCCGCCGGTTGGGCGTGGTGACGCTGCCCAAGGGGGGCAGCTGGATGGATGCCAGCGTTTCCGATGACGGCGCGCTGCCTACCGTGGAAGATGCCGAAGACACCAAGCGGCCGAAGCTGCTGTGGGTGAACCTGGGCCTGACCCTGGCGCTGATGACGGCGCTGGTGATGGGCGTGCTGCCGATGCCGGTGCTGTTCATGGTCGGCTTTGCGATCGCGCTGGTCATCAACTACCCGAACCTGGCCGAGCAGCGCCGCCGCGTGGTGAACCATGCCGGCAACGTGCTGTCGGTGGTGTCGCTGATCTTCGCGGCGGGCATCTTCACCGGCATCCTCAACAACACCGGCATGGTGGAGGCGATGTCGCACAGCTTCCTGGCCATCATTCCCGATGCCTGGGGCCCTTACCTGGCGGTGATCACCGCGCTGGCCTCGATGCCGTTCACGTTCTTCATGTCCAACGACGCTTTCTACTTCGGCGTGCTGCCGATCCTGTCCGAGGCGGCCGGCAACTACGGCATCACCCCGGTCGAAATGGCACGCGCCTCGCTGGCCGGCCAGCCGGTGCACCTGCTCAGCCCGCTGGTGCCGTCGACCTACCTGCTGGTGGGCCTGGCCAAGGTGGAATTTGCCGACCACCAGAAGTTCACCCTGAAGTGGGCGGTGATGGTGTCGCTGGTGCTGATGGCCGGCAGCCTGCTGTTCGCGCTGTATCCCCTTGCCGCTTGACCCGGGAGATTCCGAGATGACCCTTCGTATCGCATACGTCACCAGCGGCATGGGCAGCGTGGGCACCGCCATCTGCCAGAAGCTGGCTCGCACCGGGCACACGGTGGTGGCCGGCTGTGCACCCAATTCGCCGCGCAAGGCCGGCTGGCTGCGCGAACAGCGTGAGCTTGGCTTTGATTTCATCGCCTCTGAAGGCAATGCGGCGGACTGGCAATCCACGGTGGCGGCCTTCACCAAGGTCAAGGCCGAAGTGGGCGAGATCGACGTACTGGTCAACAACGCCGGCGGCAGCCGCGATGTGCTGTTCCGGCAGATGACCCAGGACGACTGGAACGCGGTGATGGGCTCGAACCTGCATGCGCTGTTCAACATCACCAAGCAGGTGATCGACGGCATGGCCGGCCGCGGCTGGGGCCGGATCATCAACATCGGCTCGGTCAGCGCACACAAGGGCCAGATCGGCCAGGTGAACTTCGCCACCGCCAAGGCGGCGATGCACGGTTTCAGCCGGGCGCTGGCCAATGAAGTGGCCACGCGCGGGGTGACGGTCAACACCATTTCGCCGGGCTACATTGCCAGCCAGTCGATCAGCAGCTTTCCGCCGGATGTGCTGGACCGCTTGGCCGGGTCGGTGCCGATCCGCCGGCTGGGCAAGCCCGAAGAGGTGGCGAGCTTGTGTGCGTGGCTGGCGTCGGATGATGCGGCGTATGTCACCGGCGCCGATTACGCCGTGAACGGCGGGTTGCATATGTTCTGATGCAGTGCCGGGATGACGGGCAATGTGCCGACCAACGGTCGGCACCTACCCTGCATCCCGGATCGATGTCGCCCTGGACGGTAGCGCCCGACCGTTGGTCGGGCGGCGTCCCACCGTCAGAATTCCGCGCTTACGGTCATGAACAACTGCCGCGGCGCGCTCGCATGGATCGCGTAGCGCGTACCGGTCGGGTCGGTCGGGGCGAATGAGCTCAGCTGCCCGGCGTACCGCTTGTTGGTCAGGTTGGTTGCGTTGAGCGAGACCTTGACGTCGCGCAGGCCCAGGCCCGGCCCGAACGAATACCCCATGCCCGCATCGAACGTGGTCACGCCCGGCACCGACTGGTCGTTCGTGTAGGTGTAATACCGCTTGCCGGTGTACTTGGCACGCAGGCTGGCAAAGAAGCCATCCCGGTTCCAGCTGATCTCGCTGGAAGCCATCCGCTGCGGCGTATCCACGGTGATCTTGCCGGCCACCGGCACCACCGCGCCGCCCGAGGTGTAATCATCCTCGTAGGTGCTCTTGTTCCACGACACTGCGTTGTACCACTGCAGCCCATCCACCGGCTTGAGGATGAAGGTCAGCTCCGCGCCCTGGCTCTTCACCGAGCCGACGTTGATGAAACGGGTGATGCACTCCGGCCGCGTGCCCACTTCAATGCTGGTGCAGGGATTGAGCGACAGCAGGCGGTTGTCGAACATCACGTGGTAGGCCGCGATCGAGGCCTGGTACTTCTCGCCGAAGGTACGGAAGCCCGCTTCGAACGAACGCGACTTCTCCGGCTCCAGATCGTCCACGCTGGCCGCGAACGATTCCGGCGACACCTGCAGCGGGCCACCACTGCCACCGCCGACGAACGCAGCGATGTTTTCCGAGTACGAGGCAAAAACCTCGTTGCTGGGGCTGAGCTTGAAGCCGATACCGGCCTGCGGCAGCACCGATTCCTTGGCGGTCAGCGTACCGGAGGCATAGCTGGCCTCGGTACCCGGCTTGGACACGGCGGTCATGCGGGTATTGGGACTCTTGATGCCCACATCCACGGTCAGGCGATCGTCCAGGAAGCGCATGCGGTCCTGCACATAGAACTGGCGGGTGCGGATGTCATAGTCCTGGTCGAACAGGCGGCGGTTCGGGTAATTGAGGTACCCATCATCGAGGAACGGCCCGGTGATGTAGTAGAAGTTGCGCTCCACGTTGTGGTCATTGCGCTCGTACCACAGGCCGGCTTCCAGCTCGTGCAGGCCCAGTTGCCAGCTCAGCGCAGCGGTGATGCCCTGCCGATTGATGGTGTAGTTGGTGCTGCGGATGGAGATCGGCAGCGCCTGCGGCGTACCTGGATTGGACGCCTGCCCCGGTGCCCACCAGTGGCCCTGGCCGCGGTTCTCGTGGTGGTAGGCCAGCAGCTTCAGGCGTGCGCTGTCGCCCAGTGCCAGATCGGCATCCAGCGAATACAGGTTGTCATCGCGCAGCGCGCGGCTCTGGTAGTACGCGTCGTCGATGCTGTTGACACCACCGCTGAAGGCACAGCGCTGCGCGTTGTAGGTGGCCGGCGCGCAGTAGGCCGCGGCCAGGGCGCGATCCCAATCCGGGGCGTAGATGTTCCAGTCCCAGCCCAGGCCACGCTCGAGCATGCTTTTGGACAGATAGGCGTAGTTGGCCTGGCTCACGCGCGAGGTGGCGGCGAATGCGCCGAAGCGGTGGTCGCCCACGTTCCACACCGCCTTGGCGTTGAACTGCCGGGTGGTCTGGTTCTGGTTCGGTTCGGCCCACATGTCCGCGTCCTGGTGCACACCGGAAACATACGCCGAGAAGCCGTTGAGGTCGCCAGTATCCACGCGCAGGAAGCCACGCCGCTGGTTGTCGTCGCCGACGGTGACGCTGGCACGCCCGCCGAACTCCGTGGACGGATCTTGTGAGAAGTACTGGATGGTGCCACCGAGGTTGCTGGTGGAGGCCACACCGAGCGAGCCGACGCCCTGCGACAGTTCGGCGCCGGCCAGGTTCTCTGCGATCAGCGCACGCGCGATGCTCAACCCGTTGTAGTTGCCATAGCTGTTGTCGCCCAGCGGAATGCCATCGAGCGTATAGCCCAGGCGGCTCTTGTCGAAGCCGCGCAGGCTGATGGTCTGCGATTCCTCGTTGGCGCCGAACGCGTCGTTGGACTGTACCGACACGCCGGGCAGGCGGTCGAGGATCTTCTGCGCGCTGGTGCCGGGCGGCAGCACCTGCTTGTCCACGGCCGTGATGCGCTGCACCTGGCGGGTTTCGCCCTGGCCGATCACCGATACGGCGTCCAGGGTGCGGGCGCTGGACGCGCCGCTGGCGTCGAGGGAACTGTCCACGTCGGCGGCGTGCGCATTGGCAGCGCACAGCGCGATCGCCACGGCGATCGTCAGAGGTCGGTTGAGCATGAGGGTCCGTTACATGATGGAGGTGCCTGCGTGGTGCAGGTGCGCGGCCATCTTGCGGACGCAACATGAAAGGATTCTTACGGGCTGGCGAGGCGCGTCGCAAAGTGCGACCGGGTGCATGGAATGCGTTGGTGCAACGGCGGTTACTCGGCCGCGAGCTGATCCATGCGAATGCGGTTGGCGAACAGCGAGAACGCCAGCATGCCGGCCAGCCCGTTGGCGCGGCTGACCCAATGCGGCAACCAGCGCGGTGGGCGCAGGATGCCTTCTTCAAACAGCGGCGCGAAATCCACCGCGTCGGTCAGTGACATCTTGCCGGCAAACAACCAGCGGCAGTTCTGCAGACGGTCTTCGGCCAGCATATGACGGAAGAAGGTATGCACCGACACCAGCCCACGCAGGTACACGGTGTCCTTGGTGAAGGCTGCGCCGCCGGTGGCGGGCACGCCGCGGAACACGCGCTGGGCTGAGGCGAAGCTTTCCTCGTTGTTCTGCCCGGCATCGCAGAAGTAGCGGAACACCTGGATGAAATCCGCGCCTTCGCGTGCCATCGCGATCGCTTCGGTGCGCAGGCTGATGCGCTTGAGCCGCTCGATGTCGATGCTGCCGGTGATCTGTTCGGCGAACGTGGCCAAGCCTTCCTGGGTGGCGGTTACCCGGGGCGAGGACAAGGCCAGGCTGGGCAGGTGCGGCTGTTCGCGGCCGTTGAGCGCGGTGAGCGAGTGCACCAGCGCTTCATGGTGGAACAGCTGCGCGCGGTCGTAGGCACTGAAGCGCGCACTGGTACGCAGGCGGATGCGGGTGGGGCCGGCAGCGGCCTTGGAGATCAGCTCCGGATCCAGCTGCACGCTGATGATGCGCGATTCAAAGAACGCATCCAGGTCGCTCTGCAGCTGCAGCTGCAATGCGGTGGCCGAGACCGGCACCTGTTCTTCCGGGGCAAGCAGCTCGTGGTCCAGTTCCTGCGCGATCTGGATGAAGTGGCGGGCCGCTTCGCGGGTGCTGGGGCCGTTGCCCGGCAGCGGCTGTTCGGGCGAGCCGAACAGCTCCACCGAGTAACGGTCCACGGCAGCGGTGCCAAGCGATTCGAGCAGGCCGGCGGCAAGGTCCCAGCTGTGGGCGGAGCGGCGGATGTACAGGCCGATGGGGTGGTCCACATCGCACTGGGCGCTGATCGCGGCCAGTTCGCGTCGGGTGCGGGCGAAATCGAGCTTCGGGTAGTCCAGCACCGGCAGCACCGGCTGGCCACGCGCCACGCTGGCCAGGAATGGGGCCTGCAGGGCGGCCGGCCAGCTGGTCAGGCCAAGCAGCCGCAGCCCCCCCACGGCCTCCACCAGCCGGGCGTCCAGCTCGGTGTGGTGGGCCACGTCCCGGTCCACGGTCATCGGCGGGCGGTGAGGAGCGATGCTCATGAAGCGGACATTAGCAGGGTCAAAAGGGGGATGGGCGGCTGGGTGCGGATGGAGCACTCTTGGCCTATAGTTGGACTATTGGTAGCCAGAGGAGATGACGATGTCCGCCGCCAGCAAGCGTGCCCCCGCGTCGGCCAAGGTTGAGTCGTACGCCATCGGACCCCTGAAAGAACCCCGTTCTGCGCAGGTTGTGCGCGATGCGACAACCGTGAAATTCAAACTGCCGGTGAAGCTGGATTCGTTCCGGGCCCTGCTGCGCACCGCACCACTGGCCGAGCGCGTGCAGATCGAACGCGAAGGCGTGCCCTACCAGGTGGTGAAGGGCCTGATCGATGAGATATTCGACAGCAGTACCGAATTCCAGACCTTCGTGCGCATTCCCAAAGCCACCTTTACCAAGAAGATGCGGGACAAGTCCCTGTTCGCCGGCACCACCGGGCAGTCTGTCGTGGGGTTGATGGAATTGATCAACCGCGTGGAAGACATGCTCGCGGCCGAACGCGACAACGAACAGGCGCGTGGCTTCGACGTCGAAAAATGGGTGGGCGAGTGGATCCAGCGGCCGCAACCTGCGCTGGGTGGCCTGGCGCCGGCCGACGTGATGGATACGCCCACCGGCCGTGCGTCGGTGATGCGGGTGCTGGGGGCCATCCAGAGCGGCGCCTATCAATGAAGCTGGCCCGCATTGGCTCGACAGGGCCTGCGTGGGCGCCCGACGACATCAGCGGCACCGGCGCCGCCTTTTCGCCGGGCCGCTGGAACCGGCCTGGCGAGAAGGTGGTGTATGCGGCCCCCAGTCTCGCCATGGCGGTCCTGGAGACCGCCGCGCACATCGATGACAACGGCCTGCCGCTGAACAAGTACGTCATCGAGATCGACGTACCGGATGATGTCTGGGCGGCGCGACGTGTTACTTCCGCTGCCACGCTGCCGGTAGGTTGGGACGCCATTCCACACGGCATGATCTCGGTGAACACGGGATCTGCGTGGTACAGCGAGGGCGCTCACGCGATCATCGAACTACCGTCGGTGATTGCTCCGGAAGAGACCATTGTTCTCATCAATGCCCAGCATCCCGATGCCCAGCGCATGACCGCGCGGGCCACGCGCCGACTTCAGTACAACCTGCTGTTCCGGAGCAGAGGCCGGTAATCGAGGCGCGGAGATGCGCCTCAGCGCTTTTTGCCCGGCGGGCGCCACTGCGCCCCCTTGCTCACATGCTTGCGCTCCAGTGCCTGCTGGGCCTGGCGCACCGCCAGCTTGGCGGCCGCGGCCGCCACTTCGTCCTTCAGCTTGAAGTAGTTGAGCAGCCGCTCTTCATCCAGCTCACCGGAGTCGATCGCCGCGCGCACCGCACACCCCGGCTCACGCTGGTGGGCGCAGTCGCGGAAGCGGCACTGTGCGGCCAGCGCTTCCACGTCGGCGAACCCTACTTCGCCCAGCGCCTCTTCGCCGGTGGGCTTGAGCTCACGCATGCCGGGGGTGTCGATCAGGCAGGCGCCCGACGGCATCGGAATCAGCGCGCGGTGCGTGGTGGTGTGGCGACCCTTGGAATCGTTGCCCCGCACTTCGGCGGTCTTCATCAGCTCGTAGCCGAGCAGCGTGTTGGTCAGGGTCGATTTGCCGGCACCGGACGAACCGACGAGCACCACGGTCTGCCCGGCGCCGAGCCACGGCAGCAGTGCGCTGGCGCTGGCCGGGTCGCGGCCGTTGATGGCCAGCAGCGGGATGTCCTGCGCGGCCAGTTCTTCCAGCACGGCCAGTGCATCTTCGCTGTATTCGGTCTGGTCGGCCTTGGTCAGCACCACCACCGGCTGCGCGCCGCCACCGCCCACCAGCATCAGGTAGCGCTCGATCCGGCGCGGGTTGAAGTCCGCATCCAGCCCGCAGACGATGAACACGGTATCGATGTTGGCCGCGATCACCTGCTGGTGGTAGTGCTCGCCGGCCGCGCCACGCTTGATCGCGGTGCGACGGGGCAGCAGGGCCACGATCAGGATGCCGTCCAGCAGCACCCAGTCCCCCACGGCCGCGCGTTCGTGGCTGGGGAACCGCGGGCGTTGCCATTCGGCGGGCGATTCTGTCTTGATCGCCGCGCCCGGGGCATCGGCCACCACATAGCCGGTACGGTGCTGTTCCACCACCCGGCCCGGGCGGGCCTGGGGGAACTGCTCGAACAGGGCCTGCCAGGCAGGCAGTTCGGGGGCGCCTGCCCAGGGCCAGCCCATGGTCTGCAGGGCGCGGTAGTCGATCGGTTCGCTCATGCGCCCATTCTAGAGGCATCGGCGGCAACTGCCCGCCAATACTGGGAATTTGCCCCGGAGCCCTTGCCCTGCAACGCAGCATTTCCGCTAGTATGCGATTTCCATGCCCGAACCACGGCCCAGTCATGTCCACGCCCCCGCTGAAGCCGCTTGCCACCCGCGAGCGCCTGTCCGAAGTCCGCTACGAGATCCGGGGCGAACTGGCGCGGCGAGCGCGTGAGCTGGAGGCGCAGGGCCGCAAGCTGATCAAGCTGAACATCGGTAACCCCGGCAACTTCGGGTTCCGCGCGCCGGAACACCTGCAGCGTGCCATTGCCGACGACATGGGCCGCACCGATCCGTACACCCACCAGCAGGGCCTGCCCGAAGCGCGCGAGGCGATTGCCGCCGCATACGCCCGCCGTGGTGCACCCGATGCGCACCCGGACCGGGTGTTCATCGGCAATGGGGTGAGCGAGCTGATCGACCTGTCGCTGCGCGCCCTGCTCAACCCGGGCGACGAAGTGCTGGTGCCCTCGCCCGATTACCCGCTGTGGTCGGCGGCCACCATCCTCAACGACGGCCGCCCGGTGTACTACCGCTGCGCGCCGGAGAACGGCTTCCAGCCGGACCCGGTGGAAATCGAGACGCTGGTGTCCTCGCGCACCCGCGCCATCGTGCTGATCAATCCGAACAACCCCAGCGGCGCCAGTTATTCGCGCGAGCTGCTGGAGCGCATCGTGGCCATCGCCGCGAAGCACAACCTGCTGCTGATGGTCGATGAGATCTACGACCAGATCCTGTATGACGACGCGCGGTTCCAGCCGGTGGCCCCGCTGGCCGGCGAGCACCCCTGCATCACCTTCAGCGGCCTGAGCAAGGTGCACCGCGCCTGCGGCTGGCGCGTGGGCTGGGCGATGCTGTCTGGTGCAGCCGAACGGCTGGGCGAGTTCCGCGCTGCGATGGACCTGCTCAGCGCGCTGCGCCTGTGCGCCAACGTGCCGGGCCAGTACGCCATCGATGCGGCGGTGAACGGCCCGGACACGGTGTCGGCGCTGTGCGCCCCCGGTGGCCGCCTGTATGAAACCCGCCGTGCGGTGATCGAGGCCTGCAACGCCAGCGAGCACCTGTCGCTGGTGGCCCCGGCCGGCGCGCTGTACGCGTTCCCGGCGGTGGTGGGCGCGGCCGCACGCAGCTTCGACGACCACGATTTCGCGCTGGAACTGATGAACGAGGAAGGCGTGCTGGTGGTGCCGGGTTCGAGCTTCAACGTGCCCTACCGCCACCATTTCCGGGTGACGCTGCTGCCGGAGGCCGAGGTGATGCGCGATGTGTTCGCACGCATCGACCGGGCGCTGGCGCGACGCGCCGAGGCCAACACCAAGGTGGTGCCGCTCAAGCCGCGCAGCGCGGTGGCCTGAGGTGGCGCTGTCCTACCTGGCCCTGGGCGATTCCTACACCATCGGTGAAGGCGTGGCCCCGGCCGGACGCTGGCCGGTACAGCTGGCGACGGCGTTGCAGGAAGCCGGCCACGTGGTGGCCGAGCCGCAGATCATCGCCACCACCGGCTGGACCACCGACGAGCTGGATGCGGGCATCGATGCCGCAGCGCCCGAGGGCCCGTACGGCCTGGTGAGCCTGCTGATCGGGGTCAACGACCAGTACCGCGGCCGCAGCGTGGAGGAGTACCGCCCGCGCTTCACCGCCCTGCTGCAGCGCGCGCTCGGCTTTGCCGGGAAGCAGCGCCGGCGGGTGTTCGTGCTGTCCATTCCGGACTGGGGCGTGACCCCGTATGCGCGCGACAACAACCGCGATCCGGTGCAGATCGCACGCGAGCTGGATGCCTACAATGCCGCGGCGCAGGCGATCTGTGCCGAGCACGCGGTGGCGTTCGTGGACATCACCGCGATCAGCCGCGAACGCGGTGCGCAACCTGACATGCTGGTCGACGATGGCCTGCACCCGTCGGCGGCGATGTATACCGAGTGGACGCGCCGGGCCTTCCCGGTCGTTCGCGCCCACCTGGATGATGAGGCAGCACGCTGAGCACGGACGCGTTACCACTGGCCAGGGAACAGGCCCACCGCATCGCCGATGCCTTCATGCCGGCGCAGCGCTTCGGCAACCGCCGCGATTACTACTACAGCCGGGGCAAGCTCGGCAGCGACCCGCTGTACCCGGGCGTGCTCGGCGCGCTCGCGCCCTGTTCGCTGCCGCTGCTGGACATCGGCTGCGGGCTGGGCCTGCTGGCCCATGTACTGCGACAGAACCAGCGCACGCAGCCCTACCATGGCGTGGATATCGATGCGGACAAGATTGCCCGTGCACAGCGGGCAGGTGCGCGCGCGGCACTGCACGATGCGCGCTTCGACTGCGTGGATGCCAGCGCGTCCCTACCCGACCACCACGGCAGCGTGGCGCTGCTGGACGTGCTGCAGTACCTGCCGGCCGACGCACAGCCGGTGCTGCTGCGTGAAGCGGCGGCACGGGTCGCCCCCGGCGGGCGGCTGGTGATCCGCACCACGCTGGCCGACAACAGCGGGCGCGACCGCACGACGCGGATCACCGACATGCTGGCGCATCTGGTCGGCTGGATGGGCACGCGGCCCCGGCACTACCCCGATGCGGCCAGTGTGCGCACACCGTTGGAGGCCGCCGGGCTGCAGTTGGAGATGACGCCGCTGTACGGCAATACGCCGTTCAACAACTGGCTGGTCACCGCCGAACGCGGTCAGCCGGCATGAACACGTCGCGCCCCCGCCATTCCGCGCTGGGCATCGCCGCGCTGGTGGTGAGCCTGGTGGCGCTGGTGCTGTTCGCGGTAACCGCGCATGTGGCCCACCTGCCCCGCTATGCGGGCATGCACGAGGTGCCGGTGGCGGTGCTGGCGATGCTGTTCGTGGCGCTGGGCGTCACGGTGGTGGGCCTGCTGCTGGGTGTCGGCAGCGCGCTGCAGCACCAGCGCCGCCGGGTCACCGGGGTGCTGGCGCTGGGCCTGTCGATCACCTTGTTGTGGGCGCAGGCGTCGCTGGGGAGCTGGATCCACCAGCAATGGGTGGATGCGCACCCGACAGCGGACGCAGAGGCAACGCCGCACTGAGGCCACGGGCCTGGATGGCCTGCAACACCGCTTCGATGATCGCGAGGTTATGGCCGTGGGCGGCGCCTTCGTGGAGCAGCACGATCGCGCCCGGACGCAGCTGGGCGAGGATGCGGTCGACCACGGCCTGCGGCTGGCAGTCCACGCCGTCGAAACCGCGCGCGCTCCAGCCCACCCGGGTCAGGCCCCAGCGTTTCAGCGCGGGGGCCACGAACGGGTTGGTCATGCCCACCACCGAGCGGTACCAGCGCGGCGGGGTGCCGGCGATGTCGGTCAGCGCCTGCTGGCAGCGGGCGATCTCGTCGGCCATGGCGGCCGGGCCGAGCCGCCAGAAGCGGGTCTGCGGATGGCTGTGGCTGTGGTTGCCCAGGTCGTGGCCCCGGGCCAGCACCTGGCGCACCCGTTCCGGCCGGGCGGCGGCGCGCTCGCCGACCATGAAGAAGGTGGCCTTGGCCTGGTAGCGGTCCAGCAGGTCAAGCACCGCCGGGGTTTCTTCCGAGGGGCCGTCGTCGATGGTCAGCCAGACCTGTTCGGCCGGGGCCGGCAGGTGGCTCAGCACCGGGGCGTAGAAGCGGCTGTTGGGCAGGAACACCGGCACCAGGAACAGGGCGTGCGAGGCCACCATCAACGGCAGCCCGATGGCCCAGCCCCAGGCCCACCAGGCCAGCACCACCGCCAGCTGGGACAGCAGCAGCCAGGGCAGCCAGCGCCACGGGCGGCGGGGAATGCGATGCAACGTTTCCGGTACGGTCATGCCCCATGATGCCATGCCGCGTAGAATGTACGGTTCGAAACTCCGGACCCGACCACCATGTCCCTTGATCCCGCCCTGCGCTCGCGCATCGAATCCATTCTTACCGCCAACCGCGTCGTGCTGTTCATGAAGGGCCAGCCGACCATGCCGCAGTGCGGGTTCTCGGCCAAGGCCGTGGGCGCGCTGCAGGACCTGGGCGTGGAGTTTGCCCACGTCAACGTGCTGGCCGACCCGGAAATCCGCGAAGGCATCAAGGCCTACGGCGACTGGCCGACCATCCCGCAGCTGTACATCGACAGCGAACTGGTCGGCGGCAGCGACATCATCCTGCAGATGGCCAGCAGCGGTGAGCTGAGCAGCGTGCTGGGCCTGGCCGCGCCGGACCGTACCCCGCCGCGCATCACCGTGACCCCGGCCGCAGTGGAAATGCTGCGCGGTGCGCTGGCTGATGCACCGGGTGCCTCGCTGCAGCTGGGCATCGATGCCAGCTTCCAGCCGAACTTCCAGCTGGCCCCGCACGACGACAACGCCATTGCCGCCGAATCCAACGGCCTGCGCGTGCAGTTCGACCTGGCCAGCGCGCGCCGCGCCGAGGGCATCACCATCGACTGGGTGGATGACATCCGTGGCAAGGGCCTGGCCATCGACAACCCGAACGCACCGAAGGCCGTGCAGGAACTCGCCGTTCGTGACGCTGACGACCAGCGCCGCGCCGGTACGCTGACCGTAGTGGATGTGCGCCCGGCCGATGAGCGTGCGATTGCGTCGATTGGCGGCGACTTCAAGACGTTCGACGGCAACAACCGTGCCGAGCTGGAAGCGTTGCCCAAGGACACCCCGCTGGCGTTCCTGTGCCACCACGGTGGCCGCAGCGCGCAGGCGGCCGAGCAGTTCCGTGCCCAGGGCTTCAGCAAGGTCTACAACATCACCGGCGGCATCGATGCCTGGTCGGATGCGGTGGACAACAGCGTGCCGAAGTACTGATCGCAGGTTCAACCGCGATGGATGAAAAAACGCCGGCATTGCCGGCGTTTTTTTTGTCAGCCGGCGAACCCGCCTTCGGCGAGGTAGTCCAGTTCTTCCGGCGTTGGCATCCGCCCCAGCACCGCATTGCGGTGCGGGAAGCGCCCGAAGCGGCGGATGATGTCGCGGTGCAGTTCGGCATACTGCAGGTATTCCTTGTCGCCCAGCACGTCGAACATGGCGACCGAACGTTCCTGGTCCTGCGGGTCTTCGGAATGCTCGAACGGCAGGTAGATGAAGGCGCGCAGCTTGGGCACCAGCTGCAGGTCCAGGCCTTCTTCCACCGCGCGCATGGCGTAGTGGCGGGCCAGGCCGTCGGTGGCGTAGGAATGGGCGGTGTCGCGGAAGCAGTTGCGCGGAAACTGGTCGAGCAGGATCATCAGCGCCAGCGCGCCATCGGCCGTTTCCAGCCAATGCTCGCGCGCACGGCGTGCGGCAGCGAAGTGTTCGTCGAGGAATGCCTCGCGAAAACGCGCATCGAACGCGTCATCGCGCGCGAACCACTGCTGCGGTCCCGCGTTGCGCCAGAATTCCACTACTTGTGCCGCCACGTCCATTCACTACCCCTGCGGGCGGCGCGCCATCCCGGCGCCCACCCATGCCATTACCATCATTCGTCAACGCGCAGGTGGCGGACCGACTTGCCGTTGCGCCATATAAGCTTAAGCGCCTCGATACCGATCTGGATATGGTTTTCTTGGCAAGAGGGCTGCGGACCGGGCATGCACTTGGCCACTTGGCAACGCGCCGGCCAGCGGCTAGCGTCGCGGGGGATCTTTCACGCCGCATCGGGGATGACATGCGTACACGATTGACCGCCGGGCTGGGCCTGGCGCTGTTCACCTTGGCTGCGCCTTCGGCGCCGGCAGCATCGCGCTTCACCCAGGACCCTTACCCCAGCACCTATGCGCCGATCACCTCGGCCCCGGTGCTGATCCGCAACGCCACCGTGCTTACCGGCACCGGCGCGCGCCTGGAGCAGGCCGACCTGCTGCTGCGCGATGGCCGCATCGCCGCGCTGGGCAGCGCGCTGGAGGCACCGGCCAACGCGGTGCAGGTCGATGGCACCGGCAAGTGGGTCACCCCCGGCATCATCGACGTGCATTCGCACCTGGGCGTGTATCCCAGCCCCGGGGTCGGCGCGCATGCGGATGGCAATGAAATGACTGCACCGGTGACCGCCAACGTGTGGGCCGAGCATTCGGTATGGCCGCAGGACCCGGGCTTTGCCGCCGCGCTGGCCGGCGGGGTGACCTCGATGCAGGTACTGCCCGGCTCGGCCAACCTGGTCGGCGGGCGCGGGGTGACCTTGAAGAACGTCCCGGCCACCACCTACCAGGCCATGAAGTTCCCCGGCGCGCCGTGGGGCCTGAAGATGGCCTGCGGCGAAAACCCCAAGCGGGTGTATGGCGGCGGCAAAGGTGTTGCGCCGGGTACGCGCATGGGCAACGTGGCCGGCTACCGCGCTGCCTTCATCGACGCCAGCGAATACCTGGCCAAGAACGCCCCGAAGAAGGTCAAGAAGAAGCGCTGGTTCGGCGGCAGCGACAAGGGCGACAGCGCCGGCGATACCGGTGGCAAGCGCGACCTGAAGCTGGACACGCTGGCCGGCGCCATCGACGGCGACATCCGCGTGCACATCCACTGCTACCGCGCCGATGAAATGGCCACCATGCTGGACCTGTCCAAGGAGTTCGGCTTCAAGATCGCCGCGTTCCACCACGGCGTGGAGGCCTACAAGCTGGCCGACCGGCTGGCGGCCGAAGGCGTCTGCGGTGCGCTCTGGGCCGACTGGTGGGGCTTCAAGATGGAAGCCTTCGACGGCATCCAGGAAAACATCGCGCTGGTGGACCGCCCGGCCAACAGCTGCGCGATCGTGCATTCGGATTCGCCCGAAGGCATCCAGCGGCTCAACCAGGAGGCGGCCAAGGTGATCGCCAACGCGCGCCGCGCCGGCATGCAGATCGCGCCCGAGCGCGCCATCGGTTGGCTGACCTTCAACGCCGCCCGCTCGCTGGGCGTGGAGAAGCAGACCGGCAGCCTGGAGGTGGGCAAGATGGGCGATGTGGTGGTGTGGAACGGCAGCCCCTTCAGTTCCTACGCGCTGGCCGAGAAGGTCTACATCGACGGCCACCAGGTCTACGACCGCCAGGACGTGCGCCGGCAGCCACTGTCGGACTTCATGCTCGGCCAGGAGGCACGCCCATGACCGGCACCCGCGTACTGCAGCGCAGCCTGCTGGTGCTGGCATTGCTTGGCGCCGCGCCGGCGAGCTGGGCGCAGGATCTGCTGATCCGCAATGCCACCGTACACACCGCCAGCGCGCGCGGCAGCCTGGAGCACGGCGATGTGCTGGTCCAGGGCGGCGTGATCCGCGCCGTGGGCACCGGACTGGTCGCGCCGGCCGGCGCCACCGTGGTGGAGGCCAACGGTCGCCCGCTCACCCCGGCGTTGTTTGGCGGCATCACCGACATCGGCATCGACGAAGTGTCCGGTGAGTCCACCACGGTGGACAGCGGCCTCAAGCTGGAAGACCAGCCGCTGCGCCCCGAGTTCGACGTGACGCTGGCCTACAACCCGGCCTCGGTACTGATCCCGGTGGCACGGCTGGACGGCATCGGCTTCACCGCGCTGGGGGCCAACACCAGTGGCAGCTTCATCGCCGGCCAGGGCGGGGTGATGCGGCTGGACGGCAGTGCCGATCCGATCGGCCCGCGCGCGCTGTTCATCCGGCTCGGCGCGTCCGGTGCCGAACTCACCGGCAGCTCGCGGGCGGCGCAGTGGATGCTGCTGGAGCAGATGGTGAGCGAAGCGCGCAACCGGGTAGCGGTCGATTCGCCGCATGCCCTGCTCACCCCCGCCGGCCGCGCCACGCTGGCCCGCTACCTGGCCGGCCAGGGGCGGCTGGTGGTGGAGGTGGACCGCGCGGCGGACATCCGCCAGCTGCTGCGCTGGGCGGCGCGCGAGAAGGTGAGCATCGCCATTGCCGGCGGTGCCGAGGCGTGGCGGGTGGCGCCGCTGTTGGCCCAGGCGAAGGTGCCGGTGTTCGTCGATGCGCTGGGCAACCTGCCCACCAGCTTCGACCAGCTCGGTGCGACCCTGGAAAATGCCGCGCGGCTGCACGCCGCCGGGGTGCAGGTCAGCTTCGCCCAGCGCGACGATGCCTCGCACAACGCGCGCAAGATGCGGCAGCTGGCCGGTAATGCCGTGGCCAACGGCCTGCCCTGGCAGGATGGCCTGGCCGGGCTGACCCGGGTACCGGCGCAGGTGCTGGGCGTGGGTGACACGCTGGGCAGCATCGAGCCGGGCAAGCTGGCCGACCTGGTGCTGTGGGAAGGCGACCCGCTGGACGTGGGCCACTACGCCGAGCAGGTCTGGCTGGGGGGCCGTGCCATGCAGATGCGCTCGCGCCAGACCGAACTGCGCGACCGCTACGCCGCCCCGGCCACCCGCGAACCCAGGGCGTATTCGCGATAAGGTCCGCTCACCCACCCGTAGAGCCAGGCCCTGCCTGGCTGCACCGCCAAGGAACGTCATGACCCTGCGCTGGTACTTCGATTTCGTCTCACCGTTCGCCTACCTGCACTGGCAGCAGCTGAAAACGCTGCCGCAGTTCGAGCGCATCACCCCGGTGCCGATCGCGCTGGGCGCGGTGCTGCACCACCTGGGCAACCTGGGCCCGGCCGAAATCCCGGCCAAGCGGCGCTTCACCTACCGCCAGGTGCTGTGGCAGGCGCAGCAGCAGGGCGTGCCGCTGCGCTTCCCGCCCGGCCACCCGTTCAACCCGCTGGCGGCCCTGCGCCTGTGCCTGGCGGCGGACGCCACGCCGGCGTCGGTGGACATCCTGTTCAACTGGATCTGGCGCGACGGCCGCTCGGCCGATACGCCACAGGCCCTGGCCCTGCCGGCGGCAATGCTGGACGTGGGCGACGTCGTGGCCGCCGTCTCGGCGCCGTCGGTCAAGGAACAGCTGCGCCAGAACACCGAGGCGGCTATCGCGGCGGGCGTGTTCGGGGTCCCCACCCTGTCCATCGATGGCGAGCTGTTCTGGGGCAACGAAAGCCACGCGCTGATGGCGGCGGTGCTGGCCGACCCCGGTCTGCTGCAGCAGCCGGAATGGCAGCGGATCGACACGCTGCCGGTGGCGGTGGAGCGCAGCCGGCCAAGCTGACCGGCGTGGTCAGGCAGCCGGACGCGATTTGAGATAGCTTTCACACTTTCGAACGGACACCCTGCCTGGAGGGGGCAAACAGGATGCGCATCGGAATCGTGGTCGACTCTGCCTGTGATCTACCGCAGGACTTCATCCAGCAGCACAACATCGTGCTGCTGCCCATCACCGTCCGGATTGGCGAGGCCGTGCTGGCCGACCACCGCGACGAACAGGCCACCCTGAGTTTCCTGCACGCCCACGTGGCCGAGCATGGCGCCGAGGCCGAAACCATTCCCTTCAGCGTGGTGCAGATCCGTGATCTGTTCCTGGGCAAGCTGGTGATCGATTACGACCATGTGTTCTGCATGACGATCACCAAGACCCGCAGCCCGATCCACGACAACGCGATGCAGGCCAGCTTCGCCATCCTCAACGACTACAAGCCGGTGCGCCAGGCAGCGGGCCACAACTCGCCGTTCGCGCTGCGCGTGCTGGACACCCAGAACCTGTTCGCCGCGCAGGGCGTGACTGCAGTGGAAGCGGTGCGCCTGCGCGACAGCGGCGCCGGCGTGCAGCAGATCCGCGAGCGGCTGGAGCAGCTGGCCTTGAACGTGCACGGGTACATGGTCACCCGCGACCTGTATTACATGCGCGCCCGCGCCCGCCACAAGGGCGACCGCAGCGTGGGCCTGATCAGCGCGGCGCTGGGCAGCGCGCTGGACATCAAACCGGTGCTGCACGGCTACCGCGGCACCACCGGCCCGGTGGCCAAGATCAAGGGCTTCGACAACGCGGTGCAGAAGCTGTTCGACTTCGTCGGCCAGCGGGTCAAGGGCGGCCTGATGACGCCCACGGTGTGCGTGAGCTATGGCGGCGAACTGGCCGACCTGCAGGCGCTGCCGGGCTATGCCAGCCTGCGCGAGACCTGCAGGGCGCACGGGGTGGACGTGTACGAATCGGTGATGAGCCTGACCGGCATGGTCAACGTGGGCAAGGGCGCGGTCACGATTGGTTTTGCCGACGAACCGCACACCTTCAGCGCCTGAGCCAGCGGACGAGCGGCCGGTTTCTGCACACCGATTCCACCGCGCATCTGCCAGCCTTGGCGCATTCAACGGAGACCACCATGTCGCAGTATTTCATCAGCCTGCCGGACCCTTCCAAGGCACACGGCAACGATGCCGATCTCTCTTTCCGTTCGCAGAGCGCCGGCGGCTTCGCCGAGGAGCTGCAGGCCGCGCTGCGCACCACGGGCCTGTTCGACCGCTGGCGCGCCAAGCAGCCGGATCCCGATGCCGTCGAGCCGCAGTGGGGTGCAACCGACCCGAATGCGACCGTGACGGGTGAGCAGAAGGACCTGCGCATCAACCTGGTGGTCAGCACCACCATCAACAGCGATGTGCTGAAGGAGCGGCTGCGCCTGCTCGCCGGCCACCACTGGGAACTGCGCGACGTCCGGTAAAAACCGACCCGACCGGCGACGCCACCACATCGCGTTGCCGGTCAGCTGCCCGTCAGGCATTTCACAGGGCCTGTGCAGCGCGCTCCGGCATGGTGGGGTTGAACCTGCCCTGGAGTATTCGATGCCGCTGCGCCTGCCTGCTTCCGCTTCCCTGCTTGCCCTTGCCCTGGCCGCCGCAACCCCGGCACTGGCACAGACACCGGCCACCCTGCCCGCGCCCATCGCTGAAGACGGCGGCGTGGCCACCGGCCCGCGCTCGGACCTGCATGCGCAGGTGCTGCTGGACCGGGCGCACTTTTCGCCGGGCCAGATCGACGGCGTGGTGGGCTCCAACCAGAAGCGCGCGGTGGCCGGCTTCCAGGCGGCGCGCGGGCTGAAGGTGACCGGCGAGCTCGACGACGCCACCTGGCAGGCGCTGCAGCCGGACAGCACGCCGCCCCTGGCCAGCTACACCCTCACCGCCGAAGACGTGGCGGGCCCCTTCCAGCCGATTCCGAAGAAGCCTGCCGAGCAGGCCAAGCTCAAGGCAATGGGCTTCACCTCGGTAGGCGAGGCACTCGGCGAGCGCTTCCATGCCGATCCCAAGCTGCTGCAGGCGCTCAACCCGGGGGTGGACCTGGGCAAGGCCGGCAGCACGATCCAGGTGCCGAACATCGCTCCGGCTGCGCTGCCGAAGGCGGCCAAGCTGGTGATCGACAAGTCCGATTCGACGCTGCGCCTGTATGACGCGCAGGGCAAGGTGTACGCGCAGTTCCCGGTGTCGTCGGGCAGCCAGCACGACCCGCTGCCGATCGGCGAATGGAAGATCCTGGGCATCTCCCGCGATCCGCCGTTCCACTACAACCCCAAGCTGTTCTGGGATGCCAAGGCCGGCGACCGCAAGGCCACCCTGCCGCCGGGCCCGAACAATCCGGTGGGGCCGGTCTGGATCGATATTTCCAAACCGCATTACGGCCTGCATGGCACCCCCGAACCGGGCCACGTGGGCAAGACCGAATCGCACGGCTGCGTGCGGATGACCAACTGGGACGCGCTGCAGGTGGCCGATGCGGTGGACGCCTCGGTGCCCGTGGTGATGCAGGAGTAAACGACGATGCTGACGCGATTGCTGGCACTGGGTGTGGTGATTGGCGTGGCCGGGTGGTGGTTGCTGGCGTCCGGGAATGATGTGCCGGAGGGGGCGGCTGCGGCGCAGGTGGTGGCCGCGCCGGTGGCAGCGGCGCCCGTGGCTGAAAGCCGCCAGGCAGGGCCTGGCGCACCCGGGGCGGATCCGCTTGCACCTGCAGCACCTGCCGAAGGCAGCCAGGCAGGGCCAGGCGCTGCCGCAGCCCCGTCGGGGCTGCTGTTGCCGGTGCAGGGGATCGCGGCCGCGCAGCTGCAGGACACCTTTACCGATGCGCGCAGCCAGGGCCGGGTGCACGATGCCATCGATATCCTGGCCGCCGAGGGCACGCCGGTGCTGGCGGTGGCCGACGGCACCATCGAGAAGCTGTTCGACAGCGAACGCGGCGGGCTGACCGTGTACCAGTTCGAGCCGGGCGGCACCTACTGCTACTACTACGCGCACCTGCAGCGCTACGCCGACGGGCTGGCCGAGAAGCAGGCGGTCAAGCGCGGCGACGTGATCGGCTATGTCGGGCATACCGGCAACGCCAGCCCGGACGCCCCCCACCTGCACTTCGAGATCCACCGGCTGGGGCCGGAGAAGCAATGGTGGAAGGGGGAGTCGCTCAATCCCTACCCGGTGCTGCGCGGTGAGCAGGCCCTGCCCTGAGCCCTGCCCGGCCGGCCTGGCTGAACCGGGATGGGGTGCGCAATTGGCCCGGCCGCCGCGAAGGTGCGAGAATCGCCGGCCCTCCCTTGCCGGTTGGCGCATTGGCGCCGCCCTCCTGACCGAGATTACGTGAAGACCCCCGAAAGCCTGCAGGCGCTGATCGAAGACGGCGTGATCGACGAAGTACTGCGCCCGCTCAAGAGCGGCAAGGAAGCGGCCGTGTACGTCGTACGCAGCGGCGACGACGTGCGCTGCGCCAAGGTATACAAGGACATGGCCCAGCGCAGCTTCCAGCAGCGCGTGCAGTACCAGGAAGGCCGCAAGGTGCGGGGCAGCCGCGAGGCGCGCGCGGTGGGCAAGGCCAGCAAGTACGGCCGCAAGCAGCAGGAAACCGCCTGGAAGAACACCGAGGTCGATGCGCTGTACCAGCTGCGCGATGCCGGCGTGCGCGTGCCCGAGCCGCATGGGTACTTCCACGGCGTGCTGGTGATGGAGCTGGTGACCGATGCCGAAGGCTTCTCCGCCGCGCGCTTGGGCGAGGTCGAACTGGAGCCGGACCAGGCCCGTGAGTTCCACCGGATCCTGGTGCGCCAGGTGGTCCTGATGCTGTGCTGCGGCCTGATCCACGGCGATCTGTCGCCGTACAACGTGCTGGTAGGCCCCGATGGCCCGGTGGTGATCGACTTCCCGCAGGTGGTGAGCGCCGGTGGCAACAACGCCGCGCGCAGCATGCTGCTGCGCGACGTCAACAACCTCACCGCCTACCTGGGGCGTTCGGCCCCCGAGCTGCTGGACACCTGGTACGGCGAAGAGATGTGGGCGTTGTTCGAGGCCGGTGACCTGCTGCCGGACAGCCCCCTGACTGGTGAATTCGTCCACGACGAATCCACCATCGACCTGGACAGCGTGCGCCACGCCATCAACGATGCGCGCGAAGAAGCGCTGATCCGCCAGCAGGGCCGCGAAGCGGCGGAAGAAGAAGACGCGTAAGCGTCAGGCGTACAACGCCTTGGCGTGATACGCGATGTGCTCGCCGATGAACGTACCGATGAAGTAATAACTGTGGTCATACCCCGGCTGCATCCGCAGTTGCAGCGGATGCCCTGCCGCGGTGCACGCAGCCTGCAGCCACTGCGGCTGCAGCTGGCTGTCCAGGAACTCATCGCCTGCGCCCTGGTCGACCAGCAGCGGCAGCTTTTCGGTGGCCGTGGCCACCAGTTCGCTGGCATCCCACTGCGCCCAGCCGCTGCGATCCTCGCCCAGGTACGCGCCGAAGGCCTTCTGCCCCCACGGCACCCGGGTCGGGGCCACGATCGGCGAGAACGCCGAGACGCTGCGGTAGCGCCCCGGATTGCGCAGCGCGATCACCAGCGCGCCGTGGCCGCCCATCGAATGCCCGCTGATGCTGCGCGCGCCACTGGCCGGCAGGTGCGCCTCGATCAGCGCCGGCAGCTCGTCGACGATGTAGTCGTGCATGCGGTAGTGCGCCGCCCAGGGCTGCTCGGTGGCATTGAGGTAGAACCCCGCGCCCTTGCCCAGGTCGTAGCCCTCGGCATCGGCCACATCATCGCCGCGCGGGCTGGTATCGGGAGCGACCAGGATCACGCCATGTTCCGCCGCGTACCGCTGCGCGCCGGCCTTGGTGATGAAGTTCTGCTCGGTACAGGTCAGCCCGCTCAGCCAATACAGCACCGGCAGCTTCTGCGTGGCCGCCTGCGGCGGCAGGTACACGGCCACCTTCATTTCGCAGTTGAGCACCGCCGAGCGGTGCTGGTACACGTCCTGCCAACCGCCGAAGGCGGCGCGGTGTTCGATGCGTTCCATGGGCATTCCCGCCGTGATCAGTAGTGGACGACCGAACGGATCGACTTGCCTTCATGCATCAGGTCGAAGGCTTCGTTGATCGCTTCCAGGCCCATGGTGTGGGTGACGAACGGCGCCAGTTCGATATCTCCCTTCATCGCATCTTCAACCATGCCCGGCAGCTGGCTGCGGCCCTTGACGCCACCGAAGGCAGTGCCCTTCCACGAGCGGCCGGTGACCAGCTGGAACGGGCGGGTGGAAATTTCCTGGCCCGAGCCGGCCACACCGATGATCACCGACTGGCCCCAGCCACGGTGCGCGCATTCCAGCGCCGCGCGCATCACGTTGACGTTGCCGATGCATTCGAAGGTGTGGTCCACGCCCCAGGTGGTCATTTCGACGATGACCTGCTGGATCGGCTTGTCGAAGTCCTTGGGGTTGATGCAGTCGGTGGCGCCGAACTGCTTGGCCAGCTCGAACTTGGACGGGTTGGTATCGATGGCGAAGATGCGGCCGGCCTTGGCCTGGCGTGCGCCCTGGATCACTGCCAGGCCGATGCCGCCCAGCCCGAACACGGCCACCGAATCGCCTTCCTGCACCTTGGCGGTGTTGTGCACCGCGCCGATGCCGGTGGTGACGCCACAGCCCAGCAGGCACACGTGTTCGGGTTTGGCCTCCGGATTGATCTTCGCCAGCGAGACTTCGGCCACCACGGTGTACTCGCTGAAGGTCGAGCAGCCCATGTAGTGGTAGATCGGCTGGCCGTTGTAGGAGAAGCGGGTGGTGCCATCGGGCATCACGCCCTTGCCCTGGGTGGCGCGCACGGCCACGCACAGGTTGGTCTTACCGCTCTTGCAGAACAGGCATTCGCCGCACTCTGCGGTGTACAGCGGAATGACGTGGTCGCCCGGCTTGACGCTGGTCACGCCCTCGCCCACTTCCACCACGATGCCGGCACCTTCATGGCCGAGCACGGCCGGGAACAGGCCTTCCGGATCATCGCCGGACAGGGTGAAGGCATCGGTGTGGCAGACCCCGGTGTGGGTGATGCGCACCAGCACTTCGCCCTTCTGCGGCGGGGCGACGTCGATTTCGACGATCTTGAGCGGTTCGCCAGCGGCGAAGGCAACGGCAGCACGGGATTTCATGGGGAGGGCTCCAGGACAGATGACAGGACGGGACAGCGCGCGGCAGGACGCGCGCCTACTTCAGGTAGGAACGGATCAGCGCGCTCATGTCGCGCACGCGCTCGGCACGCTGCGCATCGGACTGCGCCGGCTGGCCGAATTCTTCGCGCAGGTGGGCTTCCATCACTTCGGACATCAGCCCGTTGACGGCGCCACGGATGGCGGCGATCTGCTGGAGCACCGGCCCGCACTCGGCGCCGGCTTCCAGCGCGCGGTCCAGCGCATCGCACTGGCCGCGGATGCGCCGCACCCGGGCCAGGACCTTCTTCTTTTCTTCCGGGGAATGCGGCACGGAAACGCGACCAGAGAACTATACTGGGGGATAGTATACACAGATCGAATCCGGGTGCTGCACGAGGCCATCACGGCCGTCCATGGATGCTCGTTCCAACCCCACCCCCAGCCGGACCGACGATGCCCGACGCCCCCTCCTTCGTTGTCCGCTCCTTCGAAGCCAACTACGCCGCGTCCGGCAGTGTCGAGCGGATCCTCTCGCTGACCGTGGACTGCAATTGCGGTACGACCTCCTCATGCGGGTCCAGCCAGCTGATCCACCTGCCCGGTGGCGCGCTGTTCCGCTGCGAACAGTGCGGCTCGCACCAGGCCATCAGCCACGCACGCCTCGATGCCAGTACCGCCCCGGCACCGGTGCTGCGCGACAGCGCCACGCGCCGCAGCGCGCCGATGGTCACCATCCGCTTCTAAGCAGCGCACTGCACTCGGAAGGCACGCCATGGCCAAGCCGTCCGGCTCCCGTCTTGTTGTCTACGCCGCGCTGGTCGGCAACCTGTGCATCGCCATCGCCAAGTTCGTCGCCGCCGGGCTTTCCGGCAGTTCGGCGATGCTCAGCGAGGGCGTGCACTCGCTGGTCGACACCACCAATGAACTCCTGCTGCTGTACGGCCTGCACCGCGCCGACAAGAAGCCCGACACCGTGCACCCGTTCGGCTATGGCCGTGAGCTGTACTTCTGGAGCTTCATCGTGGCGCTGCTGGTGTTCGCCGCCGGCGCGGGCGTATCGGCGTACGAAGGGATCCAGCACATCCGCAACCCGGAACCGGCCACCAACCACACGGTGAGCTACGTGGTGCTGGGTATCTCGTTCCTGTTCGAAGGTGGCTCGTGGTGGGTGGCGCTGCGCGAATTCCGCGCCACCAAGGGCGCGATGGGCTATTTCGAAGCCTTCCGGCGCAGCAAGGATCCGTCCACGTTCACCGTGCTGCTCGAAGACAGCGCCGCCCTGCTCGGCCTTGCCTTCGCGGCGATCGGCCTGGCCGCCGCGCAGTGGCTGGACATGCCTGTCCTCGACGGCGTTGCCTCGCTGTGCATCGCCGGCGTACTGGCACTCACCGCCTTCCTGCTGGCGCGCGAGACCAAGGGCCTGCTGGTCGGTGAGCCGGCGCACCCCAGCGTGGCCCGACGGATCATGGCGGTGGCCAACACCGATGCCGACCTGCGCAAGGCCAACGGCGTGACCACCATGCAGATGGGGCCGGACCAGGTCGTGGCCATGCTGAGTGCCGAATTCGAGGACGACCGCACCACCCCGCAGATCGAAGCGTGCATCACCCGCATCGAACAGGCGGTCAAGCACGAGTACCCCGAACTGGTCGCACTGTTCGTGAAGCCGCAGACCCCGGAAGTGTTCCGTGCGCGGCGCGCGGCGCTGGGCGATCCGGAATGAAGGCTTCAGCGGGTCGCCCCTGCGGCCGTCGGCCACCTTCATGCCCTCCACACACGATCGGATAATCTACCCGGCCTGCGTCTGCATCCTTCGCCCGCGAGACTTCCTTGAACGTTACCGACCCCACAGACAAGCACAGCGGGCGCGACAGCGAGCGGGTGAAGATGGCATTGGCCGCCGGCGCCATCGTCGGCACCTGGTTCTGGGACGTCGCCCACGACCGGCTGACCGTGGACGACGCGCTGACCCACGCATTCGGGCTGGAGCCGGGCTCATCGCATCGCGAGCTGCGCCTGGAGCAGGTGCTGTCCGCGGTACACCCTGACGATCATGCGGAGCTGGCAGCGGCCATCAGCGATGCGCTCATGCGCGGCGGGCGTTATGCGCACCAGTACCGCGCGCGCAATGCCGACGGCGAGTACCGATGGATCGAGGCCATCGGCCGGGTCGACCTGGATGCGCAGGGGCGCGCCACCGGGTTCCAGGGCGTGCTGATCGATATCGACGAACGCCGCCTGATCGAGACCGAGCGCGACCAGGCGCAGACGTTGCTGCGCTCCTTCCTGGACGCGGCCCCCGGCGTGGTCTACGCCAAGGACCGCCAAGGCCGGCTGTTGATGGGCAACCACGGCACGACCGAGCTGATCGGGCTGCCGCCGGAGCAGTACGTCGGGCGCACCGATGCGGAACTGCTCAACGACCCGGTGCAGGCGGCTGCCGTGATGGCCACCGATGAACGCATCATGGCCACCGGCCAGTCCCAGCAGCTGGAGGAGGACATCAGCTTCCCCGACGGCCGTCGCGCCTACTGGCTCTCGACCAAGGCCCCCCTGCGCGATGCCGACGGCAACGTGGTGGGGCTGATCGGCACCTCGCTGGACATCACCGAGCGCAAGGCCGCCGAAGCACGTCACCGGGAGATCGAAGAGCGCTACCGGTTGGCGGCACGCGCCACCAACGATGCGATCTGGGATTGGCGCATGGCCGATGGCCAGGTTGTCTGGAACGAGGCGCTGGCCGACCTGTTCGGCCACGACCGGATGGAAACCGACGCGCAGTGGTGGCTCGACCACATCCATCCCGACGACCGCCCGCGCATTGATGCCGACATCCACACCGTGATCGACGGCGGCGGCACGATCTGGTACGGCGAGTACCGCTTCCGCCGCGACGATGGCAGCTACGCGGACGTGCTGGACCGCGGCGCGGTACTGCGCGGCACGGCGGGCGAGCCGGTGCGCATGATCGGCGCGATGCTCGACCTGTCCGGGCGCAAGGCAGCCGAAGCCGCCCTGGCCGAAAGCGAGGAACGGCTGCGTTTCGCCACCGAGGCCGGTGACATGGGCTTCTGGGACGTGGACCTGGTGCACGACGTGCTGATCTGGCCGCCGCGCACCAAGGCGATGTTCGGCATCTCACCCGATGTTGCGGTGCGCCTGGACGATTTCTATAACGGCCTGCATCCGCTCGACCGCGAGGCCACCAGCGCCGCCTTCGCGGCCGCCGCCGATCCTGCGCAACGCGCGCTTTACGATGTGGAATACCGCACCATCGGCAAGGAGGACGGCGTGGTGCGCTGGGTCGCGGCGAAGGGCCGTGGCCACTTCGAGGGCGACCGCTGCGTGCGCGTGGTCGGCGTGGCGATCGAGGTCACCGCGCGCAAAGCCGCCGAGGCCCGCCTGAAGGAACTTAATGAGCACCTTGAGATCCGGGTGGCAGAGGAAGTCGCCGAGCGCACCCGGGTCGAGGATGCGCTCCGGCAGAGCCAGAAGATGGAAGCGGTAGGCCAGCTCACCGGCGGTATCGCGCACGATTTCAACAACATGCTCGCGTCCGTGATCGGACCGCTGGACCTGCTGTCGCTGCGCCTGGGCGAGAGCGACCCGCTGGTCAGCCGTTACATCGACATGGCCATCGATGGCGCCAACCGCGCCGCCCAGCTTACCCAGCGCCTGCTCGCGTTTTCCCGCCAGCAGCCGCTGCAGCCGGTGCCGGTGGATGCCAACCGGCTGGTGTCGGGCATGTCCGACCTGTTCGTGCACTCGCTCGGGGGCACGATCCGGCTGGAAACCCTGCTGGCCGCCGACCTGTGGCTGGCCTTCGCCGACGCCAACCAGCTGGAGAACGTCATCCTCAACCTGGCGGTCAACGCGCGCGACGCCATGCCCGGTGGCGGGCGGCTGGCAGTGGAGACGTCCAACTGCACGATCGACGCCGGCAACGCCGAGCAGCACCCCGGGGTGCCCCGTGGCGAGTACATCCTCATCACCGTGGCCGATAACGGCTGCGGCATGTCACCCGAGGTGGTGGCCAAGGCCTTCGATCCGTTCTTCACCACCAAGCAGGTCGGTCAGGGCACCGGGCTGGGGCTGTCGCAGGTCTATGGGTTCGTCAAACAGTCGGCCGGCCACGTGAAGCTGTGCTCGGAAATCGGCCGGGGAACCACGGTGAAACTCTACCTGCCCCGACTGGTGGCCGAGGTGGCGCCGGTGGCGCCTGCGGCACCGGCCGGGCTTCGGATGCCCGCAGGCAGCCGCGAGCTGATCCTGGTAGTGGAAGACGAGCCGACCGTGCGGCAGTTCTCGGTGGAAGCGCTCACTGCACTGGGCTATGACGTGCTGGCCGCCGATGGCGCGGCCGCGGCGCTGGTGTTGCTTGACCAGCATGCGGACATCGCGCTGCTTTTCACCGATGTGGTGATGCCGGAGGTCAACGGACGCGAGCTGGCCGACGAGGCCCTGCGTCGCCGACCGGATCTCAAGGTGCTGTTCACCACTGGCTACAGCCGCAACGCGCTGGAGCGCGATGGGGTGATCGCCCCGGGCGTACAGCTGATCGGCAAGCCGTTCAACGTGGATACCCTGGCGTCGCGCGTGCGCGCGGTACTGGCTGAGACACGCTAGGCCGCGGCGCGGCGCCTCAGCGTTTGTCCCTGGCGGTTGTATTGGCCCGCCATGACTCCAGCGCCGCCGCCAGCTCCATCGACGGATGCAGGCCGAACGTGCGGTGGTACATGCCGGCAAAGCGCCCTTGGTCCCACACCCCGTAGCGTGCGCACACCGAGGTGACGGTGTCGCCCGGGGTTGCCTCGCGCAGCGCCTTGCGGATCACGTGCAGCCGTTCCAGCATGAAGTACTGGTGCGGCCCCATGCCGAACACTTCATCGAACGCGCGGCTCAACGAACGCTGCGAGGTGCCCGCGCTCAGCACCAGGTCACCGATCACCGCTTCCCCCCGGATGCTCTTGTGGATGTGGTCCAGGCTGAGGCGGATGATCTCGTTGCGCGGCAAGGTCGGCCGACCGCGCGTGCGCCGCACGGCTTCGGGATTGGCCAGCACCATGCAGCGCAGCAGTGCGTGGATCACCTGGCCACTGAACGAGCGGCGCACACTGGGCTCATCGAACACGCTGGGGCTCTGCCGGTGGATCGCCAGTGCGCGGGTGACCAGGGTGATGATCGGTGCCATCTCGGCACGGCCGACATTCACCGCGTAGGTACGATCGATATGGTCGTCGAACAGTCCGGCCACTTCGCGCGCACGCTGCACCACCGCAGCGGCGTCCATGTCCAGCGCGAGGAACTGTGATTGCCTGCGGGTAAAGCCGTGCACCTCCACACCCGGTGCGAACCAGACGAACTGGTCATCGGCCGTCGCGCTCCCCTGCATGAACGCATCGCTGCCGGGCAGCGAGATGTGGACCACGTATCGACCGGGCTGGCTCAGCCCGTTGTACAGCGCCGGGGCGCCGTCCACGCCGAGCATCGCGGTGACGTCACCGGCGTCCAGGATGTCCAGCGTCCATGCACGGCCCACCGGTCCGGTCACGCGCATCAGGCCGTCCACGCCGGCGAGCGCGTCTGCGTAGGCCTCGAAGTCGGTGAAGCTCAGCAACGGCATCGGAGTTACCCGGTTCCGGTGGGACAGGATGCGTCGGCAACGCCGGCCGCGAAACCGAACTTGCACGGTTGCACGACCGGTATTTGTACTGCCGGGGGTAGAGCCCCTACGTTGTGAAAGCGGTGAAGCGAACGGAAGGGATCAGGTCGGTGCGAAACCGCGCGTGTTCTTCTTCTCGTTTTTTTCCGCCTTCTTTTCCTTCGCAGTCTTGGCAGGTTTCTTCTTCTGCTCTTTCTGCTTGTCCAGACCCTTGGCCATGACGGCATGCTCCCTGTTGGAAGGAGGAAGCATGGCACATCACGGGGGTGCGCAACGCATTGGCGGACAAATGGTCCGCCGCCGGCGTGGTCAGTTGAAGATTTCCCGGATGGCAGTGACCCGGCCGTCCCGGAAAACAATCTGGACGGTCTTGCGCGACTGGTAATACTCCCAGCGCTCGCCCAGGTTTCCGCCCTGGTCACTTTCTTCCTGGATGACCCGGTCCGGCTTGCCGGCCACCTGGACGACCCGGCCTGCGTTGTCGCCCGAATTCACCAGATTGTTGCCGAACCGGACACTGTCAGCCATCGCCGCGCCGGCCATCAGGCACAGCGCCAGCACCCATACGCTCCTGTTCATCATCCCTGCTCTCCTTGTAGCCATGGCGGGTAAGCCATGGCGCAACTTTGCCATAAACCGCGTCAGGGCAAAGGATGCGCCGGCACGCCTTCGTGGGTCATCTTCACGGGCAGGATATGCCCCTGCGCATCGAACTCCATGCGATCGATGGCGGTGGCCCGTTCATTGCGGCCGGTCCGGCCCAGCGGGCGGCGGTGGTAGACGATGTACCAGCTGTCATCGTCAGGCGCATGGATGAGCGAATGGTGGCCAGCGCTGGTGGCGACAGCCGGGTCCTGCTGCAGGATCCGGCCGATCCGCTTGAACGGCCCGGTGGGCGCGTCGGCAATGGCGTAGGCCACCGAATAGTCCGGCTCACCCCAGCCGCCCTCTGACCACATGTAGTAATAGCGGCCGCCGCGCTTGAACATCAGCGAGCCCTCGACATATTCCGGCGCGGGGGTGATCTCCTTGTACAGCGTGCCGTCGGACAGCGGCACGATGCCGGTGAAATCGTCCTTCAACCGCACGATGTTGGCGTGCTTCCAGCCACCGTAGAGCATGTACCAGGTGCCGTCGTCGTCCTTGAACACGAACTGGTCGATGGGCTGCGCTCCGTTGTGGAACGAACCGATCAGCGGCTTGCCCAGCAGGTCGCGGTACGGGCCCTCCGGCCGGTCGGCCACGGCCACGCCGATGCCGCCCACTTCGCTGTCGTTCTTGATGTCGTTGGCGGAGAAGAAGAAATAGTACTTTCCGTCCTTCTCCACCACCGACGGGGCCCACAGTGCTTCTTTTGCCCAGGACACCGCCTCGATCTTCAGCACACCCGGATGCCGGGTCCACTGCACCAGGTCGGGTGAGGAAAACGCGTCGAACGCGGTCTGCTCGGCATACGGTCGCGAGCTGGTCGGGAAGATCCAATAGGTCTTGCCGAACACCGCCGCCTCAGGATCGGCATACCAGCCCGGCAGGATCGGGTTGCCGGACATCGGCGCGGCCACCGCGCCAAACGAAACTGCTGCCGCCAGTGCTGCGGCCACCATCATCGTGCTGCGGAACCCCATGCCCTGCCCTCCCATGCCAGATCATCGAGGGGCCAGTTTAGATCGATTCAAGCGCCGGCTTTGTGCGCAGTGCAGCATTTTCCCGGCGCAGCTCCAAGGTTGCCCGCAGCCCGCCACCCGCCCGATTGGCCAGGATCAACCGCCCCCCCAGCGCGCGGGCCAGCTGGTCGGCGATGGCCAGGCCCAGCCCGGTGCCGCCACTGGCGCGGCCGCGCGAAGGCTCCAGCCGATGGAAGGGCTGCAGCACCGCCGCAAGCGACGCCTCGGGAATGCCCGGCCCACGGTCCATCACATCAATGCTCACCTCGCCGTGCGCGCCTACGGTCAGGCCCACGTCGGCGCTGCCGGCGTACGCCAGCGCGTTGTCGATCAGGTTCTGCACCACCCGCCGCAGGACCTGCGGATGGGTCGGCAGCGTGGCCTGCGCACCGGCCACGCGCCGCACCGGTTTGCCCACCTCCTCGTAGTCGCCCACCACGCTGTCGAGGAACGCGGGCAGGTCGAGCTGCACGGGAGTGCCCATGCTGACAGTTGCGCTGCGCGCGTAATCGATGCCCTCGCGCACCAGCTGGCTGAGCTGGGTCACGTCGCCCAGCAGGCGCTCCTGCGCAGGCGTCTCGTCCAGCGATTCGATGCGCAGGCGCAGCCGGGTGATCGGCGTCTGCAGGTCGTGCGAGATCGCCGCCAGTATCTGCATGCGTTCGCTGACGTGGGCGGCCACGCGCGATTGCAGCGCGTTCAGCGCGCGTGCCGCGGCCTCCACTTCCTGCGGTCCCTGTTCGCTGATCGCATCGCCCTGCCCGGCCACGTCCAGGCGGTCGGCGGCTTCGGCCAGCCGTACCAGCGGGCGTGTGGCCAGGCGCACCGCCAGCCACACGCAGCCCAGCAACACCAGCACCTGCGCGGCGAGCACCCACGGCAGCCAGCGCGCGATCGGCAGCAGCGACGGGGTGACTTCGATGGTCAACGGCTGGCCATCGGCCAGGGTCAGCTCCACCTCGTAGCGCTCCGGCGAGGCCGAGACCGCGCGCGGCCGCAATGCGTAGCGATGCGCCAGCGAATCATCGATCAGCCCGGCCACCTGGCGCGCGCGCTCGCTGGCCAGCGCGCTGCCCGGCTGTGCGGGGCGCAGCAGATAGCGGTAGGTGCGCCGTTCCAGCTGCGGCAGCCACGCCGTGCGTTCGGCCGGTGAAAGATGCTCGAGCAGCGCCACGCTGAGCGGCACGTCGTCTTCCATGTTGCTCAACATCATCGCGCGGGTAGCGGTGGCGCGCTCGTGGAACAGCAGCGCGAACGACAGGCCGTGCGCGAGCAGCATGCCAGCGGCCAGGATCAGCAACAGACGGGTACCCAGCGTGCGCGGCAACCAGGAGAACCTACGGCGATGCGCGGGGGCGTTCATGCGTCCTCGTCGAGCAGCACGACCGGCTGACTGAACACGTAGCCTTCGCTGCGCACGGTCTTGATGAAGGTCTGTTCGCGCGCACCATCGCCCAGGCGCTGGCGCAGGCGGCTGACCAGCAGGTCGATGGAGCGGTCGAACAGTTCGGCGTCGCGGCCCTGGGTCAGGTTGAGCAGCTGGTCGCGGCTGAGCACGCGCTGCGGATGGTCGATGAACACGCGCAGCAGGCGGAACTCGCCGCCACTGAGCGGATAGACCGTGCCGGCCTCGTCCAGCAGGTGCCGCGCACTGGTATCCAGCCTCCAGCTGCCAAAGCGGATCAACCGTGCGGCCTCGCTCACCTGCAGGTTCGGCGGCAGCATGCGCGTGCGCCGGATCACCGCATTGATGCGCGCCAGCAGTTCGCGCGAGGAGAACGGCTTGACCACGTAATCGTCGGCGCCCATTTCCAGGCCGATGATGCGGTCGGTTTCATCATCGCGCGCAGTCAGCATCACCACGGGTACGGCGCGGTGCTTGCCGGCACGCAGGTTGCGGCACAGCGACAGCCCGTCCTCGCCCGGCATCATCACGTCCAGCACGATCAGGTCCACGTCACTGGTCTCCAGCGTGGCGCGCATCTCGCGCCCGTCGGCCGCCTGGCTCACGCGCAGGCCGTTGCGGCGCAGGTAGTCGCCGACCAGCTGGCGGATATCGGCGTCGTCATCGACAACCAGGATGTGGTCGGTGTGGGTGCTCATGCCTGCTCCGCGTGATGGCCATCGGCGGCCCGCTGCGGGCCCGTGGACGCATGGTATCGCCGCCGGCGGGGTGCTGCGGGCCGGCGGGGGCATCCATTTGTATGACTGTGTATCAACCGCCGCCGTGGTGCGGAAAGGCGACAAATCTCCGGGTTCGCCGACACCTGCCGGATACGGGGCAGGCGTTGAATGGCCTCCAACGCCGGCGGCTCCTCCGCTGGCCGCCTATCCCGAGGACATCTGCATGAATGCCACCGTCTCCCCCCGTTCCAACACCGCGCTGGTCTTCGGCGGCTCCCGTGGCATTGGTGCCGCCATTGCCAGGCGGCTGGCCCGTGAGGGTCATCCCGTGGCGCTGACCTTCGTCTCCCAGCCTGAGAAAGCCGCCGCGGTGGTCGCCTCGATCCAGGCCGACGGCGGCCAGGCCATCGCCCTGCAGGCTGACAGCGCCGATGCGCAGGCCATCGCGTCAGCGGTCAAACAAGCAGTGGACACCTTTGGCCCGCTGCAGGTGGCGGTGGTCAATGCCGGCATCTACCAGGGCAGCCCGCTGGCCGACTTTCCCACAGACCTGCTGGACCGGATGCTGGCCGTGAACGTGCGTGGCGTGTTCCTCGCCGTGCAGGCCGCCGCCGCTGCCATGAACGATGGCGGGCGCCTGATCACCATCGGCAGCAACACCCGCCGTGCGCAGCGGTGCGGTCGGCAGCAGCGTCTATGCGATGACCAAGTCCGCCGTGGCCACGCTGGTGCGCGAACTGGCGCTGGACCTGGCGCCGCGCCGGATCACGATCAACAACATCCAGCCCGGACCGATCGCCACCGACATCACCGCCGATTTCGTCGACCAGCTGGTGCAGCGCAACCCGCTTGGCCGGGTCGGCGAGCCCGATGAAGTCGCAGGACTCACCGCCTGGCTTGCCAGCCATGAAGCGGCCTACATGACCGGTTCCAGCCTGACCATCGATGGCGGCTGGGCCATCTGAACGTCAACGGAGAGCACCATGCACACCCCTTCTTCTTTCCCGCTGTCCCATTCGCCGCGGTCGTTCGGCGCCTCCCTGCTGGGCATGGCGATGGCCCTGGCGGCCTCTGCATCCGCCATCGCATCACCTGCCCTGCCCGTCCCTGCGCCGACGGTGGCGGTCGCACACGCGCCGCCCGCGCTGGAGGCGAACAAGCATGTCGTCGCTGGCGACCTGGACGTGGCCTACGCCGAGCTGGGCCCGGCCGACGGCGAGGTGGTCGTGCTGCTGCACGGCTGGCCCTATGACATCAATGCCTATGCCGAGGTCGCGCCGCAGCTGGCGGCCAAGGGTTACCGGGTGATCGTGCCGCACCTGCGTGGCTATGGCAGCACCCGCTTCCTGTCGGCGCAGACGCCGCGCAATGGTGAACCGGCGGCGCTTGCTTCCGATGTGCTGAACCTGCTTGATGCCCTGCACATCCCGCGCGCCAACCTGGCCGGCTTCGACTGGGGTGCACGCTCGGCCGACATCGTTGCCGCGCTGTGGCCGGAACGGGTCAAGTCGCTGGTCTCGGTCAGCGGCTATCTCATCGGCAGCCAGGAAGCCGGGAAGACGCCGTTGCCGCCGCAGGCCGAACTGCAGTGGTGGTACCAGTTCTACTTCGCCACCGATCGCGGCGAGGCCGGTTACGCACGCTACACGCACGACTTCGCCCGCCAGATCTGGCAGCTGGCCTCGCCGCAGTGGCGCTTCGACGATGCCACGTTCGCGCGCAGCGCCGCCGCGCTTGACAACCCCGACCACGTGGCCATCGTCGTGCACAACTACCGCTGGCGCCTGGGCCTGGCCGACGGCGAGCCGAAGTACGCCGCGCTGGAGCAGCGGCTGGCGCAGGCGCCGAGCATCGGCGTACCGACCATCACCCTGGAGGGCGATGCCAACGGCGCGCCGCACCCCAAGGCCGAGGCCTATGCCGCCAAGTTCACCGGGCCTTATGAGCATCGCCTGCTGCAGGGCGGCGTGGGCCACAACCCGCCGCAGGAAGCACCGCAGGCGTTCGTCCAGGCGGTAATCGACGCCGCTGCACTCTGATCCGCCCCCCCTAGGAGAAGGACCATGCCCATGCTTCGCCCGATCATCACCCTGCTGGCCGCGTGCATCTCCGCCAGCGCCTGTACGCCGGGCGCAGCGGCCGACCCGGTCCCGCCCAGCCCCAACATGCCGGCGCCGCAGGCGCCGGAGTTCACCGGCATCGAGCACTGGCTCAACGGTCCGCCGCAATCGCTGCAGCAGCTGCGCGGCAAGGTGGTGCTGGTGGAGTTCTGGACCTACTCCTGCATCAACTGCCTCAACGTGATGCCGCACGTGAAGCGGTGGCATGACACCTACGCCAGCCAGGGGTTGACCGTGATCGGCGTGCACACCCCCGAGTTCGGCTATGAAAAGCTGCCGCGCAACGTGGAGGCGGCAGCGAAGCGGCTCGGTGTCACCTGGCCGGTAGCGCAGGACAACGCCTACCAGACCTGGCGCGCGTACGGAAACCAGTACTGGCCGGCGCTGTACCTGATCGACCAGGAAGGCCGCATCGTCTACCGGCATTTCGGCGAAGGCGATTACGCGGCAACCGAGGCACAGATCCGCAAACTACTCGCCTCATAGCCTCAGAACCGGTACACGAATCCGAGCCGAAGGCCTGCGTCCTTGAAGTCGACGTCGCCGCTGAAGCTGTCCTTGTCGGCGTCTGCTTCGATGATTGCGCTCAACGCGAGCGGAACCGGTAGATCACCGATGCCGGTTCCGGCCGGGCCAACGACTGGTCGGCCACTGCCACCACCGGCAGCTCGTAACCGCCATCGCGCATGATGCCTTCATGCTTGAAACGCGAATGGAACTGCGCTTCCACGGCGGGCAGGTCGATATCGTAGTAGCGCACTGGCACGTTGGCCGCCTGCAGGTCGGCCAGCATGCGCCGGGTGTAGCCACAGCCATCGCGACCGTAGACGTCCACCGCCGGACCGCGCACGGTCTGCGCGGGCGGGACCGATACCGATACCGGCATCGCCGCCGCTTCGCGCGCCCGTTCCGCGCGCGACGGGAAGAAGGTCTTTCTGGCGTGCAGCAGGCCGCCGGCAAGGCCCAGAATGATCAAGAGTACGATCGTGCGGTTCATCGACATCCGTGTCCCCATGCAATGCCGGCGACGCTAGCACGCCCCGAGCGCATCCCTCAATCGCGCTCGCGCAGCATATCCACGAACGCCCGCAACGCCGAGGACATCTGCCGTTGGCGTGGGTAGTACAGCACCCAGCCGGCGAACGGTTCGCTCCAGTCTTCCAGCACCGCCACCAGCCGGCCATCGTCCAGGTACGGGCGCGCCGCGTCCTCCAGCACGTAGGCCAGGCCCAGGCCGTCCAGCACCGCCTGCAGCACCGTGTGCTGATCCCCGAGCGTGAGCCGGCCCGGCACATCGATGTCGAGCGTCTGTCCGTCGCGCTCGAACTGCCACTTGTACAGATGGCCGCTGGCAAAGCGGAAGCGAACGCACTCATGCTCCACGAGCTCGCGCGGGTGGTGTGGCGCCGCCCGGCCCTGCAGGTAGGCCGGCGATGCCACGATCAGCCCGCGCAGCGGCGGCCCCAGCGGCACCGCCACCATGTCTTCGGGTACGAACTCATGCAGCCGCACCCCCGCGTCGTAGCCCTCGGCCACGATATCCACCAGCCCATCGTCCTGCGCCACCTCCAGCCGTACATCGGGGTGCGCGCGCAGGTAATGCGCCAGGCGCGGGCCCAGCTCGGTATGCACCGCCGCGCGGGTGGCATTGATGCGCAGCAGGCCGGCCGGCGCCGCACGGAAGTGGTTCATCTCCTCCAGCGCGTCATGCACCTGGCCCAGCGCCGGCTGCAGGCGATCAAGCAGCCGCTGCCCGGCCTCGGTCAGCGCCACGCTGCGGGTAGTGCGGTGGAACAACCCCACCCCCAGCCGCTCTTCCAGCGCGCGGATGGCGTAGCTCACCGCCGAGGTCGACAGGGCCAGTTCCGCCCCGGCACGGCGGAAGCTGCGGTGGCGGGCTACTGCGGCGAACGCGGCTAGGTGGGTCAGGTTGTCAGTAGCCACGATTGTGCAGTCTGCCTTGATGAATCATGCCGATATACTGACTGTATACCCATGGAAAGCGGGCGTATTGTAAAGCGCCTTTCCATAAATCCCAGGATATCTCCATGTCCCTTGCCCATGGCTATGCCGTGCATGACCAGACCGCGCCGCTGGTGCCGTTCTCCTTCGAGCGCCGCCCGGTCGGTGCCGACGATGTCCGCATCCAGATCCTCTACAGCGGCATCTGCCACTCCGACCTGCACCAGGCCCGCGACGACTGGGGCGGCGCCCAGTTCCCGATGGTGCCGGGCCACGAAATCATCGGCCGGGTCACCGAAGTCGGCGCCAACGTCACCCGCTTCAAGGTCGGCGACTTCGCCGGCGTCGGCTGCATGGTCGACTCCTGCCGCCATTGCGACGCCTGCGACCACGACCTGGAGCAGTACTGCGAAAAGGGCCCGACCTACACCTACAACAGCAAGGAGCGCGGCAGCGACCAGCTCACCTTCGGCGGCTACTCCGACCACATCGTGGTTGAACAGCGCTTCGTGGTGAAGGTCGCCGACACGCTCGACCTGAAGGCGGCCGCCCCGCTGCTGTGCGCCGGCATCACCACCTACTCCCCCCTGCGCCACTGGAAGGTCGGCCCCGGCCAGAAGGTCGGCGTGATCGGCCTGGGTGGCCTCGGCCACATGGGCGTGAAGTTCGCCAAGGCGATGGGCGCCACCGTGGTGATGATCACCACTACCCCGGAAAAGGGTGCCGATGCCAAGCGCTTGGGCGCCGACGAAGTGCTGGTCTCGCGCGACCCGGCGCAGATGAAGGCCCACGCCAACAGCTTCGACTTCCTGCTCAACACCATCCCGGTCAGCCACGACACCAACCCGTACATGCAGCTGCTCAAGCGCGACGCCACCATGTGCCTGGTGGGCGTGATCACCGAGCTGGACCCGCCGCTGATGGGTTCCAGCGTGATCTTCGGCCGCAAGCACGTGACCGGCTCGGCGATCGGCGGCATGGCCGAAACCCAGGAAATGATGGATTTCTGTGCCGAACACAACATCGTCAGCGACGTGGAAGTGATCGACATCAAGACCGTCAATGAAGCCTGGGCGCGCATGGCGAAAAACGATGTGCGTTACCGGTTCGTGATCGACATGGCAACGTTGGCGGCATGATGTAGAAGAAAAAACCCCGGCCTGGCCGGGGTTTTTTTTCGGGGTTCAGTACGCGAACTGCTTGAATACCGGGTCCACGCTCTGGTTCCACTCTCCGTGGTACAGCGCCAGCTTGCGCTCGGCCGGCGTGATGCCCGACGCCACGATCTCCTGCAGCACATCCAGGAAGTGGCTTTCATCCTGCCCGTCCGCATTGCGCGCCGCGCGCCGCTTCAGGCCAGCAACAGCGATCTTCAACGCCTCGGCCGCCAGGTCGCGCACCGTGCCGCCGCGGAACGGCAGGTTCAGCGCATGCTTCGGCACCCCATCGCGCAGCGCATGGCGCTCCACCAGGCTGAAGTCACGCACCAGGTCCCACGCCGCATCCAGCGCCGCATCGTCGTACAGCAACCCTACCCAGAACGCCGGCAGCGCACACAGCCGTGCCCACGGGCCACCATCGGCTCCGCGCATTTCCAGGTACTTCTTCAAGCGCACTTCCGGGAACGCCGTGGTCATGTGGTCCGACCAGTCACGCAGCGTCGGCAGCTGGCCCGGCAGCACCGGCAGCTTGCCCACCATGAAATCGCGGAAGCTCTGCCCGCTGGCGTCGTGGTACACGCCATCGCGGTAGGAGAAATACATCGGCACATCGAGCAGGTAATCCACGTAACGCTCGTAACCGAAGCCATCCTCGAACACGAAGTCGAGCATGCCCGTACGGTCCGCGTCCGTATCCGTCCAGATGTGCGAGCGGTAGCTCAGGTAACCGTTCGGCTTGCCCTCGGTGAACGGCGAATCGGCGAACAGCGCCGTGGCGATCGGCTGCAGCGCCAGCGACACCCGGAACTTCTTCACCATGTCCGCTTCGGTGGCGTAATCCAGGTTCACCTGCACCGTGCAGGTGCGCGTCATCATGTCCAGCCCAAGCGAACCCACCTTCGGCATGTAGTCGCGCATGATGCGGTAGCGGCCCTTCGGCATCCACGGCATCTCTTCGCGCGTCCACTTCGGCTGGAAGCCCATGCCCAGGAAGCCCAGCTCCAGCTCCGCCGCCACCTGCGCCACCTCGTTGAGGTGCGTGCCGGTTTCCACGCAGGTCTGGTGGATGCTTTCCAGCGCCGCGCCGGACAGTTCCAGCTGCCCGGCCGGCTCCAGCGTCACCGACGCGTTGTCACGCAGCAGCGCGATGGTGCGACCGTTCTCCTGCACCGGCGCCCAGCCGAAGCGGGTCAGCCCGGTGAGCAGCGCTTCGATGCCGCGCTCGCCATCGAAGGTGGGCGGGCGCAGGTCATCCAGCCGGAAGCCGAACTTCTCGTGTTCGGTGCCGATGCGCCACTGCGCCTTGGGCTTTTCGCCGGAGGCCAACGTGGCGACCAGTTCATTACGGTCGGTGATCGGCGTCTCGGCGACGTGGCTGGGGCTCGACAAGGGGAGGCTCGCAGGGATTCTGGACTGGACGGGGATGTGGGGCTGATCGCCCCGCATCGCAAGGGCGCAGTATAGGGTGGCGGTTCCGGCCGTCATGCCACCGTGACGGTTTTCTGCATCCTATTGGATGGGACTTGACCGCCTGCCATGCCCGCCGCCATTGGCTTGCGTGCGTTGGCCCGGCGCGTGGCAGCAGCATGGCGCGGCCGCTTGGCCGATACTGCATCCTCATGGACATGCCCGTTACCCCCGATCCGCTGCTGGCCGAGATGGCCAGCCTTGCCGACTGCCAGCGCGCGGGCGGGTATGCCTGCATCACCGCCCGCCGTGAACACGGCGCCCAGTCGGTGGACATTCCGCAACCGCAGTTCGCCATCCTGCTGCAGGGGCGCAAGCAGGTGCGCACCGCGCACCAGACCCTGCAGCTGGTGCCCGGCGATCTGTTCCTGATCACCCGACGCTGCCGGATCGACGTGGTCAACACGCCCGATCCGCAAAGCGGGCTGTACCTCAGCGCGATCGTGCCGCTGTGCGCCGAAGCGCTGTCGGCCGCACGCGTGCTGTGGAACGAGCCCCTGCCCGAGGCCGGCGATGCACTGGCCAGACTGTCGCTGCACGACCATGCCGACACCCTGCGCCAATGGCGCCAGGCACTGGAGCACGCCCAGTACACCGAAGCCCGCCTGGCGCTGGCCTCGCTGGTGCTGGCGTTCTGCCGGCGCGGCCACGGCAGCCTGCTGGTGCCGCCCGAGCCCAGCCTGGGCGAGCGCATCCGCGACCTGATTGCGGCCCAGCCCGAACGCGACTGGCAATCGCGCGATTTCGAAGACCAGCTCGGTCTCAGCGGCGCCACCCTGCGGCGGCGCCTGGCCAGCGAACAGTCCAGCGTGCGCGAGCTGATCGCCGATGCGCGCCTGGCCCACGCCATGAACCTGCTCTACACCACTCAACTGCCGCTCAAGACCGTGGCCGCGCGGGTCGGTTACCGCTCGCCGGGCAGTTTCAGCAAGCGCTTCGCCGCGCGCTATGGGCTGGAACCGACAGCGATCGGCAACAGCTGAGCGCACCGCGAGCGTTTCGCCGCGCATTCTGAGCGGAACGCCGCGCCCGCCCCGCGCACCATGCAGGCACCGCGGCGCTGCCGCCTTGTACGGAAACGATCATGTCCTTCCCCCGTGTGCGTGTCCTTGCCACCGCCCTGCTGCTGGCCACGGTTGCCGCACCTGCGTTCGCCACTACCACCCACCACCCGCTGGAGCAGGTGCCCGGCGTGTACCACCAGCAGGTCGGCGAGCTGGAAGTCACCGCCCTGTTCGACGGCACCGTGGCCCTGGGCCGTTCGGAACTGGTTGGCATCGCACCGGGCGCGGTCACCCGCCTGCTCAACCACCGCTACGTGCCCGAAGACGGCAAGGGCCTGCAGACCGCGGTCAACGCTTACCTGATCCAGCGCGGCAACCACCTCACCCTGGTCGACACCGGCACCGCCGGCTGCTTCGGCCCGGGGCTGGGCCAGGTGCTGGGCAACCTGCGCAAGGCCGGCTACGACCCGGCCGAGGTGGATGACGTCCTGCTCACCCATGCCCACCCCGACCACCTGTGCGGCCTGCTCGATGCGCAGGACCAGGTCGCGTATCCCAACGCCACCGTGTGGCTGTCTGAAGCCGATGCTGCCTATTGGCTGGACCCGGCCAGCGAGGCCGGCGCGCCGCAGGGCGTGCGTTTTGCCTTCGCGTTGGCCCGCGAGGCCGTGGCGCCCTACGTGGCCAGCGGCAAGCTGCACCGCTTCCGTCCCGGGCAGGCGCTGCCGAACGGCGTCACCGCGCTGGACAGCCACGGGCATACCCCGGGCCATGTGTCCTGGAAGATCGACGGCGGTGAGCGGCAGGCGGTCCTGGTGTGGGGCGACATCGTGCACTTCCACGCCGTGCAGTTCGCCCAGCCGCAGGCCGCCTACGAAGCCGACAGCGACCGCACGGCCGCCATTGCCAGCCGTCGCGCGATGATGGCGCAGGCCGCCGATGGGGGGTGGTGGGTCGCCGGTGCCCACCTGCCGTTCCCGGGCCTGGGGCATGTCCGTCGGGAAGGCGAAGCCTTCGCCTGGGTACCGGGCGAATTCGCACCCTTGCCTGCGCGCTGACGCATGCACCGAGCAACGGTCGGTACCTGCCGGTAGCACCCGACCGTTGGTCGGGTGACAGCAATCAGGGCGCGTCGGGCGCCGGTTTGTTCAGGCCCAGCCAGCCGCCGATGATCCCGCGCGCCTCGTCCACGCCCTGGCGGGCCGGGCCGGAGAAGGTCTGCACGCTGACGGTGTCGCCAAAGGCGGACTGCAGTTCCTTGCGCACCTTCTGCAGGGCAATGCCCTGCTGGCCACGGCCGAGCTTGTCGGCCTTGGTCAGCAGCGCGTGCGCCGGCAACCCGCGCCGGACCGCGTAGGCCAGCATCTGCCGGTCGTAGTCCTTCAGCGGGTGGCGGATGTCCATCACCACCACCAGCCCGCGCAGGGCCTCGCGGGTGCGGAAGTACTGGTCGATGAAGGCCTGCCAGTGCGCCTGCAGGTCCAGCGGCACCTTGGCGTAGCCGTAACCGGGCAGGTCGACCAGCTTGGCCTCGGGGGTGACTTCGAAGAACACCAGCTGCTGGGTGCGGCCGGGGGTCTTGGACACCCGGGCCAGGCTGTTCTGGCGGGTCAGGGCGTTGAGGGCACTGGATTTGCCGGCGTTGGAGCGGCCGGCAAAGGCCACTTCGGCCCCCACGTCGTCCGGCAATTGCCGGGTATTGTGGGCCGAGAGCAGGTAATGGGCGCGTTCGAGGAGCAATGACATGGGCATAGGATCGCATGTCCGGGCCCGCCGCGTGCTGCCGGTCACGGGTTTTGCCGCACTGCCGCGTTGACCCCGGCGTGAAACGGCATGGATAATCGGGCGATCCCCGCGTGTGCAGCCTGCACACGCCAGGCCGGTCCACACGGAGCTTCCGCATGCGCCATGCTCGCGTTCTTGCCGTTTCCGCTGTCGCTGTATCGTTGCTCGCCGCTGTTGCCTATGCCCAGACCGCAGTGACCCCGCTGCCGGACAACACGCCGGTGAGGACGGCGTCGCTCGAAGTCGATTTCAGCAAGACCACGTGGGGCGATGCCAAGGCGGGCCAGACCAAGGCTGCCGCCTGCGCGGCGTGCCACTCGGCCGATGGCAACTCGACGGTGGAGATGTACCCCAGCATCGCCGGCCAGAGCGAGCGCTACGCTTCCCAGCAGATGGCCCTGATCGCCAACGGCCAGCGCACGTCCGGGGCATCGGCGGCGATGGTGCCGTTCGTGCAGGACCTCAGCCCCCAGGACATGCGCGACATCGGTGCGTATTTCGCAACGCAGAAGGCCAGCGCCGGGCTTGCCGATGACAGCCTGGTGGCCGAAGGTCCGTACAAGGACAAGAAGTTCTACGAAATCGGCCAGCAGCTCTACCGCGGCGGCGATGCCCAGCGTGGCATTCCGGCGTGCATGGCCTGCCACGGCCCCACCGGGGCCGGCAACCCGGGCCCGGCCTACCCGCACGTGGGCGGCCAGCACGCCTCGTATGTGGCGCGGCGGCTGCAGGAGTACCAGGCCGGCGTGACCCAACAGACCGACAAGGCGCACTTCCAGATCATGGCCACCATCGCCAAGTCGCTGACCGAACAGGAAATCCAGGCACTGGGCAGCTACCTGCAGGGCCTGCACAACCGCGCCGATGACGTGGCCACCGCCGCGCCGCGTTCGGCCGTGGGCGGTGCACGCCAATGACGGCTGTCCGGGACCGATGACAGATGCGCCCCGCCCAGGCGGCGGGTTATGTTCACTGCCACGCCGGCACTGGGCCGGCGTTGTTTTTTCCGATGGAGATGGATGTAGATGACGTTGATGCCCCGCCTGATGCTGTTGCTGCTGGCCCTGAGCCCCCTGTCCGTACTGGCCGCGCCCGCCCCCGCCGCACTGGTGGAAGGCAAGGATTACGAAGTGATCCAGGCACCCGGCCCGCTGGCGCCGCTGGCCGGCAAGATCGAAGTAGCGGAAGTGTTCGGCTACACCTGCCCGCACTGCGCCCACTTCGAGCCGCTGCTGCAGGCCTGGCAGAAGAAGCTGCCCAAGGATGTGCGCTTCACGCCGGTGCCGGCCGTGTTCGGTGGCTACTGGGATTCCTATGCCCGCGCCTACTACGCCGCCGACCAGCTGGGCGTGGCCAAGCGCAGTCATGTGGCGATGTTCGATGCACTGCATGAAAAGGGCTCGCTGCCCCTCTCCAACGTGTCGCCCACGGAGCTGGCCGGCTTCTACAAGGACTACGGCGTGACCGAACAGCAATTCACCACCGCGCTGAAGAGCGATGAAGTGGAGGCAAAGCTGGCCGTCGCCAAATCCTTCGCGCAGCGGGTCAAGGTGCAGGGCACCCCGTCGCTGATCGTCAACGGCAAGTACCTGGTCAAGGGCACGTCCTTCGAAAGCATGCTGCGCAACGCCGATGCCCTGATCGCCCGCGAACGCGAACGCGCCGCGAAGGCTCGCTGAACCGTCACGCACCCTGCACGCGGCGCCCCGGCGGCCGCGTGTCATCATTCCCCTCTGGCCGGCGCCCGACGCGCCGGCCCCAACATGCTCTGCTGGAGACGCTTCGATGAAGACCCGTTTCGCCCTCATGCTCATGGCCCTGCTGCCGATCCTGGCCGCCTGCAAGGCGCAGGACGGCACCGCCAACACCGCCACGCCGACCGAACCGGCTGCGCCGACCAGCACCCCGGCGGCTGAAACCGCCCCGGCCCCGACCGAGGCCGCACCGGCCGCCAGCGGCGAAACCGCCGCCGCCGAGACCGCCGCTGCCGAAGCCACCACCCCGGCCCCGGCACCGGCTTCCTCGCAGCCGACCGGTCCGGCGCCCGTGGAAGGCACCGACTACGTGGTCATCGCCAACGGCAAGCCGTTCCAGCCGGCCACCGGCAAGATCGAAGTGGCCGAAGTCTTCGGCTTCGTCTGCCCGGCCTGCGCTGCGTTCCAGCCACTGATCGGGCCGTGGAAAGCCGGCCTGCCGAGCGATGTGAACTTCGTCTACGTGCCGGCCATGTTCGGCGGCACTTGGGATGACTACGCCAAGGCCTTCTACGCCGCACAGGCGCTGAACCTGGAAGACAAGACCCACGAAGCGCTGTACAAGGCCATCCACGTCGACCAGGCCCTGAAGGGCGAGCGCGGCCGTGATTCGGTGCAGGACATCGCCGCGTTCTATGCCAAGCACGGTGCCGATGCCAAGCAGTTCGAAGCCGCCATGTCGAGCTTCGCGGTGAGCGCCAAGACCAGTGCCGCCAAGCAGTTCGCCCAGCGCAGCCAGATCACCGGCACGCCGTCGGTGATCGTCAACGGCAAGTACCTGGTCAAGGGCAAGAGCTTCCCGGACATGCTGCGCATCGCCGATCACCTGATCGCCCGCGAACGCGCCGCCAAGGGCAACTGAGCATCCAAGAGCAAGCGACCGTCGTGACTTCCCCCAACACGCGGACCCTGCGCCTGCTGACGGCCAACATCCAGGCCGGCTCCAGCACCCGCCGCTACAGCGACTACGTGACCCGCAGCTGGTCGCATGCGCTGCCGGCGGGGCGCAAGCGGACCAGCCTGGACGCCATCGCCCAGCTGGCCCGCGGTCACGACATCGTCGGTTTGCAGGAGGCCGACCCCGGCAGCCTGCGCTCGGGCTTCACCAACCAGACCCACTACCTGGCCGAGCGCGCCGGCTTCAATTACTGGAGCCACCAACCCAACCGCCGCATGGGCGGGGTGGCCTCCAGTGCCAACGGCCTGCTGAGCCGGCTGGAACCAGTGGAAGTCCAGGACCATGCCCTGCCCGGCCGGATCGGCGGGCGCGGCGTGCTGCTGGCCAAGTTCGGCGATGGCAACGAGGGCCTGGCGGTCGCGGTGGCGCACCTGTCGCTGGGCACCAACTCGCGCATGTCGCAGCTGGCCTTCATCGCCGATCTGTTGTCCGAGCATTCCAACGCGGTGCTGATGGGCGACTTCAACTGCCTGGCCGAACGCCCGGAAATGCAGGTGCTGTACCAGAAGACCAACCTGCAACCGCCCGGCTGCGCGGTACCCACTTTCCCGAGCTGGCGGCCGGACCGGGCCATCGACCACATCCTGCTCAGCAGCGGCCTGCAGCAACGCAGTGCCGAAGCGGTACCGGCGGCGTTTTCCGATCACCTGGCACTGGCCATGGAGATCGACGTGCCGAGCGACGCCCTGCGCTGACCGCGTAAACGGGATGTCCACAGCGCGTATGCGCTAATGCGTGGGGTCTGCCGGCAACGGCACCGTGAGCCCCTTCATCCATGAACATCGTGGAGACGCCTCCCAGCGAGGTGCGCACGCTTCGACCCGTCTTCCTGCTTGCCGCCACGATCGTGGCGGCATTCGCCATTCTGGTCACCGCGTTTCCCATTTCGTCCGGCGTGCTGCTGCTGGAAGCGCAGACCTGGGCGTCGCGCAACGTGGGCTGGTACTACCTGCTGGCAATGACCGTGTACCTGGTCTTCGTGGTCGGGGTGGCACTGTCCGGCTACGGCCAGGTGAAACTGGGCGCGGACCATGACGAGCCGGAGTTCAGCTATCTCTCCTGGGCCGGCATGCTGTTCGCGGCCGGGATCAGCATCACGCTGTTCTTCTTCTGCGTGTCCGAACCGCTCACCCATTACCTGCAGCCGCCGCAAGGTGGCGTGGGTGGTGGCGAAGCCGGCGCGCGCCAGGCCATGCAGCTGCTGTTCCTGCACTGGGGCCTGCACGGCTGGGGCGTGTTCGCGCTGGCGGCGATGGCGCTGGCCTACTTCGCGTACCGCCACAACCTGCCACTGGCGCTGCGGTCGGCGCTGTACCCGCTGATCGGCAAGCGCATCAACGGCCCCATCGGTTACACCGTGGATGCGCTGGGCATCGTGGCCACCGTGTTCGGCATCGGCGCGGACATGGGCTTTGGCGTGCTGCACCTCAATGCCGGCCTGAACGTGCTGCTGCCGATCCCGCACGCGCCGTGGGTGCAGGTGGCGCTGATCGCGCTGATGATGGGCGCGGCGATCCTCGTGGCGGTGTCCGGCGTGGAGAAGGGCGTGCGCTGGATGTCGGACATCAACATGCTGCTGGCCATCGCGCTGCTGCTGTTCATGCTGTTCGCCGGCCCCACCCAGTACCTGCTCAGCACCTTCATGCAGAACCTGGGCGATTACCTGGGCAATGTGGTGGGCAAGAGTTTCGACGTGTATGCCTACGGCGGCCGCGCCGACTGGCTGGGCAACTGGACGGTGTTCTACTGGGCCTGGTGGATCGGCTGGGCGCCGTTCGTGGGGCTGTTCATCGCCCGCATTTCGCGCGGGCGGACCATCCGTGAATTCGTGTTCGGCGTGCTGCTGATCCCGCTCGGGTTCACCCTGGCGTGGCTGTCGATCTTCGGCAACAGCGCGCTGGACCAGGTGCTGCACCACGGCCAGGAGCACCTGGCGCAGATGGCCGTGGATAACCCGCCGACCGTGCTGTACGCGCTGCTGGACAACTACCCGTGGAGCCGCGCGGTGATCACCGTGACGGTGATCGTGAGCTTCATCTTCTTCGTCACCTCGGCCGATTCGGGCACCGTGGTGCTGTCCACCCTGTCCTCGCACGGCGGCATGCCCGAGGAAGACGGCCCGCGTTGGCTGCGCGTGTTCTGGGGGGTGATGACCGCACTGGTTACCGCCGGGCTGCTGCTGGCCGGCAGCATGGATGCGCTCAAATCGGCGGTGGTGCTCGCCTCGTTGCCGTTCTCGGTGGTGCTGCTGCTGATGCTGTGGGGGCTGACCCGCGCACTGGGCGAGGAATCCCAGCGGAAGAAAGCCTCGCAATACTCGCCCATTCCCGTGGTGGGGCAATCACGGCACCAGCGTGGCTGGCGCCAGCGCATCACCCAGGCCGTGCACTTCCCGGCACGCGACGAGGTGTACCGCTTCATGGATGAAGAAGTGCGCCCGGCACTCGAGGCCGTGGCCGCGCAGCTGCGCGACAAGGGGCTGGACGTGGAAACCCGCTTCGAGCCAGGCGACATGCAGCTCACCGTGGACCATGGCGAGCAGCAGGTGTTCACCTACCAGGTGGTGATGAAGGGCTACCTCACCCCCTCGTTCGCCGCGCAGCGCTTCCGCAACCAGCGCTACTACCGCGCCGAAGTGCACCTCTACGAAGGCGGACAGGATTACGAGCTGGTCGGCTACAGCCGCCAGCAGATCATCAACGACATCATCGACCAGTACGAGCGCCACCTGCAGTTCCTGCATCTGACCCGTTGAACCCGCTGGTCTCCCGACGCAAACAGGAGTCATCGACATGCCCACCTTCCCCGACCAGCTGCTGTACATCGGCGGCCGCCATGTGGCCTCGCAGGGCAACCGCACCTTCGAAGTGGTCAACCCGGCCAACGGCGAGGTGCTTGCCAATGTGCACAGCGCCAACAGCGACGACCTGGATGCCGCGGTGGAAAGCGCCCATGCCGGCCAGAAGGCCTGGGCCGCGCTCACCACCGTGGAGCGCTCGCGCATCCTGCTGCGCGCGGTGGCATTGCTGCGCGAACGCAACGACGACCTGGCCGAACTGGAAAGCCTCAACACCGGCAAACCGCTGAGCGAAACCCGCAGCGTGGACATCGTCACCGGCGCGGACGTGCTGGAGTACTACGCCGGGGTAATGCACGGGCTGGAAGGCAGCCAGGTGCCGTTGCGCGAAGGCAGCTTCTTCTACACACGGCAGGAACCGCTGGGCGTGGTCGGCGCGATCGGCGCCTGGAACTACCCGATCCAGATCGCGCTGTGGAAGGCGGCCCCTGCGCTCGCGGCGGGCAATGCGATGATCTTCAAGCCCAGCGAAGTGACCCCGCTGACCGCGCTGAAGCTGGCCGAAATCTTCACCGAAGCCGGCCTGCCCGATGGCGTGTTCAACGTACTGCCCGGTGATGGCGCCGGGGTCGGCACCGCACTGACCGAACACCCCCGGCATCGAGAAGATCTCCTTCACCGGCGGCACCGCCACCGGGCGCAAGGTAATGGCCAGCGCATCCAGCTCCACGCTCAAGGAGGTGACCATGGAGCTGGGCGGCAAGTCGCCGCTGATCATCTGCGCCGATGCGGATATCGACCTGGCCGCCGATGTGGCGATGATGGCCAACTTCTACAGCTCCGGGCAGGTCTGCACCAACGGCACCCGCGTGTTCGTACCGCACGCGCTGCAGGCGGATATCGAGCAGGCGCTGCGCGAACGCGTGGCCCGTATCCGCATCGGCGATCCGCTGGCCGAAGACACCAACTTCGGCCCACTGGTCAGCGCCGCGCACATGCGCCGGGTGCTGGCGCACATCGAGAGCGGCAAGACAGAAGGCGCGCGCCTGGTATGCGGTGGCGAGCGCCTTACCGACGGCGCGCTGGGCAAGGGCTGCTATGTAGCCCCGACCATCTTCAGCGATTGCCGCGACGACATGGCCATCGTGCGCGAAGAGATCTTCGGGCCGGTGCTCAGCCTGTTGACCTATGAAGATGAAGACGAGGCGATCCGTCGCGCCAATGCCACCGACTACGGCCTTGCGGCCGGCGTGGTGACACCGGACCTGAGCCGCGCACACCGGTTGATCCACCGCCTGGAAGCGGGCATCTGCTGGGTCAACTGCTGGGGCGAATCGCCGGCCACGATGCCGGTGGGCGGCTACAAGCAGTCCGGCGTGGGCCGCGAGAACGGCCTGGCCACGCTGCGTGCCTACACCCGCACCAAATCCGTCCAGATCGAACTGGACCGCTACGCGTCGGTGTTCTGACCGGCCTGACCAGGAGACCCCCGCGATGAAACGCGAGTACGACTACATCATCATCGGCGCCGGTTCGGCCGGTAACACGCTGGCCGCGCGCCTCACCGAAGACGCCGGCGTGAGCGTGCTGCTGCTGGAAGCCGGCGGCCCGGACTACCGCCTGGATTTCCGCACGCAGATGCCGGCCGCGCTGGCTTACCCGCTGCAGGGCCGGCGCTACAACTGGGCCTATGAAACAGAGCCGGAACCGCACATGGACAACCGGCGCATGGAATGCGGGCGCGGCAAGGGCCTGGGCGGCTCCTCGCTGATCAACGGCATGTGCTACATCCGCGGCAACGCGCTGGATTTCGACCAGTGGGCTACCTTCGATGGCCTGGAGGACTGGAGCTACCTGGACGTGCTGCCCTACTTCCGCAAGGCCGAAACCCGGGACATCGGGCCCAACGATTACCACGGCGGCGATGGCCCGGTCAGCGTGGCCACCCCGAAGAACGATAACAACGTGCTGTTCCACGCCATGGTGGAGGCCGGCGTACAGGCCGGCTACCCGCGCACCGACGACCTCAACGGCTACCAGCAGGAAGGCTTCGGCCCGATGGACCGCACCGTGACCCCGCGCGGGCGCCGCTCCAGTACTGCGCGCGGCTACCTGGACATGGCCAGGGGCCGGCCAGGGCTGGAGATCGTCACCCACGCCACCACCGACCGCATCCTGTTCGACGGCAAGCGCGCGGTGGGCGTGCGCTACCTGGCCGGCGGCAGCGCCGAACCGATCGATGTCGAGGCCCGGCGCGAGGTGCTGCTGTGCGCCGGCGCGATCGCCTCGCCGCAGATCCTGCAGCGCTCCGGGGTCGGTGCGCCGGCACTGCTGGCCGCGCTCGGCGTGCCGCTGGTGCACGACCTGCCCGGGGTGGGGGAAAACCTGCAGGACCATCTTGAGGTGTACATGCAGTACGCCTGCACCAAGCCGGTGTCGCTGTACCCGGCGCTGCAGTGGTGGAACCAGCCGGCGATCGGCGCCGAATGGCTGTTCGCCGGCACCGGGATCGGCGCCAGCAACCAGTTCGAGGCCGGCGGCTTCATCCGCACCCGTGACGACTTCGCCTGGCCCAACATCCAGTACCACTTCCTGCCAGTGGCGATCAATTACAACGGCACCAACGCGGTGAAGGAACATGGCTTCCAGGCGCATGTCGGGTCGATGCGCACGCCCAGCCGTGGCCGCGTGCATGCGCGTTCGCTGGACCCCCACCAGCATCCGTCCATCCTGTTCAACTACCAGTCCACCGACCAGGACTGGCAGGAGTTCCGCGATGCGATCCGGATCACCCGCGAGATCATCGCCCAGCCCGCGCTCGACGAGTACCGCGGCCGCGAGATCAGCCCCAGCGCGGACTGCCGCACCGACGCCGAGCTGGATGCCTTCGTGCGTGCCCGTGCCGAAACCGCCTACCACCCGTCGTGTTCATGCGCGATGGGCACCGATGCGATGAGCGTGGTGGACGGCCAGGGCCGCGTGCATGGCATGCAGGGCCTGCGCGTGGTGGACGCCTCGATCATGCCGCGCATCATCACCGGCAACCTCAATGCGACCTCGATCATGATTGCCGAGAAGATCGCCGACCGCATCCGGGGCCGCGAACCGTTGCCGCGCAGCACGGCCACGTACTACGTGGCCGGCGACGCGCCGGTGCGCGGTTGATGCACAAAATGCGTGCCCGATCGGCCACCCATTGATTCACCCCGCCGGGTCGGGCAGCGCCGGCGGCCGCCGGTTTGCCGTCAACGTGCTCCCCACCGACGCCAGCACCGTGCAGCCGATCGCCGCCCACTGCAGCGGCGTGAGGTGCTCGGCCAGCAGGCCCATCGCTAGCAGTGCAGCCACCGCCGGTTCCATGCTGATCAGGATGCCGAAGGTTTCCTTCGGCAAGCGCTTCAACGCCGCCATTTCCAGTGACATCGGAATCGCGCTTGACACCACCGCCACGCCCAGCCCGAACAGCAGGATCTTCGGGTCCAGCAGCGCCATGCCCGCATGCGCCACGCCCACCGGCACCACCACCAGCGCCGCCGCACACATGCCCAGCGAGACCGTATGCCCGGCCGGCAGGTGGCCGGCGCGCTTGCCGAAGATGATGTACAGCGCCCAGCACACCGCCGCGCCCAGCGCGTACAACACACCAGCCAGGTCAAGCGGCTCGCCGTGGCCCAGCGGCAGCAACAGCAGCAGGCCGGCGGCCGCACACCCCACCCAGACGAAATCGATCGGGCGGCGCGAGGACCACATCGCCACCGCCAACGGACCGCAGAACTCGATGGCCACCGCGATGCCGAACGGAATCGTGCGCAGCGCCATGTAGAACAGCAGGTTCATCACCCCCAGGGTGATGCCGTAACGGAAGATCGCGCCGGCATCGGCCCGCGTCGTGGTCCAGCGCCACGGCCGGAACACCGCCAGCAGCACCAGCGCGGAGAAGCCCACGCGCAGCGCGCTGGTGCCCTGCGCACCGATCACCGGGAACAGATCCTTGGCGAACGAGGTACCCACGGCAAGCGAAGTGACCGAGCCGAGCACGGCCAGGACGGGGAACAGCGTGGAGAGGCGCGACGTAGTCATCGCGCGAGGATACGCCGGGGCACCCGTTGCGAGATACCTGCCGTGTCGTTACCCGCGCACTGCCGCCTCGATCCTGGCCACGTCGATCTTCTTCATGGTCATCATCGCCTCGAAGGCACGTTTGGCCACGGCCGGGTCGGTGCTGTTGAACGCCTCGGTCAGCACGCGCGGGGTGATCTGCCAGGAAAGCCCCCACTTGTCCTTGCACCAGCCGCAATCGCTCTCCTGGCCACCGTTGCCGACGATGGCATTCCAGAGGCGGTCGGTCTCGGCCTGGTCGTCGGTGGCGATCTGGAAAGAGAACGCCTCGCTGTGCTTGAACGCCGGCCCGCCGTTCAAGCCGATGCAGGGAATGCCGACCACGGTGAACTCCACCGTCAGCACATCGCCCTTCTTGCCGCCGGGAAAGTCGGAGGGCGCGCGGTGCACGGCCTGCACCGAACTGTCTGGGAAGGTGGCTGCGTAAAACGCCGACGCTTCTTCGGCGGTCCCGTCATACCAGAGGCACAGGGTGTTCTTGGCGATCATCACCGTTTCCTGGGATCGGGCTCCGGCCCGGGTGAGACCAACGGTAGGCCCGCCGATGTTAAGCGCTGGTAGGTCCGGACCCTTGATCGGGACCCACCCCCCACTTGCGACCGGTAGACATTGCGGATAGGACTGATTCGCATTACCATAATGAGATCCCGTTCGCGCCATGGAGGCGCAGCGGCGATCAGTTGCCAACGCCCGTGCCTGTTTTCACGGCACCCGCCAGCCGCGTACTGCCCCCACTTTGACTGCAGCGCCCGGCATCCGAGGATGGCCGCCTGGTGCGCGCCGCCGCCCAGGAAACGCTGATGACCCGTAGTTCCGCTCTGCCGTCCCGCACCTTGCCGCAAGGCCGCCTGCCGCAGGCGCTGTTGATCGCCCTGGCCACCCTGGCTGCGGCTCCCGCCTTCGCGCAGGACATCGGCGCCGACGCCACCACGCTGGACAAAATCGTGGTCAAGGGCGAGCGTGCCGAGGGCTATTCGGTCCGCAAGACCTCGGCCGGCACCCGCTTCGACCTCGCCCCGCGCGAGATCCCGCAGTCGATCAGCATCATCAGCCACCAGCGCATCGAGGACCAGAACCTCGATGACATCATCGACGTGCTGGCCAACACCACCGGCGTGAGCAGCACCCAGTCCGACACCGAGCGCACCGAGTTCTACTCGCGCGGGTTCTATATCGACAGCTACCAGTACGACAACCTGCCCACCCAGATGGTGCAGAACTGGAGCTACGGCGATTCCGGCCTGGACCTGGCCCTGTACGACCGCGTGGAAGTGGTGCGTGGCGCCACCGGCCTGCTGACCGGCGCGGGCAACCCGTCGGCCTCGGTCAACCTGATCCGCAAGCACGCCGACAGCGCCGAACTGACCGGCAGCGTGTCGGTCAACGTCGGCAGCTGGGGCCGCACCCGCAGCACCGTGGATGTGACCACCCCGCTGAATGCCAGTGGTTCGGTGCGCGCGCGCGTGATCGGCAGCTACCTCGATACCGAATCGCAGATGGACGGCTACGACCAGCACAAGACGCTGGGCTATGCGGTGATCGACGCCGACCTGACCCCAGACACCCAGCTGAGCGTGGGCTACGACTACCAGCAGAAGCGCGCCAACGGCGTGACCTGGGGCGGCTTCCCGATGTTGTTCTCCGACGGTTCGCCGACCCCGTTCGACGAATCGTTCAGCGCCAATCCGCGCTGGACCTACTGGGACACCACCAGCAAGCGCCTGTTCGCGACCCTGGAACACGGCTTCGCCAACGACTGGAAGGTTCGCGTGGGCGCCACCCATGACGAGACCAAGGCCGACGACAAGCTGTTCTACCCGGCCTACAACGACTGGACCACCGGTGCTTCGCTGCTGGACCCGGTTACCGGCGCCGGCGTCACCCCGTCGGCCGGCTTCTACAACACCGAGCGCAAGGTCGATGCGGTGGACGGCTACGTCGAAGGCCCGTTCCAGCTGTTCGGCCGCGAGCACCAGGTCATGGCCGGCCTGAGCTACAACAAGCGCCGCTACGCCAACTATGGTGACTATCAGGGTGGCTGGGCGCCGCTGGACAACTACCTGGGCGGCGTTGCCGATTTCCCGGAACCCAACTGGCTGGACACCCTGCCGCTGCAGAGCGAAGGCACCATCACCCAGAAGGCCGGCTATGCCGCCACCCGCCTGTCGCTGGCCGATCCGCTGAAGCTGATCCTCGGTGCGCGTTACACCGACTGGAAGAGCGAAGGCGAAGGCGCCGACCGCTCGCACAAGGTCACCACGCCCTATGCCGGCCTGGTCTACGACCTCAACGACACCTGGTCGACCTACGCCGCCTACACCGAGATCTTCCAGCCGCAGACGCTCAAGCAGCAGAACGGCAGCTACCTGGATCCGGTGGACGGCAAGAGCTACGAAGTGGGCGTCAAGGCCGCCTGGTTCGACAACCGCCTGAATGCCTCGCTCGCGGTGTTCCGCATCGAGCAGGACAACGTGGGCCAAGCCACCACCATTCCGGTGCAGGGCAGCCCGAACGAGTTCGCCTACATCGCCGCGCGCGGCACGGTAAGCCGTGGCTTCGAGCTGGAATTGAACGGTGAGCTGGCGGCGGGCTGGAACGCCACCTTCGGTGCCTCGCGTTACGTGGCCAAGGACATCAACGGCGCGGACATCAACACCAACCTGCCGCAGACCACCATCAAGCTGTTCACCAGCTACACCCCGCAGGCGCTGAGCGACCTGACCGTCGGTGGCGGCGTGAACTGGCAGAACGGCATCTACTACCCGGTGCCGGCCTACGGCCGCATCGAGCAGGAGAGCTACGCGCTGGTCAGTGCCTTCGTGCGCTACCGCCTGGCCCCGCAGTTCAGCGTGCAGGCCAACCTCAACAATCTGCTGGACAAGGAATACTTCTCGCAGATCAACGGCTACGGTGCCTACGGCGACGGCCGCAACGGCTCGATCACCTTCACCTGGTCGTTCTGAGGTTGCACCCGACCGTTGGTCGGGGTGGCCGGTAACAAGCAGAAAGCCGGGCCAAGCCCGGCTTTCTGTGTTTCAATCTGCGTTTCAATCAGAACCGCAGGTCCGCGCGCAGGTACCAGTAGCGCCCACGCGGGATGTCGTACGTCGACGCGTCATAGCCGTTGAGCGAGCATGACAGGCAGATCGGCGGATCCTTGTCGAACGCGTTGTTCAACCCGGCGCTGAGCTGCAGGCCCTTCATCCAGTCGAATTTGTAGCCCACCTGGAAGTCGTGGTACGTGGTGGCTGCAAGTTTGTTGGTCCCGCCGGCCTGGTCACTACACACCGGGAAGCTGGACGCGTCGCCGCACTGCTCGGTCAGCTCGGAAATGTGCCGCACCGTCCACGACGCGTTCCAGTTGGCCAGGGTCCAGCCAATGGTTGCGTTGCTGGTCCATTCCGGAATGGAGCTGTTGACCACCTCCACGCCCGGTTCCTGCGGCTGGCGTTGGCCTGCCGCCCCCAGCGCCTCATAGCGGCCCACGAACGTGTTCTGCCAACCCAGCTTGAACTGGCCGATCTCGCTCTGCGGCAGCGTCCAGAACAGGTCAACGTCCCAGCCGTCGGTCTTGATCGAGCCCAGGTTGGTCAGGCGGTTGTTGAAGCCGCTCACCGCACCGGTCGATGCACGGGTGATGCCATCGCAGTACAGCGCGTCCAGCGTGTCCACGCACAGGTCAAGCTGGGTCTGCGCATCGATGGCCTGGATCGCGCCTTCGATGTTGTGGCGGTAGAAGGTCACTTCCACGTCGAAGCGCTCGGACCACGAGGCGTTGTTGCCGAACCACGGGCTCCACACGAAGCCGGCACTGAAGCTGCGCGAGGTTTCCGGATCCAGCTGGTCATTGCCGCCGGTGGTGACCGAGATCTGCGAATTCGCCTGCTGGAAGCCAGTCGGCACGCCCAGCGCCGCGCAGTTGGCCGCACTGCCGCGCGGCGGCGTGCCGCCCAGGCCCACCGAGCACGGATCGAACAGCTGCAGATCCGCGCGCGCGGCCGAGCCGTACAACTCGCCGATGGACGGGGCGCGGAAGCCTTCGGCATAGCTGGTGCGCAGCACGAAGTCGTCGGTCACCTGCCAGCGTAGGCCGTACTTGGGCGTGAACTCGCCACCGAAGGTGGAGTAATCCGAATAGCGCCCGGCCAGGCTCAGGTCCAGCTTTTCACCCAGCGCGCTCTTGGCGAAGATCGGCACCGCCAGTTCGAGGTACACCTCGTTAACATCATAGGAACCTGAGGTCGGCAGCGACGGCACGCCGTTGTAGTGGCCGCGCACCGTGATGGGATCGGGCTGGTATTCGCCTTCGTACTTGCGGTACTCGTACCCGGTGGCAAACGACAGCGGGCCTGCCGGCAGCGTGAGCAGGTCGCTGCTCAGGTTGGCGGTGAACAGGGTGAGCTCGTTCTGGCTGCGGTCGTGCACCACCGGCTGGATCCAGTCCAGCATCGGCCGGGTGATGGTGCCTGGGCCGCCGAAGATGTTCAGCGGCACGCAGCCCGGGGTGGCCGCGCAGATGGCCGGATCACCCAACGCGATGTTGGCGTTGTAGATGTTGTAGCTGCCGTAGTTGGTCTGCTCGGCCTTGTTCTTGCTGTACATGCCGTTGACGTCCCACGACCAGCTGCGATCGACGGCCTGGAACAGGCCCACCAGCCCGGTGGCGAAGTAGGTGGTGTTCACTTCCTGCTCGAAGATGCGCGGCCCGCCTTCCACCGGGCGGCGGCCGATCATGCTCAGGTTGCTGGACGAATCCAGGTCGAACCCGAACGGGTTGTACGGGTTGAGCGCGGAAATGACGATGTTGTCGGCCAACGGGTTGCCGGTGGCGCCATCAGGGCCGAAGAACAGCGGCTCGGGGCCGGCCTGGTTGGTCGATTCGCGGCGGTTGGCCAGCGCCTTGATGTACCACTGCACGTTGTCGGTGATGTCGAAGCGGAACTGGCCGAAGATGCCCTTGCGCTCGGACGGGGTCAGCAGCAGGTTGTATTCGGCGAAGTTGAAGCGGTCCGCCGTAGTGAAGCAGTGGTAATCGTCGGTCCGGTCGCAACCGCCCACGCCGTTGAAGGTGGGATCGGTGGCGCCGGTGTTGGGCGTGATGTTGTAGGCAATGCCGGTGTTCGGGTCGGTGAACATGAAGCGGCCGGTCGGGGTCGCCGAGCTGCCGAACGACAGTCCGGTGCCGGGAACCGGGTAGCGCGACTGTTCGCGGGTGTTGGCATATACCGCGTCCTGCTTGGTCCAGCTGGCGCCCAGGAACAGGCTGTAGCGGTCGCCACTGGTGCCCCAGGCCAGGTCCACGCCCTTCTGGGTGCCATCGCCCTTGCTGTACTCACCGTAGTTCACGGTGACCTGGCCGCCATCGAACTCGCGGCGGGTGATGATGTTGACCACGCCGGCAATCGCGTCCGAACCGTACAGCGACGAGGCGCCGTCTTCGAGCACTTCAATGCGCTCGACGATCGCCAGCGGAATGGTGTTGAGGTCGGTGGCCGCGCCCACGCCGGACGCGGAGGATTCGTTGACCCAACGGATGCCATCGACCAGCACCAGCACACGCTTGGCGCCCAGGTGGCGAAGGTCGACCTGGGCCGAACCGGCACCCACGCCGCTGCCGTCGGGCGGGAAACCGAAGTTGCCCGACGAGTTGAACTTGGCGTTGAGCGCCGAACCGGAACCGGTCAGCTGCTGCAGCACCTCGCCGATGGAATTCAGGCCGGTGCGTTCGATCTCGCTGCGGGTGAGGGTCTGGATCGGCACCTGGCCTTCGACCTCGGCCCGCTTGATGCGGGTACCGGTGACTTCCACCCGGTCCAGTTCGGTGGTGGTGCGGGGAGCATCCTGCGCGGTGGCAAGGGCGGGGACGGACAGCAGGCACAGCGCTACGGCAGCCGCCAAGGGGCGGTAATGCAGGTTGTTCATTCGCTCTCTCTCCAAAGGAATGGCTTGCTGGGGCCGCCTCGCCTCCCCCTTGAAGCGCGGCAGCGTCTCCTTTGTAAACAACCTGTAAAGATGAAGGCGTGATGAAAGTGTGGATTTCACGCAGACGTTACGGATGCGGCACCGAGCGGCGCATCTAAGCCGACGAGCGGCTGCGCAGCAGCCGAATTCCGGACGGAAGCGCCCTATTCCGTATGGCAGCTCAAAGCGGTGCCCGACCATCGGCACCGCAGGCGGGTGGCAGAAGGGGTGTCGACGTGCACGGGGATGCCCTGCGCCCGTGCGGCCCGCACCCACGCCTGGCGGTTGCGGACATTCTGGAACTGGTACGACCCGACCAGCGACACCGCACCGGCGCGCTGGGCAGCACTCTGGTCCGGCAGCTGATTGCCGTAGGGGTCGCGGCTTTGACCCGTGACATAGCCGGCCCGGCGGTTGCTGTTGCCGTCCATGGTGTAGACCGTCCAGGAACGGTCTGGCCAGACAAGCTCAACCCGCAACGGCCCTATGCCCAACCTGTCGTACAGCTTCAGCCGGCGCTCGTGCAGGGTCATCGACAGCTCGTCGAGCCGTTGGTAACCGGTGGTGGCCCCAGCCAGGTGGCGGGCCAGCTGCGCGCCAAGGCGGGTCTGCAGCACAGTGTCCTGCGCCACTGTCACCGCGCTGAGCTGAGGCAGGGTTCGCTCGTGGTCGGCAACGCGCCCCCCAACGGAAACCGCCGCCGGTGCGGGTGCGGGCAGAAGTAGGAACCCCAGCACAACAAGAACGAGCAAGCAGCCAAGCGACTTCATCGCAGTGCCCCCTATGCGTTGCTTCCTCAATCGTCCTTCGGATACAGCTCAACCGATCGGCCTATCCCGGCCGCAGCGATCCGACCGAGCAATGCGCTATGGAACTGAAACCCACACAATCCGCTCAAGAACGCACTTACATAGAACTCAACTTCGCCACCGCTCTCCACCAGGCTGCGTATGAAGTCGTCGTACTCGCTGATCCTCTCGAGGCACCGCCCCAACCATATGAAATATTCGGTCCGAATCTGGCTGCAGTAAGCCTGATTTCCATACAGGACATGGATCCGACGCTATCTCCACTCACTTCGCACCGCACTTCTCTCGAACCCGACTTAGGACACGGGTGTGAGCACCACTTTTCTTCAGCTTTACTTCGAGTCCACTGCACTCAAGCCTGACGCCGTCCCCTCCGGGATATACCAGCAGCGCTCCCTTAGGATCAACACCGTCCAAGTAGAGAACTGCGCAGCCATCCCCATCGACTGCAATCCGGACCGCCCTGGATCGAAGATTGCTCAGCTCCTGACTTCCAGATTCGCACATCGCGCCATAGTACAGGCCACTCATGTCTCCATATATTTTCTTGGAATCAAGCTCCCCCCTAGTTCCATCATCGCATGCAATCAGCAGCGTAACGACCGATGCAAAAGTGATGATCGACCGAACTCTTCTACGCAAACTTCCTGCCATACGTCGTACCTATACACGAAGCGATATGTTGACAAAAACCAAGGCTAAAACCACCTGTGCGCCAACTCGACTAACAACTCAGAAACACTTCCGGCTCACCAGGAGAGATCACGTCAATCACCTCTTCACCTATCATGAGAATGTAGTGCAGCAACCCAGGGCCGGAGGCCGTACCCAGTGATTCCTCAATGTAGTAATTCATCATTGTTCCCTCATGACACCGAACCAAAGCACCACGTGCCTCTCCCATATCAGCAAAAAGCCTCAACCGAGCACCTTCATCAGAAACACAGATGAAATTCACCGAGGAAAACGCTATCTCCAAGATCACGCGATCATCGCCATCTCGCGCTTGAATCACTACACGACCATCGTCGAAGACGACATGGGAGCTGGATGGCCGTGGTAGCAAACCAAGCAGAACCTCATACTTGATTGACATAGAAAACCTTCATCCGCGCGCCTTCCCAGGACATAGACTCTATTAAAGGCACCCATTCAAGCGATTTCCACGATCTCCTCGCTGGTTGTAGGCGCAGGCCTCCAATAGCGTGTCGGCCTGTTTGACCTCGATCATGCCGCTGAAGCACCGCACATTCGGCAGGCACTACATCCCACAGCGCCCTAACTCCTCTGCGAGCTTAGTTTGGCCATACGCCATCGCCATGGAAACAGCCGTCTCGCCCCGTGGACCTGCGAGGCACGGGTCGGCCCCGTTCTTGGTCAAGAGCCTGACTGCCCTTTCATTCTTCAATTTCACTGCCCAAAAGAGAGCACTGTTGCCCCCACCGTCCATCGAGTCTACATCGGCGCCATTGCATATCAGCCATTCCGCTGACGCAATCTTCCCATTTGCCACACTGAATGGGAGTGGCGTCCAACCGTCGAGCACAGCACCGTTTACGTCTACTCCCTGCGCCAACTTCTCATCCAGCAGAGCGGTATTTTCCGTCCGAAGCGCGTCATAGATGACTTGGGCCTGCGTCGTCCGCCCACACCCGGAAAGCGTCAACAGGGTTACCAGCATGAGGTGAACCGTCCGCCTCATCGCGCCGGCTCAAACTGTAGAAGCTCACCGGGAATCACTTGCTTCCTCTAGGTATAACGTAGCGATCAGTCTCCATGTTCGACCGGCCCTTTCTGTCGCAGTTTCAATAACTTCCGTCGCAGCCAAAATCCGACCAACAGCAACGCAAGGATAACCACCACGATCATCTTTTCGACCTTCGCTTCATCAACGGCGAACTTGAAGACAACGACGTTCGAAACAAGCCCGCCGAACGACGGGCAACCAAGGCGAGAACCGCACTTTCACCTCCTCAGGGTGCATCGGCTCCGCCGAAAACCCGACTATTCCAGTATGCGTCCTTTCGACGAAACCAGCCAGAGAACTCAGGCACGTCAAACTCGCGCAACTGTCCCATTGAAATATTGTACCTGTAGAAGAATGCAATCAGATCCAAGAGTTCGCCCTGTGATATGGCCGCCCGATCTACAACAATGTAGAGCTCCGTGCCTTTTCCATAGTGATTTTTAACGCATACCATCTTCCCAAGCCAGTCAAAAAATGCATACTCATCGCGCACGGAGTAGTAAGTGACGGCATCCGCCTTCAATTCAACCAAGCCATCATTGCTCATCGCGTCCTACCTCCTGGATACACGTTTATATAGCCACCGCTTTTCTTCTGGACATCCCAATGGGGACCTCCGTGCGCTCCGCTACCCTGACGAGCACGCGTTGGCGCGTGCGGTGCGGGGTTGAGCTGGACATCCCTGCACTCCTTCCTGGAGGCAGACTGCGCGTTTGACTGGAAACATCATTCGGGCGTCACCGCGTGGACCGACTGTGCGGGCGGTGAGTGACAGGGAGGTTTATGCGCGATGGATGCGTTGTAGGCAAGGCGGGAAAGTGTGACCGCTCTCACTCAATGGTGTGACTGGCGCTTCTTTTGCCGCGATTTTCGGCTTGTCTTACAGGCTTACGCGGGGATTTCCTACAAGACGATAGGCGCAGCGACAGTGGCTGGTGATGCAGGCGGTGTTGCTTTCGGTGCAGTCAGAGAGAGTACCGACCAACGGACGGTACCTACCAGCGTAGCTGTTGGTGACGCGGAAGCGGCCCACCGTTCGGCGGGCCGCTCGTTCTGCTACGGGTTCACGAACGCGATCTTTTCCATGTGCGCGTTGTTGGCCGCAGCCAACACCTTGGCCATCACGTCGTACTCGGCGTTCGGGTCGGTGGCGATGCGCAGTTCGGGAACGTTGCCGGTGTTGGCCTGTGCGGCGTCCTGCATGCGCTGCTGCAGCGAGCTGACCGCAACCATCTGGCCGTTCCAGCTGACCTGGTTGCTGGCGTCCACCCGCAGTTCGATCGGCGGTGGCGGTGCGGTGGGCGGTACCACGGTGGTGGGTTGCGGCAGGTTGACCGGGATGGGCATGGACACCATCGGGGCGGTCACGATGAAGATGATCAACAGCACCAGCATTACATCCACCAACGGGGTGACGTTGATGTCGGCCAGTGGTCCGGAGTTGCCTGCTGCACTGAATGCCATGGTGTGAGTCCTTGTTGTTGGTTTTTCCTGCGGGCCGGCCAACGGCCGGCGCTACCATCTGGTTTGAGTCTCCTGCTGCCATCGGGCTGGTGGCTTTGACATTACGCCGGTGCGTGGCGCCTGTTCAGGGGGGCGACGGGTGCTGTTCATCATTGAGTTGGCTTGCCGTCACCGGCTTTCACCCCTGCCCGCTATCCTTTCGGCATGAACCGACTCCCCCTCCTGATCCTCAGTTCCGCCACCCTGCTCGCCTGCACGGGCGTGGGCGCCGATGCCGGTGCCCAGAGCCTGGACGCCCAGCGCGCGCAGATGAAGGCGGCCATCGAGAATGCCGAACGCGGCCAGTTCGATCCCGGCCAGGCGGCGGGGCTGGCAAAGCACCCGCTGTATGGCTGGCTGGAGTACGCCAACCTGCGCCGCAACATCGATACGGTCACCACTGCCCAGGCCCAGGACTTTCTCAAGCGCTACAACGGCCAGGCCGTGGCCAGCAGCTTCCGCAGCGTGTGGTTGCCGGCGGTAGCCCGGCGCCAGGACTGGCCCACCCTGCTGGCGAACTGGGCGCCCACCGAGAATGTCGGCCTGCGCTGCGCCCAGCTCAATGCGCGCCAAGCTACCGGCAAGGCCGATGCGCAGTGGGTCAGTGAGGCGCAGGCGATCTGGCGCAGCACCGGCAAGTCCCTGCCCGATGCCTGCGATCCCGTTTTTGCGGTGCTGGATGCCAAGGGCGGGATGAGCGCGGAGCTGCGCTGGGAGCGCATCGATGCCGCGGCCGACGCGCAGGAGCCGGCGGTGATGCGCAGTGCCGCCCGCGGGCTGCCGGCCGCCGACCTGGCGCTGGCCAACACCTATGCCGCGTTCGTGGACAAGCCCAATGCCAGTGCGCTGAACTGGCCGCGCAACGAACGCAGCCGGCGCATCGCCACCGATGGCCTGGCCAAGCTGGCCAAGGCCGACCCGGACGCGACCGAGCAGCAGCTGCCGCAGTACGCCAACGCGCTGCAGCTGAGCGCCGCCCAGCAGGCGGATGTGAAGTACCAGATCGCGCTATGGACGGTGGCGTCCTATGGGCCCGATTCCGCACGCCGGCTCAATGCCGTGTCGGATTCGGCCTATGACGAGCGCCTGCACGAGTGGCGGGCACGCGAGGCGATGTCGCGCGGCGACTGGCCGGCCACGCTGGCGGCGATCCGCAAGATGGAGCCGAAGCAGCGCAGCGACTCGCGCTGGCGCTATTTCGAGGCGCGCATGCTGGACAAGACGGGCAAGCGCAACGAGGCATTGCCGCTGTACCGCGAAGCGGCGCGCGCGGCCACCTTCCATGGTTTCCTGGCCGCCGACCAGCTGGGCCAGAGCACCTACACGCTGTGCCCGGTGGAACCCAAGGACAGTGCGCAGGCACAGGCCACGGTGGCACGCGACCCGGCGATCGTGCGCGCGATGGAACTGTTCAGGATCGAGCGTTCGGGCTGGGCGGTGGCCGAGTGGAACGATGCCCTCACCCGCTTCGACACCACGCAGCGCCGTATTGCGGTGGAAGTGGCGCGCGACAACGGCTGGTTCGACCGCGCGGTGTTCTCGCTGGGCAAGACCCCGGAAGAGCAGCGCCTGTACAGCCTGCGCTTCCCGCTGCACCACGATGATGCGATCCGCCGTGAGTCGGCGCGCAATGCGATCGACCCGGCCTGGGTGGCCGCCGAGATCCGCGCCGAGAGCATCTTCAACCCGAAGGCCCGCTCGCCGGCCAATGCGATGGGGCTGATGCAGGTGCTGCCGGCCACCGGCGCGAGCGTGGCCAAGACCATCGGCCTGACCAACTATGGCGGTGCGGCCAGCCTGTATGACGCCGACACCAACATCGCCATCGGCACTGCCTACCTGCGCCAGCTGATGAACAAGTACGAAGGCCTGCCCTATGTGACCATCGCCGCGTACAACGCCGGACCGACCCCGACCGCGCGCTGGCAGTCGCAGCGGCCGGGCTTCGATCCGGATATCTGGATCGAGACCATCAGCTACAAGGAAACCCGCGAGTACGTTGCACGCATTCTCGCGTTCAGCGTGATCTACGACTGGCGTCTCAACGGGGACGCGCTGCCGGTCACCGACCGCATGAACGGGCGGCTGCAGGCGAAGCGGAAGGCATTCACCTGCCCGACGGATGCGGAGAAGGGCGGCGACTGAGCGCCTGCCAACGGCCGGTGTTGCCGGCCGTGGCATCATGGGCCCATGAAGATCTATCTCGTTGGCGGCGCCGTGCGCGACCGCCTGCTGCAGCGTCCTGCCGGCGACCGCGACTGGGTGGTGGTCGGCGCTACCCAGCCGGAAATGGAAGCGCTGGGCTACAAGGCCGTGGGCAAGGATTTCCCGGTATTCCTGCACCCGGATACGGGCGAGGAATACGCGCTGGCGCGGACCGAGCGCAAGTCCGGGCGCGGCTACCGGGGCTTCGTCGTCGATGCCGATCCCTCGGTGACGCTGGAAGAAGACCTGCTGCGGCGGGACTTCACCATCAACGCCATTGCCTGCGATGAGGCCAGCGGCGAGCTGGTGGACCCGTACCGCGGTGTGCGCGACATTGAACAGCGCGTGCTGCGGCATGTGGGCCCCGCCTTCGTGGAAGATCCACTGCGGGTGCTGCGCGCGGCGCGTTTCATGGCGCGCTTTGCACCGCTGGGCTTTACGGTGGCGCCGGAAACGATGCAGCTGATGCGGCAGATCGCCGACAGCGGCGAGCTGGATGCGCTGGTGCCCGAACGGGTCTGGCAGGAACTGCGCCGCGTGCTCGGTTCGGCGCAACCGTCGGCCTTCCTGCGCACGCTGCACGATGCCAATGCGCTGGGGGCGGTGTTGCCCGAACTGGAAGCGCTGTACGGAGTGCCGCAGCGTGCCGAGTACCACCCGGAGGTGGATACGGGCGTGCACCAGGAAATGGTCAGCGATATCGCCGCGCAGCTGGCGCCGGGTGATGACCTGGCGGGATTCGCCGCGCTTACCCACGATCTGGGCAAGGCACTGACTCCGCAAGCGGAATGGCCGCGCCATGTGATGCATGAGCAGCGCGGGCTGGAACCGCTGCGTGCGCTGTGTGATCGTCTGAAAGTGCCGCTGGATCATCTTCAGCTGGCCGAGGTGGTGTGCCGCGACCATCTCAACGTGCACCGCATCGACGAATTGCGCGATGGCACGGTGCTGGAGCTGCTGGGCCGTTGCGATGGGTTCCGGCGGCCGGAACGGATCGCCAGGATCGCGGTGTGCTGCGAGGCGGATGCGCGTGGCCGCCTCGGCTTCGAGGATCGGCCGTACCCGCAGGGTGAAACACTCAAGCGGCTGCACCAAGCGGCGTTGTCAGTACAGGCCCGCGATCTCGACCTTGCCCACCTGAAGGGCCCGGCGGTGGGTGAAGCACTCGCGCAGGCCCGCATCAGGGCGATTGCTGCAGCCCGGTGAACGCGCCGTCGCACCGGACGCAGGTCGAGGTAGGGTTGGTTCCCGAACAACCGTCCTCAGCGATTCCACGCTCGATAACGCATGACCGGCGGTGAAGCAAAAAATCCGGCTTCACCAAGGGTCATGCCGTAACCGGGCGCTGGGGATTCCACGGCGGTCGATCCGGATGCGACCCTACCGGCTAGAAGTCGAAACGCAGCCCGATGTTGCCCTCGATCACCTTGCGCTCCTTCTGCCGGCTGCTTTCCAGGTCGCGGGTGTAGTCGGCGACCGCGAACGCGCTGACGTTGGCGTTGAAGCGCGCCACCACGCCGAACCCGACCTCCAGCGCGCGTGAATCCTGCTGGTTGATGATGCGGTTGGTATCGAAGTCGATGCGGTCTTCCCCATCGAGCGTCTGCCAGTAGTTGAGCTTGAAGTACGGTTGCCAGCCGTTGCCGGCGATCTCGTAGTCGGCAGCCAGGCGTACGCCGGCGCGCCCGGTCCAGGCGTTGTCGGCGTTGAAGCGAAGCTGCGCGATGCGGTCGGCGGCATCGTCCACCGAGGTGCGCTGCCAGATCACCTGCAGTTGCGGCTCCAGCCACCAGGCCGACTGGCCGAAGCGCAGCAGCGGCTTGCCCACTTCCACCGATGCGGTGGTGCCATCGCCGTCCACGTCGATGCCGATGCCGCGTGCGGAGGTCGCCTCGCCGTCGTAGCGGCTCTGCATCACCACCACGTCGAGGTAGCCGCCGGCGCTGCCGGCACGTGTCCAGTACAGGCCCACGTGCTTGTCGTCCAAGCGGGTGCGCCCCACCGCGACATTTTCCCAGCCGATCGCAAAGCCGTTGACGTTGCCCTGCGCGCGGGTACGGCCGACGAACACGCCGAACTGGTCGCGGTGCGCATCGCCTGCGTTCGCATAGAGGTCCAGACCCGCCTGCACGCCCTGGATGTCGCCATCGAATCCGGGCTGGGCATCGCCCTCCCAGTACTGCTCGTGGCTCTGCCCGACCAGGCGCGCCCATGCGGCCCGCACGCCGCCCTGGCCGGCGAGGATGCGCTGCTCACCCTGGCGCTCGTGGAAGGTACCCAGGCTGGCCAGGCTGGTCTCGCGCAGCAGGGGCGGCACCACCGAGTAGAGGCCGGTTTCCAGCCGGTACAACGGCACGATGGCCTCTTCCGACGGGCGTGCGTCAGGCGTGGGCGGCTCTGCCAATGGCCCGGGAACGGCGGCCACTTCGGTCGGCACCGGCGGCGGCACGTCTTCCTGCGGCGGCGCGGCCGGCGGTGGCGGGGCCGGCTCCGGCGGCGGCGCGGGCTCGGCCGCCACCGGGTCGGGGTTTTCGGGAACGTCCGGTGAGGGGGGCGGCGGCAGCGCAGGCGGCGGCGTCCCCAACGCCTCCGGCGGCGGTGGCTCAGGTGTCACCGAGCCCAGACCGATGGGCGGTGGGGCCGGCGCGGCGACCACACCGTTAACTACGGTCGAACGCAGATACCAGTTCTCGCTGCTCCCTGCGCTGACGCCACCCTTGAACAGGAAATACTCGTACGCACCGGCGGCAACCGGTGCATACAGCGCGAACGCGCCCGGGCTGGTGCTGGCACCGTTGATCGCCTGCACCACGAGAATGCGGTCGGCCACGGTTTCGGCACCGGCACCGCCCGCGTTGAGGATGCCCACCCCCGTGGTCCCGCTGGCCACGCCATTGGAGATCACCAGCCGGTCCGATGCGGCATCGTCGGCACCCAGCACGGTGTCCAGGTACAGCGCACCGCCATTGCCGGTGTAATTGCCGGCGATGGTGAACGCATCGCCGGCGCCGCCACCGCCGTTGGTCAGGTCGATGCGGCCCGCATTGGTGACGTTGACCGGCAGTGCTGCGTTGAAGGCGACAATGCTGGCGTTGACGCCCCCGCCGAACAGCGTGCTGGTCGCGTCCACGTCGAGCGCGCCGGTACCGCTTCCGGTATCGCCCAGGCGCAGGTCGCCGTCGAAGGTCAGCTGGCTGTCATTGGCCAGCGCCATCGATTCCCAACCGGTGAAGCGGGCCACGCCATCGGTCTTGACGTTGTCCATGCTGAGCGTGTCAGTACCCAGGCCGCCGTCGAAGCCCGGCAGCGCGCCAAGGTAGGAGACGTTGAGGTCGGCCAGCGTGGCGGTGTCGTTGCCTTCCCCGAAATCGACCAGGCCGTGCACCACCCCACCACCGCGCCAGTCGAAGCGGTCGTCGCCGAAGCTGAGGCGGATCTCGCCGCGCACGGTGCCGCCGGTGATGGTGACCGAATCGTTGCCGCCGCTGACGCTGATGTTGCCGCCGATGTAGCCATCGGAGAGCACGATCGTGTCGTTGCCGAAGCCGGTAACCAGGTTGCCGTCGATGGTGCCACCGGACATCAGGAAGGTGTTGTCTTCCAGCTTCATGTTGACCCGGCCGATGCGGCCGCCGGTCATTTCGCCGTAATCGCCATCATCGAACGCGCCGACGATGCGCCCGTCGGTCATGCGGAAACGGTCCAGTCCATCGCCCTGCAGCAGCGCGCCGATGCTGCCGCCGGTCATCAGGAAGGTATCGATGCCCGAGCCCTGCTGCACGGTGCCGGACACGGTGCCGCCCGAGACCTCCAGGCTGTCCGCGTCGGCGCCCTGGTCGATGCTGCCGACGGTGCCGCCACTGAGGGTTATGGCATCGTTGCCGGCGCCCTGCAGGACGCTGCTGCTGATGCTGCCGCCCAGCATGTCCAGGCGGTCGGCGCCGGCGCCGAAGATGATACCGGCGGTGCTGCCGCTGATGACGCCGCGGTTCACCACCGTGGTCGCCGCGTTGGTGAGGATGCCCACGCCACTGGCGCTGGTGATGCTGCCACTGTTGTCGATGCGGTGCCCGCTGCCGCCGTCCAGCGCGATCGCGGCACCACTGGCGATGCCGAGCTGGGCGCCGGCCTGCACGTTGACGGTGACATTGCTCGAGCCCGGCACGCTGGCGATGGGCGTGGTCTGCGGACTCGGTGCCGCTGCCGTGCAGGTAACGGTCTGTCCGGTCGTGGGTGAGGTGCTGTCGCACCCGGCCCAGGCCGGCGCGGTGGTGGTGGCGAGGAGGAGGCCGCCGCAGGCCACGCGCAGGCTGCGCGCGATGCCTGCCGCCAGACGGGAACGTGGCGGAGTCGCATTCATGGGACGCATTGACCGTTCCTTTTCCAAAGAAGGGAATTACGGTTTGCCGATGCGTCCCCCGTAACCTTACGCAGGTCGGCGAAGGTACTTTTACTGTACGGATGTGAGGCGGAGGTAAAATTTGGGCGGTTTCTGGATATTCACCGAAACGGCCCGCGCATTCATATTTTCAGGTACACCCTGCGGCGGTCCAGCACCCACGCGACGACCCACCAGAACAGCACGAACCCCACGGCGCACAGCAGCGACGCCAATGCGGGCATGCCCGGCAGCGCGCGGGCCAGCGCCGTGTAATACGCGGCCCATGCGCCGCTGGCGATCAGCACCAGCGCCATCACCGACGAACCCAGGTAGGCCGCAATCGCGTTGACCCCGAAACGGCGGCCCAGTGCCGGCCAGTGCCAGCGGTCGACCAGCAGGTGCGCCAGCAGCAGCGCGACGATCGACAGGCCGCCGGTCCACAGCACGTAGCTGGGCGTCCACAGGTTCTTGTTGAAGGGCAGCACCGGCGCCAGCAGCAGGCCGCCGCCGAGCAGCACCAGCCCCAGGCCGGCCAGCGCCCCCACGTTGCCCGCTCGCAGCCAGCGGCCGGCGATCAGGCCCAGCAGCGTGGTGGCGAGAGCGCCGGCCGTGCTGAGCAGGCCTTCCGGGTCGTGGCCCAGCCGGGTCACGGCGTCGTATTTGTAGAGGAACGGGGCAAACAGTGCGGTGTCCACCCGGCTGACCGGGTTCAGCCACGGCGCCAGCGTATCGGCGCCCAGCAGCAACGCCGCGTAGCCCAGCAGCAGGCCGGCCAGCACGGCCCACTGCGTGCGCGCGCGGGTGTGGACCGCCAGCAGGCCGACCACCGCCACGCACACGGCAATGCGCTGCAGCACGCCCCACAGCCGGTACGCCGGCAGCTCGAACAGCCACCATGCCAGCACGTGCAGCAGCGCACCGGCAAGCAGGATGCGCAGCGCACGCTGCAGCAGCGTGCGGGCCAGCGCCGGCCGCAACGTGGGATCAGCCGCGCGCGGTGCGAGGCTGTAGGCCAGCGACACCCCGGCAATGAACAGGAACAGCGGGAAAATCAGGTCCGTGGGGGTAAAGCCGTGCCAGTCCGCATGCAGCAGCGGTGCGTACACATGGCTCCAGTCGCCGGGGTTGTTGACCAGCAGCATCGCAGCCACGGTCAGCCCGCGCAGGGCATCGATCGAGCCCATGCGCGAAGAGGAAGGCGTGCTCATGCGTCCTCGCGCTCGCCGGCGATCCAGGTCGCACGCACCTGCAGCGCGTCGTCGAGCAGCACCAGGTCGGCCTGGTAGCCCTCGGCGATCTCGCCGAGGCGATCATCCACGTTGAGGAACTGCGCCGGGTAGCGCGATGCCATCCGCGCGGCCTCCTCCAGCGACAGGCCCAGCAGGTTCACTGCATTGCGCACGGCGGTGGCCATGTCCAGCGCCGAACCAGCCAGCGAACCGGCGGCATTGCGCACCACGCCATCCACGGCGGTGATCACTTCGCCATAGAGTTCGTAGCTGGGGCTGTCGGCACCCACCGGCGGCATCGCATCGGTGACCAGCATGACCTTGCCCTGTGGCTTGGTTGCCAGCGCCACGCGCAGGCTGGCCGGGTGTACGTGCACGCCGTCGGCGATGATGCCCACCCAGCTGCCGCGATCTTCCAGCGCCGCGCCTACCGCGCCGGGCTCGCGCCCGGTCAGTGGCGACATCGCGTTGTACAGGTGGGTGAAGCCGCGGATGCCCGCCTCCAGCCCGGCCCGTGCTTCCTCATACGTAGCAGCGGTGTGCCCGGCGGCGACGATCACCCCGCGTTCGACCAGCGCGCGGATGCTGTCCAGCGGCACCCGTTCCGGGGCCAGGGTCAGCAGGGTCACGCCGTTGTCGAGCGAGGCTGCCATCGCGATCTCATCGGCATCGGGCACGCGGAACTTGTTCGCATCATGGGTGCCCTTGCGGGCCGGCGCGATGTACGGGCCTTCCAGGTGGATGCCGATCACCCCGGGCACGCCATCGGCAATCGCCTGGCGGGTCGCGTCGATCGCCGTGCGCATCACCTGCACGTCGTCACTGATCAGCGTCGGCAGCAGCGCAGTGGTGCCGAAACGACGATGTGCGGCGGCCAGCGTGCGCAGGCTCTCCACGTCGGGCGTGTTGTTGAACAGCACGCCACCGCCACCGTTGACCTGCGCATCAATGAACCCGGGCAGCAGCCAACCACCGCCCAGATCCACCTGTTCGGCCGCACTGCCCAGCTGCGGGGCGGCGTCGGACACCAGCGCGGTGATGCGCCCGGCTTCGATCACCAGCGCGAGATCATCCCGGAAGCCATCAGCGGTAAGAATGCGGGCATTGCGCAGGACGGTCTTCATCAGACGGTCTCCGTGACCTTGTTCAGGTGCGGCGGCAGGTCCGGGTTGTGCCCGCGGCGCAGCGCCAGTGCGTTGATGGCCTTGTAGAACGCCTGCACGGTGAGCAGCGGCGCGCAGGCCGGGTGCGGTGCCTGCGGCAGCGGCAGGTCGCCGTCCGGGGCGGCCAGCCACACCTGCGCATCGCGCGCGGCGAACTCGGCGGCGACCGCGCGGGTGCCTGCGCCGGTTTCATCGGGCTGGGCGAAGGCCAGCACCGGGAAGCCCGGGCCCACCAGCGCCATCGGCCCGTGCTTGACCTCGGCCGAGCTGTACGCTTCGGCGTGCAGGCCGCAGGTTTCCTTGAATTTCAGCGCCGCCTCCTGCGCCGCGCCCAAGCCCAGGCCGCGGCCGACCACGAACAGGTTGTGCGCCGGCACCAGGCCGTCGGTCAGGGCGGACCAGTCGCTGTTCCAGGCCTGGCGCAGTGCGTCGGGCAACGTGCGCAGCGAGGCGATCAGCCCGGCATCCTGGCTCCAGTACGCCACCAGCTGCAGGATCGCCGACAGCGAGGCGAGGTAGCTCTTGGTGGCTGCCACGCTGCGTTCGGCGCCCGCGCCCAGTGGAATCACGGTTTCGGCCAGCTGCGCCAGCGGCGAATCTTCCACATTGACCAGTGCCACCACGCGCGCACCGGCCGCGCGCGCGGCCTCGGCGTTGCGCAGCAGGTCCGGGCTCTTGCCCGACTGCGAAATGACGATGTACAGCGCGCCGCGCAGCTGCAGCGGGGATTCGTACACCGAGCCCACCGACGGCGAGGCCGAGGCCGTCACCAGGCCCAGCTTGGTTTCCAGCAGGTACTTGGCGTACGTGGCGGCGTGGTCGGAACTGCCGCGCGCGCAGGTCACCACGAACGGCGGCGGCGCCGCGCGCAGGGTCGCGGCCAGCGTCTGCACCGTCGCTTCGTTGCGCGCGAACTGCGCGGCGATCACGTCGGCCGCTTCGGCGGCTTCGCGGAACATCAGGGTGTCGTGCGGGGCTGGCAGGGACATGCGGGACTCAGGTGGTTTCAGGGGTGGGGGGCCGCGTGCCGACCGGCCGCATCGGCGCGGTCGAACCGCGCACGACCAGCTGCGGTACGAAGCCCTGGTTCTGCAGCTGCAGCGGCGCATCGTCATACGCATCGCTGCGCAGCTGCGCGATCAGCAGGCGCGCGGCATGCCGCGCGATGTCTTCGGTGGCCTGCTTGGCGGTGGTCAGCGGCGGCCACGACTGGCGGGAGAACGGGCTGTCCTCGAAGCCGGCGATGGACAGGTCGTAGGGCACGTTCATGCCGGCCGACTTGGCTGCGGCGAGCACGCCGGCGGCGATTTCATCGTTGGAACCGAAGATCGCGGTGGGCGGCTCGCGCAGCGCCAGCAGGCGGCGCGCGCCACGGAAACCGTCGTCGAAGGTGTAGTCGCCCTGCACCACCAGGTGCTTGTCCACGGTCATGCCGTAGTCGCGCAGCGCGGCTTCGTAACCGGCATGGCGTTCGCCGCTGGAACGGTGCGAGGAGCCACCCCAGAGGAACCCAATGCGCTGGTGGCCGAGCTGGATGAGGTGTTCGGTGATTTCGTAGGCGGCCTCGCGGTCGTCCACGAACACGCACGCGCCATCCTGCGGATCGGCGGTGGCGGCGATGATGCGGACCAGCTTGATGCCCCGCGCGGTCAGCGCGGCGACCAGGTCGCGGCGTTCGGACATCGGCGCGGTCAGCACCAGCCCGGCCAGGCGCGAACGCTGCACCCAGTCGGCGAGCTCTTCGGCCAGCATCGGCGAACTGGAATCGCACGGGTGGATCTGCAGCCCGAAGCCGGTCTCGCGGCACGCAGCCAGCACGCCGTTCTGCACACCGATGATGTGGTACGGGTTGGGGTTGTCGTAGACCAGCCCGATCACCAGCGTGGTGCCGGTGCGCAGGTTGCGTGCGGCGGGATCGGGCTCGTAATCGAGTTCGGCGATGGCGCGCAGCACGCGCGCGCGCGTGGCCTGCATGACCGACGGTTCGTTGTTGATGACCCGCGAAACGGTCTTCAACGACACCTTGGCCCGTTCGGCGACATCCTTGATGGTCGCTCTACGCATGCTCTTTTCCTGGCTCACCGGTTGGGCGTCCATGATCGCCGATCACTGCCCGTCGCGGGGCAGCCCGACCCGGTGGCCGCGCAGGGAGTAGAACAGGATGTACAGGTAGCACGGCACCATCAGGCCCGCGAACACCCACTGGAAGTCGAAATGCTGCTTCAGCACGGCGAACGCCTGCGGGATGATCGCGCCACCGGCGATGGCCATCACCAGCAGCGCCGAGCCGGTTTCGGTGAAGCGGCCCAGGCCCCGGATCGCCAGCGGGAAGATCGCCGGCCACATCATGGCGTTGGCAAAGCCCAGCGCGGCCACGAAGCCGACCGACACATAGCCATGGGTGAACAGCGCACCGATGCAGAACAGCACGCCCAGGCTGGCCGAGATGCTCAGGTAACGCTGCTGCGAGACCAGGTGCGGAATCAGCGCCAGGCCGGCCAGGTAGCCCACCAGCATGGCGAACAGGGTGATGGAGGTGAACAGCTTGGTCTGGTCCAGCGGCAGGCCGAACCCGTGCCCATAGGTGCCGATGGCATCACCGGCCATCACTTCCACGCCCACGTACACGAACAGGCACAGCACGCCCAGCCACAGGTGCGGGAACTGGAAGATGCTGCTGCGTTCGGCCAGGCCGGGCGCGCGCGCCGGGGTGGCGTTGGCTTCGGCGGTCTTGATTTCCGGCAGCGGCGAGAACAGCACGCCCACCGCGAGCACCACCAGCAGGCCGGCCATGGCCATGTACGGCATCTGGATCTTGGCCGCGAAGGTATCCAGCAGCGCGTTGCGGGTCACCGGGTCGGCGCTGGCCACCTGCTCGGAGAGGTCGCCGATGCCGTGCAGCACCAGGGTGCCGATCAGGAACGGGGCGATCATGCCGGCGATCTTGTTGCAGATGCCCATCAGCGCGATGCGGCGCGCGGCGGTTTCGATCGGGCCCAGGATGCTGATGTACGGGTTCACCGCCGTCTGCAGCAGGGCCAGGCCGCTGCCGATGATGAACAGGCCGCTGAGCGCACCGGGATACCAGCGCTGCTGCGCGAAGTGCGCGAACACCACCGCACCGGCGGCCATCACCAGCAGGCTCAGGCTCAGGCCCTTCTTCATGCCGGTGCGCTTGAGGATCCACGAGGCCGGCAGCGCCAGGAAGAAGTAGGACAGGTAGAACACCATCAGCACCAGGAAGGCGCCGACCTCGTCCAGTTCAAAGGCCAGTTTGACGAAGGTGATCAGCGGGCCATTGAGCCAGGTGAAGAAGCCGATCAGGAAGAACAGCACCCCGATGATGAGGATCGAAGTGGCCACGCTCGAACGCGCGGTAGCAGCAGGCACGGCAGACATCTGGAGGGCTCCTGCATCGACGGCACGCGGGCGGCGTCGGAAGAGTGGCTGGGAACAACGTTGTCACATTTATTCGATGGGCCACCCGGCTTTGTCAACAATTGGTTTCCGCGCAGATCGGGGAAAACCACATGCTGCAGCTGCACAGAAACCCCGCAACGCCCCGCTGCGCCTTCACACAGCCCCTGATTGCAACGGCTTTACGAAATCTTGACGGGAGTGGACTGAAAACGTTTTCTTGTGACGCAGGTCGCTGCGCCGCAGCATCGAAAGTGTGAGGTTGTCGTTGACATCGTTGTCAGAACGATTACAGACTCCGCTCAATCGCCGGGGTCCAGACCTGGCCGTACGTATCCCAAGGGAGCCCGTGTGACCGCAGCCGCCCACGCCGTATCGGCCAACGCCCCCCTCTCGATGCCGCCGTTCCTGGCGGCCGACGTGGGCGGCACGCATGTCCGCGTGGCCCGTGTACAGGCCAGCCCGGACCCGGCCCATCCGGTCCAGCTCCTCGAATACCGCAAGTTCCGCAACGCCGACTACGCCGGCCTGAGCGCGATCCTGCAGGCCTTCATCGCCGACGGCGAGCGCCCCGCGCACTGCGTGGTGGCCACCGCCGGGTATGCCCGCGAAGACGGCACGGTGATCACCGCCAACGTGCCGTGGCCGCTGTCGGCGCGCCAGATCGAGGCCGACCTCGGCCTGGAAACGGTGTACATCGTCAATGACTTCGAAGCCGTGGCCTACGCCGCCGCACAGGTCGATGCCAGCGGCGTACTGCAGCTGACCGGCCCGGCCACCGCCCCGCGCGGCCCGACCCTGGTGGTTGGCCCGGGCACCGGGCTGGGTGCGGCGCTGTGGATCCCGACCGCGCATGGCGCGGTGGTGCTGGCCACCGAAGCCGGCCAGCCGACGCTGGCGGTGAGCACCGAGCTGGAAATGGCGATCGTGCGGCAGATGCAGCGCGACCTCGCCCACGTCTCGGTCGAACATGCGCTGTCCGGCCCGGGCCTGATGAACCTCTACCGCGCCCTGTGCGCGATCGAAGGCCAGCCGGCCGTGCTGGCCACGCCCGATGCGATCACCGCCGCGGCCGTGGGCAACCAGGACGCACTGGCCCGCCAGAGCCTGGACGTGTTCTGCGGCCTGCTCGGCAGCACCATCGGTGACATGGCGCTGCAGTACGGCGCCCACGGTGGCGTGTACCTGGCTGGCGGCATCCTGCCGCAGATCCGCGAATACCTGTTGAACAGCACCTTCGTGTCCCGGTACCTCAACAAGGGTCCGATGCGCGAGGCGCTGGAACGCATACCCGTGAAGGTGGTCGAGCACGGGCAGCTGGGCGTCATCGGCGCCGCCAGCTGGTACCTCGGCCGCACGGACGCTTGATCGCACGCATCGCAAACCGCACGCCGTCGCTGGCGCACCAACGATTGATGAGGAGAGACATCATGAACCACCGCAAGAGCCTGCTTTCGGCAGCCATTTTCAGCTGTATCGCCTTCGGCGCCCAGGCGCAGGAAGCACAGCCCACCGCCACCGACCTGGACACCGTGGTCGTCACCGGTATCCGCGGTTCGATGGAGAAATCCCTCGACACCAAGCGTGATGCCAATGCGCGCCTGGAAGTGGTCACCGCCGAAGACGTCGGCAAGCTGCCGGCGCACAACGTGGCCGACACCCTGCAGCGCCTGCCCGGCGTGAACATCAGCTCGGCCAGCGCCGACGAAGGCGGCTTCGACGAAGCCGACCGCGTCAGCCTGCGCGGCACCAGCCCCAGCCTCACCCAGACCCTGATCGACGGCCACAGCGTCGGCTCGGCCGACTGGTTCGTGCTCAGCCAGGGCAACAACGTCGGCCGCAGCGTGAGCTACTCGCTGCTGCCGTCGGAACTGGTCAGCTCGGTGGAAGTGAACAAGTCCTCGCAGGCCAAGCTGCAGGACGGCGGCACCACTGGTACGGTCAACATCATCACCCGCAAGCCGCTGCAGTTCTCCAAGCAGCTCAGTGCCGAAGCCTCGCTGGGCGTGGTGCGTTCGGACCAGGCCGATTCCAACGACCCGCAGTTCTCGGGCCTGTTCAACTACAAGAACGCCGACAGCACCTTCGGCGTGATGGTGCAGGGCTTCTACCAGAAGCGCGAGCTGCGCCGCGAAGCGCAGGAAATCCCGGGCGGCTTCTTCAAGATCAAGGCTACCGACCCGGTGGCGGCGACCAACCCGGACCTGGTCGGCGTGAACGTGCCGGGCCTGCTGGGTTCGACCCTGTTCGAGCAGACCCGTGAGCGCAAGGGCGGCCTGGTCACCCTGCAGTGGAAGCCGATCGACGACCTGACCCTCGGCCTGAGCGGCTTCACCTCCGAACTTGAAGCGAACAACTACAACCGCAACTACATGATGTGGGGCGGCAACTTCGCCGCGTCGCAGGCGCCGAACCCGGGCTACACCATCAAGGACGGCGTACTCACCAATGCCACCTACGCGGGCGTGCCGGGCACCAACTACGCCGTGTACGACATGATCTACCGTGAGGCGACGGCCAAGACCAGCTACGTCACCTTCGATGCCGACTGGCAGATCAACGACAACCTGGGCGCCAAGTTCCAGGCCGGTACCACCAAGGGCACCGGCGAGACGCCGCGCCAGTTCATTGCCGAAGTGACCCTGGGCCAGGGCGGCGGCGCCAGCTGGGCCACCCATGGCGCAGGTTCGCCGGTGGATTGGAACGTGGGCGGCGATACCAGCCCGGGCGGCGTCAGCAGCTTCGGCACCTGGGGCAACCAGCAGGTCAAGGCGGAAGACAAGGAAGACTGGGCGTCGCTGGACTTCAACCAGTACTTCGGCGATGGCGGTGCACTGAGCTCGATCGACTTCGGCCTGCGCTTCGCCGACCACGAGCGTGAAGCGCTGTCGCCGGAAGGCGCCAGCCCGGGCGACATCTGGTCGGCCCTGCAGGGCAGCGCCACCGGCCAGTACCCGAGCAACTTCGCCAGCGGCATCGGTGGCACCTTCCCGCGCGACATCTGGTACTACACCCCCGACGCGCTGAAGACCGCCATCCTCAACAACTCCACCTGGCTGTCCAACAACGATGGCCCGACCGGCCGCCACAACTACGGCGCCGAGTGGAAGGTGAAGGAAAAGAACTTCGCCGGCTACGTGCAGGCCAACTTCACCGGTGACTGGTGGAGCGGTAACGTCGGCCTGCGTTACGTGGACATCAAGCAGGACATCGACACCTACCTGGCGGTCAGCGATGCCGCCCGTGCCGACGTGAGCAGCCTGTTCGGCATGTGGCAGCGCCAGGCGTTCCAGAACAAGCACAGCCGCGTGCTGCCGAGCGCCAACATCAAGTTCGACCTGGACGACAACCTGGTGCTGCGCGTGGCCGCGTCGCAGACCCAGACCCTGCCGGACTACTCCGCGCTGGGTGCCTCTGCATGGGGTTCGGACCTGAACAAGACCGGCGGTGGCGGCAACCCGGAACTGAAGCCGACCATCGGCAGCAACCTGGACGCCAACCTGGAGTGGTACTTCATGCCGCGCGGCCTGCTGTCGGTTGGTGCGTACCACATCGACCTGAAGGACTACGTCGCCTTCGACGTCGTCAACCGCCAGCTCTTCAGCGAACTGACCAACCAGCTTGAAACCTACGCGGTTTCCACCCCGATCAATGCCGACGGCAAGGTCACCGGCGTGGAAGTGGCCTACGAACAGCCGATCGGCGAGAACTTCGGCATCAACGCCAACTACACCTACGCCAACGGCAGCTCGGCGCACACCTGGGCCGACGGCAGCCACAACCTGCTGGGCACCTCGAAGAACACCTACAACGTGGGCGCCTTCTTCGAGAATGAAACCTTCGGTGCACGCGTCAGCTACACCCGCCGTTCCTCGTTCCTGATCAGCCTGTCCGGTGCCAACCCGTACTACCAGGATGATTTCGGCACGCTGTCGGCCTCGCTGAGCTACGCACCCACCAAGTGGATGAGCATCACCCTGGATGGCCTGAACCTCAACAACCCGACCTACAAATACTACCAGAGCGCGTCCATTCCGACCTCGTTCTACTCCAACGGTCGCCAGTACTACCTGAACTTCCGCTTCAAGTACTAATGTGGCATTGGTGTGCCGGCCAACGGCCGGCGCTACCCGGTGGGCCGTTCCGGCCCACTGAAAACGGGCCCGGAACCGGGCCCGTTTTTTTTAAACCGCACCAAAGGAATGACCCGATGCACACCCGCACCCGTCGTACCTCGCTGTCGCTGCTGCCGCTGGCCCTGGCGCTCTCGCTGGCCCCGCTGGCACATGCCACCGATGCCCAGGCCCCCGATGGCCCGCGCGCCCTGCCCGGCTCGTTGCCACTGATTCCCGCCCCCGCCCAGCTGCAACGCCTCGAAGGCGCGGGCTACACCGTCACCTCCACGACCGCGCTGCGCGCGCAGGGCGCGGCCGCCCAGCGCGTGGCCAGCCTGTTCGCGACCCAGCTGCAGCACAGCGGTGGTCCCCCACTGGTCGTGGCCACCGCACGCGGCAACGACGGCATCCGCTTCGTGCTCGACGCCACCCTGAAGACCGGCGCCGAGGGTTACCAGCTGCGCAGCGATGCGCGCGGCGTGACCGTGCAGGCCGCCACCGAAGCCGGCCTTTTCTATGGCGCGGCCACCCTGTCGCAGCTGCTCACGGGCGGCAGCGACGGTGTCGTGCCGGCACTGAAGATCGACGATGCGCCGCGTTTCAGCTGGCGCGGGCTGATGCTCGATTCGGCGCGCCACTTCCAGAGCCTGGACGAGATCAAGCGCGTGCTCGACGCGATGGCCGAACAGAAGCTCAACACTTTCCATTGGCATCTCACCGATGACCAGGGCTGGCGCATGGAAATCAAGCGCTACCCGAAGCTCACCGGCGTGGGCAGCTGCCGTATTCCGGCCGGCGATGGCGGGCGCGACCCGGCCACCGGTGCGCCGCGCCCGTATTGCGGCTTCTATACCCAGGACCAGATCCGTGAAGTGATCGCCTACGCCGCCGCGCGGCATATCCAGGTGATCCCGGAGATCGACGTGCCCGGCCACGCCACCGCCGCCATCGCTGCGTACCCCGAGCTGGGCACGATCGATACGCCGTTGCAGCCACTCAGCGAATGGGGCGTGTTCCCGAACCTGTTCAACACCGAAGAAAGCACCTTCGAGTTCCTGGAGAACGTGCTGGAGGAAGTCATCCAGCTGTTCCCCGCCAAGTACGTCCATGTCGGCGGCGACGAGGCGGTCAAGGACCAGTGGGAAGCCTCCGCGCGCGTGCAGGAACGCATGCGCGAAGTGGGCGCCGGCACCGAAAACGAGATGCAGGCGCACCTGATCAAGCGGCTGGAGAAGTTCCTCGAACAGCACGATCGCCGCCTGATCGGCTGGGACGAGATCCTCGAAGGCGGGCTGCCGCCGGAAGCCACGGTGATGTCCTGGCGCGGTACCGAAGGTGGCCTCAAGGCCGCCAGCGAAGGCCACGACGTGGTGATGTCGCCGGTAACCGACATGTACATGGATTACCTGCAGACCAACTCGGAAAACGAGCCGCCGGGCCGCCCGCTGACCACCCCGCTGGGCCGCGTGTACGGGTTCGAGCCGGTGCCCGACAGCCTGGCCCGCGACAAGCAACAGCACATCCTGGGCCTGCAGGCCAACATGTTCACCGAGCACACCCGCAGTGTCGCGCGCCTGCACCACAACGTGTTCCCGCGCCTGGCCGCAGTCGCCGAAACCGGCTGGTCGCCGCGTGAGCGCCGCGACTTCGCCGACTTCCTGGCGCGCCTGCCGTCGCAGCTGCAGCGCTGGCAGGCGATGGGCATCGCGTATGCACAGACCCCGTTCGAAGTGGAAGCGGATGTGAGCGACGACCGCAAGGCGGGCACCGCGACGTTGGCACTGCGCAACCCGCTCAACTACGAGATCCGCTACAGCGTGGACGGTAGCCCGGTCACCGCGGCGTCGCCGCGCTACACCGCGCCGCTGACCCAGCCGCTGCCGGTGGGGGTCCAGGCCGCCACGTTCTTCAACGGCCAGGCGCTGGCCAAGGCGGCCAGCCGCTTCGACGTCACCGCGCAGTCGCTGCTGAGCCGCACCGACGAACACCTGGCAATGTGCCCGGGCGAAGGCAAGCTGCTGCTGCGGCTGGAAGACGACGGCCCGGCCGACGGCGAACGCGCGATCTTCAACGTGAACATCTTCAACCCGTGCTGGCTGTGGGAAGGCGCGGACATGGACGGCATCGCCAAGCTGCGGGTGCGTGCCGGACAGATTCCGTACTACTTCCAGCTGGCCCACGACGAACCGCAGCGCCGCTTCGTGAAGGCACGCAGCGCACACGGCGAGATGGACGTCCTCAATGCGCAGTGCGATGGCAAGCCGCTGGCCAGCGTGCCGCTGCCGGCCACCCCGGGCGCGGATGGATTCATCACGCTGGAAGCGGCGCTGCCGCGTTCACTGAAGGGCCGCCAGGACCTGTGCGTGCGCTTCACCGGCGACACCCGCCCCACGATGTGGGTGCTCGACACGCTGGAGCTGGTGCCGCGTTGATGAAGTAGCGGTGCCGGCCCATGGCCGGACCCGTGCTGCCTGAATGAGGTAGGGTCGGTTCCCAAACGACCGCCGATAACGTTTCCGAAACCGGTAACGCATTGCAATCAACGGCAACGGTTTCTGCTTCGTTGCAGGTCATGCGTTACCGGGCGTTGATACGTTCACTGCGGTCGTTCGGGAACCGACCCTACCCGGCTAGCCCTTCATGCGCAAAAGCAGATCGCGCAGCGGCGTGAATACCGTTGCCATGCCGACCACCACGCCGACGATGTTGGCCAGCGCATCCATCGGGTCGGCCATGCGGTCGGTGGTCAGCGCGCCCTGCAGGAATTCAATGCCCACGCCCAGCAGCACCAGCCCGGCGCCGGCCCACAGCAGTGCCGCGCGCGTGCGGTAGATCTGCACCGCCGCCGAGGCCAGCAGGAAGTACGCAAGGAAGTGCTCGATCTTGTCGCTGTTCTGCGGCAATGCCAGCGGCGGTGGCGGGATCAGGCAGACCACGATCGTGACCGCGATCGCCAGCCACCACAGCCCCAGCCACACGCGCGGGAAGCGCAGCGGCTTCAACATCCCGGTCGCGGTCATTTCAGAGCCGCCAGGTCAGGTCGCCAAGCAGGAACGCCGGATCGAAGTCCACGTCGCGCTGGAAGCCCATCACCTGGAAGCGCTCGCCCATCTCGCTGGGCAGGGTGAGTTTCTTGACCTGGTCACGCAGGCGCAGCTTGCCGATCTCGTCGGCACGTTCCTCTGCCAATGCCAGCAACCCATCCAGGCCGTTGCCGAGCAGGAAACTGGACTGGGTGCAGTAGCCGGCCAGCTCGAAGCCGGCATGGGTGCCGGCTTCGGCCAGCGCGGTGAAATCCACTGATGCGGTCAGGTCCTGCAGGCCCGGCCACAGGAACACGTCGTTGTGCACATGGTGACGGTAGAAGGCGCGCACGGTGCCGTCATCGCGGTCATCGCGGTAGTACTCGTTGCGCGGGTAGCCGTAATCAACGAACAGCATCGCGCCGCGCTTCAGCCCGCCAGCGACCGCCTGGATCCAGTACGGCAGGTGCGGCAGCAGCTCGGAACGGTAGCCATCGGCGAAGGGCTTCTCACGGTAGCGTTCCAGATGGCGCACGGCCGAGGTGAGCATGGCATCGGCCGGTTGCGCCCCGCGCATGAAGCGCCCGTCGGCATCCAGCTCCACGGTTTCTTCGTAGACCATGCCGTCGCGCGCCAGGAAGCGCGGGGTCGGCAGCGCATCGATGACTTCATTGGCGAACACCATGCCGTCCCAGTCGTCGTCGAACGGCCCGTCCAGCCATTCGACCAACGCGAACAGCGGTGGCACCAGCGCCTTCTCCAGGCGCTCGCGCTGGCGCTCGCGCAGGTCCGCGCTGGGTTCCAGGATCGCATAGCGCTCCGGCAGCGCATCCAGCTCCAGCATGCGCTTGAGCAGGATCTCGGCGAACGCACCGCTGCCGCCGCCCAGTTCCAGGAAGCGCGCCTGCGGCCCCAGCTGCTGCATGACCGGGGCCACTGCGTTGGCCACGGTGGCGGTGAACAGCGGGCCCAGTTCCGGAGAAGTGGTGAAGTCCCCCGCCGCACCGAACTTGCTGGCACCGGCGCTGTAATAGCCCCAGCCCGGCGCATACAGGCTCAGTTCCATGAACCGGGCAAATGGCATGGCACCGCCATTGGCGAGGATTTCCGCGCGCAGGGCAGCGGCCAGTTCGTCGCTGTGGGCCAGGGCGTCGGCGTCGGGCGTGGGCAGGGAGGTATGCATGGTGCAGGCGATTGCGGTGACAATGCACAGCATAGCCGAGCAGGAAGGAGCCCCGATGACCGCCACCACACCCGTCGTGCTGATCACCGGCAGCGCGCGCCGGATCGGCGCCGCCATCGCCCGCCAGTTCCATTCCTGTGGCTGGTCGGTGGTGCTGCACGCACACACCTCCACCGCCGAGCTGCAGCAGATGGCCTTCGACCTGGACATGCTGCGCCCGGGCAGTGTGCTGGCCCTGCAGGCCGACCTGCGCGACGCCGATGCCCTGCCCGACCTGATCGAACAGACCGTGGCCCAGTTCGGGCGGCTGGATGCGCTGGTCAACAACGCTTCCAATTTCTACCCCACCCTGCTCGGCCAGATCACCGCCGACCAGTGGGACGACCTGTTCGCGGTGAACGCCCGCGCGCCGCTGCTGCTGGCCCAGGCCGCCGCGCCGCAGCTGCGCCGCCACCAGGGCTGCATCGTCAACCTCACCGACCTGCACGGCACCCAGCCGATGCGTGACCACCCGGTCTACGCCGCCGCCAAGGCCGCGCTGGAAATGATCACCCGTTCGCTGGCGCTGGAACTGGCGCCGAAAGTCCGGGTCAACGCCGTGGCGCCGGGCGCGATCCTGTGGCCCGAACAGGGCAAGGACGATTTCGCCCAGCAGGCGCTGCTGGCACGCACCCCGCTGGGCCGCACCGGCACGGTGGAGGAGATCGCCGAGGCCGTCTACTGGCTGGTCAACGACGCCCCGTTCGTGACCGGGCACACGTTGCGGGTGGACGGCGGGCGGATGTTGACGTAATGCGCGCCGTTGGTCGATTGATCCCGATCCCAATGGGCCCCTAACGGTTCGTAGCCCCGGCCGTTGGCCGGAAACCGCGCGCAGCGCGGCCCAAGCGCCCGGAGCCGGTCACCCGATGGTTATGGCAAACACCCCGGCGTGTACACGTTCCGAAGCCCCGCTTTTGGCGACACCCGCCATTTGACGCTGTCACCCCAGTTCAACGATCTCGAACGCGTCGTCATGTTGCCGATGCCCCCGCCACAACGTGGCCAGGTCCAGGCCGCTGACCGGGTCGATGAAGTCCGGCGCGATATCGGCCAGCGGCTTGAGCACGAACGCGTGCTTCAGCTCCGGCCGCGGAATCCGGAGGTGCCCCGGGCCTTCCACGATCAGGTCCCCGTAGAACACCACGTCGATGTCCAGCGTACGGTCGCTGAAACGCGGCCCGCTGCGGTCACGCCCATGGGCGTCTTCCACGGCATGCAGCCACCGGTCGAGGTCCGCCAGTGGCTCATCGGTCTCGATCGCCACCGCGTTGTTGAGGAAGGCCGGGCCATCGAAGCCCACGGCGGCGGTGCGGTAGGCGGGGGACACCCGGATATCGCCGAAACGCCCGCGCAGCGCGGCCACCGCAGCGTGAAGATGCTGCTGCGGTTGCAGGTTGCTGCCCAGGCTCAGGAGCACAGTGGTCATGGTATTCAGCGTACGGGGGGCGAATCCACACGGGGCCAACAGGGGCTCCGCATAGAATCGGGGTGCACATCATAGGACACCGACATGACCTATTGCGTCGGCATTGCGGTGGACGAGGGCCTTGTCTTCGCCGCCGATACCCGTACCAACGCGTCGCTGGACGACGTACGCGTGCACCGCAAGCTGCACGAATTCGAATTTCCGGGCGAAGCGGTCTTCGTCATCATGGCCGCCGGCAACCTGGCCACCACCCAGCTGCTGATCTCGCGGCTGCACCGCGACGTGGAGGAACAGCGGCCGGAAAACCTGCGCGCCTACCGGCACCTGTTCGAGGTGGCCGAGTACGTGGGCCGGGTGCTGGTGGACAGCCAGGTCAAATGCAGCAATCCCGAACACGGCCATGACGGGGTCAACACCCAGGCGACCCTGATCCTGGGCGGCCAGGTCGGCGGTGAACACCCCGGGATGTACATGATCTACCCGCTGGGCAACGCGATTGCCGCCTCGCCGGAAACGCCGTTCCTGCAGATCGGCGAATCCAAGTACGGCAAGCCGATCCTGGACCGCATCATCCGCCCGCAGACCCGGCTGGACGATGCCGCGCGCACGGCAATCGTGTCGCTGGATTCGACCATCCGTTCCAACCTTTCCGTGGGCCTGCCGGTCGACCTGGTACTGCTGCGCGCTGGCGACCTGCGCATCAGCCACCGCATGCGCCTGGCCGGCGACAGCCCGCTCTATGCCGAGATCCACGCGAACTGGTCGCGGCGCCTGGAGCATGCCGTGGCCAGCCTGCCCAGTTTCCCGTGGGAAGATGCGTAGATACCGACCGTTGGTCGGTATTCCCCAGCGTCACGACCAACGGTCGTGACCTACCGCGTGAACGCCAGCGCCTCGGCGACCGAGCGGAACACCTGCTGCATTTCCAGGGGCTTGCGCAGCACGTGGACCTCGACGCCCTTGGGGAACCGCTCCAGCGGCACCGGCACGCCATCCTCTTCCAGCACCAGCGCCGGGCCGCGGTAGCCCAAAGTGGCCATCTCATCGAGCAGGTGGCTGGCTGAAAGCAGCTTTGCCCCGGCATCGGCGATCACCAGCGCCGGCATCGCCTCCTGCTGCATCCAGCGCAGCGCAGCGCCGCCATCGGAGGCCAGCTGCAGGTGATACCCCTGGCTGGACAAGGCATTGCCCAGCAGCGACAGCCGGGTGGCTTCGCCATCGACCACCAGGATCGACTGCCCCGCACCCGCCGCTACCGGCTGTGCCTGTGGGGCCGCATCGACAGGCGCCTGGCGCATCGGCAGCCGCAGTTCGAACCGGCTGCCCACGCCCGGCGTGCTTTCCACCCGGATGCTGCCCTGGGCGCCTTCGATGATGCGCTTGCAGGAGATCAGGCCCAGCCCCGTGCCGTTGACCTTGGTGGTGAAGAACGGGTTGAACAGGTGCGCCAGCACCTCGTCGCTCATGCCCACGCCCTCGTCGGTCACCGAGATGTGCAGCCAGTCCTGGCCATGCGCATCCGGGGCCGCCGCCGCGCGCAGGGACAAGCGCCCGCCATTGGGCATGGCCTGGATCGCGTTGAGCGCCAGGTTCAACAGCACCTGCTGCAGCTCGGTGTAGTTGGCATCCACCGCCAGGGCCGGGTCGTCCACCTCCAGGTGCAGGCTGACCCGCGCCGGGAGGGTGCTGCGCAACAGCAGCTCCATTGCTTCGAACAGGTGGGCGATCTGGATGCGTTCGCTTGGTGTGCGCGAGCCGCGCACGAAGGACAACATCGACTCGGCCATCTCGTGCCCGCGCCGGCCGCATTCGGCGATCACATCGGCCAGGTGGTGCAGCTGCGGGTCGTCGGTACGCGCCTTGAGCAGCTCCGGCATGATCAGCAGCGGCTGCAGGATGTTGCGCAGGTCGTGGCTGAGCCCGGCGGCCAGCAGCGACAGGCTTTCCAGTCGCTGCGCGCGCATCAGCTCGGCTTCCACCCGCTGGCGGTCGATGGTGCCGCGCGCCTCGCGCACGGCCCGCGCCACCGCCGACGGCAGCCGCGCCGGCTGGTGCTTGATGATGTAGTCATTGGCGCCCTGGTGCAGGGCGGCCACGGCGTTCTCTTCGCCAATCGTGCCCGACACGAAGATGAAGGGCACGTCCGGATGCCAGCCGCGCACGATCTCCAGCGCCTGGTTGCCGGAAAACCCGGGCATGGCCAGGTCCGACAGCACGATGTCCGGCGCGAAGCGCAGCAGCGCATCGCGCAGTTCGGCGGCGGTCTCCACCCGTTCGAAGCTGGCCTCCAGCCCCGCGTCGAGCATCTGCCCGCACATCAGTTCGGCATCTTCCGGCGAGTCCTCGACCAGCAGGATGCGCAGGTGTCCCAGCGGTGGCCCGGTCAGCGGCATGGGTTACTCGACCTCCGGGGCCTGGTTGATCAGCGCCCAGAACTTGCCAAGTGTCTGCACGGCGCCGAAGAACTGGTCCACGTCCACCGGCTTGACCACGTAGGCATTCACGCCCATGTCCCAGCTGCGGGCCAGGTCGCTCTCCTCGCGCGAGGAAGACAGGATCACCACCGGCAGGCGCTTGAGCTCCTCGGTGTCGCGGATGCACCGCAGCACTTCCAGCCCATCCATGCGCGGCATCTTGATATCCAGCAGCAGCACCGCCGGCAGCCCTTCTTCGCGGTTGGCGAAGGCGCCGCGGCGCAGCAGGTAGTCCATCGCTTCCACGCCATCTTCGACGTGCACGATAGGGTTGGCCAGGCGCGCTTCCTTCAGCGCATCGATGGCCATTTCGGCGTCGGCGGGGCTGTCCTCGGCAAGCAGGATGGTGCGGAGAGCGGTCATGCGGCAGGGCCCTTGTTGAGTGCGTCGAGAGAGGAAGGCAGCAGGAAATGGAAGGTGGCGCCCTGGTCCAGCGCGGCTTCGGCCCAGATCCGGCCACCATGGCGGGTGAGTACGCGGCGCACGCTGGCCAGTCCGATGCCGGTGCCGGGGTAGTCGCTGGCCTTGTGCAGGCGCTGGAATACGCCGAACAGCTTGCTGGCATAGGCCATATCGAAGCCGGCACCGTTGTCGCGCACGCTGAACAGATGGCTGCCGTCGGGCTGCCGCGCGTAATCCACCTCGATCCGCGCCGGGTGCGCGTTGGCCGAATACTTCACCGCGTTGCCCAGCAGGTTCAACCAGAGCTGCCGCATCATGTTGTCGTCGGACACGAGGATCGGCAGCGGGGCGATCTTCCATTCGATGCGCCGCGCCACGCCGGTGGCTTCGCTATCGCTCAGCACATTGGCATCGAGTAGTGCGCGGGTATCGGCCACCAGCGACTGCATGTCCACCGCCTGCAGGCGCATCGCCGCCCGGCCGAGCCGCGAATACACTAGAAGGTCGTCGATCAGTGTCGCCATCCGCCGCGCCGAGCCGGCGATGACGTCAAGGTAATGCCGCGATCTCTCGTCTACGCTTTCGCCCAGGTGGCGCGCCAGCTTGTCCGAGAAGCCGGCCACGTGACGCAGCGGCGCGCGCAGGTCGTGCGATACCGAGTAGCTGAAGGCCTCCAGTTCGCGGTTGACCTCCGACACCTGCTCCACCTTGCCCTCCAACTGGCGGTTCAGTTCTTCCACGCGCTGCTGCACTGCGCGCTGCACGGTGACATCGGTGATCGTCATCAGCACCACTTCGTCATCGCGGTCCGGCAACGGCATGCGGCGGGCGTTGATCAGCATGGTGCGCACCTGGTCGTCGTCGGTGCGCTGTTCGTGTTCGAAATCCCACAGTTCGCGGCCGCGCAGCAGCACGTCCATCAACCGCTGGCGCACGGCCGGGTCGCTCCAGGCGCCCCCGCCGACGCTGTCGAGCGCACGGCCGTCGGTGGTCCCGTCGTCGTCCAGGCCATACAACTCGGCGAACGCCGGGTTGTGCAGCTGGACCCTGAGTTCGCGGTCAAGCAGCACGATCGGCTCGCGCACGGTATGCAGCACGGAGGCGGCGCGCGCCGAAGCGCGCCGGCTGGCACGCTCTGCACGGGCGCGGTGCAGCATCTGCCGGTGCAGCAGCCACAGCACCAGCCCGAGCAGCAGCAGCTGCACCACCAGTGCGGTCCATGACACCAGTTCGCCCTGCCGCTGCTGCTGGGCGAACTGGGCCGAGCGTTCGCGCAGCAGCGCCTCCTCGCGGTTCTGCAGTTCCTCGATGAGGCCGCGGATCGGGTAGCGCGTGGTGAGATCCTGGACCAGCTGGCGCTGGTCGTCTTCCGGCCCCGCGCTGGCCAGGTCGCGGGCCACTTCCATGCGCCGCTCCAGCAACGACTGGATGCGGCCGATGCGCACCAGCTGCTCGGGGTTGTCGCGGGTCAGTTCGGTCAGTCGCGCCAAATGCTGCGGGATGAAGCGGGCCTGCCCCAGTCGCTCGCGCAGGCCCGGGGCATCGATGCCCCGGGACATGGTCAATGCAGCGGACTCCACGTCGCGCACATCGGCCTGCAACTGGTACACCGCCACGCCGACGTCCTGGGTGTGGGTCACCCAGCGCATCGCATCGAGGTTCTCCCCGGAAAGTTTGCGCAGCGTCAGCCATGGCACCACGATGATGGCGACAGCCGCCAGCCCGAGGGCCGGCAACCGCCAGCGGTCCCAGAGTTCATCACTGAAAACCAGTGCCATAGCCCCTCGTCAGCCTGCATGTTCCCCTTCCCCGCACGGTGCGCCCCCGTCTCCAGGAGGTGCGCCGAATGGGGCGACGTCCTGAATATACTCCACACCAACGTGAATACGCGGGAGGACCGGACAGGGAACCCGCGCAAAAAAAAGGCGCGCCCGAAGGCGCGCCCCGTGTTCATGACAGCAGCGGATCAGCGCTTGGCAGCGGCCGATGCAACCGTCAGCGCGCTGGCATCCACCTTGGTGACGCCCTTGACGGCCTTGGCCTTGGCAATGGCCTTGTCGTGCTCGGCCTTGGAATCCACGGTACCCGACAGCGAAACCACGCCGTTGACCGTCTCGACCTTTACTTCGGTGCCGGACACGTTCTTGGTGGTGAGCAGCTCGCTCTTCACCTTGGTGGTGATCCAGGTATCGGAGGCCGGCTCGGACGACTCATGCGTATCCGCGTGCGTCATGGCAGTCTTGTCGGTGGTCTTCGGCGGATCCTTGGCCATTGCCGCCGAGGTGCCCAGCAGCATGCCGAAAGCGAGCGAAGCAGCAAGCAGATTACGGGTAGTGTTGGTCATGTGCGGTGTCTCCCTGGTTAGTGGGCCCAGTGTCGGCTGCGATGCGTGGACAGCACGTCGCTGCAAGATCACGTTGCCGTGAACCGGTCAGGTTCAATCCCAACAGTTCAGGTTTCCCGCACTGCATCATTTGCAATTATTCTTATCCAAGGCAACACGGCAGGTACGCACATGGCGACGATCGCACAAGTGGGATTGATCGGATACGGGCTGGCTGGAAGCGTTTTCCATGCGCCGCTGATCCAGCACACGCCGGGCCTGGCGCTGCACAGCATCGTCAGTTCGCAGCGCGAGCGGCTGCTGCGCAGCTTCACCGATGTGCACATCCACGCGGATGTGGCGCCTCTTCTGGCCGACCCGGCGGTGGACGCGGTGGTGATCGCGACGCCCAATGAACAGCACGCCCCCCTCGCGCTGGCGGCATTGCGTGCAGGCAAGCACGTGCTGGTCGACAAACCGTTTGCGTTGAGCGCGGCCGAAGCGGTGGCGGTGGTGGATGCCGCGCGCGACGCGGAGCGCGTGGTGTGCGTGTTCCAGAACCGCCGCTGCGATGCCGACTTCCTCAGCCTGCGCAGTGTGCTGGCGTCCGGTACGCTGGGCCGCGTTGCCGAATGCCATTCGCACTTTGACCGCTTCCGCCCGCAGGTGCGCGATCGCTGGCGCGAGAGCGATGCACCCGGCAGCGGATTGTGGATGGATTTGGGCCCGCACCTGCTGGACCAGATGCTGCAGCTGTTCGGCTGGCCCGAAGCGATCAGTGCCGACATCACCGCGCAGCGCGACGGCGCGCGCAGTGATGATTATTTCCATGCGGTGCTGCATTACCCCGCGATGCGCGCGATCGTGCACGCCGGTTCACTGGTGGCCGCGTCGGCGCCACGGTTTGCCGTGCACGGCAGCACCGGCAGCTACCTCAAGGAAGGCCTGGATGTGCAGGAAGACCAGCTGCGCCAGGGCATCGCCCCCGGCGCGCCGGGCTGGGGCCTGGATCCGCAGCATGGGCTGCTGGTGCAGGTGGATGCCGAAGGAAAGGTACATCGGCAGACCGTGGACAATGCCGTCGGCGACTATCGCCGGTTCTACGCCGCGTTCCGCGATGCGATGCTCGGCGAGGGCGAAGCGCCAGTCAGTACTGAAGAAGCATTGCAACTGATGCGGCTGCTGGAAGCAGGCCGCGAAAGCGCCGGCAGCGGCCGGCGCGTGGATCTTCGGTAAGGTTATTCCTTGACCATCGCGTGGCCGCCGAACTGGTTGCGCAGTGCGGAGAGCATGCGGTCGCTGAAGGAATTCTTTTCGCGTGAGCGCAGCCGCTCCAGCAGCGACAGGGTGATCACCGGGGCGGAGACGTCCAGGTCGATCGCTTCAGCCACCGTCCAGCGGCCTTCGCCGGAATCGGGCACGAACGGCGCGATACCGTCCAGCTGCGGGTTGCGGGACAAGGCGTCGGCACTCAGGTCCAGCAGCCAGGACCGCACCACGCTGCCGTGCTGCCAGGCCGCCGCGACCTGGCCCAGGTCAAGGTTGAATTCGGTCTTGCGCTGCATCAGCGCGAAGCCTTCGGCATAGGCCTGCATCATTCCGTACTCGATGCCGTTGTGGACCATCTTGCAGAAATGCCCGGCTCCGCTCGGCCCCGCGTGGACCCAGCCGCGATCCTCGGCCGGGGCCAGGGTGCGGAAGATCGCACCGACGCGCTCGACGGCCGCCGCATCGCCACCGATCATCAGGCTGTAGCCTTCCTGCAGGCCCCACACCCCGCCGCTGGTGCCGCAGTCGAGGTAGGTCACGTCTTCTTCCAGCAGCTGCGTGGCGCGGCGCATCGAATCCTTGTAATACGAGTTGCCGCCGTCGATCACCACGTCACCTTCGGACAGGTGCGGCGACAGCGACGCCAGGGTCTGGTCGACCACCTCACCGGCGGGCACCATCAGCCAGACCACGCGCGGCACCGACAGCTTCGCCAGCGCTTCGGCCGCCGTTGCACTCACGTCGAAGCCGCGCGCGGCGGCACTGGCTCGGGCCGCTTCACCGGGGTCCACGCCGATCACGCGGTGGCCGCCGCGGTGCAGCCGCTCGGCCATGTTGGCGCCCATGCGCCCCAGTCCAATCATTGCAATTTCCATGTCTCACCTTTGCTCGGTTTGCGAATGTGTCGACGCTGCCGCGCACTGCTGGAGCCGTGACTGGATCCAGCGGTGGTACAGCGTGGTATGCAGGTTGTGCAGGCCCAGCTCGAACGCGAACGGCGTGCGCGGATTGCGGTCGAGCAGGCGTGCGATGTGATAGCCCACGGGACGTATACCGCGTGGGTGCACATAAATCACGAACTCCCGGTAGAACGGATCGTCCAGCAGCGCGTCCAGTTCAGCCAGCAGCGGCTGTTGGCTGGCCGGCAGCGCCGCACGCAGGGCCGGGTCGCGCTCGAACAGCAGGCGCTCGAACCGTCGCAGCCCGGGCCCGGGCATGCGGCTGGCCAGCTCCCAGATGCGGCGGTTGGTGCGGTCGTAATGGGCGAAGCCGCCGTGCTCGCGCAACGCCTCGGCCGCACCCGGGCCGACGTCGACGATCACGAAGTTCTCGGCCTGGTTGTTGATGTCGTCCAGGTACACTGGATCGAACACATGTTCGATGAAGCCGGGGGCGCCCACGAACGCCTGGCGGCCGCGCTGCGAGGTGCGCACGGCCTTGCCATCGGCGAAGAAGTCGCCGGCGTGATGCCCCAGCAGGATGCTGTCGGTGTCGTGCAGGGTCAGGAAGGTGCCGATGGACAGTTCGCCCGGGGTGAACGCCGCATCGAACGCCGCATCGCCATACAGCTCGCGCTGGGTGGCCAGCTGCGCCACCTGCCGGCCCACCCCGCATTCACTGCGCACCCGGCCGTCATAGAACGCCTGCACGGCCGCGCTGTTGGATCCGTGCGGCTGGTAACCGCGACCGAAGCTGCGAAAGCCCTGCCAGCCCTGCGCCCGGGCACCGCCGGGGCCGAAGCCGATCCAGCCCAGCTGCAGCGCCGAGAACCGGTAACCGGGGTTGTCCTGCAGGCGCGTGGCGGCGCGGCGGGTAGCCTTGCCCAGCTCGAAGGCGTAGGCGCACACGGTCGCCGGATCGTCCAGCAGCGTCTGGAGGAAGCGCTCGCGCTGCGGGGCGGTCCAGGCACGGGGCAGCTGCACGCGCAGATCGCCGGCAGCCTGCGCCTGGGGCAGGTCGGCCCGTTCGCAGACGGGGCCACCATGCACGCGCGGCGTGGCAATGTCGGCGTCCTGGAGCTGCCAGCCGAGTCGTTCGATCAGCCGTTGCACGCAGGCGCCCGGGTCCGTGCGAGCTTCCGCCGCCGGAACCAGGCCCATCACCGCGGTCAGCAGAACGCCCGCTGCGCGCAGCCTGCGCGAGGGATGACGGCCCTTGCCCGGCATGCTTCGCGCCCGCTCAGTGCGCGTCGTCTGGCGTATCGCTGGCGGGAACCGGGGGTGGCGCCGGCGTCGGCGTGGCAGGCGCTGCGGGGACCGATGCAGGAACCGGAGACTGCGCAGGCTCGGGAACCGGCGTCACCGGCGGCGCCGGGGCCGGCGGAACCGGCGCGGCTGCCGGCTCCGGGGTGCTGGCCTTGGCCGCCGGCAGGTACTGCTGCAGGCGGGTGAAGAAGCGGCGGTAGAAGTCGCCGTCCTGCACGGTGCTGCTGGCCACCTTCACCAGCGAATCGTCGTTGCTGCCGAACGGCAGCGACACCGAGCCCAGCGCGCCCACGCCCACACTGGCCGAGGTGGGGCTCTTCTTCAGCGCATAGCGGTCCTGCACGGCACTGACGAACACCAGTGCTTCGTCGCCCCGCGCGGCGCAGGAAATGCGCAGCACCAGCTGCTCGTGCGAGTCCTCGGTCGGCTGGAAGTTCTTGTTCGCTTCCACCGCGTCGGCGTCGGCACGGGCGATCGCATAGCCTTGGCTGAGCAGGGTACGTCGCGCGGCTTCGCAGGCCTGCGCCGGCGTGCCGGGAACGGTACGCGAGTAGGTGTCGCCCGAATCGAAGGATTCGCGCAGCAGCGTGCTGTCGGCGGCCTTGCCGCCGCAGGCGGACAGGCCAAGGGCCAGCAGGCCGGCCGGGAGTGCATGGGACAGCCGCATGGGCGCTCCTGCAGGAGGATGATTGCGCAAGCATAGGCCCGGCGGCGTATGCGTGGGGTCTAAAAGCAAAGGGCCGGCGTTTCCGCCGGCCCCTCGTTTTCACTTGATTCACCCGATCAATCGGCCCAGCGGCCTGCGGCGGTCGACTGCGGCAGCACCTGCGCCGACAACGGGCGGTCTTCGGCCAGCAGGTTCACCGCGTCGGCCAGGATCGCGGCGGACTCGCGCAGCAGCGGGTCCGGGCGCTTCTCGGCGGCCTTCTCGCGGGCAGCATCCTTGACGATGTCGCGCTCGTTGCCGGTCAGGCCATCATCGTTGCTGTCATCGGCCAGCGGGTCCAGGTCCAGGCCCAGTTCCTTGCGGGTGGCCTGGCGCTGCTTGCGCTGGGTTTCCTGGCGCTCACGCTCGGTGCGGCGCTCGGCCTCGTTGAGCGAGATGTACTTTTTGGCCGCTTCGGTGCGGAACTGCTCCACGTCCTCGTTCCACCACTGGAACTCCTTGTCGGAGGCGATGCGCGAGGCATGCAGGGTTTCCAACTTGGGCAGCAGCGGGCCGAAGTTGCCGTACTGGGTGTGCGGCACGGCGGCGATGCGGGTCCAAGGCAGCGCGTTGTCGTAAGTGCTTTCGCCGTACTCGCTGGCATCCACGCTGGCCGGGAAGGCCAGGTCCGGCACCACGCCCTTGTGCTGGGTGCTGCTGCCGCTGACGCGGAAGAACTGCGCGATGGTCAGCTTCACCTGGCCGAAGCGCTGGGCTTCGCCACTGGGCCAGCGGTCCAGGTCCACGATGTTCTGCACGGTGCCCTTGCCGAAGGTGGTTTCACCAATGACCAGCCCACGGCCGTAATCCTGGATGGCACCGGCGAAGATTTCCGATGCCGAGGCCGAACCGCGGTTGATCAGCACGGCCAGCGGGCCGTCCCACGCCACCGCTTCGCTGCGGTCGTTGTTGACCGTGACGCGGCCACCGGATTCGCGCACCTGCACCACCGGGCCCTGTTCGATGAACAGGCCGGTCAGCTCGATGGCTTCATCCAGCGAACCGCCACCATTGTTGCGCAGGTCCAGCACCACGCCATCGAGCTTGTCGTTCTTGAAGCCGGCCAGCAGCTTGGCCACATCGCGCGTGGCCGAGGCGTAATCGGTCGCGTTGCGGCGGCGGCCTTCGAAGTCCTGATAGAAGGTCGGCAGCTTGATCACGCCCACCTTGCGCGCCGGCGCCCCATCCTTGGCCGGGATGGTCAGCGTTTCACCCTTGGCGGCCTGTTCGGCCAGGCGCACCTTCTGCCGGGTCAGCACCAGCATGTGCGGCTTGCCGTCCACGCCCTCTTCAGCCGGAATGAATTCCAGCCGCACCTGGGTGTCCTTCTTGCCGCGGATCTTGGCCACCACGTCGTCAATGCGCCAGCCGATCACATCCTCGACCGGACCGGACTTGCCCTGGCCCACGCCCACGATGCGGTCACCGGGCTTGAGCGTGCCGTTCACCGAGGCCGGCCCACCGGCGATGATCTCGCGGATCACCACCATGTCGTCCTGGCGCTGCAGCTGCGCGCCGATGCCTTCCAGCGAGAGCGACATGGCCTGGTTGAAGTTCTCGGCCGTGCGCGGGGTGAAGTAATCGGTGTGCGGATCAACGGCGCTGGTATAGGAGTTGAGGAAGAACTGGAACACGTCCTCGCCCTTCAGCTCATTGACCGACTTCTCCAGCTGCGCATAGCGCTTGTCCAGCGTCTTGCGGATGTCGGCCGGCTGCTTGCCGGCCAGCTTCAGGCGCAGCCAGTCATTCTTCACCGACTTGCGCCACAGGTCATCGAGTTCGGCGCTGCTGGCGGCCCACGGCACGTCCTTGCGGTCGTACTCGAAGCGCTCATCGCTGCTGAAATCGAAATCCTGCTTGAGCAGCTTGCGCGCGTAACCCACGCGCTCGCCCACCCGCTGTTTGTAGACCGCAAACACCTGGAACGCCGGCTCCAGCTCGCCGCCGCGGATGGCCGACGAAATATTCGATTCGAACGGGGCGAACCTGGTGATGTCCGCCTGGGTGAAGAACTGCTTGCTGCCGTCGAGCGATTCCAGGTAACGCTTGAACACGTCCTTGGAGGTCGCCGCATCCAGCGCGCGCGGCCGGTACGCATAGCGGCTGTCCGACAGCAGCCCGTACACCAGCTTGGAGGTCGTCACCTGGTCGGCCGTGGCCGCCGACGGCAGGGCCGGCGAATCGGCATAGGCAGCCAGCGCCAGCGGCGCGGTCAGCGCCAGGGCCATCAGGAATGCGGGGGCTTTGAATTTCATCGACTTGCTCATGGCACCTTGCCAACGGGGAGACTGCGTGCGGATCAGACCACACGACAGTGCCGAAAGTTGCGGGGTTTGTCATCCACCGCGTCAGAACGCGGATTTCCAGCCTAAACGCGGGGCTGTATCAAATTGTGAATGACGCGGAATTGCTGCTGGGAACGGGGTTTACGCGCGAAACCGAGCGGCGGCCTGGCCCTTTCGGCGGTCGGCAGGCATTCAGGCCGGAGCAGCTTCACGGTCTTCGATCAGGTCCATCGCGAGCGTTGAGGGCCCCGCCGCGGCCGGCAGGCCCCTGTGCAAATGTCCCCCGGCGGTCGCCCTGCGGCGACGGCCTCCTCCTTTACTTTGCCAGGAGCCTGCCGGCCGCGACGGGGCTCGGCTTGCGGTTCGCACTGGAGAAGCAGGAGCCAGGGGGCCAACGCCGGTGGGTCGAGTGCCGGGTCGCCATGCCCTTGGAGGCGAATTAAAGGAGGAGGTGTCGGCCACAGGCCGACGCCGGGGGACATTCGCCGGAAAGGGCATGGCGGCCCGGCGCTCGATTCACCGGCAGCCGCGTCTGATCGGAGCGCGCGCTCCAATCAGACGGGAGAAGAACCAGGGCTCAGGCGACGCCAGCGCCCTTTGCCTGCACATCGGCGTGGTACGAAGACCGCACCATCGGGCCGGAGGCCACGTGGCTGAAGCCCAGCTCGTAGCCGTAGACTTCCAGTTCCTTGTATTCCTCGGGCGTCCAGTAACGCAGCACCGGGTGGTGGTGTGCGGTCGGCTGCAGGTACTGGCCGATGGTGATCATGTCCACGTCGTGCGCGCGCAGGTCGCGCATGGTTGCCCGCACCTGGTCCATGTCCTCGCCCAGGCCCAGCATGATGCCGGACTTGGTCGCGATCGACGGGTGCTGAGCCTTGAAGTTCTTGAGAAGCGTCAGCGACCACTGGTAATCCGCACCCGGGCGTACGTTGCGGTACAGGTCCGGCACGGTTTCGATGTTGTGGTTGAACACATCCGGCGGGTTGGTCGCCAGGATGTCCAGCGCCCGCTCCATGCGGCCCTTGCCGCGGAAGTCCGGCGTGAGCACTTCGATGCGGGTGTTCGGCGACTTGGCGCGGATCGCCCCGATGCAGTCGGCGAAGTGCTGGGCACCGCCGTCGCGCAGGTCATCGCGGTCCACGCTGGTCACCACCACGTACTTCAGGCCCATGTCCGCCACGGTCTGGGCCAGGCTGGCCGGTTCACCCGCGTCCGGCGGCTTCGGTCGGCCGTGGGCCACGTCGCAGAACGAGCAGCGCCGCGTGCAGACCTCGCCCAAGATCATGAACGTTGCCGTGCCGTGGCTGAAGCACTCGTGGATGTTCGGGCAGCTGGCTTCCTCGCAGACCGTCACCAGGCGGTTCTCGCGCAGCTTGGCCTTCAGCGTCTGCACCGCGTTGCCCGACGGAATCCGGACCCGGATCCACGACGGCTTGCGCAGCACCGGTGCGTCGGCGAACTGCACCGGCGAGCGGCCGATCTTGTCACCGCCCAGCTGTTTGACCCCGGCCTGCAACGGCGCGGCGGACGGCGTGTCGCCCTGCACGACCTGCAGGGGAATGATGCGAGCGGTGGTTTCAGTCATGGCCTTGGTCGGCGGCGCTCAGGCCGCGTCAGTCAGATCGGGCAGGTCCGTGGCAGGCTGGAGGTCCAACCCGAACTGGCGGGCCAGGTGGCCCAGCAGTACCGGCTTGACGGCCGCCATGCCGGACGGTCCCCCCAAGTCTACCATCGAGGTGACCTGCAGCCCTTGGTAGCCGCAGGGGTTGATGCGGTGGAATGGCTCCAGGTCCATCGCCACGTTGAAGGCCAGCCCGTGGAAGGTGCAGCCGCGACGGACCCGGATGCCCAGCGCGGCTACCTTGGCCCCGCCCACGTAGACCCCCGGCGCGCCGTCCAGCCGTTCAGCCCCGATATTCCATTCGTCCAGCGTGTCGATGATCGCCTGCTCGATCCGGCACACGTAATCGCGCACCCCGATCCCCAGCCGGCGCAGCTGCAGCAGCGGGTAGACCACGATCTGGCCCGGCCCGTGGTAGGTCACCTGGCCGCCGCGGTCCACGTGCAGCACCGGGATATCGCCGGCGGCCAGCACGTGTTCGTCCTTGCCGGCTTGGCCCAGGGTGAACACCGGATCGTGCTCGACCACCCACAGCTCGTCCGGGGTGTCGTCGGTACGTGCATCAGTGAAACGCTGCATTGCATGCCAGACCGGCGCATAGGGCTGGCGGCCCAGGTCGCGCACGATCGCCGGCTGCGCCGGGCGCTGGCCCGGTGCAGCGGTGGTTTCGCCGCTGGTTACAGCGTCCACTTCACTTCCGGGTGGTCGCGCAGCGCGGTGTGGGCAAGGTCCAGCTGCTCGCGGCTTTCGGCCATGAAGACCAGCTTCACGGACACGTATTTGCCGTTGGACGAGGTCTTCCAGGTGATGCGCTCTTTGAGCACCTGGATGCCGGCCAGATGCAGCAGCTGCGGAAGTTCGTGCTCCAGACCGATGTTCGCGGCGCCCATGGCGCTGAGCTCGAATTGACCGGGGAACTGGAAGCCGTGTTCGGGATTGTCAGACTTGATTTCCATGACCGCGATTATGGGGACGGAAGCGTCTGAACCCAAGACCTGCGTGATCGTGCGCACAGCTGCGCCGAACGTTGCGTGAAGATCGGCCTTCACGAACAAGACGCACCAGTGCGTGCGCGGTGCTGGTCACGGCATCACGCCGTGAATACCCTGCTCCCGCTTAAAAATGAATAAACCATCCGCGGGAATCTTATGCTTCTGAAGCGATTCGCGTTACCGGCCGCACTTGCCGGTGTTCTTGCAGCAGCCGCGCCTGCGGTACAGGCAGCCGAACAATGCGGGCCCGACGCCATGCGCGAGCACCCGCCGCAGGTCAACTTCCGCGTCGACAACGATCTCTTTGGAGGCGCCGACCAGGACCAGGGCTACACCAACGGGGCGCAGATCACCTTCGTCTCGCCCAACCTGGTCGATTACACCGACGATCCGTGCCTGCCGAAGCTTGCCCGCTGGGTCAACCGCCACCTCGAACGCCTGGCCCCCGGCGAGTTCGAGCAGCAGAACATGATCTTCAGCTTCGCCCAGCAGATCTACACCCCCAAGGACTTCACCCGCCGCGATGTGATCGAGGACGATCGGCCGTATGCCGGCGTGCTGATCGGCAGCTTCGGCTACAACGCACGGCGCGGCGACCGCCTGCAGACCACCCAGCTCGCGCTCGGCGTGGTCGGGCCGTGGGCGCTGGGCAAGGAAGTGCAGGACGCCGTGCATGACGCGCTGGGCGATGAGAAATTCCAGGGCTGGGACAACCAGCTGCACAACGAACCGGTGTTCATGCTCACCCACGAGCGCATGCACCGCTGGGGCGATGCCGAGGACAACCTGGCCGGCTGGGGCTGGGATGCGATCAGCCACTACGGCGGTGCGGTCGGCAACCTCGCCACCCACCTCAATGCCGGCGGCGAAGTCCGCTTCGGCTGGAAGCTGCCGGACGATTTCGGCAGCACCCCGCTGCGCCCGGCCGGCGAAAACACCGCGCCGACCCGCGGCGGTAAGCCCACCGGGTGGTCGTTCCATCTGTTCGCCACCAGCGATGCGGCCTGGGTGATCCGGGACATCACCCTGGACGGCAACACCTTCCGCAACAGCCACAGCGTGGACAAGCGCAACTGGGTGGCCCAGGGCGGCTACGGCCTGGCGGTGATGTACAACCGCTGGAAGTTCGCCCTCGCCCGCTACCACAGCACCCGCGAGTTCGACCTGCAGGACCAGTCGCCGATCTACGGCAGCTTTACGATCAGCCGGTCGCTCTGAGCGACCGGAATCCCCACGGGCCCGTGACGATGACGGGCTCGTGGTTGATTGATCCGGATCCCGATGGGCACGTATGAATTCGTAGCCCCGGCCGTTGGCCGGCTGCTCTTCGTTCCGGGGCCATGACCGCCCGATGCGCGGCTTCGGAACGTGTAAACGCCGGGACGTTGACCGCGATCGTTGCGCAACCGCCTCCGGATACTTGGGCCGCGCTGCGCGGGGTTTCCGGCCAACGGCCGGGGCTACGAATTGTTACGTAACGTCCCCGGATCGGGATCAATCAACCAAGAGCAAGGAACCGTTACGGACCCATTGCGCAAAAAAAAGACCGGCGCGAGCCGGTCTTTTTTTCATTGAATACGGGCGGAACCGTTATTCCGATTCCCACCACATCCAGAAGCTGTCCCACAGGCGCTTGAAGAAGCCGGCTTCTTCCACCGCAGCCACCGCCACCAGCGGAGCCTGCGCCACCACCTTGCCGTCCAGGGTCACCTTCAGCGTACCCACTGCCTGGCCCGCGGTGAACGGGGCTTCCAGGGTCTTGGGCACGTCGATGCTCGGCTTGAGGTCGTTGTAGCGGCCGCGCGGCACGCTCACCAGCAGCGGCTGGGCCACGCCCAGCTGCAGCGTATCGGCCTTGCCCTTCCACACCTTGTGTTCGGCCACGGCCTTGCCCGGCTCGTACATGCGGTGCGTTTCGAAGAAGCGGAAGCCCCAGTTGAGCAGCGCCAGGCTGTCATCGGCGCGCTGCTTCTCCGAAGCACCGCCCAGCACCACCGCGATCAGGCGCTGGTCGCCCCGCTGGGCCGAGCTCATCAGGCAGTAGCCCGCTTCGGAGGTGTGGCCGGTCTTGATGCCGTCCACGCTCTGGTCGCGCCACAGCAGCAGGTTGCGGTTGGGCTGGGTGATGTTGCCCACGGTGAATTCCTTCACCTTGTTGTAAGCGTAGGTTTCCGGGTAGTCGCGCACGAACGCACGGCCCAGCAGCGCCAGGTCGTAGGCGGTGGTGCGATGGCCTTCGGCGCTCAGACCATGGGCGTTGACGAAGTGCGAGTCCTTCATGCCGATCTTGGCGGCGTAGCTGTTCATCAGCGAGGCGAAGGCTTCTTCGCTGCCGGCCACATGTTCGGCCAGCGCGATGGCGGCGTCATTGCCCGACTGGATCGCCATGCCCTTTTCCATGTCTTCCAGGCGCGCGGTCTGGTTGACCGGGAAGCCGCTGTAGCTGCCGTCGGTGCCGGCGCCACCTTCGCGCCAGGCGCGCTCGCTCATCATCACCTGGTCGTCGGTACGGACCTTGCCGTTCTTCACTTCGGCGGCAACCACGTACGAGGTCATCACCTTGGTGATGCTGGCCGGCGCCAGCTGTTCATGGATGTTCTCGCCGGCCAGCACCTGGCCGGTGGCGTAATCCATCAGTACCCAGGCCTTGGCCACGCTGGGCTTGGGCGCCGGCGGGGTGGCCACGGTAACGGGGGCGGCGGCGGCAGGAGCGGGTGCCGGGGCCGGGGTCGGCAAGGGGGTCTGGGCGGAGACCATGCCCACGAACAGGGTCGTGGCCATGGCAGCAGCGGCAAAGCGGAATTTCATCGGACAGCAAGCTCCAGGAGGGCGCCAAGGGAATTACAGGGGACGGTCATTGTAGGTCGTTTACTCTTTCACGATCTGCGGCGACCCGAATCCCAGACCGACAATGCGGCCGGCAAGTTCCGAGGCGCTGGCATGGTCGGCCGCCGGCACCCGCAGGCGCCACAGGGTGCGGCCGCCGCTGACGATGTCGCTGATGCTGGCGCCGACGATGCCGGCCGAAGACAGCTGACCCAGGGCCTTGGTGGCGTTCTCGCGGCTGGCGAAACTGGCTACCTGCAGCAGCACGTTGCCGACCTGCTGCTGCAACGAGGGGCTGGGTGTGGCGGCCGCGACGGGCGCAGGCAGGGGGCGGGCAGCGGCAGCCACCGGCGCAGCCGCCGGCAGCGCGCTCACCGTGACCGGGCCCGTCTCCAGCGTTGCCGCCTGGGTCGCGGCCGGCTGGGCCGGGCCGGCCGGACGCGCGGCAGGCGCCGGCAATGCGCCGACCAGCTTGTCCATGTCGCTGGCGCGGCGCACCGGGGCCGGCGGCGTTGCAGCCGCCACGGTGGCGGCCGCTTCCGCCGCGCGGCGCTCACGGCGCGAGGGCTTGTCGGCCAGCAGGTTGTCCTCGCCCGGGGTCAGCGCGCGTACTTCCACGTTGCCGGTGCCGCGCTGGGTAATGCCCAGGCGCACGGCGGCGGCGTAGCTGAGATCGATCACCCGGCCGTCGTGGAACGGGCCGCGGTCATTGACCCTCACGATCACCGATTCGCCGTTGTCCAGGTTGGTGACCCGCGCAAAGCTCGGCAGCGGCAGGGTCTTGTGCGCGGCGGTGAAGGCGTACATGTCGTACACCTCACGGTTGGAGGTAAGCCGGCCATGGAACTTGGCACCGTAGTAGGACGCCGTGCCCTTTTCGGCATAGCCCTTGGGCCGGTCCAGTACCTGGTAACTCTTGCCCAGTACCACGTAAGGCGATTTGTTGCCGATCGCCGAGCGTGGCAGGTCCACCACGTCCGGTTCGGGAATGCAGGCCACGTTGGGAATGTAGGTCGGGGTGCTGTCGTTGACGCCCGGCTTGTACAGCCCGCCCGCGCGGTAATCGCCGCGCGTGCTGGGATCCTCCGACGCGGCCTTGTACGGCGAGCCTTCAGGGCAATGCGCAGGGCGGCTGCCCTTGCCCTTGCCCTGCCCCTGCACCAGCGCGCCCGACGGTTTGCCGGTAGTGCCGCTCGCGCTGGGCGGCTTTTTTGGCGCACTGCTGCAGGCGGCCAGCGCCAGGATCAGCAGGCCGGGAACCGCCCATCTGCAGCGCGCGCGTGCGTTCATGCCGGCGGCAGCTCCTGGCCGGCGATGGCCTGCGACAACTGGTACACGGCCATCGCGTACATCTTGGACAGGTTGTAACGGGTGATGGCGTAGTAGTTCTGGAAGCCCAGCCAGTACTGCTTGCCGGTGCTGCCCTCCAGCGTGATCGGGGTGGCCGTCAGCCCGGACGGGACGGGTGCCGCGGGCTGGTAGCCGCGCTGGGCCAGGTCGGACAGCGTCCAGGTCGGGGTCCAGTCGGTGGGATCGAAGGGCGCGCGGCCGGGCGCCAGCGTGGCCGGCACCGCAACCGGGCCGCCGCGCACCCACCCGCCCTTCTTGACGAAGTAATTGGCGATGGAAGAGAACACGTCGTCGTAGCTGGTGAACAGATCGCGGCGACCATCACCGTTGCCGTCCACGGCGAAGTCGAGGTAGCTGGACGGCATGAACTGGCCCATGCCCATCGCGCCGGCATAGCTGCCCTTGATGGACAGGATGTCCAGCTTCTCGTCGCGGCTCAGCGCGAACAGGCGCGCCAGCTCATCGCGGAAGAACAGTTCGCGCCGCACTTCGCGTTCGAGCTTGGCCGGGTCGCCGCTGCGCGGGTAATTGAAGGCCAGCGTGTACAGCGCATCGAGTACGCGGTAGCTGCCGGTGTTGGCGCCGTAACTGGTTTCCACGCCGATGATCGCCACGATCACTTCGGCCGGCACCCCGGTACGTTCCTGCACGCGCATCAGCTCATCGCGGTGCTGGGCCAGGAACTTCCTGCCGCCGTCGATCCGCGCCTGGCTGATGAACATCGGCCGATACTCGTTCCACGGCTTGACCCGCTCGGCCGGGCGCGACATGGCGGCAATGATCGGAGCGCGCACCTGCGCCTGGGCGAGCGTGGCCTCGATCTGCGCAGCAGGAATGCCGTAGCGGGCGGCGGTCTCACGCACGAAGTTGGCGCGCGCCACTTCGAACGGCACCGGGGTCAGGTCAACCGGCGGCGCGGTGGCTGCGGCCCCTTCCGGCGCGGCTTCGGCAGGCCCCTTGTGGGCGACTCCCGGCTTGTTGGGCGCACCTGACGCCTGCGGCGGCGGTGACGGGGAGTGCGGCTGGGTCGCGCAGGCGACCAAACCGAGCGTAAGCATGCAAGCCAAAGTGCGTCGAATCATCGCCGCAGGTTAGCAGGTCAAAGATGAAATAAAACCCCTAACACCATGAATCCCAACGATTTGCCCGAAGTTTCGGGGGTTCGTTAAGAGCGTGTGTAAAGGTACTCCGGCTGCGCCCCCATCCCCATGGGCGCAACCGGGCTACCGACCCGGTCGATACTGGTGCGACGCGCTACTCCCCAGCGCAACGCCGCACCCCCTGTACCCGTTGGGTCAACTACGTCCCGCAGCGCCTTGCGCGTCGCTTGGCTCGATGCGCAGCTGCTTGCGGGCCGCCATTGTGCAGGCCGTTTACGACAAGTCCATTGATCCTGATCAAGCGCATTCATATTTGTGCGCTACATCTCACTTTCCTGTCAGCGCGTTGACGCCTTCTACACCGGCAATGCCGGATTCGGCACATTCGCTACGATCCAAACCCGAATCTGCGCAAAACCGGCCGAATTCCCGCCGATCTTTTGACTAGACATAAGCTGCGAGCATGGGTGCGGCGACATGCCGTCGCCGCCGGACAGGACGTGCGACGGTCAGCTGTAGCCGCCGTGCACCGGGTTGTGGCTGCGTGCGGCCATGACCAGCCCGAACCCGGCCAGCAGCGATACCGCCGAGGTGCCGCCATAGCTGATCAGCGGCATCGGCACGCCCACCACCGGCAGCAGGCCGGAGATCATGCCGCCGTTGACCAGCACGTAGACGAAGAACGCCAGGCCGGTGGCGCCGGCCAGCAGGCGGGAATAGGAATCGCGCGACTGCGAGGCGATCCACAGGCAGCGCCCGATCACCACCAGGTACAGGAACAGCACCAGCGCGACGCCGATCCAGCCGAACTCCTCGCTGAGCACGGAGAAGGCGAAGTCGGTGGTCTGCTCGGGAATGAAGTTCAGGTGCGACTGCGAGCCCTGGCCCCAGCCCTTGCCATCGAAACCGCCCGAACCAATGGCAATCTTGGACTGGATGATGTTCCACCCGGCGCCCAGCGCATCCATCTCCGGGTCCAGGAACATCATGATGCGGTCTTTCTGGTAGGGCCGCAGCAGCCAGATCCAGGCGACGGGTGCGGCGGCGGCGACGCCCCCCACGGCCACGCCCACCCACCACCACGGCAGGCCGGCCAGCAGCAGCACGAACGCACCGCTGGCGGCGATCAGCACGCCGGTACCGAAGTCCGGCTGCAGCATCACCAGCCCGGTCGGCACCCCGATGATCACCGCGCTGACCATCACCGTGGAAAAGCGCGGCGGCAGCGGCATGCGGTGCAGGTACCAGGCCACCATCATCGGCAGGCTGACCTTGAGCAGCTCGGCCGGCTGCAGGTAGAACAGCTTCAGGTCCAGCCACTGGCGGCCGTACTTGCCGGTGCCGAGCACGAACACGGCCAGCAGCGGGATCATCGACACCGCGTAGATCAGCGGGGTGGCCGAGCGGATGCGCAGGATCGGCATGCGCGAAATCGCCCACATCGCGCCCAGCCCGACCACGAAGCGCGCGCCCTGGGCGAACACCAGCGAATCGCCGCCGGCGCTCTTGAGCACGGCAAGGCCGATCAGCATCAACGCGCCAAGCGCCAGGCACAGCACCCAGTCCAGGGTGCTGCTGAAGCGCACGACCATGTCGCTGGCCCAGCGCAGGAAATCCTTCATCGGCTGCGCTCCGGCGGGGCGGGAGGTTGGGCCGCCGGCGCCAGTGGCGCGCCAGGTACGGGGGCAGGCGCGGGAACCGGTTCGGGCAGGCCGACCAGCACCGGCAGCGATTCCAGCACGGCGGCAGCGGCATCGCCGGCTTCGCGCGCGGCGCTGTCGCCTTCGAATGCGGTGATGCCGATCGCGGTGGTGCCGCGCAGGCTGTCCAGCGGCTCCATGCCCTCGGGCATCTTGCCCAGCAGCCAGGCATCGAACAGCTTGCGCGCGATGGGCGCCGCCGCCGAGCCGCCGTAGCCGCCGCCTTCGACCGCAATGGCCAGCACGATCACCGGGTTTTCGGCCGGCGCAAAGCCCACGAACAGCGACCGGTGGCGCAGGTGCATGGGCAGGCTCTTGGGGTTCACCGCCGCGGTGCCGCGGCGGCTGATCACCTGCGCGGTGCCGGTCTTGCCGGCGATGGTGTACGGCGCGCCGGCCGCCGCGCGCGCGCCGCTGCCGCCCGGGCGCATGGTGCCCATCATGCCTTCGCGCACGGCCTGCAGGTTCCCCGGGCTCGGGCTGACCGGCTTGCTCGTGCCGGCCGGCGTGGGCACCCAGTCCGAATCGAAGCTTTCGCGCTGCTGCATCACCAGGTGCGGGATGCGCAGCTGGCCGTCGGCAATGCCGCCCACGCCGTGCACCAGCTGCAGCGGGGTGACCTTCCAATCGCCCTGGCCGATGCTGACGTTGACCGTATCGCCGGGATACCAGCGTTCCTTGCGGGATTTGTACTTGTTCTGCGGCGAAGGCAGGATGCCGCCGATCTCGCCGGTGAGGTCGATACCGGTAGGCTCGCCGAAGCCGTAATAGCCCATGTAGTGGTCGAACCGCTCGATGCCCAGGTCCAGCGCCAGCTTGTAGTAATAGGTGTTGACCGACTGGGTGATCGACTTGCGCAGGTCGGTCCAGCCGTGGCCGCCACGGTTGGCATCGCCCCAGCCACGCGAGGTGCCCGGAAGGTAGAACATGCCGGTGGAGAGGATCTTGTCTTCGGGCTTGCGCACCCCGCTGTCCAACCCGGCCAGGCCGATCAGCGGCTTGATGGTCGAACCCGGTGCCACGCCACCAAGCACCAGGCGGTTGAACTGCGGGCGCGAGGGGTTGTCGTTGAGGGCCTTGAAATCGGCGTGCGAGATGCCGTTGACGAACAGGTTGGGGTCGTACGACGGCAGGCTCACCATGGCCAGGATTTCGCCGGTGCGCGGATCCATCGCCACGCCGGCGCCGTCGAAATCGCCGAAGGCCACCACCATGGCGCGCTGCAGGTCGGCATCGATGGACAGGCGCAGGTCGTTGCCCGACTGTGCCGCGACCCGGCCGATGGTGCGGATGGCGCGGCCCTGCACGTTGGTTTCAACCTGCTCGTAGCCGACCTTGCCGCGCAGCTGCTGCTCGTAATAGCGCTCCAGGCCGGACTTGCCGATATGGGTCAGCGCGGCATTACCTTCGCCCAGCGTTTCCAGGTCCTTGTCATCGACCCGGCCGACGTAACCGATGATGTGTGCGAACAGATCGCCGTAGGGATAGCGGCGGGTCAGGTAGGGTTCCAGCTCCACGCCGGGATAGCGCCAGCGGTCGACCGCAAAGCGCGCCATTTCCTCGTCGGTGACCCGCAGCTTCAGCGTCACCGGCAGGAAGCTGCGACGCGCCTTGCGTGACTTGTTGAACGTTTCCAGGTCTTCCGGCGTGATCGTCAGGATCTTTGCCAACCCGGCCAGGGTGGCGTCCATGTCCTTGACCTTGTCCGGGGTGATGTCCAGTCGGAACGCGGGCACGTTTTCGGCCAGCAGCCGCCCGTTGCGGTCATAGATCATGCCGCGCCCGGGCACTACCGGCCGCGGCTTGATGCGGTTGGCTTCCGAACGCGTGGCGTAGGTGTCGTGGTCCAGCACCTGCAGCTTGAAGTACCACCCACCCAGCCCGACCAGGCAGACCAGCACGCCGAGGAAGCCCAGCGCGGCGCGGCGCCGGAACTGCTCGGCTTCGGCGCGCGGATTCTTGGCCTGGCGGCGCACGTACATGTCAGCGCCCGCGACGCCCGAAGCGCACGGCGTCGAGCAGCACGAACACCAGCGGCCACAGCCCCATGCCCAGCAGCGGCGCCCACCAGTAAGACCACGGCAGGGTCGGTTCGCCCACGGCGATGTGGACCACGGCGCTGACGATGCGGTCGTTGAACAGCAGGCCCCCGATGGCCAGCACCTGCTGGGACATCGGGAAGAAGCGGATGCGCGCACGGAAGCGCTGCAGGATGAAGGTGAGCATCACCAGCCGCAGCGCCTGTTCGCCGAGCACGCCGCCGTACAGCAGGTCGGCGATCACGCCGCAGGCGAAGGCCACGCCCAGCCCGACCCGGTCCGGCGCCTCGATGACCCAGTACGCCAGCACCAGCGCCAGCCAGTACGGGCGCAGCGGCTGCAGCAGCACCGGCAACGGCAGCAGGCCGAGCAGCAGCGCCAGCACGATGCTGACCGGGAGCACCCAGGGTTTGTCGCGCAGGCGGCTCATGGGGTGGGCCCCGTCGGGGAAGGCTGGGGTGCGGGTTGGGCCGGTTGCGGCGCGGTTTCCGTGGGCCGGCCAACGGCCGGCGCTACCGGGGTTGCCGCCGCAGGTGCAGGCGCTGCCGGTCCGCCGGCGGTTTCGGAAAGCTGGAGGTTGGGCGGGATCCGGATCGCGGCGCCCGGCCTCAGCAGCAGTACGTCGCGGCCGCGGTCGAGCTGGGCGGCGGGCTTGAGTTCGCCGACCAGGAAGGCATGGGTGTCGTCCGGGCGCAGGGCGGTGATCCTGCCGACGGGGAAGCCGGCCGGGAAACGGCCGCCCAGGCCGGAGGTGACGATCTCGTCGCCCACTTCCACCCCGGCGCTGAGCGGAATGTCGCGCAGTTCCAGGGTGTCGCCGCGGCCGTAGACGATCAGGCGCACGCCGTTGCGGGCCACGGTGACCGGCACCGCGTGGTCCGGATCGGTGAGCAGCAGCACGGTGGCGTTGCTGGCGGTGGTGGCGATCACCTGCCCCATCAGGCCGCCGGCGTCGATCACCGCCTGCCCCATGTGCACGCCATCGCGGGTGCCGGCGGCCAGCACCAGGCGCTGCCGGACCGGGTCCAGGTCGATGTCCAGGATCGGCGCCAGCTGCACGTCCAGCCCGCTGCGTTCGGCCACGTTGAGCAGTTCGCGCAGCTGGGCGTTGTCCAGCGCGGCGGTCTGCAGGCGGGTCAGGCGTGCATTGGCGATCAGCAACTGGTTGCGCAGCTCGCGGTTCTCATCGACCAGCTGGCCGTGGCTGGCCGCATTGTCCTTGACCTGGGTGCCAAGCCGGCCCGGCAGGCCGGCCAGCGCCCACACCGGCTGCACCAGCACGTTGGCCTGGGCGCGCGCGCGCGCCAGCCAGCCGGCCTGGTCATCGAGCACGATCAGGGTGATGGCCAGGGCCAAATAGGCGAGCAGCCGCAGGGGGCTGCTGGCATCACCCTGGCGGGAGGCTACGGGAGGACCGGCGTAGGGCGGCACGACTGGCTTCGACTGGACAAGGTGGAAAGGGAGCGCGGGGCCGCCAGGTTCGGCGGCACCGGGATGCGACAACGCCCCGGCGCTGCGATGCCCGGCGTGGCAGGCACGCAGCGGGCATCACGCCGCAGGGGCGCGTCCAACACACAGGACCGGTACGGCTTACTCCGGCGCAAAGAACTCGTTGCCGTGCATGTCCACCAGCTCCAGCGCACGACCGCCACCGCGGGCCACGCAGGTGAGCGGGTCGTCTGCCACCTGCACGTGCAGGCCGGTTTCCTCGGAGATCAGGCGGTCCAGGTCGCGCAGCAGGGCGCCACCACCGGTCAGCACGATGCCACGCTCGGCGACGTCGGCGCACAGTTCCGGCGGGGTCTGCTCCAGCGCCAGCTTGACCGCGCTGACGATGCCCGAGAGCGGTTCGTGCAGCGCTTCGAGCACTTCGTTGGAGTTGATCTTGATCATCTTCGGCACGCCCTCGGCGAGATTCCTGCCGGAGATTTCCATCTCGATGACCTCGGCCTGCGGGTAGGCGCAGCCCAGCTCGACCTTGATCCGCTCGGCGGTGGCTTCACCGATCAGCATGCCGTGGTTGCGGCGCACGTAGTTGGTGATCGACTCGTCGAAGCGGTCGCCGCCGATGCGCACCGAGGCCGAATAGACGATGCCGTTCAGCGAGATCACGGCCACTTCGGTGGTGCCGCCGCCGATGTCGATGACCATCGAGCCACGGGCTTCGGTGACCGGCATGCCGGCGCCGATCGCGGCGGCCATCGGCTCTTCGATCAGGAACACGTCACGGGCACCGGCTTCCTCGGCCGATTCCTTGATGGCGCGGCGCTCGACCTGGGTCGAACCGGCCGGCACGCAGACCAGCACGCGCGGGCTCGGGCGCAGGAAGCGCGACTTGTGCACCTTCTTGATGAAGTGCTTGAGCATCGCCTCGGTGTAGGTGAAGTCGGCGATGACGCCATCCTTCATCGGGCGGATGGTGGTGATGTGGCCCGGGGTACGGCCCAGCATCTGCTTGGCTTCGGCGCCGACGGCGGCCACCGAGCGGGTGCCACCGATGGCACGGTCCTGGCGAACGGCCACGACCGACGGTTCGTTCAGCACGATCCCCTGCCCGCGCACGTAGATGAGGGTATTGGCCGTGCCCAGGTCGATGGACAGGTCATTGGAGAACATGCCACGCAGTTTCTTGAACATCTGGGAGTTGATCCTGAGGGGTGTCGCGCCCAACGCGGGATGGCGAAAAATTGGGCAGAATTCGAGGTCGACAAGCCTAGCAATCCCCCTGTGCGCGAGCAAGGAGAAATGTCCGTCAAAGCCAGCCTTGGCGGCCATTCAGCCCAATCCGGACAGCCGGGGTTCTGGCCCTGCGGCGCCGCACCCGTTAACCTTTGCGCCATTGGGCGCCTCAGGGCGCCGTTTCGTTGCCCGCCTGCCGGGCCTCAAACCCCTTCCGCATAGGCCTTAATCGATGTCCGCTTTGATCTGTGGTTCTCTTGCCTTCGACACCATCATGGTGTTCCCGGACCAGTTCAAGAATCACATCCTGCCGGACAAGGTGCACATCCTGAACGTGTCGTTCCTGGTGCCGCGCATGCGCCGCGAGTTCGGCGGCTGCGCAGGCAACATCGCCTACAACCTGCACCTGCTGGGCGGCGAGCCGATCCCGATGGGCACGGTGGGCTCGGACTTCGGCCCGTACCGCGAGTATTTCCAGGGCCTGGGCATCGACCTGAGCCGGATCAAGGTGATCGACGAGCTGTTCACCCCGCAGGCGTTCATCACTACCGACCACGACAACAACCAGATCACGGCCTTCCACCCGGGCGCGATGATGCGGTCCTACGAGAACCATGTGAAGGACGTGCCGGGCGTGACCCTGGGCCTGGTCGGCCCGGACGGCCGCGAGGGCATGATCCAGAACTCGCAGGAGTTCTTCGAGGCCGGCGTGCCGTTCATCTTCGACCCGGGCCAGGCCATGCCGCTGTTCAATGGGCCGGAGCTGCGCACCTTCATCGAGCAGGCCGACTACGTGGTGGTCAACGACTACGAGTCCAACCTGCTGCAGGAGCGCACCGGCTGGGACGAAAAGGAGATCGTGAGCCGGGTCAAGGCCTACATCACCACCCGCGGCCCCAAGGGCGCGGTCATCCACACCCCGGAAAAGACCTACGACATCCCGCCGGCGCACGAGCGCCGCGTGGTGGATCCGACCGGCTGTGGCGACGCCTTCCGCGCCGGCCTGATCTACGGCATCGAGAAGGGCTACGACTGGCTGACCATCGGCCGCATGGGCAACCTGATGGGCGCGCTGAAGGTGGAGCATCCCGGCACGCAGAACCAGCGGTTCACCTTCGAAGAGTTTAATGAGCAATTCAAACAGCAATTCGGTTACGCGCTGGGCGTTTGATTCGCCCGGTGGCGCCGGCCGTTGGCCTACGGCGCATTGTTCCAGGGTCATGAACGCCTGACGCCCGGCTCCGGTTCGTGTCAACGTTGGACGGAATACGGAGGCGGTGATTCTTCCGCCTCCTGATGCTCGGGCCGCGCTACGCGCGGCGTCCGGCCAACGGCCGGACCTACGAATTGCTACGTGCCCATTGGGATCGGGATGAATCAACCATGGGCTCCGGACACCGGTAGCGCCGGCCGTTGGCCGGCCCAGGCGGTGCCTCACCGCTCGGTTAATTCCACCAGTTGGGCATGCGGCTGGCGTCTACGCCGCCGGTTTCGAATACGGCGGTGCGGGTGCCGCCGGCCTTGACCGGGAATTCAATGGTGATGGACCTGGCCTTGCGGGCCAGCTTCCAGAGCGCCTTCTGGTCGGTGATGAACATCGCGATGGCCTCGTCCGTCTTCGGGCGCCAGGCGGCCATCGAGATCGGCTTGCCGTCGTCGACCGTCACCTTCACCGTGCACTGCGGGCAGCGGAAATCACCGGCCTGGAGCACCAGGTAGGCGTGGCGCTTCCACTCGGGGTGGTCGCGGAAGATCAGCTGCACCGTCGTCGGGCCGCTGCCGTCCACGTCCACCCGCTCCTTGCTGTAGATCGAGGCCGAGACCTGGTTGCCCTTGCTGCCCACCGGCACCTGGTTGTACTGCCACAGGCCCTGCATGCGGCGCAGTTCGCGCGCGGTTTCGGCCTTGGCCTTGACCTCGGCGTAGCCGGGTTCGATCCGCGCGGCGACGTCCGTGTCCTTGTACTGGTCCAGCAGCGAACCGCCATGGATGCGTGCACGCTCCCAGTCCTGCCCGGCCACAGCCATGTCGTACTGCTTGGCCACGCCTTCGGCCTTTTCTTCCTGCTGCGCTTTGGCGGCGGCGGTCGCGGCTTCCTGCGCCTTGCGCTCTTCTTCCGGGTTGCTGCAGGCAGCCAGGACCAGTGCACAGGCCGCGGCAAGGATCAGTCGTTTCATTACAGGCTCCAGGTGTCAGCGAGGACGCCAAGAGGCGTCACCTGCCTACTTTAACAATGAAAAACGGCGGGGTTTCCCCCGCCGTTCCTGATCAACGCAGCGCTGGCGGTTACTTGCCCGCGCTTGCCTTGTCCAGCATGTCCTGCACCGATGCCGTGGTGATCGGGTGGTAGCTGGGCTTGGCCTTTTCAAAGGCCGCCTTGGCGAACGCCAGGCCTTCCGGGGTCTTCACCAGTTCGGCGTAGATCGGCAGGATCAGCTTGCGCCGGCCAACGCGTTCGATGAAGGCACCGGCCGCTTCATTGGCCTCCAGATAACCGCTGCGGATCGCCAGCGGGTACCAGCGCATGGCGATCTCGCCATTGGCGGTGCCGGTGAAGGTGTACGCCTTGTCCAGCGCGGCCAGCTTGTCCACGGGCAGGGTCTTGCCCATGCCGTCGATGAAGTGCACCCATTCCTGGGTACCCCACTCGCTGGTGATCTGCGCGCTCGGCAGCGTGCCACTGCCCTGCCATGCAATGCGCGCGGTATCGACGATGGAGAAGTTGCGCGAACGCGCCTTGGTGGCGAACGCCGGAATGCCCGGCTCGTCCAGCCATGCCTTCAGCTCGGCGTCGGTCACCGCGCCGGGCTTCTTGGACAGCAGGTTCTTCTTCAGGTACTCGACGAACTGGTCGGTGTTTGCGCTCTGGAACGCATGGTCATCGAACCAGCCACGCAGGAACGGATCGAACACTTCACGACCAAAGCGCTGCTCCAGGAACTGCAGGAACCACGAGCCCTTGACGTAGGCGACGTTGCTCAGCGCCTCGTCCGGGTCGCGCTCGGTCAGCGGCGGCAGGGCCAGGGCCTGGTCGGCCGGGCTCATGTCCTTGACCTCGGCCAGCAGGTCGTTCTGGTCGATCTCGCGCTCCATCTCGGCCATTTCCTGGCCATACAGCGCTTCGGTGATGCGGCCCTGCACGTAGGTGGTAAAACCTTCGTTGAGCCAGATGTCCTTCCAGCTGGAGTTGGTCACCAGGTTGCCCGACCAGCTGTGCGCCAGTTCATGGGCCACCAGCGAGACCAGCGACTTGTCGCCCACGATCACGGTCGGGGTGGCGAAGGTCAGGCGCGGGTTTTCCATGCCGCCGAACGGGAACGACGGCGGCAGCACCAGCATGTCGTAGCGGCCCCAGCGGTATTCGCCATAGAGCTTCTCGGCCGCACCGATCATCTTCTCGGTGTCTTCGAACTCCTTGGCGGCCTTGCCGACCATGGTCGGTTCGGCCCAGACGCCGGAACGACCGGAGATCGGCTCGAACACCAGGTCGCCGGCGGCGATGGCCAGCAGGTAGGACGGAATCGGCTGCGGCATCTTGAAGGTGTAATCACCGTCACGCGCGGCCTTGGGGTCGTTGTCGGCGCTCATCAGCACCATCACGTCCGGGCGCGAAGCCACGTGCGCGCTGTAGGTGAAGCGCACGCTCGGCGTGTCCTGCAGCGGCACCCACGAACGCGCGTGGATGGCCTGGGACTGGCTGAACATGAAGGGCAGCTGCTTGCCTTCGGTCATCGACGGCTCCAGCCACTGCAGGCCCGAGGCGGTCGGCGCGGTGTGGTAGGTCACCCGCACCTTGCCCGGCTGGGCCGGGGCTTCGATGGTCAGCTTGCTGCCGAACACCTTGTCGGCCGGCGCCAGCGCGAACTGCAGCGGCGCGGCGCTGCCATCGGCGGCGACGGCTTCAACCTTCTCGATGGTCAGCTCGCGGGTGTCCAGCACCAGCTGCTTGGCCGCCTTGTCCTTCCACTCCAGGGTGTAGGTGGCGGTGCCGCCGATCTGCCTGCTGTCGAAATCCAGCTTCAGGTCCAGGCCCAGGTCCTTGATGACGACCTTGTCCGGTTCGGCGTAGGAACTTTCATCGTGGCTGCGGTTGACGGCTTTCACGGCAGTGTCGGCGCTCGGCTGGGCGGCGGGGGCCGCGGTCGGGGCGGCGGGCTCTTTGGAGCAGCCGGCGGCAAGCGCGACGGCCAGGGGAATCAGCAGGAACGGGGATCGCATGAATCGGGACCGATCAGGGTGAAACCGCCAGTTTACCCCCGACTTCGCCCGCCCGGGATGTGACCGCCTGCCCCATTCCCCATTCAGCCACCCTCACACAGCAGGCGCGCCCCACTGGCCGCCTCGGCTCAGCGGGAACGGGACCGGTGTCTCAAACCTTGTAGCCGGAGTGGATCGAGACGATGCCGCCGGTCAGGTTCTTGTAATGGCAGCGCGCGAAACCGGCCTCGCCCATCATGCTCTTGAGCTGCTCCTGCGGCGGGTGCTTGCGGATGCTCTCGGCCAGGTACTGGTAGCTGTCGCCGTCGCGGGCGAACAGCTGGCCCAGCTTGGGCAGGATCTTGAACGAGTGGAAATCGTAGATCGGCTTGAACCAGTCGGCGGTGACTTCGGAGAACTCCAGCACCCGCGCCTGGCCGCCCACCTTGAGCACGCGGTACATCTCGCGCAGGGCGGCATCCTTGTCGGTCACGTTGCGCAGCCCGAAGGCGATGGTCACCAGGTCGAAGCTGGCATCCGGGAACGGCAGCGCCTCGGCGTTGCACTGGACGAAGTCCAGGCCGGCCACCAGGCCGCGGTTGGTCAGGCGGTCGCGGCCCACGGTGAGCATGCCGGCGTTGATGTCGCCGACCACCACCTGGCCGTCGTCGCCCACGCGCTCCTTGAGCAGCGCGGCGATGTCGCCGGTGCCGCCAGCCAGGTCGAGCACGCTGTCACCCGGCTTCACCTGCGCGGTGGCCACGTAGTAGCGCTTCCACGCCCGGTGGATGCCCAGGCTCATCAGGTCGTTCATCAGGTCGTAGTTGCGCGCGACCGAGGTGAACACTTCGCCCACCAGCTTCTGCTTGTCCTTGGCGGCGACATCGCGGAAGCCGAAATGGGTGGTGCCAGTCTTGTAGGGGGATTCGCTCATGGCCCCGATTATCGCACCGCTGGCCGGCCGGCGGCACCTTATGATGGCCCCTTCAGTTGAACGGACCGCCCATGATCACCACCCCCGACTACGCCGCCCTGCTTGAAACCGCCATCGCCGAAGCCCGCCAGGGCCTGGCCGAAGGCGGCATCCCCATCGGCGCTGCCCTGTACCACAACGACGGCCGCCTGCTCGGCTGCGGCCACAACCGCCGGGTCCAGGAGGGCGACCCGTCCGTGCACGGTGAAACCGACGCGTTCCGCAAGGCCGGCCGCCAGCGCCGCTATCAGGACACCATCATGGTCACCACCCTGGCCCCGTGCTGGTACTGCAGCGGGCTGGTACGCCAGTTCAACATCGGCACGGTGGTGGTGGGTGAATCGGTCACCTTCCAGGGCGGTATCGACTGGCTGCGCGAAAACGGCGTGCAGGTGATCGACATGCAGAGCCAGGAATGCATCGACCTGCTGGGCGGATTCATCTCGGCACATCCCGAGGTCTGGAACGAAGACATCGGCGAGTAAGCGCCGATTCCTGCGCGGCCGCGCAGCGAAACATGCCAGATGCGCCACACCCCCTGCGTGTGGCGCCACGCAGTCATGAATGCTTCAGTTGAATGGCAGTGCGCGCACGCGCGCTGCACATCGCCATGACGCGCCATGCACCGGGTTTTACGCACTATCAGGTTGCCTTTCCCTTCCTTCCTTTCGAATCGAAGCAGCCATGTCCTCCGTCCCACGCTCCATTCCCGCCGTTATCAATGTCGAGGCCGAGGTGAACTACTGGCGCGAGAAGCATGTCGCTGACGAGCTGAAATCCGCGTCCTTCGGGCATTACATCCCCTGGATCAAGTTCGCCTGCGATTCGCTGATCACCCACCCCAAGGCCTCCGACGAAGAGCGCGAAGAAGCCTTCCAGCACCAGTACGCGGCGCAGATCATGGCCAAACTCAGCGTGGATGACGCGCGGAAATTCGTCGAGGACGTCTGGGAACACGTCTACCTGATGAGCCAGCACGACCAGAATGCCCGTCCCCGCCTGAGCGCGAGCGCCTGAGCCACGGCTGCACGGCGCCTACACGTGTCGCCTGCCATTGATGGGGCCCGTTCCAGCGTTCCGGTTCCCATGAAACTTCGCAGCGTGTTCAACCTCGTCGCCAAGAAGGCGTCCTACGCGGCGGGTACGCCGTGGACCTTCCTCGGTGCGGTCAGCATCGTGCTCATCTGGGCCCTGAGCGGGCCCGTATTCAAGTTCAACGACACCTGGCAGCTGGTGATCAACACCGGCACCACCATCATCACGTTCCTGATGGTGTTTCTCATCCAGCACAGCCAGAACGCCGATACCGCCGCCATCCAGATCAAGCTCGACGAGCTGATCCGGGTGACCGCGGAGGCCAACAACGAACTGCTGGATCTTGAAGAACTGGACGAGGAGCGGCTGGAAGAGATTCGCCGCACCTACGAACAGATTGCGCGCGATGCTGCCAAAGCCCTTGAAAAGGCACGGAATCGGTAGTTACCGCGCGGCCACATCGCCGCGTTCATACCATCCGCCACCCAGCACCTTGTACAGGGCCACCTGGTTGGACAACCGGTTCAACTGCGTGGTCACCAGCGACTGCCGCGCGGTGTACGCGGTCCGCCGCGCGTCCAACAGGGTCAGGAAGCTGTCCAGCCCAGCGTCATAGCGCGCCTGCGACAGCGTCCGTGCCTGTTCGGCCGCCGCCACCAGCGCCTGCTGTGACGCCAGCTGCGCGTCCAGGCTGTCGTTGAGCGCCAGTGCGTCGGCGGCCTCGCGGAACCCGGACTGGATCGCCTTCTCGTACTGCGCCAGCGCGATATCGCGGTTGGCATTGGCCACGCCCAGCCCGGCGCGCAGTTTGCCGCCCTGGAAGATCGGCAGGTTCAGCGTGGGCATGAAGCTCCACGCGCGGGTGCCGGCATCGAACAACCCCGACAGTTCAGACGAGGCGGACCCAATGCTGCCGGTGAGGCTGATCGACGGGAAGAACGCCGCGCGTGCGGCGCCGATGTTGGCGTTGGCCGCCAGCAGCGTGTGCTCGGCCGCCATCACGTCCGGGCGGCGCAGCAGCACCTCACCGGGAACGCCCGCCGGCACCGCGCGCACGGCGGCCACGTCGGTGGCTTCGCTGGCGGGCAGCAACGCCTCGTCGACCGGGCCACCGGCCAGCAGCGCCAGCGCGTTGCGGTCCTGGGCGACCTGGCCTTGGTAGCGGGCAACATCGGTACGCGCGGTTTCCACCAGCGTGCGGGTCTGGCTCAGTTCCAGCGCCGAGGCACCGCCCAGCTGGTGGCGCGCCTCGCTCAGGCGCAGCGAATCCTCATAGGTGGCCAGGGTGGCCTCGGCGATCTTCAACTGCTCGCTGTCGGCGCCCAGGGTCAACCACGCATTGGCCACTTCGGCCACCAGCGACAGCTGCGCGTTGCGGCGGTTGGCCGCCTCGGCGAAGTACTGCTGCAGCGCCGCCTGGCTCAGGTTGCGCACACGGCCGAACAAATCCAGTTCGAACTCGACCACGCCGAGGTTGGCGCTGAACTGCTCGGTGACCGGCACATCGCCACCGCTGCGGGTCATCTGCCCCTGCACGCCGAGCGCGGGAACCCGGTCGGCACGCTGGATGCGGTACTGCGCACGCGCCTTGTCCACATTGAGCACGGCCACGCGCAGGTCGCGATTGTTCTCCAGCGACTGGGCGATGAGCGATTGCAGCCGCTCGTCGACGAAGTAGTCGCGCCAGCCGATGTCGGCCACCTCCACCGCCGCAGCGGTGGAGGTGGTGGCCGGCCACTGCTCCGGGATCGCCGGGGCGACCTCGGTGCTGCGTGGCTCGAGCATGGCGCAGCCGGAGAGGGCGGCGGTCATGGCCAGGGCAAGGAGAGCCTTATTCATGGGTGTCACCTTCGTTGGAGTTCGTCCCGACCAACGGTCGGGACCCACCGCTCCGGGCGCCGCGGTTGAACAGCTTCTGCACCACCACAAAGAACAGCGGAATGAAGAACAGCCCCAGCACGGTGCCGACGATCATGCCGCCCAGCACGCCCGTACCGATCGCGCGCTGCGCACCCGAACCGGCGCCCGACGCAATGGCCAGCGGCAGCACGCCCAGGCCGAATGCCAGCGAGGTCATGATGATCGGCCGCAGGCGGTCGCGTACCGCGTGCATGGTGGCTTCCAGCACGCCTGCACCCTTCTCCAGGTTCTCCTTGGCGAACTCCACGATGAGGATCGCGTTCTTGCTGGTCAGGCCCACCGTGGTCAGCATCGCCACCTGGAAGTAGATGTCGCGTTCCATGCCACGCAAGGTGTTGGCCAGCACCGCACCGAGGATGCCCAGCGGCGCCACCAGCAGCACCGAGGTCGGCACGCTCCAGCTTTCATACAGCGCGGCCAGGCACAGGAACACGATCAGCAGCGACAGCGTGTACAGCAGCGGCGTCTGCGAACCGGCCTGGCGTTCCTGGTAGGACAGCGCGGTCCATTCGATCTCGAAGCCCGGCGGCAGGTCCTTGGCGATGCGTTCGATCTCGGCCATGGCATCGCCCGAGGCCACGCCCGGTGCGGGCTCGCCCTGGATTTCCATCGCCGACACGCCGTTGTAGCGCTCCAGGCGCGGCGAACCATAGTCCCAGCGCTTGGAGGCGAAGGCGCTGAACGGCACCATCTCGCCGGCGTTGTTCTTCACCGACCACAGGTTGAAGTCGTCCGGGTTCATGCGGAACGGCGCATCGGACTGCACGTACACGCGCTTGACCCGGCCACGGTCGATGAAGTCATCGATGTAGCTGCTGCCCCACGCGGCGGCCAGGGTGCTGTTGATCGCGCTGGTCGACAGGCCCAGTGCATTGGCCTTTTCCACGTCCACGTCGATGCGCAGCTGCGGGGTGTCTTCCTGGCCGTTCGGGCGCACGTTGGCCAGCAGCTTGCTCTGCCCGGCGCCGCCGAGCAGCTGGTTGCGCGCGTTGAGCAGGGCCTCGTGGCCCTGGCCGCTGTTGTCCTTCAGGAAGAAGGTGTAGCCCGAGCCGATGCCCAGCTCCGGCATGGCCGGCGGCGGGAAGGCGAAGATGAAGGCGTCCTTGATCTGGCCCAGCGCGCCCATCGCGCGCCCGGTGATCGGGCCTACGCCCTGGTCGGCATCACGCTCCTTCCAGTCCTTGAGCTTGATGAAGGCCATGCCCGCGTTCTGGCCCATGCCGGCGAAGCTGAAGCCCTGCACCGAGAACACCGACTCCACGGCTTCGGTCTCGTTCTTCAGGAAGTGGTCTTCCAGCTTGTACATCGCCTCCAGGGTACGTTCCTGGGTGGCGCCGACCGGGGTCTGCACCAGCGCCATCAGGATGCCCTGGTCTTCATTGGGCAGGAACGAGCTGGGCAGGCGCGCGAACAGCACGCCCATCGCCACGGCCAGGGCCACGAAGATGGCCATGAAGCGCCACGGCCGCGCCAGGATGCCCTTGACCCCGCGCTGGTAGGTTTCGCTGGAACGGTCGAAGCCGCGGTTGAAGCCGCCGAAGAAGCGACCGGCCAGGCCCTTGTGCGCCACATGGTGCTCGCCCTTCTTCAGCGGCTTGAGCATGGTGGCGCACAGCGCCGGGGTGAGCACGATGGCGACCAGCACCGAAAGTGCCATGGCAGACACGATGGTGGCGGAGAACTGCCGGTAGATGACGCCGGTGGAGCCGCTCATGAAGGCCATCGGGACGAACACCGCCGACAGCACCAGGCCGATGCCGACCAGCGCGCCGGTGATCTGGCTCATCGACTTGCGGGTGGCCTCCAACGGCGACAACCCTTCTTCGGACATGATGCGTTCGACGTTCTCCACCACCACGATGGCATCGTCCACCAGCAGGCCGATCGCCAGCACCATCGCGAACATGGTCAGCATGTTGATCGAGAAGCCCAGCGCGGCCAGGATGCCGAACGTGCCCAGCAGCACTACCGGTACGGCGATGGTGGGGATCAGGGTGGCGCGGAAGTTCTGCAGGAACAGGTACATCACCACGAACACCAGCACGATGGCTTCGATCAGGGTCTTGATGACGCCCTTGATCGAGACCTGCACGAACGGGGTGGTGTCATACGGCACTACCGATTCCAGCCCGGCCGGGAAGTTTTCCTTCAGGTCCTCCAGCGCGGCGCGCACGCCGTTGGCGGTATCCAGCGCGTTGGCGCCGGTGGCCAGGGTGATCGCGATACCGCTGGACGGCTTGCCGTTGTAGCGGGTCACGAAGTCATAGCTTTCGGCGCCCAGCTCGACCCGGGCCACATCGCCCAGGCGCAGCTCGCTGCCGTCGGCACCGCCGCGGACCAGGATGTTGCGGAACTGTTCCGGGGTCTGCAGGCGGTCCTGCGCGTTGATGGTGGCGTTGAGCTGCTGGCCCTTCACCGACGGCGCGCCGCCGAGCTGGCCGATGGCCACCTGGGCGTTCTGTGCGGTGATCGCCGCGGTGACTTCGTCCACCGACAGCTTGTAGGTGTGCAGCTTGTTGGGGTCCAGCCAGATGCGCATGGCGTACTTGCCGCCGAACACCTGGATGTTGCCGACGCCCGGCACGCGGCTGAGCGGATCGACGACATTGGAGCCGACGTAGTCGGAAATGTCGTTGGCATCCATGCTGCCATCGTTGGAGACGAAGCCGATCACCTGCAGGAAGCCGCTGCTGGACTTGGCCACGTTGATGCCCTGGCGCTGTACTTCCTGCGGCAGCAGCGGCATGGCCAGCTGCAGCTTGTTCTGCACCTGGACCTGGGCGATGTCCGGATCGGTGCCGCTTTCGAAGGTCAGGGTGATGGTGGCCTGGCCATTGGCCGAGCTGTTGGAGGAGAAGTAGATCAGGCCATCGATGCCCTTCATGTTCTGCTCGATGATCTGGGTCACCGAGTCCTCGACCACCTTGGCCGATGCGCCCGGGTAGGAGGCGCTGATCTCGACGGCGGGCGGTGCCACTTCCGGGTACATCGACACCGGCAGCTTGAGCACCGCCAGCGCACCGGCGAGCATGATGATGATCGCAATCACCCACGCGAAGATGGGGCGATCAATAAAGTAACGAGCCATGGAGTTCTCCGCTTACTGCTTGTCGGCCGCGGCCGCCGGCGTTGCCGGCCTGGCCGGTGCGGCGCCCATCTCGGTGGCCTGCACGGGCATGCCCGGCTGGATCTTCTGCAGGCCTTCAACGATGACCTTGTCGCCGGGCTTCAGGCCCTCTTCGACCAGCCACTTGCTGCCCAGCGCGCGGCTGACCTTGACCGGGCGCACTTCGACCTTGTTGTCCTTGCCGACCACCATGGCGCTGGTGTCGCCCTTGGCGTCGCGGGCGATGCCCTGCATGGGCACCAGCAGCGCGTTGTCGCGCACGCCACTACCGACCACGGCACGCACGTACATGCCGGGCATCAGCACCTGGTCGGGGTTGGCGACCTTGACCCGCAGCGCGTAGCTGCCGGTGGTGGGGTCGACGCTGACTTCGGAGAATTCCAGGGTGCCCTTGTGGTCGAACTCGGTACCGTCGTCGAGCAGCACGGTCACCGGCAGGCTCTGGTTGTCCTGCAGGCGGCCACTGGCCAGTTCGCGGCGCAGCTGCAGCAGTTCGCTGGCCGACTGGGTCAGGTCGACGTAGATCGGGTCGAGCTGCTGCACCGTGGCCAATGCGTCGGCCTGGCCGGCGCTGACCAGCGCGCCCTGGGTGACGCTGGACTTGCCGATGCGGCCACTGATCGGTGCGGTGATCCGGGCGAAGCCCAAGGTGACGTTGGCGGCGTCCAGGGCGGCCTTGGCGGCGCCGACATCGGCTTCGGCCTGTTTCTGGGCGGCCACGGCGTTTTCCAGGTCCTGCTTGCTGACTGCATCGACCTTGGCCAGCTCGGTGATGCGCTTGGCGCTGAGGCGGGCGGCGTTGGCGGTGGCTTCGGCGCGGGCCAGCTGGGCGCGGGCACTGTTGGCATCGGCGCGGTAGCTGGCGTCATCGACCTGGTACAGCGGCTGGCCGGCGGTGACCAGGCCGCCCTCGGTGAACAGCCGCTTGGCGACGATGCCACTGACCTGCGGGCGCACTTCGGCGACCAGGAAGGCATTGGTGCGGCCGGGCAGTTCGCGGGTGAGGCCGACCTGTTCGGCCTTCAGGGTGGCCACGGTGACTTGCCCCGGCCCACCCTGCGGACCCTCCTCACCTCCCCCGCCGCAGGCGGACACGGTCAGGGCGATCGCGAGGGACAGCGCGAGAAGACGGTACGGGGTACGGGACATGGGAGGCTCGCAGCGGGAACGGAAAAATGGGGGTGGCCGGGCCCGCGCGGGTACGCGCACGCCTCACCGGTTAGCAGTGGGGCGTAAATATACATACATGCATGTTTGTTTGTAAACGGGTACAATTCATGCCGGTTTCATCCAGCACGTGCACATAGCGCCATGGCCAGAAAAACCAAAGAAGCGGCGCAGGCCACCCGGGAAGGCATCCTGGATGCGGCCCAGAGCTGTTTCCACGAATTCGGGGTCGCCAACACCAGCCTGGCGATGATCGGCGAGCGCGCGGGCTATACCCGTGGCGCGGTGTATTGGCATTTCAAGAACAAGACCGAAGTCCTGACGGCGATGATCGACCGCGAGCGGGTGCCGTTCATCGAGCGGCTGCGGCGGACGACCTCGTCACGGCGCAACACACCGGTGCTGGACCTGCGCTCGGCGCTGCTGGTCTCCTTCCGGGAACTGGCCACGGACGAGCGGCTGCGCAACATGATGGAGATCATGCTGCGCAACGATCTTTCGGTGGAAAGCCAAGCCATGCAGCAGCTGCAGCTGGAGGCGTCGCGTGAGGAGCTGGCGATTTTCAGCGCGGCATTCGAGCGCGCGCGCGAGCTGGGGCAACTGCGCGAGGGCGTGGACGTGGACACGGTGGCCCGCATCATCAGCACCAGCCTGACCGGCGTGCTGTACAGCGCGATGCTGGAACCGGAACTGTTCGAGCTGCAGCGCGACGGCACCCAGACCCTGGACGCCGTTTTCGGCGCCTTCGTAAAGCCCGGCGTATTCGTACCGGGCGCCCCACCCGAAGCCCTGCCGACCGACGACGAGGCGTGATTGGTCCGATGTCGCCCGTGTGCCGGCGACAAGGGTGACTGCTGGGTGGTTTCGGTCTGGGTTTACACCCGGACGCATGAATCCGACCGGTCACGTCACCGGCTCCGGACATTCGGGCCGCGCTGCGCGCGGTGTCCGGCCAACGGCCGGGGCTACGAATTTCTACGGGGCCATTGGGATCGGGATCAATCAACCATCGGCGTCGGCTGGCATATCCAGATCTCCGGACGTTACGTAACAACTCGTAGCCCCGGCCGTTGGCCGGACACCGCGCGTAGCGCGGCCCAACCGTCCGAAGGCGTTTGCGCGACGATCACGGCCAACATTCCGGCGTTTAGAGGTTCCGAAGCCGCCCATCAGGCGCCATGACGTTCGAGCGAAGAGCAGCCGGGCAAAGCCCGGCTCTGCCTCGTTGACCCGCCGCTTACAGGATGTACCGACTCAGGTCCGGATCCTTGACCAGCTCGCCCAGGTGCTTGTCGACGTAGGCCGCATCGATGGCCAGGGTTTCGCCATCGCGGTCCGGGGCTTCGTAGCTCAGCGAATCGAGCAGGCGTTCCAGCACGGTATGCAGGCGACGTGCGCCGATGTTTTCCTGGCGCTCGTTGACCTGGAACGCGATTTCGGCGAGGCGATCCACGGCGTCTTCGGTGAAGTTCACGGTCACGCCTTCAGTGGCCAGCAGCGCTTCGTACTGCTTGGTCAGCGCGGCCTTGGGCTCGGTCAGGATGCGGACGAAATCCTGCTTGCTCAGGGCACCCAGTTCCACGCGGATAGGGAAGCGGCCCTGCAGTTCGGGAATCAGGTCGCTCGGCTTGGCCAGGTGGAACGCGCCGGAGGCGATGAACAGGATGTGGTCGGTCTTGACCGTGCCGTACTTGGTGGACACGTTGGAGCCTTCCACCAGCGGCAGCAGGTCGCGCTGCACGCCTTCGCGGGAGACATCGCCGCCGCCGACGTTGTCGCCGCGCTTGGCGACCTTGTCGATCTCGTCGATGAAGACGATGCCGTGCTGTTCGCAGGCGTCGATCGCGGCGCTGCGGATGTCGTCTTCGTTGACCAGCTTGCCGGCTTCCTCTTCCACCAGCAGCGGGCGCGCGGCCTTGATGGTGACGGTGCGCTTCTGCGCCTTGCCGCCGCCCAGGCTGGAGAACATCTGGCGCAGCTGCTGGCCCATTTCCTCCATGCCCGGCGGGGTCATGATGTCCACGCCGATGTTGGCGGCCACTTCCAGTTCGATCTCGCGCTCGTCCAGCTCGCCGTTGCGCAGCATGCGGCGGAACTTGATGCGGGTTTCGTTGTCCTGGGCGGAGGGTTCGTTGCGGGCGGCTTCCGGATCAAAGCCGATGCCGCCTGCACGACGCGGCAGCAGTGCGTCGAGGATGCGGTCTTCGGCACGCTCTTCGGCCTGGTTGCGCACGCGCACCTTGGCCATTTCGCGGTACAGCTTGACGGCGGTATCGGCCAGGTCACGGATGATCTGTTCGACGTCCTTGCCGACGTAGCCGACTTCGGTGAAGCGGGTGGCTTCCACCTTGACGAACGGGGCCTTGGCCAAGGTGGCCAGGCGGCGTGCGATTTCGGTCTTGCCGACGCCGGTCGGGCCGATCATCAGGATGTTCTTGGGCATCACTTCATCGCGCAGCTCGGCTGGCAGCTGCATGCGCCGCCAGCGGTTGCGCAGGGCGATGGCCACGGCGCGCTTGGCGTCGTGCTGGCCGACGATGTGGCGGTCCAGCTCCTGCACGATTTCGCGCGGGGTCATGGTGGCGGAGGATGATTCGTTGTTGTGCGGCATGGGTGCGCTCACAAAATATTCTGGGGAAAATGGCAGGGCTGTCCGGGCCTGCGACACTGACGTAACGGTGAGGTAGAGCCGACCGGTAGAGCCGACTGTTAGTCGGCTGCTGATCCATGCTGCCGACTAACAGTCGGCACTACTGCTGATACATGCTGCCGACTAACAGTCGGCACTACTGCTGATACATGCTGCCGACCAACAGTCGGCACTACCGATTTGACCCGCAGGGTCAAAGCTCCTCGACCACCACGTTGCGGTTGGTGTAGATGCAGATGTCGCCGGCGATGTTGATCGATTCGGTGGCGATGGTGCGCGCGTCCAGTTCGGTGTGCGCCAGCAGTGCGCGCGCGGCGGACAAGGCGTAGGAACCGCCGGAACCGATCGCGATGATGCCGTCTTCCGGTTCGATAACGTCACCGGTGCCGCTGATGATCAGCGAGGTGTCCTTGTCGGCCACGGCGAGCAGGGCTTCGAGCTTGCCCAGGCGGCGTTCGGTACGCCAGTCCTTGGCCAGCTCCACGGCGGCACGCTGCAGCTGGCCGTGCTTTTCCAGCTTGGCTTCAAACAGCTCGAACAGGGTGAAGGCGTCGGCGGCGGCACCGGCGAATCCGGCCAGCACCTGGCCCTCGCGGCCCAGGCGGCGCACCTTGCGCGCGTTGCCCTTCATGACGGTGTGGCCGAGGGTGACCTGGCCATCGCCGGCGACGGCGACATGACCGTTGCGGCGCACCGAAATGATGGTGGTGGCGTGAAACACGTTGGGGTTCTGACTGGGGTCCATGGAGCCTCCGGGGTGACAAGAACAGAGGTGGGGCCACCGGCCGATCCTTCAAGCCGCCCTGCCCTGCGCCCGGGTGACGCAGTGGTCCGGTTCAGCTTTCGTTGTCGCCCGTGCGCCGCTTCGCCCGTGGGTGCGCGGCGTCGTAGACCTTGGCCAGGTGCTGGAAATCCAGGTGGGTGTAGATCTGCGTGGTGGCGATATCGGCATGACCCAGCAGCTCCTGCACGCCGCGCAGGTCACCGGAGGATTCGAGGATATGGCTGGCGAAACTGTGCCGCAGCATGTGCGGGTGCACGTGCTTGAACAGGCCCTGGCGTTGGGCCAGCTGGCGGATGCGGATCTGCACGGCGCGCTGGGTGATCGGCCCGCCCTTGCGCCCGGGGAACACCGGCTGCGCATCGCCGCCGCCGCTCTCCGCACGCCATCCCAGCAGCGCCTCGCGCGCGTGCGAACCAAACGGCACGCGACGCTGGCGATTGCCCTTGCCGAGCACGTTGACCAGACCGGTGGCGAAATCCAGGTCGCGCCAGATCAGCGCGCAAAGTTCGCTCAGACGCAGGCCGGAGGAATAGAACAGTTCGAGCAGCGCGCGATCGCGCAGACCGAGCGGTGCATCGGTGGGCAGTTCCACCAGGCGCACCGCTTCGTCGGCATCGAGCACCTGCGGCAATTTGCGCGGTGCCTTCGGGGCCTTCAGGCCGGCAGCGGGACTGACTGCGATGCGGTGGTGCTTGAGCAGCCACGCGTAGAAACTGCGGCAGGCCGACAGCCGGCGCTGCAGTGATTTTGGCGCCAGCCCGCGGCGGTGTTCGGCCGCGATGAACTGGCGCAGCTGCGCGCCATCGAGCCCTTCCGCGCTGCCCTCCTGCTGGATCGCCCAGGCATCGAGCGCGGCCAGGTCACGGCGGTAGGCATCCAGCGTGTGCGCCGATGCGCGGCGCTCCACCTGCAGGTACCCGAGGAAATCCTGGACGGCGTTCATGCGGGATGCCGCCGGCGCGGTCTCAGGCCGGGTCGAAGCGCTTGAGGGCCACGGCCAGCGCCTCGCCCATCATGCGCAGGAACAGCGTGCCCATGCCCGGGTAGAAACGGTTGCCATCATGGCTGCCCACCGCGATCAGGCCCACGCCCGGCAACGGCAGCAATGCGCTGGACTGCACTTCATCCACGCGCCCGCCGTACAGCACCGTGTTCTTCTCCGGCTGCAGGCGGCCGCAGATCGGCTCGCCATCCTTCAGGCAATCGCGGAACGAGGCCAGCAGCGGGCTGCCTTCTTCGATCACCTGCAGCCACGGCGCCTGCTCCAGGCCCTGCACCGGGTGCAACACCACCAGCCGTACCAGGTCACCGGCGAAGTCTTCCTCCAGCGAGGCGGCCATCGCGCGCAGGGTATCGGCGGCGCTGTCCTGCTTCATCAGTGCCAGCGTGAGCTGGTGGGTGCGCACGGCCAGGCGTTCGTTGACCTGCGCGTTGGCCGCCAGGTCGGCCAGCCGGCGCGACAGCTCGCGGTTCTTGTCGCGCAGCACTTCCAGCTGGTAGCTGGCCAGCGACGCGGTGGGGCCATCGTCGCGCGGCACCACCAGGGTCAAGGCCAGGTCCGGGAACTGCTTCAGGAACGCCGGGTGCCGGCGCAGCCACGCGGCGACTTCATGTGCGCCGATCTTCTCGATGGTGTCGCTCATGCGTTCCACTCCCCTTCGAAGACGAATGCAGCCGGGCCGGACATCACCACCTGGGCGTCGTCGGCCGGCCAACGCAGGCGCAGGTCGCCACCGGGCAGCGACACCGTGGCGTCGCGCTGCAGGCGGCCGCGCTGCATCATCACCACGGCGGCGGCGCAGGCGCCACTGCCGCAGGCCAGCGTTTCGCCGACGCCGCGTTCGAACACGCGCAGGCGCGCATGCTGCGGATCGACCACCTGCACGAAGCCGACATTGACCGACTGCGGGAAGGTCGCGTGCTGCTGCAGCAGGGGCCCCAGCCGTTCGACCGGTGCGGCGTCGACCAGGCCGACTTCGATCACGGCATGCGGGTTGCCCATGGAGACCGCGCCAAAGCGCACGGTATCGCCCTGCAGCGGCAGCAGGTATTCCTCGCGCGCACGGGCAAAGCCCAGCAACGGCACCTGGTCCGGTTCGAAGCGCGGCACGCCCATGGCCACCGCGTAGTGATCGGCGCCGATACGTTCAATGGCGTGGGTGGCGAGCGGGCTGTCGATGTTGAAACGTTCGCCCTGCGCCGCACCATCGCGCACCAGCCAGGCCGCGACGCAGCGCGCGCCGTTGCCGCACTGTTCGGACTGCGAGCCGTCCGAATTCCAGATGCGGTAGGCCGCCACCGAGCCTTCCGCGCGCGGCGGTTCGATGGTCAGGATCTGGTCGCAACCGACGCCGGTGTGGCGGTTGGCCAGCTGGGCCGCCAATGCCGGGGTGGGTGCCGGGGTACCGTCGCGCAGGTCGAGCACGACGAAGTCGTTACCCGCGCCGTGCATCTTGCTGAAGCGCAGCGCGGTGGAGGCGGCCTTACTCATTCCCGTCGTCGGAGTTGAGCTGCGGGTCGACCGGATCGGGCACGACCGGCGGATCGTCGGTGGCGTTGGTGTCTTCCGGTACCGCCTCGGCATCGGCGGCCGGCTCGACGGCCTGCTCTTCGACCGGCACCGGCTTCTGCGGCATGACCAGCGGGCCCTTGTTGCCACAGGCCGAAAGGAACAGCAGCGCCAGCGCTGCCAACGGAATCAGGATGCGATTGCGATGGGGGATGCTCATGGCCCGAGTATAGCGGCGCGCGAAAGGACAGGTGTGCCGATTCAATGAACGCCCAGATGGGACCGGTGCGCCCGGACCGGTGACTGCCACCACGGGTAGCGGCGGCCGTTGGCCGGCCCGGGCAGTGCTAGGGCGGCAACGGCCGGGTCCACAGCCACGCCGCCACCACCGTCATGCAGCCGATCGACAGCCACTTCACCCAGGCGATCGGCACGCACCACAACATGATGCTGGCGCACACCGCCATGGTCAGGGTGGCCATCCACTTGCCCTTGCGGCTGACCGCGCCATGCGCCTGCCAGTTTCCAATGGCCGGGCCGAACCGTGGGTGCTGCAGCAGCCAGGTGTGCAGGCGCTCGGAACCGCGTGAGGCGGCCCAGGCCGAAATCAGGACGAACACCGTGGTCGGCAGGCCGGGCACGAAGATGCCGACGATGCCGGTGCCCAGGCTGGCATAGGCAAGCAACCACCAGGCCCAGCGGAAGCGCACCGGTGGCCGCGCAGGCGCGGCATCGGGGTGCTCGGGGCGTTCGGGGAGGGTCATGCCGTGAGGATAGCGAGGCCCGGCGCCGACCGCGATGGTCGGCGCCGGCACGCAGCGTTACGGCGCCGTATCGACGCCCAGCTGGTCGAGCACGAACGCATACGACTCGGCCAGCTCCAGGTAACGCTGGAAGCGGCCGGACTTGCCGCCGTGGCCGGCTTCCATGTTCGTGCGGAACACGATCGGCGCGGTGCCGGTGTTGTCGTCGCGCAGGCGCGCCACCCACTTGGCCGGCTCCCAGTACTGCACCTGCGAATCCCACAACCCGGTGCCGACGAACAGCGACGGGTAGGCCTGGCGCTGCACGTTGTCATACGGGGAGTAACCCAGCATGTAGTCGTAGTACTCGCGGTTTTCCGGGTTGCCCCACTCGTCGTATTCGTTGGTGGTGAGCGGGATGCTGGCATCCAGCATGGTGGTCACCACGTCCACGAACGGCACCTGTGCCACCATCACCCGGTAATCCTGCGGGGCCTGGTTGGCCACCGCACCCATCAGCAGGCCGCCGGCGCTGCCACCGGACGCGGCCACCCGGTCCTTGGCGGCATAGCCCTGCCGGACCAGTTCGCGGGTGACATCGACGAAGTCGTTGAAGGTGTTCTGCTTCTTCAACAGCTTGCCGTCCTCGTACCAGGCGCGGCCCATTTCCTCGCCGCCGCGGATGTGCGCGATGGCATACACCACGCCGCGATCGAGCAGGCTGACCACGGTCTGGTTGAAACCCGGGTCCATCGACATGCCATAGCTGCCGTAGGCGTACTGATACAGCGCGCCCGTGCCGTCCTTCCTGAAACCGTTGCGGTAGACCAGCGACACCGGCACCTTGGCGCCGTCACGCGCGGTCACCCACACCCGTTCGGTGGTGTACTGCGCCGGGTCATAGCCGATCACCGGCTGCTGCTTGAGCTGGCGGCGCTCACCGGTGGTGGTGTTGAGCTCGTAGGTGGTGGTCGGCGTGGTCAGCGAGGTGTAGGCATAGCGCAGCCACGGTGTATCCGCTTCGGGATTGGCGGCCAGCCCCATGGAGTACGCCGGCTCGTCGGCCTTGACGTAGTCCTGGCGCCCATCGGCGAACAGCAGGCGCACCCGCTCCAGCGCGTTGGAGCGCTCGGCGATCGCGGTGAAGCCGTCGAACAGTTCGAAGCCCTCCACCAGCACGTTGTCATCGTGCGCAACCCAGTCGGTCCACTGGCTGCGTGCGGTGGCCTCGGTGGGCGCGGTGACGATCTTGAAGTTCTTCGCACCGGCATCGTTGGTGCGGATCACCCAGCGCCCACCGAAATGGTCGGCGTCGTATTCCACATCGCGCGCACGCGGCGCCAGCACCGTGAACTGCTGCGGGTTGGCGGCGGGTGCGTAGCGGCTTTCCGAGCTGACGGTGCTGTGCAGGTCGATGGTGATGAAGCGGTCGTCACGGGTGCGGCCCACGCCCATGTAGAAGCTGTCGTCCGCTTCCTCGTACACCAGCACGTCGCTGTGGGTCGGGGTACCCAGCACGTGCTTCTTCACCCGCACGGTGAGCAGGGTTTCCGGGTCGTTTTCCACATAGAACAGCGTGCGGTTGTCGTCGGCCCAGACCACGTTGGCGGAGACGTTCTCAATGCGGTCCGGCAGCACCTCGCCGGTGCGCAGGTCCTTGAAACGGATCACATACTGGCGGCGGCCCACGTCATCCTCGGCCCAGGCCAGCAGGTGGTTGTCCTGGCTGACGTCGGCATCGCCCACGTCGAAATAGCCCTTGCCTTCGGCCATCACGTTGAGGTCGAGCAGGATTTCTTCCGGCGCGTCCATGCTGCCCTTGCGGCGCGCCTGGATCGGGTAGTCCTTGCCGGTTTCGTAGCGGCTGTAATACCAGTAGCCGCGCTCGCGCGCCGGCACGCTGGCATCGTCCTGCTTGATGCGGCCGACGATCTCCTTGTACAGGGTGTCCTGCAGCGGCTTGAGCGGGGCCATCACCTGGTCGGTGTAGGCGTTCTCCGCATTCAGATAGGCCAGCATGGCCGGCGCTTCGCGCTTGTCGTCCCGCAGCCAGTAGTAATCGTCATTGCGGGTCGCACCGAACGGAGTGGTGACCGCGTGCGGATGCTTCTCGGCGTCGGGTGGGGTCAGCGCGGGGGCGGCATGCACGGAAGCGGTCATCAGGGTGGCAACCAGAAAAGGAAGGGGGAATTTCACGAGATAGGGCTCCTTGCCAGTGAATGCAATGGTGGCCAGTCTGGCGGCGCGGCGGCACCCACGGCAAGCGCGCAGGCCCTCGCCTATCATGGGGTGCATGAGCACCCGCATCCCCACGGCCGGCTACAGCCGCCGCAGCCAGGAAATCGAACCCTTCCACGTGATGTCCCTGCTGGCCCGCGCGCAGGCGTTGGAACAGGCCGGCCATGATGTGATCCACCTGGAAATCGGCGAGCCGGACTTCACCACGGCCGCGCCCATCGTGCAGGCCGGCCAGGCCGCGCTGGCCGCCGGGCATACCCGCTACACCGCCGCGCGCGGGCTGCCGGCCCTGCGTGCGGCCATCGCCGGGTTCTACGGCACCCGCTACAACCTGGACCTGGACCCGGAGCGGATCCTGGTCACCCCCGGCGGCTCGGGCGCGCTGTTGCTGGCCAGCAGCCTGCTGGTCGATCCCGACCGCCATTGGCTGCTGGCCGACCCGGGCTACCCGTGCAACCGCCATTTCCTGCGGCTGGTGGAAGGCGCGGCGCAACTGGTGCCGGTGGGGCCGCACACCGCCTACCAGTTGACCCCATCCCTGGTGGACACCCATTGGAATGCCGCCAGCGTCGGTGCGCTGGTGGCGTCACCAGCCAACCCGACCGGTACGGTGTTGTCGGCGGCGCAGCTGGCTGCGCTGTCGCAGTCGTTGAAGGCGCGTGGCGGCCACCTGGTGGTGGATGAGATCTACCACGGCCTCACCTACGGCATGGATGCGCCCAGCGTGCTGCAGGTCGACGACGACGCGTTCGTGCTCAACAGCTTCTCCAAGTACTTCGGCATGACCGGCTGGCGGCTGGGCTGGCTGGTGGCACCGCCGCAGGCCGTGGCAGACCTGGAGAAGCTGGCCCAGAATCTGTACATCAGCGCCTCCAGTATCGCCCAGCATGCCGCGCTGGCCTGCTTCGAGCCGGACACCATCGCCATCTTCGAGCAGCGCCGCCACGCCTTCCAGGCACGTCGCGACTACCTGCTGCCCGCCCTTCGGGCCTTGGGCTTCCGCATCGAGGTCGAACCGGAAGGCGCGTTCTATCTCTATTGCGACGTCAGCGGGTTCACCGATGACGCGCAGGCCTTCTGCGCGCACTTCCTGGAAACCGAGCACGTGGCGTTCACCCCGGGCCTGGATTTCGGGCATTACCGCGCCAACCAGCACGTGCGGCTGGCGTATACGCAGGAAATTCCGCGATTGGAGGAAGCCGTGGCAAGGATCACGCGCGGCCTGGAAACCTGGAAGGGCTGAAAAAAAACGCCGCGCATCACGCGCGGCGTTCAAAAGGGGTGGAGCCAACCAGACGCCCCACCACCCGGAGGCGTGCACCGACCAACGGTCGGTGGCTACCGAGGGTAGGTGCCGACCGTCGGTCGGCACACCTTCTTATTTCAACTGTTCCCACAGGAAGCTGTAGGCCAGCGCCGACATGTGCGCGGCCTGCGCATTGTTCGCCGCGCCGCCGTGGCCGCCTTCGATGTTCTCGTAGTAGGTGACGTCCTTGCCCGCCTCGATCATCTTCGCCGCCATCTTGCGGGCATGGCCCGGGTGGACGCGGTCGTCACGGGTCGAGGTGGTGAACAGCACCGGAGGATACGTCTTCTTCGGATCGAACAGGTGGTACGGCGAGAAGGTTTGAATGTACGCCCAGTCGGCGGTGTCAGGGTTGCCGTATTCGGCCATCCACGAGGCGCCGGCCAGCAGGTGGCTGTAGCGCTTCATGTCCAGCAGCGGCACCTGCACCACCACCGCCCCGAACAGCTCCGGGTACTGGGTGAGCATGTTGCCGGTGAGCAGGCCACCGTTGCTGCCGCCCTGCACGCCCAGGTGCCGGGGCGAGGTGATCTTCCGGCTCACCAGGTCGCGGGCGACCGCGGCCATGTCCTCATACGCCTTGTGCCGGTTCTGCTTCAGCGCCGCCTGGTGCCAGCGCGGGCCGTACTCGCCACCGCCACGGATGTTGGCCACCACGTACACGCCGCCCTTTTCCAGCCAGGCGCGGCCCATGCCGCCGGAGTACGACGGGGTCAGCGAGATCTCGAAGCCGCCGTAACCGTACAGCAGGGTCGGGTTGGACCCGTCCAGCTTCATGTCCTTGGCATGCACCACGAAGTACGGCACGCGGGTGCCGTCCTTGCTGGTGGCGAAGTGCTGCTCGATCACCTTGCCTTCGGCATCGAAGAACGCCGGCATGGTCTTGAGCACTTCCGGCTGCTTTCCGATCTCTGCCAGCGCCAGGGTGGTCGGGGTCAGGTAGTCGGTGACGGTCATCCACACCGCATCGCTTTCGTCGGCATCCACCGCGCCTACCGCCACGGTGCCGAACGAGGGCGCGCCGGTGAAGTCGCTCTTCTTCCAACCCTCGGCCGACGGCGTCAGCACCTGCAGGCGGCTCTTGACGTCATCAAGCACGTTCAGCACCAGATGGTTCTTCGTCCAGCTCGAGCCGGCCAGCGAGGTGGTCGCGGTGGGGGCGAACAGCACCTCGAAGTCGCGCTTGCCGGCAATGAAGTCGTCCAGCTTGGTGATCAGCAGCGAACCGGCGGCATAGGTCTTGCCACCCACCGTCCACGGATCGCGCAGCTCCAGGGTCAGCCACTGCTTCCGCAGACCCTTCTCGGCCGAGTTCGGCGCATCGATCCTGGTCAGCGTGCCATCGTCGGCGCGCAGGTAGATCTCGTTGTTGTAGAAGGCCAGCGTGCGGCTGACCAGGTTGCGCTCATAGCCGGGCGTATCGTCGTGCATCGCCGCGATGTACATGTCATCGGACTTGCCTTCGTAGACCACGCTGGCCGCCGACAGCGGCGTGCCGCGCTTCCACAGCTTGGCCACCCGCGGGTAGCCGGAGGTGGTCATGCTGTCCTTGCCGAAATCGGTGTAGACGAACACGGTGTCGCGGTCGATCCAGCCCAGCCCGCCCTTGGATTCGGGACGGAAGAAGCCGTCCTTGATCCAGCGCTTGTTGGCCAGGTCGAATTCGCGGGTCACGTCGGCATCGGCGCCACCGCGCGACAGCGCGATGAGACAGCGGGTGTACTCCGGGCGCAGGCATTCGGCACCGTGCCACACCCAGTTCTCGCCCTCGGCCTTGTTCAGCGCGTCCAGGTCGAGCACGGTCTCCCACTTCGGGGCAGGCTTGCGGTACTCATCCAGCGTGGTGCGCCGCCACAGGCCGCGCTCGTGCTGCTTGTCCTTCCAGAAGTTGTAGTAGTACTCGCCGATCTTCTGCACGCCGGGAATCTTGGCATCCGAATCGAGCACCTCGCGGATGCTGGCTTCCATCTGCTTGAAGGCCGGGGTCTGGGCCAGGCGGCCTTCGGACTTGGCGTTCTGCTGCTTGACCCAGTCCAAGGACTTGTCGCCGGTGACATCTTCCAGCCAGGCGTAGGGATCTGCAGGGGTCTCAGCGGCCATCGCGGTTCCAGCGGCACCAGCAGAGAACAGGCCTGCCATCAGGCAGGCAGAGGCGAGTCGTGACATTGCGGCTCCAGGCGGTCATATCCCCCGGACGCTATCACACGGCCTGCCCCGCTCCCCCCTGTCGAAGGTCAGGGCGAAGGCGGGGAGCCGCGCGGCGGACCCGGCGGCGCGCCTGCGGGCCGCGCCGGCGGCGGGCCTGCCAGGCCAACAGCGACGTCGGCAGGCGGAAGCGGTACAGGCTCCACCACGCCAGGCACGGCATGCCGACCAGCCACATCGGCAACCACCCCACCCATTCACTGCTGCCACGCGCGGCCGGCCAGACCAGCACGACGGCCAAGCCGGCCAGGGCCACCTGGCGAACGCCCCGCAGGATGCGGGGATCGGGGGCCTGCAGGGCGCGGGTGCCAGGCTGCGGGGTGCGGGAACGGCGCGAAGACGACAGGGTCATGACAGGGCTCCATGCGAAAGTGATGCGTCACCTTGCCGCGCTGCCATCTCACAGGCTGCGACCTTCGCATTCCCGCCATTGACGTTCTCTTCCGTCCCACCCACCATGCCTGCAGCCACGCTGACCGACCCATGGCCTGTACCACCACTGGAGCTTTTCGCCGCATGTCTTCGAACCGCCCGCATCGCGTTGTCCTGCTGCTGTCGACGCTGTCGCTGCTGTCCGCCTGTGCGTTCGGCGACAGCAAGCCGACCCCGGTGCCGACGGTCAGCACCCCGGCCAGCGCGCCGATCGACCTGCAGAAGTTCATGGGTACCTGGTACGTCATCGGCCGCGTGCCGAACCCGGTCGAGCGCGGCCACGTGGCCAGCGTCAACCAGTACACGCTGCGCGGCGACCAGAAGGTGGCCATCACGTATCGCTTCCGCGATGGCTTCTCGCAGCCGCAGCAGGAACTGACCGTGCGCGCCTCCGTGGACGAGGAAAGCGGCAACCACAACTGGCGCACCTGGTTCTACAAGGTGGTGCCGACCCATACCCGCGTACTGGAAGTGGCGCCGGATTATTCGTGGGCGATGCTGGGGTACCCGGGCCGCGAGATGGCCTGGATCTTCGCGCGCAAGCCGGACATGGACAAGGACCTGTACAAGGAACTGGCCACGCGCCTGCGCGACCAGTACGGGGTCAACACCGACAAGCTCAAGCGCGTGCCGCAGCACCCCGAGCAGGTGGACCGCCTGGGCTACGAGGTTCCGAACGTAAGGTGATCAGGCCGCAACGCGCGGCATGACCCTGCGTTCGATGTCCTGCCACGTAGACAGGGTCTTGAGGTCGTATTCGGCCTGCAGTGCGAGCCACGAGGCGGCGTCACCGCCGAAATGGCGCGCCAGCCGGGCCGCCGTATCCGCGGTGACGCCCCTGGTTTCATGCACGATGGCATGCAGCCGGGTGGCCGGCACGTCCAGGGCACGCGCGAGCGCATTGATGCTCAGCTCGAGCGGCGCCATGAATTCCTCCCGCAGGATTTCGCCCGGGTGGATGGCCCTCAGTTTGTTGGCGGCACGGCTCATGGTCGGCATCCTCAGTGGTAATCAACGATTTCGACATGGCACGGACCTGCATCCGTCCAGGTGAAACACACGCGCCATTGGACATTGATGCGGATGCTGAACTGCCCTCGTCGTTCGCCCGCCAGCGCTTCAAGACGGTTGCCGGGCGGACTGCGCAGGAACTGCAGGGTCTGCGCCGCGTCCAGCATCTGCAGCTTGCGCTCGGCAACCGCCTGGATGCTGCGGAACCGCCGTGGGCATCGGCCTTCGAACAGGGCAAGCGTGTGGCGGCAGCGGAAGGACTGGATCATTCCGCGAAGCGTAATACGCTGAACGGAATATAGCACAGACGCGGATCACGCAATGCCGACGCGGTCGAACGTCGGATCAATCCGATCGCCGGTTCGTATCGCCAGGCTCAATGATTGCGCCAGGTACGCCCCTTACTTGCGCGAATACCGCCCCACCAGCCAATCGCCCAGCATCTGCAGCAGCTGGACCAGCACCAGCAGCAGCACCACGGTGACCAGGGCCACGTCGGTGTGGGAGCGCTGGTAGCCGTCGCGGAACGCCAGGTCGCCCAACCCACCTGAGCCGATCGCGCCACCCATGGCGGTGAAGCCGATCAGCGCGATCACGGTGACGGTGGCACCGGCAATGAGGCCCGGCCGTGCTTCGGGCAGCAGTACCCGGCTGACCAGCTGCCAGGTGGTGGCGCCCATCGCCTGGCTGGCTTCGATCACGCCGCGGTCCACTTCGCGCAGCGCGGTTTCCACCAGGCGCGCGTAGAACGGTGCGGCACCGATGACCAGCGGCACGATCGCGCCGCGTACGCCGAGCGAGGTGCCCATCATCCACAGCGTGATCGGAATCAGCACGATCATCAGGATGATGAAGGGCACCGAGCGCAGCAGGTTGACCAGCAGCGCCAGCCCGCCATACAGCACCGGCTTGCGGTGCAGCTGCGGCGAACCGGTCAGGAACAGCAGCACGCCCAGTGGCAGGCCGATGGCCAGCGTGAGCGGCAGTGAGCCGGCCAGCATCAGCAGGGTGTCGACGGTGGCCTGGCCGATATCGGCCCACTTGGCGGCGTCGAGGTGGCGGAAGAAACCGCCGGCAGTGGCCAGGATCATCGACGCAGCTCCTCAAGGTGGACACCAGCCGCAACGAAACCGGCCTGCGCGGCCTGAACGTCGCCGCCCACCAGCGATACCGTCAGCTGGCCATACGGGGTGTCCTTGATCCGGTCGATGCGGCCGGACAGGATGTTGTAGTCCACCCCCGTCTCGCGGGCGATCCGGCCCAGCACCGGCTCATAGGTATCGGTACCGAGGAAGGTCAGGCGCACGATGCGCCCGGCCACGGCGTCGAAATCCTTGTGCAGCTCGCCTTCGTCGACCTGCTCGGATTCGTTGACGAAGCGGCGCGTGGTCGGGTGCTGCGGGTGCAGGAACACCTCGGTGACCGGGCCGGTCTCCACCAAGTGTCCGGCATCGAGCACGGCCACGCGGTCGCAGACGCGGCGGATCACATCCATCTCGTGGGTGATCAGCACGATGGTCAGGCCCAGCTCGCGGTTGATCCGCCCCAGCAGCTTCAGCACCGAGGCGGTGGTCTGCGGGTCGAGCGCGCTGGTCGCTTCGTCGCACAGCAGGATCTGCGGGCGGGTGGCCAGGGCGCGGGCGATGCCGACGCGCTGCTTCTGGCCGCCGGACAGCTGTGCCGGATACTTGTTGGCGTGCGCCTCCAGGCCCACGGTATGCAGCAGTTCGCTCACACGGGCGTCGATGTCCGCACGCGGGGTGCCGGCCAGCTCAAGCGGGAAGGCCACGTTGGCCGCCACCGTGCGCGAGGACAGCAGGTTGAAGTGCTGGAAGATCATGCCGATCTTCCGGCGCAGCGCACGCAGGCCGTCGCGGTCCAGCGCGGTGACGTCCTCGCCATTGATCAGCAGGCGGCCACCGGTGGGTTCTTCGAGCCGGTTGATCAGCCGGATCAGGGTCGATTTGCCCGCGCCGGAATGGCCAATGATGCCGAACACTTCGCCGGCCTCGATGGTCAGGTCCAGCGGCTGCAGCGCGGCGATCGCGCGGCCGCCGACGGCATAGGATTTGTGCAGGCGCTGGAACTCGATCACTTCGCGGTCAACCGGGGCATCGACGGGAGGGGGCGTGCAGCCTACCAGCGCGGGACGGCCCTGGCCCGCGCGGCAGCAGCGAATCATATTCCGTTTGATTATAAGGCGGCGTCATCGCCCGCCCGGCGGCGCTCAGGGGTGGTCCAGCGGCTGCGGCGCCCGCACCTGGCGGACCCGCTCGCGGTGCAGCAGGTACAGCCCGGAGGCCACGATGATCGCCGCGCCCAGCCAGGTGAAGCGGTCCGGCAGCACGCCCCAGAACAACAGGTCCCAGCCGATCACCCAGACCAGCCCGGTGTATTCCAGCGGGGCGATCAGCGAGGCCTCGCCCAGCTGGAAGGCCCGCGTCAGCGCCACCTGGCCACCCGCCCCGGCCAGGCCCATGCCGGCGATCAGCCAGCCATGGCGCAACTGCAGCGGCTGCCAGTCCGGGATCGCCAGCAACCCGGCGCCCAGCGCCAGGATCACCAGGAACCAGACCACCATCGACTGCGGCGTATCGGTGCGGGTCAGCATGCTTACGGTGATCGCCGCGACCGCATAGGCGGTGGCCGCCAGCAGCACCATCAGGCCCGGAATGGAAATGAAGCCATCCACGCCGGGACGCAGCACCACCAGCACCCCGACCAGGCCGATGCCGATGGCGATCCAGCGGCGGGGCCCGACGTATTCACCGAGCAGCGGCACCGACAGCGCGGCGATCAGCAGCGGCGCCACGAAATAGATGGTGTAGGCGGTGGACAGCGGCAGGCTGCGCAGGGCGAACACGAAGCACCCGATCATGGCCATGCCGAGCAGCCCGCGCAGCAGGTGCAGGCCCCACCGGACCGGAATCAACGAGCGCGGGCCGGCCGTGGCCAGCACCCAGACCAGCACGAACGGCAGCGACGCCGCGCCACGCAGGAAGGTGACCTGCAGGGTCGGGTAGCTGGAGGACAACTGCTTCATGCCCGCATCCATCAGCGAGAAGCAGGCCACGGCCATGAGCATCCAGGCGACGGCACGGGTGGGGGTGCGTTGGGATTCCATGGCCCATTATCACCGCCCTTGCCGGGACGTCCATGCGGGGGTTGTTAGAATGGCGGCTTCACCTGCAGGAGTTTGCCCCATGCCCTCTTTTGACGTCGTTTCCGAAGTCGACATCCACGAACTGACCAATGCGGTCGACCAGGCCAACCGGGAGCTGTCCACCCGCTTCGATTTCAAGGGCGTGGATGCCAAGTTCGTGCTGGAAGACAGCGTCATCAGCCAGTCCGCGCCCAGCGACTTCCAGCTGCAGCAGATGACCGACATCCTGCGCCAGCGCCTGACCGCGCGGAAGATCGATGCCGCCTGCCTGGAATTCGGTGATATCGAAACCAACCTCGCCGGCGCCCGCCAGAAGATCACCGTGAAACAGGGCATCGAACAGAAGGTCGCCAAGAAGATCGCTGCGGCAATCAAGGAAGCCAAGCTCAAGGTCGACAGCCAGATCAACGGCGACAAGCTGCGCGTGACCGGCAAGAAGCGCGACGACCTGCAGGACGTGATGGCCCTGCTGAAAAAGGGAACGTTCGAGGTCCCGCTCCAGTTCGACAATTTCCGCGACTGATTGCCCATGAATGACATGCCCCTCATCGCCGACACCGCGCCGGACGGCAGCGATCCCATCGCGGAAACCCGGCGTTGGCTGGAGCAGATCGTCATCGGCCTGAACCTGTGCCCGTTCGCCAAGGCGGTGTACGTAAAGGACCAGGTGCGCTTCGTGCTCAGCGACGCCACCACCGTCGAAGCACTGGTGGAAGAACTCGCCGAGGAGCTGGTGCTGCTGCGCGACACCCCGGCCGAGCAGATCGACACCACGCTGATCGTGCACCCGGACGTGCTGACCGATTTCCTGGATTACAACGACTTCCTCGACAACGCCGATGCGGCGATCGAAGCCTTGGACCTGCAGGGCATCCTGCAGGTGGCCAGCTTCCACCCGCAGTACCAGTTCGCCGGGGTCGCGCCGGATGACGTGAGCAACTACACCAACCGCGCGCCCTACCCGACCCTGCACCTGCTGCGCGAAGACAGCGTGGAACGCGCCGTGGCCGCCTTCCCGGACCCGGACGTGATCGTCGAACGCAACATTGAAACCCTCGACAAGCTGGGCATTGAAGGCTGGACCCGCCTGCTCGGCCGCAAGGACACCCCCCGGTGCCACTGACCCCGGCCATTTCCGACTGGCCCGCGCTACCGCTGCGCGACCGCGTCGTGATCGTCACCGGTGGCGCGCAGGGCGTGGGCCGGGGCATCGCGCAGGCGGTGCTGGGCGCCGGCGGCAGCGTGATGATCGCCGACCTGGACGCCGACGCCGGCCGCGCCTGTTTGAAGGAATGGGCACTGCCGGAGCGCGCCGCGTTCCAGCGCGCGGATGTCGCCAGCGAACGCAGCGTGCAGGCGCTGGTCAAGGCCACGCTGAAGCGTTTCGGGCGGATTGATGGGCTGGTCAACAACGCCGGCATCGCCAGCGCGCATGGGGCGCCGTTGGCTGACATGACGTTGGCCGAATGGCAGCGCCGCCTGTCCAGCCTGCACGGGGCGTTCCTGTGCAGCAAGCACGCACTGCCAGCGCTGCGTGCGCAGGCCGGCGGGGCGATCATCAACATCGCCTCCACCCGCGCCTGGCAGTCCGAGCCGGACAGCGAAGCCTATGCGGCGGCGAAGGGCGGGCTGGTGGCGTTTACCCACGCGCTGGCGATCAGCAGCGGGCCCGATGTGCGGGTCAACAGCATCAGCCCCGGGTGGATCACCACCGATGCCTGGCAGGCCCCGGCACGGCGGCGCACGCCGAAGCTGTCGCGCCGCGACCATGCCCAGCATGCGGTGGGGCGCGTCGGCCAGCCGGAAGACATCGGTGCGCTAGCGGTGTTCCTGCTCTCGGACCTGTCCGGCTTCATCACCGGACAGGACCACATCGTCGATGGCGGCATGAGCCGCACGATGATCTACGCCGAGTGATTCACCGCCTTGCCGACCAACGGTCGGCACCTACCCGGATCAATGGTGCGTGCGCACCAACGGTCGTACCGGTAGGTACCGACCGTTGGTCGGTACCCATCGCATCAACCGGCCATGCCGTTGTGACGCAGCAACGCGTCCACGTTCGGCGCACGCCCGCGGAACGCCGCGAAATTCTCCGCTGCACTCCGGCTGCCGCCCCGTGACAACACTTCATCGCGGAAGCGCCTGCCCGTTTCGGCCACCTGCTCCGGCGCTTCCTCGAATGCGGCGTACGCATCGGCGCTGAGCACCTCGGCCCACTTGTAGCTGTAGTAGCCCGCCGCATACCCACCCGCGAAAATGTGGCTGAACTGGTGCGGGAAGCGGTTCCATTCCGGCGGGCGGTTGACCGCCACTTCGTCGCGCACGCGTTCCAGCAGTTGCAGCACGCTGTCCTGCATCGGATCGAAACTGCTGTGCAGCTGCATGTCGAACAGCGCGAACTCCAGCTGGCGCACGGTGAACATGCCGCTCTGGAAATTGCGCGCGGCCAGCATCCGGTCAAACAGCGCGCGCGGCAGCGGCTCGCCGCTGTCCACATGCGCCGTCATGGCCTGCACGCGGTCCCATTCCCAGCAGAAATTCTCCATGAACTGGCTGGGCAGCTCCACCGCATCCCATTCCACGCCATTGATGCCGGCCACGCCCAGCTCGCCGATGCGGGTCAGCAGCTGGTGCAGGCCATGGCCCATTTCATGGAACAGCGTGGTCACCTCGTCGTGGCTGAAGGTCGAGGCCTTGTCATCGGCTCCCTTGCCGAAGTTGCACACCAGATACACCAGCGGCGTCTGCACGCCCTGCGCGGTATCACGGCGGTTGCGGCAGTCGTCCATCCACGCGCCGCCGCGTTTGCCTTCACGCGCGTACAGGTCCAGGTAGAACTGGCCGACCAGCGCGCCCTGCGCATCGACCAGGCGGAAGAAGCGCACGTCCGGATGCCACACCGGCGCCTGGTCGGGCTGCACCTGCAGGCCATAAAGGCCGTGGATGACGCTGAACAAACCCTCCAGCACCTTCGGCTCGGTGAAGTACTGCTTCACTTCCTGCTCGGAATAGCTGTAACGCGCCTGCTTCAGTTTCTCGGAGGCAAAGGCGAGGTCCCACGCTTCCAACGCAGGCAGGCCCAGTTCGTCGCGTGCGAATGCGTCCAGCTCGGCGCGGTCGCGCTGCGCGTAGGGTTTCGCACGCGCTGCCAGGTCGCGCAGGAAACCCAGCACCTGCGGCGCGTCGTCGGCCATCTTGGTGGCAATGGAGTACTCGGCGTAGTTGGCAAAGCCCAGCAGGGTCGCCAGCTCGGCGCGCAGCGCCAGCACGCGATCGATGTGCGCGCTGTTGTCCAGCTTGGGATCGCCGAACTCGGAGGCACGCAGCGCGTTGGCGCGGTACAGCGTCTCGCGCAGCGGGCGGTGTTCTGCATAGGTCTGCACTGGCAGGTAGCACGGCATCTGCAGGGTCAGCTTCCAGCCTGGAAGACCCTCCTTCTCCGCGGCGGCGCGCGCAGCGGCGACCACATCGTCGGGCAGGCCGGCCAGTTCGCTGCGGTCTTCCACGTGCAGCGACCACGCATCGGTAGCATCGAGCACGTTCTGCGAGAACGTGGCCGACAGCGCCGACAGTTCTTCGCGGATCGCGCTGTAACGCGCCTTGCCGGCCTCGTCCAGCTCGGCGCCGCCCAGGCGGAAATCGCGCAGTGCATTGTCCAGCACCTTGCGCCGGGCCGGGTCGTACTGCGTCGCTTCCGGCGTGGCGGCGAGCGCGCGGTACTGCTCGAACAGCGCCAGGTTCTGGCCGAGCGCGCTGCCAAAGCGGGTCACCTTCGGCAGGTTGCTGTTGTAGGCCTCGCGCAGCGCCGGGGTGTTCACCACCGCCTGCAGGTGACCGACCTGGCCCCAGGCGCGCCACAGGCGTTCGGTGGCATCGTCCAGCGGCTCGACGAAGCTGGCCCAGCTGACCGGCTGCACGGTTTCAGCGGCTTTCACCGCCGCTTCGGCCTGCGCCAGCAAGGTGTCGATGGCCGGCCCGATGTGCTCGGGCTGGATCGCATCGAAACGGGGCAGGCCGGAAAAATCGAGCAGGGGATTGGCAGGGGTCACAGGGGTCTCCAGACAGCGGGGCCGGCACGCCGGCGTTTCCCACGATATGGCACCGGACCCGGCGCTGCACAAGCCCCGCCGGCCACGGGTTCGTGGCCGTTCACCCGCCTGCGGTACTCAGTACAGGGCTTCCAGCGCGGCGTTGGGCAGCTCCGGCAGGCCCTGCCCGGCCACGGCCGCGGCGATCACCGCATCGGCCTGCTCCACGTCGATGCCCTGCCGCGGGTACCAGTCCGGGTTGTAGTAGCTGTGCGCATAGCGTTCGCCGCTGTCGCACAGGATCGTCACGATCGAACCGCTGCGGCCGGCCGCGCGCATGCGTTCGGCCGCGTGCAGCACGCCGATGAAATTGGTACCGGTGGAGCCGCCGACCCGGCGCCCCAGCTGGCGGCTGACATGGCGCATGGCCGCCAGGCTCAGCGCGTCGGGCACCTTGACCATCGCATCCACGCTGGTCGGGATGAAGCTCGATTCCACTCGTGGGCGGCCGATGCCTTCCACCCGCGAACCACCGCTGCAGGTAAGCTCGCGCCACGGTTCACCGGCCAGGGCCGCGCGGTAGCCGTCGAAGAACACCGACACTTCCGGGTCCGCGCACAGGATGCGGGTGTCATGCCGGCGGTAGCTGACATAACGACCCAGCGTGGCGGCGGTACCGCCGGTGCCGGGGCTGCACACGATCCATTCCGGCACCGGATGCGGCTCTTCGGCCATCTGCTTGAAGATGGATTCGGCGATGTTGTTGTTGGCACGCCAGTCGGTGGCGCGCTCGGCGTAGGTGAACTGGTCCATGAAGTGGCCGCCGGTTTCGCGGGCCAGCTTTTCCGAATCGCAGTTCAGGTCGCAGGCGCGCTCCACCAGGTGGCAGCGCCCGCCATGGAATTCGATGGCGGCGATCTTTTCCGGCGAGGTGGTGGCCGGCATCACGGCAATGAATGGCAGGCCCAGCAGGCGCGCGAAGTAGGCTTCGGACACCGCGGTGGAGCCGCTGGACGCCTCGATCACCGGGCGCCCTTCGCGCAGCCAGCCGTTGGCCAGTGCGTACAGGAACAGCGAGCGCGCCAGGCGGTGCTTCAGGCTGCCGGTGGGATGGCTGGATTCATCCTTGAAGTACAGCTCGATGCCCGGGTGGCCCGGCAGGTCCATCGGAATGAGGTGGGTATCGGCCGAACGGTTGAAATCGGCTTCGATCTTGCGGATGGCGGCGGCCACCCATTCACGCTGCGACATGTCGACGACGGGCCAGGAAGATGCAGCATTCTACGTCCCCTTGCCGCCGCCCCGCTAAAATGAACGGCCAGCCGCATTGCGCGGCACCCCCACAGGATCTTCCATGAGCCTTGCCTCCCTGCAGTCCCAGCCGGGCGTTGCCGCCCAGCCGCCGGCCGAAACCACCGGCTTCGTGTTCAACCACACCATGCTGCGCGTCAAGGACGCCGCCGCCTCGCTGGACTTCTACACCCGCGTGCTCGGCTTCCGCCTGCTCGACCAGCGCGATTTCCCCGAGGCGCAGTTCAGCCTGTACTTCCTGGCCCTGCTGCCGGCGGGCACGTCCATCCCCGAGGGCGACGACGCCCGCCGGGTGTGGATGGCCGGCCTTCCGGGCGTGCTGGAACTGACCCACAACCATGGCACCGAAAGCCAGGAAGGCCGCGTGTACCACGACGGCAACCAGGACCCGCGCGGCTTCGGCCACATCTGCGTCTCCGTGCCGGACATCCAGGCCGCCTGCCAGCGCTTCGATGAGCTGCAGGTGCCCTACCAGAAGCGCCTGGAAGACGGCCGCATGAAGCACCTGGCCTTCATCAAGGACCCGGACGGCTATTGGGTGGAGATCATCTCCAACACCCCGATTGGCTGACCGCCCCGGCTTCAACAATGTGCACGCCCTGCCAAGGCGGGCGTGCACCGCCGGTGGTATACCTGCGTTCCTTTCCACCCGAAGGAACCCGCATGGAAACCATGGAACTGCACCGCGGCCGGCTCATCGACCACCTGCAACTGATCGTGCGTGACCTGCCGGCCAGCCGCCGCTTCTACCAGGCCGTGTTCGACACCATCGGCATTCCCATCGCCGGCGAGGGCGATACGTATTTCTGGGCCGATGAGCTGTTCATTTCCACCGCCGACAGCGAAGCGGCCGCCGGTGAACTGACCGGCCGCCACCACCTGGCCTTCCAGGCCCGCGACCGCGCCACCGTCGATGCCTTCCACAAGGCGGCGTTGGCCGCAGGCGGCAAGGACAACGGCGCCCCCGGCGAACGCCCCTACCACCCGGGCTATTACGCCGCCTTCGCGATCGATCCGGACGGCAACAACATCGAGGTCGTGTACCACGGCCCGGCGACCTACAGCGCCGACTCGGTGAAAGTCACGTTCTGAGTACCGTCGTTACCCGGCCGCGCCTGAACCCTTCAGCCACCACCCACGCCAGTCTCACAACGTGAGACTGGCCGCCCCTACCGTCTCTCCATGGAGACGATACGCAAACTGGCGATTCTGGCCGATGCCGCCAAGTACGACGCGTCCTGCGCCTCCAGTGGCGCGGGGCGGCGGGATTCGCGCGCGTCCGCCGGCATCGGCAGCACCGAAGGCGCCGGCATCTGCCACAGCTACACCCCTGACGGTCGCTGCGTCTCGTTGCTGAAGATTCTGCTCACCAACTTCTGCATCTACGACTGCGCGTACTGTGTGAACCGGGTCTCCAGCAACGTACCGCGCGCACGCTTCAACGTGGCCGAAGTCGTCGCGCTGACCATGGATTTCTACAAGCGCAACTACATCGAAGGGTTGTTCCTTTCCAGCGGCATCATCCGCAATGCCGACTACACCATGGAGCAGATGGTGGAAGTGGCGCGCCAGCTGCGCGAGGAACACCGGTTCTCCGGCTACATCCATCTCAAGACCATTCCGGAAGCCTCACCCGAATTGCTGGCGGCGGCCGGTCGCTACGCCGACCGCCTGTCGATCAACATCGAGCTGCCCACCGAGGAGGGCTTGAGCAGCTTCGCGCCAGAGAAATCGTTGCCTTCCATCCGCGGCGCGATGGGTGAACTGCGTTGGCGCATCGAAGAAGCCAAGGAGGCCAGGACTACCAGCGAGGCCAAGCCCACCACGGTGGCGGCACCGGCGCCGACCGCCCCGACCAAGCGTGCCGGACGCGCCCGCGCACCGCGCTTCGCACCCGCCGGGCAAAGCACGCAGATGATCGTCGGTGCCGACGGCGCCAGCGACCAGCAGATCCTGGGTGCTGCCGACAACCTGTACGGCAACTACCGCATGCGCCGGGTGTACTACTCCGCCTTCAGCCCGATCCCCGACGCCAGCCGGCTGCTTCCGGTGCAGGCACCGCCACTGGCGCGCGAACACCGCCTGTATCAGGCCGACTGGCTGCTGCGCTTCTATGGCTATGGCGTGGAGGAAATCACCGATACCACCCAGAACGGCATGCTCGACCTGGATATCGACCCGAAGCTGGCCTGGGCGATCCGCCACCCTGAACGCTTCCCGGTCGATCTCAACGTGGCGTCGAAGGAGATGCTGCTGCGCGTGCCGGGGTTGGGCGTGCGCAACGTCAAACGCGTGCTGATGGCGCGCCGCCATGGCCGCCTGCGCGTGGCCGACGTAGCCCGCCTGCGCGCGCCGATGAGCAAGCTGCTGCCGTTCGTGCAGCTGGCCGATCATCACCCGCGTCGCGCACTGGATGACCCCACCGCGCTGCGCGCGCGGCTGGCACCGCCGCCGCGCCAGGCCTCGCTGTTTCCCGACGCTGCCGCATGAACCGCTGGAGTGTGCGGGTCGACCCGTCGTGGTCGGTGCAGTCCTGGCGTGAGGCCGCGCGGCGGGCGCTGCAGCACCGCGTCGCACCGGAGCAGCTGGACTGGCTGCAGGAGGGTGAAGGTTCGCTGCTGGACGCGCCGGCGCTGGCCACCCTCTCAGTGCCTGACGCTGAAGCCACCGCCATTGCGGTGCCGAAGGCGTTCCTCGAACTGGCCGCCAGCTGCCTGTGCCACCGCGATCCGCAGCGCCACTCGCTGCTGTACCGCATGCTGTGGCGGATCACCCACGGCGAGCGTGGCCTGCTCACCAACCCGGCCGATCCGGACGTGCTGCGTGCGATGGCCCTCGCCCAGGCGGTGCGCCGCGACAGCCACAAGATGAAAGCCTTCGTGCGTTTCCGCGAAGTACCGGGCGAAGAGGATGCCTTCATCGCCTGGTTCGAGCCCGACCACTTCATCGTGGATCGGGTCGCGCCGTTCTTCGCGCGCCGCTTTGCCGGCATGCGCTGGGCCATCCTCACGCCGTATCGCAGTGCCCGCTGGGACGGCCAGGTGCTGGCATTCGGCCCCGGCAGCAAGCAGGCGGATGCGCCGGTGGAGGATGCGCGCGAAGAGCTGTGGCGCACCTACTACGCCAACATCTTCAACCCTGCCCGGCTCAACACGCGGATGATGCAGCAGGAAATGCCGGCCAGATACTGGAAGCACCTGCCGGAGGCGAGCCTGCTGCCCACGCTGGTACGCGATGCCGGTGACCGCGTGCAGGAAATGCATGACCGTGAAGCGCAGGCGCCACAGCGGCGGATTCCCGAGCAGCACATTCCCGTGCGCGGCCCGGCAACCGCGAACGGCGATTCCCTCGACGAGCTGCGCACCGCGGCCGCCGCTTGCCGCCGTTGCCCGCTCTGGGAGCCGGCCACCCAGACCGTGTTCGGCGAAGGCCCGCGCGATGCGCAGGTGATGCTGGTCGGCGAGCAACCCGGGGACTCCGAGGACCTGAGCGGCCACCCCTTCGTCGGGCCGGCGGGGCAGCTGTTGAATCGTGCGCTGCAGGAACTGGGCATCGATCGCAACACGCTGTACCTGACCAACGCGGTGAAGCACTTCCGCTACGAGCGGCGCGGAAAGAAGCGCATCCATTCCAAACCTCAGGTCACCCATATCAACGCGTGCCGGCCATGGTTGCTGGCGGAGATTGAACAGGTGAGCCCGAAAGTAATCGTCTGCCTGGGCGCCAGTGCAGCGCGTGCCGTCTTTGGTCCCGGCTTCCTACTAGGTCGCGACCGTGGCCAATGGCATACCCTGGAAGACGGCACGCGCGGGTTCGCCACGGTCCACCCATCGTGGGTACTGCGGCAAAGCGCGGGCCCGGCGCAGGCGGATGCGTATCGACTGATGCTGGACGACTTGGCGAAGCTTGCGGATCACATTCCCACCCACCACCCTTCCGGCAAACACGGGTAGGTCGAAACCCACCCGATTGCCATTCGCGACAATGGGTAGGGGCTGATCCGCAGCGTGCCTGAGTGATTGAAGTCGTTCTTTTTGTGCATTTTTCAGCCTCCTTCCCATGTCCGGCACGCTGGCCGATTACAGGTTGAGGAGGCACCTGGGTGGGGCAGGCCGCGCGACGGTATGCTGCATCCATGACTACTTCAAAATCCAGTAAGCAGCCCTCTGTTGCCGAAAGGAGTGAAAGCAGACGCGTACGGATGAGCGCCGCGGACCTGCTGACCTTGAGCGACGAGGAAAGGATTCGCCGGATATATGACATGACGCCGGAGCAGGCGGAGGCGATCATACGCAAGTCCGGCATCTTGACCGCTTCTGGCAAGCTGAAGCGCGGCTACCGATGAACGATGGACATCTTCAGCTCGGTTATCACGGCTGCGACGTCACGGTAAGAGACGGACTGGTTTCCGGACGACTGTCGCCTTCGCCCAGTGGCAATCAGTACGACTGGCTCGGCCCAGGCTTCTACCTGTTCGAAGGCGATGAAGAGAGGGCGATGGCCTTTGCCGAAGCAGCGGCCAGCCAACCGCAGCGCAGATTGACGGCGAGACCCATTGCGACACCAGCCGTCGTTGGGTGTGTCTTCAGCGTTCACCGATGCCTTGACATGACCACAAAGGCCGGCCGTCTGGAGTTCGAGAACGCCTACCTGAACTTTCAGGCGGGCTACCTTCGTATTGGGCAGTCACTCCCTCTGAATGTCCCGGTGGACGCACGTGACGAAGAGATCCTACTTCGTGGACTGGATAGAGCGGTGATCCAATTCATACATTCAAGCCGCCAGGACGTTGCCGGGCTCGAGCAGTTCCAAGCCGTGCGGGGCGCCTTCCGGCAAGGCCCCGAAATCGCGCCGAACTCCGGATTTCACAGGGATAGCCATGTGCAGATTGCCTTGAGAGACACCGGCTGCATCAAGGGCTGGTTTCTCCCGCCGGATACGAAGCAGCTCTCTCAACCAGAGCTCACCAAGGCTCAAACCGCGATGCGTCTGGTACGAGAAAGCACTGCCAAGTCCCGCCAACGCGCGGAAGCCGCCACGCGCTGAACCAGTAGAGCGGTACTCTGCCCCGCTCTACGGCGTTCCGTTAATGTGCAGCCATGTAGATGTCCTGAAGCACCGCCTTCTCCAGCTCCAGCTCGCTGAGCAGGTTCTTGACGATGTCACCCAGGCTCAGGATGCCCACCAGCTTGCTGCCTTCGGTCACCATCAGGTGGCGGTGGCGCGAGTAGGTCATCAGCGCCATGGCCTGCTTCAGGGTCGCCTCGGGGGCGATGCCTTCCAAGCCGGCTGAGGGAAGCGTGGCGATGACCCGGCGACCCGCCTGGGGGCCATCGTCGGCCAGGCTGCGCACGATGTCTTTCTCGGAGATGATCCGGACCGGCACATCATCCTTCATCACCACCAGCGCGGCGATCTTGTGCGCGCTCATCTTGTGGGCGGCGGCGCCGATCGTGTCTTCGACGTCGATGGTGACAACGGAGTCTTTCTTGGATTGCAGAAGTTCGCGGACGTTCATTCTTTTTCCTGTTGCAGACTGGGTGAAGCCACACGCCTTGCGTGGTGGGACCGATTGACGCAGCCAGCGGCTGACACCCCGAGAATGGCATTCCGACTAGAACCGACGCTGAATGTCGCAGGCGGACTCGACTAAAGTTTTCCCGACGCCAGAAACGGCAAAGGGCGGCCCGGGTGGACCGCCCTTTGCCTGGGATGGTGCAGCGACCACCGGTCGCTACCTAGCCATTCATTTCTTGACCGAGCACGTGCCGTGCGCAGCCAGCTTGAGGCTGGCAATCTGGCGGCGCCCTTCTGCTTCCGGCACCGCCTCGAGCTTCGCACCGCCCACAAAGACGCCCATCTTGATGGACTGCCGGATGAAGTAGTTCTGGCCCGAAGCTGTGACCAGCTTCAGATCGTTCGGCGAGAACTCCGACTCGGTGGAGAAGGTGTGCTCGCGGTCGCCCGCAACCAGAGTGTAGAAGAACACCTTGTTCGCGGTCTCACCCAGGCACTCCCCGTCGATCAGGACATCCTTCTTGAGCGCCTGGCCTATTCCGCTGTTGCGAAACACATAGACGCCCGCCTTGCCCGCTTCCGGAGCGGGGAACGTCTTGGCGACATCCAGCGTCCCCTTGTCAGCCATCGGAACCGACGCGCAGCCGGACATCAAGGTGATGGCCGCAGCCACCCCCAGCATCAACATCTTGTTCAAACAAAGCCCCCTGTGGCGTGCATCCTGCACGCGATTGTTGGACATCGGATGGCGAGTCGGTGCGGTGGGGGTCGCGGCCTGTGGCGCCGTCGCGGAGTCTATCCGGGTCTCTACAAAGCTGTATAGGGGCCGGGTACCACCATGAAAAAGGGCGGCCCCTCAGGGTCGCCCTTCCCTACCCGCAACCGACCTTGGTCGCTTGCTATTCCACCGTCACGCTCTTTGCCAGGTTGCGCGGCTTGTCCACGTCGGTGCCGCGCGCCAATGCCGTTTGGTACGCCAGCAGCTGCACCGGGATGGTGTGCACCACCGGGCTGAGCACGCCGGCGTGGCGCGGAGTGCGGATGACATGCACGCCTTCGGATTCGACGAAGTTGCTGTCCTGGTCGGCAAACACGAACAGCTCGCCGCCGCGCGCGCGCACTTCCTGCATGTTGGATTTGACCTTCTCCAGCAGGCTGTCGTTGGGCGCGATCACCACCACCGGCATGTCTTCATCGACCAGGGCCAGCGGACCGTGCTTGAGCTCGCCGGCCGGGTAGGCCTCGGCGTGGATGTAGGTGATTTCCTTGAGCTTGAGCGCGCCTTCCAGGGCGATCGGGTAATGCAACCCGCGGCCCAGGAACAGGGCGCTGTTCTTGCGCGCGAAGCGCTCTGCCCAGATGGCGATCTGCGGTTCCATGTTCAGCGCATGCTGCACGCTGCCCGGCAGGAAGCGCAGCTGCTCCAGGTACTCCGCTTCCTGCGCGGCATCGATGCGGCCGTGCAGCTTGCCCAGCACCACGGTCAGCTGGAACAGCGCGGCCAGCTGGGTGGTGAACGCCTTGGTCGAGGCCACGCCGATCTCGGCACCGGCACGGGTGTAGCAGACCAGTTCGCTGGCGCGCGGGATCGCGCTTTCCGGCACGTTGCAGATCGACAGCGTGTGCAGGTGGCCCAGCGATTTGGCGTACTTCAGCGCCTCCATCGTGTCCAGGGTTTCACCGGACTGGGAGATGGTGACGATCAGGTGCTTGGGGTTGGCATACGCGGCGCGGTAGCGGTACTCGCTGGCGATCTCCACGCTGCACGGCAGGCCGGCGATGGATTCGATCCAGTAGCGCGCGGTCAGGCCGGCGTAGTAGCTGGTACCGCAGGCAAGGATCTGCACGCCTTCGATGCCGGCCAGCACGCTTTCGGCGTTCTTGCCGAACAGCTCGGCCGGGAAGCCACCGGCGTCGATCGCCGCTTCGATGGTGTCGCCCAGCGCGCGCGGCTGTTCATGGATTTCCTTCTGCATGAAGTGGCGGTACGGGCCCAGCTCCAGCGAGGCCAGCGACACATCCGACTGGTGCACGCCACGGTCCACCGGCTGGTTGTGTTCGTCATACACCTGCACGCCATCGCGGCGGATGTCGGCGGTGTCGCCCTCTTCCAGGAAAATCACGTTGCGGGTGGCCGAGATCACCGCCGACACGTCGGAGGCCACGAAGTTCTCGCCCTGGCCCAGGCCCACCAGCAGCGGGCAGCCCATGCGCGCGCAGACGAAGTGATCCGGCTCGGCGCGGCTCATCACCGCCAGCGCATAGGCACCGGTCAGTTCCTTGACCGTGCGCTGCAGCGCCGACAGCAGGCTGTCGCCGTTCTTCAGGTTGTGGTGCATCAGGTGGGCGATGACTTCGGTGTCGGTCTGCGACTCGAACACGTAGCCCAACCCGCGCAGGCGCTCACGCTGCTCTTCGTGGTTTTCGATGATGCCGTTGTGCACCAGCGCAACGCCGTGGCTGATGTGCGGGTGGGCGTTGGCTTCGGTAACGCCGCCGTGGGTGGCCCAGCGGGTGTGGCCGATGCCGAGCGTGGCGTCGAAGCCTTCGGCGATGGCGGCCTTTTCCATCTCGGCCACGCGGCCGGTACGGCGCACGCGGCGCACGTCGGCCTGGGCCTGGGTCTGGTCCAGTACCGCGATGCCGGACGAGTCGTAGCCCCGGTATTCCAGCCGCTTCAGTCCTTCGATGAGTACCGGTACCACATCGCGATCCGCGATCGCCCCCACAATCCCGCACATAGATTCAGATCCCTGCTGTCGAATGCCCATTCTAGCGTGGGCGGCTGGACCGCTTGGACGCTGTCCGCTTAACAAAAGTGTCCGCTGCGGTGTCCGCGGACACCCGGACAATCGCGCCCGCTTCGCAAGCTGTTGTTTTCAAAGGGGCCAATGTTGGCACGCGGTGTGCTTGGTATACCGCAACCCAACCGCGAACGAGCCCGATGATCCGCGACACTTCCGCACAGGACCAGACCCTCTCCACCCCGGGCACGGCCGCGCCGTGGAAGCGCTGGCTGTGGCCGGGCATCGCCGCGCTGGTGGTGCTGCTGGCGATCGTCTTCGCCGCCCGCGCCTGGCTCGGGTCCAGCCGCTCCTTTGACAGCGCGCGGGTGCGCATTGCCGAGGTCAAGCAAGGCGACCTGGTCCGCGACCTGGCCGCCGATGGCCGGGTGATCGCCGCTAACAGCCCGATCCTGTACGCGATCTCCGCCGGTACAGTGGACCTGAAGGTGGTGGCCGGCGATGTGGTGAAGAAGGGCCAGGAGCTGGCGGTGATCGACAGCCCCGAGCTGCGCAGCAAGCTGGCCCAGGAGCGCACCACCCTGGCCGGGCTGGAAGCCGAAGCCAGCCGCGCCGTGCTCGATGCCACCCTGGCCCGGGCCAAGGCCAGCAAGGAAACCGACCAGGCCAGCATTGAGCGCCAGGCCGCCGAACGCGACCTGCAGCGCTACCAGCGCGGCTATGACGGCGGCGCGGTGCCGCAGATCGACCTGGCCAAGGCCAACGACAGCCTGAAAAAGGCCGACATCTCGCTGGCCAACGCCCAGACCGACGCCCGCCTGCAGGGCCAGGGCGCGGACCTCGATGCCCGCAACAAGCGCCTGCTGGCCGACCGCCAGCGCGCGGTGGTGGAAGAAGTGCAGCGCCAGGTGGACGCGCTGACCCTGCGCGCACCGTTCGATGGCCAGGTGGGCCAGGTCCAGGCCACCCAGCACACCCAGGTGGCGGCCAACGCGCCGATCCTGGGCGTGGTCGATCTGTCGCGCTTCGAGATCGAGATCAAGGTGCCGGAAAGCTTCGCCCGCGACCTGTCCATCGGCATTCCGGCCCAGCTCACCAGCGGCAACGGCCAGCCGTTCCCGGGCGAGATCAGCGCGGTGTCGCCCGAAGTGGTGGCCGGCGAAGTGAACGCCCGCATCCGCTTCACCGACAAACAACCGCAGGGCCTGCGCCAGAGCCAGCGCATGCAGTCGCGGATCGTGCTCGATACCCGCCGCAATGTCATCAAGGTCGAGCGTGGCCCGTTCGTGGAACAGGGCAACGGCCAGGCCTACGTCATGGATGGCGATACCGCGATCCGCCGCCCGGTCCGGCTGGGCGTCAGCAGCCTGGGCGAAGTGGAAATCCTGTCCGGCCTGCGCCCGGGCGACCGCGTGGTCGTCTCCGGCGCTGACCTGTTCGGCGGTGCCGAATCCGTGTCCATCAACTGATCACCCTCATCACTTCAACCAAGGAAACAGCCATGCTCGAGATGCGCTCGGTCGCCAAAGTATTCCGCACCGAACAGGTGGAAACCCATGCCCTGCGTTCGCTGGACCTGCACGTGCGCGAGGGTGAGTTCGTTGCGGTAACCGGCCCGTCCGGTTCGGGCAAGACCACCTTCCTCAATATCGCCGGCCTGCTGGAAACCTTCACCAGCGGCACCTACATGCTCGATGGGCAGGACGTGAGCAAGCTGGGCGACGATGCCCGCAGCCGCCTGCGCAACCAGAAGATCGGCTTCATCTTCCAGGGTTTCAACCTGATCTCCGACCTCAACCTGTTCGACAACGTCGACGTGCCGCTGCGTTACCGCGGCATGCCGGCCAGCGAACGCAAACAGCGCATCGAACGCGCGCTGGGCCAGGTCGGGCTGGGCTCGCGCATGAAGCACTACCCCTCCGAACTGTCGGGCGGCCAGCAGCAGCGCGCCGCCATCGCCCGCGCCCTGGCCGGCAGCCCGCGCCTGCTGCTGGCCGACGAACCGACCGGCAACCTGGACAGCCAGATGGCCCGTGGCGTGATGGAACTGCTGGAAGAGATCAACGCCGCCGGCACCACCATCGTCATGGTCACCCATGACCCGGAACTGGCCGCGCGTGCCCAGCGCAACGTGCACATCGTCGATGGCCAGGCCACCGACCTGGTGCGCGAACCGGTGCTGGCCACCCCGCGCGTTGCCGTCGCCACGCTCAACGACTGAGGCCCGCCACCATGCTCGCCTACTACTTCCGACTGGCCCTGCGCAGCTTCCGGCGCAACAAGGTGCTGACCGCGCTGATGGTGATCGCCATCGCGCTGGGCATCGGTGCTTCCATGACCACCCTGACCGTGTTCCATGTGCTGTCAGGCGATCCGATCCCGCAGAAGAGCGACCGCCTGTTCAACGTGCAGGTCGACCCGCGGCCGATGATCGGCTACCAGCCCAGCGAAGAGCCCGAAGAGCAGGTCACCCGCTTCGATGGCGAAACGCTGCTGCGTGAGAAGAAGGCCAAACACCAGGTGCTGATGACCGGTGGTGGCGTCACGGTGGAACCGGACAACAGCACGCTGCGTCCGTTCGACACCGATGCGCGCTATGCGTCCAGCGATTTCTTCACCATGTTCGATGCGCCGTTCAAGTACGGCCAGGGCTGGAAGCCCGACCAGGACGAAGGCCGTGGCCGGGTGGCGGTGATCTCCAAGGCCTTGAACGAGAAGTTGTTCAACGGCCAGAACAGCGTGGGCAAGCCATTGCGCATGGATGGGCACACCTTCAACATCGTCGGCGTGCTGGACGAATGGAATCCCAACCCGCACTTCTACGACCTGGAAACCGGCCGCTACGGCGACAGCGAAGACATCTTCGTGCCGGTGTTCACCGCGCTGGACCTTAAGTTCGGCCGCAACGGCAACATGAACTGCTGGGACAACGCCAACGGCGAGGAAACCGCGCTCAATGCACCGTGCGTGTGGATGCAGTACTGGGTTGAGCTGGCCTCGCCGGCCGACGCCGGCGACTACCGGGCGTACCTGGAAAACTATTCGGCACAGCAGAAGGCCGCCGGTCGCTTCCAGCGTCCGTCCAACGTGCGCCTGCGCAATGTAATGGAGTGGTTGGACTTCAAGCAAGTGGTGCCCAGCGACGTACGCCTGCAGCTGTGGCTGGCACTGGGCTTCCTGGCGGTGTGCCTGATCAACACGGTGGGCCTGCTGCTGGCCAAGTTCCTGCGCCGCAGCGGCGAGATCGGCGTACGCCGCGCACTGGGTGCCAGCCGTGGGCAGATCTTCCTGCAGTCGCTGGTCGAAGCCGGCACCGTCGGCCTGGCCGGTGGCTTGCTGGGCCTGGGACTGGCCCTGCTGGGCCTGTATGCAGTTCGGCAGCAGCCGGTGGACTACGCCAAGCTGGCCACGCTGGACGGCAAGATGCTGCTGCTCACCTTCGGCCTGACCCTGGCCGCCAGCCTGCTGGCCGGTTTCCTGCCGGCGCTGCGCGCCATGCAGGTCACCCCCGCCATTCAACTCAAATCGCAGTAAGGATCCGGAGCACATCATGGATATCCGACCCATCCTGAGCACGTTGCGCCGGCACAAGACCGCCGCCGCACTCATCGTGCTGGAGATCGCGCTGACCTGCGCGATCGTCTGCAACGCGTTGTTCCTGATCGGCCAGCGCCTGGAAAAGATCAACCAGCCCAGCGGCATTGCCGAACAGGAGCTGCTGGAAGTGCGGCTGGGCGGCATCGGCAAGCAGGTCAATGCCACCGCCCGTACCCGTGAGGACCTGGCCGCGCTGCGCGCCATCCCCGGGGTGAAGAACGCAGTGGCGATCAACCAGCTGCCGTTCCGGCGCAACTCCTGGAACACCAGCCTGTCGCTGATCCCCGACCAGGAACGCCCCAACTTCAACGCCGCGCAGTACTTCTCCATGGAAGGTACGCTGGATACCATGGGCCTGCAGCTGGTGGCCGGCCGCGACTTCGAGGGCGACGAATTCGCCAACCTGGAAGACGTGGAGAAGGACGCCACCATCGAGCAACGCGGCTCGGCGGTGATCCTGAGCAGCAAGGCCGCCACCAAGCTGTTCCCGGATGGCCAGGCCATCGGCAAGACGATCTACAGCGGGCGCATGCCGCTACGCATCGTCGGCGTGGTGAAGGAACTGGCGCGCCCGGTGACGGTGGAGTCCGACACCGGCTATTCGATGATCCTTCCGGTGCGGGTCAACTACGATATGGGCACGTACCTGATCCGGGTGACCGACGCGGCGCGCCGCCAGGAAGTGCTCACCGCCGCCGTGGCCGCGCTGGAGAAGGTGGACAGCAGCCGCATGGTGCGCGCCAAGCTCACCTACGAAGAACAGCGCACCAAGTACTTCCAGAACGACCGCGCGATGGTCGGCCTGCTGATCACGGTCTGCGTGGCGCTGCTGGTGGTCACCGCGTTGGGCATCGTGGGCCTGGCCAGCTTCTGGGTGCAGCAGCGTACCAAGCAGATCGGCATCCGGCGTGCGCTGGGCGCCACCCGTGGCCAGATCCTCCGGTACTTCCAGACCGAGAACTTCCTGCTGGCCACCGTGGGTATCGTGCTGGGCATGCTGCTGGCGTACTCGATCAACCTGTGGCTGATGGGTGCCTACGAGCTGCCGCGCATGCCGATCACCTACCTGCCCATTGGCGCAGTGCTACTTTGGCTGCTGGGCCAGATCGCCGTGTTCGGGCCCGCCCACCGCGCCGCAGCGGTACCGCCGGCCGTCGCCACCCGGAGTGCCTGACATGACCTTTTCCCCCATCCGTCTCACGCTGGCCGCCCTGCTGCTGATCAGCACCACCGCCTGCGCCGAAAGCACCCAGACCGAGTCGTCGCGTATGGACTGGCGCCAGGATGGCGCGCGCCTCACCCTCGAATCCGAACAGGGCGCGGTGAGCGTTACCGCCGCGTCGCCGGCCAGCCGCTTCGGCGTGCAGGCCGGCGACCAGGTCCTGCGCGTGGACGGCGTGCCGGTGCGCAAGGTGGGCGAATTGACCGACGCACTGTCGGCCAGCGACAAAGCCAGCGTGCCGGTCACAGTGCGCCGCGCCGGCCGCGACCAGGTAGTCAGCGTGCCGACCTCAGCATGGCGCGCGGTGCAGCCACCGCCCCCGCCTCGCCCGCCGGCGCCGCCGTCACCGCCGGGACGCCCGTAAGCCGCCTTCCGGGCCACCCTGCCGGTGGGCCCGGCGCTCGGGTACTCTCTGCCTACTTTCCGGTCCTTCGTTGCCGCATGCCTTCGATCCTGATCATTGACGACAACGCCAGCGTGGCTACCGCGCTGGAGGTCCTGTTCTCGCTGCACGACATCGACGCCGTGCACGCGCTGTCGCCAGACGAAGGCCTGGCGCTGCTGGAACAGCAGCCGGTGGACCTGGTCATCCAGGACATGAACTTCACCGAAGACACGACGTCCGGTGAAGAAGGCGAGGCGCTGTTCCAGCAGATCCGCGCCCGCCATCCGGACCTGCCGGTGATCCTGCTCACCGCCTGGACCCATCTGAGCAGCGCAGTGGACCTGGTCAAGGCCGGCGCGGCCGACTACCTGGCCAAGCCCTGGGACGACCGCAAGCTGCTGACCACGGTCAACAACCTGCTGGAGCTGTCTGAAACCCGCCGCGAGCTTGACCGCCGCCGTGCGCGCGAGCAGCGCGACCGGAGTGCGCTGGAGGCACGCTACGACCTGCGCGGCGCGGTGGTGGCCGACTCGGCCAGCGAACGCGTGGTGAACCTGGCCTGCCAGGTCGCGCGCTCTGAGCTGCCGGTGCTGATCACCGGGCCCAACGGCGCAGGCAAGGAGAAGATCGCCGAGATCATCCAGGCCAACTCGCTGGTGGCCAAAGGCGCGTTCGTGGCGCTGAACTGCGGCGCCATTCCGTCCGAGCTGATCGAGGCTGAACTGTTCGGCACCGAGGCCGGCGCTTACACCGGCGCCAACAAGGCGCGCGAAGGCAAGTTCGAAGCCGCCGATGGCGGCACGTTGTTCCTGGACGAGATCGGCAACCTGTCGCTGGGCGGGCAGATGAAGCTGCTGCGCGTGCTGGAAACCGGCCGTTTCGAGCGGCTGGGCTCCAACCGCGAGCGCCAGGTCAAGGTGCGCGTGATCAGCGCGACCAACGCCGACCTGCCGGCGATGATCCGCGACGGCCAGTTCCGCGAAGACCTGTACTACCGCCTCAACACCGTTGAATTGGCACTGCCGCCGCTGGCCGAGCGACCGGGCGACATCCTGCCGTTGGCCGAACGCTTCCTGGGCGATGGCAAGCCACTGTCCAATGCCGCCGCCAGTGCGTTGCAACGCCACGCGTGGCCCGGCAACGTGCGCGAGCTGCGCAACGTGATCCAGCGCGCCGGCCTGCTCGCACAAGGCCCGCGTATTGAAGTGGGGGACCTGAACCTGCCGCGTGTTGCGGCGCCGCCGCGTGCGGCCACGCCTGCCGCCGATCCGGACCGCAGCCGGATCGAATCGGCGCTGTCGCACAGCCACGGCATCATTGCCCAGGCTGCGGCCGAACTCGGCCTGAGCCGGCAGGCGCTGTACCGCCGCATGGACCGCTACGGTATTCCGCGCGAATGAAGCGCACCTCGTTCACCCTCCGCCTGTTCCTGCGCCTGCTGCCGGTGCTGGCGCTGGCCGCGGCCGGGCCGTGGCTGCTGGCGTACTGGATGGACCAGGGCTGGCTGGTGACGCTGGTGTCGGCCGTGGCGCTGCTGGTGTTGATGTGGTGGACGTTGCGCCGTGCCACCGCGCCGGTCCGCTCGCTGCTGCGGGCGCTGTCGGGCACCACCAGCAGCTACCGCGATGGCGAATACAACTTCAGCGTGTACTGGCCGGGCAACGATGAACTGGGCGACCTGGTCCGGGCGCACCGCGAGCTGGGTGACGTGCTGCGCGAACAGCGCCAGGGGCTGGTGCAGCGCGAACTCTTGCTGGACACCATGGTGCAGAACACGCCGGTATCGATGCTGCTGCTGGCCAACGGCGGCGATGGCGTGCAGCGCGTGATGTTCTCCAACCTGGCCGCGCGCAAGCTGCTGCACAACGGCTGGAAGCTGGAAGGCCAGGCCATGCAGAACGTACTGGAGACCATGCCGGTGGAGCTGCGCGATGCCATCGAACGCGGCGGCGACAGCCTGTTTGCGGTGCGCGGCCCGGGTGACGTGGATGACGAGGCGGATGACGATGACGAGCAGGTCTACCACCTGTCGCGGCGCAGCTTCCATCTCAACGGCCGCCCGCACGACCTGCTGCTGATCCGCCTGCTTACCGCCGAGCTGCGGCGACAGGAAGTGCAGACCTGGAAGAAGGTGATCCGGGTGATCAGCCACGAACTCAACAACTCGCTGGCACCGATTGCGTCGCTGGCGCATTCCGGGGGCGAGCTGGTGCGGCGTGGCAAGACCGAGCGCCTGGAAGAAGTGTTCGCCACCATCGAAGACCGGTCACGGCACCTGGAAGGCTTCATCCGCGGCTACGCGCGCTTTGCCAAGCTGCCGCAGCCGCAGCTGCAGAACGTGCAGTGGAAGCAGTTCCTGGCCGGACTGCAGCTGCAGATTCCATTCCGCATGACGGACATTCCCGAGGACCTTCAGGGGCGCGTGGACATCGCCCAGCTGGGCCAGGCGCTGCTGAACCTGCTCAAGAACGCGCATGAAGCGTGCAGTGAAGCGGAGCCACCCAATGATGACGTGGAGCTGCGCCTGACCCGGCTGCCGCAGTGGCTGCGGATCGAGGTGCTGGATCGGGGCAAGGGCATGAACGAGGCGGTGCTGCAGAACGCGCTGATGCCGTTCTATTCCACCAAGCGCAATGGCACGGGACTGGGCCTGGCGCTTACCCGAGAGATCGTCGAGGCGCATGGTGGCCGCGTGTCGCTGCAGAACCGCCGCGAGGGCGGTCTGTGCGTGGCGATCTTTTTGCCGGGCTGATGGGTTCGCCTGGGCCGGCCAACGGCCGGCGCTACGAATTTTTACGGGTCCATTGGGATCCGGATCAATCAACCATGGGCTCCGGATACGCCGCGGTAGCGCCGGCCGTTGGCCGGCCCAGGCGGTGCCCGGTTACTTCTTCACCGGGCGGTGCCAGCCATCAATGGTTTCCTGGCGCGCGCGCGCGAGGGTCAACTTGCCTTCCGGTGCATTGCGGGTAATCACCGAACCGGCCGCGATTGTTGCGCCCTGCCCGATCGTCACCGGCGCCACCAGCGAGCTGTTGGAGCCGATGAAGGCGTTGTCGCCAATGGTGGTCTGCGACTTGTTCACGCCGTCGTAGTTGCAGGTGATGGTGCCGGCGCCGATGTTTACCTTGCTGCCGATCACCGCATCACCCAGGTAGGTGAGGTGGTTGGCCTTGCTGCCCACGCCGAGGTGCACCTTCTTGGTTTCCACGAAGTTGCCCACGTGCGAACCGTCGGCCAGCACGGTACCCGGGCGCAGCCGCGCGAACGGGCCGATGTCGGCCGCGCCCTCGCTGACCACGCCGTCCAGGTCACAATGCGGCTTGACCACCGTGCCGGCGGCCAGCTTGACGTCCTTGAGCCGGGTGAACGGGCCGATGCTGACCCCATCGCCCAGTTCAACGGTGCCTTCCAGGATCACGTTGACGTCGATCTGCACGTCACGGCCGACCGTGACCGTACCCCGGATATCCAGCCGGGCCGGGTCGATCACGCGCGCACCCTGCGTGCACAAGGCGCGTACTTCGCGCAGCTGCCAGGCCCGTTCCAGCTGCGACAGCTGCCAGGGATCGTTGGCGCCCTCGGCTTCCTGGGCGTCGGCAACGAAGGCCATGTCGGCCGGGGTGTAGTCGGCCGCTGCCGAAGCGAACACGTCGGTCAGGTAGTACTCGCCCTGCGCGTTGCTGTTGGACAGCTGAGACAACCAGGTGCGCAGCGCGGTCGATTCGGCGGTGATGATGCCAGTGTTGATGGTGCGGATGGCCAGCTGTTCGTCGGTCGCGTCCTTCTGCTCGACGATGGCGCCGACCTTGCCTTCGGCATTGCGTACGATCCGGCCATAGCCGGTCGGGTTGAGCATATCGGCCACCAGCACGGCCAGGCGGCCCGGTTGGGCCAGCAGGTGGCGCAGGGTATCCACCTGGATCAGCGGCACATCGCCGTACAGCACCAGCACCGTGGCCGCATCGGGCACCTGCGGCATGGCCTGCTGCACGGCATGGCCGGTGCCCAGCTGCTGGGTCTGCTCGGCCCACTGCAGGTCGGGCTGGTCGGCGAACGCCGCGCGCACCGCTTCACCACCGTGGCCGTACACCACATGGATGGCGTCGGGCCGCAGCTGGCGCGCGGTATCGATCACATGGGCCAGCATCGGGCGGCCGGCAATCGGCTGCAGCACCTTGGGCAGGTCCGACTTCATGCGCTTGCCAGCGCCGGCGGCGAGGATGATGACGTGCAGGGCTTGGGTCATGGGGATGGAGGGTGATCAAAGGTGACGACTGCGATTCTAGAACGCCCGCCGTCAATGTGCCGCGTTTCCGGCACGCGGAAACAACAACGCCGGCAGAAGCCGGCGTTGTCGTATGCAGCGGTAAGCGCTGGATGTCAGTGCTTGAGGGTCTTGCGCAGGCGCTCCAGCGCCTGCAGCTGGACCACGGCTTCGGCCAGCTTCTGCTGGGCTTCGGCCACTTCCATTGCTTCGCCACGGTTGGCCAGGATGCGCTCGGCTTCTTCCTTGGCCTTGCGGACCGAGGTTTCGTCGATGTCCTGCGCGCGGATCGCGGTGTCGGCCAGCACGGTCACGACCTGCGGCTGCACCTCGAGGATGCCGCCGGAGATGGCGAAGTCCAGCTGTTCGCCATTCGGGGTGGTGACCACCACCTTGCCCGGCTTGAGCCGGGTGATCAGCGGGGCATGCTTGGGCGCGATGCCCAGTTCGCCAAGCTCACCCGTAGCCACGACCAGAGTCGCTTCACCACGGAAGATTTCCTGCTCGGCGCTGACGATGTCGCAACGGATGGTGCTCATGATCAGGCCTTCTCAGCCATCTTCTTGGCTTTCTCGACCGCTTCTTCGATGCTGCCGACCATGTAGAACGCCTGCTCCGGCAGGTGGTCGTATTCGCCGTCGACGATGGCCTTGAAGCCGCGGATGGTGTCCTTCAGCGACACGTACTTGCCCGGCGAGCCGGTGAACACTTCTGCCACGTGGAACGGCTGGCTGAAGAAGCGCTCGATCTTGCGGGCGCGCGAAACGGCCTGCTTGTCTTCTTCGGACAGTTCGTCCATGCCCAGGATGGCGATGATGTCCTTCAGTTCCTTGTACTTCTGCAGGGTCTGCTGGACGCGCTGGGCGGTGTCGTAATGTTCGTGGCCGATGACCAGCGGGTCCATCTGGCGGCTGGTCGAATCCAGCGGATCCACCGCCGGGTAGATACCCAGCGAGGCGATCGAACGCGACAGGGTCACGGTCGAATCCAGGTGGGCGAAGGTGGTCGCCGGGGACGGGTCGGTCAAGTCATCGGCCGGCACGTAGACGGCCTGGATCGAGGTGATCGAGCCGTTCTTGGTCGAGGTGATGCGCTCCTGCAGCACGCCCATCTCCTCGGCCAGGGTCGGCTGGTAACCCACGGCCGACGGCATGCGGCCCAGCAGTGCCGACACTTCGGTACCGGCCAGGGTGTAGCGGTAGATGTTGTCGACGAACAGCAGCACGTCCTTGCCCTTGCCGTTTTCGTCCTTCTCGTCGCGGAAGTATTCGGCCATGGTCAGGCCGGTCAGCGCGACGCGCAGGCGGTTGCCCGGCGGCTCGTTCATCTGGCCGTACACCATCGCGACCTTGTCCAGGACGTTGGAGTCCTTCATCTCGTGGTAGAAGTCGTTGCCCTCACGGGTACGCTCGCCCACGCCGGCGAACACGGACAGGCCGCTGTGCGCCTTGGCGATGTTGTTGATCAGCTCCATCATGTTGACGGTCTTGCCGACGCCGGCGCCGCCGAACAGGCCGACCTTGCCGCCCTTGGCGAACGGGCACATCAGGTCGATGACCTTGATGCCGGTTTCCAGCAGCTCGGTGGCCGGCGACTGGTCTTCGTACGACGGCGCTTCACGGTGGATTTCCCAGCTGTCGCTGGCGGTCACCGGACCGGCTTCGTCGATCGGACGGCCCAGCACGTCCATGATGCGGCCCAGGGTGCCTGCACCGACCGGCACCGAGATGGCGCGTTCGGTGTTGGTGGCCACCAGGTTGCGCTTCAGGCCGTCGGTGGAGCCCAGCGCGATGCAACGGACCACGCCGTCGCCGAGCTGCTGCTGCACTTCCAGCGTGATTTCGGTGTTGTCCACCTTCAGCGCGTGGTACACCTTCGGCACCGACTCGCGGGGGAATTCCACGTCGACGACGGCGCCGATGATCTGAACGATCTTGCCCTGACTCATTGCTGCATCCTCTAATTTAAATGCTTTGACTGCGCGCGTCAGACTGCTGCCGCGCCGCCGACGATTTCCGAAATTTCCTGGGTGATCGCTGCCTGGCGGGCCTTGTTGTAGACCAGCTGCAGGGTTCCGATCAGCTTGTTGGCGTTGTCACTGGCCGACTTCATCGCGACCATGCGGGCTGCATGCTCGGACGCGACGTTTTCCAGCACTGCCTGGTACACCAGCGATTCGACGTAACGCGTCATCACGTGCTCCAGCACGGTCGCGGCGTCGGGTTCGTACAGGTAGTCCCAGTCGTGGTGTGCAACCTGCTTCTCGGCGGCCGGCAACGGCAGCAGCTGGTCGAAGCTGGCCTTCTGCGTCATCGTGTTGATGAAGCGGTTGTAGACCAGGTACACGCGGTCGACCTTGCCCTCGGTGAAGGCGTCGAGCATGACCTTGATGACACCGATCAGCTGTTCCAGGTGCGGCACGTCGCCCATGTGGGTGACGCTGCCGACCATGTTGACCTTGACGCGGCGGAAGAAGGTGGATGCCTTCTGGCCGATGGTCACCAGGTCGATCTCGGCGCCCTTGTCCTGCCACTCGCGCACGTCGCCGAGCATCTTGCGGAACAGGTTGTTGTTCAGGCCGCCGGCAAGGCCGCGGTCGGAAGAGACCACGATGTAGCCCACGCGCTTCACTTCGTCGCGCTGGACCAGGAACGGATGCTGGTAATCGGTGCTGGCCTGGGCCAGGTGGCCGATCACCTGCTTCATCGCCTGCGCATACGGACGCGACGTCTTCATCCGCTCCTGCGCCTTGCGGATTTTGGAGGCCGAGACCATTTCAAGCGCGCGGGTCACCTTGCGGGTGTTCTGCACGCTCTTGATCTTGGTTTTGATTTCGCGTCCGCTTGCCATCTCTTATTCCCGTAGAGCGGGGCCATGCCCCGCTTTGTCGTTTGCGCAGCGGGGAAACACTCCCCGCCCCACGAAGCGGCTTACCAGCTGCCGGTGGTCTTGAACTCGGAGATGCCCTTCTTGAAGGCCGCTTCGATGTCGTTGTCCCAACCGCCGGTGGCGTTGACCTTGCCGACCAGTTCGCCCTGGGTGTTGGCGAAGTGGGCGTGCAGGCCTTCTTCGAAGGCCAGCAGCTTGTTGACCGGCACGTCGTCGAGGTAACCCTCGTTGACGGCGTAGATCGACAGCGCCTGGTTGGCGATCGACATCGGGGCGTACTGCTTCTGCTTCATCAGCTCGGTCACGCGCTGACCGCGCTCAAGCTGCTTGCGGGTGGCTTCGTCCAGGTCCGAGGCGAACTGCGCGAACGCCGCCAGCTCACGGTACTGGGCCAGCGAGATGCGGATGCCGCCCGACAGCTTCTTGATGATCTTGGTCTGGGCCGCACCACCGACGCGCGACACCGAGATACCGGCGTTCACGGCCGGGCGGATGCCCGAGTTGAACAGGTCGGTTTCCAGGAAGATCTGGCCGTCGGTGATCGAGATCACGTTGGTCGGCACGAACGCGGAAACGTCGCCGGCCTGGGTTTCGATGATCGGCAGCGCGGTGAGCGAACCGGTCTGGCCCTTGACGGCACCATTGGTGAACTTCTCCACGTACTCTTCCGAGACGCGGGCGGCGCGCTCGAGCAGGCGCGAGTGCAGGTAGAAAACGTCACCCGGGTAGGCTTCACGGCCCGGCGGGCGCTTCAGCAGCAGCGAGATCTGGCGGTAGGCAACGGCCTGCTTGGACAGGTCGTCGTACACGATCAGGGCATCCTGGCCGCGGTCCATGAAGTACTCACCCATGGTGCAGCCCGAGTAGGCGCTGATGTACTGCATGGCAGCCGATTCGGACGCGGTGGCGGCCACGACCACGGTGTGGGCCAGGGCGCCGTTCTCTTCCAGCTTGCGCACGATGTTGGCCACGGTCGAGGCCTTCTGGCCGATCGCGACGTACACGCACTTGATGCCGGTGTCCTTCTGGTTGATCACCGCATCGATGGCCAGGGCGGTCTTGCCGGTCTGGCGGTCACCGATGACCAGCTCGCGCTGGCCGCGGCCGATCGGGATCATGGAGTCGACGGACTTGTAACCGGTCTGCACCGGCTGGTCGACCGACTTGCGCCAGATCACGCCCGGGGCAACGCGCTCCACCGGTGCGGTGGCCTGGGCAGCGATCGGGCCCTTGCCGTCGATCGGCTCGCCCAGCGCGTTGACCACGCGGCCCAGCAGCTCCGGACCGACCGGCACTTCCAGGATGCGGCCGGTGGTCTTGGCCACGTCGCCTTCGCGCAGGTGCTCATAGCCACCCAGGACCACGGCGCCGACCGAGTCGCGCTCCAGGTTCAGGGCCAGGGCGAAGGTGTTGTTCGGCAGTTCGATCATTTCGCCCTGCATCACGTCGGCCAGGCCGAAGATGCGCACGATGCCGTCGGACACGCTGGTCACGGTGCCTTCGTTGCGCGATTCCGCGGCCAGCTTGACCTTCTCGATGCGGTTCTTGATCAGTTCGCTGATTTCGGAGGGGTTGAGCGTGGTTGCCATCGTCAAGTCCTAGTGCCGGCGATCACGCCGGACGTTAAATGAATTCAGTTAGCGAGCGCGGTCTGCAGGCGCGACAGCTTGCCCTTGAGCGAGCCATCGATCACCACGTCGCCAGCGTCGATCACCGCACCGCCGATCAGCGACGCATCGATGGCGGTGGTGACGTCGACCTCTTGGCCGAAGCGCTTGCGCAGCGCGGCCTTGATGGCGTCCAGCTCAGCGGTGGACAGCTCGGCGGCCGAGGTCACCGTGGCTTTCACCACGTGTTCGGCTTCAGCGCGGAGCTGGTCGTACATGCCTGCGATTTCCGGCAGCAGCGGCAGCCGGTGCGCTTCGGCCAGGATGGCCAGGAAGCGACCGAACGACTCGCCTGCCGTTTCCGGGGCCAGCAACGCGACGGCATCGTCACGGCCCAGCTCCGGGTTCGACAGCAGGGCCGACACGCGCGGATCGGCGGCTACATGGGCGGAGAACGCAAGCGCGTCCGACCACGGCGCGAACGTGCCTTCGTCGCGCGCGGTCGCGAACGCGGCGCGGGCATACGGGCGTGCAAGCGTGAGGGCCTGGCTCATCGATCAGATCTCCGAGGCCAGCTCGTCGAGCAGCGCCTTGTGGGCGTTGGCGTCGATTTCGCGCTTGAGCAGCTTTTCGGCACCGGTCACGGCCAGCACGGACACCTGCTTGCGCAGATCCTCGCGGGCACGGTTGGCGGCCAGTTCGATCTCGGCGTGGGCCAGTTCTTTCTGGCGGTTCGCTTCGACGATGGCTTCATTCTTGGCAGCATCAACGATCTGGTTGGCGCGGGCATGGGCCTGGTCGATGATCTCGTTGGCCTTGGTGCGCGCATCCTTCAGTGCTTCGTTGACCTTTTCCTGCGCCTGGGCCAGATCCTTCTGGCTGCGGTCGGCAGCAGCGAGCCCTTCAGCGATCTTCTGCTGGCGCTCTTCGATGGCGTTCATCAGCGGCGGCCAGATCTTGGTCGCGATGATCCAGATCAGACCGGCGAACGCCAGTGCCTGGGCAACGAGGGTAAAACCGATTTCCATGGGGTTCGCTCAATCTGGGGTGATGGGGTGGAGGCGCCGCAGGAGCGGCGCATCCGTTCCTTCATCCGCGATCAGGCGCTCGAGGCGCCTGATCGTTTCGCTTTCGCTGGATCAGCCGGCAACCGGCGGCAGGCGGGTCACGAACTCAGCGATGGTCGGGTTGGCGAAGGCCAGCAGCAGGCCGACGGCGACCGAGATGATGAACGCGGCGTCGATCAGGCCGGCGGTGATGAACATGCGGACCTGCAGCACCGGGATCAGTTCCGGCTGGCGGGCAGCCGATTCCAGGAACTTACCGGCCATGATGGCCAGACCGAGACCGGCACCCAGCGCGGCCAGGCCGATCATGATGCCGACGGCGAGGACGGTGGAGCTCTGGACTTGGGCGAGGTTGGTCAGGACGGCAAAGTACATGGGTTATCTCCGGAAACTTAAGTAGCTAAGGGTAATGAAACGGATGAAGGGTGAAGCGGAAACTCAGTGAGCGTCTTCCGACAGGCTCAGGTACACGATGGACAACATCATGAAAATGAAGGCCTGCAGCGGAATCACCAGCAGGTGGAACAGCATCCAGCCGAGGCCGAAGGCACCGCCTGCGATGGCGCCCATGATGCCGGCACTGCCCAGCACCCAGATCAGCAGGAACACGATTTCGCCGCCGAACATGTTGCCGAACAGTCGCATCGCCAGCGAGATCGGCTTGCTCAGCCACTCGACGATGTTGAGGATCAGGTTGAACGGCATCATCCACTTGCCGAACGGTGCGGTCAGGAATTCCTTGGTGAAACCACCCAGGCCCTTGGCGCGCAGCGCGAAGAACAGCATCAGGAAGAACACGCTGATCGACATGCCCAGGGTGGCGTTGACGTCGGCGGTCGGGACCGGCTTCCAGTACGGAATGCCCAGCGCTTCAAGCGGCAGGGCGATGAAGTCGGCCGGGATCATCTTGATGAGGTTCATCAGGAGGATCCAGAAGAAGATCGTGATCGCGATCGGGGTCACCAGCTTGCTGGTGCCGTGATAGGTGTCCTTGGCCTGGCGGTCAACGAACTCCAGGCAGATTTCAACGAACGCCTGCCACTTGCCCGGTACGCCGGCGGTGGCCTTGCGGGTGGCCATCCAGAAGCCAAACACCATCAACAAACCCATCAGGACCGAAGTCACAATGGTGTCGACGTGAATTGCCCAGAAACCACCTTCCTGCATGTGGAACGTCAGGTTGTGCAGGTGATGTTGGATGTAGGAGGTGGGTGTAAGCGCCTCGCCTGCCATGTGTCCGGAACCTTGAGTTAAATAAATTGGATCAGCGCCTGGCCAGAGCCAGGACCTGGAACATCAGTCCGACGGCGATTCCGGCCAGCAGCGCCAATGCAGGCAGCTTGAAGACCACGAAACCCACCGCCAGGACACCGAATACGAGCGCCCACTTTGCCACCACCGCCAGGATCAGCCGCGACATCGCTGAACCTGCCGCCTGCACCCCGCCCCCCAGCGCCATCCGCGCCGCGACCCAGCCGCCCGCCGATACCGCGATGCCCGATGCCAGCGCGCCAAGCGCGTACTTCGGGCCTGCCAGCAGCAGGAGCACCAGGGCCAGGACAGCCACTGCAGCCAGCGGGTACACCGCTGCGCGCAGCATCAGTCGCCGACCCGCGTCAACGGAGTTCAGCACACGTATGTCCTGCATGGTTGTGGGAGGGGTGACCGGGGCTGGAACTGCCTGTGCCCCGTCGAGCCGCCAAATTATAGCAACGGGACAATTTGCGAGACAACCTGCGCCTGTTCATCCCGGACGACGCAAGTTGCTGCATCGCCACAGATTTTGGCCCGGGAGGGGGTCCGATCCCGCCACAGCCCGCCCCAATTCATGTCGCGTCGCACCATATTGAACTTTGGCCGTGGGGCCCGGTCAGAGAAGTGGGCCTGCCAATTCGATCCTCGTCGACGCCCCTGAAGCAGGCCGGTACCGGGCGGCCCCGAGCTCTCTCCGGGGCCGCCTTTTTCCGGGCAGGCCGCATCCGCTACAACGTGGTGCAGCGCGCGCGGCGGCCACGCGCCACCTCCGACGGTCACCCGGGGTGCATGAACGGTACACACAATCTCCACCATACGTTCACGAATGGTGGACGCGGCGCTGGGCAGAGTGATTCCACTTCACTGAATCCCTCCAAGGATAGAACGATGCGCCTGCTTCCCCTGCTCGCCCTGCCGCTGGCCATGGCCGCCCTCACCCACGCCACGTCCGCGAGCGCGGCCGAAGGCGATGACCGCTTCGCCCTGCGCCTGGGTGCGATGAACATCGACTCGGACAACACGATCCGGGGCAACACCACGGTGCTCGGCCAGGATGTGGGCTTCTCCGAGGACTTCGGCCTGGGCGGCAAGGAATGGGAGCCGCGCATTGACGGCCTGTTCCGCATCAGCGACCGCCAGCGCCTGATCTTCAACTACTTCAAGTACGACAAGGACCGCCGCGAAACCCTCAACGACGGCATCAGCTTCGGCGGCGAAACCGTGCCGGCCGGCAGCTTCGTCAAGGGCGAGCTGAAGTACCAGGTGGCCAGCCTGGTGTACGACTACTCGGTGGTGGACACCGAGAAGTTCGACCTCGGCCTGCAGCTGGGTGCGGAGTACGCCAAGGTGAGTACCAAGGCCTACGCCGACCTGGGCACCGTGTACCAGGGTGAGTTCCTGGACGAGAAGGCCGACGGCGTTGCGCCGGTGGTCGGTGCGCGCTTCACCATCACCCCGTCCGAGAAGTGGATGATCACCGCGCAGGGCCAGTACCTCAACACCGACTGGGGCAACTTCGATGACTACGATGGCGACCTGACCCGCGCCAACGTGATCGTGGATTACAGGTTCACCGACAATTTCGGCATCTTCGCCGGCTACGACTGGTTCCGCCTCGACGTCGACCAGACCGGCAGCGATGGCACCATCGGCCTGAAGCAGGAATTCAAGGGCCCGGTGGCCGGCATCAGCGTTTCGTTCTGATCCAACCGTTGGTTGGTGTGTTACCGCACGAAAAACCCGGCGAAAGCCGGGTTTTTTGTTGGGTGGCATGCAGCGGACCAGGCATGCAGCGGATCAGGCATGCAGCGGACTAACAGTCCGCTCTACCAATCATTTTTTCTTCGGGATGTACAGATCGGTGATGGTGCCGTCGTAGATTTCCGCGGCCATCGCCACCGATTCGCTCAGCGTCGGGTGGGCGTGGATGGTGTGCCCGATGTCTTCAGCTTCGGCGCCCATCTCGATGGCCAGGCCGATCTCGGCCAGCAGGTCACCGGCGTGCACGCCGACGATCGCGCCGCCGATGATGCGGTGGGTTTCCTCATCGAAGATCAGCTTGGTGAAGCCCTCGGTGCGGCCGATGCCGATGGCACGGCCACTGGCCGCCCACGGGAACTTCGCTACGCCAACCTTCAGGCCCTGCGCCTTGGCTTCGGTTTCGGTCACGCCAACCCAGGCGATTTCCGGGTTGGTGTAGGCCACCGACGGAATCACCCGCGCCACCCACTCCTTTTTCTCGCCCGAGGCCACTTCAGCGGCCAGCTTGCCCTCGTGCGTGGCCTTGTGGGCCAGCATCGGGTTGCCGACGATATCGCCGATGGCAAAGATGTGCGGCACATTGGTGCGCATCTGACGGTCCACCGGAATGAAGCCACGCTCGGTGACGCCCACCCCGGCCTTCTCCGCGCCGATCTTCTTCCCGTTCGGCGAGCGCCCCACGGCCACCAGCACGCGGTCGAAGGTGCCCTGCTCCAGCCCCGGCTTCTCGCCTTCGGCAGCGGCTTCGAAGGTCACGGTAATGCCCTTCTTGTCCGCGTTCACGCCGGAGGCCTTGGTCTTGAGGTGGACCTCGACGCCCTGCTTCTTCAGGCGGTCGGCCAACGGCTTGACCAGGTCCTTGTCGGCACCAGGCATCAGCTGGTACATGAACTCCACCACGGTCACCTTGCTGCCCAGCGCCGCGTACACGGTCGCCATTTCCAGGCCGATGATGCCGCCACCGACCACCAGCAGCGAGCCGGGAATGTCGGCCAGTTCCAGCGCGTCGGTGGAATCCATCACGCGCGGGTCGTCCCACGGGAAGTTCGGCAGCTTCACCGCCTGCGAACCGGCGGCGATGATGCACTGCTGGAAGCGCAGCAGCTGGGTCGTGCCGTCGTCGCCGACGATCTCCAGCTCATTGGCCGAGACGAACGTGGCCACGCCCTGCACGGTGCGCACGTTGCGCTGCTTGGCCATGCCCGACAGGCCCTTGGTCAGCTGGGTGACCACCTTTTCCTTGTAGCCGCGCAGCTTGTCCAGGGTGATCTTCGGCGCGCTGAATTCCACGCCGAAATCGCCCGCGTGGGCCACTTCGTCGATCACCGCAGCGGCGTGCAACAGCGCCTTGGACGGAATGCAGCCCACGTTGAGGCACACGCCGCCCAGGCTGGCGTAGCGTTCGATCAGCACGGTGTCCACGCCCAGGTCGGCCGAGCGGAACGCGGCGGTGTAACCGCCCGGACCCGCACCCAGCACCACCATCTGGCATTCGATGTCGGCCGGCTTGCCCGACGACAGCGCCGGCTGCGGCGCGGCCGGTTCGGCCGGCGCGCGGTGCGACGGGGTCACCGGCGGCTTGCTGGCCGGGGCGGCGGCCTTGGGCGCTTCCGCCGCAGACGCGGCCGGAGCGGCAGCGGCGCCTTCGGCGTCCAGCACCACCACCACATCGCCTTCGGACAGCGTATCGCCGAGCTTGACCTTGATTTCCTTCACCACGCCGGCAGCCGAAGACGGCACTTCCAGGGTGGCCTTGTCCGATTCCAGCGTGACCAGGCCCTGGTCCTTCTTCACCGTGTCGCCCACGGCGACCAGCAGTTCGATCACCGGCACCGCGCTGTAATCGCCGATGTCGGGAACCTTGATTTCAATAGCGGCCATTCGTCTTCTCCTGGGTCTCAGCCGGCGTTGCCGGCGAGCAGTTGCTGCAGTTCGTCGAGCGACTCGTCCAGATCCTGCCAGCGACGGTCGAGCTTCTTTTCCTTGGTGTCGCTGGCTTCGATCAGCAGCGCCACCTGTTTCATCATCAGTTTGCCGGCGCCGCACTCCCAGCGCGGGCCGCTGTAGCGCTCTCCAGCCACCTGGAAGGACAGCACCTCACCGTCGGTCACCGGCGCCTTGCGCCCTGCCGGCACACCCGAATCCAGCGCGGCCTGCCAGCTGCGCAGCAGGCGCTGGGCCAGCGCGGCGGGGATGGCGACCTGGTACTGGTCCGGTTCCTGGTCCACGCGCAGCTCCACGCCACCACCGCGTGCACTGTTGTTCCAGTTGTACACGCGCTTGTCGGCCTCGCTGTAGCGCAGGGTCCACGCCTGGTCCTGGCTGCCGGGCAGCAGCGCCACGCCGGTTTCCACCCCGCCCTTGGGCAGGATGGTCAGCGCCAGCGCGGGCTGTGCCTTGCCGTTGAACAGGGTTTCCACGGCCTGGCCGTAGTTGCCCACCGCCGGCGGCCAGCCGCGGCCGATATCGGTCGTGCACGCGGCGGACGCGCCGGGCGCAACAACCAGGGCGGCCAACATCACCGCAACGCCCGCCAGGCGCTGCCTCACAGCAGCACGCGCCGCATGTCGGCCAGCACCTGCGACAGGTACGTGGTGAAGCGCGCGGCCAGCGCACCGTCGATGACACGGTGGTCGTAGCTCAGCGACAGCGGCAGCATCAGCTTCGGAGCGAATTCCTTGCCGTTCCAGACCGGCTGGATCGAGGACTTGGACACGCCCAGGATGGCGACTTCCGGTGCATTGACGATCGGGGTGAAGGCGGTGCCGCCGATGCCGCCCAGCGAGCTGATCGAGAAGCAGCCGCCACTCATGTCGGCCGGGCCCAGCTTGCCGTCGCGCGCCTTTTTGGCCAGCTCGCCGGTTTCCTGGGCGATCTGCACCACGCCCTTCTTGTCCACGTCGCGGATCACCGGAACGACCAGGCCGTTCGGGGTGTCAGCAGCGAAGCCGATGTTGAAGTACTTCTTCAGCGTCAGGTTTTCACCGGCCGCATCCAGCGATGCGTTGAATTCCGGGAACTGCTTCAGCGCCGCGGCGCTGGCCTTGATCAGGAAGGCGAGCATGGTCAGCTTGATGCCGGCCTTCTCGTTTTCCTTGTTCAGCGCCACGCGCAGGCCTTCCAGGTCGGTGATGTCGGCCTGCTCGAACTGGGTGACGTGCGGGATCATGGCCCAGTTGCGCGCCAGGTTGGCGCCGGAGATCTTCTTGATGCGCGACAGCGGCTGGGTCTCGACTTCACCGAACTTGCTGAAATCGACCTTGGGCCACGGCAGCAGGTTGAGCCCACCACCCGCAGCGACCGTGCCACCGGCAACGGCGGCGCCACCGCCGGTCAGCGCCGACTTGACGAACTTCTGCACGTCGGCCTTGGTGATGCGGCCGCCCTTTTCGGTGCCGGTCAGCTGGTTGAGGTCCACGCCCAGCTCGCGGGCGAACACGCGCACCGCCGGGGTGGCATAGGGCACCTTGGACGGCAGCACGCTGTCGGCGTTGAACTGCACCGGCGGGCTGCTCGGGGCACCGGCCGAGGGGGCGCTGGCGATTTCGCGCGCCGCCAGCTTGTCCGGCTGGGCCGGCACGGCGACCGGTTCCACCTTGGTGCCGGTTTCGGCAGCGGCCGGGGCGGCGGCAGCGGCGGCCTGGCTCGGCGCCGGGGCGGCGGCGCCCTCGGCTTCGATGATGGCGACAACCTTGCCCTGCGACAGGGTGTCGCCGACCTTGACCTTGATTTCCTTGACCACGCCGGCAACCGACGACGGCACTTCCATCGTGGCCTTGTCCGACTCGAGCGTGACCAGGCCCTGGTCTTTCTTGACGGTATCGCCGACGGCGACCAGCACTTCGATCACCGGGATGTCGGTGTAATCGCCAATGTCCGGCACCAGCGCTTCCACCGGGCCACCGCCGGCAGCAGCCGGTGCAGCGGCGGGCGCGCTCTGGGTGGCCGGGGCCGGGGCGGCAGCAGCAGCGGCCTTGGCCGGGGCGGCAGCGGGTGCCGGCGCAGCCGCCGGGGCAGGCGCTGCGGCCGCGTCAGCCACTTCGATCAGCGCCACGACCTTGCCCTCGGACAGGTTGTCGCCGACCTTGACCTTGATTTCCTTGACCACGCCGGCGACCGAGGACGGCACTTCCATCGTGGCCTTGTCCGACTCGAGCGTGACCAGCCCCTGGTCCTTCTTGACGGTGTCACCAACGGCGACAAGCACCTCGATTACCGGGATATCGCTGTAGTCACCGATATCGGGGACAAGTGCTTCCTTGATTTCGGCCATGGGGATAACTCCGGCAATCTGGTGTAGGGAATCGCCTATTGTGGGGGCATGAGGCGTCAGCGCCAACCAGCTTGGGCAATTTTCACCCGCTCTGTCCCGGGACAGCGTGTTGCAGCAGGGATGGGCGCTGCTGCGGCCGGTGTTCCAGTCGGTACCGTATTGTCCCGCTACGGTCCGGCTCAGCCGGCCAGGACATCGGCGACGGGCTGCCACGCCACCTGCAGGCGCGGCAGCGGCCATGCCGCATTCGCCGGACTGGTCGAGGGCAGCGACCACACCGCCAGGGACGCCGCACGGTCGTCCAGCACCGGCAGGATGTAACGCACGAAGGCCGCGTGTGCAGTGGCGCCATTGCAGGCGACCGCCGCGAGGGCCGGCAATTGGCCAACCAGATCGGCCACGGCGTTGGGCACTTCGCTGCCGCGCACGATCGCCGCGTCCAGGCTGCCACGCCGCTCGCACTGCCCGATCACATCCCACAGCCCTACGCCCGCCAATTGCAACGCCTGCAGGCGATCAACGTAGGCAAGACCCGCGTTGATCCCGGTCAGCGCCGACATCAACGGCCAGAATCGGTTGCGCGGATGCGCGTAATACTTCGCTGCATGCAGCGATGCCACGCCCGGCATCGATCCCAGCACCAGCACGCGGCAACCTGCCGAAACCTGCGCAGGCAGGCCGATGCACAGCGTTGGATTCGTCACAGTGTCTCCAGATGCATGAATGTCGCGCATTGCATGATCGCGCGCCAGCGCAACGATTTCGCGCTGCTGGCTGAACAGAACAAACTAAATTTTAACGTGCGTCGGATTCGATTCATGTTGCGGGGACTACGTTTGCCTCGCCCCGATGCAACGGGGGCCCAAGAACAAAAAAATACCTGAGGAGATTCCCCCATGCGCTCCATCCGCACCCTGACCCTGGCTACCCTGACTGCCCTTGCCTTCGCACCTGCCGCCTTCGCGCAGGACAGCACCACCGACACCGCGTCGGGCAAGCATTTCGCCGTTGTCGGCGGCGTTGCACTGCTGCAGCCGAAGAATGATCCGCTGGAAGGCATCGACAAGGTCGATGGCGGCCCGGCGCCGACGCTGAGCTTCAGCTACTACATCAACGACAACTGGGCCGTGGAACTGTGGGGCGCAGCTGACAAGTTCGACCACCGCGTGCGCGGCGCCAATGGCCAGCTGGGCACGGTTGAGCAGCAGCCGATCGCGCTGAGCGGCCAGTACCACTTCGGCCAGGCCGACAACGTGTTCCGCCCGTTCGTGGGCGTGGGCTACTACGAGTCGAACTTCAGCAACGAGAAGCTGGCCAGCGACGCCGGCCATATCGGGCTGGAAACCGCCAAGGGCGCCATCGGTACCGTCGGCGTGGACATGAACATCAACAGCACCTGGTTCGCCCGTGCCGATGCCCGCTACATGCATTCGCGCCCGGACCTGACCGTCAACGGCCGCAGCACCGGCGACGAAGCCAAGCTGGATCCGTGGACCGTGGGCTTTGGTATCGGCGCGCGCTTCTAAGCGCTTCCGCTACACGTAGCAATGCAACGGGCCCCTCGCGGGCCCGTTGTCGTTTCTGGCATTGCCCTTTTTACCGGTCGCATTTCGGCGCGGGGCTGTATGCGCGTGAAGTGGACTACCTTGATCGCGGGAATGGGCCGTCGAGCTGTACGATCTGCCATGGCGGCAATCGCGTAGCGTTACCATCGCCAGTGCATCGTGCCGGCCGTACCCCAGGATCCCCCATGGACAAACGCTACGTACTCGCCATCGACCAGGGCACCACCAGCTCGCGCGCAATGCTGTTCGACCGCGCCGGACACGTCGCCGGGGTGGCGCAGCGCGAGTTCGGGCAGATCTTCCCGCAGCCGGGCTGGGTTGAACACGATCCGCGCGAGATCCTGACCAGTGTCTATACCACCCTGACCGAGCTGCTCAACCGCGAGCAGATCGATCCGCGCCAGATCGCGGCGATCGGCATCACCAACCAGCGCGAAACGACGGTGGTCTGGGACAAGGCCACCGGCCAGCCCATCCACAATGCGATCGTCTGGCAGTCCCGACAGAGCAACGACATCTGCGAACGCCTCAAGGCAGAAGGCCACGAGCCGCTGATCCGCGCACGCACCGGGCTGCTGGTGGATGCCTACTTTTCGGCGACCAAGATCCGCTGGATCCTTGACCACGTGGACGGCGCGCAGGCCCGCGCCGAGCGCGGCGAGCTGCTGTTCGGCACCATCGACAGCTGGCTGGTGTGGAACCTCACCGGCGGCGCGGTGCACGTCACCGACTACAGCAACGCGGCCCGCACGCTGCTGTTCAACATCCACACCCTTGCCTGGGATGATGCGTTGCTGGCGCTGCTGGACATCCCGCGCGCGATGCTGCCCGAAGTGCGCAGCTCCAGCGAGGTGTATGGCACCACGCGTTCGCAGTTCTTCTTCGACCAGCACATTCCAATTGCCGGCATCGCTGGCGACCAGCAGGCCGCGCTGTTCGGCCAGGCCTGTTTCGAACCTGGCATGGTCAAAAACACCTATGGCACCGGCTGTTTCATGCTGATGCATACCGGCACCCGCGCGGTGGCCTCCAGCAACGGCCTGCTCACCACGCTGGCCTGGGGCATCGATGGGCAGGTGGAGTACGCCCTGGAAGGCTCGATCTTCGTGGCCGGCTCGGTGGTGCAGTGGCTGCGCGACGGGCTGCGCATGTTCGGCAAGTCCAGCGACTGCCAGGCCTATGCCGAACGCGCGGCCGACAACGGTGGGGTGTACATGGTGCCGGCCTTCGTCGGCCTGGGCGCGCCGTACTGGCGCAGCGATGTGCGCGGGGCGGTGTTCGGCCTGAGTCGGGGCACCACCAAGGAACACTTCATCCGCGCGGCGGTGGAATCAATGGCGTACCAGACCCGCGACGTGCTGGCCGCGATGCAGGCCGATGCGGGCATTGAACTGAAGGAACTGCGCGCCGATGGGGGCGCGATCGCCAATGACTTCATGGCGCAGTTCCAGAGCGACCTGCTGGGCGTGCCCGTGCTGCGCCCGCAGGTGGCCGAGACAACCGCGCTGGGCGCGGCCTACCTGGCCGGCCTGGCCACCGGGTTCTGGAGCAGCCGCGCGGAGATTGCCGAGCAGTGGGCGGTGGATCGCCGGTTCGTGCCGCAGATGGCGGTTGACCGGCGCGAAGCGCTGTATGCCGGGTGGCTCCAGGCGGTGGAAGCGACGATGGGCTTCCGCACCCCTCGGTAGGAGCCGACCGTGGGTCGGCTCGTGTCCGATCAGAACGCCGGCAGCACCGCGCCTTTGTATTTCTCGGCGATGAAGGCCTTTACTTCCGGGCTGGTCAGCGCCTTGGCCAGCTGCTGCACGCGCGGGTCGTCCTTGTTGTCCGGGCGGGCGACCAGGAAGTTCACGTACGGCGAATCCTTGCTTTCAATCGCGAGCGCGTCCTGGGTCGGGTTGAGGCCCGCATCCAGCGCGTAGTTGGTGTTGATCAGGGCCAGGTCCACCTGGTCGAGCACACGCGGCAGCATCGCCGAATCCAGTTCGCGGAACTTGAGCTGCTTCGGGTTGGCAATGATGTCGCGCTGGGTGGCCAGTGCGTTGGTCGGGTCCTTGAGCGTGATCACGCCGGCCTTGTGCAGCAGGATCAGCGCACGGCTGTTGTTGCTCGGGTCGTTGGGAATCACCACGTCGGCCCCCACCGGCAGATCGGCCAGCGACTTGAAGCGGCGCGAGTAGGCGCCGAACGGCTCGATGTGCACGCCGATCACCTTGGTCAGGTCGGTCTTGCGGTCGCGGTTGTAGGCGTCCAGGTAGGGTTCGGTCTGGAAGTAGTTCACGTCCACCTGCTTCTGCACCAGCTGGTCGTTGGGCTGCACGTAGTCGTTGAAGACCTTTACGTCCAGCTCCAGGCCTTCCTTCTGCAGGATCGGCTTGACCACCGCCAGGATCTCGGCGTGCGGCACCGCAGTGGCCGCAACGACCAGCTTGCTGGAATCGGCGGCGGGCTTGCCGCAGGCGGCCAGGGCCAGTGTGGCGGCCAGCAACGGGAGCAACAGGGTCTTTTTCATGGGGACGGAATCCGGGGGGCTGCGTAGCAGCCAACCATACCGCAAGCCCCGGCCAGCCGGGTATCCCGGCCATATGACCGGGGGGCATGACCGTTATTCGTAATTGCTCAGCGCCATCATCAGCAGCGCCTTGGCCTGCTCGCGCAGCACGGTCGGCTCGATGATTTCCGCGTCCGAACCGTAGTGCAGCACGTCCATCAGCAGCTCACGCGAAACGCTGTAGGGCACCTTGAGCTCGTAGCGGCCGTCGGCCAGGAACCGGCCCTGCTGCTTGGAATGCCAATGCTCGTCGGCCACCCAGCGCGCGGCCTTGGCACTGAAGACGATGGTGGCCCAGCCCTTGGGCGGGCCGGAGAAGATGCCGTAGCTGGCACCCAACTGCTCGTCCAGCTCGGTGTCGTCCACGTCGCGCGCAACCGTGTCGACCACGCGGGCCTTGTAGATGCGGTCCACGGCGAAGCTGCGCAGGCCCTCGCGGCCGTGGTCCCAGGCGTCCAGGTACCAGTTGTCGCGATAGTGGGTCATGCGCTGCGGCGACACGGTGCGCTTGGTCGCCTCGTCGGTGGAACGGGCCCGGTACTCGAACGCCAGCTGCCTGCGCTCCAGCACGGCCGACGCCACGGCGCGGAAGCTGGCTTCATCGAACTTGCGGCCGCGGTGCGGAATGACCCGCACCCGGTCCACCGGCCAGGTCGACACGCCGGCCTGCGCGGCCAGCAACCCTTCGATGCGCTGCTGCAGCGGCGCCAGCACCGACGACAACACGCCACCGCCGGTACGCGCCAGCAGGTGCTGGGAGGCCAGCAGGGCGTGCAGTTCTTCGGAGCTGAGCCACAGGCCGGGCAGCTCGAACCGCTCGCTCTCGTTGTCCTGGTAGCGGAAGCCGGCCTCGCCATCGCCCTCGACCGGTGCCATCAGCGCATCGCGCAGGAAGGCCAGGTCGCGATAGACGGTGGCGCGCGAACACGCCAGTTTTTCCTGCAGGGTCGCCACCGTGACCGGATAGCGGGCGGACTTCAGCAGACGATGCAGGGCGTTGATGCGTTCATATCGGTCCATGACCCGATTATGTCCGAGTCGCCGCCGTTGTGGCGGCCCGGATCCGAACTTCGGCTATCGTGGGGCCCCCTGCCCGCCCGAACCCCGCCATGCGCCTGCTGCCTGCCGTTGCCGTGCTGTCCCTGCTGCTGTCTGCCTGCGGGCAGGCACCTGCGCCCGCCGCTCCTGCAGCCGCCACGCCGCCGGTACCGGTCGCCAGCGATCCCGCGCAGGCGGTACTGGCCGCCAGCCAGCGCTTCGGGCAGCTGCGCAGCTTCCACGCCAGCCTGCACATGCAGGGGCCGCGCACGCTGGACGCCAGCATGGAATTCGTGGCGCCTGACCGCTACCGCCTGCAGACCGACGAGGGCGTGCAGACCATCATCGGCGACACGTTCTTCCTGCAGCGCGCCGGCGAAGTCCGCCAAGTGCCGGTGCCGCCGGGCCTGCTGGCGCAATGGCGCAGCCCGTTGCCGGCTGACGCCACCGCCGCCGAACTGCAGGTTGAAGCACTGGGCGAGGAGCGCGTGGAGGGGCAGCCCGCCCGCCGCTACCGCGTGCGCCATGCCAGCGCCGCACCTGACGGCATGCTGTACTGGATCAACACGGCCGGCCTTCCGGTGCGGATCGAACGCCAGGGCCAGACCCAGGGCAAAGCCTTCAAGGTCACGGTGGATTACAGCCGTTTCGACGACCCCACACTGCAGATCGCAGTGCCCTGAACAGGCGACAAGTCCAAACCTCTCCTAAAGCACGGGCGGGAAAAGGAAAAACGGCGTGAAGGCATCCAGTATCATCACGCGTTGCTCCTCCCCCCTGTTGATCCGGAGAATCGTTGATGTCCCTGCGCGTGACGTTGCTTGCTTCCCTGCTGCTCAGTGCCCCGGCCGCCTTTGCCCAGGACACCACCGACCTGGCCGCGATGACCTCGCCGTGGAGCGGCAGCGGCGGCGAACTCGGCTTTGCCTCCGCACGGGGCAACAGCAACACCGAAAGCGCCAACGGCCGCCTGCGCCTGCGCTATACCGATGACGACTGGGTGCACAGCATGGACCTGTTCGGGCTGCGCTCGCGTTCGGAATACACCGAAACCGCCGACGATGGCACCGTCACCAAGCGCAGCAACACCACCGCCAACCGCTACACCGGCAGCGCCGGCAGCGCGCTGCAGCTCGGCGAGCACCGCCAGATCACCGCCACGGTGCGTTATGAGCGCGACGATTTCGCCACCTACGACCGCCAGAGTTCGTTCGGCCTGGGTTACGGCACCCGGCTGGTGGAAGGCGACCGTTTCTACATGGATGCGCAGATCGGCCCCGGTGTGCGCCGCACGCACAACACCGAAGACGACGAGACCCGTACCGGGCTGATCGGCCGCGGGCTGTTCGACGTGAAGTATTCGCTGACCCCCAATACCGACCTGATCAACACCCTGCTGGTGGAATCGGGCTCGTACAACACCTTCGGCCAGAACGATTTCGGCGTGTCGGTGAGCATGAACGAGCACCTGGCCCTGAAGGCGGCCTGGCAGGCGCGTTACAACAGCGACGTGGCCGAAGACAAGCGCAAGACCGATACCCTGACGACGATGAACGTGGTCTACAAATTCAAGTAATGGGGACAACCGGGATCCGGGGTTGGTTCATCCCGATCCCAATGGGCCCGTAGCAATTCGTAGGTCCGGCCGTTGGCCGGACACCGCGCGCAGCCTCAGACGGCGATCAACTCGCCGGCACCGCCGTCCAGCAGGCCCTGGGCCACCGACTTTCCGAGCGCATCCGGGTCATTGCCCGGGCCCCGCGCTTCGGCGCGGATCAGGCGCCCGTCGGCCACGCCGCCGACCAGGCCCTGCAGGAACAGATCGTCGCCCTCCCACTGCGCGTAGCCGGCCACCGGCACGTGGCAGCTGCCGTGCAGCGCGCGGTTCATGGCGCGCTCGGCTTCCACGCAGGCGCGCGTACGTGCATCGTCGAGCGCGGCGAACAGCGCCATCACCCGCGTATCGTCGCCGTTGCATTCCACCGTGACCGCGCCCTGCGCCGGCGCCGGCAACCAGTCCGGTGCAGCGAGCCGCGCCACGATGCGCCCGCCCAGCCCCAGCCGTTCCAGGCCCGCCACGGCCAGCACAATGGCGTCGTAGCCGCCGTTGTCGAGCTTGGCCAGGCGCGTGTTGACGTTGCCGCGCAGGTCCAGCAGTTCCAGGTCCGGGCGCAGCGCGCGCAGCTGGGCCTGGCGGCGCAGCGAGGAGGTGCCCACGCGCGCGCCTATCGGCAGCGCGTCCACCGAGGCGTACAGGTTGGAAATGAACCCGTCGGCCGGGTCGTGCCGGGTCAGCATGGCCGGCAGCGCGAACGGTACGTCCAGTTCCATCGGCACGTCCTTGAGCGAGTGCACGGCGCAGTCCGCATCGCCCCGCAGCATGGCCAGCTCCAGCTCCTTCAGGAACAGGCCCTTGCCGCCGATCGCGGCCAGCGAGCGGTCCAGCACTTCGTCGCCGCGGGTGCTCATCGGCACCAGCACCACGTCCAGCCCGGGGTGGGCCAGGCGCAGGCGGTCGGCAACATGTTCGCTCTGCCACAGGGCAAGCGGGCTCTTTCGGGTGGCGATGCGCAGGGTGGTCATGCGCCCATTATCGCCGGTTACAGGTGCTTGAGGTCCTGCTTCAGGCTGGCCACGCAGCGCCGGCTGACCTCCAGCGGGGCCTTGCCATGGCGCAGCACGGCCTGGACCTGGCCTGCGCCATTTCGTCGCAGCTCCACCAGTTCGTGGCGGGCCACCAGGCAGTTGCGGTGGATGCGCACGAAACGGCTGGCAAATTCCTCTTCCAGCGACTTCAGCGATTCCTCGATGAGGTCCTCGCCGCGTGCATGGTGCACCACCACGTACTTTTCCTCGGCCTGCATGTAGTGGATGTCGTCGATCGGGATCAGCCGCAGGCTGCCGCGCAGGCGCGCGCACAACAGCGTGCGTGCCTGCTGGCTGGGCGCGCTGGGCTGCCCGTTGCGGCCGGCCAGGAAGGTCCGGGCGCGTTCCAGCGCGGCAACCAGGCGTTCGCTGCGTACCGGCTTCATCAGGTAATCGATGGCCGCCGCTTCGAATGCGGACAGCGCGTGCGCATCGTAGGCGGTGCAGAACACCACCGCCGGGCGCGGATCGAAGGTAGCCAGGTGACGGGCGGCCTCCAGCCCGTCCAGCCCGGGCATGGCGATATCCAGCAGCACCAGGTCCGGCTGCAGCTCCGCGCAGGCATGCAGCGCCTGCTCGCCATTCTCGGCTTCGGCCACCACCTCGACCCCGGGCTGTTCGGCCAGCAGGCTGCGCAGGCGCTCGCGGGCGAGCGGCTCGTCGTCGGCGATGACAACTCTCAAGCAGGCTTCCTCACTGAACAGGCACGAAGATGTCGCAGGCATAGTAGCCGTCGTTCCATGCCCCCGTCATCCGTGCAGCCGGGCCGAACCGCCAGGCCAGGCGGTGCGCGATGTTGCGCTGCGCGTGCCCGGCGCCCTGCATCAGCGGCAGCGCACGCACGTCCGGATCGGGCGCGGGGTTCTGGATGCGGATGTGCAGCTGCGCTCCTTCGAAGGACAGCGCAATGACGATGGTGCCGCCAGCCGGCAGCCGCGAGATGCCATGCAGCACCGCGTTTTCCACCAGCGGCTGCAGCACCAGGCGCGGCATCGGCAGGGTCCAGGGCAAGCCGTCTGCGCGTTGCCATTCCACCTGCAGGCGTTCCCCCAGCCGCAGCGACTCGATCGACAGGTAGGCTTCGGCCAGTTCGCACTCGGCCTGCAGGGTGGAGTCGCCCTCGCCCGCCCCCAGCGCGGCACGGAACAGGTCGGACAGATCCAGCACCGCGCGCTCGGCCACTTCCGGATCACGCCGCACCAGGCTGGCGATGAGATTCATGCTGTTGAACAGGAAATGCGGGCGGATCCGCGCCTGCAGCGCATCGGCCTGCGCGCGTGCGTTGGCCACGGTCTGCGCGCTCCAGCGATCGCTCACGTAGAAGTAGCGCAACGCCAGTGCCACAATCAGAGCGGTGACCGTGGCGCAGCCCAGGGTGAAACGCCAGAAGCCGACATCCCCGGCGAAACCGCGCGCATCCAGCACCGCATACAGCGCATGCACGATGCCCGTGCAGGCAGCAGCGATCAGGGCGGCCATGGCTACTGCCAGCGCCGAACCCAACGCTTCCGGGAGCCGCGACAAGGTCGCCCGTGCCGCGCACAGACTCACCGTGACCGCCAATGCCAGCCACAACGCCAGGCCGCTGGCCGACAGGAAATCCGGCACGCTCCATTGCCGGCTGCCGTCGGGCGACAGCGCCACCACCACCACCACCAGCTCTGCCAGGCCGAGCATCGCGCCCAGTCGCGGCAGGCGGCACAGCTCGGGCAACCACAGCTGCTGGCGCGGGTCGTTCATGGCTCAGGCGGCGGCGAAGCGTGCGTCCAGCCAGTCGCCCAGCGCCTGCAGTTCTTCTGCGCAGACCTGGTGGGCCATGGGATAGGAATGCCACTCCAGCGGGAAGCCGGCTGCCGTGAGCCGCTGGGCGGTGTCGGCAGCGATCACCTGCGGGATCACCGGGTCCTGCGCGCCATGGGCCATGAACACCGGCGGCCGCGCGCCATCGGCAATGGCGGCCTTGATGGCCGTTTCCGGATCCGGCAGGTAGGTGGACAGCGCGATCAGACCGGCGATGGGCCGGGTCGAGCGCAATGCAGCGCTGAGGATGATCGCCCCGCCCTGCGAGAAGCCGGCGAGCAGGATGCGTTCGACGGGAATGCCGCGCGCTACCTCGGCATCGATCAGGGCATCCAGCGCGCGTACCGAGGCATCCACACCGGAAGCATCGGCGCGCGAGCGGAAGTCCATGCTGACGATGTCATACCAGGCGCGCATGGGCACGCCGTTGTTGATGGTGATCGGCTGCATCGGGGCATGCGGAAACACGAAGCGGATCGCCGGCCAGTGCGGACGCAGCAGCTCGGGCACGATCGGAGCGAAATCATGGCCATCCGCGCCCAGGCCGTGCAGCCAGAGCACGGACCATTGCGGGTTGGCGGCGGTTTCGTTGACTACGGTTTCCAGCGCTTGCGACATCGTGCGGCTCCAGTACGTTCTGGCCGCATTATGGGGCCAGATGTCAGTGGCCGGCGCGTTGGGCAGCAGCACGGCGCAGTTCGGCGGCGCGCTGCAGGATGGTCGGCGGGGTGGTCTCTTCCGGGATTTCCATCAGGCGCAGGCGGTGCAGCAGGTCGCCGGCGCGGCGCCCGGAAGTCAACGCGACCACCGGAATGGCCAGCACCATGCCCACCACCACCGGCGCCATCCAGGCGGCCAGCGCCGGCGACACCGCATAGGCCAGCACGCCCATGAACAGCCCGAACACGCTCAGGCCACCGTAGCCCTTGATCAGCGCCGGCCAGGAAATGCCGCCATCGTCGCGCTGCTGTGCATCCCAGCCCGAATCCTTGCCGGCCAGCACTTCGGCCACGCCGCGCGACTGCACGTACATCACCACCGGCGCCATCAGCGCGGCCAGCACGGTTTCCAGCAGCATCGACACGAATGCGCGGATGCCCCCGCCGCAACCGCGGCGCTCGGCCGGGTCGATCAACATCGCGATGTAGCCCAGCACCTTGGGCAGCAACAGCACCGCCATGGTGATGGCGAACATGCGGATCACCTGGGTTTCATCCTGCTGGCGCCAGTACAGGCCCGGCGACATGTGCAGCACTTCGCTGAAATCGATACCGCCCTGGAACAGCGGGATGGCAATGCCGATCAACATCAGCATCGCCCACATCGGCGCGGTGAAGTAATGGCCGATGCCGATCATCATGTGCATGCGGCTGACCCAGTGCAGGCCACGCGAACCCACCACCTTGGCGTGCTGCAGGTTGCCCTGGCACCAGCGGCGGTCGCGCACCAGCATGTCGGTCAGGGTCGGCGGACCTTCTTCATAGCTGCCCTTGAGGTAGGGCACCATATGGGTGGCCCAGCCACCGCGACGCATCAACGCCGCCTCGACGAAATCGTGGCTCAGTACGTGGCCACCAAACGGCTGCCGGCCCGGCAACGGCGGCAGGCCGGCGTTCTCGGCAAAGGCCTCGGTACGGATCACCGCGTTATGGCCCCAGTAATTGCTTTCCGCGCCGTGCCACCATGCCACGCCGCGCCCGATCACCGGGCCGTAAACGCGCCCGCCAAACTGCTGCATGCGCGCGAACAGGGTACGCCCACCGATCACCGCCGGCAGGGTCTGGATCAGGCCCACGTCCGGGTTGTGCTCCATGCCCGCCACCAGCCGCACGATGGTGTCGCCGGTCATCAGGCTGTCGGCGTCCAGGATCAGCATCTGCGGGTAACCGCCGCCAAAACGGCGCACCCAGTCGGCGATGTTGCCGGCCTTGCGCCCGCTGTTGTCGCCACGGCGCCGGTAGAACAGGCGATCATGCCCACCGACCGCGTCGCACAGCTCGGCGAACGCCTGTTCCTCGGCCGCACCGATGTCCTCGCGCCGGGTATCGCTGAGCACGAAGAAATCGAACTGCTCCAGTTGCCCGGTATCGGCCACCGACTCATAGATGGCCTGCAGGCCGGCCAGCAGGCGGCGCGGATCTTCGTTGTAGGTCGGCATCAGCAGCGCTGTGCGGGTATGCACCTGCGGCAGCGGCTGGTCCGGGTCGATGCCCAGCTTATAGCCACGGTCGAACACGGCGGTGAGGAACCCGGCCAGGGCACCGGCAAAGGACAGCGCGATCCAGGCGAACAGCGCCACGAACAGCACCAGCAGGCAGCCTTCCAATACGGTGACGCCATTGGTAGCCAGCACCTTCCACATCATGTGGGTGGCGGCCACGGTCATGGCCGCCGTGCCGCCGAAGATGTAGAAGCGGCGCAGCGCGATCATGCGCGGCGCGGTGCGCTGGCGCGGCGTCAGCAGGCGGCCTTGGGTAAAGGTCTGTTCGGGCATGCCCATCGGGCTTTCAACGGGCAGCACCGGGCGGCCGGCATCGATCACGGCGTTGACGGTCTGCACACTCATGCGCGGCTACCCTGCGTGCGCTTCCCGCCAGTGCTGCCCTGTCCTGCAGCGGCGTGGCCGTGGCCGGCGCCCTGCTGATGTCTGTGACTACCGGAACCCACGAACTCTCCAACGGCACTGAGGCGAAAAATGCGGCCCAGCATAGGGGGCCAAATGTAAGCCGCGCGCGAAGGGGCTTTCGGGGTATTCCCCCCCATTCAGCAAACCGGCGCAAGCCCTCGAACGGGCGGATTGCGACAAACGGCCGCAGGCCTTGTGCCGTAAGACTTTCCCTATTCAGGGCGTAGGGTAACCCCTGGCAGAAGGCGCCCCAGGGCAGCCTGGGAAAGAAGGCCGGGGACAGACGCACCCGGCATGGAACTGCGCAGACCGGCGCTCAATGGGGGGGATGAACCCGCTTCAGGCCGGGGTGGCGTCCACGGCCACATCGCTCTCCACCGGCAGGCGCGCCAGCGCGCGCGAACCGACATGGGAAAACTGCAGCTGTGCCAGCAGATGCTGCGCCTGGGTGGCAACCGGGCACGGCAGGATGCGCGGGCCGGCTTCAGGACGCTCAGGGGACATCACAACACTCGACATGGTCTGACTCTCGATCGCTTCCAATACACCCGCGCGGCACCCATGCCGCGAGGAATGCGAACCCTATATGAATTTGTGGACGAATGTGTGACGTCGCCTACGCCGGAATGCATCAGCACTGACGCGCGCCCGAAAACTGGCGCTTTTCAATAGTCAGCGACTATCATGTAACCGTTTTCAACATCATAAAGTGGATATGGATTCCAACATCGCGTCATCCTTCAGCCCCAAGTGGCAGTTCCGGTTCGACTTCTTCAACACCTATGGCGCGCCGAACTCGCCAGCCTTCAAGGCCGCCTACAAGGCGCTGCCGTTCGGGCAGAAGATCAAGGTCAACTTCAACTTCTTCGCCCTGTTCTTCGGCTGCATCTACCTCTTCATCCTGGGCATGTGGCGCAAGGCCCTGACGATCCTGGGCCTGACCCTGGTGCTCGGCGTGGTGCTGGCATTCCTGCCCGACCCGATCGGCCGTGGCATCGCGATTGCGTGGTCGCTGTTCATTGCGCTCACCACCAACTACAACTACTACCTGGAAAAGGTGAAGGGCGACACCAGCTGGAACCCCTTCCAGGGCATGCGCTGGTAAACCCCCGCAGCTCGCCTCACCTGAAAAGCCCGGTCGATTGACCGGGCTTTTTGCTGCTCAGAAGGTTTCCCATTCGGTCTCGACCGCTGTCGCTGTTGCACGCACCGAGGCCCGCTTCTGGCCGACGGCCTTGCGCGGTGCCGCAGGCGCTGCGGCCGGCGCAGCCGCGCCGGTGCGGAAGATCGCCACCGCAGTGCCCAGGTGCTGGGCCTGCTCTTCCATCGCCCGCGCCGCAGCGGTGGCTTCTTCCACCAGCGCCGCATTCTGCTGGGTGGTTTCGTCCATCTGGGTGATGGTCTGGTTGACCTGCTCGATGCCGGCGGACTGCTCCTTCGAGGCGGCGGAAATCTCGGCCATGATGTCGTTGACCCGGCGCACGCCGGTAACGATCTCTTCCATGGTGCGCCCGGCGGTCTGCACCAGCGCCGAGCCTTCGGCGACCTGCTCCACCGAATCGTCGATCAACTGCTTGATCTCCTTGGCCGCACCGGCCGAGCGCTGCGCCAGCGCGCGCACTTCCGAGGCCACCACCGCAAGGCCGCGGCCCTGCTCACCGGCGCGCGCCGCTTCCACGGCGGCGTTGAGCGCCAGGATGTTGGTCTGGAAGGCGATCCCATCGATCACCGAGATGATCTCGGCGATGCGCTTGGACGCGGCCTCGATCCCGGCCATGGTAGTCACCACCTGGCCCACCACCTGCCCGCCCTGTTCGGCCACGTTGGCAGCACCGGCCGCCAGCTGGTTGGCCTGCACGGCGTGGTCGGCGTTCTGGCGCACGGTGGAGGTCAGTTCCTCCATCGACGCGGCGGTTTCCTCCAGGCTCGCGGCCTGCTGTTCGGTACGGCGCGACAGATCGCTGTTGCCCGAGGCGATTTCGCCCGCCGCCAGGTTGATGCTGTCGGTCGCCTGCTGGATACGACCGACGATGTCGGTCAGCTGGGTCACGGTGGTATCGGCATCGTCGCGCATCTGCGCGAACACGCCGTGGAACTGGCCGTGCATGCGTGCGGTGAGGTCGCCGGCGGCGATCGCGCGCAGCAGCGCGGAGATCTGCTGCAGGTTGTCGTCGCTCACCTGCATCATGGTGTTGAGGTTTTCGACCATGGCGCGGAAGTCGTGGTCGAAGCGCACCCCATCGCCGCGCTGGCTGAAGTCGCCGCGCGCGGCGGCACCGGCCAGGTCGCGGATCTGGGTATTGATCGCGCGCAGGTTGGCCTTGGTGGTGTCCATTGCATCGGTGAACACGGCCTGGTCGCCGGGCAGGCGGTCCATGTCCTGCGACAGATCGCCCACCGCATAGCGCTGCATCACCTCGACCAGGCGACGGGTGACGGCGATATTGGCGCCCACCAGCTGGTTGGTGTCTTCGACCATGCGTCCGTACGCGCCCGGGAAGGCCTGCGCGTCCATGCGATAGCCCAGCTCGCCGGCTTCATGGCGTTGCGCCATCTCGCCCTGCGCGGCCATCACCGCGCGCAGCTGGCCGCGCATGCGCTGCATGGACTCCAGCAGGCGGCCAACTTCGTCGTCGCGTGGCGGCGGCAGCGGCGTGTCCAGACGGCCTTCGGCCACGTCCGCCGAAAGCCGCACGGCATCGGCAAGCGGGCGGATCGCTTGGCGGCGCAGCAGCACGTACACGCTGGCGCTGAGCACCAGTGCCGCGCCCAGGCCAACGCCGAGGATGATCCACAGCAGCGAGCGCGCCTGTTCGGTGATCAGCGCATACGGCACGATCACGCCCAGCGCGAACCGCTCTTGGCTGCCACCGATGCGCAGCGGCACATACGCTTTCACGTTGCCTGCGGCATCCGGAGTGAACGCCTCGAAGCGCTGGTCACGCGCCACGGCTGCAAGGACCTGCGCAGTGACGGCATCGTCGCGGCGCTGGCCGATCTGCTTGGCATCCTGCGCGGCCAGCACGATGCCGCCAGGCGAGATGAGTTCGACGTGGCCCTGCCCCATCGGGCGCAGCGCCGCCAGACGCTCCTGCAGTGCAGCCAGGCCGAAGTCCACGGTGACCGCGCCCAGGAACTGTCCGTTGTCGAGCACCGGGGTCGACAGCGTGGTCATCAGCACCTGCCTGCCGCCGATCTCATAACGGTACGGCTCGCTCACGGCCTGCCGCTTGAGCTCACGCGGGCGCAGGTACCAGTCACCATCGCCGGGGACGTCATAGCCCTTGAGTACATCCTGCACCGGCGCGCCGTCCTGCCAGGCCCAGTAGCTCATGAAGCGGCCGGTGGCATCGTGGGCTTCGGCACCGACGAACTCGGCGTCCCTGCCATCGAAGGCCTGCGGTTCCCACAGCGTGCCCAGGCCCACCCATTCCGGGTGCGATTGCAGCTGCTGTTGCAGCACCTGCGCGGCGGTCGCGCGCGACAGGGTGGCAGCGCGGTGCTGCACCACCAGGCTGTCGGCCAGCGCCTGGCTGGTGGAAAACGCGGCGGCCAGATCGGCACCGACCCGGCGCGATTCGGCCTCGGCCTGGCTTTCCATGGTCCGCCGCGACGATTCGAGCAGCGCTTCGCTGGCTTCGCGGTAACTGAGGGCGGCGGTCACGCCGAAGCAGAGCATGGCGATCAGCGCGGTTCCGATCATCAGCCGGTTGGCGATGCTGCCGGGACGCTTGGAAGCGGACGAGCGGGACGTGGACATGGGGGTGTTCCAGGCAGGAGTACAGAACAGCGCGCGCCCGCGGGCACCGCTACTACGTCACGCAGTCCATTGCGGCCCGGCCGGCACGGTGCAACGCACATGCAGGTCGGGTCATACGCTGGTAACGGCCCTGTGCTGGAGATGTTGAGCGCCGGATCCTGACCAGGTTCAGTGAGGCGTACGGCCACCCAGCCGCTCCACCAACGTCTGGCTGGCGGCGTTGAGTCCGATCACCTCGACCTGCGCCCCATGCCCGCGCAGTTTGAGGGTAACCCTGTCCAGTGCGCCAACCGCACTCAGGTCCCAGAAATGCGCCTGGCTGAGGTCGATCCGTACCCGCGCCGGCACTTCCTGGTAATCAAAGCTCTCGCCGAACTGCCCCGCCGAAGCGAAGAACACCTGCCCGGTCGCCGTGTAAGTACGGACTCCGTCGGCATCGGTGTGGTCGGTGACGACCAGCAGCCGACCCACCTTGCGCGCGAAGAACAACGCCGACAGCAGCACTCCGGTCAGCACGCCCTTGGCCAGGTCGTGGGTGGCAACGGTCACCACGACGGTGGCCACCATCACCACCGAGGAGCTCATGGGGTGCACGCGGAACTCGGCAAAGGAACGCCAGTGGAAGGTCCCGATGCTGACCATGATCATCACCGCCACCAGCGCGGCCATGGGAATCTGCCGCACCCAGTCGTGCCCGTACACCACCAGCAGCAACAGCAGCACGCCTGCCACCAGGCAGGACAACCGGCCACGCCCGCCGGAGGACACATTGATGACCGATTGCCCGATCATCGCGCAGCCGCCCATGCCGCCGAACAGGCCAGCGGTGATGTTGGCCAGGCCCTGGCCGGCGCACTCACGGTTGCGCTGGCTCGGGGTGTCGGTCATGTCCTCGACGATCTGCGCGGTCATCATCGACTCCAGCAGGCCCACCACCGCGAGGGTTGCCGAGACCGGCAGCAGCAGCGCCAGCGTGTCCCACGTCATCGGCACATCGGGGAACAGGAACGTGGGCAGGCTGTCGGGCAGTGCGCCCATGTCGCCCACGGTCCGCACTTCCCAGTGCAGCCCGATCGACAGCGCGGTCAGCACCACGATGGCCACCAGCGGCGACGGCACTGCGCGGGTCAACCGCGGCAGCAGGTAGATGATGGCCAGCCCCGCCGCGCACACCGCCCACACCTGCCACGAGCGCCCGATCAGCTCGGGCATCTGTGCCAGGAAAATCAGGATGGCCAGTGCGTTGACGAAGCCGGTGATCACCGAACGCGACACGAACCGCATCAGCGCGCCCAGCTTCAGTGCGCCGGCGATGATCTGCAGCAGGCCTGCCAGGATTGTCGCGGCCAGCAGATACTGCAGGCCGTGGTCCTTCACCAGGTCCACCATCACCAGCGCCATCGCGCCGGTGGCCGCCGAGATCATGCCCGGCCGGCCGCCTGCGATGGCGGTGACCACGGCGATGCAGAACGACGCATACAGGCCCACCTTGGGGTCCACGCCGGCAATGATCGAGAAGGCAATGGCTTCAGGAATCAGCGCCAAGGCGACCACGGCGCCCGAAAGCAGGTCGCCACGGATATTGCCGAGCCACTGCTGGCGCGGGGGATAGGAGACAGACATGGGGGGCCAGGCGGCAGAACGGCGCGCAGGATACCATCGACCCTCCCTCGAGCAGCAGGAAGGCATCCATGTACGGTCTGATCGGAAAGATGAACATCGCTCCCGGCGAGCGCGACGCGGTCATCGCGATCCTGCTGGAGGGCACCCAGGCCATGCCGGGATGCCGGAGCTACGTGGTGGCGAAGGATCCCGCCAATGCCGACGCGATCTGGATCACTGAAGTCTGGGACAGCGCTGAACTCCACCACGCCTCGCTGGCGCTGCCGGGCGTGCAGCAGGCCATTGCCCGCGCACGCCCGCATATCACCGGCTTCGGCGAACGGTTCGAAACCGAACCGGTGGGCGGTTACTGACGGGGGCCGAACATTGCGCCAACGCTGTGCAGCAGCTCGTGCACGCTGAACGGCTTGGGCAGCAGCGACATGCCCTCGCCCAGGAACTCGTTGCGCACGGCGGCGCTTTCCGTATAGCCGGTGATGAACAGCACCGGCAAGCTCGGGCGCAACGCGCGCGCGGCATCCGCCAGGTCGCGACCGTTCATGCCGGGCAGGCCGACATCGGACAACAACAGATCCACGGCCCGCGCTGAATGCAGCTCCAGCAGCGCCTGCTGCGCATTGGTGGCTTCCACGACCTGGTAGCCGACCTCGAGCAGCATCTCGCGCACCATCATCCGCACCGAATCGGTGTCGTCCACCAGCAGGATGCGTTCGGCATGGCCGCGCTGCACCTGCACCTGCGCGGTGGACGCAGACGCCGGCTCGACCTGTTGCTGGCCCTCGGGCAACAGCAGTTCGATCTCGGCACCTTCCCCCTGCTCGCTGGCAATACGGGCGCTGCCGCCGGACTGGCGCGCGAAGCCGTAGGTCATCGACAGGCCCAGGCCGGTGCCTTCGCCCTGCGGCTTGGTGGTGAAGAACGGTTCGAATACCTTGTTGATCAGGTCCAGTGGAATGCCGGTGCCGTTGTCGATCACTTTGATGCTGATGTAGTCGCCCGGCGACAGCTCGTGGTCGCGCTCGATCCTCGCGCGGCCCGCGCGGATGCGGATCAGGCCCTGGCCAGCCAGCGCATCGCGCGCGTTGATGACCAGGTTGAGCATGACGTTCTCGAACTGGTTGGGATCGGCCATGGCCACCAGCGGTTCGGCGCCCAGCTCCAGTTCCAGTTCGATGTTCTCGCCGATCGAGCGCCGCAGCATGTCTTCCAGCGAGCGTACGCGGGCAACCACGTCGAACGTCTGCGGGTCCAGCGGCTGCTTGCGGGCAAAGGCCAGCATGCGCTGGGTCAGTGCCGCGGCGCGGTGCGCCGAGGCGGTGGCGATGTCGACGTAACGGCTTGCCTTTTCCCACTTGCCGCTGCTGGCGGCCATCTCGATCATGTCCAGGCCGGAGATGATGGTGGTCAGCAGGTTGTTGAAATCATGCGCGATACCGCCGGTCAGCTGGCCGAGCGAATCCATCTTCTGGGCCTGCATCAGCTCCATTTCGGTGCGCTCGCGCTCGGCGATCTGGAAGGCCAGCTCGCTGTTGGCGCTCTCCAGCTCCTGGCGCTGCTCCAGTTCGCGCACGTGGCGCTCGGTGATGTCTTCGACCAGCACCAGGCCGAGGCCGGGAGCGCTGTAGGGCGTCACCCGCCACTCGGTCATGCGCCGGCTGCCCTGCACCTGCAAGGCAAAGGTGCCCTGCCAACGCTCACCTTCGGCCAGCGCCACCTTCAACGCGCTCATCGGCGCGAACTGGTGGTCCAGCAAGGCCTCGATCCGGCCCGGCCCCAGGTCCTCTCCAAGCAGGCGCTTGAAGGCATCGTTGGCTTCATGCACCTGCAGCTGCGCATCCAGGACGGTGATCGGTGCATTGATCTGGCGGAAGATCTCGCCGAAACGCGCTTCGGCATCGCGCAATGCGTCTTCGGCGCGGCGCGCACGCAGCAGGCTGCGCAGCGTGGCCAGCAGCACGTCCGGATCCACCGGGTGCACCAGGTAGGCATCGGCACCGGCGTTGAGGCCGGTGATGAGGTCCCCGGTGGCGATCGAGGCGGCCGAGACATGCACCACCGGCAACAGCTGCATGCGCGGATCTTCGCGCAGCTGGCGAACCACATCGAAACCGCTCATGTCGGGCAGGTTGACGTCCAGCACCAGCGCACCGAAATCCTGCGTGTTGAGCTGGACCAGGCCGTCGGTGCCGGTGCCGGCTTCTTCCACGCGGAACCCGTGGTGTTCCAGCACCCGGCGCACCGAATAGCGGGTGGCCGCGTTGTCGTCGACGATCAGGATCCGGTCACGCGTCGGCATCAGCGGTCTCCTCGGCAGCCAGCTTCAGCGGCAGCTTCACATGGAACTCCGAACCGACGCCCAGTTCGCTGGTCACCCCCACCTCGCCGCCCAGCAGCTCGGCAAAGCGCTTGCACAGCGACAAGCCCAGGCCGGTGCCGCGCAGACGCTTCTGCAGCGGCGTGTCCACCTGCACGAAATCCTCGAACAGGGTAGGCAGCAGGTCCTGCGGAATGCCGATGCCGGTGTCGCGCACGCTGAAGCACACCGAATGCGCGTCGACCAGCTTGGCCGACACCACCACCTGGCCGTTGGGCGTGAACTTGAGCGCGTTGGAAATGAAGTTGCGCAGGATCTGCGCCAGCTTCTTGTCATCGGTGTACAGCAGGGGCAACGCCGGCGGATCTTCGAACACCAGGTCCACCCGGTTTTCTTCGATGAGGGGCCGGAACATGCCGCGCAGCGCCGCGAACAGGTCCATCAGGTCGAACCAGGCCGGCGAAATGGTGATCCGGCCCGCTTCGATCTTGGCCAGGTCCAGCAGGTCGTCGACCATTTCGCGCAGCTCGCTCGCCGACCCGCTGATGAAGCGCACCTGGCGGCGCTGCTCGTCGGTGAGCGGGCCGTCGATGCCGTCTTCCAGCAATCGGGTCATGCTCAGGATCGACCCAAGCGGCGTGCGGAATTCATGGCTCATGTAGGACAGGAACCGGCTCTTGAGTTCGGACACCTCGCGCAGCTGCTCCGCCTGCTGGTCCAGTTCGGCATACAGGGCCAGCACGCCCTGGTTGGTCTCCTCCAGCTCCGCGCGCAATGCCGTGGCTTGCGCACGCAGCTGGTCGATTTCCTGTTCCGGTGAGGGGGCGTTCAATGCAGGTCTCCGAGCCGCAGGGCGATGATGCCGGTGTCGTCGCGGCCACGATCGAAATCGCGCTGCAGCACCGCCACTATAAGCGCCGGGTGGCGATGGAACAGGCCGGGGTAGTCGCGCAGGCTCCAACGCGCCTGCATTCCATCACTGTGCATGAGCAGCAGCGTGCCTTCCGGCGCGTGAAAATGGAATGGTTGCGCCTTGCGGAACTGCACCCCGACGATGCCCGGATGCGAGGCCATGCCACGGGTCGTGGTCGCCTCGTGCAGGCCCGCCGAAATGTTGCCGATGCCGGCAAACTGGACCGCGCCGCTGGCAACATCCACGCTGGCAACCGCCGCGGCCCCGCCCCGGGTACCGGACATGCCGGCATGCATCGCCGCGATCAGGTCCGCCGGTGCAACCGCCCCGCGCGCGGCTGCGACCGCCACGCCGGCCTGGGCGGCATCGGCCGCCTGCAGCCCGTGCCCGAGGCCATCGATCAGCGTCACGGCCACCGACTGGGCATCGGCACGCAGGTGCCAGGCGTCGCCGCACGCCACCTCATGGCGCATGGCCAGGCGCAGCGCACCGTAGGGTACGTCCACGTCGCGGGCAACACGGCTGGCGTAGACGCGCGCCACCACCACGCAGCCCTTGTCGTCGGACCAGGCATCGAGCACGGTGGCCTGGCGCTGTATCGCGCCGAGGCCCAGGCCTTGGGTACCGCCCGTCGAATAGCCATCAGGCAGCGACTGCGCCAGCGAGAAGCCCGGCCCGGCATCGAGGGTGCACAGTTCGATGCCCTCGCCGCCGCGACCGCATACCACTGACAGGTAGATGCGCCCGCCGCGTCCGTGCTTGATCACATTGGTGGCCAGCTCGGTGGCGGCCAGGGCCACCCGGCCGGCATCCATTTCATCGAAGCCGATGCCATCGGCCATGGCCAGCGCTTCGCGCCGGGCCTGCCCTACCTGCGAGACCTCTTCCACCACCACGACCCGGGTAACGCGGCCAGAGAAATTCAGATCCATTTGGTGATGGCAACCCGGGTGCCCTTGCCGGGTTCGCTCTCCAGTTCGAACTGGTCCACCAGCCGCCGCGAGCCGGACAGCCCCAGCCCCATGCCGCTGCCCGAGGTCCAGCCATCGGTCAGGGCCTGGGCGATATCGGGAATGCCGGGACCGTTGTCGGAGAACACCAGGCGCAGCCCGCGGCGGATGCCGCTGTCCACCACTTCCCATTCCATGCTGCCGCCGCCACCATAGATCACCGCGTTGCGGGCCAGTTCGCTGGCGGCGGTGACCAGTTTGGTCTGGTCGATGAGCCGCATCCTGCATGCCACGGCCGCCTGCCGGGCAGCCTGGCGGGCCAGCACCACGTCCTGCTCGACGCGGATCGGCAAGGATCCACAGACGGGGGTCATGGCGCCTCTTCGTCGGGTTGCTGCAGCAGGTCCTTGCGCAGCAGATCCATGCCACGCTCGACATTCAGCGCGGTGCGCACCCCGGTCAGGGTCAGGCCCAGCTCAACCAGCGTGATCGCCACGGCCGGCTGCATGCCCACCACCACCGTGGTGGCATCCATGATCCTGGCCAGTGACGAAATGGTGGAAATCATCCGGCCAATGAAGGAATCGACGATGTCCAACGCGGAAATGTCGATCAACACGCCGCGTGCAGAGGTGTTCTGAATACGTTCGGTCAGGTCGTCCTGCAGGGTCAGCGCAAGCTGGTCATGCATGTCCACCTGGATGGTCACCAGCAGCAGATTGCCCATCTGCAGAATTGGGATGCGGTCCATTTCAGCGGGCTGCCTTGGTCACCGTCTGGCCGGTGCGCTTGAGCGCCAGTGCCAATGCGTCGGCCAGGTTGGCCTTGGTGACGATGCCCTGCAGGTCCAGGCCCAGGTGGACGATGGTCTGCGCGATCTGCGGGCGCACGCCGCTGATGATCGCGTCGGCCCCCATCAGGCGGATGGCGGTCACCGTCTTGAGCAGGTGCTGGGCCACCAGCGTGTCCACGGTGGGCACGCCGGTAATGTCGATGATGGCGATTTCCGAGCCGGTGTCGACGATCCGCTGCAGCAGCGATTCCATCACCACCTGGGTGCGCTGCGAATCGAGCGTGCCGATCATCGGCAGGGCCAGCACGCCCTCCCACAGCTTCACCACCGGGGTGGACAGTTCCAGCATTTCTTCCTGCTGGCGCTGGATCACGTCTTCGCGGGTCTTCTGGTAGACCTTGACGCTGTGCAGGCCCAGGCCGTCGATCAGCTCGGAGATGGCCCACAGCTGGTCGCCCAGTACCTTCGGGTCATCCGCCAGCTGCTGTTGGGCCAGCTCGAACAGGGGGCGCTTGAGCGAGAACAGGAAGCTGGCGGTCTCGGCCGAGCTGAACCCCTTGAGCACGCGTTCGCGCGAGAGCTGCTCGAGGAAATGCCGGAGTTCCTGCCATTCGCTGCCGGCCACGCCCGTACCGGAGGTGGACAGCGCGGCTTGGAACAGCCGCCAGAACTCGCGCACCTGGGTATCCAGCTCACGCGCGGACAGGCGGCTGTCCTGGCTCTGGCCGGCGCCGGCCAGCTGTTCCACCCACTGCGCCACGACGGCGTCCTGGTGGCTGCGGATGAGGTCGATGGTGCGCTGCTGCAAAGCCGCCATGGGGGTGGTTTCCTGCTGGGAAGGTGGGAAAGCCCCGCCACGAGGACGTGACGGGGCTTGGTTTCACCTGAGCTTAAATGAATTCAGGTACACGGACCATCACGACAACTGATGTCGCGTGAAGAGCGGATGCACAACCCTGACTTGTTCAGCCAATCCGCCGCTCAGGCGTTACTTTCCACGCTCTCCTGCCGACCTCCGCCGTCGCATGGCCAGGCCCTGCCCGACCACCGCCGTGACCAGGATCAGCGAGTTCGTCACCACGAACACCAGCGATCCCAGCAACGCGCTGTAGGCGATGAACAACACCGAGGCGGTGATCTGGCCAACGAACAACCACGTCGAGACGCCTTCCACCGAACCGGCCCGGTGCTGCTTGACGATCTGCCGGACCAGCGTGGCGATCAGCACCACGGTCGCGGCCCAGCCCAGCAGGTCGGCCGGCTGCTCCATCACTCCTGCACCAGCTGCGCGGGACGCAGGGCCCCACCGCCACCGAGGACCTCGCGCTCCAGCGCGCGCAGGAAACTGCTGAACCCATGCGGCGCACGCGCGCTGCGGCGGGCGCTGGTCGCGACCACCGGCCGCGCCAGCCAGGCAATGCGGGCGCCACTGCCGGCCAGTGCCTCCACCAGGGCCACGTCCTCCCCGGTGCGGAGGGGAGGAAAGCCGCCCACGGCACGGTAGGCCGCCGCGCTCAGGCCGAGGTTGGCGCCATGCACATGCCGATGACCGTCGCGCATCGCCTCGCGCCCGGAGAAGGCGGTGCGTACCACGTCGGGATAGTCCAGCCAGTCCACGACCTCGACCACGCCACAGAACGCATCGGCGCCGCAGCGCAGCTGCCGCCACAACCAGTCCGGGGGCACTTCGGTATCGGCATCGGTGCTGGCGATCCAGCGAGCGCCGCGCGCGAGCGCGTGCTCGGCTGCGGCCGCCCGCGCGGTGCCGACGCAGCGGGCGGTCACTTCAAGGGTGGTCGCCCCGTGCGCAGCGCACACGGCGGCGGTATCGTCGGTACAGGCATCCAGCGCGACCACGGTAAGGACCGCTTCGCCGCGCAGGCGCGGGTCCGCAGCCGCAACCGTGATGGACGCCAGGCAGCGCCCGATGGCATGCGCTTCGTCATGCGCCGGTACGATCACGGCGATCATCGCAACCCCTCCCAGCGCGCCACGCTGACCGGTTCGGCGCTCCAGCCCTGCAGCAGCATGTCGGCGTCCTGGTAGCAGAAGGCTTCTTCAAGACCACGCGCAAACGTGCGGTGCACCTGCGCAGCGGAAGTGCGGGCCTCGGCGAACGGATGCACCCAATGGCAGGCCAGCAGCAGCCCGTCATCGGCCAGGCTGCCACGCAGTTGCGTTGCCATCGTCACCACGTCCTGCGGGGACAGGTAATAGCCCACCTCGCTCACCACGATCAGGTCGAACCGGCCTTGCGGCCACTGGTCGGGATGGCTGGCCTGCTGCAGCCGCACGTTGGCATGCGCCTGCGTCGACACCGACGCTTCGGCCAGCGCCGCCGCGCTGAGATCGGTGGCCAGCAGCGCATCGCACCGCGCCGCAAGCTCCGCCGTCAACACGCCGTTGGAACAGCCCAGTTCCCACCCGTTGCGGTAACGCTGGCGCGGCAGGCTGGCCAGGGTGAGGGCGCGCTTGCGCGCTTCGTACCAACGATCGCGGTACTGGAAGGGATCGGGGTGCTGGTAGATCTGCTCGAAGTAAGCGGCGGTGCTCATCCGATCAGCACCTCGAACGGACGGCGGAACCTGGCCAGCACGTGGTCGGGGAGCACGGGCTCACGGTCCAGTCCCGCAACCTCTCCGGTCTGGGTGGCGAATGCCGCCATCGCCTGGCGCTTGCGCGCCTGGGAATCGGCGCACAGGGCAATGCGTTGCGCGCTCGACCACGGCCCTACCGGCGCCTCGGCATCCAGCCAGTGCCAGGCCCAGACCGGGTACTGCAGGAACCGCGCCCCGCAACTGGCCGCCGCCGCGCGGGCGGCACGACCGGCCGCTTCGTGATCAGGGTGGGCATCGTGTACCCAAGGGCCGACGACCACGTCGCCGGGCGACAACCGTGCGGCGAGGTGGGCGGCGAGGTCCGTTTCATGCCGGGCAATGCCACCGTCCGGCAGGCCCAGCGCGGTGACATGGGTGGCGTCCATGCCCAAGGCCTGCATGGCATCGGCCAGTTCGCGGCGCCGGGCATCGCGGAGCCGAGCCCCTGGCCAATGCGGGTGGTCGGGATAACAGGCCTCACCATCACTGACCGAGACCACCTGGACCGCACAGCCCTGTGCCAACGCCGCCTGCATCAGGCCGCCACAGCCGAGCACCTCGTCGTCCGGATGCGGTGAAACGACCACCAGGCGGCGCGCACCCAGCAGCACCGTATCGGCCTCCACCATGGGCAACGCATCCAGCCAGGCGCAGGCTTCCCACGCCGATTCCAGCGTGCCGCGCCCTTCGATGCGCACGGTTACAGCGTCCATGGTTGCTCCTGGCGCTGGATCGCGCGGCCGAGTTCGGCCCAGTCGCGGTCGGCGTGGCTCTGCCGGATGAAGACGGTAAGATCCGCCCAGCGCTGGGCGTGGCCTGGATCCAGGCACATGGGCGCGGGGCCCAGCGCGCGTCCGACCGCATCAAGCACCTGCACACAGGCGCGCTCCACCACGCTGCGCACGCGGGTCACGTCGGACCTGTGCGGCTGCGATGGCATCGCATCGATCCAGGCAGCCAGTTCGCGCAGCAGCGCCGCCGACGCCTGCAGCGCCATGTCGACCTGGCCAAGCAATGCAGCGGCTTGGGCGTTGTCGTCCACGCGCGGCGAGCGCTGCAGCGGTGAGGCCAACGCAACCGCCGCGCCATACCAGCACGCGGCGATACCGGCACCGCCATGCCAGAAGCCCGGGCGCGCGAGGTAGGCGCCGGGCGCGCCGATGGGCTCGGCGCGTACGTGGTCGAACTGCACCGTGCCGCTCGGAATGCCGCCCATGCCGGTGGCATGCCAGCTCTGCGGCTGCAACAGGATGCCGGGCGCGTCAGTGCGCAGGCAGACCAGCCGGGATACGTCGCCGCAGTGGGCAGTGACCAGCGCCACATCGACCAGACCGGCGCCGGAGCACCAGGGCTTGGCGCCACTTACCGTGCCCGTCGCTTCGTCGTAGCACAGCGTGGCCTGGGGACCTTCCGCCGCCCAGACCGCCGCAAGCGTCCCGTCCGCCAAGGGAGCCGAATGCAGGTCGGCCAGGATCGCCTGTGCGTCGTAGTGGGCCTCCATCACCTTCGCCACGCACAGATCGCGCCCGGCAATGGCAGCCAACGCCCGCCAGCGCTCCAGCGTATGTCCACGCCCGGGCAGCGGCAGCGACGGCTGGCGTGCCAGCACCTCTCGTGCGGCGGACTCCAGCGCGGGCGCGGCATGTTCGACGATCTGATCCATATATATGACCGGTGGAACCGTGTTCTTCGGGCGGGTCAGGCAAGGGATACCGTGCCCTGCGTAGCCGGGTGGTGACCGCGATGTGTGGGCACCGTGCAGCGCGTGCGGACATCGCCCTCACCTCGTCGCCCCCAAGCTCGGATTCCGCACCCACTAAGGCGACTTCCATGGCAACCCCCTCCTCCAATCCGCTGGAAGGCAAGGACGACCAGCAGAAAGCCCATACCCCCGACACGCTGCGCAACGATGATGCGAAGTGGAAGGACAAGGACATGCCCGAGCAGGACACCACCGCCACGCCGGACGACTACGAGCGCCCCGCCAAGCCCTGAGCCGCCATCGCCTCCGTTCCTCACGGATCGGGGAGCAGTGATATGCGAAGCTATGCCGGTGGGCCCCTGACGGCGGCGTGGACCCCCGTGCCCGCCGATACAGGGCTGCTCCAGTGGTTGAGCAGCGTCTTTTGATTACGGTACCCGGTGGGGGTCAACGAATGTCGTCCTGGAAAGTGAGTGAACCCGCGTTGGATCTCAACAGCTGTGCCAGAGAGCCGATACGCACTCCGGGAGCGATTCAACCCTACGGCCTGATCCTCGTCCTCGACCCGGCGACCCTGCGGGTCAAGGAACGCGCGCTGTCGCGCCCGGACCTGATCGAGACCTTCGGCGACCCGCTTGGCCAGACGGTGGATGTGGTGCTGGGCGCCACGCTGGCCGCCTGCCGACCGACCCTTGAGGCGCTCAAGCCGGACACCTCGCAGTTCCTCGGCACACACACGATCGGTGAACATGGCAGGCACCAGGTGCTGGCCCATCGGACCGGCAACGATCTCATCGTGGAGCTTGAGGAGCCGGTGTCCGGTGAACCGGGCTCGCTTGAAGACCTGTACCCGGCGATCCGCCGCTTCATGGGTGCCATCGAGCGGGTAGCCAGCACGCAGGAGCTGTGCGAGCTCGCTGCCGTGCAGATCCGCGAGCTGACCGGTTTCGACCGGACCCTGGTCTATCAGTTCGACAAGGAATGGAATGGCGCGGTCGTTGCCGAGGAGGGCAACGGGGTCCTGCCCAGCTACCTGGACCTGCGCTTCCCCGAATCGGATATCCCCGCGCAGGCGCGCGCGCTGTACCGGCAGAACCGCGTCCGCCTGATCGCCGACAGCGATTACCAGGCCGTACCGCTGGTGCGCGACGCCGCCAACGCCGATGCCCCGCCAACCGACCTCAGCCCCTCCATGCTGCGCAGCGTGTCGCCGGTGCACCTGCAGTACATGCGCAACATGGGCACGGGCGCATCGATGTCGGTGTCGCTGCTGCGCGAAGGCGAGCTGTGGGGGCTGATTTCCTGCCACAACCAGGCGCCCAAGCGTGTTCCCTACCATGTGCGCACCGCCTGCGAGTTCATCGGCCAGATCCTGTCGCTGCAGATCACGCTGAAGGAACGCGCGGCCGTGGTCGAAGAACGCATCGCCCGCCGCGCGATCCAGGTGCGCCTGCTCGGCCGCATGGCCGGCGACCAGGATTTCATGGCCGCGCTGGGCCGGGACCAGCAGAGCCTGCTTGCGCTGACCCAGTCCGCCGGCGCGGCGATCGTGCATCGCGGCGAGTGCATCCTGCACGGTGAGTGTCCTGACGAACCGCAGGTGATGTCGCTGGTGCAGTGGCTGACCGCGCAGCAGCATGACGGGGACCTGGTCTGTACCGACCGGCTGCCGCTGGAATGGGCGCCGGCCGATGCCTTCGCCGACGTCGCCAGCGGCGTGCTGGCCATTTCCATTTCCCAGATCCACGACAGCTACGTGCTGTGGTTCCGGCCGGAGGTCGTACGTACCGTGCGCTGGGGCGGTGACCCTCGCAAGGAAGATACCGGCCTGCCGCTGTCCCCGCGCACCTCGTTCGAGGGCTGGAAGGAAACGGTACGCAAGCAATCATTGCCGTGGAACGACGTGGACCGCGACGCGGCGCTGGAACTGCGTACCGCCATCGTCGACATCGTGCTGCGCAAGGCCGAGGAAATGGCCGCGCTCAACGAACAGCTCCTGCGCAGCAACAAGGAGCTGGAGGCATTCTCCTATTCGGTCAGCCACGACCTGCGCGCACCGTTCCGCCACATCGTGGGCTATTCGGAGCTGCTGTGGGCCTCGGCCGGCGAAAGGCTAAACGATTCAGAAAAGAGATTTCTCGACACCATCGTTGAATCCGCACAATCGGCCGGAACACTGGTTGACGACCTGCTCAGCTTCTCGCAGATGGGCAGGTCCACGATGGGTCAGATCGCAATGGACATGACCGCCCTGGTCGAGGACGTCCGGCACAAGCTGGACATGGAATACGACGGCCGCGCCATACACTGGGTGGTGCCGCATCTGCCGCGCGTTCAGGCCGACCCGGGCATGCTGCGCCTGGTCTGGCAGAACCTGCTCTCCAACGCGATCAAATTCACCCGCGATACGCCCAACACGGTCATCGAAGTGGGCCACTACCGCACCGATACCGAAAACGTGTTCTACGTCCAGGACAACGGCTGCGGCTTCGACATGCGCTACGTGGACAAGCTCTTTGGCGTGTTCCAGCGCCTGCACCATGCTGACGAGTACGAAGGCACCGGCATCGGCCTGGCCAACGTGCACCGCATCATCACCCGCCACGGCGGCAGGACCTGGGCGGAAGGCCAGGTGGGAGTGGGCGCCAAATTCTATTTCACCATTCCCTTTGCTACTGGAGACAAAGTATGAGAGATCTGCGGCCGATTCTGCTCGTGGAAGACAATCCGAAGGACGCTGAGCTGACGATGGCTGCACTAGCCCGTTGCCAGCTGCTGAACGATGTCACCCATGTGCGGGACGGTGTGGAGGCGCTGGAGTACCTGCGTACCGAGGGCCGGTACGAGGGCGCCATGCACGGCGGCCCGGTGGTGGTGCTGCTGGACCTCAAACTGCCCAAGCTCAACGGGCTGGAAGTACTCAGGGAAATCCGCGGCGATGCCGCGATCAGCAGCACCCCGGTGGTGATGCTGACCTCCTCGCGAGAGGAGCAGGACCTGATCCGCAGCTACGAGCTGGGCGTGAACGCCTTCGTGGTCAAGCCGGTCGATTTCAAGGAATTCCTGGAAGCCATCCAGGGGCTGGGCATGTTCTGGGGCATCACCAACCAGCCGCCGCCGCACGGCACACTGTTTGGCGCGAAGAGTCGAAAAGATGGCTGAGGATGTAACCGGCAAGCCGATCCGCATTCTGATGGTGGAGGACAGCGCGCTGGACGCGGAGCTGATCACCCTTCAGCTCAGCCGCGCCGGCCTGCCCTTCACTGCGGAGCGCACCTGGTCGGACCAGGGAATGCGCGATGCACTGGCGAACAACGACTTCGATGTGATCCTGGCCGACCATGTGCTGCCCGGTTTCAGCGGCGACCTGGCCTTGGTGTTGGCCACCGACGTCGCGCCCGAAGTGCCTTTCATCTTCGTCTCCGGCACCTTGACCGAGGAACTCGCGGTCGAGGCGCTCAAGCGCGGCGCCCGCGACTACGTGGTCAAGTCGCGCCTGCAGCGCCTGCCCGAGGCCGTGTTGCGCGCGATCAACGAAGCCCAGGAGCGCCGCAGGCTGCGCCGGGTGGAAACCGAGCTGCACGAAAGCCACCGTCGGCTGGGCCTGATCACCGATTCGCTGCCGGCCCTGATTGCGTATCTCGATCGCGGGCACCACTACCGCTTCGCCAACCAGGCCTACGTCGAATGGCATGGCCTGGCGCCGGAAGACGTGGTCGGCCTGCACGCCCGCGAGCTCGTCGGTGATGAAGGCTTCGCGCTGCTGCAGGAGCATTTCGACAAGGTCCTGACCGGACAGAAGGTCAGTTTCGAGGCGCTCACCCACCGCCGCGCCGGCGCACCGCGCTACGCCCAGGTGGACTTCGTACCCGAGCTGGATGCCGACGGGTCGGTCATGGGCTACTACGCCATGGCCCGCGACATCAGCGAGCTCAAGCACGCCCAGGCCCTGCTGAAAGCCAGCAACGAATCACTGGAGCGCCAGGTCAACGAACGCACCTCTGCCCTGCACCGCAGCGAAAGCCGCCTGCAGGCGCTGTTCGAATCCAGCTTCCAGCACCAGAACCTGCTGACCCTCGATGGGCACATCATCGACACCAACTCCGCCTCGCTGGCCGCGATCCTGGCCACGAAGGACGATGTCCGCGGCGCGCTGTACTGCGAATCGGCCTGGTTCGCCAGCACCGAAGGCGTGCCGGCCATCGTCTGCCAGGCCGTGCTGGAGGCGGCCGCAGGCAACGCTTCGCGGCATGAGCTGGACCTGCTGCTTCCCACCGGCAAACGCACCTTCGAGTTCTCATTCCGCCCGTTGCTCGACCACCAGGGCACGATCACCGCCGTGGTTTCCGAGGCGGTGGAAACCACCGCGCGCCGCCAGGCCGAGGAAGCACTGCGGCAGAGCCAGAAGATCGAAGCCGTGGGCCAGCTCACCGGCGGCATCGCGCATGACTTCAACAACATCCTGACCGTGATCGCCGGCAACGTGGAGTACGCCAAGCTGCTCACCGAACGTCTGGGCGATGTGGCGGACGGCTCCACGCGCGCGCTGGACAACGCCCTGAAGGGCGTGATGCGCGCGGCCAATGTCACCCAGCGGCTGCTTGCGTTCTCGCGCCGGCAACCCCTGCGCAGCCTGCCGGTCGACCTCAATGCACAGCTGCGCGGCATGGAAGACATGCTGCACCGTTCGCTGGGCGAGCTGGTGCAGCTAGAAATCGTGCACCACCCGGACATCTGGTGCGTGGAAGTGGACCCCAGCCAGCTGGAGGCATCCGTGCTCAACCTGGCGGTCAACGCCCGCGATGCCATGCCGGAAGGCGGCCGCCTGGTGATCGAAGTGGACAACGCCCACCTGGACAATGACTTCACCGCGCAGAACCCCGACGTTCCGCCGGGCCATTACGCAATGCTGCGGGTCAAGGACACGGGCCACGGCATGTCCGCCGAGACGCTGACCCGCGTGTTCGAACCATTCTTCACCACCAAGGAAGTAGGGCGCGGCACTGGCCTGGGCCTGTCCATGGTGTACGGCTTCGTCAAGCAGTCCGGCGGCCATGTGCTGGTGGATTCCGCGCCCGGTGCCGGCACGTCGATCACCCTGCTGTTCCCGCGTTCGGCAGCCGAGCTGCCGCAGGCCGGCCAGACCGAGCACCGGGGCCTGGGCGGTTACGAGATGCAGGAGGAGGCCACGGTGCTGGTCGCCGAGGACAACGACGACGTGCGCGCGTATACCGTGGACACGCTGCGGCAGCTGGGTTACCGCGTGCTTGAAGCACACGACGGCGCCTCGGCCATGCGCCTGCTCGAGCGCACCGACGTGGACGTGGACCTGTTGTTCTCGGACATCGTGATGCCCGGCATGTCCGGTTGGGAACTGGCCAAGCGCGCACTGGCGCACAAGCCGGCGCTGCGGGTGCTGTTCACCTCCGGCTACCCGCGCGACATCGACGCCAGCGGCGCCGTGGGTCGCAACATCGCGATACTGGGCAAACCGTTCACCCGCAGCGACCTGGCGCGCTCGATCCGCGGATCGCTGCAGGACGAATGACACGAGACCGTTCCCATGACGCCGCTCGACAAACCCCTGCGCCGCGAAGTCCAGATCGGCGATGAGTCGTACACCCTGACCCTCGACCCCGAGGGTCTCAAGCTGGTGCGCAAAGGCCACCGCAAGGGGCTGGATCTGCGCTGGGTGGACCTGGTCAGCGGCGACGCGGCCCTCGCGGCCGCGTTGCAGGCATCGCTGGAAGCGCCCTGATTCCAGCGGGCTGACAGGCCAGATCTGTCCCGAATCGCGGCACCGATCTCATTGCGGATGAGATCCCAATCACACTTTTCTCCACTTTGCCGCATTCAACGGGGGCGGATAAGGGTCCGTTTTGCCTCACGTCTCTTGAACGAATGAGGTCAAAACGAAAGATACGTTGCAGTATTGTTTACGTTCTGTTAAGTATTTGTGCAGCGCACCAGGTCCGCTGGCACGCAAGGAGAACGACCGGATGAGCACGTAACGAGAACGACCCAACCACAACCAGACTGCAGGGTGCATGCATGAACGACCGCATTGGCAAGTGTGTTCACGCTCCGAAAGCAATTTCGCCATTGGCATCTTCAGTAAAGGCGGCACTCGCTGCCGCACTGCTGCTCACCAGTTCCGCCGCAGTGGCACAGAACAGCGACAATGCTTCGACCAACCCGGAAACCGCGACCCTCGATACGGTTTCAGTACTGGGCAGCCGCACCAAGCCCCGCACCGTTTCCTCGTCCGCGGTACCCATCGACATCATCAGCGGCGAAGAATTCCGCAACCAGGGCGCCACCGATGCGCTCGACCAGCTCAAAGTGCTGGTCCCCTCGTTCAACGTCAGCACCATTCCCATCGATGACGCGGCCAGTCTGATCCGCCCGGCCAACCTGCGTGGCCTGCCGCCGGACAACACCCTGCTGCTGGTCAACGGCAAGCGCTTCCACCGCGCGGCGGTCATCACCTTCCTGGGCCACGGCCTGTCCGACGGCGCACAGGGCCCGGACCTTTCCGTGTTTCCGTCGCTCGCCCTCGAACAGGTGGACGTGCTGCGCGACGGCGCCGCCGCCCAATACGGTTCGGATGCCATTGCCGGCGTGATCAACTTCGGCCTGAAGAAGTTGCGCGAAGGCGGCACGGCCGAAGTGTTCACCGGCCAGTACTACAAGGGCGACGGACTCACCACCCAGTACTCGGCGCAGATCGGCCTGCCACTCACCGAGCGCGGCTTCGCCACGCTGACCGCCGAGTGGCGCAAGGTCGACGACACCTCGCGCAGCGTGCAGCGCGATGATGCCGCCGCGGCCATCGCCGCCGGCTACCCGGGCGTGGGCGAGCCGGCGCAGGTGTGGGGCTCGCCGAAGGTCGACGACGACCTCAAGCTGGTCGCCAACCTGGGCCTGAGTACCGACAGCGTGGACTTCTACCTGTTCGGCAACTACGCCAAGCGCGACGTGGATGGCGGCTTCTACTTCCGCGATCCCACCGCACGTTCGGGCGTGTACTCCAACGACGGCGGCGACACGCTGCTGGTCGGCAACCTCACCGGTGCAGGCGCCTGCCCGACCATCGCGCTGCGCGACGGCGGTGGCAACCTGCTGCCGTACAGCACGGTGAGCGGTGCGGTCGCCGCGCTGCCGGCCAACTGCTACACCTTCCTGTCCAGCCTGCCGGGCGGCTTCACACCGCGCTTCGGCGGCAAGCTGGAAGACAGCTCCGTGTACGCCGGCGCCAAGGGCAACTGGGGCGAGTGGTACTGGGACGTGAGCGGGTCGTGGGGCCGCAACGATATCGAGTTCATCATCTATAACACCGTCAATGCCTCGCTCGGCCCGGACCAGCCGGCCGGCCTGTACTTCCGTCCGGGCGGCAACACGCAGACCGAAAAGAGCGCCAACATCGACGTGAGCCGCGATATCGCCACCAGCTTCACCAGCCAACCGTTGCGCCTGGCCGTGGGTGCCGAGTGGCGCGAAGAGAGCTTCGAGATCAGTCCTGGCGATGGTCCGTCCACCGCGATCGGTCCGCTGACCGAACAGGGCTTCGCGCTGGGCTCCAACGGCTTCAACGGGTTCAGCACGCGTACCGCCGGCACCTTCGACCGCCGCAACTGGGCCGCGTATGCAGACCTGGAAGCGCAGGTCACCGAGCGCCTGCTGCTGGCCGGCGCGCTGCGCTTCGAAGACTTCGATTCGTTCGGCAGCACCACCAACGGCAAGGTCACCGCGCGCTTCGACTTCAACGAGCACTTCGCGCTGCGCGGCGCCTACAACACCGGCTTCCGTGCCCCGACCCCCGGCCAGGCGAACATCAGCCAGATCAGCACCGTGTTCGGCGGCACCGCACTGGAAGACATCGCCACCCTGCCGCCGACCAATCCCATCGCCCAGCTCAAGGGCGCCCAGCCGCTGACCCCGGAAGAATCCAAGAACGTTTCGCTGGGTGCCGTGTGGACCGAAGGCGATTGGCTGATCACCCTGGATGGTTACCAGATCAAGGTCGAAGACCGCATCGCGCTGAGCACCAGCTTCGCGGTCACCCCGGAAGAACGCGCGGCACTGGTGGCCGGCGGCAACCCCGAAGCGGCCTCGATTTCGCAGGTGACCTACTTCGGCAATGCGTTTGATACCACCACCACCGGTGTCGACCTGGTCACCAGCTTCAAGAGCACGCACTTCGGGGGCGACACCACGTACTCGCTGGCCGCCAACTGGAACCGGACCGAGGTCGACCGCTTCGACCCGGACTTCATCGACGAAGCGCGCGTGTACAAGCTGGAGAAGTCGCTGCCCAAGACCAAGGGTTACTTCAGCATTCACCACCAGCGCCAGGTCTTCAACGCCAACCTGCGCTTCAACTACTACAGCTCGTGGTATGAGGATCACCTGGACAGCGGCGTGATCTCCGCAGCGGACGGCGGCCTGCCGATCTACGGCGGCAGCGCCTTGATCGTGGATGCCGAAGTGGGCTGGAAGTTCGATTCGGGCCTGTACTTCAGCCTGGGCGCGCAGAACCTGTTCGACCGCACCCCGGCCAAGAACCCGTGGTCCGGCGTGGCAGGTGCGGAGTACCCGGTGCATTCACCGTACGGCTTCAACGGCGGCTTCTACTACGCGCGGGTGGGCTGGAAGTTCTGACAGGGCTGAGACTGGCATGGGGTGCCAGCACAGGCACCCCATGTTCAGACGTACTACGCCTTTGCGCCACCGCTGCCTTTATGCGCAATCACCCAGTCTTTCAGCACTGCGTCGATCCTGGTCTGCCAGCCCGCGCCAGTTCCCCGGAATGCTTCGAGTACCTCCGCTGAGAGCCGGATCGTTATCCGCTCTTTGGTCTCCATGGCCTTGGGGCGGCCACGCAACGATTTTTGCAACGGCTCCGGCAGGTCATCCAACGTCACTGCGCGCTTGAAGTCAGCATCCGACCACTCCGGATTTTCGGAGTCAGGCATTTCGGCGTTTCTGTGCTTGTTCATAGCGTCTGACCTCTCGCTGGTTGGCTTTGCGGAAGCTGATGACTCGAATCCCGTCGCACGTTCTGGTAAAGACCAACGCATGTAGGCGCTCACCCACCCATCCAAACCCGAGATAGCGAATCTCTCCGTAGTCCTGTCTGTCATCGACAACGAACAGCGCCGTCTCGAAATCGAATGCCCGTACCAACTCGAAGGACAGGCCGCGCTCCTCGATATTTCGATTGCTTTTCGCGGCATCGTAAGTGATGGATGGCGCATTTATTGTATGCACAATAATTACCGAGCGCAAGTCTGGAGGTAGGCTTCTCGAGGCAGCGTCAACTGCGCTCAGCCTAGGAACAAAGAAAGCCACCCCGCCGTTGCTGACGGGGTGGTTGCGCGTTCGGTAATCACGTGCGCTTGCGTGAATCAGGCTGCGAGCAGGGTGTCCTGTTCGTTCTGATCGTAGTAATCAGCATTGGCGATTACAGTTTTTGCGCCGATTACGTCGGTCGCCTCTCGGGCTGTCCACATTGACTGCTCGCCACGTCGAAACCAGTGCAGCCCCTTCAGCTGGGCACCAAGGCTGGTGCACATGTGGTGGAGCTGGCGGGAATCGAACCCGCGTCCGCAACGCATCCTCTCTGCTTCATACAGCCATAACCCGTTGCCAACGACTGCATTCGGGGTTTCTCGCCACACACGGCGAAGAAGCATTGAACCGCCATGGGAGGCAAGCGGCTTTCAGGATTCGCTCATTTCCCAAGCTGCCTGAGCTTTCGCAGGAAGTACCGCGCCGGCAGATGCCGAAGCCAGCGCGGCTGCAGCCAATACAGACGCGGTGCCCAACGACGAAAGCGCTGCCAGCGCTTCTCGTCTGCCGGCGTCCATGGCAATGCGAACATCTGTCTCAGGTGCGGTGGCAACATCGCCCGCGTCACGAACGCCTGCAGCGGCAGCGCTGGGCGCAGGTACCACGGGGCTCCGTTTTCCAGCACGGCATGCAGATAGGCGCGCACTTCCTCGTCCACGCGCAGCTCCAGCTGACGGCTCTCCCACCACGCATCGAAGGCATCGGCCGTGGGCGGCCACTGCTCGTCTGCCACCTGCAGCGTGCGACCGAAGGCCCACGCCTCTTGATACAACGGTTCGCGGCTGCTTTCGGGCACCGGGCCAACGAACAGTTCGTACATCTCCAGCCCGCCGCGGTAGAGCGTTGCCGCGACCCACAACTGCAGGTCGCGATCGAATGCGCTGTAGCCCTCGCCCTGCACGGGCACATGCGCGCGATTGACATGGCGGGCGATGGTGGCCCGGTCCTCGTCCGTACCCAGCGACACCGCGTAGATGTAGCTCATGGTGGCCCGCAGCCTTGAGAACGGCCGTCTCAATGTCTGACTGTGGCGGGCCACGCCGCGCCCCACGCCGGGGTCGGCAAGCTGCCACGCGACCGCCGCGCCTGCACCGAAGAAGATGTAGGACTCGATGTTGATATCGGCCAGGCGGACAGGTGGGGGATTGGGCATGGGCCCAGTCTAGACACACGCGTGTGGGTTCGCCGTCACCCGTAACGCGCCGGCATTGCTGCGTGATCGGCAACAGTGTGAGCCCCTGCGCGGATCTACTGGCCGCGCGCGCCCTTCCCTAGGCTGATTCCGCACGGCGCCCCTGCCGTGGATCCCGCCAAGGAGATTTCCTCATGTTCACCCTGGAAAACACCGTAGCCCCGCCCCCGCCCGCGCTCGACGAACTGGTTCCCTCACGGTACGCGCTCAAGGTGGGCGATATCGACGTGCTGGTGGTCAGCGATGGCGTGCTGCCGTTGCCCACCCAGATGCTCGGCCACAACGTCTCCGCCGCCGAGCGCGCGCCGTGGTTCAAAGAGATGTACCTGCCGCCGGATGCGCTGGACTGGGCGTTGAACGTGATGGTGGTGCGCAGCGGGGACCGTAACATCCTGATCGACGCCGGCCTGGGAATGGACCCTGACCTGAACCTGCCGCGCGCCGGGCAGCTGATCCGCCGCCTGGGCGCTTCGGGTATCAACCTTGGCGAGATCACCGACGTGGTGATCACCCACCTGCACATGGACCACATCGGTGGCCTGCTGGTGGATGGCGTAAAGGAGCAACTGCACCCGGAGCTGCGCATCCACGTGGCCGCCGCCGAAGTGGAGTTCTGGAAGGCGCCCGACTTCACCCGCACCAACATGCCGCCGGGCTTCCCGGATGCGCTGCGCGCCACCGCTACCCACTTCCTGGCCGAGTACGGCAGCTATGTGCGCACCTTTGACGAGGTGCACGAGATTGCGCCGGGCGTCACCGCGCACCGCACCGGCGGCCACACGCCCGGCCACAGCGTGGTGCGCCTGAACTCGAATGGCGAGGCCCTGACCTTTGCTGGTGACGCCATCTTCGCAGTGGGCTTCGAGCAGCCGAACTGGCACAACGGGTTCGAACACGATCCAGAAGGCGCCGCGCAGGTGCGCATCACCCTGCTCAACGAGCTGGCCGGTACCGGCGAGATGCTGGTGGCCACCCACCTGCCGTTCCCGTCGGTCGGTCGCGTCTCGGCCGATGGCGACGTCTTCCGCTGGGTGCCGGTGTTCTGGGACTTCTGAATTCGTTGACGCTTTGTACTCTCGGTCAAATTTCAGGGACTTTCAGCCATCCCGAGTCCGCCCGAGGGGTCCAATGTAGCGCCTGTCGCATCCCCTTCCCTCTGCAGGAGACCACCCGATGAACACGCTTACCCGTACCCTGGCCACCACCGCCTTGGCCATTGCTGTCCAGGCCGGTGCCGCCGCGCAGGCCGCTGCACCGGTGAACCCCGCCGCTGTCACCGCCATTGCCCACACCCCCAGCACCATCACCACGGCCGATGGCGTGCAGCTGTATTACAAGGACTGGGGCCCGAAGGATGGCCCGGTGGTGACCTTCAGCCACGGCTGGCCGCTGGATTCGGACAGCTGGGATGCACAGATGATGTTCCTGGCCAACCACGGCTACCGCGTGGTCGCGCATGATCGCCGCGGCCATGGCCGCTCAAGCCAGCCGTGGGAGGGCAACGACATGGACCACTACGCCGACGACCTGGCCACGGTGATCAACACGCTCGACCTGAAAGACATCACGGTGGTCGGCTTTTCGACCGGTGGCGGCGAAGTGGCGCGTTACATCGGCCGACATGGCACCGGCCGGGTCAAAAAGGCCGTATTGATCAGCGCGGTGCCGCCCTTCATGCTCAAGACCGCCGACAACCCCGGCGGCGTACCGGTCGAGGTCTTTGACGGCCTGCGCAAGGGCCAGCTTGAAAACCGCGCGCAGTTGTTCAGCGACGTGGCAAGCGGTCCGTTCTACGGCTACAACCGTCCCGGTGCCAAGCCCAGCCAGGCGCTGATCGACTCCTGGCGGGCGCAGGGCATGCTGGGCGGAATCAAGAACACCTACGACTCGGTTGCCGCGTTCTCGGCCACCGACTTCCGCGAGGACCTGAAGCGGTTCAACGTCCCGACACTGATCATCCACGGCGACGACGACCAGGTCGTGCCGATCGATGTCGGCGGCCGCATGTCGGCCAAGCAGATCAAAGGCGCCAAGCTGATCGTGTACCCGGGCGCGCCGCACGGGCTGACCGAGACGCACAAGGACAGGGTCAACCAGGATCTGCTGGCGTTCCTTCAGCAGAAGTAATGTCGCGTCCGGCCAATGGCCGCCGTGTTACGCAAGGCGCCGGATGAAGGTCCGGCGCCTTCTTTTTGCCTACGCAAACGCAGGGTGAGCGCTTATGGCGATGCTGACGCGCTCGTCCCAGAGTGACCCGACAGAAATCAGGGCGATACCACGGACGACATGGCACAGATACGAATCACCTACTGATCCGCATGATTGAGCATCGCCGTGCCGCAAACCAGATTGCGCTGCCTCGCATGCAGCAGGCTCAGCGCTGAGTCGGCAATCCGGGCGTTGTGTTCACTGCCGGCTTCTGCCTTTCCGCTTCTTCCTTCAGCACTTTTTCGTAAAAAGCCCGTTCGCGGGCTGCGGCAGCGGCTTGATCGCGCGCATCCTCCTCGCGGTTGAGGCGATCGATCTCCTTGTACTCGGCCCATGTCTCCGGCGATATGGTTTGGAGCCGGTTGTCTGCGCGCAGCTGTAGCGACGCGGCAGGAGCCGTGGCCACGGCGAAGTTATCCATCAGCCACTGCTGCCGCAATTGCGGTGACGCATTCATCAGGTCGGGCTCGGCGTAAGTGTCCATCGGCAATATCTGCTCGGCCAGCGCCTGTTGGGACGACATGCGTGCCAGCCTTACGACCAGGCGCTCCTGCTCTCGGTCCTTCTGGTACACCGCGACGACATCGCCCTGGATCCAGAGCACGTACCAGTACCCTGCGATAGGGTAGACATGGAAGGGCGTGTGGCGGACCAACAGCAGATTGCTGCCCTCATCGTAAAACGCCGACCATCCCGGCGGCGCCGGGTCGGGCGCGCAGTCGATGCTGCTTTTCATGATCTTCTGAAGATGCACCTCACCGCCACTGGCGGAGAGCCGCGTCGCCCAGCAGCGGGCGCCGGTGTCGTTGTGCGATGCCAGCAGGATGGAGGATTCATCCAGCACCACCACGTCGCTGTGCACGACCGGATCCTTCAGTGCGTCCGGGTCCTGCAGCAGCGCTGCGAAGCCACCGTCGGACAGCTTCTCGCCGTCCACGTACAGGTCATAGCGGGTGTACTTCCGGTATTCGCTGACATTGATGTCCAGCGTACTCTGCGTCACCGCCACGACCTTCAGCGGATCGGCGGAGAGCACTGTCTCGCGACTGGTCCTTCCGCACGCTCCCAGGAGCAGCGGCACGACGAAGAGAAGGGTGGCCATGCGCGACAACGCGCTGATGCTGGCGCTCATGGAACTCCGGGGGGCTGGGAAGGCGAGGCATGATCGTCACCGTTAAGGTCGCGGTCGAGCAGGCAGTCGATGAAGGCGCGCAGCGCAGGACGCAGGTAGCGCCTGCTGGAATAGTACAGATACAGGCCCGGCACCGTAGGCGACCAGTCGGCCAGCACGCGCCGCAGCCTTCCATCGCGCAGGGCCTCGGCGATGCCGTCGTCATTGTAGGCGTACAGGATACCCAGCCCCTGCAGGGCAGCAGGCACCACGATGTCCTGGTGGTTGGAGATCAGCGGGCCCTCGCCGACGTACTCGGCGCGCCTGCCCCGCTTAGTGAATTCCCATCCCGCCACCTTTCCGCTGCCCGGGAAACGCCAGTTGATGCAGGCGTGGTTACCGAGGTCATCCGGTGTTCTGGGCTCACCAGACCTGGAGAGGTAGTCGGGCGACGCCACCGCCAGCAATTCGATGTCCGGCGTCAGCCGCACCGCCACCATGTCCTTCTGCAGGCGCCCACCCACCCGGATCCCGGCGTCGAAGCCCTCACCGGCGATATCGGCCAGGCCATCGTCGATCACGATGTCCAGCACCACCTCCGGATGCGCCTGCGCGAACCGGCCCAGGCGCGGGGCGATCACCTTCTTCGCCGCCATGCTCAGCGTGTTGATGCGCAGCGTGCCCGCCGCGCGCGCGTTGGCACCGACCGCTTCGGCAACCGCCTGGTCCATGTCGCGCAGCATCGGCGCTATGCGCTCATGCAGCCGGCGCCCGGCTTCGGTGGGCGACACGCTGCGGGTGGTCCGGTTCAACAGGCGAACGCCCAGGCGCGATTCCAGCTGGCGGATGACCTGGCTCAGGGCAGACCGGGACAGGCCCAGGTGATCGGCCGCCCGGGCAAAGCTGGCGCGATCCACCACCGCCACGAAGGCCTTCAGTTCCGCGAATTCAGCGCCGCGCATTGTGCACTGTTCCCTACATGGTCTGATCGGATCATAGGCGATTCTCTTACCTTCCAGAACGGCTCACGCTTGCTCCACCCCGAACCCACAGGAGCACTGCGATGACTGATCTGAACCTGCCCGATCCGATAGCCGCCTACTTCCACGCCGACAGCCAGGGCGCCGCGGCCGTGGCCCGATGCTTCACCCGCGATGGGGTGGTCCTGGACGAGGGCCATACCCATGCCGGGCCTGCGGCCATCGAGGCGTGGAAGACCGATGCCGCCGCCCGCTACAGCTACACCGCCACGCCGCGTGCGCTGGAGCAGCATGGCCGCAGCTACCTGGTCACCAGCACCGTGGCAGGCAATTTTCCCGGCAGCCCGCTGGACCTGCGCTACGCCTTCACCCTCGAGCGCGGAAAGATCGCCCGGCTGGAGATCGCGGCATGAGCTTCGATCTGGAACTGACCGGAAAGCGCGTGCTGGTTACCGGCGGCACGCGCGGGCTGGGCGCGGCGGTGGTCGAGCTGCTGGCGGGGCTGGGCGCACATGTACTGGCAACAGCGCGTACCTTGCCGCGCGCGCCCGTCAAGGGTGTGCATTACATGGAAGCAGATCTCGCCAGCGCTGAAGGCGCCCGCCAGGCCGGCGAGGCAACGCTGCACCACCTCGGCGGCATCGACGCGCTCATCAACGTGGTGGGCGGCTCATCGGCACCTGCCGGCGGGTTCGCCGCGCTGGATAATGCCGAATGGGCCAACGCGCTGGACCTTAATCTGATGTCCGCCGTGCGGCTGGATCGCGCACTGCTGCCGGCGATGATCGCGCAGGGATCCGGCGTGATCCTGCACGTCACCTCGATCCAGCGCACCCTGCCGCTGCCCGAGGCGACCACCGCCTATGCCGCCGCGAAGGCCGCCCTGTCCACCTACAGCAAGGCACTGTCCAAGGAAGTCACGCCGAAGGGCGTGCGGGTGGTGCGGGTCGCGCCGGGCTGGATTGAAACCGAAGCTTCCGTCGCCTTCGTCGAACGTATCGCGGCCGAAGCACAGACCGATTACGAAGGCGGCAGGAAACGGGTCATGGACGGGCTGGGCGGCATCCCACTGGGGCGACCGGCGCAGCCGCGCGAAGTGGCCGACCTCATCGCGTTCCTGGTCTCGCCGCGTGCGGCTTCGATTTCGGGCACGGAGTACACCATCGACGGCGGGACGGTGCCTACGGTGTGAGGGACGCAGGTCCGGGGTGATTTGGACGCCGGATCAAGTTATCAGGACTTTATGCGACCGATCGTGCGCGTGTGGCCGGCAAAGTAGCCCTGCCGGCCAACGCCGCCCCCGCAATCCCACCGTCCCGAGGAGTCGTCCATGTTCAAGCTCATCCCTGCAGTGTTCGCGGTCGCCCTGGCGGCCGCCCTCTCCCCCGCCCAGGCCAGCGACGCCGTTCGCGACCAACCGGTGCACAACGTCGTGCTGGTGCATGGCGCCTTCGCCGATGGCAGCGGCTGGCGCGGGGTGTACGACGACCTGACCGCGCGTGGCTACCACGTGTCGATCGTGCAGAACCCGCTGACCTCGCTCGCTGACGACGTGAAGGCCACCCAGCGCGTGCTGGATCGTCAGGATGGGCCGGCCATCCTGGTCGGGCATTCGTGGGGCGGCACCGTGATTACCGAAGCGGGTGTGCACGACAACGTTGCCGGGCTGGTCTACGTCTCGGCGCTGGCGCCGGATGCGGGCGAGACTACGGCGCAGCTGTACACCGGTTTTGCGCCCACGCCTGAGTTCGTGATCGAAACAGGAAGCGACGGTTTTGGCTTCATCAAGCCCGACAAGTTCAAGGCAGGCTTTGCGCATGACACCACCGATGCGGACGCGGCATTCCTGCGCGATTCGCAGGTGCCGATCAACATGTCGGCGTTTGGCACTAAAGTGACGCATGCGGCCTGGCGCACCAAGCCGAGCTGGGCGGTGATCGCCACTGAAGACAAGGCGTTTGATCAGGCGATGCTGATCCACATGGCCGAACGCATCAACGCGCAGATCACCAAAGTGCCTGCGAGCCATGCCGTCTTCATGACCCAGCCCAAGGTGGTGGCCGATACGATTGATCGTGCGGCCAAAGAGGTCGGCAAGAACTACAAGTAGGGCGCTTGCGGTCAACGGTCGCGAGGTACCGGGTGCGCCGGACCGTTGGTCCGGCGTTTGCCTGCGATGCTGATGCGCCCGCATGGCCTTGCTATCAAGTTGCTATAAAACTTAGTAAGACTTTATAGGTCGTTGATACGTCGCACCTATCGTTTAAGCCAACTTGATTGAAAATTCGGATTGGACCGGCGTTAGCGCTGCTTCTGCCCGCCGTCCCGCCGGAACAGTTCCCACTCGTCGATCCGTTTGCCGTCCGGCAAGTGGCAGATGCCCCGCTCATTGCCATCCCGGTCCTTCTCGATCATGACCTTGCCACCGCGTTTCACGCAGTACTCGGACGCCGGGTTGGCCATGCCAACAGGAACGCCATTCTCGCGCGCCTCCTGATTCTGCTGGGAACACCCCGCTGCTCCGGCGACCGCGATGGCAGCAGCGAGCACGGCAACATTGATGCGACGCATGAGCCATCTCCAGTACTGCCCTATTGGCTCAGGCAGTGTGGAACCGGAGTTGTGAACGTTCTGTAGCAGCAACACCGGTAGCGCCGGACCGTTGGTCCGGCGACTCTCCACCCAGCCCGCGACAACAACATGCGCGGGCCGCATTTCCATCATCCGCGCCCCCCCTGGGCACTCACGGACACCTGCAAGGCCCTAGTGCACCGCCGCAGCCGCCTTGGTGGCCTCCGTAACAGCCGCAGGCGTAAGCGGCGAGTTGTAGACATCCACAACGGAGATCAACGCCAGCAGGTTCCTGATGGTCAGGTCTTCCACGGTTCCCGGGCAGTGCTCCAGGATGTCGATGAGTGCCAGCAGTTCGACGATACGCAGATCATAGATGCGCAGCAGCTCGCGGATGACCCGGAACAGATCCGTCCTGGATACATCGTCCACGCCGATCAACCGGTTGACCAAGGTGCCCGGTGCGTGAGGGTGTGCGCTGCGGGTAGAGTGAATGGCACCAATGACATCGCTGAGCGTAAGCGCCTCGAACGGCGTGTCGTTGGCAGTCAGATGTTCTTCGAACGTAAGCCAGGTGGAGCTCCCCCACTCCAGCGTATCGGCGATTTGGCCGAAGTAGTGGGTGAAGTCAACGGATGTGCGCGTGGGCGCGGTGAGATTTTCGGATGACATGGCGGGATTCCTCAGTTGAGTTGAGATCCAGCGCCCTGCAACGGGCTGGGCGCTGATGCGCCTTGCTCTTCGGGCTGCAAATCCCGGTCACCGATTTTGCGGTGACGATGCCATGCTGACGCTGGGAGACAGCCGAGTCAACGCGCTGCGCCTCAAACTGTGCGCGGCGCATCAACGGCAGGCTGGAAGCGTGCTCTGCATTCCGTAGTCGATGGTCTTTTGCGACGCACTGGTCGACGCGATCAGTGAAGGGCAGCCGCCTTAGCAAACGCGGTAATGGCGCGAATGTTGTCCGCACGCTCCACCTCTACACCCGCCTTTCTCAGATCACCTTCGATCTCATCGATGGCTCCCAAGATGCGCTGGTCATTACCGTCGGGCCGCTGGACAGCAACCAGCATATCGGGCGGCAAAAGATTGTGCTTCTTGAGACGCTGGATGCGGTCGACAAGACGACCACCGGTATCGAAGACTCTGCTGGCTTCATCCTTTGCGAGGTCGAGGGGCTTGATCGCAAGGTGCACATTCTCGCCACGCTTGTGAGCAAACGGGACGTTCAGGTGCAGATCTTCGTTGCCGATCACTGCTTCGTTGAAATACATCCGAAGGTTCGCTTTGCGCAGCAGCTCGCGAACGCCTCGCTCGACCAACTTGTCGTGATAATCCTTGTTTGCGAAATCACGCTCAACCATCCTGGCGAACAACTGGCCGAGCATTGCATCAGGGTCCTCTGCCATCACGACCCGGGTTTCACCGAATCGCAGCAAAGTCTCACGTGGATGCACCAATCCGATGAACAGTTGGCGCACAGCTTCCTTATTGCCTATGGCGACATTGGCAGCCAGTGCGCGGAGGCGCTCAAGCTCCTCCCCCATGTAGGTCAGAGCGTCGCGATATATCTTCAGATCCAACTGCTCAAAGAAGCCGCGGATGCGCCCGGTTTTTCGGGTGGGAACCAGGCGGAAGTCAAAGTAGCCCGTCGCCGGACAGGCCAGCACCACGCCGACATTGGCAAACTCGCCCGTTTCCGCGTAAGGCAGAAAGCGAATGATTGCGTACTGGCAGGGAACAGGATTCATCAGGCTCGGAGCCATGGAGTCATCCTCCAGAAGTCCTCATGGGAGTATCTATTCAACAGGGCAAGAACAGCATCTGGATCGAAATTGGTGGGTACGGTCTGCTCTTCATCCACGAACTGCCACTCTTGAGGGACATTCTTGCAGGCATCGGCCCAAACCGCCAGCGCCCGACCGCACAGTTCGCGTAGACGCTGAGGTTCTATAAGATCTTGATTCAAAAGATCTATCTGGCCTGCAAAGACATGGGTCACACTGAACGTAGCAGGGTCAAAGTCCGGATCGAAGGCTAAGTTCTGATCAATGACGACCAGCTTGCGCGCCTCGGTACTCCACAGCAAATTGGGGTTCCCGCTGTAGGCCGTAAGGGTGCGGTCTCCATTGTTGATCCACCAGTCGAAAGCCAGCACATCGCGCTGCAGACAGTCATCCACCTGATGCAAGTGGGAAATGCTGAACTCCTGCACGTGTTCTACCTTCCGCGAGGCAAACAGAGGCATAGACCCCAGGTCTCGGCCTTCCGGGTGCAGTTCCAGAAGCTCGGGGGCTGCCTGTGCGATCGTGAATTCCGGAATCGGCAGACCGAAAGCTTTAGCGAGATTGCCGCCAAGCCATTCGCAGATCAGGCTGCGCTGGCTTGCCGCGCGCCCTTTGACGAAGTAAAGGTTGCCGTCATCGCAGCGGCAGTGAAACGGGCGCGTCATGCCCTGCTCACTTCGGCCCTGGATCTCAACTACGGTGAGGGGTCTGATCATTGCGGCAGCTTACCCGGCCAATACCTGGTCAACATGTGGGCGCAACCATGACTTGGCCACATGCTTACAGCACAAGTTGGCCGCAGCCGGCGAAATTACCATCTATGGTCCATAAGTGGTTGAATCGCTTAGGGCGGCAAGCTTCCAGAGGCCTTAAACCGGCCAACTTGCGCTTTACGCTTTAATACAAGTTGGCCGAGGGTCGAAAGCAAGATTGACGCGGAAGATAACTCGCTGATTTCACTAGAAATCCATGACCTCCGGTGAAATCTCCGCTGTGCTTGGCTGACTGATTCATTGCCGGACCGACCTTTACACTTTCACCTACCAAAGAATCCTTACCGAGACACTTCTGCGGCCTTCCGCCCCGTGTGACAGTGGTCGCTGGTTGGCCACGTTGGGCAGTGGACCTTCAGCCACAGGAAGTAGCTTCGGCGTTTTCACAGAGCTTGCACTTCTTCAGGATGCGCAAGGTGACAACCGCTGAGGGAGACCATCTCGACTCGTATCACTTGTCGTAGAACTCAGCGCTAGTTGCTGATCCCTTGAGAATTTGGATTGAGCGATCACAATCCGCCTTCGCGACGTAGGATTCACTACTACGAGCGACAGCAAGTCCATTCGACGCGTAGTAGACCCAATACCAATGTCCCTTCGCGTCCTTCTTTTCCCAGTAGCACGGATAAGTCACAGTAGCCATATCGCCTCCTTTTCAGGTGATCCCGTCTATTGAACAAATGCGCATTCCTTCGGCCGTGGCTGAGCCAACGTCGCCGCGACGCATGTCGTCTGCCAAGCACTGCTTTTCCAAACTCAAAGCCGCACCACACCGTGTTCAAACCATAAGCTTGATTCAGCGAGCTCCGCCGTGGCGGTCGCTATCGCCAAGCATCTCCCCGACCACGATCCAGATGCCGAAACACTCAGGTCTTCGCCCGAAACTCGTTGAACGTTTTCAGCAGCTTCATGGTCGCATCGTAGTCGAGCTTATCTCCCTCATACTCGCAGCGATACAACCCCTGAAGGTTCGACGGCAAAGCAACTCCCTTCTGCACAAGCAAGATGACCCTCTTGTTGAAGAGCGCGATTGCAGCCCCGATCTCGATGAGAACGTTGTGGTTAAGGTGGACGTGCTTATTGCCCTCCGAATCCAACATTTCCCCCTCACTGTTGACGTGGATCACGCCCGCCGTGCATTCGCGCATGTCGTGAAAGACTTTGTCAGGAACCGGTACAGCAGTCGACTCACGCTCCACCGATACAACCGGCTCAAAGTTCCCGAATTGAAGGAGTTCTTTAATCTGGTTCACGATGGCACGACTTTTGCCATGCGTGATGAAGACTCTATTGCTGCTGGGATCAACCGGCCGTGTGGCTTGCATTCCAACGCTGCGCGCAACATCGGGTTCCTCCGTCTGTATTTCCGAAGGAGTATCGATATGGTTGACGCCAGTGCTGCTGTGAGCACCAGAGTCCACCGTCGGCGAGACGGGATTCTCTCCTGGCGCTGGGATGGCAACAAAGAGACCGGTCTTTGTCTCCCGCAAAATCCCGGTATTGGTCCCTGTCATCTTCAACGCCTGTACCGCTTCCGCTGCACGTTCCTTCGGAAGCCCCATGGTAACCAGGACGTTTGCAGCGATCCCGTCTTGCGGAAACTTTGCGCGGTCGTAGCGCTGGAAGAACTCGCGCATGATGCGTGGCTTGAGTACGGCTTCCGCCCGACCTCGAACATCGTCGCCCTCTTCCTCGGGTGCAACAATTCGCCTCCCGAGCTGCGTGAGCTTAATCGAATCGGCCCCGTAGCCTCCTTCCGTTAAGCCATACGCTATAGATGCACCGGTCAATGTGCGCCAAGGCCCACTCGTCGGCGTCATGTTCACTGCAAATGCAATGTCATGTGGAGCGGCACTTTTTCCAGCAAAGTCATCCCAGATCGCTCTTGGGACTCGGAGGGCTTGGTCCAAGGTCAGCGATGGCATGTCACTCTGCATCACCTTCGTCCGCGCGACCGACTTCGCGATTGCCGCACTAGCTGTTTGGCCACTGCTTGATCCGGGGTCAGCGGAATCATCTGGTGAGAGCGGCAACCTTTTCTTAGCCATCTTTTTTCACTCCAGCACAGATTAGCAGGGGGGGCGAACGAACTATGACCCCGGGCGCGCTAACAATCAACAACTCCTCCAAACCTTGCCTCTCGCAAACACATATTCCACTAGACATCTACGCCGCAAGCAGTTGTTAGTATTGCCTTTTCATCGAGGTGACTTTGGTGCGCGCTTTTTCTTGATTGCCGCACCTGATTGGGCAGGATGCGGCTGGAGTGCGCAGAATCGGAGGTCGATCTCTATTCATCAAAATTTCCACCTTCGGATTGGGAGCCGCCATGTCCTTCGCCGTATTCGATCCAAACTACGCCCCCAGCTGGCCATGAAGCGCCCTCCTCTCCGCTACAGTTACTGCGCCCCCCCCTATGTTGCCGCCGATTCGAGCTGTGCGCAGTAGAAGCCTCCTGCCACGTGGCGAGCCGACGTCCTAGACCGCAGCAACCGGCCGATTCGATTGTGCTAGTCTGACTCCAGATGAATACCTGCCCATGCCTAGGCTACGTTCGAATACCGGTGTGATCGCAACGATCACGCCCCTGTAGCTCAATTGGTAGAGCAGCGGATTTATATCCCGTCAGCGCCAGATAAGCGGCAAGTGCCGGTTCGAGCCCGGCCAGGGGCACCACCTAATTCGCCAGGACAGATGACACATTGCGCCGCGGCGAGTGCGCTCGGACTTTGTGTATGCGCTTTTTCCTCGATACCGAATGGGCCGACACATTAGGCTCTGAGCTCGTCAGCGTCGCTTTGGTCGCGGAGAATGGGGAGTTCTTCTACGCCGAGCGCGACACACTTCCCGAGTACCCGACTGACTTCGTTCGCCAAGTTGTGTACCGGCAACTCGATCGCGGGCCGTCTGCATGCTCAGATGAGGCGATGACGCGAAGTGCACGGGCCTTTCTCGTTAGGGGACGGTCACCCGCGATCTACTCCGACTACGCCAACGACCTTCAGCTCCTACGGTACGTATTGGCAGGCTTCGATCTATCCGAAGCAGAGGTATCAGCGTGCGGTCCGGCCCCGGAAGCGATGGTCACCGAGGTAATCCATGACAAGGTGACGCTCACCTTGGTGGAAGCCTACTTCGAGGCACATCCCCACGTGCGAGCCAGGCGGCATCACGCATTGGTCGACGCGGAGGTGCTCCGTCAAGCGTGGCTTGTTTCTACTGGCCGCACACCGTGCCCACCATGGGCCGTCCATACCATGAGGCGACTTGTTCGTGCCCCCAAGTGACGCATGTAGAGGTTACTCCGGGTCAGCGTTTTCTCAGGCCCCTTGGTTAGTGCAACAAAAGATCATCACTTCCCAACAACAGAAGTTCTTTACAATCAAGGGCTTAAGCCAATAAATCGCTTGCGCGGCAAGTGAAAAGATGGTTACGATCGTTCAACAAGGCAGTCATGAACGGTCATGAAGCTCCAATCACCCGCACTGAGCTCCCTGGAATCCCGGCTCGAACGAGAGTATGGGCTGGTGATCGACTCCTGCGCGACAGCCCGGATCCTGGGCTACAGAAGCGCAAACTCGCTGGCTAAGGCACGCAGCCGCGGAGTCGTTGCAATCGACATGTTCCGGCTGCCAAACCGCCAAGGACTCTATACGTCCCCCAAGCACCTGGCCGCCTATCTGCGGGCAACGTTGCCCGAAAGCCACTTCCCAACCTGTGAGACAGCGATGGACGGATAGCCGAATCCGGTCGCTGAGAACACGAAAGCCCCGATTAGAGGTCGGGGCTTTCGAATGGTTGCCAACGTTGTCCACCTGGCACGCCAATCTCAGCACCACTTCCCTCGTAAGTCAACTTCCGCACGGGTGCCCGAGGCCCCGTCACGGGCGGTCATGGCCGGTCACGTCGACGGCAACGTTGGAGGGCTATTCAATGCTTGAGACAGCGCAACTCGAAGCACTATTCGCCTCGTGGCAGCTCCCGCCTTCAGGGCGGGCATACATCGAGCATGTCCGCGCAACCGATCCTGCCCGTTTGGTCGGATCCGGAAATGCGCGCAACACTCCTTTGCGTTTCGCCAGTCAACGGATGGGCCATGTGATCCAGGCGGAGAGCGCCACGGTCGAAGGCGCACTTGTTCGGATGTGCGAGTACGACCAAATCAATGTCCTAGAGTACTGGGACCAGCCAACAACGGTTCCGCTGGTCATCACCAATAGGCTTGGACGACGTCAGCGCTCAACACACACTCCGGACTTTCTCATTCTCCGCCCCTCCGGGCCTGCCGTAGTCGAATGCAAGCCAGAAGCGTCTGCAGAGTTGCTCGCCACCACGAGAGCGCAAGACTGGACGAAGGGCGGCGACGACGCATTTCACTACGCGCCTGCGGAGGCGTACTTTGGTGATCTCGGCATTTCACATGAAGTTTGGGTCCCCGACGACAGGAGCGAGCTCCGGTCCAGCAACATCGACCTGCTATTGGCAGTACGGCGGTGGCCCGCCGCCCCCAAGACCGAGCACTGGAAGGCGAGGATCAGGCGGCACCTTGGAAATGTCTTGATCGCGAGCATCGCAGATCTGACTCGGGAGCTGAATCTACCTGACTCGGCAGTGCTACTTCGCGGCATTCATGATGGTTGGCTCTACGCTCCTCTTGATCGATTTCTACTATCGTCCCCACACGACGCACTTGTAGCCCTGTCGGCCAGCTGCTTCGACCATGCGATAGAGGTAATCGAGACATGGCACAGAGTAGTGCCGAATGGCGGGACTTGCGATGTACTGCCCAACGTTTCACAGGCCTCGCTGATGCTTCAGCGCAAGAGAGAGCTTGATGGCGCATGTCAGGCCACATTCTCGGCACGAACTCTAAGACGCCACCGTCAAATTCTTCGCAAGAGCAATGGCGACGTCCGAGCGCTAATGCCCAGAGCTAGGCCGGGAAACAAGGCTCCACGTATCACGCCGGCACATGAGCTATTCATCCAGGAGTGCATAACCGATCATCATGCCATTGCGGCCTCACCGTCCATGTACGCCAGCTATGTCGACTACAAGAACTTCTTTGACGATAAGAGGAACGCCGGTGGACTCCCGCAAGCCGAGTTCCCGATATCGTTCACTACATACGTCGCAAGGGTGAAGGCTCGAGATCCAGAGCACATGGCCTTGTGCAGAGGCGGAAAGCGAGCAGCTAACGCCGCTGCGCAGCCTACGGATCGTCGACACTGTAGCGCGCCTGTGCGACGGCCATTCGAGTCAGCACAAGCCGACCATTATCTCAGCGACCGAACGTTGGTGCTTCGCAGTTCAGGGAATCAGCGGATCACCCGAAAGCCGTGGATCAGCGTCCTGAGGGATGTCGCCAGCAGCCAGGTTCTTGCACTCACGGTTGGATTCCGACCGCCGAGCAGGAAGGTTCTTTCCGAGCTTCTTCGGGACTGTGCCAGACGTCACGGGCGTCTTCCCGAGACAATTGCAAGTGACTGCGGGTCAGACTTTCAATCCACGTTCTACGAATCCACTCTTGCAATATACGGCGTTCATAAGAAGGATCGCCCAAGCGGGGCGCCAAGATTCGGAGGAGATCTAGAGCGCCTCTTCGGATTACTAAAGACGTCCATCCTATGGAAACGGGCTGGCTCGACACGAAACGATGCTCGGGGACGTGCCGCTTCCGCCTCTCATCGAAGCAGTGCGTTGGCAGAGCAAGACCTGATCGACTTCTATGATGAGCTCGAAAGCGCCATCTTTGACCAGCTGAATATGCACTTGAGGGGAGAAGCTCTGAACTCTCCAGATGTGATCATGGACTGCGGGCTTCAGACCTACCCCATGTCAGGGATTCCAGTCGAACTCGATCTAGACTTCCTGGTCGCCACGTCCGTCGATGCGCCTTGCAGGTGGTACACGATAGACCCGTCTCGCGGCATCAATGTGCTAGGCCGATGGTACTGGAGCCCGGCACTTGCCAAGGCAGCGAAAAGTAAGGCTGAGGTCCGCCTTGACTCGTGGGATGACGAAGTGGTCTATGCGCGGGTCAATGACGCGTGGGTACCCTGCAGGTCGAGGGGTTCGCTTCCAAGCGAAGCCAGGAACTTGCTCGCGAAACTTTGCCGCTCGACATTGCGGCTAGACGGGCGCGCCGAGCTCGCACAAGCAACGGAAGAGGCAGATCTATCATTGGCGCGCCACCTCACGAGACGAGGGCGCTCTACATCCGTTGAGACGATTGTACCCGAGGCTCCACGGAACCGACGTGACCTAGATGACAATCACACAGCCTCAGAAAACATTCCCAGCATATCTGTCACCTGGAGCGAATGATCATGGCCCGGAAGCTGTCTCCAGCAGCATTGCATAGACTCGACATACACCACCCGCGATATCAAGAGGTGGAGCGACGGCTATTCACGCAGCTTTCAATGGGTGCGCCGGGAAGCGTGGTCCTACTCGTCGGTCCGACGCGGGTGGGAAAATCCCGACTGGTCCGAGACGTCTCTGAACGTCTGGTCAAGCAAACAACTGTCGGGGACACGCAGCCAACCATTGTAGTAGAAGCCGCCACCACCAATGGCGGCCGCTTCTCTATGAAGCACTTCACCATACGCGCACTCCAGGCTCTGCGTCATCCCATGTACGGGGATTTAGGCTTTGTCATCCGCCAAAGCGAATCGGAGACGCACCTACGCATCAAGCTTGAGCAAGCAATTCTGCATCGACAGACCCGGTACTTGTTCATTGATGAAGCGCATCACCTTCTGAGGACGAGCCGAGGCGGGTTGCCCTCCGAAATTCTGGACTCGCTCAAGTGCCTAGCAAACGCAACGGGTGTAATTCTAGTGCTCGCGGGTAGCTATGAGCTATTCACTGCGGGGCTTTCATCGGCGCATCTGAACGGACGAATGAGGGTCATTGAATTTGCAAGGTATCGAGCGTGCACGTATGACGAACTCAGCTTCAAAGGCATACTCAAGGGATTAGACGAGTGTCTATCTTGGAAGAATGGTCAATCCTTGATCGCGCACTGCGCGTATATCAGGGCTGGCACGCTTGGATGCCTTGGCCTGCTTCTAGCCTGGATTAATGCAGCCATGTGCGAAATGTCCTCCAATGGCGAGGTGCTGCTTCGCTTGGAGCACTTCATGGAGACTAGGTTCGAGGAGCAGATCATCCTCATTGCGAAGGAGATCGCGGTCGGAGAGGCCGCCATGCAGAAGCTACTCCCCGCACAGCCAAATGTTGGCGACGACCCGCAACCATCGTTGAGCGCTCCACGACCGCGCAGAAAGCCCTTCCAGAGAGCGCCGAAACGGGATCGAGTAGTGCCCGCGGCAAGGGGCCGCTGATGGCGGAATATTTCTCGCTTCCCCACCTCGGCGCAGGGACAGTTGAGGTGGAGGGCCTCAGTTCTTACTTAACTCGTATGGCTCAAGCACATGGATGTTCGGAGTGGCAATTAGCTTCGCACCTTCGGGCCTGGTGGGAGCGCACGCATTCTCAAGGGTCAGCAGACCGATTCCCATCGATAGCTCACTCGACTTGCCGAACTCCGCTGTGCGGTATGGGCTCAGACGTCGAGAAGCTCGTGGTGGCACTTAGGCACGCAACTGGCGTGACAACATTGAGATCAGGCACCATGATGCCGATCGCACGTGCCCTATCGCCCACTTCGATCGGGGTGCTACGAACGTCCAGAGCTTGGTGCCCGGCTTGCTATACGGAGGATTCCAAATCGAACCAGCCTCTTTATGACCGCCTACTGTGGGCTATGTTACCAGTAACCAGATGCAGAGCGCACAGAATCGAGTTGACCGACCGCTGCCCGGCGTGTACGTCCCCCCAGTTGGCTAGGGCAGGATCACGCCTAGATGTTTGCAACGTGTGCGGAGCGGGACTCTTAGCGGCTTCGCCCCAGTTTTCCTCCGCGAAGCGGCCAGCTTTTGGCGAAGATCTGATCTACGAGCTTATTGAAGCGTGCGCTTGCGATCCCACAGTCACGATCAATCGCCAGAGCATGCGGCTCTTCTTCAAACGTCACCGCCGGGAACTTCCAGCGGGAGATCCGCTGCTCGCAATCCCATCATTAACGAGCGGGACGAGCAGGCCTTCACTCGTGAGCATCCTGCGAATGGCAACTGCGTTTAACGTTTCACTTCTCGACTTTCAGTCATCTGAGCCACCTGAGACTACACGCGAGCTCTACGGACCGGCGTCCCCACCACTACCGCGTACATTTCGTCCGCGGCATTCCAGGGAGGTCCGTGCTCGAGTGGAAGCCGCGCTGTCCCGAGCCTTGAAAGGTCCGAAGGTCTTGGTGTCGTTCAGGCTGTTCTGTGCGCAGCAGGGAGTTTCAACGGGTTACGTTCTGCACCAGTTGCCTTGTCAGTCTAGGGCTTACATCGCACGAAGGAAGGACTGGGCAACTGCTTCCGGACGGTCGAAGTTGCATGCTGCCCAGATGGTTGCCGGCTCGGGCCTTGTCGAGGACTACCAACAGGGCCGTATCAAGCAGCTCAAGGACTTGATTCGCGAAGTTGCTTCCGCAGCTGGAGTATCGATCGTAACCGCCCGAAAAGCCGTAAAGCTCTGCATGGCTGCCGAAGGCTTTGAAGGATCGGATTAGCGGGCTGAGCGTTGATCGAGAAGCGTTGCTAAAGTTGGCAGAGTACCGCTTGGATTCGAAAGCGTCGCTTAGTCAAGGTACAACCCACAGTGGCAGCCGCCTGGGCAAGGCGAGGCCACAGGCCCACCACGTCGTGCGCCTTACCGGGACTGGACGTCGGCTGTTGGCGGTCCGGGGGTTCCGCAGATGAGCAAGAGCAAGCCGGGGCTATCGTAAGTACACAGGAGAATGCCGCGGAAGGAGATCCGGCAGGCACCGTGAAAAAAAATCCGGGTGCAGGGTATGGCTTCCGAAATGGCGTCTCAGCCCAGCCACGGCGGGACGACTTGGGAGGATTAGGGCAATGGCCAGGTGGCACGAGCCAGCCCAATCAGGTTGCCTACGTGCGCAGGACCTACAAAAAGGAATCTTGCTGATGTCTACGAACGATCAGCCTTGGGATGTGGCAATGGCATTGCGAGATGTGTCCGCGGCTATTGCTGGACACGTGCACAATGCAACTATCCCAACCCCCAGTGAACTCAATAGCTGGCTTCACTACATCAACAGAGCCGCGCCCGTGTATTGGGCGCTTGAGAGCGCCTGCGAAGCGCTTATTGAGGATGGAGTTGCGGAAGCTAGAGTTCAGGCGCTCAAGGACGCCTTAACCTATGCCCAGGGGCAGATAGCGTACTGGCCCAGGAGGGATCGATGGTAGGTCAAGCGAGGCTGCGGACCTCGGGCAGTTCGGTCTCATATTGAAGGGCAGTTCCGAGCGGAGGACACGAGAGTGTCGCTTCGGAGATTTCGAGACGATCCGCCCGAGATCGACTTCCTCCCAGTATTGCCAGTGGTACGAGCGGACATGGCGGCAGGGTCACTAGCGCTGGTCCGCTACGGTCGGAGAAGGCCGCTTTCGGCCAATAGCGGACCAAGTGCACGCTCAGACGTCATCTTCTACCCTTTGACCCATAGGCTGGACCGCTGGATGCTGCTACATGCAGCGTTGCGAGTAAAAGCACATTGGGGCCGCCGTTGCGGAACTATCAGTTCTTTCTGCCCCCTTCTTCTAACGCTTGCAGGGCCTTATCCACGCTGAGCGACCCGGACACCTGGCTGGGCGGATAGTCCTTGAAGGTGGCTAGAAACGCACCGACGACGCCCGTGGCGGGCATCATTACCCACAGTTTTTCGCCCCACCACTGGCCGTAGGACGTGGACTCGGTCTGGTAGCGCTCCCACGGATCAACCCGCAGGTTAGTTACCAGTGGCACGTTGGTTGAATCTTCCTTGCCGCTGAACAGGTTGCCTACGATGGTCTTGAAGGTGATCTTCCACTGGTTGTAACGCACCGCCATCAGATCGGCGTTGTCGCTGAAGTAGAAGAATTCGCGACGCGGGCTCTGCGATACCGTTCCCTCAAAGAAAGGCTTGAAGTTGTAACCGTCAAGATGGTTCCTGAAGGTCGTAGTGCCTGCTTGGTAGCCCTTAAGCAATTTTTCCTTGAGTTCCGGCTCGCCAGCGGCCGCTACCAGCGTCGGCATCCAGTCTTCGGCAGACATGATCTCGTTGATGATGACGCCGGGTGCGATCACGCCGGGCCAGCGCGCCAGCATCGGCACGCGGAAGCCACCCTCGTACACGGTACCCTTTTCGCCCCGGAAGGGATGATTGCCTCCGTCGGGCCAGCTGAAGATCTCGGCACCGTTGTCGCTGGTGAACAGAACCACCGTGTTGTCAGCGACGCCTAGCGCATCCAGTTTGGCCAGTAGTTCCCCCACGATCCAGTCAAGTTCGGCCATGGCGTCTGCAAACAGGCCGAACCCGGTCTTCCCGTCCCATTCCTTGGACAGATGCGTCCAGGAATGACACCGCGTGGAGTTATGCCAGAGGAAGAACGGCTGGCCCGCGCTGACCGAGCGCTCGATGAATTCACAGGACCGCTTGACCAGGTCGGCGTCGATATCCTCCATGCTCACCTGGGCAGCCGCATCCATCCCTGGATGCGGTGGCAAGGGTCCTGCATCGCTGATCTTCTGCCTGCCGATTCGCCCCCAGCGCGGATCTTCCGTGGCGTCGTCCTCGTCGGCGGCTACGCTGTGGATGATGTTGCGGGGCCCGAACTTCTCGCGGAAGCCGGTGTCCTTCGGATACTCCGGATCGTACGGCTCCTCCATCGCATTGAGGTGATAGAGAATTCCGTGGAACTCATCAAAACCGTGCACCGTGGGTAGGTATTCATTGCGATCGCCGAGATGATTCTTGCCGATCTGCGCCGTCGCATAGCCAAACGGCTTGAGGATCTCAGCAATAGTCGGATCGGTAGCCTGCAGCCCCTGCTTGGCGGCGGGAAGGCCCACTTTGAGCAGGCCGGTACGGAAGGGTGTCTGCCCGGTGATGAAGGCCGCGCGTCCGGCCGTGCAGGACTGTTGCCCGTAGTAATCCGTGAATAGCGCACCTTCGCTGGCCAATCTGTCGATGTTCGGCGTGTTCCCGCCCATCATGCCTCGATGGTAAGCACTGACGTTCCAGATGCCGACATCATCGGCCATGATCATGATGATGTTGGGCTTGTTGGTGGTATCCATCGAGCAGCTCCGTTGACTCGGCAAAACGCCGGCCATTGGATGGATTCTGGATGCTGCGAGCGCTCACTGCCGCCGAATTAGTACGTGGCGTGACTCGGTAATACTACTGAGACCAGCGCATCCGTGCCGACACCCGGCCTTTCAGGCGAGCCATGATGGGCATCCAGGCTGTGCAATAACGCCTGGGACGGCGATTGCTCGATCGCTTTCCGGGACGACGAGCGTCTGACCTGCACCGCGCGCTTCGCGGCGCGCGCTCTGGCCTTCAGCGTTGCCGTATTCACGTTACGCATGAACACGACATGGGTGAGCAAAATTCAGCATATTTACTGAGAGTATCCCCACCGAAAAACCCGGAAGATACGCTTGTCTCGGCTGTCGCTTCGATCACAGCCGGGTCCCTCCGCGGCAGAAGGGAATCGTCATGCGAGTTCGGTACAAGTTCGGGGCCGCGGCAGTCCAGCGGCCGCCGCGCGTCCGTTGTCTGACGCTTTTCGTCTCGCTCACCTTAGCCTGGCAAGCCAATGCACAAACCTGCCCCAGCCCTGCGGTGGCCAACGGAGTAGAGTGCACGGTACCACCCGGCACCACGATAAACATCGCCGCCAACGCGACGGGACTTTCTGCGTCGAACACCGGGCGCATCCTCGGCGACGGCGTCAGTCTCAACCTCGCCGGTGCCAATGCCACCGCCGCATTGGCGCAACTGGGTGGCGTGATCAGCGTCAACAACAGCGTCATAAGGACCACCTCGACCGCCGGCAACGCCACCGGCCAGTTTGGGTTGCGTGCCACCGGCACGGGCAGTGGCATCACCGGGACCGGCACCACCATAACGATGGCGCCTGGCGGAAATGCTGCGCCGGCCAACCTGAAAGGTGTCAGCGCCGAAGTAGGTGGGTCGATCAACCTGACCAACGCGCAGATCCAAGTGCGCGGCGGCACAAACGCGACCAACAACCATGGCGCGCAAGCGATAGGCGGCGGAAGCTCACTGACGCTGACCGGCGGCAGCGTGGATGCCTCCTCGCGCGGAGCGTTCGGCGTCGCCGCACTGGGGGGCGGTTTGGTCGACCTCGACGGCACGCAAATCACTTCGACCGGCGCTCAGAATCTGTCGACGCTCGATTACGCCAACGCCATCGTGGCGCGGGGAGCCACCAGCCGGGCCACCGGCACCAACGTGACCGCGACCGCGCTGAGCAACTTCGGCAACGGCCTGCGCGTCGACGACGGAGCAAGCGCGGAGTTTTCCTCAAGCACGCTCAGGAGCAACGGAGCGGGCAATATCGGCGCGCCTGCGGCCGCGGTGCGGGTGACCGGCGGCGGCTCGTTGACGCTCAACGGCGGCAGTTCGATCTTTGCCGCCGGGTTGAACGGCTCGCCCGGCCTCGTGGTCGACGGCACCGGCTCGGTGGCCCGCCTCGAGAACTCGTCGGTGACCGTCAGTGGCCTGCGATCAGTCGCAGTGTATGTCCAGGCCGGAGCGTCGGCCTCGCTTGTCGATACGGATGTGGCCGCGTCCTACATCAATGCCACTGGCTCGCAGCAGGCCGCGGTCCAGGCTGAAGGCCCAGGCTCGATCATCGATATCGAGCGGGGGACGATCTCCACGACGAACCCTACCTCGTCCGGCGTGCGCTCGTTCGACGGCGCCACGGTCACTCTGGACGGGACGAGCCTTGCCATGCTGGGCAAAGATGCCGCCGGCATCGAAGCTGGCCTGGCCACCGTTGTCGCCAGCAATTTCACCATCGTCACCCGGGGCGCCGACAACGCGATGGGCGCGCTGGCGGACCTGGGCGGCCTCGTCAACCTGACCGGGGGCTCCATCACCACGTATGGCAACCAAGTGCGGCAGGCTTCGTTCGCGCATGCGCTGGGTGCGCGCAACCCCGGCGGCACATTGAATGCCCAAGGCACGACCGCGCAAACCTTCGGCACCTATGCGATGGGCGTATGGGCTGATGATGGGGGCACCGCGACGGTCAACGATGTAGTGGTCACCACGGAGGGCAACGGCGCCATTGGCGTGTTCGCCGTCACCGAGCAGACCGGCGCGCAGTTTCCTGCCACGGTGGTCTACAACCGCGGCAGCGTGGTCACTTCCGGCGCGCTCGCCCACGGCGCGTCTGCCCAGGCGCGCAACGACATCTCCACCGAGCTGGCGAAGATCACCCTCACCGGTACGCCGATCACCACCTCCGGCAACGACGCGGTTGGCCTGCGTGCGGTGCTGGCGAATTACGGAACGGCCCCGGCTACGGGACGAGGCGAGGCGCAGCTCTACGCCAACAGCCTGACCATCACCACTTCCGGCCCCGGTGCGCACGGCGCGCTGTCACGTGACAACCCGACGCTGGTGCAGATGGACAACGTGATGCTGAGGCCCAGCGGCGCGGCTGCACACGGCGCGGTCTCAGTGATCGGTGGCCGCATCGTCGGCCAGGCGACTACAGTGGCGCCCACCGGGACCGATGCGATGGCGCTGTTCTTGGTTGGCACACCTACGGCCGTTTCGGAGGCCTACTTCAGTGCCAGCGAGTTGACCAATACCAGCGGCCCTACCGTGGGTGTCGCTGGCAACGGCAGGATCGGGTTGACCAACACCACCGTGACCGGCGCCGATCAGTGGCTGCGGGTCGGCGAACTGAGCAATTTCCCGCTGCTGGCGGTCAGCGAGCCAGGTGTCCGTGGCCCGGCCGATTTCCCGGACGACGACGGCAACCTGCCCATGGACCCGCCGCCGCTTCCGCCCGGCGCCCCCGTGCCCCCCCATCCCGGCGCAGCTGACATCACCGCTACGGGCAGCACGCTGACCGGCTCCGCGTTCACCGCCGATGGCAGCGTGTCGAACCTTACCCTGGTCGAAACGCTGTGGAGGATGACCGGCAGCTCCAACCTCACCACGCTGGTGAATGACCCCAGCCGGATCGAATTCGCGCCCCCCGTCGGCGATCCTTCGCTCGCTTCCAACTATAAGACCCTTACCGTCTCGAACTACAGCGGCGACGGGTCGCTCGCGCTCAACACTTGGCTGGCGAGCGACGGTGCGCCGTCCGACCAGTTGATCGTGGTCAACGGAAGCAGTAGCGGCCCCGGCTTCATCGAAGTCAGCAACACCGTCGGCCGGGGCGACCTCACCGTCGCGGATGGCATTCGCGTGGTGCAGACGATTAACTCCACCTCCACCGCCAACAACTTCGCGTTGGCCACGCCGGTGTTGGCCGGGCCGTATGAGTATTTCCTCTACCGTGGCGGCGCCGCCTCCGCCTCCACTGCCGATGTCGAGAACAGTTGGTACCTGCGTTCGGTGATCGACTGCTCGGTGCCGGGCGGACCTTCACCGCCATGTCCACCACCGCCGCCGCCTCCGCCACCGCCACCGCCGCCCGATCCGCCACCGCCACCGCCTCCGCCTCCGCCGCCGCCGCCGCCGGATCCGCCACCGCCACCGCCTCCGCCTCCGCCTCCGCCGGATCCGCCACCGCCGCCGATCCCCGCTATCCGGCAGGAGGTCTCGTTGATCGCGGCCGTGCCGGCGATGGCGCAGATCTACGGGCGCACACTCATCGACACGCTGCATGAGCGCGTTGGCGACGAGGAGTTGCTGCGCCAGCGCGACGATCTCGATCCCGACCGCCGTGGCGTCAACGGCGCCTGGATGCGTTACGTCGGCCACGATGGCGAGCACGACGGTGGGCGCTTGGGCGTCTACGGCCGTCGGGGGCCCGACTTCGACTATCGCTTCGAAGCCCTGCAGGTCGGACTCGACCTGTATCGCCACATCGATAGCGACGACGACAGCCGAAAGCACGCCGGCTTCTATCTCGCCTACGGCAAGGGCGAGGGCGAAGTACGCCATAACTTCCTGGAGTACCGTTTCCACGCGGGCACCGACAAATTCAAGGCGGGCTCGATAGGCGGCTACTGGACCGCCTTCAACGACAAGGGCGCCTATCTGGATGCTGTTGGCCAGTACACCTGGTACGACCTGCGCGTGGAGTCACTGCGGACTGACGACAGCTTCGTCGACGCCGAAGGCCTGGCTTTGTCGTTGGAGGGCGGCTGGCCCTTCATCCTCAATGATGGCGAGGGCCGCTCAATCGAAGACGGACGCTGGCGGCTGGAGCCGCAGGGCCAGGTCATCTGGCAGCGCGTCGACGTGGACGACCTCAACGACGGCATCGCGCAAGTGCGCTTCACCGACGGCGATTCACTAGTCGCACGCATCGGCGCTCGTCTCAATCGCAATGGACAGCGCGACAACAAAAACGGCCAGCGTCGGGCCAGTAACGCCTGGCTGCGGGCAAATATCTGGCGAGAGTTTCGCGGTGAACCCCGTGCGGAATTCGCTACCAACAGCGGCTACCTGCCGTTCGCGGTGGATCTAGGCGGCAGCTGGGCTGAAGTTGGCGTGGGAGGCACCTGGCAAGTCTCGCAGACCGGCTACCTCTTCGCCGACATTGACTATAGCCGGAGCTTCGACGGCAATGAAACCGCGTGGAACGGAAAACTGGGGATGCGGTGGAATTGGTGATGCGCGCTCGCCCGCCATGCACTGGCCGGCATTCGCGGAACTGCATTCTCGATACCTCCGGCGTCCATGCGCATGGATGAAAACCCAACTCCTGGTTGAGCAGCAGCGTGGTGCACTCTTCGCGGCGAGAGCGCGTGGCGTGGCGGAGGTAATGGAGGCTGGTTCGCCACCGCCGATACCTCTCCACACCGCGCAATTATTTGGGGCAGCGAAAGGAACGACGTCCCTTGCTTCGTGTGCCGGTGCGAAGGGCCCTGCCGGAAGACTGAATCAGACACAGTGCCACCCCGATAACGGTCCCCAATCGCCTTGGGGTACCCGCATGTCCGCTTTCGGCCAAAAGCGGACACGCATGTAGGATGGCGCCTGTCAACGACATCCTGACCGATTCAGAGGCTTGGTTGTTGGTTGGGGCACGGCGTTGGCAGGAAAGACCTTAGCGCGGATGCCCTAGTTCGATAGCCGTAGTTCCACTGGATTCGAATTGGAGTTGGCCAAGCTCTGCTTTGAATATGCTGCAGAGATCAGCGAATCAAGAAGGGTTTGCGGATACCCAGCCCCTTGCGGGCCAATCTTACAGATCGTTCCCCCCTTGGCACCCCAGAGCGAAGACCCTATCCTGCTGCCGGCCGAAACGTACGCTGCGGGGTGACGCAAGTCCCAGGCTGGTCCTGTGCTTACTGCGCAACGACGTGCAGTTCTGGTTCCGGCGAAGGTCCGCCTCGCGTTATTTTTTCTCTGATCAAGGTTGATACTGTGCTTCTTGCCGTTTCCCCCGGCCGCCTTTGCCGCTGGCACGTTGTCCTGTTCCCACTGCTGGCCGTGCTGGCCCTGCCCGTTGCCGCACAATCGCCGCGTTGTGGCACCTTCAAGGATCCGGCCAGTGGCGCCCGTACTTCGGGTTGACAGTGCGGTACAAGGCGAACGCCAACTGCCCGGCGAGGCCGCAGAGCCGTATCACTTACAGCGCAACGGCGATCAACTGCTGGCGGCCAATCTGGCCAGCGGCAGGATGACCACGCTAGCGGTCAGTACCGATAACGGGAACCTCAGCGACGACACCGAGCATTACGTGCTCGAAGCTGACGTCGCCTGCCAAGCCGCTTCAACCTTCGCGCCCGGCAGTTGCCGCGCCGATATCACTACGTGCTTTGGCCAGATGACGTGGGCCGGCGCAGACAGCTGGAGGCGATGGTGCACCGAAGGCGTTTCCGCCGCCTGCAACCGGTTGATCGAGGACTACCGCAGCGAAGCTCGCAGCGCGTGGGTAATCGCCAAGGTCATGGCCGACGACAGCATCCCCTCCAGCCCCCCAGCGGTGTGCGTGGAAGACAGCGCCGCCTTCGATGGCGAGGCCTGCCGCCACGCGGAGGATGCCCAGCGCGCAAGGGCCGTGGGCAAGGCATTTGCGTTGACCAAAGACATGCCCAGCGAACCAACCTTGCCTGGTTCGGAGTTGGACGAAGTGGCCAAGCTGTGCCGCCAGCAGCCCAGCGTCACCTTTTGCACTGCCGTGGCGTCAGCCCTCCATACCGCCGGGCGGCTGCCAGCCGCGCTTGAAGCATTGCAGCTGGCATGTAGCACGGCCGAGAACCCGCAAGCTTGCGCGCAGCTGGCCACCCAAGGCACCGACACTCCGAACTAACTGGCCATGTCAGCGTCACTGAGCACCGGAACATCCACCGCTCTGCGGCATGGGTGGCTTCCCGGCGGTGTGGGGGGAGTTAAGGCAACTTTAGGAGCCGCTCTTTCCCACCATTTCGTCCGGTCCCGCACCTTCCGCCGGACAGACTCTTTCAGGGACGCGGCGCACTGCTCTTAAAGGGTGCGGGAATCAGGCAGCAGGAGGTGCCCTAGGGTGGGCGTTAGCTTCGTGGGGTCCATGTGGTGTGCCGGTGCGGCTTCGTCGAGGATATTCCTCTGGACACCCTACGCCGGGCCCGGATAAGGGATAAGAACGTTCGCCTCGCGGATCCGCAGGACATCTGGCCGAATCTATGACATCTGGCCGAATGTATTACGACCTCACCCTACGGATCCGCTCCGCGTCCAGCTGGAGTCCACCCAGTGGGTGGTGCCTCCCCCGTTATTGGATGGAAATTTCCGCCGACAGGCGTGAAAACGGCGCGAAGAACTTGGCCGTCACCAGGTAGCTGCTTCCCACCAATCGGGCAGGTCCACCCCTTCGTACGGATCGATCAACCTGTTGACGCGTTCGATGCCGGTGGGCACTTGGAACATTGTGACCTCTTCGCGGCGTAGCAAGCCTCGCCAGTCACTTAGCATCGCAATGCGGAGGTCTTCGGGCTCAACAGGCAGCCAACGCATCGGCCAGTAAGGAAACCGTCTCGGCCCGCCTACGCTGCGCGCCAGCTCGGCGATGTTGTTATGGCAGCTTGCACTGCTGATTCGCGACCAAGCATTCACCATAGCTCCCTCAAGACCTTCGATGTACTGAAGGAACCGGCTTCCGTCGGTAAGCAATACGCCTGTGACACCTGTGGTTGCGTTATGAGTGGCGGCGCTACGCGCCACTTCCTCAACCTGAAGAAGGGTCGCCCCAAGGCCAACTTGGCTCGTGTAAACGAGCGTGTGTAGCTTTCCCATGCCGCCTCCCCCAGATCGACCAGGATGCGCGACCCTACCATCCCATCAGCGGACGACCGACGGCTAGGATCCACTCTTCGGCGGAGGCTGGCCCGAGCGCCCCCACGCTGAGACGGAACTCCAGCCCGCGCAGACCATCGGTCAAGCCTGATCGCAGTTGCTTTGAGCTCTACACGCCGAGGGCGTGGCATCTACCGCCCCTTAACTAGCAATTATCATAAGCTGCGCGTTCGTTCGAAGGTAGGGACCGCAATGCCGAATACTGGGGTGTTCTATCTCCATGAGGTCTCGGGGCCCACGTCAGGCTCCCCCGGGCAGTTCACGTCCATCGCGAGGGTAAGAGCGACCTGCTCGAAGTGCAGTCTTACGTTTCACGCCACTGCTCCACCCGACTTAGTGGCCATCGAGGGTGGGACGGTGCTTTCCTGCTCCGCATGTGGCGCGAGACAAGCTATCAGCAACGCACGCTTTGACCTCTTTTCGACCCGCCTCGGCTCGGAAAGCAATCCTCGGCCTGAGCAGGATTAAGCGATATAGGGGGCTGCAATTTCAGCCAGACGCTCCACCCCGGTGGGCACAGCGCGAGAGCCCAAGGCTCGACCACCGAGGCTCGTCCAATCGCTAAATGCTGCCTCTTGGAACTGGGTATCGACGATAGAAATCCACCGCATCGACCAGTAGGGCATACATCGCTCGGAGACCCGTCCACGGGCAAGCTCAACGACATTGCAGTGCTCACGAGAATTGACGATCCGCGAATAAACCATCGACAGTCCATCATCCGGGCCTTCGATGTACTGCAGGAAGCGTGACCCATCAAAAAGCAGTATCCCGGTCACGCCCGCCAAACGGTTATGCGCGGCGGCTTTCTCAACCAGTCGGTTCAACTGGTCGTTGCTCAGATCTATAGCCGCCTCACTGGCGTATGCGATTGCTTGCAGGGTCATTCCGACCGTTCTCCGCTGCTCTGGTTTTCCTATCCCGGGGAGAGAATCGTAGCGGACAAAGTAGAGGACCCGACGTGAGCGAGCGCCCATTTCGTCGCTCGCGACCTGAACTAGCTGAACGGTTTAAGCGCTGGCCAGAACCGATGGTCTGACGCCATGGTCATGCTGCTGGCCAGCGAGCCGCCGGGTCTCGCTGCTGAGCGGGCGGACACTACTTGCAACCTGCATAACCATTGCGGGCACTCCCTTGGTGACAGTTGGCAAAGCTGCATGGGCTCGGGGAGGAGCTGCCTGAAAGCCAGTTTAGCTTGGGCAGTCGCTTCTTAGCTTGGGCAGTCGCTTCGGGGGAGACCGCCTTCGTTTCCGCTGTTACACGAATTGAATGCGGACGGCGCTGCGCCGCAACGCTGCATCCCGGCAAGAGGCCCTGGTTGAGCCTGACTGATTTAGAGAGCGCATAGGCGATTTGATTATGTGCTCTCCCACCGCCCACCGCTCAGCGGCCCAGATGGCTTGGTTAAGAAATTCTCAACGCCGAAGGGTCTACTTTCACGCGTCTTGGTCGAGGCTGGCGGCAAGGTATTGGCTCACCCCACCAGAGGACCACCAGATGGCCATCAGAACGCTTGAAGAGCTCTTCGTTCACGAGCTGTCCGACATCTACAGCGCTGAAAAGCAGTTGACAAAAGCCCTGCCCCGCCTGGCCCGAGCCTCAGAAAACCCGGATCTGGCGGCTGCTTTTGAGACCCACCTGGAAGAGACACAGGGACAGATCGAGCGCATCGATCAGGTCGTTGAAGTGCTGGGCATCCGCCTCAAGCGCATCAAGTGCGCCGCGATGGAAGGGCTGGTTGAGGAAGGCAAAGAAGTCATTGATTCGGTTGAGAAGGGCCCGGTGCGCGATGCCGCGCTGATCGGCGGGGCCCAGAAGGTGGAGCACTACGAGATCGCCTCGTATGGCACCATCGCGGCGCTCGCCAAGCAGCTCGGATACAAGGACGCGCTCCCGCTTCTTCTTGAGACCCTGGAAGAAGAGAAGGCAACCGATGAGAAGTTGACGCTCCTGGCGAAGTCCGGTGGAAATGCCAAGGCAGCCCAAGCGGCGTGAGGTAGGACCATGGAACGCGACCAGAAAGCGTCCTGACCCAGCCGGTAATCCGGGGAGCGGCACTGGCTGCCGCTCCTTCACCGGATTTCTCCACCGGCGGGACTAACGTCGGGCAGCTAGCTTAACTCTGGGCCGTATGGGAATGTGGAAACGTAACGGTTTATCGATCGTGCTGCTCCTTTTGCTTCTCTGCTTCTTGGGAGGGCAAGTGTGGACCGGCTTCCTGGCACACAACCAGGAACTCGCTGACGCAGACCGAGCGCCGCTGGACCTGTGGGACTACCTGCAGAGCGGGCACTTCGTCAGCGCCACGTTTGAGAACTGGGAAAGCGAGTTCCTTCAGATGGGCATGTATGTCCTGCTGACTGTCAGCCTGCGTCAGAAGGGCTCTGCTGAATCCCGACCACTGGACGACGCCAAAGAAGAGGAGCGCATTGAGGCTGGCCCTACCCCTTGGGCCGTTCGCAGAGGCGGGCTCTGGAAGACCTTATACGGCCACTCCTTGGCGATCACCTTCGGCGCGCTGTTCCTGTTGAGCTTCTCGTTGCACCTTGCGGGCAGCTGACGCGCGGAGGTCGACGAGCAGATGGCCCTTGGACAGCCCACGCCGACGTGCTGGGAACACCTTTGGAGCAGCAGCTTCTGGTTCGAGTCGTTCCAGAACTGGCAGAGCGAGTTTTTGGCTGTGCTCGCGCTGGTCATCTTGACCATTTTCCTTCGTCAGAAAGACTCGCCCCAGTCGAAACCGCTGGCTGCACCGCACAGTCAGACGGGCGATTGAAGATCCGGAGCGTCTATGAGTCAGCCCATCCCTGCTCTTTTGATCATCGACATGTTCACTCTGTTTGACTTCCCCGAAGCTGACCAGGTGAAGCCCAACGCATTGAAGGCCGCCGGGCAGATCGCCGTCCTCGCGCGCCGCTTCCGGGAGCGAGGTAACCCGGTGATTTATGCAAATGACAATTTTGCCAACTGGCAGATGGACTTCAAAGGACTGGTGAGTCTCTGTTTGGCGACGGAAGGCGAGTCGTCAGCGATCGCTGAACTTCTGCAGCCGCAGCTTGGCGACTACTTCGTGCTAAAACCCAAGCACTCTGCGTTCCTCGCCACCCCGCTTACCGTGCTCCTGGCCAAGCTGGGCGTAAGCGAGCTCGTGATTACAGGAATGACCGCCGAGTCATGCATCGCCGCTACGTGCTTCGACAGCAATGCGAGGGAATACCACACGATTGTGGTGCAGGAAGCGGTGGCTGGCATTGGTTCCAGACGAACGACCGCATTGCGGCTGCTGGGTGACTCCAAGGCGGCTAGTGTCCTCAAGCTGGCGAGTTACCTGCGCCGCTGAAGGATGTTTCTCAAACCCCTTGCCGACTCAGCAGCTAGTGTTCGGTTGAGCCATTGGACGTTGCGTTCTGGTCTGGGTTGGAAGGCGCCTTGACGTTGCTGCCGGCGCCGTGAACGTGCACACCCGTCGGGTCTTGAAGCTGGACCACCCTCCCCTGTTGCCAAGCGTCTGCTCCGGGGTCTATAGCGGGCTCGGGGATATCGGCGCGGCGTTTCGGAATGTCCCCCTCGAAACCGGCGTAGTCCACGGGATGGTCTTCCACCTCCACGGCCATTCGCTTGACCTTGGGGTCGTAACTGGGTCCCTTGGGAGCGGCCCAGCTCTTGAGGGGCGTCTCCTACCTGGGAGACGGAAGTCGTAATGGCGCCGGCTGGCGTGATGCAGCTGGACTACAAAGATCGCCCGTTGCCCTTGCGGCAGCGCTTTGCCAGGCCCCGGCTCATTGGTCTTATCGAAGCTCCGCTTGCGGCGGTATTCACTGAGGGACATGCCCTGCCCCGCGCTACTTGCCCAAGTGCTTGCGCACTGCGGCTGCGGTAGGACCCACCGCTTTCACCGCCGCCCGGAGTTCTTCGGCGTTGACGCCCAGTGCCTTGGTCCAATATTGCAGCTCATGGTCCTCGTTGACGTTGATGCGATCGCGGTCCGGGCTACCAGCGTTCTTTTTGTCGTCGGTCATGATGATCTCGTCCTTGCGTTCTAGATTGTTTTCGCGACCAGCAATTGCCGGCGCCAGGTCACTGCGCCGCGCGTGCTGGGGTGGCGCTGAAGGTGGGCGACCGAACGGCGGCGGGTGCGTAGGCCATCTCGCCTGCAGCCGCGATGAGCTCCAGAAGATGTGCGGCAACGGGGCCAACGTCTTTCCGCACGCCGATGAAGTGGACCCATGAGCCCTCCACTTCCACTCGGGCTCCGTCAAGCTCAGTGGACCGGCTGACCAGTACGCGCAGGTTCTGGATCCACGTCTCGCAGGGGACCGCGTCCAGCTGAACCGCGGTGGTGGCATCGCCCACGTAGAGATCCGCCATTTCCATCCGGGTCACGCGGGGCGTTGCGGCCCGAAACTGTGGGTAAGCACTCATAAGATCGTCCTGGTAGATATTTGAAGACAAATATCCGCTTGGCGGAGGGCACGTCGCGTCACTGCGGCGTCAAGGGAACGTCAAATGACTGGGCCGCTTGCAGCGAGTTGCTGTTCATGGATGGATCGGCGGTACGCACGCCAGAAAATACACACCGCCGTGAGCGGCGGTCACCTATTATCTTCTGTCGGGCCAACCTTGGATCCGCTACACGGGAGTCACGATGAAAAGTGATTGCAACCGAGTCCGGGACGTCAAAGGATCAACTCAGCCATGGACGTGACGGCTTGGCACGTCCTCTATCTCTTTTGGCTGGCTGCAGGGGCCATGGACTTTCTGCTTCACCGAGCCAGCAGCATTGAATCCACATCGGGACTGAAGGAATCCACGCTGCACTTGGCGCAGATCGCGATCCTGGGGGCGGCAACGCTCCTGTGGCTCTCCTTTCGAGCATCTCAACCGCTTTTCGTGATCCTTCTGGCGCTGATGTGCCTGCATGCCATCACAGGCTATTGGGATACACGCGTGGCCTATCCCACCCGAGCCATTCGCCCCTTGGAGCAACACATTCATAGCGTCCTGGACTTGGCCCCTTGGATCGCTATCGGCGCCTTTTACTGGTCCCTTCCTGATACGCACGCGGTAGCTGGCTTGGTGTTTGAACCGGCTCCGATCGCCATGTGGCTGTTTGCCATCGTGCCGACGCTACTTCTTACGGTGCTTCCCGCCCTCGTTGAGTTCCGACGCTGCCTCGCCTACCGCGCCTAGGCGAATCCGGCCCGCAACCCGGCGGTCAGGGAGACCTCGCCGGGTGGAGTTCAGAGATTGCTCGCAGCAGAGCGGGCCGCCGCCAGCCCGTCTCGTTTGTCAGGGGATAAGGATCACCTTGCGGCAGTCCTCTTCCTTACGGTCGAACAGTTCGTAGCCGCGGGCGGCGTCTTCGAGCGGAAGACGGTGGGTGATGATCACTCCAGGGTCGAGCGCGCCTTCCCCGATGTAGTCGAGCAGTTCGGGCATCAAACCCTGCACGTGGGTCTGGCCCATTTTGAAGGTCAGACCCTTGTCGAACGCATCGCCAAGCAGGAAGCCATGCAGATAGCCGGAATAGACGCCGGGAATGCTCACCGTGCCGCAGCGGCGGGTGGCGGCGATGCACTGGCGGATCGCAACCCCGCTGCTGCCTTCCACCTTCAGCGTGGTCAACGCCGATTCGAGCGCGCTGCCTTCGGCTTCGAAGCCCACTGCTTCGATGGATGCATCCACGCCGCGCCCATTGGTCTGGGTGATGATGTATTGCGCCGGGTCCTCGATCTGACTGAAATCCACCGGGGTTACGCCGTAGGTCTGCGCGGCGAAGGCCAGCCGGTAGGCCAGATGATCGACCATGAAGATGGTCTCAGCGCCCAACAAGCGACAGCACGCGGCAGCCATCAGTCCGACCGGGCCGGCGCCGAAGATGGCCACAGTAGACCCCGGTTTGACGCCTGCATTGAGCGCGGCCTGGTAGCCGGTTGGCAGGATGTCCGACAAGAACAGCACCTGTTCGTCGGGCAGCGCATCCGGCACGCGCAGCGGGCCCACGTTTGCCTTGGGAACGCGCACGTATTCAGCCTGGCCGCCTGAAACACCACCGTATAGATGGCTGTAGCCGAAAAGTGCCGCCGGCGGGCGAATACCCTTCTGGTTCACTGCCGCCCCCTTGCCGGTGTTGGTTGTCTCGCACGCTGCGTGTTCAGCCAGCTTGCAGTGGAAGCACTCTCCGCAGGCGATGACGAACGGCACCACGACCCGGTCGCCCGGCCTCAGATCGGTTACCCCATTGCCCACCTCCTCCACGACCCCCATGAATTCATGGCCCAGCACATCGCCGGTATGAAGGTCAGGAATCTTTCCGCGGTAAAGGTGAAGGTCCGAGCCGCAGATGGCCGTCGCGGTAACGCGCAGGATCAGATCATCCGGCGCAGCCAGGGTCGGATCCGGGACAGTGTCCACCCGGACGTCTTTGCTGCCGTGGTAGGTCAACGCGCGCATTGGGGCTCCTCGTGGCGTGATCGGTGCCATTAGAGATACTCGTCACTGTGTCCCCCGTCAGTGACTGCCATGTAGTGAAGATGTGGAGCCCGCCAAAACGCCGTGCTCATGGTTACAGGACCACCATGCACATTTTCGACTCAGGAGAACCACATGGCCCTGATGCATTAAACATTGATGGGAGCAGTAGCCGGCATGCGCGCGATGACCCCCGTGGCCGCAGTGACGAACGCTGCGCGCGGCGGCAATCTGCCTGTCGATAACGGGGCGCCGCGCCTTTTGTCCAACAAACTCGCGTCGGCGGGCATGCTTGCATTGGCAGGCGGTGAGCTCATCGGCGACAAGATGAAAACGGCCCCCGATCGGATCGTGCCGGCGGGCATGGTGGCGCGCGTCGCTACTGGGCTGATTGCCGGCGCGGCGTTGGCTCCCCATCGGCAGCGAAAGCTGGGCGCGCTGCTGGGAGCCGGTGCTGCCGTGGGTATGGCCTACGTGACGTTCAACCTGCGCATGCGCGCGATTGCCCGCTACGGCTAAACCAGCACCGGAGCCGTGGAAGATGCCATTGCCGTGGGAAGTGCCGCGCTGATCACTCAGTCCGCAAGGGGCGCCAAACGGAGAGGACGTCGCTGATTCGCGTTGTCAGGGCCCTGCACAAGCCATCCACATCGCAGGGGCGCGACGTTTACCCGCACATTCGCACACTGGCGTTTCTTCCACCCCAGAGAGGCTCCCTCGATGCCCGTGCCAAACTACCCGAAGCCGCCCTTCAAGGCTCAGCAGCAGTCGTTTCCTGGCAAGACCGACAAGCTCGACCCACGGCCTGACCACGGTGAAGAGAGCTACGTCGGCCACGGCCTTCTGAAGGGCAAGAAAGCTCTGATTACCGGCGGAGACAGTGGCATCTCGCGCAATGTCATAGGCGCCCTCTTCAGCGCGAGTTGCCAGTTCTCGGCCCGAATTCAGTTCTAGGCTCACGAAGATGATCTGCTTCAGACCCAAAGTCCGACCGTCACGTGATGGTCAAGGCATCGGCCTAGCGTCAAGTGGATCTATCGGCCTGACTGAGACGTTTCTGTGTCCCTGGAACAGAACACGGAAGTAAGCAAACCACAAAACGGGGCCAGAGGCCTTCGCGCGGCGCAGTACGTGCGCATGTCGACCGAGCACCAACGCTACTCGACTGAGAACCAATCTTCGGCCATCGCCGAATACGCGAAGGCGCACGGCATTGAAATCGTTCGGACCTACGAAGACGCTGGCAAGAGCGGCCTAACCCTGAAGGGCAGGCCCGGCCTGCAACGGCTACTGGACGATGTCCAAGGACCCGGCCGCGATTTTGAACTCGTCTTGGTCTACGACGTGAGCCGCTGGGGGAGGTTTCCTGATCCGGATGAAGCAGCGAGCTACGTCCACGCATGCAAAAAGCGGGGCGTAGCGATCGTCTACTGCGCCGAGCCCTTCCAGAACGACGGCTCCCTGCCCTCTGCCATCATGATCGGCCTCAAGCGGGGCATGGCGGCCGAATACAGCCGAGAGCTTTCGGTGAAAGTGTTCCGCGGTGCCTGCACGATAGTCCAACACGGGTATCGCCAGGGCGGGACAGCCGGCTACGGCCTAAGGCGCCAACTGCTGGACGAACAGCGCCAGCCCAAAGGACTTTTGGCCCGGGGTCAGCATAAGAGCATCCAAACCGACCGGGTCATCCTTGTGCCGGGGCCCCTGGACGAGCTCTCTGTCGTCCGCCGCATATACGACCTGTTCCTCAGAGGCAATCCGGAGCGTGTCATTGCGGCCATCCTCAACCGGGAGAACGTTGCAACGGAGACCGGAAGGCCTTGGTCCCGTGGCGTCGTTCACCAGATCCTGACTAACGAAAAATACATCGGCAACAACATCTACAACCGGACTTCTTTCAAGCTAAAAGCCCAACATGTCAAGAACCCACCAGAGGAATGGGTGCGGAAAGCTGACGCCTTCCCAGCCCTCGTTCCGATCGAGACGTTTTTCCAGGTCCGGGAGATCATCGCCCAGCGCTCCTCGCACTACGAAGACGACCAGCTCTTAGGGATGCTTCGGCAGCTGCTGGCTAAGCACGGCGCACTGTCTGGGTTGATGATCGACGAAGAGGAAGCCCTCCCGTCTAGCTCGGCATTCCGCTCCCGCTTCGGCAGCCTTTTGCGCGCCTACAGATTGGTTGGCTATACGCCCGCCCGAGACTACGCCTACTTAGAGATCAATCGTGCTCTGCGGAAGATGCACCCAACTATAGTTGAGAACATGAGCCGCCAGATCGAAGCGGCTGGCGGGCACGTGCAGCCCCATGGCAATACAGGCCTGCTGCTGGTCAACGGCGAGTTCACCGCATCACTCGTAGTCGCTCCATGCAAGCCAACCCCGGCAGGCTCAATGCGCTGGCGGATGAGGTTCGAGAACGGCCTCCAGCCCGACGTAACCCTCGTCACCCGACTGTGCGCTGACAACCGAGTCCCTTACGACTATTACGTCTTCCCTTCCCTGGATTTTAGTCAATCAGATCAGCCGAGGCTGGACAACAACGGGCTGTGGCTGGACCTGTATCGCACGGACGATCTCCACAACTTTTATCACCTGGCCGGCCGAGCGCCGCTGAAGGAGAGCGCATGAAGAAGTCCCCTCCGTCCAATCACTCGACTTCATCGGAAGTTGTGATGTTGGCAATCGACGATATCGCAATCGCGAATCCGCGCGCCCGCAACGATCGTGCACATAAGGCTATCGTTCGGAGCATCGAGCAGATTGGCCTTAAGCGGCCGATCACCGTCCGCCGCAGGCCAGAGAGCCCAAACGGCCAACCCTACGCGCTGGTTTGCGGTCAGGGGCGCATGGAAGCCTGCCGACTTCTAGGGCATCGGCAAATCGCGGCCTTCGTCATCGATGTGGATGAAAGCACCGCGCACGTCATGAGCATCGTGGAAAATGTAGCCCGAAGGACTCCCCGCGCCGCGGAAACCTTAGAGCATGTGCGCCTCCTCCGGGAGCGCGGTTACTCGGATTCCCAGGTCGCTGAGAAGTTGGGATGCTCACCATCCTGGGTCAACAATGTGACCACGCTCCTGCAGAAGGGAGAGAAGCGCCTGCTCGCTGCTGCCGAAGCCGGGCACATACCGCTTCACTTGGCTGTAGGCATCGCTCGAGCGACCGATGTTGAGACACAGCAGCTTCTTCAAGACGCCTATGAAAAAGGCGACCTCCGAGGGAAGCAAATTTTCCGGATTCGCCAGATCTTAGAGCATCGGAACCGGAGCGGTAAGCAGGCCAAGAATGACTTTGTGAAGGGTGCTCCGCGTAAGCCCATGGGTCGCGAGGAGCTTGCCAAGCTCTACAAGCGAGACGTGGAAGCCCACCAACGCATCCAGATGAAGTCCGAGTATGTGCAGCAATCGCTGCTCGTTGCCAGGCAAGTGTTTAAGGAGCTGTATGCCGACGAGGAGTTCGTCGCGCTTCTTCAGGCGCAGAAGTTAACGACGGTGCCCCGCCCTCTCGCGGACCTCGTCCCTGCAAAGGGAGCCCGCCGATGAGCGCCAAGGGGACAGGGTTGCGATTAGCGTTCGAGAAGAACTGCGTCGACGTGGACCTTTCCTTGCTCAGGGCGGCCATCGCGTTACCTGGCGGTGCCAAGGCCTCCGTGAAGTATCGTCAAATCGTAAAGTCCATCGAGACCATCGGCATTGTTGAGCCAATCATCGTCACCACGGACCGTGACCAGCCCGGCCGCTTTCTTGTCCTGGATGGCCATATGCGGCTTGAGGCACTCAGAGATCTAGGGGTAACGAAGGCACTGTGCCTCATCTCCACGGACGACGAGGGCTACACCTACAACAAGCGGGTCAATAGCCTATCGGTGATCCAGGCGCACAAGATGATCCTGAAGGCCGCCGAGGGCGGGGTGTCGGTTGCCCAGCTCGCCGAGGCGTTGGACCTGTCAGTCAACACCATCCGGGCCAAGTTCAGGCTCCTCGACGGCATCTGCCCTGAAGCCATTGTCCTGTTGGCGGAGAAGCCGGCAACCTCAGGGATGTTCAACGTGCTTCGACAGATGAAGCCGATGCGGCAGATCGATGTGGCGCAAACCATGGTGAATCTCAACACCTACTCGACTCGACTGGCAGTGGCCCTCCTGCGCAACAGCTCCCCAGACCAGCTGGTTCCGGAAGCCGCCCAAAGAAAGACAGATGCCACACCAAGTGAGGCACTGAAGCGCTTGGAACAAGAGCTGGCCGCATTGCAGGCAGATACCGAGACGCTACAGGAGGGATTTGGCCCGGCAAGCCTCCAACTGGAAATAATCAAAACCCACGTCGGAAGCTCCTTGCTTAACAACCCGGCGGTTGTTAGGTGGCTGGCCAAGCGACGCCCCGACCACCTTCAGCAGTTACAAAAGCTCTCTGAAATCAAAAATTTGCCAGGATAGAGGCTCAGTTTCGGGTCGTTCTGGGTCGCTCTGGGCCTCCTGGCTCGGGCTGTTGAAGGCAGCCGTCCCGGCGCTTGCGAGCGGCGCACATGAGGTTATGGTCGGGGGGCCTATCCGACATTGCTGTGCCAGCGGATACTTGGACCCGATTTTTCGCTGCCCTTGCGGATGAGATGCTGCGATCGTTCATCCGCGTTGAAACCAAGGGGTGCACGACAAGTGGGTGCATGCCGCGCTCATCCAAGCGATGGGTGCACAGGTCGACAAACCACCCTCTTCCGTTATTGCGCTGGGAGAGCCCGACCATTTGTGCCCCGTCGCAGCACAAGCTCTCATGCATCCCCTAAGACGGTGGGGCTGCGGAGCGCCATCTCAAACAGGATCGCCGAAATCAGGTATCTCAATCCCCAGAAAGGGGTCAATCAGTTGGGTGAGGCGCTCTATGCCGGCGCGTACTTGGAACACATCAACTTCCTTCCGATGGGCCAAGCCCCGCCAATCGCTGACGATGGCAAGCCTGATATCTTCGGGCTCAACCAGGAGCCAACGCAGGGGCCAGGATGGGAACCGCCTCTGCCTCCCCGTGCTGCGTCCCAGCTCCACCATTCTGGTATGGCTTCGGGCGTTAGTGATTCGCCTGTAGTTTTGCTTTACCGCCGTTTCGGGACCCTCAAGGTACTGCAGGAACCGGTTTCCGTCGGTCAGCAGGACTCCCGTGACGTCCATGATCAGGTTATGCACCATGGCATCCCGGGCGAGGTGATCCACCTTGTCAAGAGTGAGGTCGGGTACGACTTGGCTCCAATAGGCAATGGCATGTAGAGGCATCCTGCTCCCCGTTAGCTGTCCGAGGTCCAAACAATACCACTGCGCGCAACAACCACCTTACAGCCGGCACTTCGCTGAGCCCTGCTAGTGGCAAACACACGCACTGATGCGCTCGTAGGATGAAATGCATAGCCGCGGATCCAACGCAGCGACCTGCCACGCCCACCGTCCGCTTTCGGCCAGTAGCGGACTCCGGTCACTTTCAATGAATCGGTCAATGGAGGGCTGTCGGGCCGGTGTACTGACGGCGGAATGCCGTGAATGAAAGATAGCCCTTGGCGTATCACACGTCCGCGCAGCAAGGTTCACTGCTACTTAATCTTCAGCTCCGGCAGAAGAGGATCAACATCAACCAGCTCGAGGGACTTGACCATGTGCAGCGTCCCGTTCTTGTACTTGAGGAAATGCGGACTCTTCACGTGCTGTTCGTATGCCTGCCGACTCGCATATATTTCAAGAATCGTCAGTCTGGTCGGATCGTCCTTGTCGAAGACGGCGTACAACGACAGCACGCCTGGCTCAATCTCCATTGAGGCGCGAACCTCTTCAGCCAGGGCGTCTCGATAAGCAGGGAGATGCTCCGCGTTTACGGTGATCATTGACAGCCGTGTCATCTGCACCTCCTCAGCTCCAACACTGAAGGAGCACGCAGCCATGCCGATCAAGATTCCGATGAGTATCCTTTTCAATCAACCCTCCAATGTGCGCGTGCCGCTCGGCGCAGAGTTTTCCCGAAGATCAATCCTGCTGAGCGTTGAGCTGGCGTTGAATACCAACGCGGACACGTTCGGCAGCCTCCACGCTGGAGTGGGCTTCGAGAACATCGGCCAGCCTGGACAACTGCTCAGGGCGTACGCCTATGTTCATGCTGATTCGTATGTGAGAATGCAACTGGGGTTCCACCCCGGACATGGCAGCCAGCATGCTGACCGTGGCCAGCTCGCGGCTCTGCCAATCAAGGTTGTCGCGCTCGAAGATGTCGCCAAAGAGATGCGTACGCAGATACTCATTTGCCTGCGGTGCGAAATCGAACAATGGCCCTGAGACCGGACCACCAGCCAGCCTGGTCTGGTTCGCGGTGCCTGCAGCGAGCAACGCGTCGCCCTTGGGAATCGGCTTGCCGGGCTCGCGCCCGGCTTCATCCTGGATGCCCCTCTGCCTGCGTGCCTCCGCCACCTTCATCAGTTCGCTCAATGCGTCCAGGCTCCGCGGAAAGCCCGCATAGGCGTAAACCTGCACGAGGATCTCTCGTGCTTCGGCCAGACTCAGTCCCGCGTCCAAGCCTTGATTCAGCGCGCCCCGAAGGCTCTCCATGTTGCCGGCCGCTGCTGAGGCGCTGATCGGAATAATGGCTTGCTGGCGGGTGTCCAGTTCGGTGGTAGAACCCCCGTTTGATTTGACGTTCATAGCTGCTCCTTCGTAGGCGAAAGCCATCTGTCCCGGACCGGAGGCAAACATCGCCGCACCCATCAGACAGGCGAGACGACTGGACCGCCGTTTCCAATCAATCGCCTTGGTACTGGGCATCGGTCACCTTCTCCAACCAGTTTACGTTCTGACCATCGCGCACGCCGGTTACGGCGAGGTGGGTCATCGCCATACCGGGGGCAGCTCCATGCCAGTGCTTCACCCCCGGCGGGCACCACACTACATCGCCGGAACGAACGACCTGAATGGGCTTACCCCACTCCTGCACGCGCCCGACGCCAGAGGTGACCACCAACCGCTGGCCCGCAGGGTGGGTGTGCCACGCCGATCGTGCACCCGGCTCAAACGTCACCAGCCCGCCGGAGGCGGTGATGCCCGGGTCCGCGGGCCAGAGCGGGTCGATGCGCACTCTGCCGGTGAAGTACTCCGTAGGACCATTCATCGAAGCCTGATTCTCGGCTGTGGTGATTTGCTGTTCGGGCGCCGCAGCTTGAGCATTATGGGGAAGGCCAAGCAGCGCCCAGACAGAGAGGGCCAAGAGCCCGCGAACCGCAGATCGAACCAACATGTCAGCCGCCTCCGTCGGAGCGGGCCGGTGCGTCAGCAGCGGGAGGTCCGGCTAGGTACTGCTCTTCGGTCACATGCTCCAGCCAGTCAACGTTCCTGCCATCCAATGCCTCCTGGACTGCGATGTGTGTCATGGCGGTGGTGGGCGATGCACCGTGCCAGTGTTTGTGACCCGGCGGGCACCAGATCACGTCCCCCCCGCGGATCTCTACGATCGGGCCGCCTTCGCACTGTGTCCAACCGAAGCCGGCAGTAACGATAAGCGTCTGCCCTAACGGATGGGTGTGCCACGCAGTGCGCGCGCCCGGCTCGAAGGTGACTGCCGCGCAGGATACCCTCGATGGCGCAGGGGCGGCATTGAGCGGATCGACGCGGACCGTGCCCGTAAACCAGTCCGTCGATCCTTTGATGGACGCTTGGGTGCCAAGGCGTTTGATTTCCATGTAGCTCACCTCTTTGTGGTGTGTTGGGTATGCAAACAACGGCTAGTCGGACTCAATCCGAACCGCGAGCGGCCCTTCCGTGCGAAGGACCTGTAGTCCTCCTTCGATTCGACCCAGTCGGATCAGACCCTTCGAGTACGCAAAGGGCCTGTGAAAAATCGCCAGATTTCCCCACGGCGCATAAAAGGCGATGTCGCCCGCCGCCGGCGTAACTCCCTCCGGCTCACCCGCCACGCTGAGACGGCGGGGAAGCTGCGCGATTTTCTCGGTCGCGGCGTAGTCCTCAAGCTGCAGCGTCAGTGGCAACTGGGCGATGAACTCGCGGGCCGGGATACTGTCTTCCATGGTGGCCGACAGCATCTGATCGTTGATGATCAGTCGAATCTTCATTGAATGAATCTCCGGGTTTGACTCTACCTTTCTGGCTGCAATGGCGTGATGAATGGGCTCGGCAGAACATGCCGCTACTGCCCCGAATGCCAGCAGGAGGCAAAGCAGCGTTCCTGTGATCGATGTAACGCACCTCATCAGCCCCGGGCCTCCACAGCGACCACCGGCCCCGACGTGGTCGTCCGGTAGGACGCCGTGGCATAAGCGAGCAGCGCGGCGCACAGCAACAGGCCAGCACTGGCCAGGAACGTACTGGCAAAGCCGAGACTGTCCAACAGCAGTCCGCCCACGGTCGAACCGAGTGCGATGGAGCACTGCACCACCGCCACCATCAGCCCGCCGCCGGCCTCTGCGTTGTCAGTGAAAGTGCGGGCCAGCCAGCTCCACCAGCCCACCGGCGCGGCCGTTGCCAGCAGGCCCCATGCCGAGAGCAGTGCGGCGGTCGGCCAAAGTTCGGGCCCCAGTGGAACCAAGGCCACAGCAATGAGCGCCATCAAGGCTGGAATGGTCACCAGCGTTCGGTAAAGCCCACCCCTGATGAACACGCCAATGACGAGCGTGCCCACGAAGCCGCTTACGCCGATAGCCAGCAGCACCAGCGGTACAGCAGACGTTCCCGCACTGGTCACACGCTCCAGGAACGGCCGCACGTAGGTAAACAGGGCAAATTGCCCCATGAAGAAGGCACCGCAGGCAAGCATGCCAAGTACCACAACACGCCGCCGGAACAGCGCGACCAGCCCGCCTTGTGAACGCCCCCTCTCCGCGGGCATGGAGGGCAGACAAACCCACTGCCAGGCGAGGGCTATGGCAGCTACCGGCAAAAGGCAGAGGAAAGCACCGCGCCAGCCGATCATGCCGCCTAGATAGCTGCCCAATGGCGCCGCAACTACCGTTGCAAGCGCGTTGCCGCTGTTGAATATCGCCAAGGCGCGCGGGACTTTTGGGGCGGGCACCAGCCGCATGGCCGTTGCGGCAGACAGTGACCAGAACCCACCGATCACCACGCCAATCAGTGCACGCCCCGTCATGTAGACGAGATAGTTCGGAGACAGGGCCACCACCACACCCGACACCGCCATCAACGCGGTGAGGATCAGCAGCAACGTTCGTCGGTTCATGTTGCCCGCCAACCGGGAGATCGAAAGGCTGGTCAGCACCGCAAAGGCTCCCGAGATGGCAATGCCGTACCCGGCAAGCCCTTCGGTCACGCCCAGGTCTGCCGCCAAGGGAGTAAGCAGGCTCACCGGCATGAATTCGGAGGCGATCAACGCGAAGACGCACAGCGTCATCGCGAGCACGCCCCCCCAGTTGGCGCGATCTGCGTTCACGTGGGTGCGGCTCATTTCCCGGCCAGACCGTGCTGGAAGAACGTCGTCAGTTTTTCGAAGGGAATCAGGTTGGTACGGTCATACAGGTCCACGTGCCCCGCACCCTTCACCCAGTAGAGCTCCTTCGGCTGGCCCGCCCTTTGGTATGCGTCTTCGCTGAACTCGCGGGAATGCGCGGCGTCGCCAGAAATGAACAGCATCGGCCGGGGCGAGATGGTCTCGATGTCATTGAAGGGATAGAAGTTCATGAATTTGACCAGGCTGCTGAAGAGCGGCTGGGTCGTCAGCTCGGCCGTCTCGCCCTTTGGCGTATGGGCGCCGCGCGGGGTGCGGTAGAAGTCGAAGAACTCGCGTTGGATGGCAGGTGTATCGGCATCGAGTTTGTTCACCGTGCCAGGCACGTACACGGCTGCCCCGCCCTTGAACTCGGCCAAGCGCTGGTCGGTGGCGGACTGGATTACCGTCTTGCGCTGTTCCAGCGACTGCCCGTTGTTCAGCCCTTGCCGTGCCGCCGCCCCCATGTCGTACATGCTCACCGTGGCAATGGCCTTGATGCGCGGGTCGATCTTGGCGGCGCTGATCACAAAGCTGCCGCTGCCGCAGATACCCAGGCCACCGATCCGATCCGGGTCCACAAAGGACTGCGTGCTGAGGAAGTCCACGGCCGCACTGATGTCATCAGAATAGATTTCCGGCGCGACCAGGTGCCGCGGGGCACCGGCGCTCTCTCCCCAGAAGGAAAGATCGATTGTCAGCGTAACGAAGCCCTGCTCGGCCAGCTTCTGCGCGTAGAGCTGCGAGCTCTGCTCCTTCACCGCGCCCATTGGATGGCCAACCACCACGGCGGGGGCGCCGCTGCCGCGAGGCAGGCCCTGAGGGCGGTACAGCGTGCCCACCACTTCCATCTGGTACTGGTTGTGGAAGCTGACGCGCTCACCAGTGACCGTGGGGCTGCGGTAGAAGTTGTCTGCCCCGGCGGGACGTGCTGCCCCAGGCGTATCGGCAGCCATGGCGGGAAGCGGAAGTACGTAGCTGGCAAGCAGCGCCAGCAGCAACGTGGTCGGTTTCATGCGAGTGCGGCCTCGTTTGGGGGGACTGAGGTCGCCACGATAGGCTCCGCCCGCTACCGCGATAAGCCGGCTGAAAGTTGAAGCATTGTTGAGTTGAGCTCACAATTGGTCCATGAGCGCCGTGAAGACCAATGATCTGCAAGCCTTTCTGGTGGTGGCCCAGGAGCAGAGCTTCACCAAGGCCGCCGTTCGCCTTGGGGTAACGCCCTCTGCGCTGAGCCATTCGATGCGGTTGCTGGAAGAGCGCCTGGGCATTCGCCTGCTGGCCCGCACCACCCGCAACGTCTCTCCCACTGAGGCGGGCGAGCGCCTTATGCGCTCCATCGCGCCGCACTTCGAGGCTATCGGTGCCAGCGTGGAAGCGCTGGGAGACCTGCGCGACCGGCCGGCGGGAACGCTGCGGATCTCCTGCACGGATGATTCGATGGAGACCATCATCCGGCCACGGCTTGCCGGGTTCCTGGCCGAGTACCCGGACATCACGCTTGAGTTCTACGTGGATTACGGCTTTACCAACGTGGTGGAGCAGCGCTTCGACGCCGGCATCCGGCTCGGAGAAGCGCTGAGCAAGGACATGATCGCTGTCAGGGTCGGACCGGATTGGCGCTTGGTGGTGGTTGGATCTCCCGGCTACTTCCAGAAGCATCCCAAGCCCAGGAAGCCCGCCGACATCACCCGACACCGCTGCGTGCACATCCGGCATCGCCCAAACGGCGCCATTTATGCCTGGGAGTTCGAAGAGAAGGGCAAGGAATTCACCGTACGCGGCGACGGACCGTTGGTCTTCAACAGCATGACCCACGTAATCAATGCCGCACTGGACGGCCTGGGCTTGGCCTATGCGCCGGAGCCGATGGTAGCCGAGCACATTGCGCAGGGCAGGCTGGTGGCTGTGCTGGACAGGTGGTGCGTGCCCTTCCCCGGCTACCATCTTTACTACCCGAACCGCCGGCAGCCCTCGCCCGCATTCACGGCACTGGTAGCTTGGCTGAAGCTGGATGTTTGATGTGCAGGACGATGCGGGGTGCGACCCTAGTTCCCCGCATGTGTCTTACTTCGGCTGGAAATGGACACCCGCCCTACCCACGATGCATCCCTAATGCCACGCCCTCCAAGGTCCGCTTTCGGCCAGAAGCGGACGTTGCTCAAAGATCCGCAGCGTCTTCGAACAGCGCCCATTCTTTCATATCCTCAATCACCCTCGCCTTGACGAACTCGAACACGTCTTCGTAGGCGTCGCAAACGATGTTCCATGTCCTAGGCGATGGCTGGCTGCTGTCGGCAAAAACAGGATGGAAGTACACGACCCGATCTGTGATGCGGCCATCAACTATTAGTAGCCCCGCGAAGTCGTCGCAATCCTGTCGACTGGCGAAAACAAAGACTTCTCCGCCGCTTACGTCCTCGCGCTGGAATGCGCGGGAAGCGAATGCAAAATCAGAAGCGTCGGACAAAAAGTGCCATGGCGTGAACCGGGCCAGTCCCTGACTGAGAAACCAACGAAGGGCATTTGGCCACGCCGGATCGATCTTGCTTGGCTCCATGAGTCTACGAGTCCATAAGTGCGCTTTGGGTCGGAAGCGGACGTTACCACGGGACCAGCGACCCCGTCCCAAGCGGGGCGTCCGCTTTCGGCCAGAAGCGGACGTCTCGGGCTAGGCCGCCACCGTATCGGCCGTACTGGTGCCGTGCCAAGGCACGCACCGGCGGGGGCGGTGTCGCTCTCTGGCTCATCCTTTACTGTCCGGGTGCGAGTGCGCTGGCCACCAAACCGGCGCCCCGCACGCTGGCCGGCCGACTCGGCTGCCGAGGGCCATGCTGGATTGGAGCTTGGCGCACTTGGTCGACGTGCACGAGGTTATACCTTCGATGGCCGGCGTAAGCTGCGGGGTGTTCCACCTGCGGGGAAGAGGCATCAGTCTGACCAAATGGCTAGGCAGCCTGCCAGAAGCCAAAGCCCCCGTGGGGTTGAACTCAGTCACAACGACATGGTATAAACGGGTTGTAGACGGCGCCCAATGACTACGCTGCTTAGCAGCCGTAGTCGGCGGGCGCCATTTTTTATTCCGGGTTTGCGTATGTATTGACTGCGCCTGTTCCTTGCAGGTACTCGCGGAATACCAAGTATTTAATCCTTCGCTTCGATTCTTTAGTCAGCTTATTCGGATACGAAGAGCGCTTGTGAGTGGAGTGATGATCGGGATCTAGGGTGTCCACCAGTGAGTGCAGGACAACCCCATAGATAAGCAATTTCTGCCGTGTCGATCTATCGCTTGTTCTCGCAAGGAGATCGGTCAAAGGTTGACACCAACTTTCTGCAGATCTGCTGCCAGCTAGTTTCTCGCCAAACTCAACGACCCCGATCGTGCGCAAGCCGCCACCAGCCAGTAGGTCTGTTGTGATCTCACCAATGGCCTTCTGATGCGTTCTGTTCACCAATCGGATACGCTGTGACTCGAAACATGTGATGAATTTACTCAGTTTTCTCCCGCGCGCATCCCCGGATATTGAGACCCCCAAGCTTTCTGCCCTCAAGATTTCGACCCGACCCCAGAAGCTCGCATATAAATACGCGAGCCCAACAAGGTCGGTGTCAGTCTCGTTACCAGATTGCCCTGCAAGCGGCACGAAGTCTCTTTCTGCCAAAGAAACCGTCTTGCCGACAATCGCATCAGCGGCTTTCAATAGCGGGTCGAGGTGAGCATCAACTATGTCTTTTGCAGCTTTACGTTGCTTCCAGTGCGCCCTTATTGGCGCGATGAAAAACTGCTCAATGAGTGTAGATGCCAACCCTCCGGACACGGCAGCGATGAATAGCGTAAGCCATATCGATTTTTCTTCTTCCACGCAGATGTCATCCTCTTTTTTTTATGCCTAACAACCTGGTGGCCGGACCCGCGGAGCCCGCCATATCCTTCACCCACAGCGTATCGGATACAGGGGCGTTTCGTTGACGCAGTAAGAGCTTAGGGCGACAAGCTTCGGACCACAAGCCGATGCATGGCCGGTTCGACTGACCGTCTGATGGTTGACCTAATGCTTGGTAAGAGGCGGCTCAACTTCTCCTTAGGTAAAAAGCGCCCCCAGCCCCCAATGGATCTTGCTGATCTGCTGCCCACTGATGGCCGCTGTCGACCAGCAACGATCCCAGAAGGCGGGGATTTGCAGGTCAGCCCCTCGCGTGGGACGATAGCATCCAGAGTGGTACTCAGAGCCCAGGGGGCGCAATGAGAATTAAGTCTGTTCGAATCAAGAATTTCAGATCTTTTGAAGATCAACTCATCACACTTGATTCCTATACCTGCCTTTTAGGCCCCAATGGCGCGGGCAAATCCACCCTTCTTAGTGCCTTGAATGTCTTCTTCTGCGAGGACTCCAATGCGACCCCCGTCGACTCTCTAGCCGCAGAAGATTTTCACCAGAGGCGAATTGGCGAGCCCGTCGAGATAACAGTCACGTTTCATGAACTGTCTCCCCGCGCTCAAGAAGCCTTGAAAGACTACTACCGTAACGGTGAGCTTGTAGTTTCTGCTATCGCTAGATTTGAAGATGAGAAAGGCAGGGCTGTCGTCGAGCAGGCGGGCAGTCGCATGGCGATTGCAGACTTTGCCAGATTCTTTGAGGCATGGAAGTCCGGCGCGCCCGCGGGGGATCTCACGCAGATCTTCGATGAACTTAAAGAAGCGTATCCAGGGATACCTGCCCCCGCAGGTAGATCAAAGGATGCGCGACGGGATGCCCTCCGCGCCTATGAAGGTGATCCGGCGAACGCGCACCTGCTAACGCCCTTGCGCAGCACGGATCAGTTTTACGGTATTGCCGGGCCATCCAAGCTCAGGCCCTTCATCCAATGGGTCTATGTCCCAGCGGTGAAGGACGCCACCGACGAACAGTCAGAGAGCCGTGCCGGGGCTTTAGGTAAACTCTTGGCTCGCACAGTCCATGCTCGGGTGAATTTCAAAACCGACCTAGCTGCTATAGAGCATGCCGCTCAGCAACAGTACCAAGCGCTTATGGACGCCAATCAGGGCGTCTTGGACGAGGTGGCAACTGCATTGTCTGGCCGATTGAGCCAGTGGTCGCACCCCGAGGTTACGCTCCAGATAAACTGGAACAGCATCCCAATCAACATCAAGACGCCAACGGCCAAGGTATTGGCAGGCGAACAAGGTTTTGAAGGCGACTTGGCGCGGTTTGGGCACGGTTTTCAGCGATCCTATCTCCTTGCATTGCTTCAGGAGTTGGCCACCATGCCGGGAGATGATGCCCCGACTTTGATCCTGGGCGTGGAAGAACCGGAGCTGTATCAACATCCTCCACAGGCGAGATACCTTTCACAGGTACTTCAGCAATTGGCCACGAGCGGCTCTCAGGTGGTCTGCACGACTCATAGTCCGTACTTCGTTGACGGCTCGAATTTTGAAATGGTCCGCCTGTTCCGAAAAGCTCCACAGACACGTGCGACAGTTACTTTTGCACTGAATCGCCAGCGATTTTCCGACCGCTTCGCCGAGGTGGATGAAGCAGCGCCTCTGCAGCTCTCAGCTGTAGAGACACAGCTCAATCAGGCCTTGAGGGGCGGCATCAACGAAATGTTCTTCGCAACGAAGTTGGTTTTGGTTGAAGGCCCGGAGGATGCCGCTTACTTAATGACTTGGATGGTCTTGACAGGGCGATTAAACACGTTTCGAAGTCAAGGGGTTCATATAGTCCCAACCGAAGGAAAGAGCAACCTAGCAAGGCCGCTCATCGTTGCTCAAGAGTTGAAAATTCCAGTCTTCGTCATCTTTGATGGCGACCGTGAGAAAGCGGCTCATGCAGCCCAGACAACGGATAATCGCCGCTTGTTGCGCATACTGGGCTTGGACCAAGCCCCGCTCTTCCCCGACGATCCAAGCTGGGGACTCAATCATGCCCAGTGGCCAGATGAGCTTTCAAGGATCGTCGATGCTGAGCTAAGCAACTCGATCGGACAGGCGGCTTTTGGACAGGTAATGAATGAATCTCGCCAGCATTGTGGGTTTGCTGCTGACGTGAATAAGCATACGATGTTTGTGGAGAAGAAGCTTGCCGCCTCGCATGCCCGAGGGGGCGCCTGCCCCACACTTGACCGGCTTTGCGACGCAATCTTGGCCCTTTGACCAGGTCTTCCGAAAGGAAATGTGCATGTCGCGCTGATGTACGGTTCTGCTCGAATTCAGCGCTTCCCAGCCCCTATAAGTTTTCCAAATCCTAGTATTGGACAGATGCCTTCTGTGCGCGCCGCTGCGACCGCGACCGCTTCCGGCCAGAAACGGACGCCCACCAATGCTCTGCTACGCGAGGGCGAAACTCCATCCGTTGCCACCGGTCGCCAGTGCCGACTGATCAGAGTGGAGAACTCGCCACGAACTTATCCGCGTTTGTCCACACTTTTGCGGGGCCGCAAGTGGTGTGCATCCCGCTCAAGAGGCGTGGCGGGGGTACGAGTAATCACGGCAGGCGGAGCTTGGTCAGCGCTGATCTGCACCCTGATGCGAGCGTGCAGACGCTCAACTATTGCCTAGTGGGCAGTGAGCTAGAATAGTGCTGCCGTCCGTGGTGATTGACCATTTCAAGCTTGCTCCTCCACCTGCGTACACCGCGTCAACCTCCCATGCGAGGAAGCCGGCGGCTTGAAGTGCGAAACGGCGGCTTTCAGTGACATCCTCTATGCTTCCCCTCTCGGCGAGATCCCTCAGGTCGCCGAGGAATACGCTGAGCACCATGTCTGAAAGGCGATCGAAGTCTGAGGCCGGAATCTTGCGCCTTCCAACGGCGACGAACAGATCGGCCAGCATCTTTGGTTTGTGTAGTGGGTCCGCACGGTCGAGCTTGTCCAGCAGCAGCTCGCCTAACCGCTCTCGCTTTGCTTCTGTTCCAGCGAGTTCGTCGACGACACGAGCGCGTTCGCTGGCCGATAGGCTTTCAACGCCGACCAGGAACCGGGCTACCTTTGCGGCGTACAAACGATCACTTATCGCCGCCGCTCCCTGACGTACGGCAAGCACAACGGAGACTACGGGCACCTTACCCAGGACGTTCTCGTCTAGCGCCGCTTCCCATACTGCCGAGGCCACATCCGTTGTAAGGCTGGCGGTGGGGCCGGTGAGGGCGCCTATCAGGTCGGCAGGGATCTTCATACGGCTAATGCCTGGGAGTGAGTTCGGATGAGTTTTACCACGCCATCTCGGTGAGTCTGTCCCTCAGCTCATACTCGGGGCAGTTCGTATCCACAAAACTTTCGACTATCCAAGAGAAGCCTCGCCTGAAGAAGATCACTCTCATCCGAGGCTCATGTTTCCGGCCAAGGCCAAGGGTGGACCTCCGCCCCATCCTCGATAAATCGTCCTAATCCGCAAGAGCGCGCAAGGTCCGCTTTCGGCCAGAAGCAGACATCACCCCACTTCTATCTTTTCTGCATGGTCTGATCGACCGTTTCAGGTCGGGCAATATCCGACTACGCTGATGTTGTCGGACGCGGACCCTGGGGCCTCTGGAGTTACTCACGAAGGATCCGCACGACCTCGGCAATGACCTCCGGGCTGTCGTACAGGTGATGGCTGCCCCCCACTACCAGCGACGACTCGGCGCCGGGGATGATTGCACTGTCCAGCGGCACCATACCGTCGGTCTGCTTTCCGAGGCCCGCCTTTACGCCGGCAATGGTGTGATACTGGACATTCTTGGGCGGCAGGAGCAATTCCGTCGCCATCCGCACGGGATGGTCCGCCTGCAATGTGGCGACGCTGTTGATCCAACCTTGCAATAGCGCACGACGCATCGTGGGCTGTATCGCTCCAGGGTTTGCACGTGCGATCCGGCGCAATGCCAATACTTCAGGGGCGCGTCGGGGAATCAGTAAACTGCTTAGGTGGTCCAGCTCAATGGCCGTACTGACACCACGGTGTGGTGCAGCAAGGAAGACTGCGCGCGCGATGCCGGGATGGGCGGCGAATCGGAAGACGCTTGTAGCCTTGTCTAGATCGCTGGGGCTGGCCATGAGCGCCACGGGCGGCACCGCGAAGGCGGCGTTCCACAGACCTTCCCCGCTGTCGACACACAGCAACCGTGCAATCACGCCTCCCAAGCTGTGCCCGACCAGCACCATCTGCGTTCGGGCCGGCGCAGTTTCGCCCGGATCGAGCACGTTCCATGCTTCCTGCAGATACTCATGAATGCGCGAACGCGCTGCTAACAGGGGAAGGTCGGTTTCATAGACCACCTGCCATACCTGATAGCGGGCGCGCAGGTCATCTGAGCCCCACACCGCATTGGTGAGATGCGCCCAGATAAGCGGAATACTACCCAGGCCGTGGATCATTAAAAGTGGGCGCTTGGCAGGATCATAGTCATCAAGCAAGAACACGCCCACTCTATCGCGTATCTGGCGGCCGCCCAGTAGCCCCCACACACCTTTGCGCGCCAAGTTGGAAACCTGCATAGCCCAAGCATAGGCAGCAGAAGTATCTCGAGCCAGCGTCAATGTGCAGCCGCCCACGGAAACATTGGGGGTTCGTTGCGGGTCGGCCAGGACCAACCGCAGGGGCCCATGCGGATCGCGCAGGTCGGGTTCGATCCATGAGGTGAGATTGCGAAAGGCGCCAGAATGCGGCTGCAGCATCGCCTGGGGCGAGGTTCCCCCGTACGAGGACAGCGTGGCCAACGGAACCCCGAAACCTGGGTATCCGTACCGTTGGCCGCCAAACGCGGCCATCGACAGGTCACTGGCCAGCCTGAGTCTAACCGGTGCCTGCACGACTTGCGGAACCCGGCGAAACTCCAGCAGCAGGCGCGTACCACCGACGTCGACCGGCCCTGCGGCCCACCCACCGGAGTGTTCCTTAAGCAGCTGCAGAAGAACCCTTTCCGTGCACCGCGTCAGCAGGGCTGCGGCTGCATCTGTACGGCCCTCCGTGCACGCGTTAAGCGTACGGTAGGCCGCCGTGGCGCAGCGTAACCAGGATTGCAGCGAGCTATGGTGCGCCGCTCCGGCGCGTGCGGCCCAAGCAAGCCATGAGTCAAGGCCTTCGATCGACTGCATCGCAGTCATAGTTGCGACTCGATCGGCAACCAGCCGGCCACCCGCGCCAGCGCACGGCGCCATGGTCCGGCATCAGGCTCCTGTTCCAGCATGACGGCCGGTTGTCGTGTTCCGTCGCGCCAACGTAACTCGCCATTCCGGCTGCACGACAGCTGGTAGCTAAGGTCGGGCGTGGCCAAGCGAAGGAATTCGGTGCGAAGCGCACGACCCATGTCGGGGTCATCGAACAGTACCCCCATCTCCGTATTCAGGTTCTTCGACCGGGGGTCGATGTTGAAGGACCCAACGAAACCACGGGTCCCGTCCAAGACAAAAGCCTTTGTGTGCAGGCTGGCTCGCTTGCCGAAGTACGCCGGTGCCGCCTGCGCATGCGCCTGAGCCTCGCCACGCAGCTCGTAAAGGTGAACGCCGAGTTGCAGGAGACGTTTACGGTAGACTGCATAGCCGCTGTGCACTGCAGAGACATCGTTCGCCGCAAGTGAGTTGGTAACTACGCTGACTTGCGCGCCACGGCTACCCACGGCGGCGAGAAGCGTGGTGCCGTCCTCGCCAGGCACAAAGTAGGGCGAGATCACCATCACTTCGCTGCCAGCGCCGGAGATCATCGGCGCAAGCCGCGCCACCAGCCACTGGGCGTGGTTGTCGCCCGACAGCTTCAGCGGCGGGTCGGCGACGACTTGGATGCTGGGGCTCCAATGAGGCTGCAGGGCTCTGTCATGGAGCGCACTCATCAGATGGGAATCTGCCACGCGCGCGAGATAGCGCATTGCGCCCGCACTTCCGGCATCGCGATACACCCCTTCGAGCAGCGTACGCACGGCCTCCGGTCCACGACTGCCGAGCGTACCGACCGGAATCGCTGCGGAGCTGTTCCAGTAGTCGTCGAAGATCAAGCTCGCCTGCGATACCGCCGGTCCTAGCAGTAGCAGGTCAAGGTCCCGGAAGTTCATCTCGGAATCCGCACTAAAGTACTGCTCGCCGATGTTGCGACCACCGATGATCGCCACGCGACCGTCCGCGATCCATGCCTTGTTGTGCATTCGATGAGTCATCGTCATCGCGCGGCGCACCAGTTCCAGAGCACGCCAACCACTTTTTCGATTGCGAAGCGGGTTATACAGTCGGAGCTCTATGTTCGGGTGTGCGTCCATGGCGAGCAGGTATGGGTCCAGCCCGGAGGCATTCATGTCATCGAGCAGAATCCGCACGCGGACACCGCGCTGCGCTGCATCGTATGCCTTGCGCGCCAGCAGCCGGCCCGCCATGTCGTCGCGCCAGATGAAATACTGCAGATCGAGGCTGCGGCCGGCGTTCAGCGCGGTTATCGCGCGCGCAGCAAAGGCATCCAGTCCGTCGGCCAGAAAGATTGCGCCAGTCTCACCTGGATGGGCCGCAAGCAAGGGCGCCAGATCGCGGTCGATAGCTGTGTCGGCAGACTGCACTGGAAGCGCGTAGCCGGGCATGCCGGTCGCTGCCGGTGCGACCTCGTCAATGAGCAGAAGACCGCCGAGCATCACAGCCAGTGCTGCCGCCAAAACCACGGAAGTCCAGATCAACATGCGCTTCATCGACGGCCGCGCTCTTCGGCGGTCCCAGCGCGGAAGAGTGCGGACAGCCAAGTGTCCACCACAAACATGAAAAGTAGCGTGGTGCCCAGCGCCACCGCTACCGACGAGAACCGATACAGCGACGTTCCAATAATGTCTCCGTCGGGAGTAAGTTGGCCGGCCAATACAGCAAGCGCAGTCGCCGCGGCCAAGCCAACGGCCGGTCCGGCGCGTTCACGCGCATGCATAAGTCCGAAGTAGAGTAGGCCGGGAACGTACAGGCTCAACAGCAGCAGGAGGTTTCCAGGGTGCGCGTGCAGCAGCAGCTCCGATGCAAGGGCACAGGCAGAGCCGGCAAGCGTGCCTAGGGCGCGCTGCCACGACGCCCTGCGCCCTGCGCTGAGCGTCATGGGGAACAGTACGAGTACCGTCGCAGCTTGGGCAGACAGCGAATCGGGAAGGTCGAGCAGCTGAAACGCGATGTACGACGCAGTCGCGCAGAGTGCTCCCAGCGCGATCCGCTGCGGCCGCTCGGCAGGTGCCGGCGTCGGGGGGGCAGGTGCTGCCCTACGCTCGGGAAAAGCGGCGTGGACAAGCAGCGAAGCAATGATCGCGACGAACGTGGCCAACAACTGCGCCGTCTTAAGCATGTCGCCGTCGATCTGTGGGTAGCTTGCCAGGTGGACGAGAATCGAGGTGGAAACAAGCGACAGCGCGCCCACGAGAAACCAGGTTCCTTTGGCCATCAGCGTGAAACACCCTGCTGCAAAGAGCCCGAAGATCAGACTGGCTAGGTAGGGCGAGACGTTCCCTAGTATGGCTAGCATGCCTGACATCATGATCGCTACCGGGCTGGAGACGCCGAACTGGGCAAAGATGCGAAGGTTGCAGACGGGTACCAATCCCAACAGCAGGATTGGGTAAACCGCGAAGAACGCGGCATAGGGCCAGTCCATTACCTTGGCTAGAAAGAGGCAGGCCGCGCTGGCCGCCGTCATCCGGCAGGCTTGGCGCCATCCGGCCACATCGACGGCACCGGCTGCAGCAGGTGGCATCGCGTCAGTAGACATAGTGCAGGTAGCTGACGAACTGAATCTGGGCGTGGCCAAGCCATAGCCTCACGCCTCCAGTCCCGGTATGAAGCTGGACGGTTGCACGGGCGCCCGACATCAGCTGGACAGGGGGAGATTGGAGCAACCTGAGGTTGACACGGACCCGCTCAGCATCACGCAGCCAGCGATCACTATGGTCAGGACTGGCAAGGCGGCCATCTGCAACGATGTGGCCGTCGGCGATGCCTGGCTCCAGCGACGTAACCTCGGACTTGAATACCAAGCCCGGTAATGCGTCAAACGCAACCTCCGCCAAAGTGCCTGCGGCAACCCCTCGCAGGGACTTTTCACGGAAATCCGCATGGAGCTGTGGGGAGGTGCTGACCAATGCCAACCTGGGCACACCGGCCTGCGCGTAGGTGCCAGCCTCCAGTTGGAGGTTGCTGACGACACCCGGTTCGAGCGCGGTCACTTTTGAGCGGGTCAGGTCGATACGACTGTTGGCCAAGGCGTTGTGGGCAAGCCGCAACCGCAGGCTCTGCTCCCCGGCGCTACCGCGACGAACCTTTGCGGCCTGCAGGGCGGCCCGTGCGGCCTCCAGCTCGGCGCTTGCGGTCACGCTTTGGGCTTCGGCCTTGTCTAAGGCCGCGCGTGAGACAAAGCCCTCCTTGGACAGAAGCCGGAAGCGGCCGTGCTCACGTTCGGCGTCCTGGTACTGCGCCTGGGCCCGATTGACCTGCGAGGCCGCGCTTGCGATTGCGGCATCCAGTTCCGCATTGCTCTGGACGGCCTGCTCAAGCTGTAGCTCCGCATTCTGAACGGCATTGCGGTATACGAGCGGATCAATCTCGAAGAGCAGATCACCCCGCTGCACACGCTGGTTATTCGCGACCGCGACCCTGACCACCCGACCATTAACTTCGGGAGAAACCTGGGTGACGCGATAGATCAGGCGTGCGTCTGCCGATATAGGCATGTGGATGTCAGCGATCAAGAAGTAGGCAAAGGCGGCCACGGCGGTTGCCAGGCATGTGGACATCCACAAACGGAAACGCTTCTCGGGGTTCATCATGACATCGACTCGGCGCTGAAAGGCCGTCCTTGTAAGGTGCGTAGGCACATGTGCGTAGTCTCGCGCCACCGGCCTTCGTGGATAAGGCCACTAGAGGGACGCGCCCTGTTGAGCGGCACGCAACAATCCACACCTCCAGGCACAGTTGTGATTCCTACGATGAAACAACGTACTGAGGAATAAGCACCTAGTGGATGCGCCGGCGGATATATAGCATTCGTCGTATAGGAAGCCACGGTGATGACCCACGTGGCCCGTGCCATTCAACAGGAACTCAACCATGTACAAGCCATCTCCATCGCCGGCGGTAGCTATCTCGGGCTACCAGAAAGCTATTCTGGAACGGCTGACAGAAGCGCTGCAGACAGGTGACGCATCACTCAGCGACCCCGGCAGCGTCGCCGAAGCGGTCGGGATCTCACGAAAAGAGATATCTGCTGCTTTTGGATGCGAGGGCGGGATGGTGCTTGCCCTTGCCGGGCATTACGCATCTTTCCTCGTTGCACCGCTGCGCGCTTGTGCGACAGCGGCTGACATGAAGGTTGTGCTGCGAGAATTCGCAAGTCGCTTTGTCGCGGCTAACACGGGAGGGGCATTGGCGCAGCTTTATCGCCTGGGTCTCGGCGAGAGCGCGCGCAGCCGCGAATCGGGAAATCTGTTCTTCCAGGCAGGACCAGCGGCGGTCAACGAGGCGCTTGGACGCTTCCTTCGGTTGGCGCAAGATGCAGGTGTGGTGGAGCCGACGGATGAGCGGGAGATGGCCAGCCACCTGCTTGCACTGCTGCGCGGCGGGTGGCACGTGGCTGACATGCTGGGCTGGCCCTGCCCGGAGCGAAGCGACGATGACCGGGTCGACATTCGCAGGATTGTCGATCTGTTCTGTGCAGGAGTCTGTCAGGAGGCGCCGCATGCATATGCTGCCGCCTAGGCCGCAGCGCCGCAGTGCATTGGCAACGCGGGGCGGCCAATACTCCGCGCCGGCGTTGGGAATCAACGTAGACCAGGACGGTGCCCCGATTTCTTCCCCTGCAGTGGAGTGGTTCGTGTGCTTCGTGCCTGGGTTGCGCAAGCAATGGTGGCATAGCTTTGCGCATGCAAGGTACAAGCATGTATATGCAATGCGCCCGCTCGGGGGCGGTGAATGGTTGATCGTTGAGCCATGGTGGACGCGGATGATGATCCGGGTCCTCACCCTCGATCAGGCGATGAGGTACCTGCGCTGGGGTGCGGCCGGCGCCATCATGTGCGCTACCGAGCACGTTCCCGGGAATGCAAGCCAGATGCGTGGCTGGGCCAATTGCAGCGTACTGGTCGCCTTCCTGCTCGGGCGGGGCTACCGGACCTGGACACCGAATGGCCTTCGGGTTCGTCTGGCCGCGGAGCCCGGAACTTCGCGGGTGGAGTTGCCCGAGTTCCTGGCGGGATACACCCGCCAGCTCGCCCAGGAGGAGATGCGCGCGGCCTTAACCGGCATGCATAGGATGCAGGGCGAATCGCTCGAAGAATCCCTGAAGCGTGCAGGCAGGGATCTAATGGGCTACCTAGTGCATCCTTCCATGATCAGTCTGTGCAGGGCGTTCATCGTGGAGGCGCCACACTTCCCTGCGGCCGCGCATGTGTTCTGGCGGCAGGGTCCAGGGCGCGTCACGGCGGCGTTTGCGGGGATTTTCTTAGGCGCAATCAATGCAGGGGGGCTGGCCGATGGCTCTGCAAGCCAGGCAGCGCGTTCATTTGTTTCGATGCTTTGCGGCGACCTGTACCTCGAGGCATTGTTCGGGGATTCTTCGGCAGTCTCTCCTGAGCGGATTGCTACGCACGTAGATTCGGTCGTTAGGGTATTCATGAATGGGTGGGGCCCTGGGGCCATGGATCTGCCTGGGTAGGCAGGCCGATCGATCAGCTGCAGCATCGACAGCACACCCAAAGGCCAACCTCCCTACGGGTGTACTCTTGCCAGGTCTAGCCCAATCGCGATGGGAGGGTGCGTGGAGACCAACATGGCAGGCCAGCCTTGCGATCACCCGCCGCAGGCTGGTGGTGATGCTTGGCAGTTTGGTTCGCTTGTGATCTCTGAATTGCAGCGTCGGATAGAAGTGCGCGGAAGCCCGGTAAGGATCGGTCCGCGATCCTTTGAACTGCTCATGCTGCTGGTGAAGCACGCCGGGGAGTTCGTGGGCAACCGCCACCTGCTCTCAGCCGTCTGGGCGGGCGTCGTGGTCGAAGACGCAAGCGTCCGCGTCCATATCTCGCTGATACGCAAGGCGCTCGGCGCGCCACTGCCGAGCGACGGATGCCTAGAGTGGATAAGCAACGTACCGCTGCGCGGCTACCGTTTCAACGGCCAGCTGACCAGCAGGAGAAGCAGTACGAGTGTCACCAGTCAAACCGCCAACCACCCAGCACTTACCTTACTGCCGTCAAGGCTGACTACACTGGTGGGCCGGCAGGCTACAGTGGATGAGGTCGCCTCACTGATGCAGGTAAACCGTCTGGTGACCATCGTCGGCCCGGGCGGAATAGGCAAAACCAGCATTGCGGTGTGTGTGGCCGTCCGGCTGCAGGCCGAGTTGGGAATTCCAGCTGCGTTCGCGGACTTTTCTCCACTGGTGTCACCAGAACACGTTCCGGACGCAGTTGCACGGGCACTTGGAGTGCCTGCGGGTGCGTCCGATGCCATTGATGCAATCCACAGCAACCTCGTGGGCCGGCCGGTGCTGTTGGTGGCGGATAACTGTGAGCATGTCCTGGGCCCGCTGGCGGCAACGGTTGATCGGTTGCTGTCCAGGCTTCCCGGATTGCGCGTGCTGGCTACCAGCCGCGAATCCCTGCAGTTGCCCGGTGAACGGCTCATCAGACTTCTGGGGCTAGATCTGCCGGCTGGCAGGTCGACCTCGTTGGAGCAGCTTTCCCGGTCGCCAGCTGCTGAACTTTTGTTGGCCCGTGCCAAGGCTGCAGGTGCAGCAGACTTCAACGAAGGCGATACCGAAGCGCTGGCTGCCATCACACGTCAACTGCAGGGCGTACCACTGGCCATAGAGCTGGTTGCGGCACAATTGGGGAAGCAGCCTGCGCGGGATCTGGCATTGCGCCTCCAGGACCACGCTCGGTTGCTCTCGATAGGGCGTCGCGGTGCGTTTGATCGCCAGCGGAGTCTTGCTGCTGCACTGGACTGGAGCATGGCGCTACTTGATGAAAAGGAGGCGCAGCTGCTGCGCGCCTTGTCGGCGTTCCGGGGGCGCTTCGATATGGAGGCGGCGCTAGCGATCTGCATGGGAAAGATCGAACCTGACGACGCACTGGATGCGCTCTCATCGCTCGTCGACAAATCGCTGGTGATGTTCGATCCCAGCTCTCAGGTGGCGCCGTACCGGCTGCTGGACACTACCCGGGCCTATGCGGCGTCCCATGCTACCCGCGTCGGCGAAGAGCCCATGCTCCTGCAACGTCATGCCGCCCATATGCTTGATGCCATGCGTGCAGCGACGGCTGAACTTCCGCTGATCGAGGAGGCGCAGTGGGGCGAACGTCACGTGCACAGGCTCGACGATGTCCGATTCGCCTTGCGCAACAGCCTAGCCGATTCAGGCGACCTGCAAGTGGCGGCCGCACTGGTGGCTGCGTCTTCGCCCCTCTGGTTTCATGCTTCGCTGCTCGCTGAATACCGCGATGGCGTCGCCGCGACCCTGGCCGCCATGGAGTCACGGCGCGCTGATGACGCCATGGCCACCGCCTCCCTCTCGACCGCGCTGCTGGTCGCAATGCTCCATACCGATGCACTCAGCCCATCGCTGGATGGGCTTTGGCTCAAGGCGATTTCGGCGGCACGCCAGGCCGAGGCCCCTGTGTTCCAGTTGCAGGCGCTGTGGGGCCGGTGTACCTACGAAATGTTCCGCGGCGAATACCCACTCGCGCTCCGGCATGCGGATGAACTGATGCAAGTAATTATGCCTTGGGGGGATGCTGCGGCATTGAACCTTGCGCATCGCACGTGCGCGATGGCCAATCACTTCTCTGGGCGGCTGGCGATTTCTTCGGCACATTCCCACGCCTCATTGCTAATAGGCGAGCACGCGCCGCGCACACCGACGAACATGGTGGGCGTGGATCCGATTGTCGCCGCGAATGCAATGCTGTCGCGGACCCAATGGTTGCAGGGAGACCTCGCTCAAGCCCTAGAAACTGCAATCGGCATGGTGGAACGTGCGCGACAGAGTAAGCATTCCCTTTCATTGTGCGCGGCACTATTTGGAGCATGTCCGGTCGCATTATGGTCCGGCCAGAAGGAATTAGCCGGTGAATGGATCGAGCTGATGCGCAAGGAAGCAACGCGACGCGGACTAGGGGGCTGGCTGCGCTTCCCTGAGTGGTACCACGATGGGTGGCGACTGTTGTTCGAGGATGCTGCAGAGCATAGACGCAAGGTGCGCGAGCTGCTGCCCGGCTTCGAGGTGCCAAGGCAGGAAATGCTTGCCACCTTCAGTGTCGACTGGGTGGCACCGTCGCTGATGGCCAGGGTGCTGGCGGGGGAGTCCGCGTGGTGCGCCGCAGAGGTCTGGCGCGGCGAGGCCAGGCGACACGCACGCGAGGGTAACCTGGGAGAGGCCGAAGCATGTCTGAATCAGGCCATGGCGGTCGCATTGGAACAGGGTGCTGCGGCATGGCACTGGCGCGCTTCCTACGATTTGGCCCGTCTGCTCATCAGGCGGGGCGAGCATCGGCAGGCGTCCAGCGTGGTCCGCAAGGTACTCGCCAACTGGCCCCGGACCGATAGCGCGCCCCTGTTGAAGCGTATTGAAAGACTCGCCAGTGCGCTGTTCCGGCGTATCGAGAGCTAGCGACGAAAGTGCACTCGGGGTTGTCTGCAGCGTGCCTTTACACACTTTTACACGTCGTGACTGGCGTCACCCACGCAGGTGCCATCAATCTAGCACCCACGCCTGGCGCAGCAGCGTTAGCGGCAGCGCGTCCTGTCCCTAACCAGGCCCCCTTCCATGGAAAACTCTCGTCACCAACAGATGCTAGGCGATCCGCTGGCGGGCTCCTTCGCCACCACCTATTCAGGCATCGTGGCATTCATTGCGGTCGTCACAGATGGTAGCTTTTCGAAGGCAGCCAACCGGCTGGGCATCGGTCGGTCTGCGGTAAGCCGCAGCGTCCAGAAACTGGAGAGCCAGCTCGACGTACGCCTGTTCCATAGAACGACGCGATCAACTACGTTGACGTCCGACGGGAACACCTTCTACGCAAGCTGCCATGAAGGCGTCGAACGTATCGTGCAGGCGCTGGAGGAGATGCGCGACCTCAAAGCGGGCCCTCCTCGTGGGCGCATCCGGATTCAATCGACAGTCGGCTTCGGCCGGCGCATCGTTGCGCCCCTACTCGGGGCTTTCCAGCACGAATATCCTGAAGTGTCGGTCGATCTAATATTGAACGACCAACCGGTCGACTTCACCGTCGACCGGGTCGACGTTGCATTCCTTGAAGGAAGGTTGCTCGATTCGCAGGTGATTGCGCGCAGGATGGTGCCCATGTGCGTTCAGACCTACGCCTCGCCGGGCTACCTCGCACGTCGTGGGACGCCGATGCAGCTGGAAGACCTTGCCCGACATGACTGCGTCACGCTGCGATTGGCCACGGGCAGGATTGACGAATGGGAATTCAACCTTGACGACCGGATCCAGCGCATGCTGCCCAACGCACAGGTAACCTTCAACGACCCTGAGCTGGCACTGCAGGCGGTACTCGACGATCATGGTGTCGCGCAGCTTCCTGCGTACCTGGCGGCGAGGCCACTGGCGTCAGGGTTACTGGTCCCGCTTCTTGATCGGTACGCAGTTCATGACCAAGGCCATTACATCTGTTATCAGAGCAGGCAGCACATGCCATCTAGGACACGGGCGTTCGTAGACTTCATGGCTGATCGAATTGCAGACGGTTGGCTGCTGCCATCGCAGATCGCAACTGGCGCAGGCGTCGCGTTTATGCGACAGGAATGCGATGCAGCCGTGCCTCAATGCGATAAGGCCGCTGTTGCCCTTCCGCCCCGGGCCTGCGCGGATCCGCTGGGCCAGGCCTTCAATTCGCTTTCGAGCGATTGAAAGGCGTTGGCAGCGGATGTGACGTGGTCCGCATCGCCTGGCAAGGCCTTGCATGACCCGAGGCTGTGCAGGGCCAAGAACATTCCTTGGAGCAGCGCCGCGAGTGGAACCACGACCCAGCACGCAACTGTGGCAGTAAATGTATCGTCAAACAGTATCAGCGGACTCATCGCATCGAGCAAGCCGAAGGGCAGAAGCAGGCCGAAGGACCACAACAGTACGGTGTCGACGATTGAATGCCGTCCGGTAGCCGGATCCTCTCTGAATCGCATCGCATCGACCCGCTGACTTTGCATTTGCTGCAGCAGGCTGTGCAGTGCATTGAAAGACGCTGGATCCAGCGTCTCTTCCACTCTCAGCGACTTGAGCGCCGCACTCTGCAATCGCAACACTCCCTCCGCGCCTTGCTGACCACTGCGAACGTCCACGCCCCGAGTGAGTTCGACCGGCTCCCCTGTATCGTTCCATCGCAGCTCCCGACGCAATGCTGCAAGCCATACCAGATGGCGCTCAACCAGGGTTTGTGCGTTCCCTTGGTCGCCCAGTGCGGCGTGGGCCAGCAGCGCCCAGTTCCGGCTGGTGGCATGGATGGATGCCCAGGTCGCCTCTCCAGAGGCAAGATGGTTGCGACGATGGAAGGCCTTGAACCCAGTGGATACGGCCAGGCTCAGCCCAGGAAACGCCAGCAGGCCCCATGGAAAGCTGATCCACTGTCCATCCGTCCACCGATACAGTGCAACCACCGCCGTGGAATAGAGGGCAACCAGCACTAGGCCCCCGCTTGTCCTGCGTGCGAGACGCAGCAATCGTTGAGTGTTGGATACATGCATGTCTGCGTTCTCCGGAGGGGCGCGGACACGGAGATGGCCATGTCCGCGCTGCATCACGCCTGCGGGCGCTTGCGGTAATTCAGTGTTGCAGCAGGAACGCCAGCAGGTCCTGGTTGACCCTGTCTTGGTGGGTGGCGGTGAGACCGTGCGGTGCACCAGGGTAGACGATCAGCTTGGCACCCTTGATCAGTTGGGCCGACATGCGGCCGCCGACGTTGATGGGTACAACTTGGTCGTCGTCGCCGTGGATGACCAGCGTGGGCACGTCAATTTTCTTCAGGTCCCCGCGAAAATCGGTAGCCGAGAAGGCTGCAACCGAGTCGTAGGTACTCTTGCTTCCACCTAGCATGCCCTGCGCCCACCAAGAATCAATCAATGCCTGATTGGGCTTGGCACCGGGGCGGTTGTAGCCGTAGAACGGGCCGCTAGGGACGTCTTTGAACAACTGCGATCGATTCTCCAGCTGCCCGTTACGCATGCCGTCGAACACTTCAATCGGCACGCCGCCTTCGTTGTCCGCCGTCTTGAGCATGAAGGGCGTTACCGAACTGATCAACACGATCTTCCGCACCCGACCGGTACCATGGCGACCCACGTAGCGCGCTACTTCGCCTCCACCGGTGGAGAATCCCACCATGGTCACATCCTTGAGGTCCAGTGTATTGACGACCGTGGCCAGGTCGTCGGCATAGTGATCCATGTCGTTGCCGTCCCATGGCTGGCTGGAACGGCCATGGCCACGTCGGTCGTGCGCGACCACACGGTATCCGTGGCTGGCCAGGAACATCATTTGCGCATCCCAGCTGTCCGAGTCCAGTGGCCAGCCGTGGCTGAAGGTCACCACGGGGCCGTTCTTTGGGCCCCAATCCTTGTAGTAGAGCTGTACCCCGTCGGAGGTAGTAATGGTGCTGGCGGTGCGGGCCGGGCTGATCGCGGCCACATGCGGCGGCACGGCTGCCTGGGCTGACGTGCCCGCCTGGACGGCCAGTGCCAGAGTGGTGGCCGCCAGGGTACGGGTAATCATGTTCATGGGTAGACCTCTGCTAACGTCGAGTGGGGGAAAGGTCGCACGCGCTACACTGGACCTCTCGGCCGGACGTTGGATGACCAGACGCCGATGAAAATTGACCGAGGGTCCAAGCGCGCAGCTGGCTCAGAAGTCCCAGAACGCGGGCACCCAACGGAAGGCGCCGCCTTCCGCGGAGACCCGTCCGATCGACGGGAATGGCAAATGCGTTGCCACAAGCATTTCACCGGTCCCTGCCAGGTCGTTGAGCAGGTCCAGACGTACGCGCGCCGCCTCCTCCGGGTCATGCTCGAAGCCGTTGTACCAGTTGGGTTGGTCGAAGCTGACCGCAAACACTGCATCGCCGGCAAAGGTCAGAGCGCTGCCATTGGAGTCCAGTCGCACAATGCTGTGACCAGGGGTATGGCCACCGGTGCGGCGGACGGTCACGCCCGGCGCGACCTCATGATGCTCCTCAAACAACCGCATCGAGCTGCCGTACTCGGCCCAGAAGTGCTTTGCGGTTGCCCGCAGCGCGTCCGGGAAGCCCGGTGGCATGCTGGTGCGGGTGAAATCCGGCGACTTCCAGAACTCTACTTCCGATGCTGCAACGTGGATGCGAAGGTCAGGACGCAGCTGCTCTTTGACACCGTCGACGAGCAGACCGCCGATATGGTCCATGTGCATGTGTGTAATTACTACGTCGGTGATCTCCTCCAAGTTGATCCCGGCAGCGCCCAGGCGGCGGATCAGCTGGCCCGCACGCGGCAACTGCAGATCGGGGTCCATGCCGAGGCCGGCATCGATGAGGATGACCCGGTCCGCACTACGGACCACCATTACGTTCAATGACCAGTCGAACGCATCTTGTGGCAGATACATGTCGTCAAACCAGACGGCGCGTTCGGCTTGGCTGACGTTGTGACCAAGCATCTGGGTAGGAAGAGGAAGCACACCGTCGCTTACAACCAGCACGTCGATGTCACCGACCTTGAGTGCGTAGCGTGATGGCACCAGCTCGTCGAGCGCGGTGGCGGATGGGTTTTCAGTAGTGTCTAGGCTGAACATGAGAGGATTTCCAGGGAAGAGGCTGGCTGGCGGAAATGCGAAGCTGGCGCTGCACGGCCGGGCCGGAGGCCGGCCTGAGCGGACAGGGGGATTGGTCTTCGCGGCAATCACGGCAAGGCGCCGTGCAGATTCAATGTAGGAGATCGAGCGCATGGCCGGTAGACATGCGCGCGGGCTCACAATGTTGTCCATCAGGCAGCAATGGCTTGTTCACTTCTCCGAAGCAGGGCATCGCCGGGTAGGCGTTTTGCAGCATTTACGTTGCGACGAAGCTACTGGCTTGGACCGCGCTACCACGGAATCCGGAGTTTCAGGCCTTGTATCTACTGCTTGGTCACACGAAGCTGAAGCCACCTAAGTCCCCCAGGGTGCCGATTACAATCGACACCCTGCTTGGTCTCTCTTTATCGTTCACATGCGGATGTCCGTCAGCTAAGCAGAGAGACGGGTGTCGGCGATGGTCCATAATGATTGCCTGACTAGCGGCTGTGAGGCACGGCCGTTGGAGCGTCGACTCTGCGCGCGGCAACTGTCCTAACGTTCTTCATTTGCGTCGAGGGCGGGCCGCGCATCTGGGCTGATCAACGCAACTGCCCGCGACGATTCCGCGCGCTATCGCCGCCCACCGCCAAGAGCTACCTCGCGCAATCGGACCGCGCGAGGTGAAAGCCCTGAAGCAGATTGCCCGACGTTAGATAACGCCACCCCGCGCACTTCTCTTCAGCCGCTACGGGGGCGAGTGCTGTACAAGGGATGGACGCTGCGCTTCTGTTTAGAGAATGTCGAAGGCGAGCGACGATTTGCCGGAGACAGATATGGCGGAGAACTTCACCAACGCGTCGCGCGGGATTCCACATCGGCGTTCGTGAGGTTTATTTCGCGGCCACTGCAAGCGCGGACGGATGCGCCGCCGATGGTGGGAAAATGACTCTGCTTTCGAGTGCTTCTGCTAGCAGAATCGCGATCCGCGTGCGGTCTCCCAGAGAACCGAGCGAAACGAGCCCGACATTACGGCGCGGGCAGGTGCACGTAGGGGAAGGCGCGGCGCGTGTGCCGGGCCAGCCAATCTGCGAAGCGTGTGCCGCCTAGCAGCGCACCAGGTTCGGGGGTGAGCGTCGTGTCTTTCAGCAGCGCGCCGTAGTAGCGCGCGTCGGGATCTGCCACCACCGGGCGGTCGTCCTGGTTGAAGTACATTACCCACTCCACCAGCTCGAACAGGCGGTGGCACTCGGGGCCTGCGATCTGCACCATGCGCTGACCCGGCGCTGCGGCCGCAACTTGCGCAACCAGGGCGCCAAGGTCGTCGGCCGCCACAGGCTGCACCTTTGCTGGCGACAGGTGCAGCGCCTGTCGGCCGCCCAGTGGCGCCACCAGCTGGGACATGAACTCATAGCACTGGGTGGCGCGGATGAGCGTGGAGCGCAGTCCCGATTGGTGGACCAGGTCCTCCTGTACCGCTTTAGCGCGGAAGTAGGCGCTGTCCTGCAGGTAAGGCGTGCCCACGATCGACAGGCCCACTAGGTGCTGCACGGAGGCACGCTCACACGCAGCCAACAACTGCGTGGTGGCGCTCCGGAAGAAATCGCCGACCTGGGGGTCTTCGAAGATCGGCGCGTTGCAGGCGTCCACCACCGCTTGGGCACCTTCAAGCACTCTTGCCAGCCCTTCGCCGGTCAGTACGTCCACGCCACTGCGGCGCGACGCGGCCACCACATCGTGTCCCAATCTAGCCAGGCCCTCCACGACCCGGCTGCCGATCAGCCCGTGCCCCCCGATGACGACGATCTTCATGCTCAGTGTACTCCCGGGTTACAGCACGATGGGGCTGGCCGGTGCGTGCTGCAACGGAACATCACGCTCGTCCAGCAACTCACGCAGATTGCGCTCGACCGTGTTGCACAGCTGCGAGATTGGAATGTCGTTGGCACCGCCCTCAAACGGATTGGCGCTGCTCTCGCCCACCTGGTCCAGCGCAGAGTAAATCCAGGACACGAGCACGCTGAGTGGAATGGCCAGCCATACCATTTGGCCCCCCATCGCCCCGCCCACCGTGTCGTTCATCGGTGCCAGCAGGTCGATCATGCCCAAGGGCAGCAGCAGGCAGAGAATGCGCACGAAGATCGCGTTGATGACGGCATACTGCCGGGGATACGGATAATCCTTGATCCGTTCGCTGCGCGCCTGTTGTTCGTGCAGTTCACGCAGCACGCGCTGCAGTTCGGCGAAGGTGGCTTGGACTATCACCCCATCGTCGAGAAGCTGGCGCAGTGCGGCACCCTGCAGCGACAATACCTCGGTGGCCTTGCTGGTAGCACCAAGAATGCGCGAACGCTCCTCGGGGCTGACGTACTTGATCAGCTCTGCATCCAGCGTACGCACCTTCTCCGGCACGTCGTAGTGCTTTCGATACTCCACGTTAGGCATCAGCTTCTGGGTTTCCCACGGCTTGCTTTCGCGCATCTGGTAACGCAGCGCGGTCAGCCAGGCAAGGTGCCGGTAAACCAGTCGCCGGTTGTGCTCGGGACGGTTGACGTAGTCGCGGGTCATAGTGCCCCACAGCCGGCTTGCCGCAGTGATCGACGCCCACACCTGCTGCGCCTCCCACAACCGGTTGTAGGTCTGGGTGTTCTTGAACCCGGCAATCAACGCCACGCTGGTGCCGAGCATGAGGATCACATTCCACGGCACGGCCAGCCAGTGCAGGCCACCCAGCTGGTACAGCGCCACCAGTGCCACGTCGAGCAGGATCAGCAGGTACAGCGGGCGCCGGGTCCACAGCAGGAATTCGGTGAAGGTATAGGAGCGACCAGCATGCATGGTGTTGTCTCCAGGGGGGCACCGCTCAGGGCGCTGCGGTGGGCACCACGCAGACCACGTGTGTGATGCCGTTGCGGAACATCTTTGCGAAGGGACAAACGCGCTCGGTATTGCGCACCAGCTCGGCGGCAATCCCGCTGTCCAGCCCTGGCAGGTAGGCTTCAACTTCTGCCGAGAGCAGGTAGAGCCCGTCAATCGGATCACGCGAGAAGGTCACCGCTACTTCGATGCACGAATCCACCAGCACCAGCCCGGCACGGCTGGCAAGGAGATTCATCGCGCCGTGGAAGCAGGCCGCGTAACCTGCCGCCAACAATTGCTCAGGGTTGCTGCCACCGCCTGGGCCACCGAGCGACGGTGGCAGCCGCAAGTCCAGCTGCAATGCGCCATCGTCTGACGCCACCTCGCCGGATGCGCGACCGTGTCCCGTCTGCCCTCCCCTTACCCTCACCCGCCCGGTATAAAGGGGACGCACCTCATCACCACGGTACTTATCGAGAACGGCAGGCGATGGCGGCTTCAAATCAGACATGGTGGATCCACGCAGTGCTGGCGGTCAGTGGGAGTGTTCAAGTCCGGACTGCTGCAGCCATCCGTCAAAACTCTGTCGGCCAAGCCACGCCTGGCCCACCGGCACCAGCGTGTCGTCCTGCAGCTGCGCACCGAAGTACGGCGCCTGCGCATCGCCAACCACCCGCCGTGGATCGCCGGTGCGATCTAGGAAGCGCTGGGCCAATGCGTCCATCGCCGCGCGCTCGGGACCTGCGATCTCCACCACGCCGTTGACCGCCGGCTGCAGTGCCACCTGCACCACTGCATCGGCAACATCCTCCGCGGAAATCGGCTGCACCAGCGCGGTAGGCAGCCGCATCGCATCACCGGCGGACTGGATGATGCCCGGCAGGAACTCGAAGAACTGGGTGGAATGGATGATGGTGTAGGCAACGCCCGCGTTGCGGATCAGTTTTTCCTGTGCGATCTTGCCGCGGAAGTAGCCGCTGGCTGCCAGCTTGTCGGTACCCACCACCGACAGCGCGACATGGTGGGCGACACCAGCTTTCGCCTCGGCGGCCAGGATGTTGTGCCCGGCGGTCTGGAAGAAAGCCAGCACCGCAGCGTCTTCGAACGAGGGCGAATTGGCCAGGTCGATCACCACTTGCGTGTCGGCCATGGCCATATCCAGGCCCTCTCCGCTGATGATGTCGATACCGGTAGACGGGGCAGCGATGACGATGTCATGACCGGCTGCACGCAGGCGGTCGACCACTTTGCTGCCAATGCGGCCGGTGCCGCCGATGACCAGGATCTTCATGGAAATGCTCCAGTGCTGGAAGGGGACAGCCTGTGTTGGCTTGGGCATGCAGCGATGCTATGCGGGGCGCCACAGCGGCGGTAGACCCGCGCGTGGACGCGCACTGTTGCCTGTTGGGCACCAATGCAGCTCATCGCCACGCCCCGGCGTCGATGTCCCGTGCCGGCGCACCCGCCTGCTGCACGCTTTCCCAGTGCGTCACCACGTCCAGGTCGAGCGCGCGGACCTCGCTGGTGATGAAATCGATGAATGCGCGGATTCGTTTTGGCAGCTGGCGTCGGCTCAGGTAGCACAGGTAATGGCCGCGGTCGTCGGCAGCGTATTGGCCCAGGCAGCTCACGGCCAGGCCCGCGTCCAGTGCCGCGCGCACCTGGTAGTTGGACAGCTGGGCCAGCCCCTGGCCCTGCAGCACCGCCTGCAGCGCCAAGTCGGCGTCGTTGAATACCAGTGCCGACACCGGCTCCACGCTCAACGGCCGGCCATCCACGCGGAATTCCCACGGCTGCAAGCGCCCGTTGGACTGGCGCTGACTGATACAGGCGTGCGCGGCCAGGTCCGCCACGCTGGTGGGAAGGCCATGTTGCTCCACGTACTCCGGTGCGGCGCACACCAGTAGCTGCATCGGGATAAGGTGTTTTGCGATCACCTCGCTGTCTTCCAGCACGCCATCGCGGAACGCTACGTCGATGCGGTCGGCAGCCAGGTCCAGCGTGCGTTCCTCCAGCTGCAGCTCCAACGTAACTTCGGGAAACAGTACGCGGAACTGTGAAAGCAGCGGCGCTATCACCTTACGGCCAAAGCCGTGGTTCGCGCTGACCCGCAGGTGCCCGCGCGGTGGACCATCGCGCAGGTCGCGCATTTCCTCCAGCGCCTGCAGGATGCGGTCCACGCCCGGCCGGCAACCGTCGTGGAACAGCTCGCCTTCGCGGGTAAGCGATGTTGACCGCGTGGTGCGCAGGAACAGGCGGACGCCCAGTTGTCCTTCCAGCTTCTGCACGCTGCGGCTCACCGCCGAGCGGCCAATGCCAAGCCGGTCCGCCGCGCGCGAGAAGCTGCCCTCGTGGGCCACCGCGATGAAGGCCATTACCCCGGCATAGCTAGCCGAAAAGCCTGTGGTAAGCGGATCGGCACCGTCCTCGACGGTACCTAGTTCGGTCAGGGACACGTGGGTGGCACTCCAAGTCGGCGCGCGTGGGCGCGCAGACAGGCATGGGCAGCGTCCAGACGCTGGCAGCAATCGGCTGCAGACAGTCCGAACAGGGGCATGAGCGCTTCGATGGGTTTTCCGGCCACGTCATGCAGCAACTGCAGCAGGCGCGCGTCGGCCGGCAGGGCTTCCAGCGCCGACAGGAACGTCGTCCACACCTGTTCTACGGGTCGCGGCGGGCCTGCGGCATCGGTGGAATTCAGGGTTCTCATACCTGGCAGACGGACCAGCGCGATGCGCTGTGACAGCCCGACCCCCATCTGGATTGGTGCATTGCGCTCAACACCGTGGGTCCGCCGCGCCGGCTACCGTGCCTGCGGCGCGGCGCTTAGCCTGCAGCCTCGTATTTCCCCCTCCGCTGCCAGGATCACGACCATGACCGAACGCCTCGACTACCAGAAGCAAGCTCCCGCCCTGTTCAAGAAGTTGCTGGACTACAGCATGGCCGCGCACGCCGGCGCGATTGAAGAGCCGATCCAGGACCTGATAGCCATCCGCGCGTCGCAGCTCAATGGCTGTGGCTTCTGCGTGGACATGCATGTCAAGCAGGCCACGCTGCACGGCGAGCGCCCGCTGCGCCTGCACCACCTAGCGGTGTGGCGCGAATCCCCCCTGTTCAGTCCGCGCGAGCGCGCAGCGCTGGCCTGGACCGAAGTGCTGACCCAGTTGCCGCCGCAGGGCGTACCGGACGAACTGTACGAGCGGGTGCGGGGCCAGCTGTCCGAGCAGGATGTGCTGGACCTCACCCATGCGGTGATGGGCATCAACGCCTGGAACCGCATCAACATCGCCTTCCGCAGCGAGCCGGGCTCGCGCGACAAGGCCTGGGGCGTGGACAAGGCCGACCTCAACTGACGGAGACACCCATGCGCACTCTGCTCTGCTTCCTGCTGCTGGCCGTGGCCAGCCCTGCCGTCCATGCCGCCACGCCTCCCCTTGCAGCACCCGAACCGGTGGTGACTGCTGTGATGAGCAAGCCCCTGCCCGAGTACCCGGGCAAGGAGGCCTTGGTCCTCACCGTGGAGTATCCGCCTGGCGGCGCCGACCCGGTGCACCGACACGACGCGCATGGGTTTGTCTACGTATTGGAAGGCCATATCGTGATGGGTGTGGCCGGTGGACGCGAAGTTTCCCTTGGCCCTGGCGAAGCTTTCCACGAAGGTCCAAAGGATCTGCATACCGTAGGCCGCAACGCCAGCAGTACCGAACCGGCGCGATTCGTGGTGTTCCTGATCAAGGACGCCGGCAAACCCGCCGTACTTGCCCCGCACTGAGCGCAGTGCGGGACGCCACCGCAGCCGTGCCACTCTCCCGGCACTGTTGCGGTGGCCCCTGCTCGTGTTGAATGCCGCAATGGACACCTTCCCCGACCTGTTCACATCATTACGTCCGCGCGTGCTCGGCGTGGCCTACCGCATGCTCGGCTCCATGGCCGAGGCCGAAGATGTCGCGCAGGAGGTGTGGCTGCGCTGGAACGGGACCGACCGCGCCGCAATCGAGAATGCCGAGGCCTGGCTGGTGGCCACCGCCACCCGCATCGCGATCGACGAACTGCGCATGGCACGGCGCAGCCGCGAGCACTACGTCGGCATCTGGCTTCCCGAGCCGGTACCCACCGAACATTCGGACACGCCCGAACGCTTGCATGAGGCCGCGAGTGATCTTTCGGTTGCATTCCTAGCGGTGCTGGAACGGCTGGCACCGGAAGCGCGTGCCGCCTTCCTACTGCACGATGTTTTTGACTGCGGCTACCCTGAAATCGCCCGGATCCTGGAAAAGAGCGAAGCGGCCTGCCGTCAGACCGTGCATCGCGCGCGTATCCGCCTGCGCGATGCACGCCCGTTGTATGTGGTGCCACACCATACCCACCAGCAACTGCTGCGGGCTTTCGCCGACGCGCTGGACAAAGCCGACCTGAAGTCGATGATGGCGCTGATGCACAGCTCAGCCGAGCTGATCGGTGACGGGGGCGGCATTGTCAGCAGTCTCCCCAAGCCGATGGTGGGCGGTGCCCGCATCGCCCAGCTGTTGCTCGCACCCACCCTCCGGCGGCGCGCCGAGCTACGCATGGTGCCGGCGCTATTCAACGGCCGCTTGGGGCTGCTGCGCTTTTTCGACGAACACCTGGAATCGGCGATGTCATTCGACACCGACGGCGAGCGCATCACCCAGATCCTGGTGCAGCGCAACCCGGAAAAGCTTGCGCGGATGGCGGCGAATCAGCCGCTGGCGCTGCGTTGAGCAGCGCCAGCTCGGGTCGATGCAGCGACGATTTTCGCGGTCATGCGCACGTGTCCGGGTCTGCAAGCAAGGGGGTAGCGCAAGCTGGACCGCGTGCTCGATCTGCGCGAAGGGAGGCCGCACGCGCTGGCTCACGACCCGGTCTGAACTGTTCGCTGAACTGGTTGGCAGGGCGTGGCGGTGGCCAAGTCCCTGCGGAAACCGGACCCACACACGGTGGGGCACCTACCGTGGCGCAGTAGCCCAGCACACTGCCTTCGCTGACCGCCTCGCCCTCGGCCAGGCCTTCGCGCCAGTCTTCAAGATGCGCGTAGTAGTAGCGTTCGTGCGCTGGGCCCACCACGCCGAACCTGCCGGCCACCCAGCCCCCTGTCACGAGCGGCAGCGACCGCGCGCGGACCAATGCTGCGTACCGGCGTGTCGCGTTTGGCACAGATATCGATCCGGCCTGGAAACGGTCGCGGCCACGCGGAGCACTGAACGCGTCGGCAATGCCGCGCGCCGCCACGCCTTCCACCGGAAGCAGCGCACCCTGTACACGTCATCGGCGATTTCCGCGTGCGGCCATGAGCCGCCTCTTCATAAGGGGCGCGTCAGGTGAATCGCCCAGGGTTTTGCAGACCATCGTCAGCCGTGTAGTGCGTACTGCCTATCGAACTCTACCGGGGACAGCCCGTCGTTTGGTGCACATTGTTAGGCCTGTCATCGTAGGCCGGCCAACAGGCAGCACCATCATCACTTGGATCCCCTTGAACCCAACTCTCGCATAGCCGGTACTCGGGCACTCCAGCATAAGTTGGCCGCACCTGGAAAAATCATCACTTGCGGCACATAAGCCCTTGAATCGCTTAGGTGGGCCTGCTTAGAGAGGCCTCAAACCGGCCAAGTTGTGCTTTACGCTCCAGTAAAAGTTGGCCAAAACGGCCAACTTATGCTTTCGCCCACACAACATCGCTATCAGCGCTCGGATGTGGTGGGCCCACCAGGATTCGAACCTGGAACCAAAGGATTATGAGTCCTCTGCTCTAACCGTTGAGCTATAGGCCCTACGCGGTTGCACAGTGTAGTGGAGGCGAAGCGGGGGTTGCTACTGGGGACGGGCTGAAGCAGGGTGTGCTATGCCCTACTCCAGTGCCTTTCGCGGGCGTTCGGGCCCGTGTCACGCTTGAGGTAGCCAGTGCTACATGGCGCCACTGGCCTGATCAGCGCGGCAAGGCGCCGGGGTGGGCAAGAGCGATCTTCGGTTGGGGCCATGCGTTACCGTGCCGATGAGCGAGGTCGGCGGTCGTTTGGGAACCGACCCTACCCGCCCCCAGCATTATGTGTGCCAGCGTCCGGCGCGATGCGGCGGAGCCCGATCCGTCCGTCGCTGGCGGCAACCCATGAAAAAACCCCGCCGAAGCGGGGTTTTTTCATTTGCGCGACTACCTGGAATCAATCGATGTCCAGGAAGCTGCGCAGCTGCTCGGAGCGGCTTGGGTGGCGCAGCTTGCGCAGCGCCTTGGCTTCGATCTGGCGGATGCGCTCGCGGGTGACGTCGAACTGCTTACCCACTTCTTCCAGGGTGTGGTCGGTGTTCATGTCGATGCCGAAGCGCATGCGCAGCACCTTGGCTTCCCTCGGGGTGAGGCCAGCCAGCACGTCACGCACGGTTTCCGACAGGTTGATGTTGGTGGTGTTCTCGATCGGGGACTCCACGTTGGTGTCCTCGATGAAGTCGCCCAGATGGGAATCCTCGTCGTCGCCGATCGGGGTTTCCATCGAGATCGGCTCCTTGGCGATCTTCATCACCTTGCGGATCTTGTCTTCCGGCATGTCCATTTCCTTGGCCAGCTCCTCCGGCGTGGCCTCGCGGCCGTACTGCTGGAGCATCTGGCGGGAAATGCGGTTCAACTTGTTGATCGTTTCGATCATGTGCACCGGAATACGGATGGTGCGCGCCTGGTCGGCGATCGAACGGGTGATGGCCTGGCGGATCCACCAGGTCGCATACGTGGAGAACTTGTAGCCGCGGCGGTACTCGAACTTGTCCACGGCCTTCATCAGGCCGATGTTGCCTTCCTGGATCAGGTCGAGGAACTGCAGGCCGCGGTTGGTGTACTTCTTGGCGATGGAGATCACCAGGCGCAGGTTGGCTTCGACCATTTCCTTCTTGGCCTTGCGCGCCTTGGCTTCGCCGTAGGCCATGGCCCGGCTGATTTCCTTCAGCTCTTCCAGCTCCAGCGAGGTGTTCTTCTCGATGTCGATGGTGGCCTGCTGCTCGGCAATGATCTGGTCCTTGACGTCACGCAGGGCCGAGGACCACTTCTGCTTGCGCTTCAGTGCGTCTTCCACCCACTCCAGGTTGGTCTGGTTGCCTTCCCAGGAACGGATGAAGTCCTTGCGCGGCATGCGGGCGGTCACGGTGGCCAGGTTCAGCACGCGGCGCTCGTGGCCCTTGATGTCGGCCATCACGTCGCGCAGCTGCTTGACCAGCACGTCGGTCAGCGGCAACGGCAGCTTCAGGGTGACGAACACGGCGGCCATGTCGTCGCGCAGCTTGGTCAGCGGCTTGCGGTCGGCCTTGGTCGCCGCCTTCTTGAAGGCAGCGTAGGCAGCAGCCAGCTCGGCCATGCGGCGGGCGACTTCTTCCGGGTCCGGACCGGTCGGGCCGGCTTCTTCTTCGACGTCGTCGCCGTCTTCTTCGTCTTCGTCGGCGTCCGCATCAGCGTCGTCGCTGGTGTCTTCAGCCACGACCGGGGCCGGGACTTCTTCCACCAGGTCGTTGAAGCCGACGATCACTTCGGCCAGGCGCTTCTTGCCTTCCTTGTGCGCTTCGTAATCGGCCAGCAGCGATTCCACCGACACCGGGAAGGTGCCGAGTGCAGCCTGAACCTGGCCCAGGCCTTCTTCGATGCGCTTGGCGATGGCGATTTCGCCTTCGCGGGTCAGCAGCTCCACGGTACCCATTTCGCGCATGTACATGCGCACCGGGTCGGTGGTGCGGCCACCTTCGGTGTCGAGTGCGCTCAGTGCGGCGGCAGCTTCTTCGGCCGCGGTGTCATCGACTTCGCGGTTACCGGTGTTGCCGTCGTTGAGCAGCAGGGTTTCGGCATCGGGCGCAACTTCATGGACATCAATGCCCATGCCGTTGATCATGCCGATGATGTCTTCGATCTGCTCCGGGTCGACAATGTCGTCGGGCAGGTGGTCATTGACTTCGGCGTAGGTCAGGTAGCCCTGTTCCAGGCCCTTGCTGATCAGAAGCTTGATGTCGTTTTGCTGGGCAGGACGTTCGTTGGCCATGTAGTGCTCGCGCCACCGGCAGGGATAGGGAATAGAACCTAGCATTATACCAGCCCAGCGCCCCTCGGGCCCGGGCGGTGGTCCCGGGGTCAGGGTCTGAGCAGGAAGGTCACCGGACCATCGTTGATCAGGCTGACAACCATATGGGCGCCAAACTGACCGGTTTCCACCCCTGAAACGTGCTTTTGACGACAGATCTCCACCAATCTGTTGAATCCACGTTCAGCCTCGTCAGGCGGCGCGGCGGTACTGAAGCCCGGGCGCATCCCGCTGGCCGTGTCTGCCGCGAGGGTGAACTGGCTCACCAGCAGCAGGCCGCCCCCTGTCTCCCCCAGGGATCGGTTCATTTTCCCGCTCTCATCTGCAAACACACGGTAACCAAGCAGGCGATCGGCCATCCGCCGGATCTGGGCCTCGGTATCGCCCGGCTCCATCCCCACCAGGGCCAGCAGGCCCGGGCCGATCTGGCCGACCACGGCGTGGTCCACGCTGACGCTGGCCTGGGTAACGCGCTGGATGAGGACGAGCATGGTGGGGCTTTCCAGGATGAACAAGCGGCCTACCTTAGGGGTTGAGCGCCTGCACCGGCTAGACTTTGCCCCGATGAAACCGCAAACCACCGCCCGCCTGGCCTACCGCGCCGCCGCTTTGTTCACCCGCCTGCCCTGGTCCTGGCTGCGCGGCTTTGCCCATGGCCTGGCCGGGCTCTGGATCGCCCTGAATGCCCGCGAGAGCCGGGTGACCCGGCGCAACCTGGAGCTGGCGTACCCCGAGCTGTCGGCCGAGGACCGCGCCGCCCTGCACAAGGCGGTGCTGCGCTCGACCGCGCTGCAGGCGGTGGAGACCCTGCGCCTGTGGACGCGCCCGCGCGACCGGAACCTGGCCCTGCTCACCGAACGCCATGGCGAGGCGCTGTACGACGCTGCCCTGGCCAGCGGCAAGGGCGTGATCGTGGCCGCCCCGCACTACGGCAACTGGGAGCTGCTCAACCAGTGGCTGGCCTCGCGCGGGCCGATCGCCATCGTCTACAAGGCGCCGGATGAAGCGGTGGGCGATGAATTCCTGCAGCTGGTCCGGGGCGGCAGCAACGTGCAGCAGGTCCGGGCCGAAGGGCCGGCGGTGCGCCAGTTGTTCAAGGTGCTCAAGGACGGCGGCGCCACCGGCATCCTGCCGGACCAGCAACCCAAGGCCGGCGATGGCGTGTTCGCCCCGTTCTTCGGGGTGGAAGCGCTGACCATGACCCTGGTCAACCGGCTGGCCGAGCGCACCGGGGCCACGGTGCTGTACGGGTGGTGCGAACGCACCGGGCCGGGCATGCAGTTCGCCCTGCACATCACGCCGGCTGACGCCGCCGTGGCCGATCCTGACCCGCGCACGGCCGCCAGTGCGCTCAATGCCGGCATCGAGGCGATTGCCCGCCGCGATCCGGCCCAGTACCAGTGGACCTACAAGCGTTACACGCTGCGCCCGCCGCACAGCGACGAAGTGGACCCGTACGCCACCGACCGACATCCGCACTGAGCGCGACGCTGCGTCGCACCGGCCACGATTGAATCGGCGCCTTCCGACCCCACTGTGAAACCACGATGTCCCCCACGGCCCCTGCCATGTCCCCAGTTGCTTCTTCCCCGTTCGGCGATCCGGCCGCGATCCGCTGCGAGCGCGCGGTGGCCGAACTGCGTGCCGGCCGCCCGGTGGTGATCGATGACGGCCACGGCCAGCGCCTGGCCTTCATCGCCCTGGACAGCAGTACGCGCAGCAGCTACACCGCCTTTGCCGGGGTGGCCGCCGGGCAGCATTACCTGTTCCTGACCGCTACCCGCGCGCGGGTGCTGGGGGTGGCCGCCGAAGACGGCGCACGCGTCCCGCTGGCCGGGGTCGACTTTGATGCACTGCCCTCGCTGAGCTACCTGCGCGATGCCGAGCCGATGCCGGCCGGCTGGACCGCCGGGCAGGCCTTGGATGAGGGCGCGGTGGAAATCGCCCGGCTGGGCCTGCTGCTGCCGGCCATGGTGGGGGTACTGCTGGCCCCGGGCGATGCCCGCTTCGACAGCTGCGCGCAGGTATCGCTGTGCGACCTGGCCCAGGGCGCCGAGCAGGCCGCGCACGCCTATGAACTGGTGGCACGCTCGCCGGTACCGCTGCGCGAAGTGGGCATGACCGAATTTGCGGTGTTCCGCGGCGGCGTGGCCCAGCGCGACCAGGTGGCGATCATCGTGGGCAACCCCGATCTTGCCGGCGTGGTACCGGTGCGCGTGCATTCCTCGTGCCTGACCGGCGATCTGTTCGGATCGCTCAAGTGCGACTGCGGCGACCAGCTGCGGCGCGGGCTGCGCAAGCTCAAGGAACTGGGCGGTGGGGTGCTGCTGTACCTGGACCAGGAAGGCCGCGGCACCGGCATTGCCGCCAAGATGCGCGCCTATGGCTACCAGCACGATGGGCTGGATACGATCGATGCCGATGCACAGCTGGGCTTCGGCGCCGACGAGCGCCGCTATGGCAGCGCGGTGGCGATGCTGCAGGGCCTGGGCGTACAGCGCGTACAGCTGCTCAGCAACAACCCGACCAAGGCCCAGCGCCTGCGCCATGCCGGGATCGAGGTGGTGGACTGTGTGCCGGTGACCGGCGACATCACCGCCGAAAACGAGCACTACCTGCGCACCAAGGCCGAACGCGCCGGCCACCTGCTGGACGTGGATGCACTGATCCAGGCCGCGCAATAGCCCGCGCCAACCTGCTACCGTCTGCGCGACGGGCGCAGCCGACCTGATGTGGACGCCCGGCATGTTTCCTCCTGCCGAGCGCTTGCCTTGTCCGACCCGTCCCCTGCCCCGCTGCCGTCCCCGCCCCCCCTGCCCGACCAGGGCACGTGGCAGCCGCTGCCGCTGCGCGCGGCCACCATCGCCGGCGTGGCCGGTGCCATCACCGGTGCAATCTTCATCGGCGGCGTGCTCGGCACGCTGTGGGTGGTCTTCGACCTGCCGATGCGCTGGATCGCGGGACCGGCCATGCTGCTTCCCGGCGCGCTGATCGGCGGCGTCTTCGGCTTCCGCCGGCAGCGCCGCACGTGGTGGCGGCTGGATGCGCAGGGGCTGGGCGTGCGCCGTGACCTGATGTGGCAGTTGGAGACCCGGGTGCCGCTGTCGCGCGTGCAGCACCTGGACCTGCGCCGTGGCCCGATCGAACGCACCGCGCGGCTGTCCACCCTGGTGGTGCATACCGCCGGCAGCCGTTTCAGTGCGGTGTCGCTGGCCGGGCTGGACCAGGCCGATGCCGAGCACCTGCGCGATACGCTGGGGCGCCAGCTGGACCAGGACGATGACGCCCTGTGAGCACGCCCCTGGCTGACGACGGCGCCCCCGACCAGCGCCTGCATCCATGGTCGTGGCTGTTCGTGCTGCTGATGCAGCTGCGCCAGTTCCTGCTGCCGCTGGTAGCGCTGGTGGTGTTCGGTGGCCGCGGCGACAGTGACGAGGAGGAGATGTGGTCCAACCTGGCCGCGCTGGTGGTGATCGTGGTGCTGGTGGCCGTTTCCATCCTGCAGTACCTCACCTTCCATTACCGGATCGGCCGCGATGCGATCAGCGTGCGCAGCGGCGTGATCTCACGCAACCGGCGCGAGATTCCCTTCGCACGCATCCACAACGTGGTGGTGCACCAGAATCCGTTGCACCGGCTGTTCGGCGTGGCCGAACTGCGCCTGGAATCGGCCGGCGGGAATCGGCCGGAAGCGGAAATGCGCGTGCTCAAGCTGGACCAGGCGCTGGCGCTGGAGCAGCTGGTGCGCCAGCGCGGGCAGCAGCAGGTGGCCAGCGGGGATACGACGGCGGTGCAAACCCCCGACGTCCCGGCCGAAGATGTCCTGCTGCAGCTGGGTACCGCCGATGTGGTGCGCGTCGGGCTGTTGTCCAATCGCGGCTGGGTGGTGGTGCTGGCCGCTATCGGTGCGTCGTACCAGCTGTTCCCGCGCGGCGCGGTCGACGACGCCATTGAACACGGTGGCCGCCAGGCGTTCGGCTATGCCAGCTCCCTGCACCCGGCCACCTGGGTCTGGGTGGTGGCGGCACTGGTAATGGTGATCGGCTTCTGGGCACTGCTGCGGGTGTTCTCCGTGGCAGTGGCGCTGCTGCGCTATCACGGCTTCCGGCTGACCGAACACGAGCGCCGCCTCACCGTGGCCAGCGGCCTGCTCACGCGTATGCGCACCAGTGTGGCGCGCCGGCGGATCCAGGCCTGGACGCTGCGCGAAACCGCGCTGCAGCGCTGGTTCAATCGCCGCCACCTGCGCATCGATATCGCCGCAGGTGTATCCACCGATGGCGAACGCCGCGACCTGCGCGAACTGGCGCCGCTGGCTACGCCCGAGGCCTGCAACACGCTGGTGCAGCACCTTCTGCCGCAGCTGCAGTGGCCACCGGCGCAGTGGCGGCCGGTGCCGCTGCGCGGCTGGTGGCGGTTGTGCCTGCCGGCGCTGGTGATCGTGCCGCTGCTGGCGGCCGGTGCCGTGTGGGAAGTGGGGCCGTGGGGCGCGCTGGTGCTGGCGTGGCTGCCGTGGTCGGCGCTGCGCGCACATCGCACCATGGCGCATATGGGCTGGCACCTGGATGCGCGTTACGTGGCCGTGCGCGGTGGCTGGTGGCAGCGCTGGTGGCGGTTTGCCGAGCTGGACAAGCTGCAGGCGCTGCGGCTGGGCCGCTCGCCGCTGGACCGGTGGCTGGGCACGTCCAGCGTATGGCTGGATACGGCGGGGGCAAGCGGCAGCATCGCGTTGTGCCTGCGGTATCTGCCGGAAGCCGAGGCGCGGGCGGTGTTTGAACAGCTCAATGCTGCGTTCGTGAAGCGCCGCCCGTATCGGTAACCGTTACCGCTTGGAGGGGCCCCAATAACCCAGGTCCCTGCGGATCTGCAGGCCGCGCGTCCACGCGCCGAACGGCTTGCGCTTCAGGATACCCATCTCGCCTGCCAGGAAATCCTCGGTGGCGGCGATCACGCGCTCGCTGGAGCGGCCGTCTCGCCACGGGTGGATGTCGTCGGCGTAGCGGCGGATCTCCGCCATCAACGCCGGCTCCGGGTGCAGCGCGCGTGCCAGCATCGGCGGCAGCTGGGCCGGATCGTCGAAGTCGATCATGTGCGGCTGCGGGACGCGGTTGCGGAAGGTCACCACCGGTTTGTGCTGCACCACGAACTCGGAGACGATCGAGGAGGTGTCCGACACCAGCACATCGGCGGCGCGCTGCGCGGCCATCACCTGCTCCGGTTCGATGAAGGCGGCGTTGGCGCCGGCCAGTGCGCGGTAGCGCGCGAACAACTCCGGCGGGCACTTGGGGTGCAGGGTCAGCAGCCAGTAATGGCCGCCCCGTGCGATGTCCCCGGCGATCTGCTCGTAGAGGTGCGGGGCCGCACTGAGGCGCTCGGTGAAGGTGGAGCCGAACAGGATCACCGGCCGCCCCTGCGCGGGCGCGCGCAGCGCTGCACTGGCGCCGCCGTCGTCCAGGAACAGCGGGTCGAGCTTGGGCCAGCCGGTCTCGGCTACCGCGAAGTGGCCCTCACGTGCGGCCAGCTCGCGGAACGGGGTGGTGGTGGCCGGGCCCTGGGTGCAGTACAGGTCGAACAGCCCCCGCACGCGGAAGTGGCCACGGGCGCTGTCGCGCTTCTGCACGTTGAAGCCATGGAAGACCTGCACCTTGGCCCCGGCAATGAACGGCGGCACCCAGTTGGCCGCGCTGAACACCGCGCGCGGGCGCAGCGCCAGCGCCTGCTGCAGGCCAACGTTGGGCACGCCTGGCAGGCTCGCCCCGGCCGCTCCGTCGGCAAACCACGCCGACACCGATTGACCGGAGGCGTGCAACGCCTGGGCCAACGGGGCGAGAATAGGCAACGCATAGCGTTCCGTCGCAAACAGCAGGTACTCGGCCATCATGTCCTCCACGACCGCTCCCGTTGAACGGCCTCGCATCTCGGCCTGCATTATCGCGTTCAATGAAGCCGACCGCATCGGCGACTGCCTGGCCTCGCTGGCCTTCTGCGATGAGGTCATCGTGGTGGACTCGTACTCCACCGATGCCACGGTGGCCATCGCCACGGCCGCCGGGGCGCGGGTGCTGCAACGCCCGTTCGACGGCTTCCGCAGCCAGAAGGCATTCTGCGTGGCGCAGGCCGCGCACGACTGGGTGCTCTGCCTGGATGCCGACGAGCGCATCAGCGATGACCTGCGCGCCGCGATCCTCGCCGCCCAGGCGGTGGGCTTCACCGGCCCCCATGGCTACCGCTTTGCCCGGCTTTCCGAGTACTTCGGCAAGTTCCTGCGCCATGGCAATGCCTACCCGGACCGGGTGCTGCGGCTGTTCGACCGCCGCCACGGCGGCTGGCGCGGCAAGCGCGAGATCCACGAAGCAGCCAGTGTCGATGGCAGCGTGGGCACCCTGCGCGGCGACCTCATCCACTACCCCTACCGCTCACTGGAACAGCAGCTGGCCAAGACCCAGCGCTATGCGCGGATGATGGCCGAGCACGAGTTCGCGCGCGGCAAGCGCGCCACGCTGGCCAAGCTGGTGCTCGCCCCGGCGTGGCGTTTCTGGCGGGGGCTGCTGCTGCGCGGCGGTTTCCGCGATGGCTGGCATGGCCTGGTGTATGCCTACGTGCGCGCCAACTACGTGCGGCAGAAGACCATCATGCTGTGGATGCTGCAGCACGGGCAGCCGGTCAGCGATCCGCCACGGGACGTTGGCGACACTCCCTGAACACGGGTATGTCAGACTTTGGGGGCGTATTACCGAAGGCCCCCATGAAGATCCTCTACACCAACTTCCACGCCGGTGATGGCGGTGGGCACACCACCTACCTGGCGTCGCTGGCGCGCGCACTGTCGCCGCGCCATCAGCTGTTCATGGCCGCACCCGCCGGCAGCCGGGTGCTGCGGGTAGTGCGCCAGGAGCGCATCGCCGAGCCGGTGGAGATCGCCTTCAGCAGCGGCCTGGCCACGCTGGGGCGGCAATGGGCTGACCTGCGCACGCTGCGCGGGCTGATCCGCGAGCACGCCATCGATATCGTGCACGCCAACGGCGCGCGCGATCACCGCGTGGTGATGGAGGCGGTGGCGGGGTTGCCGAAGCGGCCCAAGCTGGTGTTCACCAAGCACAACAGCAAATCCAGCAACACCTTCGGCAATGCCGTGCGTGCACGCTGGGGCACCGACCGGGTGATCGCCGTGTCCGAACACACCCGGCAGATGCTGCTGGACAGCCCGTACCGGCGCTGCCCGATCGACGTGGTGCGCAATGGGGTGGACCTGCAGCGCTTTTCGCCGGTTGCGCCCGCCGATGGCGCGGCCCTGCGCGCGCGCTGGACCCTCGACCCGGATGCGCTGGTGCTGGTGAGCAACGCCGGCACCGATGGCCACAAGGGCTGGATCGACCTGGCCCGCGCCATCGCCACCCTGCCCGAACCGCTGCGCGGCAAGGTGCACATGGCCGTGGCCGGACGCGAGCCCGACCCGCAACTGGTGGCGGAAGTGGAACAGCTTGGCGTAACCGGGCAGGTGCATTTTGCCGGGCTGCTGGAAGACATCCGCCCGTTCGTGGCCAGCGGCGATGCGGGCTTCGTGCTGTCCTACGACGTGGAAACCATCTCGTTTGCCTGCCGCGAAATGATGGCGATGGGCAAGCCGGTGATGGTCAGCGATTACGCGGGTTTGCCTGAGAACATCACGCATGGGCACAACGGCTGGATCGTGCCGGTGCGGAACGTGGCCGCCATCGCCGCGCAGGTGGTGGCGCTGTATGAGCTGCGGCAGACATTGCCGGCCGTCGGCCAGGCCGCGCGCGCGCATGCGGTGGAAGCGTTCGGGTTGGAGACGTTCAGTGCGTTGACTGAAGCTTGTTATGTGGCGGTGTTGGGTGGGGCAGCCGACTAACAGTCGGCTCTACACGTCGGTTGGGGTGCGCAGGCGCAGGGGGTCGGACAGGGCCAGGAAGAAGGCGATCCAGGTGGCGTAGAACGAGGCGGTGCGCATGTCGCGGAACATCATTTCGGTCAGGCCGAACACCGCAAAGCCCACGCAGATCATCAGGCCCGCACCGGCGAACAGGCGGGTGGGCCGGTCGGTCACACCCAACCGCAGGCGCCTGGCGAACACCCAGCCCGGCGCGATGTAGAGCAGCACCAGGCCCAACCCGCCCAGCACGCCGTAGGTGGCCAGGAAGTACAGCAGGTCGTTGTGGGTTTCGCCGAAGTCGCGCGCCACGGTCGGGGTGACCTGCTTGGCGTCGGCCAGCTGCGCCAGCTCCTCGCGGAAGCGGTCGCCGCCGCCCACGCCGAACAGCGGCTCGCTGCGGATCATATGGCCGGCCGCGCTCCACAGCTGCAGGCGGATGCATACCGAGGTATCGGAGAGGTGCGCCACCTGGCACTGGTCGAACTCGCTCACGCCAAGGTGGATGCGCTCACGCATCGAGGCATCGCTGGCCACGATGATGCCGGCCAGGCCCAGCAGCAGCGCAGCGGCCAGGACCTTGAAGCGGTTCATGCGGCGACCCTGCACCAGCAGAGCGATGAACAGGAAGAACGGAATGGCCAGCAGGCCGCCACGGGTCTGCGTGGCCAGGAAGGCCCCGATACCGGCGATGCCGCTGACCAGCTTGAGTGCGAATTCGGTGCGGCGGAAGCGGGTGATGCGCAGGCCCAGCAACAGGAAGGCAATCACCGAGAACAACAGGGTCAGGTCGCCGTAGGTGACAGCGTTGAACTGGCGGGTCGCAGGGCGCGCACCGGTACTCAGCACCAGCCAGGCCACGTTGATCACGGCATACCAGATGCCGGCCAGCAGGCCGAACGCGGCATGGACCAGCACAGGGCGTGGCACGCGCAACGCGGCGGCGAGAATCAGGCCCACGGTGAGGAAACGCACCGCCTTTTCGGTTTCCGATCCCTTCCAGATGCCATGCACGGCAAGGCTGGTCAGCACGCCCAGCAGCATCACGCCCATGCCTGCCACCATCCACAGGTACTCGCGGCGATTGTCGCACCAGACGGTGCCGACCGCAGGGCGACGCACCCAGGCCAGCACGATGAAGCTGAGCAGCACCAGCCCGTAATAGCCCGCGCTGCCGCCGTCCATCGTGGACATCAGCAGTACCGGCGACAGGCCAAGCGCGATCGTGAACACCCAGGCCAGGACAGGGTGGACGCCGGCGGTACGGGGAAGCGCGTTGTTCACGTTCAATGCGACTCGGGCGGAGCGGGCGGCATTGTCGCTGATCGGTCGGGAATGATCCATGAGCGCAGGGTCAGTCCTCGCCCTCTTCCTTGCCCTGCTCGCGGCGTATCCGCGCCAGGTCCACGGCACTGGGCTGGCAGGGCCCTGCGAACGCACGCGCCGGTACCAGCCACCAGCCCCGCCGATTGGCCACCCCTACGCGCTCGGCCTGGGCCCGGTCCACGCAGGCGAGCAGTGCGGCCTGCTGCACGAGCAGCCAGCGCCGCTCGGGCGCCTGAGCCTGCCATGCCCGGCCGTCCTGCAGCTGCAGGTACCAGCGCCGCTTGAAGCCGAAGGTGCGCACCGGCCGGTCGGACATGAGCAGGTTCTGTTCCTTCCAGCCCACCAGGCCCAGCTCGGCATCCGGGCCGATGCGCTGGCCCACCTGGTACATCAGCCCGCGCGCCGAACTGGAATCGTTGAACAGCGGGTAGCCCACCAGCCCGTAGGCCACCCATGCCATCGCCAGGAGCGACACCACCGCCAGGTGGAAACGACGCGCACCGCTGAACACCAGGCTGACCACGCCCCAGCTGCCCAGCGCGATGCCGACCCAGCCCAGCGCGGCGGTCACCGAGGTGTCGATGCCGCGCTCAAGGATGAGCTTGCGCTCGAAGCTGGGCTCACCGCCGAGCATGGCCACGCCGATCCCCAGCAGCGCCACGGTAAGCAGGACCGCGAAGCCGCCCAGCACCCATTGCACGTCGCGCCGCCGCAGCAGGCCCGGCAGCAGCGGTGCCAGCGCCAAGCAGAACATCGGCAGCGCCGGCAGGATGTAGACATCGCGCTTGCCGTGCGGAATGGAGAAGAACAGCACGATCAGCAGCCACCAGCCCAGCAGCAGCAGGTAGCGCGGGTCGCGCCGGCGCAGGCGTCGCCACCAGGCGGGAATCGCCCATGGCACCAGCAGGAACGCGGGGATCCACATCGAGGGCATGGTGGCCAGGAAGTACCACCACGGCTGGTGGTGGTCCCAGGACTGCGCATAGCGCTTGGCCGTCTGCCGGAACAGGATGTCGTTCATGTACGCACGGTATTCGGCCGAGCCGCTGCCGGTGGCGGCCAGCACCATCGGCACCAGCCACAGCGCAATGGCGGCCAGGAAGGCCAACGGCCCCACCCAGAACCGCCAGTTGCGCAGGTCGAGCCGGACGCGCGGCCAGCCCATGGCGACGGCGGCCAGCGCCGGCACCAGCATGAACAGCGCCAGCACGCCCACGCCCTTGGTGATCACCCCCAGGCCGGCGGCGAACCAGCCCAGCCACCACCAGCGCCAGGCCGGCCCGCACAGCAGGTGGCGCAGCAGGCCGTAGTTGGCCAAGGTGATGAAGAACACCACGAGGGGGTCGATCTGGGCCTTCTTTGCCTGGAAGGTGAAGTGCACCGCGAACAGCAGCGCCCAGGCGGCGTACAGGCCCACCTTGCGGGTCCACAACCGGCGACCCAGGTCATACACGCAGGCCAGCGTGCCCAGCGACGCCAGCAGGGTGGGCAACAGGAACGCCACCCGCCAGTCGCGCAGCACGGTATAGAGCGCAGCCTGCAGCCACATCAGCATCGGCGGCTTGTCCGAGTACAGCTCGGTACCGCGGTGCGGGAACAACCAGTCCCCGCTCAGCACCATCTGCTTGGCCACCAACGCGAAGCGGGGTTCGTCCGATGGCCAGGGATCGCGCATGCCCAGCCCTGCCCCCAGTACCAGCAGGGCCATCAGCGCAAGCAACCAGAATTCCCGGGATTCGCGTGTTTTCAGCATGGGCGCGATTCTAACGGTGCAGGGTTACCCTTTCTTTAGCAGACGTGCATAGAAGAAGCCGTCAGCACCCTGTTCCCCCGGCAGGCGCTGGCGCCCGGCCCAGGAGTCATGGCCGTAAGCGTCACCCAGTGGCAGGAACCCCGCGCCGCGGGTGCGCTGCAGGAAGGCCTCGACCTGGAACTGGTTTTCCTCGCGCAGGATCGAGCATGTCGCATACAACAGGGTGCCGCCCGGGGCGAGCATGCCGAAGCAGGCATCGAGCAGGCGCGCCTGCAACGCCACCAGCGCCGGAATATCGGTAGCGCGGCGGTGCAGCAGCACGTCCGGCTGGCGGCGGATGATGCCGGTGGCCGAACACGGGGCGTCCAGCAGAATCACGTCGAACGGCTGCCCGTCCCACCAGCTGGCTGGATCGGTGGCATCGGCTGCCCGCACCTGGGCGTGTTCGCCCACGCCGGTGCGCGCAAAGGTCTCACTGATGCGCTTGAGCCGGCGCGCATCGATATCCAGCGCCAGCAGGCGCAGGCTGGGGTCGCGCTCGAGCAGGTGCGCGGATTTGCCGCCCGGGGCCGCGCAGGCATCGAGCACGCGCGCGCCGGTGGGCACGGCCAGCGCATCGGCCACCTGCTGGGCGGACAGGTCCTGCACCGACAGGGCACCGTCGGCGAAGCCGGGCAGCCCCGACACCGCCACTGGTACCGGCAGCCGGATCGCATCGGCGCCCACTTCGCTGGCCTCGGCGGCAATGCCCGCCGCCTCCAGCCGTTCAAGCATCGCCGCGCGACTGCCGTGCTGGCGGTTGACCCGCAGCCACAACGGCGCCGGCTGCAGGCTGGCACTGAAGACAGCGTCAGCCTGCTCTGGCCAGTCCTGTTCGATCTGCTCGGCCATCCACTGCGGGAAGGCCTCACGCGCCGGCAGCGCCGGAATGCCATCGCGCTGGGCGCGGCGCAGCAAGGCGTTGACCATCCCGGCCTGGCGCTCCTTGCCCAGCGCGCGGGCGGCGTCGACCGTGGCCGAAAGTGCGGCATGCGCCGGCAGGTCGAGCGCATCAAGCTGGGCAAAGCCGACCAGCAGCAGCGCGCGCAGCTCGTCCTCGCGCACATTCAGCGGGCGCTGCATCCATTTCGCCAGGGCGGCGTCATAGGCGGTGCGCCGGCGCAGCACGGCAAAGCACAGCGCTTCGAGCAGGGCGCGGTCGCGGCTGTCGTCCAGCGTAGGCAGCGCGGTGGCCAGTTCGGCCTTGAGCGAGCGCCCACGGCCGATCACCTGGGCCAGCACGCGGGCGGCGAGCACGCGGGTGGGTACGCCCGGGGCCAGGCCGGACAGCGCGGGGGACGGTTTATTCTGGCGGGGCTGGGCCATCTCAGGTGCCCACGGCCAGGTCGCGGCGGGCATTGAGGTAGTCGGCTGCGGTGATCGCCTTACCACCCTCGCGCTGCAGCACGCGCAGGCGCAGCGCACCCTGGCCACAGGCGATATCGATGCCGTCGCGGCCGGCCGCCAGCAGCGTGCCCGGGGCCTTGCCCTGGTTGTCGGCCAGCGCCACCGCGCCATGGACGCGCACGCGCTCGCCAGCCAGCTGGACTTCGGCAATCGGCCACGGGTTGAAGGCGCGCACGGTGCGCTCCAGCACCTGCGCATCCTGCGACCAGTCCAGCCGCGCTTCGGCCTTGTCCAGCTTGTGCGCGTAGGTCACCCCTTGTTCCGGCTGCGGCTGGGCGATCGGCTTGAGGCCGGCGCGCAGCAGGCCCAGGCCGTCGGACAGCACCTGCGCGCCAAGTTCGGCCAGGCGGTCGTGCAGCGAGCCGCCCAGTTCACCGGCCTGGATCGGGGTGTGCTGGCGCAGCAGCACCGGGCCGGTGTCCAGCCCGGCTTCCATCTGCATCAGGCACACGCCGGTGTCGGCATCGCCGGCCTGGATGGCGCGCTGGATCGGCGCGGCGCCGCGCCAGCGTGGCAGCAGCGAGGCATGCACGTTCCAGCAACCGTAGGTCGGGATGGCCAGCACCGCCTTGGGCAGGATCAGCCCGTAGGCCACCACCACCATCAGGTCCGGCTGCAGGTCGCGCAGCTGCTGCTGGGCCTGTTCGGTCTTGAGCGATTCGGGCTGGAACACCGGGATGCCTCGGGCGATCGCTTCCAGCTTCACCGGCGAGGGCATCAGCCCGCGGCCACGGCCGGCCGGGCGGTCCGGCTGGGTGTACACACCCACCACCTCCTGGTGGCGCGCGGCGGCGCGCAGCGAGGCGACGGCGAACTCAGGCGTTCCGGCAAAGACGATCTTCATGGCGTTCCCACTTGCAGAAAGAAAAACGGCGCCGGGGCACGGCGCCGAACAACCGGTAAGGCGGCGTGGCCAGGTCAGGCAACGTGCTTGCGCGACTTGGCCAGCTTCTTGCGGACCATCTCGCGCTTGAGCGGAGACAGGTAATCAATGAACAGCTTGCCGTCCAGGTGGTCCATCTCATGCTGCACGCACACTGCCAGCAGGCCGTCGGTGGTCAGCTCCTGGGCCACGCCCTGGCGGTCCAGGAAGCGCACGGTGATGGTGTCGGCGCGGGTCACGTCGGCAAAGATGCCGGGCACCGACAGACAGCCTTCCTGGTAGACCTGGCCGCCTTCGCTGGCCACGATCTCCGGGTTGATGAACACCCGCGGGGTGTCCTTCTCTTCGCTGACGTCGATGACCATGAAGCGCTTGTGGACGTCGACCTGGGAGGCCGCCAGGCCAATGCCCGGGGCGTCGTACATGGTCTGGAACATGTTGTCGATCAGTTCCTGGAAGGCCGGGGTGGTCACTTCGGCGGCGTCGATCAGCGCCGCCTTGGTGCGCAGGCGCGGGTCCGGGAACTCGAGAATGGGCAGGATGGCCATGGCAAATACCGTTTGGGGGCGCCCTTAAAGCGGCGTACGTCGCAATTCTATCGCCAACGCTTGCCTTGCGCCCCGGTTTCTGGACTATAGTGCTCGAACCTGTTGGGGAATCAGGCACCACACCTATGTTTGAAAGAACTCGTACGGTCGTCGCCGTCGCGATGCTGACCGTCGCTACCTATGCTACCGCCGTTGAAGTGAATGGCGGGCACCCGGAAACCTACGTCGTCCAGAAGGGCGATACCTTGTGGGACATTTCCGCGCGCTTCCTTAAAAAGCCGTGGTTGTGGCCGGAAATCTGGCAGGCCAACCCGCAGGTCAAGAACCCGCACCTCATCTATCCAGGTGACGTGCTGAGCCTGGCCTACCTGGACCGCGTCGTGGCCCAGCCCGGCCCGCGCCAGGAAGCGCCGATCAATGCGATCCCGCTCAGCCAGGTCGAACCCTTCCTGAAGCAGCTCAGCGTGGTGGACGAGATCGACTCGTTGCCCTACGTGGTGGCCCTGGAAGACAACCGCCTGCGCGCCACCACCGGCCAGACCGCCTACGTGCGGGGGCTGGAAGGGGCACAGGTGGGCCAGCGCTGGGCCGTGGTCCGACCGACCGTGCGCTACTCGCTGCCAAAGCCGACCGAGGACCTGACCGCCAACGGGGATGTCACTCCGGGCAGCGGCAACCTGTGGAAGAACTTCGTAGCCGCGCCGAGCAAGCGCAACGAGATGCTGGGCTACGAGCTGTCCCAGCTGAACGTGGGCACGGTGGTGAAGGTGCCGGACGACAGGTCGGACGTGACCTCCATCGCGCTGCAGGGCCGGACCGACGGGCGTGAAGTGCGCGCCGGCGACCGCCTGGTGCCGGTGGAAGCCACCCCGTATGACCTGCAGTTCTTCCCGCACGCCCCTGCCGCCCAGACCGAAGGCCTGGACATCCGCGTGCTGGCGGTGACGGACATGTACCTGGTCGGCGGTCCGCGCGACGTCATCGCGATTTCGGCCGGCAGCGCCAACGGCATCGACAACGGGACCGTGGTCTCGCTGTGGCGCCAGGGGCGGCATGTGGCGCATCGCATGAAGTACCCGGGCTCCTCGCGCATGGACGACTCGCTCACCGATGGTGCCGGCCGGGTGTCCCTGCCGGATGAGTACGCCGCCCACGCGATGGTGTTCCGCACCTTCGACAAGGTCAGCTATGCGCTGGTGATGCAGGGCGTGAAGCCGGTCCTGGTCGGCTATTCGGCCAAGCACCCCGACGCGCAATAACCGCGGGAAAACCTGACGCAACAACACGACGGCGCCCCAGGGCGCCGTCGTCGTATGCGGGCTAGCCTGAGCCGATGCCCGATGACCTGCCCTGCTCTACCGAGGCGCTGCTGCGCCTGGTCCTCGCCGGTGGCGCCCCGGCACCCCGCCGCGCCCTGCTGGCCCGTTTCGCTGATCCCGCCCAGGCCCTGCGTGCCGGCCCTGCCGCATGGCGCGCCGCCGGTTGCAGCCCGCACCAGCGGGCACTGCTGGCGCTGCCCGACCGCGACGCGCTCGCGCGCGGCCTGCATTGGCTGTCGCAACCCGGCCGGCACCTGCTGTCGATCGACACCGACGACTACCCCACCCTGCTGCGCCCGCTGGATCCGGCGCCGCTGGCGCTGTTCGTGCACGGCGACCCGGCCACACTCTGGCACCCCGCGGTGGCCGTGGTCGGCAGCCGCACCCCATCGCCCACGGGTGCCGAGCTGGCCGCCGAGTTCGCCGGCGCCCTGGCCCGCAGTGGCCTGGGCGTGGTCAGCGGGCTGGCCGCCGGGGTCGATGCGCGGGCCCACCAGGCCGCCCTGGACGTACCCGGCGGGCGCACCGTGGCCGTGGTGGCCACCGGCCTGGACCTGACCTACCCGCCCCGGCACGAAGCGCTGCAGGCACGCATCGCCGAGCGCGGCGCCGTGGTCAGCGAGTATCCGCCCGGCACCGTGGCGCGCCCGGGGCAGTTCCCGGCCCGCAACCGGATCGTGGCCGGGCTGACCCTGGGCACCCTGGTGATCGAGGCGGCGGCCCGCTCCGGGGCCCTGATCACCGCGCGCCTGGCCGCGGAGATCGGCCGTGAGGTATTCGCGCTGCCCGGCTCGGTGCGCAACCCGCGCGCGCGCGGCTGCCATCGGCTGATCCGTGATGGCGCCCAGTTGGTGGAAACCCCGTCCGAGGTCGTCGCCGGGCTGACCGGGGCGGCCGCCAGCCTGGGGCAGGCCTTGCGTTGGCGCCTGGACGCCCCCACTGAACAGGCACGGTCGGCGCATGCCAGCGCTTCCCCCTTCCCCCTCCCCGACTACCAGCGCTTGTGGAACGCGCTGGATGAAAACCCAACGGGTATGGATTCATTGATCCAGCGCAGCGGATTGACGGCGGACCAGCTGTCGGCCATGCTGCTGATCATGGAACTGGATGGAAAGGTGGTCGCCAACCATGGCCGCTACTGTCGAAAACCCTAGTTTCTTCACCTCCACAGCGTCGTTGACGCAGGCCGAGGGGCAATGAAAGAGAGCATTCTGGATGTCCTGCTGTACCTGTTCGAACACTATTTCAGCGAAGACGCGGACCTCATCCGCGACCGCGATTCCCTCCAGAACGGTCTGATACAGGCCGGCTTCAGCCCCACCGAAATCAACAAAGCCTTCGATTGGCTGGACGCCCTGGCCGAGCAGCGCCCGACCGTGACCCTGGCCCGCGTCGACGGCCCCGTGCGCATTTTCCATGGCCCGGAGCTGGACAAGCTCGACGTGGAAGGCCGAGGCTTCCTGATGTTCCTGGAACAGCACGGCATCCTGGATGCCAACCAGCGCGAGCTGGTGCTGGACCGCGCCATGGCCCTGGACCAGGACGAACTGGACCTGGACGACCTCAAATGGGTGGTGCTGATGGTGCTGTTCAACCAGCCCGGCGCCGAGGCAGCCTATGCCTGGATGGAAACCCAGATGTTCGTCGACGAACCGGAACCCCTTCACTGACCGTACACTGGGTGCTTCGCGCATTCAGGGGAATGGAAAGTGAGCCAGTGGTTCTATGCAGAAGGGAATCGTCAGCAGCGGGGTCCGCTGACATCTGAAGAGTTGATCGCGCTGTACCAGTCCAGCCGCATTGCGCTGGATACCCTGGTATGGCGCGACGGGCTTGCCCAATGGCAGCCCCTGCGCAGTGTCGCCGACGAGATCGGCCTGGTGATCGCACCGCCGCCGGCGGTGGAGCCGCCGCTTCCGCTGGACGGCCCGCAGTTGGAGCCGGTCGTGCCCAGCCCGCCGAGGATTCCCGGGTTCGACACGCCTGCGCCGCGCGCCACCGGACCCGGGCCGGCCGCGCCCGCCTATGCCTCGGCGCCGGGTTACCCGCGCGCCGCGCCGCCGCCGAAGAAGACCTCCGGGTGCCTGATCATCGGGCTGGTGGTGGGCCTGGTGTTCCTGGTGGTGATCGCCATCCTCGCCGCGATCGCGCTTCCTGCCTACAGCGATTACCAGCACCGTGCCCGCGTGGCCAATGCGGTGGGCATCGTGTCGCAGCTGAAGAACCAGGTGACCGAGTTCGCCATGAGCACCGACCGCTGCCCGGTCAACGGCGACGATGGCTTCCAGAGCCCGACCTCGTACGCCGGCGACTACGTGGGTGCGGTGCGCATCGGCCGCATCGGCGAAGACAAGTGCGGCATCGAAATGGAATTTGCCGTGCCGGGCAAGCGCGCACTCGATGGCAAAATGTTGTGGTTCGAATACGACATGCAGAGCCAGGAGTGGACCTGCAGCAGCGATCTCGACACCAAGTATCTGCCCGCGCAATGCCGCGGTTGAGCAGCACTTCAATTATGGATGAGAGGGGAAGCACGCAATGACTGAGTGGTATTACGCAGACGGCCAGGACCGCCAGGGTCCGTTGCTGGTCGAAGACCTGCGCCAGCGCTTCCAGCGCGGTGAAATCAGCCTCACGACGCTGGTATGGCGCGAAGGCTACCCGCAGTGGAAGCCGGTGTCCGAAGCGGTCGAGGAGCTGCAGCTGCAGAACCTGACCAGCGCCACGAGCAACCTGGGCAGCGGCTTCGACCTGCGCGGGGATTACACCGCCATCGACAACGGCACCGCACCACTGCCCGGCACCGGCGGCGGCACCTATTCGCCGTATACCGCACCGGCCGCCACCGGCGGCTACGGCGCGGCCGTGGTGGGCGGTGGCGAGGTGGTCTACGCCGGCTTCTGGAAGCGATACGCGGCGTACTTCCTGGACTCGATCGTGGTGGGCATCATCAACGTCCCGGTCAGCGTGGTGTTCAACCTGATCGGCGCGTCCAGCGGCAACGAAAGCCTGGCCCTGGCGATGAGCCTGGTGGCCATGCTGAGCGGTTTCGCCATCGGCATCGGCTACTACGCAGGCTTCCACGCCTCGCGCGGCGGCGCCACCCTGGGCAAGATGGCCGTGGGCATCAAGGTGGTGCGCAGCGACGGCGAGCGGATCACCTTCCTGCGCGGCGTGGGCCGCTACTTCGGTTTCATCCTGAGCAGCCTGACCCTTTTCATCGGCTTCATCATGGCCGCCTTCACCGAGCGCAAGCAGGCACTGCACGACATGCTGTGCGACACGCTGGTGGTGGACAAGTGGGCCTTCACCGAGAACGCCGAGTTCCAGGAACGCGGCCTGGGCACGGTCACCATCGTGATCCTGGTCATCAGCGGCATCCTGACGGTGGCCATGATCGGCCTGTTGATCCTCGGTTTCGGGGCCATTGCCGCGTCCATGTCCTGACCGGCCCTCACACCCGGCCGCTTGACACAGGCGGCTCCGGCGTGATTCCTCTAGCAGGCGCAAAACCTGAACGCCCGGCGCATACCCGGGCGTTCAGCGTATGGAATTCGACGGCTGCCCTTCACTAATGCGGCCATTTGCTCCACCCTAGCGCCCTCCCCCGGGCTGCTGCCCACAGAAATCAACGACATGCCCAAGCACCTGCTCATCGTCGAATCGCCCGCCAAGGCCAAGACGATCAACAAATACCTCGGCAAGGACTTCACCGTCCTGGCCTCGTATGGGCATGTGCGCGACCTGGTCCCCAAGGAAGGTGCGGTCGACCCCGACAACAACTTCGCGATGCGCTACGACCTGATCGAGAAGAACGAGAAGCACGTCGATGCGATCGCCAAGGCCGCCAAGGGCGCCGACGACATCTTCCTGGCCACCGACCCGGATCGCGAGGGTGAGGCGATCAGCTGGCACATCGCCGAGATCCTGAAGGAACGCGGGCTGGTCAAGGACAAGCCGATGCAGCGGGTGGTCTTCACGGAGATCACCCCGCGCGCGATCAAGGAGGCGATGAGCCAGCCGCGCGCCATCGCCAGCGACCTGGTCGATGCCCAGCAGGCGCGCCGCGCGCTGGATTACCTGGTCGGCTTCAACCTGTCCCCGGTGCTGTGGCGCAAGGTCCAGCGCGGCCTGTCCGCCGGCCGCGTGCAGAGCCCGGCGCTGCGCATGATCGTCGAGCGCGAGGAGGAAATCGAAGCCTTCATCGCCCGCGAATACTGGAGCATCGATGCTGCCTGCGCGCACCCCTCGCAGCCGTTCAATGCCCGCCTGATCAAGCTGGACGGCCAGAAGTTCGAGCAGTTCACCGTGACCGACGGCGACACCGCCGAGGCCGCGCGCCTGCGCATCCAGCAGGCCGCCCAGGGCAACCTGCACGTCACCGACGTGGCCAGCAAGGAGCGCAAGCGCCGCCCGGCCGCCCCGTTCACCACCTCCACGCTGCAGCAGGAAGCCTCGCGCAAGCTGGGCTTCACCACCCGCAAGACCATGCAGGTGGCGCAGAAGCTGTACGAAGGCGTGGCGATCGGCGACGAAGGCACCGTAGGCCTGATTTCGTACATGCGTACCGACTCGGTCAACCTGTCCCAGGACGCGCTGGCCGAGATCCGCGACGTGATCGCCCGCGATTACGGCATTGCCGCCCTGCCGGACAAGCCCAACACCTACCAGACCAAGTCCAAGAACGCCCAGGAAGCGCATGAAGCGGTGCGCCCGACGGCCGCGCTGCGCACCCCGGCGTCGGTGGCGCGCTACCTCACCGACGACGAGCGCAAGCTGTACGAGCTGATCTGGAAGCGTGCGGTGGCCAGCCAGATGATTCCGGCCACGCTCAACACCGTCAGCGTGGACCTGTCGGCCGGCAGCGAACACGTGTTCCGCGCCAGCGGCACCACCGTGGTGGTGCCCGGCTTCCTGGCCGTGTACGAGGAAGGCAAGGACAACAAGAGCGCCGAGGACGACGACGAAGGCCGCAAGCTGCCGGCGATGAAGCCCGGCGACCGCGTGCCGCTGGAGCGCATCCTGGCCGAACAGCATTTCACCCAGCCGCCGCCGCGCTTCACCGAAGCGGCGCTGGTCAAGGCGCTGGAAGAGTATGGCATCGGCCGTCCGTCGACCTATTCGTCGATCATCCAGACCCTGCTGTTCCGCAAGTACGTGGAAATGGAAGGCCGCAGCTTCCGCCCGTCCGACGTGGGCCGTGCGGTCTCCAAGTTCCTCTCCAGCCACTTCACCCAGTACGTGGACTACGACTTCACCGCCAAGCTCGAAGACGAGCTCGATGCGGTGTCGCGCGGCGAAGAAGACTGGATTCCGTTGATGGCCCGCTTCTGGGAACCCTTCAACCAGCTGGTGGAAGAGAAGAAGGAATCGGTCGACCGCGCCGAGGCCAGTGGCGCGCGCGAGCTCGGCACCGACCCCAAGACCGGCAAGCCGGTCAGCGTGCGGCTGGGCCGCTTCGGGCCGTACGCGGCTATTGGCAGCACCGCCGAGGACGCCGAGGACAAGCCCAAGTTCGCCTCGCTGCGCCCGGGCCAGTCGATGCACACCATCAATCTGGAAGACGCGCTGGAGCTGTTCCTGATGCCGCGCGCGCTGGGTGAGGACAAGGGCGAGGACGTCAGCGTGGGCATCGGCCGCTTCGGCCCGTTCGCCAAGCGTGGCAGCACCTACGCTTCGCTGAAGAAGGAAGATGACCCCTACACCATCGATCTGGCCCGCGCGGTGTTCCTGATCGAAGAGAAGGAAGAGATCGCCCGCAACCGCATCATCAAGGAATTCGACGGCAGCGAGATCCAGGTGTTGAACGGCCGTTTCGGCCCGTACCTGAGCGACGGCAAGATGAACGGCAAGATCCCGAAGGATCGCGAGCCGGCCTCGCTGACCCTGGCCGAAGTGCAGCAGCTTATGGAAGAAACCGGCAAGCCGGTGCGCAAGGGCTTCGGAAAGAAGGCCGCCAAGAAGGTCGTGGCGAAGAAGGCCCCGGCGAAGAAGGCGGCAGTGAAGAAGGAGCCGGCGGCGAAGAAGGCCGCCGTCAAGAAGGCTCCTGCCAAGAAGGCACCTGCGAAGAAGGCGGCGACCAAGAAGGCCGCCACGAAGAAGGCCGCAGCAAAGAAAGCAGTAAAGAAGGCCTGACCGCGGTAGCGCCCGACCGTTGGTCGGGCGACAACACGGCGCACTGGAACGGTCGTCACCATGAATGAACTCACCGTCGACTCTGCCTCTCCCGCGCTGCGCGCCGGCGGCGTGATCGCCTACCCCACCGAAGCGGTGTGGGGACTGGGCTGCGACCCGGCCAACGAAGCGGCCGTGCTGAAGCTGCTGCAGCTCAAGCAGCGGCCGGTCGAGAAGGGCATGATCCTGGTCGCTGCCGACCTGGCCCAGCTGGAAGGCTGGGTGCGGATCGACGCGCTGCCTGCCGAGCGCAGGGCCGAGGTACTGGCCAGCTGGCCCGGCGCCAACACCTGGATCCTGCCCGCCGGGCCTCGCGCGCCACGATGGATCACAGGGGAACACACCGGCATTGCCGTTCGGGTCAGCGCCCACCCGCTGGTGGCGGCGCTGTGCCGCGCATGGGGCGGTCCGCTGGTGTCCACCAGCGCCAACCTGGCCGGCCAGCCGCCTGCGCGCAGCCGTGCCGGACTGGACCCTGACCTGCTGCGCGACCTGGACGGGCTGGTTGACGGCGCCACCGGTGGCCTGGACCAGCCCACCCCGATCCGCGACGCCCTCACCGGCCACGTCCTGCGCACCTGAGCCGCATGGCGTTCTTTGCGCCTGCACAGGCAAGGCCGCACACTGCGGCCATGCGCCCACACCCTGCCCTCCCGCTGTACCTGTTGCTGCTGTGCAGCGCCCCGCTGGCGGCGCAGGACAGCAGCGTGCGTGTCTACCGCTGCGTAGGCAGCAACGGGGCGGTATCGCTGCAGGACGCCCCATGCCGCGACGGCCGCCAGGAAGTGCGCGAGATGCAGCGCCCGCGCGATCCGGCGCCGCGCGTGGTGCGCAGCGATCGCGCCCCCGCCACGCCCGCGCCTGCCGCACCCGAACGCGAGGTGCGCTACGTGCAGGTACAGCCACCGCAGCCGATGTACGAATGCATCCGCGACGACGGCAGCCGCTATACCAGCGAAACCAGCGAGGGCAATCCGCGCTGGGTGCCGGTGTGGACCAGCGCCTGGATCCCAGGACGCCGGCCCGGTGGCATCCATCCCGGCCCTGGCCCTGGCCCTGGCCCTGGCCCGGGGCCGGGACCACGCCCATTGCCCCCGATCGCGCCGATGGGCAGCGGCTCGGTCAGCTCCAGTGGCGGGTCGCTGACCGTCTCCGGCGGCGGCTCACGGATCGGCGGCAGCCTCTCCGTCGGCAGCGGCAGTACCCAGTGGCACAGCGAAGGGTCGGCGTACCCGGGCACCTACCAGGACGTGGTGGTTCCGGCCGGCAACGTGCTGGTGCGCGACCAGTGCAACCCGTTGCCCGCCAGCGAAGTGTGTTCGATCCTGCGTGACCGGCGCTGGGAGCTGGTGCGGCGCTACAACAGCGCGCTGCAGAGCGAGCGCGATGCGATCAGCCGCGAGCAGCGTGGCGTGGATGCGCGCCTTGACCGGGATTGCCGGTAGGGCGCCGCAACCGGCGCGTTGTATCCTGCGCCGATGAAACCGTATTGGCTCCTGTTGCTGCTGTGCGTGGCGTCATCGGCGGTGGCCGATGAGCCGATCGTGTTCCGCTGCACCGATGCGGACGACAACGTGACCGTGCAGGGCAAGCCCTGCCCGGCCGGCAGCCACCAGGTCATCCAGCGCATGAACGCCGCGCCATCGCGCGCGGAGGTGTCCGTGTCGACCCAGGCGACGCCCCCGCCGCCTGCGGCGCCAACGGTCAAGCCGTTGTCACCCGCAACGATGCCGCCGCAGGTACCCGGCAAGGCGCAGCCGATGGAGCGCATGATTTCAGAGGCGTACGAAGTGCCACGGGGCACTGCGATCCTGGATAGTGCGAACCTGCCCAAGCCCGGTGACGAGCTGCCCGGCGACGGCCCGGCAAAACCGCCGCTGCCGGAGATCTACCAGTGCCAGGGCCAGGACGGCGGACGCTACCTGCACGAGCGTGAGCCGGCACCGCCGACCTGCGTGCTGCTGTCGGTCACAGCGCTGGGCGGCAACACGCCGGTCAACGCCGCCAGCTGCGAAGTGGTCCGCGATACCTGCGAGCCGCTGGCTGAAGACCAGCGCTGCAATGCGTGGCAGCAGCGCTTCCGCGATGCGCGCGGGCGGGAACGCTTCGCCTCGCCCGGCACGGCAGCCGCCGCTGCCGCCGAGCGCGAGCGCCTGCAGGGCGTGCTGTCAGAAAGCAACTGCGCGGTACCCCGGTAGGTACCGACCGTTGGCCGGTACGCCTCAGAACCCGTAGCGCAGGAATCCGCCGTCCACGGCAATGCATTCGCCGGTGACATAGCTGGCCGCAGGCAGGCACAGGAACCCGACGGCGGCAGCTACTTCCTCAGGCTCGCCGATGCGCCGCATCGGTGTGCGGTCGATCACCTGTTCGTAGTAATCCGGGTCCGCCAGCGGGCCGGAGGTGCGGCGGGTGCGGATGTACCAGGGCGCCACCGCGTTGACCCGGATGCCGTCTTCGGCCCACTCCACCGCCAGGTTGCGCGTCATCTGGTGCATCGCCGCCTTGGTCATCCCGTACACCGCGCCACTGCGCACATGGGTGAGCCCGGAGACACTGCCGACGTTGACGATGGCCGAGGCGGCGTGGCGGGCCAGCAACGGGTGCGCATAACGCGACAGTTCGAACGCCGAAAACAGGTTCGTCTCGAAGATGCCGCGCCACTCGTCTTCGGTGTATTCGGTGGCCGGCTTGGTGATGTTGCCGCCGGCATTGTTGATCAGCAGGTGCAGCCCATCGCTGTGGTCTTCCACCCAGTCCAGGATCTCGCGACGATCCTCGTCGTCGGAAACGTCGGCGGACAGCCCATGGATCTCACGATCCGGATAGGCATCGGCCAGCTCATCGCGGGCCATTTCCAATGCGTCCGCGTCGCGCCCCACGATCAGCAGGTCGGCGCCGAATCCCAGCAGCTCGCGCGCGATCGCCAGTCCGATACCGGCACTGGCACCGGTGATCAATGCGGTCTGTCCGTCCAGTCGCCAACGATGCGCACTCACCTGCTTCTCCTGCCTTGGGGCACTGCAGGATAGCCCGCATGCCGGTGCGGCGCACCCCATCACACACGGGCCGGCAAAGCGGTGCGAAACTGCGCTTCCCTGGGTTCGCCTGCGAGGTTGCCATGTTGATCCGTATCGCCCTTCCGCTGGCTGCCCTGCTCGCCTTGAGCGGCTGCAGCCGCCCGGTGCCACCGGACCCTGACAAGCGTCCGGAGCCCCAGGCCACCGCATTGCGCGACGCCATGCAGCAACCGCTGGACAAGGCCAAGGCCGCGCGCGAAACGCTGGAAAAAGCACCGGACACCAGCGCCGCCGACGAGGTCGAAGCGGGCCGGTAAAGAATAAAAAAACCCCGCCTTGGCCGGGTTTTTTTGAAGGGCGTCACCACCAACGGTGGTGACCTACCAGGACAATCGCATCGGGTAGATCACGACCGTTGGTCGTGATCCGCCGTCAGAAACCGCAGAAGCAGTACGCCAGCGCCTTGACCGGGGCGCTGCCGCGCGGGTCGCGGGCGGCGTCTTCGACGAAGCGCAGCTGGGTGTCCACTTCCGGCATCGACCGGGCCAGCATCATCCGCGCCACGCCCGATTCGCCCAGCATCCAGGCACCGGCATGGCTGCCGGCGAAGCCGCTGAGGAACTGCGCGAACGGAGTGGCAGGCTTCTCGATGTAGCGCACGCGCACCTTGTCCGGGCCGCCCAGCTTGGCGCGGTTGGAGGCGTCGGCAATGGCCGCCTTGAGGCCGCCGAAGGCATCGACCAGGCCGCGTTCCTTGGCCTGCGCACCGCTCCACACGCGACCGCGGGCGACTTCGTCCACCGCTTCCACCGGCTTGCTGCGTGCATCGGCCACCTTGCCGGTGAAATCGGCGTAGCCCTTGTTGATCACCGACTGGATCACCTGGCCCACGGCCGGGTCCATCGGGCGGGTGATGTCGAACGCACCGGCGAAGCGGGTGGTGCCCACGCCGTCGGTGTGCACGCCGATCTTGTCCAGCGAACGCGACAGGTTGGGGATCATGCCGAAGATGCCGATCGAACCGGTGATCGTCGACGGATCGGCGTAAATGCGGTCGGCATTCATGCTGATCCAGTAGCCGCCCGATGCCGCCAGGTCGCCCATCGACACCACCACCGGCTTGCCGGCCGCCTTCAGCGCCACCACCTCACGGCGGATCTGTTCGGAGGCGAACACTTCACCGCCGGGCGAATCCACGCGAAGCACCACGGCCTTCACGTTGTCGTCGTCGCGCGCTTCGCGCAACAGCGCCGAGGTCGACTCACCGCCCACGCGGCCGGCCGGCAGGTCGCCACCGGCGATCTCGCCGGACGCCACCACCACCGCCACCTGCGGCCGCGAATCGACCGGCGAACGACGGGTGTCGATCTGGGTCAGGTATTCGTCAAGGTTGATGCTGCGGAAGCCACCGTCGGCGTCTTCATCGGCCACGCCACGATCTGCCAGCAGGTCTTCGACTTCCTCGCGGGTCTTCAGGCCGTCCACCAGCTTCTGCTGCAGGGCGAACTTGGCCAGGTCGCCACCGGCAGCAGCGATGCCTTCGGGCATGGTGTCGATGCCGGCGGCCAGCTGCGCGGCGTCCAGCTTGCGCGCCGTGGCGATGTCGGCCAGGTAGCGCTGCCACACGTCGTTCATCCAGAACAGGTCGGCTTCCTTGGCCTGCGGCGACGCCGCGTCCAGCACGTACGGTTCGGCGGCGGACTTGTACTCGCCCACCTTGAACAGGTGCACGTCCACGCCCAGCTTGTCCTGCAGGCCGGTGCGGAAGTACTGGCGGTAACGACCGAGGCCTTCCAGCACCACCCCACCCATCGGGTCGAGGTAGATCTCCTTGGCCTGCGCGGCCAGCAGGTACTGCCACTGGCTCATGTTGTCGCTGTAGGCCACGATGTCCTTGCCCGACGCGCGCAGTTCCTGCAGCGACGCGGCTACTTCACGCATCGAGGCAAAACCGCTCGGCTGCAGCTTGTCCAGCTGCAGGACCACGCGTTCGATCTTCTTGTCCTCGCGCGCCGCATCCAGCGCGCGCACCAGGTCGCGCAGCTGCACTTCCTCGGCGCTGTTGTCGCCAATGGCCTTTGCGAGCGCACGGCTGACCGGATCCGCACTGAACTGTTCGACCAGGCGGCCTTCCGGCGCGATCACCAGCGTGGTGCGGTCCTGCAGGGTGCGGCCACTGCTGGCGCCCTTGCCCATCGCGAAGACGAACAGGACCAGGATCAGCAGCAACAGGCCGAAGAACAGCAGGTTGAGGATCAGCCTGCGGGTAAAGTTCATCACATCCCACAGCCCGATGAAGAAGCTGGCGACGGGATTGCGACGCACGGGTTGGTTCATGGGGAAAACTCCAGTTGGCTTCTTGCCGTGGTACCAGCATAGCCCGTGCCGGACAGCCCGGCATCGGACACAAGTAAGGGGGCCATCAGGCCGTCAGGTTCAGGTCATTGCCGACACGACGGCTGCTCACGCGCAGCCGCCAGCCCATCAGGATCGCTGCTGCGGTCAGCCCCAGGATCAGGCCCAGCCACATGCCCTGCGGACCCATGCCCAGGCCCAGGCCGAGCCCGGCGCCGAGCGGCATGCCCAGCCCCCAGTAAGAGAACATGGCGATGAACATCGGCACGCGGGTGTCCTTCAGGCCGCGCAGCGCGCCGGCTGACAGCACCTGGATGCCATCCGGGAACTGGAACGCGGCCGCGTACAGCAGCAGGGTGGAGGCCAGCGCGGCCACGCCCATGTCGGCGGTATACACCCCAACGATGGCGTCGTGCCCGAACAGCAGCACCAGCGCCGACAGCGTCTGCGTGCCCAGGATGATCAGCAGGCCGGCGATGGCAGCGCGCCGCACGCCCAGTCCGTTGCCGCTGCCGACCGCATGGCCCACGCGCACGGTGGTGGCTTCGGCCACGCCCATCGGGATCATGAAGCACAGTTGGGCCACGTTGATGGCGATCTGGTGCGATGCCGCCTCGGTGGCGCCCAGGCGACCGATCAGCAGGGCGGTAACGATGAACAGCCCGCCCTCCATCAGCACCGTGATGCCGATCGGCAGGCCGGTACGCAGCAGGTCCCAGATCGCCGCCCAGCGCGGCAGCTCCAGGTGCGAGAACAGTTCCAGGTGGGCGAAGCGCTTGGTCTTCCACAGGTAGCCGGCAAAGCACAGCGCCTGGACCCACATCATGGTGGCCGAGGCGATGCCCAGGCCTTCGGCGCCCATTTCCGGGAAGCCCAGCTTGCCGTAACACAGCACGTAACCCAGCGGCGCCAGCACCAGCAGGCCGCCGAAGCCGAGCAGCATGGTCGGGAGCGTCCAGTGCATGCCTTCGCTGAGGTAACGCATGCAGAAGTACAGGGTCAGCGCCGGGCCACCCCATCGCACCGCATGCAGGAACGCGGTCGCGCCCGGCACGATGTCCGGGGCGATGCCGAACGCGGGCAGCAACGGCGGCACCACCGTGAGGAAGGTGAACATGATCAGGCCCAGGCCCAACGCCAGCCACAGCGCCTGGCGGAACAGCGGGCCGATCTCCCGCTCGCGGCCGGCGCCATGCAGCTGCGACACCGAGGCGGTGAGTGAGATCAACGTGCCGATCGGGATCAGCATCGGCAGCCACAGCAGCGCCGTCCCGATGGTGACCGCCGCCAGGGTCTGGGTGCCGTGGTGGCCCGCAATGACATTGTCGACGAAGGAAATCAGGCCAGTGGAGATGTGGCCAAGGACCAGCGGCAGCGCAAGCAGGCCGGTGGCGCGCACTTCCCGGGAGAGGCGCGGCGTTGCGGTAACGGTAGACATGGGATCACAGACGGCAACTACGGCAGCGCGCGGAGGGCACAGGCACCGGGTTGCGGCCGGTCATCTTACGCTCAACGCACCAGGTTTTCCTTCAACCAGGCATCGCGCGCGGCCGGGGCCAGCCCCAGGAACTGGTCGCGCACCTGGTCGCGCTCCTGCGGCGGCGTGCGCTGGGCGATCAGCGTGAGTTGGGCCAGCTGGCCCTCGTTGAGCTGGCGCAGCGCGGCCAGGGCGGGTTCGCGCTGGTCAGCGGGCAGGTAGCCGAACAGACCTTGCAGCTTGGGGAAATGCTGGCCCAGCTGCGGGCCCAGCAGCCAGCCGTCGCGGAACCGCTGGTCCTGTTCGTCGAAGCGGGCCCGCACCGCCTGCTGCTGTGCAGCGGGCATCGCGGCAATACGGCCGGCGGCCTCGCGGATACGGGCACGTTCGGCTGCAGGCAATGCCTGCCATTGCGCATAGCGGCTGCGCAGTTCACGCAGCTGGGCCGGGTCCAGCGCGGCGGGGGTGGCGGGAATGGCGGGTGTGGTAACCGGCACAGGCGTGGCGGATGGCAGGGGCAGCGGCTGTGGCGCGGCATGCGCACCGGTCGCCAAGCCGATGGCGAGCAGCAGGATCGACTTATTCATCAGCGGCTGCCGTCTCCAGGCCGGCGGTGGCAGGTTCGGGGCGGCTGGGCTGCGGTTGCGACTCGTCCACCGGCACCGGCCCACCGGCGGCAGCCCACGCGTACAGGTCCGCATCGCGGGCGAGCATCAGGTCCGGGTCGGCCAGCATGGCCGCGTCACTGGCGGCGTGGGCCGGATCGGCCGGCGCCGTCACCGGCAGGTCTTCAGCCGCCAACGGTTCGACCCGCACCGGGTCGGCGGTGGACACCGCGCCGTCGGGCACGCTGGCCTCGGGGGCGAGCGCCGGGCTGCGGTGCTTCCACCACGCCGCACCGCCCAGCAACACGGCGATGGTGACCAGCAGGATCAGCAGGCCACGCCACAGCGGCCGGCGATTGTGACGGCGCACCGGCGTGCGCCGGGGCGCCGCATCGGCCGGGGCCGGCGCGCGCCAGGAGGCCGGACCCTTGCCCGGCGCGGCGGCCGGAGCGGGCTGGTGGAGTTGCTGCAGCCTGCTGGCCGGCAGGTCACGCAGGCGCTGCTGCACCTGTTCGGCCAACGCACGCCAGCCCGCCGCATCGGGGTGGCCCTGCGCATCGCGTGGGCAGGCCTGCGCCAGCGCCTGCTGGTAGTCGGCGACCGGCATGTCCAGGATCTGCGCGGCGGCCGCCTCGTCCAGCCCGCCCCCTACCCGCAGCAGCAGCGCCAGACGTGCCGGCGGCGCCAGGCTGGGCAGGTGCGCCAGGCCAGGGGCCCACTGGCCGCCAGGGGCCGGCATGCGGATCGGGGTGCGGTGGGCCAGCAGGATCCAGAACCGGTCCGGCCACTGTGCCATCGGCACATCGCTGGCGATGCCGGCGAAGGCGCGCATCACCGCCACCAGTGCCTGTTCGGCGACGGTCGGGTCGCCGCACTGCAGCTCGGCAACCACCAGGGCACGGCGTTCGACGCCTCGCAGGAATGCGGACAGGGCACCCGCTGCAGTAGAGGAAACAGGGGCGTTCACAGCCGTCATAGCAACTCCATCAAGTGCCGAAATGATAGCGAGTGCGCCCGCGCAGGGGGATGCCGATACGGGTCACGTGCGACTACCGCGGTGATGTAGATGGCTTGACAGCGGCGCAGGTTGTGCACAGCACCAACAAAATCGGCAGAAAACCGGCAGGTGAAGGCGGCGTCACCCATGTGTCAGCCGTGTTTCACAGCCATCTTCTTGATTTACATACATTTAGTTGTGTGGCTATTTTTTGACCAACCCAGGCTTCACTGCGGAACTCCCTGACAAACAGCTCGGAGTTCGACACTCGCACACAGACTTATCCACAGAAGATGTGGATAAGACCGAATCTCCAATGGCCACGGATATTTAGCTCCTATTTAGGTTCCACGGCGCCATGCGGCGATCGGTTTCGTGCGCTGAACAGGGCCGGTTCGGGCCGCTACACTGGCGCGATGCTGCCCCCCGATCCAGCCCCCCTGCTGACCCTGGAAAGTGCCCCGGCGCCGCTGCCGGATGCCCCCTCCCTCCAGGTTGCCCTGCCCCTGCCGCTGCCGCAGTGGTTCGACTACGCGCCGCCGCCGGGAGCGCCGCCTGGGCCTGGCATGGTCGGTCGCCGGCTGCGGGTTCCGTTCGGCTCGCGCGAGCTGGTGGGCGTGGTGGCCGGGATCGGTACGGTGGCCGACGGCAACGCACTGCGTGCTGCCGTGGAATGGCTGGACCCGGCGCCGCTGCTGGGCGGCGAGCTGTGGACCTCGCTGCAGTGGCTGGCACGCTATACCCATGCGCCGCTGGGCGAGGTGGTCAGCACCGCCCTGCCCGCGCCCTTGCGCCGTGGTGAGCCGGTGCCCGACACCCACCGCTGGGGCTGGCAGCTCACTGCCGAAGGAATCGAACACCGCGCCAAGCTGCGGGCCGGCACCCGTCCGCACCGCCTGGCCGAACAGCTGGCCGGGGGCAGCGTGGACGAGGACCTGCTCGACGAGGCGATGGACGACTGGCGCAGCGCGGCGCGCTCGCTGGCCAAGCGCGGCCTGGTCGAGCGCATCGCGCTGGAGCACGCGCCGGCGCAGCCGGCCCTGCGGCCGGGCCCGACCCCGAACGCGGAGCAGGCCAACGCCATCGCCGCGATCACCGCCCACGCGCGGTTCGGCGCGTTCCTGCTCGACGGGGTGACCGGCAGCGGCAAGACCGAGGTGTACCTGCAGGCCATCGTGGACTGCCTGGCCCGCGGCCGACAGGCGCTGGTGCTGGTGCCCGAGATCGGGCTGACCCCGCAGACGCTGGCGCGCTTCCGCAGCCGCCTGGGCATTGCGGTGCACGTGCTGCATTCGGGCCTGAACGACAATGAGCGCGCGCGGGTGTGGGCAGCGGCCGCGCGCGGCGAGGCACAGGTGATCGTGGGCACGCGCTCGGCCGTGTTCACCCCATTGCCCAACGCCGGGCTGATCGTGGTCGATGAAGAGCACGACGGCAGCTACAAGCAACAGGACGGCATTCGATACCACGCGCGCGATTTCGCGCTGGTGCGGGCCAAGGCGCTGGATGTGCCGGTGGTACTGGGCAGCGCCACGCCGTCGCTGGAATCACTGCACAACGCACATGCCGGCCGCTACACCCATCTGCGCCTGAAACAGCGCGCAGGCGAGGCCCGCCCGCCGCGCGTGCGGGTGCTGGACGTGCGCAAGCGCCCGTTGAAGGACGGCCTCTCGGCCGAGGTGATGGAAGGCATCGGCCAGCACCTGGCGGCCGGCCACCAGGTGCTGGTGTTCAAGAACCGCCGCGGTTACGCGCCGGTGCTGCTGTGCCACGACTGCGGCTGGACCGCGCCCTGCAAACGCTGCGATGCGCCGATGACCGTGCACGCCGGCGGCCGCCGGCTGCAATGCCACCACTGCGGCGCGCGCCAGCCGGCGCCACTGGCCTGCCCGGACTGCGCCAGCCTGGCGCTGCAGCCACAGGGCATCGGCACCGAGCGGCTGGAAGAACACCTGGCGGAAGCCTTCGCCGATTTCCCGGTGATCCGCATCGACCGCGGCACCACCAACCGGCGCGACGCGCTGGAGACCCAACTTGCCACGCTGGGCGACCGCGCCGGCATCCTGGTCGGCACGCAGATCCTGGCCAAGGGCCACGACCTGCCCAAGCTGACCCTGGTGGTGGTGGTGGGCATCGACGAGGGACTGTTCTCCGCCGATTTCCGCGCCAGCGAGAAACTGGCCCAGCAGCTGATCCAGGTGGCCGGCCGCGCGGGACGCGCCACCGACGCCGGCGAGGTCTGGCTGCAGACCCATCACCCTGGGCACCCGCTACTTGAAACACTGGTCAACGGGGGCTACCACGCTTTCGCCGACGCCGAGCTGCAGCAGCGCGAAGCGGCCGGCTTCCCGCCGTTCGCGCACCTGGCGCTGATGCGCGCCGAGGCGCAGCAGGTGGAGCACGCCAACGCCATGCTGATGGCGGTGCGCGAGCTGATCGCGCATGAGTGCCCGGTGGAACGCTTCGGTCCGATGCCGGCGCCGATGCCGCGCCGCGCCGGTTACCAGCGCACGCAGCTGCTGCTTTCAGCAGCCTCGCGGCGGCCGCTGCATGCGCTGCTGGATCAGATCATGCCGCTGGTTTACGGCTTGCCGCAGGCGCGCAAGGTGCGCTGGTCATTGGACGTAGATCCCACCGACCTGTATTGAAAGCGTGCGGACCAACGGTCCGCACCTACCGTCCGTTACCTCACGTCAACGGCGTCATGACCGCTTTGACATACGCCGGGCGCTGCTGGAGGCGCTGGTACCACGCTTCCAGGTGCGGCAACGACGGCCGCTGGATCGGCAGCTCGAACCACGCATAGACCAGCGCGCCCAACGGAATGTCGCCCATCGCGAACTGCTCGCCGGACAACCAAGGTTGCTGCGCCAGGGTGGCATCGGCCATGCCCAGCAACTCGCCGGCACGGGTGATCGCGGCATTGATGCGGGCCTCGTCGCGGTCGGCCGGGGCGGTGCGCATGATCCCCCAGATCAGGTCGGTGTACAGCGGCGCCATGCGCGAGGTGCTCCAGTCCATCCACTTCTCGGCCTGCGCGCGCGCCATCGCATCTTCCGGGTACAGCGTGCCCAGCGCGTAGCGCGCGCTCAGATAACGCACGATGGTGTTGGATTCCCACAGCGGCAGGCCGTGGTCTTCGATCACCGGCACCAGGCCGTTGGGGTTCATGCCCACGTATTCCGGCGACTGGGTGCCACCGAAGAGGCCGCCCACTTCGATGGATTCGTACGGCAGGCCGATTTCCTCCGCGCACCACAGCACTTTGCGCACGTTGCTGGAATTGCGGCGGCCCCAGATCTTCAGCATGTTGGTGTTCCCGGTTGTCGATATGCGCCGATACGATACGCCGATCAACGCGCCGGTGTTGCCGCGTCTTCTTTCGGAAATGCGCGCACGCAGGTGGACTTTCCAGGCAAGGGTCGAATCGGCCGCCGGCAGGCGCGACGGCTGCTGAACCCAGTATCTGCCATCCACGTGAATATCGCGCATCACGTGCGAACATGCAGTGCTTCGCTTCGACCCCCGCCAAGGAGTCATTGCATGACCCGCGATTCCCTGCCCCACCTGGTCATCATCGGTGGCGGCTTCGCCGGCCTCTGGGCCACCCGCGCGCTGGCCAGCGCGCGCATCCGCATCACCCTGGTGGACCGTCGCAACCACCATCTGTTCCAGCCGCTGCTTTACCAGGTCGCCACCGCCGGCCTGTCCGCACCCGACATCGCTGCGCCGCTGCGCCACATCCTGGGCGACCAGCGTAATGTTGAAGTGCGGCTGGGCGAGGTGACCTCGATCGACAAGGCCAGCCGCCAGATCACCCTGGCCGACGGCAGCCAGCTCGGCTACGACACCCTGATGCTGTGCACCGGCGCCACCCACGCCTATTTCGGGCACGACGAGTGGGCCGCCGACGCGCCTGGCCTGAAGACCCTGGACGATGCCATCGCGCTGCGCCGCAAGCTGCTGCTGGCCTTCGAACGCGCCGAGGCCGAGCCGGATCCGGCACGCAAAGCGGCGTGGCTGAGCTTCGCGGTGGTCGGCGGTGGCCCCACCGGGGTGGAACTGGCCGGCACGTTGGCCGAGATCGCGCGGCACACGCTACGCAACGAGTTCCGCCATATCGATCCGGCCAGCGCCAAGGTGCGGCTGGTCGAAGCCGGGCCACGGGTGCTGTCCAGCTTCCCCGAGGTGCTGTCGCTGAAAGCGCGGCGCCAGCTGGAGAAGCTCGGGGTGGAAGTGCTGACCGGTACGGCGGTGAGCCACATCGACGGCGAGGGCTTCCAGCTCGGTGAGCAGTTCATTGCCGCGCGCACGGTGGTGTGGGCCGCGGGCGTGGCCGCTTCGCCGTTGGCGCGGACGCTGGAGGTGCCGTTGGACCGCGCCGGACGCGTGCCGGTGCAGCCCGACCTGACCCTGGACGGGCACGCGGAGATCTTCGTCGCCGGCGACCTGGCCGCGCTGCAGCAGGCCGATGGTCGGCCGGTGCCGGGCGTTGCCCCGGCCGCCAAGCAGATGGGCAAGCACGTGGCCGCAACCCTCCGTGCACGGCTGGAGGGCAAGCCGTCACCCGGGCCGTTCAAGTACCAGGACTTCGGCAACCTGGCCACGATCGGGCGCATGGCTGCCATCGTGCACCTGGGCCGGCTGCAGTTGTCGGGCGTGCTGGCGTGGTGGTTCTGGCTGGCCGCGCACGTGTTCTTCCTGATCGGGTTCCGCAACCGGATTGTGGTGCTGCTCAACTGGGCGGTGGCGTATTGGAGCTACCAGCGCAGCGCGCGGATCATCTTCGGTGATGACCGCGAGGACCGGCGGCCAAAGTCGTCCGATCAGGGATCGTTGCCAGGGGCGAGGTGAACATCCCAGGTGCACAGGTAGTCCGGATCGCTGATGGTCAGCGCCATTGAGCGCAGCGTGTAGTCGCCCGGTGCTGCCGGGGTGTAGTGGTCCAGCGTGGGCGGCAGGAACACTTCCTCGCCGTCCATTGCACTGGCCAGTACCACGCCTTCTTCGTCATTGATGCGCAGCACTTGCCCGGCCATCTGGCGGTGCTCCAGGGCGTTGCCCTGGGCGTCAAGGTAGGTCATGCCGGCGAGCACGGTCTTGCCGATCATTGCGCGCGCCTTGGCCGGGTCGATTCCGGTCATGCTCCGGCACTCCGTTGCTGCAGCCAGGCCAGCTTGCGTGCGCGCGGCTGGCGCTTGAGCTCGCATTCGGCCTTGGAAGCTGCCGAGCGGTCGGGGTAGGCGCGCATGGCCAGCAGCTTCACCGGTGGGTTGGCGCGGGTGTAGCGCGCGCCTTTGCCGCACAGGTGGGCCTGGAAGCGGGCGTCCACGTCGTTGCTGATGCCGGCGTAATAGCTGCCGTTGCGGCATTCCAGCAGGTAGACGTACCAGGGGGCGGGTTCAGCGGGCATACCGGGATTATCCACCGGCGGGGGCGTGCTGGCTGCTAGAATCGGACCCGGATGCAGGAGAGAGGCGCCGCGCTGGCGCCCGCCGAAGGCGCAGGCTCCCATAATCGCTCAGGCCGGTGGCTCGATACGCCACCAACCATGCATCCAACACGCCGATCTGGAGAGAGGTCTTCAATGACCCGCCGAAGGGGCACGTGGCCTGGCCACTGAACTCTCAGGCAAAAGGACAGCGGGAGCGGCAACGGAATCCCACCCCACGATAGTGCTGCGGCGCTGGCGCGTGCGCGTTTCCGTCCCCGCCTGCCCCTCCGGAGCCGTTGCATGCTGCTGTCCATCATCTACCTCATCGCCATTTCCGCCGAAGCCATGACCGGCGCCCTGTCTGCCGGCCGGCGGCGGATGGACCTGTTCGGCGTGGTCATCATCGCCTGCGTCACCGCGCTGGGCGGCGGTTCGCTGCGCGATATCGTGCTGGGCCACTACCCGCTGGGCTGGGTCAAGCACCCCGAGTACCTGGGCTTCACCATCTGCGCGGCACTGATCGCCACCTGGGTGGCGCGCTGGATGCACCACTTCCGCCGCACCTTCCTGGTGCTCGATGGCCTGGGCCTGATCTGCTTCACCCTGATCGGCTGCGCGGTGGCGCGCGACGGCGGCCACGCGGTGCCGATCGTGCTCATCGCCGGCATGCTCACCGGCGCCTTCGGCGGCGTGCTGCGCGACGTGCTGTGCAACGAGGTGCCGCTGATCTTCCAGAAGGAGCTGTACGCGGTGATCACCCTGCTTACCGGCGCGGCATGGCTGGGCCTGCTCGAACTGGGTGTGTCGCTCAACGCCGCCACGCTGTGGTGCCTGGGCGGCGGCTTCGCCTTCCGCCTGCTGGCGATCCATTTCAAGTGGGAGATGCCGAAGTTCGTGTACCGCGACGAGGTGCATTAGCACGCAAGGGGCAGCATCAGCGTCAGAGGGTGAATGGGTGAAGCGATGAAACCGTGCTTGAGGTAGAACGCCTTGGCGGGCTCATCGATGGCATGGCAGAGCAACGCCCGTGCGCCGACCTGAGCGCACGCCTGCAGCGAACGTAGCACCGCATCCTTCAACAAGCCCTGGCCAATGCCTTGCCCCGCCCTGTCCGCATGTACCGCCAACCGCCCCAACACGATGACCGGAATGGGATCGGGCATGTTGCGGCGGATTCGTCCGGGCACGGCGTCATGCGCTATCGAACCGGCTGAGAGCGCGTAGTAACCGACGACGCGACGCTTCTCATCGCAGGCAACGAAGCATCTGGATGCGCCGGATGCCTGGTTCTGGCGTGCGCGTTCAAGCAGCCATTTCGCCAGGGGTGGAGCGCTGCAGCGGAAGTCATCCAACAGATGATCCGCATGCAGCGGTGTTGGAGCGGAGAGCCACAAGGGCTCAGCGTTCCCAGGGCGCCGGCGTGCTCAACAACCGGCGCAGCGCCAGGTTTTCCTCCAGCGGCGCGTCCAGCAGCGCATTGAAGCGCTGCAGCTGCTCGGCATTCAACGTGAACTGCGTCTGGTCGGCCAGCACCTCGCGTGCCCTGTCGCACGCGGCTTCCAGGATGAACTCGGTGCGATTCACGCCACTGATTGCTACGGCACGATCGATCAGATCCTGCTTATCGGCAGGGGCCCGGAAATTGATGACTTTGCTTGCGGTTCCCATGGGAAGCACCCGCACGTTGCTGGACTGTGCATACATTGTACATACACCCTGTAGGACCCTCAAGTGAGGCCTGCAGTCTGCAGCGCTGGGCGCGCAGTATCCAATTGATTCTCTTTAACAAAACCAGGCTTCCGGTAGAGCGGATCTTTCGTGGAGCCGGCCGGCGGCCGGCTCCCTGCGGGGTCAAGCCGCCTCGGCCAGACGCCGCGCGCGCCGCGCACGCACGGCCTCGGCCAGCGCTTCGAGTACCTGCAGCGAACTGTCCCAGCCGATGCAGCCATCGGTGATGCTCTGCCCGTACACCAGCGGCTGGCCTTCCACCAGTTCCTGGCGGCCGGCCACCAGATGGCTTTCCACCATGACGCCCACGATGCGCTCTTCGCCTGCCGCCAGCTGTGCGTTGATATCGGCGATCACCTTCGGCTGGTTCTCCGGATTCTTGCTGCTGTTGGCGTGGCTGGCATCAATCATCAATCGCGCCGGCAGCTGCGCCTTGGCCAGCGTCTGGCTGGCGGCATCCACGCTGGCGGCATCGAAGTTGGGCACCTTTCCGCCGCGCAGGATCACGTGGCAATCCGGGTTGCCGGCGGTAGCGACAATGGCCGTATCGCCCTGTTTGGTCACCGACAGGAAATGATGCGGGTTGGATGCGGCCCCCACCGCGTCGGCGGCGATCTTGATGTTGCCGTCGGTACCGTTCTTGAAGCCGACCGGGCACGACAGCCCGGAGGCCAGCTCGCGATGCACCTGGCTTTCGGTGGTACGTGCGCCAATCGCGCCCCAGGCAACCAGGTCGGCGATGTACTGCGGCGAGATCACATCCAGGAACTCCACGCCGGCCGGCAGGCCCAACTTGTTGATGTCGCGCAGCAGGCCGCGCGCAACGCGCAGGCCCTTGTTGATCTGGAAGCTGCCATCCAGGTCCGGGTCGTTGATCAGGCCCTTCCAACCCACCGTGGTGCGCGGCTTTTCGAAGTAGACGCGCATGACGATTTCCAGTTCGCCCGCGTACGCATCGCGCAGCGGCTTCAGGCGCTGCGCGTATTCGATCGCCGCGACCGGGTCATGGATCGAGCACGGGCCGATCACCACCGCCAGGCGGTCATCGCGGCCGTGCAGGATCTCGTGCAGTGCGGCGCGCGAGGCGCTTACCGTGGAGGAGGCTTCATCATCGCAGGGCAGCATCGCCAACAGCTGTGCCGGCGGGGTCAACGGTTCGATCTTGCGGATGCGCAGGTCGTCGGTGTGGGGGGGCATGGGGGTGTCTCCTGGAAGGTGGGGGTCCCCAGCGCGGCGGCAACAAAAAAGCCGCCAGGTGCGCTGGCGGCTTTCGGGAATGCGTCTGAAGGTTTCTTCAGGGTGAGCGCATGCCTTCCTCCGCCGGTGGCTTCGGAAAGTAATACCAAAAGTAGGAATTGGCGTGGCGTGCGTTCATTGGGGAGTATTGATAGCACAGGGGTTTGGGAGTGCCAACTGTTTCATTCGCAACTGGGGTGCAGTGTTCAGGGCTGCAGGCCCGACGGTACGATTGGCGCTGAGACCCGGAGGAGTGCCGTGCATGCGCCCGTTCGTCCTGATGTTCTCCCTGTTGATGCCAGCGTCCGCTGCGCTGGCCGCCGCCCCACCCCACGCGCTGCCGTCCCCGCCCGCGGTGGATGCGCAGATGCAGCGTCTGATGCGGGCAACCCAGGCCCAGGGGCTGGCGTTGGCCGTGATCGATGACGGCAAGGTCGCGCAGGTGCACGCGGCCGGCAAACGCAATGCGGCCGGCGAGCCGCTGCAGCCAGACACCATCATGTACGCCGCGTCGCTGACCAAGGCGGCGTTTGCCTACATGGTGCTGCAGCTCGTGGACGACGGCATGCTGGATCTGGATCTCCCCATCGCCGCCTACCTGGACCGTCCACTACCGGACTATCCGGCCGATAAGCGCTACGCGCCCTGGCCCGACCTGAAGGACGACCCGCGCTGGCAGCAGATCACCCCGCGCATGCTGCTCAGCCACCGCAGCGGTTTCTCCAACTTCGCCTTCCTTGAACCGGAGGGAAAACTGCGGCTGCATTTCGACCCGGGCACGCGGTATGCGTATTCCGGGGAAGGGCTGATCCTGCTTCAGTTCGTGCTCGAACAGGGCGTAGGCCTGGACGTGGGCAGGGAAATGCAGCGGAGGGTGTTTGATCGCCTCGGCATGACCCGTACCAGCATGACCTGGCGCGCGGACTTCGCCGGCAACCTGGCCGACGGCTGGACACAGGACGGCAGCACCGAACCGCATGACGAGCGCAGCCGTGTGCGAGCGGCTGGTTCGATGGACACCACCATCACCGATATCGCGCGGCTTGCCGCCGCCCTGGTGAGCGGTAAAGGCCTTTCACCTGCATCGCGGCGTGAGCTGGTGCGCGCGCAGTGGCCGATCACCACCGCATCGCAGTTCCCCACGCTGCAGGACGAACTGCCCCCGGCGAAGCGGCGTGCCGACCTTGCCGCCGGGCTGGGCGTGGTGGTGTTCGATGGCCCGCAGGGCCATGGCTTCTACAAAGGCGGGCATGACGATGCGGTGGGTAACACGATGGTCTGCCTGGAACGTGGCCAGCGCTGCGTGGTGATCCTGGGCAACGATGTGCGCGCCGAAGCGGCATTCCCCGCACTGGTGCGCTACGTTTTGGGTGACACCGCCGTGCCGTGGACCTGGGAATACGGCAACAAGGTGTTTGTCCCATAACGAAAGAACCCCGCCTTTCGGCGGGGTTCTTCGTTTACAGCACGACAGGGTGTCGCGTGTGCGGGGACCTTAGAAGTCCATGCCGCCCATGCCACCCATGCCGCCCATGCCGCCGCCTGCTGCGCCGGCGCCGTCATCCTTCTTCGGCGCTTCGGCCACCATCGCTTCGGTGGTGATCATCAGGCCGGCGATCGAGGCAGCGTTCTGCAGGGCAGAACGGGTCACCTTGGTCGGATCCAGGATGCCGAACTGCAGCATGTCGCCGAACTCGCCGGTGGCGGCGTTGTAGCCGTAGCTGCCGGTGCCTTCCTTGACCTTGTTGACGATCACGGACGGCTCTTCGCCGGCGTTGGCGACGATTTCACGCAGCGGGGCTTCCATCGCGCGCAGGGCGATCTGGATGCCGTGGTTCTGGTCTTCGTTGGCACCCTTCAGGCCAGCCAGCGCGGTGACCGCACGGACCAGGGCAACACCGCCGCCCGGCACCACGCCTTCTTCGACCGCCGCACGGGTAGCGTGCAGGGCGTCGTCGACGCGGTCCTTCTTTTCCTTCATTTCGATTTCGGTCGACGCACCGACCTTGATCACGGCAACACCGCCGGCCAGCTTGGCCACGCGTTCCTGCAGCTTCTCACGGTCGTAATCGGACGAGGTGTCTTCGATCTGGGTCTTGATGCGGGCCACGCGTGCCTGCACCGCGTCCTGGTCGCCCTGGCCGTCGACGATGGTGGTGTTTTCCTTGGAAACCTGCACCTTCTTCGCGCGGCCGAGGTCGGCGATGGTCGCCTTCTCCAGCGACAGGCCGATTTCTTCGGAGATCACGGTGCCGCCGGTCAGGGTGGCCATGTCTTCCAGCATCGCCTTGCGACGGTCGCCGAAGCCCGGTGCCTTGACGGCCACGACCTTGACGATGCCGCGGATGGTGTTGACCACCAGGGTCGCCAGCGCTTCGCCTTCGACTTCTTCGGCCACGATCAGCAGCGGCTTGCCGGCCTTGGCGACGCCTTCCAGCACCGGCAGCAGGTCACGCACGTTGGAGATCTTCTTGTCGTGCAGCAGGATGTACGGATCATCCAGGTCGGCGGTCTGCGCCTGCTGGTTGTTGATGAAGTACGGGGACAGGTAGCCGCGGTCGAACTGCATGCCCTTGACCACGTCCAGCTCGTTTTCCAGGCCCGAGCCTTCTTCAACGGTGATCACGCCTTCCTTGCCGACTTCACGCATCGCCTCGGCGATGATGTTGCCGATCGACTCATCCGAGTTGGCCGAGATCGTACCGACCTGGGCAATCGCCTTGTCGTCGGCGGTGGGCTTGGAGATGTTCTTCAGCTCGGCGACGGCGGCGACCACGGCCTTGTCGATACCGCGCTTGAGGTCCATCGGGTTCATGCCGGCAGCCACGGCCTTGGCGCCTTCGCGGATCAGGGCCTGGGCCAGCACGGTGGCGGTGGTGGTGCCGTCGCCGGCGTCATCGTTGGTACGCGAGGCGACTTCCTTCACCATCTGCGCGCCCATGTTCTCGAACTTGTCAGCCAGTTCGATTTCCTTGGCGACGGACACGCCGTCCTTGGTAATGGTCGGGGCGCCGAAGCTCTTTTCGAGCACGACGTTGCGGCCCTTCGGGCCCAGGGTGGCCTTGACGGCATTGGCGAGAACGTTGACGCCGCGCACCATGCGGGCGCGGGCGTCTTCACCGAAACGAATTTCCTTGGCAGCCATTGCGATTACCTTTTATGTGGCGCCGGGCGATGCCCGGCTGCGTTGATCTGAAAAAAGAAGAAGCGGCGGGGCAAGCCCGGCGGCGCAAACTCAGCCGATGACGGCGAGGATGTCGTCTTCGCGCAGGACCTTGTATTCCACGCCTTCGCTCTTGTAGGTGCTGCCGGCGTACTGGCCGTAGATCACCTTGTCGCCAACCTTCAGCGACGGCGCGCGCACGCTGCCGTTGTCCAGCGGCTTGCCCGGGCCCACGGCCACGACTTCACCCTTGGTCGACTTTTCCTTGGCCGAGTCGGGGATGACGATGCCGCCGGCGGAGACTTCGTCGGCTTCGATCGGCTTGACCACAACGCGGTCGTGAAGCGGCTTGATGTTCATGCGTGCCTCTTAAGTTGTTGATTGGTTTGAAAAAGTCCGGCGATCTTAGCACTCACCCCAGGTGACTGCCAGCACCGCTCGTGAAAAAACCCGCCAGTGCGGGACAGGGCAGAGATGGTGCTGTCCCGAGCCCTTTCAAGGGGGTGCCGACGAATTCCCCCAGACCGCCATTTTCTTGACGCACGTCCCACTGCGGAGTGCCGAATCCGACAAATCGATAGATGTGTCATATGGATTAGCTAGATTCGGCCGGCAAAACCCAATCACAAGGAGACGTAGATGAGGTTGCTCACACCGCTGTCCCTGGGGTGCCTGTTGGCGCTGGCCGCCGGTTCCGCCCAGGCGGACGTATTCATCAATGAACTGCACTACGACGACAGCACCCCGGCCGGGGATGTCGGCGAAGCCATCGAGGTGGTCGCCACCGGCGGCGAGGACCTCAGTACCTACCGGCTGTACCTGTACAACGGCAGCACCCCGTCGGCGGCCACGGTCTATGCCAACAACGCCGTGCCGGCCGGTACCGCCGCCGGCTGCGGCAAGGCCAGCATCGCCACCGTCACCTACCCCACCAACGGCCTGCAGAACGGCGCCAACGACGGCATCGCGCTGGTGGATGCCAGCGGCAAGGTCATCCAGTTCATCAGCTACGAAGGCACCATCACCGCCTCCGGCGGCCCGGCCGCCGGGCTGACCAGCCAGAACATCCCGGTCAGCGAGAGCAACAGCACCGCCCCGGGCACCTCCCTGCAGCTCACCGGCAGCGGCAGCCAGTACACCCACTTCACCTGGGCCGGATCGGCGGCGCAGACCTTCGGTGCCTGCAACACCGGCCAGACCTTCAGCGGCGGCGGCAGCACCGGGCCCAACACCCCGCCGTCGGTGAGCACCACCACCCCGGAACAGGGCGCAACCAGCTTCCCGGCCGCTGCCGACCTGGCCGTGACCTTCAGTGAAAGCGTCACCGTCAGCGCCGGTGCGTTTGCCCTGAGCTGCGGCCAGTCCGGCACGGTGCCGCTCACCCACGCCAGCAGCGGTACCCGCTTCACCCTGTCGACCAACACCGCGCTGGTGGCCGGTGAAGCCTGCCGCTTCGACATCCGTGCCGCGCGCATCAAGGACGCCCAGGGCGCACGCCCGGCGGCCGATACCCGCATCGCCTTCACCGTGGCCAGCGGCGGTACCGACCCCGGTCCCGACCCGGATCCGGGCAGCTACTACTCGAAGGTCAACACCTCCAGCCCCAGCCAGCTGCGCTGCTCGCTGCACGCCACCATCAAGGGCCACACCTCGTATCCGTACAGCGGCTCGGGCACCAGCACCTGGACCATCCTGGAAATCGCCGACGAGGATCCCAACAACAGCGGCCGCATCCTGGACGCGTACCGCAACCGCAGCTACGCCAAGGTCACCGACCGGGCCGGCACCGGCAGCGGGTTGACCTACAACCGCGAGCACACCTGGCCCAATTCACTGGGCTTTGCCAGCACCACCGGCGACAAGGGACTGCCCTACGCGCCCTATACCGATACCCACATGCTGTACCTGACCGATGCGCAGTGGAACGCGGACCGCGGCAACAAGCCGTTCGCCAAGTGCGACAGCAACTGCGGCGAGCGCGCCACCGAGGCCAACAACGGCACCGGCGGCGGCAGTGGCGGCTATCCGGGCAATTCCAACTGGGTGCGCACCCCGGACGGGAATGCCGGCACCTTCGAGGTGTGGGGCCACCGCAAGGGCGACATGGCGCGTGCGGTGATGTACATGGCGATCCGTTATGAGGGCGGCAAGGACGCAGCCACCGGCCAGTCCGAACCGGACCTGGAGCTGACCGACGACCGCAGCAGGATCGTGAAGACCTCGGCCTCGCCGGCCTACATGGGCCTGCTCTCGACCCTGATCGACTGGCACCTGTCCGACCCGCCGGATGCCGCAGAAAAAGCCCGAAATGAAGTGATCTACAGCTTCCAGGGCAACCGCAACCCGTTCATCGACCACCCGGAATGGGGCACGCCTGCCCTGTTCACGTCGGCCAAGCCGGCGACCTGCGAGTTGGCGAACTGAGGCATCCCGAGTTGCCGGCCAGGGGCCGGCACCAGGACAATACGGTGCCCCGGCCACCCGCCGGTGCCACCGGGATTCGATTCTCCGGCCGGTTCCCAGGCGGAACCGGCCGGCATCGCCAGGCCGCGATCTCTATACTCGGCGGTCATGTCGACCCCCGATCCCGTATTCATCCTCCTGACCACCTGCCCCGATGCGGCCACCGCCACGCGGCTGGCGCATGCGCTGGTGGAAGAACGCCTGGCCGCCTGCGTGACCCGGCTGGACGGGGCGCACTCGACCTACCGCTGGCACGGTGAGGTGACCGAGGACGCTGAGGTCCAACTGCTGATCAAGACCACCGGCAGCCGCCTGGATGCGGCCATCGCGCGCGTGCAGGTGCTGCACCCGTATGAACTCCCCGAGTGCATCGCGGTCGAAACCCGCGCCGGCCTGCCGGCGTACCTGGATTGGATTCGGGCCCAGACCCGAGAGGAAACTGATTGATGACGCTGTTTCGTCGTGTTGCGGCGCTGTGCGCGCTGTTCGTGGTGTCCCTGCCGGCACTGGCCGTCAGCGAGAAAGACCTGCTGCCGGTGGATGAAGCCTTCGGGCTGAGCGCGCAGGCGCGCGACCGCGACCGTATCGAGGTGAGCTGGAAGATCGCGCCGGGCTACTACCTCTACCGCCACCGCACTACGGTCAAGAGCGACGCCGGCTTCAGTGCCGAGGCGCTGCAGATGCCGGCCGGCAAGAAGCACCACGATGACTTCTTCGGCGAAGTGGAAACCTACCGTGAGCGGCTGACCGCCGTACTGCCCGGCAAGGCTGCCGACGGTGCTGAAACGGTGACGCTGGAAGTGCGTTACCAGGGCTGCGCCGATGCCGGCGTGTGCTACCCGCCGCAGAAGCGCAGCGTGCAGGTCACGCTGCCGGGTGGCAGCGCCCGCGCCGACAGCGCCATGACCCCGGCCTTGGGCGCCGCCGCCGCGTCGCCGTTCAACAACCCGCTGGCCGGCAATGCCGCCGGTGGCCTGCGCCTGCCCGGCGCGGCCAGCACCCCGTCACTGCCGCTGCCGTCCGAACGCGCCTTCGGCTTCGAAGCCATCGTCGGCGATGGCAATACCGTGCTGCTGCGTTTCAGTCCGGCGCCGGGCTACTACCTCTACCGCGACCGCACTTCGCTGAAGCTGGAAGGCGCCCCGGGCATCCGCGCGGACAAGCCGCTGTGGCCGGCCGCCAAGTCGCACCGCGACGAGCACTTCGGCGATGTGTCGGTGTATTTCGACCAGGTCGATGTGAAGCTGCCGCTGCGCCGCAGCGTGGCCGAGGCCGCCGATGCCACGCTGGTGATCACCTTCCAGGGCTGCCAGACCGATGGCATCTGCTACCCGCCGATGACCCGGCGGGTGAAGCTGGCGCTGCCGGCCGGCAAGGTCAACGCCAGTGCGGGTGAAGAAGCGCGCCGCAGCGAAGTGATCGCCCCGCTGGTGACGCGCGATAAGCGTGCGCAGGAACGCGAGGCCAACGGCATTGCGACCCAGCCGATGCTGATCCGCCCGAACGAACCGGCGCTGGCGCTGCCCGCCGACGGCACGCCCGACGCCAGCGCCGACAACGACCAGCGCACGCGTCCGCCGGGCAGCAGCGGCAGTGCCACGCCGATCACCCTGATCACCGCGTTGCTGCTGGCCCTGGCCGGCGGCCTGATCCTCAACCTCATGCCGTGCGTGCTGCCGATCCTGTCGCTGAAGGTGCTGGGCGTGGCGCAGAGCGGCGAAAGCCGCCAGCGCGCGCGCAGCCACGCGCTCTGGTACACGGCAGGCGTGCTGGTGGCGTTCGCCGCGATTGGCGCACTGGTGCTGGCGCTGCGTGCCGCCGGGCAGGCGGCGGGCTGGGGCTTCCAGCTGCAGCACCCGTGGTTCATTGCCGCACTGGTGTACCTGATGTTCACCGTGGGCTTGAGCCTGTCCGGGGTGTTCACCCTGGGCGGCAGCCTGGGCGGCGTGGGCCAGTCGCTGGCCTCGCGTAGCGGACCGATGGGCGATTTCTTCACCGGCGTGCTCGCCTGCGTGGTGGCCAGCCCGTGCGTGGCGCCGTTCATGGGGGCGCCGCTGGCCTATGCCTTCACCGCACCGGCGGTGCCGGCGATGCTGGTGTTCCTGATGCTGGGCCTCGGCCTGGCGCTGCCGTTCCTGCTGATCGGCTTCGTGCCTTCGCTGGCCAAGCGCCTGCCGCGCCCGGGCGCGTGGATGGAAACGCTGAAGCAGGTGCTGGCCTTCCCGATGTATGCCACCGCGCTGTGGCTGCTGTGGGTGCTGGGCAAACAGCGTGGCGTGGATGCCATGGCACTCGTGCTGGCCGGGCTGGTGATGCTGGGCCTGGCGCTGTGGTGGTTCGAGCGCAGCCGCTGGCGCAGCCAGCGCGTCGGTGCCGCATTGGCGCTGGTGCTGCTGCTGGGCGCACTCGTGCCGGTGTGGGGCGTGACCCGCATCGCTGCACCGGCCAAAGCCGCACTGGCCGCGGCCGACAACGTGGTGGCCTATTCGCCGCAGATGCTCGACCGGCTGCGCCAGGACAACCGCGTGGTGTTCGTCAACATGACCGCCGACTGGTGCGTGACCTGCAAGGCCAACGAACGCGCGGTGCTGGGCACCCAGGGTTTCGAGGAAACCCTGCGCCGTACCAACGCGGTGTACATGCGCGGTGACTACACCAACGTGGACCCGGAGATCACCGCGTTCCTGGAAGAGCACAAGGCGGTCGGCGTGCCGCTGTACGTGGTCTACGGCCCCGGCGCACCGCCGACCGTGCTGCCCACCGTGCTGACCCAGGCGCTGGTGGAAGAAGCGCTGCTGCGCACCGCGCGATGAGTACCCCGCCGCCCCGTACCTCGTTGATGGTGGTGGCGGCGCTGGCTGCGGCGCTGGGGTTGGGCACCGGCGTGTACTACGTGGCGCGCACGCCACAGGAAACGGGGTTTCCTGCGGTGGGCCGCCCGGCCGCCGCGCCGGCCCAACCCGGCGATGCGATGCCGGCCATCACCCTGCCGGACGTGGATGGCACGCCCGTGGACTTCGCCCGCTTCGGTGGCCGCCCCCTGTTGATCAACGTGTGGGCCAGCTGGTGCGGTCCGTGCGTGGAAGAGATGCCCATGTTGGCCGCGTTTGCCGCTGCACAGCCGGCCGATGGCGTGCAGGTGGTGGGCCTGGCCATCGATACGCCGGACGGCGTACGCGATTTCCTTGACCGCGTGCCGGTGACCTACCCGATCGTGATCGAGCAGCCAGCGCCGGATGACGCCAGCGTGCGCTTGGGCAACGCCCAGGGTCTGCTGCCCTACACGGTGCTGGTGGGCGCCGACGGGAACATCGTCAAGCAGAAACTGGGGCCGTTCGCAGATGGGGAAATCGAGCAGTGGGTAGGCAGTCAGGCGAAGAACCGCCGCAGGTAGCCCGCCGTCCTGCCTGCTTTCGATCGGCTCACCTGCTCGGGTGTTCCCGCCGCCACGATCTGCCCACCCTGCTCGCCCGCGCCGGGACCCACGTCGATCACCCAGTCCGCATCGGCCACCACGCGCAGGTCGTGCTCGACCACCACCACCGTGTTGCCCGCATCCACCAGCCCATGCAGCTGCGCCATCAGCTTGTCCACGTCGGCCGGGTGCAGGCCGGTGGTGGGCTCGTCGAGCACGTACAGGCTGTTGCCGTGCTGGCTGCGCTGCAGTTCGGTGGCCAGCTTGATCCGCTGCGCTTCGCCACCAGACAGTTCCGTGGCCGGCTGGCCCAACCGCAGATAGCCCAGCCCGATGTCGCACAGCAGCTGCAACGGACGCTGCACGACCGATTCACCGGCAAAGAACGCCAGCGCCTCTTCCACCGTCATCGCCAGCACCTGCGCGATGCTGCGGCCATTCCACTCCACCTCCAGCGTCTTGGCGTTGTAGCGCTGGCCGTGGCAGGTCGGGCATGGTGCGTACACGCTGGGCATGAACAGCAGCTCCACGTGCACGAAGCCTTCGCCTTCGCAGGTTTCGCAGCGGCCCTGCGCCACGTTGAAGGAAAAGCGGCTGGCGCTGTAGCGCCGCGCCTTGGCCATGCGGGTACCGGCGAACAGCTTGCGCACGTGGTCGAACAGGCCGGTGTAGGTGGCCAGGTTGGAACGTGGCGTGCGCCCGATCGGCTTCTGGTCCACGTTCACCAGGCGCTTGATCGCCGTGTGACCGGCATGCAGGCGGCCGCGGGTGCGCTCGATCCGGCTGGGTTGTGGCAGGTCATCGTCCGCATCGGGCGCCACCGGCTCATGGCCCAAGTGCTCACCCACCAGCTCCACCAGCGCCTGGCTGACCAGGCTGGACTTGCCCGAGCCGGAGACACCGGTAACCGCGCAGAACGTGCCCAGCGGGAAGCGTGCATCCAGCCCATGCAGGTTGTTGCGGTGGATGCCGCGCAGCTCCAGCCAGCCGGCAGGCGTGCGCGGGCTGCGGGTGGCACGGTCGTGCTTGCCGAACAGGTAGGGTGCAGTGGCCGAGGCGGCGACGCCGCGCAGCCCCTCGGGCTCACCGCTGTACAGCACCTGCCCACCGTGCTGGCCTGCACCGGGACCGACATCCACCAGCCAATCGGCACGGCGCAGCATCTCCAGATCGTGCTCCACCACGAACAACGTGTTGCCGCCTGCCTTGAGCTGGTCAAGCGCGCCATACAGGGCCTCGCCATCTGCCGGATGCAGGCCGGCGGTGGGCTCATCCAGCACGTACACCACGCCGAACAGGCTGGAGCGGATCTGGGTGGCCAGGCGCAGACGCTGCAGCTCACCCGGCGACAGCGTCGGGGTGGCGCGGTCCATCGACAGGTAGCCCAACCCCAGCGATTCGAGCGTACCGATACGCTCCACCAGATCGTGCGCGATGCGCTGGGCAGCGATACGCTTCTCCTCGGACAGGTCGGGCGTGCGGCGCACGTCACTGCTGCCTGCATGCAGCGGCCCGCCCTTCTCCACCCGCAGCTGTTCGGCCCTGCGCCCGGCCGCGCGGCTGCGCGTTGCCCCCTTTGCCGGCGCGTTGAAGCGGCCTTCCGCCGCCGGCCGCAGCGCCTCGGCCATCGCCGCCAGCGACAGCTGGGACAGCGCGCCGATGTCCATGCCGGCGAAGGTCACCGACAAGGCAGCACGCTTGAGGCGCTTGCCATCGCAGACCGGACAGACCGTACCCACCATGTAGCGCGCCACGCGCTTCTTCATCATGGCGCTCTGGGTGGTGGCGAAGGTGTGCAGCACATAGCGGCGCGCGCCACTGAAGGTGCCCATGTAGCTGGGCTCTTCCTTGCGGCGCAGCGCGGCGCGGGTTTCTGCCGGGGTGAACCCGGCATACACCGGCGCCACCGGCTGCTCGTCGGTGAACAGGATCCAGTCGCGCTGCTTCTTAGGCAGGTCGCGCCAGGGAATGTCAACGTCGTAGCCCAGCGTCACCAGGATGTCACGCTGGTTCTGCCCGTGCCACGCCGGTGGCCATGCGGCGATGGCGCGCTCGCGGATGGTCAGCGAGGGATCGGGCACCATGGACTGTTCGGTCACTTCATACACGTGGCCCAAGCCATGGCAGTTCGGGCAGGCGCCCTGCGGTGTGTTCGGCGAAAAGTCCTCGGCATACAGCATCGGCTGTCTGGCCGGATACGTACCAGCGCGCGAATACAACATGCGCAGCAGGCTGGACAGCGTGGTCACGCTGCCCACGCTGGAGCGTACGCTCGCGGTGCCGCGCTGCTGCTGCAGCGCCACCGCCGGCGGCAGGCCTTCGATGGCATCCACATCAGGCACGCCCACCTGGTCGATCAGGCGGCGCGCATAGGGTGACAACGACTCCAGGTAGCGACGCTGCGCTTCGGCATACAGCGTGCCGAAGGCGAGCGAGGACTTGCCGGATCCCGAAATTCCCGAGAACACCACCAGCGCATCGCGCGGGATGTCCACGTCGACGTTCTTCAGGTTGTGCTCGCGCGCCCCGCGCACGCGGACAAATGCGTTGCGGGTCTGGGCGGGAGACGATGTTTTTCGACGTGTGCTCATGGTGGGAAGCATACCGCCGGTGGCGCCGCCCATTGGGCGGCCCACGTAGACGCCGCAATCACGAACCCATCACGCTACCGCAGGACGAAGCCCGCGCACTACCGCAGGCCGTGCCACCACGAACGCCGCCACCGCTTCGGACAACAGAGCCGCCTGCCGCTGCATCGCCTGCGCGGACGCCGAGGCTTCCTCCACCATCGCCGCGTTCTGCTGCGTGCTGCCGTCCATCTGCAACAACGTCTTGCCTACCTGCTCGATGCCCACGCTCTGCTGCTGCGAGGCCGCCGCGATGCTGGCGCTGATCGCGGTGACCTGCCCCACGCTGCCGACGATGCGGCGCATGGTGGCACCAGCCTCGCCTACCAGCCGGGTACCGGCGTTGACCGTCTCCACCGAGGTCTCGATCAGCTGCTTGATCTGGCGGGCGGCATCGGCGCTGCGCTGGGCCAGCAGGCGTACTTCGCCCGCTACCACCGCGAAACTCCGGCCCTGCTCGCCGGCCCGTGCGGCTTCCACCGCAGCGTTGAGGGCAAGGATGTTGGTCTGGAAGGCGATGCCGTCGATCACCCCGGTGATGTCGCCGATGTGCCGTGAGGAGGCGGCGATGTCGTGCATCGTGGACACGACCTGTGCCACCGCGTTGCCGCCCTGCCCCGCAATGGCAGCGGCATCCATCGCCAGCTGGTTGGCCTGCTGCGCCGAATCCGCGTTCTCGCGCACGGTTGCAGTGAGTTCCTCCATGGAGGACGCGGTTTCTTCAAGATGCGCCGCCTGCCGTTCCGTGCGTTCGGCGAGGTCACGGTTGCCGGCCACGATTTCACCAGCCGCGCCGTTGATCGCCGCGGTGGCGTGCTGGATGCGCGCCACGATGTCGGCCAGCTGTGCCACGCTGGCGTTGGCATCGTCGCGCATCTGCGCGAACACGCCCTGGTAGTCACCCTGCATGCGGACGCCCAGGTCACCGTGCGCCAGCCCGGACAGCAGCGCCTGCAGCCCGGCCAGGTTGCCCTGGAAGGTATCCAGCAGGCGGTTGATGCTCACCGCCAAGGTCAGCACGAAACCCTGCTTGTCGTTCACCGCGATACGCGCCTGCAGCTGACCCTGCGCGGCGGCGTCCACCAGCGCGGCCACTTCGGTTTCGACCGTGGTTTCCAGCGCGCGGCTGCGCCATTCCACCGCGGCTCCCAGCAACTGGTCGTGGTCGAGGATGGGGTTGAGTACCAGCTGATAGCGGATTCCGCCCTGCTCGATCTCGTGTGCACTGGCATGGCCGCGCTGCAGCTGCGCGGCGACGCCCGCAAACACCGGATGCAGCACCTGCGCCGGTTGGCCCTGCCACTGGCTGGGCGTGCAGCCCAACGCAGTGCACAGCGCATGGTTGAGGAAGCCGATGCGGCCGTCAGGCTCCAGCACCATCAAGCCGGTCTGGGCACTGTCCAGGGCCTGGCGCGCACGGGTGTTGTCGCGCGCGGCGGCCCGCTCGGCCTCGATCCGGCCGCGCAGCCGTTCCTGCATATGTCGCAGGCGTTGCGCCAGCTGGCCGAACTCATCGTGCGGGTTATGCACGACCAGCACCGTATCCAGCCGGTCCTCGGCGATGTCCTCGGCGAAGCGCAACGTGTTGGCAATCGGGCGTTGCACCGCCTGCAGGGTCAGCAGCAGCGTGGCGATCAGCAACGCAGCCACCAGCAGCAGCGTGACCGCGAACACCACCGTCATCGCCCTCGCCTGCGCCTGCAGGCGCCCACGCGCGGCCTCCAGGGCCATTGCCTGCGCACGCTGCACCTGCTCGAGCGACGGCGCGATCTGTGCAGCGGTATCGGCCAGCGACTGCGCTTCCACATCCAGCCCGACCCGCGCGGCGGTGTAGCCAAGCAGTGCACCCTGGTAGCTGTCCATCGCGGTGCGAAGCGCGTCCTGTGCGCCCGCCGGCACGCCCGGCGCTGCCAGCGCCAGTTCGAACGGCAGCTTGGCTTCGCTGGCGCGGTCGGCATGGGTGGAATCGCCAGTGAGCAACAGCAGCGCTTCCTGACGGCGGATGGCCTGCCACTGGGCGTCCAGTGCGGGTTGTTGCAGGGGGGCCAGCTCGGCCTCCATCGCAGCAGCGGCGGCCTCCAGCTGCGCGCGCAGCCCGGCCTCGCCCCTTCCCATTTCATCCACGCGTGCATTCAGCGCGTTGATCCCCTCGGCAAACTCGCCGATGCGGGTGGCCAATGCCCTGAGTGAAGCCGCATTGCCGTTGGCGGCGGCGGTGCGCTGCAGTGCCTCCAGCGACACCTGCAGGCGCTGGCGTGCCTGCTGCAGCGCCTCCCGGTCGGCATCGTCGAAGCTCGCTGCGTAGCGGGTCTGCAGGCGGCGGGCATCGGCCACCTGGGTGCCCAGTGCCGCCATCAGGCTGGTCGCCTGCTGATGGGAGGCGAAGGTGTCGGCGGCGCGTTCGCTGTTGTACCTTGTCCAGGCGTAGACGGCGGCCACCAGCAGCAGGCCCGCTGCACAGGCCACCAGGCTGATTTTCAGCTTGCGCGCCACGCTGAGCCGGCGCAGCGATGACAGCCAACGCAACAGCGTGCGCCAGGCGGGAAGGGAACTACCACGGCGGGGAACGGCCGACATCACGTACTCCAGGCGGAATGACGCATCGATATCGGCCGTATCTGCATGGACTTTAGGGTTTGCTGCACGCCCTGCCCGACGCGTTGTGCGGTGGACACGTTGTAGCGCGCGCAGGCGACCGTACGATGACGGCCGCCCACGCCATTGCTCAGTGCTGCACCGGCAACGCCAGCACCGCCTCGGTCGACATCACGCTGCCGAAGGCATCGGCGATTTCAGTCAATGCCGCGCGGTGCAGCAGCTCGGCCGGCAGCGTGCCTTGCCCAGGCAGCGCCTGGATGCTCCGGGTGGCGACCGCATCGGACGCCACGATCACCTCGTACCCCCGCGGCACCGCATCACGCGCAGCACCGGCCACGCAGGCGTGCGTCATCAGTCCGCTGATGAGCAGGGTGCGGATGCCTTGGGCCTTCAGCTGATCATCCAGGTCGGTACTGGCGAAAACGCTGACCGTTCGTTTGCTTACCAGGTGGTGGCGCGGGCCGGGCTGCATGCCGGCGATCAGGGCGGCACCTTCAGTGCCTTCGGCGAAGACCGGTGCCGCCGCCGGGTTCAGGTGCTGCACGTGGTACACCGCAATCCCGTTGGCATCTGCCATCCGCACCAGCGCCTGCGCGTTGGCCAGCGCGGCAGCGCCATCGGGAATGGGCAGGCGCCCACTGTAGTACTCGTTCTGGAAATCGATCACCAGCAGCGCGGCGCTGCCGGCGTCCAGCGTCTGTGGGGGAACCGCACCGCCCAGCGCGCGCAAGGTGGGCGCCTCGGCATCAGGAATCGCGGTAGCCGGGGCCGTCAGGCTCATGCCGGCGAGCAAAGAAAGGATCATGGCGTTCATTCGTGAACTCCGTTGGGGAATGAGCCAGCATTGTTGGGGACCCCCGGCGCGGCCGACAGTGGCCCGAATGCCATTCCCTGCTAGGATCGGGCCATGCTGCCAGACCACCACCCGCACCACGTCGTCGTGGTCGCCTACCAGCAGATCAGCCCCTTCCACCTGGCCGTGCCGTGCACGGTGTTCGGCGAGGACCTGGCCCGGCTCGGCGCACCGCGCTACCGCGTGACCGTGTGCGCCGCCGAACCCGGCCCGCTGCAGACCCCGGCCGGCTTCAGCCTTGGCATCGCGCATGGACTGGAGGCCCTGGCCGAGGCGGACACCATCGTGGTGCCGGCCTGGCGCGACCCGGCTGAACCGGCGCCCCCGGCGCTGCTGGAAGCGCTTCACGATGCCCATGCGCGTGGCGTACGTCTGGTCGGGCTGTGCCTGGGCGCGGTGGTGTTGGCGCAGGCCGGCCTGCTGGACGGTCGTCGTGCCTCTACCCACTGGGTGTTCATGGATGACGTGGCTGCACTGCACCCGCGCGTGCAATTGCAGCGCGACGTGCTCTACGTGGAAGACGGCACGCTTTTGACCTCCGCAGGTACCGCAGCAGCCATCGACTGTTGCCTGCACCTGGTGCGGCAGGACCACGGTGCCGAGGTTGCCAGCCGCGTGGCACGGCGCATGGTGGTGGCCCCGCATCGCCAGGGTGGGCAGGCGCAGTACATCGAGCAGCCCCTGCCGGTGACCTGCGGCGACGACAGGCTGGCAGCCGTGCTCGAGTGGGCCGCGTTCCATCTTGCCGAACCGCTGGGCATCGATGCGCTGGCCGACCGCGCCCGGATGAGCCGACGCACCTTCACCCGCCATTTCCGCGCCGCCACCGGCACCACCTTCAACCAATGGCTGCTGGAACAGCGGCTGGCACGTGCGCAACGCCTGCTGGAAACCAGCGACAGCGCGCTGGACAGGGTGGCCCAGCACGCAGGCTTCGGTTCCACGGTGTCACTGCGCAGCCATTTCAGCCGCGCGTTTGGCGTGTCACCCGCTGCTTACCGGCGTACGTTCCACGCTGACACCTAGCGGATCGGGAAGATTGACGCGCGGCCGGTTGCCAGGCAGGTGGCTGGCCAGCCAATCGATGAAACGCGTAGTGCCCAACAGCGCGCCCGGCTCGGGGGTCAGCGTGGCATCTTTCAGCAGCGCACCGTAGTAGCGCGCCTCGGGATCTGCCACGACCGGACGCTGGTCCTGGTTGAAGTACATCACCCACTCCACCAGCTCGAACAGGCGATGACGCTCCGGGCCAGCGACCTGTACCGTGTGGCCGCGAGGCGGTGCGGTGGCAACCTGTGCGACCAGGGCGCCGAGATCGTCGGCGGCCACCGGCTGCACCTTGGCGGGCGACAGGTGCAGCACCTCGCGCGCAGCGACGGGCGGAACCAGCTGGACCATGAATTCGAAGCACTGGGTGGCACGGACCAGCGTGGCCGGAAGGGGCGCCCGGCGGATCAGGGCCTCCTGGATGGCTTTGGCCCGGAAGTAGGCGCTGTCCTGCAGGTAGGGAGTGCCCACCACGGAGAGGCCAACGTAGTGCGCAACGCCGGCGCGATCACAGGCCGCCAGCAGCCGCGTGGTGGCGCGCTCGAAATACGCGGTGACATCGGGGTCTTCGAAGATCGGTGCATTGCCCGCATCCACCACGACCTCTACCCCATCCAGAGCTTCATCCAGCCCATGCCCACCGACCACATCCACGCCGTTGCGCCGCGATGCCGCGCGCACGTCGTGGCCCTGCGCGGCCAACTGCTCCACCACGCGGCTGCCAATCAGCCCGTGACCTCCGATGACGACGATCTTCATGTGCGTGCTCCCGATGGGCTACATCACGATGGGGCTGGCCGGCACCTGCGGTACCGGAATGTCGCGCTCATCCAGCAGCAGGCGCAGGTCCAGCTCGATGGAGGTGCACAGCTGCGAAATCGGAATGTCGTTGGCGCCACCTTCGAAGGGATTGGCGCTGCTTTCGCCGACCTGGTCCAGCGCGGCATACATCCACGACACCAGCACGCTCAGCGGAATCGCCAGCCACACCATGTGCCCGGCCATCGCCCCGCCCACGGTGTCGTTCATGGGTGCCAGCAGGTCGATCATGCCCAGTGGCAGCAGCAGGCACAGGATGCGGACAAAGATCACGTTGATCACCGCGTACTGGCGCGGATAGGGGTAGTTCTTGATCCGTTCGCTGCGCGCCTGCTGGTCGTGCAGGTCGCGCAGCACGCGCTGCAGTTCGGCGAAGCTGGCCTGCGGTATGTCACCTGCATCCAGCAGCTGACGCAGCGATGCCCCCTGCAGGGAAAGTACTTCGGTGGCCTTGCCGCCAGCGCCCAGGATGCGCGAGCGCTCTTCGGGAGTGACGTACTTGATCAGCTCGGCATCCAGCGTGCGCACCTTTTCCGGCACGTCATAGCGCTTGCGGTACTCGATGTTGGGCGCCAGCTGCACGGTCTCCCAGGGTTTGGTTTCGCGCATCTGGTAGCGTAGCGCGGTCAGCCACGCCAGGTGGCGGTACACCAGCCGCCGGGTGTGTTCGGGATGGGCCACGTAGTCGCGGCTCATCGTGCCCCACAGGCGGCTGGCGGCGGTGATGGAGGCCCACACCTGCTGCGCTTCCCACAACCGGTTGTAGGTCTGGGTGTTCTTGAAGCCTGCGATCAGCGCCACGCTGGTACCCAGCATGAAGATTACGTTCCATGGCACCGCCAGCCAATGCAGCCCGCCGAGCTGGTACAGCGCCACCAGCGCCACATCCAGCAGGATCAGCAGGTACAGCGGGCGGCGGGTCCACAGCAGGAACTCGGTGAAGGTATAGGAGCGGCCGGCGTGCATGAGGGTGTTCTCCAGCAGGGGGAAACGCCGCTCAGGGGGCGGCGGTGGGCACCACGCTCACCACGTGCGTGATGCCGTTGCGGAACATCTTTGCGTAGGGGCAGACACGTTCGGTGTTGCGCACCAGCTCGGCGGCCACGCCGGCCTCAAGGCCGGGCAGGTAGGCTTCCACCTCGGCCGACAGCAGGTACAGGCCGTCGATCGGGTCGCGCGAGAAGGTCACCGACACCTCGATGCAGGGGTCCACCAGCACCAGCCCGGCACGGCTGGCCAGCAGGTTCATCGCGCCGTGGAAGCAGGCCGCATAGCCGGCAGCCAACAGCTGCTCGGGGTTGCTGCCGCCCCCTGGACCGCCCAGCGAGGGAGGCAGGCGCAGGTCGAGCGCCAAGGCGCCATCGTCGGAGACGACCACGCCCGAAGCGCGTCCGTGTCCCGTCTCGCCGCCGCTCACCCGCACCCGCCCGGTGTAGAGCGGGCGCACCTCGTCGCCACGGTATTTGTCGAGAACGGTGGGCGACGGCGGCTTCAGGTCGGACATGGCGTTTCCACGAGGTGCGGGCGGACGGGCAATCAGTTGCTGCGTACCAACCCGGACTGCTGCAGCCAGGCATCGAAGCCCTGCCGGCCCAGCCACGCCTGGCCGACCGGCACCAGCGTGTCGTTCTGCAGTTGCGCACCGAAGTACGGTGCCTGTGCGTCGCCCACCACCTGGCGGGGATCGTGGGTACGGTCGAGGAAGCGCTGTGCCAGTTCGTCCATCGGTGCGCGCTCGGGGCCGGCGATCTCCACCACCCCGTTGACGGCAGGCTGCAGCGCGATGCGCGCCACTGCGTCGGCCACGTCGTCCGCCGAAATCGGCTGCACCAGCGCGGTGGGCAGGCGCAGCGCTTCCCCGGCGGACTGGAGGATGCCCGGCAGGAATTCGAAGAACTGGGTGGAATGGATGATGGTATAGGCGATGCCCGCCTCGCGGATCAACGTCTCCTGCGCGATCTTGCCGCGGAAGTAGCCACTGGCCGCCAGCTTGTCGGTGCCCACCACGGAAAGGGCCACGTGATGGCGTACGCCGGCCTTGGCTTCGGCGGCCAGGATGTTGCGCCCCGCGGTCTGGAAGAAGGCCAGCACCTCTGCGTCTTCGAACGATGGCGAGTTGGCCAGGTCGATGACCACGTCGGTGCCGGCCATGGCCGCCTCCAGGCCGTCGCCGCTGATGATGTCGATGCCGGTGGACGGTGCGGCGATGACGATGTCATGGCCTGCCGCGCGCAGGCGGTCGACGACCTTGCTGCCAATGCGGCCGGTGCCGCCGATAACCAGGATCTTCATATTCTTGCTCCAGGGGTGGAAGATGGAACCCCGGTGGCTGGGGCATGTGACGATGCTAGTCAGGCCGCTACGGCGGCAGTAGGTCCGCGCGCGGACGCGCACTGTTGCCTGTCAGGCACCAATGGCGTTCATTGCCACGCGCCGGCATCGACGTCGCGCGCCGGTGCACTGGCCTGCTGCACGCTTTCCCAATGGGTCACCACGTCCAGGTCGAGTGCACGCACCTCGCTGGTGATGAAATCGATGAACGCGCGGATGCGCTTGGGCAGCTGGCGTCGGCTGAGGTAGCACAGGTAGTGCCCGCGGTCGTCGGCGGCGTACTGGTCCAGGCAGCTCACCGCCAACCCGGCATCCAGCGCAGCGCGCACCTGGTAGTTCGGCAGCTGCGCCAGGCCCTGTCCCTGCAGGACCGCCTGCAGCGCCAGGTCGGCGTCGTTGAACACCAGCGCCGACGCCGGTTCCACGCTCAGTGGCCGGCCTTCCACACGAAACTCCCAAGGCTGCAGCCGCCCGTTGGCCTGTCGCTGGCTGATGCAGGCATGCGCGGCCAGTTCGCCAACGGTGGCCGGCAGGCCGTGCCGCACCACATAGTCCGGTGCGGCGCAGACCAGCAGCTGCATCGGGATCAGGTGCTTTGCGATGACCTCGCTGTCTTCCAGCACGCCGTCGCGGAACGCCACATCGATCCGGTCGGCGGCCAGGTCCAGCGGGCGCTCTTCCAGCTGCAGTTCGAGGGTGACGTCTGGGAAGTGGGCCCGGAATGCCGACAGCAGCGGCGCGATCACCTTGCGCCCGAACCCGTGCGTGGCACTCACCCGCAGGTGCCCCCGTGGCGGCCCGTCACGCAGGTCGCGCATTTCCTCCAGCGCCTGCAGGATGCGGTCGACACCGGGGCGGCAGCCGTCGTGGAACAGCTCGCCTTCGCGTGTGAGCGAGGTCGACCGGGTGGTGCGCAGGAAAAGGCGCACGCCCAGCTGCCCCTCCAGTTTCTGCACGCTGCGGCTGACCGCCGAGCGGCCGATACCGAGACGGTCGGCCGCGCGCGAGAAGCTGCCCTCGTGGGCGACGGCAATGAACGCCATCACCCCGGCGTAGCTGGCCGAAAAGCCGGTGGTGAGGGGGTCGACACCGTCGTCTACGGTGGCCGGATCAGTCAGGGACATGCGGGCGGCGCTCCAAGATGGCGCGCATGTGCGCGCAGGCAGGCGTGGGCCGCTTCCAGCCGTTGCCTGCATTCAGCAGCAGGCAACCCCAGCAACGGCATGAGCTCCTCGATCGATGCACCGGCCACGTCGTGCAGCAACAGCAGCAGGCGGGCGTCGGCAGGCAGCGCCTCCAGCGCAGACAGGAACGTGGTCCAGACCTGGTCGGCGGGGCGTGGCAGGCCTGCGGCGTCGGCGGTGGATGAGGTGCTCATGCAAGGCAGACGGACCAGCGCGATGCGCTGTGACAGCCCCGCGTCCGTTGGATTGGTGCCCAGCGCTCAACACCGTGCGTCGACAGTGTCCTGCTTACGGCACTGTCCCTGCGGCGCGCGCTCGTGTTGAATGCCGCCATGGATACTTCCCTCGACCGCTTCACCCAGCTGCGCCCGCGCGTGCTTGGCGTGGCCTATCGCATGCTGGGCTCCATGGCCGAAGCCGAAGATGTCGCGCAGGAGGTGTGGCTGCGCTGGAACGGCACCGACCGCGACGCCATCGAGAACGCCGAAGCATGGCTGGTCGCCACCACCACCCGCATCGCCATCGACGAGCTGCGCATGGCGCGCCGCAGCCGCGAGCACTATGTGGGCATCTGGCTGCCCGAGCCGGTACTGACCGACGATGCCAGCACGCCTGAGCGACTGCACGAAGCGGCCAGCGATCTCTCCGTTGCATTCCTGGCGGTACTGGAACGGCTGGCGCCGGAAGCACGCGCCGCCTTCCTGCTGCACGATGTGTTCGACCGTGACTATCCCGAGATCGCCCACATCCTCGACAAGAGCGAAGCAGCCTGCCGGCAGATCGTGCACCGCGCGCGCACCCGTCTGCGCGAGGAGCGCCCGCTGCACGAGGTGCCGCACCGCACCCACCAGCAACTGTTGCAGGCGTTCACCGATGCCCTGGACAAGGGCGACCTGAAGTCGATGATCGCGCTGATGGACACGTCGGCGCAGCTGATCGGCGACGGCGGCGGTATCGTCAGCAGCTTCCCCAGGCCGATGCTTGGCGGTGCGCGCATTGCCCAGCTCCTGTTCGCGCCCACCCTGCGGCGCCGCGCCGAGCTGCGCATGGTGTCCGCGTTCATCAACGGCCGCTTGGGGGTGCTGCGCTACTTTGGCGAGCACCTGGATTCGGCGATGTCGTTCGATACCGATGGTGAGCGCATCACCCAGATCCTGGTGCAGCGCAATCCGGACAAGCTGGCGCGGATCCTGGCCGCGCAGCAGCCGGCGCTACGCTGATGCCCCTGCCTCCGTCGCGCTGGCGTACGCTCCCGCGCAGCTTCTACCGGCGGCATCCGACCGAGGTCGCGCCCGAGCTGCTGAACAAGCTGCTGGTGCGCGACGATGGCCGGGCCGGTCGCATCGTTGAAGTCGAGGCCTATGCAGGCGATCAGGATCCGGCCGCGCATTCGTTCCGGGGCATGACCCCGCGTACGGCCACCATGTTTGGCGAATGCGGCCACCTCTATGTCTACTTTACCTACGGCATGCACTGGGGCAGCAACGCAGTCTGCGGCGAAGTCGGCCAGGGCTGGGGCGTACTGCTGCGGGCTCTGGAACCCGTGGAGGGATTGGAACTGATCCGTGAGGCGCGGCCAGCCATTCGCCGCGATCGCGAGCTGGCCAGCGGGCCTGGACGGCTGTCGCAGGCGATGGGTATCGACAAGGCACTTGATGGCGCTGACCTCGTCAGCAATGACCGCGGCATCCGGATCGTGTCGGACGGGATGGCGCCACCGGAGGATCCGGCGGCGGGTCCCCGCATCGGCATCAGTCGCGCAGTGGAGTTCCCATGGCGCTGGCATGTGCGCGGGCATGCGCACGTGTCCGGCCGGCGGTCGAAGGCGTAACGACCAACGGTCGTTACCTACCGCGGTAGCGCACGACCGTTGGTCGTGCGGTGCGCCTTCAGCAGCGGCAGCGGATCGTAGGCCCCATCGGCACCGTAGATCCCCCAGTGCAGGTGCGGCGGCGTACCGGCCGCATTGCCACTGTCACCGACGTAGCCCAGCACGGTGCCTTCGCTGACCACCTCGCCCTCGGCCAGCCCCTCGCGCCAGTCCTCGAGATGCGCGTAGTAGTAGCGCTCGCGCGCCGGTCCAATGACCCATACCTGGCGCCCGCCCAGCCCGCTGTCGCGCACCGCGACCACCACGCCTGGCGCCGCGCTCCGTACCGGCGTGCCGCGCTTGGCAAAGATGTCCACGCCGGCATGGGTGCGGTCGCGTCCGCGCGGCGCGCCGAACGTATCGGCGATGCGCCGCGCCGCAACCCCGTCCACCGGGACCGGCAACGTCGTCGGCGCGGGCATGCGCGACAGCTCCCACATCGCGCGTGGCGCCTTGAGCCACTCGCCATTCCACAGGGTCAGCAGCACCAGGCCCAGCAGCAGCGGAAACACCAGCCAGCCCAGCCAGCGGCGTAGCGCGAACGCTCGCGAGCGCGGCGGGTTTTCTCCTGCCACGCTGGGTTCATGATCGGAACGGGTCGACGGATTCATGCGCACAGCATCGCAGGTGCCGCGTACACGGCACCTGTACGGAGAGAGCGGGGCCGGCTGCGCTATTGCACCGGCACGGCGTCAGGGAAGGTCCAGCGCCCTTCCAGGATCTCCGCACGGGGCCGGTACAGCCGCACCATGTAGTTCCAGCCGGCCATGGTGGGCAGGCAGTTGGGTACCTGGCCATCGCAGCCACCGAACTGGATGTCGATCGAGCCGTCGGCGCTCTTCTTCGCGGTGAGGTTGTTGAGCGTGTAGGCGTTCTGCGGGTTCTTTTCGTAGTACCCCTCGGCGTTGTACAGGCTCACCGACCAGAACCCGTCCACGGGCACATCGGCCACGTGCAGCCGGTACACGGTGCTGCCATCGTTCCGGGCCGGCACCACGTTGAGGTACATCGCGTCCTTGTCAGGGTTGCCGCCCCAGGCCGAGGCGGCACCGATCACGCGGCGCACCGGGTCGACCGTGTCGCGGGTGCCGAACATGTGCCGGGTGTCGGGCAGCGTGGATGCCAGCGTCAGCAGCGCGGTGCGCACCTTGTCCTGGCTCACTGTGTCCCACTTCGGTACGTCGAAGCTGCCCGGCGCAGCCTGCTGGACCTTGATCGCATCCTGCAGCGCGTGCACCTTTGCGACGTCCTCCGGGTTGGATGGATCCACCAGCGTTCGAAGGGCGACCACCACATAGCGGGTGCCGTCCTTGCCACGGCTGAGCGTGTAGTCGCCGGGCGTGTAGTTGACCTGGGTGGTGTACTGGTTCTCGTCGATGACCTGCATGGACATGAAGCGATCACCCGCATCGGGGAGCGTGATCGTGACCGGGCCGGCATCGAGGTCGAACACCGCGCTGGAGTACAGCGTGTCGCGATTCAAACGGACCACGGTCTGGCTGTTGATCGATGCCGGTTCGCGATGATGGAACAGCTTGCCCAGTCCCTGCTCCTTCACCAGCGCGCCGAGATAGCGATCGGATTCGGCGCGCACGAAGTTGTCGGCGGTCACCGGCACGCTTCCGGGTTCTGGCGCGCGGTTGGGTTCTGCGGACGGCGGTGCGGATGGCGGCGTTGATGAAGCAGGCGCCGGTGGCGCACTGGCTGCATCTGCGACGGGCGCGTCCGGCTCCCGTCGGCAGGCGGATAAGGCCACCGCTAAGGCGAGGGCGACCAACGGGAGGGCGAAGTGGGGCTTACGCGAAACGTCGTGATTCACGGCGGGATCTCCAACGCAGAAAGCTGGAGCGTAGCAATGGCCCGGCCCGCCAAAAACCGTACTTCTACTGCGGTTCGGCCCGCATTGCCCGCAGGGGGGTCGACCGCTGCGATGAAGACCGCGACTAGAGGACTTTCCGCCGCGTTGACACCTGAAGGTAGACCTTAGGCGTATCTACCGTTCCTGCGCACTTCATGAGCACCCTGGCGTCATCACGTACAAACAAGGTCATCCTGGTAGTCGAGGATGAAATCGAGCTGTCGAGACTCTTCATTGAAGTACTCAGTGGCGCGGGCTACACGGTCGTTCCGGCCTACTCGGTGACCGATGCCCTGTTCGCCATTGCCGACCAGCCGTTCGACGCGGCGATCCTGGACGTTGAGTTGCGCGACGGCGCCGTGTTTCCGGTCGCTGATCGCCTTGCGCGTCTGGGCACACCATATCTGTTTGCGTCCGCCGTGTACCTGCAGGCGGTGCCCGCTGCACACAAGGCGGTGCCGTTCATCGCCAAGCCGTTCGAGATAGACGACCTGCTGTCCCACGTCGAGCGTGCGTTGGGCTGCAGCCGGAAGGCCAGCTAGCTTGGGCGCCGGCCGACCCTGTCGCGACACTAGACGACCGGTCTAATCGAGAGTACAGTGCGGTCCATGAGCCCGACCGCAGCCACTGAAAGCACCGACGTTCGCGACAGGATCCTGTCCACCGGCCAGCGCATCATGGGCGGCAAGGGCTTCTCGGCGGTGGGCTTGAATGAAGTGCTGAGTGCCGCAGGCGTACCGAAAGGCTCGTTCTACCACTACTTCGCGTCCAAGGAAGCCTTCGGCGACGCCCTGCTTGACGACTACTTCGCGGCCTATCTGGCCGACATGGACCTTACCTTTGCCCAGCCCGGGAAGAACCGCGCGCAGCAGTTGGAGGCGTATTTCGCCGCCTGGAAGGACAACCAGTCGTTCGAGGACTGCCAGGGCAAGTGCCTGGCGGTGAAACTCGGCGCCGAAGTGGCAGACCTGTCCCACAGCATGCGCACAACGCTGCAGCGGGGCACCGCCGGCATCATCGAGCGGCTGGCGCATGTACTGGAAGCGGGCGCCGCCGAGGGTTCGCTTGCCTTCACCGGCAAACCCGACGCAGTGGCGCAGAGCCTCTACGCGCTGTGGTTGGGGGCGAGCCTGATGGTGAAGATCGTGCGCGATACCCAGCCCTTCGACGCCGCGTGGCGGACCACGCAACAGATTCTCCACCCTTCGCCCTGACCCCAGGCCGCAGGTACTTCACGCCCTGTGGGCGTTTTTTCACGCCGGTATTCTAGACGACCGGTCTACTGTACTCCTCCATCTACCAGGAACCGTTCCCCATGAAGGTATTGATCGTCCTCACCTCCCACGACACGCTTGGCAACACCGGTCGCAAGACCGGCTTCTGGCTCGAAGAACTCGCCGCGCCCTACTACGCGTTCCAGGACGCGGGCGCCACCATCACCCTGGCCTCGCCCAACGGCGGGCAGCCGCCGCTGGATCCAAAGAGCAACGAGCCCGACTTCCAGACCGACCTCACCCGTCGCTTCGAGGCCGATGCGGCGGCGACCGCACAACTGGCCAGCACCGTTCGCCTGGACAGCGTTTCGCAGGCCGACTTCGACACCGTGTTCTATCCCGGTGGCCACGGGCCGCTTTGGGACCTGGCCGAAGACAGCCAGTCCATCGCGCTGATCGAATCGTTCATCGCCGCCGAAAAGCCGGTCGCGCTGGTCTGCCACGCCCCGGGCGTGCTTCGCCACGTCAAGGCCGCCAACGGCAACCCGCTGGTGCAGGGCCGGAAGGTCACCGGTTTCACCAACAGCGAGGAAGCCGGCGTCGGCCTGACCGACGTGGTGCCCTTCCTGGTCGAAGACACGCTCAAGGCGCTGGGCGGCGACTACTCGAAGGGGCCGGACTGGGGCTCGTACGTGGTCAGCGATGGCCTGCTGATCACCGGGCAGAACCCCGCGTCGTCCGCTGAGACCGCCGCCGTGCTGCTGAAGCGGCTGGCGGCGAAGTAAGCGCAGCCTGCGACCATCGCCCGCCATGCGGCGGGCGATGCGTATCAGATCCGCTTTCGCATGACCGCGCAGGTGGCCGGGCACAGGCCGGAAAACTGCTTGGTTTCCCGAATCGAAACGGGGACATGGTCGCGTGCAACGTGGGCAAAGCCGCAGCGCTCGAACAGGGTGCTGGAAGAGACCGTAAGCAGATAAAGCTCCTCCACGCCCGCGCGGCGCGCAAGCTCCTCCGCCTTGCCCACCAGCACCTCACCCTGGCCGCGGCCTCGAAACGCGGGGCTGACCGCGAGCGACCTCAGCAGTCCGACACCGTGGTACGGCTCGATCGCGATGACCCCGCACAGCATTTCGTCTTCCCACATCCCGCAGAACGTGGTGGACACCGGGTCGAGGTCTTCGGTGGGCAACCCGACGCGTTGAAGCAACGCAATGACCTCTGCGTTCAATGCCATCTGCTTGAAGGACAACATGTTCTCGGCTCCAACAGGGCTGACCCTGGCTGCACTACGGCGGTGGTCAGGGAACCCGTTTGCCGTGCTGATCGATCACCACCTCTCCGTCTTCCTTGGCGAAGGGCACGGTGACGGTCGGAAGAATTTCCAGAACGACCTCGGAAGGCCGACACAGGCGCGTTCCCAGATCGGTCTGCACCCACGGCCGTTCGATCAGGATCGGGTTGTCCATCAGCGCATCCAGCAATGCGTCATCGCTGAGCGCAATGTCGTCCAGCCCCAATTCCAGGTAGCGCTTCTCTTTCTTGCGGATGGCGCCGCGTACGTTAACGCCGGCGGCATTGATCAGTTCGACCAGGCGCGCACGGCTTGGCGGATCAACCAGGTACTCGATCACCTCAGGTTCGATCCCCGCATGCCGGATCAACGCCAGCGTGTTGCGCGAGGTGCCGCATTTCGGGTTGTGGTAGATGACGGCCTTCATGTGCCCTCCTCATCAAGAACGGTTACGACGACGCCGGCAGCAGCGAAGGTCAGTCATGGTTTGTCGTGTCGTGCTATTTCCATTATTCTAGAATTATGGAACATAAGCGCGCAACCCGGGCCCTCGCCGCCCTGAGCCATGCCACCCGCCTGTCCATCTACCGTCTCCTGGTACAGGCCGGTACGGGCGGCAAACTGGCGGGCGATATCGCCCAGGCACTCAACCTGCCTGGCGCGACGCTGTCTTTCCACTTGAAGGCACTGTCAGCCGCCAAGCTGATTACCGCCGAACACCTGGGCCGGTCCATCTGCTATCGGGCGAACTTCACTGCGATGAACGCCTTGGTGGGCTACCTCACCGAGAATTGCTGCGCTGACGACACGCCGTCTGAGCGGCCTGGCTGCTGCTGAGTCCCTTCCATGCGCATGGAGACCTCCCGCCTGTCCTTCCTCGATCGATATCTGACGCTGTGGATATTCTCCGCGATGGCGGTGGGCGTGGGCCTCGGTGCACTGTTCCACGACGTTCCCACCGCGCTGAACCGCCTGTCGATCGGCACGACCAACGTACCGATTGCCATCGGCCTGATCCTGATGATGTACCCGCCGCTGGCCAAGGTGAAGTACGAGGCGCTGCCAGAGGTGTTTGCCGACAAACGGGTGCTGGCGCTCTCGCTGCTGCAGAACTGGATCGTGGGGCCGTGCCTCATGTTCGGCCTGGCGGTGCTGTTCCTGCGCGATTCCCCCGAGTACATGACCGGGCTTATCCTGATCGGGTTGGCGCGCTGCATTGCCATGGTGCTGGTGTGGAACCAGCTTGCACGCGGCGACAACCAGTACGTGGCCGGGCTGGTGGCCTTCAACTCGATCTTCCAGATCCTGTTGTTCAGCGTGTACGCCTGGTTCTTCCTTTCCTGGCTGCCGCCGATGTTCGGCCTGCAGGGAAGCGTGGTCAACGTCAGCATGTGGACCATCGCCGAAGCGGTGCTGATCTACCTGGGCGTTCCATTCCTCGCCGGCTACCTCACCCGTCGCTGGCTGCGAGCCGCCAGGGGTGAACGCTGGTACGAAGAGCGCTTCCTGCCGGCGATCAGCCCGATCACGCTGGTTGCACTGCTGCTGACCATCGTGGCGATGTTCAGCCTGAAGGGCGCCGACGTGCTGCGCCTTCCGTTCGATGCGGTGCGCATCGCCATTCCGCTCACGCTCTATTTCATCATCCAGTTCGGCCTCAGCTTCTTCATGGGGCGGCTCGTCGCAAGGGATTATCCGCGTACCACGGCCATAGCCTTCACTGCCGCCGGCAACAACTTTGAACTGGCCATCGCCGTTGCCATCGCCGCCTTCGGGCTTGCCTCCCCGGTGGCCTTTGCCGCCGTCATCGGACCACTGGTCGAAGTACCCGTGCTGGTGCTGCTGGTCCGCGTGGCGTTGGGGCTGGGCGGGCGCTTCTTTCCTCCGCAGGAAGCGGGCTGAGCTCATCCGGGCATCAGCGCGATGAACCGCACTGCCGGGCGGGAGCTCGGTGCCAGACAGGTGCGTAGAAATACTGGCCGTCGCCCGCCGGATTTACCTAGGAGCGCCAGGAAAACACGGCGTATGGTGACATCCATCCAACCCTGCTGAGGCGAACCATGAAGCCCATCGATGCTGGCCGCAGAGGGTTTCTCGTGGACGCAGGCGTGGCAGGACTGGGCGCGATGGTCACCAACCAGCTCTTCACCGGCGCTGCCGCAGCGGCGCCATCGGCGATGGACACGCCGTTCGACGTCACACTGGCTTTCGCCGGCTTCATGCAGTCGATCGGCAGCAGTCCGGACGCCGCGGGCGGCAAGGTGACCTTCACCGGGGCCGACCCGATCCTGCGGAGTCACTTCCGCATCGGCGCCAGCATGGCCATCCCCGCCATGGGGGCCGGCGTCGGCGCCGCCGCTATCTGGCGTGACAGGACCGGACAGGAACAGGATCTTTCGCTGGACCTGCGCGACGCGGTCTGGAACGTGAATCCCATGGTCGGCATGGTGCTGCGCATGCAGCAGGGCGCCGGTCAGATCCCGGCCAGCGATCCCATCCCAAAGGAAATGACCTTCGTCCCCAGCGTGAACGGCCTGCTGGTACAGGCACCGCTCGGTCTGGGCCATCCGATGTCGTTCCGCGCGTTCGAAACCAAAGACGGGCGCTTCATGAATCTCACCGGCGCCTACCCGCACCTGGGTGATCGGATCCTCAACACGTTGAAATGCCCACCCAACCTTTCCGCCATCCAGCAGGCCGTGCGCTCATGGGACGGCCAGGCGCTTGAAACCGCGCTCGCCGAAGCACGTGCTGCGGCGGCCATGCACCGGACGTTCGAAGAGTGGTCCGCGCATCCCGAAGGCATCCACCTCGCCGGGAAGCCGCTCGTGGAGATCGTAAAAATCGGCGACAGCGCGCCGATCGGTTTCGCACCCCGGCCCACGCAACCGTTGTCCGGGATCAAGGTACTGTCCTGCACGCATGTCATTGCGGGGACTACCGCCTCGCGCACTCTGGCCGAATACGGCGCCGACGTACTGCACGTTGCCCGTGACCAGGCGTTTGAGCACGAGGCGTTCGTCATGGACGTCAACGTGGGCATGCGCTCCACCTTTGTCGATCTCGCCGATGCCGCGCAGAACCGGCGCATGGCCGCGCTGCTTCCGGCTACCGATGTATTCGCCGAATCGTTCCGGGGCGGTGCGATTGAACGACTTGGCTTCGGCCCCCAGGAAATCGCTGCCAAGCGTCCGGGCATCGTTTACCTCTCGGTCCGCTGCTACAGCCACGACGGTCCCTGGCGCGACCGCGCCGGGTTCGACATGGAAGGCCTGACCGTGTCCGGCTTCACGATGGCTGAAGGCGGCGGCGCCACGCCCCGCTTCCCGCCCACGCTGGTGATGAACGACTACATCGCAGGTTACTTGGGCGCCGCAGGTGTTCTGGCCGCCCTGCGCCGGCGCGCCACCGAAGGCGGCAGCTACCACGTACGGGTTTCCTTGACCCGTGCGGCCATGTGGTACAAGTCGCTCGGCCAGTTCGCCAGCACCGATTTCAATGCGTCGCTCGCGGATCACCGCATCGGCCCGCCGCGGACGATCACACGGCGGACACCCTACGGCGAGGTGGTGCGGCTGGCACCCCAGGTGCAGCTGTCACGCACCCCGGGGCGCTGGCGCGACCCACTGGTCGCCGTTCGAGGAAGCGACCTTCCGACGTGGCAGGGTTGAGTGAGGTTCCTCCATGCGCGCCTTCCTTTTCCGCATACTGGTCGTGCTGGCCGCGTCGATAGCCCCGCTGCACGCACAGGACGCCCTCCCTGATGATGATCCGCACGTGCCGCTGCTGCAGGGCACGCTGTCGGCCGAGGGTGACCAGGAAGCATCCGATGCGGAAGTGACCGCCCGTCCGTTCCCACGCGACTCCCTGCTGGAGCCTTGGTTCGCGTGGAAGCAGGACGTGCAGGAGCGCACCGGCCTGACGTTTGGCGGCTCGTACGGGCTGCTGCATCAAAACTACTCCGACAGCCTGATCGACCAGCAGAACTCGACCGGCGCCAAACTGACCTTGAACATGGCCTACGAGCTGTTCCGCAAGGGCACGCCGGAAGCGCTGGTGGTTGCCGTTGCGGTAGAAGACCGCCGGCCCATGTTCGGCAGCGACCAGCCGCCTTTGTTCGCGGGCTTCGGCGCCGGATCGCTTGTACCGACGGCAGCCACCTGGGGCCAGTTCGACCTCGGGGTCACCCAGGCCTACATCCGCCAGAACCTGTTCGGCAATCGCTTCCAGTACACCGTGGGCAAGATCTTCGCGCCCAACTTCGTCAACGCCTACCCGTTCTTTGACGACAACCGCCAGTTCCTGAGCCAGGCGTTCTCGACCAGCCCCAGCATCCAGTCGCCGCTGCGCGGCTTCGGCGCCGTGGCGGCGTGGTATCCGACCGCCAATGGCCTGTACCTGCAGGCGGGCATGTACACCTCGCACAGTGACGACACCGGAAGCACGGTGGACGACTTCTTCAACACCTCCGAACACTTCTACCACTTCGATATCGGCTGGACCGGGCGCCCCCGCGCCGGCGTTCCGATTGCAGCACGCGGGCCCACCGACAGCGACAACATCCATGTCAGCGGGTGGTACCGCAACGCACAGGACGACGGCACTCCCAAATCCCACGGTGTCGCGTTCAATGTGAACCGGATGGTCTCCGAGCGCACGATGGTGTTCTTCCGTGGCGGCTTCTCGCAGGGCTGGGCCGTCGAGAAGACGCTGGCCGGCGGCGTGGGCTGGCGGCCGACGGGGCAACCCTCCAACCTGGTGGGCATCGGCCTTGGCTGGGCCGACCCTGCTGCGTCCGTGCTGCGCCCGCAGTACACCGCCGAGGCCTTCTACCGCTTCCACATCACCCGCAACCTGGCGATCACCCCGGATATCCAGGCCGTGATCGATCCGTCGACCAATCCAGACGAGAGCGTGCTCTGGGTGTTCAGCCTGCGGGCGCGGGTGACGTTCTAGCCGCTCTGCTTCACGTCGCCGGCTTCACTGGCAGAGGCGCCAGATCGAAACACGCAATCAGCAGCTCGGTGAGCGCCCGCACCTTCAATGACGGGTGCTGGCCCGGCGGCCTGACGACATAGATGCCGGCCGGCGGTGGCGGATGGCGCGGCATGACCGGCACCAGCGCACCCGCATCCAGGTGCTCACGGGTGATGCCATCGGGCAGCCACGCGATGCCGAGGCCGGCCAGGGCGGCGGCAAGCAGCGCGGTACCGTTGTCGGCCTTGAAGCGACCACGCGGATGCACCGTCACCACGCTGTCGCCGTCCATGAACTGCCACGCTTCGGTGCCCTGCATCAGCGCCTCGTGGTCGGCCAGCTGGTCCGGCGACTGCGGGGAGCCGTTCGCGGTGACATAGCCCGGGCTGGCGACCAGGCCGCCGTGGAGCGGCCCGACGCAGCGCGCGATCAGGTTGGAATCCTGCAGATACCCCACGCGGATCGCACAGTCATAGCCTTCTCCCACCAGATCGACGAAGCGATCGCTGTAAGTAGCATGCACGTGCAGCTGGGGATGTCGCCGTGCCAGGTCCGCGAAGACCGGTGCGAAGTGGGTGGGACCAAAGGTCAGCGGCGCTGCAACGCGCAGCCGCCCGCGCAGGTCGCCACTGGGCAGGATGGCATCGCGCGCCGCATCGATCTCCGCGCAGGCCTTGGCCGCGTGGATACGGAACGTGGCACCGGCCTCGGTCAGCGATGCACCGCGCGTGGTCCGCGCCAGCAGTTGCACGCCCAGCTCGTCTTCGAGGCGCCCAAGTCGTCGGCTGACGATCGACTTGGCCACGCCGAGTCGACGCGCCGCCGGTGACACGCCACCGGCGCTGGCCACTTCCACGAATGTCCGCAGGTCTTCGATATCCACGCCGTTCCTCCCGGGTTCGCCCACCAGCCTGACACAGCAATGGCCCAACGCGCGTTCCACTTTCCGCGACACAGCTTGGCACGGAACGCGGCTACCGCCTCACGGAGGGGAATGACAAGGTTTGGGCTTGTTCTGCCCCACCCACACAGGATGCATCCATGACCTTCCGCAATGGCCTCGACTCGCTGCTTCGCCCCGAAGATTCCGTCCTCGTGCTCATCGACCACCAGCCCTACCAGCTGGCCAACCTCAACAGCCACGACCCGCATGCCGTGGTGAACAGTGCCACGGCCCTGGCCAAGACCGCCAAGGCTTACCGCGTTCCCACCATCCTCACCAGCGTGATCGCTGAACGCGGCGGGCTGATCTTCCCGCACATCACCGATGTGTTTCCAGACCACCAGGTCATCGACCGTACCCTGATCAACACCTGGCAGGACAAGGCGGTGGTGGATGCGGTCAAGGCAACCGGCCGCAAGCAGCTGATCATCGCGGGTCTGTGGACCGAGATCTGCGTAGCGATGCCGGTCATCCAGGCGCTCGGCGAGGGCTGGGATGTCACCGTTATTACCGATGCATGTGGCGCGGTATCGGTGGAAGCGCACCAGGTTGCCATCCAGCGCATGATCGCCGCCGGCGCCAACGTGATGACCTGGATGGCCCTGGCTGGCGAATGGCAGCGCGACTGGGCACGGCTGGATCACGTGGCCGAAGTGACCGAGGTATTCAAGCAGCACGCCGCCGGCAGTGGCATCGCCTACCTATGGGAGCAGCAGCTGCTCAACACGCCGGTGCCGCCCAGCGCCGGGTGATAAGCTCCGGCGCGTCCCGCTGCGGTCCTCACCGCAGCGGGCCCCTGCCCCGGCCCCGTAGTTCACCGCATGCCCCTGTTGTCTTCGTTCCCCGGCCACGCCATGCGTGCGCTGCTGCTGGTTGTTCTTTTCACCCTGTCTCCGCCGGGTCTTGCGCAACAGCATCCGTCGCCCGGCACCGGGTTTACCGGCTACCACCACACCGCGTGGCGGGCCGGCCAGGGCGCACCGGGCGATATCTGGGACATCCAGCAGGACCCCAACGGCACGCTGTGGCTGGCGACAGGCTCCGGGCTGTACAGCTTCGATGGGCACCGGTTCGTACGTCAGCAGACGAACGCCGGTGCTGCGCAGCCCTCGCTCAACCTGGTGACCCTGCTTGGCGACAGGAGCGGTGGCCTGTGGTTGGGGTATTACCACGCCGGCATCGCCCATCTGGGCAGCGACGGCACCCTGCGCTCTTACCAGCGCAAGGACGGGGTGCCGCCAGGCGTGGTGTCGGGGTTTGCGTACGACAGCAACGGCGTGCTCTGGGCAGCGGTTGACGAAGGCCTGCGCCGGTTCAACGGCACGCGCTGGGAGAAACCGCCCGCATCCATGGGCCTGCCCGAGCGCCACGCGCACTGGCTGCTCAACGATTCGCGGGGCCGGTTCTGGGCGCTGGTCGGCCAGAAGGTGTGGTTCATTCCCAAGGGCGGCGCTGCGTTCGTCCCCACCGGCATCGAGGTCTCCTTGATGGCGACGCTGGCCGAAAGCCCGTCGGGCGAGATCTGGCTGGCCGACCGGCGCCGCGGTGCGGTGCCCATCGCCGATGCCAACGGCCTGCTCCCCGCCGCTGAACGGCAGGCCCGCCTGCTTCCGGACGTGCTGGCCAGCCGCCTGCATTTCACCTCGGACGGCGCCATGTGGGCGCCCATGCGCGGGGGCGGCGGCATCCTGCGGGTGCTGTTCGACGGCAAGCACGCGGTGCGCATGGAGCGCTTCGATGTTCCGCAGGGGCTGACCTCCACCTCGGCCGTGCCGGTCTTCGAGGATCGCGAAGGCAACGTGTGGGTAGGTACCAATCTCGGCCTCAACCGCTTCCGCGCGCAGAGCGTGCGCACTCTCACGGAAGGGCCCAACGATCCTTACCGCATCCTGGCGAGGAATGCGGACGGCGCGCTCTTCGGGTATGGCGAAGACATGGTGCCGTATGACCTCGACCGCCATGGCCTTGGCCTGGATCGGGCCGGTCTGCAGCGCGCGGCATTGAGGGACACCCGCCCGCTGTGGCAGTTCGAATGGACCAGCCTCGCCCGGCGCAGGGGAACGGCGCTGGAGGTAGTGCAGTTCCCCGGCACTGCACGCGGCCTGCAACCGCAGGCACTGCATTTTCCGGGCGCCGAAGAGGCCTGGGCCTGCGTGGGCGAGAACCGCGTCGTGCATTACCTGCGCGGCTCCTGGACGGAGGACGCGCGCATCACCCTGCCCGGCTGCACCGTCATTGCACCGGGCAGCGCGCAGGGCCTGCTGTTCGGCTATGCGAGCGGCGAGCTGGTCCTGCGCGATGCCACCGGGGTGCACCGCATCGGCTCGACCCGCGGCCTCGATGCAGGGCCGGTCACCGCCGTGCTTGCCCACGAGCACCTGCTGCTGGTTGCCGGCGAGAAGGGCTTCAGCATCAGCAGCAACGGAGGTACGTTCAGCGCGGTAACCGCCGACATTCCCGGCGTGCTGGAAGGCATTACCGGCATCGTCATCGACCCGGACCAGCAGGTGTGGTTGAACGGCGGGCGCGGACTGGTGCGCCTGGATCTTGCCGATGTGATCGCCAGCGCGCGCACCGGAAACGCCGTCTCGCCGAGGCTGTTCGATGACGTCGATGGCATGCCCGGTATCGCGCTGCAGAGCGGCCCGATTCCCACCGCGCAACTTTCGAAGGATGGACTGCTGTGGCTTGCAACCAACCAGGGCCTGGCGTGGCTGGATACCACCCGCCTCCACCGCACGCGCGCCGCCCCCAGCGCGCGCATCGGCGATGTGCATTTCGGTGATGAAACCCTGCCCCTGCGCGACGGCACCGTGGTTCCCGCGGGCATCACCCAGCTGCAGATCGACTTCGTCGCCCAGTCGCTGGCCCGCCCGGAACGCAACCGCTACCGGTACCGGCTTTCCGGCGTGGACTCCGGCTGGCGCGACGCCGGCAGCGCCACCACGGCGTACTACACCAACCTAGGACCGGGCAGCTACACGTTCGAGGTGCTGGCTGCCAACGAAGACGGCGTATGGGGGAGCGCCCCAACCGCGCGTGCCTTCCGGATCGAGCCGCTGCTGACGCAGACGTTCTGGTTCCGCGGGCTGCTGTTGATCGCGCTGGTGGTGCTCGTCGCTGCGGCCGCGCGCATGCGGGGCCGCCACATCACCGCCCTGGTCAAGGCGCGCTACGAAGAGCGGCTGGAGGAACGTGAGCGCATTGCCCGCGACCTGCACGACACCCTGTTGCAGGGCGGCCAGGGCCTGTTGTTGCGGCTGCACGCGATCAGCGCCATGCCGTCCCTTCCGGACGAGGCGCAGGCGCGGCTTGAATCGGCCATGCAGGCTGCGGAAGACAGTCTCCGGGAAGGCCGGGAACGCGTCGCTTCGCTGCGCCGTGACACCGGCGCCGGGCTCGATCTCGCTGCGGCGCTCACCCATGTCTACAACGAAGAGACGAACCCGGCGGGCACGCGGTTGCGGGTGGTGGTCTCGGGCGAAGCGCCGCGCCTGAACGACGCCGCCGCCGAAGAAGTGTTCCTGATCGGCCGCGAGGCAATCCGCAATGCGCTGGCGCATTCGGCCGCCACGGACATCGACATTGAGCTGAGTTTCGGCCACACCTTCTGCCTGCGGGTACGCGACAACGGCCGGGGCATGGTGGAGGGCACCGTGAAGCAGGGTCGCTGGGGCGTGCAGGGAATGCACGAGCGGTCAGCGCGCCTGGGCGGCACCCTGCGCATGTGCTCCAGGCCAGCACGAGGCACCGACGTTGCGCTGTCAGTGCCGGGTGTGCGTCTGTATGCACGTCAGCAGGCCGTTGCGCCGAAACGGTGGCATGCTTTCTTCAGGAGAGGGCGGGGTCGTCAGGGCTGAGGGACGGGAATTCCCTTGGCCCGCCAGCGCACTGGTCGCCGCGGAGGGATCTATCAGCTGCGCTTGATGGTCGACACGATCAGCCGCACCAGCTCTGCCTCCGCCACCGCGTGCTCAACCACCCCGGCGGCGACCGCTTCGGAGAGCGACTCCGCCGCGCCCAGGATCGCCCAGTAGCCCGCATCTGGTACTTCGCTGCCGGTGGCGAAGCCACCCACCCATTCCGCGCACTTGGCGATGAACTCCTGCTGGTACCGCCGCTTTACCTCCATCAACTCGGGTGACCCCGCGAGGGCAGCGAGGATTCCCTGGATCTCGCTGCCCTGCGACAGCACGCAGTCGATGTAGCCACCGGCAATGGCATGGGCGCGATCCTTCAACTGCGCCCTGGCCTTGCCGATGCGCGCTTCAAACACCGCAGTCTGGCGCTGGTCGTAGTCCTGGTAGAGCGCAGCCAGCAGGCCATTGCGGGTGATGAAGTGGTCGTAGGCTACCGGCTTGGTGACACCGGCAGCTTCGGCCAGGCGCCCGAGCGACAGCGCATCGGTTCCCTCTTCGCCCACCAGCGCCCACGCCACATCCAGCAACTGGCGCGCGCGTTGTTCGCGTGGCATGCGGCGACGGGGCGGTTCGGGGCGTGCGGGCATCGGAAGGGTCGGTCAGGCGGCAGCAGACGCACCAATGGTACGGCCGATGTCCGCCGCGGTGCGCAGGTGCGCTTCTGCGGAACCACTGTCCGATTCCAGCAGCAGCGTGGACGACTGCACGCGTGCGCCGCAGTAATCAAAGATGCCCATGTCGATCTGCGTCTTCATCGCGGTGCCGTAGCCACGCCGCTCGATCATGGCCGCGTCCGCGCCCCCCAGTCCCACCAGGTGCACCTGCAGGCGCTGCAGCTTCTTGACCACCTTGCCATCCGGACTCTCGGCATAGGCCCAGCCCTGGGTGAACACGCGGTCGATCCAGCCTTTGAGCAGTGCCGGGAATGACCACCAGTACAGTGGATAGACCAGCACCAGCGCGTCCGCCCGATCAATCCGGGTATGTTCGGCGGCCACATCCTCCGGCGGCGCTGCGGTTTGGCGGAACAAGGCGTTGTCGGCCTGGTTGAAGCGGGGGTCGAAGCCCTCCGCAGCCAGGTCGGCGATCTCCACCGTGTTGCCGGTGCTGGCGGCGAGGATGGCGTCGCCGATCCGGCTCGCCACCGCGTGGGTGAGTGAGCCGGGTTCGGGGTGGGCAACTACGATCAGGCTGTGCATGGGGAATGCTCCCGGAGTGACGTTACCTACTAAAGGTAATATCGCTCTCCCGGAACACCAGTGCCATGAACGGAACGCTGGGGCGGCATCTGCGGCGGTCGAGGTGCGACATCGCCCGCGCCCCAAGCGATCCGCCAGAGATTCAAACGGTTGCTTGAAACACCCGTAACTTCGCCGAACTGGACACGATCCACCAGTTCCGCCAGACTCCGCCCTTTCCTGTTCTCTGGCTCCCATGGCGAAACTGCTGGTCCTGCATGGCCCCAACCTCAACCTGCTCGGTACGCGCGAGCCGGGGGTGTATGGGCACACCACGCTGGCGCAGATCGACCAGGCCCTGCTGGCCCAGGCGCAGGGCGCCGGGCACGCGGTGGAAAGCCTGCAGTCCAACGCCGAGCACGTGCTGGTGGACCGGGTGCAGGCCGCCCGGACCGACGGTACCACCTTCATCCTGATCAATCCGGCTGCGTTCACCCACACCTCGGTCGCCCTGCGCGATGCACTGGCGGCGGTGGATGTGCCGTTCATCGAAATCCACCTGTCCAACCCGCACGCCCGCGAACCGTTCCGCCAGCACAGCTACTTCAGCGACAAGGCGGTCGGCGTGATCTGCGGCTTTGGCGCCGACAGCTACCGCTACGCGATGGACGCGGCGCTGGTGCGGCTGGCAGCCGCCTGAAACCCCATTGAACCGAGCGCTCCGCGCTTCCCACCACACTGACATCAAACACCAGAGGCCCCTATGGATCTCCGCAAAATCAAGAAGCTGATCGACCTGTTGGAAGAGTCGAACCTTGCCGAAATCGAAATCAAGGAAGGCGAAGAATCCGTGCGCCTGTCGCGCGCCCCGGTGTCGGGCTACGGCATGGTGCAGGCCCAGCCGCAGATGATGATGGCGCCGGCCCCGGCCCAGCCGGCCGCCCAGGCGATGCCGATGCAGTCGCCGACCGAAGCCTCCACCGGCGGTACCGCCAAGCCGGGCCCGGCGCTGCCGGATGGCCACGTGCTGCGCTCGCCGATGGTCGGCACGTTCTACACCTCGTCCGCACCGGACAAGCCGGCCTTCGTCACCATTGGCCAGCAGGTCAAGGCCGGCGAAACGCTGGCGATCATCGAAGCGATGAAGATGTTCAACCCGATCGAAGCCGATGCTTCCGGCACCATCGTGGCCATCCTGGCTGAAAACGGCCTTCCGGTCGAATTTGACCAGCCGCTGTTCGTGATCGGCTAAGGATCCGTCCATGCTCGACAAAGTCGTTATTGCCAACCGAGGGGAGATCGCGCTGCGCATCCTGCGCGCGTGCCATACCCTGGGCATCCGCACGGTGGCCGTGCATTCCACGGTCGACCGCAACCTCAAGCACGTGGCCATGGCCGACGAGTCGGTCTGCATTGGTCCGGCGCCGTCGCCGCAGAGCTACCTCAACATTCCGGCGCTGATCGCAGCGGCGGAAGTCACCGATGCCCAGGCCATCCACCCGGGTTACGGTTTCCTGTCGGAAAATGCCGACTTCGCCGAGCGCGTGGAAGAATCCGGCTTCATCTTCATCGGCCCCAAGGCCGACACCATCCGCATGATGGGTGACAAGGTCGAAGCGATCCGCGCGATGAAGGCCGCCGGCGTGCCGTGCGTGCCGGGTTCGGGCGGGCCGCTGGGCGAAGACATCGTGGCAAACACCAAGATCGCCCGTGAGATCGGCTACCCGGTCATCATCAAGGCGGCCGGTGGCGGCGGCGGGCGCGGCATGCGCGTGGTGCATGCCGAGGCCTCGCTGAAGACCTCCATTGAAACCACCAAGAGCGAGGCCAAGGCCGCGTTCGGCAATGGTGAGGTCTACATGGAGAAGTTCCTGGAGAATCCGCGCCACGTGGAAATCCAGGTGCTGGCCGATGGGCAGGGCAACGCCATCCACCTCGGTGAGCGCGACTGCTCCATGCAGCGCCGCCACCAGAAGGTGGTGGAAGAAGCGCCGGCACCGGGCATCAGCGCCGAACAGCGCGAAGAGATCGGCAAGGTCTGCACCGAAGCGTGCGTGCGCATCGGTTACCGCGGCGCGGGCACCTTCGAGTTCCTCTACGAAGACGGCCGCTTCTACTTCATCGAAATGAACACCCGCATCCAGGTGGAGCACCCGGTAACCGAAATGGTGACCGGTATCGACCTGGTAGTGGAGCAGCTGAAGATCGCCGCCGGCCACAAGCTCAGCATCAAGCAGAGCGATGTGGTGCTCACCGGTCATGCGATCGAATGCCGCATCAATGCCGAAGATGCCGAAACCTTCGTGCCGAGCCCGGGCCTGATCAGTGCGTTCCATCCGCCGGGTGGTCCCGGTGTGCGCGTGGATACGCACATCTATGCCGGCTACCGTGTGCCGTCGAACTACGACTCGATGATCGGCAAGCTGATCGTGCACGGGCCGGATCGCGAAACGGCCATTGCGCGCATGCGCGTGGCGTTGAGCGAGATGGTGGTGGATGGGATCAAGACCAACGTGGCGCTGCAGCAGCGCATCATGCGGGACAAGGGCTTCCAGGCCGGTGGGCAGAACATCCATTACCTGGAGAAGCGGCTGGCCGAGCGCAAGAACAAGTCGATTGCATTGACCTGAACGGCCTGCGGTGAAGTGATACGGGAAGGCGGGCAATGCCCGCCTTTTCGTTTTTCAGGCGCCCCGCAGGGGTACGGAATGCAGGGGTTGCGCACCCAGTTTCCCCATGGCCTGCCGGGTCGGGCTGAGTTCTTCCAGGTGCAGTTCGCCTGGCGATTTTCCGATGACCTTGAACAGGACGTTGTTGCCGATCAGCACCTGCGCTTCGTCCTGCAGCGAAATCAAGCCCGTCGGGTGGGCTCGGTGCTGCATCTCCAGGGTCAGCACGGTGGACGCACCCTGCGGTCCGTCCCCGGCCCTGGCCACCGCTGCAACCGCACGGCCACGGTCACCACTGGCCACCAGGAAACTGTCGCTGTACAGCGTCTGTCCTACCTCCAGCAGGGCAAGTTGCCGCGTGTCCACCGCCAGCGCCGTATACACGCGCCCGGCGTGTGGCGGGATGCGCGCCAGGCCCCGATTGATCCGCGCCACCACCTGGGGCGCATCGGTGAACATCGGCGGCAGCACCCCGCCGGACTGCAGGAACTCGTCCACCGAACGACGCCGCAGCAGGTAGCTGCGGATGGCGGCGCGCTGCAGTTGGCTGAGGCGCAGCCGGCCGGCGTGCTGGATCGCACTTTCGTACACCTCCGCCGCCTCCAGGCTGGGCATGCCTCGGTACTCGACATTGAACTCGGCCTGGGTCATGAAGCGGTGCTCGTGCGCAGGCAGCGACTGGCGGATGTCAGCGATGCGGTGCGCCAGCCGCCCCCAGTGACTCAGGCGGCCTGCCCCGGACGCGCGGGGCAGGTACAGCGAAAGCCGTTGGGTGAACTCGTCCAGTTGGCGCATGCGCACCCGGAAATAACGGCCACTGAACTGCACGTAGTGGCGCAGGCGGTCGCCCTTGCGGCTCAGATGCCAGCCCGGTCGCGCCGGGTCGGCGACGATGCCGCGATTGCGCGCCTGCTCTGCGGTGAGCGCATGCGCATGTTGCTGCCGGAGGATGCGCGACAGACCCGTCGAGAACTGCGGCTGACCCATTGCGCACGCCGCGTCCGGCGCCCGGCGGCAGCGCGGTGCATTACCGGCCTGCGCCGGTCGCTCCGCTTCGCGTGGCTGGTAGATGCCATCCTGCAGGTCCAGCTCAAGCGTGCCGATCCGCAATCCCAGCTGCGGTTCCAGCGTGGCGCCGTAATAGCGCCCATCGACGCACACGGCATTGCCGACCTGACCGCTGACCGGGTCCTCGTAATAGAGGATGCCGTCCTTGCCCAGCAGGTCCAGCCGCACGCGCACGTTGTCCAGCGGAGGCTGCTCACGCACCCGTGCTGCGGCGCGGTCGAACAGCCGGATGGAGCTCTCGGCGCGGACGCGGCCGGCACGGGGCGTCACCGTCACCGGGCTGCGCTTCCACTCCCAGTCGGCGGTGTCCCACCGCACGGGCACGACGCCGCTGTCGGTGTGGACCTGGAGTTGGCCGTCGCTGATCGACAGGGTGTGCTCCGCGCCCTCGAAGCGCACCTGCATCCTGCCTTCGCGCAGTTCCACGGTGGTCTGGGCGACCACCAGACGCGGTGGCTGGGCATCGGCCCCAGGCTCGTCCAGTCGCAGTCCCGCCTGGCCCAGCACCGCGTCCATGAGCGTGTCGCGATCAAGCGGGCGGCGCTCCATCGCATCTGCACCCAAGTCCAGCACGCTGGCCACCTCCTGCATCGCGAACACGCCGCGCGATCCGATCACGGCCGCTTCGGCAAGGGTACTCACCGCGTCACCCACCTGCAGCAGCGCGCGCATGCCGGTGCTCAGTGGCGGCGCGCAGCGCACGCCCTCGTGGCGCTCCCAGGCGTTGCGCGCATCGGTGAACAGCTCGGTGACCGGACTGCGCAGCAGTCCCGCTATGCCGTGCAGCACGCCAGGCATCCCCGGCGAAACAGGAACCGGGACGCAATCGGCAGGCAACGCCGCAGCCGCGCGTGAGCCAGGCCGTACCGTGGCGGCCTGCAGCCCGGATGCATTGGAGATCAACAGCACCGCTGCGAGTGCCTGTGCGGGTGTGTCCACCCTGCGGATGGTCGTTGTATCCAAAGGCCGCAGGGCCGGGGCGGTGGCGGGGGTACGGGCGTGAAAGCGACCGGCGGCGTGCCGATGCGCTGCGGCGGTAGTGGGCATGGGCAACTCGTTGAAAGGGCGTGTCCGATGAAATCGAAACCGCCTCTTGCTGTCCAAGCGAAGATGCCTACTGATATTCCGCCTGCGATAGGCGTGGTGCATCGTGATGCGGAAGGCGTCAGGTCAGGCCGCGAAGGTATCGGCCCACTTCGTCGGCAGCGGCCTGTGGGCGGGCCTGGAGCAACAGGTGGGGCCCGTCCAACCAACGCACCGAAGTTGGGTGCAACAACCCGGAAAGATGCCGCTGGCAGAATTCCGGCAACAGCCGGTCATGGCGCGCGTGCAGGCACAGCACAGGAGTGTCGACGCGCCCGGCATGTGCACTGCGATCCACACCGATCGCGGCCACGGCGCGGGTGCGCAGCACGTCGTCATCTACCTGCGCCAGTGCTGCGGCCAGCTCCCGGCGCAGCGCGGGCGTGCTCCAGCGCCCCAGCAACCACCAGGACAGCAACGGCATCGGCAGCAACCGCACCGGTGCGCGGTACACCAGCGACTGCATCGCGCGTAGTGAACGCCACGGCGACCGCGCGAAGGTGGTGGAGAGAATCAATCCGCGCAGCAGCGGCGGCGGGTGCGCGGCGATGGCCAGCGCCAACGGTCCCGAGAACGACTCACCCAGCAGCACGTATGGGGTGGTAGTGGGCAGCGCCTGCCGCACGAACGCGTCGAGCTCGGTGTAATCGAGCGCACGGTCAACCGGATAGGCAATGACGGTGGTGGCAATACCCTGTACGTGCAGGGCGGCGCAGAACGCCGCGTGCTGCGTGCCGGTGGCATCCAGCCCCGGCAGTATCACCAGATGTGGCACGCCCGGCGACAAAGTGCCAGGCAACTGCATCAGCGGCTGGCGTCGGCGGCCGTGATCTGGGTGTCCTTGACCGGCGCCACGCCCAGCGACGACGTCGGGTCGACGATGACCATGGTTTCGGTCGAGCCGTCCGGCCAGACCACCTGGAACGTGCTGCCCGCCGGCAACGAAGCGAAGGGCATGCCGCTCTGCGCGCGGTACACCGCAGCCACCTGGCTGGCACCGGCGCGGCGCACGTCTTCGTGTGCCTTCACCGAGGTCAGGGTCACCTTCGACAACTTCCGGTAGCGGTCATCGTAGGTGTCGATCATGACCAGGCCCACGGCACCGGCCGAGTAGGCCACGAACAATGCCACCCAGAACCAGAACTTGGCACCATGCAGGAATCGACGGTAATTCATGACCGGTCACTCCGCTTGATCAACTGCTCAACCAACGTTTTCATTTTCCCCGCACCTTGCCGCGAAACCGCAGCGTCATACACAAAAGTGGCGAAGTCCTGCCCACCGTCCTGCGAACAGATCCCTCCGTTCGCGCAGAAATTGTTCATCAACACACTGTCCGGCCCGCAGGCCATGCCCAGCTCGCACGCCGCCAGGCGCCAGGCCAGTTCACTGAACTGGTCGCCGGCCACCAGGCCCTGCAGGGCGCCATCGCCACTGGCACGCTGGCCCATGGCGGTGGAAATGGCCATGTACGCTTCTGGATCACGCGAATCCATCACACGCTCCACCAGGCCACGGCGGTACTCGGGGGTGTCTTTCAATGGCTGGCCATCGGCGAACAGCGCCGCTTCGGCCGCCAGGTTGCCCGCACGCGCAGCCAGCACGCGCTGGGTGACAATCAACGAGCGGCCAAGGCCGTCGCTGGAGACGAATCCCGCGCAACGGCGCGCTACACGCTCGCGTGCCTGCACCATCGGCGAAGATGCGTTCATGCCCAGCCCGGTAAGCACGTTGTTGTCGAGCTGGTAACCGCCCGGGTCCATCGCATAGATCGCGCAGTAGTCATACACGCGGCTGACCATCCAGCCTGCCTCGGCATTGCCGTTGGCCGCCTGCAGGCGCAGGCGCTGGGCGTAGGCGAACAGGTCGGTGTCGCCCTCGATATCGGCGCGGATGTCCAGCGGCAATCCCGACGGCACCGCTGTGCTGCGCTCGCTGGCCAGCAACTGGCGCGCCAACTGCTGGGCCTGCAGCGGCGCAGCCGACCCCGTGCCGACCTGCAGCTCACTCACGGCAGCCGACGCATGGTCGGCCTGCAGCGCACGGCCGCCCGCGCGGTAGCCCACCACCCCCAGCAACGCCAGGGCCGGTACCACCAGCAGCCAGGTTTTGAGCGTGGGCGCGAGGGCCATTCGGCGGAACCGGTTCAAAGGAGACAGACAGCAGGATGCGGAGTTTAGCAATGGCGTACCCTGTTGTCTGAACAGGCCGTCGCGTCGTTTCTCACCATCGCCTGAGACGGTCGTCGCCGCGACCGTCCGCAATCGTCTAGCATTCACCGTTTTCCGCAGGTCCTTATCGCCCATGCCGTTCCTGGAACTCACCCTCCACTGCACCGAAGCCACCCAGCCGCGCTATGAGAATGCGCTGGACGACGTGGGCGCGCTGGCGGTGACCCTGCTCGACGCCGATGCCGACACCAGCAACGAGCGCGCCATCCTGGAACCGGGCGTGGGCGAAACCCCGTTGTGGAATGACCTGGTGCTCAGCGCCCTGTTCCCCGCCGATTCCAATGCCCTGGCGCTGCTGGCCGCGCTGGAGGCGTTCGACCCGGGCCTGGCATGGAGCGATGTCAGCTTCCGCGCAGTGCAGGACGAGGATTGGGAACGCGCCTGGCTGGACCAGTTCCAGCCGATGGCCTTCGGCGACCGCACCTGGATCGTGCCGTGGAACCACGAGCTGCCCGAGGCTGCGCAAGCCACTGACGCTGCCGTGGTAAGGCTGGACCCGGGCCTGGCGTTCGGTTCGGGCACCCACCCCACCACCTCGCTGTGCCTGCGCTGGCTGGACGGGCTGGCCGCCGAAGGCGCGTTGGCCGGGCAGACGGTACTGGATTTCGGCTGCGGCTCGGGCATCCTGGCGCTGGCTGCGCTCAAGCTCGGCGCGGCCGGGGCCGTGGGCGTGGACAACGACCCGCAGGCGGTACTCGCCACGGGCGACAACGCCGAGCGCAACGCGCTGCAGGACCGCATGCAGGTCTACCTGCCGGCCGACGAACCGCAGGCCACCTACCCGGTGGTGGTAGCCAATATCCTGGCCTCGGCGCTGGATGCGCTGGCCGATGTGCTGGCCGCACGCGTGGCACCCGGCGGCCGCATCGCGCTGTCGGGCATCCTGCATGGGCAGGAAGACGAACTGCTGGTGCGGTATGCGCCCTGGTTCGAGCAGCTTGAAGTGGCGCGCGACGACGACTGGATGCGCATCACCGGCGTGCGCCGTGCTTGAATGACCCGATGAGCGAACCGACTCCGCCACCGCGACGTCCCCTGGCCACGTTCCTGCGTGCGTCCACTGAACCCACGCCCGAGGCGGTCGACGCGGTCGCCCCGGACAGCGAGGTGGACAACAACGAGGACAGTCCCGTTGTTGCCGAGGCGTATGTGGAGGACATCGAGCAGACCGAAGCGGATATCGACCCCGCTCCGGTCGCGGCGGCGGAGGCCATCGCGCCCAACGTTGCTGCCACGCCCGCACCCAGTTTCATGCGCGCCCCCGAACGTGCAGCGCCCACGCCGCGTTGGCAGTGGGCGCTGGTCGGTGGCCTGGTCGTGCTGCTGTCGCTGCAGATCGCCGTCGCCGACCGCGCGCGGCTGGCCGCCGATGCTGGAAGCCGGCCGTGGATTGCCGGGCTGTGCAGCGTGCTGCGCTGCAGCCTGCCGGCCTGGCAGGAACCGACCGCCTTCAGCATGATCAGCCGCGATGTGCGGCCGGTGCCCGGCCAGCCCGGCGCGCTGCAGGTGCAGGCCAGTTTCCGTAACGATGCCCGCTGGGCACAGGCCTGGCCATCGCTGCGGCTGTCGCTGTCCGACGCCGATGGCCGCGTGATCGGTACCCGCGTGTTCGCGCCGCACGACTACCTGGACCCTACGGCCGATGCCGCTTCCGTACTGGAACCGGGCCAGAGCGCGCAGATCGCGTTCCGGGTGCGCGAACCGGCGGCGTCCACCGTCGCATTCACCTTCGAGTTCCTGTAACCCGGCGTCCTGCCAACGAGCGTGGCGGCACGGCCACGCACGCGCTAGACTGGCCCCCTCCAAATTCTCCGCCAGGGTTGTGGTCCGCCCTGGCTTCGCACCGGGATCCTTCTTGAACGCTGTCCTTTCTCGTCCTGACAATAGTCGTGGCGCGCCGAAGCCGCCGCTGCGCGAACACGTGGCCCAGTCGGTCCGGCGTTACCTGCGCGACCTGGACGGCTGCGATGCGGATGACGTGTACGAGATCGTCCTGCGTGAAATGGAAATCCCGCTGTTCGTGGAAGTGCTCAACCACTGCGAGGGCAACCAGAGCCGCGCGGCGTCGATGCTGGGCATCCACCGCGCCACCCTGCGCAAGAAGCTGAAAGAGTACGGCATCGCCACCTGAGGCCCCGGTGGGGGTGCGGGACGGCCTACAATATGGGCCCGCTCCGCTTCGATCTCCTGCCCCCATGAGTTCCGATCTGCTGCCCGTGCGCCGGGCCCTGCTTTCCGTTTCCGACAAGACCGGTCTGATCGACCTGGCCCGCGCCCTCGCCGCGCGCAACGTCGAGCTGCTTTCCACTGGCGGTACCGCCAAGGCAATCCGCGACGCCGGCCTGCCGGTCAAGGATGTGGCCGACGTCACCGGCTTCCCGGAAATGATGGATGGCCGGGTCAAGACCCTGCACCCGCTGGTGCACGGCGGCCTGCTTGGCCGTGCCGGCCAGGATGAGGCGGTGATGGCCGAACATGGCATCGCGGCGATCGACCTGCTGGTGCTGAACCTGTACCCGTTCGAGCGCGTCACCGCCAACGCGGACTGCACGCTGGCCGATGCGGTGGAAAACATCGACATCGGCGGCCCGGCCATGCTGCGTTCGGCGGCGAAGAACTTCGCCCGTGTTGCAGTGGCCACCGATCCGTCGCAATACGCCGAATTGCTCGCCGAGCTGGATGCCAATGATGGCAGGCTGTCGGCCGCCAAACGCTTCGCGCTGTCGGTGGCCGCGTTCAACCGCGTGGCGCAGTACGACGCGGCGATCAGCAACTACCTGTCGGCGGTAACCGCCACCGATGCGGCCGTGCCGATGCGGACCGAGTTCCCGGCGCAGATGAATTCCAGCTTCGTGAAAGTCATGGACCTGCGCTACGGCGAGAACCCGCACCAGGCCGGCGCGTTCTACCGCGACCTGTCGCCGGTGGCCGGCACGCTGGCCACGTTCCAGCAGCTGCAGGGCAAGGAACTGAGCTACAACAACCTGGCCGATGCCGATGCCGCATGGGAATGCGTGCGCCAGTTCGACGCGCCGGCCTGTGTGATCGTCAAGCATGCCAACCCGTGTGGCGTGGCCGTGGGCGCCGGCAACGGCGATGCCTACGAATTGGCGTACGCCACTGACCCGACCAGCGCCTTCGGCGGCATCATCGCCTTCAACAAGCCGCTCGACGCGGCCACCGCCAAGGTCATCCTGGACCGCCAGTTCGTGGAAGTGCTGATCGCCCCGGATTACGAACCGGCTGCGCTGGAGTACGCGCAGAAGAAGGCGAACGTGCGCGTGCTGCGCATTCCGCACGGCGAAGGCCGCAACAATTACGACACCAAGCGCATTGGCTCGGGCCTGCTGGTGCAGAGCGCGGACAACCGTGGCATGCGCCGTGACGAACTGACCGTGGTCAGCAAGCTGGCCCCGACCGAGAAGCAGTTCACCGACCTGCTGTTCGCCTGGAGCGTGGCCAAGTTCGTGAAGTCGAACGCGATCGTCTACGCCAAGGACAACCGCACCATCGGCGTCGGCGCCGGCCAGATGAGCCGCGTGTATTCGGCGCGCATCGCCGGCATCAAGGCCGCCGACGCGAACCTGGTGGTCGAAGGTTCGGTGATGGCGTCCGACGCGTTCTTCCCGTTCCGCGACGGCATCGACGCCGCTGCCGCCGCCGGCATCAAGGCGGTGATCCAGCCGGGTGGTTCGATGCGCGACGCCGAGGTGATTGCCGCGGCTGACGAACACGGCCTGGCGATGGTGTTTACCGGCGTGCGTCACTTCCGCCATTGATTGTCACAGGGATCCGGTTGCTGCCGGATCCCTTTTTCTTCCCCCCCCCTTGTTGCGAGAACAGCCTTGAAGATCCTCGTCATCGGCTCCGGCGGCCGTGAACATGCCCTGGCCTGGAAGCTGGCCCAGTCGTCCCGTGTCACCGAGGTGCTGGTTGCACCGGGCAATGCGGGCACCGCCACCGAGGCCGGCTGCCGCAATGTCCCGGTGAAAGTCACGGACCTGGACGGGCTGCTGGCACTTGTGCAGGCAGAAGGTGTCGAGCTGACCGTGGTTGGCCCGGAAGTACCGCTGGTGGCCGGCGTGGTCGACCGCTTCCGCGCTGCGGGCCATCGCATCTTCGGCCCCACCGCTGCGGCGGCGCAGCTGGAAGGCAGCAAGGCCTACGCCAAGGACTTCCTCGCCCGTCACAACATTCCCACCGCGTTCTACGCTGTGCATACCGAGGTGGATGCTGCGCTGGCCTACGTCCGAGAGAAGGGCGCACCGATCGTGGTCAAGGCCGATGGCCTGGCCGCGGGCAAGGGCGTGATCGTGGCGATGACGCAGCAGGAGGCCGAAGACGCGGTGCGCGACATGCTGTCGGGCAACGCGTTCGGCGATGCCGGCGCGCGCGTCGTGATCGAGGAATTCCTCGATGGCGAGGAAGCCAGCTTCATCTCGATGGTCGATGGCACCACGGCCCTGCCGATGGCCACCTCGCAGGACCACAAGCGCGTTGGCGATGGCGATACGGGTCCAAACACCGGCGGCATGGGCGCGTACTCGCCCGCGCCTGTGGTCACCGATGAAGTGCATGCACGGGTGATGCGCGAAGTGGTCAATCCCACCGTGCAGGGCATGATCGCCGACGGCATCCCGTTCACCGGCTTCCTCTATGCGGGGCTGATGATCGATGCCAGTGGCGCGCCGAAGGTGATTGAATTCAACGTGCGCTTCGGCGACCCGGAAACCCAGCCGGTAATGCTGCGCCTGCAGTCGGATCTGGTGGAACTGGTGGAAGCGGCGATCGATGCACGCCTGCATGAAGTGGAAGCGCAGTGGGACCCGCGTCCTTCCTTGGGCGTGGTGATGGCGGCGGCGCCGTATCCGGAAACGCCGATCACCGGTGATGTGATTCACGGTCTGGACCAGGTGCCGTCTACGGCCAAGGTGTTCCACGCCGGTACCACGCTGGACGCACAGGGCCAGGTGCTCAGCGCTGGCGGCCGCGTGCTGTGCGTGGCCGCACTGGGCGACAGCGTGGGCGATGCGCAGGCCAATGCTTATGCGGGCGTGGCGAAGGTGACGTGGGAAAACGAATTCCACCGCAATGACATTGGCTGGCGGGCTATCGCGCGCGAGAGGGCGTAACAGCAGCCGACTAACAGTCGGCTCTACCCTCGGTAGGCGCCCACCGTTGGTGGGCACGTCCTTGGCGCAACAAAAAAGCCCGGCGATGCCGGTTTCTTTGTGTGATGCGCATATTCGGGGTGCGTCCGCCCTCAACGGGCGGATGCGTTGGGCGCAAGCTACTGCTTGAAGAGTGCTGCCACGTTGTTCAATCCCTTGTTCAATCCCTTGAAGTTCGCCAGTGCTCCCACCGTGTAACCCGCGTCATTCACCACGTTGGGCATTGCGCCAGAATTAAGCAATGCGCGTATCTTGCCGAAGTCCTGCGGGAACTGCCCGTACTGAACAACCTGGTGCAGGGCTGAACTGCCGTTCCATATGTGATTCACGTCCAGGCTGGGGTGCCGTTCAAGAAACGCATGGATCTCGTGCGGTTCCCAGTGATTGACGCGAGCGAACAGCATTTTACTGAGCAGCAGTTGCTCAACGCTATTGTCGCCAACGCCAGCTTGGACAAGGCTGTCGATGTCCCGTTCGGCATAGCCATAGGTTTCGAGCAAACATTCTACCGCCGGCGCGCACTTGCCTTGGACGGCAGCGTTCAGCACCTGCACGCGCTCGCTGTAGGTAATGCTGGTGTTGTCGCAGAAGTGCTGCACAGCGACCGCGTCGCCGCGCCCGGCAACTTCAACAAAGCGGTCGAGCAGCCTGCCTTTCCAGACATCGATGGCGGCAACCACGTCCGACCGCTGATTCTGGTCTGCCAACCAGCGGGGAGTCGCGCCGTTCTCGTCCCTCATGAAGACGTCCGCTCCACCCTGCAAAAGCTCCGTGACGCGGGTGATGTCCCCCGCTTCAGCCGCTTCATGCAGTCGGCTCCTGCCCTCGTAGCCACGCGCATTGATATCCATCGAGCGGTAGCTCGCCTGTCCGCACAATGCGATGGCATCGGGTTGCGCTTGATCAACCAGGACGCTATTGGAGTTGCTTCCGTGCGCCATCGGCGAAGCGAAGCGTGCTGCGCCGGGTGAGGTGGGTGCGGTGGGTCCAATCATTATCTTGTCGCATTTCGTGGGGACAGAAAGCCTATTGCAAAGCGTCGATACGGCGCTTTCCATAATCTCTCATCATCACGGCAGGCCAAACTTCGACAGTGCCCAACAAAAAAACCCGGCGAGGCCGGGCTTTTATTTGACAGTTGCACCATCGAGTCAGGCGGTGAACAGCGCCTTCATCTTCTTCAGCGCGTTCGCCTCGACCTGGCGGATGCGTTCGGCGGACACGCCGTACTCATCGGCCAGCTCCTGCAGCGTCACCTTGCTGTCGGCGTCCAACCAGCGGCGACGGATGATGTCGCGCGAGCGGGCGTCGAGTTCGGCCAGGCCTTCGCGCAGCAGCTGCAACTGGTTGTCCTCGCTGTCGGCGCGCTCATAGGCCATCGACGGATCTTCATCGTTGGCGACCAGGAACGCAGCCGGCGACGGCGGCGCATGTTCGTTGTCGTCATCGCTGGGCGCATCGAAACCGATATCGCGACCCGAGAGGCGCGATTCCATTTCCAGCACTTCGCGTTCGGACACGTTGAGGTCCTTGGCGACAGCGGTGACTTCCGCCGCGTTCAACCAGCCCAGGCGGGTCTTGGACTTGCGCAGGTTGAAGAACAGCTTGCGCTGCGCCTTGGTCGTGGCGACCTTGACGATGCGCCAGTTCTTCAGGATGAACTCGTGCATTTCGGCACGGATCCAGTGCACCGCGAAGGACACCAGACGAACGCCCATGTCCGGGTCGAAGCGCTTCACGGCCTTCATCAGGCCGATGTTGCCTTCCTGGATCAGGTCGCCCAGCTGCAGGCCGTAGCCGTTGTAGCCACGGGCCACGTGCACCACGAAGCGCAGGTGGGAATGGACCAGCTCGCGCGCGGCGTCCAGGTCCTGCTCGTCGCGGAAGCGGCGGGCCAGGTCCTGCTCGTCATCGACCGTCAACACCGGGATCTGGTGCACGGCGCCGATGTAGGCGTCCAGCGAACCGAGCGCACTGGGAATCGGAAGATTGTTTGCCACAAGGGCAGTAGACATGTTCTGGCTCATAGGGGTCATCTTATCAGTCCTGTATTTGGACTGCTGACAGTTCAAAAAGTTCCAGCGTTCCGCAGGTGAAACGCTGACGCAGATCAGGCCCCTAACGTACCGCGAAATGTTGACAGTTGCGAGTGGCCGCCACTCGGCGCAATTTCAATACAAATCAATAAGATAAGGAGAAAAACGTCACCACCACGTCGTTTTGGGCAGGACAATCCCACCTAGATCAGCCCATTCAGGATGGAAACGTTGCCAGGCATTCAGCCGAAGCGTCCAAGGGAGATGAACGGTGGCAGGCCAGACAATGCCGAAGCCTAGTAATACCCGGACAAATTCAGGAAGAACCCCTTCGCCTCGTACCGCAACTCGGTCAGGTCATCACTGAACTCGGTGAAGTTGTACCCCGCCCCGATCTTGAAGTTCTGTCCCACCTGGCGGTCCACGCCCACCAGCCAGCCTTTCTTGTCGCCGCCCTCGCGCACGTCCAGCCAGCGGTACTCGCCCATCGCCTCCCACTGCGCGAACAACCGGTAGCGCAACTGCAAGGCGGAGAAGTTGACCCGGCTGTCCAGCCACGCGCCCTCGCCGCGCCCGGTGCGGTAATCGCCCCAGCGCCCGGCCAGCTTCCCGGCCAGCTCCCAACGGTCGCTGAGTTGCATCACCCCTTCAAACGAGACGATCTGCGATTTCTGGTCGTACACGTTGCCGCCTTCCTGGCCCAGCGACGCCACGTCGTAGAGATACGTGTATTTGCCGAAGGCCGCCCAGCGCGTGTTGTCGTGCGGACGCCAGGCAAAGCCCAGGTTGGACTCCACCAGCTTGGCATCAGCCAGCGGATTGCGCTTGTCATCGGTGTCGGCGTAGTTGGCGCGCAGCGCGATGCGCCAGTCCTCGTTGACCTTGTACAGCAGCCGGTTGGTGGTCACCCACTGCCGACGATCTTCAGCGCCTTCGTCGCGGCGGTATTCGAGCTTGCTCGTCCACTGCGTATCGGCATCGGTGCGGCCACCGCTGACGCTGTAGGCGCGGCGATCGACGCGCCCGGTCGTCGCGTCCAGTTCGCCGTCCATCACGCTGAAGCCCAGCGTCCAGCCCTGCGCGGGGTAGAAGTCCATGCCGAAGGTATGCACCAGCCCGGCGCTGTCGTCGCGACGGTCCTTCAGGTACTGGCTTTCGTTGAACACGTTGACCTGGTTGCTCAGGCGCCAGCGCTGGCCGAGTGTCCAGCCCGACTGCAGCCCGGTGTCGTAGAGCGGGTCGGTGGTGGTGCGGTCGGTGCTGTAGCTGTAGTTGCCATAGAAGCTGTGCTCGGGCGTCATCCAGTATTCGCCTTCGAGCTTGGCGCCATCGCCGCGGCTGCCGCTGCTCACTTCCGCCCCCAGGCTGGAGCGGTCGCCGAACAGGTAGCGTGCGCCGAGCGTGGCCAGGTCGTTCTTCTCGTAGGCGCCGCTGTCGTCATCCACGGTCAGCTGCCCTACCCCGTACAGCTCCCACTTTGCACCGAAGCGCTGCCGGTAACTCAGCGCCGCCAGGGTGCCGTCCACGTCGGTACCGGCGTTCTCCTCGCGTACCCGGCGCAGTTCGGCCCCGAGCTGGCCGTCGTTGCCCAGCCGCCAGTCCATGGTCAGCTGCGACTGCTCCACCGCCACCTCACCGCGCTCGGCGCGGCTGTGCCGGCCATACAGGCTCAGGTTGTCGGTGAAGTAGCCCAGGAATTCGGCACCGTATTCCTCCAGCGCCAGCCCACTGTCCATGCGCGAGACCGAGAAGCCGGCGTCCACGTCGCGCCACCAGGCGCCCATGCTCCAATCCTGCTTGGTCCAGCCCAGCTCGCGCAGGTTGGCGCGCGCTTCCACCGCGCGGGCATCGCCCTTGCGGTCGCCGCTGACCGGGTTGCGCTGGATGAAGCTCAGGCCGCCGTTGTCGGAGTAGAAGATCGGCGCTGCGGTGGCTTCGGTACGGGTCTGCTCCAGCTTGAGGTAGGTGCCACGCCCGGCCTGCAGGGTCAGGTCGGCGCCCATCAGGCTGTAGTCGTCGCCACTGCGGTTCTCGTCGACGTAGGTGCCGCCCACCGCCACGTGGTCGCCGAACCACTGCTTGCCGCGCAGGCCGGCGCTCACGTCGTCGGTGCTGAAGCCCAGCGGGATGTACTCGTAGTCCACCAGCAGCAGCTGGTCATAGCCATCCAGCGGCGTATCACGGGTCAGCGTGCGTACGTTCTCGCGCGTGATCTGCGACAGCGCGCGGGTCAGGAACAGGCGGCCCTGGATCTCGTTGATCTCGTAATCCCGACCGCGCTGCAGGGTGGTGCGTGTCTCGGTGCGCCCGGTGGTGCGATCGCGCACTTCCATCACCACCTGCTCCGAGCCGGGCAGCAGGTCGGTGTGGCGCAGGTAGTAGAGGCTGCCGCCGGTGCCGAGGAACTCGGTGTGGCCGAGCGCGGACTGCGCCTCGGAACCGAAGGCCTTGAGCAGCGAACGCGGGTCGCCCAGCGGGGTGGTTGCGCGCGAGCGCCAGCTCACCGCCGCGCCGTACAGCGAACGCACGTACTGGCCGTACTCGGTGCCGGTGAAGCCAGTGGCGAAGTTGCCCCACAGCGCCTGGTTCTGGTCCCAGTCCACGCGCACGTACAGCTTGCCCTGCGTGTCGATGTCGCGATACGTGGTGGAGTCGTCACCGTATACCGGGTAGTACTGGTCCGGATCGAGGCGGCGGAACACATCGCGCGCGTCGGCGTCCAGGAAGCCGTCGAACAGCCGCTTCAGCTCGCGGTCGTAGGTGTCGGCCTGCGCGGTGACCAGGTACTTCCCGCGAAGCTTGCTCTTCAGGTAGAACGCCAGCCGACCTTCGCTGAGGAAGCTGTCGTCCTGGTCGCGGTCGGCGGCGAGTGGATCCAGGTTGCCGCTGGCGGTATTGCGCGACAGCGTCACATCGGCCAGCGCCACCAGGAAGCGGTAGCTGCCGGTCACTTCCACGTCGAGCGTGCGGGTCAGCGTCGGCGCGTCCATGGCCTCCACCTGCACGGTGTACCGGTGCTCGCCGATCGGCTCCAGGAACTCGGCGGCGAACTTCTGCTCCAGGTCCACCGGGAAGCTCTGCCCGTTGATCATCACCCGTGCATTGGGGCTCAACCCACGCCCGTAGATCCTCACCCGCGAGCCATGGATCGGAATGTTCTGCTGGCGCAGCGCGTTCTGCCCGTAGATGGCATTGCTCAGCTGCTGGGCCTGCGCATCGTCGCCATCCAGCACGCGACCCAAGGTGCGCTGCACGTTGTCCCGCACCAGCTGGGTGCCGCGTTCGTAGTCGGTGGGCAGTACCAGCTGGAAGCGCTGCGCGTTGGTTTCATCGAAGGAACCATCCCGGCCGTAGGCGCGGGCGATGTACTGCAGGTCGTCGCCAACGCGCAGGTTGAGGTTTTCCGGCAGCTGCCCGTCCCACTCGGTGTTGCCGACGTAGTCCACCGGCATCTCGATGCGCGCCAGCGGCGTGACCAGGTCGGTGTCGCTGCCGCGGTAGATCACCACTTCCAGGCGCTCGATGAACGAGGCGTAGTTGTTGTAGCCGTGGAAGCGCAGCGGCTTGGTCAGCCGGCCGTTCTCGAAGGGGGCCATGGAGCCGGTCTGCACATTGAGCACCGGCGCCGACAGCGCCGGATCTTCGGTAGCCCAGACCACGGCGCCATCGGGGAGCTCGGCGGCCGACGCACCATTGGGTGCCGGCACCACCGCGCCGGGTTCTGCGGGACCGACGGGAGCATCCGCAGCCGGATGCACCTGCAGCAGCAGGTCATTGCCCTGCCGGCAGCCGTCCACCCCGCACAGGGTGGTGGGCACTTCGGGCAGCGGTTGCGGCGCCTGTGCGTGGGTGATCGGCAACCACAGCGCCAACAGGAGCATCAGGGGGCTGAGTGAGGTCTTGCGGTTCATGGTCATCTCCTCAGCGGTCCGCACGGTCGGCGGGGCGGGCCGGCGCAGCGGGCTGCACCTGGACCTGCACACGGGCGGCAACATCGGCAGGCAGCCGTGGCAGCAGGGCCTTGCGCAATACCTCGGCGCGCTGCCCGGCCAGTGCGGGCGTGGCCTGCCCGGCGGCTACGTTGACCTGCCCCCCACCCTGCGCCTCCAGCGTGCGTGCTGCATGCGCCAGCACCGTCTCGGCAGCGGCGCCCAGCGTGGCCTGGCCGGGAACGAACAGCCCTTCCCCGACCTCCAGCACCGATTGCGGTGGCCCGGCGTTGAACCTGCCTTCGGGCAATGCCACGCCGAAGTCGAAGCGCACCGGCAACCCCGGGGTGATCCGGCGCAGCAGCGGATTGCGGGTCGTGAAGCGTGCGTCGGCTGGCAACGTGGTTGGATCGACCTTGAGGATGAAGTTGCGTCCGCGCGCCTGGCCACCGTTGATACCGACCAGGTGGTAGCGCCCGTACGCATCGGTTTCGATCACCAGGCCTTCCACCGATGCCACGCGGACACCGGGGATGCCACGTTCGCCTGCGTCCTGCACGCCGTTGCCGTTGCGATCGTTGAACACGCTGCCGATGACCAGGCTTTCGTCCAGCAGCGGGTCGCCGATCACCTCCACGTCGGCCGAGGCCACGTTGCTGATGGTGGTGCCCAGCACGTCATTGGCGGTGATGCGGTTGGTATGCACACCCAGCCCCACGCCCGCCCCCACCCGCAGGTAGTACACCAGCGTGGCCGAACCACCGGCGCGAATGTCCAGGCCGTCGATGCGCAGCGGTGCCACGCCGCTGGCACGTGCGGCGTTGTCGATGTCCTGCGCTTCGAACCCGCCCGGGATGAAGGTGAAGCCGCTGGGCAGGGTGTCGAACAGGGTGACGCCCAGCGCGTCGAAGTCGCCCATGTTCTCCACGGTGACCACGTAGCGCACCACGTCACCCACCTTCACGCTGCGCTGGGTGGCCTGCTTGGTCAGGCGCAGCACCACCGCATCGGCGGTGACCACCACGTTGACCCAGCCTTCCACGCACACCGGGGTGGGCATCGAGGCATCGCAGATGTTGTAGCTGAAGTTGTCCAGGCCGCTGTAGCCGACGAAGGCGGTGTAGATGCATTCGCCGTTGCCGCAGGTTGCGCGCCCGTTGCCCGCCGCCCGGCCCAGCCGCATCGACGCCGGGTTGATGCGCGCACCGCTGGTGGTGAGGTTGTCCAGCAGCGGTACGGTGGTGGTGGTCCCACTGAGCACGGTGATGTTCTCGTCCACCACGTCCACGTCGTTGACCTGGGTCTGCACGTTGACCGTGGCACTGCTGCAGACCGCCGGCGAGGCCTGGTTGCAGAGGCTGTAGGTGAAGCTGTCGGCACCGCTGAAGTGGGTCATCGGGGTGTAGCGCACGCTGCCGTCAGGCAGCACCACCGCCGTGCCCATGGTCGGCGCGGTGGTGATGGTCACCGCCACCGTGCCCGGGTCGACCGGCGCGCCATTGACCAGGTCGTTGGCCAGCACCGGCACATCGACGGCCGTGTCCTGCGGCGTGCTGGCCTGGTCGTTGTTGGCCACCGGCACGCTGTTCGGCGCTGCCGCCAGGGTCACCGACACCGTACCCACCGCGCATATCGTGGGCTGCGCCACCAGGCAGATCTGGTAGGTGGTGGTGTAGGTCGTCCCGGGCGTACCGGCAGTGACATCGACGCTGCCGTCAGGCTGGATGGTCAGCGCCGGGGTGTTGGTCGGGGTCAGCACCACCGTGCTCGGGTCCACGGGCGTGCCGTTCAACGTGTCGTTGGTCAGCACGTTGGTCACGCCGGTGGCGCCGCCCGGGGGGACGCCGGGCACGCTGTCGTCATTGGCCACCAGGACACCCGCGCTGGCCAGCGTCACCGACACCGTGCCGATATCGCACACCGCCGGCTGGGCCACCAGGCAGATCTGGTAGGTGGTGGTGTAGGTGGTGCCGGGCGTGCCCGCCGCGACGTTGACACTGCCGTTGGGCTGGATGGTGATGGCGGCGGTGTTGACCGGGGTCAGCACCACGGTGGCCGGGTCCAGCGCGGCACTGTTGTAGGTGTCGTTGGCCAACACGTTGGCCACACCGTTGGCGCCGGCGGCCGGCACATTGGTCACTGTGTCGTCCACCGCGTCGAGCAGGCCCGGCGTGGTGGCCAGGGTGACCGACACCGTGCCGATGTCGCACACCGTCGGCTGTGCCACCAGGCAGAGGCGGTAGGTGGTGGTGTAGGTGACACCCGGGGTACCGGCCGCCACGTCCAGGCTGCCGTTGGGCTGGATGGTCAGCGCGGTGGTGTTGTTCGGGGTCAGCACCACCGTGGCCGGGTCGAGCGCGGCGCCGTTGAAGGTGTCGTTGGCGAACACATTGAGCAGGCCGAGCGCACCGGTTGCCGGCACGTTGCTGGCGGTGTCGTCCACAGCGTCCAGCAGCGCGGCCGTGACAGTCACGCTGACCGTGGCGGTGTCGCACACGTTGAGGTTGGGCGCGGGCAGGCACGCCTGGTAGGTGAAGGTGTCGGTACCGGTGAAGCCTGCGTTGGGGGTGTAGCTGATGGTGTTGTCGCCGTTGACCACGGCGGTGCCGTTGGCCGGCGGCACCGGCACGGTGAACACCGCGCCGACCGGCAAGGTGTCGTTGGCGGCCACGGCCAATACCGTGGTGCCGGTCCCGGCGGGCAGCGCGTCGTCGGCCGCATCGGGGCGCACCGCGACCAGCGCGGTGGCCTGGGCGCAGTTGCCCGGCTGTGCGTTCTCGCACACCTGGTAGGTGAGCGTGGTCGCTGCCGGCAGCGTGCCCGGTGCCACGGTCACCACGCCGTTGGCGGCCATGCTGTAACCCGGCACCGTGCCGACCAGCGAGGCGGTCACCGGCGTGGTCCCCGGAACGATCGGGGCGCCGTTGAAGGTGTCGTTGAGCAGCACGCTGGCGGTGGTGCCACCGGTCGGCGCAACCGGCGCGCCGCTGAAGTCATCGGCCTGCGCGACCAGGGCGCTGGCCGTCACCGTCAGGCTCACCGACGCGGTATCGCACACGCTGCCATTCGGTGCGGGCAGGCACACCTGGTAGGTGAAGCTGTCCGCGCCGGTGAAGCCTGCGGTTGGCGTGTAGCTGATGCTGCCATCGGGATTGACCACGGCGGTGCCGTTGGCCGGCGCGACCGGAATGGTGATCGTCGGGTTGAGCGGCAGCGTGTCGTTGGCGGTCACCGCAAGCACCGTGGTGGTGCCTGCCGCGGCAGACAGCGTGTCGTCCGCAGCGGCCGGGCTGACCGCCACCAGCGCGGTGGACTGCGCACAGTTGGTCGGCACGGCGGTCTCGCAGACCTGGTAGGTCAGCGTCACTGCAGCGGGCGTGGTGCCGGCCGCAACGGCGACGACACCGTTGGCGGCCATGCTGTAGCCCGGCACGGGGCCCAGCAACGACGCGGTCACCGGGGTCGTGCCAGGCACGATGGGGGTGCCATTGAAGGTGTCGTTGAGCAGCACGCTGGGCGTGCTGCCACCGGCAGCCGGTGCGATCGGGGTGCTGCTGAAGTCATCGGCCACGGCGGTGACCGTGGTGACGGCGACGGTGATCGAGACCGTCGCGCTGTCGCACACACCGGCACCCGGGGCGGGCAGGCAGGCCTGGTAGGTGAAGCTGTCCGGGCCGGTGTAGCCGGGGTTGGGCGTGTAACTGATGGTGCCGTCGCCGTTGACGATGACGCTGCCGTTGGCCGGGCCGGCCGATACGGTAATGGTCGGATTGACCGGCAGGGTGTCGTTGGCGATGACGTTGAGCACCGTGGTGGTACCCGCCGCTGCGGTCAGCGTGTCATCAACCACGACCGGGCTGACCGCAACCACGGCGGTGGACTGCGCGCAGTTGGTGGGCACGGCCACTTCGCACACCTGGTAGCTGAGCGTCACCGCCGCCGGCGTGGTGCCGGGGGCCACGCTGACCACACCGTTGGTGGCCATGCTGTACCCGGTCACCGGGGTCACGAGCGATGCCGCGACCGGAGTGGTCCCGGGCACGATGGCAGCGCCGTTGAAGGTGTCGTTGAGCAGCACGCTGGCGGTGCTGCCGCCGGTCGCCGGTGCGATCGGTGCCGCGGTGAAGTCATCGGCCACCGCAGTGAGCGTGGTGGCGCTGACAGTGAGGGTCACGGTGGCGGTATCGCACACACTGCCGCCCGGTGCGGGCAGGCACAGCTGGTAGGTGAAGCTGTCCGGGCCGGTGTAGCCGGCGGTCGGGGTGTAGCTGATGGTGCCGTCGCCATTGACCACGGCGGTGCCGTTGGTCGGTGCCACCGGAAGGGTGACCACCGGGTTCAGCGGCGCGGCGTCATTAGCCAGGACGTTGAGCACGGTAGTGGTGCCGGCGGTGGCCGGCAGTGTGTCGGCCACCGCATCCGGGCTCACCGCCACGAGCACGGTGGTCGCGGCGCAGTTGGTCGGCACCGCGTTCTCGCACACCTGGTAGTTCAGCGTCACCGCGGCGGGTGTGGTGCCGGCCGCAACGGTGACGACGCCGTTGCCAGCCATGCTGTAGCCGGGCGCCGTGGTCAGCAGCGATGCGGTCACCGCCGTGGTACCGGGCACGATGGCCGCACCGTTGAAGGTGTCGTTGAGCAGCACGCTGGCGGTGCTGCCGCCGGTCGCCGGTGCGATCGGTGCCGCGGTGAAGTCATCGGCCACCGCGGTGAGCGTGGTGGCGTTGACGGTGAGGGTCACCGTGGCGGTATCGCAGACACTGCCGCCCGGTGCGGGCAGGCACAGCTGGTAGGTGAAGCTGTCCGGGCCAGTGTAGCCGGCGGTCGGGGTGTAGCTGATGGTGCCGTCCCCATTGACCACGGCGCTGCCGTTGGTCGGTGCGACCGGAAGGGTGACCACCGGGTTCAGCGGCGCCGCATCGTTGGCCAGGACGTTGAGCACGGTGGTGGTGCCGGCGGTGGCCGGCAGTGCATCGGCCACCGCATCCGGGCTGACCGCGACCACGACGGTGGCGCCGGCGCAGTTGGTCGGCACCGCGTTCTCGCACACCTGGTAGTTCAGCGTCACGGCGGCGGGCGTGGTGCCGGCCGCAACGGTGACGACACCGTTGCCGGCCATGCTGTAACCGGGCTCGACGGTGAGCAGGGTGGCAGTCACCGGGGTGGTACCCGGCACGATCGGCGCACCGTTGAAGGTGTCGTTGAGCAGCACGCTGGCGGTACTGCCGCCGGTCGCCGGCGTGATGGGCGCGTTGGTGAAGTCGTCGTTGACCGCGGCAAGGCCGGTCAGGCTGACGGTGACCGCCACCGAGGCGGTATCGCAGACGGACGCCCCCGGTGCAGGCAGGCACACCTGATAGGAGAAAGTGTCCGCGCCGGTGAAGCCGGCCGTGGGCGTATAGGTGATGGTGCCGTCGCCATTGACCACGGCGACGCCGTTGGCGGGCGCAACCGCGATCGTGATCGACGGGTTGGCCGGCAGGGTGTCATTGGCGCCGACATTGAGCACGGTGGCGGTACCCGCCGTGGCCGGCAGGGTGTCGTCCACCGCGTCCGGGCTGACCGCCACCACGGCGGCAGCCGCGGCGCAGTTGGTCGGGACGGCGGTCTCGCAGACCTGGTAGTTCAGGGTGACCGCGGCAGGCGTGGTGCCCGGGGCCACGCTGATCACACCGTCGGCGGCCATGCTGTAGCCGGTTTCCACGGTCAGCAGGGTGGCGGTCACCGGGGTGGTGCCCGGCACGATGGGTGCACCATTGAACGTGTCGTTGAGCAGCACGCTGGCGGTGCTGCCACCGGCAGCCGGGGCGATCGGCGTGGCGGTGAAGTCATCGGCCGCAGCGGTGAGCGAGGTCACCCCCACGGTCACGGCGACCGTGGCGGTGTCGCAGACACCGGCTGCTGGCGCGGGCAGGCAGACCTGGTAGGTGAAGCTGTCCCCGCCGGTGAAGCCGGCCGTGGGCGTGTAGCTGACGGTGCCGTCGCCGTTGACGAGCGCCGTGCCGTTGGTCGGCGCGGCAGCGATGGTCACGGTCGGTGCCAGCGGGGCGGTGTCGTTGGCCAGCACGTTGAGCACGGTGGTGGCGCCGGCGGTGGCCGGCAGCGCGTCGTCCACCGCGTCCGGGCTGACCGCGACCACCGCCGTGGCACCGGCGCAGTTGGTCGGCACCGCGTTCTCGCAGACCTGGTAATTCAGCGTTACCGCCGCCGGCGTGGTGCCGGCGGCCACGGTGATCACGCCATTGGCCGCCATGCTGTAGCCGGTGACCGGGGAGGACAGCGAGGCGGTCACCGCCGTGGTACCGGGAATGATCGCGACACCATTGAAGGAGTCGTTCAGCAGCACGCTGGTGGTGCTGCCACCGGTCGCCGGCGCGATGGGCGTGGCCGTGAAGTCATCGTTGGTCGCGGTGAGCGTGGTGGCGCTCACGGTCAGCGACACCGTGGCGGTGTCACACACCCCGGCGCCCGGCGCCGGGAGGCACACTTGGTAGGTGAAGCTGTCAGCACCGGTGTAGGCGCCGGTCGGGGTGTAGGTGATGCTGCCGTCGCCGTTGGCCACGGCCGTGCCGTTCGCGGGCGCGCCGACAACGGTGACCACCGGGTTCAGCGGTGCGCTGTCGTTGGCGAGCACGTTGAGCACGTTGGCGGTGCCGGCGGTAGCCGGCAGCGTGTCATCGGTCGCGTCCGGGCTGACCGCAACGAGCGCGGTGGCGGCTGCGCAGTTGGTCGGCAGGGCGGTCTCGCACACCTGGTAGCTCAGGGTCACCGCGGCAGGCGTGGTGCCTGGCGCCACGCTGACCACGCCATTGGCGGCCATCGTGTAGCCGGTAACCGGACTGATCAGCGTGGCGGTCACCGGGGTGGTGCCCGGCACGATCGGCGCGCCATTGAACGTGTCGTTGAGCAGCACGCTGGCGGTGCTGCCGCCCGCCGCCGGCGGGATCGGCGACGCGGTGAAGTCGTCGTTTGTCGCGGTCACCGTGGTCGCCGTCACCGTGAGCGCCACCGTGGCGGTATCGCACACGCTGCCATGCGGGGCCGGCAGGCACAGTTGGTAGGTGAAAGTATCGGGTCCGACAAACGCACCGGTGGGCGTATAGCTGAGCGTACCGTCGCCGTTGACGACCACGTTGCCGTTTGCCGGCACCGCAATCACGCTGAGGACGGGGGTGAGCGGCGCCACGTCGTTGGCCAGCACGTTGAGCACGGTGGTGGCGCCGGCGGCCGCCGGCAGCACGTCATTGACCGCGTCGGGGCTCATCACGACCACGGCGGTGGCCGTGGCGCAGTTGCTGGGCAGCGCGGTTTCGCAGACCTGGTAGTTCAGGGCGATGGAACCCGGCAGCGTGCCGGCCGCCACGGAGATCACGCCGTTGGCAGCCATGCTGTAGCCCGAGGCCAGCGTGGTGAGGGAGGCGGTGACCGGGGTGGTGCCCGGCACGATGGCCGCGCCATTGAAGGTGTCGTTGAGCAGCACGCTGGGCGTGCTGCCGCCCGTGGGCGGGATCGGGCTGGCGCTGTAGTCGTCGTTGACCGCGACCAGGGCCCCCGCGGCGATGGTGATCGCGACCTGTGCGGTATCGCAGGTGGCGCCGTCCGGTGCCGGCAGGCACACCTGGTAGGTGAGCGTGTCCGCGCCGCTCTGCCCGGCGTTGGCGGTGTACTCCAGGGTGCCATCGGCCGCGAGCACGGCAACGCCCTTGGTCGGCAGCTGGGTCACCGTGAAGGTGGCACCGGCCGGCGCATTGTCATTGGCGGCCAGGTTGAAGCTGCCCGGCTGGGTGCCGGTGACACTGGCGGTGTCGTCGGCCGCATCCGGCGCGATCAGCACCTGTACGTCGGCCGTGTCGCAGTTGGTCGTGGAGCCCAGTTCGCACAGGGCATAGCTGAGCGTGGTGGCGCCGGCCGGTGCGAACCCGGCCACGGTGATGACACCGGCGCCATCGATGCTGAAGCCGGCGGGTGCGCCCACCAGGTTCACGGTGACCTGCAGCGGATTGACCGCGGCACCATTGAAGGTGTCGTTGCCCAGCACGCTGGGCGTGCTGCCACCAACGCCCGGCGCAAACACCGGTGCGCGGAAGTTGTCGTCGAGCGCGTTGAGGGTGTTGGCGACCACGGTGATGTTCACGGTGCCGGTGTCGCAGGTCGCGGCGTCCGGGGCGGGCAGGCAGACCTGGTACTGCACGGTCTGCGGGCCGGCGGCAGCCGGCGTGTAAGTGAAGCTGCCGTTGGGCTGCAGGGTGAAGCTGCCTGCGGCGGGCGGCGTGACCAGGGTGTAGCTGGCGCCGGCCGGTGCGTTGTCGTTGATGCTGACGTCGCCGACCAGCGGCTGACCGGCCGGCGTGGTGTAGGTGTCGTCTGCAGCCGCGGGGGCAATCAGCAGGGCCACCTGCGCGGTATCGCAGTTGCTGCCCGCGCCGGCTTCGCACAGCTCGTAGGTGAGGCTGACTGCACCGGCGGCGGCGCCGGCGGGCACGTTGATGACACCGGCGCTGGTGATGGTGAAGCCCGGTGGCGGCGCGTTGACCAGGCTCAGGGTGACCTGGGCGGCGGTGACCGGGGCGGCATTGAAGGTGTCGTTGCCCAGCACGCTCGCGGTGCTTCCGCCGGTGACCGGCGAAATCACGGGGGCGGTGAACACATCGTCGACCGCGTCGATCGTATTGGCCGCGATGATCACGCTCACCGTGGCCGTCGCGCAGGTGGCACCGTTCGGCGCCGGCAGGCAGACGCGGTAGTCGAAGGTGTCGGTGCCGCTGGTTCCCGGGTTGGCGGTGTAGGTGAGCGTGCCGTTGCCGGCAAGATCGATGGTGCCCAGCGTGGGCGCGGTAATGGCGAAATACTCCGAACCGACCGGTGCGTTGTCATTGGTCGCGATCGAACCGTTCACCGACTGCCCGGCCTGCACGTTGAAGGTGTCGGCCAGCGCAGTGGGCGACACCACCAACTGGACGTCGGCGTCGTCACAGTTGGTCGGCACGGCGACTTCGCACAGGCGGTAGCTGAGCGTGACCAGGCCGGCCGGAATGTTGGCGGCCACGGCGATGGTGCCGGAGGTCGGGTCCAGGGTGTATCCCGGCGTGGTCGACAGCAGGGTTGCGGTCACCGTACCCGGCACCACCGCACTGCCATTGAGGGTGTCATTGCCCAGCACGCTGGGCGTGGTGCCGCCGGCGCCCGGAATGGCGGTGGCGAAGGTGTCATCGTTGGCCAGCAGCGCGTTCGCGCCGAGAGTGACGGTGACGGTCGCGGTATCGCAGACAGTGCCATTGGGTGCCGGCAGGCAGACCTGGTAGCTGAAGGTGTCGGTGCCGGCAGCACCCGCGTTGGGGGTGTAGGTGAAGGCGCCATCGCCGCCGATGACGGCAGTGCCCTGGGTGGCCGGGGTGACCAGCGAGAACGCTGCGCCGGGCGCGGCAATGTCGTTGGTGCCCACGTTACCCAGCGCCGGTTGCCCTGCACCGGGCGTGGTCACGGCATCGTCCACCGCATCGGGCCCGACCACCAGCTGCACGTTGGCGGTATCGCAGAGGGTCGGCGCGCTGGTGAGGCAGATGCGGTAGGCCAGGGTCACCGCGCCGGCAGCGGTGCCTGCAGGCACGGTGATGAAGCCGCCGGCGTCCATCACGTAGCCGGCCGGAGCGGTGATGAGCGTAGTGGTCAGATTGGCCGCGACGACCGGATTGCCGTCGAAGGTGTCGTTGGCCAGCACGCTGGTGGCCAGCGTGCCGCCGCTCTGTGCCGGCACCGGGGTTGAGGTGAAGTCATCGGCCACCGCGTCGATGACGCTGGCGTTGATGTTCAGCGTGACCGTGGCGGTATCGCACGCGGCGCCATTGGGCGCGGGCAGGCACAACTGGTAGCTGAAGGTGTCGGTGCCGGTCGCGCCTGCATTGGCGGTGTAGGTGAAGCTGCCATCGCCGAGCAGCTGCAGGGTGCCCTGGGTGGGCGCGGTGCCGGTCTGGGTGAAGGTGGAGTCGACCACGTAGTTGTCGTTGTCGCGCACGTTGGCGACCAGCTGCGCGCCAGCCTGCACGGCGTAGCTGTCGTCCACGGCATTGGGCCCGACCACCAGCAGCACGTTGGCGGTATCGCAGTTGGCCGGCGATGCCTGTTCGCACAGTTGGTAGGTCAAGGTCACCGGGCCGGCGGCGGCGGTGGCCGGCACGTTGACGGTACCATCGGCGGCAATGCTGTAGCCCGACGGCGCACTGGTCAGCGACAGCACCATGTTGGCGGCCACGACCGGGACGCCGTTGAGGGTGTCGTTGGTCAACACGCTGGCGGTGGTGCCACCGGCACCCGGCGCCAACGGCGCGGCGCGGAAGTCGTCGTCGTTGGCAAGCAGCGCTGCGGCCTGCACGGGAATGGTGGGGGTGGTGGCGGTGTTGTCGCCCGGGGTCGGGTCGGTGGTGCCCAGCGGGGGGGTGATGGTGGCCACGTTGGCGGCGATGGTGGCCGGCGTTGTGGTCGGCGCGGTGCCGTTGACCAGCACCACCAGGACTTCACCGACGCCGACGTTGACGCCGATGTTGACGTTGCCGGTGCCCGATGCCGCCGCACATTGCGTGCTGGGCGAGACCACCGCGCAGGTCCAGCTGACAGCGGTCAGCTGCGCCGGCACGCTGTCCACCAGCGTGGCCCCCACCGCCTGCGACGGCCCCTGGTTGCGCAGCTCGATGCGGTACTGCACCGCGCCGCCGGCGGCGACCGGCGTGGGCGTGGTGATGGTCTTGGACACGCTCAGCTGCGCGCTGGCGGCCAGCGTGTTGCTGTCGCTGCTGGTGTTGTTGCCCGGGGTGGGATCGGAGATGTCGGCCGGTGCGGCGACCGTGGCGGTGTTCACCAGCGGATTGCGGTAGGCCTGCGCCTGCGCACCGCTCGCGGCCAGGGTCATCAGCAGGATGCCGGCCAGCGGCAGCGCGCGGGCGCGCAGGCAGCTTTCAGCGAGCTGGGAAAGGAAGCGTCGGGCGCTGGCGGTCGACATGCAGGAATCCTCGAAAGCAGCGCGCAGGCATTCGGCCGCGCACCACGTGTTGCGACGTTGCTGTCGGCGCGCCACCGGGCGCGCCGGGTGGATACGGCTAGTACGCGGCAGGGTCGGCGCTGAAGATCACCGGCACGGTGATCGTTGCCTGCCCGCCGTTGATCAGGTCCACACCCAGGCTCACCCCATTGGTTCCCGCCGCACCGCCACTGGCGGCGCTGCAGACGCTTCCCGCCGACGCGATGCAGCTCCATGGCGCGCTCAGCGTGGCGCCGGCCGGCAAGGTGTCGGTCACCTGCGCCGCCGTGACCGGATCGGGCCCGGCATTGCTGACGGTGATGACGTAGCTGGCGGTTCCGCCGGGGGTATAGGAACCGCTGCCATCGGACTTGGTGATCGACAGATCGGCCTGGCGCGTGCGGTTGGTGATGCGGCAGACCACGTTGAGCGGCTGCGCCGACAGGGCCGGCGAGGTGAAGTTGAAGTTCTGCCCGGTACCGCTGGTCAGCGTAGTGCCGGCCTGGTCCTTGCACTCCCAGGTGCTGGCGTAGCGCGCCAGGACGGTAGCGGTGCCCGCGGTTTCGGCCAGCGTGTAGACCGAACCCGGCGTGGTGACCACTGCCGTGGTGGCCCCGTTGTTGCCGACATTGGCCACGCTGGCCAGTACCGTGGCGCCCTGCGCCACACTGAGGTTGAACAGCCCCGGGTCGGTGGTCGGCGCCAGCGTCTTGACCAGCTGCACGGTGGCCGCGCAGCTCTGCGAGATGCTTTCCACCGTGAACACGGCCTGGCCGATGCGGATGCCGAGCAGGCCCAGCAGGTTGTCCACCACGCCGCCCAGCACCGCGCTCAGCACCGGCGCCACCACCGTGTTTACGACCGGCCGCAGGACCGGCAGGAGTGTCTGCACCACCGCATTGACGATGCTGTTCACGGGCAGCGGCAGCTGCACGAGGTTGTTGACCAACCGCACCACCGGCGTGCCACTGGTAATGCTGATGTCCAGGCTGTTGACCAGGCTGGTGACCAGTGCGGTGGCACTGACGGTGCCGGCCGAAAGCGTGCGCGTCTGTGGGTAGGGTCCGGTGAACACCACCGACTGCGTCGACGGCGTCCCCGTGGCAACCGCCCGCAGCGACACCGTCAGCGGCACGTCGACGTCGGCCACCTTCAGCGCGGAAAGCAGGCTTACCGCGACGGTTACGTTGAGCGTGGTCGCATTGATCGGGGTGACGCTGGCGGGGGTCAGCACTGCGGTGCGGTTGAAGAACACGGCATCGCTGATGGTGCCGATGTACAGGTTGACCAGGCCCGGACGGGCCTGCAGGGTCACCGCACTGCTCGCCAGGTTGACGGCATTGATGGTGCCTTCGGCGCGGGCGATGTCGGCATAGACCGACAGGTGCAGCAGCGAAGCGGTGATGGTGGTGCCGGACAGCGACACCAGCCCGGCAATGTTCAGCCCATTGAGTGCATTCACCAGCGGCGCGATGGTCAGGCCCTGGGCGATATCGAAGTCGAACTTCAGGCGGATCGCGGCGCTGTGGAAGCCGGTGCCGACCGGGCCGCAGTTGTACACCGGCGGCTCGATCACCTGCGCCCAGATGCGCACATTGGCCAGGCCCCCCAGGCCGAGCGGCGCGAGCTGCGCGGTGGTCAGGGTGATCGGGGTGGGCGTGGTGACCACGTTGCGGAAGTTGTACAGCTGCACGCCACCGGTGATCAGGTCCAGCACGTCCAGGTTGACGTTGGCCAGCGAGCCGGGCGGCAGGCTCACCTGCAGCAGGTCGGCCAGGCGGATGTTGCCGGTCAGGCCGCTGAGCGATGGCGTAAGCAGGTTGAGTGCGTTGGCGGCCAGCGTGTTGCCGTCAGCCTGGAGCACCGAAACCAGCGCGGCCTGCAGCTGGCCCAGGGTGATGTTGGCGTTGAGCACCTGGCTGGGGTCGCTGACCGCGACACCCCCGTTGAGGCGGGTCAGCAGGGCATTGAGATTCACATCGGCACCGGCGATGTGGTTCCAGTCCACTGCGGTGATATTGATATTCGTTCCGGGCAAAAGCGTCGTGAAAAGCAGGTTCAGGACGGGACTCTGGGTGCTGTCCACCTGCGCAAGTCGCGGACCAGCAGAAACACACGCGCCATTCGCCGTGCACGCATCCTGGGCATTTGCGACAGTGAAAATGCTGGATAACGCGAGCCCCATCACAATTAATGCGGACATACTGACAATCCTGAACCGCACTAACACCCTTTTCACACCTGAAACATTATCCATCGGCCATCCCCCGGTCGTGGCCGCAGCACTCCATCACGGGTAGGAAAATACCTACCATGTGTGACCAGATGCTGGCCTGTCTCGTTCAGATTCTGCCGGCGGACTTTCTGGCCGGCATGGAGGATTAACTACGTGGACGGGCGACAATCGTCAAACCGGCCAGTAGATTTACTGAGGGAAGTTTGGCTGTCGCTGCGGGTTTTACGGATGGGTAACCCTGCGGTGCCAACGACGGACAGCGATTCTGTACATTCTGTTGAAAGAATTGCTGTCTCGTTAGTATCGATAACCATCCACCACTCAAGGAATGGGAAGGGGATTGCCATGCTCACGATGTCAGACCGGATCCGTGGCGCGCGGACCAGTGCAGGGCTGTCGCAATCGCAACTCGCGAATGAGACTGGCGTGAAAAGAAGTGCGGTAGCGCAATGGGAAAGAAAGGAGGGCACGCATCCGAGCGTGGAGCACCTGGCCCGCATTGCGGTGGTGACGCAGGTGCGTTTCGAGTGGCTGGCCACCGGGCGGGGCTGCGGCAAGGCCGATGGCGGCGAGTTGAGCGCCGCGGCGCCCACCGCCGATTACGCGCGCAACGACCTGGAGGGCAACATCCTGTCGCTGTTCCGGCGCCTGCCGCCGCGTAAGCGGCAGGTGGCGCAATCCATCATCGAAATGCTGGGTGTGTAGGTAACGACGGTAGGTAACGACTGTTGGTCGTTACGCCGACATCGGCGGCAACGACCAGTCGATGCCGCCCAGGCCGCGTCGCTCCAGATACTGGTTGGCCGACGAGAAGTGTCGGCATCCCAGGAAACCGCGGTGCGCCGACAACGGCGACGGATGCGGTGCCTTGAGCACGCGGTGGCGGCCGGTATCGATCACCTTGCCCTTCTGCTGGGCGTAGCTGCCCCACAGCAGGAACACCAGGCCCTCGCGCTCGCGGTTGAGGGTGTCCACGACGTGGTCGGTGAACCCTTCCCAGCCGCGTTTCTGGTGGGAGCCGGCCTGCCCCTCTTCGACGGTCAGCACCGCGTTGAGCAGCAGCACGCCACGGCGGGCCCACGGCAGCAGGCAGCCATGGTCCGGGCGTGGCAGGCCGAGGTCGGCTTCCAGTTCCTTGTACATGTTCAACAGCGATGGCGGCACCGGCACGCCCGGCATCACCGAGAAGCTCAGGCCATGGGCCTGGCCCGCACCGTGGTAGGGATCCTGGCCCAGGATGACCACCTTGACCTGGTCGAACGGGGTGGCGTCGAACGCGGCAAAGATCTGCGGGCCTGGCGGAAATACGTGCGCGCCGGCCGCCTTTCGCTGGCGCAGGAAGGCCGCCAGGTCGCGCATCTCGGGGCGCAGCAGGTAATCGCCAATACGTGCCTTCCAGCTTGGTTCAAGCTGGATGGTCGGGTGCACGTCGTCGTTCATCGCACCAGGGGTTTGTCGTTGAGGCGTGACAGGCGCAGCTGGAACAGCACCTTGGTGACCAGCAGGCGTTCTTCGATCGGCTTCTGCACCAGGTCGTTGGCCCCGGCCTGCAGCAGCCCGGACTGGTTGAGCGGGTTGCCGTCGCCGGTCATCACCAGCACCGGCAGGCGCCGCTTGCCGTAGCCGAAGTCCACGCGCACGCGCTCGACCACATCCAGCCCACTCAGCTCGCCCTTCAGGGTGACGTCGGTGAGCACCAGGTCGATGCGGTGGCTGCTGCGCCCCAGCGATTCGGCAGTGAGCAGTGCGAACGCCTCTTCGGCGGTCATCACGTGCAGCACGTTCAGGCTCTGCCGTTCGAGCATGCGCTTGGTCGCTTCGGCGACCACGCGGCTGTCTTCCACGTACAGGATGGTGGCGCCGGGAATGGTTTCCGGCTGCACATAGCCACGGATGAACGTCGCCAGGGCTTCATGGCCCAGCGCCTTGTCGAAATAATCGGTGACGTAATCGGTGAAACGGCGCTGCTCAAGGTGCTGCTGGGCATCACCGGAAACCACGATCACCGGCACGTAGGCCTGCCCGGCGGTTTCGCGTACCAGCCGGGCCAGGTCCAGGCCGTCGCCATCACTGAGCGTCAGCGAGGTGGTGACCAGGTTCACCGGACCGGCGGCCAACGCCATGCGCGCGTCTTCAATGCTGGCGCAGCCCACCACCTCGACCGCCGGCAGCTCGCGCTGCAACACGTCGGCGATGAGCTTGCGGACCAGCTTGGAACCATCGACCACCATGACGCGAGGTGCGTCGTCGACCAGGTGCTTCAGTACTTGCGGACGCATGCAGGGCAGGCCTCAGGTTTCGGTCGGACGGGTCTGGCGCAGGAAATGCCCCGTCACCAGCCACGCGCCCAGCCAGCCCAGCACGACAGTGCCGACCAGCACGAGCGAAGAATGCAACAGGTCCAGCCCATGCAGCACGAAGGGGCTGGCATAGCTCTGCGACAGCGCGGCCAGTGGCGGGCGCAGCGCGAGCCCTGCCCCACCGACTAGCGCCAGGGCCAGCGCACCGGCGCCCAGCCCGTACCACGCGCCCAGGTAAAGGAACGGGCGGCGGATGAACCCATCGCTGGCGCCCAGCAGCTGCAGCACGCCGATTTCATCGCGGCGCGCCTGGATATCCAGCCGCACCGTGTTGCCGACCACCAGCGCCGCGCCCAGGCCGAGCAGCACCGACAGCACCTGCACCAGGCGCGTGCCGAAGCCCAGCCAGGCATCCAGGCGCTTGCGCCACAGCGCATCGTGCTGGACCAGATCGGCCTGCGGCATGCCTTCCAGCGACTGCGCCAGGCGTGCGTCGTCCGTACCGTTGGCCGGGGTGATGATCAGCAGCGATGGCAACGGGTTGTCGTGCAGCGCATCGATGGCTTCGCCCAGCCCGGCGCTGTCGCGCAGCTCGGCCAGGCCTTCGTCCGGCGAGCGCAGGGTCACCCCGGCCACATCGGCGCGACCGCGCAGCGTGTCGGCGACCTGACGGGCGGCGGCGGCGTCGACGTCGGTCTTCAGGAACAGGTTGATGTCGCGCGACTGCTGCACGCTGCCGGCGAAATGCTTGAGGTTGTCCAACGCGATCGACAGGCCCAGCGGCAGGGCCAGGGCGAGCGCCATCACCATCACGGTCAGCAGCGTGGCCCACGGCTTGCGCCAGGCACGGCCCAGGCTGAACACCACGCTGTGGCCGTGGTGGTGCAGCCACACGCCCAGGCGCGACGGCGCCGCGGCTTCCTTGTTGGTGGCGGTACTCATTCGGCCAGGTCCTGCGGCGAGATGTCGTCAATGAGCTTGCCGTGGTCCAGGATCAGCACGCGCTTGCGCATGGCGCGCAGCAGCGCCAGGTCGTGGCTGACCACCAGCACGCTGGTGCCGCGCTCGGGCAGTTCGGCGAACAGCGCCATGATTTCAGCGGCCAGGGTCGGATCGAGGTTGCCGGTGGGTTCGTCGGCCACCAGCAGCTTGGGCTCGCCGACGATCGCACGGGCGATGCCCACGCGCTGCTGCTCACCCGCCGACAGCTGCGACGGCAGCGCCTTTTCCCGATGGCCAAGGCCCATGCGCTCGAGCACCGAACGCACGCGCTTGCCGATATCGCCCCGCCGGGTACCGCGCAGGATCAGCGGCAGGGCCACGTTTTCGGCAATGCTGCGGTCCATCAGCAGGCGGTGGTCCTGGTAGACCGCACCCACCGCGCGACGGTGGTGCGGGATATCGCCGCCGCGCACCTTGAGCAGGTTGCGCTCGTCGAACACCACCGCGCCACGGCTGGGCCGTTCGTCGAGGTGGATCAACTTGAGCAGGGTGCTCTTGCCGGCGCCGGAGTGCCCGGTGACGAACAGCATTTCACCGGGCGCGACATCGAAGCTGACGTCCACCAGAGCCTGGTGGCCGCCCGCATAGTGTTTGCTGACATTGTCAAAACGCAGGACGCTCATTCCTCCGATTATGCAGGAGGAGGATGGCGGCGTGGGAACGGCGTGTCGCCCGGCCACCGGCCGGGCGCTACCGTTGATCGGTTTTGGAATGCCGCCCCACCAACGGTGGGGCGCTACGCGGTAGGTAACGACCGTTGGTCGTTACGCCCCTGAAAGCATCCGGCGGATCTTGCGGCCGATGCGGGTCAGGAAGCCTGCACCCGGGTCGGCGGCCGGCGCGGTGTTGCGCATCGGCTTGGCGGTGACCTGCACCGGGGTGACCGACTGCGCGGCACCCTCGGCACCTTCCACCGGACGACCGTGGCGACGGCGGCGGCGCTTGCGCGGTGCACGCTCGCCCTCGGCTGCACCTTCCGGCGCACCTTCGGCGCGCGGCGGGCGCGGTGCCTGGGCAGGCGTTGCAGCCTCCACCGGTGCAGCGCCTTCCACGGCCACGGCGGGCTGCTCGCCTTCCACGCGCGGCTTGCGCGGGCCACGCGGACGGCGTTCGCCGCTGCGCTCACCACTGCGCTCGCCACGGCCACCGCCGGAACGGCTGCCGCTGGACGACCGACCGCCTCCGCGACGCTCTTCCTCGGCGGCGCGGGCTTCGCGCGCTTCGCGGAAGATCTGGCCCACGCTTTCGTTCTCGTCGCCTTCCTCGCCCGGCGCGGCCGGTGCGCGTTCCGGACGCGGCAGCGCGGTCAGGATTTCGCTGGTGACCGCTTCCACCGGGATCTTCTGCTCGATGTAGGCCTCGATGTCCGGCAGGCCCATCGCGTAGCGTTCGCAGGCGAAGCTGATCGCATCGCCTTCCTCGCCCAGGCGGGCGGTACGGCCGATGCGGTGCACGTAGTCTTCGGCGTCGAACGGCAGGTCGTAGTTGTAAACGTACTTGATGCCGTCGATGTGCAGGCCGCGCGCGGCAACATCGGTGGCCACCAGGATTTCCAGCTGGCCCTTCTGGAATCGGTTGAGCAGGCTCTCGCGCTTCTTCTGCGGCACATCGCCCGAGAGCACGCCGACGCGGTAGCCGGCCTTCTCAAGCGAGCGCGCCACGCGTTCCACGAACACCTTGGTGTTGACGAACACCATGGTGCGCGCGCCTTCGCTGCGCGAGAGCAGGCCCAGCAGCAGCGGGATCTTCTCTTCGTCGGCCGGGAAGTAGATGCGCTGGCGCACGCGCGCGGCGGTGATCGATTCGCTTTCCACCACCAGCTTCTGCGGCTCGTTCATGTGCTCATAGGCCAGCTCCAGTACGCGGTGGCTGAGCGTGGCGCTGAACAGCAGGGTCTGCCGGGTGGTGCGCTCGGGCATGCGGCGCAGCAGGAAGCGGATGTCCTTGATGAAGCCCAGGTCGAACATGCGGTCGGCTTCGTCGAGCACGCAGATTTCGCAGGCGTGCAGCGAGACCACCTTGTGCTGCTTGACGTAATCGATCAGGCGGCCCGGGGTGGCGATGATCACGTCCACGCCCTGCTGCAGCAGTTCGCGCTGCTTGTCGTAATCCACGCCGCCGTAGACCAGCGCAAAGCGCAGGCCGAGGTCCGAGCCGAACTTCACCGCATCCTTGTGGATCTGGATGGCCAGTTCGCGGGTGGGCGCCAGGATCAGCGCGCGCGGGTCTTCCGGCTTGCGGTCGGCCAGCGCCGGGCGGGTCAGCAGGCGGTTCACCACGGCCACCAGGAACGCCAGCGTCTTGCCGGTACCGGTCTGGGCCTGGCCGGCGACATCGCCGCCGGGCAGTGCCACGGGCAGGGTCAGCGCCTGGATCGGGGTGCAGCGGGTAAAACCAGCGCCTTCAAGGCCAGCCTGCAGGGCCGGATGCAGCTCGAAGGAGGAGAAGGTCAAATCGGTCAGCGGTTTGTCGCTCATGAGTCCGTCTTGGTAAGGCCAGCCGACAGAGATGCGGGTGGCTTGCAATCTTGGGGGGCACCGTCGCCATTGGGCCCTGCGCCTGGGAAGGCGGAGGCCGGACCGAACCGGTCCCGGGGCGCCGCACAGTGGGCCAGTTTAACGCAAAGCGGCCGGCAAACCGGGGGAGGCCGTCGCAGACCCCCATGCGACGGACCGCCCAGCCGTAGCGCCACGCCCTGCGTGGCGGCCTTTCACGGCCCCCACCCCCAGTTGAACGGACGGATCCAAGGGGCTGGAACCGCCAGAGCCCCACCCGCATATCGTTCCCGCCAGCCCCGGCAAAGCGCGATGACGGTCACAGGATGATTCTTTCCAACCGGTGTCTGTCGCCCCGCGACGATAGGGGTACACTGCCGGCCGTGAGCGTCCAGGCATCCATCGGACGCACCGCTGGCCGCACCCGCGGCCACGAGGCAGCAGACGCGGACCAGGCCCCCAGCCCTGTCCAGGTTCAACCCCTCCGGCCCTGCCGGGTGCACTCCAAAACGAGAGACCAAGATGAGCGACAAGGTTGTACATGTCGGCGATGCCGACTTCGATAGCGCCGTGCTGAATTCCAAGGAACCGGTCCTGGTCGATTTCTGGGCCGAATGGTGTGGTCCCTGCAAGATGATCGCCCCGGCCCTCGACGAGCTGGCCGACGCCTACCAGGGCCGCGCCAAGGTCGTGAAGGTCAACGTGGACAACAACCGCGCACTGGCGGCCAAGTACCATGTGCGCTCGATCCCGTACCTGGTGGTGTTCAAGGGCGGTGAGAAGGTTGGCGAGCAGATCGGTGCCGTCGGCAAGGCCCAGCTGGCCGGCCTGCTCGACAAGGCCCTGGCCTGAGCCACCCGGCAGCCGGCCACCCCGGCTGCCCCGCGGGCCCCACGCCCGCATGAATGACCCTGCCCCACCCGGCTTGCGCGCTGCCGCGAGCCGGTGTTAGTGTCGGCATATCCGGCCGCATTCGCGCGCCGCATCTTCTGGACGACGTTTCTTTCCAGAATCCCTTCCCAACGTTCGCCGCCCCTGCCGGGCGCTCGCACCTTCCAGCGAGGAATTCAGCACTTGTCCGATATCACTACTTCCGAACCCGGGAGCGCCGACGCGCCCGCCGAGAAGCGCGTGCGCAAGCCGCGCGTCGCCAAGGCCGCTGCCAGCAGCGCCGACACCGGGTCTTCTCCCGAACAGAACGCCCTGCCCCTGGCTGCCGCGCCCGCCGCGCCGGCGCCGGCTGCACCGGCAGCGCCGCAGCAGGCCTCCCAGGCACCGGCCGCTTCCGGCGGCGATGCCCCGGCCCCGCAGGGCGGTGGCCAGGACGCCGCCGACGGCGGTCAGCGCAACAACAACAACAACCCGCAGGGCGGCCAGAACCCGTACCAGCAGGGTCAGAACCAGGGCCAGGGCCAGAACCAAGGTCAGGGCAACCGCCGTGACCGTTTCCGCAATCGCCGTGACCGCGACCGCAATCGCGGCGGTGGTGGTGGCGGCTTCCGCGACGACGGCATGCCGCAGGACAATGGCGAACAGCAGCCGTTCGTGCGCAGCCAGCAGGCCAACGTGCCTGAGGGCTTCCCGGTCTATTCGCTGAGCGACCTCAAGCGCATGCCGGCCCAGAAGCTGCTGGAAATCGCCGAGCAGCTGCAGATCTCCGAAGGCGTCGCCCGCGCCCGCAAGCAGGACGTGATCTTCGCCCTGCTCAAGGTGCTCACCCGCCATGGCGACGGCGTGGCCGCCGACGGCGTGCTGGAAATCCTGCCGGACGGCTTCGGCTTCCTGCGCGCGGCTGAAGCCAGCTACCTGGCCGGGCCGGACGATACCTACATTTCGCCCAGCCAGATCCGCCGCTTCAACCTGCGCACCGGCGACCACCTGTCCGGCCGCATCCGCTTCCCGAAGGACGGCGAGCGTTACTTCGCGCTGTCGATCGTGGACACCATCAACGGTGAGCCGCTGGAAGCGTCCAAGAACAAGGTGCTGTTCGAGAACCTCACCCCGCTGTTCCCGCGCAAGCGCTTCACTCTGGAACGTGGCAACGGTTCGTCCGAAGACATTACCGGCCGCATCATGGATCTGATGGCACCGCAGGGTAAGGGTCAGCGTGCGCTGATCGTCTCCCCGCCCAAGGCCGGTAAGACCATGCTGATGCAGCAGGTGGCGACGGCGATCACCACCAACCACCCGGACGTGCACATGATCGTGCTGCTCATCGACGAGCGTCCGGAAGAAGTGACCGAAATGCAGCGCACCGTGCGCGGCGAAGTCATCAGCTCCACCTTCGACGAACCGGCCGCGCGCCACGTGCAGGTTGCCGAAATGGTGATCGAGCGCGCCAAGCGCCTGGTGGAACACAAGAAGGACGTGGTGATCCTGCTCGACTCGATCACCCGCCTGGCACGCGCCTACAACAACGTGGTTCCCAGCTCCGGCAAGGTGCTCACCGGTGGTGTGGACGCCAACGCCCTGCACCGCCCGAAGCGCTTCTTCGGTGCCGCGCGTAACGTTGAAGAAGGCGGCAGCCTGACCATCATCGCCACCGCGCTGGTCGACACCGGCAGCAAGATGGACGAGGTGATCTACGAAGAGTTCAAGGGCACCGGCAACAGCGAAGTGCATCTGAACCGTCGTATCGCCGAAAAGCGCGTGTACCCGGCCATCGACATCAACCGTTCGGGCACCCGCCGCGAAGACCTGTTGATCGAACCGGAGCTGCTGCAGAAGATCTGGATCCTGCGCAAGCTGCTGCACCCGATGGACGAAATCGCCGCGATGGAGTTCCTGCTCGACAAGATGAAGAACACCAAGTCCAACGACGAGTTCTTCGGTTCGATGAAGCGCTGATCGGCGCCAAGATCGAAACAGAAAAAGGCCCCGCACTGCGGGGCCTTTTTCATGCAAACCGGTAGGTAACGGCCGTTGGTCGGTACACCTCAAGGCCGCATCCGATCCAACAATGGCCCGAAGTGTGGCGCAACCAACCCTGCTACCGGCTCTTCCACAGCCTCCACCGCGTCCGCAGCGGTTTCTTCCGCAGCGTCCGGAGCCGCTGGTTCCGGACTCCCCCAATCCAACCCGATCCCGGCTCTGATCACCGTGGACACCGCCACCAGGATCAGCAGCGATGCCCCACCCAGGACGTGAACAAGTGTCATAGCCGGTTCCCCGCGTGCGTATGACCCGCACACTACCCACGACCCGGCAGGCTTTCTTTGAATCTGTTCCTAAAGCGTCACCTCTCCGACAGAGACCGGTCAGCTCGATCCCGGTCGCGCGCGCCGTTGGCCGGCCGTGTGACGCCCCTGATCCACGCATCAACCCGAGCAGCCACACCATTCTCCAAGGTTGCTTTTTCCAAGGCGGCTCAGGGAACCTCCACCGACCACACTACCTCTTTTCCAACTCCATAGCGCACGATCGAGAAGTCCTTATGCCGGAATACCACGGCGCTGTCAGCGCCCTCTGGCACGGACTCACGACGCGTCGGGACAGACGCACGGAATGGCACGTCGCCAGCAGGCAACGTCCAGAACGTGTCGCCGGCTCGCCCGATGATCACGTGAACCCGACCGGCAAGATCATTCACCTGAAAGTACGAGATTCCATCGCGCTCAAAGCCGTACACCTGCCAGTTCGGATCCTGGCTCGCGTTACTGGCCATCGGGTGAGATTGCCCCAATCCATGGGATGCCAACTCGTTCCCATGATGGTCACTCAACTGAGCCGTGGCCGACATCGGCGCCATGGCGAGAAGCAGCACGGACGTCGCGCTGCAGATGGACAAAAACCTCACGTTGACCTCCATTGGGTGAGTGGCAAAAGTGCCGAGCGAAGCGTAGTTCCTTCAGCAGAGTGTTCCCCTGAAGATCCTCTGATTCATATGCACGATGCCCCTGCGATACAGACGCCTGGAGATCTTCCCGCCCAGATTGAAGATCGAACGAGCATCACCAACAGCGTGTGACGTCCCGCAAGAACACACGATTTCTGCAAGTCTCGTATCTTTCCTATAATTCAAGACAACCATTGCATCGCGCTTATTTCGCCGATACCGTCCGCACCCGACGACCACCTGCATCCTCAGGGTGTCGTCTTCGGCAAACGGAGAATCGCATGCAAACGGAGTGGCTGAAGAACGGACTGCATCTGAACTTTCGCATTCGCCCACTGGGCCTTGCCATCGCGCTTGTCTACGCATTTGCGTACTGGGTAGCACGCGAGGTGTCGATGGATCAGTTCTATCTTCCCGCCGGCATACGAATCGCAGCACTCCTTCTCACTCCGCTGCGACTTTGGCCCTACCTTCTCGTCGGCGAGTACTGCTACTTCGCGTTTGCCCGATATCCCTTGATCGACCGCTACGGATGGACGTGGTTCGTCGTCAGCTCGGCCGTGCTGATGCCTGCGGTCATGTTGATCACCCACCTGCATCGGCGGATCATGAGTTCACGAGCAGGGGTTTGGCTCATTTGTGTAGCCGCCGTGTCGACTGTCACGGTGACGACATTGAACCTTTTGATCCCATACCTGCTCTGGCCCAACCCTCCAGCGGCGGGTTTTGGTACGGACGCGGTTCGCTTCCTGGTGGGCGATTTCATAGGGATCCTCACGATCGCGCCGCTGGCGCTGCTTTGGACGCATCGGAAAGAGGCGTTTGTCCTGCAGACCGGACTGATGGTGCCGACAGTCATCTGCCTCGTTCTGATGGCCTTCGTTGGATTCGCGGCGCTATGGATCCCGGCGGCTCCTGGCCCGGCCAAAACCAACATTCTTCTATTGCTCGCCCTGCCTGCCATCGCCTTGACCTGCATGCATGGCTGGAGGGGAGCTGCCGTCAGCGTGCCCATCTGGAGCTTGATCGTGCGCCTGACCATGCCTGCGTCGGGTACGGCGGACTCCTTCGATCCCGCGGCCTTTTCGGCCCAACAGAGCCTGGCGCTGGTTGGGATAGCGCTTCTGGCCGTTGGCACATGCTTCTCCCACTATTACCAAGAGCTCAGACTCCACAAGCTTGAGAAAGAGCGAGCCCTTTGCCACTCCAGAGCGGCTCATACCGCCACTGAGAAGGAACTCCGCTCGCGGGTGCTGGACATACGGCAGCTCAGCGAGGGTTTCGATGCCTCACTGAGCGACGTTGCTGAGTGGCTCAAGACCAAAGGCCACCAGGATCTCGCAGGCGGCCTCTTGAAGGTTACCGCTCTCCACTCCCGAAAATTCCGCGAGCAGGTCACGATGGTCTACCCAACGTCGCTGGAACACGTAGGGCTCTACCTCGCCCTCCAGATTGGCGGTATTGATGAAGCATGGAAGGCAACGGAGCGCGTGGCACCGCATCGACTGACGGGGGACCCATGCAGGCTGAGTGTCGGCCTTCAGCTTGCCGCGTACCGCACCATTATCGATGCAGTTTCCCTGCTGCTGGACCGCGAGCCGGGCCAGATACAGATCCGCGCACGCTGCGGGGCATCGGCCGATATCAGGGGAATCGTCGTGTCGGTTGCCATACAGGACCCTCACCACAGCCTTTCCAGCGAGACGCTGGCCGCAGCCATCGAACGACTGACGGGAAGACCGCTGGCCTACGGCGGAACCATTCAGTGCCGCCGCAACCGCATCCGAATCCTGTTGCTGGAACAAGCAGACACCGACGCTGACAGCAAGGCCGTAGCAGCTCGGCGCCGATCAGCTCAGCGGTAGAGCCGGGCAATGCCCGGCTGACCCGCACGTCACCTGCACTCCACCACCCCCTCGGCCTTGTCCGCCTTCGTCGCCACCCGCACCTGGGTGAAGGCCGCGGCGAACGGCTTGTCCGCGCTGACCACGAACGGGGCTTCCACCGCGCCCAGGTCCACGCCCTTGCTGGCAAAGCAGGCCAGCGGAATGGTCACCGTGCGCTTCTGGCCCGGGGTGAGCGTTGCCAGCGCCGGGGCGATATCCACGCCGCCCTCGCAGCCGGTGCCGCACTGCATGGTCACCATTACCGGCGAGGCGGGCGGGTGCTGCACCATCACGTCGAACTGCAACGCGCCGTTGCTGCGCGCCAGCGCGCCCAGGTTGCGCCGCGAGGTGCTGCGCGCGATCAGCTGCGCCGGGGCCAGCCAGGTCACTTCGCGGGCGTCCTGCTGCGTGTTGATCTGCACCGTGCGCACCTCGGCCACCGGCGTGGCGGTGGGCCAGCGCAGGCTGGCGTTGAGATCGTTGCCCAGTGGCTGGGTGGCACCGCCGGCCGCGATGTGCAGCGAGAACGGCGCGGTATCCACGCGGTTGAAGATCGGCAGCGTGGTCACTTCGCCGCAATGATCCGGGTTGGTTTCGGGCAGGCGCGCGACCTGCGCGGGCTTGGCATAGCTCAGGCCATAGCCGAATTTGAACAGGTCCGGGCGCTTCGGGTCTGGGCGGTCGATCGGTGCCGGGCACGGCACGCCCGGCCACGGGAAGCTGAGCCGGCCGTGGAAGTCGTGCGCGGGCCTGCCGTCCTTGCCAGCCACCAGCACGTCGGTGATGCCCTTGCCTTCGGTGCCCGGCAGCCACGCGGCAACGAACGCCTGCGACAGGTTGAGCAGGTCGTTGGTGTACATCGGGCGGCCGGAGAAGTACACGGTGACCAGCGGCTTGCCGGTGGCGGCGGCGGCCTTGAGCACGGCCAGGTCCTGCGGCTGCGCACGGCTGTGGCTGACCGTGTCCGAGGCGAGGATGTCGCCGTTGGTTTCGGCGTACGGCGTTTCGCCGATCACCGCGACCACCACGTCGAACGCCGACGCATCGATGCCCTTGGCATCGGCGCTGTAGGTCACCTGCTGCGTGCCCAGTTCGGCGCGCAGCGCACCCAGCACCGAATCGGCATTGGGGAAATCGGCGTTCGTGTTCTCGGTGCCCTGCCAGGTCAGCGACCAGCCCCCGGCCTGGTCGGACAGGCTGTCGGCACTTTTGCCCACCACCAGCACGCGCGCATCGCGCTTGAGCGGCAGCACTTTGTCCTGGTTCTTCAGCAGCACCAGCGATTCGCGCACGGCTTCACGCGCCAGCTCGCGGTGCTGCACGGCGTTGGCGTCGCCCGCGAAGCGGCTGTCGGACGGCTTGTGCTCGAACAAGCCCGCACGAAGCTTCACGCGCAGGATGCGGGTCACCGCATCGTCGATGCGCGCCATCGGAATCTCGCCGCTCTCCACCTGGGCCATGGTGTTGGTAATGAAGGCCTTCCAGTCGTCGGGCACCATCACCATGTCGCTACCGGCGTTGATCGCCTGGGCGCAGCTGTCGTTGCGGCAGCCGGGTACCTGGGCGATGCCGTTCCAGTCGGAGACGACGAAGCCGTCGAAACCCATATTTTCCTTCAGCGCGCCGGTAAGCAGCGCCTGGCTGCCGTGCATCTTGCCGTAGTCCACGCCGCCGGCACGGTCGTTCCAGCTGTTGAACGAGGCCATCACCGTCTGCACGCCTTCGCCCAGCGCACCGAAGTAACCCTGGCCGTGCACGTTGATCATGGTGGCCTTGTCCACCGTGGCCTCGCCCTGGTCGCGGCCGTTGTCGGTGGCCCCATCGCCGACGTAGTGCTTGGCCGTGGCCACCACGTTGCCGTCGCCGGTGAAGCGGCCCTGCGCGCCCTTGACGTAGGCGGTGGCGTATTCGCGCACGATGGACGGGTCGGACGAGAAGCTTTCGTAGGTCCGGCCCCAGCGCGGGTCATGTGCCACGGCCAGGGTGGGCGCGAACACCCAGCCGATGCCGGTGGCACGGGTGGCGCTGCCGGTGGCGGCACCGATGCGCTCGATCAGGGCGGCATCGCGGGTGGCGCCCAGGCCGATGTTGTGCGGGAACAGCGTGGCGCCGAACACATTGCTGTGGCCGTGCACGGCATCGGTGCCCCAGATCACCGGCACCGGGGTACGCGCGTCGGTGGCCAGCGATGCGGCGTGATAGGCATCGGCCAGCTTGACCCAGTCGGCCACGCTGGCGTGCTTGTCCATGCCCGGCCACGAGCCACCGCCATTGAGCACCGAGCCGATGTAGTAGGTACGCACCTGCTCCGGGGTGATCTGCTTGATCTCCGGCTGGGTCATCTGCCCGATCTTCTGGGCCAGGGTCATCTGCGCAAGGATGCTGCGCACGCGGCTTTCGATGGCCGGGTCGGAGGCGATCGCACTGGTCACCTGCGGCCAGTCCTGCAGGCGCTCGGCGGCGGGTGAGGCATGCGCCTGGGCGGCCAATGCCGTCAGGACACAGACGGTAAGAAGAGTCTTCCGGGCGCTGCTCACGTGCATCTACCTCCAAGAAAATGTGCGGATGATGGACCGGGCGCGGTCTGCTTCAGCGCTTCCGGTGACAGCGCTGTCATATAAGCCGGGCGTGGCCCTGTCAACTGTTTGGCGAGCGCGTTGTCCTGGCATCCCCGTGATTGCTGGGCCTGAGGTTTTCGAAGGGGAAGAGAATCCGCAGTTGCTGTTGCAGCGCCGCATGGAAATCCAGACCGTGCACGAATACCCCGCAACGTGGCACCATCCGCCTGCTTCGGTAATCCCGAAACGACACAGGCGCATTACCATCGGCAGCGGCCGGCCGGGCTCTCCAGGAGGATCCATCGCACCATGCGTAGTCGTATCGAGGATGTCGCCGCCATTGCGGGCGTTTCGATCAAGACCGTGTCGCGCGTGCTCAACAACGAGCCGAACGTACGGGTGGAAACGCGCGACCGCGTGCTCGCTGCGGTCTCCCGGCTGGGATACAAACCGAACCTGTCGGCGCGCAGCCTGGCCGGGCAGCGCTCGTATGCACTGGCGCTGGTCTACAACAACCCCTCGCGCAACTACCTGATGGAAATCCAGAACGGCATGCTGGAAGCCTGTCATGCCAACCACTACAACCTGATCCTGGGGCCGGTCGGCATCGGCCGGCGCACCCTGCCCGACCTCGCCGCACTGTTCGAGAACTCGAGGCCCGATGGCGTGGTGCTGATCCCGCCGCTGACCGACGATGCGGTGGTGCTGGCGTACCTGGAAGACAACGAGATTCCGTTTTCCAGCATCGCACCGCGCCATCCCGAAGGGCGCATCGGCGTACGCATGGACGAAACCACCGCAGTGGTGGAACTGATCGGCCATCTGGTCGCGCAGGGCCACCGTCGCATCGCCCATATCAAAGGCCCGCGCGCGCATGGCGCGTGCCAGTGGCGCCTCGCCGGCTACCGCCAGGCACTTCGCGACGCGGGCATTGAGTACGACCCGGCGCTGGTGGTGAACGGCCAGTTCTCTTTCGAATCGGGCATCGACGCGGCCAATGCGCTGCTGGACCTGCCCGAGCCGCCCACCGCGATCTTCGCGGCCAACGACGACATGGCCGCCGCGGTGTTCCGGGTGGCTGGCCAGCGCGGCCTGCGCGTGCCGCGCGATCTTTCCGTGTGCGGCTTCGATGACACGCCCATTGCCGGGCACATCTACCCGGCCCTGACCACCGTGCGCCAGCCCACCGACACGATGGGCCGGCTGGCCACCGAACAGCTGATCGAACGCATCCGCTCGCCGAAGGCCGGCCGCATGGTCACCGTGGACCATGCGGTGCTGGTGCGTGAATCCACCCACGCACCCCGGCGCCGTTGAGGGGTCAGGCGTAGCGGCGCGACCCGCGCCATGCATAGAACACGATGAACAGGTAGCACAGCATCGGCAGCAGGAACGAAGCCTGCAGCCCGTAGTGGTCGGCCAACCAGCCCACCGCCAGCGGAACCACCGCGCCGCCCACGATCGCCATCACCAGCAGGCTGGAGCCCTGCCCGGTGAGCGGGCCCAGGCCGCCGATGGCGAGCGCGAAGATGGTCGGGAACATGATCGAATTGAACAGACCCACGCTGACCACGCTCCACTTGGCCAGCTCGCCGGTGCCGAGCATGGTCACCGCCAGCAGCCCCATCACCACCAGCGCGAACAGTCCGAGCAGGCGACGCGGATCAAAGCGCGCCAGCAGGAACGTACCGACCAGGCGGCCGACCAGCGCACCGCCCCAGTACAGCGACACATAGCGCGTGGCCTCCTGCTCGGTCAGGCCTTCGCCGATGCCCGGCATGGACAGGAAGTTGACCAGCACGCTGCCGATGGACACTTCCGCACCCACGTAGAAGAAGATCGCCAGCACGCCGAAGGCCAGGTGCTTGTGGCGCAGCGCCGCACCGAGCGTGCCCTGCTCCTTGCTGTCTTCCACCCCGGCAATGCTGGGCAGGCGGAACATCCAGATCGCCGCGGCCAGCACGAACAATGCGGTGGCCAGGCCGAAGTACGGTACCTGCACTGATTGTGCTTCAGCGGCGCGGTAAGCCAGCGCTTCGGCCTGCGGCAGCAGCGCGAGCTGCTCGGCGCTGCGCGGTTCGGCCGCCAGGATCAGCAGGCCACCGAACAGCGGGGCAATGGTGGTGCCCAGCGCGTTCATCGACTGGGCCAGGGTGAGCCGGCTGGAGCTGGTCTGCTCCGGCCCCAGCAGCGCCACATACGGGTTGGCCGCGACCTGCAGCACGGTGATGCCGGTGGCCAGCACGAACAGCGCGCCCAGGAACAGCCCGTATACATGCAGCGCGGCCGCGGGCCAGAACAGCAGCGCGCCGACCCCGGCGATCGCAAGACCGGCCACGATGCCGCGCTTGTAGCCCACCGCAGCCACCAGCCGGCCCGCCGGCAGCGACATCAGGAAGTACGCGCCGAAGAAGGTGAACTGGATGAGCATCGCCTGCACCCAGGTCAGCGAGAACGCGGACTTGAGGTGCGGAATCAGGATGTCGTTGAGGCAGGTGATGAAGCCCCACATGAAGAAGATCGCCGTCACCACGGCCAGTGCCATGCGTGTGCTCTGTACGTGCTGCCCGCGAACCACGGTGGAAGTGTCCATTGCCTGTCCTTCTGATGGGAATGCCAGCCATGCGGCGGCCAGACATGGAACCTGCTTGGCGTCCTGTTGTCCAGCGCTGTCAGACAACCGGTCAGAACACGCGACAGTCACCGTCACCTGCCCGAAAACGGGTTTCGCGCAGTTTCGTTCTGCACTGCACAACGAGCAGACCCGACTGAATCGGGCGCTTGACGTCCCGGCAAAACAGGGCTGAAAGGCCCGCATTGCAGGGTTTGGCGCGTATACAGCGACCCGCCCCGGGACACGCAGGGACACCCACGCGCGACACCGCGAACGATGCGCTTCATGGCAGTTTGTTGACAACGCTGTCAGGCATCGGCCCAATCCGCCCACATCGTTGTTGAATCGTGTCAGACGCCGTAGGACTGCCATTACCGATTTCCCTGGGGAGGGAGCTGCAATGAAGACGTACAAGGCCGTACCCCGCAAGGCAATGCTCACTTCCGCGCTGCTCGCCGTGTTGGCCGGGCCGGCGTGGGCCCAGGACACCACCCGCGACGGCGCTGCGTCGTCGTCGGAAGGGCTGGATCCGGCCACGCTTGATACGGTGCAGGTCACCGGTATCCGTGGCAGCCTCACTTCGTCCATGAACCTCAAGCGCGACAGCCAGGGTGTGGTGGACGGCATCGTGGCCGAGGACATCGGCAAGTTCCCCGATACCAACCTGGCCGAATCGCTGCAGCGCATCAGCGGCGTGTCGATCGACCGCACCTCCAGCGGCGAAGGCTCCAAGGTGACCGTTCGCGGCATCGGCCCGGACTTCAACCTGGTGCTGCTCAACGGCCGCCAGATGCCGGCCTCCAATCTGGGCAACGGCGGCGCCGGCCTGTCCGGCTCGCGCTCGTTCGATTTCGCCAACATCGCCTCCGAGTCGATCTCGGCGGTGGAAGTGTTCAAGACCACCCGTGCCGACAACCCGACCGGTGGCATCGGTGCCACGATCAACGTCAAGACCCTGCGCCCGCTCGAATCGGCGCCGGTGGTGAGCGTCGGCCTGAAGGCCGTCAACGACACCTCCAACGACAACCTGCCCAGCACGCTGCAGGGTTCGAAGTACACAGGTGAGATCTCCGGCATCTTCAGTGACACCTATGCCGATGGTCGCGTGGGCGTGATGCTGAGCGGCAGCTACCAGGAGCGCGATTCCGGCTTCAACCAGGCCACGGTGGCCGAAGGTTGGGCCACGTTCGAAGGCGACAACACCACTGACTGGCGCGTGCTGCCGCAGCCGGGCCAGGGCTACGCGGACCGCATCCAGAATCGTCCCGGCCCCGATGACGTGTACGGCCGCCCGCAGAACACCGCCTACAACGTCAACGGCGTGCAGCGCCAGCGCACCAACGGCCAGGCCACCCTGCAGTGGAAGCCGGTCGACAACGTGACCACCACGCTCGATTACACCTATGTGGAAAACAAGGTGCAGCAGCAGCGCAGTGAGCTGTCGGTGTGGTTCAACTATGGCCCGGGCGACAGCATCTGGACCAACGGCCCGGTCGCCGCGCCGATCATCTACAGCGAAGACATGGTCAATTCGGACGTGTCGATGGGTGGTGCGCAGCTGGCCACGAAGAACACGCTGGACTCGCTGGGCTTCAACGTGGAGTGGGAAGTCAACGATGCGTTGACCCTGAACTTCGACGCCCACCATTCCACCGGCGAATCGCAGCCCGACAGCCCGTATGGTTCGGCTGGCGTGCTCGGGGTTGCCGCGTTCGTGCGCGGCAAGACCACGGTCGACTACAGCGGCGACCTGCCGATCATCAACATCGCACTGCCGCCAGGCGGTGTGCAGGCGGCCGATGCCCTGGTCACAGGCTCTGTGTTCCAGAACAGCTATAACAAGTCCGAGGTGGAACAGTACCAGGGCCGCGGTACCTTCACGTTCGCCGACTACTCCGCGTTGGACTTCGGCGTGGGCTACACCGACGTCAAGAACCGCTCGGCCTCGGCGATCATGCAGCGCAACAGCTGGGGCGGCCTCGGCACGCCGGCCGACTACGATGACAGCATCTGGTACGCCGACGACATGGCCAGGTACTTCGATGCGTTCTCGGGGCACAACGATCCGCGCCTGACCGGCCAGTTCCTGGTGTTCGACTTCGACAGGCTGATCAACCGCGCCGCCCAGGTCGGCACCGCGTCCGACCCGGCCTGCCCGACCTGCTACGTGGCTCCCACCGAGTATTCGCAGGACATCCGCACCAACGAAACGTCCAAGAGCGCGTTCCTGCAGTACCGCACCACGTTCGACTGGTCGATGCCGCTGAACGTGGCCGTCGGCGTGCGCTATGAGCAGACCGACGTGGATTCCACCGCGATGGTGCGCGTGCCCAACGGGATCAGCTGGAGTTCGGCCAACGAGCTCAACATCGAATACGCCAGCGAAAGCGGCTTCATCAGCGACAGCGGCAAGTACGACTATGTGCTGCCCAACCTGGACCTGAAGCTGGACATCAGCGATACGCTGGCGCTGCGCGGCAGCTACAGCCGCAGCCTGGGCCGCGCGGGGTGGGACCAGATCCAGAGCGGGCAGTCGCTGGCCGACATCGTGCGCACCCAGGGTGGCAGCGGGTCGCGCGGCAACCCGGCGCTGGAGCCGCTGCTGTCGGACAACTTCGACCTGTCGCTGGAGTGGTACTACGGCGAATCCAGCTACGCCTCGGTCGGCTTCTTCCGCAAGAACATCAAGAACTTCATCAGCAACACCATCGTCCGCGAGAACACCGGCAACCTGCACACCCCGGTGGGTGGCGCCTACTGGAACGCAGCGCTGGCGGCCGGTTGCGGGGTGAGCGACATGCCCTGCATCCGCGATTACATCTTCACCAACTTCAACGGCCAGCCGGGCGTGACCGCCACCGGCACCAACTCGGCCGGCCAGCTCACCGGCACCATCGTCGGGCAGCCTGGCGATCCGATCGCCGGCTTCGACATCACCCTGCCGGCCAACCAGCGTTCGGACCATCTCGATGGCTGGGAAGTGGCGGTGCAGCACCTGTTCGGCCAGTCCGGCTTCGGCCTGGCGGCGAACTACACCAAGGTGAAGTCGGGGCTGACCTTCGACAACCAGAGCCTGGGCGACCAGTACCCGATGGTGGGCCTGAGCGATTCGGCCAACCTGGTGGCGTTCTACGACAAGCACAACTGGCAGATCCGTGCGGCCTACAACTGGCGCGACAAGTTCCTCAACGGCATCGGCGGCCAGGGTCCCAACCCGAACTACACCGATGATTACGGCCAGCTCGACCTCAACATCAGCTACGCGGTCAGCGAGCAGCTGTCGCTGAGCCTGGAGGCGATCAACCTCACCGACGAGACCATGCGTACCTACGCACGGCATACCAACATGCTGCGCTACGCCACCCAGACCGGCCCGCGCTACATGTTCGGCGTCCGCTACAAGTTCTGAGCAGCAGCGGTGTGGCGGGTCTACACTCGCCACACCGCCACCGCCTGCAAGCGACCCTGCCATGCCTGCCACGCCCGGTCCGATCGACGAAGTGCGCGACCTCGACCGCCACCGGCTGGCCGAGGTTCTCCCGGGCTGGACCACGCCCAAGGTGATCCGCGGGCTGGTGGCGGACTGGCCGATGGTCGGCGCCGCGCGCGACTCGGCCGATGCGGCGGTCGCCCACCTGAAGCAGTACGACCACGGCACCCTGCCGGTTACCGCCACGACCGCGCCGCCCGCAGCAAAGGGGCGGATCTTCTACAACGCGGACATGAGCGGCTTCAACTTCCGCCGCGAGCAGATCGCGCTGAAAGTGGTGCTCGATACGCTGCTCAAGTACCGCAGCACGCCCGAACCGCCCACCATCTACGTGGCCTCGACCACGCTGGACAGCTTCCTGCCCGGCTTCCGCCAGGACAATCCGCTGGCGCTGGGCGTGGACGGACCGCTGGCCAGCATCTGGATCGGCAACCGCTCGCGCATCGCCGCCCACCACGACGTGCCCGACAACCTGGCCTGCGTCGCCGCCGGCCGCCGCCGGGTCACCCTGTTTCCGCCCGATCAGATCGGCAACCTGTATGTCGGTCCGCTGGATTTCACCCCGGCCGGCCAGGCAGTGAGCCTGGTGGACTTCGCCGAACCGGACCTGGACCGCTTCCCGCGCTTTGCCCGGGCCATGGCCAGCGCCCAGGTGGCCGAGCTGGGCCCCGGTGATGCCGTGTTCATTCCTTCCCTGTGGTGGCACCACATGGAAGGGCTGGATGATTTCAACGTGCTGGTGAACTACTGGTGGCGTCCGGTGCCGGCCTGGATGGACCCGCCGATGAATGCCCTGATGCTGTCGCTGCTCGCGCTGCGCGGGCTGCCGCCGGCCCAGCGCAGGCACTGGCGGGCACTGTTCGACCACTACGTGTTCGGCGCCGATGGCGAAGCCAACGCACATATCCCCGACAGCAAGCGCGGCGTGCTGGGTCCGCTGGATGAGGGCATGGCGGCCAATGTGCGCAGCGTGCTGCGCAAGCGGATGGAACGCTGAGTCCGGACCTCCCCCTTTGGGGGGTGAATCCGTGATAATCCGCGCCGGGACCCCCTCATCCGCCCCGTTGCAGCCTCATCGGTAGGACCGGTTGGCGCAGCATCCTGCCGGTCACTCTGCCATGCCCCTGCTGTCCTCCCGCCTCAACCTGGGCAAGCTGATCCTGGCGCTTGCCCTGCTCAGCGCGCTGGTCGCCCTGGCCAACACCCTGCATGCCAGCTACCGCGTGCAGCGCGAACAGCTGATCGGCACCACGCTCGAATCCAACCGGGTGTACGCCAGCAAGCTGGCCGAGAGCACCCAGAACTTCGTGCTGTCGGCGCAGCAGCAGCTGGCCTATGCCGCCACCGGCCTGGGCCAGCGGGCGCATGCCCGCTCCGAGCTGGAAGCCGAAGCGGCGCGCCTGCAGCTGCAGACCAACAGCTTCAACTCGGTACTGATCGTGGACCCGGCCGGCACGGTGCTGGCCACCTCGCCGCTGAGCCTGTCCCTGCAGGGGGTGGTGCTCAACAGCCAGGGCAACAGCGAGGCGCTCAAGCGCCGCGAGCCGTACATCAGCGATCCCTACCAGTCGGCCACCGGCCGGCTGCTGGTCGCCATCTCGCACCCGATCTTCGACCCGCAGGGCCAGTACAAAGGCTATGTGAGCGGCACCATCTACCTGCGCCAGCGCAGCATCCTGCAGAGCCTGCTGGGCAAGCACTACTACCGCGACGGCTCGTATCTTTACGTGGTCGACCGCAATGGCCGGATCCTGTACCACATCGAACCCACCCGGGTTGGCCAGTTCGCCCTGGAGAACCCGGCGGTGAAGGCGGTGAGCCAGGGCCACTCGGGCGCGCAGGAAGTGCGCAACAGCCACGGCGTGCTGATGCTGGCCGGCTACGCGCCGGTGCCCAGCGTGGGCTGGGGCGTGGTGGCACAGCGCCCGACGGAGGCCACACTGGCGCCGCTGTCGCGCTTGATGAAAGCGGTGATCTGGAATGCCATTCCGCTGGGCGTGCTGTCGCTGCTGGTTACCTGGTGGTTCGCCCGGCGCATTTCGCTGCCGCTGTGGCAGATGGCGCGCAACGTGCAGAACCGCGACACCGGCATCGCCATCCGCCACGTGACCGGCATCAAGGCGTGGTACTACGAGGCCGCGCACCTCAAGCAGGCGCTGCTGTACAGCTTCAACCTGCTGCAGGACCGTATCGGCAAACTCAACCGCGCCAGCATGACCGACCCGCTCACCGGCCTGCAGAACCGGCGCGGCCTGCAGGAAGGGCTGGAAGACTGGCAGGCACGCGGGCAGCCGTTCGGAATCATCGCGCTGGATATCGACCGGTTCAAGACCATCAACGACCGCTTCGGCCATGCGGTCGGCGATGCGGTGATCCTGCGCATCGCCCAGCTGATGCGCGACGATTCGCGCGACACCGACCTGCTGTGCCGCAATGGCGGCGAGGAGTTCCTGATCCTGCTGCCCGGCATCGACGTCACCGCCAGCGCAGGCATCGCCGAGCGCCTGCGCCTGCAGGTGGAAGCAGAAGTGTTCGAACAGGTCGGCACGGTAACGGTGTCGCTGGGCGTGGCCCACTACCCGTCCTACCACGAGGACCCGCAGCAGGCGCTGCGTCTGGCCGACAAGGCGCTGTACATGGCCAAGGAACAGGGTCGCAACCGGACCGTGGTGTATCCAGCGCCAGACGGCCCGGCCGGAAGCTGATGCTGAAACCGGATCGACGCGCGGCGCCGATCCGGTGTTTCAGCTGCTTACCCGCCCAGCGGGGTCAGCAGGCGCGGGCCATTGCTGACGTCGGTCATGTACACGCCGCCGACCGCCAGCAGGCCAGCCACATCCTGTTCGCCGGGTCCGACCTCCCGCCAGGGCGCATGCGCGCGCGGGCCCGGAATGTAGACGTTCCACTGGCCGTAGCCGCGCGTGACTTCGCCGAAGTCGAAGCTGACCGGCACGCGCACGGACCAGAACGGCTTGTCCTTCTCGTCACCCGTGCTGGGGGCGCGGAAGCTCCAGCGATGTGCGGCGTCCACGCTCTGCTTCGCGAACGCCTCGCGCAGCCGCTCCATGCGACGCGCGTCACCGAGCACGCGCAGGTTGACCTGTTCGGCGATCACATCCATGACCTTGCCGTCACGGCCGACTTTCACGATCAACATCACATCGCCACTTCCACCCATGTTCAGTGCGACCGAGGGAAACCGCGGCGGCGCCAGCGTGATCGAGGTGACCTGGTCGGTGCTTGTGGCGTCGTACCCGCCGAAGGTCGCGGCGTCGAGCGTGACCATGTCCTTGCCGTCGGGCCCGATGTTGGCGACCAGGCGGATGGACACCTGGGTGCGCGCACGCACGGGCTTGCCATCGCGCACGATCGGCTCGAAGCGCCAGGTCTGCACGGAGCGGTCAACGAAGCTGGCCAGTTCAGCCGGCACCTTTTCGCGCTGGTCCAGCACGAAGCCTTCCACCTGCCCTTCGGTACCAATGTTGACCTGCCCGGTCAGCACCATGCTGCCTTCGGCGGTCCTGCGCATTTCGCTGCGTGTCTGTGCGGCGGCGTCCGGTGCGGCGGCGACGATGCTGCCGCCAAGTGCCAGGGCCAGTGCCAGGTAAAGGGAGCTACGCATTGCACGACTCCTTGTGATCAGATGCCCAACGGGGTGAGCAGGCGCGGACCGTCATCCAGGTCGGCCATGTAGATGCCGCCCGCAGTCAGCAGGTCCGGTGCGGCGTCCTCGCCGGCCTGCGAGTTGCGCCACGGCGCGCGCTCGCGCGGGCCGGGAATATAGGCTTCCCACGTGCCGTAAGGTGTGCGTTCGCCCATCATGTAGCGGACCGGGATCCGCACGGTCCACGACTCGGCGTCCTTGAGCCTGCCGGTGGTCGGCGGGCGGAAGGTCCAGCTGCGCGCCGCGGACACCGATGCACGGGCAAACTCGTTGCGCACCTGCCGCATCTGGTTTTCCTTGCCCACCACGCGCAGGTTCACCTGCTCGGCGACCACATCGTCCACGGTACCGTCGCGGCCGACCTTCACCAGCAGCAGCACTTCGCCCTTGGCGCGCATGGCAGCGAGATTCCTGGGATAGGCCGGCAAGCGGAGCTCGCTGGAGGTCACCCGGCTGGTGTTTTCCGGGTCGTACTTGCTGAAGCTCGCACCCGCCACGCGCACGGTGTCGCCCGCGCCGCCCGGACCGGGCTGGGAGAGCAGGCGCAGGGTCACCGGCGTCTGTGTGGCGACCGCCGTGCCGTTGTCCACGATCGGCTGGAACTGCCATGCCTGCACCTGGCGCTGCACGAATGCCGCCAGATCGGGAGGCAGCGTGTCGGCGTGGTCCAGCTGGAAGCCGGTGACGTGCCCGTCGGTACCGATATCGATCTTGCCGGTCAGCGTCATGCTGGCTTCGGCGGTCTCACGCACCGAACGCGCGGTCTGTGCAGCGGTATCGGTTGTCGCGACCAGCCCGGTGCCGCCCAATGCGAGGGCCAACGCCAGAATATGGGGATAACGCATCTCACCTGCTCCTTGTGGATGAACCCCGAGGATAGCCCAGTGATGTGTCAGGGGGAAATCAGGCCAGGCGATGATGGGCTGCATAGGGCGGCGTATCGGGATAGTCGCCGGCCGCGAAACGCGCCTGCAACCCTTGCCACCAGTGCGGGTCGAACAGATGCGCATGGTGTTCGCGCACGGCGGCAAGCTCGTCGGCGGGCAACCCCATGAAGGGTGCGAAGCGCTCCGGGAACACATCGCGTGGGCCCACGTGGAACCACGGCTCATCGGCCATGGCTTCGTCCGCATTGCGCGGTGTCGGCCAGGCGCGGAACACGCAGTCGCTGACGAGGCACAGCTCGTCGTAGTCATAGAACACCGCGCGCCCATGCCGCGATACACCAAAGTTCTTGGGCAGCATGTCACCGGGGAAAATGTTGTTGCGTGCCATGTCGGTGATGGCCTGCGCGTAATCCAACCCGGCGGCACGGCGGGCTTCGGCCGTCTGCTCGCGCAGGTACAGGTTGAGCGGGCGGAAACGACGCTGCACATAGCACAGCGCGATCACCAGCGAATCGCCGTCCTCACGCACGCTGGCCGCGCACTGGCTCAGTAGTTCTTCGCGCAGCGCCGGCGAGAAGCGGGCCTTGGGAAAGCGCAGGTGGCGGTAGGGTTGCGCGTCCAGCAGACGCCCGACGCGATCCAGGTTGAACACCAGCGCGTACTTTTCTTCGACCTGGTGCCGGGTCATGGTCTTGGGCCAGGCGAAGCGGTCGCGGATCAGCTTGAACACCAGCGGGTAACTGGGCAGCGTGAACACGGCCATGACCATGCCCGGTGTGCCATCGGCATGCACCAGCTGTTCGTCGGGATGGTCCTGGAAGTGGCGGAAGAAGGTCCGGTAGCGCTCTGTCTTGCCCTGCTTGGCGCGGCCCAGCACGGTGTAGATCTCATCGATCGGCTTGGCCGGCAGCAGGCTGCGCAGGAACACCACCGCATCTCCCACCGTGGCCAGGTCGGCCTGGAAGTAGCTGCGTGACACGCCGAACAGGTGCGCCACATCGCGACGCCGGGTCAGCACGGCTTCGGCACGCAGGCCGTTGTCGTCGTTGACCAGCGCGATTACGCACGGTGAGAAGCGGTGTTCGCCGAACACCCGCCCCACCAGGTAGGCGCGACGCTCGCGGTAGAACACGGTATCCAGCAGCTCGATGCTGCGCACGGGCTGGGTACCCCAATGCTGCAGGTCGTCCTGCAGGCGCACGGCAATGGCCGCCGCACAGCGCAACTGGTGCGCATAGGGCACATCGAAGCGATAGTCACCCAGCACCCGCATGAAGGCCTCGGCCGGCCGCGTCGCCGACAGCGCGTAGGTATGCCGCGCGACCGGATGGGTGATTGCGTCGGATGGCTCCACATCCATCGCCATGAACTCCACTGCGGCATCCACGCCTTCAGTAGCGAACAGGCGCCGGGCCAGCGTGTTGTAGAAGGTTTTGTACAGTTCTGCGTCGATCAACCCACCCACCAGGCCTGCGTAGGCCCTGCGGATCTGCAGCCACAGCGCGCGCTCACCCACGGCCTCACGCGCTGCCCGCCGCAGCACATCCACCGTTTCGGCAATGCAGCGGTCATACAGCCCGATGCGTTCCACCGCATCCTGCCGCGCCCCGTTCCAGTCGCGGGTCTCGAAGCGTACCCGCGCGCGGCGCGTCACCCCGGCGAAACGCGCGTGGTAATCCTCGAAGGCATCACGGATCAGTGCCGCCAACCGCGTGGCGAGCGCTTCGTCATCAGGGGATGGGGCAACAGGCATGCAGGGCAACCGGGAAGACCACCCCAACCATAGTGGGGCCGGCCCATGGCCGGCAAGCGATCCCATCCCGGGCTGCCACCGACCACCCGGGGTGGCCGGCAGCAGCGTCAGGTCTCACAGCGCCAGGGAGGCCTCCACGTCCTGCACCCGGCGCCGTGCCAGTGCCAGGTTGGACTTGTTGCGGTCCAGTACCAGGTAGAGGAACAGGCCCTTCCTGGAGGCCACCGGGCGCATGATGTGGTACGCCTTGCCCAGCGAGATCAGGATGTCCTCGATGGTGTCGTTGAGGTTCAGCGACGCGGCGGTCTTCATCTTCGCCCGGATCACTTCGGTGTTGCCCGCTGCCGCCACTTCCATGTCCATGCCCGAGCCGGCTTCGCCCAGCAGCATGCCGCTTTCATAGTCCACCAGTGCCACCGCCTGCGCGCCGTCGATGGTCATCAGCGCGCTCAAGGTTTCGCTCACACCTGCCATGTTGCACCCCATTTGGTTATCGAGCCCCTAGTTCCCCTGCGGATCGGCTCGTGATCCGCTGAGTTCGGCCATGATGTTGCGGCCACATTCCTTTGCACTCCAAAGCACCTTGCCGGTCACGCAGCGCGTGTCGCAGGCGGCCATCAGCAACAGCGGTGCGGGCGCGCACGGCAGCGCCAGCATCAGCACCTTGCCCTCGCCGGCTTCCAGCATCAGCACTTCCAGTTCGCCCAGCGACAGCTCGCGGCCCACGGCGGCGGCCAGTGCCAGCATCGCGCTGGTCATTGCCGCCAGGCGCTCGCCGTTACCGTGGCTGCCGGCGGCCGGCACCAGTGCGAAGCCATCCACGCTGGCCAGTACCGCGCTGCGCACCCCATTGAGCGTGTCGGCGAACGCCTGAAGGTGCCGGGCAACACGGTCGCGCACGGCCGGATCGAGCCGGCGCACATCCTGTCCGTCAGCCATGGGCCAGCACCAGGTCGCGGGTTTCCATCTCGCTCATCAGCACGTCCATAAGGAAAAGTCCTTGTTCGCGTTCGCGTGCGTCCACCGGCATCACCGGCAGCAGGCGGTCATCCCAACCCGCGACCGTCGCGCAGGAATCGAGGTCGAAGTCCGGGGCGAGGTCCATGCGCGAAACGCCAATCACGGCCGGCACCTGCGTGGCATGCTCGCGCAGCACACCCAGATAGCCCTGCAGTTCTTCCACTGCCGTGTGACGGGTGGCATCAAGCAGCAGCACCACGCCACTGGCGCCCTTCAGCAGGATCGGCCAGATGAAGTCGAAGCGCTGCTGCCCGGGCGTGCCGTAGAGTCGCAGGCGGTCGCCGTTGGGCAGGTCGATATCGGCGTAGTCCATCGCCACCGTGGTAGAGGCCTTGTCGGCGCCGGCGCGGTCGCTGTTGTGCACGTCGGTATCCACCACCGCGCCTGCGGCGATGGCGCGCACCAGGGTCGACTTCCCGCACCCCATGCCTCCCAGCACCACGATCTTGTGTTCGCGCACGCTCAGCCCCCGCCACGCTGGCGAACGCTGCGCCACATCCGGGCCAGCAGGGTGCCGCCGCCCTCCCCTGCGCGCAGCGGTACGCTGCTGGCTGGCGCATCTTCCAGCGCGGCGTAGCCACACAGGTACGCCGGGTGCACGAAGCTGCGTACCGCATCCGATGCCACGTCCAGCAGGGTGGCGCACTCGTCCACGCTGCACGCGCGCTTGAGCAGCAGCGAACACAGCCGGAAGCTGTCGTGCTGGTGGCCGAGCACGCGGAAGTCGGGCCAGCGCAGCAGCTTCACCCGCGCACCGCGTTGCAGCCGGGCATCCAGGTCATGCCAATGCGCGGGGCGTTGGCCCCATTGCCACAGCAGCGGGCGCAGCGGCTGGCGCGGCAGCGCGCCGCCCAGTTCCTGGTAGCGGCGTTCGGAAAGCCCGTGCAGTGACAGCGCTTCAAACTGATCTGACAGAAGCTGGGCAAGGCTGCAGGGGTCGGTACCGGGCAGCACCACCATCTGGTCCTGCGCGAAATCCAACAGCAAGGTGGGCACTTCGTTGAGCACCAGCACCGCGTGGCCCTGCCGCGCGGGCAGGCGCTCGCGCAGCGCGCGGGTGATCGCCTTGGCGCCCTGCGCCGTGCACGGTTCGTCGATCCGCAGCGGCGCACCAGGCATCTGCCGCAAGGCGTCTTCGATGGCGTGGTCGTCGAGTACGCCGTAATCATCGCCCTGTCCCTGGTGCAACTGCCCGTTCTGGTCTTCCACCCAGACCTGGATGCGCGGTCGCTCGCGCACCATGCGCAGCGCGGCGTTGCGCAGTGCCGGCGTGTCCTTGATCACCAGCAGGTCGCACTCGTCGAGGTCGCGACAGCTGCGTACCGTATCGGCCGGCAACGAGGCGGCCACGCGCAGGCGCTGCAGCAACGCCCGTTCTCCCTGGACATCCGATCCGACCACCAGCACCCTGGCCATGCCCTTCCCCTGGCTTGTGAGAGATCACAGCTACTGCGGAACGCTCGCCGATAGCCTATGCCAAGGATCTCGCGCAGATCGGTGACGGATTGCTCACTTCGCGTTGGCGAAACGGTCGGATCCTTCCGGTATGCGCGCCTTGGCAGCATGCAGGTTTCATGCCTTCTTTACCTGTTGCGGCTGGCGAGAGAGTGCCAGAACCACCCGGACGGGTGTCACGTATTTGCGGGCAAAAAAAAAGGAACCCGCGCCAGGCGCGGGTTCCTCGGTTACTGCCTTGGTGCCGGTGGCTGAAGGCTTACAGCGCGGCCAGTGCGTCGTTGAACGTGCTGCTCGGGCGCATCGCCTTGCTGGCCTTGGCCACGTCCGGGCGGTAGTAACCGCCGATGTCGACCGGCTTGCCCTGCGCGGCGATCAGCTCACCGACGATGGCCGCTTCATTGTCCGACAGCGCCTTGGCCAGCGGGGCGAAGCGGGCCTTCAGCGCGGCATCGTCGTCCTGCGCGGCCAGGGCCTGGGCCCAGTACAGCGCGATGTAGAAGTGGCTGCCACGGTTGTCGATGCCACCGAGCTTGCGCGAGGGCGACTTGTCGTTGTCCAGGAACTGGCCATTGGCCTGGTCCAGGGTCTTGGCGAGCACCGTCGCACCGGCATTGTCGTAGCGGTTGCCCAGGTGCTCGAGCGAGGCAGCCAGGGCCAGGAATTCACCCAGCGAATCCCAGCGCAGGTAGTCCTCTTCCACGAACTGCTGCACGTGCTTGGGAGCCGAACCACCGGCGCCGGTTTCGAACAGGCCACCACCGGCCATCAGCGGCACGATGGAGAGCATCTTGGCGCTGGTGCCCAGTTCCATGATCGGGAACAGGTCGGTGAGGTAATCGCGCAGCACGTTGCCGGTCACCGAGATGGTGTCTTCACCCTTGCGGATGCGGTCCAGCGAGAACGCGGTCGCTTCCACCGGAGCCAGGATGCGGATGTCCAGGCCGTTGGTATCGTGGTCCTTGAGGTAGGTTTCGACCTTGGCGATCACCTGCGCATCGTGCGCGCGCGAGGCATCCAGCCAGAACACGGCCGGGGTGCTGCTCAGGCGGGCGCGGTTGACGGCCAGCTTGACCCAGTCCTGGATCGGGGCGTCCTTGGTCTGGCACATGCGCCAGATGTCGCCGGTCTGCACGGCGTGTTCGAACACCACGTTGCCGGCATCGTCGGTGACGCGCACGGTGCCGTCGGCCGGAATCTGGAAGGTCTTGTCGTGCGAGCCGTATTCTTCGGCCTTCTGCGCCATCAGGCCGACGTTCGGCACCGAGCCCATGGTGGCCGGGTCGAACGCGCCGTGGGCGATGCAGTCGTCGATCACGGCCTGGTATACGCCGGCGTAGCAGCGGTCAGGAATGACAGCCTTGGTGTCCTGCAGCTTGCCATCGGCATTCCACATGCCACCGGAGTCGCGGATCATGGCCGGCATCGAGGCATCGACGATGACGTCGCTGGGCACGTGCAGGTTGGTGATCCCCTTGTCGGAATTGACCATGGCCAGGCCCGGGCGCTTGCCGTATTCGGCAGCCAGATCGGCCTTGATCGCTTCCTGGGTGGCTTCAGGCAGCTGCGGCAGGCGCGCGTACAGGTCGCCGATGCCGTTGTTGGGGTCGAAGCCGGCCTGCTTGAGCACGTCGGCGTGCTTGGCCAGCACGTCCTTGTAGAACTCTTCGACGACCACGCCGAACATGATCGGGTCGGACACCTTCATCATGGTGGCCTTCAGGTGCAGCGAGAACAGGACGCCCTTGGCCTTGGCATCGGCGATCTGCGCCTGCACGAACGCGGCCAGCGCGTTGCGGCTCATTACCGCGGCATCGACGATCTCACCAGCTTTAACGGCGGTCTTTTCCTTCAGCACGACGGTGGTGCCGTCGGCCTGCTGCAGTTCGATCTTCAGGTTGCCGGCGGCGGCCAGGGTGGTCGACTTTTCGCTGCCGTAGAAATCGCCGCCGTCCATGTGCGAGACGTGCGACTTCGATTCGTTGGACCACTTGCCCATGCGGTGCGGGTGCTTGCGGGCGTAGTTCTTGACCGACAGCGGCGCGCGGCGGTCGGAGTTGCCTTCGCGCAGCACCGGGTTCACCGCACTGCCCTTGACCTTGTCATAGCGCGCCTTGATGTCGCGCGAGACGTCGTCAGTGGGCACGTCCGGGTAGTTGGGCAGGGCATAGCCCTGGTCCTGCAGCTCCTTGATGGCCGCCTTGAGCTGCGGCACCGAGGCGCTGATGTTGGGCAGTTTGATGATGTTGGCGTCCGGGGTGGTCGCCAGCTGGCCCAGTTCGGCCAGGTGGTCGGCTTCCTTCTGGTCGTCCTTCAGGAAATCCGGGAACAGCGCCAGGATGCGGCCGGACAGCGAGATGTCACGGGTTTCGACTGCGATGCCGGCGGTGGCAGTGTAGGCCTCGACGATCGGCAGCAGCGACTGGGTGGCCAGGAACGGGGCTTCATCGGTAAGCGTGTACAGAATCTTGGGCGTGTTCGACATGGGGGACAGTGCTCTCCGGGTAACCCCCGCATTGTCGCGGTTTCAGCCCCGGGGAGCAAAGCGGGGCCATACGCGGTGGTATTGGAACGCTGTGTGGCAAAAAAAAGACGCAGCCTCGCGGCTGCGTCCATCGTGAGCCCGTGCCGGGAGAGAGTCGGCGGGACTTACTTGACCTCGAACTCCTGCGGCGTTCCGGCCGCCTTACCATCTACCGTGACCTCCGCGCGGTACTTGCCCGCCGGCCAGCCATTGGCATTCGTGAAGCTTATGTTGGTGGTCTCATCGCCGGTGGTGTTCAGCACCTGGCTCTGTTCGCCCGCCACCTGGCCGTCCTGATAGGTCAGCTTGGCGCCAACGTTGGCGTTGGTGGCCGTGCCTGCGGTGCGGACCGAAATGATGATCACGTCTTTCGGAGCAAACAGTGCTGCTGACGCGACGGTCTTGTCGGCTGCGGCGGTCTTGCCGACAGTTACGCCGGAAACGTTGACCGGCGCGGCGGCCGTCATCGGCTGCGGTGCGGCGGGTTCGACCGGCGTCGTCGCTACCGGGGCAGCCGGCTGCGCGTTGTTGTCGACGGTTTCTTCTTTCTTCTTGCAGCCGGCCAGGGCAACGGTGGCCAGCAGGGCAGCAAGTACGGCGGTACTGATGGACGTCTTCTTCATGGAATTCCTCCCTGGGAATCAATAATGGACAGCAGGCGGAGCGGGCTTAGTCTTTAGGCGGCAGTTTGAGCGTCTGGCCCGGGAAGATCTTGTCGGGGTCATCCAGCACGTCACGGTTGGCCTCGAAAATCTTCTTCCAGGCGTTGCCATCGCCCAGCTCGTTCTTGGCAATCTTCGACAGCGAGTCACCACTCTTTACGGTGTAGGTGCTACCCCCCACCTTTTCGGCGGTGGTATCCACCGAAGCGGTCACGCCGGAGAAATCTGCCTTTTCCACCTTCTGCGCGGTGGTATCCACGCTGGAGGTGACGCCGGAGAAATCGGCCTTCTTGTCGGTACTCATCCACACGCTCCCGTCTTGAATAGAACGACCTGGATCGCACGGTGTCACAGGCCTTGTTAATGGGGCATGGCGCAGGCGTGAAGACGCTGGACGTATTTCTGAACGGGGCGCTGGAGGGGCCGCCGGCCACGCTAAAATGGCGCCATGAATACCCCCCAGGACTCCAGCCTCGGTCGCGAGGTTGCTTACCCCTCCCAGTACGATCCCGCCCTGCTCTTCCCGATCCCGCGCCGCGCCGCGCGCGAGGAGATCGGCGTGGACGAGGCCAACCTGCCGTTCGTCGGCCATGACCGCTGGCAGGCCTATGAGCTGAGCTGGCTGGACCGGCGCGGCAAGCCACGCGTCGCAGTGGCCACCATCAGCGTGCCGTGCACCTCGCCGAACCTGATCGAATCCAAGTCGTTCAAGCTCTACCTCAACTCGCTCAACAGCACGCGCTTTGACGATGACGAGCAGGCCCGCCAGCGCATTGCCGGTGACCTGTCGGCCTGCGCCGGGGCGGTGGTGAACGTGGTGTTCGGGGTGCCGCTGCTGGTGGAAGCGGCCGAAGGCGAATCACTGGATGAGCTGGATGTGGCGATCGAGCGCTACGGCCCGCCGGCGCCGGAGTACCTGTCGGCCAATGCCGGCCAGGTGGTGACCGAGACCCTGAGTTCGGCGCTGCTCAAGTCCAACTGCCCGGTCACCGGCCAGCCGGACTGGGCCAGCGTGAGCGTGCGCTACCGCGGCCCGCGCATCGACCGCGAAGGCCTGCTGCGCTACCTGGTGAGCTACCGCGAGCATGCCGAATTCCACGAGCAGTGCGTGGAGCGCATCTTCAACGAGCTCACCCTGCGCTGCCAGCCGGAGTGGCTGGAAGTAGAGGCGCGCTACACCCGCCGCGGCGGGTTGGACATCAACCCGTGGCGGGCCAGCGCCGGCATCGAGCAGCCGGCGCGGACGGTCCGCGACCTGCGCCAGTAGCGCACGACCGTTGGTCGTGCGACCTCAGCCCGGCTTCGGCGCGTTGAGGAAATCCAGGCTCACCTGCAACAACGCCCGCAGGCCTACATCCAGCGCTTTCTCATCGAGCAGGAACTTCGGGGAGTGGTTGGCCGGGGCCTTGGCCGGGTCAATCCCTTCGCTGGTGGAGCCGACGAAGAAGAACATGCCCGGCACCTGCTGGGCGTACAGCGAGAAGTCTTCGGCGCCCATCTGCAGCGGCGGCTCGTAGACGTTGGCTTCGCCGACCACGGCCTGCAGGCTGGGCAGCATGCGCGCGGTAAGGCCCGGGTCGTTGACCGTGGCCGGGTTGCCTTCGGCTTCGAAGATTTCCGTCTCCGCCTTGGCGCCATGCGCGGCGGCGGTGTGCTCGGCCACGTTGCGCAGGTCGGCGAAGATCTGCTGGCGCATGCCTTCGTCGAAGGTGCGGATGGTGCCCACCATCTCCACTTCGTCGGGAATGATGTTGTAGCGGATGCCGCCCTTGATCGCGCCGAAGGACACCACCGCCGGCTGCTTGGAGATGTTGGAGCGGCGGCTGACGATGGTCTGCGCGGTGCCCACCAGGTCAGCGGTGGCCACGATCGGATCGACCCCGTTCCACGGCGCCGAGCCATGGGTCTGGCGGCCGATCACCTTGATCCCGAAACGGTCCGAGGCCGCCATCAGCGGGCCACCGCGGACGGCGATCTGCCCGGCCTGGACGCTGGAGAACACGTGCAGGCCGAACACGGCATCCGGCTTGAAGTCGGCAAACAGGCCTTCCTTGAGCATCAACGCGGCACCGCCCTCTTCCGGCGGCGGCGCGCCTTCTTCGGAAGGCTGGAAGATCAGCATCACTTCGCCGGGCAGGTTCTCGCGCATCTTCACCAGCGCGTCGGCCACGCCAAGCAGGGTGGCGGTATGGGCGTCATGCCCGCAGGCGTGCATCACGCCCACCGGTTCGCCGCGATAGGTGCTGGTGGCCTTGGAGGCAAACGGCAGGCCGGTCTGTTCGGTCACCGGCAGCGCGTCCATGTCCGCGCGCAGGGCGATGCGCGGGCCGGGCTTGCCGCCCTTGATGATGGCCACCACGCCGTGATGGGCGATGCCGGTCCTGGGCTTCAGGCCCATCGCACGCAGCTGTTCGGCCACCTTGGCCGAGGTGCGCTCTTCGCGGTTGGACAGCTCCGGGTGCTGGTGGAAGTCGCGGCGCCACTGCACTACCTGGGCCTGCAGACGAGCGGCGGCGGCGGTGACTTCCGGGCGTTCTGCCGGGGCGGTAGCGGCCAGCGCGGGCGAGGCGAGCAGCAGGGCGGACAGCAGCAGCGACAGACGGGGCATTCGGGTCTCCGACGGGGTTCCAGGGGCTTGAACCTGAATGTAGGGCATCAGGGTGGTTTTCGCTGTAACTTTCGGCGCCCGGGAACGTTGTCCGGAAAAGCAACCGTCGTCGGTTGAACCTTGTCGGCGCTTGCGGGTCTGACCGCCCGTCCCATTTGTCATGCATTAAAGGACACGGGTGGCGGGTATGCTTTGCCACTGCCAACCGGGCCCCGCCCTTCGCCAGCCTCAGGAGTTTTGAATGTCGCGTTTCTGGAAGATCGTGCTGCTGGTGATCGCAGTGCTGGTGGTGGGGCTGGTCGGCATGCACCTGCTCAACGGTGGCAAGGGCAAGGATGCCAAGCCAGGGGCGCAGGCCGAGGCCGGCAAGGACGGCGAACGCGATACCGGCCCGGTACCGGTGACGGTGATCGACGCGGCCCGCCAGGATGTGCCGGTCTACGCCAGCGCGCTGGGCACGGTGAGCGCGATGAACACCGTGACCGTAAGCCCGCAGGTGGGCGGCCAGCTGATCAGCCTGAACTTCAAGGAAGGCCAGGAAGTGAAGCAGGGCGACCTGCTGGCGCAGATCGATCCTCGCACGCTGCAGGCCAGCTATGACGAAGCGGCGGCGGCCAAGAAGCAGAACCAGGCCCAGCTGGCCACGGCGCGCTCGAACTACCAGCGCTCCAATTCGCCCGAATACCGCCAGTACGTCGCCAAGACCGACCTGGACACCCAGCGCAACCAGGTGGCCCAGTACGAAAGCGCGGTGGCGGCCAATGAGGCCAGCATGCGCGCGGCCCAGGTGCAGCTGCAGTACACCCGCGTGACCGCGCCCATTTCCGGTATTGCCGGCATCCGTGCGGTGGATGCAGGCAACGTGGTCAGCGCCGGTACCGCGCTGGTCACCCTGACCCAGATCCATCCGATCCACGTGGTGTTCAACCTGCCCGAACGCCAGCTGCCGGACGTGCGCCAGGCCCAGCAGGCCGGCCCGGTGACCATCGCCGCGCTGGACCGCAACGACTCGCACGTACTCACCGATGGCGGAAAGCTGGACGTGGTGGACAACCAGATCAGCAGCGACAGCGGCACCTTCCGCGCGCGCGCCCTGTTCGATAATCAAGACAACACCCTGTGGCCGGGCCAGTTCGTCAACGTGCGCATGCAGCTGCGCACCATTGCCGGCGGCGTGGTCATTCCCACTCAGGCCGTCATGCGCGGCCCCGATGGCGAGTACGTCTATATCGTCAAGCCGGACAACACGGTGGCCATGCAGACCGTGAAGAGCGGCGTGGAAGTGGGCGACAGCAACATCCAGATCACCGAAGGCCTCAAGGGCGGTGAGCGCGTGGTCAGCGAAGGCCAGTTCCGGCTCAAGCCGGGCAGCAAGGTCACCGCGCTGAAGCCGGGCGAGACGCCGGCCGCGCCGACCGAGGCCGAACTCAAGGCCGCCGCGCAGAAACAGGGCCCCGGTGGGCGTCGTGGCGGCGGCCCGCGCTGACCGCGCACGCCGTGTCCCCAACGCCGGCCAGGTGGCCGGCGTTCGCCTCCCGCATCGCCGTCTGACGTAACAGCAAGGATCCGCCCGTGGGCTTTTCGACGATCTTCATCCGCCGCCCCATCGCCACCTCGCTGCTGATGGCGGGCCTGCTGCTGCTCGGCATCCTCGGCTACCGCCAGCTGCCGGTGTCGGCGCTGCCGGAAATCGACGCGCCCAGCCTGGTGGTCACCACCCAGTACCCGGGTGCCAATGCGACCACCATGGCCTCGCTGGTCACCACGCCGCTGGAGCGCCAGTTCGGGCAGATCTCCGGGCTGGAGCTGATGACCTCCGATTCGTCGGCAGGCCTGTCCACGATCATCCTGCAGTTCTCGATGGACCGGGACATCGATATCGCCGCACAGGACGTGCAGGCCGCGATCCGCCAGGCCACCCTGCCGTCATCGCTGCCGTACCAGCCGGTCTACAACCGGGTAAACCCGGCCGACGCGGCGATCATCACCCTCAAGCTCACCTCCGACACGCGGCCGCTGCGCGATGTGAACAACTACGCCGACTCGATCCTGGCCCAGCGCCTGTCGCAGGTGCAGGGCGTGGGCCTGGTGTCGATCGCCGGCAACGTGCGCCCGGCCGTGCGGATCCAGGTCAACCCGGCGCAGCTGTCCAACATGGGCCTGACCCTGGAAGACCTGCGCAGCGCGCTGACCCAGGCCAACGTCAATGCGCCCAAGGGCTCGCTCAACGGCAAGACCCAGTCCTACAGCATCGGCACCAACGATCAGCTGACCAGCGCGGCGGAGTACCGCGAGACCATCATCAGCTACAAGAACGGCGCGCCGGTGCGGCTGGCGGACGTGGCCGAGGTGGTCGACGGCGTGGAGAACGACCAGCTCGCCGCCTGGGCCGATGGCAAGCCGGCGGTACTGCTGGAAATCCGCCGCCAGCCCGGTGCCAATATCGTGCAGACGGTGGAGCGCATCCGCGCATTGATGCCGCAGCTGCAGAACGTGCTGCCGGCCGACGTGCACCTGGAAGTGTTCTCCGACCGTACCGAGACCATCCGCGCCTCCGTGCATGAAGTGCAGTTCACCCTGATCCTGACCATCGGGCTGGTGGTGGCGGTGATCTTCGTGTTCCTGCGCCGCCTGTGGGCCACGATCATTCCCTCGGTGGCGGTGCCGCTGTCGCTGGCGGGCACGTTCGGGGTAATGGCGTTTGCTGGCATGTCGCTGGACAACCTGTCGCTGATGGCGCTGGTGGTGGCCACCGGCTTCGTGGTCGACGATGCGATCGTGATGATCGAGAACATCGTGCGCTATATCGAACAGGGCAAGAGCGGCCCGGAAGCGGCCGAGATCGGCGCGCGCCAGATCGGCTTCACCGTGCTCTCGCTCACCGTGTCGCTGGTGGCGGTGTTCCTGCCGCTGCTGCTGATGCCTGGCGTCACCGGCCGCCTGTTCCACGAGTTCGCGTGGGTGCTGAGCATCGCGGTGGTGCTGTCGATGCTGATCTCGCTGACGCTCACCCCGATGATGTGCGCCTACCTGCTCAAGCCCGACGCGCTCCCGGAGGGCGAGGATGCGCACGAGCGTGCGCATGCGGCCGGCAAGCAGACCGTGTGGAGCCGTACCGTCGGCCTGTACGAACGCAGCCTGGACTGGGTGCTGGACCACCAGCGCATGACCCTGGCGGTGGCCGCCGGCGCGCTGGTGTTGACCGTGGTGCTGTACATCGTCATTCCCAAGGGCCTGCTGCCCGAGCAGGACACCGGACTGATCACCGGCGTGGTCCAGGCCGACCAGAACATCGCGTTCCCGCAGATGGAGCAGCGCACCAAGGCCGTGGCCGAAGCGCTGCGCAGGGACCCGGCAGTGACCGGCGTGGCCGCCTTCATCGGCGCCGGCAGCATGAACCCCACGCTCAACCAGGGCCAGCTGTCGATCGTGCTGAAGGAGCGCGGCGACCGCGACGGGCTGGAAGACATCCTGCCGCGCCTGCAGAAAGCCGTGGCCGGCATCCCCGGGGTGGCGCTGTACCTCAAGCCGGTCCAGGACGTGACCCTGGATACCCGCGTGGCCGCCACCGAGTACCAGTACTCGCTGTCGGACGTGGACAGCGCGCAGGTCGCGCTGCAGGCCACCCGCCTGACCGAGGCGCTGCGCCAGCGCCCGGAACTGGCGGATGTGGACAACAACCTGTCCAACCAGGGCCGTGCGCTGGAGCTGAACATCGACCGCGACAAGGCCAGCGTGCTGGGCGTGCCGATGCAGACCATCGACGACACACTGTACGACGCCTTCGGCCAGCGCCAGATCTCGACCATCTTCACCGAGCTCAACCAGTACCGCGTGGTGCTGGAAGTGGCGCCGGAGTTCCGCACCAGTACCGCCCTGATGAACCAGCTGGCGGTGGCCTCCAACGGCGCCGGCGCGCTGACCGGGAGCAATGCCACCAACTTCGGCCAGGTCACCTCGTCCAACTCGTCCACCGCCACCGGCATCGGCGCGCAGAACACCGGCATTCCGGTGGGTGCGGGCAACATCATTCCGCTGGCGGCGCTGGCCGAAGGCAAGGTCACCAGCACCCCGCTGGTGGTCAGCCACCAGCAGCAGCTGCCGGCGGTGACGGTCTCGTTCAACATCGCCCCGGGCTATTCGCTGTCCGATGCGGTCAAGGCGATCGAGGAAACCCGCGCCAGCCTGGACATGCCGGCGCAGGTGCACGCGCAGTTCATCGGCAAGGCCGCCGAGTTCACCGGCAGCCAGACCGACGTGGTGTGGCTGCTGCTGGCCTCGCTGGTGGTGATCTACATCGTGCTGGGCGTGCTGTACGAGAGCTACATCCACCCGATCACGATCATCTCCACCCTGCCGCCGGCCGGCGTGGGCGCGCTGCTGGCACTGATGGTGTGCGGGCTGAGCCTGTCGGTGGATGGCATTGTCGGCATCGTGCTGCTGATCGGCATCGTCAAGAAGAACGGCATCATGATGGTGGACTTCGCCATCGAGGCGCGCCGCGCCGGTGCCAACGCGCACGAAGCGATCCGCCGCGCCTGCCTGCTGCGCTTCCGCCCGATCATGATGACCACCGCCGCGGCCATGCTGGGCGCGTTGCCGCTGGCGCTGGGCACCGGCATCGGTTCGGAGCTGCGCCGCCCGCTGGGCATCGCCATCGTCGGCGGCCTGCTGATCTCGCAGCTGGTCACGCTGTACACCACGCCGGTGATCTACCTGTACATGGAGCGCTACTCCGAATGGCTGCGCCAGCGCCGTGAACAGCGCGCGCTGCGCAACGCCACCGCACAGGACCGCGCGTGAACATCTCCGGCCCGTTCATCCGCCGCCCGATCGGCACCGCGCTGCTGGCCATCGGCCTGTTCGTGGTCGGGTTGATGTGCTACCTGAAGCTGGGGGTGTCGGCACTGCCGAACATCCAGATCCCGGTGATCTTCGTGCACGCCAGCCAGTCCGGCGCGGACGCCACCACGATGGCCTCCACGGTCACCGCGCCGCTGGAGCGCCACCTGGGCCAGCTGCCCGGCGTGGACCAGATGCGCTCGTCCAGCTCCGAAGGCAGCTCGCTGGTCTTCATGATCTTCCAGAGCGGGGTCGACATCGATTCGGCCGCGCTGGACGTGCAGACCGCGATCAACTCGGCCCAGGCCGACCTGCCGTCCGGGCTGGGTTCGCCGATGTTCCAGAAGGCGAACCCGAACGACGATCCGGTGATCGCCATTGCGTTGACCTCGCAGACGCAGTCGGCCGATGAGCTGTACAACGTGGCCGATTCGCTGCTGGCCCAGCGCATCCGCCAGATCAGCGGGGTGTCGTCGGTCGATATCGCCGGCGCCTCCACCCCGGCGGTGCGGGTGGACGTCAACCTGCGCCTGCTCAATGCGCTCAACCTCACCCCGGATGACCTGCGCAATGCGGTGCGTGCCGCCAATGTGACCTCGCCCACCGGCTTCCTGACCGATGGCAACACCACTACGGCGATCATCGCCAACGATTCAGTCGCGCGCGCGGCCGACTTCGCCAACCTGGTGATCAAGACCCAGGATGATGGCCGGGTGATCCGCCTGAAGGACGTGGCCAACGTCTACGACGGCCAGCAGGATGCCTACCAGGCCGCGTGGTTCGACCACAAACCGGCGGTGGTGATGTACGTGTTCACCCGCGCCGGGGCCAACATCGTGGAGACGGTGGACCGGGTCAAGGCGCAGATCCCGATGCTGCGCGACTACCTGCAGCCGGGCACCACGCTCACCCCGTATTTCGACCGCACCCCGACCATCCGCTCGTCGCTGCACGAAGTGCAGATCACCCTGCTGATCAGCCTGGCGATGGTGATCCTGACCATGGCGCTGTTCCTGCGCCGGCTGGCACCGACCCTGATCGCGGCGATCACCGTGCCGCTGTCGCTGGCCGGTGCGGCACTGGTGATGTACGTGTTCGGGTTCACCCTGAACAACCTGAGCCTGCTGGCGCTGGTGATCGCGATCGGCTTCGTGGTCGATGACGCGATCGTGGTGATCGAAAACATCATGCGCCACCTCGACGAAGGCATGCCGCGCATGCAGGCGGCCTTGACCGGCGCCCGCGAGATCGGCTTCACCATCGTCTCCATCACCGCCTCGCTGGTGGCCGTGTTCATTCCGCTGCTGTTTGCCAGCGGCATGGTCGGTGCGTTCTTCCGCGAGTTCACCGTGACCCTGGTGGCCGCCATCGTGGTCTCGATGATCGTCTCGCTCACGCTCACCCCGGCGCTGTGCAGCCGCTTCCTCAGCGCCCACACGGAGCCGGACAAGCCCTCGCGGATCGGCCGCTTCCTGGATGCCACCCACGACCGCATGCTGCGCGTGTACACCGTCTGCCTGGACTTCTCGCTGCGCCACGCGCTGCTGCTGTCATTGACCCCGATCCTGCTGATCGTGGCCACGGTGATGCTGGCCGGCGCGGTCAAGAAGGGCTCGTTCCCGCCGCAGGACACCGGCCTTATCTGGGGCCGTGCCAACTCCAGCGCGACGGTGTCCTTCGAAGACATGGTCAACCGCCAGCGCCGCATCACCGACATGCTGATGGCCGACCCGGCGGTGAAAACCGTGGGCGTGCGCTTGGGCAGCGGCCGCCAGGGGTCCAGCGCGCAGTTCAACATCGAGCTGAAGACCCGCAAGGAAGGCCGCCGCGAAACCACCGCGCAGGCGCTGGCACGGCTGAGCGCCAAGGCCGACCGCTACCCCGACCTGGAGCTGCGCCTGCGCGCGATCCAGGATCTTCCCAGCGACGGCGGCGGCGGCAACAGCCAGGGCGCGCAGTACCGCGTGTCGCTGCAGGGCAACGACCTGGCCCAGCTGCAGGAATGGCTGCCCAAGGTGCAGGCCGCACTGAAGAAGAACCCCATGCTGCGCGACGTCGGCACCGACGTGGATACCGCCGGGCTGCGCCAGAACATCGAGATCGACCGGGCCAAGGCCGCGCGCCTGGGCGTGTCGGTCGGCGCGATCGATGGCGCGCTGTACGGCGCGTTCGGCCAGCGGCAGATTTCGACGATCTACTCGGACATCAACCAGTACAGCGTGGTGGTCAACGCACTGCCGGAGCAGACCGCCACCCCGCGCGCCCTGGATGAGATCCACGTGCGCGCCGGCAACGGCGAGATGATCCCGATCACCGCCGTGGCGCGCCAGGTCCCCGGGCTGGCCCCGCCGCAGATCACCCACCAGAACCAGTACACCACGATGGACCTGAGCTACAACCTGGCCCCGGGCGTGAGCACCGGCGAAGGCGAGGCGATCATCAAGGCCACCGTGGACGGGCTGCGCCTGCCCGGCGACATCCGCATCAGCGATGGCGGCGGCTTCAACGTGCAGCTCAACCCCAATTCGATGCTGATCCTGGTGCTGGCCGCCATCATCACCGTGTACCTGGTGCTGGGCATGCTGTACGAAAGCCTGGTGCACCCGGTGACGATCCTGTCCACCCTGCCGGCGGCGGGCGTGGGCGCGCTGCTGGCGCTGTTCGTGACCAATACCGAGTTGTCGGTGATCTCGATGATTGCGCTGGTGCTGCTGATCGGCATCGTCAAGAAGAACGCGATCATGATGATCGACTTCGCCGTGGTGGCCCAGCGTGAGCACGGCAAGAGCCCGCTGGAAGCGGTGCGCGAAGCCAGCATCGTGCGCTTCCGCCCGATCATGATGACCACCATGGTGGCAATCCTGGCGGCGGTGCCGCTGGCGATCGGCCTGGGCGAAGGGTCCGAGCTGCGTCGCCCGCTGGGCATCGCGATGATCGGCGGGTTGCTGTTCTCGCAGAGCCTGACCCTGCTGAGCACCCCGGCGCTGTATGTGATCTTCTCGTGCCTGCAGCAGCACTGGCGCGGCTGGCGCGCACGCCGGCGCGAGAAGGCCTTGGTAAGGCGGGCAGCACGCGCGTAACGTCCGCCGCTGCGCGGCGCCGCACGACCAACGGTCGTGCGCTACCGCGTTCATGACGATCATTTGACGCGGACCACTCAAAAGAGAACAATTCGCATCAGCCACGGTCCTGCCGCGCCTCGCGCACCGCGCTGTTTCCGCCTTCGCGGGCAGTGCCCCGACTCAGCCACGCCCTCTTCTTCCGCTTTCAACTGATCGCGGACGGTGTGCTGCTGTCCGCAGAGGACCCCCCTCGATGCCTGCTTCCGTACTTCCGCGCCGCGCCCTGCGCCCGGCCCTGCTTGCCCTGTCGCTGTCGCTGGCCTGCGCGGCCCACGCGCAGTCCCGCTCGGCCACCGAGCTGGACGCGGTGAAAGTCACCGCCGAACGCACCCACACCGACACCGGCGCCCTGGGCGACCGCCCGGTGCGCGATACGCCGTTCGCGATCTCCGTCATCGGTCGCGACGATATCGAGAAGCGCCAGGTGGTCTCGCTGGGCGAAGCGTTCCTGACCGACCCGTCGGTGGTCACCCAGGTCAGTGCCTATGCCAGCGGCTGGAGCTCGCCGATCCGCAACCGCGGCATCGATCTCAGCTACGACAGCTACCGCGTCAACGGCCTGCAGGTGTCCTCGTGGGGTACCGAGTGGCCGCTGGAAGTGATGGAACAGGTGGAACTGCTCAAGGGCCCGGGTGGCTTCATGTACGGCTTCGGCCAGCCCGGCGGCATCATCAACTACGTCACGAAGAAGCCTACCGATACCCCCACCTTCTCCACGCAGCTCGGCTGGCGCGAACAGGGCATCGTCAGCGGCCAGGTCGATGTCGGCGGCCGCTTCGGCAACGAAGACATGTTCGGCTACCGCTTCAACGCCTACCAGGAGAAGGGCGAAACCTTCAACGGTGGCGAAGTGAACCGCAAGGTCGGCGCGCTGTCGCTGGATGCACGCCTGAGCGACTCGCTCACCTGGACCTTCGATGGCGTGTTCCAGGAGCGCGACCTCAGCGAGGAGTCGCCGCAGTACTACTTCATCGGCCTGACCGAACTGCCGCGCCCGATCGCCGGCGATGTCAACAACGCCATTCCGGGCACCTTCTACGACACCCGCTCCAGCCTGCTCTCCACTGCACTGAACTGGCAGATCAACGACGACTGGAAGGCCAGCCTGAGCTATGGCTACACCTCGTCGTGGAACGACGTGAACAAGATCTTCGCCTACATCGACGACGTCAACGGCGACTACGACGTCAACGTCTACGAGCTCGGCGGCAAGAGCGAGTGGAAGCTGGCCCAGGCCATCGTGCAGGGCCGCTTCCAGACCGGCCCGCTGTCGCACCAGGTCGTCGCCGGCGTCTCGCGCCAGACCGGGCTGGGCTGGGACCGCCCGTACGAATGGAACACCATCGGCCGTGGCAACCTCTACCAGCGCCCCACCCTGCGCCATGACGCCGTCGGTTCGCAGGAGCTCACCCGCGGCAGCGAAACCGTACAGCAGGCGGTGTTTGTCAGCGATACGGTGGATTTCGGCCACGGCTGGTCGGTGCTCGCCGGTGCGCGCTACAACGACTTCGAGACCAAGGGCGCCTACCACACCTATCCGGTCACCCCGACCTACGCGGTGATGTTCAAGCCGGCCGATGCAGTTACGCTCTACACCAGCTACGTCGAATCGCTGGAAGCGGGCAGCCGGGTGGGCAGCGACTACATCAACGCCGGCGACGTGCTCGATCCAACCATCAGCAAGCAGTTCGAGATCGGCGCCAAGATCGAGTACCCACGCTGGAACGCCAACGCGGCTGCGTTCCGCCTGGAGCGCGGTGCCAACATCGACCGCCTGACCAGCGGCGGCAAACTGCTGGTGCAGGACGGCATCACCCTGTACGAAGGCGTGGAAGTCAGCGGCGACGTCCGCCTGACCGATGCCTTCACCCTCGGCGGCGGCGTTACCTGGCTGGACCCGACCTACGACAAGCTCTCGCCCGACAGCAGCACCCAGGAAGGCAACCGCACCGCCGGCGCAGCGCGCTGGAACGGCGTGGTGCACGCCGACTACAGCGTGCCGCAGGTGGAAGGCCTGAGCCTCTACGCCCTGGCCCGCTACTACGGCGACGTGTACTACGACGCCGACAACACCCTCAAGCTGCCCGACTACACCCTGGTCAACGCCGGCATCGGTTATCGCATGCATGCCAACGGTCACCCGGTTACCTGGCGCGCCAGCGTCGAAAACCTCACCAACAGGAAGTACTGGTCCAACGCCGGCATCGGCCTGCCGCGCACGTTCGCGGTGAGCGTCAGGTTTGATCTGTAAGCGAAGGGCGTAACAGCCCGTCGTTTCATTCTTTGCGAGCGGTGAGGCCGGCGGGGGGGGTACCTACCAACCGGCTATGTCGGCTTCACCGCGATGACGCAATAATGAGGCGCCACCGCCCGACGAGTCCGCATGTCCGCCCGAGAATCCCGCCTGAGTCGCCTGTGGGCGCATGAGAAGGCCAGCTACGGGCTGCGGGTGTTCATTGCGTTGTCCGTGGCCATGGGCGTGTGCTGGCACCTGGACCAGCTGCCTGCGCTGCCCGGCGTATTCCTCGGCATCATCGCCAGCGCCATTGCCGAAACCGACGACAACTGGTGGGGCCGCACCAAATCCGTCGCCCTCTCCCTGCTGTGCTTCGTGGTGGCCGCCGCCGCCGTGGTCGAACTGTTCGCCTGGCCGTGGCTGTTCATTGCGGCGCTGGCCCTGTCCACCTTCAGCCTGACCCTGCTCGGCGCGCTTGGCGAACGCTATGCCTCCATCGCCCAGGCCACCGTCACCCTGGCCATCTACACGATGATCGGCCTCGAACAGCACGGCGCCGACGACCGCGCCCAGGCCATCAGCGCCGTCAGCCACCTGCTGGCCGGCGCCCTCTGGTACGGCCTGCTGTCCATCCTGTGGACCGCCCTGTTCGCCAACCGCCCCGTGCGCGAACGCCTCGCCCGCCTCTACCTTGAACTCGGCCGCTATCTTCAGCTCAAGGCCGACCTGTTCGAACCGGTGCGCGATGCCGACGTGCAGAAGCGCCAGCTGGCCTTGGCCGAACAGAACCGCCGCGTCGTCGAAGCGCTCAATATCGCCAAGACCGCCATCCTGGCCCGGTTCGGCCGCTCCGGCCGCCCGGGCGTGCAATCCGGCCTGTACCTGCGCCTGTACTACATGGCCCAGGACTTCCACGAACGCGCCAGTTCCTCGCACTACCCCTATGGCGCGCTCACCGACGCCTTCTTCCACAGCGACGTGCTCTACCGCTGCCAGCGCCTGCTCGCCCTGCAGGGCGAAGCGTGTGCCAACCTGGGCACCGCCATCCGCATGCGCCGGCCGTTCCAGTACGGCGACCGGACCCGCCAGGCCACCGCCGACCTCACCGATTCCCTCGCCTGGCTGCGCGCCCAGCACAACCCCCAATGGCAGCGCCTGCTCTCCTCGCTGGAACTGCTTGGCCACAACCTGCAGAGCATCGAACGCCGCCTGTCCGAAGCGGCCAAGTCCGAATCCACCCTGGACAACGTCGACACCCGCCTGCGCGACACCAACCCGCATACCCTGCGCGAAATGGGCGTGCGCATCCGCCAGCAGCTCACTCCCGGCTCGCTGCTGTTCCGCCACGGCCTGCGCATGGCGCTGGCGCTGATCGTGGGCTTTGCCGCCATCCGCCTGTTCAATGCCCAGAACGGCTCCTGGGTGCTGCTCACCATCGTGTTCGTGTGCCGCCCCAACTTCGGCGCCACCCGCCAGCGGCTGGCCCAGCGCATCGCCGGCACCCTGATCGGGCTGGTGCTCACCTGGGCGCTGATGCAGCTGTTCCAGGACCTGCGCATCGAATTGTTGATCGCCCTGCTTTCCGCGCTGCTGTTCTTCTTTACCCGCAGCGACCGCTACCTGGTCGCCTCGGCCGCGATCACCGTGATGGCACTGACCTGCTTCAACCTCATCGGCGATGGCTTCCTGCTGATCTGGCCGCGGCTGGTCGATACCCTGCTGGGCTGCGCGATCGCCGCCGCCGCCGCGTTCCTGATCCTGCCCGACTGGCAGGGCCGCCGCCTCGACCTGGTCATGGCGCGCGTGCTTGAACGCTGCGCCGGCTACCTGCAGGCGGTGCTGGGCCAGTACGGCAGCGGCATGCAGGACGACCTGGCCTACCGCATCGCCCGCCGCGACATGCACAACGCAGACGTCGCCCTGTCTACCGCGCTGTCCAACATGCTGCGCGAACCGGGCCACGTGCGCGGCAACCTGGACGCCGGCTTCCGCTTCCTGGCGCTGTCCAACACCCTGCTCGGCCACCTGTCCGCGCTCGGCGCCCACCGCGCGCAGCTGGACAGCTATGCGCAGGACCCCCTGGCCCGTTCCAGCGGCGAACGCGTGCAGCAGGCCATGCAGCAGATCGCCGGTGCGCTGGAACGGCGCGAACCGGTGGACGAGGCCGCCAACGAGGGCGACCGGGCCCTGGCCGAGCAGCTGGAGCAGCTCAATGATGAGATGCCGCCGAAGCTGCAGCTGATCCGCACCCAGATCGGCCTGATGCTGCGCCTGCTGCCCAAGCTGCGCGCCGCCGCGAACGAAATAGGGACCGGGACCGCGTGATAGGCTGCGCCGGTTCGCAAGGAGATTCCATGTCCGGCCACAGTCAGTTCGCCCTGCTCCGCCAGCGCCGCTTCCTGCCCTTCTTCATCGTGCAGTCGCTGGGGGCGTTCAACGACAACGTATACCGCCAGGCCATCATCGGCCTGCTGTTCTACCTCGGCGTGAGCCAGGCCGAGCAGTCGCTGTACACCACGCTGGCGCCGGCCATCTTCATCCTGCCCTACTTCCTGTTCTCCGCCCTGGCCGGGCAGATCGCCGAGAAGCTGGAGAAATCGCGGCTGATCGTGATCACCACCACGATGGAGATCGGGATCATGACCCTGGCCGCGGTCGGCTTCCTCACCCAGAGCATGCCGATCCTGCTCGTTGCCCTGTTCTGTACCGGCCTGCAGTCCACGCTGTTCGGCCCGGTGAAGTACTCGGTGCTGCCCTCGGTGCTCAAGCCCGAAGAGCTCACCGGCGGCAACGGCCTGGTCGAGATGGGCACCTCCATGTCGATCCTGACCGGCATGATCAGCGGCGGCATCATCTTCACCCTGGCCGGCAGTTTCGGTCCGATCGTGGCGGCAACGGCAGTGATCGCGCTGGCCATTGCCGGCAACATCACCGCGCGCATGATCCCCAAGGTCGATGCCGGCGCGCCCGACCTGAAGATCAACTGGAACCCCATCCCGGAATCGCTGGCGGTGCTGCGCCTGGCCAAGAAGCAGAAGGCCGTGGCCAATGCCATCCTGGGCGTGTCGTGGTTCTGGTTCGTGGGCACCATGCTCACCTCGCAGCTTCCCACCTACGCGGTGGTCAACCTGGGCGGCGAACCGACCCTGTACATCTTCGCGCTGGCGCTGTTTTCGATCGGCACCGGCGTGGGCTCGCTGCTGTGCGAAAAGCTGTCCGGCCGCACCGTGGAAATCGGCCTGGTGCCGTTGGGCGCCTTCGGCATGACCGCCTTCATGCTGGACCTGTACTTCGCGCGCGCCGGCACCGCCACCACGGCGGGCCTGGGCGTGGCCGCCTTCGTGGCCGCGCCGGGCAGCGTGCGCATCATCGTCGACCTGGTGGGCATCGGTCTGTTCACCGGCTTTTTCGTGGTGCCGTTGTTCGCGCTGATCCAGAGCCGCACGCCCAAGTCGGAAATGTCGCGCGTGTTCGCCGCGCTCAACATCCAGAATTCCGGCTTCATCGTCGCCGCGGCGATGATTGCGCTGGCCACGCAGAAATTCCTGCACTGGACGATCCCGCAGCTGTTCCTGGCTCTGGCGATCGCCAATGCGGTGGTGGCGGTCTACATCTTCACCATCGTGCCCGAATTCCTGATGCGGTTCCTCAGCTGGGTGATGGTGCGCTTCCTGTACCGCCTGCGCCCGCATGGCATTGAAGCCAACGTGCCGGATGAAGGCGCCGCGCTGATCGTCTGCAACCATGTCAGCTACATGGACGCGCTGATCCTGTCGGCAACGATCCCGCGCCCGGTGCGCTTCGTCATGTATTACAAGATCTTCAACATCCCGGTGATGCGCTGGATCTTCCGCACCGCCAAGGCCATTCCGATTGCCGGCGCGCGCGAGAACCCGGCGCTGATGCAGGCCGCGTTCGATGAAGTGGACAAGGCGCTGGCCGAAGGTGAGCTGGTCTGCATCTTCCCCGAAGGTGCGCTGACCCGCGATGGCGAAATGGCCGCCTTCAAATCCGGCGTGGAGAAAATCCTCGAGCGCCGGCCGGTGCCGGTGGTGCCGATGGCGTTGCGCGGCATGTGGACCAGCATGTGGAGCCGCCGCGATACGCGCCTGGGGCGCATGCGGGTGCCGCGCCGCCTGCGCGCCCACGTCGAGGTCATGGCCGGCCCGCCAGTCGACGGCGCAGCGGCCACCGCCGAGGGGCTGGAAGCGCAGGTCCGAACACTGCGCGGCGATCAAGGCTGAAAGCGACCAGATCAGGGTATTCCGCAAAGAAATCCATTGCGGCCCTCATGTAAACGCATACATCGGCGGGAACATCGGGTAGATTACCGCCCATAGGGGGTGTCGCTTGGCGTTGGGAGATGCCAAGGGACAACCAATGGAATGGAGTCGTACTTGAATCATCTGCCGCCACCGACCCCGTCGGGCGTTGTCGTCCCCAACCATCTGGTCTGGGCGATCCTGACAACATTGTTCTGCTGCCTTCCGTTGGGAGTGGTGTCGATCGTGTACGCGGCCCAGGTCGATGGCCGCCGCGCGGCCGGCGACCTGGCCGGTGCCTACGACGCATCGCGCAAGGCCGGTGGATGGGCATTGGCATCGGCGCTGGCCCTGCCGGTACTGCTGCTGTTGTGGTTTGGCCTGTTTGGCGGCATGGCCGCGCTGGGCGCTCTTTCCGACCTGTGAAACACCCTTCGTTCAACCCACCCAAGAAAATGGAGCTTCACTGATGAACGCCACTGCCCCGCAAGTCCCCAACCACCTGGTCTGGGCCATCCTGACCACCCTGTTCTGCTGCCTGCCGGCCGGCATCGTCTCGATCGTGTATGCCGCCCAGGTCAATGGCAAGCTGGCCTCGGGTGACATCGCCGGCGCGCAGGAATCGTCGAACAACGCCAAGAAGTGGGCCATGTGGTCGGCCATCATCGGCGTCGTGGCCATCGTGCTCTACATCATCCTGGTGGTGGTGATGGGCGTTGGCGGCGCAATGAGCGGCGGCAACTACTGATCGCCCCCTGGACGGCCCGGTCCGGCGCCCGCGCAGGGTGCCCGGCTCGGGCCGTTCTGCCGTCATGAGCCTGCCTTCCCGTTCCACCCTGTCGCGTTGGGCGCCGCTGGCCGTCACGGCCGGGCTGGCCGTGGGCGCGACGGCGGTGCTGCGTCATGTCAGCCCGTATGCCGGCAACAGTCCGCTGCCGGGTTGCCCGCTGTATGCGTTGACCGGGTTGTACTGTCCCGGCTGTGGCAGCACCCGCTGCCTGTATTCGCTGGTCCACTTCGACTGGTCCGGGGCGATGGCGATGAATCCGCTGCTGGTGATCTCGCTGCCCTTCCTGCTGTTGATGCTGCTCAACAACGCAGGCGTGCGCATGCGCGCACTGGACCCGCTGATGCGGGTGCTGGCCAATCCCACCTTCTGGCTGGTGCTGCTGGTCGGCTATGCAGTGCTGCGCAACCTGCCATGGATGCCGTTCGCGCTGTTGGCGCCCTAGGTTACCCAACCGGCGATGACCAGCAACGCAAGCGCTGCCATCCACAACAACAGCATGCGCCAGACCAGGCTCATCGCATCGCGCAGCTCCGGCAGGCGGCGCCACACCGGCACCATGCCCGCATCGCTGTAATCGTGCGCGTCTTCGCGCAGTTCGGCACTGACACTGGCGCGCGCCACGGCGCCGAGAAAATCGGTGGACGCGGCCCAACTGCTGCCGTGCGCCTCGCGCCAGGCCTTGAAGGCCGTGTCGAAGTTGCCCACCAGCGCCATCGACAGCGACATCAGCTGCGCCACCGGCCACTCCAGCCACGACAGCACCTGGCGTGCGCCCACCACCGTCTCCACGTCGGCCAACGAGCGCATCGGCCCCACGGCCAGCAGCGCGAGCAGGCGGTACGCCAGCGCGCCTGCCGGGCCCAGCAGCAGGAACCAGAACAGCACCGCGAACCAGCGCCGCAGTGCGTTGAGCACGGTGGCTTCCACCAGCGAGGGCACGTCCTCGTGCAGGCTGCCGCCGCCGGACTGCAGCTGGCCGATGGCCGAATGCCGGGCGTGCGCGTCATCGGCGTCGATCACCGCTTCCACGTCGCGGTCCAGGTCGCGCGGACCCCAGCACATCACCAGCGTGGCGATGCCCAGCAGCAGCGACGGCAACCCGAACAGGCGGTCATGCAGCGCCCATTGCAGCAGGGCCAGCACCAGCACGAACGGAACCACCGCCACCAGCCAGCCGTGGCGCCCACGCCAGAAGCCGGTTTCGGCCGCGTGAGCGTCCAACCACTGCAGCCAGCGCCGGTACCAGCCGAATCGACGCAGCGACACGGCCGCGGCCGGCGCGACGTGGCCCAGGGCCAAGGCGACCAGTACTGCGACCAGGGTGGTGAACATGGCGGCCTCCGTTCGGTTTCTGGGCGCTACTATGCCTTGGGACCCGGCAATTCCCCGGGTCACAGGTAATGTATGCCGCCCCGTGTTCAGGCAGCGGCAACGTGGTGCCCGGGTCAGCTCACCTGGCTGCGGTACCAGTGCTCGATCAGGCTGCGTGAAATCGAGATCGGCGGCGACAGGCGGATGCCCGCCCCATCGTCCTCGATGTCACGGGCCAGCGCCGCGCCCACTTCCTCGGCAGTGAACCAGCGCGCGTCTTCCAGCTCGCCATCCACGGTGGGCACGTCGTCTTCGGCCGTGGCGCTGAAGCCGAGCATCAGCGCGCCCGGGAACGGCCATGGCTGGGTACCGAGGTAGCGACAGCTGCGCACCCGTACCTTGCTTTCCTCATAGACCTCGCGGACCACGGTCTGTTCCAGCGATTCGCCGGGCTCCACGAACCCGGCCAGCACCGAGTAACGGCGCGGGGCCCAGTTGGCCTGGCGGCCGAGCAGCAGGCGCCCGTTGCTTTCCACCGCCACGATCACCGCCGGGTCCACGCGCGGGTAGTGTTCGGTGCTGCACGCAACGCAGCGGCCGATGAAGCCACCCCGGGTGAAGGCCACGGCGCCACCGCACACGCCGCAGAAGCGGGTGCGGGACCGCCAGTACGACATGCCGCGGGCGTAACAGAAGGCGCTGGCATCGGCGGCCGACCAGGTGGTGGCCGATTCGCGCAGGTCCACGCGCTGGGGCGCCGCGATATCGACGGCGGCCGATTCGACCGAGAACCACGCCTGCTCGCCGCGCAGGCCGAGGAAGATGGCCGTGCCGGGGCCGCCCCCGACCTTGGCGCCGGTCAGCGCCAGCGGCTGGCCGTCGTCACCGGCCAGCGCGCGGCCATCGGGATCCAGCACCAGCACGTGCGCCTGCGGCCACAGCCGCAACAACGCATCGGCGTCGTCGCGCAAGGTATCGGCGCGTTCAAGGGGGTCGGTGGTGAAAGCAAAACCGGCAAGCGGCAAAGAGACATTGGACATCCCTGAAGCCTGCCGCGATTCAACCGGAACAGCAAGCGGTGCCGTGCGGCACCGCGGTGGCGATCACATGCTGAAACTGCTGCCGCAGCCGCAGGTGGTCTTCGCATTCGGATTGCGGATCACGAACTGCGCGCCGGTCAGGCTTTCGGTGTAATCCACCTCGGCGCCCATCAGGTACTGCAGGCTGAGCGGATCGACCAGCAGGGTGACGCCGTTGGTGTCCACGGCCAGGTCATCCTCGGCGCGGTTCTCGTCGAACTCGAAGCCGTACTGGAAACCGGAACAGCCGCCGCCCTGGATGTAGACGCGCAGGGCCAATGCATCGCTGGCCTCGTCCTGGATCAGTTCCTTGACCTTGGCCGCAGCGGCTTCGGTGAAGTTCAGGGGACGGTCCAGCGACTGGTAATTCGGCGCAGCGGCGGGGGTGGGGGCGCCGGGCAGGGAAACTAGCGTGCTCATGCACCCAGCATGGGGGTGCATGGGCACGCTTTCAAGCACCGGCCGTTCAGGCCATGGCTTCGGCCAGCTTCCTGCGCGCGTTGCCGTCCTTGCCGTCCTTGCGGTCGGCACTGTCGTCGGCCGGCGGCGGCAGCGCCATCTGGGCGCCACCATGGATGAGACGCCCGGTCAGCTGGGCACCTGCGTTCATTTCCACCACCTGGTAGTGGACATTGCCGGTGACCCGGGCGCTGGGGGTCAGCTCGACCCGCTCGCTGGCATGCACGTCGCCATCCAGGCGGCCACTGAGCACCACCACGTGGGCGCGGATCTCGCCTTCGATGCTGCCCTGCTCGGCCAGCGTGAGGGTGGCCGTGGTCGCGCCTTCCTGGGCGATCACCTTGCCCAGGATGGTGCCTTCCACATACAGGCCACCGCTGAATTCCACGTCTCCCCGGATCACCACCTGCGCGCCGATCAGCGCGTCCACGACCAGATGCCCGTCGCGGTTGGATTTGTTGCTGCCAAACATGGGCTTACTCCCCTTCTTTTGCCGTTGCTGCAGCCGGTGCTCCGGACTGCTTCCAGTCGAATACCTGGGTGGCGCCCCCTGCGCCGCTTCCCAGCGTGACCCGCACGCGTTGCGGGGTGAAGTCCTTGGGCAACATGACGCTGCCGGTGAGCTGCTGGAAGTACCGGAAGGAATATTCCTGGCCCGGCACCTTGGTGCGCTGGTGCAGCTCGTCCCAGCTGACCGAGGTCAACTTGCCGTCCTTGACGCCTTCAACCGTAAACCGCATCTGGCCCTGGCTGATCGCGCCACGGTTGAGGTTCTGGGTCAGCACTACGGCGTACTGCCAGGTGCCCGCCGTTTCCGGCGAAAATTCAATGGAATGGGTGTTCAGGCCCTTGCGCTGGCTGGTGGACCCGACCAGGCGTTCGTAAAAGGCCACGTCGGCACGCAGGCCGGCGATTTCCTCGTCGCGCTCGCCCAGCGAGGTCTGCACCTCATTGTTCGCCGCGCGGCTGATCCGGTCCGACGCCTGCAGGGTGGCCTGGGTCTGCTGCAGTTCCACCACCTGCTTCTGCAGCGTTTCGGCACGCGCTTGGGCGGCGTCCAGCTGGCGGCCGGCGTCACCGCCGGGGCCGGCCGTCCAGCGCCCCAGCAGCGCGGCCAGGACCAGGCTGGCCAGCCAGATGCCGGCCAGGATCAGCAGCCGGCGGCGATCGGGCGCCACCGGGGTTCCGGGGCGGCGGATCTGGATGCGGGAAGGTGTCGGGTTGTTCATGGCGAATACGGCGGCACCGCAGCTTGGGCGATACCGACACGGCCCCTGTCGGGAAGAGCGACTGCTTAGTGTAAGTCAGGGTTGGCACATTTTTCGCCCCTGACCCCCTGCGGGACAGTAGCGTTCAGGGACGTCATCCCCGATAGTGTGGGCCTGTGCACACTTTCGCCGGAGCGCCTGCCATGACCGAGGCCCACCTGTTCGTGATCGGCATCCTGCTGGCCTGGCTGGCCGGCATCCGCGTGTACCTCACGGTGTTCGGGGTGGGCCTGGCCGGCATGCTGGGCTGGGTCGAGCTGCCGCCGGCGCTGCAGGCGACCGAGTCCTGGTGGGTGCTGGGCACCTCGGCCGCGCTGGCCATCACCGAATTCTTCGCCGACAAGATCCCCGGGGTGGACTCGGCCTGGGACCTGGTGCAGACCCTGGCCCGGGTACCGGCGGGTGCCTTCCTGGCTGCAGCCACGCTCTCGCCCACGGGCGAACTCAGCACCACGGCGCTGGCCGCAGGTGCCGGCGTGGCCTTGGCCAGCCATGGCCTGAAATCGGGTACCCGCGCCCTGCTCAATACCTCGCCCGAACCGGCCAGCAACTGGGTCGCCTCGGCCGCGGAAGACACGGTGGTGGTGGGCGGCCTGGCGTTGGCGCTGGCGCACCCGTGGCTGGCATTGATCGTCGTGGTGGCCTGCAGCCTGGTGGGCGCGCTGGTGGTCTGGCTGGTCTGGCGCACCCTCTGGAAGGGCATGCGCTGGCTGCTGCGGCAACCGGCGGGCAAGCCCGGGGCACTGGCCGACCGCGATGCCGCATAATCGCGCCGCAGACTGGGAGTACTGATGGCCGTCCAAGACAACGCTGTTGCATCCACCCGCGCCACCCGCGCCGAAACCCCGCCCGCCGATCATTGGCAGCGCTGGGCCAGCGCCGACGCGCCCGCCGTGGCGCCCGCGCCCAGCAACGTGGTGCCGCTCAACGCTGCCGCCGCCGCTGCCGTGTCCACCCCGCCGGTGCTGCCGCCATCGCAGTGGCAGCAGGACGATGCCACTACGCCGCCGCTGGGCAGCGAGGCGCCCTACCGTGTGCTGATCGTCGAAGACGACCGCTCGCAGGCCCTGTTCGCACAGAGCGTGCTGCATGGCGCCGGCATGGAAGCGATCGTGCACAGCGACGCCGAAGGCGTGCAGCAGGTGATCAACGAACAGCGCCCGGACCTGATCCTGATGGACCTGCACCTGCCCGGCCTGGATGGCATGCGCCTGACCGCGCTGATCCGCCAGCAGCCCGGCCAGCAGCTGCTGCCGATCGTATTCCTCAGCGGCGACCCGGACCCGGAGCGCCAGTTCGAAGTGCTCGACAGCGGGGCCGATGATTTCCTGAGCAAGCCGATCCGACCGCGCCACTTGATCGCCGCCGTCTCCAACCGCATCCGCCGCGCCCGCGCGCAGGCGGCGCTGCAGCCGGGTGCGCAGGGCGCGCCGGCCATGAACAACCCGGAGACCGGCCTGCCGACCCGCCACCACGTGATGCATCAGCTCGGCGCGGCGCTGGCGCACGGCGAGCATGGCGGCCTGTTCTTCATCGAAGTAGCCAGTGCCCTGGGCCTGCGCGAGCGCTATGGCTATGCCGCGTTCGAAAGATTGATGGTGCAGGCCGCGCAGCGGCTGGCCGACAACGCGCACCCGCACCTGCTGGCGCGCCTGAACGACAACAGCTTCCTGGTCGTGGCGCGTGGCCTGGACGAAGAATCACTGGACGCGATGGCGCACCAGCTGCGCGATGAACTGTCCGCGCGCTCGTTCGTGATCCGCGATGAGGAATCGGTGCACCTGCGCGGCGTGGTCGGGCATGCACAACTCTCCGGTGGCTTTGGCGATGCCGGCACGGCGCTGGAAGCGGTGGAGCGCACCACGCTGCAGGCGCGGCTGCTGCCCTCCGGCGTGGCCGCGCACGTGCGCCGCGAGGACGTCGCCGCGCAGGAACACCTGGCCATGCTCGAAGGCCAGCTCGAACCGGCCTACCAGCCGATCGTGGCGGTGGCCGGTGGCAATACCGCCCAGTACCAGGTGCTGCTGCGCCTGCGCCAGGCCGATGGCAGCGTACTCAACGCGGGCCAGGTGATCCCCGCTGCGGAAGCGGCCGGGCGCATCGCCGACCTCGACCAGCAGGTGCTGGACCATGCGCTGGGCCTGCTCGATCTGTACCGGCACGCCACCCAGCCACTGAGCCTGTTCGTGTCGCAGTCGCTGCGCACCCTGGCCCGCGATGCTTTCGCCGACTGGTTGCTGGAAACGCTGCAGCAGCGTGGGCTGCCCGGCAGCGCGCTGGTCATTGACGTGCGCCTGCCCGACGCACTGATCCACACCGTCACCCTGCAGCAGTTCTGCTCGCGCATGAGCGCGGCCGGGGTGCGCTTCTGCCTGAGCCAGTTCGAGCCCAGCGGTGAAGCCAATGCCCTGCTTGGCCAGCTGCCGCTCGCATTCGTGCGCATGGCCGCCCGTTTCTCCAGCAGCCATGCCAACCAGCAGACCCGCGATGAACTGCGTGGCGCGATCGATGCCGCGCACCGTGCCGGGGCACAGATCATCGGCCAGCAGATCGAAGACCCGCAGGCCGCAGCGGCGATGTGGATGGGCGGGGTCGATTTCATCCAGGGCAACATGGTGCAGTCGGCCGGGAGCGAGCTGAACTTCGACTTCCACACCGCGGTGCTCTGACCATGACGGCCCAAGGACGGGTTCCCTTCGCACTGTGGCTGGCGGCGATCGCGGCCGCCCTTGCCGCTACCGCCAGCGGCATGGCCGCCGCCGGCGCCAACGGCCCATGGCCGGTCATTGCCGCTACCACCGCCGCAGTGGCGCTGATCGCCGCGCTGGTCGGCGTGAGCCGCTGGCGCGAGGTGCAGGCGCAGCTGGCCCTGGGGCAGCGCCGCCACGAGGCGCTGGCCGTTGAGCGCGACCACCTGCAGCGCGCCATGCAGCAGCAGGACATGCTGGAACAGGAGCTGCTGCAGGCCAAGCAGGCGGCCGAGGCCGCCGCGCTGGCCAAGGGCGAGTTCCTGGCGACCATGAGCCACGAGATCCGCACTCCGCTCAACGGCATCCTGCCGATGCTGGACCTGATCGCGCGCGGCCAGCTGGGCACCGACCAGCGGCAGATGCTGCAGACCGCCACGGTCAGTTCGCAGCAGCTGCTGCGCATCGTCGATGACATCCTGGATTACTCCCGGCTGGAGGCCAAAGGCCTGGACCTGGAAATCACCACGTTCAACCTGCGCGAGCTGCTGGAAGGCATCGTCCAGCTCATGCAGCGCAGCGCTGAAGCCAAGGGCCTGGCGGTGTCGCTGGAACTGGACCCCGCCGTGCGCCTGTCGGTGCGCGGCGACCCGGTGCGGCTGCGCCAGGTGCTGGGCAACCTGATGGTGAACGCCATCAAGTTCACCGAGCGCGGCCAGATCCGCCTGCGCGTGACCCGCCAGGGCGAGACCGCCAGCCAGCACCAGCTGCGCTTCGAAGTCATCGACACCGGCATCGGCATCGACGGCACCCTGCAGGCGCGCCTGTTCCAGTCCTTCAGCCAGGCCGATGCCTCCACCACGCGCATCTACGGCGGCACCGGCCTGGGCCTGGCCATCTGCAAGCGCATCATCGACCTCATGCACGGCAACATCGGGGTGAGTTCGACCCCGCGCCACGGCGCCACGTTCTGGTTCGAGATTCCGCTGCTGAAGGTCGTCGGCGACCTGCCGGCCGCGCCGCTCACCACGCGCGCCCTGCTGGTCAGCGAAGACCCGCTGCTGGTGCAGCGCCTGCAGCGCGTGCTGCAGCACCACGACATCCGCCTGCACACGGTGGACAGCGCATCCGCCGCGCTGGACATCCTGCGCGCGCCGGTACGCCCGGGGATCGAGCCGGACCTTGCCTGGGTGATCGCCGACACCCATGCACTACGCCACGGCGCCACCGCCCTGCACCGCGCGGTGCTGCACGATGCCCGCACGCCCACTCCGCGCCTGCTCTGGCTGCAGGGCGACGAGCAGCTGGCCGCGCTGCTGCGCGAGAACACCTGCGTGTTACCGCGCGAGGCCGGTGACGTGGACCTGCATGCGGTGCTGCGCCCGGCAGTGGCCAGCGCGCGCCCGGCACCCCTGCTGGCCAGCGTGGAGCCCTACAGCGGTCCGGTGGACGCGCCGCAGCTGGGCCTGCGCCTGCTGCTGGTGGAAGACAACAGCGTCAACCTGCTGGTCGCCCAGCGCCTGCTGCAGGTGCTGGGCTGCACCGTCACCACCGCCACCGATGGCGAACAGGGCCTGCAGCAGCTGCAGACCCGCGCCTTCGACCTGGTGCTGATGGATTGCCAGATGCCGGTCCTGGATGGCTACAGCGCCACCCGTCGCTGGCGTGAGCGGGAAGCGGCGGAAGGCCGCACCCGGCTGCCGATCGTGGCGATGACCGCCAACGCGATGGCCGGCGACCGCGAGCGCTGCCTGCAGGCGGGCATGGACGATTACCTGTCCAAGCCGGTCAACCGCGAATCGCTGCAGGCGTGCCTGCTGCGCTGGCAGCTCACGATGGAAGACAACGCCGCCGACGCGCGCAATACACCCACCCCATTGCCGCCGCCGCTGCCGCCGCTGGTTGCAGACAACGGCAATGACGACGTCTCGCCCGGGGTGCTCGACACCGGTGTGCTGGATGAGCTGCAGGAGGTGATTGGTGCGGAGACCGCCACCATCATCGCCGTGTTCCTGGAAGACACCCCGCCCTTGATCCGGCAGCTGCAGGACGCGTCGGTGGCCGCCGACCTGGAAACGCTGCGCGCGCTGGCGCACAGCCTGAAGTCGGCCAGTGCGAACGTGGGGGCGATGGCGTTGTCGGTGGCGGCACGTCGGATTGAACACGACGCCCGCGCCGGCACGCTGGAGCGCCCGGCCGTGGCCGTGGCGCTGCTGATTGCCGAATACGCGCGTGCACGGCTGGCGCTGGCCGGCTACCAGGCCGGCATCGGCGCCACGGCCGCGCGCTGACTCAGTCTTCCAGCTTGGTGAGCAGGTAGTTCGGCTCGCCGATGCGCTCGATCAGTTCCAGCTGGGTTTCCAGCCAGTCGATATGCTCTTCCTCGTTGTCGAGGATCTTCACGAACAGCTGGCGGCTGACGTAGTCGCCGACCGAATCGGCATAAGCCACCGCTTCGCGCAGGGTGACGGTGCCTTCGCGCTCCAGCGCCAGGTCGCACTGCAGGATCTCGGTGGGGTTTTCGCCGATGCGCAGCTTGCCCAGCGCCTGGAAGTTCGGCAGGCCTTCAAGGAACAGGATGCGATCGGAGAGCACGTCAGCGTGCTTCATCTCCTCGATCGATTCCTTGTATTCGTGGTCGGCCAGTTCCTTCAGACCCCAGTTCTTCAGCATCTTGGCATGCAGGAAGTACTGGTTGATCGCGGTCAGCTCGTTGTAGAGGACCTTGTTGAGGAATTCGATGACCTTCGTGTCGCCTTTCATGAGCGTGCTCCTGCAGCGTGAAAACGCCGGCACTGTAGCGCGTTGCGCTGACCGATGAAGGAACGCGAATCAACCTTAGTTGCGCAATCCCGCCAGAAGTCGTTTTATTCACGTAACGTGAAATCCACCGGATGGGAGGCGCATGAACAAAGGATACGTGTGGCGACCGGGGTACAGGCATCGACCCTGCGGCGCTCGCTCGGCTTCGTGACCATTACCCCATGCCGAAGACTCCCATGGGCGAGGCCTGGTTCATGGGAGATGATCGCCGCCACTTCCCTGAGCTGATGGGCGACCTGGACGCACTGCCGGCCCGCGACATCCTGGCGCCACTCGCAGAGATCGCGTCGGGCGTCGTGTCGTTCGGCCAGCGGCAGGAGTGGCGCAACTGGTTCCACTACCTGCTTGCACAGCGCGTGACCGATGGCCGCGAATGGGTGGGCGAGACACTGACAGAGCTTCTGGTCACCGGGTTCATGGCGCATTACCCCGACGGCACCACGGACTCCGTGTATCCGGGGTTCCAGCAGGATATCCTTGCGACGCTCGGACGCAGCCTGATGGAACCGCGCTGTTGGCAGCAGGGCGACATCGTGGTCGGGCAGCTGCTGCATCGCTCGAATCGGAACCCGAACCAGGTGTGGCGGTGGTGGGACGCCAGCGGCGACCTCAGCGCATGCCTTTTGCTGTGCGCGAAGTATCTGCCCCCATCGCAGGTGAGGGGCTGGTTCCGCTCCGTACTGGCCATCGAGTCGCCGCATTGGCGGGCACAGATGATCGTGTGGCTCATCGGCGCCCACGACCTGCTTACCGGCCTGAAGCGCGCTCCGTCTGAACTGCAATTTGATGCCTATCCCGCGATCACGTGGGGCTGGTCACATCTCCTGCGACCCTCGACCACAACCGAAAGCGGCGAGACCATCCCCATCGCCGACTGGCTGCCACAGCAGGTCCGTACGCACCTGCTCGATGAGGTTCGCACGTGCGTTACCGACGAAGTATTCCTGGCCTGGCTGGAATCAATAGGCCGCGTGGATTACCTGAAGCGTGAGCTGGCGGACCTTCCGTCCACCTTCGAACGCCTGTACATGCAGTAGAACCTCAGGCGACCTGCGCCAACCCCAGGACAGGCAACGCCAGGTCGTGGGTGTTGCGGGCCTTGGCCAGCAGGTCGGCCGCCATGTCCAGGCAGGAACCGCAGGTAGCGCCGCAGCCGGTGCGCATGGTCAGCTCGGACACGCTGGCGACGCCGCTCTGGGCGGCTTCGCGGATCTGGTGGTCGGTTACCCCGTTACAGATGCAGACGTACACGTGCGGACTCGGCAGGCAGGCCCGGATCGGCCTGTGCATATTCCAATCGAAACGAGAATGGTTGTCAATTTCGCAACTGAATCATTCTCGATACGGTTCAGCGTGCCCGTTCAGCCGGCCCGGCGCGGAGCAAAAAAAAAGACCGATCTTTCGATCGGTCTCTTTCGTATTTGGCTGCCCCGGATGGATTCGAACCACCGAATGCCTGAGTCAGAGTCAGGTGCCTTACCGCTTGGCGACGGGGCAAAACGTGCGTGCAATTGTTGCACTTTCTCACTGGAAAACCAAGCGGACTTGGTGGCTATGGGTGGACTCGAACCACCGACCCCAGCATTATGAGTGCTGTGCTCTAACCGGCTGAGCTACATAGCCTTAGTGAGCCGGCAATTCTGGACATGTAAACGGAATCTGTCAACACCTTTTCACCGCGCTTGTGAGTGGGCAGCGGGCGTGTCACAGTCCTGACCAGTAGATTTTTCTAGGAGTCCGCATCGTGATCGATCCGGACGGCTATCGACCGAACGTCGGCATCGTGCTGATGCGGCAGGACGGGCAGGTGTTCTGGGCACGACGTGTGCGCCGGGATGGCTGGCAGTTCCCGCAGGGTGGCATGAACACCGACGAGACGCCTGTCGAAGCCATGTATCGCGAGTTGCATGAAGAAACCGGGCTGTTGCCAGAGCACGTCGAAGTGCTGGGTGCGACACCGGGCTGGCTGCGCTATCGCCTGCCCGCCCGTGCCATCCGTCGCAACGAGAAGCAGGTCTGCATCGGACAGAAGCAGGTCTGGTTCCTGCTGCGCCTGTCGGGCGACGAATCGCACGTGAAGCTGGACCATACCGACAGCCCCGAGTTCGACCAGTGGCGCTGGGTGGATTTCTGGTATCCGGTCGAGCACGTGGTGATGTTCAAGCGCGGGGTCTATGCGCGGGCGCTGCGTCACTTGGCGCCGTTGGCCCGGGGCGTGGCCGGCACCGGCGTGGAGTCGATGCCCAAGTCCGCCCAGGAGGCCTGGATGCCGGGGCACGCGGCGGGCCATGACCGCCCGCGCAAGCGCGCGCCGGCACCCAAGCGCGGCGGCGGGTACTGGCCGCGCAGCAAGGCCAAGGGTGAGCCGGGGGCGGTGTAACCGTAACCTGCCCCGCTGAAACGACAAAAGCCCGGCCAAAGCCGGGCTTTTGCTTTCCTCCCAGCGGGATCCCGAAGGATCCCACGCCAGGCGCGATGGATCAGCGCTTGGAGAACTGGGTGGCGCGACGTGCCTTGTGCAGGCCGACCTTCTTACGCTCGACTTCACGGGCGTCACGGGTCATGAAGCCAGCCTTGCGCAGCTCGGACTTCAGGGTTTCGTCGTACTCGACCAGCGCGCGGGCGATGCCCAGGCGGATCGCACCGGCCTGGCCGGTGGTGCCGCCGCCAGCGGCGGTGACCATGATGTCGAACGATTCGGTGTTCTTGGTCAGTTCCAGCGGCTGACGCACGATCATGCGTGCGGTTTCACGGCCAAAGAACTCGTCCAGCGGACGGCCATTGACAGTGATGTTGCCGGCGCCCTTGCGCAGGAACACGCGGGCGGTGGAGGACTTGCGGCGGCCGGTGCCGTAGTTTTGAGTGATAGCCATGATTAGATATCCAGAACCTGGGGCTGCTGAGCGGCGTGCGGGTGCTCGGAACCCGAGTACACCTTGAGCTTGCGGTACATGGCGCGGCCCAGCGGGCCCTTCGGCAGCATGCCCTTGACGGCGGTTTCGATGACGCGCTCCGGGTGGCGCTCCAGCGCCTGGGCCAGAGTTTCGGTCTTCAGGTTGCCGATGTAGCCAGTGAAGCGGTGGTACAGCTTGTCCTGCAGCTTGTTGCCGGTGACGGCAATCTTTTCTGCATTGATGACAACCAGGTAATCACCGGTATCAACGTGAGGGGTGTAGACCGGCTTGTGCTTGCCGCGCAGACGGCGGGCCAGCTCGGTGGACAGACGGCCCAGCGTCTTGCCGGAGGCGTCGACGAGATACCAGTCGCGCTGGACGGTCTCGGACTTTGCAGTGAAAGTGCTCATGAAAGAACTCAGGTAGGTCGGGCTCATTGCGGCCATGGAGCGGCCGGAACTCTGCCACGCGTTGTGAAGAGGCGGGATTGTACTGGCCATTAGGCCCACATGCAAATCGACCGGCGGCATGGCTTGGCAGACCGGCGCCGGGGGGCGAGAATCGATGATCCCCCGCCGCGATGCCCGACCGCATGACCGCGCTCCGCCAGATCACCCCGCTCGACCACCTGCTGACCGAGGCCCAGCGCGCCCTGGACACGGTGTTCGGCAACCCGCCGGCCAGCCGCCCGTACCCGGCCGAGGCGACCCCGGACGCACCGATGCCCGCCCCGGCCCGCCGCCATGCCGCCGGCCTGATGCGGATCAACCATGTCGGCGAGGTCTGCGCGCAGGGCCTGTACTTCGGCCAGGCCGCGGTGGCCCGCGAGCCGGAAACCCGTGCCCACCTGCTCGAGGCGGCCCAGGAAGAGACCGACCACCTGGCCTGGTGCGCCCAGCGCCTGCGCGAGCTGGACAGCCGACCCAGCCTGTTCAACCCGATCTGGTACGCCGGCAGCTACACCATCGGCACCTTGGCCGGGCTGCGCGGGGATGGCTGGAACCTGGGCTTCGTGGTGGAAACCGAGCGCCAGGTGGAAGCCCACCTGGACGAGCACCTGGACACCCTGCCCCCGGTCGACCAGCGCAGCCGCGAGATCCTCAAGGTGATGAAGATCGACGAAGCCCGCCACGCCGACCACGCCGAACATGCCGGCGCGCGGAAGCTGCCGCCGCCGATTCCGGGCGTGATGGCGCTGGCCTCCAAGGTCATGAAGACCATCGCGTACCGGCTTTAAGGTCAGCCCGAAACGAGTTTGAGGCCGATCACCCCGGCCACGATCAGCCCGATGCAGGCCAGGCGCGGCGCCGAAGCGCTGTCGCCGAACAGGAAGATGCCCAGCGTGGCCACGCCCAGGGCGCCGATGCCGGTCCAGATCGCGTAGGCGGTGCCCACCGGGATGGATTTCATCGCCTGGCTCATCAGGTACAGGCTGATCAGTGCCGCGCCGACCGTGGCGAGCGTGGGCAGCGGCTTGCTGAAGCCGTCCGAATATTTCATTCCGATCGCGAAGCCGATTTCAAAGATGCCGGCCAGCAGCAGGTAGATCCAGGGCATGGGTGCCTCCTAAACAAAAACAAAACGGCCCGGTGTCTTCACACCGGACCGTCGTCGGTAGCTTGCCGTGGAACATTACTTCTGCGCAAAACAGATGTTCCACAGGGCGGGGCGTCCCGCCTTGTGCAGCACCACCCGGGCCAAGGCCCGGGCGGGTGTCGCGTGGTGTTACTCGGACAGGTTGCGGCCGTGGAACAGCTCTTCGATCTCGCGCTTGAGCAGCGCTTCAATCTTCATGCGTTCCTTGAACGAGATGTTCTTGGCCTTTTCCTCGAACAGGTACTGGTCCAGGTCGAAATCCTTCAGGTGCATCTTCGTGTGGAAGATGTTTTCCTGGTAGACGTTGACGTCGAACATCTCGTAACGCGACTTGATGTTCTTGGCCAGGAAGTTCTGGATCGAGTTGATCTTGTGATCGATGTAGTGCTTCTTGCCCTTCACGTCACGGGTGAAGCCACGGACGCGGTAGTCCATGATCACGATGTCCGATTCCAGGCTCTCGATCAGGTAGTTCAGTGCCTTCAGCGGCGAAATCACGCCACAGGTAGCCACATCGATGTCCGCACGGAACGTCGCGATGCCTTCCTGCGGGTGGGTCTCGGGGTAGGTATGGACGGTGATGTGGCTCTTGTCCATGTGCGCTACCACGGCATCGGAGATCAACTCCTTGCCCGCCAGCTTCTTGTCGATCACCGGCTCTTCGGAGATCAGGATCGTCACCGACGCGCCCTGCGGATCGTAATCCTGGCGCGCGACATTGAGGATGTTGGCGCCGATGATCTCGGCGACATCGGTCAAGATTTGAGTCAGCCTATCGGCGTTGTACTCTTCATCGATGTATTCAATGTAACGCTGACGCTCCTCTTCGGTGCGGGCGTAACACACGTCATAGATGTTGAAGCTCAGCGCCTTGGTGAGGTTGTTGAAACCCTGCAACCTCAGGCGAGGCAACGGCTTGACCACGGCGGTCGATCCTGTGTGTGGTGGGAAAGGATCAATTATGGGGCAAAGTGATCGGGGGCGAAACTTGCATTGAAACAAGTTGCTGTGTTGGGGTTTGCCCTTCACAACCCTGATCGTTAAGCTCGCGGCACATAGCCGTGAATTGTTCATGAGCAAAGGGAGCGCCTCAACGTGTCATCTGTGCGCCTTGCCACAAGTCCATTGGCCCTGGACATCGCCACCATTGACCGCTTTCTGGCCCACAGCCACCGACGCCGCTACCCGGCCCGCACGGACGTTTTCCGCCCCGGTGACCCCGCCGGCACCCTGTATTACGTGATCAGCGGCTCGGTTTCCATAATTGCTGAAGAGGAAGACGATCGCGAACTGGTCCTGGGCTACTTCGGCTCCGGGGAGTTCGTCGGCGAGATGGGCCTGTTCGTGGAAACCGACCGCCGCGAAGTGATCCTGCGCACCCGGACCCCCTGCGAGCTGGCCGAGATCAGCTACGAGCGGCTGCACCAGCTGTTCCTTGGCCCGCTGTCCACCGATGCCCCGCGCCTGTTGTACGCACTGGGCCAGCAGGTCTCCAAGCGCCTGCTCGATACCAGCCGCAAGGCCAGCCGCCTGGCGTTCCTGGATGTCACCGACCGCATCGTGCGCACCCTGCATGACCTGTCCCGCGAACCGGAGGCCATGAGCCACCCGCAGGGCACCCAGCTGCGCGTGTCGCGCCAGGAGCTGGCCCGCCTGGTCGGCTGCTCGCGTGAAATGGCCGGCCGCGTGCTGAAGAAGCTGCAGAGCGATGGGCTGCTGCATGCGCGGGGCAAGACGGTCGTCCTGTACGGCACCCGATGACGCCGGATGCCGGCCGCCGGCCGGCGCCAACGTCGGCATGACAGCGCCTTTCACGCGCTGCCGCTAGGCTGACGGCATGGCACCTGGCAGCGAATTCTACTGGTTCATCCTGATCGGGCTTGGCGCGCAGCTGGTGGACGGCGCGCTCGGCATGGCCTTCGGGCTCGTCTCGTCGTCGGTCATGCTCAGCATGGGCCTGCCACCGGCGGCGGTCAGCGCAAGCGTGCACACCGCCGAGGTGTTCACGACAGGCGCCTCGGGCGTTTCGCACCTCGTGGCCGGCAACGTGGACAAGCGGTTGTTCCTGCGCCTGGCCCTGCCCGGCGCGGTCGGCGGCGTGCTGGGCGCCTATGTGCTGACCCAGCTGCCCGGTGATGCGATCCGTCCCTTCATCTACGGCTACCTGCTGATCCTGGCGGTCTTCATCCTGCTGCGCGCGGCCGGAAAGCTGGTGCCGCGCCAGGAAGTGAAGCGGGTGCCGGTGCTGGGCTTCTTCGCCGGGCTGCTGGACGCCAGCGGGGGCGGCGGCTGGGGCCCGGTGGCCACCTCCACCCTGCTCGCCCGGGGCGGCCAGGCCCGGACCACCATCGGCACGGTCAACGCGGCCGAGTTCGTGGTGACCCTGGCGGTATCGATCACCTTCCTGCTCTCGATGGGCCTGCAGTACATGAACATCGTCGCCGGCCTGCTGATCGGCGGCATGATGGCCGCACCGCTGGCCGCAGTGCTGGTGAAGCGGGTCAAGGAACGCTGGGTGCTGGTGGCCGTGGGCGTGCTGGTGCTGTCGATCAGCCTGTTCCAGATCAGCGGCGCGGTGCGCGGCTGGCTGGCGGGGTAAAGCGCGGCGCTGTGCGCCGCCGCCCTACCAACGGTAGGGCGCTACCGGCGTGTGGCGCGCCAACGGTAGGTATCGACCGTTGGTCGATACGCCTCAGCGGTCGCCGCCGCGATCCACGCAACCCCAGTTGAGGATCCGCGTACCGGGCTTCAGCACCTGCCGGAAATACGCGACCTTGGACACCTTCGGGTTCACCACCACCGGCTCCTTGGCTGCCAGCAGCAACGGCAGGTCCGCGGTGCTGTCCGAATAGGCCACATCGATGTCGCCATAGCCGCGCTCGCGCAGCATGCGCATCTTCTCTTCGTTGTGGCAATGGCGCGTGGCACCAACCGCACCGAAGCGCGGGCCCACTTCACTGCCGATCACCGGCACGCCCTGATGGGCGACAAACGCCAGGATGGCGCGGGCCAGTTCCGGCGGCGCGCCGGTCGCCACCACCACGCGGTCGCCCTGCGCCCGGTGCGCGGCGAATACCGCCAGCGCCTCCGGCAGCAGCTTGGCGCGCAGTTGCCCCTCGTGCTTGAGCACGTAGGCATCGATCACGCGGTTGAACTCGCGCGCGCGGTGCAACCCGAACGTGGCGATCCAGACATAGACCGAAATACCGGTACGCCGGGTCGGCAACATCGCCACCAGTGGCCCCGCTACCGGCGTCACCAGCAGCGCGGCCAGCAGCCGCAGCGGGTTGCGCTTGATCAGCGAGGCAAACAGGTGGCTGCCGGAATCGCCGTCATAAAGGGTGTGGTCGAAGTCGAAGACCACCAGCGGCGCGTCGTCACGCGGAGTCGGGTAGATCGCAGTCATGCGCTGAAGAATAGCTGACGCAGGCCCTCGCCGGGCTCTTCGACCCGCATGAAGGCCTCGCCCACCAGGAACGCATGCACGCCGGCGTTGCGCATCAGGCCCACGTCGTCAGCGCCCAGGATGCCGCTCTCGGTCACCAGCAGGCGGTCGCGCGGCACGGCCTGGCGCATGTCCAGCGTGGTCTGCAGCGACACCTCGAAGGTGCGCAGGTTGCGGTTGTTGATGCCGATCAGCGGCACCGGCACCTGGATGGCGCGTTCGAGTTCATCAATGTCGTGCACTTCCACCAGCACGTCCATGCCCAGCTGCATGGCCAGGTCGGACAGCTCAGCCAGCTGGCGGTCTTCCAACGCGGCCACGATCAGCAGGATGCAGTCGGCACCCAGCACGCGGGCCTCGTAGACCTGGTACGCATCGATCACGAAGTCCTTGCGCAGCACCGGCAGCGTGCAGGCGTCGCGGGCCTGCTGCAGGTAGGCATCGTCGCCCTGGAAGAAATCCACGTCGGTCAGCACCGACAGGCAGCTGGCACCCCCGAACTCGTAGCTCACCGCAATATCGGCCGGGTGGAAATCCGGGCGGATCACGCCCTTGGACGGGCTGGCCTTCTTCACCTCGGCGATCACCGCCGGGTTGCCGCCGGCAATCGAGGCGCGCAGTGCATCGGCGAAGCCGCGCACCGGCGGGGCGCCGGCCAGGCGTGCCTGCAGCGCTTCCAGGGGGACCCGTGCACGGCGCTCGGCCACTTCAACGGCCTTGCGGGCCAGGATGGTCTCGAGGATGTCGCTCTTGTCGCTCATGTCGTTCAGGGTCCTTCAGGCCGGCCATTATCGGCCAGCCTGCAGCAAAGCGTGAAATCGGGCTCAGCCCGCGCGTCGGATGCGCTGGGTCGCATCCACGTAATCCTGCATGCGCTGGCGTGCGCTGCCGTCGGCGATGGCCGCGCGGGCACGGGCCAGGCCGTCGGCGATGCTGCTGGCCACGCCGGCCACGTACAGCGCCGCGCCGGCATTGAGCGCCACGATGTCCAGCGCCGGGCCGGGCTGGTCGTCGAGCACCCCACGCAGCATCGCGATGGATTCTTCCGGCCCGCTCACCTTGAGGTTGCGGCTGGCCGACATGGCAATGCCGAAGTCTTCGGGGTGGATCTCGTATTCGCGCACCTTGCCGTCGCGCAGCTCGCCGACCAGGGTACCGGCGCCGAGCGAGATCTCGTCCATGTTGTCGCGGCCCCACACCACCATGGCGCGCTCGGCGCCCAGCTCGCGCAGCACGCGTGCCTGGATGCCGACCAGGTCGGGATGGAACACGCCCATCAGCACGTTGGTGGCGCCAACCGGGTTGGTCAGCGGGCCGAGGATGTTGAAGATGGTGCGCACGCCCATTTCGCGCCGCACCGGGGCCACCACCTTCATGGCGGGGTGGTGCATCGGGGCGAACATGAAGCCGATGCCGGTTTCACTGATCGCGCGGGCCACCTCATCCGGACGCAGCTCGATGATCGCACCCAGTGCTTCAACCGCATCGGCACTGCCGGACTTGGACGAGACGCTGCGGTTGCCATGCTTGGCGACCTTCGCGCCCGCCGCCGCCACCACGAACATCGCGCAGGTGGAGATGTTGAAGGTATGCGAGCCGTCGCCACCGGTACCGACGATGTCGATCAGGTGCGTGCGGTCTTCGACCGGCACCGCCAGCGCCAGCTCGCGCATCACCGTGGCAGCACCGGCGATCTCGCCCACGGTCTCCTTCTTGACCCGCAGGCCGGTGAGGATCGCGGCGGTCATCACCGGCGACACCTCACCGCGCATCACCTGGCGCATCAGGTCGACCATCTCGTCGAAGAAGATTTCGCGGTGCTCGATGGTGCGTTGCAGGGCTTCCTGGGGGGAGAAGGTCATGTGGGTGTCCTTTGCAGGAAGTTCTTCAGCAGGGCATGGCCGTGCTCGGTGAGGATCGATTCGGGGTGGAACTGCACGCCCTCCACCGGGTGTTCGCGGTGGCGCAGGCCCATGATCTCTTCCATGGTGCCGTCCTCGTTCTCGGTCCAGGCGGTCACTTCCAGGCAGTCGGGCAGCGTGGTCTTGTCCACCACCAGCGAGTGGTAGCGGGTGGCCTGGTAGCGGTCCGGAAGGCCGGCAAACACGCCCTTGCCCAGGTGGCGGATCGGCGAGGTCTTGCCATGCATGATGGTGCCGGCGCGGATGACATCGCCGCCGTACACCTGGCCGATACCCTGGTGGCCAAGACACACGCCCAGGATGGGAGTGGTCGGACCCAGCCGCCGGATCAGCTCCAGCGACACGCCCGCTTCGTTGGGCGTGCACGGGCCGGGTGAGATCACGATGCGTTCGGGCGCGAGCGCCGCGATCTCGTCAACGCTCAGGGCGTCGTTGCGCACCACCTTTACATCGGCACCCAGCGTCTGCAGGTACTGCACGAGGTTGTAGGTGAAGCTGTCGTAGTTGTCGAGCATCAACAACATGGCAAATTCCTGGAATCAAGGATGCAATGGGGAATCGGTGGCGCCAGCCGTTGGCCGGCACACCGCGAATATCAAAGGCCCTTGGCGGCCTGGGCGACGGCGCGGAACAGTGCGCGGCCCTTGTTCATGGTCTCGTCCCATTCCTTGCCCGGGTCCGAGTCGTAGACGATGCCGGCGCCGGCCTGCACGTGCAGGCGACCGTCCTTGATCACCGCGGTGCGGATCGCAATGGCGGTGTCGGCATCGCCGTGCCAGCCGATGTAACCGATGCTGCCGGCGTAGACATTGCGCTTGATCGGCTCCAGCTCGCGGATCACTTCCAGCGCGCGGATCTTTGGCGCGCCGCTGACCGTGCCGGCCGGGAACGTGGCGCGCAGCACATCGGCGTAGCTCAGGCCCGGCTGCAGCTGCCCGGTCACTTCGCTGACGATGTGCATCACGTGGCTGTAGCGTTCAATCACGAACTGCTCGCCCACTTCCACCGTGCCGGCCTTGGACACGCGGCCGGCGTCGTTGCGGCCCAGGTCGATCAGCATCAGGTGCTCGGCGCGTTCCTTCGGATCGGCCAGCAGTTCGGCTTCCAGCGCGTTGTCTTCCTCCACCGTGGCGCCGCGCGGGCGGGTACCGGCGATCGGGCGCACGGTCACTTCCCCGTCCTGCAGGCGCACGAGGATTTCCGGCGAAGAGCCGACCACCTGCACGTCGCCGGTGTCGAGGAAGTACATGTACGGGGAGGGGTTCAGCGCGCGCAGCGCACGGTACACATCCACCGGGCGCGCCTTGAACGGCACGCTCAGGCGCTGGCTGAGCACCACCTGGAAGATGTCGCCGGCACGGATGTATTCCTTGGATTTGTCCACGGCGGCAATGAAGCCTTCGCGGGTGAAGCCGGACACGAAGTCGTTTTCGTCCAGCACGTCGCGGGTGATCGGCACCGGGTAGCCCGCGCCCGGGGCGCGCAGCTTGGCCACCAGGCCGTCCAGCCGCGCCTGCGCCTCGTCCCACGCACCGGGCTGGCCGGGGTCGGCGTGCACGATCAGATAGAGACGGCCCTTGAGGTTGTCGAACACCGCCAGTTCTTCGGAGTGCAGCAGCAGGATGTCCGGGGTGCCGAGCTCGTCGCGGCCGCGCGGCGGGGCCAGGCGCGGTTCGATGTAGCCGATGCACTCGAACCCGAACCAGCCCACCAGGCCGCCGGTGAAGCCCGGCAGGCCGGCCAGCTTGGGCACCGAATGGGCGCTGCGCAGCGCCTCCACTTCGGTGAACGGGTCGGCGACCTCGCGGGTTTCCACCACCTGGCCAGCTTCGCTGACGGTCAGGGTGTGGCCGTGGAAGGCGTACACGCGGCGGGCCGGCAGGCCGATGATGGAATAGCGCCCGAAGCGTTCGCCGCCTTCGACCGATTCGAACAGGTAGGTATGCGGGCCGTCGGCGAGCTTCAGATAGACCGAAAGCGGCGTGTCCAGGTCGGACAGCACTTCGCGGACGACGGGGATGCGGGTGTGGCCTTCAGCGGCCTGCTGCTGGAACTGCTCGAGCGTGATCAAGACGACTTTCCTTCCGGGAAACGGCGGTGGCGGGACGGACGACGGCAACAGGCCACCATCGCCACCAACGGCGAGCGGAAGAAAGGGTATGCGGGGTCGTCAGAATGGACACCCGGGGACTGTACCGCATTGGCGGCACCGGATGGAACCCGGGCCGTGGCGCGGCCGGATGGACAAAGGCCTCAGGCGGAGGTGGCGGAGGTAGCGCCGACTGTTAGTCGGCTGCCCGGTCAAGCAGCCGACTAACAGTCGGCGCTACCCTCGTTCCAGCCGTTCCAGCCGTTCCAGTCGTTTCAGCCGTTCCAGTCGCTTCAGCCGTTCAGGCGTTCCCGCCGGTCCCGCCGTTCCAGCGGCCGCCGCCGGTTCCAGCACCCACCCGTCCCGCCTCATCCCATCCGCCGCGCGGCCTGCTGCTCCTGCTCGCGCTGCTGTTCGGCGCCCAGGTCAGCCACCAGCACCGGGGCAGCAGCGGCACGTTCCTGCTGGCGGTTGACCTCGGCCACCTGCTCGGTGCTCACGCTGAGCGGCTGCTGCCGGCCAGCCACCACGTCCACCTGGGCCAGGTGGCGGTGCACGGAGGTGAGGTCCTGGGTATCTACCGCGAACACGCGGGTGCGGTCCTCGCTGAGCACGACCCGCTCGATGCGTTCAAGGCCTTCCTGCGTGGCCTTCGCCGCCAACGCACCGGCCAGCTGGTCGCTCTGCAGGTCGGGCACGCGGTTGTGGGCGGCATCAATGCCGTGCACGCCTGACTGGGCACCCTGGAACATGTGGTACTGCCTGTGGCCGGGATCATTGATGCCGACCACCAGCGTGGAGGGCTCGGGGGCGACGGCGGCGTGCTTTTCCGCCGGGTGCTGGATGCGTTCGTGTTGTTCCAGCAGCACGCGGGCCTGCGCTTCCTGCTTGATGAGCTCGGCGTCCAGGCTGGGAATGACCGTTTCCTTCATCCCGTGGCGCTGCACAGCCTCGCCAAATGCCGGGCCGATGTTTTCGACCAGGCGCTTGGTCTCGATGATGTTGCCGATGTTCTGCGGCGTCAGCGCCGTGGGTACGTAGGTAGCGGCCGCGCCGCGAAGGCCCGCCACTGCCCCGCCAACCGAGGCAAACACCGCCGGCGCCTGCGCCGTGGTGTTCTTGATGTGGTGCGCCGCAAAGTCATAGCCCTGGTCGACATAGGCGCCGGCCGTGGCATACCCATTCTGAAGCTTACCGGCCACCCATTGGCCGTCACGGTCGATGCTCTCGGCGGTGCGCTGGCCGGCGGCGCGGGCCGCATCGGCGTCCTCCCGGGCATCGCGAGTTGCGGCAGTGGCGCGCGCCTGGCCGGCGGCGTGTACAGCATCGGCGCGGCTGTCGAGATCCCTGGCGACGTTGTCGAACCCCAGCTTGCCGGCGCCCCATGAGGCCACCGACAGAATGCCGGACTGCGCGCGCGATTCCACGCGATGCGCCGTGGACTCGATCATCCCGGTCAGTTCGCGGCCCTGGGCGTACACGGTGGTGGTGGCTTTGGCGCTCACCTGCAGCGTGGTCGAGCCCATGTCGACTACCTTGCCCACCACCATGCCCTGCACGCGGGCGACCTGCTCCACGGCGTCGCCGGTGCGGTCAAGGACGTGGGCGGCGGTTGCCCCGCCCTTCTCCACCACTTCGCCCACTACCCGGCCGTTGTGCATGCCATGCGCGGCCGAGTGCAGCACCTTGGACAACGGTCCGGCCAGCTCGGCTACCTGGCTGGGGGCATCGGTACGCGCGCGATCCACCAGCCGCTCCTGCGCATCGCGGGTCTTGGGATCGAGCACCAATTCCATGCGCCCCGCCGCGACCGGGATATCGCGAAGGGCCTCGTAGCCCGGTTTGGTGGCCAACTGTTCGACGAATTGCGCGGCTGCGGTCTGCGCACCGGGCGGCAGCATCTCGCGCATCTTCTCGGCCACCTTGGCCTGCATCAGCGGCTCGCGCATCAGCATGCTGGCTTCGTTGGCCAGCAGCCCGTAGGCGTGTCGCTGTTGTTCGTTGAGGCGCTGCATCCCGTTCTGCACATCGTTGAGCACCTCACCGCTGGTCTGGTAGGTGTGTACGGTCTGCTGCGGGTTGAAGGTGGGCAGGCCGTTGTCTTTGGCATAGCGCGCCGGCGTATCCGGGTGCAGACCGGCCGCATTGAAGGTAGTAGCGCGGGCACCGGTGACGGCGGAGGCGGCGGAGGCCATGCCGCCGCCGAGGGAGTGGCCGGCGATTTCGAAGCCGCCCGGTAACTCCTGGTTGACGACAGAGGCAAGCTGCATGGCACGATCATAGTAATCGCTGCGCATGCCAATACCTTGCTGGCCATTGTTGAGGAAATCTTCCCCTCCAGATTCTCGCCTCCCCCCTGGAGCCGACGGATCCAAGATTTCTCCGGTGGATCCCTTGTAAACAATGACCGGTTTCGCACTCTCGCCAAAGACGCTCTTGTCTGGAACGTAGATTTCCGCGCGGAAGCCCGAGCCCTTCGGCTGCAACAGCTCCTTGAGATCGGTGTCAGGAATGTTCAGTCCCGCAGCACGCAATGCCGCCGGATTGCTACTGGCTCGTTGCCAGCCAGCAGGGGCATGCCCGTCTTCCTTGACGGAAAGATAGACGTCAGCGGCCAGCACAGACATCTCACGGGAATGATAGGTTTCCTGAAGGCGATCTGCTTCCTTGCGATTGCCGCTGTCCCGCAGCTGTTGGACCAGCTGATTCTGTTCCTGGATGGCACGCGCACGCGCCTCGATATCCGCACCACTCATGGCAAGCTCTATTGCTCAGTGAAGGACGCGGCACTGGTCCGCTAGGCTTATCGAATAGCAGAAGAGTTTGCTAATGTCACCCAACCAGCGTTTTCACATCAGGACGATCATGCGCCCAAGTCTTCACACCTTGATGACAAAAACGCTCGTAATTGCGGCATGGGTCACACTCTCACTGGCTACCGGCTGCTCCAGCTCTTCTGCACAAGGGGCCGACGACTATTTCGACGGAAAAGCACTGAAGCTCGCGGTGGCTTCTGAAAGAGGTGACTCTGAAACCATTGAGCGCTTGGTCAAGGAAGAAGGAGTCGATCCCGACAAGATATTCGCTCGCCGCGATGGCATACCACTGATTGCGTGGCCACTACGCGCCCGCAGCCTGCCGGGGCTAAGGGCGCTACTTGAGGCGGGCGCTGATCCTAATGTGCGTGAGTCCAAGCACATGAATGGAGAGATGATTCACTTCAACAATGCCATGGTCTACGCAGCCAAAATGGACGATCCAAGCTACCTTGAGCTTCTGCTCAAACATGGCGGCGACCCGAACACACGCAACATCAACAATGAGACCCTCCTGCTTCAGGCATTCCTTAGTGGGAACCAGTGGAAGAACATCCAGACGCTGATTGAGAACGGCGCGAACATCAACGAATCCAGCCTGAGCATGGGCGATGACACGGTTCTGAGCTGGTACACAAGACGAGGGGGATTCGATTCTGCCTACTGGCTGCTTGAGCATGGCGCGGACCCCACGATTTCGAACCAGTCGGCCAGTAGATCGGATGGCACCGCCAGGCAGAAGATGGTCGAAGACATCTACTGGGAAATCACAACACCCGATCTGCTTCCGTGGCAGAAGAAGTGTCAGCATTGGCTGGTCGCACGAGGCATCCCGCGTCCACCGATGCCTGAGCACATCCGCAAGAAGCGCGAAGCCTTTGGGTTCCCAACCAAAGAAGAGGACGTCCCTCTTCTCTGAAGATTTTGGCCATCCTGATCCTTCCGAGCACCAGAGTTGAGACTACTTCCACACCCTCTGTCGACCGTTTCCGTGAAAATTGCACTTGCTGTAATGGCGCTTCTGGCTTTGCTTCTGGTCAGTGGCTGCGCGGCATCGTCTTCGTATGGCGCTGACGACTATTTCAACGGCAAGGCGTTGCAGCTCGCCGTCGCAACCGAGACGGGTGACACGGAAGCCGTCCGCCGCTTGATCAAGGATGAAGGGGTCGATCCCGACAAAACCTTTGCCCGGCGCGACGGCATTCCTCTGATTGCCTGGCCATTGCGTGCACAAAGCCTGGAGGGGCTGCGCGCGTTGCTGGAGAATGGCGCCGACCCCAATGCGCGGATGTTCAAGGAGATTGATGGGCGCAGGCTTGGCTTCAATAACGCGATGGTCTACGCCGCCAAGATGGAGGACCCCCGATTCCTCGAGCTCCTTCTGAAACATGGCGGAGATCCCAACACACGCAACTCCAACAACGAAACGCTGATGTACCAGGCGTTTCTTAGCGGAAACCAGTGGAAGAACGTGCAGCTACTGGTCGAGAATGGCGCTGACGTAAACCAGGCCAATCTTGGATCCGCAGATACCATCTTGAGCCTGTACACCGGACGGGGGGGCTTCAACTCCGCCTACTGGCTTCTGGAGCACGGCGCAGACCCAACCATAAAGACCAAGATTCTGACCGGCTCCGGAGAAGCGCCGCCTATGCGAATGGTCGACGCAATCTATTGGGAAATCACCACGCCAGATCTTCTGCCGTGGCAGAAGAAATGTCAGCAATGGCTGATCGCGCGCAACATCCCGCGTCCGCCGATGCCTGAGCACATTCGCAAGAAGCGGGAGGCGTTTGGCTTCCCGACCAGGGAAGAGGATATTCCGCTGCTCTGAGCAGCCCGGAAGGGGCCGGCTCTACCGCGAGCGGTGCGGCAACAGCCTACTGCAGGAGCGCGCTGTCGAGCGGGAGGTGCATGCGCACGCGTGCTGCCACGCAGTCGATGCGGAAGCGGCGCGCGCGAACCGGTTCGCCGTCCAGGTTGAGGGTCATCGGCTCGTCGGCGTCTATTTCCACCCACGGCGCGCGGGTGCGCTCGGCCACCTGCTCGAGCGCGCCCTGCTTGCCGCCACGGATCAATGCGCCCAGCGTCGAGGCGACTTCGCCACTCAGCTCCGGAATCACGGTGAGATCGAGCAGGCCGTCATTGACCAGCGCTTCGGGGCACAGCACCTGGCCACCGCCGGCCTGGCGGCCGTTGCCGATGCCCAGTGCGATGAAGCCGCCCTCCCAGCTGAAATCCGGGGTGCGCAGCCGGGCCTGGATCGGTTCGATCCGGCCCAGCCGGGAGATGCCCGTCACCAGGTAGGCCAGCCCGCCGAGCACCTTCTTCAGGCCCTCGTCGGTCTCCACCGTCACTTCGGTGCCGAAGCCGCCACTGGCCACGTTGGCGCACCACCACAGGTCACCATCGGCGTCGATGCGCAGCAGGTCCAGCGGGCACGCCGGCTGGGCCAGGATCATGTGCAGCGCCTGGATCGGTTCCTCGGGAATGCCGGCGGCGGTCGCGAAATCATTGGCGGTACCCAGCGGGACCAGGCCCAAGGTCGGCAGCGCGTCCGCCGCCTCATCGCGGTGGGCCAGGGTTTCGGCCACTTCGCTCAGGGTGCCGTCGCCACCGGCGGCGATGATGGTATCCACGCCGTGCTCGATGGCTTCGGCCACGTAACGCTCGGCGTCGCCGTCTTCCCAGGTGACCCGGGCCTCGATCGTCACCCCCTGCTCGCGAAGCGCATGCACCGCCTCGCGCAGCTCGACGTTGCCCGTGGACTTGCCATTGAGGATCAGACGCCAGCGAGGACCACGCATACCGCACTTCCATGGGAGGGGGAGGCGCAGGCTATCAGCCCGGTGGCTCAGGGGCAGTGAACGTCATCAAACGGTCACTGATCGCCCGGAGAATGGAAGTCCATAGCAGGGACGATGGATGGAGGCAGGATCAGCCTCCCGCTATTCCCAGGGCCGCATTCGCAAGGGTGCGGTCTTTTTTTTGGGGCCGGGGGCAGACCGAGCGCATCCCATCTATATGCTCGACCAGGCCTTGCGGAATGGCGGACCACATGGGGTCCAGTACGAAGTCGACGCCTTCGCGCCCCGCCAACTTCGCCGCGGGTACGAAATCAGCGTCACCGGCCATCAGAACGATCTGCCGAACCTGCCGCTTCAGGGCGAGGGAAGAGATGTCGATGCCTATTCGCATGTCGACCCCCTTCTGCCTTATCACTGGATGGACATCTTCAGCCGCAAGATCGGCAAAACGACGACGCCCCTTCAGAAGATCATCAAGTACGCCCGGACTGGCAGACCACGCATTGAAGTCGGTCAAGTGGCCGAGTCGCAGAAAAAAGCCCCCGTTTCGGCCGTCCCGCGATCAGTAGGGGGGCGTACTTGGAGGGCTGGATGGATCGATTCTGTTACGGGAACATCTGCGTGGCAAGGCATTTCTGCCTATCGGCTACAGCTCGAACATTGATAGCCCCGATGATGGCCTTCCCCGCATATGCGTTCAATCTCCGCCGGCGAATGCCTTCAGGGCTTCGCCCTCGAGGCGGTACACCGTCCACTCGCTCTGCGGCTTGGCGCCGGCCGCCTCATAGAACCGGATCGCCGGTTCGTTCCAGTCCAGCACCGACCACTCGAAGCGGCCGCAGCCTTCGGCCACTGCGATGCGGGCGATGTGCTTGAGCAGCGCCTTGCCGGCGCCACTGCCGCGCTGCGCCGGACTCACGTACAGGTCTTCCAGGTAAACGCCGTTGCGGCCCAGCCAGGTGGAGTAGTTGTAGAAATACACCGCGTAGCCGATCGCCTCGCCACCGGCTTCACAGATCAGCGCGCGCGCCTTGGCGCCCTCGCCGAACAGGCTGGCGACGATGCCCGCCTCGTCGGTCTGCACCGACGATTCGGCCTTTTCGTAGATCGCCAGCTCGCGGATGAAGCGCAGGATCAGCGCGGCATCGGCAGCGGTGGCCTCGCGGATCTGCAGCGCCGGCGCCCCCATGCTCAGCCCCGTGCCTTGGCTACGTTGTGGCGCATCTGGTCAATCACGTCCTTGTAGCTGATCGGCGCGTTGAAGATGGCCGAGCCAGCCACGAAGGCGTCGGCGCCGGCCGCGGCAATCGCGCCGATGTTGTCGGCCTTCACCCCGCCGTCGATCTCCAGGCGCACATCGCGGCCGCTCGCATCGATCTTCTGGCGCACCACGCGCAGCTTGTCCAGCGCAGAGGGAATGAAGGCCTGGCCGCCGAAACCGGGGTTGACCGACATCAGCAGCACGAGGTCCAGGTCGTCCAGCACCCAGTCCAGGATGTCCACCGGGGTGCCCGGGTTGAGCACCAGGCCCGGCTTGCAGCCCAGCGAGCGGATCAGCTGGATGGTGCGGTGCACGTGGCGGCTGGCCTCGGGGTGGAAGCTGATATAGGTCGCGCCGGCCTCGGCGAAGTCCGGAATGATGCGGTCCACCGGTTCCACCATCAGGTGCACGTCGATCGGGGCGGTCACGCCATGCTTGCGCAGCGCCTGGCAGACCATCGGGCCGATGGTCAGGTTCGGCACGTAATGGTTGTCCATCACGTCGAAATGCACCCAGTCGGCACCGGCGGCGAGCACGTTGTCCACCTCTTCGCCGAGGCGGGCGAAGTTGGCGGACAGGATGGAGGGGGCAATGATGCAGTTGGACATGGCCGGGGCCTTCAGGACGTAGAGAGGGGGCCGCGCGCGCTCAGCGCTTGCGCAGGGTCTTGATGCGGTCGTAGGCGGCATTGAGCTGGCGCGACTTGCGCTCGGCCTGCTGGCGCAGCTCGGGGGCGGCGCCGACGACCTTGTCGGGGTGGTACTGGGACATCAGCCGCCGGTAGGCCAGGTCGATCTCGGCATCGGTGGCCTCGGAGGTCAGCCCCAGCTCCCGGTACGGGTTCTCCCTGTTCAGCCGGAACCAGTCGGCATCGAAGGCATGGCCGATCAGCAGGCCGACCACGGCACCAAACAGCGGATTGGGCCTGAAAAGCAGGGCGCCGGCGATGAATCCAAGCAGTTTTCCGTACCAGCGCATGGTCGTCGGGGCGGCCGGGGCAACAAAGGAACCTCATTTTACGTCACAGCGGCCCCAACCCGCTTTACACTAGGCCGCCCGCTGTCCCTGCGGGCCCTCCGGGTGCCCTGGACAGCCGTCTCGACGAAGCCCCAGGAGTGCCCGTGCCGACCACGTTGTTGCAATCCGATCTCCCCGGCCTGCCCTTGCGCCATCGCGGCAAGGTGCGTGATGTTTTCGACATTCCGCGCGAACGGCTGCCCGCCGGCACTCCGCCGGGGGACTACCTGCTGATGGTCGCGACCGACCGTCTGTCGGCCTTCGACGTGGTGCTTCCCGATCCGATTCCCGGCAAGGGCGAAATGCTCTGCCAGGTCTCCAACTTCTGGTTCGCCAAGACCGCGCACCTGATGCCCAACCACCTCACCGGCATCGACGTGGCCAGCGTGCTGCCCGAGGGCGTGGACGCGGCGCTGTACGCCAAGCGCGCGGTCGTGACCCGCAAGCTCAAGCCCGTACCGGTGGAAGCCATCGCCCGCGGCTACCTCATCGGCAGCGGCTGGAAGGACTACCAGCGCACCGGCAAGGTCAGCGGCATCGAGCTGCCCGATGGCCTGCGCCAGGCCGAGCAGCTGCCCGAGCCGATCTTCACCCCCTCGACCAAGGCCGCCGTGGGCGACCATGACGAGAACATCGATTTCGATGCGATGGTGAAGGCGGTCGGCGCGGACCTGGCCGAGCGCGTGCGCGATGCCACCCTGCGCATCTACAAGTTCGCCGCCGATTACGCCCGCGAGCACGGCATCATCCTGGCCGACACCAAGTTCGAGTTCGGTACCGATGCCGATGGCCGCCTGTACATCATGGACGAGATGCTGACCCCGGATTCCTCGCGCTACTGGCCGGCCGACGAGTACGAAGTGGGCACCAGCCCGCCGAGCTACGACAAGCAGTTCGTCCGCGATTACCTGGAGACGCTGGACTGGGGCAAGACCGCCCCGGGCCCGAGCATCCCGGCGGACATCATCGAACGCACCCGCGCCAAGTACGCCGAGGCGCTGCAGCGCCTGGCAGGTATCTCGGTGGATTGATGCCGCCGGTAGAGTCCGGCTTGGGCGGTAGAGCCGACTGTTAGTCGGCTGCGGCGGTAGAGCCGACTGTTAGTCGGCTGCGGTGGAGCAGCGGACTAACAGTCCGCTCTACCCGCTCCGCTCTACCCGCCCCGCCCTACCCGTCCGCTGTCGGGAGTATTCTGTGGTTACTCCGGAGGCTCAATGTCCACGACGACCCAGCTTGTGCGGCCCATCGACCGCTATTTCGCCAGCTATTCAGACGACCACCGCAATACGCTGAACCAGCGCATCCATGTGGTGGCGGTGCCGGCAATCCTGTGGTCGGTCATTGCCCTGCTCTGGTGCCTGCCGCCGCTGATCACCTGGTTCCAGTACGGGGTCTGGGCCGGCCTGGCGATGTTTACCGCGTGGTGCTTCTATAACCGCCTGTCGCGCCGGTTGGGCCTGGGCATGCTCGCCTTCTTCTTTGTATGCGGCTGCACCTGCCGGCTGCTGGAAGCCGAGATCGGGCTGGCCAACCTGGCCTGGCTGGGGCTGGGCGTGTTCGTGGTGGCCTGGGTCGCGCAGTTCATCGGCCACAAGTTCGAGGGGCGCAAGCCCAGCTTCCTGACCGACCTGACCTATCTGCTGATCGGGCCGGCCTGGGTGATGGCCAAGGCGTACCGGAAGTTCGACCTGGCGTATTGACCGGCCCAACCTGAACGAAATGGATGCTCACTCCTGCTGCACGGCAGCGGGTCCAGCATGGCTGTGGACGAGATCCGGGGAGCGTGTTTCGTTCATCTGCGCGGAAGTTGGCGCGCGGGCGGAGGCCCTGTCGTTGCTGGGCTGAACGGTAGCGAGATCACTCATGGCGCAAAGTGCCGGCAAGGTTTCCATACGGCGCTGAACAACCCCGAATGGACCACCCTGCCGACAGCAAAAAGATGAATCACGCACGTTGCCTGCAGTTGATGGCGTAATCGGGTATATCGGCGACAAATCCCTGCCTGTTAGACTGAAAGGCCTGCTCGTGAATCCCGCATTCCCTGCATGAATCCCAGCCTTCTCCTGCTGCTCGCCCTGCCCTTCCTGCTGGCGGTGGCGGTCATTGTGTTCCGCCACAGTTCCCGTGCCACGGCCGCCTGGCTGGCCGCGGCCGCCCCCGTGGGCGGGCTGGCGCTGCTCGCGACGATGACCCCCGCGATCCTTGATGGCGGGGTGGTGCGCAGTTTCGGGGACTGGCTGCCGCAGATCGGGCTGGCCTTCTCGGTGCGGCTGGATGGGCTGGCCTGGATGTTCGCCGGCATGGTGCTGGCCATCGGCGCGCTGGTGGTGATGTACGCGCACTATTACCTAAGCGCGAAGGACAACGCGCACCGCTTCTACTGCTACCTGCTGCTGTTCATGGGCGCCATGCTGGGCATGGTGCTGTCAGGCAACCTGTTGCTGCTGATGGTGTTCTGGGAAATGACCAGCATCAGCTCGTTCCTGCTGATCGGCTTCTGGTCGCACCGCCAGGATGCCCGCGAGGGCGCGCGGATGGCGCTGGTGGTGACCGGCGGCGGCGGCCTGGCCCTGCTCGGTGGCGTGCTGCTGATCGGCCGCATCGTCGGCAGTTTTGAACTGGACGCGGTGCTGGCCGCCGGCGATGTGATCCGTGCCAGCCCGCTGTACCCGTGGGCCCTGTTCCTGGTGCTGGCGGGCATCTTCACCAAGAGCGCGCAGTTCCCGTTCCACTTCTGGCTGCCGCATGCCATGGCCGCGCCGACCCCGGTGTCGGCCTACCTGCATTCGGCCACCATGGTGAAGGCCGGCGTGTTCCTGCTGGCCCGGCTGCACCCGGCGCTGGCCGGTACCGACCTGTTCTTCTATACGGTCAGCGGGATCGGCGCGCTGACCCTGCTGATCGGCGCCTGGAACGCGATCTTCCAGCACGACCTGAAAGGGCTGCTGGCCTATTCGACGATCTCGCACCTGGGCCTGATCACCCTGCTGTTCGGCCTGTCCACGCCGATGGCGGTGGTGGCCGGCGTGTTCCACATCCTCAACCACGCCACCTTCAAAGCCTCGCTGTTCATGGCCGCCGGCATCATCGACCATGAAACCGGCACCCGCGACATGCGCAAGCTGGGTGGCCTGCGCCGGTTGATGCCGTTCACCAGCGCGCTGGCGATCATCGCCTCGCTGGCCATGGCCGGCATTCCGCTGCTCAACGGCTTCCTGTCCAAGGAAATGCTGTTCGCCGAGGCCATCACCGCGCAGGGACCGGAACCCATGCGCATCGCCGTGTCGATCGCCGCGCTGCTGGCCGGCGTGCTGGGCGTGGCCTACAGCCTGCGCTTCGTGCATGACACCTTCTTCGGCCAAGGCCCGCATGACCTGGACCGGGTGCCGCACGAGCCGCCGCGCTTCATGAAGGTGCCGGTGGAGGTCCTGGTGGTGCTGTGCGTGGCGGTGGGCGTAGCCCCGGCGATCACTGTGGCCCCGATCCTGCACGCGGCAGCCTCCTCGATCCTGGGCCCGGCCATGCCGGCCTACAGCCTGTCGGTCTGGCACGGCTTCAACATGCCGCTGATGATGAGCATCGCCGGTGTACTGGGCGGCATCGCCCTGTACTTCGGTCTGCGCCGGCTGATCAACCTGCATGCGGTGGTCAGCCATGCCATCGGGCGCAACCTGTTCCACAAGCAGCTGGACCTGGTGTTCGGCTTCGCCCACCGGCTCACCCAGGGCCTGGCCAACGGCAGCCTGCAGCGCATGCTGATGGCGCTGGTGGTGGTGGCGATCATCGTGGCCGCCGCCCCGTTCGTGGCCAATCCGGTGTCGCCCAACTGGCCTTCGCCGCAGCCGATTCCGTTGCTGGGCTGGGCGCTGTGGGCAGTGATGATGGCCTGCGCGCTGGGCGCGCTGTTCGTCTATCGGCAGCGCCTGCTGGCAGTGCTGGTCGCCGGTGGCGTGGGCCTGATGGTGTCGCTGACCTTCGTGTTCCTGTCCGCGCCGGACCTGGCGTTGACCCAGCTGCTGGTGGAGATGGTGACGCTGGTGCTGATGCTGCTGGGCATGAACTACTTGCCGGCGCAGTCGCCGCCGGAGAAGTCGCGCTGGCGCAAGCGCCGGGACGCATTGATCGCGGTGATCGGTGGTGGCGGCCTGGCCGCCATGGCCTACAGCGCGATGACCCTGCCGCCCAACACCATGGCCGGCGAACTGCTGGCGCGTGCGCTGCCCGAAGCGTACGGCGAAAACGTGGTCAACGTGATCCTGGTGGACTTCCGTGGCTTCGATACTTTCGGTGAGATCACCGTGTTCGGCATCGCCGCCCTGGTGGTGCACGCCATGCTGCGGCGTTCGCGGATGGCGCCGGAGCAGATCATGCCGGGCCCGCCGATCAAGCTGCCGGTACCGGCCGACCTGGCCCAGGTGATGTTCCCGTTGACGCTGACGGTATCGATCTTCCTGTTCCTGCGCGGCCACAACGCGCCCGGCGGCGGTTTCATCGCCGGCCTGGTGCTGGCGGTGCCGCTGCTGATCCAGTACGTCATCCAGGGCACCACCTCGGTGGAATCGCGCTTCGGCTTCGATTACATCCGTTGCATCGGCGCGGGCCTGCTCATCGCCATCGTCAGCGGCTGTGCCTCGATGCTGTTCGGGGTGCCGTTCCTGACCAGCGGGCACCTGGACCTGGAGCTGCCGTTGATCGGCACGGTGCCGTTGGCCAGCGCGGTCGGCTTCGATACCGGCGTGTACCTGGTGGTGTTCGGCGGGGCGATGCTGATCCTGTCGATGATGGGCACGGTGAAACCGTCGCGCACCCGCAACTCGCGCAAGGGCGAGATCGATCCCAACAACCGTTCGGCACGTACCGGGGAGACCCACTGATGGAACTGGCCCTGGCAAGCGCGATCGGCGTACTGGCTGCGATCGGCATCTACCTGCTGCTGCGCGCGCGCAGCTTCGACGTCATCCTCGGCATGACCTTCCTGTCCTACGCGACCAACCTGCTGATCTTCTCCGGCGGCCGCCTGGTGACCGGGAAGGCGCCGGTGCTGAAGGAAGGCGTGGACAGCACGCTGGGCAACTACACCGATCCGCTGCCGCAGGCACTGGTGCTGACCGCGATCGTCATCGCCTTTGCGATGACTGCCGTGAGCATCGTGCTGGCCATGCGCAGCCGCAGCGACAACCACAGCGACCACGTCGACGCGCACGAGGATGAGGCTGCAGAGCTGGCCGATACCGCGCCCGGCCGGGAGGGTGGCCCGTGAACCATGCGGTGATCCTGCCCATCCTGATTCCACTGTTCGGTGCAGCCTGTTCGCTGTTCGTCGAACACCGCCGCTACGGCCCCAAGGTGCAGCGCACGGTGGCCTGGACCACGCTGGCCGCGCTTGCGGCGTCGGTGGCCCTGCTGTTCGCGCAGACCGCCGATGGGACCATCGCGGTGTACCTGCTGGGCGACTGGCCCTCGCGGCTGGGCATCGCGCTGGTGGCCGACCGCCTGTCCAGCTGGATGCTGCTGACCACGCTGCTGCTGGCCATCCCGTGCCTGCTGCACGCCTGCTCCGGCTGGGACCGGCGCGCACCGCACTTCCATGCGCTGTTCCAGTTCCAGCTGGTGGGCCTCAACGGTGCCTTCCTCACCGGCGACATCTTCAACCTGTTCGTGTTCTTCGAGGTGATGCTGATCGCCTCCTACGGCCTGCTGCTCAGTGGCGGGCGCGGGCTGCGCATGCGCATCGGCCTGCACTACGTGGTGTTCAACGTCACCGCCTCGACCCTGTTCCTGATCGCGCTGGGCCTTCTGTATGCCTCCCTGGGCTCGCTCAACATGGCCGAGTTGTCCCAGCGCATCGCCGAGGTGCCGCCCACCCACCTGACCCTGGTGAAGGCAACGCTCGGCCTGCTGCTGCTGGTGTTCTGCAGCAAGGCCGCACTGATGCCACTGTACCTGTGGCTGCCTGAAGCCTACGCACGCGCACCGGCAGCGGTGGCGGCGCTGTTTGCCATCATGACCAAGGTCGGCCTGTACGCGATGCTGCGGGTGAGCTCGCTGTGGTTCGGCGAAGACGCAGGTGCCATGGCCGGCTATGGCTCCCAGTGGCTGTTCTGGGCCGGCGTGGCCACGCTGATCCTGGGTGGACTGGGCGTGCTTGCCGCCGCGCGCCTGCGCGTGCTGATCTCCTATCTGGTGGTGGTATCGGCGGCCACGCTGTTCATCGCCTTCTCGATCCGCACCCCGCAGGTGCTGTCGGCCGGGTTGTACTACCTGCCGCACAGCACGTTCGTGGCGGCCGCCCTGTTCCTCATCGCCGACCTGATCCGCCGCCGCCGCGGTGGCGCCAGTGACCGCAAGGAAATCATCGCGCCGATGCCCGGCAAGGAAACCCCGGCGGTGCTGTTCCTGATCGCCGCGGTGTCGGTGGCCGGCCTGCCGCCGCTGTCCGGCTTCCTGGCCAAGGCGGCGCTGCTGGCCGGCATGCCGGCCGCCTACACGGGCGTGGTCTGGGCGGCGGTGCTGGGCAGCAGCCTGATGGTGATCGTGGGCATCACCCGCGGCGGCATCCGCCTGTTCTGGCGGGTGCCGGTGCTGGAGGAGGGCGTACCCCCGCCGCGCAAGGCGCCCACCCGCACCGTGGAGCTGTTCGCCGCCGCGCTGCTGCTCTGCTACGGCATCGGCATGAGCGTGTTCGCCAACCCGTTGATGCAGTACACCGACGCCATGGCCACGCAGCTGCTCACGCCGCAGGATTACGTGGGCGGACTGCGTGCGACCACGCCGGAGATCCGCCAGCCATGAGCCGCCGCCCGTTCGTTCGCCGCCTGTTCCCCTCGACCTCGCTGAGCGTGATGGTCACCGGCTTCTGGGTGCTGATGTCCGACAGCTTCACCCTGGGCCAGATCCTGCTCGGCATGCTGCTGGGCGTTGTGGTGCCGCTGTTCGCCGCGCGGCTGGACCGCGAGTTCGCGCGCATCGGCTCGCTGCGACCGTTGCCCAAGCTGATCTGCGTGACGCTGTGGGACATCCTGGTCTCCAACATCCGCGTGGCGGTGCAGGTACTGGGCCCGGAGCGCCGCATCCACCCGGGCTTCATCTGGCTGCCGCTGGACATCGCCAACATCCACGGCATCGCCGCGCTCACCAGCATGATCACCCTGACCCCGGGTACGGTGTCGGCCGCGTTGTCCGATGATCGCCGCTACCTGCTGGTGCATGTGCTGCACCTGGACGATCCCGACGAACTGATCCGGCAGATCAAGCACCGTTACGAAGCCCCGCTGATGGAGATTTTCCCATGACCGGTTTCACCTTCATCCAGACCACCATGGCCGTGTGCATGCACGTGGTCGGGCTGGCCATGCTGCTGGCCACCTGGCGCCTGCTGCGCGGCCCGACCGTGCCCGACCGCATCCTGGCGCTGGACACGCTGTCGGTGACCGCCATCGCCGAGCTGATGCTGTTCGGCATGTACCTCAATTCGGCGGTGTATTTCGAAGCGGCGCTGGTGATCGCGATGCTGGGCTTTGGCAGCACCGTGGTGCTCAGCAAGTTCGTGCTGCGCCGGGACATCGTCGAATGATCACCTTCATCCAGGTCGCGCTGTCGCTGCTGCTGCTGTTTGGCTGCTTCTTCATCCTGGTCGGCGCGCTGGGACTGGTGAAGCTGTCCACGTTCTTCAAGCGCCTGCATGCACCGACCAAGGCAAGCACCTTGGGCGTTGGCTGCGTGCTGGCCGGTTCGGTGCTGTACCACATCTTCCTGGGTGAGGACCCGCAGCCGCGCGAGCTGCTGATCACCGTGTTCCTGTTCATCACCGCACCGATCAGCGCGCACATGATGGCCAAGGCGGCGCTGTCGCTGATGATGGAAAAGCGGCCGAGCCTGCCCGGGCACGAGACCGCGAAGGAAGAGCAGTTGCCGCCGCCGTTGCCGCGCAACGTGACAGAGGGGCGCGATGACGACGAACGCGTCGCCACGCGCACGGATCCTGGCGCGCCCCCGGAGTCGTAGGGGCGCGCCATGCGTGTCCTTACCCGATCAGCGCAAGCTCCAGCGCGATCCACGCCACGAACGCCACCAGCAGGATCCCGCCCTCGCGCCGGCTGATGGTCAGGTCGCCCTTGAGCATCGGGTACAGCACCAGCACGAAGGCGATCGCGGCCGGCAACTCCAGCTTCACGAACGATTCGGGCAGCGCCAGCGGGCGCAGCGCGGCCATGCCGCCGACCACGACCAGCAGGTTGAACAGGCTGGAGCCGATCACGTGGCCCAGCACCATGTCACCCTGGCCACGACGCGCGGCGATGATCGCGGCAGCGACTTCCGGCAGCGCGGTACCGATGGCTACCGGCAACAGGCCCACCAGCAGCGGCGACCAGCCCAGGCTGGCGCCCATCACCGGCGCGGCACCCACGACCCAGCGCGCGCCGTAGTAGAGGCACACGGCGGCGAACACCACCCGCAGCACATTGAGGAACAGGCCGGTGCGGGTCATGGCATAGCCGGCAATCGCTTCGCGTACCGGCTCGGATTCGCGCCGACCGTACCGCAGCACGAAGGCCAGCAGCCCAACGAAGCCGAGCAGCAGCAAGCCGCCTTCCCAGCGCGCGATCACCCCGTCCAACCCGAATACGATCAGCGCCAGGCTGGCGACCGCCAGCAGCACCAGCAACGGCGAGAGCAGGCGTGCCCGCACCAGCAGCGGCGCGGCGAGTGCCGCCAGCGCCAGGGTCAGGCCCACATTGACGATGTTGCTGCCCACCGCATTGCCCAGCGCCAGCTCCTCGGCGCCGACCACGAACGCGCGGGCGTTGACCACCAGCTCGGGCAGGGAGGTACCGAAGGTCACCAGCAGCAACCCTGCCACGAAAGGAGAAGCACCGAAGCGCTGGGCCAGCCCGGAGGCGGCCTTGACGATGGAGTCACCCCCGAGTGCAAGCAGCAGCAGGCCCAACAGGAACCAGGCAGTGGCAGCGATCATCAGTGGATCCCCAGGTGGCGTGGCCCGATTCTAGGGCCAGTCATGGCGCGGCGTACAACCCGGCCCCGTGCCGTGGCTCAGGAGCAGCCTTCCACGTAATCCACCTGCGGGGTCTTCCCGACCCGCCAGGCGGTGACGTTGCCGTCGCCGTTGATCTCGAAGTTGACGATCGCTCCGCCCTCGGCGGCCGGGCGCACGCGCAGGTTGTGGCCCTTCTCGTCGTACTTGTGCGGGGTCAGGTCGCCGCGATCGGGGTACAGCGTCTGCAGCTGGCCCAGCGACATGCCGACCTTGCCACCGCCCGGTGCCACGATGCGGTCGTTGCGCACGTCGTAACGCACCAGCCGCTTGCCCTCGAGCATCAGGATCACGTCATCGGCCTGGCTGCCCTGCGGGCGCAGCGCGTGGCAATAGTCATCGGGAACGTCACCCTGCAAGGGCTCCTTCCAGGCGGTGCGGACCTCGTCCAGGCTGGCACCCAGGGTCAGTGGGCCATACCCATCCAGGCGCGCAGGACCCTGCGCCGCGGCATCTGCGGCGGGTTTACTGGCCGTGGTGGCGGGTGCCGCAGGTGCCGTCGCGTCTGCGGCCGGCTCCACCACCGCTGCTTCGGCGTCGGCCGACGGGGGCTCTGGATGGCGGTCGCAGCCCGCCAATGCGATTGCGATACCGAATGCCAACACGCTTGCCAGCTGCTTCATATGCACGCCCTCCTGTCAGTGGCTCGCAGGCTAGCGTGGGGGACGTGCAGCGCGTGCATACATATCGTGCTTGTCATCACAGTTACACCTGTGGCGTTCAGGCTCGGCCTGCACCGCTTCGACCCCACGCCCATGCAACCGCGCAAGACCGACCTCGCCCGTGACGCCCTGCAGGCCCACCGCGCGCCCCTGGACATGCGCCAGCGGCGCCTGCTGATCCTGTGCGATGGCCAGCGCGACCTGTCCCAGCTCACCGCGATGATCGGCCCGGAAGCATCGGCCATGGTGATCCAGCTGATCCAGGCTGGCTATCTGATGTCCACCGCGCCGCCCGAGCCAATGCCAGCGCCGGTGCCGGTTGCACCGACCGCTGCGGGCCCGGCCCCGGCCAGTGCTGCGCCCGTCACCGAGCGCCGCCGCTCGCTGGTAGCCGCGCGCATCTACCTGCTGGGCATTCTAGAACTGCAGCGGCACCCGCAGGCCGCCGCGTTGTTGCACACCCTGCAGCAGGCGCGCAGCGACGAGCAGGTGGTGGCCGCGCTGGGCAGTGCCCTCGACGCGCTGCCCGCGCTGACCTCCGCAGGCTATTGCGAGCGCGTACGCCAGCGCCTGTTCGAGGTGCTGCCGGAGACACATCTGCCACAGCTGGAGCAGGCCGGCGCGGTCGCCGGCTGATCGCCGCGGTCGCGTGCGTGGTTACGCCTGGAAGTTCTTCTTCAGGCCCTGCCAGCAGTGCTGGTAGCCACGCTGGCGGTGCGCCGCGTCCATGGCCTGCGCGGTGGGGCGAATCACGCCACGCGTTTCGAACATGAAGGCCATGGTGTCCTTGATCACGTCGGGCCGGCTCAGGTCGGCAGCGGACGCTTTCTCGAACGTGGCAGCATCCGGGCCGTGGCCGCTCATGCTGTTATGCAGGGAGGCGCCACCGGGCACGAAACCTTCGGCCTTGGCGTCGTAGGCGCCGTGGATCAGCCCCATGAACTCGCTGGCGATGTTGCGATGGAACCACGGCGGCCGGAAGGTGTCCTGGGCCACCAGCCAGCGCGGCGGGAAGATCGCGAAATCCATATTGCTGGTGCCCGGGGTATCGCTGGGCGAATGCAGCACCAGGAAGATCGACGGGTCCGGGTGGTCGTGGCTGATCGAGCCGATGGTGTTGAAGCGGCGCAGGTCATAGCGGTACGGCGCGTAGTTGCCGTGCCAGGCCACCACGTCCAGCGGTGAGTGATCGATGTCCGCACGCCACAGCTGGCCCTGGAACTTGGCGATCAACTCGAAGGCGCCTTCGACGTCTTCGTAGGCCGCGTGCGGCGTTTCGAAATCGCGCGGGTTGGCCAGTCCGTTCGACCCGATCGGGCCGAGGTCCGGCAGTTTCAGCAGCGCACCGAAGTTTTCGCAGACGTAACCGCGCGCCTGCCCATCCGGCAGTTCCACGCGGAAGCGCACCCCGCGAGGGATCACCGCGATCTGCTGCGGTTCGATCTCGATCACGCCCAGCTCGGTCAGCAATCGCAGGCGTCCCAGTTCCGGCACGATCAGCAGTTCGCCATCGGCGTCGTAGAAGTAGCGCCCCTGCATGTCCGCAGTGGCGGCATACAGGTGGATGCCGACGCCGCCATGCGCGTCGGGCGAACCATTGCCGCCCATGGTGTACAGGCCGTCGACGAAGTCGGTCGGCGCGGTGGGCAGCGGCAGCGGATCCCAGCGCAGCTGGTTGGGCGATACCGCCCCCTGCGCGAAATCGCCGTGCAGGCGCGGCTGCGCATAGGGCTGGAATTCCCCATGCGTGACCGCCGGGCGGATCCGGTACACCCAGCTGCGCCGGTTGCTGCCGCGCGGCGCGGTGAACGCCGTGCCCGACAGCTGTTCGGCGTACAGGCCATGCGCCACCCGCTGCGGCGAGTTGCGGCCCACCGGCAGCGCGCCGGGAACCGCTTCACTGGCGAACTCGTTGCCGAAACCGGTCTGGTAACCGCGCGATTCGAGGGAGGTGGGCATGGTCGGAGGTCCGTTTTCGTGGATTACAGCACGCCGCGCTTGATCTGGTCGCGCTCGATGCTTTCGAACAGCGCGGTGAAGTTGCCTTCGCCAAACCCTTCATTGCCCTTGCGCTGGATGATCTCGAAGAAGATCGGGCCGATGCAGTTGGTGGTGAAGATCTGCAGCAGTTTGCGCTGCTTGGTCTCCGGATCCGCATCGATCAGGATCTTGTTCTTCGCCAGCCGCGCCACGTCTTCACCATGGCCGGGCACGCGCATGTCGATGACCTCGAAATACGTTTCCGGCGTATCCAGGAACGCCACGCCCTGCGCACGCATCGCCTCGACGGTGTCGTAGATGTTTTCGGTGAAGCAGGCGATGTGCTGGATGCCCTCACCCTTGTAGGCGTCCAGGTATTCGTTGATCTGGCTCTTCGGGTCGGACGATTCATTGAGCGGAATGCGCACGATGCCATCCGGTGCGGTCATCGCCTTGGACACCAGGCCGGTCTTGAGGCCCTTGATGTCGAAGTAGCGGATCTCGCGGAAGTTGAACAGGCGCTCGTAGTAGTCCGACCACTGCTGCATGTTGCCGAAGTACAGGTTGTGGGTCAGGTGGTCGATGAAGGTCAGGCCGAAACCGACCGGGTTCTGGTCCACGCCGTCGATCGGTGCGTAGTCGGTATCGAACATGCTGCCGGCGGCGCCATAACGGTCCACCAGGTACAGCATGCAGTCGCCGATGCCCTTGATGACCGGGGCCGGCACCGCCTTGGTGTCCGGCTTGAAGTCGATCGCTTCGGCACCGTTGCCGAGCGCCATCTGGAACACCTCATCGCCCGGCTTCTGGAAGCGGATGGCGAAGCCACAGGCGCACGGGCCGTGCTTCTCGGCGAAGTCCGAGGCGAACGAATCGGGCTCTTCGTTGACCAGGAAGTTCACTCCGCCCTGGCGGTACACGGTGATGGCGCGCTGCTTGTGGCGCAGCACGGCAGTGAAGCCCATCTTGCGGAAGTACTCGTGGAGCTCGGCGCCACGACCGGCCGGCGCGGCGAATTCAACGAATTCGAACCCGTCGATGCCCATCGGGTTCTCGAAGGTGGTGACCTGCATGCCCGGGTTGGGGGCGTGCGACGCGGTTGCGGGCTGGCTGCTCATGACGTGGCTCCAAAGCGGCCCACCCCCGGAAAAAAACCAGGTGCGGGCGGAAGGCAGACCCGCGAGAATGCGGAGTCCGGAAAGAAGGTTATAGTTTCACATGAAACCACCATCAAGGTGCACCGCAGCATGAGCCCACCCGATCCCAGCAGCCAGACCATCCGTGCCACGCACGCCCTGCTCGACCTGGAGCAGTTCCTGCCGTACCGGCTGAGCGTTTTGTCCAACCGGGTCAGCGGCAACATTGCCAAGCTGTATGGGGACCGTTACGGCCTGGCGATTCCCGAATGGCGGGTGATCACCATCCTGGCGCTGTACCCGGGCTCATCGGCGAGCGAGGTCTCCGACCGCACCGCGATGGACAAGGTGGCGGTCAGCCGGGCCGTGGCCAGACTGCTCGAACGCGGCTTCATCAAGCGTGAAACCCACGGTGATGACCGCCGTCGTTCGGTGCTGGCGCTGTCGGCGGCCGGGTTCGAGGTCTACGAGACCATCGCCCCGCTGGTGATCGAGATCACCCGCAAGCTGATGTCGGTGCTGAGCGAAGACGAGGAGCAGATGCTGGAGAAGCTGATCCTGCGCCTGGCCGGCGAAGGCCTGCAGCGGATGGATGAAGGCTGACGGATGCGCGTACCGACCAACGGTCGGTACCTACCGAGGGCTTGCCGACGGCGGTCATGCCGTTCGGTAGGTGACGACCGTTGGTCGTCACGCCGTCAGCTGAGGTGCTTGCGCCTTGCGTGTACCCAGGGGGCGGCCAACGCGCCGATGGCGCCGGCGGCCAGGCCCAGTGATGCCGCCACCGCAGCGGCTTCCAGCGCGCCGGGAAGGGCCAGCGCGGCGATCACCAGCAGCGCGGCTGGCAGCGCGATGAAGGTGGCCAGGAAATAGCGCCAGCGCGGCGCCCAGGTCCCGACCTGGAGCAGGCTGACCGGCATCCAGGTTTCGCCCGAGGCATCTTCGGCGATCTTGGCGACCACCTTGGGCAGGTCCACTTCCACCGGGCCCTTGCCGGTGCGGGCGGTGGCCAGCGCGCGCGCGACCTCGTCGACCGACGGATACGACGTCGGCCACGCCACCGGCGCAGCGACCCCATAGGCGGTCAGCAGCGGCACGCTCAGCCACGGCGCCAGCAGCGGCCGCAGCTTGCGCCGGTCCAGCACGCACCAGACCTGGGCGATGCCATTGGCCACCACGCTGTACAGGGCCAACTGGCCCGGCTCCGGGTACGGCAGCACATGTACCCGCGCAGCCATGCTGGTGTAGCCCATATCCCGCAGGAAGCCGGGCCGGGTCCGGCCCTCGTGCGCCCAGGCCAGGCCCAGCGGCGCGACCAGGTAGGCCTCCGCCGGATCCTTCACGCCTGCCGTGGCGCGGTCGTCGCTGGCCAGGAAGAACGCCAGCGATTTCGGTTCGGCCACATCGGCCTGGCCCCAGCGGCCGCTGTCGCCCAGCACGTGTTTGAGCGGCAGCCGCGCGGGCGCGGTTTCGGCCTTGGTGGCGTTGTGCAGGTAAGGCAGCACCGAGAGCACGAAGCTCTGCAGGTCCACCCCGCGCGTGCCGGTGCCCTGCCATTCGCTGGGCAGCAGGCCCACCAGCGCCGGGTTGCGGGCCAGCTGGTCGAGCTGGGTCTTCTGTTCGACCAGCTTCTGCACTGCCGCCTTGAGCAGCACGTTGTCGGGAACCGACACCTGCGGCAGGCGGTACAGGGTGGCGGCAACGTCCGGGATGTCGGTTTCGCCAGCATGGGCCAACGCGTCGTCCAGCAGCACCTCCGCTGGCGGCAGGCTCACGCCGGTCGGTGCGTCTACGGTGCTATCGGAAGTTCCAGGCTGCATGCGCTTCGATCCATGAGGTCCTTGGAAATAGCGGCAGGAGACCGGGCAACTGTAGAGCGGACCGGTGGTCCGCTGGCGTTGACTCATCCGTTGCGCCAAGCGCAGCGGACTGACAGTCCGCTCTACCGGCGTGGTCTGCAGGGTACGTTTTTTCAGGGCGCCGTCGGCGGCGCCCACTCCTTCATGAAGGCGAAGAAGCGTTCGCGGTTGTATCCCTTCGGCTGGCCCTTGTCGGCCTCCAGCTCGCCGGTGAACTGCGAATGCAGCAGCGTGCCCTGCGCATCCAGCACGAACAGGTGCGGGTAGCCCTTGATCTGCGGGAACTGCGACAGGAACGCGGCGTTCTCGTTGTCTTCGCTGTAGTTGACCTTCATCCAGACGTAGTTGGCGTCGCGGAAGCTGCGGATCTCCGCATCGCCCTCGATGAACGCGTCCAGCAGGTGGCACCACGAGCACCACTCCCCACCCACGTCCAGCACGATCCGCTTGCCGCCACGCTGGGCCTCGACCTTGGCCGTGGCCAGGTCGGCGACCGGGTCGCGGGCCGGATCGAACTGCGCGTTGAGCCCGGCGACCGCGGCGACATCCGCCGCGGCCGGGGTGTTGCCCGACGCCACCGGCTGGCTGGGATCGGCCACCGGCGGCGTCTGTTCGGTGGTGTCCAGCGGCTGCGCAGGCGCGGCGGTGGGTGCCGACGGCGAGCAGGCGGCCAGCAGGCCGGCCACGATCATCGGGGACCACCACGTGTTCATGCGCATGGCAGGCCTCACTTGACGCCGTGCATCAGCTTGTTGATCAGCGGGGCGATCAGGAACAGCACCGCGCCCGAACCAATCAACGCCCAGAAACCGAAGGTGTAGCCCTTCAGCGCGGACTCGACGGTCATGCCGCCTTCGCCGCTCACCGCGCCGGCAAAGATGCCCGACAGGTTGTTGCCGATGCCGGTGGACAGGAACCAGCCGCCCATGCCGAAGCCGACCAGGCGCACCGGTGCCAGCTTGGTCACCATCGACAGACCGATCGGCGACAGGCACAGCTCACCGACCGACTGGATGACGTAGACCATGAACAGCGTCCAGAACGGGATCTTGCCGTCCACGACCATCGACGACAGTGCCAGCATCAGCAGCGCGAAGGCCGCGCCGTTGAACAGCAGGCCCAGGCCGAACTTGCGCGGAATGGACGGATTGGCACGGCCCAGCTTGATCCAGGTCCAGGCCACGATCGGGGCCAGGGTGATGATCGCCACCGAGTTGACCGACTGGAACCACGCCGTCGGGAAGGTCCAGCCACCCAGGTTGCGGTTGACGATGTTGTCGGCCAGGAAGGTGAAGGAGCTGCCGGCCTGTTCGAAGAACATCCAGAACATGACGTTGAAGGCGAAGATGATCAGCATCGCGATCACGCGGTCGCGCTGCACCTTGCCCTCGCGGATGCCTTCCACCAGCAGCAGCACCGCCAGCGCCACGAACAGCACCCCGAGGATCCAGGCCAGCGCGGTAGCGCCGGTGGACAGCAGGAAGTAGGCGACCGGAATGGCGACCAGTGAACCGACGAACACCATCACCACGCGGCCCATGCCTTCGGCACCGACCGGCGGCGCACCGATTCCCTTCAGGCCGGCGCGGCCGACGTAGAACCACACCAGGCTGAGCAGCATGCCGATGCCCGAGGCGATGAACACCATCTTGTAGGACGGCATCGCTTCGGTACCGAAGACCTTCTCGGCAAGGAACTGGGTAAGCACCGGGGCGATCATCGCGCCGACGTTGATGCCCATGTAGAAGATGGTGAAGCCCGAATCGCGGCGCTCATCCTTCAGGCCGTACAGCTTGCCGACCATGGTGGAGATGTTCGGCTTGAACAGGCCGTTGCCGATGATGATCGTGGCCAGGCCGAACTCGAACACTTCCTTGTTGGGCATGGCCACCATGAACAGGCCGGCGGCCATGATCACCGCGCCGGTCAGGATCGAGCGCTGGTACCCCAGCACGCGGTCGGCCACGTAGCCACCGAAGATGGCCGCGGCATACACCAGGGCCAGGTAGGCACCGTAGGTACGGCTGGCCGCAGCCTGCCCGGCCGCGTCGCCGTCGAAGAACTGGGCCACGATGTACAGCACCAGCGCCCAGCGGATCCCGTAGAACGCGAAGCGCTCCCAGAACTCGGTCATGAACAGCATCCACAGCGGGCGCGGGTGGCCCAGCGTGGTCTTGAACTCCGGCAACGCCGGTTCGGGAACGGATTTCGCGGCGGCGTCTACGCTCATGCGGGATTCCTGGGTTCGGTGGAAGACATGCACGTCCGATGTGCGAAACAACGCGGGAGAATCCCAGAACAACGGCGTTCACGTCAAATACACACCGATGTATGCAGCTGGCCGCATGGTCGCTGAACTTGCATCTGCAACTACCGCCCCGCAGCCGCCAGCGCAGCAACGGCGGGGCTTCCCGCACCGTACGGTGGATGCCAAGGGAATACATGAATAGGCCCGGGAACCGGCCCGCCGGCTCAGGCGTCCGGCGGCATCGGGTCGTCGTTGCGGATCGTGGTGCGCACCTGGAACAGTTCCGGGAAGAAGGTCAGCTCCAGCGCCTGGCGCAGGAACCCCACCCCGCTGGAACCACCGGTGCCGCGCTTGAAGCCGATCACTCGCATCACGGTGCGCATGTGGCGGAAGCGCCAGAGCTGGAAGGCGGTTTCCAGGTCCACCAGGTCCTCGCACAGCGCGTACTCGCGCCAGTAGCGGTCGGTGTTCTGGTAGATGCGCTCGAACACCGGGTGCAGCGCATCGTCGGCCACGTGCGGCTGCCGCCAGTCGCGGTCGATGTAGCCGGCCGGAATCGCATGCCCGAAGCGCGCCAGGTAGCGCAGGAATTCCTCGTACAGGCTGGGCGCGTCCAGCACCTGCTGCAGCTGCGCCTGTCCTTCCGGGTCGTGCGAGAACACCTGCAGCATCTGCGCGTTCTTGTTGCCCAGCAGGAACTCGATGTAGCGGTACTGCAGCGACTGGAACCCCGACGACGGGCCCAGCACGTCGCGGAAGCCCATGTATTCCGACGGGGTCAGCGTTTCCAGCACCGACCACTGTTCGGTCAGCTGGCGCAGCACACCAGCTTGCTGCGCGCCAGCACCTTCTGGCACTGCCAGACCTGGTCGCGCTGCAGGAACCCGATCGCCGCACGCAGCTCATGCCCCAGCAGCTTCAGCCACAGCTCCGAGGTCTGGTGCTGGATGATGAAGAGCATCTCGTCGTGGTGCGGCGGGTTGGACAGCGGCTGCTGCGCCGAGAGCAGCTGGTCCAGCCGCAGGTAGCCGCCGTAGGTCAGGCGCCCCTCCAGGTCGGTGTGGATACCGGCTTCAAGGTCGCGTTGGTTCTTGTCGACAGACATGGCGGGGGCCGCTGGAGGGGGCCAAAAGGGTAGCGCACCGCCTGCACCTGCGGGGGGTGCATGCCATGCGCAGGCGTGTGGTGGGCGGGCGGGGACCGGATTCTGCGCGGCAGGCCGGTGGGGCCCTGCCCCCGACCCCCCTCCGGCACGGTCCGCTCATGCCCCGTTGATACAACTGAATACGTTGAAGCCATTGGCCTTCCGGGCCCCTGATGGGGTATACCGGGCCGATGTCCCCCGGGACAGTTGCTGCGCCGCAGGACGGCTTTTTCGTACGCCTTCCTTAACATGGCAATTCATATCATTTGTAACTTCCTGTCGAAGGTGCAGTACGCAATGACGGTTGCCGCTGAGTTCAAGATCGAATACCTGCAGTACCTGGACACGGACGGCACGCTCGTCCGCGATGACCTGCCCGAAGCCCTGCGCGACCCGCGCGCGCTGCTGCCGATGTTCAAGCAGATGCTGTTCGTGCGCGTGTTCGACGGCAAGTCGATCGCGTTGCAGCGCACCGGCAAGCTGGGCACCTACGCCGCCTGCCTGGGCCACGAAGCCGCGCATGTCGGCATCGGCGCTTCCATGCAGAAGGACGACGTGTTTGCCCCGTCCTACCGCGAGTACGGCGCGATGTTCATGCGTGGCGTGCGCCCGCGCGACGTCCTGATGTACTGGGGCGGCGACGAGCGTGGCAACGACTACGGCGGCAACGCGGCCAAGGACTTCCCGTTCTGCGTGCCGATTTCCACCCAGTGCCTGCACGCCGCCGGCGCGGCGCTGAAGTTCAAGCTCAACCAGGAAAAGCAGATCGCCGTGGCTGTCTGCGGTGACGGTGGCAGCTCCAAGACCGACTTCTATGCCGCACTGAACTCGGCCGGTGCCTACAAGCTCCCGCTGATCCTGTGCATCGTCAACAACGGCTGGGCCATCTCGGTTCCGCGTTCGGCCCAGACCGGTGCCGAAACGCTGGCGCAGAAGGGCCTGGCCGGTGGCCTGCACTGCCTGCAGGTGGACGGCAACGACCTGATCGCGGTGATGGCCGCCATGCTGCAGGCGCGCGAGCGCGCGCTGGCCGGCGATGGCGGCACCGTGCTGGAACTGATGACCTACCGCCTGTCCGACCACACCACCGCCGATGACGCGCGCCGCTACCGCGACGATGCCGAGGTCAAGGATGCCTGGCAGCGCGAGCCGATGCTGCGCCTGCGCAAGTACCTGATCGGTGCCGGCGTGTGGAGCGAGGAAGAGGAACAGGCCTGGACCGTGGAGTGCGGCAAGCGCGTGGATGAAGAGGTGAACCTGTACCTCAACACCCCGGTGCAGCCCGTCGAGGCGATGTTCGACTTCCTGTATGCCGATCCGCCGCAGGACCTGCTGGCCCAGCGCGCACAGGCGATTGCTTTGGAGCAGCGCCATGGATGAGATCAAGAACGGCGCGCCCGGCGCGCAGACCAACGCCGCCGACAGCGCTGCCATCGCGCGCGGAGAAGAAAGCATGACCACCACGCCCATCACCCTCATCGAAGCCATCACCCAGGCGCTGGCGTGGGAGCTGGAACACGACAAATCGGTGCTGGTGCTGGGTGAGGACGTCGGCGTCAACGGCGGCGTGTTCCGCGCCACCGCCGGCCTGCAGCAGCGCTTCGGCGCCGACCGCATCCTGGACACCCCGCTGGACGAAACCACCATCGCCGGCCTGACCATCGGCCTGGCCGCGCAGGGCATGAAGCCGGTGGCCGAAGCCCAGTTCGATGGCTTCATGTACCCGATGGTGGACCACATCATCTGCCACGCCGCGCGCCTGCGTTACCGCACCCGTGGCCGCCTGCACTGCCCGATGGTGCTGCGCGTGCCGTGGGGCGGCGGCATCCGCGCGCCGGAACACCACAGCGAAGCCAACGAGGCGATCTTCACCAACGTGCCGGGCCTGCGCGTGGTGCTGCCGTCCTCGCCGCAGCGCGCCTATGGCCTGCTGCTGGCCGCGATCCGCGAACCGGATCCGGTGATCTACATGGAACCCAAGCGCATCTACCGCCAGTACAAGGAAGTGGTGGTCAACGATGGCGAAGCGCTGCCGCTGGACGTCTGCTTCGTGCTGCGCGACGGCACCGACGTGACCCTGGTGACCTGGGGCGCGCAGGTGAAGGAAGCACTGGAAGCTGCCGACAAGCTGGCCGGCGAAGGCATCAGTGCCGAAGTGATCGACGTGGCCACGCTGCGCCCGCTCGACTTCGCCACCATCGCCGAATCGGTGGCCAAGACCGGCCGCTGCGTGATCGTGCAGGAGGCCCCCAAGACCGCGGGCTTCGGCGCGGAGATCGCCGCGCGCCTGGCCGAGGAATCGCTGTACGACCTGCTGGCACCGGTCGAACGTGTCACCGGCTACGACACCCACATTCCGCTGTTCCGCCTGGAAATGAAGTACCTGCCCAGCGTGGACCGGATCGTGAGCGCGGCCAAACGCGCGGTGGCGGCGGGCTGACATGCGGGCCAGACTTCTGGGCCCGTACCGCAGCCAGTACCCCAACCCGCTCCGGTTCCGCACCGGCCAGATCGTCGAACTGGGTGTTCGTGACGAGGAATGGCCGGCGTTTGCCTGGGTACGCACCGATGACGGGCGTGCCGGCTGGGCACCGGTGGCGTGGTTGCAGTTGCTGGACGATGGCCGCGCAGAGGCCCTGCGCGACTATGACGCCCGCGAACTGGACGTGGACAGCGGTGAAATGGTCAAGCTGCATCATGAACACGGCGGCTGGTGGTGGTCCGAACGCGCGAACGGCGCGACGGGCTGGCTGCCGGCCCGCGATCTCGAACTGCTGGAAGAGAACTGCACATGAGTGAGAACAAGAATTTCCACCTGCCCGACCTCGGCGAAGGCCTGCCCGACGCCACCATCGTCGAGTGGTTCGTCAAGGAAGGCGACGTGATCACGCTCGACGAGCCGCTGGTCTCCATGGAGACCGCCAAGGCCGTGGTTGAAGTGCCCTCGCCGTTCTCCGGCAAGGTGCTGAAGCTGGCCGGCGGCGCCGGCGACATCATTCCCACCGGCAGCGTGCTGGCCCAGTTCGAACTGGACCCGAACCTGCCGCAGCGCGCCGATGGCCAGGACACCGGCCACAGCCATGGCCACGCTGCCCCGGCGGCCACGCCGAGCACCGGCCAGCCCGCCCCGGCCCAGCCGGACAAGGTGGTGGCGTCCGATGAGGGTGGCGAGATCGCCAAGCCCGGCGCCGAGCGCGATGACGCGGGCACCGTGGTCGGCGCGATGCAGAGCTCCAATGCCGTGCACGCCGAACAGGCGGTGGCGGTCGGCGGGGTCAAGGCCGTGCCGGCGGTGCGTGCCACCGCGCGCAAGCTGGGCGTGGACCTGGGCCGCGTGCGCGCCACCGGTGCCGATGGCGCGGTGACCATGGCCGACGTCAAGCAGGCCGCCGCCGACGGCAGCGCCAAGGTCGGCGCCGCGCCGGCGGCAGCGGCCGCTGCACCTGTTGCAGCCGCTGCTCCGGTGGCCGCTGCCGCACCGGTCTCCCGCGCTGCCGATGCCCGCGCCCCGTTGTCGGCTGCGGGCAAGCCGATGCGCACCCAGCCGCCGGGCGTGGTGGCCAAGGGCCAGCCGGAACCGCTGAAGGGCGTGCGCCGCAACATGGCGCGGGTGATGGCCGACGCGCACAGCAAGGTCGTGCCGACCACGCTGAACGACGATGCCGACATCCACGCCTGGGTGCCGGGTAACGACGTCACCGCCCGCCTGGTGCGCGCAATCGTCGTCGGCTGCCAGAAGGTGCCGGCGCTCAATGCCTGGTTCGATGGCGATGCGCTGACCCGCACCCTGCATGCGCACGTGGACGTGGGCATCGCGGTGGACACCGACGATGGCCTGTTCGTGCCCGCCCTGCGCAATGCCGACGTGCTGGATGCGCGTGGCATCCGCGAAGGCGTGAACCGCCTGCGCGAGCAGGTGGAAGCGCGTTCGATCGCGGCCTCCGAGCTGAGCGGTTACACCATCTCGCTGTCCAACTTCGGCATGTTCGCCGGCCGCTACGCGACCCCGGTCGTGGTGCCGCCGTGCGTGGCCATCGTCGGTGCCGGGCGCGCCCGCCACCAGATGACCCCGGTGATGGGCGGTGTGGAAGCGCACAAGGTGATCCCGCTGTCGGTCACGTTCGACCACCGCGCTGCCACCGGCGGTGAAGCGGCGCGCTTCCTGCGCGCGATGCTGGACGACCTGGCCCTGGCGAACTGATCCATCCGCCCGGATGTGTCTGATGCGATGACGGCCACCCCAGGGTGGACGTCATCGTTTTCGCGCATGGCGGATCACGCCAGTTGGGCGGATCCGACCACATGGACGCCAGGCTGTGGTTGCAGTGCCGCTTCGACCATCGCAGCGGCGATGCGCTCGGCGGGATTGATCCGCCATGCGCGGGGCAGCACCGGCCCCAGCGCGCCCAGTACCAGGCTGGCCAGGTGCTCGCCGGAGCGGCGTTCGCTGCGCTCGCCGCCGATCAGCCCCGGTCGCACCAGGGTCAGCGACGGGTAGCCGAGACCGCGCAGGTCCTGCTCCAGCCTTCCTTTCACCTGGTTGTAGAAGATCCGCGAGCCCGGGTCCGCCCCCATCGCCGAATTCAACACGAAGGCATGCGCGCCACGTGCCCGCGCATGCGTCGCCACCTGGAGCGGGTAGTCATGGTCGATCCGGGCAAACACCTCGCGGCTGCCGGCCTGCCGGATCGTGCTGCCCAAGGCGCAGATCACCGCGTCCACCGCCCACCAGTCCGCATCCAGCGGCAGCTGCTCGAAGTCCACCACCGGGTTGAGCAGCGCGGGGCTGGATATCCCCAGCGCACGCCGTGTCGGCGCCACCACCGCGTCGCAGCGCCCGTCGTCCAGGAGGTGTTGCAGCACCTGCCCGCCGACCAGCCCGGTCGCGCCCACCAGCATCACCTTCATCGCATACTCCTGCCGTCCGATTCCCTACCATCGTGGCACAGCGCCGGGTTCAAGCCCGCGACACCGCCGCCGATACTGTTCCAACGTCTCCCCCCGTCCGGCGCCCGCAGCCGGTGACCCACCAGGACCCGCCGCATGAAGGACCCGCAGGACGCTCTTCCCAGCCCCAGCCCCGGCACCGCCGTGGGTCGGCTGCTGTTGCGCCGGCAGGCGAAAGACAGCGCGGCCGGCGCGGCAGCGGACGCCCCCGCGCTCAAGGGCGGAGGCAGCGCGATGCTGCAGCGCCTGTTCGCCGGGGCCGACCAGCCCGAACCACTGCTAGAAGCGTTCGCCCACGGCATGTCCACCCTGCCCGGCGAGCTGGGTGACATGGGCCTGCGCCTGCAGTCGGCGCAGCGCAGTGCCGACTGGGTCAGTTATGGCCGCGCCATGCGCCAGCTGATCGACAAGTACATCCGCACCATCGAACAGGACAGCCCCGACGGCCAGCCCGACAGCCTGCGCCTGCGCGAGCTGCTGCGCCTGACGCTGGGCGTGACCGTGGCCAGCCTGCTGCAGAACATGCCCGAGCTGAAGGACGAGCCGGTGCAGCTGGCCGCCGACCTGCGCCAATGGCATCCCGGCCAGCCACTGCAGCCCCTGGAGCTGCGGCTGCGCGAACTGACCCACCAGATCGGGGTGCGCAGTGATGGCTGGCAGGAGCAGCAGGAACTGCTGCTGAGCCTGTTCGACCTGCTGCTGGACAACATTGGCGAGCTGCTCGACGACAGCAGCTGGCTGCACGGCCAGGTGCATGCGGTGCGCGCGCTGATCAGCGGGCCACTGGACCGCGACTCGGTCGAACAGGCGCGCGCCAACCTGCGCGAGGTGATCTACAAGCAGGGCCTGCTCAAGCAGGGCATCGTCGAATCCAAGGCGGCCATGAAGAGCCTGATGGGCGGCTTCATCGAACGCCTGGACGGCATGGCGGTCAGCACCGGCGAGTACCACGACCGGATCAGCAGCTATGCGCTCGCGCTGAAGGAGGCGCGCAGCATCGCCGATCTCAACCAGCTGCTGCAGGACGTGCTGCAGGACACCGGGCGTGTGCAGGAGCAGGCCTTGCAGGCGCGCGACCATCTGGGCAACGCGCGCCGCGAGGTCGAGCAGGCCGAGGCACGCATTGCCGAACTCGAACAGGAACTGCGCGATGTGTCCGGGCTGGTGCGCACCGATCCGCTGACCGGCGCGCTAAACCGGCGCGGCTTTGACGAGCTGCTGGAACGTGAGCTGGCCCGCGCGGAGCGGCACTCACATCCGCTGGCGCTGGCGCTGCTGGACCTGGACGATTTCCACCAGACCAACAGCAGCTACGGGCATCCCGGTGGCGACGCGATCCTGCGCCACCTGGTCACGGTCTGCCAGCTGCTGCTACGCAGTACCGACACCATTGCGCGTATCGGTGGTGACGAGTTCGTGCTGCTGATGCCGGAAACCCCGGGCGCCGACAGCATGTCCACCGTGCTGCGCCTGCAGCGCTCGCTGGCGCAGCGGCCGGTGGAGCTCGACGGGCACCGGGTGCTGGTGCATTTCAGCGCGGGCCTGAGCCAGTGGCAGCCCGGCGAAACCGGCGAGGCCCTCTTGAAGCGCGCGGACGCGGCGCTGTATGCGGCCAAACGCGTAGGCAAGAACCGCGTCCAGGCTGGGTGAATACCACCACGCAACTGGATGGTGACCGGTGACCGTGGACCGATGGTACCGTTGGGGTGTCATTGTGTTGCGTGGTCAATGCGCCGGCGTCTTCCCACGCATCTTCTGGAACGCGGTCACCGCCGCCAGCACGATCGCACCGGCCACCACACCCACTACCAGGTTCGCGCCCGCCTCCACCAGCCAGCCCCACGGCGCGACCTTGCCGGCGATGCCCAGCACGAGGTGATGCACCGCCGGCACGTTGTGCACCAGGATGCCACCGCCGACCAGGAACATGGCCAGGGTGCCGGCCACCGAGAGGAACTTCATCAGCCACGGCGCGGACACCAGCAGGCCGCGACCGAACGCGGCCAGCGCGCCGCCTTTCTTCGACAGATACAGGCCCGCGTCGTCCAATTTCACGATGCCGGCCACCAGCCCGTAGACGAACACCGTCATGCCCAGCGCGATCACCACCAGCGCGGTGACCTGGTTGAGGAACGGCGCCGCCGATACCACGCCCAGCGACAACACGATGATCTCGGCCGACAGGATGAAGTCGGTGCGGATCGCCCCCTTCACCTTGTCCTTCTCCCACGCCACCATGTCGACCTTCTCGTCGGCCAGCGCCTTGAGCCGCGCCGCCTTCTGCTGCTCGTCTTCCTCCTGCGAATGCAGGAAACGGTGCGCCAGCTTTTCCACGCCTTCGTAGCAGAGGAACGCGCCACCGATCATCATCAACGGCACCACGATCGGGATCGGGAAGCCCTTGCCCTTGAGCCAGGCTTCCAGCGCGCTGATCGCCAGCGCCGCCGGCACCAGGATCGCCTTGTTCACCAGCGAGCCCTTGGCCACCGCCCACACCACCGGCAGTTCCCGGTTGGCATTGACCCCGGTCACCTGCTGCGCGTTCAGCGCCAGGTCGTCGCCCAGCACGCCGGCGGTCTTCTTGGCCGCCACCTTGGTCAATATCGAAACGTCGTCCAGCAGGGCGGCAATATCGTCGAGCAACGCAAACAGGCTGGCACCGGCCATGGCAATCCAGAAATCAGAGGGTGGCGCCGATTCTGACCGATCCGGGCACGTTCGTGGAAGATCGGCCGGATTCACCGCCCCACCACCGCCCTGCAGCGACACTGCCGATCTGTCCTGCCCCGGAGCCCTGCTTGAATACCACGCCCGTTGTTCCCGGCTCGCCGTCGCTGGTCAAAGGCATGAACCGCCGCAGCCAGATCCTGCGCCTGCTGCTGCGCTACCGCCATTCCGGGGTGTTTTCCGGGATGAACCTGGATTCGCGCGCGGTCCACGACCTGCCGCCGGAGGGCAACCCCGAGCAGTTCGTCACCGACCTGGAATCGCTCGGCCCGACCTTCGTCAAGCTCGGCCAGATGCTCTCCACCCGCCCGGACATGGTGCCGGTGGAATTCGCCACCGCGCTGGAGCGGATGCAGGAGAAGGTCGCGCCGATCCCGGTCGAGCGCATCTACACCATCATCGAACAGGAGCTGGGCGCGCCGGTGTCCAAGCTGTTTTCCAGCTTCGACCCGGTGCCGCTGGGCTGCGCGTCCATCGCGCAGGTGCACCGCGCGCAGCTGCATGATGGGCGCGAAGTGGCAGTAAAGGTACAGAAGCCGGAAGTGGCAGCGCAGCTGCGCTCGGACCTGGAAGTACTGCGCAGCTTCGCATTGGCCGCCGACCACCTCACCCAGGTGGGACGCCGGGTACGCCTGCGCGACTGGCTGAACGAGTTCGCCAAGACGCTCATGCAGGAACTGGACTACCAGGCCGAAGCCGAGAACCTGCAGCGCTTCGGCCAGCACCTGCGCCCGTTCAAGCCGCTGTGGGTGCCGCAGCCGATCTGGGATTACTGCAGCCACCGCGTGCTGACCATGGAGCTGGCGCAGGGCGTGCGCGTGGACATGATTCCCGACGTGCGCCGCACCGAAGAGCCGATGGCACCGCTGGCGGCGGCGCTGATCCGTGGCTATATCGACCAGATCTTCGTGCATGGTGAGATCCATGCCGATCCCCATCCGGGCAACCTGCGGGTCACACCCGAAGGCCGGTTGGCAATCTTCGACCTGGGCATGGTGGCGCACATGCCGCCGCGCCTGCGCGAGCGGCTGTTGAAACTGCTGTTCGCCGCCGTGGACGGGCGCGGCGAAGAAGTGGCCGACGAGATCATCGGCATCAGCACGCGACTGGAAGCCTTCGACGAAGAGCGCTACCTGCGCGAAACCGGCCAGGTCATCGCGCGCTATGCCGCCAGCGGCACGTTCTCGGAAGGCCGCGTGGTGCTGGATCTGGTACGCATCGCCACCGCCAGCGGGCTGCGCACGCCGCCGGAGCTGAGCCTGCTGGGCAAGGCGCTGCTGAATCTGGAGACGGTGTGCCGGCTGCTGTCGCCGGACCTGGATACGCGCCGCATCGTCGAGCGCCAACTGCAGCACGTCATGCGTGCGCGCCTGAAGAAGTCGCTGTCGGCCGCCAACCTGGCCAGTGAAGCAATGGAAGTGCAGCAGCTGCTTCGCGAGGGCCCGCGCAAGATGTCGGACATCCTCGCGCTGCTGGCCGAGAACCGCCTGCAGATGAAAGTGACCGGGCTGGAAGAATCCCGGCTGATGGAAAACCTGCAGAAGATCGCCAACCGCGTGTCGGCGGGCATTGTCACTGCAGCCTTGATTCTTGCTGCAGCGATGATGATGAAGGTCGATACCGGGTGGCACCTGTTCGGGTATCCGGCCATCGCATTCACGTTGATGCTGATCGGTGTATTCCTTGGCCTGGGCATCATCCTCAGTGCATTGCTGTTTGATCGGCGCGCACGTTCAAGGGAAGAACGCGGGCATCGGTAGACGCCAGCGCGCCCATGCCAGGTGATGAGGACGGCACGCGAAAGCGTGCCGTCTTCACGTGCGTTTTACCCTTTCCAATGCAATGCGGTGTAGGCGCGAACAGCGTGTTTCCAACAAACATTTCAGTCAGGTTCGTGCAGGCATGATCGGGTCATCGGCCTGTCATGTGGGTGTGTTTGGGCAGCCGATCGCACCTGTCTCCGCTGCCGATGATGCCCATGCTCTGGATCCTGCTGCTGTCGCTGTTGCTGCTCACCTGGTTGCTGCTCGCTTCAGGTCGCTGGGCATGGTGGAAGGCAGGTCTGATGTCGCTGCTGCTGCTGGCGCTCAGTGCATGGTGGTTGATCAACAAACTCTCCGGCGATGGCCTGAATGCGGCAACGCTGTACCACCTGGGCGCCGACATGGAAGGCGCCGGCGTCTCGGACTTCAAGGGTTACATCGCCGGCTTCATCGCGCTGGCGCTGCTGTCACTGCTGCCCCTTCTCACTCCACGCATCAAGCGTTGGCACCACACCGCGCATGGTCGGGGCGTGTTCGCCGGTTTCCTCGCGGTGTGGGTGCTGGCGATCGGCGTGAGCCCGCTGTACCGCGACGGCCAGCGCCTGTACCAGCAGATGCGGCCGGTGGACTACAGCATGGTGGCGCCCGAATACCGTGTGCCGCAGCAGCCGCTGCGCAAGCCACGCAACATCGTGTGGATCTACGGCGAAAGCCTGGAACGCACCTATCTGGATGAAGCCACCTTCCCCGGCCTGATGCCGAACCTCAACCGCCTTGCCGGCCAGGCGCTGGATGTGCGCGGACTGGTCTCGGCCGAAGGCGGTGGCTGGACCATCGCCGGGCTGGTGTCGTCGATGTGCGGCGTACCGCTGACCACCGCGCAGGGCGATGAGAACAGCATGGACCGCATGGGCAGCTTCCTTCCGGAAGCGGTGTGCCTGGGTGATTACCTCAAGCAGCAGGGCTACACCAACCATTACATGGGCGGTGCCAATGGCCTCTTCGCCGGCAAGGGCCAGTTCCTGGCCACGCACGGCTTCGACGCGGTGGACGACCTGGCCTGGTTCAAGCAGCAGAAGATCGCGCGGTCGCACTTCTCCACCTGGGGCGTGCATGACGATGTGCTGCTGGACAAGGCGTATGACCGCTTCATGCAGCTGTCCAAGGCTGGCCAGCCGTTCATGCTGACCACGCTGACGATGGATACCCACCACCCTGCCGGGCACCTGCCGGTGGCGTGCAAGCGAACCCGCTACGCGAGCGACTACGGCGATATTGGCCTGCTCAATGCGCTCAAGTGCACCGATGGGCTGATTTCCAAGCTGGTCGACCGCATCCAGGCCAGCCCGTACGGCGACGACACCTTGATCGTGATCGCATCCGACCACCTGGCCATGCCCAACGACCTGAGCCACATCCTGGCCAAGCAGAAACGCGAAAACATGCTGCTGTTCCTGGGCAAGGATATCGCCCCGCGCCAGCTGGACGCGCAGCACGGCTCCACGCTGGATTCGGGCGCCACGCTGCTCAGCCTGATCGAGCCGGAGATCGGCGAAATCGGGTTTGGCCGCTCGCTGCTGCAGCCCGAGCGCCCCGCCAGCGCCAGCGCGGCGGTGTTCCGCGATGACGGCAGGGACTTCCCGCGCTACCTGGCCTTCTCGCGCTCGCTGTGGCTGGGCGACAAGACCCGCCAGCTGCGTATCGACGAAGAGAACCAGGTGGTGATCGGCCTGCAGCATGTGCAACCGCCGGTGCTGCTCGAATACGACAAGCAATGGGACCTGAAATCGGTCTATCTGGAAAACACGTCCAAGCAGTTCGACCTGGCCGATCCGGACAATACGCTGGCCTACGTGGACCGCTGCACCGCCTTCGAAGACGGTTCGGCCGATGGCGACTGGTGCGCCATGCTGGTCAACCGCGACAAGGGCATCAAGCTCTACCGCGACGACCAGCTGCGCGAGGGCTTCGCCGTCGATGCACCGCTGGACCCGTTCAACGGCCCGCGCCCGAGCATCCGCCAGGCACACATGATCACGCAGAAGGGCCGTCGCACCCGTGCCGGCCAGTACATGCTGCAGTTCGTCGCCAAACAGTCGCCTGATCGCGGCTTCTGGATCGAAGCGGTGTCGTCCAAGCGCAAGGTGGTGGTGGCCCAGCAGTGGGTGCAGCCCGATGCGGAAGGGCGTATCAGCGTTCCGTTCGGCCTGGACCATGAAGTGGATGATCTGGAGATCCGCGCGTGGTTGAACCACGCGGAGAAGCTGGCCGTGGACAACTTCGCGCTGATCCCGTCACGTCGCGGCAACCGCGGCTGATCGCGGCAGCGCGGACCTCTCGGCTGCCTGATTCTGCGATGCCACGCACACCGCGGGTCCAGTCAGGTCGGCACAATCGTGCGCCGGCCGATGTCGATCCGGGGAGGCCCTCATTCTGCTGCCATTGCAGGCCGCAGGTCGCCTGGCGACCGCGACCTTCGCTGCCGCCGGCGCACCGGACGCAACGCAGCACCGCTGCGTTCCCGTCCAGCTGTACAACACGACATCGCACCCTGCGACGGATCGCTGCCGACCGGATGCCCCGCTGCCGCACACGTTGACGCGGCTCCTGCGCCGATGCCCACTGTTGCCGTCGGAGCTCGCCCTGCTGGAGGCCCGTCTGCTGGCCCTGCTGGTCGACGCAACGCCGGATGAGCTTGCTGCGCACCTTGCGCAGGCCGTACGGGACACACCCGTGGCAGCGCGCCGGCCTGCGCTGTTGCAGGCCATGGCCGGTTGGCAAGCCGCACCCTCGCCTGCGCAGGATGCGTGGCACCCGGGAATGCACGCAGGTGGTCGCTGCCATCGTCAGCGGCCTGGGCCGCCTGCAGTGCCGGCGTGCTGCGGGCATCGCCCTGCACGGCATCGCCAACCTGGCACTCGGGCCGCAGGGCGCCCAGCTGCTGGCCTGGACCCAGCAGGCCAGTGCGCTGCCCCGCCTGCTGCAGGAAGGAACCGCGCTGCCCTGGCTGTGCTGGCTCAGCCAGCTTCCGCTGCCGACGTTGCGCGGCGGTGCCTGGGTGGAGCCGTTGATCGCGGCGTTTCCCGCTTGGCTGGAGGCACTGCTGCAGCAGGCCGATGCCGCGCACGCGTCCCTCCACGCTCGGCTGCAGTTGCCCGCCTCGCCCCTGCGCCTGGCGCTGCTCGCTACCGCGTGGGCACTGTGGTTCCAGCAGCGCCCGGGCGACCGGCCCGGCACGCGCACCGGGCAACGGATTGCCACGCTTCCAGCCGTGCTGGAACAGCTCGACCTGCTCGGCACCGGCGCACGTCGTCTCTGTACGCCCGTGGCTGACGCCACGGCGCTGGCGCCACCGGCGGCGGCGATACAGCCCGAGCGCGCTGCCGCGTCGCGGGCGGACACCACGCGCCTGCTGGCACCGACCCTGCCGGTTGCGGTCGCTGCGGCGGCGGTGCTTCCTGCCATCGCCGCTGCGCACCCGCAGCGACGCACGGTGGCCGTCCTCGGTACGCTGGCGGCGGCGGCACTGGGGGGCGGCCTGTTGGCATGGTCGCGGAATCCGTCGCCTGCCGTCGCGACGGCGGACACGACGCCACGCGCGGTTGCGCACTCCCGCCCCGCGTCGAGCGGGTCCAACACCGGGCTACGCGACGATGCAGGCCTGCAGGACCAGGCAATGCTGCTGGAGGCGCTATGGACGCTGCGCGATACCGCTTCGGCGGCCGGGACCGCGATCCTCCCGGAGCGCGCGTTCGCACCCGTCGAGGGCTCGCCGTTTGCGTTGGCCGTGCGCGCGGTCCGCCAGCAGTTGATGTGGCTTTACCGGCAGGACGATTTCCTGCAGACCCTGTATGACGAACGCACGCCTCCTTCTTCGCTCGTGGTCGCCAATGGCAGCCTGAGCGGAACGCGTGCCACCTCCGGCATGCGGGTCGTGCTGCATGGGCAGCCGGATGCGCCAGAGCGCATCCTCTGGTCCCCTCCCACCAATACGATGTTGAACGACCTGCAGCGCACCGTGCGCGAGGCGGGCGGCTGCTTCGACAACGCCGTCAGCGCGCGCCTGGCCTGTGCACTGGGCTTCTATCTCGACCAGGACATGCACGAAGCCGAGTACGCGCCCGCCCTGCTCGATCCGCTCATCCAGCGCCTTGAGCACCGCCTGCAGCAGCAGCCGGACGGACACATCCGCGCGACCAACGAAACCAGCACGCTGTTGCGGCTGAAGCAGCAGGTCCACGCGCTGCAGGCGATCCCGATCCGCGGCATGGAACCCACATGGTCCAGCTGGCGACCGGATCCCCGCTCACACCTGGGCCACAACGCCGCGCTGGCACGCAGCCTGCTGCTGCAGCTGTCGCAGCACCCGGAGGTGATCGCGCTGTGCTGGCATCACCATGTGGATCCCACCCAGCTGGAGTATCCCGCGCACGGCCCGGTGCGCGCCCGTGCCCTCCCGGGCACGCGCATGGCGACGTTGTTCGAGGCCGGCCAGCCACCGGCAGTGCTGGCCCCGCTCGACACGATGCTGCGCGGCATCGCCACGCTGCTGCACGCGCCGGTGCGCTCGGACGGTCGGCTTCGGGTGCCGGAAATGCTGGCCTACTACGCCGCGCCGCTGCCTGCGGTGCCGATGGACGATGCGCAGTTCGACGAGTGCCTGGCCGCGCTCGACCGGCAGCTCGCACCCGCGCGTCCAGGCGTCCCCGCAGGCGCGCGGCTGGAGGTCGAGTGGGACGACCGCAGCGACTCCCCGCCACAGCAGGATCACCAGCGCCTGCTGGATCGGTTGTGGGAGCGCTTCGACAGCGCACCGGCGACATGGGACGACGCGCTCGCGCACCAGGGCCTGGTACCCGCCGACGGGTCGCCACTGCATGCCGCATGGCAGGCCGGGCAGCGACGGCTGCAGCAGGTGTTCGAGCAACCCGGGGTGTGGCTGGCGATGCGACAGGCCAATGCGACGTTCCATTCCCTGCGCGTTGGCGCCGACGGCATCACCGCCCGCGTGCGTGGCTCCGGGCGCAGCGTGGTGATCGCCGACGGCCTGACCGACCCGCTACCCGGGCTGCTGTTGGACCAGCTCGACGCTTTGTACCGGATCACAGATCGCCTGGGACGCTTCTCTCCCGGCACAGCCGTGCCCCTGATCAACGCGCTGCAGTTCCATGGCGCGCTTCCCGCGCCTGCCCAGCTGCCGTGCCCAGCCCCGGTAGCGTGCACCCAGGCGCAGCTGCTGGAGGCCATCGCCCGTGTCCACGCAAGCTGGCAGCGCCGCGCCGGCCCCCTGCCGCCGTGGCGGCAGGCCAGCAACGAACTCCAGGACCTGGGCCGCTTGCTTGCGCGGCGCGCCGATGCGGCCACGGTCGTCCATCGCCCTGCGCTGGGCACCGCCACGGCGACCACGCTGCAGGCGGCCCTGCCGGCGTTCGCGCGCCTCATCGCGGACCCGGCGACGCTCGAACTGCTCCAACGCGAGCGTCTCGCTCCACGGTGGATGTCGGTGGATGCGGACGGATCCCTGCGGGTGCAGGACGCGGCAGGTACGCTGCACCTGTTCAACCAGACCCAGGCACTGGACGCGCTGCCCGTCGCACCCTGGGGCGCACTGCGCGAGGTGGCCAGCCAGCTGGGCGGCGTGGTCCGTTCCGATGGCCGGGCCAACGTCTCCGACATACTTGCCGTCCATGGTGGCTGTGGGCCACGCGAGGCCGGCCACCTTGATGGCCCTGCGCGATGCGTGGAACGCCTGCTCGGCGAACTGAGGCTGGGCATGCGCGCCGACCTGCTGCACGCGGCGGACGCGTTGGACGCAGCCGACCTGGATCAGGTAAGGCAAACCACCACCCGATTCCTCGCCCAGCGCGCGCCTGGCGAACAGACCCTGCTGGAGTACCTGGCCCGGCCCCTGCTGCAGCAGGGCGAGATGGCCGTGGACCAGTTGCACCGCGCCAGCCACTACCTGGCCGCCATGGCCCGCACCCCGCGTGCGCTCGCCCTGCAGGCGGCGTTGCTGCGGGACCTGGGCTGGTACACGGGTAGCCATGGGGCACCGACCTCGCCGACGCTGCTGGCCAGCCTGACACGCGTGGCGATCGTGCTCGACCTGGGGCCGCCGTCGGATCGCGATGCGCGCGTGCTGCTGGGCTACCGCCTGCACAAGTACCCCAACTGGGGGCGCACCTTTGCCCAGATACGGCTCGATTTCCACGACTACCTGCGAAGCATGGGCCGCATTCCCGCCTCGCTTCTGGACATGGCAGGCACGCTGGCCCTGCAGGACCACGCGCCGGAGCTGCTGGCCGACGACGTGCCCGCCAACCTGGTGTATGGAAACACCATCGCTTCGATCAACTTCGTCAGTGGCGTGCACCTGGCCGAGCGCCTGCGTCGCGGCCTCTCGCAGCAGATGCGGTTCAGTGAGCTGATCACCCTCTCGGCCGAGCTTGCCGGGGACGGCGCGATACCCGACGTGGTCAGGCAGCTGACCCTCGACGCACGCCGCCTGCCCACGCTGGACTGGTATGTGTACCGGCAACTGGAACAGCACGCCGCGCTTTCCTCGCCGCTGTCGCCGAGCGCACGCATCGAGGCCGCGCTGCGTGCGTTCGACCAGCGGGTGAGCGACATCGAACAGGCCATAGGCGATGTACTGGCGCCGCTGCCATACCGCATGCCGCTGGTGGAAGCCGAAATCCGCCGGGTATTCCCACGCTTCCCTGGGGTGCTCGCCGACGAGCCGTGGAACTCCACGGAGTTCCGCCTGTGCAATGACGACAACCATTTCGGACGCAGCTTCCCGTTCCATGAAATCGTCGCGGCCGGTGTACTGCGCGGCGGGGCCGCGGCGTGGCGGCCGTGCCGCACCTTCGTTCCCGACTCCCCGCTCAACCAGGCCCAGGGCAACCCCCGCTACGAAGCGGCGCTGCAGACCGCTTACGCGCGTATGAAGCCGGGCCTGGCCCGGCTGGCTGATATCAACGCGCGTTACCAGAAGCGCTTCGATGCTTACTTCCGCAAGGCCCGACGCGGCTACGGGGTGCTGATCGAGGAGGCGTTGTACCAGCGCCCCGAGGAAGAACGCGCGGCCCTCCTGCGCGGAGATGTGCAGGTGTTCACCCTGCGCACCCACGAACCGGAGCTGGAGGCCGGGCAGGAAACCCGCAACGACACCGATCCCTACCGGGGCCGTTTCGGCGTGGTGTACACGCTGATGCTGGCGGGGCAGCCGCGCCACTTCCAGCTGTTCCCGCTGCAGAGCCGGATACTTCCCCTGCAGCTGGAGGGCGCGCTGCCGCTCGGCGGTGCGCTGCAGAACCGCAAGGTGCGGCTGCGCAGCGGCAACGTCGCCACGGTGCAGGTGCGTCGTGGCACCTCGTTGCCGGTGGACTGGGACGCCTACGCCTCGGACAGGGCACCGGAAGCGGGGCGCTCCTCGGACGTGATCGTCGAGCCGCTGCTGGCGCCGCCGCTGGGCGGCGGCAGCGCGCCGCGCTCGCCGTTCCATGCCCTGGTCCACCCGGTGCAGGAGGGGTTTTTCTGGCTGGACGCTGCTGCCTTCCGTCGCGAAGGCTGGGCACCCACCAGTTTCGAGGACCACCTGGAAGACGCGCCGCTGTGGCTGAAGACAGTGGACTTCGTCGTGCCGTTCGTCGAAAACGTGCGCCGCATCTCCTCGAAGAACCGCAACGAATTCGCGATGGCCGCCTTCGGGTTGTACCTCGAATGGATCATCGTGGTCGGGCCGGTGATCGGCGGCGTGGCCAAGGTGCTGATGCGGCCCGGCCTGAAGATGACGATGCCGCGCTTCGCGGAGCTGTCGCGGGTGCTGGGCCGGGGCACGCTGGATGCACTCAATCCTGCCGCGGGCAGCGTGGCACTGGTGCGGGTGGGCGTCAGCGTCGTGCAACGCACTGCGCGCGGCAACCTGCGCTTCCTGTGGTCGTTCCTGGACCCCAACCGCCCCCCGGCACGCGCTGCGGGCGTGCGCTGGGCCATGCGCGAAGGCATGGCCATTGCCAAGGAAGGCAGCTCGCTGGCATCGCCGCTGTACGAGATCAAGGTACGCACGGTGGACGGCATTCCCGGCGCCATGGTGTCCCCGCCGCCGGTGGCCAGCGGCAGCCGCACCCTGCACCTGGTCGACCCGGCCACGCTCACCCTGTATGGCCCGGCGCTGCAGGAGCGGCTGGGCGAAGGCGGCGGTGCCGCTGGCATGCTGATCAAGGTCGGCGGCAGCCCGCGTACCCCGCATGTCTCACCCGGCAAGGCGCTCAAACCGATCAAACAGGGACCCAAAGCGTCCGACGAAGACGACGGCGACGAGCTGGCACCGCTGCAGCCTCCCGTCGTCCTGCTGCCCGATCAGGGCCCCCTGGGCGTGCCCGCGGCCCGCCCATGAGGCGGGCTGCGGCGTGGCATCACGGTGCCTGGGGCGGGGCCGGATCGCGCACCAGGTGGATGTCGGTCGGCGACGACAGCGCGATACCGGCGGCGGCAAACTTCTGCAGCATCGTGAAGTACAGGTCGCTGCGCACCCCATACACCGCGCGCGGGCCGGAGGTATAGGCGAAGCTGTTGATCGCCACCTGGCCGTTGGCAATGGAATCGATGAACACCGACGGCGCCGGGTCGGCCAGTACGCCCACATGGTCGGTGTATGCATCCAGCAGGGTCTGCCGCACCATCGCCACATCGGTACTGAGCGGCACGGTGAACTGGATCTGGATGCGCCCCTGCGCGTTGCCCATCGTCATGTTGCGGATGGTCTTGGTGATCAGTTCGGAGTTGGGCACGATCAGCGTGGATTTGTCGCCCACCTGGATCTCGGTGGAACGCACGTTGATGCGCCTGATGTCGCCTTCCTGGTCACCGAGCTTCACCCAGTCACCGATCTTCACCGGTCGCTCGGCCAGCAGGATCAGCCCGGAGACGAAGTTCTGGGTGATCGCCTGCAGGCCGAAACCAATACCCACCGACAGCGCGCTCACGACCAGCGCCAGTTTTTCGAAGCCGATGCCGAGCGCGGTCAGGCTCCACAGCACCGCTGCGATGATGCCCAGGTAGCGGGTCACGGTGCTGATCGAATTGCGCGCGCCCGCATCCAGCTCGGTCTTGGGCAGGTAGGTGTCGGTGAGCCAGCGCTGGAACGCTTGCATCACCGCCCACACCAGCAGGAAGGCCAGCACCGCGTACAGCACGCTGCTGGGCTTGAGCACCAGGTTGTCGCCGAGGCTGATGCCCTTGGACAAGGTGTCCAGTCCGCCATACAGCGCGCTGAGATTGCCCAACGGCGCCGTCAGTGCCATCACCGCAAGCAGGATCACGCAGATGCGCAGCCCGGCCGAGAGCAGCACGCCGGCCTGCACCACCCGCGATTCGCTCAGCCCGGTGGTCAGCAGCACGGTGCGGCCGACGCTGCTGGTCGGGCACAGCAGCCACGTGGCCAGATCGTCGGCGAACTTCATCAGCAGCGACGCCGCCAGCAGCACCACCGCGCCCCAGACCAGCTGCTGGGCCACGAACAGCGCCAGGTTGAGGTAGCCCAGCAGCGTGGCGATCACCGCAGCGGCCACCACGATGTGCCCGGCCAGCCGGGCGACCACGATCCAGCCGCTGCGACGCGGCGGGCCCTTGGCCTTGCCGTCCGATTGCGCCTGTGCTTCGAGTTTTGCCTCCGCCTCGTCGGTCTGGCGCCGGTGCAGGCGCGCCAGCGAGACCAGGATGGCGATGATGAGCGCCATGTAGGTGATGGCGATCAGCCCGTCCACCGCCACCGTGGTGATTGCACTGGTGCGCGCGGCGCGGTTGAGCGCCATCAGCACGATGCTGATCCAGGTCAGCGCGGCGGCGCCCCACGCGTACTTGCGCAGGCGCCACGCGGCGGCGTCATCCAGGTTGAGCAGGCGCCACGACGGGCGCTTGGGCACCAGCAGCGCCGCACTCAGCGCGGTGATGAAAGCCGCGATATAGGTGGCCACCTGGATGCTGAACACCACTTTTTCCAGCCGCGGTGGAATCGCTCCGATGGCATCCAGCGCGCCGAAGAACACCACGCAGGCCAAGCCCGGCAGCATCGTGCCCACCACCAGCAGCCACACCGCCAGGCCGGAGCGGCGCAGGCGACCGTCCGGGGCCCGCTCGGACTGCGCATAGCGGCGCCCGGCCGCACGCAGCCACAGGCGCAGCGGGAAGAACAGCAGCAGCGCCACTGCCAGGCCGGTCAGCGGCGCGGTCCAGCCATGCTGCGCGATCGCCTTGCGGGCCGTGGTTTCGGCCTGCCGGTAAATCTGCCCCAGCTCCTGCAGGTCGGCCGGCACGTCACGGGCGAATTTGCGCCACAGCGAGGGCGACAGCGGTGAGTTGACCTTTCGGGCCAGGTCCTCGCTGAGCTGGGTGACGCGCATTTTCTCGATATCCGCGCCCAGCTGCTTGGCATCCACCGCGAGCAGCTTGGCCCGCGCAACGGCAGCGGCGATATCGGCACGCTGCTGGGTCAGCGACCTGCGCTGCTGGGCCACTTCGCGCGCTTCCACGGTGCCTTCCGGCACCGTGCCCAACTGGGTCAGGCGGGTATCGAGCTGGTCCAGCTCCGGCTGCAGGGCGGCCTGCGCATCGTCGGCATCGCGCTGCACGGCCATGGCCCGTTCGAACAACGGCGTGAGCGTCTCGCGGGTCTCCGCGTCCGGCAATGCGGTACGGATCGCCTTGAGCTCTTTGTCGGCCTGGTTGAGCTGGGTCTTGGCCTCGGCCGCCGGATCGTCAGGCGCCTGCGCCCAAGCCCCGGGGGCCAGGCACAGCCAGGTGAACAACAACAGACCGGCCAGCGGCCGCAGCAGGGGGAAACGATGACGGAAGGACAAACCAGCACCCAGGGTTCACGCGGACTTGGCGGGGACTATAAACCGGGCCTCGTTCACATCGGGTATGCAACTCAGTACTTCAGGCGCAGTTCCTCGACCTGCGGCTGCAGGGCCGCATACCAGTCCTGGAACTCTTCCTCGCTGATCTCCTCCGGCGCATACACCGCGATCTCGTCCCACGCATGGTCGGTCGGCAGCGGTTGGCGCGGTCCGGCCCGCAGCGAGTAGCTCACGCCCTCGTGGTCCACCACATCGTCCACCGTTTCCCACTGTGCGCGGGCGAAGCCGCTGTCGCTCTTGAGCAGGATCACCTGGTACATCCGCACCTCCATTGAACGGGTCCGGGCCAGCATAGCGCCGCGGCGCCGCGCCCGGCATGACGCCGCCACAACGTACCGTTCCAGCGCGCGTCGCGGCTTCACTCCGCCATGGCGGCGGCCGGGGCATGTTGGCCACCACCGCTTCGACGATGCCCACATGACCAGCCACCCCGACCTGAAGACCGTTGCCGACCTCAAGCTGCCGCGCTACCTGGGCACCTGGTACGAAATCGCCCGCCTGCCCATGAGCCACGAGCCGGTCGACTGTACCGATGTAACGGCGAACTACACCCTCAACGACGATGGCCACGTGGCCGTGGTCAACAAATGCCGCGTGGACGGTGAGATCGAAGAAGCCGTAGGCGAGGCCTGCCCGGTAGACAAGGATCCCGCCCGGCTGCAGGTCACCTTCCTGCCCAAGGGGCTGCGCTGGCTTCCGTTCACCAAGGGCGACTACTGGATCATCCAGGTCGCCCCGGACTACAGCGTGGCGCTGGTCGGCAGCCCGGACCGCAAGTACCTGTGGCTGCTGGCACGCGAGCCGCACCTGGATGCCACCACCCAGGAGCATTACCTGGCGCAGGCTCGACAGCAGGGCTTCGACCTGACCCCGCTGATCCACACCCCGCAGACCGGCCACCCGACTGCCTGATCGCCAATGGACCTCAAAAGCGGGTATCCCTTCTGGGCGGTCAGCAACGGGCTGATGCACGCCTTCCCACCGCTGCGCGAGGACCGAAGCTGCGACGTGCTGGTGGTGGGCGGCGGCATCAGCGGCGCGCTGATCGCCAACGAGCTGTGCGCGCACGGCCACGACGTGGTGCTGGTCGAGCAGCGCGACATCGGCTGGGGCAGTACCGCCGCCAGCACCGCACTGCTGCAGTACGAAATCGATACGCACCTGGTCGACCTGGCCAAGCAGTACGGAGAGCGCGATGCGGTGCTGGCCTACCGCGCCTGCGCCGAGGCGATCCCGGCGCTGCGCGAGGTGGCCGCCGGTTTCCGCGGGGTGGATTGCCACCCCATGCAGAGCCTCTACTACGCCAGCAAGCGCCGCCACCGTTCGCCCCTGCAGGACGAGTACGCGCTGCGCCACAAACATGGTTTCGACGTGCGCTGGCTGGATGCCGACGCCGTCCGTGCGGAATATGGCATCGCCGCGCCGGGGGCGATCCTCAGCGCGCTGGCGGCGCGCGTGGACCCCTACCAGCTCACCTACCGCCTGCTGATGCGGCTGGCCAAGGCCGGCTGCGCGGTGCACGACCGCACCGTGTTGCACACGCTGCAGCCCACCGCGCGCGGGGTGACCGCTACCACACCCGAGGGCCTGCGCATCCGTGCGCGCCACGTGGTGCTGGCCACCGGCTATGCCGGCCAGCGCTGGCTGAAGCAGAAGGTGGCCCGCAACCGCAGCAGCTACGCCTTCATCACCGACCCGATCGATGCGGCGGCACTCGGCCCACTGGTGGACACCATGGTGTGGGAGTCCGCGCGGCCCTACCTGTACATGCGCAGCACCGGCGACCACCGGCTGCTGGTCGGCGGTGAGGACGACGCAGTGGATATCCCGGCGCGGCGCGACAGCCGGGTGGCCGGCAAGACCGGCACCCTGCTCAAGCAGGTGGCCAGGCTGTTCCCGCACCTGCCGCTGCAGCCGGCGTTCTCCTGGGGCGGCACCTTTGCCGAAACCGAAGACGGACTTCCGTTCTTCGGCCCGCACCCGCAATGGGGGCCCCGGGTGCTGTTCGCGATGGCCTACGGCGGCAACGGCATCACCTACTCGATGATCGGCGCGGGCCTGCTGCGGGCCCGGATCGAGCGCCGAAAGCACCCGCTGGCGGGCCTGTTCGGGTTTGAACGGCTGGGTTGAATGCGGCGACCCACCGTTCCCACGATGGTTCCCCTTGCATGCAGGGCCACGACAGGCATCATTCAAGCAACGGCTGCTAGCGTCAGCGCTGTCGGCCGCCTTGCCTGCCCCGGAGCTTCCCATGATCCGCCCGCTTTCCCTGCTGCTGTGCCTGTTGGCCCCTGGTGTCGCGCTGGCGCAGTCCGCTGCCGGTGCCACCGGCCCGCAGTCGGCGACCGATCTGGACCTGTCGGTGCCGCAGAAGCCAATGCAGTACCTCAACGATCCCACCCTGCGCGGTGACCCGCCCGGCACCTTCTATGGCGACAAGAGCGGCCGCCGCGCGCTCCCGCGCGATGGCGCGGGCAACGGCATCGCCGAGATCGCCGACGACAAGCTGCGGGTCAACGGCAGCATCACCACCGGCATCGGCTACGCCAAGGGCTTTGGCAACACGCACTACAACGCGGCCGAGTTGAACCTCAACAAGAATTACACCAACGACGACGGCAAGACCCGCAACATGAACCTCAACATCCAGATCAGCGAGGGCAAGGGCCCTGGCTTCTATGGACCGTATGGGGGCGGTTACGGGTACGGCCGCGGCTACTGGGACGCCGCTGGTCCCGGTCCGGTGGGCTGGTAACCGGCTGCCCACGCAACGCCACCACGGCCGGGGAAACCCGGCCGTCTGCATTCTGTGTCTTGCAGGCGAGGCTCAGTCGAACCAGCCGTCGCGGCGGCTGCTCAGCACCCGGCCATCGTGACCGCTCATGCGAACGTCCACGCGCTGGTTGCGGGCGTTGCGTGCTTCCAGCGTCCAGGTGGCGCCGTCACGCTCCACCGATTCGATGTGGGTCAGCCCGGCCTTGCCGGCCAGGGTGAGGATCTTCCCGGCATCGAGCACGGCGCGGCCATCACGCGGGTCGAAGATCTCGCCCGTGGCCGGGTCGATGATCACATCGTCGACACTGCCGTCGGCACGGGTGACATCGGCTTCCCACACGCCGTCGTCGCGCTCCAGTTCGTGCACCTGGGTGTAACCGGCAGCGCGCAGCTTGGCCTGCACGTCGGCAGCGGACAGATCGGCAGCGAAGGCCGGGGCGGTGGTGAAGGCCGTCGCCAGGGCGGCGGCAAGGATCAGCTTGTTCATGGGGGGAGTTCCTGAAAGAGGCACCGGACCATCCCGGCGCCGCCAGTCTGGCAAGCGCACTTAAGCGAAGCATGAGCCCGCCTGTCAGGAAACGTTTAAGCGCCCCGCGTATACCGTAGGCAGCCCTTTTCCTGACCGGCTTGCCATGACCGCCCTGTCGTTGCTGCTTCCCCTGCTGTTGACCGCCACCGCGCAGGACCCCATGCGGGTCCTCGATGGCGGCGCGCGCCAGCAGCAGGCCGTGCGCCAGGCGGTCGAGCAGGGTCGCTACGTGCCCCTGAAGTCCGTGGTCCAGGACGCCCTGCGCCGCTATCCCGGCCAGCTGCTGGAGGTGGAGCTGGATGACGGCAGGTACGAGATCGAGATCCTCGGTGCCAATGGTGTGGTGATGGAGCTGGACTATGATGCGACCAGCGGCCGCCTGCTCAAGATGGAAGAGGACTGATGCGACTCCTGCTTGCCGAGGACGATGCCCTGCTCGCCAGCCAGCTTCAGCTGCTGCTCGAGGATGCCGGCTACGTGGTGGTCCACAGCAGCGAGGGCATCGATGCGGAGTACCAGGGCCAGGTGGAGGACATCGCCGCGGCGATCGTCGACCTTGGCCTGCCCGGCCTGGACGGCCTGAGCGTGATCGAGCGCTGGCGCGAGGCTGGGCGCGATTTCCCGGTGCTGGTGTTGACCGCACGCACGCGCTGGCACGACAAGCTGGCCGGCTTCGACGCGGGCGCCGATGACTTCCTGACCAAACCGTTCCAGCCCGAAGAACTGCTGCTGCGGCTGCGCGCGTTGATCCGCCGCAGCGCCGGCCACGCCAGCCCGCGCCTGCAATGCGGACCGCTGCGCCTGGACGTCAACGCCGGCCGCTTCGAACTGGACGGCGTGCTGCTGCCGTTGAGCCCGCAGGAACACCGCATCCTGAGCTACTTCATGCACCACCCGGACGTGGTGATAAGCCGCTCGCGCCTGGGTGAGCACGTGTACGAGGCGGGGTTCGACCCGGATTCCAACACGCTGGATGTGTTGATCGGGCGCATCCGCCGCAAACTCGGCAGTACCCTCATCCATACCCATCGCGGCCAGGGCTTCCGGCTGTCGGCGCAGCCATGAACACCCGCTCGCTGCGCAGCCGCCTGCTGCTGGCCGGTGGCCTGGGCATGGTGCTGGTTTCGGCATTGGCCACGTGGTGGCTGGGTGCCATGTACGAGCGTTCAGCGCGTACCGCGATGGACCAGCAGTTGGGCAAGGACCTGATCGCGGTGCTTGCGCTGGTGGAAACCGATGCCCAGGGAGGCATGCAGGTGCGCGGCGAGCTGGGCGACGAACACTACCGCCGCGTGTTCTCCGGCGCCTACTGGCAGCTGCAGGACGCGCAGGGCCTCGCGCTTGGGCAATCGCGCTCGCTGTGGGATGAGACGCTCGCGGTGCCGGCCACGCTGCGCACCGGGCCGGCCCAAGCGTTCGACATCACCGGCCCGCTGCAGCAGCCGCTGCGTGCGCTGGCCCAGCAGGTCACCCTGCCCCGCGCAGGCACCCCGTTGCAGGTGGTGGTGGCCACCGACCGCAGCCAGCTCGACGCGCAGGTGACGGCGTTCCGCCAACGCACCGCGCTGGCGCTGATCGTGCTGATCGCGCTGTGGTTCGCGGTGCTGGTCACCCAGGTGCATTACGGGCTGCGTCCTCTCGCGGAACTGGGGCGCATCGCCGAGCAGGTGCGTAATGGCGAGAACGTGCGGTTTCCGCAGCAGGGCCTGGTGAAGGAAGTCGCGCCGTTGGCCGGCGAGCTCAATGCGCTGCTGGACCACCACGGCCGCATGGTGCTGCGTGCACGGCGCAGTGCTGAAGACCTGGCGCATGCGTTGAAGACCCCCCTCACGGTGCTGACCACCGAGGCGGCGGGCGACGGCGCAGACTGGCGCAGCACGCTGCGCAGCGAAACCGCACGGATGCAGACCAGCATCGACCGCTATCTTGCCGTGGGTGTCGCCGCCGATCACCAGCAGCGCACCCCGGTGGCACCGGTCATCTCGGCGCTGTGTTCGCTGATGCAGCGTGTTTATGCCGAGCGCGAAGTGGTGTTCGCCTGCGACGCGGAAGCGGTCGGCGTGTTCGCCGGTGCACGCGAGGACCTGGAAGAGATGCTGGGCAACCTGCTCGACAACGCAGGCAAGTGGGCCGCGCAGCGGGTGGAGGTTACGGTAGCGCACGCTGGAAACCGCCTGCGCATCGAGGTCAGCGACGATGGCAGTGGCCTGCCGGACGCCGATCTGGAGCGCGTGCTCGGCCGCGGCGTACGACTGGACCAGCGCTCGCCCGGCAGCGGCCTGGGCCTGGCGATCGTGGCGGACATTGCCGAGAGTTACGGCGGCAGCCTGGTGCTGCGCAATGGCGCGCCGGGGTTGCAGGCGATGTTGACGTTGCCAGCGGGTTGACGACCCGACGGTCGATGTTGATGTTGCGAGCGGGTTGGCGGCCCGACGGGTGATGTTGACGTTGCCAGCGGGTTGACGACCCGACGGGTGATGTTGACGTTGCCAGCGGGTTGGCGGCCCGACGGGCGATGTTGACGTTGCAAGCGGGTTGGCGGCCCGACGGGTAGCGCCGACTGTTAGTCGGCTGCCTTTGGCGACAGACAACCAACGCCCGGATCCCGCGCTTCGCGCGGCGGCCGACTAACAGTCGGCACTACCGGGCTGAGCGTTATCGGGTTGAGCGCTACCGGGCTGAGTGCATCCACCAACAATCGATTGCATCCAGCACGATGTGGATGATCAACCCGATTCCAAACAGCCGCGTCTTCTTCGGTACACACAGTCCCGCATACACCGCGATGGCCGGGGCGGTATGCAACGGATGGAAACCGATGCTGCAGCGGTTCGGCGCATAGATCGGGTCTGCCAGCAGATGGTCCAGGTCGATGATCCAGCCCAGCAGCAGCAGCGCCCAGGCCGACAGGAACCGCTTGCGCCAGAACATCCACGCCAGCAGGGCCGGCACGGCCGCGTGCAGGAACAGATGGAAAAGAGCGCGGCTGCTCATCGAACAGCCGCGCCATGCGCCTTCACGCGGCGCGCGCCGATCAGAGCAGCGGCTCGTCGGACAGGTAGGTGTAGCCGGTCAGGCCCGCCTCCAGCGCCTCGGACAGCTCCTGCGCGCGTTCCGGCGACAGTCTGGCCGCCGCCACCCGCTCGGCATAGCTGGCGCGCAGGTCGGCCAGGCTGTAGCCCACGTAGTCCAGCATCACATCGGTGGTGTCGCCGCGCCGCTGCTGGGTGATCGCGTAACCATCGGCGTCGGCCCGCACTTCGACCGCGTCGGTATCGCCGAACAGGTTGTGGATGTCGCCCAGGATTTCCTGGTAGGCACCGACCATGAAGAAGCCGATACGGTAGCTTTCGCCCGGCCGTACCGCATGCAGCGGCAGCGAGGTATCCAGGCTCTCGTTCTCGACATAGGTCTTGACCATGCCGTCCGAATCGCAGGTCATGTCGGCGATGATGCCGCGGCGCTGCGGCTGCTCGTCCAGGCGCTCGATCGGTACGATCGGGAACACCTGGTCGATCGCCCAGGCATCGGGAATCGACTCGAACACGCTGAAGTTGACGAAGTACTTGTCCACCAGCCGCTCGTTCAACTCATCCAGTGCCGGGCGGTGGCTCTTCTCGTCATAGCTCAGGCGTGCACGCACGGCATGGGCGATGGCGTAGAACAGGTCATCGATGCGCGCCCGCTGCGGCAGGTCGATCTGGCCCAGCGCATAGCTGGACAGGCCTTCGGCATGGAAATGCTGCGCTTCCTGGAACAGCTCCACCGCCGGGCGCTGGTCCAGGTCGTCATGGATTTCGCGCAGGTGGCGGATCGCGGCTGGCTCGTCGTCGTGCTGGTCAGGCACGCGGCCTTCCTGCGCTTCTTCGACCTCGGACACGTTGGCGATCAGCACCGCGTGGTGCGCGGTCATCGCGCGGCCGCACTCGGTGACGATCCGCGGCGGGGTCAGGCCGTGCTCTTCGCAGGCATTGGCCAGCGGCTGCACGATGTTGCCAGCATACGAATCCAGCCCGTAGTTGATCGAGCAGAAGCTGCGCGAACGGGTGCCTTCGTAATCCACGCCCAGCCCGCCGCCCACGTCCACGTGGGTGATCTTCGCGCCCAGGCGCGACAGCTCCACGAAGTAGCGGGTGGCTTCGCGCATGCCGTTGGCGATGTCGCGCACGTTGGAGATCTGCGAGCCCATGTGGAAGTGCAGCAGGCTCAGGCAGTCGGCGTACTCGGTGTCGCGCAGCGCCTTCCACAGGTCCAGCAGCTGGCGCGGGGACAGGCCGAACTTGGCCTTGTCGCCGCCGCTGTTCTGCCACTTGCCCGCGCCCAGCGAGGCCAGGCGCATGCGCACGCCCAGGCCCGGCTTCACGTCCAGGGCCTTGGCCTCCTCCAGCACCAGCTTCAGCTCGGAGGGCTTTTCGATGACGATGAAGGTCTGCAGGCCAAGCTTGCGGCCGATCAGGGCCAGGCGGATGTACTCGCGGTCCTTGTAGCCGTTGCAGACGATCAGCCCGCCCGGACGCGACAGCGCCAGCACCGCCATCAGCTCCGGCTTGCTGCCTGCTTCCAGGCCAAAGCCTTCACCGTGGTGGCTGGCGAGGGTGCCGGCCACGCCACGGTGCTGGTTGACCTTGATCGGGTACACCGCCGTATAGCCGCCGGCGTAGTCCCAGTCGGCCTGGGCCTGGCCGAAGGCGGCCTGCAGCTTGCCCAGGCGCTGGCCCAGGATGTCCGGGAAGCGCACCAGCAGCGGCAGCTTGGCCCCGGCCGCGCGCGCGGCGTCCACCACCTTGGGCAGGGACACCACCGGGCCGTCCTGGCCAGTCGGTCTCACCACCATGTGTCCTGCCTGATCCACGTCGAAGTAGCCATCCGCCCAATGCGGAATCGAGTAGGTCTTGCGGGCTTGGTCGAGGGACCAATCGGTCATTGCAGTCGGCCTGGTTGGTAAAAAAGGGGGTGCATGATAACGCCTATATGGCGACAGCTCCGTTATCATGCGCGCCCGCGCCCGTGCCCAGGTTGAAACCTGAACGGGCCTGCCCGGCTCCATCCCCCTCCGAACAGGACCGTTATCCCATGACTGACAACAACAACTGGTACATCGAGCATTTCGAGCGCACCGGCTCGGCCATCGGCTACCGCCTGAAGGGCAAGCTGGATGAAGTGCAGTCGCCGTTCCAGAAGATCGAGATCTTCGCCACCACCGACTGGGGCAACCTGATGACCATCGATGGCGCCATCATGTTGACCAGCAAGGACAACTTCTTCTATCACGAGATGATCAGCCACCCGGTGCTGTTCACCCACGCCGCCCCCAAGCGCGTGGTGATCATCGGCGGCGGCGACTGCGGCACCCTGCGCGAGGTGCTCAAGCACCCGGGCGTGGAGAGCGTGACCCAGTGCGACATCGACGAGCAGGTCACCCGCATGGCCGAGAAGCACTTCCCGGAACTGTGCGACTCCAACGATGACCCGCGCGCCGAACTGATGTTCGACGACGGCGTGGCCTACATGGCCAACTGCCCGGCCGGCAGCGTGGACGTGGTGATCGTCGATTCCACCGATCCGGTCGGCCCGGGTGAGGGCCTGTTCAACAAGGCCTTCTACGAGAGCTGCTTCAAGGCGCTGAAGGAAGACGGCATCCTGGTGCAGCAGTCCGAATCGCCGCTGATGCAGCTGGACCTGATCAACGAAATGCGCACCGAGATGGGCAAGGCCGGCTTCCAGTCGTTCAAGACCCTGCCGTTCCCGCAGCCGTGCTACCCCACCGGCTGGTGGAGCGTGACCCTGGCGCGCAAGGGCAAGAGCAGCTTCGACTTCCGCCAGTCCGATTCGGCCTCGAAGAGCTTCGACACCCTGTACTACACCGCCGCGCTGCACACCGGCGTGCTGGTCACCCCGCCGTTCGTGCAGGCTGCACTGAAGGGCTGATCGAACCGCAGGAAGAGAAAAAAACCCGCGCTGTCGCCAGCGCGGGTTTTTCATTCCGGCAGGTATCGACCGTTGGTCGATACAGGCCTCAAAGGGCCCAGATTCCCGCAATCACCAGCAGCACCAACCCCCACTTGATCGCGTGGTAGGCGAACGCGCTCTTGGCGCGCAGCGCCTTGGCCTTCAGCCGCACCTTGTACAGGCCACCGAAGGCCTTGTTCACTCCGCCGGTAGGGTCGCCGGGGAAGTTCGGCGAGGCGCCGCCGGCCAGCAGCGTCGATGCCACCGCGCGGTTGAACAGGCCCGGCAGGCCGAATCGCAGCGGGCGGGCGATGTCGCAGAACAGGATCACCCGGTCCGCATCGGTCTCGTTGTGCGCGTGGTGGATGTAGGTTTCGTCGAACATCATCCACTCGCCATCGCGCCAGCTCTTGCGGATGCCGTCCACCTCGATGTAGCAGCGGTCATCGTTCGGCGTGGCCAGGCCCAGGTGCAGGCGCAGCGAACCGGCGAACGGGTCGCGGTGCGGGCGCAGCTCGCTGCCCGGCGGCAACTGGGCGAACATCGCCGCGCGCACGTCCGGGATCGACTCCAGCAACGCGGTGGTCTTCGGGCACAGCTGCTTCGCCGACGGGTGCGACGGGCCGTACCACTTCAGGTAGAAGCGCTTCCAGCCGCGGCGGAAGAACGAGTTGAAGCCCGCATCGTTGTAACTGCTCGACGCGGCGATCTTTTCCGCATCGCGCAGCGCCAGCGCCTCATCGCGGATCATCTGCCAGTTGTCGCGCAGCGGCTGCAGCTGCGGGAACGACTGGCCCGGATCCAGGAACGGCGTGGTCGGCACCTTCGAGAAAAAGTACATGACCACGTTGATCGGGGCCATGAAGCTGGAATGGTCGAGCAGCTGGCGCGACCAGCGCGCGCGTACCTTGCCGCGGTAGTGCACGTACAGCACGCATGCCACGAACAGGGCCACCACAATAATCTTGATCATCAAGCATCCACCGGCCGCTGCCGGACGCCCATACGGGCCAAAAGAGGGGGAGAGCCGGGCGCGGCGGAGACGTGCCGTCAGGTGCGGTGCTGCCGCGCAGGCCGTGTTCAACACCGCTATGGTCCGCACCCTTTCTGTCCCGGTCAAGCCGGTCGGACGGGACGTTCATGCCCACCTGTCGAAGCGCCTCATTACGGCCGTGGGAACGAGGCATCGTCTCAGGCAGCGGGCAGCCATATGCAAGTCATTGATTTTGAATGTTTATCCATGGAACCAGGCGCTGCGCGCCGCGTGAACGCGACAAACTGTTCCACCCCCGGTTATGACATTTTTCCGACAAAGGGTGGTTTGGTGTACTCGCGAGTACTAAAATTAACGAAATCATCACCCTCCCCCATTCAGCAGCACCGGTACGCCTGACGCTTTGCGCCGACCGCCGGGTCGCCCCAGAACGTCATGAATACAATCGTTGCTTCGTGTGTCGACGACACCGCCCCCGCCGAGCTGCTCAAGCGCGGCGAACGCCTGCTTGAACCCGATGTCTACCGCACCTGCCTCAACGGGCAGCCGGCCGTGGTCAAGGACTACACCCGCTATCGCGGCACCCCGCTGTCGCCCATTGCGCGCCTGCTGGTCCGTCGCGAAGCGCGCATCCTGCAGCGCCTGGCCGGCTGGAAGCACGCGCCGGCCCTGCTCGGCACCATCGGTGGCCTCGCACTGGGCATGGAGTTCATTCCCGGGCAGACCCTGAGCGCGGCCCAGTCGGTGGGCATCGAAGTGTTCGAGCAGCTGCAGTTCGCGCTCGAGCGCCTGCACGCGGCCGGCATCACCCATAACGACCTGCACGGCACCAACGTGATGGTGAACGGAAACGTGCCCGTGCTGGTGGATTTCACCTCGGCCTGGCGCAGCCCGCGCTGGCTGCCGGTGCACCCGGTATCGCGGCAGCTGCGCCGCAGCGACCGCAAGAACCTGCTGAAGATGCGCCAGCGCCTGACCGGCACCCGCCCCAGCGCCGCCGAAGCGGCCCAGGTGGCCGACCCGCGCTGGGTGGCCAGCGTGCGGGTGGCCTGGAAGCGTTTCTACCGGTGGTTCAAGGGTTAAAGCGCGTCGGCGTCCAGTTCGCCGGTGCGGATCCGCACCACGCTGCCCAGGTCGTAGACGAACACCTTGCCGTCGCCGATCTTGCCGGTGCCGGCGGCCTTGACGATGGCTTCCACCACCTCGTCGACCTGACCGTCGGTGACTGCCACCTCGATCTTCACCTTCGGCAGGAAATCCACCACGTACTCGGCGCCCCGGTACAGCTCGGTGTGCCCCTTCTGGCGCCCGAAACCCTTGACCTCGGTCACCGTGATCCCGGTGACACCCCGTTCGGCCAGCGCTTCGCGCACGTCATCCAGTTTGAACGGCTTGAGCACCGCCATGACCATCTTCATCTGTTGGCTCCTGTCTTCGCGGCAGAGGATAACGCCTGTCCCCCGGTGAACGCGATGCACCCGCTTCGCACCGCTCCCTGCAGTGCGGATTATCCTTACCCGTGAAGCCTGGCCCGCCTGATGGTGGTTGCGGCCTGCCACGCCGAGAATTTCCCCACACGCGGAGACCCCATGATTGACCTCAACCAACTCGATGATCTGGCGCGCCGCCTGAGCGACATGGTCCCACCGGGGCTGCGCCAGTCGCGCGAAGAACTGCAGGCCACCTTCAAGAGCGCGCTCCAGGCCGGCCTGGGCAAGCTGGACCTGGTGACCCGCGAAGAATTCGACGTACAGCGCGCCGTGCTGCTGCGCACCCGCGAGAAGCTGGAAGCGCTGGAGAAGACCGTGGCCGCGCTGGAAGCCGCCGCCCAACCGCGGGCCGAGCGCCCGGCCCCGTAAAAAGGAAACCCGATGAGCCTGGCGCTGGTGCACAGCCGTGCCCGCGCCGGCGTCCACGCGCCCGCGGTCCGGATCGAAGTCCTCCTCTCCGGCGGTTTGCCGCATACCCAGATCGTCGGCCTGCCCGAAGCGGCAGTGCGCGAGTCGCGCGACCGGGTGCGCGCCGCGCTGGTCTGTGCCCAGTTCGAATACCCGCAGCGGCGCATCCTGATCAACCTGGCACCGGCCGACCTGCCCAAGGAAGGCGGCCGCTTCGACCTCGCCATCGCGCTGGGCATTCTTGCGGCCAGCGACCAGATCGACCGACAGCTGCTGGCCAACTACGAATTCCTGGGCGAGCTCGCCCTGACCGGCGAGCTGCGTGGCGTGGACGGTGCACTGCCCGCGGCCATCGCGGCAGCGGAGCTGGGCCGGACACTGATTGTCGCCAGCGCCAACGGCACCGAGGCGGCGCTCGCCCAGCATGCGGATGTCCGCGTAGCCCGCACCTTGTTGGAGGTGTGCGCCTCGCTGGAAAGCCGCTCGCTGCCACGGGCCGTGCCGGCGCCGGTGATCACGCTGGCGGTGCCCGACCTGCGCGACGTGCGTGGCCAGCAGCAGGCGCGCCGCGCACTGGAAGTGGCCGCTGCTGGTGGGCACCACCTGTTGTTGCTCGGCACACCAGGCTGCGGAAAGACCCTGCTGGCCTCGCGCCTGCCCGGCATCCTGCCCGATGCCAGCGAAGCCGAAGCGCTGGAAACGGCCACCATCGCCTCGTGCAGTGGGGCTGGCATCGACACCGCCCGCTGGCGTCACCGCCCGTACCGCGCGCCCCACCACACCGCCAGCGCCGTGTCGCTGGTCGGCGGCGGCTCGTATCCCCGGCCCGGTGAGATCTCGCTGGCGCACAACGGCGTGCTGTTTCTGGATGAGCTGCCCGAATGGAGCCGGCACACCCTCGAAGTACTACGCGAACCGCTGGAATCGGGAACGGTCATGGTGGCCCGCGCCGCACGCACCCACGCCTTCCCCTCACGCTTCCAGCTGGTGGCGGCGATGAATCCCTGCCCGTGCGGCTGGGCCGGCGACCGCAGCGGTCGCTGCCGCTGCAGCGGCGATGCCATCCAGCGCTACCGCGGGCGAATCTCCGGGCCGTTGCTGGACCGCATCGACCTGCATGTGGTGGTGCCAAGGCTGGAGCCGGGTGAGCTGCGCAGCGATGCACCGTGCGGCGAAGACAGCGCTACGGTACGCAGTCGCGTGGTCATGGCGCGCAACGTCCAGCTCGAGCGCAGCGGCAAGGCCAACGCACAACTCCTGCCTTCCGAGCTGGATGCGCACTGCCGCCTGGAGGACAACGACCAGCACCTGCTGGAAACAGCCGTGGAACAGCTGCAGCTCTCGGCCCGCTCGATGCACCGCATCCTGCGCGTGGCGCGCACGGTGGCGGACCTGGCCAGTTGCGACAAAATCACCACCGCCCATCTGGCCGAGGCCATCGGGTACCGGCAGGTCGACCGGGGCGGAGCGGGCTGATTCACCATCGACCTCAATCCTTGATGACGAACCCTTCGTTGAGGCCCGGCACCTTTCGGAAGCGCCTGCGGAGCCGACGGTACAGTGCTGCCACGCACCACCTTGGCCGCCATGGCCGCTTCACGGCCTTCGCAGTGCGTGCCTGCGCGGTCATCGCCCGTCTTTCCCGTTCCACTCCCGGTCCCATGCCTGGAACATCAGCACCGGCCAGAGGTGGGTGTGGTACTTCCGGTTGCCGCCGAGGAACGATTTCCATAGTGCCGACACAACCCGCTCATCGAGGATGCCGCGGTTGCGCATGGCAACCGGGTCCAGCAGTTCCTCGGCCCAGTCCCGCAGTGGCCCGTTGAGCCACTGTGCCACCGGGGCACCAAAGCCCTTCTTCGGGCGCCGGGTGTGGTGCTCGGGAAGGAAGCGCTCAAGCGCGCGCTTCAGCACAGCCTTGGTCTCGCCACGGTGCAGCTTGTGCTCGAACGGAGTGCCCCATGCCGCGCACAGCACCTCATGGTCGAGGAAGGGGCTTCTCGCCTGTACACCGAATGCGCCGAACGCACGGTCCGACTTGGTCATCAGCCCCTCGCTCAGCTCGTTGGTCTGATCCAGGTAGAGCAGCAGCTCACCCGGGTGGCCGGCGGGATGCAGGGTAGTGTCCAGGAACGGATGCGGCGGTTCAGTCGCCGCCTTCAGCACACGCGACGGATCACGCCAGCGCGAGACACGCGCCAGATAGGTTTCGGCAAGGGATCCCGACGTGGCTTCCGCGATCAGCGCCGCAATGCCGCCCAGCCGCGCTCGTTCCGGCGCACGCGAGGCATAGGCCCTGCACGCGTTGCGTAGTGGCCCGGGCAGGTGCCGGACCAGCCCATGGTTCCGCAGCGCCTTCACGTACGACCCGTGGCCAAAGAAGAGCTCATCGCCGCCATCGCCAGTGAGGATCGTGCTGCACGATGCGCCGGCCGCCTCCGCCGCAAGCAGTGTTGGAATGGCGGACGAGTCGGCATAGGGCTCGCAGAAGACGCGGGGCATCATCTCGACCAGGCGGATCGCATTCGCGTCGTCCATGAGCAGGCGTGTGTGTCGGGTGCCGAGCAACCTGGCCACGTCGGCGGCCCACTCCGATTCGTCATGGCCCGACACATCGAAGCCGACGGAAATCGTCTCCACGGCGTCTGCGCTGCGTCGCTGCAGCAACGCTGCAATCAGGCTCGAATCGACGCCACCGGACAGCAGGGTTGCCGTAGCGCCGGCACGTGACGCGCAGACGGCACGTTCCAGGCTGGCGACCACCCTGTCCACTGAACCGCTCAGCGTTGCCCGCCCGCGCGAGGCGATCTGCGCTTCTGCTTCCTGACGGAGGGCCCAGTAAGGTTCGAATGAGCCTGCCGCATCGCAGGCTGCATCGTGTTCGGGCACGTCGGGCAGGTGGAACACCCGCAAGGCGCCGGCGGGCAGTTTGTAGATGCCACGATAGGCTGTCAGCGGTGCCGGGATGTATCCATGGCGGAACAGCTGGGCGACCGCGTGCGGAGCAACCTCCAGGCACCCGTCGCTTTCCTGCCGGAGCGTCTTCAGCTCGGAGGAGAAGACCAGCCCGAAGCGGGTGCGCATGAAGTAAAGATCGGATTGGCCCATGCGATCCCGGGCCAGGGTCAGCGTTCGAGCGCGCTCGTCCCAGATGGCCACGCTCACCGGCTCCTGCACGCGGCGCAGGGCATCAACGACGCCCACCGACGCAAGCAGGTTGGCAATGGACCGCGACGCAGAGGTGGGACCTGCTGCCACGCCGGATCCGCCGGTGGCCACGAGGTATCGGCCATCCGGGCTGGAGGCCAGGCAGCGTGCTTCATCGAGCGCCGATACGGTGGCCAGTGCAAGGCCAGCGCCGGGTCGCTCCACTACCTCCGAATGCCGGCCACGGTGCGCCAGGGAATGGGCCAAGCGCCGTGCCGTGGTACTCAACGCGTTGCCCCACACCTCCCTGTGGGCTATCCAACTTCCTGCAATTGCCGACACGTACTGCTCCACCCGATCAACGCTGCTACTGCCGCATCAGAGCAGGGTGTAGGGCGCGTCCCGCCCGGGCCATGCAAGTACTTTCAAAGCAGCCTTTGGAATGGTGTTGGCGTTCAGGTGGTGGGGGGTTCTGCTCCGTTGCTGGTCATGCGTTACCGGGGGTTGCGCCGTTGTCGGCGGTTGTTTGGGAACCAACCCTACCGCCAGTGGCGCGCGGCGCGTGTGCCGTCGCGATACCTTGGCGGCAGGGTTGGATCCGCTCCTGCTTACTGGAAGTCCAGCGACAGCTCGACGAACATCGAACGGCCGAAGGCGTTGTAGACGCCCTGGTCGTAGTACGGCCAGTTGCCGTTGGTGCTGTCCACCGGCGGCCGCTCGTTGGTGAGGTTGTTGGCCGTGAGCAGCACGCTGGCCAGCTTGTTGATGCGGTAGTTGAGCGTGGCGTTCCAGGTCGTCCACGGGCCGATGTTGCGTTCCTCGCCGGTGGCATTCCAGGTCCGGGCATTGCGCACGCCGTACACGTTGGTGCTGAAGGCACCGATGTTCCAGTTCACGCCCAGCGTTGCGCGGTACTGCAGCTCGTTGGAATAGCCACAGCAGAGCATGTCGTAGACCGGGTCGCCTTCCTGCTGCTGCAGTTCGTGCTTCAGCGGCCGGTAGTAGCCTGCGGTCACGCCGAAATCACCAGCGCGCCCGGCGCTCCAGCGGTAGTCGCCCGATGCCTGGATGCCGGTCTGGCGCTGCTTGGCCAGGTTGATCGGATACGAGAAGACCTTGGATACGCCGTTGGGATTGAGCGGGTCGGTGGCCGGCAGGCGCTGCACCTGGGCCAGGACCTGGCGACAGGTTGGCGAGTTGATGTCGAATGCCACATCGCCATTCTCGGACGTCCCCAGGCGGCAGTTGGCCTCGGTGGCGAGGATGCTGTCGGTGCCCAGGATGGACACTTCGTTCTCGATCTTCACCGAGTTGTAGTCCAGCGACAGGTTCAGGGCATTGTCCAGCGCCGACCAGACCACGCCATAGGTGAAGGTTTCCGCCGTGATGTCCTTGAGGTCGCGGTTGCCGGTGCTGGAGGACAGCACCGACAGCGATGCCTGCGGGCACTCGTCGAAGTTTTCGGAGGTGTAGCCTGCGCTGCGGCACAGGAAGGTGTCCACGTTGGTGGTGTAGCCGCTGCTCTCGCGCGAATACAGGTAGAACATGTCCGGCGAGCGGAAGGCGGTGGCATAGCTGCCACGCAGCAGCAGGGAATCGATCGGGCGATATTCCAGGCCGAGCTTCCAGGTCGCCTTGCCGTTGCCACCGCCGCCCTGCAGGGAGTACTTGTCATAGCGCCCCGACAAGTTCGCGCTGAACGTGTCGAAGATCGGCACCTGAAGTTCGGCGCCCACCGCATAGAGGTCACGCTGGCCTTCGGCCGAGGTCCCTGCGGTCTGGCCACGGAACAGCACGGCGGCATTGGGATCGGCCGACTGGTTGAAGAACTTCTCGCGGGTGCCCTGCAGGATCATCGCAAAGCCGACATCGCCCGCCGGCAGGCCGAACAACGACGTATTGGTCACCAGCGCGGTCACACCGGTACGCGACGCCGAAGACGCGGCGCGGTTGGTGCCGCTGAACTGGTCGTACTGCGCGCGGGTGAGGGGCTGGTACAGCACGTCCAGGTTCGGCGCATAGGCTTCGTAGCCGTTGACCGTGCCCAGCTGCGGGCCAAGGTAATAATCGTCAATACCGCCCCTGGCCAGGAAGTCGGTGGACTTGCGGGTGACGTCGGTGCTGGAGCGGTTCACGTAAACGTCGTAATCGAAGCCGGTGTCGCCCAGCCCGCCGCGTGCGCCGGCGGTGATGTTCCACGAGCGGGTATAGACGCGCTGGTCCTTCGCGTCCATGCCGACTTCTTCGGGCGCGTAGATGCGCTGCCACTGCTCATAGTTTCCAGTGGTCTGGTTGTAGAAGGTCTTGTTCCAGAACGGGCTTCCCCCGGAATAGGTGGGCCGGCCGAAGCTGAAGAGAATGTCCGAGTACAGCTCGGTGGTTTCGCTGAGGTGGTAGCGCAGGAAGGTGGTGGCGTTGACGTCCTCGCTCTTGTTGTAGAGCGTGGCGGTGCCGACGTTGTCCGGGCTGCCGCAGTAGTAGCCGGTGCCGGCCGCGTTGCGATGCGCGTAGGTGGTGCTGCCACCGAACAGGTAGGACAGGGGGGCGCAGGTGGCCTGGCCGGGGTCGATGTAGCCGTTGGGGGACATCTGCATGCGCAGGAAGGTACGCGAGGGGTCCTGCGGCCCGGTCGGGCTGTCGTTGACGCTGTCGATGTAGCTGCGGTCGGAAGCGAAGATGGGCTTCTGCTTGGTGTATTCCAGCCCGTAGCTGAGGTCCAGGTTGCCGAAGGAATGGCCGCTGCTGAAGATGAAGCGCTGGCTGGAGCCGCCGCCATCGCTGTAGCCGCCAGCGCGGTAGCGGAAGTGGGTGCCCTCCACCTTGTCCTTCAGCACGATGTTGATCACGCCCGCCACGGCCGACGAGCCGTACACCGACGACTGCCCACCGGTGAGCACGTCGATGCGTTCCACCATGCCCAGCGGAATGTTGGCGATGTCCACGATGCTGGTGTTGCCGTTGTAGGCAAGCGGATAGCTGTTGAGCGGCCGCCCGTTGAGCAGGGTGAGCGTGTAGCTCGGGTCCAGCCCGAACAGGCTGACGGTCTTTGCGCCCGGGGTGTAGAAGCCGGTGCCCTGCGAGTCCTGCACCGAGCCGTTGGCCATCGGCAGCGAGCGCAGCGCATCGAACACCGTGGTGAAGCCCTGTGCCTCGATTTCCTCGGCCGTGATGGTGGTCACCGGCGAAGGCCCTTCGATCTGCGCGCGGGGAATCAGCGAGCCGGTGACGTTCACCGTATCCAGCTGACGGGTAGCCGGCGTGGCGCCTTCTTCGTCGGAGGGGGACGCCTGTGCCTGTGCGGCCAGGGGGTGGAGCAGTACGGATGACACCAGCAACGACAGCAACGTGCGCTTCATCTTGCAGATCTCCAGTACAAGGTCTCCCGGCACCGCATCGGCGCAGGAGAGTTGGGGGTGCAGGGGCTTCCGTGGGGCGTGGGGTGCAGCTTTTCTAGATCGATCTAAATGAATTGTCAACAATTTGAAATGAAACCATTTCCAAGCGCTTAGATCGAACGAAATGGCACTTGCGGGCGGCCGCTGCCGTGTTGCAGGATCAGCGCGGTTGCCCATCACGTCCTGGAGTGCCGCGTATGCGTCTGCGCCGTTGCCTGATCGTCCCTGTCGTTGCTGCAACCCTCGCGTTTCCCGCCGCACACGCCGCGGAAATCCAACAGACGCGCGATGGCGTCACCCTGACTTACCAGGACCAGAGCGGATCAACGGTTGCTGCCGTGCGCGACCGCATCATCGCCACCTTCTTCGCCACGTATCCGCGCGAACGCCGCGATTACCATCCCGCTGCGCCGTCCAGCGTGCGTATCGTCATGGACCCGTCGTACGACGGGGTTGCGTATGTAGGTGAGAAGGAGAAGTCGGCCACCATCACCATCAACCCGCGCTGGTTGGAGAAACATCCCAACGACACCGACCTGGTAACCCATGAGGCCATGCACATCGTGCAGGGCTACCCGGGCTATGCCAGCGAACAGGCGCCGTCATGGTTGGTAGAGGGCATCGCCGACTATGCCCGCGACCATTACGGCGTGGACAACGCTGCTGGCGGCTGGGCGCTGCCTTCGCAGGTCAAGCCGGAGCACAAGGTGGACACCGGCTACCGCGTTACCGGTGCGTTCCTGAAGTGGAGCGAAGCCGGGCATCCGGGGTTGGTGAAGGCGCTGGATGCGGCGCTGCGCAAGGGCACCTATACGCCGGCGTTGTGGAAGGCGCACACCGGCGAAGACCTGGCCGCGCTGTGGGAGGCTTATGTTGCGCAGCAGGGTAATGGTGCGCGCGGCGCTTGATCCCGTAGCACGAAACGCTCGATGGCCAAGGCCACGCCGTCTTTGGAATCCGGCTCCGGGGCTGGCCTTGCGCGGTCAGCTCAGTGATGCCTCACAGCATTGGTGGGAGTATGGCTTTCCATGTCAAGGACCAGCGCCCACCGCCATTGCGACTACTTTCTCTTCTCGAATATCGAAGCAGATGCTAGTGCCATCGAGGTAGCCGCAGATGCGCTCGACATCAAACCGGCCGAGTCTCTCTTTGGATCTGTGTGTCTGGCCGTAGCGACGAGTAGCGCTCTCTGCGGACGATGCCGGATCGCCTATTCCAACCCCTTTCAGCTTCAGTCCCTTCAAGCTCTCGGTAATGCTGGGTGCCTGCTTTCCTGTAAGGACCGGTGACACCCGAATCTCATCAATAGTTCGGTATTTCGGCCCAATGTCAGGGTTGGATACGATCACTATCTCCCACTCGGTGGATGGATCCCAGTATCTGCGGCGCAGCAAGCCCGCATTGTCCGTGGTCAAGTCTCCTTCGCCGTAACGGCGAAGAATGTCAGATTCAAGATAGACATGGGGGGTGTACTCGCCCTCACGGAACACCTTTGACACGAGGTCAATCTTAGCGTTCTTGGCCTCTACCTGTGCCGTTACGGAAAGTAATGCAATCGCCACGATGACTGATCTCAATGTTCCTACATGCACAATTGATCCTCAGAAAGAAGGGAATGATGTCGGCGGCCGTTTGGGCGCTCCGCGTACTTCGACCAGTTCACCCAGAGCACGAGCCGACGGCAAGCTCGTGCCGACTTCGATCTTCATCGATTTGCGGTTTGATTCATCATTGACATTGAAGGACCGCCACTGCTCTAGTCACCCAGCACGAAACGCTCGATTGCCCGGGCCACGCCGTCTTCGGAATTGGTGGTGGTCTGATGCAGCGCGGTCGACTTGACGATGTCCACCGCGTTGCCCATCGCCACGCTGGTGCCGGCGTACTGAAGCATGGTCAGGTCGTTTTCCTGGTCGCCGATGGCCATCACCTGCATGCGGTCGATGCCCAGGTGCTCGGCCAGCTTCTGCAGGCTTGGGCCCTTGCCAGCGCGGTGGTCGAACACTTCGAGGAAGAACGCCGCGCTCTTGAGCACGGCGAAGCGTTCGGTCAGCGCCGATGGCAGGCGCGGGATGACAGCGTCCAGGACCTGCGGTTCGTCGACCATCATCAGTTTGATGAAGGACATCGCCGGGTCCATTTCTTCCACGCTGCGATAGGACAACGGCACGCGTGACAGGTGCGAATCGGCCACGGTGTAGATGCTGATGTCGCGGTTGGGCGTGTACAGCCGTTCGCCATCCAGCGCCTGGAAGTGCACGCCCAGCTCGCGCGCCACCTGCTCGCAGAACAGGAAATCAGCGAAGCTGAGCGGGTATTCCACCACCACCTCGCCACTGGCAACGCGGGTGACCAGCCCGCCATTGCAGGCGATGCAGTAGTCGTCCGCGCCATTGATGTCCAGTTCCTCCAGGAACGGGGCAAGGCCGGACACCGGTCGCCCGCTGGTCAACACGATCCGCACACCCTGCGCCCGTGCGCGGGCGATGGCCTGCTTCACGCGCGGGGTGAGCTTGTGCGCCGGGTCCAGCAGCGTGCCATCCATATCGATGGCCACCAGTTCAATGGCCGGCTGGCGGCGTCCCATCTCCATCTCGATCAACCTCGTTCACTGCCAGAAACGCTGCGATGCAGCCGCAGGGTAGTTTAAGCCAGGGGCGCCCCGGCAAAGAAAAGGCCAGCCGGGTTGCCCCGGCTGGCCTCCATACCACACACGCTGTTGCGCAGATCGACGGCGGGCTCAGCGGCCCATCGCCACCTTCTGCTGCTCTTCCTGCACCTGTTGCTGCTGGCTGGCGTTGTTGCTTTGCAGCTGGGCGTTGGTGTGCTCCAGCGACGGCGCCTCGCTCAGGTCCACCGCGGTGCGGTAGCCCGGGGTGGTGCCCATCACGAACGCCTTGCCGTCCTGCACGGTCACGCTCTGCAGCTTCTCCGGCGAATCAATGCCGGCCTGCTTGGCCTGCAGGGTGACGTTGGCCGCCGCTTCGTTGGAGATGGCGGCCGGCAGCTGGCCACGGATCGCGTTGTGCAGCGGCGTGTCCGCGTGTCCCTTCTCGCCCAGCTGCGGGCCAGTGGCGGTGCGGGTTTCCGCCCCCTGCGCCTGGGTGGCGGCCAGCTTGCCGAAGGTCTCCCGGCCCACGATGCCGTCGTCCTTCAGGCCCTGCTGCTTCTGGAAGGCCTGCACCGCTTCACGGGTGTTGTCGCCGAACTTGCCGTCTTCGGAAAGGCGGTTGCCGTTGGCATCGCGCACCCCCAGGCGGTTCAGCTCTTCCTGCAGCTTGGTCACTTCATCGCTGCGGTCGCCCTTGCGCAGGGTGCCGGCCGGCGCGTGGTCATGGTCGTGCGCATGCCCGTGCTTGCCCGCTTCCTGCTGGATGCCCTTGTTCCAGTAGGTCTCCGGGTTGATCAGCTTCCCGGCCGGATCCTTCATCTGGTAGTGCACGTGCTGGGCGTACTGGTTGGCGCCCTGCGGGCCGCGGCCGCCCATGGTGCCGATCGGGTCGCCCGGCTCCACGTGCTGCCCGACCTTCACCTTGGTGTCCTGCATGTGCAGGATCTGGTGCGAGTTGCCCTGCGCGTCCTGGATCATCACCGTGCCGTACTTGCCGCCCACCGAGGTCACGGTGCCGGCGATCGGCGCGTGGATGGTCGGGTGCTGCAGGTTGCGGCCGGTCTGGCCACCGACGTAGTTGAAGTCGCTGCCGCCATGGCTCTTCTCGCCACGGTGCTCACCGAAGTGGCCGGTGATGTGCGGCTTGACGCCGTTCTGCGGCGGCAGCATCACCTGCATGGTGTGCTCGTAGGAGCGCACCTGGGTGGCGGCGGCGCCAACCGCAGCAGCGCCGGCCACGGCAGCGGCGGCGCCCGCAACGGCATGCTGCTGGGCCGGAGCCTGCGCCTGGGTCTGGCTCAGGCGCTGGTTGACGAACTGTTCGTACTCATCCAGATGCGGCGCGACCTTGCGCTGCGACAGGCCGAGGCCGCCGTAGTCCTTGGTCGGGCCATCGTGGTGGTACTTGTAGATGTAGTCTTCGCCCTGGCCACGGTCGCGTGCCAGGTTGCGGTTGTCGACGAAGTGCGCCACCAGCGCGTCGGACTGCGCGTCGACGTCGAAGCGGTTGGCGTTGTTCAGGCCGTAGTGCTTGCCGGTGCGGTCGATGAACTGGCCCAGGCCGGAGGCCGAGGTGGTGCCGGCGGCGGCATCCGGGTTGAAGCCGGATTCGACGCGGGCGATGGCCAGCACATACGCGGTTTCGCGCGGGGTCAGGCCGGCTTCGCGCGAGGACTCGATCAGCGAGTCGATCACGCGCGACTGTACTTCGGGGGAGGCATCGCCCCAGCGGCGCGATTGGCCGTGCAGCGCGCGGCTTTCGTCGATCGGTTCGCGGTAGTGGCTCCACGATTCGATCTGGTTGCTGCGGTATGCCGCGCCAGGCGGCTGCACCATGTTGGTGTAGATGTCATTAGGCATGTCTGTGCTATCCATTCTATGAGAAAGGGGCTTTCCTTAAAGGGGTGTATCGACCAACGGTCGATACCTACCGGACATCGTGTCCGGGCAACGCGCATCGACGTCTTGTCGATGTACTGCTCAGTCTTCGATGTAGTCCACCTCCGGGTGAGTGATGCCGAGCTTGGCGATCAGCTGCGAATACTCGTCGTTGTTGGGCGACTGCGCATCGGCTTCGCCGCGCAGGGGCGGGGTGTTGTGGGTCAGCTGCCTGCCATCGGCGTCGTACAGCGTGAACCATTCGCAGAACGCGCAGCCGAACGGCAGTTCGCCGTACTGCACCACGAAATACGAAGCGCCCTGCTTGTCTTCAGCGCAGGCCAGGCCAACAGCGGTGTAGTCACCCAGCTCTGCCGGGGTCTCGATGGTACGGCGCTGGCCGTCCTTTTCGATCTCCAGGCGGGTGCGGGTGGTGTCGCCGTCCTTGGTCGGCAACGCGGTCAGGTGCAGCGTGGCACCTGGGCATTCCTTGTGCATGCCTTTCTCTTCCTGCGGTGTGGGTGAAGGGGTAGTCGCCGCTGCGACCGCAGGCGCGGCGGCGGTTTCCGGAGTGGCGGCGGTGCCGCGCTCCCCGGTGGGTGCATTGCACGCGGCCATCAACAGCACCAGTGCGGCAGTCGGAACGAAACGCAGTGTGGACATCACCCGCTCCCTGGATCAGATCGACTCATCGGCCATGCGCACCAGCTGCCAGCACGGGCGCTGGGCGAAGTAGTACGACTGCTGGTTGCTGGTATCGGGCGTGCGGATCAGCACCTTCATGCTGCCATCGGCCTCTTTGGTTACCTGCATCTCGCGGCCCACGGCCTTCAGGCCCGAGGGGTTGGGCATGACCGGCCAGGTGACCTCGCTGAGCGCGACCTTCTCGGTGACCAGAGTGGGCTCGCCCTGCCCTTCGGTGTCGTAGCGTTCGCTCAACAGCGGGTCGGCTACCGACTTCTCCTGCAGGGCGATCTTCTTGCCGAACTCCGGCAGGAACGCATCGAAGTCGGCCAGTTCGCAGGTGGCGGAGGCATCGGCGGCAGTGGCCGGTGCCGTGGGCTCGGCAGTGGCGGGTGCGGCGGCCGGGGCGGCAGCAGGTGCTGCGGCGACGGGTGTGGTGGCATCCGCCGGAGCGGTCGGGGCGGCGTCGGGCTTGCACGCGGCCAGCAGGATGCTCAGCGACAGGGCGAGCAGCGTCATGGGACGATGATGGGACAACGGATCCTCCTGATTCGTGTCGTGGCGCGCATCACACTACGCCGGGGGGCGTAGGATAGCTGCGCGCCAATGCCATGGCGTTCACATCCCGCCCACGGACCCGGGCGGTGACGACATGCGTGATGAAACGCACGTAGTTAACGTGAAGCTCATCACATTGTAAGGGCCAAGGATCCATTCTCCCAACCGGCGATGTCAGCCTTTTGACATCACCTCCTCCTTTCGGTGCCTGGTTCCATGCGCATCCATACGCTCCAGCTTCCCGTTTCCGACGTTGCACAGGTGAGCGCCTACTTCGCAGAAGTGCTGCAGCTGCCGGTGCAGGACGACGTGGTGCGGATCGGCTGGACCGGCGTGCAACTGCGCCCGGCAGGCAGCGACCCGATCGGCGGCGTGCATCTGGCCTTCAATGTGCCGGCGGATCGTTTCGAGGCCTCCACCGCCTGGCTGCTGGCGCGCACGCCTCTGCAGCGCAATGCCAAGGGCGAGGCGCACTTCACCTTTGGCGGGCGCTGGGAGTCGGAATCCATCTACTTCGATGGCCCCGATGGGCTGATCCTGGAACTGATCGGGCGGCGCCGGCTGCCTGCGTCCGGGCGGGTCGGGGCGTTCCACGGCAGCGAGCTGACCTGCGTGAGCGAGGTCGGGCTGCCTACGGCCGACGTGGCCGCGCTGTCTGCCCGCGCCGAAGCGGCATTCGGGCTGGGCTACCTCAGCCCACCCGTGCCGCACTTCGCTGCGCTGGGCGATGACGAGGGCCTGCTGATCGTGGTGGATGCCACCCGCCGCTGGTTTCCGGAGGAGAAGGTGCTGCCCAACGCACGGGGCATCGTGGTGACGCTGGGCGACGTGGCGGCGGGCGCGCTGGACGACCCCGCGCAGGGCTGGCACCTGCGCGCGCGTGCGCCAGCCTGATCGCCCCATTCACCTGCGCCCAGTACATTTGCTGCCTTCCGGCAGGTAGAAGCGCGGTTGCCGGGGCATTCCGCTCCCAACACAGTGGGAGGGTGCTCAAGCCAGGGTACCGCCGTGGAAAAGGTCACGTCCCCCTCCTGCCCCGACCCCACCCAGGCGGACCCTGCGCTTGCGCCTTTACTGGAAGTGGATGCGCGGCTGGCCAAGCTTGGCAACAGGATCCGCGTGCTGTCCGGGCTGGCGTGGCCGATCGAGATGGAAACCCGCTTCCTGGCCTCCTGGCGCGCCGGAGCGCCGGAGATGCCGGCCCCGCCGACCCAGCCGGTTGACCACACCGACACCATTGCGGCGCTGGACGACATCCTGCAGCACCTGGACCGAGGCCATCCCGTGGGCGACTGGCTGTACCGCACCGCGTGGAGCTACCGCGTGGCCGCCAGCATGCTGGCCAACATCGGCAACCCCCGCTTCACCGCGTGCTCCACGCTGCTGTACGGCCAGCCCAGCACCCGGTACCGCTCGCAGACCACCACCACCGCGCAGTCGGCCGCGCAGATGCTGGCCATCACCGACCAGCTGATCGGCTCGCAGTACGTGCCGCGCATCCAGTACGACATTCCAGCGCCGGACTTCTCCGTGCTGCTGCGCCAGCGCATCGAGCCGTTCTTCACCGACGACGAAGTGAAAGTGGTGCTGGATACCGAGCTGGCCTCCAAGGCCGCCGCCGGCAGCAAGGTGATCCGCCTGCGCGCCGATGCGTTGTTCTCGCAGCTGGATCTGGACCAGCTGGTCGAGCATGAGGCCTTCATCCACTCGGCCACCCTGCTCAACGGCAAGCACCAGCCGTGGCTGCGCTGCCTCGGCGCGGGTGCGCCCCGCACCACGCGCACGCAGGAGGGGCTGGCCACGTTCTCGGAGATCATCACCGGGGCGATGGACATCAACCGCCTGCGCCGGCTGGCATTGCGGGTGGTGCGGTTGCAGGAAGCCCTGGAGGGCGCGGACTTCATCGAGGTGTTCCGCGCGTTCCTCGCTGCCGGGCAATCGGAGGTGGACAGCTACCGCAGCGCGGCCCGCATCTTCCGGGGCGGCGACGTACGCGGGCGGGTGTGCTTCACCAAGGATGGCGCCTACCTGGAAGGGCTGCTGCTGGTGACCGCCTTCATCAAGCGCGCCCTGCATGAGAACCGGGGCGATACGCTGCGGCTGCTGTTCTGTGGGCGGGTTGATCTGGGCGACCTGGTGACCTTGGCGCCCTACCGCGAGAGTGGGCTGATTGCAGCGCCACGCTATGTACCGCCGTGGGCACAGCACCCCGAGCGGGTGCTGGCGACGCTGGCGTTCTCCACGGCCGCGCAGGCGATGCGGCTGGATACGTTCGACCTGCAGCGGTTCTCCGCGGTGGAGGATGAACTGATGGCCGGCGCTGCACTCGCTGACGCGCAATAGAAAGGCCCCGCCGAAGCGGGGCCCTTATGGTTCGGCAGTACAGCCAGCCGTCACTCTTCCTCGTCCTTCCAGCCCTGCTGCTGATTCTGGTTGCGCTGCTGCTGTTCCTGCTGCTGTTGCTGCTGCTGCTCGCGTCCGCGCTCCTGCTGCTCACCACGCTGGTTCTGGGAACTCTGATTGCGCTGCTGGGCCATGACGGGTCTCCGGATGCCGCGAGCGGTATGCCGCGGTCGAGGCAATCGTGTGCAGCGGCTCGTTAAAACCATGTGGCAATTTGCAGACGGACTTGTCAATCCGCGCGCGTGGACTGCGGGAATCCGCTTGTATTTCAATGCTTTCTGCCGCCACCACATTGCTTATGCGAAGACGGAATCCTGATATTCCCGACGTGGAGGAAAGCGTAGTCAGCACGATGAATGTGGGCCGTTGCGACGACCCCAGACGCGATGATGTGCGCAACCTGTTTTTCGCGATTGATCCGGCCTACCCATATGCGTGGAATCAAACGCTGCGCCTCTGGAAGTTTGCGGTGCAGGTATCACTTTTCAGGGGTCCCGCTGCATCATTCCGAATGGTGCAAAACGCACATTTGACGTGCGAATTCCTGCCGCGCATGGTTCGCCCCATGAACAATCATCGTCGCAGTACGAAGCTCTCGGACATCGCCAGCATCCGCCAGGGACATCCGTTCCGGGGTGCAATCACCGCCTTCCCGGATGGGCCGGTCCGCGTGATCCAGTTGAAGAACCTGAGCGCATCGGGCGTGCACGATCCGTGCGATCTGCTGCGTACGCGGCTGCACCCGCGTAAGGCGCCGGACTGGGTCCAGGAGGGCGACGTCCTGCTCGCCGCACGCGGCGCCCATCCACTCGCGGTGCTGCTGTGCAACCCACCCGCCGACACGGTCTGCAGCCCCCACCTGTATGTCATCCGTGTGAGCGACCACGAACGGATCATGCCCGCCTTCCTCGCGTGGCAGCTCAACCAGGAAGGCGCACAGGAGTACCTGCGCCGGCAATCTGCGGGATCACGTCAGCAGAGCCTCCGCAAGGCAGCCATCGAGGAGTTGCGCGTGCAGCTGCCGCCCCTGCTCCTCCAGCAACGCATCGTGTCCATCGCGCGGGCAGCGCAGCTTGAGAAGCTTCACTGCGAGCAGATGATCGCCGCAAGGCATCAGGAGGTTGCCCGCTATGCGGCGCACATTCTGGACGAGCGGCCACGATGACCGCGTGCGTAAGGGCTTCCGCTGATTATCTGAATTTTGGATATCCGAACCGTGGACATACTGTTGGTGTCCGCTCTCAATCTGTACGCGGCCATGACCCACACGATCCACAGTTCTGACCTTCCTGCTCCTCGAACCAATGTCACGTGCCGGCTGCGGCCAGATGTTCCCGCCACGCTCGCCGCCCTCGTCCACGCCCGCGACGCGCTCGATGGGGGCAAACGGCCCGACGCCGATACCTGCCTGATCCTCTCGTTGCTGTTGCTGAAAGTGGCCAGCGACGCCACGTACTACGGCAACCCCGACATTCCGTACTCGCCGGGCGAGCCGCCGCGCTGCGTGCCTTACAGCGTTCCGCTCCAGGCCCGCTTCGACACGCTGTTCCGGCAACGCCATGCGGAAGGCAATGGCCTGAGGGTGATGAACGCGCTGCGGGTGTTCACCCTGGCCAATCCGCGCAAGCTGGGTGGCCTGTTCCCGACGTTGAAGCTGGAAGATGCGCTGCCCGACGACCCGCTGGTGCGCGATGCCGTGCTGCTGCAGGTGCTGGAGCGGCTTGCACTGCCGGCATTGGACTTCCGCCAGCAGCGCGGGGTACCCCGTCCGGACGTTGGCGACGCGGTGGACGCCCTGCTTCCCGCGCAGGTGCCCGCAGGGGTGAGTTGGCTGATGGCTGCGCTCACCCACCCCTGCGCGGATGAGGCGGTCTACGATCCCAGCTGCCGGCAGGGGGCCGTCCTGCGGGCAGCGGCCAGCTAGATGCGCGATGAGGAAAGTTCGATTGGCCCGGCAGGCCCGGCCCGCTACCCACTGTATGGCCAGGAGGCGGACGCCATGCAGTGCGCGGTCGCTCGGCTGCGCCTGCTGCTGCAGGGCACGGACACCCCGCGCCTCTTTGTCCGCGACCCGCTGGAGGAACCGCTGCTGCAGGACGGCGAGCTGCAGCGCTTCCATGTGGCACTGGCGTGCCCGCCGCTTTCGCTGAAGTGGGCGCCAGCGCAGGCCAGCCACGACCCCTACTTCCGCTTCCTGCAGGGCGTCCCCTCCCGGCAGTGGGCGCACACCGCGCTCATCCAGCACATGTTGGCCACGCTGGAACCGGTACGTGGGCGCATGGCGATCGTGGTGCCGCATGGCGTGCTGTTCCGCGATGGCGAGGAAGCGCGCATCCGGCAGTGCTGGTTGGACGCGAACCTGGTGGACATGGTGATCGGCCTGCCTGACCGGCTGTTCGCCGGTGCGTCGGTTGCGACCGCGTTGCTGGTGTTGCGCAAGGTGCGCCGGCAGGACGCCGTGCTGTTTGTGGATGCGCGCGGCCTTGCGACGCGTGGGAAGCGCGGCCCGCGCCTCGGTGATCAGGCGGCGCGCACCCTGCACCGCCTCTGCAGCGAGCGCAGAACCGTACCCGGCGTGGCGTATCTGGCCAGTTCCGAGGAGCTGGCCCGCAATGCCGGTAACCTGAGTGTTGCTCGCTACGTGCAGCCGGTGGCCCGCTGCCCCGCTGCGGATCTTGCGACATTGCGCGCGCAGCGCGCCGAGCTGTCCGCGCGGTTCGTGGCCCTCCAGGCGGCGTTGAATGCCGAGCTGGATGCGCTGGAGCGGGAACTGTCGGATTTGACCTGACGCCGCCGCTTCAACCTCTCATCAATTGACCGAAGCTATCTCGATTGGAATATGCATCGAGAATGCGTTACGCGCCGCGCTCGCCGAACGCATGAAACGGAATGATGCACACAGCGGCGACGGCTTCCGATCGCCACACTGTTGCCATGAACATCATTCGCCAGAAATTCGACGCCACCTGCGTGCTTGCCTTCCGCTCACCCGATGGAGGGCACGCATGAACACCCCCCACAGCAGGTTCGGTGTGCGTGATTCCGTACTGGGTTGGCTGCGGCGGCTGGGCTGGAACCCTCTTGATGAGGGTGCGGTGGCGGCGTTACGCGGCGAACATCACAGCGCATTGCTGGAGAAGCGGCTGCTGCCGTGGCTGCGTCGCTATCGGTACGAGTGGGAAGGCGAGCGCGTGGCGCTTTCGCCCACTTCATTCGACCGGATCATTGCCGAGGCCGAAACGTGCTGCCACAGCCTGGATTGGGTAGCGTCGAGCAGCGCTGTGCACCGGCTGCTGGTCCACGGCGTTCATACCGAACTGGAATTGCCCAATGGGTGCCGGACCTCGGTCCCGGTTCCGTTGATTGATTGGGAGCATGTGCAACGCAACCATTGGGATGTCGCTGACGCGATGCGTACCGACCTGCGCTTGGCAGCGCCCGGAGATCCGTCCGACGGCCACGTTCGCGAGCTGGTCGGTTACGTCAACGGCATTCCCCTGGTGGTGCTGGCCTGCGTGGAGCGCGATGCGTACAAGCGATGGGGAACCGTGGAGGATGGCATCCGGCACCTGTTGCGCGGCCTGGGCAGCATGCCGATCAATCCGCCGGTGCAGCACGCGCAGCTGCTGCTGAGCCTGGACCGTCGTGGCGGCCGCCATGCCGCTGTTGGCACCCCTTCACATGCGTGGGTGAAATGGCGGGAGCATGGCTGGAGCCCGGCCGCGCAGACCCATCTGCGCGATGCCGCGTTGCCCTTCTCCGATGTCCCGCTGGACCCACCGTGGGCCACGCATGCCGAACTGCTGCATGGCGTGCTGTCGCCGCCCCGGTTCCTGCAGCTGATACGGCATTTCCTGCGAGAGGGCCGAAGTGGCCGACGCTGTCTGGTCCGGTCCCACCAGTTCTTTGCGGTGCAGTGTGCGCTGCAGGCACTAAGCACCCGCGACGCCAGCGGCCGTCGTACCGGCGGGCAGCTGTGCCTGGCAACCGGCAGCGGGCTGCAGCGGACGCGGCAGTGGCTGTTGCAGGCCATGCGTGCCGATGCGGCGTTCAGGCCGATTCGCGTGCTGCAGCCACTGACCCGGCTCACACCGCCCCCCGAGGACCGGCGCCAGCGGCCTGGTCCACTGCCTGCTGACCAGCTCACCGAGTTCCTGGCCGGCAGGGGTCCCTCGCTGCATGAGGTGCCGCTGCGCATCCTGCGTGGTTGGGCGCGCAGGACCAGGCTGCCCGGCGCCGATGATGAAATGGCCGCCACCGAGGACGACATCGTGCTGCTGGTGGATGCCGATTTCTGGGACAGCGATCCCGTCCTTCTGCGTCGTCTGCGCCGTTGCCTGCCGCAGGCGACCTGGCTGACGCTGGTGGCCGCACCGGTTACCGCACCGGTGTCCGGTCTGGACCCTGGCCCGAGGCTGTACGAGTATCCGCCCGAGCATGCCGTCGCCGATGGCGTGGTGGTGCAGGCATGGCGCGACGTCGGCCCGAAGCCCGAGGGGGATTCGCCCTCCCGACGCGTGGCCCAGGTCGCCACCGCCATCAGCCAGCATTTCCACGATCTGGTCCGGCTGGCGGAACGCGGCCTGCGCGCCACGCTTCTGGTGAGAACGGTCCACCAGGCGTTGGACTACCAGCGCGCGCTCGCGGTGGATGGGCGGTTGAAGACCCATGTGGCGGGCTTCGACAACCGCGGCCTGCCCATGGACCGCGGCTCGGAGCGCATCCCGCCGGAGGTGGAACTGGTGATCGTGCATGGTGAGCTGCCGGCAACCCAGGATGCGCGATGGGCCGTGCTGTATGTGGATCGCGCCCTCACTGCACCAGAGCGGCTGCGCGCGGTGGGCATGATCAACGCGCCGCATCCCGACAAGCGCACCGCGATGCTGGTGGATTTCCACACCGACGACCGCCCGGCGGCAGCACCACCCGAGTGGCTGCCGCTACCGGTGCAGGACAATCATCCGGCATTGGGCATACAGCGCCAACGCCTGCACAGCCTGCTGCCGGCCGATGCCGCCGAGGACTTCCACGCCTGTCGTGATTACCTCGTGCCCGACTGGGACATCGGCCCGCATGGTGATGACATCGACCTGCACCGGCACCGGCGCGACCTGCTGCATGGCCGGGTCACTGCATTCGGGCAGCGGCTGCAGGTGGCCATCTCGGCCGAGACCGCACTGACCGGCAAGCCATCGCTGCTGGGCGGACAGTACCGCGCCCTGCTGCACCGGTTCTCACTACTGCGCGATGCGGTGAGCCGGCTGGCACTGGAGGACGATCGTTTCAACGCCGAAGACCGAAGGGTGCGCCACTGGGCGCGCGAGCAGGCCGCGCAAGTGTGTGAGCAGCCGATCGATTACCAGCTGCTGGGTCCCCTCGAGCCGGTCGAACCAACGGCGGCGCAGAGCGCCAACCAGCTGTACACCCGCCTGCGCCAGCGCCTGGAGGCAGGTGGGCTGGACGCTGATGCCGTGGAACGTGGCCGCACCACGTTGCGCCAGGTGCTGGTGGATTTCGGCACCGCACAGGCGCGGTTTGCCGCGTTGCAGGCGCTGGAGCCAGCGCTGGAGAACCCACTGCAGGCCAGTGACACGGAGGCGCCGTCCTCGCGCGGCCTGTTGGTGCTGCGCAGCCTGTTCGACACCACGCTGAACGCGGAAATGTACGAGCAGCTGGGTCGCCGGATCGACGCGTTGGTCGCCATCGGGCAGCAACAACCGCTGCACCAGTTCGATGCGTACGTTCGGGACCGGCTGGAGCAGATGCTGCGCGGCCACCTGCGGGACCCGCAGCTGGCGGCCGTGGTGCACGCGGTGGTGCTGTGCGGACCGCATTGGCCGTGTCACGGCATGACAGGGGGCACGTAGGTCAGGGTCATGCCAAGCAGCCACAGCAGGCCCAGCACCAGCGGGATGTGGACCAGCAACTGGATGAAGGTGAAGCCGACAATATCCCGCGCCTTCAGCCCCAACACGCCCAGCAGCGGCAGCATCCAGAACGGGTTGATCAGGTTGGGCAGGGCTTCGGCGGCGTTGTAGACCTGTACGGCCCAGCCCAGGTGCGCATGCAGTTCGTTGGCCGCCTGCATCACGTAGGGCGCTTCGATGATCCACTTGCCGCCACCGGAGGGCACGAAGAAGCCCAGCACCGCCGAATAGATGCCCATCACCAGCGCGAAGGTGTCGGTGGTGGCGATGTGCACGAACACGGTGGAGAGTCGATGCGCCAACGTTTCTCCGCCACTGCCAACGGCATGGGTGAGGATCATCGCGATGCCGCCGTACAGCGGGAACTGGATCAGCACCCCGGTGGTGCTGGGCACGGCCTTGGCTACCGCGTTGAGAAAGCTGCGCGGTCGCCAGTGCAGCAGCAGGCCCAGCGAAATAAACAGGAAGTTGTAGGTGTTGAGGTTGGCGATGGCGGTCACCACCGGCTTGCTGGCGAATTCGCTGAACAACCAGCCGAAGGCCAGCAGCGACAGCAGCACGGTCAACAGCGGGCTGTACTCCAGCCATTCGCCGGCGCGCGTGCGCGGCGGCAGCGGTTCCGGTTCGGCCTGCGCGGCCCCGGCGAAATCGCTGGCGGTGCGTGCGGTGGCTGGGCCGGGGGCGGTCAGCCACGCGATCAGCAGCGAGACCAGGATCAACGCGGCGGTAAGCGCGATGGACTGCCACAGGAAGATGGTTTCGGTGAAAGGCAGCACCCCGGTGATTTCCACCAGGCCGGGCGGCATGCTGGCCGGGTTGGCCTGCAGCTGGGCGGCCGAGGAACTCAGGCCCATCGCCCACACCGCGCCCAGGCCCAGGTAGGCCGAGGCGCCGGCGGCGCGGTAATCCATCTGCAGTTCCTGGCGGCGCGCCAGTGCACGTACCAGCAGCCCGCCGAACACCAGCGAAAAGCCCCAGCTCAGCAGCGAGGCCAGCATGCTGATCAGGCCGACGTACACCACCGCGCCCCGGCCGGTGCGCGGCACCCGCGCCAGCAGTTCGATGAAGCGCGCCACCACCGGGGCGGTGGCCACGGCATATCCGCCGATGACCACGAAGGCCATCTGCATGGTGAAGGGAATCAGGCTCCAGAAGCCGTCGCCGAACGCTTTGGCGGTGGCCTGCGGGGTGGCGCCGAAGCCCATGGCGGCCACGGCCACGATCACCACGCCGAGCACCGCGAACACATACGCGTCGGGGAACCATTTTTCCGCCCAGGCCGCCGACCGCAGCGCTGCGCGTGCCATCCAGCCGTCCCGTGCCGGCGCTGATGTGGTGCTGGCCATGCCTACCCTCCCAGGTTCATTGGAGGCAGTGTGCGGGAGGGGGACAAGGCTGTCAGTCACCTATTGGTAGCAACCCGATGTCACGAACGCGGCCGGACCGCGGCGTCACGACCAACGGTCGTGACCTACCGGCAGGCGCCAGCGCGCACGGATCGGGTAGCACCCGACCGTTGGTCGGGGGGCTCTCAGGCAGCAGCCAACGCTGCTGCGATCCCCGCAAACAACGCCGCGCCCACCCAGTTGTTGTGCAGGAACGCCTTGAAGCAGGGGTCGCGCTCACGCTTTCGCGCGATCCAGAATTCGTACGCAATCAGCCCGGCAGCCACCGCCACGCCCAGCCAGTAGTAAAGACCCAGCCCGCCGCGCACGCCCACCAGCGCCATCGTGCCGAGGAACAGCGTGTACAGGATTCCCTGGATGACCAGGTCCAGATCCCCGAACAGGATGGCGGTGGAATGCGAGCCCATCTTCAGGTCGTCGTCGCGATCGACCATGGCGTACCAGGTGTCGTACGCGGTGGACCACAGGATGTTGGCGCCATACAGCAGCCAGCCGATCACCGGCACTTCGCCCTGGATGGCGGCGAACGCCATCGGGATGCCCCAGCCGAACGCCATGCCCAGGTACACCTGCGGCAAGTGGGTGTAGCGCTTGAGGTAGGGGTAGCTGGCGGCCAGGAAGATGCCGATGAAGCTCATGCCGATGGTCAGCGCGTTCAGGGTCAGCACCAGCGCGAAGGCGACCAGCATCAGCCCGGCGAACAGCAGCAGCGCCTCGCGGCCGGACACCCGGCCGCTGGCCAGGGGGCGGTCCTTGGTGCGCTTCACGTGCGGGTCCAGCCAGCGGTCGGCGTAGTCGTTGATCACACAGCCGGCCGAACGCGTCAGCCATACCCCGGCGGTGAACACGAACAGGATCCACAGCGGCGGCAGCCCGCCGGCGGCCAGCCACAGCGCCCACCAGGTGGGCCACAGCAGCAGCAGGGTGCCGATCGGGCGATCGGCGCGCATCAGTTTCCAGTACTGGCCCCAGCGCGAGGGCGGTGCGCCCGCGGGGGCGTCAAAACGTTCGTAAGCCATGCGTAAAGGATACCGCCAAGGCCCCCGCCCCGGCGCCGGAAGCGCTGTTTCGTCCAAGGGGGCAGACCTGCGCCGCGTTTACGGATAGAATGCCCGTCCCGCACCGCCTCATGGCGCTGCGATGCCCGCCCCGGCCCGCCGGTGGTGCGGCGGTTCTAAAAGATGCGCCCGTAGCTCAGCCGGATAGAGTAGTGGCTTCCGAAGCCATTGGTCGGGGGTTCGAATCCCTCCGGGCGCACCATCTTCTTTGCTTTCCCGTCAGTAGGTCCCGTCAAACGCAAAGATCGGCTTGCGCTGCTTCCACAGGCCTGCGGTGAAGTCCGGGAACTCCAGGGTCTGGAAGCTGTTGGCGATGGACTGCTCCGACAGCGGGGTGATCGCGCTCCAGGTGATGGCGTCGTAGATGTCGATCGGCATCGGGGCCTTGGCCTTCAGGGCTTCGACGAAGGCGTGGATCACGAACCAGTCCATGCCGCCGTGGCCCGCGCTGGCTGCGGTGTCGGCGTGCTGCTTCCACAGCGGGTGTTCGTACTGGTCCTGGTAGGCCTTGAACGCTTCCCACTTGTGCGGCGGGCTGCGGCCTTCGATGTGGATGGACTGGTTCACGTCCATCCACAACCCCTTGGTGCCCTGCACGCGGAAGCCCATCGAGTAAGGGCGCGGCAACGAGGTGTCGTGCTGCAGCAGGATGGTTTCGCCGTTCTCGCACGCCAGCGTGGTGGTGACGATGTCACCCAGTTTGAAGTTCACCTTGGTGCTGGGGTGGGTGGTGCCGCCACTCTTGGCCAAGGTGTATTCGTGCAGGCCGCGCGCCTTGCTGGCGAACGCGTTGATATGGGTGAAACGGTTTCCGCGGTTGATGCCGGTATACATGGCGCACGGGCCGATGCCGTGGCTGGGGTACAGCTCGCCGTTGCGGTCCACCGAATGCTGGGTGCGCCAGCGCGCTTCGGACCACGCGTGCGGGCCGAATTCCACGCCGCTGTCATACGGCTGGGCGGGATCGCCGGAGTTGAACTTCACCCCGCGCAGGTCGTGCTGGTAGCCGGCCTGCAGGTGCACCAGTTCACCGAACAGGCCGTTGCGCACCATCTGCAGGGTCGCCATCACGTCGCGGCGGTAGCAGACGTTCTCCAGCAGCATGTACGGGGTGCCCGTGGAAAGCTGGGTCTTGAGGACGTCCCAGTGGTCCTGCAGGGTGATGCCGGCGACCACTTCACAACCCACCGCGATTTTGGCCTGCATGGCGGCAATCGCCATCGGGGCGTGATACTCCCACGGCGTGGCGATGATCACGCCATCCAGGCCGCGCTGTTCGAGCAGGCGTTTCCACGCGTTGCGGTCGCCGTCCTGGCCGTAGGCGGTTGGCGCCTTCCTGCCGGCCTTGGCCACCATGTCCATGCCGCGCTTGAGCATGATCGGTTCAATGTCGCACAGCGCGACCACTTCAACGTCGTCGCGGCGGACCAGCTCCTTCAGCAGCACCTGGCCGCGCATGCCGGTGCCGATCAGGCCCAGGCGCAGCGTGCGCCCGCGTGCCCAGGCCGGCGTTTCCGGCAGCAGGCTGGTGGCGGCCAGGGCCGCACCGGCGGCAATGAATTCCCTACGCTTCATGAAACGTTACTCCCTTTGGAAGCGCGCCGGCCGGGACCGGCGCGCTGGAACAATCAGAACTTGTAGCCGACCTGCAGACTGTAGCTGCGGCCGAAGATGCTGGCATAGTCACTGGAGTCACCCAGGAAACTGTTCGGGTCGTAGAACGGCAGGCGGTTGAACAGATTCTTGACCGTGAAGCCCAGGCTCCAGTGGTCATCCGGGCGCCAGCCCACGCTCAGGTTGGCGGTCCACCACGACGGCACGCCATCGCACTGGGCCGGATTCACCGGCAGCGAGCCGGCGGTGCAGGTGTCCGGGTTGTTGTCTTCGGCATCGACGCGGTCCCACGCCCACTTGGTGCCGCCCACATAGTTGACGAAGAAGCTGGTGGTGACCTGCTTGTAGGACCAGTCCGCGTTGAACGTGGCACGCATGCGCGGGTTGCCGTAGTAACCGATGGTGTTGCCGTAGTACCAGCGATCGGTGTCGTCGATGTAGGCCTCCTTGCGGCGCGCGATGGTGGCGGCCACGCCGATGTTCAGCGCGCCCCACTCACCGAGCATGAAGCGACCGCGCGCGTCGATGTCGAAACCGTCCACCAGGGTGCGGCCCTGGTTCTTGTACTGGCCCACCACGGCGGCCACGTTGCCCACGCTGTAGCCGGGCAACGCGCCCGGGCAGCTCACGCCGCTGGCCGGGTCGGCGCACATCTGCGCAAGCGCAGCCTCGGCCGCCCGATCAGAGTCGCTGATTGGGTTGCGGGTCATCGACAGGATGTCCTGTTCCTTGCTGTAGTCCGGCGCGGCGATCTCGTTGCGGCGGTAGATGAACCAGTAGTCGGCCGAGATCGACATCCAGCTCGCCGGCTCATAGACGAAACCCAGCGTGGATATCTTGGCCTTCTCCGGCTTCAGGTCCTGGTTGGGCTGGGTCATGCGCGCCACGGTACGGCTGCAGTCGGCGTTGAGCAGCGAGTTGCCTAGGTCCACGTCGCCCGGGCGGTTGGACTGGCGCAGCAGGTTGGCGATGGCATTGGTTTCATCGCAGCGGATGTCGTCCTCGAAGCCACCGAGCTGGGCGAACACGCCGCCGGTGCCCGCTTCGGCCAGGCTGGGTGCGCGGAAGCCTTCGGAATAGGTGCCGCGCAGCAGCAGTTGCGGCAGCACCTGGTACTTCAGGCCGATCTTCGGGGCCAGGTTGGCGCTGAAGTTGGGGTACTTGTCCACGCGCAGCGCGGCATCCAGTTCCAGTTTGTCGGTGAGCGGGGCCACGGCTTCGGCAAACAGCGCGTAGGTGTTGCGCTTGCCGTCGAACCACGAACCACCCTGCTGGGTGATCAGGCCGTTGGCGGCGTCTTCGTTGCCCGGGGTGTAGAAGGTTTCGCGGGTGGCATTGAAGCCGAACGCGGCGCGCACGTCGCCGGCCGGCATGCTGAAGAGCGGGCCTTCGATCTTGCCGTCCAACGTATGCAGGCGCGTCCACGACTGGATGTCGAAGGTGGGGTAGGCCTCGCGGATCAGCTTGGCGTTGGCGTCACTGATGACGCCGAACTGGTAGGCCGGATTGTCGGAGATGATCACCCGGCCGGTGCCCGGGTCGATGGTGTAGGGTCCAAACGCGCGCTCGAAGCCTTCCAGGTTCACGTTGACGGTCTGGTAGGTGACCGAATGGCTTCCGGCGGTGGCGAACGCGGTTTCCCAGTTCCAGTCGTCGCCCAGGGCACCGCGCAGGCCGGCGAGCACCCGGTAGCTCTGGTCGGTGTTGCGCTGGCCGAAGTGGCCATCGCCTACATCCTGCATCAGGTAGTTCAGGCCCACCACGCCGCCCATGAGCGCCTTCAGTTCCGGGCTGGCCAGGTTGTAGACGTTGTTCGGTCCCAGATACGGGGTGCGGAACTGGTTGACCACGTTGCCGGTGTTGCGCGAGTACCAACTGGACGGATTGCCGGTCGTGGTGTTGTAGGCAGAGGGCGTACCACCGTTGGCAGTCAGGTCGATGTCGGTGTAAGTGACCTCGGCGAAAGCTTCGGTGCTGTCGCCGATCAGGAAGTGCGAGCTGATGTACGCCGTGGCGCGCTCGGTCTTTGCACCCGCATCGACTTCGCGGTTCATCCATTGTTCCCACGCGCAGCTCGTGCCGGCGGCCTGGGTGATGGGAGTGGTGCAGCCGGGCGCCGCTTCCTGGCGGCGCGCGTTGGTCACCGGATCGAACGCGAAGTAGGTGCCCGGGTTGAACTCACCCGGTCGGCTGCCGACGCCAAGGCGGAAGTTGCTGATGTAATTGGGGTTGTTGACGTAGAACTGGCTGGGCCGCTTGTCGTAGAAGTCGCTGATCGGAATCGCGTTGCGGCGATACAGGTTCACCGAGGCGTAGACGTTGTAGCGGTCTTCGTCGAGGTCGCCGAAGCCGGCAGTGATGCTGCCCTGCTGCTCGCCGTAGGAATCGATGCGCGAGGACTTGTCGGCAGTGATGTTGATCTCCGCGCCCTGGTAGGAGCGCTTGGTGATCACGTTGATCACGCCGGCCACGGCGTCGGTGCCGTACACGGCCGAGGCGCCGTCGGTCAGCACTTCCATGCGTTCGATGGCAGCGGCCGGAATGGCGTCGATGTTGACGAACTGGGTCTGGAAGCCGGCCGGCGCACCGTAGTACGACAGCCGCCGGCCGTTGAGCAGCACCAGCGTGCCCTGCGCGCCGAGGCCGCGCAGGTTCGCCTGCGAAGCGCCGTCGGAACCGGTGAACAGCGAGCGCGAATCCTGCTGGCCCGGGCGCGCGGCGGGCAGGTTGTCGAGCACCTGCAGCAGCGTGCGCGCGCCCATGTTCTCGATGTCCTGCTTGCTGATCACCTGCACCGGCGAGGAGGTTTCCACATCGCTGCGGCGGATGTTGGAGCCGGTGACCTGCACGCGCGCAAGTTCGGTGGCGTTGGCTTTTGCCTTGGCATCAACGGCCGTGTCGTCGTCCTGGGCAAACGCCGGACCGGTGACGGCCAGGGCAAGCCCCAGCGCGACGGACAAGGGTGTAGCGGGGATGCGGCGATGGCGATGGCGTTCGTTCAACATCTTTGGCTCCTTGTGCATTCCGCAGCGTGGGGCTGCCTGGGTGGGTTTTTTCGGGCAACAGTCACCCTCACCACGGCCGGCGGGCCGTAGTCGGGAAACGGTGGGGAATTCTGTTTTTCGGTACGTCCCTGGGTTACGGCGACACGATGGTGGCGGTATCGCCCTCCTGTCCGATCAGTGCGGCGTTGGCCCAGTTGCCACACACCTGTGCGGGCTGCGTGCCTTGTGCGCCCAGCGTGCGCAGGCTCAGGCGCTGCAGGCCACGGATATCCAGTTCGGGCTTGACCACGCCCGGTGCCTTCACCAAGCCGCTGTCGTAGAGCAGGCGGTCATCGCCCCAGACTTGGAACTGCATGCCGCCGGCGCTGCGGCACGCATCGTCGATGCCCAGGTCCGCGCGCAGCAGGCGCCACTGACCCTGCAGCTGCAGGTCGATGCGGCTGGCTGGGCCCACGCCCAAGCCTCGGCGGAACAGCAGGCCGTTCATGCGCATGGGTTGCCCGCCCTGGAAGGCGAGGTCGGCGCGCACCTGTGCGTTGGCCGCGGCCGGCAAGGTCAGTTCGGACAGGTAGCGCTGCTGCGCCGGGCGCTCTGCAACCTGGTGTTCCAGGATCTGGAACGTGGACAGGGTGATCGGACCGACATCACGCGGTTGCAGTGCATCCACCGCACGCGCGACGTTGCCCTGCGCCGCAGTGACCATCGGGTCGCTGCCAGCGGCCACATCACCGTCCGGGTTCTGCACGCTGAGCACGCGGAAGCGCAGCAGGCGGCCGGCACGGGCGGGGAAGTCGATCTGCTGCAGGTCCTGCTTCAGCGCCAGGCGGCCGCGCTTGATCGGCTCGCCCCATTCGCCATTGGTGTCGGCCAGGTAGATCTCGTAGTCGCGGATCTGCCCGCTCTTCCAGTGCTGGTCATTGCGGGGTGCCAGTGCGATGCCGTCGATCAGGCGGCGCTCGCCGAAGCCGATCACCCATTCGTGGGCGCCGGTGCGCACGGCCTGGTTGCGCACGGTGCGGAACCAGGTGGCCGGGTCGTCGTCAAATGCCTTTTCCAGTTCGTAGCCGCGCTCTTCCGCCGGGCGGTTGACCACCAGCAGGCTGTCGGCCGGCAATGCGCGGCCCAACACCGGTGCGGCGGGGAACACATCATCGGCAGCTGCCGGTGCCTGCGCGATATCGAGCTGGAAGGCCAGCGGCTGGCGGATATCGGTGGGTACGGTACGCACATGCACGGTGCCACGGCGTTCACCTGCATCGAAGTACCAGCCTTCCGGCGCGGCCTGCCACGCGGCGGCATCTGTGAGCATCGGCAGCGCGCGGCCATCAAGACTTACCGCTGCCGGCTTCTGCCGGCTCAGTAGGCGCAGCGCGTAGCGGCGCTGTGCCAGCTGCCCCTGGTACTGACCGCGCACGCCATCGATGTTCACCTGCACCCGGCCACTGCCCTGCGCCGGGGCCTGCATGGTGACCTGCTGCTGGCTGGATTCGCCCTTCTCGTAGCGGCGCGTGTTGCCGTCGTCTTCGTACAGCGTGTACTGCGAGCTGCCCTGCGGGTAGAGGTCGAAGGTGACCTCATCCAGCGGTTTCTGGCCGTCGTACAGCATCTCCGGATACATCGGCACGATGGCACCGGCCCGCACGAACACGGGGATTGTTGCCAGATCGACCGGGCGGTCCAGCTGACGGCCTTCCGCACCGGCCAGCAGCGCGCGGCCATCCCAGTAATCGATCCAGCGGCCCTGCGGCAGGTGGATGTCGCGGCGCCAGCCACGGCTGGCGGCCTGGCTGCGGTACACCGGCGCCACGAGCAGGTCGCGGCCGAGCAGGAACTGGTACTTCCAGGTTTCGTTCCAGGCGTTGGGGTCCTGCGGGTAGTCCCACATCAGCGCGCGCAGGATCGGCGCGCCGGTCGTCGCCGCGTCGTGTGCCAGCCCGTACACGTACGGGGTCATGCGCATTTTCAGCTTGAGGTAATCGCGGTTGACGCTGCGGTAGGGCTCGTCGAACCACCACGGGTGCTTGCGCGCACTGCCCGACCAGCCCGACATGCCCATCAGCACCGGGGTGAAGCTCTTCCACTGCAGGTCGCGGGTGAAGGTTTCGGCGCTGCCGCCGAAGATCGCATCCACATCGCCACTGGCGTAGGCCATGCCCGAAAGGCCCGATCCGACCAGGGTGGGAATGTGCCAGCGGATGTAATCCCAACTGCTGCTCTGGTCGCCGGTCCAGGCGACCGCATAGCGCTGGATGCCGGCCCAGCCCATCACCGTCCACAGGAACGGGCGCGAATCGGAGTTGTGCAGGATGCCGTTGAACGCGGACTGGTTGGCATCCATCGCGAACTGGTAGCCCTTGCCGGTCCAGGCCACGTCCAGCTTCTGCACGCGGCTGCCGGCGGTGCCCACTTCCCAGGCGATCTTGTCCACGCCGTTCTCGGTCCACAGCCCGGTCTTGAAGCCGTAGCCAGCCAGCCCCTTCACCGTTTCCGGCAGGGCCTTGTAGCCGCAGCCGTAGCCGTCGTTGGGCAGGATCCAGCCGCCGGGCATGTCGTGTTCGCGGTACTGTTTTGCCACGCTTTCGACCACGTCCGGGGTGGTGCCGGTGGGGCCATCGCTCCAGCCTTCGGGCACGCTGCCGGGCTTCTTGATGTTGTCGCCATCGTTGTAGCAGTCGGCATCGCCGTACGAGAACGCCCAGCGCGGCAGCAATGCGGCGCGCCCGGTCAGTGCGGTGTAGCGGTCCAGCAGCGCGGGCAGGCCGGCGCCGACGAAGTAGTAGGCGTCGAAGCGGTCTTCGCGGTGCAGCAGCGTGGCCTGGTCGGCCTGGCGCAGATCGTAGCTGCCATCGCTCCAGGTGTTGCGCAGCATGCCCCATCCGCGCGAGCTGAGCAGCATCGGCGCCGGGTTGGGGCGGTCGCCCTCTTCCCAGCCACCGGAATACGACACCTCCAGCTCACGCCCCTTGAAAGCGAAGCGTCCGTTCTGCTGGCCACCGCCGACGAACTGTTCGTCGGCCTGGCTGCTCAGCACCTGCACGCTCTGTGCGGTATCCAGGTCCAGCGGCTGCAGTTCGCGCCACAGCGGCACGTCCTTGCCGGCCTCGCGCCGGTCCAGTGCCAGGCGCAGCGGGTGGCGCTGGATGTGCAGCACCAGCGCGTCGGTGCAGATGCGCACCTCGTTGCCGTCTTCTTCCAGCTGGAATGGCACGGCCGCAGTGGCCTGCGGCAGCACGATGGGGGCGGCCTTGTCGCCGGCCGGCAGCAGTTTGCCGGTGCGGCTGGCCTGCACGCGCAGCAGGTCGGGGCGCAGCAGGTCCACGCGCACGGTCATGCCGTTATCGGTGGTCAGCGTCCAGGCAGTGGCCGACGCGGCCGGCTCGGCACGTAGTGCGCTCAGGTTGCCCACCGGCGCTGCCAGCGCCGGTGTGGCCGCCAGCAGTGACAGAAGAGAGATGGCCAGTACGGTGCGTCGACAACGGGTAACCACTTCGCCCCCAAAGCCCGCGTTCGGCGGGTGTCCGAAACCAGTGCGGCCGACTATGGGGCAGGCTATCGAAAGATGTCAAGAAATTGAAAAGAAAAAAGATTAGGAATTCTATCAAAACGAAAGATGATGCAAAGCACCACTTTCCTTCTGCCAGCTGAATGCGCTAATTTTTTCGTTGCAGTCCGCGCAGATAGACGCGATCAATTGCGCAAGAACCGACATCGATAGTGAAGACTGTGACCCGAATATCTTATTTTAATCTTTCGATATTTGACATTTCGAAAGAAAACGCTGATCGTGCGGTCGCCCAACAGGAATAGCGAATGGACGTCACTCTGCTCCCCGATATGCCCGCCTGGCAGCGCCTGGGTGGCGCGCAAACCGCAGAAGAGATCGCGCAGCAACCCGCCCTGTGGTCGGCATTGGCCGACGTGCTGGAGGTCGCCCGCGAGCGCATCGATGCGTTCCTGGGTGACGCGCTGCGCCAGCCGGGCCAGCGGGTCATCTTCACCGGCGCCGGCAGTTCGGGCTTCATCGCCGAGATGGTCGCCGACCAGATCAATGCGCAGTGGCCGGCGGACGTCCGTGCCATCCACACCACCAGCCTGCTCACCCACCCGGCGCTGTACCTGCAGCGCGACCGCCCGACCCTGCTGGTGTCGTTCGGGCGCAGCGGCTCCAGCCCGGAAAGCGTGGCGGCGGTGGACCTGGTGCGGGCGCAGGTGGACGACGCGCGCTTCCTGGACATCACCTGCAATGCCGATGGCGCGTTGGCACAGCGCGGCCAAGGCCGCAGCGACACGCTGTCGCTGCTGATGCCGCCGGCCAGCTGCGACCGCGCCTTTGCCATGACCAGCAGCCTGAGCTGCATGCTGCTGGCCGCGTTGAGTGTGTTCGATGGCGCGCCGTGGGCCGAGCGCATCGCGCGCCTGCGCACCCTGGCCGAGCGCGGTACGCAGGCGGTAAGCAACTGGGACGCCCCGGTAGCAGCGCTCGCGCGCACCGATATCTCGCGGGTGATCTACCTGGGCAGTGGCCCGCTCGAAGCGACCGCGCGCGAAGCGGCGCTGAAAGTGCTGGAACTCACTGCCGGCCGGGTGCTGGCGCTGGCCAACACCCCGCTCGGGTTCCGCCACGGGCCGAAATCCACGCTCAACGGCACCACGCTGGTGGTGGTGCTGCGCAGCGCGCAGCCGCTGGCGCGACGCTACGAGCAGGACCTGCTGGAAGAGCTGCGCCGCGATGGCATCGCCGCCCGCGTGATCTCGGTCGGCCCGGCCGGCAGCGACAGTGCCGACGGCGATTTCCTGCTGCAGGTACCTGCCCTGCCCGATCCGTGGCTGGCCCCGCTGTGGCTGGTGATGGCGCAGTGCTTCGCGCTGCAGCGTTCGGCCGCGCTCGGCCTGACCCCGGACAACCCGTTCCCGGATGGCACGGTCAACCGCGTGGTGCAGGGCGTGACGATCCACGACCATGGCTGAGCAGCGCATGCAGACCTGGTACGGCATCGATATCGGCGGCACCAAGATTGAACTGGTGGCCTGCGACGCTGCGTTGAACGTGCATTATCGCCAGCGCGTGGCGACGCCCACGAATGACTACGCCGCCTTCGTGGCGGCGGTCGGCCAGCTGGTGGATGACGCCGATGCAGCCGTTGGCACGCATGCCGTCGCGGTAGGGCTGGGCCTGCCCGGTGTGCGCGATCGGGACAGCGGCCGCCAGTTGAGCGCCAACGTGCCCGCGTTGAGCGGCCACACGGTGGGGCATGACCTGGAAGCACGGTTGCAGCGCCCGCTGGCACTGGGTAACGACCTGCAGTGTTTCGCCCTGTCCGAAGCGCACGACGGCGCCGCCGCCGGCTACCCCAGCATGTTCGGGGTGATCCTGGGCACCGGCGCGGGCGGTGGCTACTGCCTGGACGGAAAGCTCGTCGCGGGCAACAACGGCATTGCCGGTGAGTGGGGCCACTGGAGCCTGCCGGCCACGCTGCAGCTGCGCCATGACCTGCCGCTGCTGGACTGCGGCTGTGGCCTGCGCGGCTGCCTGGAGCGCTATGTCTCCGGCAGCGGCCTGGCGATGATCCACGAACGCCATGGCGGCCTGGCCTGCGACGCCACCGCCGTGGTGGAGCAGGCGCAGGCCGGCGATCCGATCGCGCTGCAGGCACTGGCCATCCACCGCGACCTTCTCGGCTACAGCTTCGCCAGCCTGATCCTGGCGCTGGACCCGCACGTGATCGTGCTGGGGGGCGGGCTGTCGAAACTGGAGCAGCTGTACCGCGACCTGCCTGCCGCCATTGCGCCCTACCTGTTCAACGGGGTGCGCGTGCCGCCGATCCTGCCGCCAGCCTTCGGCGATGCCGGCGGTGCACGCGGCGCGGCGCTGCTGGCGCGCCAGCACCATCCCGCGCCCTGAATCCCTTCTTTCCGTTCCGCTGCACCGGGAGTGTTGCCATGTCTGCCGTCCAATCGTTGATCGCCGCCCATCGCCAGGGCCAGCCCGTTGGCCTGTACAGCGTGTGCTGCAGCAACGAGCAGGTGCTGCTGGCCGCCATGCAGGTCGCGCGCGAACACGACACCGTGCTGCTGATCGAAGCTACCTCCAACCAGGTGGACCAGTTCGGCGGCTACACCGGCATGACCCCGCCGCAGTACCGCGATTACGTGCTGCAGCTGGCGCGCAGCCAGGGCTTCCCGGCGGAGCGGCTGATCCTGGGCGGCGACCATCTCGGCCCGAACGCCTGGCAGAAGGGGCCGGCCGACGTCGCGATGGCCAACGCGCGCACCCTGGTTGCCGCCTACGTGGCCGCCGGCTTCCACAAGATCCACCTGGACTGCAGCATGTCCTGCGCCGATGACCCGACCCCGCTGCCGGATGCGGTCGTGGCCGCGCGCTCGGCCGAACTGGCGCGCATTGCCGAACGCACGGCCGCGGAGAACGGGCTGCCGCCACCGGTCTACGTGATCGGTACCGAAGTGCCTGTTCCCGGTGGCGAAGCCTCCCTGGAAGGTGGCTTGGCCGTGACCACGCCCACCGCTGCCGCCGTCACGCTGGCGATTCACCGCGAGGCATTTTCCGCACCGGACCTGGTGCCGGCCTGGGAGCGGGTGATCGCCATGGTGGTGCAGCCCGGCGTGGATTTCGACCACAGCAGCGTGCACCACTACGACCCGGCCGCCGCCCGCGAGCTCTCGGCGTTCGTGGAAACCCAGCCGCGCATCGTGTTCGAAGCCCATTCCACCGATTACCAGACCGAAGCCGGCCTGCATGCGCTGGTGCGCGACCACTTCGCCATCCTCAAGGTGGGCCCGGCGGCGACCTACGCGTTCCGCGAGGCGGTGTTCGCGCTGGCGATGATCGAACGCGAGCTCCTTCCCGGTGAGGAAGCGTCACGGATCATCGAGGTCCTGGACCGCTGCATGCTCGACAAGCCGTCCAGCTGGGCCAGCTACTACCAGGGCGACGCGCACGAACAGCGCCTGCTGCGCGCCTATTCGCTGAGCGACCGCAGCCGCTACTACTGGGGCGAACCGGCCGTGCAGGCCGCGCTGGCCACCCTGGTCGACAACCTCACCCGCCATGCCCCCCCGCTCATGCTGCTCAGCCAGTACCTGCCCGAACAGCTGCGCGCGGTGCAGGCCGGTGAGCTGGCGGCCGAACCGCTGGCGCTGATCCGGCACAAGGTGGGGCTGCGCCTGGCGGAATACGCCCGGGCTTGCGCTCGCAATGCGTTCGGCGCGGATAACGAAGCTTTTTCTGCCACGGAGCTTTCGGAACGGTAAGCTTCGGCTTTCCTTCCGAATGGAATCGCCCATGCGCAACACACGGCAGCGCCGCCAACAGATCCTGCAGTTGCTGGTCGAACACGGCAACGTGCAGGTCAGCGAACTGGTGGAGCGCTTCGGCGTTTCGGCAGTGACCATTCGCGCCGACCTGACCCACATCGAAGCGCAGGGCCTGGCCACGCGTACCCACGGCGGCGCCAACCTGGTGCGCAAGCCACCGCTGGAGCAGGACATCCATGAAAAGGACACGCTGAACCTGCCGCTGAAAGACAGCATCGGCGCGCATGCCGCGCGGCTGGTGCGCGCCGGCGACAACATCATCATCGATTCGGGTTCCACCACCATGACGCTGGCGCGCCACCTGCGCGAACACCGCGACGTGACGGTGATGACCAACGGGCTGAACATCGCCTGGGAGCTGGCCAATGCACCGGGCGTGGAACTGCTGCTCACCGGGGGCCTGCTGCGCAAGCAGTCACTGTCGCTGCAGGGCAGCCAGGCCGAGGCCAGCCTCAATACCTACAGCTTCGACACCCTGTTCCTGGGCGTGGACGGGCTGGACCTGCAGTTCGGGCTCACCACCCACCATGAAGCCGAGGCCCGCCTCAACCACCGCATGGTGGAGCGCGCACGGCGCGTGGTGGTGCTCACCGACGCCTCCAAGTTCGGCCACGTCAGCCTGCACCGCATCGCCCGCCTGGACCAGGTCCATACCATCATCACCGATGCCAGCATCGATGCGGAGTACCTGGAAGGGCTGCAGAAGCTGGGCATCGAAGTGATCATTGCCGAGTCGCCGCCTTGAACCCGGTTTCCACCCTGCATGGCCGCATCCTGACCCCGTCCGGGTGGGTGCGCGGCGACATCGCCTTTGACCAGCGCATCGTGTCGATCAGCAGCGACCACGCTGACCCGCGTGGCGATGACGAGGTGCCGCTGATCCTGCCAGGCTTCATCGACCTGCATGTGCATGGCGGTGCCGGGGTGGACATCATGCAGGGCGGAAATACCGCGCAGACGGTGGCACGCGCGCACGCGCGGCATGGCACCACCGCGCTGCTGGGCACCACCATGACCGCCGAGGCAGGCGACATCGTGCGTGCGCTGCAGGGCCTGTCCATCGCGATTTCCCAGCGTGATAGCGGCATGGCGCGCGTGCTGGGCGTGCATCTGGAAGGTCCGTTCATCAGCGCCGAGCGCCTGGGTGCGCAGCCGCCGCTGGTGGTGGAAGCCACGCTGGAGGATGTGCGCCGCCTGCACGCCATCGCACCGATCAAGGTGCTGACCCTGGCACCGGAAATCGGCCAGCACCTTGCATTGATCCCCGCATTGAACGCGCTCGGAATCCGCGTGCAGCTGGGACACAGCGCAGGCAGTTACGAGCAGGGCGTGGCCGCGCTGGAGGCAGGTGCCGCCGGCTTCACCCATCTGTTCAACGGCATGACCGGCGTGGACCACTACCACCCCGGCATCGCCACGGCGGCGCTGGCGCATGCCGAGTACGCCGAACTCATTCCCGACCTCCAGCACGTGCACCCCGGCGCGATCCGCACCGCGCTGCGCGCGATTCCGCGCCTGTACTGCGTGACCGACGCCACCGCGGCCACCGGCATGCCCGATGGCGAATACGCGCTGGGCGTGCAGCGCGTGCACAAGTGCCTGGGCTGCGTGCGCCTGGAAAGCGGCTCGCTGGCCGGCAGCGCGCTGACCATGGACCAGGCACTGCGCAACCTGGTTGCGCTGGGTCTGGCGTTGGATGACGCATCCAACCGCGTTTCACGCTACCCCGCCGACTATCTGGGCCTGGATGACCGCGGCCGCCTGCAACCGGGCGCGTGGGCGGACCTGGTCGTGCTCGACCATGACCTGCGCGTGCAGCAGGTAGTGGTGGAAGGCGAACGCATCACGCTTGACTGAGTGATTCCGCGCCCCGTGCGGCGCGTTCCAACGTAGACAGGACCGCACCATGAACGACGCTTCCGCCGTGATGCCCGTGCCCGCTTCCGCCAATGCGCCGCGTTGGCCGGTGCGCTATCTGCTCTTCATCGGCGGCATGGGCGGCCTGCTCTACGGCATCGACATCGGCATCATCGCCGGCGCCCTGCCTTACCTCGAGGCCACGGCCACCGCCAGCTGGCACCTGACCACCCAGCAGCTTGGCTTCGTGGTGGCTGCGGTGCTGCTGGGCAGCGTGCTGTCCTCGCTGTTTGCCGGCGCCGTGGCCGACCTGATCGGCCGGCGCGGCGCGATGGTGCTGGCCGGCGTGCTGTTCACCGCCAGCATTCCGGTGATGGCGCTGTCCGAAGGCTATGGACCGCTGTTGATGGGGCGCCTGCTGCAGGGCATCAGCGGCGGCCTGATCGGCGTGGTGGTGCCGCTGTACCTCGCCGAAGTGTTGAGTCCCGAACGACGCGGGCGTGGCGCGGCGATGTTCCAGCTGCTGCTCACCATCGGACTGGTACTGGCGGCGGTGATCGGGCTGTATCACGCCCACAGCGTGGACGCCGCCACTGCCGCCGTGCGCCACCTGCCGGGCGAGGAGCAGCAGCGCATGTTGTTCGCGGTGAAGGATCACGCCTGGCGCACCATCTTCTGGAGTTGCCTGCTGCCCGGGTTGGTGTTCACCGGCGGCGCGTTGCTGATCAGCGAATCGCCCCGTTGGCTGGTGCGGCGCGGCCGCATTGAGAAAGCACGCAGCGCCCTGCAGCGCACGGTGGCGCCGGCGGAGGTGGAAGCCACGCTGGCGCGCATGCAGGCGCCCGATGCACCGGCCAGCGATGGCAGCCCGGCCAGGCGCGATCCGCTGCTGAGCCGCCGCTATGTGTGGCCCTTCGTGCTGGCCTGCCTGGTGCTGGCCTTCACCCAGGCGACCGGCATCAACTCGGTACTGGCCTATGCGGTGAACATCCTCCACCAGGCGGGGCTGCCCGGCGCGGTGGCCAACTGGGCCGATGTCTCCATCAAGCTGCTCAATGCGCTGATGACCATCGTCGCGCTGGTGCTGGTGGATCGCAAAGGCCGCAAGTTCCTGTTGATGCTGGGCACCGGCGGCATCACCATCGCGCTGCTGGGCGCCGCGCTGCTGTTCGTTCGCAGCGAACACGGGCGGTTGGATGTACAGCCCGCGCTACAGCAGCAGGTGTATGGGCAGTCGCTGTCACTGCCAATGGATGCCGCGCAGTGGCGGCGGCTGGATGGCAACGCCGACGGTCAGCCGCTGCAGCTCACGGTGTCCTACGCCTACGGCGGCTTCAGCAACGTGCGTTCGCTGCGCAGCGACAACCCCATCGACGCCACGCTGCAGATCCGCCGCGAAGACGCGGTGTCGGCTGACAGCGTGATCGGCGCGTTCTTCCGCCGCCTCAACCTCAACCCGTTCCCGGATCCGGCCGCCGCCGTCCAGGCACCGCTGGTGATCGAGCGCGCGGTCATCGGCCCGGTGCCCTCGCCCACGCACGGCTGGCTGGTGGCCGGCTGCATCCTGCTGTTCGTGGCGTTCTTCGCGGTGGGCCCGGGCGTCTGCGTGTGGCTTGCGCTGTCGGAGCTGATGCCTACCCGCATCCGCTCCAACGGCATGAGCATCGCGCTGCTGATCAACCAGTTCGTATCCACGGTGATCGCGGCGATCTTCCTGCCCACGGTGGGCCACCACGGCTACGCCAGCATGTTCTTCTTCTGGGCCGGCTGCACGCTGCTGTACTTCCTGGTGGCCGCGTTCCTGCTGCCGGAAACCAAGGGCAAGACGCTGGAGGAGATCGAAGCGCGGTTCCGCTAGACAGCGCTACGGTCGCCCGGTGATCCGGGTAACCAGCGCGGTGGCTTCGTCCGCCTCAAGGCCCGAGGTCATCATGCTCTCGCCGAAGGGGCCGCTGAGGTTCGCCCGGGAGATCGGTTCGCCATCGACGGTGAGCACCATCGTCCGTCCGACCAGGCGCTCGGTGGCGCTGTGGATGCGGGGCGCGGCGGCGTCGGTGAACGCGTAGTACACGTTGGCCTTTCCGTCCTCGTTGACCACTTGGCGCACGCTGGCAATTGCGCCGGTCGTGAACACGGGCGGGTTGGCCAGCTTGACGGTCTCCCCGTGTGCGAAGCGGACCTCGACGCCCGGCTCGCCGACCTCCGCGACCGGGCGCATTTCGATGCGTACATCGGCGAGCGGCGGGTTGCCCTGCGCTGCAGGGTTCAACGCCGCGCCGTTGTGCTGGTTGCATGCCGTGACCAGCAGCAGGCTCGCTGCCGCCAGGCTCCATCGCCATCCGTTGCGCATTGCCGTACTCCCATTGTTTGAAGCATTGTGGCCCGAACCGGAGCCGTCAGCGCAACTTCCTGAGCCGGAACGCCACCACGACCTGCAGTACGCCGTAGATCAGGCTGCCGATGCCGATCCACAGCGTGGTCACCGCCACCCCGCCGAGCGGGTTGCCGAACATCATGACGCCCAGCACGATGGCCAGCAGGCCGCTGACGATCAGCAGCCATTCGCCTTCTATCTGCCTGCGTACGCGGATGGCGAACACGATGCGGTACACACCGGCCAGGATCAGCCAGATCGCCAGCAGCAGCACCAGCACCTTGGCCGTCACCAGGGGGTTGATCACTGCCAGCGCGCCAAAACCGATCGAGGCCAGCGCGTAGACCAGTGCCCAGCCGCGCGGCGCACCGCTGTTGCCGCTGAATACCGCGAACAGGCTGACCAGGCCTTCCACCAGCGCCATCACGCCGATGGCCCAGGCCAGCCCGGCGGCGGCGGACAGCGGCCGGACGATGGCGATCAGGCCGAAGCCGATCGCAATCAAGCCATACAGCAGCACCACCCACCAGCTGCGGCCCACCAGCGACAACAGCGACGTAGTGCGCAGTTCCGGAGCCTGGCTCATGACGGTGTTCCTGGGAGGAGAGTCAACCGCGATGCTAGGCCCAGCCCCTGTGCAGGCCATGGCAAGGTGTCACGGCGCCCGGGCGCAGACCCACAGCGTGGCCTCCTGCAGGCCAGACCGGCGCAGCGCCCTCACGGCCGCGTCCAGGGTGGCGCCGGTGGTCATCACATCGTCCACGAGGGTCAGCCGGGACGGCGGGGTGGCCCGCACGGCGAAGGCGCCTTTGAGGTTCTGGCGACGTGCGTCCGCGTCCAGCGTGGACTGGGCCAGGGTCGCCCGGCTGCGGCACAGCCCGGTCCAGAGCGGCAACTGGAGCTCCCGCGCCAACGGGCGGGCCAGTTCCCGGGCCTGGTCGTAGCCCCGCTCGCGAAGGCGGCGCCCATGCAGCGGCATTGGCAGCAGCGGGTACTCCGCGAAGTCCGGCACGGCGTGCAGCATCAGCTGCGAGAGCAGCCGCCCTGCGGCCAGGTCCTGGTGGAACTTGAAGCGCAGCACCAGCCGGTCGATCGGCGGCGCGTACAGGAAGGTCGCCGCCGCCCCGGCCTGCCGCGGCGGCTCGGCCAGGCAGCCACCGCACACCTTGGCCGGTTCATCCGGCGGCAGCGGCAGCGCGCACAGCGGGCAGGCATGGTCGTTCCACGGAAGCTCGGCGTAGCAGGCGGCACACAGATCCAGCCCATCATTTCCCGGATTGGCGCAGACCAGACAGCGCAGCGGCAGGCAGTGATGCCCCAACCAGCCCAGCAGATCGTAAACTTTGCGAAAGTCCATATGGTTGACAGCCTCCTTCAACCTCACCAGACTGCCGCCCCTTCGCTCCCCAATCTGTCAGGACACTCCCATGGCTTCTGTCATCCGCCACGACTGGCACCCCCAGGAGCTGCTGGCGCTGTTCGAGCTGCCCTTCCCGGAGCTGCTGCACCGGGCGGCGGGCGTGCACCGGGAGCACTTTGATCCCACCGAGGTGCAGGTCTCGACCCTGCTCTCGGTCAAGACCGGCGGCTGCCCGGAGGACTGCGCGTATTGCCCGCAGGCGCAGCGCTACGACACCGGGGTGAGCGCACAGAAGCTGATGGCCACCGACGACGTGGTCGCCAAGGCCCGCCAGGCCAAGGCGGCCGGGGCGTCGCGGTTCTGCATGGGCGCGGCGTGGCGGTCGCCCAAGGACCGCGACATCCCCAAGGTGGCGGCGATGATCCGCGAGGTGAAGGCACTGGGGCTGGAAACCTGCGCCACGCTGGGCATGCTCGACGGCGCGCAGGCCGTGGCGCTGCGCGAGGCCGGGCTGGACTACTACAACCACAACCTGGACACCGCGCCGGATTACTACGACTCGATCATCCACACCCGCCAGTACCAGGACCGGCTGGATACGCTCGAACACGTGCGCGAGGCCGGGCTGAAGACCTGCTGCGGCGGCATCGTCGGCATGGGCGAAACCCGCGCGCACCGCGCCGGGCTGCTGCTGGCGCTGGCCAACCTGCCGGCGCACCCCGATTCGGTGCCGATCAACCGGCTGGTGCAGGTGGCCGGCACGCCGCTGCATGGGAGTGCCGAACTGGACGCGTTCGAGTTCGTGCGGATGATCGCGGTGGCCCGCATCGTGATGCCCAGGGCAATGGTGCGGCTGTCGGCCGGGCGCGAAGCAATGAGCGATGAGCTGCAGGCGCTGTGCTTCCTGGCCGGGGCCAACTCGATCTTTTACGGCGAAAAACTGCTGACCACCGGCAACCCGGATACCGAGCGCGACCTGGCCCTGTTCAGCCGGCTGGGTCTGCGCCCGATGGCGGTGCAGGTGGATGCGGCCGGGCATGACCACCCCGGCACCGTGCATGCCGACATCACCTGTGGCGGTGGTTGCGGACAAGCGGCCTGAGCCCTGCCCCGGGCGGTGCAGCGCAGCGCCCGGCAACCGGGTACGCTAGCTGCCCTGCCTGCCCATGACATTGACGACCATGGCCCGTACCGACCTGCACGACCGCATCCAGTCCCAGCGCAAGCTTCGCGAAGCGCAGGGCCGTATCCGCGTGCGCCGCACGGTAACCCGGCGCGATGGCGTGCGCCTGGAGGTCAATGGCCAGTGGCTCACCGGCTTCTGCAGCAATGATTATCTGGGCCTGTCCCAGCAATTCGGCGTGGTCAGCGCGCTGCAGGATGCCGCCGCGCGCGAAGGTGCCGGGGCGGGCGCTTCACACCTGATCTGCGGCCATCATGCGCTGCATGAAGCGCTGGAACAGGAAGTGGCCGACTGGTTGGGCTACCCGCGTGCGCTGCTGTTTGGCAGCGGCTTTGCCGCCAACCTGGCGGTGCAGCAGGCACTGCTCAGCGAAGAAGACGATGTGTGCGTGCAGGACCGGCTCAACCACGCCAGCCTGCTCGATGCCACGCGCCTGGCCGGCTGCCGCCTGCGCCGCTACCCGCACCTCGATACCGAAGGCGCGCTGCGCCAGCTCAAGCACGCGCCCGACGGCGCGGCGATGCTGGTCACCGATGGTGTCTTCAGCATGGATGGCGACATCGCCCCGCTGCGCTCACTCTCGCTGGTGGCGCGCATGCAGGAAGCGGTGTTGTACGTGGACGACGCACACGGCGTGGGCGTGATCGGCGAGCACGGCCGCGGCTGCGTGGCCGACGCCGGGCTGGGCGTGGCCGATGTGCCGCTGCAGCTGGTCACGCTGGGCAAGGCCTTGGGTGGCAGCGGCGCGCTGGTGGTGGGCGACGAGGCGATGATCCAACACCTGGCCGAAACCGCACGCCCCTACATCTACACCACGGCGGTGCCGCCGGCGCAGGCGGCGGCGGCATTGGCCGCCGTGAAGCTGGCCCGCCGCGACGACTGGCGCCGCGAGAAGCTGGCCGAACTGGTCGGCGTGTTCCGTGCCGGCGCGCGCCAGCATGGGCTGGAACTGATGCCCTCCGATACGCCGATCCAGCCGCTGCTGTGCGGGGCCGAGTCGACCGTGATGGGCCTGTCGGCCGCGCTTGAAGCGGCTGGTTTCCTGGTCAGCGCGATCCGTCCGCCGACCGTGCCCGAGGGCAAGGCACGCCTGCGCGTGACCCTGTCGGCGCTGCACACGGTGCCGGAAGTACGTGCGCTCACCGATGCCATCGCCCACGCACGCGACCAGGTGCTGCGCCAGCAGGCACTGGATGCGCTGAGCGCGTGATGCACGGCGGTTGGGTGTGAGCATGCATATCGAGGTGGTCGGCAGCGGGCCGGCGCTGGTACTGATCCACGGCTGGGCCCTGCATGGCGGTGTGTTCGCGCCGCTGGTGGAGCGGTTGTCGGCGCAGTTCGAGCTGCATCTGGTCGACCTGCCCGGGCACGGCAACAGCCGCGACGATGCCACCCCGCTGCGCCTGCCGTTCGTGGTCGGTGCGATTGCCGCCGCGACCCCGCCGGCCGTGTGGTGTGGTTGGTCGCTGGGTGGGCTGTTCGCGCTGCATGCGGCGGCCACGCTGCCCAAGGTGCGTGGGCTGGCGATGATCGCGGCCACACCGCGCTTCGTGCGTGGCGAGGACTGGCCATACGCAGTGGAAACTGCGGTCTTCGAACAGTTCGGCCAGGACCTGGCGCAGGACTATCGCGGCACGCTGGAGCGCTTCCTGGCCCTGGATGCGATGGGCTCCGAACACGCCCGGCAGGAACTGCGCAGCCTGCGCGCGGCGCTGGTAGCGCGCGGTGAGCCCGCCCCGCGTGCCCTGCAGGAAGGCCTTCGCCTGCTGGAAAGCGCTGACCTGCGTGGCGCCCTGCCCCGCCTGCCCGTGCCCAGCCTGTGGTTGGCCGGTCAACGCGACCGGCTGGTGTCGGCGCGGGCGATGCAGGCCGCTGCCGCGCTCGCACCGCGTTCCAGCGTGCATGTAGTGGCCCATGGCGGACACGCGCCGTTCCTAGGCCACACCGACGAGGTGGCGGCGCAGCTGCAACACTTCGTTGCCTCGCTTTCCTGACCCACCCGCGCGCGCATCGCCGATCATGTACGCCTGTCCCCCACTACGGAACTGATGCATGGACCTTGGAATCGCCGGCCGCTGGGCCCTCGTCTGCGCTGCCAGCAAAGGCCTGGGACTGGGCTGCGCCCGCGCGCTGGCGCGCGAGGGCGTGAACGTGGTGATCGCCGCCCGCGGTGAGGAAGCCCTCGCCCACGCCGGTGAAGAACTCCGGGCGCTGCCGGGTGCCGGCAAAGTAATCACGGTGGTCGCCGATGTCACCACCGAGGCCGGCCGCGCGGCGGCGCTGGCCGCCTGCCCGCAGGTGGACATCCTGGTCAACAACGCCGGTGGGCCGCCGGCGGGCGACTTCCGCCAGTTCGAGCGCGAGGACTGGATCGCTGCGCTGGACGCGAACATGCTGGCGCCGATCGCGCTGATCCGTGCCACCGTGGATGGCATGATCGAACGTGGCTTCGGGCGCGTGGTCAACATCACCTCCTCGTCGGTGAAGGCACCCATCGACATCCTGGGCCTGTCCAATGGCGCGCGCTCGGGCCTGACCGGCTTCGTCGCCGGGCTGGCGCGCCGCACCGTGGCCCACAACGTCACGCTCAACAACCTGCTGCCCGGCCAGTTCGACACCGACCGGCTGCGCGGCAACTTTGCCTACATGGCGCAGCAGCAGGGCGTGGATGCGGGGCAGATCGCCGAGCGCAAGCGCACCCACATTCCGGCCGGGCGCTTCGGCACCGCCGATGAGTTCGGCGCGGCGTGCGCGTTCCTGTGCAGTGCGCAGTCGGGTTACATCACCGGGCAGAACCTGTTGATTGATGGCGGGGCTTACCCCGGTACGTTCTGAGTTTCCGGCGCACGACCAACGGTCGTGCGCTACCGCATAGTGAGCCTTACATGACCGCCAGCTTTGATCCCCAGCACGTCCGCCGCGCGTTTTCGCGCGCCGCCAGCAGTTACGACGCCGCCGCTGCCCTGCAGCGCGAGGTGGAGAAGCGGCTGCTCGAATCGCTGGACTATCTCGAAAGCCGGCAGCCGGAGGTGGTGCTGGACGTGGGCAGCGGCACCGGCCACGCCAGTGCGGCGATGAAGAAGCGCTGGCCCAAGGCGCAGGTGATCGCGCTGGACATGGCCGAGCCGATGCTGCGCGAAGCGAAGAAGCAGGCCGGCTGGTGGAAGCCCTTCACCCGGGTGTGCGGTGATGCGCAGGCGTTGCCTCTGCGCGATCAGAGCGTGGATGTGATCTACAGCAACCTGTGCCTGCAGTGGGTGGAGGACCTGCCCGCGGTGTTCGCCGGTTTCCGCCGCGTGCTCAAGCCGGGCGGGCTGCTGGTGTGTTCCACGTTCGGCCCGGAAACGCTGATCGAGCTGCGCGACGCGTTCGCCAGCGCCGATGACACCTCGCACGTGAGCCGGTTCCCGCCGATTGCGCAGTTCGGCGACGCGCTGATGATGTCCGGCTTCCGCGACCCGGTGCTGGACCGCGACCTGTTCACGCTCACCTATTCCGACATGGATGCACTGATGCGCGAGCTGCGCGCCATTGGCGCAACCAATGCACGCCAGGATCGCCGGCATACGTTGACCGGGCGCGGCAGGTTCGCTGCAGCGCGCGCCGCCTATGAACCGCTGCGTCGCGAGGACGGCACGCTGCCCAGCAGCTGGGAAGTGATTTACGCGCACGCGTGGGCGCCGGATGCGGGCGCGCCGATCCGCGAGCGCGGGCAGGATGTGGCCAGCGTCCCCGTGTCGGCGATTCCGATCCGGCGCAAGACCACCTGACCAACCAGAAATATCGGTCAGGAACCGTTCGCGGACGGGAACATGTCCCGATGGAAGAAATAGATTTCCTGCGCCAGGAACTTCCAGCTGGTGTGGAAGCTGCGGAACCGCGTGCTCGGCGTTGACGAGGCCAGTGCATCGATGCCCAGTTCGCGGGCCAGGCGCAGCGCGCGCGCCATGTGCAGCGGGTCGCTGACGATGATCACCCGGTGCAGCTTGTGCTGGTCCATCAACAGCCGCGCTTCGGCCAGGTTCTGGCGGGTGGTGCGCGAGGCGGTTTCAATCAGGATCGCGTCGTCCGGCACGCCCTGTTTCAAGGCGTAACGGCGCGCGACCTGCGATTCGGAAAAGCGCGCGCCGGTGCCGCCGTAGCCGCCGGTGAAGATCAGCAATGGCGCGTAGCCCTGGCGGTACAGATCCAGCCCATGCCGGATGCGCTCTTCGAACACCGGCGACGGCTTGGCGTCGTAGGCCGCCGCGCCCAGCACGATGATCGCATCGGCCTTGGCCGCCTGGTCGCGCTCACCGACCCAGACGATCCACGCGGTGACACACAGCAGCCAGGCCGCCAACAGCATGCACAGCCGCCACAGCCAGCCCACCAGCCCGACCCGTGCGCGCCGGGTCATGCTGCGGCCCAGGGCAGGGCGTCCAGGTCGACGTTGCCGCCGGACAGCACCACGCCCACCCGCTGCCCGGCAAACCGCGCGGGCTGGGACAGGATCGCGGCCAGCGCAATCGCCGAGGACGGTTCCACCACCTGCTTGAGCACCTGCCACAGCAGGCGCATGGCCGCGACGGTGGCCGCATCGTCCACGGTGATCACCTCGGCCGCGCCCTGCAGCAGCGCGAAGTTCGGCGCGCCGAGCGTGCCTCGCAGGCCATCGCAGATCGTGTCGGGGGTGAAGTCCAGCCGGCGCTCGCCGGCGTGCAGCGAACGGGCCGTATCGGCGGCGCCCTCCGGTTCGGCCAGTACCAGCCGCGTGACCGGACTCACCGCCTGCAGCGCCAGCCGGGTTCCAGCCGCCAGGCCACCGCCGCCCACCGGGACCACCAGCGTATCGAACGGACCGTGGCTGCCCAGCAGCTCCAGCGCCGCCGTGCCCTGCCCGGCAATGACGTGGGAATCGGCATAGGGATGGACCAGGGTGGCGCCGGTCTCGGCCTCGACCTGGGCGCACATCGCCTCGCGCGCGGCGATGGTCGAGTCGCAGCGCCACAGGGTGGCGCCATGACGCACGATGTTGGCCAGCTTGGCCGCTACCGCGCCTTCCGGCACCACCACATGGCAGGCAATGCCACGGGTGCGCGCGGCGAGCGCCAGCGCCGCACCGTGGTTGCCCGACGAATGGGTGACCACCCCGCGTGCGGCGACGGCCTCGGGCAGCGCCCAGACCGCGTTGCAGGCGCCGCGGAACTTGAAGGCACCGCCGCGCTGCAGATGCTCGGCCTTGAACGCCAGCCGAGCCCCGCTCAACGCGCCCAGCACCTGCGACTGCAGCACCGGGGTGACGCTGGCATGCGGCGCGATGCGCGCGGCGGCGGCCAAAAGGTCATCGACGCAGGGCAAGGATGAATCGGTCATGACACAAGATTAACGTGCCACGATGGCAACCGTTCATCCGGCCTGGGCAAAGTTAAGGGCCGATTCAATGCGGCGGCCTGAAGCTGGGCCATACCCCAGGGGGACCCTTCCATGAAAATGCGCCTCATGCTTGCCGGCAGCCTGTTGCTGACGCTGTCTGGCTGCGCGACTTACGACTACGTGGGCGGCGGTGGTGGTGGCAACGGTTACTACCACGGCGCGCCGTCGGTGGAGTACCGCTACCCGGCCGGCTACCCATACGGCTATGGCAGCGGCTACTACGGTGGCGGTGGCTATTACGGTTATGGCGGCTACGGTGGTTACAGCAACTACCCGATCTACCGGCCGTACCCGAACTACCGCCCGCCGCACAATCACCGCCCGCCGCCCCGCCCGGGCAACGGCAATGGTGGCCAGGTGCGCCCGCCGGACCGACCGCGCCCGCCTTACAACGGCGGTTCGCCGTGGCGGAACATGGATTCGGTGGGGCGCCCACCGCGTCCGGACCGCCCGCCGCAGCAGCGCCCCCAATCGCAGCAGCAACAGCGTCCGGTGAGCGCGCCGCAGTCCCGACCCAGCCAGCCGGCCCAGCGCAGCAATGGCTCTCCCTGGCGAAATATGAATAAGTTCAACCAGCGCACACATGAGAACTAAGACCGCTTGATTTTCACCTGCCTGGCAGGTCAATCTAGCCGGGCAGTGACGGCCTCGGTCGAAAAGTGACAAAAACGACATACGGCGTCACATTGAGCTCTATGTCGATATCCGACAGGAACATCTGGATCCCCCCTGTTCCGGCCCTGTCGGATGTCGGCACCTACAACGCAGAAGGCCCCGCCAATGGCGGGGCCTTTTGTTCTATGGGGATAAAAAACAGGGCCGACAGTCCCCCGACTGCCGGCCCTTCTGCTTCCCCGGGATGCGCATGGATCGGCCCCTGTTCCAATTCCGATCCGTAGCGCCTTTCGGCGCCTGCCATCCTGGGTGCTATTGGGTTATCTGCAGAGAACGTGCCAACTTTAGGGTTGATTGCGAATTTTTTTGCAGGCCCCCGTTCACGGACCCGGCGCGAACGGCGCTAAAATGACCACCGCGCCCTGTCCCAGGGCGGTTCCGGGCCGTACCGGCCCTGCCCTTGAGCACCCCATGACCGATTCTTTCTACGGCTACGACGTCATCGTGATCGGCGGCGGCCATGCCGGCACCGAAGCCGCGCTGGCAGCTGCCCGCAGCGGCGTACGCACCCTGCTGCTGACCCACAACGTGGAAACCATCGGCGCGATGAGCTGCAACCCGGCCATCGGCGGGATCGGCAAGGGTCATCTGGTCAAGGAAATCGACGCCCTGGGCGGCGCCATGGCGCATGCCGCCGACCGCGCCGGCATCCAGTGGCGCACGCTCAATGCCTCCAAGGGCCCGGCCGTGCGCGCGACCCGCTGCCAGGCCGACCGCAACCTGTACCGGATGGCCATCCGGGCGATGGTCGAGGCGCAGCCCAACCTGACCGTGTTCCAGGCCGCCGTGGATGACCTGGTCATCGAAGGTGACGCCGTGCGTGGCGTGATCACCCAGACCGGGCTGCAGTTCAACGCCCCGGCCGTGGTGCTTACCGCCGGCACCTTCCTGGCCGGTAAGATCCATGTCGGCCAGACCCAGTACGCCGCCGGCCGCATGGGCGACCCGCCGGCCACCACGCTGGCCGCGCGCCTGCGCGAGCGCCCGTTCGCGATCGACCGGCTCAAGACCGGCACCCCGCCGCGCATCGATGGCCGCTCGCTGGACTACAGCGTGATGGACGAGCAGCCCGGCGACGACCCGCGCCCGGTGATGTCCTTCCTGGGCAGCGTGGCCGAGCACCCGCCGCAGGTGAGCTGCTGGATCACCCACACCAGCGAGCACACCCACGAGATCATCCGCAGCGCGCTGCACCGCTCGCCGCTGTACAGCGGCCAGATCGAAGGCATCGGCCCGCGCTACTGCCCGTCCATCGAAGACAAGGTGGTGCGCTTTGCCGAGAAGGCCAGCCACCAGATCTTCGTCGAGCCCGAAGGGCTGGACGTGGTGGAGATCTACCCCAACGGCATTTCCACCTCGCTGCCGTTCGATGTGCAGCTGGCGCTGGTGCGCAGCATCCGTGGCTTCGAGAACGCGCACATCACGCGGCCGGGCTACGCCATCGAGTACGACTTCTTCGACCCGCGCGGGTTGAACAACACGCTGGAAACCAAGTCGGTGTCCGGGCTGTTCTTCGCCGGGCAGATCAACGGCACCACCGGCTATGAAGAGGCGGCCGCGCAGGGCCTGCTGGCCGGCCTCAACGCCGCCCGCCGCGTGCGCGACGAGGCCGGCTGGTGCCCGCGCCGCGACGAGGCCTACCTGGGCGTGCTGGTGGATGACCTGATCACCCATGGCACCACCGAGCCGTACCGCATGTTCACCAGCCGCGCCGAGTACCGGCTGCAGCTGCGCGAAGACAACGCCGACGTGCGCCTGACCGGCATCGGCCGTGGGCTGGGCGTGGTCGACGACCGGCGCTGGGCCGCCTTCCAGGTCAAGCAGGAGGCGGTGGCGCAGGAATCGGCGCGCCTGCGTGCACTGTGGGCGACCCCGGCCAACGCGCTGGGCCGCGAAGTGGAAGCCGCGCTGGGCGTGGCGGTCAGCCGCGAAACCAATGTGCTGGACCTGATCAAGCGCCCGGAACTGGATTACGCCAAGCTGATGCAGGTGCCCTCGCTGGGCCCAGGCGTGGCGGATGCGAAGGTGGCCGAGCAGGTCGAGATCGGGGTGAAGTACGCCGGCTACCTGGACCGCCAGCGCGAGGAGATCGAACGCCAGCAGCGCCATGAGAACACCGCCATCGATGCGGCGTTCGATTACACCGGCGTGCGCGGGTTGTCGGCCGAAGTGCAGCAGAAGCTGGAGCGGGTACGCCCGCAGACCATCGGCCAGGCCCAGCGCATCCCGGGCATGACCCCGGCGGCGATCTCGCTGCTGCTGGTGCACCTGGAACGCGCCCGGCGCAGCCGGGTGGCGTAACCACGGCGGTATCATGGTGGCCTGCCTCGTGGAGCGTCACCATGTCCCCCCTTCGTCCCTTCCTCGATACCTTCCCCGTCGTTGGCGAGCGCGCCTGGATCGACCCGGGCTGCACGATCATCGGTGACGTGGTGCTCGGGGACGATGTGTCGGTGTGGCCGGGCACGGTGATCCGCGGCGACGTCAACCATGTGCGGATCGGCGCGCGCAGCAACATCCAGGATGGCACCATCATCCATGTCAGCCACCACAGCCCCTACAACAAGGGCGGCTACCCGACACTGATCGGTGAGGGCGTCACCGTCGGCCACGGCACCATCATCCATGCCTGCACGATCGGCGAGTACAGCCTGATCGGGATGGGGGCGTGCATCCTCGATGGCGCCACCGTGAGCCGGCACAGCTTCGTCGGCGCCGGTGCGGTGATCGGGCCGGGCAAGTTGGTGGGCGAAGGGGAGTTGTGGGTGGGCAACCCGGCCCGACCGGTGCGTACGCTCAGCGACCAGGAGATCGAGTCGCTGCATTACTCGGCCGACCACTACGTGCGGTTGAAGGACAAGTACTTGGGGATGTGACCCCGCACACGGTAAAGTCGGTCTCCGACCCAGGAAGCAGTCGAGAACCGCATGCCGTTGGCAGCCGTCCGGAGGGACGCGTGCGCATGAGCGCACCCATGCTGGACACCTACCGTGAAGTGATCACGCCCGAAGGCGTGCCGCTGCACCTGCCGGCGGCCGGGCCGGTGCCGCGTGCGCTGGCCTGGGCCATCGACTTCATGATCCGCGTGGCGGCGCTGATGCTGCTGAGCATTCCGCTCACCCTGCTGGGCGAATTCGGCCAGGGCCTCTACCTGGGCCTGATGTTCCTGCTGATGTGGGCGTACACCATCGTGCAGGAGGCCTGCTGGGGCCGCACCCTGGGCAAGCGGGTGATGAGCCTGCGCGTGGTGGCCCAGGACGGCGCGCCGATCGGCTGGATGGCCTCCATCACCCGCAACCTGCTGCGCACCGTGGACATGCTGCCGTTCGGCTATGCGCTGGGGCTGCTGTCGAGCCTGTTCGACCGCAATGGCCGGCGCCTGGGCGACCTGGTGGCCGGCACCGTGGTGGTGCATGACAGCGGCCGGCCGTGGTCGGCCAGCGTGGCCATCGATACCGTGCTGGCCCCGCCGCAGCCGCTGCAGCCGGCCGAACAGGCGGCGATCATTGCCTTCGCCGAACGCGCGCCGCGCCTGTCCGGCCCCCGCCAGCAGGAGCTCGCCGCAGTGGCCGCGCCAATCAGCGGTGGCCAGGGCCAGGTGGGAGTGCTGCGCCTGTATGCCATGGCCAACTGGCTGCTGGGGCGCCGATGAGGCAGGAACAGTTCGTTGCCCGCTACCAGGCCGAATGGCAGGCGCTGGAACGTTGGCTGGCGCTGCGCGGCGACCGGCCGCGGCATGCGGGCCGTTCGCCCGATGCGTCCGCGCTCAACGATGAAGACATTCCACAGCACTACCGCCGGCTGTGCCAGCAGCTCGCGCTTGCGCGCAAGCGCGGCTACAGCCCGCAGCTGGTGGCACGCCTGCAGCTGCTGATGCAGCAGGGCCATGGCCTGCTGTACCGCACGCCGCCGCCGCGCTGGCGCCGCGCGCTGGAATTCCTGCTGGCCGATTTCCCGCAGCTGGTGCGCAGCCAGGCGCGCAGCATGTGGGTGGCCACCGCGCTGTTCGTGCTGCCGCTGGTGGGCAGCTTCGCGGTGATCCAGTGGCACCCGGACGTGATCCACATGCTGATGGACAACGGCGCGATCGCCTCGCTGGAGCGCATGTACAACCCGGCCTCGCCGAACCTGGGCCGCGACAGCGGCACGGACTGGATGATGTTCGGCTACTACATCATGAACAACATCAGCATCGGCCTGCGTACGTTCGCCAGCGGGCTGCTGGCCGGCCTGGGCACGGTGCTGGTGCTGCTGTTCAACGGGCTCACCATCGGTGCGGCGGCCGGCCACCTGCAGCACATCGGCCATGGCGACCCGTTCTGGCGTTTCGTCTGCGGCCATGGCGCGTTCGAGCTCACCGCGATCGTCATCGCCGGCGGTGCCGGCCTGCAGCTGGGCATGAAGCTGCTGGCGCCCGGCCGGCGCAGGCGCATCGATGCACTCGTCGAGGGCGGGGTGATTGGTGCAAAACTCTGCCTGGGCATCGCCGCGATGCTGCTGATCGCCGCCTTCATCGAAGCGTTCTGGTCGTCCATCGCCGCGATCCCGGCCTGGGGCAAGTACAGCATGGCTGCGGTGCTGTGGACGCTGGTGTTCGTGTGGCTGTGGCGCGGTGGGCGCGGGAGCGGTCATGCGGATTGACCAGCTCAACGTCGCCCTGCGCGCGCGCTCCGAATGGGAAGCGATGGAGCTGGGCACCGCCTTGGTGCGCCGGCACGCGCGGGCGATCTGGCTGCCGCTGATCGCGGTGTCGCTGCCGTTGTTCACCGTGATCAATGCCGCTGCATGGTGGGCCGATGCGTTCGGCTGGGCCTGGCTGCTGATGTGGTGGCTCAAGCCGATATCGGACCGGATCGCGCTGTATGTGATCTCGCGCGGCGTGTTCGGCGACGAACCACGTCCGTTGCAGACCCTGCGCGCGCAGCGACAGTGGGGCTGGAGCGGTTTCTGGGGCTACCTGGGCTGGCGCCGCTTCAGCCCGTTCCGCTCGCTGCTGCTGCCGGTGAACCTGCTGGAAGGCAGCGATGCCTCGCAGCGCAGCGTGCGCCGCCGCGCCGTGCTCAGCGGCACGTTCGGGCATGCCGTGCTGCTCACCCTGATGTGCATGGTGTTCGAGCTGGTGATTGTCAGCGGCTGCATCGCGGCGATCTTCCTGTTCGTGCCGCTGGAGCTGCTGTCCGATTCCTGGCGCACAGCGTGGGAAATGGTCAGCGAAACCATGCCGGCGTGGGCACAGCTGGGGGTGAATGCGCTGTTCTGGCTCGCCGCCACGCTGATCGGGCCGTTCTACGCCGGCGCCGGCTTCGCGCTGTATCTCAATCGCCGAACGGAAATGGAAGCCTGGGACGTGGAGATCGCGTTCCGGCGCATGCGTGATCGGCTGCAGCGGGCCGCGCCGCTGCTGGTACTGGCGCTGGTGCTGTGCTGGCCGATGGGTGGGCTGCATGCGGAAGAACCTGCGCAGGCGCCGAGCTGCGCTGCACCCACTGGCATGGATGACGATGCTGGGGATGAGGAAGAAGAAGCGTCTGACGCAGTGCCCGCCGACGATCCGTCGAACACCCCGTCCGTGATCTTCGGTGGCACGCCCGACACCGCCGGCTTCCGCCAGGCCGTGCAGCGCGCGTACGAAGATCCCCTGGTGGCGCCCACCCGCGAAGTGAAACGCTGGGAGCGCACCCTGAGCGAGGCCGAGAAGAACAAGAAGAAGGACGATGCGGACAACAACCGCAATCCGCTCGGGCGCGGCCCGCGCCTGCCCGCGCAGATTGCCGAATGGATCCTGTGGGGCCTGGTCGGCCTGCTGGTGCTGGGGCTGATCGCCACCGCGCCGTGGTGGCTGCGCTGGCTGCGCGGCACCGGCGCGAGGCGGCGCAAGGCCACCGATCCGGTGGTCGAGGAAGCGGTGGAACTGCCCGAGGTGATTCCGCCAGATCCGGCCGCGCGCGCACGCGACCTGTGGCAGCAGGGCCGGCCGCGCCAGGCGCTGGCGCTGCTGTACCGGGCCAGCGTGGAATCGATGAGCGAACGCGCCGAGGTGGTGCTGCCACCGGGCGCGACCGAAGCACAGTGCCTGCGCGCGTCGCGGCGCATGCCGGTCGAGGCTGACCGCACCCTGTTCGCCCGCATCGTGCGGGTCTGGCAGTACGCCGCGTACGCCGGCCGCCTGCCCGAGCCGGACGAGTTCGACGATCTGGCCACCACCCTGCAGACCCAGTTCCGGTGGCGCGCATGAGTGCCCGTCTGCGCTGGTTGGTGGTGCTGGGCGTGCTGCTGGTGGTGGGCGTGCCATTGGCGATCCTGTTCCTGCGCAGCCATGAACGCGTGGTCCATACCGAGCGCCTGCCGCCGCAGGGCGAGGCCAGCTACAACCCGCTGTACGTGCTGGGCCAGGCGCTGCGTGCCGACGGCATCACCGTGCATTCCAGCCCGCGCCTCGACCTTCCGCGCATGCAGCTCAAGCCGGCCGATACCGTGCTGTTGCTGCAGGACACCGCCGATGTGCCCGCCCCCACCGCGCAGGCGCTGCTGGCGTGGGTGGAACGCGGCGGCCACCTGCTGCTGCGCACGCCGCCGCCGTTCAAGGACGAAGACGCCGCGCAGGGGCCACTGCTGGACGCGCTGGGCGTGGATACCGGGTACTACGAGAGCAACTGCAAGGCCTTCCACATTGCCGACGACCCCGGCCATTCCGAGTTCTGCAGTGGCCGCCGTTTCGGCGTGGACGTGCCCGACGGCATCCGCGTGGCGCGCGAATGGGGCGATGACGAAGGGCTGGTGTTCGCGCGGCTGCGCAAGGGCGAAGGCAGCGTGGACGTGCTGTCGGACATGGAGTTCCTCAAGGGCACGCCGAGGATCTTCGACGCCGAGGATCCCAAGGGCAGCCTGGCCGACGGCCTGCACGACCTCGCGCACCGCGACCTGACCCGCCACGTGCTCGACCCGAACTACGCCGAAGGCACGGTGTGGCTGATCTACGGCTCGCGCCCGCCCACGCTGTGGTCACGCATCTTCTACCAGGGCTGGCCGGTGTGGGTGCCCTTGCTGCTGGCCCTGCTGGCATGGCTGTGGCAGCGCGCGCAGCGGCTGGGCAGCCTGCTGCCGGCCCCGGCCACCGAGCGCCGCTCGCTGCTGGAACACGTTCGTGCCAGCGGCGAGCACCTGCTGCGCTATGGCAAGGCACCGCTGTTGTACGACGCCACCCGCCGCGCCTTCCTGGCCCGGCTGCGGCGGCGCGCACCCACCGCTGCCGCGCTCAGCGGCGAGGCGCAGGTGCACGCCATCGCCAGCCTGCTGCAGTGGCCGCATTCCCGTGTCCAGACCGCTTTGCAGGTGCCGCCATCGAAGGATGTGGTGGCCCTGCGTGAGCGCATCCGCCTGCTGATCCAGATGAGAAACCTGCTATGACCGACCACTCCGCTCCGCCGCCGTTGTCCCCGCCCGTGCTGACCGGGCAGAGCCTGGTTGAACGCGTCGATGCCGTGCGCGACGCCGTCGGCCGCGCCTTCATCGGCCAGCCCGAGGTGCTCGACCAGATCCTGATCGCGCTGCTGGCCGGTGGCCATGTGCTGATCGAAGGCGTGCCCGGGCTGGGCAAGACCCTGCTGGTGCGCGCCCTGGCGCAGGCACTGGAGCTGGACTACGGCCGCGTGCAGTTCACCCCGGACCTGATGCCCAGCGACGTCAGCGGCCACGCCGTGTACGACCCGAAGTCGGAAAGCTTCAAGATCCGCCGCGGCCCGGTATTCACCAACCTGCTGCTGGCCGATGAAATCAACCGCGCCCCGGCCAAGACCCAGTCGGCCCTGCTGGAAGTGATGCAGGAAGGCCAGGTCACCATCGAAGGCAAGTCGTTCGCACTGACCCCGCCGTTCCTGGCGCTGGCCACGCAGAACCCGGTTGAACAGGAAGGCACCTACCCGCTTCCCGAAGCCCAGCTGGACCGGTTCCTGCTCAAGGTCATCATCGATTACCCGGCGCTGGAGGATGAGAAGCGGATGGTGGATGCAATCACCACCGGCCGCAGCGCGGCCGACTTTGACCTGTCGCAGGTACCGCGCGTGCTCAACGCCGCCGAGGTGATCGCATTGCAGCAGGCGACCGCGGCGATCACGGTGGATCCGGAAGTGGTGGACTACGCGGTGCGCATCGTGGCGGCCACCCGCCAGTTCCCGGGCATCGCGCTCGGCGCCGGCCCGCGCGGCAGCATCGCGCTGGTGCGTGCGGCGCGTGCGCAGGCGGTGCTGGCCGGCCGCGACTTCGTCACCCCCGATGACGTGCGCGAGATCGCCCGTCCGGCACTGCGCCACCGTATTGCGCTGGCCCCGGAACTGCAGATCGAAGGCCAGTCGGCCGACGATGCGTTGACCGCGTTGCTGGCCAAGGTGGAAGCGCCGCGCAAATGAGGCCAGGCCCGCTGCTGCTGATACTGCTGGTCGGCTGGGCGCTGCTCGGGCTGCCGGTGGCGTTCGGGCTGCTGCCGGTGTCGGCGTGGTGGGCGTCCGCAGCGGCGATCGCGGTGCTGGCACTGGTGGATCTGCTGCGGCTGCGCGCACAGCCCTCGCCCACGGTGCAGCGCGAACTGCCGGAGGCGCTGGCGTTGAACGTCGAGCGGCGCACCACGCTGCGCTTCGAATCCAGCCGCCGCCAGCGCGTGGAGGTGTTCGACCTGGTGCCGGGAGCGTGGTCGCTGCAGGGCCTGCCGCGTGCGTTGACGCTCAAGCCGCTGGTGGCCAGCAGCGTGGAGTACACGTTGACCCCGACCGCGCGCGGCCGCTTCGTGTTCGACGGCGTGCACCTGCGCCTGCATTCACCGTGGCGGATGTGGCGCCAGCGCCGCCTGCTGCCGCCGGCGCTGACCGTGCGCGTGTACCCCAACTTCGCCCCGCTCACCCGCTTCGCGTTGTTCAGTGCCGAACAGGCCTCGCGCCTGGTCGGTGCGCACCTCAAGCGCCGCCGTGGCGAGGGTACCGATTTCCACCAGATGCGCGAATACCGCATCGGCGACAGCCTGCGCCAGATCGACTGGAAAGCCACCTCGCGCGCACGCAAGCTGATCTCGCGTGAGTACCAGGATGAAAAGAACCAGCAGCTGGTGCTGATGATCGACACCGGCCGCCGCATGATGGCCAGCGAAGGCGGGCTGTCGCACTTCGACCATGTGCTCAACGCGGCGCTGGTGGTGTCCTACCTGGCGCTGCGCCAGGGCGATGGCGTGGGCCTGTTCGCCACCGGTGGCGAGAGCCGCTGGGTGGCACCACAGCGCGGCATGGGCGCGATCGATGCGCTGCTGCGCGCCAGCTACGACCTGCAGGCGCAGCCGGTGGCAACTGATTACCTGGCTGCCGCCACCGAGCTGAGCGTGCGCCAGCGCCGGCGCTCGCTGGTGATGCTGGTCACCAACGTGCGCGATGAGGACATCGAAGACCTCCTGGTGGCGGTGCGCCTGCTGCAGCGACAGCACCTCGTGTGCGTGGCCAGCCTGCGCGAGCGCGAGCTGGACGTGGCGCTGGAGCAGGAAGTGGAGACGCTGCAGGATGCGACCCAGGCCGGCGCCATCGCGCGCTACCTGCAGCAGCGCAACGATGCACATGAAGCACTGCGCAGCCACCGGGTGATGGTCCTGGACGTGACGGCCGATGCGCTGCCCGGGGCGCTGGTGGAGCGCTACCTCGCCGTCAAGCGTGATGGGTTGCTGTAGGCACGTATCGACCAACGGTCGATACCTACCGGCGGGGTTTGGTGCGGTCGGCCGGACCGGCCGCAGCGCCGGTTTGATCCGGCAAACGGCCGCTTCGCCGGTAGGTCACGACCGTTGGTCGTGACGCCGGTAACCCATCAGACGTAAATCCGCGTTGGTGCTTCGTCGATGATGGCGTGCGGGACGAACCGGGCGCTGTCGCGGGTGATCCGGCTGTCATCTTCGCGGATGCCCATGCCACAGGCCTGGTCGCCCACGATCCAGCTGCCGATCAGCGGGTAACCGCCGTCGAACGACGTGAGCGGATGCGCGGCCTGGCGGATCGCCGGGCCGTTGTACGGACCTTCGCTCTCCTGCCAGCTGCCGTCGGCCAGATGCATGGCCACGTTGGCACCTTCGCGCGAGAACAGCGGCTTGCGCACCCAGCCGGCCGGCAGCGCGCTGCCGTCATCGAACTCGGCCGCCAGCAGGTTCGGGTGGCCACGGTGGCGCTGCCACAGCAGCGGCAGCACGCCCTTGTTGCTCAGGATCGCCTTCCACGCGGGTTCCAGCAGCTGCACGCCCGAGGTGGGCAGCGCCTGCCCGAACGATTCGGTCATCAGGTCTTCCAGCGGGTACAGCTTGAACAGGCTGCCGATCACCGTGTCGTCGAGCGCGGTGAAGCGCCCGTCTTCGGACAGGCCGATGTCTTCGATTGCGATCGCCTCGCCACGCAGCCCGGCCTGGGCCGCGCAGTCGCGCAGGTAGGCCACGGTGCCCTGGTCTTCTTCGGAACTGCCCACGGCACTGAAGTACAGTGGCGGCGGCAACTGCGCCGACAGCTGCCCGAAGCGCTCCACCAGCGCCTCGTGGATGGCGTTGAACTGGTCGGCGTGCGGCGGCAGGCGATTCTGGTTGCGCTGGTCTTCCAGCCACTGCCATTGGAAGAACGAGGCCTCGAACAGCGAGGTCGGCGTGTCGTAATTGAGCTCGTAGAGCTTGGCCGGACCGGTGCCGTCATAGGCGAAGTCCAACCGGCCGTACAGGTGCGGTTCGCCGCGGCGCCAGCTGTTGGCGATCCAGTCGCGGAACGCGGGCGGAATCGCCAGCTGGTCCATCAGCTGTTCGCTGCGCACCACCTCGTCCACCAGTTCCATCGCCATCGCATGCAGCTCGGCGCTGGGGTCTTCGATCTCCTGCTCGATCTGGCGCAGGGTGAAGGCGTAGTACGCGGTTTCATCCCAGTACGGCAGGCCGTCGATGGTGTGGAAGCGGAAACCGGACTCGGCGGCACGCGCGCGCCACTGGCTGCGCTCGTCGATTCGCACACGCTTCATTGCATCAACCGCCGTAGCTGCTGCGGCTGCTGCTGGTGTTGCCAAAGCCGCCACGACTGGCGGTGACGGCGCGGTTCGGGGTGGCGTTCACCGGGGCGAGGCCCGCCTTGCCGGCGCCGATGCCGCTGGCGGTGTTGAGGCCGCCGCTGCCGCCCGGGGCCGGGCGCGCCCAGCCCTTGGCCTTGTCCTGGTAGGCCGGGCTGGCCGCCGGGGCCTGCGCCAGGCCGGCGCCGCCACGGTTGCTGAGCATCTGCGACATGAAGAAGCCCATCATCATCGGGCCGATGAACGAATGGCCGGTGGAGGTCTTCTGTTCCACGCACTGCTCGGCGTTGTACTCGGCTTCGCATTCGGCACGCGAGGCGTACTTGGGGGCCGCATCAGCGGACTGCTTCTGCGCTTCGGCGAACGCCGTGCGGCAGGCGGACGGGTCACCGGTGGCGTCGGTACAGGCCTGCACCGAGGTGTACAGCCCCTCCTGCACCTGCACGGCCTCATCCTTCTGGCACGCGGTGAACAGCAGCGGCGCGGCGCTCATCAGCAGCAGTGCGGTGGTCCTGGAACGTTTCATGGCGGCATGCCCCCTGTGTACGGTTATCGCCTCAATCATGCCTGATCGCCGCCAACAACCAAAACCGGCAAAGTGAAAAAGATGAACGGCGTTTCAGGATCGCCCGTCCGGACGGTTGCAACAGCAACCGGAATTTTTGGGCAGAATCGAGTAGCAACGCGCCCCCACGGCCCGCCAGATCCTGCCAGCCCCCATGCCTGAATACCGCTCCCGTACCTCCACCGCCGGCCGCAACATGGCCGGCGCCCGCGCCCTGTGGCGCGCCACCGGCATGACCGATGCGGACTTCCACAAGCCGATCATCGCCATCGCCAATTCATTTACCCAGTTCGTGCCCGGCCACGTGCACCTCAAGGACCTGGGCCAATTGGTGGCGCGCGAGATCGAACAGGTCGGCGGGGTGGCCAAGGAGTTCAACACCATCGCGGTGGATGACGGCATCGCCATGGGCCACGACGGCATGCTGTATTCGCTGCCCAGCCGCGAGATCATCGCCGACTCGGTGGAGTACATGGTCAACGCGCACTGCGCCGATGCGCTGGTGTGCATTTCCAACTGCGACAAGATCACCCCCGGCATGCTGATGGCCGCCCTGCGGTTGAACATCCCGGTGGTGTTCGTTTCCGGTGGGCCGATGGAAGCGGGCAAGACCCGGCTGGCCGAGCACAAGCTGGACCTGGTGGATGCAATGGTGATCGCCGCCGATGCCAGCGCCTCCGATGAAAAGGTGGCCGAGTACGAACGCAGCGCCTGTCCTACCTGCGGGTCGTGTTCGGGCATGTTCACCGCGAACTCGATGAACTGCCTGACCGAAGCGCTGGGCCTGTCGCTGCCAGGCAACGGGTCGACCCTGGCCACCCACGCCGACCGCGAGCAGCTGTTCCGCCGTGCCGGTCGGCTGGTGGTGGAGCTGTGCCACCGCTGGTATGGCGGCGAAGATGCCAGCGCGCTGCCGCGCGGGATCGCCACGCGTGCGGCATTCGAGAATGCGATGACGCTGGATATCGCCATGGGCGGTTCCACCAACACCATCCTGCATCTGCTGGCGGCCGCGCAGGAAGCGGAGGTGGACTTCGACCTGCACGCCATCGACGCGCTGTCGCGACGGGTGCCGCAGTTGTGCAAGGTGGCGCCGAATACGCCGAAGTACCACATGGAGGATGTGCACCGCGCCGGTGGCGTGTTCGCAATCCTCGGGTCACTGGCACGCGGCGGGCTGCTGCATGTAGATGTGCCGACCGTGCACAGCCGCACCCTGGCCGATGCCATTGCGCGCTGGGATGTAGCGGTGACCGACGATGCGGGCGTGCATGAATTCTTCAGTGCCGGCCCGGCCGGCATTCCGACCCAGGTGGCTTTCAGCCAGGCGACGCGCTGGCCTTCGTTGGACCTGGACCGCGCCGAGGGGTGTATCCGCGATGTAGCAAACGCGTATTCGGCCGAAGGTGGGCTGGCGGTGCTGCGCGGCAACCTGGCCGAGGATGGCTGCGTGGTGAAGACCGCCGGCGTGGATGAGTCCATCCACGTGTTCGAGGGCAATGCGAAGGTGTTCGAAAGCCAGGACGCGGCCGTGCAGGGCATCCTGGCCGACGAGGTGCGGGCCGGCGACGTGGTGGTGATCCGCTATGAGGGCCCGCGTGGCGGGCCTGGCATGCAGGAGATGCTGTACCCGACCAGCTACCTGAAATCGAAGGGACTGGGCAAACAGTGTGCGCTGCTGACCGATGGGCGGTTCTCGGGTGGTACGTCCGGGCTGTCGATCGGGCATGCGTCACCGGAAGCGGCGGCGGGCGGCACGATTGGATTGGTGCGGGATGGCGACCGGATCCGGATCGATATTCCGGCGCGGCGGATTGATGTGCTGGTGGATGCCGCTACCTTGGCGACGCGGCGTGCGGAGCAGGATGCGTTGGGGTGGAAGCCACGGGAGGCGCGTCCGCGCAAGGTGACCGGGGCGCTCAAGGCCTATGCGTTGTTGGCGACCAGCGCGGACAAGGGCGCGGTGCGGGATCTGGGCAAGCTGTAGCTGGACAGCCGGGCTGGGCCCGGCTCTACTGGGTGCCTGTTGATACGCAGCCACGCATGGCGTGGCTCTACGCCATGGGGCCACCCCGCCAATTGTTGACCGATGCGCCGCCGCGACCCCCGCGCCAACCGCTGATCGATGCGCTGCGCGGCTTCGCGCTGCTGGGCGTGTTCCTGGTCAACCTGCGGTTCTATTCGCTGGATGCCTTGCTGGATGAGGCCGCGCAGCAGGCGCTGCGGAGTGCCACGCTGGATCATGTGGTGCGCACCGGGATGGGGTGGCTGCTGGATATGAAGGCGGTGACGATCTTCTCGCTGCTGTTCGGCATGGGCTTTGCCATGCAGATGGAGAGACAGCCCGGGCTGGTTCCGCATCTGCGCCGGATGGGGGCGTTGGCCCTGATCGGGCTGCTGCATGCCACGGTGCTGTGGTGGGGCGACATCCTGCTGACCTATGCCGTCGTCGGCCTGCTGCTGCCGCTGTTCCGGCACCTGGGCAACCGCGGGTTGCTGGTGGCCGGCCTGGTGGCGGCGCTGTTCCTGCCACCGCTGCTGTCGCCGTGGATGCGCGAGTGGGTGCTGACGCTGACGCCGCGCACGCAGATGTATGGGAATGCGCTGGATGCGCTGTCCAGCGGCACGCTCTGGCAGGCGTGGTGGCAGAACCTGGTGCTGGGCGGCTGGGTGCGGCTGACCAACTGGGCCCTGCTGCTGTTCGTGCTGGGCCGCTTCCTGCTGGGCTACTGGGCGGGGCGCCGGGGGCTGTTGCAGCGGCCCGAACAGCACCTGTCGCTGCTGTGGGGCCTGTGCGTCGGCGGCGCGGTGGTTGGGGTGGTGTTCCTGTGCATCGAGGCCGCTGCGCCCGCGCTGAAGGCGCAATGGCCGCTGCTGCGCGATGGGGTACCGGGCTATCTGCTGCGGGTGAGCTACCGGGTGGCACCGCTGGCGCTGGGCATCGCCATCGCCTGCGGATTCGCGCTGCTGTACCTGCGGCCGTGGGCCGAGCGCGGGTTGCGCGTGCTGGTGCCGGCCGGGCGCATGACGTTGAGCAACTACCTGCTGCAGAGCCTGGTGTGCGTGCCGCTGTTTGCCGGATTCGGGCTCGGTATCGGGCCCTCGCACGGCCTGTGGCCGGTACTGCTGGTAGCGGCCATCGTGTTTCCGCTGCAGGTGTGGCTGAGTGCCTGGTGGCTGCGACGGTATTACTTCGGCCCGGCGGAGTGGCTGTGGCGCAGCCTGAGCGATGGGCAGCGGCTGCCGATGCGACGCACGTAGAGCGTGCTCGTCAGCCGATGACCCGCTTGAACGGCGGCAACGCATCGATGATGCGCTTGCCGTAACGGCGGCTGATCAGCCGCGAGTCGAGGATGATGACGCGGCCGGTGTCGGTGGAGGTGCGGATCAGACGACCGGCGAACTGGGTCAGCGTGCGCAGCGCGTGCGGGATGGCGATCAGGTTGAAGGCGTTCAACCCACGGCTCTCGAACCATTCGCTCAACGTGGAGGTCTGCGGATCGGTCGGCACCGCGAACGGTACCTGGGTGATCACCACCGTGGTGCAGGCTTCGCCAGGCAGATCGAGGCCTTCGCCGAACGAGTTCAGCCCGAACAGCACCGACCCCTCGCCTGCCGAGGTGCGCCGCAGGTGCTCGTCGATCATCTTCTGTTTGGCGGTCTCACCCTGCACCAGCACCTGCTTGCGCTGCGCGGCCGGCATCAGCTCGGCCACCTTCTCCATCTTCCAGCGCGAGGTGAACAGCACGATGCTGCCCTTGCTCCAGTCCAGTTCCTTTACCAGGTACTTGGCTACTTCCTTCGGGTGCCGGTCGCGGTCGTCCGGGGTGACCGGGAAGTTGGGCACGATCAGCTCGGCCTGGTTGGGCAGGTCGAACGGGGAAGCCAGCGAGACCATCTCGGCGTCGTTGGGAATGCCGTTGTCGATCGCCAGCGCCTGGAAATCGCCACCGCCGGTGAGCGTGGCCGAGGTCATCACCACTGAATCCACTTCATCCCACAACAGCTTGCGCAGCACGTTGGCGGCCGACACGGGCGAGCCGTGCAGGATCAGGTCGCCATCGCGCGACAGCGTCACCCAGCGCGCGAACGGCGGCTGGCCTTCCTTGTCCTCGCGGCGCCAGGCGGTCCACAGGTTGTGCTGCTGTTCGATCATTTCCAGCGCCATGCCGAGCGTGCGCTGCAGGCGCTCGCGCGCGGCATCTTCGGGCTTGCCCTTGGCCACCTGCGACTGCGCGGCGTGGGCCCAGTTGAACAGCGCGCGGGTATCGTCGGCCAGCGCCTCGATGTCGGCCATCCAGATATCCGGCAGGCGCCCGTTCGGCGCGCGCCACATCGGTTCCTGCGCGGTCGGGTCCGGTTGCCAGCTGCGGTCGATCACGTCGCGGAACGCGCGCAGCTGCTTGCTGACCCGCGCGGCCACGTCGATGGCTTCGTTGGGCAGCAGGTTGCCCAGCTTGTCCTTGTCCACCGCGCGGTAGGCGGCGGCGATCAGGATCTGCAGGCGGCCGGTGCGCTTGGCCATCTCATCCAGGGCCAGGCTGGCCGAGCCCTGGTCGATGGCTACGTTGCCGATGTGGTGGCCTTCGTCGAGCACCAGCAGCATGTCCGAGGGAGGGGCGATCAGCGGCTGGCCGTTGTCGCTTTCGCCAATGGAGAGCGCCGACAGCAGCAACGCGTGGTTGGTCACCACGATCTGCGCATCACGCACGGTGTTGCGTGCGCGCAGCACCGCACACTGCGCCGAGTAGGCGCACTTGCGGCCCGCGCAGCCCGACGCCGGGGTGGTGATGCGCGAGCGCAGCGAGGGGCTGATGGTATCTGGCGCGTTGTCCAGGTCGCCATTCCAGCGGCCTTCGACGAAGTCCTTGCTCAGCTTCTGCGCCAGGTCCATTTCAATCGGCGCCAGCGGGCGGTCGAACAGCGGCTGTTCGTCCTCGAACATGCCTTCCTGCGCGCCATCGCCATGCGCTTCGGCGGCATTGCGCGTGCACAGGTAGCGGGTGCGGCCCTTGGCCAGCGCCACGGTGGCCTCCAGGCCGGTGGCCTTGAGGAAGTTCGGGATGTCGCGCTCGACCAGCTGCGACTGCAGCGCCACGGTGCCGGTGCTGATCACCAGCTTTTTCTTCGTGGCCAGCGCAATCGGCACGCCGGCGGTGAGGTAACCCAGGCTCTTACCCACGCCGGTGGGCGCCTCGACCACCCCTACCCCGCCGCTCTGCGACAGCGCACGCGAAACCACGCCGATCATCTGGCTCTGCGAACGCCGCGTGCTGAAGCCGGGGGTATTGGCCTGCAGCTTGGCGTAGGCATCGCGGATGACGGTCTTGAGCTCGTCGTTCAGCGCGCGCGGGGCTTCAACTTTTTCGGTCACGCCGGGGGTCCTGCCTGGATCAGGCGGGTATTTTCTCATGCCCGGGGCCCGTGCCCGGCGCGGATTTTTCCGCGCCGGTTCAGTTCCGTGACCGGGGTCGCCCGGTCAGGCGGCCGGGGTGGCGCGGTTGCGCAGCGCTCGGGTCATCGCCCACACCAGCAGCACCGTGGCCAGGGCATCCACCAGGCCCAGCGCGAAGTGGCCGCCGCGCAGCCAGTACGACAGCATCTGCACGTTGCCGTAGTCGCCGGTCTGGACCAGCCAGGTCGGGACGATGTTCAGCGCCAGCCCGCCCAGGGTGCCGGCCAGCAGCAGGCCCAGCGCCCACAGGGCGACACTGCGGATGGCGCCGCGCGGGGTATCCACCACCCACACCAGCGACACCGCCAGCGCGATCAGCACCGGCAGGCGCATCGCGGCCATGCCCAGCAGGCTGAGCAGCAGGTCCATGCTGCTGCTCACTCTTCACCTGCCAGGGCGTTGCGGGCGCGCAGTTCGGCGTAGACCGGATCGGTTTCCGGGCGCACTTCGTGCCATTGCTGGAAGCTGGTGGCGGCCTGCTCGACCAGCATGCCAAGGCCGTCGACGATGTTGCGGCACTGTGCCGCGCGGGCCCAGGCCAGGAACGCGAAGGAGGCCTCGCCATAGTTCAGGTCCACGGCGGTGGTCATGCTGTTGACCAGTGACAGCGGCAGCTTGAACTCTTCATTGCGATCACGGCCCGCAGAGGTGGCGTTGACGATCAGCTCGAAGTCGCCGAGTTCGTCCATGCGGTCCCAGTACTGTGTCAGCACGCGGCCGGGCTCGCCGATCGCATCGCTCAGCTCGTCGGCACGCTCGGGCGTACGGTTGACCACCACCAGTTCGCGGATGCCGGCATCCAGCAGCGCCGGGGCTACGCTGCGCGCCGAACCACCGGCACCCAGCAGCAGCACGCGGCGGCCGCGCAGGTCCAGGCTGTGGCGGTCGGTGAGGTCGCGCACCAGGCCCACGCCATCGGTGGTGTCGCCGTGCCAGCCGTCACCCTTGCGCAGCAGCGTGTTGACCGACTGGGCCAGCATGGCGCGGGAGGTAAAGGTCTTGCACAGACCGAAGGCGATTTCCTTCAGCGGCGCGGTGACATTGGCACCGACGCCACCGTCGGCGGCGAACGCCTCCAGCGCCCCCGGGAAATCGGCCGGTGCCGCTTCAATGGCGCGGTAATCCAGCGCGATGCCTTCCTGGCGGGCGAACGCGGCATGGATGTGCGGCGACTGCGAGTGGGCGATGGGCTGGCCGAATACGGCGTAACGGGCGGTCATGGGTGTCTTAAACTCCGGGCCTGGATTGAAACGCAAACCCCAATGGAAGCGACTATGCGCACTCCCTTGTCTCTGCTCGCGCTGAGCCTGAGTTTACTCTCCGCACCGGGCGCGATGGCGCTTTCCGAGTTCGGCATTGAAGGCATGGGGGTGGTGTCGACCAAGGCCAACGAGGCCCAGGCGACCATCGCGCCGGATGGCAAGCGCATCATCTGGGCCAGCGACCGGCCCGGCGGAGCCGGCGGCTGGGACCTGTGGCAGGCCACGCTGCGCGACGGGCGCTGGCAGGACCCGGCGCCGCTGGCGTTCAACACTGCCGGGGATGAGGTGGATCCGTTCTTCAGCCACGACGGGGCCTGGCTGTACTTCGCCTCCAACGGCGGCAGCGGGCGCGGTGGGTTCGACCTGTATGGGGTGATGATCCGCGAGGACGGCAGCTTCGGCACCGTGCTGGCGATGCCGGTGACGGTCAACACGGCCGCCGACGAGCGCCGCCCGGCGGTGCGTGCGGATGGGCAGGTGCTGCTGTTCGCCCGCAATGGCAAGGGCACCCAGGGCGGGTTCGACCTGTTCGTGGCGACCGCGCAGGGCCGCGGGTTCAACGCGGCAACACCGTTGCCGGCGCCGCTCAACAGCGCGGCCGACGAGCTGGGCGGCGATTGGCTGGGCAATGGCGGGGCGCTTGTGTTCACCCGCGTGGCGGGTGGGCATTCGCAGGTGTGGCAGGTGGGCTGCGACTACGGCGCGGCGGCGGTGCCGCTGGCGTTGTCGTTCAATACCGCCGACGGGCAGACCGGTGCGCCGGTGGTGGATGCGTCCAAGCCCAGCGAGATGGTGGTGGCTGGGCAGGCAAAGTCGCCGAAGGCCGGCGGGTTGGATCTGTACAGGTTGCGCACACCAGCGGTGGCTGGCTGCGGGTAAGGATGGTAGGTACCGACCGTTGGTCGGTACGCTTTTCCTTCAGTACGCGCGCAGCAAGGCGGCGCGCTGCTCTTCGTACTCGGTTTCGCTGATCTCGCCGTTGTCCTTGCGCTGGTTCAGCGCAGCCAGCTGGGCCTGCACGGCCGGCGGCAGGTTGGCTTCGCGGGCCAGGCGGGCGGCGGCCGAGGGTTGCTCGGGCGCGCGGCGGGCGGCACGCAGCACGCCACGGATGACCAGGCCGATCACCACCGCGAACACCAGCACGCCGGTGCCCCAGGTCAGCCACTGCACCCATCCCATCGTCTGCATCATCCTGCTCCTGTCTGCGTGTTGACGCGTATTGTCAGCGTTCGCGCAGCCAACGCGCCACCTGCGGTGCGAAATAGGTCAGCACGCCATCGGCACCGGCCCGCTTGAAGCCGATCAGCGACTCCAGCACGCAGGCGCGTTCGTCCAGCCAGCCGTTGGCGAAGGCCGCTTTCATCATCGCGTACTCGCCACTGACCTGGTACGCGAACGTCGGCACGCCGAACTGCTGCTTCACCCGGCGCACCAGGTCCAGGTAGGGCATGCCCGGCTTGACCATCACCATGTCCGCGCCTTCCTCCAGGTCCAGCGCGATTTCGCGCATGGCCTCGTCGCCGTTGGCCGGGTCCATCTGGTAGGTCTTCTTGTCGGCCTTGCCGAGGCTGGCCGAGCTGCCCACCGCGTCGCGGAACGGGCCGTAGAACGCCGAGGCATACTTCGCCGAGTACGCCATGATGCGCACGTTGACGTGGTTCTGGGCGTCCAGCGCGCGGCGGATCGCGCCGATGCGGCCGTCCATCATGTCCGACGGCGAAATGATGTCCACGCCGGCTTCGGCGTGCGACAGCGACTGCTTGACCAGCGCGGCCACGGTGATGTCGTTGAGCACGTAGCCCTTGTCGTCGATGATTCCGTCCTGGCCGTGGGTGGTGTACGGATCCAGCGCTACGTCGGTCATCACCCCCAGCTCGGGGAAGCGCGATTTCAGCGCGCGGATCGCCCGCTGTGCCAGGCCGTTCTCGTCCCACGCGGCGGCCGCATCCAGGCTCTTGCCGGCCGGGTCGATCACCGGGAACAGGTCGATCACCGGGATGCCAAGTTCCAAGGCTTCCTCGGCCACCTTCAGCAGCTCATCGATCGACAGCCGTTCCACGCCCGGCATCGAAGCGACCGGCGCTCGGCCGGCCAGCTCGTGCACGAACACCGGGTAGATCAGGTCGTCGGTGGTCAGCGTGTTTTCGCGCATCAGCCGGCGCGAGAACTCGTCGTGGCGCATGCGGCGGGGGCGATAGTCGGGGTGGGCCATGGGATGCTCCAGACGGTATTCGGTTACTGCAGCAGGTAGCGCTGCGGTTGCAGGGGTTCCGGCAGCGGGCGCACGCCCAGGCTGTCGAGCAGGTCGATTTCGATGGTGCGGACCATCGCATCCAGCGGCAGGTCGTTGGGTTCCAGCCCGAACGGTTCTTCCATTTCCTCGCCCAACTGGTCCAGCCCGAAGAAGGCATAGGCCAGCACCGCCGACACCACTGGGGTGGCCCAGCCCAGCGAACTGGCCAGGCCGAACGGCAGCAGCACGCAGAACATCCACGCGCAGCGGTGCAGCAGCAGGGTGTAGGCGAACGGCAGCGGGGTCAGCAGGATGCGCTCGCAGCCGGCCTGGATGCTGGACAACGCATGCAGGCGGGTTTCGAACTGGGCATACAGGATGCTGTCGATCTCGCCGGCATGCAGCGCGGCGGTGGTTTCCACCGCGATCATCGCCAGCAGCTGGTCCGGCACGTTCTGGCGTTGCGCGTAGCGCTCGCGGTCGGCCTCGGTTACCCAGGGCAGCCCGGCCAGCGCGGCGTCCTGCCCGCGCAGGCGTGCGGCCAGTGCATGTGCGAAGGCGATGGCCAGGCGGCAGATGCGGTCGGCGCGCGCCGGCTGTCCGGCCAGCAGCGTGCTGCACAGCCGCGCCAGGCTGCGCGATTCATAGATGAGCTGGCCCCACAGCTTGCGCCCTTCCCACCAGCGGTCGAAGCAGGCGTTGTTGCGGAAGCTCAGGAAGATGGACAGCACCAGGCCCAGCAGCGTGAACGGCGCCACCGACACGCGCTCGATGCCCGGCGGGTGGGCCAGTTCGGCGAAGGTGGCCACCGCGACGGCCAGCACGAAGATGGCGGCCACCTTGGGCGCGATGGCAGGCACGATGGAGCCGCGCAGGATGTACAGCAGCTGCCAGCCGTGTGGGCGGGGACGAATGATCATGGGGCGGTCATTCTACGCCCTCGGATGCGACATCCCGGCAGGTGCGACGGGGTGTCGCAGTCAGACGATCCCGCCGCCGATGGACAGGCGGACGATGCCCACCACCACCACGACCGCGTTGAGCAGCAGGCCGGTCCACGCGCGGCCGCGTTTGGTCGGGTGGGTGAACAGGATGCCGAGCGCGCCGATGACCGCACCGACTGCGGCGAACGGGATCAGGAACCAGTTGCCCCAGCCCAGCAGCGGGATCAGGGCGAGGATCATCCACAACAGGGCTACCACGCCCCACAACAAACTGATCAATCCCATGCCCCGCTCCCCTAACCTGAAAATGCTGGCGGCAGCGTAGCGACCCCCGCGCCAGTGGCGCGTGATGGCGGCGGCAAGACCGGGATGCGGCAGGCTCACCCCGGCGGTGTTAACGTTCGCCAGAACGGGGTTGGCGCCGATTCAGTGGCCGGCCCGGATGATCCAGGCGCAGGCCGACCAGGCCGAACAAGGGTGAACCCATGAACATTCGACTCCTTCCGCTGCTCGGCGTGCTGCTGGCCGTGACCGGCTGCGCCAGCACTTCCAAGGTGATGCTGGGCCAGACCCGTGCACCCACCGATCCGGCGCTGGTGCAGATCTATTCCACTCCACCGCCGGGTTCGATTGAAATCGCCCAGTTGGAGTCCACCAGCGCGGCAGGCTTCGGCACCCAAGGCCAGACCGATGCGGCGGTGATGCGGCTGAAGAAGGAAGCGGCCGCGCTCGGCGCCAACGGGGTGATCCTGATGGGCGTGGAGTCCAGCAGCTCAGGCGGCGGCCTGTCCGTAGGCGGCGGCAGCTACGGTTCGCACAGTGGCGGCGGCGTGGGCATCGGCATTCCGACCACGCAGAAGCGCGCGGCCGGCGTGGCAATCTGGGTTCCCAACCCGCCACCGGCGGAGCGCCTGCCGGTGCAGACGATCACGCCGACCCGGTGAAAGCGGGTCACGACCAACGGTCGTGACCTACCCGATAGCCGATCGAATGGTCGGTTCGAATGGTCGGTTCGAATGGTCGGTAGGCCACGACCGTTGGTCGTGGCCCACGCGGAGTTGATTACTTTGCCGTGTACCGCGGGATGAAGACCTCGTTGACCGCCTTGGCCAGCTGGTCCGGCGGGAGCAGGCCCTGGTCGAGCAGGAAGTTGTTGAAGGCCAGGCGGTCGAACTTCGCGCCCAGCGCCAGTTCGGTCTGCATGCGCAGTTCCAGGATCCGGGTGTAGCCGTAGAAGTAGCTGCCCGCCTGGCCCGGCGACCGCACCATGTAACGGTCCAGTTCCTGGGTGGCCATGGCCTGCGACAGGCCCACTTCGTCGATCAGCACGCGCTCGGCCTTGGCCCGGTCGATAAGCCCCAGGTTGAGCATCGGATCAAGCATCGCGCGCGCGGCGCGCAGCAGGCGGAACTGCAGGGCGATCAACTGCCCGTCCAGTGGCTCATACGGCACCATTTCGGCTTCGGCATACAGCGCCCAGCCTTCCACGTTGACCGAATTGAACGCGAACATCGTGCGCGCCAGCGACACGCCGCGCTCCACCATCGCGGTGAACTGCAGCTCATGGCCCGGGCGACCTTCGTGCGCGCTCAGCGTCCACGCGGCCGAGCCGAAGTTGAAGTCGTCATACTGCGCGGCCTTGTCGCCGGCGGCCGGGTTGCCCAGCGGCAACACGAAGGTGCCCTGCTGGCCGGTGTTGCCCACCAGCGGCGCCGGCAGGAAGTGCGGGGCCGGCGAGGCAGCGCTTTCGGCGGCCGAGCCCAGCCGCATCTGCATCGGGCGCTGCGGCACGTCCACGATCTTCTGGGCGCGGATGATCGGGTCGATCGCATCGATCACGCCGCGGTAGTGGTGTTCCAGCTGGTCGTTGGCGATCTTGTCACCCTTCAGCGCGCGGATCACGGCCACCGGGTCGGTCGGGTCGGCCACCTTCAGGCCCTTGGCCTTCACCACCAGCGGCGCCAGCTGGCGCATCGCCGAACGGGTTTCCATGAACTCCAGCTGCGCCCGCTGCATCAGCAGCTTGGGGTCGATGTCGATGCCCACGCGCTTGAGCTGGAAGGCGTACAGCGGCTCGGGCAGGCGCGCATCGGCGCGCGCCTTGGGCAGCACCTCGCTCTTCGTCCAGTCGCGGTACTCGCGCAGCTGGGTGGCGATGGTCTTCAGCGCCTCGTCGGCGCCGGCGACCTTGTACTTGTCGAACAGCTTTTCGATGCCGGTGATGTAGGTATCGACGTTGGCCAGCGACTGCTCGACCTCGATCTTCGTCGGCTGCAGCAGGGTCTTGTCGGCCAGGCGCTCTTCATAGCGCTGGCGCGACAGCGTGGTGATGGCGGTGGTGCCCGGGGCCAGGCCGGCATACGCCTTCAGGCGGTCCAGCGCCTTGGCGCGGCGCTCGGCCGGCACCTGGTCGGACAGCAGCAGGTTGATGCCGCTGAACACCGTCTGCGGGGTGTCGCTCCACGGCAGCAGGTACTTTTCGTTGAGTTCGCTGCCTTCGATGTTCTCGTCGGCGGCGGCGATCATGATCGCCAGGTCCTGGCGCACGTTCGGGTCGCGCTCGGTGGCCAGCTTGGCCTTGAGCTGGTCGCGCGCCTTGGCCATCGCGGCGCGGTAGCGCTTGGCGTTGTCCGGCCCGAAATCGGCCACCTTGTCGTCGTAGCCGGGCACGCCGAAGAAGCCGGTCTCTTCCGGCTGGAACGGTCCCTGCGCATCGAGCAGGATCTGCGCCAGCTCGTTGCTGCGGGTCACCCAGGCCGCACTGGCCGGGGCCTTGGTGGCGGCAGGAGCGGCAGCGAAGGCCGGCGGCGCACTGAGCGCGGCGGGGACGGAAAGGGCCAACGCGACGGCAAGGGCAAGCGGCTTCATGCAGGACTCCAGTGAGCGGGTGCCTGCGACCCTACGCACTCGGGGAGGCAGCGGCAATCGGCCGGAGGTCATGGCCGCCGCCCGGCGGGCCCCCGCCCGCGCCCCACCGGCACGGACGGCGCCAGGTGGGGCTCCCGGAAGCGTGCGTTACGGCTTGAGGCAGCGGCCCAGGAAATCCTCGGCCAGGCGGTAGCGGTGCAGCGCGTTGCTGCCGGACAGGCCGTGCTTGGCGCCCGGGTAGGTCATCAACTCAAAGGGCTGGCCACGCTTCTGCAGCGCGCTCATCAATTCGGTGGAATTGGTGAACAGCACGTTGTCGTCGGCCATGCCGTGGATCAGCAGCAGGCGCGAGCGCAGGCCGTCGATGTGGGCCAGCACCCGCGCTTCTTCATAGCCCTTGGCGTTGCGCGCCGGCAGGTCCATGTAGCGTTCGGTGTAATGGGTGTCGTACAGGCCCCAGTCGGTAACCGGCGCGCCGGCCACGCCGCAGGCGTACTGGTCCGACGCCTTGGCCAGCAGCATCAGGGTCATGTAGCCGCCGTTGGACCAGCCCTGTACGCCGATGCGCGCCGGGTCCACCCACGGCTGCTGCTTGAGCCATTCCACGCCCTTGAGCTGGTCGGCCACTTCGACCGTGCCCTGCACGCCGTACAGCGCACCGCCGAAATCGCGGCCACGGCGCGGGGTGCCGCGGTTGTCCAGCGAGAACACCAGATAGCCCTGCTGGGCCAGGTACTGGTTGAACAGGTGGTCGCCACGGCCGGGCCAGCTGTCGGTGACGGTCTGGCTGGCCGGGCCGCCATACACGTACACCACCACCGGATAGCGCTTGGCCGGGTCGAAGCCAGCGGGCTTGATCAGGCTGTAGTTCAGCGCGGTGCGGCCGTCGGCCGCGGTGAGGGTGCCGAACTCCACCGGGCGCTGCGCATCCAGGTAGCGCGCGTACGGGTGGCTGGGATCTTCCAGGTTGTTCTCCACCAGCGTGGCGATCTTTTCGCCATTGGCGCGGTGCAGCGCGATCTGCGGCGGCGTGGTGGTGTTGGACCAGCTGTCCACGTACACGCTGGCGTTCTTCGCGAAACTGGCGCTGTGCATGCCCGGTTCGCTGGACAGGCGCTGCAGCGCCCCGCCCTGCAGCGGCACGGCGTAGAGCTGGCTTTCGCGCGAGGAATCCACCCCGGCGCGGAAGTAGACCTTGCCGGCGTCTTCGTCCACGGCCAGCAGTTCGTCCACCGGCCAGTTGCCGCTGGTGAGTGCGGTCACGGTCTTGCCGTCATCGGACACGCGGTACAGGTGCTGGAAACCGCTGCGCTCGGACGACCACAGGAAACCGCCCTGCTTGAGGAAATGCAGGCTGTTGTGCAGCGGCACCCAGGTCGGCGACGTTTCAGTGACCAGGGTGCGCTGCTTGCCGCTTTCCAGGTCGGCCTGGATCAGTTCCAGGGTCTTCTGGTCGCGCGACTGGCGCTGGAAGGTGAGGTGCTGCGGGTCGCGCCAATCGACGCGGGCCAGGTAGATGTCCGCGTTGCGGCCCAGATCGACCCAGCGCGCGGCGGCATCGGCGCGCGGGGCGATCACGCCCAGCTTGACGGTGACGTTGTGGTCGCCAGCGGCCGGGTAGCGCTGTTCGATCATCTCGGTGCGGTCGGCGTACATCTCATAGCGCTTCTGCACCGGCACCGGCGATTCGTCGATCCGGGCGAAGGCGATGGCCGAGTCGTCCGGCGCCCACCAGTAACCGGTGTGGCGGTCCATTTCCTCGTCGGCGACGAATTCGGCCACGCCGTTGCCGATGGTCTCGCTGCCATCGCGGGTGAGCTGCAGTTGGCGACCGCTGGCCAGGTCGATCACCCACAGGTTGCGGTCGCGCACGAAGCTGACGAAGCCGCCCTTGGGCGACAGCTTGGCATCGGTGGCGAAGCCCTCGCCGTGGGTGAGCTGGCGCACCGCGGCCTTGCCCTGCTTGTCCAGGTCGTACAGATACAGTTCGCCGCCCAGCGGGAACAGCAGGGTGCGCGCGTCGGGCGACCACTGGTAATCCACGATGCCGGTCATGGCGGCAATGCGCTGGCGCTCGCGGCGGGCCTTTTCGGCATCGCTCAGGGTTTCATCGCCGGGCAGCACCACCTTCGAATCGACCAGCAGGCGGGTCTGGCCGCTGGCGATGTCATACGCCCACAGGTCCAGCTGGTTGCGGTCGGCCTCCTTGCCGCGCAGGAAGCTCACGCGCGAGCCATCCGGCGCCACCTTGGGCTTCATCAGGGTCGGGCCGGACAGCGGCAGCGGGCCGGTGATGGCATCCAGGGTGAGCTTTTCGGCGTGGGCGATGGTGGTCGAGGCGAGCATGAGGGCGAGCGAGGCAACAAAGTGGCGCATGGAAGGGTCCGGCGACGGCAGGCGGACATCCTAACGCAGGCGGCTGGGGGCGGCCTCGGAATCGGTCGCGCTGTCTGACGGGTCCCTTGGTTGGGGGAAAACGTCGGGACGGCGGCAGCGAGCCGCGTTGGATCGGTTTCGGATGACTTCGTCCGGCCAACGGCCGGGGCTACGAATTTTTACGGACGAATTGGGATTGGGATCAATCGACCATGGGCCCATCAGAATCGGGGACCATCCGCCGTGACCATTGGGATCAGGGCGCATGCGCCGGTCGCGCCGGCCGTTGGCCGGCCCAGGTGGTGCCGGCCATTGCGATGTCACCCGACCCGCCTCAGCGCTGGCCGAACAGGTGCTTGCGCTCTTCGTCGGACAGCGGCTTGCCGGCATCCGGGTTGACCTGATGCTTCAGCGCGTAGGCCCGCTGGGTCGCCGGGCGCGCGGCAATGGCGTCGTGCCAGCGCTTCAGGTTCGGGAACGCGGCGAAATCGGCCGGCAGCTTGTCGTACGCACCGATCCAGGGGTAGCTGGCCATGTCGGCGATGCTGTAGTCGTCGCCGCCCAGGTAGGCGCTGCTGGCCAGGCGCTTGTCCATCACCCCGTGCAGGCGGCGCACTTCATTGCCGTAGCGCTCGATGGCATACGGAATCTGCTCCGGCGCATACACGTTGAAATGGCCCATCTGGCCGCTCATCGGGCCCAGCCCGGCCATCTGCCAGAACAGCCATTCCAGCACCGCCACCCGGCCGCGGGTGTCGGCCGGCAGGAATTTCCCTGTCTTCTCGGCCAGGTACAGCAGGATCGCCCCGGACTCGAACACGCTCTGCGGCGCGCCCCCGTCGGTGGGCTGGTGGTCGACCAGCGCCGGCATCTTGTTGTTGGGGGAAATGGCGAGGAATTCGGGCTTGAACTGGTCGCCGCTGCCGATGTTCACCGGCTTGATGGTGTACGGCAGGCCCAGCTCTTCCAGCAGCAGGGTGACTTTGTGGCCGTTCGGGGTAGGCCAGTAATACAGATCGATCATGACAGGACCCAGCGGTTCAGGAATCCCGAGTCTAGTGCGTCAGCTGGCTTGGCAGGGTCATGCCGGCCCGCTACTCTGCGGCGTCCCCCGCAACGCAGCATCCCAGCATGAGCTCGACCGAAAAGCCCATCAGCCCCCTGTCGTCCCTGATCTTCGCCTCGCGCTGGCTGCAGCTGCCGCTGTACCTGGGCCTGATCCTGGCGCAGTGCGTCTACGTGTTCCTGTTCGGCAAGGAGCTGTGGCACCTGGTCCACAAGGCCAACACCATGGGCGAGCAGGAAATCATGCTGCTGGTGCTGGGCCTGATCGACGTGGTGATGATCTCCAACCTGCTGGTGATGGTGATCGTGGGCGGCTACGAGACCTTCGTTTCGCGCCTGCGCCTGGAAAACCACCCTGACCAGCCGGAGTGGCTGAGCCACGTCAATGCCAGCGTGCTGAAGGTGAAGCTGGCGCTGTCGATCATCGGCATCTCCTCGATCCACCTGCTCAAGACCTTCATCGGCGCCGGCAACCTGGACGGCCTGCCGGCGTGCAACAGCCCGGAGTACGTCACCGCGGTGCTGGATGCCGTGGCCAAGTACGGCCCGGCCGTGGAAGCCTCGTTCAAGTGCTCCACCATGACCGGCAGCGGCGTGATGTGGCAGACCATCATCCACGCCGCATTCATCCTGTCGGCCATCGGGATTGCCTACACCGACAAGCTGATGGCCCACACCCCGAGCAAGTCGCTGGCGCACTAAGCGCCCGCCCTGCCCGCCCCGGCCCTGCAAAGCAGGGCGCGGGGATGCTAGATTGGGCACCTGCTGCACCGCGCCGGACGCTGGGAAACGTACCGGGGCTTCGGTCGGCCTGACCGCATCAGGCCTTACGTATCGTCGTTCTTCAAAGGGGAGTTGGATGTCGCACGTCAACACGAACGCCAAGGCGCGCCTGCTGGTGCCGCTGACCCTGGTGGTGGCTCTGGCCGCCTGCTCGGGCAAGGACGAAACGGCTCCGGCCGCGCCGACCGCACCGGCTGCCACGGCCGCCGCACCTGCCGCCGCGCCGCCGGCGCCGGCGGTTTCGGCCAAGGTCCAGTCAATGGGGACCGAGGAACTGCGTGACCTGGCCAGCAAGGCCCTGCGCGAAAACCGCATGTACGGCCCGGCCGGCGACAACGCCATGGAGTACTACCTGGCGCTGCGCGAGAAGACCCCGGACGATGCCTCGATCAAGAGCGCGTTGTCGGACCTGCTGCCGTACACGCTGATTGCCGCCGAGCAGAGCCTGACCCGCGAGGACTTCACCGAAGGCCAGCGCCTGGTGGCGCTGATCGAGAAGGTGGACCCCACCGCACCGGCGCTGCCGCGCCTGAAGTCGGGCATCACCAACGGCATGCAGACCGCCCTCAAGCGCACCCAGGAAGAGACCGACAAGGTCAAGAAGGACGCTGAGAACAAGGTCAAGCTGCTGGCCGACCAGCAGCGCCAGCAGCAGGCCACCGAAGCGGAAGCGGCCAAGCAGATCGCTGCGCAGCAGGACGCCGCCCGCCGCGAAAGCGAGCGCCAGGACACCGAGCGCCAGGCTGCGGCCCGCCGCGAAGCCGAACAGCGCCAGCAGGCTGCCGCTGCCGCCCAGGCCGCTGCTGCCCGCCAGCCCACCGCCGCACCGGCCGCTGCCGCCGCCCTGCGTCCGATCAGCACCCCGGCGCCGCGCTACCCGACCGACGCACTGCGCGCCGGTACCTCGGGCGAAGTGCTGGTGGAAATCACCGTGGGCACCGACGGTTCGGTCACCAGCTCGCGCGTGCTGCGCGCCACCCCGGCCCGCATCTTCGACCGCGAAGCGCTCAACGCGGTCAAGCGCTGGAAGTTCGAACCGGTCAGCGCCCCGGTCACCACCCGCCGCACACTGTCGTTCGCACCGGGCGGTTGATCCACTGCTGATGGATACAACAAAAAACCCCGGAGCGATCCGGGGTTTTTTGTGGCCTCAACCGGAGATCGCGAGGCGCTCCTGGTGGTAACGGCGTACGGCGGCGTACCACAGCAGCCCGGCCAGGCCGAAGCCTGCCACCAGGTACACCGCCCACATCTGCGGGCTGATCGGTTCGTGGCGGATGATCTTCAGCAGCATCTGGTTCTGCGCCAGGAACGGCACCGCCAGCTGCCACAGCTCGGACTTCACCGGGTACACCATCAACGCGTAACCGGGCAGCATCGGCAGCAGCATCAGCCAGGTCATGTGGCTCTGCGCCTCCTTCATGCTCTTGGCCGCTGCCGAGAGGAAGGTCAGCAGCGAGGTGCCGATGAACAGGATCGGCATCATCACGAACAGCATCTGCAGCATCGACAGCAGCCCCATGTTGAGCTGCCGCGCCGCCGCACCGGTGGACAGCTGCGCGCTGAGCTTGAACGCCGCCAGCGTGAGCAACAGCGACACCACGCCCACCACGCAGGCGGCGGCGATCTTGCCGCTGACGATGGCGCTGCGCCGGGCCGGGGTGGCCAGCAACGGTTCCAGTGACTGCCGCTCACGTTCGCCCGCGGTGGTGTCCATCACCAGGTAGGCACCGCCCAGGAACGAGGTGATGGTGAGCAGGATCGGCAACAGCATCGACAGCATCACACCGCGCTTGGCCTCGGCCGTGGCCAGGTCCTGGGTGGCCACGTCCAGCGGGCGTGCCACCTGCGCGTCGATACCGCGCGCCAGCAAGCGCAGCGCGCCCACCTGCTGGCTGTAACCGGTGAGGGCCGCCTTCAGGCGTGCGGTGGGAATGTCGGCATCGCGGCGGGTGCTGTCCTGCACGATCTCCACCAGTGCCGGGCGGCCCTCGGCCCAGTCCTTGCCGAACTCCGGGCTGATGCGCAGGGCGATGTCGATCTTCTGGTCACGGATCTCCGCGGTCAGGTCCTTCGGCGGGTCCACCGCATTGAGTCCCTGCGAGGCCAGGAAGCGCACCAGGTTGGGGGCGTGCTCGCGGCCGATGGTCGGAATGTCCAGCGGGGTGTCGATCTGGGTCTTGAACCGGGTCTCGGCCAGCTTGCCCATGCCCAGGATCAGCACCGGGTACAGCAACGGCCCGAGCAGCAGGGTGAGCGCCAGGGTACGGCGGTCACGCGAGAGGTCGCGCAGTTCCTTGCGCATGACGGTCAACAACGTGGCAAACGCGCTCATGCGTGCAGTCCTTCTTCATTGCCGATCGCCTTCACGAAGGCATCTTCCAGGTTTGCTTCGCCGGTCAGCGCGCGCAGCTCGTCGGCCGTGCCGGCGGCCATCACCGTGCCCTTGGCAATGATCACGATCGTGTCGCACAGCGCGGCCACCTCCTGCATGATGTGGCTGGAGAAGATCACGCAGCGGCCTTCGTCGCGCAGCTCGCGCAGGAACCCCCGCAGCGCACGGGTGGTCATCACGTCCAGGCCGTTGGTGGGTTCGTCCAGGATCACGTTGCGTGGGTCGTGCACCAGCGCGCGCGCAATGGCGGTCTTGGTGCGCTGGCCCTGGGAGAAGCCGTCGGTCTGGCGGTCCAGGATGTCTTCCATGTCCAGCGCCTTGGAGAGCACCTTGGTGCGCTCGCGGATGTGCGCGGCGCTCATGCCGTGCAACTCGCCGAAGTAGGCGATGTTCTCGCGCGCGGTCAGTCGCTTGTACACGCCGCGTGCGTCGGGCAGCACGCCCAGGCGGCGACGGACCTCCACCGGGTGGGTGGCCACGTCCAGTCCATCCACCAGCACCCGACCCTGGTCGGGTGACATCAGGGTGTAGAGCATGCGCATGGTGGTGGTCTTGCCGGCGCCGTTGGGGCCGAGCAGACCGGTGATGCGACCGTCCTCGGCCTGGAAGCCTACGTTGTCCACCGCCTTGATCAGCCCGGTCTTGGTCTTGAACGCTTTATGCAGGTTCTCGGCGACGATCATGGTTCCCATCCGTTGAACGAGGTGAAAGCCGGCACCGCGGTGAGGGTATCCAGGCAGGAGGCATCGAGTGCCTTGGCGTCGGCCTTGTCCATGAACTGCGCCAGCAGGCGCGGCATGCAGCCGGCGCCAAGGGTGCCATGGCCCTGGCCCTTGGCCACGATGTGGCGGCCGTTGGGCAGGTGCTTGAGCACTTGTTCGGCGTAGCGCGGCGGGGTGACCGGGTCGAATTCGCCCGACAGCAGCAGCACCGGCACGTCGGTGCTCAGCGGCGCGGTGAAGTTCTTCGGACGCGTGCCCACGTTCCACACCGGGCAGGCCGCAAAGAACATGCGCGCCACTTCCGGGCCGAGCAGGCGGTCGCCGGCCGGCGCTTCCTGGTAGCGGTCGGCGTCTTCGGCACAGATCACCGACCACTGCATGCCCTGGTTCATCTGCCCGGCCATGTTGCGGGTGGCCAGGCTGTTGAGCGACATCAGCGGCGCGTAACGGCCCTGCGCGGCTTCGTCCAGCACCACCGGCAGCAGCGAGGACAGTTCCGGCATGTACGAGAACATGAAAGCCAGGCTGGTCACGGTGTTGGCGCTGATCGGGTCGCGGCGTACCGCGGCGGTGCCCGGGTCGCGGTACTCTACTTCTACCGGGGCCTTGGCCAGCGTGGTCATCACGTTGCGCAGCTGGGTGCGGGTATCGACCGGGAAGCGCTTGGCGCAGGCCGGGTCCTTGCGGCACTGCGCGGATTGCAGCTCGATCGCCGATTCGAAGGTGTTGGCGAAATCGCCGCCCACCGCCAGGTCGTTCGGCGCCACCCCGTCGATCACTACCGCACGGGTGTGCTGCGGGAAGCGCGCGGCGTACTGCTGGGCCACGCGGGTACCGTAGGAACCGCCGACCAGGTTGATCTTGTCCACGCCCAGCGCCGCACGCACCGCGTCCAGGTCACCAATGGCCTGGGTGGTGGTGTAGAACCGGGTGTCGGCACGCTCGGCCACCGCGGCAGCGCAGCGGGTGGCGAACTCGGCGATCACCTCGGGCGTGGCCGCCGCGTTCTCGTCGAACGAAAGCTCCTTGCCGTCGGCATCCACGCAGCTGAGCGGGTTGGATTTGCCGGTGCCACGCTGGTCCACCAGGATGATGTCGCGCTTCTTGCGCACGTCGCGCAGCGACTGGTTGATGATGGCCGCCACCTGCGTGGCCGACTGACCCGGCCCGCCGGCCAGGAAGAACACCGGGTCCTGCTTGCCCTCGCCTTCGTTGGCGGTATCCAGCAGGGCGATGTTGAGCCCGATCTTGCGGCCATCGGGCGCATCGGGGTTTTCAGGCACCTGCAGGGTGGCGCACTCGGCTTCCACATTGTTGCTGGCTTGGGCGCTGGTAAGGGTGCAGGGCTTGAACGTCAGTGTTCCGTACTGGCGCTCGGCTCCTTCCGGCGGTGCCTCCGGAGTGGCCTGGCAGGCCGCCAGCAGCAGCAACGCCGCACTGGTGGCCAGGGGACGGCAGGAAAGTCGCATTTCGATCGCATCCTGGATTGAAGGGTCTCAGCATGCCATGACGGATGGGCGGGCTGGATGTGACATGCCCGATTCGACGAGGGGTTTCGTCCCTGCGCCAGCGCGAGGAGACCGACCAGGATAGGGTGCTGAACTTGCCGGAGACGGGCCCGAAACCGGATTTGCAGTGGTGCGTGGTGCGAACACTTACATGGCAACGCGCTCCGGGTAGCGGTGGCGTTGCTACCTCTTCACCGGGAGCGCTGCCGGTTCGGCTGCCTCGTCGCTTCACCTTCCAGCGGGAAGCAATCGCCCCAAACCTCAATATCAAGGCCATTGAGGTTCCGATCCAGGGACACGCAGTTCTGGATCAACGACCGAAGCACGTAGCTGGGTGATCGTTCGCTGCGCCACGCGGAGAGCTGGAACGCGCGGCGTAGGGCGGGATCCAACTTCACCCGCAAGTAGATCTGCTTCTTCATGGGATGACGTCCTCGGGCAGGAACTGCCCCAAGTCGGCGTTGACCTCGCCGTGGAAGATCGTGCGTTCCACGAACCTGGGCACCCGTGGATCTTCGACTGCCGGCGTGCCCAGCAGCTTGATGGTGATGACGCCAGCGCAGGCTTCAATCTGCAGCTTGCGGCCCACGTTGAAGCCCATCTGCCGCAGCCACTGGCCGCGGATCTTGAGGTAGGGAACCTTCAGCTCTTCGTGGAAGTGTGCGGGTGGGGTGCACGGCGGGGATTGCGTACGGCGTTCGCGTGCGCGCCGGGCAATCGCGGATTGGGAAGGGTAGTCGTTGTAGCAGTCGTCGGGTAGTTGCCTTTTCATGGTCTGCCTCCAGCAGGAAGATCCCTCGCCGGGATGGCGAGGGAGTCGGGAGGTTAGAAACCGTAGACATGGAAAGCCGGCGGGCGTATTCCCCAGAGGGTGTTGTATTAGCCACCCTCCCGACACAACGCATACATTTTCCACGTCTTGGAGTTTCTACGCTCCGGAACACACCATGCGCGCCGCTGCCAACGATGGGAAATTGTTTGTGTCTCTTGATTTCGGGACTTCGGTAGACCAAACCTTCTCAATGACGCGAATGGCGCTGAAGGCGCAGCTACCAAGAGTCTGCGCATATGATGAAGATGAGTTCGGTAGGAACAATCGATCCAACTAGCTCTACGTAGGACTGAGAGCTACTGAGCGCTGCGGCGTAGCAGCCCGGCTCCCGTCCGGCGTCCATCAGACCACCTTCGGCGGACTTGATCGCCGTGCACGTCCGCTCGAACTACACAGGAGATCGCAAATAGCAGAGGGGATTCGTTAGTCGTCGCCGGTACGCACTCACGTATTCCCTGCGAACCGGCCCGCCAGGTGCATCACATCCAAGGGTTGAAGTCCTTATGACGTCATCAAGTTGCTAGTTCGGCGCAAGCCTGATTGACAGGAGGAAAACCCAGAATTGTCCGGCAAATACTCCAAGTGACAGTGATACTTGCCTGCTGCGAACAGATCCCAATCTCGTACTGCCTCCCCTGTCAGGGGATTGAGGTCCCCGCCTCCAATTCGAATGGGGTCGCCAAGCTTGGATCGCGCGACCGAGCGCGAATCGGACATCAGCAGCTCCGATGGAAGCAGAAGTGCACTGGGGCCATAGGCCGAGCTTTCGCCATGCATCTGAACAGTGTCGATTGATTCCCCGTCATCGGACACCAAGGAAAAGCCAAGGTCACCGGAAGTTACGTAAGTGCGACCTGCAATCCTGGTGGTTACTACGTCGACAGCCTCGTACCTGGTGAGGACACGATCCAGGAATGGAGCAAGCAGGGAGCCAACCAAAGTTTCAGCGGGCAGCATATTAACCTCCACGAGCGACCGCGCGTCGTTTGCCCGGTACCGGGCCAGGCGAGCGCTGTTGTAAAGAGAAAATGGCAACGACAACGTTGCCGGCGCGGCGGATCCCCGCAGCAGGAATCTCTCTACCGAATCGACCATTTCAGCCTCGCTTGCATTCAGCCATGAATTCTTTACGCCAATCAATGAATGCATCTCGACGTGGACTTCCTTTCAGCACCAAGTAGTACTGAACTCTGAGCGCCATCCCGAGAACTCCCTCGTGGAAGAAAAAGTCGTGATCCTGCACGCGCATCCCTATTGATGAGCAGAAGATCGGATCAGTGAACTTGCGGTAATACTCCCTTACCAAGTCTTCCGATTGCGACAAGCAGTAGCCAAAGCTTAAGCTCAAGCTTCCGACTATCATGTCGAAATAATCGTTGACATCCTCATCCATGGAAACACCAGGATCCATCTCACTGCCTCATGTTGAGAAATCACGCGGGGAAGGCTAACGCGACCCGGTCAGTGTCATCAGAGAACCCCACTTCCGCCTTGTTATGTGGTGTCGGCTCCGTCGTCCAGTGTCTCAGCGTCAAGAGCGATATCCGGTTTCTAAGAGCGTCAGTCAGCGGCCGCTTCATATGTACGACCTGCCGCACTTCTGCCCACCCCTCCGACACGCTCAAGATCTCGTTCCCTTCCGCGCTGGCAAGTTCGACGGCCTTGGCGATCTCGGAGGACATGATTCTTGGATGGTGCATGTAATCACCTCTTGGCCGCACGCCCCGATGAGCCGACGCTTCGGGAGAAATACCGCTGGAAAAATCGGAAGGGTCACTTGCCGTATTTCCAGTGTTCACCATGTTCACCACGTCCAGGTTTCCGTAGGGAAACATTCTGTCGCCGCATTCTCGTTCGCCCAAAGGATGCATGTCCAGCACGCATTCGCCGGCCTGATGCCCGACCGCAATCGATGGTCGCGGCACCGCCGATGATCCAGTGCAAGCGACCGCCCGTCGCCAGCTGGTCGATCGGCTGCGCGAGCTCGGCTATAAGGAGCGAAATGACAACGACAACGATTCCGGCGCGGCAGATCCGCGCCCAGTACGACGCTTCCACTCTCCGCGTTTACCAGGCCTACTCGGACGCCATCGCCGACAGCGCCCTCAAACACCAGACCTTCGTCGCCCCGTCCTTCAAGATGGAGCGGATGACGTGGATCAAGCCCTCCTTCCTATGGATGATGTATCGCGCCGGATGGGGCTACAAGGATGCGGGTCAGTCCCGCATCCTGGCCATCGACATCACCCATGAGGGCTTCGCATGGGCGCTGGCTCACGGCTGTACCAGCCACCCCGAACCGGGCATGGACGCACAGGAATGGGAGGCGCTCAAGAGCCGCTCACCGGTCCGCGTGCAATGGGACCCGGAGCGCGACCTGCATCACCGGCCGCTGGAACACCGTGCCATCCAGATAGGACTGAGTGGCGAGGCCGTGCGCCTGTACATCGGAGAGTGGACCCAGCGTGTCACCGATGTCACGCCGCTGGCTCATCGGATCTGCGGGTTGGTACGGGAAGACAGGCTGGATGAGGCCAAGGCGGCGCTGCCAAGTGAATCGCCGTACACGCCGACGTGAAGAAGTAGCCATATGACAAAGCAACTCGTAGAGACCAGCAAGTTCCTGAGCTACGTGCTGCGTCATCAGCCCGAGGCAATTGGGCTGACGCTGGACGCCGAAGGGTGGGCTGACGTTGATGCACTGATCGCCGGCGCAGCGTCCGCTGGCCGAGAGCTGGATCGGGCACTTATCCAGCGGATCGTGAGCACTAACGACAAGAAGCGCTTCACGCTCTCCGATGACAACAGCCGCATTCGTGCAGTGCAAGGCCACTCCACAGATAGCGTTGCCATACAGCACATTGCGAAGGTTCCCCCTGCACTGCTCTATCACGGAACGGCGACGCGGAACCTTGACTCGATCCTGGCTGAAGGCCTACGCCCGGGCCAGCGACACCATGTGCACCTTTCCGAAGACACCACCACCGCCACGACCGTTGGCCAGCGTTACGGCAGTCCTATCGTGCTGACAGTTGATGCGCTTCGCATGCATCATCAGGGCTATACGTTCTTCCAGGCTGACAATGGCGTCTGGCTGACCGACCACGTGCCGACGGAATTTGTAGAGCGGAGTGCGATCAAGGGCTAAGCCCCGGGTGAATGGTACGCCCTGATGCGTACAACAGTTCAACCTTCGGCACGGTTCAGCTCAGCCATGAGCCTGGATAACAATTCCCTGTGAACACCAGAGCCAGCTGTCTCGTTCATCACCGTCATGGTGTTCAGCTACCTAAGCTGCGTCTTGAGATGACATCTCACGGATCGACTTGGCTTGTTCGATGATTTCGGCATCAACCATGGATCTCGCGTGACAAGGGACAACTGCGCTTTCAAGCGGACTAATAGTGATGCTGCCGCCATTCGACGAAGGATTCATGGCCCGGTTCCAACTTCAGCACCAGGCAGTAGTAGATCCTCATCGCGATCCCGCCGGCTCCTTCATGGAAGAAGTAATCATCGTCCTGCACCGGAATACCGATGGAATGGCAGTAGTCCCGATTGCTGAACTTGACGTAGTACTCACTCGCGAGGCGTTCCGCTACCTCAATTGTGCAGCCATAGTTCCAGTACAGGGCCTTCACTATCCCGGCGAAGTACCAGTTCACATCGTCATCTGGCGACAGATCTGGTTTCACCATCTCCAGGAATACGTCAGGCAAGTCAATCAACCTCATGTTCGCAGCTCGCTCTATTCTGCGAGGCAGCAAGGTGCGCCGAAGATGGCTCTCGACTCCCTTGAGCGATTCCCTGATTTCGCGCTCGCCAAGCGCCTTCTTTCCGCCCCCCAAGCGATAGAGCGCCAACTTGTCCGCCACCTCCTGAAGGTGCACGTCATCTGGATAGAGTTCGTCCAGCAGAGCTTTGATCGCTCCTGCAGCCTCAGGACTCACGTTCGTTCGCGCCAGGAACTGCTGGACCGCGCCGAAAAGCCTCCGTACTGCTGCGCCGTTGGCGCCCATCCCGCCGATGTCGAAGACTGTCACGCTCGCCTCGGATAGTTCGGGTTAGCGAAGAATTTCCCGGTGAGCTTTCCGTTGGGGTCAACTTCCCAAGCACCGACGATGGCTTCGGGCGGAACGGCGTCATCAGGGCCGAAGCTACCCTCGATCTTGTATACGAAGCCGCCCGGGTGTTCCCGAGCCGCCTGGATCACCTCTTCGGCTACTTCGTGCTCCATGCTCCCCTCTCGGCATCCCCGCGTTACGGCGCGTTCGCGCAATCGTAGCGGAGTTGCGTTCCCCCACACAGGCCGAGCTGCAGGTGCAGGCTCACTTTCTGGAACTGTGCTCTGAGTCGGGCGCTGGCGTATCTGGCCCAACCCTTTTGCGGGAAGGGTCACAGCACTTCTCCACGAATCATGGCATCTTATGAAGGAAATCATAATTATGGTTTTGGCCATAAAGATCCATAATGAATACGCTCGCCGACATCCACTACTTCCCCCGCGAGGATCTGGTCCACACGGTCCATCAGGCGCTGGGCTCCGGGCTTACCCATGCCATCACCATGTTCGCCGCGCGGCGTATGGGGAAGACCCTCTTCGTGAGGAACGACCTCGTCCCGGCGGCTGAGGCGTGGGGCTGGCGGGCGTGCTACATCGATCTATGGGTCAGGCGGGACCATCCGGAAGTAGCTCTTGTGGAGGAGCTGGAAGCCGCCGCGCGGCCCAAGGGCCTTTTGTCCAAGGCGATCAAGCCTGACAAGGTGACCGCCAAGGCGGCTTACGCCGGATCTGGGGTACACGCGGAGTGGACAAAGACGGGTGCGCAAGCTGACCTGCAAGGCAGGCTCAGAACCGCAATGCAGAATCTGGCGCAGGCCAGCAACAAGCCGGTTCTGCTCATCCTGGATGAATTCCAGACGCTCGCTGCTGGAATGCACGAGGATTTCGTCGCCTGCTTCCGCGCTTCGATGCTTGAGCTGCAGCCGAAGTTGAAGCTCTTCTTTACGGGATCCTCCTGCGACGCACTCAATGAAATGTTCCGCAAGCGTAGAGCGCCGTTGTTTGATGCGGCGCTTTCACTGCCTCTGCCGCAGCTGGGCGACGACTTTGTGGCCAACCGCGCCCACATCTTTGCGCAGATGACCGGACGCAAGGTTGATCAGGTGGAGTTGGCCAGGGTCTTCGAACGCATTGCCCGGGTGCCGCTCTACCTCAACCAGATCATCCTGCACATGGTGGTTGGCATCACATCCGACCCGTGGGATGGCTTGCGCCGCTGGCAGCACGAGATAGGCGAAACCGGTCTACGCGAGCAGTGGCTGAGGTTGAAACCGATCGACAGGATCATCCTGCAACACCTGGCTACCCAACAGCCGGAGAGCCTGTTCAGTACGGACTTCAGCGCCATGGTCACGGATCGACTGGAAGAGAAGAACGCGTGCAACCCGCAGCGGGTTCAAACCGCCGTCAATCGACTGGTGAAGAACCTGGTGCTGGCAACCAAGGGTGAAAAGGGCGAGTACGAGATCGAAGACCGCACGTTGGCAACGTACCTCGCGAGTGGGTCGATTCCAGCCCGCTGAAGCTCCCTGCGCATATGCCCGAACGTCAGCCGCCCAGCCGCTCGTCGACAGAATCAAGCAGTCTCTTACCGTGAAGGACTGCGAGTACTGCAATCTGGTCAGCGCGAATTTCGTAAATGACTCGATAGCTGTAGAGGAAGCGCTCTCGCAGGCTTGTACGGCCAACCTCTGGCACTACCCTACCCGCAGAGGGATGGACCTCAATCACATTGCCCAGCTCAAACAGCGCTTCGATGATCCGTCTGGCGTGGCGCGGGGAGTCTCGTGCAATGAACTCTGCGATGGCGTCGATATCTTCGAGCGCCTCGCTCGTCCAGTTCAGCGGTCCAGCCATTTACCCAGCCGCTCGCGCGCCTGTTCTGTGGTGTGGACCCGGCCAGCATCCACATCCGCGCGGCCGCGCTGGATCTTCTCCAATACATAGACGTGGTACTGGATGTCTTCAAGCGTGGAATCGTCCGGCAGTTGATTCAGCAACTGGGCGACTTCCTGCTTGGCAGTCACGGGGGGCGTCATGGCGGTAGCTCCGGATCTGATGGGGCCATTCTAGCCCCCTTACTCCAGCCCAGCGTCACTTGCTGCTGACGTACTTCTCCCGCCGCACCTGCGGCGTCGGCAAGCCCGCTTCCTTCAGCGCCTCGAAGGTCGCATCCACCATGTCCGGGTTGCCGCACAGGTAGGCGATGTCGGTGGCGGGGTTGGGCGCAAACTCGGCCAGGTGCTGCTGCACGTAGCCATGGCGGACGTCCGGGTGCGGGCTGTCGGGCAGCTCGCGGGACAGGCACGGCACGTAGCGGAAGCCCGGGTGGGCGGCGGCGAAGGCGTAGAAGTCTTCGCTGTAGAGCAGCTCTTCAGGGGTGCGGGCGCCTTGGAGCAGCACCACTTCCACCCCGCGCTCGGCCATGGCGGTGGCCAGCAGCGGCAGCATGGAGCGGTACGGGGTGACCCCGGTGCCGGTGGCGATGAGCAGGTAGCGGGCGTTGTGGTCGCCCGGCATCAGGCAGAACCGGCCAAACGGGCCGCTGGCGGTCACGTGGCCGCCCAGGTCCAGGCCCTCGAACAGGGCCGTGGCGGCGCCGCCGGGCACAAAGCTGACTGCAATATCAACGGCTTCGCCGGGGGCCATGGCGTGGTCGTGGATGGTGGCCAGGGAGTAGCTGCGCTTGGTGGCAGTGCCGTCGGCGTACTCGAAATGGACCTGGATGAACTGTCCGGGCTGGAAATCCAGCGGTTGGCCGTCATCACGCAGGAACTGGTAGTGGCCGACGGTGGGGGCCAGCATGCGCCGGTCGATCAGCTTGAGGGGGAATTGAACAGGCACGAATTTGGGAAACAGTGTGTAGCCGGGGCAGACCCTCGGGGGCTTCTATAATAGCCGCTCCCCCGCCCCTATCCAGCGCCGTCCCATGGGCGCGAAGGCAAGAGCTTGGCATCCCAGAACACTCCCGCGACCAGTACCGCCCCCGCCCTGCGGGTGCGCGACCTCCGCAAGACCTATGACAACGGCACCCAGGCCCTGAAAGGGGTTTCGCTGGACGTTGCCCCGGGCGACTTCTTCGCGCTGCTGGGCCCGAACGGGGCCGGCAAGTCCACCCTGATCGGGATCATCAGCTCGCTGGTGAACCTCAGCGAGGGCCAGGTGGAGGTATTCGGCAGCGACCTGGTGCGCAACCGGAGCGCCACCATGCGCCTGATCGGCCTGGTGCCGCAGGAAATCAACTTCAACCTGTTCGAGAAGCCCTTCGACATCCTGGTCAACTACGCCGGCTTCTATGGCGTGGCCCGTGCCGAGGCCGAGAAGATGGCCGAGGAGGAGCTCAAGCGCGCCCATCTGTGGGAAAAGGCGCAGGTGATGAGCCGGACGCTGTCGGGCGGCATGAAGCGCCGGCTGATGATCGCCCGGGCGATGATGACCCGCCCGCGCCTGCTGATCCTGGATGAGCCGACCGCGGGCGTGGATATCGAGATCCGCCGCGACATGTGGCGGGTGCTGAAGGAGATCAACGCCGCTGGCACCACGATCATCCTCACCACGCATTACCTGGAAGAGGCCGAGCACCTGTGCCGCAACCTGGCCATCATCAACCACGGCCAGATCGTGACCCAGGGGCCGATGCGCGAGCTGCTGGCCAAGCTGGACGTGGAAGGCTTCCTGTTCGATATCGACGGTGAGCTGCCGGCGCAGCTGCCGGTGATCGAGGGCACCACGATGGTGGCCATCGACGGGCATACGCTGGACGTGGACATGCCGCGCGCGATGGATCTGAACCGGGTGTTCGCGGCGCTGAACGCGTCGGGCATCCGGGTGCGGTCGATGCGGACCAAGAGCAACCGCCTGGAGGAGCTGTTCGTGCGCCTCACCGGCAACCAGGAGAACGCGGCATGAGCAGCACCCCGACCCCGGTCCTGACCGACGGCCAGCGCAACCGGATTGCGCTGATGACGATCGTGCGCCGCGAAGTGGCGCGCATCCTGCGCATCTGGGGCCAGACGCTGGTGCCGCCGGCGATCACGATGACGCTGTACTTCCTGATCTTCGGCGGGCTGATCGGGTCGCGCGTGGGCGAGATGGGCGGCTACAGCTACATGCAGTTCATCGTGCCGGGCCTGGTGATGATGAGCGTGATCCAGAACAGCTACGGCAACATCAGTTCGTCGTTCTTCGGTGCGAAGTTCGGGCGCCACGTGGAAGAGCTGCTGGTGAGCCCGATGCCGAACTGGGTGATCCTGTGGGGTTACGTGGCCGGTGCGGTGCTGCGCGGGTTGATGGTGGGCGTGATCGTGCTGCTGATCGCGATGTTCTTCACGCCGGTGCGCATTCCGCACCCGCTGGTGACGCTGACCACGGTGCTGCTGGGCGCGACGATCTTCTCGCTGGCCGGTTTCATCAATGCGGTGTACGCCAAGAAGTTCGATGACGTGGCAATCGTGCCCACCTTCATCCTGACCCCGCTGACCTACCTGGGCGGCGTGTTCTATTCGGTGAAGCTGCTGCCGACGTGGGCGGAAGCGGCCACGCACGCGAACCCGATCTTCTACATGGTGAACGCGTTCCGCTACGGCCTGCTGGGTACGAGCGACGTGCCGCTGTGGGTGGCGTATGCGCTGATGATTGGTTTCGTGGTGGTACTGACCGCGCTGGCGCTGTGGCTGCTCAAGCGCGGCGTAGGCATGCGGAGCTGATCTACCCCGTAGCGCCGGCCGTTGGCCGGCCCTGGAAGTAGTTGGAGAAACGCATGCGCATACTTGTATTGGGTGCCGGTGGTACCGGCGGTTACTTCGGCGGTCGCCTGGCCCAGGCGGGGGTCGACGTGACCTTCCTGGTCCGCCCTGCCCGCGCGGCTCAGCTCGACAGCGAGGGGCTGGTGATTCGCAGCCCGCTGGGTGATGCGAGCTTCCCGGTAGCCCACGTGACTGCCGATGCGCTGCCTGCGCTTGCCGCAGAGCAGCCCTTCGATCTGGTGATCCTGAGCTGCAAGGCCTACGACCTGGACAGCGCCATCGAGGCGATTGCACCTGCGGTGTCCTCGCGTACGACGGTGCTGCCGATCCTCAACGGGCTGCGCCACTACGCGGCGCTGGATGCGCGCTTTGGCCGCGATGCGGTGCTGGGTGGGCTGTGCTTCATCAGTGCGACCAAGGCCGCCGATGGGGCGGTGCTGCACCTGGCGCCAGCGGCGAAGCTGACCTTTGGCGAACGTGATACGCCGGGCAGCAGTGCGCGGGTACTGGCGCTGGCGGCGGCGTGCGTACAGGCCGGGGTGGACCATGTGGCCAGCGATGCCATTGGGCAGGAGCAGTGGGTCAAGTACACGTTCCTGACCACGCTGGCGGCGGCAACCTGCCTGATGCGGGCGGATGTGGGCACGATCGTGGCGACCGATGATGGTGCGGAGATCGTGCGCGGGCTGTATGCCGAATGCCTGGCGGTAGCCGAGGCGGCGGGTGAGCCGATTCCGGAGAAGGCGCAGGCGGTGGCACTGGCGGCGACCACGCAGGAAGGTTCGGCGCTGAAGGCGTCCATGCTGCGCGATCTGGAGGCCGGCCAGCAGGTGGAGGCCGAGCAGATCGTGGGCGACATGCTGGTGCGGGCACGCGCGGCCGGCCAGGCGGCGCCGCTGCTGGCGGTGGCGTATGCGCATCTGCAGGCTTACCAGCGCCAGCGCGCGGGCTGAGCATGGCTGCCGGCGCTGCACCGACGCGGGTTCTGGTGCTGGGGCTTGGCTACAGCGGGCGGCACGTGGCGGCGCTGTTACAGGCCCAGGGTGTGGCATGCAGTGGGACGGTGCGGGAGCCGGAGGCGGCGGCCGACGATGGTGTTGTCCGCCACCGGCTGGTGGCGGGGCAGCCTGTTGATGATGCGCTGCGTGAGGCCATCCGCAGCGCGGAGGCGGTGATCTGTACGGTGCCTCCGGATGATGCCGGTGACCCTGCGTTGCGGTTGGTGGCCGAAGCGCTGCGTGCCAGCACGGTCCTTCGCTGGGTGGGCTATCTCTCTTCAACGGCGGTGTACGCCGACCGCGAGGGCGGCTGGATCGACGAGTCGTCGGTGGCCGATGCGGTGGATGACACGGCACGGCGGCGGTTGCTGGCCGAGGAACAGTGGCGCGGGTTCGCGCGTGACAAGGGCGTGCCGTCTGCCGTGTTCCGGCTGCCCGGGATCTATGGGCCCGGGCGCAATGCGCTGGTTCAACTGGCGGAAGGCCGGGCGCGTCATGTGCTGCGGCCAGGGTTGGTGTTCAACCGGCTGCATGTGGAGGATCTGGCGGCGGTCGTTGTTGCCGCGATGGGTCACCCCGGTGAGGCGCTGTATCTACCTGCCGACGACGAGCCGGCGCCGCCGCAGCACGTGCTGACGTTCGCGGCGGAGCTGGGCGGGTTTGCAATGCCACCTGCGGTGGCGTGGGATGACCCGTCGGTAAGCCCGGCGTTGCGGCGGTTCTACGCCAGCAACAAGCGCATCGACAGCCGGGGCACGCGCGAAGCCTTGGGGTGGAAGCCAACATTCGCGACATACCGCGAGGGCCTTCAGGACGCCATCCGGTAGGGTTGGTTCCCAAACAACCGCCGATAGGGGTGATCAGTGCTTTGACGCATTGACCTCTCCGGCGACGTGCCTTCGCCATCGGTCATGCCTTCTACGGCCTGCCCATTGGTATCGGCGGTCGATCGGGATGCGACCCTACCAAGGCAGCGACACGGCAGGGCCGGGTCAGCGCGCGTCTGGCAGGCGGAAGAACGTGCGCGTCGCTGCGGTGGCGTTCGCTGCGGTCAGCTCCACATCCTCGCCGCGGTCCCGCGCCAGCTCTTCCACGATATGCGCCAGGAACATCGGCTCATTGCGCCGATCCTTCGGCATCGGCTTCAAACTGCGCGGCAGCAGGTACGGCGCGTCGGTTTCAATCATCAGCCGCTCGGCCGGAATGTGCTTGACCAGCTCACGCAGGTGCGCGCCACGGCGCTCGTCGCACAGCCAGCCGGTGATGCCGATGTACCAGTCCTGGTCCAGGTAATCGAACAGCTCCTGGCGCTCGCCGGTGAAGCAATGCACTACCGCGGCGCCGATGCGGCCGTCGAAGTTCTTCATCTGCGCCATGAAATCGGCATGCGCGTCGCGCTGGTGCAGGAACAGCGGCTTGCGCTGTCCAGCGGCGGCGCGCACCTCGCTGGCCAGCTGCAGCTGGCGCTCGAAGGCTCGGTGTTGCGCCGGGCGCGGGGCGAAATCGCGGAAATAGTCCAGGCCGCACTCGCCCACCGCCACCACTTCGGCGTGGGCGTGCAGCGCGCGCATTTCGGCATCGCATTCGTCGGTGTACTCCACCGCGTGGTGCGGGTGCACGCCGGCGGTGGCGTACAGGAAGCCCGGGTGCTGGCGCGCCAGGTCGAGGGCCATCGGCGAATGCTCGCGGCTGGCGCCGGTCAGCACCATCTGCACCACGCCGGCGTCGCGGGCGCGGGCCAGCACGGCATCGCGGTCGCGGTCGAAGGAATCGTGGGTTAGGTTGGCGCCGATATCGATCAGTTGCATGGGGCAGCTACAGGGCAATGAATCGCGCCATTGTAGCCCGGCCGGCTCGCCGGCCCTGCCGCCGGCCCGTATCCTTGCGCCATGAGTACGTCGAGTTTTCCGATTTCCGAGCTGCTGCCGCAGATCGCCACACAGCTGGCCACGCATCCGCGCCTGGTGCTGGAAGCGCCCCCGGGCGCGGGCAAGACCACCCAGGTGCCGCTGGCGCTGCTGGACGCGCCGTGGCTGGAAGGCCGGAAGATCATCATGCTGGAACCGCGCCGGGTGGCCGCACGCAGCGCCGCGCAGTTCATGGCGCGGCAGTTGGGGGAAGAGGTCGGCGGAACGGTGGGCTACCGCATCCGCTTCGAGAACAAGGTGTCCGCGCGCACCCGGGTGGAGGTGGTCACCGAGGGCATCCTCACCCGCATGCTGCAGGACGACCCGATGCTGGACGGGGTGGGCGCGCTGCTGTTCGATGAATTCCATGAGCGCCATCTGGCCGCCGATCTCGGGCTGGCGCTGGCGCTGGATGTGCAGGCGCAATTGCGCGAGGACCTGCGCATCGTGGTGATGTCGGCGACGCTGGATGGCGAGCGGCTGGCGCAGTTTCTGGACGCCCCGCGCCTGAGCAGCGCCGGCCGCAGCTTCCCGGTGGCGGTGAGCCATTTCCCGGCCCGCCGCGATGAATCTCTTGAGGCGCAGGCACGGCGCGCGGTGGAGCAGGCCTTGGCTGAGCACCCCGGGGATGTGCTGGTGTTCCTGCCGGGCCAACGCGAGATCGCGCGCACCCAGGCGGCGCTGGAACAGGCGTTGCCCGCCGATATTCAGGTGCTGCCGCTGCACGGCGAGCTGCCGGTGGAGCAGCAGTCGCGCGTGCTTCAGCCCGATCCGCAGGGCCAGCGCCGGGTGGTGCTGGCCACCAACGTGGCCGAATCCTCGGTGACCCTGCCCGGGGTGCGCGTGGTGGTGGATGCGGGGCTGGCGCGCGAGCCGCGTTATGACCCCAACAGCGGTTTTTCGCGACTGGACGTGGTGAACATCGCGCAGGCCTCGGCCGACCAGCGCGCCGGCCGCGCCGGGCGCGTGGCTGAAGGCTGGGCCTGGCGGCTGTGGCCGCAGTCGCAGCGGCTGGAAGCGCAGCGCCGGCCGGAGATCGCACAGGTGGAGCTGGCCGCGCTGGCGCTGGAGCTGGCTGCATGGGGCAGCGAGGACCTGCGTTTCGTGGATGCGCCGCCGGTGGGCGCGATGGCCGCCGCGCGCGAGCTGCTGCAGCGGTTGGGTGCGCTGGGCGATAGCGGCGCGCCCACCGCACTGGGCCGGCGCATGCTCACCCTGGGCACGCACCCACGGCTGTCGGCGATGCTGCTGGCGGCCGGCAACGGCACCGAGCAGGCGCTGGCCTGCGACCTGGCCGCGCTGGTGGAAGCGCGGGATCCGCTGCGCCACGGCGGCGATGCGTTGGCCGCGCGGTGGCGGGCGCTGGCCGCATTCCGGCAGGGACGCGTGCCGCAGGACGCCAATCGCGGCGCGCTGGCGGCCATCGATGCGGCCAGCAAGCAGTGGCGGCGGCGCCTGCGCTGCGACACCGCGCCGCCGTCTTCAGTGGAAGCCCACCAGCTGGGCGACCTGCTGGCGCACGCCTTCCCGGACCGGATCGCGGCGCGGCATCCCACCGACCCGCTGCGTTACCTGTTGGCCAATGGGCGCAGCGCGCGCTTGTTCGACCCCAGCGACCTGCGCGGTGAGCCGTGGCTGGTGGCGGTGGAACTGCGCTACGAAGCCCGCGATGCGCTGCTGCAGCGCGCCGCGCCGGTGGATGAGAACCGCCTGCGCCGGGATTTCCCGCAGCGCTTCCAGCAGCAGGACGTGGTGCGCTGGGACGCGGACAAGCGGGCGCTGGTGGCGCGCCGCGAAAGCCGCTTCGACCGCATTGTGCTGGACAGCCGATCGGCCGGGCGGGTGGATCCGGCGCAGGCCGCGCAGGCCTTGACCGAGGCGGTGCGCGAGCTGGGACTGGAGGCATTGCCATGGACCGACGGCTTGCGCCAGTGGCAGGCGCGAGCGCTCTCGCTGCGTGCGTGGATGCCGGAGCTGGACCTGCCGGAGGTGTCGGATGCGGCGCTGATGGAGACGCTCGCGATATGGCTGACGCCGGCGTTCAATGGCAAGACGCGCCTGGATGCGCTGGATGAGTCCACGCTGGGCGAGGCGCTGAAGTCGCCGATGCCGTGGGCGCAGCGCCAGCTGATCGACAAGCATGCGCCGGTGCGTATCGCGGTGCCGTCGGGCATGGAGCGGCCGATCACGTATGCGCTGGAGGCCGATGGCAGCACGCCGCAGCCACCGGTGCTGGCGGTGAAGCTGCAGGAGCTGTTCGGGCTGGCCGATACGCCGCGCATCGCCGATGGCCGCGTGCCGCTCACGCTGCACCTGCTGTCGCCCGGTGGCCGGCCGCTGCAGGTGACCCAAGACTTGCGCAACTTCTGGGCCAACACCTATGCCGAAGTCAAAAAGGAGATGAAGGGGCGCTACCCACGGCACCCGTGGCCGGATGATCCGTGGACGGCCAGCGCCACCCATCGCGCCAAGCCGCGCGGGACGTAACGCCGGCTGACCGTGCGCCGCCGGTCCACCTGAATGGAACGCGCGGATTGGTTATCGTCGTGACCATGCCGTGCCTGGCGGATAACACGCCCTACACGGCCCCCGCGCGACACTGGAATTCGAACCGAGGCAAAGGACCCCCCAATGAGCAGACTGACCGTGATTACCGACCGCGCCCTGGAGCGTGCACTGGATCTGGCAAGCAGCGCAGGCGATGGCCTGAAGCATGCCGGCAGCAACCTGCGCCACCTCGGCCCGCAGGCGACGGACTGGATCAAGACCGGTGCGGCGCTGGGTGCGGTGAAGACCGGCAGCAAAGTGGCCGCCAAGGCGGTGCGCCGTAACCCGGCGGCCACCATCGCCGTGGCCGCGGTAGGTGTAGGCCTGCTGGGCTACGCGCTGTACCGCAAGCAGCAGAAGAAGAAGCTGGCCAACGGCAGCGTCGTGAATGGGCAGGCCGAGCGCATCAGCGCCCGCAACCGCCGCAACACGACGGTGGTGGATGAGCACAGCGATATCGGCAGCGACGCCTGATCCATCAGGCACGTTGCAGTTGACGAAAACCGCCGGCATGTCCGGCGGTTTTTTGTTTGGATCAATCGATCCGCCGCCACTGGCCGGGCTGCAGGTCCGCCAACCGGTGCGGGCCCATCGCCACGCGCACCAGCCGCAGCGTGGGCAGGCCGACCGCCGCTGTCATCCGCCGCACCTGGCGGTTGCGCCCTTCGCGCAGGGTGATGGCCAGCCATGCATCGGGCACGGTCTTGCGGAACCGCACCGGCGGCGTGCGCTCCCACAACGTTGGGGTTTCCAGGTACTCCACGCGTGCGGGCAGGGTCGGGCCGTCGTTCAACTGCACGCCGCTGCGCAACGCCTGTACCTGCTCGTCGGTCAGCGTGCCTTCCACCTGCACCCAGTAGGTCTTGTCTTCCTTGTGGCGCGGGTCGGTCAGCCGATGCGCCAGCCTGCCGTCGTCGGTGAGCAGCAGCAGGCCCTCACTGTCGTAGTCCAGACGACCTGCCGCGTACACGTCAGGCGGCAGGCCGAAGCCGGCCAAAGTCGCGCGTGGCGGCTGGCTGCTGTCGGTGAACTGGCACAGGACGTTGAAGGGCTTGTTGAAGGCGATCAGCATGGGACGGGACGTGGGTGACGAGGTGTCATTGTCCCATTACACGGCTTCGGACGCCGTGGTACCGACCAACGGTCGGTACCTACCGCTATCTCAACCGGTAGCGCACGACCGTTGGTCGTGCGCCCGCGTACCGGGCAGGGCCCGGCACTACTTCACGAAACGAAGGGTCATTCGGTCGCTTTCACCGATCGCCTTGTACTTGGCATCATCGGCGGCGTCGTGGTTGTTCACCGGCGGCAGGGTCCACACGCCGTTCGGGTGGTCCTTGGTATCGCGCGGGTTGGCGTTGATCTCGCTGCTGCCGGCAAGCTTGAAGCCGGCCGCTTCGGCCATGGCGATGACCTGGGCCTGGCCCACGTAGCCGCTCTTGTCGTCGGCTGGCACGTCGGCCTTGGCACGGTGTTCGACCACGCCGAGCACGCCACCGGGCTTGAGCACGCTGTAGAAGCCCTTGAACATGCCTTCGGCCTGGTTGGCGCTGCGCCAGTTGTGCACGTTGCGGAAGGTCAGCACGACATCGGCGGAGTTGTCGGGGCCGAACTTGGGGGCTTTGGGGTCGTAGCCCACGATCTTGGCCTTGTCGTAGAGCGCCGGGGTGCCGGCGAACTTCTTTTCCAGCCCGTCGCGACCGCGCTGCTGGTAATCGCGGGCCTTGCCTTCAGCAACCGCCATCGGGTCGACCACCGCCGCGACGTAGGTGCCCTTGTCACGCAGCAGCGGGGCGAGGATTTCCGAGTACCAGCCGCCACCGGGGGTGATTTCCACCACGGTCTTGCCCGGTTCCACCCCGAAGAACGACAACGTCTGCGCCGGGTGGCGGTAGGCGTCGCGCTTCACGTTGTCCGGCGTGCGGCCCTTGCCGTCGACGGCAGCCTGGACGGCGGCGGTGATGGCGGGCTGGGCGTTGGGGCCGGCTGGCTTGATGGCCATGGCGGGGGCGGCAAGCAGCAGCGTGGACACGGTGAACAGGCAGGCACAGCTGAGCGAACGGGCTTTCATCGGATCACCTACGGTGGCGGGATGCGGCGAGCCTAGCAGCCGCGATGTCAAAGGTGTTCACAAAACGTTAGTGCAGTGCAGCGAAGCGGAACACTGTTTTGTGGCCCGCGCCGCAGCGGTGTCATGGACAGGCACTTATGCTGTGACATTGGATTTGACTGGAGGATTGCCCATGACTGCACCGCGCGAACTCGGCCGTTCCGGCCTGAAAGTGCTTCCCATCGCGTTCGGCGGCAACGTCTTCGGCTGGGGCGCGGACGAGAAGACCTCGTTCGCCCTGCTCGATGCGTTCGTCGATGCCGGCTACAGCCTGGTCGATACCGCCGATGTGTATTCGGCCTGGGTGCCCGGGAACAAGGGCGGTGAATCGGAAACGATCCTGGGTCGCTGGTTCCAGCGCAGCGGCAAGCGCGACAAGGTGGTGCTGGCCACCAAGGTTGCCAAGTGGGCCGAACACCCGGGGCTGTCCGCCGACAACATCAGCGCGGCCGTGGAAGATTCGCTGCGCCGCCTGCAGACCGACGTCATCGATCTCTACCAGGCGCACGAGGATGACGAGTCCACGCCGCTGGAAACCACGCTGGCCGCGTTTGGCCGGTTGATCGAACAGGGCAAGGTACGTGCGATTGGCGCCTCGAACTACAGCGCCGAGCGGCTGCAGGCCGCGTTGAAGGTATCGGCGGACTACAAGCTGCCCCGCTACGAGACGCTGCAGCCGGAGTACAACCTGTATGACCGTGCCGGTTACGAAAGCGGGCTGGAAGCGGTGGCGCGCGAGCACGGGCTGGGCGTGATCAGCTACTACTCGCTGGCCAGCGGCTTCCTCAGCGGCAAGTACCGCAGTGCCGACGATGCGGCCAAGAGCAGCTCGCGCGGCAGCAGCGTGGTGGCCAGGTACGTCAATCCGCGTGGCCTGCGCATCCTGCAGGCGTTGGATGACGTGGCCGGCACCTACAACGCGACCCCCGCCCAGGTCGCCATTGCCTGGTTGATCGCCCGCCCGGGCATCACCGCGCCGATCGTCAGCGCGACCCGCGTGGAACAGCTGCACGACGTCCTCGCCGCTGCCCAGGTAGGCCTGACCGCCGAAGACATCGCACAGCTGGAAAGCGCCAGCGCCGCCTGACCACCCCGCCGAAATGACCGCACCAGCAACGGCCACCCCAGGGTGGCCGTTTCCGCATCACCCCACCACTGCCCCATCCTCGGCCACCAGCGCGTGATGCATGCTGACCCCGGCGCGCACGCCCTCCGCACTGGCCAGCGTGATGTTGCCCATCACCGTTGCATCACCCGCCGCGTAGACACCGGGCACCGTGGTCTGCTTCTGCGCATCCACCCGAACCAGCACACCGACCGGGCTCTCTTCCAGTTCACAGCCGAGCTGCTCCACCAGCTGCGAACCCATTTCCTGGCGCGCACTGACGAACAGCGCGCGCAGGTCGATGTGGCGTCCATCGGCCAGCAAGGCCCCACTCAACTGCGGCGGGTCGCCTTCCAGCGCTACCACCGTTTCCGTTTCGATCTGCACGCCGCGCCGCTGCAGCGTGCCCAGCTGCTCCTCGTCCAGTGCCATGCCTTGGGTGAAAAAGGTGACCTGGCCCAAGTCGGCGATCAGCCCGGCCATGATTGGCGACATCGGATGTCCCCCCAGCAGCCCGATCGCGCCGCCGCCCACTTCATAGCCATGGCAGTACGGGCAGTGCAGCACGCTGTGACCCCAGCGTTCGGCAAGGCCGGGCAGCCCGGGCAACACATCGCGGATGCCGGTGGCCAGCAGCAGCTTGCGCGCCGCCCATGTATCACCGGCCGCCGTGCTTACCGCGAAACCATCCACGGTCGGCTGCGCGTCGGTGGCGATGTCGTTGGCCCAGCGCACGCTGGGGTAATCCAGCAGCTGTGCCTTGGCCTGGCGCAGCAGGTCGCCGCCGGAGATGCCATCCAGACCCAGCACGCCGTGCGAGTGGCTGGAGAAGCGGTTGCGCGGCAGCCCGCTGTCGATCACCAGCACGCTGCGGCGCGCACGCGCCAGCATCATGGCGGCGGAGAGCCCGGCGAAACTGCCGCCGACGATCACGGCATCAAAGGTCATGCGGAACTCCCTTGCTGTGCTGGGCCAGGTGCTGGGCAAAGGCGTCGCCCAGGGTCGCCAGCGTGGTGGCATGCAGGCGCTGTTCGAGCAGTGCCTGCGCCTGTTGGTAGCTCTCATCCAGCGCGGCATTCACCACCTGCTGCACCGGGCAGCCGCGCCCGGTTTCGCGCGCGCCGGTATGCAGCAGCGCCGGCGAGCCGATGGCGAGATAGACGTCGTGCAGGGTGATGGTGGCCGGGTCGCGCGCCAGCTGGCTGCCGCCACCATGGCCGCGGGCGGTGTGGACCAGCCCGCCCTTCTGCAGCGCAGCGAGCAGGCGGCGGATCACCACCGGGTGGGTCGGCAGGCAGGCAGCGAGCTGTTCGGAGGTGCGCGGTCCGTCCTGGCCGACCAGGTGGGCCATGATGTGGAGCGCGTCGGAGAATTGATTGCTGGATTTCATGTAACAACAATAGTTACATACTTTGCCAGCGGCGGGTAGCCCCGGCCGTTGGCCGGCCCATGCACCGATTTCAGCGGAGGAACGCCCGCCCGGACATGGATTCGGCGAGATGGTCCAGGAAGCTGCTGATCCGCGCCGAGACGGCGGTGTTGCGGTAGTACACGGCGTGGATGGGCTGGCGCACTTCCACGGTGAGCGCCGGCAGCACCTGCACCAGCGTGCCCGCATCGCGGTCGCGGTGGGTCATGAAGTCGGACAGGCAGACCACGCCCGCCCCCTCCAGCGCCAGCCGGCGCAGCGTTTCGCCGCTGGACACCGCCACCGCCGGGCGGATGTGCAGCAGCGCGTCGGTGCGCCCGGGCAGCGGCCAGTGGTTGAGCGAGTCGGGCTCGTTGAAGCCGAGCAGCGCGTGGCCGTCCAGTTCTTCAACCGTCTTCGGCGTGCCGTACTGGGCGAGGTAGGCCGGGCTGGCCAATACGCGAAGGCGGCTGTGCGCCAGCGGGCGCGCGTGCAGGGTGGAATCGGCCAGCGGGCCGATCCGGATGGCGACGTCGGTGCGGCGTTCCAGCAGATCGATGTAGCGCTCGCTGCTGTTGAGCTCCAGCTGCACGTCCGGGTACAGCGCCCGGTACCCGGCGACCATCGGCGCGATGACGTGCAGCACGAAGGGGGTGGCCGCATCCACGCGCAGGCGGCCGGCCGGGCGCTGCCGCCGCGCGGTCATCTGCTCTTCGGCCGCTTCCACCGAGGCCACGATGGCGCGGGCCTGGGCCAGGAACGCGTCACCCTCTTCGGTGAGCTGGAGCCGCCGGGTGGTGCGGGTCAGCAGCGTGGTGCCCAGCTTTTCCTCCAGGCGGCCCAAGGCCCGGCTGACCCCGGAAGTGGTCTGGCCCAGTGCTTCGGCGGCGGCGGTGATCGAACCGCTGTCGATCACGGCGATGAACGCCTGCATTTCATCGAGGGTGGTCTTCATGGCCCCATTATTGACCATGAAGCAAGAGTCATTGGCGTGAAGACCGGTTTTTCGGCAAGAGTCGTGCGCGCAGACTGCGCTCCTTCTTCTTCCACCGGTAACCCTCATGTCCCGTGGCATCCCCTTGGCCCTGTTGGCGCTTACGCTGGGTGCGTACGCCATCGGCACCACAGAATTCGTCATCGTCGGGCTGATCCCGACCATTGCCGCCGACCTCGGCGTGTCCCTGCCCTCCGCAGGCCTGCTGGTCTCGCTGTACGCGCTGGGTGTGGCGGTCGGCGCGCCGGTGTTGACCGCACTGACCGGCCGGGTGCCGCGCAAGACCCTGCTGGTGGCCCTGATGGTGCTGTTCACCCTGGGCAATGTGATTGCCTGGATGGCGCCCAGCTATGGCTCGCTGATCGTGGCGCGGGTGTTGACCGGGCTGGCACACGGCGTGTTCTTCTCGATCGGCTCGATCATTGCCACCTCGGTGGTGCCGAAGGAAAAGGCGGCCAGTGCGATTGCGATCATGTTCACCGGCCTGACCGTGGCGCTGGTCACCGGGGTGCCGCTGGGCACGTTCATCGGCCAGCACCTGGGCTGGCGGGCGACCTTCCTGGCAGTGGCGGCGCTGGGCGTGGTCGCGCTGATCGGTAGCCTGCTGTTCGTACCGCGCAACCTGCAGCGCAGCGAGCCGGCGACGTTCGGCCAGCAGCTTTCGGTACTGGCGCAGCCGCGTCTGCTGCTGGTGTATGCGATCACCGCGCTGGGCTATGGCGGTACGTTCCTGTCCTTTACCTATCTTGCGTCGATCCTGCAGGACGTCACCGGTTTCTCGCCGAACGCAGTGAGCGGCGTGCTGCTGGTGTATGGCGTGTCGGTGGCGATCGGCAACCTGTGGGGTGGCCGCCTGGCCGACCGCCGTGGGCCGATTCCGGCGCTGAAGCTGATCTTCGGGCTTCTGGCGCTGGTGCTGTTTGCCCTGACCTTCACCGCACACAACAGCTGGCTGGTGCTGCTGACGGTACTGGCACTGGGCGCGGTGGCGTTCGGCAACGTGCCGGGGCTGCAGGTGTACGTGGTGAAACAGGCGCAGCGCTTTGCGCCGCAGGCCGCTGATGTGGCCTCTGGCCTGAACATCGCCGCGTTCAACGTGGGCATCGCAATGGGTGCTTCGCTGGGCGGGCTGGTGGTGGATCACCTGGGCTTGATGCATACGCCTTGGCTGGGCGCGCTGGTGGTGTTGGGTGCGCTGGGGCTGACCGTGCTGAGCGGGCGGCTGGACCGGCGTGACGGGATCGAGGATCGCGCCGAGGGCGTGGTTGTCGCCTCCCATTGAGCCTTCTCATTTGATTCGTTTAACGGTGCACGGCGTAGCCTGCACTCCCCCACTGAAGGAGTTTTCCATGAGCATTCCCGCATTCGGCCTTGGCACGTTCCGCCTGAAGGACCAGACCGTCATCGATTCGGTCCGCAACGCACTGGACGTGGGCTACCGCGCCATCGATACGGCGCAGATCTACGGCAACGAAGCCGAGGTCGGGCAGGCCATCGCCGAGTCTGGCGTGGCGCGTGAGGACCTGTTCCTGACCACCAAGATCTGGATCGCCAGCTTCCAGCACGATGCCCTGCTGGAGAGCCTGCGCGAAAGCCTGCGCAAGCTGCGTACCGATCATGTCGACCTGACCCTGATCCATTGGCCGTCGCCGAACGACGCGGCGCCGATGGCCGAGTACCTGGGCGCGCTGGCGCAGGCCAAGGCCGAAGGCCTGACCCGGCAGATCGGCATTTCCAATTTCACGATTGACCTCACCCGCCAGGCGATTGCGATCCTCGGTGCCGATGCGATCGCGACCAACCAGATCGAGGTGCATCCGTACCTGCAGAATCGGGCGTTGATTGCGTTCCTGCGTGAGCAGGGCATCCATGTGACGGCCTACATGAGCCTGGCCTATGGCGAAGTGTTGAAGGATCCGGTGATCCAGGCCATTGCCGAACGCCACGACGCCACCCCGGCGCAGGTCGCGCTGGCCTGGGCGCTGCAGCAGGGCTTTGCGGTGATTCCGTCGTCGACCAAGCGCGAGAACCTGGCCAGCAACCTGCTCGCGGCGGACCTGCGGTTGAGCGACGAGGACATGGCGCAGATTGCCACGCTGGATCGTGGACAGCGGCTGGCGAACCCGGAAGGTATCGCGCCGGCGTGGGATTGACCTTTCGCTCAGGGGTCGCCGGACGCCTGGGTTGGTAGGGCTGGATCCCGATCAACCGCCGACCACGATGATCGGCGCGGCGAACGCATGACCTCTGCCGAAGAGCGCTTCTTCGGCGGAGGTCATGCCACAACAGAACGCGGCACCGTTATCGGCGGTCGATTGGGATGCGACCCTACCAGCGGGCCAGCAACCACTCACGCATGGCAGCGCTTACTTCCTCGGGCTTTTCCATTGGCGCGAGGTGGCCGCAATCGGGCAGCACGACCAGGGTTGAGCCGGGTACCAGGGCATGCATCTCCTCGCTGATCGCCAGCGGGGTGATGCGGTCGTTGGCGCCGCAGATGATGAGTAGCGGGTCACGGTAGCCGGCCAGTACGTCGTGGCCGTCAACGCGATCGAGCGCGCTCTGGCGCAGAAACACCTCTGCGCCGAGGCGTGCGGTCATGTCACGCACGCGCTGCACCAGCACGTAGTCGTCCAGCCGCGAGGCATCGATGTAGCTGCGCATCAGCTTGTCGCCGAAGCCATGGAAGGTGCCGGGCAGGCGCACGCTGGAACGCTGCGACTGGCGCTGGGCGGCGCGCTCGGGCGAGTCGGCGTGGATGGAGGTGTCGATCAGCGCCAGCCGCAGTACCCGCTCCGGGGCCACGCGCAGGATCTGCTGGGCGACAAAGCCACCGAGCGAGAAGCCTGCCAGGGCGAAGCGTTCCGGGGCCTGGGCCAGTACGTCCTCCACCACCGCCTGCATGGTGTCGCCTCGGGTCTGGTCGCCTACGGTGCAGTCGGCGATATCAGACAGCGCGGCAATCTGCGCGCGCCAGAGTTCGGCGTCGTTGAGCAGGCCGGGCAGCAGCAACAGCGGTACACGATCGGTCATGCCGCTATTGTCCGCGATCCGGGTGGCCATGGAGTGTCGTGTGTGGCCCGGTGTGTTGCGCGGTAGGAGGTGAGAGCGCCCCATGAAACAGTCACTTGGCGCAGTAGCGTGACTCAGTACCAGTCCGGTACCCGGGGCTGGCTAGGCTCAGGCACTTCCCTTCCAGTGAGCCCTGCATGGATTCCATTCCCGGTATCACCGCCGCCACGCCAACCCCGGCATCCACCAGTACGCCGAGTCCACCCGCGGCACCGGCAAATGCCGGCACGCTGCCGTTGGAAACCATCATGCAGCGGGAGCTGGCCTATTACGAGGTGGTCACCCCTGCGCTGAAACCGGCGGTACAGGACGCGAACCTGGATACAGGCGAAAAGCGGCTGGCAGCCCTGGGGGACCAGTTGCGCTACATCACCAACCGCTGCACGATCGGGAGCATCACGCTGGAAGCCTTCATCAAGCAGTACCCAGACGTGCTGAAGCGCGGCCAGGAGTTGATGGCTGCGTTACCGACGCCGAATGATGCGAAGTTCATTTTTGGCTCACTGGCCTATCAGACGATGCTGACCAACGCTGCCTTCCCGGATAACCGCTTGGGACCCATACCCCGCGAGCACTCGGCATTGTTCCTGATGCAGGCAACGGACCGGCCGGCAGAGTGACAGGCGCCGGTGAGGCGCCTTCGTTGGAGGTCATGCGTTACCAGCACATCTCCGTCGGCGCGTTCACTCAGTGCGTGACACCTTCGGGCGGTAACGCGACGTTGGCGTCCTGCACCGGCAGGGTCACCACCATGACCGTGGAGTCGTCGGGATCGAGCTTCGTCTTGAAGCCCAGGCTCTGGCACATCGCCAGCATGGTGCTGTTCTCGCGCAGCACCTGGCCTTCTACGATGTTCAGGCCCAGCCACTGGGCGTACTCGATCATGATGGTCATCAGGCGCCAGCCGATGCCATGGCCCTTGAGGTCGGAGCGGATCAGGATGCCGTACTCGCCGCGATCGTAATCGGCGTCCGCATGCAGGCGCACCGCGCCGAGCATGTCGCCACTGCGCGGGTCGATCGCCACCAGCGCGATGGAACGGGCGTAGTCGAGCTGGGTCAGGCGCGCGATGAATTCGTGGCTGAAATGCTTCACCGACTGGAAGAAGCGCAGGCGCAGGTCGTCGTCCGTGACGCGGGCGAAGAAGGCGCGGAACAGCGCGTCGTCTTCCGGCCGCACCGGGCGTACGAACGCGGGCGCGCCGTCGGACAAGGTGATGGTGCGCTCCCACTCCTTCGGGTACGGGAACACCGCGAACCGCGGATGGCCACGGCCCTTGTGCAGCTTGCGCGAGGGCGCGATGGCCACGCGCGCGTCCAGTGCGATGACGCCGTCGCGGTCGGCCAGCAGCGGGTTGATGTCCAGCGTGCGCACTTCGGGAATGTCGGCGGCCAGCTGCGCCAGCTTGACCAGGATCAACGCGACGGCGCGTTCGTCTGCCGCCGGGACATCGCGATAGGCCTTGAGGATGCGCGAGACACGGGTGCGGCCGATCAGCTCATGGGCCAGGCGCAGGTCCAGCGGCGGCAGCGCCAGCGCCTTGTCGTCGATCACTTCGACGGCGGTGCCGCCGCGGCCGAACACCACCACCGGGCCGAAGGTCGGGTCGTCGGCGATGCCGGCAATCAATTCGCGCGCCTTGGGCCGCACGATCGTGGGCTGCACCAGCACGCCGTCGATGCGCGCGTTGGGACGCATCTCATGAGCGCGGGCGAGGATGGAGCTGGCGGCGGCCTGCACGGACTGCAGGGTGCCCAGGTTGAGGCGCACGCCATCGACATCGGATTTGTGCGGGATGTCGGCCGAGAACACCTTTACCGCCACGGTGGCGCCCTGCTCCAGCAGCGGCTGGGCCAGGTCCATGGCTTCGTGCGGGTCGCGCGCCTGCATCACCGGCGCGGAGGGAATGCCATAGGCCGAAAGCAGCTGGTGGGTGGCGATGGGGTCCAGCCACTGCTGGCCGGCGGCGAGCGCGGCCTCGACGATGGCGCGCGCGGCGGCGGTATCCACCACGAAATCCTGCGGCAGGCTGGGCGGGGTCTCCATCAGCGCCGCCTGCGCATCGCGGTAGCGCACCAGGTGCTGGAAGCCGCGCACGGCTTCGGCCTCGGTCGGGTAGGTCGGCACGCGTGCGGCGTTGAGGGTGGCGGTGGCACGGTCGTCGTTGCCCAGCCACACCGCGAACACCGGCTTGTCGCGATGGTGGCGCGGGCGCAGGCCGAGGGTGCGGGTGAGTGCCTGCGCGGCGTCTGCCGATGAGGTGAACGCGGTGGGCACGTTGACCACCAGCACGGCATCGTTGCCGCTGTCGGACATCAGCGCGTCGATGGCGGCGGCGTAGCGGTCACCGTCTGCGTCGACCACGATGTCGACCGGATTGCTGCGCGACCAGCCTTCGGGCAACACGGCGTCCAGCTCGGCGATGGTGCCGGGCGAGAGTTCGGCCAGGCTGCCGCGCAGGGCCAGCAGCTGGTCCACGGCCAGCCGCCCTACCCCGCCGCCGTTGCTGAGGATGGCCAGCCGGCGGCCCGGGAAGGTGCCGAGGCGGCCGAGCGTTTCGGCAGCGGTGAACAGCTCATCCAGCGCGCTCACCCGCAGCAGGCCGGCGCGGTTGAACGCGGCACCATACACCGCGTCGGAGCTGGCCAGCGCCTGCACGTGGGTGTCGCCATCGGGATCGATGCGGATGTGGCGGCCGGATTTGACCACCACCACCGGCTTGGCACGCGCGGCGGCGCGCGCGGCGGACATGAACTTGCGCGCGTCGCGGATGTGTTCGACGTAGAGCAGGATGGCGCGGGTGCGGTAATCGGTGGCGAAATAGTCGAGCAGGTCGCCGAAGTCGACATCCAGCGCGTCGCCCAGCGAGACCACGGCGGAAAAGCCGACCGAGCGCGCCACGCCCCATTCGACCAGCGCTGCGGCAATGGCGCTGGATTCGGAGATCAGCGCGAGGTCGCCCGCCTGCGGGAAGTGCGCGGCGATGCTGGCATTGAGCCGTGCATGCGGGGCGATCACGCCCAGGCAATGCGGGCCGAGGATGCGCAGGCCCTTGGGCCGTGCCGCCGCTTCAACCTGCTCGCTGAGCGAACCCGGGCCGTGGCCGAGGTTGGCGGTGAGGATGATGGCCGCGGCCACGCCGCGTTCGGCGGCGGTGGCCACCACCTGCGGCACGATGCTGGCCGGGGCGGTGATGACGACCAGTTCGGGCACCCAGTCGAGGTCCTTCAGCCGTTTGACCGTGCTGATGCCGTCGATCTCGCCGTAGCGTGGATTGATCCAGGCGACCTTGCCGGGGAAGCCGGTGGCGCGCAGGTTGCGCATGACCGCGCGGCCGGCGGAACGCTCGCGCGGGCTGCCGCCGACGACGGCCACCGACTGCGGGCGGAATACGGATTGCAGGTGGTAGGTGCTCATGGGGTCGAACAGTCACCGGGACACGTGGTGACACGGTACACGGCTGGCGGTCGCGTTGGGATGATCTGGCGCAAGGATCGGCTGCCGCCGCATCGCCACGCCGCACGCGGCGTGGCGACATGGTGCGGTTACAGCAGCGTGCCGCGCAGGATCATCGCGGCGATGCTGAAGTAGATCACCAGGCCGGTGACGTCGACCAGGGTGGCCACGAACGGTGCCGAGGCACTGGCCGGGTCGAAGCCCAGGCGCTTGAGGATGAACGGCAGCATCGAACCGGACAGCGAACCGAACGTTACGATGCCGACCAGCGCCGCACCGATGGTGAGCGCCAGCAGCTGCCAGTGCTCGCCGTAGTCGTGCAGGCCGAGCAGCTGCCAGGACACGATGCGGATGATCGCCAGCACGCCGAGGATGGCGCCCAGGGTGATGCCGGTAGGCACTTCGCGCAGCGCCACCTTCCACCAGTCGCGTAGGCGCAGTTCGCGCAGGGCCAGGCTGCGGATCAGCAGCGAGGTGGCCTGCGAACCGGAATTGCCGCCGGAGCTCATGATCAGCGGAATGAACAGCGTGAGCACCACGGCGCGGGCCAGCTCGTCCTCGTAATGCTGCATGGCGCTGGCGGTGAGCATTTCGCCGAGGAACAGCACGCTCAACCAGCCGGCGCGCTTGCGCAGCATCTCGAAGAAGCCGATCTGCATGTACGGCTTTTCCAGCGCTTCCATGCCGCCGAACTTGTGCGCGTCCTCGGTGGATTCTTCGATCAGCGCATCCAGGATGTCATCCACGGTGACGATGCCCAGCACCTGCTGGCGCGCATCGACCACTGGAATGGCGAGCAGGTCGTGGCGACGGATCAGCTGGGCCACTTCTTCCTGGTCGAGCATGGCATCGACGGTCACCGGCGGATTGACCTGGGCCACCTCCAGGATCGGCTCGTCCGGCAGGCCGGTGATCAGCCGGCGCATGGTGACCACCTGCTGCAGGGCCTGGGTGACCGGGTCCAGCACGTAGATGGCGTACACGGTCTCGCGGGTGCGCTCGACTTCGCGGATGTGCTGCAGGGTGCGGCCCACGGTCCAGTCGGCGGGCACGCTGACGAATTCGGTGGTCATCAGCGCGCCGGCGGTGTGCGCCGGGTAGCTGAGCAGCTGCTGGATGGCCTGGCGCGAATCGGCGCTGAGCAATGGGATCAGGCGCGCGCGTTCGTCCTCGTCCAGCTCATGGACGATGTCGGTGGCACGGTCATCGGCCATCAGGCCCAGCAGCGCGGCGGCCTTGGCCACCGGCAGCGCGGCCACGAGGTCACCGCTGCGGGTGAGCTCGGGCTGTTCTAGCATTTTCACCGCGCGCGGCAACGGCAACGCAGCCAGGGTGTCGGCGGCGCGCGGCAGGGCCAGGGTGTTGAGGTATTCCACCGCGTCGGCGGTGTTGAAGTCCTGCAGGGGTGCGCTCAGGGCGGCGGCATCCGCCACCGGGCGCAGGAGGTCTTTCTGGTTCATGGGGTTCGCCTTGTGGATCGCGATCGCGCGACGCCAACGCTGGCGAACCGTCCCGTGTCAGGCGGTGGCCATCGCTGGCGTCGAGCAAGGTCGACTTCTACTGTCGCTGGACATGGGTGTGGACTCCGGAAGGGTTTCGCTGGGCGCGCCGTGCTGGCGCGGTCAGCGGGCGGCAGTCTGGACCCGCACGCAGACCGGGTCAACCCCTTGCGGGCCCTCGTTCGGGCCCGGTTGAAGGTCATTGACGCGCGGGGCCGCATAATAGGCCGCCGGCGACAGGCCGATGATGCGATGCGCAGGTTTCCCCATGCATAGCGGTGCGCTGGTCCTGGCCCTGGTGCTGCTGCTGGCCGCGGTGATCGCGGTGCCGGTATTCAAGAAGCTCGGGCTGGGTGCCGTGCTGGGCTACCTGGCGGCGGGCGTGGTGCTCGGACCTGACGGGCTGGGCTTCGTGCAGGATGCCGACCGGATCCTCGGCGCGGCCGAGATCGGCGTGGTGATGCTGCTGTTCGTGATCGGGCTGGAGCTGTCGCCCACGCGGCTGAAGGTGATGCGGCGCTCGGTGTTCGGCGCCGGCACCGCGCAGGTGGCGCTGAGCGCGCTGGTGCTGGGCAGCCTGCTGATGCTGGACCACTTCCACTGGAAGGGAGCGCTGATCGTGGGCATCGCGCTGGCGCTGTCGTCCACTGCCGTGGGCCTGCAGCTGCTATCCGAACACAAGGGGCTCAACACGGATTACGGCCGGCTGGGCTTTGCCATCCTGCTGTTCCAGGACCTGATCGCGATTCCGCTGCTGGCGGCGATTCCGCTGCTGGGCGGGGCGCGCAATGAAACCCTGCAGTGGAACGACGTGGCGGTGGCGCTGGGCGCGCTGGCGGTGGTGATCCTGTGCGGGCGCCCGGTGCTGCGCTGGCTGTTCAACACCGTGGCGCGTACGCGCAGCCCGGAAGTGTTCACCGCGATGGCGCTGCTGGTGGTGCTGGGCACGGCATGGTTCATGCAGACGGTGGGCCTGAGCCCCAGCCTGGGCGCGTTCCTGGCCGGCGTGCTGCTCTCGGATTCGGAATTCCGGCATGAGCTGGAATCGCAGATCGAGCCGTTCAAGGGGCTGCTGCTGGGCCTGTTCTTCATCGCCGTGGGCATGGGCATCGACCTGGACCGGGTGGTGGCCGAGCCGTGGGCGATCGCGATCGGGGTGGCGGTGCTGCTGGTGGTGAAGTTCAGCCTGCTGTTCGGCATCGGCAAGCTGGCCAGGCTGAGCACGCGGCACGCGCTGCTGCTCGGCAGCGTGCTGTGGCTGGGCGGTGAATTCGCGTTCGTGGTGTTCAACGAAGCGCAGCGCGCGAACCTGCTGGGCAATGCCAACCACGACCGGCTGGTGGCGATCGTAGGCCTGTCGATGGCGCTCACGCCGCTGCTGTTGATCGCGTTGCTGCGCCTGCTGGGGCGCGAACACGAGGTGGCGCGCGACAGGCCCGCGGCCGACACCATCGACAACGGCGGCACCGAACCCAGCGTGATGATCGCTGGCATGGGCCGCTTCGGCCAGGTGGTGGCGCGCCTGCTGACCGCGCAGAAAATCCCGTTCGTGGCGCTGGAAGCGAACCCGGATACGGTGTCGGACCTGCGCCGCTTCGGCAACAAGCTGTACTACGGCGACCCGACCCGACCGGAGATCCTGCGCGCGGCCGGCGGCGAGCATGTGCGGGTCTACGTGATCACGCTGGACGACCCGGAAGCGAACATGCGCGCCACGCGGCTGATCCGGCGCCTGTACCCGGACGCGGTGGTGCTGGCCCGCGCACGCAACCGCCAGCACGCATGGCGGCTGATGGACATGTCGGCCGAACCGTTCCGCGAGGTGTTCGGCAGCAGCCTGGACATGAGCGAGCGGGTGCTGACCGCGTTGGGCCTTCCGACAGAAACGGCACGCGACCATGTGCAGCGTTTCCGCGAGCACGATGAAAAACTGCTGCGCGACCAGTACCTGGTCTACGACGACGATGCCGCGGTCATGCAGACCTCACGCGATGCGAGGGCGGACCTGATGCGCCTGTTCGAAGCCGATGCACAACGCGATGAAAAGGCAGACAACCAACGCGAAAATTGAACGGAACCGATCGAACGTATCCAACTCCCCCATCGTTCGCCAGCAATTCGTAGCGCCGACTGTCAGTCGGCGACCGCGCGCAGCGCGGCCCGAAGATCCGAAGACACGCACCCAACGTCTGCGACGCACCGATCGCGGTTGATAACTGTCCGAAGCCGCGTGTCAGGGGTTCATCCCCACCGCCGTTACCCGTTATCGCGCAGGAACCGGGCCATCGACGAAACGCCCGGCACGCGCGGTTCGAACTCGCCGGCCACGTCGATGAAACCGCGCATCACCGCGATCTCGCGCGGGCTGCGGTTCAACGCGTCGCGTACGTCCGGATCCGCGCCTGCGCGCAGCAGGCGCTGCACCAGCAGCGGCAGGCCGTGCAATGCCGCCAGGTGCAGCGGACCGAACCCACGCGGATCGCGCGCATCCAATGACACGTCTTCATCGAGCAACCGCTCCACGGCGGCCAGCACGATCTGCTCATCGCACGCGGTACCCGGCTCGGCGCGCGCGCCCAGCAGCAACAGCAGCGGGGTCACCGAACCGGCTGCAGCCTGGTCCGGCTCGGCACCGGCCAGCAACAGGGTGTCCAGCAGCGCCAGCAGGCGCGAACGATCCCGCGCACCAAAGCCGTACAGGGCCGCACAATGCAGCGGCCCCAGTTGCTGCGCATCGCCCGCATGCACGTTGGCACCGGCGGTCAGCAGGCGCGCGGCGATGTCCGGCAGGCCCAGCGCCGACGCCAGCATCAGCACGGTCACGCCACCGGGCAGCTTGTATTCCAGTTCCGCACCGGCATCCAGCAGCGCCGACACGATGTCGATCTGGCGCATGCTCACCGCCGCCGACAACGGCGTGGCACCACTGGCTGCAGCGTGCTGCGGGTTGGCGCCACGCGCCAGCAGCAGGTCGACCACGGCCAGGTGGCCGCCACCGGCGGCACGCAGCAGCGCGGTGCAGCCCTGCGCATCCACCACGTCCACGGCGAAGCCCAGGTCGTTCAACCGGCGCACGGCGTCGGCATCGCCGGCCATCGCGGCGGCGGGTAGATCGGCGGCACGCAGCGCGCGGCGCGGCAGCTGCCACACGCGCCAATCCAGCCAATCGGCCAGGTCGCGGCGGCCGATCGACAGCGCCACGCCCAGCGGGGTCTGGCCATCGGCAGCGCGGGCTTCGGGCGAGGCGCCCTGCTGCACCAGCAGCTTCAACGAGCCTTCGCGGGCCAGCGCGGTGGCCAGGTGCAGCGCGGTCATGCCGTGGCTGTCGCGCGCTTCACGGTCCACGCCGAGGGTGAGCAGGGCCTGCTGCAGACGCAGCCAGCCCAGGCGAACGGCGAGGGACAGCGGCGGATCGCCGGCCGGCGAGGCCGCAAACGGATCGGCACCGCGTTCGAGCAGTTCCAATGCAAGCTGTTCCAGCCCGCGCGCGGCCTGGTCGTGCTGGGCACAGGCGCTGAGCAGGCGCGCCAGGCCGCCGGCACCGGTCGGCGATACGCCCCGGCGCAGCAGCACCTGCAGCGCAGGCACCGCATCGATGCCACGCGCCAGCAGCGCGAACATCGGGGTATCGCCGCAGGCATCCAGGACCTCCGGCGCGGCACCATGCGCCAGCAGCCACTCCACCGCGTGCGGGTCCAGCGCCAGTTCGCCGTCGTGGAGCAGGCCGCCCAGTTCGTCCGGGCTGCACAGGCGGGCCAGCGAGGCCATGCCATCCACGTTGCCGAATCCCAGCGCTTCGCGCAGCAGGTCCAGCGGCGGGCGGTCCGGCAGTGCCGGGCTGCCCTGCCCGCTGTCGTCCTCGCCCGCGCTGGCCAGGCCATCGCTCACTGCGGTGGGCAGCGGGTAGCTGCGGTCCAGCAGCGAGACGATCGCCCAGCGCCCGGCGGCGGCGGCGATATCCACGGCGCGGCGTCCCTGCGGATCGGACACGTCGGCGGCAATGCCCAGGTCCAACAGGCGGCGGACCAGCAACGGCGAGACGTTGTCGGCCATGCAGGCCAGCAGCACCGCGTTGCGGCCTTCCACGTCGACCGCATGCAGGTCGGGCTTGTGCGGCAGCAGGTGTTCGACCACCCCGGCCCGGCCACCGCGCGCGGCTTCCAGCCACGGCGTACGAGACAGCGCATCGCGCGATTCAAGGTTGGCGCCCGCCGCCAGCAGCACATCGATGATGTCCACGTGGCCGGCCAATGCCGCTTCATGCAGCGCGCTGCGGCGCTGGCGGTCGCGCGCGTCGGCGCGTGCCTTGTGCTTGAGCAGCAGCTGCACGCCGGCCGGATCGTCTTCTTCGGTGCCGGCCGCGGCCAGCAGCACGGGGGTGCCCTCGGCCGGTTCGGTGCGCGCACCGCGCTCCAGCAGGAACCGCGCCAGCCGCCAGTTGCCGACCTGGCAGGCCACTGCCAGTGGCGACCAGCCGTCGTTGTTGAGTGCATCCACTTCGGCCGCGGCATCGCGCAGCAACGCGGCCACGCCGGGGTCGGAACTGCGCGCGGCGTGGTGCAGCGGGGTGTTGCCGTCGCTGTCTACCGCGCGCGAATCGGCGCCGTTGGCCAGCAGGGTCATCACCGCTTCGGGGCGGCCGTGCCAGCTGTCGCGGGTGGCGGCCAGCAGCGGGGTCATGCCCTTGTGCGGGGTGTTGACGCCCACGCCACGGGCGATCAGCTCGCGCAGCAGGCGCAGGTCGGGCAGCACGGCGGCCAGCACCACCAGGCTGCGCTGGTCGCGCCAGGTGGGATCGGGCAGACCCTGCGGGTCGGCACCGGCCGCCAGCAGCTGCAGGGCGCGGTCGACCCGGCCGCTGCGCGCGGCTTCGTACAGCGCCGGCAGGCGTTCGTGCTGGGCCAGCGGCTCCAGTGGTTGGCTCGGGACGTCGTGCTGGGCGGCGGCGGCGAACGGGTCGCTGCCCAGGTCGAGCACGCTGCGGCTGCCCAGCGGATCGGCCGGCGCGACGCGCTGCAGGGCCAGATGGGCCAGCGGCGAACCGATCAGCACCGCCAGCGCGAACGGCCAGCGCAGGCCATCGGGCACCAGCCCCGGCCATGCAGGAACCACCACCAGCGCGCAGATCGCCACCACCAGCGCGGCCACGACCAGCCCGCGCCAGGCGCTGAGATCTCGGCCGGCCAGGGTGCGCCAATGGCGCGCCAGGCTGCCGTCACTGCGTTCGATTTCATTCCACAGCGGCCAGGTGCGCCAGACGCCGAGCAGCGCGGCACTGACCGCCACGCTCAGGCCAAGCACGGCCGCCAGGCTGCCGCTGTCGTGCAGCGCGGCCAGCGGCCAGGCCACCAGCAGCGCCAGCAGGGCCGGGCCCACCGACCACAGCGCGAGCAGCGCCGGAAGGTCCTGGCGGCCCAGCTGGGGCAGCGCCGGCACGGCGCGGCTGCGCCGCCACCAGGACATGCCCAGCGCGAACGCCGGCTGCGCCAGTGCGGCACCCAGCGCAGCCGGCACCCCGCCCAGCACTGCTGCCAGCGACAGCAGGCCGCCCGTGGCGAAGGCGATGGCGGCAGCGCGGGTGCGCGGAATATCAGTCATCGCGGCGCGGCACCTTCACGGGCGCGACCAGCGGCGGTGGCATCTGCAGGTGGAAGCCGCGCGCCTGGAGATTGGCGCGCACTTGATCAGCGTCGGCCAGGGCGAGGCGACGGTCGGGGGTCAGGGCAACTTCCAGCACGAATGCGAACGGCGCCAGCGTGGCCTTCAGCGCATCGGGGATGGCATCGAAGGCGTCGCGGGCGGCGAGGTAGACGTAAGTGTCCTGCTTGCGTTGGCTTTTGTAGACGTAGGCTTGCATTGCCCGCGGGGCTTGGCCCTGGGAATAGATACGCCGATTGTGGAGTAAAGCAGGCAACTACGAAAGCCGGGCAGGCGCCAAGGTGTCGGTTTGCTGGCGCGCGGCAGATTCAGGTTCATCAATGTCGCGGCGGTGTTCAGGTCGGGCGGCCACCGCCGTTCCGGGGGAACGGCGGCGGCGATGCCAGCCGACTAACAGTCGGCTGCTACCGGTGAAGTGCTGCGAAGCGTCACTTCACCTTTGCGTAGGTGCCCTTCAGGGCGACGCCGGCCAGGATGGCGCCTGCGTAGCATTCGAAGTTGGTGGTGCTCTTGAACTCGTTCTTCTTGTAGTAGCTGACGACGTCGACCACGGCGTTGGCGCCGCGCGACTTGGCGCCGTCCTGCAGCGCCTTCAGCGCCGACAGGGCCACCCAGTTGCAGGCCTCGGCATCGCTCTTGTTGGCGGCATTGGTCTTCTTGTTGGTCACGTCTTCGCCGAGGCGCTGCTGGACGTTGACCTTTTCGCCGGCCAGGAAGAAGCGGACGCTGCCGTCGATGCCGGCGGCTTTTGCCTCCGGGGAGTTGATCAGGTCATGCAGCGGCAGCTCGACCCGGGTTTCACGGGCATTGGCGGTGCTGGCAACAGCAAGCAGGGCGGTGGCGGCAATCAGGGCAAAACGACGCATTCAAACATCTCCTTGTTGGTAAGGCGGGGTGTTGCTCGGGGGAAAGTCAGTCCTGCCAGCGGCGGAAGATCAACGAGGTGTTGATGCCGCCGAAGGCGAAGTTGTTGCTCATCACGTACTCGGGCTGCATCTGCCGGCCTTCGCCGCGGATGAAATCGAGCGCGCCGCAGCGCGGGTCGACCTCGTGCAGGTTCAGGGTCGGGGCGAACCAGCCTTCGCGCATCATTTCGATGGTCACCCAGGCCTCGAACGCGCCGCACGCGCCGAGCATGTGGCCGACATAGCTCTTCAGCGAGCTGATCGGCATGCCTGCGCCGAACACCTGGGCGGTGGCCTGGGTTTCGGCGATGTCGCCGTGTTCGGTGGCGGTGCCATGTGCGTTGACGTAGCCGATCTGGCCCGGTTCCAGCCCCGCGTCCTCCAGCGCCAGGCGCATGGCCTGGGCCATGGTGTCGGCGGTGGGCTGGGTGACGTGCTGGCCGTCGCTGTTGGTGCCGTAGCCGACCACTTCGGCCAGGATGGTGGCGCCGCGCGCCTGCGCGTGTTCCAGCTCTTCCAGGATCAGGGTGCCGGCGCCCTCGCCCAGCACCAGGCCGTCGCGGTGGGCATCAAACGGGCTGGGGGTGGTCTTCGGCGCATCGTTGCGCACGCTGGTGGCGAACAGGGTGTCGAACACCGCCGCGGCGGTGGCGTCGAGCTGTTCGGCGCCGCCGGTGACCATCACCGTCTGCTTGCCGCTGCGGATCGCCTCGTAACCGGACCCCACGCCCTGGCTGCCGGAGGTGCAGGCGCTGGAGGTGGTGTACACGCGACCGGACAAGCCGAAAAACACGCCGATGTTCACCGGCGAGGTGTGGCTCATCATCTTCAGGTAGGTGGTGGCGCTGATGCCTTCGGTGGTGTGCTCGTGGAGCATGCGGCCGAATTCGGCAGTGGCTTCATGGCTGCCCGACGACGACCCGTAGGCCACCCCGGCCAGGCCGCTGCGCAGCACCGGATGGCCGAGCAGGCCGGCCGCTTCCAGCGCCAGTTCGGTAGCGCGCACCGACATCACCGCCACCTTGCCCATGCTGCGGGTGGTCTTGCGGTTGTAGTTCGAGGGCAGCTCGTAGTCTTCGGCCGGTGCAGCCAGGCGCGTGTTGAGGCCGTCGAACACTTCCCAGCCGGGGATGTAGCGCACCGCGTTTTCCTGGGCATGCAGGCGCGCGCGGATGCTCGGCCAGTCGTGGCCCAGCGGGCTGATGGCGGCGGCACCGGTCACCACGACGCGACGATCGGGTCGGCTCATCAGACCATCCCTCCGTTGACCGAGATCACCTGGCGGGTGATGTAGCCGGCCGATTCAGAGAGCAGGAACGAGACCGCGTGCGCGACTTCGTCCGGCTGGCCCATGCGCCCGGCGGGAATGAGTTTCAGGGCGTGCTCAAGCACTTCTTCGTTGACCATCTCGGTCTCGATCAGGCCCGGTGCCACGCAGTTGACGGTGATCGCGCGGCTGGCCAGTTCCAGCGCCAGCGCCTTGGTGGCGCCGATGATGCCGGCCTTGGCCGCGCTGTAGTTGGTCTGCCCGCGGTTGCCGACCAGCCCCGACACCGAAGACAGGGTGACGATGCGGCCGGGCTTGCGCCGCCGCACCATCGGCATCACCAGCGGGTGCAGCACGTTGTAGAAGCTGTCCAGGTTGGTGTGCACCACCGCGTCCCAGTCCTCGGCGGGCATGGCCGGGAAGGCGCCGTCACGGGCGATGCCGGCGTTGCAGACCACGCCGTAGTAGGCGCCGTGCGCCTCGACATCGGCCTCCAGCGCGGTGCGGGCGGCCTCGCGGTCGGACACGTCGAACACCAGCACGCGGGCCTGGCGGCCCAGTGCCTGGATCTCCGCGACCACCTGCTGCGCTTCGTCGATCCTGCTGCGGCAATGCACCACTACGTCGAAGCCATCGCGCGCGATCCGCAGCGCCACGGCGCGGCCGATGCCCCGGCTGGCGCCGGTCACCAGCACGGTGAGATTCCCTGTCATGCCTCTCCACTCTCCAGATAAGCCATCGCATCGCGTGGTTCGAACACCGATACGTTGGCGACCGCCAATTCAACATCCCCTGCCAGGATCCGGCAGGCGAACATGCCCAGTCCATTTTCGCCCATCAGCTCGCAGTGTGCCTCCACCCGCAGGCAGCTGCCCGGCGTGAAGGCCGGTTGGTGGGCGGTATAGCGGCGGGTGCCGAGCAGGAACCCGATCGACGGCTCGCGCCCTTCGGCGCGCGCGCGGCAGCCGGCCCAGGCCGCAATCGCCTGTGCCATGTACTCGACGCCCACCCAGGCGGGCACCCCGGCAGGGGTGGAGAACAGGCCGTGCGTGGGCACGTCCACTTCCACCACGATGGATTCCGGCTGCCATTCGATGACCCGGTCGATCAGCCGCAGGCTGTCGCGATGCGGCAGCACGCTTTCGATATCGGTCGGCAACTGCATGCTCATCCCCGCGCCAGCGCCAGCACGGCATTGCTGCCGCCGAAGGCGAACGAATGGCTGAGCACATGCTGCAGCGGCTGCGCCGCGCGCGTGCCAGGCGCCACCAGGGCCAGCGCCGGCAGCGCCTCGTCGCCCTGCCCGTCCCACCAGTGCGTGGGCAGGCGCTGGTCCGGGTTGTCGGCCAGGGTCATCCAGCACAGCGCCGCTTCGATCGCACCCGAGGCGCCCAGGGTGTGCCCGGTCAGCGGCTTGGTCGAGCTGGCAGGCACCTGCGTGCCCAGCACGCTGGCCACGGCCAGGCTTTCCATGGCGTCGTTGTGGCCGGTGGCGGTGCCGTGCAGGTTGACGTAATCAATCTGGTCGGGGGCCAGGCCGGCGCGGTCCAGCGCCTGCTGGATGGCCTCGATGGCGCCGCGCGCCTGCGGGTCCGGCGCGGACATGTGGTGCGCGTCGGAGGATTCGCCCCAGCCGGACAGGCGCACTGGTCCCGGCTCGCGGGTCATCAGGAACAGCGCGGCGCCCTCGCCGATGTTGATGCCGTTGCGGTGGCGCGAGAACGGGTTGCAGCGCGCGGCCGACACCGATTCGAGCGCGCAGAAGCCGGCCACGGTGAAGCGGCACAGCGAATCGGCGCCACCGGCCACCACCGCGTCGACCACTCCCGAACGCAGCAGGCGCGCGGCGGACATCAGCGCCTTGGCGCTGGACGAGCAGGCGGTGGAAATGGTCCAGGCCGGGCCATCGCTGCCGATCCGCTCGCGCACGAAGCGCGCCGAGGTGCCCATTTCCTGCTGCGCGTAGTCGAAACCGTCCGGCCAACGGCCTTCGTCGGCCTGCAGGCGCAGCGCGCCTTCGGATTCGCCGATGCCCGAGGTGCTGGTGCCGATGATCACTGCGACGCGCTCGGCGCCGAAGCGCGCGATCGCCGCTTCCACCGCCGGGCGGATCTGCAGCAGCGCGGTTTCCAGCAGCGCGTTGTTGCGTCCGCGCAGCGCCACCGGCAACGACGACAGGTCCGGCAGCGGCCCGCTCACTTCGCCCAGCGCCAGGGTGCGGCCGGCGATCAGGGTGTCGTTGCCGCGCAGGCCCCCGGGCTGGTCGGCAAACAGCGCGTCGCGCACCTGCGCGCGCCCGCTGCCCAGTGCGCAGACCACGCCCAGTTCGTTCAGATAAACCGCGGTACTGCTCACTGTCGTGCCTGTCCCATGTCCAACGATTCAATCACCAGTTCATAGCCTTCGGCCAGGTTGCGCAGGCGCAGGCGGCCGCCGTCGAGCGGTTCCAGTACCAGCCACGCCTTGCCACCCTGCTCCAGGCGGCGGCCTCCGTCGGCCTCGACCAGGCTCCATCCCGCGGGAAGCTTCGCCCGGATGGCATCGGCCGGCCACAGCGCGAACTGAAGGTCATCCAGCACGCGTTCGCCACGCACCTGCGGCGGCAGCCACGGGGCGCGGGTCTGTTCCAGGGTGTGCCCGTCCCAGACCATGCGCACGCCGGTCTGGCCCATCGCCTGCACCGCCAACCGCACCTGCTCGCCATCGGCCTCGAGCAGCGCATCCAGCTCGCGCTCGTGGCTGCCGAAGCGGAACTGCAGGCGCTGCTGCAGCTGCAGCGGTTCGGCCAGCGCCGAGGGCGCCAGCTGCAGGGTCGGCAGCTGCACCAGGGGAGCGGGCATGCGGGTGCTGGCGCAGGCCGCCAGCAACACGCTCAACAGCAACGTCAGGATCAGCCGGTGCACAGTTCCTCCAGCACCCGCAGGCGGCGGCCGGTGTCATCGGCCACGTACGGATTGTTGGTGTCCCACGCGTAGCCGGCCAGGATCGAGGAGATCATGCGGCGCACATCCGGCTGCGGGTCGGGGTGGTAGATGATCTTCTGGAAGCCACCGGCGTACCAGGCCTCGACGAAACGGCGGAAGGTCTTCACCCCGGCGCGCAGCGGAATGGCGAATTCGCGCTCCCAGTCCACCTGCTCACCGGCATGCCGGCGCGCCAGGCAGTCGCTGGCCAGCTGCGCGGACTTGAAGGCGATGGTCACGCCGGAGGAGAACACCGGGTCGAGGAACTCGCCGGCGTTGCCCAGCAGCGCGTAGCCCTCGCCCCACAGCGAGCTGACGTTGGCCGAATAGCCGGTGATGGTGCGCACCGGCAGCACCGCCCATTCGGCGTTCTTCAGCAGGCGGGTCAGGTTCGGGTCTTCGCCGACGATGGCCTGCAGCTTCTCCAGGTCGGTGCCGTCGTACTTCTCGAAGAAGCTCGGCTCGGCCACCACGCCCAGCGAACAGCAGCCGTTGGAGAACGGGATGGTCCAGTACCACACGTCCACGTGTTCGGGATGGGTGGTGATCAGGATCTTGTTGCGGTCGAAACCGGCATCGGCCGGAATGTGGTCGCGCACGTGGCAGAAGATCGCGCCGCGCACCGGGAAGTTCGACGGTGATTCCAGGTTGAGCAGGCGCGGCAGCAGGCGCGCGAAGCCGCTGGCATCGAGAATGAAGCCAGCTTCGATGGTGTACTCGCTGCCATCCGGGCGGCGCACCTGCACGCGCGCCGGGCTGCCGGGCTCGACCGACAGCACTTCGTCGCCGAAGCGCAGGGTGGTTCCCATGCGCTCGGCACCGCGCGCCAGCACGTCGTCGAAATTGGCGCGCTGCACCTGGTAGGTGGTGCCCCAGCCCGGCGAGAACTTGTCGCGGAAGTCGAACTCGGTGGTGCGCTCGCCGCGCACGAAGGCCGCGCCGTTCTTGTACTGGAAGCCGGCTTCGACCACGTCCTGCAGCAGGCCGGCCGCTTCGATGTACTCCATGCTCTGCGGCAGCAGGCTCTCGCCGATGGAGAAGCGCGGGAACTGCTGGCGCTCCAGCATCAGCACCTGGCGGCCCTGCTGGCGCAGCATGGCGGCGGCCACGGAGCCGGCAGGGCCGGCGCCGATCACCAGGATTTCAGTTGTTTCCAGTGCTGCGGTCATCGATGCATCCTTGATCAAGAAGTAGGGGGAGTCCGGCGCGGGCGCTCAGTGCGGTGCGTCGTGCGGTGGCGGGCGGAACAGCGGCGAGATCAACCAGACCAGGCCGATGCCGAACAGCAGTGTGAGACCGAACGCGCGCAGCGCCGGCGTGGCCGACAGGCCCAACAGGCCGAACGACAGCCAGGTGCTGGCCGCGCCGACGCAGACCGCCAGCCAGGCGCTGGCATCGCCGCGGTGTTCGATCAGGAAGATGCCGTAATCGATGCCCATGCCGAGCAGCAGCATCAACGCCAATACATTGAACAGCTGCAGCGGCTGCCCGAACAGGCCCAGCAGGCCCAGGGTGAGCGCGCCGGCCGCCAGCGTGGGAGCGAACACGCGCCATGCCTGCGCGCGGTAGCGCCAGTACAGCACCGCGAACACCAGCACGATGCCCACCAGCAGCAGCGCGCTCATCAGCTTGCGGTAGTGCTTGAGCAGCGCGGAAAAATCGGCGGTGCGGTCGACCCAGCGCACGCCGTCGATACCCTTGGCCTGCGCTTCCAGCAGCGTCAGCGCATCGGCGCGGGAGAGGTCATCGACCATCACCACCGATGCCATGCCCTTGCCCACTTCGCCCAGCCACAAGTGGCGGAACGGCATGGCGGCGGGCGACGCCAGGAACGCTTCTGCCTGCAGGTCGTGTGCCGCGTAGTCCGGGCGCTGCAGGGTTTCGCCGACGGTGTCGCTGACGGCAGCCAGTACCTGCGGCTCGACCCGCGCGGTCAGCGCGGCATCGGCATGCTGGCGCTGTACCGACGGCAGCCACTCGCTGATCGCGCGGTAGCCGCCGATCTGCTTGTTGGCCGAGAGCACGCGCAGGCGCTCGATCAGCGCTTCTTCGCGTTCCAGCACCTGTTCGGCGGTGTCGCCCTGCACCAGGTAGAACTGCGCAGGGCTGGGCATGCCCAGCATCTGGCTGATGCGGATCTGCTGGTTGATCAGCGACATCGGCGAGGACTGCAGACTGCGCAGGTTGTCGTCCGCGGTCAAGCGCAGCATGCCAAGGCCCGACAGCACCACCACCGCACCCAGGAACAACCCGACCGGGCGGCGCCCGTGCAGGCGCGGCCAGCGCTCCAGCGTGGCGCCCAGCCAGCGCGCGAAGCGGGTACTGCGGATTTCGCCGCCATCCAGCCACGGGAACCAGAAGATCACGGTCAGGAACGCACCGGCCAGGCCCACTACGGAGAACAGCGCCATCTGGCGCAGGCCGGGGAACGGCGCCAGGCCCAGCGCGAGGTAGGCCAGCGCGCTGGTCACCAGGGCCAGCCACAGGCCGGGCAGCAGGTGCCGCAGCAGTTTCCAGCGGCGGTCAGCCGGCTCGGCCTGGCGTGAGGCGAACCAGTGGATGCCGTAATCCTCGGCGACGCCGACCAGCGAGGCGCCGAACACCAGGGTCAGCACGTGCACCTTGCCGAACACCAGCACGGTCACCGCCAGCGCCACGCCGCAGCCGATCAGCAGCGAGGCGGCCACCAGCAGGATCGGGCGCAGCGAACGGAACGCAAGCCACACCAGCAGCAGCACCGCCGCCAGCGAACCCCAGCCGATGGTGTTGATTTCCCAGTTGGCCTGCACCGCAGCGGCTTCGGCGTGCAGCGGCACCCCGGCGCGCAGTACTTCCAGGCCGGGCGCATGCTTGGCCGCAGCGGCGGTGGCGGCATCGAGCAGCAGGTCGATATGGCGCTCACCATCGAGCTGGAACGCGGAACCCAGCGTTTCGTACTGGATGACCGACCAGTGCTTGCCATCGGCGTCGAGCAGGCCGTCGTCGCCCATGCGCAGGCCGGAGGCGGCCGCCCGCTCCTGCCACCACTGCGGCCACAGCGACAGCGGGTCCTGCCGCCATTCGGTCAGGCGCGGCGCGCCCATCGGGCCGTACAACGCGGCCAGCGCGGATTCGGACAGGCTTTCGGCGGACTCATCCTGCAGGCGCTGGCGCTGCTGCCCGGTCAGCAGGCGGTCGCGGTACGGCGCGTAGAACGCGCGCGCCTGGTCGAACCAGCCTTCGATGGAGCCGCTTTCCTGCAACAACGCCTTGCCCTGCGGATCGTCGCGCAGGCGCTGGCGGAAAGCCTGTTCGGCGGCCTTGGTGGCCGCGCCGTCGGCGCTGCCGAGCAGCACCACGATCTGCCGCGCATTCGCATCGGCGATGCGCCGGGTTACATCGGACAGCAGGCGGTCGTGCGCATCCTGCGGCAGCAGCGCCAGGATGTCGGTGTCGATCCGCGATTCCTTCGACCACAGCTGCCACTGCTGCACGCCCAGCCCGACCAGCACCAGCAGCCACGCCACCGCCAGCCAGCGCCATGCGCGCTGCAGCCGGCCGTTCTCGCGCCAGGCCGAATTCAACGACTCATTCAAACCGGCGGTCCTCGTCGGCGCTGAGCTGCGCCGGGGTTTCGCCCAGGGCGGTGAAGTGGATGCGGGTGACATCCTGGTTCGCTTCGGTGATCTGCACCTCGCGCACGTAACGGTCGCCGCTCAGTTCGAGCGCGCTGAACACCTTGGCCAGCATCGGCGAGCGCGGGGTAAGGTGCATGCGCCAGCCGTTGTCGGGCAGCGCGTCGACCTTCACCGTGAACTGCGCGGACAGCGCCTGCGCATCGCCGCTCATCAGCGCGAACATGATCGCGTTGACCGAGCGCATCGCCGGCTGCTGGCGGCCATCCAGTTCAACCCGGCTGCTGCCATCGCGCTGGCGGCTGAGGATGCGGTCGCGGGTGACCACCACTTCGGAGGGGAACGGCTTGAGCGTGGTCCAGATCACGCCACGGTCCTGGGCCAGCACGAAGCGGCCCTGGGAGCGCAGCGGATTCTTGAAGCCGGAAACCTGCTTGTCCTGGCTGAATTCGCCGCGCAGCACGTTGACCTTGGCCACGCGCTGCTTGACCAGGTCCACGCTGGCGGCCGGCGCGGCGAGCACGGGGCTGGCCACGGCCAGCAGCACCAGCACGCCCAGCGTGCGCAGGAAACGGATCATGGCACCTGTACTCCCAGCCGTTCCCAGAGCACCGACGGGCACAGGTACAGCATTTCGTTGGTGGCCGCGTCGACCGCGACCTGGATGGTGTGGGCGCGGGTGAGCACCTGGCCGCTGTCGGCGTCGAAGATCTCGTAGGCGATCTTCAGGCGGTTTTCCCACTCGGTGATGGTGGCGCGCACGCGCAGCGCCTGGCCGTACAGCAGCGGGCGGATGTACTTCACCCGCGCGTCGACCACCGGCCAGATGTAGCCGGAATCGCGCATCTGCGGGTAGTCGTAGTCATAGCGTTGCAGCAGCGCGCAGCGCGCCACTTCGAAGTACTTGAAGTAGTTGCCGTGCCACACCACGTGCATCGGATCGCAGTCGTGGAAGGTCGGCGACAGCGCGACCTCGAAGCTCAGGTCAGGGACGGTCATACAGGCTCCAGCGCTGGCCACGGATATCGTCGAGCAGGCTGCGCAGCTCGCCGTCCAGGGCGCGGTCTTCTTCCACCAGCGCGATGCGTCCGCACAGGTCCTGGTACATGCCGGCCAGGTCGCCGTGCAGGGTGGCGTTCATGCCGACCCGCTCGCGCAGGGCCACGCCCTGGCGCGCGGCGATCAGCATGCCGGCCACCACCTGTTCGGTCAGCTCGATCACGCGCAGGCAGTCGCGCGCGGCGATGGTGCCCATGCTGACCTTGTCCTGGTTGTGGCATTCGGTGGAACGCGAGAACACCGAGGCCGGCATGGTCTGCTTGAGCGCTTCGGCGGTCCACGCCGAGACACTGATCTGCAGCGCCTTCAGGCCGTGGTTGATCGCCGCACGCTCACCGGTGGAAGCCGACAGGTTGGCCGGCAGGCCATGGTTGAAGCGCGCGTCCACCACCAGAGCGAGCTGGCGGTCGAGCAGGTCGGCCAGGTTGGCGATGGTGTTCTTCAGCGCATCCATGGCGAAGGCGATGTGGCCACCGTAGAAATGGCCGCCGTGCAGGATGCGCTCGCCATCGGCGTCGATCAGCGGGTTGTCGTTGGCGCTGTTGAGTTCGGTTTCGATGAACTGGCGCAGGAACGGCAGCGCATCCTGGACCACGCCGATCACGTGCGGGGCGCAGCGCAGCGAGTAGCGATCCTGCAGGCGCTGCTCGTTGCGGGGCGGGCGGTCGCTGTGCAGGTCGTCGCGCAGGCGCGCGGCGATCTGCATCTGGCCCGGATGTGGCTTGGCGGCGAACAGCATTTCATCGAAATGGTGTGCGTTGCCGTCGCTGGCCAGCACGTTGAAGGCGGTCAAGCGGGTCGCCAGCCTGGTCAGGTAATCGGCGCGGTCGTAGGCCAGGCAGGCCAGCGCGGTCATCACCGCGGTCCCGTTCATGATCGCCAGGCCTTCCTTCGGCCGCAGCCGCAGCGGGGCCATGCCGATCTCGGCCAGCACCTCGGCGGCCGGGCGGCGTGCGCCCTGGTACATCACTTCGCGTTCGCCGCAGAGCACGGCGGCCACGTAGGACAGCGGAGTGAGGTCGCCACTGGCGCCGACCGATCCTTCGGCCGGAATCAGCGGCAGCACGTCGTGGCGCAGCAGCGTGGCCAGGCCCTGCAGCAGCGGATGGCTCACGCCCGACATGCCACGCACCAGCGAGGCCAGGCGCGCGGCGATGACCGCACGGGTCTCCTGTTCGTCCAGGAAGCGGCCCAGGCCACAGCCGTGGTAGGTGAACAGATGGTGCGGCAGTTCGGCCACCAGTGCCGGTGGAATGTTGACCGTGCACGAATCGCCGTAGCCAGTGGTCACGCCGTAGATCACCCCGTCCTCGCGCAGCAGGCGATCGAGGAAATCGGCGCCGCGCTGGATGCGCGCGGTGAATGCCGGGTCGTCGCTGACCACGGCGTCGGCCTGGCGCTGCGACAGCGCGACCACGTCTTCAATGGTCAGCGGCGCATCGCCGAAGCGGAGCGTCCGGGCCGGGGTGGAGCCTGCATTACGTGCCATGAGATGCCTGATCCCAGAAGGGGAAGAAGTTGAACCAGTCCAAGGGGGCTTCGGTGACCTGGAGTTCCAGCCACCGGGCGAAATGTTCGGCCTGCGCGGTCAGCGCGGCATCGCGCGAGCCGCGCGGCAGGGTGATGCGGTCGCTGAAGTGCTCGAAGCGCACGCGGTAGCCCTTGCCTTCGTGCAGGCAGGCCATGGTGTACACGGGGCAGGCCAGCGCCGAGGCGAGTACATAGGCGCCGATCGGAAACTGCGCGGTATGGCCCAGGAACGGTGCCGGCACGGTGCGCCCGCCGCGCAGCGGCACGCGGTCGCCGACGATGGCCACGAATCCGCCGGCCTGCACGCGGCGCTGCAGCTCCACGGCGGTGGCCGGGCCCATGTCGGTGACCTGCATCAGTTCGACCGAGGCCAGCGGATCCAGCCGCTGCATGAGCCGGTTGAAGCGCTGCGCATGCGCGGTGTGCACCAGCACGGTGATGTGGAAGCCGGGCACCTGCTCGGCCAGCACCTGGCACAGTTCCAGGCAGCCGATGTGCGCGGTGAGGATCAGCCCGCCTTCGCGGCGTGCGATCTTTTCCAGCATCAGGTCGCGCTGCAGCTGGATGCGCTCGGGCGGGTAGCGCCCGCCCAGGCCGAGCAGCTTGTCCAGCAGCGTGTCGGCGAACAGCGCGAAGTGTTTCAGGCTGGTCCAGCGCCCCGGCGTACCGCCGAGCACCCCGGTGTGCGCCTGCAGCCGCTGCAGGTACTGCAGCGAGGCGCGGCGCGCCACGCCGTTGCTCAACCAATGGCACAGCACCACCGGGTATACGCACAGGCGGAACGGCCAGCGTCCGAACCAGCGGTGCACCCAGCACAGGAACAGCACCCCGGCGGCCGAGGTGGTCTCGCCCAGGTCGGCCCAGTGCGGGGCGTTGGCCGGTGCCGGTGCGTTCATGCCGCCCCGGTTCCTGCGACGCGGCGCCACAGCAGGCGCGGGGCGCGCCGCAGCATGCCGAAGAAAAGGCGGGTGTGCATGCGGCTGATGCGCACGTTGTCGCGCCACACATCGAAGTGCGACACGCCATCGCTGGGATAGGTCACCCGGGTGGGCAGGCTGATCACCTGCACGCCACGCCAGAACAGCCGCACCAGGATCTCGCTGTCGAAATCCATGCGCCGGCCGATGGTTTCCTCGCCCACCAGGCGGGTGACCGGGGCCAGCGGATACAGCCGGAAGCCGCACATTGAATCGCGGATCTGCAGCGACAGCGTATTGATCCAGACCCAGATATGGGTGGCATAGCGCCCGTACAGGCGTGCCTTGGGCACGCTGTCGTCGTAGACCGGAATGCCGCAGATCACCGCCTGCGGGTGCTGCGTGGCCAAGCTCACGAAGCGCGGAATATCGGCCGGGTCGTGCTGGCCGTCGGCATCGATCTGCAGCACGTGGGTATGACCACGCCGCGCCGCTTCAGCGAAGCCGGCCAGCATCGCGCCGCCCTTGCCCTGGTTCACCGCCAGGCGCAGCAGGGTGACCTGCTCCGGGTGTGCCTGCGCCAACGCCTGCAGCACCTGCGCGCAGGCCGGGTGCGAGCCATCATCCACCAGCAGGCACGGCAGGCCACTGGCACGCACGCCCTGCACCACCGCGCCGATGGCGTGTTCGTGGTCGTAGACGGGAATCACCACCAGCGGCTCAAGCATCGCCGAACACCACCCGCCCGCTGGCATGCACGCCGTGGTCGGAGACATAGCGGAAGCTCAGCACCGATTTCAGCGCATCCCAGCCCAACGTCAGCTGCAGGCGATCGCCCGGCCGCGCCACGTGCTGGAATTTCAGGGCGTCCATCCGCTCGAAACGCGGCGGCATGGCGAAGGCTTCGCGCGCGTAATGGATCGCCCAGTCCAGCTGGACCACCCCGGGCAGGATCTTCGCCTGCGGGAAGTGGCCATCGAAGGCGACCAGGTCCGGTTCGAGCGGGAGCACCAGCACGGCCGCGTCGGCGGCGCGCTGCTGCCACTGTGCCACCGGCAGCAGCGGTCGGAACAACGCTTCCAGCGCGGCGGCGGTGATCTTGCCCTGCGCGTTGTACGGCAGTTCGTCGATGAAGCGCCAGCGCCGCGGGCGGGTCACCGCATCATGGCTGTGGGCCAGGTGCGCACCCAGCGCCTGCGACAGCTGGCGGCGCTGTGCATCGGTCCACTGCGCCACGCCACCGTTGTGCGGCACCACCACGGCGGCAAGCTGTTCGCGTGCGCCCTGCAGCACCAGCACGCGCACGTCCTGTACCTGCGGGTGCGCGCGCAGCTGCTGTTCCAGCGCGTCGAGCGAGACCCGGCGTTCTTCGATCTTGACGATGCGGTCGGCGCGCCCGAGCAGGCGGAAGCTGCGCCCGGCATCGGCCTCCACGCGGTCCTGGGTCTGCCACCAGGCATCGTCGACCAGGTGCGGCGAGGACACGGCCAGGCAGCCTTCCTCGATCCGCCAGGACACGCCCGGCAGCGGGTGCCACTGCGGCTGCTCGGCGCTCCATTGGCGCCAGGCGATGCCGCCGGTTTCGCTGCTGCCGAACACTTCGGTGGGTGCCACGCCAAGCAGTGCGCGGGCCTGCAGCGCGGCCTCGCTGGGCAGCGGGCCGCCAGAGGAAAACACCGCGCGTAGCTGGCCGCTCAGCGATGACCAGTCCAGCTGTTCGGGCAGGCGCTTGAGATGGGCCGGGGTAGCGACCAGCACCGAGGGCTGGTGCGCCAGCGCGCTGACCAGGTCTTCATGGAAGAAGCGGCGCGGCTGGATCGCGCGGCCGGCCGCCAATGGCCACAGCACGCGGAACAGCAGGCCGTAGATGTGCTGGTGCGAGACCGTGCCGTGTACCTGCGCGCCATCGAGCTGCGCACCGAACGCGGCCTGCAGCGCATCCACCTCGCGGGTCAGCTGGCGCATGCGCTTGCTGATAGCGCTGGGCGCGCCGGTGCTGCCGGAGGTGAACACCACCAGTTCCAGCGCGTCTTCGTCCAGCACGGCCAGCTCGGCCTGAGGGTCGCCGGCGTCGCGCGGCTGCAGCGGCGCGAGATGCGCCGGCACGTCACCGGCGAAGCCGGCCACGCGCGGGGCCAGCCCGTCCAGGGTGCCCGGCAGGTTGTCGCCGCCCAGGAACACCCGCTTGCCGGCGTGCCAGGCGCCGAACAGCGCGGCGGCGAAGTCCAGGGTGTCGTCGAAATAGAGCGCCCAGTCGCGGCCAGGCGCGGCGGCGAAGGCCTGCTGCCAGCCGATGACCCGGGTGCGGAACTGCGGGTGCGCCACGGCACTGCCTGCCGCATCGATTCCGACGATGCGTTCGGCCCGGGGCAGCTGCGCCAACCGGTCCAGCGCGATCCACTCAGCCATGCGCGTGTGCCGCCTTCACCCGCCGCCGCACCAGCCATTCACCACCAAACAGGACACCCATCATCACGTACGCCAACAATCCGTTGTAGAGCGCCCAGACCTGGTTGGAGGCCCAGAACGCCGTGAGCAGGGCCAGGCCCCCGTTGAGAACAAAAAAGCCGCACCACACCTGGGTGACACGGCGGGTATAGACCACGGCGAACGGCGGCAGTTCCGGCTCGGTCAAGCGCGCCAGCCGCTCCACCGCGCTGGGCGGGAAACGCAGGCTGGTGGCAAAGATCACCAGCATCACCACATTGACCAGCGCCGGGTACAGCTTCAACGGCAGGGCCTGGTTGAACGCGGTGGCCAGCAGGGCCAGCACGCCGGCGCCGATCGCGGCGGCCCACCACACCGGCTGGCGGGTGGTCAGCGCGCGCAGCGCGGCCAGGGCGAACAGCAGCAGGGCCATCCAGCGCGGCTCGAACCGCCCCAGCGAGAGATACACCACCAGCGGGTACGCCAGCGACAGCACTGCAAACGCCGCGACGCGTACCCGGACCATGGTCGATCTTCAGCGGCGGCCGTCAGGCGGCCGCTTGCCCGGGCAGCAGCCCATGCACCACATCGACGATGTCCTGCACGGTGCGGACCGCCTTGAAGGCTTCCGGCTGCAGGTTGCGGCCGAGCAGCGGCTTGAGCTGCACGATCAGGTCCACGGCATCGATGCTGTCGATGTCCAGGTCGTCGTACAGGCGGGCCTGGGGCGTGATGCGCACCGGTTCGATCTCAAAGCTGTCCTTGAGGATCTTGACGATGCGATCGAAAAGTTCGTTCTTGGTCATGGCAAATCCTGAGACGCCGTTAAGACTGCTGGCGTGCGGCGACAAACTCGCCAAGGGCACGCACGCTGGAAAAATGGCGACGGGTCTCTTCCGAGTCGGCGGACAGGCTGACACCGTACTTTTTCTGCAGGGCCAAACCAAGTTCAAGCGCGTCGATCGAATCCAGGCCCAGCCCCTCCACGAACAGGGGTGCGGCGGCGTCGATGTCGTCCGGAGTGATGTCTTCCAATGAAAGCGATGAAATGATCAATTCCTTGATCTCGTGCTCAAGTGCCTGCACGGCTTGGTTCTCCAGCGAAGTCAAAGTAGTGGGCAAGGTGATCGGTCACGCGCCGGGCCGCCAAGGCATCCCCCCTGGGCGTATCGTCGGCCCCGGTCAGGAACGGGGCGATCGGGAGATCTTCCCCGACTTCCAGCTGAACGTGAAAACGCCGTGATGGCACACGATACCATTTCTGGCCCTTGGTCAGGGTAGGCGGGGTGCAGGTGATCCTGACCGGGGTAATGTCCAACCGGCCCCGGACGGCAATGTTGGCGGCGCCGCGCTGCAGCCGCAGCGGCTGTCCCGGGACAGTGCGGGTGCCCTCCGGGAAGATCACCAGGTTGCCCCCGGCCTTCACGGCGGCGATGCAGTCATCGATCAGCCCCGCTCCGTCGCTATTGGCCACATAGCCGGCCGCGCGGACCGGGCCGCGCATGAAGGGGTTGCAGGCGACAGCCTGCTTCACGACGCAGTCGGCGTTGGGCAGCTGGGCGATCAGCAGCACCACGTCGATCAGGGTGGGATGGTTGGCCAGGATCAGCAGACCGTTGCGCTGCAGGCGTTCGGCGCCCCGGATCTCGTACGTCATCACCCCCAGCCAGCGCATCAGCGCGACATGGCTGGCGAAACTGAATTGGACCAGCCGGCGCGCCAGGGTGCGCCGCCGGGCGGTGTGGCGGACCAGCAGCAGCAGCGGGAACAGCAGCCCACCCAGCAGCAGCCCGCCGATCCCGAAGGCGGCGAAACTGAAGCCGGTGCCGACCACGCGCCAGGCGTGGTCGAGGCGGGCGCGCCAGCGCTCAGCCATGGCGCTGCCAGGACCACTGCTGGCCATCGGCCTGGAACCGCAGCGCCGGCTCGCCCGACAGCAGGAAGCGCAGCGCGTCCAGGCTGTGAGGCAGCGCGCCGGGCGGGCTGTCCTGCCCGCCCCGGCCCCAGCCCAGCGAAAGCCGGGTGCCCGGCGCATCGGCGCGGGCCAGCCGCCAGCACCAGGCGAAGAAGGGGTCAGGCTCATCGGCGAACCCGGCGTACACCGCCGGCAGCGGCGATTCGTAGGCGATCACGCGCACTTCCGGGGCGCCATCGGCGAGCAGCCCGAAGGCCTCCACGCAGGCGGCCTCCACCGTGCCCCGGCCGCCGGCCAGGGCCAGGTAGTTGCCGCGCTGGCCGCGCGCGATCGAATACAGCGCGGCCACCGCGTTGTGCACCGACAGGCCAAAGCCGGTGGGCGACATCGGGGCATCCTGGCGCAGGGTATCGAGCAGTTCCATCGAACGCGCCACGTCGCCATGCCGGGACGCGAACACCAGCGGCACCTGGCCGGCATCGTCCGGCTGTTCACACCAGCACGCGGCCTGGATGGCCATGCGGCCCAGGCGCTCGATGCGGCGGCGTTGCATGGCCGGCACTTCCGGCAATCCGGGCGTGTCGTCGCCTTCGGGCAACGCCGGTGCGTGGGCCCACGCCTGCCAATCCGATTTCGTGGTCAGTCCCGGTGCCCAGGCCGACCAATCAACAACAGAGAACTCGATCATTCACGCCAACATGGTTATGGGCACCTGGACAGCACGAGCCGTGGTGGCAACGCGGATCGGCTCCCCCATTCCAGCCGGCCCACGCCTGTCTTCGACATCGTCCGGCGTGTTCGGCACGCCGCGAAAGGAGCGCACGCTATCATGACACCCTCGGCACTGGCAGTTTTCACAATCTGAAATGAGTAGCACGATCCACAGCGTAGCGGCCGCGCAGGTCCTTTCCCCCTCGGCAGACCCCGCGCTGTTCCGTGCGTTTTATGCCCCTGCTGCTGAACGCGACGCCGCCCTGGCCGACCCACGCACGCTGGCCGTGTTCGGCTTTTCAGCCGCTGCCGCGCCCTGCGAGGACCCGCGCTGGCTGCAGGTGCCGTTGGCCGAAGAGGGCCCGGCGCAGGTCGAGATCTGGCAGGGCGCCGGCCCGGTGCAGCACGGCGTGCGCGAGGGCGTGCGCTGGTCGGCCAACGACACGTTGCTGTTCGGCGCGATCGAAATTGACGAGGTCGCCGGTGATATCGAGTCGGCCGCGGCAGACGCCTACGCTCGGATGAGTGGCTTTCTGGCCAACTGCGGTTTCCCGCACCTGCTGCGCACCTGGAACTACCTGGACGCGGTGACCGAAGGCGACGGCGACCAGGAACGCTACCGGCGCTTCTGCGTGGGCCGGGTGCGTGGGCTGCGCGAGCTGGACGAGGCCGCCCTGCCGGCGGCCACCTGCATTGGCCGTTTCGATGGCGTACGGCGGCTGCAGGTGTACTGGCTGGCGGCCCGCGAGGCCGGCCTGCCGCTGGAGAACCCCCGCCAGATCAGCGCGTTCCGCTACCCGCGCCAGTACGGCCCGCAGTCGCCCAGCTTCTCGCGCGCCCTGCTGCCGCCGCTGGCGACCGGCCTGCCGCTGTTGCAGTCGGGCACCGCCGCCATCGTTGGCCATGTCTCGCAGCACACCGGGTCGGTGGCCGAGCAGCTGGAAGAGACCCTGACCAACCTGCAGAGCCTGGTGGACGCCGCGCGCCTGCAAAGGCCGGGGTTGCCGGCTGCGCTGGGCGCGGAATCCGTGTTGAAGGTGTATGTGCGCCGGGCCGAGGACATGCCGGCGATTGCAGCGCGGATGGCCGACCTGCCGGGCAGCCCTGCCTTCGTGGTGCTGCACGCCGAGGTGTGCCGCGCCGAATTGCTGGTCGAGATCGAAGGCCTGCACGGGTGACGCGCGTGACGACCAACGGTCGTCACCTACCGCGTATCGCCTGGCCAGGGATGTGCCGCGTTTCGGCCGGGCCGGGGATGTGCCCCGAATCGTCCGTTCCGGGATGTACCGCATGCCGGTAGGTGACGACCGTTGGTCGTCACCCGGACCCGGTCAGTGGTATCCGGCGTCCGCGCGGACCTTGCCGCGGAATACGCGGTACGACCACGCCGTGTAGCCCAGGATCACCGGCAGCAGCACTACCAGGCCGACCAGGCTGAAGCCCATCGACGAAGCCGGCGCCGCGGCCTGCCACAGGGTCATGCTGGGCGGCAGCAGGTAGGGCCACATGCCCAGCACCAGTCCGATGAAGCCGAGCACGAACAGCGCCAGCGTCAGCAGGAACGGCGGCAGGTCGCGGCGCGGGTGCATGGCGCTGCGCCACAGCGCCACCGCCACGCCCAGGGTGAGCAGCGGCACCGGCGACAGCCACCAGAAGTTGCCGTCGCTGAACCAGCGCGCCATCAGGCGCGAATCCAGGAACGGCAGCCACGCACTGACCAGCCCCATGAACACGATCACCGCCACCACCAGCGGCCGGGTCAGGGTGCGCGCGAAGGCCTGTTCGCGGCCTTCGGTCTTCAGGATCAGCCAGGTACTGCCCAGCAACGCATAGCCGAACACCACCGCCGCGCCGGTCAGCATCGAGAATGGGCTGAACCAGCCGAACGGCCCGCCCACGTACTGCCCGTCCACCACCTGAAGGCCCTGCACCAGCGCACCCAGGATCACGCCCTGTGCAAACGCGGCCAGCACCGAGCCCAGTCCGAAGGCCACGCTCCACAGCCGCCGAGAACGGTGCGCCTTGAAGCGGAATTCAAACGCCACCCCGCGGAACACCAGCGCCACCACCAGCAGCAGCACCGGCAGGTACAGCGCCGACAGCAGCGCGGCATAGGCCTTGGGGAAGGCGGCCATCAGCCCTGCACCGCCCAGCACCAGCCAGGTTTCGTTGCCGTCCCAGATCGGCGCGGCGGTGTTCATCATCACGTCGAGTTGTTCTTCATCCTCGGCCATCGGCGCGAGGATGCCGATGCCCAGCACGAAGCCATCCAGCACCACGTACATCAGCACGCCAAAGCCGATCACCGCGAACCATGCCACCGGCAGCCAGGTCGTCATCTCCATGTCAGCGCTCCTCCAGCGGTTCGTCGGCACCGGACAGCGGCCGCGCCGGGGTGTGGCTGCCGTCTTCGATCGGCGGTTGCTGGTCGTGCGGCTTGGGCCCGGTACGGATGATCTTGACCAGGTACCAGATGCCCCAGCCGAACACGAACGCATAGCCGACGATGTACACGCCCAGCGACAGCGCGGTCATCCACGCGCTCTGCGGGCCCACCGCATCGGCGGTGCGCAGCACGCCGTAGACCACCCACGGCTGGCGGCCCATTTCAGTGACGAACCAGCCCGACACCAGCGCGATGAAGCCGCTGGGGAGCATCCAGTTCCAGCCGCGCACCAGCCAGCGCGATTCCAGCAGGCGGCCCCGCCACCACTGGAAGGCCGAAGCCCAGGCCAGCAGCAGCATCAGCGTGCCCAGCCCGACCATGATCCGGAAGGCGAAGAACACCGGCACCACCGGCGGCCGCTCGCTGGCCGGCACGGAAGTTAGCGGATCGAAGGTCCCGTCCAGTGAATGGGTCAGGATCAGGCTGCCCAGGCGCGGGATGGCGATCTCGAAGTCGTTGCGCTCGGCCTTCTCGTTGGGCACCGCGAACACCACCAGCGGCACGCCTTCGCCCTCGCCTTCGGCATGCCAGTGCGCTTCCACCGCCGCGATCTTCATCGGCTGGTGCTTGAGGGTGTTCAGGCCGTGCATGTCACCCACGAAAATCTGCACCGGTACCGTGAGCGCGGCGAACGCCACCGCGGCCAGCAGCATGGTGCGCCCGGCCTCCACGTGGGTGCCCTTGCGCAGGTACCACGCGCCCACCCCGCCGATCACGAAGCAGGTGGTGATGAACGAGCCCAGCGCCATGTGCGCCAGCCGGTACGGGAAGGAGGGGTTGAACACCACCTGCCACCAGTCCTGCGGCACCACGATGCCATCGATGATGGCGTGCCCGGCCGGGGTCTGCAGCCAGCTGTTGGACGAGAGGATCCAGAAGGTAGACACCAGCGTGCCCAGCGCCACCATGCAGGTGGACAGGAAATGCAGGCGCGGCGAGACCTTGCCCCAGCCGAACATCATCACGCCCAGGAAGCTGGCCTCCAGGAAGAACGCGGTGAGCACTTCATAGGTGAGCAGCGGCCCGATCACGCTGCCGGCCACCTGGCTCAGCCGCGGCCAGTTGGTGCCGAACTGGAAGGCCATGACGATGCCGCTGACCACGCCCATGCCGAAGGACACCGCGAAGACCTTCTGCCAGAAGAAGTACAGCTCGCGCCAGATGGGCTTCTTCGTGCGCAGCCACTGGCCCTCCACGAAGGCCAGCCAGCTGGCCGTGCCGATGGTGAAGGCCGGAAACAGCACATGGAAACTGATGACGAACCCGAACTGGATCCGCGACAACAACAACGCGTCCAAGCGACGCCTCCGCAGCATTCTCTGGAATCCGCACCAGTCTGGGCCGATTTCCGTGAAGAGGGCATGCGACCCGGTGACGCGCTGCTTCACTTTGTCGCAGCCACGGTAGGTATCGACCGTTGGTCGATACGGTGGGGCCGGCGCCAGGAGCCCGGCGCGGTGCGCCGCCGCACGACCAACGGTCGTGCGCTACCGGTGGGGCCGTTCGGCGAGCGCCGCCCATGACCTGTGGCCCCTTCCGGCGCGCGTTACGGCTGCTACGCTTGGCGGGTTTTCCTTTACGGTGCTGCCCGCAATGCCCAGAACGCTGCCCTTGTCCCTGCTGCTGCTTGCCACCCTTGGCGGCGCGGCCCACGCGGCACCGACGCCGATCACCATCGAACAGGCCATGGCCGACCCGGATTGGATCGGTCCGCCGGTCGAGAGCGCCTGGTGGTCGTGGAACAGCCAGCAGGTGGAGTACCAGCTCAAGCGCACCGGCAGCCCGGTCCGCGATACCTTCCGCCAGCCGGTCAACGGCGGTACCGCCACCCAGGTCGCCGATGACCAGCGCGGCAGCCTGGACGTGGACGCCCCGGTGTACGACAGCGCCCGCCAGCGCAGCGTGTTCGTGCGCAACGGCGACGTGTTCCTGCGCGACCTGCGCAGCGGCGCGCTGACCCAGCTCACCCGCAGCACCGAGAAGGCCAGCGCGGTCAACTTCGCCCGCGACGGCGGGGTGATCTGGCGCACCGGCCAGAACTGGTTCCACTGGACCGCCGCCGGCGGCGTGCAGCAGGTGGCCAGCCTGAAGGCTGAAAAGAACCCGGACGATGCGCCCAAGGCCGACGTGCTGCGCGACCAGCAGCTGCGCACCCTGGCCACGCTGCGCAACGACCGCGCCCAGCGCGACGCACTGAAGGAGCAGGAAGCCAGCTGGCGCCGCGCCGACAGCACCCGCGCGCCGGGCCCGGTGTACCTGGGCGCCGATGTGGAGATCGTCGACAGCGCGCTGTCGCCCGACACCCGCAGCCTGATCGTGGTGACCAAGCCGAAGAGCTTCGACGAAGGCCGCGGCGGCAAGATGCCCAAGTACGTGACCGAATCGGGCTACGAGGAGTTCGAGGACACCCGTACCCGCGTGGGCCGCAACGACCCGGAACCGAACGCGCTGTGGCTGGTCGACGCCGTCACCGGCACGGTCAAGCCGCTGTCGCTGGACAGCCTGCCGGGCATCGGCACCGACCCGCTGGCTGCGCTGCGAAAGGCCGCCGGCAAGGACGCGCTGAAGGGCAGCCGCCCGGTGCAGGTGCTGGGTGGCCCCGGCGCGCCGGGCATCCGCTGGAGCAATGACGGCCAGCAGGCCGCGATCCTGCTGCGCGCCAACGACAACAAGGACCGCTGGATCGCCAGCGTCAGCCCGGCCGAGGCCAGGCTGCAGACCCGCCACCGCCTCACCGACGCGGCCTGGATCAACTGGAGCTTCAACGACTTCGGCTGGTCCAACGACAACCGCACGCTGTGGCTGCTGTCCGAAGAGTCCGGCTACTCGCACCTGTACACCCAGCAGGGCACGGCCAAGCCGCAGGCGCTGACCGGTGGCAAGTGGGAAACCTCGATGCCGGTGCCCAGCGCCGACGGCCGTGGCTTCTACGTGCTGTGCAACCAGCAGGCCCCGGGCGACTACGAGGTGTGCGCGGTGGATACCGCTTCGCGCCAGGTGCGTGAGCTGACCTCGCTCAACGGCGTGGAAGACTTCTCGCTGTCCCCGGACGGCCAGCAGCTGCTGGTGCGCTACTCCGGCGCCTACCTGCCGGCGCAGCTGGCGGTGGTGCCCACCGCGGGAGGCCAGGCCAAGGTGCTGACCGACACCCGCACTGCCGCCTTCAAGGCCCGCCAGTGGATCCAGCCCAAGCTGGTGCAGGTGCCTTCGAAGCACGGCGCGGGCGTGGTCTGGGCCAAGTACTACGGCCCGGAGAACCTGGAGCCGGGCAGGAAGTACCCGATCGCCATGTTCGTGCACGGCGCCGGTTACCTGCAGAACGTGCACCAGCGCTACCCGGCCTACTTCCGCGAGCAGATGTTCCACAACCTGCTGGTGCAGCAGGGCTACGTGGTGCTGGACATGGATTACCGCGGCAGCGAGGGCTACGGCCGCGACTGGCGCACGGCGATCTACCGCAACATGGGCCACCCGGAGCTGGAAGACTACAAGGACGGCCTGGACTGGCTGGTGGCCACCCAGCAGGGTGACCGCGACCATGCCGGCATCTACGGCGGCTCCTACGGCGGCTTCATGACCTTCATGGCGCTGTTCCGTTCGCCGGGCACCTTCAAGGCCGGCGCCGCGCTGCGCCCGGTGGTGGACTGGCACCAGTACAACCACGGCTACACCGCCAACATCCTCAACACCCCGGACATCGACCCGGAGGCCTACCGCGTCTCCTCGCCGATCGAATATGCCGAGGGCCTGCAGGACCACCTGCTGATCGCGCACGGGATGATGGACGACAACGTGTTCTTCCAGGACTCGGTCAACCTCACCCAGAAGCTGATCGAGCTGCACAAGGACAACTGGAGCATCGCGCCCTACCCGCTGGAACGCCACGGCTACGTGCGTGCCGATTCCTGGCTGGACCAGTACAAGCGTATCCTCAAACTGTTCGAAGAGAACCTGAAGTGAGCCACGACGCGGCGACGATACGGATCGTCGCCGCGGTCATCACCGATGCCGCCCGGCGCGTGCTGGTGGTGCGCAAGCACGGCTCGGCGGTGTTCATCCAGCCGGGCGGCAAGCCCGAGCCGGGCGAGGCACCGCTGGCCGCGCTGGCGCGCGAGCTGGACGAGGAACTGGGCGTGCAGCTGGACCCCGCCACGGCGGTGCCGCTGGGCGCCTACAGCGACTGGGCGGTGCATGAAACCGGCTGCCGGGTGCACGCCGAGGCCTGGTGGGTACAGGTGCTGGGCACCCCACAGGCGCGGGCGGAGATCGCCGAACTGGCCTGGGTGCCGTTGCGGCCACCGCACGGGCGCCGCTTGGCACCGTTGAGCGAAGACCATATCCTGCCGGCGGCCGCGCGCGTGATCGCGCCGGGCTGACCCCACCGCACACTGCCAGGACACCGGATGTCTTCGATTACGCCCCCGCTGCTGCCCGTTGCCCATCCGCGCCCGAAGGGGGATGGCACCCCGACCTTCCTTGCCCCGCTGGCCAAGTCGGTGTTGGTGGTGTGCATCGTGTCGGCCGTGTGCTGGGCCGGTGGCGCGGTGCTCGCCGCGCTGCTCGCCCAGTCGGCCTGGTTGAAGGACCTGCTGGACGGCGCCGACCTGTCCTGGATGCCGTCGTCGCTGCGCTGGTTCGGCCGGCATGCGGTCGCGGTGAACGTGGGCATGCTGGTCCTTTCCCTGGTGGGGGCTGCGGCATGCTGGGGCCTGCTGCGGCGCAACCGTTGGGCGCTGTGGACCTTCATCGTGCTGCTGGTGGTCACCGCGCTGCTGAACTTCGTCGGTGCGTGGGTGATCGACGAGGTATTCCGCCAGCTGATCGTGCACCTGCCGCCGCACGCAGACGCCGATGCCGGCCAGCTGCGCCGCGACCTGCAGATGCAGCGCGTGATCTACACCGGCCTGACCGTGCTCACCGCGCTGGCGTTCGCCGCACTGCACGCCTGGCTGGTGGCACGCGTGCTGCGCCCGGACGTGCGGCGATGGTTCGCCGCAAAGGCCCCGTAGATCGAGGCGCTGCCTCGCTGCCCTGCGGTAAAGTACCGCCATGAACGAATTCGAGCGCGTACGCCGCTACCTGACCGACCTGCAGGACCGCATCTGCGGCGCGGTCGAGACCGCCGACGGCCAGGCCCGCTTCACCGAAGATCTCTGGCAGCGCGCTGAGGGCGGCGGTGGCCGTACCCGCCTCCTGCGCGATGGCGCGGTGTTCGAGCAGGCCGGTATCGGCTTCTCCGACGTCTCCGGCACGCGTCTGCCGCCGTCGGCCTCGGCAAACCGGCCGGAGCTGGCTGGCGCGTCGTGGCGCGCCACCGGCGTGTCGCTGGTGTTCCACCCGCTCAATCCTTACCTGCCCACCACCCACGCCAACGTGCGCTACTTCAGCGCCGAGCGTGATGGGCAGCAGGTGGCCTCCTGGTTCGGCGGCGGCTTCGACCTGACCCCGTTCTACCCGTTCGACGAGGACGTGCAGCAGTGGCACCAGGCCGCCCACGACCTGTGCGCCCCGTTCGGCGAAGAACGCTATGCGGCGCACAAGCGCTGGTGCGACGAGTATTTCTTCCTGCGCCACCGCAACGAAACGCGCGGCGTGGGCGGGTTGTTCTTCGACGACCTGCACGGCGACTTCGAACGCGACTTCGCCTACCTCCGCGCGGTGGGCGATGGCTTCCTGCAGGCATACCTGCCGATCGTGGAACGCCGCAAGCACACCCCGTACGGCGAACGCGAGCGCGAGTTCCAGCTGTACCGGCGGGGCCGGTACGTGGAGTTCAACCTGGTCTACGACCGCGGCACGCTGTTCGGGCTGCAGAGCGGCGGGCGCAGCGAAAGCATTCTGATGAGCCTGCCGCCCCGCGTGCGCTGGGAGTATGGGTTCCAGCCCGAGCCCGGCAGCGCCGAAGCGCGTCTGGGCGATTACCTGGTGCCGCGCGACTGGGTGGCGGGGGCGTAGCGCGGGCGGGTTACGAGGGGCGCAGCCACGCAGGGCGTGGCGCTACGGGCGTTGGAGCATGGCCGCGTACTCGGCCTGCAATTTCGGCAGCTTTTTCGCGTAGTGCAGGTAATTGCGTTCGGCCATGGATCTGTCTTCGCTGGCGCTGTCATCGAACAATCCGCCACCGCAGAAGTTGCCCAGCACCTGGTGGCGAACGAAGCGGTCCACAGCATCCTCGAGCATGATGTCGTGGGCCTTGACCAGCTTGATTTCATTGCGCGCGATGCGTTTCAGCAGCTTGTTCAGTTCGCGGGCCTGGACCTGCGGGTGTTCGGGGGCGGTGGACGCATACGCGTACGCGTACGACGGCGAGGACGATGCGCCCGGCTCGTTGGCGACGTTCTGTGGAATGGCGCGCGAGTCCGGCAGTCGTCTTGAGGCGTCCTGCCTCGCCGCCTGGGCGTAAGTGGGCAGTCCCCCGTCTGGCCCGATGACCTGGTCATACGTCGGAGGCGTATCGTCCGTATGCGGCGTATCGTTCCCGTGCAGAACTGCACCCGGGCGTTCCAGATAGACAGAGACCCACCGCCGGGTCGTGGAGCTCGATGAGAGCGTAGTGGTAACGGCATCAAGGGGCATCGCAGGCATCTCCATTGCGCGGGCCGACCGGACGGCGGCCGCTGATACCGGCGATTCCAGCAGCAGGCTTCCGGCTGCGCTTCCAGGTTTCGATCGTTGGCGGCCGACGGTACCCGGGCGAGGATGACCAGCCTGGGCCGGCCAACGGCCGGCGCTACCGCTTCTGGGTCACGATGGTGATGTGGCCGTTGATTTCCAGCAGCGCCATGGAGACTTCGCTGATGTGTGCGCAGCCCTGCTGGCGCATCGCCGCCTCCACGTCGGCACGGGTGACCAGTTCGCGCCGCAGCACAGAGTCCAGCAGCTTGCCGTCGCGGGCGATCAGCACCGGTTCGCCTTCCACCAGCGCTTCTACGCGGCGGCTGCGCTGGCTCAGCCAGCCCACGGCGTAGTTCAGGGAGATCAGGGTGGCGGCCAGCAGCAGCCCGCCGCCCAGCGAGGTGTCCTTGCCGAGCAGCGCGTTCTGCACCGCGTTGCCCAGCAGCACGATCAGCAGCACGTCGAACGGGGTGATCTGGCCCAGGGCGCGCTTGCCCGACAGGCGGACCATGCCGAGCACGACCACATAGACCACGACGGCGCGCAGGATGAATTCCCACCAGGGCATGGCCAGATCGAACAGGTCGCTCATGCGAGCCCCGCAGAAGAGAGAGTGCCTGAAGCATACGGGTAGCGCCGGCCGTCGGCCGGACTCCTGAAAATAAAAAGCCCCGCCGACCAGGGGGAGGTCAGCGGGGCCGGGGAACGGGCGCTTGGGGAGGAGCCCCCGTTCCGAGATCTGCTCCAGGGGATGGGAGAGATCCACAACAGGCATTGCGCCTGTCGAGGTCTATAAAAGCACCTCGAACATTGATAGTTCGTGAAGGGCGCCAATTAATACTGCGGTGAAACCTAAAACATTCATCGAAGAGTCAGTTTATCGGCCCGCAATGAACCAATTCAGCTTATTCAACGTGATTCACGTCTCAATGCGCCTCATCCCAGTTATCCCCGACCCCGGCATCCACCACCAGCGGCACGCGTAATTGAGCTGAAGACGACATCAGCTCGACCACCTGCGCGCGCAAGGTTTCCAGAAACTCGCTTTCGGTTTCGAATACCAGTTCATCGTGCACCTGCAGAATCATCCGGGCGCGGCCGCCCTGGCCCTGCAGCCAGTCGTCCACCTTCACCATGGCCCGTTTGATGATGTCCGCGGCGGTGCCCTGCATGGGCGCATTGATCGCCGCGCGCTCGGCGCCTGCGCGCAGGCCCTGGTTGCGCGCGTGAATATCGTTCAGATACAGCCGGCGGCCTTCAATGGTTTCCACATACCCCTGGTCGCGGGCCTGCTGGCGCATGCGCTCCATGAAGTCGCGCACGCCCGGGTAGCGGCTGAAATACAGCGCCACGTAATCCTGGGCCTGGCCCCGGTCGATGCCCAAGTTACGGGCCAGCCCGAACGCGCTCATGCCGTACATCAGGCCGAAGTTGATGGCCTTGGCGGCGCGGCGCTCGTTCGGGGTGACCTCGTCCAGCGCGCGGCTGAATACCTCCGCCGCCGTGGCACGGTGCACATCCACGCCCTGTTCGAACGCGCGCACCAGGCCCGGGTCCTCGGACAGGTGGGCCATGATCCGCAGCTCGATCTGCGAGTAATCGCAGGCCAGCAGCTTGTGCCCCGGCGGGGCCACGAAGGCGCGGCGGATGCGGCGGCCGTCCTCGGTGCGGATCGGGATGTTCTGCAGGTTCGGGTCCGACGAGGACAGCCGGCCGGTGGCCGCGCCGGACTGGTGGTAGCTGGTGTGGACCCGGCCGGTGTCGGGGTTGACCATCTCCGGCAGCTTGTCGGTGTAGGTGCTGCGCAGCTTGGCCAGCCCGCGGTACTCCAGGATCACCCGCGGCAGCTCGTGCTGTTCGGCGATCGCCTCCAGCGCCTCTTCGTTGGTGCTGGGCTGGCCTTTGGGGGTCTTCACCAGCGCGGGCAGCTTCAGCTCGTCGAACAGCACCGCCTGCAGCTGCTTGGGCGAGTCCAGGCTGAAGGTGCGCCCGGCCAGTTCGGTGGCCTTCTGCTGGGCTGCCAGCATGCGCGCGCCCAGGTCCTGGCTCTGCCGGCGCAGCTCGGCGCTGTCGATGTAAACGCCGTTGGCTTCGATCCGGGCCAGCACCGGCACCAGCGGCATCTCGATGCTGCGGTACACGTTGTCCAGCGCGGCCGATTCCAGCAGCTGCGGGTGCAGCACGCGGTGCAGGCGCAGGGTGATGTCGGCATCTTCGGCGGCGTAGCGGCTGGCTTCGTCCAGCCCCACCTGCGAGAACGGAATCTGCTTGGCCCCCTTGCCGGCGACGTCCTCGAACTTGATCGTGGTGTAGCCGAGGTAACGCATCGCCAGCGAATCCATGTCGTGGCGGGTGGCGGTGGAATTGAGCACGAAGCTCTCTAGCATGGTGTCGTCGTGGTACCCCTTCACGTCCACGCCGTGCCGGCGCAGCACGTGCAGGTCGTACTTGCCGTGCTGGCCAAGCTTCCTCTTGTCCGGGTTCTCCAGCACCGGGCGCAGCGCGTCCAGCACCTGCTGGCGCGGCAGCTGGGCAGGAGCGCCGGGGTAGTCATGGCCGACCGGAATATAGGCCGCACGGCCCGGCTCGACCGCCAGGCTGATGCCGACCAGGTTGGCGCGCATGGCATCGAGCGCGTCGGTCTCGGTGTCGAAGGCAATCAGCTCGGCCGCCTCGGCGCGGGCCACCCAGGCCTGCAGCTGTTCGGTGGTGAGCACGGTTTCGTATTCGCCCGGGGCCGACAGGGCCGCATCCAGGGCCGGGGCCGGCTCGCTGGCCGCGCCGCGCGCGTAGCCGGCGGCGGTGCCGCGCAGGCTCACCGGCGCATCGCTGGCAGCCGCTGGGGCCGGGACCGGACCACCCAGCTCCTTCAGCGCCTGGGTGAAGCCGTAGCGCAGGTAGAGCTCGCCGAGTGCCGGCACATCCGGGTCGCGCAGCGCCAGGGTCTGCGGGGAGGCCTCCAGCGGCACGTCGGTGCGGATGGTGACCAGCTCGCGATTGAGCGGCAGGCGCTCCAGCGCCGCGCGCAGGTTTTCGCCGATCTTGCCCTTCATGCCAGGCGCGGCGGCCATCACCCCGTCCAGGGTCTGGTACTCGGCCAGCCATTTGGCGGCGGTCTTGGGGCCGCACTTCTCAACGCCGGGGACGTTGTCCACCGCGTCGCCCATCAGCGCCAGCAGGTCGACGATCTGGTCGGCGCGCACGCCGAACTTGTCGATCACGGTAGCGTCCGAATCCATGCGGCTGCCGGTCATGGTGTTGACCAGCTCGATGCCCGGGCGGACCAGCTGGGCGAAGTCCTTGTCCCCAGTGGAGATGGTGACGGTCATCCCGTCGCGGTGGCCCTGCAGTGCCAGCGTACCGATCACATCATCGGCTTCCACGCCGGGAATGCGCAGGATGGTCAGGCCCAGCGCCTCGACGATCTGGCACATCGGCTCGATCTGCGGGCGCAGGTCGTCGGGCATCGGCGGCCGGTTGGCCTTGTAGTCGGCGTACAGGTCGTCACGGAAGGTCTTGCCCGGTGCGTCGACCACGAAGGCCACGTACTCGGGGCGCTCCTTCAGGGTGGCGCGCAGCATGTTGACCACACCGAACAGCGCGCCGGTGGGTTCACCGGCAGCGTTGGTCAGCGGCGGAAGCGCGTGGAACGCGCGATACAGGTAACTGGACCCGTCAATCAGGACTAATCGGCTCATGCGACGATTCTACGCGCCCCGCTGGGGCCATTCCCGGCACCGGCATCACGGGGCATCGGGCATAATCCAGACTCCCCCGACCCAGGAACCGTGGCCCATGAAAACTCTGCTGCTGGCTGGACTGCTTGTGCTGGCGGGTTGTGCCACCAGCGGCGGCGGCGCTGGCGTGCCCCCGGTCGATGTGCGGGGCGCCGATATCGCCAAGCGCGTGATGGACAACGGCGATGTGATCGAGGAGTACCGGGTCAGTGGCCAGCTGCGCATGGTCAAGGTCACCCCGTCGCGTGGCGCGCCGTACTACATGTACGAAGGCAGCCAGCACGGCGGCGTGGACCGGAGCAAGGATGGCACCTCGCCGGTGTACTGGAAGCTCTACAGCTGGTGAGCACGCCCCGCCGTACCCGATGACGACTCCTGAACGACGCAAGCCCATCGACCCCGCCGCCCTGCGTGCGGGGCTGAATGACGAGCAGCGCCAGGCCGTGGACACCCTGGAGCATTTCGGCTGGTCGCTGCGCTTCGTGCGCCGGCCGCTGTTCCGCGACCCGATCCCGGTGCTGTTTGACCGGGCCGGGGAACGCTACGTGGTGGTGCAGCCCGACGGCAGCCTGGACGAGTCCATGGCGTTGAAGCTGCGCCCCTAGATCATCGGATGACCAGCACCGGCACGGTGCTGCGTGCGAGCACTTCGGCGGTCTGGCTGCCGAGCAGGACCCGGGTCACGCCGCGGCGGCCGTGCGAGGTCATCACGATCAGGTCGCTGTTGCGTTCCATGGCCGTGTCGATGATGCCGTCGGCGGCATAGCGGTCCAGCACGTGCACGGTGGTGGCGCGCAGGCCCTGCGCCTCGCAGGCGGCCTTGGCCGGCGCCAGCACTTTCTCTGCGGTCTCTTCGCGGTCGGCCTTGTACTCGGGGCTGTTCATGTAGCCCACGCTCCAGCCCATGGCGTCATACATGCCGACGGCCCAAGGCTCGGAGACAGTGACGATATCGATTTCGGCGTTGAGGTCGCGGGCCAGTTCCAGCCCCTTGAGCAGGCCCTTTTCGGACAGCTCGGAGCCATCGGTGGCAATCAGGATCCGCTTGTACATGGCACGCTCCTTGGCAAAGGCAGTGGGGACACCATTGCACACCCGGCGTGGAGAGCGTGCCTTGAGGCGGATCAATCCGGGCGGTCGGCCGGGGCGCGGAGCATGGCCTGCGCGGCGTCGGTGAGTTCCTGCCGGACCCTCTCCGCGCGGTCGGGATCGGCCTGCACCCAGTCGGCGATCTGCGCCGGATCGAACCGTGCCAGCAGGGCGTCGCGGCGGCGGAGCAGATGTGCGGCCAGCTCGGCTGCCGTGGGCCACGCCGGCACCGCCCCGCCAGGGCCATCCGGCCAGTGGCGCTCGATGACGGCAGTGAGCGCAGGCACCGGTAGCCGTTCCAAGCGGTAGCCCATTTCCAGCAGCGTGTCGGACACGTCGGGATCAAGCGCGACAGGGGGCCGGAACAAGGCAGCGATACTGTCGGACTGGAACCCATAGGGCCAAGCAGTGAGGTCGTGCAGCGGTCCGGAATCGGCGCACATCGCATCGAAATGACCGACGTTGCCTACATATGCCAAGGGAATGGGGAACAGAGATGGTGGTCGTTGCGCGATGGCCACCGCCTGGCTTGCCGCTTTGGGCAGCATCGCGCCCGTCTGGAGGTCGCGGAACCCGAGCGGCCCGCAGGCGCCGAAATCCAGCGACATGCCCACCCGCACCCCGTTCCGGAGGGTGTAGCCGAAGTTCTCCAGCCGGTAGTTGAGGTGGTCCCAGTTGCACAACCAGCGTGAGGCGATGAAATGACGCAGCTGTTCGCAGCGCAGGGGTCGCGGCAGCAGGCGGTTCATCGCGTCCAGCGCGTTGAACCGGCGCTGGTCGTTGGCGGCATGTTGTTGGGCGTCCTCGCCGCGCAGTGCCCACCACTCGACCCCGGCGTCGCTCAGCAGCGTGGCGTTGTCGGATACGGCCTGCGCATGGCCGGCCCGTAGCCCCTCGTAGGTGCTGCGCGCTGAAGGATCGGCCGCCGCGACCAGCGGCGCAGCCGCGTCACTGACCAGGAAATCGCCCAGGTCCTGGAAGTCCGCCTCGAAGCGTGAGCCGACATGCCGGGACCCGGTCGGCAGGCCCTCGACAGCCGCCACCAGCCCGGTGTCGGGAGCGACCAGCCCGGTGAGCTGGAACAGTTTGCCCAGCGTGACTTCCATGGCGCTGCAGGTGGCGTCGGCCGTCGCCTTCACCCGCCAGCACTCGTCGCCCCGGGTGACGATCATGGCCGGCTGGCTGCCCGCTCCCCGCCAGGGCCGCGCTGGACAGTCGGCCAGATCAAGCATCTGCGGCACCCGGGCCGGTGCGTTGTGCAGATGTGACACCACCAACGCCGGCAGCGACCGGCGCGGCGCGCGGGCCGGGTCTGGAATGCCGGCAAGGGAAGGAAGCGAAGAGGTCCGCTGGATCGCGCTGGTGATCAAGGCCCGTGCCACGGCTGGAGTGGGCACGGACACTATCAGTGTTCGGCCCGCCCGCCGCTCGGACTGGTTGCAAAGCTCACTGCGGAAGGGGCGAACGCCGGCGCCGCGGACGTGTGCGGGTCCCCACCAGCGCTACCGCCGCGACCGCCGCCGCAGTCACCCAGAAGCCCCACCCCTGCAGCAGCAGATCACGCGCGGCACTGGGCGGGGTGCAGCGCATCCGCAGCAGGTCCAGGCTGCCGCCGCTGTCCAGGCAGGCGGCAGCATGTTCGAACAGGGCCAGCACCGGTGCCGCCCAGCCCGCCGACAGCGTCAGCGCGACCAGTGCAGCCATCAGGTACGGGATTCCCTTGTTCATGTGTGTGCTCCCAGCAGACAGCGCCAGACTCTGGGCGCACGACCGGAGACCGACAAGCGGCACGCGACGAAGCGGGGGAAATCGGGGATGAGTCGCGTTCGAGCGGCGGTAGAGCCGACTGTCAGTCGGCTGCTCTCCCGTCGAATGCGCGGCCAATGGGGTGGTTGTCCCATTGCCCGGTTGCTGCGTTGCCGACCAACGGTCGGCGCTACCGGGATCAGGCGATCTTGATTACCCGTGCGCCTTGGCACAGCGGGTAGGTGGCCAGCAGGTCGGCGATGCGCTCGGCCATGGTGTCGAACGAAGCGCCATACAGGTACAGCGCGGTTTCGCTCGGGCCCTGCCACCAGCTGCAGACTTCGCCGTGGCCGTCGATGCGCTCGACGATCTGGTCGAACACATAGTTCGAATCGCACTGCTCGTAGACCTCGTCGGGCAGGTCGGTGCCGTTGAGGTACAGGCCCAGGCCTTCGGTGATGCCGAACGAAACGTCGGGCTCGCCTTCGCGCTGGATCAGCGAACCCTTGGGGGCGCCGAGCTGTTCGAGCAGTTCGATGACGGTCGGCAATGCGGCCGCGTCATGCAGCTGGATTTCCAGGTCGCCGTATTCCACCTCGCCCTCTTCGCTCAGCGCGGTGCCACCCCCCATGATTTCGCCGATGCCGGCTGCTTCAAGCATCGCCTCGAGCGGGTCTTCGAACAGCTGCAGGCGGTGCTCGGGCTGGAGCCGGGCATTGAGTTTGACGTTGATGGCGACGGGGGTGGTGGACATGGGGATACCTGGAATCTGGTGGGAAAGTGTAGCGCCACGCCCTGCGTGGCCCTACAGGTGCGGAACTACCTTCTTTTTCAGCAGCTCTACCAGCTCCGACTGCATGAAGTCGTAGTCGTCCGGAATATCCAGGCAGATCACCCGCTTCCCGTTCAACCATTGCCGGTGCCGGCTGGCCAGCCGCGTGCGGTGCGCCCGCTCCATCACGAAGATGACATCCGCCCATTGCAGCAGCTCCGGGCTGACCGGCACATCCGCATCGGCGAGCACGCCGGCCGAGGCGGTTTCCACGCCCGGCCAGTCGGCGAACACCTGCTCGGCCGTGGGGCTGCGCAGGCGATTCTGGCTGCAGAGGAAGAGCACATGGCGGGTCATCCGTGACACGCCCGCTTAGATCACGGTGAGGTTGGCGTACGCCATCACCAGCCACTTGCTGCCGGCCTCGGCGAACTCTACCTGCACGCGCGCGTGCGCGCCGCTGCCTTCGTAGTCGGTGACCATGCCCTCGCCGAAGCGGGCATGGGTGACCATCGCGCCCAGCTTGAGCGGCGGCGCTTCCATCGCGGCGTGGCCGGCCGGGCGGCTGGCGCCGAGCGAGGCGCCCCGCGAGACCTGCACCTTGGGGCGCACTTCGTTGAGCAGCTCACGCGGAATTTCGCGCAGGAAGCGCGAGGGCACGTTGTAGTTTTCCTGGCCGTGGATGCGGCGCGATTCGGCGTAGCTGAGCACCAGCTTCTGGCGCGCGCGGGTAATGCCCACGTAGGCCAGGCGGCGCTCCTCTTCCAACCGGCCGCTTTCTTCCAGCGAACGCGCGCTCGGGAACAGGCCGTCTTCCATGCCGGCCAGGAACACCAGCGGGAATTCCAGGCCCTTGGCCGAATGCAGGGTCATCAGCTGCACCCCCTCTTCGCCCGCCTGGGCCTGGCCTTCGCCGGCTTCCAGCGAGGCGTAGGACAGGAAGGCGACCCAGCTCGCTCATGTTTTCCGCGCCTTCCTCGACGTCGTCCTCGCGACGGGTGAAGCGCGAGGCCACCGAGACCAGTTCGTCCAGGTTGTCCGCGCGCGATTCCGAATCCAGCGCGTTGCGGCTTTCCTTCGACCAGTGTTCGCGCAGGCCGGAACGGATCAGCACATGGTCGATGCGTTCGGCCAGCGTCATCTCACCGGCTTCATGGTGCAGCTGGTTCACCAGGCTGAGGAAACCAGCCAGCGCGTTGCGCGCGCGGGCGGCCAGCTCGTTGCCCTGGGTGGTGAGCATGGTCGCTTCCCACAGCGAGATCGCCTGGTGGCGCGCCAACCGGCGCACTTCATCCAGGGTGCGGTCGCCGATGCCACGCGTGGGCGTGTTGACCGCGCGCTCGAAGGCGGCGTCGTCGTTGCGGTTGGTCATCAGCCGCAGGTACGCCAGCGCATCCTTGATTTCCGCACGCTCGAAGAAGCGCATGCCGCCGTACACACGGTACGGCACCTGCTCGGAGAGCAGCGCTTCTTCAAAGGCCCGCGACTGCGCGTTGCTGCGGTAGAGCACGGCGGCGTCGCCGTAACTGCCGCCGTCGCGCACCCACTGCCGTGCGCGCTCGACCACGTAACGCGCCTCGTCCATTTCGTTGTAGGCCGCGTACAGGTCGATGGGGTCGCCATCGCCGCTGTCGGTCCACAGCTCCTTGCCGATCCGGTCCGGGTTGTGCGCGATCACCGCATTGGCCGCGCCCAGGATGTTGGCGCTGGAGCGGTAGTTCTGCTCCAGGCGCACGGTCTGCGCGCCCGGGAAATCCTTCAGGAAGCGCTGTACGTTCTCGACCTTGGCGCCGCGCCAGCCGTAGATGGCCTGGTCATCGTCGCCGACCACGAACACGTGGCCGCTGTCGCCGGCCAACACGCGCACGAAGGCATACTGGATGGCGTTGGTGTCCTGGAACTCGTCCACCAGGATCTCGCGGAAACGCGAGCGGTAGTGGGCCAGCAGCGCCGGGTTGTCGCGCAGCAGTTCGTGCGCGCGCAGCAGCAGCTCGGCAAAGTCGACCAGGCCGGCGCGGTCGCAGCGCTCCTGGTAGGCCGCGTAGGCCTGGCGCATGGTTTCCAGCCAGGCATCGTTAGGCTCGGGCTGGATGTGCTGCGGGCGGCGGCCTTCGTCCTTCTGCTCGTTGATCCACCACGCGATCTGCTTGGGCGGATGCTTGCTGTCGTCGATTTCCAGCTGCTGCACCACGCGCTTGACCAGCCGCAGCTGGTCGTCCGAATCCAGCACCTGGAAACTGTCGGGCAGCTTGGCTTCCTGGTAGTGCAGGCGCAGCAGGCGATGGGCCAGGCCGTGGAACGTGCCGATCCACGCGCCACGGCTGCCCTGCGGCAGCTGCACGTCGATGCGGTGGCGCATTTCACCGGCGGCCTTGTTGGTGAAGGTCACCGCGAAAATGCCGTGCATGGGCACGCCGCAGACTTCGTTGAGCCAGGCGATGCGGTGGATCAGAACGCGGGTCTTGCCGGAACCGGCACCGGCAAGCACCAGATGGTGGCCGGGCGGGGCGGACACAGCTTCGCGCTGAGCGGGGTTGAGCCCGTCGAGCAGGTGGGAGACATCCATGCCCTCATTTTACCCCGCGCGCCGCCGCACGGGGGCGGCGCGCGCAACCCGTTCACGGTAGGTCACGACCGTTGGTCGTGACGCCTCAACGCAGCCGTGGCGGCCTGTTGCGCCTGGGTCCGAAGCTCCGGAATGGCCAGGCTTTCCCACAAGGTGCCGATACGCAGGCTGCCGACGACCTGCACGCCCGGCTGCGGCCTGCCCTGCCCGTCCAGCAGGAAACCCGCACTGTCACTGTCCAACCCCAGCCCATGCGGGCCGGGGCGCGCATGGCCATCGGCCAGCAGCTGCTGCAGCAGCGGGTTGCGCATGGCCAGCGCGCGGGTTTCCACGCCGGTGGCGTTGATTACGGCGCCCACATTCAACGGCGGCAGGCCACCCGCGGCGCCGTGTGCATGCAGCTGCAGGGTGCTCTCCAGCACCAGCAGCGCATCCAGCCGCGCGCGGTGGCGCTGCAGTTGGCCCGATTCCTCCAGTTCCGCCAGCTGCGCATGCACCGTTTCGGCGATGCGGTGGCGGTGCACGTCCCAATAGCGCACCACGTGGCGCAGGAAGCGGCGCTGGTCGGCCGCATCCAGACCCTGCCACAGCGCCTGGCCCAGTGGACGGATGCGGTCCATCACGCCCTGCCACGGAATACCCTTCGCCGCCGCGTCGCGCACATGGCCGCGCAGCGCGCGCACGCGGGCGCGCAATGGCATCGCCAGCAGCGGCTGGGGATCGAACTTGGCGATGCCGCCGTGCGCATGTGGCAGCGGCAGCAGTGCGTGCCGCGACAGCACGTGGATGCGGCCGCGATGACCCGCCGTGGCTAATGCCACCACGCTGTCGGCCATGCTCAGGCCCGAGCCGATGATGGCCACGTCGCCATCGCCGGCCAGCAGGCGCACGCCGTCGTAATCCCACGCATCCACCACGCGGCCGGGCGGCAGGGCCTCGGCACCGGGCGCGGGCAACGGGCGCATGCTGTTGCCGCAGGCCAGCACCACCTGGCGTGACTGCCATTGCTGGCCATCGGCCAGCCGCAACGCGTTCCGTGGCGTGCCCGGCTGCAGCGCGATGACCGGCACGTGCACCACGTGCAGCGTCGCCGGGCTCTGCGCCTGCGCTTCTGCAAGGCGATGCTGCAGGTACGTCGCGTAATGGCGGCGCGGAACGAACGTCTCGGTCAGTACGTCGCGCGGGAGGCCTGGCAGTGCATCGGCCTGCAGCAGGTGGTCGACGAAATCACCCGGCTGTTCGGGCAGGCCGCTCATCTTGCCGGCCGGCACGTTGAGCAGGTGCTCCGGCCACGGCGTGCCGTAGGCGATGCCTTGGGCCAGCGTGGACGCGGGCTCGAACAGGACCACCTGCACGGGCGCGGTGGCGCTGCGCAGCGCGTTGAGCGCGACCAGCACACCGGCCGCACCGCCGCCGATGATGGCCAGGTCGGCCTGGAGCATGGGTTCGGAGTCGGTCATGGCCGCATTGTAGGACATGCGCCCGCAACGCCCCGTGCGCTACATCAGCGCATCGGCCAGCCGCGCGATGCCTTCGCGGCTGCGTCGCCACGCAGGCCGCAGCCGCCACGCCTTCAGGTCGAGCTGGCGCGAATGCCGCAGGTAGTCGTCTTCGATCTCGATCAGCTGTCGTACCAGTCCCCGGTCGTAGCAGAGCATGCCGATCTCGGCATTGAGCGCGAACGAGCGGATGTCCAGGTTGATCGAGCCGACCAGCGCGATGTCCTCGTCCACGGTGAGGTGCTTGGCATGCAGGAAGTGCGGTTCGTACAGCGCAACGCGCACGCCGGCGCGCAGCAGTTCGTCGTAGTACGCCTCCTGCGCCCAGGCGGTGAGGTGCTGGTTGTTGCTGGCCGACAGGATCAGCTGCACCTGCACCCCCGACAGCGCGGCGATGCGCAGCGCACTCAGCGTGGCCTCGTCGGGGACGAAGTACGGGGTGACCAGCACGATGCGGCGGCGTGCCAGATGGATCAGCGCATTCACCGCATCGCGCGCGTTGCTGAAGGGGTAGGCGGGGCCGCTGGGCAGCAGCTGGGTGGGCACGTCATCGGCGCAGACCGGCTCGACCATCATCACCTCCAGCCGCTGGCCGGTCTCCATGTACCAGTCGCTGGCGAACACCGCCTCCAGGTGGGCGACTGCGGGGCCGCGCACCCGCGCCACCAGTTCGCGGTTGGGGTAGCCGGGCACGAAGCCGGGCTGGGCCAGGTTCTGCGAACCGATGTAGCCGACCCGGTTGTCGATCACCGCGATCTTGCGGTGGTTGCGCAGGTCCATCCGCCCGCTGCGGCGCCAGCGCAGCCCGCCGGGCAGCATGGCGCGCACGTCCACGCCCAGCGCCTGCAGGCGGTGGCGGTAGCGGCGCAGGCCACGCTTGGCGCCCACCGCATCCAGCAGCAGGCGGCAGTGCACGCCGCGCGCGGCGGCGCGCTGCAGCGCCTGCACCACCGCTTCGCCCACCGCGTCGTCGAACATCAGGTAGTACAGCAGGTGCACGCGGTCGCGGGCCTGGTCGATATCGTCGATCAACGCCTGCAGCGAGGCGTCGTAGTCGGTCAGCAGCTCCACCGCGTTGCCGTGCACGGGCATGAAGTCACCCTGGCGCTCGATCAGCGGCACCATTTCGGCGGTGGCGGTATCGGGCACCGGGTTCCAGCGCAGCGGCGGCTGCAGCGCCTGCTCCTCGCGGATCACCTGGGAGGCCTCGGCCTGGCGCTGCACGCGCTGGCGCGACAGCCAGGGGTGGCCGAACAGCAGGTACAGCGGCAGGCCCAGCAGGGGCACGAAGCCGACCAGCAGCAGCCAGCTGCGCGCGGCGCCGGGCGTGGTGCGGCTGGGAATCCAGAACAGCGCGGCCAGCCGGATCAGCCAGTCCAGCATCAACAACCATGAACCCAGCAGCCATTCGAACAGCATCGGTTCGCCCGTTTGGGGGTGTGCCGGCATTCTGCCATGGCCGGCGTGCACGCCCCCGGAAACGAAAAAACCCGCCGTGAGGCGGGTTCTTCGTTGGCCATCGAGCAACCCCGTGAGGGATTACTTGATCTTGCCTTCCTTGTACGGGACGTGCTTGCGCACGACCGGATCGTACTTCGAGAATTCCATCTTCCCGGGGGTGTTCTTCTTGTTCTTGTCGGTCGTGTAGAAGTGACCGGTACCGGCGGTCGAAATCATACGGACCTTATCGCGCTTGCCTGCCATGATCGTCTACTCCTCAGACCTTTTCGCCGCGCGCACGCAGCTCAGCCAGAACGGAATCGATGCCGTTCTTGTCGATGGTGCGCAGTGCATGCGCGGAAACACGAAGCTTGACCCAGCGGTTTTCGCTGGCGACCCAGAAGCGGCGCTCGTGCAGGTTGGGCAGGAAACGACGACGGGTCTTGTTGTTGGCGTGCGAGACGTTGTTACCCGTCTGCACTCGCTTGCCGGAAACTTGGCATACGCGGGACATTGCGCACCTCGATGAAAGTATGTGTCAGCCCATAGCCCGGGCGACGGCGGCCTCGGCGGTTTCCCGCCACACGTCATGAGAATCAAAGGGTTACGCTGACGAAGGGCAGACCGGATGACGTGTTCCCGGCCACCAATCCGGACAAATCCGGACACAGCGAGCCGCGCATTATGCCGGAGCCGCCCTTTGGGTGCAAGTTGTCCACAACGGGCCCGGCCAGCCATGGCTGAACGGCCTGACCCTGCACGCTACGGTCGCAGCGGCTGGCGATACTGGCCCCTCTACCCGGGAGGATGGCGATGCGGCTGTTGGCGGTGACCTATGGAACGGAAGGCGACACCCGGCCGCTGGTGATGTTGTGCCATGGGCTGCAGGCAGCTGGACATGAGGTAATGGTGCTGGCCGAGGGTGGCACGCTGGGCAGCGCGCAGGCGCTGGGCGTGCCGCATGCGGCGCTCGAAGGCGACATCCACGACGAGGTGGTGGCGCTGGTGTCGCGGGGTAACAACATGGCGGCGGCATCGCGGGGCCTGGCGCGGATGGCGCAGCGGCACGTGCCGGCATGGATGCGACAGGCCGACGCGGCCGCGGCCGGTTGCGACGCGGTGTTGACGGGCGGGCTTGCCGCATTCGTGGGCATGACGGTGGCCGAGCGCCACGGCATACCGGTGATCGGAACCGGCATGATTCCACTCACGCCCACGCGCGCATTCGCCTCGCCCTTCCTGCCACGGCTGCGCCTCCCCGGTGTGCTCAACAAACTCAGCTACGGGCTGGTCAACGATGCCGTGTGGCGCACCTTCCGTCGGCCCATCAACGAAGCGCGGCGGGCGATGGGCATGCCGGCTCGGCGCACCCTGTGGCGTGACGTTCCAATGCTGTACGGGATTTCGCCGAGCCTGATGCCGCCGCCTGCCGACTGGCCGGCCAATCACCATGTGTGCGGGCAATGGCGTGCACCCGATGCGCCTTGGCAGCCGACGCCGGAACTGCAGGCCTTTCTCGATGAAGGCCCGCCGCCCGTATACGTCGGCTTTGGGAGCATGACGGGATTTGATCGCAACACGGTGTTGCCGGCACTGCTGCAGGCGCTCGCGCCGCGGCGCGTGCTGCTGTTCCCCGGCTGGGCAGGCCTTCCAGACGGTCCGCTGCCAACGAATGTGTTCGTCATCGGCCCTGCACCGCACGAAGCGCTGTTCCCCCGCTGTTCGCTGGTGATCCACCACGGCGGCAGCGGCACCACGCATTCGGCCTGCCGTGCGGGGGTGCCTTCATTGGTGATGCCGTTTGCGGCAGATCAGTTTTTCTGGGCGGCGCGATTGCGGGAGATCGGCGTAGCTGCCGAACCGCTGTCGCCGAAACGCCTGGACACCGGGACGTTGGGGCGTGCTATTGCCGTTGCCGAGCATGTGGACACGCGGGCACGTGCAGCTGCATTGGGACGGGCCATGGCGACGGAGGATGGTGTGGCGACGGCCGTTCGGCTTATCGAGCAGGGGCAACGCCCGACCAACGGTCGGGCGCTACCCGCGTAGCGCTACTGCCTGCGGTGCAGCCAGCGGTACAGCACCGGCAGCACCAGCAGGGTGAGCAGCGTGGAGGAGACGATGCCGCCGATCACCACCGTGGCCAACGGGCGCTGCACTTCCGCGCCGGCGCCGACGTTGAAGGCCATCGGCACGAAGCCGAGCGAGGCCACCAGCGCGGTCATCAGCACCGGACGCAGCCGGCCCAGCGCGCCTTCCCGTACCGCATCGGCCAGGGGCATACCGCCCTCGCGCAGGCTGCGCACGAAGCTGATCATCACCAGGCCGTTGAGTACCGCGACACCCGAAAGCGCGATGAAGCCGACGCCCGCGGAGATGGAAAGCGGAACGCCTCGTGCGGCCAATGCAAGCACGCCACCGGTGAGCGCCAGCGGTACACCGCTGAACACGATGGCCGCGTCCTTGACCGAGCCGAACGCCCAGAACAACAGCGCGAAGATCAGGATCAGGGTCACCGGCACCACGACCGCCAACCGCTGGCTGGCCGAGATCAGCTGCTCGAAGCTGCCGCCGTATTCGATCCAGTAACCGCTGGGAACCTGCACATCACGGTTGACCGCCTGCTGCAGGTCACTGACGAAGCTGCCCAGGTCGCGATCGCGCACGTTGGCGGTGACCACGATGCGGCGCTTGCCGTTCTCGCGGTTGATCTGGTTCGGCCCCTCGCTGTTGGCCAGCGTGGCCAGCTCGCGCAGCGGCACGGTGCGTGCGGTGCCGCTGGTCCAACTGCCGGCCTGGCTGGATTCGTCGGCATCGCCTTCCAGTGCCGGGGCCAGCGATACCGGCAGGTCGGCCAGTGCGGCCGGGTCCTGGCGCAGGGCCTCGGGCAGGCGCACCACGATGTCGAATCGGCGGTCGCCTTCGAACAGCTGCCCGGCCACCTGTCCACCCACGGCGGTGGCCACGGTGGACTGCACCTGGCCCGGGTTGAGCCCGTAGCCGGCCAGCGCGCTGCGGTTGGGAGTGACGGTGAGCAGCGGCAGGCCGCTGGTTTCCTCCACGCGCACATCCGCCGCGCCGGGCACGCTGCCGGCCACGCTGGCGATGCGCCTGCCCACCTTCAGCAGCGTCTCCAGATCGTCGCCGAACAGCATTACCGCCACGTCGGCACGCACGCCGGAGATGAGCTCGTTGGTGCGCATCTGGATCGGCTGGGTGAACTCGTAGTTGTTGCCGGGCAGCTGCTCCACCGCCGCTTCCAGTTCCGCCAGCAGCGTGGCGCGCGGTTTGCGCGGGTCCGGCCAGTCCTTGCGCGGTTTCATCATGATGAAGGTGTCGGCCACCGAGGGCGGCATCGGATCGGAGGCCACTTCCGGGGTGCCGATCTTGGAAAACACCTTGCTCACCTCCGGGAACCGCACCAGCCGGTTTTCGATCAGCTTCTGCATCTCGACCGACTGGGTCAGGCTGGTGCCGGGAATGCGCATGGCGTGCATGGCCACGTCGCCTTCGTCCAGGTTGGGCACGAACTCGCTGCCCAACCGTGTCGCGAGCAGGCCGCAGCCCACCACCAGCACCAGCGCGCCACCGACCATCCAGCGCCCGCGCCGCAGCGAGAACGCCAGCAGGGGCTGGTAACGTCGGCGCACCCAGGTCATCACCCGGTTTTCCTTCTCCTGCACACGGCCGCCCAGGAACAAGGCGATGGCGGCCGGGACGAAGGTCAGCGCCAGCACCATGGCGCCGCTCAACGCGAGCACCACGGTAATGGCCATGGGGTGGAACATTTTTCCTTCCACGCCCGACAGCGCGAAGATCGGCAGGTATACGGCAGTGATGATTCCGAGCCCGAACAGGCTGGGGCGGATCACTTCGGCGGTGGCGCTGGCGGTTTCGGCGAAGCGCTCTTCGCGGGTCATTTCGCGGCCGAGGGCATGCTGGCGCTCGCCGAAGCGGCGCAGGCAGTTCTCGATGATGATCACCGCGCCATCGACGATCAGGCCGAAGTCCAGCGCGCCCAGGCTCATCAGGTTCGCTGATACGCCCCCGCGCGCCATCCCGGTGAGGGTGAACAGCATCGCCAGCGGAATCACCGCGGCCGTGATCAATGCGGCGCGGAAATTTCCGAGCAGCAGGAACAGCACCACGATCACCAGCAGTGCGCCCTCCACCAGGTTCTTGGCCACGGTCTGGATGGTGCGGTCCACCAGGGTGGTGCGGTCGTAGCTGGCGGTGACGGTGACGCCGGGCGGCAGGCTGCGTTGCGCCTGCTCCAGCCGCGCGGCGGCCGCCTGCGCCACATCCCGGCTGTTGGCACCGATCAGCATCACCACCGTGCCCATCACCACTTCATGGCCGTTCTGGGTGGCGGCGCCGCTGCGCAGCTCGGGGCCGTCGGCGACCTCGGCGACGTCGTGCACGTGGATCGGCACGCCTTCGCGACGTGCCAGCACGATGTTGCCGATTTCCTCCAGGTTTTCCACCTGGCCGGGAATGCGCACCAGGAACTGCTGCCCGTTGCGTTCGATGTAGCCGGCGCCGACGTTCTGGTTGTTGCTTTCCACGGCCTGGACCACGTCTTCCAGGGTGAAACCCAGCGCACGCAGTCGGGCCGGATCGGGCGTGATGTGCACCTGGCGCTGGAAGCCACCGATGGTATTGACCTCGGTCACGCCCGGCACGTTGCGCAGCTGTGGGCGGATCACCCAGTCCTGCAGCGTGCGCAGGTCGGTGGCGGTGTAGGCGCTGCCATCGGGTTTACGCGCCGCCGGATCGGCGTCGATGGTGTACATGAAGATCTCGCCCAGACCGGTGGAGATCGGCCCCAGCTGCGGGTCCAGCCCGGCCGGGATCTGCGACTTCACCTGTTGAAGGCGTTCGGCCACCTGTTGCCGCGCGAAGTAGATGTCGGTGCCGTCTTCGAACACGATGGTGACCTGCGACAGCCCATAGCGCGACAGCGAGCGTGCCTGTTCCATCCGTGGCAACCCGGCCATCACCGTTTCCACCGGGTACGTGATGCGCTGCTCGGCTTCAAGCGGTGAATAGCCCGGGGCGGCGGTGTTGATCTGCACCTGGACGTTGGTGATGTCCGGGGTGGCATCGATGGGCAGCTTGGTGAAGCTCCACGCGCCCACGGCGATCAACGCCAGGGTCAGGCTCATCATCAGCCAGCGATGGGCGATGGAGGCGGCAATGATGCGCTCAAGCATGGCGATGCCCTCCACGCCCGGGGATGGTTGCGTGCTCAATGCTCATGCGACGCTCCCGCCTTGCCGATGTCGGCCTTCACCACGTAGCTCTGCCCGGTGACGACTTCATCGCCGAGGGTGAGGCCCTCCAGCACTTCCACCTGGTTGGCGTCGCGCGCGCCGAGGCGCACTGGACGGGCGGTGTAGGTCTCGCCGGTGCGTACGAACACCACGTCCTTGCCTTCCATCGTCTGCAGCGCGCTGAGCGGCACCACCTGCGCGGCGGGCCGTGTCGCGACCACGATGCGCGCCTTCACCGCCGCGCCCGGCCGCCACAGGCCGTCGTCGTTGCGCAGCGTGGCGCGGGCCACGGTGCTCTGGCTGGCGGTGGCGGTGCCGGGCAGCACGCGTTCCAGCGTGGTGGCCTGGGTGACCCCGTCGGTCATCCGCGACACCGTGACCGGCACGCCGGCGGTGATGTGCTGGGTGTCGTTGCCGAAGATATGCAGGTCCACCCACAGCGTGGACAGGTCGCCGATCTCGAACAGCGGCGTGCCCTCGCCCGCCACCCCGCCGACCTGCGCCTGGCGGGCCAGCACCACGCCGCTGATGGGAGCGCTGACCGTGTAGGTGGTCAGGCTGAGGTTGCTTTCGATGCTGGCCAGTACCTGGCCGGCCTTGATGGTGTCGCCCACGTTGGCGCGCAACGAGCGGATCGGGCCGGGGAAGCGGGCCATCACCTGGGCCACGCGGCCGTCGACCGGGGTCAGCAGGCCCTGCACGTCGTGTTCGTCGGCGATGGTGCCGGCGGCGACCGGGGTGACCTTGATACCGGACTGGTCGGCCATCGCCGCAGGGATGGTGGTGCTGTCCGATGCGTCGTCGTGGTCCTCGCCCGCTTCGGTGTGGCCGGGTTCGCCGTGGCCGGCGTCCGGGCTGGCCGGTGCCGTGGGCGCTTCCTTGGCACAGCCGGCCAGTGCGAGCAGGCACAGCAGGAGGGCGGCGATGCGCGCCGCACGGGGGATCGAAAGGTTCATCGGCGGTCCTCCGTGGACACGGTCGCGGTAGCGGGAGCGGTGCTGGCGTGGGCAAGCAGGCCTTGGCCGGTCAGCCGTTGCAGTTCGATGAGTGCGGTCTGCGCGGCGATGGCGGCATCGAGCTGGCGCTGCCGCGCCTCGATGCGCATGGCCTGCAGCTGCGCCCACTCCATGTAGCTGATGGCACCGGCACGCCAAGCCTTTTCGGCGGCGTTCTCGGCGCGCCGCAGGTGCGGCAGTACATCGCTCGCCATGCGGGTGACTTCCAGCCGCGACGTTTCATAGCGTCCGTGGGCTTCGGCCAGGGTGGTGTACAGCTGCAGCGCAAGCGCATCGCGTTCCACCCCGTTGAGGGCGAGCTCGGCTTCGGCTGCGCGGATCTCCGGACCGGCACGGCGCATGCTCCCCAGTGGCACGCTGAAGCCGCCGACCAGCGCGGTATCGCCGCTGTCGCGGCTGTTGCGCACGCCGACCTGCCAGCTGATATCCGACCGTGCCTGGGTGCGTGCCAGCTGCAGCTGGGCTTCGCGCACGCGGCGTTCGCCGGCCAGCACGGCCAGTTCCGGGGTGCGCTGCAGTTCGTCGGCAAGGATATCGAAGGGTTGCAGGGCGGGCAGCTGCAGCGGGTCGCCGCTGACCACGTCGAAGCCGGGCTCGCGCTCACGCCACAGCGCCGACAGCGCGAGACGCGCGGCGCGGTCGGCCTGCATGGCGCGATCACGGTCCACTTCGGCCTGCGCCAACATCGCCTGCGCGGTCATCAGCACCGATTCGGGCGACGCGCCGGCCTGCAGGCGCATCCGGGCGGCGGCGACCGCGCGGCGACGCTGGTCGATATCGGTGTCGGCAATGGCGAGCTGCGCGCGGGCTTCTGCAATGGCGAGATAACGTTGGGCCACGGCGGCCATCAGGTCCAGCCGCGCGGTTTCGCGCTGCGGTGCCAACGAGTCGAGATTGGCCTGGGCCAGTACCCGGCGGGCATCCAGCTTGCCGCCGCGCTCCAGCACGCCGGCCAATGTGACGGTCAGTTCGGCGGCGTCGTAGCCACGGCTGCCACCGGTGCCCAGCGCATTTTCCAGCTCAACGCCGACGGTCAGTGGCGGCCCGAACGCGGCCGCCTCACGGCGCGCTTCCCAGACCGGGCGCTGGGCATCGGCCAGGCGAAGGGCGGGGTGGTAGCGGGCGACGCGGGCGATGGCCTCGTCCAGGGTCAACGGGAGGGCCGCCGCCGCTGCAACGGGCAATGCTGCTTGGGCGGAACGGGTAACAGGCGCGGTGCCCTGCGCATACGCGCACGGCACGAGCGCAATGGCAGCAACGGCTGCCAGACGCATCCACATGGGAATCTCCAGAAAGCGGTTCAGAGGTGAAGCCGCGGCAAGGCGCCGCGTGGCATCACACCGCTATCGGGGGGCGCAGCAGGCTCTCGGGTGGCTGGGCAAGCAGCTGCGCGGTCAGGCCGACCGGCACGGCGTGCGCCGGTGCGGCCGGTAGCGACCAGGCCGATGCCGCCAGCGGCAGCACGCCGCCATGACCATGGCAGTGTCCGCAATGGACCAGCGCGTGCAGCAGGCGCGCGCCGTCATCCTCGTCCGCATGGTCAGCCTCTGAAGTGGCCGCGGCCACGTCGACCGGTTCGGCATGCGACACCGCATGCGACAGACCGGCGACCCCGGCGTGCGACAGCGCATGCAGGTCGCCCAGTGCCGACGCGAGCGCGCCACCGGCCGTGCCGAACAGCACCACCGCCAGCATCAGCAGGCGGACAGGCAGCGACAGGCGGTGGCGCAGGCGGGACATCATGGCCGCAGGGTAGCGACGGCCGCCCCCGTTACACAATCGCAGCGGCGGCGCGCGTTAATGCCGTACGGGCCGGCGGTGGCGCGTGGTGCGCCTGGCGCAGTGCGCGCAGCCGCAGCGCATCGGCCGCACTGCAGGGTGCGGGCGTGTCCGGCCGCGCGCGACCGTCAGCCGCTGGCACCTTGAGCAGGTAGTCGCACTGCAGTTCGCCGCCGCTGCTGCGCACGGCGGGCGGCACGGTCCGGCCAGGATCGCAGCCTGCCTGCAGCCGCTGGCTCCAACCGGGGCTGGTCTCTTCCACGCGAAGGCTGGGCACGCCCAGACGCTCGGCGATGCCGACAATGTCGTTGAAGGTACCGGCGTGGGCGTTGCCTACCAGCGCCACCCAGCGCTGCGGTCCCGGCTTGCCGGCCTGCCTGCGCTGGTCGTGCGCGATCCGCGCAGCCGCGACGTGGTTCAAGAGCTTGACCCGGATGTCCGGAAGGGCGGCCGCGCTGATTCCGGCGTGGTCGTGGACACCCCGCAGGTGGTAGCTGGCCATCAGGTCCAGCGCGACGACGCGCATGCCGACCTTGAAGGCGGCGTCGACCAGATCGCGGAAGGTCGCGCCGCAGGGCGCGTGGGTCAGGTGGCCGCTCTCCTGCCCTGCCAGGAAGCGCGCCAGGTCGGGGGAAAGCGTGCCACTGCGGTGCAGGTGGTCGAGGTCTGCCTGGTGGAGGTCGCCCTGGAGGTGCTCCAGGTACAGGGTGTCGACCCCTAGATGGCGCAGCAACGCCATGTGATCGATCAGCAGGCGCCTGCTGGACGGGCTGGAGGGAACCTCGCCCAGCACCAGTCCTCTCGCGTTGCCGAGCAGCTGCCGCAGCAGGTCCGCCCGCGTGCGTGCCGGGGCGAGATCGGGCGGGTCATGCCGACCGGTACACGCCGGTGGCGGGCTGCCGAGGGCGACCTCCACCAGCTGCGCGCGTTTGGCGAAGAAGCTGTCGAGCGCCGCGCGCTCGGGGGCTGCAAACGGCATGGTGTAGTCGGGGTCGAGCAGCCTGCGGTGTCGCTGCAGCAGCGCGGCCAGAGCCTGGCCGTGCTCAGGGGCGAGCGTGAAACGCTGCAGGGGATCGGGGCCGGCTGCACCCGCGGACGTAGAGGCGCGGGTGGGCGGTGGACGCGGGCCGTCAGGCAGGTTGCGCAGGCTCAGCAGGGTCGGTTCCGCGTGGCGATGGGTCGCCTTGTTCGCGGTGGTGTGGCAGAAAAGGCGGTGGTGCAGTGCGGACAGGGCATCCAGCATGGTCAGGCTCCTTGGGGGGAAACGCGCGCCCGGGGGCGCGCCCTGACCAGCCTAGTCATCTGCTGCCGCAGCGCTGCGATGCGCTATGCAGTTTCGTCATCGCGGCGCAGGCCGTGTGCCGATGCGTGCGCGAGCGCACATCGGCACCGACCAGTTGCGACATCAGGGCGCGCGGCGCGCGTCGATGTACGCGCGGATCTGCGCATCCAGCACCGGCAGCGGCACCGAGCCCTGGCTGAGTACCGCGTCATGGAACGACTTGACGTCGAAGCGGTCGCCCAGCGCCTTTTCGGCCTCGCCGCGCAGGCGCACGATCGCGATCTCACCCAGCTTGTAGCTGAGTGCCTGGCCCGGCCACGAAATGTAGCGGTCCACTTCGGTGGTCACTTCGTGCTCGCTCAGCGCGGTGTGGTCGCGCAGGTAGGCCAGCGCCTGCTCGCGGGTCCAGCCCTTGTGGTGCACGCCGGTATCGATCACCAGGCGCGCGGCACGCCACATTTCATAGGTCAGGCGGCCGAAATCCTCGTACGGGGTTTCGTAGATGCCCATTTCCACGCCAAGCTTCTCGCTGTACAGGCCCCAGCCTTCGCCATAGGCGGAGATGTAGGCGTTGCGGCGGAACTCGGGCTGTTCGCCCTGCTCTGCCGCCAGCGCACCCTGCAGGGCGTGGCCCGGGTCGGACTCATGCAAGGTCAGCGCCGGCAGGTTGTACAGCGGGCGCGCCGGCAGGTTGTAGGTGTTGACCCAGTAAGTACCCATGCCGCCACGGCCCGCGGTCCAGAACGGGGCGATATCCGGCGGTACCGGCACGATGGTGAAGCGTGCGCGCGGCAGGGTCATGTACTTGCCGATCACGCCGTCCACGCGCTTGGAGATCCAGGCGGCGCGGTGCAGCAGTTCGTCTGGGGTCTTGGCGTAGAACTGCGGGTCGGTGCGCAGGAAGGCCAGGAAGTCGGCAAAGCTCCCCTTGAACTTGACCTCCTTGATGACGTCGTTCATTTCCTTCTGGATGCGCGCCACTTCCTTCAGGCCGATCTCGTGGATCTGCTGCGGGGTGAGGTCCAGCGTGGTGTATTCGTGGATCTGCTGCTGGTAGTACGCCTTGCCATCGGGCAGCGCTTCGGCGGCCAGGGTGGTGCGCGCCTGCGGCACGTACTCACCGACGAAGAAGGTGCGCAGCTTGACGAAGGCCGGCACCACGCTGGCGCTGATGGCCTGGCGGGCCTGCGCCTGCAGCTGGGTCTGTTCGGCGGCGGGAATGCTGGCCGGCAGTTTCTTGAACGGCGCGTACAGCGGCGACTGGGTCGGGTCCTTCAGCTCGGCCACGGTGGCGATCGAGACTTCACGGCCATCGAGCACCGCGCGCGGCACGCTGAAGCCGCGCTTCAGGCCGGCGCGCATGTTGTCGGTCTGCTGGTCGAAGTAGCGGGGTACGTCGTTGAGCCGGGCGATGTAGTTGCGGTAGTCCGCGGCGGTCTTCAGCTCGCGACGCGCCATGAACGAAAGGTTGGACCAGAACGAAGAGTCCGAGTTGAACGGCATCTCGTAGCCGCGCAGGCGCACTTCTTCGGCCAGGTTGAACACCTGGTCGCGGTAGATCGCGTAGTTGACCTGGTTGGTGGGCGAGAGCGCCTTGGTATCGACCTTGCCGAGCTGGGCCAGCACGTCGTCCCACACCGCAAGACGTGCCTGCTGCGCGGCTGCGCCCACGTCCGGCATGCGGGTGGCCGTGGCCGGGCCATCACCGTCTTCACTGGCTTCGCCGCCACCGGCCTGGCGCCAGGCCCATTCCTTCTCGTAGATGGCGCGGAACGCCGCGTCGGCCGGCGATTCGGTGGCCAGGCTGGCCGGCGCGACCGCCGGTGCCGCAGGGGGTGCGGCCAGTGCCGCATGGGCAGGAAGGGCCAGGGCGAGCAGCAACGCAGCAACGAGCGGTGATTTCACGAGCAGGGGTTCCCGGGGGACGGCAAACCCCGATCATGGCACCCCGATCCAGCGCGCGCATGGATCAAAGGTCCTGCCCGCAAAGCGGGCAGGACCGGGGATCGGCCGCAGGCCGAGACCCGAGAGCCGAAGGCGCGGGTAGCGCCGACTGTTAGTCGGATGCTCTTGATCTTGATGTTGTTCCTGATTCCCGCGAAGAGCAGCCGACTAACAGTCGGCGCTACCGGGCGGGCACCGGGTATCGGGTAGGCGCCGGGTATCCGCCGGGTACGGGGCGTACCGGGTAGGCGCCGGGTATCCGCCGGGTACGGACCGTACCGGGTGTACGCCGGGTACGCGCCGATACCAGCGAGGTTCGCAGCCCTCAATGTTCCGCCTTATCCCGCTTCCACCCACGGTGCTGGATATCCAGCTTCAAGCTGTAAAGCGCGGTAAACGCCGGAAACAGGTTCTGCAGTACCCCCACCGAATCCTGCTTGGCCGAAAACAGGAAGTAGCTCAGCGTCATCAGGCTGCCCACCACGCTCATGTACCAGAACAGGCGCGGGATCACCGGCTTGCCGGCCCGGCGCGAGGCGACGAACTGCACCAGCCAGCGGCCGCCGAACATCAGCGCGCCGGTATAGCCGATCAGCTTCCAGCCGGTCACGTGCAGCCCGGTCCAGAACAGCCAGCTCAGCGGTTGGTCGAGCCAGTGCAGTTCCATCAGCGTTCTTCCACGGCCGTGCGCTTGCTGCGCGTGATCAGCCAGGCCACCCCGCGCAGGTCGCGGATCCCGACCAGCGCGCGGCCGAGGTTGTTGTACTTGGACACCCCGGCGGTGCGGTGGCGGTGGTTGACCGGCACGCTCACCGTCTTCCAGCCCGCCCGCTGCATCAGCGCGGGCAGGTAGCGGTGCATGTGGTCGAAGTACGGCAGCTCCAGGAACGCGGCACGCTCGAACAGCTTGATGCCGCAGCCGGTATCGGGGGTGTCGTCACGCAGCATGCGGGCGCGGATCGCGTTGGCCCACTTGCTGGCCCAGCGCTTGCTGCCGCTGTCCTGGCGGTTGACGCGCCAGCCAGCGAACAGCTTCACCTGCGGCTCGGCGGACGCCCGCGCGGCCAGCAGCTTCGGAATGTCCGCCGGGTCGTTCTGGCCGTCGCCATCCAGCGTGGCGATCCACGGTGCGCGGGCGTGCTTGACCCCGTTCTTCACCGCGGTGCTCTGCCCGCTCTGGCTGACATGGTGCAGGACCCGCAATTCGGGGTTGGCCGACTTCAACGACTCCAGCACGGCCAGGGTGTCGTCGCGCGAGTGATCGTCGACGTAGACGATCTCGAAGTCCACCTGGCCGCGCAGCGCCGCGGTGATCTCTTCGATCAGGGGCTGTACGTTGTCGCGTTCATTGAATACCGGGACGACGACCGACAACTGGGGTTGGCTCATGATCGGGCTCTGCGAAAGGCCAGGAATGAAAAAGACCGCGCATTTTCCGAGATCAAGGTTATCCGAAGATGAACCCGGCGATGTGAGTCAGGCGCGATCACCGAAATAGTCGCGGCACCAAGCCACCACCGGCGGCAGGCCGCGCTCGATCGGGGTGACCGGTTCATAGCCGAAAGCGTCATGGGCACGACGGGTGTCGGCCATGGTGCGGACCATGTCGCCTGGCTGCATCGGCTTGTAGACCTTCTGTGCCGGGCGTCCAGCGGCGGCCTCGATGACCCCGATGAAATGTTCCAGCTCGATCGGGGTGTGGTTGCCCAGGTTGAAGACACGGTGCGGTACGTCCTCGCTGGACGGATGCGCCAGCGCGCCGAGGATACCGGCCACGATGTCGGAAACATGTGTGAAGTCGCGCTGCATCCTGCCGTCGTTGAACACGTCGATGGGGCGCCCGGCCAGCACCGCGCGCGAGAACAGCAGCGGCGCCATGTCGGGGCGGCCCCACGGGCCGTACACGGTGAAGAAGCGCAGGCCGGTGGCGTGCAGGCCATACAACTGCGCGTAGGTGTAGGCCATCAACTCGTTGGCCGCCTTGGTCGCCGCGTATAGCGAGCGTGGCTTGTCGATGCGCTGGTCTTCGGAGAACGGCGGGGTGGCCGAATCACCGTAGACCGAGCTGCTGGAGGCATACACCAGGTGGGCCACGCCGCGATGGCGGCACAGTTCCAGGATGTTGACGAACCCGGTCAGGTTGCTGTCCACGTAGGCGTACGGGTTTTCCAGCGAGTAGCGCACACCGGCCTGCGCGGCCAGGTGGATCACCCGGGTCGGCTGCACCTCGTCGAACAGCGCGGCCAGGCCATCGCGGTGGGTCAGGTCCAGCGCGCGGATATCGGCGTCCGGGCACAGTGCCGCCACCCGATCGCGCTTGATCTGCGGGTCGTAGTAGTCGTTGTAGTTGTCCAGGCCGACCACCGTGTGCCCGGCATCGAGCAGGGCACGCACGGTATTGGCGCCGATGAAGCCTGCAGCGCCGGTCACAATAAGGGTCATGGCAGTCGTCCCGGAAAATCCAGGCGACAGAATAGCGCCGTTACCGATACGTCACTACAGGCTCAGCGGCGCTTCGCGCGCCAGCGTGGCCTTGCGTTCCTTGCTGAAATCCCACCAGGGACGCGGGGCTTCGCCCTGCATGAAGCGCACGATGGACAGGAACACATCGATCACGCACGGGTCGTGCAGCACCCCGGTGCGCATGCACAGCTGCGCGTACATGTCGTAGGCATCGCGGCCGCGCACGTGCGCGGGGACACGGATCCCGATCAGACGAAGATCCTTCTCACAGGCCGGCCCGACATTTGGCAGGTCGGTCAGGCGCAACAGATGGTTGCGATCGACCTTGGTGGGGTTCATCAGGTAAGTGGGTTCCTCTTGCGTGGCGGGGGACTCAGCCCTTGCGTACGCGGAGCTTCTCGAGCACGCCGTCCAGCGTGTCCAGGTCGGTGTAATGGATGATCAACTTGCCCTTGCCGCCGCGACCGTGGTTGATCGCCACGCGGGCACCCAGCGATTCGGACAGCTCGGTTTCCAGCGACGCGATGTCGGCCTGCGGGGCGGCCGCGCTCGGCTTGCGGCGCAGCGAGGCAGGCACCTTGCCGGCAGCGAACTGCTGCGCACGGTGTTCGACCTCACGCACCGACCAGCCCTGGTCGGCTGCTTCCTGCGCCAGCTTGCTGGCCAGTTCCGGCGCCAGGGTCAGCAGCGCGCGGGCATGGCCCATCTCCAGCCGGCGGGTTTCCAGCAGCAGGCGGATCGCCACCGGCAGCTCCAGCAGGCGCAGCAGGTTGGACACCGCCGCGCGCGAGCGGCCGACGGCTTGGGCGGCTTCGGCATGGGTCAGCGCGAATTCGCTGATGAGCCGCTGCAGCGCTTCGGCTTCTTCGAGCGGGTTGAGGTCTTCGCGCTGGATGTTCTCGATCAGCGCCATCGCAATGACGGTGCGGTCTTCCAGCTCGCGCACCACCACCGGCACTTCGTCCAGGCCGGCCAGCTGCGACGCGCGCCAGCGGCGTTCGCCGGCCACGATCTCGAAGCTGTCCGGGCCCAGCTGGCGGACCAGGATCGGCTGGATCACGCCCTGCGCCTTGATGGAATCGGCCAGCTCGGCGAGCTTGGTTTCGTCCATGTCGCGGCGCGGCTGGTACTTGCCCGGCTGCAGGTGCTTGACCGGCAGCTTGCGCAGCACTTCACCCGGCAGCGGCTCGATCACGGCCGCGGCCTGCACCTGTGTCACCGCGCCCTTGGGCCCCAGCAGCGCATCGAGGCCACGGCCGAGGCCGCGTTTCTTGCCGGGGGCGGGCTTGGTGCTCATCAGGCGGTCTCCATGGCCTTGCCGGCCGTGTTGCGTTGGTGGTGGCGGCGGATGATCTCGCCGGCCAGGCCGAGGTAGGCGACGCCGCCGCGCGAGGCGCGGTCGTAACCGACGATGCTCTGGCCGTGGCTGGGCGCCTCGGCCAGGCGCACGTTGCGCGGCACGATGGTGCGGAACACGCGGTCGCCGAAGTGGTCGGTCAATTCGGCCGACACGGCATTGGCGAGGTTGTTGCGCACATCGAACATGGTGCGCAGCACGCCCTCGATCTCCAGGCTGGGATTGAGGTTGGCGCGCAGCGCATCGATGGTTTCCACCAGCGCGCTCAGGCCTTCCAGCGCGTAATACTCGCACTGCATCGGCACGATCACCGAATCGGCGGCGGCCAACGCGTTGAGGGTCAGCAGCGACAGCGCCGGCGGGCAGTCGATCAGGATGAAGTCGTACTCGTCCTGGATCGGGGCCAGCGCGCGCTTGAGCCGCTGTTCGCGCTCGCCCTGGTCCATCAGCTGGATCTCGGCGGCGGTCAGGTCGATGTTGCCCGGCAGCAGGTCGAAGCCCTCCGGGGTGGTCACCCGGACTTCGGCCGCGGTGCTTTCGCCCAGCAGCAGGTCGCAGGTGGAGGCGGCAACTTCGCGCTTGTCCACGCCGCTGCCCATGGTCGCATTGCCCTGGGAATCGAGGTCGACCAGCAGCACGCGCTTGGGCGCAGCAGCCAGGGCGGCGGCCAGATTGACGGCAGTCGTGGTCTTGCCGACGCCACCTTTCTGGTTGGCGATGGCGATGATGCGGGCCATGCGGGTGAGCCTCATCGGCAGGGGGTGGGACTGGGCATTATGCGGGCATGGGGCGTGTCGTGTCTCACGGACCGGCCACCACCACCAGATGGCGCTCGCCGGTCAGGCCCGGAACGTGCAGTGGCAGGACCTGCTCAACCCGCCAGCCAGCCGGCAGCTGGGCGATCTCGTCATGCGGGTGGACGCCCTTCATGGCCAGCAGGCGTCCGCCGGGGCGCAGCAGGTGGCCGCCGACGGCGATGATGCCGGCCAGGGTGTCCATGGCGCGGGCGGTGAGGTTGTCATAGGCGCCCGGCTCTGCCAGCGCTTCGGCGCGGGATTCGGCCACGCGGGCATTGGTCAGGCCCAGCTGGCGCACCGCTTCGCGCATGAAGCGGGCCTTCTTGCCGTTGCTTTCCACCAGGGTCACCTGAAGCTGCGGGCGGGCGATGGCCAGCGGAATGCCGGGCAGCCCGGGGCCGGTGCCCAGGTCGGCCAGGGTGCCCTGCTCCAGGTACGGCTGCATCGCCAGCGAATCGAGCAGGTGGCGGGTGACCATCTCCATCGGGTCGCGGATGGCGGTGAGGTTGTAGGTGCGGTTCCAGCGGTCCAGCAGGGCGAGGTAGGTCAACAGGGGCGGCGCCAGGGTGGCATCCAGGCCCATGGCAGCCAGGCCGCGCTCAAGCGCATCGGCCACGCCGGCCGGGAGTGTGTGTTCGGTCATGCGCCCATTATCGCAGGCTGGGGACCTGCTGACTGCGCGGATTCGGTGCGCTCAGAGCGCGTGCCAGGCCAGTGCGGCGCGGAAATCGTCCGCGGCCTGCCATTCGTGCAGGTGCCAGCGCTGGGCCGGGCCGAGTTCCGGGTCGCACCAGGCCAGGTGCAGGGCGCCGTCGGCGGCGGGCGCCAGCTGCAGGCGGTGCAGGCCGAACGAGATGCCCTGCCCCTGCGCCTTGAGGATGGCCTCCTTGGCGCACCAGACCCGGAAGAACCAATGGGTGCGGGCGTCTTCGTCCAGCCCGAGCAGCCATGCCACTTCGGTCGGGTGGAAGAAGCGCTCGATGATTTCGGCCATGCGCGGCCGTGGGCGCAGCGGCTCCAGGTCCACGCCCAGCCGCACGCCCTCGCCCAGCCCCACCAGCAGCAGGCCATGGCTGTGACTCCAGCCGGTGCCGATATGCGCCAGCGGGCCATGCAGCTCCGGGCGGCCGCGCGGATCGCGCTGCAGCGGCAGACCCTCGGGGCTTCCCCCCAACTGGTCCGCCAGCAACACCCGCGCCTGCGGCTCGCCACGGGTACCGGGCACGTGCGTCAGGCGCCAGACGGTGACCGGGCCAAACCGCCAGGGGCCGTCCAGGGTGGCTGGCAGGCTCATGCGAACACCCCGCCAACGCGGCTGCACGACGACTTCACGGGGGCTGCCGTCAACTGGCTCCGTCTCATCGGCACACAAACTCTGGAGTGGACAACATGGGCATCATCATCTGGTTGATCGTCGGTGGCATCGTGGGCTGGCTTGCCAGCATCATCATGCGCCGCGACGCGCAGCAGGGCATCATCCTCAACATCGTGGTCGGCATCGTCGGCGCGCTGATCGCCGGCTTCCTGTTCGGCGGTGGCATCAATGAAGCGATCACGATCCGCACGTTCCTGTTCTCGCTGATCGGGGCCGTGATCCTGCTGGCGATCGTGAACCTCTTCACCCGCCGCAGCGTTCGATAACCCCACAGGGCAGGTAACGACCGTTGGTCGTTACGCCTTTCCAGCAAGGCCCGGCACCCGCCGGGCCTTGTGCGTTTCAGCCCAGCTGCACCCACGCCGGGGCGTGGTCGCTCGGCCGGTCCCAGGTGCGCGGCTCGCGGTCGATGCCCGAGGCCAGCGCACGCGCCTTGAGGGCATCCGACACCAGGGTCAGGTCGATGCGCAGGCCCAGGTTGCGGCGGAACCCGGCGGCGCGGTAATCCCACCAGCTGAACACGCCTTCCTCTTCGCTGTGCAGCCGGAAGGCATCGTGCAGCCCCAGCTGCAGCAGCTTGTTGAGCGCGCCGCGTTCGGCGGTGGAGGTCAGGATGTGGTTCTCGTTCCAGACCAGCGGGTCGTGCACGTCGCGCGCGTCGGGGGCGATGTTGAAGTCGCCCATCACCACCAGCTCCGGGTATTTCTGCAGTTCCGAGGCCACCCAGGCGTGCACCGCTTCCAGCCAGCGCAGCTTGTAGGCGTACTTGTCGGTGTCCACGTCCTGGCCGTTGACCACGTACAGGTTGATGATGCGCACCCCGTTGACGGTGCCGGCGATCACCCGCTTCTGCTCGTCCTCGAAGCCTGGAATGCCGATCTGCACGTCCTGCGCCGGCTCGCGCGACAGCAGCGCCACGCCGTTGTAGGTCTTCTGCCCGGCGAACACGCTGCGGTAGCCCAGCCCGGCCAGCACCGCGTCGGGGAACTTGTGGTCCTCCATCTTGGTTTCCTGGATGCCGACCACGTCCGGCGCGAACGCGGTGAGCCACTGTTCCAGGTGCGGCAGGCGCACGTTGAGCGAATTGACGTTCCAGGAGGCGATTTTCATGGGCGCATTGTAGCGGGTCGACGGTTCCGTACCGACCAACGGTCGGTACCTACCGGTCGAACGCGCGTACCCCCCTCAGCGCAGAATCACCCTGAGCAGGCCTGCAATGCGTGAATACGGCGGTTTGAGCATATCGCTCGCCGCCCAGCGCGACTGCCACAGCACCGGCAGCTGCTTGCTCATCGCATCGAACCCGGCGCGGCCGTGGTAGGCGCCCATCCCGCTGGGGCCGACGCCGCCGAACGGCAGGCCGTTGATGGCGAAATGCAGCAGGGTGTCGTTGACGGTGACGCCGCCGGCCACGATCTGGCCGAGCACGCGCTCCACCACCGGCCGCTGTTCGCTGAAAACGTACAGCGCCAGCGGCCGGTCGCGGCCCTGCACTGATTCCAGGGCGGCGTCCAGGTCGGGGTAGGCGCAGACCGGCAGGATCGGGCCGAAGATTTCCTCCTGCATCAGGTCCAGGTCGGCCGGCGGGTCGAGCACGATGGTGGGCACGATCAGCCGCTCACGACGCGCGCGTTCGGGATCGATGCTGGCCAGTTCGATCACCGGCACGCCGCGTTCGCGCGCCTGGGCCAGGTAGCCGAGCAGGCGCTGGTACTGGCCTTCATTGATGATGCGGGTGTAATCGTCGGTGTTGCTGAAATCGCCGTAGCGCGCGCGCACCTGGGACTGCAGCTGCTGCACCAGCTCGCGCTGGCGGCGGCTGTCGACCAGCACATAATCCGGCGCGATGCAGGTCTGGCCTGCGTTGAACCACTTGCCGGTGGCCAGCCGCGCGGCGGCCTTGCCCAGCGGGTAGTCGCTGCACACGATGGCCGGTGACTTGCCGCCCAGTTCCAGGGTGAGCGGGGTCAGGTGCTGCGCGGCGGCGGCCATGACCTTGCGGCCGACTGCGGTGGAACCGGTGAACACCAGGTGGTCCAGCGGCGAGCCGGCCAGCGCCGAGGCCAGCGCGGCGTCGCCCTGTACTACCGCTACGCGCTCGGCCGGGAACACGTCGCCCAGCAGGTCGTGCAGGAAGGCGCTGGTGCGCGGGGTGTGCTCGGACGGCTTGAGGAGCACGTGGTTGCCAGCGGCAATCGCGGTGGCCAGCGGAATCAGCGCCAGGTTCACCGGGTAGTTCCACGGCGAGATCACCCCGACCACGCCGAGCGGTGTCGGTCGGGTCTGGGCCCGCGCCGGCCAGAACCGCCAGCCGACCCCGACCCTGCGCGGGCGCATCCAGCCACGCAGGTGCCGCAGCAGGTGGTCGATCTCATTGAGCACGGTCATGCCGTCAGCGATCAGCGACTCATGGGTGGAGCGGTGGCCGAAATCGGCGGCGATGGCCTCGGCCATCTGCGGCAGGCGCGCCTTGAGCGCGGTGCGCAGGCGCTGCAGGTCGCTGCGGCGCTGGTCCAGCGACGGGCGGTTGGCCTGCCAGGCGGTTCGCAGGGTTTGCAGGACGACAGGAAGATCCGCGGGATCGGTGTGGACATCGCTCATGCCGCGACTATAGCGTCACACCATGTAAGACCGACTGCCAAGAACGCGCGTTCTCCGTTCCCGGGTCATGCCACCATCGCACGTGGTGGGGTTATCGGCAGTCGATCGGGATGCGACCCTACCAGCCTCTTCCCGGAGTTCTGGCATGAGCGAGCGTGGCTTGGAGTCTCTTGGAATGTTCATCGGCAAGGCCGTGACGGTCTCCCGTCTGGAGGGACAGGTCTCGATCAGCACCGATGACGGCTGGTCGCTGCACATCTACAACAGGGTGGTGTTCTCCGGACTTCATTCGGCGGATGCGTCTCCCTTCTCCCTTCGTCTTGAAGTGACCGCCAGCGCTCTCGACGGGGGTGGACTGACGCTGACGTTTGACGACGGCTCGGCACTGCACGTGGACCTCAGCGACGACGGATGCGCAGGACCGGAGGCGATGCAGTTGAATTCGCCTGACGGCGGCATCATCGTCTGGAACTGAAACGCAAATGAAAAGGGCCGTGGCAATGCCACGGCCCTTCTGGTTCACGCCATCACGGGTTACTTGGTGATGTCCACACCCTTGGTTTCATGCAGGAACAGACCGCCGACCACGACCGTCATCAGCGCGATGATGATCGGGTACCACAGGCCGTAGTACAGGTTGCCGGTGCCGGCCACCAGCGCGAACGAGATCGCCGGCAGGAAGCCACCGAACCAGCCGTTGCCGATGTGGTACGGCAGCGACATCGAGGTGTAGCGGATGCGGGTCGGGAACAGCTCGACCAGGTAGGCTGCGATCGGGCCGTAGACCATGGTCACGTACAGCACCAGGATCCACAGCATGAGCACGGTGCCGGCGATGTTGATGCGCGCGTTGTCGGCCTTGGCCGGGTAACCGGCTGCGGTCAGCGCCGCCTTGAGTTCGCCACCGAAGGCATCGCCCTTGGCCTTGAGCTCATCCTTGGTCAGGCCAGCGGCCTCGAACGACGTCACCTGGCTGTTACCCACGCTCACCAGCGCCAGCGAACCGGCGGCGGCAGGCTGCACGTCGTACGGCACACCGGCCTTGGTCAGCGCGGCGGTAGCCACGTCGCAGGAGCTGGTGAACTTGCGCAGGCCGACCGGATCGAACTGGAACGAGCAGGTGTTCGGATCGGCGATGACCAGCGCCGGCGAATTGCTGCGGGCTTCTTCGATGGCCGGGTTGGCGAAGTGGGTCAGGCCCTTGAACACCGGGATGTAGGTCACCGCGGCCAACAGGCAGCCGGCCAGGATGATCTTCTTGCGGCCGATGCGATCGGACAGCCAGCCGAAGAAGATGAAGAACGGCGTACCCAGGGCCAGCGCGCCGGCGATCAGCAGGTAGGAGGTGGTGGCATCGACCTTGAGCATGCTGCTCAGGAAGAACAGCGCGTAGAACTGGCCGCCATACCACACCACGGCCTGGCCGGCTGCGGCGCCGAGCAGGACCAGCAGCATCAGCTTGAGGTTGCCGTCCTTGAGGCTGTCACGGAACGGGGTCTTGGAGCCCTTGCCTTCGGCCTTCATCTGCTGGAACAGCGGCGACTCGCTCAGCTGCAGGCGGATCCACACCGAGATGCCGAGCAGGATGATCGAGACCAGGAACGGAATGCGCCAGCCCCAGGCTTCAAATGCCTCGTTGCCCAGGAAGTAGCGGCAGGCCAGGATGATCAGCAGCGACATGAACAGGCCAAGCGTGGCCGTGCACTGGATGAAGCTGGTGTACAGGCCACGCTTGTCGGCCGGTGCATGCTCGGCCACGTAGGTCGCCGCGCCACCGTATTCGCCACCCATCGCCAGGCCCTGGGCCAGGCGCAGGACGATCAGGATTACCGGCGCCGCGAACCCGATCGACGCGTAGTTGGGCAGCACGCCGACCAGGAAGGTCGAGATGCCCATGATCAGGATCGTGACCAGGAAGGTGTACTTGCGGCCGATGCGGTCGCCGAGGCTGCCGAAGAAGGCCGCGCCGAACGGACGCACGAAGAAGCCGGCCGCGAAGGCCAGCAGCGCGAAGATCATGCCCGTGGTTTCATTGACCCCGCTGAAGAACTGCTTGGCGATGATCGCCGCCAGCGAGCCATACAGGAAGAAGTCATACCATTCGAACACGGTGCCAAGGCTGGACGCGAAGATGACCTTCTTGTGGCCCTTGGTAAGTTCTGCTTTTGCAGGTACGGGTGTGGTGGACATAAGACGCTTCCCCTCCGAAGCAATCATTGGTGGCAGGTGCCGACAATGCGTCGGCACCCATGCTTAAAAACTGTACTTCGTGGTGAACTGCACGCGGTTGATGTCGCCCTTGCGGCCATCTTCGATCTCGCGCACGCCGTACATGTACTCCGCGCCGATATCGACCTTGGGCATCGGCGTGTAGAAGATGTTGCCGCGGATGCTCTGCACGCTCTTGGTGACCAGCGGGCCCAGCACGCTGTCGTTGTCGTAGTCGCTGCGGGCGTAGATGAGGTTGGTGCGCAGCTTCGGGGTGAAGGCGTGGCGCCAGCCGACATAGCCGGCCAGCACGCCAGTGGGGTTGAGTTCGTCCTGGGCCACGTCGTAAGCCGTATCGGCGGTGACGCCCAGGCCAACGTAACGGGCGATGCCTTCGCCACCGCTGATCTGGTAGTGCAGCTGGTCGCTGCCGCCCATCACCCACTTGCCGCCCAGGGTCAGGCCGCCGCCGATCTTGTCGGCGTCGGCACCGGTGGCCTGGTTGTCGACCTTGAGCTGGCGCACGATACCGCCGACCCCGAAGGTGCCCCAGTCGCCCTTCCAGCCATAACGCAGGGTCAGGTCCGGCAGGGAGCCGCGGTCGCTGTTGCTGGCCACGTTGGTCCACGCCCCGGTGACGGGATTGCGGGTGCCGGTGAGCACGGTGGTTTCCGGGTTTTCCAGCGCGACGCTGAAGCCGCCCTGGGTGTAGCGGATCTGCGCCTGGCGCACGAACAGCACGCCGTCGGTGGGACCGACGAAATCGGCCGCTTCCGGCAGCGAGGCGGCGTCCATGAAGTTCGACCAGGTCTGGCCGGCCATCCAGTTGTTCCAATACATATACGCGTGGCGCAGGGTCACGCCGTAGGTATTGGTGGCGGTCTGGTTGCCCAGCGAGTTGCCGAAGAAGTCCATCTCGAAGAACGCGCCGGACTTGTTGCCCTTGTCCGAGACGTTGTCGATGCCCAGGTTGAAGCGCGAGAACTTGGCGTGGGCATTGAAGTCCACGTCGGAGCGCTCGCCGCTGCCGCCGGCACCGGCTACCGGGGTCTGGCCCGGCAGGTACAGCGCGCGACCGGTAGCGTCGTCGGCCAGCTGGCCATCGCCGGTCTGGGTGGCCAGGAAGTCGGCCTTGATGAAGCCGCCGATCTTGACCGTGGTGCCCGGCGCGGCGCCCGGGGTGATGGTGGTGACCTGGATCGGCTGCTTGCCGGCGGGCACGGTGGCGCCGGCAGGCTGTTGCGCCTGCACGGTCTTCACCGCGGTCACGTCGGTCTGGGCCTGGCTGATCTGGGTCTGTTGCTGCTGGGTGGTGGACAGCAGCAGCTGCACCTGGCGCTCCAGCTCGGCAACGCGCGCTTCCAGCTGCTTCTCTTTGGCGGTTTCGGCAAACGCCATGCCAGGCGCTACCAACGCGACCAACAAGCAGGTCGCCAACGGCTTGCGCATGGTCTTCAACATACGGGTACTCATGTTGCCCTCTCTCCCGGGTGGCAAAGTGATCGCCGCGTGTGGGGTCACGGTCGAGCCGAGCGTGCGGCCGGTTGACGCACCCCGGCTATTGGCAATTGGTCGAACCCGCTGTCACGACCAACGGCCGTGACCTGCCGGCAATCGCTCGTTACGACCAAGGTCTAACCATTCCCTTACCTCGTGGCGCGGTGGATGCGGCAAACTGAGCGGGATGAATCGCGGGTTATGCTGCGATCGCACAACCCAGTCCTAGTGCAAGTGAGGGTGCCATGGCCGATCTTTACCCCGTCAAGGCGGACGTTGCCGCCAAGGCGCGCATTGACAAGAACACTTACCAGCAGCTCTACCGCGAATCGGTGGACAACCCCGACGCGTTCTGGGGCAAGGCCGCCGAGCGGCTGGACTGGTACAGGAAGCCGTCCACGATCCGCAACGTCAGCTATCAGCTCGACGATTTCCGCATCAAGTGGTTCGAAGATGGCGAACTCAACGCCAGCGTGAACTGCCTGGACCGCCAGCTGGACAAGCGCGGCGACAAGGTCGCGCTGCTGTTCGAACCGGACAGCCCGGATGCGCCGTCGCAGGGCGTCACCTACCGCGAGCTGTATGAGCGCACCTGCCGCCTCGGCAACGCGCTGCGCAACCTGGGCGTCAAGAAGGGCGACCGGGTCACCATCTACCTGCCGATGATCGTCGACGCGGCCGTGGCCATGCTGGCCTGCGCGCGCATCGGTGCGATCCACTCGGTGGTGTTCGGCGGCTTCGCGCCCAATTCGATCGCCGACCGCGTGATCGACTGCGGCAGCAAGCTGATCATCACCGCCGACGAAGGCCTGCGTGGCGGGCGGAAGATCCCGCTGAAGGCCAACGTGGATGCCGCGCTGAAGCTGCCCGGCACCACCACGGTGGAAACCGTGCTGGTGGTGCGCCATACCGGCGGCGCGGTGGACATGCAGGCCCCGCGCGACCGCTGGTTCCACGACGTGGTGGACCCGCAGCCGGCACAGTGCGAACCGGAGCGGATGAACGCCGAAGATCCGCTGTTCATCCTCTACACCTCCGGTTCCACCGGCAAGCCCAAGGGCGTGCTGCACACCACCGGCGGCTACCTGCTGTACGCGGCCTACACCCATGAAGCGGTGTTCGACCTGCGCGAAGAGGACATCTACTGGTGCACCGCCGACGTAGGCTGGGTCACCGGGCACAGCTACATCGTGTACGGCCCGCTGGCCAACGGCGCTACCTCGCTGATGTTCGAAGGCGTGCCGAACTACCCCGACACCTCGCGCTTCTGGCAGGTGATCGACAAGCACCAGGTCAGCATCTTCTATACCGCACCTACCGCCATCCGTGCGTTGATGCGCGAAGGCGATGCACCGGTCAAGCGCACCTCGCGCGCCTCGCTGCGCCTGCTGGGCAGCGTCGGCGAGCCGATCAACCCGGAAGCCTGGCGCTGGTACTACGACGTGGTCGGCGATGGCCGCTGCCCGATCGTGGATACCTGGTGGCAGACCGAAACCGGCGGCATCCTGATTTCGCCGCTGCCCGGCGCGATCGATCTCAAGCCCGGGTCGGCCACCCTGCCCTTCTTCGGCGTGCAGCCGGCGCTGGTCAACGCCGATGGCGAGATCAAGGACGGTGCCACCGAAGGCAACCTGATCATCCGCGATTCGTGGCCGGGCCAGATGCGCACCGTCTACGGCGACCACCAGCGCTTCATCGACACCTACTTCCGCACCTACCCGGGTAGCTACTTCACCGGTGACGGCTGCCGTCGCGACGAGGACGGCTACTACTGGATCACCGGCCGCGTCGACGATGTCATCAACGTGTCCGGCCACCGCATCGGTACCGCCGAGGTGGAAAGCGCACTGGTCTCCCACCCGAAGGTGGCCGAAGCGGCCGTGGTCGGCTTCCCGCACGACATCAAGGGCCAGGGCATCTATGCCTACGTGACCCTGGTGGCCGACGAAACGCCGAGCGAGGAACTGCACAAGGAGCTGGTGGCGTGGGTGCGCAAGGAGATCGGCCCGATCGCCTCGCCCGACCACCTGCAGTGGGCACCGGGGCTGCCGAAGACCCGCTCGGGCAAGATCATGCGCCGCATCCTGCGCAAGATCGCCGAGAACGCACCCGACCAGCTGGGTGACACCTCGACCCTGGCCGACCCGTCGGTGGTGGCATCGCTGGTGGAAGAGCGTAAGGTCAAGTAATTGGTTCCCACCTCCCCCATGACAACCCTGCTGATCGCCGATGACCACCCCCTGTTCCGTGAAGCCCTGCGCGGCGCGGTGCAGCGGGTGATGCCGGGCGTGCTGCTGTACGAGGCCGACAGCGTGGAAGCGCTGTACCAGCTGGCCGACCAGCATGCCGATGCCGACCTGGTCCTGATGGACCTCAACATGCCCGGTGCGCAGGGCTTCAACGCGCTGGTGCACATGCGGGCGCTGCACCCGCAGTTGCCGGTGGTAGTGGTGTCCGCGCGCGAAGAGCCCACCGTAATGCGGCGGGCGCTGGACCACGGCGCGTTCGGGTTCATTCCCAAGTCGGCCGACTCGGACACCATCGGCCATGCGCTGGGCACGATCCTGGACGGCGAAACCTGGGCCCCGCCGGAGGCGCACAACGTGCCGCCGACCGGGCGCGAGGAACGCGAAGTCGGCCAGCGCCTGCGCGAGCTCACCCCGCAGCAGTTCCGGGTGCTGCAGATGCTCGGCGCTGGGCGACTCAACAAGCAGATTGCGTATGACCTCAATGTGTCCGAGGCGACCATCAAAGCGCATGTGACCGCGATCCTGCGCAAGCTGGGTGTGACCAACCGTACCCAGGCGGTGCTGATGGCCGGCAAGCTGACGCTGGATGACGAGCCGTTGGTGTTGCCGCCGGAGGAGGATTGATCGCGGATTGCGTGGCCGCGTGGCTGCGTCGTTGCGTCGTTACGGTAGAGCCGACTGTTAGTCGGCTGCGGAGACATGCAGCGGACTAACAGTCCGCTCTACCTTCGGCTGCGGAGACATGCAGCGGACTAACAGTCCGCTCTACCTTCGGCTGCGGAGACATGCAGCGGACTGACAGTCCGCTCTACCTGCTTCGGCTTATAGCCTAAGCTATACATCCCAGCACGCCCTGCGCAATTCGGCGATTTGGGCGGTAAACCGCGTTCGCGGTGCTAAGCTTCGCGTCCCCTTGGGGAGTAGCCTGTTTCCTGCTGAAGGAAACGCCCGCGTCAACATGCTCGGCCAGTGCGCCGTGGTGCGGGCAGCCAGTGATGGTTGGCGAGACCAGCGGTCCGCGTGCGCAACGACAGGTTGGGCGCGAACGTGGGCCGTTGTCCGTCATCGCCCAACCTGCACTGTCGTGTGATGTCCCCCATTTCGATGCTGTTGATCGGTTTTGCCATGTCCACCGATGCCTTCGCCGCGGCGATCGGCAAAGGCGCTGCCATGCGCAAGCCGCGTTTTCCCGATGCCCTGCGCGCCGGCCTCATCTTCGGTGTGATCGAAGGCCTTACGCCGGTGATCGGCTGGTTGCTCGGTCGCGCCGCGTCGTCCTACGTGCAGGCCTTCGACCACTGGATCGCCTTCGTGCTGCTCGGTGCACTGGGCGTGCACATGATCATCAACGGCGTGCGGCACGACCCGGACGATGACAGCGACGATCCCGACAAGCACCACGGTTTCTGGCACCTGGCCGTCACCGGCTTTGCCACCAGCATCGATGCCCTGGCCGTCGGCGTGGGCCTGGCCTTCCTGGACGTGCACATTGGCGTGATGGCGGCGGTGATCGGCCTGTGCACGCTGGTGATGGTCACCACCGGCATCATGCTGGGGCGGGTGCTGGGCGACATGATCGGCAGGCGCGCGGAGATCGTCGGCGGCGTGATCCTGATCCTGGTTGGCAGTGCCATCCTGTATGAGCACCTCAGCGGCGCCGCCGGCTGAGCAGCGCCGGGCGGCCGGGCCTCAGCTGCGTGGATCGTGGTAGTCGACGATGTCGACCAGTTCATGCCCGGCTGGGCCTTTGCGGTGCAGAAGCCGCCACACGTTGCGGCCGGGACTCTGCCGGCCCGCAAAGTGGATGTCGATGGCGAGGTAGTTCCTGCCGTGGTAACGCACCGGATGGCCGCACGGACGGTTCGCTGCGAGATCCTGCTCGATCCGTCTCAGTTCCCGGCAGGTACGACTGTCCGCGGGCAGTCCGGCCAGCTTTGCGCGCAGCAACGGCCCGCGGATGACCCGTTCGTGGTCAGCGTCTGCTGGCGCGGCGATGTGCGCCACGGGCGCGGCGCTGTCGTGGCTCACGTGCCGGCGCCGCGGCAGTCGGCGATGGGTTACATCCACCAGTGGACTGGTCGCCAGCGTTTCCACTGTTTCCCGGGCTCGGTCATGCAACGAATGCACGCGCATCTCGCCCTGGCATTCGTCGGTGGTGAACGCATGCGCATCACGCAGCGCGGTATTGGCAAGGTCCACGCGCAGGTACGGGCAGTGCAGCTGGCGCAGCACGGTGCCGGCGCGCGTGCCTGCCTGGTTCAGCGCGGTCGCGATGGCCGTGCCCTGCCCTTCGCGCGCGGCCACCAGGTAACACGCGTTGGCGTTGCGCTTGGCGAGCAGCATCACCGCACGATCGCGGCAATGGGTCAGGTAGAAGTGACGGATGACGCCTGCAATGAGCGGATTCGGTGGCACCCTGCGGGTCTGGCAGTATGCATTGAATTCACGGGCGACCCGGCTGAAATCCCGTTCCAGCTGCGCGGCGAGAGACTTCAACGCGTCCAGGTCATCAACACTGGTGCCGGCCTCATGCAGCAGCTCGCGCACGGCCGGGTAGTCGACCAGCGCCTTCTCATGCGGCTGCAGTTGCCGCGCAGGCTTGTCGGGATCCAGCCATCGCATCGCGTTGGTGCAGCCGATCCCCATCCAGCCGGAGATCAACGCGGGCTTCACGATCTCGGCAACGCTCCATGCGGGACCGGCGGCATTGGTGCAACCGCGGAAGACCAGCTCGAATCCTGCGCCCACCACGACACCCAACGTGCCTGCGAGTGGAATCGCCGCGCCGGAATGCAGCGGGGTGGCAAGAAGGGAACGCAGCGAGGGAACGGGCACGGAAACTCCGCAGCAGGTGGTGGGCGGCGCAGCATAGACAGCGCGACGGCACCAGCGTGCTGCGGCTGTCGCCTTCAACCTTGGAGGGTCGAGTGCGCCGCCAGGTACGCACGCAGCGAGGCCGGCTTGATCGGCTTGGTCAGCAGGCGGTAACCCCGCTCGCGCGCCATGCGCTTGAGTTCGTCGCGCCCATCGGCAGTGAGCAGCGCGCCGGGAATGTCGCGCCCGGCGCGCTCGCGTAGCGCCACCAGCGTGTCCAGTCCATCCAGGCGGTCGTGCAGGTGGTAATCGACCAGCATCACGTCCGGCTGCGCCTGCACTTCCTCCAGCGCCTGGTCCACGGTGCTGGCAGTGATCACCTGCACCTGCCAGCGGCCCAGCAACGCGCGCATGCCGTCAAGGATTTCCTGGTCGTTGTCCACGCACAGCACGCGCATGCCGGCCAGCGAATCGGTGCGGGTGCTGTGCTCGGGCACGCTGGCCTGCGCGTCGCTGGCCGGTAGATCCGGCACCTGCGCACGGGGCAGCAGGATCGAGAACATGCTGCCGCTGCCCACCTGGCTGCGCGCATTGAGGCGGTGGTCGAGCAGGCGCGAGATGCGCTGGCAGATAGACAGGCCCAGCCCCAGCCCCTGCTCGCCCCAGTCGAACGGCTGCTGGTAGCGGTGGAACTCGTTGAAGATCTGCTGCATGTGGTGCTCGGGGATGCCCGGCCCGGTATCCCACACCTGCAGTTCGATCTCGTCGCGGCGGTGACGCACGGCCAGCACGATGCGGCCCTGGCGGGTGTAGCGCAGCGCATTGGCCAGGAAGTTCTGCAGCACCCGGCGCAGCAGGCGGCGGTCACTGCGCACCCAGGCCGGGCGCGCGAACAGGTCCAGGCGCAGGCCGCGCCCGGCCGCCACCGGCGAGTACTGCGCGGCCAGTTCGCGCATCAGCAGGCTCACGTCGAAATCGCCGATCACCGGGTGGAGCCCGCCGGCATCCAGCCGCGACACGTCCAGCAGCCCGTCCAGCAGTTCTTCGGCGGCACGCAGGGAGGCGTCCACGCGCTCTGCCAGGTGCCGCTGTTCATCGTTGTTGTGGTGGCTGTCGCGCAATGCCGAGGCGAACAGGCGCGCTGCGTTCAGCGGCTGCAGCACGTCATGGCTGATTGCGGCCAGGAAACGGGTCTTGGACTGCTGCGCCACTTCGGCTTCATGCGAACGTTCGGCCACGCGCTGTTCCAGCGTCTCATTGGCTTCCAGCAGTGCGGTCTCGGCGTGCTTGTAGTCGGTGATGTCGTTGTAGCTGGTGACATAGCCGCCGCCGGGCAGCGCCTGGCCGCGCATCTCGATCACCCGGCCATCGCTGCGGGTGCGCTCGAAGATGTGCGGCGAACCGGCGCGCATGTAGCCGATGCGGCGGTTGATCTGCACGTCGATATCGCCCTCGCCCAGCTCGCCACGCTCGGCGTTGTAGCGGATCAGGTCGGCCACCGGGCGGCCCACGTACAACATGCCATCGGGGTAGCCGAACATCTGCTGGTAGCGGCGGTTCCACGCGGTCAGGCGCATGTCCGGATCAACCACGCTGACCCCGGCACTGATGTTTTCCAGCGTGGTGGACAGGATCTCGCGGTTGAAGCGCAGTTCCTGCCCGGCCTCATCGAGTACCGCCACCACTTCGCCCAGGTCCATGCCCGAGCCGCGCAGCAGGCTGGTCAGCAGCAGGCGCGCGGAGGCCGCGCCGATCGAGGCGGCCAGCAGGCGTTCGGTGAACTGCACCCAGGCCCGGTCCGCCGGGGCCGAGGCCTGCAGCTCGCGGCCCAACGACTGCGCCTGCTCGAAGAACGACCGGCGCGCATGGCGGTCGCCGACCACGCGCGAGGCCAGCGCCAGCAGGTCGCCCACATGCACATGGCCCGGCCAGGCACCGGCCACGGAGGGACGCTCGGCATACGGGTCCAGGAACGGCGCGGCGCGTAGGCGCTCGTCCACGCCCGGGCGCCAGCGCACCGACACCAGCAGCATCGCGGCGGCGTTGATCAGCAGCGACCAGAACGTGCCATGGGTGAGCGGGTCCCAGCTGGTCATGCCGAACAGCCCCTGCGGCCGCAGCCAGGCAATGCCGAACGGTCCGTCGCTCAGCCAGGCCGCATCCATCCAGCCGGCGTGGGTCAGCGCCGGCAGCAGCAGGGTGTAGATCCAGGTGCCGAAGCCGAGCAGGATGCCGGTCTCCACGCCCCGGCGGCTGGCACCGCGCCAGTACAGGCCGCCGATCAGGCCCGGCGCAAACTGGGCCACCGCGGCGAATGCCATCAGCCCGTACGAGGCCAGCGTGCTGTCGTTGCTGCTGCCGCGGTAGTAGCTGTACGCGGCCAGGGCCAACAGCAGGATCGCCATGCGGCGGATCCACAACACCCGCGAAGCGACGTCCGCCGCTTCCTGGTGGTCGCCACTGCGGCGCAGCAGCACCGGCATCACCAGGTCGTTGCTGACCATGGTGGCCAGCGCGATGGACGACACGATGACCATGCCGGTGGCAGCCGAGAAGCCGCCCACGTAGGCCACCAGCGCCAGGAATTTACGGCCTTCGGCCAACGGCAGGGCCAGCACCATGCTGTCGTCGGCGATGCTGCCGCCGGTGCCGAACAGGGTCACACCGGCCGTGGCGATCGGAATCACCATCGCCGAAATGATGATCAGGTAGCCGCCGAACATCCACCGCGCGCGGCGCACATCGCGCACGTCGCCGCATTCCACCACCGCCACGTGGAACTGGCGCGGCAGGCACACGATGGCCAGGAAACTGAGCAGCGTCTGCGAGATGAAGCCGACCGGCGGCAGCCCGGTGAACAGCGTATGCGCGCTGCGCACCACGGTTTCGCCGCGGTCGGCCAGCCACAGGTAGGCGAACAGGCCCAGCGCCACCATCGCGATCAGCTTGATCATCGATTCCAGCGCGATGGCGAGCATCATGCCGTGGTGGTGTTCAGTGGCGTCGACCTGGCGCGTGCCGAACAGCGTGGCGAACAGCGCCATCAACAGCGCCACGTACAGCGCCGGGTCGCTGAACCAGCCGGTGGGCCCGACGCTGCCGGTCAGCACCTGCAGGCTCATCGCCACGGCTTTGTACTGCAGGGCGAGGTAGGGAACGATGCCGATCAGCGCGATCACCGCCACCAGTGCGGCCAGCCGGCGCGAGCGGCCGAACCGCGAGGAGATGAAATCGGCGATGGACACCACGTTCTGGCTGCGCGCGATCAGCGCCAGCCGCTCGATGATGCGCCAGCCAAACAGCAGCAGCAGCAGCGGGCCCAGGTAAATCGGCAGGTAGCCGATGCCGTTGCGCACCGCCGTGCCCACCGCCCCGTAGAAGGTCCACGACGAGCAGTACACCGCCAGCGCCAGGCTGTAGACCACCGGGCGCAGCCACGGACGGTCGGGGTACATGGGACGGCGGTCGCCCCACCAGGCCACGCCGAACAACAGGGCGGCATAGGCCACCGACACCAGCAGCAGGATCCAGCTAGAAACCACGGGCATGTTTCCGCAAGCGCAGGCCGCAGTGTAGCCGCTGCACGCCCCTGCTCACGCCGCCAGCGGACGCGACGGCAGCTGCAGGTCGATCCGGGTGCCCTCGCCCGGGCGGCTGTGCACCTGCACCGCACCGCCGGCCGCCTCCACCAGGCTGGCAGTCACCGCCAGGCCCAGGCCGGTACCCTGTCCCACCGGCTTGGTGGTGAAGAACGGTTCCAGGCAGCGCGCGCGCACCGTTTCGCTCATGCCTTGGCCGGTGTCCTGCAACTGCAGGACCACGCGTCCGTCGGTATCGGGCGGCTGCAGGCGCAGCGTGAACCGGCCACCGTCGGGCATGGCCTGGCTGGCATTGACCGCCAGGCTGAGCAGGATCGATTCGAGCTGGGCCGGGTCGAAGTGGATCAGCCGCTGCACGTCGCCGGTTTCCACTTCGCAGTGCACGCGGTCATCGAACACCTGCTGCAGCGTGGGCGCGATCGCCGCCAGCGTGGCGGCCGCGTCCAGCAGCTGCGGTCGGCCCGGCTCGAGCCGGCTGAAATCCAGCAGGCGCCGGCTCACCGCGCTGGCCCGCCGGGTCGCCGAATCCGCGCCCTGCAGGGCCGCCTGCAGGGTCTCGCCCTCGCTGCGCCGCGCCTTGGCCACGTAGCCCTCGATGAGCGCCAGCAGGTGGTTGAAATCGTGCGCGATGCCGCTGGCCAGACGACCTACGTTGTCCATCTTCATGGCATGCACGAGCTGGTCGCGCGAACGCTCGCGGGCCTGCATCTCCACCTGCAGCTCGTCGCGCTTGCGGGCAAGTTCCTGGCTGCGCTGGTGGGCTTCCTGCAGGCTTTCACGCAGGCCGGTCACGCTGTGGTGGAGCAGCCAGGCAGTCATGACGGTGCCGAATGCCGACACTGCCAGGTCACTGGTCGAGTGCAGCACCCGGTCGGTCCGGAACAGCCCCGACGCCGCGTCGACCCAGCCGCCCAAGGCCATCAGCCCGCACAGCCATGCCGCGGTCCAGGCCAGCGGACGGCGGCCAAGCACCGCCGCCACCAGCAGCACCGGCACCAGCTGCACCAGCTGCACCCGCAGCTGGGCGGCCAGTCCCCAGTACCCGTAGGCCAGCACCAGCAGCAGCAGTTCACCGGCCAGGAACACCACGGCGGCATGCAGGCTGCGGCCGGCCCGGTGCTCGATCAGGCACAGCAGGCACAACAGCAGGTGGGCGGCGGCCATGGCCGGGACCATCATGTCCAGGCCCGCCCCGAGCCGAAACGCCGTCCACGCCGCCAGCAACGGGTGGTACAGCCCCACCAGCAGCAGCAGGCTGCCCAGCATGGCATCGGTACGCCGACCCAGCCCGGCAGGGCGTTCAGCAGCGGCGGCGCGGGTGGAAGGCGACGACTCGGGCATGCGGCAGGGAATGGCAGGCGGCGCCGGCGCGCGGCGGCAACATCGGTATATTAGCAGTGCGCTGTAGATCGTCTGCACTCGACCGGGGAAGTCGTTGTCGCCATGCCTATGTTGTCGCTAGTCCGGCGCGGACTGCCTGCGCTTGCCGTTGTGCTGTCCCTGGCCGCGCTGCCCGCACAGGCGCAGCGCCCGCTCGACGCGGCGGCGCAGATCGCGCAGGTGGAACAGTGCCATGCCCTGCTCACCAGCGAACCGCAGGCCTCGCTGCAGCTCGCCCGCAGCCTGTTGGCCGCGCCCTCGCTGTCCACCTCGATGGAAATCGGCGCGGTCGGCTGCCTGGGGGTGGCGCTGCGGGCGCTGGGGCAGCTGGACCAGACCACCGACCTGCCCGACCGCCTGCTGGCGGCCGCGGCGCGCGCCGACGCCAGCCCCGACGATATCCAGCGCGCCCGGACCATGGCCGCGCACCTGCTGCTGTGGCGCGGCGACCACGCGCGCGCGCTCGGCTTGACCGGCACCCTGCTGGACGATGCGGTGCGGCAACGCGACGTGCAGGGCCAGATCGGCGCGTTGATGCAGATCGCGATGATCCGTGGCGACGCGATGGGCGATGCCGAAGGCGCCCTCACCTACCTGCACAAGGCCACGCAGCTCAGCGACCACCTGCACCGGCCGCCGAACCCGGGCGACCTGATCCTGTACTACAACTATGGGTATGCGCTGCTGATGCTGCAGCGGTACGAGGAAGCCTCCGCAGCCTTCAAGCGCGCTGAAGCGATCGGAACGCGGCTGAGCGGCCAGGACGTGTTCCTGCATCGCATCGCCAGCCATCGCGCCGAAATCCTGCGCGTGTCGGGGCAGCGGGAGGCCGCCGAGGCCGCGCTGCGCGGCGTGCTGGCCTGGCAGGGAAAGCAGGATCCGCAGGGCCAGGTGGTGACCCTGCAGCGCCTGGCACGGCTGGCGATGGACCGGGGCAACGCCGCAGTGGCGCTGCCGCTGGCCACCCAGGCACAGGGCCTGGCAGAGCACGGGCGGTTCGTGGAAGAAGTCCGCAACGGCCTGGACCTGCTCGGTGACATCCACACCCTGCTGGGTCACCGCGAGCAGGCGCTGCAGTACGTGCGCCAGGGCCGCGCGATGGACCAGGCGCGCAGCAAGGGCGAGACCCTCACCCAGCTGGCCAGGCTGCAGGCCTCGGCCGAACGCAGCATCCATCCCGCCCAGGTCAATGCCGAACAGGACCTGGGCCGGGTGCGCGTGCTGCGCAACAGCGCGGTGATCGCTTTCCTCACCGTAGCGGTGATTGCCACGGTGCTCGTGCTGCGGCTGCGCCAGCAGCGTGGCCAGCTCACCGCGCTCAGCCGGACCGACAGCGTCACCGGGCTGCCCAACCGCCGCGAGGCCGAGCGCAGGCTCGACGAACGCGCCGCAGGCCACGACGGCGCAGCGCGCAGCGCGCTCCTGCTGATCGAACTGGACGACTTCAAAGCGCTGAACGAGCGCCATGGACAAGCAGCCGGCGACAGCGTGCTGCGTGCCGTGGGCGAATGCCTGCGTGCGGCCTGCGACCGGCACGACCTGCTGGCACGCTGGGGCGGCGCGGCCTTCCTGGTGGCGCGCCACGACACCGGCGCGGAAGCGGCACAGGCCCTGGCCGGGCACCTGCGGCTGGCCATCGAGCGGCTGGTGGTGGATCTTGCCCCCGGTCAGCACCTGACCCTGACCGCCAGCGTGGGCATGGCACCCCTGCCGTTGTTCGACGATGCACCGGCGGAGCGGGATGACAGCCTGCGCGCTGCCGATCGTGCACTGCAGGGCGCCCGCCAGGGCGGGCGCAATGCATGGGCAGCGATATGGGGCGAAGACGGGACCCAGGCACCGCATCTGTATGCGGTGCTGGGAAATCCGGAAGAGGCCGCGGCGGCCGGGTGGGTGCGTCTCAGCGGCAGCCGGCCCATTCGCTGGGATGTGTGATGGATCCGACGTCAGCGGATGACGTCGAACCGCACTTCCACCCGCCGGTTGGGCAGCAGGCATTCCAGCAACGCCGCGCGCGGGCGCACGCCGTCGCACTGCTGCACCTGCTGCGTGTCACCCCGGTACTCGTAACGGATCGTCGCCGGGTCCAGCCCCCGCCCGATCAGCAGCTCACGCACGGTGCGTGCGCGCCGCTCGGACAGCGCCTGGTTGGCGTCGAACCCGCGCCCCTGCAGGCGGTCAGCATGCCCGACCAGCGTGACGCCCTGCAGCTTCAGCTTCTCCGCAGCGATGCTGGCCAGCGCGCGGTCGATGCTCTCCAGCGAGTAGGTGCGGATGTCGCGGTAGCCGTCGCGGTCGAACTCGAACAGCACGTTGGCCACCAGCGGGCCCGGTGCGGCGATGGCCGCCGGGGCCACGTCGCACTGGCGGGCCAGCGCCTCCGCGTCGTTGACCAGCTCCTCGGCAATCTGGATGTACGGCTTGGAATGCCGCCACTGCTGCTGGTTGAATTCGTTGCCGGCGTGCACCAGCTCGACCTCGCCGCAGGCCACCTGCTGCGCCGCGCAGGCAAAGCCCGGCGTGCCATGCAGCACGCGCAGGCGCTGCCACAGGTCGTCGCGCAGGTACTTCGCGTTGTTGACCAGCGGCGTGTCGGTGGGCAGCGGGCTGGCGCCCTGTTCCATGCCGATGATCAGCCGCTCGGATTCACCCAGCGCGGCCTGCGGGAAATCGCTGCGGTCGTTGCGGCTGTATTCGTGGAAGGACACGTCCAGCCAGCACTGTGCCTTGGACAGGTGGTAGTCGCGGATCGGGCGGCCGCCATCATTGAGCGCCTGGATGCGGCCCTGGGTCGCCTCATACGTGGCATGGTCGGCGTGGATCGCCTCGTCGGTGATGCGCTGCTGCTGCGGCAGCAGTTGCGCCGTCTGGGCGTGTGCGGCACCGGCAAGCGCGGCAAGGAGCGCCGCGCCCAGCAGCGGGCGCGCAGAACGGAAGATCGGGTTGGCGTTGTTCATCAGGGCATCCTCAGCGTGCCGGGTCGCGGTAGCGGACGGGGTCCGGCCGGAAAAGGTCTTCATCGAACTTGAAGCGCAGGCGCACGAACACGCCCTGCTGGGTGTACTCATAGCCGTTCAGGTCGCGGTCGCCGGCAAAGCCGGTCCAGTTGTAGCCGGCCGACAGCCACAGGTTCTGGCGCAGCAGGCGGCCGACTTCCATGCCGTAGGCGTACTGGTTGGCGCCGCTCTGGCCGCGGAACGTGGAGCCGAGCACGCCGATGTCCCAGTTCTCGGTGATGTCATAGACCACCCGCCCGGACAGCAGCGTGGCGCGGAAGTCACTGTTGACCCGACCCCCGTCGGCATAGGCGAACTGATCCTGCTGCCACTTGCCGGCCACGCGCCCGGTGAACCACCACGGCCGCGAAGGATGCCAATCGGCATGGGCAGAGACAATGTGCGCGCGGGTGCGCACGTCCTGGCTGCTGCCATCCACGGTGCTGCCGTCGACCAGGGTCAGCCCGCTCTCGTCGCGCTCGAGCTTGTACTCGTAACGGGCCAGCGCGTTGATCCGGTTGCGGTCGGTATCGCGGTAGGCCACGCCCAGCTGGAAGCGGTCCTGCAGCACGTCGCCGCGTGCGTCATACCGCGTGCTCAGCAGGTAGTTGCGGGCCAGCAGGGTCCAGTCGCGGCTGAGCTTGCGGGCCAGCATGAACTGCAGCAGCGTGGTGTTGAACGCCTCATTGGTGTCGGTGTCCGGCACGTCTTCGGAGATGCGATGTTCGGCCCGTATCGCACCGCGCCACAACGGGTTGGCGCCGTAGTCCAAGGCCAGCGCCAGGCCGGTGCTGTCACCGGTGCTGCCGTCGATCACCTTCACGTGCTCGGCCGAACTGGACAGGCGCAGTCCTTCGGCGATGTCCCAGTTGTTGCGGATACCCGAGGCGGCCTGTACGTCGCGGCCACTGATCGCGTCGCGCAGGCGGTACTCGCTGAAGGTCTGGGTATCGCGCAGGTAGCTGCTGTCGATACCGAACACCAGCGCGTCGGCCTCGCGGTCGGTGGTGGTGATGCCGTAGGCGCTGGTCAGACCGGTCTGCTTTTCGTAGCGGCCGTAAAGGCGGCTGCGTTCGAACACCTGGTAATCCAACCCGGCGGCCAGGCGCCGACGTTCTTCGCCGCTCACGCTGTGCTCGATCTCGGCACCACTGCTGAGCTTGTCGCTCAGGCGGTAGCCCAGGCCGAAGCGGGCGCTGTCCGATTCCAGCTCGGTGCCCACCGGCAGGTCGCTGGTGATCGGGCTGCCGGTACTGCTGCCGTTGATCACCATCAACCCGGTGGCCGGGTCCAGCGCCTGCTGGCCGTAGCCGAGCGCGCCGCCACCGGCGCCGGTGGCAAAGCCGCCGGTCAGGCCACCGGCATTGCCGAACGGCACCCCCGACGACCACGGCGAGGTCAGGCCGATGGTTTCGCGGATGCTGCGCACGCCCAGGTCCAGGGTCAGTCGTTCAGTAGCGCCAATACGCACGCCGGCGCCGCCGGCATCGCGCTTGCCGCCATCCGGGTTGCGGTCTTCGCTGCGCAACCCTTCCACGTACAGCTCCAGGCGCGGCCCAAGCTGGTAGGCCACGCGCGCGTTGTACTCACCGCGGCCGCCGTACAGCGGCGCGGCCGGGTTGTTGAACGCCGGGTCGGTGCGGGCCGCGAACAGGCGCGCGTCGAACTTGTCGCCCTCGTGCGCGAACTCCACCCGCCATGCATCGCCTTCCACCTCGCCGGTGACGTCCTTCAGGCCCTGCGAGGTGATCTGGTTGATGCTGTTGGTGTTGACCTCGCTGCGGGTGCGCGCGAACTCGGCCACCAGCAGCGTGTTGTCGCCGAAGCGGTAGCTGGCATTGGCGCTGCCCATGCGGAATTCCGCGTACGGGTTGCGGTCATCCACCGCCGCCGCGCCGACTTCCAGCCGGTTGGTGAGCTTCACCTGCGCGTCGGCTCCCACCACCCAGAACTTCTCCGTGTCCTGGTCCAGTTCATAGGTGATACGCAGCGAGACCGGGTTGAGGTCGCTGTCGAACGCCGGCAGGAACTGGTTGAGCAGGATGCGGCCGGAGAACGGCTCGAAGCTGTAGTCGACCAGGCGCGCCAGTGGCCGCACCGAGACGATCCGGGTGGGCTGGTTGCGGTCGCGCACGATGACTTCCACGCGCTCGCTGCCTTCCAGCACCGCGTTGTTGCGCAGCGCGTAGGGCCCGCTGCCTTGGCTGCGGAACTCTTCGATCACCTGGCGCAGGGAATCTTCGATGGCGAACACATTGCTGCGCACGCGCTCGCTTTCGAAATGCCAGCCCAGCCCGGTGGCGGTGCGGTTGTAGGTCCCAAGGCTGCGCTGCGGAATCGGACCGCTGCCGCCGATGCCGGTGGCCGTGGCCAGCCCGTCGCCGGTCTGGAAATCACCGTACAGCAGGTAGCTGCGCTTGTTGTCGATGCGCACGTACAGGCGCTCGGCCGAGCGCGCGTCGAAGCCGCGCAGCGACGCGTCGCCGTAGACCGGGTAGAACTCCTCGGGCTGGATGTCACGCAGGAGGCGGCCGCGGGTGTCCTTGTCCGAATCGTAGGCGGCAGTGAGCAGCGCATCGCCCTTGATCCGGCCCTTGACGAAGAACGCAGTGCGCGCGGCGGCGTTGGCCTTGCCGTTGTTGAACTGGCGCTCCCAGCGACGGATGTCGCGGTCGAACGCGTCGTTGTGCTCCACCGGCGAAACCAGGCTGCCATTGCCGTGGCGACGGAAGTTGACCACGCCTTCGATGAGGCCGGTGGCGATCATCTCGCGCATCTCCGGCACGAAGCCGATGCTGCCCTGCGCGGTTTCGGCCCCTGCGGTGATCCGCAGCAGCACATCCTGCGGCTCGTGCGGCGCGACCAGGTCGAACTCGGCCACGCCGTCGACCACCTGCAGCTGCACGCCCGGGGTGACCTTGTCGGCATCCAGTGCACCCGGGCCGAGCTCATCGGTGCGCGAGCCGGGAAGGCGGATCCGGCCACCGCTGTTTTCAATGGTGGCGTAGGTGGTGCCGGACAGCGGCAGGCCGCTGGGGTCCAGCAGCTGCACGCGCACGTGCACCGGGCTCTGGCCATCGGCCGGCACGCCGTCGCGGTCCAGTTCGACCACGATGCGGTCCAGCGTGCCCGCTGCGGCGCGCACCGCAACCGGCGCGGCGTCCAGGCTGGCGGGGCTGCGCGGGTACAGCGTGCTGGCATCGCCGATTACCGGGGTGAACCGGCCCGGCGTACCCACGTTCTGGGCCATCGCCGGCAGGGTGGCCAGTGCGCAGGCCAGCAGGCTCAGGCGCGGCAGCTGGCGCACTACGGAAGCACGGCTCATGGCTGGCCCTCCGTGGCGGCGGCGGGCGGTGTGGCTCTGGGATGCACGATCGGTCTCTGGTTGGCCGTATCGGTCGCCTGCTGCGGCGCCCGTGCGGGTTTGCTCTCGAAGCGCAGCGGCGCCTGGCCCGGTTCGGTTTCCGGCGCCTGCACCTCACCCTGGGTGCGGCGTGCCTTGACCTGCTCCAGCACCGGGTTGGCGCAGCTGCCTTCGATGAAGTCGGCGCGGTGCAGCTCGCCGTTCTTCAGGTCGAGCAACAGGCTGTCGGCGTCGCCCAGGTTGCGGTTGCTGCTGGTGGTCAGGCGCGCGCCGACCGGCAGCGTGCTGCCGTCGACCTTGAGCGTGTGGCTCTGCGGCGGCAGGCCGCAGAAGCTGTACTTGCCTTCCGAATCGCTGATCACCCAGGTGCCGTCGGAGAAGTACAGGCGCACCCCCGGAATGCCCAGCTCCTCGCGGTCCTGCAGGTGGTTGTTGTTGCAGTCCATGAACACCTTGCCGAGCACACAGGCCTGTTCGGTGAACACGCCACCGGTGACGCGCACGCGGTATTCGGCACGGTTGGAGGCCAGCGAACCGGGCAGCGGGGTGACCGCAACCGGGTCGATGCAGCCGCCGCTGATCGAACAGCCATGGGCCTGCGCACGGTTGATGCCGTCGCCCTGCTGCGCGCCCACGCCCACGCGGACCCGATAAGTCAGCACGATCTGGCCACCGACAGTGATCGGCCCCAGCGCGAAGCCCAGCAGCGGGCCGGGCTTGCCGGCCGGGTCGGCCACCGCACGGCCGTCGGCACGCGCGGTGCCGTCGATGTAGGTGAAGCCACGCGGCAGGCGGTCGATCACGTTCAACGCGGCCAGCGCACTGCCGGCGGTCTGGCGCACGGTGATGGTGTACTGCACGGTGTCGCCGATTTCGGCGGTCTGGCGGTCGCCTGTCTTGGTGATCGCCAGGCCGGTGGCCACCGCCGTATCCAGCGGCAGGTGGTTGTGCACGATCGCTGCGGTGGCCGAACCCGCGAACAGGGTCAGGTAGTACTCGGTCGCCGTACCCACTGCGCCGGTCGGCGCCTGGGTGTTGGTCTGCACGACATGGTTGGCACCGGCACCGCCGGCCGGCGACAACGCGCCCGCCTGCGGCGGAATCATCGTCGACACGAAGGTGTAACCCCCCGGCGGCGTGACGGTCAGCTGGAACTCGCAGCGGGCCGGCGCGGCCGGCGCGAAGGCGAACTGGTAGAAGCCTTCGCTGCCGACGGTCATCGCAATCGTGTTGCCGTCAATGCGATAGCCACCACCGGCTGCATTGAGCACGCTGGTTCGCGGGTCATACCCGCTGCACAGGCCAACCGGCGCCAGGGTCACCACCGAACCGGGTACCGGGTCGCGGGTGGTGGCGTCGTACACCACGCCCGACGGGTCCACCGGCAGGCTCTGCTGCGCGAGGTGGTCGCCGGCGCGCAGCACCACTTCCAGCTGGCTGGTGCCGTTGTCGGTGGTGCGGCAGGCACTGACCCCGCCGCGCGCGATCGCCGCGTCGGCGTCGCAGGCTTCCTGCACGCCGCCGGCAGTTTCGCGGGTGACCGGGAACGGCCACAGCACGGTGGAGCGCGGGTCGCGGAAGCGGATGTTCCACTTCACGCCTGGCACCACATCGCCGAAGCGGTAGCTGCCGTCGGCGGCGGTCACGGTGCTCTTCACCAGCTGGCCGCTGGCCGGGTCCACCAGTTCGACGATCCAGGCCGACAGGCGGCTGTCGCCGCCGTCCAGCAGCTGGTCATCGCTGCCCACGTCGAACCACACGGTGCCTCCGACCGACGCGGCCAGCTGCACGCTGTTGGGCACGCGGCAGGCGTTGTGGATGATGGTGTCCACGCACGCCGGCAGGTCGCCCACCTCGCCCTCGAACGCAGCGCGTTCGGTTGGGGTCGGGGCGCGGAACGGGTTCTCGCCGCCGCCTTCCACCAGCACGGCATTGTTGACTGTGCCGGCCTCGGCCGCTGCGGCGGCCACGCGCACCACCACGGCGATGCTGTCCGGCGATACCGCACCGGCGGCCAGCACGCGCTGGCTGGTGCAGCTGAAACGCACCGCGCCGGGTTCACCGGTACAGCTCCAGCCGGTCCCCACCGGCAGGCTGTCCAGGCTCAGGCCCACCGGCAGGCGGTCGTGCACCGTGTACTCGCCACGGCTCGGCTGCTGGCCGGCGTTGCGCACCTGGATGGTGTAACCGGCCAGGTTGTTGACCGTGAAGCGCGTGCTGGTGGACGCCTTGCTGACCATCAGGTCGGGCGAATCGCCGATCTCACCGAAGTTGTAGTCCACCGCGTCCACGCCCAGCGGAAGCACGATCTGGCTGATCGCCGACGGCACGCTGGCGCGGTCGCTGGCCACACCGACCAGGGCGGCGTTGACGGTGCCGGCGCTGGTGATGCCGTTGAGCGTCTGCGGCGGCTGGGTCGGCTCGGTCACGGTATAGGTGCCCGGGCGCAGGCCCTCGAAGCGGTAGCGGCCTTCGGCATCGGTATTCAACGTGAGCGATACCGGCTGGCCGAGGTCATCGGTGCCGGTCAGCACCACGCTGACCCCGGCGATGCCACCTTCGCCGCTGTCGACGCTGCCGTTGTCGTTACTGTCGTTGTAGACGCGGCCGGCAATGCTGGCGGTCGGAATCTCCCCGAAGTTGTTGTTCACCGACTGCTGGTTCACGCCCAGCACCAGCGCAGTGATCTGCGAAGGCGCCGTGCCCGGCGTGGTCACGCCGCCACCGGTGCTGCCGGCCACGGTGCGGCCATCGCGGGTGCCGGTGGGCTGCTCCGGTTCGGTCACCACGTAGGTGCCCGGCGGCAGTTCGGCGAAGCTGTAGCTGCCGTCGGCGTCGGTCACGGTATCGCGGCTGATCGGATTGCCGGCCAGATCGGTGCCGGTCAGGGTGACCCGCACATTGGCCAGGCCGGTTTCGCCCGGGTCGACCACGCCGTCATTGTTGCGGTCGGTCCAGACCTTGCCGCTGATGCCGCTGTTGAGCGGAATTTCGCCGAACAGGTTGTCCACCGAGGCGCTGCCCGGGGTGGTCAGGTCGATGGTGCTGATCGCACTGGGCACGGTGGTGATCGGGGTGGCAGTGCCACGCGGCGTGCCGCCCACGGTGCCGGCGGTGGTGACGCCGTTGCTGGTGCCGGCCGGCTGCTGCGGTTCAACAAGCGTGTAGGTGCCCGGGCGCAGGCCCTCGAACACGAAGCGGCCATCGGCACCGGTCTGTACGCTGACCGAGACGCTGGCGCCGGTGTCGTCGGTGCCGTTGACCTGCACAGTCACCGCTTCGATGCCGGTTTCAGCGGCACCGTTGCGCACGCCATCGTTGTCGACATCGAAGAACACCGCGCCGGCGATGGACACCGGCAGGATCTCGCCGAAGTCATAGGCGGTCCCTGCCTTGCCGGCCGGCAGCGTGATCGCGCTGATCGCGCTCGGCACGCTGGCCACGGCCGTGGACACGCCCACGGTAGCGCCGTCGATGCTGCCCGCACGGGTGAGGCCGTTGAGGGTCGGGCCGCCATTGAACGACGGTTGCGTGGCCTGCTCGGTCACGCTGTAGGTGCCGGCCAGCAGGTGGTCGAAGCGGTAGCGTCCGTCGGCGTCGGTCGCCACGGTGACCACGGCGTTGCCCAGCGCGTCGACCGTGCCGGCCGGCAACTGCAGCTGCACGCCCGCCAGGCCCGGCTCGCCGGCGTCCTGCACGCCGTTGTTGTTGCGGTCCAGGAACACGGTGCCGGACAGCGACGCGGCCAGCTCGCCGAAGTCGTTGCCGCTGGCGCCGGCGGCGGGCAGGTTGGCGATCAGGATGACATTGCCCGGCTGCTCGCGGCCTTCGCCCAGCCCGGTCGGCTGGGTTTCGGTGATGCGGTAGGCCTGGCCGGCGATCGCGCCAGGGTAGCTGTACTGGCCATCGGCATTGGTGACCAGGGTGACGGTGGTGTCGTCGGGCGTGCCGAACACGCCGTCGGCGCCATTGCCGACGATGGTCACCTGCACGCCGGGTACGCCGATGTCGCCGGCGGTGTTGTCGCCGTCGTCGTTGCGGTCCAGGTACACCGTGCCGCTGATCGGCGCATTGGCCAGTTCACCGAACAGGTAGCCGCTGGCGTCCTGCCCGGCGTTGATGGCGATCGCGGAAATGACGTTGGCCACGGCCGTGCTGCCGGGGGTGGCCGCATTGCCGGCCGCATGCTTGCCGTCCAGGTAACCGGCCGGCTGCGTTTCGGTCAGGGTGTAGCCGGTGCCGGCCTGCGGCGGCAACAGGTCGCTGAAGCGGTAGCCGCCGTTGGCATCGGTGGTGGTGGTCAGCACGACCGGATTGCCAAGCACGTCCGTGCCCGACAGGGTCACGGTGACGTTGGCGATGGCGTTTTCACCGGCGTCGCGGCGGCCGTTGTTGTTGTTGGCCGCCACGTTGGAGAAGTCTTCGTAGACCTCGCCGCTGAGCGAACCGAGCGCCTCGCCGAAATCGTTGCCACTGGAACCGGTCAACGGCAGCGCGTTGAGGGTGATGCTGTTGGTCGCGTTTTCGGCGGCGTTCGCATACCCCTGCGGCTGCGTCTCAGTGACGCGGTAGTTCTGCCCGACCACCAGGCCATCGAAATCGTAGCGGCCCTGCGCGTCGGTCTGGACCACCACCGGTGGCAGGTCATCGCCCGTACCGAACGCGCCGTCGGGGCCCGCGCCGATGAGGGTGACGGTGACGCCCTGCAGGCCGCCATTGGCCTGAGAATTGCGCGTACCGGCATCGCCGGTATCGAAGTCGCCGTTGCCGTTGCGGTCCAGGTACACATGCCCGGAGATGGCGGTGACCGCGTCTTCGCCGAAGTTGAACGCAGTGGCGTCTTCGCCGCGCGAGAGGTCGATGTTGCCGATCCGGTCGGTGGTTGCCGCATCGCCGGCCGCGCCGGTGGCCACGGTGCAGCCGGCGCACGCCGCAGTACCCACCAGGCCTGGATTGATCGCGCTCGGGCGGTTGCGGTAGCTGCCGGTGGGCAGCACTTCGCGCAGCGTGTACACCTGCAGCGGGTTCAGGCCGGGGAAGCTGTAGCTGCCGTCGGCGGCGGTGGTGGCACTGGCCACCACGGTGCCGGCCGCATCGAGCAGTTCGACGGTGGCGTTGGCAATCGGGGCGTCGCCGGTGTTGCGGGTGTTGCTGTAGTTGCTGTCGACGTAGACGAAGCCGGACAACGCCGGGCGGCGCACTTCCGGGAAGTTGTAGCGCACGGCGTCCACGCCCGCGCCCAGCGCGACGGCGGTATAGAGCGAATTGGCGCTGATCGCCGGATCGACCACGGCATAGGCACCGCCGGCCGACGGCGCCAGGCCGCCCGAGGCGGGCGGTGCCACCGGGCCATTGACGTAGGCGGCCGGCTGCACCTGGGTCAGCGTGTAGCCGTCGGTCCCGGCCGGTGCGAGGTTGTCGAAGCGGTAGGCACCGTTGCCGTCGGTGGTGGTGGTGAGCGTCACCGCGTTGCCGTAGGCATCGGTGCCGGTGAGGCGCACTTCCACGCCGGAAATGGTCGGTTCGCCGGCCTGCGGCGTGCCGCCATCCGTGCCGCTGCGCTCGCGGTCCTGGAACACCACGCCGGTCAGCGAGGACCGCACCACGGTATGGGTGCTGGTGCCTTCGTCATTGCCGGGGGTCGGATCGAGCTGGTCGCTGGTGGCGCGCGCGGTGTTGAGGCCGGCGCCGTTGGCCGGCAGGGTGGTCCAGCGCGCGGGCACCAGCACGCGGACGCGGCCGTCCAGTGCCAGGTCGCCCATGCGGCAGGTAAGGTTGCGACCGTTCACCACGCAGCTGCCGGTGCCGTTGCTGACCACGCCGGCGTCGGCGGTGTTGCCGGCCTTCTGCCAGCTGGTGCCTTCGCCGCCGCCGATCACCTCCAGGCCTGCCGGCAGCGTATCGGTGACCACCACGCCATCGCCGCGCAGCGGGTTGTCGCCGCTGCGGTCGCGCGACAGGCTGTGGCCCGGGCCGTTGTTGACCACGTCCAGCACGTACCAGAACGGCTGGCGCAGGCTGATCGTGGTGGCAGCGGCGGGCAGCGGCTGTGTCGGGTTGGCATTGGGCGCCAGCACCACGCTGGTCTTGGTCATTGCCAGGTCCGAGCGCGTGCGGATGCTGGTCTCCTGCACCGCGCTGTTGTTGCTGGTATCGCGCTCGGTTTCGGCCGAGCGTGCGGTGACCGCGTTCAGCAGCGTCGCGCCGGTGGCCGGCGGCGCGCTGAGGTACTGGTACACCAGGTACAGGTAGCTGGTCTGGTTGGCGGCGATCGCCCCCTGTTCGGTGGTGGACACGCCTACGCTGGGCATGCTGCACGACAGGGTCTGCGGCGCCGTGGTGGGATTGCTGCTGCCCGGGGCAACGGTACAGCGCACGCCCGGTGCTTCCAGCGCACCCTGCGGCGTGGTGGCGTTACCGGTGCGGCTGCCGACAAAGGCCACGTTGGCGCCACTGGCCGGGGTGATGGTGTCTTCGATTACCGTGCGGGTGGCCAGCGACGGGCCGTCGTTGCGCACGCTGACCTGGTACAGGATGTAGTTGTTGGCTTCCTGGCCCACGCGCGAGTCAAAGCCCAGCGGATCCACCGCGCCGGCGAAGTTCTGGTCGATCTTGTTGACGATCAGGTCGACTTCACCGGCGGTGAAATCCAGCGCGGCGGCACGCAGGTCATCGTCGGTGCGGCTGTTGTAGTTGTAGCTGCGCCCGCTGCCGTCGACGCCGCTGGCCGGTACCGGGCTGCCGGTGTTGTCCGGATCGAAATGGAACGAGCCATCGTTGGTGAAACGGCGGCCCGTATTACCGCTGTTGACGTTCGGGCGGATCACCACCGTCATGGTCTGGGTGGAGTTGTTGGCCATGTCCTGCGGCGCACAGGTCAGCCGCAGCGTGGCGGGCGCGCCGCCGGTGTTGAACCACGACGTGCCGCCCGGCGCGGGCGCCGAGCTGATCGCCGCATCGTTGGAGGTCACGCTGCACGCGGTGCTGCCGCTGCCAGTGCGCACCGCGGAGATCAATACGAAACCGGCGTCATTGGCCGGCAGGGTGAAGGTATCGCTGAACACCACACCACGGGCCGTGGACGGACCCCGGTTCTGGTAGGTGATGCGGTAGGTGGTGTTGACGCCGGCGCGGCCCGGGCTGCCGGAGGTGATGTCCTTGGCGGTGGTGGCCACGTTGGCCACCGGGTCGATCTGCACCCAGTCCGAGGCGCTGTTGTTGCCCGGGTTGGCTTCGCCGATCGACCCGCTCACGGTCGGATCGATGCTGACGCCTGCGGTGTTGCAGAAGCGGCCGGCTGGCATCGCCACGCCACCGCAGGTACCAGCGCCCTGGCTCTGGCTGTCGAACAGGCCGCGGTTGACGGTGAACACGATGGTGGCGGTGGCGCCGGCCGCCAGCGCGGTGCCGGCGGAGCGGCAGATGTAGCCGCTGCCGACCACATCGCAGGTCCAGCCGGCCGGCACGGTGTTCTTGGTGACGGTGGTGCTGCCGGTGACGAAGCCCGGGATCGGGTCGTTGACCACCACGCCGGTGGTGGTTGCGCCGTTGTTGGTGACCTGCAGCGTGTAGCTGACCCCGCCATCCGCTTCCCGGATCACGTTGTCGGCGTCGCCAGCGCCATTGGTGCGCTTGGTGATGGACAGGTCGGCGCGGGCGTCGGTGGCGCGGCTCTGGCCCCCGGTGCAGTCATTGCCGGTGTTCGGATCCAGGTTGATGCCACCGGCGGTGGTCGGTTCGGCCGAACCGCCGCTGCCGCCGGTACAGGCGGTATTGGCCAGCGTGCCCTGCAGGCGCGCAAGCGTGTACAGGGTCAGCGCGGCGGAGTTGCCGTTGACCGCGACGGGGTAGCCACCAGTCTGGGTGCAGGTGACGACCTGCGCCGGGGCCCCGCTCCAGGCGCGGTCCACGCTGCAGCTGAAACCGCCCACGGTCACGGGCACGCCCGCCGCGTAGGGCTGCCCACTGGCATCGACCCATTCTTCGCCCGCGGCAAGCGTATCGACCAGCTGCAGGTTGCCGGTGACCGTGCGCGGGCCCAGGTTCTGCGCGCGCAGGGTGCTGGTCATCACGCTGTCGGTGCGCAGCCCGGTGTTGTTCCACACCGGTACCAGCGCCGGGGTCTTGGTCTTGGTCATGCGCAGATCGGCGCCGTCGGGGATGACGGTCAGGCCGACGCTGCCTTCGTTGTTGGTCAGCACCGGGTCCGGCGTTGCGGCGCTGATCTGGGCGGTGTTGGTCACCGTGCCGCTGCTGTTGGTGCCGGTGGACGGCACCTGCGCCTGGATCGCGATCTGCGCCTGCGCGCCCGGCGCGAAGTTCGCGGCGTTGCAGGTGACCACGGTGCGCTCGGCGTTGTTGCTGCACGACCAGCCGCCGGGTCCGGATACCCCGTTGACCTGGAAGCCTTCCGGCAACGCATCGCGCAGGACCACGGTGGTGGCCGCGCTGGGACCATCGTTGCGCGCGGTCAGCGTATAGGTGACCACCGAACCGGCGGCTGCCGGCGCGGGCGATACCGACTTGGACACCAGCAGGTCCGCACCGGCGGTCACCTGCGTGGTTACCTGGGCAGCGTTGTTGTCCGGCACCGGGTCGGGCACGTTGCCGGCGTTGACCACCGCCGAATTGACGATGTTGCCGGTGCCGACATTGACCTTGCCGCGGAACGAATAGCTGGTGCTTGCGCCTACCGCCAGGGTGCCGTTGTAGGTGCCGTTCTGCTGGGTGAAGGCCCAGTCCGCACCCGTCGGAGTGCTGACCAAGGTAACGTTGGGCGGCAGCGTGTCGACCACCCGGAAACCAGTGGTGACGCTGGGGCCGGCGTTGCGCACGGTCAGGGTGTAGGTGACTTCACCGCCGCCAATCACCGGATCGGGCGTGGCGCTCTTGCTGAGTTCCAGGTCGGCCGCCGCCTGGATGGTGGTGTTCTGGCTGGTGCGGTTGTTGGCTACGTTGGTATCGCTGCCGAAGAACGGGTCGGTGTTCTGCAGCGAGTTGATCGGCGTGGTCGCCGGCGGCAGCGCGTTGGCGAAACCGATCGCGGCACGCACGGTAATGGTGGCCGGCTGCGAGGCAATGGTGGTGACCGGCAGCTTGAATTCGTAAGGCGCCGTGGAGGCATTCAATGCCGGGTTCGTGCACACCACGCGGGTAGTGCCGGCAGCGCCGGCCGAGGCGCTGCAGCCCGCCGGGGCGGTGCTGCCCAGCGCGGTGCCGGCGGGCAGATCGAACAGGGTCACGCTGCCGCTGGCGGTGTCGTTGGCGCCGTTTTCGACCTTGACGTTGTAGATCACCGTGGTGCCGGCCGGCACCGGGTCGTAACCGGTATCGGAGAAGTCGGTGATCTGCAGGTCGATGGCCAGTGCGGGCAGTGGCAGCGCCATCAGCAAGCCCAGCACGGCGCGGCGCAGCGACAACCGCCAGGACTGCGCCTGCGTGCGCTCAAACGGCGTTGCCGCCGCGCAGATGCCTGCGCGATCGCTCTGGATGGACATGCGTTTTCCCCTGTTCCGGTCGTTGCAGCGTTCACAGGGAACGCCGCACGATGCGTACCCAACGCAACCGGTCCAGACGTCCCCTGTCAGATGAATCCCAAGCCTGCAGGCGACAGACGTCGCCGACGGTGCCGGGCGGGGCGGATTGTGATGTTGCCGTGAAGGCAAGTCAGTGCCGGCGGCTCACGCACGCTCACACTGGCTCACGCCGACCGGGAGCGGGTCAGGCGGTAAGCAGGTAGCCCTGGCCGCGCAGCGCGCGGATCGGCAGCTCGACATCGGTGGCGCTGCGCACGCGCGTGCGCAGGCGATGGACCAGCACGTCCAGCCGGTGCGGATCGAAATCCCACGGGGTGTCGGTGATGTTGGCGATCAGTTGCTCGCGGGTGACGGCGCCCCCGTTGGCCGCGAACAGCAACTGCAGCACGCCGCGCTCCATCATCGTCAGCGCCAGGGTGGCTGCGGTCGGTGCGTGCAGGGTCCAGCCGTCATCGGCCAATCGCCAGCGTGGCTGCGCCGTGGCGGGGGCCGGCGCGGCGGAAGGAGGTGACAGGCGGCGGCGCAGGCTGTGCAGGCCAGCTGCCAGCACGTCCAGGTCCGGTGGCTTGACCAGATACAGGTCGGCGCCCTGGGTCAGGCCCAGCGCCACGTCGCGGGGGTCGCCACGGCCGGTCAGCATCACGATGCCGATCGAGGCCGAGGCGCGAAGGTGGCTCGCCACCGTGTAGCCGTCTTCGCCAGGCAGGCCCACGTCCAGCACCACGATGTCGCAGCGGTCGCTCAACAGCGCGCGGTACAGGGCTTCGGCGCTGTCGAGGCCACGCACGGTCGCGCCGCGCCAGGCCAGGTCGTCCAGCAGCAGTGCAAGCAGCTCCGGGTCGTCTTCAACCACCCAGACCTTCAGCCCTTCAAGTTCCCGTACTGCAGTCACGTGGTGCGTCGCTTCCTCCGGATCCAGCCTGCAGTCTAGCCGCCGCCCGGGAACCCGCCAAATGCTACAAAAGCCGCAGTGCGGTGGCGTGTGGGTGCAAGCGACAGTGGGGCGTCGTGGTTGCCGCTTGTTCGTGTGGATCGGGGCAGGCAGCGTTGACCGCCCCTCGTTCCCACGGAGTTCCAGCATGCCCGTAGCCACCTCGCCGCCCGCCATACTCACCCCGCTCTTGCGCCACCGCCTGGAAACCTCGCTGCCCGCGGACCAACGCGAGGTCACCTGCAACGCGCTCAGCAACCTGCTGTATTCGGTCTGGAACGCCCGAGCCGTCACTGAAACCCCTCCGCCGGCTGACCGTACCAGTCGTTGGCCGATGGCGCAGATCTACCAGCGGCTGGCGGTTCCGGTAGCCGGTTCCCCGTTCGGCCCACTCAGTGCGGATGAACATCGCACGCTGCAGCTGGTGCACTACCTGCACGAAGTGGAAGCGGCACTGCCGCTTGATCCCGGAACCGACCCCGCCATACAGCGGCCGCAGAGCCAGATCCATGCCCACCTGCTGCATGAACTGCGCCGCGAGTTCTCGTTGCTGCCGGTGCCGGTAACGTTGACCTGGCGCGAGCTGGCAGTCAGCGATATTGCCGTCAAGCTGCTGGCCAAGGCCGAGCGGCTGGGCTTTCAGCCCACAGAAGTACGGGCACTGGGTGCGCAGCAGTTGGACGCGGTGGCAGGCGTTCACCGCGGCGGCATGAAGCTGACCCTGGTGGCGTGGAACGGCGCCGCGCCGCCAGAGCGCTCGCACGCTGCAGCCAACCCCAACGTCTGGGACCCCGGCAACCCGCTGGGCAACGAACTGGATCTGCTGCTCGCGCCCTTGCAGATGGACTGGACCGGGCTGACGCCGCTGGCCCGTTGAAGGGCGCCGGCCTACTCGGCCGGCACGCCCATTTCGGTCAGCAGTGCCGGCGCCGGGTAGACCTTGGCCAGCAGCCAGCGCAGGTAGCGCATGTCCACGTGCACGGCGCGCTTGAAGCGCGGGTCGAACCACCAGCTGGCGCTGACAGATTCCCAGTTGCTGTCGAAGTTCAGCCCGATCAGCTCGCCGCGTGCATTGAGCACCGGTGAGCCGGAGTTGCCGCCGGTGGTATCCAGGTTGGTCAGGAAGTTGACCGTCTGGGTCTTCAGCACCGGGTCGGCGGTGCTGCCGAAATCGCCCTTGGCGATGGCCGCCAGCAACGGCTTGGGCGCATCGAACGGGAATGCATTGGTGTTCTTCTCGACGATGCCGGCCACGGTGGTGACCGGGTCGAAATGCACCGCATCGCGCGGGGACAGCGCTTCCACCTTGCCGTAGCTGATGCGCAGGGTGCGGTTGGCGTCCGGGTAAACTGCCCGGCCCTGCTTTGCCCGCCACGCAAACAGCGCCTGCATGTAGGCCGGGCGCAGGCGCAGCTGTTCGCCTTCGCGTTCCTTGCGCTCACCCTCCATGCGCAACTGCGCGGCCACCAGCGGGCCAGCCAGGTCGATCAGCGGGTCGTGCGCCAATGCCTTGCCTTCCTTCGCAGCGGCGAAGCGGCTCAGGCGTTCGGTTTCGTCACCCAGCCGGGTGCCGCTGTACAGCGCGTCCAACGCCTTGGCCAGCGCGGCCGGGGTACGGCCGAACGCGGCGTCGAACTCGGGCACGCGCTGCGCATCGGGCAACTGCTGGTAGCGGGTCAACAGATTCGTCAGCAGCGCCTTCTCGACCTCCGGCGCGTAGCGGCGCTGGACCTGCTTGAGGGTGCCTTCGATCAGCGCCTGATCGCGCTGCTGGTAGCCGCTTTCGCGCTCGGCATCGGGCTTGGCCGATTCGATGCGCAGGCGCTCCAGCAGCAACGCCGAACGCAGCAGCTGGCTCTGCGCGGCGGCCTGTTCCAGCACGAAATCGCGCTCGCCCATCGACGCGCCCTGCGACAGCGAGCCCAGCAGCGCCTGGATGTCCGGCTGCCAGGTCGCATCGGTGGCCTTCAGCATCGCCGCCTCGTCGGTCGCGCGCTGGGTCTTGGCATCGCTGCGCAGCAGGCCTTCGAGCTCACCGGCGGCACGCTTGCGGTTGTTCTTCAGCGACTGCAGTTGCGCGGCGTAGCGGGTGCGCGCCTGTGCATCCTTGGCCGTGGTCGCTTCGATGGTGTCGATCATCTGCTGGAACACCGCCACCCGGCGCGGCAGCACCGTGTCGATCTGGCCGGCGAACTCGGCCGCCGTGCGGTGGCGGTAGGTGATGCCCGGGTATCCGGCCAGCATGGCGAAATCACCGGTCTTCGGCCCGTCGACCGACATCTTCAGGTGCGCCGGCGGGTGATAAGGCACGTTGTCCGGGCTGTAGGCGGCCGGCTTGCCGTCCTTGCCCACGTAGGCGCGCAGCAGGGTGAAATCGCCGGTATGGCGCGGCCACATGAAGTTGTCGATCTCATCGCCGTAGTTGCCGATCGCGCGCGGCGGCGCGTACACCAACCGCACATCGCTCAGTTCCAGCTGGCGGATGCGGTAGAAATCGGTGCCGTAGTACATGTCGGCCACGCTGCAGCGCACGTTGCCTTCCTGCTCGCACTCGGCCACCAGCCGCTTGCTGGCGCGGTCCACCGCGTCGAAGTAGGCGCGCCCGGTCTTGCCGCGCGCATCGCGCAGCACCTCATCGGTGACCTTGTCGAAGCCGGTGGTGACCAGCACGCGGAAATCCGGGTTGGACGGGCGCTCATCGCCGCGGCCCTGGGCGATGAAGCCGCCGTCGATCAGGTTGTGCTCGGCGGTGCTGTTGTACTGGATCACGCCCATGGCCACATGGTGGTTGGTCAGCAGCAGGCCGTCTTCGGAGACGAACGAGCCGGTGCCGCCCCCCGCACGCACCACCGCGCTCAGCGGCGCGGCGGTCACGTTGGCCAGGTCGGCCGGGTTGCCCTTGAACCCGGCGGCCTTCAGCGGCTTGGCCAGGTCCGGCAGCTGGGTCGGCATCCACATGCCTTCGTCGGCGTGGGCGCCGGCGGCGAGGGTGAGGCCAAGGGCCAGGGCGGCGCTGAGGGGCTTGCGTGCGGGCATGGGTGCATCCAGTACGGCGGAACGAGCGGGCACCTTAGCCACTGGGCGCGCGCGGGGCAACGCCCGATGGTCAGGGGTGGGCGGCAGCGCCCATTCAGCGGAGGTGCGCTTCCGACGATCGCAGTGCCATCACCGGCTCAATCGTTGATGGGTACAACGATTCCCGGCAAGTTCGGATCCGTTGAGAAGATGAAACGACTCTCATGGAGGTTGCCGACTTGTTCCATTGCACTCATGTGACCAAAAACGCGCGTCGAATCGGCCTCCAGGAACCGTAGGATCCATTGCTCGTTGTCTACCTCCTTTCGAGTCTGCACCGTCCCCATGCACATACTTAATCCACAGGAAAAGCTGGCCACCGCGCCATCGGCGCCGACTGCCTGCGTCAACGCACTGCGATAGTGAGCTGCCTGATCCTGCGCCTCCATGCTCCTGGCGGCGTCGGAACTCATTTCATCCAGTGCACGGGAGAATCGTTCGCGTGATTCAAGAACCTCGTCGGCGCGGACGCGGGATAGACCACCATGCTCGATGAACCTGGTCTCTGTCGCCAGGTAGATGGAGTTGGGAGGTTCCAAGGACTGCTGGCCGGCGGCACGCGTCTCCGTGTTGATGTCGGGCCGCTCGTCCCCAGCACGAGCGTCGTTCTCCAGTTGATTGGCGTACCCTGCACTCGACTTGGGCTCCAGATCCACGGCGTTTGGATTGGCAGCCTCCTCGTGCGAGCAGCCAGCACACTGGCTCAGGACGAGGAGTAGCGTGGCGCGTATCGCGCGGGGCATCGCAACGTCCCGCTCCATGCGGCTCGGAATCAAGTTTTCCATCTCACCTCCACGGACAACCGTACGCTTCACAGGTCCCAGGCGGGTAAGTAGGAATCGGGCGTCGCGAAGGTCCCTGAACCCAGCCGCCCGCCGCATCCACTACCCATGCATTTCCGCCCGACACTGCGACCTGACAGGAAATCCGCTGGCGACACTGTATTTCATTGCCTTCTCCATCTTCGTGGACGAATTGCCACGGGAGAAGTGTTCGGGCAGCCCGTCGCTTGCTCACTCGTACTACTCCTAAATTCGGCGTGTTACGTTCAAGTTGTGACCCCGAACCGGCGGTCGATTGGGATGCGACCCTACCAGCGCGCGCGGGTGGAATCCTGCGCGGCTTGGTACCAGCCCGGGCGGCAGGCGACGCGTACTACCGGGTTGACCATGCGCAGCAGCAGGCAGCCGGGTGCGATGTGCAGGCTCACGCGCGAGCCGGTTTCCATGCCGGCGGTGGTCATCCACATGCCGCGCAGGTGCAGTGAGGGGATCAGCACTTCGCCGGGCCTGGGTTCGTCGTCGTCTTGACGGTCTGCGCCGATGAGGACGGTGCGGGGCATGCGCCAGTGGTAGGTGACGCGGGATCGGGCGTCGGCGCGGGAATCATCTTTGTTGTCGTGCATGGTAGGCCTCTCCTGGATGTCTCCCTCGCCGGGATGGCGAGGGAGTCGGGAGGCTGATAGCCGTGTAGAACTGAACGGTGCGACGTATTTCCACGAGGGTGTTGTATTCGGTCACCCTCCCGACGCATTACATCCACTTTCCGGAGCTATCAGACTCCTCAACCCACCATGCGGACGCGACGACCATAACGGAATTCGGTTGTATCTGTTGATTTTACCGAACCGGTAGGCGGTGCCTAACACCGTGTCGGGAATGAACTGCGAGTGCCCTGCATCCATTGCGGTGCAAGCACATTGCGAAGTGTGATGCGGTAGGCGAAGTTTCTTTCTGTGCGCTCTGCGCAGCATGAAACGCCAGGATTTTCCATGCCGCATTCGGCATGCACCGCGCGGTAGGGTCGGTTCCCAAACGACTGCCGACAATGTGGGCGATCGCTTTGACGCATGGACCTGTGCAATTGCATGGCTGACGGAGGCGTGATGCCGATCATTGCAATGCCATCGACGGTCGCGGATGCCGCGTCGGCGGTCGATTGGGATGCGACCCTACCGGTGTCGGACCCGCAATTACATGGCTGACGAAGGCGTGATGCCGATCATTGCAATGCCATCAACGGTCGCGGATGCCGCGTCGGCGGTCGATTGGGATGCGACCCTACCGATGCCAGATCAGCGCACGTCCGGTGGGGCAGTGGCGCCGATCCTTGTCAGCAGCCAGGCAGGGCCTGACTCTACTTTTCCTTTCGCCAGTTGAGCGAGCCGCGGTTTTCTACCGTGCTGGATTCGATTTCGATGTCGAAGCCGCGGCGCAGCAGGTACTTCAGCGTGAGTACCGAGCCGCTGCCCACCAGCGAGACGCCGTAGCCGACGTACAGCTTGGGCGAGATGTACTTGCCCACGCCGATCACCGAGCCGCCCAGCGCGCGCGACTGGCTCACGCCGGCGTCGTCCAGGCCGAGCTTGGCGCCCAGCTGCGAGGCCAGCAGGCCGCTGCCGGCCGACAGCGCCGCCGAGGCCGCGTTCACCTGCTGGGTCTGGTCGCTGCTGGCGCCGGTAAGGCTGCGCCCCAGCACCAGGAACGCCAGTGCTTCGGACTGCGACATCGACGGGTCCGACCACACCTCCACCCGGGGCGACTGCGCGCGGCCGGTCACGTCGATGCCGGCGGTGACATCACCCACCCGGCGCTCTGCACGGATGTTGATGCGCGGGTCGGACACCGCGTTGAAGTTCCAGTTGAGGTTGCCGCGGGTGATGGTCAGGTCCTGGCCATAGGCCTTGTAGCGGCCACTCACTTCCAGCGCACCGTTGGCGGTCATCTCGCGACCGGGCCGCGCCCACACCTGCATCTTGCCGCCCAGCCCGCCCTTGAGGCCGAAGCCGGCCATGCGGACCTTGTCGCCCAGGCTCACGGTCAGGTCCATGTCCAGCGGCAGGCTCGGGCCTTCTTCCGGATCGGCCGGGTCCAGCACCACCACGTCTTCGGACACCGAGGTGCCGCGATCCAGCCGCTCCAGGTCCAGGTCGGCTTCGGGCACGTGCACGGTGCCGCGCAGCTGCATGGCCGCCTTGGCCAGGGTGAAGTCGAGGTTGGGGTTGGCCACGATGCGCAGTTCCGGCGTGTTGGACAGCAGCACGTTTTCGCCGTGGATATGCAGCTGCAGCGGCTGTGCATCGCCGAACCACGACAGCCCGCCGTCGACGTACAGCGTGCCCTTGCCCGAGTTCGCCTGTGCGGTGATCTTCGCCGAACCATCCGGCTGCGCGGTGAAGCTGCCGCTGCCCTGGTCGAAGGTCAGCCCCAGCGCCGGGAATTCAGCCTTGAAGTTGCTCAGCTTGGCGTCGCCGCCCAGCGACGGCGTGCCGCGCGTACCGCGCAGGCTGACGTGGCCTTCGATCAGGCCGGTGGGGCGCACGATGTCCGGCGAAAACAGCTCGATCCAGTAGAGCCGCGACATGTTGAGGTACAGCTCGCCGTTGAGTGGCGCGTTGGCATCCCAGCCGGTCTGCACCTTGGCATCGACGAAGCCGTTGCCCTGGAAGCCGACACCGAGCTTGGCGTTGATCTGCGCCGGGGTCATTTCCAGCGTGGCCGAGAACTGGTCGTAGCGCACCAGCTCGCCGCGCGCGTTGTCGCCCAGGCGGATGCCGCCTTCCAGCGAGGCGATCCTGGCGCTGCCTTCCCACGCGTTGCCGCGCGGGCGGATCTGCCCATCCAGGGTGATTTCGCCGCGCAGGTGCAGGCGGCGCCCGGATTGCGGCGGCAGCCACGGCTGCACCAGGGCTAGCGGCAGCGCATCGCCGCGCACCTTCAACCCATCACGCGGCCAGTTGGCGCTGGCGCACAGCGCGCCGCCGGTGGCCGCGCCCAGGCAGGTGTCGGTCAGGGTGAAGGTGCTGCCCTGGATACCGAAGGTGGCCGGTGCGCGCAACGCCCATGCATCGCCCTTGATCGGTGCGATCCGCAGCGCGGCGATATCGCCCCGCCATGAATTGCCCTGCTGGCGTACCCCGCCCTCCAGCGCCACCGCACCCAGTTCGTTCTTCGCCTGCGCATCCAGCCGCAGGTTGGACACACTGCCGCGCGCGTCCACGTTGATCGTGTCCAGCAGCATGCCGGCCTGCACCTTGGTGCCCTGCAGCGCCAGGGTTCCGTTGCTGCCCTGCCAAGGCAGGCGGCCACGGATGCTCAGCGCTTCAGCGCTGTAATCGGCATAGCGCAGCCCGCTGCCGACCAGGTCGGCGGTGATGTCCGGCGCGGTGCGCGGTCCGCGCACCTGCACCTGGCCACGCAGCGTGCCGGTGCTGCCGGGCATCAGGTCATCCAGTTGCACCGGTTCCAGCTGCGCCTGCACATCGAGGCGGTCGCCGACGCTGCCGCGCGCGGTCAGGCGGCTGTTGCCCACCGCCAGGCGCACGTTGCCTTCGCCCTGCTGCCCGCGCAGCGCGAAGCGGCCCTGCGCATCCACGCGGCGGTTGCGCAGCATGCCGTTGATGCCGGGCACGTCCACGGTGGCTTCGTAGATCCCGGCGGTACCGGCCGGGCTGCCCGCCGGCGGCGGCAGCTGGCGGCCCTTGGAGGCCACGTTGCCGGACAGGCGGCCATCCCACCCGGGCACGAAGTAGCCGGGATCGAATGCAGCCAGCTTGGCGGCCACGTCCCAATCCAGCTGCGGCGCCCACGCCACCTGGCCGGTCACGTCGAGCGCGCCGCCGGGGGTCTTGGCCTGCAGCTGCTTGATCCGGGCGGCGGTGTCGCTGCCGCGCACATCGAACGTCAGGTCGGCCGATTGCTGTTCGCGCTCCACCGAGGCCGTGCCGATCGCCGCCCAGTTCTTGAGCGTGCCGGCCAGGCCCATGCGCGCTTCGTTGAGCGTCACCGGCACCGGCTTGGCGGCGCCCGGCGTGGTGGGATCGGCCTCGGGCACGAAGGTCAGGTCGTTGGCGACGATCGCAAAGCGCAGGCTGGCATTTTCGCGGTCACGGAAATCGGCGGTGCCCTGCAGCCGGGCCTGGCCACCGAAGCCCTTCACCACCAGCGGTGAGACGGTCAGTACCTGGTCGGCCAGGCCGACATTGGATGGCGCCAGCTCCACCGCCAGGTCGCCCTGCTGGATGCGGCCCTGCAGGTTGGCCTGCCCGCCCTTGCCGGTGGCCTGGAAATCCAGCGACAGCGGCGTGCTGGTACTGGCATCCATGCCCGGCACCAGCAGTGCCAGGTCCAGTTCCTTGCTGCGCGCACTGGCCTTCCACACCGGTTCGTCGCGGCCGTCGAAGACCAGGCTGGCCTGCAGCGGCGCGGGGGCATGCCCGGCCAGCGCGATTTCCATGCGGTCCAGGTTGCCACGGGCCACCAGCCCGAGCCGCGCCGGGGTGCGACCACGTGGTGCCGGCAGCACCGCGCCAATGGTGATGTCGGTGGAGTAGTCGTTGCGCGGCACATAGCGGCCGTCCACACGGAAGTCGCCCAGGTCGCTGTCCACCTTGAGCTGGCGCGCGCGGAATTCGCCGTTGGCGATTTCCAGCCCACCGCGCAGCCTGGTGATGTCGATCAACGGCTCCTGCGCCTGGGTGATGCGGAAGCCATCGATGATGATGGTGTCGGCCTGGATCGCCAGCGGCATTTCGATCTGCGGCAGCGAACCGGGCCACGAGGGCATTTCGAACGGTTCATCGCTCTTGGCCAGGTTCAACGTGGCGTTCTTGATCTGCAGCGCATCCAGCTGCAGCTTGCGGCCCAGCAGCGGGCGGATATCCGGATCCAGATACGCGCGCTCGGCGGTGAAGTGGATGTCGTCGTAGCGGAAATCCAGGTTGTGCAGCACCAGCGGCCCGGCCACCGGGCCATCCACCTTGCTCCAGGTCAGCGTGGCGCCCACCGGCAGCCGCGCCACCACCTGGGCCAGCAGCACATCGCGCCCGGCCACGGTCTGCAGCAGCCAGTACACCAGCAGCAGCGCCAGCAGCACCAGCCCCAGCACGGTGAAGCCGGACCACGCCCAGAACCGGCGCTTGCGGTAGAAGCGCACGCGCGGCGGCGGCGGGGTTGGCGTGGTCGGGGTCGGCGTGCTCACAGGTCCGCTCCCACGCTCAGGTACAGCTGGAACTTCGAATCCGGATTGTTCAGACCGTGCGCGATGTCCACGCGCACCGGGCCAACCGGTGATTTCCAGCGCACGCCGAAGCCCACGCCGGTATGCAGGTCGATGGTGTTGTCGAACGCGCTGCCGGTATCGACGAACACCGCGCCGCCCCACGGCCCGCCCTTGAAGTAGTGCTCGTACTCGGCCGAGGCGGTCACCAGGTTCTTGGCACCCAGTGCGAATTTATCCGGCGGAGGCGTGCGCGGGCCTACTTCACGGAACGCGTAACCTCGGATGCTGCGGTCGCCACCGGCGAAGAAGCGCAGGCTGGGCGGCATCGCCACCAGGTCGCTGGTCCAGGTGGTACCACCTTCGCCGCGCAGGATCAGGCGGTCGGCATCGCCGACCGGGATGAACCAGCGCAGCATCACACTGGCCTGCACGAAGCTGGTATCCGAACCTGCGCCTTCGATGCCGCCACGCATGGTCGCGCTGCCACTGATGCCCTTGCGCGGGGCCAGGCGGTCGTCGACATTCACGTAGTCGGCCACCAGCTGCGGATACACCAGCGTGGAGGTGTTGTAGATCGCGTTGGTGAATTCGGTGCCCGAGGCATAGCGCCAGCGCTCGCGCAGGGCGTTGATCGAGGCGATGGCCGTCCAGTTCTCGTTGATCTCGCCGCTGCGGCTGCCGATCAGCTTGAAGTTGCGAAGGTCGATGTAGTCGGTCTGCTCGTCATACGCGCTGGCAGTGAGCCCGTACCACCCGTCCAGCCACTTGAACGCCGGGATCCGGTAGGTGGTGACAAGACTCTTGCGCTTCTGCGCGTAGTCCAGCTGGGTGTTCATCTTGTGGCCGCGGCTGTTGAGGAAGCGCCGCTCCAGGCCGCCGCGCACACCGGCGCCGCTTTCGCTGCCGTAGCTGATACCGGCCGTATAGATGCTGCGCTTGGCCCGGGTCAGGGTGACATCCACCGGCACGTTGCCGTTCTCGTCGGCCTGGTCCGGCTGCGGCTGGATGTCGATGACGCTGAAGTAATCCAGCTTGGTCAGCGATTCGCGCAGGCGGTCCAGCTTGCCTTCGTGGAAGTAACTGCCCTTTTCCCAGTACACCAGCGGGTCGAACAGGCGCTCCACGAAGTAATCCTGGTGGAAGCGGATATCGCCCATGTTGTAGCGGCGGCCGCTGTCCCAGGTGAGATCGATGTCGGCGGCATTCTCGGCGCGGGTGATCTCTACCCGGCGCTGGGTGAAATCGGCATCGAAGTAGCCACGTTCGGCCAGGCGCCGGGTGATGGTCACGCGGCTGGCGTCGTACAGCGTGTGCTCGAAGCGCTGGCCCTTGCGCGGCCGGAAGTTCTCCAGGTCTTCCTGCAGGTACTGGTCCAGCTGTGCCGGGCCGGTGATATCGATGTTCTCGCGCGCGCACCAGGGTGGGCGGACCACGATCGACGTGGATCACCACGCGCACGTTCTCGCCTTCGCGCGGGCTTTCCACCGTGATCACCGGGTTGTAGTAGCCGAATGGTTCCAGCGCGCGCCGGGTCTGGCGCTCGGCCTGCGACAGCAGGTATTCCAGCCGCGACTCGCCCTGTTCCTTGCCAATGGTGTCGTACAGCGACAGCGAGACTTCGATGTTCTCGATCATCTCGGCATCGTCGTCCCTGTCCAGGCCGGTGATGTCCACCTTCTCGATGGTGCCGCGCGCATGCGCGGTCGAGGCGATGGCCAGCGACAGGAACAACAGCGGCAGGAAATATTTCAAAGGCGGCATGGGCACAGGATAGCGGGATCGTGCCAAAAACGAAGCCCGTCGCTGCGGTGCATGCGGCCTCGAGCATCACGCCATATTCACGCAGGCGGAAGGTGAGCCAGAAATTGTGGCCAGTCCATCGAGGGGGACACGGAGATTTCGTAGGCCTCACCGCTGTCCACGCCGGACTCGATGCAGATGCTGAAGAACGCAGGCGCCCCCCTGCCCGGCACGCAGGCGTAATAGCAGTCGCCGTTACCGTGGTTGTTGTAGCGGCCGAAGATCAGCACCCCGTCGCGCAGGGTCAGATTCCCGCCGCAGGCATCGAGCCCGTGATCGCGGTCCCCGGGCGCCAGGTTCCGTTGCACCGGCCCGCTGGCATCAGCGTCGTGCAGGAACCCCTGTTCGAGATAGGCGCGCAGGTCGTCGGCGATCCCGCTGCGGAACAGGTCGCGGGCGAACGCGGTGGCCTGGCTGCCGAACAGCAGGAAATCGTGCTCGCGCGTGCCCAGGGCCTGCTCGCGGTCGGCCCCGAGAACGGAGGCGTCCGCTGCGGTGAGGCCCGGTGTGCTGGAAAGTGCGGCAGGACGGCCGGCGCCGTTGATGATCATTGCAAGTGCTCCCGGAATCGGTGGTCCAGCGGCGGCCGGGGCTCGCACCCCGGCCGTCGCACCTTGACATGGTGCCGCATCCGCATGCGGCGCGCCTCAGAATCCCTCGGCTTCATACTCCGTCCGCGTCCAGAGCCGCGGCACCGGCCGCGGCGGCGGCGATGCCAGCAGCTGCTCCTCCGCCCATTGGCGGACATCGGGCTTCTTCAACTCGGCGGCGGCCATCTGCCGAATGTCGTTTTCGGAATGGCCTGCACCCTCCCATGCGACGCGGTGCTTCTCCATCACCCGCAGCATGGCCTGCTCCGACCGCCACTCCAGAGCCTCGGTCGGCGTGTCGAAGTGATAGAACAGGGTAAGTTTGACACCGGGCAGCATCTCCTCCAACTCGGCCAGGCGGCGATCACAGCTGTAGGAACAGGGGTTGCTGTCGGACAGGATGCCGACCTTTCCCTTGACCTTCGGTATCGGGCCCCTTCCATCGAGAAGGTCCGCGATCGCAGGCACCGCCTTCTTCAATGCGTCAAACCAGCCCTTCAGGATCTTGCTCTCGCTGCATGAGCGGATCTGATACAGGTAGTAGTCGCCGGGAGTCAGGGATTTTGCATTGCTTGCCAGCAGACTTCCCTCGCCAACGTACTGCCGCATTGCCTCCGAGAGCGACTTGCCATCCAGTGCGTCGAACTCCGCGTCGGTCAGCTCGGCGAACGACCGGGCCTGCTTCCCGCCCGGCACCGTCACCTGCAGGTCGCGCTCGGTCAGGGTAATCTTCTTCGACGCCTGCCCCGGTTCGGCCAGCTTGCCTACCGACGGCATCAGGTCTGCACCCAGCGGATAGTCCGCACGGAACAGGTCACTCTGCATCGGCTTGCCCTCGGCCTGTGCAGCGGGCAGGAACACGCGGCGCACCGGCACCGGCTTGACGAAGTTTTCCGGGTGCATCCATGCCCGCGGCACGGTACTCAAGGCGAAACCACTGTCCGGGAAGTCCGGTGATGGACCCAGCGGCACCCCGTCGTACGCGATGTCGTCCAGACGGTAGTAGGCCGCGTTCATCAGGTCGTAGCCGTTCAAGGTGCGGAAGTTCTTCTTCTGCAGCTCCTTCATGCGTGCGGCGTCGACCGCTGGCAGGGATTGCTTCTCCAGCTTGAGCTGCATCATGCGGCTGGTCAGCGCCTTCAGTTCGCGTTCTTCCGCGCGCAGGCCGGTGTAGGTCCGGTCCAGTTCGTGCCGCATCGCGCCCAGGCTGCGCTGCATGTCGTCACGCAGTGCAATCATGTCCGGACCCAGCGAGATGCTGTCCGGGGGATCGCAGTCCGCCGAACGGCGGGTGCGTTCGTGGGGCCGTGCCTCACTGTTGGGGCTGCTGTCGGGCACCGGCTTGAGCGGTCCCCTCAGGCTGCAGCGCTGCGCGATCGGCATCTGCTTCATCTGCTCGACCACTTCGCGCCGCAGCGTGGTTGCGTCGCCCAACCGTCGTTTTTCGGGTGCGGCAAGCTGTTCGAACAACGCGTCCTGCCAGTGCGTATGTGCCTTGTGCTGCGCATCCGACACGATCAGTGCGCCGCCCGTGCCAGGGCTGAAGACCAGCCGTGCTTCGGCAACCCCGGGCGTTGCCGAGCCGACCAGCAGCACAGAACCGCCCGGGCCATCGTCACGCACCTTGATGGTGCGGCCCGGCAGTGCCGACTGCAGGTGGGTGCCCAGTTGCTGCACATCGGCAAGTGTTCCGAAGGCGTCGTTCACCACCGCCTGGCGTTGCTGCCGCTGCGTCCGGCTGGTGAGCGTGTCGGCCACGATCGCGCGGATGTCCGTGGAGAATATCCACGATTCCACCTCGCGCTTCTGCAGGCCGTTGGAGCGGGTGATGATCTCTTCCGCCTCGGCCTTGGTGAGATCGGGGAAGTGTTTGACCAGGTTGTCCGCTGCCGTTGGCAGGCGGTGCTGGGCGGCGATCCAGCGTTGCCAGGTGAGGCGGCTCTGCGCCGGGTCGGCCTTGATCACCCTGCCCAGCTCGCTGCGCACCGCCTGCAGCAGCGCGTCGCGGCCGGTGTCCGCCGGTAGTTTCAGCCGCGTGGCCAGGGCGGTTGCGTCGGCAGCGTCGACCAGGGCCTCGATGCCGGGCAAGGTGCGCGTGTCGGCCACTTCCACCATCAGCCCGACGGGACCGCGGCCGAAACGTGCGCCTCGGGTCCACTCGCCGATGGTGTCGACATAGGTTTCCACACCCTTGCCGTTGCCCAGTACAGGGCTGTCGGCCCAGGCGCGCATGATGATCGCCTCGTCGCCGGGCATGCCCAGCGATTCAGGGTCGCCGAGAATGCGCTGCACACGCTGGTCGATGGTGAGCTCCTGCACCACGTGGCGCAGGTCGGCACTGGGTGAGGAATCACGCGAACGCACGCCGAACACCGCCTCCAGCTCGTCCAGCTTCTCCGGCGGCAGGTTTTCCGCCTCCGGCAGGCGGCTCACCCACCCGCGCCCGCCCACCGGCGACAGCGTGGTGGTGCCGCGGTGCGTCGGCGGGCGCTCCTGCCGGTACCAGGCGTTGTTCCTGAATTCCACCGGCGGACCTGGCGCCTCGGATGCATCAGGCATGCGCAGGCGCACATCGCGGCCATCGGTCACCGCTTCGACGAAAAGACCTTCCTGCCGGATATATGTACGGTCCCGCTGCCGGTACAGCAGGCCGCCACCGGCGAGCGGTTGTTCCAGCATGGGCAGCGCTGCGGTCGCCAATGCGTTGTCCGACACCGCGAAGCCCTGGTTGACCAGTCCGTCGGCGCTGAACCCCCGCCGCTGCAGGCGCAGCTGGCGCACTGCAGCGGTCGCCTCGGCGATGCTGCCCAGGCTGCGCTTGCCGAGCTGGTACAGCAGGCCTGGGATCGCGGTGATCTGGGCCGGGTCGAGCAGGTCGACCACCCCCCCGCCGATCTCGAGGATGCCGTCATCGACCAGGCCGCGCTCCAGGTAAACCAGGCCCCGGTGGAAACTATCGACCACCACCCCCAGCGTGCCGGCCAGGCACAGCAGCGTGCCGGTGCCGCCACTGGCGAGAGAACACAACGCGCCCACGCCGATCGTGCCGATCATCCTGAGCGTCTCGACCAGCTGCTCGTGCGGGCTCACCGTAAGCTCGTCCACATCGTCGATACGCGCGGCGATCAGCGTGGCCGCCGCCGCCTGCGGCCCACGCGTGGCCGCGAAGCCGAACGGGATGCCGCGCGAGCTGGCGGTATGCTCGAACGCCCCGGCCAGGTCCGGGTGGTAGCGATACTGCGCGCGGGCGCGTACGTAGGCTTCGGCCTCGGGTCGGCGCAGCCAGGCGGCGAAAGCATGCCAGTCCAGCACCTGGTCGCCATGGGGGGTATCGGGCAGGAACACTTGGAGTCCGACAGGCGTCAGGATCGCCCACAGCCCCACCAGCGGGTGACCATTGAGCGTCACTATCTGCAGGGTCGAGGTCCTCGTGCCGACCGGGTCGAGCTGCGCGTGCGCCGTTTGCAGCGCGGCGTGGGTGGCGGCGTCCAGCAGGCCGTCCTGTCGGGCCACCTCGATCATCCACGCGGTACGCGCGCGGATCTGGTTGCCCAGCGCAGCGGCGAAGGCCCTGCCCTCCCCGGTGCGCGGCAGCGCGCGCAGGTGCTCAATGTAGGCCGTGGCCAGCCGGTTGCTGGTGGCGAAGCTCTCCAGCTCGCCACAGATCGCCCGGCGCAGCGCCGGGTCGGCCAGCCGCGCGGTGAGCTCGGTGTCCACCCCGCCCTGCGCGTCACCGCGCCACGCCACTAGCTGCATCGCGTCCAGCGTCGCATCGTCCAGCCAGGTGGCTTGCGGCAGCCGGGCATTGGGCATGCCGGCCGCGTCGGGCGCCCAGTCCGGGGCATTCAGCGGTACCGGCGGCCGGGGCAGCCCGTGCTGCTGCCAGCCGCGGGTCGCCCAACGGGTCAGGTCCATGTGCTGCTCGCCCAGCTGCAGGCGGACCCGGCTCGGATCGAAGCCCGCCAGCGAGCCTTCGAAACCGGCCATCCGCAGCGCGCCCACCATGGCGTCGGTAACGCTGGGCTGCGCGTGCGTGTCCAGGGTCTGCAGGGCGCTGTCGCGGCGCTGCTCGTAGGCGGCGTCCGCCGCTACGTTGGCAATGCCCAGCGGGCTCCAGCGCAGCAGGTTGCGGCCCAGCTGTTGCTGCGCCAGCGCCTGCCCGTGATTGACCAGCGTGTCGGCCCACTGCTGGCGCGCCCCGTCGGCGTGGTCGACCGGAGTGAAGGCAAGGGTGAAGCTTGCGGCCGGGTTCCATGCCTGCGGCCCGCGCTGGCCGCTCTGGTAAAGCGCGAGGCGCTTTTCCCAGTCATCGACCAGTTTCAGCAGTTCGCGACGGTGCTCCGGCGGCGCGGCCTGCACGATGTCGTCGCCCAGGCTGCGTTGCACCCCGCCTTCGGCGGCGAAGGCACCGCTGCGGGCGCGCTGGGTATCCAGGAACTCGCGGAACGCGTCTTCGTCGCCGAATGCCTGGAAACGCGACAGGTCCGAGCGGTACAGCACCACCTGGCCGCGCAGCCCCCTCGTCCTTGGCGGCGCTGCGCAGCACCAGGTAGTTCGGCACCGGCACCGTAATCGCGCTGCCGTCGGGCAGCCGGTCCACATAGGTCAACGTGGCGCGTTCGACCGCGCCGGTGCCCTGCAGGAAGCCCAGCACCACCTCCGCACCGCGCCGATGCGCGTCGCCGCTGCCCAGCCGGCCCAGCGCCTTGGCCTTGAGCGCGTCCAGCACCAGCTGCGCCTGCACGGCTGCACTGAGCGCCGGCCGCGCCTGTTCGACTCGGGCGGCGATGTCCACGCGCAGGCGGCTGGCGTCGGCACTGGCCAGCGCCTGCCTGAGCTGGGCCCACTCACGCGGGGTGACCGGCAGGTCATCGCGCAGGAACGACGCCTCACCGGCGCGCGGCCGCGACAGGCAGTACGCGAGCAGCGGCAGGCGGTCGTCCACCTGCATCCCGGCCACGTCCTTGTGCGGCAGACGCACTTCGATGTCCATCCAGTTTCCCTGCCACCCCGCTTTCTGCAGCAGTTCTTCCATCACCGCATCAGCCGCGTTGTCCACCGCGTCCAGGGTGGGGGCGATCCTGCGAAGCGCATGCCAGTGGCCGACCAGCAGTTCCTGTTCCGAGGCCGACAATCGCGCCACCCATTCCCAGCCGGGCTGCGTGGCGATGTCGCGCGCTACCGCTACCGACCACAGACGCATCGACTGCAGCTGCTGCATCAGGGCGGGATCGGCGCGCAGTGCATCCAGCTGCGCGGTCGACACACCGTGCCGCTGCAGGTCGGTTTCCTGTTCGCCTGCGCTGTAGGCGGTGGCGGCGGGTGCCGCGCGCCGCGCGCGACCGCTACGCTGAGTGGGCTCCAGTTCGCCCAGCAACAGGTCCAGCCCGGTACCCCAGTGGCCGTCCCGCAACCCAACCACCTCGCCGGCCAGCTGTTCGGCGAGCGCGATCGGCGTGGCGGCGGAGGTGTCGGGCCAGAAATAGCGCTTCAAGCCAATCACTGCCGCACCCGCACCGGTTACCGTCGCTGCCGCTGCCAGCGCCAGCGGCGTCCGTCGCAGATTGGGGAACATGCGCGCGGTGGTAGCCGCTCCCGTCGCCACTTCAACTGTTTCGGGCGACATCAGCGGCTCGGTGACCACCTCGCGCAGTGCCGAGCCACCCATCAAGGTCATTTCCACTGAGGGTGCGGCCTGTGGCACCGACTGGAAGCCACCCCGTGCCGCATGGCCCAAGGTGGCAATGCCGGCGCCCAGCCACGCAAGCCAACCGCTCTGCGGGCGGCTGCCCGGTGACGTCGCCGCATCGGCCGGCTGCGGTGCGGCAAGCGCGGCGGCAGGTTCGCGGGTCGGCCCCCCTGCCTGCAGGGTGCCGGGCGCGCGTGACGCTTCAAACGTCACCGGCTCAAGGCTGTCGATGGTCGGGCGGATTCGTGGCGGGCCCGACCGCATGCCCCGGTCCGCCCAGCGCTGGAACTCGATCCGTTGTGCCTTTTCCTCCGGGCCTGGACGCAGTGCGCGTTGGTCGCGTTCGACCGGCGCGTCTGTTTCCCCATTGGCGGCCACCGCGCCCGGTGCAAGCAGCGCCCCGCCCACGCCGTTGAGCACGGCGATGCGTTGCCAATGCAACGGCAGTTCGGCGATGAAGCGACCGATCCCCTGCAGCTTCCCCGCCGGCTTTGGCAGCGAGCGTTGCACCTGCCAGAGCAGCGCGGCCACCGCCAGCGCCGACACCAGGTGTCCGCCGCCGAGGTTGGGGCGCAGCTGCGCGTCGGCTTGGCCAATCTGCTCATGCAGGTTCCACAACCCGGTCCGGATCGCCTCCGGCAGCGACTGCACCAGTGCGTCGAACTGGTCATGTGTGCGCAGCGACGGCAATGCCGCTGCCAACGATGGCAGAACCGCCGCGAGGCTGCTCCAGCTGCCGTTGATGGCGGCGCGGGCGAGCTGTCCCGCCGTCAACGCATTGCCGGCCCAGCTGGGCAGTTCGGCCAACAGGGTGCCCCAGGCCGCGCGACCCAGCACGCCATCCAGCAGGTTGATGCCGAGGTCGCGCAGGACGGCCACGTCATGGCCACGCGCGGCAAGTGCCTGCTCCATACGCTCGGTCACCACGTCGCGCGCTTCCACGGTGTTGGCAGCAGCGAGGTGCGTTTCCAGCATGCGTACCAGCGCGCGGCTTTCAGGCGCGCCGGTGGCGAGGATTGCATCCCTCACCGCGGCTTCGCGCGGACTCAGCGGTACCGCCCGCGAGGAAACCGCCGGTCTCTTCGGCGCCGTCGCATTGCCGACCCTGGTGGGTGTATGTGTGTTGTGCACGTCCTTCTCCGCATCGGTATCGGCCAGCGCGGCGAAGCGGTTGAGGGTAGAAACGGCGGGAACGACGTGGGGCAGCTTGGGCATGCGGCGGTACTTCCGTGCAAAGCGGGGGCGAGCCGCGCAGGACGCACGCGACGTGTCGGTGCCGCGTGGAAGTGCGGCGCCGGATGATCACGCGGCGCTGGGAAATACCGATTGCACGAATTTATCGTTTTCTGATTTTTCCTAAGAAACGCTCAATCAATATTCAGATTGATTGCAGTTTTCGTCGCATTCGAGCAAATGCGCATAAAAAGAAAGCGCCCGAACCAGTCGGGCGCTTTCAAGGGTGAGACGCGATAAGGCTGTTGCCGTCAGCTGGACAGATGCTCGATCGCCGCCACGCTGCCCAGGCGGTCGCCCAAGCGCTTGAGCAGCGCCAGACGGTTGCCGCGCAGCGCGGGATCTTCCGCGTTGACCATCACCGCATCGAAGAACGCATCCACCTGCGGGCGCAGGCGGGCCAGGCGCGCCAGCACGCTGACGTAGTCCTTCTGGTGCAGGCTGGCATTGCTGTCGTCGATGGCCGCTTCGACGGCTTCAGCCAGTTCGCTCTCGGCCGGTTCGGCCAGCAGGGCCGGATCGACCATGCCGGGAATCGCCCCCTCGGCCTTGCGCAGGATGTTGCGGATGCGCTTGTTGGCGGCGGCCAGCGCTTCGGCTTCCGGCAGCGCGGCGAAGATGCCGATGGCGTCGATGCGGCGGTCGAAGTCATACAGCGAGGCGGGCTTCAGTTCGGCCACGGCGTTGAAGTGCGTGGCCGGCACACCCTTGTCGGCGTAGTAGCCGCGCAGGCGGTCGATGATGAAGTCGTACAGCTCGTGCGGCAGTGCGTCGGTGTTGCGCTCGGCACTGGGCTGCACCGCCGCCGGCAGGCCGGCAAAGGCCGTTTCCAGCAGCGCGCGCAGGTCCAGCTCGAAGCCGGATTCAATGATCGTGCGCGCCAGGCCCAGCGCGTTGCGGCGCAGCGCGAACGGGTCCTTGTTGCCGGTCGGCTTCAGGCCTGCGGCAAAACCACCGGCCAGGGTGTCGGCACGCTCGGCGATGGCCAGCACCTTGCCCAGGTCCGACAGCGCGATGTCATCGCCACCGAAGCGCGGCTGGTAGGCCTCATCGATCGCCAGCGCGACGTCGGGCGATTCGCCACCGGTCACTGCGTAATGGCGCCCGGCAATGCCCTGCAGCTCGGGGAACTCGTTGACCATGCGCGACTGCAGGTCGTTCTTGGCGAGCACGGCGGCGCGCCTGGCCAGTACCGGATCCGCGCCCACCTGCGGTGCAATAAGCCCGGCCAGTGCCACCACGCGCTGCACCTTGTCGGCCACCGAGCCGAGCTTGGCCTGGTAGGTGACGGTCTTGAGACCCTCGCCCATGGATTCCAGGCCCTGCTTGAGGTCTTCGTCGAAGAAGAACTTGGCATCGGCAAAGCGCGGGCGGATCACCCGCTCGTAGCCCTTGGCCACTTCGGCCACGTTCTTCGATTCGATGTTGGCGATGCCGATGAACTTCTCGGTCAGCTTGCCGCTGTTGTCCAGTACCGGGAAGAACTTCTGGTTGATTTCCATCGTCTCGATCAGCGCTTCCTGCGGGACCGCCAGGAAATCGCGTTCGAAACTGCACAGCACCGGCGCCGGCCATTCAACCAGGTTGACCACCTGTTCCAGGTTGTCATCGGTGATGCGCGCCTGGCCACCGGCGGCGGTGGCTTGGGCATTTACCGCCTCCACGATGCGGCTGCGGCGCGCGTCGGCGTCCACCAGCACATAAGCGGCCTGCAGCGAACTGACGTAGTCGTCCGGCGAGGACAGCCACACGGTCTTGTCGTGCATGAAACGATGGCCGCGGCTCATGCGGTCGGACTTCAGGCCCAGCACTTCGGCCTCGATCACGTCCTTGCCGTGCAGCAGCACCAGCCAATGCACCGGGCGAGCGAAGCCGTAGGCGTGCCTGCCCCAGCGCATCGGCTTGGGAATGGGCATGGCGGCAATCGCTTCGGCCAGGATCTCCGGCAGCAGCGCCGCGGTGCGCGCACCTGGGGTCACCGAACGGTGCACGAAACGCTCGCCCTTGGCATCGCTGGTGCGCTCCAGCGCGGTCCAGTCGATCCCGGCCTTGGCCGCGAAACCCTGCAGCGCCTTGGTCGGCTGGCCATCGGCGTCCAGCGCGATGTTCAGGTACGGGCCCAGCACTTCACCGCGCTGTTCCGGCTGCTCCACGGCCACGCCGGGCAGCAGCACCGCCAGCCGGCGCGGGGTGGACAGCGGCTTGGCGTCGCCGCGTTCCACTTCCACGCCACGCTTGGCCAGGCCGTCCACCACGCCATCGAAGAATGCCTGGGCCAGGCCCGGCAGCGCCTTCACGGGCAGTTCTTCGGTACCCAGTTCAATCAGCAGCGGCAGCATCGTGCTCATGCCCGCACCTCCTTGGCCGCCACCGCTTCGAGGCGCTTGGCTTCATACAGTTTCGCCACCGCCTGGGCCAGCGCGCGCACGCGCAGGATGTAGCGCTGGCGCTCGGTCACGCTGATCGCGCGGCGCGCATCCAGCAGGTTGAACGAATGGCTGGCCTTGCACACCTGCTCGTAGGCCGGCAGCGGCAGGCCCACCTCCACCAGCTTCTGCGCTTCCTTCTCGCACGCGTCGAAGCGGTGGAACAGTTCTTCCACGTCGGCGTACTCGAAGTTGTAGGTGCTCTGCTCCACTTCGTTCTGCAGGTACACATCGCCGTAGGTCACCGGCGTGCCGTCGGGCCCGTAGGTCCAGACCAGGTCATACACGTTGTCGCAGTTCTGCAGGTACATGCACAGGCGTTCAAGACCGTAGGTGATCTCGCCCAGCACCGGCTTGCACTCCAGGCCACCGGCCTGCTGGAAGTAGGTGAACTGGGTCACCTCCATGCCGTTGAGCCAGACTTCCCAGCCCAGGCCCCAGGCGCCCAGGGTCGGCGATTCCCAGTTGTCCTCGACGAAACGCAGGTCGTGCACCAGCGGGTCGATGCCCAGTGCCTTCAGCGAATCCAGGTACAGCTGCTGGATGTTGTCCGGGCTGGGCTTCATCGCCACCTGGTACTGGTAGTAGCGCTGCAGGCGGTTGGGGTTTTCGCCGTAGCGGCCATCGGTCGGGCGGCGCGAGGGCTGCACGTACGCGGCATTCCAGCTTTCCGGGCCGATCGAGCGCAGGAAGGTGGCCGGGTGGAAGGTGCCGGCACCGACCTCCAGGTCCAGCGGCTGGATCAGCACGCAGCCCTGCTGCGCCCAATACTGGTTGAGGGTCTGGATCAGGCCCTGGAAAGTGATCGGAACGTTCTGGGTCGCGGACATGCGGCGGAGTCTTGCCTGCTCAGGGGGTGCGCTAGTATAGCGACGGACCGCCCGCCGGCATTCCAGGCAAGCTGCCATCACGCCGTGCAGGCCCCGCTCCGAGGATTCTGGCGCCATGGAACACCGCTCACCGGCAACGCTCGCCCCCGTTCCTGCTCCGGGGCCCCTGCCGCCGGGCCGGCTGGATTTCGATCAGGTGGCGGCCGCCATGGTGGCCGACGGGCTGGTCGCGGCCAGTGATGTGGAGCGCATCCGCTTTTCCGGTCAAGGCGCCCGCAATGCCAGCGAGGTGCACCCGCTGGTGCTGCTGGCCAACCTGAAGCTGGCGGCCGCCTCCGGCGGAGAGCTGGGCCTGGAACGGCTGACCGATTGGCTGGCCACCCGAACCGGCACCCGCTACCTGCGCATCGATCCCACCCGGGTGGACGTGGCGGCGGTGACCGCGCTGGTCTCCCATGCCTATGCCCGCCGCCATCGGTTCCTGCCGCTGGCGGTGGACAGCGAGCGGCTGCTGGTGGCCACCAGCGAGCCGCTGGCCCAGGAGTGGCTGCTCGACCTGCAGCACCTGGCCCGGCGCCGGATCGAGCTGGCCATGGTCAACCCGCTGGACCTGCACCGCTACACGATGGAGTTCTACGGGGTGACCCGGTCGGTGCGCGGGGCGCGCGGCGATGTGCGCGGCGAGGCCAGCGGCATCCTGCCCAGCTTCGAGCAGCTGGTGGAGCTGGGCCGCTCCGGCGATGTGAACGCCGATGACCAGCACGTGGTGCACATCGTGGACTGGCTGCTGCAGTACGCCTTCGAGCAGCGCGCCTCGGACATCCACCTGGAACCGCGCCGTGACATGGGGCGCATGCGTTTCCGCATCGACGGCGTGCTGCACAAGGTGTTCGAGGTGCCGCCGGCGGTGATGACCGCCATGGTCAGCCGGATCAAAGTGCTGGGCCGCATGGACCTGGCCGAGCGTCGACGGCCGCAGGATGGCCGCATCAAGACCCGCTCGCCGGGTGGGCGCGAGGTGGAAATGCGCCTGTCGACCATGCCCACCGCCTTTGGCGAGAAGTGCGTGATGCGCATCTTCGACCCGGATGCGGCCTTCAAGAGCATCGACCAGCTCGGTTTCAGCCCACAGGAAGCGGCTGGCTGGACCGCGCTGGTGGAGCGCCCGCACGGCATCGTGCTGGTCACCGGCCCGACCGGTTCGGGCAAGACCACCACCCTGTATTCCACCCTGAAGCGGCTGGCAACCCCGGACGTGAACGTGTGCACGGTGGAGGATCCGATCGAGATGATCGCGCCGGAATTCAACCAGATGCAGGTGCAGACCAACATCGACCTGGACTTCGCCGCCGGCGTACGCACCCTGCTGCGGCAGGATCCGGACATCATCATGATCGGCGAAATCCGCGACCTGGAAACGGCCCAGATGGCCGTGCAGGCGTCGCTGACCGGCCATCTGGTGCTGTCCACGCTGCACACCAACGATGCGCCTTCGGCGATCACCCGGCTGCTCGACCTGGGCGTGCCGCATTACCTGTTGGCCAGCACCATCAACGGGGTCCTGGCCCAGCGCCTGGTCCGCACGTTGTGCCCGCACTGCAAGGTGCCCAAGCCGCTCAGCGCGGCCCAATGGGCGGTGCTGGCTGATGCCGATGAGGCATTACCAGAGTCACCCACGCCATATGCGCCGGCCGGTTGCCTCGACTGCCGGCGCACCGGCTACATGGGCCGGGTAGGCCTGTATGAGTTGCTGCCATTGAGTTCGCGGCTGCGCGGGCTGATCCGGGCGGACATGGATCTGGCCGGTTTCAACCGGGCCGCACGTGCTGAAGGAGTACGAACCCTTCGCCGCGCGGGGCTTGAAAAGGTGGCGGCAGGGCTGACTACAATCGAGGAAGTCCTCAGCGTGCTGCCTCCCCCCGATGAACCGCTCGCCTTTCCTGATTCTTGAAACCGGCCAACCGGTCGCTTCGCTGCGCCGGTACGGCCGTTTTCCGCACTGGATCCGGGTCGCGGCGGGGCTGGATGCGGACGAGACGGTGGTGGTGGACGTGGAGCACGGCGGCGAGCTGCCCGACCACCGCGATTTCGCCGGGGTGATCATCAGCGGCTCGGCCGCCTACGTGACCGACCGCGCCGACTGGAGCGAGCGCAGCGCGCAGTGGCTGCGCACCGCCGCGCATGACAACCGCCCGGTGTTCGGCATCTGCTACGGCCACCAGCTGCTTGCACATGCGCTGGGCGGTGAGGTGGCCTACAACCCGGCGGGGCGCGAGTCGGGCACGATCGAGCTGGCGCTGGAGCCCTCGGCGGTGGACGACCCGCTATTCGCGGGCCTGCCGGCGCGCTTCCCGGCCCATGCCACCCACCTGCAGACGGTGCTGCGCGCGCCGGAGGGCGCGGCCATCCTGGCGCGCTCGGCGCAGGACAACTGCCACGCCTTCCGCTGGGGCCAGCAGGCCTGGGGCGTGCAGTTCCACCCGGAGTTCGCCACCCACCACATGCGCGGCTACGTGCGGGCGCGTGCCGAGTGCATCGGTCGCCACGGCGGCTGCGCGCGCAGCGTGGCGCGCGGGGTCAGTGCGGCCCCGCTGGCCCGCCAGCTGCTGCGCCGGTTCGTCCGCCAGGCGCGCAACAACTGAAAGACCGCCGGGAGCGACCTTTCCTTCAGGTGATGGGCACGGAAAACAGGGATAATCGTTGGTATTCGGGGCGTACGCGCCCTTCCCCCTGTTCCGGAATGGTATGAGCGAAATTCGCAAGCTGCCCGCCTCGGCGGGCGCCCAATGGCTGCTGGACGCGTTCACCCTGTATCGCCGCGCACCGCTGCAGCTGGCGGTCCTTGGCGTGATCGGCATGCTGGTCAGTTCGCTGATCCTGGTGCTGGCGCAGGCATTGCCGAGCTGGCTCGGCGTGTTGCTGCAGCTGGTGTCGGTGGCGGTAGGCCCGCTGGTGTTCGGCGGCATGCTGGTGGCGGTGAGCGAAGTGGCCCAGGGCCACCGCGCCATGCCGACCCACCTGCTGCAGCCGATCCGCGACCGCCGCGTGAGCCACCTGCTGGTGCCGCTGGCGATCCAGCTGATCGCGGTGATTGCGCTGGGTACGCTGTTGTACGTGATGATGGGCCCCGACGGCCTGACTGCCACGGCCGAGATGTTCCGCAAAATGCAGGAGCTGCAGCAGTCCGGCGCCACGCCGAGCAATGAGCAGACCATGGCGCTGATGGCCGGCGTACCGGTGGTGCGCATCCTGCTGTGGCTGCTGATTGCATTCGGCACGTTCGTGGCGCTGAGCATGGCGATGTTCACCCAGCCGGCGCTGGTGGTGTTCGACCACCAGAGCGGCATGCACGCGCTGCGCATGAGCCTGCAGGGCTGCATCCGCAATTTCGGCGCGATGGCGGTGTTCATGCTGCTGGGCCTGATCGCGGCGATGTGCATCTACTTCGTGATGATCATCGTGATGCAGCTGGCGCTGATGGCCGGCGGCGCCGGTGCAGCCGCGTTCGTGATGCAGCTGACCAACACCGCGGTGATCATGCCGCTGTACGTAGGTGCGGTATACGCCGCCTGGAACCAGATGTTCGCCCACCGCGGCCGCGCCGCCCCACCGCCGGTACCGCCGTCGAACGGGCCTGGGAATATTTTCGCTGCTTGATTGAGAGCAACAGCGACAGCAACAGCAGCGTTTCAGTTGCTGCGGGCTGGGGCCGGGCGACGGGCAGCCCCCTCCGGGACACGCCGTGAATCCATCCCTGGAGGCTTGTCAAAAACATCCATGTTTTTGACAGTCCCTCCGGGGGCTACCCGCCGCCCGGCCCCGTCATGCATCGCGCTGTGCGGAGGGAAGAGCAGCGTCGCATGGCGTCGCTCTACCGTGCGCGTGCGTATCCGGTAATGCATTGAAAGAATCAAAGACGTAGAGCGACGCCCTGCGTCGCTGCTTTGCTTTGTTTTTGCTCTGCTTTCGTATCCGCACCCGCAATGCACGAGAGGGGAGGCCGGCGGGCAGCCCCTGTAGGGACTGTCAAAAACATGGATGTTTTTGCCAAGCCCCCATGGATGGGTTTACGGCGTGTCCCGTAAGGGGCTGCCCGTCGGCCTCCCCAGCACGTAGCAACCGAAACGCTGCTGTTGAAGCTTAAGAAGCCTGAGGCTCATCGCTCTTCGCGGGCACCAACCACCGCGAAGCATGTATCCCAAGCTCATAAAGCAGGCACATGGGAATCGCCAGCATCAACTGGGAAACCACATCCGGCGGCGTCAGCACCGCAGCCAACACGAAGATGCCCACGATCGCGTACCCACGGCCGTCCTTGAACTGCTGCGGCGTAATCCACCCCAGCAGAGTCAGGATCACCATCGCCACCGGCAGTTCGAAACTGCTGCCGAACGCGAAGAAGATCGCCAGCACGAAATCCAGGTATGCATTCGCATCCGGGGTGATCGCAATCACTTCCGGGCGGAACGTGGTCAGGAAGTGGAAGACCGCCGGCAGCACCAGGAAGTATGCGAACGCGCAGCCGATGTAGAACAGCAACACCGAGGTTGCCAGCAACGGCACCGCCAGGCGCTTTTCGCGCGCATACAGGCCCGGCGCCACGAACGCCCACAGCTGGTACAGCAACCACGGCACCGCGATGAACACGGCCACGAAGAAGGTCAGCTTGAGCGGCGCGAAGAATGCACCGGCCGGGTTGGTCGCGATCATCGACTGCCCGTTGGGCAGCTGAGAGATCAACGGCTGCGCCAACCACGTGTAGATCTGCCGCGAGAACGGCATCAGCCCCAGCAGCACCACGCCCAGCCCGATCAGCGCCCGCATCAGGCGCGCGCGCAGTTCGATCAGGTGTTCGATCAACCCGCTTTCCGGCGACTCGTTACCGCTCATCGCGGGGCCTCCGTCGTCGCAGGCGGCGGATCGCGCGGCGCCTGCCCGTCGATGCCCGGCGGTGCCATCGCATCACGCGGCTCTTCAGGCACGGCCTCAGGCTCGGGTGCCACCACGTGCTGGGCCACGCTCGCCGGCGAACCCGGCGCGGGCCCGGTCATGACCGGCTCGTCGGTGCTGGCTGGCGTATCGCCATCGCGCTGCACCTGGTTGCGCACCTGCTCGGCTTCGCGGCGTACCGCCTCACCACTCGCACGCAGCTGCGCCTCGGTATCGCGCACCGAATCCTGCGCATCGCGGAACTGGCGCTTGATCTCGTCTGCGTGCAGCTCGCGTTCCAGCTCCTGCTTCACCGAATCCCACTGGTTGCGCGCGCGCCGCACCCACAGCCCCGCGAAGCGGGCTGCCTTGGGCAGACGCTCGGGACCCAGCACGACCAACGCTACTACCGCGATGACCAGCAGTTCACTGAAACCGATGTCGAACACGCCATGCCGCCCAGATCAACGCCGGTCGCGGTCGTGCTCGTTCTGCGATGTCGTCGTCGGATCCTGCGGACGCGACTCATCGCTCAGGTGCGCGGTCGGCTTGTCCTCGTCGCGCATGCCCTTCTTGAATTCCTTCACGGCACTGCCAAGGTCCTTGGCGCCACTGGTCAGCTTCTTGGTGCCGAACACCAGCAGAACGATGACCAGTACCACCACCCAATGCCACAAGCTCATACTGCCCATGATGTTCTGCTCGCATTACCCGGTTACAAGGACCTGAGCATAGCGCACCGCCGGTAGGGCGGCGCGCGTGACGAAAGTCAGTTGCCGTCCAGCGATTCGGTACGCACTTCGCCTTCGCCCACCGGCTGGAAGCCCTGCTGCGGTGCCGGCTGCGCCGGAACGGCCTGCAACGGCGCGGTGGTGGCACCGGCATTGGCCTGTTCAGTTACGACCGGCGCTGCCTGGGGCTGCGGGGCCGCCGCACGTGGGGCCGGTGCACTGCCAGCGGTGCCGCGCTTTTCACGTGCCGAATACGTCGCCTCTTCCAGACGGTCGCGGAAGGCCACCACGTCCATCGACGGCGCTTCGCCCATGCGGCCCTCGAACACCATGCGCGGCGTGGTGTTGCTGCCGTACGCGTCCAGGTTCGCCTTATCGTCGATCTGCAGCACCGCACCATCCAGCGCCACGCCGGCAAACAGGCCGCGCGCGCGCGACCACGACCAGATCTCGGCCTTCAGCTGGCCGTCGGTGGCCGCAGCGGCATTGCGGCCCACGGGACCGGCCGCCACGCCGGCATCGGCGCCCAGCGTGAATTTGCCGTTGACGAGATTGTCCAGGCTGCGGTCGTTGCGGAACACCAGCACCACGTCCGAAGACTGCACACCGGCCTGGAAGCCGATGCTGCCGCCGGTGAGCTTCATGAACACCGGGTTGGACCAGCTGCCATCGGAGTTCTTGACCGACATCAGACCGTGGCCACGGCGGCCGCCGATCACCAGGCCTGCCTTGATCGTGTCGGGAATGACCACGATCGCACGGCCTTCGTCCAGCAATTTGTCCGGAATGCCCTGCTCGGGAATATCCTGGATGTCATTCAACACGCGCACCGCGTTGCGGGCGCGCTGGTCCTCCTCCGGCCCGGCCATCGCCTGGGTCGACAACAGGCTGGCGGAGATCAGCAGTACAAGGCTCAAGCGGCGCATGGGTGCTCCAGAAAGGGGAAATACGGACAGCGTCGATACGCTTTCCCCGAAATTAGTGGGGTTCTGATGAATCCGCAATGAGTATGTTCGGTTCAATCGAGCCGCTCGATAGCGGTGATGGCGCGATTCGATCCCGGCCGTCGCGCAGACCTGCGAGAATGGTCCCATGCTCGACGCACCCGATACCGCCGTGCTGGCGGTCAATCTAGGCACACCCGAGACGCCCACCGCCCCGGCGGTGCGGCGTTACCTGGCTGAGTTCCTCAGCGATCGGCGCGTGGTCGCGATTCCGCCGCTGCTGTGGAAGCCCCTGCTGTTCGGGCTGATCCTGCCGCTGCGCAGTGGCCGCTCGGCAGCCAAGTACGCCCAGGTCTGGCTGCCCGACGGCTCTCCCTTGATGGTCTACACGCGCCGCCTGGCCGAAGCCATGCAGCAGCTGATGCCCAATGTGCGCGTACGCCACGCCATGCGTTACGGCGCGCCCGCGCTCACCGCCGAGCTGGACCGGCTGGCTGCCGAAGGCATGCGCCGGATCGTGGTGCTGCCGTTGTACCCGCAGTATTCGACCACCACCACCGCCTCCATCGAAGACCAGGTGCGTGACTGGCAGCCCCGCCATCCGGGCGTCACCGTCACCCTGGTACGCGATTACGCGGTGGACCCGGACTGGGTAGCGGCAGTGGCCGGCAGCATCCGGCAATGGTGGGAGCAGCACGGCCGCGGCGAGCAGCTGGTGTTTTCCTTCCATGGCATTCCGCAGCGCCTCGCCGATGCCGGCGACCCCTATCCGCAGCGCTGCGAAGCCAGTGCGCAGGCGATCGCGCAGGCACTGGGCCTGGCGGATGGCGAGTGGAAGCTCACCTACCAGTCGCGCTTCGGTCGCGAGAAGTGGCTGCAGCCCTATGCCGAACCCACGCTGTGGGCGATGGCCGAACGCGGCGTCAAACAGATCGACGTGGTCTGCCCGGGCTTCGCCACCGACTGCCTGGAAACGCTGGAAGAAGTAGCGATGGGCTTCACCGAAACCGTCGCCGCGCGCGGTGCGCAGATGCGTTACATCCCTTGCCTCAACGCCGATCCCGCGCACGCGCTGGCGTTGTCGCGGCTGAGCATCACGGCGTTGGCATGACGCTCGAACCCTTTGTACTGCCGGTGGCGGGCACCCGCGTGGCGGGCCTGCGTTCGACGCCGGCGGCAGGCACGCGCGTGCTGGCGCTGCACGGCTGGCTCGACAACGCCGCCAGCTTCGTGCCGCTGGCCGCAGCACTGCCCGGGCTGGACCTGGTGGCCATCGACCTGCCCGGCCACGGCCACAGCTCGCATATGCCGCCGGGCACGCAGTACAACACGCCGGGCGCGATCTGCCATGTGCTCGACGTAGCCGATGCATTGGGCTGGGAGCGCTTTACGCTGCTCGGCCATTCAATGGGCGCCGGCATTGCCAGCCTCACCGCTGCCGCCGCGCCCGAGCGCGTGGAGCGGTTGATCGCCATTGAAGCGCTCGGCGGCCTGCGTGGGCCGGAAGATGAAACCGCGCAGCGCCTTCGCGAGCATGTGCGCGCCGTGCGCGCGTTGCCATCGAAGAAGCTGCGCGTGTTTTCCGATCTGGCCGCGCCGGTGCGCGCGCGCATGATGGCCAACCAGCTCAGCGAGCCCTGCGCGCGGCTGCTGGTTGAACGCGGCGTCATGCCGGTGGAAGGCGGCTACAGCTGGTGCAGCGACCAGCGCCTGATGCTGCCCACCGCGATGCGGTTGAGCGAAGCGCAGATCGACGACCTGCTTGCGGCCATCGAGTGCCCCACCCAGGTGATCTACGCGACGCCGGCACAGTCGTACTACCCCGAGCCACTGCGCAGTGAGCGCATCAAGCTGCTTCGAGACGGCCGCCTGGATGTATTCCCCGGCACCCATCACCTGCACATGGAGCACCCGGCACTGGTGGCCGACGTGATCACGCGCTTCCTCGCCGGCTGACCGCTGCGACACCCTGTCGCACTCAACTTCCAGCGACGCCAACCGATACCGATGCAGCAGGCACGCGCAGCGTGCCTGTGTCGTCGCTTGCTCCGCCGTCTGCGAAGCCGCGTGTCATCCGGCTTCCACGGAAGGAGTGCTCTCCCCCAATCCCGTCTGTGCAAGGTCTTCCGCCGCTGGGTCGCCCGGCCTCGCATCCGTTTGTCCGCGTTTCAGCGGATGACGTTCCGTACCGAATTGCTTCTGGAGTTGTCATGTCTGCCATTCCCCACCCCTCCTCACGTCCACCCGACGCCATGCTGCTGTCACCTGCGTTGCACCCGCACCCGCGCGGGCAGCGCATCCTCGCGGGGTTGCTCTCCACCGGGCTGGTTTGCGGCCTTGCCGGCGCCCTCTGGCAACAACAGTCCGTCACCGTGCTTGGCATCGCGATGGCGACCGGCGCGCTGGTGGTGCTGGCGCCGCGGGTGCGGCGCAGCAGGGACGCGCTGCGCGCCGAGCTGGCGCGCGTATCAGCAGGTCATGCGCAGCTGCAGGCGCATTGCACCCGCCAGCATGCCGGCGCTGCGGCCGACGCCACCCTGCGCCTGGCATTGGAGGTCTCGCACACGGCGGTGATGATTGCCGATGCGTCCCACGTGATCCGGTATGTAAACCCCGCCGTGGTGCGTCTGCTTCGCAACCAGCAGGCCACCCTGCGCGAGGCGTTTCCGGATTTCGACGCCGACAGCCTCGTGGGCACCAGCATCCATCGCTTCCACGCCAACCCGGATCGCATCCGCGCCATCCTGGACACCCTTCAGGCCACCCACCATGGGCGCGTGCGGATCGGTCCCGTGCACTTTGCCCAGGTGGTGAGCCCGATGTTCGATGCGGCCGGGGCGCGCGTCGGCTTCGCCGTGGAATGGCACGACCGTACCCAGGAGCTGGTGCTGGAGACGGCCGTGGCCGAGATCGTGGATGCCGCGACGCGCGGCGATCTGGACCGGCGCCTGCCGCGGGCGGACGGCGGTGCCGCCTTCATGGATGGCCTCACCACCGGCATCAACCAACTGCTCGAGCGGGTGGGCAGCACCGTCGGCGATCTTCGCCGCGTGTTGTCGGCCTTGGCTGAGGGTGATCTGGGCCAGCGCATGGAGGGCGACTACGAGGGATCGTTCGCCGCCATGCAGCGCGATGCGAATGCGACGGCGATTCAGCTGGGCAGCATGGTCGAACGCATCCGGCGCAGTGCCGGCGCCATCGCGCTGGGCGCTGAGGAAATCGCAAGTGGCAACCATGACCTCTCCACCCGTACGGAGCGGCAGGCAGCACATCTCGAGGAAACGGCCTGTTCGATGGAAGAGCTTACGGCCACGGTTCGACAGAACGCCGAGCATGCACACAAGGCCAGCACGCTCGCGCGTGGGGCGCAGGACGTGGCCGACCGTGGCAGCGCGGTGGTGGGGCGCGTGGTCAGCACCATGGACAGCATCCACGGCGCATCCAAGCGGATTGGCGAGATCACCGGCGTCATCGATGGGATCGCCTTCCAGACCAACATCCTTGCCCTCAATGCGGCGGTGGAAGCGGCGCGCGCCGGTGACCAGGGCCGTGGCTTCGCGGTGGTGGCCAGCGAGGTACGCAGCCTGGCACAACGTTCGGCCGAGGCGGCGCGTGAGATCCGGCAGTTGATCGATGCATCGGTCAGCGAGGTCGCCGATGGCGCCCGGTTGGCGCAGGACGCCGGCCACACCATGCAGGAAATCGTGGGCAGCGTGGCTGGGGTCAGCGAGATCATGGCGAGCATTGCGTCGGCCTCGCAGGAGCAGGCCGCCGGCATCGACCAGATCAACCAGACGGTTGTGCAGATGGACGAGGCTACCCAGCAGAACGCCGCGCTGGTCGAAGAAGCCAGCGCCGCCGCGCGCGAGCTGGAGCAGCAGGCAGCAGGCCTGACCGAGGCCGTTGCAGCGTTCCGTTGAGGGGTTGTGCGTATCGACTGACAGTCGATACCGACCTGGTAGATCACGACCGTTGGTCGTGATGCGCGAAAGGCGCCCTGCGGGGCGCCTTTTTCATGCGTTGGGCGGGTGCCACTGTTGGTCGGCACGCTTTGACGCAAAGAAAAAACCCCGCTGCGTCTGCAGCGGGGTTTTTGGGTGTAAACCCTGGCGATGACCTACTCTCGCATGGCTTGAGCCACACTACCATCGGCGCAGCTGCGTTTCACTTCCGAGTTCGGGATGGGATCGGGTGGTTCCACAGCGCTAATTTCACCAGGGAGACGGTTGGAGCGTCGCCATCCAAACAACGGATTTAGGCGCCTGCCTCTCATAGTTCTTGTGACGTAGCGTGCACTTGGATCTATCGACATGTCATGTCGGCCAAGGCAACTTGAGGTTATATGGTCAAGCCACACGGATCATTAGTATCAGTTAGCTCAATACATTGCTGTACTTACACACCTGACCTATCAACCACATAGTCTATATGGTTCCTTCAGGGGGCTTGTGCCCCGGGAGATCTCATCTTGAGGCGCGCTTCCCGCTTAGATGCTTTCAGCGGTTATCGCTTCCGAACATAGCTACCCGGCAATGCCACTGGCGTGACAACCGGAACACCAGAGGTTCGTCCACTCCGGTCCTCTCGTACTAGGAGCAGCCCCTCTCAAATCTCCAACGCCCATGGCAGATAGGGACCGAACTGTCTCACGACGTTCTGAACCCAGCTCGCGTACCACTTTAAATGGCGAACAGCCATACCCTTGGGACCGACTACAGCCCCAGGATGTGATGAGCCGACATCGAGGTGCCAAACACCGCCGTCGATATGAACTCTTGGGCGGTATCAGCCTGTTATCCCCGGAGTACCTTTTATCCGTTGAGCGATGGCCCTTCCATACAGAACCACCGGATCACTAAGTCCTAGTTTCCTACCTGCTTGATCCGTCGATCTTGCAGTCAAGCACGCTTATGCCTTTGCACACAGTGCGCGATGTCCGACCGCGCTGAGCGTACCTTCGAGCTCCTCCGTTACTCTTTAGGAGGAGACCGCCCCAGTCAAACTACCCACCATACACGGTCCCCGACCCAGATAATGGGCCCAGGTTAGAACGTCAAGCACGACAGGGTGGTATTTCAAGGATGGCTCCACCACAGCTAGCGCCATGGTTTCATAGCCTCCCACCTATCCTACACAGACGAACTCAACGTTCAGTGTAAAGCTATAGTAAAGGTTCACGGGGTCTTTCCGTCTTGCCACGGGAACGCTGCATCTTCACAGCGATTTCAATTTCACTGAGTCTCGGGTGGAGACAGCGCCGCTGTCGTTACGCCATTCGTGCAGGTCGGAACTTACCCGACAAGGAATTTCGCTACCTTAGGACCGTTATAGTTACGGCCGCCGTTTACTGGGGCTTCGATCAAGAGCTTCGCCTTGCGGCTGACCCCATCAATTAACCTTCCAGCACCGGGCAGGCGTCACACCCTATACGTCCACTTTCGTGTTTGCAGAGTGCTGTGTTTTTGATAAACAGTCGCAGCGGCCTGGTTTCTGCGGCCCTCTTCAGCTATAGCTCGCATGAGCCACCAAAAAGGGCGCACCTTCTCCCGAAGTTACGGTGCCATGTTGCCTAGTTCCTTCACCCGAGTTCTCTCAAGCGCCTGAGAATTCTCATCCTACCCACCTGTGTCGGTTTACGGTACGGTCTGCGTAAGCTGAAGCTTAGGAGCTTTTCCTGGAAGCGTGGTATCAGTGACTTTGTCTTAAAGACTCGTCTCGGTGCTCGGTCTTGAAGGATCCCGGATTTGCCAAAGATCCAAACCTACCGCCTTTCCCCCGGACAACCAACGCCGGGTACACCTAACCTTCTCCGTCCCTCCATCGCACTTACGCGAGGTGCAGGAATATTAACCTGCTTCCCATCGACTACGACTTTCGTCCTCGCCTTAGGGGCCGACTCACCCTGCGCCGATTAACGTTGCGCAAGGAAACCTTGGGCTTTCGGCGTGCGGGTTTTTCACCCGCATTATCGTTACTCATGTCAGCATTCGCACTTCCGATACCTCCAGCAGACTTCTCAATCCACCTTCAACGGCTTACGGAACGCTCCTCTACCGCGTACATATAAATATGCACACCCCAAGCTTCGGTTCACTGCTTAGCCCCGTTAAATCTTCCCCGCAGACCGACTCGACCAGTGAGCTATTACGCTTTCTTTAAAGGGTGGCTGCTTCTAAGCCAACCTCCTGGCTGTCTGTGCCTTTCCACATGGTTTTCCACTTAGCAGTGAATTTGGGACCTTAGCTGTGGGTCTGGGTTGTTTCCCTTTTCACGACGGACGTTAGCACCCGCCGTGTGTCTCCCATACAGTCCGTCTCGGTATTCGGAGTTTGCAATGGTTTGGTAAGTCGCGATGACCCCCTAGCCATAACAGTGCTCTACCCCCGAGAGGATACATATGAGGCGCTACCTAAATAGCTTTCGAGGAGAACCAGCTATCTCCGGGTTCGATTAGCTTTTCACTCCTAATCACAGCTCATCCCCGTCTTTTGCAACAGACGTGGGTTCGGGCCTCCAGTACCTGTTACGGCACCTTCACCCTGGCCATGACTAGATCACCCGGTTTCGGGTCTACTGCCCGCGACTATGCGCCCTTATCAGACTCGGTTTCCCTTCGCCTCCCCTATACGGTTAAGCTTGCCACGAACAGTAAGTCGCTGACCCATTATACAAAAGGTACGCAGTCACTCTTTCGAGCTCCTACTGCTTGTACGCACACGGTTTCAGGATCTATTTCACTCCCCTCTCCGGGGTTCTTTTCGCCTTTCCCTCACGGTACTGGTTCACTATCGGTCGGTCAGTAGTATTTAGCCTTGGAGGATGGTCCCCCCATGTTCAGACAGGGTTTCACGTGCCCCGCCCTACTCGTCTTCACTGGAGTGGCCCTTTTAAATACAGGGCTATCACCTTCTATGGCCAGCCGTTCCAGGCTGTTTTTCTAGAACCATTCCAGCTTAAGGGCTAGTCCCCGTTCGCTCGTCGCTACTCAGGGAATCTCGGTTGATTTCTTTTCCTCTGGTTACTTAGATATTTCAGTTCACCAGGTTCGCTTCCAGCAGCTATGTATTCACTGCAGGATACCCGCAAGCGGGTGGGTTTCCCCATTCGGACATTACCGGATCAAAGCTTGTTGCCAGCTCCCCGATACTTTTCGCAGGCTGCCACGTCCTTCATCGCCTCTGACCGCCAAGGCATCCACCGTGTGCGCTTATTCGCTTGACCATATAACCGCAAGTTGCCTTGGGTTATATATATGACCCGGGGGTACAAAGCCCGGATACGAAATATAACGACTCAATTAATAAGAAGACATTTAAGTCTTCCGCCTTAGCCTCACGACACGTCAAGATAGAATCTCAAACGCTCGCTACGTCACAAGTTTTAAAAGAACACGTACCGGCCACAATGCCGATCCGTAATAAATTCTTTGTATGCGCTGGTCATTCAGAGTTGGTGGGTCTGGGTAGACTCGAACTACCGACCTCACCCTTATCAGGGGTGCGCTCTAACCACCTGAGCTACAGACCCAATGTCCGTTTAGCTCATTGCCGTTGGCGCTGATAAAGGCGCTACGTGTGGTGGAGCCTGTCGGGATCGAACCGACGACCCCCTGCTTGCAAAGCAGGTGCTCTCCCAGCTGAGCTAAGGCCCCATATACGGGACTTTTCAAACCGGCCTGGCCGATTTGAAACTCTGAATGCAGGTACTTTGTGAAGACGCCCGACAGGACGATGTTGTCTTTGCTCAAAAGGAGGTGATCCAGCCGCACCTTCCGATACGGCTACCTTGTTACGACTTCACCCCAGTCATCGGCCACACCGTGGCAAGCGCCCTCCCGAAGGTTAAGCTACCTGCTTCTGGTGCAACAAACTCCCATGGTGTGACGGGCGGTGTGTACAAGGCCCGGGAACGTATTCACCGCAGCAATGCTGATCTGCGATTACTAGCGATTCCGACTTCATGGAGTCGAGTTGCAGACTCCAATCCGGACTGAGATAGGGTTTCTGGGATTGGCTTGCCCTCGCGGGTTTGCAGCCCTCTGTCCCTACCATTGTAGTACGTGTGTAGCCCTGGTCGTAAGGGCCATGATGACTTGACGTCATCCCCACCTTCCTCCGGTTTGTCACCGGCGGTCTCCTTAGAGTTCCCACCATTACGTGCTGGCAACTAAGGACAAGGGTTGCGCTCGTTGCGGGACTTAACCCAACATCTCACGACACGAGCTGACGACAGCCATGCAGCACCTGTGTTCGAGTTCCCGAAGGCACCAATCCATCTCTGGAAAGTTCTCGACATGTCAAGACCAGGTAAGGTTCTTCGCGTTGCATCGAATTAAACCACATACTCCACCGCTTGTGCGGGCCCCCGTCAATTCCTTTGAGTTTCAGTCTTGCGACCGTACTCCCCAGGCGGCGAACTTAACGCGTTAGCTTCGATACTGCGTGCCAAATTGCACCCAACATCCAGTTCGCATCGTTTAGGGCGTGGACTACCAGGGTATCTAATCCTGTTTGCTCCCCACGCTTTCGTGCCTCAGTGTCAGTGTTGGTCCAGGTAGCTGCCTTCGCCATGGATGTTCCTCCCGATCTCTACGCATTTCACTGCTACACCGGGAATTCCACTACCCTCTACCACACTCTAGTCGCCCAGTATCCACTGCAATTCCCAGGTTGAGCCCAGGGCTTTCACAACAGACTTAAACAACCACCTACGCACGCTTTACGCCCAGTAATTCCGAGTAACGCTTGCACCCTTCGTATTACCGCGGCTGCTGGCACGAAGTTAGCCGGTGCTTATTCTTTGGGTACCGTCAGAACAACCGGGTATTAGCCGATTGCTTTTCTTTCCCAACAAAAGGGCTTTACAACCCGAAGGCCTTCTTCACCCACGCGGTATGGCTGGATCAGGCTTGCGCCCATTGTCCAATATTCCCCACTGCTGCCTCCCGTAGGAGTCTGGACCGTGTCTCAGTTCCAGTGTGGCTGATCATCCTCTCAGACCAGCTACGGATCGTCGCCTTGGTGGGCCTTTACCCCGCCAACTAGCTAATCCGACATCGGCTCATCTATCCGCGCAAGGCCCGAAGGTCCCCTGCTTTCACCCGAAGGTCGTATGCGGTATTAGCGTAAGTTTCCCTACGTTATCCCCCACGAAAAGGTAGATTCCGATGTATTCCTCACCCGTCCGCCACTCGCCACCCATAAGAGCAAGCTCTTACTGTGCTGCCGTTCGACTTGCATGTGTTAGGCCTACCGCCAGCGTTCACTCTGAGCCAGGATCAAACTCTTCACTTAAAAACGCATAGTCCGAGGACTAAAAATTTAAAGCTGCAGATGCTTGACCGCTGGCAACGTTTCGCTTGCTTTAAAACAATTGATATGTTGCTTGATCAAACGTCTGCAAGATGGACAAATCATCCTTCCTGCAGGCGCCTTCACAAGATACCTGCGCATACTGTCAAAGAACTTGGGAGTCGGCCTCAGCGCCTTTCTCCGTGTGCCCCGACGTTTCCGTCGTTGCGAGCCGCCCATTATAGCTGGCTTTTCCGCTTCGTCAACACCTTTTTTCGAGGTGTTTTGCGTATCGACTGACCGTCGATACCTACCTGGTGGTAGATCACGACCGTTGGTCGTGATGCCCGGAAGACCCGAGGGCCTTTCGTCGTTGCGAGCCGCCTATTATGTCAGGCTTTTCGAATCTGTCAACAACTTGTGAGGGGAACTTGAAGTTCTTCTTGAAGTTGTTGCTGCAAGTGCATGTAAAAAGCATGTGCTTGCAAAAAAAGGAAAACCCCGCTGCGCATGCAGCGGGGTTCTCGGGTGTAAACCCTGGCGATGACCTACTCTCGCATGGCTTGAGCCACACTACCATCGGCGCAGCTGCGTTTCACTTCCGAGTTCGGGATGGGATCGGGTGGTTCCACAGCGCTAATTTCACCAGGGAGACGGTTGGAGCGTCGCGATGTTCGTGGTTTTCCCTTGGGGGAAAAGCACGGCCATACTGCGCCTGCCTCTCATAGTTCTTGTGACGTAGCGTGCACTTGGGCTCTATCGACATGTCATGTCGGCCAAGGCAACTTGAGGTTATATGGTCAAGCCACACGGATCATTAGTATCAGTTAGCTCAATACATTGCTGTACTTACACACCTGACCTATCAACCACATAGTCTATATGGTTCCTTCAGGGGGCTTGTGCCCCGGGAGATCTCATCTTGAGGCGCGCTTCCCGCTTAGATGCTTTCAGCGGTTATCGCTTCCGAACATAGCTACCCGGCAATGCCACTGGCGTGACAACCGGAACACCAGAGGTTCGTCCACTCCGGTCCTCTCGTACTAGGAGCAGCCCCTCTCAAATCTCCAACGCCCATGGCAGATAGGGACCGAACTGTCTCACGACGTTCTGAACCCAGCTCGCGTACCACTTTAAATGGCGAACAGCCATACCCTTGGGACCGACTACAGCCCCAGGATGTGATGAGCCGACATCGAGGTGCCAAACACCGCCGTCGATATGAACTCTTGGGCGGTATCAGCCTGTTATCCCCGGAGTACCTTTTATCCGTTGAGCGATGGCCCTTCCATACAGAACCACCGGATCACTAAGTCCTAGTTTCCTACCTGCTTGATCCGTCGATCTTGCAGTCAAGCACGCTTATGCCTTTGCACACAGTGCGCGATGTCCGACCGCGCTGAGCGTACCTTCGAGCTCCTCCGTTACTCTTTAGGAGGAGACCGCCCCAGTCAAACTACCCACCATACACGGTCCCCGACCCAGATAATGGGCCCAGGTTAGAACGTCAAGCACGACAGGGTGGTATTTCAAGGATGGCTCCACTGCAGCTAGCGCCACAGTTTCATAGCCTCCCACCTATCCTACACAGACGAACTCAACGTTCAGTGTAAAGCTATAGTAAAGGTTCACGGGGTCTTTCCGTCTTGCCACGGGAACGCTGCATCTTCACAGCGATTTCAATTTCACTGAGTCTCGGGTGGAGACAGCGCCGCTGTCGTTACGCCATTCGTGCAGGTCGGAACTTACCCGACAAGGAATTTCGCTACCTTAGGACCGTTATAGTTACGGCCGCCGTTTACTGGGGCTTCGATCAAGAGCTTCGCCTTGCGGCTGACCCCATCAATTAACCTTCCAGCACCGGGCAGGCGTCACACCCTATACGTCCACTTTCGTGTTTGCAGAGTGCTGTGTTTTTGATAAACAGTCGCAGCGGCCTGGTTTCTGCGGCCCTCTTCAGCTATAGCTCGCATGAGCCACCAAAAAGGGCGCACCTTCTCCCGAAGTTACGGTGCCATGTTGCCTAGTTCCTTCACCCGAGTTCTCTCAAGCGCCTGAGAATTCTCATCCTACCCACCTGTGTCGGTTTACGGTACGGTCTGCGTAAGCTGAAGCTTAGGAGCTTTTCCTGGAAGCGTGGTATCAGTGACTTTGTCTTAAAGACTCGTCTCGGTGCTCGGTCTTGAAGGATCCCGGATTTGCCAAAGATCCAAACCTACCGCCTTTCCCCCGGACAACCAACGCCGGGTACACCTAACCTTCTCCGTCCCTCCATCGCACTTACGCGAGGTGCAGGAATATTAACCTGCTTCCCATCGACTACGACTTTCGTCCTCGCCTTAGGGGCCGACTCACCCTGCGCCGATTAACGTTGCGCAAGGAAACCTTGGGCTTTCGGCGTGCGGGTTTTTCACCCGCATTATCGTTACTCATGTCAGCATTCGCACTTCCGATACCTCCAGCAGACTTCTCAATCCACCTTCAACGGCTTACGGAACGCTCCTCTACCGCGTACATATAAATATGCACACCCCAAGCTTCGGTTCACTGCTTAGCCCCGTTAAATCTTCCCCGCAGACCGACTCGACCAGTGAGCTATTACGCTTTCTTTAAAGGGTGGCTGCTTCTAAGCCAACCTCCTGGCTGTCTGTGCCTTTCCACATGGTTTTCCACTTAGCAGTGAATTTGGGACCTTAGCTGTGGGTCTGGGTTGTTTCCCTTTTCACGACGGACGTTAGCACCCGCCGTGTGTCTCCCATACAGTCCGTCTCGGTATTCGGAGTTTGCAATGGTTTGGTAAGTCGCGATGACCCCCTAGCCATAACAGTGCTCTACCCCCGAGAGGATACATATGAGGCGCTACCTAAATAGCTTTCGAGGAGAACCAGCTATCTCCGGGTTCGATTAGCTTTTCACTCCTAATCACAGCTCATCCCCGTCTTTTGCAACAGACGTGGGTTCGGGCCTCCAGTACCTGTTACGGCACCTTCACCCTGGCCATGACTAGATCACCCGGTTTCGGGTCTACTGCCCGCGACTATGCGCCCTTATCAGACTCGGTTTCCCTTCGCCTCCCCTATACGGTTAAGCTTGCCACGAACAGTAAGTCGCTGACCCATTATACAAAAGGTACGCAGTCACTCTTTTGAGCTCCTACTGCTTGTACGCACACGGTTTCAGGATCTATTTCACTCCCCTCTCCGGGGTTCTTTTCGCCTTTCCCTCACGGTACTGGTTCACTATCGGTCGGTCAGTAGTATTTAGCCTTGGAGGATGGTCCCCCCATGTTCAGACAGGGTTTCACGTGCCCCGCCCTACTCGTCTTCACTGGAGTGGCCCTTTTAAATACAGGGCTATCACCTTCTATGGCCAGCCGTTCCAGGCTGTTTTTCTAGAACCATTCCAGCTTAAGGGCTAGTCCCCGTTCGCTCGTCGCTACTCAGGGAAT